>NZ_JBNPWD010000001.1:3442500-7777518 GCF_050434005.1 Chitinophaga sp. W2I13 | reverse complement strand
GGTAAATACCTTTGGGGGCATTGAGGGATGGGTTGCTGTGTGCGCGTTTGATGAGTGCTTTAACGCGAAGGATCAGTTCCTCCATGCTGAAGGGTTTCTTGATATAGTCGTCGGCCCCGCTTTGTAATCCGCGCAACACGTCGGAGGTTTCGCTTTTGGCAGTGAGAAAGATGATCGGCGTATGTTCGTCTACGTTACGGATATCTTTTACGAGGGAGATGCCATCTTTTTTTGGCATCATAATATCTACCACGCAGGCATGGGGCCGGAAGGAGAGATAGGCATCCCAGCCCTGCTGGCCATTTGCGGCATGCATAATATGAAATCCGTTCAACTCCAGCGTTTCCTTTACAACGCCTGCCAGGGTAAGTTCATCTTCTACCAGCAGTAGTTTAATTTTTTGCATAGCGTGGAAATTGAAGGGTGAACGTAGTGCCTGTGCCGGGAGTGCTGTTTACTTCAACGGTGGCCTGCAGTTGTTGTGCCAGTGCTTTAACGTGACTGAGCCCAAGTCCGTGGCCTTTGGTATCCTGTGTATCACCACTGGTAACACGATAAAATTTATCAAAGATAAAGGGCAGATGGCTGTTGGAAATACCTTCGCCGTTATCGGTTACCGTAATAAAGATGCGGTCCCTGTTATCTTTTATTGTTAATGTAATCAGCTTCTGTGGTTTGTTGTTGTATTTAATGGCATTGTCGAGCAGGTTACTGAAGATGATTTCAAACGCCTGTTTATCGGTTTCTATACTGTTGTGTCCTGATCGGTTATCTATGTGAATTTGCACACTATCCTGGTAGGCGAATCGCTGAATAATTCCGTTGAGGCTCTCTTCCAGCGGCATGGCGGTTGTTTGCCGTTGATGCAGTTGTTGTTCCAGCCGGGTGATGGTCATGATCTGATCGATGAGTCCCTGGAGTTTGTCGAGTTCTGTTTTATTGAGATGGAGATACCGTGTTGTCATTTCCGGGCTGTTGCTGCCGCCGAAGTTGAGCAGCGCTTCGTTGGTGGCCTGCAGTACGGCTACCGGTGTTTTCAGTTCGTGGGTAACATGACTGATAAAGTCCTGTTTCATTTGCTCCAGTTTCTTTTGTTTTACGATGATGCGCCAGAGTGTCCATATGCAGCCCACGATCAGCAGTCCTATAAAGAAAGAAACGATGATAGCCGGGAATATTTGTTGCAGTAGATAGATGGTTTCGCCGGAAAACAGTACGCCGATGGTATTGGTTTGGGTATTCAATGCGGGATGAATGAGCAGCAGCCGTGGATTACTCTTTACCGCGGTCAGGGTGGTGTCGGTGTACAGGCGGAAAGGCAGGTCGATATTTTTTTCATGCAGTAACAACCGGTATTCGTGCCGGAGGCTGTCGATATGCACCAGCTGTAAGCCAAAAGATGAAAACATGCGGGAAAGAATATTGGACATTTGGGCATATTCCACATTGGGTACCGGTATGCTGTGGGATTTACCGGTGTCAAGATGCAGCCGGGCGGCGAGTGTATTGATCATGCTGTCGCGTTTCGCGGCCTGCTCCACAGTTTCATTTTCATCATCTTCCAGTTCTTCAAAGTTAATGGAAGAGGATATATTCATTTGTTGAAGGGAGTCGTTGGTACGGCCTATGTGGCCCAGGTTGCTCATCATGGCTGCATCATAGGCCTTTTGCAGGCACTCCGTCGCAGTACTACGGAACGACTGCCGGGCAGTAAGCCAGGTTTGTCTCAGCCAATACAGCTGAAAGAGCAATGCTACAGTGGCGGCGGGCACTGCCAGCTGACCAATTCTTTTAACCGAAAGTTTCATACCGGGGCAAATATAAATGGCCGCGTATTTATATCCCGTTTTTTTTAACAATCATTAACAAACGCGGATTTTGTCTTTCTCAGGATTAAACTTATTTCACTGATTACGCTGATTTGATCACTTTGGATTTTAAGGGATTCGGGGAGATATAAGCGAAGAACGTGGATTTTGTCTTACTCAGGATTACGCTGATTTAACTGATTATATTTTTTTAAAAGATTTTGGGAGATATAAGCGAGTATATCCGCTTTAATCTCCCCAAATCTTTTAAAATCCAAAGTGATCAAATCAGCGTAATCAGTGAAATAAGTTTAATCCTGAGTAAGACAAAATCCGCGTTCTTCGCTTATATCTCCCCGAATCCTTTAAAATCCAAAGTGATCAAATCAGCGTAATCAGTGAAATAAGTTTAATCCTGAGAAAGACAACCTCCGCGTTTTCGCTTATATCTCCCCCGAATCCCTTAAAATCCAAAGTGATCAAATCAGCGTAATCAGTGAAATAAGTTTAATCCTGAGTAAGACAACCTCCGCGTGGAGCTTTGTGTACAATTTACACAAACGATTTATTTTCACTGCCTTGCTTTTAACAATGAAAATTGGTAACTTAGAAATGGTGTTTTTTCATTTATTTACTATTCTAAATATCTTGCCATGGGAAAGGTACGTAATATCCTGCAGGTAAAGGGTCATGCAGTATACTCCATAAATCCCGACAACACTGTTTTTGAAGCGCTTCAACTCCTTGTGGATCACAACGTGGGAGCATTGACAGTAGTTGATGAAGACGAACATTTTATGGGAATTTTCTCCGAACGTGATTATGCCCGCCGGGTTATCCTGAAGGGGCGTGCATCAAAGGAAACCCTGATCCGGGAAATCATGACGGAACGCCCTATTACGGTTACTGAAGATGATTCCATTGAAGATTGTATGGGATTGATGACAGATAAAAGGATCCGTCACCTCCCGGTTGTTGACCAGCAGAACAGACTGATGGGTTTGATATCTATTGGTGACGTGGTAAAGTTTATTATTGACGACCAACAGCATATCATTACCAGTCTCGAATGCTATATTACGGGTACGCATACCTGAGTATCGCATTTTAATCTTTTGTTTTATCATTGTATTTTTTGTAACTTCAGTTTCATATAGTCTTTACCGTATAGCAGCACTTGAAACGTTATGAAACCGGATCCGTATCCGGTCTTCCCTCTTGATTTGGCGGTTTACAGACTAGCATTACCAATAATAGACATGTTCAGTAGATTGGAAAGCATACTACTGGTTTTAACTGATAGACAGGCATGACGGACTTTTAAGTAAATCGCTCGGGAGGGCGAACACTTTGAAAAGCGCTGTTTCTGACATCACCCCCATCTGGCCGTTTTTAGCATATGGTGCTATCGTTGTGATACTTATCAGTATCATACTAGGGCTCTCTTATGTACTGGGGCAGCGGCATAAAGACCGCGCCACCGGAGAGGCCTATGAGTCCGGCATCATCTCCACCGGCTCCGCACGATTACGGTTCCCTTCCCAGTTTTACCTGGTAGCGATGCTCTTCGTTATTTTCGACATTGAAACGGTATTAATCATATCCTGGGCAATTGCCTATGAAGAAGTTGGCTGGACCGGCTTCCTCGGCGTTGCCGTTTTTATCTTCATATTACTGGCTGTACTTATTTACGAATGGCGTAACGGCGCATTGGACTTCGGGCCCGATGGGAAAAAGATTTTACGCGCGTATAAAAAAATGCAGAAGAAAACCTCCGCTCACGTTAACGGATACACGGACATTAAGACTCCAACACCACAGGCACTGACGTAGCAACAGCATGTTGATTTTATGATTTCATGGTAAATCAACTTTTATATGAAATGGTGGCTGACCAACGCAAATGATGTAACCGGTAAGATATCCGGCAATACTTCTATGGAAGAAGTGATCCAGCAAAGTGTAATGCTCACTTCCGTGGAAAGCCTGCTGGCATGGGGACGGAAAAATTCGCTATGGCCCTTCCATTTCGGCCTTTCCTGTTGTTTTGTAGAAATGGCTACCGCTATGACCCCTAAGTATGATATGGCCCGGTTTGGTGCGGAAGTAATCAGAGGTACTCCCCGCGAAGCAGACGTCATGATCATCGCAGGCACCGTATTTATAAAAATGGCGCCCGTCATTCAACGTTTGTATGAGCAGATGATGGAGCCCCGCTGGGTAATATCCATGGGCTCCTGTGCTAATTCCGGCGGTATGTACGACATCTACAGCGTAGTACAGGGAGTAGATAAATTCCTGCCTGTAGATGTTTACGTACCCGGTTGTCCGCCACGCCCGGACGCATTTATGTCGGGACTCGTTATGCTGCGCGACAGCGTAGGCAAAGAGAAACGGCCGCTCAGCTGGGTGATCGGCGAACAAGGCGTTATCCGGCCGGAAAAGATTTCCATGAAAGATACCCTCCGTGAGAAACGGCAACAAATGACAAATTTTAAAACACCCGATGAAATATAAAATACTTACTAACATCAACGGATATATGAAAGATTAAACCGGAAAAGACCACAATTTTATCTTACCCCCATCTAAACTTAATACGCCATGCCAGAGCGCATTGCAGCGGAATTAAGCTCCCGTTTTGGTGATATCACCTTCGAACCTCAGGTTACACGGGATGGGACGCCCACCTTCTGGACGCCACAGGAGCATATTGTGGCCGTACTACAGTTTCTTAAATCTGAAATACAAATGCCTTATCGCATGCTCTATGACCTCACGGCCATCGACGAGCGTGCGTATAAACGGCAACAGAACGGGCATAAACCCTATGACTTTACCGTTGTTTACACACTTTTTTCCTTCGACAGAAACGAATTCCTGCGAATAAAAGCCGGTCTGCACGGCGAATACCCAACGCTGGAAAGCATCACCCCCATCTGGACGGCCGCCAACTGGTACGAACGCGAGGTATACGATATGTTCGGCATCCGGTTCAATGGTCACCCCTTACTCAAACGCATCCTCATGCCTTCCACCTGGGAGGGGCATCCGCTCCGGAAGGAGCACCCCGCACGCGCTACTGAAATGGGGCCTTTTAAGCTCTATGACGAGAAGCAGGACAGGGAGCAGGAGGCCCTGCGGTTTAAACCCGAAGAATGGGGCTTAAAAAGCCATAGCGAAGACGCTGACTTTATGTTCCTCAACATCGGTCCGCAACACCCGGGTACCCACGGCGTGTTGCGTATCATCCTCCAGCTCAACGGCGAAGATATTGTGGACGCCGTACCCGATATCGGCTTCCATCACCGCGGCGCGGAAAAGATGGGAGAACGGCAATCCTGGCATACCTACATTCCTTACACAGATCGTATCGACTATCTCGGCGGGGTGAATAATAACCTGGCTTACCTGTTATCGGTGGAGCAGCTGGGCGGCATTGATGTGCCGCTACGTGCGCAGGTGATCCGCATTATGCTCTGCGAACTGTTCCGCATTGCCAGTCACCTGGTGTGGTATGGAACCTTTGCACAGGATCTGGGGCAGCTGTCACCCGTGTTCTATATGTTCACCGACCGTGAACGCATCTTTGAAATCATTGAAGCCATTTGCGGTGGCCGTATGCATCCCAACTGGTTCCGTATTGGCGGTGTTGCCCAGGACCTGCCCAACGGCTGGGAGCCGCTGGTGAAAAACTTTATCAGCTATTTTCCCAAACAGCTGAAAGAGTACGACAGCATGGTCATGAAAAATTATCTCTTTAAAGCCCGTACTAAAGGTATCGGTATCTATACACTGGAAGAAGCCATTGAATGGGGCGTAACCGGCCCCGGACTCCGCGCCTGCGGCCTGGAGTGGGATATGCGCAAGAAGCGGCCATATGGTGGTTATGAGAATTTTGCTTTCGAGGTCCCGGTCGCACACAACGGAGATTGTTACGACCGCGCGGTAGTACGGGTGGAAGAAATGCGACAAAGCCTCCGCATTATTGAACAATGCGTGGCCTACATGCCGTCCGGCGATTACAAGTCGCACCACCCGCTGGCTACCCCTCCTGTAAAAGCGCGCACCATGCAGGATATTGAAACGCTTATCCATCACTTTCTCAACGTAAGCTGGGGACCGGTAATACCCGCCGGGGAGGCGGCTGTTTGCACGGAAGCCACCAAAGGATGGAACAGCTATTACCTGATCAGCGATGGCAACACCGCTTCTTACCGCACCAGGGTGCGAACGCCTTCTTTCCCGCACATGCAGATGATTCCGTTGATCAGCCGCGGATATACCGTGGCCGACCTGTTATCGATACTCGGAGGAATGGATTATGTACTCGCAGATATTGACAGATAATACAACAACATATGCTTTCTGCTATTGAAATAGAACAGATCACACATGAAATGCAGCACGTGCCGGTAAAAAAGGCCGCCTGTATAGAAGCATTAAAAATTGTACAGGGGCAACGCCGCTGGGTATCTGATGAAAGCGTGGCGGATATCGCCGCTATCCTGGAAATGAGCACCGCGGAAGTAGACAGCGTAGCCACTTTCTACAACCTCATCTTCCGGCGGCCGGTAGGCAGGCACGTCATCTTGTTGTGCGACAGTATCAGCTGCTACGTGATGGGCTATACGGAGATTAAACAACAACTGATGGACCTGCTGCAGATCAGGTACGGACAAACCACACCCGATGAACGTTTTACGCTGCTGCCCAATGCCTGTCTTGGTACCTGCGACCATGCGCCGGCCATGATGATAGACAACGACCTGTACAGGGATCTGACAACAGCTTCCCTTTTACAAATACTGGATCAATATTTATAAAGATGGAAAAACCGCTCACACAACATATACCCGCTTCCGGAGCGCCTCTTCACCTGAAGGAGTACGAAGCAGTGGGCGGCTATGCCGCATTACGCAAAGTGTTGCAGGAGCTCACCCCGGCGGAAGTAACAGGCAGGGTGAAAGACGCCAACCTCAAAGGCCGTGGCGGCGCGGGTTTCAGCACCGGTATGAAGTGGAGCTTTGTTCCCGCGGAAGTAACCGGTCCGCGCTACCTGATCTGTAACGCCGATGAAATGGAACCCGGCACCTTCAAAGACCGCTGGCTGCTGGAAGGGAACCCGCACCAGTTGCTCGAAGGAATGATCATTTCCGCTTATGCTATCCAGGCCACACAGGGTTTTGTGTTTATGCGCTGGGCATATAAGGAAGCCGCGACGATCATGAACCAGGCAATTGCAGATGCCTATGCCGCGGGATATCTCGGTAAAAATATACTCGGTAAAAATTATAGTTTGGAAATGCAACTGCATACCGGTGTAGGCAGGTATATGTGCGGGGAAGAAACGGCATTGCTCAATTCGCTGGAAGGGAAACGCGCTGTACCCCGCGCCAAACCGCCCTTTCCACAGGTAAGCGGATTGTTTGGTAAACCAACCATTGTAAATAACGTGGAAACGTTGTCTTATATACCGCATATCATCAGCAAGGGAGGCGACTGGTTCAAATCATTGAGCTATACCGCCGACGGGGGTACGAAAATATACGGTGTAAGTGGAAGAGTAAACAAGCCCGGTGCCTGGGAACTACCTATGGGCGTTACTATGCGGGAATTACTGGAGGAACATGCGGGTGGCATGAAAGCGGGATTCCGTTTTCGCGGTGCCTTGCCTGGTGGCGCTTCCACTGATTTCTTAACCGATGCCCACCTCGATGTGAAAATGGATTTCGCAGGAGTAGCTGCCGCGGGAAGCCGCCTGGGTACCGGCACTATGGTGATACTCGACGACCGCACCTGCCCGGTGGGGTTTGTACATAACCTGGAGCATTTCTTCGCACAGGAATCGTGTGGCTTCTGCACGCCCTGCCGCGAAGGACTGCCCTGGACGGAGAAGATATTATACGCACTGGAGCAGGGACAAGGAACTTACGCAGACCTGGAGCAACTGGAAATGCATACGAAGCTGTTAGGACCCGGTAACACTTTCTGCGCGCTGGCGCCCGGTGCCATGGAACCGTTGCAAAGTGCGCTGAAATATTTCCGGGAAGATTTTGAACAACACATCAAAGAAAAAAAATGTCCATATGCCGATCATACACATTGATAATAAACCTTACGAAGTAAAGGAGGGAAAAAACCTGTTAGAAGCTTGCCTGTCGCTGGGTTTGAACCTTCCTTACTTTTGCTGGCACCCCGCCCTGGGTGCGGTAGGCGCCTGCCGTCAATGCGCTGTTAAGGTGTTTAAGGATGAAGATGATAAGAAGGGAAAGATCATTATGTCGTGTATGGAGCCGGTAAAAGACCAGCTTCGTTTATCCATTGACGATACCGATGCCCGCAACTTCCGCGAGCATGTGATCGGCTGGCTGATGACCAATCACCCGCACGACTGCGCCGTATGTGATGAAGGCGGTTCCTGCCATTTGCAGGATATGACTGTGATGACAGGCCACTCTTACCGTGATTACCATTTTACAAAACGAACTTACAACAACCAATATCTCGGACCATTCCTGAATCATGAAATGAACCGTTGCATCCAGTGCTACCGTTGTGTGAGGTTTTATAAAGACTTTGCCGGTGGTAAGGACCTGGATGTTTTCGCCGCGCATAACCATGTGTATTTTGGCCGGCAGGAAGAGGGTACACTGGAAAGCGAGTTTAGCGGCAATCTTGCCGAAATATGCCCTACCGGTGTGTTTACGGATAAAACCCTCAAGCAGCATTATACCCGTAAATGGGATCTGACCTCTGCTGCTTCTGTATGCCAGGGCTGCGGACTGGGCTGTAATATCATCGCCGGCGAGCGTTATGGCGCCGTGCGACAGATCACTAACCGGTTTAACGGTGCGGTAAATGGTTATTTCCTTTGCGACCGTGGCCGCTATGGCTACGAATTTGTGAACAGCGGACAACGGATCAAAACACCGATGGTGCATCACGGCCCTGCAGATAAGGCCAATGGCATCCCGGTGTTGCAGCATGTGCATCAACGGATGAAACCAGGGAAGACCATCGGCATAGGATCGCCGAGAGCTTCCCTGGAATCCAATGCTGTGCTGAAAGAACTGGTTGGGGAAGACAACTTCTACCTGGGTGTGTCGGCAGCAGATCACGACCTGGTATCCCTTTCCCTCAAAATACTGCAACAGGGACCGGTGCGCAGCGCCTCCCTGCAGGAAGCGGCAGCAGCGGATGTAGTGCTTATCCTCGGTGAAGATGTAACCAATACGGCGCCGATGCTGGCCTTGTCGGTGCGGCAGGCGGTACGCCGTATCCCGGTCGAAGATGTCATCAATCATATTCACATGCCCGCATGGCAGGATGCCGCCGTACGGGAAGCCGTGCAGGACAGCAAAGGCCCCCTCTATATTTTAAATGTCCAGGAAACCAAACTCGATGAACTTGCAAAGGGTGCTTATCACACGGCGCCGGACAATATCGCACGTATAGGCTTTGGCGTTAGTCACCTGCTGAGCAGTAGAATGCCCGAAGTAAAAGGAATGTCGGAGCAGGGGAAGGCCATTGCTGCAGAAATAGCAGCGGTGCTGAAAACCGCTAAGAACCCGCTTATCATTGCAGGCTATGGCGGTGGCAGTGAAGCCATCATCAAAGCCGCCGCCAATGTGGCCTGGTCCCTGCGGGATCTTGGTATCGACGCCATGCTTACCTACACGGTGCCGGAATGCAACAGCGTAGGACTTGAAATGCTGGGTGGCCACCGCCTGGATTCGGCGGTAGACCGTGCCTTGAATGGCGAAGTGGATACCGTGATCGTTTTGGAAAATGACCTGTACCGCCGGCTGAACCAACACCGGGCAGAACAGTTTTTTGGAAAGGTGAAAGATGTGATCCTGCTGGATCATCTTTATAATCCCACAGCGGAGAAAGCCACCATCATTTTACCGGCTGGCACCTTTGCTGAATCGGACGGTACGCTGGTGAATAATGAAGGCCGCGCCCAGCGCTTTTTCCAGGTGTTTGCACCCGACTCCGCAGTGCAGGAAAGCTGGCGCTGGCTGTTGCAGATTGCCAGCATTAACGGGCATGCTACACTCTCCGGTTTGCAACACTTCGATGAAGTAGTGAATCACCTTGCACACGCATACGAAAAATTTGAAAGTATAGATCATCTCGCGCCGCATGCTGATTTCCGGATTGCCGGTCAGAAGGTACCGCGGGAACCACATCGCTTTAGCGGCCGTACCGCTATGCAGGCAAATGTAGATGTAAGCGAGCCCCGTCCGCCGCAGGACACAGATACCGCGCTGTCATTTACCATGGAAGGATACCGGGGAGAGCCGCCTTCTTCCATGATTCCCTTTTTCTGGTCGCCCGGATGGAACTCTGTACAATCAGTAAACAAATTCCAGGTGGAAACAGGCGGACCGCTGCACGATGGCAACTCCGGCAAGAGATTGATAGAACCTCACGCGAACGGGCAAACGCCTTTTTATACGGAAGTACCGGAGCCCTTTCTGCCGCTCAAAGAGCACCTGTTACTGGTACCCCTCTATCATATTTTCGGATCAGAGGAACTGAGCGTGCATACACCGGGCATTGCGGAACGTATTCCGGCCCCCTACATTATGCTGCACAGTGAAGACGCAAAACGGTTGCAGGTAACCGCGGGATACCTGCTGCATTTCACAGATAACGGTCATCACTATACGTTACCGGTGATCATTAACGATACATTACAGGAAGGCGTTGCCGGAATACCTGTAGGCCTTCCCGGCATGCAGATTTCAGAGGCGCCGCAACTGATAAAAGTATAATGCTATGATAAACATTTGGTGGGTAATAGGTGGGGTGCTTTTTGCACTGTTAAATACGGCGGCCGGTCTCATTTGGGTGGAGCGCCGGATGCTGGCGCTGTGGCAGGACCGTTACGGTCCCAACAGGGCAGGGCCTTTCGGGCTGTTGGTGGTGCTGGCAGATACTATCAAGTTGTTTTTTAAAGAAGACTGGATTCCGCCATTTGCCGATAAAGTAGTGTTTGTATTTGCGCCCGGCGTAGTGATGCTGAGTGTGCTCATGAGCTTTGTGGTGATACCTTTTGCACCAGGAATTGTGGTGGCGGATTTGAATATCGGCCTGTTGTTTTTCCTGGCCATGTCTTCACTGGGCGTATACAGTGTAGTGTTGGGCGGCTGGGCTTCCAATAACAAGTATGCGTTGCTGGGCGCTATGCGCGGGGCTTCGCAGATGATCAGCTATGAGGTGTTTATGGGATTGGCGCTGATGGGCGTGGTGGTACTGAGTGGTTCTTTTAATCTGGGCGAAATAGTGGAGGCACAGCGGAAGGTCTGGTTTATTATCCCGCAGTTTATCGGCTTCCTCATTTTCCTGGTGGCGGGCGTAGCGGAAACACACCGTTTACCTTTCGATATCCCGGAGGCGGAGAGTGAGCTGGTAGCAGGCTTTCACTCGGAATATTCCGGGATGAAGTTCGGTATGTTCTTCATCGGTGAATACCTGGGCGTAACGCTGATCTCCGGCATGCTGGTAACGCTTTATTTTGGCGGCTGGCTTGGACCGGCTTTTCTGCCGCCGGTATTATGGTTTGTAATAAAAACGTTTGCCTTTATCATGTTGTTCATCCTGTTCCGGGCATCTATGCCGCGGCCGCGGTATGATCAGTTGATGGAGTATGGATGGAAGGTATTGTTTCCGTTATCGATTTTAAACCTGATGGTAACAGCTGCCATTAAGCTGTGGTTAAATACTTAAAACAAAAAACATGTTTAGTCTGGTAAGAAGTATGTGGCTGATATTCCTGCACATGTTCCACAAGCGGGAAACCTTTCAGTACCCTGAACAGCGGGCGCCGTTGCCGGCCCGCTGGCGGGGCCGCATTGCGTTAACCCGCGATCCGGATGGAGGCGAACGATGTGTAGGTTGCTACCTGTGTGCCGCGGCCTGCCCGGTAGACTGCATCTCCCTTCAGGCAACGGAAGATGAATCGGGCAGAAGATATCCGGAGTTTTTCCGGATCAATTTCTCCCGCTGTATTTTCTGTGGCTTCTGCGAAGAGGCTTGTCCTACCTACGCGATACAGTTATTGCCCGATTTTGAAATGGCAGAATATAACCGTCAGAACCTGGTATATGAAAAAGAGGACCTGCTCATCAACAGTGAAGGCAAATATCCAGGTTATAATTATTACAATATAGCCGGTATGGCCATTCGCGGAAAAGACAAAGGCGATGCACAACACGAAGAACCACCGGTAGATATTAAAAGCCTGATACCATGATAGGAACTGCATTTTATATTGCTGCATTGATTGCAGTGTTATCTACCGTGATGGTGATCACCCGGTACAATATTATGCATGCCTTGTTATATCTCGTAGTGTCTTTACTGGCGGTGGCAGTGGTGTTGTATCTCTATGGCGCGCCTTTTATGGCGGCATTGGAAGTGATTGTGTATGCGGGCGCCATTATGGTATTGCTGATCTTTTTTGTGATGATGCTGAACCTGGGAAAAGAGTCGGCCGCGCAGGAGCGGCTATGGCTGAAGCCGCGCATCTGGATCTTTCCATCGCTGCTTTGTATCATCCTGCTTGGAGAGCTTGTTTTCCTGGTGTTGCAGAACCGCCAGCCCGTATCAGGTATTCAGATCGTGAATCCGAAGGAGGTGGGCATTGCTTTGTTCGGCCCTTATATCCTGGCGGTGGAGCTTACCGGGATGTTGCTGATGGCGGGCATTGTAGGGGCTTACCACTTAGGGCGTCAGAAAGAGAAAACATTGCACCGGTTCCTTGAAAATAATCAATCATGATAGTACATCCTACCACAGCGGGCATGCTGCTTGCCGGCGTTTTATTTGTGCTGGGGCTGATCAGTATACTGGTTCGCCGCGACATTATTTTTATGTTGCTGTCGGTGGAAATAATGCTGAACGCAGCAGGACTGGCCTTTGTTGTGGCCTCTTCTCACTGGGGTACAGCAGACGGGCAGGTGATGTTCATCTTTATCCTGGCGATGGCGGCGGCAGAAGTATCGGTAGGACTGGCATTGATCTTACAGTTATATCATCAGCTCAAAACACTGGACAGCGACGAAGCAGCAAAAATGAACGGATAAAATATTCAATTGTATGTTTCCTGCACTCATACCGCTCATTCCTTTTATCAGCGCCTTCCTGCTCATGCTGGGCTGGAAGCGTATCGACCGTATAGGCGTTACCGTAATCGGATGCGGCAGTATCGGACTGGCTGCAATAGTGGCTATTATCATCGCTATGCAATTTGCCGCAAATGGTGAACAGGCGATTGTTCAGCATGCCGGCAACTGGCTGGAAGCCGGTGGGTTTAAAACAGGTTTCGATTTCCGGATGGATGCGCTGTCGGTGGTATTTGTGCTGGTGATCACCATTGTGGGCTTCCTGATCCATGTATATGCATCCGGTTATATGCACGACGATCCGGACTACGCCCGCTTTTTTGCCTGCATGAATTTATTTGTAGGCGCCATGCTTACGCTGGTGATGGCAGATAATTTATTGTTGTTATACTTTGGCTGGGAAGGTGTGGGCCTTTGCAGTTACCTGCTGATCGGCTTCTGGTATAGAGATCCTGCCAACGGGTATGCAGCGAGGAAAGCTTTTATTGTAACACGCATAGGCGATACCGCGATGGCCATTGCTTTGTTTATGTTATTTCAGTATACCGGTACACTGAGTATTCCCGGCATATTGGAAAACAGTATACAAATCTGGTCTGTGAACGATGGAGTGGTAACCATCATCGCTTTGCTGTTGTTGGGCGGCGCGGTGGGCAAGTCGGCCCAGCTGCCGTTGCAGACCTGGCTGCCGGATGCCATGGCGGGCCCTACGCCGGTGAGTGCGTTGATACATGCCGCCACCATGGTTACGGCAGGGGTTTATATCATTGCGCGTACGCATACTTTATTTGAACTGGCGCCGGCGGCGCAAACCACTACTGCCGTGATAGGCGCTATCACTTTGGTGCTGGCAGGTTTCAGCGCGCTGGTGCAAACGGATATTAAAAGGGTGCTGGCTTATTCCACGGTGAGCCAGATCGGGTATATGTTCCTGGCACTGGGCTGCGGCGCGTGGTCGGCGGCGGTATTTCATTTTGTTACGCATGCTTTTTTCAAGGCGTTGCTGTTCATGGCCGCAGGCGCTATCATTGTAGCGCTGCATCACGAGCAGGATATGTTTAAGATGGGAGGATTGAAAAAGCAGTTGCGCGGCGTTTACTGGGTATTCCTGGTTGGCTGTGCTTCCCTTGCGGCTATTCCTTTTATAACAGCCGGCTTTTACAGCAAGGACCAGATCATTTGGTTGTCGTGGTCCGCTGCCGGTGGTCATATTGGCTTCTGGCTGGCGGCGCTGCTGGGTGCGTTACTCACGGGTATGTATACTTTCCGCATGTTTTTCCTGGTATTTTATGGAGAAGAGAAAACAAAGGTGCATCACCGGCCGGGGAGCAGTATGATGATCCCGCTGTATATCCTGGCGGTATTATCTACGGTTGCCGGGTTTATAGAATTGCCCCATACGATGGGGCATGTAACGTTGTTCAGCAACTGGCTGCAACCGGTATTGCCGGCGGTGACGGTACTGCATGAAAGTCTTTCTATGGAATGGACTTCACAGGCCTTATCGGCCTTGCTGGCGTTGGGCGGCATCGGGCTGGCGTATGCCTGGGTAGTGAAGCATCCCAAAGGCATGTCTGATTTCCTGGAAATGCCTGCTATTATGTGGCTGCGTGGCTACTGGAGCAGGGGATGGGACTTTGATGAATTGTACAATGTGCTGCTGGTACGCCCCTTTGTGTACCTGTCGCGTATCAACAGAAGGGATCTGATAGACACGTTTTATACCAGGCTGGCGGCGTTTATGGAATGGTGTCATAACGTGCTCGCACGTACGCAGAGTGGTTTGCTGAGATGGTATATACTTGGCGTAGTGCTGGGTGCGGTGGCGATATTGTCAGTGCTGATCTGGCGGATATACATATAACCCGAACGATTAAACGAACAATTATGATATTGCTGGTATTGATATTGATCCTTTTTGGCGCGGCGTTATTGTCGTGGGTGGCTGGCGTGAAAAGCCACGCTGCCAGCCGGTGGATAGCCCTATGCAGCCTGCTGGTGAACCTCGGCATTATCGCAGGGGTATGGATGGAGCATACGGGTAGCAGCAGCCGTTGGTGGTACCAGTTCCGGATGGATTGGGTACCTCATTTCGGTATCAGCCTGCACCTGGCGATGGATGGTTTAAGTATGCTGATGCTGGCGCTGACATTTTTCCTGGGGGCGCTGGCGGTATTAATTTCCTGGAAGGAAATCCAAACGAGGGTGGGGTTCTTTCACTTTAACCTGTTGTTTGTGCTTTGTGGTATCACAGGCGTTTTCCTGACGATGGATCTTTTCCTGTTTTATTTTTTCTGGGAGATGATGCTGATCCCCATGTACTTCCTGATTGGTATCTGGGGACATGAACACCGGGAGTATGCGGCCAACAAGTTTTTCCTGTTCACACAGGCGGGAGGCTTGCTGATGCTGCTGGCAATACTCGGTCTTTACTTTGTGCATAAAGCTAACACTAATGTATATACGTTTAATTATTTTGAGCTGTTGAATACGCCTATGACGCCTTCTATGGAGCGATGGCTGATGCTGGGTTTCCTGATCGCCTTCCTGGTAAAGCTGCCGGCAGTACCTTTTCACACCTGGTTGCCGGATGCGCATACGGAAGCGCCTACTGCAGGCAGCGTGGTGCTGGCGGGGCTGCTGCTAAAAACGGGCGCTTACGGTATCCTCCGGTTTGTGTTGCCGCTGTTTCCCACTGCTGCAGCAGACATAGCACCGGTGGCCATGTTGCTGGGGGTAATTGGTATCCTGTATGGGGGCATGCTGGCCTATGCGCAAACGGATTTTAAAAGGCTGATTGCCTACACCAGCGTAAGCCATATGGGCTTTGTACTGCTGGGCGCCTTTGCCCTGAATGAAATTGCTTACCAGGGCGTAGTGATGCAAATGATCACACATGGCATTAGTACAGGTGCGTTATTTATTATTGCGGGCGCCTTGTATGAGCGCATACATACCCGCAACCTCCGGCAAATGGGTGGGCTTTGGCTGCGGCTTCCCATGATGGGCAGCGCTGCCATGATTTTTGTGATGGCCTCTCTCGGGTTACCGGGATTAGGCAATTTCGTAGCGGAATTCCTGGTGCTGCTGGGTAGCTGGCAGGCCAATCATGTGCTCACTATCCTGGCTACTATTGGCCTGGTGGTAGCAACGGCGTATTCGCTGCGTATTATGCAGAAAGTTTTCTTCGGTCCGTGCGACCGGCAATATGCCATGCCCGATCTGAACGGGCGTGAGCTGGTGATCATAATAGCATTGGTAATAGTGATATGCTGGCTGGGCTTCCATCCGCAACCGGTATTGAATACTTCCCAAAACATTGACTATGTCGTTCGCTGATTTTTTAAGTCTGGGGCCGCTGATCACCCTATGTGCTGCGGCAGTGATAGCCATGTTGCTGGTTGCAGCCTGGCGTAATCACCGCATCGTGTACAGCTTTTCCCTTCTTGCTTTTGGTATGGCGATGGCGGCGGTGATTCCTGCCATTAAGTATATTCCTCATCCCGTGCCACCGCTGTTGGTGATCGATGAGTTTTCACTCTTTAATTCCGGGTTGATCCTCGTGTCGGGGTTTATTATCCTGTTGTTGTCATTTAATTATTTTGAAGAAAGGGAAGAGCGGAAGGAAGAATACTACATTCTCCTGATCCTGGCTACTATCGGTGCTTTGGTGCTGGTGGTAAGCCGTCATTTTATGTCGCTGTTCCTCGGACTGGAAATACTAAGCATCAGTTTATACGGATTAATTGCGTACCTGCGTGCCCGTGAGCGGTCTGATGAAGCGGGGATTAAATACCTGATGCTGGCGGCGTTGTCGTCTGCTTTCCTGCTGTTTGGAATGGCGCTGGTGTATGCCTTTACAGGCCATATGGATTTCCCGGGAATAGGGGCAGCCTTACGTGAGGCAGGTTATTTGCCGGTGAGCGTGATGGCGGGTTTTGGTTTGATGCTGATAGGCGTGGGTTTTAAACTGGGCATTGTTCCTTTTCATATGTGGGCGCCGGATATTTATGAGGGCGCGCCGTTGCCGGTGGCGGCGTTTATTGCCACGGTTTCCAAGGGAGCCATGCTGGTGTTGCTGATCCGCTTTTACCAGGACATTCACGGGAACGACTACCCGATGTTGTGGTGGATAGTAGCTATTATTGCGGTAGCGTCAATGTTTGCGGGCAACTGGCTGGCACTCACACAACAGAATATTAAACGTATCCTCGCCTATTCTTCTATTGCGCATATGGGCTACATCCTGGTTGCTTTTTTATCGGGTGTGCAAACCGGGCTGGAGGCGCTGGCATTTTACCTGGTAGCTTATTTTATTACAAGCATCGGCGCTTTTGGGGTGGTGATTGTAATGTCTAGCAGTTCGCAGGATGCGGAAACGATTGCTGATTACAGGGGGCTGTTCTGGCGGTACCCCTGGGTAGCCACCGTATTTACGGCGATGCTGTTATCGCTGGCGGGCATTCCGCTTACCGCCGGTTTTATCGGTAAGTTTTATGTGGTGCTGGCGGGCGTGGACGGGCACCAGTGGTTCCTGTTGTTTATGCTGGTGATTAACAGTGTGATCGGGTTGTATTACTATATCCGGCTGGTGGCGGCTATGTTTGCGGTGCCTGCAAAAGGGCAACAAACAACGGTGATGCCGGCCCTGCCCATGGCCGGTAATATTACCCTGGTGATTTTAACCATACTGTTAATAGGGCTGGGTGTATATCCTACTGCTATGATGGCGCTGATTCAGCAAATGATGCGTATCCTGGTTTAACCTGCGCGATTCTGTTCATCACTGGTACCGGTTTTTCTTTCACGGGCCGCTTTAATGGTGGCACTGCCAAATTTATAGCTGAAAGAAAGGTTCACCGTGCGGAACTGCCAGGTATTGAAGATGCTCATGTTCAGGTTGGCAAATTCTGCGGCCCCGCGATAGCTTTCATTCCGCAGGATATTGTTATAGCTCAGTTTTACGGTGGCATTTTTATTCAGGAACATTTTCTGAACGCCCAGGTTCAGGTTATACTGTGCATAGCCCCTGAAAATCCCAAAAATAAAAGGCGAGTTATAGTAGCCCATTACTTCTACCTTAAAATCTTTCGGAAGAGTAATAGTATTTGTGCTGCTGATATAATAATTGAAGTTATAGCGGTAATAAGGATCATTCGTTACGGGATCTTCAAAACGGTATTTGTTATAGGAGAAATCTGCGTTGTTGTCGCTGGTCCACCATTTTGTAAACTGGAAAGGCAGCGTAAACAGGATGCTGTAAATATCTGTTTTATCATAGTTGCGTTCCGTGCTGATGGAGGCTTTGGTACTGTCGTCCTGTGTAATGAATTCTTCCATCATATCTTTAATCCGGCTATAGCGGAAAGTGGCGATGTATTTGTCTTTGAACGTATAGGCAACTTCTGCGATGTTGCTGTATTGCGGCCGCAGGTAAGGATTCCCCCGGAAGTAGGTATACTTGTCCAGGTAAAACATAAATGGATTCAGCTGACCGTACTGCGGTCTTTCTATCCTGCGCGACATGGCCAGGCTCAGCTTATTTTTATCATTCAGCTTTTGCTCCACGTTGATGTTTGGAAAGAAATCGACATAAGAGCGTTTCACATTTGTTCCGGTCGTAAAAGAAGTCCCGGTAGATTCGGTGTTCTCTACCCTCAGCCCCAGCTGCAGATTCGTTTTATGTATTTGTTTTTTGTAAGTGGCGTATGCGGCATAAATATTTTCCTGGTAGTTAAAGCGGTCACTTAATCCGGGAGAAGGTTTATAGCCACCATGAAACAAAGAGTCGAATTGCAATACGTTGGTGGTGGTAACGAAGCTGGTTTTAGCGCCGGCTTCCAGTTTACCTTCCTTGCCGAGCGGCCAGCTTACATCTGCTTTCAGGCTTTTGATAATTACCTGTGTACCTCCGGTGGTGCGGATGCTGTTGGGGTTGCGGTTCAACTGTGTTTTGGCGTCATACAGGCTGTCATTCAGCTGCATAAAGCGGTGGTTGTTGAACTGTGCATAGTCCCCATCAAAACTGATTTCCCTTCCGCCGGCAGTATCCAGGATCAGTTTATAATTCAGGTTGAGCGCAATGTTATCGAACTTGTTATTGTTGGTGGTAAGGGAGTTCACGGTGGAATCTGCCGGCATATTAACCCGGCCAAGGTCGGCATTGCTGTAGATCTGGTTACTGAAGGCGTTTTTATAGCCGTTGGCCAGTACGCCGATGGTTTGTTTATCAGTGATAAAGTAATCCATTCCTATTTTCAGGTAGTTATTTTTAAAGCGGTTACGCTGAAATATATTCTGCTGAAGATAGGTGGAGCTGCCATCGTTTTCCTTTACGTTCCGGCTGTATACGCGGGTAACCTGGCGGGGATAGTCGCCCTGGTCGAAATTACCGAACAGGTTGAATTTTTCCGTTCTCCAGTTAACATTACCGGAAATACCATAGCGGCCGTATCTCGACTGGGTAAGGGTAGCATTCACGTTACCATTTATCCCGGTCATTTTTCCTTTTTTAGTTTTTATGTTGATGATACCGCCGTTACCGGAGGCATCGTATTTGGCAGAAGGACTGGTTAATATTTCAATGGAAGCAATGCTTTCTCCGGGTGTTGTTTTCAGGAGATTGGTTAATTGTTCGCCACTGAGGTAGGTCAGTTTGCCATCGATCATTACCGTAACGCTTTGCCCCTTCAGGGTTACGTTTTCGTTGTTATCCACCTGTACTCCCGGTGCGCGGCGGAGCAGGTCCAGCGCGGTATTGCCGGCGGCACTCACGCTGTTCTCGATGTTCATGACTGTTTTCCCGGCAGAACTTTCAATAAAAGGTTTCTGGGCGGTTACATTCACGGCCTGGAGGTTTTTGCCTAAAGTGTTCAGGCGGATGGTATCCAGGGTAATGTTTTTATGAGCGGCGTTGAGTTGAAATGTTTTGCTGTAGGTGGTGTTGTATCCCATCTGGGAGGCCTGGATGAAATAATGGCCAAAGGCTATTTTTTCAAAGGCACAACTGCCGTTGGTAGTGGTCAGTTCTCCTTTTACGAGGGAAGAATCTTTGATATTCCTCACCATTACGCTGGTAAAGGGGAGCGGCTTGCCTTCATGGTCTGTAATTGTCAGTGTAATTTTTCCTGTGGAATTGGATTGTTGTGCCAGGGTAGCGTGCACACCAATAAAAAGCATTCCCAGGGCTACGATGATTGTTCTCATACTATCGTTTCCGTTGTAAATTTTCTCAAAAGCTAGTACCAAAAAAGGGGGTCTGTTATTTCCTGCTGCAGTTTTCCTGGTAGTATTGAAGCGCCGATCTTAAAACATCCTGTATTTTGCCGAGGGGCATCTCTGTTGTTTTATTCATCATACACGACGATGGGGTAGTGGGACAAGCAGGTGTTTCCCTGAAATATCCCAGGGTGATCAGGTAAATAGGCAATTCATCCGGGTTGCTGGCGGAAAGGTAGCCACGGTTGACCATTTTCCCTCCGCATGCTATGATCAGCATCACCACGGTACTCAGGCTTAAAACGATAGCAACTTTTTTCATACCACATTTTTACTAAAGACGAACGGGTACGAAAAAAGTTGCACGAAGGGGGATAATATTTTTACTGGATAAATTTATCTTTTCCAGAGACGCTGTATGGTGGCGGTTGAACGTTGTTCTAATAATATTGTGTGACCGTCGCTGAGTTCTTCGAGTAGGCCGGTTTGGTAATAACGAACGGTAAGCAGCTCCAGTCCTTCGTTGTAAACGATTTTAAACTGCTCGTGGAGCGTTTTGATCAGGAGTTCTATCTTCTCCGGGTTATTATCTATACAGCAGGAGAAATTGATGGCTCCGTTCTGCATCAGGTTAATTTTCACCTTCAGCCCGTGGAAGATCTCATAGATGTCGCTGATCTTATCTTCTGTGATAAAAGAGTAGTCTTTAGAGGTAATATTCAGCAACACCTGGTTCTTTTTCAGCACAATGATAGGGGGCAGCTGTTTTACATCTGCGGTTTCCCTGATGATGGTGCCGGGCAGGTTTTTATCCAGGAAACATTTCACCAGCAGGGGGATCTGTTTGTTCTGCAGTGGTTTAATGGTTTTCGGGTGGATCACCTGGGCGCCATAGTAGGCCATTTCTATCACTTCGCTGTAGCTGATCTCCGGTATATTCACGGTGTTGGGGAACAGTTTTGGATCGGCATTTTTCAATCCTTCCACATCTTTCCAGATGGTTTGGCTTTCGGCATCGAGCATATTGGCGAAAACGGCGGCGGAGTAATCGCTGCCTTCCCGGCCCAGCGTAACGCTTTCGTTCTGGTCGGTGCTGCCAATGAAGCCTTGTGTAATTACTATATTGGTGTTGCTGAACAGGGGAACCACCTTTTCGGTTACCTGCCGCTGGGTATAGATCCAGTCGATATTGGCGTCGCGGAAGTTGTCGTCTGTACGGAAAATATCTCTCACATCCAGCCAGGTATTGTGGATACCCACGTTGTTAAAGAAGGCGCTTACAATAGAGGTGCTGAGCAGTTCACCCAGGCTCACCAGCTGATCGTAATAGTAATCATAGGTGCGCAGGGGTTTTTCGCCCAGTGTCCATTCAGCTTCGGTGAAAAACTGCTGCAGTTGGATAAATAATGGATGATCCTTTGTTCCCAGCAAGGCTTCGGCTACATTCACATGTTGCTCCTCGATGTTAAAGAGAAGCTGCGCGGCAATTTCCCGTTTGCGCAGGAAAAAGTTTTGTGCTACTTTCTCCAGCTCATTGGTTGTTTTAGCCATGGCAGAAATAACAATGAGGAGTTTTTCGTCCGGAAATGACTGTACAATCTGAGCCACCTGCCGGATACGTTCAACACTTTCTAAACTTGCGCCACCAAACTTGAAAACCTTCATATGATAGTTTATCTTCTTTTAAAAAATTATTCGGCAAAGTAAGACAAGTTTAGAATTGTTTTAAAATCTGTTTGCAGATAAATGACAGTTCCGTTAAAATAGTTTCAATTGACTAAATTCGCCCATACAACCTAACGTTATGAATCTTAAGCAAAAAGTAATGACACTGGATGAATTTACTATCCAGGAGTTACGGAATTACCCGGGAGCCACCGGTCAGTTATCCGGTTTACTGCGTGATATCGGCCTCGCTGCTAAAAGGGTAAATGTGGAAGTAAACAAAGCCGGTATTGCCGACATCCTGGGAGAAGCCGGCCGGACCAACGTGCAGGGCGAATCAGTAAAGAAGCTGGATGAATTTGCCAATGAGCAGTTCATTGATTCACTGGAAACCAGTATTTACTGCTGTGGCGTGGCTTCAGAAGAAAATGAAAACTTTATTCCTTTTCATGATGAGCATTCCAAAAAATCGAAATACGTGGTGTTACTGGATCCCCTGGATGGTTCCAGCAATATAGATGTGAATGTATCTATCGGTACCATTTTCTCGGTGTACCGCCGGCTTACGCCGGAGGGCTCTGAATGTGAACTGGAGGATTTCCTGCAGCCGGGCACCAAGCAGATTGCCGCCGGGTATATTATTTATGG
This sequence comes from Chitinophaga sp. W2I13, assembly GCF_050434005.1. Lineage (NCBI taxonomy): Bacteria > Pseudomonadati > Bacteroidota > Chitinophagia > Chitinophagales > Chitinophagaceae > Chitinophaga > Chitinophaga sp. W2I13. The sequence continues at coordinate 7,755,044 of NZ_JBNPWD010000001.1, read as the reverse complement.
TTCATCTACCATGATGGTATATGCTACCCGCCGCAGTGTGCAGGGGTTCACCCTGGACCCGTCTATCGGGGAGTTTTGCCTGTCGCATCCCAACCTGAAATGTCCGCCCGACAGCGATATTTTCTCTGTCAATGTGGGTTATTACCACTTATACGAGCAGAAAATCCGTAAATCGATCGATCATTTTATGGCGAGGAATGAAAATGACCGTATTTACCGCCACCGGTTTGTGGGCTGTATGGTGGCCGAAATACACCGTACCCTTATCCAGGGTGGTATTTTCATGTACCCGGCTTTTGGTAAGTACCCGGCAGGCCGGTTAAGGCTTTGTTATGAGTGCAATCCTATGTCGTTTATCATGGAAAAGGCGGGCGGCGTGGCCATGGCCAACGGTAAACAGCGGCTCCTGGAGTTGAAACCGGTACAGCTGCACCAGCGGATGGCCATCTTTATAGGGTCCAAAACAATGATGGATACCTGGCAGCGGATCATGAACGAGTAGGCTTAAAAAAATATTACAAAAAACGGTGTATAGCGGATACAAAATGTCCATTATACACCGTTTTTAATTTCTGGCACCCGGCTTGCTAAACCTGGCCTGGTTTTAATAGTCATATTAGTACTCTTTATTCATTTTTAATTATTAACCATTTTATTTCTATGTCGATTTTGAAGAACCAGCGGATCATTGCATTATTAGTCGCCCTGTTGGCCGTTTTCCAGGTTAGCGCGTGTTCACGTGCCACTCATGCGGCAGACAGCAGTAATGCAGGTGCCAGCATGGATGACCAGATTCTTTACTACACCAACAAGTTCCGTCAGTCCAAAGGGCTGAAGCCTTTACAGCTGGATGCGACCATCAGTCAGCAGGCCCGCCGCCACAGCCGGGATATGGCCAACGGCAGCACAGGTTTTGGTCATGAGGGATTTGAGGAACGCGTAGCCAACGTATCCAAAAAGATGGGCCGCGTAGCCAGCGCCGCTGAAAACGTAGCTTATGGCACCCTCGACGCCGAAGCCGTGGTAAATGGATGGATCAAGAGCCCGGGGCACCGCAAAAATATGCTGGGCGATTATACGCTCATTGGTATCGGCACCGCCGATAAGGGGAGGATTACCTTCTTTACGCAGGTGTTTATCAAGCAATAATTGAAACGAAGGGGGACAGCCACCGGCCGTCCCCTTCGTTCAGAGGCTCTTTTTTTTCGCATTCTTTCTGTAATTTGGCCCCATGGAAAAGAAAAAGATCATTGAGGTAAGCAACCTGGTAAAAAAATACGGGGAGTTTACCGCGGTAAAAGGAATCAGCTTTGAGGTGTTTGAAGGAGAGATCTTTGGCCTGCTGGGCCCCAACGGCGCCGGTAAATCCACTACCCTGGAAATTATTGAAACCCTCCGGGAAAAAACAGCCGGCAAAGTGATGGTGGGAGGTTATGACCTCGCCCAATACCCCAACGATATTAAAAAGATCATCGGCGTACAGCTCCAGAGTTCCGGCTATTACCCCGGACTAAATCTCACAGAACTCATAGAAATGTTTGGCGGCCTTTATAACCAGCCCGTGGAGCCCATGAAGCTCCTGGGGATGTTTAACCTGGAAGATAAAGCCAAAGCAAAATTCAAAGAACTTTCCGGTGGCCAGAAACAACGGTTTTCCATTGCCACTACGCTCATCAATAAACCACAGATCATTTTCCTGGATGAACCCACTACCGGCCTGGATCCACAGGCCCGCCGCAACTTGTGGGAGCTGATCCAGCAGGTGCGGAGCCAGGGTACCACCGTGGTAATCACCACCCATTATATGGATGAAGCAGAATTTCTCTGCGACCGTTGCGCTATCGTCGACAGCGGTCTTATTATTGCTATCGACTCGCCCGATGCATTGATTGATAAACTGGTATCTTCCGGCTTTGAAAGAAAGAAAGAAGTGAAGAAAGCGAACCTGGAAGATGTATTCATTCATCTCACGGGGAAAGACTTACGCGAAGAATAAACCAACACCTAACGGATGGAATCACTGAAATATCCTATTGGCCGCTTTGAAGCATTGCCGGACTACACACCGGAAATGTTGCGGGGATTTATTAACGACATCCGCTATTTGCCCCAGCTGGTGGAAATCGCCGTGCAGCAACTGGACGAATACCAGCTGCAAACGCCTTACCGCCCGGATGGGTGGACAGTAGCGCAGGTGGTACACCACCTGGCCGACAGCCATATGAACGGATACACCCGCATGAAGCTGGCCCTCACAGAAGAACAGCCGGTTATAAAACCTTACGAGGAACAACTATGGGCGGAACTTCCTGATGTGAAGTTTACGCCCATAAACGTATCTATCACCCTGCTGCATGCCCTGCATAACCGCTGGGTAAGTTTGATGGAGCACTTATCGGATGCCGACTGGGAACGTACTTTTGTACATCCTGCCAATGGCACCAGTCATCATTTAAAAACCCATGCCGCCAATTACGCCTGGCATGGTAAACATCACCTGGAGCATATCCTGCGCCTGAAAGAACGAATGGATTGGTAAAGCATTGTTATTATGAATATGGACTGGAAATTACTGTCATCGGAATACCTTTTTAAAGATGCCTGGCTTACGGCGCGTATCGATACCTGCGAAACGCCCGCAGGTAAAATTGTGGCGCCTTATTACGTACTGGAGTATAACAACTGGGTAAACGGTGTGGCGCTTCGTGAAGACGGGCAGGTGATCATGATCCGGCAGTTCCGGCAGGGAGTAGGCAAAACGTTGCTGGAAATTCCTGGCGGCACGATGGACCCCACAGATCCGGATCCTTTATTTGCAATGAAACGCGAGATGCTGGAAGAAACCGGGTATGCATTTAAGGAATGGGTGTCGCTTGGCACCATTGCGCCTAATACGGCTTCCAGCAACAACTACACGCATATGTTCCTGGCAACGGGAGGAGTAAAGGTACAGGAACAGGAATTGGATCACAACGAAGATATTGAAGTGGTGATTATGCCGCTGGAAGAACTACAGCAACTGTTACTGGATAACAAAATAGTACACAGTTTGCACACCACCTGTATCTTTTACGCGTTGCTGTATCTCGGTAAAATGACGATGAAATAACTTACATCACTTCTGCTACAATAAAAAAGCTGCCACAAACGAGGATCATATCATCCGGCTGGGCATGTTGCCTGGCCGCCTGCAGCGCCGCCTGAACAGTTGGGTAAGCATGGCCCTGTAACCCGCTGGCCGCCGCCATTTCAGCCAGTGCTACTTCGTCCAATGCACGGGGGATCTGTGCTTTGCAGAAATAATAATGCGCAGTAGGCGGGAATAATGGCAGCACTTTTTCTACTTCCTTATCTTTCACAAATCCTACTACAATATGTAACTGCTGGAAGTTAACATGTCCGAGCTGCTGCATCACTTCGCGGATGCCGGCTTCGTTGTGGCCTACATCCAGTACAGTGAGCGGATGCCGCTGTATTACTTCCCAGCGGCCTCTCAGGCCGGTCAGTTTCTTTACGTGGGAAAGGGCGTGGCTGATGTGATCCCAGGTGATATGCCAGCCTTTTTGCTGTAATATTTTTACGGCCGACAATACGCCCATTACATTTTTTTCCTGGTACTGGCCGGTCAGATCCAGTTGTAAACGGCGCATCTGCTGTTGTCGTGTATCCAGTAACGTTATAGTAAAGTGATTGCTTTCAATGGCGCCGGAAGCTTCCATCCATTCCTGGTCTGCGAAGTGAATGGGGGCATTCAGCGCGTTGGCGGTATTAATAAACACGTCCTGTACTTCAGACTGTGTTTCGCTGATCACTACCGGTACACGGGCTTTGATGATGCCTGCTTTTTCACTGGCAATCTGCGGGAGTGTATCGCCGAGAATATTTTTATGATCGTAGCTGATATTGGTGATCAGCGACAGTTCGGGCGTAATGACGTTGGTGCTGTCCAGCCGGCCGCCGAGGCCCACTTCAATGATGGCAATGTCTACTGCTTCCTGCTGGAAGTAGCGGAATGCCATGGCAACGGTGAGTTCAAAAAAAGAGGGTTGGATGTCGGCAATATGCCCGCGCATCTGTTCTGTGAAATTAACTACAAAATCTTCCGGAACCATTTGCCCGTTGATGCGGATACGTTCCCTGAAATCCAGGAGGTGGGGGGAAGTATAAAGTCCTGTTTTGTAGCCGGCCTGTTGGAAAATGGCTGCCAGCATATGGCTGGAAGAGCCTTTGCCGTTGGTACCGGCTACGTGTATGGTTTTAAAGCTGTGTTGCGGTTGGTCCAGCTGATCCAGTAATGCAATGGTATTATGCAGGTCTGTTTTAAACGCACTGGCGCCCACTCTGGTAAACATGGGCAGCTGTGCATAGAGATAGTCCAGCGTTTCTTTGTAAGAGGCCATATTAATAATTATTAACCACCGGGCAATCCAACTGGCGGTTACGCTTCTTAAAGAGCCCACCGCCCTCACCCCGTTCGAACATGCTTGAATTTAAGCGCAAAGCTACAAAAGCATTTGCACGATCGACATGTTTTTGAAAGAGGTTGGTGAAAATTGTGCTGGAGCCAATCAGCAGGGGACCTATGCGGATACCCGCTCCCACATCGGCCTGGCCGTTACGGTTAATAGTGAATGGCATATAGGCGCCAAAAAGGTAGGTTTCATACCGTGGCGTAATATTAAACTGTGTTAGTGCATATGTTTTGGAGATATCGCGGTTGCCGGCGGTTAATGCAATAACCGCATGTGCGCTGATAAAAAAGCGGCTGTCGATATTATAATCACCCATCAGGTTGAGCGCCGTGGGCAGCATCATATTGAAAGTAGAATCGGTGCCCAGTGGCGTAAAATAATTGTTGAGCCGGCGGGCGTATTGCTGCAGACTTTCATTTTTCTTATACTGCACATCCTTTGGTACTACATTGTCTTTTACCAGGCTGAGGTCCGTGTTAATAGGCGCTTTGGTATATTTTATCCTGCCGATGTCGGTAATGGAAGCGCCTATACGAAATTTATAGTCATCTGCATCAGAGCCTTCAGAGGCGCCAAAGCCGCCGTTGTCGGGGCGGTATTCGTAGATCACGCCGATGTCTGCACCGATACCGTTGTTATGGAATAACTGGAGGTTTTTTTGTGCGGGCGACTGCCAGTCGTCCATTTCTTTGTTATAGCCATAATAGAGGGTACCACTGGTAATAGTGGCACTTTTTGATGAGTTTAGCCTGAAGTCAACGCCCTTAACAGCAGCGTAACCCGCAGCCACGCCACTGAGCAGTTTCAGTGTAACGCCGGCTTTCCACCGGCCGCTGTAAGTTTCTTTGATGGTGCGTGCATAACTGAAGCCCAGTTCATGCCATACATGCGAGGAAACGCCTGCACGCGGAATGCTTAAATTGGTGTTGATATAACCTGGATTTGGGAAATCCACCCCAAAAAAATTGGCGATGGGGGTCGTGAAATTACCGCCGCTGCTGCTGCTGCGCATACGCCATACAAAGGAAACAGACTGTTTTTCATCAATAGCATATAATACAGAAGGTAGTGCAATTTCCGCCATTTGCCAGCCCATTTGTTTCCTGTTGGCGCCTTCATCGAGGAAATAATCCTGGTTGCGTTTCAGCGTATCAGGAATATTAAACAGCAATGATTTCGGAACGCTCACATAAGTGTTGCCGGCATTTACATCCGCACCTATAATATTTACATCCCATTTATAGCGATAGCCGGCAGCGCTGGCCGGGTTGGAGAATACACCATAAATACCCGCGTAGTTACTGTTATTGTAACCCGGGAAAGTTTGAGCCACAGCGGCCTGCATCAGCACGAGCAATATTGCGGTGCCGGAAAAGATACGGTTAAGTTTTACAATCATCGTTGGCGATAAAAAATAGGTTCCTCGAAATGACACAAAAAAATTGCTCCTGTCAGTTGTTGCAATCATAGGTAAAGATGATGTAGGAACGACAGATTTCAGGATGAAGCTATGCTGTTCCGGATCAGTTCCTGGTCCGGTAAATAAAACAGCCTCTTTTAAAATCTGTATATATTACGCTGCTTATTCTGCTTTGAAAAAGAAGCGGATCACTCCGAACTGTTCTTCTGGTGCATCCGGGTTGGCATTGTATTTCAGTTGTCCGCTGGAGGCAGCCTTTTTGGCAATCTCAATCAGGCGGGGGTTACTGATAGTAGATCCTTTCATACTAAAAGTGGCAGATGTCACATTTCCCTTTTGATCTACTTTTATATTGATGGCTACATAGCCTGTTTCAGTGCCGTCGTAAGTAACCTGTGGCCTGCCGATAAGGCTTCTTCCATTGAGGTGGAAATCGGAGCGTCCGCCGCCGAGTCCACCCCCCGTATATCCGCCGCCGTTAGGGTTACCCCCCAGTTGACCGCGATCGCCGGGTTTGCCGGTATTACCTTCTCCTGTGGCATTATTGGAGCCATTGGCGCTGTTACCGCTATTGGCACTGTTGCCGGTACCGCCTGAAAACACCGCCTTTGGTTTTGGTGCGGGTGGTGTGGGCGCCGGTGGCGTTTCTGCAGGTTTCTTTGTTGGCTTAACAGGTTTTGGTTCTAATTTCTTTGGAATCTCTTTAGGTTTCTCAACAGGCTTTTCCGGTTTTTTTATTTCCGGGGCCTCTTCTTCATCCTGGGTAGCAATATCCTGCTGAGGTTCAGTGTTGGCCGGAGCGGTAGCAGCCGGACTTTCAGCTGCTGCTGGTTCTGGCGCCGCAGCACTGGGCGGATTAGGGTTCAATGGTTGTTCGTCGCCCATGCCATCATCAGATGTGCCAAGGTTTACTTCCATGCCAAGATCCTGATCCGGTAAGGGCGGAGGTGCAGAAAAACCGGTAAATACCAGCGCTACTAACAGCAATGCATGCACGCCGATAGTGATTCCTAAAGCCTGTATATTTTTTTTACCGTTTTTTTCCTCCATGATAACCTTATTGAGTGCCTGTTCAGACCAAAGTTAATGTTTTGATCCAGAAAAAATAATCGCTCATCAAAAGATGAATTCCGGATCTTTGCAAAAACTGTGCTGTTAATCCAATTATCGTAAATTATTTTTCACCGATTTTATGAACCTGGCCAGACAAACGATCCGTCTTTACCAAAATGCCTATACTGGTCTTGCTCCTGCTACCTGGTGGCTCTCGCTTGTATTGCTGATCAACAGGAGCGGAACGATGGTCATTCCCTTTATGACCGTATATCTTACACAACATCTTCATTTCAGTATTGCCCAGGCAGGCCTGGTTATGGCCTGTTTTGGTACCGGTGCCATTGTTGGCGCCCTGCTGGGCGGATGGCTGTCTGATAAGATCGGTTTCTACCAGGTACAGTTCTGGAGTCTTTTCTCTAACGGATTATTCTTCATTTTATTGGGTCAGATGCGCACCTTTGAGCAAATATGTATCTGCGTATTTGTAATGAGTTCTGTGGGAGATGCCTTCCGGCCGGCTAACAGCATTGCTATTGCCGCCTACAGTTCGCCGGAAAACCGGACCCGGTCGTACGCCCTGAACCGGCTGGCGGTGAACCTGGGTTGGTCAGTAGGTCCTGCTATCGGCGGGATTCTTGCCAGTTTCAGTTACCAGCTGCTTTTCTGGGTAGACGGGTTCACCTGTATGCTGGCGGCCATCCTGATGCGGATTTTCCTGCCGCCGGTACCTGCGCCGCCAAAGGCTGCCAAGGCAGCCGTAAAAGCAGAAGAGAAGGTATGGAGGGATCATATTTACCTCTGGTTCCTGCTTTTTGCCACCGTAAATGCCATCTGCCTGTTCCAGTTTTCCAGCATTGTGCCGTTATATTTTAAAGAAGTGATGCACCTGGAAGAGTGGGCTATTGGTCTGAATATGTCTGTTAACGGGATCCTGATTGCGCTGGTGGAAATGGTAATGGTGTACCGCCTCGACGGGAAAATGCCTAACCTGTCCTTTGTGGCCCGCGGCGCCATGATGGTTTGCTTGTCTTATATGTTACTTTGTTTCCTGCCGCCGGTATGGGCATTGGCAGTAGTATTTATGGTGGTGATCACCTTCGGCGAAATGTTTTGCCTTCCCTTTATGAACAGTTTCTGGATCGGCAGGAGCCTGGACCATAACCGCGGACAGTATGCCGCGTTGTATACCATTTCGTATTCGCTGGCCAATATTGTATCGCCCACAACGGGGGCGTTTGTGGTGCAGCATCTTGGGTTTAGGCCGTGGTGGGGGATTACAGCGCTGGGGTGCATATTGTCGGGCGGCGGGTTTTTGTGGTTGCAGCAAAAAATAGGGACGGGCAGAAAAGAAATCAATGGATGATATTGTCCAACACTTTACCATTATTGCCACATAATTGCTAATTTTGCAGGTAAATTAGTAATATTGGTTAATGAAAGTAATTCAATTTACTGTCCCCGTTGCCGATGAAGGTGCTGTAGTCATACAGGAAGATATCCTCCCTTACTTTTATAATTACCTGCATCGTCACAAAGAGGCGCAGGTAACACTTATTATAAAGGGGGAAGGCACCCTGATTGCCGGAAACTATACCCAACCTTTCAAGGCTGGAGATATTTATGTGATTGGCGCCAACCAGCCCCATATGTTTAAAGGGGATGCGCGGTATTTCGAAAATTTACAGGAGAAGAATATCCACGCCATCCATATCTTTTTCGATCATGAACATGCATTACAGGGCTTATTTTCCCTGAAAGAAATGGAGGCGGTAAGAAAGTTCCTGCAACTCAGCGCCAACAGCTTGCAACTGCCGGCCGAATACGCAGAAAAAACAGCTGCCGATATATTAAAGATCTCCCGGCTCAGCGGCGCCGAAAGGTTGCTGGCGTTTGTGGGCATGCTGGTATATTTCTCTAAACAGGTGAAGGATTGGAAGTCGTTATCCACGGGATTTTCCAGGCAATCTTACAGCGAGTCGGAAGGACTGCGGATGAATGATATTTATCAATACACGCTGGAGCATTATGCGGAGAATATTTCGCTTGGACAAATTGCCGGCGTGGCGCATCTTACTACTTATGCTTTTTGCAAATACTTTAAAAAACATACCCGCAAAACCTACCTCGAATTTCTGAATGAGATCAGGATCAATGTGGCGTGCAAGAATATTATTAACGGTGACTTCGACAGTATTGCAGCAGTGGCCTATGCTACCGGGTATAACAACCCGATTACTTTTAACCGGGTATTCCGGAAGGTAACGGGAATGTCGCCTTCGGCGTATGCAAGGCAATACCGCTTTGCGGAAGAACTAAAGTAAGTTAAACGAAAAAGGCTGACCATCGCGGTCAGCCTTTTTTAATATAAAGAGTTCTATTCTCAGTGAGCGAAGTCGCTCATATAATCGCCCGTAATACGCTCCATCGGAGGATTAAAGTAACCGAACTTCAGATCCGGGAATTCCTCATGGATCAGTTCCTGCAGCTGTTTTACCCCTAAGCATTCGCCCGTTTCCGTTACACCCAGTTTACCGAGGTACCAGTCGGGATCAATATTGAAATTACGCCACTGGATCATATTCAACCCTGTTTCCCTGATCAGTTTACGCAGCGCTTCATATTCATCTGCGCTATCGGTCATGCCCGGAAATACGAAGTAGTTGATCGAGGTCCAGCCGCCGAATTCACGCACTACTTTCAGGCTTTCGATGATATCTTCAAAAACGTAGTTGTTAGGGCGGTAATACGGGGTGTAATATTTTTCCTGTGCGGAGTTCAGGCTTACGCGGATACTGTTCAGGCCTGCTTCACACAGGGCTCTTACCGCATCCGGTTTACTGCCGTTGGTATTGATATTGATGCTGCCTTTAGGCGTGTGTTTGCGTATTTCCAGGATGGATTCGCGGATGGTTTCCCACATCAGCAGTGGTTCGCCTTCACAGCCCTGTCCGAAGCTTACGATAGGGAAGGGGGCCGATTCCAGGTGAGGTACGGTGTACTCCACAATTTCTTCCGCGGTTGGTTTAAAGCGGAGGCGGTCCTGCGTGGAAACAATGCTTTCTTCTTCCGGCTGGAATGAAATGCAGCCCACGCAATTGGCATTACATGCAGGAGAGGAAGGAATAGGGCACTCCCATCTTCCCATAAAATAATTACGGGCAGCAGGACACTCATAGGTGAGCGCGCAATTTTCCGCGAGGTGTTGTACCAGCCTGTTATGCGGGTATGCTTCCACCAGGGTTTTTACGCCCTGTTTCACTTTTTTATCGTCAAAACCCGCGCATTCCTGGCGGATATCTGCTTCAATGCGGGTGGCGGGCACATAAAACTTACCATCCAGCCAGCCTACTGCGGTGTAGCAAAACAGCGGCAGGGTAGGCGCATCCGGCATGGTTTCGTAGGCAGCCAGGTAAAAACCGGTATGCGCCGGTGGTATGAATGCGGCTACGGCCCATCCTTTATCACAAAGCTGCATATCGCCGGTGGCGGCGTTGATGCCAATACCACGGCGGCCGGGCAACTCATACAAATTACCTCCTTCCGGTAATTCAATCCATTCGTCTGCTTCTACCGGCCATGCATCCCAGCCGCTGCGGCCGGTTACATACAGGGTGGTATCTTCAAAAATATTACCGTTACCGTCTGAGTATAATATGTAAGGTGTTTGTTTTAGCATTTTCTGTTTTTATATACTGTTATTGCACCCTGCTCCGGAAGAAGTTATTCAGTGCTTCCCTTTGTTCGTTGCCTGGTTCATCCAGTATTTCGAGTTGCAGGATCTTGTTGTTCTTAAAGTCTATTGTGAGCAGATCGTTCCGCAAAATTACGTTATTCAGTTCGTTCCAGCCAACCAGCCTTTTTGAAAAGGTGGTAGGAAGGGTAATTCCGGTGGTATCCATCTTTACATACGATGGCTGGAAAATACGGTGTTCCATCCAGCCTACGTAGGCGAGCCCGGCGCCTACCAGGAACAGCAGTAATGCGGTAACCGGGTTGAGGTGCGACAGGAAATACAAACTGCCGGTAAAGCAGATGAGCGCTTCTATCATCCGTGCGACGGTATTGGCTTCGGTGAATTTCTTAAACCTTCTCATGGTAAAAGGAAAGCCGATGCACAATACACCTACTACCAGGAAAAAAAACGCCAGGAACCAGTTCGGCTGCGGACTGCGGTAAATACCGATCGCATTAAACAGGAACAGTATGCCCGTAAGCCCATGCATAACCGGTAATAACCGGATTCTGCTGGAGGTATTCGGATGCAGGATGCGCAAACTATGCATGAACACGAATGTGAGATTAAGAATTGGAACTGATCAACAGGTTACAAAGTTTGAACAACACACGGGCGCCTACGTTGGCATCCCATTCGTCGTGTGAAGTGCTTACTTCGTTCAAATCAAAACCGATCAGTTTCCGGCCGCTGTCCAGCACCCGTTTGAAGAGATAATATATTTGCTCCGCCTCAAACCCACCGGGTACCGGGGTACCGGTATGCGGGCATAATTTCGGATCCAGTCCGTCGATATCAAAACTGATGTATACCTGTTGGGGTAAGTTGTCTACAATGCTGTCGCAGATAGCTTTCCAGGATTCTCCCTCAAATTGTCTTTCCTTGATCTGTTTATCGAAGAAGGTTACTACGCGGCCTTCACTATTATTTACGTAATCCACTTCTTCTTCGCAATAGTCGCGGATACCTACCTGTACCAGTTTAGAGAGCTGCGGCACTTCTGCCAGGGCATTAAACATGATAGAGGCGTGGGAGTATTTGAATCCTTCATATGCATCGCGGAGATCGCAGTGTGCATCGATCTGGAGGATCCCAAACTCGCCCTTGTGTTCACCAATGGCTTTGAAGAAGCCGAGTGGCGTACTGTGGTCGCCGCCTACCAAACCTACCAGCTTGCCTTTTTCCAGGAGCGATTTGGTTTGGATGTACACCCACTCATTCATGGCCCTGGTACCGTTACTTACATCTACCAGTGTTTTTTTCAGGAATTCATTTTCAGAAATATCTCCCCCTTCGGTCAGGAATTTCAGGTACAGTTCTGCTTCCTTGCGCAGGTAATCGCTGCGGAGCAGGAGGTGCTTGTCTGGTTCCCGCATGTAGAAACCCTGTTTCCAGCCGTCTTTTACATCTGCGTCGTACAGGTCTACCTGGAAGGAAGCCCTGAAGATACGTTCCGGGCCGCGGGCCGTACCATTGTTATAGGAAACGGTCACTTCCCAGGGAACAGGTAATAATACCAGTCTTGCCTCTTCTTCGGAAAAAGGTAAACCAAAAACGTTGTTGGACAGCAGGCCAACCGAGTTAGGGTCAAATTGAGATAAATCTGCCATGATAAAGTCGTACTTTTCTAAATTCCGCGCAAAGATAGGATTCTGTTTACTTACAGCCGTCCTTCTCCTAAAAAGAATTACCTTTTATATAAAATTTGTCGGAAGAAGGTCATTTTCACTTAATTTTGCCGATTAATCGGAAACAAATAAAGTACGGCAAAAGGAAAGGAGTTGTTGAAGTCGCGCTGGTAAAGGGTTTTTGCAGCTTGTGTCTAATCAATAGGGAAGATAATTTTCATATGAAAAAAACAAATATTATTCTGCTGGTGGTAATTGCGGTGGCAATTGGAGTGATAGTGACTATGGTGGGTGATTTCAGCACCTATGAAACTTTTGCAACAGCCCGCGAGAAAGAAGGGAAAGAGTTCCATGTTATTGGTAAACTCGATACCTTAAAAGCGATGAACTACGATCCAACTAAAGATGCCAACCTGTTCAGCTTCTACGTCCACGATAAAACGGGGGAATCCCATAAAGTAGTTTTCTACGGCGCAAAACCTACCGACTTTGAAAAGGCCGAATCCATTGTACTGACCGGTAAAATGGAAGGCACTGAGTTTCACTGCAGCAAAATACTGATGAAATGTCCTTCCAAGTATAAGGACGACCAGGTTGCAGTGAGCAACAAACAGATATAATTAGCTATATGTATATGATTGTCGCCGTCGGATGATCAATGCCACAATATTCACATCTCTCAGAGGAATTTTATGAAGTTTGTAGGGGAACATTTACTGCCGGGCCAACTAGGCCACTTCTTTGCCATACTGGCATTTGTAGCATCTATGGTAGCCACCGTGGCTTATTATAATGTAGTTAAAGGAAAAGAACCGCTGATCAGGGATTCGTGGAAACGACTGGCGCGCTGGTCTTTCGTTATACAGTCGGCGGCCGTAATCGGCGTATTCAGCTGCCTCTACTTTATCCTGTATAATCACTATTTCGAATATAAATACGCATGGCGCAATACTTCCCGCGACCTGCCTATCCAATACCTGTTATCCAGCCTCTGGTCCGACCAGGAAGGCAGCTTCCTGCTGTGGAGCATCTGGAACAGCATCCTGGGGATTTTCCTGATCCGCACTTCCAAAAACTGGGAAGCGCCGGTAATGACCATCTTCTCCCTTGCACAGCTGATTATGGCCAGCATGTTGCTGGGTATTTTCATCCTGGGCTATAAAGTGGGCAGCAATCCTTTCATGCTGTTGAGGGAAGCGCCTGAAAACCAACTGGCGCCTATCTTCCAGACAGCAGACTATATGCAGCATATCCACGACGGAAACGGTTTGAATGTGACGTTGCAGAACTACTGGATGGTGATTCACCCGCCGGTATTGTTCCTGGGCTTTGCTTCTATGATCATTCCGTTTGCTTTTGCATTTGCCGGGTTATGGACAAAAGATTATACCGGTTGGGTAAAACCGGTACAGCCCTGGGGTTTATTTGCCATAATGATGCTGGGAACCGGTATAATGATGGGCGCTGCCTGGGCTTATGAATCGCTCAACTTTGGTGGTTACTGGGCATGGGACCCGGTAGAAAATGCATCGCTGGTGCCGTGGCTTACCATGGTGGCAGGCGTGCACACACTTCTGGCGTATAAAGCCACCGGGCACTCGCTGAAATCTACCTTCTTCTTCTTCTTTATTTCCTACGTGCTGATCCTGTACTCCTCTTTCTTAACAAAGAGCGGCGTACTAGGCGATACTTCCGTACACTCCTTTACCGATATGGGCATGAGCGCACAGCTGCTGATTTCCATGCTGGTGTTCACGGTTCCGGCCATCGCCCTGCTGATTGTACGCAGAAAAGAAATCCCTTCCGTAAAGAAAGAAGAGAACAGCTACTCGCGTGAGTTCTGGCTGTTTGTAGGTTCCCTGATCCTGCTGATTGCAGCCATCCAGATTACCTTCACTACTTCTATTCCGGTATGGAATAAATTACTGAGCCTCACCGGGCTGAAGTCTGCGTTCAACATGAACGATATTGCGCCGCCGTCTGACAGTATATTCCACTACAACAAAATCCAGATCTGGATTGCGATTGTACTGGGTGTATTAACGGCGATTGTGCAGTTTATGCGGTACAAGGATACTCTCCGCGGCGAAATCACGAAGAAACTGCTGGTACCTACTATCGTAGCGCTCTTATTAACCGGGCTGGTGGCCTGGAAAGGCACTATTACCTACGATACTTACGGCGCCGGTTTCCTTACTGCTATTTACCTGATGTTGTTTGCCAGCATTTATGCGATTGTGGGCAACTTCTTTTATATTTTCTCCGGCCTGAAAGGCAAAATCAAAAATGCAGGCGCTTCTGTTGCGCATATCGGTTTTGGGATGGTGTTGCTGGGCGTGCTGATTTCCTCCGCCAAAATGGAAGTGATTTCCCTGGACCGCATGAAGATGCTGGGCGATGGTATTTTTACAAAGGAAAGCAAACAGAATCCGCGGGAAAATATTATGCTGCCAAAGGATGTGCCGGTGGAAATGGGCGACTATCATGTTACCTATACCGGCGATTCCGTAGCGCAGGGAGATCCCAAAACGTATTATGTAGTGCATTATGAGAAAAAGGATAAACAAACCGGCAAGGCGCTGGAGCGTTTCACCCTTTACCCGGATGCGTTTGTGAATAAAAAGGAAAATGCGCTGTCGTCCAACCCGGCTTCCAGGCATTACCTCACGAAGGATATCTTCACCTATGTATCTGCCGCACCTAACCGCGAAGAAGCCGCCAAAGAAGATACCACACCTTATGTTACCCATGAAATGAAACAGGGCGATTCGGTGTTCTTCTCCAAAGGATTTATTGTGCTGAAAGGATTAAACACCAAACCGGAAAGCCGCAATTACATTCCGCAGAATGGCGACCTGGCCGTAGGCGCAGAGCTGGAGGTATATACGCAAACAGATGATCATTTTAAACTGCAGCCGATCTATTTTATCCGCGACAGCAGCTACCAGTACAGCGTGGAAGACACCCTGGCGCCACTGGGACTGAATGTACGGTTCTCGAAGATTATGCCGGCGGAGAATAAAATAGAGCTGAAGGTAAAAGAAGCGTCGGGCTTCAGCGATTACATCGTGATGAAAGCGCTGATATTCCCTTATATCAACGTGTTATGGCTGGGAATCATTATTACGGTGATTGGTACCGCCATGAGTATTTATCAGAAAGTAAGAAGAAGATAACCTCCGGATATTTTTTTGAAAGAATCCTTCAATGGCGTTGCTGTTGAAGGATTTTTTCTTGGTTAAATCACCAGCCGGGCAGCGCCATTTCAGAATTCTTATCTACATTTAGCTGGAATAAATATCCTTATGATGCCTAAGTGGTTGCGTATATCCCTGATCGTTATAGCCACAGCAGCTGTGGTGTATCTTCTTGGCCCCAAACCGGCCGAACCGGTTTACGAACACAAACTGCCCGCAGTACCGGTTGCCGGCCCGGCCCTGGAAGCCTACATACAGCATAAAGAAGCCGGGCACCGGCTCAAACCGGATAATGAAGCCCGTATAGTATGGCAGGACTCCGGACATCATAAAACGCCTTATTCCGTGGTGTACCTGCACGGCTTTTCCGCCAGCCAGGAAGAGGGGAACCCGGTGCATCGCAACTTTGCGGCACGTTACGGATGTAATTTGTACCTGTCGCGGCTCGACGGGCATGGGATCGATACCAGCGATCCATTGCTGCATATGACTGCGGCGGGTTTGTGGAAAGATGCAGAAGAAGCGCTGAGCATAGGCAAGGCGCTGGGTGATAAAGTGATCCTGATGACCACCTCCACGGGCGGCACACTGGGGCTGAAGCTGGCAGCGGCCTACCCGGGTGATGTATATGCGATGATCAATATGTCGCCCAATGTTGCGATCAACGACAACCTGGCCTTCCTGGCCAATAACCCCTGGGGATTGCAGCTGGCCAGAACGGTGAGCAAAGGTGATTTCAGGCGGAGCGATGATAAAGACCCCGAAATAGCAAAGTACTGGTACAACAATTACCGCCTGGAAGCAGTGGTGCAGTTGCAAAACCTGCTGGAATCCAGTATGGTGGAGGAGACCTTTAAAAAGGTGCATCAGCCGGTGATCAATTTATATTATTATAAAGATGAAACGCACCAGGATAAAACGGTGCGGGTAGCCGCCATCCTGGAGATGGAAAAGCAGCTGGGAACGCCCGATTCCCTGAAGGAAGCGGTGCCTATACCCGGCGCCGGCAGCCATGTGATGGGCTGTGCGCTCACCGGGCATGATATCCCCGCAGTAGAGAAAGCCATAGATGATTTCGTAGTAAATAAGTTACATATGAGGCCGGTACAGTAACACTTTTTAGTTAAACCGGATTTTCAAATCTTTTTATAACTTGTGGTAACATTCCGTACATAAGCAACGTTAAGTTAACTATGCGCATCCGTTTTAAACAGATCATCGTTTCATTATTCCTGGTACTTGTCATATCCCTCTGTCACACGGATGCGATGGCCCAGGAGGCGCATGGTGCTGATGTGATACCGTTGCATGCCATGATAGTAGGACGTGATACCGTTCCGGTAATCACGCTGGCAATATTTGACGTAGTAGCTAAAATGCCAAGGGCGCTGCGTAAAGAACGCGAGCGCTGGAGCCGTTTGCGCAATGCGGTATATGTAACCTATCCTTTTGCCAGATCGGCGGCAAAAGTGCTGAAAGATGTGAACAGCCGCATGGCTACCATGAATAAAAGGGAACGTAAAGCCTTCCTGGCCTCTAAAGAGAAAGAACTCAAGGCCCAGTTTGGCGATAAACTGGAAAACCTCTCCGTTTACCAGGGAAAAGTATTGATGAAACTGATCGACCGTGAAACGGGTCAGAACTGCTTTGAAATCATCAAGGAACTCAAAGGCGGCTTTAATGCCCGTGTTTGGCAAACCGTTGCTTTCTTTTTTGGAGGTAACCTGAAAAGTGATTACGACAAACAGGAAGACCGCGACATCGAGGTGATTGTGCAGGAGCTGGAAATGTACCAGCAATTCCGCGCCTACAATTAATTGGGCTATCTTCGTAATATTCGCCTGTCATGAAAAAGGGCTTATTATGAAAGCAAGGATCTTACTTATCAGCTTATTATTTATTTCTGTTGGAGCGATGGCACAGGTAGCCAGTGACGATCCCGTGTACGTGCTGGACAGCGTGATCGTGACGCCGTCGGCCATGGGGCAGGTGTCGCCCGACCGTATTGGCGTGATCACCATTGCCAAAGGCGCCAAGGCTGTGCTGAAATATGGCAACCAGGCGGAGAACGGCGTGATATATATAGAAACGAAACCCTTTGCCCGTAAAAGGGTGAATGTGTTATTGAGCAATGAATCCCCCGCATATGACAGTTTGTTGCGGAAATACGGGAACGACAGCAGCTTTTACTTCATCGTAAACGGCAAACCGGTTACGCCTACCAATGAAACCGGTTTGATGACCTTAGACCCGAAAACCTTCCGTTCTGTACGGGTTATTTCTGAGAAAGAGGTACAGGATAAGTACCAGGTGATGGACCGGAAAGCCGGGATCGTTATCACCAGTTCAGATAACTAAATATTTTCCCATCTTTGCACCTCAATTTACAGCATATGAAACTAGATATACTGGCTATAGCCGTGCACCCCGACGATGTGGAGCTGGGGTGTGCAGGCACACTGATGGTGCATGCGCGTCAGGGAATGAAGGTGGGCGTGGTGGATCTCACCCGGGGGGAACTGGGCACCCGTGGTACCCCGGAGCTGCGGGAACAGGAAGCGCAGGCGGCTGCAAAGATCATGGGACTGGAAATAAGGGAGAACCTGGGACTTGCTGACGGCTTTTTCAGAAACGATACGATGGAGCAAATGGCGATCATTACGGCGATCCGTAAGTACTGCCCGGACATCGTGCTGGCCAATGCAATGGACGACCGTCATCCTGACCACGGAAGGGCCGGCAAACTGATTGCCGACAGTTGTTTCCTGGCAGGGTTAAGAAAGATAGAAACTATGGCAGACGGGCAGACGCAGGACGCGTGGCGTCCGAAGCAGGTTTTTCATTTCCTGCAGGACCGTTATCATGAGCCTGATTTTGTAATAGATATCAGTGCCGTAATGGAGCAGAAGCTGGATGCGATTAAAAGCTTCAGTTCACAGTTCCTGGCGCCGAAAGATCATGAACCGCAAACCTACATTTCGGGTTCGGGCTTTTTCGACAGCGTTATTTACCGTGCAAAAATGCTGGGTAAGATGGTGGGGGTGGAGTATGCCGAGGGATATACGTCTGCCAAGATGATCGGTATCCGAAATTTTGCGGATATGATTAGCGAAACGACGTGACGCGGATTTTGTCTTTCTCACTGATTACGCTGATTTTACTGATTAGCTGGATTTTTACTTTTGGATTTTTTTGGATTTTAAGATTTAATAATATCTAATAATAAATGAGGGAGATAAGAGCGAATATCCGCTTATATCTCCCTTAATCCTTTATAAAATCCAAAGAATAAAAATCCAGGTAATCAGTAAAATCAGCGTAATCAGTGAGAAAGACAACATCCGCGGGGGACTGCGCTGGAGAATGGCTCTAACACGCCTGGGACATGCTTAGGAGTAGCCTTTGACATGCAGTAAAGATGGAGGTCACCTGGAGGTGATGTGGACTTGATCTGGAAACCATTGCCTGGTTTGGGTTAGCGGGGAATTTGATAGGGCTGTTTATGCATTTGGAAGAGATGGGAAGACAACGGCGGGGATATCCGCTATGGTCTGCCCATCTCTTTTTAATGATAAAGTGACGATATGTTTGGCGGCAGTTCAGCCGCTGAGTAAGGTTGTGAAAAGTTGAGGGGGCAGGAGTGCAGGCCGGTCGCATCAGTACTTACCGGCGTATAAAAGTCCGACCCCGCTTTGGGGCGTTTTCAGGAACGGTCAATGGGACCCGCTAAACACTAAATGAACAGATCTCGGGTAGCGTCGAATTCATCGTGTTTGATGATGCTGTTTTTAATAAACGGGATCAAAGCAAGTCCAATCGTGATAACCACCAGTAAAAAGTATTTTTTCTTCATTTCCATGCTAAATTGATTAAAAAAAGTCCACTTATATAACTAAATAACGTGCCAAAATGTTACAGAAATAGCATAAAAATGTTAAGTCCGGAACATTTTTTTTCCTTATAGTTGCCATGTTTGTTGTTGCCCGCCCTGCCGCAGGGGAAAGGCATATATATAGAGAAACTCAATACCACATTTTTAAAATCTATTTGATTAATAATGAATGTAATGTGATCTTTGCGCCGTCAAAGCATAAAATCATTAGTCTGTAAATCAAAAAGAGAATTAGTAATTATGAAAAATGTTATCTTATCCGTAGGGTCAGAGTTTCCCGAATTCAAAAAAACGGCTGTAGTATCAATTGAAAAAGGTAAAGAATTTTATGAATTGTCTTCTGAAGAACTGAAGAACTCCGGCAAATGGATGGTGATGTTCTGGTGGCCTAAAGACTTTACTTTTGTATGTCCTACTGAAATAGCTGAATTTAACAAACATGCGCAGGATTTTGCTGATCGTGATGCGGTGTTAATCGGAGCATCTACTGACAGTGAGTTTGTGCATGCTGCATGGAGAAGAGATCATGATGATCTGCGTGGCCTGCAGTTCCCTATGCTGGCGGATACTTCCAAATCCCTTGCTACTGAGCTGGGTATCCTGGAAGCCAATGAAAAAGTGGCTTACCGTGCTACCTACATTGTAGATCCTCAGGGTATTGTACGCTGGGTTTCTTTGTACGACCTGTCTGTAGGCCGTAGCGTGAAAGAAGTACTGCGTGTACTGGACGCGCTGCAAACAGATGAGCTGTGCCCTTGCAACTGGACGAAGGGTGAAGCTACGCTGACAGCTTAATGAATCAAGTCATTTACGGTTTTATTAAGAAAGAGGGTTGTCCTGCCGGGATAAGCGTGGCGGGACAACTTCTTCCGGTAATAAAATTATTAAATAAAAAAATTAGATATTATGTTTGCAACTACAAATCAGGATACGGCTGTTCAATTGCTGGAAGCAGTGGGTTTAACGGCGGATTCGGTTTCAGGAAAGCTGCAGTCGCTTGTAAACGTGGATGCGCGTTACCTGAAGGATCTGAAGATCAATGTATCCAATTCCCTGGCGGCGGCTACATTGTCGAAGAAAGAGGCGTATATGATCGGGCTGGCCGTGGCGGTAAATGAGAAGCATACGGATCTGCAGGCGTCTTTTGAGAAGCTGGCGGTGCAGGAAGGCGCAACCGACAAGGAGATTGCAGAGGTAATCAGTTGTACTTCCCTCATGAGTGCCAATAACGTATTTTACCGTTTCAGGCATTTTGTGAACAAGGAGTTTTACACGACTACTCCTGCGGGTATCCGGATGAGCATTATGGCGAACCCGGTTTTGGGGAAAGAGTTTTTTGAGTTGCTGAGCCTGGTGGTGTCTGCGCTGAATGGTTGTGAAATGTGTGTAACTTCGCACGAAGAAGCGTTGTTGAAACATGGAACCGATCAGCAAAGAGTGCTGGAATCGGTAAGATTGGGAGCCGTTTTACGTAGCCTGATCGTTCTGTTGTAAAAAATATTTTCGGCAAAAGACAGATGTAAATTTGCCTGATAACTGGATGGTTATCAATATTTTGCATTGTGTTCACATTTTAAGAAGCCGCTTTTCACGCGTGTCTTTTAAGCATATGTGAATAAATTCATTTAATAATATTTGCAAAATCCATAAATAAATTGGACTTTTGCATTCCTAAATTTTTAGATCATGGCAAGAGTATGTCAGGTGACAGGAAAGAAGCCGATTACAGGTCACCATGTTTCCTTCTCCAACATTAAGACGAACAGAAGGTTTCTTCCTAACCTGCAAAAGAAACGTTTTTTCCTGGCAGAAGAGGACAAATGGATATCATTGAAAGTTTCTGCTGACGGTTTAAGAACCATCAACAAGAGAGGTTTGTATGCAGTTGTGAAGGAATTGCGTGCAGCTGGTCAGGCAATCTAATTCTAAGACTCACTTAATTTGTAATACACAATGGCAAAAAAAGGTAATAGAGTACAGGTAATTCTGGAGTGCACAGAGCACAAAGCTTCTGGCAAACCCGGAACTTCCCGTTACATCTCTAACAAGAATAAGAAAAATACTCCTGAGCGTCTGGAGTTGAAAAAGTACAATCCTATTTTAAGGAAAGTGACTGTACACAAAGAAATTAAATAAGTAATTGTTGATGGTGAATGGCTGTATTAGCATACTGCCAATTAGCCATTGGACCATAAAAACAATAGAATACCATGGCAAAAGTAGCTTCAAAGAACGCGAAAGTAAAAGATACTAAAGCAGCAGCTGAATCAAAGGTATGGACTAAGGTTATCAGAGCCATCCGCTCTCCTAAAACCGGTGCTTATACTTTTAAGGAAGCAATCGTGCACAAGGATAAGATCCAGGAGTACATGACCCAAAAGTAATTCGGCTTTACTAATAATACTGAAAGGCTGTCCTGTTAAGGGACAGCTTTTTGCGTTATGCGGAGTTTGTCTTTCTCAGGATTACGCTGATTATACTGATTACCTTGATTTTTACTTTTTGGATTTTATAAAGGATTTAAAGAGATTTTGGAAGATATAAGCGGGTATATCCGTATACCCGCTTATATCTTCCAAAATCTTTTAAAATCTAAAGTGATCAAATCCCCTAAATCAGTATAATCCGCGTAATCCTGAGAAAGACAAAATCCGCGTAATCAGTGAGAAAGACAAAATCCGCGAATTTTCGCGTATTTTAGCACCCAAAAAACCGGGATGTACCGGACCCAATTAATCTAAACTATGAGCTTTTTCAATAAACTATTTTCCAGGGAGAAGAAGGAAAATCTGGATCAGGGTTTACAAAAAACCAAAGAGAGCTTCCTGAGTAAAATAGGACGCGCCATTGCAGGGAAGTCCAGTGTAGACACTGAAGTATTGGATAACCTGGAAGACGCCCTTATTTCTGCGGACGTTGGCGTAGACACGACTGTGAAGATCATTGACCGGATCGAACAGCGGGTAGCTAAAGATAAGTATTTGGGAACCAGTGAGTTGAACAGAATGTTGCAGGAAGAGATTGCAGCGTTGCTGGTAGATGCCCCTGATAGTGGTTTCCGTGATTTCGATATACCGGCCGGTAAGAAGCCTTATGTGATCATGGTGGTAGGCGTAAATGGAGTGGGCAAAACCACCACCATTGGTAAGCTGGCCTATAATTTCAAGAAAGCGGGTAAGTCGGTGATGCTGGGTGCTGCGGATACTTTCCGTGCAGCCGCAGTGGATCAGCTGACTATCTGGAGTGAAAGAGTAGGGGTACCGATTGTAAAGCAGCAAATGGGATCTGACCCGGGCGCGGTGGCTTTTGATACGGTACAGAGCGGGGCCGCTAAAGATGTGGATGTAATTATTATAGATACCGCCGGCCGTTTGCACAACAAACTCCACCTGATGGATGAACTGGGAAAAATTAAACGGGTGATGAAAAAGGTGATCCCGGACGCGCCGCATGAAGTGTTGTTGGTATTGGATGGTTCTACCGGGCAGAATGCGCTGGAGCAGGCTAAACAGTTTACAGCTACCACAGAGGTAACAGCCCTGGCTATTACCAAACTGGATGGTACTGCGAAGGGTGGTGTGGTACTGGCCATTGCCAACCAGTTTAAAATACCGGTAAAATACATTGGTATCGGTGAGAAAATGGAGGATTTACAGGTGTTTAATAAAGAGTCTTTCGTAGATTCGCTATTCAGTGTAAATGTCTGATTTTCTGTTTATTGTGAATGTTAATTAACAACTGGCACAAATCTTATTTAATATTTTACTTTAGGTGAAACAATCGGGCTCCCAACAGGAGCCCGGCTCGTTATTTGATTAACATTAAAGCGCTTCGTTTGTAATTATAAATAGCACTGCATTTATTAAATTTGAATACTTGTTCCCTTTTTGTACCCTTTTTAACAATTCGTAAGTATGATAGTACAGCACATAGATCGAGTTGAAGATATTACACCAGCGGAATTCAAGAAGAACTATTACCAGCCACGTAAACCTGTAATTATACCGGCGGCGGCGCTTAGCCAGCACTGGCCGGCCTACAACAAGTGGACATGGGATTATTTCAAATCGATAGTCGGAGACAAGACGGTTGGGGTATATAATAATGAGCGCGCCAACGAGAATACGCTTGTCAACGGAGCAGATGATTATATTACTTTCGGGGCATACCTCGATATGATACAACAGGGACCGGTAGCGCTCCGGATCTTCCTGTTCAACATTTTTCAGCATGCTCCCCAGCTGGTGGAAGATTTTACTTTCCCGGATGAATTTGCCTCCGGGTTTCTGAAGAAATACCCGATGTTATTTGTGGGCGGCGCCGGTTCGGTGGCGCATATGCATTACGACATCGACCTTTCACACATTTTCCATACACAGTTTATTGGCCGTAAGCGGGTATTGTTGCTGGAGAATAATCAGTCGCCGCTTATTTACCGGATGCCTTTTACCGTAGAGAGCGCTGCGAACTTCGTCAACTGGCATGAGCAGCTGGACCAGGACCAGTTTCCGGCGCTGAAACATGCGCGGGGATATACTACTATCCTGAACCACGGGGACACGATGTTTATGCCGGCGGGCTACTGGCATCATATGGAGTACCTGGATGGCGGTTTCGCCATGAGTCTCCGGGCGCTGGATCCTTCTTTCGTCAATAAACTAAACGGGCTTTATCACCTGGTGGGCCTGCGGGGAATGAATAACCTGATGATCAGGATGGCCCCCAAGTGGTGGTACCATTATAAACGGCAGAAGGCCCGCGAACGTGCCGACAAGGCCATACAAACGCTGAGCTGACCTGGGTTTCAACGTTATGCTAAGTAGCTAGTCAACAGTTACTTAGCATTAATTTCCAATTGTCAATTCTTTTTACTACCTTTGCACCTTCCTTAACCCCCACTAAGACTCAAGTCACATACAGTAAGTCTGCTGTTACATTCAATCAGTGTCTGTGTGTCTTCGTGGCGGTAGCGGCTCAACAAATGATTGACCGCTTGTTTAAAAACATTCGCGCTTGAAGACAAAAACTTTAAAGAAAGACAAGGTTAATATTATTACGCTTGGTTGTTCCAAGAACATGGTGGATTCAGAAGTACTGAGCGGTCAGCTCATGGCTAATGAAATCGATGTGGTGCATGAAAGTGCAAAACGCGATCATAACATTGTGGTGGTGAACACCTGCGGATTTATTGACAAGGCCAAAGAAGAATCGATTAACACCATCCTGGAGCAGGTAGAGCTGAAACAACGTGGTAAACTGGATAAAGTATACGTAACGGGTTGTTTGAGTGAACGCTACAGGGGTGACCTGGAATCAGAGATCGGCGGAGTGGATGCCTGGTTCGGAACCATGGAATTGCCATTGCTGCTGAAAAAATTTGATGCAGATTATAAAGCAGAACTGATTGGAGAAAGATTACTGAGTACCCCGTCTCATTATGCTTACCTGAAAATAGCAGAAGGTTGTAACCGTACCTGTTCTTTTTGTGCTATTCCGCTGATGCGGGGTGGCCATGTTTCCAAACCTATTGAGGAGTTGGTAACCGAAGCACAGAAACTGGTGAAATCCGGTGTAAAGGAAATCATGCTCATTGCGCAGGAGCTTACCTATTATGGTTTGGACCTGTATAAGCAACGCCGTTTGGGAGACCTGATGCGTGCGTTGGCCGGAGTGGAAGGACTGCAATGGATTCGTCTCCATTATGCTTATCCCACCAAATTCCCGATGGAGATCCTGGATGTGATGAACGAGTTCCCAAATATCTGCAAGTATATTGACATGCCGCTGCAACATGCTTCCAATGCCATGTTGAAGGCCATGAAGCGTCAGATTACCAGGGAGGAAATTGAGCAGCTGGTGCATGACATCAGGGCCAAAGTACCGGGTATCTGTTTACGTACCACCCTGATTGCCGGTTTCCCCGGTGAAACGGAAGCGGACGTGGAAGAACTGAAAGGTTTCCTGGAAAGAATGCGTTTTGACCGTGTAGGGGTGTTTACCTACAGTCATGAAGAAGGAACCAGCGCCTATGAACTGGAAGATAATATTCCAGCAGAAGAAAAGGAGAGCAGGGCGCAGGAAATAATGGAAGTACAGCAGGAAATCTCCCTGGAAAAAAACCAGGAGAAAATAGGGAAGATCTTTAAAGTAATAGTAGATAAAAAAGAGGCAGGCAGATACCTTGCCCGTACCGAGTTTGATTCGGTGGAAGTAGACAACGAAGTGATCATTGACACTACCAAACGCCTGAAACCGGGCGACTTTGTAGAAGTACGTATCACCAAGGCGTTTGATTACGACCTCGAAGGAGAACTGGTAACCAACAGCTAATCACTGAAGGTAACCAACAGCCGATAGCTAACCGCTGGAAGCTGAAATAATATTTTTAACAGCTGACAGCGCACTGCTGGAAGCTATATACACAGCTCCCGACGGAGCTTGATTAATGCAAATATGACTACATTTGAATCACTGGGCTTACAAGAGCCTATCTTAAAGGGAATTACGGACCTGGGCTTCGTTTCCCCAACTCCCATCCAGGAACAGGCAATACCAGTATTGTTAGGAGGTGACCGCGATTTCGTAGGTCTTGCCCAGACGGGCACCGGTAAAACTGCTGCATTTGGCCTGCCATTGCTGCAGCAACTGGATCTGAAAATAAATAAACCACAGGGACTGATCTTATGCCCTACGCGTGAACTCTGTTTACAGATCACCAATGATCTGAAAAACTTCAGCAAATACCTTGGCGATGTGAGCATCGTAGCGGTATATGGCGGTTCCAGCATTGTTCAGCAGCTGCGTGAACTGAAAAGAGGAGTACACATTGTAGTGGCTACTCCCGGCCGTTTACTGGATATCATTGACCGTGGTGCGGTTAATTTCGACAATGTGCGTTATGCTATCCTGGATGAAGCAGATGAAATGCTGAACATGGGATTCCAGGAAGACATCAACAGCATCCTGTCTAACACCCCTGAAGGTAAAACTACCTGGTTGTTTTCGGCTACTATGCCAACGGAAGTTCGCCGTATCGCCAAGAAATACATGGAGGATCCGTTTGAACTGACTGTAGGTAACAAAAACAGCGGTAACGTTAATATAGAACACGAATACTACGTAGTGCGCCCGCGTGAAAAATATGCGGCCCTCAAACGTATCGTGGATTTCAACCCTGAAATTTTTGGTATCGTTTTTACCCGTACCAAAATTGAATCACAGGAAATTGCAGAATCGCTGATCAAGGACGGTTACAATGCAGATGCCCTGCATGGCGACTTAACCCAACAGCAGCGTGATAAGGTGATGAAACGCTTCCGCGAAAGAGCGCTGCAGGTATTAGTAGCTACAGATGTGGCTGCCCGTGGTATCGACGTGGATAACGTAACACACGTAATCAACTACGATTTACCGGATGACGTGGAAAACTACACACACAGAAGTGGCCGTACCGGCCGTGCTGGTAAATCAGGTATCTCTATTGCTATCATCAGCAGCCGTGATACCGGAAAGATCCGCCAGATTGAACGTGTGATCCAGAAAAAATTTGTAAAGTCTGAAGTACCGGACGGTTTCGCAGTATGTGAAAAACAGCTGTTTGGCCTGGTGCATAAAGTACATAATGTAGTAGTGAACGAAGAGCAGATTGAGCCTTACATGGAACGCATCAACGAAGAGTTTGCCTCCATGAGCAAGGAAGACCTGATCAAACGTTTTGCTTCCCTCGAATTCAACCAGTTCCTTGAATATTACCAGGATGCGCCTGATCTGAATGCAAAAGACGACAGACGTGCCGGTACACTGGGAGATGACAGAGGTCCGCGCAGAAGCGATGGCAAATTCACCCGTTTATTCATCAACCTGGGTTCAGTAGATGATTTCAACCGCGGCGATATGCTCCGTTACCTGTGCGACAATACCGGTCTGCGTGGCAATAAAATCGGCCGTATCGATCTGAAGGGTGTTTATTCCTTCTTTGAAGTAGAGAACGAAGAACTGCCTAAAGTAACCGAAGCTTTCAAGAAAGTGGAATATAACGGCCGCAGCGTGAGGATAGAAATGTCCCAGGATGGCGACAGACGTCCCCGCACCGGTGCCGGCGCAGGCGATCGTGGCCCGCGTCGTGAAGATGGTCCG
Organism: Chitinophaga sp. W2I13; assembly: GCF_050434005.1. Taxonomy (NCBI): domain Bacteria; kingdom Pseudomonadati; phylum Bacteroidota; class Chitinophagia; order Chitinophagales; family Chitinophagaceae; genus Chitinophaga; species Chitinophaga sp. W2I13. The sequence goes on along the minus strand of NZ_JBNPWD010000001.1, from coordinate 7,727,510 downwards.
CGTAAAAGAAGCTGGAGTGCAGAAGGTGGCAGCCGCACAGGTGGTAGCCGCAGCGGTGGCGACAGACGTGAGTCTTTCGGCAGCGGTGGCAAACCTCCATACAAGAAAAAATACTAATCCGCAAAACGGAATAGCAATATAAAAAGAGAAAAGGTGTCCATCGGGCACCTTTTTCTTTTTATGTAAATATCTGTTTCATTGTATAGGTCATTTTCCCAAATTTAAACTATCTTGTTAATCAAGACACCCAATTCACACGTTATTATGACCGGAGATACAAATCGCGCTTTACAGTACGTAGAACCATTTACTCTTTTTTCTTCCAGTGATATAACGCTTTTCCAGGCAGGCTCACATTACCGGCTATACGAAAAGTTTGGCGCCCATGCGATGGAGGTGGAAGGCGCCCATGGAACGTACTTTGCCGTTTGGGCACCGGACGCGGCATTTGTAGCAGTAATGGGGGATTTTAACGGATGGGATCATTACACCCATACGCTTTACCCCCGGTGGGATAGCTCCGGCATCTGGGAAGGTTTTGCACCCGGTGTAAAGCCTGGCTCCCTCTATAAATACTTTATCCGTTCCAACAGCGGGGAAGAGCTGATCAAGGGAGATCCATACGCCAATCACTGGGAGGTACGTCCTAAAACAGCATCGGTGGTATACCCGCTTGATTATGAATGGGATGATAAGAAATGGATGGATCATCGCCGGAAAAACAATGCACTCGACAGTCCTTTTGCCGTATACGAGGTACACCTCGGTTCCTGGCGCCGCCCCGATCCCTCTGATCCGGAGCGCGTATATTCCTACCAGGAAATAGCCGATATGCTGGTGCCGTATGTAAAGGAAATGGGATTTACCCATGTAGAATTAATGCCCGTTATGGAGCATCCTTTTGATGGTTCCTGGGGATACCAGATCACTGGTTACTTTGCACCTACTTCCAGGTATGGCACGCCACAGGATTTTATGGAGATGGTGGAAGCCTTCCATCTGGCCGGTATTGGTGTGATACTTGACTGGGTGCCCTCACATTTCCCATATGATGCGCATGGACTGTTCCGCTTCGACGGATCGCATGTGTATGAATATGCGGATATGCGTAAGGGTTATCACCCTGACTGGAACAGTTATATATTCAACTATGCACGGAACGAGGTGCGATCGTTTTTACTGAGTAATGCCGTTTTCTGGTTCGACCGGTTCCATGTAGATGCCATCCGTGTAGATGCAGTAGCATCGATGATCCACCTGGATTATTCCAGGGAGAGAGGCGCATGGGAACCGAATGAAGTGGGTGGTAATGAGAACCTGGAAGCCATCAGTTTTCTGAAGAAGCTGAACGAAACGATATATGCGCTGTTCCCCGATGTGCAAACCATTGCGGAAGATTCTACCTCCCACTATGGCGTATCCAGACCTACTTTTATGGGTGGGCTGGGCTTTGGTATGAAATGGATGATGGGGTGGATGAATGATACGATCGATTATTTTAAAAAGGACCCTATCCACCGGAAGTGGTACCAGAACGATCTGACTTTCAGCCTGGTGTATGCGTTCGGAGAGAACTTTATGCTGCCGCTGAGTCATGATGAAGTGGTACACGGGAAGTCGCCCATGCTGTATAAAATGCCTGGTGACGACTGGCAGCAATTTGCCAATCTCCGGTTGCTATATAGTTATATGTATACCCATCCCGGCACCAAGTTGCTGTTTATGGGTGATGAATTCGGGCAAACATCCGAGTGGAACTACCGCGGGGAGCTCGACTGGCACCTGATGAAACATCCTACCCATCAGGGTTTAAAGGCTTTTGTAAAAGATATCAACGAATTTTACGCCGCTTCTACCGCTTTATATGAGCAGCAGTTTGATGCCGCAGGATTTGAATGGATAACGGTAAACGATTATGATAACTGTGTGCTGGCCTATGTGCGGAAAGGAAAAGCAGCCGGCGATATTCTGCTGGTGGTATTGAACATGACGCCGGTAGTCCGGGAAAACTACCTGGTGGGACTTCCCGTAGCGGGAGAGTGGGAAGAAGTAATGAACAGCGATGCCCCGAAGTATTACGGCAGTGGTGTGGTGAACACCGGTGTTATCCGCACCGTTAAGCAGACGTATAACGGCAGGGACTATACGATTTCTTTGCGCTTGCCTCCTTTGGGTGCGACTATATTGAAGCTGCGATAGCAGCGGAGGTTGTCTTTCTCGCTGATTACGCTGATTATACTGATTACTTTGATTTTACTTTTTTGGATTTTATAAAGGATTTGTGGAGATGTAAGCGGAGGTTGTCTTTCTCGCTGATTACGCTGATTATACTGATTACTTTGATTTTACTTTTTGGATTTTATAAAGGATTTGGGAAGATACAAGCGGATATACTTGCTTTATCTTCCCAAAATCTTTTTAATCCGTGTGATCAAATCCCCTAAATCAGTATAATCAGCGAGAAAGACAACCTCCGCTTACATCTCCACAAATCCTTTATAAAATCCAAAAAAGTAAAATCAAAGTAATCAGTATAATCAGCGTAATCAGCGAGAAAGACAACCTCCGCTTACATCTCCACAAATTCTTTATAAAATCCAAAAAAGTAAAATCAAAGTAATCAGTATAATCAGCGTAATCAGCGAGAAAGAAAAAATCCGCCCCAAATTAAACCTTCTCTTATTTCCATCGTCTATTAGCAATCTGATCCCTGTTGCAATAAGCGGTGATGGTGGTACGTTTTATGTGGTATCAGTGTTTCAACCAGATCAATTCGTCCATATTTTTATTTAGTTACATAAAACCGTTCTTTTTATGAAAAACTTTCTCCGCAAACCGGGGCATGGTTTGGTGATGGCAGTGTTGGCTGCTGTTACATTAGCGGGAGCCTGTAAAAAGGATAACTCCGCTTCCACCACGCCTATTCCGGACAATAAACAAAAGGTAAGTCTTTATTTATCAGATGATCCGGGTTACTTCGACAAAGTATTACTGGATATCCGCAGTGTAGAAGTACTGGTGGACACCTGCGGTAAAACGGATGACGACAACTGGTCCGACCGGGACCGTTGCTGGTGGGATGAGGACCGTGACCACGACCGGAACAGTGGGCGGGATACCTGCCAGTTGTGGGATTCATTGGATATTAACCCTGGTGTTTATGACCTGCTAACTTTAAGAAACGGAGCTGATACCCTGCTGGCTGGCGGCGTGGTAGCGAAAGGAACAATGGAACGTATCCGTATTACTATTGGCGACCAGAATTCGCTGGTGAAGGACGGTGTTACTTACCCGGTGAAATCGATCTCCGGTCAATCGAAGATCATTGTGAGAGTGCGTCACAACGAGTGGGATGAGCTGAGCGCGGATAACCTGCAGTTGTGGCTGGACTTTGATGTACAACGCTCTATTATCAGAACATGGAACGGAAAATTCATCCTCAAACCCTACATTAATGTATTCACCATTCTTAAAATGGGCAGTATTTCCGGTAAGGTAACCCCATGGGATGCCTACCCGGTGATTTCTATTTATAACAGCAGCAGCGACACTTTATATGCACTGCCATGGAGAAGCGGTGAGTATAAGGTACGTGGTTTGAAAGTGGGCGACGACTGGAACGTTTTTGTAAATGCCTCCAACGGTTATAAGGACACCACCGTTACCGGCGTAAAGGTAGAGCGCGGGAAAGACACGCGGATCGGGAATATCCAGCTGCATAAATAGTAGCAGCGTAGGTTGTCTTACTCAGGATTAAACTGATTACACTGATTACGCTGATTTGATCACTTTTTGATTTTAAAAGATTCGGGGAGATGTAAGCGAAGATAACCGCTTATGTCTCTCCGAATTTTTATTAAAATCATTTATAAAATCTAAAAAAATAAAATCCTTAAAATCAGTATAATCAGCGTAATCAGCGAGAAAGACAAAATTCGCTTATATCTTCCCGGACTTTTCATTTAATCCTTTATAAAATCCAAAAGTAAAATCAAAGTAATCAGTATAATCAGCGTAATTAGCGAGAAAGACAAAATTCGCGCGCGTAAAATATTTAACTTGTGACAAAGTAATATCTATGAAGAAACTGTTGTTTTTATACCTGTTATTATTGAGTGTTTGCAGTATGGCGATTGCCCAGGTGAAGGTGAACCAGCGTGATGCGCAAAACCGTAAGCAAGGGCGTTGGGTGGAGGAAGTGGGAGAAGTGAGGGGGGAGCCAGGGTATACCTGGGAAGGCGTTTACAAAAACGGCCGGAAGGAAGGCGTTTGGAAAAAGACTTCTGCCATTGGTAATTTACTGGCGGAAGAAACTTATAAAAACAATGTGCTGGATGGTTACTGCAAGTATTATTTTCCTAACGGGAAGCTCAGTGAGGAAGGGGCTTTCCTGGCTACTGAAATTGAAGGACAACGGGATACGATCATGATCATAGATCCGGTGACGAATGCCGAAACGCCGACAGAGATTGTAAGGTTGGGTAATTCCGTTCGTAACGGGGTATGGAAGCTATATGATGAAGAAACCGGGAAGATGGTGAAAGAGTATTACAAGCGGGGCGAAACCGTTAGTGCTGATGAGTTGGGCGATAGTACCGAGGTGGCCGCGCCTGCGGTAAAGAAAGCCCCGTTGCAGTTACCGCATGAAAATACCGGCAAGCACAAAAAGAAGGGCTGACAAAAGTGAACAGCTTGGAAGCTAAAATGAACAAAAAGATTTGTCCGTTTTAGCTTTTTTTTATGTAATTTCATCAAACAGGATGTGATCTTATAGAACCCGTAAGTCACCAATAATTTTTTTATTGAGAATCCTTTTAATTTGTTTGTATGAAAAGCCTTACTATCAACCACGCGGAGAATCCTCAGGAATTACACGGAATAGAATATGCTACTGACAGGATGGAAATCCTTTTCAGGGCTGTTTTTATCTTTTTAGTGTTTTGTGCATTGACTTCTATTTTCTTTTTGTCTATTTTTTATTAAGCATAAACAATGATCATCAACGTAAGAAAGGCTCAAAGATGATTTATCATCCTTGAGCCTTTACGATTTTTGTAAGCATTGCTAAATTGATTTTTTAAGCTGTAATCCTTATTCAGATTAGATCTATAAGCTATTTACTTTTATTTCTGATTCGGGAACTCTTAATTCAACGTTAACAACTTATTCATTTTGTTCATTGTGCGTTTATCGCCGCTGAACATTTTGTACAATGATATTTAGCATCTACTTTTATAGTTCTAAAGTTGGCATAGGTTATGAAACCGGCGCGAGATCTCTATCTGAAGTGCCTTTCTTTTTTTCTTACCACTTTAGATATCTTTCTACTTCATTGATATTTCTTCAAAGCTTCTTGGTACAACAAATGACACGGTATTATCTGCCAGTATATTTTCCGGGCGTAAGGCAATGGCTTGTCCGTCTACCAGCAATGTAGTGGGTTTGAAGGGAAGGCCATGCACAATGATCCGGTGATTTTTATAGGTTGTTTCGTAATTGATATAAAATTGCTTTTTAAGATAGAATTGTTGCGCGGTAGAACGTTGCTTGAAGCGGATCACGTTATATTGTCCGTTTTTATAGCCATAGTGATCGCCGGCATCTTCGTACAATACGCTTTTTACTTCTGTATCCCCGAAATAAACATGTAGCAGCATTTCCGTAACCGGTGTTTGCTGGGTGTACTGCATTTCCGGGAATTCCGGTAATACAGCGCCTGCTTTTACAAACAGGGGTATTTCATCGAGGGGAGTTTTTACCTTAATTTCTTTTGCGCCTGCATATTTCTGATCGTTCCAGAAATAATACCAGTTTCCGGCGGGGAGGTATACTGCTTTTTCCTGCATACCTTTTTCGCTTACATGGCTGATGAGCAGGGAGTCGCCGAACATAAACTCGTGAGAACAGTTGTGTGTGGCGGCATCTGTTTGCGCCACAAAAGCCAGCGGGCGCAGCATCGGCGTACCGTGGGTAGCGTATTGCCAGAAGGTAGTGTACAGGTAGGGGAGCAGTTTATATCTTAATGTAATAAACTTAGTCACCACTTTTTCGTATTCCGGCCCAAAGCTCCAGGGTTCCTGGTTAAAGCCTGTTTCATTGCTGGCGGAGTGGGTTCGCATGAGCGGGTGGAAAACAGCCAGCTGAATCCAGCGGGTGTACAGTTCGCCATCGGGTTCACCTATGAAGCCACCGATATCGCTGCCGGTAAATGAAATACCGGAAACGGCTAAACGCTGGCATTGCACGCTGGCCAGCCACAGGTGTTCCCAGCTGGATACGTTATCGCCGGTCCATACGGAAGACCAGCGTTGTGCGCCTGCATAACAGGAGCGGGTAATGAGGAAGGAGCGGTTGGGCATCAGGTATTTTTTCATACCGGCTGCGGTGGCTTTGCTCATCAGGTGGCCATATACGTTATGCGCCTTGCGGTGACTCACCTCTTCGCCGTCGTAGTCGTGGCGGACATCTTCCGGGAAAGAGCCCATTTCAAATACGGCGGGTTCGTTCATATCGTTCCATACGCCGCGGACGCCGGTTTCGGCCAGGCTTTTGAACAAGCTGCTCCACCACTCCCGTACTTCGGGGTTGGTGTAGTCGGGGAACACGCATTTGCCCGGCCAAACGTCTCCTTCCATCAGGGCGCCATCGGCGCGTTTGCAGAAGTAGTTGTTTTTGATGCCTTCCTGGTATACGGCGTAATCGGCATCTACCTTAATGCCGGGATCGATGATCACTACTACTTTAAAACCTTCAGCGGCCAGTTCTTTGATCAACCCAGCGGGGTCTGGGAACCATTCCTTATTCCAGGTAAAGCAGCGGAAGCCGTCCATATAATCGATATCGAGGTAAATAACATCGCAGGGGATCTTCCGTTTCCGGAATTCCTTCGCAATTTCTTTTACGCGGGTATCGGGGTAGTAGCTCCAGCGGCACTGGTGATATCCCAACGCCCATAGTGGCGGGAGTTCGGGGGTACCGGTGATTTTTGTATAAGATTCGGCCACTTCCAGCAGGTCGGGACCATAAATGAAATAGTAGTTCATTTCACCGCCGCGAGCCCAGAAACTGCAGGCATCTTCCCTTTCTTTACCAAAATCAAAGATGGTGCGGAAGGTATTATCGAAGAAAATGCCGTAGCCGATGCCATGATGCAGGCCATAATAGAAAGGAATGTTCCGGTACAGCGGGTCGGTATCTTTCTGATAGCCGTAGGCATCTGTTCCGTAGTTTTCCAGGCGTTTGCCCCGGAGATTCAATTCAGTAGGCTTGTCGCCTAGTCCGTAGAAGCATTCCCCTTCCTGCACTAACTTGCTGCAATACTGGATTTTACCTCCTTTGAGCAGGTAGTGTTGCCAGTGATAACCCATTTCATCCTGGTTGATCACTCTTCCTTCCTTATCTGAAATGGTGATACGGAGGTTATCCCGTGCAATAAATACCTTTAATTCATCTGTATAGATCTCAAAAGTTTCTTCCCATTCTTTTATACCAAAAGCGATTGGTGATTCTTCCAGCGTATCGCTGGTGGCGTAGGAGAAGTCCCGTTGAAAAGAGCCTTCCGCAGCATATCTGAAGCGGAGGATCTTGTCGGCAATTACCCTTACTTCGAGAATTGTTTCGGTAGTATAAAAACAAAAATAATTTCCTTCTTTTTTCCAATCCCTGATACCATCGGGATAGTGTTTGGCGCCGTATTTACTTGACGAGGTTTCAACTTGCATAATCTCTTTTTCTGGATGCGCGGTAATGCGTTACCGAGGTCTTAAATTACATAAAAAAATCAGAGTAGTGATAGTCCTTTTGCGTTAGATGCTCCTTTTTGGGCGTTTACCCTCTAAATTGGCAGCTTCGCAAAAAATCCTAACAAGTAAATAAATTACTTATTAACTTCATATCAATAAATTTACTTTTTGCTTTAACCTATTTTAGTGAGTGCACCTTTCCAGGAGCACCTTTTTATTGGCGGTGGCCCTGATCAACGTTTTGCCAGTACACCGATATCTTTTCCTGCTACATATACGGTTGTTCCTTTTCTTGCTTTGGCTGCCACATTAAAGCCTTTCCCGATTTTTTTCCAGTGCTGACCGCCATCTTCTGAAATATCCGTGCCGGAAGTGCCGGTAGCGATAAGCAGCCGGGGACTGATCCAGGCTACGCAGGAGCGGTATCCGCCGGGAGGTACTGTGGGTGCTTCCCAGCTCAGGCCGCCGTTGGTGGTGAGCATGCAGTTTCCTTTCCGCGCAGTGTCCTGCTTATAGTCGCCACCCACAGCGATCCCGGTGGCCGCGTCGCGGAAGGCGATGGAAAACACGCCGGTGGTACTGCTGCCCTGTATCAGCGGAATCGTGTAGGCTTTTCCGTTATCCACGCTTTTAAAAAGCCGGGCTACCTGGCCGCCGGTGGCAAAGTAAACGTTCTTCCCCGGCAACAGCACCATGCTGGTGCCGCTGGCAGCAAAGATGGCTTCCCCTTCTGCAGCGGCCGGCAAAGCGGGCATGGGATCAGCTTTCCAGCTGCGGCCGCCGTTATGTGTCCGTATGACAGTAAATTTCCCGTCGATCGGATCGCCGATAGCGATGCCCTCCTGTTCATTAAAAAACTGCATGGCATCAAAGAAAATGCCCGGCCTGTTATCGTAGAATACCTGCTTCCAGGAATTGCCGCCATCTTCCGTTAAAAAAATCAACGCCGGTGCACCGGCATTCAATACAATGGCTTTACGGGCATCAAAGGCATACAGTGAACGCCAGTCGCAGCTATCGCAGCCGGTAACCGTGGTCCATTTCCAATGCTTACCGCCATCGGTGCTGTTACCAACCTTACCGCCGGTGCCGGAGGCCCAAACCACTTTGTCTGTTACCACGCTCAGTCCGCGGATACTTTGAACCGGACTAGCTGTTAGTATGTTTATATGGTAACCGGCTGCCGTGTCCTGGGAGGCAGCCGGGCGAAAAGCAAATATTAAAGTATAACATCCCAGCAGCAACAGGCGGCGGAGCACCCTTTGTTTACAGGTGATAAATGGCCACTGTACTGTATTTAAGCCTGGCAGGCCGGCTGCTGTGTTGACTGTATTCATAAGAGTATTTCGTTTATTCCCAATCTGTTAACGGGAAGAAAATTACAAAATTGCTACAAAGTGTGACACAGATTTATATATTTGCAGATTACCTAACCTGCTTACACATTAACAATATTCCAGTGCATCAACCGCATCGCTTAAAAATGTTCATCCTATGCTGTATATGGGGACTCTTCTCCGAGATGCTGCATGCGCAGGACAAACCATACATTTTTGACAGCTATAGCGTTAATGAAGGCCTTTCTCAGAGCACGGTATTCGATATCACCCGGGATGACCAGGGATTTATGTGGATTGCCACCCGCGACGGCATCAACCGTTTTGACGGGTATACCTTTAATGAATACCGGTATAAACCCAGTTCCCTTTACAAGGCAGGCGAAGGCAGGGGAGAGCTGGTAGCCCGCGGATCTACCGGCAACCGCGCGGTAATCAACCGTTTTGATCTGAAAGGATATAAAGGATTTTCTTTTTATAAAGACAGCCGTTCCCAGTTATTGCTGGCCCATAACAACGGGATCAGCGTGTACGATAAATATAAGAACAACTTCAGTAAGCTGCTGGAAGATACTACTATCGTAAATGCCGCAGAACGTGATAATAATGTGAAATTTGTGATCCTGGGAGAAGATACGGCCACCAACACCTTGTGGGTATGGCGTCCGATGAAAGGTATCTATGTGCTGGATAATACGACTTACGCCACGCGCCGCATCATTTTGTATCCGCCGCAGTTTGTACAAAGAGGGATATTGCCTTCTGTAGTGATGAAAGACGGGAATACCATCTGGATGAACGGCGACCAGGGAGAGCTTTTTTCCCTGAACATCAAAAATCTCCGCATCTCCACCTATTGCCTGCCCGGTGTGGGCGATAAGCCGTTGCTGCGCAATCTGAATAAAGACTCCATGATCATCATCAGTGCAGGTCATATTACGCTCTTTAACAAGCAGCGTAATAAATTCAGCGACCTGGTTTTTGATGTGAAGAATGAAAAAGGGGAACCGTTTATTCCTGCGGTATCTGAGCTGGATCAGTACGGCAATGTATGGATAGGCGGAAGCGATGGTGTGCTGATTTACAGTATTGCGCGTAATGAAATTGTGCGGCATATTGTGAGCTTTAATACTTTTGAAACGCGGTCGTTCAACGATGTGTCGTGGCTTTACCGGGATGTTGCTGATAACATGTGGGTAGGCACCGATGGCGATGGATTGAAGAAGTATTCCCCGCATAAAAAAGTATTTAACCTTTACCGTTCGCCTTATATCACACATAACATGGTGCAGGCCGTGTACAAGCACGATGATGGAAAATTGTACGTGGGGCTGATGAGGGACGGATTGAATATTTATGAAGATGGTGGAAAATTCCTGGAGCGCATTTCCAATGAATTATATCCCGGAAAATTTCCCGGCAACGACCTGGGCGCTATTTGCCGGGAGAATGCAGAGCAGCTCTGGCTGCACTTTGCGGGGATGCACATCGGCCTGTTCAATGTAGAAACCAAGTCTTTCCTGGATCTTACCGGAAAAGTAACGGCGTTGGGTTTACCGACGCAGCTGGCGCCATTCCCTTTCCTGTTTAAGCGTACCAACGGACAATTGTATTTCAATTATGGCGGCTATCTGCTGATGTTTGATAATACCGAGAAAGGATACGAAGTAGCGGTAGTGCATAATTTTTCGGATGAAGTACTAACCGCTTTTTATGAAGATTACCTGGGTAACCAGTACGTGGGTACGAAATCGGCGTTATATATAAAGCGAGTAGCTGATTCCCGCTGGAAAAACGTATTCCTTGCGCCCGGCACTACGGTGAAATCCATCAATAAAAATGCGCATAAAGAGTTGCTGGTGGCTACCAACAAAGGATTATTCATTCTGGATGATACAGGGCGCATTAAGCAGCATTACAACAGTTATGATAATCCCAAGTTGATCAATGATTACATGTATGGTGTGTTGCTGGATGATAAAGACAGGATCTGGGTGAGCCATAATAAAGGGTTATCACAGATTAACCCGCTGACAGGTGAAATCACTACTTATAATTATGAAGATGGGTTGCAGTCGAATGAGTTCAATACCGGTGCGTTTTATAAGTCCATCGACGGCCAATTATTTTTTGGCGGCATCCGTGGGGTGAATGGATTTTACCCGAAGAATTTCCGGGACAATTTATCCAATGCCAAAGTGATCATCCGCCGGATGGAGGTGCTGGACAAGCCTTATGAATCTGACACGGCCATTTCATTGCTGAAGAAAATAGAATTGCCGTATAATCAGAATACTATTGCTATCGAATTTGTGCCGCTGGAGTATACCAATCCATTAAAGAACAAGGTACAGTATAAGCTGGAAGGAGCGGATGAGGATTGGGTGCAGGCGGGTACTTTCAGGATGGCGCGTTACACCAACCTGCATCCCGGCAGTTATGTTTTTAAGTTGAGGGCTTCCAATAATGATGATATCTGGAGTACGGTTCCTACCACGCTGGAAATTGTAATCAAAATTCCTTTCTGGCAGTCGCTGTGGTTCCGGTTTTTACTGTTGTTATTACTGCTGGGAATTGCTTATTATTTCTCTACGCTATATCTTGATTATAAGATACGGCATGAGAAACTGAAGCTGGAGAAAGAGCAGGCGGTAGACCAGGAGCGGGCGCGTATTTCCAGCGATATGCATGATGATCTTGGTTCGGGGTTATCTACTATCCGGTTGCTGAGTGAAGTGGCGAAGCGGAAAATCCAGGATCCTTCGCAGACGCGGGAAGTAGAGCGGATTTCTGAAACGGCGGGAGAGATGGTGGATAAGATGAGTGAGATCATCTGGGCGATGAGCTCCTCCAATGATTCGCTGGCTAACCTGATTGCTTATATGAGAAGTTTTGCGGCCGAGTTTTTGGAGCATGCACATATCACGCACCAGTTTTATATTCCGGAAACTATTCCAAATATTAAGCTGAGTGGTGGCACGCGAAGGAATATTTACCTGGCAGTGAAAGAGTCGTTGCATAATGTAGTGAAACATGCGAAGGCAACGGAGGTAATTGTGGAAGTGAAGATGCATAAAAACATGACGATCATGATTAAGGACAATGGAAAAGGGTTTGACCAGGAGAAGGTAAGATTGTTTGGAAACGGATTAAAAAATATCCAGAAAAGGATGATATCGGTTGGCGGAAATGCGGATATCAGTTCGAATAATGGAACAATAGTTTTTCTCGATATCCCACTAAATTAACATACATTTGTTTTTAATAACATTTAAGTGTTATAATTCCTCTTAAACATGACGGTATACTCAAAAAAGAAGTCCCAGGATAACATGGACACTATCACTATTGCGATAGTAGAAGATAATCATGATATCCGCACGGCTATGGAATTGCTGATTAATGGTTCTGACGGTTATGCCTGTGTAGGGACATTCAATAATGCGGAAACTGCCGTGGAGCAAATCCCTCAGCTGATGCCTAATGTGGTGTTGATGGATTTTAACCTGCCGGGTGGCATGAATGGTATTGAATGTATTGCGCAGTTAAAGCGCGAGCATCCTGATATGCAGTTTATGATGCTGACGGTGTATGAAGATGATGATAAAATTTTTATGGCGCTGGAGGCGGGTGCGAGTGGTTATATTCTTAAGAAAACATCTCCGGGTGAATTACTCGAAGCCATCCGTGATTTGTATGATGGTGGTTCCCCGATGAGTTCGCAGATAGCGAGGAGAGTGGTAGCATTTTTCCAGAAGCAGGCTAAACCTAATCCCGCACTGGAAGCATTGACTACGCGTGAAAAAGAAATCCTGGATCAGTTGTCGAAAGGCTATTTGTACAAGGAAATTGCCAGCAACTTATTTATCAGTATTGAAACGGTAAGACGGCATGTACATAATATTTATGAGAAGTTGCACGTGCGCAGCCGTACGGATGCTGTAAATAAATATTATAACAGATAATCAGTAATTCAGGGATTTTATTGCTTCCAAGAGAAACAATAAAATCCCTGAATTTTTTTCACCGGTGTCCGGCTTTAGGTTTGAACACCAGGTGAACAGATAATACCACAGCAGCAATCAACAGACAGGCGAGTTTAAATAACAGACCGGTTTTCATGGGATAGGGATTTACGGTTAATAGGTAATATAATAGTTAAGACATAATACTCCCTGATGGCTATTGCCAGGCTGATGTGACGAGTTGTGAATATTGTATGAAAGCCATTGTTGGTAAAAGCAGGTAAAACTGATCATCGCATCATTTGCCATGAATCAAATTTCCGGATAAGGCGAAGGAATTTATTTCCGATGCTGTTATCCTCTTCTTTTTTAATGAAGTAGGTAGCTACAAGCGCTACCAGAAAAACTGCAGTAAGCAGGATTAGAAATAGTATTTTCATAGGGACATAGGTTAGGATATCTCAAAATTGTTGACTTATGTAAATATAAAGAAATATCTGATATAAGGATCCATTCACATTAGTTTTTTTTATACCATTTTCATGTGATACTTCCCGAAAACCCCCAAAACTGTTCATTATCTCCCGGAAATATAAAATTTAACAGTCTTAATACATTGGTAATAAATAATGTAAGCATAGTGTATAACTTATACTTGGGATGATTCCCTGAATCCTTTATTTTTGCCAGCAATCAGATTTTGCTAAAAGATTTAGTATCCTTGCAAAATAGGGTGCGACCTACGAAACAATAGTATTTAGGAAATTATAATATATTATGGCAAACACGGACAAAACGGATAACAAAGATCTATTTGCTTCCTATACGGAAGACTCCATACGGTCGCTGGACTGGCGGGAGCATATCCGCCTCCGGCCTGGTATGTATATCGGTAAACTGGGAGATGGGTCGAGTATGGATGATGGTATTTACATCCTGCTTAAAGAGGTAACGGATAACTGTATTGACGAGCATACCATGGGCTTTGGTAAACAGGTCGATATCAGGGTAACGGAGCATCATGTCACCATCCGCGATTTTGGCCGGGGTATTCCTTTGGGAAAGGTAGTGGATGTAGTGAGTAAGATTAATACCGGCGCGAAGTACGACAGTAAAGCCTTTCAGAAATCAGTAGGTTTGAATGGGGTGGGTACAAAGGCAGTGAATGCTTTATCCAGCTATTTCAAGGTGCAATCGATCCGTGACGGACGTATGAAAACCGCTGAGTTTGAGAGAGGAGTTTTAATAAAAGAGCATAAAGAAACGGCGACAACGGAGCCCAATGGTACGCTGGTGACGTTTACACCGGATGAGACGGTATTTAAAAACTACCGTTTTATACCGGAATTCCTGGAGAACCAGATCTGGAACTATTGCTTTTTGAATGCGGGTCTTACCATCAGCTTCAACGGCAAGAAATACATTTCAAAGAATGGTTTGCTGGATTTGCTGCAGCGTAAAACGAATGAAGAAGACCTGCGTTACCCGATCATTCACCTGAAGGGAGAAGATATTGAAGTAGCGATTACCCATGAAAGCCAATACGGGGAAGAGTATTACTCTTTCGTGAATGGTCAGCATACCACCCAGGGTGGTACGCACCTGGCAGCTTTCCGGGAGGCGTTTGTAAAAACGGTACGCGACTTCTATAAGAAAGATTACGAGGCTACTGATATCAGGGCTTCTATTTGTGCAGCGGTATCCATCCGTGTGCAGGAGCCGGTATTTGAATCGCAAACGAAAACCAAGCTGGGGTCACAGGTTGTTTTTGAAAACGGGCCGTCCGTAAAGGCGTTTGTACTGGAGTTCCTTTCCAAGCACCTGGATGATTACCTGCACCGTAACCCGGCGATTGCAGATGCGTTGAAGAAACGTATTGAGCAAAGTGAGCGTGAGCGTAAGGAGCTGGCCGGTATCAAGAAACTGGCGAACGAAAGAGCGAAGAAAGCGAACCTTCACAACAAGAAGCTGCGCGATTGCCGTTTGCACCTGAATGATGAGCTTACCGGGAAAGATAAGGCAGAACAGGAAGCCCGCCGGCTGGATTCCACCATCTTTATTACAGAGGGAGATTCTGCCAGTGGTTCCATCACCAAATCGCGCAACGTGGAAACGCAGGCGGTATTTAGTTTGCGTGGTAAACCGCTGAACAGTTTTGGTCTTACCAAAAAGGTAGTATATGAGAACGAGGAGTTCAACCTGTTGCAGCATGCATTGAATATTGAGGACGGGCTGGAAGGATTGCGCTACAATAACATTGTGGTGGCTACAGATGCCGATGTGGACGGGATGCACATCCGTTTGCTGCTGTTGACTTTCTTCCTGCAATTTTTCCCTGACCTGGTAAAGAATGGTCACGTATATATCCTGGAAACGCCGTTGTTCCGGGTGCGAAACAAGCAGCAAACTATTTACTGCTATAATGAAGATGAAAAACAGAAGGCGGTAAAGAAGCTGGGCAACAAACCGGAGATCACCCGCTTTAAAGGATTGGGAGAAATTTCTCCGGATGAATTTGGCCGTTTTATCGGGGAAGATATCCGTATTGAGCCGATCATTTTATCGAAAGATATTCATGTCCAGAAGTTACTGGAATATTATATGGGTAAAAATACCCAGACCCGCCAGGAGTTTATCATCAACAACCTGCGGTATGAAAAGGATTTAGTAGAAGAAACAGTATAGAAAGGCATATGGGCTTAATACACATTGTTTTTGGTCAGTCTTCGGTTCCGGTGTTGGGAGAGGCGATTGCGATGGATGAGAAAATGAGCGGAGAGATCCGCTGTTTTGAAGATGACTTGTCCGTTGGACCATTATTTATCTTGGACACCAAAGAGGGCCGTGCCGGCCGTCGCCAGTTCTGGCAGCAGCTGGCGGGTATTGAACCGGTAGCTCCGGCAGCCGGGGAAGAACCGGCGGCTGAAGAAGTGACCGGCGATCCCGATGATGCCGATCTTTTTAAATCCCTGAAAGCGCAATTAAAGGAAGACCCCGAACAGGAAGTATGGATATGGGCCGGGCAAAACGCCCGCGATGTATGCGGGTACTATTGGCTGGTAAGCCAGCTGTATGATTTTGCAGGACGCATCCATATTATTTACCTCAACAACCTGCCTTTCCTTAATGAAAAGGGAGCGGTGTTTTATCCTACCCATCTGCACCAGATACTGCCAAAGGAATTCCTGAAGGCAAAGAAGCTGGCGCGTCCTATTTCACTGGCAGAATATGAGCTGGATGGCGATGAGTGGCATCGCCTGATGAATGAGAACGCAGGTATCCGTTTACTGGAAGGCGGAAAGAAGATCAAAGGAGAGCCTACCCTGTTTTACGACAAGGAGTTACTGGCGCAGAGTGGAAAAGAGTTTGTGAAAGCATGGCGGGTAGTGCAGCAGGTAACCGGTAAACTGAAATACCCTGTGATGGACCAGTTCCTGGGCTGGCGGCTGAAAGAGCTGATCCGCGAAGGCAAACTGGAAAGCAGGGGCGATCTGAAAACGATCCGTGATTTTGAAGTGAAACAGCCGGGAGAAACTACTGAAAATCCAACAACTACTGTATGATAACCGTAACGCCACTGGAATTGATGGGAGCTGATGACCGCGGCAGCGGTTATTTCTGGAACTGCAACCGTACGGGTGATTTCCTGGTTTGCTACCGGAATGCGGGCAGCAGCAGCGGGCAGCATTATCACGAAGGTAAAAGTGACCATAAGAACCCGGAGGTGCTATACCTGTTCACCGGCAAGGCAGCCATTCACTGGTGTGCGCTGGGAGGCCATGAAATAGTAACTACGGAGATAACGGCGCCGGCAAGGGTAGAAGTACCTGTGAATGTATGGCATCAGCTGGTGGCCATTACAGATTGTTGCTTTATAGAACTGAACTCCCTGGAGGATGTACAAAAAGACAGTGTACGTATCTGGCGGGAGGATTTTGAAAAAATGATTAACGTAAAACCGTAAGTGTATTATACATGGACATGGAAAATAAAACATCAGACGAATCTCTGCACAATGTCATCCACGTTGGAGGCATGTATGAGAGCTGGTTCCTGGATTACGCCTCTTATGTAATCCTGGAGCGGGCGGTGCCCAGCATGGAAGATGGGCTGAAGCCCGTACAGCGTCGTATCCTGCACGCCATGAGAGAAATGGACGATGGCCGTTATAATAAGGTGGCCAACGTGATCGGGCAAACGATGCAGTATCACCCGCACGGGGATGCTTCTATCAGTGATGCCATTGTTAACCTCGGACAGAAAGACCTGCTGATTGATACCCAGGGTAACTGGGGTGATGTAAGAACCGGTGATGATGCAGCAGCAGCCAGGTATATTGAGGCGCGCCTGTCGAAGTTTGCGCTGGACGTAGCATTTAATCCTAAAACTACTTCCTGGCAGCTTAGCTACGACGGCCGTAAAAATGAGCCACTGGCATTACCGATGAAGTTCCCGCTGCTGTTGGCACAGGGAGCGGAAGGTATCGCGGTTGGTTTATCTACCAAAATATTACCACACAATTTCATTGAGCTTATAGACGCTTCGATCAAATACCTCCGTGGTAAAAAGTTTGAACTGTTCCCCGATTTCATTACCGGTGGCATGGTGGATATTGCCAGTTACAATGATGGCAAACGCGGTGGTAAAGTAAGAGTACGCGCACATATTGAAGAGAAGGACAAAAAGACGCTGCTGATCAAGGATGTACCTTACGGTATTACTACCACGCAGCTGATGGAGTCTATTGTAAAGGCGAACGACAATGGCAAGATCAAGATCAAGAAAGTAGTGGATAACACGGCTGCGGAAGTGGAAATTGAAGTGCAGCTGGCGCCGGGTATTTCACCGGATATTACGATCGATGCATTGTATGCATTCACCGATTGTGAAATTTCTATTTCGCCGAATGCCTGCGTGATCGTAAATGATAAGCCACAGTTCCTCACTGCTTCCGATCTGCTGAAATCCTCCGCGGATTATACCAAAGACCTGCTGAAGCAGGAGCTGGAAATCAAACTGGCGGAACTGCAGGAGAAATGGCACTATACCTCTCTGGAAAAACTCTTCTTTGAAAAAGGAATTTACAAGGAGCTGGAACAAAAGCATAAGGACTGGGAAACCGTACTGAATGCTATTGATAAAGGATTTACACCGTATAAGAAGCAACTGAAACGCGAAATCACCCGCGAGGATATTGTGAAATTAACGGAAAAGCCTGTACGCCGTATTTACCGTTTGGATATCAATGAACTGAATGAACAGATCAAGGGTATTGAAGCGGAAATCAAAGAGGTAAAGAACAACCTGGCGAACCTCACCGATTATACCGTTGCTTACTACGACAACCTGCTGAAGAAGTATGGTAAAGGCCGGGAACGTAAAACGGTGATTAAAACGTTCGACAACATCCAGGTAGCGCAGGTGGCTATTGCCAACACTAAAATATATGTGAACCGGGCGGATGGTTTCATTGGTACTTCCCTGAAAAAAGATGAGTTTGTGGCAGATTGTTCTGACCTGGACAGCATCATCGTATTCCGCCGGGATGGTAAAATGCTGGTGACCAAAGTAGCGGATAAAACCTTTGTGGGCAAGGATATCATTCATGTGGACATTTTCCGTAAGAATGACGAGCGTACTACTTACAATATGATCTATGTAGAAGGTAAGACGGGAGTTAGCTATGCCAAACGTTTCAATGTAACGGGTGTTACCCGCGATAAGGAATACGACCTGGCGCATAAAGGGGAGAAGAATTCCAAAGTGCATTATTTCTCTTCGAATCCCAACGGGGAAGCAGAAGTGGTGACCATTAAGCTGAGCCCGAACTGCAGCGCGCGTAACAAGGAGTTCGACCTGTTCTTTGAAACCATTGCGATCAAGGGACGTAACTCCATGGGGAACGTGGTAACCAAATACCCGATCCGCGGTGTGAAGTTCAAGGAGAAAGGAGTGTCTACACTGGCCGGACAAAAGATCTGGTATGATACAGAAACCGGTCGTTTGAATACGGAAGAACGTGGCGTGTATATTGGTGCTTTTGAAGGGGAAGACAAGATCTTTGTCGCCTTTAAAAACGGTACCTATGAGCTCACGAACTATGATCTCACCAACCGTTACGAGTCGAATGATGTCGTGTACATTGAGAAGTTCAACCCGGAGAAAACGGTAACGGCTATTTACTTTGATGCTGATAAGAAGCAGTTTAATGTGAAACGTTTCCGGATTGAAACGCAGACGCTGAACAATAAATTCAATTTCATTAAGGAGGGAGCGAATAATTACCTGGAAATGGTGACAACGCATACCCAGCCAATTGTGTTGTTGAAAACAGGCAAGAAGCGCAGTCCGGAAGAAGAGGAAATTGATTTGTCCGAATTTGTGGAGGTTACCGGCTGGAAAGCAGTGGGAACAAGGATTGCAGGGGATGACCTGATCAGTGCGGAGTTGTTGTCTGAAGATGAGGATCCTGACCCGAATGAAGAAGGACCGGCAGGCGGACAGGGAGAATTATTCTAACCCACCTGTTGCAGAAAATATAGAAGCGGATAGCATTTTATTGCTATCCGCTTTTTTGTTTTGTAAGATGATTATATTTTGCCGCCCAGGTTTTTGATCATCTTTTCCAGGAAGTTGATCGCCGTAAGATGTTCTTCCGGCGTGATGCCTTCCATTACTTTTTCCCTGTTTTTCATTTGGAGCGCGTCGATGGCAGCGTACTCCTGTTTGCCGGTGTCTGTAAAGGAATAAAGATCATCGGCATGTTGGATCCAGTTGCGCGAGAGCAGTGTTTCCAGTATTTCGTCCAGCTCTGCAACGGTGAGGAAGCGGCTTACCTGGTGGTAATACAGGTCTTTGGAGATCTTTCCGTGCGTATTTATATTTTTCAATACCTGCCAGTGAAACCTGTTGATGCCAAAGGATTCGAAGGCGGCATTGGTGAAATTAGTGATGAGACAATCGGCTTCTTTCAGGTACCAGCCGATGGGCAGCTTTTGGTCTATTTCGGATTGCATAAAATTGTTTTTAATCTTTGATGGGGGTGGTTACTTCGATCATGAAGGTGTCGAAAGTAAAGTAAAAGCCAAAGTTCTTACGCATGATCTGCGGAACCTGGTCCAGTACGATACCTCCGCTTTGCAGTCGCTCCCAGGTGGCAGTTACTGCGGCTTTATCTTCCAGGTAAAATCCTATGTGAAAAGTATCCGGGTAGGTGTTATTTCCTTTCTCATTCATGCGTTGGTTCATCAATACCAGGATAAATCCGTCGGGGCCATTTAAAACAGACAGGGTATCGTTTAGTTTTGGGTCGGCGCAGATAAAATCAAAGTAGGTTTCAAATAATGCCCGGGTTGCCGGTACATCTTTGACGCTGAGGTTTAAGTGATTAAGTTGCATTATAGTGTAGATGATAAATGAATGTTCGCTCTTTTAAATGCAAATATAAGAGAATGATTGTTCTTTTAAAGAAAAAAACGCATTTTTTTTAAGACCAGTATTAGCTGGGATCGGCGAGGAAGCCCGTATTGCTTTCTCCGTCCATAGGGATGTAGATCCGTTCCCATTCGTTGCCGTCGGTTACCTCCCAGGTATGGCCGGGGCCGTTCACGTCTTCAGCTATGAGGATAATGCCGGGTTCAAGGATAAAGGTATCGCCGTTGGTGACGGTAAATTGGAGCCTGCCTTTCAGTGTGATCACAAATTGCCGCCGCGGGGCGGGATGGGGAATATGTTCCAGCTCACCGGTTCCTGTCTGGCAAAAGAAATAGTTCGCGTCAATTTTGTTCCGGGTCGGGATCTTACCGGTTTCAAAGGAACAATCTGTTTCATTGGTATTGAATAACCTGATAGCCCTGATATATGTTGATTCGTTGTCCGTTGCTGCCATGTGATTGTTTTATTGTTTCTTCTTTGATGCGGGTTTCTTAGGTGATTCCTGCTGGAAATCTTCTGCCGACTTAGGCTGGGTCATACTTTTCTTTTTCTGATCCAGTGGTTGCGGGGTAGGAGCGCCTTTTCCGAGCGGGATGGCGTCATGAAAGATCTTGTTAACGTGCATCCATTTGCCGGCCTGCCATTTGAAGCCTTCGTAGTCCATATCGGTTACGTAAGTGAATTTCTTCATGGGCTCATTGGTTTCGGATATGAGGTGGTCGAATACGATCATGTTCAGTTCCTTGTTATAGTTGAGCGTGGCGGTGCTTTCTTTTTTATATTCAATGATAAAGCGGTTGCGTGTGGGTTTGGGTGTGCTATCTTCCGCAAAACTAAAAAACGGGCCGCCCAATACAGGTGTACCATTCTGGAAGGTGAGCATTTCCACTATTTTCTTCTGGCTGCGGGGATTGTTGGCATCCCAGCCAAAGAGGGTATAATATTCTTTGTTGAAATAATGGCGGTGCACAATATTGTAATAGAGGCAGCCATACCAGGATTTATTATCGCCGATGGTATCGGTGTTGGTCATATAATCCGAGGCATCAAACAGGGGGAAGAGCTTTAGCTGTCCATCGGGAGTATTCATCTGGATGGCCCCGAAATGCCGGTAGAAGCCATTTTCGCGTTCCAGTGCCCAGGTGAAAATACGGAAGGCGCTATCCTGCGGATATTGAATAGAGATGGTTTTCAGGGAATCGAACGGAAAACGGAAGGAGTATTTTGTTTTCAGTGTTCTTACCAGCAACGGAATGAAGGCTTCTGTAGCCCGTTGCCGGCCTTCGTCGCCTTTTCCGTTGAAGATATCCTGACTGAGCACCTGCAGGGTATCCTGGTTATGCATTAACTGTTTCAGCCCTGCGGCATCCGGCCGCTGCGCCAGGGTGAGCAGCGAAGTAAAGACGAAGAGCAGTGACAGTAGTGTTTTTTTTGCCATATCTATTATACGGTTACGGCTTAGAATTATTGTACCGCCTGTGCAAACTGCAGCAGGTTTTGATATCGCTGATCGATCAGCGGGTGAGGAAAGGGTGTTTCCGGACGGGTAGACGGGATAAAGATGGTTTGCATGCCCAGGCTTTTCCCGAACTGCATATCACTGAGGGTGTTGCCTACCATGACGGAGGAGCTGAAATCAATATCCGGGAAGTCCTGTTTTGCCTGAATACCCATGCCGGTGGCGGGTTTACGGCATGGACTGCTGCTGTCTACATCCGGGCAGAAATAGATACCATCGATTTTACCGCCGTGCAGCTCAATCTGTTGCTGCATTTGCGTATGAATTTCTTGTAAGCCTGCTGTAGTGAGCAGTCCGCGGCCGATACAGCGTTGGTTGGTGATTACAATGATGCGTTTGAAACGGCTGGCGAGGATGGGCATTGCAGCCAGCACACCTTCACTGAAGTGAAACATATCCGGCCGGAGCACGTATCCATCGTGGATTTCATCGTTGATTACACCGTCTCTGTCGAGGAATAGGGTCATGATACCAATACTTTTTTTGCTGCTTCGTAATCATCCGGGATACCGATATCAATGAAATAGGTGTCGCTGATGAAGCCATATAATTTTCCTGCCTGTGCGCCGGGCTCCAGTACTTCTTTCTCAAAAGAAAATTTCTCCGGCAGGGCCAGGCTTTGCAGGAAACCGGCAGAGGTGCGGTAGATGCCACCATTGATCACTCCTTCTTCACAATATTTTTTTTCATGG
The DNA here is from genome assembly GCF_050434005.1 of Chitinophaga sp. W2I13. NCBI lineage: Bacteria > Pseudomonadati > Bacteroidota > Chitinophagia > Chitinophagales > Chitinophagaceae > Chitinophaga > Chitinophaga sp. W2I13. The sequence goes on along the minus strand of NZ_JBNPWD010000001.1, from coordinate 7,704,821 downwards.
AACCTGGTGATCTGCTGATGTTCATCCAGCTGGATACTGCCGTAGCGGTCGAACTGTTTCATTGGTTTCAGCGCCAGTGACAGCGGGCTTTGATGCGCCTGGTGAAAATTATTAAACGCTGCGAGGTCCACATCAAAATAGGTATCGCCGTTAACGATGAAGATCTCATTGCCTTTCACGGCAGACAGGGCATTGATGATGCCACCGCCGGTTCCCAGCGGCTCCGTTTCTACGGTAAAGGATACACGCAGCGGGAGTGTTATGCTGTTGCACCAGTTTATGACCTGTTCAGACAAGTAGCCGAGCGACAGTACCGCGTGGTTAATGCCCTGTTTGTGCAGGTATTGCAGCAGGTAATATAAAAAAGGGCGTTCACCGAGGGGGGCCATGCATTTAGGCTTATCGGCCACTACGCTTCTGAGGCGGGTGCCGAGTCCCCCGGCGAGTACGATACATTCTCTCGTCATGCGCCAAACAGGTTGTTTTCCACTATTTCGCAAATAATATGTCCCACGGTGATATGTGCCTCCTGGATGCGGGGGGTATCGCCGGAGGGGATGTTGATCAGGTAGTCGCTGCCTTCTTTCATTTTGCCGCCGGTGGCGCCGGTCATGCTTACTACAATCATACCCTGTTCCTTTGCCACCTTTATGGCTTCAAGGATATTAGCGGAGTTACCGGAGGTAGAAATGCCTACCAGTATATCTCCGGGGCGGCCTATGCCTTTCAGGATGCGGGCATATACCTGGTCGTAGCCGTAGTCGTTGCCTACCGCAGTGATGTAAGAAGTATTGCAATGCAGTGCCTCTGCATACAGGGGCATGCGATCTTTATAAAACCGGCCGGAGAATTCTGCGGCCAGGTGTTGCGCGTCTGCGGCGCTGCCGCCGTTTCCGCAGAAAAGGATTTTATGATCGGTTTGCAGGCTGTGGGTAATGGCTTCTGCTACCAGTTTGACGGTATTTAACAACGGTTCATCCTGGCAGATGGCTTCTTTTACAGCGATGCTTTCCCGGATCTTATTGGCAATGAATTGTTTCATCAGCAGATATTTTTGATTTGTTGTGCCCTTAAATGCTCCACGTTTGAATACCGTGATTGGTAAAGGTATAGCGTTTTACATCTCCGCCAAAACCGCTTAGTGCGTCTACTACGGCGAAGCGGGTATTTTTCGGACAATAGAAGATCATGAATCCGCCGCCACCGGCGCCGGAAATTTTACCACCGCTGGCGCCGGCTTTGCGGGCAGCTTCGTAAATTTCATCGAGCTGGGGATTGGTGATGCCATGAGCCATCTTCTTTTTATTTTCAAAACCGTAGTTCAGGATTTCACCGATTTTATCGATGGTTCCCCGCAGTAATGCTTCCTTCATCATCACCGCCTGTTCTTTCAGTTGGTGCATGGCTTCAATGGAAGCATCTTTTTTATCGGTTACATTTTTTTGTTGTTCGGAGATGATAGTGGAAGATAAGCGGCTGGTAGATGTATAGAACAATACCAGGTTATTTTCCAGTTCGTGAAGATTTACTTCTTTAATACGCAGCGGGTTTACAATTACTTTGTCGCCCTGGTAAAACTCCATGAAGTTTACGCCGCCAAAGGTAGCCGCGTATTGGTCTTGTTTACCGCCGGCCTGGTTCAGGTCCTCGCGTTCAATAGAATAAGCGAGGTGCGCCATGTCATATTCCCCCAGCGGTAATTTCATCCATTCCGCGAATGCGCCCAGTACGGCCACCACGAGGGTGGAGGAGGTACCGAGGCCGGAGCCGGCCGGTGCATCTACAAAGGTGGTGAGTTTAAAACCGGCAGATGGTAAGGTGCCATAATCTTTTTGCACGCGGTTAATAACGCCTTTCAGGATATCCAGTTTCCCGTCTAACGGTAAAGGGTATACGGCATCATAAGTAGCGGTTTCCCTTCTGTCGGCGCAATCAAAAACCACTTGTCCGTTCTGGAGGGGTTCTATGGATGCGCGCGCATATAAGGAGATGGTAGCATTGAGAATGGCGCCACCGTATAAGTCCGAATACGGACTTACATCTGTGCCACCACCGGCAAGGCCTATACGTAAAGGTGCTTTACTTCTGTAAATCATGCTAGTTGTCAGGTTTAGTTTGCTGGCCATGTAGTCAACAATTATGATGCCGCTGTGTCTACCACCGGCATATTCATCAGCGATCTGTTGCCAGCGCATGAATTTCTTTTGCCAGCCGTGCCCACGAATATTGCAGTTTCTCTTTGCGGAGGGCTTCCACCATATCAGCTTCGCGGTTTTCCACGAAATATTTTTCGATGGCAGCTGCAATAGAGGCTGGTTCCGGTTCGGCCTGGAATCCTACTAGGCCATCCGGCACCATTTCCACGAGTCCGCCTACATTTGTTACCACCATCGGTTTTTCGAAGTGATAGGCGATCTGTGAAATGCCGCTCTGGGTAGCGCTTTTATAGGGTTGTACCACCAGGTCGGCGGCGCAGAAATAGTTTTTAACGGCTTCGTTCGGAATGAAATCGGTGTGCATCATCACGCGGTCGCCCAGTTGCAATTTATTCAGCAGTTCCAGGTAGGGGGCTGCATCTTCATAATATTCGCCGGCAACGATGGCGTGAACATCCAGTTTTTTCAGTCTTTCATCCGCCATTGCCTGCAACAGCAGATCGAGTCCTTTGTACTGGCGGATGAAGCCAAAGAAGAGGATATATTTTTTGCCCGGGTTCAGTTTCAGCTGGGTGCGCGCATCTTCTTTCGATATCAGGGCGCCGTAGTTGTCGTAGATAGGATGCGGAATGAGCGAGGCTTTTTTCACGGGCTCAAATACCCGCAGGTCGTTGAGTACCGATTGGCTCATGGCTACAAAGGCATCTACCGGTTTCAGGAAATATTTTGTAAAAGCTACGTCACCGGGTCTTTTTTCGTGCGGCACTACGTTATCCAGTACGGCAATAACTTTGGTGTGTTTTCTTTTGCCTAACCGCAGGAGGGAGCCTAATGCCGGGCCCATGATGGGTAGCCAGTATTTGGTGATGATGATGTCCGGGTTCATTTTCCGGATCTTGCGGCCTGTTATTAACCAGTTCAGCGGATTAACGGAGTTGATCAATCTTTTGATGCGCAGATGCGCGGGAGCGGGGTCGGTAGAGAACTGGCTTTTTCCAGGGAAAAAGAATTTGGGGTACTGTATGGTAAAGGTCCATATTTCCACCTCATCCGTTTGCTGGAGTTCTTCTGCGAGTCGCTCGTTATAAGCAGCCAGCCCACCCCGGAAGGGGTAGGCTGTACCTAAAATAAGTATTTTCTTTTTGTCAGCCATAGATTCAGATAACGATAATGAATGAGCGGATCAGCGTCTGCGGTTGTGTTGGTGTGCTAACTGCAACTCTTCATCCGTAACATTACTGGTATGGTCCATCCGCTCTTCCACGAGGTATGAATTACGTTCTGTGGCGTTGCGTGTTACCAGTTCCCCGATAAAACCGGTGAGGAATAGCTGGGAACCGATGATCATACAAAGCAGCCCGAAATAGAACAGGGGCCTGTCTGTCATGTTTACTTTATCAAAGAATATTTTTGCCAGTGCGAGGTAGGCAGCTATCACAAACCCTACGAAGAAGGAGAGGGAGCCCAGTGCGCCGAAGAGGTGCATGGGGCGTTTGCCGAATTTGCCGATAAACATGATGGTGGCCAGATCCAGGAAGCCGTTGATAAAACGTTCCAGTCCGAATTTGGTGACGCCATATTTGCGGGCGCGGTGTTCCACTACTTTTTCACCTATTTTGCGGAAGCCGTTCCATTTGGCGATAACCGGAATATAGCGGTGCATTTCCCCGTATACTTCTATAGACTTCACTACTTTTTTGCGATAGGCTTTCAGACCGCAGTTCATGTCGTGCAGTTTCACGCCGCTCATGCGGGTAGTGGTGTAGTTGTATAATTTTGAAGGAAGGTTTTTGGTAAAAGCATTATCGTAACGTTTCTTTTTCCAGCCGCTCACGAGGTCGAAGCCTTCTTCCACGATCATGCGGTAGAGTTCTGGAATTTCATCAGGGCTATCCTGGAGATCGGCATCCATGGTGATCACCACATCGCCCTGTGCCGCGCTGAAGCCTTCATTGAGGGCTGCGGACTTGCCGTAGTTGCGCTGGAACTTGATCCCTTTTATGAGGGGGTTCTGCGCGGCCAGTTGTTGTATAACGGCCCAGGAGTCGTCTGTGCTGCCATCGTCTACCATCCATACCTCGTAGGTGAAATGGTGTGTGTCCATCACTCTTTCAATCCATGCCGCGAGTTCCGGCAAGGATTCTTCTTCGTTTTTTAAAGGAACGATTACGGATATGTTCATCTTAATAGAATAGTATTATTAAAGTGGTCTTTCAGCCGGTTTCCTGCGTAAGATCAGCGAAATAATCGCTGACACTGCAAAATAGAATATAATTCCTTTCAGGAAGTCCAGGAATGATTTTTTAATACCAACATTGAAGTCGGTTTTACTTAATTCATCGAGTTGCTTATCAATTTCATCCTGCGGCGCTTTGAATTTGTGCATCCACTTTTCTGTAGACTCCAGCAGGTTTTCTTTCAGTGCATCTACCAGTGTTGGATCAATATACTTATACAGGATATACTGGTACACGGTAATGATGGCAGTTCCGATAATAAACGCCGTGAACACAGGTTTCAGCACTTCTTTAAAACTAATATACCCTCCCTGTTGTTTCCTGGCTTCCAGGCCGGCGAATATTGCAATAACGATAAATACAGCCAGTTGCAACATGCTGTTCCACCATGCAAACAATACAGATGGGCCGGCGATGTAAGTAATCACGTTCAGGAATACCAGGGATACGCCTCCCACTACGCCCCATAACAGGCCTGGGTTAGAACTTTTCTGCATATAGGTTAATCATTTATATGAAATACGGGTCCATTCACTGTGGCATGTACTTTCCCCTTCAGTTGTTCGCCAATATACGCTGAATTTTTGGACCGGGAAGCGATATGGGCTTTGGTAAACTGCCAGCTGGCTTCCGGATCAAAGATCGTGAGGTTGGCGGCGGCGCCTTCCTGCAGGGCCGGCTGTGGCAAGCCGAATATTTTCCGCGGTTGGATGGTGAGCATGTTAATCAGCTGTTCCAGCGGCAGCTGAGGCAGGTATTGCCTTATTACGCCGAAGGCGCTTTCCAGGCCGATCATGCCGTTTTTGGCATATTCAAACTCTACCTGTTTGGCATCCCAGTCCTGCGGCGTGTGATGAGTAGCAATGCAATCTATGGTGCCATGTAAAACGGCTTCCTGCAGGGCTTTCACATCGTCTGCGCTGCGCAGCGGCGGATTTACCTTCAGGTGGGTATCGTAGTTGATGAGTTGAGCATCGGTTAAAGACAGGTGGTAAGGTGTTACCGAGCAGGTAACTTTGATTCCTGCTGCTTTGGCGGCGGCGATCAGCTCCACTGATTTACGGGTGCTGATACCGGTAAAGTGGATGCGGGAGTCGGCATATTTCGCCAGCTCCAGGTCGCGTTGAATGATGAGTTCTTCTGCCAGTGCGGGCTTTCCGGGCATTCCCAGCTGGGTGGAGTAAATGCCTTCGTGCATGAGTCCATGCGAAGAAATGCTCTGGTCATCCGGCAGCTGTATAAGGGTGCCGTCGAATGCTTTGATGTATTGCAGCGCTTTGAGCATGAGGCCGGGCGACTGCAATGGCTTGAGGCCATCGGAGAAGGCTACAGCGCCTGCCTGCTGCATTTCGTACATTTCCGCGAGGCCGGTACCCTCAAGGTTTTTCGTAGCAGCGCCAATTGGCAACACCGTGGCGGCCGAATGACGGGTTCTGCTCAGTACGTATTCGATTTGCGGTTTGGTATGCAGGGCGGGCTGGGTGTTGGGTACCACCATTACGGTTGTGTACCCGCCGGTGGCGGCAGCTTTGATACCGCTTTGCAGATCCTCTTTGTGTTCCTGTCCGGGGTCGCAGAAATGTGCAAAAACATCCATCCATCCAGCGGAAACATGCAGGTTATCACCTGAAATGACCGTTGCCCGGGCATCTTCGAGGTTGTTACCAACCTGCTGAATGATGCCATTCTGAATAGAAATGTCTTTTTGCTGCCCGTGTAAGGATGAGGAAGGCGCTATGATCTTTACGTTCTTGAGTAGTATGTGCATGCTTTACGTTCTATAACCGGTCCGAAAATACAGGGGCAAATGTAACATAAAACTGTTAATTGTTGAAGGGGAGCGGCCCCTACTTTTCGGACGGCTGTTCAGGTTGGTATGATAATTGAAAATGCAGGGGTAGCAGATCAAAATAACTACTGATGATTGACTATCTTTCTAACCTCGTAGCACGGATATGCGACCGCTCAGAACAATTGCATAATGGCCAGACGACCAGCTGGCAGGCCCTCCGCGAAGCAGAACAACTCGCTAATCACGCTTATATACCCCTACTTTATCAATACATTGAGCAGGAGCCCGACAAAGATAAGCGCCGCGCCGCCTGTTTTATTATCACCCAGCTTTCCAGGAATACCAACGACCCCGAAGTGATCCGTTTTCTTTTGGACCGGCTTAAAATGGAACAGGATGCCGATATGATCACAGCGATGCAGCAGGACCTGGAACGGGGACTCGCCATACCAGGCTATATTAACCTGGAACCGTTGTTTAATAACACGCTTTCACTCAATAATAATATCCGCCGCTCTGCGCTGCTGGCGCTCAGAGGTACCCGCCACCCTTCGGTGGAAGACTGGGCCCTGAACCTGCTGAAGCGCACCGTAAACGAATACGATATCTATTATATCACGCTGCTGCTGCATAAAGTGGGTACGCAGAAAAGTGTGCCTGCACTGCGCAGGCTCCTGGAATATCACCGCCAGGATGTAAAAAGCCTGGCTTTCGCCGCTATCGCTGACATTGAAAAAGAGAAGGAAGCCATGTTCTATACACGCTGCCTTATGCGTGGACAACTCAAATTTGAAGCGATGGAAGCCATTTATAAGTATGCCGATGAGAATGCGATCCAGGCGGTGACCGCCCGCATTACCGAGTTGTTATCAAAAAGACGCAGCAGCGCCCGGATGACGATAGAAACCGTGAAGAATGGCTTTACAGACCTGATGCTGGGCATGGAATTCCTGTTCCGTTTCAGAACTGCAAAGACAGATGTGAAGAAAACATTTTCCTGGATTACAGAGAAACGGGCCGACTACCTGTTGCCCGAAGAAAGGGAATGGGTTAAAAAACATCTTGTGAGCGCGTAACGGGTAAAACCTTAATTTAGCTCCCCAAAAAGAAGGATGAAGAAAGCTTTCCTATTGCTTTTGACAGGATGGATGACGGGTGGGCTGCAATATACCTATGGCCAGCAACGTCAGTATACCATGGCGGAAGCCACCAACGGGCTTCGGCAGCAACTGGCGCCCGAGCGCTTAAAACAGTTTGAATGGGTGCCCGGTGAAAACGCCTACACCAGGATACTATCTGAAAAAGATAATTACGCCTGGATCAAGGTAGCACTACCCGCCGGCAAAACAGATACCCTGCTGACACTTTCACGGCTCAATGAACAGTTATTTTCTTCCAAACCTTTACGCGGTGTACCGTCGCTGCACTGGATGTCTTCTACCAGCGCCTGGTTTTCTATCGGCAACATGCTGTATAAAGGTCAGCTACAAAATGGCCTCATGCAATTCAGCCAATGGTGCGAATTACCCAAAGAAGCAGAGAATGTGACGGTGAACAACCAAAGCGGCCAGGTTGCCTGGACCGAAAACAATAACCTGTTTATCCGTACCGCCGATGGCCATGTACAGGCAGTTACCAACGACGCCGATATCAATATTGTGAATGGAAAAAGCGTTCACCGTGAGGAATTTGGCATCGACAAAGGTATTTTCTTCTCTCCCAAAGGCGATCAGCTGGCATTTTACCGCATGGATCAGCGCATGGTAAATGATTACCCGGTTATCGACTGGTCGGTAACGCCCGCGCATAATACCAATATCAAATACCCGATGGCGGGTGGTAAGTCACATGAAGTAACGCTGGGTATTTATCAGCCATCTACCCAAAAAACTATTTTCCTGAAAACCGGCGGGCCTGCAGATCATTATCTCACATGTGTTACCTGGGCGCCTGACCAGCAATCTGTTTATGTAGCGCTGCTGAACCGCGAACAGAATCATTTATGGCTGAACCAATACAGTGCGGCTACCGGGGAACTGGTAAAAACACTGTTTGAAGAAACAGATGCTAAATATGTACATCCTACCCATCCGTTAACTTTTGTTCCCGGCACAACCGATCAGTTTATCTGGTGGAGCGAAAAAAGTGGCTATAACCATTTATATCTCTATAATACCAAAGGAGAACAACTGCGGGAAATTACCACCGGTGATTGGGTGGTGAATGAACTAACGGGTTTTATTCCGAAGAAAAATGAAATCATCTTCACGGCTTCCAAAGAAAGCCCGATGGAGAAACATTTGTATAAGATTAATTACAAGCAGCAAACAGCAACGCTTTCCCCACTGGATAAAGCTGCGGGCTGGCACGATGCACAGGCCAGCACCGATGGCAGCTATGTGCTGGACGCTTACAGTTCCGGTACCACTCCGTATGTAGCGGGGGTAACTGCCACCGCCGGTAAATTTGAACAAAATATTATCACCGCCACCGATCCGCTGAAAGACTTTCAGCGTCCGCAAATCAGGCAGGTGACACTGAAAGCGGATGACGGCACGCCTTTATACGGTAAACTGATCCTGCCGGTGAACTTTGATTCTACCAAAACCTACCCGGTAATTGTGTACCTGTATAATGGGCCCAATGTGCAGTTGATCCGTAACACTTATCCCTACAGCGGTAACCTTTGGTATGAATACATGGCGCAACATGGCTATGTAATTTTTACCATGGATGGCCGCGGCAGTGATAACCGTGGAAAGGCTTTTGAACAGGCCACTTTCCGGCAGCTTGGTACTGTGGAAATGAATGATCAGTTACAGGGCGTGGCTTACCTGAAGTCGCTGCCGTATATTAATCAGCAGAAGATGGGTGTACATGGCTGGAGCTTTGGTGGTTTTATGACCACATCGCTGATGCTGCGTCATCCGGGCGTGTTCCAGGCAGGAGTAGCCGGTGGCCCGGTGATCGACTGGAGCATGTATGAAATTATGTATACTGAGCGCTATATGGATACGCCGCAGGAAAACCCGGAAGGTTATGCCAATTCCAACCTGCTTACCAAAACAAAAAACCTGCAGGGTAAACTGATGCTGATCCACGGCACCAACGATGATGTGGTAGTTTGGCAGCATTCGCTGGATTTCCTGAAAGCCTGTGTAGATAATGAAGTACAGGTAGATTATTTCGTATATCCGGGGCATCTACATAATGTATTGGGAAAAGACAGGGTTCACCTGATGCAGAAGATCACCGACTATTTTGACGTCCATCTGAAATAGTTTTTTAGATTTCTTTTTAAAGCGAAGATCATAGCGAAAAATTAATATTCGCTGTTATCTTCGCTTTATTATTTTATGCTAATTGCGATCAGCTAATCTTAAACAGTCAACGATGAAGTATTTATTCCTCGCTATGAGCCTCCTGACAGCTACCACGTTAGCGGCACAGCAGAAGAAACACAAAGTGTTATTTATTATTGCGGATGGTATTCCGGCAGATGTGATTGAGTCGCAGCCCACTCCAAACCTGAAGCGTATAGCAAAGGAAGGCGGGTATTGCCGTGCTTACGTGGGAGGAGAGAAGAATGGTTATTCCCAGACGCCTACTATTTCAGCGGTGGGTTACAACAGTTTACTTACCAGCACCTGGGTGAATAAACATAATGTATGGGACAATGATATTGCCGCGCAGAATTATGCTTATCCCAGCATTTTCCGGTTCTTTAAATCGGCTTATCCTGAAAAGAAGACGGCTATTTTTTCCACCTGGCTGGACAACCGTACCAAACTGGTGGGAGATGGATTAGCGCAAACGGGCAACCTGCATATTGATCACGCGGTGGATGGATTGGAGCTTGATACCGTGCGGTTTCCGCATGATAAAGACAGCTGGTATATTCATCTTATTGATGAAACGGTGGTGAATAAGGCGGCAGATTTTGTAAGAAGCGATGCGCCTGATATGACCTGGGTATACCTGGAATACAGCGATGACATGGGGCATCGTTATGGTACCGGTGAGCGGCTGGATACTGCCGTGCGGATGACGGATGACATGGTGGGTAAGATCTGGGATGCGATGGAATACAGGCGTGCAAATTTCAACGAAGACTGGCAGATCTATATTACCACGGATCACGGTCGTGATGCGCATGGCGGACATGGCCACGGCGGGCAATCGGATCGTGAGCGGACTACCTGGATTGTTACCAATGCAAAAGGATTGAATCCTTACTTTAAAACGGCGCAACCGGGTATTGTAGATATCCTGCCTTCCATTGCGCGGTTTATGAATATCTCTATTCCTAAGGAGAATGCGCGTGAACTGGATGGTGTGCCGCTGACAGGCGCTATTTCACTGGCGCAGCCTACTGCCAGCTTAGTGAAGGATCAGTTGCAACTGGGATGGAAAGCTTATGATAAAAAGGGAAGCGTAAAAATATGGGTTACGACAACTAATCATTATAAAACCGGCGGGCACGATGAATATAAGCTGCTGGGAGAGGTGCCTGTATCAAAAGAAGGCGCCAGCATCAGCGTAAAATCGCTTCCATCCTCATTTTACAAGATTGTATTGGAAGGGCCGTTAAACACGGTGAACAGGTGGGTGGTGCAACAATAGCTAAAACAAGCGAAAACAGGCTTTACGCAAACGCTTGCGCGGATAACGCAAGCGTTTGCGTACATGGAATGCCAAAAAAATCATGTAGAATCGTTGTAGCAATTAATCAGAAAGTGAACTAAGCTGGAAAAGCAGCAATTATAGACAGCGAACAATGAAGTCGAATAACCTGCCACGGTCAACTACTGTGGCAAGGTTATCGATAAGATAATGCCTCAGCGGTGATGTATCACCAGTTGCGACTCCATGACAGTGCGTTGAAAATCATTCAAGGCATGTTCCCCGTTCAGGAGTGATAATAACATATTAGTAGCCGCCTGGCCCTGTTCATAAGGAAACTGCTCCACAGATGCAGCAGGGGGAAAGGCTGTATACCCGCTTACCGGTGTATTGGCGTAAGATACAAAAGTTATATCCTTATTTATTTCCAATTTTTGTTTCAGGGCATACTGTACGGCATCCATGGCTACATAGTCATTGAAAGTAACGACGGCCGTTACTTTTCTTTTGAGCGACAGGAGGTACTGCATGGCTTGTTCTGTGCCTGCGGCGGTGAGGTCGGCGTTGACGATCATTTTGGGATCGTATTTAAGGCGGTGTTTCTGCAGTGCCCTGATGTAGCCGGTAGCACGTTCCTTGCTGGCCACCATTGTTTCGGGGCCGTTGATCATACCAATTACGCGGTGGCCCTGTTTCAGCAGGAAATCCACTGCCTGTACGGTGCCGGATTCCAGGTTGCAGGAAACCGCGTGCATATCAGGAAGGTTGGGAATGCGGTCGAAGAAAACCACCGGAATCCTTGCCTGTTGCAGCATTTCAAAGTGTTCGTAATTGCTGGTATTTTTTCCGATAGAAACAATGCAGCCGTCCACCCGGTGCTGTTTCATGCTCTGGATGATCTGTTTTTCACGGGCTTCATCATCGTGTGATTGTCCCAGCAGTACCGTGTAGTTATTGCTGTATGCCGTGTCTTCGATACCGCTGATAGCGCTGGCAAAGAATGCCTCCGACAGCTCGGGTAAAAGGATACCGATCGTAAATGTTTTACCCTGCTGGAAATAGATAGCTGTCTGGTTGCGTTCATAATTCAGTTCGGCCGCCAGTTCTTTTACCCTGGTTTTAGTTCTTAAACCTATACTGTGATGATCATGTAACGCTCTTGATACCGTGGATACAGAGATGTTCAGCCTTTTTGCAATTTCCTTTATTGTTGGTTGACCCGAAGAAACCACCTTTCTCATACATTTCAGCAATTAATAGAAAATAGATACAGCGTATACTCTGCCGGACAAGTTACTTAGATATTGGAAAACATTAGCTTTTTTTTATGAATAAAGCTTGTTTAGGATGACGGCTTTATTTTTTTTATGCGTGTCAACATCTAATACCACACTGGATTCTAACCGGGTTCTAACGGGCTGAAGGGGGCTTCGGCCTGCTATTTGCTATACAGGGGTTGCTTTCCATTGTATACCCCACTATTTATATATACTTATTCTTTAGATTATTAAAAAGTGTAATTTTATGAAAATAGCACAACTAGCCTTGCCGGTAGCTTTAGTAACCATTTTTGCATCCTGTTCCGCCCCTCGTAAATTAAGGGAATCACAGGCCAGGAATGCGCAACTTGATAGTCTTTACCGCGCTACCTACGGTAAGCTGAGAACCTGCGAAGAAGATGCCGCCCGTGCCGCTGCATCGTACAAAGAAAAAGTGACAAATTTAACGGAGCAACAACAGCAACTGAAAACCAACAATACCCAGATGCTGGATCACCTGAAGGAGTTGTCCGTAATTTCCGGCGCCCAGGCAGAAAGCATCAAGAAATCCCTGGATAATATTGGCGCCAAGGATGCTTATATTAAAGATCTCCAATCAGCTATTGCCCGTAAAGACTCGCTGAACATGCAGCTGGTGATGAACCTGAAAGGCGCCATTGGAAATATGGATGATAAAGACATCAATATTAAAGTGGACAAAGGGGTGGTATATATAGATATCTCCGATAAGCTGCTGTTTAAAAGCGGTAGTTACGAAATCAATGAAAGAGCCAAGGAAGTACTGGGTAAAGTGGCCAAAGTGCTGATTGCCCAGCCGGATATTGAATTCATGGTAGAAGGTCATACTGATAACGTGCCTTACCGTCCGAATGTATTGCTGGACAACTGGGATCTGAGTGTGAAGAGAGCTACTTCCGTAGTACGTATTCTGCAGAACCAGTATAACATTCCGCCAGCACGCATGACCGCTGCGGGCAGAAGCGAATACCTGCCTATCGCTTCCAACGACACCGCTGAAGGCAAAGCAGCCAACCGCAGAACGAGGATCGTAATACTGCCACAGCTGGATCAGTTCTTCAAATTACTGGAAAAACCAGCGAATTAAGCGAAGGTTGTCTTGGAACACTGATTACGCTGATTTTACTGATTAGCTGGATTTTTACTTTTGGATTTTATAAAGGATTAAGGGAGATAGAAGCGGATATTCGCTTTTATCTCCCTTAATTATTATTAAGAAAATCAGAAAAATCCAAAAGTAAAAATCCAGCTAATCAGTATAATCAGCGTAATCCTGCTCCAAGACAATTTCCATCGCCGAAGGCGATGCTTACACCGCAGGCTTCGCCGCTGGTTTTTTGCCGAAGAACCAGGAGAAGCTTAGCATGAAGTATTGGGTGAGAACGGTGTTCCGCTGCTGTTCTATGTAGGTCGGGGATTGCATGGTGAGCAGCGATTGATTTTGTTTTGTGAGATCGTAGGCATAGAGTTTTGCCTGGAAGCTTTTATCTTTTCCAAAGGCTTTGGCAACCCAGCTGTTGAGGACTACAAATTGCTGATGCTGACTGGTATTATTGAAATACAGGGCTGCGCTGCCGATGCTGAGGTTGGCAGGGAGAAAAACGTTAGCGGTGAGTGATACATTGTACATGAGGTAGTCGGAATGTTTGTTGTTCTGGATGGAGTAAACGCTGCTGATATACAGCATGCTTACAAATCCTTCCAGTTCCAGCGTTTTTTTGTACATCCAGGAGCCGTTCAGCATTTGTGTGATACTCAGATCAGTAGTGCGGCTTTTGACCTGGTTGATAAACGAATTATTCCGGCTGAAATAATAGGACAATGAATAGTTAAGTGTTAAGGCGGGTTTACTGAATCTTTTACCTATTGAAAAGTCCTGGTTAAAACTAAAATTTCCATCCACATTTACTGGTTTATTGATTTGCCGGCCGGCAGAGTCGGAGTAGATGGATTGTGTCATGGCATTATTTGGCAAATCAGCGCCAAGGTTGGTACTGAACGTAAGGCCTTTCACGCTGAAGGAACGGTAGCCGATGGCGGCAGAGTTATAAATAGACGGTTTCAGATCCGGGTTGCCGAGCTGCACATACAGCGGGTTCCGGGTAGATACTACCGGCAAGTATACGTTGGGAGGCGGGATGCGGGTTTCCCTGTTTACCCTCAGGTCCAGGCTTTTGTAGTTATCTATTTTATAGAAAAGGGACAGGTTGGGAGACAGGTAATGAATCCTTTGCAGGAACTCATTGCCGGCGGTGGTGTTATTGCTTTTTGAATTTGTGAAGTTGTAGGCAATATTTAACTGGCCCTGTATTTTTGTTTTATTAAGAAAGAGTCCTGCGCCGACCGACTGCTCATTGATCTTGTTTTTAAACCGGTAGGTCAGGTCCTGGTTAACCAGATCATATCCTTTCTTTTCATTGTCGAAATCGAAAGCGTCCTGGTTATTTTTTGTGAAGTTGTTGGTTATTTTATAGGATACGTTCAGGTACATGGAAGTGAGCAGCGGATATTGGTAGTTAAACCTGGCCATCAGCCGCCTGACATTTATTTTTGCATTTACCTGCTGGTTGATGGTGTCTGCCAGGTTTGCAGCGGCGAAGGTGTTCAGGGTGGTATTCTGCTGTTCATCTTTTGTATTATTCTGATCAATATTGAAGGATATGCTTATGCTGCCGGCTGTGGGACTGAACTGGTGGTTATATTGGGTGGTGAGGTTGATAACATTATTCCTTCTTGTTTCCAGGTTATTGGTGTTGCCAAAGTTGATAGTGTCATTGCTTTTCCCGCCTGTTGAAACGTATTGATTGAAGGAGCGGAAAGTGTTATGTTGTGTGTTGGCCGACATATCTATGGAGACAAGATTTTTTTCATCGACCTGGATGCTCAGGTTGGTAAAGAGGATATTCATGTTGGCAGTGCTTCCCGAGGTATTGTTGTTGTTGTAGCGGAAGTTACTGTCCGGAAGTACGTTGTCGCGCTGTTGCTGCTGGCTGTTATTGACGTTTTGGCTTTGATGAAGGAAGTTGGCGTTGAGTTTTATTTTTTTGGAGATATCGGTACCAAGATTCGCGCTGACATTATTTTTCCTGGAGAGGCCGCCCATCATACTTTCTCCCCTGCTCAGGTTTTCATCGGTGGAAGCGGGGCCGCGGGAGGAATTGACATTATTGATATATCCCATCACCACCGCCTGCCTGGTATCCCTGAACATATTAACGTTGGCGGCGGCGTTATACCGTTTGTCAGTTCCATAGCCTGCGCCGGCAGCGCCATTGAGTCCTTTCTTATATTCTTTTTTAACGGTGATGTTGATGACCTTTTCATTTTTACCACCTTCCACCATACCATCTATTCTTTTTCTGTCGATGACCTGTATTTTATCGACAATATCCGCCAGCAGGTTCTGCGTTATTTTTTTGGTGTCGCCTGTTGCACTATTGCCATCCTGGAAAAGCGGTCTGCCATTTACCAGGATGGTTTTGATAGCGGTGCCCTGGAAAGACAGGTTCCCATCGGCATCAATGGTGATGCCGGGGAGTTTATTGAGCAGGCTTCTTACAGAAGCATTTTCGGTTGTCTGGAAATCGCCCGCAGAAAATTCAACAGTATCTTTCCGTATGGTGAATGCCGATTTATTTACTTTTACGTTAACGCTGTTTAGTTTGATCGGGTTACGCTGAAGACCGGAAAAGCGAAGGTCTACCTGAAATACCTTGGCTGACTTTTCTGATATCATGATGAGTGAGGTAGCGGCATCGTATCCCATGAAACTGATCGTGATCACATAATTTCCCTGTGGTATTTTTTTGAGGATAAAGTCGCCGGATTCATTCGTGATGCCCTGTGCTTTAAGAATGGATCTTTCTGCGGTGAAGAGCAGTACATTTGCTCCTGTCAGTGGTTTACGGGTATCTTTGTCATACGCATGGCCTTTTATTTCTCTTTGTGCGGAAAGCGTAAAATGCATTCCTATCAGCAGTACGGTTAACGATAATGCGTAGTATTTTGCCATGCGAGGATTTTGGTTATTTCAATACAATGATAGTATGGAAGCATCCTCATCCCGTTAATCAATACCAAATGTTGTCAGAATGGTTAAAGAATTATTAATAAGATAACGAGATTAACAATTGATTCACAAATGCCGGGGCCATGATTATTGGAGTATTTTTTGATGAGATGTCTTTCTTTTTTGATCTTTGAACCCCGACAAATAAAATTACTATTTTATGAATACTGCTACGTTAGTTAAATCGCTGAAGGACATGTTGCTTAAACCCAATGCACACGTCACTTTCAGCGATTCGGTAAAAAAGCTGCCAGCTGATCTGAGGGGTGTGGTACCTGCCGGTATGCCTTACAGCATCTGGCAATTGGTGGAGCATATCAGGATTACGCAATATGATATCCTCGATTTCTCCAGGAACCCGGACTATAAGGAAATTGAGTGGCCAAAGGCCTACTGGCCGGAGGAAACTGCTCCGAAGGACGATGCCACATGGAAGCACAGCGTGGAGCAGGTGGATAAGGACCTGCATGCCTTTATTGATCTGCTGGAACAGAGCGATGATCTGTTTGCGCCTTTTTCACATGGCACCGGGCAGCACTTATTCCGGGAAGCCGTATTGTTGCTGGATCACACCAGTTATCACACCGGTGAGATTGTAGCTGTCAGAAGAATGCTGAATGCCTGGCATTAAATACATTTCCATAAACAATCGGTGAACCAGTGTTTGCGGTCGAAGAAGCGGGCCACCGGCCTGAAGCCTGCATAGGCTGCCAGCTGGTCTGTTTCTTCCAGGCTGTACTTCTGTGAGATCTCCATATAAATGGATTCATTTTCTGCAAAATTTACCGTCGTATCCTCCCCGATGTGCACCTGTTGGTTTTCCAGGCTGATGAGATAACTTTTGCAGGCGCCGGTAACCGGATCATAAGTGGGGAAGTGTTCAAATTTTGAGGTGTCAAAATCTGCATACAGCTCCCTGTTGATACGGTGTAAGAGGTTGAAGTTAAACGCGCGGGTGATGCCGGCGGAGTCGTTATATGCATTCAGGATTACCTGCGGATGTTTTTTGAGATCGAAGCCGGTCAGCAGCAGATCGCCGGGCTGCATATATTGCCGCAGCTGCTGGCAGAAGCTACGGGCAGCGCTCACGCTGAAGTTGCCGATGTTGGCGCCCATGAAAAGCAATACTTTCTTTTTGGCAGTCACCTTATTGGCCTGCTGCAGCATATGGAAATATTCCCCGTTTAAGCCATGCAATTGAAGGCCTGCGACCTGCGCGGGCAGGTTCTTTTCCAGTTGCGTGATCACGTTGGCGGAAATGTCGATGGGGAAATACGTATAATCGACGCCGTTATTGATCAGCTGTTGCAGCAAGTGAACGGATTTGGTAGCGTCGCCTGCACCCAGTTCCACCACATCAAAATCGCCGGCGTATAACTGTAACGCCTGTACTATTTGCGCAGACTGTTCGCGGAGAATTTCCATTTCGCATCCGGTCAGGTAATATTCATGGCACTGCATGATCTGCTGAAAGAGGGCATCTCCTGCCGCATCATAGAAATATTTCGGGTCCAGGTATTTCTGGGGTGCAGTGAGGCCCTGCACCACGTCGTGATAAAATATATCGGTGGCCGGTTTGCGCTTGCATGGCGCAAGTACGTTAGGAATTACAGTCATAATTATTTTTTGATGTTCTGAACTTGGATTCACGGAAAGCAGCGAAGCTATTTTCCGGAGATCCGGATCATTTCACAACGTTGTCTCAATCATCCTGCCAATCTTATCCCGGTAAATTGCCATCTCAGTGAAGGATGGAAAAAGTTACGGTAAGTGATACGGCTATGGTTGGGCGAAGTTACTTCAGAGCCACCACGCAGTACCATCTGATTGATCATGAATTTTCCATTATATTCACCGATGGCGCCGGGCGCCTTTGCAAAGCCGGGGTAGGGGAGATAAGCGCTTTCGCACCATTCCCACCGTTGGCCCCATGCCAGTTGCGGTGCGGCTACTTCCCACTCAAACTCTGTTGGTAGCCGTTGTCCTTTCCAGGCGGCATATGCAGCCGCTTCGTAGTAGCTGATATGCGTAACAGGTGCATCCGGCATGATTGGCTGAAGCCCCTGCCAGGTATAATGCATCCATTTCCCGTCGATGTTGTACCAATACATCGGGGTGGTTACCTGGTTATTTTTTACCCAGTCCCATCCTTCCGCGTGCCAGTAGCGGAAATCCTGGTAGCCACCGGCCTGGATAAAGTCCAGGTATTCCGTGTTGGTGACCAGCGTGGTACTGATTTTATAATCCTGCAAATATACGGTATGCCTGCCCAGTTCATTATCAAAACAGAATCCGTCTCCTGCAAAGCCGATATCATATACGCCGGCACGTATATTTAACCAGGTATCGCCGGGATTGTTCACTATGGGTATATCTTTATGATGAATATCGTAGGCAGGGAACAGGGGATTATGCCCGAGGATATATTTAATATCCGTGTACAGTAATTCCTGGTGCTGCTCCTCGTGGTTCAGTCCGAGAATAAACAGCTCCTGCAGCTCCGGGGACAGTTCTTCTTTCAAAAAATCTGTCATGGCTTCATCCACATACTTCCGGTAGCGCATGATATCTTCCACTGCCGGGCGGCTCAGGTTACCCCGGTTGGTGCGGATCACCCGTGCGCCAACGGATTCATAGTAGCTGTTGAAAACATAATTATATTGAGGATCAAAAACCGTGTAACCTTTGGCGTTAGGAAGCAGGATAAATGTTTCAAAAAAACCAGGTGGTGTGGCCCAGGTGCCATTTAGGCGGACTTACATCCACAATAGGTTGCACTACATAGTCTTCCGTTTTTAGCGGGGCGCAAATTTTTTCGCTTCTCCGCCGTACTGTTTCATATTGTTCTTTCAGTAACATAATTACAGGTGCTTACTGTTGATTCACATATTTTGTAAAATCAGAAATGCTGCGGATGTGCCGTTCTTTTGCTGCGGCTCTCCGCATCATTAATGCGTAGGTATTATTAAATCCGATGGGTTGCAGCCATTTGATACGATATTGTTTTTCAAATGCTGCGCTTACATAGTCGTAAACTTTCTGGCTGTCGCCGATAATGCTGTCTGTGACCTGTTGCGGCGCCTGGAGTAATACGAGCAAACCGGTGCCGGTGTATTCCGGGTACATATCTATCTGGTCGTTTACCAATGCGTCGAACACAATCTTTGTACCGCCGAGTCCTGTTTTGGTGACTGCAGCAAGACCGGTATGACCTTCGATCAGCATCTTGTACATGGCGGCGAGGATATAACCGTCGCCAAAAATTTTCGAGCCGATGCGGATAGTGCCTTTAGCGCCGTTGCCGGCTGGTTTCCAGAGTTGCCTGGCAACAAGAAAATCCTTTGCCACCTTTTCCGGATTTTGTTTAAGATAGTCCACCCGGTAGTTCAATTCCGTCATGATACTATCATTAATTGTACCAACCAGCAGGTTGAGTGCCGGTTCCAGTTCCGGGTATTGTTGCAGGGTTTCTTCCCGTACAATGGGGGCTGCATAATAGGGCGGAAAAATATGTTTATCATCTTCCAGTACAACCAGGTCAAAAGCCTTTACCCTGCCGTCTGTGCTGCTTCCGCTTATAACGTCCAGCTTTTTTTCGTAGGCGGCTTTATACATGATCATGTCGCTGATGACGAGGGTACGGATATGCAGGCCGTATACGGATTTTAGCCCGAGGTTACCGTCTTTTCTGCCCATAAATTCGGGGGTGAATCCGGCCAGCATTTTACCGCTGTAGGTATCGGGTAAAAGATAGAAAGAGGAGAGAAGCAGGAAGATAAAAGGCAGTGCGTATAGTGTTTTACGGGCTTTCCGGATATTGATGTGCTGGAGCAGCGACAAGAGCCAGTCGAACAACAATGCCAGTAAAGCTGCGGGTATGGCTCCCGCCAGCATCATATTGGTGTTGTTGAGTGCGATGCCGCCGAAGATAAATTCCCCGAGTCCGCCTGCGGCGATGTAGGCAGCCAGTGTAGCTACGCCTACGTTGATCACTGTTGCGGTGCGGATACCGGCCAGTATAACGGGCATGGCCAGTGGCAGTTGCACTTTCATCAGCATTTGCCTGCGGCTCATTCCCATACCGGTAGCCGCTTCTGTTACATTGGGATCTACTCCGCTGATACCGGTATAGGTATTACGGATAATGGGCAGCAGTGCATAAAGAAACAAGGCTACTATAGCGGGTTTGGGGCCAATGCCCAGCAGCGGGATCATGAACCCCAGCAGGGCAATGCTTGGAATGGTTTGCATTACGCCGGCGAAGCCCAGCACAGGTGCTGCCAGTCTTTTTTTACGGGTGATGAAAATGCCGGCGGGTACGCCTATGGCTACGGCCAGCAGCACAGATATAAAGGTAAGCCCGGTGTGCGTGAGGGTTTGCTCCAGCAGTTTACCGGATTGTTGTTGTACAAATTCAAATAAGGTTTCGGTTGCTTCCATGCCGTTGCGTTAATTTTTGTAGGCAGCTATTGCCGCCATAAGCCCATTCCCGTCAATTATCTTTTGTTCCTGTTCGTATGTTACGGCTACCGGCTGTTGCGTAATGGCTTCCAGGGCGTCCCAGCAGGTGCTGGAGGCGGTTAATTGCCCGTTTGCAGCAACAGTGGAAGATGGCAACCATTGCCACAGGTCTTTTATCTGCAGGGACTTCAGCTCCAGCTGCAGTCGCTGCGGATCGAGGAAGGACCTTACAAAATCGTTGGCCGGATGGAAGATCAGTTCCGCAGGTGTGCCGAGTTGCTGGATACGTCCTTCGTTCATGAGACAGATCCGGTGGCCCAGTTCAAAGGCTTCCTCCACATCATGTGTTACCAGGATAATGGTTCTGTGGCTGATCTCATCGAGCGATTTAAATTCCTTCCGGACACTGATGCGTGTAAGCGGATCCAGTGCGCCAAAGGGTTCATCCATGAGGAGTACCGGCGGATCTGCCGCCAGTGCGCGGGCCAGGCCAACGCGTTGTTGTTGTCCGCCGCTGAGCTGCTGCGGATATACTTCCGCGTAGGTGGCGGCAGGTAAACGGAGTTTATCCATCAGCGTGGTGGTGCGATCGTGAATGCGTTTTTTATCCCACTTCAGCAGGGAGGGTACGAGGCCGATGTTGTCGCTCACGGTGTAATGCGGGAACAACCCGGTGTTCTGTAATACATAGCCGATGTTACGCCGGAGTATTTCAGGAGACAGCTCCTGTATTTCTTTCCCGTTAATAAATATCTGGCCGCTGTCGGCTTCCAGTAAGCGGTTGATCATGCGGAGGGTAGTGGTTTTGCCGCAGCCGCTGGTGCCCAGCAGTACCAGTGTTTCCCCTTCCTTTACTTCAAAGGAAATATCATCGACTGCTTTTTTCCCAGGACCAAAATATTTGGAAACATTCGACAGTTTGATCATTCGGTATATATCAGATTGTGGAAAAAATTGCTCATTATGGAGCAGGTTTCTCCAGGGTCATAAAGAGATTGTTTAATGATTCTGCATAGAGCGGATGGGCAAACACCATTTCACGTATCTGCGTGGCAGTGACACCGCCAAGCATGGCCATCTGCAGGATGGACATGATTTCGCCGCCTTCGGTGCCTATTACAGCGGCTCCCAGGATTTTACCGGTGTGTTCATGTACCAGTGCTTTCATAAAACCTCTTGTTTGCCCTGTTTCTATGGCCCTGGCAACTTTGTCCATACTCAGGCATGCTGTTTTAAACGGGATACCTTCTTTCCGCGCTTCATTTTCAGTGATGCCAATACGTCCCAATTGCGGATCGGTGAACATACAGTAAGGTATCTGCCGGTCTTTTATACTGATGTTTGCATTTTCAAAAATGTTCTTATAAATAATGAGATGATCGTTGTAGGAGATATGTGTAAATGCAGGGCCTCCCTTTACATCGCCGAGGGCATAGATGCCCGGTTGGGAAGTTTCCAGGCGGTCGTTTACCTGTATAAACCCTTTTTCATCTGTAAGTACATTTGTTTGTTGGAGCTGCAGTGCCGCGGTTTGTGGCGTGCGCCCGGTTGCAATCAGTATATGCGTGCCCGTTATAGTATCTTTATCATTACCGGTGGTAATGTCTATGCTGATCCTTTTCCCATTGAGGGATACGTGCGTTACCTGTGTGCCGGTATGGATCTGCATGTTTTCCGATTCCAGCATTTTTTTTATTACCGCCGCCACGTCGGCGTCTTCTTTTGATACCAGTTGAGAAGCGGATTCTATTATAGTAACGTGACTGCCTAAACGCTGATAGAGTTGTCCCATTTCCAGGGCGATGTAGCTGCCGCCGAGAATGATCAGTTCTTTCGGAACCGTTACTTCATCGAGCAGGGTGGTGGAGGTAAGATAGGGTACGTCAGCCAGGCCCGGTATAGGGGGAATAAACGGCTTGGTGCCGGTATTGATGAAAATGTGATCGGCAGTTAGTATATCTTCTTCTCCTTTGTGGCCGGTCACCGTAATTGTTTTATGCCCGGTGAAGGCGGCTGTTCCCATGAAGATGTTTACATTATCTGATTGTAATCCTTTGGCTGTTCCTCCGCGGAATTCCGTTACGATATTGTTTTTCCGCGCTACAATAAACGGCAGATCCACCATGAATCCGTGGCTGTGAATGCCCCAGTCTTTACTATGAAAAACGGTATGTGCTACTTTTGCGCAGGCGATCATTGCTTTGGTAGGTGTGCAGCCATCGTTGATGCAGGTGCCACCGAGATAGCGTTGTTCAATGAGCGCGGTTTTCCAGCCTTTTTCTTCCATTTTTTTTGCCAGCGGATTTCCCCCCTGACCTGATCCGATTATTATGGCGTCAAATTTTTGCATACGGAAAGATTTAGGATGCGGGGCCAAAGATTATACCAACGAAAAGTAAGTAAATTTAGCGAATTAAAGCGGATGTTGTCTTTCTCGCTGATTACGCTGATTATACTGATTACCTGGATTTTATTTGGGGATTTTAAAGGATTTCGGGAGATAGAAGCGGAATATATCGCTTATATCTCCCGAAATCCTTTAAAATCCAAAGTGATCAAATCAAAGTAATCAGTATAATCAGCGTAATCAGCGAGAAAGACAAAATCCGCGTAATAATTCTTTATCTTTGCGGCTTCTGCAAAAAGATATAGATTTTGGTAAAGATTGATAACATAACGCTTCCTGATTTTCCTTTGCTGCTGGCTCCTATGGAGGATGTGAGTGATCCTCCTTTCCGGGCGGTGTGCAAGGATGCGGGCGCTGACCTGATGTACACGGAATTTATTTCCAGTGAAGGGTTGATCCGTGATGCTATGAAATGCAGGAAGAAGCTCGATATTTTTGAATATGAACGCCCGGTGGGGATACAGATCTTTGGCGGGGATGAGGATAGCCTGGCGATGGCTGCCAGGATCGTGGATGTTACCAACCCGGATCTGCTGGATATCAATTTTGGGTGTCCGGTGAAGAAGGTAGCCGGAAGAGGCGCCGGCGCCGGTGTACTAAAGGACCTGGACCTGATGGTACGGCTCACTGAAGCCTGCGTAAAGGCCACTAAGCTGCCGGTTACGGTGAAAACCCGGCTGGGATGGGACGACGACTCAAAGAATATTGAAGAGGTAGCAGAGCGGCTGCAGGACGTGGGCATCAAAGCCCTGGCTATCCACGGCCGTACCCGTTGCCAGATGTATAAGGGCGAAGCCGACTGGACCCTCATCGGTAAAGTAAAAAATAACCCCCGTATACATATTCCTATTTTTGGTAATGGAGATATTAATAGCCCGCAGAAAGCGCTGGAATATAAAAACCGTTACGGTGTAGATGGTATTATGATCGGCCGTGCAGTAATTGGCTATCCGTGGTTGTTCCGGGAGATCAAACATTATGTGAATACCGGCGAGATTATGGCTGGCCCCACCCTGGAAGAACGTATTGCCGTAAGTAAGAAACACCTCCGCCTGTCGGTGGAATGGAAAGGCCCTGTGCAGGGAATCAACGAAATGCGCGGCTGCTACGCCAATTACCTGAAAGGGTTACCTGATATCAAACAGTTCCGCACCAGGCTGGTGACCATGAAAACCGTGGAAGAAGTGGAAGCCGTATTAGATGAGATTGAAGCCCATTATAAAGGCATTGAACTGGCCAACACGCCGATTGAATTAATTGATTATCACCAGAAGTGTCCGTTATAGACAGGAAATTTTATGATATAATAAAACTAATTATGCGTTTGTTTTGTTATATCATAAAATTTATCAGATGTCCAGATTTTTCCCGTTTGCCACTGCGCTTGTTCTTAGCACCATAGGCCTCTTTTCCTGCCACACATCTCCCGAAGAAAAAATTACCGCCGACAGCACCGCTGCCGTTACTCCGGACGTTGACCATATCCGCGACCTGGGATACCGGGAACAACAACAGATTGAAAAAGTGATTTATGGCTTCTGTGAGCATTTCGACAACGGTCACCTGGATAAATGTGTGGAGTTTATGGACGATAACATCCGCGGGGAAATTGATGGGGTAAAGCTAAAAGGAAAACAAAACTGGACCGCTAAGATGGATTCCCTGGTGCTGAGTATCCGGAACACGCATTACCAGTCGAGGCACCTTATCTCTAATATGCAGTTTTACCCCGGCACAAATGATACGGTGCGGGTAACGATGTATGCCAGTAACCTCTGGACAGACCTTACCACCGGGCAGATCCAGCTGATGTCGGTCGGTTATTATAAGGGCAAGGTGGTGAAGAAAGACGGCAAATGGTTTATCGCTGTGTTGAACTCCCTGCCAGATAGCCGGCTGGTAAAGAAATTTTACCAGGATGTTCACAGCGATCGTGAGGTGTTGCAATAGGAAATGGTTTTCTCGCATAAAAAAATGGTGAAGGATTGTCCTTCACCATTTTCATTTATTTCACCAGCAGATGGCTGGTAATATTACCAGGAACGGTCTGGTAGCTGTCGAATGTCAGCGATGCCGCGGCCCTTCCCGAAGAGAGTGTACGCAGTACCGTTATATAACCGAATAATTCGGACAACGGTACCATGGCGGTGATGGTTTGCACGGCTCCATCCATCTCCATTTGTTTGATCACACCACGACGTCTGTTCAGATCGCCGGTGAGGGTACCGGTAAATTCTTCCGGCATGGTTACTTCTACTTTCATCCAGGGTTCCAACAAGCGGGGAACTGCTTTGGCAGCTACGCTTTTGAAACCGGTGATGGCTGCATGTTCAAAATCCAGGGCGTGGGAGTCGTTGCTATGGATGGACCCATCGAGCAATCTCACGCGCATGGACTTCACCGGGTAGCCCGCCAGGGCGCCGTTGTTCATGGCGGACTCGAACCCTTTACTGATCGCAGGAATGAATTCTTTTGGAATAGCACCGCCTTTGATTTCGTTGATAAATTCCAGTCCGGTTGCCTGTTCATCGCCGGGTGATAGTTCAAACTGGATGTCCGCAAAGTTGCCGGAGCCACCATTTTGTTTCTTATACACTTCACGATGGGTAACGGCCTGCGTAAATATTTCTTTATACGCAATCTGCGGTTGTCCTTTGTTGATGTCGAGATGATATTGCGTTGCCAGCTTTTCCAGCACTACTTCGAGGTGCAGTTCGCCCATGCCTTTCAAAATCGTTTGGCCGGTAGCGTTATCCACTGTTACGGTGAGCGTAGGATCTTCCTCCAGCAACCTGTTTAAGGCATCGCCGAGTTTGTCGTTGTCCTTGGCAGATTTCGCCTCAATCGCATAGCCGATCATGGGTTCCGGGAAGCTGATTTTTTCCAGCAATACCGGGTGATCCGGATGCGAAAGGGAGTCGCCTGTTTTTACATCTTTCAGTCCTACTACCGCACCGATATCGCCGGCGCCTATTTCTTCCACTGTTTCATATTTATCGGACATGATACGCATGAGACGGCTGATCCTGACCTTGCGGCTGGTGCGGCTGTTCCAGAGTGTATCGCCACTGTGTAATACGCCTGCATATACCCGCACTAACGTTAACTTCCCTACGTAATCGTCTGTTATGATCTTAAACGCAAGGGCAGCGAGCGGCGCGTTTTCACTAACCGGGATCATCACCGTTGCTTCCGTTTCCGGATCGGCGGCTTTTACATCGCCGATGTCTGACGGAGCAGGGAGGTAGGTAGCCACTGCATCGAGCAGGGGTTGAATACCTTTGTTTTTATAAGCGGCACCGGCCAATACGGGTACCGCCTCCAGGCGGATGGTAGCGCCGCGCAGTGCGGCGTAAATATCTTCCGGAAGGATACTGTTGGGAGCAGTGGTATATTTATTCAGTAAAGATTCATCCAGCAGGGATAATTCTTCCAGTAAATAATTACGTGCTTCCAGCGCTTCGTTCAGCAGGGCCGACGGGATATCCAGCGTTTCATATGTTTTACCGTCTGCGGTGTTCCATACGAGCGCTTTCATGGTGATAAGGTCTATTACCCCGGAGAAGTCATCTTCCGCACCAATGGGCAGCTGTACGGGCAGTGCATTGGCGTTTAGCCGTTGGCGTATGTCGCTTACTACGCGCCGGAAATCGGCGCCCTGCCTGTCCATTTTATTGATGAACGCAATACGGGGAATATTATAATGATTCGCCTGATGCCATACTGTTTCCGACTGCGGCTGCACACCGGAGCGGGCGCAGAACACGGCTACGGCGCCATCCAATACCCGTAAGGACCGTTCCACTTCAGCGGTGAAGTCGACGTGGCCGGGCGTATCAATAATATTGATCTGCCAGGTATGATCCTGGTGTTGCCAATAGGTGGTGATCGCTGCAGAGGAAATGGTAATACCTCTCTTTTCTTCCTGCGGATCACTATCCATCACAGTGTTGCCTTCGTCTACGTTGCCAAGTTTATGTGTGAAGCCGGTGAAGTAAAGCATGCGTTCAGTGAGCGTTGTTTTACCTGCATCGACATGTGCCATGATACCTATATTTCTAAAATCCGCTAAGCGTTTCATATATTCTTATTTAAAAAGGAATTAAAAAAGGCCGTTCATCTGGTAATGAGCGGCCTTTGCTTTATGCAACAGGAAGTCTGCATTACCGGACTAGCCGCGTCAATGACATTGATGCTTTAATAATAAATTTCCTGTTGGTGTTCATATTGATTTATTGTTTACTAAAGAAACTGTTGAAGATATTGGGGAAGCAAATAAAAAGGCCTCTTCGGATGAAGAGGCCCTTGAAAAAGATTTCAGGAGTTATATATTAACCTCTCATATCCGGGATGGATTTGCCTCCCCGTCTTGAATTAAGACAATGCGGGTACTTGCAATTACCGCTCTGATAACGGTAGTTGCGTAACTGCATGCCTGATATGTGAGATAGTTGTTCATATACTTTTAAAATTGCACCGCAAAGATAGGTGGTTTTTATTGAAAAAACTAATCTGAGGAAAGAGCGCCGGCAGGTCCTTTTTCTCTTATTTGTACAAAAATATCTCTCATATATACTGGTGGTACGATGTTGTTTCGTCGTAATTTTGCTTCTCCGGCCTTCCGGTGTTTTAACCAGTAAAATAAAATCTTCATTATATGAATATTACAGACATTAACGGTACGGTACAATTATCGAATGGCGTACAAATGCCTTATTTCGGATTGGGTGTTTTTAAAACAAAGGAAGGACAGGAAGTGATCGATTCAGTGACTTATGCACTGGATGCCGGCTACCGGCATATAGATACTGCTGCTATTTATGGTAATGAAGAAGGAGTGGGTATTGCCATTGAAAAAAATGCCACCGATAGAAAGGATATCTTCCTGACCACAAAAGTATGGAATGCGGATCAGGGCTACGACAGTACCCTGAAAGCATTTGATACCTCCCTTGGAAAACTGAAAACAGACTATCTTGATCTGTACCTGATACACTGGCCGGTGAAAGGTAAGTATAAGGAAACCTGGCGTGCACTGGAAAAGCTATATGCAGATGGCCGCGTAAAAGCCATTGGCGTCAGTAATTTCCTGCAACACCAACTGGAAGATCTCTTCCAAAGCGCAAAGGTAATACCTATGGTGGATCAGCTGGAATTTCATCCTTACCTGGTACAGCCGTCCCTGCTGGATTTCTGTCAGAAAAACAACGTGCAGTTTGAAGCATGGAGCCCATTGATGCAGGGTAAAGCATTCGACGTGCCATTGCTGAAAGAACTCGCGGAGAAATATAAAGTGTCGGTAGCACAATTGGTATTAAGATGGGACCTGCAAAAGGATGTGGTAACCATTCCTAAAAGCATCCGCCAGGACAGGGTGATTTCCAACGCGCAGCTGTTCAATTTCGAGATCAGTAAAGAAGATGCGCTGAAGATTGATGCACTGGACCGTGGCGAAAGGGTAGGACCAGACCCGGATAATTTCAATTTCTAACGCGGAAATTGTCTTGGCTCAGGATTACGCTGATTATACTGATTACCTGGATTTTTACTTTTGGATTTTATAAAGGATTAACGGAGATAGAAGCGGATATATTCGCTGTTATCTCCCTTAGTTATATCTTAAAAAAATCAAAAAAATCAAAAAAATCCAAAAGTAAAAATCCAGGTAATCAGTATAATCAGCGTAATCCTGAGCCAAGACAAAATTCGCTCTAAGCCCCGGCCAGCGCGGCAAATAATTTGTCGATATCGGCTTTGTTGTTGTAGAAGTTAAGGGCTACCGTCAGGATGTTATTTTTATATCGCGCCTGGATATTATTCTTTTCAACTTTTTCATTTTGCGCCGGCGTAATTTCCAGCAGTTGTATGGCAGAAAGGTGTTCCGGCGGATAGTCAGACAGCAGCCGGATACCGTGTGCCGAAGCCTGTTGCGCCAGGTAGGCAATTAACTCTCCGACATACGCCTCTATATCGCGAATGCCTATACGATGAAGGTATTTTAGCGCTTCTCCCAATAGTAATATATTTACAAACGGCGGCGTGCCGGGTTCAAATGCGGTGGCGGTTTTTTTAGGAGTGAAGTTCGTGTAGTCCTTTACCGACTGGAAATCTGCTATTTCATACTCTACATTATACCAGCTCATCACCTGTGGAGGGTATTGATCCAGTATTTTCCGTGATACATACATAGCGCCGGTACCATAGCCGGCAGTTACCCATTTGTAGGCGTGGAAGATGAGGATATCGATATTACATTCCTGTACATCAATATCGTTTACGCCGAATGATTGCGTGGCGTCCACGATGTGGATCAGCTGATGCTGTTTGCATAATTCGCCGATGGCTTTCAGGTGTTGACGGAAGCCGGTTCTGAACATCACGTGGCTGGTGATGAGGATACGGGTGTCTGGTGTGATTTTAGCCGCAATATCTGCTATGGAGATCTGGTTACGATCATCACTGTCTACTAAATGAACGGTATGACCGTTATGCATCCAGCCCACAAAGCTGCTGGGAAATTCATCCCGCATGGTGATGATTTCATAGTGTTTGGGAAACATCCCGTACAGGAGGATCATGGCCTGTGAGGTGCTGGTGATGAAAGCAATTTCACTGGCCTTTGCGCGGATCATTTCACCGATGAGGCCTTTGGCTTCGTCGGCCTGTTGATCCCAGCCGGGCATTACCCCGCGGCCTTTTTCACTGAGTTCCGTGAAAAGCGCCGTTGCCTTTTGTACAAAGGGGATACTTACCGGGCCGCCGCCGTTGGTAAAAAAATAAGTACAGTTATCGCATACCGGGTAATCGGCCCTGATATTCTCCCATTTAGTCATACTATTTTATTAATTTCTTCACGATAATAAACAAAATAAACCATTGGTGGCGTGGCGGCATGCGATTATGTTTTTTATATGATAACTTGCGCAGAGGTGGATCATCTTATAGAAAAAAATCAGGTTTAGCATGTGGAGAAAACAGTTTTTCATTTTTGGTTCTTTCATACTTTTATTTACATCAAACGCAGTTGCACAGCAGCCGGCATTGTTCAAACGGGCGGATGCGCCGTTGAATGACCGGGTGAACGACCTGCTGCATACCCTTACCTTGTCTGAAAAGATATCGTTGCTGGGATATAACAGCCCGGCGATAGACCGGTTGCAAATCCCCGCGTATAACTGGTGGAATGAGGCGTTGCACGGTATTGCCAGGGGAGGAGAAGCCACCGTATTTCCGCAGGCGATAGGGTTGTCGGCTACCTTTAATGCGCCACTGGCAAAGGAAGTAGCCAGTACCATTTCTACAGAAGCCCGTGCTAAGTATAACCTGGCCGTGCAGCAACACCGGCATGTGCAATATATGGGGCTTAATTTCTGGACGCCTAACATCAATATCTTCCGTGATCCCCGCTGGGGCCGCGGTCAGGAAACATATGGAGAAGATCCTTATCTCACTGCTACCATGGCGGGCGCCTTTGTGCAGGGATTACAGGGAGATGTGCCCGGCATGCTGAAAACGGCGGCCTGTGCCAAACATTTCGCCGTTCATAGCGGACCGGAAGCTGACCGGCATAGCTTTAATGCCATCATCGACGAAAAAGACCTGCGGGAAACCTATCTCTATGCGTTTAAAAAACTGGTGGACGGCAAAGTAGAATCGATCATGTGCGCTTATAACCGCGTAAACAGCGAGCCTTGCTGCACTGGTAATACACTGTTGCAGGATATCCTGCGGCATGAATGGAAATTTGGCGGACAGGTTGTTACCGATTGCTGGGCACTGGACGATATCTGGCTGCGTCATAAAGCCATTCCCACCCGTGAGGAAGTGGCGGCAGCCGCCGTGAAAGCAGGCGTAAATCTCGATTGCGCCAATATTTTACAGGACGATGTGATGAAAGCCATTGATAAGGGCTGGTTAACCAGCGCGAATGTAGACAGTGCCCTGAGTGCCACACTGCGTACGCGCATAAAGCTGGGATTACTGGATGCGCCCGCGGAAAGTCCTTATAACGGATATGGCGCAGATAGTGTAAATAACGGCTATCACGCCCAACTGGCCCGTGAAGCGGCCAGGGAAAGCATGATATTGCTTAAAAATGATGGTGTATTACCCTTAAGTCCGGATAAATATGCTTCCATGCTGGTGACCGGCTCCAATTCTGCATCATTGGAAGCACTGATGGGCAACTATCACGGTGTATCGGGTAACATGGTCACTTTTGCCGCTGGCCTGGCCAGGGCTGCAGGTCCGGGTATGGCCATGCAATACGACCAGGGATGCGACTTTACAGATACCCTGCATTTTGGTGGTATCTGGGCTTCGCAGAACTGCGATGTAACGGTAGCGGTGATCGGCTTAACGCCTCTGCTGGAAGGAGAAGAAGGTGACGCTTTCCTGTCCTCGTCCGGCGGCGATAAAAATACGCTGAGCCTGCCCCGCTCCCAGATTCTGTTCATGAAAAAATTAAGGGAAGCGCATAAGAAGCCCATCATTGCGGTAATTACTGCCGGCAGTGCAGTAGACGTATCTGCCATTGCTCCCTATGCAGATGCAGTGATCCTGGCGTGGTACCCGGGAGAACAGGGCGGTAATGCCCTCGCAGATATCATCTTTGGAAAATATTCGCCCGCAGGGCGGTTGCCTGTTACATTTTATCAATCCCTGCAGGACTTGCCCGACTATAAGGACTACAGCATGAAGAACCGTACTTACCGTTATTTTAAAGGTAAATCAGCATATCCTTTTGGCTACGGCCTCAGCTATACGAAATTTGATTATACCTGGCGTGCAACGCCTGCAAAAGAATACCGCAGCAAAGACACTATCCGTGTATCCGTAGCCGTTAAAAATACCGGCGCCTTTGATGGCGACGAAGTAGTGCAGGCCTACATCACCTATCCGGATATGGAACGCATGCCGGTAAAGGAATTGAAAGCATTTAAACGTGTTCGTGTAAACAAAGGCGGAGAAGAAATCGTGGAACTGGCACTGCCAGCAGCAGAGTTGCAGAAATGGGATTTGCAGCAACACGCGTGGAAGCTATACAAAGGCACGTATACGATCAATATAGGAAAGAGTTCAGACAACTTCGTGTTGTCGCAGCAGTTCCGCGTGAGATAACGCGGATTTTGTCTTTCTCGCTGATTACGCTGATTTTACTGATTACCCGGATTTTTACTTTTGATTTTATAAAGGATTAAGGGAGATAGCAGCGGATATATTCGCTTTTATCTCCCTTAATTATTACTTTAAGAAAATCTAAAAATCTAAAAAAAATCCAAAAGTAAAAATCCGGGTAATCAGTAAAATCAGCGTAATCAGCGGGAAAGACAACATCCGC
This sequence comes from Chitinophaga sp. W2I13, assembly GCF_050434005.1. NCBI lineage: Bacteria > Pseudomonadati > Bacteroidota > Chitinophagia > Chitinophagales > Chitinophagaceae > Chitinophaga > Chitinophaga sp. W2I13. The sequence continues at coordinate 7,672,438 of NZ_JBNPWD010000001.1, read as the reverse complement.
TCTACGCCATTCGGTCGACTACTTTCTTTAGCGTGAGTCCCTGCACTATGATAGAGAAAAGTACCACAAAGTAGCTGGCAGAGAGGATAATTTCCTTATAGGGAGATTCCGGCAACGATAGCGCCAGTGCAACGGAGATGCCCCCACGCAGTCCGGCCCAAACCAATATGGTAATGCTTTTATAATTTGTTTTCAGGGAGCGCTTTAATACAATGGCGGGGATGGTAATACTCAGCGCCCGCGCAATCAGTACAAATACGGTGGCCATTAAACCGGTGAACCAATAGTTTTGCAGGAAGGGCATGATCACAATCTGCAACCCGATCATCACAAAGAGGATGGTGTTCAGCAGTTCATCGATGAGACTCCATATGTTGTGAAAATAGTGTTGTATTTCTTCTGCATTTTTTGTTCCCAGGGAAGTATTACCTAATATCAATCCGGCGGAAACGGCCGCCAGTGGAATAGATACGTGCAGTATAGCGCCTACCACAGAAATTACCATTACCATGGATAAGGATACCATTACAATGATATTGAAGTCGTCTACACGCTTCATGGTCCTGTAAGCTACAATAGCGGAAACAACACCCAGCAGGATCCCGCCGAATACTTCCTGCGAAAACAGGGCGGCAGCATGTGATAGAGAAACATGACTATCTGTTTGCCCGGCTACTTCTTTCAGGATCACAAATAACAGGATGCCAGTACCATCATTCAGTAAAGACTCGCCCCCAATAATGGTTTCAAGGGCGGGCGGGACTTTTGATTTTTTTAAGATCGATAATACCGCTACCGGATCGGTAGGTGAAATGAGTGCGCCAAACAACAGGCAGTATACCAGCGGGATGTCGATGTGCAGCAGTTCAGTGGCCCAGTACAACAGGAATCCGAATATAAAAGTAGAGCCGATAACCCCTACAGTACTCAATACCAGCACGGGATACCGCTGTGCTTTTAGTTTATTGAAATCGAAATGCAATGCGCTGGCGAAAAGCAGGAAGCCTAACATTACATCCAGCAGCGTACCGGTGAAATCAATACCGTTGGTGACGTCTTTAATAAAAGTGAATGCGCCGGGGAAAATTTTACCCGTCAGGGAAATCAGTAAAGATAATAACAGCGAAACCACGATCACACCTATGGTTCCGGGAAGTTTAATGAATCGGTTGTTGATGTAGGAAATTAATGCACTAATGGTAACTAAAGCCGTTATCAGCGTAAATGTGTTCATAAGTAATCGAATAATGCCGGTTAAAAAATCAGGTTCCTATTGTTGCTACAGTAGTTTTAAAGGTAGAAAAAAATGTAGCAAATCAAAGTCCCACGGCATTATAGGATTATTTTTTCCTGGAAGACTTAGCATTTACGTTAAATTCTAATGCCATTTTAATCCAGTATTGTAATTGTTTTTTTGTGTGCAGCTCACCTTCATCTACAAAAATAAATCCTTTCATTTCTTTGCCCCCATGAATCATTGCTTCGGCGCCGGAAGAGGATTCGACTACCTCGTCTGATTTAGCAGGATCAATTCTTACCATCATTTTATCGGGCCGTACGCCTACGCACATTTTATCGTTTACCATGAAACACAGGCCACCAAACATTTTCTTTTCCGTGATGTTATCGGTGGAAGCATAAAGAATTTCGCGTACGCGATCAGCGAGTTTTTCATTGAATGCCATTGAGCTATTTTTTGGGAGATATGAAGGTACGACTTCCTTTAATTACCATAATATTGTAATGAAATTTATAACTATGGCAGGATTGGATACTTTTTACCGCTTCCTGAAGCAGCTGCATCCGGTGTCTGATGACGACTGGCAGCTGTTATCCGAAGGGTTATTTGTGCAACAGGTGAAGGAAGGAGCGGTGTTATTGCCGGAGGGCAAAGTGCCACGGGAGCTGTTCTTCATTTGTGAAGGTATATTGCGCCTGGTAAAGTATACGGATGACGGAGAGGATATTACCATATTTTTTCTGAAAGAAAATAAGTGTGCCACCATACTGGGCAGTTACCTCGAAGAAACGCCCTCGCCTTACGTACTGGAGGCGGTATGTGATGCGGCTGTAATTGTATTGCATAAGGAATACCTCATGAGGCTATACGAAAAAATCCCTTACCTCAGATCCCTGATAGATCAGATTACCCGGCAAGGCTTGCTGGAAAAGGTGCTGGCCCGGAACGAATACCTGGGACTGGATGCCTCGGAGCGTTACCGGTATTTCCTGCAAAAGGAACCGGATATTGTTTCCCGTGTACCATTGAGTACTATTGCGTCTTTCCTGGGTATTACGCAGCAGTCGCTCAGCCGGATCAGGAAAAATGGCCGCCTTTAATGCTTTTTACCATTTGTTAAATGACGCCTGCTGCCGGCTGCCGAATTTTGTGTTCATAAAAAATTATAATTATGAATACGGATCTGACAGGAAAAAAAGTATTGGTATTGGGCGGTTCGGCCGGCATTGGTTTGGCAACGGCACAGGCGGCAGCGGTGGCGGGTGCAACGGTGATCATTGTTTCCAGTAATCTTGAAAGAGTAAATAAAGCATTGGCGACGTTACCCGGAACTGCGCAGGGCTTTGCGCTGGATCTGGGGAGTGAAGCAGCGGTGCGTGACTTCTTTCGCACATCAGGCGCCTTTGATCATCTGGTATTTACAGCAGGTGGCGCCTTCCCGTTCGGGCAGGTGGAAAGCCTTACAGCCGCGGAATTGCAGGAAGCATTTCAATTACGTTTTTTCGGTGCATTCAATGCCGTAAAGTATGGCAGTAAAAATATATTGCCGGGGGGATCAGTGGTGTTGACTACCGGCATCGCCAATTTAAGGCCACAGCAGGGATGGGCCGCCGGCGCCTGCATTTGTGGCGCTATGGAGGGCTTCACCCGCATGCTGGCCATCGAACTGGCGCCTATACGTGTAAACGCGGTGTCGCCTGGTATTGTGAAAACAGCACTCTGGGCAGGAATGCCGGAGGCCGATCGCGAAGCCATGTATCAACAGGCTGCCGGCATGCTTCCGGCAGGCCGCGTGGGGCAGCCGGAAGATATTGCGCAAACTTATTTATACCTGATGCAGAATGGATTCAGCACGGGGCAGATAGTAGTGGCAGATGGCGGCGCCGTACTGGTTTAATGCGCAATGGTAGCGGCGCCAGGCGCCGCTGCCACAGCCGTTTTGATATTCCGGCGGCATACCAGTAATATAAACAGTGCCAGCAGGGAAGTGCCGCACATGGTGATCGCCATCGGCGTAGCTGTGTGCGTGTTATACAGGCTTACCACCGTGGAGGCAAGCGCACCTATTCCCATTTGTGTGGCGCCCATCAGGGAAGATGCGCTGCCCGCATTTTTACTGAACGGGGCGAGCGATAATGCTGTCGTGTTGGGATTGATAAAGCCCAGGCAGCAAAGGTAGATGAACAACAATACGATGATACCGGGTAATGATAAAAAATTATTCCAGGCGCAGACAATGAAAACAAGCCCGGTGATGGTTTGACAAAGCAGCGCCACCGGTACTATCTGCTGACTGCTGAACCGTTTCAACAACAGGCTGTTCACCTGGCTGGAACCGATCAGTCCTACCGAAAGGCCTGCAAAGATCCAACCATACGCTTTGTCACTGAGCTTATAAATATCCATAAACACCTGGGGGGAAGCTGATACATAAGCGAACAGTCCTGAGAAAGAAACTGCGCCTGCAAAAGTGTAGGTATAAAACTGTGGTTCACTCACCACCGACAGGAAGTTGCTGATAATGGGACCAGGCTTCAGTGACATCGACGTGTCCGGCTTATAACTTTCCGGCAGCCAGAGGATGGTGGCTATCAGGATCAGTGCGCCCATAACGCCCAGTACCAGGAATACTGCGTGCCAGCTAAAGGCGCTGGTTACATAACTGCCCACGGTAGGGGCAATCATGGGGGACGTTCCCACTACGAGCATCAGCAGTGCAAATACTTTGGCATTGTCTTTCACGGGGAAGAGGTCACGCACCATCGCAACAGAAGCTACTGCCGCGGCGCAGCTGCCTATAGCCTGGATAAAGCGGAGGATAATAAGCCCGTTCAGGGAAGACACATACATACAGCCGATAGAAGAAATCACATACAGCACGAGTCCTATGAATAGCGGCTTCTTCCTGCCAAACCGGTCGAGCAACGGACCATATAGTAATTGTCCTGCTGAAATTCCAATAAAAAAGCTCGAAAGTGATAAGGCCACCCTGGTAGGATCTACTCCCAGATCCTTTCCTATAGCCGGAAAGCCGGGAAGATACATGTCGATCGAGAAAGGGCCTAGTGCTGTGAGCGTACCGAGAATCAGGATAAGAAAGAAATATTTCGATTTTGAAAGTTCGTTGGTCAAAATAATATGGCTTTAAAAAATTTCCCTGCAAAAGTAAGAAGAAATACGCCCCTTCGGGTGATGTGACTGTTATCTTCTTTGATTTTACCGTGGGGAGACAAGCATTCGCGTATTTATTCCTGTGTAATATTGATCAGGAAATCATACAGTCCTGTTTCGCCGGGGATGTTCAGTTTCTTGCGAAGCCGGTACCGGCTGGTTTCCACGCCGCGTACGGAAATACCCATCGACTGGGCTATTTCTTTGGTGGTAAGATTAATGCGCAGGTAGGCACAAAGCTTAAGATCAGTGGTGGTCAAATCCGGGTATTGTTTTTTAAGGGTGCGCAGGAAGTTGTTATGCACTTCATCAAAGTGTTGGGAGAACTGCGCCCAGTCTTCCTCGTTATTCTCTGCTTCTTCAAATAACCGCATCACTTTTTTGAAAGAAGGAAGCGCTTCCGGGTCATTGGTTTTCTTTACGCTTTGTATCAGCTCTTCACGGATATTGGATATCAGTTTGCCTTTCTGTACCAGGTGCATCGTGGCAGTGGCCAGCTCTTTATTTTTATGTTGTACGTCTGATTCCAGTTTTTCATTGCGCAGCCGGATCAGCTGTTTCTCGTTTCTTTCCAGCTCCAGCTGGTGTTGAAAAATGAGATGTTGTTGTTCCTGCAGATGTTTGTCTTTCTGTGCAGCAAATTTTTTCTTCTGACGCCGGTACAGGTACCAGATCAGCCCCGCGAGCAGCAGTATATACACCGTCTTCGCTATATAGGTTTGATACCAGGCGGGTAAAATGGTAAAAGAATAACTGGCGGGAGCGGAGATATTGCCGAGGTTATCTTTTGCCTTTACCCAAAAAGTATATTTTCCGTAAGGGAGATTGGTATATTCTTTTTCTGTTTTGGCGGTCCATTCGCCGGGTTGTTTATCGAAGCCGGCCAGCTGATAGCTGTAAGTAATATGATTGCCTTGTTCTGCCGGGGGAACCGTATATTCAAAATGAAAACTGTTGAACGCATTCGGGAGTACCACTGGCGGCTGCGTACCGGCCGTTTGGTAGCCGCCATACAGCAGGGTGTCTTTCCGGTTGGTGGCTTTTATTTGTCCGAGTAATACCGACAGGCCGGCATCATGACGGGAGTATTTTTTATAGTTGAGATGATAAATGCCTTTGTCGCCGCCAAAAAAGATATTCTCCTCATTAAAAGGATAAATGAACTCAAAGCCGCCAACGATCTTCCCGGTGAGTTCGGGGAACCAGGTAATTGTTTGCTGCCGTGGTTTCAATACTCCCGGCTTTTTATCTGCCACCAGCCAGATGTTGCCGCTGCTGTCTTCCGAAAGATATTGCACCGCTGCATTTTTCAGCGGGGCAAACAATCCCTGCGACGGAACAAATTGCTGCCGGGCTTCATCAAATTCATAGATGCCTTTCATGGTGGCGGCTACCATCCGTTGTTGAATACGGAAAACGTAATTATTGTAGGTGGACGGCAGCCCGTCTTTTTGCGTGAACAAGCGGTAGCTCAGGGCGGTGTCATTTTTTAGGGTGAGCAGGTATACACCGCGGTAGGGGTGGGAGGACCAGATACGTTGCTGTGGGTCCATCGCCAGGAAGCGGAGGGATTCGTATAAACCGGAGACGTGCCGGTTGACACGCACCTGTAGGCCGTTATAGCGGATAATAGCCAGGCCATTATAACAGCCGGTAAGTATGTTGTTGGAAAGCGGCAGGTAGGCCCAGCAGCCCAGGTCTTTCAGCACTGCAGCAGCCTTGTTGCCGGTGATTTCAAACGTTCCTTCCTGGTGGGCCATCAGCAGGTGGGAGCCGATAGCAGAAAGGTTCCATACCTGGCCACGGGTGTTGGCCACCGGCTGAAAGTTGCCTTTGGAATAGCTGAGGTCTGCAACGGTGTCCAGTGGTGTGCTGTATAGTCCATCGGAAGTGCCGATGTAAAGGCGCTGATTAAACACCTTTGCCGCATAAGTGGTAAGCGAATTATGTTTGGCGGGCAGTATCTGTTTAATGGCGGTATTGTAACGCAGCTGATCGATACCGTTGTCCAGCGCGAGCCAGATATTATGGCGGGGATCAGCAAACAGGCGGAGCACATTATTATTCTGAAGGCCCTCGTCCATGCTGAATTGCTGGATCACGCTGCCACTATTGGCATTGATGATAAAGCATCCTTTGGAGAAGGTGCCCACCGCCAGCTGGCCGTTACCCAGCGGGATGGCGCAATAAATACGGCTGCTCCGGAAAACACTATCTGCTGCTGTTTGCAGCGGGAGTAACTGTTGCCCGGTGATACGGAAAAGGCCATCCTTGAGGGTGGCAACCAGCAGGGTATCATTTTTTTCTTCCAGGAAAGCGGTGACCAGGAGAGATTTGCCCTGGAAGCCGGTGCAAACAGGTTGCCATTTACCGTTTAATAATTTCAGCAGTCCCTGTTTCAGGTCCTGCGCGTAAAGGCCATGGGCCGTGCTGCCCATTATTTTCCATTCTACGGGGGCATTGTACACGTCTATCTGCCGGTTACGCCAGCCGAATATTTTATTGTTGCTTTTGAAGTAAACGCCATTGTTGAATAATGCAATATTCCAGATGTCTGCAAATTCTGTTTGCCCGGCGGGGATATACTTTTTGAGAGAAGTATATTCCAGGATACCATTTTTATTGGGCAGATAATACCCGAAGTCGTCCTGTGCGCCAACATAAATCTTCCCGTCCGGCGCCACTTTTACTGCTCGCAGGCGGGTGTTGTTGGGTACGGGGTAAAGCTTCCAGTAATTGCCGTTGAAGGTAAGAAGCCCTTCATTATTGGCGAAATACAGGATGCCATTATGGTCAACATCAATGTCCCAGGTTTGCCCATTTCCCTGGTATTGGGCTTTGCTGAAATTCACCACAGCGGGTAGTCCGATTGTATTCTGGGCTAATAATATTTTTCCGTGGAATAAAAGGGCCAGCAACAACAAATGCTTCATCTAAAAAGCGTTTTACTAAATGTAAAATTTTTTTGCTGATGTAGGTAAGATGTAATGAAGATAGATTAGCTATCAATGTTTTAATGTCCTTTGAAGTAGAAATGACGTAGTGCCGGAAATGATTTTATGCTTTTAAATAGGGATCTTGGATATTCTTATTTTTCTTTTTAAAGAGACACTGTACATGCTGAAATTCCACGTTATAGCACTCACGTTATTGCTGGCTTCTGTGCTGCCTGGTAACGGGCAGGGATATCTGAAAACCCGCGGCCACATTATTGTTAATGAAAAAAACGAGCAGGTGATCCTCCGGGGAATGGGCCTCGGAGGCTGGATGTTGCAGGAGGGCTATATGTTCCGCCTGGGTAATATCGGCCAGCAATACAGGATCCGCGAAAAGATCCGGGAACTGATAGGGCCTGAAAAAACACAGGCATTTTATGATGCGTGGCTTACCAATCATACCACCAGGAGGGATATTGACTCGATGGCGGCATGGGGGTTCAATTCCGTTCGCCTGCCCATGCACTTCAACCTGTACACGCTGCCGGCAGATGAGGAGCCGGTTGCCGGTCAAAATACCTGGCTGGAGAAAGGGTTTGCACTGACCGATTCCTTACTGAACTGGTGTAAGGCCAATCATATGTACCTGATCCTTGATCTGCATGCTGCACCTGGTGGGCAGGGGAACGACCTGCCTATTTCCGACAGGCACCCCGAAAAGCCATCTCTCTGGGAAAGCCAGGCTAACCGGGATAAAACCATTGCCTTATGGCGCAAGTTGGCAGCGCGTTACGCCAACGAACCCTGGATAGGCGGTTATGATATTATCAATGAACCTAACTGGGGATTTGAAGACGCCGGGGATAAAAGGGGCACCAAAGAAACAAAGAACATTCCCCTGAAACAGCTGATGACAGCCATCACCAAAGCCATCCGGGAAGTAGATCAACAGCATATCATCATTATAGAAGGAAATGGTTTCGGGAATAATTACAAGGGCATACTGCCTGCGTGGGATAATAACATGGTGATCAGCTTTCACAAATACGGCAACTTCACCAATACCGCTTCTATCCAGAATTTCCTGGATTTACGGGCGCAATATAACCTCCCGTTGTGGCTGGGGGAATCGGGGGAAAACTCCAATAACTGGTTCACCCATACTATCAGTATGGCAGAAAGCAATGATATCGGCTGGGCATGGTGGCAGCTGAAAAAGATGGGGGTCAACAATCCCCTGGAAATAAAGCTCACGCCCGGTTACCAGGCGCTCCTGGATTACTGGAACGGCAAAGGGCCCGCACCTGCGGCGGATGAAGCCTATCGCGCGCTCATGGAATTTGCAGGCAATACCGGGATCGAAAATAATATTTACCATAAAGATGTGACAGATGCCATGTTCCGCCAGGTGGCTTCCGGTAAGGCCATTCCTTTCCGGAAACATATCATCAAAGACAAGGCTGTGATCCGCGCGGTGGACTATGATCTGGGACGAAACCTTTCAGCGTATAACGACCTGGATACCGCGAGCTACCATTATACGCCGGGTGTTAATACACAAGGGAACCGCGGACACGCTTACCGCAACGATGGCGTGGATATAAAAAAGGAGGAGGATGAGTTTGTGGTATTTCATATTGAAAGCGGCGAATGGCTGCAGTACACTACCCGGGTTGCCGCTGCCGGGAACTACACCCTTACCGTAAAAATAAAAGCAGATACCGATAGTGTTGCCCCCAGGTTTAAGATCAGCAGCGATGACAACGTGCTGGCGGCTGATATTGCCGTGCCATCTGCGGGGCAGCAGGTGGTGGTGAAAAATATCCGCCTCACAAAAGGGGAACACCGGATCCGGATAGCCTTTGTGCAGGGTGGCGGTGTGTTTACCGGGATGACCTTTGAAAGAAAGTAAGAACGCATAAAATTAACTCCACGTTTGATCCATTAGCCTTATTTGTTCACCTTTTCTTTAATTGTAAATTCCATGAAAGAAAAACTGATCTCCATTAGCGTAGGTTCCTTCCTGTTAGTGGTAATGATGAGCGCCTGCAAAAAAGAGGCGAAAACAACCAATAATCTGCAGCCTTTGGATGCCCAGCCTGCTGCAGTGGCAGTGCAAGCCGCAGCCGCAGCGTACACGCTGATCTGGTCTGACGAATTTGACGGCACCAGTGTCAACACTTCCAAATGGTCTTTTGAAACCGGTCCGGGTGTGAATAATGAAAAGCAGTATTACCAGTCGTCCAATGCCAGTGTGAGCAACGGCAACCTGGTGATTACCGCGAAGAAGCAGTCCGTGAACGGCTGGCCCTATACCTCTGCGCGAATGAACACCGCCGGGCATTTTACCACGCAGTACGGCCGCATTGAAGCGCGGATTAAACTGGCCTCCGGGCAGGGGCTATGGCCTGCCTTCTGGATGCTGGGCAATAACATTGGCTCCGTGGGTTGGCCGAAATGCGGTGAAATAGATATCATGGAGCAGGTAAATACCAGCAACACTGTTTATGGCACTATTCACTGGGATGCCAACGGTCATGTTTCCTATGGCGGCACTTCCAGTACCACTATTACTGATTACCACGTATATGCGGTGGAGTGGGATGCCAATGCAATCCGCTGGTACCTGGATGGTAACCAGTTTGCAACGGCCAATATACAGAACAGTATCAACAGCACCGAAGAATTCCACAACCAGTTTTTTATCATCCTGAACATGGCTGTGGGAGGCGATTTCCCCGGACAAACGATTGATGAAAGTAAACTGCCTGCCAATATGTACGTGGATTACGTGCGGGTATACTCCATTTCCAACAGCGGTGGCAATGCGCCTATTGGCAGCACCATTACGCTCAAAGGATTTAATAATGCTTTTGTGAGCAGTGAAAACGGCACACAGGCCATGACCTGCAACCGCACTACTGCACAGGGATGGGAACAGTTTACCGTGGAAGATGCCGGCGGTGGTAAGGTGGCATTGAAAAGCCAGGGTAAGTATGTTTCTTCAGAAAACGGCGTTAATCCCATTACGTGTAACCGTACCAGTGTGGGCGACTGGGAAAAATTTGACTGGATAGTAAATACAGACGGCAGCATCGCCCTCCGCGGAAATAATGGGCGATATGTGTCGTGCGAAAACGGCACGCAGGCTATGACCTGCAACCGTACCACTATTTCCGGCTGGGAGTCGTTCCGGTATTAATTGATATAGGTTGATGGATCGGGCCGGCCGTGTTAACGGCCGGCTTTCCTATGCTGTAGATCAACTGTTCCATGATACTTCCTTTACGCCGGTATCTGCCTGTATATCTGCGATCAGCTTGCCTACAATGGTTTTATCCATGCTTCTGAAACGTACCGTGATAAAGAAGAAACTGTCTGTTTGCTCGATGTTGCAGGAAGTAATATTGAGCGCGGTGTTTTGAAATAATTTATCTGCTACCTCAATGGATTTGCTCCGTTCAAAAGTGATGATGCGGATAGTTTTTTGTTCAAAGCGGCTGAGGAATCTTTTTTCTACCGGCTGCAGCAGCCACAGGATGATGATTGCAATAGCGGTGGCAATAAATGCGGCGAAATACATGCCGCCGCCGGTGGCGAGCCCGATAGCTGCTACCGTCCATAATCCCGCGGCGGTAGTGAGCCCGCGAACCACGCCTTCTTTCAGAAAAAGAATGGTGCCGGCGCCGATAAATCCAATACCGCTGATCACCTGTGCCGCCACCCTGGAGGGGTCCAGTACAATGTTAGGCTGCCCCAGGATATCGGAAAATCCGTAAGCGGAAACCATCATGGTTAACGCCGCACCTACAGACACCATCATGTGGGTTCTAAGACCGGCAGCCCAGTCCTTCCGTTCTCTTTCCAAACCTATTATACCGCCAAAAACCGCTGCCAGCGATAATCTTATCAATATTTCCATCCAGGGTATCATACTACTAATTTACGCAATAAATTTTCTTTCATCCTGTGGAGGTTGTCTTCTGCCTGATTACATTGATTATAGTCAGGCTGTTAAAGAAGATCAAAATTTGTATCTTGACATCAATTCATTTATATTTTTCGCATGCTTCCAATCAAACTACGTTTACTCATTGCCACTGCGTTTCTTTTTTCCGTTACAACCCGGGCGCAGGTAAAGTTCCGGACAATAGCACCCAACGTCACCCAGCCGGGATTAAAGACAGTGCATTCGCCGCATCTTGCCGCAGAACCCGCTGCGGGAAACAACCGCCATCAGCTGATAGTGATGATTCCCGGTACCGGCGGCACGGCCACTGATTTCCGTACATTCGACAGTTCTTTTGCTGCCATGGGCTATTATGTGATCACCCCGGATTATATGAACACGGTGATCACCACGGCGTGTTCCAAAAGTGAAGACAGTACCTGTTTTGATCATTTCCGCCAGGAAATTATGTTTGGTACGCCGGTGAGTGATAAGGTAGATGTAGATTCTGCCAACAGCCTGGTGAACCGTTTTACAAAACTGGTGGTGTACCTGGCTGCGCAGGATCGTGGCTGGAGTGAGTTTGTACGTAATGGACAAGTGCGCTGGGATAAAGTTATTGCTGCAGGTCATTCGCAGGGAGCGGGGCATGCAGCATATTTTGGGAAGCAGTTCCGTTTGCGTGGAGTGCTGATGTTTTCGGGCCCGCAGGATTACCTGCAATATTTTAATGCGCCGGCGCATTGGCAGCAGGAGCGTGGCCGCACGCCGGTGAACAGGTATTATGCGTTTCTGCATGTTGCTGACCCGTTTAATTACCAGTACCAGGTGCAGGATGTAAGCGCGGTGAGCCACCAGGCGATAACCGATACCACGATGGTGCAGCCGGGAATGCCCGTTCACTCCAGGAATAGTATCCTTGTTACGGATGTGGATCGTAAAGATAAACACGGATCTACGCTGGGAACAGACTTCATAGCCGTGTGGAAATATATGATCAGCGGGGCTACCCGGAATTAATAAGGAACTGGCTAACGGTCTCGTGTAAACGATGAACTTTGTCCTCCTGTTTTTTATTCTTTATCTTCGCGGGCGTTCGTTACCATTCTATGTCAAAGAAGAAGAGAAGAAAAAAGAAGAAGCACCAGGGAAGCAGCAGTTTAGCCGTTATCGTTATATTGATCATCGCTGCATTTGCGGTGACTACCTGTTCCCGGAAAATTACCGGGGACAATGAAAAATCTCCTCCAAAGAAATCATCTCACAAAAAAAATACTACTTCCGGCACCAGTATATTTTTACTGGCAGAAGATTTTGAAACGGGATCCAAAACAAATTATAACAGCGGGGACGTGGCATTATCCAGTGGTACCTGGAAGTTTAAGGATGCCGTCACCGGCAACCTGGAGGAAGATCATAAAACAGGTACGCAGGCGTTGCGTATCCGGGACAATGGTATGGCCGGAATGAAATTCGATATCCTTGTAAAAGGAACGGTAACGGTTACACTAAAATTTGCCGGGTACGGGGACGATAAAATGGGCACATGGGAGTTGTGGGCATCAGTGAACCGCGGGCAAAGCTATTTTCGTGTGGGGGATCCCGTTAGTGTTACGTCCGGTGTGCTGAAAACGGCCACTTTTACCGCGAAAAGTACGGGCACTATCCGTTTTGATATCCGGAAAACAGATCCCGGCAGCAGCAGGATCAATTTTGATCGGTTCCGGGTCACTGCCGGCGGAAAGGACACACCGGTTAAGCCGGTGGAGAAACCGGCAGGGAGCGACGACGACAACCTGTTACTGGGCAATCCCAGCGATGCCAGTGGATCGTTGGTGATGGCGAATAATTACCTGATGGATAAGGAATATTACAAGCTGTCGTATAACCGTGACAGGGGAACGCCCAATTGGGTGGCCTGGCATGTATCGCGGAAGGACCTGGGCAAAATGTCGAGGGCCAATGATTTCAGGCCGGACGCCGATATTCCTGGGAACTGGTACCAGGTATCCCAAACTAGTTATATGGGCAGCGGATTCGACAGGGGGCATAATTGTCCGTCGGGCGACCGGACCGCCACCCGTGCCGCCAATGAATCCACTTTCCTGATGACCAATATGATCCCGCAGGCGCCTAACCACAACCAGCATTTATGGAAGAACCTGGAAGAATATACCCGGGAGCTGGTGATGAAAGGGAACGAAGTATATGTGATCATGGGCAGCTATGGCAGCGGGGGAGCCGGCAGCAAGGGACTGGCCAAAACAATAGACGGGCGTAAGGTTACCGTGCCGGACCATATCTGGAAGGTCCTCGTAATTTTACCGGAAGGAAACAATGATTTGCAGCGAATCAATAAGAACACCCGTATTATTGCAGTGAACACACCAAATAAAAACGATGTAAATGCGAGGTGGAGCGCTTACCTGACATCTATTGACGAGATAGAAAAGGCTACCAGGTATAAGTTGCTTGACAAGGTACCGCTGGTGGTAAGACAGGAATTAGTAAAGAAAATAGATGCAGGACAGGAGAGAATGTATCGTTAAAAAAAATATTATGTTGTTCTGATAATTAAATTATAAATTGCATAAAATTATTATGTTTTTGTAGTTTGTAAACTAATATCCAAAAAATAAATCATGATAAGTTCCTATAAAAACCAGATTGGCATAATTTTATTGAAAGTACTGTAGCTACATGTAACTTATTGAAGCCTTAGATCGTTATTATAATTAGAAGCTAACTTAAAGTATAACTGGCCGATTATTAATGGAAATAAACCTACACTTTTCTTGATTATATGTACATATAACAAGACAAATACTGTGTACACAACGAAAGAAATGGCGTAAAATAATTAGGGGTAAAATGGCGTTATACTAGAGAAGCTTAACAATATGAGCTTTTTAAACATTAATTTTATATCTAACTAATATGGGTGAAAGAGTGTCGGTGGCCTTACTTGTTACTACATACAACTGGCCGGAAGCATTAAAGCTTGTGCTGGATAGTGTACTGGTGCAAACCGTTCTCCCCGACGAAGTCATTATAGCTGATGATGGCTCCGGAGAGGCTACCAGGGATGTTGTAGAGGCATTCAGACGAAAAACCAATATTCCGGTGAAGCATTTCTGGCATCCGGACGAAGGTTTCCGTAAAACTATCATCATTAACCAGGCAATTACCGGTACTTCTTCCGACTATATTATCCAGATTGATGGCGATATTGTAATGCATGAGCTTTTCATCAGGGACCATATCAGTGAAGCGGAAAAAGGATATTTTATCCGTGGCAGCAGGGTGTTGTTACAGGAAGAGATTACCAGGAAATACCTGAACAATGGTCAATTTGAGCGGGTATCTTCTTTCAGCAGAGACGTGAGAAACCGGATTAATTCACTTCGCATTCCTTTCCTGGCTCCATTGCTGATTAAAAAGAGTCAGCGTTCCCGTAACTGGATCGGTTGTAACTGTGCTTTCTGGAGAGAAGATTTTCTGAAAGTGAATGGTTATAATAACGAATTGAAAGGGTGGGGGCACGAGGATATTGAACTGGCAGCACGTTTCATCAACTCAGGTTTATACCAGAAAAAGGTAAAATTAAAAGCGGTATGTTATCACCTGCATCATCCTTTTAATTCCCGTGTACACGAAAACATCAACTACAGGGTTTACCTGGATACCTTAAACCACGGGATTGCCTATTGTTCCAACGGCTACAGGCACCATTTAACGACGGAGTAAATAATCAAAAAAGATATTTCATAAAAAAGGCCACCGATCGGTGGCCTTTTTTTATTTAGTTACTAAACGTTTGCATTTCAATGAGCCGTTTATAAATACCGTTGTTGCTGAGTAGTTCCTGGTGGGTGCCTTGCTCGGCCACCTGGCCGTTATCCAGTACAATGATCAGGTCCGCGTTCTGAATAGTGCTCAGGCGGTGGGCAATCACCAGGGATGTGCGGTTCTTCATCAGGTTATTCAGCGCATCCTGCACCATTTTCTCGGATTCGGTATCCAGGGCGGAAGTGGCCTCGTCCAGCAGCATCAGCGGTGGATTGGAGAGCACGGCGCGTGCAATGCAGATACGCTGCCGTTGTCCGCCGGAGAGCTTGGACCCTTTATCCCCGATATTGGTGTTGTAGCCGTCTTCGGTTTTGCTGATAAAATCGTGTGCGTTGGCAATCCTGGCTGCGGCCTCTACCTCTTCCATGGTGGCGTCAGGTTTGGCAAAAGCAATATTGTTAAAGATGGTGTCATTAAAGAGGATGGACTCCTGGTTTACAACGCCCATGAGTGCCCGTAAAGATTCCATTGTAACAGACTTCAGGTTTTTGCCGTCTATCAGGACGCTGCCTGACTGCGGGTCCATGAAACGGGGGATCAGGTCCATCAAGGTGGATTTTCCGCCGCCGGAAGGGCCCACCAGCGCCACCGTGGAGCCTTTGGGTATGCTGAGGTGAATGTTATTCAGTACTTTCTTCTCGCCGTAGGCGAAAGAAACGCCATCAAAACGGATCTCATTGGTAAAGCCGTTTAAGGTAACAGCATCAGGTGCGTTGGTGACAGCCGATTGCTGATCGATCAGCTCCAGCACCCTGTCGCCCGCCGCAACGCCTGAATGGATATTGCTGAACGCAGTGGAAATAGCTTTTGCCGGGCGCATAATCTGGGAGAAGAGGGCAATATATACCACAAAGGTAGATCCGTCCATATCCCCCTGGTTATTGATAATAAGCGAACCGCCATAAAACACGATACCGGCCACCATTAAGACCCCTAAAGTTTCAGAAACGGGCGACGCCAGTTGCTGTCTTTTAGCCATTGAGCGGGATATCTTGGAATACTTGCGGTTTTGTTCATCAAAGCGGTTGGTAATAAATCCAACGGCATTAAATGCCTTTACGATCCTGATGCCGTTCAGCGCCTCATCGAGGTAGCTGATCATCATGCCGTAAGTTTGATGGGAAGCGGTAGCCTGTTCTTTCAGTCGTTTTACGATCCGGGATATAATCAGACCGGCTACCGGAATCACCAGCATCGATACCAGCGTTAATTTATAGGAGATAAGGAACAGGATGACCAGGAAAGAGATCAATTGGGCCGGTTCTTTAAATAACACCTGCAGGGTACCGGTTACCGTATACTGTACTACCTGGACATCTGATGCAATCTTAGAAATGATATCTCCCTTTCTTTCATTGCTAAAATAACCCAGGTGAAGGTTCATTACATTGTTGAATACTGATTTACGCAGGTTCAGCAAGGTTTGTATGCGCAGGCTTTCCATGGTACGATCTGCGAAATAGCGGAACAGGTTCCCTACTAATACTGAGCAGGCAATACAGACGCAAACAAATTCCAGGCTTTTGATTTTACCATATTCACTGGCAATAGTGGTGGTGTAATGTTTAAATACTTTGAAAATATCAAAGTAGTTGTCCGGCATCGGAACAATTTTCTGATTGAGGTCCTTGTTGAACAACGTTTCCAGCAAAGGCGCCAGCAATGCAAGGTTCAGCGTGCTGAATATTACAGACAACAGTACACAGATGATATAGGGGATCGCAAATTTATTAATAGGTTTAGCAAATGATAATAATCGGAAGTATGTCTTCATATTTAAATAATAATCGTATAATGATTAAGACGGTGCATAAAAAAAACCGCATCGTTGCTGATGCGGTTCCTTAAGTTTTAATTTCCTTTTTATCAATAACTTAAAGAATATTTTTCGGTCGCACATTCAAGCCAGCAGATCACCAGTAAAAACTGCAATCAGGGCTCAAAAATAGCCCTTTTGGCTTAATTGTCAAAAGATTTGATCGTCATCGGCTGGCAGCAGTTATGGCTGCGTGAGGATTTTTAGCGCCCCGGTGTCTTTATATTGAACCATCAGTTGTTTCAGGTGCTCTTTTAAGGTGGCGGTGAGTTTCTCCGTGCCTTTCCGGCCGTAAAGATTGTTTACTTCGTGCGGGTCCTGCTTCAGATCATACAGTTCCCAGCTGTTGGACTCCCCGTAAAAGCGTACCAGCGTGTATTGCTCCGTGCGGATACCGAAGTGCGGGTATACATGGTGGGGCTCTGGAAATTCGTAATAGTGGTAATAGGCTTCTTTTCTCCAGGGAACATTTCCGGCATTTGCTTTCAGCAGCGGTAAAAAGGAGGTGCCTTGTATATCAGCGGGTACTTTTACGCCGGCGATGTTCAGGAAAGTGGGGGCCCAGTCGATGTTCAGCATCAGCTGATTGATGGAGGTACCAGGCTTTATTACGCCGGGGTATCTGATCACAAAAGGTGTACGTAATGATTCTTCATAAATAAAGCGTTTATCAAACCAGCCATGTTCTCCCATATAGAAGCCCTGATCAGAGGCATATACGACGACTGTAT
Organism: Chitinophaga sp. W2I13; assembly: GCF_050434005.1. Classification (NCBI taxonomy): domain Bacteria; kingdom Pseudomonadati; phylum Bacteroidota; class Chitinophagia; order Chitinophagales; family Chitinophagaceae; genus Chitinophaga; species Chitinophaga sp. W2I13. Next base: position 7,654,746 of record NZ_JBNPWD010000001.1, on the reverse strand, counting down.
TTTTTGAAAGGCCTGATTTATCGAGATAGTCCAGCAGCTGGCCGATGTTCCTGTCGAGCGATTTTGCCGTGGCCAGGTAATCTTTCAGGTAGCGCTGGTATTTCCATTCTACGAGGGCATCACCTGTTAGTTTTTGTTCATCAAATTCTTTGCTGATCTTATTTTCATAGTAATCAATAAATGCCTTTTTTTGTTCCGGCGTAAAGCGGCCGTAGATCCCTTTTTCGTAATTGGCATGCACTTTCAGGTCTTCTTTCAGGCGCATGGTTTTATCGATGGTCATGTCCTGGTTTTGTGCTGCCAGGCGGTTTTTGTAATCATCTTTGAAAGTGGCCGGGAGGGGAAATGTTTTATCGTCGTATGCACCGAGGTCCTGGACATCCGGCAGCCATTCGCGGTGTGTTGCTTTTTCGCCTACTACCAGGAAGAAGGGTTTGGAAGTATCGCGTTTGTTGAGCCAGTTAACAGAAAGGTTGGTAATAACATTGGTTACATAGCCTTCCATGCGGGTGGTGTCGTTTGGACCGATGATATCAGGGTTGTAGTATTGGCCCTGGCTGTTGAGGATACGCCAGTAGTCGAACCCCTTTGGCAAACTGCCTAAATGCCATTTACCTATCCAGGCAGTCTGGTAGCCGTTTTCCTGCAGCAGGGCAGGGAATAGTTGCTGTTCTACATTAAACCTTTTCTCATTGAGCGTGTAGCCGTTGATGTGACTATACTTACCGGTAAGCAGGGTAGCCCTGCTGGGGCCGCAAATGGAATTGGTGACCAGGGCATTTTTGAAAATGGCCCCCTGGCTGGCAATCCGGTCGATGTTAGGCGTTTGTACCAGTTTGCTGCCATAGGCGCTGATAGCCTGGTAGGCATGGTCATCGGAGAAAATGAAAATAATATTAGGGCGTTGTTGCTGCGCATAACTGCTGGCAGTGAAGAGGAGTAATAATCCCCAGGTTTTTTTAAGATAGTTTGCGGAGAAGAATTTCATGTTCAATGTATTTATCTTTTGACGGGTTATGTTCCCGTGGTTTTATCAAAGATATTTTAGCGGCCACCCTCCGGCGACCGCATCTCAAAAAAATCATTTCTCCGCCACCACCTTAAACTCCTCAAACACCACCTCAAACGGCAACTTCCCCGGTGCAGCGGCCACAGGGCCTATCTGTACTTTACCACCGGGAGGAAAATAGGCCAGTCGCAGCATATCAAATTTCTTATTATCAAAGGAATATTCAATCTGTACATAGTCGCCTTTACGCAGTAACTTCAGCCACATACTTTTGGGGCTGTCGTGGCGCGGAACTACCGACCAGTCGGATACTTCACGGGTTACTACGGCGCTTACGTTCTGTACGCCGTCTACATATTCGATACCGGTTTTAATCCAGTTTTTGGCGTCCTTGCGGATCATCAGGCCGGCCTGGTGGAACAACTCTTTATAATGTCCGGTAATTTTTACCGTGGCGGTAAAATCGCCTTCCTGTTCCTGGAAATAAAAAGGGCCGTTATCGCGGATGAAGCCGTAGTGGGTTACCTGCCAGTAGTCGGTACCGGGGTCAACGGTCACGTTTATCTTGTTGTGGTCTGCTGACCATTTCTGAGGAGTGTTATACCATTGCATTGTTTGTGCTTTTAGTCCCATACTCATCGCTATGAAAGCGGATAATGCTACCAGTTTTTTCATCATGTTTCCGTAAAAATTTTCTGTAAGATGATAAATATTCTCCGGAATGGGTAATTTTTAGTGATGAGTAGCTGCTCCGGATTTGTTAACTTTAAGAACCCTCTTTAACCCGCCTGTTAAATGTTATGAATATGCGCGAAGAAAACCCTCAAGTAACAAAAAGAAAGTCTGTTGCCATTATTGTAGCCCATCCCGATGATGAAACGCTGTGGGCCGGAGGTACCATCCTGTTTCATCCGCAGTGGAACTGGACCATCATCAGCCTGTGCCGCGCCAGTGATACAGACAGAGCCCCTAAATTTTTTAAGGCATTACAATTGTACGGAGCACAGGGTGTTATGGGAGATATGGACGATGGTCCGGAACAAACGCCATTGCCGGAAGAGGTGGTGGAAAACCAGGTGCTGGCATTATTACCGGTGCAGCATTACGACCTGGTCATCACCCATCATCCGCGCGGGGAATATACGCGGCACCTCCGCCACGAAGAAGTAAGCAGCGCCGTGATCCGGCTGTGGCAACAAGACAGGATCACAGCAGATGAGCTCTGGGCGTTTGCTTATGAAGACGGATTAAAGTCCTATTTCCCGGAAGCTATTCCTGAAGCAACTATTTATCATGTGCTGGATAAAGATCTCTGGCAACGGAAATACGAGGTGATCACTCAAACGTACGGATTTAAGGTCGATAGCTGGGAAGCAGCCACCACGCCACTGGCGGAATCATTCTGGTGTTTTAATAACAGCATGGAAGCCCATCAGTGGCTCAACAGTTTACCGTTTGAATTATGAAAGCACTTTTGTTATTTGATTATCCGCCGGCTCCCGGGGGACTGGCAACACAAGGAAATTTATTGTACCATGGCCTGCTGGAAATAGGTGTAACTGCGCTGGCGGTGCACTACGACTCACCACTGGAAAAGGAATGGTACTACAACTCGTTTAAGCCGGATGTGGTGGTGGGCGTAGGTTACTGGGGATATTGCCCGCAGTTGATCCTGCATCCGCAGCAATTTGGTGTGCAGCCGGTTCCATGGCTGGTGGCCGATGGATATATCGCCAACTACCAGGAGGTGCTGAATAAACTGCCGCTGATCCTCGTTACCTCGCAGTGGGTAAAGGAAATGTATATACGCGACGGCATCAACGGCGACAAAATAGCCGTACTGCCGGTTGGTTGCAATACCAACAGGTTCGCGCCGCTGCCTAAAGATCATCCGCGGGTGAAAGCCGTGCGGGAATCAATGGGCGTGGCGCCGGATGAGCTGATGCTGCTCACCGTAGGCGGCGACGCCTGTTCAAAAGGAGCCAGGGAAGTCATGCAGGCGCTGTCGCAACTCAGCAGTGAAGTGCCGGGCAACTGGAAGTATATCTGTAAAGTATGGCCGCAGCCGCGCACCAGCATACAAAATAAAGCCGACCTGGCACTGGCGGAAGAACTGGGGCTGGGCGGCAAGGTGCAATATATTACCAGCATTGTTTCAAGGGAGGAGATGCCTTATCTCATCAACGCCTGCGATATTTATGTGGCCCCATCGCGGCTGGAAGGCTTCGGGATGCCACAGGTAGAAGCTGGCGCCTGCGAAAAGCCGGTGATCGGCATCCGCGCAATGGGCATGCTGGATACGCTGGTAGATGGCGAAACCGCACTGCTGGCCGGTGTGGCAGAAGAAATTGTGCTGAATGAAGTGATGGTTGGTAAAGAGTCGGGTTTCGAGACGGAAAAGAAGGTCGTATTTTCTACGCCCCGTACAGTGGACTACCGGGCAGATATCAACGATATCAGGCAGCATTTGCAACGGTTAATGACAGATGCCGCCTACAGGGAACAGTTAGGAAAAGCTGCAAGGAAAAGAGTAGTAGCAAATTTTGATTACCGGTTGATAGCAAGGCAGTTTGTGCAGCTGATGCATGAAAAACTTAATATCCGCTGAACATGGAAGCTTCTTCCTGGTTAACCATCAACGCAGCCAGGGATGCCGCCCTGAAGGTATTGCTGCATAATGTAAACGGACCGTTTCACGGCCTCCCCCGCACCGCGGGATGGGGATATCCTGAGCCATATACAAGGGATCTGCTGCTGTCCTTTTTAGGCGTAGGCGTTACCGGCAACCCCGTGCTGATCAACAGCATCCGGAAGGTGCTTGAAACACTGGCGAAAAATCAAACGCCACACGGACATATCCCTTCTCTCGTACACGACAAACAAGACCTGGGCGCGAGCGACACCACGCCGCTCTTCCTGCTGGCAGCAGGCATGTATCGCAAGCTGTCGGGTAATGAGCAGTTCCTCGAAGAAGCGGTGAACAGTTCATTGCAGTGGATGGAATACCAAAGTCCTTCAGATCGTTACCTGGTGGCCCAACAGCCTACCAGCGACTGGCGCGATGAACAATGGGTGCTTGGTTACGGCCTCTTTGTAAACACGCTCGTGTATAGTTATCTCCGCATCCTCGGGCATCATGAACGCGCAGAGAAAGTACGGCAGGCAATGGGCAGATTTACCATCACCGGTGGGGTGCAGCACCGGCATGTACACGAAGGACTGGTCGTAAAACACAAACCCTATTACGCCATGTGGTCTTATAAGGTATTGAGCAGCGAACGGTTCGACCTGCTGGGCAACAGCCTGGCCATCCTCTCCGGCATTGCTGCTCCCACCAGGGCAGCGGAAATGGTATCGTGGATCGAAGACGAGTGCGCGGAACTGATAAAAAATAACCAGCTGGCCGTAAAACTGCCGCCTAACTTCTTCCCCTATACGAAACCGGGAGACAACGACTGGCACGAACGGTATGCTTCTTTTAATCTTCCAGGGGAATATCATAACGGCGGCATCTGGCCTTTTATCTGTGGCTTTTATGTAGCTGCACTGGTAGCGGCAAAAAAATACCGGCTGGCGGAAGAAAAACTGCTGGAGCTCACCCGGATTATAACTATTTCCAACAGCGGCACGGTGGATTATGGTTTCAACGAATGGCTGAAAGCCCAGGATGGTACCGCAAAAGGGCAGGAATGGCAAACCTGGAGCGCAGCACTGTACCTGTATGCCGCGAAATGCGTGGAAGAAAGACGTACCCCGTTTTTTGAAGAAATGAGAATGCGGTAACCTGTTTCATGATAACTTGATGAAAGATTAGTGAAACTCGTTCGTCAATTGATGGTAACTTTACGCGCATTATCCCTTGTTTAAACTTATGAAGATGAATACTTACAGATCCCTGCTGCTGATGGCAGTTCTGAGCACTACACTCGCTGCCTGCGGAAGCCTTGAAATGGCCGGACCGGATAACGTTACCCCGGTAATACCACCGCCTACCACACCACCTGTAACAGGCAATAATAAAATTGAAGGTACCTGGAACTTTGCAGGAGTCCGTGTAAACAGCATCGCCACCATATCGGAATCCGGCGCTAAAGCCACGCTCTACAACGACTATACCACCTTCAATAATAAAGGGGTAATGGTGATTGATGGAAGTACTTTCAAAATTACAGGCCTGAGCTATTCCATTGATGCGGTGATCAGGAATGTCCTTTACATGGATGGCGTACTGGTAAGCGATATGCAAATGCCTTTCCAGATGGATATGGATCCCTATAATGCTTCTAACCCTTATAAACTGGTGGGAGCAGATTCCATTTATTTCAGCGCAGGTGTAATGGAAACCCCTTCCTATGGAGGCGGCACTACAGAAGTACAGGCGGCAGGCGGAAAAATTTCCTGGAGCGGAGATACGCTGTTGCTGACAATCAATCTTAACCAGGTACAATCTGCCGCTGTTATGTCAGGTTTTGAAGTGATGAAGCTGGTAAAACAAAAATAAAACAGTCACCGGTTATTTTCCGGAAGAAAGATAACCGGTGATGATCCTTATTTTTTGCGGGCATCAGCTGCCTGCCAGATGGATTTGATCGTTGCTTCATCATCCATCCCGTCCGGACACTGCGCGGAGCGTGTATTGGCGCGGTATTTCAATCTTGGCTTCCTGCGTCCCAACGTAACTACACGGGTAACCGGCATCTGCAAATGACCATTGGCATCATGCGCTGCTACCCATTGATGTGCATATTGCAACCAGTTGTGCCGGTATTGTTCCGGTTGCTGATAAAACCAGCTGATTTCATCAAAGCCCCACGGGTAAATGGTAGTGGTATCCGGCACACCCGGGTGATCGCTGATACCAAAATTATCCAACTCCACCAGGTAAGGCATTGACGCGGCTTTCCAGCCACTGGGTGTAATACCGCCTTTGCTTCTCCCGAAAAGGGCATCTGTAAAACCCATTTCCAGGATACCTTCCTGCGGATGCGCAGGCACCGATTTAATACGCAACGGAAACGAGTTAAAATCCAGTAAGCTTTTGCCATTTACCACCATACCGCCCGATGGCGTGTGTGCATCGAGTAATACCCAGTGATGGCGGGTGTGATCTTTTGCATAGGCCCGTAATTTTTCCAGGAAGGCCGCCCATTCTGTCAGCTGCGGATCTTCCATGCCTATCAGGGCAATTTGCCCGAGGTGCAGCGCTTCGCAGCCTACTTCCATATAGGTGCCGGCCAGGAACATAAACCAGAGCTGCGTTTCCACCCGCGTAATATCGGGTACGCTGTTGCCTTTACTCCAGTGATTGACCAGTTTCCCTTTTGTATTCAGCATGCTGTCGTAACGGAAACGCCGGTCTTCCGACGGTAATCCCAGCGCTTTGAATGCCCATGCCGGAACGGGAATGGTGTTTACCTGTTCACTGATCTGCTCAAACAGGGCGGCCTGGAAAATTACTTCCGGGTCATTTTTCTGTACTTCCTGCACCATCCGTTTGGCCTGGTGAAGAAAATCTTTGTTGTTGAGCACCGATTCCCCGCCCCAGCGGTAAATGGCCCTGCCTATGAACTTTGCGCCGATGTTCCTGATCAGGCGGATATCATCTTCCTTGTTGGGATAGGGCGCATCGGAGGCGTAAGGATCTACTGAAAGAAATTCAGTCATGGTAACCGCATGATCCAGGTAATATTCCAGAGCGGGGCGGGTAATGCCTTTTCCGGTGAAGGAGGGTGGTTGTGAGCGGGCGGTCATGGCCCACAAACTAATGCCTGCAGCCAGCAATGCTGCTGCCGGACGCTGAGTGAATGCTAACATGTCGTGGAATAAATTTTGAAAACAAGATACTTTTTTTCGTTTTCCGGGAATAACATTTTTGGTTGTGTGGTACAATTGTTTTTATATTGGGGTCATTAAAACGAGCCAGCCAGCATATGAGTTTACTGCCGGATACTTTCCCCGTCCTGTCTACGCCCCGCCTTCACCTGATTGAAATTGAACATTCGCATCAGCCGGATCTGTTTTACCTGCTCACGGATAAACGGGTGACCCGGTATTATCATGTAATCCCGTTGAGTGAAGTGGCCAGTGTTCGCCCGGTTATTGATCTTTTTAAAAAGCGCTTTTCCGATAAGCAGGGCATCCGCTGGGGTATTGCCCTTGAAGAAAAAACATCGTTGATCGGTTTCATCGGTTTCAATAATTATGAAACTGAAGATACGGTTCCGCTGGTGTTTGCGCTGGTACAGGAATACTGGGGCAAAGGCTACATGGCCGAAGCCATTGAGGCCGTGGTGCAGTATTGCTTCTCCAAACTGGGTCTGAAAAAAATCGTTGCAGATGTATTACCCGGCAACGAAGCCTCGGAAAGGGTGCTGACTAAAGCAGGATTCCATCATGAGGCCCTGGTGGTGAAGGGGATGATCTGGGACGACAAAGGATATGATGTTAACCGCTATGTAAGGCATTACAAAGCGCCCGACCTGTAAGCATCTTTATTGTCCGCGGTTCAGGACGCAGCAATACGGGTTCCTGTAAACAGGAATAATAAAGACACTCACAGGAATTACAGATGTAGGATTAAGCTTTTTTAGCGGCAGTTTTCTTGGGAGCAGCTTTCTTAGGCGTCACCTTTTTATCGGCGGCTTTGGGAGTGTTGGCTTGAGCTTTGGGTGCAGCAGCTTTTTCGGCAGCAGCTTTCTTCTTCGGCTTGGCAGGTCCTTTTGGCTTATCTGTCAGTCCTGCTAACATCGCTTTAGTGGCCTTTTTTACGTTCCGGAGAAACTTTTTCTCTCCCAGCTTCTCTTTTAGTTCGCTTAATGCGGTTAATACTTCGGCTACTTTTACACCAGCTTCTTTTTTAAGATGCTTGCCGGTCGGTTTACTCGAATCAGTCATGGAGCATTATTTATTTACAAAAACAATTATATTCGAAATTAACAATTAAATAATATTGGCAATGTTAAGTTTTATAATGCCGTGATTTATAAAGAATATTCTGATCTTAGCGAAACGGAAATCAGCTATAAATTCATTATATTGGGGTAGGCTACCTTCCTTGTGTCGGAGCTTGTTATTGTTTTAACCATAGGGGTATGGGTTCAAGAGATGTTATTATTATAGGTGGGGGCCTATCGGGTCTCACCAGTGCTATTCATTTATCGAAAGCAGGATTACAGGTAACCGTAATCGAAAAAAGTAAATATCCTTCGCACAAAGTATGCGGGGAATATGTTTCCAATGAAGTATTACCATATCTGCAGTCACTCGGGGCAGATCCCTCGGTATTACATCCTTCCCGGATCAACCGGTTAATCATTTCAGATCATTATGGTAAAACGCTGGAAACGACGCTTCCATTGGGAGGTTTCGGGGTAAGCCGGTATGCGTTCGACCAGTTCCTGATGCAGAAGATGACCGAAAACGGGGTGGAGTTAATTGAAGATACCGTCACCAACGTGGTATTTGAAAACGACCGCTTCTTCATTGATACCAACAGCTATGGCGTTTTTTCCGCGCCGGTGGTGTTGGGCGCTTATGGCAAAAGAGCCGCACTCGATGGTAAGCTTGCCCGTCCGTTCTTTAATGAGAAATCGCCCTGGCTGGCCGTGAAATCCCATTACCGTGGCAGCTTTCCGGCCGATACTGTAGGACTCCATAATTTCGACGGCGGCTATTGCGGCGTATCAAAAGTGGAGGATGATATCCTGAATATCTGTTACCTGGTGAGTTACGAGAGTTTTAAGAATTTCAAGCAGATAGAATCACACCGGGAGCAGGTGCTATACCGTAATCAGCACCTGAAGGATATTTTTGAAAACAGCACTGCGTTGTTCGACAAACCTTTAACCATCAGCCAGGTGTCTTTCACAGATAAAGAAAAGGTACTGAATCATATATTGATGATCGGCGATACCGCTGGTCTTATTCACCCGCTTTGCGGCAACGGCATGGCTATGGCCATACAAAGCGCACAGATAGCATCCGATAAGGTGCTGGAATATTTTTCAGCTCCCACCCGGAACCGTTTATTGATGGAACAGAACTATACGAAAGCCTGGAACAAAATGTTCAGCGGCCGTATGCGCACCGGTCGTGTACTATCCCGGTTGTTCCGCAATGAAAAGCTTTCTGCTACCATGATGAAAGGACTGATCCTCTTCCCCGGCCTGCTGCCGGGAATCATCCGTCGCACTCATGGGAAACCGTTAAATGCCGTACCGGAATGCGTGTAAACACCCGGCACCGGAGCCAGGCTACCGAAATCATGGACGATTTCAGTATGGAAGGCGATCTGCTGAAGGCTACGTTGGATAAAATCGCACAAATCAACGCTTTACTGGGCGGCAACCGCGTCACCCTTGAAGGCGTTGCGGCCCTCCTGAAAGATATTCCTGCCAACCAGAAAGTTACCATCGTGGATATCGGCTGTGGTAATGGTGATATGCTGCGGCAACTGTCGGATACCTTTTGTTCCCATAGAAAAATAAAACTAACCGGCATCGATGCCAACCAGGCCACGGTAACGCATGCACGGAATTTATCGAAAGATTATCCGCACATTGAGTATTATTGTCAGGATATTACACAGTTATCCTTCCGGGAGCAACACTATGATATTGTTTTATGTACGCTTACACTGCATCACTTTAAAGAGGCTGAAATCAGGGAGCTGATGAAAATCTTTTACCGGCAGGCCCGGAAAGGAGTAGTGATCAATGATCTGCACAGGAGCGCATTGGCATACCGCCTGTTTCAACTGGTATGCTTTGTGTTCAATTTAAACAGGATGGTCAGGGAAGATGGACTGGTATCCATTCTCCGGGGATTTAAAAAAAGAGAATTACAACATTTATCGGCAGAACTTAATATTGATCAGTATTCCCTTAAATGGAAATGGGCGTTCCGGTATCAATGGATAATCAATAAATTATGAGCGTTAAAATTCAGACTGTCACAAAAGCACTACCGCCTTACTCAAGAACCACCGCCGAAATTATTCCCTTCCTATCATTATGGCTCCAGGGCCAGGAAGAAAGATTTATCCGCAAGGTGATCAAGATCTTTGAGAGCGCCGGCGTGGATAAACGCTATTCTATTATGGGACCTGAAGAAGTATTTACCAATACTTCTTTTGAAGATAAAAATAATATCTACCAGCGGGAGATGATTACCCTGGGCCGGACCTGCCTGCAAAGCGCGCTGGATAAAGCCGGTTTGAAGGGAACTGACCTCGACTATATCATCACCGTGAGCTGCACCGGCATCATGATCCCTTCTTTAGATGCATACCTGATCAACGAACTGCAGCTGCGTCAGGATATTATACGCCTGCCTGTTACTGAAATGGGCTGCGCAGCCGGTGTGTCGGGGATCATCTACGCAAAGAAAATGCTGGAAGCAAACCCCGGTAAAAGAGCCGCAGTAATAGCAGTGGAATCGCCTACCGCCACGTTCCAGCTGGACGATTATTCGATGGCCAATATCGTTAGTGCAGCCATCTTCGGCGATGGCGCCGCCTGTGCGATCCTCTCTTCTCATGAACAGGATACCGGTCCGGAAATTATCGCAGAAGAAATGTATCACTTCTATGACGCGGAATACCTGATGGGATTCCATCTCTCCAACACCGGTTTAAAAATGGTGCTGGATATAGAAGTACCCGAAAAAATAGAAGCACACTTTGGAGATATCGTACACCCTTTCCTGGCAAAAAATAATCTTACGATCGAAGATATCGACCACCTCATTTTTCATCCCGGCGGGAAGAAGATCATTACCCTCGTGGAAGAATTGTTCCGCAGTATGGGAAAGAAACTGGACGACACCAAGGAAATTCTGCGGTTGTATGGCAACATGTCCAGCGCTACGGTGTTATATGTATTGGAAAGATTTATGGAGCAGTCGTTGCCCGCAGGCGACAAAGGACTGATGCTGAGTTTTGGTCCGGGCTTTTCGGCACAAAGAATATTATTACAATGGTAACAGAGTTTGCATCTTACTGGGCATTAATATTGGGAGGCAGCAGCGGGCTTGGACTGGCATCCGCGCGTAAGCTGGCGGCACATGGCATGAACATCTGCATTGTGCACCGCAACACCCGCGTGGAATTAACGGATATCCAGCAGCAGTTTGAGGAGATCAGGTCGTTAGGCGTGCAGCTGCTGACGTTTAATACCGATGTGCTCAACATTGAAAAACGTGCAGAAATTTTGCAGCAGTTGCAGGAAGCTATGGATACGGGGCGTATCCGTTGCCTGCTGCACAGCATCGCACGGGGCAACCTCAAAGCGTTGCCGGACCTGCAGGCGGATGATTTCAATACCACCATCGGGCATATGGCGGTGAGCTTGTATGAATGGTCGGCAGATATATTGAACAGGCAACTGTTTGCTGCAGATGCACGTATCCTTTCTTTTACAAGCGATGGTAGTTACAAAGCAATGGCGCACTATGCGGCGGTATCTGCGGCGAAGGCGGCACTGGAATCCATTACCCGTAGCATAGCGCTGGAATTTGCGCCGCACGGGGTCAGGGCCAACTGCATCCGTGCGGGGGTGACTGACACCGCATCATTGCGGAAAATTCCGGGCAGTGAGGCATTGCTGGATTACAGCAGGAAGAGAAACCCTTTCGGGCAGCTCACCACACCGGAGGATGTAGCGAATGTAGTATACCTGATGTGCCGGGACGAAGCCGCCTGGATCAATGGCGCCATTATACCGGTCGACGGAGGAACACATATTCATTAGCGTATGACAAAAGAAGAGATCCTGCAGCACTTACCATATGCACCGCCTTTCCTGTTTGTAGATGAACTGGCATACATCGATGAAGAAAAGGTAACAGGTATATATACTTTTCACGCAGATATGCCTTGCTATAAGGGCCACTTTAAAGGGTTGCCTGTTACGCCGGGTGTATTGCTAACGGAAGTAATGGCACAAACGGGGCTGGCTTGTTTAGGTATTTATCTTTTGAGAGAAGAGATCCATAAGCAATTGCCCACGGTAGCTATGACCTCCACTCACATCGACTTTTATTTGCCTGTGCCACCCGGTGAAACGGTGAGGGCGGAGGCAACGAAAATATACTTCAGGTTTAACAAATTGAAATGCCGCGTAGCGTTGTATAATGCTGCAGGCGCATTAGTCTGCGACGGAACGATGGCAGGCATGATCATCAATAACAAAAATGAATAACAGGGTTGTCATAACAGGCTTAGGAGTGGTAGCGCCAAACGGCACCGGCATCGCCGCTTTCCGCGAAGCGATCAAAAAAGGTATATCCGGTATCCGTTATGATGAACAACTGGCTGCCCTGAAATTTTCCTGCCAGATTGCAGGTAAGCCAGAGGTTTCCGAAAGCTTGCGGCAACAATATTTTGAAGAACTGGAATTAAGGCAGCTGGGCAGTTCCGGTATTATTTACGGCGTAATAGCCGGTATGCAGGCCTGGGCAGATGCGGGTTTGCCAATATCACAGGAAACGCCTGACTGGGACAGCGGTACTATTTTTGGCGCCGGTAGTTCCGGTGTGGAAAAATTCCGCGAAGCCGTTTATAAGGTAGATGATTTACAGGTTCGCCGTTTAGGCAGCACTGCGGTTACGCAAGCCATGGCCAGTGGCATCAGCGCTTTCCTCGGTGGAAAACTGGGACTTGGCAACCAGGTAACCACCAACTCTTCTGCCTGTACTACCGGTGCAGAAAGTGTATTGCTCGCCTGCGAACGGATTAAGTACGGTCATGCCAAACGCGTACTGGCCGGCAGTACCAGCGACAGCGGTCCCTATATCTGGGGCGGCTTTGATGCCATGAAAGTAAGCACCTTTAAATATAACGAACGCCCGGAAGCCGGTTCCAGGCCAATGAGCGCTACTGCGAGTGGTATTGTTCCCGGTAGTGGGGCAGGAGCGCTGGTACTGGAGTCGCTGGACAGCGCGCTGGAACGCGGCGCTACCATCTATGCGGAAGTACTGGGCGGTCATATTAACTCCGGCGGTCAACGGAACGGTGGCAGTATGACGGCCCCCAATCCTGCTGCGGTGCAACGTTGCATTACCGCGGCGCTTCAACAGGCCGGTGTACAGGGCGCTGATATTGACCTGATAAACGGTCACCTTACCGCCACCGGAAAAGACGCGGAAGAAATAGCCAACTGGTGTAGTGCCCTGCAGCGCAGCGGGAAAAACTTTCCCTACATCAATGCACTGAAATCGATGGTGGGACATTGCCTGAGCGCTTCGGGGAGTATTGAACTGGTAGCGGCGGCACTGCAGCTGAAGGAAGGTTTTATATCTCCCAATATCAACTGCGAAGACCTGCACCCCGATATTCAGGCGCTGGTAGACCGGGAAAGAATTCCGGAACAGCTATTGTATAAAGACATAAATTTAGTGGCGAAAGCGAGTTTTGGTTTTGGAGATGTAAACGCTTGTATTATTCTGCAAAAATACCCGCAACCTTAAACGAAATAACATGGACAAAGAAACATTCATTGAGCAGTTAAGAGAAATAGTAAGGCCCTATGCTAAAAATCAGGAAGCACTGGCCACCATCAGCACTTCCACCGATTTTATCAACGATCTCAAAATTAATTCTGCCAACCTGGTAGATGTGGTACTGGATGTAGAAGAGAAATACGATATCGTGATCCAGAACGAAGAAATGGAGCGCATGCTGAACGTGCAGGCGGCCCTCGATATCGTGGAAGCCAAGCTCAAAGAAAAATGATCGGCAACGACATTATAGATCTCCGGGCAGCCGCCATGGAAAGCCGTATTCACCGGAAAGGTTTCCTGGAAAAATTGTTCCTGCCCGAGGAAATCAGGATGATCCGTAATGCTGCCGCACCGGCAGTGCTCACCTGGTTGTTGTGGAGTTGCAAGGAAGCCGCGTATAAAATAGTGAACCGTAATACCTGCGAAAGACGATACGCTCCACAGCGATTTATGTGCCAGGTGGAACAGGATGTTACATCCGATATGATTGCCGGCAACTATACCGGCACGGTGGTATATGAACAGCATACCTATTATTACCAGAGTTTTATCACAGATCATTACATCCATACCTGTGCGGCCACAAATCCCCGGCCGGTGCAGGATGCAGCTGTGTTTATAAAGCAGGTTGCCGGCGAAGACTATCTGAATTTTATGCAGGAAGTACTTTCCCCGCAGGAGTTTTTTTATAAAGACGATCATGGAATACCGTATATCCTTCACCGTGAAAATGGCAGGCGCTCTCCTGTTTCTGTAAGTCATCACGGGCAATATTGCGGAATCCTAAAGGTGGATTTTAGCCTACCGGTAACCAGATAACGCCCGGCCTCCTCCCTAACAAACAATACCCGGAACCAGTCATTAAATTAGGTCTCCATCCCTCACCATGATCAATTTGTAGGTATGTATATACATAATGCTAAGAAAGCACCATTATGGAGCAAAATAGCATCAAAATGGCATGTTATTATAGCCGATATTTACCATTATTAAACAACCAGACAGCTATAGTAAAAATTCACGGGCCTCCCCGTTGTATAAGTACAGTGTACAATTAATTGCAGAAAATTATGTTCCAACGTTGTGTCAGACTCACCATCTGCTCTCTTGCATTTTTATACGCGTGTAATAATGGCGATACACCCGGTAAACAGCAGGAAAAATTGCCTGAAATTGTAGATTACAATTTTGATATACGGCCTATCTTATCGGATAAGTGCTATGCCTGTCATGGTCCGGATGCCAATAAACGGGAAGCCGGTCTGCGCCTGGATATTGCCGACAGCGCTTATAAAGCGCTCCGTGAAACACCCGGCGCACATGCGCTCGTACCCGGTAATCCCATGGCTTCTGTATTGTACCAGCGCATCAGCACCACGGATACTTCTATGCGCATGCCTCCGCCATCCTCCAATATGTCGCTTAGCAACTATGAAGTAAAGCTGATTGAAAAATGGATCAAACAAGGCGCAAAGTATAAACCACACTGGGCCTTTGTGGCGCCGGTAACACCGCCGCTGCCCAAAGTAAACAAAGAGAAATGGGCACGTAATGAAATAGACCATTTTGTATTGGCCCGCATGGAAGAGAAAGGGTTGGAACCCAATCCCGCTGCGGATCATGAGCGATTGCTCAAACGCCTTTGCCTCGATCTTACCGGCCTGCCGCCATCACCCGAAAGAATGGAGCGCTTTGCCAAAGATACCAGCGACGCCGGATACGAACGTATGGTAGATGAACTGCTGCAGGACAGCGCCTATGGCGAAAAGATGGCAGTGCACTGGATGGATGTGGCCCGTTATGCTGATTCGCACGGCTACCAGGACGATAACTACCGCAGCATGTGGCCCTGGCGGGATTGGGTGATCCACGCATTCAATGAAAACCTGTCTTACAAAGACTTTATTACCTGGCAGATCGCAGGAGACATGATCCCCGGCGCTACCCGGGAACAACTGCTGGCCTCCGGCTTTAACCGCAACCACAAAATTACGGAAGAAGGAGGAGTAATAGACGAAGAATACCGCATAGAATATGTTTCTGACCGCACCAATACATTTGGTAAAAGCATGCTCGGCATCACCATCGAATGCGCTCACTGCCACGATCACAAATATGATCCGTTCTCACAAAAAGAATATTATGAACTCTTTGCCTTCTTTAATAACGTGAAGGAAGTAGGACTGGAATCCGCGGTGGGCGGCCCGGAAACCTACGCCAAAACGCCCTATATGGAGATCACGAAAGAAGATCTCAAAGGAGTGCTGAAATTTATTAATAAACAGGACAGCAACAGGCTGATCGTATCTGTAATGGGAGAGAAAGACACTACCCGGAAAACGTATATCCTTGGCCGTGGTAACTATGACAACCCTACGCTGGAAGTGCAACCTGAAACGCCACATGCGGTGCTGCCGTTTGATGTGAAACAATATCCGGCCAATCGCCTCGGACTGGCCAACTGGCTGTTCGATAAGCGAAACCCACTCACCGCAAGAGTGTTCGTGAACCAGCAATGGCAGGAAATATTCGGCAGGGGCATCGTTAAAAGTACCGGCGATTTCGGTATGCAGGGCGATCTGCCTACCAACCCGCAACTGCTCGATTGGCTCGCGGTGGACTTTATGCAGCACGGCTGGAATATTAAACGTCTCATGAAACAAATGGTCATGACCACCACCTACCGGCAATCGACCGCCATTTCCAAAGACAAACTAAAAGCAGATCCCGAAAATATTTACCTCTCCCGAGGACCGCGGTTCCGTTTACCCGCAGAAGGAGTGCGCGACCTGGTGCTGAAAAGCAGCGGGCTACTGGTACCGGTGATCGGTGGTCCCAGCGTAAAACCTTATCAGCCTAAAGGCTTATGGGAAATGGCTACATCTGGCAGGGGAATCCTGGCCAGCTACAAACAGGACCATGGTGAAAGCCTGTACCGCAGAGGGTTGTATACCTTTATCAAACGTACAGTGCCACCGCCTTCCATGATGATCTTTGACGCCAGCAACCGCGACCAGTGCGAAGTGAAACGCGCAAACACCAACACGCCCTTGCAGGCGCTTATCATGCTCAATGATCCTACCGTGCTGGAAGCTTCCAGGGTACTGGCATCCAGGCTGCTGCAAAAAGATAATAACAGCTCCAGGAATATCCGGCAGGCCTTCCGTTTAATTGTTTGCCGTACACCGCAACCACAGGAACTAACCTTGCTGGAGAAGTATTATGACCAGCAACAGCAGCTGTATAAACAACAGCCGGCCAGCGCAGTAAAGTTGCTGCAACATGGAGAATACCCGATGGCGCAACACCTCGACAATGCCTCATGGGCTGCCATGATGCAGGTGATCACCACCATCTATAACCTGGAGGAAACACTTTCAAAAACATAACGATCGTATAGTCACGCATAATAAAGGACGATGAAAAACGAATTCATAGAACACCACCTGAATATGAACCGCCGCAAGTTCTTGTCGCGCCTGAGCCTTGGCGTAGGCAGCCTTGCCCTGGGTTCATTACTGGTACCTGACCTCTTTGGTAAAAACAGCGGGGAAGAAGCGCCTTTCATTCCCGGCATGCCGCACTTTGCACCCAAAGCCAAAAGGGTAATTTACCTGTTTCAGAATGGCGCGCCCTCACAACTGGAGAGCTTCGATTACAAACCGAAGCTGCGGGAAATGATGGGACAGGAACTGCCGGCTTCCATCCGTATGGGGCAGCGCTTAACAGGCATGACATCGGGACAGTCGTCTTTTCCGCTGGTAGGTTCGCACTACGATTTTCACCAGTATGGCGAAGCGCGCGCCTGGATCAGTGACCTGTTTCCGCATACCGCCAAAATAGTGGACGACATCTGTATTGTCCGTTCCATGTTTACGGAAGCGATCAACCATGATCCGGCCCTTACCTTTTTCCAGACCGGGGCACAACAAGGTAACCGCGCCAGCTTTGGCTCCTGGATGAGCTACGGCCTCGGCAGCGAAAATAAAAACCTCCCCGCATTTTGCGTGCTGCTGTCGAGAGGTAAAGGAAACGGACAAGGCGTATATTCCAAGTTATGGTCCAATGGATTTTTAGACAGCATCCACCAGGGCGTTCAGTTCAGCAGTGGTGAAAGTCCTGTGCTGTACCTGAATAATCCTGAAGGCATTGACATGGCTAATCGCCGCCAGATGCTGGACCAGCTCGCCGCATTGAATGACCAGTCGTATAAAGAATTTGGCGACCCGGAAATCAATACGAAGATCCAGCAGTACGAAATGGCTTACCGCATGCAAACGGCGGTACCGGAGCTGACGGACCTCTCCAAAGAATCGGACGATATCATTAAACTATATGGACCGGATTGCCTGGTGCCCGGCACCTTCGCTGCCAACTGCCTGTTGTCCAGGAAGCTCTCTGAAAGCGGCGTGCGGTTCATCCAGCTGTACCACCAGGGCTGGGATCAGCATGGCAACCTGCCCAATGAAATGGCCGGACAGGCAAAAGATGTAGACCGTGCTTCCGCGGCATTGATCACTGATCTGAAACAACGTGGCCTGCTCGATGAAACGCTGGTAATATGGGGCGGTGAATTTGGCAGAACCAACTACTGCCAGGGTAAAATGACTGCCGATAATTATGGCCGCGATCACCATCCCCGTTGCTTCTCCATCTGGATGGCCGGCGGTGGCGTAAAACCCGGCATCGTATACGGTGAAACCGATGAATTCGGATATAATATTATAAAGGATCCGGTACACGTGCACGACTTCCATGCCACCATCTTACACCTGATGGGACTGGATCACGAAAAATTAACTTTTAAACACCAGGGACGCCGCTACCGCCTCACAGATGTGGCTGGCAAGGTAATCCCCGGATTGATGGCCTGATAAATACTGTTATAATGGAAAGAAGAAAATTCATACAGACGTCGGCGTTAGTAACCGCCTCCTTTTATATTTCCCGCGATCTTTTTGCCAAACCAAAAGGACCGGTATACGGCCACAATAATATGCGCTATGCGCTGGACACCAAATGGGGAACGCTCGACAGCAGCCGGTACCCGGTGAAAGATTGCCATGAAATGGTGCAGGACAAAAAAGGCCGCATCATCCTGCTGACCAACGAAACAAAAAATAATATTCTTATCTATAATAAATCCGGCAAACTGCTGGAAAACTGGGGCCATGAATTCCCCGGCGCACACGGACTTACACTCAGCAATGAAAATGGTACCGAATACCTGTTCATTACGGATACCGAGAAACACCAGGTATACAAAACAACGATGGAAGGTAAAATTCTGCTGACTATCGACTATCCCGCTGAAACAGGCGTGTATAAGAAGAAAGAGGAATTTGTACCTACAGAAACAACCGTGGCAGACAACGGCGACTTTTATATTGCCGACGGCTATGGTGCGCAATATGTAATGCGGTATGACCGCAATGGTAAACTGCTGGGTTATTTTGGCGGAAGGGGTCAGGGAGATGAACACCTGGACAATGCCCACGGTATCGTGGTAGATCACCGCAAAGGCACGCCTACGCTCATTGTTACCGACAGAACACGGAATTGCTTTAAACGCTTCAGCCTCGACGGACAGCTACAGGAAGTAATTGCGCTGCCCGGCGCCTGCGTATGCCGCGCGGTTATAAAAGGCGATCACCTGTATGCAGCCGTATTACGCTCGCCTAATATGGATAAGGAAGGCAGTGGTTTTGTAACGATATTGGATAAAGACAACAAGGTAGTTTCCAATATCGGTGGCACCGCACCGGTATATACCGATGGAAAACTGCAGCCCATGCAGCAGGCAGAGAAAATATTTGTACATCCGCATGACGTATGTGTGGATAACGACGGGAACCTCTATGTGGCACAATGGGCCTCGGGGAAGGTGTATCCTTATAAACTCAGGAGGGTATAATGACCGCGAAACAGCCATCCAGATGGCAAAGCGCAGGCAGCAGCCTGTTATTTGCCGGAAATATTTTTATCCTTTTCCTCGTGATCTTTGGCAACAGGGTGGTGTTACCTCCCTGGTTGCAGGTGCTGGGGCGCATGCATCCTTTGCTGCTGCATTTTCCAATTGTACTGATTCTTGTGGCAGGCATTTTAACGTTTATCCGTTTGCGTGAGCCTGCTGCTGAAGCGTGGAAACAACAGCTGGCATCTGTGTTACTGCTTACCGGCGCACTCAGTGCAGTCGTTACCGTTATCATGGGCCTGTTTTTATCAGGTGAAGAAGGATACAACGGCAGTGGCACTTTACAGTGGCACAAATGGAGCGGCGTGACAATGTGCTGGCTGGCCTCTTTCTTATACTGGTTTGGACAATCGGAGAAAAGCCGGCCGCTGTTACAGAAGGGCGGTGTGCTCATCACCGCGGCATTGCTGGTGATCACCGGTCACCTGGGAGCTGATATCACGCACGGTGAAAACTTTGTGCTGGCGCCGGTAAACCCCGCGGGTAAAGGGCCACAGGTGCCCTTCGACCAGGCGCTGGTATATGAACACCTGGTGAAACCGGTGTTGCAGGAAAAATGTATGAACTGTCATAATACAGGCAAGGCAAAAGGGGAGCTGGCAATGGAGCTGCCGCAACAACTGCTGAAAGGTGGAAAGAGCGGTAAACTGTTTGTTGCCGGTAAACCGGACATGAGCCTGCTGATGGAAAGACTACACCTGCCACTGGATGCCAAAAAACATATGCCGCCGGCAGGAAAGCCGCAGCTTACACCAGAAGAAGCGGACCTGTTGTATTACTGGATCAAAGGCGGCGCTGATTTTAAAACAAAAGTAGCCGCATTACCTGCAAAGGATAGCCTGCGGTTGCTGGCCGCAGCCATGTTAGAGCCAGCCGCATCAACAACCCCGGTATACAACTTTGCCGCAGCAGATGAAAAGCTGGTACAAAAGCTGAATAACAATTACCGTGTTATTTACCCGGTAGCGTTAAATGCAGCCCCACTTGTTGTTAACTGCTATAATAAAGATCAGTTCAACAGTAAATCCATCGAAGAACTGCTCCCGCTGAAAAAGCAGATCATAGAAATGCACCTGCAGAAGATGCCGGTGCAGGATGCCGATCTGAATATCATTGCACAGTTTCCGGAGCTGCGGGTGCTGAACCTGAGCTTTACTAACGTAAAGGGACAAACGCTGTCGGCCCTGGCAAAGCTGCCGCACCTGGAAAGCCTTTCGCTGTCCGGCACCCCCGTTACCTTACAGCAGCTACAGGTACTGAAAACAGCACCTGCGTTGAAGGAGTTATACCTCTGGAATACGGGACTCACTGCTGCTGAACTGGACAAGCTCCCTGCTGCATTTAAACAGGTAGCCATCATCAAAGGATTTATAGACGATGGTAAACAACTATTAAAACTGAATCAGCCTTTATTACTGAATACCGCTTCTGTTTTCCACAGTACGGCACAACTGCTGCTGAAGCATCCCATAAAAGGGGTGGAGATCCGCTACACTACTGATGGATCGGTACCAGACAGCATCAACTCGCCGCTGTTTAAAGACAGCCTGTTGCTGCAAAACAATACCACCATCCGTGCCATTGCCTGCAAAAAAGGCTGGTACGCCAGCGACCCGGTGCAGTTCAGTTTTTATAAATCTACGTATATCCCTGACAGTGTGGTATTGCTCACGCAGCCGGATGGAACCTATGCCGGCAGTGGCGCCAAAACCTTATGCGATGGGCAGAAAGGCGGTATGGATCAGGGCAACGGAAAATGGCTGGGCTATGTGAAAGAACCTATGTCTGCCATGCTGCTTTTCAAGCAGGCCATACCCTTGCAGTCAGTATCGGTAGGCATCTTACGAAATATTAACGGGTATATTTTTCCACCCGCCAAAATAGAAATATGGGGTGGGGCAGATGCACAACACCTGAAGCTATTGAAACGGATTATTCCGGCAGCAGGAAAAAAAGACGACCCCGCCGCCGCTATGGAAATAGCAGCAGCTTTCCCCGTTACCAACGTTTCCTGTGTAAAAGTAGTGATGGAACCCCTGCTGAAAATACCGGGCTGGCATCCTGGTAAAGGAAACCGCGGATGGGCATTTGCGGATGAGCTGTTGTTGAATTAGCTGTTGAAATTCGCCTACCTTTACCGGGTCATCGTAGCCGGTAAAGAAATGAAACAATATAAATACGAAGAAATAGCAGCGAACATTGAAAGTAAGATCACCGGTGGCCAGTATTTACCTGGTCACCGGTTACCTTCAGTAAGAACATTGAAGGCACATTACAGCACCAGTTTGAGTACCATCCAGAGCGCCTATGACGATCTCCTGTTAAGGGGCCTGGTGGAAAGCGTTCCCCGTTCCGGCTACTATGTAAGCGCCCGGCCGGCAGCTACCGGTAAAGTAACTGAAACCATGGTAGTAAGGGATCCTGTTTTCAGGAATAACCTGGCGGCGATTTCTTCCGAAAACCGGCAACGCAGCGCACTATCTGAATTCAACGTGGCGGCTCCCGGCGATTTGTTGCTGCCGCAGCAGTTGTTGCTGAAAACCATGCAGCAGGTGATCCGCGAAAAAGGAGCGGCGCTCTTAAAATATTATCCTGCCAATGGTTTGGCCACATTGCGTGAAAGCATTACCAAACGCGCAGCACATCACAATACCCGTTTACAATCTGATGAATTGCTTATCACAGACGGCGCTTTACAGGCAGTATATATTGCGCTGGCAGCGGTGTGTGAGCCAGGAGATGTAATTGCTATTGAAAGTCCCTGTATTTTTTCCGTATTGGAAGTGATCCGCGTACTGCGGCTGAAAGTGGTGGAAATTCCTGTGCGTCCGCAAACAGGATTTGATCTGGATGTGCTGAAGGAAGCCTGTGCCATACATGCTTTTAAAGCCATTGTCGTTACACCGAATTTTCATAATCCTACCGGCACACTGCTAACGGATGATCAAAAGCAGCAACTGCTGAAAGTCGCGCAAGCCCACAACATTGCACTGATAGAAAACGATATTTACGGTGAGCTGCCGTTCAACGGCCAGCGTCCTTCCACCATCCGCTCCTTCGATAGTAGTGGGTTGGTAATGACCTGTTCCTCTTTTGCAAAATCGCTGGCGCCGGGTATCCGATTGGGATGGCTGTCGGCCGGCCGCTTTTTCCGGCAGGCAGAACAGATCCGGTTTGCCGTGGGCAGCAGCGTATCGCCTGTGTACCAGGAAACGATGAATAAAATACTGGAAGGCAGTGCTTATGAAAAACACCTGCGCGTTTTCCGGAAGCAGCTGGCCGCACAGTGTGAGCAGAGTTTGAAACTGATCAGGGAATGTTTCCCCGCGGGGACCAAAGTAAGTCGTCCGGGCGGCGGTTATCACCTGTGGGTGCAGTTGCCGGAAATGCTGGATATGACTGGTTTTTACCGCTTTTGTGAAGATACCGGGGTGAGATTTACACCGGGATCGGCCTTCTCTTTTACAGGTGCTTATGACCATTACTTCCGGCTGGTATTTGCCGATAAATATACACCGGCAAAGGTGGCGGCTATACGAAAAGTGGGAAGCTACGCGGTAGCCCACAGCTGAGGGTTCCTGTACCGGTTATATTTCGGCTCCCTGTATCCTGCTGCGCAGCGGTGGACTGCTACTTTCGTGGTTCATTCTTTTCAAACAACCGGACATGAGTACTATCATTACAAAGTTTGCAGTGGCATCAGACAAGATGATTGATGAGCTGTTATACCTTACCCGCACCTGGCTGGCAGAGCATCCCGAAATAAAGATGGAAGGGCAATACACCAAAAAAATCCTGGTGAACAGTATGAATAGTTTTTCAAGTCAGTGGTTCATCGTATATGCGGAGGAAGAACCGGCGGGCTTCGCCTTTCTTACCGATGGCGGCGTGCGGCCTCCATTCCTGGAAGGGAAGCGGATCGTACACCTGTCGGCTTTCGCGATATTGCAGGCGCATGCCGGCGGAACAGCAGCAGCCTCATTGCTGGAAAAATGCCTGGCGGTATATAATGGCCGGGATGCCATGTGGGCAGAGCTTTCCATAGCGCCGGGCTACCTGGAAGCAAATGGCTTTGTGAAAACAGCAGGCTATCTTGTAAAAGAGATGCAGTAAGGGATACGTGGAATGATAAAAGTAAATATTATCTTAACAACCCATTATTCCACGTATAATTTTTACCCATGAGGTCCAGGTGTTTTATTTTACTGTTGATCCTGCTGTATCAGGTCCCATTATTTGCACAGCGGGTAAAGATTGCCTGTTTGGGCGCAAGCATCTGTGCCGGCGCCCGGCTGCAGCATCCTGAAACCGAATCCTATCCCGCGCAGCTGGGAAAGCTCCTGGGGCCGGACTTTGAGGTGACCAACTACGGCGTAAGCAGTACCACTTTACTGAAAAAGGGCGATCATCCCTATTGGAATACTTCCGGGTATAAAGCTGCATTGGCAAGTGAACCAAATATTGTGCTGATCGACCTCGGCGGCAACGACAGCAAGCTGATTAACCGCGTATATCTGGATGAATACGAGCGGGATTATCACGACATGATCCGTGCGTTCCGGGCATTGCCTTCACACCCGCGTATCCTGTTGCTGCTGCCTATTGTTTCTTTTGTGAAAGACACTACCCAGATCTGGGACCCGGTGATTACAAAGCAGATTTTACCAAAGGTAAGACAGGTGGCTTATGAGGAAAACCTGGAGTTGGTAAACCTGAACGCACTGCTGATGGGTAAACCTGGACTCATGCCGGATGGAATTCATCCTGAACTGGAGGGCACTACTTTGATAGCGAAAACACTTTTTGAGGTACTGCACCCGGTGCGGGATACGGCCTTTAACGCCATTAGCCGGCTACCCGGCGATAAAAAGATCACCTCATTTTATGGCTACCGCTGCACGGATTTTGATTTCAGGGGACGCGCCTGTAAAGTGGTGGCGCCTAAGTTTGCGGCTGCCGGTCATCCGTGGATCTGGCGCGCCCGTTTCTGGGGGCATGAACCGCAAACGGATATCGCCCTGCTGGAACGGGGTTATCATGTGGTATACTGTGATGTGGCTGAATTGTTTGGCAATAAGGAGGCTATACAATTATGGAACGGGTATTATTCGTTGTTGCGCAAAGCCGGACTGGCACGTAAAGCAGTGATGGAAGGCATGAGCAGGGGAGCGGTATACGTGTACAACTGGGCGGCTGAAAATCCGGATAAAGTAGCGGCTGTATATGTAGATAATCCCGTGATAGACCTGTGCAGCTGGCCGGGAAGCCAGTTTAAAAAACAGGCCGCGCAACCTAACGAGTGGGAAGCTTTCAAAAAGGATTACGGTTTTACTTCCGATAGCGCTGCTATGCTGTTTAAGGGAAGCCCGCTCTATAAAATAAGGGAAATAGTAAAAGGAAAGTACCCGATGCTGCATGTGCTGGCAGATGCGGATACGGATGTACCGCCTGAAGAAAATACGCTGCCGTTTGAAGAGAAAATAAAAGCGCTCGGAGGAGATATAACGGTGATGCATAAACCGGGATTCGCCCATCATCCTCACAGCTTCCCGGACCCTACACCTATTGTAGATTTTATTTTAAAAGCGGCAAAGTAGTTAAACAGTTAGCTTTCCGCTTTACGCAGAAAGCTAACTGTCATGCGTTTATTTTACCAGCCATTCCAGCTTATACATCCCGCGGAACCTGTCGTAAGTCAGCAGTTCTGCATCCCGTTTAAACAGGGCATCCATCTGATCGGCCAGGGTTTCATGCGCAGGGAAGGCCTGTTTTACATTCCAGGCGGTCAGCGTTTGTATTTTACCGTTAGGAGCGGAGAAGTACATTTTGTACTGATCTTCCGGACCGGCTTTGGGAGAAGTGGGTATTTTTCTCTTATACAGCAATAATTGCGGGTTTTTATTCAGGATCTGGTAACTATGATTGCCCTCTACCCGGTAAACATCACCGTTAGTGAGCTGATAAGCAAATATTTCATTTTTGTTGATATGAATATTTTTGCCATTATGCTCCAGGGTGACATAACTTTTAGGCGCAAGTGTATGCAGATGAATCCTGGGTGTTTTGTTGCTGTTATCCTTGGTATAACTCAACCCGCCGGACAGGTAATCATCCATGCTGCGATAAATGCCGGTAATTTTCTTTTGCGCGTCTGCTGCTACATTGATACACATCAACAAGCAGATCAGGTAAAAAATTCTGCTACAGTATTGCATATGTCTATCGGTTTGTTTTGGTGCTACTATTAATTTAGCAAAATTAGCCGATAATTTATTACCAGGACATGATAAAAATCATTAAAAATTTCCTAAAAATTGATTTGGTAAGATGGTTATTTTATTTCATCCGGCACTTACAAAACCGGCAGGTATACATAAAACGTACAACCTTCATTCAACTGTGATTCAGGGTAAATATATCCTCCGTGATTTAATACCACTTTCCGGCAAATGGTTAACCCAATACCTGAACCGGGATAGTCGGAAACCCTCACCAAACGTTTGAAAATAGTGAATACCTGATCCGCGTATTTTTGCTCAAAGCCAATACCGTTGTCGCGGAATACCAGTTTATAGTAACGTTTGTCAGTTTCCAGCTTTGGAACGGTAGCCTGTTTTTCCGGTGATAGTATGCTCACACTTACCCGGATCACCGGTTCCTGGTCATTAAATTTCAGGGAATTATCAAGCAGGTTATGAAAGAGCTGATTCATCTGTAACGGAACAGCTTTTATTCGTGGAAGCGGTGATATTTCAATATGGGCTTTTCTTTTCTTCAGATCGGGTTCAAGATCACGCAATACGTTTTTCATAACAACGTTCAGATCTGTTTCAATAAACAGATCTTCATTTTTATTCAGTTTGGAGTAAGTCAGCAGGTCTTTGATCAGCCCGGACATACGCGAAGCGGAAGCAATCATTTTTTCCAGGTATTCTCTTACCGGTTGCCGTGCCGCTTCTGCGCTCATAGCAAGGTTACCAAAGGTTTGAATTTTGCGTAGCGGTTCCTGCAGGTCATGGCTTGACATAAATACAAAATCTTCCAGTTCCCTGTTTGTCCGTTTCAATTCTTCATTGGCTACTTTCAATGCTGTGGTGCGGTCTTCCACATGTTGTTCCAGCTTATCTGAATAGTTCCTGGCAGCTTCACGCGCTGCCACAAAAAAGGTAATGTCATTAGTAACGCACATAATGCCGGAAACATGACCATTTTCTTCATACAGTGGTTCAAATGTAATTCTGACAATAATATCTTCTGGTTTGCCAAAGCGGATAATCTTTAATGGCAGTTCACCGGTAATATATCTTTTACCGCTGGTGTATGCCTTCTCTATCATGCCTTCCATTCCCTGTGATTTCAGCTCTGGTAAGGCTTCCAGTAGTGGTTTTTGCATTACTTCTTCGGCCGCTCTGCCCCAGTATTGCAATTGTATTTCATTGGCTACCTCGATATTCATTAACAGTCCTTTCAATAAGCAGATGGCTACCGGCGCCTGTTCAAATAAATTTTTCAGTTGTTGTTCTGCATGGTTGCGCAACTTTAAAATTCTAATATGCGATTTTACTTTCGTAAGCAGTTCTACGGCTGAAAAGGGTTTCACCAGGTAATCGTCTGCACCGGCTTCCAATCCATCGATACGTGCTTCGCCACCGGTGCGTGCAGAAAGGAAGATAACAGGTATCTGCGCTGTAGCCAGGTTACCACGTAAACGTTCCAGCAGATCTTTTCCATTCATGACCGGCATCATGATATCGCTGAGAATGAGATCCGGCTTATTGCGCTCCACTTGCTCCAGTGCTTCCAGTCCGTTTTTGGCAGTCGTGATATAATAATATTTTTCGAGTAGCCTTGCCAGGTGGTTACGCATATCTGCGTTATTGTCTACGATGAGCACGTGTGCCCGTTCAGGGCTGTTGGCGGCTGTTTGGGCTTTATCAATAGCCGCTAATGCGTCGTTGCGTTGTTGTGCCTGTTCATATGCATGTACATTCGAAAAAGCGATGCTGAAAGCGTTACCCAGTAATTCGTAAAAATTCAAATAAGTTTCGTCCAGCGTTCGTCTGGCACTCACGCCGGCAACAACAAATCCCCATGGCCGCTGCTCGCCGGCGATATTTACCGGCAGCACAACAGCGCTGTGTGGCGCTTCCGGGTAGGGACCAAAGGGAATATGGCCAAGGTGGCTGCCCAGGTCAGTTATCACTCCCGGTTGCAGGGATTGTAACGCTTCGTCGAAAGACCAGTTAACTCCTGCAGTATCCGCATCAATCCCCGCGGCGGCTATCACACAATGGTTATTTACTTTGCTATCCAGCTGGTATAACAGCAGGAAAGGGATATCGCAGCTGAAGTCAATCGTCTTTCCCAATATTGCTTCGCATATCTTTTCAGTAGTTTCTGCTTTGCCTATCAGGGTCGACAAATCATGCAACACCTGCGTCCGGCGCGCAGCCAGCACTTTATCTGTTGTTTCGGTAACCGTGTGAAAAATGCCTCCCACTTCGCCGGCTTCATTCCGTATGGGCGCAAACGAGAAAGTCATGAACGCTTCTTCGAGGTAGCCGTTACGGTCCAGGAACATCCGCTGGTCTTTGATATAGGTTCCTTCTCCTGACTGTCCGCGGGTGAAAGCATCGCCTACCACGGGCAGTGCTGTTTCCCAGCATACCCGGAAGCTCTGACCCATAGACATGGGATGTTTATCACCACAGACAAGCCGGTAGCTATCATTGTAGATCTGTATAGTATCGGGACCCCAGGCGATTAAAACGGGAAATGTGGAAGCAAGACACAGACTGACCGTTGTTTTCAAACTTTGGGGCCAGCATTCAATAGGTCCTAAGGATGTTGCCGACCAGTCCATGCTTTTAATCAGCCTGCCCATTTCTCCACCACGAGCTAAAAATTGATCCCGATGTTTCATAGGCGTTTGGTAATAGGGCACATATAGTTTTGTTTGAATGAGTCAAAAGCGGAGATTATCTTTATCCTTTCCATACTCAATTTAAACAAACTACCTTGAATAGCAAGATTCTGCCTCTGATCGCTGCAATAATAGTACTCACGCAGCACCCGTTGAAAGCCCAAACCAACCGTTTACCCGATTGGGCAATGGGCGGCTTTGTAAGGCCCGCCGGCGTAAATCCCGTGATCCGCACAGATTCCACAGCGCATTTTTATGATTCGCTCCTGCAAAGGGAGGTCGACTGGGAGTCGAACGACACCTTTAACCCTGCTGCTGTGGTGAAGGCCGGGAAAATAGTAGTGCTCTACCGCGCAGAAGATAAATCCGGTATCAAGATAGGTACGCGTACATCCAGGATCGGCTATGCAGAAAGTAAAAACGGGGCTTCTTTCAAAAGAAAAAAAATACCGGTATTATATCCGCGTAACGATGATCAGCAAACCTATGAATGGCCGGGTGGCTGTGAAGACCCCCGTGTAGCTGTTACCGTTGATGGCACCTATGTGATTTTCTATACACAGTGGAACCGGCAGGTACCCCGCCTGGGAGTGGCTACCAGTAAAGACCTGGTCAACTGGACCAAGCACGGGCCCATTTTCCGGAAAGCCGGCAGCCGTTTCGTGGATCAGCCGCATAAATCGGCGTCCATCGTTACCATGCTGAAAGGAAAGAAGCAGGTGATTGCAAAAGTAAATGGAAAGTACTGGATGTATTGGGGCGAAGCCGGCGTATTTGCCGCTACCTCTGATAACCTGGTGGACTGGCAACCCGTTACCGATAGCAGCGGTGCATTAAAAGCGCTTATAAGGCCCAGGAAGGGCTATTTCGACAGCGGGCTGACGGAGTGCGGTCCGCCGGCTATTATGACCGATAAAGGCATCCTGTTGATGTATAACGGGAAGAATCAGCCGGGTGAAAGAGGCGACCGGCGCTTTACCGCAAACAGCTACAGCGCAGGGCAAGTACTTTTTGATAAACAGGACCCCGAAAAAGCCATTGCCCGCCTGGATGTTCCGTTCCTCCGTCCAATGGAAGCATTTGAGAAAAGCGGGCAGTATGCCGCAGGCACCGTGTTTATAGAAGGGCTGGTATATTTTAAGAAGAAATGGTTTTTATACTACGGCTGCGCCGACAGCAGGGTAGGGATGGCTGTATTTGATCCAAAGCACCCGGCGCCCGGAGATCCCCTGCCATAACCGTTCACCATTAAATTTCCGCTATCATGCGTAACCGTTTTTTTTCGTTGCTTGTAATGGCTGCTTTTTTTACAGCATTATCCGCAAACGCGCAGTATATCGAAAAAGTAGTTTTTGATACAAAAGACAGTACCGGCAATTTTTATCTCGCGGTACCGCCGCTGTCCCATCAGATAAAAGGCGTGGTGGTGGTGCTGTCTAACTTCTACCAGCTGGATAACCTGGTACCGGAAACAAAGCTACACAATGTGGCCTGTGCCAACGACCTGCTCACTGTTTTTGTTTCTATGCAGGAACAACTGTTTGCCGATACCGCCGTGGTAAACCGCATCAGCACCGTGATACAGCATGTGGCCAATAAATACAAAGCGGATACGTCGAAATTTGTATTGGCGGGATACGAGTATGCCAGCAACATCGCGCTGCGCTATACGGAATTAACCCGGCAGTTCCCCGCCGCCTATGCCGTACATCCCAAAGCCGTTTTTATTGTCAGCGGCCCGGTGGATCTGAATGGATTGTGGCAGTGGTGCCAACAGGTAATCCGGAAAAAAACAACCGACGGACAAATGGGCGACGCAGGTTATATTCTTGATAAAATGACCCGCGAAATTGGTACGCCAACGGCGCGCCCGGAACGCTACCGAGCCCTTTCACCGTTCAACCGGGAAGACACGGCTGCCGGCAATGAGCAATACCTGCAACGTGTACCCGTGCGCGTGTATTATGATACGGACATCGCGTGGCTGCTGAAGGAACGCCGCAACAGCTTGTATGATACTTATATTCCCGATGCCACCGAACTGATAAGCAGGCTACTGCTGGCCGGCAACGGAGAAGCGGAGTTCATCGCTTCACCGCAACCCGGTAAACGCATCAACGGCGCCCGTTACGCAGAGGCATTTTCTATTGTAGATGAAACAGAATGTATCCAATGGATCAAACGTACACTGGATATTTTTGACCCGGTAAACTGGAAACCACCTTATAAGCTGAACAAGCCGAAGGGCTGGGGAACAGAACATTTCCAGGTGCCGGTGGACTTTGCCCCGGAGATCCGCTATAAAGGTGTGGAAGATATCCGCTTTGCACCAGGATGGGGCGACAGCACCAGCGTGGAACACTGGTCGTATGCTTTCCTCTGGTGGCTGAAAGATAAGCCCGTGGTAAACGCGGCTACGCTGAATACCTATCTCACCGCTTATTACAATGGCCTGGTAAAACGTAACGTTATCGGCCGCCGGATACCCGCGGAAAAACAGGTTCCTACGGTCGTCGATATCAAAAAAGTAAAAACATTGGAAGGAGATGTGGAAACCTACGGCGGCACTATCCGGATGTTAAACTATATGGTACAGCGCCCCATTGTGCTGCACTGTACCATACATGTAAGCAATTGCGAATCGCAACAGCGTACCGCCCTCTTCTTTGAAATTTCCCCGCAGCAGGCGTCCCATGCGATCTGGAAGCAGATGGACGGGCTATGGAGTAGTTTCCGCTGCGAGTAAGGATTATTGCCCGCCGGGGATTGAGTAAATATCAAATACGCCGCCTTTCATCAGGTCGGTGTGCAACAGGCGCGTGGTACTGTATGGCTTTCCATCCTTTTTTATGGCGCCAATGGATACAGGCGTGCCTTTAGCCTCCACACGGATGGTGGTAGTGGTATGCGCACCGGTATGAATGACAATACGCTCAAAAGTGGGAATGGTGACGGCATATTCCGGCGCCACGGGGTTCACCGGGTAAAATCCCATCGCGGCAAATACATACCAGGCACTGATCTGGCCGGCATCGTCATTGCCGCATAACCCTCCCGGACCTACGCCATATTCCATGGCCCTGATTTCACGGGTATGCGCAATGGTTTTCGTTTGCGCGTTTACGTAGTTATACAGGAAAGGGATCTGGTGACCGGGTTCATTGCCATGCCAGTATTGCTGGTTTAAAAAAAGACTATCCAGCGCCTGTTCAAATTTTTTATTTCCACCGGTTAATTTAATAAGACCGGGAATATCATGCGGTACATAAAACCCATACTGCCGTGGCGTTCCCTCGGTAATAAAAAACATTTTCTTGTCCCGGTCGGGATGCTCATACCATTTGCCGGAGGCGTACCGGCCGTTTACATCTCCCAGCTGCGGATCAAATACATTGGCATAATTGCCGGCCCTTTTTGTTAAGGCTGCATAATCTTTTTGCTTATGCAGTGCCTTCGCGATGGTAGATAGCGCGTAGTCATCAAACGCATATTCAAGTGTGCGCGATACCTGCTCACGGCTGTGAAAAGCATACGGCACGTTATCTTCCAAAGGTACATATCCGTATTTCAGGTAAGAAGATAAAGCCCTGCGGCCCTTGCCTTCTTTATAATCAGCTATGGCAGCGGTGTCAAAAGCATTTTGCCGCATGAGGCGATACGCTTCTTCCACATCATAATTACGGATGCCTTTGTTATAGGCAGATGCAATAAATGGAATGGCATGATCACCCACCATAGCGGCAGTGTAATTATTCCAGCAGGGGAAGATTGGCAGCCAGCCACCCTGTTGCCCTTTCAGGATCAGCGATCGTACCAGGTCGTTAATCAATGTGGTGTCCAGTATCTCATACAGCGGGAGTTGCGCACGGTATATATCCCACATGGAAAAGTCGTCGTAGTAATTGCCGGAAGCCAGTTGTTTCACCTGGTAAGATTGCGCAAAAGCAGGGTAGGTGCCTTTTACATCATTGAAGAGGCGCGGGTGCTGCATGGTATGATACAATGCCGTATAAAAGATTGTTTTATCTTTTTCGTAAGAACCGGTTACTTCAATTTTCCCCAGCGCTTTATTCCATATATCGCTGCCAGTTTTTGTTTGTGCGGTAAAATCCCAGTGACTGATTTCTGATGCAAGATTTTCCCTGGCCGCGTCAATACTGGTAAAGGAAGTGCCTACACGTAACCTTATCACGCTGCCTTTATGCACATTGAATTTTACAGCAGCGCCGATACCTGCATAGTCTTTGATACTGTCTTCCGCCAGAACGGTGTTGTCGCGGAATACTTTTGCATCACTAAATACTTCTTCAAACTGCACCACGAAGTAGCCGCTGAATCCTGCTGGCTGTCCCTGTCCCTGGTAAATGCGGAACGCGGGGTTATAGCCGGAGATCTCCTGCCGCCGGCGATCGATATACACGGCGCCTTTGCCCCGGTCGCTGTTGGGCCTGATCACTATATAGCAGTCGTCCTCTTTGGTGAAGCTGAACTGCATCATGCTGCAACGCGCGGTGGCAGTGATGGCTGCGTGTATCTTGTCTTTGCCCAGTAATGTGCTGTAGCAGGCGGGCGAGGCTGTTTCACCGGTGTTTGAAAACGTTGAGGCGTAACCGTCAGGTGTGGTTTTGAGTTCGCCGCAAACGGGCATAACGGTCATGCTGCCGTAGTCCTGTGTACAGGAACCGCTGAGCCAGTGTGTGCCGCGGAAGCCACTGAAAAGAGAGTCCGTGTAATAATACGGCGCCACACATTTCTGTTCGGTGAGCCTGGTTTGCGGGGTCCACTGCGTCATGCCAAAAGGTGTGCCCACCGCGGGAATCGTATTGGCCAGCTGCTCGGTGCCGGCGCCATGCGCCAGGGCGGTGAGGGTGGTGCTTTTGGAAGTGCCGGTGAACGGGTCTACATAAGCCAACAGCTGGCTGGTTTGTGCCAAAGCACTTGCCATACCAGCTGTTAACCATAAAAAAGTACAAACGGTTTTACGTACCATCAATATCCTTTATTTTGTTTGATCTTATCCTTGTTAATATCTATCTGGCTTTGTGGTACTGGTATTACGAGGTTGTCGCTGGTAAGGTCCGCTACTAACCTGATCTGTGCTTTTTTACTGTTGAGTACCGGAATCGCCCTGCCGGTGCGCACCAGGTCGTACCAACGGTGACCTTCAAACGCGAATTCCACCCGTCTTTCATTTTCTATTGCCAGCCGGAACGATGCCTGGTCAGGCACGTTGGCGGCCGTTTTTTCTGCGAGTCCTGCTCTTTTGCGGATCATGTTCAGGTAAGTGAATGCTTCACCACCGCCCTGGTAGCCTATTTCATTAAGGGCTTCCGCATACATCAATAATACATCTGCATAACGAATCACCGGGAAGTTATTACCATTATCGTTCTTGGTGGCAGGTACATCAAAGTACTTCTTTACAAAATAATAATTTACGGTAGCTCCGCTGGCATTTACATAAGAAGTAGCCATAGAAAAGCCTTTCCTGGTGTCGCCGGTTTCGTAGGCGCTTTCCATATCAGGAGTAACCTGGTTATTGCCATCGCCGCCAAACTTCACTACCGCATCACCGGAGTTTTCAGGAGCAAAAGAGTTAGGCAGCGGATTGCCTTCTTTTACGCCACCTGATTTATATTGTACGTCAAAAACAGATTCCTTGTTATTTTTCTTGCTTACATCAAAAACGTCGGCATATTTATCCAATATGGCGTAAGTGCCGGAGCTGATCACTTCTTTCAGCTTTGCAGCAGCATCGGGGTATTTATGTTGCGTGAGCAATACCTTTCCCAGCAAGGCTTTAGCCGCGCCACGGGTAGCCCTGCCTATATCGGCGCCGGTATAACTCACCGGCAATGCGGCTTCAGCGGCTTTCAGGTCGGCTTCAATTTGTGCGTATATGCTGGCTGCTGGATCACGGGTATATTCATATGCCTGGTCGGCATTGGTGATTTCTGTTACCACCAAAGGCACATCACCAAAGGAACGCACCAGGTTGAAGTACACTAGCGCACGGAGAAACTGCGCTTCTGCGGAGAAGCGCTTCTTCAATGAATCACTCATGGCTATCGGCGCAATCCTCGACAGGATGGTGTTGCTGCGGGAAATGGCTTTGTAGCTGTCGTTCCAGCGGGCGGCCACAAAAGGATTGGTAGTTTTGATATAGAAGCGGTCAAATTCATCCTGGTCTGTTACAGAGCCGGAAGGCACCGGGAAGTTATTGTCGGATGGGATATCGCCATAAATATAAGCGTTGCCAAATACGCCGCCCGACTGCAAGGAGCCATAGTTGGCATTGAGTGCATTTTTAAAATCGTCTGCTGTTTTGTAGAAGTTTTCCGTAGTGGCCGTGGAAGGCGGGACCTGCTCCAGGAAGCTCTTTTTGCAGGCCGTAAATGAAACAGCTGCTGCGAGGAATATGTATATATAATTTGTGCGCATGTTCTTTAATTTTTTAGCAAGATCAGAATCCAATATTTACCCCAACTACAAATGTTCTGGCCAGCGGATACCGGCCATAGTCTACGCCGCTGGTTAAAGCGCCTTCGTAATTACTTACTTCCGGGTTATAGTTCAGGTAGTCGGTAAACGTGTAGAGGTTTTGAGCCGAGAGATAGATCCTGGCCTGTTGCAGGCGGATGTGCTGTAATATTTTTTCCGGCAGCTGGTAACCGATACTCACGTTTTGGATACGCAGGTAGGTAGCATCTTCCACCCAGCGGCTGGAGATGGCGTTGTTGTTGCCGGTGGTGCGCTGATTGGCGCGGGGAATGATGCCGTTGCCTGGTTTGTCGGCCGACTGCCAACGGTTCAACACCGTGGTGAGCTGGTTAGCGCTGCCTTCCACGTTTTCAAAGAAGCGGCGGCTGAGGTTCAGGATTTCTCCGCCTTGCTGGCCTTGTATGGCCACCATCAGGTCGAAGTTTTTATACCGGAAGGTGTTGGTGAGGCCGTAAATAAAATCAGGCTGACTGTTACCAATGATGGTGCGGTCGTCAGCTGTGATCTTTCCATCTTTATTTACATCTTCATACTTAACATCACCAGGTCTGGAAGTGATGTCGTGTGGAAATTTGTCGAGGTCGGCCTGGTTCTGGAAGATGCCTATCTGTTTGTATCCATAAATATTACCGATCGGTTTGCCGATTATCGTGATATTGGTTTCATTTACACCGGAATTACTGCGGATGGGATCTCCCGTAGGACCCAGTGCCACCACGGTATTGCGGTTAAAGGAAAGCGTTGCGTTGGTATTCCAGGTAAAGGCGCCGGTAAGATTCCGGGTGGCGAGGGAAAACTCCCAGCCTTTATTTTCAATAGCGCCAATATTTTTAACAGCGGTGCTGAAGCCCGTGATGGTAGGCACATTTACTGCCAGCAGCAGGTCGTTGGTATTTCGTTTATAGTAGTCGATGCCAATACCGATCCTTTCATGGAAGAAGCCGAGGTCAATGCCGGCGTCGAACTGTTTGCTTTTTTCCCAGCCCAGTTCAGGATTGCCAAGCGAGGCTGCGCCCAAACCATTTACGAGCGAGTTGTTGAAACTGTAGTTATCTGCTTCCAGTGTAGCGAGGTAAGGATAGTCACCGGAGAACTGGTTATTACCTGCCAGCCCGTAACTCACACGCAGTTTGGCGTTGGAGATCACCGGGATGTTTTTCATAAATGGTTCTTCTGTCAACACCCATCCCACGGAACCCGCGGGGAATACGCCCCACCTGTTTTGGCTGCCGAAGATGGAAGATCCATCTGCACGCAGGGATACATTGGCGATGTACTTTTCTTTGTAATTATAGGTAGCACGGCCAAAGTAGGAGGTGGAAGTATTGGCAGTTCTGAAAGAAGTGACGGTACTCGGCAACCCTGCAGCATTCAGTGTAGGCACTACGTCGTTGGCGTAAGAGGTACCAATCGCCTGGCTTTTCTGGTACTGGTATTTATAGGCCTCCATACCCAGCAACACATCGATGTTATGCGGGCCGGTGGCTTTAGTATAGTTTACGGTTTGGTTAAACAGCCAACTGGTGGTTTGATCAGAAGACGCTTCACCCACGGCTTGTGTAGGCGGCAAGATCTGGTTCAGCGGCATGCGGGATGTTTTATAGGCATTTCTCCTGGTGGAGCCTACGTTGAAGTTACCGGTAGCGCGGTAACTGAAATCTTTCAGGAACTGGTACGATGCATACACGTTGGTAAGCAAATTGGTGGTGATTAGCTCATTCGGATTTTCCGTGATATTGGCTACGGCGTTGGTGATGCCAGGCCAGCCATAAGGCACGGCCAGTGCGGTTTGCGAGGTGTAAGCGCTATGGTCGGCGTTCCAGACAGGTGTCATTGGTACTGCAGATAAGGCCGCATTGATAATACCGTTGTTAGCCCAGTGACCATCACTGTTTACATCGTTCTGGATTTTATATACAGGGTTGATATTGGCGCCCAGCTTGAAACGGTCGGTCACGTTGATATCTACGTTCGCACGGATGGAGTACCGGTCGAGTGTGGATTTTTCAATGATGCCATCCTGTTTCAGGTAGGCACCGGTTACCAGGTATTGCGCGTTATCATTGCCGCCGCTGGCGGTTACCTGGTAGTTGTTGATCATTCCCTTGCGAAAAATCATATCCTGGTAATCATACGTAGGCATGGCGGCTACCTTCTGCGGATCGTCGAAGTTGAACCACTCAAACAGATCGCCGCGTGGATAACGGTAACGCAAATACGAAGACGGGCGCGCACTGTTGGGGTCTGATATATTGGCGCCGGGTACGTTATCGAGGTAAGCATTATTGGAGGCTTCTTTGGAGAACTCTGCAAACTGCTGCGAGTTGAGCACATCTATCTTTTTAGAGAGCTCCTGGAATCCCGTATATACGTCGGCGTTAAACCTTGTTTTGCCGGATTTACCGCGTTTGGTGGTTACGATCAGCACACCGTTGGAGCCTTTGGAGCCATAGATCGCAGTGGAGGACGCATCTTTCAGCACATCAATGCTTTGCACATCGTTGCTGTTGAAATTGCTGAACACACTGGCGTCCACAATATTGCCATCCACTACAATCAGCGGGTTGGTACCTGCGCTGATAGAGCCGAAGCCACGTACTTTTATGGCGGGGGTAGCACCCGGGGCGCCGCCTGTTTGCTGCACGATCACGCCGGGAATTTTTCCCTGCATACCGGTGGCCACATTGGAAATAGGCATGTCACGCATTTCGGCCATAGGCACGGAGGCGATGGCGGCGGTAACATTCCGTTTCTTTTGGGTGCCGTATCCCACTACCACCACATTATTGAGCGAGCGGGTTTCTTCCTTCAGGATAATGTTCAGCGGGGTAGCGCTGCCGGCGGCAATTTCCACGGAAGTATACCCGATCATACTAAAAACAAGAACGGATTTTTCATCCGGTACCCGGACGGTAAAATGCCCGTTAACATCGGTAATAGCCCCGCCACCACCGTTTTTGATGGTGATGGTAACATTGGGAAGCCCGCTGCCTTTTTCATCGGTCACTTTTCCACTAACGGTGATCACGCGCGCAGAGGATAGCGTAGGATCTGCCACCCGCTTCTCGGTGATCACAATGGTATTGGCATTCAGCGACCAGGTAAGGGCGGTGTTTTCCAGCAGCAGGTTGAGTGTTTGCAGCACGGATCTTCGTTCCGCGGGCAAAGTAATATCATCATAGGGAGAGAGCTGTGCGGCAACATAAGCAAACTTAAAGGCGCTTTGCTGCTGGATTTGCTTAATACCTTC
The DNA here is from genome assembly GCF_050434005.1 of Chitinophaga sp. W2I13. Lineage (NCBI taxonomy): Bacteria > Pseudomonadati > Bacteroidota > Chitinophagia > Chitinophagales > Chitinophagaceae > Chitinophaga > Chitinophaga sp. W2I13. The sequence continues at coordinate 7,616,591 of NZ_JBNPWD010000001.1, read as the reverse complement.
CTTCAGGGATTGCCGTTTCAGGTTTACGGTAACGTCTACTTCTTCCAATCGCTGCGCTTTGCCGGGAGCAGCAATCAGCATATTGATGCCGAAAAGAAAAGCAGAGGCGAGTAAGCAACTTAGTTTCATATAATACGCAAACGTTCGCTTTGGGAAAAGGCGTAGCCTTCCCCTGATAAGAAATTTCATACCTTTGGGTAGTTTTTAAATGTTTACCGAAATGTTTAAGACAACCGGCTATACTAACTAGTCCTTAGTATAGCCTTTTTTTAAAATCGTTTATCCAGCCAGATTATACTGTCTTGTCCTTTTTCCCATTGAGCGTGTGTTAGCTCGCAAATCACATCCAGCGCCTGTTTCATGGGATCGTTGATAAAATTACCGGTGAATTTTTTAACGCGCAGGGATTCATCCCTGAACCGGATATCAATACCATAATATTTGTTGATAAGTGGAATCGCTGCTTCAAAGGAAATATCTTCAAATACCGGCTCGTCTTTTTTCCAGACCAGCACTTCTTTCATATTGGCTTTGGTCACCAAAGGGGCAATGGCGGCCTTGTCCAGTATTAACTGATCACCGGGCAACAGTTCTGCTACCACGGCGTTATTAGCTTTTTGCACCTGTACTTTGCCGGTAGTAACGGTAACGGCTATTGGCGAGGCATCCCCCGCAGCCCTGATATTAAAGGAGGTTCCCAGCACCCGCGTCACTATGGCGCCGGTATGCACCAGGAACGGTTTGTTTTTATCGTGCGCTACTTCAAAAAAAGCTTCTCCTCTCAGGTATACTTCCCTGCTACCTCCATTAAAGGCGGCAGGATAATCCAGCTGGCTGTTTTCATTGAGCGTCACCACGCTGCCATCAGGGAGGGTAATTATTTTATTGGACGACTGCTGCGTTTTGGGAAGTGCCGCGGTTAGTGTAGGAACGGGCTTTGTAACCGGCAGCAGCCACCAGGCGCTGAGCACCGCCAGTAGTACAGCGGCGGCAACGGCCATCCTTTTGTAGAAGGGATTGCGCTTTACCGTCATTACCTTGAGCATATCAACCTCCCCCTCCCGGATCTTTCCCTGCAGCTTTGTATACAATTGTTCCCACGCAGGCTCCTGCGCCGGCCGGGGCGTACGCTCCCAGAGCGCTGCCAGCTCCTGCGAAACAAGGTCGTTTTCCGACAGCTCCGCCATCAATGCCCAGAACTCTTCCAGCTCCTGCGGACTACAGTCGCCGGACAGGTATTTTTGCAGTAATAGTTTTAATCTTAACGGATTAGACGACATATGCCAGTTATATAACTGCAATGACGACAAAAAGGAGGGGGTAGTACTAATCAGTCAGAAAATAAATCTGACAGCAACAGGAGGTACACAAAAGGGGTAATATGGTTATTCAGCAGGTATTGCTTAATGATCTTCAGGCTGTCGGTGATGGTATTTTTAACGGTGTTACGGGATAAATTCAGTTCTGTGGCTATTTCTTCATGCGTCATGCCCTTTTCCCGGCTCAGGGTGATCATGAGGCGGCGCTGGGGCGACAATTGTTTATAGGCGTTGTTCAATATCTCCCGGCATTCGTTGTTCAACAGGCTGTAGTCGGCGCTTTGTTCCTGGTGGGCCTCCATTTGTTCGCTCACCAGTTTCTGCAGCCTGGCATTTTTAGCGGCCAGCTTGAAGAAGTCCATCGCTTTATTGTAAGCCACCTTGAACAGGAACGCGTCCATATTTTGGATATGGGTGATCAGCTCCCTGCCCGTCCACAACTTCAGGAATACGTCAATCACAATTTCCTCCGCTACCTCCCTTGATTTGGTAACAGCCAGCACATAGTGATAGAGCTTCTTTCTATGGTGTTCGAAAAGTTGTTTGAAGGCAGCTTCATCTCCTGCCGCGATGTTGGTCAGTAATTCAGTTTCATTATACATGGAATTCTTCTCTTAGTTGATATCCGGAACGTGGTTCGACAAATATATTTTTTTTCCGGAGAATAATTCTTAAAATCTCGGGGAGATGGCCGCGTCGCCTTCGGCGACTTTAAATTGTCTTGGAGCAGGATTACACTGATTATGCTGATTTTTCGGATTTGATCATTTGGATTTTATAAATGATTTTGGGAGATATCAGCGAAAATATCCGCTTATACCTCCCAAAATCATTTATAAAATCCAAAAAGTAAAATCAACGTAATCAGTAAAATCAGTGTAATCCTGCTCCAAGACAATTTAATATCGCCGAAGGCGATATCAGGAGAATCCGCTTAATTTGCAAGCCAATGAACAATACTTATATGACACAACCGATAAAACTGCTGGCTATCTGTGGAAGCACCCGGCAATCTTCTTCCAATCACCATCTTATAAAAGCGATCACGGAACTGGGCAGGGACACCTTTACGGTACAACTGGTGGAAAGTCTCACCACCATCCCGCATTTTAATCCCGACCAGGACATGGACGTCAACAGCGCACCGGAGGAAGTGCAACATTTCCGGGCACAACTCGCCGCCGCCGATGCCGTGCTGATATGCACCCCGGAATATGCTATTGGTGTGCCGGGAACACTTAAAAATGCCATCGACTGGACCGTCTCCTCCATGCACTTCTCCAAAAAGCCCGTCGCCCTGATCACCGCCGGCACTTCCGGCCATAAAGCGCACCAGTCGCTGCTCGGCACCTTACTGATCATCGAGTCAAAGATCGCTGAGGCAGCGCAACTCGTTATCTCCTCGGTAAGAACAAAAATCAACGACCAGGGCGTGATCACCGACCTACCCACGGAAATGCAGGTACGAAAACTGATCCAAACCCTGGCCGATGTGGCAACCGGCAAAGCAACAGACCTGCTGCCGGCGCCGTCGCTGCTCTGAATCACGTTCGGCGCGTAGGTTGTCTTACTCAGGATTAAACTTATTTCACTGATTACGCTGATTTGATCACTTTTTGATTTTAAAAGATTCGGGGAGATAGAAGCGGAAACGCGGATTTTGTCTTTCTCACTGATTACGCTGATTTTACTGATTATATCTTTTAAAAGATTTTGGGAGATATAAGCGAAAATATCCGCTTATATCTCCCAAAATCCATTAAAATCAAAAAGTGATCAAATCAGCGTAATCAGTGAAATAAGTTTAATCCTGAGTAAGACAACCTACGCTGCATTATTTCACGCTGTACTTCACTTCTTCGGTCACGCCTTTCCAGGTGTCAGTGCGGAAAGGTGCTGCCGGGAAGCCTTCTTTATTAAAGAGGTTGTCTTCCAGGTTATCATCTGCCCAGCCGTAACGTACTGCTACCGGTGTGCTTACTTCGTCTGCATACACTACTACTTTATCGCCGTCAACGAATGCTTTGGCGTAGTGGAATTGCTTGTCGGCGCCGGCTACTTCAAATCCGCGGATATAGCCATATTTATCTTTCACCATAAGGCCGCTGCCGGTGCTGGTAAAGCTGAGGGTTGCCTTGTTGCCGTTTACCTGTATGGACTGGTATATGGGGCCGCTGAAAACGTTGTTTTGTCCGTAGGTGTCATGTAATGCTACGGCTGCCAGCCTTTTGCCTACATCCTGTTTGTTTTTTGGATGGATATCTTTGGATTCGCCGATGTCGGTAGTAACGGCCATGCCGGTATTAGGTACCTGCAGGGTGAGGGTTTGGGCTTCTCTCAGCTCCGCCCACTTGCTGCCTTTCTGGCTGGTGCCGTTGCTGGAGTTGAAGCTGGCCAGCTGTACAAAGTAAAAGGGAAAGTCGCCCTGGTGCCACAGCCGGCGCCAGTCGCTGATCATCAGCGGGAAGGCTTTGCGGTACTGGTAGGCGCGGTCGGCATTGCTTTCGCCCTGGTACCAGATGGCGCCTTTAATGGCAAAAGGCAGTACCGGGTTAATCATGGCGTTAAACAGCAACGATGGGTAGCTGTTGGGGCCAACGGCGGTGCCGGGGTTCAGCGCCTTTTGGATGCGGAAGGACCAGTCGCCCGTAAGGGATTGCTTCTGGCCGGCTGTTTGCAGAAAAATATTCTCTGCATCTCCATAAAAACCACCTCCGCCGGTATTATCTTCTATGCTTACTGCAATTACATTAGTACCGGCTTTTAAAACACCGGCCGGGATGTGGTAGGTACGGGCGGCATCATAGCCTTTGGTGCTGCCTACCTGTGTACCGTTGATGTACGTAATATCGTTGTCGTCGATGGTGCCCAGGCTGAGTTCCGCTGGTTTGCCGGCATCTGCTGCAGATACCTGGAAGCTTTTACGGAACCATACGATACCGTCGAAGTCGGGGAGCAGCTGCTCTTCCCAGAGGCCGGGGACTTTCATTTTTTTCCAGGACTGGTCATCCGTATTAGCGGCAGACCAGGTGGCCACGGTGGCGGCATTGGGCAGGCCGCCCTGTAAATTCTGGATAAGCTGTTGCTGCCTGTTTTTGGCGGCGATGGCAGAGGAGTCCATGTTCAGCGTGGGAATGCGTTGCATCATGTCGCCGAACTCGTCGCTGCTGGTCAGCCCCTCTTTGCTGATCCAGGTTTCCACGATGGTGCCGCCCCAGGAAGTATGTATTAACCCGATAGGTACGTGTGTTTGTTCATTCAATGCTTTGGCAAAGAAGTAGCCTACTGCCGTGAAATCGGCCGTGTTTTCCGGTGAGGCCGGTAACCAGGCGCTTTTATTCACATCATCCAGCGGCGTCACCGACATCGCTTTGGGCAGGTAAAAATGCCGGATGGCAGGGTTGGCGGATTGGGCAATTTCCTTATTGGCATTGGTTACGCCGTTTACATGGAATTCCATGTTCGATTGCCCGCTGCAGATCCATACGTCGCCCATCAGGATGTCGTGAAAACTGATATCATTTTTGCCTTTTACGGACAGGGTATAGGGGCCGCCTGCTTTTTCCGGCTGCAGGAATACCTTCCATTTACCGTTCTTATCGGCCTTTACCGTTTTTTCCTGTTGATTGAACCGGATAGTGACCTTTTCATTCTTATCAGCCCAACCCCATATCGGGATCGGCTTGTCGCGCTGCAGCACCATGTTGTCGCCGAAAACGTTGGGTAAACGAACGTCGGCAAAACTGAAGGAACTTATCATGGTTGCCGCCAGCAATAAAACTGTTTTTTTCATAATTGTGGTATTGTCTGTATTGTGGGGAACGCCCCTGTTGAATCATGTGCGTATAAATGTAAGGAAGACAGGCATTATTTTATAATTTTTCAGGAGAAGCCGGTAAAAATGACGCATGTACCCCTAAAAGAGGCCCAGCCACGGCCATAAGAATTATGTAAAAGATAGCATGAATTGTATAACAGTCCCGCCTCCCGGGCATCGTAATTTTACATCATCAAATTAATTATTCATCACCAGATAAAAGAATCAACATGAACGCAACACAATTCAAAACCAACATCAAATGCTCCGGATGTATTGCAACGGTAACGCCTGTATTAAATAAACTGGTGGGCGCAGATAACTGGGAAGTAGACCTGGCCAGCCCCGACAAAATACTCACCGTTACAAAAGAAAACCTGGATAAAAGCGAAATCAGGGTGGCGATAGAAAAAGCCGGTTACAAGGCAGACGCCTTATCGTAATAACAGGCAGCATGGAGTATATTATCCACAAGTAAAAACTAACAGACATGAAAAAAATATTAATGGCAGGCATCGTATTGGTAGCTGCATTTATGCAACAGGGTATGGCACAGGATAAAACTGTTTCCACACAGTTATCTCCCTTACTTTCTTTATACTACAATATTAAAGATGCACTCGTGAGCAGCAATGCGGAAGTGGCAGCCGCCAAAGCAGATGAGTTTGTAAAAGCCGCCGCCCAGGTTGATATGTCATCCATGCCGCCTGCTGTTCACAATGCCTACATGCCGCTGGCAGCAAAGCTCACGGCGGATGCAAAAGCGATAGCTGAAGCAAAAGATATCAGTAAACAACGCGAACATTTCAAAACATTCTCTGATAATTTCTATCAGCTCGCAAAAGCTACACCGCTTTCCGCACAGCCGGTATACCAGGAATACTGCCCTATGAAAAAGGCTTACTGGTTAAGCAGCAGCAATGCTGTTAAAAATCCTTACTACGGCAACCAGATGCTTACCTGTGGTAAAGTAAGCGATACCATTAAATAGTCTTTAATCATTCGTATGAAAGCAGTATTCCTGTATATAACATTGATGAGCCTGTGTAGTATGGTTGCTGCACAGGCTTCTTTAAACACTGCGCCAAAGGTAGTCCGCTACGATTTATACGTAGGCGACAGCATGGTACACTACTCCGGTAAAATGAGCCATGCACTTACTATCAACGGCACCATCCCCGGACCCGTCCTGCACTTTACAGAAGGAGACACTGCAGAGATTTATGTACACAACACATTGAAAGAAGAAACGTCTATACACTGGCATGGGCTCATCTTACCCAATCAGTACGACGGCGTTTCCTATCTGACCACGCGGCCTGTTAAAGCCGGTGAAACACACCTCTACCGCTTTCCCGTGGTACAACACGGCACCTATTGGTACCATAGCCATACGATGTTCCAGGAACAAAGCGGTATGTATGGCGCAATTGTTTTCCATGAACGGAAAGAAACTACCGCTAAAGAATATACGTTATTGCTGAGCGACTGGACCGATATGCATCCGCATACCGTAAACCGCTACCTGCACAATGCCAACGACTGGTTCGCCATAAAAAAAGGATCGGTGCAGAGCTACGCCGAAGCCATACAGCATAAGCATTTCAAAACAAAAGTGACCAATGAATGGAAACGCATGAATGCAATGGATGTGAGCGATGTATATTACGAACGCTTCCTGTCGAACGGTAAAGAAACAGATGAACAGCCGCAATTTAAAGCCGGTGATAAAGTAAGGTTACGCATCATAAACGGCAGCTCCTCCACTTATTTCTGGCTGAACTATGCCGGCGGGAAACTCACCGTAGTGGCCAATGACGGCGCCGATGTGGAACCCGCGGAAGTAGACAGGCTCCTCGTGGGCGTATCTGAAACCTACGACGTAATAGTGACCATCCCGGATAATATGCAGTATCAGTTCCTTGCCACTGCGGAAGACCGTACCCGCTCCACTTCGCTGTGGCTGGGCCAGGGCATGAAGATGCCGGCAAAGCCCTTACCCCACCTGAAGTATTTCGAAGGCATGAAGATGATGAATGATATGATGAAAATGGATGGCAACCTCGATACCAGCACTGGTATGCAAATGAGTAACCAGGTAATGGATATGAACACGGTCATGTATCCTGAAATCACCGGTGATGATAAGCGGGTGAAACACGCAGGTCATGATATGCAAAACATGCAAATGGATAGCACTGCCGGAGATATCGTAACCCTGAACTACGGTATGCTGCGGGCGCCGGAAAAAACAACGCTGCCGCCCGGCCCCGTTAAACTCCTGCATTTTGAACTAACGGGGAACATGAACCGTTATGTATGGAGTATCAACAACAAAGTAGTATCTGAAACAGACAAGATCTTAATAAAAAAAGGCGAAATTGTACGGATCGTGTTGTACAACAACACCATGATGCGGCATCCCATGCACCTGCACGGGCATTTCTTCCGGGTGCTGAACGGACAGGGCGAATACTCGCCGCTGAAAACCGTACTGGACATTATGCCAATGGAAGTGGATACGATTGAGTTTGCCGCTACCGAAAGCGGTGACTGGTTCTTCCACTGTCACATTTTGTATCACATGATGAGTGGCATGGGACGGGTGTTTAGTTACGAAAATTCACCACCAAACCCGGAAGTGCCGGACCCTGCCAGGGCATACCGTATGTTGAAGAAAGACGACCGCATGTTGTACCCGATGGCGCGCGTAGGGCTGGAAAGCACCGGTAGTGATGGTGAAATCGTAGTTGCGAATAGCCGTTACCGTTTGTCTACCGAATGGCGTGTAGGGTTAAACGACCGGGATGGTTATGAAAGTGAAAGCCATTTCGGAAGATATCTCGGTAAGAACCAATGGCTGTTCCCTTACATCGGTTGGGACGTGCGTTACCGCAAAATGGATGAACCGGAGAAAAATCTCTTCGGCCAGAAAAATACAAAGGATTTCAGGCAGGTATTTCATGTGGGCGTGGAATACACTTTACCCATGCTGATCGTGGCAGATGCTTCTGTAGACACAGATGGTAAAATAAGGGTGCAGTTAACAAGAGAGGACGTGCCACTTACAAGAAGGTTACGTTTTGGTTTTATGGTGAACACCGATAAAGAATACATGGCGGGGTTCCGGTACATTGTTACAAAGAACTTTGCATTTTCCACGCACTACGACAGTGACATGGGACTCGGCGCAGGTATTACATTAAGCTATTAAAACAAGCAGCAATGGAACATCAGCATCAGCACAACACCATGAAAATGGAGCATGCGCATGCATCCATGAATCACGGTGCACATCACGATCATCATGCCATGATGATCGCCGATTTCAGGAAACGTTTTTATGTAGTGCTGGTGCTGACGGTACCGGTAATGTTACTATCGGAAATGATTCAGCACTGGCTGGGCATTTCTTTTACATTTCCGGGAGATGGATATGTTTTGCTGGTATTATCTTCTGTTGTGTTTCTTTATGGCGGATGGCCTTTCCTGAAGGGGTGGTGGGAGGAAATGAAAAGCCGGGAACCGGGCATGATGACGCTCATCGGCTTTGCCATTACGGTAGCCTACGTGTACAGCGTGGCTACCGTATTCGGTTTGCCCGGCATGGATTTTTTCTGGGAGCTTACCACCCTGATCCTAATCATGCTGCTGGGACACTGGATTGAAATGAAATCGGTGATGGGCGCCTCGCGGGAGCTGGAGCTGCTGGTGCAGCTGATGCCGGATGAAGCGCACCTGGTACATGGCAATCATGTGATGGATGTAAAAACCGCGGAACTGAAAGCGGGAGATGTTATCCTGGTAAAGCCCGGGGAGAAAGTGGCTGCAGATGGTGCCATCCTGGAAGGCAACACGTCGTTGAATGAAAGTATGCTTACCGGCGAATCCAAACCGGTGGAAAAGCAGGCGAACGATAAAGTAATTGCCGGTTCTATCAACGGCAATGGCGCTATCAGGGTCACTGTTACGCATGGTGTGGCCGACTCCTATCTTTCGCAGGTAGTGAAGCTGGTGCAGGATGCGCAGCAATCCCGTTCGAAAACCCAGCTGCTGGCCGACAAAGCCGCGCGCTGGCTTACAGTAATTGCCATTTTATCCGGTATTGCCACTTTCTTATACTGGTGGTTGAGCGGCCGGGAGTTGTCGTTTGCCATAGAGCGCATGGTAACGGTGATCGTGATCTGTTGCCCGCATGCGCTGGGCCTGGCGGTGCCGCTGGTAATTGCGAAATCCACCGCTTTATCCGCAAGGCATGGGTTGCTCATAAAAAACCGCACCGACTTTGAGAATTCGAGGAAGATTACCACTATTGTTTTTGATAAGACAGGTACCCTCACCGTAGGCCGTTTTGAAGTGGTGAGGTTTGATTCATTGCAGCAGGGTATTTCCAAAGAAGAGATCCTGGAAATGGCGGCTGCGCTGGAAGGCAGTTCCGAACATCCCATTGCTACGGGGATTACAGGTAAAGCAAAAGAAATGCAGCTTACCCCGCCGGCGGCGGAAAATGTAACGGCCATCACCGGGAAAGGTATCACCGGCAATATTGCCGGGAAAGAAGTGCAGGTGGTGAGTCCGGGTTATGTGGCCGAAGAGTTCAGGGATGCCGCTACCGCCAACATTGAGCCGGGAGAAACCCTGGTATATGTGATAAAGGACAACAAGGTAGCGGGCTTTATTGCGCTGGCGGACCAGATCCGGCCGGAATCGGCAGGCGCCATTGCCACGCTGAAGGAAAACCGGATCAAAACGGTGCTGCTCACCGGCGATAACAAAGTGGTAGCAGAAAGCGTAAGTAAGACGCTTGGTATGGACAGCTATATTGCTGAAGTGCTGCCGCACCAGAAACTGGATAAGATTAAAGCATTGCAGCAACAGGGCGAGTTTGTAGCCATGACCGGCGACGGTATCAACGACGCCCCCGCGCTGGCGCAGGCCAACGTGGGTATTGCCATCGGCAGCGGAAGCGATGTGGCGGCAGAAACGGCCGGCATCGTACTGGTGAACAGCAACCCGCAAGACGTAGTAAACCTGATTTTATTTGGTAAGGCCACTTTCCGGAAAATGATCCAGAACCTCGCCTGGGCAACGGGTTATAATATTGTGGCGCTGCCATTGGCCGCCGGCGTGCTTTATAAAGAGGGAATTATGCTGAGCCCCGCTGCAGGAGCGGTGTTGATGACAGTAAGCACCGTGGTGGTAGCCATTAATGCCAGCCTGTTGAAAGTGAAAGGTTCCGGGAAATAAATAATCACTAAATTGCAATAGGATTATGAATGTGATATAACTGATTTTACAACTGTATTGCTTTGTCAGCTATCCCGCGAATGCCTCTCAAAATATAGCCATATGAACATCGGTCAACTTTTTCACCGTGTTGTAAATACCGGAACCTTCCGCCAGGAGGAATCGCTGGCAAAGGTGACCAGGATGGTTAATACTTTTTCTGTTGTTACCACCACGCTTTGCCTTTTATTCGGCATCCCTGCTTACATGGGCACCGGGAAATTTGACCTGCTGATCCCTGCTTATATAGAAGCCGGACTTTTCCTCGGCGTATTTTTCCTTAACGCTGTAAATAAACCCGTTTTAGCCAGCATCGCCTTCATTGCCATTAACAATATCGCCATCGTTTATTTCAGCGCCGTAATGGGCATGTTAACGGAAGTACACCTGTTATTCCTGTTCCTGCTCGGGGCGTCGCTCATGATTTTCAGAACACGCGCGCTGGTGGTAGCCAGTATCGTGGTGGCGGTGGTGTCGGTAACGGCCTGCGAAATCAATTATTACTACACACTGATCACTCCCATGGAAATGGGGCATAGCCAGCAATTTATCATCCGCTGGATAACGCTACCGGCTATACTTTTGCTGGATGTAGCTACTATCTTCCTGTATGTAAGAAAACTAAAAACGCTCAATATAAAACTGGCAAAAGCAACGGATGAGAAAACGATCTTTGTCAGGGAAACCAGCCATGAAATCAGGAACCCGCTGAATGCCATTTACGGTATCAGCCAGGATCTGATGATGAAAGCGCAGAAAGAGGAACGTTATAGTGATATCCGCCCGGAAATAGAGCACCTGTATTCCGCTACGCATAATGTTTTACAGATCATCAATAATGTGCTGGCCATTTCTAAAATAGAAGACGGCGCAGCCCATGCCATTCATCCCGAATCATTTAATATCCGCGAACTGATTTCCGACAAGATCATCGTATACCAATACATTGCTGATCTGCGGGGAATAAAGATCAGGGCAGATATTGCAGAAGATATGCCCTGCTATATACTGGCAGATAAAAACAAACTGGCACAGGTACTGAATAACCTGCTGTTTAACGCCATCAAATTTACCCGCACCAACAGCCTGATTTCAGTTGGCGTTTTGTGCGAAGAAGCACATTGGCAGTTCATGGTAAAGGACCAGGGCCAGGGTATTCCTGCAGCGGACCTGGTGACCCTGTTCACACCGTTTAAATCAGGTAAAAGCGATTTTGAGGGAACGGGTCTTGGATTACCGATCACAAAAAAATATGTGGAAATGATGAGTGGAAAGATTACTGTTACCAGTATACCGGAAGAAGGAGCCACCTTTATTGTGCGGTTGCCATTAACGGTGAGTTCGGCGCCGTCGCCTGCCCAGGGAGGCTGGATGGAATTAACGCTCCATAAAGGGCTGAAAAGCCTGGTAATTGATGATAATGAGATGAGCCAGCTGGTATTGTCCAGCTTTCTGCGCAGGCTCGGCTTCACTACCATAGTGGCCGGCAGCGGGGCAGAAGGTATTAACAAAGCAATGGATGAAAAACCGGATCTTATTTTCATAGATAGTTATATGCCGGGACTTAGCGGGAAAGATACCCTTCAACTGCTCGGTGATATACCTGCTTTAAAAAATATTCCGGTGATCGCCGTATCGGGCGATGCATTCCAGGAGTCGATCGATGATATGCTGGGTGCGGGCGCCAGGGAATATATCTCTAAACCTATTGATCTTAAACTGTTGAACAGCACCGTAAATAAAGTGTTGTTCCAATAGTTACGCATATACGTACTGATAGCGGGTAGTATCTTTACCACTCCAGTCGATGTTGCCTTTCATCATTTGTCCCAACGTTAAAATATACTTTTCCAGTACCGGCCGTACGCCAGCTGCGCATACAGCGGTGAGCACATCGGCGGTGTTGTTGAACAATGCAACTTCGGAGTTGTGGATCTTCACGGCCTGTTCTACCGCCTGGTCCAGCGTAAGCTGCTGGTGATGTTTCAGCAGCATAACCAGGTTCAGTTCATCGCCGAGTTCTGATTCTTTCGAGAAGGAGTAGAGATCGTTGGCCCAGCAAATGGTACGGCTGCAATATAATCCCATGTTTTTTACCTGCGGGTTGGCGCGCAGATCGGCGGGCAGATGGATGGCGCTCATCAGGGTAGCCAGTTCCAGGAAAAAGTTAGCGCCGCCGATCTGGGGGCGAAAGCGCATATAATCTTTCAGGGAAATATTGCGGGCATGATCCACGTGTTGCATACGCCACAAATTGGCAGTAAAGGCATCTTTCAGGCTGCGGGCGAAACGCGCCTGCCAGGCCCGGTTGCTGATCCGGCACATCCGCTGCCAGATATCGCTCATGGCAGCCAGCAGGGGACCGCCGCTGTCCAGCGTAAACGTCCGGCCGGTCTGCAGGATCTGCATCATGTGATGCGCCATACGCTCAAAGCCGGTGTTGAATTCATTAGGCGCCAGCGCATCGAGATGATCATCCCACAAAAAAAGAAGCGTGTTAAAATCGCTCGCAATACATAGCGAAAAAAACGGTGCATCCGGGAACATCCTGGCTACCATCCAGGTGAACTTCTGATCATGATAAGCATTCCAGGAGCTTTCGTCTGTAGCAAGATGAAAAGTATGCACCCAACCGGTGGTATGTGCATCCGCTTCATGTACCTGCGGATGCAGGCGCTGAGGATATGGACAATAAAGGTCCGGACGGGAAATGGTTGTAAACATGACACATTGTATTTAAAAGTGAATAGATAAAAGTTGACGTTGATAGTTGGCTTTAGATTACTTTTACAAAAATCTCAATGTACCTGGCGACGTGTGAAAAAATAGCAGGAACACTTCTGCAACAATGAACAATTGACCAATTCAGCCGTTATAGTTATAAGCAAATTATCAACCGTTACTGTAATCAACCATCATAAGCAAGTGAACAAATCGCGCAATTCAAATCAGTCAATAGCATAAGTATTATCAACCTTAAAACTCACATGTATGTGGACTTGTTTACGTTCCTGCAAACGCGGAACATTTTCTTTATACCTGATGCTCTGCTGTACTGCTGCAGCCTTTGCCCAAAACATTAAAGTCACCGGAACAATTACTTCCACCAAAAAGGAAGTCATACCTGGCGTTTCTGTATTACTGAAAGGTACTAAAACAGGCAGCGTTTCCGATGCAGCCGGTAACTATTCCATCAGCGCACCGGCCAATGGCGTACTGGTCTTTAATGCCATCGGCTATCTGCGCCAGGAAATTCCCATTAACAACCAAACCACTATCAACGTCACCGTAGTGGAAGACAACAAACAGCTGGGAGAAGTAGTAGTCACCGCTTTGGGTATCACCAAAGCTAAAAAGAGCCTGGGCTTTTCGGCAACTGAAATTAAAGGCGGCGACCTGGCCATGACCAATGAAGTAAACCCGGTGAATGCCCTGCAGGGAAAAGTAGCCGGCGTGCAGATCGACCAGGGCGCAGGCGGACTTTTTGGAAGCACCAAGATAGTGATCCGCGGTAACTCCACCCTCCGTAGTAACAACCAGCCCATTTTTGTGATAGATGGCGTAATCGTGGATAATGGCACGTTCAGCGGTACGGGCCGTGACTTTGGTAATGACCTGAAGAACCTGAACATGGAAGACTTTGAGTCTGTTACCGTGCTCAAAGGATCATCCGCTGCCGCGTTATACGGTTCCCGCGCTATCAACGGGGTCATCCTCATCACTACCAAAAAAGGACATGAAAGAAAAGGTTTAGGCATTAACGTTAGTCAGACGTTTAATGTATTCAAACCTTACTCCGGCCCCGACTTCCAGAATGAATTCGGCGGTGGCACCGTAGGCAATTTTTTTACTGATAACCGCGATCCCAATTACAAACCGAACGAACAATGGAGAACAAAGGTGTTCCCCACAGACCCGGCCACCGGTAAGCCGTATATCGACCGGCAGATAGGACGGGAACTGGAGAACTGGGGACCCCGCTTTGCCGGCCAGGACGTTATCAACTACGACGGCACCCCCACAAAATATGTAGCGCAACCCAATAATTTCCTCGACGCATTTCAAACCGGTCATGGTTCCGCTACCAACGTGTCGCTAGATGGCGGTAACGACCGCTCCACCTTCCGCGTGTCCTACACCCGCGACCAGAGCGAAGGTATTGTAGCTAAAAATAGCCTGCTCAAAAACAGCGTGGAAGCACGCGTTACCCATGTGATCAATAAATTCCTGAGCGCTGATGTAAGCACCAACTACACCTATTTCACCGGAAGGAACCCGCCACGGCTGGGTGGCCTGGATGCCTTTGCTTCCTATAACTTCGGTAAACTGTTTACCTGGATCCTGCCACGTAACTATGATACGCGTTACTGGATGCAAAAAGCACATTACACCAGCGCACTCGGCGGCGCTCCCAACCCGGCAGATCCTAATGAAACGAACAAGTCGCCGGAATCCCGCTTCTGGTTTAATTTATATGAAAACGATTATTTCCAGAATGAGCAAACCATCCGCGGGCGTGTAGCCATTACCGCTAAGCTCACCCCCTGGGCTAACCTGGTACTGGAAGGCAACGTAAATAACCTGTACACCAAAAATGAAAACAAAGAACTGGGACAGGGACAGAATTTCACCGGTGGCTTATACGGTATTGGACATACGAGCAAAGAAAGTTATTTCTTTAAATGGATGGGAACCATTAATAAAACCCTCACGAAAGATCTTGACCTCAGCGGTTACATAGGCGGTGAAACCCAACGTTTCCAAACTACCTACAATTACAGCGAAACAGTAGGCGGACTCAGTTACCCCGGCAATTACTTCCTGGCAAACTCTGTAGAGAAGCCAAGAGCAGAAGGCGGGCTGAAAAGTAAGAAAGCCTTTAACTCTATTTATGCAAGCGTGGACCTGGCCTGGAAAAACCAGCTGTTTGTACAGGGTACCTTCCGCGGCGACTGGTCATCCGCGCTCACCTATACAGATGGCAGCGGTAATTTCTTTTACCAGTACCCGGCTGTCAGCGTTTCCTGGCTGTTCTCCGAAACCTTTAAACTGCCTGCATGGATTTCCTATGGTAAGTTAAGAGGTAATATCGCCGGACTGGGTAATGATACCGATCCTTTTAATATTAACCCCGGATTTGCGTTTAACGGTTACACTTCTTCCGGCGGTCTGGACCTGCCCATCTCTACTTACAGCCGGTACCCTGATCCGCTTACCGGTAAATTTATTGCACTGGTACCCGATCTGAAACCCGAAAGAAAAGTAGCTAAGGAACTGGGTATGGAAATGCGTTTCTTCAAAAGCCGGGTAGGCTTTGATGTATCTGTTTACCAGGATAATACCAAAAACCAGATCCTCGATATTGGCACTCCGCCGGAATCCGGACTGGAAGGCATTATCATCAACGCCGGAAATATCCAGAACAGGGGCCTGGAAGTGATGATCGATGGAACACCGGTGAAAACAAACAGCTTTGAATGGAACACCAGCGTGAACTACTCTCTCAACAGGAACCTCATTAAATCGCTGTACCCCGGCAGAACAGAGTACGACCTGAAAGCTAATGTAGGAGAAATCAGTACCTGGGCTATTGTAGGTAAATCCTACGGTACCCTCCGTACTACCATCCATTCAAAAGCATACCAGGCCACCGACGCCAACGGCAACCCGGTAGCCGATCCCAATAACGGCAAACCTGAACTGGCCTGGCGCTCCGATGCACGCGCCGGATTTCCTGCCCGCAGCAACACCCTGCAGGATGTAGGTGATATCAATGCAAAGTTCCGAGCAGGATGGAGCAATACTTTCCGGTTTAAAAATCTTTCGCTGAACGTATTACTGGATGGCAAATTTGGCGGTGACTTTGTACTGCTTACCTATCGCTATGGCACACATACCGGCGTATTGCCCAACACGCTCCAGGGAAGGGATGCAGAACATGGCGGCATCACCTGGACCAGCAAGTATGATCAGCAAACCTACGACGACGGACTTATTCCCGACGGCGTATTTGCCAAAGGCCAGATGGTGACCATGCCCGATGGCTCACAGGTAAATGTAGGCGGCATGACCTATCAGCAGGCTTATGAAAAAGGTTTTGTGGAACCTACGCATGCCCCGCAGTTTTATTATCGCTATGGTTCTTCTTCTACCGGTGTTTCCGATTACTGGATCAAAAAGAATTCCTGGATTTCTTTGAGACAGGTGTCTTTGGCGTACCAGTTTTCACCGGCACTCTGCAAGAAGCTGATGCTGAATAATCTCAGCGTGGCGATTATTGGCCGCGACTTACTATACCTGTACAATTCATTGCCTTTTAATTACAATCCTGCTTCCAACAACTCCAATAACACGGCCTTCTCCGGTGAAGAAGGATTTCTGCCGATGGTACGCTCCATTGCAGGCACTATCAGGGTTGGGTTCTAAAGGAAATTAAATTGTACAAACAAAAAATCAAGATCATGAAAAATACATTTCAATATATAAGAACCGGTTTGTTGCTGGCACTGCTGGGCGTTAGTTCGTGCTCTAAAAATTTCGGAGATATCAATACCAACCCCAGTCTCGTTTCCAAGCCGGATGTGAAGTTCCTTTTAAGTTATTCGCAGGATAAGATCATTACCTACCAGGGTACAGAATGGGTGTGGGAAAGCATGGAACAGCTGATGCGTTTTACGCAGCATGTTACTTCCAGTCCGTACGAAATCACCAACAATGTAAATACCCGCTATAATAACTACTACCTGCAAATCTTACCTAATCTTTTTGAGATAAGAAAGCAGGTAGAGGCGATGCCGAATAAAGATGCGTACCAGAAGATTGCGATGGCCACCTACGTATTACAGGTGCTCCACGGGATTAAAGTAACGGATATGAATGGCTCCATTCCTTATTCACAAGCCATTGAAGGCCGTTACCAGGCGCAATACGGACCGGTATACGATGAGCAGCCCGCCCTGTTCAATAACTGGCTTTCACAACTCGATGCGGCCATTGCGGTGCTGTCCAATAATTCACTGCCTGCGCAGGTAGGCTACGGTCAATCGGATATTTTTTACCAGAGCGACTGGACTAAATGGGTGAAGCTGGCCAACACGCTTAAACTTCGTATAGCCGCCAGGTTAGAGAACGCTGATAAAGCAAAATGCCAGGCCATTTTTCAGCAGGTATTAAAAGATGCTACCGGGCCTATTGATGGCGACGATTCACAGGTGAAGTATCTCAACAGCACCTATACGCCCTTTGGCAACGGGGGAGATATCGATTACCGCAGCCGCCGTTATGCCACCACGTCCATCATGGCGTTCCTGAAAAAGAGCCAGGACCCGCGTTTACCGGTATATTTTGAAAAGAACGACCTGGTAGGCGGTTATAAAGATTCGCTGGCAAAATACAACGTTACATTGCCTGCTTTCATTAATCCCAACGATCCGCTGATCATGTACCAGGGCGGTCCGGCCGACTGGACCACCAATCCTACGGTGGCAGCGTATATCGGGAATGGGTTTATTGTGAGCCAGTATACCAAATACAACCTGATATCGCCCATTAACCGCAGGTTCTTTTCTCCCAAACTGAACTCGGCTACGGGCAATTTCCTCGATGTACCGGTTACCTACGCCGAAACCTGTTTTTATATAGCAGAGTTTATACAGAAAGGATATGCCGGTGGAGCGGATACCAAAGGAACGGCGGAAGACTGGTATAAGAAAGGTATTACATCTTCCATTCAAACCATGAATGCGATTGCGGTAGCAGCCGGTTCTACTACCGCTTACACGGGCACGGGGTTAACTGAAATCAATGCCTATCTGAATAATGCGCAGGTGAAATTCAATGGTGTTAATAACCTCGAACGGATCTACATACAGGCTTACCTGAGCATGTACCGGCAGGCTAATGAAGCGTATGTATTTTGCAGGCGCACAGGGTATCCGAAAACGGGTTCTGCTTACTATGGCAGGGAAACTTTTAATGAGCTGATACCGCGCCGGTTCTGGTTAACAGATCCAGGCGAAGTAAACAGGGCCAACTGGAATACGGCGATGCAGCAGCAGGGCTTTACGCCCAATGCACAGGATTTGCCTACACTGAGTTCGCAAAGGATCTGGTATGATAAACAGGCGCCGGATTTTGGAAAGGGATTGTAGAGAAGTGGTGTTACTCAAAGAAGACTGCCTCATTTATAATGAGGCAGTTTTTTTATTTTCCGGTTGAATGAGAATTAATATGGTAAATTTGAATTTCAGTGGCCGATTAATAAGTCTCTTTATTACTTCTCCAATACTTCTCGGATACATCTCCAATACTTCTCAGATACTTAGGACTCGTCTATGTGTCGTATTCCCCATACAGTCCCCATACAGTCCCGATACAGTTCCCATACTCTCACAATACTCTCATGATACACTCCCCATACACTGTGACTATTTCTGGCCGCAACAGATTCCGGCATAATCCGGCAAAAAGCGGCAAAACCGGCAGGTTTATTTTTATGCATTTATGCAGAAGAGTAACTTCGAATCTCAAACTTTCGGCAGGGTACTATAACGTGGCGGCTATCCTGTTAACGGTTTCTTTCAGCGCTGTTAAAGAAGAGGTACTCGTCACCTTATTGACTTTCATCCGGATAATTTTATCCTTCTTTCTTACCATGATCAGCTGGAAGTTATCGCTGTCGGTTTGAAAGAAGCCTTCATCGCCGGTGTTATCGAGTAGCTGGATGTTGCCATTGTGGCGGTTGTCGTCCAATATACCGGTGTAGGTTTTTTGTGCAGCAGCTACTGAACGGTACTTTTCATAGTTGTAGTACACATTACCGGTTTTCCCGGAAACGGGGTCCGATTCCACGGCTGTAAAAGCGCAGCGGTACTTCAGTGCATCGCGTTCCTGTTTTTCTGATTTCAGGGTGAGTAATGCAGGCTGGCCCAGTATTTTTGCGGCGTCTGCGGGAGTGAGGTAGAAGTAGGGAACGGTATCTGTGGCAAAGCCTGATGAAATCAGGGGAAGCAGCAGGAATAGAAAGAGCAGTGTTTTCATAACAGTATCAGTTAAGAGGAATTTACACGGTTGCTACTTTTCTTGTATCACAATGTCTTATTGCTAAAGCGTCTTTTTGTATTGTTAATGAAGTTACAACTTCCTGTTTGATAAGACTAATAAGTTTCCCGGTAAGTCAGAAGCCGGATACATCAATCCGGCACGGCGTGAAAATTCTTAATGCTTTCTTTTTTTGCTGGACGCTTCGGTGTTGATTTTTTCTTTCTGCCCCACCAGATGAGAAAACCTGTAACAGGTAAAGAAGCGGCAATCAGGGCGGCGAAGAACATCAGGAGCCGGCCCGGGAGTCCGGCGATGCTGCCCACATGGATGTCGTAATTCATGCGTACCGCTTTCTCTGCCACGGTGGCGTCTTTATACTTACCGAGATAGGAAGGCGTAATTTCCCGGCCGGTATGCTGATCGAAATAGAGGTAGTCGGCATCATAAAACTGGTGGCGACCAGGGTAGGCCCTGGCAATGATGGCTGCGGAATCGTTGGCAGGCAGGGAAATGCTGTAGCCTGCGGCCTGCGGATAATGGTCCATAAAGGATCCAAATACCTGGTTAATGAGGGTGCTGTCTTTCACCGGCGCATGATTACCGGATTTCACCGGCACGGCACCCGGCCTTTTCTGGCCGCCGCTGAATACCCAGAATTCAGCCTGCGCCATCCAGGTGAAGCTCCATACCAGGCCGGTTAAGGCGGCGAAAATAACGATCCAGCTGGCATAAAATCCCAGCACATTATGGAGATCATAGTTCAGTCTTTTTGGCGAAGCATCCAGCTTAACGCGGAAGCTGACTTTCCGGCGGGCCTTGTTGCGCGGCCACCACAGCACGATGCCGGTTACGAGCATCAGGAAGAACACCAATGTACTGCATCCGACTATAACGCCGCCGGTTTCCTGCGGGAGCCACAGGTGCATATGGCCTTGCAGGATAAAATGAAAGAACTCATCGTCGCGGTTAAGCACCTTCTGCACTTTGGCCGTATAGGGATTTACGTATACGTTGTAGTAGTGATAGGGTTTCTTTTGGAAGAACTGAACCACGGCCGCTTTGTCTTTCCCCTGGTACAGGATGCGGAATGCCTTTTCGCCACCCATGCTGGCTTCTCCCGCTGTACGGATGGCAGTTACAGGCTGAAAGGGCAGGTCCTGCGGAGTTACGTGCTGATAGGAAGCCGTGTATTCAGACAATTCCGGTTCCCAGGCGTAAATGGCGCCGGTGATGGAAATGATGAATACAATGATCCCGGAAACGAGTCCCAGCCAGAGATGCAGCCAACCGAATATTTTTTTGATGCGCATGTGTTAAAATGTAAAATGAAAGCACAGCGAACCGTGCTTTCATGGATGTATGAATGGCGAAAACCCTATAGTTTGATCACGAGGTTCACCGCATAGTTACGTGGCGGCTGCGGCTCGCCCCATGGACCCCAATACATGGTATTTGAAACATTATCCAGTTTTATACCGATGCGGTAACCAGGCCGGTCGTAGAACACGGTGCTGTTTACGAGTGCATAGGCAGGGAAGAACAAGGTATTAGCATCATCAAAAGGCGTTTCGCTGTTGTAAAACAATCCGCCGCCAATGCCGAGGCCCTGTAGTTTCCCTTTCACCAGCCGGTAGCTGATCCAGGTGTTGGCCATATGCTTACCGCCGGAGCGCGCAGGTCGTTTCCCTACGTTAGCATTGGCTTTGGTGATCTCGCTTTCGTTGAACCCGTAACCGGCTGTAATGTTAAGTCCAGGGAAAGGATTGGCGATCACTTCGGCTTCAAAGCCTTTGCTTTTCTGCGATCCATCCTGTATTGAAAAGGCGGGGTCTTCGGGATTTGAGCGCAGCTTGTCGGTCACGTTAATGTCGTATGCGCTGAGGGTAACGTTTAATTTGCGCTCAAACAGTTCTGCTTTCACGCCGCCTTCCCATTGGTTGGCCTGTTCCGGCTTGAAGAGGTTACCCTGTTTATCTGTTTGGGCGCTGTAAGTAAAGCCGTTCTGGTAGTTGGCGAAAACAGACAGCTGGTCTTTGATCAGCTGGTATACCACGCCGAATTTTGGAGAGAAAGATGATTTGCTGTAGCTGCCGGTTACATTGCCGTTCAGCAGGTTGGTGGTGCCCTGGTTATCTACTTTATCCCAACGGAGACTTAGCATCAACAGCAGGCGATCCGTAAAATTGATCACATCTGAAGCATAGATGCCGTAGCGGTCAAGATGGCTTTTATAGAAGTTATTCGCCTGTGCAGTAGGAGTGGGGAACATAGGATAAATTTTTTCCATCATCAGGAACCTGGTAGGTGCTGAAGCGCTCACCGTATCGAGGATGAAGCGGGAAGTATAAGTTGGCTGCGTGATATCAGCCAGGTAATCCAGACCCACCAGTATACGGTGTTTGATGGAACCGGTATGGAAAGTACCATTCAGGTTCTGCTGGAGCTGAATAGTATTGTAGTTGTGACTATACTTCTGAAGCTGACGGGTGATGCTATCTTTTCCCGGCAGCCAGTTGCCGGAGAACTGGTACTGTTCGCGGGCGTTCACACCGCCGGTGGAGAATACGGTGGTGGTGTTCCAGTTACTGTTGATCTTATAATTCATTTGTGCGAATACGTTATATCCGGGGAAAGTAGATATAAGATCATTGGTATAAAAGGTCCGCTTATAGTATTTACCCATTGCCTCTTTGTAATCAGTAACACCGGCTGCCGGGTTCAGATAGGCGATGGACGGTGTTCCGCGGTTACGGAACGTTTCGAGGTCTACGAGGAAGCTCAGTCGCTCATTAGCCTGGTAAGAGAAGGCGGCAGACAGGAAATAGTTTCTTTTGAAGCCTGCTTCCTGGAAGCTTTCCTGGGCATGCCTGCCGAAGTTTACGCGCAGCAGTGCTGTTTTTTCCTTATTCAGCGGTGCATTCAGATCGATGGTAATGCGATTCAGGTTGTAACTTCCTGCGGTCAGGCTAACATCTGTTTTGAAGGTATCGAAAGGTTTCTTGGTCACACGGTTTACCAGCCCGCCATAAGATACGGCGCCGGTGCCAAATAATGTGCCGGAAGGACCTTTGATCACTTCAATCCTTTCCAGGTTGGATACGTCTACCGTTACCAGCTGGTTGGCCATCATACCATTTCGTATATAGTTCTGCGTGCGGAAGCCACGGATAATAGTAGAGGTACGGCCATTGCTCACCGTTTCAGTGGAATTCACGCCGGCTACATTCTTGATCGCATCTTTATAATCCACGATAACCTGCTCCTGCATCAACTCGGATCCTACAATGCTGTATACCTGCGGATTTTCCAGGTTCTTCAACGGCATGCGGGCTACGTAATCTGTTTCTTTTTTTGCAAATTTATTACGACCGCTTGCTACAATCACTTCCTGCAAAGTTTGTTTGGAAGCACTGAGTTGGAAATCGGCTTCCGCAGTTTCTCCTGCTGTTACGGTCACTGAACGGCTGACCACATCACGGCCGGTTATAAAAATCTCCACGGTATATGTGCCGGGAGTAATATTGCGGAGTGTATACGTTCCATTTTCGTTGGAGGTAGTTTGTTTGCGGGAATCTTTCAAACGGAGTCCCACACCAGGAACCGGTGTGCCGTCTTCCACTGTAATGCGGCCTTTGATGACGCCGTGTGCCGGATGCTGCGCTTTAACAGCCGTGTTTAACAAGGCCAGTAACGCACATGCCATTGCCAATGCAATAACTTTCATGATCAGTTTTTAAGATTTAGGGAATAGTGGGAATGCTACAACAGACGAACATAGTATTTATGTTCGCAAAGGTAGGAGGCAGGAGGGGCACAAAGGAATCGGATCGGGAATTTGGTTTACTCAATCGGGAAAAAAAAGATAGCAGGAATTAGGTCCTTATAAAAAAGAGGGTTTACTTCTTTATAAGGACCTTTAGTTTAGCGGTATAAAGGATGCTGCACTACCGTTGCGACTGGGTTCTTCCCACAACAATTTACAAAGTTTACATTTTAATTTACAATCAGGATCCTTGAAGTTAAAAGGATTAAAGTAGGTTCGCTGTATCAAGCTTTAATAGGATATGAAAAATAAAGGAACCTTTTTGAATAGCCTGCTCACTATGCCCGCTGAACTAATTCACTCTTCTGTGCAGGCTCAACAGAAACATGGCGCTAAGGATGTCGTTAACTGGCTACATGTCTAAGAAAGCAATGCAGCGATAGGTCTGCCAGTGTTTCTGTTCCCGATAATTAAATAGAAAAAATTATGAAATATGCACACGTATATGTCCTCTTCTGGATGCTTGTTTTTCATACTTCCTGCGGACAAAACCAAATAAACGTACCACAAGATAATTTCAGTAAAGAACACAATGGCTACTCCGAGTCCCAACTTAAAGAGTTGGCTACCTCCAAGGTACCTAAGAGTCAGGTTCGGCATGTAAAGCAGGCCAGAAATGGAGACATTTTGATTGCTGCATCATGGAGTGGTGCTTTTCGCTACGATGGAAAATCGTTTACTAATCTCACAAGTAATAAAATAGGTTCGCACAGATTCTGGGATGTTCTGGAAGATCGACACGGAAACCTTTGGTTCGCTTCCACTGATTCCGGAGTTTATAATGACAACGGCAAAACCTTTCAACATTTTACAACCAGGGAGGGGCTTGCCAATAACATGGTTATGTCTATTTATGAAGATAAAGGAGGTAATATCTGGTTCGGCGGAAATGGGCTAAGCCGTTACGACGGGAAATCCTTTCAAAATTTTACAACGAAAGACGGACTTCCCAATAATGGTATTAAGGCTATCATGGAAGACAAAACAGGGAAATTATGGATTGCCACATGGGACGGGCCTTGTTTTTATGATGGAAAAACATTTACCGTTTTAAAAGACAAAGATGGCAAAGCGTTTAAAAACGTTTGGTCAATAATCGAAGATAAAAAAGGAAGCATTTGGTTCGGTGACGCTGGTGGTCTTTGGCGCTATGACGGCAGAACGTTTACTAAGGTGTCGCAGAGGGGGGCTTATGCAATAATCGAAGATGAAAAAGGAAACATCTGGACTACAGGTAGCATAAATCCTCCTGGTGGGTCAGTCTGGGCGCTTTCACGTTATGATGCAAAGTCCTTGTACAACAAAAAACCTGCTGTAACCGAAATCTTGTCAGGACCACCAGCTTTTTTGGGACTTTTAGAAGCTAACGATGGAAGTATTTGGTTTGGATCCGGAGGCGGGGTGCATCGTTATGATGGAAAGACCTTTACAGACTTTAAAAAGTAAAGAAAGTCAGAAATAAAGTAATAGCCAGCCATTTTAAGATGGAATTGTGCTTCAGGCGGCACATTTTTCAGCATCGGCAAGTGGCTGACTAGTATTTATCTCTGACTTAGAATACCTTTATTGCTACTCCAATCCTTCAAATATTTTTCCTGCGGCCACACTCAACGCATCTTGTGCAGTGCGGTCGGCTTCATTCGTTAATATCACAATACCGGTATTCCGTTCAGGGTAAACGACGCAGTAACTGGAAAATCCAAACGTGCCGCCGCTTTGCCAGATCCTTCTTATACCGTTGCTGGTTTTATTCATCTGCCAGCTTAACCCCATCGCATAGCTATTGATATCGCCCCAGGCAGGTTGGTGTGTTAATTTTACTACCGGGTTGTTTTCATCGGTTTGCAGGCGGACATATTGCAGCATATCGGCTACGGAAGAATAGATGCCGCCGGCAGCCAGCAACAGCGGGGGATTGTATGGCATGATCCGTCCCTGTTGATTATAGCCTTTCGCCGCATTATCAGGAAGTGCTGCAGTGGTGTATTTCATCTGCTGCGGACGGGTAATATATTTTCTCACCAGTTGGGCGTACGGCATGCCGTATATGCGTTCCAGTATGAACCCAAGTAGTTGTGCCCCTGCATTGGAATATTTGAAATGATAACCGGGAATGGTATCCAGTTGTACCTGGTGAAGATCATTGAGGAAAGCAGCCATGGAATAGTCGTGCTGCAAACTATCGATCACGCCCGGGATGGAATCATCAGGGCGCTGGAAAAGATCGCGACGGTCGGGCAGCATGAAGGGTAAGCCGGAAACGTGTGCAATCAGGTGTTTCAGCTGGATAGCATGTGCTTTGTATTGCAGGTTGGGATAGTCGCCGTTCAGGTAAAAGCGGATGTCATCATCCAGTTTCACTTTTTTATCTGTTACTGCTTTGGCCAGTAAATAGCCGGTAAATGTTTTGGAAACGGAACCTATTTCGTAGGGTGTGTTGGGAGCGGGGAGGTTTGTTTTACTGTAACGGTAGATATAGGTCTGTCCGCCGGTATATACCCCTACTTCTGCACTAACGCGGGCGTTGTCCTGCATAAAAATGGTGAGCGCAGATTGAACAAGACTGTCCACTTTTGTTTTATGAAGATTATCAGTTGTTACCTGCGCCTGCGAAAGAAGGGTTGATAAGCATAAAAGAAATGCGGGGATAAAATGTTTCATGTTGGTTTTTTGAAAACACTTATCCTAAGAGAATGCCATTTGGCACAGCCTTCACTGTTATCTTCTTATATATTTTAAAATAAAAATACCTGTATCGAAAATGAACACCGGGTGTACGCAGGCGCACTACACTACGGGTGCAGTGGCCCTTTACTTACTTCTTCGCCTGCTTTGTATACTGCTGCTATTTTCCGGGTATTCTTAATATCCTGTGCAGGGTTGGCGTCCAGGATGATCAGGTCGGCCGTTTTACCTTTTTCTATAGTGCCATAGTGCTGATCTATTTTCAGCGCAGCAGCTGCATTCTTAGTGGCAATGGTAATGGCCTGTAAGGGACTCAGGCCGGCCTGTACCAGCAGTTCCATTTCCAGGTGTTCGGAGAATCCCTGTGTGCGCACCGGTTGTGCGCCGGAGTCGGTACCCAGTGCTACGATGATGCCGGCATCCGCTATTCTCTTTACATTTTTCATCGCTGTTTCAAATGCATGGACATTCCGTTGGTAGGAGGGGGAGTTCTTTAACTTATCCTGGTAGGCAGGCGAAGTAATCATTTCATATACGCCTGGTTCCAGCGACGCTTTAAAGAAAGGATCATTGATCCACTCCGGCTTACGGGCATAGATATACGCATATTCATCCAGTGAAAGGGTGGGGATGTAAATGACTCCCTTGGCTTTCATCTGTTGTAGTAATGCTGCGTCAATTTCCTGGTCACGGATGCTGTGGGCAATGATGTCCAGCCCGCTGGCAACAAGACCTTTCGCATCTTCCAGATAGTAAAGATGTGAGGCCACAGGGATATGATGTGCATGGGCACGGGTGATGAGCGCCTTGTAAATAGCAGGGTCCATTTTAGGAGCAGAACCGCCAAAATCATCTACCCACATTTTTATTACCGTTGGCTTTACCAGCGCCACGCTATCCAGTTGTGTAGTAGCCTGTGCCACCGTAGCGGGGTGATATACATACTTCATCGGCGGACCTCCCTGTGTACCGGCAAATCCATAACCGGCTGAAAACAGGCGGGCGCCTGGCAGCAAGCCGTTTACAGAGGAGTCGCGTAACCCGGATGCAAACAGCATCGGCTGATCAGATCCCATCACGAGGATGTTGGTGATGCCATAGTCCGCGTACTTTTTCAGTTGTGATAATATGTTTTCGCGGGTATACGGATCGGTGCTGTTATCGTTGCCTTTCATCATGCCAATATGCACATGGCCGCTGGTGATAGCGGGCATAACGGTTTTGCCGGTGCCATCAATTATTGTGGCACCACCGGCTGGTAAATCCTTTCCGGTTGCAGCAATTTTTCCATCTTTGATGAATATATCTGTATGTTCCGTTGGTGCGCCACCGTTACCATCGATCAATGTCACGTTTTTAAACAGGATGGCTTTAACAGGTGGTGTTGGCTGAAAGGCAGCCAGCGGTAACAAAGCGAGGAGGAGTAACAGATAATTTTTCATATCGTTATGCTTTATGGAGAAATAAAGATAGGAAAATCTCTCTACCCCACTATCCCCATTATAAAACCAATCGCCTCTTCCGAATGCAATGCCGCCGTCGACTCCATCGTCATCCTCGCCGTTTCACCCGCTCTGGCGCGCATTTGTTTTTCATACGCGGCGATGGCAGCATGGACATCCGGGAAGTTTTCCCCGGTAAGAAATTGTCCTAATTCAAGGGCATCCAGCATCGCCATGTTTACGCCTTCGCCGGCATAGGGAGGCATCAGGTGTGCAGCATCGCCAAGCATAGTAAGGTTTGGTAATGCTTCCCAGGTTTGATCAAACGGCATGCAGTATTGCGGGCGTACTATAAAATTAGCATTGGCATTTTCAAACAGTTCCAGCCAGACGGGATCCCAGCCGGTAAAGGTGGCTTCAAACCAGGCCAGTACCTGTGTTTTATCTGAAAAATTGAGGCCACTGGTTTTATACCAGTTTTCAGCGGTGTTTATCCCGGTATAAAATACAAGGCTGCCGTCGCCTTTGGAACTTACGATTAAAGATTGCGCGTCACCCAGTGCAAATACTTTTCCTCCTTTTACCAGTGCATGGATGTTAGGGCAGGTGGTTGCTGCATCATATACGGCGCCTTCCACGATGGTAACGCCTGCATAAAAAGGCGGAATGGGCGTGATATATGGACGGATCTTTGAGTTGGCGCCGTCTGCTGCAATCACGATGTCGGCCGTGGCAGTGCTGCCATTTTTAAACATCAGCAGCCAGCCGTGGAGGTGTGGCGACATAGACACAAACTGGCTGTCCCATACAACGGTGTCGGGTTCCAGCGAATCCAGCAGTATTTCTTTGAGCGGACCACGGTCAATTTCGGGGCGCGACCTGTCCTCTCCGCCATTTTCATGGTCATCCAGGATAATGGCGGCGTGTTTGTCCACAATGCGTAGCCGGTCGGCGCCGGGGCGGTAGTTGGCCCTGAATGCTTCCGTCAGCCCCGCTTCTTCCAGTGCCTTTAATCCTGATTCCTCGTGGAGATCCAGTGTAGCGCCCTGTACCCGTGCTTCCCTGTTAATATCCCGCTCGTATACTTTTACGTCTGCATGGTTCATCTGCAGTATCCTGGCCAGTGTTAATCCACCCGGACCTCCGCCTACAATGGCTATTTTTTTGTGTTGAATGATGCTCATGTTGTTATTTAATTTATTTCAGCATTCCTTTGATCACTGCGTTGCAGCATTCCAGTATCACTTTTTCTGTGATGAGCTGTTTGGGTCTTTCTGTATAATCAAAATATTCATTTACCAGGTCCAGCAGCGGGGCAAATAATAGGGCGCGGAGAATATCGGGATGAAAATTCGGGATCACGCCTTGTTTTACCTGTCGCTTAAAAAACTGGTGGATGGGTTTAAAATACTGTCCCTGTTGTATGTTAGCCTGCTGGTATGCTTTATTCAGCAGGGGGGAGGTTTTCCCGTTTTGAAGCAATGCAAAATGCGTCCTGTTAAGGGTCAGGTACCGGAAGCTGTTTTGCCAGAGCTTTTTTACGCCGGTCGCAAAGTCCATACCCGCGTGAAAGTTTTCCAGCACGGCTTTTTCATACGTCTCCAGTACTTCTTCTATATAAAGTTTTACCAGGAGATCTTCTTTATCCCTATACTTTATATAAATCGTTCTGGGCGATATGTTGGCCGCTTTTGCCAGCTTCTGCATGGTGAGGTTTTCCAGTCCCTCTTCAGCAATGATCTGCAATGCAATGGTGCGGATGGCTTCCTCCTTCTCCAGGTTTTTAGGTCTCATGCAATAAATGTTACTGCAAAGTAAGTAAATGTTTGTTTACTTACGAAATCTTTCTTCCGGGAGATAATAAAAAAAGCTGTTCCGGAACATGCTTGTTCCGGAACAGCTTTGTCTTTCAGGTGCCACTATTAATTTTTTATTTCGCCGGGAATTACTTCCACTACCTGCTTCCTGCCACCCCGCAGTATGTCTACCGGGATCTTCCTGCCGATCTGTTTGTCGGATAATAGAAGATGCAGGTCATCAACTGAAGTAACCGGTTTATTGTCGAATGCAATAATGATATCGCCGATATGCAGTTCGCTGTTGTAGAAATTACCATCGGGAACGGTTTCAAACACGTATACACCCGTGTGGATACTGAGTTTGTTGGCGGCAATCATCCTGCTGCTCAGGTTTACCGGTTGTGCGGCAATACCCAGCTGCGCCCTGCGGATCTTCCCGTGCAGGATCAGCTGACCGGCAATCTGCGCTGCCAGGTTGGAAGAAATGGCAAAGCAAAGTCCCTGTGCGGAAGCGATAACTGCTGTATTCACGCCAATTACCTGCCCCAGGGAGTTGACCAGCGGTCCGCCGCTGTTGCCGGGGTTAAGGGCGGCATCGGTCTGGATCACATTGTCGATCAGCCGGCCATTGCTGGCCCGCAGCGTACGCCCCAATGCGCTCACCACACCAGCGGTAACGGTATATTGCAATCCCATCGGGTTACCAATGGCAATCGCAATCTGCCCTACCTGCAGCATGGAGGAGTCTGCCAGCGGCATCGCTTTCAACCCCGTTTCGTCGATCTTCAATACGGCAATATCCGTGGAAGGGTCGGCCCCCTTAATTTCTGCGTTTACGCGCCTGCCGTCAACAAACGACACCTTAATACTGTCGGCGTTTTCCACGACGTGGTTATTGGTAATAATAAAACCATCGGAAGAAATAATGAAGCCGGAACCAGTGCCTCCCTGCGTTCGCCTTTCCCGCGTTCGCTGGTCACTTACTTTTTTCTGTACTTCTATATGTACCACCGATTCGGCTACAGTACCCACTACGCCGGTAACGGTTTGAGAATAGGCATCCAATAAACTCTTATCGTCCGACACCTGTTGTGTGAGAAATGAAATTGAGTTATCCATAATGTACAGTCGGCTCAAATATATCTCCAGTTTATTCCGGATGCCGTTTTGACATTTGATGAACCGGCTTTATGCCATCTTTACTTTTTCTGCACTTGAAAATTATAATTATTTGGCTATTTTGACGGGGAATGTTTTTCATCTAATAAGGAACTATGCCACAGGCACAACTGGATGCCAATCCCAACCCGGTGCAGAACCCGGGTTACAAATTATAAATCATACCGCGGAGGGAAAGCGATTTCCCTCCGCTACTCAAACCATAATGTAATACAGTTGCCGATAGCATCAATCAGCTTCTTGTCTTTTACAAGATCCATTTTCCACCCGCTTTTCGCGCAACGTATAATGCCAATGGCTTCATCATTGAGCATCACTTCTGCTTCATAGCACACCCCTTTGGCACAGGTTTCCGATATAGGCACCGCTTCTCCTTTATAGCTTTTACCATTCAATTCAAATTCAATCGGGATCACCGTGCTCTCCAGCTGTGCCACAAATTTTTTCAGGAAGGCAATCAGGTGCTTTCGTTGTGTAGGTCCCGAAGTGCTCCATTTGCCTTTATCCGCACGCTTGTGCGCAATCTTGAATTTGAGGCCCGTCATGGTAGTGGCATAGTCGTTGGCATCAAGCTTCACCGCACTTTGATGGGCAAGGATATACCAGTGATACGCCGTACCCACCGGCACACCGGATCCTTCCGGTGCCTTTCCTGTTCTGCGCTTGGTAACAGCATAAGATATTTCCCAGAGATCGGGTGTGATCTTCGTTTCTTTCCAATCGCCCTGGTCATAGTGCCAGTGATGCCCCCGGCCTATCTGAACGCCTGTATATTGTTTATCGCCAAAGGTTTTGAATTTATCGAAAGAAGTGACCTTACTCTTTTTAGCGATGCTGCCTGTTTTTTTGGCTGCCGCTTTTTTGGGCGCTGCTTTCTTTGTGGCAGCAGTACGTGTACTTTTTCGTGTACTTGTTTTCGTGGTTTGCATAGTAGCCATTGTACTGAATTTATAAGTAACAAAAGTTGAGTATACATAAGAGGGCGTCCAAAAAACAAACCATGTTGTGCGCATGGCATAGCGTTTGGTTTTTACTTCATCTACCAAATACCAGCAGCTATGGCAAATCTTAACGGACACATGGTTTTTGAGGCCGCGGTGCACAGCAGTGAAGCACACGCCTTTTATAAAGAGGCCTTGCTGCACTTAGAGGAGAGTGGGGCGGAATTTATGCTGGGTGGCGCTTTTGCCATGTTTCATTATACCGGCATTTATCGCGATACCAAAGATCTTGATATCTTTTGTAAGTGGACTGAATACCCCAAAATATTGAAATACTTCGGCAAACTGGAAGGATACACAGTAGAATTAACTGATGTGCGTTGGCTGGCTAAAGTATTCAAGGGAGAATATTTTATAGATATCATTTTTGATACGGTCAATAACATTTGCCGGGTAGATGATACCTGGTATGAACACGCTGTGCCGGCCATTTTTGAAGGGGTGCCGGTAAAACTGATATCTCCTGAAGAACTGATCTGGTGCAAGATATACGTGCAGAACAGGGAGCGGTACGACGGCGCGGATGTTAACCACGTGATCCTGCGGCATAATCCACTCAACTGGAAGCGGATCTTATTCCGGCTGGATCAGCACTGGCATTTGTTACTGCAGCAGCTGATCAATTTTCAGTTTGTATACCCGGCAGATTTTCACCGCATCATTCCCCGCTGGCTTTTTGCCGAGTTAATGCAACGGGCGCTGGAACAGTATGAGCTGCCACCGCCAACAGAAAGGGTTTGCCGGGGACCTGTGATTGATCAGACACAATATGCCACTGATATAAAAGAATGGAATTATAAATCATCTACCATAAAAACGGTTTGATTATGGCAGCAGCTACACAACCAACGAGGATAGCAGCGGTAGGCGACCTGCATATAGGCGTCAACGACAAAGGGAAGTGGACGGATTATTTCAAAGCCATCTCCGCTAAGGCAGATGTATTGCTCATTGCGGGCGATCTGACCGATACCGGTGATGAATCAGAAGCACAGGTATTGGCCGGAGAACTGGCTGCCTGCACGATCCCCGTTGTAGCCGTATTAGGCAATCATGACTACGAGAAAGGGCGGCACAAACTGATCCGGCAAATCATCCAGGAAACCCACGATGTACATATCCTGGATGGCGAATGCACGATCATCAACGGGATAGGATTTGCCGGCGTAAAGGGTTTCGGCGGTGGATTCGATGGTCATATGCTCTCTATGTTCGGAGAAGATGAAATGAAAGCTTTCGTGCAAACGGGGGTGGATGAGGCTTTGCGGCTCGACAGGGCGCTGGCGCGGCTGGACCAGGAACATCCCGATATCCGGAAAATTGCACTGATGCATTATTCTCCTGTATTGGAAACGGTAGTGGGAGAATCACAGGAGATCTACCCATTCCTGGGCTGCTCCCGCCTGGCAGAACCCTTAACAAGACGTAAGGTAGTGGCGGCCTTCCATGGGCATGCCCATGTGGGGAAGCTCGAAGGCCAGATCAACGGCCTGAAAGTGTTTAATGTAGCGAAACCCATTCTGTCTGAGGCCGGTTATTCACCCGCCTTTTTTTTATATGAAGCATAGGTTTGTAGAGATATTTACAGGTATTGTGCATTTTATTCTATAGTGTATGAACGAACAATTTACCAGCTACAGTCAGCTGATCTTTGATAAACTGCATAACTGGTTTATTACCGCGGTTAAAATGACGCCCAATTTTATACTGGCGGTGATCATCTTTACGCTGTTTTTATTGCTGGCGCGTTTTACCCGTAAAATCACCTACCGGTTTTCGCAACGGTTGTCTGAAACACCCGCCATCTCCAACCTGGTATCCAGCTTATTCTATATCCTGTTTTTATTGCTGGGCTTATTTATTTCGCTGAATGTATTGCGGTTGGATAAAGCCGTTACCTCATTGCTGGCAGGCGCTGGTATTATCGGACTGGCACTTGGCTTTGCTTTCCAGGACCTGACCGCCAATTTTATTTCCGGTATTTTTATCACTTTCAAAAAGCCGTTTGAGGTAGGTCATATTATTGAAACCAACGGTTTTACCGGCAGGGTAGATGCCATCCAGCTAAGATCCACTACCATGATCACCGCAGATGGCCTGCATGTCATTATTCCGAATAAGGAAATTTTCCAGAAACCTATTATCAATCATTCACTCACACCACTGCGGCGCATTGCACTCACCTTCTCTATTCCATTGTCGGATAAACTGAAGGAGGCGGAAAAGATCATGACAGATATTGTAGTGCAGATGAAAGCCGTAGTGCCGGATAAACCCAAAACAGTTTGGTATAGCGGCATCGATGGAGGCGCGGTGAAAGTGATCCTGAGTTGCTGGGTGAGCAACGAATCGGATGATGCGTATGAACGCACTACCCATGAACTGATCACAAAGGTAACCACGTCGTTAAAAGCGGCAGGTTTGATGTAAAAAAGGACCGGCTGCTATGGCCGGTCCTGCTGGTTTTTACGGACGTACAATGGTTGTTCTTTCCTCATGCCCGCGGTGGCACCCGGGATCATTATTCCAATGACGTATAGCCATCCGGGTGAGCAGCACATTGGCCGCAATAAATAATACAATCACCAGTATGGAAGCTACTTTAGTGATAGTGCGAAGGGCCGGTTTTTTTGAAAATCCGCCAAAAACATAACCGATAATAAATACCATGCTGGCCGCAAACAGCACACGCAGCACAATAACAATTCCAAATCCCATAATCATTCTTTTTAAAGGTTATTTAATTTTACCCAGCAATTGCTGATCGTCTGTCCGGCCCCAGTGCGGGTACACATCTGTGCCGGGGTTGCCCAGCTTTTGCAGGCTTTCTGTAGCCAGTTTTTTTGCCTGTTCCTTGTCGCCGCCCCACATTTTCGGCGTATAGTATTTTACCCACGCCGCCACATACAATGCGCGTGGATTACCAGGGTCCAATGCCAGCGCTTTCTGAAGCATCTGTCCGGACAGTACGCCGTATTTACGGCCGTAGGTCATCGGATTGATGAACACCCTGGTACGGTATACCATACTTAGTACGGTGTATACTTCCGCCAGTTCTTTTTTCTGCTTAGTGCTGTCCAGCAAGGAGAGCGCTTTTTGCGCCATTGCTTCCCCGCGGTCGGCGAAGGGTTCTATCTTTTCGCCGTCGTCCTGCAAGAGGAAGCCGGTCTTTGCATTACACAGCGCCGCATAGTAGGGCGGCAGCCAGGCCGGTTGTTCGCTGATACCGGAAAATGTTTTCTCCAGCGCCGCATAATCTTTCACCGTTTGGGCCTGGTCCAGTTGGTTAACGGCTTGCTGTAATGCATTGGATTGCGCCATGCTGCTGTAGCCTGATACTAACATAAGGGTGCAGATAAATAACTTTTTCATGTTGATGTGTTTAGTGTTTTATAAATTATTATTAAGAAAGTCGTCGGTACGGTCTATACCGAAACTCATAAATACGCCGATGAAATAACCACGTGTAGCCGGCAGCGTTACCGGCTCCCTGAATTGCCCGTTTGCACTGTATTGATAACCGAACACCTGTTTGGTTCCAAAGAGGTTGTTAACCCCCATCGCAAAGCCGGAGAAGTCTTTCCACTTCCGGTTTTTAAAGAAGGAGCAGAGGTAAGCCACGTGCAGGTTGGCGATGTTATATGCCTTAGTGGTGCCCTGGTCCGTAATACCGTGGGTACTGATATTATAGTAGGGCCGTCCTGCTGCCAGCGCCCAGGAAACATTCACGTTGGTGCTGATCTCCCGGAAAAACTTTTTAACAGCCACCGTGGTGGTATGCGGCGCCGTGAAGGAAGGCCGGAGGGCATAAGGATAATCAAGATAGTTACGTTTGGTATCCAGGTAGGTATACGTTATCCAATAGTCCAGGTCTTTGATACTTTTTTTATCCCGCCAGAAAAGTTCAACTCCCTGCGCATAGCCGTTCCCGTTATTGCTCAATGCGGGTATTATTTTAACCAGGTTGCGGTATTTTTTATAATACAACTCTGCCCGGAAGAAACGGTTGTTGGCTTTTTGGGTGTAGTTCAGCACATAGTGGGTAGCGCTGGAAAAATTGAGATCACGGAACTGGTAAAGAAATTCGTTGGCCGGCTCCTGGTAAAAGATGCCATAGGCCAGGTTAAACTGGCTGGCATCAGGGAGGCGGTAAGCAAGGCTTATCCTGGGCGCTGCCACCAGCTTGCGGAGCACGGTAGCATATTCCATGCGTACACCGGCTTTGGCGGCGAGGTTGGGGGCGAGGTAAATATCGCCTTCGGCAAAAGCGGCCGACAGGTGATCCGTTAAGGCAATAGCGCTGTCGTTGGAGAAGCCTTTATCGCAGGTATAAAAATGTTCAGCGCCAAAGCGCAGCGCTTGTCCTTTGGAAAAGAAGCGGGTGAATACAACCCTGGCCTGCGCAAAATCAGTGCGGATGGTGTGGCTGCCTGTTTTATAAGGGAGAGATGAAACAGCGGTATTACCTTTTGCATCCGTGAGGCTGTTGGCCGTAGCTTCGCGGTTGTAGTTGTACACGGCGCCGAGGTCCATCTTCCAGTTGTTGTCCAGGTAGCTGCGGAAGCTGAGATTATTGTAGCTGTTCCAGCCGCGCACCTGGTACCCTGCATTGAGCACGGCACTGTCGATGTCTGGTTTGCGCATACCCACATTACTGCAGCTCCAGTTGCTGTACAGTTTGAGCATACCTGTTTTGCCGGTACGTATCCTGAAGTTGAAGTTGCCATCTGCATATGCCGGTCCTGCGAAATAATCAGGTACCTGCGGCACTACGCTGTTGTACAGCGATTGATTGCTGTAATTCAGGTTCACGCCATAACTGCTTTTATTATCCTGGGCCAGGTGCTGGAAACCGGCGCCCAGGTTGGCGGGGAATACGCTGAAGCTGGCGGACGTTTTTTCCGGCAGGTCGGTGCTTTCCATAATGAGCGCGCTGCTCATGGCGGAGCCGTATAAAGCGGAGTATCCTCCTGAGCTGAACAGGATGCCTTTGAACAGGAAGGGGTTGATGCGGGCATACTGCGGCACGCCGGGAACAGCGGGGTAGTTGGGTGTTTTGAGCAGGGTACCGTCGATGAACTGCCGCGTTTCATCACCGGTGCCACCGCGCACAAAAAGTCCTGATTGTTCACCGATCTGCTGGGCGCCGGGCAGGGAGCGCAGCGCCTGTGCAATATCAGCATTACTGCCGGCCACCGTTACGGCGTCGATAGGGGTGAGCGAGGCGCCTTTGGCGCGGTCGCTGGCTTCAAAGCTGCCGGCGCTTACTACTACTTCCTGCAGGGGACGTTTACTTTTTATAGTGGTGTCCTGTTTGCTCTGCGCGTAGGCGGCAAAGGGAAGGAGTGCGATGAAAAATAACCCTGTTTTCATGACGGTTAGTATTATAACCGCAAAGCTACCGGGATGAGTGACTGTTATTTTGGAGAGTAGACGGGAAGGGAAAGTGTAGCGACAAAACAGGAACGGTTCAGGATTGCAGCATCCGGGTGACGTTCTCTTTATAGAATTCACTCACCGGTATTTCAATATTGCCGATGCATACGAGGTCGCGTTTCACTGTAGTGATTTTCTTCACGGCCACAAGGTAGGATTTATGCGTGCGGATAAAAGCGCCGGCAGGAAGTTTTTCCTCCATCGCTTTCATGGTCATGCGGGTGAGCACGGGTTTGGCCGTACCGGACAGGTGGATCTTGATATAATCTTTTAATCCTTCTATATAGGTAATGTCGGCAGTGAGGATCTTTACCTGGGTATATTCCACGTTTACAAAAAAGGAATGGTCTTCTGCAATCGCCGGCCTTTTCAGGCGGAACAACTCACTGGCACGGTTACACGCTTTCAGAAAACGTTCAAAGGAGAATGGTTTAAGCAGGTAGTCTACTACCTGGAGGTTAAATCCTTGCAGTGCGTATTCTTCATAGGCGGTAACAAGAATCACCATGGGAGGTTGCTGCAGCGATTGCAATAGCTGCAGGCCATTCAGCCGGGGCATTTGTATGTCCAGGAAAATAAGGTCAATGGGCTCCTGCTGTAATACCTCCAGTGCTTCCATGGCATTGCGGCAGGTTTTTACCAGTTGCAGGAAGGGCACCTGCCGGATATTATCTTCCAGCAATTCCCTTACCAGTTGTTCATCATCTACGGCTATACAACGTATCATGTGAGCTTCAGTGTTAGGGTAATATGAAACAGCGGTGGTTCGTCCCTGATCTGCAACTGATGCCGTCGGGGGTACAGCAGTTGCAGTCTTGTTTTTACATTTGCCAAACCAATACCAGAGTTTTCGTCTTTGCTGGCATTGGGATCGTTATCGTATTCATTCAGTACTTCAAAGATAAGTACATCTTCTTTCATGGCCAGCTGTATATCAATAGCAGGATGCGACGTATAGCCGGTACCGTGCTTGAAAGCGTTTTCCACAAATGGAATCAGCAGCATGGGTTCTATGGTGTAGTTGCCGGCAGCCTGACTGGCGGCCATTTTCACGTTAATGGCCACTTCGTTGCCGAAGCGCAGCTTTTGCAGGGCAATGTAACTGTTGAGGTACAGGATCTCCTCGGAAAGCAGCACTTTTTTTCCGGTATCATACAGCATATAACGCATCAGGTCGGATAGCATGAGAAGCGCCGGTTCCAGCTGGTCGGATTTTTTCCTGGCCAGCGATACCAGGTTGGTTAGCACATTAAACAGGAAATGCGGACTCACCTGTGAACGCAGGAATTTCAGTTCCGAACTGAGTTGCTCCGCCTGTTGCTCCTTCTGCCGTCTTTCTGCGCGCAGCATATCCGTTACACGGCAGTATACCAGGCTGATAAAATATACCGCCACCGACGGGCCGAACACAAATTTATACGCTGCCAGGTCCCGCGCAACATCCGGGAACCAATGCGCCATGATCGTATATTTTAATGGGAACGACAGTCCTATCAGCAGTATAACCGCAGGAAAATAAAGCCACCAATACCGCCTGTTCCACAGCCTGGGATACAGCACCAGGGCATGGATATAAAAGATGGCCATATGGATAATACCGGAAAGGGTAAAGAACAAGCCAGGCAAGCTGCCTATCCGGTAGCCATTCGCTGCACTGGAAACGATATAGGGCAACAACAGTATTACGCTCCATATCACTATATGCAGCGCGATCGTAATTTTTTTCAGGGAGATATTTTTTTTCATCTGCTGTCCGGATAAAGCTACTGATTTTTATAAAGCTAGCCGCATTAACGGCGTTCATTAAGGAAGAATAGACGTCCGGGGTAAATGTGCAGACAACACCGGCAGGCAGCGCGACAGGGAAGTATTTATCATATTCAGAGAAAATACCATTATTATAGCTGAATGCATTGATTAATTTTGATGGCCATTAAGATCTAAATTTCCTGTTATGATAAAACGCGGTATCGGGATGCTCATTTTGCTGATGAGCGCCTCCCTGGTTTTTGCCCAGCAATATGAAGCTAACTGGAATTCCCTCAACAAGCGGGGCATTCCTGCCTGGTTCAGCAATGCCAAGTTCGGCATCTTTATTCACTGGGGTGTGTATGCAGTGCCGTCTTATGCCGTGGTAGGCCCCGGTGGTTATTCCGAATGGTACTGGTATAATCTGAGAGGCAGTAAAGAAGGTTCCCATCAGCAGGTACAGGCTTTTCATGATAAGAATTACGGAAAGGATGCACCTTATGAAAATTTTGAAAGCCAGTTCACCGCTTCGCTGTATAACCCGCAGCAGTGGGCCTCAATATTCCGCCGCTCCGGCGCTAAATACGTAGTGCTTACTTCCAAGCATCATGAAGGCTATTGCCTGTGGGACAACAAACAGGCAAACGAATCCTGGGGGCATTCCTGGAACGCTGTTACGGGAACGCCTAAACGCGATTTGCTGGGCGATCTCACGGACGCTGTGCGCAAGGAAGGGCTGAAGATGGGCTACTATTATTCCCTGTACGAATGGTTTAACCCGCTCTGGTTAAAAGATAAACAACGGTATGTAAAGGAAGTAATGACGCCGCAGTTCAAAGACCTGGTTACCCGTTACAAACCTTCTGTTATATTTTCGGATGGAGAATGGGAACTGACCGATACGGCCTGGCAAAGCCCCTCGCTGCTGGCCTGGCTGTTTAATGAATCGCCGGTAAAAAATGAAGTAGTGGTGGATGACCGCTGGGGCAGTAATACCCGTGGTAAAAACAACGGCGCTACCTATCTTACTTCTGAGTATGGCAGCGGCATGCAGCCCGGCGTTATCTGGGAAGAGAGCCAGGGTATCGGGCAATCGTATGGCTATAACCGTATGGAAACCGCGGACGACTACAAGAAAAGCGCGGACCTGGTACTGATGCTGGTAGATATCGTATCCCGGGGTGGTAACCTCCTGCTGGACATCGGACCCACTGCAGATGGCCGTATTCCCGTGATCATGCAGCAAAAGCTGCTGGACATCGGCAAATGGCTGGAAGTAAACGGGGAGGCCATCTACGACTCCAAACCCTGGAAGGTAAGCCAGCAGTGGAGCACCGGTAAACGCCCCGAAACGAAGGAAGCCAGCTATATGTCTGGTTACAACATTTCACAGCTGGTGAAAAAATCAGATCAGCATGCCAACGTGGAATTGTTCTTCACCCAGAAGCCGGGCGCTTTGTATTGCTTTGTGCCCTCTTACCGTCAGCAGGTGGTGATCCGCGATTATACGCCGGCAAAAGGCGCTGTGGCCACTGTGCTTGGCAGCACCAAAGCCATCAGGTGGCAGCAGAAGGGAAAGGACTGCCTGGTAGACCTCTCGGGGCTCCGCCCCGGCGATGTGCCGGATGGCCTGCTGGTAGTGAAAATGAAAGGATAATATTAATAACATACGGAATAACAAAGAGAAGGCGCCCTGCCTTCTCTTTGTTATTTTTACCATTGCCGTAGTTTTATTAAAAAATAATTTTAAAAAGTATATTTTTAAAGGAACAGAAAATCACTTTCTTTCCGATGCTCCTGAAATTCAGTTATGGGTTGATAGTTTCCACGTTATTACTATCCTGCACCTCGAAAAACACTGCTCACCGCACCTGGCAGGTATACGGCGGCAGTAAGGAAAACATTCACTACAGCGCCTTAACGGAATTGGATACCAGCAATGTATCACAATTAAAGATCGCCTGGGCATACCGTACCGGCGACACCGCAGAACGTACGCAGATCCAGGTGAACCCCATAGTGGTGGGAGAACGGCTGTACGGTGTTTCCCCACAGCTGAAACTATTTGCCGTGCAAGCAGCTACAGGAAAGTTGTACTGGACATTTGACCCTGTAAAGGCCAGCGAAAAGAACGCTTTCCAGTTTAATCCCTGCAGGGGCATTACCTATTATGAAAACGGGGGCAAAGAACAACGCATTTTTTATACGGCCGGCGGCCGGCTGTATTGTATAGATGCCCAAAGCGGCGTGCCTGTTAAGGCCTTTGGCGACAGCGGGTATGTGGATCTTCACCGCGATATGGGCCGTAACATGGATCAACTGGATATCACATCCACCACACCGGGCATCATCTATAAAAACCTGCTGATCGTAGGCACCCGCGTGGGAGAAGCCGCTGGCGCAGCTCCGGGCTACATCCGCGCTTACGATGTGCACAACGGCCGGTTGAAATGGATTTTCCATACCATCCCGCAACCGGGAGAAGAAGGCTATGATTCGTGGAACGACAAAGACGCCTGGCAACATACCGGCGGGGCCAACTCCTGGGCAGGATTCAGTCTGGATGAAGAGAAAGGCATCGTGTATGCACCGGTGGGATCTGCCACAGATGATTTTTACGGCGGCAAAAGACCCGGCAACAACCTTTTCGCCAATTGCGTGCTGGCACTGGATGCAGCCACTGGCAAAAGGATCTGGCATTTTCAAACAGTGCATCACGACCTGTGGGACAGGGACCTGCCTACGGCGCCCATGCTGATAACCGTGAAAAAAGACGGGCAGCAGGTGGAAGCAGTGGTACAGGTGACGAAAACGGGATTCATTTTCCTGCTGGACCGTCGCACCGGCCAGCCGCTATACCCCGTAACGGAAACGCCTATACCGGCCGATACCACCTTACCCGGGGAATGGGCATCGCCCACGCAGCCCATGCCCACCTTTTTTAAACCATTTGTGCGGCAGTCGCTGTCGGAGAAGGACCTGAACACCCTGGTGCCGGATTCGTCCTATGCCGATATCAAAGCGCGGCTGGCATCCTATAAAACCGGCCACATTTTCCTGTCGCCCTCCAGGCAAGGCACCGTGATCTTTCCTGGCTTTGATGGCGGCGCCGAATGGGGCGGCCCGGCAGCAGATCCTGAAACGGGTATCCTGTATGTAAACGCCAGCGAAATGCCCTGGGTGCTCACCATGGTGGAAGCAAAAGACGAGCATCCTTCCGCTACCGAAACACAACTCCAGGCAGGGAAACGGTTGTATACCGCCAATTGTATGTCGTGCCACGGACCGGAGCGCAAAGGGGGCGGTAACTTTCCATCTCTCTTAAATATCCAGGCAAAATATACGGAAACGGCGTTGATGCAACTGGTTAATACCGGCCGTAGAATGATGCCGGCATTCAAACAGCTGGACAGCAGCGAGAAAAAAGCGCTGGCCGTCTTTTTACTGGATGTAAAGTCGAAACAACAACAACCGTTTACTGCATCGCGGAAAAACGTAGACGCATATACGAATTTACCTTACCGCACCACCGGCTATAATAAATTTTTAACGAAAGAAGGATACCCGGCCGTAATGCCGCCCTGGGGCACACTGAGCGCCATTGACCTTAACACGGGAAAAGTGCTGTGGAAAGACACCCTGGGCGATTACCCCGAACTGAAAGCAAAAGGCATTCACAGTGGTACGGAAAATTACGGAGGACCAGTGGTAACCGCCGGCGGCCTGCTGTTCATTGCCGCTACGGCCGACAGCAAGTTCAGGGCTTTTAATAAAAGAACAGGTCAGCTGCTGTGGGAAACCGACCTGCCCGCCTGCGGCTTTGCCACACCTGCGGTGTACGAAGTGGAAGGAAAACAATTTGTGGTGATCGCCTGCGGTGGCGGTAAGCTGGGAAAGAAATCAGGAGATACTTACCTGGCATTTGCCCTTTAACAGTCATCATTCAACATTCAAAATATCTTTTACTATGAGTATTTCAAGAAGAAATTTCCTGTTGAAAGGGAGCCTGGCGATCGCCGGCACTGCATTGCTGTCAAATGATCTGCTGGCAGCCACGGTACGTAAGCCCGTGCTGGGCATACAGCTATATTCTATCCGTGATGATATGAAGAAAGACCCGTTGGGTACGCTCAAACAACTGGCCGCCATGGGATACAAAAATGTGGAACATGCAGGGTACAGCCAGCGG
The DNA here is from genome assembly GCF_050434005.1 of Chitinophaga sp. W2I13. Classification (NCBI taxonomy): domain Bacteria; kingdom Pseudomonadati; phylum Bacteroidota; class Chitinophagia; order Chitinophagales; family Chitinophagaceae; genus Chitinophaga; species Chitinophaga sp. W2I13. The sequence continues at coordinate 7,573,824 of NZ_JBNPWD010000001.1, read as the reverse complement.
AAATTTTATGGCTATTCCGCCAAAGAGTTTAAAAAACTCCTGGATGATCTCGGCCTGCTGATGCCAAGCGGACATACCGTAATGGGCAAACAGCATTGGGATGCAGCAAAAAATGATTTCACCGACGAATGGAAATATACCGTGGAAGATGCCGCCATCGTAGGACAGCACTATGTGATCAGCCCTTGGCTGGATGAAAGCCTCCGTAAAAATTACGACGACTTTAAAGCCTATATGGACGTATTCAATAAAAGCGGCGCTTTGTGTAAAAAATCAGGTATGAAGTTCGGCTACCATAACCATGATTTTGAATTCAGCCAGCAGCTGAACGGGCAAAAGATCTTCGACCTCATCCTGCAAAACACGGATCCTTCCCTGGTGGCGCAACAGCTGGATATCGGCAATATGTACCATGCCGGGGGTATAGCACTGGATATTATTAAGCAATACCCTGGCCGCTTTGAGCTAATGCACGTCAAAGATGAAATTAAAACAGACAAGGGAGAAATGGGCGGTAAATATGAAAGCACCGTATTGGGCAAGGGTATTATACCGGTGAAAGAAGTGATTGATCTCGGTAAAAAATCCGGTGGTACCAAACACTTTATTATTGAGCAGGAGTCCTACCAGGGACAGGCGCCACTGGATGCCGTGCGCGACGACCTGGCCGTAATGAAAAAGTGGGGCTACTAGCTGCTACCCATCTCCACTAAAATATAATCACTATAATCAGCGTAATCAGTGAGAAAGACAAAATTCGCGTATGTTATGAAGATGAAAATGATGCCCATCACCGCTGCACTGCTACTGTTCGCCGGTATGTGCTTTGGACAAACACCCCGTGTTTTTAAAACATGGACGCCAGCCACCACCGACAGTGTATACGCACTGGGAAGGACAAGGATGGAAAACCGGGCTAAAAAACTATTACGACCGCCTGCCCGCAATATCCGAAAAAGAAGTGCGGCCGCCGGTATGGAACTTGTCGAACAACAGTGCAGGGCTCAGTCTCCGCTTCAGAACAGATGCCGATGAAATAGTGATAAAGTATACCGTTTCCGGCCCCGCAGCCATGCCGCACATGGCGGCCACCGGCGTAAGCGGGGTAGACCTCTACGCCAAAAGCATAGATGGAGAGTGGATGTGGTGCGCCGGGAAATACAACTTCCGCGATACCATCGTATACCGGTTCACCCGCCTGAAGAAATACGATCACCATGTAAAAAATATCGATTACACACTTTATCTCCCGCTGTATAATTCTGTAAAATGGTTATCTGTAGATGTACCGGAAGAAAGTATATTCAAGCCGCTGCCGGTCCGGAAAGCGGCGCCCATTGTGGTATACGGCACCTCCATTGCCCAGGGCGCCTGCGCATCACGGCCGGGTATGGCCTGGACTAACCTCCTTTCCCGGCAGCTGGAAACGCCCGTAATCAATCTCGCGTTCTCCGGCAACGGCCGCCTGGAGAAGGAAGTACTCGACCGGGTAGCCGAACTGGATGCCCGTCTCTTTGTGCTGGATTGCCTGCCTAATCTCACCGGCGCCCAATACGCCGGTGCGGAACTGAAAAAACGTATAACCTACGCCGTTACATTTTTGCAGAAGCAACGGCCCGGTACGCCTATCCTGCTCACGGAACATGACGGGTACACCGACGGTGAAATGGATTCCACCCGCAAAGCTACGTATACGCAGGTGAACATCACCCTGCGGGAAGTAAGAGACTCCCTGCTGAAAGCCGGCGTTAAAAATATCAGCCTGCTCACAAAAGAAGAAATAGGCCAGGACATTGAAAGCATGGTAGATGGCACCCATCCCAACGATATTGGGATGATGCACTACGCCAACGCCTATGCGAAAAAGATCCGTGAAATTTTTCACGACGAAACCGGCAGCACAGTTACCACCACGCCCATTACGCAACGCCGCGATGCCGCCAACTACGACTGGGAAACCAGGCATGAGGAGGTGATGGCCTGGAATAAAGCACACCAGCCGAAAGTAGTGTTTATGGGCAACTCCATTACGCATTTCTGGGGCGGCAACCCCGTGGCGAAAGTGCGCCGGGGAACCAGCTCATGGGATAAATACTTTGAGCCTAAACAGGCCGTGAATATGGGCTTTGGCTGGGACCGGGTAGAAAATGTATTGTGGCGCGTACAACACGGCGAACTGGATGGCATTACTCCCCGCTATATTGTACTGATGATTGGCACCAACAACCTGCAGGTAAATACCGATGAAGAAATTGCCGGTGGCATTAAGTACCTGCTGCAACAAATACAGGCCAAACAGGGCGCCGCTAAAATCATACTGATGGGCATTCTGCCCCGCCGCAATATGGAAAGCCGGGTAGCACGCATCAATCAGTTGATCATAAAGCGCGCCGTAAGCAGGAATATTCAATATGTGGATGCCGGGAAATTGTTCCTTCAACCAGGCGGAAAAATTGAAGAACAATTGTTTAGCGACGGCCTTCATCCCAATGAAACGGGCTATGAAAAATTAGGCGCCCTGATTAACAGATATTTAAAAGTGGAGAACAATTAACATTTAACGGCAAGTAATAAAAATTGACGGCCGGTTATTATTTCCTACATTAGATGAATATAACCGGCATTTCATGGTGGTCTCATCAGAATAAAGATAGAGGTTGACATAAATATTTTGCATGAGCACTCATTATCATCAGGAACCACATTTTATTATTGCCATAGGCGCCTCTGCAGGTGGTTTGGAAGAATTGCAGTCTTTTTTTGATCATACTCCGCTGGCGCAAGCCTCTTACGTGATTATACAACATCTTTCTGCCGATTATAAAAGCAGGATGGCAGAAATACTGTCCCGGCACAGTCAGCTAAAGGTCACAGAGGCAGCCAATAATATGCTGGTAGAGCCTAACCAGGTGTACCTGATCCCCAGTCAGCAATGCATGACCATACAGGATGGCCGCCTGTTGCTGAAAGACAAGAATAGCAGTTCAGCTCCCCACAAAACGATCAATACCTTTTTCAACTCACTCGCATTAGACAGCGAATATCAGATCATAGCCGTCATACTTTCAGGCTCCGGTGATGATGGCAGTGAAGGAATCGTGAATATCAGCAGGGCAGGCGGATTAATTATAGTGCAGGATCCGGATACTGCACAGTATAGCAGTATGCCTTTGGAGGCAATTGCCACCGGTGCGGCAGATCATATACTGGCCCCGGCAGATATGCCAATCGTGATCACCCGGTATGTAAACAAGGCGAAGAGAAGTATTTTGCCCCCTGCAGCGCAGGCAATGGAAGATAAAAGTGTGATCGCTATTATTGACCTTATCAGGGAGCGTTTGCCTTTTGATTTTTCAGAATATAAGCCCACTACCATTCTGCGGCGTATCAGGCGACGTATGGTATATCTCGCTTTAGATGATGTGGCAGCTTATTATCAATACCTGCTGGCACACCCCGGCGAAGTGGAAACACTGGCCCAGAGCTTTATGATCAGTGTATCCGCTTTCTTCAGGAATCCGGAGGCATTTGAAGTAATGGCTGAAACTGTGCTGCCGGAAATTGTACAGCGGAAAAAGGAAGAGGAAGAAATAAAAATCTGGATAGCAGGATGTGCCACCGGGGAAGAAGCCTATACCATGGCGATCCTGTTACATGAACACTTGGAAAAATCCGGTAAGAATATTCCCGTAAAAGTATTTGCCACTGATATAGATAAGCCTGCACTGGAGTTCGCCGGTAAAGGTTTGTATGGAGAACATATCCGGAATGAGTTGTCAGCAGAAAGACTGGAGCGGTATTTTAGCCGGGAAGGTAATGGCTACCGCATCAAACAACAGATCCGCAAAATGCTGATCTTCGCACAGCATAATGTTGTAAAGAATCCGCCCTACTGTAACATGGATCTGATCAGTTGCCGCAATCTGCTCATTTACATGAATATATCCCTGCAGAAGAAGGCGCTTTCAATGCTGCATTTCGGGCTTAATCAGAAAGGATACCTGTTCCTCGGTTCCAGTGAAAATCCTGGAATGTTACTGTCCTATCTCACAGAAATTAGTAAGAAATGGAAAATATACCGTAACCAGGAATCGGCCAGGTCTGTAAGGTTCGATATTTTTACACCTGTGATGATAGCGGATAGTAGTATGGCGCCTTTGATTCCATCAAAAAAAACCGGTAGTGCCGGTAAGAGAAGCATTATGTTGGAAGAGGTAAATGAAATGTTGCTGGAAGAAGTAAATGTTGCAGGGATATGCGTGGACCAGGATAACCAGGTCGTTAAATATTTGGGCAAGGTAGAGCACTTCCTGTTGCAGCAGATCTTCAGTTTCGACCTGGTAGAGCTGCTGCCAAAATCGCTGGGGGTAGTATATGTAACAGCTGCCCGGCAAGCCAGGAAGGAAAATGAGCGGGTAGTTGTAAGTGGTATCCCGGTGGCAGATTACAACCCGGCAAAGATTGTTAACCTTACGATCCGTCCGCTTCACGCAAGGGAAGGCGAGCGTTCCCTCTTGCTGGTGCTTTTCAGCGAAAACAATGACGAACAAAAGAAGGGCGTACAGCCTTTTGACGTACAAACGTATCTCAATGCAGGCCTGCAAAGCCTGGAAGAAGAATTAAAAGATACCCGCGAACGGTTGCAGGATGTCACGGAGAAGCTGGAAGCCTCCAATGAAAATATGCAGTCGTTCAACGAGGAACTGGTTTCTGCCAACGAAGAAATGCAAAGTGCCAATGAAGAAATGCAGTCGGTAAATGAAGAGTTGCAAACGATTAACACCGACTACCAGCTGAAAATAAAGGAACTCATTGTGCTGAACGATGATATGGATAATTATTTCAGGAGTAACCTCAACGGGCAATTGTTTGTAGACAATAACCTGAAGCTGAAAAAAGTTTTCCCCTGCCGCCATAAAACATGTCAATCTTCAGGAAGGCGATATCGGCAGACCTATCCAGAATATTACCGTCAACTTTAAAAATAATTCCCTGGAAGATGACCTCCGGCTGGTCATTAAAAATGGTACAGTACTGTCGAAGGTAGTGGAATCACTGAACGGTAACTGGTATCAGATGATGATAATGCCCTATATCCGGCAACTGGACCAGGCACAGGATGGCGCCATTGTTTCGTTTAACGATATTACCCTGCTAAATAAAGCCCAGCTGGAATTACATCGTTCCAACCTGAGCCTGCAACGGATCAATGATGACCTGGACAATTTTGTATACTCAGCTTCCCATGATTTGTTAGGACCACTTACAAATATAGAAGGCTTGATGAAATTGTTGGGAGAGAAACTGGATATGCAGGACAAAGAAACTGTCAGGTATACAGATATGATCCAGTCTTCTATTGTCAAGTTTAAAGAAAACCTGCGGGAGCTGGCGGAAGTAGGAAAGATTGAAAGCGAATCACTCAAGGAAGTACAGGAAGTTGATATTAACGCCATACTGGATGACGTGCTTGTTAGTATACAGGACAAAGTACGGGCTGCCAGGGTCTTAATTACTAGGAACCTGGAAGAAAGCCATCTGGTGTTTTCCAGGAAGAACCTTCGTAGCATTATTTACAATCTTCTCACCAATGCCCTTAAATTCCGGTCGCCGGACCGGCTGCTGCAAATTCAAATCAATACCCGTAAGGAAAACGGATTCCTGTTGCTGGAAGTAAAAGACAATGGTATCGGGATAGAACAGGATAAACTCAATACTGTCTTCAATATGTATAAGCGCCTGCATCCGGAAATGGAAGGGTTAGGCATCGGCTTGTTCCTTGTCCGGAAAATTGTGGATGCTTCCGGCGGGATGACGGAGGTGGACAGCAAGTTACACAAAGGAAGCACCTTTAAAATCTTCTTCAATTCTAAATAAGGTGATCGGAGCGAATTTTGTCTTTCTCGCTGATTACGCTGATTTTGCTGATTAGTTTGATTTTTACTTTTGGATTTTATAAAGGATTAAGGGAGATATAAGCGGATATATTCGCTCTTATCTCCCTTAATTATTATTAAAAAATCAAAGAAATCTAAAAAAAATCCAAAAGTAAAAATCAAACTAATCAGCAAAATCAGCGTAATCAGCGAGAAAGACAAAATTCGCTCTAATCACGCGCTCTCACTCTTCCCTTCGAGCCAGTTTTTGAATTCAGAAACCCTTTCACGGCTAATAATAACATCAGTATCAACATCGGGCGCTAATTGAAGAATTAACCTGCTATTGTAATAAGTGGTGATCTTTTTAATGGCATCTATCTGGATAATAAACTGCCGGTTGATGCGAAAAAACTGGTGCTTGTCCAGCAACTGTTCAATCTGGTCAAGGGAGTAATCCAGCGGCACCCGCTGATTGGTGACGGTGGTGGCCCAGGTGGCGCCCCGTGCAAACTGCAGCCAGGCAATGTCTTTTGCTTTTACATAGATCAGCTGGTTGTTGATCCTGCCGATAAAACGGGCGCTGTCGCGGCGCAGGAATTCTTCTGCAATCCTGCTGATGTCTACGGTATAGTTATTGGCTGGCCTGAACTGCTCGTATTTTTTCAGTGCATTCTTTAAATCGTCAAGGTCAATAGGTTTTAACAGGTAATCGATACTGTTTACCTTGAAAGCCTGTAAGGCAAAGCCATCATATGCGGTGGTGAAAATGATAGGCGTGCGTACTTTTGTTTTGCTGAATATTTCAAAGCAGTTGCCGTCGGACAGCTGGATATCCATCAGCATCAGGTCTACCGGCTGCTGTTGTTCCAACCAGCGGATGCCTTCTTCCACGGAAGTAATAACGGCAGCGATCTCTATCGCGGCATTACACTTGTGCAGCAACTGGGTAAGCCGCTCGGCATTATGCATTTCATCTTCAAAAATAACGATTCTCATGAGCCACTGATAATGGGTAGTTTTACAATAAACATCTCTGCTGTTTCACTGATTTCAATATTGCTGTTGCTGATCAGCGCATATCTTTTCTGAATATTTTCGAGTCCTATGCCGGAAGATATTTCCGGGTGAACTTTTGGCCGCTTGTGATTGGACACGACCAGGAAATGGCCGTCACTTTTAATGGTGATCAGCAGTGGATCCTGCGCGGAAAACCGGTTATGCTTGATGGCGTTTTCAATCAGCATTTGCAGGGTTACCGGGGGAATCATGCCTTTGGTCTTTATCTTGTCAGGAATGTCAGCGCTAAACTGTATGCTTTGCTGGTGGCGGATCTGGATCAGGAAAAGATAGGCGTCAAGAAAATCCAGTTCTGTTTGCACCGGCACCAGGTTTTCAAATTTTTTATCAAGAATATACCGGTATGTTTTTGCCAGCTGTGTAATATAATCAGCAGAGAGGTCCGCGCTTTTATATACCAGGTTGGTCAGCACGCTGAGCGAATTAAAAAAGAAGTGCGGGTCTATCTGGTTACGTAACGCATCATATCTCGCCTGGATGTTTTCCCGCATCAGTCTTTCTGTTTGCAGCTGGTATTCCTTCCAGCCGGAATAGTAAAAGATGATACCGTTAAATGCCAGTATCAGCAGGTAAAACATAAACGTGCCGAAGTTGAGGTCGTAGCTGAAATGCCGGAAGCTATCCCATGCTTCATAGCGGTTAAATAGCAGGATGTCGGTCACTGAATAGAAGAAGCCAAACAGGAAGGCTACCAGCATACCGTACACCACGAGGACCGCCGACAGGAACACCAGTTTGCCGGAAGTATGTTTGTTCACCGTTTTTCTTTCTGTGGTGCGGGCCAGCCAGGTGGCGCCTTCCCAGGCAATAAGACCAAAAATTACATAGAACAGGCTGAACATCTGCCCCCTGTAATCCAGTATCCGTAAACCTTTCACGAAGGTATGGTCAAAGGATTTGAAGATGATGCTGAAGGTATACAGTATCAGTATCCTGGAAAGATACAGGAATAGTTTACTGGAGAACAATTTTTCATTTTCCTGGAAGTTCATCTGATGGGTTGTATAGTACTAAATGTAGTTATTTTCCTTAAACCACGTAAATGCGCCGGTAACAGCTGCTTCTACGGGGGTGTAACTGAGTTGCAGTTCCCGCTCTGATTTCTTGCCGGAATAGTAATTGTCCAGGCATAGCATATAAGCCGTGGTATAATTTAATTTGCCGGAGATGCCTGGCAGGGAACCTATGATACCCGCTGCTTTCAGGATAAAGGCAGGTATCGGAATGAGCAGCTGCCGCTTACCGGAAATCTTTTTCAACAGCCGGAAGAATTCTGCATAGCTGAGGTTCTGACCGGCCAGCAGGTAGCAGTCGCCCGTTTTGCCTTTTTCAATAGCGTTGATAATACCGCGGCATACATCTTTGATATGCACAAAGTTTTTGCCTCCCGGCGGATAGAACAGCAGCCGGTGTTTTAGTCCGTACAGGATCAGTTTACCGGAGCTGGGCTTCACATCATGCGGCCCTATCATAAAGGTGGGGTTTACCACGATGCCCGGGAGTTGCCTGCTGGCCACCTGTTCAAGCACGTATTGCTGCGCGAGGTACTTGGTGTTGATGTAGCCGGAGTTGGCGTTGAACAGGGTAAAGCCATTCAGTTCGTTACCCGGACTGTTTTTATCGCCCGGCCCGATGGTGTTGGCGGTGCTGACATAAATGAATTTCTGTACCCGGTGCTCGAGGCAGGCCGCGGTAATATACCTGGTGGCGGTAAAGTTGGTATGTTCATATTCGGCAAACGAAACGCCCCATTGTGCGGTAATACAGGCGGCATGGATCACAATGTCACAGCCCTTCACGGCTTCATGTACATCGTCGTTGTTGCTGATACTCCCGTAAAAGATTTCACAGGGAATGTCCTCGATGCCTTTCATATCGGCCGAAGGCCGGATTAAAATTTTTATGTCAAACCCCATGCGATATAGTTCCCGTGTTAAATTGGAACCCAGGAAGCCGTTGGCGCCGGTGATCAGTACTTTTTTCATGAATTTTTTTTAGACAGATAAACTATAGGGGATCTCTTTTTTCACTTCCCTGGATACGATCCTCATCCTGAAGGAGAGTGGCAGCAACTGCATCAGTATGTGATTGAGCTTATTCATCCACCCGGGTATGATCACCGGGTGTCCGGCAAGCGTTCCTCTCAGCGCAATGTCTGCAATGTCGGGGGTAGACAACAGGCCCATCTTTCCTTTCAATCCCTGGCTGATGATCCGCCGCGACGTGTGCGAGTTGGTCATAATAGGGCCGGGGTATACTACGCTCACGGATACACTGGTGTCTGCCAGTTCTTCTTTTAGTCCAAGAAAGAAAGACGAGATAAATGCCTTGGATGCCGGGTACACCGTTTTATAGGCAATGGGCGTGAAAGCAGCCATACTGGCAATGTTCATGATATAGCTCTGCGGATGTTTCAGCAGGTGCGGGATCAGCAGGTGGGTAAGTAAAACGGTGCTTCTTACATTGAGCATCATGATTTCGTCTATCCGTTCCAGTGAGGTATGGGTGATGGAAGAGGTGCCGCCGATGCCCGCATTATTAATGAGGAAATTAATGGGATAGTCGCGGGTAATAAGCTGCAGTTGCTGCTTCAGTACATCGCTGTCGGACAGGTCAAATTCAAACACTTTTACGCAGATGCGGTATTCCAGTTCCAGGTTCTCCGCCATGGATTGGAGGCGGCTGCCCGGCAGGGCAATGAGAATGATGTTCATGCCTTTCCTGGCGCATTGAATGGCGAATTCTTTGCCCAAACCGGAGCTGGCGCCGGTGATGAGCGTGTATTTATTGTCTGGCATATGTTTTATTTTCAAGCAGGCTTTTAAATTTTGTCATTGTTTTGAACAGGTTATCATGAATGATGGGATCGGATACCCAGCGGGGAATTTTCCTGCTACGGTCGGTGGTGACCATATAAGTGATCCGCAGCTGCCCGTCCCCCGAAGACGCCATGATCCATTTTCCCCGCGTGCCGGTAATCCGTGTTGTTTTATTGTATAGAGGGAAGCGATGATCCGTGATACTTTCAAATACCACTTCTGCAGCGTCGCTGGAAATTTCCTGGTAGCGGTAAAGCAGGCAGCAGTCCTGGTCGTCGACCGGCCACGGAATATCATATTTAATATAAGTGATCCAGTGGCGGGGATCGGGTGCTGCCGCGATGCGATATTCGCTGGCATTGGTATTCCATTCGCGGCCATGGGCCTGGTCTTTGAAAAGTCCGATCACCGCCGGTACGGCGCATTTCACCAGGAAGACGGCTTTGATCTCCCTTACATTTTCACCATCTGCGCCGGGTATCCACCTTTCATACAACGAAATGGCATTATCCTGTTTTACCAGCTTAAATTCACTGGTATCACCAAATAATGACCGGACGAACATCATACTGCTGATCACTAAAACGGAGAGGTGTTGCATACATCATCATTTACAGCAAATATGCCACTGGTAAATGGACTGGCCATTGATTACCTGTTGAACTGTAGGATTAAGTCGTTGACCTGTAACTAAACCGGGAATCTGAATAATGGAGAAATATTTATATATTATTTTATGGAGAAGTACTGGCGATATTTTATTATTTTGTCCGCCGGCGCCCTGGTTAAGACAGGGCACGCCTAAAAATCAGCTTTGAACATGAAAAAATACCTGCTGGCTATCGCCATTGTATTAACTGCTATTCCCGTTGCCGCGCAGCAAATCTGCCCGGTGATTCCTTTGCCGGTAAAAGCAGGGAAAGGTCATGGCGCATTTGAAATCAGCGCACAATCCGTTATCAGCTGGGAAGACACTTCCCTGGTTCAACTGGGCACCTGGCTGCAGCAGGAACTGCTCCGCCGTTATCATATCAAAGTACCGCTGCAAAGGAAATCAGGCAGTACCGTTATCCTGCTGAAAAAAATAACCGGTACTAACATCGATGCATATACGCTTACTATGAATAAGCAAGCGGCTACTATTTCCGCAGGTGCACGGGAAGGGGTGTTTAATGGCATCATCAGCCTGTTGCAGCTTACTGCACAGGCGCCGGCACCGGGGAAAGTGTTACAGGTGCCTTGCTGGAACATCGCGGATGCTCCGCAATACGCCTGGCGCGGCGTAATGCTGGATGAGTCGCGGTATTTTTTTGGTAAAGAGAAGGTGAAGTCCATGCTCGACTGGATGGCTTTTTATAAGCTGAACCGCTTTCACTGGCATTTGACTGACATGCCCGGATGGCGGCTGGAAATTAAAAAGTATCCTTTGCTCACCACCGTTGGCGGTATCGGCAACATCGCCGACCCCAAAGCGCCGGCAGCCTATTACACGCAGGACGATATCCGGGAAATAGTGGCCTATGCCAAAGCGCGTTGCATCGATATTATTCCGGAAATAGATATGCCGGGGCATGCCGGCGCCGCCAACAGGGCTTACCCTGCATTCGACGGCGGCGGTACTGCAAAGTACCCGCAGTTCACCTTCAACCCCGGCAGGGAAGGCACTTACTCGTACCTGGCGGATATACTAACGGAAACGGCTCAACTGTTTCCCGCGCAGCTCATTCACCTCGGCGGCGACGAAGTTACCTTTGGCAATGCGGGCTGGGACCAGGATACCGGCATCATCCGGTTAAAGCAGGCCCACGGCCTGAAAGACCGCAAACAGGTAGAGGACTATTTTATTCAACGCATGGCCGACACCGTTTTGCAGTTGCATAATAAAGTAATGGCCTGGGATGAAATAGCCACGGCGTCCCTGCCTGCCGACAGCACCATCGTATGCTGGTGGCGCCATGATAAACCGGAAAACCTGGCCATGGCATTTCAGAAAGGATACTCCGTAGTGTTATGCCCGCGACTGCCGTTTTATTTCGACTTTGTACAGGACAGCACCCACAAAATCGGGCGCCGATGGAAAGATGGTGAATTCAATCCCTTGGAAGCAGTGTATAATTTCTCGGCCGCCGCCATTCCGGCCACACAGGGGCATGAATCCCTCATACTCGGTGTGCAGGCCTGCCTGTGGTCAGAAACCATCCATAGCAACAACCGGCTCGATTTTCTGCTTTTTCCCCGCATTGCGGCGCTGGCGGAAACTGCCTGGACGTCAGCCCCGGCAAAGGACTTTAATGGCTTTAAAACCCGTTTAAAAGCGCAGCTGCCGCTATATGCAAAGGAGCATCTCTATTACTTTGATATCTTCCAGCCGGGCAGGCACCAGGAGTCGGGTAAAGCGGCCGCCAACTATATCGACTGATGTGTCGGTTTTGTTCTATTTCCGGAAAGGGAAGGGAGGTAATATTGCATGGGATTAAAAATACCCGGAACATCATGAAGAATTTTGTACTGGCGCTTGCCACTATCACCACGGCCCTGGTAGCGGGTTTGTTCTATGCGTTTGCTGTTTCCGTTAATGTCGCTTTTGCGCAATTACCGGATGCCGCTTATATAACGGCTACCCGGGCCATCAACGTTGCCATTGTGAACCCTGCCTTCCTGGTATGTTTTTTAGGCGCACCGGTGTTATTGCCGCTGGCCACCTGGCTCAGCGCCCGACCGGTTTTTACCCGCCGCAGCTGGTACCTGCTGGCTGGGACCGTGGTATTTGTGGTTGGCTCATTTGGGGTAACAGTACTCGCCAATATTCCGCTCAATGACAAGCTGGCGGCCTTCCAGGTAAACGGGGCTTCGGCGGAGCAACTGCACAGCATGCGGACGGCATTTGCCATGCCGTGGAATAACTGGCACATTGTGCGCACCCTGGCAGGCATTATAGCCCTGGTATTGCTGGTAATGGCGTGTTTGCAACGCGACACCAAAAGGGAATCACTCAAAGCTTAAATGCTTTTTGTAAATTTAGGATCATGCATTACCAGACAATTCCACCACCGCCTCATCTTGCGCACGTCATCCGGTTCTTCTGGGTGCTGGAAGGAGAGGTGGGTTACACGCATTACAATATGGCGGATGCGTGCGTAGAGCTGGTGTTTCATTATCATGGGCTGTTCGGCGAAATAGCAGATAACGGCCATACAGATACATCGTTTACCGCCGGTGTGCAGGGCGTTACACACATCCTGCGGAAGTATACTGTTGATACAGGCTTCGGTATTTTTGGCGTATATTTTTACCCACAGGCTGTTCCATTACTATTTAATATTTCCGCGGCCGATCTGACTAATACGGCCGCCGAATTAAGGTACCTGCTGAAAGGCGAAGGTACCATCCTCGAAGAAAAAATCATGCTGGCGAAAAATAACAGGGAGCGTTGTGAGATCCTTTGCCGGTTTACGGAGCAGCGGCTGGCAGCCAGCCGTGTGGCGGATTTACCGGTGTTTGCCGCGATCAGGGATATCATTCATCACAAGCTCTCCATGAATATACGGTCCCTTTCACAGGCATACTATTTGTCGGAACGGCAGTTTGAGCGACAGTTCAAACAGTATGCAGGACTATCACCCAAATTGTTTTCACGGATTGTCCGTTTCCAGTCGGCCACCGCCTTTTATAACCGGCAGGTAATGAGCCTTGGACGCCTGGCACTGGAATGCGGGTATTATGATCAGTCGCATTTTATCAGCGACTTCCGCGCATTTTCAGGCATGCATCCCAAACAGTATTTCTCCGGCCGCTCCGGGGCCACCGACTGGCGCGATTAACAAGAATGTCGGTTTCTTCCAATTTTATCAGGGCATACTGTTGCAATTTTGTGCAAGAGACGTTTAACCTTAAAATAAAAATGTTATGAAATTACCAGAAAAACATCAGCAGGTAATGCCCTATCTGATCCTGAAAAATGCAGAAGGCTTTTTCGATTTTACCGGCAAAGTATTTGGGGCAAAAGAAAACCACCGGACCTACCGGGAAGGCAGCAAAGAGCTGATGCATGGCGAAATCAGCATCGGCGGCAGCGTCATTATGTTTGGCCAGTCAAATGACAATTGGGGCGCCGACAACGCAGGACTGTTCATTTACGTGGAAGATGCCGACGCCACTTTTAAAAAGGCCCTGGCCGAAGGCGCTACAGAAGTAATGCCCGTAACACAACAATCCTACGGCAAGTCCGGCGGCGTAAGAGATCCGTTTGGAAATACATGGTGGATTACAACCCCTTAACGCGGAGGTTGTCTTACTCAGGATTACGCTGATTATACTGATTACTTTGATTTTTACTTTTTGATTTTATAAAGGATTAAGGGAGATAGAAGCGGATATATTCGCTCTTATCTCCCTTAATTATTAATCTAAAAATCTAAAAAAAATCAAAAAGTAAAAATCAAAGTAATCAGTATAATCAGCGTAATCAGTGAGAAAGACAAAACTCGCTCTATTCCCAATACTTCTCGCCTTTCTTCATTTTCTCCAGCGTGGTCTCGTAGTTTTTCTTTTCGTCGCCACTGGCTTTGTTCAGGGCTTTTTCTTCCCATGCGAGGGCGTCTTCTTTTTTACCGGATTTATACAGCAGGTTAGCGTAAGTGTCCATGAATGCAGGTACTTCGTTGTCTTTGAAAGAGCGTTTGCTCCATTCCAGCGCCTGTTCTATGCATTGCATATCGTTGCATTTTTCGAAGATGGTCCAGGCATATTCATTCAATGCCTGTGGATCTGCTTTGTGGCCATATTTTTTCATATAGGCAACAATGTTAGCCACGGCGTTATCGGCATCTTTTACGTAGCTGAAGTATTGTACTTTTGTTTTCAGGAGCAGTTCTTCCGCGAAAGCAGGATATTTTTTGGTCAGGCTGCTTTCAAGGGTAGCCCAGTCGGGTTTGCTGCCGTCTTTCTTCATCAGCTCGGGGTATACTTCTTCCTGTGCTACAATGCCCATTACTTTTTCCTCGGCCTTACCGGCGCCCAGTACTTTATTTACTTTATCGGCATGGTGCAGGAACATATCAAATCCTACATCTTTACTGCTATTGGTAAATTTGGCGATGAATTGGAGGTTTACAGGTGTGTAAAGATCTTTTTGCTTGGCAAGATATTCTTTGGAAATAAGAGACGCATTTTCCTGGTCATATTTATTCAGTGCCAGCAGTGCCATCTCGCGGAGGAAAGCGGTATCCTTTTTTCCTTTTTTATAAAGGTCCAGCTGTGTGTAATACTGTGTGGCCGGGTTCAGGGAAGCAGCGCATCTTTCAATGAACTGGTCTGCTTCGGCGCCGCCTATCTGGCGGTCAACGATATGGCCGTCGGGTGCAAACACCAGGAAGGTAGGATAGGCACGGATGGCATAGTCCTTTTCTATTTGTTTGGCGGCAGCATACCAGCTTTTTACTTCTTCATTGTCTTTGTCCGTTTGATCCATCTGTACCTTTACGCTGATGTATTTATCATTCATAAAGCTGCCTACTTTTTCCTGCGGGAAAATATTGGCCGACATAAACTTGCAGGGACCACACCAGGTAGTGAAGCAGTCCATAAAGATGTATTTGTTTTCAGCTTTGGCTTTGGCCTGCACATCGGCCCAGCTGCTGCCATGCTCGAAATGAATGCCTTTGTCCTGCGCTGCCGCCAGCAATGGCAACAGGAAGGCGAGGAGGAGTAATTTTTTCATAATGCTGTTTGTTGGTTTTGATTAGTAGGCTCTAATTTAATGCAGTTCAGGAACAAAACCGGGAGGGATGCCAATTAATTTAACAGGATAAGTTGGTGTAACGGTACTAATTGCACAAAAAAAGCTGTCCGGTGGGACGGCCTTTTTTGTGCAATTAGTACTTAACCTGGTGGATGTTATTTGAGGGAAAAAAGATGGTTTCCGTCCACGAAAACCCAATATGGTGAACATTCGGCATCCAGTTGCAAAATTTCGTATTTATCTTTAGCACATTCGTACCTGTTTTTCTGAGTTCGGTTAAATTATACTAACTTGTTGTAGCTAAAAACATTAGCCATGCCGGTAAAACATTTTGTACAGCCGATAGACCTCACGCATCCGAAGCAACTACAACGCCTGGTGGAGAACAGGCGGGTCTATAACCTGAATAGCTGTGAACTGAATATATTTGAAAGTTATCAGCAGGATTACCGGGTGCCCCTTACTTTCGGAGATTTCGTTATTACCAGCATGGTGCAGGGAAAAAAGATCATGCATCTTTTCGATCAGCCCTCCTTTGAATACCAGCCCGGGGAAACCGTGATTGTACCAGCCAACGAAACCATGGTGATCGACTTCCCTGAAGCCTCTGCAGAAAACCCGACACAGTGTATTGCGCTGTCGGTGGATGAAACCTATATCCGCAGCACCCTGCAATATCTCAACGAATACTATAACAGCCAGTATGCCGATAAAAACGACTGGCGGCTGCAATTCAACCAGTATCACTTTAATAATGATGCAGATCTCACAGACCTGATCAATAAGTTAGTCCGCATCTGCCGCAGCACCGATCTTTCCAGGAATATTTACGCCGATCTCAGTATAAAAGAACTGCTGGTCCGCATCCTGCAAAGCCAGCACCTGCAGCTGGTGGCAGATGAAAAGGATACCAACAGTAACAGCAGCAGGCTTCATTTTGTGCTGCATTATATCAATGAGCACCTTACTGAAAATATTTCAGTAGATACGCTTTGCCGGAAGGCTTACCTGAGCCGCAATGTCTTCTTCAAATGGTTTAAAGACCAGTTTGGAATTACGCCCCTGCAATATATAAACAGGGAAAGGCTGAAGCTGGCGAAGCAGTTGCTGGCAGACCGCAACAACAGCGTGAGCCAGGTGAGTATGCTTTGTGGTTTTAATGATACCAATTACTTTATCCGGCTTTTCAGGAATGCGGAAGGAGTTACCCCCGGCACCTACCAGCTGATCTGCTCCCGCTGATATTTTCTTTTATAAAGATATTGTTCCCCTCCTGGTCAGGAGAAAGCTTTATGCGTACTGCCAGCGGATAAAAAAATGCGGGGGGAAACGATCCCCCCGCTAAAAAGTATTAATAGAAAACAGGTGGCGGATTCAATGTGAGGTTTTGCTGCTGATGCCAGTAAGGATAAATGGTAGGTATGTCACTTGCGGCATCCAGCTTTTTAAGCTGGCCGGTAGTGAGGTTCCAGCCGGTGGCGCCAAGGTTTTGAATCAGCTGTTCTTCATTACGGGCGCCGATAATAATACTGGACACCGTGGGGCGTTGCAGCAGCCAGTTCAGGGAGATCTGCGCCACCGTTTTGCCCGTTTCGGCAGCTATTTCATCCAACGCATCGATGATGTTGTAAAAGACATCTTCCTTCACCACGGCCTCGGGTACAGGGCTGCCTCCCTGCGCTATGCGGCCATGCTGTGGCGGCGGACTATTACGGCGGTATTTACCTCCCAGTCTGCCTGCCGCCAGCGGCGACCAAACAATTGCGCCCACTTTCTGGTCCAGGCCCAGCGGCATCAGCTCCCATTCATATTCACGGTTGGCCAGTGAATAATATACCTGGTGCGCCACATAGCGGTTCCACCCGTATTTCTCCGCGATGGCCTGCGATTTCATCAGATGCCAGCCGGAGAAGTTGGAGGCGGCAATGTAGCGTACCTTGCCGCTTTGCACGAGATCATCCAGCGTACGCATGGTTTCTTCCACGGGTGTGTTGCCATCGAACCCATGCATGTGATAAATATCGATATAGTCTGTTTGCAGCCGCTTCAAACTTCCTTCTATCTGCCGCAGCAGATGAAACCGCGAAGAACCCTGGTTATTGGGACCCTTTCCGAAAGGGAAAGTGGCTTTGGTGGAAATCAGCAACTGATCCCGCTTGCCGGCAATGGCTTTCCCAAGAATTTCTTCGGAAAGACCGTCGGAGTAAATATCGGCAGTATCGAAGAGGTTTACGCCTGCATCCAAACAAAGATTCACCATGCGGGTAGCTTCATCTGCCAGCGTGCTGCCCCAGGCTTTAAAGAAATCATTGCCGCCGCCAAAAGTGGCAGTACCGAAACTCAGCACCGGTACCTGTAAACCGGATGCGCCTAATTGTCTGTATTCCATCAGATGAATTTTGTTATAAAAGTATAAAGATCGGGAAAAAGCCGCAGGCTTTATTTGTATTTTCAGCAGTACTTCTTATATTTGCGTAACTGATTACGTAATTTATTACAATATGGAATTCTTCAACAAAACAGGCAAGGTAGCGCTCGGAAGCAGGCTGCGTATGCTCACAGAAAAGATCACAGAAGACGCCGCAAAGATTTACCAGTTGTATAACATCGACATGCAACCGAAGTGGTTCCCGGTATTTTATGTATTATCCGTAGGAGAGGAGAAAACAATTACGGCCATTGCAAAAGAAATTGGCCATTCCCATCCCTCGGTAAGTAAAATTATCGGCGAAATGGGGAAGAAGGGACTGGTGGTAGAAAAAAAAGATAAGACAGATGGCCGGCGTAATATTGTTAGTCTTACTAAAAAAGGACTGGACATCACCCTTAAAATACAGGACCAGCTTACAGACGTGAACACCGCTATTGAAGCCATTTCTGCCCAAACCACACACGACTTGTGGAAAGCAATGGAAGAATGGGAGTACCTGCTGGAACAGCAGTCGCTGCTCAGCCGCGTAGTGGAAGCACATAAAAAAAGAGAAGCAGGTAAAGTAACGATCGTGGATTACCAGCCCAAATATAAAGCGGCTTTCAAAGCATTGAATGAAGAATGGATCTCCAGGTGGTTTAAACTGGAAGCAGCAGACCATAAATCACTCGATCACCCGGAAGAAAATATACTTAAAAAGAACGGTCATATTTTCGTTGCGCTTTACAACGATGAACCGGTAGGGGTTTGTGCATTAATAAAAATGGACGACCCGGACTACGATTATGAATTGGCTAAAATGGCGGTATCTCCCAAAGCCCAGGGAAAAAGCATTGGGTGGCTGTTGGGGCAGGCTATCATTGCGAAAGCAATATCACTCGGCGCCCGGAACATTTACCTCGAAAGTAACACCATCCTGAAACCGGCTATCAGCCTGTATAATAAGCTGGGATTTAAAAAGATTGCCGGCAGGGCAACGCCATACGAACGTTGCAATATCCAGATGGAGCTGATATTACCCGCCTGATTTAACCGGCAGAGGATTGGAGTTTATAAAAATGGAAATGTATATTAGCGCTTCGGATGCATGCGCAAACCATCATTCCACGTTATAAATAAAATTTAAAAACTCTGATCATGATATCACCTGACTCCCTGGAACAGGAAGCCTTAGAAACCGCTAAAAATACCGCGTCCATACCCGCAAAATTCACGGAGAATAAATATGTCATCACCCTCATATTCGTGACTTCCCTGTTCATGTGCTGGGGGATTGCATTAACCATGGGCGATGTACTGAATAAACATTTCCAGAATGTACTTGGATTATCCAAATCCCAATCCGGCCTGGTACAGTTTTCTATTTTCGGCGCCTACGCGCTGATGGGCATCCCGGCAGGGTTGTTTATTAAAAAGATGGGATATAAAAACGGCGTGTTACTGGGGCTCACCCTGTATGCCCTGGGTGCCTTTCTCTTTGTGCCTGCAGCCAATGCCGCCTCGTTTGGTATTTTCCGCATTGCCCTTTTTGTACTGGCCTGCGGGATGGCTACACTGGAAACAGTGGCGCATCCTTTCATGGCTGCTTTGGGAGATCAGCGCACCAGTGATCAGCGTATCAATTTTGCACAGTCGTTTAATGCGGTAGGCGCCATAGTAGGACCAACGCTTGGTTCCTACTTCCTCCTCAGCGCAGGCCACGATGCAGGCAGCGAATTGCTGTCTGTAAAACAATTATACATTTATATCGGGGCAGTGATCGCAGCCATCGCTATTGCATTTGCCATGGTAAAAGTACCGGCGCTCACCGATCCGCACGATGGCCCTTCAAATGCAGGTGGCGTGGCTGGTGTCCGCAAAAAATTATTCCAGCAGAAACATTTTGTGTTCGCTGTGGTGGCACAGTTCTTTAACGTAGCCGCACAGGCAGGTACCTGGGCCTTCTTCATTAACTACGGACATGAAGTGATGGGCTTCTCTGATCAGAAAGCGGGTTACTTTATGACGGTGTTTATGGGTATGATGCTGGCCGGAAGGTTTGTTGGCACGGCACTGATGCGTTACATCGCGCCCAATAAACTGCTCGCTGCTTTCGCACTCGGCAACATCCTCATGTGTATCCTGGTGGCGCAGGGCTGGGGCTGGACCTCCTTTATCGCCTTGCTGATGATCAACTTCTTCTTCAGCATCATGTATCCTACTATTTTCAGTCTTGGTTTAAAAGACCTGGGCCCGCAAACACAACAGGCTTCTTCTTTCATCGTAATGGGAATGTTTGGCGGCGCCATATTTCCTTTTATCATGGGGCGTATTGCAGACACAAATATCGCTACTGCCTACTACCTGCCTATCATATGCTACGTGGTTATTTTTCTGTTTGGATATAAATTATATAAGCTCAGGTAACGGATATCCGTTACCGTTATACATTACCGGGCTGCTGGTTATTCAGCAGCCCTTCTTTTTGCCCGTAAGTGCGATTATTGTTCTGCTTTCATATAATCAAACGCTCCTTTTCTCAGGTTAATATTATACTCGAGGTAAGCCTTCAAACAGGCAAGAAAATTAGCCCAGCCTTCCGTATTGCCTTTCAGCCATTTAATTCCTTCTTCATTATTTTCCATACTGCCTTCAGTAACCTTTACCAGGGTGGTATGCCCAAATCTTTCGGAAAACAGGATGTCTACCTGCAGCTGATGGTCTTTGACCCCTTCCCACTGGAAGGAGATGAGCGCGTCCTTTTTCACCTGCAATACACTTACAGGAACAACCGTATCAAACTCCGGGAATTTCCAGATCACCTGCTTTCCTTCTTCCATGGGACCTGAGCCGGTGGCGATAAAATAGTTGGACATTTTCAGCGGGTCAATAACAGCATCAAAAACTTCGGAGATGGGTTTTGAGATCTGTATTGTTGCGTTGGTTTGTAATGGTGCCATAAGCTGCGGTTTTGAGTGAAGAAATGGATAATAAAGTTACAAAAAAGAGACCATCCGGGCCGGGTTGCGGCGTTGCAGCCCGCTACGGTAGCCGGTTGCTGAGATAGCCTGTAATGCGCCTCCCTCCCTTGTACTGCATTGCCCCCTTTGCCGCGGCCTCATCCCAAAATCCAATCCACGCAAATGGGTGCTTTTTTCGTAATATTAGTTTGTCCAATTTAGCTTTTTGGACCAATCTTCAACGTCAGGTAACATCATAATATAATTCCGGGCTTTGTCTGTAGAACATGGTAATATTTGCAAACTGGTTGTTGTATCCGCACTGAATAACCATTACTACGCTTAAATATTAGATCATCAATCTTTTATTCACTTTAAAAATTAACATTTATGTCAAATGCTTTAACTTCCTGCGTCACTATCCCGGGAAAGTCTAAGATTAATTCCTGTTTTCAGGATGTTCAGAATGATACCTTGAAGTGGGTACAGCAATTTGATATTGCCCCAAAATTTAAACCCCTTAGTTGGTACTCCAAAGCCCGTTTCGGGTTCCAGGCAGCCAGGGAATACCCTGATGCCACCTATGCCCAGGTAAGTCTCGCCGGAGATTTGCTGTCCTGGCTCTTCACAGTAGACGACAGCTGCGACCGCGGCTCTGCCGACGCAGCAACTGCATTGGAAATGAGACGTCAGCTGGAAATATTCATCGCTATCCTTAATGATGAATATATTGAGGACGATAATGGTCTTAGTATGGCCCTGAAAGATATCCTGCATCGTTTCAGTGCCATCAGCAGCCCCTTCTTATACCGCAGATACTGCATGCACATGACCGACTATCTCAATGAATGTTTCTTTGAGATCGATATGCAGATAGATGGACTCATGCCGTCCATCGACCGGTATTATAAAGAACGGCCCTACACAGGATTCTATATCATGTTTCCATTGGTAGCCATTTTTGAAAAACTGAACCTGTCGGATGAAGTATATGATCACAGTATTATCCGCGAAATAGAACTCATCTTAAATCTGCTCGGTTGCCTTTCCAATGATTTACATTCTATTGTCCGTGAAGCAAAACTGGAGAAGCCGGGGTTTAACCTGATCTTTATCGCCCAAAAAGAACTAGACCTGGGCAGGGACGAAGCGGTGCAATATGTAATCAATGAACACAAAGCGCACCTGCTCCGGTTTGAACAACTCCGTGCGCAACTTCCCTATTGGGGCAGGGCCGTTAATGAGCAGGTAGACCGCTACATACAGGGCTTATATACCATCGTAAGAGGTTACGACGACTGGGCCGTGATTGATACCGGCCGCTATGAAAATATATGATGAGGCAGATACTTTGCTAATTCGAGATGTAGGTCGCTGATGAAAACCGGTTTCGTTATGAAACCGCAGGCGCCTGTCGCTAACATCTCATCTTTCAAAAAGGCATCTCCTGAAATGATCAGTACGGGGATGCCTTTTAATTCAGGATCATTTTTTATGTACTGCAACAAGTCCCTGCCATCAAAGCCCGGCATATTCAGATCAGAAATAACCAGGTTGGGCTTTTCTGTATGGATAACATCGGTCACAGACGCATGATCCTTACATAACACGGGGTCTATTCCCATTTCCTTCAGGAATTTGATCAGCAATTCAGCGCTCAGCAGGTCATCTTCAATGATCACCACTTTCCCGCCTATAAAGCAGCCATTCATAAATTTAGGAGGTAGCTGTTGCCTGGTTTTTCCCACGCCTGTTTCATAAGGGATATTGAAGGTAATGGTAGTGGTAAAAGGAGAGGAGGGATCAATAGGGGCCAGCGCAATTTGTCCGCCGAAAAGACTGATCAGGTGCTTGGTAATAGACAGGCCCAACCCGGTGCCTTCAAACTGTTCGCGTTTTGATACAAACCTGTCGAACATTTTGCCGGCAATGTCCGGATCTACCACCCCCTGGTTGGTTACCTTAAAAATGATCTGGTCCGCATCTTTCGTACAACTTAGATGGATCAGGGAGTTACCGCTGGCAAACTTTACCGCATTCGAGAGGATATTATTCAGGATCTTGGTTAATAAAAGAGGGTCGCTGTTAATGGGCTCACCCAGCTGCCTGTCAAACGCCATCTCAATTTTTATCCCCCTGGATGCTGCCAGGTAGCTATTCACCGCTATACAATGGGATATACAGTCTTTTAAACTGATGGCCTCCTTCATAACGGAATAAAAATTTCCCGATTCAATCCTCGACATTTCCAGCACATGATTAATGACATTGCGGGCCAGGTAACAGGAGGCAAACAATTGGTTAATTTCCTTTCTTTCGGCCATGGAGTATTTGGACTTCCGCAATTCAAACAACTGGCCGATAGAAAAAATGGCATTCATCGGCGTACGGATCTCGTGAAATACCTCCCGTAAAAAAATGCTTTTCCTTTCAGATGCCTCCCGGAGCTGCTGCGCAGAAGCAATCAAACTCCTGATCTGCGCCACATAAGACATCATAACGCATAATATAAATACCAGCAGCGCCACGGTGGTCGACCACTTCATGGTTAATGATACGTCAGGCGAAAGCTGTATCGGCTGGATGAAGTTATAATGGGAATTGGCCACCATCCACGCGGCAAATACCACCGTTGCGGCTATACAGCCCAGCAGCGCCCCGCTTCTTTTGTACAGGAAAAAGGCAGAACTTAAATGGAATATAATGATGGTATTGAATGCCAGCAGTAGCTCCAGGGAAATACTTGACCCCAGTACGGTAGACCAGTAAGCAATAAAGATAGCATTGGTACTCAGCATGAGTAAGTTGGCATTAAAATATTGCCGGACCTGGTTTAACCGGATAACTGCCAGAAAACTAAGCGTCTCCAGCGGAATCCCGATTAAAAAGAACACCGAATTCTTAAGAAAATAAAAATAACTGCCAACCCCGACAACCAGCGCGCTTAACACAATGGCCATCGCGTTGATGATAATAACAGGACGTTTTTCTTCCGCTTTATCAAAATGCTGGGTTCCGGCAAAAACAGGTTTGATGAGTGTGGCTGTAATGGTAGCAGCTGTAGGATAGATACCAGTTCTCATGTATAGTTATTTAGAGGATTAGGCAGTAGATTTCTTTGGGTTAAGGTAAATCTAGCCAGATATGCATCGGAATGAGTTAATTGAATGTTAATATAAGCATATTTTTTTTTGAAAAAAAGAATATCATGTTATATAAAGTGAAAATATGTTTGGTCCGGACCTGGTAAGATATGTAAACCCCAAAACCTGGAAAGCCTTCCGCTAAAACATTTTTACAGACTTTTGTCGTAGTGTATTCGCTCATCCTTGCCGGCTGACCCGCGTACTATACTCAATATCTGAATGTCAACCATTTATCCATTTTGATGCCCTTATCCCGGTAAAACCCGGCGGGTTCCGTATGCAGATTCTTTTCACTTAATAAACATTAAAAAACATGGAAACACACACCCTCTACATTCCTGCCCTGGAATTTCCAACCCCTTCTGCCATAAGCCCGCTTGCAGAAGAAGTACAGGTACACACTTTTAAATGGGCCCATGAATTCCGCCTGGAATCGCCCGAAAAGCTCAAACGGTTTAACAAAGGTAAATTCGGCTGGTATGCCGCCCGGGAATATCCCGCCGCAAACTATGAAGAACTATGCCTGGTGGGGGATCTGATCACCTGGCTGTTTACCATCGACGACAAATGCGACCGCTTTTCTTCTGGCACCCTGGAAGGCGCCTGGCTGCGCAGTATGTTGAACGGCTTTATCGCTATTATGGAACACCGGGAAAGCACGGTAGAAACACCCCTGAATGATGCACTCATCAACATCCGCACCCGCTTCCAACATCTCAGCCCGCCATTTCTCTATTCCTTGTTCTGCAAAGAGATGGTGTCCTATTTTGAAGAATGCCTGTGGGAAACAGAAATGCAGGAAGGAGAATATAGCCCCAGCATCCGGGAATATCTCCAGTGGAGACCCAAAACCGGCTTCTATATTATGTTCCCGCTGGTAAGCATCTTTGGGAAAATTGATTTGCCGGAAGAAGTATATGAACACTGGCTGGTAAAAAAAATAGAGCTCCTGCTGAATCTCACCGCCAACCTGGCCAACGACCTTCACTCCCTGGAACGGGAAAGGGAACTAAAAACGAAAGGACTGAACCTCGTACTGATCTATGAACAGGAACTGAGTATTTCCCTGGAGGAAGCCATTCAGCAGATCTCGGATGAATACCACCGTAATTTGCTTATACTGGAGGAGCACCGCGCCAGCTTGCCTTTCTGGAGCGGGGAGATCAATGCGCAGCTGGATGTGTACATCGACGGATTGTACATCGCTATCAAGGCTTATTTCGACTGGGCGCTCATCGATACCGAACGATACAAAAGTAAAGTTTAGGCTTTTACAGATTTAGCCGGGAGATGCTTCATCATTTCAGCATACAGGTCCTCAAAAGAAAAGGGCTTATTAAAGAAAGCGTTCGCGCCTGCCTTTAAAAGCTCCTCGGATTCATTACTGTACTTGTTGAAAGCATCTCCCGATATAACGATAAACGGTGTATCAGCAAACGAAGGAATGGCCCGCAACTGCAACAGGAATTCCCGGCCATTCATCACCGGCATCTGCGAGTCAGTGATAATGATGTCCGGCTTTTCCGCCAGTGTAGCTTCCAGCGCCTCTTGCCCGTTGCTGCATAACAACGCCCTTGCACCTCCTCTGGTCACAAATTTTTCGATTACATACCGGTTCATCTCGTTGTCATCCACAATCAACACCTTCATCCCCTCAAATTCGTCTTTGCTGATGTCAAATTTCTTTTCGATGGCCGCCTCAGGATGCGCAGCGCGGAAGGGAATAAAAAACTCGAAGATGGTATAATGATCTTCACTGAATACCCGGATACTACCCTCCAGTAAAGTGATCAGCTGCTGCGTGAGGTGCAGGCCGATACCGGTTCCCGATGTAATATGGTTTCGCTCCGACTCATAAGGAAGAAACAATTTTTCCTGCCGCTCAGGCGATATCTCCCCTTCATTTTTAACACGGAAACAAATCTGGTGATCGTCCCGGAAAACGCTGATCACCACCTCCCCGCCGGGGGAAGAAAATTTCACGGCATTGGAAGTCAGGTTATTGATGATTTTAATCAGCACGATTTCATCACTCTCTATAAATTGCTGCGGTAACTGGTAGTTTAATACAATACGGACATGCTGCAGGGCGCCGGTATACTGGTTCATTGCCATACACTGCTCAATACAATCCCGCAGGTGAACAGCCCCCAGCTTGATTTCAAAAAATTTGCCGGCCTCGATCCGTTTCAGATCCAGTACATTGTTTACAATGTCCCGCGATAGCTGTCCCGCACCCAGTAAATTCTTCAGGTCAGGCCCTATTTCCTCCATGATGGGCGCCTGCTTGTTTTCCTTCCGTACCATATCCAGCAACTGTGCAATACCGTAAATGCTGTTCAGCGGCGTTTTCAGCTCGTGAAATGTTTCCCGCAGGAAAGCAGCATTTGTTGCCAGCACTTTGTTCGATTTGCTGAGATCCTCCATCAGCCGGATGATCTCCTTCATAAACTCGAAGATGACAAACAAAATGAAAGTAATCATCCCCCCGGTGGTGCAAAGCCGCATAATATAAGCAGATGTAGGATGGAGGTCTATTGGTTTAATGAACCCAAAAAAAGTATTCACCTGGGTTACTGCCAGCAGCACTGCAATTGCCAGTAATAAACCTATTCTTGCCTTGTGACGTTTATATACCAGGAAAGAACCGCAAATAAGGAAGATCAGTAGAAAAACAATCACCACTTCAATCGGGATGGCATTGCCTAATAAAATTGTCCAGTAACCCGCCGCTATGTAATGGATGGCAAACATGCTGAAGTTGGCGCTGTCCCTTTTACCCATACCGTTCAATACAATAACCGCAAGCATCCCGATACCCTCCAGCAATAGCGGCAGCAGGATCAGTAAACTGTGGACCAGCAGGTAAAAGACTCCTCCAAGTATAAAAACAAGCATACTGGTTAGAAATGCCAGGGAATTAATAATGAGGATGGTACGCTTTTCTGGCTCCGTGGAATATTGGGTGCCAGCGTTTTTAATAATATTCAAAATATGCATGCGTCATTTTTGAGGGTAGTAGGCGTAGAAAACGTGTTCATTCTGGTGTGTCTTCCGTGGTAAATTCAAACCAATATACGAATTACTGGTAACATACGTGAAAGACGCGGTATAGCAGGGAATATCCTGTGGCGCCACTGGGTCAGATTGTGGCGGAAAACCCGTTTTATCCCTCTAAAAAGCGCTGGTGCAAAAGTTGTATGGGAAAAGAAGAGAAACCAAACAGTCCGATGTTATGAAAGCGCTTACCGACAAAAAACCTAAAACCAATTTCTTTGAAACAATGGCCACAAAGGTCATCGCCGCCACCGGTAGCCCCTGGGCCTTTTTTATAGCCCTGGGAGTGATCATTATATGGGCAGTCAGCGGGCCCGTATTCGGCTACTCCGATACCTGGCAGCTCGTTATCAATACCGGTACCACCATCATTACTTTCCTGATGGTATTTATTATCCAGAAGTCGCAGAATAAAGACGCCAAATCAGTTCAACTGAAACTCAATGAACTCATTGCAGCCAACAAAACAGCCAGCAACCGGCTGATTGATGTGGAAAATTTATCAGAAGAAGAACTGGATGTGCTGCACAAATACTATTGTGTGATGGTGGAAGAAACAAGGAAAAGAATGACCATGACAGAATCCCACTCCGTGGAAGAAGCGATCGGAGACGCATTGAGTAAACATGAGGAAGACCTGCTGTCCCGCAAAACGTCCAAAAAGAAAGCGCCCCGGAAATAAAATGACCATTGTTTTGGTGTTATTCTTGATGACTTCCATAAAAAAACAACTTATGCACCATGTCGCTGAAAAACTGAGAATATTTACCTGGCATGTACACGGCAGCTACCTGTACTACCTGTCCCAGGGCAACTATGAACTGTATATTCCGGTGAAGGAAAACAAAGAAGAAGGGTATTATGGCCGGGGAGCCACTTTTCCTTTCGGCAATAATGTACACGAAATTCCTTTCGATGAGGTAAAACATTATACATTCGATTGTATCCTGTTTCAATCGGAAAAAAATTACCTCACTGATCAGTTTGATGTATTATCCGCTACGCAGCAACGGCTGCCGCGTATTTACCTGGAACACAACACGCCATCGCTCCACCCGGTGAACCAGTCGCATGTAGTGGATGACCCGATGGTGCTGCTGGTACACGTCACGCATTTCAATAAACTGATGTGGGATAATAATCGTACGCCCGTTACCGTTATCACACACGGGGTTACGGATTCTCCTTATCCTTATTGCGGCGACCTTCCCTGCGGACTCGTAACCATTAACCATCTCAGGCAACGGGGCCGAACCCTTGGATGGGATATTTACGACCAGGTAAGCAGGCAGGTGCCGCTGGACCTCGCCGGTATGGGCAACCAGGAAGGCGTTGGAGAAGTGCTGCATCCCGATCTGCCTGCTTTCCGGAGCAGGTACCGGTTTTATTTTCACCCGGTAAGACACACCAGTTTAGCGCTGGCAGTTTGTGAAGCCATGATGCAGGGAATGCCGGTGGTGGCGCTGGCTACCACGGAACTGGTAACAGTTATTAAAGATGGCGAAAATGGCTATATCCATACAGATGTGAACTACCTCACCGAAAAAATGCAACTGCTGTTAAATGATCCCGAACATGCGATGCGGCTGGGAGCGCGCGCAAAGGAAACCGCCAATGCCCTGTTTAATATCACACGCTTTACAACAGAATGGGAGCAGGTGTTCCGTCAGGTTACCGGCATGGCATGGCAACCTGAAAGCCTTTTTTCCGCCGTGCCTGCACTCAACGGACACTAAGCCCGGTGGTACACCCGGGCATCTGTACGCTCCAGCAGCTGATCTGCTTTTATCAGCATCCGGTCAAAATCATTGTGGCGGGTCCAGTCGGTGGTACAATGAAGATGCGTATTCAACGGCGCCCAGCGATGCGGTTCGCCATCCATGCTGATGATCACGCTGGGAGTTGCCGTGGCCGCTGCAATATGCGATACGCCCGTGCAGTTGGATACCAGCGCCCTCGATTTTTTTATCAGCACGGCCATGCCTCCTAAACTTAGTTCTCCGGCAGTATCCACTGCGGGGAACCGCATATAGCTTTTTACGGCCAGCGTCAATTCGCGCTCCTCATTACTGCCGGTGAGTACTATTTTCCAACCCTGTTCTGCCAGGTGGTCGGCAATTGCGGCGAAGTAAGGTGGAGGCCATTGCCGCCACGCTGCCCGTGAGCCGGGATGCACACAAATATACCGGTAGTCCTCACACGGTAATTGCAGGCTCCGGAACGAATCCCGGTCGGCGGTAGTCAGCGGAAATTCAAGATGTGTGCCCGCTTCTGGTATGCCCAGCTGCTTCAGCAGGTACAGGTGCCGCTCAATTTCATGGAGGTCTTCCGGATATGGAACAAACATCCCGCTTTCAGGAACGGTACCTTTGGGAGAGAACCCACCGGTGTATTTCGCTCCCATCGCCAGCACCAGGGGGTTCACCAGTGTGCCGTTGCCCTGCATCTGTAATACCAGGTCATACGATCGCTTTCTCATGAGACTCATAAATTCGCTGAAAGCGACCGGGTCATGCGGTTGCTCCGGCAGCCCGGGATAGCCGGGAAATACCACCATCTCATCTATGTAGTGAGAGAACCGCTGCCGGAAAGTGTTGGCCCACGGTAACCCTATCAAAGTGATATGCGCGTTCGGAAACGCCGCCCTGAGCGCACGGAAGGCCGGTACTGCACATAAAAGATCGCCCAGCTGTAAGGCCCTTAAAATAGCGATGCGTTGAATATGGCTGGTTATCATGACTTAAAAATTAGCTGTAACAATTGTTGGATGCTGCTGTGTTCAAGGTCTTGTATCAATGCCACAATCTGCTCACCGGTGCTTTCGGATATCCGCCCCTGCGTGAGCCTTTTGAATTTTTCCTCTGCATCTTCCCAGGTGAAAGGTGTTGTATAAAATCCTTTGTATGCTTCTTTTTCCGCTTTAAATATTGTACCATCTTTCATACGGATGGCTACACTACTTTTAAGCTTATCAGGATAAGCGGCTGTGTAAGGATCCAGCAAACCCGCTACCTTCACCGGTTTATGCAGCGGAAATGCGGTATGGGTGGTTACGTTCTGCAATAGTTGTTGTACATCTGTCCGGGTAATCCGTTCAGGCGAAAATTGTTCCGGCGTTACTTCACCATCCAGCAGGGCCACGGCAATTACATAAGCCATACTATGATCTGCCTGCTCTTTGGTATGCACCAGCGTGCGGTTGCCATACTCGCCGCCACCAACAATATGATAAGCCGTGAGAAAGGTGGTTACTTCCACCTGCCGGATGTCAGCCGGGTTAATCCGGTGCTGTTCCCTTAATTCCACAGCTGCGGTAATAGCAGATTGGGTATGTACTTCCGCATTATAAGTTTTCAAACAACAACGTGGGATCAGTTCAAACTGGTCTTTAGACCAGTCGTACTCCAGCTTCATCCCGTAAATAGCATTAAATCCCTTTTCGGGGATCTCAAACAATTGTACAGGCCCGGTAATGTCTTCCTGTGCCAGCACACAGATCGTCATACAACCTTCATTCACAAGAGAGGAAGCCAGCCCTTTCCACTGGGTGGTATAAGAAGCACGCGAGGTCACCAAAGGATGATAGCTGCAGCCGGCAATACCTAAGGCATTCATCATTTGCGGCACCGGCATTTGCAGCAGCTTCGCAATTCCGGCAGTGGCGGAAAACGCCAGCAGCGTGGTATGGTCATGCCCGCTGATCATTACCGGCAGCTGCTCGGTAAGCCGGCATTCCATTTCATAGGCTACGGCCATCGCAGCGAGGAAGTCGGCGCCACTGATCTCTTTTACGTGGCAGGCGGCTAACAATGCACCAATGTTATCACTGGGGTGACAGGTAGATTCCTTGGCCAGGAAGTTATCCATAAAATCCGGGTACCTGATCAGTGTGGTATAATACTGCGCAGCGAGGTTAGGAGGCAGTTGTAACGGGAAGTCAGCCGTTTGTATACCAGACAACCTGCTGAGCCCCTGCGCTACTTTTTGTGGAAGATCTTCCCGGGTGGAGAATATGAAAGAAGCCATGCTGTCGAGTAAATGTATCTTCAGCTGTTTTGTAATCGCCGCAGGCAACGAACTGAATCGGATGCTGTCTGCGTATTCCGCCATCATTTTAATCTGGTTGCTCATACTGTTTTTTAACAGATGCTAACGGCCAGAAACATGCCAGTTGTACTGGTGCAATACTTGTGGTTATTTCATAAATCTTTGTTATGATACAGCATCTAAATGCCACTGTAAATGGCCGTTCATATTCGCTGGACATTCAGCCGGACACTTACAACGGCCATTCCGTGTATTACTTACTGAACGACAACCTGGGTGAACTGTTTCATCATGCTGTGCCTGATAACCTCATGCTGATGGAAAACGGGGATGGCTTTACCTGTTCTCCCAGGCTTACGGAAATGGAAGGCGGGTACATTGTTCAACAGATATGGGAGGCCATACAACAGAATAACAGATCGTAGCAAAAAAAAATGGATGCTTAAATATGCATCCATTTTTTTTTGAGAACCATATGGATACTTTGTAGAGATTAATGCTTGTTGTGTGAATTTTATTCTATCCCGGAAACGCCCCAATGCCCGATCTTGCTATATTCTACGCCAGCAGGCTGTTTTTCTTTGAAGCGCTTTACAACACAGGCGTTTGAATCGGGCTCAAGAAATCCGGTTGCCGTGCCGTTGAAAACGCTAACCTGTTCACATTATCCGGTTGGTGCTATTATTGATTTTTTTGAAAGTAGCATTCAACTAATTCGATAAAATCTAATAGTATGAAAAGGATAGCATTTATCAGCGAGCATGCTTCTCCACTGGCCATATTGGGCGGAGTAGATGCAGGCGGACAAAACGTGTACGTGGCGGAACTGGCAAGACAGCTTACCCAGAAAGGTTATGCGGTAGATATTTTTACCCGCAGGGAGAACCGTGATTATCCCCGCTGCTTACAATGGCGGCAGGGAATCAGGATCATTCATGTAGATGCAGGTCCGCCGGAAGTGATCGAAAAGGAAAAGCTGCTGCCCTATATGGCTGCCTTCAGAGAAGACATGCTGAGATTTATGAAGGAAGAAGAAATCGACTATCAGCTTATACACGCCAATTTCTTTATGTCTGCCCTGGTGGCAATGGAAATAAAAGGTTTATTACGTATTCCTTATGTAGTTACTTTCCATGCCTTAGGTCATATCCGGCAATTGTTCCAGGGAGAAAATGACCGGTTCCCGCCGGAACGGCTGGCTATAGAGGAACAAGCCATGCTGATGGCAGACGGTATTGTGGCCGAATGTCCGCAAGACCGGGAAGATTTGCTGAAATACTATGATGCACCGGCAGATAAGATTGCTGTTATCCCATGTGGCGTAAACCTCGAAGAACTGTTTCCTATAGATAAGCAACTGGCCCGCATTATGCTGCGGCTACCCAAAGAAGAAAAAATACTGCTGCAGCTTGGCCGTATCGTTCCCCGTAAGGGAATCGACAACGTCATCCAGGCGTTATCAAAACTGAGCTGCCGCCAGCATAACATCCGGCTCATTGTAGTGGGCGGCGACGCCAACCCCACCCAACATAATCATGAAGCCCAGCGGCTGAAAATGCTGGCAAAGGAACTGGGCGTAACGGCCGGTATTCAGTTTGCAGGACATAAAAACAGGGATGAACTGAAGTACTATTACTCTGCAGCAGACCTCTTTATCACCACACCCTGGTACGAACCCTTTGGTATCACCCCGCTGGAATCCATGGCCTGCGGAACGCCGGTGATTGGCGCTAACGTAGGTGGTATCAAATATAGTGTAGCCGATGGCGTTACCGGTAAACTGGTACCACCGAAAGATCCGGAGGCATTGGCTGCCGCCGTCAGCCAGCTGTTACAGGCGCCTGAGAAATTAAATGAAATGGGAGAGCAGGCAGTAAGAAGAGTACGCAAATTGTTTACCTGGCAGCAGGTAGCCTCCAGGATGCACAAACTTTATGGTGAGGTGTTGGCGCGAAGCAGCAGGAGAAGTGAAGCAGATACCATAAAAAGAGCAGTATGAAAAAAGCCATATTCATTGATAAAGACGGCACATTGATCCATGACGAACCGTACAACGTGAACCCTGAAAAGATAACGCTGGAACCTTTTGCAGGAGTATCTCTGCGGAGATTAAGGGAAGCGGGCTTTGCACTGATCCTGGTGTCCAACCAGGCGGGTGTGGCACACGGCTATTTTCGCGAAATTATGTTGGTAGGTGTTTTTAATTACATCAACAGCCTGCTGCGTGATGAAGGCGCCTGGCTCGACGGATGTTACTATTGCCCGCATCACCCGGAAGCCGCACTTAAACGATACCGGGTTAACTGCCAATGCAGGAAGCCTAGCGCCGGTATGATCCTGGGCGCAGCCAAAGATCACCACATTCACCTGCCCTCGTCCTGGATGATAGGCGATATCCTCAACGATATAGAAGCAGGCAACCGGGCAGGATGCAAAACCCTGCTGCTGGATAACGGCCATGAAACCGAATGGCG
The DNA here is from genome assembly GCF_050434005.1 of Chitinophaga sp. W2I13. Classification (NCBI taxonomy): domain Bacteria; kingdom Pseudomonadati; phylum Bacteroidota; class Chitinophagia; order Chitinophagales; family Chitinophagaceae; genus Chitinophaga; species Chitinophaga sp. W2I13. The sequence goes on along the minus strand of NZ_JBNPWD010000001.1, from coordinate 7,540,215 downwards.
GATGGATGCCAGCAGGACCCCGTTATACCGGGCAGACTCCTGGCCGGCGGCGACAGATATTATTATCGAACACTCAAAGAACCCTGTTTATGGACTTACTTATTAAGCAGATTTGTGCAGCAGAAAAAAAGCTATCCGTACTGGTGATAGGAGACCTGTTGCTTGATGTATATATGAAGGGAGAAAGTCATCGTCTTTGCCCGGAAGCCACCGCACCGGTGGTGGAGGTCAACAGCCGGCAATACGCCCCCGGCGGGGCCGGCAATACGGCTATCAACCTGGCTGGCTTTGGCGCGGAGGTTACTTGCCTCGGCATCACCGGAAATGACGCAGCAGGCCGACAGATACAGCAACTTCTCAGCAGGCATCACATCAGCCCCTTACTGTTCTCACCGCCTGAACGGCGCACGATCTGCAAAACCCGCCTGTTGGCAGGCACACAGCTGATCGCGCGGTATGATACGGGTACGGAAACAACTATCAGCCGGGAAACGGAAGACCAGGTGATTGACCAACTGGAACGGATATACGCCGGCTTCGACGCCGTACTGCTGGCAGATTACCAGAAAGGGTTGTTAACGCCCCGCATCATCACTGCCCTGGAACGCCTGCAGCAACGATACCAGCCGTTTCTTGCCATAGATGCAAAAAACCTCACTGCTTACCGGGACCTGCATCCGTCATTGGTAAAACCTAACAGCGATGAAATTGCCCGGCTGCTGCAACTCCGCCTCAACGGAACAAACAGGCTGGACATCCTGCAACAGGCCGGGGAGGAAATATTCAACGCCACCGGCGCACATATTACTGCCGTAACGCTGGATGAAGCCGGGGCACTGATCTTTGAGCGGGACCGGCTATTGCTGCATACACCCGCACAAAAAATATTGCATCCACAGGTATCCGGCGCCGGCGATAGTTATATCAGCGCATTTACGGTAGCGTGCCTGCATGGGGCTGATGCCCCAAAAGCGGCTGCAGTAGCAGGCATGGCCGCTGCCATTGCCGTTAGCAAAGCTACCACTGCTTTTTGTACATCCAAAGAATTGCTGGCCGCCGCAGCGCTCAATGGTAAGGTGCTCACGGATACGGATACACTGGAAGCGCTGGGGAATTTCTATCGCAACAACGGCAGCAAAATAGTATTTACAAATGGCTGTTTCGATATCCTCCACAGCGGTCATGTTAATTACCTCTGCCGCGCAAGGGAACTGGGCGATGTGCTCATTGTCGGGATTAATACCGATGAAAGCATCCGCCGCCTGAAAGGGAGCGACAGACCCGTGAACACCCTCGCAGAACGGATGCAGGTGTTGTCTGGTCTTGGGGCAGTAACGCACATTGTACCTTTCGGGGATATAACAGATGACACACCCGCTGCACTGATTGCAGCTTTGCGGCCGCAGGTGTTTGTAAAAGGAGGAGATTATTCACTGGAAGATTTGCCGGAAGCCAGGCTGGTGGAAGAGCAACACGGGGAGATAGTACTGCTGCCACTGGTAAAAGACCGCTCTACCACCGCTATTATCAGGAAAATATCCGACCGGCAACTATCACATCCCGCTTAATAGTTATGAATACACACTGGAACGACTGCAAGAAAATCCTGTGCATCCGCCTCGACAATATGGGCGACCTCCTGATGAGCACACCGGCTTTCCGGGCACTGAAAGAGTCTTTTCAATGCCACCTGACCTTGCTCACTTCCGCCGCCGCCGCCCCGGTAACAGCCGACATACCGGAAATAGACCAGGTAATTGTATTCAATGCGCCCTGGGTAAAACATGATCATGTGGCTACGCCGGAAACCTACCAGCAACTGGTGGAAACCCTGCGCAAAGAACATTTTGATGCGGCGATTATTTTTACGGTATACAGCCAGAATCCATTGCCTACGGCTATGTTGGCTTTTGAGGCAGGCATTCCTTTAAGGCTTGCCTATTGCCGCGAAAATCCTTACCAGCTGCTTACACACTGGATCCCGGATGAGGAACCGCTGCATACCGTCCATCACCAGGTGGAACGCGATATTAACCTGGTAGCTTTTACCGGCGCGAAAGTGATGAGCACAAAGCTCTCCCTGCAAACGCACGAAACGCACTGGCCGGCCATCATCAAAAAAATGAGACTGTATGGCGCCGATCACCTCAAACCCTGGATCGTGATGCATCCAATGGTGCAGGACGCAAAGCGCCAGTATAATTTTTATAAGTGGGTGGAAATAGGTAAGCAGATCATTGCACATCATCAGTGTCAGCTACTGATTACCGGCAACACCGGTGAAGAAGCAGATGCAGAAGCGCTGAAAGAAGCCATTGGTGAGGGCGCTATCAACCTGGCAGGCACATTGTCTGTCGCTGAATTTGCGCTGCTGATCCGTAAAAGCCCGTTGGTAATTTCTGTAAATACGGGAACGATCCATATCGCTGCAGCTACGGCTACGCCGGTGATTGTACTGTATGCATTAACAAATTTGCAGCACACGCCCTGGCGGGTAAGAAGTGAAGTGTTATATTTTGATGTTCCCCCATCGCTGCAAAGTAAAAATGTATTGTTGCAATATGCTTATCAACAGATCCCTAAGCATCAACTGAAAAAAGCAACCGTGGAAAATGTGTTGAAAGCGGTGAACAAACTGCTGCAGCCGGTTTAATTACTCACAGGAAAAATGCCCGGTATTTAATGCTGCCATAAAAATGCCAGTAAATAGACAGTATGGGAATAAAGGCAGAAGTATACAGCATCTCCAGCATATGCGATGGCTGACGGCTGGTATGTAATAACCGCTGACCTGTGAAATACAGCCACGTGACTATCCAGCAACCCAGCAATAACGCCGCGACAGGTAAATTTCCCAACAATAAGCAAATCATAAATGCCAGCAGGCTGCCGGCCATAATGTAATACTTCAGCGGGGGCGATTGCTTGATCCTGGCCTTATAAAGAGATGGGTATTTCCTGAAAAGTAACGCATTGAAAATACCCTTGCGCTGGTCCCATAGGCTGCTTCCCCACGAACTTTTACGCACGGGATGAACCACCCGCGCCACCGGCAGGTAACGGATAGGAATGCCATGCCGGAGAAAGTTAAACTCCAGGTCGCTGTCTTCCCGCCACGCCATCGTAAACCGTTCATCAAAACCTCCTGTCAGCTCCAGCGCTCTTTTAGTACATGCACAGTTGGCTGTAATAAATTCAGCTTCGGATAAATGAGCGGTATTGTACGCGTGATCTGTGATCGCGCCGGGTTCGGGCATTGGCACCACCACTTTGCCGGTGTAGGCCACCAGGTCTTCGTCCTGCCGGTGGTGCTGCCAGATACGGTTCAGCCATTCGGGGTCGGGCCGGCAGTCGTCGTCAGTAAAGGCAATGATTTTTCCGGCCGCATTTTTCCATCCTTTGTTCCTGGCAGCCGCCGGGCCTCCTTTATGCTGCAGGCTCAGGTACTTCAGCTGCAACAGGCCGGTGGCTTTCCACGAGGATACCACCTTTCTGGTGGCAGCATCCGGACCATCGCTTACCACGAGTACTTCAAAATCCGCCCTGTCGAAATGCTGCCGCGCCAGCGCATGAATACATTCCATCAGCAGCTCCGGTCTACGATAGGTTGGAATCACTACGGAGATCTTTATTTCTTTCTTCATCTTGTTATTTATTTTTCAACCAGGAAGGAGCCTATTACCAGTGCATCAAAAGGCGACGACCAGAAACATTCCAGTGCATCCCGGGGCGTACATACAATAGGCTTACCCAATGTGTTAAAAGAGGTATTGATTAATACCGGCACACCTGTTTTCTTTTTGAATGCCTGTAAAAGCTGGTAATAAGCCGGATGCTGGGCTTCATTTACGGTTTGGATACGTGCGGTGCCGTCCACATGCGTAACGGCCGGAATAAGGGACTGCTTGTCTTTTCTCACCGGGTATACAAACAACATATAGGGCGATTGCTTCGCTCCCTCAAACCATTCAGCGGCATCTTCTTCCGTCACCACCGGCGCTACCGGCCGGAAATCCTCCCGGTCTTTCACTTCGTTCAGGCGGGCCTGCATATCCTCATGCAGGGGAGAAGCCAGAATGGAGCGGCTGCCCAGCGCCCTCGGACCGAACTCCATCCGGCCCTGGAACCAGCCGATGATCTTATCATCTGCCAGCAATTGCGCGGTTTCTTCTGCTATGTTATCCAGCTTGCGGTAGGGTGTTTTAGTCCATTTTAAAAACTGTTCAATTTCCGCATCTGTATAAGCCGGACCCCAGTAAGCATGATCCATTACAAAATCCTTTCCTTCCGGATGCCGCATCCGCGCATCCAGCCACAGGGCAGCACCCAGCGCAGTGCCGGCATCGCCGGCCGCCGGTTGTACCCACATGTTTTTAAAGATGCCTGCATCGCGGATAGTGGCATTCAATACACAGTTTAATGCTACCCCGCCGGCAAAGCACAGGGTATCGCTTTGTGTTTCCCGCTTCAGCCAGGAAGCCAGCGAAAGCACGCTTTCCTGCAACACCTGCTGCATGGAATGTGCAATGTCAAAATGATGCGCAGTGAACGGATCATTTTTCCGCCGCTTAGGACCCAGGATCTCTGTCAGGTCCACATCCTCAATCTGGTACTGCCCATTATCAGACAAGGAAATAATATCGCGTAACGCATTTACATAAACAGGTTTGCCGTATGATGCCAGCGCCATCACCTTGTATTCATCAGAAGAATGAAGAAACCCAAGATGAGTAGTAATTTTTTCGTACAGGAGTCCCAGTGAGTGTGGCATATTTACCTGGCTGATCCTCTCCAGCGCATTGCCGGACCCGGTACTGAAAGTGGTGGTAGCCCTTTCCCCGCGGCCGTCTATCGTCATTACAGCCGCTTCATGATAGGGAGAGGGAAGAAAAGCGCTGGCAGCATGGCAGAGGTGGTGGTCGATATGATGCCACTGCCCGGGGTTACTGTTACCCTGATAAAAACTTGGCTGCAGGTGATGCGGATAACCATCATTCAGTTGTCCCCTGGCATTAACAATGGCCTGCAGAAATAACGGATCCCAGGGCGATTGCCACTTTTCCGCGGTAAGTGTTCCCGCCGGAAATAAGGGCAGTTTTATCTCTTCTTTGTTGGCAACTTCCGGCTCCATCAACTGGTACGGATCAAAAGAATAGGCAAAGTGATCTACATCGTTGATATGAATGCCGGCGGTACGCAAACAATAATCAATGGCATGAAAAGGCAGCTCATAGGCTGCAAATGGAATGGGTCTTTTTCCGTGTTTGATATGGGTAAACCGCTCGTCTTCTACCGCTGCAATCAGCTGCCCGTCTTTGACCAGGCAGGCAGCTGAATCATGGAAAGCGGCATTTATACCTAATGTATACATCTCCAGAAATTAAAATGAAATAAAAAATGGGTTAGTAAGGGAAACAATAATATCAGCTGCCGGATTCCTTGTCCTGGTCCCACTCAATATTATCTGCTTCTTCATCTGAAAGATTATTCTCTTCCAGGTCATTTTCGTCTAATGGCGGATCGGTATCTTCTACTTCCTCGTCCGCTTCTTCATCTGCTGTTAACCCGGTATCAAGATCCTCTTCTTCACGGGCATTTTGTGCGGCAGTACTTTGCGTATTGGCATGACTGCTGAATCCTCCGCTAACCTGTTTGTCAGGAGTACTTTGTTTTGATGCTTGTTTTTCCATAGTCTGAGTTTTATTTAATGTCGTTCAAAGACTACGCCATGTGCCGGAGCAGCGCTTCCCGCATTACTATCCTTGTGGAGTGCGGAACACTTTACCCATTCAATGGGAAAACCGGTTACAGAGTGGGAGTAATTTTTCAGCTTGTAACCGCTTGTATTATTTTTTTACGGGAGAATAAGGAAGATGTAATGCATCTTTAAAAAGTAATAATAATTCATGGGTATAATATTGCCGTATTGCAGCCGGATCTCCGTTGTCGGCTGCTTTTAACCTGCCCTGCGACATGGGCTGCCCTTTGAAGCTGAAAGCATAATAGGCAAACAGTTCTGAGATGCCCAGCTCAGGCACCGGTGAAGCATACCCGGTGATAGCAATGCCCCAGTCTGCCGAAAATAAAGGCCCCACTGCTATCGCCATCTCCAGCGCTACTTTCTCCGATACACAATCACACTTTTGTCCGTGAATGGGATCAATGTTCAGGTGCTTTGTTTTCTGACCAATGTTATAAGTGGTAATACCACCCTGGAAAAAATCCATCGCTTTTTCAGCCAGCGAAAGCGCTACCTGCAAATGCCCGGCAGTTACGCTTTCTGCTACCGCCAGGGTTTGCTGGTTGCTGGTAAGCAGTTGCCGGATATCACGCAGTAATTCAGTATCAGATATGAATGGGTCCATGGTTCATTGCTTTTTTTTATAAATCACTAAAGCTGTGCCATTCAGCACACCCGGCCCCGTCTTTGCTGCCATTTTTAAAAATCATTCTATACACACTTAATTCATTTGCTATGACAACCGTTAATGTTAACAACAGGAATGAATACGCATTAATTACCGGCGCTACCAGCGGTATTGGTTATGAACTGGCTAAACTACTGGCGGCAGACAGTTACAATCTTATCCTCGTGGCACGGAACCCCGACCGGCTGCAGGAAGTAACGGATGAACTGAAAGCGGCCTATGGAGTGGAAGTAACGCCCATTACAAAAGACCTGTTCATGCCATCTGCTGCGGCTGAAATTTATGCGGAAACAAAAGACATGGGTATCAGCATCGATGTGCTGGTAAATGACGCAGGACAGGGAGAATGGGGCCCTTTCCTGGAAACTGACCTGAACAGGGATATTGATATCATCCAGTTAAACATCATTGCGTTAATGTCGCTCACCAAATTTTACCTGAGAGACATGCATAAACGGAACATGGGCCGCATCCTGCTGCTGGGATCAGAAGCAGGCACCACGCCGATGCCGCTGTTGTCCGTATACGCAGCCACCAAAGCCTTTGTTATTTCCTTTGGCGCCGCCCTGGCAGAAGAACTGCGTGACACCGATGTAACCGTTACGGTATTACTGCCTGGCGCCACAGATACCGACTTCTTCCACAAGGCACACCAGGAAGACACCGTTACCTATCGTGAAAAATCACTGGCTCCTCCGGAAGAAGTGGCGAAAGACGGCTATGATGCACTGATGAAAGGAGAACGCAAAATTATTTCCGGCTCAAAAACAAAAATGCATGTGTGGATGAGCGACTTGCTCGGCACTTCCAAAGCAGCCGCCAACGCGCGCAAACTGAACGAACCCAGTACAGAAGCCCTCGGCGAAAAGAAGCCGGGACATGTAGCTTCCCGCAAGGAACGGGAATATATTAACGAAGATAGCCGTCGCAGTGATGGTGATCTGAACCAGGACATAAACTGATTCCATTAACTTTAAAAAGACACAACTTATGAAATCCTGAAACCCTGATAAATAAGGTGGTCCGTACGGAATGCGGGCCACCTTATAATAAACGCTGCAATTTGTTCAGCACCGTTTTCATATTAATGCCTTTTCCCAGCAAACCTTTCAGCAGATCGCCTTCCGCCGCTATCCGCTCCGGCATATTATAAATATTAAAGTCAGCCGTTTTCAAACCCTTCTTCACTTCCTCCCACCGCAAAGGCGCCGACACGGTAGCTCCCGGCTTCGGCCGCAGCGAATAAGCCACCGCCATCGTTTGTATTTGGCGGTTCTGCATAAAGTCGAGATAGATCTGGCCTTTCCTTTTAGCCGGTGTTCTCAGCACGCTGGTGTTATCCGGCAGTTGTTTGTTGGCAATATTTACAATCAGCTCGGCCAGCATCCTCGATTGCTCAAAGCTGTATTTCGCACCCAGGGGAATAAGTATATGCATGCCCGTAGACCCCGAAGTTTTTACAAAAGAAGACGCACCAATTTCATCTAAAATATCTTTGATCACCAACGCCGTTTCAATTACCTCGTTAAAGGAATTGTTGTCGGGGTCCAGGTCTATCAGGCAATAGTCCGGTTCATCAGGATGCTGGATCCTGCTGTGCCAGGGATTTAATTCAATACATCCCAGGTTAGCCATGTACAATAGCGTGGCCCTGTCTTTACAAACAAGAAATGATTTTGTTTCCCCATCCGATTCGCTGGTATAAGGAAAGGTTGGAATCCAGTCGGCTACCTTATCTTCCACATTCTTCTGGTAAAAATTAAATCCTTTGATGCCTTCGGGAAACCTGTTGAGCGACTGTGGCCGGTCTTTCAGATAAGGCAGTATGTAGTCGGCAACGGCTGCATAGTAATTGATCATATCCCGCTTGGTGATCCCTTCATCCGGCCAGTATAATTTATCAAGATTGGTAAATTTCAGCAACTTACCGTCTACCTTCATTTCTACCTGCTTCTCATCATCGGGTAAAAATATCCCCGCATCCTTTTTCCGGGAGGATGTTTTTTTCCCGGCGGGAGGGGCAACAACTTTTACCTCTTTTTCATCTGCTGCTTTTTTATCTTCCCGTAATCCCATAAATACAGGCTGACGAAGTATGCCTTCCCGCGTTACCTCGGCAAACTTTACTTCACATACCAGCACCGGTTTTAACCAGGTAGCGGGCATATTGGTCTGGGGCCTGGTTTTAAACGGGTGTTTTGGTGCAAGGAGCGGCTGGAATTTTGCAAAAAGTTCTTTCAGTAGTTTATCATTAAATCCGCCACCGGTATGACCAATATATTTCAGCTCTTTCCCTTCATACTTTCCGAGTATAATTGCCCCGAAATGCTTTCGGCTGTTCCTGCCGGCAGTATACCCGCAGATGATGGCCTCCATCCGGTGACTGTTTTTAATTTTCAGCCAGCTCTCCGTTCTGCGGCCCATAATATAGCTGCTGCCGGCAGCTTTGGCCATTACCCCTTCCAGCCCTTTATCAACGGCTGCCTCATAAAATGCGGTGCCCTGCCCGCTGATATGGTTGCTGTACCGGATGATGTCATGATCCGCCGGTATGATCTCCGCCAGGATCGCTTTCCGTTCTTCCAGCGGTAAGTGTGTGAGATCTTTGCCGTTATACCAGGGTATATCAAAAACGTAATAAACAAGCTGCGCACTTTTGCCGTGCTTAAAATAATTTTGCAGGGCCTGGAAGTCGGGATTACCTTTTTCATCTACGGCCACAATTTCGCCGTCGGTTACGGCCTTTACTTTCCATTGCTGCAGCGCTTCGGTGATCACGCTGAATTTTTCATTGAAAGAAAGCTGGTTGCGGGAAAGCAGGTCCACCCTGCCATTGTTGAGATACCCGATGGCGCGGTAGCCATCCCACTTTATTTCATAAAGCCAGTCTTCTTTATCAAACGGTTTGGAGGTAACCGTTGCCAGCATGGGCTTAATTTCTTTGGGCATGGGAGCCGTTTTCCCTTTTTTCAACAGCGCGGTAAAATCATCTGCTGCTGGTATTGCTGCCGCCTTTTTCTTAGCGGCTGTTTTAGTAACGGTGGGTTCCCGGTTGCTTTTCCATACTTTAGGCGGATGCTTTGCAATCTGCTCAATGGTTTTACCGGAAATGACCGATTTGTTTTTAGCGGTAATTTCCGTTTTGGAAGCGTAACGGTCTTTTACTTTCATCAGCAGCCACGCGTTTTCTCCTCTGCCTGCTGCCTTCACCAGGGCAAAGCTGCCTTTGAGCTTTTTCCCTTTGAGCACAAATTTTAGTTTGCCGCTGTGCAATTGATGCAGGAGGTCTTTTGTTTGTTGTTTCTTATCTGCGTCATTATCGTCCGCCGGTTCATAAACGCCTTCATCCCAAACGATCACGGTGCCGGCGCCGTAGTTGCCTTCGGGAATAATACCTTCAAAGTCCTTATAGTTATACGGATGATCTTCTACCATCATGGCCAGCCGTTTTATTTCCGGGTCCATAGACGGTCCCTTGGGTACAGCCCAGCTTTTCAGCACACCCCGCATTTCCAGGCGGAAATCGTAGTGCAGGTGAGAGGCATCGTGCTTTTGTACAACAAAGTGTAGCAGCTGATCCTCACCTTTCCCGCCGGTAGGCTCCGGCGTTTTACTAAAAGTTCTTTTCTGACGGTATTTTTCCAAACTCATAGCCAGCCTTTTTGAATACTATAATATAATGTTTCAGGAGATATCCAGTTGTTCCAGTCCCTGATCTGCCGGGGTATTCAGCACCTGGCCGTTGATACCGTAACGGGCGCCGTGGCAGGGGCAGTCCCAGGAATGTTCTGCGTTATTCCAGCTTACATCACATTTCATATGCGTGCAGGCAGGTTTCAGCGCATGCAACCTGCCTTCTTCATCTTTATACAGCGCTATTTTCTGATCTTCATACTCCACTACTTTGCCTTCTCCGGGAGCTATTCCTGCCAGCACTTCCAGCTGTTCGCCGGAAAACAATTTACCCATAAATTGTTTCACTACATCCGCATTGTGGGAAATAAACTGGCTGAATCCCGCCACAGGTTTAATACGGTTGGGATCAAAAAGCGCTTCGTTTTTGGGCTTCTGCTGCAGCAGTATCCGCTTCAGTAACAAAGCAGCCACACTGCTGTACACCATCCCGTTTCCGCCATAGCCGGCAGCCACAAAGATATTATCTTCCACGCCCGGAAGCCTTCCGATATAAGGTAATCCATCTACCGGCTCATAATACTGTGACGACCATTGATATTTTATTGCCTTCACTTTAAAGTGTTGCCTCACATAGCTTTCCAGCCGGAGAAAACATTGGGCGGTATTTTCATCCTGACCGGTTTTATGATCTTCCCCGCCGGCGATCAGGTATTTTTGTCCGTCTACTTCCTGCGTCCGGTAGTAATGATAAGGATCATGCATATCATAGATCAGTTCATCCGGGTAATTGTCGTCTTCCAGCGTAAAGGCCATTGCATAGCTGCGGTAAGGTGCACAACGCAGGTGCAGCAGGTTGATGCCGGGTGGAATATGCGTGGCATAAATCACCGCCCTGGCCTTAAAAGTGCCGGCATTGGTGGTAACGGTAACGGTTTCGTTGTTGTCCACACCGGTTACGCGGCATTGTTGCCGGATGGTACCGCCTGCGGTTTCAAAGGCACGCGCCAGGCCCTGAATATATTGCAGGGGATTGAACTTTGCCTGTTCGCCGGCTTTCATGGCTTTGGTAAAAGGAATGGACACGGGAATGGTGTCCACAGGGGTCATTTCAAGCCCCGCCTCGGCAGCGGCTTCTGCAATGTGCTCCAGCTCCTTGTCCTGCTCCTCATTTTGTGCAAACAGGATAGCATTTGCGTCACTGAATCCACACTCAATTCCCCATCTGCTGATATTATGTTTTATCAGTGCAATGGCTTCTGTAACACTGGCATATACCTGTTGGGCGGCTTCCTTGCCAAAGTTTTTCCGGATCACATAATATGGAGTATCCAGCAATGTATTTAAATGCGCAGTAGTGCCGCCGGAAGTGCCATAGGCAATATTTTCCGCTTCCAGCAGCAAACAGTTTTTGCCTTCATCCTGTAAAAGAAAGGCGGTGCTTATGCCGGTAATTCCCCCGCCAATAATGATCACATCGTATAGTTTGTCCGGGTCAGCCGTTTTACTCCCTTCAAAGGGCATTGCGTGATCCTGCCAGAGGCTGATGGAATATGCATCTCTTGATATCATAGCTATTGGTTTAGTATTTAAATCACATCTAAATACTATGCCACGGTAGAGGAGGACTCCTTACATACGGATCATGCCGCTGTTCATACTGGCATGATTTTGCCGAAATTTTGAGCAGGAACATTTGATTTTTTAATGTTTTAAAAAGACAGGTTATGGAACAGCACGATCAGAGTAAGCAACCGGCACAAAAACCTTTTTCAAAAAATGACCTGTTGGGAAAACAGGAACAGTCCGAGCCGGCGGAGATCCAATCTGCGGAGGATGCGGAAGGAGAGAACACGGAAGAGATAGATGGAGAGAAAAAGGATACCAGCGGAGAACAGTAAAATTATTTTATGCAGATACAAGCCTTAAGAAAATCCCGTGGCGTTAAAAATACATGGATGTTATTCATGGCTACGGTTTTATTTGCCTGCAATAATCAACAAAAGAAAGCGCCCGCGTCGGATAGCCTCGCGGCCCAGCAAAATGTGCCGGGAGACACCTTTCCAGAGCCGGATACGACCAAGTCTGTGAAAAATTTCAGTCGTGTTATCGGGTGGCCGGGAAACAAAACTCCGGTAGCGCCGAAAGGATTTACCGTCACTAAATTTGCCGACGGACTCAAAAATCCACGCTGGATCTATGTGGCGCCGGATGGCGACATCTTCGTGGCAGAGTCAAATGCCACCCGCGCATTTGTACAGAAAGTAGGCGATGTAGTATCCGGAAAGGCCGCATCAGAGAATGAACAGAAAAGCGCGGACCGTATCACCCTGCTGAGAGATACCAATAAAGATGGTAAACCCGACCAGCGGTTTACGTTCCTGCAAAAGCTTGACCAGCCCTTCGGGATGCTCATCCTCGGCAACAGCTTTTACGTAGCTAATACCAACGGTCTCGTACAGTTCCCCTATAAAAAAGGCGATAACAAAATTACCGCAGCCGGTAAAACCATACTGGCATTGCCGGCTGGCGGCTACAACAATCACTGGACCCGTAATGTGATCGCTTCGCCGGATGGCGCAAAGCTCTATGTGTCCGTAGGCTCCGGCAGCAATGTGGCGGAGCATGGTATGGAAAACGAAAAGCGCAGGGCTAATATCCTGCAGGTCAATCCTGATGGCAGCGATGAAAAGATATATGCAGGTGGTCTCCGCAACCCCGTTGGCATGGACTGGGCGCCCGGCTCCAATACCCTGTGGACCGTGGTCAATGAACGGGATGAACTGGGCGATGAGCTGGTGCCGGACTACCTGACCGGCGTAAAGGAAGGCGGCTTTTATGGCTGGCCCTATTCTTATTTCGGTCAGCATGAAGACCCACGCCTGAAAGGAACGCAGCCTGACTCCGTAAAAAAGGCGATCGTACCTGATTTTCCGCTGGGCGCACATACGGCCTCATTAGGACTTGTTTTTTACCGCGGCAGCGCTTTCCCTGGCAAATACCAGCAAGGCGCTTTTATAGGGCAGCATGGCTCCTGGAACCGCTCACAACTGGCAGGGTATAAGGTGGTGTTTGTGCCCTTTCAAAAAGGGCAACCGTCAGGGCCTGCGGAAGACTTTCTCACCGGCTTCATCGCAGATGCAGCAACAAGCGACGTATACGGCCGGCCGGTAGGAGTGGCCGTAGCGGCAGATGGCGCCCTGCTGGTAGCAGATGATGCTGCCAACACCATCTGGCGCGTAGCCGCTGAATAATTAATTTTTAACCTTTAAAACGGAATGTTATGCCACTAAAAGACAAAACGATCGGCGGACATGGCGAAACCAGTCCGGATCTGGGAAATGACTACAGCCGCGATATTACCCGCGAAGTAACATCGGATGATACACTGAAAAATGTGATACCCGATAAGGAAAAGAAAAAAGAAGAAAAAAAACAGGAAGAAGAAAAGCATACAAAAGACACGGATAACGTATCAGAGTAGTTACAAGTAAATAACTGTATAAAAGCCGGCAACAGGAACTCCCTGTTGCCGGCTTTTATAGCCACAAAATTATTTCCCCACCGGTAAAATTGATTTCTTTACATCAACTACATAAGTATCGGTCCACCGGTCGTGCCACGGATGACACCAGCCGCCAAACGCACTGAAAGCATTAAACGGAACTGCACGGCTCAACCCCCTCAGGAAAGCGGTTTTCGCTGATATTTCACTCCCATCTTCATTTACTGCACGGGTGCCCGTGATAAGTTTGCCGAGCGACTTTCCCTTAAATACAGCTTCTACCACACCCATATAGATGCCATACGCCACCATGGCCAGCAACCTGTCGAGATAGTCCATCCCGGGCGAATCCGCAAAGTCCAGCAGATCCGGATAGGCAATCGTAATAGGTATTATTACCACTATCAGGACAATATAAAAGCTGACCAGGTCTATGATGTAATTCGCCAGACGCCGGCCATGACCGGCCATTTCAAGCGTGGCCTCATCCGTAAAGATGGATTCTTGTGTTTGTAATTCCATAGGTTAAAAGGATTTTAAAGTAAATTATAAAATAATCAGGTGGTTTTTATTTTTCCCCGGAAAAAAAGTCACTTTATCTAAATCATTGTCCCGTTCATTTTCAGGCAGCTACTTATCAAAGAAATAACTTTGCAGGAAATTACAACCTACTTAAGCAATGCGGAAACAAATGATAACGGTACTGCTAATGCTGATCTGGCTTTGCCAGCTATCAGGCCGTTATGTGGTGATGCTCGGGTTTTATGTAAACCGGGAGTACATCGCGAAAAATTTGTGTATTAACCGCGATCAACCGCAACTGCATTGTAACGGTAAATGCCACCTGGCGAAACAACTCCGTGAGGAAGACCGGAAAGAACACGAAAGCCCCTGGAGTAAAACAGATAACAGGAGCGAAATATTTTATGCCTGTCTTCCTGATAATAATATTTTAAAACCGGCATTCACTGCTGTAAATACCAATTACCCGGTATGTGATCATACAGGTGCTCCTGTTGACCGGCCCTCGTCCGTTTTCCGCCCGCCCATCGCCCCGGTTTCGCATATGCTTTAAAGGTCTGCAGTCCATGCAGACAGGGCCTTCTATTGCCCGGATCATTCATTTATTATTTCTTTACAATACCATTTAACATGTACCGTATCAGGCAAATTATACTCACCATCCTGGTGATCAGCAGCGGCATCACCGCCTGCAAAAAAGACGACACCACCCCGGCAGCTAATGAAACCACGAAAGCCACGCTATCCATTCAGTTTGATAATATCGCGGGCGATAAAAACCTCCAGCTGAATACCGGCACGTATATGAATGCGGCAGGAGAATCTTTTAAAGTAGATCGCCTGAAGTATTTTATCACCAATATCAAAGTGAGGAATGCCGGCGGACAGGAATACACCGTCCCCAAAGACAGCAGCTATTTCCTGGTATCAGAATCAGACCCCGCCTCGCAGTTTGTAAAAGTGCGTGTACCGGAAGGTGAATATACTTCCCTCAGCTTCATCCTGGGTGTGGACAGCCTCAGCAGCGTAATGGACGTAAGCAAACGCACCGGCGTACTGGATCCCGCCGGTGGGATGGACGATGGTATGTATTGGGGCTGGAATATGGGCTACATCTTCTTTAAAATGGAAGGCACCTCAGACGCCGCTCCAACAGACCCCAGCGGGCAACACAAATTCCGTTATCATATCGGTGGCTTCGGCGGATACAGCGCGCCTACCTTAAACAATAACAGGACCATTACCATCAACCTCACCGCCGGCGGCACCGCAAAAGTCAGGCAGGGTAGGGAAGCAAATATCCACCTGATGGCAGATGTACTGAAAATGTTTAACGGCGCTACCACCGTCAGCATCTTATCCAATCCCACCGTGATGTTTGGCGACTTCAGCGCAAAAATAGCGGACAACTACAGCCACATGTTCCACCACGATCATACGGAAAATTAAAACTAACGGTCATGGCTAAACTTAGTTGGCGTACCCTGCTGGTACTCCTTTTATCTGCATGCGGTAAAAATGATGAATTAAAAGATCCCGCCAATACATTTACCGGCTTTCAGCAGCCCGCGGGATTCCCCGCGCCGGTGTATAAGCTGGTCAGTAATCCCATTACCAAAGAAGGATTTGAACTGGGCCGCAAACTGTTCTATGAGCCGAGGCTTTCCCGCAACAATACCATTTCATGCGGAACCTGCCACATACAAACCGCCGCCTTCACCCATCACGGGCATGATGTAAGTCATGGTATCGACGACCGGCTCGGCAGCCGCAATTCACCACCCATCATGAACCTGGCATGGAATACCACCTTCATGTGGGACGGCGGCGTTTTCGACCTCGACCTGCAACCGGTAGCACCCATCACCAACTTCGTGGAAATGGATGAAACAATGGGCAACGTGCTGGATAAACTACGTCAAACAACGCCCTACCCGGCACTGTTTAAAAAAGTATTCGGCACAGAAGAAATAACTACCGCGCGGATGATGAAAGCACTGTCGCAATTCATGGTAATGGTGGTCAGCGATCAATCGAAATACGATAGTGTAGCCCGTAAGCAGGCCACGTTTACACCGGCAGAACAGCAGGGCTACGCCGTGTTTCAGCAAAAATGTAACAGCTGCCACCAGGAACCGCTGTTTACGGATCATTCCTTCCGGAACAATGGCATCGGCACAGGGCCCAACAACGATGAAGGCCGGTACCCGATCACACTGAACCCGGCGGACAGGTATAAGTTTAAAGTGCCCAGTCTGCGTAACCTCGCGTACACCGCTCCTTATATGCACGATGGCCGCTTTTATACACTCCAGGGCGTGTTAAATCATTATGCAGCAGAAGTGGAGGACGGCCCAACGCTCGATCCGCTGCTGAAAATAAACGCGAAACCCGGTATTTCACTCAGCGCAGCAGAACAGCAATCACTGCTGGTATTCCTCAACACGCTGAACGACCGGAATTTTGTTAAAGACAAACGGTTCTCAGAAGAATCGCAATAAAATGATACGACAGATGAAAAAAATACTATTGCTGCTGATGATGATCACTACCGGTTGCTACGAAGCAAGGGCCTGTGATATCTGCGGCTGCGGGGTAGGAAGCTACTACATAGGCCTGCTGCCGGATTTTAAAAAGAAGTTTATCGGTCTCCGCTACCAGTACAAAACACTGCGTTCCCACCTGGGCCCCGGTGGCAGCACTTCCTATCTTACTACCAACGAAACTTACCAGACCGCGGAACTCTGGGGCGGATGGAATATCGGCAAACGTTTCCGGGTGCTGGGGTTTATACCGGTCAACTTCAACAGCCGCGAAAACCAGGGCGTCACTATGCATAAATCCGGCATTGGCGATATAGCGGTGGTGGGCTATTACCAGTTGCTGGATAAACAGCATACTACCGGTGGCGGCAAATTGCTGGTGCAGTCGTTATGGATAGGAGGGGGCATTAAAGTACCTACGGGGAAATATGAGCCAACCGAACATAAGGAAAATGAAGATACACCCAATAACTTCCAGCTGGGCACCGCCAGCACCGACTTTACTTTAAATGCCATGTACGATGTGCGGTTAATGGACTTCGGGGTAAATACCAACGTGAGTTACAAAATCAATAGCTATAATAAATACGATTACCAGTATGGGAATAAATTCACTGCAAACATATTGACCTATTATAAAATAAGGGCAGCGGAGAAAGTTACGCTGGCGCCCAATGCAGGGATACTGTATGAAACCGCCGAAAAAGATACGGAAGGAAAAAAGTATGCCGTGGATATTTCGGGCGGACATTCACTGCTGGCCACATTGGGCCTGGAAGCCACCATGGGCGTTGTTTCCATAGGTGGAAATTTCCAACCCGTTATTTCACAGCAACTGGCTGATACCCGGATTAAAGCAGGCAACCGCGTAATGGTGCATGTTACTTATTTATTTTGATGATGCCCACGCAATGGTGAACAGGTGCAGGCCATTTTCAAAACGGTAGCTTTCCTGCCAGCCATGCAGGTGGCAGATCTGGCGCACAATTGCCAGCCCTAAACCCGTGCCGGTGGTATTGGGGGAGGAAGTGCCAAACCGCCGGAAAAGCATTTTCTCCTCCAACGGCATGGCGCCGGTATTGGATATCTCGAGCAGGCCCTCTTTCAGGGTAATGATCACAGTATCTTTGAAGTTACTGTGCCGCACCGCATTCATGATCAGGTTGGTGAGCAGTATTTCCACCAGCACTTTATTACCGGATATTATAACGTCCGGTGCAATATGCGTGACCAACTGCAACTGCTTGTCGTCCACGAAATCTTCCAGCAATGAAAGATGATTTTCCAGCAGCATAGATAAGTGGATGGTGGCTTTCCCGGAAAACTGGCTGTTCTCTATTTTCGCCAGCAGTAACAGGTTTTTATTGATGCGTGTTACCTTCGACAACGATTGATGCGCTTCATCGATGAGGGCCGATTGCTCGTTTGTAACAGGTTTGCTTTGGTGCAGCAGGTCCAGTTTGAACTTCACAATGGATAAAGGCGTTTGCAACTCATGCGATGCATTTTGCGTAAACTCCTTTTGTTGTTTATACACCGCAATATTGCCGGCAATTAATTTCTCCAGGTGATGGTTCAGTGTTTCAAATTCTTCAATCCCGTTTTTTTCAAATTGAATAGCATGTTGTTGATGAAGGTCAAACGACTGGATCTTTTGTAAGCTGTTGTAAAAAGGCCGCCACAGCTTTTCAGATATTTTCCGGTTAATAAAAATAAGACCGCCCAGCAGGATGAGGAAGAAAATAAACGTTACACCCCCAATAGCAATAATGGTTTCATAGGATTCCTCCATATTGGATTCCTGCGTAAGCCGGAATACTTTACCATGAATGGTGAAGTAGGTCACCAATCCCTGGAACCTGTCCCAGCCCTTTGCGGGTATATATTTATTTTTACGGTAGATGTTATACGTGGAATCCGGCCGTAATGCGGCAACAGGTTGTAACTGTGTTTCCGGCTGCAATTTATTCCAGAGGGCCACACTTTCAGCGAGTTCTTTATCAGTAAGGGAAAGCGCCTGCAGGTTTTGCCGCGTGGTGGCGCTTACAATGCGGTTATGTTCTTTTAGTTCATGTTCCCAGATGAAATCTATAATGGCGTAGTAGGCAGGAATACTGCATGCCAGCACCATCCCGGCATAGAGCACAAATGCCCTCATCGATTTATTAAGCAACTTATTCATAGCCTTGCAGGATGCTTTAAGGCTGCTAAGATAAACTATACTTCCCACCTGTAACCGGTGCCATAAATAGTTTTAAGATAATGACCGCACCCGGCCTCCGTTAGTTTCTTTTTCAGATTTTTGATGTGGGCGTAAATGAAATTGTGGTCGTCAAGCATACCGGCAATATCGCCTGAAAGATGCTCTGCCAGCGCATTTTTAGAGATGACCTTATTTTTATTGCTGATAAAATAGAGTAGGAGGTCAAACTCTTTTTTTGTGAGGATCACCGGCACATTATTAATGAGCACTGTTTTAGCCAGCAGGTTAATGGTAAGTTCATTTTGCCGGATAATATTATTGTTATTGAATTTTCTTCTCCTGATGATGGAAAAAATCCTGGCCGATAGCTCCGGCAAATGAAACGGTTTGGCCAGGTAATCATCTGCCCCGGTTTTTAATCCCTGTATTTTATCTTCATAGGAGTCCTTCGCAGAAATGATGATAATGCCCTCGTCTTTCTCCCGCTTTTTTATTTCTTCCAGCAGCCTGATACCATCGCCGCCGGGTAACATCAAGTCCAGCAGGATACATTCATAGTCAAACATCTCTATTTTTGCCAATGCCTGCTGATAGGTACCTGCATATTCACATACGTAATTTTCACCTGATAAATAAGAGATAATGCTTTGTGCCAGCTGTATCTCGTCTTCTATAATCAGTAATTTCATGGCACTAAATTAAACTTCAATTCTGAATTAATTCTGAATTTACCCGTTGGCGGTATGGGACTAGCGCCATATAGTCATCCTGGGCGTCTTTCTTAATATGTTGTATAACAGTTACTTGTGTATTGTTTGGTACTTTGTTTATCTTTTAGGGAGATGGATAACGGCGGTATCACCGCGTTTAGAGGGGTTAATCACGGTGTACAAGGATCATCGAACTTTTCCCGATCCGTCTGAGCTAATCGACAGGATTGATTTTTCTTTGCACAAAATTAATCTCGTTGAAACATTTATACTTTATTCTCGGCCTCATTTTTATCAACCTTACTGTACTGGCACAAACAGGTGTCATTAAAGGAAAAATCAGCTCCGCCGACGGGCAGCCTGCAGCATTTGTAACAATTGGATTAAAAGATACTAAAAAGGGCACCCTGACCGACGAAGCAGGTCTCTTTACATTGAAGAATGTAAAGCCCGGTAATTACACCCTGATCATCTCTTACACCGGCGCTAAAACACTGAATCAATCGGTAACCATTGGCGCAGATGAAGTGACCGCAGTAAATATCGCACTGGAAGCAACCGCCAGCCAGTTGAACGAAGTAGTGGTAGACGGCACTAAAACAAGAACCATTAATAAAAGACCGGTAAGCATCGGAAAATTGCCGGTACCGGTAATGGACCTGCCACAAAGCGTAGCTATCATCGGTCATGAAGTACTGGAAAACCAGCAGGCACAACGCCTCAGCGACGTGGTGAAAAACATCAACGGCGTATACATGGCCTCCATGAGAGCCGGTACCCAGGAAACATTCAACGCCCGCGGATACGGATTTTCCAGCACCAATACCTTCAAGAACGGCGCCCGCGTTAACTCCGGCGCTATGCCAGAAATGAGCTCCCTCGAAAGGGTAGAAGTGCTGAAAGGCAGCGCCGCCATCCTGTATGGCAACGTTTCTCCCGGTGCTGTAATGAACATGGTCACCAAACAACCCAAATTCAATTTCGGTGGTGAAGTAAATCTCCGTGCCGGCAGCTACGGATTACTGAAACCCGCCTTCGATGTATACGGTCCCCTGTCGTCAAAGATAGCCTACCGCGTAAACGGTACCTTCGAAACAGCCGACAGCTACCGCGACCAGGTACACTCTAAACGCTATTATGTAAATCCTTCCCTGTTGTTCAAATTGAGCGACCGCACGGAATTAGTAGTGCAGGCAGATTACCTGAAACACGACTTTACCCCCGATTTCGGTACGGGTTCTATCGGCGATACCGCGTTGATCAAAGTGCCCCGCAATACTTTTTACGGCGCTCCATGGCAATATGCACATACACAACAAACCACCGCATCTGCCAACATCAAACATAAACTGAACGATAACTGGGCAATAACAGGCAATATCGCTTACTCTAAATATTACCGGGACTATTACTCCATCGAAAGGATCCAGGCAAAAGGCGACAGCACCTGGGCACGCCCGCTGGGAAGAAATGGTACCAATGAAGATTACTACGCCGCACAGGTGGATTTAACCGGTAACGTAAGAACCGGCGCCATAGAACATACCGTCCTCGCCGGCGTGGACGCCGACAGGTACCTCACAGGCACCTATGGATACACCGTACCATCTATCAACAAAACTACCGGTATCTACGATATCATCAATGTATACGAACCCAATAAGTTCCCATACCGCACCGATATGCCGGCGGACACGCTGAAAACCGTTCTCAATGCACCGGTAAACAGGTTAGGCGCTTACGTACAGGACCTGATCAGCATCTCTGAAAAAATTAAAGTACTGGCAGGCGTGCGGTTCTCTTACCTGCAAACAGAAGCCCCTGTTACCTATAACTTTAAAGGTGGCAAAACGGCCGGTAAATCTAAATACGATCACGCATTTTCACCCCGCTTCGGCCTGGTGTATAAGCCAATCGCTTCTACCGCGGTATTCGCCAGCTACTCCACTTCATTTACACCCAACAGCGGCCAGGATATCTATGGCGCAAACCTGAAGCCATCCACCATCGAACAATATGAACTGGGTGTGAAAAATGATATCCTGAAAGGACGTTTGTCCGTTAACGTTACTGCATACCGCATCCGTAATAACAATTACGCACAAATGGCGGCGTTCTTAAGCGATGGCACCACCGTGAATAGCAACACCAACATTAAAACACTGATCGGTGAAACCCTCAGCCAGGGCGTGGAACTGGATATCGCAGGACATCCTGTAGCCGGTCTGGATCTGATAGCAGGCTACAGCTATAACAACATGACCATCGAAAAAACAACAGGACTTAACGGCAGCTCCATAGAAGGCGAACGCCTGGTAGGTAACCCCAATCATACCGCCAATGCCAGCGCATTCTATACCTTACAGGAAACAAAACTGAAAGGTCTGAAAGTGGGCGTTGGATATTACTACCTCGGTCAGCGCTATGCAGGCTGGAACAACACCGTCAATCAAACACAAAAATATAACCGCCTGATTTCTGTTCCCGGCTTCTCTACCCTCGACCTGAGCGCCGGATACGCTTTCAAACGCTTTGCAGTAATGGGTAAAGTTTCTAACGTTACCAACACCTACAGCTACTACGTACACGAAAACTACAGCATCAATCCAATACCGCCTACCCAGTTTACGGGCACGGTGTCCTACAAATTCTAACGCGCGAATTTTGTCTTTCTCGCTGATTACGCTGATTATACTGATTAGTTTGATTTTGTTTTTTGGATTTATAAAGGATTAAGGGAGATAGAGGCGGATACTCGCTTTTATCTCCCTTAATTATTAATCTAAAAATCCAAAAAAATCCAAAAGTAAAATCAAACTAATCAGTATAATCAGCGTAATCAGCGAGAAAGACAAAATCCGCGCAAACAATTTCGCGGCTTAGTTGTTCAGTAGGGAACCGTTTTATTCACTCCTCAAGTACAGCATGATGAACAGAGCAATTATCACTTGCATCCTTTTTCTATGCATAAGCCAGTTATTGTTTGCCCAGGACGCCAATTATTGGTCTGGAAACTATGGCCCTGGTGGCTTTTTTACGCCCGGTGCTGTTATTGCCAACAACAAGGATAGCGGCGTTCTTTTTTATAATCCCGCATTGCAGGCGCTCACTAAAAAGAAAACCGCTTCTATTTCAGGCACTGTGTACCAGGTAGAGTCCATCAAAATAAAATATGGCGCCGGTACCGGGAAAAGCCTGCATTCACGTATCACATCCAGCGTGCCCCAGATGTTATCCGGTATTGTTTCGGTAGGCCGCAGGAAACCCGTTTATATCGGCTATGCACTCACACATACTGCGGTGCTGAATTATAATGTATCCCAGCAACAGGATACCAAACTCAATGTTGTAGACGGCGGCGGGAGCCCCGGACTGGAATATTATCTTGGCCAGTACAATTTTCAGAACCTTACCCGGGAAACATCTGCCCTTATCAGCACAGGGTTTAAATTGTCTAACCGCTGGGCAATCGGTTTTATGGCAGAAGGACAATCCCGTTCCCAGCACTACAGTGAAACCGTTTCCGCCCGGGCACTGATTGGCAGCAATACCTCCAGCACCCTGCCACTGGCCAGTAACGAGGGCGCGTACCAGGTGGATTATCATCACATCGGCTTAAAACTAAAGGCCGGTTTAAGCTATGAAGTAACGAAACATCATTTCGGGTTTTTGTTGTCATCGCCCCTTATTCATATACGTGGACGGGGAACTTTACTGAGTAACATGGCTATTGCCAATGTCCGTTTCCTGGACGAAGACCCCATCAACCTGTTGGCGAATACGCGGCAGACTAACCTGAAAATAAACTATAAAACGCCCGCCAGTGCAGCGTTTGGTTATGCATACGACTATCGCAAAGGACAGGTGTATATGGCGGCGGAATACTTCCTGAAAATAAAAGACTATAATATCCTCACCCCGCGGCCTGAAATTTTTCAAAGGCCCGACACCGGGAATAGTAATTCATCCGCCATTGCATTGCTGGAAATGCGCGAGGGAAGAAAAGCTATTTTTAATGTATCCGTTGGCGTTAGTTACCAGCTGAAACCACAATTAACAGGCTATTGCTCCCTCAGAACCGATTTCAACTATGCCAGCAGGGAGAATACCGATGGTTTTTCGCCTAATACGTCTACGTGGAATAACTATTACTGCCAGCTGGGGGTAAACATCAAAAGGAGCCAGTATAATCTCCGCACAGGCATCCTGTTGGGCTACGGCCACACCGGCAGTTACCAGCAACCCATTAACTTCGATGATCCGAAGGAGTCCAACCTGTTAACAGGTACCATTGGCACGGTGCCGGCTACACGCGTTACGGCCGCTTTGATGATTGCCTTTATTCATAACCTGTAATTGCCTTAGATCAACTCTTTCAATATGGCCACACTCTTCGTCAATTCCTCGTTTGAAGAAGAGGCAAAGCCAAGCCGCACGGCATTGACATGATAGTTACGGTATTGATGGGCTTTACCATCCGAAAGGAATAACTCCTTGCCAAGGGCTCTTTTTGCTAATTTTTCCAGGTCGATCGATGGGTCAAATTCCGTCCACACGGTCATGCCGCCCTCGGGAATGGTGAAGCTTACCGCATCGCCCAATTCACGGTGTAACAGGTCGCAGAAAAGGTTGCGCCTCTTTTCATATACCGGCAAGGCCTTTCTAAGGTATCGCTGCAACGTGCCGTCATTTAACAGGCTGGCCATGGCATTGTCTAAAATGTGGTCGCCCTGCCGGTCCAGCAGGATACGGACCTTGGCCAGGTGTTCAATAACGTTTTCTGCAGCCACCAGGTACCCCATACGGAAAGCAGGCGAAAAGCTTTTGCTGAAAGACCCGCAGTAAATAACCATCCCGTTTTCATCGGCGCTCGCAAGCGGCAATAACGGGCGGTGTTTATAGTGAAAGTCAAAATCATAATCATCTTCAAAAATGATGAAACCATATTCATTGGCCAGCCGCAACAGCTCCAGTCGCCGGTCCAGCCGCAGCGATACCGTGGTGGGATAATGATGATGCGGGGTTACATACACCATTCTGACCTTTCTTCTCTTGCAGATCTTTTTAAGTTCGTCTACCACCAGGCCGTTTTCATCCACCGGTACGGTAATATGTTTCGCGCCGGCGTGAACAAAGTTAAGTTCCGCTCTATTCCAACCCGGTACGCCGGAAACAATAACATCGCCTTCTTCAATCAGCGCGTTACATACCAGGTTTACGCCCATTAACGTACCTCTTACCGATAGAACATTTTTGGCCGTCGTCTTTAATCCCCTGGTTTCATTCAGGTAACGGGATAAGGCATCCCTGTAAAAATAGGAGCCGTCCGGGTGACTGTAGCTGCCGAATTTGTGATAAAGACCGCTTCTTGTCAGTTGGTTCCGGTAGGCCCGGTACAGTTCTTTTATCGGCGCTAATGCCGGGTCAGGAAACCCGTCGTCTAAATGAAGCTCCGCACTCACCAGTGAAATTTCTGCATAAGGTTTTGGCGTAACAGAGAATCCTGCCTTTTTTTGAACTGCCGCTGTACCGCCATGCCGCAGGATGTGGGGCGCCGGTTCCGGGATATGCGACGACACAAACGTACCACGTCCTACATAGCTTTCCAGCCAACCCTGCATCTGCAGTTCTTCATAAGCCTTGGATACGGTAATCCTGTTGATATGCAGCAGGGCGGCAACATCCCTTGAACCCGGCAGCTTTTGCCCTGAACGAAGTTTCCCGTTTTTTATCAGCAATAAAAGGGCATCCGCAAACTGAAGATAAACGGCCCTGCCGGAAGAAGGGTCGAAACGCAGGCCATCAAAAAACTGTGCTAAAATTGGACTACCCATTTTATTCTAATTGGACTACAAATGTAATCCAATTTATGGGTAATTTTGATCCGGAAAATAGTACATATGGAGAATATCATTATCAGAAAAGTAACGCAGAACGATATGGCGCAATTGCAACAAATCGGCCGGCAAACCTTTTACGAAACATTTTCGGCCGGAAATACCGAAGAAAATATGACTAAATATCTGGAAGAGGGTTTTACGACAGAAAAGCTCACCGCCGAATTGACTAATGAAGGCTCGTCATTTTATTTTGCAGTATTGGATGATAAGGTAATCGGGTATCTGAAACTGAATATCGGGCAATCGCAAACCGAGTTGCAGGACGACAAAGCACTGGAAATTGAACGGATCTATGTGATACAGGAATATCATGGCAAAAAAGTGGGGCAAATGCTTTATGAACAAGCGATGCAAATTGCAGCGCAGGTAAATGCCCACTACGTTTGGTTAGGTGTTTGGGAAGAAAACCAGAGAGCCATCAGCTTTTACACGAAAAATGGTTTTGTGGCGTTTGATAAGCATATTTTCAAACTGGGTGATGATGAACAAACAGATATCATGATGAAGAAAATTTTAAAATAAGACAGATGAATTTTAATATACAACCTACGTTAGAAAACGAAAAAGTAAAGATCCTGCCGTTGCAGCAGGAAGATTTCGACGCTTTATACGCCGTGGCATCAGATCCGGAAATATGGGAGCAGCATCCCAATAAAGACCGCTGGAGGAAAGAAGTATTCGAAGTATTCTTTGAAGGAGCCATGCAAAGCAAAGGGGCCTTTAAAATAGTGGATAAAGCCACCAGGAATATTATAGGAAGCACGCGGTTTTATGAACATAATGAGCAGGCAAACAGCATATTTATAGGTTATACGTTTTATGCCAAATCATATTGGGGAACGGGCGTTAACCATTTGGTAAAAGCTACCATGCTGGAATATATTTTCCAATTTGTTTCATCGGTTTACTTCCATATCGGGGTAAATAATCTCCGTTCACAAATTTCCATTGGCCGTATTGGGGCAAAAAAGATTGCCGAACAGGAAGTGATTTATTTTGGAGAAGCGCCCAGGCTGAATTTTGTGTATGAAATCAGCAGGGAGGCCTGGCAGGGACAAATGAAAACTACCGCCAGATAACGGGTTCTGCAAATTGGCACTCCGTTTGGAACTATAAGGTTATAAATAACAAGATCATGAAAAAGATATTGATTGTCACTTGTTTAGCTATAGCCGGTTTGTTTTATGGGAATACCGGTTCCGCACAGGTCGGGATAAATGTAAATGTGAATATTGGTAATCAGCCGCTTTGGGGTCCTGTTGGATACGATTATGCAGAATACTATTATCTGCCCGATGTGGATGCCTATTATTACGTGCCTGAACGGCGCTTTATATACCTGAACGGCGGAAGATGGATCTTCGCTCCATCACTGCCAGCCAGTTATCATTACGATTTAAACAGGGGTTATAAAGTGGTGGTGAATGAACCAAGGCCATACCTTCATCCGGATGTGTACCGCAATAAATACAAAAGGTATAAAGGTAATTATGGCAAACAGCAGATCATTCGTTATAGTAACGACGAAAAATATT
The DNA here is from genome assembly GCF_050434005.1 of Chitinophaga sp. W2I13. Classification (NCBI taxonomy): domain Bacteria; kingdom Pseudomonadati; phylum Bacteroidota; class Chitinophagia; order Chitinophagales; family Chitinophagaceae; genus Chitinophaga; species Chitinophaga sp. W2I13. Next base: position 7,513,236 of record NZ_JBNPWD010000001.1, on the reverse strand, counting down.
ATGTGGTAAAAGGACATCCAAAGAATGGAAAATATAAAGAAGGGAAAGGTAACAACGGAAAGGGCAACAATGGGAGAGGCAATAACGGAAAAGGTAACAACGGGAAAGGGCACGGTAAACATGACTAATTTTTCAGCATTATTCCGGCATCCATAAGGCAAACTGCCGCTACCCGGAAGGCCTCCAGGAACTTTGGCGTCGCCAGCAGGAAAGGAAAACTGATCCGGCGGGCCATCATTCCACAGCTGCATATTCATCACGACGGGTCGCTCGTTAACCGGCTAAACAAAGCCTTGATACAAACAAGCAGTGATAGTCTCCGCGGCCTCGAAGGATTCCGGGTAAACCGCTACACCGGAACGGAACAATTCTTCCCTCATCCACCAGTTGTTTCAAAATAAGGCCAGTTAAAAATACCAGCGCAAAGTTTACCGCCGCAGGGTGAGGCTTCCCACCTGGAAGTTACGGTAACGGCCGTACGTATTTGTTTCCCGGAGCGCCAGATTACCGGCCGGAGCAGCACCACCGTCATGCTCGACTTATACCAGCCTTTCAACGGTTTGGAACTGGAAGCCAATACACCAGGAAAAGGAACCCTGCTGATCATCTTGCAGGTAAGAAGTTTTAATGGAACCATTGCAACGGGTAACCGCCGTTTTTTTGCTGCAGATATAATAGCAGTATTGACACCTGCCGCCACCAAACCCAAGCGCCTGAAGGCTAACAGCATCCCTGATGTAAGAAAGCGATGGTCTCTTCAGCCGGAATCCATCAGCATCAGTTCCAGGCTCCAACACCCGGCGTCTCAACTGCAGCGGGAATGAAGCAACGCTGTTCTCTTCTCAAAAATAATTTTTTACGCAACGAAGGGCCGCTCTTCGCCAACCCCCATGCGCCTGCACATCAAATTGCCTGGTTCCCCATCTGCTTAAACATCACATACCTCCAAATACTCACAGAAACCTGTCATTTAAGCCTCCTTTCTCCCCGGTTTATTGAAAGCATCTCATCAAAAGAACACCTCCTGATCAAATCCACCTCAACGACATGTTAAAAGTACCTCTCCTCCATGTCTCTCCCTATTCCACAGTATTTCCCCGGCATTCCTAAAGTAAAAATCAAGCTAATCACTATAATCAGCGTAATCAGTGTTCCAAGACAATTTCCGGGCCGCCGAAGGCGACCCGGTCATCAGTTATCTACTCGTAATCTTTGTATTAATGGCACTGTGTACCTTTTCCAGTAACTCACCCCCTGAGAAGGGCTTCCTGATAAAATCGTCACCCGGACATTCTTCCATTAAGGAGTCGATATCTTCTGATGCGGAAATGATCAGTATCGGTATCTCCCTCGTGTCAGCATGTGATTTCAGGTGCTTGCATACTTCCAGTATACTATGGTCCGGTAAGTGACTGTTCAAAATAAACAGATCTGGTTTCTCAAATGACCCTTCCAATAATAATTTAGCATCATTCAAGAAAGAAATCTGGTAATGCTTCTTGAGCAATGATGATACAAGCAATTTTATATCAACATCGCTTTCTGTGATTAGGATCTTCCTGGTCATAGCAATACGATTTGATGTGCCCGTATCTTAAACCAATATCGCACCAAAATCGGGGATTAAACTTGTTACTGATTGTTTATCAATTATTTAAGGGTGATGATAATTTTATGTTTTTGGGTATTTTATGAAGATAATTTTCTACACTCCGAGGTGGAAACCGGGCGTTACCGGTACATGGATACCAGTTCCTGCATGCTCACCGCATGCGTATTAATAGCTATCTCCGTTTCGCCGGAGGCAACATGGCACACGTAGCCGGGCATGATGGGTACCGCGCTAAGCTGCCAGGTGTGCTGATGATAAAAAACCGAATTATTCATAACGTTAAGCAGGTGCAGTGCTTCATTCAAACCTGTGCCGGCGGCTTTTAATACCGCTTCCTTCCGGGTCCAGTAGCGGTAAAAGATTTCCGGTGATGCCGGATCGATACGGATAGCATCCCATTCTTCCGGGGTAAACTGCTGGTGAAAGTCTTCAACAGATAATAACGTGGGCTTTTCAATGTCAATACCCACATCTCCTTTACCGGCAACCGCACATACCACCATATTACCTGCATGGGAAATGTTGAAATCGGGTGCCCCTTTAATGAACGGCCGCCTGTGTACCGTGTATGCGATATCAGCCAGTGAATAACCGGGAAGGGCATATTGCAGCAGATGCTTGCCCAGCAAACCGGCATGGGCATCTTCCCAACGTTTGAACCGGTGTATGCTTGCCCTCATACCTTCCGGCAGAGCGGCCATCAGCCGGTTGAAAGTATCCGCGGGCAGGGGTGTATCATAACAACTGTAATAAACAGAGATAAGGGTCTTCGGCATTTTTTTATCAGGTTAAGAAAAACGCTCGCAGGTGCTGCACCCGCAATCTACTCCGCAATTTTCACATTTTTTTTGCAATTGCATTTAATATTTCTTGTTAAATTGGCCGCCGTTTAGGAAACATCGGATCACTATTCTCCACCGCTGTATGGAGAAGTAAATAGCTATTATTTCATCAGAATATAATTATTATTTATTAATCTTATGTTAGCAATGTCAGCAAGGAACAACCACTATCGCCGGCGGATTACGCTGAATCCGCATTCTCTTTTTTATTTTTTGCTTGTATCCGTTTTATTCGCTAAACAGGGAATTGCCCAGGGAAACAATCATTCATCACCACCTTTTACGGCAAGACTCATCAACATTGAAGCTGCTACCAACACCACGTTTACCTACAACACCCGGCTTCATAACGGATCTGCCGCATCCCGTGTCTATCAACTTTCTGCAAGCCTGCCCGCCGGGTGGAACTCCTCCTTCAAAGTAGAAGGCGTACAGGTAACATCGCTGAACATCGATTCAGAAAAGACCCAGGACATCACCCTGGAAATTAATCCGGCCATTGAAACAAAACCCGGCAAGTATAATATCCCCGTGCTGGCCATTACCGGAACAGATACCGCGAAGCTGGATCTCGAGGCGGTAGTAAAGGGAAGCTATGCCGTTACACTCACTACGCCATCAGGCAGGTTAAGCGATGAGGTCACCGAAGGAAACCGGAAAGAAATTCACCTGGTGGTGAAGAATACGGGCACTATTACACTCGACAACCTCGACCTCTCCGCACAGGCGCCCCCGCAATGGGAAGCGGCATTTGTTCCCTCCACCATTACCCGCCTGGAACCGGGAAAAGATGCGGAAGTTACCGCTACACTGAGCGTACCGGATAAAACACTCGCGGGTGATTATGTCACCAACTTCTCTGTTAAAAATACCAATGCCAACGCCAGTGCAGCTTTCCGTATGATGGTGAAAACATCTGCACTTACAGGATGGCTGGGTGTATTGGTGATAGTGGCAGCACTTGGCGCCGTTTATTACCTTATCCGTAAATATGGCAGGAGATAGCAGCTTATGGAACAACCAATTATTGAAATAAATGGGCTGACCAAATACTACGGCTCCCTGAAGGCCGTGGACAACCTCCATCTCACCATCGGGAAGGGCGAAATATTCGGACTGCTCGGACCTAATGGCGCGGGCAAGTCCACCACTATATTAATGCTCCTCGGCCTCACAGAACCCTCCGCAGGTGAAGCGCGCATCTGCGGATTAAACGCCTCCAGGAACCCGATCCCGGTAAAACGGAAAGTAGGGTATATGCCCGACAGTGTTGGGTTCTATAATGAACTCAGCGCATTGGAAAACCTCACCTACATAGGACGGCTCAATGGTATCCCTGAAACAGAAGTAACAGGCGTTGCCCGGAATATGCTGGAGGAGGTAGGTCTCGGTGCAGCCATACACAAGAAAACAGGCGCCTTTTCCCGCGGTATGAAACAGCGGCTCGGCCTGGCGGAAGTACTGATTAAACAACCGGAAGTGATCATCCTCGACGAACCCACGCTGGGTATTGATCCCACAGGTGTGAGGGATTTCCTGGAATTGATCAGGCAATTAAACCAACGCCAGGGCCTCACCATTTTGTTATCGTCACACCACCTGCACCAGGTGCAACAGGTGTGTAACCGTGTAGGCATATTCGTTGGCGGACACTTACTGGCAGAAGGTAATATTGAAACGCTGGCAGCCAACTTATTTAACACCGCACCCTATATGGTGCAGGTAACTATAAAAACGCCCGTCAACGATGCAGGCGCACTGGAGAAGGAACTCCTGCAAATGCCCGCCGTCAGTAAAGTAACAGCCGATGGAACCCTGGTGGAGATCTTCGGCCAGGAGAATATTACCCCCGACATTGTACGTTTCTTTGTGGGCAAAGGGATTGACGTTACCGGCGTACAACAGAAAAGCTATGGCCTCGATGAAATCTATCAACAATATTTTGAAAATAATTTAAAGGAAAATACATCCAATGAAAAGTCAGGTGGCTTATTTCAACGGTCTTTTTTCGGCAGGTTCAAAAAGCGTTGAGAAGAAAAACAGCGCAACGAATCCGTTTTTTGTGATGGTGCGCAAGGAAGTGGCCGATCAGATACACAGCTGGCGGTTTATCATTTTAGCCGGACTGATACTGCTTACTTTCCTTGGCTCCATGTATGTGTCCATGACCAATATCAGCAAAGCAGTTTCCAATGCCGGCGACCCCGACAGGTTGTTTTTATACCTGAAGCTGCTCACCACCACGGATGGTACGCTGCCTCCCTTCCACGTATTCGTGGGTTTCCTGGGGCCGTTGCTGGGTATTAGCCTGGGCTTTGATGCTATTAACTCTGAGCAATCCAACGGCACCCTGATCCGCCTGATGGCGCAACCGGTATACCGCGACTCCGTGATCAATGCAAAATTTGTAGCGTCATTGATAGTTGTCAGCACACTTTTCCTGTCATTGAACCTACTGATGATCGGCGGGGGCCTCATTATTACCGGCGTAGGAATTGAGCCCTCGGAGTTTGTACGTATCCTGTGTTTTGTGGTGTTAAGTGTGATCTATGTATCGTTCTGGCTTAACCTTTCCATCCTGTTGTCGGTAAAGTTCCGTCAAACGGCTACCTCCGCATTAACGGCCATCGCTATCTGGTTGTTCTTTACCGTCTTCTACCAGGTGTTGCTGAATATTATTGTGAAAGCATTCCTGCCGGACCCGGATGTATTAAGCCAGGACCAGTTGCTGGCCTATAACAGGATTATTTTAACCTTCCTGCGCTTTATACCAAGCCAGCTGTATACCGATGCTACTACCACGCTGCTGATGCCTTCTGTACGCAGCCTGGGGCCACTCACCATGGAGCAGATGGCCGGGGCCATTCCTTCGCCGCTGTCCGTGCGGGAAAGCCTGCTGGTGGTATGGCCACAGGTAAGCGGTTTGATTGCCGCCACCGTAGTATGCTTCGCGCTTTCCTATTATCTTTTTATGCGAAGGGAAATACGTACCTGAGCATCTGCTGTATTCCCCGCGTCACTCGTCCGTTCTGAAGGGTGATGCGGGCAACAGCTCCCGGTTATATAAATTAGGGTTCACCGGGTTATCAGACCATGCATAACGGACGTATTTGGGTGCACTGATCTCGTCGCTCCATACTGTCACTTTATTCCCTTCTATTTTCGCATTGGCCGGAACGAATTTCTTATCAGCGCCGGCAATCTCAAAGGTGGCTGGCGCCTCGCCGTCATTGGTGATCAGCCCACTGCCGTTATCAGTGAAGCTGATAACGATGCTGTTCTCCCTGGTAACAGCCGATTGGTAAAGCGGACCGCTGAAGGTAATATTTTCTTTGTAAGCCACTTTCATAGCGCCAAGAGCCAGGCGTTCACCTACGGCTTTTTTATTATCAGGATGAACGTCGTTCCACTCGCCCAGGTCAATCGCCACTGCCATCGCGGTATTGGGAACCGACAACGCCTTAGCTTGTGACTCCCTCATCATGGCCCAACTGCTTTCTGTTGGGAGGTAAGTGTAGTCCATAAATCCCGGGAGCTGCACATAAAGAAAGGGGAGAGGCCCCTGGTTCCATTTAGCTCTCCAGTCGCTGATCAGCGCCGGTAGCAGCTTTGCATACTGCCTGGGCTCACCGGCATTCGTCTCGCCCTGGTACCAGCAAAAACCTTTTATGGTATAATTGATTTCCGGGAACACCATCGCGTTATACAATGCAGCGGGTTGATTTTGCAGGTTGATATTCGGGGTAGTGCTTTCACGTGGTAAGGGCCTGAAAACGGCGCCCACTTTATACTGCCAGTCGCCTTTTAAATCAACAGTATCGGTACCGGAGAAAATGCAGTAAGGCTTATCCGGTACAAACCCTCCTTTGCCGGCGGTATTGGTAACACGCACCGCGAACAGGTTTTTGCCTGCTTTCAATACACCGGCCGGTACCTGGTACCGGCGTTGGGGGTACAGGTAAGTAGTGCGTCCCACCTGTTTGCCGTTGATGTAAAGTTCATCCGCATCCACAATCCGTCCCAGGAAAACTTTGGCAGGCTTGCCGGCCATCGCAGCAGGGAGTTCTATTTCCCTGCGATACCATACCACGCCATTTAAATCCTTAATGCCCTGGTCTTCCCAGTAGCCAGGAATATTAATCCTGCGCCATCCTTTCGGGATATACGCCTCGTCGTACCATTTATCGGTTCCTGCCAGTCCTGCGTCTGCCGGCGGTTTCACCGTATTTCCCGGTGGCCGTTTGAAGCTGTTGAGATAAGCGGTGTCTTTATTTTTATTCATTGTTGCTGTGGCTGCAGGGAATTCTTTCAGGCCTTCTTCACTCATCCATGCTTCAATCGGCGTTCCACCCACGCTGGCATTAATGATGCCTACAGGTACTTTGTATTTTTCGTAGATCTTTTTTGCGAAGAAATAGGCGACTGCAGAGAATGGCCTGGTATCTTCGCCTATGGCCGGTTTCCAGTAACCGGTGGGCAGGTCGGGGATGGGGCCGGACAAGCCGGTGCCACCCGGTACCAGGAACTGCCTGATCTGGGGGGAGTTCGCTTCCGCAATTTCGCGGGCATATATTACGTCATGAACATTGAGCTGATGCGCCATGTTCGACTGGCCACTGCAAAACCATACATCTCCAAACAGGATATCATGCAGGGTAATTTTGTTACCCGCAGTAATCTCCATGTTGTAAGGCCCACCGGCTTTAGTAGGCGGCAAATGCACTTCCCAGTTACCATTGGCATCTGCCTTCGCCTGGTATGTTCTGCCATTGAAACGGACCTGCACTTTTCCATGATTAGCAGCCCATCCCCACAACTTTATTTTTTCATCTCTTTGCAGGATCATACTGTCGCGGATAAGCCGGGGCAATTTCAACTGTGCGAACCCGCTGAATACAGCGAGCAGGAATAACTGGAGGAGGATTATCTTTTTCATATCAGGAACTTTAAAACGGGAAAGGGATATCGTTATTTATTAAAAATTGTTTCCGGCGGACCAAGATAGCTTTCTTTCAGATCTCCGAAATCGAGCACCAGTTGCTGCAGCACCACACCGCTGTTGACCATCCAGTATTTCAGCGTATGTTTACCGGTGGTGGAGAGCGTATGTTTGCTGGATTGGATGATGATATTGTCAGCTACCCACTTATTCCAGATGCTGGTGTAAGTAATGGCATCTTCCTTATTGATACTGATGATTTGCGGCGCTTCGTCATCAATGGATACCGCATATTGCAAACCATTTTTGTTGCTGTGAAAATTCAATGTGGGAGAGCAATAGGTGTTGATGGTAACTTCCCCTTTGCTGTAAGTATAAAAATCATATTCCACATGCGGTGCATTGCCAACAGGTTGCTGTTCTTTTGCGGTAACCGGAAAAGGCGTGATAGCGGAACCGGTTCTTCCATGATCAGGCAAAATCGTCCACGTAATACCATTTGAATGAATGGCCCTGGTAAAATGATCCGCTGCTATGGAAACGCCTTTTTCTTCTTCCTGGTAAAAAACGTTACCGGTAACACCGCCGGGAATGCTTGCACGCATCAGCTTGTGCATGCCCGGTACTTTTCTTTCCTCCGCTGAATCTGCCGGAAGATATTTCACGGCGGGCATTTTTTGTACCGGTGGTTGCTGCCAGTTGGTATAACCGATATGCGTTTGGTCCATCATATGGTTCCATTTCCGGTTGTTTAATTGATGATAAGCAACGGTGATCAGCGAGTCTTCCAGGTAGCATGCTTTTACCCGGTCGGCATAGGTATTGGCCGTTAGCTGTTTATTCTTAATAGCTTCTTTGTTGAGCGCTGCATAGTAATACATCTCATTCAAATTGGCGCATGCCTTCACCGGATGCAGCACTAACTGGAAGTAGGCGTCTTTATATGCAGCGGGTAACAAGCTATCTATGGCGCTGGCTTTTTTCAGCAGTTCGTTGTAATCTTTTACCACCGTTCTCCACTCATCATAGTTAAGCCGGTAAGTATTGGCATCCAGCAACTCGGGTTTCCTTCTGGCATTAAATTTTGTATAGGCAGCTATGATAGCTGCGATATCTTTTGCATAGGGTGTTCCAAACTGGGCTGCAGCCCATTGTCCGGTATATTGCTGAAGGTCGCCGGGGCCGGTCTTTTCCGGGTTCCAGGCATAATCCAGGAAGAAGGAGATGGGGAATTCCATTGGTTTGATATCTCCCACATTTACAATCCAGATCTGACGGGCATTAAATTCCCAGGCAAGGTGCATTTGCTCCCATACCCTGGTAATTGAATTGGTGTTAAGCCATTTGTAATTCCTGGGCGCCCCTACATAATCAAAATGATAATAGATGCCATAGCCGCCCTTGCGGCTTCTCTCTCCGGGTTTGGGTAGTTTCCGGATGTTGCCCCAGTTGTCGTCGCAAAGCAGCAGCGTTACATCATCCGGTACGTTCATTCCTTTGTCGTAGTAGTCCTGCACTTCTTTGTATAAGGCCCAGAGCTGCGGTGTTTCACTGGCAGGTTTGCCGGTTACATCGCTGATAATTTTTCTTTGATCAGCAACAATCCGTTCCAGCAAAGCCGTCGCTGTTTCTCTCGACATGGGCTCGTCGCCGTCGCCGCGCATGCCCACCGTTACTATTTTTTCATTGATAGCCCGCTGCAAGCCGGTGCGCCAGAAGGCTTTCAGTTTTGCGGCATTGCTGTCGTAATTCCATGGCCCTGTTCCATATCTTCTCCATTCATCGTGCGCCCTCATCAATGGTTCATGGTGGGAGGTGCCCATCACGATGCCATACTTTTCCGCCATCCGGATGTTTAACGAGTCATCATCATAAAACGCATTGCCCCACATGGCCGGCCAGAGATAATTGCCTTTCAGCCGGAGGATCAGTTCAAATACTTTTTCATAGAAGCGGTGATTAAAGCCGCCAAACTTTTCTTTGCTCCAGTTAGCCAGTGCGGGCGCTTCATCGTTTATAAAGATGCCGCGGTACTTCACTTTGGGTGCATCGCTGATCGTGATATGCTGCTTAACGAACAGCTGCGTTCTTTTTTTTACCGGCACATCTGCCCACCAGTACCAGGGCGATACGCCCAATTGCCGGGATATTTCAAATACGCCGTAAGCGGTTCCCCTGTTGTCGCTTCCCGCAATAATCAAACGGTTGGCAGTACTTTGTATAAGGTACCCTTCCCACTGGTTTTTCAGGGAGATGGGATGGATGTTCCCCGCTGCTGCAAGCGCACGTACCAGCGCGGATCTTTCATTGGAGCCGATAATGATCGCGGGGCCGGTGGGAATGGTCGCTGATATCGGCAGCTTTATGCCGGTGACCATCTCAATATCCCGCTGTAAGCAACTGGCCGATTGCAACACCGGCTGGCCGTCGTTCGGGTCCACGCAAATCACCGCGCGGGTCAGGGCAAATGCTGCTTTCGATGCATTATCAACAATGATCGATTGCGCATCACAGCAAATAGCCAGCAGGCTTGTTATTAAGAAAGATATTGTCCGTTTCATCGGCTAAGCGTTGTTAAAAACCAATACTGTTTCCACCATCTACAGGCAATATCACGCCTGTAATAAACTTTGCCGCATCGCTGGCAAGGAACCAGGCCGCCTCGCCGATGTCGGCTGGCTGTCCCATCGTCCCCATCGGTGTTCTGCCAAATACCTTTGCTTTTCTTTCCGGATCGCTGTCCAACGCTTTTGCCGTCATGTCGGAATAAATAAACCCGGGTGCGATGGCATTCACCCGTATGCCTTTGGGCGACAGCTCAACAGCCATTGCCCTGGTCATGCCGTCGATAGCCGTTTTACTGGCAGAATAGGCAATCACTTTTGGGATGCCATACTGGGCAGCCATGGAGCTGATGTTGATGATGCAGCCAGCCTGCTGCTGCAACATGTTTTTGACAACCTCACGGCTCATCGTGAAAACGGCTGTAAGATTGGTAAGGACTACCTGTTGAAACTCTTCATCTGTTACTTCCGTGAAATCCTTTTTCATGTTGGTGCCCGCGTTGTTCACCAGTATATCTATGGGGCCGTACTTGTCAATCACTGTTTGTATAAAACCGGGAATGGCCGAAAGGTCGGTTACGTCACAGTTGATAGCATGACAGTGCGCGCCGAGTTTTTGTTGGGCGGCATCCAGTCTTTCCTGGTTTCTTCCTGCAATCACCACTTCGATTCCCTGTTCCACGAACTTTTCGGCGATGGCCAGGCCAATCCCTGAACCGCCGCCTGTTACAATCGCTAATTTTCTTTTTGTTGATGTCATCTTCTTCGTTGATTTAATATGCTGTGGTTAAATACCCGGTGCAAACGGGAACCGCAGGCTTTTATAGTACTCCAGTGTTTTGCCTGGTTGTTCGTACGCCGCCGGTATGGGCATTTTGTTGAAGGTCTGAAAATACAATATACATGCATTTCTCCACCAGATCGCCTCTTCCTGCTGAATTTTCAGCAACATGGTTACCTGTTCAAATCTTTGTGGATCTACAAATGGCTGTAAACTTTTCCAGGTATCCTGCATTTTCCCGGCGCGTTCAGCCCCTTTATAATATTGATAACATAGTTCTTCCCATAGGCTGTTGCCGCTTTTCATCCGGAAATTCCAGGGCACATGATGGAACCACAACAGGTATTTTTCATCGCAGGTTTGCCTGGTTTCCCATTGCGCCCGCGCTGCCGGCTGGTATTGCGCAAGGGCATTGCTGCCGGTAGCAGTACGGTCAAAGCCTATGCCCGCGCTATCTGCCTTGTGATAATAAACGGGATTCCATTCCGGGCGCTGCTGGTTATTTACCCAGGGCGCAGGTCCGTAATGGTGGCTGGTACCCATAATATGATGCAGGCCCAGGGGATTGGAATATTGTACAATGATGTCGCGGCTTTCCAGCATCAGGCGGGAGGCGGCTTTCAGGAATGAAGGATTATTGGAGTAGGTCATCCGCAGCCATTCGTCTGCAACCTGTTCGCTGGACAAAGTATGATCCCACGCGAGGCGGCCAAGTGCATACCAGTTGGCCTGCGCAAACGGATGACCGCACCAGTTAATGTCATTGCCAATATTCGCCACACCGGCCATGCCTGTTAAGGAATGATTATCCAGGCTGCCGTCGATTACCTTAGCAACGGTACTGCCTTTGCCTTTAGCGTAGGTGTCGCTCTCCAGCGTTTCCTTAAACAACGGCGCCAGGAATACCAGGCTGGTAGCCTGACCCAGGTATTCCTGCGTTACCTGGAACTCCATCATCAAGGATGTTTTAGGCATGGCGCCAAACAAAGGATGAAAAGGTTCCCGCGGCATGAAATCAATCGCCCCGTTTTTCACCTGTACCAATACGTTTGACCGGAAGGTACCATCCAGTGGAACAAAATCATCATAGGCCTGCTTATGGCGGTCTAACGGGTTCTCGTGACTGTAAACAAATGCGCGCCAGATAACCACGCCTTTAAAAGGAGCGATGGCATCTGCGAGCATATTGGCGCCGTCGGCATGGGTGCGTTTGTAATCCTGCGGACCGGGTTGTCCTTCGCTGTTGGCCTTCACCAGGAAGCCGCCGAAGTCCGGCACATAGGTATATATTTCTTTTATTTTTTCCTGCCACCAGCGCTTAACGGACGTATCCAGCGGGTCGGCGGTTTTTAGTCCGCCGGTTTCCATAGGCGCGCTGAACCTGGCGGTGAGATATACTTTGATGCCATAAGGCCGGAGCACATCCGCCAATGCTTTTACTTTTTCCAGGTAAGGTTTGGTGAGCACAAGGGCATTCGCATTTACGTTGGTTACTACGGTACCATTAATGCCTATGGATGCATTGGCTCTTGCATAATCGATGTAACGCTGATCAATATAACCAGGCAGCGTATGCCAGTTCCATATAGAAGAACCCGCGTAGCCCCTTTCTACAGTCCGGTCCAGGTTATCCCAATGATTCAGCATCCGGAGCCGGATCTTCGGTGCGGAAATGATATTTAACTGCTGAATGGGTTGCTCCGTTTGCAGCAGGCGCAGGAAATGAAACGTGCCATACAGCACTCCTTTTTCCGAGTTGCCGCTGATGAGGATGCAACGTTTACCGTTCAGTATTTTAGAGATAATAACGAATCCTTCTTCACCGGCCTGTTGCAGCGGTATGGAAATCCCGGCGTTGCTGATCAGGGAAGAGGAGCGGGGAGTGCCAGCAATGATAGCGCCGTTGCGGTTAATGGCAGCGCCGTGAGGGATGGTGGTGTGCAGCAAACCCGACAAGCCTGCCGACAGTTCATTGCTTACAATATCCATTGTAGCGGATGATCTGCCGGTGATGATGGTGGTAATATTTTCGCGGTAGGATTGCAGCAATGTTTTATTTGCAACAGGTGTATATCTCAGCCAGAGATCATATCCGTTTTCTCCTTTTGTGATGAGAAAACAGCAGAGGCATCCTATCAATAACGTGAGTTTTTTCATACCGGCAATAACTATTTTATGTTGCTGATAAAGCTACCGGAATAGCTCATCATCATCGTGGAATAATTCTTTCATAACGGTTCCAAAATAACGCAAATAGCCGCTTTTTACGCACTATTTTAGCAATCGGTTGCGTAAATATCATAAAAAAAAACCTATTCAGGTAATTTTTTCAGGGAGGAAGCCCGGATCACCATTTCCGCGCGGAGTGTAATGGCATCGGTGGTATACAGGTTGCTGATCCCTTTAAGGTGGTTAATTAAATAGGTAGCGGCGGTATCCCCGATGCTGTTGCCGGAATAGTCCATGGTAGTGAGGTTGGGCTCAATCACCCGGCTGATGGGATCATTATTAAAGCCGGCGAAGGCAATATCCTCCGGGATACGCAGGCCGGCGGCTTTAAGGGCCAGCATGCAATATACGGCGGCCGTGTCGTTGGCGGAAAATACCGCATCCGGACGTTCGCCGGCGGGCAGGTCCAGGATATACCTGGCGGCATCTGTTCCTGCCTGTTCTGAAAGCGTGCTGGTTAAGTAAAGCTTTTTGCTGAAGGTGAGGTGGTGGTCGTGGAGCGCCTGCTTGTAGCCGTTCAGCCTTTCCTGGTAAACGTTCCGCAGCAAATTTCCTCCCAGGTGCATGATCCGTTTGCAGCCTTGTCCTATCAGGTGTTTGGTAATATTATAGGCCGCTTCCTGGTTATTGATGCCAACGGAGGTGCTTTCCTCATGAGGGAACACGCGGTCGAAGAACACGACCGGTATTTTTCGTTTGAAGAAGGGCTCCAGGTGGTTAATGTCCTGTGTATTGGAGGAAAGTGAGATGAGGAGTCCATCCACTCTTTTATTAAACATGGTAGCCGCATTGCGTTTTTCCTTCTCCACATCTTCCAGCGATTGCGCAATAATGAGGTTGTAACCATGCCGGTTGGCGGCATTTTCCATACCGGCCAATGCCGACGACATGAAGTGACTGTTCAGTCGCGGTACCAGTACGCCCAGCGTATGCGTATGCCTGCTTCTTAAACTACTCGCAAATGTATTGGATTGATAACCAAGCGATTTTGCAGCCTCTACGATCTTTTTCCGGGTGTTTTTGCTGATCATGGGATTGTTTTTCAACCCCCTGCTGACCGTGGCGGCAGAAACATTCAGGTATTTGGCTATGTCGTATATCGTTACTTCCCGGTCCTCTGACATTTTAGTACAGCTTGTTTCTCAAAGGAAATGAACTTTTTCTGAATAAAAAAATGCAATCGGTTACGTAAATCTGATTTTTTCTTATATTCGTTTCACAGAACAAACCCTGACCATCAGCCAGCGATCAATTTTTTTACGCAAAACGCCCGTTATGAAACAACTGAATGATCAACCAAAATCAAGAACTATAGCGCTCACCTTTTTGCGGGCGGCCCTGATCACTTTATAGCTTAATAAAAAGGAATAACCACGATAGACAAATTCCATCTCTTCCTTTTCTTCCATTTTTTTAATTGTCTAAACGACATTAATCGTTATGAAAAAAACTGAAAAATTAAAGCACAAACCGGGCATAGTCAGGCTGTCAATCAGCCGCATATTGACAATCGCTCTTTTTACCGCCTGTCTTTTAGCCAGGCCGCCCCTTTCATTGGCACAGGACAAAGCGATCCACGGACGCGTTACCGGCGATGGCGGCGACCCCGTTCTCGGCGCCTCCGTAGCCATAAAAGGCACTAACAAAGGACAAACCACTAATGCCAACGGTGAATTTTCTTTGGTAGCCGCCAAAGGTGCTGTCCTTATTATTTCCAGCATCGGGTACGCCAGCCAGGAAATCCGGGTGGAAGACAACACCACCATAAAAGTGCAACTCACCGCCGCTACAAAGGATATCGGAGAAGTAGTAGTAGTAGGATATGGAACGCAAAGAAAAAAGGACTTAACCGGCGCCGTTGCCAGCGTAAACCTGGAAACACTGCGTGAAGCGCCCAACACCAATATCGGTCAGTACCTGCAGGAACCGTGCCAGGGTTAAACGTAGGTATCGCTACCGTTGCCGGCGGCACCCCGCCCATTTCCATCAGGGGACGCGTAACACTCAACGGTAACCAGAATGTGCTGATCATTCTCGATGGTATTCAATACACCGGCTCCCTTTCTTACATCAACCCAGATGATATCGCTACCATTGATGTATTGAAAGATGCCAGCTCCACCGCGGTTTACGGCGCACAGGCATCTAACGGCGTGATACTGATTACTTCGCGGAAAGGAAAGATCAACCAGAAACCACGCATCGCATTTTCTACTTCCTATACCAACCAGTACCCAACCGTCGGCAACCTGAAACCATACGACCGCGAAGGATATCTTAACTATCTGAAAGAAGCATTTTACGATAAAGCTTACCTGGGTCCGGACTATACAACACCTAACCCCAACTTCAAAATTGAAGATGTAGCAGATAACAGTATCCGCAGCCCGCAAGGCGGACTGCTGCCCAATAACTACGATTGGTTTGGAGAAGGCACCAACACCGGCACCATCGGGGAAACTAACCTCAGCATCTCCGGCGGCGGCGACCGCGTTACCTATTTACTGTCCGGCAGCCTGGTAGAGCAGAAAGGTTTTATCATCAACGATAAGTTTAAAAGAAAATCTATCCGCGCCAACATCGAAACACGGCCTTTATCCTGGTGGAAAGTAGGCCTGCTGTCCTCCGCAGCCTTTATCAACCAGGATGGCGCAGAGCCGTCTTTCGGCAGCCTGCAACGTATGACGCCCCTCATCGTTCCATATGATACCTCCGGTAAACTGATACCGTTTCCTATGAATACGCTGGAGCCAAATCCATTCACCACCTATAACGTCGACGACTACGACAGAACAAACTACTATTTTGCCAATATCTACACGGATATAGATTTTCCGTTTTTGAAAGGACTCAACTACCGGATGAACTTTGGTAACAACTACCGCTTATCAAAACACTTTTTTTCCAGTATATATGATGCCGGACAAACAGGAAGAGCCTACAAAGAGTTCCAGGATTATTATGACTATACCTTTGATAATATTCTTACTTATTCCAAAACTTTTGGCAGTCATGATATCACCGCTACGTTATTATATGGCGCCGTAGGAAGAAAGTTCAACAGCACCCTTTCTGAAGCGAGAGGATTTCCGCGGCTGACACTTAGCTACAACAACCTTTCCCAGGGCAACATCCAGCTGGCACAGTCGGATGCATGGGAAGAAAACCTGGCTTACCAGATGGCGCGCGTCAACTATAAATTCCGGGATAAATACTTGCTGACCGCCATCCTGCGCCGCGATGGCTTTTCGGGATTTGCAAAGAATAATAAATACGGCACCTTCCCCGTACTGGCACTCGGCTGGATAGCATCAGAAGAAAATTTCATGAAGGGCGTAACGCCGTTTAACTACCTCAAACTACGCGCTGGTTACGGCGTAACAGGCAACCAGACATCGCGCTATACTTCTATCGCACGGGTAACCACCAGCGCCGCTTATGTGTATGGCGATGGCGGCACCACCGCATTTGGTCAGCAGGTAGCCTCCTTAGGAAACGATAACCTGAAGTGGGAACGCACAAAGGGAATGAATGTGGGCGTTGACTTTGCTGCCTTCAACAGCAGGCTGAGTGGCAGTTTAGACTATTACCGGAATAATACCTACGATTTGTTGTACAGCGTGGCTATCCCCGGCGTTACCGGCTTTAGCAATATTTACACGAATCTCGGCCAGATCCGTAATGCTGGCTTTGAAGCCGCTTTAAACTATAACGTCATAGATAAAAAGGATTTCAAATGGTCAGCCACCTTTAATTTCTCCGCTAACAATAACAAGATTGTTACGCTTACAGGCGTGGATGCCAACGGAGATGGCAAAGAAGACGACCTGGTGTCAAGTTCATTATTTGTGGGCAAGTCCATCAGGGCCATATACGACTACAAATTAGATGGGATCTATCAGCTCAATGATACGAGGATTCCAGGCTTCCCGGTAGGCTCGGTCAGGGTCGTAGATCAAAACAAAGACAATGATATTACCCAGCAGGCCGACAGGGTATTTCTCGGCCGGCAGGAGCCTGCCTATCGCATGAGCTTATTGCAGACTTTTTCCTACAAAGCTTTTACCCTCACCTTATTCCTGAATTCAGTGCAGGGCGGTAAAGATGGATACCTCGGCAATAACAACCCGTCGTTTTTCCGGGAAGACAATAGCATAAGAGTGAATAACCTGCAGGGCATCGACTTCTGGTCGCCCTCCAATCCAACGGGTAAATATCCAAGGAATATCTCCGGCTCCCGTGCGAAGATTGAACCTAACATGTACCAGGACCGGAGCTTTGTAAGACTGCAGGATGTATCGCTGTCCTATAACCTGGCCACCTCGCTGCTGAAGAAATTCAAGGCACAATCGATCAACCTGTACGTAAGCGGTAAAAACCTTTACACCTGGACCAACTGGGAAGGCTGGGACCCTGAAGCCAACGACAACGACGGTAATCCGATGGGATTGATCATCGGCGGAAGGCCCGTTCTGAGAGGTTTCACCGTAGGTCTGAGTATTGTTTATTAATCCACGTTGTAAAAATATTTTTATGAAGACATTATATCGGATATCACTCATATTAATGCTTTGTTCACCCGCGACTTCCTGTAAGCATGATTTCCTGGATGAAAAAGCGCTGTCGTTCCTCAGTACTTCCAATGCGTTTAAAACAACGGAAGATTTTGATGCATCAGTAAATAACCTGTACGGGTTGGTTAGAAGCGAGTTTTATACATCCAGCGACTGGCAGCCTATGCATTATCTATACAGAACAGATCTGGCCGTGAAAGTGGCGGTAGGTAGTAATCCTAATCTTTCTGCAGAATTTGGATCAAACGGGGTGCTCACCAATAACCACTGGAGCCAGCTGTATAAAATTGTGGCAGAAGCCAACACCATTATCAGCCGCATTCCTGCTTCGCAGCTGTCCGATGCCAACAAAGTAATGTTTGAAGCGAAGGCAAAGTTCTTCCGTGCATTGGGTTACAGAACGCTGGTATATTTATATGGCGGTGTGCCACTGGTGCTGAATGAAATAATAGGAGAGAAAACTGATTTTGTGAGGGCCACAAAGCAGGAAGTTTTGACGCAGATAACAGCCGACCTGAAATTTGCGGCTGCTAACCTGCCCGGGATAACAGCAGTGAAAGATGGTGAAGCATCCAACCTCGCTGCGCAGCACCTGCTGGCGGAAGTATGCCTCGCCAACGGTAAGTTCCAGGACGCGGTAACTGCGGCATCTGTAGTGATTGATGATCCCGCCACCGACCTGATGAAAACCCGGTTTGGTTCACGGTCAACCGTTACCCCCGGCGATGTATACTGGGACCTGTTCCAGGCAAAAAATCAAAACAGGAAAACTGCCAACAATACAGAAGCGATCTGGGTAGTGCAGCTTGAAACAGATGTGCAGGGAGGATCTGCCGTGTCCACCGCCATGGCGGGCAACTACCAGCTGGAGCGCGTACACGTGCCGTTGTACCGCGATATGCGGGTGAACGGAGTGGCATTGTTTCAATGGCCTATCGGCGATTATACCGGTGGCAGGGGTGTTGGTTTTTTACAGCCCTCAAAACATTTTGCGGATGAAGTATGGCAAAGTGATTTTAATAACGATATCCGGAATGCCAATCACAATTTCGTAAGAGAAGTGGTGGCTACCAACCCGGCAAGCCCGTTTTTCGGACAAAAAATTTCTACACAAAATCCTCCTCCGGGTGCTAACATCACTTTTCCTTCAAGGGTGTTTTATCCGTATCAGTCGAAGGCAACCACGCCGTTTAATCACCCCGCATCACTCTACGTGAATCCGGGTTCATCTGATCCTATCAAGAAGTATGAGTTGAAAGCCACGGCAGGCGGCACGTTTGCCGACCAGTATATTTTCCGGCTGGCTGAAACCTATTTGCTGAGAGCAGAAGCCTACCTTGGCCTGGGCAATGCCGGCGCCGCCGCAGCAGATATAAATGTAGTGCGCTCACGCGCCAATGCTTCACCGGTGCTGGCAGGAGATGTGACGATTGATTATATTCTGGATGAAAGATTAAGAGAGTTGGGAGTAGAAGAAAAACGGATGCTGACGCTGATGCGCTTAGGTAAACTGTATGACCGGGTGAAAAAGTATAATCCTTTTTACGGGGCGAATATGGAACCACGTTTTAACCTCTGGGCGATTCCACAGGGAGAAATTGAAAGAAACAGAAGCGCCGTACTGGAGCAAAATCCGGGTTACAATTAGTCGTATTTTTAAGAAGATAAACCTGGATACATGCATGTTAATTTATGGCCGGGGATGTTCCGGTATGTGTTTCGTGGCACTGTTTATATGCTGTTATTCAGCTCATGGACCGGGAGCAGCTGTAAAAGCGCCCGGTTAGTGCAGGATGCAAACAGCGTACGCCAGGAATCAACGTCGCTCAGAGAGCAGATTAGCATCAACAACGACTGGAAATTTTTCCGGTATACCGGGGAGCCGGATAAACTGATCTATGATGTGCGCCCCGAGGTGACCGACCGGAACGATAATGTGGTAGCAGATTCAAGGCCAACTGAATCGGTGGCAGTGAATGCCTCCTCGCAGGTATTAAAGAATTGGATACTGCCTTCCGGCAATGATTTTATTGCCGATCCTGCCAAACAACATCAGCGCCCGCAAGGCAAACCCGGCGCTGATTTTCCGTTTGTGCAAAACAATTTCGACGATCATAACTGGGAGTCCGTACAACTGCCGCACGACTGGGCCATCAAAGGACCGTTTTACAGCGAGCCCGATGCCATCGTCGGCGGTGGAATGGGCAGGCTGCCTGTTCACGGAGTGGCCTGGTATCGCAGGAAACTGGATATCCCTGCTGCCGATAAAGGAAAAGTTATTTACCTGGATGTTGATGGCGCCATGTCTTACACCATGGTTTGGCTGAATGGCCACCTGGTAGGTGGATGGCCTTATGGCTACAACTCCTTCCGCCTGGATCTCACGCCTTATATCAATCCCGGCGGGGATAATCAACTGGCAATACGGCTGGACAATCCCACTAATTCAGCCCGCTGGTACCCCGGCGGAGGCATCTACCGCAATGTGTGGCTCACGAAAGTAAACCCGGTGCAGGTGGCACAATGGGGAACATTTGTTACCACTAAAAATGTTTCTGCCTCATCTGCTACTGTTGATGTGGTGGTTCAGGTCAGCAATAAATCGGACCATGAGCAGCAGATCGAAGTAATCACGGACATCTTCACTGCCGGGGAAAAAGTAGCGACCATACCTGCATCAGCGGTTATCCTGAAAGCCGGCGCCACGCACAAGTCAGCAGGTTCCGTGATACTGCAACATCCGCAGCTGTGGGGGCCGCCGCCAACGCAAACCCCCAATCTTTATACAGCGGTTACACATATCATCTCCAACGGCAAGCCGGTCGATGAATATCGCACCGGTTTTGGTATCCGAGCACTTACATTCGATGCGGTAAAAGGACTACTGGTAAATGGCGCGCCTGTTCGCGTACAGGGCGTTAACCAGCACCACGATCTGGGCGCATTAGGCGCGGCGTTTAATGTACGGGCAGCAGAAAGACAGCTGGAAATACTCCGGGAACTTGGCTGCAATGCCATCCGGCTGGCGCATAATCCACCGGCGCAGGAGCTGCTGGATTTAACAGACCGGATGGGCTTCCTGGTAATTGATGAGATATTTGATAACTGGGAAAGGAAAAAAACACCGCTGGATTTCCACCTGATTTTTCCCGACTGGTATGAACCCGATACCAGGGCTTTTATCAGGAGAGACAGGAATCATCCTTCGGTGATTGCCTGGAGCTTTGGGAATGAAGTAGGGGAACAGTATACAGCGGAACAGGGAGCCGCGATTGCAAAAAAGCTGTATGATATTGTAAAGGAAGAAGATAGTACCAGGCCGGCCACCGCATCTATGAACTATGCAAAGCCGGGAATGCCTTTTCCCGCTGTAATGGATATATTGAGTTTGAATTACCAGGGAGAAGGAATACGCGATGCGCCTGCCTATCAGCAATTGCAGGGCATCCGTACATCACCGCTTTATCCCGCCTTTCAACAGCAATTTCCCGGTAAAATGATCTTCAGCAGTGAAACCGCCTCCGCATTGAGTACCCGGGGCACGTATTTATTTCCGGTTTTTGAGGGGATCAGTGCGCCTGTTGGTGAAGGAACGGGCGGCAGCGGTAAGCTGCAACAAGTAAGCGCCTATGAGCTTTATACGGCTGCATTTGGTGCATCGCCCGATAAAGTATTTGCATCGCAGGACAAGCATCCTTATGTAGCCGGCGAATTTGTATGGTCGGGTTTTGATTACCTTGGAGAACCCACGCCCTATTATTCCGCACGTAGTTCTTATTCCGGCATTGTAGACCTGGCCGGGTTTAAAAAGGACCGCTTTTACCTGTATCAATCCCGGTGGCGGCCAGACTATAAAATGGCGCATATCCTGCCGCATTGGACATGGCCGGAGCGCGTGGGCGCCATCACCCCGGTACATGTGTTTACATCGGGAGACGAAGCGGAGCTGTTCCTGGATGGAGTATCCCTGGGCAGAAAGAAGAAAGGTCCTTATACCTATCGCCTCCGCTGGGACAGTGTTGTTTATAAACCCGGTGTGCTAAGCGTGGTGGCCTACAAAAACGGCGCGGTATGGGCTGCCGACACGGTAAGAACAGCCGGTGAGGCGGCGCAGTTGCAGCTGATCGCCGACCGGGATAACATACGCGCCGACGGAAAAGATCTTTCATTTATCACCCTCCGTGTACTCGACGGCGCAGGTGTACTGGTACCGCGGGCCGGCAACCGGATCCGCTTTGAAGTATCCGGACCAGGCGAAATTGTCGCCACCGATAACGGTGATCCGGCCGACCTGCAATCTTTTTCTTCTACAGTAAGAAAAGCATTTAACGAGCTGGCGATGGTCATTGTCCGCGCAAAGCCGGGAACAACGGGACCGATAAAAGTAACGGCGCAATCACCCGGCTTAACGCCGGCACAGGTGATATTAAACGCGCCATAGTAGGCAACATTTCTTGAGTAAAATAGAATCGCTATGTTAATGCATGAAACCATGCGCTGGTTTGGACCGCATGATATCGTTAGTTTAAAAGACATCCGGCAATCTGGTTGTGCCGGTGTTGTTACCGCGTTGCATCACATCCCGGTGGGAGATGTGTGGCCGGTGGCAGAAATTCAGCAGCGGAAATCCCTCATTGAAGCCGAAGGCATGAGCTGGACGGTGGTGGAGAGCCTGCCCGTAAGTGAGGACATAAAACGGCGCAGTGGCCATTACCAGGTTCATATAGAAAATTATAAGAAGAGTTTGCAACACCTTGCCGCCTGCGGTATTCAGGTGATCACCTACAACTTCATGCCGGTGCTGGACTGGGTTCGTACAGATATCAGCTACACCATGCCCGATGGAAGTAAAGCGCTCTACTATGAACGTGCCGCTTTTGTAGCCTTTGATCTTTTTATGCTGAAAAGAAATCAGGCAGAAAAGGATTACAGCGCCGCTGAAATTGAAGCAGCGGAAAGATGGATGTATGCGCATACCGAAGCACAACAAAACGAAGTATTCCGGAATGCGTTGCTGGGGCTGCCGGGCAGCACCGGGCGCTTTTCGCCGGAAGAAATTCTGGCAGCGCTGGAAACATATAAAGATATCGACGCCGCCACATTAAGGGAGCACTTAATGTATTTTTTGAAAGAAGTGGTGCCGGTAGCAGAACAACTGGGGCTGAAGATGGCCATACACCCGGATGATCCGCCGTATGCTGTGTTGGGATTACCCCGCGTGGTGAGCTCGGAAGCGGATTTGCTGGACATAGTGAAGGCGGTTCCTTCATCGGCAAACGGGCTGTGTTACTGTACCGGCTCACTGGGCGTACGGCCGGGTAACGATCTTACCGGGATCATTCAACGATTGGGCGCACACATCCATTTTCTTCACCTGCGCAATACCCGGCGCGATGAATCCGGGAACTTTTTTGAGGCAGCTCATTTAGATGGCGATGCTGATATGGTGACTATAGTGCGTGAATTATTACTGCTGATGCAACAGCGGAATATTTCCCTGCCGGTACGGCCTGATCATGGCCACCAGATGCTGGACGATTTGAACAAGACCACCTATCCGGGTTATTCCTGCATAGGGCGATTGAAGGGGCTTGCTGAACTCCGGGGGCTGCAAACCGGTCTAGCCCGTGTGCTCCAGCTGTAATGCGCTGCTTCGTATCTTAAAACGAGGGGCGCTCTATCAGTTTGCAGGGGTTTTTTAAATGCTGTTTCTTTTTATTAAGCACCATGTTAATGATATCGGTCCCCATCTTTGTAAAATCAGTGGAAATGGTGGCGATACCATTGGCGGCAATTTCTTTAATGGGGATCTCATTATAGGAAATGATGCCAATATCTTTTCCAAGCTTAAAGGATAACGCGGTGATCCGTTTTACAAGATGCACAAGATCCCCGTCGTGTACCAGTATATATAGTTCCCCGGTTGCCAGTGGCTTATTGCCAACATGTGTAACCACCGCTGAGGGGAGACCGGATTCCCGGCAGAACCGCCGGAAGCCATTCTCAATTTGTTTGAGGTTATAGAAGGCAGGCCCCATTACCAGGACCAGCTTGTTGTACTTGCGACGGATCTTTGTTAAGTGCTGCTGCAACACCTGGTGAATATCTTCATGGAAATACTGGCAAACAGAAGGATACCTGGCGCCCCAGTCGCGGTAACCAAGATCAAGAATATAAACCTTCTGCTGCGGCAGTTGCTTTAATGAAGCAGCAATGTCTTTATCTTTAATAGGCATAATAATGTACGCCGTGTATTTGCCATTACTTTGCGCCAGCAGTGTATTAAACAATGCCACGTTGTTATGGTGGAAGTAAATATTCACTGTGCCTTTGCCGGCTATCGTGTTTTTAATGCTTTCATATATTTCTTCTTTATAGGCCGTCAGGCTGTTGAACAATACAAAGATGTTGTGCCTCGATTGTGTATTTGTGCTGGCTACAAAAAATCCTTTATACTGCACCGCTGATACCAGTCCTGCCTGTTTCAGGCTGCGGAAGGCCTGCATAACGGTTTTAGGGGCAATGCCGGTGTTGTCGCTCACCTGGTTTACAGAAGGGAGCCTGTCACCGATCTTTAACTGGTTGTTGTCGATAGCATTGATAATAGATTGTATGATCTGTTGATATTTGGGGGCCTCGGAAGTGTGATCGAGTGAAATAATTGACTTCATATGTTGCGATGTTTATTCTTCAAATAACCAATCCAGGCGCTGAACGCTGTCTGCCGCGGCACCGGCGCTGATCTCCTGTTTGCCATCCATAAATCCCAATACCAGGCAGGCGCCTTTACCCAATATAAGGGTATGCTTCCCTGCATCAAAATAATACGTGTGCAGGTTCACCGGTGGAAGGGATGGAATGGTTAAGGCATGCGCCATCCTGATGGCGGCTTGCCCGTGATCGTCGGCGCTGGCATCTGTTTCCAGGTCAGGTGGCCGCAGGTAGTTTTTTTCTTTCGTATCAAAATACCCTATCACCGCTTTTACAGGTTGTGTATTACTGAATTGAAGTGTAGTGCCTTTTTCCTGTTGCTGCTGCATGGAAAAGGGCAATGCCTGTAAGCCGCTTAATGCCTGGTGGGCGGTTTGTATGCGGAAGTCCTTATCTGTGAACGGGCGTTGTTGCGCCACCGGCTGATAGTACCCGTTAACAGGATGTAAGAAGTTGACCTGCGCCGGGTGCAACCGGGTAATTATCGTGTGTCCGTTAGCGTTGCTGCCATGTTGTGGTATATTTTTGAGTGAATCAAGATGTTGTTTGAAGTTGCGTAATTCTGCTTCATAATATGGCAGGAGCTCTACCCATGTTTTATTTTTTCCGTTATCACCGCCAACAGGCACTTTTCTTTGCTGGGTTTGCATGCTGTTGGCATAGAGATAAGTATCTTTTGTAAGATCTGCCAGCTCTTTATAGTGTACCACGCTTTGTTGCAGAAAGGGCAGGGCTTTCTGCAGATCGTTGTTATCATGCGAATACCGGTACCGCAATACATATAAGGCCGCCTGTACTTTCGCATTAAAGTAACGGGCCAGCGCCTGGTAGCAGTACATATCATTTTTTATGCGCGCAAATTCCGCGGAGTTTTGCTGCACGTTGGCAGCTGCTTTTTCAATAGCTGCTACGGCGCGGTCGCCGTGTTGGATAATTTCCGTAATGACCTGCACAGGTGTTTCTCCGGTATGCGACTGATGTAGCCATTCTTTTTCAGCATAGGCGGTCAGCGTTTCTCCTGCAGGACCGTCGGAGTCATACAGGTCGGCCCATACACGCCACCTCGAAGGATTCACCAGCTGGCTCATCAGCATACCCAGCGTGAGCGTTTGCCTGTTACCGTTAGTAATGCCAAAACGCCGCAGGAGTTTGGGCGCTATTTCCCCGGCCTGTTCATAAGCTTCCAGTATATTCTTACCGGATTCCCGGCCGCCGAATTGCGCATCCAGTAAGCCGCTCCAGTAACGGTCTTCTTCCTCCCGGTTGCGGTGGCAGTTCCAGGCATACCGCGCCCAGGCCTGGTACCAGAGCCAGTCGCGATCTACCTGCAACAAACGCGGTGTTGCCTTATCCGCGGTATATGGCCAGTCCCAGTAAGACGCCTGCGGATACAGGTGCAGGCCGTTGGCCCCGTGGATGCTGTGCATGGCCTGCACGCATTTTTGAATGAACGCAGTGGCGCCATACCGGAAAGGTTCCAGGTTGGCGAGGATATGTACATTGTCGATGTCAACAGTCAACCGGCTAAGATCCCGGTGCATGGCGGCCCATGGTCCCCGCGGGGTATAGGTGGTTAATGCTTCGCCGTTGTATTTATTTTCGGTATAGAGGTTAGGATATAACGGAAGGGCTGCCTGCATTACCTGTTGCGGATTGGTATCATGTCCGCGCAGCACAATAGGCGGGAGGGTGGTTTTGCCTAATGCGCGTAACCCATCCTTTACACCGGGGATAATGGTTTCCGTAAACCATTTCACATCATCTTCATCACTCATGGCTTCTCCCAATGTTACCAGCAACCCTACGTTGGGATACTCCGCTACAAAGGCGGCAATGGACTTACGGGTGTAATCTGAAATAAGCGGTGTTACCGGCCGTTTGCGGTCCTGTGTAACAAGACCATGCTTTTCTGCAAAAGGTTTGGACAGGATAATATTGTAAAACATCTGGATCACCCATATGCCGCGTTTATCGGCTTCCGTTGTCAGGAAATGATACATGTCCCTGTTCTTCCGAAAGGTGGCGCTGTCTACTTCCACCGCATAGGGATAATCTTTCAGGCGCACCAGCGATGCAAACGGATGACCGTTCCACAGGTAGAGGGAATTCATGCGGTTGGCGGCGAGCATGTCCAGGTATTGAATCCACAATGCCTTATCATAAAACCACGGAAATTCCTGTGGCGTATAGGGATATTCATATACATTCCTGCCAGGCAGGTAAGTGGTTTTTTGTATACCTATGCAGGTGCCGCGCAATACCATTTCCGGTTGGTCGGTGATGTTTAGCCCGGTGGGTAACGCCCCCGCAGCGCGGATCCTGCCGGCCATTTCGAGGCAGCCATATAAGGTGCCGCTGTTGTCGGCGCCTGCAATCAGCGTATGTTGCTTACCGGTAGTGATCACAAAACCTTCTTTACCGGGTGTGTTGTTAAGGGAGAATTTAAACTGGCGTATAGCCGTTTGGGTAAGTGTATCAACAAGTGCGCCTATTACTATCGTGGATGCATCCGTAGGCAGGTTGCGCTGCGTGCTGGTTTGTACATGGTACCCGGCTGCCTGAAGGGCTTTGCTTAATTGTTCCATGCCGTATTGCACCCTGGCGGCAGGGTGGGTGCCGGTTACCAGCCATATGGATTTGTCACGGCCTGCCTGGCCGGAGGCATATAACGGTAACAGGCCAACGAAAAAGAGAATGCTGAGAAGTCGCTTCATACCTGTTTAGTTCGTAGTGCTGATATTATTTCCTATTTCTTCCAGTGCCTGGCGGTTCAGTTTTACGCGAACCATACCGATGGGATGAAAACGTTTATCATTATTAATGGCGGCATATAGTATGGTATAGTGGTCGTTTCCTTCCGGTATCAGGCAAAGCGGCGTTCTCATGATATCCCACCACTTTTTTACTTTGGCCTGGATCGGTAAGTAACGTGCAGCGGTCCAGTGAAGGCCGTCTTTGGAAAGCGTATAGCCCATCATGTTAGGAAGGTGTAATCCGAACCCTTCCGGGCCGCCATCGAAAATAGCGATGTATAGTCCGTTGGGCAGTTTGCTTACAAGCGGGTTTTCAACAAACCAGGGATGAATGGAAGTCACGGGATTTATGCTGCTGTCCATGCGGGTCCACGGCCCTTCCAGGCTAGAAGACCGGGCGAGGCCGATGAACCAGCCTTTGCCTAATTTTGCGGGATAGTCTTCCTGCCTGGCGTAAGGATAGGCGCCTGCATAAAACGACAGCCATTCCTTCCCAACAGGATACGGAAAAAAGGAAGCTACGCCCTGGCGGCCCTCCCAGAGTTGTGTATCCAGGCCGGGTTCCATCACGATGCCTTTATCCGTATAAGGTCCGCCAATGCCCTCAATGCCTTTTTTTACCGATTCCGCGCGCCAGATCCTTCCAAAGGAATGATTCGGCTCAATATCTTTATGCACAGTATAGGCAAGGTAATATCCATACCAGCGTTGATGTGTTTCGCTGTATACAGGGATAAACGACCACAGTGCCGCGCGGCGGTCATTTATAGGATTATCGTCTGCTGTCAGCGCATATTGCCCGCTGGCCTGGTAAAGTGTTTTCTGCCGTTTCCAGTGTATGGCGTCCGTGCTGGTCCAGTGCCCGATGCGTGTTTTCACCCGGTCGTAGTACGGCGGCATACCTGCCTGTCCTGCTCTTTCGGTAGGAAACAAATGATAGGTGCCGTTCACCTTCACACAGGCGCCTCCTTCAAAACCGCCCTGGATGCCGGTTGTACCGGGCATGCCTTCATTGATCACCGGGGTATCGGGACCGTCTATAATATCAAACAGTGGTGTTTCAGTTTTAAAAAAAGGGGAACCTGCCTGTGCATGGTTCCCCTGCGATTGGGACATTTGTTGCCCGTTCTCGTTCACGTTATGATTAGAGTCTTTAAGTACAATCCTGAAAACATAGGCGATGTCGGAAGGTATCCTGGTTTTCGCAGGAATCGTGAGTGCCAGTCCCTGTTCCTCCATGCGGAAAGGACAATTCTCCAGCGATTTTAATCCCAGCAGTTGAAGGGATTGTATGCCGCCGCCCATACTGGCGTTGTTCAGCGCCTTCAGGTGCACCGTCTTGTTATCGCCCGGCCAGTCCAGGAAAACAGCATACAGCGTATCTCCTTTACGCGTGTAGTGTACCCGTTGACCCTCTCCGGTGGTTTCTCCGTACACACTGAAAGGACGGGTGCCATAAATTGCTTCGCCATTGGCCCACATCCATTTGCCTACCCGGAACATTACTTCCTGCTGGTTTTGCGGAATGCGGCCGTCGGATGTTGGAGATAAGTTCAGCAGCAGTTGCCCGTTCTTGCTCACCACTTCAATGATCTTATGCACTATTTCTTTTGGGGAGCGGATCTCCATTCCTGCTGTATATCCCCACGACAGGGCAAAGCCGGTGCCGATGGAATAATCGCACAGCCAGGGTTGGGCGATGATGTGGTCTGGATTGCTGTTTTCATGATCCACCATCCCGATGGCTTCCGGTATATCATTCCCTTTGTAGGTCATTGTCACCTCCTGTCCGCGTTGCCCGGCATCATTAAAGTAATGCGCCAGGTATCCTTTGATGTATTGCTCCGGGATATTTTCCAGCCAGGAGTCAAAATACATGATGTCGGGATGATATTTATCCACTACTTCATTACACTTTCCCTGCCACATCTTCAGCCATGCCTCATGCGGCATGGGCGTGCCATATAGTTTGGCATATTTAGGATCTGCCGCTGCCCATCCGGGTTTGGGCTTTACATAACCGTAGTTCAGTTCATGATGCAATGACACGAAAAACTTCATGCCTCTTTTGCGGATGGCTTTTTCCAGTTCCCCTACCACATCGCGGTGGGGGCCCATTTGTTTGGCGTTAAAAGGTGTCAGTTGGCTGTCCCACATGGCAAACCCGTCGTGATGCTCACCTACAGGCCCGGCAAACCGCGCCCCGCTTTTTACAAACAGGTCGGCCCATTCATCTGCATTGAAATATTCCCCTTTGAACATCGGGATAAAATCATGATAACCAAATTTTGACAGTGGTCCATATAATGCGATATGTCGCTGATACGTGCCCAGTTTGGAATAACCCGAATCGGCATGCATGTGCGAATAGTAATGTTCATTATTATATGCAGGAACGGTGTACACTCCCCAATGGCAGTAAATACCAAATTTCGCATCACGGATCCATTCCGGCACTTCTTTATGTTGCTGAAGTGAATTCCACTCAGGTTGATAAACAATATTTTTTTGAGCAGATGATAACTGGTAAAATAAGATGATCAATAGCAGTAGTAACCCCTGCCGGTATTTAAACAGCATTGTATTCTTCATAACCTGGATTTAATGAAACAGCAGTCAGGATTGTAAGAGGAAGACCAGGTTGATAATAAAAATATAAATAGTGAATGTGACGGGTAAACTTTTTTTAATCACCTCAACTTTTACCAAGATAGTGTTTTTTATGAACTATGGTATACTATGGTATACTTTTTTCCAAAATAGATTCCCGGCAACGATGCCGGCAACGATTGCGTAAAAAAAAACGGGTGATATACCTTTTTTAAGTAAATATTTTTCTAGCTTGATCCCAGGATATACTCCTCAAAAATTCCGGGGGTAATTATCAGAGGGGAACAGCGTCTCTGATTGTAAAGGAAAGACCATAAAAATTCCTTTGTTATGAAAAATAGAAATTCCATTCCTGTCTGCAATGTTATTATTGTCTGATAGACACTAATCTATTCTGTCAACTCTTATTGTCCATCTAAATCATTCAATCAATGATTAATCAGCTACTTCCTGGTAAGCCATTTACCACAGGGGCGATCCTATTACTGCTATTCTTTTATATATGTGCCTGTATCCCTGCTGTATCTGCGCAAACGGCAGCCCCTATCACCGTAAGAGGAAAAGTATTATCAGATAAAGGAGAAGAAATTCCCGGCGTCACCGTCCGCGTTAAAGGCGTTTCAAAAGGCTCCATCACCAATGCTGATGGCAATTACACCATCCAGGTGCCCAACGGCAAATCGGTGCTGGTGTTTTCTTTTATCAGCCACGCCCCGGTAGAAGTAGCGGTGAACGACCGCCAGGTGGTGAACGTCACCATGAAAAACGGCACCACAGATCTCTCCGAAACAGTAGTAGTAGGGTACGGCACACAAACAAAAGGACACTTAACCGGCGCCATCACTACTATCAAAGCCAAAGAGGTGGAAGACCTGCCAGTAGGCAATCTTGGCGCCGCACTGCGAAGCCGCGTGCTCGGCCTATCCGTGAGTGGAGGTACCGCACGGCCAGGCTCACAGGCCACATTAACGATCAGGAATCCTGCCACTTTCGCGAAAGATGGTGGCTCCACCGACCCGCTGTATGTAATCGACGGCGTGATCCAGGTGACCGGCGACGGTAAAAATGATGCGGAACAATTCAATAACCTCGACCCCTCCGAAGTGGAAAGCATCAGCATCCTGAAAGATGGTTCAGCCGCGATTTATGGCTCCAGGGCGGCAAACGGCGTAGTGCTGGTAACTACCAAACGCGGCCGCGCAGGCGCCCCCAGGATCAGCTACAGCGGCTCTTATGGTATCAACGATGAAAGCTACCGCACCAAAATGCTGAGCGCCTATGGCTATGCACAGTATATCAATATCATGAACGGACCCTATGGTGAAAATAAAGACACCACAGATCAGAATGCGTTTTTCTCCGCCGATGAACTGGAACATTTTAAAACAATTAACCACGACTGGCTCGATCCCGTGTGGCAAAGTTCTTCCAATACCCGCCATACACTGAACATCAGCGGTGGCACAGAAAAATCTACCTTTTTTGCCAGCGGATCCTACTATTCGCAAAATGGCAATTTAAGCAGTCTCGATTATAAAAAATGGACCTTCCGCGCAGGCGGGGATATCACAGTGGCTTCAGGATTGAAGCTAGGATTGCAGGTATCCGGCAACTGGTCGGACCAGGTGAGAACCTATAACAAAATAGGCAACGAAAACGAAGAAAACGACTATCGCAACCTGCTCCTCGCACCCCGCTATATCCCGTCTTACGTAGATGGATACCCGGTGAAAATACCAGGCAGTGATAAACTCTCCGGCTATCATTTTTACGAAATTGAAAGATTGAAGAATCTCTCAGAAACAAAAGACAAAACACTCGCGGTAAATGCATACGCGGAATATGAACTCCCTTTTCTGCAAGGATTAAAGGCCAGGGTGAACTATGCACGCTACTTTACCGGGACAAACGCTTCACAGATAGGCACCACCTATAAGCTCTATGACTTCAACCGTACCGGTACAAACGCACATATCTATGATGACGGGGCCACCGTGAAATTACCGGGCGCAACATACGAAAATGGTAACCGGCTTTATTACTCCAACTCAAACGGAGAATCAGAACAGGTGAACTTCACGCTCAACTATGCCCGCGCATTCGGCAAACATAATATCAGCGGCCTGTTCTCTGTTGAAAAAGGAGAAGCCTATGTAAAACAGGAAGATGTATGGAAAGAAAAGCCCATAGCCGGTACCAATGGCCAGTTTGGCAGCGCTTTCGGCGCCATCGATGGCAGAACATCAGGAGCAGAATCCGGTACACTGGGTTATATAGGCCGCATTAATTACAGCTATGCAGACAAGTACCTGGCGGAATTCCTGTTCCGCACAGATGCTTCCACCCATTTCGCACCCGAAAATTACTGGGGTTCATTTTATTCTTTGTCAGCCGGCTGGGTAATCTCCAATGAATCTTTCTTTAAATCTTCTACAGTTAATTATCTCAAATTAAGATACTCCGCCGGCCTGTTGGGTAAAGATGATACAAAGGCATGGCAATGGCGGCAGCGCTACAGCTTCCAGGGCGGGAAAGGAGCCGTGTTTGGTGGTAATGCAGATGTAACAACAGGTATGAAGATGGAAGCCTCGCCTAACAGGAATGCTACCTGGAGTAATGAGTTCAAAAATAATCTTGGTATAGACGCGCGTTTCCTGCAAAACCGCCTCTCCCTTACCATGGAAGGATTCTATAACAAGGGAACGGATTTATTGATGGAAAGAACCGCTACGGCGCCTCTCACCGTAGGCGGAAGTGTGGCGGCAGAAAACTGGGGCAAGATGGACTTCTTCGGCTATGAAGTAAGCCTGGGCTGGAACGACAGGATCAGTAAAGATTTTAGTTATGGTATGGATGCGCGTTTTTCCTGGTATGATAACAAATGGAAACAGGGAAATTTCGCCGCCACAGATGCTTACTATCCCTGGAATAAACAACAGGGACAATCGGATGATAACGGCATGTGGGGATACGATTACCAGGGCATGTTCAAAACCCAGGGAGATATTGATGCTTATGTAAAACAATATAACATCACTTCCGTGTTTGGCACAGAAGCAAAAGATCTGAAGCCTGGTATGTTATACTACCGCGATGTAAGAGGAGCGCTGAAAACAGATGGCACCTTTGGAGGACCGGATGGTATCATTGATGAAAATGACCAGATCCGGCTGGCGAAAAAAGCCAATAACCACTACGGCTTTGGCTTCACTTTTAAAGCCAATTATAAAGGCATCGGCTTCGATTGCGTAATCGGTGGCTCTTTCGGTGGCTGGGCAGAAATTGACGGTGATTCCAGGGAGAAGATGGATAATGCCATCGAACGGAACTTCCAGAGCAGACCGGCTTACTGGGAAGATATCTACGATCCGGAAATAAATCCCAATGGAAAATATCCAAATCCAAACTGGGAAAGTATTAGTCTCGACCGCGCTTCTGCCTTCTGGAAAGTAAGCGCTTTCAGAATGGGAATGAGAAGCGTGAACCTGAATTACAGCCTGCCTCCGCGCGTTATTAAGGCATTGCGCATCAATAACGCCCGTTTTATCTTGTCGATGCTGAACCCGGTACAGTTCTTCAATCCGTTCGACTATAAAGCAGCGGAAGGCGCTTATGATGTTTTTCCAAACCTGAGAACTTATTCTTTAGGTGTTAATCTGACACTCTGATTCGTTTACGAATTGATCTATAACGTTATGATAAATAAAATCATGAAATATAGTAAAACATTAATCGCCACCGCCTTCGTGTTGTCGGCGCTGGCAGCCTGTAAAAAAGACTTCCTCGAAGAGAAGCGTGATCTGGGTGGTGTAAACGAGCAGGTATTCCAGGATTCTACACTGGCCCAGGCTTATGTGGACTACATATACGGTATGTTCCTGCCTGCGGGTAATGCGCAGTCGCTCGCCTGGAACCTCGCTACCAACAACAACCAGTTTACGCAAACAACAGAGGAATTGCCAGGTGAAACCAACTGGAACAAATTATGGCCGGCTGTTTCTTACCTGAATGCACACGCACTGCCTTATTTCGGCGTGCCGCTTGCGTCAGGCGTTAACAACAACACCTGGACCAGAATGAAGCAGATCAACCTGTTCCTCGACCAGGTAGATCAATACGGCCTGCCATTGTATACCCGGAACAAACTAAAGGGACAATTATATTTCTGGCGCGCCTGGCAGTACTTCGACCTCATAAGACTTTACGGCGGCGTTCCGCTAGTGTTGCACGCGCAGGACCCCATTGTAGGGGCAGGAGAAAACCTCCAGATCCCCCGCAGCGCCAGCTCGGCATGTATTGACCAGATCTCGGCAGATTTGGATTCGGCCATGGCCATGCTGCCGGGCAAATGGCCCTCCGGCGCCGATTGGGGAAGAATTACCAGCGGTGCAGCGGCAGCCATGAAAGGCCGTGTGCTGCTTACCTGGGCAAGCCCGCAGTTTAACCGTAACAACGACAAGGCCCGTTGGAAAAAATCGTATGATGCCAATCTCGCTGCGAAGTTGTTACTGGAAGCCAACGGGTTTGGCTTATATAAAACAGGCAACCTGCCCGATGGCACTGCCTGGGAAAATATGTTCCTGGCAGAAGCCAACAACCCCGAAGCCGTACTCGTGTTTGGATTTAATAACGTGATCTCCGACCAGGTGCAGAAATGGAACGGATGGGAAAATGCAGCCAGGCCCAAAGAGATATTTGGCGATGGTTCCCTGAGTCCTACCAAACAAATGCTGGACGCTTTCCCAATGAAAGATGGTAAAATGCCGGGACAATCATCTTATACTTACGAGGCTAAAAAGTTCTATAAAAACAGGGATCCCCGTTTTTATAAAACATTCGCTTATAACGGCAGCATGTGGCCATTCAAGGAAAATTCAAAGTATCGGCTGTGGACCTACCGCTGGTTTGCCAATGCCTCGGCTGCAACACCGGCTTCCACCACGGAGCAGCGCGGCACTAACAGCAGCGGCGTGTATATCCGTAAAGCAACTACGGGTAACGCCAGCAATGCAGTGGGCAACTTTAAAACCAGCGGCACCGATTTTATAGAACTGCGTTTTGCAGAAGTAATCCTTAACCTGGCGGAAAGCGCCATCGGCATGGATAACATCGGCGAAGGACTGGATTATGTTAAAACGATCAGGGAAAGAGCAGGCGTGGAAAACCTCGATGGCGCATATGGCTTAAGCGGTATCGCTGGCGCTGATCCGGCTTTTGCGGCTGTACTGAACGAAAGGAAAATTGAACTGGCCTACGAAGGAAAACGTTTCTGGGACCTGCGGCGCTGGTTGCTGTTTAATAATGATAATGGCACCTGTGCCCGTTTGGGCGTTCCGCCTTTAAATGGCACCCGCAGAACGGGCATTTTTATCTATGTAAAAAATACCGATGGTACAAAATATACCGGCGCCAACAACCAGGACCCGCTTTATACGCCGCAACACGGCGGCAGCGGCAAAGTGCTGGCAGATCGTGAACCGGCCGCTTTCCCGCCGGGCATCAACAACCAGGATGAGTATGTAGATTACCTGTATGATAATTATTTTGAGGTGACAGAGAAAGATGACCTGGACCCGACTAAGAACGACTGGAAGTTTACCTGGTATAATCAATATTATTTCTTCGGATTAAATCAAACGATTCTTAACAATGCACCATACCTGGAACAAACCAAGGACTGGGATGGCTTTACCGGTCCGGGCTCTTTCGACCCGCTTAAATAAAGGAAATCAGCTTTAACAACAACCATAACAACAATGAAGAACAGAAAAGTATTTTTGCTGGCAGTAGCAGCAATTTGTGTATCGGTACAGGCGGCACAAGCCCAGTACCCCACCATACCAAAGCGCATACAGGACTCCAGCGAGGCAGCACTGAAAGAAGCGCAACGGCTCTCGGACGAAGCCTGGGCAAAAGCATTACCCATTATTCAAAAAGATGCGGTAAACGGTAAACCTTACATTCCCTGGGCTACCCGCCCTTATGATCTGCCGCAGGCAGATATTCCGGCCTTTCCCGGCGCTATGGGCGGTGGCGCTTATTCCTTTGGTGGCAGGGGAGGAAAAGTATACGTGGTAACCAGCCTGGAAGACCGTGGCCCCGGCACTTTACGGGATGCCTGTGAACAGGGAGGCGCACGTATCGTAGTGTTCAACGTAGCGGGCATTATCCGCCTGAAAAGTCCCCTTATTATACGGGCGCCTTACATCACCATCGCGGGGCAAACTGCGCCTGGCGACGGTGTATGCGTGGCCGGTGAATCTGTTTGGATCAACACGCATGATGTAGTGCTGCGCTACATGCGTTTCCGCCGCGGGGAAACCTACGTTGGCCGCAGGGACGACGCACTGGGCGGTAATCCTGTCGGCAATATCATCATCGATCATTGCTCTACCAGCTGGGGACTGGATGAAAATATTTCTATCTACCGTCACATGTACAATGCAGGAGACGGTTCACAGGATCAGAAGCTGGCAACCGTGAATGTAACCATCCAGAATACAATCTCCGCTGAAGCGCTGGATACCTACAACCATTCTTTTGGCAGCACATTGGGCGGCGAAAACGCCACCTTCATGCGCAACCTGTGGGCCTGCAATACCGGTCGTAATCCCTCCATCGGATGGAATGGCGTGTTTAACTTCGTGAATAACGTTGTGTTCAACTGGCGTCACCGTTCTGCTGATGGATCTGACTACCGCGGCATGTTCAACATGATCAATAACTATTATAAACCCGGACCTATCACACCAAAAGATGAACCGGTAGGCCACCGTATCCTGAAACCTGAATCCGGCCGCAGTAAGCTCGGCTATCATGTATACGGCAGGGCTTATGTGCATGGCAATATCATGGAAGGTTATGATAAAGTAACGAAAGACAACTGGGATGGCGGTGTACAGGTGGAAGATGAAGCAAATGCAGGACCCTACCGCGACAGCATGCGGGTGAACAAGCCTTTCCCGATGCCATCGTTCCCAATGATGTCTGCAAAGGAAGCATTTGACTATGTATTGAAAAATGCAGGCGCCACCCTTCCTAAGCGCGATGCCGTGGATACCCGCATTGTAGAACAGGTGCGTACCGGCAAGATCCAGTACAAAACTAATTCCGCTACCGATGTAGGCAGCGAGTTCCTGAAACGCCGGCTCGATAAAGAATCCTATAAAGAAGGAATTATTTCGGATATCAGCCAGGTAGGCGGATACCCTGTGTACAAAGGCACACCGTACAAAGACAGTGATCAGGATGGTATGCCGGATGAGTGGGAGAAGAAGCACGGATTAAATCCCAATGATGCATCGGACGCATCCAGGCTGGCTACCAACGGCAATGGATACACGAATATTGAACAGTTCCTGAATCACTCATAATTACAAAACCTCCTGAATGGGCCTTAAAGCACTTTCTTCCAGAACATACGTCTCTGCATTCTCCCTGCTGATGTTCATCACCTGTGCTAAAATACAGCACGGGTTTGATGAACACGGCGGAACAGAAAACACGGAAGCATTACCCGCTTTTCCGGGTGCGGAAGGCTATGGTAAATACGCCACCGGTGGGAGAGGCGGTAAAGTAGTGGAAGTTACCAATCTGAATGATGCAGGACCCGGCAGCTTCCGCCAGGCATTCCTGGAATATCCCGATGATCCCATCACCATTGTGTTTCGCGTGGGTGGCATCATTGAGCTGCATTCCGCCATTAAAGTACAGCGTTCCAACGTTACCGTAGCAGGACAAACAGCACCTGGAAACGGCATCTGCCTGAAAGGTCATTCGCTCATCATGAATGGTGCACGGGCTTTGAGCAAAGGAGGTAACCACGGCAATATTATTATCCGTCACCTGCGCTCCAGACCTGGTGCAACGCTGTCCACCGGCGTTTACGGCTTTGATATGGAAAACTGCCACAACGTGATCATTGACCATTGCTCTTTCAGTTGGGCCAATGAAGAATGCGCCGCGTTATACGACACAAAATATACCACGGTGCAATGGTGCATTGTGAGCGAAGGACTTTACAATGCCGGCCACGCAAAGGGCGTGCGTTCCTATGGGGGCGTATGGGGAGGGCAGTATGCGTCTTATCATCATAACCTTATCGCGCATCAGAACAGCCGTACCGTAAGGTTTAACGGCGCCCGTGCGCACGATACAACCGCACTGGTGGACTATCGCAATAATGTGATCTACAATTGGGGCAGTGCAGGCGCCTGTTATGGCGGGGAAGTGGAAATACCCGGAGGAAAGTCCACCGTAAACATCATCAATAATTATTACAAACCAGGTCCCGCTACTGCGGCCACCCGCAAATTTGTGGAGGCCAGCTATACCGCGGCTAAAGCGCTGGGCATCGGAAAATGGTATGTAGCCGGTAATATCATGGAAGGCAGTACCGGTATGACCGCGGATAACTGGCTGGGAACAGACCTCGCAAAGATCCCTGAAGCAAACAGGGGGGAAGCCCGGTCAGCGGCGCCTTTCCCGGTTACAGCCGTGTTGCCGCTGCAAAGTGCAAAGGACGCCTATAACGCGGTGCTCGCGGAGGCAGGCGCCACACGTCCCCAACGGGATGCAGTGGATGCGCGCATCGTAAAGGAAACACGCACTGTTACTGCCAGTGGCGCAGGTTCATCAGGGAAGCCCGGCATTATTGACCTGCCGGCTGCCGTGGGAGGCTGGCCTGCCTACACAGGTGCAGAGGCGCCGGCAGATACTGATCATGATGGCATGCCGGATGAATGGGAAAAGAAGAACGGCTCAGATCCGGGTAACCCGGACGACCGGAATGTTGTGAATAAAAAAGGATACACCAGGTTGGAAATGTATCTGAACAGCTTGTAAATAATACACGTGATATTTTAACTTGTGGAACCATGATCAATACTTTGGAAAATTTTATTAAGAAGAGATACCTGCTGTTGTTTGGAGTCCTTCTTTTTTGCCAGGCAGCTGTATTTGCGAGGCAGGCTAACACGGAGGATGACACAGCTTATATCCGCACCACCAATCAGCGGGCGGATAAAATTGTAGCCACCCTCGGCGTTGCCAATGCAGATAGCGCCCTGCTCGTACGGGACGTGATCGCGCAGCAATACCGCTATTTAAATGAAGTCCAGGCAAAGCACGACCAGGAAGTAAAGTTGGCTAAAGAACAATTTGCCAATGACAAACCGGCTTTAACCACACAGCTGAAAGGAATAGAAGATGCCACTAACCAGCAACTGGATAAAGGACATACGGGGTATTTGGAAAAGCTGTCGGCTTACCTGACTCCGCAACAGGTAAACCAGGTAAAGGACGGCATGACCTATGGCGTGCTGCCGCTTACCTACCGCGTGTATAATGATATGCTGCCCAATCTCACCACTGAGCAAAAAGCGCAGATCATGGCGTGGCTGGTGGAAGCGCGTGAGCATGCGATGGATGCGGGATCATCAGAGAAGAAACATCAATGGTTTGGTAAATACAAAGGAAGGATCAACAATTATCTTTCTGCTGCCGGCATCAATATGAAGCAGGCGGAAGAGGAATGGAAAAAAAGAAGTGCAGCTAAAGCTAAATAGTTGCGCATAGCAGATCAAAACGACCGAATGAATAAGCGCCCGATAATTAGTTTTTGTTTAATAGCAATAAGCGCCGTTACTACCGTTTACGCGCAAAAGAAATCCAAACCGGTACCGCCGGTGGCACTGAATGCCACCGGCAAACTGGTATATAGCCCCGATGCACAGGGCAACCGGATACCGGATTTTTCTTATTGCGGTTATATGGCAGGAGAACAGCCCATTCCCGATGTTCCGGTTCGTATAGTAGTGCCTGTTATAACTGGAGATGCCACTGCGGCTATACAAAATGCGTTGGATGAAGTGGCCGCGTTGCCGCCGGATAACCGCGGCATACGCGGCGCTGTGCAACTGCAGAAGGGCAACTACCACCTTTCGGGCGGCCTTGTAATTCGTGCATCCGGCGTAGTGCTGCGTGGCAGCGGTATGGGTAATGATGGCACCGTGTTAACAGGAGAGGGCCGCGACCGGCAAACGCTGATCCGTATTGCGGGACAGCCCGGCCGGGTAACGGAAGCGCCGGTTAAGATTACGGATGCGTATGTGCCGGTAAATGCCCGTACTGTACAGGTAGCATCGGTACAAGGCTTCAAAGCCGGCGATAAGGTGCTGGTACAACGGCCGTCCACACGGGAATGGATAAACGAACTTGGCATGGACCACCAGGGCGGCGGCATTACTACGCTGGGCTGGAAACCGGGGCAGCGTGATATTGCCTGGGACCGGACGATTGTTGGTATAAACGGCACGGCTATTACCCTGGATGCGCCGCTCACTACTGCATTGGATACCGCCTATGGAGGCGGTACTGTGGCAGCATATCAGTGGCCTGTCCGCATCGCTCAGACCGGTGTGGAACACCTGCGTTGCCGCTCCGCATACGACACCCTTTACCCCAAAGATGAAGCCCACCGGTGGATGGCCATCACGCTGGAAAATGCATGCGATGCCTGGGTGCGGCAGGTAACCTTTGAGCATTTCGCCGGTTCGGCAGTGGCCGTGCTGGAAACAGGCAAACGCATTACCGTGGAAGACTGTAAATCACTGGCGCCGGTATCTGAAATAGGCGGGCAACGCCGCTATACTTTTTTTACTTCCGGGCAGCAAACGCTTTTCCAGCGCAACTACGCGGAGTATGGTTACCATGATTTCGCGGTTGGCTTTTGTGCGCCAGGGCCCAATGCCTTTGTGCAATGCGAAGCGCACCTGCCTTTCAGTTTCAGCGGCGCGATCGATAGCTGGGCTTCCGGTGTGCTCTTCGATATCGTGAACATCGACGGGCAGGCCATCCGCTTTGGCAACCTCGGACAGGATGCACAGGGCGCCGGCTGGAGCGCTGCCAACAGCGTATTATGGCAATGCAGCGCCGCCCGGATAGATTGTTACCGCCCGCCAACAGCCAGTAATTGGGCCTTTGGCTCCTGGGCACAGTTTGCCGGCGACGGCTATTGGGAGTCATCCAATGAACATATCACCCCACGAAGTTTATACTATGCACAACTGGCAGAACGGATAGGCGCCGATGTGTTAAAACGGGCGCAGCTGCTGCCAGTGGAATCCGAAGCCTCCAGCAGCCCGGCAGCAGAACAGGCGGCGGAACTCACTGCACGCGCTGTACAACCCGCGATGGTACTATCAGACTGGATAGATCAATCTGCCGTACGGAATCCTATTCCTGTAAAAATCACCGGTGTTAAAACAGCCAACGGTACCGGTTATACGAAACCGGCTTCTCCTCCTGCACCACCCATGCGCATCGCAAACGGCTGGCTGGTGCGCGGCAACAGGCTATTGACCGGCAGGCACTACGAAGTACCCTGGTGGCGTGGCAACACACGGCCCGATGGTATCCGGGAAGCCATGCCGGCGATCACCCGGTTTGTTCCCGGCCGCACCGGTAAAGGATTAACCGACGACCTGCAGGAAGTAGCCGCATGGATGACAAACGAACACTTTGTATCGCTGGAGCATAACTATGGTCTCTGGTACGATCGCCGCCGCGACGATCATGAACGCATCCGCCGTATGGATGGCGAAGTATGGGCTCCCTTCTATGAACTTCCTTTCGCGCGCAGCGGACAGGGAAGCGCATGGGATGGACTAAGCCGCTATGATCTCACCAGGTATAACGACTGGTATTGGAGCCGCCTTAAACAATTTGCAGACCTGGCAGATGAAAAGGGACTGGTACTCGTTCACCAGCAGTATTTTCAGCACAACATCATTGAAGCCGGTGCACACTGGGCGGATTTCCCCTGGCGCACCGCTAACAATATCAATCATACCGGCTTCCCGGAACCACCGCCCTATGCGGGCGACAAGCGCATTTTTATGGCGGCGCAATTCTATGATATTACAGATCCTGTACGCCGCAAACTGCACACCGCTTATATCCGCAAGTGCCTCGACAATTTCGCGGATAACAATGGTGTGATCCATTTGATAGGAGCGGAGTTTACCGGTCCGGTTACCTTTGTAGAGTTCTGGATAGATACCATCCTGGAGTGGGAAAAAGAAACAGGTAAAAAAGTACTTATTGGCCTGAGCACCACCAAAGATGTACAGGACGCTATATTAGCGGATCCGGTGCGCTCAGCTGCTATAACGGTGATAGATATACGCCAGTGGCATTATCAGCCGGATGGCAGTTTGTACGCACCCAAGGGCGGACAGAACCTGGCGCCCCGTCAACATGCCCGCCTGCTGAAACCAAAGAAAAGCAGCTTCGAACAGGTTTACAGGGCGGTGCATGAATGCCGCGAACGCTATGCCGGCAAAGCTGTGGTGTATGCAGGCAGCGCATATGAGGAGCAGTCGTGGGCCGCTT
The DNA here is from genome assembly GCF_050434005.1 of Chitinophaga sp. W2I13. Lineage (NCBI taxonomy): Bacteria > Pseudomonadati > Bacteroidota > Chitinophagia > Chitinophagales > Chitinophagaceae > Chitinophaga > Chitinophaga sp. W2I13. The sequence goes on along the minus strand of NZ_JBNPWD010000001.1, from coordinate 7,471,228 downwards.
TCATGGCTGGCGGCTCCCTCGCGGGCATTCCCGCCATAGCCGCTGGTGGCTTCCTGGAAGCCGCAGCCACTATGCAACCCATAGTACTCCCCGGTTCCCCGCAGGGACAATGGGCGCTGGGTAATAACGGCAATGCCTATATTATTTATACCAATAACAATGCTCCGGTACAGCTTGATCTGAGCAAAGCCGGTGCGTACAGTGTTTATTGGATTAGTCCAACAGACGGACATCTGCTTAAAAAAGAAAAACAGAAAGGTGGTAAACAGGTCAGCCTCGCCAGCCCGCAACCGGGACCGGTGGTAATCTGGATCGATCGTAAATAAATAAACAAACTGGATGCATGCATAAGATCGCTATTATATTTTTTATTACGTTGCTCTCGGTTACCAATGCCATACATGCACAAACAGGTCGCATTACCAAACTGGGCATTTCTTCCAACGGCAGGTATTTTACCACCGGAGGGAATGCGCCCTTCTTCTGGCTGGGCGATACCGGTTGGTTATTGTTTAATAAATTAACCAGGGAAGAGGCGGAAAAATACCTGGAAGACCGCCGTAAGAAAGGATTCAATGTCATACAGGTAATGGTGGTACATAACCTTGAGCAGGTAAATGCTTATGGTGATTCCGCTTTGATCAATAAAAATATAGCCACCCCGCATACCACAACAGGCAACGCTTTCACAGATACTGCACAGTATGATTACTGGGATCATGTGGACTATATCGTTGGTAAAGCAGCGGAGAAGGGCTTGTATATGGCGCTGGTGCCGGTTTGGGGCTCCAATGTAAAAGCCGGACAGGTAAGCGAACAACAGGCACGCATATACGCTGCGTGGCTGGCAGCCAGGTACAAAAACAAACCCAACATCATCTGGCTGAATGGTGGAGATATTAAAGGCAGCGATGGCATGGAGGTATGGAATGCTATCGGCGCCACGCTCCACGCACAGGATCCCGGTCATCTGCTTACTTTCCATCCACGTGGCCGCACGCAATCATCCCGCTGGTTTCACCAGGCTTCCTGGCTGCAGTTCAATATGTTCCAGTCGGGGCATCGCCGTTATGATCAGGACACCAGCGCAGGCGACTTCCACTACGGGGAAGATAACTGGAAATACATTGAAGCCGACTACCGCCAAACTCCCGCCAAACCTACGCTTGATGGCGAGCCATCATATGAAGGGATTCCACAGGGATTACATGATTCCCTCGAAGCAAGATGGAACGACAAAGATGTACGGCGCTATGGGTACTGGTCGGTGTTTGCCGGCGCAGCAGGTTATACCTACGGTGATAATGCCGTGATGCAGATGCATGCTTCCAAGGATAAAAAAGGAAGCTACGGCGTAACAGATGTTTGGTCCGATGCGATCAATGCACCCGGTGCACAGCAAATGGTACATCTGAAAAATTTATTGTTGTCAAGACCGTACTTTGAACGGGTGCCCGATCCATCACTCATAGCAGGCGACGCCGGCGATAAATATAACCGCGTGCTGGCTACCCGCGGAAAACAATATGTTTTTATTTATACTTATAACGGCCGCAACTTCCGGGTGAACATGGGCAAAATTGCCGGCGACACGGTGAAGGCGTCCTGGTACGATCCCCGCAACGGCCAGGTAACACTTATTGGCAAATTCCCCAACAAAGGCATCGCCAGCTTTGATCCGCCCGGCACACAACAAGATGGTAACGACTGGGTATTAATACTGGATACCTATGTTCCCGGACGAAAAGTATACCTGTTCACTTCTTTCCGGGAACCGGCCACTGATGGATTGCGTTTGCTGTACAGTTACGACGGTTATCACTGGATGAGCCTGGGCCGCTCTTTCCTGCAACCGCAAGTGGGAGAAAAAAAGCTGATGCGCGATCCTTCTATGGTGCAGGGGCCGGATGGTACTTTTCATCTCGTATGGACCAGCGGCTGGAAAAGTGAAAAAGGCTTTGGTTACGCCAGTTCAAAAGACCTGGTGCATTGGTCGGAGCAACGCGCTATTGATGTGATGGCACACGAACCCGCTACCGTGAATGTTTGGGCGCCCGAGCTGTTTTATGACAAAGAGCAGCAACAATTCGTTATTATCTGGGCATCCACGATCCCGCATCGTTTTCCCCGCGGGCAGGAAGATGAAGATAATAACCACCGTATGTACTATACCACCACAAAAGATTTCAAAACATTTTCTCCCGCAAAATTATTTCTCGATCCTGGGTTTAGCGTGATTGACGCCACCATTGTTCAGCAGGCAGCAGGTAAATATGCGCTGGTGCTAAAAGATAATACCCGTCCCGAAAGGAACCTGAAGATGGCGTTCAGTAAGCATCCCACGGGTCCATATATCAATGTTTCAGTCCCGTTTACATCTTCTTTTACGGAAGGGCCTGCTACGGTAAAAGTGGGCAGCGAATGGCTCATTTATTTTGATGCTTATGGAGAGAAATATTACGGCGCAGTAAAGACAAAGGATTTTAAAACATTCACCGATATATCAGACCAGGTGCAGGTGCCGGAAGGGCATAAGCATGGTTCTATCTTCCAGGTAACAGAAAATATACTGGATGTTTTACAGCAACCCGCCGCCGATACCGTAAGATATACCGGGCAAACCCGCGTTAATGTCGATTACCATCACGGGCAGCTAAGTCCCGCCATGGGAGTGCATAACATCCAGGTGTTGCGGGCCAATCGCGAACATCCTGAAAAGGCCGAAGGTACCGGTTATACTTATAACCACGCACCAATGCTGGCTTACCGGAACCACACTTTTTACCTGGAATACCTGAGTGATGAGGTCAGCGAAAGTGTGGCGCCCGGGCAAACACTACTTGCCACCTCCATAGATGGTTACAATTGGTCAAAGCCGGCCATCATCTTTCCCCTTTATAAAATACCGGATGGCACTACCAAGCAAGGCTATCCCGGTGTGGCGCATAACCTGTATGCGGTAATGCATCAGCGCATGGGTTTTTATACATCAAAAAGAGGACGGCTGCTGGCGCTGGCGTTTTATGGCATCTGCCTCGATGAAGACGACCGGCCCAATGATGGACAAGGCATTGGCCGCGTAGTGCGTGAAATACTCCCTGATGGCAGCTTTGGTCCCATTTACTTCATCCGCTATAACTCCGCCTGGAATGAAAAGAATACGTCTTATCCACACTACAGCGCCAGTCCCGATAAGGACTTTGTAGCCGCGTGCAACGAACTGCTGGCGGATCCGCTGGTAACGCAGCAATGGAATGAAGAAGCAGACAGGAATGATCCGCTGATACCGCTTAAAAAACAATACAAAGCCCTCAGCTATTATCATTTGCCCGATGGCAGGGTAGTAGGGCTATGGAAAAATGCACTCACCGCTATCAGCAACGACGGTGGTAAAACCTGGCCTGAATCGGCTGTAAGGGCGCCGGGCTTTGTAAACGCCAATGCTAAAATATGGGGGCAGCGTACTGCAGATGGCCGCTATGCCACCGTATATAACCCTTCCGAATACCGCTGGCCACTGGCTATTTCCGTAAGTAATAACGGTCTCGATTATACGAATATGTTGCTGGTGCAGGGCGAAATATCTCCCCTGCGCTATAAGGGATATTTTAAGGATTATGGTCCGCAGTATGTGCGCGGCATCACAGAAAATAACGGTACGCCTCCCGGCGGTAATATGTGGATCACGTACAGTATGAATAAGGAAGATATCTGGGTGGCACGCATCCCGGTACCTGTAACCGATAAAGTAACCGCACCTGTAAATGATGTGTTTAAGCAGATGTTGCCGGACACAGCATTGCAGCAATGGAACATCTACAGCCCTGCCTGGGCGCCGGTAAAAATGGAGCAATCCGCAAACGGCCCGGTGTTGGCATTGAAAGACGGCGATCCATATGATTATGCAAAAGCAGAACGCTTGTTTCCCGAAACGCAGCGGGTAGTGGTGGAGTTTTCCATTACCCCTGCACAAAATAATAGAGGACTCCTGCATGCGGAATTGCAGGATACCAAAGGGAATCCCTGCGTACGGCTCATGTTTGAGGCGGACAGTACATTAAAGGTAAAGGCCGGCGCCAAATTTAAAAACATTCTGAAGTACCAGGCCGGCGCTACTTATAATATCCGCATTACCCTGAACACTGCCACCCGTTTTTATACCGTTAATATAAATGGGAAAGATGTATTGACGCAACTCACTTTTGCGCCGGTGCAAAGTGTAGCGCGTATGGTGTTCCGCACAGGTATACCACGGCATACGCCGGATGCAGATACCCCGGCAGAACAAACTTTTGATCTGCCACACGCGGGAGAACCGGAGCAGCCGGCGATATTTTATATCGGATCGTTGAAAACAACAGATCCCAATCACAGCTAAACTATTCTGTCGAAAATAACGCTTATGACTATACGTATTTTTTGTACAACGATTTTATTGTTCGCTGGTTTACTGGCACAAGGTCAGGCTGGAAATTATCGCGCCGGCATTGTCACCGACGAATTTATATTTGAAAAAGCAGCGTTTCCTTCGTGTCATGCTTCTACCATCGCGGAAACGAAGCAGGGCCTCGTAGCTGCCTGGTTTGGAGGCACAAAGGAAGGACATCCGGATGTGGGCATATGGGTAAGCCGTAAAAAGCAGAGCGGTGAATGGACTGTGCCCGTGGAAGTAGCCAATGGCATACAGCCAAACGGTACCCGCTTTCCCTGCTGGAACCCGGTATTGTACCAGGTACCCGGCGGCGATTTACTGCTGTTCTACAAAATAGGTCCTAAAATATCCGGATGGAAAGGATGGCTGATTACCTCCAAAGATGGCGGCGCTACCTGGTCCGCGCCGGAAGCCTTGCCGGATGGTTATCTGGGACCGATAAAGAATAAACCGGTACTGTTAAGCAATGGTACATTGCTTTGTCCGTCCAGCACAGAAGGAGACCGCTGGAGAGTACATGTTGAATCAACAAAAGACAATGGTAAAACCTGGGAGAAAACTGCGCCTGTGGATGGTGGTGACACTTACAATGCCATACAACCCAGCATATTGTTTTATCCGGACGGAAAGCTGCAGGCGCTTTGCAGAAGTAAGAACCGGGCCATACTGGAGTCCTGGTCAACGGACAACGGCCGCACCTGGTCGCCTTTAGCGCCTATTGTACTGCCCAACAACAATTCAGGAACAGATGCAGTAACCCTTCCTGATGGCCGGCAGGTACTTGTTTACAACCACGTACTGCCACCGGACGGATTGGCCAAAGGTCCACGCACGCCGTTGAATGTAGCCGTATCAGAAGATGGCAAAAACTGGAGCGCAGCATTGGTGCTGGAGAACTCACCCATCAGCCAGTATTCATACCCGGCGGTGATTTATGGCGCGGATGGATTTATCCATATCGTTTACACCTGGAGACGGGAGCGGATCAAATATGTGAAAGTCGATCCGAAGCAACTACAATTGAAAGCAATTAAAAACGGGCAATGGCCTGAGTAACCTGTAACTACTATGAACCGTCGTCATTTTTTAATCAATACAACCGCCGCTATTACTGCGGGGCTGCTGTACCGCAAGGTATCGTTCGCCGCAGCGCCGGCAGCGCAACGTTATAAGATTGCTGTTTGCGACTGGATGATCCTGAAGCGGCAAAAGCTGGGCGCATTCCAGTTAACGAAAGACATTGGCGCTGATGGACTGGAGCTGGACATGGGAGGTTTGGGCACCCGTGAAACGTTTGACAACAAACTAACAGATCCCGCGATCGCCAAACAATTTATAGAAGAAGCGCGCAGGCTTAACCTGGAGATCAGTTCTATTGCCATGTCGGGGTTTTATGCGCAGTCGTTTGCAGAACGGCCTGGTGTAGACCGCATGGTACAGGATTGTATCAATACCATGCAGCAGTTGCAGGTGAAAGTAGCGTTCCTGCCGCTGGGCGTACAAGGCGACCTGGTACAACATCCGGAACTGCGTCCCGCTATTGTTAAACGGTTGAAGGCTGCGGCTGCACAGGCAGAAAAGGCAGGCGTGGTCATTGGCATAGAAACCGCGCTGGATGCTGCCGGAGAAGTGCAGTTGCTGAAAGATATTGGTTCTCCTGCTATCCAAAGCTATTTCAATTTTGCCAACGCCCTGGAAGCAGGCCGCGACCTGCAAAAGGAATTGCGCATACTTGGGAAAGACCGCATCTGCCAGATTCATTGTACCGATAAAGATGGCGTATGGTTGCAGGACAACCCGCGTATTCATCTCCCCAAAGTAAAACAAACACTGGATGAGATGGGCTGGCGTGGATGGCTGGTGATAGAACGCTCGCGTAATGCACAGGACCCGCGTAATGTAAAATGGAACTTTGGCGCTAACACCGCGTATTTAAAATCGGTTTTTCAACAAGTGTGATCGGCGTCATGAAAAAAATAGTAACTACTTTATTGCTGCTCGCCACTATTGGCGCCCATGCACAGGAAACACAGCTTTTTGATAACGACTGGCGCTTCCATCGTGGTGGGGCGCAAGGCGCTGATAAAGCAGCTTTTGATGATACGCAATGGCGCATCGTGGATCTGCCGCATGACTGGAGTATAGAAGACCTCCCCGGCACCGCGTCGCCTTTTAACCGTGATGCGGTGAGCCAGGCAAGCGGCGGGTTTACCACCGGCGGTACCGGCTGGTATCGCAAAACATTTACGCTGCCTGTAACCCAGAAAGGGAAACGGATACAGGTACAGTTCGATGGTATTTATATGAACGCAGAAGTGTGGATCAATGGTAAACGGTTGGGTAAGCACCCTTACGGCTATACGTCGTTTTATTACGATGTCACTGACCGCGTAAAATTCGGTGAACAAAATGTACTGGCCGTAAAGGTCAGGAATGAAGGGGAAAACAGCCGTTGGTACGCTGGTTCAGGCATTTACCGCCATGTATGGTTAAAGGTGATGGACCCCGTACACGTAGCGCAATGGGGCACTTATATTACTACGCCGGAAGTAAATGCCGCTGCCGCAAAAGTACATGTACAAACTAAAGTGATGAATGAAACCAGCAGCACTGCTGCGGTGAAAGTAATCACCCACCTTATGGATGCAAATGGGAAGGAAGTAGTTACGGCGACGGATACACGTGAATTAACACCCGGCGCGGTTGCCACGTGGGAACAGGATCTCACCGTACGCAAACCGGCGTTATGGTCGGTGCAATCGCCGGTGCTATATACCGCGGTAACGGAGGTTTACCGCCAGCAACAATTAACGGACCGTACTGTCACGCCTTTTGGTATCCGCAGTATTACCATTGACGCCGTGAATGGTTTCCGTTTAGACGGGCAACCGCTGAAACTGAAGGGCGGCTGCGTGCATCACGATAACGGCCCGCTCGGGGCAAAAGCCTACGACCGTGCAGAAGAACGCAAGGTAGAACTGCTTAAAGCCAGCGGTTATAATGCGGTGAGATGCGCGCACAATCCGCCTTCTCCTGCTTTCCTTGATGCCTGCGACCGGCTCGGTATACTGGTGATCGATGAAGCATTTGATACCTGGGAAGATGGAAAGAATCCTGACGACTATCACCTGTATTTTAAAGACTGGTGGAAGAAAGATGTGGAAAGTATGGTATACCGCGACCGGAATCATCCTGCCATCATCATGTGGAGCACCGGCAATGAAATCCCTAACCGCGAAAAGCCGGAAGTAGTGGAGGTGGCAAAGGCGCTCAGTAGTTTTATACGCACATTGGATACAACCCGGTTCGTGACCTGTGGTGTAAACGGCGTCACGGAAGATAAAGATGCTTTCCTGGCAACACTCGATGTGGCAGGTTACAACTATGCAAGAGATAAATATGAAACGGATCATCAGCGCCTGCCGCAACGGGTGATGTTTGCAACGGAGTCTTTGCCGCTGGAAGCTTTTGACTATTGGATGGGCGTGGCAGATCATCCCTGGGTGATAGGTGATTTTGTATGGACCGCTTTCGATTACATCGGCGAAGCCAGCATCGGGTGGTTGGGATATTGGCAGGAGCAGGGCTTCTATCCCTGGAACCTTGCGTATTGCGGCGATATTGATGTTTGTGGTTGGAAGCGCCCGCAGTCGTATTACCGCGATGTATTATGGAAAGAAGGACAGGTGTCTGTTTTTGTAAAACCACCGCAGCCGTCGTTTGCCACTAATCCGCATAAGGTGGACTGGAGCCGCTGGGAATGGCATGATGTATTAGCTAGCTGGAATTGGGAGAACACCGTACAACCATTGGAAGTGGAAGTATATTCCTCCTGCGAACAGGTGGAGCTGTCGCTCAATGGCCGGTCGCTGGGAAAAAAAGCAACCAACCGTGCCAATAAATTCACAGCCACCTGGCAGGTGCCTTACCAGGCCGGCACACTGAACGCAACGGGTTATAATGGCCGTAAAGCAGTAAGCAGTGCAGTATTGCAAACAGCCGGTGAACCGGCAAAGATCAATATGGTAGCTGATCGTACGGCTATCCGGGCAAACGGGCAGGACTTAAGTTACATCACCGTGGAATTGCAGGATGCAAATGGTGTTCGTCATACTAAAGCAGACAACCAGGTACACTTTGATGTGGAAGGCCCTGGAACTATTGTGGGCGTTGGCAATGCGAACCCGCTCAGTACGGAGAGTTACCAGTTGCCACAGCGTAATGCCTGGCAGGGGAGATGCCTGGTGATTGTGAAATCTTCCGGGCAGGCGGGAAATATTGTTGTAAAGGCATCAGCATCCGGATTGCAAAGCAGCCAGGTAAGCATTGCAGTGAAATGATGTTATCGCAGCATTACCAGGACATCTTTTTTTCTTTCTTCAGGAAATACTTTCAGGGACAACAGCTTACCATTTTTTAAAACGCCTTCTACCGTTGTGTTGTAAGGTGCATGCAGTTTAAAATGAACGTCCCATGCAACCGGCCATGCCGGGAAAAGATAAAGGTGTTTACCGTCGTTTTGCAGCAGCATTTCCTGCAATCCGATCATGCCCGATCCACCCTGGTTATGATCCGGTGTCCAGTCGAAACCCGGCCCCCAGAAATCCGGGAAGCGCGTGCTGGCATTCTTCAGTTTTTCGATAGTATAATAGGCGGCGCTGTCGGTAAGGCCCAGCCGGGCGCAGAAAATATTGTCCTGTTTCCAGCCAACGGCGCTGCGGTGTTTAACAGCCGTGGTATCATACCGCCAGGTGTTAATCGCTGTATCCAGTCCGGGTTTTCCTATGCCATATATGCCATAGGGGAATACCGGGTATAGCTGCGGCGTTTCCTGGTTGTTGATCCGCTCCCAGGATTGGGCCGGCGCAATGGTCGTGTAGCCATTCACGTTACGATAGGAGAGTAAGGGGATACGTTGCCGGAATAACTGCAGTTGTGTACGCGTGCTGTCGGAAAGATATTTGCCTGGTAGCTCCAGCATCCTGCTGGTAACGGTACTTAGCCCGGAGATGGTAGTAGCCGAATTATAGGTCATCTTATACGTTTCTGCTGCCGATCCGGGATATAGCACGAGGTGGCCGTTTCCATCCAGCGCTTTGGAGCCGCGTAACCTTGCGAGGTATTGATAATGTTCATCAAAAAAAGTAAGACAACTTTCTATAAGCGGTATATACCGTGAAATATCTTTCCCGCTGAAGCGCTCCATGTCCAATATCATCAGGCAAAATTCAAGTACGGTATCCCACTCATATTCCAGCCAGTTGTTGTACTCTACGCCTTTATCAAACCAGGAGGGCCGTTTCCATCCATATTCACTGGCAGCAGGCAAACCAAAATATTCCATTTGTTCGGTGAAGCAGGCGCCGTTATGTCCCCAGTAAAACCGGCTCCTGGTGGTGGCATTTTTCAGCGCACGCAAATAGAAATCAAATTGCGCGGTCATCATATCAAAGTCGCCGCTTTTGAGCATGGGCCAGTATACCAGGCGCTGGTTCTGCGCGGTAAAGGTGCCGCCTCCCCAGTTGCGGTGATCCGGTGTAAAAGGAAATTTTTCATTTACAAATACCGGGTCATACGTAAAAAGCCCGCCATTGAATTTCGTAGGATAAGCGCCATATGCATTACAGCCAAGCATGTAGCGGAACAACTGGTAGTTCCGGCCCGCCTGCCATACGGCATTGGCAGTATCACCGCCCATAAAAATATAGCTCCTGTTCCAGTATTGCTGCCACCATGCAGTGGTCTGCTGAAAGGCGGTTTTTTCTGCTACGCTGGCTATCCGCAGTTGTTCCTGCAGTCCTTTGTACCATGCTTCCTGCGTGGATGTTTGCGCTGTATGCAGCAGTACATTGATGTGATGCGACTTTGAAGGACGGATGCTTTGCAGCTGCCAGGAGGTATACGCGGTGTTTATATATCGCCCGGTATCTGTACCGGCGGGCTGCATATCACTGCCCCAGAGGAAACCACCAAACGTAAGTCCCTGTTGGGGATTCCATAGTTGTGCCTTTACGGAGTCCAATCCTTGTTGTTGTACCGTGAAGTCAAATATCAGCGCATCATTCCGGTTGCGGTGATAAAACAACACCTTCCTGTCATCAAAAGTAACTTCATCATGATAAGCCGTAACGGCTACCGGTGCGCCTTTATAACCGGAGCATGCCAGCAGCTCCATTTTTGACATTACACGGTCGTCCATTCTCCAGTTTTCATAGTGCGCGGTGGCCGTTACCGGCTGACGGGTGTTCACGTCCACATGCACTACCGGGTGATGCACATCTACCCATACCCGGATCTGCGCCTGCTGCTTTCCTTTACTGCCGGTAATAGCTATGTAGCCTTCCCGCAGATGCAATGTTTGCCGGAATTGTGTACCTGCTTCAAAAGGATTGGGCATTAATTTTATCCTTAACCTGCCCTGCTTCAAAAAGGTATTGTTTTCATCAAAGGTGCCGCTGCGCGACAGGTAACATAACAATTCCCCGTTTTCCATCCATACATTCAGTCCTATGTCGCCGCCGCCACAAGGCATGGATTCCGCCGCATTCCGGCTCTGGCTGTTCCAGGTAATATTGTGGTTGTCCAGTTCCGGGAGCTGGGCAAAAGAAGGAGAGGTGTGAAGAATAGCGGCTGTGATAATAATATATCGGAAAATAGTTTTCATACAGATAGTGAGAAGATAAAGTTAACAGAACATTTCCTATTATGCTATACCACCGCGCTCCGGCAACGATTGCGTAAAAAAATACTTTTTTGCATAGATATTTCTGTAGCTTGATTGCGGTAAAGGAGAACAGAATTCCATGTTGATGAAAATATTTACGCGTAGCCTTTTACTATCCGATAAGTGTTACTTACACAATTATTTAACGGCTGCCATACTTATTCCATTTATTTTATTGCTGCCGGCCACAACGGTATGTGCGCAAGCGCCTGCCAGTATTATCGACTGGGGCGCAGATAAAATGCTGAACACCTACCTGATGCAGCAAATGCACCGGCAGTATGCGGGGCGTAGTAACCGGGTGCAGCAGGCCATGCAATCAGCTTCCAGCGTACAGGCTTACCAGCAACAGCTTCGTGCTTCCTATCGCCAGCTGTTGGGCGTATTGCCGGAAAAAACGCCGTTACAGCCAACGGTCACGGGTATACTCCGTCAGGATGGCTATCATATTGAAAAGATCATTTATCAGAGTTTCCCCAAACATCACGTAACGGCCAGTTTGTATGTGCCGGCAGGTAACGGTCCGTTTCCCGGTGTGCTATTATTTTGCGGTCATGAGGCAGAAGCAAAGGCCACACCCTCGTACCAGCAAACCGCTATCCTGTTCGCCAGGCAGGGGTTTGTGGTATTGATGATTGATCCTGTTTCACAAGGAGAGCGACATCAGCTGACAGACAGCACTGGCCAGCCTTCCACAAGAGGAGGCACTACGGAACATACGCTGCTGAATACCGCAGCAGCCATGGTAGGCTCCAGTGTGGCCGCTTATGAATTATGGGATAATGAGCGGGGGCTCGATTACCTGCTGTCCCGTAAAGAAGTAGATACCACCAGGATCGGTTGCCTGGGTAATTCCGGCGGCGGCACACAAACCGCTTATTTCATGGCCTTTGAAAACAGGATAAAAGTTGCCGCGGTATGCAGCTACATCACCACCCGTGAAAGAACGTTTGAACTGTCTGGTCCATTGGATGGCTGTGTGCAAATACCCAATGAAGGTAAATACGGGTTGGAGATCACCGACTATATGCACCTGCTGGCGCCTAAGCCGTTGCTGGTACTGGCCGGCAGATACGATTTTGTAGACTATACCGGCGCAGAACAGGCTTACAACGAAGCAAAACAATGTTATACTACCCTGGGAGCACCGGAACGGATAGAATTGTTCACGGTAGACGATGGGCATGGCATATCGCAACCTAAGCGCGAAGCCGCAGCCCGCTGGTTCAGGAGGTGGTTGTACCAGGATGATAAACCGGTACAGGAAGGGGTTCTTGCCGTGCTGCCAGCTACCGCGCTGAATTGTACCGGCAGCGGGGAATTAAATAATAGTATCTCCGGAGAAATTACCCTGCAACAACATTTCCTGCAAACCGCTACCGCGCTCGCCGCCCGCCGTATGCAATTTCAACGCACGGTTACTAAAAAAGCGTTTACAGATACATTGCAGCAATTACTGGGCATCCATGTCCGGCGGAATAAAGTGCAGGTGGAACGTGCCGCTACAAGGCAGCAACAGGAATGGGTATACGAAAAGTTATTGTTGCGCAGCGAAAATGAACCGCCGCTTCCTTTTATACTGATGCGGCCACCGGGCAATAGTGTGGTACAAAAGGTAGTGATATGCCTGAACGATGAAGGCAAGCGCACACTGCTGGACAGCACTGCCCTCCTGCAATCGTACCTGCAAAAAGGTTATGCGGTGTTATTGCCTGATCTGCGTGGAATAGGTGAAACGGCCGATGGAGCTGCATTCAATCATCCAAAATTTTATAACAGGGAGTACCGGAATGTGATGTCTTCCCTGCATATTGGCCGGCCGTTGATCGGCCAACGCGTAACAGACCTGTTGCTGCTGCTGGATTACCTGCTGTCGGACCAGGAGTTTCAGAAAAGCATGGTTGATATAAGAGCCTCCGGCGCCACGGCGCTGGTAGCCCTGCATGCAGCGGTAATAGATCCACGGATTAACCGCCTGCAAATAGATCAATACCCGGATTCCTTTATCACGATGATCCGCCGGATAATGAAGAAGGACCAATACAGTAGCATAATTCCGGGCGCATTGCAATATTATGATGTGCCGGATCTTGTGCGGATGATGGATAAGCGTGTAGCTTTTCTGTAAGCAGCGTAGCAACTTTTTTTAATTCTTTGATAACCTGTCAATGTCGATCAGATCTCTTTTATTACAAAGTCTAACCATACTGGGTATGGCATCCTGCTCGTCCGGCAGTAAAAATGCCGTTCAGCCGGAAAGCCTGCCCATGGAGGAAATCAACCTGGATAATACGGATGCTTTTACGGCAACGGATCATCATTGGCGTATAGCCGGCAACGTATATGCGGACCGGCAGCAACCGCATCACATGGAAATTGCAGCCGGCAAAGGCATCCTGGTGTGTGACCTTTCCGGAAATACGGCAGACAGTACGGAGCTGCGCACCAGGCTGGTACATGGCGATCTTGACCTGGAGCTGGATTTCATGTTATCTGCTGATGCCGCGGCAAGTATTCTTTTCCAGGGAAAATATGCATTGCAGCTGAAAGATAGTTGGCTAAAAGACAGCGTTACAAACACAGACTGCGGAGCTATTGAAGGAAGACCGCCTGTATTGAACGCCTGCAAAGCGCCGGGTTTATGGCAGCACCTGTCGGTGAGATATAAGGCATTGCGTCCTTCAAAACCGGATAGCAATGGTGTTTACTCCGGAAGCGAAAACGGCTTTGCATCCGTGGAACTGAATGGCCGCGCGGTGAGCGGGTTGCAGATCATTAACACACACGACACCACATTGCGCGATGTACCCGGACCGCTGCGTTTTATCGTACACAAAGGCCCGGTGGCCTTCCGGAATATCCGCTATAAAACCTATGGCAATGATCGCGCGAAATTAGCAGATATGCGTTTCCGTGTGTATAAGGGCGTCTATAAAAATCACGATACGCTGCGACAGCTAACGCCCGTAAAATCAGGCAGCACCGATTCACTGACCTTCCATACCGGCGATAAACGCGCCCACTTATTAGTGGAAGGAAAACTACTGGTACCGGTAACAGGCCAATACATCTTCAGGCTGCAGGCCGGTGGTCCTGTGCGGTTAATGATTGATGGAAATGAAATCGCCAACAACGGCGGTACCCGCGACTACCAGCGCGCTTTTTACGGTGATACTACGCTGGAGAAAGGAGAACATACTTTTCAACTCAGCTACGCCAATTACGACGAAAGCCTGGTACTGCTGTATGAAGGTCCGCATATTCCCTTTACCGCCCTTACTACGCCTGCTTCTGAAAGGATGGCAGAAATATCGCCACAGATGGAATATCCTGTTAGGAATGCCCCGGCAGTACAACGCGGTTTTATAGAACATCGCGGTAAGGTTAATCCATACAGCATAGCAGTGGGTATGCCCGGCGGATTGAACTACGCTTACGATATGGTTAACTATAGCCCTTTAATGACCTGGCACGGCCGGTACCTGGATATCGCTGAAATGTGGCATGAACGAGGTGAGAAGCAGCTGGAAAAACCTTTGGGCGCTGCCCTGGAACTGGCAGGTACGCCGTCTATTGCGGAGTTGCAGGCCCCGGATGCCCCATGGCCGGACTCCATACGGGAAGACAGCAGCAGCTATACTAACCGCGGATATAAACTGTTGCCGGATGGATTGCCGGTGTACCTGTATACCTTGCATCAATGGTCTGTGGAAGATTATCTGCATCCCCGCAGCGACCGGAAAGGATTGATCCGCGAGGTGACGGTGACCAATAACGGAAGCACTAACGGGAACGCCTGGTGGTTAATGGCAAGCGGCGGCGTCATCGAAAAATTACCGGATGGCAGTTATGCGGTAGATGATAAACAATATTATATAGAAACAGCCTTGTCGCCGCAGATCGTGCAAAGTAAAGGACAATACCGTTTGTTAGTGCCCTTGCCGGCGGATAGCAAAAAGGTGAACATTCATTATTCCATTATCTGGTAAAAATTATGATAAGCAAACAACATAGGTCTTTTTTGTTGCTCGTGTGGAGTATGCTGTTACCCTGTATGGCAGCTGCACAACAGGAGATGAAGGCCAGGGAAAGTAAATATTATTCCATCACAGACGTGCCCATACCAGACAGCGTAGCGCTGGAAGTGGGAGGTCTCGCATTTACACCGGACGACAAGCTGGGAGTGGCCACCCGGCACGGGGAGATATGGCTGATTACAGATCCCTACCAGAAGAAATCAAGATATCCGCATTATACCCGCTTTGCAGCAGGCATGCATGAAACTCTGGGCCTTGCCTGGCACAACGGTTCCTTTTACACTACGCAACGCTCGGAATTAACCCGTGTTACAGATACAGACAAAGACGGGAAAGCCGATCTCTTTCAAACGGTTGCCTCCTGGCCTTTATCGGGCAATTACCATGAATATTCCTACGGACCGCTGTTCCTGCCCAACGGAGATATGATCGTTACGCTCAACCTTTCCTGGATTGGTCGCGGCGCAAGCCTTACCAAGTGGCGTGGCTGGATGATGCAGATAAAACCGGATGGCACCATGAAACCTTTTGCCGGCGGCATGCGCTCTCCCGCAGGTTTTGGATTGTCGGAGAGCGGGGATATTTTTTTTGCAGAAAACCAGGGCGACTGGATCGGGTCCGGAAGGATCACTCAACTGGACTATGGCGATTTTGCGGGTCACCCTGCAGGTATGCGCTGGTCCGGCGAATACGGATCACCACTGCATTTAAAGCCGCAGCAATTTCCTGACTCCATCGGTATCCTGCACGATTTTGCCCGTAAAATACCGCACTTCAAGGAACCCAGCGTATGGTTTCCGCATACACTCATGGGCACTTCTACGTCAGCAGTCATCAACATCGACTCAGACGCATTTGGTCCTTTTAAAGGCCAGCTGCTGGTAGGCGATCAGGGACACAGCAAAGTAATGCGCGCCTTCCTGGAGAAAGTGAACGGCAAATACCAGGGCGCCTGTTTCCCTTTCCTGGAAGGGTTTTCGTCAGGTGTGCTGCGGCTTGTATGGGGAAGCGATCATTCGTTATTTGTTGGTATGACCAGCAGGGGATGGGCCTCTACAGGGCCGGCTCCCTACGGTTTGCAACGGGTGAACTTTAAGGGTAACACGCCTTTTGAGATAAAGGCCATGCGGGCGCAAAGCAATGGCTTTGAACTTGAATTTACATCTCCGGTAAATAAAAAACAGGCTGTCAATAACCGCTTATTCCAGGTAACAGGATTTACGTATAGCTATCACAGTAAGTACGGCAGCCCGGTGATTAACAGTCAACCCTGCGCCGTTGTAAAAAGCGAAGTGTCTGATGATGGCCGCCGGGTGAGGATCTATGTAGAAGGTTTACGCGAAGGATATATTCATGCGCTGGATATAACCGGTCTGCAATCGCAGGCCGGCGTACCACTGTTGCATAATACGGCCTATTATACGCTGAATGCTATTCCGGCTGGAAGCGGCGGGATGCCTGGTTGTGCTATAACACCCAAAAGCGCGGCAGCTACTGCCAATAATAATACTGCCTGTGGCAGTGATCCTTCGAAATGCGTAAATATGCAGCCGGCCAGCTGGACCAAAGGTCCCGATGTAGTCATCAAAATAGGTACCCTGCCCGGTCTGAAGTTTGATCCGGCTGAAGTGCAGGTGCCGGCGGGAAGCAAAGTGAAACTGGTGTTTAATAATAACGATGATATGCTGCATAACCTGGTGATCGTAAAACCCGGCAAAGGAGATGTGGTAGGAAAACTGGCGATGGATATGGGATTGAATGGTTCCCAGCTCGCCTATGTGCCCCGTTCAGCAGATGTGTTGTTTAACACCTGCCTGTTGCAACCGGAAACATCACAGGGCATTTATTTTATTGCACCGGCAACACCGGGTAATTACCCTTACGTATGTACGTTCCCCGGGCATTATACCGTGATGAAAGGAATATTGAAAGTTGTAAAGAAATAAAGTGATCATGCAACGATTTTTCTATGTTTGTTTATGGATATGCGTGTCGGCCAATAGCTGGGCACAGGACAGGAAAGCTGTATTAAGTACAGATAAACTGAAGAAATATGTTACGCTCTTCAACCGCCTGGACACAGGAGAAGTGAAACAATACATCCCGGATGACCAGGCAGCTGCGTGGCTTGAAAGCAATGTGCCGTTATTTGATTGCCCTGATAACGTGATCGAACAAACGTACTATTTCCGCTGGTGGAGTTTTCGTAAGCATCTTAAAAAAACTCCTGACGGGTTTATCTTCACAGAATTTATTATTCCTGTAAAACATGCAGGCAGATATAATGCACTGAGTTGCGCACTCGGCCATCATATTTATGAAGGACGCTGGTTGCGCGATACACAGTACGTTCATCAATATATCCGCTATTGGCTGGAGAAGGACCAGCAGCAGACCAAACCGCGTTTCCACCAGTTCAGCAGCTGGGCGGCGGATGCTATCTATAATTATTATCTCGTAAATGCGGACCGGAATTTTGCCCTAAGCCTGCTGGATTCACTCGATAAAGATTACCGGCTGTGGGAGCAGGAAAGAGGTTTGCCCGACGGCATGTACTGGCAGTTTGATGTGAAAGATGGCATGGAAGAATCCATCAGTGGTTCACGTAAGGAAAGAAATATCCGTCCCACTATCAATAGCTATATGTACGGAAATGCCAGGGCATTGTCGCAGTTGGCTGCTATGGCCGGGCGCGACAGTCTCCGGCAGAGATACGTGCAACTGGCAGCACAGCTCAAAGCCGGTGTGCAAAACAGGCTTTGGGATGATACCGCTGCTTTTTTTAAGGTGCAATTGGCCAAGGGCCCGTTGTCAGGCGTAAGAGAAGAAATAGGGTATATCCCCTGGTATTTCAACCTGCCGGACGATCAGCCTGAATATGCAAAGGCCTGGCAGCAGTTAACAGACCGCAACGGCTTTAATGCGCCCTGGGGGCTTACCACCGCAGAGCAGCGGCATCCGGCTTTTCGTACGCACGGTACCGGTGGTTGCGAGTGGGACGGCGCCATATGGCCGTTTGCCACTACACAAACATTGAAAGGGCTGGCCAACCTGCTTACGTGTTACCGGCATCATGACGGCATCACTGCAAGTGTATATTTCCGCGCGTTACAAACCTATGCGCGCTCCCATCAGAAAAACGGGCAGCCTTACCTGGGTGAATACCAGGATGAAAAGAACGGCTACTGGCTGAAGGGGGATGATCCGCGCAGCAGCTATTATAACCACTCCAGCTTCTGCGACCTGGTGATCAGCGACCTGGTGGGACTGAAACCACGGGACGATGAACAGGTGGAGATATACCCGCTGATACCCGCCGGAACCTGGGATTACTTTTGCCTGGACCAGGTGCGTTATCATGGCCGCCTGCTTACCATCCTGTGGGATAAAACGGGTAAAAAATATCATAAAGGGAAAGGCTTCCAGGTGTTTGCAGATCTGGGGAAAATATACAGCGGAGCCAATCTTACACCCGTACTAACGCCACTGCCGCCAAAAAAAGCAGCGTTAACGCTTTGGTATGACCACCCCGCTGCTAAATGGACCGCCGCAATACCCATCGGCAACGGGCGCTTGGGGGCCATGATCTTTGGGGGTGTAAATGAAGAACACCTGCAGTTCAATGAAGCTACCTTATGGACTGATGGTCCGCGTGAACATGCGCGTGCCGGTGCGGTGCAGTACCTGCCAAAGATCCGTGCACTCCTCGCCGAAGGGCGGCAAAAGGAAGCGGAACAACTGGCGGAAGAGCATTTCATGGGACAGAAAAGCGCGCCACCGGTATCCCGCTATGAGGCGGATTATCAGCCGTTCGGCGACCTTTGGCTACGTTTTAAAGATACACTGCTGGCCGCAACAGGTTACCGGCGGGAACTGGACCTTGCTAACGCTGTTGCCCGTACGACTTATATTGCCAATAACGTGCAATATACCCGCGAGTATTTTTCCAGTGCACCACATCAGGCCATCGTTCTGCGGCTGTCGGCTAATAAGCCCGGCAGCATCAGCTTCACCGCTGCATTGAAAAGCCCGCAGCCATTGTATACCACCCGGAAAATAAATGACAGCACGCTGGCGCTTTCCCTGAAAGTACTGCACGGCGTGTTGAAAGGAGAAAGCTGGCTGAAGGTGAGTGTGTCAAACGGAGGTGTAGCCGTTACAGATAGCAGCATCACGGTTACTAACGCGAACGCAGCTACGCTATATCTTACTGCTGCTACCAGTTACCGCAATTATAAGGATGTTTCAGCAGATCCGGTAGCGCTGTGCAGGAAGGTTATACAGCCGTTATCATCTTACCAAAACATACGCTCCGCACATATCAAAGACTACCAACAATATTTCAATACCTTCTCGGTGGATCTGGGCCAGGGACAAACGGAGTTGCCTACAGACCAGCGGATCAGCCGGTTTACCGCGACTACCGATCCCGCGCTGGCCGCATTGTATATTCAATACGCCCGGTATCTGATGATCTCCGGGTCGAGGCCAGGCGGACAACCACTCAACTTACAGGGTATCTGGAACGATCAGATGTCGCCGCCCTGGGGCAGTAAGTATACCACCAATATTAACCTGGAAATGAATTACTGGCCGGCAGAAGTGTTGCATCTCTCCAAATGTGCGGAGCCGCTGTTCGCCATGACCCGCGAATTATCGGAAGCGGGCCGCCGCACCGCAACGGAGCATTACGGTGCTCCTGGGTGGGTGTTGCATCATAACACGGATTTGTGGAGAGGAACAGCGCCTATCAATGCCGCCAACCACGGCATATGGGTTACAGGCGCTGCATGGCTGTGCCACCATCTGTGGGAACATTATCTCTATACAAAGGATAAAGTTTTTTTACAGCAACAGGCTTACCCGTTGATGAAAGCCGCAGCTGATTTTTTTGTGAATTTCCTCGTAAAAGATCCTGCCACAGGCTGGCTGATCAGCACTCTTTCCAACTCGCCGGAGAATGGCGGCTTAGTGGCGGGTCCCACGATGGACCACCAGCTAATAAGAGACCTGTTCCGGAATTGTATACAAGCCAGCGAAATATTGCACCAGGACGCCGCCTTCCGTGAAACCTTGCAGGCAAAATATAAACAGATTGCGCCCAACCAGGTAGGAAAGTACGGGCAGCTGCAGGAGTGGTTGCAGGATGTGGATGACCCGGAAAATCATCACCGCCATGTATCGCACCTGTGGGGCGTATTCCCCGGCACCGACATTACCTGGGATCAATCGCCGTCCATGATGAAAGCCGCCCGCCAATCGCTTCTTTTCCGTGGCGATGATGGCACCGGCTGGAGCCTGGCCTGGAAGATCAACCTCTGGGCAAGGTTCAAAGACGGCAATCACGCGCTTACCATGATCAACAAATTACTTACTCCCGCGGAAGGCCCTACCGGAAAGGCACACGGAGGATCGTATATTAACCTGTTTGATGCGCATCCGCCTTTCCAGATAGATGGAAATTTTGGCGGCGCTTCCGGCATGGCAGAAATGATCGTGCAAAGCCATATGGATTATATTGAACTGCTGCCCGCGTTGCCGGATGCCTGGCCCTCGGGACAGGTCAGTGGCATTTGCGCCAGGGGAGGTTTTGTGCTGGATATCCGCTGGCAACAATGCCAGCTGCAGCAACTAACGGTAACGGCTACTTCAGATGGACCTTGTGAATTGCGCTATAAAGAACAACAGGTGAAATTTACGGCGAAGAAAGGAAAGCGCTACCAGTTACAGATGACAGCCGGCCGGTTACAAATGATCAAGCAATGATTTCTCTATGAAAACAATTTATCTTTTTACAGCATTCCTTTTTTTCACATACGCTGTGCAGGCACAGGAAATAAAACCGGAAGCTACGGAGGACTGGTCCACGCAACCGCCGCAGGTAACACCCGGTAAAAATGCAGGCCCCCCTTCCGATGCCATCGTGTTGTTTGCAGGGGAAAAAGACCTGGGCAAATGGGAGCACGCCGACAGCAGCGCGGTAAAATGGACCGTAAAAGGAAACGAACTAACGGTAACGCCTAAAGCCAAAGATATCCGTACCAAACAGGCCTTCGGCAATATACAACTGCACATAGAATGGAAAACACCTGATCCCCGGGAAGATCGTGGTAATAGTCGTGGTAACAGCGGGGTACTGTTCATGGGACTATATGAACTGCAGATATACGAGAACTATCAATATCTTCATAAAATCTATTACAACGGGCAGGCAGGCAGTATCTATAAACAATACGCGCCGCTGGTAAATGCCTGTTTGCCGCCGCAAACCTGGCAAACATTTGATGTGGTATTTGAAGCCCCGGTATTCAACACCGACCGGTCGATGAAAACACCGGCGTATATCACGGTATTTCATAACGGGGTATTGATACAATATCATGTAGCTATCAAAGGACCAATGGTATATGCCGGTTACCCGGAGTATCAATATCATGAAAATAAATTACCGCTGGTATTACAGGAACATAATAGCCGCGTGAGCTTCCGCAATATCTGGTTAAGGGAATTCTAAAAATCATCCATATGAAAAAAATATTTTACCTGCTACTTATTATATGCTCCGCTGCAGGCGCAATGGCGCAGCAAGTATATCCCTCGCGGTTAACGGTGGCTAAAGATGGCAGCGGAGACTATAGTACCATCCAGGAAGCGGTGAATGCCGTCAGGGCTTATTCTCCCGTACCACTTACTATTACTATTAAAAACGGGGTGTATCCCGAAAAGCTGGTCGTTCCTTCATGGGTTACAAACATCACCTTCATCGGTGAAAGCCGTGATAGCACTATTATCACCAATGATGATTATTCCGGTAAGCTGGTGGGAGATAAGAAGTTAAGTACTTTCAACTCCTACACCGTATGGGTGCAGGGCAATGATGTGAAAATAGAAAACCTTACGATCCGGAATACAGCAGGGCGTGTAGGCCAGGCCGTTGCATTGCATGTAGACGGCGATCATTTTGTGATCCGTAACTGTAATCTGCTCGGCAACCAGGATACGCTGCTGACGGCTAACAGCAACAGCTGCCAGTATTATGAGAATTGTCTGATTGAAGGCACCACCGATTTTATTTTTGGCCCGGCTACGGCGTTGTTCCGTAGCTGCGCCATCCGGAGCCTTTCCGATTCCTATATCACGGCCGCTTCTACCACGAAGGAACAGGCATACGGCTATGTATTCCTGGAATGCAACATCACAGCTGGTAAAGAGGCCAGCAAAGTATATCTCGGCAGGCCGTGGCGGGCCTATGCCCGTACCGTTTTTATCCGTTGTGAAATGGGCAGGCATATTTTGCCGGCAGGCTGGCATAACTGGGATAAAAAAGAAAATGAACAAACTGCTTTTTACGCAGAATATAATAACACGGGAGAAGGGGCCATTGTTGCAGGGCGGGTTCCCTGGAGCAAGCAATTGAGCGCCAGGGAGGCCAAAAGATATGTGGCGACTAATATATTGGGAGGGTGGGATCCTGTTAACAAAGAAAAATAACTGGTATGAACATACGAAAGATAAGCATCTTAATGGCCGCAGGCATAGGAATAGCTGTACAGGCTTTTTCGCAGTATTCCTGGACGCGGTTACCTGAAATAGCATCTCCTGTTTTTAAGAAAGATACTTTTAATATCACCCGCTATGGCGCGGTTCCGGATGGTATTACATTGAATACAACGGCGATCAATAACGCGATCACCGCATGCAGCCGGAATGGTGGCGGCGTGGTGCTGGTGCCGGAAGGACTCTGGCTTACCGGGCCTGTGGTCATGAAAAATAATGTGAACCTGCATCTGAAAAGTGCCGCTACGCTATTGTTTACACCGGATAAGAGCCAGTATGCGTTGGTGGAAGGTCTTTATGAAGGCCGTTCCGCCGCCCGTAACCAATCGCCGGTAAGCGGCAGCAACCTGCATGACATCGCCATTACCGGGAAAGGAGTGATTGATGGTAACGGTGATGTATGGCGTGCAGTGGGCAAGGGCCAGCTAACCGAAAGTGAATGGAAAAAGAAAGTAGCGTCGGGTGGTGTACTTGGAAAAAATGGAAATGAATGGTATCCGAGTGAGCAATACAAAGCGGCTAAGGAACAAGGCATGAGCATGCTGCTGGTGCCAGGCAAGCCACTGGAGGAGTATGCCGTGATGAAAGATTTCCTCCGGCCCAATCTTGTAGCGCTGAATAACTGCAAAAGAGTATTGCTGGAGGGCGTAATTTTCCAGAACTCCGCTGCGTGGTGCCTGCATCCTTCTCTTTGCGAAGATCTCACTTTGCGTAACCTGCTGGTTAAAAACCCGGCTTATGCGCAAAATGGGGATGGCGCTGATATTGAGTCGTGCCGCAACTTTTTGATAGAGGGCTGCACATTTGATGTAGGTGATGATGCCATTTGTATCAAATCCGGCAAAGATGAAGAAGGACGCCGGCGGGGCAAGCCAACCGAAAATGGTATTGTGCGTAACAGTATTGTGTATAAAGCCCACGGCGGTTTTGTGATAGGCAGTGAAATGAGTGGCGGCGCCCGGAACATTTTTGTATACAACTGTACTTTTGTGGGAACGGACAAGGGGCTGCGATTCAAATCCACCCGTGGCCGTGGAGGCGTGGTGGAAAAGATCTATGCAAAGAATATATTCATGAAAGATATTGTGGAAGAAGCGGTATTTTTTGACCTGTACTACTTCGTGAAATTTGCTACAGACAGCCAGCGGGATGAACGGCCACAGGTAAATGAAGGTACGCCGGTATTCAGGGACATGGAGTTTGATAACATTGTTTGTAATGGTGCAAAGAAAGCAATTTTTATCCGTGGTTTACCGGAGATGCCGGTGAGGAACATCCGGATCAGCAATAGTGTCTTTAAAACAGCTATCGGAAAAGAATTAACGGATGCCGATAATATTGTGCTTGATAATGTGCGGATGGACACACAAGTGCCGCGGGATACGTCTTTCGCCGTTTGGAGTACTTATCAGAAACAACGTTTGAAGTTTCCATTTATAAAGATTGCATCGCCAACGCCGCCCGCCGGTATGAAGCAGGCAATGGATGTGCCTTATCGCGAAGCAAGCGGTCGCAGTTTATTACTGGATGTATTTTATAGTAAAGAAAAACAGCGTAAACCTGCGGTGTTACTGATCTTTGGCGGTGGCTGGCATTCGGGCGATAAAACCCATAACCATGCAATGGCAGTGGAGCTGGTGAAAAGAGGATACGTAGCGGTATCAGCAGAATACCGTTTGTCCGGGGAAGCGCAATACCCCGCGGCTGTGCAGGATCTGAAGGCGGCTGTACGTTGGATGCGCGCGCATGCCGGTGAGTATGGTATTGATACCAATCACATTGCAGCACTGGGTTGTTCTGCCGGTGGGCAGCTGGCTGCGTTAATGGGCGCCACCAACGGCGCACCAAAGTTTGAAGAGGGCAACATAGCTCATTCCTCCGCTGTTCAGGCGGCCATTGATATCGATGGTATCCTGGCATTCAAACACCCGGAGTCGGCGGAAGCCGGCGCGGCGTCTGAATGGCTGGGCGGCACCTATGAGGAAAAGCCGGAGCTATGGAAGGAGGCATCTGCATTAACCTATGCAGGAAGCAATACGGTTCCCATGCTTTTTATTAACAGCTCCTTTCCCCAGTTTCATGCCGGCAGGAACGACATGATGCGTGTACTGAAAGAACACAAGATCTATTCGGAAGCCCATGAGCTGCCGGATACGCCGCATCCGTTCTGGTTTTTTGATCCCTGGTTTGATAAAACAATGGATTATTCCACTGCATTTCTGCAGAAGGTTTTCAGGTAAAACAGCTACTTTAAAAAATTAAACCCGGTTATTTTATATCACACTCAGCTTCTGCGATATCAGTTCTGTTACCGCATTGATGGCTTTCGGAAAAACCCTGCGCAAATCTATGTCCTGGCTGGTCAGCAATTGTTGCTGCAATGTTTTCATAAAAATATTTTTTGTTTCTGTCGCCAGGTTCACTTTTGTGATACCGTTTTTAACCGCTTCTTTCAGCTGGTCGTCCGGAACACCGGAGCAGCCGTGTAATACAAGAGCAGCGGGTGTGGCGGCGTGGATCTCTTTGAGCAGGCCGATCTGCAGATGCGGAGGTGATTTATAAAAACCATGCGCGGTACCGATGGCGATGGCCAGTGCGTTAACACCGGTTTCTTCTACAAATTGCTTCGCCTGTTCCGGGCTGGTGAAGGCAGCTGTTTGTTCCTGTCCGAGTTTTGCAATATATCCCAGTTCAGCTTCCACATTCACATCATAACCAGCGGCTACCCTTACAACGGCAGTGGTAGTACGAATATTTTCTTCAAAAGATCTTTCACTGGCATCGATCATTACGGAGTCGAAGCCGGCATCCAGGCATTCACGGATCGTGTGTATGTTGCTGCCATGATCAAGATGTACCCATCCGGTTACGCCATACTGACGAAGCGCTACCCTCGCCATGTTAACGGCGGAGTTGATACCCAGGTATTGCAACGTGCTTTCTGATAGTTGCAGTATCAGGCTGCAGTTGGCTGCTTTGGCCGCCATCAGCAAGCCTTTCAGTGTTTCGAAATTATAAAAATTCACAGCCAGCAAAGCGGAGCCCGACTGTGAACATTGCTGTAGTTGTTGTTTCAGGTTCATGCTGGTAGGTAATTAAATTTTTGAATGGCAATAGCGTGGAAGGTGTCAAGACTATGAAAAGCCGTGGTGCCCCCGGGTGCGGTGGTGTTAATGGCGCCGGCCAGGGCGGCGTATTCAGCGCATTGCCGCAACGAACGGTTACGGATATACTGACTGATAAAGCCTGCATTAAAGCTGTCGCCCGCCCCGATACAATCGGCAATGTCTGTTTGTTTAAAGGAAGGCTGGTGGAACAGCGAGTGACCGTCCCACACATAGGCGCCTGCTTCCCCATGCTTAACCGCTACAATATTGGCATAGGCGCTGACCGTTTGCAGGCAGGAAGAAACGCTGTTGCCGCCGGTGAATGCACATAGTTCGGCGATGTTGGGCAGAAAGACATCTACGTGGGGCAATAATGTGGGGAGGTCGATATCCCACTGTTCTGCCGGGTCCCATTGCGGGTCAAGAGAGGTGGTGAGTCCCAGCATTTTTGCCCGGGCAAAAAGCCGGCACAGATCAGGTTTCAGGGCTGGTTGTAAAAATACAGAGCTTACATGCAGGTGCCGGGCGTTTGCGAGCGTGGCATCCGTAATATCTGCCATACTCAGTTCTTCCATAGCGCCGGGGTACGTGATCATGGCTCTTTCCTGCTCATGACTGAAAGCAATGCTGATGCCGGTACCGGCGGTCCGGCTATATACAATCCCGGAAGTATCCACGCCTTTCGAGGATAGTTCCGACAGCACTTTATGGCCGAACATATCATTACCTATTTTACCGGCAAAGGTAACAGCAGCGCCAAGGGTACTAAGATTGCAGGCAAAGATGGCGGCGCTGCTGCCTAGTACGAAGGTCATGTCTTTGGCGAGTATTTCTTTGCCCAGAGCGGGCAATGTGTTAAGCTTGTTGAGTATCAGGTCAACATTCAGTTCTCCGACCACCAATACATCAAACGTTGTGTTGTTCATAACGGTGTTTTTTATCAGGCATTGAGCGGATAGATGGCAACACCTTCCACAACGCGGGTGATGGCGCCGTTTACGGAAGGATTGTCCGGCTGAAGGCCCAGGGATAAAGAAGTAAAGAAGGCCAGCAGTTGCAGGGGCAATATACTGCATACACATAACAGATCTTCCTCCAGCAGCAACTGTTGATCACCTGTGAGCAGAACGGTATCCAGTTCAGGCACTTCGCCGTTAGCCGGCAGTATACCCATTTCCAGCAGTGCCTTGTTACCCTGCTTCATGGAAATGACGAGGTCCTTTTCATAATTTAAAACGTAGCTGTTGTTCGAGAATATATATACGACGAGGGTGTTTTCATCGATAATAGCTTTGGGGCCATGCCGGAAGCCGAGGAAACTGTCGCTTTTGCAAATGACTTTGCCGCCGCTGAGTTCCTGTAGTTTCAGGTGGGCTTCTGTGGCAGTACCGTAAAATGCGCCGTCGCCCAGGAATACTGCCCGGGTAAATTTTTTGCCGGCGATAGTGCGGAGCAGGGCCGTGTAACGGGTGAGCAGCTGCTTCCCATAGGTGCACAGTACTTCCACTTGCTGCCGCATGGCGGCGATGTTATGCAGCCGGGTGATCAGGGCGCCGGTAAGCAGCATGCCGGTATAGCTGCTGGTCATGGCGAGGCTCTTATCATTACATTCCGGTGGCAGCAGGATCATGTGTTGCGGGTGTTGGCTCTGCCAGCCGGCCAGTTGCCCGCTGTGATTGCAGGTAATGATCAGGTGGTAGCAGCGCCGGGAGATGTTGTCTGCCAGTTCCAGTGCAGCGCAGCTTTCGGGGCTGTTGCCGGAGCGTGCAAAGGAAATGATCAGTGGTATCCTGTCGGAATGAAAATAATCGTGCGGGTGCGCTACCAGGTCTGTGGTGGGTATAGCCCTGGTGATAACGCCGGTATGGCGGAAGAAGCTGCCTGTGAGCGAAAGGCCAATAAAAGCACTTGTACCGGCACCGGTAAGAATGATGTTGTCCACTGTATGATAAGCTTCTTCCAGGAACGCCGACAGGGCAGTGGCTTCGCCGGTGAGCCCGTTCATGATCTTTTCCCATATGTAAGGCTGTTGCGCAATTTCCCGGGCAGTATGGAAGGCTCCTTTTTCTTGCAATGCGGAAGATTCCAGTTCAAGTACTGATTGCATAGTTAAGATATAAGTGAGTAATACAATACAAATATATCAAAAGGTAAATTACTTTCAAAACCTTTTTATTATTTAGGTTAACTTGTTTTAAATTTCGTTTGAAAGAGATTGCACAATAATTTGTAACTTAGCTGGCTTGTAATAGTAAAATCTCAAAATAAATAACTGCAAATGGAAGAGAGCCAAAACGGATCAACTGTAAACAGGAGGAAAGAAATACTGCAGAAGCTGTATAAAAATGGGCAGGTGATCATCAGTGAACTAAGCAAAGAATTTAATGTAAGCGAAGTGACCATCCGGAACGACCTGGACCAGCTGGAGCAGAAGAATATGCTGTTACGGGCCAGGGGCGGAGCTATCAAGCTGGAGAATAATGTGGGAGTGGATCAGCGGATCAGTGAAAAGAACAAAATTCATTACGTCGAAAAAGTGGCGATCGGCAAAAGTGCCGCTGCCCTCATCAGTGAAAACGATACCATGATCATTGATTCAGGTACCACTACCGCGGAGATGGTAAAGCATATGCAGTCTTTCAAAAGCCTGAACGTCATTACCAATGCCATGAACATTGTGAACATGCTTTCCGGCTATCCAAATATCAATGTAATCATCCCTGGTGGCTATCTGCGGCAAAATTCCATGTCGCTCGTTGGTCCGCTGGCGGAAAAGAACCTGCGCAGTTTCCATGTAGATAAGGTTTTTCTTGGGGTAGATGGCTTTGATACCCGCAATGGTATTTATACGCCCAATATGGAAGAAGCCTACCTGAATGAAATCATGATAGAAATCGCCAACGAAGTGATTGTACTGGCGGATTCCAGCAAGTTTAACAAAAAGAGCCTGGCATTTATCTGCCCTGTAAATAAGATCCACACCGTAGTTACCGACGCCGGTATTTCCACAGAAGATAAGAAGCGGCTGGAAGACCTGGACGTAAAGGTGATTATAGCATAGCATTCATTTTCCCGCAAGCCGGAAGCCGCAAAGACGATCATAAAACAGTCTTTTTGCGGCTTCTGTCTTTGTATACCCCGATGCCTTCGTTTCCTTTGTTATGCATCTTCAAAATCTTTCTAAAAAAATATTTATTACTTGTTTTCTATTTAAAAAACTTATATTTACTTTGTTTTAAAATGAAAAACAAGGTTTCGAAGGTTAAGGCGCCTTGAAACAACAAATATCCGCGTATGCACAAATCCCGGCTTTGGCTTTTATATACCGCTATCAATACTGTATTTGTAGGAGTATGGGGGGCTTTTATAGAAATACCTGAAAAAGCCGGCTTCCCGGCAACGCTCGGATATATTGTGTGGACGCTGACTATGCTGCCCTGTGCTATCGCAGCGTTGTGGATAGTGAAGTGGCAACTGGAACATACGCCGCGGGATATTTTCCTGGGGTCTATGGTGGGCCTGCTCGGCGCCGGAGGACAACTCATCCTTTTCCAGGCATTGCGGATAGGACCGGCCTATATTTTATTTCCGCTCATTGCCCTTTTCCCGCTGCTCACCATCCTGCTGTCGGTGGTGTTCCTCGGGGAAACCTGCTCCCGCAGGCAATGGCTGGGTATTGGCGTGGCGTTGCTGGCCGCATTTTTCCTGGCCTTTCAGCCAGGGCAGAATAAACAGGCGCAGGGCTACACCTGGCTGATCATGGCCATGCTCGTGTTTGTGATGTGGGCCACCCAGGGCTTTGTGATGAAGTTTGCCAATAGCCGTATGAAAGCAGAAAGTATCTTTTTTTATATGACAGTGTCGTCTTTACTGCTGGTGCCCGCGGCCATTGGCATGACGAACTTCTCCGGCGCCATCAACTGGGGATGGAAAGGGTTTGGGCTGGCTGTTCCCATCCACCTGTTAAATGCCATCGGCGCCCTGATGCTGGTATATGCACTGCGCTACGGCAAAGCGATTATTGTAATACCGCTCACCAGTTTATCATCTGTCATCACAGTCATTCTTTCCCTCATTATTTATGGAGTAGTGCCGGATGCGGTGCTGACAGCAGGTTTGCTGCTGGCAGCGGTGGCGATCTTCATCCTGTCTGAATAAAAATAAATACGATTAGAAACATAACTGTCCGGGCGCTTATAACGCCCGCGACTATACGGAGTATTGATTTTATTTATTGTTCACCAGCAGTGCATAAAAAATAAAAGCACTGGAAAAACCTCACATAATGACCACGCTAACATGGAAAAAATTCCTTATCGCCCCGGCTATGATAGCCCTCTTTGCCGGATCATGCAAAGTTGATCCAAAAATACTGTCTGCAGAAGCATCACTCACCAAAGGCGCCCTGCTGGCAGATACCGTGAAAATTACGGTAAACAAGAATGCTGTGCTGATGACCAGTTCGCTCAAGCTGGGTGTGACCTATATGAAAAATAACCTCGACGCCTGGGGTGACGGCCCCTCCATTACCAGGGGTACCAATTTGCTGAAAGGAGCGGTTGTTTATCACAACCAGCATATATTCGGTTTCGGCGCAGATAACATTGAGCCAAGACCCGGTGTATTTGACTGGGAATCGCTGGACCTCCGCGTAAACATGATGACCGCGATGCAATCAACACCGGTGATCACTCTTGCCACGGCCCCCACCTGGATGGTAGACCCCGACTGGGCGCCGGGAAAATATGAAGACAGCAGCGATACGGATTGGAGCAAAGTGGAATGGGCGCCATTGCCGGAACATGAAAAGGATTTTGCCCACCTGTGCGCATTGGTAGCGAAACGTTATCCCGCGGTAAAAACCTTCCAGGTATGGAATGAGCTGAAAAGTATGTGGGACGAGACGAATAACCGCTGGGATTATGTGCGCTATACCCGGCTGTATAACCTGGTATATGACTCTGTGAAAGCGGCACGCCCGGATGCCATCATCGGTGGTCCGTATATCGGGATAGATTCCTGGCATAGTGCGCCAGGCAACGCCCATAGCGGCATCACAGATCCCACTTACGGAGAACTGGATAAACGTTGCCTGGATGTAGTAACCTATTGGCTGCAGAACAAGCATGGCGGCGACTTCCTCTGCGTAGACGGAGGCGTGGATTCAAAAGACGGGGTTGCCACCAACGTGATCGCCTCTACGAAGAAGTTCAGGGATGCCAGTAACTGGCTGCATTCGCAAACTACACTGCCTATATGGTGGTCGGAAGATTATGTGGGCCTGAACACAGATACCACCATTCAGCCGGCAGCACTGGGTTGTATGCTGATACACCACGCATTGGCCGGCGATGCCGCATCACTGCGCTGGGCGCCTGAACAGCAGGAAGGGGAAGGGAATGTAAGCAACTTTTTCAGCAGTACCCTGGTGCCGAACGGAGGCAAACCATTCAGGAATTATTCGCTGTACAAAAATTTCAACACCTATTTTCCGGCAGGTACTAACTTATGCACCACTACGGTATCAGATGAACAACGGGTGATGGTCATGTCTTCCAAAACAAAGATCCTGCTGATCAATAAAACGGCGGCCATACAAAAAACAAAGATCAACAACACATTAGCAGTAAACCTGAATCCATACGAGGCAAAATATGTTACATTACCGTAACGCCTATATGAAAAAACAGATCAACAGGGAATATCCGGGTATTCCGGGTATTCCCCATCTGGCCTTATTTTCAGCCCGTAGCCCGCTACCATGACTAAAGTATTTTATATCCTGCTGAAAAATAAACTGACATTTTAAAAACAGATGATTATGGATCTCGACAAAGTAAAACCAAAGCCATTAGAAGATGTTTCGTCATCACCGGAACATATCAGATTACAGGACTACCGGCCGAAGTCGATATTTAAAACGCCGGAAACAGCCATTGTAAAAGCTGCTTTCCCGGTGATTGATATGCATACTCACGCATGGCAGCCGGGGCTCGATGTAAGCAAATGGATTGCCCGCATGGACGAGGCAAACATTGAAAAAAGTACTGTTCTTACGTTTGAAACCGGCGCCGGCTTTGATGCCGTTACGAGGCAATATGCAGATTATGCCAGCCGCTTTGATTTGTGGTGCGGGTTCGACTACACCGGTTATGACCAGCCAGGCGACAGCTGGATTGATCATGCGGTAGCAGAACTGGAACGTTGCCACCGGATGGGAGCAAAAGGCGTAGGAGAGCTGGGCGACAAAGGTCTTGGCGAATTTTATTCCCGGCCTGTAGCCGGATACGGCCTGCACCTGGATGATCCGCGCATGAAACCACTCTTCGAAAAGTGCGGCCAGCTGCATATGCCGGTGAATATACACATCGCAGATCCCATGTGGATGTACCTGCCGATGGATGCTACGAACGACGGATTAATGAATGCATACGAGTGGCGCATAGACCACACTCAGCCAGGACTCCTGGACCATCCCACACTGATAAAGACCTTTGAAAACGTAGTCAGGGACAACCCCGGTACCATTTTCATCGCCTGTCATTTTGCCAACTGCACCTATGATCTCAGCATAGTAGGAAAAATGCTGGATCGTTATCCTAACCTGTATGCAGATAATGCCGCGAGGTTTGCAGAAACCGCCACCATTCCGCGTTTTGCCAAAGCATTTTATGAAAAGTACCAGGACCGGCTGCTATTTGGTACCGACCTGGGCTATGATCCTAAAATGAATATGGAGTATGCCGCTAAGTTTTACCGTACTGCTTTCCGGATTATGGAAACAACAGACGATCATTTTTATGAACATGAAATATTCACTTATCACTGGCCTTTATACGGGCTGGGATTAAGTGCCGCTATACTGGAAAAAATTTACCGTTTGAATGCTTTGACGTTAATGCAGTTATGAAGAATCAGCCAGCGATCAACTATTTACAGACTACCTAATACCGTAAGCGTATGTATTTCCAATGTATGAAGAAGGGCCCGGTCAACGGGCCGTCAACCAAAAGACAGCGCAACGACGCTAAAAGAAAATACCTGTATTGTCATGTGTGCCTGATCCTGTTACTGCTTGTTTTCAGCGGACAAAAAAGCGCCGCTGCCAATGCACAACTGCGGCAGGATACGCTGATCCCCGTTTCCGGCCTGATCACGGATGAAAAAGGAAATCCTTTTCCCGGTGTAACCGTATACGTGCCTTCCCTGAAAACGGGTACTGCCAGCGATGCCACGGGGCATTACCAGGTAAAGGCACCCGCAAAAGGGAACCTCGTTTTTAAGGCCATGGGATATGCATCGCAGGAAATGCAGGTGAATAGCCGCAGCAGGATAGCGGTGAAGATGGAAGCTGAAAATGCCAACCTGAATGAAGTAGTGGTAACCGGTTATACTTCGAAACGGTTATCGCAGATCTCCAGCTCTGTAGCCGTAGTTTCCGGGAAACAATTAAATGATGTCACCTCCAATAACGTAGCCAGCCTGTTGCAGGGAAAGGTAGCCGGAGTGGTGGTACAAAACGCCTCCGGTAATCCCAGTGTAGCCGCTAACGTTACCATCCGCGGATCCAGTTCTATCACCGCCGGTTCCGGACCGTTGTACGTGGTAGATGGTATCATTGGCGGTACCGCCAACCCGAACGATATTGCTTCCGTTACCATCCTGAAAGATGCCGCGGCAGCAGGATTGTACGGCGCCAGGGCATCCAACGGCGTAGTCATTATCACCACCAAATCAGGCCAGACCGGTAAAACACAGATCAGCCTGAATTCCAGTGTTGGCTTCAATAAAATGAGCATGGGCAATATGAAGCTCATGAACAGCCAGCAGCTGTATGATTACCAGAAAAGTTATTTTGCTCCCGCCGATTTTGCAAGGGATCGTCCTGCCAGCTTGCTGTCGCAAAACACCGACTGGATGGACCTTGCTTATCGCACAGGGCTTACCCAGAATCACCTGTTATCTGTATCCGGCGGATCTGAAAAAACGCAGTTTTATGTCTCCGGAAATTATTATAAAGAAGATGGTATTATCAGGCATACCAGTAACGAAGTATACAACCTGCGGGCCAACATCACCCATCGCATCAATGAGAAACTGAAGCTAAGCACCAGGATCAACGCAGCTTCCCGCAATTTTGAAAATGAAGCTTCCGGGAATTACGGCGCACTGGTATTGTCGAAAATCAATTTGCCCTGGGATAATCCCTATAACGCAGATGGCTCCATAAAGATGGGGACTGAAGAAGGATGGATAGGCCGGGAACACGACAACTTCCTCCACGGATGGCAATTCAATTATGATAAAGGAAAACAGCTGACCACCTATGCCGATATCAACCTTGATTATTATATCACACCACATCTCACCTTTTCTTCGTATAACCGTTTAAGTTATTCCAACCTGCGCAGTGAACTGTATTATGATGTGCGTTCCAAAGCAGGCAGGGGACTGGGAGAAATGTATAACAACTCCAGCTATGAAAACAGGTTGATCACCTCCAACCGCCTTAATTACCAGCGCACCTTTGGCGAACACGCGCTGAGTGCCATAGCGGTAGCGGAAGGAGAGAAGAACTATTTTGAAAACAACAGCCTGTATGGCAACAAGATCCCGGCAGGATTGCATATCATGGATGCAGCGGCTAACATCCAGAAGTCGCCCTTTGGCCCCGGCAGCAAGTCTGAGAACCGTTTTACAAAAGGACTGGTGCAGGTCGATTATACCTTCCGCGAAAAGTATAATCTCATCGGTGCATACATCAATGAGTCGTCATCCCGCTTTGGAGCCAATCACCGCTCGGCGGGCTTTTACACATTAGGCGGCTCCTGGATACTGAGCAACGAATCGTTTATGAAAGGGCAACGGTTCATTGATCAGCTGAAGATCAGGGCCAGCTATGGCATTACCGGTAATGCGGAAATCGGCGACTACCAATCGTTAGGCATTTATGCATACACCTCGCAGTATGCATCCAACCCGGGTTCTGTGCCATCTGTTTTACAAAATCCTGATCTCACCTGGGAAAAATCAAAGACAACCAACATCGGGCTGGATATAGACCTGTTAAAACGTATATCCCTGACCGTAGATGTATACGATAAAACCACCAGCGCCCTGTTGCTGGATGTACCGGTTCCCTACACCAGCGGGTATGCTTATGTTACCCGCAACGTAGGCTCTGTGCGCAACAGGGGAATAGAGTTTAACCTGAATACTAAAAATATAAATGGCGCCCGCTTTAAATGGAAAACCAGCTTTAACCTTTCCATCAACAGGAACAAGGTGCTGAAGCTAAACAACCATGAAGACATTCCTTATTCATCCCTGCAGTGGATCAGCGAAGGCCGCGATCTGTACAGCTGGCATATGCGCAAATGGGCAGGCGTAGATCCGAAGAACGGCGACCCGCTCTGGGAAGTAGTGAGCACAGACGCCAACGGCAAGCAAACCATTGGTACCACTAATTCATATGACGATGCCACCTTGCAGTACATCGGCAGCGCTTCGCCCGATTTTACCGGTGGTATCAACAACCGTTTTTCCTGGAAAGGAATAACATTGAGCGCCTTTTTCAATTTTGTAAACGGCAACCAGGTATATGAAGAAAACACGAACGATGGCAGCGAGCCCACTTCCAATTCAAGGGTATTGCCTAAAAACCATAACAGGTGGCAGAAAGAGGGGGACATTGCCACAGATCCCAAAGCAGTATACGGCGGCAATAAAAACTCTGACCTGGAATCATCCCGGTTCCTGGAAGATGGCAGCTACCTGCGTTTGCGCAACATCACCCTTTCTTACGATGTGCCGGAGTCTTTCCTGCAAAGGATAAAGGTGAACAATGCAAGGATATTTATCAGTGGCGATAACCTCTGGACGCTGACCCGTTTCTCCGGTATGGACCCTGAAATGGGACTGCGCCCGTATTCGCAGCCGGCAGGAGAAAGCGGTAACAATTTCCAGCAGAACAGCACCAAATATCCGCTGGCGAAGAAAGTCCTGTTTGGTATTAATGTCACCTTTTAAAAACAGCAGCTATGAAAAGAAATCTCTTTAAATATTATACACTCGCTGCCGCTATTATAGTCATAACCGGCAGCTGCAGCAAAGACCTGGAGCCATATAACGGTAAATCGGACGATGCGGCCCTGGAAACGCCGGAAGACCTGCAAACAGCCACCTATGGGGTTTATTCCGGGCTGGTAGACAGGATGTACACTAAAAACCTCAACCAGTTGGGTGAATATCCTGGTGATGATGTGGCATTAAGCGGCGCTACGGGCGACCAGGTATTT
The DNA here is from genome assembly GCF_050434005.1 of Chitinophaga sp. W2I13. Classification (NCBI taxonomy): domain Bacteria; kingdom Pseudomonadati; phylum Bacteroidota; class Chitinophagia; order Chitinophagales; family Chitinophagaceae; genus Chitinophaga; species Chitinophaga sp. W2I13. The sequence goes on along the minus strand of NZ_JBNPWD010000001.1, from coordinate 7,435,073 downwards.
TATACCTATACCTATACTCATTTCCCGGGAATGGGAAACACCGAACAGTTCTGGCAGGGCGCTTATAAAGTAATCTATTCTGCCAATGCCATTATTGAAAGAATAAATGATGGCACTTCCCCGCAGCTGGACCAACTGAAGGGAGAAAACCTGTACCTGCGGGCCATGGCGCATTTCGACCTGGTACGTCTTTTTGGAAGACCCTACCCGCAGGGCGCGGGCAACAATCCCGGCGTGGTGATCAAAGACAATACAAAAGATGACCGCCCTGCGAGGAGTTCCGTAAAAGACGTATATGCGTTTGTGATAGCCGATCTCAAACATGCAGCCACGTTAATGAAAGAAAATAGAAGTGCGGCCTTTGCATCCAGAGAAGTGGCGGAGGCGTTATTATCGCGTGTGTACCTGTACATGGAAGATAACACCAATGCCCTGTTATATGCCAATAAGGTGATCGGCTCCAACCGTTATCGCCTGATGGAAACCCAGCCTTATAAAACGTATTTCCGCGTAATACCGGAAGAAAATCCCGAGACGATATTTGCTATCAGGCATACGGTGGCAGATGACCGGGGTAAAGATGCGATCGGCTCCATGTACTATAATGATCCGGTTACACAATCCACCGGCTGGGGAGAGGTATACGCCTCTCTTGCTTTTGTAAAGCTGCTGGACCAGAATCCCGGGGATGTGCGCCACAGCTTTGTGGAACCACAGCGTGATGCGAATGGGAACATGCAATTACGTAACCAGACGCCGGTATATTTTATCAACAAGTATAACTGGCAGGAAGGAGTGGCTAACCTAAGTTCACCGGTCGTCCTGCGGTTGGCGGAGATGTACCTGATCCGCGCAGAAGCCAATGCTAAACTGGGTAATGCGCAAGCCGCCATTGACGATGTAAACCTGATCCGCCGCCGCGCCGGTTTATCAGGTACCGCATTATATACCACCGGCAATCTGAAAGGCCGCGCGTCTGTACTGGATGTAGTGCTGGAAGAACGCCGCCTGGAGCTGGCGTTTGAAGCACACCGGCCGTATGACCTGTACCGCAACAACCGTCCCATGGTGCGTGCCTATCCCGGCTTTCATGGCAGTAATCAGTATGATCAAACCATCCAGCCAACAGACCCGCAGGTGATCAATTATATTCCCGAACGCGAAACCGGCCTTAATCCTAACCTCACCCAGAATCCATGATCATGCTGTTATATTGTAAACGGGTACTGGTGCTTGCAGGGATCTGCTGTAACATGTCATTGGCTGCGCAGCAACCCGCGGTGCTGAAAGTAACCGCTACCAGCGACTTTAAGGTAACCGGCGACGGCAGTCACCCGGCTTGGAGCAAAACGGCGTGGATCACGCTGCCGCAACGCAGCGGGCAGTCGCCTGCATCAACAAAAGTAAAGGCCCTGTATTCACCCAACGGGATATACTTCCTCTTTGCTTGCACGGACCAACGGATCAGCGCCTCCATGCAGGCAGATTTCCTGGATCTGTGGACAGAAGACGTTGCCGAAGTATTCCTGTGGCCGGACACGTTGCAGCCGGCTTATTTTGAATACGAAATATCTCCGTTGAACTATGAACTGCCTATTCTGATATCCAACCAGCAGGGCGACCTGGTGCGCTGGCAGCCATTTCATTATGATGCCGACAGGAAAACACAGCACGCCACCACCGTACAGGGAGGCAAAAAGAAAAGCGGCGCTGCAATCAAAAGCTGGACAGCAGAATTCTTTATTCCTTTTAAACTCCTGCGGCCATTGCAAAATATTCATCCCCGGAGGGGAACTACCTGGAAGGCAAACCTGTACCGGGTAGACTACGACAAAGGAGAAGCGGAGTGGTCGTGGCAGCTGACCGGGAAGAGTTTTCATGACATAGAAAAATTCGGTTACCTGGTATTTGAATAAAATCAATTTTTAAATTATTAATAGTATGAAGATGATGAAACAATTAGTAGCCTGTATCTTTTTTGTTATGCCGGTTATTGCCTTTGCGCAAAAGGGCAAGCTGGTATGGTCGGATGAATTTAATTATACCGGGCATCCGGATCCCAGAAAATGGCGATATGAAGAAGGTTTTGTGAGACATCGCGAAGCGCAGTATTACACCAAAAACCGCTACGAAAATGCACATGTGGAAGGCGGGAACCTGATCATCAGAGCGATCAAGGAAGAGCCGCTGCGTTTGATCAAGGGCGGCACCAGCTTCGTTACTTCCGACAGCGGGGGAGAGTTTACGTCTGCCTGCCTCAATACAGAAGATATTTTCGAATTTACTACCGGCAGGGTGGAAGTACGGGCCAAACTGCCACATGGAAGGGGCGTGTGGCCGGCTATCTGGACACTGGGTAATAACATGGCCTGGGGTCCCGGTGATTCTACCCAGGTGTATTCTGAAATTGACATCATGGAATTTGTTGGTCATGATCCCAACAGCATCCATGCCAACATCCATCCGGGTTATGATGGCGGCAGCCGTGGCGGAAAGATCACCGTGGAAAAACCCTGGGAGAACTTTCACGTGTATGCCATTGAGTGGTATAAGGACCGGATCGATTTTTTCTTTGATGACCAGAAATATTTTTCTTACGAAAAGAAAGATGTACCCGAAGGCAAATGGGCCTATCATGTGCCACAATACCTTTTGCTGAACCTGGCTATTGGCGGCGACTGGGGCGGAGAACAGGGCATTGATCCTACCATCTTCCCGGCAGATTTTGTTATTGATTACGTACGCGTATATGAACTGAAATGACGAAAAAAAATGAACATGAAAAAAAATGTCAGCCGCCTGATAGCGGTGCTTCATTTGTTGCTGTTGCCCGTTATACTGCTCGCGCAAAAAGGCGACCTTAAACTGCTCGACTGGCAGCCACGCAGTCAGCTGGTAGTGAAACAAACCAGCGTGATAAAGCCGAAGTTCCCGGTGATAGATATTCACAACCACCTGGGCGAATTAAAAAATACCGCGCACTACCTGTCGGAGATGGATAAAGCCGGCGTGATAAAATGTGTAAGCCTGGATGCTTATTCTGCCGGTGATAAATACCTGGATCATCTGAAGGCTTCACAAGCCGTATCAAAAGACAGGTTCCTCGTATTTTTCCGGCCCGACTTCGGCCGGATCGATGAACCCGATTTTGGTATAAAAGAGGGGAAGAAACTGGAAGCAGCCGTGAAGATGGGCATCCGCGGTGTAAAAATTGCCAAGGAACTTGGGCTGATCATAAAGGACAAAAGCGGGAAGCTGGTGCCGGTAGATGATCCGCGCATCGATCCCTTCTGGGAGAAATGCGGTGAGCTCGGAATTCCGGTACTGATACACGTGTCTGATCCAAAAGCTTTTTTTACGCCGGCAGACCGCTATAATGAACGGTATGATGAGCTGGGCGCGCACCCGGACTGGTCCTTTTACGGGCCGCAGTTTCCCTCCAAAGAGGCCATACTCACGCAACGTGATCATATCGTTGCACGTCATCCCAAAACTATTTTTATCGGCGCGCATGTAGGCAACCTGCCGGAGGAACTGGAGCGGGTATCCGGTTGGCTGGATAAATATCCCAATTTATATGTGGAGATTTCTGCGCGCATCAGTGAGCTTGGGCGACAACCGTATACCGCGCGCGATTTCCTGATCAAATACCAGGACAGGGTATTGTTTGGCACAGACACACCTTGTGATGCAGCAGCCTATCGTATTTATTACCGTTTCCTGGAAACAAAGGATGAATATATAGATCCGTCGCCCAGTCATCATATGCAGGCGCGCTGGATGATTTATGGATTGTACCTGCCGGATGAAGTATTGGAAAAGATTTATAACGGGAATGCTTCGAAAATACTGGGGCTATACAACGGGGGAAAGTAATCTGAACAATTCACATGCGATGATCGATACAGGGATGGCAACTGCCATCCCTGTTTTTATATTTTTAGTGATTGAAGTTTAAAACGCTTTCACCGTTTCAATGATAACAGTAATATCGCCCACACTTTTATTGTCAGTGGAGGTGGCGATACAGTGAAGCTTAAACCGGTTATCAACATACGCTTCCTGTTTAACATGCAGCACCACTGCCTCCCCGGAAAACCCCAGGTTATCGGCCAACAACGTCATTTCCCTGACATACATTTTTAATGATTTGTCAGCGGTGATGTGATGAATATACCTGGCGGCCAGGTCCAGCAGCGTATTCATCAGGATAGCCACCGGCATCGCCGGGAAGTGAGGGAAATGCCCTGCACAATAATTATCCTGGATTTTACCTAATGAGGCCGCCGCCGATAAGCCGGAAAACTGTACATCAAAAAGTGGTTTCTTTTGATGATACGGATTTGTTACGCCGAAATCAGGTGTTTCTTTATGGAAATTGTAATACAGCCGTTCGAAGAGGGCATGGGGCACTACATGGAAACTGGTTTCTATTCCACAGATAAGCTGATTGTCTTCATCCAGCAGGCAGGCTTTTATGCTAGCCATTCTTTTACTAAAAAAAGTACACGTGGTAGTGGCCACTAATTTCTTTCGGGTGTAATGTATTTTCTCCGCGGCCCCTTTATAGGTTCCCCGGTGGGCAAGATAGTAGTGTTTTTGTTTTACTGGGTTGATCAGTGCACAACATACGGATCCCAGGATGGCAAGATGCCTGCATGCTTCAGCCGCGGCAATAGGGGAGATCTCTTCTCCCAGCGGTTGTTCTGCTTCTATTGTGGCAGTTACAAAATTATGTTCATCCACACGTACCTCTTTCAGGGCGTAATAGGGCTCATGAACGTCTATCAGTTTAAAGATCTCCTCCTTTGATAATACTTTGATTGAATTTCCGGTATGGGTTAACTTGATCGCTTTGGATTGGATCTCCACCATATCGTCACTTTTAATTGTTTGCAGGCTTTCCATAGTTTATATGTTTCGGTTTTAAATGGTTATCTGAGGATGCAAAAGGATATCACCACCACCGGATGCGGGTGGTTTGCCGGGCTGCAAAAATGCCTGGTAGTTTACCTGTATAAGAGGAACTATTCCCGTATACGGCAATACAGCATATAAGATAGTTTTTGGAAACCGGTGAGGCGCTCCATGGTTATTAATTGAGTAAATGATTACAAACAACTGGTTTTTCAGGTAACGGTAAATGTCTTATGGTAATGATACTTTTACAGCGGGTAAACATGCTGTATTATGCAGCCGGTGAAGGATGCAGGGTTTTAGGAATAGCTATTTACGGTCGTTACATAGGATTCAGTCGATATTTAAAATTAAATAGTTTTGTCAAAAAACCAAAATGAAAACCCGGCGGGAATCAGAATGAATAAAATGAATAGCTATATCCAAATAACATCTGAACGTAATATATTTGTCCGATTGACAATAATTTATGAAATTGGCTGGTAAAATTTAGTATTTTACCAGCACAGTGACTGTTCATTATCATAAGCAGATGGATATTCCGTCGCGGCAACCATAATAATAAAAGGGAGTCCATCTTTTCAAGTCAACCAATAAATGCCGGTTACCATCCTGTTGTTCCTTTCATGACGAATAATCCTAATTAAAAGAAGGCGCTCATTGACTGCCGGCTTCGTGGTTATTCATTTTTTTAGTATATCATATAAGCGGGGATGCAGTTGATTAAATCGTTTGAACGTGACCAACCATATGGAGAAGCAGAACTGCTGCAACGGCTTGCTGTTGCCGATGAAGCCGCGTTTTCTGTTGTTTTCAGGGAATACTATGGTGTTTTGTGTGCTTTCGCACAAAAAATTATCCAGGAAGCAGCCGATCCGAAAGACCTGGTAAACGACGTATTCCTGAAGTTATGGAACAGGCGCCAGGCATTTGAAGACGTCCGGCACCTGAAGGATTTCTTGTTCAAATCTACCCGCAATGCGTGTTTCGATTCCATAAAGGTGGCCATTCACAGTAAAGAACGCCAGGCTGTATTTCTCGGCGCCCAGGCCGACTGGGAAACCGCTGCAGATCTTGAAATGATCCGCCTGGAAGTATTCAATGAACTTTATCATGAAATCAACCAGCTGCCGGAACAATGCAGCAAAATTATACGCATGGGTTATATAGAAGGGTTGAAAAACGATGAAATTGCCCGTGAGCTGGGGTTATCTGTACAAACGGTGAAAAACCAGAAATCCCGGGGAATAATGCTGTTAAAACGCAGGCTCCCGCCTGAAATTTTTGTCATTCTCCTGCTGATGACAACTCATTCCTGATTTTTTTTGGATGCTTTGGTACGGTAAGAATATCACGTCGTAATAAGAGAAAGCGCCGTGCCAATATGGATGAACCAACATCAAATGCCTTTTATATAGCCGCCCTGCTCAGCAAGCATTTAAAGGGAACCCTGACGCCGGAAGAGGCGGTGAAGCTACATGCATGGGTGGCGGATAACAAGCAACACCAGCAGGTATGGGAGGAAATTAATGATGCCGCCGTTCAACAGGCGGCAGTAAAGCTGATCGCCCAGTACAATGAGAACGAAGCGCTGGCGCAGTTCCTGGCCAGGTATTCACCAAACGCACAACCAATCCCCGGGGAACGGGTTCATTTCCTGCAACGATGGAGATGGGCGGCTGCTGCAGCGGCTATTATATTTATGGCAGGCACCTTCTATTGGTTCCAGTCCCAACGACCGGCTCCTGCCGGTTTTGCTGGCAATGCACCGGTAACCGACATCGCACCCGGAAAAAATGGTGCCATCCTGAAATTAGCCGACGGTTCCCGCATAGCGTTGGATAGTCTGCAAAACGGTGTGGTGGCCACACAGAACGGCACCCGGATCTTATTTGATAACGGCCGGCTGGTGTATGGCCCTGGCGGAAAAGAAAACAATGAAGTTGCCTATAATATCATTACGACCCCGAATGGTCGCCAGTTCCGGGTAAGCTTACCGGATGGTACGCAGGTGTGGTTGAATGCCGCCAGCTCTATCCGCTATCCTACGGTATTTGAAGGTAAGCACCGGAATGTGGAGATCACCGGGGAGGTATATTTTGAAGTAGCACAAAATGCGCAAATGCCATTCCAGGTAACCGTGCCGGATAATGTCCGTATTGAAGTACTGGGCACCCATTTCAATGTAAATGCCTACGCAAATGAAGAAAGCCAGCATACCACCTTGCTGGAGGGCGCTGTGAAAGTACTGTCGCTGAAACCGCAGGCGTCAGACCTCTACCGCAAGGGCATTGTGCTCCGCCCGGGGCAACAGCTGCAATTGTCAGAAACCCCCAGGGTGATCAGCAATGCAGACATCGACAAGATCATGGCCTGGAAAAACGGGCTTTTTGATTTCGATGGAATGGATTTGAAATATGCAATGAAACAAATCGCACGATGGTACGATGTAGAGATCGTATACAAAGGGGCTGTGCCCGATATTAAATTTTATGGAAAGATCAGCAGGAACATAAGTCTGGCTGGCCTGATCAAAGGCCTGAACAGCACCGGGGTACATTTGAACATTGAAGAAGGAAAAAGACTGGTAGTCACACAATAATCATCATCATAAAAAAGATCATCAAACAGGGTTAGTCGAAAAAACAAAAAGCCGGAAGCAGTAGGAGCGCTTCCGGCAGGTAGCCGGCTAAACTTAAAATTTCGGTGTAACGAATTTTTTATCAACCAAACCACAACCAAATTTATGCAAAAAATCGCTCATGTAGAACGAAAGGGATTTCTATTGCCGGTCCCTATACAAATATTGCGGATTATGAGAATTACTACCTTCTGCCTCTTCGCCTCCTTACTGCACGTTTCCGCAAAATCTTTATCCCAGGCGGTCACTATTTCGGGGAAGGATATGCCTCTGAAGAAAATCTTTGACGCCGTTTACAAACAAACCGGTTTCGTGGTATTCAGCAACGACCGGTTGATGGAACGTGCGATCCCTATTACCATTAACGCCAGGGAAATCCCTTTGCAGGAGTTCCTGGAAAACGTATTTAAAAACCAACCATTAACTTTTTCTATCGACAGTAAAACCATCTTCCTCTCTGAAAAGCCTTACCAGCAGGAGTCTGCCACGCTTTCAGATTCTACGGTGATTCCCCTGCTGAAAGGCAGGATCCTGGATTCCACCGGTTTGCCGATACCGGATGTTACAGTGGCGGTACGCAATACAAAGCTCATGGCCGTTACCGATATCCAGGGGGATTTCTCTTTTGTAAATGTGCCCCGGAACGCTACGTTGGTAGCCACTAATATTGCTTATCAGCGAAAAGAATTAAAGCTGGAGGGAAGAAGCGCGGTTACATTCCGGCTTTATGCGGACATCAGAAAACTCGGGGAAGTACAGGTAGTGGTGAATACAGGGTATCAGGCGCTTCCACAGGAACGGGCTACCGGATCATTCGGCGTGGTTACCGGGAAGCAGCTGGCACAGGTGCCGGTAGTAAGCATCCTGGAGCGGTTGCAGGGCATGGTGCCGGGCGTGGAAATTTCCACCAAAACCACGGCGGGTAAAAGCCGTAACGGGTCGGTAAAAATCCGGGGCCTGTCTACTATTAAAAGTGAGTACACCAAAGTAAGTTTAGATCCTTTGCTGGTCATAGACGGATTCCCTTCGCAAGTGTCTATTGCCAATGGCGCGCTGGACCTGCTTAATCCAGATGATATTGACCAGATCACTTTTCTGAAAGATGCGGCAGCGGCTTCTATCTGGGGCATCCAGGCAGCCAACGGCGTAATTGTGATCACCACAAAAAGAGGAGTACGTAACAGCAAACCGGTTTTCAGTTTCTCCACTACGATGGGGACCAGCAGTAAACCTACTCTTGGATATGGAGAAATGATGTCGGTATCACAATACGTTGACCTGGAAAAAGAACTGCTGGATAAAGGAAGATATTCTGATCCGGTTCCCCGTAGCACACCGGGAAGCTATTATCCGGAGAATGGCAGCCAGGTGCAGGCTATTTATTTCAGGAACAAACGCGGAGAAATAACAGATGCCGAGATGAACGCACAGCTGGCGGCGTTGGGCGCAAACGACAACCGCTCGCAGATGGAAAAATACATGATCCAGTCACCCACTACCCAGCAATATAACCTCTCTGTTTCCGGTGGCGGAGTAAACAGCTCTTACTTTCTGTCGGGTTATTTTTATAAGGAAGACCGTGTTTACAGAAATAATACGAACAGGGGATATTCCCTCAAAGCAGGGAACACCTCCAGTTTGTTGAATGGACGCGTTACAATAAGTACAGATCTGACTTTCGGGAATACAAAGGATAAGATAAACAACGCCGCTGTAAAGGCAATGAGCACTGTGTCGGGCGGTATGCGGCCTTACGATATGCTCAAAGATGCTTCTGGTAACAATATTTATTATGATCTGCTGACTATTCCGTCAACAGCCAGGTACCTTGAAAACAAGGGATATCTTCCGTTTCGTTATTCTCCCATCGACGAACTGCAGTATTCCAACAGTTATAATACCGCTAATAACGTGGCATTGAATCTGGCGGTGAACGGTAATATCACGTCCTGGTTAGGAGTTAATATTTCAGGAAATGTAGGCAGGATGTTTACGGAATACGAGCAGTACTGGGAACCGGACAGCTACGACGCCAGGATGCTGGTGAATAAGGCTACCAGTTTGAGTTCCACGGGCACCCGTGTGTATGGCGTGCCTCCGGGCGGCAGGCTGGATCTGGCCAACGGGCAGGGAAGAAGTTACAACCTGCGTGGGCAGATCAATGTAAACAAGAACTGGAAAGACCGGCATCAGCTGAATTTACTGGCAGGTAATGAAATCAGGGAATCATATAGTAAAAACAGCGGGGAAATGCGCTACGGTTATGATAAGTCTATCAACGCTTTTCGCAGCGTGAATCCTTTTGTCGGATATACAGATATCTATGGGATCACGCAGAGTATCGGCGCCACTACCAGGCCGGTCACAGAAAAAACCACCAGGGCGCTGTCGTACTACGCGAACGGATCTTACACATTCGACAATAAATATACCGTTTCCGGAAGTGCACGTTTTGATGACTATAATTTACTGGGTGTGGAACGGCGTAAAAGAGCCATCCCTTTATGGTCTGCCGGCGCGAAATGGAACCTGGGCAAGGAAGAATTTCTCCGTAATATTACCTGGATAGATCAGCTGTCGGCACGTTTTACCTATGGCTTCAGCGGAAACGCGCCACAGGGTTATGCGCCGGTTACTACTATCAATATACTCGGTGCTGACTATTATACCAACTACCCTTATGGTGTGATTGCCACTCCCGCTATGGAAAACCTTGGATGGGAAAAAACCAGGATGATGAACTGGGGGCTCGATTTTTCCCTCTTTAAAAACAGGGTATTCGGTTCTGCAGAATATTATAAGAAATATACGACAGATATCATCTGGCAACTGCCGATCAACGGTACCTACGGTTTTATATCTACTTTATTTAACACCGCCAACCTGGAAGGTCATGGAGTGGATCTGGGAATCAATGTAGTGCCGGTTCTCAGCAAAAACTGGAGATGGACAGCCACCATCAATATGTCTTATAATACGAACATTATCAAAGATCCACGTTTCGAAAAACCGACTACTTACTTTGCGCCGGAGATGCTTTATTCAGGTTATCCCACAGATTACCTGTTTACCTACGCCTGGGCAGGATTGGATAATACCGGTCAGGCATTGATCTACAACGGTAAAGACCATTCGAAAAAATACTCTGTTGCGGAGTTTCCGTATGAAAACGTCCGGGTTTATTCGGGACGCACTACCTCACCCTGGTTTGGAAGTTTCAGTCATTCCGTGCAATACAAAGGCTTCGACCTGAGCGCACAGTTCCAGTGCGCTTTTGGTGGTGTTTTCCTGAAACCTTCTATCCAGGATATCGGATTCAGTAATAATCTTTTTGTAGGAAGAAATGGGGACCTGGCCAATCGTTGGAGACAGCCGGGGGATGAAGCCTTCACCAACGTTCCGGCTTTGGCGTTCGGCGCTAATACCAACTTCAATACCAGCACTGGCCGTTACAGGGAATCAGATCTGTTGGTAAGAAGCCGCAGTAATATCAAATTGCAGCAGGTGATGTTGTCTTATGCTATTCCTGCTACTTTACTGGGGAAAGCAGGACTGAAAAGCTTAACCGTTTCAGCGCTCGCACGCAACCTCGGAATGATCTGGGCAGCCAATAAGGAGAAGCTGGACCCCGATTATCTCTATACCACCGGTAATAACTACCAGCTTCCTCCATTAACCAATTATTCTTTCAGAGTTGCACTGAGTTTCTAATTCATTAAACCGAAAAGTATGCGTCACTATACAATAGTTATTGTTTTTTTATTACTGGGTGCCGGCATGGTTTCCTGCCGTAAATATGTGGAAGAAGTGCCCATACAGGGCCAGCGTGTGCTGGTGTATACAGAAGACTACCGCGCTTTAATGAATAACCGGGATCAGCAGGAGAGCGCCTTTGGTTCAGCCCCGCTTGTGAGCTGTGATGACGTGGAGTTCCGTGCGCCGGAGATCCAGGATAATATTAAAGGTAACACTGTTCAAACGGCCACCTATACCTGGCGTAAACCCGTTTACACGGATCTTATGCAAGACAATGACTGGAATTCCCTGTATGCGGGTATGTACACTTACAACGTAGTAATTGACGGCGTAATGGACAGTAAAGGAGGAGATCAGCTGTTGAAGCAAACGATCCTGGCGGAGGCGCTGATGCAAAGGGCTTTTACCTACTTTAACCTGGCTAACCTGTATGGAAAGCAGTATGATGCTGCTACTGCGGAAACCGATCCTGCTGTGCCGGTATTACTAAAGGCAGCTCTTTTTGTGGATTTAAAACGGGCAACGGTGAAACAGGTATATGAGCAGGTGCTGAAGGACATCACGGCGGCAATTCCCATGCTGCCACTCAAACAGGATATTAATTTCAGGCCCAATAAGGCATCGGCTTATGCGCTGTTAGCCAAAGTATACCTTAACATGCGCGACTTCACCAATGCCGCTGCTTTTGCTGATAGTACGCTGGCGTTATCAAGTACCTTGTACGACTATAATTTAGCCGTTGCCGGAAGTACCTATTTTTTCCCTTCCCAGTTCAACGATAAGCAGATCCTGCTGCGGAAAGTGCCCCGTGGAATGTATAGCGCTCCGCAGTTAAGTCAGGCAATACTGGACCTGCTCGGAACAAAGGATTTGCGCTACCAGCTTTTTGTAAAAACCGGCACTTCGTTTTATCCTTCATTTACCGGGTTCGGTTTCTGGTCGCGTGAAAAATATTCAGGCGCCCCGGATAAGCCCGCAGTGGGCCTATCCGTAAATGAAACCTGGCTGATAAAAGCAGAATGCCTTGCCCGTGCAGGCAAAACAGATGAAGCTGTGGGTATGCTGAATACACTCCGTAAATTCCGTTTCCTGGCCGCCGATTATGCAGACCTTACCGCTGCTACTGCAGCAGAAGCATTGCAACTGGTAGTGGAGGAACGCCGTCGCGAATTCTTCGGCACCGGCCTGCGTTGGTTTGATCAGCGCCGGCTGAACAAGGATCCGCAGTTTGCTAAAACTGTTACCAGGTCATTCAATGGTAACACGTACACATTGGCGCCCAACAGCAGCGGCTACGTATTTCCACTGGCCAATATACTCATCACCCAGAACCCGGAAATGGAACAAAATCCATAGACTGTACATCTGCAAAAAAAAATATAAAATAAATGGCATCAAGTATTCTCAGAATTGAAAAGTTGTCCCACCGGTACAGTACTTCCTGGGCCATCCGTGATATTAATATGGAAATAAGCCCAACAGGTATTGTCGGTTTGCTGGGCTCAAACGGTGCGGGAAAGTCGACCACCATGAATATTGTATGCGGGGCACTGAACCAGACCGAAGGCGATGTTTATATTAACGGCGTTAACATGAAAGAGCATCCGCAACAGGCCAAAAGGGATATCGGTTTCCTGCCGCAGCATCCGCCGCTTTACATGGATCTTACGGTCGATGAATACCTCAGCTATTGCGCCGGTCTGCGGCATTTGCCAAAAGATAAAATGAAACCCTCCATAAAGGAAGCCAAGGAACGTTGCGGGGTAGATCATTTCAGCAAAAGACTGATCCGGAACCTTTCCGGCGGTTACCGCCAGCGTGTAGGCATTGCACAGGCCATTGTACACCAGCCCAAACTGGTGGTGCTGGACGAACCTACCAACGGGCTGGATCCTAACCAGATCATAGAGGTACGGTCACTGATCAAAGAAATCGCCCGCGACAGGGCCGTGATTTTTTCTTCGCACATCCTGTCTGAAGTGCAGATACTCTGTAAAGAAATCAGGATGATCGAAAACGGGAAAATTGTTTTCTCCGATACAATGGACACGTTTAACAACTATGTAGAACCACACAGTGTGCTGGTACATATGGAGAATCCCCCGGTGGAAGCGGAGCTGCTAAAAATTAATGGTGTTACCCAGGTGGAATTTCTTACAGAAAGACAATTGCGCATTTACTTCAATGGTGAACAGGAGATCACGGAAAGGATCATCGCTGCGTCGGTACATAATGGCTGGCGACTCCGGGAGATCAGCCTTGATAAAAGCGCACTCGACGAAATATTTAAGCAGTTATCCCATCCATCATCAAAACAATAACGGATTAATGAAGACGATATTCAGAATAGCCAAAACAGAGTTACGCACCCTGTTTTACTCACCTATTGCCTGGTTTTTAATGATTGTATTTCTCATCCAATGCGGGGCAACGTACCTCGGCGTAATGGAAGCCATCGCAAGGGACCAGGATGCGGGCGGGAAATTTTTCGGCAGTGTAGGAGAATTTGTTTTCCTGAGTAACAGGGGTGTATTAGGCGGCGTAATGCGCAATTTATACTTATACATTCCATTGCTCACGATGGGCCTGATCAGCCGTGAAACCAGCAGCGGCACTATTAAACTGTTGTATACTTCGCCTATCCGGGTAAGGGAAATTGTGTTCGGGAAATTTTTGGCGATGATGATCTACAGCTTGTTGCTGGTGATGATCTTTGGGATCTTTGTTACCTCCAGCATGTTCCAGATTAAATCGCCGGATACCGGTATGCTGTTCAGCGCTATGCTGGGGCTTTACCTGTTGCTTTGCGCCTATTCGGCCATCGGGTTGTTCATGTCGTGCCTCACCACTTACCAGGTGGTGGCTGCGGTATGCACCTTTGTAATGATAGGCCTGTTATCCTATGTAGGCACGCTCTGGCAGGATATTGCATTTGTGCGGAACCTGACTTACTTTCTGTCTATTTCAGGGCGTACGGGGAACATGCTGCTGGGGCTCATTACTTCAAAGGATGTGATCTATTTCCTGGCCATCGTTTATCTTTTCCTCGGGCTCAGTATCTATAAGCTGAAAGCCGGCATGGAATCCAAACCGGCTATTGTAAAAACCGGGAGATATGCTTTTGTGATAGTGTCCACACTGGCCGTTGGCTACTTTAGCTCCATCCCTTCAATGGTGGGCTATTATGACGCCAGCCGTGGCAAGCAAAGAACGCTGACACCCAATGCGCAGAAAATTATAAAGGAACTGGGAGATGCCCCACTGGAAGTGACGGCATATAATAACCTGCTGGGACGCCACTGGGACCTGGGCAGCCCCGATTCATATAACCGGAACCTGGGCCGTTGGGAGCCCTATACCCGGTTCAAACATAATATTGAACTTAAAACGGTTTTATATTATGATTCGTCCTATGAAAATCCCGGTATGTACCGGTACTACCAGGGCAAAACGTTGGACCAGATAGCCAAGCAATATGCAGATAGCAGGGATCTTTCAATGGATCAGTTTAAAACGCCGGCTGAAATGCGGAAGGTGATTAACCTGAAACCGGAGTTGAACCGGTACGTAATGCAACTGAAGTATAAAGGGAAAACCACGTTCCTGCGGGTGTTTGATGACAACCAGGAATGGCCGGGCGAAACGGAAGTATCGGCTGCATTTAAGCGTTTGCTGCAGGCAAAAATGCCCAAAATAGTTTTCCTGACAGGGCACCTGGAGAGAAGTATAAATAAGCTGGGAGACAGGGAATATAAAGTGCTCACGAACCTCACTACCTTCCGTAACTCATTGCTGAACCAGGGTTTTGACGTGGATACACTATCATTGGAGTCGCAGGATATTCCCACTGATATCTCTGCCCTGGTATTGGCCGATCCGAAGGTGGCCATCACAACGGCTGGTATGGAGAAATTGCAGCGATATGTAAACAACGGCGGAAACTTGCTGGTGGCCGGAGAACCGGGCAAGCAAGCCATATTGAATCCTTTTCTGAGGCAGCTGGGCGTGCAATTGATGGATGGTATATTAGTGCAAACCAGCAAAGACCTGCAACCGGAGCTGATCACGCCTTATCTCACAGCCACGGTCGCATCGTTTTATCCGGCGCTGGCACATAGTCACCACGATAGCGCTATGGCTTCCATGCCGCGGGCAACAGCCCTCTCTTATAGCGATACCGGTGCATTCACCATCAAGCCATTGCTGGTAACGGATATAAGAAACTGCTGGCTGAAGAAAGATAACCTCGTAACCGATTCTGCGGAAGTGGTTTTCTTACCGGAAAGGGGCGACGAGCGCAAATCTTTTGCCACAGCGGTTTCCCTGACACGGAAGATCAATAACAAAGAACAACGCATTATAGTGACCGGTGATGCCGATTTCATGGGCAACGCGGAGCTGCAGCGTTTTAATTTAAGAGCCGCCAATTTTGTTTTTAATACCGCTTTGTTCAGCTGGCTCAGTTATGGCGAATTCCCGATCGATAGCACCCGCCCCAAGCCGGAAGATACAGCCGTACTGTTAACAAAAGACCAGGTGAAGTTCCTGCGGATTATTTACCTGTGGGTATTGCCTGGCATCCTGCTGGCATTCGGCGCCATATTGCTCATCAGACGGAAAAGGAAATAGTCAGGGATAGTTTTAATTTTTTATAAGATGATTTTTAATACCGATAAGCAAACCCTTACTGATCTCAATATACTGGGGAAACCGGGAGCTGATTCCATCTACACTGTTTTTAATCATACCAGCACACGCGGTGGCGCCGCTGTGCTGGAAGATATGTTCAGGTACCCGCTTGCGGAAAAAACCGCTATCAACAATAGAAGCGGCAAGATCCGGTTTCTTCAGTCTGTTGATGCCCGTTTCCCCTTCAGCAGCGGTTTGTTCGACGTAATAGAAGGCTACCTGGCAGTGCAGGACGACCGGACCCGTTTATCGTCGGAGGGCAATACCCTGGCAAGGAAATTCAACCACCTGATAGCGGCCGATACTAATTTTAAAACGGTCAGCGATGGGGTCCGGTCGGTGATAGAAATGCTGCAAACGCTGCAAGGGTTTTTTATTGATATGACAAAAATGTCCGCTGATCACCCATACCTGCCGGATATCGCTGAAATGAAAAAACTCCTGCAAGACCCGGCACTGGAGCCGGTATTGCAGGAGCCGGCGGGAACTAAATTGCCTTACGACAAAGTAGTAGCCTATGATCAACTGCTCAGGTTCCGGTTCAGAAATGAACTGGGCAAAATGTTGTCGCTGATCTATCACTTAGATGTATATATCACGGTAGCCAACGTGGCGGCACAAAGAAAGTTTATATTCCCGGTTGCATTGGATGCCGGTAGTCACCATATACGGCTGGAGGGCGTTTACCATCCCCAGGTAGCGAAGGCGGTGCCCAATACGATACATATTACCCCGGAAAGCAACGTGGTTTTTTTAACCGGCGCCAACATGGCGGGTAAGTCCACCTTTATGAAATCACTGGGCATAGCCATGTTCCTGGCGCATATGGGTTTTCCCGTTCCTGCGGAGAAAATGGAGTTTGCCGTAAGGGATGGTATTTACACCACTATCAATTTACCGGACGACCTTTCCTCCGGAAGCAGCCATTTTTACACGGAGGTATTGCGGATAAAAAAGATCGCCAGGGAGCTGTCGAAAGCCAGGAACCTGTTGCTCATCTTTGATGAACTTTTCAGGGGCACCAATGTAAAAGACGCCTATGAAGGTACGGTGGCAGTTACCGCTGCCTTTGCAGAAAGAGAGAATGGTGTTTTTGTCATTTCAACGCATATCACCGAGGCGGGAGAAGTGCTGAAAGAGCAGTGCCGTAACATTCAATTCATTTTTCTGCCTACCCGCATGGAAAACAACAAACCCGTTTATACCTACCGGTTAGCCAATGGTATTACCACCGACCGGCATGGGATGATTATTATCAAAAATGAAGGTATCCTGGATATCATCGGCAAAAAGAAAGATAAAAATAAGGACGTATGAGTTTTCTCGCAGACAAACAAACGCTTGATGATCTGAACATTCCCGGGAGGTACAACAACAAATCCGTTTACCGTATATTCGACAACGTTATAACCGGCGGTGGCAGAAAGTTACTGGATGATATGTTCCGGTATCCGTTAACAGATCATCTTGCGATCAATGAACGCAGCAGTATATTTCAATACTTTGACAGCAACCCTGCTGTACTGCCTTTCAGTGCTGAATCATTCAGCATAGCAGAAAATTATCTTACCACTGGCGCCAGTGCTACCATGCCTGCCGCTGCATGGAACATAGTATACAGGAAGTTACTTAAAACAGTGATCCGCGATAACAGCTATGAGCTGCTTGTAACAGGGCTGGGAAAAACGATCACATTGTTAATAGCCTTTCGTGATTTCATTTACAAATTAGCCGAACTGGGCGCCTATGGCCCTGTTCAGGAACAGGTCGAAAAAATCCGGCAGATCTTTAACGATCGGCGGCTGCTGTGGCTCCGGAAAGAAACAGATGTAAAGAATATTCCGCTGCCAAAGCTTATAAAATACGACTACCAGTTAAGAACAGGATGCCTGGAGGAGATGAAGACTGTGATAGACGTTATTTACCAGTTTGATGTATATATAGCCGTATCCACTGTTGCGCGGACAAAGCACTTTTGTTACGCCAGGGCTTTACCCAAACATAAAAATGTAATCAATATCAGCGGATTGTTTCACCCCTCAGTGGAGCATGCCGTGCCTAACGATATTTCATTTCATCCGGCATCGAATGTTGCTTTTCTTACCGGGGCAAATATGGCGGGGAAGTCAACATTTATGAAGTCGTTTGGCATTGCCGTTTTTTTATCACATATGGGGTTCCCGGTGCCGGCAGCGGAAATGGAGTTCTCTGTAAAAGACGGGCTCTTTTCTACAATTAATGTCCCCGATAACCTGGAGCATGGCTATAGCCACTTTTATGCGGAAGTATTGCGGGTGAAAAGTGTAGCGGAGCAGGTTGGAGCGTCAAAAGATCTCGTAGTTATATTCGATGAGTTATTTAAAGGCACCAATGTAAAGGATGCTTATGATGCTACGCTCGCTATTACCGCTGCTTTTTCGGAACACAGGAATTGTTTCTTTATTATATCCTCGCATATTATCGAGGTGGGCGAGGCCCTGAAAAAACAGGATGGAAGTTACCGTTTTTTATACCTGCCAACGGTGATGGAAGGAAATGTGCCCAGGTATACTTATCAATTGAAAGAGGGTATTACCGCAGATCGTCATGGTATGATTATTATCGGGAATGAAGGGTTAATAGCATTGATCCGTAAGCGGGAGTGAGTTTTATGTACGATCATAAATTTACGATATGTCGTATATTTTTTATTAAATAGTTTCGCTTATGGTGTTGATTATGAGATGATTGCGAGGTGGCATCTTTGTTGTCTTACCGGGCGGAAACTATTTAATTTATGAAACCGTCACCGAATCTGTTATCACCGGAGAACCACGCATTAGTATTAATTGATTTTGAAGGCCAGATGGCTTTTGCCACCAAGAGTATTCCGCTCAGTGAACTGCGTACCAATACCGCTATTGTTGCCGGCGCTTCAAAGATCTTTAATATCCCTACCATTGTAACAACAGTTGCCGAAGAAACCTTTTCAGGCCCTGTATTTCCTGAAATTGAAGAATTTTACCCACAGGCTACTTCCGGGTACATCGACCGTACCTCCATGAATACCTGGGAAGATGAAGCTGCGTATAAAGCCATTACCGGCGCCGGCAAAAAGAAGCTGGTACTTGCTGGCCTGTGGACAGGCGTTTGTATTGTAGGTCCTGCGCTGTCGGCCATTGAAGAAGGCTATACCGTGTATGTTATTACCGATGCCTGTGGCGACGTTAGCCCCGAAGCGCATGAACGCTCCGTGCAACGCATGGTGCACGCAGGCGTTAAACCCATTACCGCTATTCAGTACCTGCTGGAATTGCAGAGAGATTGGGCCAGACAGGAAACGTATGTAGCAGTTACCGACCTGATGAAAAAGTATGGCGGTTCTTATGGCATAGGCATTCATTATGCTCATCATATGCTTAAACACTGATTCTTCTGTAAAATCCTCTACCAGCTTTGCGAGTTTCCAATTTCTGTTTATGGCAAAAGTCAGCAATGCTGATCATGCTCCTGCTGATCAGCCATGCAGGTTTCACACAATCATTTAAAGGGATGCGTTTTGATGAGAATTATGCCTACCTGCGTGATTCTGCACCCACCTTTTATCGCCAGGTAAAATATACTTCCCTTTCTGCTGAACATAACATCTACGTTTCTTTCGGCGGATCGGCGAGGTGGGAATATGTTGATTTTAATAATGAAGACTGGGGACGGCTGGGAACAGGTCACAATAATTTCTTATTGCAGCGCTACGACCTTCATGCGGATGTTCACCTCGGAGAACGCATCCGGGTGTTCACGCAGCTGCGAAGTGCCTGGGAAGGAGGTCGTAAAAACGGTCCCAGGCCTATTGATGAAGATCACCTGAATATTCAGAACCTCTTTATTGATGCACAGCTGTATAAACGTAACACAAACAGCCTTACTGTCCGTGCCGGCCGCCAGGAGCTGGACTATGGCAGCGGGCGGCTGATCTCTGTCCGCGAAGGCCCCAACCTGCGGCTTTATTTTGATGGACTTAAATTAATGTATGCCGCCGCAGGTTTTACCGCAGACGCATTTGTAATGGCAGCAGACACCGTGAACACAGGCGCATTCGACAATAAGATCAGCAAACAGGTAAACCTCTGGGGGCTATATGCGAAGCGTATTTTCCCCCGGGCTGGTAACCTGGATGTGTATTACCTGGGCGTCCGGCGGGATCTGGCAGTTTTCGAAGATGGAGCTGCAAAGGAAGTAAGACATACACTGGGCAGCAGGCTTTGGAAATATGGCGGCGGCTTCATTTACAACTTCGAGGCGGCATGGCAGTTCGGAAAATTTGGCGTTGCGGATATCAGCGCCTGGACTGCTTCCGCAGATATCGGCTATATGTTTGAATCTGTGAAAGGCCGGCCAACGATCAATTTACGTAATGACTACATCTCCGGAGACCGTAACAAAGGCGACGGAAAACTGGGCACCTTTAACCCGTTGTATCCCAAAGGAGGATATTTCGGATTCAGTCCGCAAATAGGCCCTGTAAACCTCATTGATATCCATCCTTATGCTACTGTGAACCCGGGACCTAAACTGCTGTTGCAGGCAGATGTGGTATTCAACTGGCGTTACTCCCTGCAGGATGGTGTATATCGCCCCAGTGGCAATTTTAACCTGGCAGGTGCTTCTTCAGCAAAAAGATATATAGGTACCGCTTATCTCGCAAGTGCAGTATACACACTGAACCGGTTTATCTCGCTGAATGCCGGTATACAATATTTTAAGACAGGCGCTTTTGTAGATGATCTGATCAAAGATCATAAAGACGGAT
Organism: Chitinophaga sp. W2I13; assembly: GCF_050434005.1. Classification (NCBI taxonomy): domain Bacteria; kingdom Pseudomonadati; phylum Bacteroidota; class Chitinophagia; order Chitinophagales; family Chitinophagaceae; genus Chitinophaga; species Chitinophaga sp. W2I13. The sequence continues at coordinate 7,414,281 of NZ_JBNPWD010000001.1, read as the reverse complement.
TATTCATCAACACCAGGATTGCATTCAAATTTTAACACGAAATAAACTATTCATCATGAGAAATTATAAGCGTAATGGAAGTCTTTGGGTAACAAAAATAAGAAGCCTGTTGCCGGTAGCCTTTGCGTTGCTGCTAGGAACCACAGCATATGCCCAACAAGCGGCAACCGCGGATACCACTGTGAAGACAACTGCGATCGGCACTTCAAAGATCTGGGGAAAGGTAGATGGGATCGCCATCGAGGGATTGGTCCAGGGGCCTTCAGCCGCCGAATCGCCTTTACAGGTGGCTTGTGTGTTCGAGTACACGGAAGGGGATATTTTTAATCCTCCTGCATTGCCCGCCGCGCTGAACGGCATGGTTCATTTGGATGAGGCGCTGCACGGTCAAATTACAGAATTGCGCAAAACAGGCAGGTTTGCCGGGCATGCATTGGAAACGATTCTGATTACGCCCGCCAAAGGCGCATTGAAATCCCCGCGTTTATTATTGATTGGTATGGGCAACCGGAATAATTTCACGCCCGATCTTATGACCTCCGTGGCAACTGTGGCCATGCGTGAAGCACTGAATTTAGGCGTGACCAGTTTTTCTTTCGCCAGCGATATCAAAGATGGCGGTATCGATTCACCGACGGCCCTCGTTGCAGGTAACGTCACCAAAGGCATTATTGAGGCATACAGAACGCAGCTGTATCTCCATAAAAATAATTTAGCCGCCCCGAAAAAAATAACCAAAGTAATACTGCTTGCAGGCCCCGCATTTTTCGTCACTGCCGGCGAAGGAATCAAAGAAGCCATTGCTTCATTTCATAACTAAAACTGACGACGATGAAAAAGGCCGATTTAATTCTTTATAACGGTAAAATCCATACCGTAGACCGGCACCAGCCTTCAGCAACAGCAGTGGCGATCAAAGAGGGCAAATTCATTGCAGTGGGAGACGACGCTACGGTACTGAACGGATTTCAGGATACCGGCACGGTATTGATCAACCTGAAAAACAAAAGGGTGATACCAGGATTAAACGATTCGCATATCCATTTAATCCGCGGTGGCCTGAACTATAATCTTGAATTAAGATGGGATGGCGTCCCTTCCCTGGCAGATGCATTGCGCATGCTGAAAGTGCAGGTGGCACTAACACCATCGCCGCAGTGGGTGCGTGTGGTAGGTGGCTGGACTGAATTCCAGTTCGCTGAAAAACGAATGCCCACCCTGGATGAGATCAATGCCATTGCGCCGGATACGCCGGTGTTTATTATGCACCTGTACGACAGGGCGCTGTTAAACCGTGCAGCATTGCAGGCAGTTGGATTTACAAAAGACACGCCGGCGCCGCCGGGAAGCCGCCTGGAGAAAGATGCCAAAGGCAATCCCACCGGACTGCTGCTGGCAGCGCCCAATGCACTCATCCTGTATGCCACACTCGCCAAAGGACCGCGGTTGTCGTATGAACACCAGGTAAATTCTACCCGTCACTTTATGACGGAGTTAAACCGCTTTGGCATTACCAGCGTGATAGACGCCGGTGGCGGCTTTCAGAATTTCCCCGACGACTATAAAGTTATCAGTGAACTGAATGAGAAAAAGCAACTGACCGTTCGTATCGCCTACAACTTGTTCACACAACGGCCTAAACAGGAGCGGGAAGACTTTGAAAACTGGACCAGCTCCGTTACCCTTCACCAGGGAGACGATATGTATCGTCACAACGGCGCCGGCGAAATGCTGGTGTTTTCTGCGGCCGACTTTGAAGATTTTCTCCAGCCGCGGCCGGACTTGCCCGATACAATGGAGGAGGAGCTGGAACGGGTAGTGAGGCTGCTGGTAGAAAAACGCTGGCCTTTCCGTTTACATGCTACCTATAACGAAAGTATCACCCGGTTTTTAAATGTTTTTGAGAAAGTAAACCGGGAGATTTCTTTTAACGGTCTTCCCTGGATCTTCGATCATGCGGAGACCATCGATGAGCGCAACATTGACCGTGTTCGGGAACTTGGCGGCGGCATTGCCATTCAAAGCCGCATGGCTTTCCAGGGCGAATACTTTGCCGATCGTTATGGGCCTGCCGCAGCGGCGCATACGCCACCGGTTAAACAAATGCTTCAATCAGGGGTACCCGTTGGCGCAGGTACCGATGCCACCAGGGTTAGCAGTTATAATCCATGGGTAGCCCTGTACTGGCTTACTGCCGGCAAAACCGTAGGAGGGTTGCAACTATACGGCGATGCGAACAAATTAAGCCGGGAAACTGCACTGGAACTGTATACAAAAGGGAGTGCATGGTTCTCCGGGGAGCAACAAAAGAAAGGCAGTATCAGAGTAGGGCAGTTTGCCGACCTGGCGGTATTGGACCGCGACTTTTTTGAAGTGGATGATGAAGCGATCAAATCTATTGAGTCCATCCTCACCATTGTTGACGGAAAGGTGGTATACGCCAAAGACGATTTCGCTACCCACGCACCGCCAACAATACCTGTGTTGCCCGACTGGTCACCCGTAAAAAACTATCCGGGTTACCATAAAGATGCTGCGGTTGTTGCCAAGGCGCCAGCTGCCGAAGCAGTTGCTGCTGCCGGGATACATAGCTGCAAAGGCAGTTGCGACGTTCACGGGCATCATCACGATATTGCCCGTAAGAGCAACATCCCTGTTAACAATTACACCGCATTCTGGGGGGCATTTGGTTGCTCCTGTTTTGCATTTTAACGCGCATATTATGAACGATATTATCATCTCCATACTTTACTCCGACCTGGGCAGCACCTGGAATAACGTCGCTATGCTGGTATTCCGCTGCCTGCTGGCACTGGAGCTGTTCAGGGTACATGGCATGAAAAAATTCCGCGTAGTGAACGGGCAAAAAGAGCATGTACCCAATCCGCTTCATTTACCGGAAAAGCTCAACGCACTGGTGGCTACGTTTTCAGATACGGTAGTGCCTTTCCTGGTAATGCTGGGCATCGGTACGCGGCTGGTAATTCTGCCGACGATTGGAGTAACCGCCATCGGTTACTTTGTGGTACACCGTAACGACGACCTGGAGGTACGCGATGTGCCCTATATGTACACACTCTCTTTACTTTTTTTACTGGCGCTGGGCGCCGGTACCTATTCTTTGGATACCTTTTTATTGCTTCAATTATTTAATTAAAAAAGATGATTACACGTATTGGTATTAAACCAGAACACCTTTCTGCCGTAGCCCATTCGCTGGGAAAAATAATGGCAGACGAATTCGTTCTCTACACCAAAACCCTCAAAGCGCATTGGTGTGTAACAGGACCTGATTTTCACAGCAAGCACCTTTTTTTTGAATCTCAGTACGGGCAGATGGAAGAAATAGTGGATGATGTGGCAGAAAGGATCCGGTCCCTTGGCCATTTCCCGCCCGCAACCCTGAAGGAGTTTTTAAGCCTGACGCACCTCACGGAGCAGTCGAGAGAAAAAAATGATGCAACAGGCCACATCAAAGAACTGCTGTCGGACCATGAAAGTATACTGATCCGCCTGCGGGAAAACATTGACGGCTACGTAACCGCATTCCATGATGCAGGAACCAGTGATTATATCACAGGGCTGATGGAAAAGCATGAAAAAATGGCCTGGATGCTAAGGGCGCATCTTGAATAGCAAAAAAGGTTTTAAACACCACAAAATTAAAACATGACAGAAGCTACACACAATATCAATTGGGTAACATTTTTACTTGCATGGGTGGCGGGTTTTTGCGATACCGCCACCTTTGTATCGGGAGATGGCATTTTTTCTGCACACGTGACCGGCAATTTTATTGTGTTTGCGGCGCAGGTGGCAACGGGTGGCGATCACATGGAGTCCTGGATGAAACTAATCACCTTTCCTGTATTTGTATTCGCTGTAATGGCCGCCGGATGGGCCGTTGAGAAAACGCAGAAAAAGTATAAAATACTCCTCGTGGAGGGCATCGTACTCATGATTTGCGGAATTGGCGCTATCTTGCAGCCTATGCTAACGGGAGTGGAAGAGAAAGTAATGATCTATTCAATTGTGATGACTACTGCAGCAGCAATGGGGCTGCAAAATGCTTTTGGGAAATTATTTGCCAAAGAAACACACGGACCAACCACCATGATGACCGGCAACGTTACCCAGGCCTCGCTGGATCTGGGAAACCTGATCCGGAAGGGCCGGAGCGGCGATGCCCTGGCGTGGAAGGATTTCCAGGGCCAAGTGTTCACCATCGGGGGGTTTTTAGCCGGTTGCGTGATCGGCGCAATAATGGCTAAATGGCTGGGACTCAGTGCTATCCTACTGCCGGGAGTGGCCGTTGTTGTTTGCTATTTGCAGGGAGAGGTGCTGGCGCGTAAATTTGCGCCATGAGGAAAATGATCCGGGGGAAAATATGGATATGGATGTTGCTGGGACTGGCGGTTACCGGGGAAGCCTATGGGCAGTCCGTTGCCGGCCCTGAAACCATAGGCCGGTTGGTTCAAAGCAGTAAAGGAGATACCGCTACTATCACCGCCTGGATGAAGCGGGGAGAATCGTTCCTCGACAAACCGGGGTCACTGGAGCCAGATATGAAAATGGCTTTCCAGATCGCCGGCCAAATGGAAAAATTAAGTAAGGAGCTGAGATACCCGGCAGGACTTGGGCTGAGTAAACTGTTACTGGCAAAAGCCTACCGGGAATCCGGACGTTCCGCCGAAGGCAGAAAATCAAGTGAAGAAGCGGTTCGCCTTTTAAGTGTTTATGGAACACCCAGGCTAAAGGCGGAAGCAATATTGGAGCTGGGCGGCAGCTACTCCAATTCGGCGGAAGACCTTCCAACAAAGATCAGTTTATACAAGCAGGGCATCGATATTTATCAAAGCTTGGGCGACAGTCTTTCTGCGGCCAAACTTAATGAGTTCAGGGGAGATCTGCTGCAGCTGAACGGTCAGTATACGGAGGCGCTGGAAGTACTCACAGCCACTTTATCCGTTTACCAGCAAATAGGATACCCGCGCTTACAGGGAATTTATTCGATAATGGGTGAAATCAATCACGAGTTAAACAATTTCACTCAATCGCTCCGGTATAATTTACTCGCCGTGGAAGCCGGAAAAAAAACAGGCGATACAGGACCGGTGATGACGACCGTATATAACCGTGTTGGGCTGAATTACTATAGTATTAAATATTATGACGAGGCAATTGATTACTTCAATAAAGCATTAGTACTGGCCCGGAGTAACCGGGACACCGGCAGTATTAAAACCATGCTTGTCAATATTGCAGACGCCTGCCGCAATAGGGGCGGATACAGGAGAAGCCTCGACACCTTGTTGGTTAGCGCGCAATATGGGCCGTCTGCGAGTGAAACGGAACGGATGCTGGAACCAATGATCTATATGAAGGACTATATGGCGCTCATGGAGTTCGACAAAGCAGATCATTACTTCAGGAACCTGGTAAGCAGCTATCAGCAGCGCAGGATACCTGACAGAACCAGCCAGCTTTTGCGCCTGGCGATTATTTATTACCTGCAGTCGGTGGGCCGTTATAAGGAAACGATTCCCTATCTCCGGAGTTATGCCCACTACAAAGATAGCATACCACTGGCGCTTGTACGGAAGGTGGAAGGAGAGTACCTGTTTTACAGAACTGATTCGGCCATGGGTAATATTTCTTCAGCTTTCAGCCATTTCAGGCAATATAAATTGCTTTCCGATTCTTTAACCAGTGTTGCCCAGGCGAAACAACTGGGAGTACTGCAATTACAGTTTGAAACCAGGCAAAAAGATAAAAATATAGAATTACTTACGCAGAAAAGTGCGCTGCAGGAGGTGTTGTTGCAAAACGAGAAAGTATTCCGCAATGCATTTGCCGCAGGTGTAGCCATGCTGGTGCTTTTCTCCACATTAATGTATAACCGTTACCGGCTGAAAAAACGTTCTAACCTGGAGCTGGAAAGTAAACAACGGGAAATAAATGATCAGAACGAAGTGCTGAAAAAGCTGGTGGAAGAAAAAGAGTGGTTATTGAAAGAAGTACATCACCGCGTTAAAAATAATTTACAGATTGTGATCAGCCTGCTCAATACGCAGTCTGAATACCTGGATAACGCAGATGCAATAGCTGCCATCCGCAACAGTCAGCACCGCATGTATGCGATGTCGCTCATTCATCAGCGGCTTTACCAGGTTGATAATCTTGGGAAAATAGATATGAAATGGTACATGGGGGAATTGATTGGTTATATGAAGGAGTCGTTTGAACAAACAGATAAGATTTCTTTCACTACGGAAACTGATCCGTTGCTGCTCGATGTTATCCAGGCAGTGCCCATTGGGCTGATCATTAATGAGGCCGTGAGCAATTCGATCAAATATGCGTTCCCGGGAGACCAGGGAGGCAATATTTATGTTTCATTGAAACGTACAAACGAAGCCGGTTGTTTGCTGCTGATTTCAGATGATGGTATTGGCTTTTTGCAGGAACAGGATCCGGAGAACACATCGCTGGGAATGAGCCTGATGCACGGCCTTTCCGGTCAGCTTGATGGCAATTTCCGTATATCGGCTGCTGTGGGAGCCGGCGTAAGAATCAGGTTATCCTTTCAATGCAGGACCTTTAGTACTATAAACAGTTAAAACGCCTGCAGGATGAGTTTAAAAGAGAAAATACTGATCGTGGAAGACGAATTTATCGTTGCCAATGATCTGCGTATTATGCTGGCGAAAGCCGGTTATACCATGTGTGGGATTGCTTCTTCTGTAGAGCAGGCCCGCGAGTTAATTGCGCTTAAAGATCCCGACTGGGTGCTGCTCGATATTACGTTGAAGACGCCGGTGTCGGGGATTGAACTGGCCAAAGAATTATTTCTGCAGAAAAAACCGTTTTTGTTTATCTCTGCAAATACAAACCAGGCTACGCTGGAAGCAGCAAAAACAACACAGCCATATGGATTCCTGGTGAAGCCTTTCCGCGAGCGCGACCTGCTGGTGATGCTGGACATTGCCCGGTACCGTTATAGCGCGGAGCATGGTGTTGCTGAAAATAATACGACCGTTGTAAGCGATGACGACAACAGCTTTCCCGACATTATTGGTAAAGGAGCTGCATTGAAAAAGGCCCTCGAAAAAATCCGTGCAGTAGCCCGCAGTAAAAGCTCCGTATTGCTGCTGGGAGAAAGCGGAACAGGAAAAGAACGGTTTGCGCAGGCCGTTCACAAAGCTTCCAACCGGAAAAACAAACCACTGGTAACGGTTAATTGCGCTGCCTTGCCGTTGGCTCTTTTAGAGTCGGAATTATTCGGTCATGAGCGGGGAGCCTTTACCGGCGCCGGTCAGAAACGGATTGGTAAGTTTGAACAGGCGGGTGGAGGTACCATCTTCCTGGATGAAATCGGTGAATTATCTTTAGAAGCGCAGGTAAAACTTCTGCGCGTATTACAGGAAAGGGAAATTCACCGCCTTGGCGGCGATATGCCAGTGCCGGTAGATGTGCGGGTGATTGCGGCAACCAACCGCAATCTTGAAAAAGAAGTGGCCGAAGGAAGGTTCCGGCTGGACCTGTATTACCGGCTGAATGTATTTCCGATAGCGTTGCCGCCTTTACGCGAAAGGGCAGAAGATATTCCGCCGCTGACCGCTTACTTTCTTAAAAAGTTTGCACTGGCATTGGGAAAACAGGTACCGGAAGTGAGTAAGGAAGCCATGCAATCACTGCTGGAATACCGCTGGCCGGGCAATATCCGGGAATTAGAGCATGTCATTGAACGGCAGGTTATTCTGACGATGAACAATGAGATCACTGATTTTGATTTGCCGGTACACCTGGAAAAAAATCCGGGTTCCACCTCCTTTGAAACGATGGAGCAGATGGAGCGGAACCATATTATGAACGCATTAAAACTATGCAAGGGCCGGGTTTCTGGCGTTAATGGCGCTGCCGAAATGCTTGGGTTACCTGCGCAAACTGTATACTCCAAAATGAAAAAACATGGAATTGAATCGGGTTACAAATAGTATTATTTTTTGAATGCCGTCACATGGAAAAAGAAACAACAAGGATAGAAGCTTTCAGTGATGGGGTTTTCGCCATTGCCATCACTTTACTGGTATTGGAACTGCATGTGCCGTTGATGGAAGAAAACGGGAAAGGAGATTCGTTGTTGAAAAAGCTGGCCGCGGAATGGCCTTCTTTCCTGGCTTTCAGCCTGTCTTTTTTCAGTATTTTCATTATGTGGGTCAACCATCATAAAATCTTCAAACAGATCTACCGGCGCAATACCCCGCTGATGTTCGCCAACGGGCTTATCCTGTTCCTGGCTACCTGCGTTTCCTATCCTACGGCATTACTCTCCCGTTACTACCATACTTCCTCCGTTCATATTGTAGTGGCCATTTATACCGCTTTATTTGTATGCATTAACCTGGCATTCAACCTGCTTTGGTGGATCGCCAGCCAGGACCGGCAACTGTTAAGACCAGACATCACCGACGACGGTATTAAGCGTATAAAAAGGAATTACCTGTACGGCATCCCGGTGCATACCTTGGCCTTTATCCTTTCCTTTGTGCAACCAACAGCTGCGTTGTTTCTTTGTGTGGCCTTGTGGATCTACTGGGCTTACACTTCCGGTAAGCTCGATCTTAAAGGAAAATAGTTTCACGCTTCCCCGTCTTCTTTGCCGGTAACAAAATGTTCTTTTTTAATGCCTAACCGCTGCATTTTTGATATCAGGGTAGTTGCCGGCATCTTTAATTTTGTAGCAGCGCCATTGGGTCCTGAAATTCTTCCCCTGCATATTTTAAGCACCTTCAGAATATACTCCCGTTCTATTTCTTCCAGCGGCAGGATCTTAAAAGCTTTGTCATTTAAACTGCTTTCTGCACCAATTTGCTCAGGAAGCTGGATCATTTTAATGATGCTCTTATTAGTCAGCAATACCGCGCGTTCAATAAGGTGTTCCAGTTCACGGATATTACCCGGCCAGGCATAGGAAATTAATTTTTCCATTGCTTTTTGGGAGATGCCCGAAATTTTTTTCCCGGAGTTCCGGGAGAACCGTTCTATAAAATAAGAGGTGAGGGCGGGAATATCTTCTTTTCGTTTCCGCAAGGGAGGTAAGGTAATAGGGAATACATTTAACCGGTAGTATAAGTCGCTCCGGAAGCGGTTTTGCGACACTTCCTTTTCCAGGTTCCTGTTGGTGGCGGCAATGATCCTTACATTCACACTGATGGTTTTTCCACCACCCACCCGCTCTATTTCTTTTTCCTGCAATGCCCTTAATAATTTCACCTGGAGCTCCGGTGGCAATTCTCCGATCTCATCGAGGAACAAGGTGCTGTTATTCGCCAGTTCAAACTTCCCGATACGGCGGTCGGACGCACCGGTGAAACTTCCTTTCTCATGGCCGAATAATTCGCTTTCTATGAGGTTCGCCGGCAATGCAGCACAATTCACTTTGATCATGAGCTTCCCCCGGCGCGGAGACGCCTCATGTATGGCACGGGCAACCAACTCCTTGCCGGTGCCGGTTTCCCCGAGTAAAAGTACGGTAGCATCTGATGGCGCTACCTGCGAAATTAAACGGAAAATCTTCTGGATTTCGGGTGAATGACCAATGAAGCCTGAAAAGCGGTTGGCCGATTGTTCGGCTATCAGGTAAGCCTTTTCTTCTTCCAGCTGTTGCCTGTACCGGTCTATTTCCTCCATCTGCTGTTCTATCTTTTCATTGGCCAGCACATTGCACATACCAGTTCCTAAAAGGTCTGCCACGCCGGCGAGCAGGTTGAATTTTTCAGCTGAAAAGGCCCCTTCCTTATTTGAATAAAGAAATAACACACCCCTGTCTTCGTTGGCATTGGTGATTTTAACCAGCATCATTTCTTTGATGCCGAGTTTAAACCAATAGTGAACGTAGGGTGCAATATCCTTTTGCCTGGTGAGTGCAGCAAGTTGAAAAATCACCGGCTGATCAGCGGACAACGCGAGGTTAAAAACCCCGTCATTCACAGGATGCTGGCGGTGAATAATGGGACTGTCCACCTTACCATTTTCCAGTTTCTTATCCCGGCTATGCAAAAACGGATAGTGCGTCGTAGCGTCTTCAGACAATAAACATAAAGTATAATACTGGCTGTTAAACAGGTCCAGTATTTCATTATTGATGATATCCCACAGGTCGGCCCGGCTGCGCACCGCAGCAATTCTGCCGGCTACGCAAAGCAAACTTGCCTGTTCATTTTCTTTTTGAATAAGTTGATTTTCAAAGATGGCATTCTTGTCCACATGACTGCCCTGTTCTATATCCACCGGACCCGTATGATTGGTTTTCTGCATCATCGAAAGTACTGAATTTCATAGAGCCGGACAAGAAAGCGATATCATAATATTACGACATGTCGTATTTTTTAAAACTAATTAATTTCATAAGAATTTGATTGTTAATTGATTAAAGCTGGGCACACCGTTTGACTTGCCTGGGCAAAACAAACCAATAACTATGAGCACAAAAGAAACTACACAGCAGGTGCCTGCGGTAGCAAATGATCCGGCCATTTCAAAAGACGTCAAAGCTTTTTTAAGTGTGCTGAATGTACCGGGAGCACCGGGACTGGAAACACTTTCCGTAAGTGAAGCCCGCCAGGTGCTGATCAATGCGCAGGCGGCTGCGGATGTTGACTATTCCGGTATTGAAGAAAGTGAAAAGACGATCAGCGCCGGTGGTTTTTCGATCAAATTAAATATCGTAAAACCAGCAGGAAACAAAGAACAACTCCCGGTATTCATTTTCATCCATGGCGGCGGCTGGGTATTGGGCGATTATCCCACGCATAAAAGAATGGTAAGGGACCTGGTGGTGTTATCCGGTGCAGCAGGCGTTTTTGTGAATTACACACCTTCACCCGAAGCCCGCTATCCCCAGGCGGTGAATGAAATTTATGCAGCCACCAAATGGGTAGCGGAGCATGGCGCTGAAATTGGTGTGGATGGCAGTCGCCTTGCCATTGTAGGCAACAGCGTAGGTGGTAATATGGCTACCGTAACAGCGATCAAAGCCAAAGAAAATAAAGGCCCTGAGATCCTTGTACAGGTGCTGTTCTGGCCGATTGTTGACGCCGGCTTTGAACATGATACCTACAAAAGATTCGGACAGGACCGTTTTCTGACCACGCCTTTAATGAAATGGATGTACAATCAGTACACTACGGATCCTGCAGAACGTGAGCAGGTGTACGCATCTCCACTTAACGCTACGATCGAGCAGTTAAAAGGACTTCCTCCTGCCCTAATACAGGTAGCCGAAGCGGATGTGCTCCGTGATGGCGGTGAGGCTTACGGCCGCAAACTCGATGAAGCCGGCGTAGCGGTAACCACCGTTCGATACAATGGAATGATCCACGACTTCGGATTACTGAATGCTTTGGCAAACATTCCCCAAACAAAATCGCTTTTTGTGCAGGCCGCAGCAGAACTCAAAAAATACCTGGGCTTAAAGTAAAAGATCGCCTTTTATCCATTCCATCATTTTTATTATAATATCATAACATGAGTGCTTCTTCTGTAAAAAATATCGTTATTGTACACGGCGCCTTCGCAGACGCTTCCGGCTGGGAAGCTGCCTACAATATCTTAAAATCAAAAGGATATAATGTTACCCTGGTACAAAATCCTACCTCTACACTGAAAGACGACGTGCAGGCGACCAACGTTGCGCTGGACCGGCAGGATGGACCCACCGTGCTGGTAGGTCATTCCTGGGGCGGTACTGTTATCACTGAAGCGGGCGTACATCCTAAAGTAATGAGCCTGGTGTATGTGGCTGCTTTTGTTCCTGATGTCGATGAATCAACGCTGGCCCTTGTTCAGTCGGCCCCAATCCTGGAAGTAAATGGTATTCTGCCCCCGGATGAAAAAGGGCTGGTGTACCTGGATAAGGATAAGTTTAACCAAACATTTGCCACGGGACAAAGCAAAGAGAAATCTGACTTCATGTATGATTCGCAGATTCCTTTAACCGTGACAGCCTTCGTTGATAAAGTAACCGCGGCGGCCTGGAAAACTAAACCTTCCTATGCTATTCTTCCCACCGACGATGGCACCATCAATCCTGTACTGGAAAGAACCATGTATCAAAGGGCGGGCAGCAAGGTAGTGGAAATGAAAGGTGGTCATACACTGTTCATGACCCATCCGGGAGAAGTGGCTGACGTGATTGTATCCGCTTCCATACTTCAGTAAACCTGCTGAAATCATCTTTACAAATTTAAAAAGAACATCATGAAATTAACTTTATCAGTTGCTGCAGTCCTCGTGTTTTCGCTGATGACTGCCGTTACTTCCGCTCAAAATAAACCATTTGCCAGGGCTGAATACATCGAGGTGGAGCCCAATGTAAGATTGCATGTTACCGATCTCGGGGAAGGAACGCCCGTTGTGCTTATTCATGGATATCCTTTGAGCGATGCCTGCTGGGAATACCAGTACCATGCCCTGGTAAAGGCCGGCTACCGGGTTATTGGCATTACTTTGCGGGGATTTGGTTTATCCGGCAAGCCTTATGGCAAGTACAACTACGATCAGTTTGCAACGGATATTAAAACAGTACTCGATAAGCTAAACATTAAAGATGCCATTCTTGGCGGTCATTCGATGGGCGGAGCGATATCACTGCATTATGTCGCCAAATTTAATGCGGCGCATGTAAAAAAACTGGTATTGTTTGATGCGGCAGCTCCCTGTCACACAAAGAAAGCGGATTATCCTTATCCGCTGTTCACCAAAGATCAGATTTCCAGCTGGATTGAGTTGCACAACAACAACCGCCCGGCCTTATTTGATGCCGTAGCGGCAAAGTTCACGCTGTCGCCAACTTCGCTGACACCAGGTTTGGGTAACTGGCTGGGAGGTATTGAAGCACAGTCTTCGCCATACGCCACAGAACAGGCGCTTATTGCACTCCGGGACGAGGATCTGCGATCAGACCTGCCCAAAATAAAGATACCTACGCTCATCCTGCACGCTACGCACGACAGCATCGTGTCGTACGCATTGGCTGAACAGATGAAGGCAGGTATAAAGAATGCAACACTGGTGCCTTTTGAGAAAAGCGGGCATGCTGCATTTATCGAAGAAAAAGATAAGACCAATGCTGAGTTGATCAAATTTATCAAAGAATAGCAACGGTAGTTAATGTGACGGGGACAAGCCATTGGACGTAGTCCCCGTTGCATTAAACATCTTCTCTGATTGTGAAAAATTCTGCCGGGTTTACGATATATTTATTATAATTGCAGCACTGGTTCCTCCTTACCAGCGTACGCGTATGGTTAATTATAGCAATTATTCCGATCCTGATCTGGTCTTATTACTTAAGGAAGGAGACCGGAATGCCTTTGCAGAAATTTATCACCGGTATAAACTGGTACTTCACCATCACGCCTGGAATAAAACCCGCAACGACATTGATGCGCAGGATGTGATCCAGGAGATTTTCTCTAATCTCTGGGTAAAAAGAGAGGCCATTCAGATTGAAAGTAATTTATCAGGTTACCTATACAGCAGTGTGAGGAATCATATCCTGAACCTGTTTGCGAAAAAACAACTTCAGCAGAAATATATTGACTCCATACAACATTATTCCCAACATGGAACGGCCGTTACCGATCACAAGGTGCGCGAATCTATGCTGGCAGCGGCAATTGAGAAAGAAATAGCCGACCTTCCGCCAAGAATGCGGGAAGTGTTTGAGCTAAGCCGGAAACAGCACCTGAGCCATAAACAGATCGCTGAAATCATGGGCACTACCGAGCAAACGGTGAAAAAGCAAATGTCTAATGCCTTAAAACATCTCCGTAAAAAAATAGGTTTCTTTGCTTATCTCTACCTGCTCTGGATGCTAAAGCACTAAGTGAGGATGGTCCGCTTAAAAATATTTTTCTCCCGGCTATACCACTTATAGTCTTCCTGCCTGTCTTATGATGTATAAAGCACTTTTTTAAAGCTAATCATCAGAAAATTGGACAACAGCATTGTAAAAGTATCACACCTGTCTCATAAATACAGCCGGGACTGGGCCATACGCGATATCAACCTTGAAATCAGCAAGCTGGGCGTACTGGGCTTACTGGGTTCAAACGGCGCCGGCAAATCAACCACCATGAACATCCTGTGCGGGGTGCTGAGCCAGACAGAAGGTACCGTGGAGATAGATGGGATTGATATCCGGCAGCAGCCGGAAGCAGCCAAAATGAGGATAGGCTTCCTCCCTCAGAACGCCCCGCTGCACCTTGATCTGACGGTTAGTGAATACTTAACGTATTGCGCTTACCTGCGCAACATCGATAAACGGCATGTAAAGGTGGCAGTAGCGTCGGCGATGGAAAAATGCGGGGTTGCCCATTTCCGCAAAAGGCTTATCAACAACCTCAGTGGCGGCTACCGGCAGCGGGTGGGCATCGCTCAAAGCATCATACACCGGCCCAAACTTGTTGTGCTGGATGAGCCAACAAACGGACTGGATCCTAACCAGATACTGGAAGTGCGCAAGCTGATCAAGGAAATCGCCACGGAAAGGGCCGTTATCTTTTCTTCTCATATTTTATCGGAAGTGCAGGCCACCTGCGATGATGTACGCATGATTGAAGGCGGAAGAATGGTATTTGCGGATACCATGAAGGCTTTCAATAATTACATTTTGCCAAATTCCCTGCGTGTTTATATGAACAATCCGCCGCCAATTGAAACAATGGCGGCCATCCCCGGGATCACCCATGTAGAACTGCTGAATGATGGTGGTTTCAGGATGCATTTTGACACTACTTCATTGGTGTCTTCTACTATTATTCAACTCGCCGTTGACGATAACTGGCAGCTCACAGAGATCATGCTGGAGAAAAGCAGCCTGGACGAAATTTTTGCACAGTTATCAAACAAAACTTCCTGAACCTGTTATGACTAAAATATTTAAAATAGCTAAGCTGGAGCTCAGCGTACTTTTTTATTCCCCTGTAGCCTGGCTCGTGCTGGTGATTTTTATGGTGCAATCAGGGATGGGTTTCTTTGGAATGCTGGGCAGTTTCCAGGAGTTGTTTATGATGGGAGAAAAAGCAGATAATTTAACGCAGCTTCTCTTTCCCGCTACCAATGGGCTGTTCGACAAAGTGTTGCAAAATCTTTATTTATATATCCCGCTGCTTACCATGGGACTGATAAGCCGGGAAATCAGCAGCGGTTCTATCAAATTATTACTATCGTCGCCGGTAAAAATCAGTGAAATCATTTTGGGTAAATACCTCGCCATGATTTATTACGCGCTGATGCTGATGGCTATTTTAGGCATTTACTGTTTGATTGGTATGTGTGTGATTAAAGATGCGGATGCTGGATTGATCGGCGCTGGATTGTTGTCTTTGTTCCTGTTAACAGCCACCTACGCGGCTATTGGCCTGTTCATGTCGAGCCTTACCGGGTACCAGGTGGTTGCTGCCATCAGTACCCTTGCTGTATTTGCGGTGCTGAAGTATATTGGAACGGTAGGACAAAGCATTGATTTTGTAAGAGACCTTACCTATTTTCTGTCTTTATCAGGACGAACGGAAAGTATGTTAAATGGCCTGATCACCTCCAGGGATATCATCTATTACCTGCTCATTATTTTACTTTTCCTGGGTCTTACGATGCTGCGGTTTAAAGTGAGCCGTGAGTCTAAACCATTGGCCATACAGGCAGGCAAGTATGTTGCGCTCCTTGCATTTGTTTTGCTGGCAGGATATTTAAGTGCAAGACCCTCCGGTATCTTCTACCTGGATGTTACCGCGCAAAAGTCCCAGACGCTGACACCGGCCAGCCAGGCTGTTGCCAAACAGATGGAAGGCCCCCTCATAATCACCACTTACGTAAACCTCCTGGACCAGCATGTATACGCCGGGCTGCCGGTATCACGAAACACGGATCTGTCGCGTTTTGAAGATTTCCGCAGGTTTATACCTGGTATCAAAATGAACTATGTTTATTATTATGATGCTACCGATCTTGCCAGTAATCCCAATATGATTTACCAGGGAGATATTACCGGTTTGAATACAAAGCAAGTGGCTGAAAAAGTGGCGGACAACATAGGAGTTGACCTTGACGATTTTTTAACGCCTGACCAGATCCATCAAATTATTGACCTGGCGCCGGAGGAAAATACATTTGTCCGGCAGCTCAGCTACCGCGGCAACACCAGCTTTCTCCGGCTGTATAATGAAAATAACCAGTTCCCGGAAGAAGCGGAAATTACGGCTGCTATAAAGAAGCTGATGGCGCCACGCCAGCAGATTGTTTTTATAGAAGGAGATGATGAACGCAGTATCCGGATAAAAGGGGACCGGAGTTACAATTTGTTCAGTAACGCCAGGAAAACCAGGAAGTCGCTGATCAACCAGGGCTTTGATGTAGTAAGCGTAAACCTGGATGTAGCGGATGTGCCGGAAAGCACAACCCTGCTTATACTGGCAGATCCGGCCAAGCCATTGAGCCACCGTGCCGACTCCAGTGTGCGCCGTTATATAGCTACGGGAGGCGATATGCTGATTACAGCAGAACCTTCGCACCGGGAGGTGATCAATCCATTCCTGCGTCAGTTTGGTGTGCAGCTGTCCCCGGGCATGATGGTGAACCCCGATAAAAATGCGCCTGCCGATCTTATCCAGGGGCGCATTGCCACAGAAAATAACGAATACCTGGATCAGCTGATGTACATGAATGCGGCTGTGGCCATGCCTTCTGCGGCCATGCTGGAGGTAACAGACAGTGTTTTCACCGCGGATACCGTGCTGCAAAGCAGCGCCCTGGGCTGGAACAGGACGAATGGATTTGATCCTTCATCGTCGTCGGTATCCTACCAGCCCGAGCTGGGAGATCTGAAGGGAAGCAAACCGTTAGTCCTGATGCTCAAACGTAAAATAGCCAACAGGGAGCAAAAGATCCTGATCAGCGGAGATGCCGATTTTATGAGTAATAATTCCATTCCGCAGGCATACAATTTCCCATTTATTAATGGCATCTTTAGATGGTTCAGCGATGGCCGGTTCCCGGTGAAGGTGAGCCGCCCGGCGCCGCAGGACGATGCCATTTTAACCAGCAGAAAGCAATTATCGGTTTACCGGTCAGGAACATTATGGGGAATACCTGCATTAATGATCGCCTGTGCTGCAGTGCTTTTGATCAGCAGGAAAAGAAAATAAAAAAAATATACCTCCTGGGGAGGTGTTGATTGTCTTACATAATATACGCAGGTTATGAGCGAACTAACTGAACAACAAATCCGGGAGATGCTGGAGCATTACAGGCTGGGAGAGGCCACCCCGGAGGAATTGGCGTTGCTGGAGTCATGGTACTTAAGCTACCGGGAAGAAGGGGCGGCCGCGCCTGATATGATAGCGCGGCTTGCTGCCGTTGACCAGGTATGGGAGCGGCTGGAAAATGAATACCGCCCGGTCAAACGCCTGTTTGGATGGCGGCGTAACCTGGTGGCCGCAGCAGCTGTTGCAGCTTTCATGATCGGGATAGGCGCTTATTTTCTTTACCGCCCGGTGCATACACCGGCAATTTCTGTCAGCCAACTGGCGGAGAGTAAGAATGATATTCCTCCCGCCACAAACAAAGCAACCTTGTCTGTTGCCGGCAGTGGTACGATGGTGCTGGATTCTTCCAGGAGGGGTATTGTGGTGAACAGCGGCGATGTAAGGTACGATGATAATACAAAGCTCAAGGGGGATGCCGCTTTAAGCGATGGTATCCGGATGCTGACCTTGCAAACGCCTAAAGGAGGTACGTACCGGCTGGTATTGCCCGACAGCTCTGTCGTTTGGCTCAATGCAGCTTCGCGCCTGGTTTTTCCTTCCAGCTTTGGTGGACAACAACAGCGGGAAGTTGAGCTGCAGGGAGAAGGTTACTTCGAAGTGGCAAAAAATAAAGCGCAACCCTTTGTCGTAAAAAGCCGTGGGCAAAAAGTGGAAGTGCTGGGAACACATTTCAATATCAGCAGCTATATCGATGAGTCGATCACCAAAACAACCCTGCTGGAAGGCAGTATCCGTATCGGTAACGTAGTATTGAAACCAGGAGAGCAGGCGCAGAAAAGTGACGCCGGAATTAAAACCGTCCTGGTAGATACAGAGGAAGCCATCGGCTGGAAAAACAATTATATCGTTTTCCAGGATGAAAAGATCCAGTCGATCATGCGTAAAATAAGCCGCTGGTACGATATGGAAGTGGTGTATGAAGGAACATTGCCAACCGATGATTTTGGCGGCCGCGTAAGCAGCCGTGCCTACGTTTCACAGGTATTAAGAAAACTGGAACTGACCAATAAAGTGCATTTTAAAATTGTGGGAAGAACAATTATCGTCACCAAATAATAAGTCACTGAAGGGCGAAAAATAGCCAGATGTGGTTGCACACAACTGGCTGGCGCCTGGCGGTATTGTCAATAAAATTCCTGATTGTATCAACTATCAACCAAACAAGACAAATGTATAAAAATTATGCGATGAAATCCGGCATGCATCATTTGTATGTCCGTAAAATCCGGCGGATCATGCGATTAACGTCCTGCTTACTGTTCATCATGCTCTTCAGCGTGTCGGCAGCCTTTGCCCAGCAGATATCACTCAAGGAAAAAGAGGTGGCTATCCGGGTGATCATTACAAAGATCCGGCAGCAGAGCAATTATGAATTTGTGTATACTACCCAGCTATTGGAAAATACCCACAAAGTAAGTATCAATATAAAAGCGGCTGATATCAGAACCGTATTGGACCTGGTTTTAAAAGACCAGCCACTGTCCTATACTATCGATGATAATACCATTATACTAAGAGAAAAGCCGGTAGGCGCCGCTCCGGCGATCAATTTCGTTGATATCATGGGATTCGTTTCCAACGACCAGGGCGTGGGCCTTCCCGGGGCCACCATCCGGTTGTCAGGGACTCCCATATCAGTGGCAACCGACCAGGGCGGTCTGTACAAAATACTCAGGGTACCCGACGATGGCCGCCTGATATTCTCTTATGTCGGTT
The DNA here is from genome assembly GCF_050434005.1 of Chitinophaga sp. W2I13. Classification (NCBI taxonomy): domain Bacteria; kingdom Pseudomonadati; phylum Bacteroidota; class Chitinophagia; order Chitinophagales; family Chitinophagaceae; genus Chitinophaga; species Chitinophaga sp. W2I13. The sequence continues at coordinate 7,395,235 of NZ_JBNPWD010000001.1, read as the reverse complement.
ACCAGTCCGATACTATTGCCGTAAAGGGCAGAACAGCCATCAATGTGTTGCTGAAGCAAGCATCCATTGAAATGAAGGGTGTGGCCATCGTTTCAACCGGTTTGCAGGAATTGCCGAGAGAAAGAGCCACGGGATCTTTTGAAGTCATTTCTAAGGAGCAGCTTCAACACAGCACCGATCCCAACCTGATCCGGCGGTTGGAAGGGATTACCACCTCGCTGGATTTTCGTAACGATCTTCGTCCTATCAATTCAGCTTCGCCTAATGCCAGGCAGTCTCCATTGGCCAACCTTACCATCCGTGGTAAAAATACCCTGAATGACGCAGTGAACGCAGACCTGAACGGTAACTACAGCGGCCAGGTGCTGGTGGTGATCGATGGTATTGCCAGTCCGTACTCCATCGACCGGGTGAACCCTAATGATGTAGAGAGCGTAACCATCCTGAAAGATGCCGCCGCCGCTTCTATCTGGGGCTCCCGCGCTGCCAATGGCGTTATTGTTATTAAAACAAAACGTGGGGGGTATAACCGCGCACCACGGGTAACCTTTAACAGCAATATTAATGTCACCGAAAAGGTGGACCTGTTCTACAATAAAACAATGAGCGTTTCTGATTACATCGACGCACAGGCAGCTTATTTTGAACAGCAGAACCGGCCATTGCCGGATCTGAGCATCTCCCACTTATACGGGCAGGAAATAAAATCACCGGTAGCAGAAATTGTAGATGCCTGGAAGTTTAAACATACACTGACCGACGCGCAGGCCAACGCGCAACTGGATGCTTTAAGGAACAATGACATCAGGAAAGATTATGATAAATATTTTCTGAGAAATGCAGTTACCCAAAGTTATTCCTTAGGAGTAGATGGTGGCGGCGAACGCTTTAACTACCGCTTGTCCGGCGGATGGGACAAGACCATCAACAATACAAAAAATTCGGACTACGACCGGATCGCACTCGGTTATTCCATGTCCGTTAAACCGCTCAAAAAACTCGAACTACAGGGAAATATTTCTTACAATGTTCAGCAATACAACGAACAAGCCCCGCAAAACAGGATCACCGGCGCTACTGATGCTACCTTTTATCCTTATTCACGCTTAGCCGATGACCAGGGTAACTACCTGGAATTTGCCAAACTTTACCGCCAGGGCTTTGCCGCTGCGGTGGAAAAGGAATATGCCGATAAATTTTTAAGCTACCGCTATGTGCCGCTGAACGATATCAATGAAGGATACAACAAGCTGAAATCGCAGAACCTGAACCTGGGCATCAACGCCAATTACAGGATATCAAACGGGCTTACCGCACAGCTGACGTATAATTATAACACCGGCAGAAATAATGATAATACCCTTTACCGGCAAAACTCATTTTATATGAGGAACCTGCTCAATTATTTCACCACTTCGCCGGCGTCTGTAGATCCCAGAACACTGGAACCAGTGGAGCCTTATAACCGTCAACTGCCCTTAGGAGGCCAGTACACGATTATGCAAACTACCTCCAGCAATCATACCTTCAGGGGACAGTTGAACTTTGACCATACCTGGAAAGAAAAGCACCAGTTATCGGCCATTGCAGGTTTTGATATGGCCCAGTCTTATAGTCTTGCCGCCAGCAACGGTTACTACGGCTATGATGAAGGCACCTTGTATACCAATAACAAGCTGGATTTTAAAACCATGATACCAATTGCTTTTGCAGAAGACTTCAGCGGGTACAATGGTGAATATATTCCTAATCTTTCAACCGGGTTTATCGACAATAAAGTGCGCACCCTCAGTTACTATGCCAATGCTGCCTATACGTATGACGCCAGGTATACGCTTTCAGGCAGTATACGCAAGGATCTTTCCAGTGAGTTTGGGCGTGGCACCAACCAGAAAGGGACACCATTTTATTCTGTAGGCGGCGCCTGGAATATTCACAACGAAAGTTTTTATCACTGGGGCCTGGTGCCTTCACTGACCCTGAGAACAACTTATGGTTATAACGGAAACGTAAACCCGCTGATTATTGCGAGGCCACTGATCACTTATTCCACGCTCAATGGCACCAATAATCTTCCGTATGCGTATACTTCCTTCGGCACCGGCATCACTAACAGCCAGTTGCGTCCGGAGCGGACAGGCGTGCTCAATATAGGTGTAGACTTCCAGTTTAAAGGCAACCGGCTTTCCGGTAATATCCAGTACTACAGCAAGAAAACGACCGACCTGATTGCCGGCGGCGCGCTTGATCCCAGCACAGGATACACCAATATCAATTACAACACAGGCAACCTGCAGGGACATGGGGTAGAGCTCACACTAAACTCGCTGAACGTAAGCGCAGGGGCGTTCAAATGGAACAGCAACCTGTTGTTTGCCTACAACCGGGTTAAGGTAACGAAGCTGTTTGCCACGGCTACCAGCCAGGCCGGCGCGGCGGTGAGTAACAGCACCGGTTCCTATAACGAAGGCTACGACCTGTCACGGTTGTTTGGATATCAGTGGGCGGGCCTGGACCCTAAAACCGGCGATCCGCGGGGATACCTGGATGGTAACATCGTAACCATATCTAATTCCCCCGAGGGCGACAACAATTACAAAGCTATTCAGAATGCCCCGCTGGGTACCCTGAAATATTTTGGCAGCGCGGTTCCTGTGTATTATGGGTCATTCAGGAATACATTTTCCTACGCTTCTTTTGCGCTGTCGGCCAACCTGCTTTACAAACTCGGCTACTATGTACGCCGGCCTTTAGCGCAGGTGGTTAACTATGGCAACCTGTATTCCGGTAACAGTTTGCAGGGGGAAGAATATAACAACAGGTGGCAGCGCCCCGGCGATGAAACAGGCACTAATGTGCCGTCGGCCGTCATGTCGACGGGTAACCCCAACAGGGATAATTTTTACTATTACTCGGCCATCAATGTAGTGAAAGGGGATCATGTAAGATTACAGGAGATCAATCTGTCTTATACCCTGAAAGTAAAGCCTGGATGCCGTATTAAAGATCCAAGAGTATATGCCAACATCAGCAACCTGGGTATTATCTGGCGCGCCAACGATAAAGGGATAGATCCGGAAGTATTCGATTATCCTTTGCCGCGTACTTACAGCCTGGGATTTTCAACTAACTTTTAATTGAACGAGTCATGAAAAATTATATAAAATATATTCTTTTGATAGTGTGTGTGCTTACGGCTACCGCTTGTCAGAAATATGTAGACATCAAAAAAAGTGGGTCGCAGTCTTTTATTGAAACAACAAAAGATTGCCAGCTGATACTGGATAATTATGATCTGTTCAACATCAATTACCCGATAGACGGGGAGATTGCCGCTGATGATTATTACCTGGATGATAACCGTTATAATTCAGATGCGATTACACTGGAAGATAAAGCGCTGTATACCTGGCAGCCTAATGCTATTCGTGCCGCGTCAACTCAGTGGGTGGCCTCTTACAATAAGATCTATCATTGTAACCTGGTGCTGGAAGCCCTGGAAAAAATTAAGGACACAGACCAGCCGGCAGTGATCAATAACCTGCAGGGCAGCGCCTTATTTCTGCGTGCCTATGCTTTATGGCCTTTGGCACAAGTGTATATCAAACCTTATGGCGCCGCTACCATGCAGGAACCGGGCCTTCCTATCCATAAGCGTTCAGATATCAACGATGTTCCCGGCAGGGGCACCGTAAAAGAAACTTATGATGCGATCGTTGATGATCTTACCCGGGCGGCCGGTTTACTTAACAATACTTCCAGCATATCTTCCCGGCCAAACAAAGCAGCAGCACTGGCCCATGCTCGCCCGCGTTTATTTGTCGATGGAAGATTATCCCAATGCCTTATCCGCTGCCGATGCAGCGCTGAAGCTCAAAAGCGGCCTGCTTGATTATAACACACTCGAGTTGGGCAGTTATAATCCTTTTCTGCGTTTCAATAAAGAAGTAATATTCCATTCAGTTATTGACTATCAAAACAGTGTATTGGAAGTAGGTTTTGGCGATGAAAACAAAGCGCTGATCGATCCCGTGATTATCAGCGCGTATCAGAACGATGATCTTCGTAAACAATTGTTGGTGAAGGAGAACCTGGATGTGCCGGTACCTTCAGGTACCTATCGCTTTGTCGGTAACTATGAAGGAGCAGTGGGTTCATCCGCTTTGTTTAATGGTCTTGCGGTAGATGAATTGTACCTGGTACGGGCAGAATGTTACGCACGCGCAGGGCAAACCGCTAATGCGGTGAACGATATGAATACCTTACTCGCCACCCGTTGGTCAACGGGAACTTATCCCGGCTTTACTGTAGGCAACGCAACTGATGCGCTTCAAAAGATCCTTTTGGAACGGCGTAAGGAATTGCTGATGAGGGGACTCCGGTGGACGGATCTGCGGAGGCTTAATAAAGACACCCGTTTTGCAAAGAACCTTTCCCGTACCGTAAATGGAACGGTATACAGTCTGCCTGCCAATGATGCCCGTTATACGTTGCTCATACCGCAGGAAGTGATCACCAATTCCAAACTTGCACAAAACATCCGTTAGCCAATGCTTCACGTGAATTCATAAATTTACGATATATAGTATTTTTTTGAAAAAGGATTTTGTGATAAAGTGCTGATTTAAAGGGAAATATGCAGTGGTATGCTTCTTGACTACCAGTACACCATTATGAACAACAGTATTTTAGGATTGCACCATATCACCGCTATTGCGGGAAGTGCGCAGGGAAATTTAGATTTTTATACCAAAGCTTTGGGTTTAAGGTTAGTGAAGAAAACAGTCAACTTCGACGATCCTGGAACTTATCATCTTTACTATGGTGATGAAAGCGGATCTGCCGGAACGATCCTTACATTTTTTCCTTGGGAAGGAATTGGACAGGGACGTGAAGGTGTTGGAATGGCTACTGAAATTGGGTATGCGGTTCCTGCCGGGAGCCTGGAGTTTTGGTTAGACAGGTTTGCAAAGAAGCAGGTGAAGACCAGCGAAATTGCGGAGCGTTTTGGTGAGCAGTTTCTTTCTTTCCGTGATCCGGACGGATTGTCGCTCAGCCTCATTGTTCCGAAAGCGGAAGATAACAGGGTACCCTGGGTAACGGACGAGATTAAGAAAGATACTGCTACCAGGGGGTTTCACAGTACCACGCTTACCCTACGGAAAATGGAGGAAACCGCGAAAGTACTGACCGATATCCTGGGTTATCGTTTTCTTTCTCAGGAGGGTAACCGGTACCGCTTCATTACAGACACCGTAAACACAGCAGCAATCATAGATCTACTGGAAGTTCCGGATGGCCAGAGAGGGATAAATGCTGCAGGAACGAACCATCATGTGGCTTTCCGTGTAAAAGATGAGCAGGTGCAAATGGAGCTCCGGGAAAAAGTATTAAGCAGGAATTTACAGATTACCCCAAAAATTGACAGGGACTATTTCTTCTCGCTGTACTTCCGGGAGCCGGGCGGCGTCCTTTTTGAAATCGCTACAGAGAACCCGGGTTTTACAGTTGATGAACCTTTGAATGAATTGGGTACCCACCTGATGTTGCCTCATCAACATGCACATCTGAGAGGAGATTTAGAAAAAGTGCTTCCAAAATTAGTATAGTTATGCAGGAAATATTGACAGCAGGAAAGCGCCTTGATGTGGCAGAGAAGGTGCTGATCATGGTACATGGCCGCGGCGGATCGGCGGAGGATATTTTATCGTTGGCGGCGGAGCTGAATACTGTGGCATTTGCACTTATTGCTCCCCAGGCGAAAGGTAATAGCTGGTACCCGCAATCTTTTTTGGCGCCAAGGGAAGGAAATGAACCGTTTCTTTCTGATTCCATGAAGGTATTGGGAGATATAGTGGAAGATCTTGAAGAAAAAGGTTTCTCAAAATCGCAGATCTTCCTGTTGGGATTTTCACAAGGCGCGTGTCTGACACTGGAGTTTGCGGCATCCAATGCAGCAAGGTTTGGTGGCATCGTGGCTTTTACCGGCGGGGTTATTGGTGACCATGTTGACCACCGTAATTATAATGGTGATTTTGATGGTACACCCATTTTTATTGGAAGCAGTGATCCGGATTTTCATGTACCTGTGAGCCGGGTGAAAGAAAGTACCACCTTATTGGAAGCAATGGGAGCGAAGGTAACCGAAATCATCTACCCTAATATGGGACATACCATCAGCCGCCAGGAAATAGCAGCGGTAAATAAATTGATCTTTCACGATTAACGTAATTACAAAAAGGATTTTCTAAATTTATGAACCAGGGCCATTGAACCAAAATTCAGGAATAGACGTTTAATTCATTTTATTTACCCTTTAGATCCTTTTCCTATGAGTATTTTAGGTATTGTACACACCATTATCGCCATCGTTGCTTTATTATTTGCTGTAGCTGCCTTGCTGAAAGAAGGTATCATCAACCCTTTCTCCAATACGGGCAAGATATATAGCATACTGACGGTGATCGCCTCGGTCACTTCCTTTGGGCTTTCCAAAGCGGGTGGCTTTAATCCCGGGCACGGTATCGGGATACTAATACTTATTTTACTCGGAGTGGCCTATTTGCTGGGGCGCAAAGCGTCCGGCAAAAGAAGTTTGTTGCTGATACAGGTGCTTTGCATGACGCTTACCCTGTTCCTTTCCCTGATACCGGCGATAAACGAAACCTTACTACGTGTGCCGGTGGGGCACCCGCTGTCCGATGGACCTACTTCTTCGATTGTGCAGAACTGCATTAAGGTGTTGCTGGGATTACTGGTGGTGGGACTGGTACTGCAGTTTTTTAAAGTGAAGCAGCCAGTGAAGTAAACCATAGCGTCATAAAGCAGTTTATGTAGAGCCGCCAAAAAGATCATAAAATCTTAAAGCCTTACAGTAATTACTGTAAGGCTTTAAGATTTTACCAGCCATATTGGATCAGCAAGCGGCCGTCAGGGTCTATGCTGCGATGTCCTAATACGTTTTATACATCACCTTACACCCTGTTACCCCGCTCAAATGAGCATGTTCTATCGTGTAGGTATAAGTTCCATGCTGACGGGTTTCTTTTATAATTTCTCCGGTCTGTTTTTGCTGGTAGCTTTCAAATAAACGGCCATAAGCAGCGCTTCGTTCGTCGTAATCAGTAATAGTTAAGGGCAACTGCCAACCGGTATTAGAATAGCGCCGTTTAAACAACATGCGGTCCTTTTCCTTGTTGAAGCAGGAGTAATATACATTTCCATCTTTTTCTTCTAGTGTAAATTCAAGGCCGGTATTTAACTTTTTCTTCTGGTAACTTTCCGGTGAAAGATGGTATTCTTCAATCAGGAAGAACGTTTTATTAAGCATTTTATAAACCCTTAACCAGTTGGGACTATATGCAATGATTGTATCCATATGGTAATCCAGCGACACATTGCCTGCTTTAACGGGAATGGTTTGCTGGTATGTTATGGCATGCTGCCTCGTATCAAACCCGAAATTTGCCTGATTGTTATCGGTGATGGTAACAGTTGAATATGCTTCCGCATCGAAAGGAATATAGCGCTCCCAATCCCTTTCTGCGGAAGGTTGTTGTCTTTTTAATAAAACAGCCGTTAATTGTCCGGCTGTATTAAACTGGTATTCCAATGAACGTTGTTTTTCATTATCCGGGCTTATGAAAATTGATTGTGCGTTGGCGTAATCCAGGAATTGAAGGGGAAGGTAATGATCTTCAAAAATATGGTGAAGTATAAATTCGTTCATCTGGCCGGGTACACCAGGGGCAATGGGATTGGTTTTAGCAGGATGTATATACCGTTCTATTTTAAGTGAATCGATCTGGAAGCGGTCATATTCATATGAATTGAGCGCTGTTGGCCGGTTCTGTTGATCCGGCATCTCTATCATTACATCGGAAGTTGCCGTTGTTTGCGTTTGCCAGAACCGAATAGTATACTGTTTCTTCTCATTTCCTTCCGAAGGATTGATAAAACAAAAAACAAACCTTCCCTCCGGATAGGGCGACGGCGGAGTGGATGATAATGCGGTATTCCGCTTCTCCAGGTAAGCATATCTTTTTTGCAGGAATGTTTTGTTGCCAGGACCTTTTGCCAGTGCGGCGCTGTCGGTCAACTGATAGCGGGAGGCAGCACTGCTCAATACCACTTTTGCCGTTGGAAAAGAATAAGTTTGGAATAACAACGCGGTAACACGTCCGTAATAATACACCAGGAGGATCTTATCACCTTTTGCATTATTGGTTACTACCGTGTCTTCGTTGTAATCATTATTGTCCAGGAGGTGTGCGTTTTTAAATCCTTTTTTTGCCAGGTATTGTTTAACGTTCTCGCCGGCATTGAAAGTACTTTCCAGGTCTTTTACGGAAAGCGTTTGTATGGGGGGCGTTTGGATTTTCTGTGCAAAGCTCTGGGAAAACAAAGAAAGGATGCCGAATAAAATAACCAGGTGTTTTTTCATAGTTGTTAAAAGAAAGTATTGACCTAAGCTAACTTAATAGTTAGGATTGCCCAAAAAAAATTTGATATACTTCCCGGAAAAGTTCACCATGTTGCAGGTATGGATTTATAATCTTTAGATAGTAAATTTGTAAAAAAGTAATAATGGCTGATATTGGTACCAAACGGATAAAACGGAGTGAGGAAATAACCAGTCAATACTTCACGCTGTTGGATAAGCACCTCGATGACCTGGTGAAGGGGAGAGCGACGGAAATGATGGAGCTGAATGAAATCGCGGCTGAGTTATGCGTTTCACATAAGCACCTGACCGATACCATCAGGCAAACAATGGGGGCTCATCCCTGCCACTTCTACGATCAGAAAATTATTGAAAAAGCCAAACAACTGCTGCAGGAAACCAATGCGTCTATTGCGCATATCGCCATCACCCTGACCTACGACCCATCTAATTTTTCAAAATTCTTCAAAAAGTATGTAAAGTTAACACCTGATCAGTGGCGGAAAAATAACCTGCCGGATTGAAAGTTCCGAAAAGTTCACCATGATAAACCTGCCGGACCTGCAGATCTTTGCCGTAATTAAAAACAACTCATATGGCAAGAAACGATTTAAATGGAAAAGTGGTTTTAATCGCGGGTGGAGCGAAGAACCTGGGCGGACTATTAAGCCGTAATTTTGCAGAAAAGGGCGCCAAACTGGCCATTCACTACAATAGCGAAAACACGAAGGCTGACGCAGAAAAGACACTGGCGGATGTACAATCCCTGGGAGCGGAGGCATTCCTGTTCCAGGCAGACCTCACTGATGTAAATAACATTGTTAAATTCTTTGATGAAGCCATTGATAAATTTGGCGGAATAGACATCGCCATCAATACTGTTGGTAAGGTATTGAAGAAACCTTATATAGATACTACTGAAGCGGAATACGACAGCATGTCCGACATCAACTCCAAAGTAGCCTATTTCTTTATCCAGGAAGCGGGTAAAAAATTGAATGCCAATGGTAAGATATGTACCATCGTTACCTCTCTGCTGGCCGCATTTACAGGATACTATTCCACTTATGCCGGGATGAAAGCCCCAGTGGAGGACTTCACCCGTGCCGGATCAAAAGAGTTTGGCAGCCGTGGTATTTCAGTAACGGCGGTGGCACCCGGGCCAATGGATACCCCGTTTTTTTACGGACAAGAAAGCGCGGAGGCCGTAGCGTATCATAGATCAGCTTCCGCATTAGGTGGACTTACCGATATCAAAGATATCGCTCCCCTGGTGGAGTTCCTGGTTACGGACGGCTGGTGGATTACGGGGCAAACCATTTTTGCGAATGGTGGCTATACGACACGATAATTTTATCAATACAAATATGTTCTCCGGTATTCGCTGGGCGTTTGTTCTTTAACTTCTTTAAACTGTTTACTGAAATGCGCCCAGCTTTTATAACCACTTTCATAACAAATATCCAGTATCGGCTGCGTAGTGGATGTCAGCAGCTTACAGGCATGGCTGATCCGTAAATCCCTCAGGAAATCGAAATACGTTTTTTTGATATTTTTCTTAAAGAAGCGGCAAAAGTTAGGCACGCTCATGTTGGCAATAGCCGCCACTTCTTCCAGGGTCACTTTTTCGAGATAGTGTTTAAAAGAGAAATCAATAATTTTCTCAATAACCGGGTTGAGCACATTGCCGGTGTCGGTGAAATCTTCTGTCAGTATTTTATAGTGGGTGGAATGACCTATCTGATGCAGGCATTGCAGTAAAAGCATCAGCTTATCAAACCCTTTTTCGTGGTGTATCTGCTGCATGCTTTCCGATACGTCCTTTTTCAGGGCGTATTCCAATTGTATGCCGTTGTTCTTTTGCAGCAACGATTGGATCGTTTTCATTTCTGCCATTTGCAGCAACCCTTCTCCCCAGCAATCCCTGGTGAAATGTATAACCAGGGCGGCCCCTTTCATTTTAGGATGACTTTTCCTGAACCAATGCGGAAGATTACCCGCCATGAAAAATACATCGTTCACCGTGTAGTCGCTTACATAGTCCCCGATCATGGCGGTTCCATGTCCTTTTAGTATCAGGATCAATTCGTATTCAGGATGCTTGTGCCAGTTGGTTTCAAACTGCGGCGTTTCATAAATACGGCAGGCAAAACTCTGGCTGGAGTCATTGGTGATTTTTTGAAGAATCGTTTTCATGCAGGCTTAAGATAACCCATCTTATCATATAAATGACTGAATTTATCAAATTATTGATAAGATAGCATATTTTCTTTCAAAAATAACGGTTGATAACCTTTTAAATTCAGGCAATATTTGCGTATTAAAACACGGATATGAAAATAATTACAGGAAAGAAAGAATTTTTTAGCGGCATTACTGCCGTGCAATATGAAGGACCACGTACAGATAATCCTTTAGCTTACCGCTGGTATGATGAAAACAAAGTCGTAGCCGGCAAATCCATGAAAGAGTGGTTGCGCTTTGCGGTCGCCTACTGGCATTCCTTTAACGGAACCGGCGCCGATCCCTTTGGCGAAGCAACACATATTTTTGAATGGGATAAAAACGCCGACCCCATTGAGCGCGCAAAAGACAAGGCCGATGCCGCTTTTGAACTGATTACCAAACTCAATCTGCCTTACTATTGCTTTCATGATGTAGATGTGGTTGATTACACCAACAACATCGCAGATAATGAAAAGCGCCTGCAAACGCTTACGCAGTATCTGAAGCAGAAGCAGGAGGAGAGCGGCGTTAAGTTATTGTGGGGTACCGCCAACCTGTTCAGTCATCGCCGCTATATGAACGGCGCCGCTACCAATCCCGATTTCCACGTGCTCAGCCACGCCGCCGCCCAGGTAAAAGCCGCGCTCGATGCTACCATCGCACTCGGAGGAGAGAACTATGTTTTCTGGGGCGGCCGTGAAGGCTATATGAGCCTCTTAAACACAGACATGAAGCGGGAAAAGGAACACCTGGCCAGGTTCCTGCAGGCGTCAAGAGATTATGCACGCAAAAATGGCTTTACAGGTACCTTCTTTATTGAGCCTAAACCCTGCGAACCTACCAAGCACCAATATGATTATGATGCAGAAACGGTGATCGGTTTCCTCCGTCAGTACGACCTGCTGAATGACTTCAAACTCAATCTCGAAGTAAACCACGCAACACTGGCGGGCCATACTTTCCAGCATGAACTGCAGGTAGCCATAGACGCCGGTTTACTCGGAAGCATGGATGCCAACAGGGGCGACTACCAGAATGGCTGGGATACAGATCAGTTCCCGACCAACCTCAACGAACTTACCGAGGCCATGCTGATTATCCTCGAAGGTGGTGGCTTTAAAGGCGGTGGCATTAACTTCGACGCGAAGATCCGGAGAAACTCTACCGATCCCGCCGACATTTTCTATGCGCATATTGGTGGCGTCGACAGCTTCGCCCGCGCACTGATCACTGCCGATGCTATCCTGGAGAAAAGCGACTACCGGAAAATACGCCAGGATCGTTACGCCTCTTTCAATGTTGATACAGCCAAAGCTTTTGAATCAGGACAGGCCGGCCTGGAAGAACTGCGCGCCTTTGCAATTGCCCAGGGAGAACCAGCAGTGAAGAGCGGCAGACAAGAGTACCTGGAAAATGTTATCAATAATTATCTATAGAACGTTTTTATAAAACACCTTCCTGACTCCGCCGGTATTACCCGGCGGAGTTTTTTTTGCCTGCAAATGAGTAACAAACAACCGGTCAAAACATTTTTACCCTTCATTTCAACATTTGTACCTGCCGGTTGGAGGAGCGCGGAATTATCTTACCACTACAAAAAACCACGTTTGTCAAATGTTACTAAAATCTATTGTTCTTATCTTTTTATTTTTTAGCCTGACGATACAAAACGGGCTTGCCCGGCAAGGCGGTCCTGGCAGGAAGCCGCCCGCTGAAACAGATTCCACACGTTTTTATTCGGAGGTAAATACCTATGTCAACCCTGTTTTACCGGGAGATCATCCCGACCCAACCCTGCTGAAAGTTGGCGCCGACTTCTATCACTGTGGCTCCTCTTTTCATTTCAATCCCTACCTGCCCATCTACCACTCCACAGACCTGGTGCATTGGAAAGTGATCAGCCGTGTATTGCCGCCGGCACATGCCGGTATGGTGGCAGATCGTCCCAGCGCCGGTGTATGGCAGGGCGCCATCACTTATTTTTATGGCTCGTACTGGATTTATTTTTCTTCAGGCGGACAATGGTTTTCCAAAGCATCGGCGCCGGAGGGCCCGTGGACTGCCCCCGTGCGGGTGAAGGAGAACCGGGAAACAGGGCCGCTGGGATATGATAACTCCATTTTTGTGGATGATGACGGAAAGCCATACATGGTAATTAAAAACGGCCAGAAGGTAAACCGGCTGCAAGCGCTGGGGCAGGATGGCCAGCTTACAGATTCGGTGATCAACCTCGACTGGATCAATGCGAACCTGCAATACAGCTGGGCGGAAGGTCCTGTGATGTGTAAGCGTAACGGGTATTATTATTACTTCCTGGCCGGCGACGTATCCGGCGGACAGTACGTTTTGCGGGCAACGGCCCTCACGGCTGATTCCACCAGGTGGGAGCGGTTAGGGGATTTTTTCAAACCAAGTCCCGACCCGGACAATACTTTTCCCCGTCCTAATCATATTTCAGCGCCCGTTCAACTGGCGGATGGTACCTGGTGGACGATCGGGCAGAGTTACCAGAAAAGAGGTAGCGACGACTGGTCAGGTATGGGCAGGCAAACTTCTTTGTACCAGGTATTATGGGAGGGCGACCGCCCCTGGGGCGCCCCACCGGTAAGCGGACCAGTAGTAAAGCCTGCACTGGATAACAATAATACTCCCTGGCGCAGCGTGCATACCGATCATTTTAATACCGACAGCCTTGGCCTTTGGTGGCATTTTTTAACCAAGCCTGCTGCTGCGCACTACTCATTGGCGCACCGGAAAGGTTGGATCCGTTTATCTCCCGACAGCGGCAGAACGCATCTGCTGCAAAAGGAAACCGACCATTTCTATTCGGCAGTCACCCGGGTGGACATTGGCGCGGGCGAGCCGGCAGCACATGGTGGCATCTACCTCACCAATGGCAACCAAAGTGTGTTTGCCCGTCTTTACTATTCCAACGGACGCATTGTATTTCAATTGGATTCCGCGTTGAGGGAGCTGCCCTATAATAAAGGACGCCAGGTTTGGCTTAAACTGGAAAGATTGGAACATCAGCTGACCGGCTTTTTCAGCTCCGATGGTAAAAGCTGGACACCCGTTGGCGCCGCTGTCAGTGCAGTGCCTTTGGATAAAGTCCAACCTAATTACAACAGTTGGGTAGGCACCAGCATTGGTTTGTTTGCGGAGGGCGGTCCGGTTGATTTCGACTTTTTTGTTTGTAAAGATGGATTTTCTGCCCTGCCAGCTGCAGGAAGCAGCAATCACTATGGAACCTATAAAGTAAAACGGGGAGATGATTGGGTAGTCACTAACGCTTCCGCACACGGTGGCTGGCTGATGATATCAGGAGTGGACTTCGGCGCCGCCGGAGATGCCAAAGCGATTGAAATCACAGCTGATGCAACTAAAAGCGGTGAACTGAAGGTATGGATAGATGACCTGAAGAACGGCCGGCAAATTGCAGGCGTTCCCATCAAACCAGGTAAACTTTCCGGGCATGCTCCTTTGCTGAATAAGGATATTTCCGGTCAGCACGACCTCTTTATTTGGTTTCCCGCAGGCGCCTCACAGGAGATATTTATTAAAAGTATCCGGCTGCTAAAAACAGGAAAATAAACATCCCGTTTTTTTGTAGCAAACTGATTTCGCAGCTCCTGACAGGGCCATCTGCGCTTTATTTAGACATTATTTCCATCCTTTTGGAGATTCGTGCCATTCATATATACATGGCTATTGTAGATTCGTCTGTTGCTTTTCCTTTCAGCTCCACCTGATAGGCTTACGCATTACCGTTATGAAAAATTGTCAATTTAACACTAAATGATTACTTATGAAATTTGAATGTCCCCCGGGGTACCACGTCCCGATATAATCATTTTCAGTTCCATCACTTAATGGGTAGCATCCGATAATTACTTTAGGGGTTCTGCTTTTTATCGCATCTCATTGTTCCCGCCGGGTGTGCCGGCGTGATAGTCATGTACTGGCTGTCAGAACCCCTCATTGCCCTAACATTAAATATTTTGAATTCCATGTTTAAAATGATTCTTTCGCAAAAGTCGTGGAAATGGCTTGTCGTGACAGCAGTAATGCTGTCAGGTACGCTCACCTGTGCTTCCTTACAGGCCCAGGATACACGGGTAGTACAGGGAGTAGTGCTGGATGAGAAAAAGACGCCTGTTCCCGGTACCACCATACAGATAAAAGAAACGAAGATTAGTACCAGCACAGATAATGATGGTAAATTTCTCATCCGCGTTCCTGCCGACAAATACATTCTTATTTTCAGTTTTATAGGAAAGGCGCCGCAGGAAGTAAACGTCCGTAACCAGTCGACCATCGCCGTTACCCTGAAAGACAATGTTTTTGGTCTTGAAGATGTGGTGATAGTAGGTTATGGGCGGCAGAAAAAGGAAAGCGTTGTTGCCGCCGTTTCCCAAACTACCGGTAAAACATTGGAAAGGGCCGGAGGCGTGTCAAATATCGGCGCTGCCCTCACCGGCAATGTACCGGGTCTTATCACTGCCCAAAGTACCGGCCTGCCCGGTGAGGAAGATCCTCAACTGATCATCCGCGGTCTTAGTACCTGGAATAACAGCAACCCGTTAATATTAGTGGATGGTGTGGAACGGCCCATGTCCAGTGTCGATATCGGCTCCGTAGAAACGGTGACGGTTTTAAAAGACGCTTCGGCAACGGCGGTATTCGGTTCACGGGGCGCCAATGGCGTTATCCTCATCACCACAAAAAGAGGAAAGCTCGGCAAAGCTTCTATCCGGGCTACGGTGAACAATGTCGTGAAAGCGCCATCCAAACTGCCCGGAAAGGCAGATTCGTACGACGCTTTGCGTACTGTTAACGAAGCCATAGAATATGAGCTGGCATTAAAACCTGAAAGCTGGAATAACTATTACCCACAGGCAATTCTGGATAAATACCGGAATCCCGCCAACCTGGAAGAAGCCGAACGTTATCCTAATGTCGACTGGGCAAAAACCTTATTCAAGGATTATGCTACGTCGCAAAATGCTAATCTCAATATCAGCGGCGGTACCCGTTTCGTAAAATATTTCACCAGCGCAGATTTTCTGCATGAAGGCGATCTCTTTAGAATATACGATAACAAACGCGGATACAAACCCGGTTTTGGTTTTACAAGATTAAATGTCCGGTCCAACCTGGATTTTCAATTAACGCCCTCTACACTCTTCAAGGTAAATCTCTCCGGATCATATGGTGTGCGGAAAAGTCCCTGGGGATTTTCGGGTAATCAGTATGGTTCCTGGATCGACGCTTACACTACCGCGCCGGATGTATTCCTGCCGGTATATGCGGATGGTTCCTGGGGCTACTATGCGCCAAATGAGGGACGGGCGGAGAATTCGGCCAGAAGCCTGGCAGTGGGCGGTATTCAATACCAGACCACTACACGCATCACCACCGACTTTACCGTAGAACAGAACCTGGATATGCTCGTGGACGGACTGAAACTCAACGCCACCATTTCAATGGATAATACCTTCCTTGAAAGCGACAGGGGAGTGAATGACCTTTACCACGATGTACAACGCAAGTGGATTGATCCTGCAACAGGAAATGTATTTTATAAGAGCGCCTTTGATGGGGTCACCAATTTCGATTTCCAGGAAGGCATCAAGTGGACACCGGCAGCAGGTGCGGTTTCGGATAATCAACGGCGACTGTTTTACCAGTTGCAGTTAAATTATGCAAAAACTATTGCGGACGATCACCAGGTAACTGCCATGGGATTGCTGAACCGCAATGTTACCGCCAACGGCAGCATGATACCCTCGTACCGCGAAGATTGGGTATTCCGTGCCACTTACACGTATAAAAACAAATACACCCTCGAATACAATGGCGCCTATAATGGCTCGGAGAAGTTTGCACCTGATTACCGGTTTGCCTTCTTCTCGTCAGGCGGTGTAAACTGGATTTTATCCAATGAGCACTTCATGGAAAATATAAAATTCCTGGACCTGCTGAAGTTCCGTGCCTCTTATGGACAAACGGGTTTTGACAACGTAGCAGGCCGTTTTCTGTACATGACCGAATGGGCATATGGTGGACGCTCGCGGCTTGGAACTACAGGCGAAGGTGCGGAGCAAAGTCCGTTTAACTGGTACCGTGAATCTACCGTTGGAAATCCGAATGTGCAATGGGAGCAGGCGGAGAAAATGAATGTTGGTGCCGACTTTGAATTATTCAAAGGTTTCGTAAAAGGTAAAGTGGATTTCTTCGAAGATAAACGTTCCAAAATATTGCTTGCCAACAGGTCGTCTGTGCCGTCTTATTACGGCACCACTCCCCCGGTAGCAAATCTTGGCCGCGTAACATCGCGGGGTTATGAGGTGGAGTTACATTTCAGTTATCCTGTCACAAAACAGCTGCGGGTGTGGTCAGACCTGAACATGACCCATACCAAAAATAAGGTGATTGAAGCCGACAATCCTGAGCTGCTGCCGGCTTACCAGAAATCGGAGGGCATGCAGATCGGGCAGGCTTACTCTTATGTGAGCCAGGGTTACTACAACACATGGGATGAACTTTATGGCAGCACCATGCATAATACCAACGACAATCAGAAGCTGCCAGGCAACTATTACATCGTGGATTATAATGGCGATGGTGTAATCGACGCGAGCGATAACATTCCCTATGGTCATAGCGGATGGCCCACCAATACTTACAACGCCACGTTTGGCGTGGACTGGAAAGGGCTCACTGCTTTTGTACAATTCTATGGGGTGAATAACGTAACCCGCCAGGTGGTATTCAACAGTTTAGGTTCCCAGGGTCACACGGTTTATAACGAAGGCAGTTATTGGTCGAAGGACAATACCAACGGAGATGTGCCCATGCCACGCTGGCTATCCACACCAGCAGGCTATTACCGCGGTACCCAATATATGTACGACGGTTCCTACCTGCGCTTAAAGAACGCTGAAATTGCCTACACACTCGATAAAGGATTTATAAAACGGATAGGTCTTGAATCGCTGAGAATATATCTCAACGGCAATAACCTGGCTGCCTGGAGCAAGATGCCGGACGATCGTGAATCAAATTTTGCAGGTACCGGCTGGGCATCCCAGGGAGCTTATCCTACAGTGAAGCGTTACAATCTCGGCGCCAATTTTACTTTCTAAACATGACCTTTATGAATAAGTATACAAAGATGTTGTTGGCTGCCACAGGGATCGTAACGATACTTGGCCTGGCATCCTGCAAGAAGTTCCTGGATAAGGAACCACAATCTATCGTGTCGGAAGAAAATGCCTTTAAGACCTTTATCGGTTTCCAGGGCTTTACCGAAGAACTTTATCACTGCATACCGGATTTTACCAATGCCTACTGGACCAATTCCTGGAACTGGGGAGAAGATGAAATTCAATCTACCGCACGTGATTTCCATTTCATCATAAAAATAGATAATGGTGATTTCTGGGGCTGGCAGTCGCAGTTTGACGGCTGGCAGGCTGGCTGGATGGACCGGAATAATACCAGTACCAATGACGACCGTTTTGCAAAGTCGATGTGGAAACTGGGATGGTACGGTATCCGGAAAGCCAATATGGGACTGGAAAATATTGATAAATTAACAGACGCCACGCAGGAAGAGAAAGACCTGATTAAAGGACAGTTGTTGTTTTTCAGGGGATGGTTTCATTTTATGTTCATCCAGTATTTTGGCGGGTTACCATACATCGATAAAGTACTTCCGGGTGATCAGAAGCTCACCTTACCACGTCTCAAATACAGTGAATGTGCGGATAAAGCGGCGGCCGATTTCAGAGAAGCGGCAAACCTGCTGCCCGTAAACTGGGACAATACCACAGCAGGTAAAAGAACGCTCGGAAAAAACCAGTTGCGCATTAATAAAATTATGGCGCTGGGTTACCTGGGGAAAAACTATTTATGGGCAGGTAGTCCGCTGATGAACTATGTATCTGCCGGCAGCAAAACCTACAACGCGGAGTATTGCAAAAAGGCGGCAGAAGCATTTGGTGAATTACTGCAATTGTGCGAGTCCGGAGAGGCGCCTTACAAGCTGGTAGAATTTTCGAAGTACTATACCAATTTCTATAGCGCCGGTCAGAACTGGTTAATGCCAGGCGGTACCGAAGCTATTTTCCGTGGGCCTTACTATGGCGCGCATGGCTCCACTTATGGCACCGCCAAGCAATACGGTCCGGCTTTGCTCACAGAAGAAGCCATCACTTTTGTGCCTACGGCTAATTATGTGGACTATTACGGTATGGCTAACGGCCTGCCCATCAAGGACATTACAAAGGCCGATCCGGAGTCAGGATACGACCCCGCTTATCCGTGGAGAGGCAGGGATCCGCGTTTCTACAATGATATCGTTTTCGATGGGGTTAAATGTGTACAGGGCGCCACTACCGATGAAAGAAACCGTTACGCCAATCTTTATACAGGCGGCACTTACCGTGACATCAGCAGCGGCAGCCGCTCCGGTTACCTGCTCTATAAGTTTATTCCTATCACAGCCAACAGATTTGATAATGGCTGGACCTACGACAAAGCGCTGAATATCCACCTGCCGTATATGCGCCTGGCGGACGTGTACCTGATGTATGCCGAAGCTGCCGCACAGGGTTATGGCGCCGCCACAGGCAAGGCCGGCAACTATGCTAAAACGGCATTAGATGCTGTGAATGTAATCCGCGACCGTGCAGGCGCAGGACACGTTGCTGCTGCCTTCACCGCCTCCCTGGATGGCTTTATGAGCGAAGTTCGCCGTGAACGGGCCGTAGAGCTGTCTTTTGAAGGCCATCGTTTCAATGATTTAAGAAGGTGGATGTTGCTGATACAAAGCCCGTACACACTGAAAAAATCGGTGGAATTTGACCGGTCGTCCTCATTCAGTACTGTAGATCCAATGAATAACCGGGTACTCAATTTACGCGAATCCGTTATCCTGGAACGCAGGTATACAGAGAAACACTACTGGCTGCCGTTAAAAAATTCAGATGCCAATATGTACCTGGAATTTCCACAGAATCCGGGTTGGTAAAACGTGCAACCCTTACATGTATCGTTTACTGTTAATTTCAAAAATTCATGAATCAGATAAAAGCATTAATAGCCTTTGCAGCGCTGATGAACCTGACGCCGGTTTCGCAGGCGCAGGACACCACGGCAAAAACTACCACTGTTATTCCTCCCGGTAACCCGGTACAGGTGGCCTTCCGGAAGGTGGATAAAAAAGACCTGTCAGGAGGCGTTTCAGTGGTGGACGTGGCATCACAAATGAAACTAAACTATATGACTACCAGCCTGGAGAACATGGACGGCTGGGTAAATGGTTATAATGGAAACAGTATGTGGGGCATGGGTAGCTATCTGCTCGTCATCGACGGGGTGCCCCGTGAAGCAGGAAATGTAGTGCCCACAGAAATTGAACAGATCTCTTTTCTCAAAGGAGTGAATGCCGTAGCGCTTTATGGCAGCAGGGCCGCCAAAGGAGTTGTATACATTACCACCAAAAGAGGTAAAGCAGGCAACCAGCGGATCGATATCAGGGCCAATGCCGGCGTAAACGTTCCCAAAGCGTATCCCCATTACCTGGGATCGGCGGAGTATATGACGCTTTACAATGAAGCCCGCCGCAACGACGGACTGGCCGAGCTGTATAGCCCTGAAACGATCTACCAGTTCGCGTCAGGTAAAAATCCATACCGGTATCCCAATGTAGATTATTACTCCGACGAGTATCTTAAACAATCCTTTGGCCGCTATGATATAACAACAGAGATATCCGGGGGAAATGACAAGGCGCGGTATTATACCAATATTGGATACCAGACGGCCGGTTCGTTGCTCAACTTTGGTGAGGCTGTTAGCAACGGCAAGTCCGACCGCCTCAACCTGCGCGGTAATGTGGATGTGAATCTTAACCAGTATATTTCCTGTAATGTAGATGCCACCGCGATTTTCTATACCGGCAGGGGCGTAAACACCGACTACTGGCAAAGCGCTGCTACCTTGCGCCCGCATCGTTTTTCCCCACTCATTCCTTTGGATATGATCGAGTCAAATGATGAAGCATCCAACGTATTTGTGAAGAACAGCAATCACATTATTGATGGGAAATATTTGCTGGGCGGAACGCAGCTGGATCAAACCAACCCGTTTGCCGCCATTTATGCCGGTGGAAACAACCGCTATATCAGCCGGCAATTCCAGTTCAATACCGGCGTGAATGCCGATCTGAGAAATTTACTGAAAGGCCTTTCCTTCCGCTCTGCGTTTGCTGTTGACTACAACACCTCTTATAACCTCGCTTTCAACAATACCTATGCGGTATATGCGCCCACCTGGAATACGTATTCCGGCGTGGACCTGATCAGTAGCCTCACGCAATACGGACAGGATGCCACTTCAGGTGTGCAGAATGTAAGCAACAGCTGGTACCGGCAAACGATCTCTGCTTCCGGTCAGTTCAATTATGTGAACTCCATTGACAACAGGCATAATCTTTCTGCCGTGTTACTGGTGAATGGCTTCCAGCAATCTGAATCAGCCGTGTACCACCGTACCAGCAATGCCAATCTCGGTTTGCAACTGGGCTACAACTTAGACCATACTTACTACATCGATTTCAGCGGCGCCGTTATTCACAGCGCGAAGCTGCCCGAAGGAAACCGCACCGCTTTTTCGCCTACCGTGTCGCTGGGCTGGCGGCTCAGCAACGAGCCCTTTATGCGTGGTGTAAGGGGAGTGGATGATCTTCGTTTAACTGCTTCCGCAGGTGTGCTGCATACCGACCTGGATATTGCTTCTTATTATCTATACCAGGGTGTTTATACCACGCAGGGAAGCTGGTTCGGCTGGAAAGATGGTACCGGCGTGCAGGCCACGGAATCAAGGCGAGGGGCTAACCCGGATATGCGTTTCCCAAAAAGAGAGGAGATCAGCATTGGCCTGGAAGGTTCTTTCTTCCATGAATCTTTAAAACTGGATGGTAACTTCTTTGTCAATAAAATTACCGGCAACATTATCCAGCCCAACGTGTTGTTCCCTTCTTACTACACCACCGGCTGGCCATCATCTTCTTTCATTCCCTATGTAAATTATAATGACGATAAACGGATGGGAGTTGATTTCAGCCTCAGTCTGAATAAGAAGCTGTCTGATATTAACTATTCCATCGGGCTGGTAGGTACTTACTATAAAACGATTGCCACAAAACGGGCGGAGATTTATGAAGACAATTACCAATACCGGCAGGGAAGGCCACTGGACGCCATATGGGGACTGCAAAACATGGGCTTCTTCCAGGATGCGGATGACATCAAAAATTCTCCCTCCCAAACTTTCGGCCAGGTAAAACCGGGCGATATCAAGTATAAAGATCAGAATGGAGATGGGGTTATTGATACCCGAGATGAAGTATACCTGGGCCGTGGGGGCTGGTTTGGCTCACCGCTTACACTAGGTGTGAACGTAAGTGTGCAATGGAAGCATTTCTCCTTCTTTGCGCTGGCGCAGGGCCGCTTCGGTTCCTATGGAATGAAGAACAATTCCTGGTTCTGGGTAGATGGAGAGGATAAATATTCTGAAGTGGTAAGAGACCGCTGGACGCCCGAAACAGCACCGTCAGCGAAATATCCGCGGCTGACCACCTTCAACAGCGATAACAATTTTCGCAATTCGGATTTCTGGTTGTACAAGGCTAACCGCATCGACCTGGCCAAGGTGCAGATCTCTTATGATATGAGCGATCTGATTGGCAATAAAAAGATCGTGAAGGAGATGGGGGTGTATGTGAGTGGCTTCAATTTGCTGACGTTTGCTGCCGAGCGTAAATTGATGGAAATGAGTATTGGCAGTGCACCTCAAACCCGCTTATATAACCTGGGAGTAAAAGCTATGTTCTAATGATGCCTTTCACCCAATCAAGTTTCCACTTTATGAAAAGAAATATTATCATGCTGCTGGCATCCGTTCTGCTGCTAACCAGCTGCAAGGATCTGCTGACACCGGAAATTGAAAATAACCGGGACCTGAACCCGGCAAATTATAATCCTAATGATGCCGGACTCCCGTTTGGCGTGCTGCTCAATGGTTACAACCGCATACCAACCAATTCATGGTCGTTTAATGATGTAGCCACAGATGATGCGGTAACAAATGATCAGAACAATGGCTTCCTGAAAATGGCCAACGGCCAATGGACCGCCAATAATAATCCGCTTAACCAATGGGAAAATGCATATGCCGCTATTCAGTATCTTAACATCACACTGCGGGATGTTGATACCGTGAAGTGGGCCGCTGATCCTGCTGTCAGCAAACTGTTTGGTATGCGGGTAAAGGGAGAGGCTTATGGCCTGCGCGCCCTTTTCTATTACCACCTGTTGCAGGCACATGCCGGCATGTCTGAAAGTGGCGCTGTACTCGGTGTGCCCATCAACCTGGAAGTGCAGGGATCAAATGCTGATTTCAATAAACCCAGGAGCAATTTTGATGCGTGCATGAAGCAGATCTACAGTGATCTGGCACAGGCGGATCAGTTGTTGCCAACCGACTACGAAAACATTCCCAATGCGTCCCTTATCCCGGCAAAGTATGGCACGGTGACCAAGGAACAATACGACCGTGCCTTTGGCGCTGCCTTCCGTGGATTTCTTACCGGCCGTATCGTAAAGGCGATCCGGTCGAAAGCAGCGTTACTGGCAGCGAGCCCAGCTTTCAGCAGCGGCACCACTACCACCTGGGCAGACGCTGCGAATTACGCCGGTGAAGTAATTGCGCTGAAAGGCGGGATAACTGCCTTGTCTGCAAATGGCCTCAACTGGTATTCCAACGCTTCTGAAATTGCGGGGTTAGCCGATGGCGCAAATCCTTCTGAAATACTCTGGAGAAATAATTATGGCGACAATCGTGATCTGGAACAAGCCAATTTCCCACCAAGTTTATTTGGCAATGGCCGCATCAATCCAACACAAAACCTCGTGGATGCTTTCCCCATGGCGAACGGGCTTCCCATTACGGATGCCGCCAGCGGTTATGATGCTGCCAATCCCTACGTGGGCCGCGATCCCAGGCTGCGGATGTTTATTTTAGTCAATGGCGGCACAGCAGGTCCAAATAATTCCGTGATCTCCACCGCGGCAGACGGCGCTACCAACGACGCGCTGAATAAAGTAGAAACTTCTACCAGGACCGGCTACTACCTCCGCAAATTGCTGCGCCAGGATGTGAACCTCAATCCTAATTCGGCGAATAATCAACGGCATTACAAACCTCATATCCGGTATACAGAAATTTTTCTCAACTACGCAGAAGCTGCCAATGAAGCCTGGGGACCAACAGGCAGTGGCGCCTTCGGATTCTCCGCTTATGATGTTATCAAAGCTATCCGCAAAAGAGCAGGGGTAGGCACTACCAACGGCGATGCATATCTCGAAGAATCAAAAGGCAGCAAGGAGCAAATGCGCACGCTTATCAGGAATGAGCGTAGAATTGAACTGTGCTTTGAAGGCTTCCGCTTCTGGGATCTTCGCCGCTGGAAGGCAAACATCGCCGAAACGGCTAAAGGCGTTAGCATACGCAACAACGGTTACGCTGTTATTAACGTGGAAAACCGTCAGTTCCAGCCGTTCATGATCTATGGTCCTATTCCCTACGGCGAAACATTAAAGTTTGGGTCGTTAGAACAGAACAAAGGCTGGCGCTAACAGCTCCTGGTACATAAATAATTTTCTTTGATTTTTGAAATTAACAAAGATGAAAAAGTTCTTAATACCCATCATGCTACTCGTTGTGTCAGCAGCATGCAATAAAGAGGTAGAATTCCCGGATTATAAATACCAGACGGTGTATTTCGCCTATCAGTACCCCGTGCGAACCATCACTTTCGGGGAAGATATATTCAGCACCGAACTGGACAACCAGGGCAAATGTAAAATCATGGCAACAACCGGAGGTGTTTACTACAGCAAAAAGGATCTGCATATCGGGATCGCGGTAGATAACTCCCTGCTGGGAAACGGCTTGCTGTTTGGCGCCGGCAAAGATGAGATCTTAGCGATGCCCGCTAACTACTATTCGCTGGCGGCAAATGAGATTGTTATCCCGGAAGGCGGCCTCACAGGTGGAGTGGAAGTACAGCTCACAGACGCTTTCTTCAATGATCCAAAGTCGATCCGGAATACCTATGTGATCCCGCTGCGCATCAATAATAAATCGGGCGCTGACTCTATCCTCAGCGGGAAAGACTTCATCCTCTACGCCATCAAATATGTGAACACCTGGCATGGCAACTACCTGCGCAGGGGAAAAGATGTGGTGTCCGGAAGTGTAAACCAAACAATTGTAAGGCACAAAGAATATGTTGAATCGGATGAGGTGAATAAATTGAACACGAAGTCCAGAAAGGAACTTGAGTTTCCGGTAGTGTATAAAGACAAAGACGGCAATAATATTTATTGCACACTGCTGCTCACTTTCGACGACAACGGTAAATGCACCATTTCGTCTGCCACCAGCGGTTTCACAGCCACCGGGAGCGGGCAGTTTGTAAAAAGAGGAGAAAAGAACAGCTGGGGCAGCAAAGACCGTGATGCACTGTATCTCAATTACCAGGTGACCTTATCGGGTATGCAGGTATCTACATCAGATACGTTGGTATTAAGGGACCGGTCCGTAACCATGGAAACTTTTACACCGGTGAGCAAATAATTTTCTGCCTACAATTAAAGTAATTTATATGCATCAACATCATAAAATAGCAGTTGGCTTTATGGCATTCATGGCCATTACTTCCTGCAGTAAATATAAAGCGCTTGATTTTAACGTGGACAAGCCTGAAAGTATTGCGCTTCAGGAAGACATAGACGCTTACCCCGCCCTGAAAAGCTATATTAACCGTGTGGCGCAACCCGGGTTTAAATTGGGTGTGGCGCTGGGTTTACAGGAATATCTTGACAAAGGCGTGATGTACCGGTTAGCCAACAGGAATTTCGACGAGGTGGTTATAGGCTACGATATGAAACATGGCGCCGTAGTACAGGCCGATGGCAGTTTAAACCTGGTAAAAGTAAAATCATTGCTTCAATCTGCCGGCGAAGCGGGAATGCAGGTATATGGTCATACCCTCATGTGGCATGCCAACCAGAATGCCAGCTACCTGAATGGATTGCTTAGTCCTTTGCTGGTAACATCCCCCGCTTATCAGAATGACTTAAATCTTGCAGCCCTGAAGGATAAAACCTTCACCGGCTGGTCCCTGGCCAATCCGGGGGCGGGCATTTCAATAGCGGAAGGTGAAGGCATGGGAACCGGGAACAAAGCCATTAAGCTGGTGTCAAAAGGCGGCTCGTCGTCAGCTGCCGATCTGCAGCTCGTTACCCCGCAGGTTGGCGTGAACAAATCGCATAAGTATGAAGTAGTGATGTATATAAAGTCGGATGCAGCGGGTGAAGGAAGGGTTTCTTTTGAAGGGTTAAATAACAATACGCCATCGATCGACTGGACCAAATCAGGTACGCCTTCCCCGACTTTTACAACCGGGATTTCGTGGAAAGAGATCCGCTTTACCATTGATGATTTTTCCGCCGATAATATTAAACTGCATTTTGACCTGGGCTATAAAGCCGGTGTAACTTATTATATTGACGTCAACAATTTGTACATCTACGATACGCAAGGCGCACCCGTAGTAAACAACCTGGTGGCCAACGGCGATTTTGAATCCGGAGGTGGCTGGGGAGGCTGGGGCGGCAGCTCCACCCGCGGCGTAACTGCTGACGGCATGGGTGTTGGTAACAAAGGCAAGGCTTTTTATGTGACCAATCCCACAAAAGGCGCCAATTACTGGGACGTGCAAACCAGCTATGATTTTGCAGCGCCGCTTGCTAACGGAGAAACTTACGAATTGAGCTTTTGGGTAAAAGGAACCGCCGATGGCGTAATCCGCCCGGAACTGCAAAGCGCCAACTATTCATCCAATGGGTACGGACAGGTGGCGGTTACTACCGCATGGAAGCAGGTAACTGTCGCCACCACGGCTACCGCGGCCGACCGGACACGATTGATCTTTAGCTATGGTGAATTTGCCGGTACCATTTACATTGATGATGTAGTACTGAAAAATTCCAAAGCAACCGGTGGATCAACTACCGTCGTGGAAAAAACAGCCACAGAGAAAAAGGCTATCCTGACCGCTGCACTCGATAAATGGATGGATGGCATGGTCGGGGCCGGAAAAACAGCAGTGAAGGCCTGGGATGTTGTGAATGAACCCATGGATGACGGTAATCCATATGAACTAAAAACGGGTATTGGCAGGCCGGTCATAGCGGCTGATGAGTTTTTCTGGCAGGACTACCTGGGTAAAGACTATGCAGTAACTGCATTTAAAATGGCCCGCCAATACGGCAATCCGAGCGACATTCATTTTATCAATGACTACAATCTTGAGTATAGCCTGGATAAATGCCGTGGCCTGATTGCGTATGTCAATTACATTGAAAGCAAAGGCGGAAAAGTAGATGGTATTGGTACGCAGATGCATATCACCACTACTACCAGTAAGGAAAACATTGCCGAAATGTTTAAGCTGCTGGCCGCTACGGGCAAGTTGATAAAAGTTTCTGAACTGGATCTTGGTGTGGGGGTAAAAACAACCGAAGCTACTGCCGAACATTACAAAGCACAGGCAGAGATGTATAAGTATGTCATTGATAAATATTTTGAACTCATTCCTGCGAAGCAACGTTACGGTATTACGATCTGGAGTCCTTTGGACAGCAGGGCGGGTTCCTTCTGGCGTCCGGGTGAACCCATCGGACTTTGGACCGAAGGATTTGTGCGGAAGCTCTCGTATGCTGCAGTGGCAAAGGCGCTTGAAGCTAATGCGAAATAACAGGAAGCCCTATTTTTGTTTTTGATAAGTATCCCCGGCAATAGAAGCCGGGGATTTTTTTTGAGGAAGGGTTATTCGCTGCTGTTCTCTTTTTTAACCTGCGCTATAAATTCAGAGGGCAGCATATTGTATTTATTCTTGAATGATTTAGCGAAATAGTTAGGCGTGGAAAATCCCACCTGGTAAGCGATTTCCGCAATGGTCATGTCGCTTTTTTGCATGAGGGTCATCGCTTTTTCCAGCCGGTAGGAACGGATGTATTCAACAGGTGTTTGCCCGGTGAGCTCCAGTAATTTATTATACAGGGAGCTACGGCTCATGCCAACCTCTTTACTGAGGCTTTCAACAGAAAGCTGGGAATCGGTCAGCTTTTCTTCGAGATGACAAACGATCCTGTTCAGCAGTTTTTCATCTGTTGATTCTTTCTGCACTTCGGGGGCATGCACTTTTATTTGTTTGGTATAGGTGTTTTTCAGGGTATGATTGAGATGCAGCAGGTTCCGGATCTTCGCATGAAGTATCTCAAAATTAAACGGCTTAATCAGGTAATCATTGGCGCCGGTTTCCAGTCCTGAGATCTGTTGTTCTTCATTGGTAAGTGCGGTCAGTAATATCACCGGTATATGGCTGGTTCTTTTGTCTGATTTCAGTTTTTGCAGCAGGCTGATACCATCCATTTGCGGCATGGTGATATCACTGACAATCAGATGCGGATGCAGCGCCAGTGCCTTTTGCCAGCCGTCTTTACCATTGGCTGCTTCTATTACCTTGTAGCTGTTGCGGAGGTTATCTTTAAGATAGAACCTGAAGTCTTCATTATCTTCCACCAGTAATATCGTTGACATCTCTGAGAAGCTTTGTGCGGCGGGCAATACGCGGGATGCCTCCGGTAACGCAGTATCTTCCTGCTGGGATGCTAAAGCTGTAGCCAGGGGAGGGGTTTCCTGCTCGGCTATTTTTAACGGAAGTTGTATGGAGAAGGTAGCGCCTTGTCCGGATTCACTTTCCACTTCAATATCTCCCCCGTGCATTTTTACAAATTCCTTTGTAATGGATAACCCGATACCTGTGCCCTGGTTAAGTATAGCGGAACTGGTATTGGTTTGGAAGAAGTGGTCGAATACTTTTTCTCTCTTATCTTTCGGAATACCAATACCCGTATCTTTCACTGTAATGAGCACCCATTGTAAGCCGGGAGTAGCGGGCTTTTCCGGCAACTGCAGTTCCACCATCACCGCATCTTCTTCCTGGGTGAATTTAAATGCGTTTGAAAGCAGGTTAAAAAGAATACGTTCCATTTTATCATGGTCGAAGAAAACGTACAGGGAGGAGGTTCTGCTGCTAAAGGTGAAACGGATGTTTTTCCGTTCGGCAAAGTCACTGAAAGAGTCCGTTACCTCTTTTATAAAGGATACCAATTCTCCTTTTGCCAGCTGCAGTTTTAGCTCATGTTCCTCCATTTTCCGGAAATCCAGCAGTTGATTAACCAGATTGAGCAACCGCCTGGAATTGCGCTTGATCATATTCAGTTTTTCCAGCCTGTTCCCTGTTTGTTCACTGGCAATTAATTGCTCCACCGGCCCAAGGATTAAGGAAATGGGTGTCCTGAAGTCATGACTGAGGTTGGTAAGGAATTTAATTTTCATCCGGTCCAACTCACGGACACGTTTTGTTTCCTGTTTTTCCTGCTCGGCCAGGAACTTCTTTCTTATCCTGGCTATTCCGCGGTACCGGCTGTACAACAGCAGGGCGCAGATGGCGGAGATATAAAACAGGTAGGCATAAATGGTTCGCC
Organism: Chitinophaga sp. W2I13; assembly: GCF_050434005.1. Classification (NCBI taxonomy): domain Bacteria; kingdom Pseudomonadati; phylum Bacteroidota; class Chitinophagia; order Chitinophagales; family Chitinophagaceae; genus Chitinophaga; species Chitinophaga sp. W2I13. The sequence continues at coordinate 7,365,880 of NZ_JBNPWD010000001.1, read as the reverse complement.
AGAAAGGCGGCCTTACATAGATCTTTATCGTGGTGTCCTTCGTATTCCATACCCCATCGTTATTGCTTGCTTTCACGTGAAAGGTATATTCTCCCGGGTCCAGGTTGGTATAGGAGGCGGTATTGATGGTGCCTGTATAGTTCCAGTCTTTATCAAATCCTTCCAGTTTATAGGCGTAATAATTTTTCCTGGGGATGGTATAATTCAGCGCTACGAAGCTGAGGGCAAAGTTTTGTTTGTATTCAAGCCTGATTTCGCTGGTAACCGAAATGTGATCTTTGATGGGACTGTCTTCCCCCGGGATCACTGATTTGTTGGACACTTTTAAGTCTGTCAGCAGAACAACCGGCACATTCCTGTTCACCGTTAACCCGGAAGGGGTGAAGTAATTAAAGCCTTCCAATCCGCCGAACATGATATCCCCGTCAGACAGCCGTAACCCAGACGTATGTACGAAGTTATTATTTTGCGCACCGTTGTAATGGCTGTAGTTCCTGATTTTTTTTGTGGCAGCATTAAAGCTGCTGATGCCCGTGTTGGTACTTAACCAAAGGATGCCGTCTTTATCTTCCAGGATCTGGTAGATGGTGGTATTCTGCAGCCCGTCTTTTTCGTCGTAATTGATGAATCGCCCGGTGGCTTTATCGAACAGGCTCAGCCCCCCGCCATAGGTGCCTACCCATATATTTCCGCGGCTGTCGCGCAATATCACCTGCACTTTATCGCCTGCCAGCTGGCTGTTGCCCTGGGTATAGATATCCCATTTGTTGTTGGCGGGATGATAGACGCCGATTCCCCCGCCGTGTGAACCAATCCAGATGTTGCCTTCTGCATCTTCTTCAATGGTCCTGATGTATCCATTAAACGGGAGCTTTTTTTCTTCAGGCATGCCTGGCCTGGGATGCGGACTAAATCTGGCAACAACTTTTTCATTTCTTAATATATTCACACCCTCACCGTTGGTACCCACCCAAACGTCGCCCTTACTATCTTCCTTTATACAAAAAACATCATTGGCGTTCAGGTTGTCCGGGCCGGTTCCTTTTACCAGGCGTTTATAATTGCCGGCGCCGCTGGAAATCAGCAGACCATGGGCGTAAGTGCCAATAAACAGCTTTTTGTCCTGCGTGTAGTGAAGCGCCATGATGGACACATTATTGTTTGCCGGAAGCGGGATGTTGACTGGCTGGGCTTTCCCGGTATTACGATTGAACTCGAACAAACCTCCGCCGTCGGTGCCGATCAGGATATTTTCCGCACTCTTTTCTGCAAAAGCACTTACTATCGACGACTTGCGGTCGGATGTATGAAAGATAGTGCCGGGCTTGAAATTGAAGAGGTTCAGGTTTTTATCGTATTTATTCACGCCGCCGCGAAAGGTGCCTATCCAGTAAATTCCCTGCCGGTCGATATAGGTGCATCTGATCGACTGGCTGGTAAGGCTATAGATATTTCCATTGTCCGGAAGATATTGATCAACGGCTTGTGTCCTGGTATTGAGCACCATGAGTCCTTCCTGTGTACTGATCCACAACTGGTCATCGTCGTCGGGCTCAATATTGTTCACCTGCACATTGCTGATGGGCGCATTCCCGGTGGATGCCCGGTAGGGGGTAAATCCGGAGCAGTCTGGTTGCAACATGCATAGGCCGGCTAAGGTACCCACCCAGATCTGGCCGTTTTTGTCGGCTGCAATGGCCTGTATATCATTATCCGGCGCGCTGGATTTCGCTGCTGTGTTGAATACCAGCTTTAAGGCGCCTGTTGACGGGGAATAGCAGTAAAGACCAATGGTAGTGCCTATCCAGATTTGTTGTTTTTTGTCGACCAAAACACAGCCCAGCGTTTTCGTTGCTTCCTGGCTGTCTTTTCCCGTTTCGAGTTTGATCCTGGAAATATGGCGGGTAACAGGATCAAGCTGAAAGAGGTTCTCATACTGCGCTATCCAAACCTTTCCTGAAGTATCGCTGCAAATGTCCATGATAACAGCGTTGGAGGGCAGTTCAGGCGTATTGGCGTTTACCGGGAAGTGAATAAAAGCATCCTTTTTGCGGTCATACAGGCTGAGCCCGCCGCCACTGGTGCCTACCCAGAGGTTGCCGTTTTTGTCTTCATGAAGTACCAATACCTCGTTTGCCCTGAGGCTGGAAGAATCGCCGGGATTGTGCCGGTACGCGGTAAAATTAGTACCGTCAAATTTATTCAGGCCATCATCCGTGGCAAACCACATCAGGCCGTAGTGGTCTTTGATGATGTAGTTCACCGCATTGGACACCAATCCGTCTTTTGCGGCCAGTGAGGTGAAGTTTATTTTCTTTGTTTGCGCCCAACCTATCTGAACCAGGAACAGTAAGCAACAGAGGAACGGGAATTTATATTTAAACATATCAGGCAGTCGTTAAAAAACAAGATGTTGGTTGAACTTTCGTACATGGAACTTTGCCGGGACTATTTCATCACCCAATTTAAGTATTGTAAAGCAATCTTAAAAGTGTTACCGGTGTTTATCTGCGCCGCGCCGGTCCCCTGGTAGTTTCTTGCGCTTAAAATGATTGTCTTTAAGACAATTGTGCTATCAATTTCAACAAATGAGCTATCAACAGAAACATAGTCCGGGTATTTTTGTTTTATCGCTGGTCACCATTTGCCGCGCTTAAACGTAAATGACTAAATGTCTAGTGTGGACAAAACGGCAGCGGGTGATAGTATAATTTTTTGAAGATGCTTATAGATCTAACCGCGAAAGGTTTGAAAAGATTCCTCGTTATGGCCCTCTTGTTTACAGGTACCGCTCTTCAGGCGCAGCAGTCTGATAATGGAGACGGTACCTTTACAAATCCGATTATCTGGGCTGATTTTCCGGACAATGATGTGATCCGTGTGGGAGATACCTATTACATGGTAACTACTACCATGTATTTTTTCCCGGGTGTTCCTGTGCTGAAGTCGAAAGACCTGGTGAACTGGGAGTATGCTTCCAATGCGGTGGAGCGGTTTAAACAACATCCCTTCTACGATCTAAACGGCGGTAACCGGTATGGGAAGGGCCAGTGGGCCAGCAGTATCCGTTATCACAATGGAAAATTTCACATCCTCTTTCTTACGCTGAATGAAGGCGGCTTTTTATGCACAGCCCCTAAAGCCGAAGGTCCCTGGGAGATACGAAAGCTGGCAAGACCTTATTACGATGCAGGCCTTTTTTTCGATGACGACGGGCGCACCTATATCGCGCATGGTTATAACAAAATATCAGTCACAGAAGTAGATTCCAGCCTGGCCCCAATTAGCAGGGACAGTGTGGTGTTTGACAAGGTGCAGAGACCCGGGCTGGAGGGATCGCATGTTTACAAGATAAACGGGTACTACTATATCTATGCTACTTATGGTGGTGGGGATGGTTATCAATGTTGTCTCCGGTCAAAAAATATTTTTGGTCCCTATGAAGAGAAGATTGTGTTAAAGGACGATATGAACCTTCATGGCAGGGGTGTTCACCAGGGGGCATTGATTGAAACGCAGAAAGGGGAATGGTGGAGTGTGATTTTCCAGGACAGGGGAGGCGTAGGAAGAGTGCCCACGCTGCAGCCGGTTCAGTGGGTAGATGGCTGGCCCATGGTAGGAAAAGATGGCCGGGCAGTGGTTACCTATGCCAAGCCCAATACAGGTACTCTTTCACCCGTACGGATGCTGCCTACCAGCGATGAATTTAATACAGATAAGCCAGCCATTCAGTGGGCCTGGAACCATAATCCAAACGACAGCGCCTGGTCGCTCACCGCGCGAAAAGGTTATCTGCGGCTGATTACCAGCGGTATTGCAACCAACCTTCCGCAGGCGCGGAATTCCCTGGCCCAACGGATCTTTGGTCCCTTCTCCGATGCCACCACGGAGTTGGATGTGAGCCACATGCAGGTGGGAGATGTGGCAGGTCTTGCGGTATTACAAATCCCTCATGCACTCATTGGTGTAAAGGCAGCAGCAGGTGCAAAGTTTATTGTAATGGAAAATGCGGGGAAAACCATCGATAGTATTGCTTTAGGGAAAAGGAATGTTATCTTTTTCAAAGCGTCGGTCAATACGGTTAAAGACCAGGCTCATTTTTCTTATAGTTTTGATAACAAGGTGTTTGTTCCCATTGGCGATACGTTGAACATGAAGTTTGACCTGAAGATGTTTACGGGCAACAGGTTTACATTGTTTAACTATGCCACCGGGCGGCCTGGCGGGTATGTGGATTTTAACTGGTTCCGGATGGATACCCGCCAGGGGCCGCCCAATCTTTTTAAAGCGGCTTCGTTTGTTCAGGCGGAAATGTATGATGAAATACACCTGGGGCATGCCACCGCCAGCAAGGATTTGAGCCATCCCGGTGATCAGGATATCTCCAATTTAACCGATGGTTCCTGGATCAGGTTTAACCAGGTGGATTTTGAGAAGGGCTACCAGCAGCTCCTGCTGCGGGTTTCTCCCGGACAGGGGCATGTTACCGTGTATGTTGACAAAGATTCCCTGAACCCTTATGCGTCCATCACGCTGCCTTCCACTACGGCTAAGGAATATAGCACCATCTCTATACCAGTTAAAAAACTGACGGGGAAACACCGGCTGACTTTTAAGTTTACGGGAGATGCGGGATCGCCGGTGAGTCTTAACTGGTTTTCTTTCACCAACGCCACGCCCGGAAAGAAGGGCAACGCCGCCAGCGTTGTTCCCGGGTTATAACTGCTTATGTTGAATTTATTTTATTCACTTAAATCAAAGAAAATGTATTGTACACCGGGAAAAACATCGTTTAAGTACCTGTTGTCCGTGATAGTTATTTTTTACATGGTTGCCTGTAGTCCGCCACGTGCCGGACGTGCGATCACTGAAGGAACAACCGGAAAATATGCTTCCCAGCCACTGGTGTCTCATATCTATACTGCCGATCCATCGGCCCATTATTTTGATGGTAAAATATTTATCTATCCATCTCATGATACTGCAACAAGCACTACAGAGAATGATAATGGTGATCATTTCAGGATGGCCGACTATCGTATCCTTTCCATGGATTCCATTGGAGGAAAGGTAACAGACCATGGTGTTGCCTTGAAGGTAGAAGAGGTATCGTGGGCTTCGCAGCAACTATGGGCGCCGGATGCAGCGTTTTCTCAGGGAACTTACTACCTGTATTTCCCCGCAAAGGATAAGCAGGGTTTATTTAAAATAGGGGTGGCTACTTCCCCGAAGCCGGAAGGTCCATTTACGGCAGAAAAGGAGCCGCTTAAAGGAACCTATAGCATTGATCCGACTGTATTCCGGGATGATGATGGCTCGTTTTATTTATACTTTGGAGGTATCTGGGGAGGGCAGTTGCAGAACTGGAACAACAACCGGTACGATTCTTCCGCAAAGCTGCGTAATAAAGATGAGACAGCGATTCTTCCGCGTGTGGCCAGGCTTTCGCCGGGAATGAAAAGCCTGGAAGGGGAGCCCGCAGAAATAAAAATAACAGACAGCAATGGTAACCTGTTCCTGGAAAAGGACAATGATAAACGTTTTTTTGAAGCCGCCTGGATGCATAAGTATAATGGGAAGTATTATCTCTCTTACTCAACAGGGGATACGCATAATATCGTGTATGCGATCGGGGATAATCCGTACGGACCGTTTAAATACCAGGGGGTGATACTGAAACCTGTTGATGGCTGGACCAATCATCACTCCATTATTCAGATTGGCGATAAATGGTATTTGTTTTACCACGATACGCAGCTGTCCGGTAAAACCCATTTGAGAAACGTGAAGGTAACTGAGATAAAGTATAATAGTGACGGCACTATCCAGCCTTTGAGTGCATTTAAATAAAATTGGAATAACCACTTCATGAACAATTTTCGTATGAAATATACCAGCTTTGCTGCTATTACTTTGATCGTTATTTCGGTGAGCTTTTGTTGCTTCGCCTACCGTCCACAACCCGCTGCTGCTCCCGGAACGGGCGGGTTGAAGGATTACTACAAAAATTATTTTCCTATAGGCGTGGCTGTTTCCGCCCGTGCCCTGCGAACAGATGAAGCGGGATTACTTATCAGCCAGTTTAATAGTCTCACGCCCGAAAATGCCATGAAGATGAGCGTTATCCATCCCCGTGAGCAATGGTATAACTGGAAAGACGCCGACTCCATAGCGGCATTTGCCCGTAGAAACGGCATGAAGTTGCGGGGGCATACATTAGTCTGGCACCGGCAGGCGCCGGAGTGGATCTTTAAGGATGCCAGCGGACAGCAGGTGTCTAAAGAAGTATTGCTGCAGCGGTTAAAAGATCACATTACAACAGTAGTGAAAAGGTACAAAGGCGTGGTGTATGCCTGGGATGTTGCCAACGAAGTGATAAGTGATCAGCGGGATGAAATGTACCGGAATTCGCCCTGGTACCAGATCTGCGGTGAGGAATTTATTGAGAAGGCATTTCAGTGGGCCCATGAAGCCGATCCGGAGGCGTTGTTGTTTTACAATGATTATAATGAAATTAACCCCGTAAAGCGGAAAAAAATAATGCAACTGCTGACTGGCCTGATCGCCAAAGGCGTGCCGGTGCATGGTATTGGCCTGCAGGGCCACTGGGCCATCAATGAGCCCTCCAAAGAGCAGTTGGAAAAGACTTTTGAGGATTTTCTCACCCTGAACCTGAAACTACAGGTCACTGAACTCGACATCTCTGTTTACGCAAAGGAGCACGAAATGCGGGAAAGGCAACCGGGCGACAGCGCCTTTGCTTTTACTGCTGCCAGGGAACAGCGGCAGATCGAACAATTCCGTATGTGTTTTGATGTTTTCCGGAAGTATAGTAATGCTTTAACCGGTGTGACGTTCTGGAATATATCTGACAGATACAGCTGGCTTGATAACTTCCCTGTACGTGGCCGGAAAGACTATCCCCTTTTATTCGACAAGGATTTGCAGCCAAAGAAGGCGTTTTGGTCTGTTGTCAGGTTCTGACAACGTAGTTTCCTTTGGGTTCCGGGAATATACCAGCAGTCGGTTATTTAGCCCGCCTGCGCCGTAGCCGTGCACTCGTCCCACCAGGCCGATAGCACGGCTACGGTGTCTTAGTACAGAAAAGCCTTACAGTTGATGTATTGAATACAGAATTAGCTTTACATTTTGGAGATTCTTTCAGCGAGCACTTTACAGTAGCAGAGCAATCTCATCCAGGATTCGCCGGGGAGATGTATTTTTGAGGTAGCCTTGGTTAAGGAACCAGGAAGTAAAAGGATGACGTGGAATGCTTACCTGGCCTAATATGCGGTGGTATAAAGCCATAGCCGGCACGCGGCTCTCAAATCAAAAAAATGTAAATTCGCATTGTTTTATATACACCGTTTTATGAAGCAATCTATATTACCTGCCGGTCATCCTACTGCCGGTTCACAAAATACGCTGGAGCAGGTGGCTGTTATGCTGTATAACCCGGACGTGGCAAATATTAATGGCAAAATTGAATTGCGGCAAAACTTATTCAGTTTCCTGCTGGAAGGCCAGAAGAGCGTTCAATACGCCGGATCACAGGTAACCATAAACCCGGATCAGTTCTTACTGCTTTCATCCGGCAATTGCCTCATGAGCGAGAAAATTGCAGCGCCTGGTGGTCGTTACAGGAGTATCCTGCTTTTTGCGGATAATAAAGTGCTGGCAGATTTCTTCCTCCGTCATCCCCAGACCCCGGCGCAAAGAAAACAGGAAGCACCTTTCCTGGTGTTTGAGAAAGATGCATTCCTGATAAACTTCATTGAGTCGCTGGGTTTTATTTTAGCTTCCGGTGTGCCTCCGTCCGCGGAATTGAGGAAAGTGAAACTGGAAGAATTGCTGCTGTATTTAAGTGAACACTATCCCGAGAAAATCCAGGGGCTCCGCAATTTCAACGATGAAACTGACAACGATTTGCTGATCCGCCAGGCTATCACGGCGAACATGTATAATACGGTGACCGTTGAAGAGCTGGCCTTTCTATGTCACATGAGCCTGTCCACCTTTAAGCGTCGCTTTGCCAGAATTTATGGTACTTCGCCCAATAAATGGCTGCTTGAAAAGAGAATGCAGAAAGCGGCTCAATTGCTTAAACAAGGCGAATGCAAAGTAAGCGAGATATATTTTGAACTTGGTTACGAGAACCTGTCGAGCTTCATTCAATCATTTAAACAAGTACACGGAATAACCCCCAAGCAATTCCAGCTGTCAAATTGAACGTTTAGCAACACTTTTTGAACGTTGCACTATCTGTTGCCAGCCCTCTTCCGGGCTACCTTTGAATAAAATTCATAAAGTTATGGCAACACTAGTAACAGCTACGGCACCCGGCGGCGGCGCCCTGACGCAGGCATTCACCCTGAAGAGCAACGAGCTTGGCGGTCAGTTAACCGGCAAACAGTATTTCAATGGCATGGGATTCTCCGGCGAAAACCAATCACCGCAGCTTTATTGGGAGAACGCCCCGAAAGAAACGCAGGGTTTCGCAGTAACCATGCATGACCTGGACGCTCCAACCGGCAGTGGCTTCTGGCATTGGGTAGTTTTCGATATCCCGGCCGATGTGCACGAACTCCTGCCGGATGCGGGAAATCCGGCAAAGGATTTACTTCCGGAAGGCGCCGTGCAAAGCAATACGGATATGGGAACTCCCGGCTACGCAGGGGCTGCGCCTCCTGATGGCCCTGCACATCGTTATGTGATCACGGTTTATGCCCTGGGCAAAAAACTGGAACTGGATAAAAGCGCTACCCCGGCGTTAGTAGGTTTCAATATACACTTCACTACCCTCGCTAAAGCCTCGCTGCTGGTATACGGACAAAAACAGTAAGCCGCATTGAGGTAAAGAGAAACATCAGGAAAATGGACAAAAAGTATTTTATAACGCTGGCAGACTACAACGTCTGGGCAGATAATATTGCTATGGGATGGCTCAATCAAATCGATGAGGAGCAATGGAACCTGCCTGTCATCAGCAGTTTCAGCAGCATTCAACAAACTGCCATTCATATTGCCAGTGCTGAAAAAATCTGGGTGGACTTCTGGAGAAAGGTTCCTGATCCGGTTTATTTATCAGCCGGGTTTAAAGGCACGAAGAATGATTTAATAGAAATTTGGAGAAAGGCATCCGCCGGCCTGAGAAATTTCATAGAAGAATATCCGGAAGAAAATTATCTGCAAAAAATTTCTTTTATAAAACCGAATGGCGAAGAAGACCAGATGGAGTTTGTGCAAACATTCCCTCACATCATTAACCATTCTACGTTTCACCGGGGACAGTTAGTAACCATGCTGCGCCAGGCCGGCTTCACAAAGCTGTCTTCAACCGACTTGTTTACCTTCTATCGTTTACACTGCTGACATAGGGTTGTCACACGGCCGGAATAGCTTTGTACTAAACAAAACGAAGTACAATATGAATTTATCTTCCATCCGTATTATTACTGCCGATATTAAACGCCTGGTGCAGTTTTATGAGAGCATCACCGGAGTGCCGTTTAAATGGTATACTGATGATTTTGCCGAACTGCGAACGCCTCTCGGGGCTCTGGCTATAGGAAGTACCCGCACGTTAGCTCTTTTTGGAGGAAATGAGGTGGCTACAGCTTCGAGTAACAGGTCGGTTATCATTGAGTTTGGTGTTGACGATGTTGATGACAAATACCAGCAGTTGGCCAGTTTGCTAGGCGAACAGGTGGTGCAGCAACCAACCACAATGCCGTGGGGGAACCGCTCACTGTTATTCAGGGATCCGGATGGCAACCTGATTAACTTCTTTACCCCGGTGACGCAGGAGGCAAAGAAAAGAAACGAAACAACAGTGTAGGGAAAGCCTTTGAACTGATGGTGATTTTCCTGGTTTTATTAAAAGGTGAAAGCTGCTCCCTGAGCGGCTTTCACCTTTTAAATTGGCACATTCAAACGATACTCACGGAAAACCGGGTCTAAAAATAGATAATTCCCAGTTCGCCGTCTGTTTCAAGAATGGTGGCATTACCTGCCTGGTGACTTCTGAGTATTTTAACGGGTGGATTTGTTTCCCCGTAGATGCCTGTCAGTTGCGCATATTTTTCGCCACCCTGTTCTATTATTGAAACGGAGTTTCCATACTCGTCACTGTAATCATCTCCATATACCATTTTCATGGTATAGGCAGTAGGGAAAAGATCGCCAGCGTGCAGGGTTTGCAGCTGGAGCTGGCGGCCTGGAATAATTGCTGTAATCAACAACGAGTTATAATTATAAGGTGTTGCCTTTATTTTATTCAAAAAGGTTTCCCGGCTGATATTATTCCTGAGATAACTGTCACTTGCCGGTAGAAAGATAGTGTAGGGCCGGTCGGTATGTGCTATATACAGCAGTACGGAATCGTAGATCCTTTTATGGACGTCGGCATAATTACCGCCAGCGAGCACGGGATAACCCCGTACGAGCGTATCCATATAAGAGAACGCAGGATCCAGGTGCAGCCAATCCTTTACGGTATTGACTGCATAGCTGGCCTGCCTGATAGGGAAAGGGACAGGAAAAGTATCTGAAGCGCCATCATAAGTATGCCATGATAAAGGTCCGGTATCTGCATTTGCAGGTAGTTTAACAAGAAAGGTATCACTGCCTCTCTTTGAAACGATTTTTAATGCTGCGTTTCCGATATAGAAGAAATTATCACTATCCTGCCTGCTGAAATTCTCCGTGTATAAAGCAACGGTATCTCCTGCAAACGCATAGCTGGGCCAGTAGCTTTTTATTAACGGGGTGGGGTTTACCGCTATTTCAGGACCATCTGCACTTTTAAATTGCTGATTATGGCTGATCGTTACCCGGATCCGGCCATTCAGCACTTTGGCCGGAATTATAATGGCGATGCTGTCTGCAGACCGGTTCAGTATAGCGCCGGGGCGCCCACCGATAAATACTTCCGTAAGCAGGCCATCCTGTATAAGCAGGTGGCCGTATATCGTTAGCCGGTCTCCGGTTTGTGCAAACGTTCTGCTGACTTTATTGATCACCGGTGTTTGTATAGCCAGGTCATCTGCCGAAGGCTGATCTTTCTTACAAGCAATCAGCAAAAACATTAGCACAATCCCGGGTATATGTTTAAGTAAAAAAGTTGTTTTCATTATTACGGTTGTAAGGTCAGAAATTGGTGATCGTAGAAAGGTTGATGGTTTTATTTACATTGCCATCTACCGGTTGGCGGTAGCCGCGGAGGATGACTGTATAGCATCTGCCTGCTTCCAGTGGTACCGATTTGCGGACCAGTGTTCTTTCTTCACCTGTAACATCATCCCTGTACATGATCCGGATGGCGGGCTTGGGACCGGGGGAAACGGTGGCATAGTTGCTCACACTACGGAAGGCAATGTTTTTGATCGCATCAACCGCGGTGGTATCAATCTTCATATATACTGCGCCCATATCAGGCGTCAGATGTACCAGCCTTATTTTTGCATGGTCAGGATCTGGCTGTACGTCGTCATGGGTATAGCGTATTTCATAAAACCCCAGGCTATCCAGCAGGTAAAGCGTATAATGTTGATGGTTTTCAAATTTCAGCAGGGTTTCCGAAATTTTATGCGCGTTGTCCGGCAGATTGGTGGTATCAGTAAACCCAATTTTGAAAACGCCGGTATCTGTGTAAGTGTATTTGGAAAAATTGAACGCGCCCACCAATCCATTGCCGTTATCATTATAGCTACGGGGGCCATAAGGTGTATTATTCACCAGCACCATACTATTGGCGCCATAGAAATCCGGTACACCATTGTATACCATCAGGTACGCAAGGGTGGGAGAAGCTGGTAATTCACTATCCTTCTTACAGGATATCAGTAACCACCCTGTTGCCAGGACCAGGAGAAGATATTTTTTTATCATTGTTTTTTGACTTTAAATGTGTGGTTATTATTTTCCAATGACTATTTTTACAATTCTCACATCTGCTCCACAGCACACATTGTCATAACCTACATACAGATCGCCGAATTGATCAAATACGATCCTGTTTGGCCTGGCGAGTATACAATTATTGCCGGGATGTGGATCCTGCATAAAAGCCCGCTGGGACTTATACTCCGGCGGAATAGGATTTTGCATGGGACCGCCTGCAATCACCGCGATCGTCTCCGCCCTGAGGTCCATTTTGTAAATAGTGGTGAACCCAAAAACAATATTCCCATCGAAATCGGTATCATAGGTAGTGATCGTATAAGGCAAACCTACTTCTTTGAAGGTGCCGGTCTCGTAATCACTGCGTTGTCCCTCCGGTAAGCCTACAATGGTGGAGGCCTCCCGGGTATCCAGGTTTATTTCTACAATGTTAGTGCCCCATCCGGCGCCATTACTGAGAACATAGAGTTTGCCATTGCCTGCCATTACCATGTTAGTAGCGTTATAGAAGCGTGCTTCATCACCAAATCCATCACTATGTTCCATGAGATTGGTGTACAATACAGGATGGTAGGTAACGCCATCTGCGTCTTCAAAATCAAATACTTCCCTGCTAATTTTACCCATTATCGTTTTAATAGAGCCATCGGGTTTAAGCACCCGGAGCAATGTTTCCATATCCAGAAAATAGAGATTTCCATTTTTATCAAAAGTAAGCCCGTTGGGAGAAGTGATCATCGCTGAATCTGCAGGACCATCCTCCAATCCACGGTAGTTCATTACTGTATTCGAGTAATAAGCATCTATACTGCGTTTGTTATTACCGGCAAGGATGGTTACTTTACCGGTGGCGGGGTCTAAACTCTGGATCAGCGAGTAATCGGCTGGTTTTTCGTCAGGCGTTGCAGGCGCTACTGTAAACAGGTTCTTAAAATATAATTTGCCGTCGGGCCCAGGTTTCATATCAACGGTATTGGCTGCACTGGGGCTAAAATCAGTTATTCCCAGTTTGAGTTTACTACCAGTGATGGCAAAATAATCATCGCCTCCCCCTGCAATGGTGGTTACCATTCCGTTTTTGATCATCCGGATGCGTAGGGAGTTATCGCTCTGCTGAAAATCGATGAAGTAAAAGGTTTGGGTATTGCGATCATAGGTCAGCTGCTTCACTACGTTCACCACTGCCTGTCTGGAAGGACCGTCTTTCAGCTCAACAGGGAAAGTGTATTCGTATGCCCCGTCACTGTTTTTCAGGCTATCGGAATACGAGAAGAGGTAAGGTATTACTGTTACCTGGTTTGGAATAAGGATGTTCGGCCGTTTTACCACAAATGGAAGGGCGGGTTTTGCAAGTCCGTTCACGGAGAAGTAAATATTACCCGGACCAATGCGGGCCGCCTTGGGAACAGTGATATTAAAGGTGTCCATAGGTACCTGCACATGTTCTCCGATTGATGTTAAAAGCGTACTGTTGCCTTTACCGTGGGTGAGTACCTGGGCTTCCACGTCCGAAACGAATATTTTGACGACTGCTGCCGGATCTCCTATTTTGGCATATACCGTAATCGTTTCATCGATCTGTGCTTCCGTAATATTGACACCAGCCTTCACTACCTTAATAATGCCGGATTCGTTGTTTTGAAGATCCAGTTTTTCCCTGAATTTATTGCAGCAGCATAAGAGGAGCGGCAGCAGGAGCAGGTATACAGTGGGTGATTTTATTTGCATATGAGTACATATCATGACAATCAGAGAATAATGTTTAAAGCGAGTGAATAGTAAGGATGCTGGTAGTATCTGCGATATATAATGTCTGCCTGGTCAAAAGGGATTACCTGCCCAGGCTCAGGTGCAATACCTTTTAATTTATCAAAGTGATAGTTGTGTTTCCAGTCCTGGTAAAGCAGTACAGGTGTATTCAGCATATTCTGTACACCGGCGCCTATGCTCCACGTTTTATTGATGCGTTGCCTCCATGTCAGGTCCAGCTGATTCCTCGACTTCATCATGATGTCGGTATCCGCCCTTTTTCCCTGGTTGGCACCTACCGCATAGATGTAGTCGGCCGCACGGTTATAGGTAATGGAAATTTTTGTACCGAGGCCGGGGTTTTCGTAGTTGAGAGCAGCATTGATCAAATAGGGCGACTGGCCCTGCATGGGCCTGGACCTGGTGCCTTCATAGCCCACATACTGTGGCATGGAAGGCACATCTACATTGCTTTTGAACCAGGATCCATTCAGAACCACCGATAAATTCCGGAAGAAATTGCCTGAAACGAAATCCAGGTTCTTTCTTAGTTCGGCTTCTATGCCATAGACGTTAGCTTTGCCGGTATTCACATATACAAACTGGTCAAAACCTTCACTAAAGATCATCCTGAAACGTTCAATAGGCCGGTCGAGTTGTTTATAAAAGAAGCCTACATTTATCAGTTCATTACTACCGGCGCCACGGGGATACCATTCCAGTCGCAGTTCGGTGTTATGAATATTTACTGTTTTCAGATCCGGGTTACCGTTGTAGGTTTCCTGGTCCACGTAGTTAACATATTGCATAGGCGCGGCTTCCCTGAACTCGGGACGGTTCAGTGTTTTGCCATAACCGATGCGGATAATCAGGGAGCTGTCTGCCTTAAAAGATGCATTCACGGAGGGCAGAATGCTGGTGAGCGGCTGATCCACAATAAGCGGATACGCAGCGAGGCCATTTTCGTAGGATCCCAGGATACGGAAGTGATTGTCTTCAATCCTCACGCCGCCAAATATATTAAGACGCTCCTGTAACAGGTTAATATCGGTACTGATATAACCTGCTTTCAACGTATTGTCTGCATAGTATTGGTTATTGGGGGTTGTTTTTTCCAACCACCGGTAACCGGTTCCATCTGTGCGGAACATGGAGGGATCAAAATAATGTTGGAGGTATTTCTCTTCAATGAGCTGACCATTTCCCATTACCTCCCCGTTGTCGCCATCATATTTTGAACCCCGGATGGCCAGGTTGGGGTCGTAGAGGTTTACACCATTTACGATAATAAAGATCCGGTTGTTGAAATTCCTCATTCTTGACTGGTAATAAGCGCCTGCTTTAAACCCCCATACATCCGTAAGCCGGTAATTCAGGTCAGTGTTTGCCTGGTAGCTTTTTTCGGTAATGTCATTGAAAGAGCGGGATAGTGTATAGAAAGAAATCAATTCAGTGCTGAGGGCCCAGGGGCTTTCTCCGGTATTGGATAGCTGCCTGTTGAATGTATAGTCGCGGTTGTCTGGCTCCTGCTTATGGATAGTGGAATAGCCTGCATTTGCTTTCAGTTCATTTCTTTTATTTTTTCCAAAAAGGTATGTTCCGGCAAATTGGCCGGAGTACAGGGTGTTTTGTACATAGTAAAGATTGGTATGGCGGAATTCCTGACCCGGGTAATCATCCAGTTTGCGGTAATCTTCTACTGCAATACGCTGATTATTCACGTTGAGAAAATTATGAAGCGCTAGTGTCAGCCGGTCACTGACCTGCATTTCATTATCCTGTATTATGGAAATCCTGGCGGCATGAATACCTTGTGTGAGCTGCCCGTCATAGAATTTATATAGCGAACGTTGTTCTGAAAGCCTTTGTTCGTGGGTGTTTGAATAAGAAACGGCGCTAAGGTTTTTCAGGTATTTCCGTCCTGTTTTCCAGGCATCGTAGTAATTGAGATTCAGCCGCAGGTCCGGTAACGCCGTGTAGGTTTTATCCAGGACATAAATATTTTTGAACTGCTTTGAGTATCCGGCATTTTCTGCAGGGGTAAGATGATTGAAATTTGCGGCTCTTGGTATCCCGGAGGGGAGTTTGCGCGTACCATCATCAAAACCCAGGAAATCATATTTACCGCCTGCATAAGACCAGACATTATCGAATGTAGAACCGGAACGGTACTGCGTAGAAAGCTGAAGATCCACCTGCCGGGTCATCTGGCTTTTCTTGGTATATATTTTTACAAGTCCGCCTGAAAACTCTCCAGGCAGATCAGGAGAAGGAGATTTATACACCATAATACGGTCAATTGCGTTACTACTGATCACATCATAGGAGAATGAACGGCTGTCAGCATCATTGGCAGGGGCAATTGCATCATTGAGATAGGTAAGGTTATATCTTTTGTTTAACCCACGAACGATAACAAAATTATCTTCTGAAATATTTACACCGGGCACTCTTTTTACCACTTCAGCCGCGTCACGGTCAAGTGTTCTGGCTATTTGCTCGCTGGAAATGCCGGACACTACTGATTTGGCATTGTATAGTTCCCGGATCAGCTGTGCATCTGTGGTATTGGCCACCCGTTTCCGTTTAATAGCAGTTACCACTACGGTGTTGGCAGTAGTGGATTTCACCTGTAGCTTTACATCCACCGTATTATTTCCCGCTTCTATCCGGATCATCTGGTGGGTAGTAGCATAGCCCGTATAGGTAACCGTCAGGGCGTATTTACCGGCTTGTATACTATTGATGTTATAAAAACCTTTATCGTCACTGATGGTGATCTTGGCGGTTCCATCCAGTCGTAGTGTTGCACCGGGCAAGGGCTGCGCATTTTCGAAGTCAACAATTCTTCCTCTTAATATACCTTCTGCTGACGCTGTTTTTTTTTGAGGAACCGGGCTGACGGCAGCAACCTTTCTCACAGCAATATTTTTTCCGGCCACGGAAAATGCAAGACCATAATGTTCTTCCAGGTATTGTAATACTTTACCGAGGTTCGTTTTGGTAAAGTGCACGTCGCGGACGGTGATGCTGTTTAATACCGCTTTGTCTACAGAGAAAGTATAGTCCGTTTGTTTTTGTATAGATTCGAGTAACGCGGATGCGCTGATGGCGGCGGATGAATACTCAACTTTAGCTGTAAGCCCGGAGAATTTTTCCTGTGCTTGCAGCGTATAAATGGTACAACACATCAGCAGGCATAAACACCCTCGCTTTAATTGTATAGGAAGGAACTTGAATAGCAAAAGAATTTCATTTGCCTTATAGTACATAGAAAGCATACATTAATTTATTTTAAGAATAGATTATAGCGGGGATATGGCCCCGCTATTGGCGTTGGTTTAAGGCATATTGTAAACGGTGATATCCTGGCCGTGCTGCTGCATATAACAGTTGGAGATGAAAAGTATATTATTTAAGATCTCGCTACTACTTTCTTTCCGGAAGATGGCTGTTATCTTTTTATCTGACAGTGCGGATTGCGTTCCTTTTGCATAGTGTATAACCAGGTGATATCGTGCGGCTACCCTTTGCATTGCATCCGTGAGCGGCAGATCATTAAACACCAGTGAACCGCTCGTCCATTCTTGCGGATCACTGATTTTAATCTGTTGCCGTTTAAACGTATGGCTGCTTTTTTCGTAACCCATCACATCGCCCGGGTGAAGCCTTGTAGCCATATGATCAGCGCTGTCAGCAGATGCTACCGTAACCAGTCCGCTTACCAGCGACACTCTCACGGCTGCTTCCTGCGGGTAGGCCTCAATATTAAAGGTGGTACCCAACACACGGGTAGCTAGCTTATCTGTATACACCACAAATGGCCGGGAGGCATTTTGCGCCACATCAAAAAAAGCTTCTCCATCCAGTTTGATACTGCGCTGCCCTTTGCCGGTAAATGGCGTATAGGATAATTTACTGCCTGGCGCCAGCCACACCTTACTATTGTCAGGTAATACGGCTAGTTGGGGATTGTTATGATCATTATAAATGGTGGTCCAGGTAATGGGCGTCGTATGGTTCTTGTTCGTAATAAGCCAATATGTAGTTCCTGTTATCATGAATACTACAGCAGCCGCTATGCGCAGCCAGCTTTTCCGCCATTTCTGCGAAGCACATTCAACAGGAATAACCTGCTGCCTCCCATAGGTTTTCATTTCCAGTTGCATCAGCATACGCCGGGTAATGTCTTCCCCAATATTGCCGGCAGGCAGGTCATCCCATGATTGTTCCATAAGGGAAATGAATTCCTGATGGTCCCGTCCCGCCAGGTACTTAAGCACCTGTTGTTCTTCCTGTTGCGTGCATGTTCCGTCAAAGTATTTACTAAGCAAGGCTTTATCTATCATCATGAAGTGCATTTAAGATCTCCGCTAATAATAACACAGCACTGGCATACCAGAACCCTACCGCGAAAAGTGGAGTTAACATGGAGATAACATTGGTGAGTGGGCATGTGAATTAATCATTATCTTTTATAAGAGAAGCGGCAGAAGGTAAAACTTTTCCAACTTTGTAGCTCCCCGATAACGGGAAGTACCAGCAATATGGACATGCAATCACTTTACCTGGAGGAAAGGTTTAAGCGGATCTACCTGGACAATAAAGACCGCCTTTATTATTTTGTAAAACGATATACTAAAGATACCCTCGTGGTAGAAGACCTGGTGCAGGAGTGTTTTATTAAGGTATGGGATAACCTGCCCTCGCTGAAGGATGATGCGATGATCTATCCCTTGTTGCGCACCTATGTTTACCGTATAATAGTGAACCACAATCAGAAGGAAGCAAGGCGTTTGTTACGGGATATTGCCTTTAATGAGAAGCAACCGCTTTCTGTATCTTTCGAAGAAGACCTGATATTCAAAGATGGTTGGCGTAGTTTTCATGAAGTTATTAATTCCTTACCGGAGAAACGCCGTAAAATATTCCTCCTGAAACAACAACATGGCTATACTCACCAGGAAATTGCAGATCAGTTAAAGTTGAGTGTAAAAGCGATTGAAAAGCATCTAAACCTGGCCAACCAGGTACTTCGCAAGAAGTTTGTTGCGGATAAATTAGTGGTGGTATTGATATTATTGGGGATGCAGGCGGAGTTTATGTAGCGCCGGCAATTATGTGCAACTTATAGACATTGAATGAATAGTAGCTTCTCACCAGCGTTAAATACATTTCATTTCAGAGAAATGTATAAGTTTTACCGTTAAATGTTCAACTGCGTGACGAAAGGCTGATGGAACTTTGTGTTATAAAATTCAATGATTATGAACACAACAAATCAGCCATCAAAAATCGTCCTGGTGACCGGTGGCAGCCGGGGTATAGGGAAAAGCATTGCATTAAATGCGGCTAAACGTAATATCGGCGTCATCCTTACTTACAACAGCAATCCTGAACAAGGCCAGGCGGTAGCGGATACTATCAATGGTAATGGAGGAAAAGCTGTTGCTTTGCAGATGGATGCTGCTGAATTTAGCTCCATCAACGATTTCGTCGGCCAGGTTCAACAGGTACTTAAAAAAGAATGGAACCGGGAAGACTTCGACTACCTTGTAAATAATGCAGGGATCGCCCAGCGAACGCTCATTAAAGACACCACCCCGGAGATTTTCGACCAGCTCGTAAACGTAAATTTCAAAGGCGTATTTTTCCTGACGCAAAAGCTGATTCCCTTGATGAAGGAGGGCGGGCAGGTGATCAATATTTCATCTGGCCTTGCCCGCTTTGCTTTTCCCGGTGTTGCAGTGTATGGTGCGCTCAAAGCCGGGTTGGAAGGACTGACCAGGTATTTTGCCAAAGAATATGCGGAAAGGAAAATTCGTTTTAACAGTGTGGCGCCCGGCGCCATTGACACGGAGTTTGGCGGAGGAAAAGGGGATGAAAGTCACCGCCAGCAAATTGCCGGTATGACTGCCATCGGTCGCCTTGGCGAGGCGGATGATGTTGGCGCTTTTGTTGCATCACTTCTTTCAGACGACAGCCGCTTTGTAAATGCCCAGCGAATTGAGGTTAGCGGCGGTATCTTTATCTGATTAACGACAGCGGCCATCTGTCAGATGGCCGCTGTCGTTAATGATATCTCTTTTTTTGTTAAATTACTTTATGACAACACCAACGAAGTATATCGACATCGGATCGATTTCGGAATTGCATGATTTTTTTCATTATGATAAGCCACTGCACCCGTTGATAAGCGTGGTGGATTTGTCTAAAGTGGACCGGTCGCACCGGAAGGCAGGGGCGGCCTACCGGTTGGATTTATATTCCATTGCCTGCAAGAAAATAGAGGGCTCCTTTAAATATGGGCGTACTTCTTACGATTTCTCCGAAGGCTCATTGATGTTCACAGCTCCCCAGCAGGTTTTATCGCCCGGCATAGAGAATAAGGTGGAAGGCTGGGCAATTTATATCCACCCTGATTTTTTGCACACCAGCAGGGGACAAAAGCTGACCGGCTATTCTTTTTTTGGGTATGATACCAACGAATGCCTGCATATTTCGGATGCTGAAAAAAGTGTGCTGGAAGATTGTCTGAAGAATATCAGCAGGGAGATCTCGATGAATCTGGATACTCATTCACACCATCTTATCCTGACTAATCTTGAATTGATGTTATCCTATTGCGCAAGGTTTTACGATCGCCAGTTTTTTACAAGAACAAAGGCAAGCAATGATATTATAGAGAAATTTGACAGGATTTTGAATGACTATTTCGCCCAGGATACTCCAATAGCGTCCGGTGTACCGGATGTGAAATATTTCGCATCGCGTCTTCATCTCTCCGCCAATTATCTTTCGGATTTATTAAGCAAATATACCGGTAAGTCGACACAGGAGCACATTCATCTGAAGCTGATAGACAAGGCTAAATCCCTGTTGTGGGGCACCGACAACGCTATTGCAACAATAGCCTACGAGCTGGGATTTGAACACCCATCTCACTTTACAAAATTATTTAAAAGCAAAACCGGTTATTCACCGAGGGAATACCGGAACTTGAATTGAATGAACAAGGCCCGTTGCAAAGCGGGCCTTGTTCATTCAATTATTTAACTATTTGCATACATCAGGCGCTCAAATCAATAGGCAGGGTATAGATGCGTTTACCTATTGCGGCATAAATCGCATTACATAATGCGGGGGTGAAAGGCGGCACGGGAGGCTCGCCAATACCGGTTGGCTGGGCATCACTTTCTATGATGTGCACATGTATTTCTTTCGGTGACTCCGGCATCCGGATAATCTGGTAGCCGTCGAAATTGTTCTGTTCCACCTGCCCGTTTTTCAGGGTAATAGCACTCTTCAACGCAAAGCTGGCCGAAAATTGCGCACCTCCTTCAAACTGCGATTTGATCCTGTCGGTGTTTACGGCCGTACCACAATCGACCGCATAATGGACGCTTGGAATCGTGATTTTGTTATTCGCATCTACCTGTACTTCCACTACGCAGGCAACGTACGTTAAAAAACTCCGGTGCGCAGCAAAGCCAAGTGCGGAACCTTTGGGCATTGTTTTCCCCCATCCGGATTCCTTGGCAACCCGTTGGATAACGCCTTTCATCCGGCTGATTTCCCAGGGGTAATTGGCGATATCCTCTCCATAATTCGGATAAGTGGTTTTCACCAGTTCCTGGTTGAAGGTGATGTTACGGTCTTCTCCCAGAAGGTCAATGGCATTGGCAACAGCGTCCATTCCTCTTGCTTCCGCTACTTCGTCCAGCATGGTGGTAATCGCAAATGCCTGGGGAATGTTACGCACGGATCTCAGCCAGCCTATACGCATGTGTGACTTGGCATCATGCGTTTCTATTTGTATGGCAGACGCGTTATACGGGAAGTCGGAAGCACCCAGCGCCAGCTCTCCGTCACTGGGTTGCACCACGGAAATATCTTCTGTAGCCGAAATGGAGGGGTAGGCAATGTGGTGATTCCAGCCACTGAGCTTATTGTCGTGGTCAATGGTGGCAACAATGCGTTGTACGCTTAAAGCATGGTGGTAATCGTGATGGATGTCGTCTTCCCGGGTCCACTGTACTTTGATGGGAAGACCGGATTCTTTTGCGAGTATGGCTGCTTCCAGCATGAAATCGGGCTTGGACTTACGTCCGAAAGCGCCGCCCAGCAGGGTAACATTTATCTTTACCTTTTCTGCGGAAAATCCCAATGCTTCTGCAATGGCATCCCGCGCTCCCTGTGGGTTTTGCGTGCAGGCCCAAACTTCGCAGGTGCCATTTTTTACCACTGCGAGCGCGCAGGGCGGCTCCAGGGTGGCGTGGGCAAGGTGTGGCGCCACGTAGGTATGTTCAATCACTTTTTTAGCTCCCGATTTTGCGGCGTTAAAGTCGCCCCGCTTTCTGCGCACCGTTCCATTTTTCGCGACTTCCAGCTTTAATTCCTCGATCTGTTTGGCTGAATCATAGGTAGCATTAGGTCCCAGGTCCCATTGCACTTCCAGCAGATCGCGGGCTTTGATGGCTGCCCAGGTATTTTCAGCAATAACCGCCACACCACTCAGGGGTTTTGTTAAAGTAGCCGGAAGACCCGCGCCCTTAATGGCAATAACTTTGATCACCCCTGGTATGCTGCGGGCTTTTGTATCGTTAAACGACTTTACAGAACCGCCTACTACCGGGCACCTTTTTATAACCGCCACTTTCATGCCTTCTGTCACGGCATCTATTCCAAAAACGGCTTTGCCACTTACAATATCGTGCAGATCCACAATGGGAGTTGCTTTGCCAATCATATTAAAGCGGCTACGATCTTTCAGTTTCACATTGGCCGCAAGGGGAACCGGTAAAAGGTTGGCGGCGTCCACCAACTCGCCAAAACCCAGCTGCTTATTCGATTTTTTGTGAACCACCTGGCCGTTGGCCGTGTCGCATTCCTCTACGGGCACCTGCCATTTTTTTGCCGCCGCCTGCATGAGTAAAAGTTTGGCGATTGCTCCTGCCTCACGCATCGGCTTATAGAACATCCTTATGGAAAAGGAGCCATCTGTATTTTGATTGCCATATTTCTTTTCATCGCCTTCTGCCTGCACAATCTGAACCTTGCTCCAATCGGCTCCCAATTCATCTGCTATAACCAGTGGGAGGGAAGTCCGGATGCCCTGACCCATTTCAGAGCGGTGGGCAATGATGATCACTTCTCCGGCCGAAGTAATACGTAAATATACATTGGGAGCTAAAGTGGCAATCTTTTTTCCTTTTTCATTACAGCTAAAAATACTCACACCCAACACCAAACCTCCTGCGAGTAAACCACCTACTTTTAGAAAATCTCTTCTGGAAGCTCTGAAGATTTCCGATGCTACGGCATCGGTGTTCTTCTCAAATGGAGATATAACCTTCATGGATCTGTTCTTTTTGAATGACTGATTAATTAGACAGTAGCAGCACTTAGTATAGCTGCTTTAATCCTGTTGTAGGTGCCGCATCTGCAAAGATTGCCCTGCATCGCCTGTTCGACTTCCTGTTCGGACGGGTGCGGATTCTTTTTCAGCAAGGCTGCTGCATTCATGATTTGCCCGGTTTGACAGTAGCCGCATTGTGGCACGACCAGCTTTTCCCAGGCTTGCTGAACAGGATGATCCCCTTCTTCCGCCAACCCCTCAATGGTGGTAATCTTATCGGCGCCAACTGCAGAAACAGGATAACTGCAGGAGCGGATGGCCGTGTCATTGAGATGTACCGTGCAGGCGCCGCACAAGGCTTTGCCGCAACCGAACTTGGTTCCCTTTAAGCCAATGATATCCCGCAGCACCCATAACAATGGCATATCTTCTAACACATCCACTTCGTGTGTTTTGCCATTTACATGAATTGAATATTTAGCCATATTGCTTTATTTATTTAATCTTGATCTTGCATTGGAGGGTATATAGTACCTGGCAGGTAATGATCTGCACTTTAACATGAAAACAAAACTATTGATTAATATACTTAGGCAGTTAAGAAAAAGAAACGAATGATTATGATAATCAATCAATCGTCCTTCATCTGACAAGCAGTTATATCGATATTGAATATAATGAAAAAAGGCAACAATCTGTATTCTTACAACAAATAAGGCGGCGCGATATATCCGGAGTTTGAACAATAACAAAAATTGTCGCACAGGCATGACCGCCTGTCGTTGCCGGAGCTGAACTTTTGATCAATGGTAATACGGAAGAATCCCGGTGGGCGGAAAATGAGGGGTAGTCCGAAGCTTCGATGATTCCTTAGAAATGAATATTTTATAAAAAAAAGTATACCTAATATTTTGAAAAATAAAATAATTAAGTACTTTTGCACCCCATCGAATGGGGAATTTACCGGTTAAAACGGGACGTAGCGCAGCCCGGTAGCGCGCTTGCATGGGGTGCAAGAGGTCGCTGGTTCGAATCCAGTCGTCCCGACAAGCCTCAAAATCTTTATTAGTAAAGGTTTTGAGGCTTTTTTATTGCTGGTATTTTATACTTCCCTGCGTACGAGAAAGTAGCTGGAAAGCACAATACTTCACAAACAATTAAGCCCCGATAAATATCGGGGCCGTTTGTCTAACCTACAACTGATTACACTGTATGTGTTAGTGTTACCCATAAGTGTTCAGAAAGTATACATCTGCATTATGTTCAGGAGGAATATTGGCCAAACGCGGCCCATAATACCTTAGCAACCGGCACCTATCACGATTCAACTACAAAAATTAAGGTTGCCCGGAATGAGGCGGCTTTCTTGCTGCTTATGAAGTACCCTCGATGGAAGGCTGCTTACGATGACGGGAAAGGCGGACAAGTATACCATCCACAATCAGGTACATTGCGGGTACCACAAAGAGCGTGAGTATCATAGAACTTGTCAGCCCCCCAATGATTACCCAGGCCATTCCGTTTTTAATCTCAGCCGCGGCGCCTTTTGCCATTGCTATAGGTAACATGCCAAAAATCATCGCGAGCGTTGTCATTAAAATTGGGCGAAGCCTTTCCCTGCCTGCTTCTATCAGTGCTTCTACAGTTCCATGTCCCTCCTCTTTGAGTTTATTTGCAAAGTCGACAATGAGAATAGCATTTTTAGCGACTAACCCCAATAGCATAATCATCCCAATAATTGTAAAGATGTTTAATGTTTCCATAGTTAGCGCCAGTGCCAGTAATGCACCAACCAGTGCCACTGGTATCGAAAACAGCACTACAAATGGATACACCGCGTTTTCATAAAGCGCTACCATGATAAGATATACCAGTACGATTGCGGTGATAAGTGCCAGACCAAGGCTTCCAAAGGCATCTGCCTGATTCCTGGAATCTCCCAGGTACTCAATATTAACCCCTTCCGGCACCTTTATAGATTTTGTCTTAGCTTTGATTTCATCGGCTACAGTACCCGTTGGCCGCCCGGAAACGTTTGCCTGCACTGTAATAGACCCGAGCCGGTCAATACGCTGAAGAGTGGTTTCCCCCAGTGTTTCTTTAACATCCGCGAATTGCCGCAGCAGTATTGTCTGACCATTAGCGTTTACCACCGGCAGGTCCATTATATTGCTGATATCCGATTTGCTAAACTGATCCAGCCCTATCCTGATATCATACTCGTTCCCATTTTGTTTGAACTGGTTCTTATCATCCCCGCTAAAAGCATTCTGTAACGCAACACCAACAGCACTCGCATTGAGTCCAAGGAGACTCATTTTTTCCCTATTGAGCCTGATGTCCACCTCGGGTTTCCTGTCCTTTACCGACAGCTTTACAAACTGCGCTCCGGGAACATCTGCGACCACCTTCATATACTCCTGGGCAACCTGTCGAACGGCGCTCAGATCAACACCTTTGATGGCTATCTGTATCGGCGCATTGCTTACATTTCCGGTTATTGAAGTGGAGGCGACTGTAAACTTCACACCCTCTATGATAGTACTTAGTTCTTGCTGTAGATACATTCCGAGTTCCTCAGAACTTTTACTTCTCCCGTTCTTATCGACCAGGCCAACCGTCAGTTCAGCCAGGTTAGCATTTGCAGATGCTCCAGCCACACTTCCACTCACAAATCCTATGCTGGAGAAGATCTTCTTCACCTCTGGTTGTTCCCGGATAATCTTTTCCGCCTGCTGAACCTTCATATTAGTCTTGTAAATACTTGCTGTTGGCTCCAGTTCCATATTCAGGATCAAATCACTTTGATCCGCTTTAGGAATAAACGCGGCGCCGATAAACCCCATCGGGACCAACGCAATTGATCCAAAAATCAGGCACATTACAAGTATCAGTAACCATCTCTTTTTTCTTAATACTGCTCTTAATAACCTGCCATATTCCTCTTTTATCATTTCGATAAAGTACTCGAACTTCAAATTAATCCTTCCCCAAATACTTTTTGCAGACAGCTGCTCCAGTTTACCAAACCTGCTTGCCAGCACAGGTGTGATGGTAAATGATACGAAGAGGCTCATTAGTGTTGAAAAAACAACGACGAGGGAAAATTCCCGTAAAATTGCTCCAATCATCCCGCCTGCTAATGCCAACGGCAGAAACACCACCACATCCACCAATGTGATAGATAAGGCTGTAAAACCAATCTCATTTCGTCCTTCCAGTGCAGCCTTCC
Source organism: Chitinophaga sp. W2I13 (assembly GCF_050434005.1). NCBI lineage: Bacteria > Pseudomonadati > Bacteroidota > Chitinophagia > Chitinophagales > Chitinophagaceae > Chitinophaga > Chitinophaga sp. W2I13. The sequence goes on along the minus strand of NZ_JBNPWD010000001.1, from coordinate 7,339,640 downwards.
GGCGATCCGCCCCCATCTCCATATGGCGGTAAATATTCTCCAGAACCACAATTGAATCATCCACAAGTATCCCCACCACCAAAGACATTGCCATTAGCGTCATTAAATTCAAGGAAAATCCCATCAGATACATGGCGATAAATGTAGGAATGATAGAAGATGGAAGAGCGATCAGTACAAATGACGCACTTCTTATACTATGGAGGAAAGCCAACATTACAATACCTACAATTATTACAGCCAAAAACAGATCGAACATAACTGCATTAGCTGCATGCAATGTATACACGCTCTGATCCGAGGAAACATTAAACAGCAGTTTCTGCCCCGAGTATTGTTTCTCTAGCTCACGAAAGCACTTCTTTACCCGATCGCTTACTGCCACTGCATTTGCATCACTCTGCTTAATGATTTGGATACCAATTGATGGAATCCCATCTATGTGGTTGATGGCGGTAGGCTTTGCCGTCCCATCTGACACATCCGCAACATCTCCTAACTTTATGGTACCCTGAGTTGGGTGTTGTAAAATGATCAGATTACGAAGCTCCCCGATCGAATCCACATTTGCATCGTAGCGGATGGAAAGCTGTTTGTTTGTTGTTTCAATGCTCCCTGCAGGAAATGAAAGGTTCGCTTTACCGATCGCATTTGTCACCTGTCCAATGGAAAGCCCATAAGCCATAAGCCTATCCTGCATTACATTTACCTGAATCTCCCGTTTTTCTCCCCCGATAATGTTAACCTGCCCCACTCCGGGAACGTTCTGTAATATTGGGCGCAACTGGTTATCAACCAGGTCAAAAATTTTCCGCGGAGGCAGGTTCCCCGTAACGCCGGCCTTAATAACCGGCGTTTCATCCAGGTTAACTTTACTTATCCCCGGCTTTTCAGCATCAAGTGGTAACTGACTAATAATTTGATCGGCTTTTCGCTGAACATCACGTTCTGCTTTATCGATATCGGTTCCCGATCTGAAAGAAATTGTAATTATTGAAAGATTCTCCTGGGAAGTTGAACTAATTTGATCCAATCCCTCAACTGAGGAAACCGCATCTTCCAATTTTTTTGTAACATTGGTTTGAACTTCAGCAGCTGCAGCCCCTGGATAGATTGTGCTGACAGAAACCGTAGGAACATCAATTTTGGGCAGGAGATTGTAATTTAAACCCAGGTACGACTGGACACCAAACAGGATCAGTACAGTAAAGATCACAATCAGCAGTAGTGGCCGTTTTATGGCGATTTCAGTAATTGACATACATCTTATTCTTTACTTAATAACATTAATCAAGGCACTGTCTTTCAGGTTAACCTGACCAGAAATAACCACCTTATCCTTGTCTTCCAAACCACCCAGTACCTCCAGTTCATCCCCATAATTTCTACCTACGCTGATTTCCCGCCGGATAGCCTTGCCATTTATCACCACATAAACAGCTGCATTAGTAGTGCTTTCGATTAAGGCCTCCCGCGAAACAAGTAATACTTTCCGTTCAGTTTTCTTTGAGAAATCGACATTAACAAATGTACCTGCAAGCAGCGGCATGGATTTATCATTCGGTGCAGTAATCTCAACCTGATAATTGAATGCCTGGTTAGCCTGGGGACTAATGAAAATCACTACGCCGGGAATAATTCTTCCTGGATAAACAGCTGTGGTGATACCAATTTTCTGGCCTTTAGCCACCTTGTAAACTTCATCCTCAGTCAGATTTACCTGTACTTTCAGCAACGACATATTCACTATTGAAGCCACTTCCGTTCCGGCCGCTATGAATATGCCCTGTTCAACCGGTTTGGAAGCAATAATGCCATCATCCGGCGCTTTAATACTCGCATCGGCTATCTGTTTTCGTATCTGTTGAGCAAGATTCAATGCGTCATTATAGCTTTGTTGCATACTCTCCACCTTTTCAAGGGTGACGGCGTTTCCTGCCAACAGTTCCCTGTAATTATTAATATCCCTCTCCAACTTTGCAACATTCGTTTCTGCCTTTTGCAGATCTAGCGCAAGCAACCTGCTATCAACAATAGCGAGTAACTGGCCCTTTCTTACATGGTCGCCCAGGTTGAACATCACTTTCTGTAACTGGCCGCCGGAAGCAGAGAACACCCTGGACGCTCTTAAAGGCGCCAGCGCGCCAGTTTTCACCAGCGGTTCCAGCATAATCTCCGACTTCACATTGGAGGTAGTGACAGGTATACGAATGTCTTCAATCTTAGCAGGCGAATTTTTCTCTGCAATTTTGGTTTTATTGTATGCTAACTTAAACACAATGGCAATTAACATTGCAGTAATAACCAGTATCAATACGATTCTTTTTTTCATCCCAGTTAAAGAGAATTTAAAAATGTTTTCAATGTACCTGCGGCTTTCTCAAGATCAACCCGAGCCTGGTAGTAGTTGTAGATAGCGTTCAGATAATTGTTTTGTGCTGACTTGAGGGAATTCTGGGTAATTAACCAGTCATTCAAATCAGTAGTGCCTTTCTGAAATTGAAGATTTGTTACCTTAAATACTGATTCGGCCAGGTCCATATTTCGTTTATCGTTTTCCATATTGGTCCGGGTTTGGGCAACTTTCGTCCGGGCATTTTCAAATTCAACGCTGAACTTACTCTCGGAAAGCTTCAAACTCTCCTCTGCATTGATCCGATTCAACACAGCCTGCTTATGTCTGGCATTACGTTTATAGAAGTCCAAGATCGGAATTGTAAGTTTTAAGCCGACTGTCGAATATGGCAATAATTCATCATAGGCCCCTCTCAATTTTTCGCCAAATCCAACAGCGCCATAACGCACATATCCCGTTAATTTGGGTAGTCCTTCGGCTTTAATGCAAGCCTGTTCTATCTCTAATAATCTGATATTAGCGGATGATATCCGATAGTCAATCCGGGCTGCCGGAGAAAAACGCACCAGCGAATCCTCCGGACCAGCCAGCGGTGCTATAGCATCAACCAGATTAACGGGAAGTTTATCATCAATGGGATATCCCATCTCGAATTTCAATTGATTCTCCGCCAATTGAAAATTACTCTCAGCTACCCTGATCTGTGACATAGTGTTATTGAAATCCACGGACACCTTATCCAGGTCCTTCTGTAATACAACACCTTTAACCACTTGCAGCCGGTATATATCCATCTGTCGTTCATATGTTTTGCTGTTAAATTCTAACAGCAGAATTTGTTGCCGGTAAACCAGCAATTGAAAAAAGGCAGCGCTAATATTGTAGATAATTGATTCCTGACTCTGTTGAATATTGAGATCCGCCAGTTCCCTATTGAACTTATTTGCTTTAAGCCCTGTCAACAATGACTGATCGTATAATACCTGGTCAAGTTGTGCAACGGCATTCGAGTTAAATTTTTGGGTAAGGGACACCTTGATTTCATTGGGTCCGAGAACTCCAGCTGGAATAACATTTTGCTGCAATTTGAGATTGTTGTCCAACATTGAAGTAAGGCTCACTTTGGGGAGATAATCTGCAAGAACCTCCCTGGCTTTAGCATCGGCAGCTATCTTCTGATTCGCATAAATGCTGGCATTCCGGTTATTTTGCAGACCATACGCTATACAATGCTTCAATGTCCAGCTCTCCTGGGCCTCAGCTTTGACATAGATGCAAAAGATCATTAGCATTAGAAAATTTTTAGCCATACATTCTAACTTATTCCTTCGTCTGTAAAAGGATTTCTGATAAATGATGCTAAAATAGTCCACAGGAGAACGGCTTAAATTCATTTTATACCAAACCGGCTGGTTTTTATACAAAAGGAGATAATAGTAACCAATAGGGTGTTGTGAAGCTATCGTATCGCTAATCGGGAGGGTAAAATTTCATCAAGGCTTCTTCTGGCTGAAAGCGCCTTTTGATACAGCAGGGAAATGCGTATGCTACCTGTTCGCAATCTTTTTTGTTACAAATTCATTGAAAAAGAAATCCCTGTAAGTATTTCCGATGGGAATTTCGTTTGTACCTATGTACACTGTGTTATTATCCACAGAATCGATATGCTTAACATTAATGACATAGGATTTGCTTACTCTCACAAACATATCTTTTGGTAATTGATCGTAGATAGTTTTGATATTCATCGCCGTAATTACTTTCTGATTTTCGCTATGCATCACGACATAGTCTTTTAAACCCTGAATAAAAAGTATGTTATTAAAATAGATTTTAAAAATTCTCCGGTCTGCTTTCACAAAGAAAAAGTCGTCTGCTACCTGTTCAATATTGTTATCGGCGTAGTCCGCCTTGAATAATTTGGAGTAGGTGCGGGCTTTCTCAACCGCTTTTTGAAAACGGTCCGATTTTACGGGTTTTATCAGGTAGTCAATCGCATCTACTTCATAGCTGTCGGTAGCAAATTCAGAATAGGCGGTTGTGAAAATCACAAATGTTTCTTTCGGAATGGTTCGGGCAAATTCAATTCCGTTTATTCCCGGCATTTGTATGTCAAGGAAAATTAATTCAACTGTATTGTTTTCTATAAAATTTTTGGCGGCTTCGGGGCTGTTGAACGAACCGATTAAATCTAAATCATCGGTTTGGTCAATCAACATCTCTATGGCTTCTCTTGCGAGTGGTTCATCATCTATAATAATGCAGTTCATAATTTATACGCTTTACTATATAACGAAATTATCGTTTGCGATATTTGAATTTGATCACGTTCATCGCCATCGGCTCGTTATTGATTACTATGCAAGTTATAGCTTTATAGTTAAGGTTACGCAATACCTTTCTGAATCATCTTCGATATTTAAACGATGTGTTGCCGGGAACAAAAGTTCCAGTCTTCGTTTGATATTTGCCAGCCCCAATCCGCCTGTATTATTAACGGATTTAAGCACAGGTTTGGAATTGATACATTTAAAGAAAAGTTCATCGTTTCTAACATCGAAATACAGGTTTACATAAGATGCTTTTGTTGCATCATTGTTGTGCTTTACCGCATTTTCCACAAACGAAATGAACAGCAAAGGAGGGATTTGCACGCCGCTCAGATCTCCCTCTTTTGAAATCAGGAAATCAAAACTATCCCGCCTTACTTTCTCCAAATTTAAAAAATCTTCCAAGAAATGAATATCCGAAGTCAACAACACCTTATCTCTTGCACTGTCATAAAGTTGGTAGCGAAGTAAATCGCTCAACTTCATTAAAACCTGCGAGGCTTTTTCGGGATCTTTCTTTGTCAGAACATTGGCATTGTTGAGCATATTAAATAAAAAATGCGGGTTGATCTGGTTTTTCAATTGTTCCAGTTCTGCATCAGTTTTCGACTGTTTCAGCTCGTAGATCAATTGCTTGTCCATCATTCCCTTCTGAAACAGTTTTATGGAAGATGACGCTGCTAACAGCAGTACAGTAAGGAAGGAAAAAAGTGGAATATTCAGCGCATTTTCTTTATTAATAGGATTAAAAAAATAGCCACAAACAGCCATTACAACCAGGATGATGATCACTGATAAGCAGTATTTGATATTCTTATTCCTGAACAAAAGCTTTGGTACCAGTACGTACATATTTACATAAAATAATATTATAAAATATACAAATATCGCTATCGGGTTGGCAATTACGGAAGCGCTGTTGTACAATACACTACCTATAAAAACAATGAGCAGCAAATGACGGAATATCCTGAGGTCAGGTGAAATCAGGAAACGAAACAGCACGTTTTCGCTAATAAGCTGTTGATGGTTAAAATCATTCATTTATAAAATTGTATATAGCAAACTTAACAATTAAAGTGATGGTTTGATCCTGGTTTTATACGAAAGTGTACGCTTTTTATACGAAATCAGGACGCATTATAAAAACGCATAAGACAAGAAATATGTTTTGTAGTGCCCCGGTATACTTTGCTATAAAAGATACCGCGTTTGGTATAATTAAAAAAAGGCGGTTATCCAAAGGGATAGTTTTGTAGCCAATTACAATTGTTAAATCGATTTTTAAAAGATGAGATACAAAATCATTTATACACTGCTGTTTATCGTGATTTCATTCGGGGCTTATTCACAACAGAAGGTCACATTGAGCGGAACAGTTACCATGAAAACAAACACCGAAACAATAATCGGTGCAAGTGTTTTCATCCCTGAAGCAAAAGCCTCGGCAGTTACCAATGCCTATGGCTTTTATTCTATCACGCTGCCGAAAGGAGCATATACAATCGTTATCAGTTGTATAGGATTTGAAAATATTGAGGAACATATCTCTCTGACAGAAAACACCAGAGCAAATTTTTCGATGCTTGAAAAAAGCAGAACTTTAAATGAGGTAGTGATAAAGGACAGGAGTTCAACAAACAACATCCGGAATCCGGAAATGAGTGTGAATAAACTCTCTATTTCCACCATCAAAAAGATGCCGGCAGTGATGGGCGAGGTTGATATTTTGAAAGCTATTCTGCAGCTTCCAGGAGTTTCCACTGCCCAGGAAGGAGCAACCGGCTTTAACGTCAGAGGAGGTTCGGTTGACGGTAATTTGATATTGTTAGATGAAGCCGTTGTTTACAATACTTCGCACCTGTTCGGCTTTTTCTCCGTTTTTAATGCTGATGTGATTAAAGATCTGAAATTGTATAAAGGTGGAATACCAGCAAATTTCGGTGGACGTACTTCGTCTGTTCTGGATATTTATCAAAAAGAAGGGAACAACCAGGAATATCACGTAACGGATGGAATTGGAGCGATTTCGAGCAGATTACTGGCAGAAGGCCCTATTGTAAAAGGTAAAAGTTCGTTCGTGGTTGCTGGTCGTACTTCTTATGCTCAATTGTTTATGAAACTGGCAGACAACCCCAATTCTGTTTCTTTTTATGATTTGAATGCGAAACTGAATTATAACATTAATGACAATAACAGGATTTTCCTTTCAGGATATTTCGGTAAGGATAAAATGGATTTCAGTAATTTTTTCAGCAACAATTATGGAAACTCATTCTTTAATCTTCGCTGGAATCATATCTTTTCCGATAAACTTTTTTCCAATGCATCGATCATTTACAGTAAGTACGATTATGGCCTGAAAATAAAGTATGTTGGCATTGATTGGGCATCGGACATCCGTAATTATAATCTGAAATATAATTTTAACCACCGTCTGTCTGATAAGTTGGTTTTGAATTATGGCATCAATTCCATCTACTACCAATTCAATCCCGGCACAATAAAACCCATGGACGCTAAATCGTCTATCAATGCCGACCAGCTTGAAAAAAAATATGCCTGGGAGAATGCGTTGTATATCAGTGCCGAGCAAAAACTCACCGATAAAATATCATTGAATTATGGTCTGCGATATAGCAATTTCATGCGGTTGGGGGAACAGAACGTAAATAATTATGCTAATAATCAGGCAGTGGTTTTCAATCGCGGGTTACAAATTTATGAGGAAGGAACGCCTACCAGTATAACGCATTACAATAAAAACGAAAAGATTGTTGGGTTTGGAAATTTAGAACCTCGTTTGGCAGTTTCTTTTGCCATAAATGACGACCAATCCATTAAGGCGAGTTACAACCGGATGAGCCAGTATATTCACTTAATTTCCAACACAGCTTCCGTTTCTCCACTCGATATCTGGGCGCCGGGCGACCAGTTTTTGAAACCCGAAATTCTTGACCAGGTTGCATTGGGCTATTTCAGAAATTTCAACAATGGAAAATATTCTTTGGAAACAGAAGCCTTTTATAAGAAAATCAAAAATAAAGCGGATTACATTGACGGAGCCGAATTGATCGCCCAAAAAGCCATAGAACAGGTATTGCTAAACGGGGAAGGAAGGGCTTACGGACTTGAGGTGATGCTGAAGAAAAATACCGGAAAACTCACAGGCTGGCTTTCTTATACACTTTCTAAAGCAGAGCAGCGTACACCGGGAAGAAACGCCGGAGAACCTGGCATTAACAACGGCGAATGGTATCGTGCCAACTACGATAAAACACATAATTTTTCGCTTACAGGCGCTTATCAACTGACAAGAAAGTGGAGTTTTGGCGGCATTTTTACCTACCAAACAGGGAAAGCTGCAACTTATCCTATTGGAAAATATGAGTATCAGGGAATTACAATTGGGAACTACGGGGAGCGAAACGCCAATTCGCTTCCGGCTTATCACCATTTGGATTTATCGGCCACCTACACGCCAAAGCCTGACAGCAAAAAAAGGTGGAAAGGTGAATGGGTGTTCAGTATCTACAATGTTTACAGCAGAGGCAACGCCGCATCTATTATGTTCGAGCAAAACAGGGAAACAGGGTTGAGTGAAGCAAAGAGGATATCGATTTTCGGTATCATTCCTGGTGTGACTTACAATTTCAAATTTTGATTCTAATAATTACAAAATGAAAAACATACTTAAATACCTGATTGCTTCATGTTGTTTTTTTCTTCTGTCCTGCACAAAAGTAGTGGAAGTGGATTTGGAAACGGCAGCACCAAAATTGGTAATTGACGCATCGATTGATTGGGTGAAAGGTACAACAGGCAATGAGCAGAAAATTAAACTCTCCACCACAACGGGATATTACAGTGCGAAATTTCCAACAGTTTCCGGAGCCAATATAGTTATAACAAATTCAGCAAATACTGTTTTTAGTTTTATAGAAAATCCCGGTACGGGGGAATATATCTGCTCCAATTTCCATCCGGTTATCGGGGAAAACTATGCATTAAAAGTGGTTTTAAATGGAGAGATTTATACCGCAACCGAAACTTGTATTGGTGTGCCGAATATTGACAATAATATTGTACAGAATGATAAGGGCGGATTTGGGGGTGATGAAGTGGAGATCACCTACTATTACCAGGATAACGGCAATGTGGAAAATTATTATCTGCACCGTATTCAATCACCTGTATCAACGTTTCCGGATTATAAAGCTAAAGACGATGATAACAGTCAAGGTAACCTGATACCGGAATATTTCTCTGACGAAGATCTGAAAGCCGGAGATCCGGTAAACATCCGGCTGTATGGAATTTCCAGGAGATATTATGATTATTTCAGGAAATTGTTAGCAGCATCCGGAGCTGGTAGCGGCCCGTTTCAAACAACGCCAGGTTCGGTGAGAGGAAATATCATCAATCAGACCCATTTCGCAAACTTCGCTTATGGATATTTCAGGTTATCGGAAGTAGACACAAAGGATTATACGATAAAGTAATGAATTGCGTTCACAGACATTGCATGGTAAACGGAAAAGTGTAGATTTGGAAAAGATACCATGTTCACATCGGAATATAAAAATATGGCCACTTACGTTTTTTTCAATATTTCAGCATATGGTCATGTGAACCCAACGCTCCCCATCGTGGCAGAACTAAGTAGACGTGGCCATAAAATTTATTATTTTATTGGCGAATCCTTCACCGGGGCTGTGCAAAAAGCAGGTGGCATCCCGGTCACATTGTCAGGAACTTTACGAAGTCAAAATACACCGCCACCGGGGGATAAAGAGATTGCGCTTTTACCGTTTTTAATGGCGCGTGAATCGCCACGTATAGTGCCGGAAATAGTAGAAAAGTTAAAAAGTATACGCCCTGACTGTATTGTATTTAATACCATGCTGCTTGCAGCCAGACTCGCAGCACGGATATTGCGGTTACCTGCGATCGGCTTCCGGCCATTCCATAGTCCCAGACAATCGCAAAAGATTATCGAAACGTTTACTGCCCCGAATTTCAAACTACTTGCACATACTGCTAATAAAGCGTTTGCAGAAGTTACCACATTGTACCAGATTCCTGATCTTACCCTTCAGGAGCTGTTTTCAGAAGTGCCTGGATTAACGTTGGTATTTCTACCAAAAATATTTCAGGTTAATGCCGCACAATTCGACGAGCGTTTTTTGTTTGTAGGGCCATCCTTTATGGAGCAACCACCAGTCCCATGGCCGATAGCGCAAAGCAGCAAATCACCAGCAATCAGGATCTATATTTCATTGGGTACATTACGAAATAATGAACCTGATTTTTACCGGATGTGTTTCTCTGCTTTTTCAGCACCCGGTTGGAGCGTGGTAATGTCGGTTGGAGATCAGGTTGACTTACATACGCTAGAACCCATTCCCGATAATTTTGTTGTAAGGCGCTCTGTTCCTCAGACCGCGCTACTCCCTCATGTGGATGTTTTTGTCACTCACGGCGGCTTAAACAGCACCATGGAAAGCCTGTATTATGGTGTGCCTTTGGTTGTGCTACCATCCATAAAGGAACAGGTAACAACAGCAGAACGTATACGGGATTTGCATCTGGGCCTTATTCTTGATCGTACAGAGTTTACTGCTGAAGCACTTCGTGAGGCTGTCACAATAGTATTCCAAAGTGAATCGATCCGGTATTCTGTACACAATATAAAGGACACAATCCATAGTGCAGGAGGCTATTTGCGTGCTACTGACGCAATTGTTGCATTTCAGCAGGAAGTGCTTCCTCCATGTTGAAGTCCGGCACCATTATTTATCTGCCAGATGTGCACGCCGTTTGGCTGACTGGGTAAAAAAGGAAGGGGTGTTGATTTATTGTGGTAGGGATAACGAGCCATTTCAATCCATAATGGAATGGTGGAATACCAATGGCATGCATTGCAATGTACCGTCTATGCATCTTTTCGGCTTGCTGGGTATCCATCCGGATTCCAGCAATGGCCAATCTTTTAAGGTAACCGTATATGTATTGCGGCAAAACCTGAAAGAGGTTGTGATGGGAGCCGGAGGAGCGCTCAAACCCCCAGGTATTGATGAGGATAGTTCGAAGTGAAAATCCTTTTAGTGATCGTGTTTTGGGTTTTTGAGACGAAACCCAATCCTGGTCAATTTCATTAAAAAGTAAACCTTACAAACGGCACAGGGAAAAACCCCTGCTGGTAATTGTTTACGACTTGTCCGGTACGGGCGTTCCAATCCTGTCTGAAAATATTATTGTTATTGGTAACGTTTTGCAGGTCCAGCGAAATTTCTAAAGATGATTTTCTGTATTCCTTCCGGTAGGATAGCTTTACATCCGAGCGGAAATAAGCCGATTGCCTTAATGAAAAAGCCTCTTCTTCAATAAACTGTATTTCGCCGTCTGCAATAGATGCTGTAATGTCCACAGGTGAAAGATAGCGACCTCCGACAGCAGAGACCTTCATTGAAATGCTGAAATATCTTTCCCTGTTGAACTTCCATTCCTTGCCTGCAAGAGCATTGATTACATAACCCATATTAAACGCCGTATTTCGCAATACCCTATCGCTTCCCTGGTATTTGGAATCAAACAGGGATGTGGTAAGCAGGTAATAAAGCCCTTTTGAAAAATTCCTTTCAAGGGTAAACTCTACACCGAAATTTCTTCCCTTGCCCTGGTTGATAAGACTGTCCCGCAATGTAGGAGTGGCCTCTGCTCCAAGATTGACGGTCGAAAAAGAAGACGGATGACTTTCCACAGGAAGGTCATACAACGACTGGTAATAAAGTTCGGTCTTCAGGTTTGTATTATTGTTTAATTTCCAGTTGTGTGACAACACAGCATGGTTGCTCCTTATAAACCCTAAGGATTCATTTGTATACAAGTGGCCGGAGGGAGTGGATGTTACAACCGTGTAATTTAGCAGGTTGTCCATTTGGCTGTGCATTCCGAAACCGAAGCCTAAAGTATGCCTGTTGTTTATTTTAGCATTTAGCCCTATTCTTGGCTCTATGCTTTGGCTCTGGGAAATATCCAGATATTGGTAGTGCATCCCTGCAATAAATGTCCACACATCGTTCATCCTGTATTTCCATTGAGCATAGCTCTGCAACAGGTCCAAATCGCGTTGACGGTCAGCAATTACCAGGTCGTGCACGCCGGCGTAGATCCGTTTGTTGAGAATGGAGAAGTTGGTATAGTCATTGGAAACCCCTGCAATAAAGCTATGCCTTGCATTTAACTTATGATTCAACTGAAAAACAGCAGAATATTTTTGAGTGGAGAATTTCCAGTGCCAGTCGGGAGTAGCGATATCGGGTTTTACCGTACTGATAGAATCCCTGTCAAACCATTCGTTCGTACTGCTATAACCGACTGTTATTTTCGCAGTAGTCTTATTGCTGAGCAGATGCTCGTAACTAAGTCCTGTAATGTTGGTTTCGTAATCGGCAAAACGATTGGAGTAGCTATTTCCATAAGCCTGTCCGCCGGGATCATAATCTTTGCCCAGGCTCACAAATGAACTTCTGCCCCAAATACCAAACAAACTCAGGTTCCCTTTCGCCCCGACTGATGAGTGTACTTTATAATTTACATCGTAGTAGTCGGGTTGCCCTCCGCCAGTGCCAAAGTTGAGCCCTAACTGCCGGAATACAGAAAGGGTGGAATATCTGGCATTTACGAGATAGGACGCTTTTTTACCTTTCCCGGTCGGCCCCTCTGCTCCGGCTTCAAATCCGTTGAAACCTACTTGTCCTACAAATTCATGCTTGTCTTTATTTCCATTTCGCAACCGTAAATCAAAGACGCCTGCAACAGCGTTACCATATTGGGCGGGGAAAGCACCTGATATAAAATCAGACTTGGCTATCAGGTTGTTGTTCAGCATGCTTACAGAACCTCCCATACTGTTCAGCGCACCGAAGTGGTTAGGATTGGGAATGTTAAGACCTTCAAACTGCCACAGCATAGCATTGGGGGAATTGCCCCGTATAATAATGTCATTTCTTGTGTCATTGGTGGATACCACTCCGGCAAAGTTTATAGCCATCCGTGCAGGGTCGCCAAAAGAGCCGGCATATCTTTTGGTTTCTTCCATATTGAACGTGCGGACGCTTACCGTAGCCATTTCATTGTTGGGTGATTTCCTGTTAGAAGCGCTAATGACCACTTCATCCAACATCTTAATTTTTTCACGCATTGCCACATTATTAAGTTGAAGTTCTTTCCCTGCGGTGATCAATAAATCGGAAAGAAACAAGGGTTCGTATCCTACAAACGTAATGATAATAGATTGCCTGCCTAAAGGAACTCCCATAAGCCGGAAACTTCCAAGCGAGTCCGAAAACGTATTTATCCCCGGGTAATTTGCCATTTGTATTGTCGCACCACCGATAGGAGCGAACGAGGCCTCGTCAACTAATTTCCCGTTTATAGTTTGGGTTTGGGCTTGTACATTGCTGAAAAAGGCAATGAGGAACACAGCCAATAAAGTGGCCTTATAATAGATTGATTTTGCTGCCATAATTCGCTATATTTATCTCAGGAAATTATTTTGGACAAAAATCCACAACAGGATCTTCCTGTTCATTGATCTGGGTCAATAAAGAAAGTATCCTGGGAAAAACAGTCTATTGAAGCCGGCTAAGTTTATGTTTGAAAATATTCATCAGTATTTTTTGCAATTTTTACCCAACCTTTCTGCCGGGGCGTGGGAGCCTCTTACTGAGCTTTTGGTAGTGAAGTCTTACAAGAAAGGGGAAATTATCAGTGATTTGGGTGCTGTAAACAAATGGGTGTCCTTTATTGAGAAGGGGGCGGTGATCGCATTTGATTTGTCTGACCGGAAGAAGACCGTCTACGAGTTCTTTTTTGAGCATCAATTTACTGGAGATTATGAAAGTTTTTTGACGTCCCGTCCTGCTAATTATGGAATAGAAGCCCTGGAAGATTGTGAATTGTATCATCTTCATTTCAACAGCCTGCAAAAGCTGTATGAAAGATTTCCTGAGTATGAACGCATTGGCAGGCTCATTGCAGAAGCCCAGTTTTTGCGTGTTACCCAAAAAAACGCCAGGTTGATGGGAGAAAAGCCCGAAGAGCGGTATTTGAATCTTATAAAAGAAAGGGAAGAGTTGATTCAAAGAGTACCGCAGTATTACGTGGCATCTTATCTTGGAGTTACGCCCGAAGCATTAAGCCGGATCAGGAAAAGGCTGGTTTCAAAATAGTTGAAACACCATGGTGGATAATGGAGACATTGGTTGGAAGAAAATTAAGAAGGGTCCCCTCCATGTTTTGCAAACACAACTTAATCCAATAGGAATAGCGGCTTTATTTCATTGTTAATAATTTTTGTGCTGATTTCTGATGGAAACTATCAATACTAATTAAGTCTGCCATAAGAAAGTTCGAATTGTGTCCGTTTTTTCTAACTTACCACTACAATTGAAGGCTTAGAACCAAAGAACAGGTTTACTGTTAAATACTTACCTTGTTATGAACAATATATGGAAACAATAATCATTGCAGAACGCAAGAGAAAATATATAGCAGATTTGATCATTTTTGCTATATTATTGGCTGGAGGACTGATTTCTATTATACAATATTCAGCTTCATTACCATCCATTATTTTTATCGTCTCATTAATCATCCCTTCAGTTGGAATAGTGAAATATTTATGGGATGTACCATCACAAATAAAACTATCAGAAGACGAGATGGTCATATACTATGGCAGAAGTATTTTAGAGGATGTAGATGCGCGAGGCAGCTTTGCTTTTCCATCAATTGTAAAACTTAAATGGGGAAATATCGCAGACTTTGATGTAAAATCCTATACGTACTGCATCCCGGATAACGGTGGTGATAGAGGAGCCATCACAACGAACTATGAGTATCTTATCATAACCCTTAGTAATATAGATAACCTGAACCCAAACAGCAACCAGAGGTACACAGTCGTATTAAATCACTTTGAAAAGACACCGGAGGAAATTCTTGCCATTTGTAAACAATTTCAAATGGAATGGTCCTGATCCTGTACCGTGCGTTTTCCATTCCTAATATCAACCCACATCTATACTTCTGCAGTAACCTTAACATATTTGTTCCTGTATTCTATAGGCGTTAGGCCGGTTACTTTTTTAAATGCATCCCGGAAAGCTCTGGTATCGGTGTACCCTACATCAAACATTACTTCGCTCACATTTTTCCGGGAAGCCTCAAAGAAGCGCTTAGCGGCCTCTACGCGTACTCTTTGTATATATTCCAAAGGAGTATTGCTTGTTGCCTGCCTGAACCTTCGCTCGAAGGTCCTTCTCCCGGAATTAACTATGGCCGCTAACTCGTCTATCGACATTTTCTCGTTGTAATTCATCTCGATGTAATCCTGGACCTTCATGATTTCTTCATCGGCATGTTTCTTTTGCCCCTTAAACACTGTAAATACGGCCTGGCTGCTGCGGCCAATATCTAAGGCGAAGCTCTTTGAAATTAATACGGCCGTTTCCCCTGTCGGAAAATTCCTCAATCAGGTATAGGACCAAATTCCAAAGGCTGCTGGCACCTCCGCTACTATATATGTTTCCTACTTCAGTAATAATAGCGCCATCCACTACCTCAATTCCAGGGTACCGCGCTCTGAACTCGTCAAGGTAGGCCCAATGTGTAGAGCACTTTTTGCCGTTCAACAACCCGGTCTCAGCCAGCAGGAAAGCGCCTAAACACAAGCTGGCAACGCTACAGCCCTTTTCATACAATTTCCTGATGTGTGGAATGGCGTCAGCATTTATTTCTATTCCGTCAGCAATATTGCCATATACAGGAGGAATTATTAATAAATCGGTTTTACTCACATCCCGGAGCAAGCGGTCGGTCCTTATCGTGTATTCACCGTCGTTTGCCGAAACAAACGGGGTAAGGCCAACATATTCAACCTCAAATATCGCCTCTTTTCCCAGGGCCATAAGAAAATCATTGGCTGTCTTAAAAGCACGGTAAGGTGGCGTTACCGCTTCTATTACGCCCTTCTCTGGTGCAAAAACTGATATTAACATAGACGTTGTAAGATTAAAAGTAAAGATAATACATCCCTGTCATTTTCACCCCCCTAATTTGACGCATTTATGTATCCTCAGTCCCATGTATTTAGACCACCTTTGTTTCATCGAACTAACAATTAAAATTACACATCATGGCAAAGAAAATCTTTATCAATCTACCGGTAACTGACCTTAAAAAGGCAATGGAATTCTATACCAAAATTGGCTTTACCAACAATCCGGATTTTACGGACGACACTGCCGCCTGTATGGTACTAAGTGAAGAAATTTATACGATGCTATTGACCCATGACAAGTTCTCGCAGTTTACAAGCAAAAAAATCATTGACACTAAAACAGACATTGGTGTGATCAACTCCATTTCAGTCGACAGCCTGGAGGAAGTAAATGCCATGGCAGATGCTGCCTTAAGTGCCGGTGGAAGCGAGCCCAATTCGCCAAAGGACTACGGCTTTATGCAGCAAAGAAGCTTTAGCGATCAGGATGGTAACCATTGGGAGGTATTATATATGGATATGAGCAAGTTCCCCGGTTAACCATGATGTAGGCCGAAATCCCAGCCCGTTGGTTAACGTCGTTGACATGTACTATATCAGTTTGATATTAAGTGTTCAAAAATAAATTATACAAAAATGAAAAAGGCTAAAATTATTTTTTGGGTGTCAACTGTTTTTATATTCCTGTTTGAAGGTATCATGCCCATCAGTACCTTATTGTTTGCACCACAGTATACCAATGCAGGAACGAAGCCACTTGGTTATCCTGACTATTTTGCAGTTGCGCTGATCATTCTGAAATTTTCAGGCGCATTAGCTATATTGTTGCCCCCGATCCCGGACCGGTTAAAGGAATGGGCCTATGCGGGACTTACGTTCAACCTGGTATTCGCTATCATCAGTCATGCCGTTGTAGATGGGAACATAGGGTTTATACTACTGCCTGTGGGTGTGATGGCTGTGCTGGCGCTATCTTATTTTAACAGAAATAAAATGCAGATCGCTAAGAGCGAAAAAAAGGAGGATGGTGTGGTAATGCGGGGAAGCATAGCTTAAAAAGAATGTTCCCCTAAAGCCATGCAGAAGTAAGTTCGAATTTTGTACGGTAGTCAGGGCGACAAAGAAGGAGCTGTCTCATAAATAAATGAGGCAGCTTCTTTTTATTTTATCCACGTTCTTCATACGGGACAGAAAAACGCCCTGAATCTATCTTTTGCTAAGTAATCCATTGGTTATAAATATTCCTGCCATCCACGGCTGTTGCCTTACATTCCCGCTATTCTTCCTCACGCCGGTTTTTAGGATCAATTCGACAAAAAACTGAACAAAATTTAAAAGAGATATTTCATTTCTTCGCACGATCTCAGAACTGAAATATACCAGCAGCATACACTGGATGAAGTATGAGGCGGTCGTTCAAAGCATTGGAAATAATCACTAAAATTTAAATAAGTTCTACAAAAAAAGCGTTATGAGTAAATTATTTTTATCGTTGCTGGCAATGATATCTTTTCAGTTTTTGTTTGCCCAGCAGGATCATCTGACCAAATTTCCAAAGGGAGCTACACCTGGCGAGGTGGGCAAACGATTGGCCTATCACTTCGTGGACGGCAGGCATGAACTCTATGCAGGAAGGTACATTCACTATGCCGAAGTTTGTACCTGGAATGGCGCCTTGGACTACGCTATAAAAACAAAAGACCAAAAGCTGATCAGGCTTTTACAGGATAAATTTGAGCCCTTCTTCTCCCGGGAGAAAGTATTACTGCCTCCCATGAATCACGTGGACTACAATATGTTTGGCAGCGTTGCGCTGAAACTTTATCAGGTAACAAAAGACGAACGCTATAAGAAAATCGGACTGGCCTACGCCGATACGCAGTGGGAAGTGCCAAAGAATGCGAATCCGGAAGAAAAAGCCTGGGCGGATAAAGGATATTCGTGGCAAACCCGTTTGTGGATCGATGATATGTATATGATTACTGTTGTGCAAAATGAAGCCTATAAAGTAACCGGCGACCGCAAATATATTGACAGGGCGGCAAAGGAAATGGTACGC
Source organism: Chitinophaga sp. W2I13 (assembly GCF_050434005.1). Classification (NCBI taxonomy): domain Bacteria; kingdom Pseudomonadati; phylum Bacteroidota; class Chitinophagia; order Chitinophagales; family Chitinophagaceae; genus Chitinophaga; species Chitinophaga sp. W2I13. Next base: position 7,321,827 of record NZ_JBNPWD010000001.1, on the reverse strand, counting down.
TACCTGGATGAGCTGCAACGCCCGAACGGGCTTTTCTATCATGCTCCGGATGTTCCATATTACTGGGCAAGAGGAGCTGGCTGGATGGCAGTAGGTATGCCCGATCTGCTTCGTGAGTTGCCTAAAGATCACAAAGACCGCCCACGCATTATGGAAGGGTATCTTACCATGATGAAAAGTCTGAAGGAGCACCAAAGGCCCAATGGAATGTGGAACCAGCTTATTGATGAAGCAGATTTCTGGCCGGAAACATCCGGCACCGCTATGTTCACGTATGCTTTTATTACAGGCGTTAAGCAAGGATGGCTGGATGCGGCGGAGTACGCTCCGGCAGCGCGAAAAGCATGGACAGCTATGGTTTCGTATATCGATGAACGTAATAATGTGACCGAAGTTTGCGTTGGCACGGGCAAAAAGAATGATAAACAGTATTACCACGATCGCCCACGTAATGCAGGTGACCTTCACGGCCAAGCACCCTATCTCTGGTGCGCAGCTGCACTTTTAGGAAAATAGTTGGAGAGTTTTATAACTGCCGTTGGCGTTGGCGCCCCTGCACAGGGGCATGACGCCAACGGCTTATCCTGAAAAGCTGTTTTCGCGCACCTGTGATTTAACACCTCCCTTTTCTATGCTTCCTTACTTTGGAATGATTCGACAAAAAGTTGAATAAAACGTATCAAAAAAGAATTTTTACTTCGCGTTACAGTATTAATATTAATAATTATCCACAAATATGTGTGTCCACTTATGAATTGGCCAGGAGTCGCGCCGGTGAATATTCCACGCATCTCAAAGAATGAAAACTTTCAAAGAACTACGTGCCTTGGCGGCGTATGTATATTATTCTATTAATCTTTTTAACGATTGTGGCTATTAAAACAACCATGGGTCTCTATAACCCAATACAGCATTATAAATTTCACCGCGATAACGACTAACTGATCATTATGGAGAAAAATTATACAGCAACCGGGAAAAGCAATGCCTCTTCTTTGTGTAAGATGTTCTTATTGCCTGGATTATTCTGGGCTTTATTGTTTCTGCTGTTTCCCTTTTGTGCCCATGCACAACATCAAAGTATAACCGGCAGGGTTACTGACTCTCTCGGTCATGGAATAGCTGATGTTACAATCGCCGCTAAGGGAACAACCGTGATTGCAAAAACAGATGTATCGGGTAATTTTAGCATTCAGGCTGCCAAAGGAGTGCCCCTGAGAGCATCACACGTAAGTTATGTCAGCAGAGAGGTGATACCGGATGGAAAGCCTTTGATTATTATACTGCAACAAGCTACCAATGACCTGAACAATGTGGTGGTGATTGGTTATGGTACTATGAAGAAAAAAGATCTTACCGGGGCAATAACTTCTATCCGCCCAAATAAGATTGCAGACGAGAATCCTAAAACAGTTCAGGATATCATACGCGGAACACCTGGTGTGAGTGTAGGTTTCGATGCCTCTGCAAAAGGAGGAGGTACCATACGAATCCGCGGACAGCGTTCCGTTTATACGGATGGCGGACATAATGATCCTTTGCTGATACTGGATGGTATGATTTTTTATGGAGAATTGTCTGAAATTAATCCCGATGATATTGATCAGATTGATATCCTTAAAGATGCATCAGCTGCTGCAATTTATGGAGCGAAATCAGCTAACGGGGTTCTTATCATCACTACAAAAAAAGGGAAAAAGGGGAAGCCGACTGTTAATCTGACAACCAATTTCGGGCTTTCTGATATGGCCGCAAACAGGAAGGTTTTTGGCCCCGACGGTTATATGAAATACCGGCAGGACTGGTACATGGCTGGTACCTACGGCATCAATTCAGCAACAGGAGCCTATGAACCTTATATATCAGAAACGGCAACAGCGGGTAAGCTGGGATACTATGAAATGCCTACCGATGAAACGCTGAAGAAATACGGTATCACTATCGACGAATGGAGAGCCTATTCAACAAATACAGGTAACGCACCTGATAACGAAATCCGGGCTAAACGGTTAGGTCTTCAATATACAACATTGGATAACTATCTGAAAGGTAAAACCTTCGATTGGTATGACCATAGTTTCCGTACTGGTTTTAACCAGGATTATAACCTCAGCGTATCCGGCGCCAGTGATAAAATAAATTATTATTTGTCTGCAGGTTATTTGTCTAACCAGGGAGTGGTTGTGGGTGATAATTACAGGGCAGTACGCTCCAACTTAAAAGTGGACGGAAAGGTCACCGATTGGCTGGATATTAGCGCCAATGTTAATTTTCAGGACCGGTCCGACGGAAATATTGCGGTTAACTGGGGATCACAGATTATTAATAACAGCCCTTTTGCATCTTATAAAGATGAGGATGGAAACCTGGAAGTACATCCTATGGGCGATGAAATGACTGCCAGTAAAGGATATAATTTTGATTTCAATAAACAGTATATGAAATTGGAAAGAGGCTATACTGTTCTGAATACCATTCTTTCTGCCAAAGTAAAACTGCCCTTTAATATCAAGTACTCTTTTAATGTTTCTCCCAGGTATCAGTGGTATTATAACCGCTATTTTGAATCCTCGGAGCATCCCGACTGGCTGCCAATTAATCATGGTGTTGACCGGAACTGGGGAAAGCGTTTCGACTGGTCTTTGAATAATACGATCAGCTGGGAAGAAACTTTTGCCCAAAAACATAAGGTAAATATAACCCTGGTTCAGGAAGCAGAAGAACGGCGGTATTGGAGCGATGCTATTAATGCACGTAATATTTTACCAAGTGATGCCTTGGGATTCCACGAAACTTCTACCGGCGATCCGCTTAACAGCAGTTTTAATACGGACGATTCTCATGAAACTGCTGATGGTATGCTTGCGCGTGTGTTTTATTCGTATGATGACCGTTATATGCTGACAGCCTCTGTGCGCCGTGATGGCTATTCTGCTTTCGGCACTTCGAATCCAAGGGCTACTTTTTTTTCGGCAGCTTTGGCCTGGACATTTACTAATGAAAAATTCTTTCAATGGAGTCCATTGAGCAATGGTAAATTGCGCTTGTCTTATGGACAAAATGGAAACAGGTCGCTTGCCAATCCCTATATAGCATTGGCAAACCTTGCAAACGGCGCAACCACTCAGGGATACGTAGATGCCAGCGGTAATTATATCCAGTATTACTATTTAAGAATTGACCGTATGGCAAACCCCAATTTGCAATGGGAAAAAACTACTGCATATAATATCGGACTGGATCTCGCTTTTTTAAATAACCGGATCTCCGGTACACTCGATTATTATTACATGCCCACCACCAATATGATCATGAGCCAATCGTTACCGGATTTTTCAGGATTTACGAGTATCACCACCAACCTAGGGGAAGTACAAAACAAAGGTTTCGAGATTTCGATCAACACACAAAATATAAGAACGCCTGACTTTACCTGGAATACTACAGTGGGGTTTTCGAAATATAAAAATACGATTAAGCATCTTTATTACCGGTACGAGGATGTGTTAGATGCCAATGGAAATGTAGTGACCTCAAAAGAATCTGATGATATATCCAACGGATGGTTTATCGGACAACCGGCCAGTGCCATCTGGAACTACCGTGTAACGGGAATATGGCAGGTGGATGAGGTTACAGAAGCGGCTAAGTACGGCCAGCGCCCCGGCGATCCTAAAGTAGCTAACAATTACACGGCAGATGATATTAAAAACGCCGATGGAACTACAACGGCGGTTTATAATAATAAGGATAAGGAATTCCTGGGCCAGACTACACCGCCTACTATGTGGTCGTTGCGAAATGATTTTACCTATAAAAACTTCAACTTCTCATTCAATATCTATTCTTATTGGGGCAGTAAAAGCTTAAGTACTTCTTACCTGAACCAGGATAATAGTGTTTCGTTGGTTACATACAATGCCAATACCTATCAAAAACAATATTGGACGCTTGATAATCCGAGTGATTTTTTTGGGCGGCTGGATGCGAGAGGTCCTTCCGGAGTTGCTGCCCCCAGCAGAGTATTCGATCGTTCTTTTATCAGGCTTGATAATGTAACAATTGGCTATACAATGCCCCGCAAACTTATTTCACGGGCAGCCATTGAAAACCTGAAACTATATGCAACCGTTCGCAATGTAGCTGTTTGGAGAAAGGACAAAAACTGGGACTACTGGGATATAGAAACTGGTGACATTGCACCGAGAATTTACACGCTTGGATTAAACGTGACATTCTAAACTTTTACGCAGGGGAAATAAAAAAACCAAAAATGAAAAATAACTATATAAGAAAAATTTTCTTCCTGGTGATGGCATCAACAATGATTGCCGCCTGTAGTAAGAAATATCTTAAACCGGATCCTTTATCTTTTTATGAGCCCGAAACTACTTTCTCTACCAAGTCGGGACTGGATGCTGCAATAGGGATGTGTGACAAACATCTGCGGAGCTATTGGAGCTACATCACGACCAGGGATATTTCGGTGCCCATTAATACCGAGTATATGTTGTCAGACATGGCGGTAGCTGGTAAAACAGATGATGGAAGTATCTTTGCGGATGTGGCTACACGCCTTACTCCAACAGATGGTATGTACACTAATGATGTGAACATGTTGAGCTATTTCTGGGGGGAAACTTATAATGGTATCAAGTATGCCAATACAATCACCTCGTTTATTGATAAAGTTCCCGGCCTGGATGAAGCTACAAAACGTGAATATATTGGCAGGGCTTACTTTCACAGATCTTTTCGTTATCTCGCCCTGTGCTTTCAGTTTAACAATGTTCCGCTGATAACCCAAATCCCTTCTTCTCCCAAGCAAAACTATAAAAGCACCAGTCGTGAAGCTATTTTGGAAATGATCACCAAAAATATGGAAGATGCCGTGCAATGGGTACCTGATCAGTCCAGTATGTCATATATAGGCATGATTAATAAAGGCGCCTGCCGCCAGTTATTGATCAAATGCTACCTGGCTACCGGTCAGTGGGACAAGGCAATTGCACAAGCTGATTCTTTAATTAATAATTCAGGTTATTCCTTAATGACAAACACATTTGGTACGTTTGAAAGCCCACTGGAAGGCACCTGGCATATTACGCGGAACGTGATATGGGACCTGCACCGCCCTGTGAACAAATGTATCCTGACAAATAAAGAAGCCATTCTTGCTATGCCCAACCGTGATAATACAGATGCCGCAATAAAAATGCGCACCATGCGGAATTGGGGGCCGATGTGGAATATCTCTACCTTAGTGTCGCCTGCTGGGAAATTTATGCAGTGCTACGCTTCATCAAGCAGCTCCTACCGGGCCAACCTCGATTATAACTCGGCTGTAGGGCGTGGTATTGCAATGATTAGCCCTACCTATTTTGCACAACACGATCTTTGGAACGTAAACGGGATTAATGATGCCGGAGACCTGCGACACAACAGCAGCGTGGGCAATTGGGCAAGAATGGATTCCCTGAAATACAATGATCCTTCAGACGCATTGTATTTCGGTAAAAACCTGCGGCTTTACAATGGCAATAAACTTTTATGTACCGATACGGTGCGTAGCTGGTTCGATTGGCCGCATTACAAAGTTTTCGTAAACGATCCTGATCATATTGGCAATGCTGCAAGTAATAACAATAAGGGTGGGGCGGCAGACTGGTATTGCTATCGCCTTGCGGAAACCTATCTGCTCCGTGCCGAGGCCCAATTTTATAAAGGGAATATTGGCGCAGCTACAGCAGACGTAAATATTGTAAGACAAAGAGCAAAATGCCAGCAGTTATACACTACTGTTACTATTGGTGATATTGCCAATGAACGTGCCCGGGAATTATGGATGGAAGAGTGGCGGCACATGGAGCTAAGCCGTATGTCATATAGCCTGGCCTTAAGCGGTAAAGCAGATGAATGGGGGAATACCTATAATGTGAATACCCTTTCAGAAAACAGTTATTGGTATCAGCGCATACAGCATTACAGCAATTATTACAACAAAAACAAAGTAACTGTAAAGGGCAGATCCTATACCATAGCGCCACATAATATCTATTGGCCCATTCCTCAATCGGCGATCGACGCAAATTTGTATGGAAAACTCCGCCAAAACCCCGGTTATAACGGTTATGGACAGGGCGTGGAGATGTGGACGAAATGGGAAGATGCCGTTAATGATGAAAACAAAGATTAAGAAGAGAGGTACAGTCACGGTCACCTCCCAGGACAATGGAAATACTTGTACGCCTTCCCAATGAAGGCGTACAAGGCTTGCTTACTCTCTTGGCAATGAATCAAAGTATTCGAGTGGCGACATTTTGAAATACTTCTGAAAATTACGACTGAATAGACTTTGCGAGCTGTAACCTATCATCTTTGAAATTTCATAAAATGAAAACTCATTTTTAGCAATTAAATCGGCGGCTTTTTTAAGACGGGTGATGTCGATGAGTTCTTTTGGAGATAGCGAGGACAAGGATTTGATCTTGCGATATAAGGTGGTGCGGCTCATGAACATGTGTGCGGCAAGCATGTCAATATCAATATTGGGGTCTTCAATATTTGTTTTGATATATTCATCCAGTTTCTTTAGAAAGGCTTCATCTGTTTTTGAATGCGCCATTACCCTTACATCCTCAAAAGGCGAACTGGCAAAATGATCCTTTATCTTACGGCGGTTTTTAAGCAGGTTGGCAATCTGTACCTGCAGCAATTCTGATGAGAATGGCTTCTGTATATAGGCGTCTGCGCCTACCTCCAGTCCTTCGATGTGAGCCTTATACGTATTTTTAGACGTTAATAAAATGATGGGGATATGGCAGTATTCAACATTGGATTTAATGAGCCTGCACAACTCAAATCCGTCAATTCCCGGCATCATAATGTCTGATATGATGAGGTGAATAATTTCTTTGTCCAAAATGGTTTGTGCAATTTCTCCATTGGCGGCAAGATGTAACTGGTAAGCATCTCTCAAAACCATAGATAAGAATTCCAGGATATCTTCATTATCGTCAATAATAAGAATATTTTCGGTCATACTATTTTATCTTTTTCCAACTGCTTAATTGAAATTCAAATTTTTGATGTATGGGCAGTTGCAGTTCAAATATAATTAAGTCAGTTTCGCCGGAAATCAATCGCAGCGATCCGTTGTGCAACTCTGTGAGCGATTTTGCAAGCGACAGCCCGATACCGGTGCCCGGCTTATTATTTCCACGTACTCTTACAAAGGGTTCAAATATCTGGTCTTTAAACTCTTCTGGTATACCTTTGCCATCGTTGTGAAAGCTAATCTTAAAATATTCGTCGGAATCGCTTACCGTGTTTATATTAACGGTGGCCCTGGTGGCTGCATACTTAATAGCATTTGATAGTATGTTGGTGCATATTTTAATGAGCGCCTCTCTGTCTACAAAAGCCGTAAGGTGTTTTTCCGGTAATGCGATATCCAGTTCAATATTGTTGGCGGCAGCCTGTGTTTTAAAGCCCGCTACCAGATCGGTTATCAGCCCGGCAATATCTGTTTTTACAAAATTCAGGCTGAACTGGTCCGCCTCCGTTTTTCTAAAGTCGAGTAGTTGACTGGCCAGCTCTATCAGGCGCCGGGTATTTTTTTCAGCTATGGCGAGCGTTTTCTTAACATCTGGGTCTTTATCAAATTTTTTGCTCAACCATTCTATGGGGCCCGCTATCAGTGTAAGCGGCGTTTGTATTTCATGGGTAATATTGGTGAAAAATTCTATTTTGGCCTGGTAAATTTCTTTTTCCTTTTCATGTTCAAACAACTGTAGCTTTCGCAAATTTTTACGCTCCAGGTATTGACGATATAGGCGGTCCGTGATGAATATTATAACGCCTAAAAGCAGCAGGTATACAATATAAGCGAAGTTGCTTTTCCAGAAAGGTGGAAGGATTTTGATGAACAGCCGCCGTTCCTTGCCCGTCCAGCTTCCGGTGTTGCTTTCAGCCTGGACAATAAATTCATAAGTGCCATGGGTAAGATCGGTAAAGTACGCTTTGCGGTTAGTATTGAGATAGGTCCAGGGCTGGTCAATGCCTTTCATAAGATATTTATACCGTGTTGCTTCAGGCGAGGAAAAGTTCAACGCCGCAAATTCAATACTAAAATTGTTCTGATCATATTTCAATATAACGGTGTCTGTGTATAAAACAGACTGGGAGAGGGGGCTGTTATGCCCGCCAGGTATTGCTTCTTTGTTATTAATTTGGAAACCTATGATATAGGTAGGCGGGCTTGGCTCTCTTTGGTTAAATAAAACCGGGTCAAAACCAATCATACCCTTAACAGAGCCAAAGTACATTTTACCATCGGTATGTTTATACGCTGAGTTGTAGTTGAATTGGTCCGTTATCAGCCCGTTGGCTTGTGTGTACACTTTTACCTGTTCTGTATGCAGGTCAAAACAAATAAGACCTTTGGATGAGCTGATCCACAAATGTTTTGAATTGTCTTCCAGGATACTGTATAATACATTGCCTGGCAGCCCGTTTGCGGTTGTATATCTTTTGATGGTTTTCCGGTCGGGGCTTAGTTTTATAAGCCCACTGCCGGTTGTGGCAAACCATAAAGCATGGTTGCTGTCTTCAAAAATATTGTACACGGGGAATTCGTTGATGGTCTTTCCCTTAGTGGTATCACCAAAATGTAAATTCCCGCGGCGGCCGGTTTTAGGATTATAATAAAATGCGCCTTCCTTTACACTGCCTGTCCAGATATTTCCTTCTGAGTCTTCAAATATATCATAAACATAAGTGTTGTATGGTATCTGGCTGATGCGCTTAAATGTTTTGTGTTGTGGGTCATACTCAAATAGTCCTGCATTACGATATGCAGTACCCACCAGTAGTTTATTGTTTTTTGTGCGGTAGATTGAAATTACAAAATCACTTACCGGGCCGTTCCTGTCACCAATAAGTTTAAACCGGTCTGTAACCAAACCTCTACGCATATCCATTATTTCCATGCCCTGTAAAAAAGGGCCGATAAATAACTCGTTCCCCCAGGATAGCAGGCCATGTATATTGGAGTAAGAGATGCTTCCTTTTTTGCCTGTGGCTGTATAGTTTGTAAATATGCCCGTTTTTAAATTCAATTTGTTAATACCTGCATCTTCGGTACCCACCCATAAGTGGCCGCTGCTGTCAGCACATATCTCTCTTACCGCATTTCCTGAAATAGCATTAGCACCCGGTAGCGGATAATATTTTTCAAATCGTGCATTAACCTTCGAATAGTAATTTAACCCGCCAAAAAAAGTACCGGCCCACATACCACCCTGGTTGTCCCTGCATACTGCATAAACAGCATTGTCTGCCAGGGCATAGGGGTCGCCTGGCCGTTTTCTCAGGCTTATGCTCTTGTTGGTGGCTAAGTCGTAAATGTAAATTCCTGATTCAGTAGCTATCCAGTATTGCCCGTCATTACCCGTTGCAATATCGCGGACAAATATGTCTTTGTTTTTATCGGCATCCAGTGATAAAGATTTAACGATGCCTGTTTGGGTATGATAGCTTTTTAATCCCTGTTTAAAGCAACCTATCAACAGTTCGTTATTATTGATAGGGTATATTTTGCTGATAGACCGGGCATTTGCAGGAGCACTTTTATCAACGATCCTTATCTTTATGCCAGGCTTTGTTTTCGGGTTGTAAATATGAATATTACCGTCATTATCTCCCATCCATAAATTCATATTTGAATCCAGTGCAATACAGGATGCTCTTGTTTTTAAATCCTCTACCCGGTTCTCTGCCTGTATGTATTTGTATAGAGAAAACTGGATGAGAAACCAAAGATTATTATCCTTGTCTATTACAAGATTATTGGTATATTCTTTCGGGACCGTTTCCAGCTCAGTGAGTACTTCTTTGTACGGGTTATATTTAAAAATGCCTTTGCCGGTGGCTATCCAGATCATCCTGTTTTTATCCTCAGCGATAGAATTGATAACATCATTTCCCAGGCTGCCGAATTTATCGTTATTGTTTTTGTAGGCTTTAAAAGAATACCCGTCAAAACGGTTCAAACCACCACGGGTCCCCACCCATATCAACCCTTTACTATCCTGTATTACAGCGGTCACTGCATTGTGCACCAGCCCGTCATCCACCTGGTAGTGCTTAAAATAATATTGCCCATAACATGGAGAAATGGTGACCGGTAAGAATAAATTCAGCAAAACAATATAACCGAGGAATTTCATAATACTGAATTCAAATATAAATAATGATATCAAAATACTATGGGTTTTAAAATAAAATTGTATCACTTGATTGCGGTGCATGCTATATTTGGTACGATTCGTCAAAACATTGAACAATCCGGCGAGGAGTATGGCAAGCCCTGGAATGATAGTTAGAAAATAGGTATAATACCTAATTTTGATTAAGTTTAGTTATAGAATAAAAATGGTTTTCCCGTCATTCTAAATCATCTCTTATGAAAATCAATGTAAATGGCACAGATTATACCCTGAACGTGCCGGCTAACACCAGCCTTCTTGATGCCTTAAGAGTAAATTTAAATCTCACCGGTAGTAAATACGGCTGCGGAGAAGGCGCCTGTGGGGCATGCAAAGTGCTGATAGACGGTCATGCTACACCTTCTTGTATTACCCCCGTAGCAAGCGTGGAAAATAAAATTGTTATCACCATAGAAGGATTGGAAAAAGACGGTCAGCTGCATCCTATACAGCAGGCGTTCCTGGATGAAGACGCCTTCCAATGCGCCTATTGCAGCTCCGGCATGATCATTTCAGCGGTTGCCTTAAAAGCAAGAAATCCAACACCCACCAGGCAGGAGATCATAGAAGCAATGCAGGGAAATATTTGTCGCTGCTGTGTTTATCCACGTATTATAAATGCCATCAGCAAGGCTTAACGTTCAAAACCCAAGGTTATGAAAAATTCAGGCACAAGGCAAACTCCTGTGGAAGGAATCAACAGACGGAATTTTCTGAAACTGCTGGGCGGCGGTATTGCGGTTGCCCTTACCTATTCTGATCTGAACGCATTATCGAAGCATACAGCTTTCGTTCCTCCCGGCGATGACGCTATCGCCGCCTGGGTGCACATCCTGGAAAACGGAACAGTAACCGTTTACACCGGCAAAGTGGAAGTAGGACAAAACATTCGTACTTCCTTATCGCAGGTGGTGGCAGAAGAGTTGTCTGTTCCCGTGACCAGCATTGAAATGATCATGGGCGATACCCTTCTTACCCCTTACGACCGGGGTACATATGGCAGTCTCACTACACCTACTATGGGACCGAAGTTGCGGAAAGCGGCCGCCTCGTTAAAAGAGGTGCTCACGGATATGGCTGCGAAACAATGGAACGTCGCCCAACAAACGGTGACTGTTAAAAACGGCCAGGTTAGCCATGCCGCATCCGGTAAAACCGCGAGCTTCGGCGATCTCACCAAAGGGAAGAAAATGCTCTTAGCCGTAAACGACCAGGTGCAGCTCACTCCTGCTGAAAAATGGACCGTAGCCGGTACACCCGTGGCAAAGGTTAATGCGAAAAGCTTCGTTTCAGGAAAGCATCAATATGTATCAGATATGGTGATGCCAGGCATGGTGTATGGGAAAATGCTCCGTGCGCCGTCTTATGGCGCATCCCTGGTTGCTGCTGATGTAGAAAAGGCAAAGATCTCTCCAGGTGTAAATGTTGTTAAAGAAGATAACTTCATTGGCGTAACTGCCCCTGATCCCCAGACAGCCACTAATGCTTTGGCCCGAATAGAGGCCCGCTGGAAAACTACCCCGCAGCCTTCCAGGGCGGAAATTTTCACTTATCTTAAAACGCACGCACAAGACAAGGAAAGAAAAGCTGGGGAGGCCGTTGATAAAGCCTTTGGGGCAGCCCCGGTGCAGGTACAACAACATTTTGAGGTGCAATATATTGCCCATGTGCCATTGGAGCCGAGGGCGGCGCTGGCGGTGTGGGAAAATGGGAAGCTGAGCGTATGGACTGGCACGCAACGGCCTTTTGGTGTGCAGGAAGAACTGGCGGAAGTATTTTCCATTCCGAAAGATCATATCCGTGTAATGATGCCGGATACCGGCTCCGCCTATGGCGGAAAACATAGCGGGGAAGCTGCGGTGGAAGCGGCGCGCCTTTCCAGGGCCGTAGGTAAACCGGTAAAAGTAGTGTGGACCCGTGAAGAAGAATTCAAATGGGCTTATTTCAGACCGGCCGGACTCGTAGAAGTTGTTGCCGGCGCCAGCAACGAAGGACTTTTGGCATCCTGGGAGTTTCATAATTACAACTCCGGCGGTGCGGGTATTGAAGTCCCTTATGAAGTGGCACACAAGCACATCCAATACCATCCATCTGATACGCCATTGAAACAAGGCTCTTACAGGGGTCTTGCTGCCACGGCCAACGTCTTTTCCATAGAAAGCGTAATGGACGACCTGGCCCGGCAATTAAAACAGGATCCATTCCGGTTCCGGCTTAATAATTTAAAAGATGAACGATTAAAACAAGTGTTACTGGCCGCAGCATCCAAATTTGGCTGGACAAGGCAAAAGGAAGCTGGTCGTGGTTACGGTATGGCGTGTGGATTTGTAAAAAACGCCTATGTAGGAACCTGCGCGGAAGTAGCCTATAATAAATCCAACGGGCAGTTGCAGTTGCTCCGTCTTGTGGTGGCTTTTGAGTGTGGCGCCATTGTGAATCCCATGCACCTGGAAAATCAGGTGATGGGTTGTGTGTTGCAGGGACTTGGTGGCGCTTTATTTGAAGCCGTGGACTTTAAGGATGGCCGCATTTTAAACCCATCGCTTTCCAGCTACCGGGTGCCCAGGTTTGGAGATATTCCGGAACTGGACATCGTGCTTGTTGACAGAAAGGACATTCCATCTGCAGGAGCGGGTGAAGCTCCGATTGTTGGTGTTGCGCCTGCCATCCGTAACGCGATTGCGGATGTTACCGGTGTTAAGCTGAATACGCTGCCATTACTGCCGCATGGAATGACATTAAAAACCTGAAAATAATCACAGGCATTGAATATCCACTATCATTGTCAACAGAGAACTCCTCTTTTTGAATTAGATCAAAAAATAATTTTATTTTTAAAGAATATAATATTTATATTTGATCGTGTACTAAGAGTTGTTATGAGAATCATTTAATGTTAGTTATCCGACCCGACAGATAGACCAAATCTAATTAGTTTCCCAGAGTAGCATATTAATCAACAGAGGAGAGCCCTTTATCGCATTTTTTTTACGTCACTACAATAACCCGTTCCCGTGAAATCTTCAGTTTTCATGATTGGATGCTGCATGCTTATGTGTATCCAGTCATTCGCTCAATCTGACAGTTTAGCCTATAAAGAGAAAAAGTCCCTGTTAGCTGATGAATGGCTTGTTAAATTAAATGGTACCACCTCCCAAACGCAGGACAAATTACTACTGGCAACGAAAAGGAGCCTGCAAAAGCTCCGGATGCAGGAAGATAGATTATTGAATAAAGTAAAGAGGAAAGACACTTTATTAAATAATGGATCGCTGTTATCAACAGCAGCCTTTTATGACGGACTGCAGAAAAGGATAAGTTCCGGGATGCAACTCCCTGCACAGGCTTTCTCTGACGTATACAGCAGCAAACTGGATTCTCTGAAAACTGCTATGAAATTTCTTTCCCGGCAAAAGTTACTGCAATCGGTACAGGGGCAGAAACAGTACCAGCAATTGCTTTCCCAATATAATGAACTGCAGCAAAAATTTAATGAAACCAATGATATCAGCCGGCTATTAATGGAGAGACAGCAGCAGTTATTGGATAAGATAGGAGAACTGGGACGCTATAAGGGATTTCGGAAAATGCAGGAACAGATAGCAGGTTACCGTTCAAAAATAAGTGCCTGCAAAGAGATATGGGAGAACCCTTCCAAGCTGGAAAGCAAGATCACCGGCCTGTTAGCAGGTAATCCGGATTTCCGTACTTTCTTCAACAGTAACTCAGACCTGGGCAGTATCTTTCAGCTGGGGAGTAGCCAGGGTAATGCTGCAAACGCCGCTAATCTGCAAACAAGGGATGTGCTCAATCAAATTATAGCGCAAAGTACCGGTTCGGCCAGTAATGTACAATCAAGGATACAGGAAAGCCTTCCATCCGGCGCTGGCCAGGTGGACGGTATGTTATCAGATCTGCAGAAACTGACAGATCTCAAAAAAGAGGATCCTGGTTTGACAGGCGTCCATGCTGGCTTTAAGCGCAGGAAATCTTTCCGTGAAAGGTTAGAATACTCCACCAATATACAAACTGTACGTGCTGACAACTTCTTTCCGGCAACGACAGACCTTGGCCTTTCTGTTGGCTACCGGTTTAATGAACGTAGCACAGCCGGTTTGGGATCGAGTGGGAAGATCGGCTGGGGAAAAGGATTTCAGGATATCAATATTACAGGGCAGGGCTTATCGCTGCGCACATTCACAGATATAAAACTTAAAGGAAGCATCTGGATTTCAGGAGGCTGGGAATTTAATTACCAGCAGCCGTTTCATATGCTGCGGAGTTTGCGGCAGGTGTCTGACTGGAAACAGAGCGCCTTGCTTGGATTAACTAAAAAACTAAATATTGGGTCCGGACTATTTAAGAGCTATGAAATAAAGCTGCTTTATGATTTTCTGTACAGATACCGGGCACCTGTCACCACGCCATTTAAATTCAGAGTAGGTTACTGTTTATAGAACCCATTATTCTTATGCTATGAAATTACTATCAAGAAGCCTTTGCCAGGCCCTCTTCCTTTGTACCTTTTTTCAAATCACGCTGATAGCCCAATCATTAAAATCTTATGTTCCTCCCGGACCGAATGCTGCCAGCCTTGGGATCTATGGACAAGTGCCGGTCAGTGAGTATAGCGGCGTGCCAGAAATAAGTATACCGCTTCACACCATCAGTACCGGAGACTTTAATATGCCGGTTTCAATAACTTACCACGGGAGAGGATTCAGGACTTCTGATGAGGCGTCCTGGGTTGGCCTGGGTTGGGCATTGAACATCGGTGGGGTGATCACCAGATCCAAACGTCAGCTGGATGATTTTTCCCAATGGGGGTATTTCAGGAAGAATACTTTCCCTCCTGGTTTTCCTAATTTATGTCATGAGGATATAGATCAGGAGCCTGACATGTTCTATTATAACTTCAACGGTTATACGGGGAAGTTTGTGCTGGACGTCGGAACAGGCGGACAACCGTTTATAGTCCGCTCTTTTACGCAGGAGAATATACGTTTTGAATACGATATGCTCAATTCTGCCTGGAATCTTACGACCGATGACGGTGTGAAATATGTATTTTCCAAAACTGAAATGACTACGGAACGTACAGTTAGCCCATCAGCCGATGGGCCTGATAAGGATAAATCAGAAACCTACATTTCCAGTTGGTATATCTCCTCCATCATTTTACCGGATAACTCCAGGATAAACTATACCTATCAAACACCGCTGAATACTAAAGTATTAAGGGCAACTTCTTCATCGGTCAAATCGTCGCTGGTATCTATATATCCGCCCGAGCTGGGCAGCGGTTGCTGCGCGCCGGGATCGGTTGAACCAGGAACGTTTTACAGCTACTCAAACACCAGTATTTTGTCAGATGATGTGGTATTGACCCAGGTAGATTATCCGACAGGAAAGATAGTGCTCAATACCAGTAACAGAACCGACCTACGGGTGGGACCAGGGTTACCCCCGGGTAAAAAACTGGACAAGATCGATATTTACATGAAGGTTTCCGGGGCAGACGTTTATCTGAAATCTTTTCAGATGGGTTATGATTACTTCAGCTCCGGCAGTACTGCTCCTCCGGCTATTTCTACCCGCCTGCGGCTACGGAGCATTAATGAAAAAACGCAGACAGCTGCATTTAAACCCTACTCATTTTATTATATCAGCGACTATGTGGATGATAAATCTTCCCACGGAGGATTTATGGGAAGCAACGGTATTATACAGTCTATCGTTTATCCTACAGGTGGCAGTACCCATTTCGAGTTCGAACCAAATGAAGCCGGTAGCCTCATGCCTGGCCCGAAAGGATTACGCATCCGGCAAATCTATGCCCTGGACCCGGCCAATAAACTGGATGTCCGAAATTTTGAGTATACCGGCGGCAAACTCATGGGAGATGAATATGAATTCTTCTCCACAGATCTGACTACGTCTGTTATCGTACCAGCCGGCTCCTGTTGTTCCTACCAGAGTACTGTTTACGGATCTGTGCGGCGCAAACTCGTTGTTTCAGCTAACTATTCAACCATGAGTGAAACGGTGAATGGTGCTATGCTCGGATATGATAAAGTGGTTACATATTTTGGTGAGAATGGGCAGAATGGCAAAAGGGAGGCTTACTTCGAAAATGTTGTGCCTCCGCCCACCAATTATTATTCGGGAATATTTCCTGTTCCGGTGCCCCTGAATATATCAGCCAGAAACGGAAATCTGAATGACGAATATACGTATAGTAAGGTAAATGGCGCCTATGTACTGCTGAACCGCGTTCATAACGAATATTCCTCCGCTAATGCCAAAGTGATGCATGTAAGGCGTTTTGCTTATGACAAGTGTGAAGATTTTCCTTATGATATAACTACGGAGTGGATCCGGCCAAGTCTTCAAACGGTATATCACTATGATCAGAATGGTACTAATCCGGTGATCAGTACCACCCAATACTATTATGATCAGACGGGCAATTGTCTCCCGACACGGATTGTCAGTACCGATAGCAAGAACAATACGATCCAAACAACCAATCACTATGTGCAGGAAAAAGCATCCCTGTTGGGTGGCGTTTATGCCACTATGCTAAGCAGGAACATGATAGGTGCGGTGATCGATGAAGATTATCTCAAGGATAATGTTTTGCTGACAAAAAAAAGCAGGACGTATAAAGACTGGCTCAATAACGGGAAAGTAATCAAACCATATGAGGAATTTATTCAGAAAGGACCTCTTGGGAGCCTTCAACTCGAAATGAGATATAACGGTTACCTGGAGAATGGAAAGGTGGCGTCCTTCTCTAAAAATGGAGGGAAACCTGTTTCCTACATATGGGGATATGACGATACTTATCCCATTGCAGAAGTTAACAATGCGCCACTGCAGCCTGTCAATGAAATGATACCCAGGAGCCAGGCGGTAGGCCAGTTTCTGGACCTGAGCGCATCGCCGGCATCAGTTAGCTTTACCCCCTTCAAAACCAATGTCGGTCAACCCGTAACCTATACTGTTAAAGTAATAATGGAAGGTACCAATCCGAGTGGGATGATTACCGTAAACCTGCGAAGCAGTAACGGAACGGTTCATACCGGTACTTATTACAGCGCCAATACCTATACCGAAACCGCGCAGTTACCTGAAGGAACTGACTCTTATTATTTTTCGGTGAACTGGACCGGTGTAACGGCGACCACTACCAGGGTGGATATCAAGATTAATTATAACGAAGCCCGTATTCATAGAAGCATTTTCCACACCAGCTTTGAAGACCTCACCACAGGTTTTCAGAACGAAGGCAAAACAGGTAGCAAAAGCGTTACCGGTCCCTTTAATGTACCGATGCCCTGGACATTGGGGAAATATATACTATCGTGGTGGGAGAAAACTGCCGGCAGCAGCGGCGCATGGGTATACAAGGAACAACCTGTCTCTATCACCACTACCAATGCGGCTGATTATACGATCGGCAGTAGTACGGTTTTACTGGATGAAGTACGGCTATACCCTGCTGATGCACTGATGCGGACTTATACTTATAAACCGGGTGTTGGCATGTTGACCAAGTGTGATGAAAGAAATGTCGTTACTTATTATGAGTATGATGATTTGCTGAGATTGAAAATAATCAGGGACGAAGACCGGAATATCCAGAAGACAGTCGACTACAACTATAAAAACTATTAACTCATTTAACGACACTGGTATGAAACGATTTTTCCATCACAGGTTCGTAGTCAGGGTGCTGCTAATAATCTGTTACTCCCTTTTTTCTTTAAAAGGCTTTTCACAATTTACTATATCCGGCCCTACCTGTGTAATATCCGGTTCCTCCAATAATTATGCGATAGCGGGCGACTGGTCGGTTACGACCAATATGTTATGGTGCTCAGACAATGGGATCATTACGGGCAGTAACGGAACCTGCCGGTCCGGCACACCATTACCTTCTATCCAGATCACCTGGGGGAATCCCGGAACAGCTACGGTGACTTGCCAGTTAAGTGGTAGAAATGCGAGTCTTACAGTAACGGTCGTATCACCGTTTGTACCGGGTAATATTACGTCGGCTACCACACAACAGATCGCCTACAATACTGTGCCGGCTACGATCAGCTGTGCACCTGGTAAAGGCGGTACCTGTAATCCTTCGTTTGCTTATCAGTGGCAATCTTCTTCAGATAACACTAACTGGACGGATGTCGGCGGCGCTACCGGGGTTAATTTGTCCTTCTCCGCTGCACTTACAAATACCACTTCCTACAGGAGGAGAACCATTTCAGGAAGTACGGAAGGATACTCTAATGTGGCTACTGTTTATGTTACCGCTCCACTGGCAGCTGGCAGTATAGGGCCGGCCTCACAAAACATTGTGTACTACCAGGCCCCCGCCACCATTACGGGACCTGCTGCATCAGGTGGGGATTGCAGCGGTAATTATGTTTACCAGTGGCAGTCCAGTACGAACGGAACTAATTTCACCGATATCAGCGGCGCCAATGGCCTGTCCCTGGTATTTCAGTGGACGTCGGACCTTACTGTCAACACCTATTTCAGAAGAAGGGTAACCTGCGGTAGCACAATAGGGTTTACCAATAACGCTTTGGTGAAAGTATTTCCGTATTTATCTGCCGGTTCTCTTCAGGCAACAAATACACAGGTCCTCTATAACACCAGCCCGGGTATCATACAGGGAACACCTTCCACAGGAGGAAGCTGTGACGGCGCTTACGTGTATAAATGGATCAGGAGTCCGGATGATACTTATTTTGAAGTGATCAATGGCGCCACAGGCGAGAGTTATACCCCTGGCCCGCTGACTGCCACCACCTTTTTTTATCGTCAGACAATCTGCGGTACCGACGTAGTGAGTGCAAATACAGTGAAGATTGTCGTTGCGCCTGCATTGCAGGGTGGCAGTATATCAGCGCCGGTATTAAATATACCCGGCGGAACGCCTGCCGGTAATATCTCCGGTACTACCGCCGGCGGAGGAAACTGTAATGGTGCTTATAGTTACCAGTGGCAGTCTTCCCCCAATGCGTCAACATTTACCAATATTACAGGCGCTACTACAATAAATTTTGATCCTGGCATACTCACTGCCACTACTTCTTACAGGCGTGTGGTAAGTTGTGCGACTGAAATATCTCTGAGCAATGTAGTAACTATTGTGGTGCAGCAGGCTCCCCCTGATGCGCTTAATATGAACTATATCCGCACCCGTAGCTTCTTCAAACCCCTTATTGTGGATAAGGCGGTGGCAGATGCCCAGGCAAGTCCTGAAGACGTGCAGCAGGTAACCGAATACTTTGATGGCCTGGGCAGGTTGATCCAGAAAGTGTCTAAACAGCAGAGCGGCAGCGCAGCTCCGGCTGATCTGGTACAACCGCTGGAATACGATGCATATGGCAGGGAGAGCAACAAGTATATGCCGTATGTATCGGCCGGCTCTGATGGCAACTATAAAATCAATCCGCTCACGGAACAACAGAGCTTTAATGCGGCCCAGTTTCCCGGGGAATCCGCATTCCTGGAAAAAATGAGCTATGAAGCATCTCCGCTTAACAGGATTATTAAAACTACGGCGCCGGGCGCCAGTTGGTCTGGCAGTAACAGGGGGGTCGGTGTACAATTTCTCACCAATACTGCCGCCGATGAAGTCAGGATCTGGAATATAAATACAGATGGTACTTATACTTCGCCTAATGCCTATCCCGGTGGTACACTTTATAAATCCGTTACGACCAATGAGAACGGAAAACAGGTAGTGGAGTACATTGATAAAAACAATAACCTGGTACTGAAAAAAGTGCAGCTGGCGGATGCTCCGGGTGTAAATCACACAGGATGGTTATGTACTTATTATGTTTATGATGATTACAAAAACCTGGTAATGGTTATGCAGCCTGCCGGGGTGGAGTTACTGATCAGGAATGCCACCTGGAATCCCGCCGCTGTAGCAAATCTGATTACACAGTATTGTTTTGAGTATACTTACGATGTACAGGGAAGAACAATTTCCAAAAGGACACCGGGCGCCACCCCGGTATTCACGGTGTATGACCAGTGGGGACGGGTGGTATTAACGCAGAGCGGGGAATTGCGGAAGACCAACAAATGGATCTTTACCAAGTATGATGGCCTGGACAGGGTGGTGATGACGGGCTTTTACTCGGACGCTACCCATATTGGTTTAGCACAGATGAAAAGCTTTGTGGACGCCAGTACCGCCACACTTAGCCGTGCAGAAAAAAGAGATGTTGGTACCGCACATGGTTATACTACCAGTCTCAGTTTTCCGTCAGTTTTAAATCCGCCTTTTCTTACAGCCAGCTATTATGATGACTACGACTGGTGCAGCACACAGGGTATCAGTTCAATAAAGAATAACAGCTACGACAGCAAGTTGCCGGCTGCTTCCAATACGGTTTACCCTTATCCGCAGTCCATTGCACAGGGCACGCAAACAAGAGGTTTATCTACTGGTGTGAAAAACCTGATACTGGACGATGGGAATACCGCTGTGTTGAGTGTGAATTTCTATAATTCCAGGCAACAACTGGTTCAGTCGCAGACCAAACAGCAAACGGGTGGGACAGATATCATTACTACCCAATATGATTTTGCAGGAAGGATAAATGCAAGTTATCTCAAACAGGAGAAAGCGGGCGCTAATGCCCAGGTTCATGAAGTGCTCACCCGTAATACGTACAATCATGTGGGGTTACTGAGCGTGCGTAAGAAAATATCTTCCACACTGGCAGCCGACAAACCGGAACAGTCGATCGTTACTTACGAATACAATAAACTGGGTGAACCGTTGCGCAAGAAGCTGGGCGCTAACAACGGAACCCTGGAAACAGTTGACTATACCTATAATGTAAGGGGGTGGGTAAGCGGTATCAACGGCGACTATGTAAAAGGTAATGGTGTCCACTATTTTGGTATGGTGATCGGATATGATAAAACCGATGCGGGTATCCCAGGTACGGCTTACCAGGCAGCCAGGTTCAATGGCAGTATTGGCGGAGTGGTATGGAAAAGCAAAGGAGACGGGATACTCCGTAAGTATGACTACCTCTATGATAACCTGGACCGGCTCAATAAGGCCGATTTTACCCAGAATCAGGACAATAGCGGATGGTCTGCTGCCAGTGTTGATTTTAGCGTATATGGGGCGCCTGAACACGGTAATAAGATCGGGTACGACGCAAACGGTAACCTGCTGAGTCTTTTCCAGAACGGACTAAAGCTGGGAACTTCCGCGCCGCTGGATAAAATGCGCTATACCTATACTGCCGGCGGAACCAGTAACCAGTTACTGGCGGTAACAGAGGATGCGTCCATCGGTCTTACCAACAATAAGCTGGGTGATTTCACAGATATCAACCGTAGCAACGATGATTATTCTTATAACGCTAATGGCAACCTGCTAACGGATAAGAATAAACGAATCAGCAGTATCGTTTATAATCACCTGAACCTTCCCCGGATTATCACGTTGCTTAAAAGTGACGGAACATCCAAAGGCACCATAGAGTATATCTATGATGCCTCGGGAAACAAGCTGACAAAGAAGATAAATGAAACCGGCAAGCCGGTGAAGGTTTTCCAGTATCTGGACAATGCGGTATATGAAGATGACCAGCTGAAATACTTCCAGCATGAAGAAGGCCGTATCCGTTTCACGAAAGGTATAGGCAGCAACCCTGGCAGGTATGATTTTGACTACCTCCTAAAAGACTACCTGGGCAATGTCAGGATGGTACTGACAGAGGAGGTACAGACGGATGCTTATCCTGCATTATCATTTGAAGGAGCGTCGGGTAGCCCTGAAGTCATAACACAGGATAGTAATTATGAGAATCGCAATGGTAACAGCATCGCTGTTGCCGGTAGCCGGACAACATGGCCTTCGGCTTATAAAGCCAATAACCCGGTAGCTCCGGGCACGGTCAATGATTACGGTATGCTTGTAAAAAAGAGCGCCGGTGCCATAGGCGGGGCTAAGCTGCTGAAGGTCATGAGTGGTGACAGGTTGCATGTAAAGGTAGACTACTGGTATGATGTACCCAATGCTAATAATACCGGCGCGAACGGTGCGCAAAGTATTGTTGCCAGCCTGTTGAATGCCCTTACCGCCAGTGCTGTGCCTTCTGAACTCATCAAGGGTAATGTATCAGCTATTACCGGAGGACTCTCCGGCAATGCTGACCTGGCCAATCTCCTGAATACCAGCCCTGCCACCAGCGGTACCAACCAGGCGCCGAAAGCATACCTGAACGTTATATTCTTTAATGAACAGCTGCAGTTTGATAAGGTAAACAGCAAAGTTTTCCCGGTAGGTTATATCAGCAACAAAGTTAAACAGACGATTGATAAATCCCTGTCCAATGCCATTAATGTAAATAAGAACGGATATGCCTATATCTATTACAGTAATGAGACGGAGGAAGAGGTATACTTTGACAATTTCCAGGTAACGCAGCAACGCAGTGCGATCCTGGAGGAAACGCATTACTATCCTTTTGGAGGAAGGCTGGAAGGTATCTGCAGTAAGGCATTTGGTAAGCAGCCTAACGATTTTCAGTTTGGTGGTAAGGAGTTGCAAAGCCGTGAGTTTAGTGACGGGGAAGGGCTGCAGTGGCTGGATTTTGAGGCACGCATGTATGACCCGCAGATTGGCAGATGGTTTACCCCGGATCCCCGGGCAGATGAAATGAGGAGGTGGTCGCCTTATAACTACGCTTTTGATAACCCAATCAGGTTCATTGATCCGGACGGGATGTCGCCTGTTGATGGCCCGGGGCCACGTAACAGAATGAGTCAAATGGTGGCCAATTATATAGCGAGGGGATTGAACGTCCCGGGGCGGGACAAGGGCGATCATGGTGTGGATCCGAAGCTGCAGGCTTACTTTAACTTTATGATGGATAAAGCCATCCCTGCAAGTAGGCCTTTTGTAAAAGCAGTAGATTTTGCGCAGGAGATTGTGGAAGGATTTGTACCTTTCGTTGACGCCGCTAAAGAGTTTAAAAAAGGAAACTATATTACTGGCGTATTATACGCAGCCACCGACCTGGCGGGAGAATCCTTGTTTAAAGGGGCTGCCAAGGGTGTCGCGAAGGTGACGATGAAGGTAGCGGAGAAAGTCCTGGTAAAGGAAATTTCCGGGCAGGCTGTGAAGCTGGCAGAAAAAGCTACTGTACGGGTGGTCGTAAACGGAAATGAACATTTAATTCCAAAGGGCCTGACCAATACAGAACTGATACAGTTTGGCGCCGACGAGGCAGAAAGAATGGTAGGCGGGACAGGAAGATTCGCGGGGACGGAGAAACACTCTTATGTGACTACACTTCTGGATCAGTTTGAGCGTATTGACGGATCAAGGGGTTTCCGGTATAGAGAGTATTTTAATGATGGCAGGGCGGGATTCCTGGATTTATGGGACCCGCAAAATAATATGATATACGATTTTAAATTTGGGTATCCGGATAAAACACCGGCTATGTTGAATAATTCCCCCCAAATGATAAGATACCGTAATGAATTTACGGGCTCATCATCAACAATTATTAAACCAAATAAGTAAAATGACGGAAAATGTGTCGGGTAAAATGATTGCGCAGGAATGGCTGAAAGTATTGCCTGGTCTGTCGATGTATGGCAGTACACGATTACTTAAGATACTGGGGCCATTGGTTATAGGGATACAAATAAATAAAATTCCCGGTTGGAAGCGTTATGCGCCCTATTTTGTATTCATTCCGTTAATCGACGTAAAAGCGGATGGCAAAGCAGGCAGTACAGAGATAGTTATACAGGCAAGGGATACGGATAACAGGCAGTTGTTTATACCTGAAGAGAAGTATGATGTTATATTACCGGCTGTAATTGATGGTGTACTTACACAATTCAGTATTCCTTTTGATCGGGATATAACACAGGAAGCGATTTACAGAATGATTGATTATTTTATGGAATGGATCGAGGTGAAAGCGCGAATTAAATATCTGATAGGTTTTCACCTGATAAAATTGCATGTGGCGCTTTATGTCGACGATGAGGCACAGGTCCGGGAAAGCCTGAGAAGTATCCGTCAGCAAGCAGCAGCCGTGCCTGCCAATACGCTGTCGGCCTGGTTCGGGGACGTTGCTGCCTGGGAGCAACGGTTGAATGAAATGGTAACGAACCGGGCGGCCTATCTGGAGCAGATAAGGGAAAAGATACAAAAGGATAAAAAGCTGTCGAAGCTTTCCAGCAATGACATTTATCGTTAATTTTATGCTTTGCGGGTGATAAATCGCGTCTTCCGGTATATAGTATGGACCAAGTTCACCATCGTATGCAAACAATATCAGACCACACATTGCTCAATATGCTCAGAAGTGAGGACAATGCTTCTTTTGAGGTATTGTATCAATACTATTTTCCAACTATTGCCGCATATATTATTAATAACTACGGGCAAAATGAGGGTGCGGAAGATATTTTTCAGGAAGCAATGATTGTATTGCTTCAAAAAGTAAGGCAACCTGATTTCTTACTTACGGCTTCCCTGAAAACTTATCTTTTTGCTATTTCCAGGAACCTCTGGCTGAAACATCTCCGGGATAATAGGTTATTGCCCGTAGAGGATGTATCCCTGTATCCGTGCGCGACAGCGGACTTTCCAACGGAATTACACCAGGAGAAAACCGAAGATGAAAAAGTACAAACCTGGATATCCAGGATCACAGGGCATTGCCAGCGTATACTAAAAGCCATCTTTTTTTACCGGGAGCCTATGGAAGTTTTAATGAAAAGAATGGGCTGGAAAAACAGGCATACAGCAGCCAATCAGCAATATAAATGCATTCAACAGGTTAGGAAAATGAAGGCAAAAGAAGATAGCATATAGTTTTTGGGTGATAAATCTTATGAACGGGTATTAATAGGAAATCACCTTTAAACAGTTTAATTATGTCTGTAAAAACAAAAATCATTTTTTGTATTGTCTCTTTAGTATTAACTGGTATTTGCCTTTATCATTTCTTTGGTTGATTAAAAAACAGTTAGAATGAAAACAGCTGTCAATATTTGGGGAATAAGGGAATATGAAGGAGATGGTAAAAGCTGCCCTGTTGTTCCCGCTCGTCTGCCATGGTATAAGAAAGTGGCCCTAACATTTTTCCGCTTCGGGGTATGTCCCATTTGTATTACTATGAGTATATCGTATAATATCGGCAGGTTTTTTAAGGGAACGAAAAAGTGAAATGTTGCCGGGTGGCCCATCTGCAAACAATTTTTGTTTATGAAGGTGCAATTGATTATTTTTTGTATAAATAGATGCATCCCATATGTCATCAGGCTTCCTCAAAATACCTGTCCCTGCCGCTTCCCGTGCAGCTGCAAATCAAACGGTTCCCCGTAGTGGAATTGCCTATCCGGCCGTTATAACGCCACCTGTATTACAACAACAGGGGATCATGCAGCTCAAAATTGACAAGTTATTGGACAACGGAAGTGATAAGCAGGCGATTGAACGTTATATGAAAGGCGCCGTGAATTCACGGGGCCAGACTTTTGAACAGGCGGTGGAAGAAGTGATGGTATTGTTCCCGGCGTTGAGTGATAAATTGGCAATCTCCAAAACCTGGCTTTTACTAAAGGAATCCTTGTCTGGTGAAAAAATTGATGTCATAACAGACTGCATTATCCGGTTGTCTAAAGACGTGAATACGATCTTCATGGAACATACGCCCTATCCCAACCTGAGATCTCATGACCTCAGGCCGGACAAGCCTTTTACCATTCCGCAAAGCGAGAAAAGCCAGGAGCGCTCGGAGACACTGTATAAAGAGATTGATAAGGAAGCGAAACGCTTGTTTGAACTGGTGAAAAAGGAAGATAATGGGGCAAAAACGAAATTGGGAAACTTGCTGCGTTATGATAAAGAGCACGACACCTACAAAGGATATATGCTGGGTGTACTTATTATGGATGGGCAGGTGTTTGCTACCTGCTCCGGTGGTCAGTCGGCCGGTTTTGAGCTCATCGCCAAGTCACTGGGGATGCAGTACGTGAGCTCCGTAATGAATGTGGAGGAAGCAAGAGGAATTATCGTCAAAGAAATAGGGCCGCATAGTTTTGGAACCGGAGAGGAGAAAAACATTGTAAAAGAACATACGGGGAGCGAGGAAGTGAAAACCGGGCTTGCCGGTACCTGTGCTGCCCCGAAGCTGATCTGGTCTATCATTGATGGAGGCCATGTGAAATTGCATCCCACCACTATGCAGCATGCATCCATGACGGAAAGATGGGTGTCTCCACTCAATGCCGACAGTACGGTTCCTATAATTGATGCACATGGCAAGATCATAAAATATGGCAGTGGTGATATTGTACCTTCCTGTAAGGCTTGCCAGCATTTAATGCATGGACTGGAAGAACGTCTGCAGCGGCGGCTGGGCGATAGTAGAAAAATGAAATCACTCTCGGAACAGGAAAATTCTGCAGAGAATATAGAAAGGAAAAGAGTAGCGAAAGAACAAAAACAGGCGTTGGACAGGGAATATGAAAGCCAAACCCTGGCTGGGAATGCCGTTGAAGTACAGGCATTAAACCAAGCCTTAGAGAATTTATTAAATACCATTATAAAAGGGGACGATTCCATTTTGAAAGACGAACTCAGTTTCCTGAGAAGCAGCACTGACAGATTAGAAGAGTTACGTTTTGACCTGCGGGCTTTTGCAAAGATCCCACTGGGTGATAGCAGGGCAGCTGTATTGGATACCCTGGAACGGCTGAAAGAAGGGCAACGCATTATTGCTACCATGGTAGACGGTATCAATCAATTTTGGGCAACGCAAGAAAAGCCGGCGGCAGCATCATCCGGAAAAGGTGGCGCAACCGGGAAAAAGGTCCGAAAAAAATAAGAGGTGGCCACACCAGCTTTTGTTTTAAAAAAAAGGGGCAGCTCAAATACTTTTGAGACGCCCCGTATTACTGTTTTACTTTTCTTCTCTTAATTATCCCACCAAACCTTTGTACTCTGGATAGCTGTTTGTTGTGGTTGTGCATTCGTTAATATCTCGTTTTGCGGATATAACAACCTGCGGGGGATATCTATCAATGCCCCATCTACTTTCTGCAATTTTGGAAAACCCGTTCTTCTCCAGTCGTTATACGTTTCAAAGTTGAAGATATTAGCTACTGCTTTTTCCTCCATGATCAGCTGTAGCGCATTTCCGGCGGTTAGTTTGCGGCGGTTTACATAAGCAGTGGCCGCAGCGCTGGCAGTATCAATCCCGAGTTTAGACAGATGGGAATTGATCGCATTTACATATACCGGCTGCGCAGCGGCATAACCGCTGGTGATCAGCAGGGCTTCTGCCTGTATGAATAGTGCTTCAGAATAATTGAAGATGTAATTGGACGATGCTTTGGCGCCATAAAATGCAGCGGGGTAAGAGTACTTAGCCAGGTCTCCTGTGGGCGTACCGATCTTTCTGCCGGTAAACAGTCCTGTTGCCGTGGCAGGAGCAATCATCTTCGGCAGCCGCGGATCATTCCGGTTGCGTAAGGTATCGATCAGTGTGGCATTCATCACGTAGGTAGTTACCGGTGTAAAGGTGAGGTACCAGATGTTTTCCGATCCTGCCGCACCGGAGTAGGTGAACTTAAGATCATCGTTGTTGGATGTCATGCCTTGCTTTAAAGCAGCTATTGCGCTTTCGGCCTGTACCTTGGCGGTGTATCCGGGTGCTTTGGTGAGATGTATATAATACCTCGCTTTCAGCGACCATGCGAGCTTGCGCCAGGCGTTCATATTGCCGTTGTAGAAGTAGTCGTCACCTGTTGGGCTCTTTGGACTGCTGTTTTTGTCGATGTTGGCTATGGCATCGGTGAGCAATGACTGGATACTTTTGTAAATATCTTCCTGTTTATCGTAAGGTACTGTGAAAACGCCGCTGACAAACGCTTTAGAATAAGGAATATCTCCCCAGAAATCGGTGGCAGTGCCGAGGGTGTAAGCCGTAAGTATTTTGGCAATGGCCGCATAGTTCCAGTTGTTATTCGCTTCCGCCTTTTTATTCAACGTGATCAGGTTGTTGAGTGAGGTGACGTAGAAGTTGGACCAGTCGCCATCCATATCAATATTAAACAGCTGGTAACTGCCCACATAAGGATTCAGCTGGTTGGCGGCTATGTTCTGCACATAGTTCTGTATAATGATTCCCGCATTGCCGCCATGGATATTGTCAGAAATGTTCAGTTCCGCCGGCGCCAGGATCAGTGATTCCTGCACATCTATCGGATTATTGGGATCGGTGTTTATATCCAGGAATTTTTTACATCCCTGTAAACAAAGACCGGTGAGCAGCAGTATATAAAGAGACTTTTTCATGTTGATAAATTTTAGTGGTGCCGGCATACTAAAAACTAAATTTCAATGAGAAGTTGATAGAGCGTGATGTTGGCGTTGAAAACGCATAAATACCCTGTGAGCTGTTGCCTGTGCCATAGGAACTTACTTCCGGATCAGCACCGGTAAAATGCGGACTGTAGATCCAGAGATTCCTGCCGGCTACTGCCAGGGAAGCGGTTTTGAAAGGTGTTTTAGCCACAAAGGAAGCAGGCAGGAGGTAGGAAAGACTTACATTCCGCAACTTGATATAAGTACCATCCTGGATGGTAGATTCGTATTGCCTGGTCTGGTAGTAGGTTTGCGCATCTACTGCCACGGTGTTGGGCTTTCCGTCTACTTCGCTGATTCCTTTCACCACCATTTGGCCGCGGGTGGCAGTTACCTTTGCAGTGCCGTAGTAGAAACCGGCCGACTCAACATCATTTTGCACATCGCCGCCTTTTTTCATATCGAAGAAAAAGGAGAGGCTGAGCTGTTTATAACGGAAGGTATTATCCATGCCGGCCAGCCAATCCGGGTTAATATCGCCCACAATGCCTTGTTGCGGATCTACTACCGGTAGTCCACCGGCGTCGATGAGCAGTTCCCCGTTGTCGGCCCGTTTATAGCGGTTGCCAAAGAAGATGTTATAGGGTTCTCCTTTGATCAAACGTCCCAGCTGGTCAACGCCCGGCGCCAGGGAAAGTACCTCGTTTTTGATCTTCGAAAAATTCAGGGTAACATTCCAGCTGAAATCTTTTGTCTTTACAGGAGTGGCGCCCAACAGCAGCTCTATTCCTTTGTTGGATATTTCAGCGGAGTTAATAGTAGTGCTGTTGAAACCGGTTGAAGGGGGGATTTGTGACCCCGGAATGAGCCCGCTTTTGGAGCGACGGCTAAAATAAGATCCTTCAAAGGTGATCCTGTCTTTCAGGAAACGCATTTCAAGCCCCGCTTCATATTCATTGAGCCGTTCATTGATGAGCGTGGGGTTACCCAATGCAGTTGTC
Organism: Chitinophaga sp. W2I13; assembly: GCF_050434005.1. Lineage (NCBI taxonomy): Bacteria > Pseudomonadati > Bacteroidota > Chitinophagia > Chitinophagales > Chitinophagaceae > Chitinophaga > Chitinophaga sp. W2I13. The sequence continues at coordinate 7,292,164 of NZ_JBNPWD010000001.1, read as the reverse complement.
AGTAAAAAGCCTTGCTGTCCCTGGAACGGGAACTGGAAAAAACCGGCGTTTGTATTCCTGCCTGCCTGCACATAAGGGGTAGATAACGCATACGGACCTACGCCGTCGTTACCCACCGTAGCATAGCTCAGGCGTACCTTTCCGAAGTTAATGACATTGGAGGCTTTAGGTCCGAGGAATTCGGAAAAGATAAAGCTGGCAGCGGCGGATCCGTAAGGATAGAAGTTTTTATCGGGATTGAGCACGGAGCTGCCGTCGTACCTGCCGGTTAAAGACAGGTTGAGGAAGCGGTTGTACTCAATATTAGCCTGGGAGTAGAAGCCTACTTTTCTGAGCTGGGTGTAACTTTCAGTACCTGTGATAGTGGAGCCGGACGATAAGTTATTAAAGTCGTTAATATTTAGCCCGGTGCCGTTAATATTCATATACTGGCTGTAAGTAGTATAGATATTATTACCGACTAACAGGTTTACGTTGAATTTGCCAAATGTTTTCGTGGCGCTGATGATCAGGTCATTATTGAATTGCCGGAAGTTGATGTTCTGGTTCCTGATTTGTCCTGTGAGGCCAATCTGCGGACTTGGATGTTCTATATACTTATCAGACTCCGTGTAGATGTCCGCGCCAAGTCTTTCTGTAATAGTAAGCCAGCTGGTAGGAGTGATGTTGGCGGTAAATACCGGGAGAAACCTGTTGACTTTAGAATCATTGCTGATGTTATCGAGCGTCCACAGCGGCATATTCCTGGAATAGCGGTAGCCGCGCTGGCTACCATCGGGCAGGAGCACAGGGTATGGATTCCACGATACCGGTTGCAGCAGCAGCACAAATAAAGGCCCGTTGCTGGCGCCTTCCGGCAGCCTTTCCTGGTCGGAGTTGTTGTATCCCATCTGGAAAGTAGTGCTCACATATTTGCCTATTTTGGAATTGTACTTTGCAAAGAAGGAGTGCCGCTTAAAATCATTTCCCGGCATTACACCTTTCTGGTTGAAATAGGAATAGCTGAGAAAATAGTTGGAATTATTGGTACTGCCGGAGGCAGAAATAGTATTGTTGGTAGTAATACCCGTGCGGAAAAAATCGTACGGGTCGTAGGTAGGTGCAGGCTGGCCGTTTACTTTGAGGGTATCCATGAGGGGACCCCAGGAAAGGCTTGTTTTTTTGTCGGCGTCCTCACCGTTATAAAAGATACCGGTGGTACCCTGTCCATATATATTTTGCCGTTCCGGCAGGAGTGGATGCTCAAAAGAAGCATCTGACGAAAAGTTGAATACCGGTTTCTTATCCACACCGCCATTTTTAGTGGTAATGAGTACTACACCCCGGGCGCCGGAAGACCCATACAACGCCGTAGCGGCGGCGCCTTTCAGGATGTTCACATTTTCAATGATAGCGGGATCAATATCTGCGATACGGTTTACGCCGGAGCCCGCGGCTCCGCCGCTGATATTGCCGGTTTCCGTGTTATCAACGGGCACGCCGTCGATTACAAACAGCGCCTGGTTTTCCCCGGTGGGAGAAGAGTTACCCCTGATCACAATGCGGGAGGAGGCGCCTGCATTACCGGAAGAACTGGTAATCTGTATGCCCGGCACCTTGCCGGCCAAAGTATTCACCAGGTTGGGTTCCTTGGTTTTTAATAGTTCTTCTCCGTTCAGCTGCTGGGAGCTGAAGGTAAGATTGCGTTTTTCCCGTTTTACTCCCAATGCCGTTACTACCACGGCATTCAGCGCCGAGGTGTTGCTGGCTAAAGTAATAGCAAACGTTGTTTTGCTACCCACCGGTACTTCCGCACTAAGAAATCCAACACTGGAAATGACCAGCGAATTTTTTTCGTCCACGGTTAATTTAAATGTACCGTCGGCGCTGCAGGTGGTGACGGCCTTCCCGCCTTTCTCCCTGACGGTGGCGCCTATAACAGGCATGCCGGACGAATCGGCGACAGTGCCCGTAATCGCTTTCTTCTGCGCAGATGCAGACAAGGAGAAGAAAGCGAGAAAACATACCACATATAGCGGTACGAAGCATCCTGATACTGCTGATTTTGCTGATAGTGCCATTTGAATAAACGTTTGGTTGACAAGTTGAGGGCTGCATAGAATAGTTAGCGGAATAAAAGTAGGTGTAAGCCGTAAACATGGATTCAGAATAATTAACCGATTGTAAACGTATTTTATCCCAAAAGCCGGTAGAGTATTAATATGCGTCTATGTTAAATGTCATATCGACAATAATATGAATAAGAGAGGGTGTGTGGGTTTTTATAAGCGTTGTTTTGACACTAATTGGGAAGATGTGCCAGCCTTGGTATTTAAATATATGGTCAGTTTGCAGTTGGTTGTCTTGAATTAGAATAATATCTGCCGACCGGGAATTGGATGATTCAATATCAGATGATGCAATAATTACCCGATGTAAGGAATGGAGTTTATCCTCACTAGCCATTACTACTATTTTCAAATATGGACGACCAATAAGCATACCACCGCAGTGCAGGAAATTTTTTCTAATGGTGGGAGAGGATCCTTAATCCTAAGTTTCCCTTTTAAAATACTATAACCTTTTACTCCGCAGTTGTAGGATCAATAACAGTAGCCACCTCACTGACAGCATTGGCCGGAAATCCTCCCTGCTTCGCGTGCTCACGAACCATTTCTTCATTAGGGGCAATGTAAACGCAATAAATTTTATCAGCAGTCACATAACTATGGATCCATTGAATTTGCGGACCCATATTGCTTAATACGCCACAGGAAGCTTGTGAAATAGCTTTCAACTGTTCTCCTGAGAGTTTACCTGCACCAGGAATTTCGCGTTCGATAACATACTTAGGCATAATGGTAGATTTTAGTTTTATCCTATGAAGTTAAATCTTGCTTCTAGCCAGGGTTTTGACAGGTAGTGGAGTAGTACGAATGTATATCCTAAATATAAGCATTTATTCTAAGAAATCGTTCAGGTAAAACCGAAAAAAGGCCGCAGGTACAACACCTGCGGCCTTTTTTTCAAAACAGCTCCTTTAACGTTTATACACACCCACTTCCGCCAGCGCAGAGAAATTTCCGTTCTTATAATCCGACCGCACAATCACCCTGAAATACCTGAAACTTACCGTTTCCGTCAGGTCTATGTATTGCTTATCCGCTGCGGATAACAAGGTGAACGCACCCAGCGGTTGCCAGGTGGTATTATCGTCGCTCACTTCAATTTCAATCAGTTTCAATGGTCCGTCCAGCGGGGTACGTTGTGTGAAGGTAAAGCCGTAGACCAGGTTGATGGTACCCATATCTACTGTAATGGTACGCGGATAAGTAAGACCTGCAACTTTCGACATGTGCCATACGGTAGATGCTTTGTTATCGATCGCATTGGCGGGCCCGCGGCCGGAGGGTTCGTCATAGTCAGATGCGGTGGCCGTCCACCCTGTTTTGGCATATTCCACCGGCGGACCCTTTACCGCAATCGCCTCGTAGGCCGTTTTAAACAAGTCGATGGCACTGGAATCCGGCAGGTATACCGTAGTGTATGCGAGATCGGTATTATCACTGAAAAGAAAATTAGACAAGGTAGTAGTATTGGAATCTACCGGTACGCTGATGTGCTGCACCGTACCACCAGCATCTGTATACCGTATTTCCGTACCCGTTACGTGGGTATCTGCGCTTCCCCAGGTAATGGCCACTTTGCCGTTGGAGTAGAGCGCGCTTTTAACAGGTCTGGGTAACAAGGAGCTGATATACCGCTCACCATACACCTGGCCGGTAGTACTTACTTTTATGGACTTGTTTCCCTCATCATCAAAAGTATAGATATCGAAAGAGTAAGCGCCCTCGGCTATCGGGGAGAGGATCACGTTGATAGTGTCTACATCATATTGTCTTTTCAACACCATATCCAGGGAATCACTTTTGTTATTCCAGTAAATTTTAGCTTTAGTGACCCTGGGATCGCTGACCAGCCACGATAGCTGGATCCGGTTATCACCCGGAAAAACCTTTACGGAATCTACTGAGCCGGCGTAAGGGATTTCTCCGTTTTTAATGAACTGTTTGTAGGTGTCATCCATTTTGCTGCAGGCAGCAAATAACAGGAGCAGCGCTAATAAACAGGCGTTATATATTTTCATGACCAGTTATTTGTGTTAGATGATAACATTTTACTTCACATTGCCCCAGAAGGTAAGTTCCGCGATGTAGATATGATCCAGCGCGCCCCATACTTTGACGGTTTTAAAGCGCAGGTATCTCACAGGTGGTACATCGGGCGGAAAATCAAAATCCTCCCCGTCTACAGTGGCAAATTGTTTGTCTTCCGTGGTGATGGTGCCATCGGGCGTACCGGAGGGTTTTACGGATTCAAAACCGGATAGCAATACCCAGTTGTCCCAGCTGCCATCGCTGGATGGATTATTACTGCCCCAGATCTCATATATTTTGGGATCGCCGCCGGTATAAGACCCGTCGGCGGTGCTGCCGTCACGGTGATGCAGCTTGAAGCGGCTCAGCGTAGCAGTAACGCCCATGTCGATCGTAAACCACTGCGGCAGGCCGCTGCCTGGTTTGGTATGGAAGATGGAGGTACCGGCGTTGCCCAGCTTGTCATCCCAGAGGTAGGGGATTTTACTGCTGATGTGCCCTGCATAGGTATCTGTCGGAAGATCTACTTCTTTGAATTTTGTTTTCTCCAGTTTTTGTTCAAATAAAGGCGATAGTGCTGCGTACAGCGTATCGGAGTGATTGTTCCATCGGTCACGCACAAAGGCGGCAAATTTTCTTTTGGTAGTATTAAAGCCCCTGGCGGCAAACGTGCCGGTCTTTCTTTTGGTATAAAATGTTTCCGCCGGTACCAGGTCGTTCGTGGAATCGGCCGCCAGTACGGTAATCACCACATCTGCTTCTGAATTATTTACGAAGTTGACCCTTACGCCACCGAAGGTAGCAGCGAGCGTCAGTTGCTGGAATACTTGTTTTACCGGCGGCGTAAGTGGCTTTACGGAGATGGTGACCGGCTCCGATATATTTTCGCCACGACTCACAGCATAAAGTTTTACCGGGTATTCCAGCGTGTCGGGAAATCCGTCTATGGTTAGCATATGCTGGTAGTAAGATGCTTTTACTTCCCGCTCTATACCTGGCCGGATGGAGTACACGGCTTTTATATACAGGAGGTCTTTGTCTTTCGGGCGACTATAACTGATATTGGCGCCGCCGGCAATACTTTCGGCGCGTACGTTGGTAACCGGCCCCGGCGCCTGGTCTTTGTTAAGCGGCTGAACGCCTTCCTCTTTACAGCAGTATAAGCCAGCACAAAGCAGAACAGGTATGATATATTTTTTCATAGTTAATTTCTTTTTTTGTAAACAGATTACCAGCCGGGATTTTGATTGATCTTTTTATTACTCAGCAACTCTGATTCGGGTATCGGCCATAAATAATCCCTGGTGGTGAAAACCTGGTTATAGATCACTTTTTCACGATAATAAGCGGTGGCGTCTTCCTGCGCCAGATCCCACCCGGTAATGGGTTTGTTAAGTTCGTCCACAGCTTTTTTCCATCTCCGGAGATCCCAATAGCGTTGTCCTTCAAAGGCTAATTCAATCAGCCGTTCCCGTTGGATAATATCACGCATGCCCTCTTTTGTCGTGAACTTGGCAGGGTTACGCGCGTAGTTGGTCCAGGCGCTTTCCACGGATGTTAAGCCAGCCCGCTCGCGGATAAGGTTGATATACCGGTATACCTCTGCGCTGGGGCCATTGGCTTCATTTTCGGCTTCTGCATATAACAGGTACAGGTTCGCCAATCGTAAAATAGGCCATGGATAGTTTTGAATGGTGTAGGTGGTACCATCGCCGATTACGTTGTTGAAGTTCACCAGCTTTTTAGGCCAGTAACCGGTAACGGAGTACGACGACTGGTTCTGCGCACTGGCTGGTTGTCCCTTTTTGCTGGATACAAAAAAGAGATTGGCATTGTCGTTAAATAAACCCTGCCCGTACCAGATGCCGCCATCAAATCCCAGGTCGGCATAAAAGCGGGGTTCCCGGTCGAAATGAAGGGCTGCGGTCTGATATCCTTCCTGGAGGTCGTACCGGTATGCATGCGTGCCGGTACGCAGTTTAAAACGGCCGTTATAGTCCCATGTCTTATCTTCTGTGATCGGTACACCATGATTGGTGTAAAATAGCTGCGCTATTTTCAGGGTAGGGGCGATGTTGCCCACCGTAGCGCTGTTGGCCGTTTTAGAAGGATCCAGTCCGCGCGGAGTGGCGCTGGCCTGTATGCTGCCGGCCAAACTATTGGTATGGCCCCATATAATTTCGGGATTCCATTTCTCACATACAGCATTACGGATACTGAGTTCTATCCGCGTGGTGTCGGAGATTTTATATTGAAAGAACTGCGGATTGAAGGTATATAGTTTGTATCCCTGCGATTCGCAAAGCGTGAGCGCAGTTTTGCAGGCAGCGGCGGCGCGTACCCATTTCTGCGGATCATTGGTTTGGGCAAACAGCAACCTGCCGTCGGGACCTTTAAAACCGGCGTGGTCGGAGTTGCCGTTAAACAGCGGGCTGGCCGCCAGTACCAGCACCTGTGCTTTCACCGTTAATGCAATGGCTTTGGTAACACGGCCCAGCTCTGATACTTCATTCTCTATTTTGTCCGGCAGTTGTGCAGCAGCTTCGTCCAGCTGCTTGGCAATGTAGTTCACACAGGAATCTACCGGTTCTCTGGCTGGATATACTTCCTCCTCGCCGGCGCTTACCGGCACATTGTTTTTGATGAGCGGAACAGGGCCATACATCTGGAACAGCCAAAAATGATAATAGGCTTTCAGGAATTTTGCTTCCCCTGCCCAGCGTTCTTTTTCGGTGCTCTCCATATCGGGCACCTTACCAATGTTTTCCAGGAAAATATTGCATTGCCGGATTCCTTCAAACAAATCCTTACCCCCGGAAGTACCCTGCCAGTAGTTCATGTAGCAGTTCACTACATTCTGGTTGCCACGGGCAATCTGCCAGGCATTGGAGGTATTGGTAACGGGCAGCCAGTACTCATCTCCGGCGGCATTAGACGGATTGCCGTCAAAGTTGCCCAGCGCCGGCATATAGGAGTAGCAGGTAAAAAGAAATCTTTCGGCAGTAGAACGGAGCCGGAAGGCATAGTCGATGGTGGCCACGTTATCCGGTACTATGTCCAGGTATTTTTTACAGCTGCTGAAAAGCTGTGGTAACGTAACAATGAATATCAGGCAGATGATCTTTTTCATAACATGCAGTTAAAAGAATAAGAAAGCGGATGTTTAGAAAGTGGCGAGTGCGCCAACGTTGAATACCCGTTGTACCGGGTAACCCAGACCGTTACCGGCCATTTCCACATCCCATAGTTTAAACTTGCTCCAGGTAAGCAGGTTGGTACCGTTGGTGTATACACGTAATGTTCTCATATGCGCCCATTGCCGCACGGTATAACCTATTTCCACCTGCTTCAGCCGGATGAAAGCGCCATTCCGCATAAACCACGTACTTTGCTGGGAGTTGTTATCGTTGCCAATGGCGGTAGTGCTGAGCCGCGGCCATAAAGCATACAGATCGCGGTGCTCTTCTGACCAGTGACTGTCGGCGTATGCCTGCAGCAGCTGGTTCTGTGGTTTACCTGACAATGTTTCATTATCATAATAATAGGTCATGAAAGGGGCAGTGGCGCGTGCATTGATCCAAAACGATTCCCGGCCAAGTCCCTGGAAAAATGCAGAGAGGTCGAATCGTTTATATCCTATAGAAAAACCGAATCCGTAAGTGATTTCAGGCGTGGTAGGAAAACCCAGTGGCACCTGGTCGAGTTGGGTGATTTGCCCGTCGCCGTTTACATCATGGTATTTGATATCTCCGCCGCCGTATTCCCCAAAATTCTGCCGCGGCGATTTTGCAGCTTCCGCATCATCAACAAAAAGCCGTTCTGCGATGTATCCCCATTGCTGGGAGATGGGGTAGTTCACGTGCAGTTTCCAGGGTGCGCCATCGTACGATGGTTCTTCATAGGTGGTGAACTTGCTGGTGGCATAGGTGAAGTTGGCCCTTGCCTGGATCCAGAAGTGCTGGTTGAAAGAATGGTTGTAATCGGCTGAGAGATCGATTCCTTTTCCTTCGGCGGCGCCCACGTTGGCGCGGGGTTGGGCGGAAAGTCCCATAGTGGCTGGTGTGGCAGTTCTGGTCATGAGGATATTACTGCGTTGTTCCTGGTAGAAGTCGGCCATGATATCCAGTTTGCCGAACAGGCCCAGCTCCAGGCCCAGGTTGGCTTTTTTAGCAGTTTCCCAGCTGATGTTAGGATCTGCATATCTCGAGAGGGAAATACCTGGCCGGCTGTAGCCATTGTCGCGGCCAAATACTGCACTTTTGCCGGCGTCGTTCATGTTTACATTGGAGAGGTACATAAAGCGGTCGTTTGGATCACCGATCGCATCGTTACCGGACAACCCGTAAGTAGCGCGGAGCCGCAGGTTGGAGATGGCATTTTTATAAGGCTCAAAGAATTTCTCATTGGAGATACTCCAGGCTACGCCTGCAGAAGGGAAAAATCCATAGCGGTGGGACTCATGAAAACGTTCCGACCCGTTATAGCCAAAGTTCAGCTCCACGTAATACCTGTTCTGGTAAGAGTAGGTGCCGCGTCCTGCCAGGCCCACGTTGCGGAAAGGCAGCGACGCCTGCAGATCCGCGCCGTTACCGGTAAGATTGTTACGTACCATAAACACAAACAAACCACTCAGGGTATGATCCTTGTGAAAAGTGCGGTTATAATTAAGTGCGGATTCCATATAAAAACTGGAGTTCACTGTTTTGGCGCCGGGTACATAGTTCAGGTATTCTGTGCCCAGTTCTTCGTTCTGCAGTTCCAGTTTAAAGGTGTTCTGTAGTTTATCATAAGAACCTGCCTGGTACCAGAAGGGGCTGTAGGCACGGGTTACATCAAAATAGGTATTGCGTGTTACATTTACCATCGTCCTGAAATTCAAACCTTCTGTCAGTGCCGATAAGTTTTGTTTTACTTCAAACTGCGCCGCCATCATAGAGCGGGAATAATTTTTATATCCCTTTACCATGTCGGCATATGGATTCAGCAGATAGGCGTTGGTGCCGTCATCATAATTGCCGAACATAATATGCTGAACATACTGGTGGTCTGCATCGGCCGGGTAATAGGCCGGGAAGTACACGGGATTGGTGCGCATTACTTTTTTGTACAGGTCTGCGCCTCCGTCGATAGGACCGGTGTAATCGTCGAAGGAGCCGCTTAAACGAACCACCATCTCAGTAGATTTGGTGATGTTCACGTTTACATTGGAACGGAGCGAATAATTTTTCAGGTCGATGTTGCTGTTAAAATTATTCCGTTTATCTACGTTCAGTATGCCATTGTCTTTATTGAAAGAGCCGGCCACATAATATCTTGCTGCGGTGCCGCCACCGCTTACATTGAGGTTGGCGCGCTGGTTGGTGGTATAGCTCTTGAAAAGTGTGCCTCTCCAGTCGGTAGCCGGATACATGTAAGGATTAATGCCGGCAATGGTGTTATCAATTTTCTGATCTGTGTAAGGTAGCTGCCCAAGTGGATCGCGGGTGAGTACCGCTTCATTATTCAGCCGCATATAAGTGATGGGATCTGCCAGTGCCACATTGCGGGTGGGGGAGGCCAGGGAATTTTCCAGCCGGACGGTGATGGCGGCTTTCCCTTCTTTTCCTTCCTTGGTCGTTACCAGTATTACGCCATTGGCAGCGCGGCTGCCGTACAGGGAGGTGGCAGTGGCATCTTTCATGATAGAGAAGCTGGCAATATCATCCGGTTGCAGCCGGGCGAGGTCTGTTACGGTGAGTTCTATACCATCTATCAATATCAGCGGATCTTTTTTATAGCCGAAGGTGGTTACGCCGCGAATGAAGAAATCGGCGTTATCCTGGCCAGGCTCGCCGCTGCGCTGGTAGCCAATGACGCCGGCAATGCGGCCTGCCAGGGCGGTAGTCAGGTTGCTGGCCGGTACTTTTAATTCAGCGGGGTTAATAGTGGTTACGGCGCCTACTACATCTGTTTTTTTCTGTTTGCCAAAAGCTACTACTACTGTTTCTCCCAGCTGGCTGTAGGAGGGCCGCATGATGATATTAATTACTTCCCTGCCGTTTACCGGGATCTCCTGTGAGGTGAAACCTATCATGGAAAATATCAGGGAGGCATTGTCCGGAACTTTCAGGATATACCGTCCGTTGACGTCGGAGGCGGTGCCCACTCCTGGCTTGTTCTTTACAGCGATGGTTACGCCTATCATGGGAACGCCGCTGCTGTCTGTTACCAGTCCCCTTACTTCCTTGTCGGCTGCCGGGAGAATGGCGTCAGCAGAGGCAGGCAGCCGGAATAAAAGCAGCAATATGGCTACTATACCAACGTAAAATTTGTCTCGCATAAATTGTTTTTAAAAGATGGATAAAATTCGTGTATACGTTTCCGTTACAGACATAGAAAGGCCATTTCCACCAGTATTTTATCCGGTGGATCAGTGGAATAGCAACTGCGGTAATCACCTTTGTTCAGGAGAATGTTGCCAGTACGCGGCTATGCGCCGGATGTTTTCATCAGGAGATAATAATTCATAAAGGATTTTTTGTGGCGGTCAATTTTTCTTGTAATCGATTGCAAGCGTGGTTAAAAAAAACATACATCCTTTCCGGCGGTTGCTGCCGGAATGTTAATCTCAGTACTTTGTCTTGGTCATTATTCTTTTCCCCTTAACAAACATTGCTTCATACGTGGATCACAAATAGGGGAATGTTTATCATCTGGTTGTGGGCAGGTGCTGTTTTAAGCATATAGGAACTGTTGCAGCACCAAAACAAAGATTCCATAATATTGCGCTTAATGCAAGTTTTGCAGGTTGTAAAATACAACCTGTATAGTTGTGTTTTACAAATGGTTCGATTGCCAGTCCTGCTAACTTATTGTATATAAAGTGTTTGAAAAAAGTACCGGATCAGCTATTATTTGATTGTTTGACGTACTTTTAGAAAGCAAAACTTTTTTTACTATGAATATTGGTCAGAAAATTGCCCGTCTCCGGGAAATCCGGGGCATTAAGCAGGCTGATCTGGCGCGTCGGTTAGGCGTTACACAACAGGCGTTATCTAAAATGGAGAATTGTGAGTCGATGGATGATGAACGGTTGGAGAGAGTGGCTTCCGCCCTGGAAGTATCGCCGGATGTAATCCGTAATTTCCGGGAAGACGTGATCATCAACAATGTGTATGACCAGAATAATACCGTGATCAATTACCAGTTTAATCCCATTGAAAAAATAGTGGCTTTATACGATCAACTCCTGGCCACAGAACGGAAGCGTATTGAATTGCTGGAAGCGATGTTGAAGCAGGAGCAGGAAAAAAATCGCTGAAGCGTAATAAATACCCTTTAACAACCACATGGTTACCTTTAACAACCATCACTACGATAAACACCCATGATAACAACACAGCCTTGTAACACTGTTACAAGGCTGCATTTATAAAGCTTTAGCCCCGCTTGCCGCCGCGGCTTATTAAGAAAATGATCAGGCCCACCACCACTGCTACGGCTAATATGCCGGTCCACACGCCTGCTTTGAATATTCCGCCTATAACTTCACAACTGCTGAGTAAAAGTACCAGGCATGACAGTAACAAATAAGTGAGGTTTTTCATATCGTTCAGTTTTAATGTTATATACTACCAGACATATCCTGTACCAAAAAATATTTGCAAGTGTCAGAATAATTAACAAGCTTTAGCAGATCAACCAGAATAGTATGAATACAGGGAAAGCCTTCAGATCGGGGCTGCACGTGGTGGCTTCCCATTCCTCACTTTGGGGACTCTTTCTACAGGGTGACCGCCACGCTTTCGCCGGAATATACGATGCACACATCGATGACCTCTTTCATTATGGCATGCATTTCTGCCAGGATAAGGAAAGGGTGAAAGACTGCTTGCAGGACCTGTTCCAGGATCTCTGGATCAGCAGGGAACACCTGACTGCCAATATCGGGAATGTCCGGTATTACCTGATCAGCAGCCTGAGAAGACGGCTGCTCCGCGCATTGCGTAAAGACCGCCGCTACCAGCACCGCGAATCATGGGAAGCCTTTGAATTTGAATACACCCTGCCGCTCGAAAACCAGTTAATCCAGCACGAAACCATAGAAGAACAAAAGCGCCTCCTCCAGGAAGCCCTCAGCAACCTCTCACGGCGCCAGCGCGAAGCGATCTATCTCCGCTTTTTCCAGAACCTGAGCTATACTGAAGTCGCCGATATCATGTCCATGCAGGTAGATTCTGTATATAATACCATCTCCAAAGCCATCGGCATCCTCAAAAAGAACCTCCCGCTACCGCTTCTGTTGCTGCTTTTAGGCAAATAAAAAATATTTTTTAAAAAAGTGATGAGATTTTGAGCGTTACGGGCTCTTTAGGTAAAAGCACGTTCTCTTGGCAGCCAGTAACTATTTATCATACACGGCCCGGGAGTTTGCGATGGACGAGGACTTTCAGCAATGGGTACTACACCCGGAGCAAAGGAATGTATTCTGGGAATCATGGCTCAGGCAACACCCGGAAAAAGAATCGGTCATCAGCGACGCCAGGCAACTCGTGCAAAGCATCCGCTTCCGCGACTATTCCCTGTCCGCACCGGACAAGGAACAACTGTGGGATGCCGTGCTGAATGGACTGGAAGAGGAGGAAGAAGAAACAACCATCCCAATACATCCGTCTGTCTGGAGGAATGTGGGTAAATATGCAGCAGCCGTAATACTCGGTATCCTGCTCACTGCAGCCTGGTGGTGGTGGAAGCCTGCAGTACAGCAACCGGCCATCCTCAGCACCTATACCCGGCTGGGAGAAACCAGGCACCTGATGTTGCCGGATAGCTCGGAAGTTACGCTGAACGCCGACTCCCGCCTGCTGTATGCTGTTGCCGGAAACGGGCAGCGCGAGGTATGGCTCGATGGAGAAGCCTTTTTTCATGTAAAACATACCGCCTCCAAACAGCAGTTTATTGTGCATACCTACGATAACCTCGACGTGGAAGTACTGGGAACACAGTTTAATGTAAACAGCACCGGTAAAGAAATAGTAGTAGTGCTGCAGCAGGGAAGTATCCTGCTCAATATAGGCGAAACCAGTAAGGGAAAAGCCGCAGCGCTGTACCTGCAGCCGGGGGAAATGCTCCGGTACAACAAACAGGACGGCGACTATACCAAAAAAAGTGTAGATGCTATACACTACACCTCCTGGCACACCGGCCGGTTAATCATGGATGATTTTACGCTGGCAGATGCAGCCATCTTCATGGAACAGGTGTTTGGTAAAAAACTGATCGTTCGCGACACACAACTATTAAACTATAAAGTATCGGGCTCAATGCCTATCGTTTATAACGCCGATACTATGATGACACAGCTGGGTAAGGTTTTCCGTATGCAATTCAACCAAAGAGGCGACGAAGTCTGGATCCATAAACCGTAACATTCGCCGCTCAATTTTATAGATGTCTTATTCTTAATCGTTAAAACCTGTTCAAGATGAAAAAAGGTTTACGTGTTTTGCTGATGCAAGCATTGGCCCTGTATTTCCTGTCCCAAACGGTATCAGCTCAGGAATTGGCTGATGCCGGCAATCAGCCGGTTCCCCCCGCAACCGGTAACAGTGCGGAAGCACAACCAGATGAATCATCCCTGAAAACAGTTCTCCACCTCATCGAAGAACATTTCAGCGTATCCATCGCCTACAAAAGCAACCTGGTTAAAAACAAAAAGATACAATTGTCGGTAGCTGCCTGTCAGTCGGCAGAAGAAGCCCTGGGCAAGGCGTTGTCGCCCTTTAATCTCCACTTCGAAAAGGTACGGGAACACTTTTACATGGTCACAGAAAAAGCCATTGTTCCTGCTCCTGCAGAACCCGCCGGCATACAGCAACAACACCCGGTAAAGGGCGTGGTAAGGGATGAAAAAGGAAATCCCGTGGCTGGTGTAACGGTTCGCATTGCGGGCACCAGCATCGGTACCGTTTCCAATGCCGATGGCTCTTATACCATTTCCGCCCCGGGAAGAAGCAGTGATGAACTGGATATCACTTTCATCGGGTACGAAGCACAACGTATACCCGTTAGCGGTAGATCACTCATCAATGTTACCATGAAAGAGGGTTCCAGCGCATTGAACGAAATAGTGGTCACCGGTTACACCACGCAGAAAAAGAAAGATCTGACAGGCTCCGTGGCGGTAGTGAACATCGATAACTTGAAAAAGCAACCTTCCGGCCAGGTAACAGAACAGTTGCAAGGACAGGCATCAGGCGTCACCGTTATAGGCTCCGGTCAGCCTGGCGAATCCCCGCAGATCCGTATCCGTGGCGTGAATACCTTCGGCGCCAATTCCCCGCTTTATGTGGTGGACGGCGTGCCTACCACAGATATCGCAGACCTCAACCCCAACGACGTAGCCAGCCTGCAGGTATTAAAAGATGCCGGCGCTGCTTCCATTTATGGTTCCCGTGCCTCTAATGGCGTGATCATCATCACCACCCGTCGCGGTTCCGGCAAGGTAAAGGTGGCATACGACGGCTACTATGGCCGGCAATATCCAAAGAAAGGTAACGTATGGAATACCCTCAACCCCCAGGAACAGGCCGACCTACGGTGGTTGGCCTACAAAAATTCCGGATTAGATCCCGGAACAGAACTCTATGGCAACGGTACAAAACCCGTTATCCCGGATTACATCCTGCCATCGGGCGCAATGGAAGGAGATCCCTCCGTTGACCCATCTCTCTATTATGTAAATCCAAACTATACTGACCTGGACGATTATAACAGCTTTTACCAGATTTCAAAGGCCAACAAAGCAGGTACCAACTGGTACCGTGAGATCTTCCGCCCGGCGCCCATCACCAGCCACAATGTAGCAGTGAGCGGCGGCGGCGATAAAGGGAACTATCTCTTCTCCCTTAATTATTTTAATCAGCAGGGAACTTTAATGAACACCTACCTGAGAAGATATACGGTACGCTCCAACACCCAGTATAATATCACACCCGGTATCAGGGTGGGAGAGAACCTCGCTTTTTCCATGTCAGAAAATCCTTCGGTAGATATCAATACGTCGGATGCCGCTATTGGTCATGCTATGCGCGAACAAAGCATTATACCGGTATATGATATCAAAGGCAACTTTGCCGGTTCCTCCGGCGACGCACTGGGAGACGCTTTTAACCCGGTAGCGACGCAGTATCGTACCCGGAATAATAAAGGTCTCAATACCCGTTTGTTCGGGAATGTATATGGAGAAGTGGACTTCCTCAGGTACCTGACCTTCCGCACCAGCTTCGGCGGAGAAGTAGCCTCCGGCTGGTCGCACTCTTTCCTGTTCCCGCAATATGAGAACAAAGAAAATTCCACCAGCAATTCCTACACAGAAGGATCTGTGAACGCGCATAGCTGGACCTGGACCAATACCCTTACCTATCACCAGACGTTTAATAAACACGACCTGAAAATAATTGCCGGCACGGAATCTTTTGATAGCCGCAACCGCGCAGTAGGCGGTACTACGAAAGATTATTTTACTTTCGATGATTACTTCCCGGACCTGAGCACCGGCACCGGCACACAAACCAACTACAGCAACCGGGCATCAGAAGGACTGTTTTCTATCCTGGGCCGCGTGGATTATTCATTTAACGACCGGTATCTTTTAAGCGCTACCATCCGCCGTGATGGTTCCTCCAAATTTGTAAACGACCGTTACGGCACCTTCCCCGCTATTACCGCAGGATGGCGTATTTCCCAGGAAGAATTTATGAAGAAGATCAGCTGGATCACCGACCTGAAGATCCGCGGCGGATGGGGAATCATGGGCAACCAGCTCAACCTCAGCGTTAACAATGGCTACTTCCTCTACGGTGGGAACCGCAACTCTTCCTATTACGACCTGGCCGGCGTTAACAATGGTCTCAATGCCGGCTTTGCAGGCACACAAATCGGTAACCCCGACGCCAAATGGGAAAGCGATGTGAATGCAAACATCGGTATCGATGCCAGTCTCTTTAACGGACAATTAGATTTCTCTGCCGACTACTACCGCAAAGATATCAAAGACCTGCTCTACAATCCTGAATTGCCCGGACTTGCCGGCACAGGCGCCCAGCCGTTTGTAAATATTGCCCGCATGAAAAATGAAGGATTCGACTTCTCCATCGGCTGGCATAAAAATATCAACAAAGATCTGCAGCTGAACATCAGCGGTACACTCACTACCTATAAAAATAAAATTGTGAAAATTGCCGACGGCGTAGACTACTTCGATAGCGACGGTCGCCGCTTCGATGGCAGCAACATCATCCGCAATGCAGTAGGCCAACCGGTTTCTTCTTTCTTTGGATATAAAGTGATCGGTTTCTGGAATGAAGAATCTGAAATTGCAGCAGCAGATGAACAGGCAAAGAAAGTAACCAACAGCACAGACGCCATTTACCAGGAAGGCGAAGGGCTCGGACGCTTCCGCTACCAGGATGTGAACGGCGATGGTATCATCACACCAGACGACCGTACCTTCCTCGGTAACCCTAACCCCGACTTCTCTTACGGCATCAACCTGGGCGTAACTTACAAAGGATTTGATTTCAGCATCTTCCTCTTTGGTACACACGGCAACCAGATCTGGAATAATGTACGCTGGTGGCGCGATTTCTATCCATCCTTTGAAAGCGCCAAAAGCAAAACAGCCTTGTATGATTCCTGGAGACCCGATCACCACAACGCAACAGCGCCTATCCAGGAAGTGGACGGATCTACCAGCACACAAGGCGTTCCCAATTCCTATATGGTGGAAAACGGCGCTTATCTCCGGGCCAAAAATATGCAGCTCGGATATACCCTGCCCACTAAACTGCTGTCGGGTATACACGTAGAAAAACTGCGTGTTTATATACAGGCTGCCAATGTATTCACCATTACAAAATACTCCGGACTGGATCCTGAAATCGGGGGTTCCGATATCACCGACTTTGGGGTAGACGAAGGCGCATACCCCAACCAGCGGCAGTTCCTCATTGGCATCAACCTGGGTTTCTAACAATTGCTCATTTAAAAAAGTAGGATCATGAAATCATTATATCATATACTATTGAGTGCGGCCATTGCAACTCCCTTCATCTCCGGTTGCAGCAAGAGTTTTCTCGAACGCACCCCGCAATCTTCCCTCGAAGAATCTTCCCTCACCAATAAAAAGGGTGTAAATACGCTGCTCATTGGCGCCTATGGTGCATTGGACGGGCAGGATTTTAAAGATGGCGATATGGTGAATATCTCCGGTGGCAGCGGTTTTGCCGTATCTCCCGATAACTGGATCTATGGCAGCGTATGCGGTGGGGATGCCCATAAAGGCAGCGATCCCGGTGATGCTGCCGCTATTTTGCAAATCGGCACTTTCGTGGGGAATGCTACCAACGGCTTCTTCAATGATAAATGGCGCGTAAATTATGAAGGCGTGCGCCGCTGTAACTTTGTATTGCACATCCTGCCAAATGTTACAGATATGACGGAAGATGAAAAGAAAGAACTGGCAGCGGAAGCCCGGTTCCTTCGCGGTCATTTTTATTCCGACCTGAAAAAGATGTTTGATAATGTTCCCTGGGTAGATGAAAATTCCAACAGCTATAACAAGCTCGATGTAGATGAATATAAAATACCGAACGACAAAGACGTTTGGCCGATGATTGAAGCGGATTTTAAATATGCAGCTGAAAATCTTAATGAAATACAGGATGTAATAGGTCGCGCTAACAGCTGGGCCGCCAAAGCCTACCTGGCTAAAACATTGCTCTATGAAAAGAAATATGCGGAAGCCATGCCCATTTTTGAAGATGTGATTGCGCACGGCGTTACCGCCAAAGGAACTCCTTACGCCCTCACTACAAAGTTCCATGATAATTTTGATGCTTTTACAGAGAATAACAGTGAAGCAGTGTTCTCCATTCAATACAGCGCCAACGATGGTTCCGGCGGCACCGGCAACGCTAACCAGGGCGAAATGCTGAACTATCCTTACAACGGACCTTTCAGCTGCTGTGGTTTCTACCAGCCTTCACAAGACCTGGTGAACTCCTATCGCACCGACGCCAATGGGCTGCCCTACATCGACGACTTTAACAGCCATCCTGTGAAGAACGACATGGGACTAGCCAGCAGCGCCGCTTTTACACCGGATGCAGGTAACCTGGACCCTCGTCTCGACTGGACCGTTGGCCGCCGCGGTATTCCTTTTCTCGACTGGGGCAATCATCCTGGTATGAATTGGGTGCGCGACCAGCAATCCGCAGGTCCTTATGCCGCCATCAAAAACGTGTACATGCAGGCTACCCAGGATAAATTTTATGATGGTAATGGCTGGGCGCCCGGCAACGCCATCAACTATGTGCTGATCCGCTTCGCCGATGTGTTACTCATGGCAGCCGAATGCCAGGCACAGGCCGGAAGCCTGGCTACCGCACAGGATCATGTCAACACTGTTCGCATGCGCGCTGCAAATCCTGTTGGCTGGGTAAAAACATACCTGAATCCATCACACCCGATGGACGGATATACCAACACGCCCGCTGCGAAATACAACATCAAAGCTTATCCTGCCGGCGCCTTTACCGCCAACGGCAAAGCATGGGCCATCAAAGCCATCCAGTTTGAACGTAAGCTGGAACTGGCAATGGAAGGGCACCGCTACTTTGACCTGGTGCGCTGGGGCATCGCACAAACAGAACTGAACCGCTATTTCAGTTACGAAAAAAATATCACCACCGACATCGTGAACGGTAGCTTCACCAGCAAAAACGTGCGGTTCCCTATTCCACAACGCCAGATCGATCTCAGTGTTAAAAACGGTACGGCTACGTTGAAGCAGAACGCGGGGTATTAAGCGGATTTTGTCTTTCTCGCTGATTACGCTGATTATACTGATTACTTTGATTTTTACTTTTGGATTTTATAAAGGATTAAGGGAGATAGCAGCGGATATTCGCTTCTATCTCCCTTAAATATTATTAATCTAAAAATCCAAAAGTAAAAATCAAAGTAATCAGTATAATCAGCGTAATCAGCGAGAAAGACAAAATCCGCGTTATTTAATCAGCGTAATACTCCCTTTAAACTCGAATTTCTCGCCGCCTTCGCACACGGTTTGCATGGAGTAAATATAAGTGCCCATTGGCGCTTCCTTGTTGCCGCTACGGCCGTCCCAGCCGGAGGAAGGCGAGTTGATAGCGAAGTGGGTGTTCTCAAATACAAGGGTACCCCAGCGGTCGTAGATGCGCAGCCACTCAATTTCTTTTACACCTTTTCCTATTGGATAGATGCGTTCATTTCTGCCATCATGATTGGGGGTGAAGGCGTTTGGCATAAAAACGGCGCCCTGGTTGCAGAGAATGTGCAGCACTACTTCGTCGGCAGCTTTGCAGCCATATACGTTTTCTACTTCTACCCGGTATTTTGTCGTGAAATCAGGCAGTGCCAGGACCCGTGCACAGGTGGCGCAATCCAGGAATTCCGCAGGTGTCCAGCGCCAGCGGATTACATCATTGCTGGCGTGTGCTGCCAGGTATACAGGGATGCCCGCCATAATTTCACGGTCTACGCCAGCATTTACGGTTGGGGCAGGATTTACTTTTACGGTAAGGGAAGCTTTATCGGAGAAACAATTGTCTTTGTCGAACCCGGTTACCTCATACACGTATTGCCCTGTGGCGTTGAGCGTGGCTACAGGCGCAGGGGAGGAGGGCTTGTCGATTCCGGTGCCGGTCCACGTATAATAATCCGTGCCCGATACCTGTAGCGGCAATTTATCACCGAGACATAAAACAGTATCAGGCGTTGCCTGTATCTTAAAGGGCTGTACTACGCGTATTACTACTTCATCGTTATTGCTACAGCCGTTGTTGTCAGTTACCTTTACCTGGTAGGTGGTGGTTGCCAATGGTGCGGCCGTAGGGGTAGCGATGGTGGGATCGTTTAGCCCGGTGGCAGGGGTCCATTCATAGGTGCCGCCGCCGCCGGCGTGTAATACAGTGGTGTTACCAAGACAAATAAAATCTGCGGGGGCGCTGGCATTGGCGTCCGGTAAGGGTAAAATATTCAGTGGATGTATTTTTTCGTCCGTGCAGCCGTCTTTGCTGGTAACGGTGAGCTTTACCTGCACCAGGCCGGGCTGCGAATAAGACAAGGCCGCTGGTTGCTGCACATCACTGGTGGTATTATTACCCAAATCCCAGCTCCAGGTAACGTCATTCGTTTTGGTAACGCTGCCACTGAAGGTAACCGGCACGTCCTTGCACGCTTTATCGGGCGCGCTGATGGCAGCTAACGGCTTCGGGTATACGTTTACCGGTACCGTTACGGTTTGTGTGCAGCCGTATTTAGTGGTGGCCGTCATGCCGAAGATGTATTCGCCGGTTTTGTCCAGGTGAAACACCGGTGTGGTAGTATTGATATCCGTTGGAGTAAGTGCGGCATCATAGGTCCAGGTATAAGCAGGTGTAATACCCAGTTCATCTGCAGAATAGCTATTAAACGCAGGGGCAAAAGTAAGCGTTCCTGCATCGCATATTTTTGCGGGAGAAGGATTCAGCTTAATATCCAGCTGATCTATTACCACCGGGTGATCCAGGAAGGCGCTGCCTTTACAACCGGCATCATCTTTCAGTAATAGCCGTGGTTTATAAATGCCAGGTTCGGTGAAATGATGTTTTATTTCGAGCGACGTGGTTTGTTCAACGTTACCATCCGTAAAGTCCCAGCTGAAGGTCGTTGCATTTTCCGGCTTGATGGTAAAGGTGATCTCTTTTTCCAGGCAACCGCCGTCGGCACTAGTGGCGATGGTAGCGTACGGCCCGGTAACGATCACTATCTCGCTGTATTCATCTTCAGTGCCGGCTTCTCCGTATACCTTTAATTTTACGGTATAATGGCCGGATTCTGTGTAGGTATGTACGGGATCACTTTGATTAGAGGTACCGCCATCACCAAAATCCCAGGAGCTGTTCAGATAGTTGAGGGACCGGTTACTAAAACGGAATATCATAGGAGCGCATTTTCCGCCGTTTACAAATTCTGATGTGTAAACAAAACTTGCGGCAACAGATGCCACTTTGATATTTTTGGTTACCTCGTCCGTACAGCCGTTATTGTCATTTACTTTTATAGTTACAGGATATGTTCCTTTATTGGGATAATTATGGGTTACATCCTGCATGGCATTGGAAGTATTATTGTCTCCAAAATTCCATGTTACCATAGAGATATTGCCACCCACTTCACTCGAGGTGTTGCGGAAAAATACGTCTGTACCGGGTTTTACTATATAGTTATCTGCTTCAAAATCGGCTATGGGGCCATTCACCTGGATATACCTGCCATCAAATGTATTCCTGCAACCTTCTTTATCCGTAATAGTAACGGAGGGCTGGTAATAGCCGGATTTGTTATAGGTATGTTTGAAGGGAGGGGTTGTAAACGTCTGCGGAGTGCTTCCGTCCCTGAAGTCCCATTCCCATTTTACAATTCCACTGCTGTTACTGACATTTGAATTATCAGTAAAGCTCATTTCGGTGCCGCGGCAGGAATAGGGAACGGGGAAATTATAATCTGCAACAGCGCCGCGTACGTTTACATCAATCGAATTACTGGTGTCTACACAGCCGAGATCATTGATACCAATTACCCTTACGCGATATTTACCGGGTTCCATGATGTAATAACCAAACGACTGGGAAGAATTATTGTGAAAATTGCTAAGATCGTTTAATTGCCAGTAGTAACCAGCTACATCATAATAGGAAGGATCAGCTTTAGTAATGGTGGTGGTCAGCGCCTCACCGGCGCACAATATGGTTTTATCAGTAGTGATTTCAATCGGGGATTTAGTATATATACGCGCCATTACTTCTTTAAAAGTGGTGCAATTGCCCGCTGTTGTAGTAAGTTTAATAATATAGGTGCCGGTTTTTGGGTAATAATGTGAGATCTTATTGCTGCTCACCGTATAAGCAGTATCCTGCCCGTCGCCCCATTCCCATTTCCAGCCGGTGGCGCCCAGAGAACCATCGGTCACGGTGATTACATTCCGGTTCGCACAATCCACATCGTCTATCGTAAACCGCGGGAAGGGATCAACAGTAGTGATGTATGCCTTTTTGGTAAGCGTAGCAGGGCAACCGCCGTTCCATACGGTAAGTGTTACATCATATGCACCGGGTTCACTGTATTCATGTTGAGTGCTTTTATGGCCATCTCCTGCGCCGTCTCCAAATTCCCAGAACCAGGCATCGGCAACATCAGATTTGTCGTTAAAGGTAACCATAGAATTCCCACAAACGATAGGTGCATTGGGAGAACTGAAATCTACCACTGGTTTTTTAAATACCCTGACGTCGTTATAAACTTTTATTCTGCCTGTACAGCCTGCCGTGGTGGTATATTGGAGATATGTTTCGAAGATGCCGGATTTTTTAAAAATGTGGTTTGGTGTGGCTTCATGGGACACCGGGCTGCCATCCCCAAAATCCCATTCATATTTTGTAATGGGATCATTATAGTTGCCAATGGCGGTAAAGCCGGACGACATGCCTTCGCAACCACTGTCATTATAGGCGATGGCAGATATTTTTGTAGTATAAACCGTCACCGCACTGTAGCTGTTCATAGCCCAACCGTTGCTGCTGGTGCCGGTCAACACAATTTGGTAAGCGCCTTCTGCCTGGTAAATATGAGAAGGGTTTTGTTCGGTGGAACTTTGTCCGTCCCCAAAATCCCATTTCCAGCTGCTGGCGCCGGTTAAATTGTCTTTGAATTTGACGGTAGCCGGTACCGTGCAGGTCGGAGGACTTTCTATCAGCAGATTCCCTGTGGGAGCGGGATTAATAACCGCTTTTTTCTCTACTACTTCTTTACAGCTTCCATAGTTGGCGGTTAGCCGTACCGTAATAGTGCCGGCACTGCCATAGGGCATATAGGTGGCGTTGTCGAAGTTGCCGTAAGCGTTTTGTCCATTAAATTCCCATAAGGTGCTGTTTGGAGTAACCCCGCTAAAACTGGCATTAAAGGTGGCATATTCGTTAGAACACATAAGCGCCGGAACAATAATGTCGGTACCATAGTTGGCGACGTTGATATCGTTTACTTCTTTTGTATCACTGCATCCTCTTTCATTGGTAACCGTGAGCTTAATGCTGTGCTGCCCTTTGTTGAAAGTATGTTTGGCGGGATCTTTTTGAGTACTGCTGCCACCATCATCAAATTCCCATTTATACGAAAGGGTCCCCGGACCTGTAGAAGTGTTTTTAAAGAACACATCGGCCGGACCACTGCACAAGGTTTTTTCTGTTACAGTAAAATCAGCATTTATAGCAGGGGCTACATCTACTGCCTTATCCAGTACTTTGAAATTCGTGCAGCCATAGCCGTCAGTTACACTGAGTACTACACTGTAAATTCCTGGTTTGCTGTAAATGTGATCAACTACGCCGCTGCCGTTCTGTAAAACTTCGCCGTCGCCAAAATCCCAGCTGAAGTTTTGCAGGGTACCTTCCGCTGTGGATTTATCCGTGAACGTAGTCGTAAACGGTGCGCATCCTTTGCCGGAAGACACACTGAAGTTTACTGACGGCTTTTGCCCTTACTGCGATATAGTTTGTTTTAACGGCTGTTTTCGTACTGCCATCTCCGAAGGTTACTTTTAGCGATACAGTATATTTTCCTGTTTTTACATAGGTGGCGCCGGGATTTTTTTTGGTAGAAGTAGTTCCATTCCCGAAGTCCCACAGCCAGGCGGTGGGGTTACCGGTAGACAGGTCGGTGAAACTGGTGATGAGCGATTCACAATCGCTGGTGGCGGAAGCAGAAAAGTCGGCGTTTTGTTGCGCCAACGCACATAAACTGATAACAAAACATAGTACAAGGGATACAACAAATTTGCATCGGACAGGGAAACGGTACATCGGACGTATAGGTATAAGCCCTAAAAATAGGCTTTTCCGCGGATATTTGCTTTGCCTGGCGAGTCTTGAATATTATGTTTTCGCTATACGATTAATGCTTAATTTTAAAGGTCTTAAAAGCAGCGTTTTATGTCACATTTGTTTAGCCCTCTGCAATTGAGGGAAGTTACGTTCCGGAACAGGATAACGGTGTCGCCTATGTGTGAATATTCTTCTACCGATGGATTTGCCACCAACTGGCACCTGGTGCATCTTGGAAGCCGGGCAGTGGGCGGCGCAGGACTGGTGCTCACGGAGGCCGCAGCGGTATCCCCCGAAGGCCGTATTTCCATTCACGACCTGGGTATCTGGAAAGATGAGCACATACCTATGCTGCAGGAAATCACCTCATTTATTTCCGCGCAGGGCGCCGTTCCTGGTATTCAGCTGGCGCATGCCGGCAGGAAAGCCAGCACACTAAGACCGTGGGAAGGCAGCCGCGCCCTGCCCGCAGAAGACGGTGGATGGCAGGTGGTAGCGCCCAGCGCCATTCCTTTCAACGACGTATATCCTATGCCGGTAGCACTCACGGAAACAGGTATACGTAAAGTGAAAGATGATTTTAAGACCGCCGCTGTCCGGGCACAGAAGGCCGGCTTCCAGGTAATAGAAATACACGGCGCGCATGGTTATCTCCTGCACAACTTTTTATCTCCCCTTAGTAATCAACGTACAGATGAATATGGAGGCAGTTTTGAAAACAGGATACGGTTGCTGGTAGAAACAATAGAAACCATACGGGAAGTGTGGCCGGAGCAATATCCTTTGTTGTTGCGTATTTCGGCTACCGACTGGGCGGAAGGTGGATGGAACCTGGAGGAAGCTGTAAAGCTGGCGGCAATTGTAAAAGGGAAGGGGGTAGACCTGGTAGATTGTTCTTCCGGCGGACTGGCCGCACATCAGCAAATTAAAGTGGGACCTTTATACCAGACTCCTTTTGCAGAGAAAATCCGGAAGGAAGCCGGTGTTGCCACCGGTGCAGTAGGATTAATTACCACAGCAGAAGAAGCAGAATCTATCATTGCCGAGGGGCGTGCAGATATGGTATTGATGGCGCGTGAAATGCTGCGTGATCCATATTTCCCGTTGAGGGCGGCCCATGAACTGGGGGCTGAGATCAAATGGCCGGTGCAATACGAGCGGGCAAAACGAAGAAAGTAGCAGTTAGCCGTTAGCAATTTCTGCTAACGGCTAACCACCAAAAAACTATTTCAGTATCGCTTCAATAGCGTCCAGTTCTTCTTTTGTAAAGGCGGTATTTTTCAGCGTATCCAGGTTGTTGTCCAGCTGAGCAACAGAGCTGGCGCCGATCAATACGGTGGTAATCCGTTTGTCTTTCAGGATCCAGGCCAGCGCCATCTGGGCGAGGGACTGGCCGCGTTGTTGCGCCAATACATTCAGCTTTTTTACTTTCTCAATTCTTTCAGGCGTTACTTCACCTTCCTGCAGAAATCCTGTTGGTTTGCTGGCGCGTGAGCCGGCCGGGATACCATTCAGGTAACGGTCTGTCAGTAATCCCTGTGCCAGGGGAGAGAAGGGAATGCAACCTACGCCGTTGGCTTCCAGTACATCCAGCAGTCCGCCTTCTATCCAGCGTTCAAACATGCTGTATTTAGGCTGGTGTATGAGGCAGGGCGTACCAAGCGATTTTAATATCTCTACAGCGACTTTTGTTTGCTCGGCGGTATAGTTGGAAAGTCCCACATACAACGCCTTGCCCTGTTGCACAATGCTATGCAGCGCTCCCATTGTTTCCTCAACAGGGGTAGCCGGATCCGGGCGATGAGAATAAAAAATGTCCACATATTCGAGCTGCATGCGGCGTAAACTCTGGTCCAGGCTGGAAACAAGGTATTTACGGGATCCCCAGTCGCCATAAGGACCAGGCCACATGGTATAACCTGCTTTAGTAGAAATGATCAGTTCATCCCGCAGGTGCCCGGTGAAATCCTGTTTCAATATCCTGCCGAAATTCTCCTCCGCACTACCAGGTAATGGCCCGTAGTTATTGGCGAGGTCAAAATGAGTGATACCCTTATCAAAAGCGTTATGAATAATACTGCGTCCGTTCTCAAAATTATCAACAGAGCCGAAATTGTGCCATAAACCCAGTGATACGGCAGGCAGCTGTAAACCGCTCTTACCGCACCTGTTGTAGGTCATATTGTTATACCTGTCTGCAGCGGGTGTGTAATGCATGGAATTTTAATTTTAGGGAGACAAGATAGAAAAATAAAGCGGATTTTGTCTTGGCTCAGGATTACGCTGATTTTACTGATTACCTGGATTTTATTCTTTTGGATTTTATAAAGGATTAAGGGAGATAGAAGCGGGTATTCGCTCTTATCTCCCTTAACTATTATTATACGAAAATCTAAAAAATCAAAAAAAATCAAAAAGTAAAAATCCAGGTAATCAGTAAAATCAGCGTAATCCTGAGCCAAGACAACATCCGCTTTAGCTCAGTTCCTCCACCGGTACGCGTGGAGCAGCTTCCTGCTTCAGCTTATTGCTTTCCTTCAGTTTGGCTGGAACCGGGCGTATTTCCCATACGATTCCCAGGAAACCCAGTGTTTTGATCACATAATAGGTGATATCAAATTCCCACCAGTAAAAGCCCTGTCTGGCTGCACTCTGGTAGTAGTGGTGGTTGTTATGCCAGCCTTCTCCCAGGGTGATCAGCGCCAGGATAGCACTGTTGCGGGACTCATCTCCGGTATAATATCTCTTATTACCAATTTTGTGCATAAGTGAGTTAATGGTAAAAGTACCATGATATAACAGTACGGTGCTCAGGAAAAACCCGATCAGTAAAGTAGATAACCCGGCGGACCAGTCGAACCAGCCAGTACCATTTACTTTATTGCCCACAAAATACACTGCTATTGCCAGTACCACTGCCGGTATCATATGCCATTTATTCAGCCACAACAATTCTTTTGCTTTGTGGTCCTTGATCAGGTCGAAACGGGTGGGCTTGTATTCCGGGCCCATGATCCAGCCGATATGCGCATACCAGAATCCGTAAACATTTGCTGAATGCGGATCTTCCGGGGTGTCGCTGTGTTTGTGGTGAATACGGTGATTGGCTGACCACCATAAGGCGCCCTTCTGTAAACTGCTTTGTGCACCTCCCGCCAGGATAAACTGGAAGAACCGCGACGTTTTAAATGCACGGTGCGAGAAATAACGGTGATAACCAGCCGTTACAAAAAACATACGTACTACATACAGTACACCGCACAATATCCAGTCAAAAGCTGTTGTACCGGTGAAAAATGCCAGTAAGGGCACCGCGTGAATGCCCATGAAGTCTGCCTGGTGCCACCAGTTAGGTGGCTGTCTTTCTTGCTTGATCGCCTTATTCATTCCACAAAGATAATTTCCGTCTTTTATTAAATAAATGATTTAAATCATTTGGACAAAGTTAAGTGCTTTTCCCCGGTTTTTGCGCGCCTATATTCCGGCGAACATTTTACAACCGGATGTGTTAGAGAGAAACGTAGTACTATCCTTTCATCACGTTAAAGTAATTATTATGTCACAATTCATTTCGGCTATCAGGAACAATGTGAAGTATTGGTGGTTGTACCTGCTCAACGGGATCATATTCCTCATTGCGGGTTGCGTTGTTTTCGCCAATCCCTTCAGCAGCTATGTATTGCTCAGCATATTCTTCAGTGTCACCCTTTTTGTGACAGGGATCTTTGAAATAGCTTTTGCTGCCGGCAACCGCAGGGGGCACCACGGGTGGGGATGGTCGCTGGCCTCAGGTATCATAGATGTAGTGATAGGCTTTATCCTGATGCTGTATCCCTCGGTAAGTATGGCTGTGATCCCGCTTTTCCTGGCTTTCTGGTTTTTGTTCAAAGGTATCAGTCTCATTGGATTCTCTATCCAGCTTCAAACAGATAAGGTGCCTAACTGGGGCTGGCTGCTGGTGGGAGGAATCGGGCTTATTATTATCGCTATCTTTATTCTCGATAACCCCGCACTCGGTGTGGCTACTGTACTCGGACTGATGGCCGCTGCCTTCTGGGGAACCGGTATTCTCAGTATTATCTTCGCTTTCCGTCTCAAACATGTTAAAAAAGAATTAAAAGAACACGGCCTTTAAAAAAGATACGCCGTAGAAGCTGTTACAGCGAACCACAAAGTAATTCACCACTTTGCCGTTCGCTGTAACAGCTTTATACTGTCGGCATTTTCTGTATATTCGGTGCTGCTAAATCTATTCTCTTCCGATGAAAATCAACAGAATCTATGCTATCGCGTCCTTGTTATTATGCACCGGGATGCAGCAGGTAATGGGCCAGACAGTATCTAAATATGATGCGCATGAGGCTTTTTCCCCACTATTTTATCCTGCTCCCGGTAACGAATACCGCAGTGCAGGCGGACAACCAGGTCCGAAATACTGGCAGAACGCAGCAGATTATAAACTGGCCGTAACGCTCGACACGGCGCAACATCGTATAAGCGGCTCCGTAGTCATTACCTATAAAAATAACAGCCCGGACCAACTGCCCTTTTTATGGCTGCAGCTGGACCAGAACATTTACCGGGAAGATTCCCGCGGTAGCGCTACCGTAGCGGCTTCCGGCGAACGATTTGCTAACCGGAGCTTCACACAAGGCTTTGAGTTGAAAAGCGTAAACGTAGTTGCCAACGGCAAATCCGCCTCCGCCAATTACCTGGTAAATGATACCCGTATGCAGGTGAAGCTGGCAGATGCCCTTAAAACAGGCGCCTCCGTACAACTGAAAATAGATTACGCCTATACCATCCCGGAATATGGTACCGACCGCACCGGCCGCCTGCGCACCGCCAACGGATGGATCTACGAAATAGCACAGTGGTACCCACGCATGGCCGTGTATGACGATGTACTCGGATGGAATAATATACCCTACCTGGGCGCGTCCGAGTTTTATCTTGAATACGGCAACTTCGATTATACCATCACAGCTCCCGCCAGCCTGCTGATAGGAGGCTCCGGGCAACTGCTGAATGAAGCGCAGGTGCTGTCGCCGAAGGAAATGAGCCGGCTGGCCAAAGCGCGCAACAGCAATGAAACCGTGTTTATCCGCGACAGTGCAGATGTAAAAAACAATACCGCCAAAGGAAATCGTACCTGGCATTTCATATGTAAAAATACCCGTGACGTGGCCTGGGGCGCCTCCGCAGCGTTTATCTGGGACGCCGCGCGCATTAACCTGCCCGGTGGCAAAAAGGCGCTGGCGCAATCACTTTACCCGGTAGAAGTTGCCAGTAAAAATGGCTGGGGCAGATCCACCGAATATGTGAAAGGGTGTATCGAACACTACTCAGATAAATGGTATGTTTATACTTACCCGGTAGCCACCAACGTAGCAGGTATTGTAGGTGGAATGGAATATCCCGGTATTGTTTTCTGTAACTGGAAGTCCACCAAGGGCGGCCTCTGGGGCGTTACAGACCACGAGTTCGGACACAACTGGTTCCCCATGATCGTGGGCTCCAACGAACGTAAATACGCCTGGATGGATGAAGGCTTCAACACCTTCATTAACGGTATTTCCACTAAAAATTTCAACAACGGAGAATATGCTGCCCGTCAAAGTATGCAGAGAGCAGCCCCCATGCTGTTTTCCGCCAATGCGGAAGCCATTATGAATACCCCGGATGTTATCGGTCTCAATTACAATGGCATCGCGGCTTATTATAAACCCGCAGCAGGACTGAATCTTCTCAGGAATGAAATCCTGGGTCCGGAACGTTTCGATTATGCATTCCGGGAATACATTAAGCGCTGGGCATTTAAACACCCCACACCGTGGGACTTTTTCAGAAGTATTGAAAACGCCGCGGGTGAAGACCTTAGCTGGTTCTGGCGCGGCTGGTTTTTTAATACCTGGAAACTCGACCAGGCAGTAAAAGATGTGAAATATGTAAAGAACGATCCTGCCCAGGGCGCGCTCATCACCATTCAGAACCTGGAACAACTTCCCATGCCGGTAGTGCTGGCAGTAACAGATGCCAATGGTAAAACAGATACCGTTCACCTGCCGGTGGAAGTGTGGCAACGCGGCAACAACTGGACTTTCCGCTATCCTTCCACTACTAAGCTCACCAGCGTGATCATCGATCCAGCAGGCAATTTCCCCGATATCAACCCTCCAAATAACAGCTGGAAAGCAGACACCGGTAAACCTGTACCCGACGGTACTACGGGAACGGCTATACTAAAAAAATACATTGATGCCATAGGCGGCGCCGATAAGCTGAATAGCATAAAAGACCTGTTGCTGGAAGAAGATGGAGATATTGCAGGAACGGCTATTGAACGCAGTGTGCAGGCGAAACAACCCGATAAAATGCTGCAGGTGGTAAGCGTTCCGGTGAATAAGTTAATTGCCTATAAGTTGCTTATCAATGGCAATAATGTAAGTATGGCCCGCATGGGGCAGGAGGTGCCGCTTTCACCGGCGGACAAGGCTATACTGAAGGATAAAAACAGCCTGTTTCCCGAACTGCAATACCTTAACCATGCCGGCGATGTTAAGCTGGAACTGGCGCCGCTGACCGCCGATGTCAATAATGCAAGCGCCTATGTTATTGGTGTGGCTACTTCCAACGGGGCATTGCTGCGCAACTACTACGATGTGAAAACGGGCCTGAAAGTACGCACTGTTTCCCTGCCGGGACAGGAAGGCAATGAAAAGGAAACCACTACTGATTACACTGATTACCGCAACGTGAATGGTGTACAACTGCCGTTTACCATTACTACCAATACAGGCGGTTATGATGCGGTGATGAAAGTGAAAAAGGCGGCTATTAACAGTGGGCTGGGAGATGATATATTTAAATAATTGCCGGCAGGCCACTCCCTTACAGGCGGCATAAAGGTGGCATACTTGTCTTAAAGTTAATATCTTCGCGGCAGTACTAACGTCATGAACGAATGAAACAACTCCGGCCGGTAATGTTTGTGGGTACGGCTTCCGATGTAGGCAAAAGCGTAATCACCGCAGGATTTTGCCGTATTTTCAAACAGGATGGATATGCTCCTGCACCTTTTAAGGCCCAGAATATGTCGCTCAACAGCTACGCTACCCCCGATGGACTGGAAATAGGCCGTGCGCAGGCTGTTCAGGCAGAAGCTGCCGGGGTGCAATGTCACACCGATATGAACCCCGTGTTGTTGAAGCCTACCAGTGACCGCAACGCGCAACTGGTGCTGCACGGCAAACCAGCTGGTAATCAGTCGGCCTGGGAATACTTTATGGAAGACGATAAACGCGCGCTCTTTGAAGAAGTGAAAGGCGCTTTTGACCGTTTGTCGCAGCGATTCAATCCTTTGGTAATGGAAGGGGCAGGCAGTATTTCAGAGCTGAACCTGCGTGCAAAAGATATCACGAATATGCGGATCGCGCTGCATGCAGGAGCAGCGGTGTACCTGATCGCGGATATTGACCGCGGCGGTATTTTTGGCAGCGTATATGGGACTATCGCCCTGTTGCCGCCGGAAGAAAAGGCGTTGATCAAAGGAATTATTATCAATAAATTCCGTGGCGATATCCGGTTGTTTGAAGACGGGCGGGCGATGCTGGAAAGCATTACCGGCGTACCAGTAACCGGTGTGCTGCCTTACTATCACGATATTCATATTGAAGAAGAGGATGCGGTTTCATTGCAGCTTAAACAGAAACGGTTTGCCGCCGGTCAGATAAATATAGCTATCGTACTGCTGCGGCATATGTCCAACTTCACCGACTTCAATGCGCTGGAAAAAGATGAGCGCGTAAATATATTTTATACAGATAATCCGGCAGAACTGTCGGCCGCAGATATTATCATCCTGCCGGGCAGTAAAAATACGATTGCCGACCTGGTCTCCATCAGGAATAACGGTACCGCTGCCGCAATAACGGAAGCGTATAAACGAAATAAAGCAGTGATCGGTATTTGCGGTGGCTACCAGATGATGGGACAGCAGGTAGCGGATCCTGATGGTGTGGAAGGCCCTGCCGGCAGCATACCGGGGCTTGGAATATTGCCAGTTGCCACTGTGCTTACAAAAGAAAAGATCACCAGGCAAAGAAGCTTTTATTACCGGGATCAGCCGAAAGTATGTGAAGGATATGAAATTCATATGGGAGATACCACCGCCGCAGTGGCTTCCCCGCTGAACACGTTTACAGATGGCGGCACAGACGGGTATTTCCTCCGGACTAACTGCTGGGGTACTTACCTGCATGGCATCCTCGATAACGACACAGTGATCAACGACCTGCTGGCGCATTGCGGGAAACCCGCAGTAGTAAAGGAGTTCGATTACCGCCGGTTTAAGGAGGAACAATATAACAAACTGGCAACACACATCCGTGAACATCTGGACATTCCGGCTGTTTATAAGGCACTGGAATTATAATAATATTGCATTATGATACAAGGACACGGTGATGATGGTTACCTGTTTGCCCAACAGGTGAAAGCTGATTTCAGCTCCAACGTATGGTATGGTGGTTTACAGGAAGGATTGAAGGAGCATCTGAGGAATAAAGTAACGGGTATAGATCATTACCCGGACGCAGGTGGCTCAAAGCTGCAGGCCATGCTCGAAAACCAGGCGGCTCTCCCCGCCGGCAGTATCCTGGTTACCAACGGTGGCACAGAGGCCATTTACCTGGTGGCACAGGCATTTACAGGCGCCACTACCACGGTGGTAGTGCCTACTTTTTCGGAGTATGCAGATGCGTGTAAGCTGTATGGGCACCAGGTGCTGTACCTGCAATGGGATAAGCTCACACCGGGTACCGTGTTCAGCAGCGACCTGGTATTTATCTGCAATCCTAACAATCCTACAGGGCAGGCATTGGATGAAACAGCCCTGCAACAACTCATCGCCCATAATAAGCATACGGTGTTCATCATTGACGAAGCCTATATACAGTTTACACTAAATGCCGCTACCATGCTGCCGTTCCTGCACCGGTTACCAAATGTGCTGGTGCTGAGATCCATGACTAAAACCTGTTGTATCCCGGGCTTACGGCTGGGGTATATGGCAGGAAGAAAACAACTGCTGGACCGTGTCAGGGCTTTCCGGATGCCATGGTCGGTGAATAGCCTGGCACTGGATGCCGGCTATTATATCGTGGAACACCCGGAGCAGTTTACCATTGCGACCGACAGCCTGTTGCAGGAAACTTTTCATTTGTGGGAGAGTATCCGTAAGATGCCCGAGTACAAAGTATATGCATCGCATACGCATTATTTTTTGTTTGAAACATTAACCGGTACCGCCGCTACATTGAAAGCATGGCTGATGGAGAAGTATGGCCTGCTGATCCGGGATGCTTCCAATTTTTATGGACTGGAAGCCGGGCATTGCCGGGTTGCCTGCCGCAATGCCGCTGACAATCAATTACTGACTACTGCTTTGCGCCAATGGACCCTGTATTAAAATTCGTATTGCCGCTACTGTTAGGGTATATCGCCGACCTGTTGCTGGGAGATCCCCGCAGTTGGCCGCATCCTGTGAAAGTTTATGGCTGGCTGATCAGCCGGGGCACACGCTGGCTGAACAGGGGAGGCGCCCGGTTCTGGAAGGGGGCCTTGCTCACGGTTACCTTGTGCGTAGCAGTATATATAAGTTTTTATTTTACGCTTATAGTACTATCGGGGTGGCCGGTAGTGTACTATGGATTCAGTGCAGTGTTTGTTTTTTTCGCGCTGGCTAACAAAAGCCTGCTACAGGAAGGCAAAGAAGTATTTGCAGCTTTACACCACGAAGGAGTGGAGGCCGGCCGCAGGCGGTTGTCGTGGATAGTTGGAAGGGATACCGGTCATCTTTCACCTGATCAGATCCGCATCGCGGTATTTGAATCGATGTCTGAGAACCTGAGCGATGGGGTAGTAGCGCCGCTGTTTTTTTACGCCGTGCTGGGGCTGCCCGGCATGATGTTGTATAAAATGATCAATACCCTGGATTCCATGATAGGCTATAAGAACAAGGAATACCTGTATTTTGGACGCTTCGCTGCGCGCCTGGATGATGTAGCCAATTTTATCCCGGCCCGTATCACGGCGCTGCTGATGATCCTCCTGTATGGCAGCAGCCGTGCCTGGCATTTTATGATTAAATACGGACCGGCACACAGCAGCCCCAATTCAGGATATCCGGAAGCCGCACTGGCAGGTATCCTGGACTGCCGCTTCGGTGGTCCCAACCTCTACCAGGGAGTAGTGGTAAACAAACCTTACATCGGTGAAAATGAACGCAGTATTGAACATGGAGAATTCAGCAAGGTAATGTACCTTAATCAGGCAGTTACTTTCGTGATGATCATCAGCATTATTGCAGTAAAATATTATTTTATATGGACAGCACAGCGGTAAACCCCGGACAGGAAAGAAACGAAAGGATCAGTATTTTAAGCTGTGGCTGGCTGGGAAAGCCGCTGGCACTGCACCTGCAAGCCGCAGGTTATTCCGTAAAAGGAGCCCGCACCAGCATGGCAGGCGTACAGGAGCTGCAGGCCCTTGGCCTGGAAGCGTATACGGTGGTATTGTCTGAAGACGTGCTGACCGGCCCCGATGCCTTCTGGGATGCCGACATACTGATCATAAATATTCCGCCGCGGAAAGAAAGAGGCAAAGATGCACATGTATCAGAAATAGCGCTGTTGCGCAGTTTTATAGCCACAACGCCCATCAGCAAAGTTATCTTTGTAAGCTCCACTTCTGTCTATAAAGACATTAACGGCCTGGTAACAGAAGAAAATGAAGAAATCCCTGACACTCCCAACGGAATGGCGCTACGGGAAGCCGAAAGCCTCCTGCTGGAGTCAGACGCATTTGATACCACCGTATTGCGCTTCGGCGGGCTCATTGGCTACGACCGGCTGCCAGATCAGCGCCGGATCATGGAAGGCCGGAAAGCCAACGGCCAGCCTATGAATGTAATCCACCGCGACGACTGCATCGGTATTATCCGGCAGGTGATAGAAAAGAAGATGTGGGGAGAAGTATTCAACGCCTGCGCCAGCGGACACCCGCAACGCAGCCATTATTACAAGGCAGCTGCGCAATACCTCGGCATCCAGATGCCACGCAGATTACCCGCCGAAGAGGAACCCTATAAAATTGTAGGTTCCAGTAAACTGAGAAACGTGCTGGGATATAGTTTTTTGTATGATGATCCGCTACAGGTGTTTAATAATATCAATGTTTAAGGACGCTGCTGCCGGAGAATACGAATTCCGGACATCATTCAGGAAGTACCAACACCCGCCCATCCGGGGGGAAAATGAGACATAGTGCATGGGGAGTGCATGGGTAGTGCATTAGAAGTGCATGCTGACAGTATTAATACCGCATGGTTTATCCAAGGTATACGCAGGTTTGAAGCATGGCAGAAGTATCCCGGAAGTAACACATATATAAGCATTCTCCATACCTCCCCGCCGGAGGGCGCATCCCCGCCTTGTAAAAAAAATTGTTTACATGTATTAAATTCACTATATTGTAGTAGTACCTGCTTTATGCCAACAGGAGGTACCGCTCAACTATAAAATATTATTCAACCTAAACCTGATCAAAACCGTGAATCTGCTGCTCCTTAGCCTTTTGTTTGCCCTGGCATTATGGGCGATGATCTCCATGTACAGGAGTCGTAATCGCAAAAAGGCCGAATTGCTTTTACCTGTAAGATCTGCGAGTATCATAAAAATTCATAGTTACAAGTCTTTCGGTATCATTGCTACCATCCGCTTTAAATACGAGCTGACGCCTCAAATTGGCGACCGGTTGCATGAAGAAGGCAATATCTACCAGATCACCGGCGTGGTAACGCCCGATCCGGTACAGGAACAACCCAAAGATACCTGGGATTGCCGTCTTGTAAAAATCTAAAAAATGGAGTAT
Organism: Chitinophaga sp. W2I13; assembly: GCF_050434005.1. Lineage (NCBI taxonomy): Bacteria > Pseudomonadati > Bacteroidota > Chitinophagia > Chitinophagales > Chitinophagaceae > Chitinophaga > Chitinophaga sp. W2I13. The sequence continues at coordinate 7,256,157 of NZ_JBNPWD010000001.1, read as the reverse complement.
CTCAAAGTATCTTGGCTTCATCATTTTGAAGACGAACCGGTATACCTATACAGCGAGATAGATTCGCAGCGTTTCGAAAACAGGAAAATTGAAATCTACCCGGATGGAAGCTTCGGCATCGCCTGCAGCAATTTTCATTTCGGCGGCACCGCCTTATCCGATCAGGTGATGCCCGGCCTGGAAGAAATCATGGAAGACAGGCAATTTATTCCTGAACTAATTTCCAAGGCAGAATTTGAACTGATCTGGAATCAATATTTTTATTTTTTGTCCTGACATAGCTGGTCCGTGGTTTGCGTAAGTTCTTTAGAAAAAAGAATCTTATGAACGCATTTATGATTAAAACTTCCGGAGGCCGCTTTTACGTAAAACCCTCTTCAGCTGAACGCTTTCTGGTAGACGTAGACGGAGAAGAGGTAATGATGGAGAAAGACGAAGACGGATATGTACGTGCACCGGGCGCTACAGACAATGGCCGTCGTTTAAACATGGGACTGCTGAACAACATTGCAGACCAGATCGCGGTTCAGACGGCGTAAAAATTCCACAGATTGGGGTTACGGGTGTTCCTCAAAAGCTGTAAGGTATTTGTCGATATACTGCGACTTCGTTTTGGATTTGTACTGCATAACAAAGCGGGGATGTTCCAGCGGGACAATCGCCCTGAAAAATTTCTCCTTTTCATTTAATGCCTGCAGGAACGCGGCATTCTTCCCTGTCCCCATACAATAGCATACCTCACGACTGATATTCCACTGCAATTGCGCTTTTAAACTGCTCACCATAAAAGGATAGGCGGCTTTTGTTAAAGCGGCACTGTCGTAGTAATTGTAATTTATTTCCTTCCCGCCAGGTTGAAGAGAGGTAAATCCGAGCGGACAAACAGAGCTGATATAAAACTGCTGGTAAAACTTTTTCACCCCGCCATAGGCGTCTATTACATCATATACAAATACAGAGGAGGGCTCGTGCGTTTTAAGCCCGGTAATTTCAATGCCGCACTTGTCCCACATACGTTTGGTATCCGTAAAAGGGACGCCGGTAGATCCCGATCCCAGCCGGCCGGGGTTAATGCCCAGGATCAGTTGGCGTGGCTGTTTGTCGTTATAAAATTTTTTATAGAACTGTGTCATGATATCCATGATACCGGGGCCTTCCCGGAAAGGGTTCATCACACGTATACCTGCGGGCAACTTGCCCGGGAAATGCAGCTGGCTGTTGAAGCTAATGATCTGATCGGCGATAGTCATTCCGCAATTTACGCCATTTGATGATGCCTGGTAATTTTTTCCAGGATGTCTTCTTCGCGGTAAGGCTTCATGATGTAATCATTTAAACCTGAACGAAGATACAGCTCAATATCATCGTCCATAACATTACCGGTAATGGCAATAATGGTTACGGAGGCTTTCTTCTTGTCAGGTAATTCCCGGATCATATTGGTCAGCATCAGTCCATCAATGCCGGGGAGGTCAATGTCGGTCAGTACAAAATCGAATGCTTCACGATGGTATACTTCCAGTGCTTCTTCTGCTGAAGAAACAATCAGGTAAGAAGCCTGCATTCTGTCCAGCATCAGGGCCAGCAGTTTCTGGTTGAGGATACTGTCCTCTACTACCAGTAACCGGATACCCGCCGGAATAGTTGCGTTTGTAGATGTATTATTCACCGGGACAATAATTTTTTTGGTAACAGGTGATGGGGTCATCAGCTTATACCTGATTTCAAAATAAAAAGTGGAGCCCTTTCCTGCGAGGCTTTCCACATGTATCTTTCCGTTGTGCAGGTCGATGATCTTCTTGGAAATATGTAATCCCAATCCGCTTCCCTTATGATAATGGTTATTTCCCTGAGAAAAGGCCTCGAAAACTAAAGGTAGTTCTTTATGCGAAATACCTACACCCGTATCTTTTACGCTTACCTGTAATAAGTTGTTGTCACGTATATGCGCGGTTACCGTAATACCGCCCTTTTCTGTGAACTTAATGGCATTGGCTACCAGGTTAATCAACACCTGTTTCAGGCGGAAGGCATCGCCCACCACAATTAAAGTGCTGGGAAAGTAGATGTTTACCTCCAGCGTGAGCGACTTCATGGCTGCCTGTATGGCCAGTGTATTGCATACTTCTTCAATAGCGGTACGGGGAGCAAACTTCTCTTCTCTTAATATGGGTTCTGCAGATTCCATCCGCGTGTAGTCGAGTACGTTATTCACCAACCTGTAGCAGCATTTCTGCAGAGTGACGTATAGCCGCCACCGTTTCGGGCGTTGTATCGCGTTCCAGCAGGTGCGTATAGCCGAGCACCGACTGTACCGGTGTGCGTATTTCATGACTGATCGTCGCTGCAAAGTCGCTTTTCTGTTGTGCAAACTTTTCAGCCTGTTGCTTGGCTCTTAGCAACGCCAGGTCGTAGCGGTATAAACGGACAATACCATATATAATAATCGCTGCCAGTAACAGGATGAGCGGAATCTCCCAGTAGTTGTGCTTATCCAGCTTGTAGAGGGAATGATCGATATCGTGACCCAATTGCAGCCGCCGCTTATCGGTTTCGGCCACGATGTCCTGTTTCAGGTTCGCCATGAGGCGAAGCAATTCAGAGAACAGCCGCTCGTTGGCAATAACGAGGGCGTATTCTTTTTGCTTCAGGTTATTATGACTTTCGGTGGCATCTTTTATAAACTTGTTATAGGCGGCCTGGATCTTTGACAGCTGATCTTTTGAAAAGGCTTTGCCATCCTTTGGTGTGTCGTATTGAACGATTTTCACCTGCTGGCTCGTTTGCTGTACCTGTGATTTATTGCTGATCGCGTCTTTGATGCGGCCCAATAGTTTCTTGCGGCCCTTTGCAGTGGCCGTTTCCGTAGTTATAATCGTGTCGGCCTTTATGTTGGGCGCCGGTATTTTAATATTACTCAACTGCTGCAGGGGGAGGGGGTGGGTGGCAGTGTCCCATACCTGCGATAGCTGCAGCAATGAATCTACGTATAGGCGTGTCTGTAGGTACAGCTGCGACTTCTTTACTTTATCCGCCAGCAGCGCATGCATCTGCTTTTCATTTTTAGCGGAGCTCACGGCGCTGTCCAGGTGCGCAGTAATGCTGCTCAACTGGCCCACATAAGCATTCAGGTAATGCTTGTCGTAAGTGAGCGTATATACACGGAAGTTATTGTCTGCTGCGTACAACAGTTGCACTGCCTGGTCAATATGACCTACATCAGTTTTAGTGGCTATCAGGTCTTTAACAACAATGCTTAACTGTGCTGACTCTTTTTTTCTTAAAGAGATAATCATGAAAAAGGTCATCAAAACAATCACCATTATCGTTAGCACAGCATAACGTACAAAGGTCTTTTTTTCGTGGGTTGTATACATTGTTACATATGATTGGGACGTCGGCGTGGTGGCAAAACCGCGACGAAAATAATGATTTTACGTTCCCTAACTAATAGATAATCAATGAAAAACTAAAAGAATAGGTATGTATTTTCTGCTGAGTTTCCTATGTATAATTATATTTAATACATTATATATTTTTACCTATTAAAACTTTCATATGGGTGCAAACTTTAAGGTTTTAATATTGGTATATAAAATATGTATTATATTTTAGGGAGAAGATAAAGTTCCCTTTTCCTTTTGTATTATTGTTGCTGTAATACCTGCTTTTGATGAAAAACTGTTTTCTTACCGGTCTGTTACTCCTCGTATGCTTGCCTTTTGTTTTTGGTCAACCTGTTTCACCGGAACCGCATTACAAAATTTACAAAGGAACCAGTGCCCTGCAGGACAGGATCTTTTACCTGTTTACATTGCTGGAGCGTGTGCCTGGTGTGACGCAGCTGATAAATAAGGATAGCACCCTTACCGCATTGCGGGATGAATACACACAGCGTATAACCCATCCCGTGAGTAGCGGTGATTTTACCGCTCCGTTGCAGTTTGCCGGCAGCACCATCAGTGAAGTGAGCAGTGCTTTTATTACTTTATTACAGCAACATCCAAAGGAAATGGAACAACTGGTAAGTGAAATGCGCAGCAGTGGCTTATTCCAGTTGTATGCCGGGAAAACGGACCCGGTATTGCTTTCCTTCGCCTGGAAGGATGCCGCCGATGGCGTGAACTATATCCTCAATGCCTATACGAACGGAAAAGGACTCCGCTACCCGGTGATTGATTCGGCCACTTATTACGTGATGTCGCCTGCCTACAAGGCAATGGTACAACGTGTAATTGAAGATGCGGGGAAAAAGAAGCCGGACTTGTTTTTCCAGCCGTCGCTGCACGTGGCCCTGGAATTACTGACGCTGAACCGCCGCGATGAAGCCGTGCGTTATGAACCATTATCTGATACCAACCGGGATGCGTATAAACAAATAAAGAAAACAGACTGGAACAAATATCCGTACACCGCCATGCTTATCCTGGGCGCAAGCCCGGTAGCAAAGGAGGCCATCAGTGAAACCGGTAAAAGCCGCTGCCGTACCGGTGCGGAATTATACCGCAAAGGAATGGCGCCCTTTATTATTGTATCCGGTGGTCATGTAAGACCGGTAGGTACCCAATATTCCGAAGCAGTGGAAATGAGGAAATACCTGGTAAATGAACTGAAGATCCCCGCGTCGGCGGTGATGGTAGACCCTTATGCCCGCCACACTACCACCAACGTGCGTAATGCCGTGAGGATCGTGTGGCAGAGTGGCATACCGGCCGGTAAAAGAATGATGTGCGTGTCTGATGTGATGCACGTTGCCTACGTGAACAGCCCGATGTTCACCCAACGTTGCACCATAGAGTTAGGATATATGCCTGCGGCAGATATCAAACAGGCCGACCTTTACTTTTTATCATTCCTGCCGGATCTGCGGTCGCTGCAGGTAAATGTGTTTGATCCATTGGACCCCTGAAATAAAATATCTCATTCATTTATTCGTCTACTTTATAAACACATCCTTATTATGTCTGATTCATCTATCCAGCCCTTATATACAATCCTCGGTGCAGGAGGTATTATTGCTAACGAACTGGCAGCCGAACTGGTGCGTCATCAGAAACGGGTACGCCTCGTAAGCCGGTCGCCAAAATACATTGAAGGCATCTCCGACCTGGTGCCGGCCGATATTACTGATGCCGCTCAAACAAAGAACGCCGTGAAAGATAGTGCCATCGTATTTCTTACAGCCGGTCTCCAATATAATATCAAAGTATGGTCTGATGCATGGCCAAAGATCATGACCAATGTAATTAATGCCTGCAAGGAAGCCGGTGCGAAGCTCATTTTCTTCGACAACGTATATTCTTACGGGTTAGTAAACGGACCTATGAAAGAAGATACGCCGTATCATCCCTCTAGTAAGAAAGGAACGATCCGTGCAGCCATTGCAACCCAGTTAATGAACGAGGTAAAGGCCGGTGGCCTTACGGCTACCATTGCAAGGGCGGCCGACTTCTACGGACCCGGCGCAGATAAAACCGGCTTCCTGAACCTGCTGATCATCGATAAGTTCCGGAAGAACAGCAATGCCATGTGGCTTGGAAAAGACGATCAGACACATAGCTATACCTTTACGCCGGATGCTGCCAAAGGATTGTTCCTTCTTTCACAGGACGATAGTTCCTGGAACCAGGTATGGCACCTGCCGACCGCCAACCCGGCGCCGGACGGCAACGGATATATAAATATAATTGCCACCCAGATGGGGGTGAAACCTAAATATATGAAGCTGGGCAGTTTTATGCTGACCCTCTCGGGATTGTTTGACACTACCATCCGGGAAATGAAGGAAATGCTGTACCAGAGTAACTATCCTTATATCTTCGACTCTACAAAGTTTGAACAACACTTTAAGGTGAAACCTACTTCTTATGAAGAAGGAATCCGTTTAACACTGGCACATAAATAATAGTCTACCGGTTTAGTAGGAAAATAAATTTGGAAGTTATTTTTTCTGTCTTATCTTTGCACCAGTTCTTTAAATAGCTTATCAAGAAAGGAGGAGGGACATGGCCCGACGATACCTTAGCAACCATCACTGTGCAAACAGTGAAAGGTGCTGCATCCATCCCGGTTTACGGACCAGGAAAGATAAGTCAGATCAATAGTTTTACATTATATTATTCTTACGATAATAGAAAACTCATCTGGCTCCCAGGTGAGTTTTTTTTATGCTCCCACCTTTTTGATATGCTCATTTAACGGACCTGTTTAACCAATTTTTCATCAAACTAAAAATCAAACAAAGATGAGCACTATCACTGAACTGATCCATTCTATTCCCGTAGATCCGCAAACAGGCGCTATTGCAGTTCCTATTTACCAGACATCTACTTTTGTGCAAACAGCACCCGGTGTAAATAAAGGATACGATTATGCGCGGTCAAATAATCCTACCCGTGAAACCGCAGAAAAGATCATTGCGAAACTGGAAGGCGGCGCTACTGCATCTGCTTTTGCCAGCGGCCTGGCAGCAATCGACGCGGTAATCAAGCTCCTGAAATCAGGCGATGAAATTGTAGCGGTAGATGATATTTACGGCGGCGCTTTCCGGCTGTTTAATAAAGTATATGAGAAGTTTGGTATCAAAGTAAACTATGTAGATACCTCCGATACACAGGCGGTATTCAACGCCATCACACCGGCCACGCGCCTGATCTGGCTGGAAACGCCCACTAATCCAACGCTGAAGATTTCAGATATTGCGGCTATAGGCCGCATTGCAAAAGCGCATAACTGTTTGTTTTGTGTAGACAATACCTTTGCCTCCCCTGTGCTGCAAAAGCCCTTGCAGCTGGGCGCCGACCTGGTGATCCACAGTGCTACCAAGTACCTGGGCGGCCACAGCGACCTGATTGCGGGCGTGGTAGTGGCTAAAACATTACAACTGGGAGAGGAGATTAAATTTTATCAGAATGCCTGCGGCGCTATTCTTTCCCCGTTCGACAGCTTCCTGCTGATACGTGGTATTGAAACATTGCACTTGCGTATTAAGCAACATGGCATTAATGCGCAGGCCCTGGCGGAATACCTGGAAAAACACCCGGCAGTAGATAAAGTGTTTTACCCGGGATTGCCATCGCACCCGGGCCACGAGCTGGCAAAGCAGCAGAGTAAAGGGTTTGGAGGAATTATATCTTTTACCTTGAAAGATGACAGGGCCGAAGCGGCAACTGCGTTTGTTACAGCTACGCATTACTTTAAACTGGCAGAAAGCCTCGGAGGCATCAAAAGCTTATTGTGTCATCCCGCGGCGATGACCCATAAATCCATTCCCGCAGAAAAGAGAAGAGCGGCAGGCGTAAGCGATAGCCTGATCCGTTTATCAGTAGGACTTGAAGAAACCGCCGATCTGCTGGCCGACCTGGAGCAGGCGTTTACGAAACTGCCGGCGCCCGCCCCCGCAGAAAACGTGTTGTCAGCATAGCAGCAACATTGTCGCCCGTCGCATTGAGGATTGTAGCCAGCGGATCTACCAGCGTGCCTATAATCATCAGCGGCGGGAGTGCTTCTATGGGAAACCCGTAGATGCTCATCACCAGCAGTTCGCCAATGTAGCCGCCATTAGGAATACCGCCTTCCACGATGCTGGCTATAACAGTAACGCCTAGTGCCATTAAAATGATGGGGACGCTGTCGAAGCCCTTTCCGAACATGGCAAACACCACGGCCATTTTTATGATGGAAGAAATGCTGGAGCCATCTTTATGCAGGGTAGCGCCCAATGGCACTACCACGTTGCCGATATCGCGTGGAACGCCCATCCGCTCTACTGCGTGGAGATTAGCCGGAATAGTGGCAATACTGCTGCCGGTACCAACCGCGGTAAGGGTGGGTACAATATTGTTCTTCCAGAAAATTTTTATACCCGGTATACCACCGGCAACAAATGCGTACGCACTGAAGCCAACAATAAAATATACAACGCCAAAGCCGTAGTAAATACCGAGAGAGTGTGCATAGGTGCCAAATAGTTGCGGTCCTACAGTGCCCACCTGGTAAGCGAAGTAGGCGCCCAGCCCGATAGGGCCCAATTTCATGATAAGCGTAAGGATATCTTTCATCACCTCATTGCCCGACTGCAGAAATCCGCGGAAAGCAGCGCCTTTCTCTCCCGTACGCATGGCTGCAAAACCTACCAGGCCGGAGAAAATCAGGAACGGCAGCATATTTTTACGCGACAGCAACTCATAAAATTCATTCACAGTGAGGAGCCGTACTGCCTGCTCGCCCCAGTTGCCCGGCTGTTCCAGGTTCACATCTTTTGTAAGCGTTACCTGCTGGTGGATGGGAAATATCCATACGGCCACAATAGTAAGAAAGGCGGAGATGAGAACGGTACCAAGGAATACCAGCGACATCACACCGAGAATACGGCCCAGCTTATGCCCCGCTTCTATATTGGCAATGGCGGACGAGATCGCAAAAAATACCAGTGGTATGATGGCTGTAAACAGCAGGTTCAGAAATACATCGCCCAATGGTTTGATAACGGCTACACGCTCACCCAATATAAGCCCGGCAATACTGCCGGCAATGATGCCTGCCAGTAACCAGAACATACTACTGTACGTTTTGAGGAATCCCATACCTGAAGTTTATGATTTACAAGATAACCAAATGTATCTGTTCGGTGAACAATCTGCCATGATTATTGTTTATGGTGTTAGCGAACCAATATATTTATCATGAAAAGCTGGATGCTATGTTTGTTGCTTCCCCTGTTCGCTCTGCAGGAACGAACTTACACCATCGGAGAGGTGATGCGCAATGCCCGGCAACTGCACAACGACAGCATCGCTGTTAAGGTGACCGGTTACATCACCAAAAAGCTGCGTGGCAATAATTATCTTTTTGAAGACCGTACCGCCGAAATCCAGGTGGACATAGACCCGAAGTTCCTCCCGCAACGGCCGTTCAGCGACCGGGAAGTGATCACTATTAAGGCGCTGGTGGAATACGAAGTCGACAAGCCCATTACTTTAAAGGTAAACCAGCAGGTAAGCAACGATTAACGGCTACGGCTATATGATTTTGGCTACAAACATATAGATGCTCCTCATACTTGCCAGGATCACAATGATCGCCACCGCTACCATAATAGTTTTAGCAGAAATTTTATTGGATACTTTTGCCGCAATAGGAGAGGCGATGGCGCTGCCTATTACGAGGCCGAGTACGGCATCCCAGTGTACGTGATACAACACCGTTACAAAAGTGAGGGAACTGAGCATAGCGATAAAAAAGCGGGTAGCCTTTACCGTGCCCAGCGAAAAGCGGGGATGTCGGCCGCCGGCAATCAGGGACGACAACACAATAGAACCCCAGCCGCCGCCACCGATAGCGTCTATAAATCCGCCACCGAAGCCTAGCAGGCCTATTCGCTTAATTTTTTTAGCTGCGTGTTTTTTGCGCTGCGCATTAATGGCTCTCATCAGGATAACGGTGCCGAGGATCAGCGTATACAGCGATACCACCGGTTTAGTGTATTGTGCGTAATGTTCCAGCGACGATAAGAGGTAAGCCCCTATCACAGCACCGGCAATACCCGGTAATATGAGTAGTTTAAACAGTTTTTTGTTGACATTTCCCATCCGCATATGCATCCAGCCGGCAATGCCGCAGCTGAGGATTTCCGAAATATGCACCGCCGTACTCGCCGATGCAGGCGGAATGCCCATCGACAGGGAAAAAGTAGTGGAAGTAATGCCGTAAGACATGCCGATGGCGCCGTCGATCATGGCGAAGATAAATCCTGCTATGAGGAAATAGTAAAAAGTAGGAGGTACGTCTTCTACATACGTGCGGAAATCGGGCGATTGCCACCACGCCACACCCAGGATAACGCCCAGTATGAGGATGCCTGCTATACCATAAATCCAGCGCTGTTTTCTAAAGTTGACGCTTTCCTGCGGCGTTGCAGCATTTGATTCGTTTGTGCTCGGAGCTGCGGGTGCAGCAAGGGTAGTAAGTTCTTTCTCCATTTTTTAATAATGTGCCAGCCTTAATTCCCCACAAAATACATAAACTCTATGAAATAAGTAGACTGATTGGAAAAAATTGCATATCAGAAAGGTAAAATCCCGAATATATCTCCCGGAATTTTAATTTATAATCTGTAATTCTTCAAAATACCCGAACGTATAAAAATTGATTTACCTATATTTGGGGTTGCGAACCAATTTAACAACTACATGCTTTGGCAACTCTTCTGGACAATTATATTAGTATTATTAAACGGATTCTTTGTTGCGGCAGAATTTGCCATTGTTAAAGTACGTTCCTCCCAAATCAACAGTAAAGGCGGTTTGACCGGCAAAAGAGCTACCGCCGCCGCCAAAAGCATCCTCAATAACCTGGACGGGTACCTGGCCGCTACGCAGCTGGGAATTACCCTGGCTTCACTGGGACTTGGCTGGGTGGGTGAATCGGTGATGACGGCCATCGTACTCCGGTTGATGGAAAGTCTTGGTGTTACCATTTCAATGGCCGCTACCCATGTAATTGCCGTAGCCGTTGCTTTCACTATTATTACCATCCTGCATATCGTTTTCGGGGAACTGGCTCCCAAATCAATGGCCATCCGTAAACCGCTGCCCACCACGCTGGTGGTGGCCATCCCGCTGCGGGCGCTGTTTGTGATCTTCCGTCCTTTTATATGGCTGCTCAACGGGCTGGCCAACAGTATTCTCCGCCTTATGGGTATTAAACCGGCCGGAGAATCGGAAATCCATTCGGAAGAAGAACTGAAGCTGATCATTTCTGAAAGCCAGGAAGGCGGCGCTATCGAGGAAACCGAACGGGAACTGATCCAGAACGTATTTATGTTCGACGACAGCCGCGTAAAGGAAATCCTCACCCACCGTAAAGACATATCCTCCCTCGACATCAACCTGCCCCTGGATCAACTGATAGACCAGGTGATCAGGGACGGCTACTCCAGGTATCCCGTATCCAGCGGTTCGCTCGATGAACTAAAAGGGGTGGTGTATACCAAAGATGTGGTGAAGGGCGTGCATGAAAAAACATTGCATAGCATTAAGGATATCATGAAGCCGGTATTTTATGTGCCGGACAGCATGAAAATAAAAGACCTGCTGCGTACCTTCCAGGGCCAACGCCTGCAAATGGCGGTAGTGACCAACGAATTTGGCGATACAGAGGGAATTGTTACCATGGAAGATATCCTGGAGGAACTGGTAGGCGACATACAGGATGAACATGATCATGAAACGCCGATTGTAGAGCAAAAAGATGATAATTTTATTGTAGATGCGCATGAATACCTGGCAGATATCAATGAATTATTACCCCATCCTTTGCCAGAAAGTGAACATTATGAAACCCTTTCGGGTTTAATCAACTACATCCACGGAAATATTCCGAGGGAAGGAGAAGTGATCATCATTGAAAATTATGAAGTACTGATCCTGAAAATGTTCCGCAGCTCCGTGGAAAAAGCCAGATTAAAACTGATCCGATAAAATAATTTTTATGGAGAAGAAGATCCTCCACGTCCTCGAAGGACGCGAAAAACATATTACAGATACAGAAGTCGTAAGACAATCACTGCCTACCATGCAGTTCCGGTTTGCCAACCCGTTTATTGTGGTGCATCATATGCCGGCAAAGTATTTTGCGCCGGGATCGCCGGAAGACAGGCTGCATCCGCATCCGCATCGCGGGTTTGCACCGGTTACCTTTATGCTGCAGGGGCAGGGATATCACCGCGATAATGCCGGTAATGCCATGACCGTTACCGCCGGCGACGTACAATGGATGTTTGCCGGGAAAGGTATTTTGCATAGTGAAGGCCCGTCGGAGGAATTTCTGAAGAAAGGGGGCAACTATGAACTATTGCAGCTCTGGTTTAATGTACCAGCAGCGCATAAAGCAGAAGATCCCTGGTACCAGTATATTAAAGGAACAGAAATGCCCGCAGTGGCGGTAAAAGAAGGCGTGCACCTTACGCTGGTAGGCGGCGATTATGAAGGTAAAACAGGGCCATTAAAAAACTTTACGCCCATCACCGCCATCTGGGGAAATGTGGAAGCAGGAAAAGCCGTAACGCTTACGGCTACACGTGGATACTGGACGTTGTTGTATGTAGTGGATGGAAAAATAGAAGTGAATGGAACCGCTGTATCAGGCTATCACCTGGTGGTGTTTGATAAGGATGATGAGCAACCGGACATTCATATTTCAGCACTTGAAAATACCCGCCTGTTATACCTTTGCGCGGAACCGATCAATGAACCCGTGGCGGCAAAAGATAATTTTGTAATGAACACTGCGGAAGAAACGGAGCAGGCAATACAGGATTATAAGAATGGGCTATTTGGTACCCTCGAACAATAAAAAGGAGGGGAGATTCCCCTCCGCTAAAAATCATCTGAATAAAGTATCTCTTTTCTGTGGCCAGGAAGTATCTCCTTTCTTATCTTTTTTCTTCTTGTGTTTCATGACGGTATCCATTGGCTTAGGTGGAAAAGTGTCCTGTGCAAATACTTCAATCTGATCAATCTGAGCTGGCTTTACCGGAGCCGCCTGTGCTTTGTCCGGAGTACCCCTGAAGAAAAAGAGGAGGGTAAGCGTGCCTATAAGGCCGATGGTAGCTGGTAGGTTTTTCATAAAAAAATAAATTTGTTCAGGTATTAATAAGCAGATATCATGCGCCCTTTCCAGCGGCAGAGCACTGTTGATGTAAGCTGCTGACAATATTTCAGTTATCTTATCGTTGCGTTATTTATTCCCGTTTTTACTGTGGATATTGCACGTCAAACAGTGGAGTGACAGACACGTTATCCCATACTGTATACCCCTATGGACGGCCGGAAGAACGTGAGGCACTGCTTTTGTGGCGGTTAAGATATTGTTCACCAAAAATTTATCTTATGAAAGGCACCAGAAATGAGAACACCCGGCAAAGTAAACAACAGTCTTTTTCCAATATGCCACGGCCCGAAATCAGGGATAATCTTGACAGCAGGAAAAATGAAGAACAGGATTATAAAGGCAGCGATACCACGCACAACAGTAAAGACACCAAAGCTAATAAACATAAAAAGCATTGATGACAGGCAGTTCCGGGCCGCTAACCGGCGGCCGGGCTTTTAAATCAGCAGCATATGGATCACACATTTTTCAGGTTATCGCTGTTGGCGGTGGTAATTTGCACCGCATGTAACAGCCCGATGCAGAATGAGCAGGAGCGGGCAGCCAAAGATTCGGCCAATGCCCCGGTTCAGGGCGTGCCAGAAGAAAAATCGGAAAGCATCTCGTTAGATACTACATATGGCGATTACCGCATTTCGGCGATTGCCTCTGGTACCGGCAGTATGCGGGATCTTATCCTGGCGGTAGGCAGCAAAAAGGATTCTACACAGGCAGACAGTACCATTGAGCATGACGTGAAAGGGCAGCTGAAAAATATGATGATCGCAGACCTGGATGGAAACGGTAAACCGGAGCTTTACCTGCAAATGTTATCGGAGGGTACCGGCCGGTTTGGTAAGATCTATGCTTTTGAAATAGGCCGGCCTAAAGTGACAAGGATTAACACTGTTTCCCTGGATACCATGCAGCAAAAGGATTACAGGGGACAGGATACATTTTTTATAAAAGAGAAAACGCTGGTACGTACTTTTCCGGCGTTCAGGGAAGGTGATCCCGATGCGTTAACTGCAAACACCAAAGGGATTATCATTTATCACCTGCAAAAGGCAGGCGACACCCTGAAACTGGTGCCGGCGAAATAAAAAGCTATTGCAGCCTGGTATGGCTGCAATAGCTTTTTTACAATTATTTATTGTACTGAATACCTTCTTTATCCCAGCGGGTATAGAAGTATTGCAGTGCATCGGAGAACTGTGTGAAGTTTTTATTGGCGGGAATGGTCCACGCGTCTTCTGCATAAGCCGCCAGGCGGGGAAATACCTGGTGGTTCATTGTTTTTACATCCGGAATCCATTCACCCCACATCTGGCAGCCACTGCCCAGTATTTTGCTGTGGAACTTCGGATCAAGGCCTTCGGGGATGGGATCAAAGCTGTAGGCTTTTTCCAGTGATATTTCCTTGTAGCTGTAATCCAGGTAAGTCATGGCGTGATAGGAATTGATTACGTCGTATCCTTTAGACACCGCATCGGTGATCAGTTTCAGCTCCCCTTTCCAGAATTGCACAATGGTACCGGCTGCGAGTTTTTCCGTAGCGGAAACATCTTTGCTATCAGTGAACTCATGCAGCTTTGTGCCCATGATTTCGTTCCATCCGGCCATACGGCGTTTTTTGCTTGCCAGGTAGTTGGAGATATTGTTGGTGAAAGCAATCTGCAGGTCGGCAGGAGAGCCAAGCTGATGCGCTTTCATGAAGGCATTTACACCGGCATCTGCTTTCCACTGGTCGTATTTTACTTCGTCGCCGCCGATATGGATCACTTTAGAGGGGAAGAGGGTAATCACTTCCTGCAACACATCTTCCAGGAAGGCGATCACTTTGGGATCAGACACATTGAAAACGTCGTAATGCACACCGAATTTACCCGGAACCCTGATAGGCGTGTGGGTGGTGCCAAGCCACGGATAGGCTGCAATGGCCGCGCTGGAATGGCCCGGCATTTCTATTTCAGGAACAATGGTGATGTGCCTGTCTGCCGCGTATTTGATAATGTCTTTAATCTGTTCCTGCGTATAAAACCCTTCGTGGGGTTTGCCGTCGTATACTTTGCTGTTCCAGGTACCGGATTGGGTGGAATCGCGTTTGCTGCCGACAGTGGTAAGCAGGGGATATTTTTTGATTTCAATACGCCAGCCCTGGTCGTCGGTGAGGTGCCAGTGGAAAACGTTCATTTTCAGCAGCGCCATTTCATCCAGGAGGTGTTTTACGGTTTCGCCGCCTTTGAAGTAGCGGCCTTCATCCAGCATGAATGCCCTCCAGCCAAAGCGGGGCTTGTCTTTGATGGACACGGCATTAATCGTATATGCGCTGCCGTTGGCGGTAATGAGTTGGCGTAAAGACTGTATACCATAAAACACGCCGGTTGTAGTTGCCGCGGTGATGGTGATGTTATCAGGCGTTACCTGCAGCTGGTAGCCTTCCTTGCCTAATTCCTTCTCCAGTTTTGCGTCCAGGGAGAAGCGGATGTAGTTGTTTTTGGCAGCAGGTTTCAGTGTCAGAGAGAGTCCATATGTTTCCTGTAATGCCTGTTGCAGCTGGTTGGCCTCGCCGGCGCACTTGCCTGGAATGATGGCAGTGGCGCCGGATAAAGAGAACGTGCCGGACAATGTTTTTACTTCCGACGGCTGCGGAATAATATTGATTGCCTGCAGGGGCATGGTACTTACCGATAGCAGCAGCAGGCCTGCCAATGCCAGGGTGGAGCGTAGTTTTAACATACGTAGATTTTTATTGTTCACTTGGTTAAGGTGAAAAAATACAATAAAATCCCGTGATTTAAAAGAACTGCGCCATTAACCTTCCTGTTCCATATAACCGCTTGGTAATCCGTTTTCCATAGAGGCGTCGCCATAGTCGTATTCTACCGCATAATTTTGCGGCAGGGTTACGGGCCTGTCCAGTTGAGGAAACACCGGCTGCGCCTTGAATGTATCTTTCCATTGCTGCAGGGTAGCTGTATCCAGGTGAATGGGATGCAATATCCTTACCTGCGCATTTTCCGGAAGGGTAAGGGAGTCGCCGGTAAGCGTCCGTGGTGTTATGTTTTCATCGCAGTAGAAGGCGGTGATCAGCTGATCGCCTTCATCGAATAACGCCCAGACAAGCCTTGTGGCGAAAACGGACATCACCGGGTTGTGCCGGAATACGGCCTGCCATTTTTCGGCGCTCCATTTTCTTTGTTCTTCCAGGAAAAGTTCCAGTCGCTGTGTTTGTACTTTGATGGTATCGGCCATTTCCTTTGGCAGTGCTTTGAAAGCATTCCTGATTTCCCTGGGAGTGGCTACGGGAATGGCTTTCAGGCGACGGCCCTTATCATTAATGTAAGCCGGTTTAAAGTTACTGTCGAGGAATGCGCGGTATGTTTCGCCTTTCACTTCAAAGGACCGGTACAGTCCATCGAAGCCAAAATCAGGCACTATTGAATCGATCAGCTCCTGCAGCGTTAGACCTCTTTCTGTGGCCGTCAGCTCCAGCGCCCGGAGGGCTGCAGCGCCTACTACTGCTTTACGGAAGCGGTACCTGCGTGAGAAGAATTCCACTTCGCGGAGCGCTTTATTGCTGCCATGCAGGGCCAGCGCGCCCACGCCGTGTTCCGCCATTTTGAGCCGTTTGGTGGTAATCCAGAGCTGTATGTCTTCCCGCAGGGTATCGGCCAGCAGGTCGTCTCCCAGCAGGGCGGTGAGCGTCATGAGGTACTTTAGCTTCAGGTCGCCGCCCTGGTCGGCATATGCTTTATAGAGTGCGCGGGCAAAGTCGCCGCTGCGGGACCGGTCGATCAAACGCAGCAGTGGTTTGGCTTCCACGTCGGCGTGTACTTCCGTTACCCTCGACATGCGGTAAATCAGGAAGCGCATCATGTCGGTGGTCATCACTGTACCATCCAGCAGGTAGAGCGGCGGCAAGGCTTTGTCGTCCAGCCATTTCTCTGCCGGCTTGGAGAGTTTGTGTCTTTTCTTTGCAAACATCACCAGCCTGGTAACGAGCACCAGGTCGTCGGTATCTGTGAGGGTATGTCCTCCCAGTGTTTCCAGCATCAGGTCACGTGCATCGTCGTTTACTTCCTTGTGGAGCGCCTGTTGCAGCAGTTCCCGGGCATGCTCATGGTCGAGTTTAGACAGGATCTGTACGGCGGTTAAGCGTTGATCGGCTTTCTTATGCCCCAGTAATTCCGCCGCTCTTTCCAGCGCCTGCGGGTGTTCCGCCAGTATCACGGCAACGAGCGTACGAACTGATTTCAGTTTATGCAGGGTGTAAGGCCAGAGCTGATCTATATACAGCGCCTTGTCCAGCTGGGAGAGCACCGGGAGTATTGTTCTGGCGTCGTAATCATTTTCCAGTGCGTGCAGCAGCATGGGTGCTGCCTGTTCCTGTAACTCGTCTGCCAGCACCTGGAAGGCTTCGGGGTGGAGCGAACGTTTTTGAGCAAGCAGGTCAGCGAGATAAGGAACGGCTGCGGGGCGGTCGAGGTGCAGCAAGCCGCGCACTGCCAGTACGCCGGGGGGCATGTTGTTGGGCGGTATGTTCCCTGTTACCTTTGAGTACCCCGATTCCGGTGTGTATGGGCCGGCAACCTGCCTTTCCAGGTAATCGTAGGCTGCTTTCAGCAGCCGTTGGTTATATTTTTCGGGAAGATGACCGGCGAGAAGATAATAACCACTGACGGCGGCGGCATAATCGGGTAGTGCAGCCAGTTGCGTGGTTGTTTTTTCGATCAGCGGTTCATACTTGCCAGGGTTGTTTTGCAGTAATACGCGGGACACGGCCTGTTGATCCGGAAGGTATTCCGGCAGCAGGAGGATGTTTTCCAGGTATTCCATTTCCCGGTCCGGGTGCCCTTTGGTAAGGAGCCGGAAGAAGAGGGAGTTCCATCCTTTTTTACGCCAGGTGTTTACATAGGCGTTGATCACATGTGGTTCCGCACTTTTGATCAGGTCCTGCAGAAATTTGCGCAGGGGCGTGAATTTCAGCGGTGCAAGGTCGAAGTTGTTACCGTCCCTGGAATAGCTGATCATGAGAGAGCCGATTTCTTCCGGTGTGCAACCCCGTTGCTGGAGGTAGCTGGTAAAATAGCTGAACCGCAGTACAATGGAAGAGGAGGTGCCGGGCATGTCCATCATCGGAATGATGGTTGTCAGGAAGGTTTCCCTGCATTCGTTCCAGGTAATCGGTGGTGAAATCAGCTTTAGTATGAGCCGGTCGTTGTCGTCCCAGTGGTCGGGAATTTGCAGCAGGGAGATGAAATGTCCCATTTGCCGGGCGGTTTCAGCGGTGGGAAATACCGGTGTTTCATAGGTGTGCCCTGTAAGGAAATCTACCCCGGACTGTATAGCGCCTGCGATGTTTTCATAGTCATTCAGTTGTTTCAGTTTTTCAACAAGAGGTAGTATAGTTTCCTTTTTGTATGGCATAAGGGTATAGATAGATTCAGATTATTTTTTCAGCACAATATCTTCTTTTGCTGCCCATTGTGCAACATCCTGTTTGCTCAATGCGCAGGCCATCATCTCCGGAAACTTGTCCGGGGAGCAGGCGAATACGGGTATTCCGAGGTTTGCCAGGAATTGGGCATTCTCGTGATCGTAGCTGGGGGCGCCTTCATCGTTCAGCGCCAGCAGTACGATTACCTGTACACCTGCTGCTGCAAGTTCGGTAAAGCGTTTCCGCATATTTTTTTCATCTCCTCCTTCAAAGAGATCGGTGATCAGTACCAGTACGGTGTCTGCCGGTTTGGTGATGATCTGTGCGCAGTATTTCAGTGCGGCATGGATATCTGTACCTCCGCCCAGTTGTACGCCGAACAGCAGTTCCACCGGGTCCTGCAATTCTTCTGTAAGGTCTGCCACGGCGGTATCAAAAACCACCATCTGTGTTTTTAGCGCCGGGATAGAAGCCATTACAGCCCCAAAGATACCAGAATAAACGACAGAGGTACCCATTGATCCGCTTTGATCCAGGCATAATACCACTTCTTTCAGCGCCGACCGTTTGCGGCCGTACCCGATCAGTGTTTCAGGGATAATGGTTTTATACTCCGGTTGATAGTGTTGCAGATTTTTCTGGATAGTTAGAGGCCAGTTCACCTCGTTATGCCGTGGGCGCCGGTTGCGTGCGCTGCGGTTTAAGCTGCCGGTGATGGCCTGCTGGGTGGGTTGTGCCAGTTTCCGCATCAGTTCATCCACCACTTTTTTCACTACCTGCCGGGCGGTGTCTTTGGTTTTTTCCGGGATAACCTTGCTCAAAGTCATCAGGGTGGCCACCATGTGTACATCGGGTTCTATGTTTTCCAGCATCTCTTTTTCGAAGAGCATCTGGGTGAGGTTCAGGCGTTTGAGGGCATCTTGTTGCATTACCTGCACCACAGAGGCGGGAAAGTAGCTCCTGATATCGCCCAGCCAGCGGCTTACGTTTGGAGAGGATGGTCCTAATCCTCCCTGCCTGGTGCTGTCGTACAGGGCTTCCAGTGTTTTGTCCAACTGCAGGTCCGTTTTATTTAACGGGAAGGAGGTACCGTCATTCTGGGATCCACCCAGTACGAGCCGCCACCTGCGAACCTGTTCTTCATGCTCCATCCGGTAATAATTTAGCGTCTTTAAATCCCAGCAGCTGCATCACTACGGGGATGCCCCGGGCGCCCCGGTCATGATCTATATCCCCTGTGGTAGTTGCTTTTATGCTGGTTCCATTTCCGCCGTGTTTCACTTTGTCGCCCAGTTTTTTTCGTTCCGGGGCGGTAAAGTTAGAAAAGGTGCGGCGTAATAACGGCAATACCTGTATGAAAATATCATTTTCCAGTTGGGAAACCCAATTATGCACCATGTCCCACAGCTCTTCATCCAGGAGCAGCAGGGTACCGCTGCCCCTGAGGAAGCCCTCCAGCCAGGCGGCCGCCAGTGCAGGCGGATTGGCTACTGACATGGATACACTGAAAGCTTTTACCAATGTTTCCCCCGTCATTATTTTGCCGTCGAAGAGGAGCCGTGAAGCGTAGCCGGCTATCATGGGGGCCGATTGCGCGTTGCGGGAAATGGCCAGCAGCGTTTCCTGCCAGGAGGTGGTGAGGGCATTATCCTGTATGAGGTTAATGGCGTCGTTCATGGCAAAGAAGAGATCCAGCAGCGGGAGTGCGGCATCATCGGCAACGGCGGTGCAGGCAGCGGGTAAGCTGATGCAGATGCGGCCTATCATGCTTTCGGTGATGTTGCTGACCAGCGCCGCATCTGTTTTGCGCACGTTGCCATAGCGGCTGATATTTACCAGTGAGGGAATTACTTCCATCAGCTGGAGCACATCGCCGGAGGCGGCAGCGAGGTTGTTGATCCGGTGGATCAATACTTCCACTACAGCGGGGAGTTCTGCAGGGATGGCGGATTCCAGCATTTTACATACCTGCTGAAGAGTGCCGGTATTATTGGCGGTGTTGGTAACAAAGCTGGTAGCGGCTTCTGCTACGGTATTTCCCCAACTGCCTTTTTCGATGATATCAATGGAAAAGGCGGGGTCCCATTGCAGGCGCCATTGTTCTTTGAAGGTACCTTTCCCGGATACCTCGAAACGTTTTCCCCAGTATATTTCCAGCAGTTGCAGGCGGTGGAGGAAAATACTTCTTTCCAGGTCCGTGTCTTTCCGCAGGTCGAGGGTATAGTCTTTAAA
Organism: Chitinophaga sp. W2I13; assembly: GCF_050434005.1. Classification (NCBI taxonomy): domain Bacteria; kingdom Pseudomonadati; phylum Bacteroidota; class Chitinophagia; order Chitinophagales; family Chitinophagaceae; genus Chitinophaga; species Chitinophaga sp. W2I13. The sequence continues at coordinate 7,235,834 of NZ_JBNPWD010000001.1, read as the reverse complement.
GTCAGCTGTTTGCGGCAGCCTTAGTTTTTTCTGCCACCGGGAAATATCGGCCTGGAGTGGAGGCGTAGGTACTTCTGGGGGTACTTTCCCGATCCGGTTGCGTACAATCAGCTCATCACGGATCAGTTGCATGAGGATACTTTCCCCGTTGCAGAGCACACTGAGGGTGGCCTCGTTGAGTTCTTCCAATCCGGGTCTGGGATAATGACGGAGGGCAGCCAATGCGTTGGCCAGGCGTACTGCTTCCATTACGTGCGCCACGGAGGTATCCTGTTGCTGCTCCCTGAAGAGCTTTGCTACCAGCGCCATCCAGCGGGTACCATCATCGGCAGGGTATTCCCAGATGTGTTCGTACCATCCCGGTGACGGAATGCCGGCGCCATAGCCGCTTTCATAACTGAGGCGACTATACGTCCATGGTATCCAGGTGCATTCCACTTTTACTTTGGGGAGGCCTTTCAGCAGGTCGTTATCATCTTTTTGTTTGGGCATGGTTTGCAGCGCCGGTGCGTGCCAGGCGCCGCATATGACGGCTATCCGCTGGAACATTTCCTTTTCTGCCTGACGGATGCACTTCCGCATCCAGGCTTCACGGAGGGCTTCTTTCCGGTCGTACCGCCGGGGGAGTTCTTCCCGGAGGGCGTGCATGGCGTCATGCACCGCCTCAAATACCTGTTCCTGTCCGAGGCGGTATTCAAACATATGTTCCCACCAGCGTTCGCCATCGTCGTATCCGGCGGCATGGGCCAGGTGGGCGACCGGGTCCTGCGGTGATGGCGGGAGAAATTCCAGGTCCAGTTCTTCCGCATTGAATGCTTTCGTGGAAGCATTCAATGCGGAGTTCAGTTCCGCGGGAGGCATGTCTTCCCCTGGTATTGTGTTTTCAGCTTCTTCTTTTTGAGCTTCCTCTTTTTGAGCGCCGGCTGCTCTTTTTGCCGCGGCTTCGTTTTCCATGCCGAATACATGGGCCAGGGGAAGGTCCATAAAGCGGGCGTGGATGCGGTGGGTTTTGGCATACAGCATGGCCTGCCATTCCGGTGAGAAGGCCGCAAATGGATAGAAGCAGGCTTTCTGCGGACTATCCGGCTGATAAGCCAGGATGGCCACGGGTGGTTGCAGCTCTTCATGACCAGCCCATTGCAGCAAGGCATCTGCTTCCGGTGGTCCTTCGATCAGCACAATATCCGGTTGCAGCTCTTCCAGGAAAGCTTTTACATTCCTTGCTGAGCCAGGGCCGTGGTGCCGGATACCTAATATATGTACGGACATACGTCGATCATTATTAACAAATGAATGGAGTGCCAGCAGTTCGGCATCTCCCGGAAATTATACTGAAAGTAATTTCTAAACAAACATAATGTAATGAACACATTATGATTTACTTATGAAATTACTATTAAAGTAAAAACTAAAGCAGTAAAGCAGGAGTTTTCACGTTGTATCACGCTTTATAGCCTTCATAAAGGTGGACTTGATACGCTTCATCCCCGCTTTAAAGGCGGACCTGAACCTTACCTGCTGTTAAGCCAGGTCACGGCAGGCGCGGTACACATCTTTCCAATCCTCCCGTGTTTTTACCACTGTTTCGAGATATTCCTGCCAAACCAATTTATCCTGAACGGGATCTTTCACTACAGCGCCGATGATGCCGGCGGCCAGATCCGCAGCATTGAGGGTGCCATCGCCGAACCAGGCGGCCAGGGTGAGACCGTTATTCACCACAGAAATGGCTTCAGCGGTGCTGAGGGTGCCGCCGGGCGACTTCAGCTTGGTTTTGCCATCGAGGGTAACGCCGTTGCGGAGTTCGCGGAAGATGGTAACGATGCGGCGGATTTCTTCCACCGCAGGTTTTTCTGCCGGCAGGTCCATCGTTTTTTCAAAGCTTTCCACCCTTCTTCTTACAATATCAATTTCTTCTTCCATGGAATCCGGAACAGGCAAGATAACAGTATTGAAGCGGCGTTTCAGCGCACTGGATAATTCATTTACGCCTTTATCGCGGTTGTTGGCGGTAGCAATGATATTGAATCCTTTGGTGGCCTGCACTTCCGTATTCAGTTCAGGAATGGGAAGCGTTTTTTCCGACAGGATAGTGATGAGGGTATCCTGCACATCGGCGCCGATGCGGGTGAGTTCTTCTATGCGGGCAATTTTTCCTTCCTGCATCGCGCGCATCACCGGGGTTTCCACCAGGGCATTCCGGGTAGGGCCTTCGGCCAGCAGGCGGGCGTAGTTCCAGCCATAGCGCACACTTTCTTCGCTGGTACCGGCGGTACCCTGAATGATGAGCGTGGAATCGCCGCTGATGGCTGCGGCGAGGTGTTCGCTCACCCAACTTTTGGCGGTGCCAGGCAAACCATACAGCAGCAGGGCCCTGTCGGTGGCGAGGGTAGCCACGGCTATTTCCATGAGGCGTTTGCTGCCAATATATTTAGGGGTGACTTCAAAACCGTTCTTCAGTTTCCCGCCGATCAGGTAAGTAACTACCGCTTGTGGCGGCAGTAACCAGTTTTGCGGACGCTTCCCTGCGTCGTCTTTTTTCAGTTCTTCCAGCTCCTGTGCGTACAGTTGTTCGGCGTGGTAGCGTAAAATGTCTGACATGGTATGTTGATTAATGTGTTTGGATTAAAGTGATTGTATCTGGCTTTTTGCCTGGAGCAGCCGGCCCAGGTGAACTTTGATATTATTCCAGTACCCGGTGTGATAGGCCTCCACGGGTGTGATATCATCCAGGGTGGCGGCAATGGCTACGGGTATCTGCCGGATATGATTATTCATGAATTGCTGATTGTAGGTGTAAGGCTGTGTGGCCGCATATTTGAAGATCCGGGTACATAGCGGGAGGCTCCATTCTTCCTGGTTGTTGCAGGCATACTGGATAATGGAGTCCGGGTGTTCATCAAAAAACTTTTCACTGAACTGCTGTTGTTGTTCCGGTGGTAGCAGGGGGATGATATCTATATAAAAAGTTTCGCTGTGCTCCATAAACGAGACAGCGCGCGCTTTGTCTTCAAACCAGGCAATAGCCAGCACCAGCGCAGGGATAAAAGGTTTCAGCGATTCCTGTAGCTGGAAGAGGGCGATGACCCTTTCCGTATTCCGGTTAAAATGTTCTTCCCAGCGGGCGGGGTGTACGAAGCTGATCAGCTGGTAGAGGATGTGTGTTTCATCCGTAATGCTTTTATCGTTGCTGAGTTTTTCGATGCCGCTCTGGAAAATGCTGTCGTCCGTTATTTCCGGGAGCGCTACCGTTACCTGACCGTATTCATCGAGTTGTATGGCGCCGGCTACGATCTGCCAGTATTTTTCATGGAGGGAGGAGCCGGGCAGTTTTTTCAGGATGCGGGTGGCGGTGTCTTTTACCTGTTTACTTTTTTCGGTGAGCAGCGATTCCAGCCAGGGAATGTCTGCGGGATGGGCAGGTTGTTCCAGTACGGAGAGCAGTTCCGTTTTCACGGTAGCGCTTTCTTTAGGCCAGGATTGCTCCAGCCAGGTGCGCGCCATTACGGGATCGGTTGCACGCAACTCCTTCAGCGCTTCAAAACGCTGTGCGGTGGCGCCATTCTGCCATCTGTCTTCGATGGTATCCGCTACGCGTGAAAAGTTCCAGTCGGGGTTAAAGTGCCCGAGCCATTCCGCACGTTGTCCGCCCGTAGCAGCGATCAATGCGCGCAATGATTTATTCCGCCAGCCTTTGTCGAGCATCACGGGCAGTTGCGCCGGTGGCAGGAGTACATTGGCCTTGGCGCAGTATTCGAGCCATAGCTGGAGCAGCTGGATGCTTTCGGTTTCCAGTACCTGTTGCAGTACTCTTATGGCGGCGGGCTTGCAGTAAAGTTTTGTTTCCGGCGGGCACACTTTCATGGGTGCTACGTTGGCGGTAACGGGTTGCGTGCCGCTCAGGCGGTAGTTATAGAGCACTGCTGCCAGTTGCAGGAACTTATCTTCTTTATCTGTGTGTTCGCCTGTCAGGATGGTATGGGCCGCCTGTTGCAGGGGGCCGTTCATACCGGTGCTGTCTACCGGTTTTTTAGCGGTGCCCAGTAAGGCGGTATTAATGAGTTGATGCCAGTGCTCCATTATAGTATTTTATATTCCTGTTCATGCCAAACGCCAATGGGTTCATATTGGGTTTCTTTACCGGTAACTGCCATATGGAGGGGTGTTCCCCCGCTCAGCGCCAGCAGTTTCCAGGTGTGCTGGAAAGTTTTTTTCACGGCCATGAGTTGCTGACGGCTGTCCTGTAGCCACCATTGATCCGCGTGCCAAACAGGGGTAAGGTCTGCGATCGTATATACCTGGTCGTTATACACGGGCAATACTTCATTGATGGCGGTTTGCGCGGTTACTACTTCCTGCCATCCGGCATAGCCGCTGAAGGTGTGGTTTGCCGGCACTGTTACCTGTTGTTTGATCAGTGCGCGCAGCGGTGCTGCGGAAGGATAAAATACCAGTTCCGCATTGATGGCGCTGCCGGGAGTGAGGGTATTGGCGATGGTGCTTTGTCCGCGTACATAAAACTGCAGTATCAGTGCGGGACGTTTGGTATTTATGCCGTACAGCCAGTAGCGTTCCACCACGAGGCGGTCTTCTTCCGTGGTTTGTTTTCCCAGTACCTGCCAGGTGTCGGTGATACCGTTTTGTTCCTTCAGTTCTTCCTGTGAGGTAGAAAAACCGGCGAGGGTGCGGATATCCTGCCGGAGTGCTGGTGGGAGGTCGCTGAGGTGCTGATAGCCCTGTATAACGAGGTAAATGCGTGTGAGCTGGGTGATAAAAACGGATTGCCATCCGTCGTGGAAGTAGCTGATGTCTGCCAGTTCGCGCAACATGGCGGCGAGGCCGGGGGCCTGTGCATCTACCATGCGGCGGATCATATTTTCGAAGAAAGCCGGATCTTTTTCGGGCATGTCCATGATACCGTTGCGCACGAGATCTTTTATCCAGCGGAGAAGTTCTGCGGCGCCGTCGCTTACTTTCTGCATGCGTGCCTGTTGCCTTTTGGCCTGTGCGGACGTATCTGGCTGCTTCTCTGTTGAAGTGGCGGATGTATTTTTCTTCTCTTCTTTTTCGGCGCGTTTGGCGAGCCATTCGCTTACCCAGGACGGTGGTGTTTCTTTCTGGAAGGAAGCCCGTTGCCTGGAGTAGAGCAACAGCAGGCCCAGTCCGTGTTTACAGGGAAACTTACGGCTGGGGCAACTGCATTTGAATGCCATGTTGCCGGTATCTATCTGTGTCTGGTATGGTTTGCTGCCGCTGCCCTGGCATTCGCCCCATAACGCTATATCGCTGACGCCTTTACTAACCCATTTAGCCGGATTAGCCAGATCCTTCCCGGATTTACGGGAAGATTCATCAGGCGCCATAGCAAGCACTTGTTCGTCGGATAGGTTCAATGGATTAACGATTTAAAGCGCAAAGTAAATAATTCCATAAAATAAAAAACCAAATATCAGGTAACACTACGCAGTGTATCTGATATTTGGTTTTAGTATGTAAGTATTGTGTTGTTTTACAGAAAGCCGAGTTCCAGTTTAGCTTCTTCGCTCATCATTTCTTTTGTCCAGGGGGGATCAAAAGTAAGGTGCACATCCACATCGGAAACGCCTTCTATATTTCTTATTTTTTCATCTACTTCGCGGATAATATCGCCGGCTACGGGGCAGCCAGGGGCGGTAAGGGTCATATCGATACCGATCCTGTTATTTTCCTTGATCTTTACTTCGTATACCAGTCCAAGTTCCCATATGTTCACCGGGATTTCCGGGTCGAATACGGTTTTGAGCTGTGCTTCTATCTGTTCTCTTAATATTGCTTCACTCATTGCTGATTAATTTTAGCCTGGTAGGCGATGGCGTACAGCTTCATTTGTTTGAGCATACTCAGCAACCCGTTGGAGCGGGTGGGGGAGAGATGGCTGCTCAAGCCGATGGCATCGATAAAATAAATGTCTGCTGCGGCAATTTCCTGTGGCGTATGACCGGAAAGTACATAGATCATCAGGCTTACGAGGCCTTTGGTGATAACGGCATCGCTGTCGCCGGTAAAAAAAAGTTTCCCGTCTTTCAGCTCTGTATGCAGCCACACGCGCGACTGGCAGCCTTTGATGAGATTGTCCGGCGTTTTAAATTCTTCTGAGATGAGCGGTAATTCCTTACCCAGCTGGATGATATATTCGTATTTATCTTCCCAGCTGCCCATCACCGAAAAATCGGATATTATTTCTTCCTGTATTTCCTGAATCGTCATATTCACCTGTTTACAAAAGCATGGCGGCGGCTCTTTTTATGCCGGCTACCAGTTTGTCTATTTCTTCTTTGGTATTATAGAAAGAAAGGGATGCACGCACGGTACCCGGGATTTTAAAGATATCCATCAGTGGTTCGGTGCAGTGGTGTCCTGTTCTTACGGCGATGCCTTGCTGATCCAGCAGTTCACCCATATCAAACGGGTGGATGTTGTGTACCAGGAAGGAGATGGCGCCGCTTCTTTCTGTGGCGTCTCCGATAAAACGAATGCCATCGATCTGGCGTAGTTCCTGCATGGCATATTCCATCAGCTCTTCTTCCCATTGCTGGATTTTGGAGATCCCGGTTTGCTGCAGGTATTCGATAGCCGCACCCAATGCGATGCCACCGGCAATGTTAGGGGTACCGGCTTCAAATTTATACGGCAGTTCGTTATAGATTGTTTTTTCGAAAGTAACGGTTTTGATCATATCGCCGCCGCCCTGGTAGGGGGGCAGTTTATTGAGCCATTCTTTTTTGCCATAGAGTACGCCGGTGCCGGTAGGGCCATAAATTTTATGGCCGGAGAAAGCCAGGAAATCCACGTCGAGCGCCTGTACATCGATACTGATATGCTGGATTGCCTGGGCGGCATCGAGCAGTACCGGTATATTGCGTGCATGCGCCAGCGTTATAATGTCCTGTACCGGGTTTACGGTTCCCATGGTATTGGAAACGTAGGTAACGGCTACTATTTTCACGGAATCATCCAGCATGGCTTTGTATGCGTCCATCCGGAGTTCGCCGCGGTCGTTGATAGGAATTACCTTGAGTGTGGCGCCGGTTTCTTCGCAGGCTATCTGCCAGGGCACTATATTACTATGGTGTTCCATGGCGGAAATGATGACGCTGTCGCCCGGCTGAAGGAAGCGGCGGCTCATGGTATTGGCTACCAGGTTGATGCCGGCGGTGGTACCTGCGGTGAAGATTACTTCATGCGGGTCTGCGGCATTGATATAACCTGCAATGGTGATGCGGGCTTTTTCGTATGCGTTGGTAGCTACCTGGCTCAGGTGATGTACACCCCGGTGCACATTGCTGTTATATTCTTCGTAATAGCGGGCTTCCGTGTCTATTACAACCTGTGGTTTCTGCGTGGTAGCTCCGTTGTCGAAGTATACCAGCGGTTTACCATGTACCTGTTGCTGCAGGATAGGAAAATCCTTTCTGATCTGCTTTACGTCCAGGCCGTCGGTTATGATGTTAGCAATATGTTCCATCGTAAAATTAGTTATTCATGATCTCCGCAATCTGCGTCTGCAGGAAATGTTGCAGGGCAGGCACCTTCACTGCATCTGTGATGTCGTGGGAGAAGGCGTTTACCATCAGTGCTTTTGCCGCATCTTCGCCAATACCGCGTGAGCGGAGGTAGAACATGGACTCTTCACTGAACTGACCGGCAGTAAAACCGTGGCTGCACTTTACGTCGTCGGCATAAATTTCCAGCTGAGGCTGTGAATTGATGTCCGCTTTGGTACCGAGCAGGAGGTTATTGTTCTGCTGGAAAGCATTTGTTTTCTGTGCTTCCTGGTGTACAAGGATCTTGCCGGTAAATACGCCGTTGGCGTTATCGAGCAGTACGCCTTTGTACAGTTCGTTGCTGTTGCAGTCCGGCATGATGTGATCCATAAAGGTATGGTTATCTACATGCTGGTGTTTGCTGGCAATATATAAACCGTTCAGATTAGTTTCGGTATGACTGCCATTCAGGGCCACGCTCAGGTTGTTACGGGTGAACGGGGTGTTTGGCAGGGTGAAATTAAAATGGTGGTAACGGCTGTCTTTGTGTTGCTGTGCAGCGGTGGTATGTACTTCCCGGAAGCTTTCGGCGCCCTGTTGTACATTATAGTGCCACAGTTCTGCATTTTCCAGTACCACGGTTTCCAGTACACTGTTCGCAAAAGCGATGGTGGCGGTTTCCGGGTGAATGGAAGTTTCGATGATGGTGGCGGCAGCGTTTCTGTTCAGGATCCACAGGTGGCGTGGCTGAATGAAGGCATGCGCTGTACAGGAGTAAACGTTTACTACATGTATGGGTTTATCGACCACGGTGTTGGCGGCCAGTTCGATATACAGGCCATCTGCGAAGAGGGCTGTATTAAGCTGTGCCAATGATTCTGCGGCCAGGTGGTGCTGTTCATTGAAATAAGTAACAAAGCCTGGTGCGGTGGTATGGGCACTCATGGCGCCAACGGTGATACCTTTGCCTTGCGGCAGGGTAGACTGATCCGCCTGCAGGTGGCCATTTACCAGCACAATGCGGTAGCAGTCCAGTTCAGGAATAGCGGTGCTGTTTACTACTTCTTCCGCAACGGGGGAAGCAGTGGTAAGCAGTTCATAAGGAAACTCTTTCAGGTAGCGCTGAATATTCGTGTAGCGCCATGCTTCCGTTTTCAGCGTAGGCAAGCCTATCGCAGAGAAACGCTCCAGCGCCTTGCGGCGGATGTCCTGCAGCGTATCGGTAGCGAGGGAGGGAGCCTGTGCCGACAGTGCATTTACATCTTCTGTTAACGCCTGGTAAAATGGCAATATCATATCGCTTGTCATAGTTCTTTTTATACAGATTCTTTCAAATGTAATTCCTCTTTCAGCCAGTCGTATCCTCTTTCTTCGAGTTCCAGTGCCAGTTCTTTGGTACCGGTTTTAATAATACGGCCGTTGTATAATACATGCACAAAGTCAGGTATGATATACTCCAGCAGGCGTTGATAGTGAGTAATCACTACGAAAGATTTTTCTGCATCGCGTAATTTGTTTACACCATTTGAAACAATACGCAGTGCATCGATATCCAGTCCGGAATCTGTTTCATCCAATATGGCGAGCTGTGGGTTCAGCATAGCGAGTTGGAAAATTTCGTTACGTTTCTTTTCGCCACCGCTGAATCCTTCGTTCAGGGAACGGTTCATCAGGTTGGAGTGAAAATCGACCAGTTGTTGTTTTTCTTTGGTCAGCTTCAGGAATTCCCTGGCTTCGAGGGCCGGGAGACCTTTATACGCCCTGATTTCGTTCAGTGCGGTTTTGAGGAAGTTGAGGTTGGAAACACCTGGAATTTCTACGGGGTATTGAAAAGCGAGGAAAACACCTTCGCGGGCGCGTTCTTCCGGAGCCATATCCAGCAGATTTTTGCCGTTGAACCAAACTTCACCTTCGGTGACAGTGTAGTTATCACGTCCCGCCAGAACAGAAGCCAGTGAGCTTTTGCCGGAACCGTTAGGTCCCATGATAGCGTGCATTTCTCCTTTGTTTATTTCGAGATTAATGCCTTTCAGAATTTTTTTCCCTTCTACTTCTGCGTGCAGATTTTTAATCGTCAGCATGATTGTTTTATTTCGTTCTGTATGTATTAATTGGATAATGAGTTATCCAACGCTTCCTTCAAGTGTAATAGATAATAATTTTTGCGCTTCTACTGCAAATTCCATCGGGAGTTGGTTCAGTACTTCCTTCACATAGCCGTTTACGATCAGGGCAACTGCCTTTTCGCTGTCGATGCCACGTTGGTTCAGGTAGAAGATCTGGTCTTCCCCGATTTTCGAAGTGGTGGCTTCGTGTTCGATCATGGCTGTTTTGTTCCTTGATTCGATATACGGGAAGGTGTGGGAGCCGCATTGGTTACCGATGAGCAGGGAATCGCACTGGGTAAAGTTACGTGCGTTATCGGCACGTGGCCCAACGGATACCAGGCCGCGGTAGCTGTTATCGCCTCTGCCGGCGGAAATACCTTTGGAGATGATGCGGCTTTTGGTGCCTTTACCGATGTGGTGGATCTTGGTACCGGTATCAGCGATCTGTTTGTTACGGACTACTGCCACGGAGTAAAATTCACCTTCGGAGTGGTCGCCCTGCAGGATTACGCTGGGATATTTCCAGGTAATAGCGGAGCCGGTTTCTACCTGTGTCCAGGAGATCTTACTGGCAGCGCCTTTGCAGATGCCTCTTTTGGTAACGAAGTTATAGATACCGCCTTTACCGTCTTTATCGCCGGGATACCAGTTTTGTACGGTAGAGTATTTTATTTCAGCCTGCTCGAGTGCTATCAGTTCCACTACTGCGGCGTGCAGTTGATTTTCATCACGCATGGGAGCGGTGCAGCCTTCGAGATAGCTTACGTAGCTGTTGTCGTCTGCGATGATCAGGGTACGTTCAAATTGTCCGGTGTTCTGTGCGTTGATACGGAAGTAAGTGCTCAGTTCCATCGGGCATCGTACGCCTTTGGGAATGTAAACGAAGGAACCATCGGAAAATACGGCGGCGTTGAGTGCTGCGAAGATGTTATCCGTATGGGGAACCACGCTGCCCAAGTATTTCTTTACCAGGTCGGGGTGTTCCTGTACTGCTTCACCGAAAGAGCAGAAGATAACGCCCATTTCTTTCAGTTTCCCTTTGAAAGTGGTGGCTACGGAAACGCTGTCAAAAACGGCATCCACGGCTACACCGGTAAGGGCTTTCTGTTCATTCAGGGGAATACCCAGTTTTGCGAAGGTAGCCAGCAGTTCCGGATCTACTTCATCCAGGCTGTTGAGCTGTATTTTCTTCTTTGGTGCGGCATAATAGGAAAGTGCCTGCAGATCAAGCTTAGGCATTTCAAAGTGCTGCCATTTCGGGAATTCCATTTTCTTAAACGCGGCAAATCCCTTCAGGCGCCATTCCAGCAGCCATTCGGGCTCATTCTTCTTCGCCGAAATAAAACGGATGATATCTTCATTCAGCCCCGGAGGAGCTATATCCATTTCAATATCGGTGCTAAAGCCAAACTCGTACTCCTTATTGGCTATATCATCAATTATTTCGTTACTGTTGATCATACAAGTTTAATATTTAAACCGCAAAGCTTTCGCCGCAGCTACACGTTCTGGTTGCATTTGGATTATTAAAGTAGAGGCCTTTTCCGTTGAGTCCATCAGAATAGTCCAGTTCTGTACCATACAGGTAAAGGAGGCTTTTCATTTGTACTACTACTTTTACGCCTTTATCTTCAAAAATCTGGTCGCCTTCTTCTTCGGTTGCTTCAAATTTCATCACATATTCAAGACCAGAACAGCCACCACCTTTTACGCCTACCCGTACAAAGGTGCCCGGCGCATGATGTTCTTTTTCCATCAGCGCTTTTATATATTCTCCTGCTTTTTCTGAAACGGTTATCATACTCAGAATTTGTTTTAATTAGCTATTTACCGGTTTCCCGGCCTATCCTTATCTGTTTATCCTTCAATACCAGCCACTACATGCGATTTAGCCGCACACAGTAACTGCACCATCGTATCCAGTTTATTTTTATAGAACTCAGTGAACCCCCGGGTTTCGGGGTCATACAGGTTGTCTTTCAAAATGGGCAGGGAATATGGTAAAACCCACGCCCTTAGTGCCTTTGCCACTGCATCCATCGCATTTATACCCTGCATGGCCTGGGTGCCGTCCGCCCAGGACAGCAAAGCTACAACCTTTCCTGTTAAATAAGGACGCTGGTTCTTGCTTGTCATCTCGAGCCAGTCCAGGCAATTTTTCATGGCGCCGGTCATGCTGCCATGATATAAAGGAGTCATCCAAATATGCAGGTCTGCCTTACAAAAAGCTTTGCACATGGCGTCTACTGCGGGTGGTTTCGTTCCTGCTTCCGCCTGGGAGAAAAAGGGGATCTGGGCGTTACCCAGACTAAAGATCTCCGGGGAAAATCCTTTCTCTTTTAACTGTTCCGTCAGATACACCGCCAGCTGGTTTGCTGTGGCATAAGGACGGTCATCTATCGCACCATTAAATATCAGGACGTTCATTAATATTTAACTTTTAGAAATTTAAATGATTATGAGATTAAATTTTGATGAAGGATCTCATAAACTCACCAAAATCCCAAAATCTTTTTTTTAGCTTTCACAAAAATACCGATATTTGAGAATAAAACAAGTAAGAACTTGGAAAATTATCCAATACGAACCAAGAATGCTGCCGAACGGTTTTTGACGTTGCTCAAGACCCGGGGACCGCTGTCTGCAGCTGAATTGGCCAACGAATTGGGTATTACCGGAGAGGGCGCCAGGCTTCAACTGCTTAAACTGGCAGAAGAAGGATTGGTGCAGTCGGAAAGTGCTTCCAAAGGCGTAGGACGCCCTGTTTTAATATGGAGTCTTACCCCCCTGGGTAATGCCCGTTTCCCTGACACACATACCGAACTCACCCTTCAGCTGATCCAGACCATTAAAACGGTATTGGGTAAGGAAGCGCTCGATAACGTGGTGAACGCCCGGGAAAAAAGCCAGCTGGAAAAATACAGCAGCGCCCTGGAAGGCGTCAACGGTATTGAAAACCGGCTCACCTCGTTTGCGGCCATCCGCTCCGGCGAAGGGTACCTGGCGGAATGGAAAAAAGAAGGCGATACGTATTACTTCATAGAGAATCACTGTCCCATTTGCTGCGCCGCCACAGAATGCGACAATATCTGTACTTCCGAAATGCGCACGTTTGTGAGCATACTCGGGGAGAAAATGAATGTGTCGCGGATGGAGCATATTATCAACGGCGCCCGCCGTTGTGTGTATAAGATAGAGGCGGAGTAGCGGATTTTGTCTTTCTCGCTGATTACGCTGATTATAATGATTAGCTTGATTTTTACTTTTGGATTTTATAAAGGATTAAGGGAGATAGCAGCGGATATATTCGCTTTTATCTCCCTTAATTATTATTGAAAAAATCAAAGAAATCTAAAAAAATCCAAAAGTAAAAATCAAGCTAATCATTATAATCAGCGTAATCAGCGAGAAAGACAAAATCCGCGTGAGACTGTTATTTCAGGATGAGCACCAGGGTGCCGGCGATGATGAGGCTGGCGCCGATGGCGGTTTTCAGGGTGAGTGTTTCGTGAAGGAAGATAGCGGAGAGGAGAATGGTGAGCGCCACACTGAGCTTATCCACGGGGGCTACCTGCGATACTTTGCCGATCTGGAGCGCTTTGAAATAAAAGATCCAGGAACAACCGGTAGCGATACCGGATAAGATGAGAAAGAGCAGTGCGTGTTTGGACAGGGCGCCGGCGCCTTTATATTCCCCTCTTGCAAACACAATGGCCCAGGCCAATACCAATATAACGAGGGTTCTGATGGCGGTAGCCAGGTTGGAAGGGATGTCCGCTACCCCGATTTTGGCCAGGATAGCGGTTAAGGCCGCGAAGAAAGCGGATAGTAATGCATAAAACCACCACATATTTTTCCTTTTACGGTTTGTAAGTTATCCCGGAAAACTGAAGGAATGTTGTAGCCGGAATCAGATCTTTCTACCTAAAATTTTTAAACTTCTTTCCACTCCATCCAGTACCGCAATTTCCGGCAGGTGCGCCCATTCTTCAAAACCCATATTCAGAAACAGTTTCAGACTGGGTTCGTTGTGCGCAAAAATAAAACCCAGCAGTGTTTGTACGCCAAATTCCGGCGCTACGGTAATGGCATGTTGCAGTATTTTTTTGCCTAATCCCTTGCCACGCATCGTTTCATCGAGATAGATGCTTACTTCTACTGTGCCGTCGTAGGCCGGCCGGCCGTAAAACGATTGAAAGCTCATCCAGCCCACATTACTGCCGTTGTCGTCTATCATCCACAGGGGACGGAGGGTATTGTTGTGCGCATGAAACCAGGGTAGCCGGCTTTCAACAGTAACAGGTGAGGTGTCGGCAGTCACCATTCTGCTGGCGATAGTGGTGTTATAAATTTCAACGATCCTTGGCAGGTCGGCTTCTGTAGCATGCCGGAATTGTAAGCTCATGATATAATAATTAGAAAATAGATTCGCGTGTATGTTCGTGTCTTAGAAGACTGTAGAGTTCTGCATTTACAAATTTTCCTTTTTCAAAGAAGGCATCTCTTAAAAAGCCTTCGTAGCGGAATCCCAATCTGCTCAACAGTTTGGACGACGCCTGATTTTCCGGGTCCACAAAGGCTTCAATGCGGTTGAACTGCAATTCTTCATAGCCATAACTGAGCATGGCGCTTATCGCTTCTTTCATAATGCCTTTGCCCCAGTAGATGGGTCGCAGATCGTAGCCGATTTCCGCTTTGAAATGTGTTTTGTTGATCTTGTGATACCCGCAGGTGCCTATCAGTTCATCCTTTCCGGCCAGTGTGATGGCCCATCGCATGCCTTCTTCCTTTTCCAGGCTTTGGCGGAAAAACTGTATAATATGGGTGGCTTCACTGATATTGGAAAATGAATCAATGTCCATATATTTTGTGACGGTATCATCCGAAAAATGCCTGAACAGGGCGGCGGTATCTTTTTCGTCTATTGGTCTCAGTACCAGGTTGCCGGTATTTAAAACGGGTAAATGCATGATACGGTTGCCGGTTTAGGTTGGGGCAAAGCTAACAGATATTGCGAAAATGTCCATAGGAACCTTGATTTTAATCCCGCTTTAATGCCTGCCCGGGTAAACAATGCTACTTTTGCAGGGTTTATTGCTTATAATTTTTTGATATGAAAATACTGGTTATAGAAGATGAAGTAAAAGTGGGCGCTTTCATCAAACGCGGGCTGGAAGAGCATCATCATCATGTGGATGTGCATACGGATGGCATTACCGGTCAGCAGGCGGCGCTGGAACACGACTATGATCTCATTTTACTGGACCTGATGTTGCCGGGAATAAACGGAACGGCTATATGTAAAAAACTGCGTGCGCTGGAAATCAGTATCCCTGTATTGATGCTTACCGCGTTAAATGCCACGGAGGATATTGTAGAAGGACTCAATGCCGGGGCAGATGATTATCTCGCCAAGCCTTTTCATTTTTCTGAGCTGATGGCACGTATCAATGCGTTGTCGAGACGGAAAAGCCACTTCCACGAGGAGCCTGCGGTGCTTAGGTTTGCGGATCTTCAACTGGATACCCATTCCAAAACTGCCAGCCGGGATGGACAGGAAATTGTGCTTACAGCGAAAGAGTATGCGTTGCTGGAGCTGCTGCTCCGTAATACAGGAAGGGTGCTGTCCCGGGCGCTTATTTCAGAAGCCGTGTGGGGACTCGAGTTTGACACAGGCACCAATACCATTGATGTATATGTTAATTATCTCCGGAATAAAATTGAAAAAGGCTTTACCGGTGAAAAGCTGATCCATACCGTAGTTGGGATGGGTTATGTGATGAAACAGAAATAAGCTTATGAAGATCCGCCACCGGCTATCGCTGCAGTTTACTTTGATTTCAGGTATTATCCTTACGGTTGTTTTCGTACTGATATACCTGTTATCTGCCCAATACATCCGGAACAGTTTTTATAAGCTGTTGCAGATGCGTGCGCTGGTAACTGCGCAGGTGTACCTTGAAAAAGACGAGCTGACGAAGAAGAAATTTCTTGAAATAGAAAAGAGCTACCGGGAACGGATACCCGATGAATCCAGTAATATTTACGATCAGCACAACCAGGCGGTGTTCATTGAAAAAACGAGGTATAACTGGCCGGTGTCGCTGCTGGAAACCATCCGTCACCAGGAAGTGTACCGGTTCGTTTTCCGGGAAGAGTCGGGCCTGGGGATTTATTATCCCGATAACCAGGGCGATTTTGTAGTGATAGTAACCGCGCGTAATACGGCGGGCATCCAGCAGCTGCAGTATCTTTTATGGATACTGGTCGTGATGTTTTTTGTTGCCCTGCTGATCACCTTCCTGATGGGGCAGTGGTATGCCAGCAGGGCGCTCGAACCTATTAAAAGCATCAACCGGCAGGTGCAAAAGATCCGCTCCAACAACCTGCACCTGCGCGTGCAGCAGGGATTAAATAAAGATGAAATAGATGAACTGGCTGCTAATTTCAATGGACTGTTGCAACACCTGGAACAGGCTTTTGATATGCAGCGTTCTTTTGCATCCAATGCCTCCCACGAGTTACGTACACCATTAACTACTATTATCGGGGAGATAGAAGTAACCCTTCAGAACAGCCGTAGCCCGGAAGAATATGTACAAACGCTGGGTACGCTGCTCGGTGAATCGGAGAAACTGAAGATCATTACGGATGGACTGTTGCAGCTTACACGGGTGGATGCCAACCTTACAGAAGCCAACAGTGAGCTGATCCGGATGGACGAGTTATTGTGGGACCTGGCGGAATACTGGCGTCATAAATCGCCGCCGTTGCAGCTGCACGTACAACTCAGCGGTATGCCAGACGATGCTGCTTTGCTTTGCATCCGTGGTAACCGTTCGCTGATGGCATTGGCGTTGCAAAATATCCTCCGTAATGCATTTAAATTTTCGTATAACCGTGACGTTAGTTGCCGGCTTTCCTATAGCGACAGTGGTATCAGCCTGTCTGTAAGCGACCGTGGTATTGGTATTGCGGCAGCTGATACCGAAAAGATCTTTATGCCGCTGTACCGGGCAGATAATGCGCATTCCTTCGAGGGGTATGGCATTGGCTTATCCATGACGCAAAAGATTCTGTACCTGCATAAGGCCTCCATCACGGTGAGCAGCGTGTTAGGGCAGGGAACCACCTTTAATATTTTCTTTCCTCCGGCCGGTAAATGGCTGTAAAGGTTTTGTTAGTCCGGACCGCTGCGGCAACGACGATATTTATGGTTTAGTCTTTCTTCACCACTTTCACCTTCTTTACTTTCGGTTTGGATTCATCGCCAAGCAAAATAGCCCAGGGGGTCATCTCTTCGATATTCTGACAAATAATTTTAATAATAGCGATGGTCGGAATGGCAAGGAACATGCCGGGGATGCCCCATAACATATTGCCCAGTACCACCCCAATGATGGTGATCAATGCGTTGATCTTTACCTTGGAACCCACAATGCTGGGGAAAAGCACGTTACTGTCGAGTACATGAATGAGGAACAGGGCAATGCCCGCCTGCAATGCCTGTATAGGCGTACCCGTAGCCAGTGTTACCAGGATGATAAGGATGGCGGCCGTTAAGATCCCTACATAAGGAATGATATTAAAGATAGCGGCCATTACGCCCAGCAGGATGGCGTATTTAATACCAAGAATAAAGAACAGGGCGGTATTGAGAACGGCTACTATCACCATTTCTATCATCAGGCCGCCTACATAGCTTTTAATAATGGTGCGGGTGCTGGCGATGACGGTGAGTAATTTTTCGCGGTGCTGTTCCTGGAAGATCTTGATCAGGAAAGATACCAGTAACCTGCGGTAGAAGAGGATAAAGAAAGCATACAGGAATACAAATACAACGAATACCAGCAGGGAGGAAAGCGACAGGAATGTTTGACTGATGAAGCTGGTGGCGGTTCCGAGGGTACCCATCATCGCTTTTTCCACGTAGCTCATTTGTGTGCTGGAATTGATATGAAACTTGGTATTGATCCAATCCTGGGTGGAATCTATCACCAGCATGAGCTTTTGTTCCAGTTGCGGGAAATCGGAGATGAAGGCTTCCATTTGTTTGGCGAGTAGGAGCATTATCAGCAGGATGGCGATGATAAACAGCAATACCGCTATGATGGCTGCCATCCCCCGGGGCAGGCGCCATTTTTCCAGCTGATGAACAACGGGCAGCAGCATGATGGCAATGAGCATGGCAAACATCAACGGAACGATGATACCACTGCCAACATGAGCTATATAGATGATAAGGATAATCGAAAACAGGGTAAAAGTGAGACGGGCAGTAAACGGTAGTTTGATCTCGTTCATAGAGGTAGTGCTTTTATCAAAGATATTAAAAATCAAAGTGTATAACATTAGAATGCTGATTATACATTTGTTACGGTGAAAAGGTTGCAGTTGCGCACCGCTTTTATTATTTTACGGACATGCCCGTAAAAATTCAAGCGTTATGAAAAAACTGTTTGCCCTTTTGCTGCTCGTTTGCGGCAGTGGATCCCTTTCCTTTGCAAAACCCCTGCCGGCTGACACCTTACCTGTCCGCGGTTTTTGTATAGCGGCGCCCAGGGCGGAAGGACTGGCTCCGTTCCTGAGATTTATCGATACAGAACTGGCGCCCCGGCACATCAACACCCTGGTGCTGCGCGTTGATTTTAATTACCAGTTTAAGTCGCACCCGGAACTGCGTGATGCCGGTGGGTTAACCGAACAGCAGGTAAAACAGCTGGTGCAAACCTGCCGTAAGCATAATATCCGGCTGATTCCGCAGATCAACCTGCTGGGGCACCAGTCGTGGGCGGGTACAACTACCAACCTGCTGAAGGTGTATCCTGATTTTGATGAAACGCCGTGGGTAAAAATGCCGGCGAAATATGTATGGCCAAATGCAGATGGGTTGTATTGCAAAAGTTATTGCCCGTTGCATCCGGGGGTACATAAAGTTGTGTTTGAGTTGGTGGATGAGATCTGTGATGTATTTGAGAGCACCGCTTTTCATGCCGGCATGGATGAAGTATTTTATATTGGCGAGGATAAATGTCCGCGTTGCGGCGGCCGGGACAAGGCCGAATTATTTGCCGGGGAGGTATGGACGATCCGGAATCACCTGGCGCAGCAGGGGCGTGAACTGTGGATGTGGGGCGACCGGTTGCTGGATGGCAAGCTGACGGGGTTAGGCGCCTGGGAGGCGAGTATGAACAATACACACCGGGCGGTGGACCTGGTTCCGAAGGATGTGGTGATTTGCGACTGGCACTACGAGCGTCCGGATAAAACGCCGGTATACCTGGCGATGAAGGGATTATCGGTGATTACGTGTCCGTGGAGGATGCCGGCTAATGCGAAGCTGCAGCTGAAGGATATGTATGATTACCGGGCGAGTGCCACCAAAGAAATGAAACCCCGTTTCCAGGGAATGATGCAAACGGTTTGGTCGGATGCCGCCGGGTTCCTGGATGAGTTTTATGGAACGGGCAAGCCGCAGAAAGATACCGTGAATACGAGCGCCAATTGTTTCCGGGCTGTATTTACTAAATAGATAAAAGAATAAACGGAATGACATCATTGGTCATTCCGTTCTCTTTTTAATAATGTTTTTTGAGCAGCGGAATAAATATTTCAGAGTATTGAGGGCCGTCGAGCGAAATGAAGAAGTGGTTCCCGCTCATTTTGAAGATTCCTTCCTTACAGTTCATGCTGATAAAATTATACATCGGCATACCTGCTGTGGCGAAGTCCATTGGCACCGGCAGTTTGAGGTAGTTGCCACCTGCTATCCGTTTTGTGGCGAGATAGGAGTGGTTTTTCGTCAGCTGGATATGCGCGTTTATTGCAGCCGTTGGAATCAACAATCCAGCGAACATAGACAGCTTTTCATAGTTGGTTACCGGTACGGCGTCGAGGGTACCTGTAATGATCCTGCTTTGTGGCAGATCGTATAATGTCTGCATCTTTTTAAACAGACTATGATAGGTGTTCATGCGGGCGATCATTTCAGCGATCGGGTCCTGGCCCCGTGAAATGAAGGAGTAGTACAGGATGCTGTCCGGCATTCTGATTTTCTCACAGCGATCATAATTGAACAATTCCTGGAATGCTTCACTACCTACAGCTGCGGTGATGGTTTTAGTGATCTGCAGGGTCCTGTTTTCATTGGGCAGGATGATGATGCGGCGGAAATCTTTGGGACTTTCTTTAAAGTGCAGTTTAAAGGCTTTGCTGAAAGCCGCGGTGGTGGCGTATCCGCAATACTCGCTTATTTCACCGATGTTATAGCCACTGTGCCGGAGCAGGCCTGCTCCGAGTTCCAGGCGGTGTCTTTTAACATAGTGCCAGAATGGTTCTCCCATGTAATTCACAAAGTTGTGATAGAAGTAGGAGTAGGAGATGCCGAGGCGTTCTGCCACATCTCTGATATTAAAGGGATCACTTACGTGATCATCTGCATAAGATAACCCTTGTAAAGCAAAATTTTCAAGTTGTTCTTTGGTCAAAAGGGCGGCCATAAAATATGAGGGATTTTAGTTGATTTTCATTGGATCCGGTACATGCTGATTTACATCCTGGATAAGCAGATCGCTACGAGAACATTATCCCTAATTTAATTTTTTTATGATTACCGGAGAAGTAAATTTCAGGATCATTTTATTAAGTTGATTTTCAATATGATATATTTTGCATTTAGCATATGAATTTATAATATGTAGAAAAATTGTTGCCTGGAAGGAGGTTCCGGAGGAGAAAAAAAACAGAAAAAGCTAAAATGGACAAACCGTTAATTACGGGAATGAATATCTTTGACAGTCATGTTATGTTTGGATCATCAGTCGGGCATTCCCATAGTTTTATAGCCATTAAATGATTTTGTCCTATCAATCCTGTTATGGAGTTGCGGCCCTCGCAACACCATTTGCCGGTGGTTTAGCATAGTTGATTGATTTGATTGTATAACCTTTTATGTTATGGTAGCCGTCATCATTGTTTTAGCGTTATTGTTGCTGCTGGGTTGGGCCATCCTGTACCACCATTTCAGGGCCCTGCGGGTAGCTAATATTAACCTGGTAAAACAGGCGCAGAAAGAGGCTTCGTTGCAGTTCCAGCTGCGTGAGGCCAGGGAAAAATACAATAAGCTGGAAGAGAAGCTCAGAAAGGTACAATATGAGCTGCATAATGGAAAACAAAAAGAGAGTCAGCGCTGAAAATAACATCCACCTGGTATTGATGTCATTGTTTTCGGGTTTGCCAATATTTAGTTAGGTTTGCTGGCATGCAGGTAGTTTTTCAGATTACATCCGGTGAGCGGGATGCACAATTGTCTATGCTCGGGCAGCTCAATAATCTTCTTCATTATACCAACGAACGTCAAACACGTGTAGCCATAGAGGTGGTAGTACATGGTCATGCCTGGAATTTACTGCTGCCGGAGGGCCACCCTTTCCCCGAAAAGATAGCGTCCCTGCAGGGCCGGTCGGTCCGTTTCCTTATTTGCCAAAATACCTTGAATAGTCGTCAGCTGGCAGCGGATCAGCTGTTTCCCTTTGTGGAAGTGGTGCCTGCAGCCATAGCGCACCTTATAGAAAGGCAACAGGAGGGATGGGCCTATATAAGATGTTAGTTTAATTGTTTATGAGTTAATTGGTTTATTAGTTTATTTTTACATTTTTAAAGTAAAGTGCCGGGAATAGCGGTTGAAAGTTTGGGAGGGCGGCACCAAATAAAAATTGCAGTAATAACGTTAAATGGATGCACGAATAATAAGGACTAACCTCTTTAAACTTAAATACATTGAAATTCTCCAAATCTACCGGAATACTGTTGTTATTCATGGCAGTTCCCTTTTTCACCTTTGCGCAGGACTGGCATGTCGGCGCTTTTGCAGGTATCAGCAACTACAGCGGGGATCTTACCCAGCAAAGGGTGGATATGAAATATACCCGGCCGGCGCTTGGCTTGCTGGTGAGAAAGGATATTAACCGTTACCTCACTATCCGTGGCTCTTTTACCTGGGGAATTGCTACCGGCGCCGACAGCACCAACTCTTCCAAAGACCTGGTGGCCCGTAACCTTAGTTTCCGGACCAATATTTTTGAAGGCAGCCTGATTGGTGAAATCAACTTTTTTGATCTCGACGAAAAGGGGTTTACGCCTTATGTGTTTGTGGGTGTGGGTGGTTTTGGTTTTGATCCCACTTCTAAAGACCAGTCGGGCAACCGGGTACGGCTTCGTCCCCTCGGTACCGAAGGACAGGGATTACCGCAGTATCCTACCCGTCAGCCTTACGACCTGTTTTCCTTTTCCTTTCCGTTTGGAGCGGGTGTAAAGGCGATCATCAATGATAAATGGACACTTGGATTTGAGATAGGACTTCGTGCTACTACCACAGACTATATGGATGATGTGAGCACTAACTATGTTGATCAGAATACCTTGCTGACCTACCGTGGCCAGAAGGCGGTAGATATGGCTTACCGTGGCGATGAAGTAACCGGCAAAGTGGCGCCGGGAGCATATCCTGCAGATGGTGCTATCCGTGGTTCTGACAAGCATAACGACTGGTATGCGTTTTCCGGGTTCACCATTACTTACCGTTTGGGTGGTGGCAGTGGCTGGGGTAAACAAAAGGCTACCCGGTGCCCGATACTCAGGCCGTAATCAGCTGATATTCAAACTGTTTAATACTTTATTTATCCTCTTAATCCCGGCATCCCGCCGGGATTTTTTTTATTGGCATAGTTGTTGAATTTATGAGTTCAAACAGGTACTAATGCAGCCACCAGCTTATGGCGGATCGCAGAATCACAAATCGCGGAGAAAGTAATGAATCAACAGCCGCAAGAAAATAAGTTGGTGTGCAACTGCCTGTTTTAACTAACGAAAAAGAAGTGCCATGAGGAAGTTTTTAAATATAGCTTCAGTGATGTTGATAACAGGTTCAATGAGCCTTTCTGCACAACAAAGGCCGCCTGCACCACCACTGCCACCCAGGCCACCGGCTCCGGCACATTTACCACATCCGCCGGCGCCACCAGTACCACCAGGATTGCCCAGGCCTCCAACGCCTCCGCATCACCGGCCACCGGCTCCGCCAACACCACCGCATCATCATAAAAAACCGTATAAAAAGCATTACAAGAAACCGCGTAAGCCCCGGAGATATTCTTTTATCGCATATCCGGGTTCCACTTATGTTGTTACAGATGCCAGTTTTGCCCGGTATGCGGGTTAACATTAACAACACACCACAACTATTATTTGCCAACCGATCTTGAACTAAAAACCAAAGAAACATGAAAAAAGTACTGCTGTTGATGCTGCTTATTGGCGGCACTGTGCTCACCACGTATGCACAAAGGGGACATGGACGTGGCCACGGATATGGACATGGGCGCGGACATGACCGTTATGATGATGACCGCTGGGAGAGATGCGAGCGACCCAGGAGAGTGTATGTACGCGACAGGTATGACTATGACTGCTACCCTCGTCAAAGAGTGGTATACGCCAGACCGGCTTACTACCCTGCTGTAATACCTGTTCCGGTACCAGCTCCGGTACGTTACTACCCATCAAGGCCAGGGGCCGTATTCCACGCGGGTGTTACCATCGTGAACTGATAACTGAAAATGGAATAAATGAGATGCCTCCCATATTTAAATGGGGGGCATTTTTTATTGCGGTGCGGGATGGTTACTTTTGTTGATTGGTAATAAGATTCAAACATGGCATATAAAAATCTCAGACACTTTATAGACACGCTGGAACAGGCAGGAGAACTGGTACGTATAAAAACTTATGTGGACCCTAAACTGGAAATCGCTGAAATAACAGACAGGGTCAGCAAATCGCCGGATGGCGGCAAAGCCCTGTTGTTTGAAAATACCGGTACCGACTTCCCTGTGCTGATTAATTCCATGGGCAGCTACAAACGTATGTGCCTGGCGCTGGGCGTGAGTGAACTGGACGATGTGGCCGGTGAAATTGAAAATCTCTTTAAATTATTATCCAAACCAAAGGAAAGTATACTTGATAAACTGGCCATGCTGCCAAAGCTCGGACAATTTGCTTCCTGGATGCCAAAGGTAGTAAGTGGAAAAGGCAGTTGCCAGGAAGTGGTAATGGCCAACCCGGACCTCAGCAAATTGCCGGTGCTTACCTGCTGGCCTAAGGACGGTGGTCCTTTTATCACCCTGCCCGTAATCCATACCAAAGACCCGCTTACCGGCACCCGCAACGTAGGCATGTACCGTATGCAGGTATTTGAAAAAGATATGACCGGTATGCACTGGCATAAACATAAGGTATCCGCCAAACACTTCATGGAATACAAGAAGCTGAATAAGCGTATGCCCGTTGCCGTAGTATTGGGCGGGGATCCCGTTTATACTTACGCTGCTACCGCCCCGCTGCCGGAAAACGTAGATGAATATATGCTGGCCGGCTTTCTCCGCAAGAAGAAAGTAGAGCTGGTAAAGTGTATCACCCAACCGGATATAGAAGTGCCGGCAGATGCCGATTTTGTGATTGAAGGTTATGTAGAACCGGCTGAAGACCTCATCTGGGAGGGCCCTTTCGGTGATCATACCGGGTATTACTCACTGGCCGACTGGTATCCTAAATTTCATGTCACCGCTATCACGCACCGTAAAGACGCCGTATATCCATCGACGATAGTAGGCATTCCGCCGCAGGAAGATGCCTGGATAGGCAAAGCCACCGAACGTATTTTCCTGGCGCCGATTAAAATGACACTCGTGCCTGAAATCATTAATATGGAAATGCCGGTGGAAGGCGTGTTCCATAACCTGGTGATTGCACAGATTAAAAAAGACTATGCCGGACAGGCGCAGAAAGTAATGAACGCCATGTGGGGCGCCGGCCAGATGATGTTTAACAAGATCCTGGTGGTAACAGACGACGGCACAAAGATCACAGACTATAAGCAGCTGGCGCAGTATGTCTTCCAACACCTGAACCCCGCTGCCGATATATACCTCAGCCAGGGGCCGATGGATGTACTGGATCACTCCTGTTCCAAAATGGGCTTTGGCGGTAAAATGTGTATCGATGGTACCCGCAAATATGAAGAAGAGCAGGACACCACCTTTATATCTGTTCCGGCGCCGCGGCAGCTGGATACAGCCGCCATCATGCAGCAGTTCCCGGAAATCAAAGGCATCAACGCTTCGCTGCTGCCACTGGATATTTCCTGTATCCTGGTGGCAGTGGAAAAGGCCCGTCCTTCGCATGTGAGGGAGCTGAATGAAAAGCTGTACACCTTACCGGCATTGGCGGGCATTAAAATGATCCTTTTCGTAGAGCATACCGTGGACGTAAGCGATCTTGCTTCTGCGTTATGGCGCTTCTGCAATAACCTGGACCCTAAACGTGACAGCTTTGTTGTTCGTATTCCTTCCGGGGAACCCGGTAAATATATTGGCGGCATTGGTATGGACGGCACCCTGAAAACCAGGCTGCTGGACAATTTTGAGCGCGATTGGCCCAATATCATTGTGGCCGACGATGCCACTATCCGGAAAGTGGATACCAAATGGCCTGAGCTGGGTATCGGACCTTTACTGACTTCTCCTTCTCTCAAATACAAACAACAGATTTATGGTGAAGAAGCGGTGGTACAACAGTAGTTACCTGCTGCTGATCCTTTTACTGGCCGGCAGCCTGCGGGCAGCCGGCCAGGTAAGTGCTGCCGACTTCCGTTTCCTGGATAAGCTGGAAGGCACCTGGAAGATGAACACCCGCAAAAGCACCATCGTGGAAACCTGGAGCCAGGTCAATGACTCTACCTGGAAAGGGAAAACCTGGCGGGTAGTAGGAGCGGACAGCGCCCTGCAACAATCCATGCAGCTGGTGAGAAGAGGAACCGGCATCTTTTATATTCCAGCCTATGAAGGGCAGGACAAACCCGCCACCATACACCTGAAACTGCGGGTTTTAAAAGCCATTGGTTTTGTTGCAGAAGACCTGAACAATGATTTCCCCAAAAAAATCACCTACCGTTTTAAAGACGCCAAACACCTCGACGCCCGCGTGGAAGGCGTGCGGGACGGCACCACCGAGGAATACATTTTCCAGTATACCCTCTCCCCGGAGTAAAGTTTCCCGATTGCGTAAATGATTTTCCCGCTTCGAGAAAGCGGAGTGCATTGCTGTACCTACTTTTGTGTAACACACACACGATACACAGCACCAAGATATTCTCAATAAAGCAATAATTTGAGTTGGTCGTACAAGTAATGCCGCCCCTGTTCACAGGGAGTGGCTTTTTTGTGCGGAGGGAGGGCGGCGCCTTCGGCGCCTTTTGTCTTGGAGCAGGATTACGCTGATTATGTTGATTACGCTGATTTTCCCACCTTTTGTTTAGATTTTTTTAGGGGAAGATGGGAATGATTTTTCTGCATTTTATTTGATTAGAAAAATTTTCCTGGTATTGTGATAAAAAAAATGGGAGATAGAAACAGAGATCTCTGTTTCTATCTCCCAAAATATTTAAAATAAAATGTGGGAAAATCAATCTAATCTCTCCCCAAAAAAATCTAAAACAAAAGGTGGGAAAATCAGCGTAATCAACATAATCAGCGTAATCCTGCTCCAAGACAAAAGGCGCCGAAGGCGCCGCCCTCCCTCCGCTACTTATGAATCTCCGATGTGAAGTTGAATTGAATGTCAGGGTTGTTAGTGCGCTCGGTGTTAAGGTACCATTCCGATTGCGCCAGGTATACGATATGGCCGTCCTTGTCCTCCACGATGTTGGAGGATTTGAAGCGGATGAATTCCTCGATTTTCTCTTTCGGACCGGTGAGCCAGCAGGCCTTGTAGAAAGGCAGGGTATTGAACTGGCAGGCGGCGCCATATTCCTGGAGCAGGCGGTACTGGATTACTTCGAACTGCAGGTCGCCCACACAGCCGATGATTTTGCGGTTGCCACCGTGCTGCGTAAATAACTGTGCCACGCCTTCGTCTGTAAGCTGGCGGATACCTTTTTCCAGCTGTTTTGTTTTCAGCGGATCTTTGTTCACCAGTTCCTTAAACAGTTCAGGAGAGAAGCTGGGAATACCGGTGATGTAAAAGTTTTCACCTTCCGTAAGGGTGTCGCCGATCTTGAAGTTGCCGGTATCAAACAGCCCTACCACGTCGCCGGGGTAGGCATCGTCTACTACGTTCTTTTCGCGGGCGAGGAAGCTGTAAGGGTTGCTGAACCTAACGTCTTTGTCTAAACGAACATGGTGATAGAATTTATTCCTTTCGAATTTACCGGAGCAAACGCGGAGGAAGGCGATACGGTCGCGGTGACGCGGATCGAGGTTAGCATGGATTTTAAAAATGAATCCACTGAACTTATCTTCGTTTACGTCTACTTCGCGGGTGGTAGCGGTGCGGTTACGCGGAATGGGCGCGATGTCCACAAAGGTATCCAGCAGGTCTTTCACGCCGAAGTTGTTGACGGCGCTGCCAAAGAAAACGGGCGCCAGTTTACCGGCGAGGTACTCTTCCCTGTTGAAGGTATCGTACACGCCTTCGATCAGTTCCACGTCGCCCCGCAGCTGTGCGGCATCTTTTTCATTGAAGTGTTCATCGATGTAGCTGCTGCTGAGATCTGTGAGCGGTACTACGTCTTCGTCCGTTGCTTTCTTGTTGGGAAGGAAGGCCACGAGGCTTTTATCGTACAGGTTGTAAACGCCTTTAAAGTCGCTGCCCATATTGATAGGCCAGCTGAGGGGTCTTACCCGGATGTTAAGTTTTTCTTCCAGTTCATCCAGGAGGTCGAACGGGTATTTACCATCGCGGTCCATTTTGTTGACGAAGATGATCACGGGCGTATCGCGCATGCGGCATACTTCCATGAGTCTTTCCGTTTGTTCTTCCACTCCTTTCACGCAGTCGATCACCAGTACCACGCTGTCTACGGCAGTCAGCGTACGGTAGGTATCTTCCGCAAAGTCCTTGTGACCGGGGGTATCCAGGAGATTAACGAGGATATCGCGGTATTCGAAGGTCATAACGGAAGTGGCTACGGAGATACCTCTTTGCCTTTCAATTTCCATGAAATCCGAAGTGGTGTGCTTCTTTATTTTATTGGACTTCACCGCACCGGCTGTTTGAATAGCGCCGCCAAACAGGAGGAATTTCTCTGTCAGCGTAGTTTTACCGGCATCCGGGTGAGCGATGATAGCAAAGGATTTTCTTTTACTGATTTCGTTAGCGTACTTCATAAATATCCGAAAAATGGCAGCAAAGGTAACTAAATTTTTTGTCCGGCTATATTTCGTGTTTATTGGCGCTGCCCGTGCCGATAAATCCGCTAAATTTGGAATATGATAGCAACCCTTAAAATATTATGGAATAGTTTCAAAATGGCGATGCAGGAGCTGCGGGTAAATAAGCTGCGCACTTTTTTATCGTTGTTTGGAATAACCATTGGCATCTTCTGTATCATCGCGGTATTTACGCTCACCGGTAGCCTGGAACACAATATCAGAAAGGATCTGGCTGACCTGGGCGACGATGTGGTATATATGCAGAAGTGGCCCTGGGGCGGTAATGGGGAATATCCGTGGTGGAAATATATGAACCGTCCGGAGCCGGAGTATAAGGACCTGAAACCTATACAGGACAAGGTGCAGAGCGCCAGTTTTGCTTCATTTAATTTTGAATCGGGCAATAAGAAGGTGGAATATGGGGATGATTATATGGATGGCGTGACGATGATGGCGGTGACGAACGACTTTGACCAGATACAGACCTTACAGATCCTGGACGGCCGTTTCTTTGCCAACAGTGAAAGTAACAGCGGCACCAATGTGGCGATCCTGGGCTTTACTATCTGGGATGGACTTTTCCCTTCGCCGGAAGCGGCTATGGGCAAGGTGGTGAAAGTAGCGGGGAGGGATGTAAAGATCATCGGGGTGTTGAAGAAGAAGGGAGAAAGCATGATTGGCGGGATCGGGTACGACAATGCCATTATACTGCCTTACCGGTTTGCCCGTACGGTAGTGGATGAGCGCCGGTTTGCGGACCCGTATATCCTGATAAAGGCCAAACCCGGTGTGAGTATGGATCAGCTGAAAGATGAGCTGAAAGGGGTGGTGCGCGCGTCTCACCGGTTAAGGCCGAAGGAAGAGGATGATTTTTCATTGAATGAAATCAGTACCGCCAACGACAGTTTGAACGCGATGTTTGCTGCGATCAATATGGGTGGGGGAATGATTGCGATTTTTGCGCTGATAGTGGGGGCTTTTGGTATTGCCAATATTATGTTTGTAACGGTAAAAGAGCGCACCAACATCATAGGGCTGAAAAAAGCCATAGGAGCGCGCCGGGGCATTATCCTGATGGAGTTTTTGCTGGAAGCGGTGAGTTTGTGTTTGTTGGGAGGAACTTTTGGCTTGCTGCTGGTTTATCTTCTTACAGTAATTATTAATCTGTCTGGTACCTTTGAGATGGTGCTGTCTGCCGGTTCTGTGATATTCGGGTTGAGCATATCTGCCCTGGTAGGGCTGCTGGCGGGCTTTATTCCTGCTTATACGGCCAGCAAGCTGGATCCGGTGGTAGCCATCCGCAGCAACTAAACAGGCATACGTAACAGGCAACAGCTTAGCTGTTGTACAGGCGGGGTTTTCCCGCCTTTTTTATTAATTTTGCGCCTTATGTCGGTTAAAATATTAGCTATAGAGTCGTCCTGTGATGATACAGGAGCAGCAGTCATTGTAGACGGGCAGGTGTTATCCAATCATATTGCCGGTCAGAAGGTACATGAGCAATACGGGGGCGTGGTGCCGGAGCTGGCTTCCCGCGCGCACCAGGAGAATATAGTGCCTGTGGTGGATATTGCCCTGAGAACCGCAGGGGTGAAGCGGGAGGAGCTGAGCGCGATTGCTTTTACCCAATCGCCCGGATTGATCGGTTCACTGCTGGTAGGCAGTTGCTTTGCCAAATCGATGGCGATGGCGCTGGATATTCCCCTGATAGGCGTGCATCATATGCAGGCGCATGTACTGGCTAACTTTATAGATGATCCCAAGCCGGACTTTCCTTTTTTATGCTTAACCGTGTCTGGTGGTCATACCCAGATCGTTTTATGTGAAAGTCCGCTTAGCATGCGGGTAATTGGTGAAACGCTGGATGATGCTGCCGGAGAGGCTTTTGATAAAAGTGCCAAAATATTGGGTTTGCCCTATCCCGGCGGCCCGTTGATAGATAAATATGCGCAGACGGGCAATCCGGCGCGCTTTAAGTTCCCCGAGCCCCGGATACCTGGTCTGAACTTCAGTTTCAGCGGATTAAAAACGGCTATTCTTTATTTCCTGCAGGAGAACCAGCAGAAAGATCCTGCCTTTATTGCGCAAAACCTGCCTGATATCTGTGCCTCCATCCAGCACCGTATTGTGAGTATATTACTGAACAAGGTGGTGAAGGCGGCTGAAGAAACAGGTATCCGCGATATTGCCATTGCTGGCGGCGTGAGCGCCAACAGTGGTTTGCGCACTGCTTTAACGGAATATGGCCGGCAACACCAATGGCGGACATTTATTCCTAAGTTCGAATATTGTACGGATAATGCGGGTATGATTGCCATTACAGCTTACTATAAATACCTGGCGGGTGACTTTGCGTCACTGGATGCGGTGCCTACTGCGAGAGCCGCTTTTTAAGTTCATTAACAAGGTTGGCTAAAAACGAACTGCTAATTGCTAAAATCCTATTCTAAATCAATAGTATATCGGTTTAGCTTTAAGTCGTGCTTTGGGATCGCCTTCGGCGATGTTAAATTGTCTTGGAGCAGGATTACGCTGATTTTATTGTTTTTTACATTACTTATTATCTATGAAGAGAATTTTTAGCATTTTACTGGCGCTTATTGTGGTAGGAAAGTTTGCGGTAGCACAGGAACCTGTGGCGCAAACGGAGTGGAAGAATCAGAAGTATTCCATGTTTATACACTGGGGCGCTATTTATTCCACGCTGGGAGGCGTTTGGGAGGGCAAGCCGGTTACGAAGGGATATAGTGAACAGATACAGGCGCATGCCGGTATTTACAGTGATACCTATGGAGACGTGGCCAAACAGTTTCACCCCGAACAATGGAATGCTGACTCAATTGTGCTGCTGGCAAAGGCGGCGGGTATGAAATCGGTGGTAATGACTTCCAAGCATCATGATGGTTTTTGCATGTTTCATACTGCGTATACAGATTATAATGTAGTGGATGCAACGCCTTTCAAACGGGATGTGCTGAAAGAATTATCGGATGCGTGCCACAGGCATGGGTTGAAGTTTGGGATGTATTTTTCTTTGATCGACTGGCATTTTCCACAGGCGTATCCTATTTCCAGCAGTAATAGTGATCCTATTACCCCCGAGCATCATGAATTCAATAAGAAGCAGGTAACGGAGCTGATGACCAACTATGGTCCGGTATCCGAGATCTGGTTTGATATGGGATCACTGACAGCGCAGCAAAGCAGGGACCTTGCTGATATCGTGCATCGTTTGCAGCCGGGTTGTATGGTGAGTGGCCGTTTGGGAAATGATGCCGGTGATTTTTGTGTAATGGGAGATAACCAGTATCCTGACTATAAGATTGCTTCCGCATGGCAAACGCCTGCCTCCGTGTATGATGAAACATGGGGCTATCGCAGCTGGCAGGAGCATGGCAAGGCGGAAGACAAAGCGCATGAAAAACTGGAGGGGCTGATTAAAGTGGTAAGCCGTGGCGGAAACTACCTGCTGAATATTGGCCCGCGTGGCGACGGTTCTGTGGTGGACTTTGAAAAAGAGGTGCTGCTGTTAAACGGCGCCTGGCTGAAACTCAATGGTGAAGCTATTTACAGCGCTTCTGCCAATCCGTTCGATACTACCTTTGCCTGGGGCGAAGTGACTACGAAGCCCGGAAAATTGTACCTGCATTTACTGCAGCAGCCGGAACATGGCACTATTATCTTACCAGGACTGAACAGTAAGATCAGCCAGGTAACCTTATTGAGCAATGGAAAGA
Organism: Chitinophaga sp. W2I13; assembly: GCF_050434005.1. Lineage (NCBI taxonomy): Bacteria > Pseudomonadati > Bacteroidota > Chitinophagia > Chitinophagales > Chitinophagaceae > Chitinophaga > Chitinophaga sp. W2I13. The sequence goes on along the minus strand of NZ_JBNPWD010000001.1, from coordinate 7,204,200 downwards.
AAGTACCCGTTAAAATATCTGCCAAAGATGGTAACACCTATCTCCGGTTACCCGCAGATTTTAAGCTCGCAGATAAAGACATTGCCGTGCTGGCAGTTGCCTGCAAAGGACCTGTGGCGATTACACCGGTTCACTTATTACATCATGCTACGCGTTTGAGCAGGGATAATGCTACGCCGTTATTCAGCTTCTCCGGTATTGATTATGAAAGCTATTACCGCAGTGAGGTGGGTGAGTTGTGGGCATTTACCACACCGCGCCCTGCTGCGTTGGAGCTGGTGTATAGCGATGCAGAGAAAGGCAAACGAATTTTGCTGACACTGAATGGCAGCACCAGGGAAGTGTTGCTGGATGGTGGTGTTACCAGTCCGCTGAAAAATGACCCGGCTTCCCTGCAGTGGGGACCAATGTACAGCGCGGGTCCTTTCTGGTCCGGTATTGATGGCACGCATGGAAGTGTGAAAGATATTGATCCGTCCAAACCCTGGCCCAATAAGGATAATGCTGCGTGGACACTGCACAGTGACTGGAAGAATGATGCACCTATTACATTAACCGCAGATAAAAGTGTGGCCAGTTATATTTTACAGGAGATCACGGCGCCGAAAGCCGGTGATTACCTGGTAAGTTTTAATAGCGGAGATGGTATTGCAGTATATCTGAACGGGGAAGAGCAGTTATTGCACAATAACCCGGAAAGGGGAGGTACGCAATCGGAAGTGTTATTATTATCTTTGAAAGAAGGAAAGAATCAGCTGGTGGCCAAATTCTACAGTCGTTTTGCGAAGCAGGCAGTAGTGGGCATCAGCCGTAATGTACCGCAGGTGTTATATGTTCAGCAGTTGCCGCAACGTACAGGCGGCAGCGGTAAAGTAGAAAACTGCGTGATCAGGCAGGCCAACCCGGTATCTGTGCACCGTAATTTACGGATGCCTAACCTGGCGGTGGTGTTAGATTCAAAATAAAGATGGCAAATACATTTTTTAAATTTAAACAGTTTACGGTTCACCAGGAGCATTGCGCCATGAAAGTTTGTACAGATGCCTGTATACAAGGGGCTTTCACAGCACAGTACCTGGCGGACAACGATATAACGGCGCCGGCTATACTGGATTTAGGCGCCGGTACCGGCCTGCTGAGTCTTATGCTGGCGCAGCAGGTAGATGCTGAAATCACAGCGGTGGAACTGGACGCCGGAGCCGCTCACCAGGCCATACAGAATTTTGAAGAATCGCCCTGGGCGAACCGTTTAACCCTAACCCCGGCAGGATATACGAAAACTGGATGGGTTGGTGAAGTATGACTTTATTATCAGCAATCCACCCTTTTATGAGCGTGCGTTGAAGAGTGGGCAGGCGGAGAAAGACCAGGCCATGCATGCCACCAACCTGAGCTACCAGGAATTGATTGCGGCAGTCGACCAGCAATTGGCGGCGTCGGGAGAGTTGTCGGTGTTACTGCCTTATACTGCCTTTGAGGGTTTCCGTGTATTGGCGCAGGCAGCAGGGTTGCATTTGAAGCAGGCGTTGTATATCCGGCAGAGTGTGAACCATGGCTTTTTTCGGACCGTGGGTATTTTTTCGAGGAAGCCGGTGAATACTGTGATCAGCGAACTTTCCGTGTATGATGCGGAGCATGTATATACGCCTGGATTTATCGCCTTATTACGGCCATATTATTTATACCTGTAGATTTTTTGTATTTTGGCACTCTATTTATCCTGATATGCTTCGAGTAGCCAGAATTTGTTTGGTGTTTTTATTGTTGCCCGTTATTGTGCATGCCCAGAAAGAGATCAATATCTGGTACTTTGGATATAATGCCGGGCTTAACTTCAACACTACCCCTGCCACCGTTCTTACTGATGGACGAACTTACACCCGCGAAGGGGTAGCCACCATTTGTGATGGCGCCACCGGGAAATTACTTTTTTATACAGAGGGATCTACCGTTTGGAATGCCCAACATGGCATTATGCCCAATGGAACTGGTCTCATGGGCGACCCATCCAGTGTGCAGTCGGGTATTGCCGTACCATTTCCGGGACATCCGGGGCAGTATTACCTGTTTACTACAATGACCAATAAAGGGTTCCGTTATAATATACTGGATATGGCGCTGGATAACGGTAAAGGTGATATCATTCCTTCCACCAAGAATACCCCGTTGCTGAGTAATAGTCAGAGTACGGAGAAAATGGCGGCTACCCGGCATTGTAACGGGAGGGACTATTGGGTAGTAACGCATTCCGCCAATACCGCTACCTTTCATGTATACCTGCTTTCCCCTGCCGGATTATCTGCTGCCACTACTTATACAACTGGTGCAGTTATTCATCCGGGAGGCTGGGAAGAAACCGGTCATATCAAGTTTTCGCCTGACGGCGGCACTATGGTGCATTCCCTGGGATCTATCCGTCAGGGCGCTATGAGCGTGGTAGATTTGCTGAAGTTTAATAACAGTACAGGCGTGATCAGTCCTCCTTTTGCTTCGCTCAATATTATTTTCCCACTTGGCATTGAATTTACTATCAGCGGGAAGCTGCTGTACGTAGTGAGCATGAACTATCTGAATTGGGGTAAGTTATACCAGTATGATTTGAGGGCGCCCAACATCAATGCTTCCCAGCAAACAATAGTCACCAATACGGATGATATCCAGATGGGCGGACTTCAGATGGGGCCTGACGGGCATATTTATATGGGGTATGAGCAGGGATACTACGGGGGATACCGGTATGTGGGTATGATCCATAACCCGGAGGTGAGGGGTGTAGGTTGTAATTTTGAACGGGATGCGATAGATATGGAGCCTCCCGGCACCGGGCAACACAGAACTTCGGTGTCCTTTCCCACATTTGTAAATAGCTTTCTTTATTTTCCTGCGGACTTTACTGCATCGGACCTCTGTAGTCGTAGCCCTGTTTTCAGGCTGAATAATGAAGTAGATGTAACGAGTATATTGTGGGATTTTGGAGATGGAACTACTTCTGCCGACCTGTCGCCCCGGCATACATATGCCATCGAAAAAAAACATACCGTAAAAGTAAAGGTAACGCGTCGATGCAGTACTGATGAGAAAATACAGGATATCATCCTTGGCAGTAAGATAGAGGAAAGTGTTACAAAAAGTATTTGCAGTAACGTCACTTATACGCTGCCGGATGGCAGGGAAGTGAGTACCGCCGGCGTTTACGTTAGTACGCTGAAAAGATTGAGCAATGGTTGCGACAGCATTATTAACACCACCTTAAAAATATTGCCGGTATATCAGTTGACGGAGAAAGTGACTATCTGCAGCGGACAGGAGTACCAGTTGCCTGATGGAAGAAAGGTAAATAGTTCTGGTAGCTATACATCTTCCCTGAAAACTTACCAGGGCTGCGATAGTATCATTACCACTGAACTGTATGTGCCGGAGAAGAACTATCTGCAGGATGCAGTTATTTGTGAGGGCGATAATTACCGCTTACCGGATGGGAAGGTGGTGACTGCTGCGGGCATCTATAACAGTATTCTTACGTCCTCGGCGGGCTGCGACAGTGTTATTATCACAACACTGGTGGTGAATCCGGTTTATACTGCCGCGGAATCCATTAGCATTTGCGATGGTGATACTTACCGCTTGCCGGATGGCCGGACTGTAAGTATTACGGGGCAGTATACTTCCCGTTTCAAGAGTGATAAAGGATGTGACAGCATTATTGTTACAAACCTGCAGATGCAATCGCGTTATAATATTGCGAAGACTGCTATTACCTGTGAGGGAGAACCTTATATATTACCGGACGGGCGGTCAGTGAGGGTTTCCGGTACGTATGTATCTTCGTTCGCTTCCTATCATGGATGTGATAGCATTATTACCACCCGGCTTACTGTAATGCCTGTTTACAGCCAGGAAAAATATGATACCATTTGCAATGGACAATTTTATACGCTGCCTGACGGCAGAAGTGTGAGCAGTACCGGGCGTTATGTGAGCGCATTGTTTACTACCAGTGGCTGCGATAGTACGGTTATTGTGTACCTGGCATTAAAAGAGAAGCCGCAGGTAATGCTTGTCCCTGAAGTGTGCTTGTTTTCCGGCCGGCCAACCGTTATAACGTTGGTTCCGGGATACGACAAATATGAATGGCAGAGCGGATTTTCCGGGAATGTTTACGCCATCCGTTACCCGGGTATTTACCGGGTGGCTGTTTCCAATGAATGCGGTGTGGTTAACCTGCAAACGTTGGTGAAGGAATGTGCTTCTGACTTGTATGTCCCTAATGCATTTACGCCGAATGGTGATGGGCTGAATGATGTGTTCAGGCTTCGTCAGCCGAACGGACAGGTATTGCTGGAGTTTAGAGTATTTGACCGTTGGGGCGTGGAAATATTTTCCACGACTAACCTGTTGCAGGGATGGGATGGTACATATAAAGGGCAGTTGCAACCGGTGGGAGCCTATGTATATTTCATCCGTTATAAGAACATTGATGGGATAGAAAAACAGCTGAAAGGCGCTGTTAACCTGTTGCTATAGCGCTCCTTTTGCATAGTCTTCGAGGTAAGCATACCTAGCGGTTAGTTTGCCATTAGCGACGATCGTTGCATTACTGATCATCTCGCTGTTTGTTTGCAGTAGCTCATCAAAAACATATTTCATCAGCTGGTCCCCGAAATACTGTGAGGCGTCCCGCGGCAGTTCGTTGGGGAGATTGCTTACGCACATCATGTCTACCGTTCCGGGGAGATAAGGTTCTGTTTGTTCCATCTTATCTTTTGTAACGCCGTACACGGGGCTTTCGATGGTACTGTCGCCGAGGTTGCAGGGAATGGAGCCGTTGGTATCGTCTGTGATATCGGCGATGACCTGTATGCGGAAGTTTTCTTTTTTCAGATCATCTGCCTGGAAGAGCGGCGGGATTTTCTGGTCCCAGTAGATCCCGTTCATGAGTATATCACTTACGGTCACATAGGGAAGGAAGCGGCATTCGTATGCTTCCGGATGTGCGTGGAAGTCGGCCCGGCTGTATGTTTTATCATCTTTCCGCAGATAGAGTTCGCCTGCTTTCAGTTGAGTATATACCGGGTAGGAATAAGTATTGATCAGGTATTCTTCCGGCGGAAGATATTTGATACCTAGCAGGCCCATGATTTCCAGTGCGCCGGCGGCTACCCGTCCCGAGCCGGTGATTACTATTTTCAGCGGAGGCAGTTTGATGCCGAAGTAATGATTGATGAGTTCCTGGAAGTCGTGGCACGTGTGCACTCTTTTAAAATGAAAGGACTGTGTTTTTTCCCCGTATGCCATCAGGCCGTTATGCGCGCCTACGATACCTGCAAAGAAGCCGAAGCCCAGGATTCGTTGTCCGTCGGGGTGTACGAGGCATTCATAATCTATCAGTGTGATATTTTTTTCCAGGATGGTTTGCAGCATGTGTTGATTATGCGGCTGTTTCTTTTTGGTGTGGCTGAAGAAGAGGTATGTTTTTCCTGCGATCAATTTATCGGTGGGAACCTCTTTGATGCCCAGCAGGGTGGTGCAGTGGGAGAGGTCTTCCTCCAGCGGGACGCCTGCTTTTTCGTATTCATCGTCTTTGAAGCATCGTAACGGGGATGGTTGTACGTAGATTTGAACCCGTGGAAAATGTTGCATGATCCATTGGCATTGTTTGGGTGTAAAGGCTACCCTGTTATCATGCGGGTGTTTTTCTTCCCTGATAAGTCCGATGTGTATCTTGTTTTCCATCTTTGAATTTAGGGTATTTTAGTCATTTGTGAACTCCTGAAACGCCCTGTTTATGCGGGGTGCGAAATTTTTATATACAAAAATGTAAAAATTATTTGCAGATTAAATAAGAGTTTCTATATTTGCATCCCGCAATTGACGCGGCGAAGTTCATTAGTAAGATTGCCCAGATGGCGGAATTGGTAGACGCGCTAGACTCAAAATCTTGTTTTCGAAAGGGAGTGCAGGTTCGATTCCTGTTCTGGGCACATTGATTACCAAATACTTAGAAAGGCTCGCGCAAGCGGGCCTTTCTTATTTCCAACAAATTTGCAAACAATTTGCAAACATCCTATGGTGGCTTATTTTTTAAAAGAACTTTCTAATGTAAAACTACGGGAACAAAAGTGGAATTAAAAGACACATCTCCATATAATCTCCATACAGTAGAAAGGTAATTCTATCATAACGGTTGGCAGTTGATTAATTGCGAATAAATTTGAAATAAATTTTTGATCGGCGGGTGTAATTGGGCACCTACTATTTATTCTGAGAGAGATTTTTAAAAGGGCTAAGATAATTTTGAGTAATTCGATTATCTAGGGCATTATAAAAAAAAATACGATTGCCGTTATTCATCATAATCTTTGCCGGACGGAAAAGCAATCGCCTTCCGGTATAGCCAATAAAACAATTTCGACAAACTGAGGATTTCGATTTTTAAAATCGAACGTACCGTTTTGTGCAGTGAAGAAATTTGTTAACCCTATACCGATCTAAACATGAGGCGATTTACTCTCATCGTTGCTTTTCTCATCACTTTTAAGGATACTAAGTAATAACAATCATTACCAAAGAAAAAGGTATCACGGAGAGCTTCTATCAATTCATAAACATAAAACAGCCAATGCTATTTCACTTCTTCAAAAGGCACATCAGTAACATCCCCGCCGCCGCTGCTATTGGACTGATCAGGTTGAGCCTGTGCATTTGCAGTCGTATCACCGCCCGCTGAACCATCATTTTGCCTGTACATATCTTCACCCGCCGCAGCCCATGCTGCATTGAGGTCGGTTAAGGCTTTATCAATAGCAATATCATCCTGATGTTCATGTGCATATTTCAAAGCGGATAATGCGTCCCCGATCGTCGTCTTCTTATCGGCAGATATCTTATCTCCAAATTCCTTTAACTGTTTTTCAGTCTGAAATATCAGGCTGTCGGCTTGATTCATCTTTTCTGCTTTTTTCCTGGCAGCTTTATCTACCGCCTCATTCGCTTTTGCATCCGCCCTCATCTTCTCCACCTCCTCTTTACTCAACCCACTTCCAGCCTCAATACGGATGGTCTGCTGTTTCCCTGTGCCTTTGTCTATGGCGCTGACATTCAAAATACCATTCGCATCAATATCAAATATTACTTCAATCTGGGGAACGCCTCTGGGTGCAGGTGGAATGCCATCCAAATTGAAAATCCCCAGGCTTTTATTGTCCTTGGCCATCGATCTGTCTCCCTGCAATACCTGTATCTGCACTCCGGGCTGATTATCGCTAGCAGTAGAAAACACTTCTGATTTCTTTGCAGGAATGGTTGTATTGGCAGGTATTAGTGTAGTCATTACGCCTCCCATCGTTTCCAAACCGAGCGATAATGGTGTTACATCCAGGAGTACAACGTCTTTTACTTCCCCGGTTAGGATGGCGCCCTGTATGGCAGCTCCAATTGCTACTACTTCATCCGGGTTCACCCCTTTATTAGGCTTCCTACCGAAAAACTTCTCTACTATGTCCTGTACTTTCGGAATACGGGTGCTTCCACCTACCAGTATGATCTCATCAATATCCTTAGCTGCCAGCCCGGCATCTTTCAGCGCTGCCTGGCAGGGCTTGAGACATCTCTCAAACAAAGAATCTGCTAATTGCTCAAATTTGGCCCGTGTAAGTTTTACTACCAGGTGCTTAGGCGCTCCATCCACAGCGGTAATATAAGGAAGGTTTATCTCGGTTTCTGTAGCTGAAGAAAGTTCAATTTTTGCCTTTTCAGCAGCCTCTTTTAACCTTTGCAGTGCCATGTGGTCTTTACGAAGATCAATGCCCTCATTGCTCTTAAACACCTCTGCCAGCCAGTCCATGATAATCTTGTCAAAGTCGTCACCGCCAAGGTGAGTATCACCGTTAGTAGATTTTACCTCAAACACGCCATCACCAAGTTCCAGAATAGAAATATCGAATGTTCCTCCCCCAAGATCGAATACCGCGATTTTATGATTTCTGTCTTGTTTCCCTAGTCCATACGCCAGAGCTGCAGCGGTAGGCTCATTTACAATACGGCTTACTTTCAACCCGGCTATTTCACCCGCTTCTTTTGTAGCTTGTCTTTGAGCATCATTAAAGTAAGCCGGCACTGTTATTACAGCTTCTGTGACCGCCTGTCCCAAATAATCCTCCGCAATTTTTTTCATCTTCTGCAAAATGATTGCGGAAATTTCCTGAGGAGTATATAGGCGGCCTTCTATATCTATACGGATGGTATCATTATCACCTCTGACTACTTTGTAGCTAACATGAGATAATTCGCTTTGAACCTCGTCAAACTTCCTACCCATAAATCGCTTTACAGACATTATTGTATTGTGAGGATTAGTAATGGCCTGCCGTTTTGCCGGATCACCTACCTTACGTTCTCCGTTTTTACTGAAAGCCACTACTGAAGGGGTAGTTCTTTTTCCCTCGTCATTAGCTATCACGATGGGTTCATTGCCTTCCATTACCGCCACACAGCTGTTAGTAGTACCTAAATCTATTCCGATTATTTTGCCCATAAATAGAAATTAAAGTATTTAAAGAATAAAGCTTAAGGATACATTACCTGAGGTAACCAATTTAAAATATGCCTGCATCAATTTGACCACTCATTGATCACGGAAGTAATGAGGTAATTACTCATCAACTATTTAATCCGGGTAACAACAATGAATGTCATACTATTTACTTTATTTACCATCTCAAGTTTATTTATCATCTCAAGGGAGCTAACTACTCAAGGATAATTTCTATCGTAAAACTAATATTTATCGTCATGTATAGGATAATATGCACAACACTATTAGTATCCAATATTGTGAAAACAATATCGAAAACAATTCTACGCTAATCATTTCTGACCTAACTAAGATTTACTTTTGTCAGAATGGGGTTGAACCTAAAAAATACATTTTTCCACAATCAATAGGCCTTAACAAAGACAAAAGACATAGATACAATATGAATTCTTCTGATAATTATGAAAAGCATTTTGAATCCCAGAATGTAACGGATTATCCAAATACAAATACCATCTTTTGTGTTTGGGTATTTAAAAAAGACGCTGATATTCAACCTGCGTTCGAACAGGTTTGTGCAGTGGTTGCCAACCTAAACCATTCCTTTGCTGTCCGAATGCCGGAGGATAGGGTCAGCTGTGTCATGGGAATTGGCTATGAGGCATGGATAAAGCTGAACTTACCTACGCCGGTACCAAAGGAGTTAACAAATTTCCGGCCTATAGTTGGTGAGAAATACACCGCAGTATCCACCCCGGGAGATATCCATTTCCATTTTCGGGCGGCTAATATTTCCGCATGTATCGATATGTCGGTAGCCATTGCTGCGGTGTTAAACACTGTCGCAGACCGCGTGGAGGAAGTGCACGGCTTCAGATATTGGGATGGCCGGTCAATATTGGGTTTTGTAGATGGTACGGAAAATCCTATTGGAAAACAAAGGGCACGTTTTGGTATGGTGGGTAAAGAGGATCTCCAATATGAAGGTGGCAGCTATCTGTTTGTACAAAAATACGTGCACAATATGGAGGCATGGAACAGTCTGTCGGATGAGCAACAGGAAAAAGTTTTTGGACGCTATAAGATCAGCGATATTGAAATGCCGGAAAACATAAAACCGGGCAACTCCCACAGTGCCTTGGCTGGCATCACTGACGCACAAGGTAATGATTTGAAGATCGTACGGGATAATATGCCTTTTAGAAATGCAGCAAAAAATGAATTCGGCACCTATTTTATCTCATATGCCAATACGTTCAGCACCACTAATGAAATGCTGAAATGTATGTACATCGGAAATCCCCCCGGCAACTATGATCGTATCCTTGATTTCAGCATCGCTCAAACCGGAACTCTTTTCTTTGCACCTTCAGTCGATTTACTTAACGCATACAAAGCAAAGTAGCTGCGGCTTTACAGACGGATTACCATTATTAATCAAAAAATGAAATGGATTATATAGATTATTATAAAATTCTAGGCGTTAACAAAAATGCTACCACGGAGGAAATAAAAAAGGCCTATCGGAAACTGGCTCGCGCACACCATCCGGACCTAAACCCAGGAAACCCCGACGCGGTGAAATTATTTCAGCAGATCAATGAAGCCAATGAAGTATTGAGTGATCCCGAAAAAAGAAAAAAATATGATCAATATGGCAAAGACTGGAAACACGCTGACCAGTTTGAAGAAACACGCAGGCAACAACAAAATAAATCTAGTTATGCCAACGCGAATCCATTTGGCGGTGGCGACTACTATTCCCGCAACGAAGCTGATGAAGGCCACTTTTCGGACTTCTTTGAATCGATGTTTGGCCATTACAATGCAGCAGGTGGCAGGCAATCCAAATTCAGAGGTCAGGACATAAGAGCCTCATTACAACTCAAATTATCTGAAGTTTATCATAACCATAAGCAATCATTCACTGTAAACGGGAAAAACATCCGCATCACGGTTCCTGCAGGCGTTGAAAACGGCCAGGAAATAAAAATCTCCGGCTATGGTTCACCCGGCGTCAACGGAGGACCGAACGGTGATCTCTATATCACTTTTAATATAACAAACGATACAAACTTTATCCGAAAACAGAATGATCTGTTCACAACTGTCCCTCTTAACCTTTATAAAGCCATGCTGGGTGGCGAAGAAACCATTAGCACCCTGTCAGGGGCTGTAAAACTTAAGGTTTTGCCAGAAACGCAAAACGGAGCAAAAATAAGGTTAAAAGGAAAGGGTTTTCCTGTTTATAAAAAGGAAGATACTTATGGAGATCTCTATGTAACATACGAGGTAAAGTTGCCGACAAACTTAACAGCAAAGGAAAAAGAATTATTTCAACAGCTCTCCAAAGAGCGGTAAATGGAAAATACGTATGAAGTCATCAAAAAAAATTTCAGTAGAACAATGTTGTATCTATTATGAAGTAGAAACATCATTTGTCCAGCAGCTGGATGAGTATGGATTGATTGAGCTTATCCGTTCGGGGAAAGAATCATACCTGGCATTTGAGCAGCTGCCCCGCTTCGAAAAATTCAGGCGATTGCATTACGAACTGGATATTAATATCGCAGGATTAGATGCCATACATCATCTGATTAACCGCATAGAGCATCTTCAGCAAAAAATAAAGAACATCGAAAATGCTATAAGCGCACAGTCACAAATGAAGGCAGAAAGACATTCTGTGCAAAAAAAAACCAATCATAAAAAATAAAACATGGCAACAACAAATACTTACATTACTTTCAACGGCACTTGTGAAGAAGCATTCAACTATTACAAGTTAATATTTGGTGGAGACTTTGGCCATATTGTCCGGTACAGTGAATTGCCTGCCAATCAGGGATACCAGGTTACCCAGGCAAATAAAGCTCTTATTATGCATATTTCCCTGCCAATAGGGATGTCCGTATTGATGGGCTGCGATGCAGACGAACAAGGTGCCGCCTCCCTCATACAAGGTAATAACTTCTGTGTGTCTGTTTCGGCGGAGAACAAAGCCGAAGCACAAAAAATATTTTCAGGGCTCGCTCAATACGGTCAAATTGCGGTCCCCCTGGCGATTGCTTTTTGGGGTGATTTATTTGGAATGGTGACAGACCAGTTTGGGATCAACTGGACGGTAAGCTTTGATGCAAAAAATAACAGTTCCCTGAAATAACCCTATTTCAAAAAATTACGCTATCCGGTCAGCTACCTGTCATTCCCTCTGTGCAATTTTACCAAAAGTTCAATCAACGAAACCGTCATTGCCCTGTCGGTTTGTATCCACATCTTTGCCTATCAGTTCCAATAATGTAACCTCAATCATTTCGCACATACTGGTAAGCGCAAGATCGTTAGTATCCACCCCAAAAGGCTCTTCTATCTCATCTGCTATGGCTTCAAAGGCAACAAATGTGTATGCAATAAACGCGACTATAAAAGGCGTTAACCAGCTGAGACTGTCCACCAGTCCGAATGGTAACAAAAAACAGTAGATATAAACGGTCCGATGTAGTAATACCCGATAACTGTATGGGATGGGAGTAGAAACAATTCTCTCGCAACCGCCAATTATCTCAGCTATTTTATCAAGATTTTCGTCGAAACGGGCCTGCTGAATAGAATCTATTTTATTGTCAAGCTTTACTTTCTGTACCCATTCACCTAAAAACCTCATTATAACGGTAGGTTTGTAATGCTCCGGTTCCACTATTTTAAATAATCGTTCCTTCAAGCGACATTCAAGGTCCTGTCGTGGATCTGTTCCTCTTAACTGATGTTTAAGAGCATAAGTACAAGCACTAAGCATTTGTACGAATTCAAGAACTTCCTCATCCTTCAATTGAGGATTAACAAGTGTTAAAGCCTGTCGTGTTAAAGAACGTGTCACGTTGAGCATGCTTCCCCATAGCTTCCGGCCCTCCCAGAAACGTTCGTAGCTTGCGCTATTGCGAAATCCCAGGAATAAGGCCAGCACAAAGCCAAACAAAGTAAGCGGCGCCGGGTTTAACGGAACTTTATAGGACAGGATGTGACCATGAAGATATACTATCACAAATGAAAGTATAAATAGCGCTACCAGCCGTGGCAGTACTTTGGGAAGCACAGATCCATGCCACACAAAAAGCATCCTGAACCAGTGTTCCTTCTTTCTGATAATCATAATTCTATTGTGCTGATTAATTCTGGGAAAGGCTTGTATTACAAATGTAGCGTAAGTAAAATACTTAGAGGCAAAGCAAAAAACTGGATACCGAAATCTAAAATCTCCTATCACACAAGTTATATAAATAAATTCAGATACAATACCGCTTAAATATCAGCATTATCACCACTTAATACAGGTTAGCGTTGAAGCTGCCCTTTATGAAGCATTTCATCTATTTTTTTATATACTTCCGGATCATGTCCTCTAATTTTTATTTTTACATATTTTGACGCTGGCATATTACTCTCTTTTACCACATTGTTTACCGATACCAACACATTGGTTTCAGGAAAATATGTAACAGTATTTTTTTCCGGTATAGGATACGATACTATAATAAATAAAGGAGCGATACGTTCAATGTCGTCATCATAGTTAAATAAATCTACCTTGTCTCCTGCCTTGAATCCTGCTTTATCAATATCCTTTTGATTCATAAATACCACACGCCGTTCATTATGTATACCCCGATACCTGTCATCCAAACCGTAAATAGTTGTATTAAACTGATCATGGGTGCGGGTTGTTGCCATCATATATTCGTCATCGGCAAGCCGGTTTTCCGGAACTACAGTTAGTGTAAAGGGTGCCCGATATCCGTATTGCTTTGCAAAACGCTGCTCATCGCGAGCGGCATTGGGCAGATAGAACCCTCCTTTTTCCCGCACCCGCACGTTATAATCTTTAAATCCAGGAATGCATTGCTCAATATCGTCTCTAACCGCGTCATAACTATCGTGATACCGCTGCCAATTTACCACTGCCCTGCTTCCTAATGTAGCCATTGCCATTCGGCACACAATCTGGGTTTCATTGATGAGGTTCCGGGATACAGGATCCAATACACCTTTAGAATGCTGTACTACTCCCATTGAATTCTCGGTAGAAACAAATTGAAGCTCACCATTAACAATGTCTTTATCACTGCGCCCATATGTCGGTAAAATGATAGCTTCCTTCCCATGAATCAAATGGCCACGGTTTAATTTTGTGGAAACACATACCAACAAATTAAGTTTTCTCAACGCATTTGCAGTATAAGTCGTGTCCGGCGTTGCAGATAGAAAGTTTCCGCCCATACAAAACAGAACTTTTACCTTTTCATCGTGCATGGCTTTAATGACCCGCACTACATCATATCCGTGACTACGCGGCACTTTAAACCCAAAGAAGTTTTCAAGTCGGTCCAGCTGCTCGTCAGTTGGCTTTTCATCAATTAACATTGTTCTGTTTCCTTGTACATTGCTATGCCCCCGCACAGGACAAACACCTCCGCCTTGTATACCTATACTTCCTTTTAGCAGTAAAATATTCAGCATCTCCCTGATCATGTCCACTCCGTTAGGCTGCTGGGTAAGTCCCATGCCCCAGCAAACAATTATGCGCTTTTTAAAGGCGAGCATTTGTGCAGCCTCATATATCGCAGCAGGTTCGAGTCCGGCCTCAGCAGCAAGGTCATCGAGGTTATAATTCGCAAACTGCTCAATGAATAAATCATAGTTTACAGTCTTTTCCCTGATAAACCGGTGATCCAATACTTCTCCCGGAGATTGCTTTTCAAATTCCAGCAATAACAGCTCTATAGCCTTTAAGAATGCCATATCACCATTTATTCTCACCGGTAGATACAGGTCTGCCAGTTTTTCTCCATTCCCCAAAACACCTGATACTTCCTGTGGATTACGAAAGCCCATTAATCCAGCTTCAGGTAAAGGATTGACCGCTATAATCCTGGCCCCGTTCTTCTTTCCCTTTGCCAGAGCACTCATCATTCTTGGCGCATTGGTTCCGGGATTTTGTCCTATAACAATTATTACATCAGTATCATAAAAATCCTCCAACTTCACCGTTCCCTTGCCAATACCAATGGTGGGACGTAGCGCCGAACCAGATGTTTCATGGCACATATTGGAACAGTCAGGCATATTGTTGGTTCCAAACTCTTTTGCGAAAAGTTGGTATACAAAGGAAGCTTCATTACTTGTTCTCCCTGAGGTATAAAATGCCGCTTCATCAGGAGCTTCCAACGCATTAAGATGCTCAGCAATCTTTTTGAATGCGTCATCCCAGCATATCGGTTGATAATGCGTTCCTCCCTTGGGCAGGTACATCGGTTCCGTTAACCGTCCCAATTTGCCAATCCTGTAATCATCTAATTTTGCCAGATCAACCACGGAATTATCCTTGAAGAATTCCGTAGTAAGTTTTTTAGTAGTTGCTTCTTCTGCCAAGGCTTTTGCGCCGTTCTCACAATACTCAGCTATCGGAGACCGCTCATCATCAGGGTCAGGCCATGCGCAACTGGGGCAGTCAAAGCCCTTAAACTGATTCATTTTCAGCAAGGCAATGTTTCCTCTTAAAAAAGCCTTCTCCTCCATGAGATCCTTCATCGCCGCCATCACTGCAGGAACGCCCGCAGCCCAGCTTTTCACCGGAGTTAGTTTAAGATTCAGCAGCCGATATGGGTTTTCAGCATCCGGTATAGCCTTCAGAACCCATTCTGTTCCTCCAGGATGCTGATCTCCTGCATGATGGTCTTCTTTCATAAATACAAGTTTTTACAGACAGTTAAACAGAGGATTGGGAATTACCGCTTTGATCTTCAACAGTATCAATACAAACACAATCCTTTTCAATGAGCAGACTCCTTTAGCTGACCAGCCACTGAAACCCACCGTATTAGTCGTGCCAATTCCCTGAGCATTATTTCAGGCATTCTGATCCTCATATAAATAATTTGAGGCTATGATTTTATTGAAAATGAATCAACATCATAAAATTAAAAAAAATACCTCATGCTAAAATCGGGGTAGGATAGAATATAAATAGAATATAAATTGAAGTCTCAGGAAGTGATAATGATAGACATTAATATCACAATATTCGACACAAATTCCATTTTATTTTGATATTTTTTGTATGCCTGGACGAATTTTGAGCCCAACTGTTATTTTTATATTTTTGTCTTGAAATGCACCGGTTTTTTATTATTATTTTATTTATGGTACTATGCAAATTATTAATTTCATGGTATTTTCGGAATTTATATTAAAATCAGATGACTGAAGAAAATAATAACCATTCAATTGAGTTGAATTCTAATCGGGCCGGAATAGTTAAAAATGAGTCCAACGTGCTATATCAGGAATTTTCAAGTTCAGCACAACTAAATTACTTTCCGGATAGATCTTTTACGATTGTTCTGCTTGACAATGGCGCTGGTGAATGCAGGACAGGCAATACCATGTTTGAACTCCGATCAAAGCAGATTTTCATCCATCTTCCTGATAAAACGTTTGATTGGAAAATTTCGCCTGAGTCCTTCGGTAGAAGACTTTTAATAAAAAGCGCCTTAATGGAAACATTTACAATTCCAATAAGGCACACATTCTCATCTTTAAATAAAAATATTGCCCTAAGCCTTGATGAAGAAGGATATGAGAGATTTAGCTCTGAGTTCAATGCGATCAAAAAAGAAATTGGCTCAAATATTGTTTTCCCTGAGTTAATTAATGCCAGGGCCAGGCTTATTGCTCTAATTGTACACTTATGGAAAGAACATGTACACGGATATACCGAAATATCACAAGGCGCAAGCCTTTCAAATAAGTTCCATGCCTTAATAGATAAGCATTATAAATCTCAAAAAGTTGTCGCTTTTTATGCTCAGCAACTGAGCATAACACCTAACTACCTGGGAATTATTTGTCGCAAGCAATTTGGGAAGTCACCCCTGGAGATGATTCGGGAACGGGTAGTCCTGGAAGCCAAAAAACTCCTTCATAGCTCCGAACTGTCAATAAAGGAAATTGGCTACAGTTTGGGTTATACCAATATCTCTTACTTCTCATTCTTCTTTAAAGAGACTACTGGCATGACACCAAAGGAGTATAGAATAAAATTTTCTGTCCAATAGTAAAACATATGATATCATAATATTGGTAAATACCATTTTGAATAATGTACAGCGGAATGCCAACTACAAGGAAACTGTTTTCCCCTATTTGGATGAGGGATTCGGCAAGGAGTTGTGGGATTTTCAGTAAGCCTGTTTATCATCCCATCATTCAGGTTGACAGGTTGATTTGATAACCCATCAGCGAAATAGATGTTGAATTTATGAAAGGGAAAAAGTTCAAAATATCCGCCGAAGATATCATTAAGGTTATTGACTCAAATATGGGTTGTATAGCTTCTGATATGATTACAGTAGATGGCGGCTCCCTCGGTTACATGTATAGAGAAGAACCTACCGAAAATGCGGACAGCGGCTGGCGGTTCTTGTCGGGTAATGAAAGCCAAGAGTATACCGATGACGCTAACCATTTTTCCTTTTACAAAGTCAAATACTATTGCAAAGTATGACAGAGCAATTATTGTTGACACTATAATTTATTTTATGGTGAGTGGGCTATGTGGGGAGTGTTACTCACTCTACCAGTTAACTTCATAGGTTGGAGCATCTTATACTCCGATCCAGCCCAACGTGCCCTCGTGATACCTGTTCGAATTGTTGTTTTTATTTTGGCAGGATGGGTTCTTTTTAGACTTGTATTTAGAAAGTATATTACAAAGACATAGACCTTCCATATGCTGAATGCTCTTTATCATGAGAATGAGGGAGCAAGGGCAAATTAGAGGATAAAAGTGATAAATGCAATGAATAAGTTAAAGTGTATAGCAACAATTATTGCTTTTTAATCATGTTTAGTTTTATCTTCTGTAAGGTTGGTAAAAGACAACTAACCAGCTATTTATTGAAACATGATGCACAGAGGACCAGGGCCATAATTATCGATGACAAAAAATTATATGGGTAATAGCCCTGTTAGTCATGATGGATCTTATTCTTATCTTTTTTATGTCAATGGGGAGGCGTATAAGAATGGTTCAAAGGATCCAAAATTGCAGATAGGAGATTCCACAGATGTCGGGTATGTGAAATATTGGCCTGATCTTAATAGAAGAGTTGCCGCCGCCAAATAAGGTTTATGCTTTAACGTGGAATTGTTTTTATGCTAACTATTGAATGCCGGGTGAGGACCGCCTGGCACATAACCGACATGATTAATTGGACTATATCTTAGCGCACAGAAAGAAACAATGCCCCGGTTCCAACATCCCCTCCCGGCAGACGGTCATCGCCCCAATATCACCTCAAAATAAAAAATTGTCATTTTGACAATAATTACTATTATGCACTCTGAATGATGAGAATAGACCTTAATCATGTAGGACATGGGGTAAATTCGTAGTTCAGCCAGTCAACCAGATCATAATAGGAAGATAGAAGGAATTGTCAGTAATTCTTGTGTACTATTTTCAATTTCACGGGATGAGAAAATTTGTAATGCACTGTTTGCTGCTTATTGCGGCAACATTCCACACACCGGGTTCCCAGGCCCGGGATAATCGTTACCATGTTATATCATACCTGGGCATAGAACAGGGTTTATCGAATAACGCTGTGCGCTGTGTGTTCCAGGATCACAAAGGATTTATGTGGTTTGGCACCTATGATGGGCTGAACAGGTACGATGGTAACGTATTTAAGGTATTCCGCAACAGGTTCAACGACAGCAGTTCACTGGTAAATAACTGGGTATTCACGATTAACGAGGATTTGCAGTATAAACTGTGGATAGGCACGCGTCAGGGACTTAACATATACGATCAGGTAACCGGGAAATTCAGCAGTGTACGTTACCAGGTAACCGGTACAACAAGATATGAGCCGATCACGGCAGTTGTGCGCGATATTAAAAAAGATGCGAAAGGAAATATGTTGATTGGGACAGAGGGACTCGGCCTGCTGTTTTGCCCCGCCGGAACCTATACTGCTATACCGTTACCATTGGATGCTGATGGGGTGCGCCTCGTTTCATATGATGCAGGAGCCATTGAGGTGGCCGCTAATGGCGATGTATGGCTGTTTGTGCAGGGGAAAGGATTGTGTCGCATGGATAAAAGCGCTGCCCGGGTTAGTTTGATTAACGGAACTAATCCGACGGGCGACTGTATAAAAGCCGACAGGGACCTGCTTTGGATAGGTACACAAAATGGACTGCAGAAATACTCCATTCCCGCTAACCAATACCAGGAGAGCTATACGGAAGAAAACGGAAAACTCTCTTACAACAAAGTATCCGGCCTGTTCCTCGACAAATGCGGCAAGCTGTGGATTGCCACTAATGGAGGAGGCATAAATATCATTCATACAAAAGACGGAACGGTAGCGGAGAGCATCCCCTCGGGCAATAGCAACTATACGCTTGCAAGTGGCTCAGTAAGCGCAATTTATGAAGATGCGGACGGTAGAAAGTGGATCGGAACACTAAGGGGGGGCGTTAACATCATAGATCCTAAAAAAGACAGGTTTCAGTCTTTTCTCCACGACCCATTAAACAGGAACAGTCTTGTCAGCAATTTCATTTTCACCTTCTGCGAAGAGGGCGACGGAACCATCTGGGTAGGTACAGATGGTGGTGGGCTAAGCAGGTGGCAGCGAAAAGCAGGATTGTTCACTAACTTCGTTCATCAGGCAGGTGTACCTGCATCTCTCAGCGATAATTTTGTAACAAATGTGCGATGCGACAATGAGCAGCATATCTGGGTTTCTACTTTCTGGGGAGGCATCAACCGGTTTGACAAAAAAACAAATAGCTTCCGGCATTACCGCCTGTTTTATAATAACACCCAAAAAGAGAGTAAAACCGTTTACCTGTATAAAGACAACAAGAATACGCTATGGGCTGGAACCTTTGGCAGAGGTTCATTATATAAGGGCGCATTGTATAAATATGACAGGCAGCAGGATTCTTTCAGACTCTTTGACGACAGGATCAGGGATCTGTTTACGATGAACGAGGACCGGTCCGGGCAACTGTGGGCGGGGAATCTTCGCAGCCTGATAAAGATTGACCCTCAAAACAAAATGCATACCTCCTATACGCTGGGCAACCCGGTAAGAGCCATTCATGAAGACAGTAAAGGGCGTTTCTGGATCGGTACCGAAGGAGGAGGCCTGATTTTATTTGATCGTACGCACGGTAAAATACTGGAACGCTATACTACAGCCGAAGGGCTTTGCAACAATGCAGTACTCAATATCCTGGAAGACGAAGCCGGAGACCTGTGGCTAAGTACTTTTTATGGCCTCTCCAGGTTCAATGCCACCCGGAAAAATTTTACCAATTTCTACCAGGGCGATGGCCTTTCCAGTAACCAGTTTAATTACAATGCAGCGCTACGGCTTAACTCGGGCGAATTGATGTTTGGAGGAATTAAAGGGCTGAACATCTTCCGGCCATCAAATATTATAGCATCGGGCGAAAAGCCCAGAATGCTTTTCACCGATATCCATATTAACAATATGCCTGTAGGGCAGCGACCAGGCTACATTGCCAAACGGCTGGGTGATGACATACAGAAAGTCCGGGTGCCATACAGGGATGCTGTCTTTTCTTTCGACTTCACCGCGCTGGATTATTCTACTTCCGATAAGATCTCCTACGCCTACTATATGGATGGCTGGGATAAAAACTGGGTCCAGGCCGGGAATACAAGAACTGCCACCTATACACATCTTGCGGCGGGTCATTACACATTCCGGGTAAAAAGCACCAGCGCAGAAGGTCAATGGATCAGTAACGAAATAAGCCTGGAGATAATAGTATTGCCTCCCTGGTATGACACCTGGTGGGCATATTTGCTATACCTGTTCATGGTACTGGCAGTGACGGCCATTTATATTACCTATAAAACAAAACAACGCAGGCTCAGGTACCAGGTTGCCATGGCAAATTTGAATACGGAGAAAGAAAGGGAACTCAATGAAAAGAAGATCGCCTTTTTTACCAACGTATCACATGAGTTCCGCACACCGCTCACGCTCATTATTAATCCTGTGAAGGACCTGATGACAGAGCAGGAGCCCGGCGGAAAGCACCATCGCGAGCTGACTACCATATACCGGAGTGCCCGCCGGCTGTTACGGTTGCTGGATCAATTGCTGTTGTTCAGGAAGGCAGACAGTGATATAGACCGGTTGAAGCCAGCCCATTTTAATTTCACGGAATTATGCCAGGAGGTATTCCAGTACTTTGAACAGCAGGCCCAGTCGGCCAGTCAGCACTATTCATTTGTTTGCGAAAGCGAGGCGCTATGGATATCCGGTGACAGGGAGAAGCTGGAGATAGCGTTATTCAATTTGTTATCGAATGCCTTAAAATATACTCCTGCCGGTGGCAGCATTGAAATGAAACTCGTTTGTGCCGGCGACCAGGTGGAAATAACCATTGCGGACACTGGTTATGGAATATGTGCCGACAGCGCCCATCACGTATTTGAGAAATTCTACAGGTCGGAGGGCAATGGTCATACACAACAACCGGGATTCGGTATTGGCCTGTACCTGGTGAAACAGTTTATAGCGCTGCACGGCGGCAATGTCAATTTTGAAAGCGAAGAGGGCAAGGGCACTGTATTCAAAGTTGTTTTGCCCCGTAGTAAGAACGAGGTTCATTCAGATTCTCCCCATAGTGTTCCCGTTGACAGAACCAGTTTTTTGACCACAATGGCAGATGAAGAGCCCGAAGAAATACTGGACGGACCGTCTGACGAGGAAGCGATCGGTACCATAATAACGGCCAAACAAACCATGTTGATAGTAGATGATGACGCCGAGATACGCCAATACATTTCAGGCATGTTCCGCTCAGCATTTAACATAGAGGAAGCCGGCAATGGGAAAGAAGGCCTGGAAAAGGCAATAGCCATACTACCGGACGTAGTGGTCAGCGATATCAGGATGGAGACGATGTCAGGGCTGGAGCTCTGCAAAGAAATCAAACAGCATGCATTGCTGAATCATATCCCGGTTATCCTGCTCACGGGCTCCTCCACTGAAGAGGGAAAGCTGGAAAGCGCGGAAGTTGGCAGCGACTATTACATCACCAAGCCATTTGACAAGGAGTTGTTAGCGGCAGCTGTGCAGGGGGTACTGCAGATGAGGGATAACCTGCGTAATTATTTTCTGAACGAAGTGACTCTCCGTAAGAATGATTTTAAAGTGTCAGGTCAATATAAGGAGTTTGTCGAAAAATGTATTGCAATAGTGGAGGCTAACCTCGATAATGATGAATTCAATATAAAGGTACTGGCCAGGGAAATTGGCATGAGCCACTCTTCGGTTTATAAAAAGATCCGGCAGGTTTCCGGGGAGTCGCTGAGAGGGTTCGTGCGTTTTATACGGCTCAGGAAAGCCGCTGAGCTGATGATAAATACAAGTCTGAATGTCAATGAAATAGGTTTCCAGGTCGGCATTAATGACGTTAAATTTTTCCGTGGACAGTTCAACAAGGTATTTGGCGTGAATCCTTCCGAATATATAAGGCGTTACCGGAAGGTATTCGAAGATAAATACAACCTTGAACAGACAGATACACGGAAAAAGAGGGCAGGTCGAAAGAAAGTCTGACACCCGGATATGTTAACCCCCGCTTCCCCTTCCCGGCAAATCCGCCCGGGGAGGGGTAAATTCTCCCTAAATTTCACACTACACCCCCCTTTTTATGCGAATACTCCCCCTTATAGTTGGGAGTGCTTGGTGTTTACTTTGCATACTGGCCAGTAATACTTATCAATCAAAATTGAATTTACCCGTTATGACAATCATTCTACGTTTTATGAATCACCAGCGTGATTTATCCCTGATTTTTTGTCAGTAAAAAACAGTACAAAAGCTTTATCAAGATTTATTATCCACGTTCAACGCCACAAAAAAAACTGGTATGCGTAAAATCAGACTATTACCAACATGTGCCGCCATCCTCGGAACAATGTTATTACTATTAATTGTAAACTCCCTGCCGGCACAGGTTAAAACCGGGAGAACCGTTTCCGGCAAAGTGGTAAATGCCGAAACGGGCGAGCCATTAATTGGCGCCACCATTTTGGTTAAAGGACTCAAGGTGGGAACAACCGCCGACCAAAATGGACTCTTCTCCCTGCCGGTATCCACCTCTTCCTCCACACTGACCGTTAGTTACCTGAATTTTGAAAAGCTGGAAGTGCCTGTCACAGCAGGTTTCCTGGATATAAAACTCAAGCCTGCCGGAAATATCGACGAAGTGATAGTCGTTGGCTATGCCAAACAAAAGAAGGCTACCCTCACCGGTGCGGTAGAACAGGTATCCGGCAAAATATTTGAAAGCCGGGCGGTCACCAACATCGCCCTGGCACTCCAGGGGCAAACGCCGGGCCTGCTGGTTACAAGAAGTTCTCCCCGCCCGGGCAACGAAGGGATTTCCATGCGTATCCGCGGCGCCTCCTCTGTAAATGGGAGTGATCCGCTGATTGTAGTAGATGGCGTGCCTGTTCTCAACAATTACTCTTTTCAGAACCTCAATCCGGATGATATTGAAAGTATCTCTGTGCTGAAAGATGGATCTGCGGCTATATACGGATCCCGTGCAGCCAATGGGGTGATACTTGTTACGACCAAAAGAGGCAAGGGCAAACTCAAAGTAGACTACAACGGCAATATGCGTTTCGTTACAAACGGTATCACCGGTTATTCACCCTCCATGCAGGAATATGCCACCATGTGGGTGGAAGCCAACAAGGAGGAAACCGTTCCCAACTGGTGGGTATGGGGCGAAGATAACGTGAAGAAAATGCAACAGGGCGTTGAAGGCGCGTATCCGCTGTATGGTACCGAGTTCTATATATACAATGCCAACAGGATTAAGGAAATGTTTGCGCCAAGATATTCCTATCAGCATAATCTGAGTATTTCCAACAGTACAGAAAAGTCGTCCTATCGCCTGTCTTTCGGCTATGCAGATAACCAGGGTAATCTGGCTACCGCCTACGACGGACAGAAACAATACAACGCCAGGTTTAATTACGACTACAACCTGACAAAGGACCTGAAACTGGAAACCAATATCAGCCTGATCGATGCAAAAACCAGCGAGCCTGCTGTAGGATTGGATAATACCCTCTATGCATATGATATGCCGTTCTTCCCCGCAAAGAATCCCTACGGCAACTGGTTTGCTACCTTTAACGGTATCGATGGCGGCGCCAACAGGAATGCGGCAGCTATGAGCGCAGCCGGTGGGCGAAACAACAGGAATTCACTGACAGGCAGAGTGGATGTAAAGGCAACCTACCAGATCACAAAAGACTTGTCGCTGGAAGGCCTGGTTTCTCTTCAGAACGAGCGGTTCAACCAGGAACGTTACGTATTACCGGTGCAGTTATACAACTGGTATAACGTACCTACCGGTATTGGTCTTAACACAGGAGGAACCAATAATACTTATTATACCTATGCCTGGCAGGGTACCTACCAATACTATTCAGGATTACTGCGTTACGATAAAACCCTCGCCACGAAACACCATATTGCAGCAATGGCCGGTATCAACGCCGAAAAGAATAATGCACAGTGGGTGTCGGCCCAGCGTATAGGCTTTACCGATATGGGCGTGTATGACATCGGCCTGGCGTCTACCACCACCCAAACCAATTCAGGGTCTAAAAGTCTGAATGGCCGCTATTCTTATCTTGGCCGCCTGAATTATAACTATGCGGAAAAATACCTGTTGGAGTTAGTGGGAAGAAGAGATGGTAATTCCAGGTTTGCCCCCGGCTATAAATTCAAAAACTTTGGTACCGTGCAGCTGGGATGGGTATTTACCAACGAAGGTTTTATGGAAAGATTTAACTCCATTCTAAGTTTTGGTAAGATCCGTGCTACCTACGGCACTACCGGTAATGAAGCATCCGGGCTGGGTGCATTCGACTATTTGTCTACCGTCAATATCGGAACAACGGCATTGGGATCTCCCGTTACGCAGCAGCAGTCGACCGGACTTAATAATAATGGCCTGATCAGCTATAACAGAACATGGGAGAAAGTAAAGCAGCAGAATATCGGAGTGGACCTGAACTTCCTGTCCAACAGGCTGTCGACCAACGTAGATTACTTCGTAAAAGAAAATATCGGCATGCTGATAGACGTAACCTATCCCTCCGTGCTGGGTGGATCGGCTCCGAAAACGAACAGCGGCAGGTTCAAAACCAAAGGATGGGAGTTTATACTCTCGTGGAAAGACTCGAAAAAAGACTTCAGTTACAGTGCCACATTTAATATCAGCAATACCAATACAGTGGTTAGCGGCGTGGAAGGGAGAGATAGTTATGGCCCCGGAAGAAACGATATTGTGAATGGTTATCCGTATCAGTCGTGGTTCGTTTTCAAAACAGACGGTTACTTCCGCGATCAGGCTGATGTAGACGCTTATTATGCCGCCTATGGAGGCAGTACTTTGCTGGCGAATATGCCTCAGAACAATCAGGCGGTTGCATTGCGCCCCGGCGACACGAAAAGGGTAGATGTAGCCGGTACGAAAAATATTACCAACATCGGAAATGAAAAAAGCTCACTGGTGTATGCAGGCGACGGCACACCTCATCTCACCTTTGGCCTTAACCTCGGCGCCTCCTGGAAAGGTATTGATATCTTCACCACTTTCCAGGGACAGCTTAAACAGAATATGATGCGTAATGGCTATATGGCTTATCCATTTGGCGCAGTATACACTAACCAGAATCCTATATTCCTCGGTAAGACCTGGACCACCAGCAACCCGGAAGCGATGTACCCGCGTTTAACGGTGAATCCAACCCGTGCAGGCTGGAACTATGCCAATAATGATTTTATGCTGCAAAACAACCGTTATATCCGGTTGAAATCACTCATACTCGGTTATACGCTGCCACAACGATGGACTGAAAAAGCAAAACTGAACAGGGTCCGTGTATACTTCTCCGGCAACGACCTATGGGAATCGACTTCCATTAAAGACGGATTTGATCCTGAAATGGGAGAGGCTTCCATCAACAGTGGCTATCCATTCGGAAGAACCTGGTCCTTTGGTTTAAACCTGGGATTATAAGGTATTCATCTTTCATACCGGAACTTATAAAAACAAAACTCATGAAATCTATACTTAATAATATTATCATAGGGAGCCTTTGTTTGGGAATGGTTGCCTGCCAGAAGAATTTTATTGACCTGGAACCGAATGCCCAGTTTACGGACGCAGTATATTTTAAGAAGCCGTCGGATTTCAAAGACTTCGCCACAGGGTTCTATGGTCAATTACCCGGATGGAATTTTGGTTCCATGGACAATGGCTCTGACCTTTCCGCCAATACAAATGGCAATGGCTCGGACATCGGCACTGGTACTATTGCTGTTGGCAGCACCAATTGGAATTACAATGGTATAAGAAGTTGTAATATCCTGTTATCAAAGGCAGCTGCGTATACCGGTGGCGGTGAAATCGGCCAGTATGTTTCAGAAGCCTATTTTTTTCGTGCCTTTGCTTACTTTAACCTGCTCAAACTCTATGGTGGGGTACCCATTGTAACAACGGTACTGGGTGTTGAGTCGCCTGAACTCTATGACAAGCGCAGCAGCCGCTACCAGGTAGTTTCCCAGATATTAGCTGACCTTGATTTGGCTATTGCAGGATTGCCCACCGAGCAGAATATTGGTACTGCCGATAAAGGCAGAATAAGTAAGTGGGGCGCCATGGCGCTGAAGGCGCAGGTGGAACTATATGAAGCTACCTGGGAAAAATATGTAGGCAAGGCGCCGGATGGCGATGGCAGCAGCGTTGGCGCAGGCACTGCGGGATACGATCCTGCCAATGCCGGCAAATACCTCAATGAGGCCGTGAGCCTTTGCCAGCAGATAATGGACAACGGCGGTTATGAGTTGTGGAACAAGAACAGCGATTCAAAAATGGCCAATTCAAGTTCCTGGTATTTATTCAATCTTGAAGATGAAGGCAGTAACCCTGGCGGTTACAATAAGCAATCCAACAAGGAATTTATCCTCTATACCGTGTACGACTATACGCTGCGGCAATCCGGCATCAACATCACCTGGACCGTAGGGCAGTTGTACCCCAGCCGCAAGTTTGTGGATATGGCGGTTTGTACAGACGGTTTGCCACCGGCAAAGTCATCCCTGTTCCAGGGATACCATACGGCTGCCGCTGAGTTTCAAAACCGTGACCTGCGTTTACTGAACTACCTGTATGCTTCCGCTACAGCGCCGGCAACCGTGACGCTGGACTTCGGCGGCCTGGGATCCAGCGGCTATGGCAACAACAAATATGGTGTTTACGGTTTCGGCGGCCGCAGAACTGATCGTACTGAATCGGCCAACTGGCCTGTCATCCGCCTTGCGGAAGTATACCTCACGTATGCGGAAGCGCTGGTAGAATTGAATGGAAACATGTCAGACGGACAGTTAGACGCATCCATCAATAAACTGCGTGACCGTGCCGGCGTAGCCCATCTCACCAATGCACTGGTGACTGCAAACGGCCTGGATATCAAGGAAGAGATCAGGAGGGAACGTACTGTGGAATTGTATCGTGAAGGTAAACGCTTTGACGATCTGAAACGCTGGGGCATACTGGAGGCATCACTGAATCCTTCCCGGCTTGGCAGGGTAGTGGGCGATGCGTCTTATGAAACACCGTTTAAAGATGCCGCAGGCAATCCAACGGCTGCCTATAAACCATCCACCTATGTGTTTGGAGAGGAAACCGCGGCAACACCGGCCGGTATGTTGAAATGTGTGGTGGTCGCCAGTTCGCGTAATAACAGTGTTGCAAAGAAACATTACCTGTACCCGGTTCCCACCTCGCAGATGATCTTAAATAAAAATCTGCTGCAGAACCCGGGTTATTAAAAACATTCAATTCACAATTAACAGCGCGCATTTTATATGACTAGCAATATTTTTAAAAACCTGTTCCTGCCGGGAATGATATTGGTTGCCGGCATATTTCTCCCTGCCTGTGAAAAGGATGCACAATTCAGGGAATTT
Source organism: Chitinophaga sp. W2I13 (assembly GCF_050434005.1). Taxonomy (NCBI): domain Bacteria; kingdom Pseudomonadati; phylum Bacteroidota; class Chitinophagia; order Chitinophagales; family Chitinophagaceae; genus Chitinophaga; species Chitinophaga sp. W2I13. The sequence goes on along the minus strand of NZ_JBNPWD010000001.1, from coordinate 7,176,552 downwards.
AATTATCCTGCTCCCGTGGTGACAGACTTCTCACCTAAACAGGGATATGCATTGTCCAATGTAACGATAGACGGGCAGGATTTCGGGGAAGTGGTTGGTGCAGTGAAAGTATATTTTGGTAACGTGCGTGCAGATACTGTGAGAAGCGTTACCGGCAATAAGATTGTAGTGCAGGTCCCTCCAAAAGGCATCACCGGTGTAGTCACCGTTGAGATATTTGGCAAGCGCGATTCCATACCGCAGGTATTTACCTTCAAAGCCTCTGCCCGACTGATTTCTATGAGTAAGGATAAAGCACAGGCAGGCGATGAAATTACGCTCACAGGAAATAACTTCGGAACAGATAAATCCCTCGTTCATGTGTTTGTTGGTGCAAAGGAGGCAGAAGTGCTGAGCGTTGCATCGGAACAGGTAAAATTCAAGGTGCCGGATGCGCTTCCCGGATCCGTAACACTGGTTGTTGATGGTCAGCGCCTCATTGGACAATACCTGCTGATAAACGCGGAGAAGCTTACTGGTATACTGTTTGGACATTCAGGCTCCTGGTCCAATAATCCGGCCACCATGATTCCTGCTGCTGTAGACGGTAATCTGAATACCTACATAGATGGACCTACCGCAACCGGTTACGTTGGATACGATATGGGAGAAGGGAAAGCGGCATTACTGAAATCGGTACGTTACGTACCCAGGAGCGGCAATGCCGCCCGGATGGTGGGCGGACAGATAAGAGCAGCCAATGATCCGTCACTGTCCGATTATGTGGTGCTTTATACCATTGCCGCTGCACCGCCTAATGGTGTGTATACGGATGCGCAAATTTCAACTGTCAATAGTTATCGCTATATCTATTATTACTCTCCGGCAGGCAACTGTAACATAGCGGAAATTGAATTTTACGGCAAGTAATTTTATTAGTGCTTTCAATTTTACAATGATGAATTTCGATCGGATATTGACGAAGCTAACCGGTATTATTATTTGTGTGTTGTTTTCAGCAGTATGTATGGCACAGCAGCAGCAATTGGTGGCTTATGCTTTCCCCGCACCAGAGGCGGGAAATCCTGCGCATAACGCAGATTTTATGGTGAAGGTGCGGCAACCCGGTGGCAAGTGGCAGGACTTATATGAGTATAATGTAAAGGTAGATGAGGTGCGCGGAGTTAATCATCATGTGGAAAACGCTTCCATGGCATCCTTTGATTTTTCTGGAGAAGTAGAAGTTGCCATCACCAGCAACAGGGCACCAATACGACAGGTGGCAATACGGCCGCTTTCATACGGAATTGGTCGCAAGGTGGTAAACAATACGATTTATTTCCGCCTGCTTCAGCCGAAGCATCTTTCCATTGAAATCAACGGAGATAAATTTCATAATCTTCATTTGTTTGCCAATCCTGTACAGGCAGCGGTCCCGGATCCGAAAGCAAAAAATGTTATTTATTTTGGTCCGGGTATCCACGAAATCAAAGGCGGGGTGCTGAAGGTGCCGTCAGGAAAATACGTGTACCTCGCCGGTGGGGCTGTAGTAAAAGGCCATTTTGCGGTGGATAGTGTACGGGATGTGAAAATAGGCGGCAGGGGTATTATTGATTCTCCCGGGCAGGAAGGGGTGAAAATTTCGCATTCAAAAAATGTATTGCTGGAGGGTATTATCCTCACACAATGCCCGGTGGGTAGTTCAGATAGCGTGATAGTCAGGAATGTAAAAAGCATCAGCGCTTACAAATGGGGTGACGGCATGAATGTATTTGCCAGCAATAATGTATTGTATGATGGTGTTTTTTGCCGCAACTCAGATGATTGCAGTACCGTATACGCCACAAGAAAGGGTTTTGTGGGTGGCTGCCGGAATATAGTCATGCAGCATTCCACGCTCTGGGCAGATGTTGCTCATCCCATTCATATTGGTCTCCATGGGAATACGCCGCATCCGGATACGATCGAAAATGTGCGTTATACCGACATCGATATCCTGGAACACCGGGAAATGCAGGTAGATTACCAGGGATGCATGGCCATCAATGCGGGCGATAATAATCTTGTGAGAGATGTATCCTTTGAAGATATCCGCATAGAGAATATCAGGTGCGGCCAGTTGGTGCATCTGCAGATCCCGTTTAATAAGAAATACTGCACAGCGCCCGGCGAAGGCATAGAAAATATACTATTCAAAAATATAACCTACAACGGCGATAACCCGGAACTTTCTATTATTACCGGCTACAGCGAAGCGCGAAGGGTCAGGAACGTTGTATTCGAAAACCTGAAAATTAATGGAACACTCATGTCCGATAATATGAAGGGAAAACCAGGATGGTATAAAACAGCAGATATGGCGCGGATGTTTGTAGGTGAGTTTGTAGATAGCCTGGTATTCAGGAAAACAGAATAGTGTATGGTGAATACCTTGCTGGAGTACCTTTTTCAGGAAATAGCACAATTAATTTTTTAAATTGATAAAAATTGAAAATGAGTCAAAGGTTCTTTTGGTTGAAATCACCCGGAATGCTGGGCCTGATACTTCTTTTGCAGTATGGGCAACTAGCTGCACAAAAAGTATACTCCATTGCATCCCCGGGTGGAACAACAGTGTTGGAATTACGGGCTGAAGGTGGGAAGCTCAGCTATCAGCTCTTTTTTAAAGGAAAAACAATTACGAACAGGTCTGCACTTGAGATTACAGTGGATGGCGTGTCTTTCAACACGGCAAAAATCAGCCGGTATGTTAAGCCTGCATTGCACCGGGAATCTTTTGCGAGTCCGTTGGGCGAACAGGACACTTTGTATAGCAATTACCGGCAGGCAAAATTGTATCTGAAAACCAATAGTGGTAACCAGGTAAGGCTGGATTTCAGGGTGATGGACAGCAGTGTGGCATTCCGTTATGCCGTATCTGTTGCTGACGCCGTACCGCATCAGCTCCGGGAGTTGACTACCTTCTCTTTCCCATCTTCTCCACTCATCTATCAATACAACCAGGAGTCTGTTTTTACGCCGACCTTGGTGGATACCTTCCACACTACTACGGATTTGCCGGTTACACTCCTGGCAGATGGAAATTATTGCCAGCTTGGAGAGGCCGCGAACCTTAATTACACGAAAGTGGAACTGACCCGTGGAGTTGATGGAAATACCCTGGCGGTAAAGTTTCCTCGTGATACCGCTGTACTGTCTAGCAAACAAATTGAAACACCATGGAGAACGTTGAGTGTAGCCGGTTCTGCTATTGCGCTGGCTCATTGCCGCACCTTGAATTTGAAGCTGGCAGATGCGCCTGCACCAGGCGATTTATCGTGGATCAGGCCTGGGAAACTTATCCGTGCACAGCTGAATACCCAAAGCGGACTGGATTGTATTGATTTTGCAGTAAAGCATCATTTTCAATATATCATGTTTGATGCAGGCTGGTATGGTGCGGAGTTCCGTTCGTCTTCCGATCCCTGCCAGGTAATCCCCGCGATTGATATGGCGAAGGTGATAGCATATGGCAAGGAAAAAAATATTGGGGTTATCCTGTATGTAAATTACGTAGGGCTGAAAAGCAAACTGGATACCATTCTCCCGCTTTATAAGCAATGGGGTGTAGCAGGTATTAAATTCGGTTTCGTGGATGGTCTTAGCCAGGCGGGTCTCAGCTGGCTGTCGCAGGCCATTAAAAAAGTCCAGCATTATGGTTTTGTACTGAACATACACGATAATTACAAACCTACTGGTCTTAGCCGGACCTACCCGGCGTTATTGACGCAGGAAGGCATAAGAGGAGATGAAAACAGCCCTGATGCTTTTCATAATACTACGCTGCCATTTACGCGCTTTTTCGCCGGAGCTGCTGATTTTACCTATTGTTTCCCGAATTCGAAGAATAGTTTTTCAAAAAATATAAAAGTTTCGAAAGCCCAGCAGCTGGCGCTCAGTGTGGTTTACTACAGCCCGCTGCAGGCCGTTTTCTGGTATGGCCAGCCCAACGACTATATCAACGATGAAGAGATCGCGTTCTACAACTATGTACCTACTACCTGGAATGAATCGCATTACCTGTCGGGCGATATCGGAAAGGGTATAGCAGTGGCGAGGAGAAAAGGAGATACCTGGTACCTTGGTTGTGCAGCCGGCCCGCAGGATTGGGAAACTATGCTGGACCTTTCTTTTCTCCGGCCTGGCATTACTTATACTGCCACTATTTATGAAGACGGCGATAATCAAGCCATCAATAAGCGAACCGTTACACTCAACAATACCGACAAGCTGCCGGTAAAGCTTTTAGCGAAAGGTGGACAGGCCATCATTTTCAGATCAGGCGCCAACAACCCCGAAAAATAAAAATCGAATAGATGATGAGTCGCACGAAAAATGTGATACTAATAATCGTATCATTTGTGGCATGCATATTATTGTTTTATGATACCGCTTTCGCACAGGCGCCTGCTTTTTTACACCCTGGCCTGCTGCATAGCCAGGCTGATTTACAGCGCATGAGAAACGGCGTGGCACAGCAACGGTCACCCATATACGAAGGTTACCTGGTTTTCAGGGAAAGTCCTTTTTCACATTATGATTACAGGATAAAGGGACCGCTGACGACCGTGGGCAGAAACCCGGGCATTGGCCAGTCCGACTATGACAGTGATGCCAATGCCGCTTATCAGAATGCGCTGATGTGGGCCATCACCGGTGATAAACGCCATGCCGAAACAGCGATCCGCATCATTGACGCATGGAGTAATACGCTGAAGGCGGTTACCGGAAAAGACGCCGTGCTGATGGCCGGCCTGGGCCCATTTAAAATGGTTAACGCCGCAGAGATTATAAGACACAGTAATGCGGGGTGGCCGGAAGATGCCGCAAAGCGTACAGAGAAACATTTTCGCCAGGTGATTTATCCTGTTCTTGCGGAGTTTGCGCCTTTTGCAAATGGCAACTGGGACGATGCCGCGCTTAAAACGGTGATGGGGATAGGGATTTTCTGCAATGACCGTGAAATTTTTGAAACGGCAGTCCGCTACTATGTAAACGGACGGGGGAATGGAAGCCTTACTCACTATATTATTAACGACACCGGCCAGGTACAGGAAACAGGAAGGGATCAGGCCCACACGCAGCTCGGCATTGGCATGCTGGCCGAATGCTGCGAAATGGCCTGGCACCAGGGACTGAACCTATATGCCTATGCTGACAACCGTTTATTAAAAGGATTTGAATACACCGCAAAATATAACCTGGGGTATAACGATATCCCCTATACGCCAATGCCTGACCGCACCGGTAAATACAGCCATATGCGTCCATCGGAGGTGGCACGGGGTAATCTGCGTGCTGTATTTGAACAGGTGTATAATCACTATGTACACAGGATGGGGATAGAGGCGCCGTTTACAAAAGCGGCGGCTGATAAACTCCGGCCTGAAGGCCCCGGTAATCCGGGGGCAGATCATCCCGGGTATGGTACCTTATTTTATTCCATTGATCCGGGAGAGGGAAACAGGCATGCACAAAATATTGTCACTGAAAGTCCTGCCGGGCTGGTATTGACAGCAACGCCTGATGCAAGTACGCTGAGCTGGGTTGGTCTGGTAGATGCTTCGTCTTACATAATCAAACGGGCAGATAAAAAAAATGGTCCGTATCTAACAATAGGAACTTCTACGGGAAATTTCTTCTCGGATGATCATGTAAAAAAAGGAGTTGTATACTATTATACTGTTGCAGGGATAAGTAATGGAAAAGAATCAGCCGCATCAATCCCTGTATCTCTAGCGGGCGGAGGGCTTCCCGGCGGCTGGCGTAACAGTGATATCGGAAATACAGGAAAGGCCGGTTACGCACAGTATGATGGCAATCTGCTCAGGATAGAGGCAGGGGGCGTATTTACAGACACCTTGCAGGAAGCTTTCAATTATACCTACAGGAAGCTGTTAAGAAATGAGGAGATGATTGTCGGGGTGTGTCCGCAGCCGAGTTCACAGTTTACAACGGTGGGACTGATGATCAGGTCCGGGCTGGAGCCCGACAGTCCTTTTGCCGCGCTGATGTTGTACCCTGGTAAAACAAAGGAAATAGAAGTGCCTGCATGGATGATGCAGTTCCTGCAACGGAAGGCTCCCGGAATTAATGCATCTGTTATTGCAAGGGAACTATTAACACCGCCGGCGGTAACCTACGGCCGCCTGACAGGAAGTTACTGGTTAAAGCTTAAGCGATCAGGCAATACCATAACAGGTTCCGGATCCTACGATGGTATAAAATGGCAGCAATTGGCATCTGTAGAATGGCGCGCTGACCAGCCGGTACTGATTGGTGTGGCTGCGGCCTCCAATATTTCAAATACCACTACGGTACGTGTTCGGCTGCATTAAAACCCAAAGAAGGATGAAGGTAAGTTTCGCAATTGTAATATTTCTTCTCATTGCATCCCGGTCTGCTGCGCAGGTTTGGCAGTGGAGTATTCTGGTAGACAATATTATTTCCGGTGAGACGAAAGCACCTCCGCATGCATTTCTCTGGATACCTGAGAACTGTAAAAAGTTAAAGGCGGTAGTTTGGGGGCAGCATAACATGACGGAAGAAACGGTGCTGGAACATCCTGCATTCCGTAAAACATTGGCTGAACTTGGGGTGGGAGAAATATGGGTTACCCCTATTACCACGCAGATGTTCGATTTCACCAAAAATGCACCTGCAGATTTTGAGATGATGATGAACCGGCTGGCAGAGGTCTCCGGATACACGGAGCTAAAAACAATTCCTGTTATTCCTATCGGCCATTCTGCCCAGGCCAGTTTTCCCTGGAATTTTGCGGCATGGAATCCGGCACGAACGCTGGCAGTAATATCCCTTCATGGCGATGCGCCGCTTACAACGCTAACCGGTAGCGGCAAGGCCAATCCGGATTGGGGCAACAGGGATATAAATGGTGTGCCTTCTCTTTTTATCATGGGGGAATATGAGTGGTGGGAAGACCGGATTGTCCCGGCATTCTCCTACATACAATCACATCCGCGTAGCGTCATCTCCTTATTTGCAGATGCCGGTCACAGTCATTTTGATGCATCAGATGCCTTAGTCGATTATCTCTCCTTGTTTATACGCAAAGCGATGAAATTCCGTTGGCGTGCAAAGGGTTTACATCCGGTGCAGCCGGAGGAGGGATGGTTGGTGGACAGATGGCACAGGGATAGTTTGCCTAACGCCGCTGCGGCGCCTTTCAACGCATATACGGGGAACAGGCAATCTGCTTCATGGGTATTTGACCGGCAAATGGCCGATGCCACCGAACAGTATTATCGCATGGCAAGAGGAAAACAGCAACAGTTCATCGGGTTTATGCAGGATGGCAAGCCGCTAATACCTGGTAAATCTCATGCTGTATATGCCATAGACAGCCCTCTGCTCAGCGATGGCACTTTTCATATCAGCGCATTTTTTAGCGATTCCACCAGAACCAGGCAAGTTGCTCAACATGCTTCAACGGCGCTGCAAATTAATCGTATATGCGGCCCCGTTAAGAAGATAAATGACACCACTTTCAGATTGGATTTTTACCGTATGGGCTTTAATAATACCAAGAGAAGCAACGATATCTGGCTGGTAGCGGAGAATAAAGGAGATGATACGTTTAAGAGCGCTGTACAGCAGTTGAATATTAAGATACCGCTACCGCAAACTACCGGTGAAGCGCAGCAGATACATTTCAAATCACTGCCGGATCAGCGAAAGGGGATAAAAGGTCTGCCACTGGCTGCACAGGCGACTTCGGGGTTGCCGGTGAGTTATTATGTAAAGGAAGGTCCCGCATATATTGACAACAATAAGCTGGTTTTTACAAGCGTGCCGCCACGTGCAAAGCTACCGTTAAAAGTTACTGTGGTGGCCTGGCAGTATGGCATTACAGGAAAGTTCCAGTCGGCAGTACCTGTTGAACAGTCGTTCTACATTCGTGCTGTTGAAACTGTCTTACCAGCGAAAACCGGAAGGACCCATTAGAGATTGGAGAAAACTATTCTGTTTTGTTCTCTTTAATCAGATTGGCCATATTAGCATTGAACGCCACCAGCTCAGTACCCAATTTTGTGAAAAATTCCAGGTCAGCATTTTCTACGCTGATAATAGCTTTTTGTAAGATCTTTTCCCCTGTAGCTGTAAGCCTGATCGTTTTGGCCCTCGTGTCCGTCGGATGCTCGTGACGGGTAATAAACTTTTTATCTTCCAGTGTTCTTAACACCTTCGATACCATCATCCTGTCCGCATTCCCCTGGTTTGCAATATCGATCTGTGTTACGGCATCGCTCTCCCTGGAAAGCCAGGCCAGTGCACAGAGCAGTATGAACTGGGTATGCGTCAGGTCCAGAGGATCTAAAACACGCTTTAGTTTTCTCTGCCATAACATGGTCAGCTGTCCCAGCAAATAGCCCGGACTGTCCTCTGGCTTTTTAAAATGAAACTCAATCTTTTTGGGCATAGTTTTTTTGTAGCATCTGTGAAGAAATCAGTTCAAAATCGTGCCGGTTGATCTCGAAGAAACCAAAACGGAATGGATAGCCCCAGCTTTTCTTGTTTTGGATAAAATCCAGCCGGGGAATTAACGGCAAAATAGAAACATCCTCACCTGGCAAAAATTCAATCTTACGCCTTGATGGGCAAAAGTTCTCAGACACCCGGATCTCATAGATTTCATCATCCATAACCTTTCCTATCGCGGTAAATTCCTGGCAGGCCTGGGGTTTTTCCAGTGTCTGCTTTCCCGAATAATAGATAATGAAATCATCCTTACGCATCCTTTTCAAAGGTGATGCCTTTCCATGGCAGGTTTGGGCAATTCCCTCTGCGATTCCGGTTTTGACATGGTCTTTCGATGCCACGATGATCCAGTATTTCGTATCCCTGTTCATATCCGAATGATTTAGTTTGACTTTAGAAAGGTGATGTTGTATCCGTCGGGGTCTTTAGCAACGAGGATTTTCCCGAAAGGTGTTGCCTGGACCGGGCCTAACAGGGGCACATTCTTTGCTGATAACCGGGCTTGCAGCTCCTCTATTTCCTCATCGATTGCGAACCAAAGTGAGGTACCTATACCGAGTTCTTTTCCTTCGAGGTTACCGATAGGCGTTCTGATGGCAAAACTTGCTTCGCCTTTGTTAAATTTAAAAATACAGGCTCCCGGATTGGAGATTCCTGCTTCTTCAAACCCTAGTTTGGTAATGTAAAATTCTTTCGAGGTTTCAAGATCCCTGACTTGCAGGGATGCAAATTCCAATTTTCTCATTGTGTATGTATATTGTTGTCGCAAATATAGTATATACGACAACAATATACAAATTTTATTATGATTGGTGTAATAAACGACGTGGGAATCCCTACTATGACATTGACGCTCACCAAAAATGGCATTAAAATGGCGGGCCTTCCGGTATGAAAAATACATTTCTTGTCTTTATTATCACTCTGGCTGCTATAGCCATTGCGGACAAAGCAGATGGACAAAGCCCGTCCACAAATATCACTGATACTGTTTTGGAAAACAAACGAAAGGACATCGACTCGCTTGATAAAAAGCTTTTCGAGGTGCTAGGGGCAAGAGAAGGGGTTGTCCGTGAGATAGGTGTTTATAAAGCCCGGCATCATATTGCTCCCTTACAGGCCGCCCGCTTTCAAAAGGTGCTGGAAAGAGGGATTGAGGCGGGTAAGAAAGAAGGACTGTCGGCCGAATTCGTCACTGAAATGCTCAATGCCATCCATAAAGAAAGTCTGCGGATAGAGGAGGCCATTTCGGATGATAAGCCCTAAAGCGATGGTGCCTGTCTAATCTCCCCCGCCTTTTAAACAAAGCATAATGCGCCTTTTAAACAAAACAAGCTATCTTCTTTAAACCGAATTTTGGTTCATCAAAACAATATGAGATGAACACGAACTCAAGTAAAGAAAAATTGGTGCTGGTTACCGGTGGCACTGGGTTTATTGCAGTGCATTGCATTGCTCAATTATTAAATGCCGGTTACCATGTAAGAGCGACATTGCGTTCTCTGGACCGTGGGGACACCGTGAGAGCCATGTTGCGCGAAGGCGGCGCTGACGCTGGTGACCGGCTAAATTTCGTGCAGGCCGATCTTGCTTCAGATGCCAACTGGAGTAAAGCGGTAAGTGATTGCACCTACGTTTTGCATGTGGCTTCACCTACTCCAAAAGTTAATTACAAACATGAGGATGAAATGATTATTCCGGCGCGGGAAGGTATACTGCGTGTATTGCGCACAGCCAAAGATGCCAGGGTAAAACGTGTAGTGCTGACCTCCGCCATCGGAGCGGTTGTTTACGGACATCCTAACCAAACAGCACCCTTCGATGAAAATACCTGGACGAATACAGCAAATGCTCCAGCCTATCAAAAATCAAAAACTCTGGCGGAAAGAGCGGCCTGGGACTTCATCAAAACGGAAGGAAACGGGCTGGAACTTGCTGTTATTAATCCGGTAACGGTTATGGGCCCGGTACTAGGACCTGATTATTCGCATTCCATTCACCTGATCAAAAATCTCCTGACCGGAAAGATGCCGGGTTGCCCTAAGATCAACTCGTGTTTTATAGATGTGCGTGATGTGGCGGACCTGCACCTGCGTGCAATGGAAAATCCTGCAGCAAACGGTGAGCGTTTTATTGCCACTGCCGGCGAAAGTATCTGGTTGGTGGCTGTGGCAAAAATATTAAAAGAGAACCTTGGTGCTGCTGCCGACAAAGTTAAAGTGAAAGAATTGCCCAATACTTTGTTACGTATTGCCGCGTTGAAAGACCCGATGGTTAAATCGATGATCCCGCTGTTGGGTAAAGTGATGAACGTAACCAGCGCAAAGGCCATTCGTCAGCTCGGCTGGTCTCCGCGCCCTGCAGAGGAAGCGATACTGGCCGCTGCACAAAGCCTGATCCGTTTGCAATTACTCGATCAATAAAGCTAACTTTATACCGATGGAAGTAGCCGAAGTATTTATTGCCTGCAAGAAAGAGGCCCATTACAGCCGTGAGCTAATTTTACCGCAACCAGCGCTGGTACAAATAGTTTCCGGCGAAATGAGGATTGTTACTGCGGAACGTCACTATCAGTTTTTCGCAGGCGATACGATCTTGTTACCCCGTAACCAATTGGGCAGGATGAGCAAACTCCCTTTGGCGGGGCAGCCCTGCATCGCCATATCAGTAGTGTTCCGTAAAGAAAAGCTACAGCAATATTATACGGAGAATCAGTTGGCCACTTCACAACGCCATGGTGCGGAGCTCATGGTTTTAGGAGAACATCCCTTATTGAAAAGTTTGTTCAATTCTTTACAACCTTACTTTGAGCTGGCCGATGCTTTGCCGGAGGACATCGCTGCCTTAAAAGTCGAGGAAGCCATTCGTGTACTCCGGGTAATTGACCCTCAGGTGGATCTGCTCTTGGGGCATTTTGAAGAGCCCGGCAAACTGGACCTGGTTAGTTTCATGGAGCAAAACTATTGTTTCAATCTTCCGCTGGAGAAATTTGGTTATCTGACCGGCAGAAGCCTGACTACCTTTAAAAAAGATTTCAGAAAAGCTTTCAACAGCACACCCGGCAAATGGCTCACCCAAAAACGCCTGGAACTGGCGCATTACCAGATCTCTGAAAAAAAACGAAAGCCATCCGAGGTTTACCTCGATGCAGGTTTCGAGGATCTTTCCCATTTTTCCTATGCGTTTAAAAAACATTTCGGATACAGTCCCGGCAGTTTGTAGAATAGCGATGCTTTATTAACCACCTTACTAAACGAAGTGCTATGAGTTATGAAATATTATTAATCCAGGGCGCGGGCCTTGTAACCACAGAAGAAGAACAGGTAATTGCAGACGCCCTGAAGGCTGAACTTGGCAATGAGTTCAGGATTATATACCCGCCTATTCCGGATGCTGACAATCCCAGTTATCAGGCCTGGGACGCTGTTTTAACGGCCAGCCTGGAAAACTTATCGGGAAAGGTTATCCTGCTCGGCCACTCTTTAGGAGCCTCTGTAATATTAAAGCATTTTTCCCAGGAGCCGGTTGCGGATAAAATAATAGGAATGATCCTGTTCGGTGTTCCCTATTGGAAGGATCAGAACTGGGATGTTTCGGAATATGTTATAGAAGATGATTTTGCAGGTAATCTTAACAAGCTGGATAATATTTATTTTTATTACTCAACAGACGATGAGGTGATTCCCCGTCAGCAATTTGAAACTTACCAAAAGTTAATGCCACAGGCAAATTACAGGGTGTTTTCAGGTATGGATCATTCTTATCACAGGGCAATACCGTACATGGTTGCAGACATCAAGGATTTGGCAACAAAAGCGCAGGAAGAAAGATAGTCACTGAATAAAAGAGCAGCGCTTTGAAAAAGGCGCTGCTCTTTTTTTAATTAATATTCCTGGAAGTCATAATACGAAACGGGGCCGCCGTTTACAGCCACCTGTACATAGGTGTTTGCATTGTCTGCCGCATTACAATAAACCGGGGTCGATGGTGTAAGGAATCCATATCCGTTCGCGGAATATACTATGTAACTGCCGGAAGAAACATACAAATAATTGCTCGACCAGCTTAAGCCGGATACAGGGCCATTACCAAAGGCATAGATGAAATTCCAGGCGAAAGCCGGCGCCTTCACGCCAGGGATGGAAGCTGTTTGTTTTAACGCGGAAGTGGCTTTCATGCCAAAACCGCAGCTAAGAATGATGGCTGCGGTCAAAAGTAGAGTCCTTTTGCTCATAAGATAACATTTAGAGGTTAATGTGATTAAACTTTCTAAAAGTTAAAAAGACTTTCTTTAACCGGTTCATCAATTTGTATCATAATGTTGACAATTTGTATCATTATAGAGGATAGAGGTTGCAACGGAGTGGTCGATCTTATCATGATGCGTAAGCCTCCGAATAAAACATTTTCTGAAATTAACTTAAGTGAAAAAAAACGTCCTCATATTCCCCCAGCTTTGCCTAAAAATATTCAATTATGGGAATATCACCTTTAGGCATCTTTCATACTATTATTGGTGTGGTAGCCATTATCGCAGGACTGGCATCCTTTTTTAAATTTGGAAAAATCAGCCTGGCTCACTGGTCAGGCAAGGTTTACTTTCTCGGAACACTGGTTACATCCCTGACCGCGCTGGGTATCTCCAGGCATGGAGGGTTCAATCCCGGGCATGGACTTAGTTTGTTGGTGATTGCATTGATAGGCATTTCATATTTCCTGTTTAAAAGAAAACAGGAAAGTAAAAAAGCGCGTTACTGGGAGAACTTTTGTTTTTCATTCAGCTTTTTCCTTTCTATGATCCCAACTGTCAACGAAACTTTAACAAGGATTCCGCTGCATCACCCGTTGGCAAGCGGACCAGGCGACCCTGTGGTTGGCAGAACGCTGTTAGTGGTACTGGTATTATTTATTGCGGGCGCTGTTTATCAGTTTATCAAACAGAAAAAATTCAACAAATCTGCCGGAATACGGTAACTTATTCTACATTAGTAGAAAATTGATGCAGATAAATGATTACTACTGATGAAACTTATTTATTAAGACAGGTAATAAGAGAATTTTCAGGACTGACAGAGGAGGATCTCTCTGTTAGTCTTGCTTTTTGGCATAAACGGAAAATTGCAAAAGGAGATTTTTATAACAAGCAAAATGTTGTTTGTAAAGATTTAGGAATTGTGGTCAAGGGAATGTTCAGAGTTTATTATTATGACCCTAAAACCGATGAGGAAAGAAACATTTTTTTCTTTTCCGAGCATCAATTTATTGTTTCTTTCAGAAGTTTTATTTTTCAGTATCCCTGTGTCTACTATATAGAAGCATTGGAGGATGCAGAGATCCTGTGCCTGAATTACCCCGATCTGCAGGATTTATACGCATCTCATAAAGGATGGGAGAAATTTGGGAGAATTCTTGCAGAGCATTTTTTTAATCATTCTCAGGGAAGGACAGAAGAACTGCTATTTTTAACCCATGAACAAAGGTATCTGAATTTACTACAAGAACATCCCAACATTGTGCAGCGTGTACCTTCGTTTCATATTGCTTCTTATTTAGGTATCAAAAATCAATCGCTGAGCCGCATAAAGAAGCGAATTTCGGAAAAGAAGAATAATGACAAAGCAAATATAGGCTAATTCCGATTTAGATAGAAAGGGACGTGGAACCAGGGAGGTTATTTAGAACTACTCAATGGATTCTTAATAATGCTTACTGAATCCTCACTATTGCTCACAATAGCCAGCCCTTCATTAAACTGCCCGGCTTCGGTAAATTGTGGTGGTATGATCCATTTACCTTTTGTGTCAACATAACCCCATAAATCATCTTGTCTTACCGCCAGTAGCCCTTCGCTAAAATTGCCTTCAGTGCCGGTAATACGTTTGCCTGCGGCATAAAGGAGCAGTTTGCCTGTTTCTGTAAAATTGCTGTCCAATAAGTAAAGGAAGCCGTCTTTGCTGTCACCCGCCTTTCCACGTATGATGCCCCAAAGAGGCCCGCCATCGTAATCTGGCGGCAACCTATCAAAACGGGGAGCTAACCTTATTGTACCTTTCTTATTTACTAATCCATAATGCCCATCTGCAAGGAACCTGGCGATGCCTTTTTTAAATATTGTCACTTCATTTATATTGTTGGTAATGGTAAACAAGGTATTACCTTTCTTATCAATTATTGCATGGTATTCGTCTCCTTCGTTTTGGTTCCCTGTTTTTTTTGTTACTGTTACTACCGCCACGCTATCTGAAAAATAAAAGGTATTGCTATACTGATAGGGGATCACCAACCGGCCGGCAGTATCCGCAAATCCGTGGCGGAAATTGTTATCTTTATCTGCCTGGAAAACTTCCAGCAGACCTTCTTTAAACATATAGGGCATACTGGTAGGTTCGGCTTTTATACTTTCCGCCGTAAATATTATTTTGCCATTAGTGTTGATACAGGCCCAGCCTTTATCTCCTGGAATCCACACAATGGCGCGTCCACAGGAAAAAGGTCTTGTATCCTTATATCCTGGTTCAATAACCAGTTTTCCTGTTTTATTAATATAACCATAGAGATCAGCACCCGCTGGTACTACCGACGCGAAGCCTTCACTAAACGGGGATGACAGATTATATTGGGCGGGTATTTTCCACTCACCTGCGGCATTGATAAAACCATATAGTCCATCTCTTTTTGTTTTTACGCTCAGGAGTCCCTCACTCATAGGTTGTATCCGGCTAAACTGTCCCGGTGGGATGGCATATTCCATTTCCTGCGCGCACGAAGTAAAATAAAAAAGGCTGCTTATTAGCAGCGATATTATCTTAAATAGATTATTTTGGTTCATCAATTATTTCATTTTGATGGTTTCTGCAAGCGTATATTGGTATTGGCTTTTTAAAAGTAGTACAGTTTTACCGGCAGATAAATACCTGAAAGCAGGTATTTATTGTAGCCCGTGTTATGGTTACTTTTAGATTTAAAACACAACGACCATCTTGTGAAAAAACTTATAAGTCACGTATTTTTTTATCGGGATAATGAATAGCAGATTTTTGATTTCTTTTTTCTTGTTAATGCTTGCATCACCCCTTATTTATGCCCAGGCATACAAGGGCGTTGTAGAAAAATTTTACGGTGCCCTGGGAAAGCGGGATTTTGACAGTGCCTATGCGTTGTGTACCGGGCCTCAATGGGGCACCCTGCAACAATTTGCCGATTCAGGCAGTTACGGCGGTATTAATCATGTTATCCTGTCGTCTGTTACTTATAAAAGACAGCGCGACACTAAAAACATGGAAGCAAAAGTAGATGTGGTAGTAAAAGACCCGGTGAACGGTGACGGAAGGTATATCCAGAACTTTGTGCTGGTAGAGAAAGAACACAAATGGTTTATCCGGAGTACCAGCCTGTTACAAACTGACAGGGCAGAAAAAGGCTGGAACCTTAAATTAATAGACCAGCCCGGGTTGGACAAAGCGACGGTGAATAATTTTATAAAACCTGTATACGATACTGTAAAAAACGATGCGGCTGTTAATAAAAAGAGCGCTCAACGCATTGTTAACGATCCCCGGTTTTTTCAAACTCCTGGTGGCGTATATGCGGTAGTAGTGGTGGAGAATCCCGGGCGGGAGCAGGGCATTCTTAGCTACGGCTGGTGCGATGCCTTTGTTTTTGAGCAAAAAGATCAACAATGGCGGATGACAGATTTTAAACTACATGCGGGAGGTGGGGGTATGTACGGCAATTCCGGGGGATTTAAGAAGTTGCTTCAGGCCGGGACTAATGTGGTAGCTTTGGTAATCGCCGGTGGGCAAATGCATATGGGAGATCTGGTGGAACAAGATGATATTATTGCGATGGAAGCCGGTAAATTATACAACCTGACTTCTGTCGTTATCCATCATAGCTATGGTGATTTTGGGTCGTCGCATGATGAAAAAAGCCTGAAAATATGCAACGAAAGAAACTATTTGTTTATCAAATCAGAAAAGAAAAATTACGACCTGAAAATTATACGCAGCAGTTGTCTTGTCTCTAAAAAAGAAAAGAAAACAGACAGCGTCATTATTCCCTGGATTAATAAGAACTATAGTTTTCCGGAAGCGCTGATGCATGAACCGGAAGCAAATTAAATTCAAGAAGAGATTATGAAAAAGATAAAGGCGATTGCAGTTGTCATTTTATTGTTATTGGGCAGAAGTACCTTTGCCCAAAGCTTTAGTCTTGAAAATTTAAGGCAGATGAATAAAATGAGTATGGACGCTTTCAGGATAGAGATGGAGGATAAGCAGAAGTTTGTTTTTGCTAATAAAAGAATGCCGCCGGAGGAGCCGTATACATACCATGCTTATGAACTGAAAAAGGAGGGTGGAACATTAACTATGGAAAAAATATTGTATTCTGACAGGCCTAATACAATAACCTACAACACTATCTATAAAAATGACCTGGAAACCATTCAGCAACAATTATTGAGAGAGGGGTATAAGGTGAAGTCGACCAGTAAAGTATTCGGCAACACGGTACAAATTACAGATTATACGCTGAATGGAATGGAAGTGCAACTGGTTGTACCGATGGCCGGTAATGGTATGCGTTATGGCATTACCCGTGCGTTAGCTTTAGCAATATGTAACTTTATGCAGGATAAAAACGTTTAATAAAAAAATGCAACCCTATGAGATTTATCTACTGTATTTTAGCTGCAGCATTGTTAGTAGCGGCCTGTAAGAAAGACAGGAAAAAGACAACCGCCTGTGATGTGGAAAATCCTGTGGCGAATCTACCCTGGCTGAAGCATGCCATCGACAGCTTTGTGTCGCTTAAGCAGGGCGGCAGTGTAACATTGGTCAGCTACAGGGGAGAGGATTACATCAATATCCAACAGAACATAATTTCCTGCTGGCCCTGTGGGTTGCATACCTGCACCGGGAAGCGCTTATTTTATCCCGGCGACAGCGCATTGATCAGCGACATTGCAAGGAATGGCGAGCCGAAGGTGATCCATACTTTTGGGGAGTAAGATGGGGGCAGCCTCATTTATTGCCAGGGAATTTACTGGCTTCGCCCTATAAGTGAAGGACCTGCTTTGTCACACTTCTTTAAGTATGGCAGCAAATACTTTCATTAAGTAATCCCGAACCTGCAGGCCCAGCTCCGTGGGTTGAACTCCGTATTGATATTTAATATTATTAGGGTCAAGGCTGAGATGATTAACATCTATTTCCTTATATAAGCCGAGCTTTATCAGTTCAGCGTATTTTTCTTGTCCGTATAAAGCCTCACTCTTGTGATAATACTTTGTAACTCCTTCACCAGTGATTAAGGTCTCTACGCCAGATGCTGACATCGAACTCAAAATATCCCGGATTTCTTTTGAAGGAGGCCGGGATATACTTTTCTCAATTTTGAGAGACAAGCTGCCTATTGTAATTGATTCTGAGTTATTTATTACTCCAGGTAACTCGTCCAGAATCAAATATAAAGGCCGCCAATATATTATAATGATTAGTAACGCAATTGTTGGCCATAATACAACCTTGAGCAAATCCGTTAACTGTACAATTTTTGGTGGCTTGGGAGGTGATGGTACGGCCTTGGAATCGTCAATAGCAACTTCTTTTGGGGGGATCATATAGGTAGGTTTAGTGATAACAATTAATAGTAAATTTATGAAATGATTCTGTTAACAGCGAATGAATTAAGTGTTTTAAGCGGAAACATAAAGTAAAGTACACTGGTAACGGAAGAATTGTTAACCTTTATATAAGCATATTCAAGAGCTACAGCGTAAATAGCATCATTTCTCTTTCGATGTCCACCGGGTGAGGGATGACTACCACCTGCTTCAGTCATGCCTGATCCCTGCGTATTCCCTGCGTTATCTATACGGTTACCATGCACTCCCCATGGACTTCCAATGGGCTTCCCATGCACTTCCCATACACTATGCCACAACCATTTCCGGCAAAATGTGACAAAAAGCGGCAAAAGCGGCAGGTTTGTTTTTACGTGTGCCTGCCGGTAAAGAACTTCGCATAGTACCTGGTTGATCAACAGGAGCAGCTTAACAGGCATAGCAACCTAAATTGCCTTTCTTCTAACGAAAATACTTTACTATGAGCAAACAAGATGGATTGCTGCAATTTACTGGCCCACTCGAAAATTTATCATTTTATAAAACCAAACATGGTTACGTGGTCAGAAAAAGATCCGGTGTGCCGGTGTGCCGGGCGCCCGGGTAGCTACAGACCCTGCCTTCCAGCGCAGCAGGGAAAATAGTTGGGAATTTGGCCGGGCCGGAAGGGCCGGGAAACTGCTCCGCACCGCTTTCCGTAATATGATAAGGAACGCAGCCGATGGTGGCGTTACACCCCGCCTCCTCCGGGAATTCCTGAAGGTGATAAAAGCGGATACGATCAGTGAGCGCGGATGGCGCAACGTGATGGATGGCGATATAAAAATCATGGAGCATTTTGAATTCAATACAGCGCGCGTGATGAGTACTTCTTTTTATGCACCTTTAACGGCGGCCATCGATCGCGATACCGGCAAGGGAACCGTTGTAATACCACCTTTCCTGCCGGCAAAGGAGGTGCAGGCTCCCCGCGGCGCAACACATGTCATTATTACCTGCGGAGTGAGTGCGATCGATTTTGCCGGAGCGCGTTTTGAACGTGACGAGGTAAGTAGTGCTCCATTGCTGCTGGATAGCCGCTTTACTGCGCCGTTGACGCTTACCGTCAGTATTTCGCCGCACAGTCCTTTCCCGTTGTTCCTGGCGCTCAGCATTGAGTTTGTGCAGATGGTGAATGAACGGCCGTACCCATTGTCGGACGGGGCATACAGCTCCATGAAGATGATGGTGGTATCTGCTCCGGGTTTGGAAAGATTACTTCACCAGTAAAATGCTTCCTTTGAATTCAAATTTCTCTCCGTTTTCGCAGATGGTTTGCATGTAATAAATATAGCTTCCAAAAGCGGCCGCTGTATTGTTTATCCGGCCATCCCAACCGGCAGAAGGTGCGTTGATCTGGAAATGTGTTTTTTCAAATACCAGTTTTCCCCAGCGATCATAGATGCGCAGGTATTCAATTTCTTTTACGCCTTTTCCCTTAGGATAAATGCGGTCGTTTTGACCATCCTGGTTGGGCGTAAATGCGTTAGGCATAAAAACGGCGGACTGGTTACACAGGACGTGTACCGTAACATCATCTGTTGCTTTGCAGCCATAGCGGTTTTCCACTTCTACGGAATAGATGGTGGTAAGGTTGGGAGTCACCTGTATGCTGCCACAGCCAGGGCAATTGAGATCCTGTTGTGGCGACCACTTATAGCTGACTACATCATTACTAGCAGCAGCGGTCAAATGCACAGGAGTGCCCGCGGGAACATTCCGGTCGGGGCCTGTATTTACCGATGGGTGGGGCGCTACGGTTACCTGCAGGGATGATTTATCGGAGAAGCATCCTTTGCTGTCATAGCCTGTTACGGTGTAGGTATAGTTGCCTGTATTCGTTAATGTAGCCGTGGTAGCATCCGTATTGGGATTTGTCAGGCCGCTGCCTTCCCATTTGTAATAGTCTGCACCGGAAGCGTATAATGGCAATACTGCGCCAAGACATAGTGAGGTATCCGGTGTGGCCGTTACCTTAAAGGGTTGGATTACGGCCAGCGTCAATTGATCTGTATTAACGCATCCATTGCTGTCTGTTACTTTCACGTGGTACATGGTATTGGTATCAGGACTTGCCGCGGGGTTGGCGGTGAGCGGGTTGCTGAGCCCTGTTACGGGTGTCCACTCATAACTGGTGCCGCCGGAAGCCTGTAGTACAGTAGTATTATGTAAACAGATAAATTCACTCAGTGAAGTGGCCTTTGCATTAGGTAAAGGTTGCACGTTGAGCAGGTGGTGGGCCGTATCTGTACAGCCGTCTTTATTGGCAACAACAAGAGATACATCCACAGGACCAGGCTGAGAGAACACTTGTTGCGGAGGTTTACTGCCGGCAGGGGTTTGCCCGTTATGAAAGTTCCATTCCCAGGTGAGACCATTGTCGTTGGTGGCACTGCCGGTGAAGCTGACCGGCGATTCCACACACACTTTATCAGGTCCGGCAATGCTGGCTTCAGGCTTCGTATACACGTTTACGTTGGTAGTTACTGTTTGTTTACAACCATAGGCGGTAGTGGTGGTAAGACTAAAGTCATACTTACCCGGTGCGGGGATAAAGAAGGATGGGGTGGCCGTAGTTTCATTGGAGGGTACCAATGTGGGATGAAAATCCCATTGATAGGTAGCCGGCTTCCCTAATTGATCAATCGAAAAACTGTTGAATACAGGATTAAAAGTAACCGTTCCTTTACCACAAAGGATAGCGGGCATGGATGATAACTGCACGTCGAGTTTGTCAATAACAATCGGGTTGCGCAGCAGTGCACTGCCCCTGCAACCGGCAGAGTCAGTGAGGAGCAGCCTCGGTTGATAGATGCCGGGCGTTTTAAAAACATGCGTCACTACCTGGTCGTTGGTATGAAGGATAATACCATCTGTAAAATCCCAGCTGAAATCCTGTGTACCCTTGCTAACCACATTAAACCGGATCTCCTTTTCCAGGCAGCCGCCGTCAGAACTGGCTATTATAGCGGCATAGGGGCCTTTTACTTCTATGGTATCAATGTACTGATCTGTTACGCCAGCTTCGCCCCGGGCGGTTAGTATCACTTCATAACGTCCGGGTTCCGTATAGGTATGAATGGGATCCGCTTCTGTAGAAGTGGTGCCGTCGCCAAAGCTCCAATGGCTGGAAATATAGCTGAGGGAAGTATTGGTAAAGAAGAAGATCATAGGTGCGCAACTGCCGCCATTAGCAAAAATACCGCTATAGGTAAAGGCTGCACCAACAGCAGACACTCTTACCTGTTTCCTGGCACTGTCTTCACAACCATTGTTATCCTTTACGCGCAGTATTACCTGGTGGGTTCCCGACAGCGTGTAGTTATTTACCACCGTTCCGGTGGCGGCAGAAGTATGCCCGTCTCCAAAGTTCCAGTTCACACTGGTAATAGTGCCGCCGGTTTCACTGGATTTGTTATAGAAAAATACATCTGTACCTGGTTTAACAAGATAACTGCTGGCGTCGAATACAGCATGAGGGCCTTTTACCTGGAGGGTGTTGTCATAACCATAGCTTACGCAACCCTCTTTATCTGTTACCTTCAGCATCGGGTTGTAATTGCCCGGCTGCTCGTAGGTATGCACGAAAGGTCCTTTTGTAAAGGTGGCTACCGGGGTGCCATCGCCGAAATCCCATTGCCATTGACTGATACCTGCACTGTATTTCGTAGTGGTAACATCCGTGAAAGTGAGTTCGGTGCCGGCGCATTTTGCGGCCGGCAGTTTAAACCCGGCAACAGGTCCGCGAACGTTTACGGGTATAATGTTACTGAGGTCTATACAGCCCTGCAGGTTTTCGGCTGATAATTGTATCAGTTTTTTACCCGGAGGAAGATTTTTGTAGATGAATGTTTGCTGGTTGTCGGGATCGCTCTGGTCGATGCCATCTGCCAGCCATTTGTAGCCTGAGGTTTTATATATAGCGGGGTTGTAGCTGGTGATAGCCGCGTTCAGCAACTCATTGCTGCATAAAGTAGTTTTATCTGTACTGATGACTACAGGAGAAGGAGCGATCACGGTTACCATCAATCCTTGATGGGTGGTACAGTGACTGTCTTTCGTAGTCAGCACTACCTGGTAAGTACCGCTGCCCGGGTAAACGTGTGTTAAAGTAGCGGTAGCCTTACTATAGGCCGTATCGGTACCGTCGCCCCAATTCCATTCCCAGGATTCCGCTCCTAAGGAATGATCCTCGAAAACGATAGCAGTGCGTTTGTTACAGTCCACCGGCCTTACCGCATACCGGGGGAATGGAGTAGTAGCAGTAATGTATTCCTTTTTCGCAATAGTATCATAGCAGGTGTGATTACCCACAATCAGCTGCACGTCATACGTTCCGGGGCGTTGATAGCTATGCGTGGTGTTTTTGCCGGCGGCGGCGGCTCCATCTCCAAAGTCCCAGCGCCAGCTGTCGCCAATATCTGACTGGTCTTTAAATGCAGCGGGATTATTACCGCATATTTTCGGCGCATCAGGTGAAACGAAGTCAGGAACCGGTTTTTTATATACTTCTACCTTATTCACTGTCTCTACCTTTCCCGTGCAGCCATTGACGGTAGTATAGGTTAAGTAAACCGTATAGATGCCTGCGTCACTATATTGATGGGCAGGAGTTGCCAATGCCGATGCGGGACTACCATCGCCAAAATCCCATAGGTAGGTTTTAATGACGTCTGCATTGTTGGTAGCGGCGCTGAAGGTGGCCGTTAGTCCTTCGCAACCGCTGTTGTTTTTTGCTGCTGCGGTTATTTTTACGGGAGATATATCGAAGCTGCTGCTGGTGGTAGCCATACAGCCATCCTTGCTGGTGGTTAGCAATGTAGCGGTGTAGTTACCCTCTGCAGCATAGGTATGTGCGGGGTGTTGCGTGGTAGCGGTTTGCCCGTCGCCAAAGTCCCATTTCCATGCAGCGGCGGCAGGGGCGTTGCCGGCGAACGTGGCGGTAGCCGGCAGGTTACAGAAAAGCGGGACGGTTACGGCGATGTTGGCCGCCGGTGATGGTTTAACATCCAGTGTTTTCTCTGCTACATCCACACATTTGCCGTAGGTAGCGGTTAGTTTAATATGTAACGGACCAGTAGCAGGCGGGGTGTAGGTGGTAGTATTATCCGGGTTGTTTAAAGCCGGTTGACCGTTGATCTCCCAGGCTACTTGGAGCTGACCGGTAGTAGCAAATACACCGCTGTAAATGCCCGGCGTATTGGAACAAACAGGAGATGGAAAGGTGAAATCGGTAGTATAGGCGGCTACGTTAATATCGGCTGCTTTTTTAACCGAGCTGCAACGCAGTTCGTTGGTCACCGTCAGGGTAACCGAATGAAGGCCCTTGCTGGTAAAGGTATGTGTGCCGGGATCTTTTAAAGAAGAAGAGCTTCCGTCGTCAAAGGTCCAGTTATAGGCCAGTTGGCCGGGACCGGTGGAGGTATTGGTGAGCTGCACAATGGCGGGTGCGCTGCAGAATATTTTATCGGCGACCGTAAAACCGGCCACAATAGGAGGGGATACCCTTACCAGTGTATCTACCAATTTAAAGCTGGTGCATTGATAACTGTTGGTAACAATGAGTGTTACGGGATATTTTCCTGCCTGCTGATAAGTATGTGTGCTGGTGCTGCCGGTGCCGGTAGTTCCATCTCCGTAGTCCCAGGTATAAGTGAGCAGGGTGCCGCTTACCGGGTCTGATTTATCTGTGAAGGTGGTTTGCAAAGGCGCGCAGCCGGTTACATTGGTAGCCGTGAAGTCCACTTTGGGCTTAGATCTTACTGTAATAAATCCTGTTTTGGTAATGGTAGAAGATTGTCCGGCTGCATCCTTCACGGTGAGGGACACGGTGTACACACCCGGCTTGACATAGGTAGCCCCGGGGTGCTGTTCAGTAGAGGTATAACCGTTACCAAAGTCCCATTGCCAGGATATAGGCTGACCTGTCGATTTATCACTAAATGTTGTTAGTAGCAGTTCGCAATCACTGGTTGATGAAGCATTGAAATCTGCTTTGATTTGTGCTGTTACTCCCGAAAAAATAAAACAATCCGCTAATAGCAATAAAAGTAGTGATGGACCCAATTTAAGCTTGGTGAGGCTAAAAAGGTTCATTCATAGATATGTTATGTACCCTGAAATTACGGTATTAACAGCAATGTACCATAATGTTTTAAAGTTATTTTATCTTCATAGATATATGCACAAAAACTACCGTATATCTTCCCTGGGCGACCGGGCTGTTATCATCGAATGGGAACAACAGATTGGCGGGGATATTCATGGCCAGGTGATGCAGGCGTTCCGGCGGCTACGGGAGCTGCATCAGCTTTACATCCTGGACCTTATCCCGGCCTATGCCTCGCTGACGGTGGTATATGATGCGGTGGTGCTGTATCCTCAACAGCATAGTTACGGCGGTGAAAAGATCCGGGAATTGATTGCGGCAACGCTGGACGGGGCCGCGGAAATCACTGCCGCCCCGCCACCCCGCCTGCTGGAGATCCCTGTATGCTATCATCCTTCCCTAGGACCTGACCTGCATGCGATGGCGGAGAGCAAGAAAGTTTCCCCGGAGCATATCATCGAACTGCATACGGCACAAACCTACACGGTGTACATGCTGGGATTTCTGCCCGGCTTTCCCTACATGGGCAGCGTTCACGACTTGCTGGTTACGCCCCGGTTAAAGCAGCCCCGGCTCAGGGTACCGGCAGGAAGTGTAGGTATTGCCGGTGCACAAACCGGTATTTATCCGCAGGAATCGCCGGGGGGCTGGAATATTATTGGTCGTACCCCTTTGCGGCTGTTTGACGCCGCTGCGGAAGCCCCTTGTTATTGCGAACCTGGCGACCAGGTGAAGTTTATGCCGGTATCACTGGAAGATTTCCGGGAGATGACCCATTATATTTGACACATTAAGACCAGAAAACATTGATACAGGTAATACAACAAGGATTGCTGGATACCATCCAGGATGCAGGGCGGTACGGTTATCAGCACCTGGGCATTAACCCCGGAGGGGCTATGGATCGGGTTGCACTTGCAGTTGCCAACAGCCTGGTGGGAAACGACATTACCGAAGCGGCTATTGAACTGCATTTTCCGGCATCTGCTTTCCTGTTTGATACAGAAGCCATGATATCCTTATCCGGCGCTGATTTCGGGGCAATCGTCAACGGCAGGCCCCTCGATATTAACCGGCCGGTGCTGGTCAGTAAACAAACGGTGCTGCGTTTTAACAAGCCTGTTTCCGGTGCGCGGTGCTACCTGGCAGTACGGGGAGGATTGGCATTGACGCCCTGGCTGGGAAGCTACAGCACCCATTTAAAGGCAGGCGCCGGCGGGTTTGATGGCCGGCCGCTGAAAAAAAATGACCGCCTCCACCTGCGGTCAGGCAATATTTCCCCGTCATGGTTCCAGGGTAAAGAGTTTGTAGCGTTGCCATGGACCGCTGATGTAAGCCATCTTTATACCAAAAACGGCATTATACATACATTGCCGGGCAGTCAATGGAACCTGTTATCCGAAGATACCCGTCAGCAATTTACCAACACTGCCTTCACCTTAACGGAACAAAGCGACCGGATGGGGTTCCGGTTAAGCGGACCGGCCCTGGCTACCGAGCCGCGGGAGGAACAGCTATCTGCCGGCACCACCAGGGGCACCATCCAGTTATTGCCGGACGGACAACTCATTATACTGATGGCCGACCATCAAACCACCGGTGGGTATGGGCGGCTGGCGCACGTGACAACCGCGGATATGCCTTCCCTTTCGCAACGCATGCCATACCAGGAGATTCATTTCAGTATGACCGAGGAAAAAAAGGCGTCTGCCTTGTTGTGGAAACAGGAGCAGGACTTGCTCTTTCTTCAAAATGCCTGTAAATTACGACTGGAGGAATGGCTGCAACAGCAGCCTGTTTAATCATCATCACTATGCATTATATAGATCTCAACTGCGACATGGGAGAGGGTTTGGACAACGATTCCGCTATTATGCCTTTTATCAGCAGCGCCAATATTGCCTGCGGCTACCACGCCGGCAATCATGATACGATGCTGCGTACGGCAATGCTGGCGCTCGAAAATAACGTGGCTATTGGCGCCCACCCGGGGTTTGCAGATAAAGAACATTTCGGCAGAACAGAACAGCAGCTTTCAGATCATGCATTGTATGAATTGATTACCACACAACTGTATGCCATGCAATTGGTTTGCAAATCGCTCGATACCACTATGCGACATGTAAAGCCACATGGTGCATTGTATAACATGGCGGCAAAGTCTCCCGCAATGGCGCGCGTGATTGTTAAAGCAGTGAAAGATGTGGACTCCCGGCTTTGTTTTTTCGGTCTCAGTAACAGCTGGCTTATTACCGCCGCCAGGGAGGCCGGACTTAAAACAGCCAGCGAAGTATTTGCCGACAGGACCTACCAGGACGACGGTTCTCTCACTCCCCGCACACAACCCAATGCGCTTATTGAAAAAGAGGAGCAGGTGATAGCCCAGGTGTTGCAGATGGTCGCCGACCAAAAGGTAACTACCGTTAACGGGCATACGATTCCGATGACGGCTGAAACCATCTGTATTCACGGCGATGGCGCACATGCTGTCGAATTTGCGCGCACCATTCATGTTGCATTACATCATCATCAATTAACTATACAACGGCCTTGAGTAAACAAAAATCTTCCGTGCTGCTGGGCGCAGCCTTTCTCATGGCTACTTCCGCCATTGGTCCCGGTTTCCTGACACAAACAACGGTATTTACGCAGCAGCTGGCGGCGTCTTTCGGATTTGTAATATTGATATCGGTGTTGCTGGATATCGGTGCGCAACTGAATATCTGGCGTATCCTCACTGTTTCCGGGTACCGCGCGCAGGATCTTGCCAACGCGTTGTTGCCGGGTCTGGGTTATGTGCTGGCGGCATTAGTGGTAACAGGCGGACTGGCCTTTAACATTGCCAACATAGGTGGCTGTGGATTGGGGTTACAGGTACTCACCGGTATGGATACTGTTTATGGTGCGTTGCTGAGTTGTGGTATCGCGCTGTTTATTTTCTGGATGAAGGAGGCCGGCAATGTGCTGGATCAGTTTACGCGCTGGCTTGGTATCCTGATGGTGCTGCTCACGTTGTACGTGGCCATCAGTTCCCATCCGCCAATGGTGGAGGCGGTGCGGCAAAGCGTATGGCCCGCAGTGATTAATACCAAAGCCATTGTTACCCTTGTGGGCGGAACCGTTGGTGGTTACATTAGTTTTGCCGGCGCACACCGGCTGCTGGACGCTGGTGTAAGTGGAACAACACAGGTACGGTTTGTTAACCGCAGTGCAGTAAGCGGCATTGTTATTACCGCCATCATGCGCGTTTTATTGTTCCTGGCGGCATTGGGTATTATCACACAGGGCGCGGTGCTCGACAGTGGTAATCCTCCGGCATCTGTATTCCGGATCGCGGCAGGGGAGATCGGTTACCGTTTCTTTGGTATCGTAATGTGGAGCGCTGCTATTACCTCTGTGGTAGGTGCGGCGTATACTTCTGTTTCCTTTCTGAAGACATTTCATCCTTTTATTGCGGCGAACGAGCGTTGGTTTATCAGCGTTTTTATACTTTTTTCCACTGTTGTTTTTGTAATAGCCGGCAACCCCGTGCAGCTGTTGCTGATGGCAGGCGCGCTTAATGGCCTTATATTGCCGGTGGCGCTTGCAGTAGTGCTGGTGGCGGCAGGCAGCGCAAGGTTATTGCAACATTACCGGCATCCTGTATGGATGCAGCTGGCGGGGTGGCTGGTGGTGCTTGTTATGGGGTATCTTGGCGGGGTTACGATTGCGGATTGGTTGAAGTAGCGCTTTGTCTAATCAGCCTTTTCATTTGTCCGCTTCACCTCAAATTACCTGGACTATTCCCCCTTCCTGCAACAACTTTGTGTCATTGATAACATAAACCAAAAATTCTCATGACACAGAAAACTGTAACAACAATTTATTGGATAGGAACCGTACTCACTTCCTTATGGTTTGGAGCAAGCGGATTTTTTGAAATCACCGGAAATTCCATTGTATGGGGAATAACGCAGCAACTGGGGTATCCCTCACATTTCATATACCTGCTTGGTGTTTTCAAACTGTCTGGTGTAGCCGTTCTTTTAGCGCCTGGCAAGTTGCTCCGGTTAAAGGAATGGGTGTTCGCCGGAATCTTTTTTGATATCATCTTTGCCTTTGCATCAAAATTAAGCGTACTTGGGTTACTGGCAACCGTAGATGCTGTTGTGGCGTTTATAATGGTAAGTGTAACTTATACGATGTTCCGGAAGATGTACCCGGGTTTAAATGCTGAGTTTTCAAGGCCCAACGGGCTGTAAAACGAATTGTCCACTACATTAAAAAGAAATGCCCGGATATATTCCGGGCATTTCTTTTTAATGTAGTACGTATTACAGGGAAGCCCGCGTTACCGCTTTAATAGCTCCTGTTTCCCCATGTTGGATCATACCAATCAGTTCCCACTCCTGTGTATTAAAATCGCCGGGTAAATTAACCTGCACAGTGCCCTGCTTGGCTCCGAGGCCGAATGAGTGAAGGTCCCGTACTATCTGCACATGTGAAAGCATGCGGCCTTCGTTTTCTCCTCTGGTTACTTTACTGACAGCACGTTTTTGCACTGTGGCTATCAGCAGGCGGCTGTTGCCGGCATCGCCTGTAAATTCGTAAGCAAGACTTGCCTTGCCGGATTGCAGTTGCCCTTTTATATTCAGGGTTAGTTCAGCAGCGCTGGTCAAAGCGTCGCCTACTGCGTTAGTTACTGCAGCTTCATCTGATCCTATGCAGGATGATTTGCCGTTCACCACCAGCTGCGGCGTATATACCTGGCTGTTTAGCTGTTCACTGTATTGATATTGCCGCTTTGAAAACCGGGAATCACTAAATATATCTTTCCAGCCAAGGCGGTTCCAGTAATCCACATGGTAGGCCAGAATATAGATAGGCTTATTTCCGGCTTCGTCCTGGATACGGGCTAACAGGGCATCAGCAGATGGACAACTGGAGCATCCCTCCGAGGTGAACAGCTCCAGCACGGCAAAGCCGTTGCCGGCCGGAGCTGTTTTTTTGTGAGTGGTATTCCTGTTTGCACATACCGCGGAAACCAGTGTGAATGCCATTGCGGCGCCTATCGCCGACATCATTATTGTTTTCATCTTTTGAATTTTTATTTTATTCAAAAGTACCGGCTGCTGATGGCTTAAGTAAGCAAAAAAGCCACCAGGTGGACATTTTTGGCTTTCAACCGGGAATATATGGCCGGGAGAAAAATGAGGTTAACGTTCTTCCATCCAGCTGAGAAAGCTATGGGATTTTTCTTTATTTACAAGCAGTTTTTCTGGTGTTTCAATAACCAGTTTTACATAAAGTTTACGGAGAAAATAGGGCTCCACCTCTTTGATGGCCTTGAAATTAATAAGGTACTGGCGGTTAAGGCGAAAAAACTGCAGGGAAGATACCGACTGTGTGATCTGGTCCAGTGATTGGCTGATGACATACTGCTGCTTATCAAAACACATAATCCAGGTGGCGTCATGGCGTATATAAAAGAACGCAATGTCTTCCACATTTATCGTCTTGTACTTTTGGTTTTGAAAGATAAGAAAGCTGGTCTTGCCGCTGGGAGGCGCCAATTTTGAAAGCAGGTCATTGAGGTCAGGAACTGTTTTCTGCTGGAAGAAATTTTTCAGTTCATCCACCTTCCGCAATGCGTCCTGTATATCCTGTTTGGAAAAGGGCTTCAGCACATAATCCACTCCATTATTTTTAAAAGCGTCAAGACTATATTCATCATAAGCCGTGCAAAATATCACGGGGCAGGTGATTTTTACAGACTTAAATATTTCGAAGCAAAGACCGTCGGCCAGCTGGATATCCATGAAGATAAGGTCGGGCATGGGGCCCTCAGACAACGCGCTGACGGAACTTGCCACACTCTGATACTGGCCGGTAATTTTATCACCGGGTTTTAATTCAAGTATAATATTCGCAAGTGATTTAGCTGTTTTAAGTTCGTCTTCAATGATGATAATGTTCATGAATAAGCGGAAGTTTGATTTGAAAAACTTTTTCGTCGGCAACAATATCAATATGCTGGTTCAGCAGGTGCTGATATCTCAGGTCAATATTTTTTAATCCCACACCAAGAGAATGTTGTTCTCCTGTTTTCTGCTGGACCTGGTTCTCTACAATTATTTTGTCATCTTCCTCATAGATCCTGATACGCAATGGCTTCTCCAGGGAAACGATATTGTGTTTGATACAATTTTCAACCAGTAACTGCAACGTGAAAGGAGGAATCAGCGTTTTCAATGTGCCGGGGCTAAGCGTGCTCTCAAAGGTAAAGCCATCCTCGAACCGCGCTTTCTGCAGAAAGAGATAGGCGTTGAGTATTTCCATTTCTTCACTCACATGGATCAGGTCAAGTTTGCGGCTTTCGAGCGTAAACCGGTAAAAGTTGGACAGCTTGATGATAAAGTCAACAGATTCCTGTTCACCGCTTTCTACCATAGCCTTCAACGTATTCAGGCTGTTGAACAGGAAGTGCGGGTTCACCTGCTGCTTCAATAGTTCATACTGCGCGCTGAGATTATCACTTTTAATACGTTCCAGTTCCATCGTCACATGCTGGTTTTCATAATTCTGCTGCAGCAGGTGCAGGAACATATAAAATACCAGGTTGATCAGGATACCTCTTACCTCCACCATCAGCATCACCGGCCCAAAATTAATATGCGACAGGATCAACTGCTGTATGCAGGCAAGGCCCAGCATCACTACCAGACCAAATAACAGGCTGCTTATCAGTTTTGAATACGAAATGCTCTGCTTCCGGGGAGCATCGGACTGCCGGGAGAGCATGAAAATATTGAAGTACCACATCAGCACGGCGAAGGTGGCTGTTATACCTGCATTAACAGCTGCTTCCGCTAAGTGAAAATGGTGCTCGGCAATTTGCGGCACGGACGACAACAGTCCGAGAACAATGGAGCTGACCCATATCGTTGCATGTGATATTTTAAACCCTGTTTTTTCCATCTGTAAGAAATCAATCTAAATGCTAAATTAAAAATATTGATTTTTAACTTACCATTTAGGAAAGTTAGTTGCCCTCTTTTATTCCCGCCGGTAAGCATCAAGGGAAAACAGAGGGTCTGTAGGAAAATATATTATTGATCCGGACGGCTGCATCTACTTTGTTGCCTGCGTTATTGACCGGCCAGTGGCCACGTTCCAGTTGATAAGTCAGTTTGTCCGCATCACCGGATACCATTTCCACGGTTTGAACTTCGCCATTGATATAACTGCCGTACCAGTATTTATTATCGGCCTGTTTGTAGGTCACCAGCCGGAATACTTCACCGGGGGTATGTTTTTCGTAACCGGCAAGCGCAGATTGCTGTGCGGCGGTATTGCCATACAACACAGACATTGTTTGTTTTTGCCTGTTAGCAAACGATGTGATCACATGCAGGTTTCCTGCATCAAACATCTCCCTTGCCGGCTTAGGTGCGTTATCGACTAAAGGAAGGTTGAATACATAATCATTCGCACTGGCTATTTTATGGCAATTGAAACAGGTGGTATTAAACATAGGTGTGCTGCCATAAGGCTTCAACGCTGTTCCGTTGAATTTTGCGAAGCCCCAGCCCTCACTATCCGCGAAGCGCTGGTTGTCTTTGGTCATGATCTGTACACTGTTTAAAGAACCCGGGATGATGTCACCGTTCTTTTCCTCAATGCTGTTCCACACTACTTTTACGATGGTGCTGCCTTCCGGGAAAGGATTGATCCGGTTATCGCGGATGGCTTTTGCGGCAAGGGCATTGCCATACACTACCCGGATACTGTGGTTGTCGAACCGGTTGGTGGTACTGATCACCTGCCATTCCCGGTAGCCGGGCGTATAGGCTACTCCGTTAGCAGCAACCGGGTTCTCCATTGAGAGAAGGGATTGTTGCCGGAATTGTTGGAACTCCCGGGCGGCTTCACTGATAATGGTTGTATCGTGATATTTTGAGGGGCTGATATCCGTTACATATTCCTTTAAAACAGTGATATCTTTTGCAGAAAGCTTGGATTGTGGATGTGTAGCAGTATAAGTGCTCAATGGCATTTTTCCTGTCAGCACCATATTCACCATTTCCCAGAGGCGTCCTTGCTGGTCGGCCGACGAGAGTGTATCCCAGGTGGAAAAATTAAACCGGGACCTTGCTTCCGTAACGTCGGCAGCTACCAGCCATGAAACCGGCGCAATATGATCATACCAGCTAAGCTTAGTTTCATTGGAGTGGCAGTCGTAGCAGGCACGTTTAAGAATGCCCAGTACTTCCTCCGGCGCTTTTATGGGCGACGTAACGGCGTGGTTTTGAACCGGCTGACCAATGAATTGCATAGCGGTTACCATTAAAATGAACAGGGCTATTACCAGGCCGGATCTGGTTTTCCAGAAAGATAACTTCATAAATTATTTTTTTACTGAGATGTATTTCCAATGTCAGGCATAGCTGCTCGCCTCGATAATCGCTTTGGCGAATGCTTCCGGCGCTTCCTGCGGAAGGTTATGGCCGGCTCCTTTGATGATGCGGTGCACGTGTTTGCCGGTAAACATGCGGGCATACGCTGAACCATCACCGGCGGGAACAACGCCGTCAGCATCGCCATCCAGCGTAACCGATGGAACCGTAATAACCGGTGCTGCAGCCAGTTGCTTTTCAATGACGTCGTATTGTTCTTCACCGGGTTCTATGCCCAGCCGCCAGCGGTAATTATGAATAACAATGGCAACATAGTCGGGGTTATTGAAAGAGGCTGCGGACAACTTATAAGTGGCATCATCAAAATCCCATTTGGGAGAAACATTTTTCCAGATCAGCTGGTTGAAGTCGTACCAATTGGCGGTATACCCCAGTTTTCCACGGTCGGTAGCAAAGTAATACTGGTACCACCATCCCCATTCTGCTTTAGGAGGCAAGGGCTGTTTATTTTTTGCCAGGTTGTTAATGAGATAGCCGTTAACAGAAACCATTGCATTACAGCGTTCCGGCCATAGTGCCGCGATAATATTGGCGGTGCGCGCTCCCCAGTCGAACCCGCCGATGATCGCCTTTTTTATATGGAGTGCGTCCATCAGCGAGATGATATCATTTGCTACTGCCGCCTGCTGCCCGTTCCTGAATGTGCCGGCAGAAAGGAACTGTGTGGTACCATGACCACGCAGGTGAGGCACGATCACCCGGTAGCCTTCAGCAGCCAGTATGGCCGATACTTTTGCATAGCTGTGAATATCATAAGGCCATCCGTGCAGGAGGATAACGGGCTGGCCATTTGCCGGGCCGGCTTCAGCGTAGCCAACATCCAACAGCCCGGCCCTGACCTGTTTGATGTCCTGAAAGGATACAGGGGCCTGACTAGCTTTTTTGTCCCTTTGACCCGTAGTGGCCAATGCCTGCAGGGGTGAGAGTTTGGTTGCTGCGAAAGTTAAAGCAGCAGCGCTTAAAAAATGTCTGCGGTTAAATTTTTTTGTCGGTTCCATAATGCGTTCCTGCAGATGCTTTTGTGCTCCCAGGCGAAACAAAGGTACCAGCCGGACCAGGTAACGGGAACCGGTTTTAGGGTGAGTTAGACAAAATGGGGGCTCATTTAGACATATGGTTGGCCGGATGGGGTAACCTTTATCACGCCGTTTACTCAATATTAAAATAACGGAATACCTCCTTAGTGATCAGGCGGCAGTTTTCAGTAAGTTCTGTGAGGGTGCAATACCGGACAACCAATACCTCGTGTGGTGTATCATCGAGGTTTACGAGGCTCATCCGCAGGAGGATGCTTTCAATGACGATGCTGCCATGCAGGGAGTCGAAGAGTGCCCGCGCCCTGCTGCGGTCTTCCCCGATATAGAACCGGCAGTATTCCGTATAGCCGGCCTGTACCCTCATGTCGACGATAATACAATAGCCTTTCACCATATATTAACGGAGATTTTAATGAATGCTTAAAATGCTTTCCCTGCACCCGGCAAAGGGTATACCAGGCGGTATCTGCCGGAAATTTTTTCAGGAAAATGACATTTTTTCAATTCATCTTTCTCCTTCTATACCCAGCTTTAGTAAAACATTACGGGTAATCCGGTCGCAGCGGGTTAAATGAAAATGGTAGACATGATCTTTCATATAGGCGGTCAGATCTTCCCTGAGCATGGCCTTAGCCCTGTTCAGGCGTACCTTTACATTATTTTCTTCAATGGCCAGTGTTTCGGAGGTTTCCCGGACAGACATTTCCTCGATTTCGCGCAGCATAAAAACCAGCCGGTATTTTTCCGGCAGGCGGGTAATGGCGTCTTGCAGTAT
Source organism: Chitinophaga sp. W2I13 (assembly GCF_050434005.1). Taxonomy (NCBI): domain Bacteria; kingdom Pseudomonadati; phylum Bacteroidota; class Chitinophagia; order Chitinophagales; family Chitinophagaceae; genus Chitinophaga; species Chitinophaga sp. W2I13. The sequence goes on along the minus strand of NZ_JBNPWD010000001.1, from coordinate 7,141,994 downwards.
CTGGTTCAATTCCTTATTCGCTAAATCTCTGGCCGGAGTTTTCATGTCTATGAATTTATCTGAAGGTAACTGACTAAAAGGGAGGTTATTTTTACGTTTCAGTTCGTAACACTGGTTGAGCATAATCCGTGTAAGCCAGGTGCCAAATGAAGCGCGGTGTTGAAATTGTGACAGGTGACAATAAGCATTGAGATAGGTATTTTGCATGGCATCTTCAGTTGCGGGATCATTTTCCAGGATAGACATGCCAATCCGGTACAGCCGCTGGTTATACCGGCTGATGATTACACTGAACATCTTCTTTTCACCTGCCAGTATTCTTTCTATTGCTTCCCGGTCAGGAACCTGTGCGGCTATTGCTTCTTTTTGTATGGTCATGTTATTTAGATGAAGTAAGAGGAGAAAGGTTACAGAAAATTACTATTGATTTCCTGTAACCTTTTTGTCAATAGCCTCTCTAATTAATACACTAAACATATGTATCATGGCAACCATAAAACAGCTTCAAAGCACCTTACGCCTGACCTTTGGCATTGTGCCCATTGTAGCCGGGCTGGACAAATTCACTAACCTGCTTACCCACTGGGAAAACTACCTGGGCAGTAATGCAGATATGCTCCCGTTTGCCGCCGCCACCTTCATGAAAATCGTGGGTATTATTGAAATTGCCGCGGGGATACTTGTATTGGTGCGTCCGCTGGTCGGCGCGTACGTTGTAATGGCCTGGCTGATATGCATTGCACTGCAATTGCTTCTTGGCGGTCAGTACTTCGATGTGGCGGTCAGGGACCTGGTGATGGCAATCGGCGCCTATACGCTGGCTCAACTCACAAAAATGAAGGAAGCACATTCGTAACGGACCGGTTAACCAGCACGCCGCTGGTTAACCGGTTACAGTTTTCTGAAGTCCGACGGCCTCGCATGCAGGAATCCCCTGAATGTATCGCTGAAGGAATTGATGCTGCTGTAACCTACCGCAAAAGCTATTTCGTTGATAGGCTTACTTGTTTTTAAGATCATTTCAATAGCTTTTATCATTCTTATTGTTTTAAGAAATTGCAAAAATGAAATTTTAAGGTTAGCCTGAAATAACCGGGAGAGGGAGCGTTCCCCGATATTAAATTGCTTACTGATGCTGGTCAGTGTATGCTTTTTCCCGATATTTTTTTCCAGGTAATCAATGATATCCTGCATCTGTTCATTGTTGGTAGCAGGCAAAACTATAGGGAGCGATTTCCTGCTTTTTTCAGGAAGGATCTTTTTCAGCGCTACCAGGAATTCAAAGTTGGGATCCGTGTTATCAACATGTTTTCCATCCCACCGCTCCGTGTAATTGATCATCTGGATCACTAATTCGCTGGCCGGGTAAATTCCCAGCCTGTTATAAAAAGGATCCCTGGTATCATCGTGGGCGTAAAAATAGAGCGACCGCAGCACAGTGGCCTTATAGCCGATCCGCAGTATGTGCGGCATTCCCTGCGGAATCCAGAAGTAATGCCTGGCTGGAACTATATAAGTAAGGCTTTCAACGGTAATATAGGCGATTCCCCCCTCCACATAACTTAATTGCCCCTTATTATGCCGGTGCAGAGGGATTAGTTTTTCCGATTTCTCGTGCATGACAAAAACGGAATTTTTCTTTTTCTCTATATCCGGTAATGAAGCAATTAAGCCCATAAGATTATTTGAAATGTAAAATAATAAGGTGAGAGAACAAAAGTAGCATTTGTCCGGAATCATGAAAATATTGACTAATACGGTGAAATTAACAATAGCTCAGCTTGTAGGGAAATAACCTTAAATTAGCGCTCTGACAGATCATATGAGCGTATCCATCACCACCTTACAGCAGTTATTATTTGACCTGGCCGGCGTGCTGCCGGCCGACACCGCGCCGTTATTTGCCATGACGCGGCAGGTAAAGCTGGCGGCCAACGAAACGTATATCCATGAGGGTGATACCGAACGCCGTCTTGCTTTTATAGAACAGGGCATCATGCGGGCCTATATTATTAAGGATAATGGCGATGAAGCCACCTTGTTTCTGCGCTGGGAAAAGCAATTTATCGCTTCGCATGATACTATCATTCACCGGCAGCCTTCCCGTTTTATTTACCGCGCACTGGAGCCAGTCACATTGCTGGAAATAGATTATGATGTGTTGGAAGAAGTACTGAAAACGCACCCGGAATATGAACCGCTGCGGAATTTCTTCCTGATGCGCATGTTGTCCGAGTCGTTAAAAATCATGGAATCTTTTGTCACGCTGTCGCCGGAAGAGCGGTACCGTAACCTGCTGACAGAGCGTTTCGACCTGGTGAACCGGGTGCCCGATAAATATATTGCTTCCATGCTGGGCATCACACCCGTGTCGTTAAGCCGTATCCGCAAACGGATGCTTGATAAGGGGAAGGGATAAATTATCCTTTGTTAAGCAGCGAAATTATCTTTTGTTAACTACATCTGCCATAGCGGTTCTCTAATTTTGAGAGATAAATTTCTCAAGGCCATGGAACCGATCATTGAAGCTACCGTTAAGATCTTTAGCATGTCTGCCCTCCGGTATTTTGTGTTGGCGGGTATTCCTTTTACATTATTCTACCTGCTGTTACCAGACAGGTTTAAACATTTCAAGATCCAGCAGAAGCTGGCATCAAAGAAAGATTTTCTCCGGGAGATCTGGTATTCCATGCAAAGCACGCTGGTGTTTACCGCCATTACGATTATACTGCTGTTTACGCCGGTGAGGCAGTATACCATGATCTATACCGATATACAGGCGTTCCCGGTGTGGTACATCGGCGTAAGCCTGGTGGGGAGTCTCGTTATACACGATACGTATTTCTATTGGATGCATCGCCTGCTGCATCATAAGCAGCTGTTTAAGCGCACCCACCTGGTACATCACCAGAGCATCAATCCTTCTCCCTGGACTTCCTATAGTTTTCATTTCCTGGAAGCGGTGTTGGAAGGCGGAGTGCTGGTGGTGATTACGAGCGTAATGCCTATGCATCCGGTTACAGTGCTGTTGTTCACCGTATCCGGGTTTATTATCAATGTATATGGCCATCTCGGCTATGAACTGATGCCACGCGGGTTCCGGCATACCTGGTTGTTTGAAGTGTTCAATACGTCTGTTCACCACAACCTGCATCACAAAAAGTTCAGGGGTAATTATGGGTTGTATTTCCGGGTGTGGGACAGGGCGATGGGAACAGAGCACCCCGACTATGTGAAGGAGTATGATCAGCTGCAGGAGCGAAGGTTTGGGGAGAAGACAGTATGGATTAATTAAACAAATATTTTTAAAAGCGGATGGTTTACCATCCGCTTTTTTTTTAACCGGAATTTTTTTTCACTGTAGAAATATCGCAGTGGAACCGGATAGTTTTGTTCCTGCGCGAAATAACCATATAACCATATACCACGATTTTTGTAAGAACCTTTAACCCAGGGGAAGCAAACGCCCCTTTTCTTAATTTCTAACTATTATTCTATGAAGCCCAAACACGCTCCCGTGGAGCAAAACTATGCGTATGAAAATCCGGAAAATTTTATGGTACAGGGAGAGCAATGGCGCTATGACCGCTCGGCCACTGTTATCTCTCTTTTCAATCAGCAGGCGGTACTTAACCCGGATCGCACTGCGGTGGTATTCGACTCAGCTGTAGTCAGCTACGACACCCTACACCGGCGATCTAACCAGATGGCGCATTACCTGCTGGAGCAGGGGGTAAAACCAGGTGATATTATACCGGTATGGATCGACAGGTCCGTTGAATGGCTGGTAGCAGTAACTGGCATCTTAAAAACGGGTGCGGCATATGTGCCCATTGATCCTTCCTATCCGCTTAAACGGGTACAGGTGATACTGGAAGACACCGGAACCAGCTGCGTGATCACGACCAGTAAACATACATTACCGGATGCCGGTAAGTATCACTATGTGATGCTGGATTCGCTGGGCAGTCTTGATGAATGGCCAGATGCCCTGCCGGAGGTACCGGTGACCGCCGATGACCGGGCATATATCATCTATACTTCCGGTTCTACCGGAATGCCAAAGGGCGTGATGGTGGCGCACCGGTCTTTACAACACCTGGTAACCTGGCATCAGCAACGGTTTGAGGTAACCGCGAACGACCGGGTTACCCTGGTGGCGGGAATTGCTTTTGATATTTCTGTTTGGGAGATATGGACTGCACTTACTTCCGGCGCTACGCTGGTGATAGCCAGCAACGAAGAAAGAACGGATGCAGCAGCGCTGTTGCAGTTCTATACCAGGCATGGTATCACGCATGCTTTTGTTCCCACCGTGCTGGCGCCGGAAGTAGTAGCACTTAGCCGCTCTGTTCCCCATCTTCACCTGCGCTACCTGTTTACCGGCGGAGAAAAACTGAAGCCAGTACGCACACATGGCCTGGATTATCAACTGGTGGATTATTATGGTCCTACTGAATACAGCATTTTCGCTACCTGCCGGATTGTGCGCGATGAAAACGGGGAGTATGTACCGTCCATCGGGCAACCGGTTGCCAATACACAGGCGTATATTTTAAACCAGCACCTGCAGCCCGTGCCTGCAGGTGGTATTGGGGAACTCTATCTCGGCGGGGAAGGACTGGCACTGGGATATTGGAACAGACCCGCGCAAACTGCAGCATCATTTATTGACCATCCGTTTATACCTGGTGCGCGTTTGTATAAAACCGGTGATCTCGTCTCCTTATTGCCGTCGGGTGAATTAACTTTTTCAGGGCGGGTCGATAACCAGGTGAAGATCCGTGGGTTCAGGATAGAACTGGGGGAGATAGAAAAAGTGCTGCTGCCAATCGATGGTATCAAAGATGTTGCTGTGATTACACGCGACGATGAAAAACAGCATAAATATATTGTTGCTTTTTTAGTGAAAAACTGGGAAGCAGCAGCGCCGGAAATCGCGGCCATCAGGGCGGTGCTAAAAGAGGCGCTGCCAGGCTACATGATCCCTTCGCAATTTATTTTCCTGGATAAAATCCCCGTAACCCCTAATGGGAAAACAGACCAGGCGAGGTTATCGCAGCTGGCCGCTGCCTATGAAGAAGAAGCAGTGTATGAACCGCCGGTAACAGATATGGAAATAACGGTTGCTGCTATCTGGGAAAGTGTATTGGGGCGGAAGGCCATCAACAACACGGATAACTTCTTTGATATCGGAGGCAACTCTGTTCGGGTAGCGCCGGTAGTAACTGCGTTGGGGAGAAGGTTGTCTTTGAAAGTATATATGAGAGATGTATACCAGTTCCCGGTGCTGAAAGACCTGGCGCAAACCCTGACGGCCCGGCAGGCACAGGCGGATACCATTGTGATGGAGGAAGACGTCGAACCATATATTGCATTACAGCAGGATGTGTACCTGAAACCCGGCACTGTTATCCGTAGGGATTTTGACATTATAAGGCTGCAAAACCCGGGGGCAATATTACTCACCGGCGTTACCGGTTTTGTAGGCATTCACCTGCTGAAAGACCTGCTGCTGGCTTCCAATGCAAAGGTATACTGTTTTATCAGGGCCAGTAACGAATATTACGCGATGGAACGGATCAATGGATACCTGAACAATTATCACATCCACCTCGATGAATCGCTGCGCCAGCGTATTATACCGGTAACGGGCGATTTCTCCAAACCGGATATGGGATTAACGGAAACCGGGTTTAAGGAATTAGCTGATACCATTGATGTGATTTATCATTCGGGTAGTTCCGTCAATTTTATCGAACCTTATTCGTATATGAAGTCGGCCAACGTGGAAGGGCTAAGGGAAATTATTTCCTTTGCAGCTGCCGGTAAAACAAAATGCCTGGTATTGCTGTCCACTATTTCTGTATACAGCTGGGGGCATGTGTTCACGCATAAAACCGTGATGAAGGAAACAGATGATATTGGCCAGAACCTGCTGGCGGTGAGCAAAGATATCGGCTATGTAAGAAGCAAGTGGGTGATGGAAGGCATCGCAGATCTTGCGGCTGCGCAGGGATTGCCGGTAATTACCTACCGGCTTGGCTATGCGATGTGCCATAGCGAAACCGGCGCCAGCGCACCTTACCAGTGGTGGGCCGGACTAGTGAAAAACTGTGTTGAGTTTAATGCGTATCCTGCATTAAAGGAGTTAAGGGAAGGACTGATTACAGTAGATTACATGACAAAGGCCATCGCTTATATTTCAAAAAAGGAGACAGCCCTGGGTCTGAAATTTAACCTGATTGCCAGCCCGGAAACGAACCTTACGTTGCAGCAGTTTTTTGACCTCTTGAATAAATACTATTCTTTTGATCTGCGTGGCCTGCCATATAAAGAATGGAGAAAGATATGGGAAGATGATCCTGCCAACAGGTTGTATGCGCTCACCAGTTTGTTCAAAGACAATATGCACGAGGGGCTATCTACCGTAGAGTTGTACCAGGATACCTACATTTGGGATAACACCCATGTGGCTACTTTCCTGGAGGGGAGTGGTATAGCGGAACCTGTGTTTGATAAGGAATTACTGGATCGTTATCTGCGATACCTGGGCGTGTTGCCGGGACTCTATTCAGAAAAGGCGATTTATCAGCAGTGATTTATAAAAGATGCCCGCCAGGAACAACCGGCGGGCATCTTTCATAATATTATTTCAATGTCCAGAGCCCTGTGCTGCCAGGCTTTCTTTCATCTGTTGCTTTTTTAAGCAAGGTATCGCCGGGAGAGAGGTTGCCAAATATTTCAATGCCAGCATCTACCGTCATGCCCTGGCGTACGTCCACCCATTCTGCCTGGCCCTGGTGTACTCTAATCACAAACTTCCTTTCCTGCGTAGTGGCTACGGCTGCAAATGGCACGATGAAGGAAGTAGTGCCGCGTTCCAGCGGCAGCTTTACATATGCAAAGGATCCTGCTTTAAGTAAGTGATCACTGTTATCTACCTGGAACTCCCACAACTCCGTGCGGGTGCCGGGATCGATGGTTTCAGACTTACGGGTGAGCGTAGCTTTAAAGCGCTGGGTAGGGTAGGCATCTACGCGAAAGTCGATGTTTTTTGACGGGCTTGCGGCAGCGGTGTATATCTCGGGCACGGCTGCACGAAGACGCAGCGTGCGGTTATTCTGAACGGTGAGCAGCATGGCGTTGGTGCCTACGAGCGCACCGGGATCGGCTTTACGCGCGGTAATGATGCCATCAAAAGGCGCGGTGATATACAGGTAGCCGGAAACTTCCTTGTAGGACTGCGATTGTTTGCTGGCGGCAATGTAAGTGGAGCTGTCGGCCAGCATCAGATTGCGGCTCCGCTCAAGGTCTACCGGGGCAACGATGCCCGGTGTTTTCGCCTGTGATGCCCTGTAGAGGCGCTCATAATTATCCCTGCTGGACGCCCATTTCGCTTTGGCGGATTGTAAAGCAGCTTCGGATTCCGCCAGGCGGCTGTTGATTTCCGGGGCTTCAATTACTGCCAGTGTTTGTCCTTTTTTTACGCGGTCACCCAGGTCCACTTTCATGCTGCGCACAAAGCCCTGTACTTTGGCAAATAACTCAGCGGTTTCGTAGGGGATGAGTTCTGCCGGTAATTCAATTGTTTTTTTAACAGTGTCCTGCTTCAATAAGAATACCGGCACGGTATCCGCTGCGGCGCTGTCATTTTTATGCTCCGGTTGCTGCGCTGCGTTGCCGCAGGCTGCCAGTGTTATAACCAAACTGATAAACGCGATAGATCGCATATGATTAAATTTATTTTTTAAGATTGTTTGTCGTGATGAATACTGTTTACATCATCCGGATCTAAAGATACCGCCACAAATTTCCTTCTTCCAACGATCAGCTGGTACACCTGCGGCAGGAAAAATAATACGCTGATGGCTGAAAATAAAAGGCCTCCAATCACTGCGATGCCCAGTGGTGCGGTTTGATCGCCTCCTTCCGAGAGCCCTGCCGCCATTGGGATCATGCCTGCTATCATTGCGACGCTGGTCATCAGGATGGGACGCAGGCGTGTTTCCGCTGCGCGGAGATGACCTGCCTCGATCCCTTCTTTCCGGTTATACTCTGCACCGGTAATAAAGAGTACGGCGTTTGCAATGGCCACGCCCACCGCCATGATGGCGCCCATATACGACTGGATATTCAGCGTGTTACCGGTAATAAAAAGGAACAGCAGGGAACCTGCTACCACCGCGGGTATAATGGACAAGGTTGCCAGTGCCACGCGGAACGATTGAAAGTAAACCGTCATCAGCAGGAAGATCACGACGATAGCGATTAACAGTCCAAACTGCAGACTGGTAAGCGTTTGCTGTAACAGTTGTGGTTGTCCGCGAAGCAGTATTTTTGCTCCATTGGGCAGTTTACCCATGCCGGAAATGATGCCATTTATTTTATTAAACACGGTTCCGGCATCCTGCCGGTGGATGTTTGCGGTGATGGTGATATAACGTTGCTGGTTGAGGCGGTCGTATTCACCGGCAACAACGGTTCGTTTCCACGTGGCTAATTCACTGAGGTAGTGGGTGTTTCCAATGCCGCCGGAGATAGGAATTGCTTCCAGTTGCGCGGTGCTGTTCATCCGGTATTCGGGGTATTGCACCTGCACCTGGTAGGCCGTTCCGGTAGTTTTGTCGAGCCAGTAATTAGGCGACGTAAAGCGGCTGGAGGAAGTAGCGGTAACAACAGAGCGGGCTGCCTGTTCGCCGGAGATGCCGAGCTGTCCGGCTTTTACGCGGTCTATTTCCAGCCTGATGGCCGGGTAATCCAGCGGTGTGGCAATTTGCAGATCCCGCAGCGAAGGAATGGCCGACAGCTGATGTACCAGTTGCTGCGCTGTTTTCCTGCCCTCTGCGAGGTTGCGGTTTACCACAGCTATTTCTATGGGGTTCGTGCTGCCGAGGTTCAGCACCTGTTCCACGATGTCGCCCGGTTCAAATGAAACCGTGGCTTTCGGAATTTCTTTTGCAACGGCTGCGCGTAATTTCTCCCGGAAAACAGCTATCGGAATCACATCTTTATTCAACTTTATTTTTGTTACTGATTCATGCGGGCCACCGGTCCACAGATGAATGTAGTTTACGGGGAAGCTGGACGGCTGGGTGCCAATAAAGGCAGAAGTGATGTCGGTGTTCCCTTTGCCGGCAATGCTGTCGGACAGTCGCAACAGTTTCCTGGTAGCATCTTCTGTACGTTCAAAACGGGTGCCTACGGGCATGCGCAAACGAACCTGTGTTTGGCCACTGTCGGTTTGCGGGAAGAGTTCCGTGCCGGTAAAATAGAACAACACTCCCACGAGCAGCAATGACACTACCAGGAACAGGGTGGTAAGCCATCCAAAGCCGGTTTGAAAGCGTTGGCCGGTGTTGGTATACCGCTGTTGCAGGCGATGGTAAAAGCCGGTGTTCTGTTGGGTTTGATGATCCCTTAGCAACCAGTTGGCCGCTACCGGCACAAAAGTTTGCGATAGCAGGAAAGAAGCTATCATGGCGAAGCCTACTGCCAGTGATAAAGGCAGGAACATGGCTTTGGGCACGCCGTTCATAAACAGGGAGGGGACAAATACCGCGAGGATGCTCAGGAGGATCAGCAGTTTTGGCGCCGCTATTTCCCGGCAGGCATCTGCAATGGCGCGTGCTTTATTTTTACCCGCTTCCTGGTGCCGGTGAATATTTTCAATGGTTACCGTGGCTTCATCTACCAGTATACCTACTGATAGGGCCAGTCCTCCCAGGGTCATGATATTAATGGTTTGCCCGGCGAGGTACAACAGTGTGGCTGCCGAAAGTAATGCCAGCGGGATGGTCATGACCACGATGAGCGCGCTGCGCCTGTCGCCCAGGAAAAACCATACCATCAGGCCGGTGAGCAGTGCGCCGAGTCCGCCTTCAAACAACAGGCTTTTCAGGGAGTTGATCACGTATCCGGACTGGTCAAATTCGTAGGTTACTTTTATGTCTTCCGGGATGGCCGCCTGCATATCAGGCAGTGCCGCTTTTACCCGTTGCACTACCTCCCAGGTGGAAGCGTCGGCGCGTTTGGTTACGGGGATATAAACAGAGCGTTTACCATTGACCAGCGCATAGCTGGTTGTTACATCAGATCCCAGCGTAACGTTGGCAATATCTTTCACATATACCGCGGGTCCTGCGCCGGATTGCAGCGGCGTGTTCTGCAGGTCCTGTAATGTTTCGATCACGCTGTTTTGCGGTGTGATGTAAGTAGTATCGCCGATACGCACATTGCCCGCAGGAGAAATAGTATTGTACTTTGCGATGGTTTGTACCACCTGGTCCGGTGAGAAGTTATGCCCGCGCAGTTTTTCCGGGTCTATGGTGATCAGTACTGTTTTCTGGTTACCACCAAACGGCGGTGGGGCAGATACGCCCGGCAGTGTTGAAAACATAGGCCGCACGCGGAACAGCGCCAGATCTGATATTTCTCCCAGCGAGCGGCTGTCGGAGCTGAATACGAGTTGTCCTACCGGCACGCTGCCAGCATCAAAGCGCGTAATAAATGGTGGCACGGTACCGGGAGGCATAAATGCCCTGGACCTGTTCACATAGCCTACTACTTCTGCCATTGCCTGGCTCATATCAGTGCCTTCATTAAATTCTATTTTGATGAGGGCCGCGCCTTGTATACTTTTCGACTCCACGTATTTAACGCCGGTGATGTATAGAAAGTGGTATTCATAATAAGAAGTAACAAAACCTTCCACCTGCTCGGGCGACAACCCCCCGTACGGCTGGGCAACATATACCACGGGCAGTCCGAGGCGCGGGAATATATCCACCCTGGCATTGCGGATGGAGAGGAAGGAAAAAAAGAGGATGGCAATAACAGCTACCAGTATGGTGACGGGATGCCTTAATGCCGAAATGATTAGTTTCATAAAGAATGGATCGTTATTTCAGTTTATCTGTAAAAACATTCAGGTTGCCATTTGCCGCAGCCAGTTCCAGTAAAGCATGCCATGCCTGGAGGAATGCACCGGCTTCACCTGTTTCCGCTTTCAGTAGTTCATATTGTCCCTGCATCAGGCGTGTAAAATCTACCAGTCCGCTTTCATAGCTGAGTTTCAGTCCGTCGAAAGCATACCGTGCTGCCTGCGATTGTATTAACGCCTGGCGTGCAATCAGCAGGTTCTGGTCGTAATTAAACTGTGCGGTTTCCTGTTGCTTTTGCAGGTTCAGTTTTACCTGGTCCAGTTGTGCTTCGTCGGATTTTAACAGTGACCGGTATTGTTTTTTCTGAAGATTTACCTGTGAAAACTGTAGTATCGGAAAGCTCAGCTGGATACCGGCGCCATAGTTCTTATGGGAAAGCGACCAGCCGTCGGCCTTATTGATATTACCGGCAGCATCCACACCGGAGCCGCGGGCATAGGCATTTGCCCAGAGATCCAGTTTGGGGCGCCATGCGCGTCCGGCTTCTTTCAGCGCTGCTTCACTTACTTCTTTTTTTGTTTGATAATATTGGAAAGAAGGATGTGCTGTAAGGTTGGTGGTAGTATCGGCGCCGGAGGGGAACTGGTTTATCAGCGATGTATCTGCCAGTAAAATATCATCCGGTTTACCCGGCAGGTCTGCCAGGCGGCTGAGTTCAGTGAGTTGTGCATAGTATTGCCGTTGCGCTGTCATCAGGTCCATCCGGGCCTGTGCCAGCACCGACTGGAACTGTGTGGTATCAATGCCGGGGCGTAGTCCCTGTTGAGCCAGCACCAGCGATTGCTGCAGGCCGGCCTGGGTGCGTTCAATATTCGACTGGTAGCTCAGTAATAATTTCTGCAGATATACCGCATCCAGGTAAGTGGATATAGCTAAGTACTGCTGGCGGAAAAGCGCTTCATTGTAATAGCTGCCTGCCAGTTTATATTGAGCAATGTCTTTTTCAACGGCGGCCTGGCGCTGGCCGAAGGTGAGCGGGTTCCATTTTACCAGGGCGGTTAATGCCGTACCGGGAACGGGGTCGTAGGTGTTTCCGGCAGATGGAGGGCCGCTGATCGGTAAAAACAAACCGGGATAACTCATGCCGGTAATATTGTTGTAGGTGGCATATCCTGCCTGGTATCCTGCGGTAAGCTCAGGCATCAGTGAATTCCGGGCCATACGCACATTGTATTGCGCAGCCTGGGATTGTTGTTCCGATGCTTTCACCTGTGGCTGCGATTGTACCAGTGATAGTAACTCTTTGATGCGGATAGTTCTTTGCTGTGCTATACCAGATAATGACAGCGTGATGAAACAGCCGCTGATCAGCATCTTTTTATGGTAAACGTTCATTTATCAAACTGTTTAAAAGTATGGTGCCGGTCTTTCTGGTGGAAATTCTCCCGTTAAGATATTACAATCATTGGATATTTTTCAGCAAAAGTCCGATGCCTGCTGCTGCCAGGATGATCAACGGCTCCGGTACTTTTTTAAATCGCCATATTATCACCACCGTAATAATGGCGATAGCGATGGTATAGGCATCGGTTAAAGACCTTTTGCCCAGCACAATCACTGCGCCCGAGATGGCGCCGATAGCGGCGGCGGTAACGCCATCTACAAACGCTTTGATACCGGGATGTTTCCCGTATTTCCTGAAATAGGGCGCTGGTACAACAGTAAAGATGTAAGAGGGAAAGAAGGTGCCTAATGCGGCTATACCCGCACCGGCAAAGCCGGCCACCAGGAAACCAATGAATGCTACGGTGATCACTACAGGTCCGGGCGTGATCATGGCAACGGCTACCGCGTCCATAAACTGTTGCTCATTCAGCCACGCATGTTCCTTCACTACGCCGCCATAAAGGAATGGAACGATGGCCAGGCCGCTGCCGAAAACCAGTGCGCCTGCTTTCGTAAAATACAGCAGGAGTTGCCAGAGGGTGTTGCCCGATGTGGTAAGAGATGTATTGAGCAGGAGTGGAAATGATAACGATTTGATAAGATCTGCCGGCTTCTTTTTCAGGAAGGATATTTTTTTTCCGGGGGATTTCCACCACCAGTAAATAATACCCGCCCCGAGGAAAAGCCATATGTTTTCATTTTCTTTCCAAATGGTGTAAGCAGCTGTAAGGAGATAGATGCCTGTCAGCCATTTATCTGCGCCGATTGATTTACGTGTTAGCTTCCAGGCGCTCATAGCGATGATGCCTATGACGGCCGCTCCCACGCCATAGAATACGGCCTGCATCCAGGGGATTCCCTGCCATTGGGTATAGATGTAACCCAATATCACTACGATGATGAATGATGGCAGTATAAATGCCAGTCCGGCCAGTGTAGCGCCGAGGATGCGGTAATGAACATACCCGATATAAATGCCCAGCTGGGCGGCCAGTGGTCCGGGAGCGAGTTGCGCCAGTGCAAGCCCTTCTTTATAATCTTCTTCACTGATCCATTTGCGTTGCTCTACCAGGTCGCGGTGCATATAGCCGGCCAGTGCCACCGGGCCTCCAAAGCCCAAGGCGCCCAGGCGGAGAAAATAAAGCACCAGCTGTTGAAGCGTATAAGGTGTTGTATTCTGATCCATGCAGCTCAATTTGGCTGCAAAGTGCGGCAACGGGGTAGTAAAAAATAGAACGAAAACGAAGGTTTGGTATAGATTTTACTTTTTCGTGGAGTTTTTTTTGGGGGTGGTGGAAAGGACTTTTAAATCGTTGACAGATAAGATGCTTTCAAAAAGGTGAGTATCACACTTAAAAGTGTACATGCCAATAACAATGTTATGGTCCTGCAAATTTGCATAAAAATTTACACATGCAAAGCAGGATGAAACGCACCCTTTATTTATTGGCGTTAGGGGTATTTGGTATTGCTACCACAGAGTTTGGCGTAATTGGCATATTGCCGCAGATAGCCTCCCATTTTCAGATCACAGTAGATAAGGCTGGTTGGCTGTTGAGTGCTTTCGCACTGGTAATTGCCGTATTCGGGCCGTTTATGACCTTATTGTTTTCGGGCGTGGACCGGAAGAAAGCGATGGTGTTTGTATTGATGGTTTTTACGATCTCGAATATCCTGTCGGCGCTGGCAACTAATTTCCCTTTATTGTTGTTTGCGAGAATATTACCCGCATTTTTGCACCCTGTATTCTGGTCTATTGCTTTGTCTGCCGCAGCGGGCGCAGTACCTGCAGCAGATTCGCCCAAAGCAGTGGGAATTGTTTTTGGCGGCTTTACCATAGCGAGTGTATTGGGCGTGCCGTTGTCCACATTCATAGCGGCTGTTTTTAACTGGCAGGCCTCTTTTGCTTTATGCGCCATAGTAAATGGATTTTCCCTGCTTGGTTTATGCTTATGGTTGTCGCCGATGCCGGTAAGTGTAAAGGCAACCTTTGGTGACCAGGTAAAGATTTTAAAGAAACCGGTATTATGGATACAATTGCTGCTGGCTTGTTTGATGGTATCTGCTATGTACGCGAGCTACGGTTACCTGGCCGTTTATCTGAACAGCATCACCAGAATGAATGGCCGCGAAATCGGTGTTATGTTGCTTATTTTCGGAGTCGCGGGCGTTGGCGGCAACTGGCTGGCCGGCAAAATGTTGAGCAGGAATATTCCACTTACCACTATTATGTTTATTTTGTTGCTATCGCTGGCGCACCTGTTGCTGTATGTAGCCGGCGGTTTTTTTATCCCGATGGTGATGGTTATTATTGTGTGGGGATTTATTCATACCGGTGGTTTCCTGATCAGTAATATCAATGTCACTTCCGCGGCGCCGGAGTCACGGGAGTTTGTCAACAGTATTTTTACTTCCTGTGGCAACATGGCGGTTACTATAGGCGCCACGCTGGGAGGTATGACTATTGCCAGGGCAGGGGTACAGTATGTAGCGTATACGAGTATTATTTTGCTGGGGCTGGCCGGGGTGGTATGGGGTTTTTCCAGGTGGTGGCGGGGGAGGGGTATTTAGGGTGCATGAACTAATCTTGTACAGAAGCTATTCTTTCTTCATCAAAGACTACGCACATACAATACGTTGCGGCTTTCTACCTTTATATCATCAGTAACATAGTTAACCCTTTAAGCAACATTTTACACTAACGTGTTATTGAAACCCGGAAATGGTGTGAGTATCTTGTGCCGGAATAGAGTCATGTAGTAAAAGTAAAGAGCCCACTATATTTTGTTTGTCCTTATCAGAGATTTTCAAATGCTATACCATGAAATATTTGTTGTTAATCCGTCATATTGCCTGTGCAATGTACACTACTGTTCAAGGTCCCGTCAGCGTTTTGGGGGATACAAATTATCCGGAGAAAAAGGGGATTGATATGCAGCATGCCATCGGTGATGTTGGTGGTATACCTGTGTAATCCAAGTGCGGTCAGACTGTTATTTTATTCTTCCGGCGTTCCAAAGCGCCGGCTAACATTAATCCCTATACCATGAAGTTTTGTTTGTCTTTCTTATTTAGGATGTTATCCCTTACTGCTCCGGACAGCGCTATGTTCCGGGCGGGTGGAGGTACACTGAAAATTAAATCCGGCCTATGGCACTTTTTAAATGCACTCATCTTACAGGAAAACTGAAACTCCTATGAGCAATTCAATGAAAACTTTTTATCTCTTGGTTTTTATCAGCCTGCTGCCGGTGGTTTCTTCGGCGCAACAGGTTTATAACACACTGCTCAGGACAAACCCGGCTTTGCAAACAGCGTTGATTGATTCCCTGAACAAGAAGGGGAAACTGATGGGTAAAAGCAACCCGGGGAAATTGGCCGCCGCATTAAACGATACTGCCCGTCAGCTTTTCTACAGGCATGTTAATTCTGTGTATGGCCCCCGGCAGTTACAACAGTTAAGCCGCAGCTACCAGATGTTTGGAGATACCGCTAAAATATCTTCTTATGTAGCCGGAAAACTAAGAGGATTTTATGCTCTCAGGAATGAATCCGAAGCATCAGCCTTTATGAAGGCCGGCGCATATGCGAATGACTTTAAATTATTATCCGGTAGTGCTTTTTATGATAATACGCCGGGAGCAGTTGTGAAATCCGGCGTGGGTGTGCAGCTGGAGGACAGGGTGGTAGTAGGCAATATCCCGGTGAACATTGTTTATAACAGCCTGGCAGGAACGTCCCCGTTTGATAAAGGGCTGATGGGTCAACAACTGAAGAAGTTTTCATTTGATAAAGATGTTTACCTGCAAAGGATGAACGGGTATCTTAATAAAGCATACGATCTCAAAAAATATTTCCTGGGAGATATAGATGTAACAACTGCTGTTAAATCTTTTGCATCAAAACAGCTCACTGATATACAGAATGAAATGAAGGCAATGACAGATCCTTCACAGGCCGCCGCTTTCAATAACCTGACATCCCCCGAACAGTTGATTTACCTGGACAGCAGCCAGATAAGGCAGCTGCTGTTAAGTGATAAGACGTTGCAACTTACAGCCGAAGATCTGAACGGAAATGTTGCCGCCGGAATGGATTCGGTGTCGGCCCACGGAAAAACAGTGATGGCAGCCCGTCACTATCTCAGCAGGATTGAAACCTTAAAAACGTCGGTGGTGCAGGGATTACAGGCCAGGGAAACATTGTCCGCCGAGCATCAGGCTACCGGTGATATCCGGCAGCGGATCAATGATCCGGAGGCGCAGAAAAGGAGTATTAAAGAATTGTTACCCCTGAATTTTTTACAACGGCTGCTACTGCAGGCTAAAAGCCTCAACATCGGTAATATAGCTGCAAACGGTAGTAAGGGTGGTGTGCGGGATCTTTTCATGTCCGGTGTGCAGGGGTCATTTCTTAATAAGGGCAGTTTCCTGATGCTGGGCCTGGGAACTACCCGTCAGGGCGGGGATATCAGGGATCAGAATTTCAGTTCTTCCCTTGACCCCGGCGCTTATAGCATGCAGTTCCTGCAAATGGGTAAAGGTGATATCAGCGAGACACACAGTCATGTGGCATTGATGAATGCCAATACAAAAAACAAAGATTACCGGCAGTTCAATGCCTCGAGCCTGAAACGTAACATATTCGTGGGAGCTTTTTCTGAGAAAATGGATCTGGGAGAATATGGAAGTATAACAGCAGATATATCGAAGTCGAACAACGAATTCAATAACGCTGCCACCGGGAACAGCTACGCACTTTCATCCAAAACCGCTGCATTCACATTGCTGAACGATTTCTGGCAAACTGTTTCAGCAGGACTGGATTACAGCGGGGAATGGAAAGCCCAAAGCATGTCGCAGCGGCTATACCTTAATTACTCCGGCCTGGCCTATACGAACCCCGGATCGCCGGGTGGCAGCAGAGGAACCATACGCTACGGCCTCAATGTTAAGCGGTACTGGAATAAGCGGAAAGTTATGGTGGGATTCAGAACAGATATGCAGGACATGAATACGTCTGCCACCACGGCTTCCGGATGGCGCAACCGGCAGTATACACTGGATACCCGTATAAAAGTGAAGAAGAATTTTTCCCTCTCCACTCGTATGGGTCAATCCACCATGAAGAGCACCTCGGAAAGACTTTTCGAAACCGGATACCTGAGCAGGCAAATAAATGTTTCATCACAATTAAGCGGAAAGCTGTTTTCCCGCATGCAGAATAACAATGTCAGTTTTGGTCTGCAACAGATGGACATTTTGCCGATGAAAAGCCTGCTGGTTAACCTGAATATCAATCATAGTGTGGTGATAAACACCCATGTGTTGAC
Source organism: Chitinophaga sp. W2I13 (assembly GCF_050434005.1). Lineage (NCBI taxonomy): Bacteria > Pseudomonadati > Bacteroidota > Chitinophagia > Chitinophagales > Chitinophagaceae > Chitinophaga > Chitinophaga sp. W2I13. The sequence continues at coordinate 7,124,333 of NZ_JBNPWD010000001.1, read as the reverse complement.
CGTTTCCGTGTTCTATAATAAAGATGTGAAGGATCAGGCGCTCTACGGTAATCTTTTTACCGCGGAAACCGGATGGAGTTATCAGTTGGGTAAAATCTGGTCATGTACCAGTGGTATTAATTATCTCGATAATAAAGATGTGGTGCGGCAGATAGGAATACTGCAAACTGTCAGTGCCGCATTGCTGGATCGGCTACAGGTCAACCTGTATGCTGATTGCAGGAAGCAATTACTGAACACCCCGCAAAATTATCTTTTTGGCAACATCAGCACGCAGCTGGCTTTAAATTACCAATTGAACAGATAGTATATGAAGAGGTTTACGTATTGGATCATAGGATGTTTACTTCTGATAAGTGCGCAGGCAACTGCACAGGTATCATTTGTATTTCTGCCTGAAGTACAGGGAAGAACGATGGATGGTCTTTTTCAGGTAAGGATTGCCGGTGTTGCTGCACAACGGCTGGTAGCCAGTTTGCAGATAACGGTAACTGCACCGAAAGAAGGACGTATCGTGACTATTAAAACAAAACCATTTGAAGTGAAGCCTGGTGTGAATCCGTTGCCTCCAGGACTCATAGCTGGCGCCGGTATTAATTTCGGCAACAGTAAAATTGCAACAATCGTCCGCCAGTCGGGCTTTTTTACGGAAGGAGATTATGAATATTGTTTTGAACTGCTGGATGAGGGCGGGCATACAGGAGAAACACTCGGCATGCAGTGTTTCGATTATTATCTGCAGCCCTTTTCGCCGTTGCTGTTAAGTAGTCCGGCTGATGAGGATGACATCTGTGATAAACGTCCGTCGCTTTACTGGCAGCCTTTGTTGCCTGCAATTCCCGGCCTGCAGTACCGGCTGGTGCTGGCAGAGTGGAAGCAGGACCAGGCAAAGGTGGAAGCGCTCAGGTATAACTTCCCGGTAATTAACCAGCAATATATCAATTTACCTATGCTTTTTTTCCCGCCGTCTGCTAAAGCACTGGAAGAGGGACATCAATATGTTTGGCAGGTTACCGCGTACAAAGAAGGAATGATACTGGGCACTTCTGAAATATGGACTTTTAAGGTGAGCTGCACCGACAGTGTAAAACCATTTACACCGGAAAGTTTCCGTGATATCAGGGATCTGGAAAAAGGCAATTTTTATGTGGCGCGTGGTAAAGTACTGTTTGCTTTGCAGAACATCTTTGAGAAAACCACACTGCAATATCAAATTACTTGTATATCGGATCCAAAGAAAGTAATCAGGAAGCTGCCGGAAGTGAAGCTAGAAAATGGTAACAACCATGTAATCATAGATATTTCGGAAAACAGGGCATTCGTGGATGGTTATTATTACCAGCTAACGGTGAAACTGCCGGACGGCGAAGTAAAACAACTCAGATTCCTCTATAAAAGCGAAACAGAATAATGAGAAAGGTCTTGAATTTATTTGGGATTGCGTTATTGCTACTCTCCGCCTGCGACCAGCCAGGTGCAGGTCTCAAAGCAATCATGAATGATCCGGCAAGTGGCTTACACCAGGAAAAGCGTGTGGGCAATACCGTAGTGTCATTTACTTATTTGCCTGCGTGTTGGGAGCGTGTCAATGGACGGAGCGCAAACGAAGGGGCTACAGAAATGTGCTTTAAGGTAAATGTGTTTTCTCCCGGAAATAGTGCAGGCATGAGGAAGAAAGACGCCCAGGGAGCCAGTTATGGGTTGGATTCTGTTTTCCAGCTGGTGCTCAATCACGATACGCTGGCGCCATTGCAGGCGCAGCGCATTGCCAATGGTAATATGAAAGGAATTGAATATCTGGTAATTTTTGAGAGACGCCCGCTGAGTAGTGTGCAGGCGGCTGCATTTATCTACAAGGACTGGTTATTTACTTCTACCAGGCTGGTATTCCCGCTACAAAAAAATTATCTCCAGAAATCAGATTCTATAAGCTGCAGGTTATGATTATTCAAAGTATAAAGATTAAAAAGGCACTGGCATTTTTTTTCCTGTTTCTCCTGACTGCGGAGATGTTGTTGCCGCTTCATTCCCTGGCCCTGACTTCAGGACCGGCACAACCGGAACATAAACAGTTTGCTCCTTATGGCACAAACGATATGGTAGACCTGTTCTCCGGGGCGTTTAAATATAACATACCCTTACTGGATGTTGATGGGTACCCTGTTAACCTGAATTACGCTTCCGGGGTTGGAATTGATGATGAGGCCAGCTGGGTGGGACTTGGATGGAACCTGAACGTGGGCGCCGTTAACCGGCAGCTGCGTGGGGTACCGGACGACTTTGCCGGGGATACCATTGCCACTACTCATTTTACGGCCGACAAAATTACCTACGGGGGAAGAGGTACTGTAAGGCTGGAACTAAAAGGCGGAGACGTGGCGAAAGTATCAGGCTCTATTTCTATAGGTGTTTTTAGCGATAGCTACACTGGCATGGGAGCGGAGTTTGGTGTAAATGCCGGCCTAAGTCTGGGAGCTGTGAACAGCGGGTGCCTTACCGGAGGTTTGAATGTCGGGGTAAACTCGAATACCAGCAGCGGTGTGAGCGTTTTCGGAGGCTTGTCTATGAACGCCAATATAGCTGGCAATCCAACTAGTGTATCGGGTGTTTCCGCGAATCTCAGTTATAATACCAGGGAAGGCTTCAAAGAATTGGCGCTGTCAGGTTCTTTTCTACCAGGAGAACTGGCTCCGCAGCCAGGTGTTACCTATTCTTACAACACGCCGCCGTTTAGTCCCCGGATTGGCTTCGGGTATAAATCTTCCAATCAGTCTTATTCTATAACAATAGGAGGTCATGCTTTTGCAGTTTTCGGCGGAGGAGGACTCACCGGGTATATGAACAAACAATCCCTGATCACAAATAAATTAATGACACCGGAGTATGGTTACCTGTATGCCGACAGGGGAACGAAGGATAACCGGGCTGTAATGGACTTTTTACGTGAAAAAGATAACCCCATTATTCCCGGCTTGCCGAACCTGGCGGTACCTGTTAATACCCCGGATGTTTTTTCTTACACCAACCAGGCCGGCAGCGGGCAGTTCCGGCTGCAGCGGGGGAATACCGGGGTGGTATTTGACCCTAAGGCTGAAGACCAGTCAGGGAATTTTTCTCTGGGTGCGGATTATGGTTTCGGATTATGGTTTCATGGCGGCATAGCCATTTATGATCAGAATGTTACCAATGTTACCAGGAAATGGACTAAAGACAATCCATTTCTTCCTGTTGCAGACTACTATGCAGATCCTGCCAAAATAATGGAAGAACAAACCTATTTTAAAATGATGGGTGAGCAAACGGCGGAGGATGGAGGATATGTAAACAGTGTACAGGGAGAGAAGATGATAGCGGTTTCACTGGATGGCCGAAAGACACAAAAAAAGATACACGATAAATATGGCAACGAATATCTGCAGGCAGGCGGATTTAAAAAAAACGACCGTCAGCTGAGAAATTCGCCTGTAAGCTATCTTACTGCCGGCGAAGCGATGCTTACTTCTGGTAATAACAGCTATAAGTCCTATAAGCTGTATGATACTACTTTAAGTACGCCTCCGCCTTGCGGGCCGGAAGTTGTGAACACCTTTTTCAGGAGTGATGTCACCAGGAAGAAACATCATATTTCAGAAATTACTGTAACTGAAAATGATGGTAAAAGAGCCGTATATGGTTTGCCTGTTTATAACCTGCAGCAGGACGAATTTACATTTGCAGTAAATCCCACGTATAAAAATAATGCAACCGATGTAGCGAAGAACCTGATAGGAATGGATGTTGACAGTGATGGAGAAATAGTGCATGATTTTGGAAGAGACAGATATTACAAGCACGAAAAACAGCCGCCATATGCCTCCTCCTACCTGCTTACCGCCATATTAAGCCCGGACTACGTAGATGTTACGAACAACGGTATAACAGACGATGATCTTGGTACCGCGGTAAAGTTCAATTATTCCAAGGTTCCCGGCAACTATGGATGGCGTGCCCCGCTGGATGCAGGCAAGGCGTTATATAACCGCGGACTGAATGCAGATGCAGAAGATGATAAAGGAAGTGTAATTTATGGCAGAAAGGAACTATGGTACCTGAGCTCAATAGAAACCAAAACAAAGATTGCTTATTTTCTTACGGCAGACAGGGACGATGCACTTGGCGTGAGCGACGTATACGGGCACCGCGATAACACCGTCAAACAACGTAAGCTGAAGGAAATAAGGTTGTATTCCAAAAGCGATCTTACCCGTCCTATTAAAACGGTTCACTTAGACTATATCAACACCCTGTGTCCCGGCGTACCAAATAATAGCCTGGGGGGCGGTAAAAACACATTGAAGAGTGTGTACTTCACTTACGCTTCTTCTACTAAAGGGAGGAATCATCCCTATGAGTTTGAATATGACTATAACCAGGCTTATGGATATTTATCGACCGACCGCTGGGGTGTTTTTAAAGGAACAGGCCTGAATCCCGGCGCCATGAGGAATGACGAATTCCCATATACCATACAGAACCAGACTACCGCCAACAATAATGCACGCCTGTGGAATTTGTCGAGGATAAAATTGCCTACAGGAGGAAAAATTGAAGTAGAGTATGAATCCGGTGATTATGCGTACGTGCAGGACCGGAAAGCGATGCAGATGGTAGATATCAAGGCGTTTATTACTGACAGCGCCGGTAATGCCACCAGTAACCTTAGAGCTGCTCATGGCATAAAAATACCTACTCCCGGCCCTTTAAGGGGAGTGAATGATGCGGCCATTCTGCAGAATTTTGTAAATGACTATCTGAACGGCCGGAATGATTTTTATACGCGGATAAATGTAAATGTAACGGACGCTCCGGGGGCAGCAGGCGATGCCTCCTTTGACAACGTTTCCTGCTATGGAGAAATAGTAAAGGTTAAGAACAATGGAGATGGCACGACCAATGTAATCTTTAAAGATCTTACAGAGGGAAGGGTCACCGCCAATCCATTTATTATGGCGGCATGGCAGAAAATGAGGCTGGAATATCCGAAATATGCGTACCCTGGGTTTGAAGACAGGATCCAAAACGAAACAGGTATTGAGAGGGCTTTAACAGCCATCGTGAACGCAATCGGTAATCTGGCTGAGCTGAAGAAGAATTTCAATGAGCGTGCAAGGGACAATGACTTTGCGACCAAGGTTAATCTCGGTAAAAGCTTTGCCCGCGTTGTAAAAGCGGATGGCATTAAATTAGGTGGTCCAGCGCGAGTGAAAAAAATACGTATGTTTGATGGCTGGGATGTAATGAGCGGTAGCACTGCCCCGGCAGCGGCTTATGGGCAGCAATATGAGTACAGAACAACTAATGCATCCGGGCAAACGATCAGCAGTGGCGTGGCATCTTACGAACCGTCTATTGGTCCGGATGAAAACCCGATGCGGATGCCTGTCCCTTACAGCCAGGAATCCAAAGGTACGCTGACCAATTATTTTTACCTGGAAGAGCCTTTTGGGGAAAGCTTATTCCCGGCTCCGCAAATAGGCTATAGCAACGTGATTATACGCGACCTGGATGCAGCAGGTAATGCTGATCCGCAAAAAAACACCGGCTGGATCCAGCAGGAATTTTACACCGCAAAAGACTACCCTGTAATAACAGAAGTGCAGGCGCGACCGGATGTAGAGAAAAGAGGCCCGGCCGGATGGGCCAACTTTGCCGGGGGAAACCAGGTATACGAACTGGCCATGTCGCAGGGGTACGTTATCTGGTTGAATGATATGCATGGTAAGCCCAAAGCAGAACGGGTATTTAATCAGAACGGCTCGGAAATATCTTCCTCTGTTTATTATTATAAATCTGATCTGCTGGATGCGGGTAAGCAAAAGTTAAACAATACGGTAGCTACGGTGGACGAAAAGGGGACCATTAACCCCGCAGAAGTGATTGGCCGGGAAATAGAACTGGTCGCGGATATGCGTGAGCAGGAAACCAGTGATATGGGAGTATCCATACAACTTGGAGTGGATGTAGTCCCTTTTATATGGGGCGCGCTGCCTATCCCACACTGGCCCAGGAAGGATAACGACAGTTACAGATTATTCAGATCAGCATCGGTACTTAAAACAGTGCAGCAAACAGGTATACTGGAAAAAGTAGTGAAAACGGTGAATGGTTCTACCATTACTTCTTCTAACCTGGTATTTGACCGCAATACTGGTCAGCCGGTAGTAACAAGCACCAACAATGAGTTTGATGACCCGGTGTATTCCGTAAATATGCCGGCTTACTGGAGCTATGGAAAAATGGCCGGTGCTTATAAGAACGTCAATACGATATTTAAGAATTTAACTACCGACGTCAACGGATTGGTAGGATCAACTTATGCCTCTTATCTGACGGGTGGAGATGAGTTGATAGACCTGGTGGCAAACGGCAAACGGTATTGGGTGATCAGCAGTCCGACAAGCAGTGATCCGGTAAACCGCATACGGTTAATTGACGACGCCGGAAACCTGGTAAGGAGCCTGAACCGCGATGTAAAAGTATATCGCTCCGGTTACAGGAACCAGCTGGGCGCAACCGCCGGTGCCGTGGTTAGTCTTAAGAATCCTTTGGCAGGCGGTAAGCTTGCTGTTCTTTCCAATGCCGACAATACTTCTTACAGAGTAATAGATGCCAAGGCGATATTATATGAAGAAGAATGGGGGGCAAAAATGTGTATCAGCTGTCCACCGGGATATACGATCAGTGCGGATAGTACCAAATGCCAGTTAATGTCGGTGTTGAATCCTAATGATACGTTGAATGTAGTAGGGATATTCGATGCCGACTACGGTATGGATGGGGTAATTTTCAAAAAATCAGACAATACCACAGTGACAAAGAAAAGCGCTTTCTGGGGCGGCGCTTGTCCTGATGGAGGAGGGTCATTTTTGATGGCTGCTAACAGTGACTCTATTCAGGATACTACCATGTCAGATGATCTTCGTAGTAAGGCTGATACTTCTTCACATGCAAAAACATCTGCCGCCTTAACTGTGGCACGCTGCGGGAGATTATACTCATCAGGGGTATGGTTGAATAAATCACAAACTGTAACTGATATCTGGATGGGATTGGAAACCTGCTTTACAGCAGCTGGTTCCGGGACGTATGCCGTGGGTTACGGTGCGGATAATCAGATGAGACTATATATTGATGATGTACTGAAAGTAATTACGCCAAACATTTCGGGAGGAGATGCAGTCAACTACCGAAGCTGGACAGTAGTAGCACTTCCGCTTACAGCCGGTTCGCATAAGATCCGTATAGAATTCTATAACTTCCCGGCAGCGACCGCCGGCAACGCTGGCTCGGTTGGGGTAGAGATATACAACGCAACTGTAGATGCACTCAGCGCAATGACAGATGCCCAGGCTGGAGCTGTCACCAAATTCTTCTCTACTGAAACTCTTCCCAATAATCCACAGGTAAATACCTACATCCTGGACGCCAGCGGCAACCGCAGAATATCCAGGTATTCCTGCATCCAGGATCTTTGCACTTATCCATTTATATGCGATACCCGGCCTCTTGCCGGAACGGTAAATCCTTACCTGGCAGGGATATTAGGTAACTGGCGGGTGTCTGAAGAAAAAACTTATGAAGTGAACCGTACAGATCAGCAGATCTTCGCTAACAAGGGCGGTGGACTTAACCTGCGTAACAGCGGTTATTACAATACATTTAAATCTTTCTGGTATTATGATATTCCCACCGGGAAATGGGGGCCTGTTCCTGCCAATACCAATTGGGTGACCAGCCGTTATGTAACCTTGTATGATCAGTATGGCCAGGAAATCGAGAATAAGGATGCCTTGCTCCGGTATAGCAGCGCTGCTTTTGGTTACAGGGGAGTGGTGCCGGTAGCTGTTGCGGGGAATGCAATGAAGCGGGAAGTATTTTATGATGGTTTTGAGGATTATAAGTATAGTGGTCTTTGCGGCGCCGGGTCCTGTAGTTTAGATAGCTTTGACATCCGCGCGGCACTAGGTACCAGCTCACTTACCAACCTTAAATCTGACGACGCGCATTCTGGTAATTACAGTCTTAAGTTAACCAATACCATTACGCTGAAGGCAATTGTTCACGCGCAGGAACATAAGCCTGGTAATAGCAATTATCTGAATAAAGATGCATTTGGCCAGTATATTATTAAACTTACGAAAGGCTTGTACCCACAAGGATTTCAACCCTTGCCTTCAAAGAAGTATGTTTTCTCGGCATGGGTAAAGGATGGTAGTACGGGATTGACGATGCCTGCTTTCAATCCGTCTGTTAACGGCGCCGCGATTGCATTAACGGTAAAAGCCGCTGTAGAAGGCTGGAAACTTGTGGAAGGGAAATTTGATGTGCTGTCCGGAGCTACTTCTATACAGGTAATATTGCCTGCATCTGCGTCAGCTGCAGTAGATGATATCCGCATTTTTCCCTATGATGCCACGATTAAAACATATGCTTACGATGAAAAAACACTGCGCCTGATGGCAGAAATGGACGAGAATAACTTTGCCACTTTCTATGAGTATGATGATGAAGGAACATTGATCAGGGTCAAGAAAGAAACAGACCGTGGTATAATGACTCTTAAAGAAAGCCGCTCAGTGTTTCGTAAAAAAGTTAATTAATAATATTAAACGGATCTGACTCCCTACATATGAAAAAGTTTATCTGGATATTAAAATTCATACTCCCGGCATTGATTCTCGGAGGCGTTATCATTTCCTTTGCAGGCGTGCCTGCCTGGATGAATTCCACAAGCCGCAAGCTTTCCGTAAATCCCGCTTCTAAAGAGGGTGTTTTACATAGTATGAAAGATGAAAGTGCGCTGCGGCAATTGATCGGCGTATATGCGCATATGGATTCCTGCCAGGAGTTTTATACCGCTGGTACCATATCAGCCAAAGATCCATCAGATAGTGCCAGCAACCTGTACACTGCCTATAGTTTCTGCCGCAAGGGGAATGAATTCTATTACCAGGCAAGTGACGTGGAAACCATTGCGCTGAAGGACATCTTTATCAGCGTAAGCAAGAATACAAAGAAGATCTTTGTGGGACCTGCCAGGAAAGTACTTCCTCCGTTTCATATGCCTGCTGATAGTCTTGTTCAGATATGGAGGGATGAAAACTATAAGATCACTGAAGATGTTTCTTCCGGAAAAGCGAGTATCAGCATGGAGAACAGCCGGCATATTTCCTGTAAAGAATACCGCTATGAATATGATCCGTCCGCCATGGTGCTGAAAGGCCTGTATATGAGGTTGACTAATCTCCTTGATCCTCTTAATGACCAGATGGACAAAGAAGTGATGATCACTGTAGACAGGTGGCAGGAAGGCACTATTCCCCAAAAGCTGCTGCAAAAGCAAACCTACCTGGAAAAAGGAAGCGAGGGATGGGAACCCGCCGGCGCTTATGCCGGTTATACGCTGATCAGTTTATTTTAGTGTTAACCCCATTTAATGTTGAATATGCCTTTATTCAAATATTTTACCAGATCATCTGTCATCATACTGATTGTGTTCCTGTTGTTATGCGTTGCAACCGGAAGGGCCCTGGCGGCGATAGAGCCGTATCAGCAGAAAATTCAGGGCCTCGTGAAAAAGGGTGACACCCTGGTAGTGAAAGACGAAAAGTTTGAGAATTCCGCTTACAACTGGGATGCGATCCATAACAATTCTGTGCTGAACATGATTGTTTTTAAACTTAATAATAACGCGCTTGCCGGGGTTAACAAGTCATTTTCCTGCAAGACGGATCTTAAAGTGGAGTACTGGAGTCAACCCGGACAGGAAGAGCCTATTACCATAGAGCATGTGAAGCTTACCATTAACTACGACACTGCTACCGGTGCTGTATATCAGCAGGTGGCGCAATACGACTTCAGCAATGCCTATAAGATAAAGGTTACTGTAAATGATATCAGCAGTGATGAATTGAGTGAATTGCCTGCCATTTTCATGCTGGAGGCACATGTTGTTGTAAACAGGGATTATTTACCGCAAAGTGGTAAAACGCTGATCCCTATGGTAGATATCGTGGAGGATGAACAGCCGGTGATGCAGGGTATGAGTGCCATGAGCGCCATGACATCCGTAATAATAACGGCCAATGCCGTAAAAGTAAGCTGGGACCTGATACCGGGCGCGCAGAAGTATGACCTGGAGTGGACTTTTGTAGATGAGGAATCTGCCAATGGTGCTATTCTTGCGCAGGCAGGGAGCGGTGCTACTATGCAGATACTGGCGCCAATGTTCCGTAATAATTCCACACGCATTACGGTGGAGAATACTGACTACACGATTTCACTGGTGCACAACAATAAGTACCTGCTTATCCGCATGCGTACTGTTGATGAAAGCGCAGGGTATCGTAACGAGGGCACCTGGAGCTACCAGATTTCATCCGGTGGCGTTGTTTCGCCGGCGGTGGTGGTACTCCCTACTACCTGGCATCAGCCAGGTTTAAACTGGCAGTATGATGCAACCTATGCGGAAGAGGGAAAGAAAAAAGAAGTGGTGAATTATTTTGATGGGACACTTCGCAACAGGCAAACGGTTACAGTAAACAACAGTGACAAGGTAGCCATCGTACAGGAAAATGTTTATGACCAGTATGGCAGGCCCGTAGCGAATATTTTGCCAGCTCCGACAGGCTCCGGGATTTTGAACTTTTTCCCTACTTTTAACAAAAATGCTGCGGGAACTACCTATACTGCTGCTAACGTATTTAAGGGCCTTACAGGCGCCTGCATAGGACTCCCTGATCCTTTAAAAACGGAGTCCGGGGCATCTAAATACTATTCTATCAGTAACGAATTCCTTGCAACGGATGCATTGGCGAAATATATTCCTGATGCAGAGGGATATCCACTGGCAGTGACGTCGTATGCGCCGGACAACACGGGCCGTATTGCGGTGAAAGGTGGAGTGGGACTTACTATGCAACCGTCAACAAATGTTGCTGCGAATCATACTACCCGCTATTATTATGGTAAGCCCGAGCAATGGGAGCTTGATCGTCTGTTTGGTAATGACGCCGGCTATGCGGATCACTATCTGAAGAATATGGTGATAGATCCCAATGGCCAGATCAGCATATCTTATCAGAACGCCGCCGGAAAAACGGTAGCAACTGCACTTACGGGGAGCACACCTGATACGTCGCTGCTGGCATTGCCCTCTAAACCTGCTGCGGTTAAAAAGAATATGGTGTTGCTGCAGCCGGAGCGGTTTGTATTTGATCCTGGTACCCTAAAACTTACTGCTACTACCACTTACCTGGCTTCTGTGCCGGATCCTACTGCGTCTTTTACTTTTAGCATGGACAGGTTAATTAAGAAGTACGTGCAGGGTGGTGTCACTATTTGCAGTAATTGTTACTATGATGTAAAGGTCATTGTCAATGATGATTGCAATAACCGGATACTGAATATTGCCAATGTAAAGAGGGGAAGTGCATTGTCGGATTGTAATCTCACATCTGCGAGTGATACCACTTTTACGGTAGCGCTGAATAAAATCGGAGAGTACTACATTACGTTTGAACTGGCGCTTAATCCGAATGTAATTGAGTATTACACAAATGATTTCATCGCGCGGAATACCAATCTTAAAACGCAGTTCCAGTTTGCAATGGAACAGTTGAAGAGAGAAGATTTTACGGGATGTTTTTCGGAGTGTACCACCTGCCGGGAAACGCTGGGAACGAAACCTGGATTTATGACCGCCCTGAAGATAAGGATCAGTCAGAACGGTATTGATACGGTCACCAACCTCGCGGCGATTAATACCTGGGCAGGCGGATTGTATGACGCATTGTACAGTAATTGCCAGACATTGCGTACTTCCTGTTTGGCGTCTCCATGCGACAAACTAGAAAATATACTCTTAAATGATGTAAGTCCTGGCGGCCAATACGCGATGTTTTCCAACGGTGTGCCGATGGAAACCAATATAAATGTGATTTATAATAACTGGCGCAAACCGGATGTTTTTCCAATAAAGCAACCCGGAAATACGGATTATGAAGCCGCTAAGTTTCAGCTACAAGATGGCTCTTACACGTCGCCCTATGATGAGTCTTTTACGCTAGACATGTTAGTGAATTATTGGAGGACGGAATGGGCGGAGAAGTTCCTTGCCTATCATCCGGAGAAATGTGCGCTCACTTTCTGCGGAGCGATGAATACCTATAAATCATGGGACCAGCGGGTAGAAAAAATCTATAACACAACGGCAGATATTCCGCTGATTAAGGCGGGTTTGGCATATGATATCAGCAATGGTTCCTGGTTGTTGGCCGCTGATCCCTTCTTTACAGGCACCGGTGCCGGTACGGCCTATTATGCTGCATTTAAAGCGGACCTGGATAATTATGCCGCAAACATACTGCACATATCGGGTTCGGGGGTGAATAATAAGAGCTTGTCGCAGTATGTAGATTATTTATTGTATTGCGGAGATGGTAAGGGTAATACCAATGTGAACGCAAGTACGGATTTAACGATAAGATGGAATCAGTGTTCCCCGGTTGCCAGTTGCAGAATTCCTGACAAGCAATGGCAAACGTATGCCAATCTGTACCTGGAGTTGAAAGAAAAGTATTACCAGATTTTAAGGGACGCCAATTACTGCCAGGGTATTTGTACGGTAGGCGCTTACCCGGTAATCAGCCCAGGAAACAAACCTACACCACCTGTTCCTTACAGGACCTGTGCTGACTTTAATTTGTCGATGTTTACCAAGTCTGGTAATGTAGGAACGGTTACTATATGGCCTCCTGCCAATATGCCGATTCCAGCTGGTCTTCTGATTGACATTACCTATTATGCTAATGGTGGCAATTGGCCGGCAGATATGCCTTATGATGTGCAGTTTGTTGCGGGATCAGGTCCTCAAAGCTTTACTTTAAAAAGCGGACAGCAGATTACCTGGTCAGAATATTCATGCACCGGTACGCCTACAAATCCTCCTTCGCCCTGCGCAGTAGATTATTGGAGTAAGACAAGCCGTTTGAATAATTATAAATACAACGAAGTATTATCCGTTGATACGGCTGCTTATCTGCCAGCTGCCAGGGACTCGCTGAAGCTGCAGATACAGCGCTCCTGTGAAGTGACGGTGGATCTTCTGATGAAAAAACTGGAAGGATGCTCTGCCCTTACTGCAGGAAATAAGCCGTTGCTGCGTACCCGTTTGATAGAGGTTTGCGCGTTGGGTGGAGATGAAACGCATATCAATGGCTCCAGCAATGCGGCGCCTGGAAAAGTAAATACTGATGGCGATGCGACCTTTGAGCAGGTACTGAAACGCTACCTGAACGTTACTTCGCTTAGCATGCTTTGTAATCCATGGCTGATTGATGTGCCTTATCCGTACAACGTGAGTCCGCAAACCGTTACCAGGTCAGTGGGCGCTACTGATTCAACCATGTGTGCACGTTTGAACGCCCTTAAACTGGAACAACAAAACACACAGCCCGGCACAACCTTCTTTAATTACCTGGTGGCGAAGTATGGCAGTGGCATGAGCATCACGTCTGTTGAACTTGACGCGCTCATGAAAGGCTGTAATAACTGTCGGTATTTACTCGACCGGGAAGTTACCTTACCGGTATTCCTGGATGGCACTACCAAAGGGTGTATTACTGCCACCGAATTCTGGGCCGTCAGAGCAGCTTTTGCGGCATCAGTTGGAGCAACTGGAGATACTTCAGCCATCACCTACAAGAATATATATCGTAATTATCTGAACCAGCGCTGGGGCTTTTCGCTCACTTTTTCGGATTATGATAATTTCAGGAAGTTATTACAGACAAGTCCCACTGCAACACTTTGTAACAGTCCCGTGTACAGCACTTTGCCGGCGGACCCATACCAGTGCATGTATGACCTAGTTGATGGCGCAATAGAAGGAGCGAAGAGGTCTTACACCATGTATATAGATTCTGTGAAACAGGATTTCCGTAAGCAATACATCGATATCTGCAGTGCGGTACGATCTAAGGTATCACTCAACACCTCCCAGCAGATTTATCATTATACCTTATACTATTATGATCAGGCCGGGAATCTCCTGCGGACCGTTCCGCCCGAAGGCGTGGATCTGATCGAAGAACCTGAAAAGCTTGATTGGGTTGATCGCTCGAGAAGGGCAGAGTACAGTCAGTGTACCTATACAGGACCACAGGCGAATACAAACGAAGATGCCACGCTCGATAAACTCGGTGTTGCGCTGATAGGCGCGAGCCAGTCGGTGGAAATGTGGTTGTATAATGCAGATGGCGGTGGGGCACAAGTGCTTGCCAACGCAGGAGACAAGGCGTATTTCAATGTTTGCATAGACGGCAGTTACCTGCATGCAGACGTGTATAAACTGGCGCCACCGGTGACGGGATCTGCAGAGATCATTGCCTCCAACAGCATAGATGTTAATATCAGCGCCTTATTGCCACTGAATCCCTGGACCCATGTGGTACTGCAAGGCCCTGACCTGGACGAAAGTGGTGTTATCAGTGTATTTGTGAATGGGGTAAGTTGTCCTGCTGTGAGTAATGCTCCGCAGTTGGGTTGTGGATGGGACATTACAGCCGCAGCGACTGGAAGCGCCATATTTGCGGAGAACCTTACTTACCTGAGGCAGCTGAGGATGTATAAGCGTTTGATGTCTGTTGCCGAAATTGCCGCCAATGCGAAAGAGAACTGCATGGGGATGGCAGCGGCCTATAGTGCCGCCCTTTTAGCGGACACCATTAGCTGGGGAAGGTTCAATACGCCATTGCCCGGAACAGCAACCACGCTCCCGGATGGAGGAACAACGGAGGTGCAAACATCCGCGGTATATCCACGGCACCGGCTTAGCACGGACTACGCATATAATTCCCTGGGGCAGGTGGTGCAGCAAAATTCGCCGGATGCCAATACCAGCTATTTCTGGTACGACCAGAAAGGCAGGCTTTTCGCATCCCGTAATGCCAATCAGTACCTGGGAACCAATCAATTCAGTTATACCGAATATGATAATCTCGGCAGGATCACCGAAGTAGGGGAAAAGAAGAATGGCAATAGTCTTGGCGTACCGGCTTTTATAGCTGACGCCACTGTGAACCTCTTTTTAAACAGTGGAACCAACAGCCAGATTACCCGCACTTTCTACGATGTTGCTCCGGATGCGCTGTATACACAGGATAATCTCCGTAAACGTGTTTCGGCAAGCCAATACCTGGAAACAGAAGGAACTGTAGAACAGGCATCTTATTATAGTTATGACGCGTTAGGTAATGTGAAGACGCTGTGGCAGAAGTTGTACGGCTTACATGAAGTAAAGAAAATCGACTACAATTATGACCTGGTAAGCGGTAAAGTGAACGCGGTCCGTTATCAGCAGGCAAAACCCGATCAATTCTTTTATAACTATGCCTACGATGCTGAAAACAGGCTGGTGGAAGCCAATTCCGGTATTGCGCATAACGGCAGCAACTGGACAATTAGCCCTACCGGTATCGTTACGGATGCGCATTATTATTATTACAAGCACGGACCTCTTGCACGTGCCCGCATCGGTAAAAACAACGCGCAGGGAATTGACTATGCCTACACATTACAGGGATGGCTTAAAGCGATAAATGGTACAGGGCTTACCCCTGCCAATGACATTGGGCAGGATGGGCAAACAGGCAGCGGAAACAGCACATTCGCCAAAGACGTAATGGCATATTCTCTTGACTATTTTACCGGCGACTATAAGCCTATTGGCACTACAGCCAATGCTCTCGCGGTAAAGTATGCCGCCACCGCCACCGACATCACCGGACAGAACCTCTTTAATGGAAATATCAGCCGTACCACTGTGGCCTTATCGAAATTGAACAGCGGTAACCCAGTTGGCTACAGCTACCGGTATGACCAGTTAAACCGCCTGATACGTATGCGTCAGCACCCGCTGACAGCCATAGGTACATGGGGCTTATCGCAACGGGTGGAAGACAATCAGGAAGATATCAGCTATGATGGTAATGGTAATATCCTTTCCTATTTCAGGAATGGTACCCATGACGTATCCCTGCCGATGGATAATCTCAGCTATTACTATCCCATAGATCAGGCGGGGAATCTTACTGCCAATACATTGCGTCATATAAAGGAAACGGTTGCTCCTGGTACCTATAATTCGGACCTCGACGACATGCCTGATGACAATTATACCTATGATAAAATAGGTAATCTGATAAAAGATCAGAGCGCTTCCATCACAAATATTGCCTGGTCTGTTTATGGTAAAATTAAAAGTATTACTTTTAGTGACGGTAGTTCTTTGATGTATAAATATGATGCCTCCGGCAACCGTATCTATAAGGAGTATACAAAAAGCGGTACTGTCAATAAAACCTGGTATGTAAAGGATGCACAAGGCAATTCCCTGGCCGTTTATGGTAATAATGGCGGTACTCAAACCTACTGGAAAGAGCAACATCTTTACGGTAGCTCCAGATTGGGTATGTGGATGCCAGAAATAGCAGTAACAGGTACAGTTGGCAATCCCGCCACGGCATGGTCGCAGATTAATTTGACCCGTTATGAGTTGAATAATCACCTGGGAAATACCCTGGGAGTGATTTCAGATCAGCAGGTAGGGTTGAATGCTACGGTGTATAATATGTCGGACTATGCGCCGTTTGGTATGCAGATGGTGGGAAGGACATGGAACTTGGGAGCGGGCAGGTATAGATATGGGTTTAACGGGAAGGAGAATGATAATGAGGTGAAGGGGGAGGGGAACCAGATAGATTACGGAATGCGTATCTATGACCCGAGAGTAGGGAAATTTTTGAGTGTAGATCCATTGCAGAAACAGTATCCAGAGTTGACGCCATATCAATTTACAGCAAATAACCCTATTGAGAACGTTGATTTGGATGGCAAAGAGATTTATGATTATAGACTAGATTTGGATGATAAGGGGCATAAAACCGGATTTGTATTTTTAGGTAAGAATGTTGGAACTCCTTTAGGATGGACGATTTTCGATTTGTTTGGTATGAAAATTCCCTCCTTAGATGTATATCAAAGTGGGAAATTTGTAGGTACATATTCCTTTAATACTGCAAGTCAAGGTGGCTTAAATGTTTTGAGGAAGGTTGCTTATGATGAGGATTACCGGAATGAATTTATGAATACTGTTCAAACCGACGGACAGAAACAAACTCAGCATGCAGAGGAAATTGGTAATACTATAGGGGAAGGTTTTCAGACTGCAGCCACTGTTAATTATGCAATGAGTAGAGTTCAATCTGCACCTCAACGCCCAACTAATAGTACTGCTGCAACACAGCGGACGAATAAACAAGCTACGGCAGCACAGGGTGGTAATACTAATGCCGCCGAAGTCAATACTGAAAGTAATTCATTTACTAGAGTCGGAAGGTGGATGCAACCTAAGGAGTATGCAGCCATGAAGAGTACTGGGAGAATCCAGGAAGGGGCTGGGGGAATGACCTTTACAGCAACCAGTGGACCAGCATCTTTTAGGAAACAAGCAGCATCTGGATCTGTTTATGTTGAGTTCGATGTGCCTTCTAATAGTTTACTTCAAGGAGGTCAGTCCGATTGGTTTAAAACAATAGGTGGAGGCGCTAACGCAGCTATGAAATATCAATTGAAGAAGCAAGGCGGCACGCTAAATCCGGAAGTAAAAAATATTTCTGAGGTTAAAGAAAAAAAGGACTAGATGGATTTTATTGAATTTTTAGAAAAGGAGTTTTTATCTCAAGTAAATAAAGATACGATCATTAGTATCAGACGGGATAGTAGTGACTCTAATAATCTAGGTGTTTTAGCAGGAGTTGATTTAGACTCCCCAAATTTTAGTGGTTATATTTACTTTTGGAGTAAAGGTTTTTTGGATTACGCATTGTATAACATTAAAGAAGATAGGGAAGAAGTGCCCACGAGGGTTGTTGAGACAGATGATTATCAACAGTTCGATATAATAAGAGGTGTTGTTAAGTTTTTTCAATAGAAAAAATATTGCACATAAATAGTAAAACCCGGTCAGCGACCGGGTTTTACTATTTATGTGCAAATGCCTTCTTTGTCCTGGCGTTTTGTAGCAAGCTGTCAATAGTATATAAAATACAGTGTTTATCTTCTTCAGGCAATGAGCTGATCTCATTAAGGCGCTGCAACATGGCAGGATCTTTAAACGTATTGCTGTTCGCAGCTTCGCCGAGTAAATAACCCACAGTCGTGTCCAGGAGCCGGGCTAAGGTTTTAGCCACTTCAATGGAAGGCAACATCTCATCACGTTCATACTTACCCACGACAGTATAAGAAGTCTTCATTTGCTTTGCCAACTCTTGCTGGGAAAGGCTTTTAGCTTCCCTGCACTCTCTTACTCTTTTACCGAAAGTAGCCATTTTTAAACTGGATTAGGTACTAAATGACCGTATAATACGGTGTTTGTACAAATATATAGTACTTAAAGACTACAGAAAAATCTGAAAAAGTTTGTCAAATAAATATGATTAAGTATGTTTGTATCGGATTAGGTACAAAAAAATATTTTTCTATGTTGACAAGCAATAACAGACAAATCAAACTGCAACCCAAACACCGGGATCAATCAGGCAGTCATACAGTAGTACCGTGGCTCAATATCAGCGGCGTGTGGTTGGAAGAGTTGGGTTTTAAAGTGGGAGATATGGTAAAGATTACCACCCGTGACAGGCTGCTTATCATAGAACCACTTGAAGGTACGGAGCAGGCAGCGCATGAATATAAATCCGCGTTGCAGGAAATGAAGCAGACGCTGAAAAAGCTGGCGCAATGAATATAGCGGAGATTAAGCAGCAGCTTACGTTATCGGCTGTATTGCAGCATTATGGCTTAAAACCAGATAAGCATCTGCGGTTACACTGCCCGTTCCATGATGATAAAACGCCTAGCCTGCAGGTGTACTATAAAACGCATACCTGTTATTGTTTTAGTTCTAACTGTAAAACACATGGCAAGGCATTAGACGTGATCGATTTTGTGATGCATAAGGAAAGCTGCAGCAAACATGAGGCTATCCAGAAATGCAAACAATTAATCGGTGGCCCCGTATATCAAACTTACGTTCCCTCACCGCCCGGTATATCTATACTGGGCAATATGTTTATCTATTTTAGGAATGCCGTACATCACAGCAAACCAGCGCAGGAGTATATACGCAGCCGCGGACTGGATGCTACTGTTTTAGAGATAGGTTATAATACGGCGCAGTTCCATCATGGTAATCGTAAAGATGCCAGCCTTATCGGGCCTTGTGTGGAAGTGGGGTTGTTATCGCCGTGGGGAACCAATACCCGTGAAGGTGGGCAGGCGTATAAGCCTTTTGCCAAGTATTGTATTGTGTTCGCGTTGCGAGACAGCAGTAACCAGGTGAGTGGCCTTTACTTCCGCAGTACCATTAACGATGATGATCAGAAACACTTTTATTTAAAAGACCGTCGGGGTCTTTATCCCGGTTATCCTAAACCGGAAACGCAGCGTTTAATCCTTACGGAAGCTATTATAGATGCAGCCACCTTACTACAGCAATCCGCTATAACAAAGGATTACAGTGTACTATCCTGCTACGGTACCAATGGTTTTACAAATGAACACTGGACGGCAGTAAAATCTTTATCAGGCTTACAGGAAATCATTTTTGCTTTTGATGGTGACGAGGCAGGAAATAAAGCGGGAGCTAAATACGCGGCGCAGCTGCGGGAGCAGCTGCCGCATATTGTTATTACTAGATTGAATCTTCCTGCTGGCGAGGATATAAACAGCATGGCTTTATCCCATGAACCGGATATTTTTGTTCACCTGCTTAGTGAACGAACCGATTTTTTTCTTTCATCTGAAAAAATAACACCGGAACCCGCTGCGGTGGCTGCTGAAAAGAGGCCATCACCTGGTGGTCTGGATACTACGAATCCTTATAAACTCTGCTATAGTACGGAGCGTGTATCTTATTATGTGCAGGGCGGTATCGGTAAGCAGCTGGATAGTATGAAAGTGACGCTGGTAATAGAACGGAAGGATAACAGCCAGAAAAGCCGTAACAAGCTGGATCTGTACGAAGATAAACAGCTGGATAAACTGAGCAGGGAGGTCAGCGAAAAGCTGTTGCTGGATAAATCCTTACTGGAAGCGGATTTATACCGGTTGGTGGATCTGCTGGACGAGTACCGGGAAAAGGATCTTATTAAACCTGGTGGTGATAATGGGTCTGTTACAGGTGTGTACCCGCTTACGTTACAGGAACGTACAGCAGCAGAGAGCTTTTTAAAGGAACCGGATCTGCTAACCAGATTAAATGACCTGTTAGGTCAGGCGGGTATAGTAGGAGAGGGAAACGAACCGTTTATTTTTACTACTTATTGCCATCAGTTATAAGATGCCCGAAACCCTGCACGCACTGATACAGGGCAGTAGTGGCAGCGGAAAGACCCGGTTACTAAAACAAATATCTGATTGCATCCCGCAGGAAAAAGTCACCAAACTAACCCGCGTCAGTGATAAGGTATTATATAATTACCCGGAGCATTATTTTGTAAACCGGTTGCTATGCCTGGAAGATATAGACGGGTTGAGTGAAGAAGCAGAATTTGCGTTTAGGGAGCTACAGAGCAATGGAGAGCTGAACAGCGCCACCAGTATCAAGCTGGATAACGGACAGATTACCAGCGGCCAGAAAACAGTAAAAGGGCCTATTGCCTCCCTTGCGTGTACCACGCGGGGAGAAATTTATGAGGATAATATGAGCCGTGTGTTCCTGCTGGCTGTTGATGAAAGTACAGATCAGACCAGCCGCATTATTAACTACCAGAACAGTAAGGCATCGGGGGAGATCGACGGTAAGAAAGAGCAGGAAACAAAACAGGTTATACAAAATCTTGTGCGGTGTTTACAGCCATGCCAGGTGATTAACCCCTATGCCAGTAAGCTACAGTTACCACAAGATGCGCATAAGATCCGTCGTTTAAATGATCTGTTTTTAAACTTTGTAAAAATGGTTACACTGGTACATCAGTACCAGCGAAAAAAAGATAGTAAGAGGCGTTTAATCACAGAAATATCCGATCTTGAAGCGGCAGTTGATATTATGTTCGATAGTATTGTGCTGAAAGTTGATGAACTGGATGGGAGCCTGCGACAGTTTTTTGAACAGCTGAAGTGTTGGCTGCGCAAGGAATACGGCGAAAACTATAAAACGGCTGTCTTTAGTCTGCGGGAAGTTCGTCAGGGAATGCGCTGTAGTAAAATGCAGGTGTTCCGTTGTTTTAATGATCTTAGCCGTCTGGAATATGTTCGTCAGCAGGGCGGTCATGCTAATCGTGGATTTACCTATCAGGTAATCTATTGGGATAATTACGAAGCCTTACGGGCAAGGGTGAAGCAGCACCTGCAAGTGCAAATCGATCTGCTTAAAAATGTTACGCCAGCCCCCTCTATGTTACACCAGTGAAACACCAGCGAAACGCCAGAATCCTCTGCCATAGCCAAAATATGCGCTGGCGTAACGCGTGACAAAAAAGTGCTCAAGCCCTACTTTAGAAAAACGTCATACTTATACCAGAATCGCCATACCGTTAACCCATCCTTTTATTTTATCACAAAATAACATCATTAGTTATGTACCAGATCGTAGATAGTTTTAAAAGCTATCTGTCCGTACTGGGATACAGTAGCACTACGCAAAGTATGTTGCCTGCGTGTATCCGTGATTTTTTGGAGTACGGACAGTATAGTAGTATAGGAGAGATCCAGCCAGTGGATATTAGTATGTTTTATGAATGGTTGTATATGCGGCCGTTAAAGCGTGGTGAAGGGGCATTAAGCGAAATGATGATCAGTCATTACATGTATGCCTTGAAGGTATTTTTTAGCTGGCAACTTGAAACCGGAGCTATTATCCGTAATCCTGTTAGTGTATTGAAGTTTAAACGGCCAGGGCGTGGCCACCGGGAACCCTTAACAGTGGCAAAAATACAAACCTTGTTTGCAGCAGCAGCCACCTGCAGGGAGCATGCTATGCTTCACCTGTTTTATAGTTGCGGGCTAAGGCGTAGTGAGGCGGTACGGTTACAGTTATCCGATGTTCACTTCCGGCAGCGGTTACTGTATGTAAGATCGGGCAAGGGTGACAGACGGCGGGTGATCCCCTTAACGGACAGGGTTGCGGTTAGTCTGGAACAGTATGTATTACAGGAGCGTGGCAAAGCCCGGTACACCGGTACTGCATTTATGCTTAACAGCAAGGGTAAGGCTATGCGAGGTAATAGTTATGTCGCCTTGCTTAAATCTTTACTGCGCAAAGCAGGTATGCGTAAGGATATCAGCCCTCATTATCTGCGGCATAGTATAGCTACCCATCTTTTACAAAGTGGTATGAGCATGGAATATGTACGTGACTTTTTAGGGCATAAATGCCTTGAATCCACGCAGATCTATGCCCGGACGGGATCACATCAATTACAAGTCTTATGACATTATATGAATATCTTGAAAAGCATTATACGCCTGCTACGGCGGAAAGTTATCATCGGGAAATCACTATTTTTTTAAGCAATTACACAGCTGCGCAGGTGGCTGGCTATGCAGAGCTGATCAGTTACCTGGGTGTTTTACGTGAGCGTTATAATAACGCCGCTACCTTAAACCGCATCCTATGCAGTATTAAGGTGTACTATGATTATTTATGTAGTATCGGCAGCCGCAGTGATCATCCGGCGCGCTCTATCCTGTTACGTGATCAGCGCAGCCGTGACGTGCAGTTGCAGGATCTGTTTACCGGGGAAGAACTGGAAAGATTATTGGGCCGTAAAGAGCGTTATCAGGCGTTATATTACCGAAACCGGGTGTTAATGGGGTTGCTGGTCTATCAGGGATTAAAGCCGCAGGAAATGGCCTTATTATCGATTACAGATATTAATCTGGAAGCGGGCAGCATCTACATAAAATCTACTCCTACCACTAATAGCCGTACCTTATCGTTAAAGCCCGGTCAGATCCTGTTACTATATACCTGGTTGCAGCAGGTGCGCCCGCAGTTGTTAAAGGGCGCCACAAGTGATGCGCTGCTGATCGGCCATAGAGGAAAGCCCATGAGTGCGGATGATATAGTAAAGCATGTAATCAGGAGTTACCGGAATATGTATCCTGAACGGGTAGTAACGGCGCAGGCTATACGTGGTAGTGTGATAGCTAATCTGCTGGTTCAGGGTCATGATATTAGTGTTGTGCAGCAGTTTGCAGGGCATAAGTATCCGTCCAGCACTGAACGGTACAGACAAAGCCAGGTGGAAGCATTAAAAACTGCGATAGAACAATATCACCCAATGAAATGAAGAAAATGTTTTATTATTGTTAGCTGGTTCGATCCGCTCGGAACCTCTGAGAGTGCCTGAAAGGTCTTGGGGGTTCGAATCTCCTCCTTCGCACGGTAGTACGACAGACTCTGACTCTGTTTGTCCTGGGTTCGAGCCCCAGGGGGGGCACATGTATTAAAAGGAGTGAAATGAATAGGAGTTCAACTCCTAACAGGTATCCCTAACGGGAGTTATTTTGAACCGCTGGAAAGCCCATCAAGGGTTCGAATCCCTCTCTCTCCGCCAATAAACCCTATTCTCTTTTTAATGAGCATCTGACTACGGATCAGAAGGTGATCAAGTCCACGTCAAAGGCAGGTATAAAGCGTGTTAAAGGCTAGTGACATTGCTTCGGAATAACATATCCCTGCTACTCACCATAAAGCCCTGTTGGGTTAAGCGGTCTCACTGCGGGCTAGGTCGGCAAAAAGGCGCGCCAGTCCTACGCTTGCCCCTTCCGCTGCGCTACAGGGGCTGCGCTTCGTCCTGTCACGCTTTTTGCGCTCCCTTCGCCCTCCGTTCGGCCAGCTCCCGGTATGGCTAAGGAGGTGTTTTAATATTGGTTGCCTTTATGCCCGCCATCCCTTCGCTGTCCATTTTGTCCGCCCCCCGCCGTCCCCCCTGGCCTTCCATTTTTGATTTTGCCGTCCGCTGGCGCTCCCGGCGAGATATAGGTCGAAGGCGCGGCCTGCTGGTGCTCCGTGCATCGCCAGGCCCCTCCGCTGCGCTCCGGGGCCCGGCTCGCACTCTCGCCCCAGCGGCCAGGGGGGAATGGCGGTGTGGGGCGGCAGACCGTATGTTAGGGCGACAGCATATAGCCATCAGCGTTATACCATTACCCAGCGGGCGAAGAATAAGACTGCGCGAACACCAGCGTCAGTACCCTGATCAGCTGTAGTACTATCTTGCTTCCGTCCTGGTAAGATGATGTGGTCAGCAGCAGAACATAGGCTGGACGGTAGTTCTATGGCTATCGTTAGAATATAACATCAGCAGTAGTAACACATCATCTTACCAGGACGGCGCCTGCATTTTACCCGCCTGTATTTTTTTCTTTCAAATGAAAAAACAGATGAAAGAAAAAGCTATATATTTATAGGAGTTCTTTGAGCATGCCGTTAGGTAGCAGCTGGAGGGTTAGGAAGTGGGCATTGGGAGGAGTTTATAGGTATGGGTTTAATGGGAAGGAGAATGATAATGAGGTGAAGGGGGAAGGGAATCAGATAGACTACGGAATGCGTATCTATGATCCGAGGATAGGAAAGTTCCTTTCTACAGATCCTCTAACTAAACAGTATCCACATTATACGCCCTATCAGTTCGCAGGAAATACGCCGATACAAGCTATCGATCTGGATGGTGCTGAGGAATATCATTTTACCTATATAAAAGGTAAAGATGGTAATACATCTCTTCATTACCTAGGCAAGACAGATGTTATTGATAAGGTTGTTGCAAGTTATAGAAGTTCTCACAGTACATACAATGATGCACCAGTTCCTGTTTATGAAACCCGTGTGAATCAACGTCAATTATTTACCGTACATGATGTTTACAGGGAACCAATAGATCGACATGGAGGATTAGATCCAAATCAGTCGCAGGAGTGGAGAGATTTTGATATAGGAACAACCTATAATTCTTTAGATGATTTTTCGCGTAGTAAGAATGGATCTAGGTCTTTTTCTGATAGGCTTGCAATAACTGCAACACAGTTTGGCCCAGCAATGGGGCCAGAAAATGCGGCATTACCAGCAGGTGGTTTAGGTGGAGGAGGAAAATTATCAGATATAGAGAGGAAGATTGTAGCTCAATCACGGCAAATTGTTAATGCAAAGGAGTTTAATGTTATAAGGAAGGCATTTGAAAAGGGGGTAGAAGTAGAGGTTAATATTAAAGGTACGAAAGTTTTATACAATCCGGAATGGACTTACTCAGAAGCAATGACATTAGAAAATGAAGGATTTATGTTAGGGCCTAAAGCATTTAATACTGCTTCAGGAGGTGTTGAGCATACAGTAATATGGGAAACTAGCAGGTTGTATAACCAAACGAGTAAAAGTTTAGGTGTTGGCGAAGGTAGAGGTTATACGGATTTTGCTCAGAAAACTGCCGATAAGTTGTTACCTTATGTTAAGAAGAAATAATTATGGAAATCAGAATAAAAAAATGGATTGAAGCAGGAGAGATCTTAGCCAAAGATCCAACAGCTATTGTAATTTGCCCAGCGTGTGGGAAGGGACGATTGCTAGTGAAGGATGAGCCAATTTCTGGTCTAGATGCGGTTGATCGATATTTAGTATGTGATAACTGTGGTAAATATAGTGTAATATCAAGGCTTAAGATTACTAAATCTTGATATGCTATAATCCCATAAATGATAAAACCCGGTCGTCGACCGGGTTTTATCATTTATGGGCAAATGCCTTCTTCGTCCTGGCGTTTTGTAACAGGCTATCAATGGTATATAAAATACAGTGTTTATCTTCTTCAGGCAATGAGCTGATCTCATTAAGGCGCTGCAACATAGCAGGATCTTTAAATGTATTACTGTTGGCAGCTTCGCCCAGTAAGTAACCTACAGTCGTGTCCAGGAGTCGGGCTAAAGTTTTAGCGACTTCAATGGAAGGTAGCATCTCATCACGTTCATACTTACCGACGACAGTATAAGAAGTCTTCATCTGCTTTGCCAACTCTTGCTGGGAAAGGCTTTTAGCCTCCCTGCACTCTCTTACTCTTTTACCGAAAGTAGCCATTTTTAAACTGGATTAGGTACTAAATGACCGTATAATACGGTGTTTGTACAAATATATAGTACTTAAAGACTACAGAAAAATCTGAAAAAGTTTGTCAAATAAATATGATTAAGTATGTTTGTATCGGATTAGGTACAAAAAAATATTTTTCTATGTTGACAAGCAATAACAGACAAATCAAACTGCAACCCAAACACCGGGATCAATCAGGCAGTCATACAGTAGTACCGTGGCTCAATATCAGCGGCGTGTGGTTGGAAGAGTTGGGTTTTAAAGTGGGAGATATGGTAAAGATTACCACCCGTGACAGGCTGCTTATCATAGAACCACTTGAAGGTACGGAGCAGGCAGCGCATGAATATAAATCCGCGTTGCAGGAAATGAAGCAGACGCTGAAAAAGCTGGCGCAATGAATATAGCGGAGATTAAGCAGCAGCTTACGTTATCGGCTGTATTGCAGCATTATGGCTTAAAACCAGATAAGCATCTGCGGTTACACTGCCCGTTCCATGATGATAAAACGCCTAGCCTGCAGGTGTACTATAAAACGCATACCTGTTATTGTTTTAGTTCTAACTGTAAAACACATGGCAAGGCATTAGACGTGATCGATTTTGTGATGCATAAGGAAAGCTGCAGCAAACATGAGGCTATCCAGAAATGCAAACAATTAATCGGTGGCCCCGTATATCAAACTTACGTTCCCTCACCGCCCGGTATATCTATACTGGGCAATATGTTTATCTATTTTAGGAATGCCGTACATCACAGCAAACCAGCGCAGGAGTATATACGCAGCCGCGGACTGGATGCTACTGTTTTAGAGATAGGTTATAATACGGCGCAGTTCCATCATGGTAATCGTAAAGATGCCAGCCTTATCGGGCCTTGTGTGGAAGTGGGGTTGTTATCGCCGTGGGGAACCAATACCCGTGAAGGTGGGCAGGCATATAAACCTTTTGCCAAGTATTGTATTGTGTTTGCGTTGCGTGACAGCAGTAACCAGGTGAGTGGCCTTTACTTCCGCAGTACTATTAACGATGATGAACAGAAACACTTTTATTTAAAAGACCGTCGGGGTCTTTATCCGGGTTATCCTAAACCGGACACGCAGCGTTTAATCCTTACGGAAGCTATCATAGATGCGCCACATTACTACAGCAGTCCGCTATTATAAAGGATTACAGCGTATTATCCTGCTACGGCACCAATGGGTTTACACAGGAACACTGGACGGCCGTTAAATCTTTACCAGCCTTACAGGAAATCATTTTTGCCTTTGACGGTGACGAGGCAGGAAATAAAGCTATTGCTAAATATGCGGCACGGCTGCGGGAGCAGCAGCCACAACTTGTTATTACTACGTTAGCCCTTCCTGCTGGTGAGGATATAAACAGTATGGCTTTATCCCATGAACCGGATATTTTTGTTCACTTGCTTAGTGAGCGAAAGGAATTTTTTCTTTCATCTGAAAAAATAACACCGGAACCCGCTATGGAGGCTACTGAAAAGGAGCTATTACCTGGTGGTCTGGATATAACGAATCCTTATAAACTTTGCTACAGCACGGATTATGCTTTTTATTATGTGCAGGGTGGTATTAGTAAGCAGCTGGATAGTATGAAAGTGACGCTGGTAGTAGAACGAAAGGATAACAGCCAGAAAAGCCGAAACAAACTGGATCTTTACGAAGATAAGCAGGTGGAGAAAGTGAGCAGGGAGGTGAGTGAAAAACTGTTGCTGGATAAGTCCTTACTGGAAGCGGATTTATACCGGTTAACGGATCTACTGGACGAGTACCGGGAAAAGGATATTAAACCGGGAGGTGATAATGGAGCTGTTACAGGCGTGTATCCGCTTACGTTACAGGAACGCACTATCGCAGAAGATTTTTTAAAAGCCCCGGACCTGATGGACAGACTGAATGATCAGTTGGGGCAGACAGGTATAGTAGGGGAAGAAACGAACCGTTTATTTTTACTGCTTATCGCCATCAGCTATAAGATGCCTGAAACCCTGCACGCGCTGATACAAGGCAGCAGCGGCAGCGGAAAGACCCGGTTACTAAAACAAATCTCGGATTGTATCCCGCAGGAGAAAGTAACGAAGCTCACCCGTGTTAGTGATAAGGTGCTGTATAATTACCCGGAGCATTATTTTGTCAACCGGTTGCTATGCCTTGAAGATATAGACGGGCTGAGTGAAGAAGCGGAGTTTGCGTTTAGGGAACTACAGAGCAACGGAGAGCTGAACAGTGCTACCAGCATCAAGCTGGATAACGGACAGATCACCAGCGGCCAGAAAACAGTAAAAGGGCCTATTGCTTCCCTTGCCTGTACTACGCGGGGAGAAATCTATGAGGACAATATGAGCCGTGTGTTCCTGCTGGCAGTAGATGAAAGCGGGAATCAGACCAGCCGTATTATTGGTTATCAGAATGATAAGGCCTCCGGGCAGATCGATAATAAGAAGGAACAGGATACAAAACGTTTTATACAAAACCTTATCCGTTCCTTAGAGGTGTATCAGGTCATCAACCCTTACGCCAGTAAGTTACAACTGCCGCCTGATGCGCATAAAATCAGGCGCTTAAACGATCTTTTTTAAACTTTGTAAAAATGATCACCCTGGTACATCAGTACCAAAGAAAAAAAGATAGTAAAGGCCGTTTAATCACAGAAATAACCGATCTTGAAACGGCAGTTGATGTTATGTTCGATAGTATTGTGTTGAAGGTGGATGAACTTGATGGGAGCCTGCGGCAGTTCTATGAGCAGCTGAAAGGGTGGCTGCAGCAGCAACATGGTGATAAATATCAAAATGCGTCGTTTGGCCTACGTGAAATCAGGCAATCGTTGAAGTTCAGTAAAACACAGGTGTTCCGCTATGCAAGTGATCTAACCCGGTTGGAATATATACAGATATGCGGAGGTCATATCAACAGAGGTTTTACATACAAACTCAGTTATTGTGATAATTACCAGTTGCTGCGTGAAAGAATCCGTAATTATCTTGCTTCTCAAATACAGTCTATCAGGGCGTCTGCTCATTATGGAACGCTGGAACCCTTGCCAGTGTTGAAATAAGTTTTTATCCGGAACGCTAATAACTAAAAATGGAACGCCACGGAACGCCAGTGGAACGCTGTAATCCTTACCCATACTGAAAAATAGCCCTGGCGTTCCGCGTTCCAAAAAAGTACTCAAGGCCCCTTTTTAAAAAACGTCATACCTATACCGAAATCGCCGTACCGTTAACCCCTCTCTTTATTTTATCACAAAATAACATCATTAGTTATGTACCAGATCGTAGATAGTTTTAAAAGCTATCTGTCCGTACTAGGGTACAGCAGTGGTACGCAAAGTATGCTGCCTGCGTGTATCCGTGATTTTTTGGCGTATGGGCAGTATAGCAGTATCGGAGAGATCCAGCCAGTGGATATAAGTAAGTTTTATGAATGGCTGCATGAACGGCCGTTAAAGCGTGGTGAGGGGGCTTTGAGCGAAATGATGATCAGTCATTACGTGTATGCGTTAAAGGTATTTTTTAGCTGGCAGCTTGAAACCGGAGCCATTACCCATAATCCTGTTAGTGTATTGAAGTTTAAACGGCCCGTGTGTAATCACCGGAAGCCCTTAACGGTGGCAGAAATACAAGCCCTGTTTACTGCAGCTGTCACCTGCAGGGAACATGCTATGCTTCACCTGTTTTATAGTTGTGGGCTAAGACGCAGTGAGGCAGTACGATTACAGTTATCGGATGTTCACTTCATGCCGCGGTTACTGTATGTAAGGTCAGGTAAGGGTGACAGGCGTCGGGTGATCCCTTTAACGGTCAGGATTGCTGTCAGTCTGGAGCAATATATATTACAGGAGCGGGGTAGGGCCAGGTACACTGGTACTGCGTTTATGCTTAACAGCAAGGGGAGGGCTATGCGAGGTAATAGTTATGTTCTCCTGCTTAAATCTTTACTGCGCAAAGCAGGTATGCGTAAGGATATCGGCCCACATCATCTGCGGCATAGTATAGCCACCCATCTTTTACAAAGTGGTATGAGCATTGAATATGTACGTGACTTTTTAGGGCATAAATGTCTTGAATCCACGCAGATCTATGCCCGGCCCGGATCACATCAATTACAAGGCTTATGACATTATATGAATATCTTGAAAAGCACTACACGCCCGCTACGGCGGAAAGTTATCACCGTGAAATATCCATCTTTTTAAGCAATTACACAGCTGCGCCGATGGCTACTTATGCAGAGCTGATAGGTTACCTGGTTGTTTTACGTGAGCGTTATAATAATGCCGCTACGTTAAACCGTATCCTATGCAGTATAAAGGTGTACTATGATTATTTATGTTGCACCGGCAGCCGTGATGATCACCCTGCGCGTTCTATCCTGTTAAGAGATCAGCGGAGCCGTGATGTACAGTTGCAGGATCTGTTTACCGGGGAAGAACTAGAAAAGCTATTGGACCGCAAAGAGCATTATCAGGCGTTATATTACCGTAACCGGGTGCTAATGGGGCTATTGATCTATCAGGGGTTAAAGCCGCAGGAAATGGCCTTATTATCTGTTACAGATATTAATCTGGAGGCGGGAGGCATCTACATAAAATCTACCCACATAACTAACAGTCGTACATTATCACTAAAGCCCGGTCAGATCCTGTTGTTATATACCTGGTTGGAACAGGTGCGGCCAAAGCTGTTAAAGGGCGCTGATAGTGATGCGTTGCTGATCGGCCACAGAGGTACGCCCATGAGAGCGGATGATATAGTGAAGCATGTACTGCGTAGTTATAAAAACGTATATGCTGATCGGCGTGTAACGGCGCAGGCTATACGTGGTAGCGTGATAGCTAACCTGCTGGCTCAGGGCCACGATATTAGTGTGGTGCAGCAGTTCGCGGGGCATAAATATCCATCCAGCACGGAGCGCTATAAGCAGAGCGGGGTAGAGGTGTTGAAAGCGGCGATAGAACAGTATCATCCGATGCGGTAATCCCGGTTGCTACAGGTATGCAGTATTGCTTCTACTGACCATAAAGACCTGTTGGGTTAAAAGGTCTCACTACGGGCTAGGTCGGCAAAAAGGCGCGCCAGTACTCCGCTTGCCCCTTCCGCTGCGCTTCAGGGGCTGCGCTTCGTCCTGTCACGCTTTTTGCGCTCCCTTCGCCCTTCGTTCGGCCAGCTCCCGGTCTGGCTAAGGAGGTGTTTTTAATATTGGTTGCCTTTATGCCCGCCATCCCTTCGCTGTCCATTTTGTCCGCCCCCCGCCGTCCCCCCTGGCCTTGCATTTTTGATTTTGCCGTCCGCTGGCGCTCCCGGCCAGATAAAGGTCGAAGGCGCGGCCTGCTGCGGCTCGCCCTCGCTGGGCCCCTCCGCTGCGCTTCGGGGCCTGCGCTCTGGCTACCGCCGCAGCGGCCAGGGGGGAATGGCGGTGCGGGGCGGTAGACCGTATGTTAGGGCGATAGGATAACCATCAGCGTTATAACATTGCCCAGCGGGCGGGAGAATAAAGCGCGCGAACATCAGCTTCAGTACCCTGATCAGCTGTCTGCTATCTTGCTTCCGCCCTGGTAGACAGATGATGTGATCAGCGTTAGAACATGGGCTGGACGTTAGTTCCCTGATCAGCGATATAACATACTATCAGCATCAGTAACACATCATCTATCTGCCAGGACGGCGCCTGCATTTTACCCACCTGTATTTTTTTCTTTCAACTGAAAAAAACAGATGAAATAAAAAGCTATATATTTATGGGAGTTCTTTGAGCAAGCGATCTGGTAGCAGGTGGAGGGTTAGGAAGTGGGCGCTGGGGGGAGTATATAGATATGGGTTTAACGGGAAGGAGAATGATAATGAAGTGAAGGGAGAGGGGAATCAGCAGGATTATGGATTACGAATCTATGATCCGCGAATAGCAAAGTTCTTGAGTGTTGACCCTATAACTGCGCAGTATCCAGAGTTAACGCCTTATCAATTTGCAAGCAATACTCCCATTACAGCGATAGATCTTGATGGTTTAGAAAAATATGATTTTAGAGGGGCTAAGGTTAACAAATTGAGTTATGAAAATCGACGTTGGTATCAAGACCCATTAGGTGTATTTGGGTCAAACTCTCTCAGAAGTGCATGGAATCAAGGTGTTGATGCTGTACAACTTGATGCAAATTTTGCAGCCGATCCTAAGGGAACAATTAGCAGCATGAAACAAGGTATCATCTCTGCTGTTTTTAGGGGGCTGCAATGGTTAAGCGAAACAAGTGATGATGACAAGGCTGATTTTGTACGCAAAGAGGTAACAAATGTTCATAACTATGAAGACATTGCAGGTAGCATTATTTTAGGGAAAGTAGGGGCGTCAAGAAGTAGTGGACTGTCTTTAGGGGGAGATGCTGTAGGTGAAGGCTTAACGCTGTTTAAAAAGGGTAATACTGGAGTTTATTCTGGTTTAGAGGTGCCGATGCGCTTAAAAGAGGTAAGAAAAGTTGCACAGGAGGCGGGAGTAGGGCTTAAAGGAGTTAAAATTAAGATTGATAGAGATGCCTCAAAAATGGCTAGTGGCTTCCCTTATCTTGCTAGTGCTCAGAAAGATAGAATCACCTTGTTTCCCAGAGCCTTTACTAATTATCGCACACTTGTAGAAACATTAGGCCATGAAAGAACTCATGTTATGCAATATCGTATATGGGGAACAAATCCATCGAGTGAAATGATAACAAATTTTGAGAATGCTGCCTATAATATAGAGGGAACTTTTTGGAACTATTATAAAACAAATAAGAAGTAATGGATAAGATTTGGGAATCAATTATTTTTCGGGCTTTAAGAGGCGAGAAAAATGTACCCTCCCCATTTGCTAAAGATGGTGTTATTGAATCATTGTTTGTAGTAGTTAAAGAACAAGGTACAACTAAACTAGGGTATGGTTTTTTGTGGTGTTCAGTAACGTTTAGAGGAATCCATCTTTCAAGAATGGAGGTTCCTGACTACTTACATCCTGTAACTATCGATGAATTGAAAAACATAAAGTTGCCAGATATTAAATTTGAGCATTTAAAATAGGATTAAGTAGAAATTTTTTTAATAAATGAACCCCAACCGTTAGGTTGGGGTTCATTTATTTATGATAAGTATGCCTAGCTTTAGCATCACGTATAAACATATCCAGTAGTTTAAAGGCATCAGCTTTATCCTGGTCATTTAGTTTTTGTATATCCATAATCCTATCCAGGATGGTTTGGTCAAGTAAAAGATCGGTATTGCCTACCAGGTAATCAAGAGAAACATTGAGTGCTGTTGCAATCTGGGCTGCCATCTCGATAGAGGGTTTTACCTCATCACGTTCATATCTGCCAATTACGGCGCCATGTACGCCTACTTTTTTAGCAATCTCCTCTTGGGACATTTTTTTGTCCTTTCTCACTTCAGTAAGCCTTTTGCCAAAAGTAACCTGCTTCATATGTGTAGTAAAAACAACGGTTAAGATGATGTTTTGGCAAATGTAGGAAACATAAATATCGTAATCAAATGTCGGCTCCCCCATATTTCGGCCGCAAGAATTAGAGTTATAAATTAATTTGAGGTCCCCCCATTTGTCGGGTCAGTGTGAGATAGAGAAAGCCGGGCTATCTAAAGATACAAAACTGATGGGAAAAAGATGTCTTTTCTGATGCCGTTGGTTTATATTCTACTGCCGCAAAAGACGTCTTTTTATCATCAGGATTTATTTTTATTTCTACCATCTCAATATTCGTTCTGTTTGCAATTGGCTACAAACTGAGCAGGTGTTAGCTCGTTTAATGAGCTATGTGGTCTAAAGGTATTATACTCTTGTACCCAGTTGCTAATTTTCTCATAGGCATCATCCAAGGATAAGAACCAGTTTACGTTTAAGCACTCATCCCTGAATGAACCGTTGAAGGATTCTATGAATGGGTTGTCTGTAGGTTTACCTGGTCTAGAATAGTCCAGCACAACCTTGTTTTCATATGCCCATCGATCAAAATCCTTCGAGATAAATTCACTTCCATTATCGACTTGTATCCGTTTTGGGACGGTGCCATTCTCCCGCTTAAGAGTTTCCAGAGCCTCCACTACATCTATCCCCTTGATGGATTTCCCGACCCGGATCGCATGGCAGTAGCGACTAAAATTATCGACTATAGTTAACGACCTGAATTTACGTCCGTCGAAGAGAGCATCGGCTACGAAATCCATGCTCCAACATTGGTGTAAATTAGTGATATTGGGTCTTTCCAGACGGTGTGCCGCTGATTTATTCCTTCGTGGTCTTTTGCTGCGTAGGTTAAGCCCTTCTTCTTTGTAGATCCTATGAATCCTTTTATGATTGTCCTTAAACCCCTCTCTGCGTAACAGTATGTAAATCCGCCACATCCCATATCTGACCCTCGCCTCTGAAATCTCGCGCATTCGTTGGCGAAGGTGCCGATCTTCTCGGCGGCGCGAACGGTAATGCCAATTGGACCAGGGCATGCAAACTACGCGGCAGGCTCTTCGAAGGGATACCTGGTAGTCGGCAGTTAAATGGGTTACCAACTGCCGTAGTTGACGGGTTTTCAAAGATTTTTTTTTAGCACATCCTGCAACATCTGTTTGTCCAGGCTTAAATCTGCGACAATCTGCTTCAGCTTCGCATTTTCGTCCTGAAGTTGCTTCAGTTGCCTTAGCTCACTCATTCCAAGTCCTCCATACTTTTTCTTCCAGTTGTAAAAAGTAGCTTCGCTGACACCCATTTGCCGGCATACTTCTTGGACCTTTACACCACTGTCCGCCTGCTTAAGCGCAAACACAATCTGGCTTTCGGTAAATTTTGTTTTTTTCATGAGCAATTTTTCATGTTTAAATTATGAATTATTGCCCGATTTCTCTACTTTTCAATGGCCCGATTTATTGGGAGGAGGTCACTTCAGGTTAGTTGGTGCATAATCTTGCATTACTCATTAAAGCGTTGCAACGATAAATTTTATAAAAGCCGTATAACTTCATGAATAGTATAGAAAAGATAAAAGTGAAGGTTGTCGGAATAGCCTCTAATAAAGTGCTTAATCTTTTTAAGTCGGTATTAGATATAAAAGATAATGATATTGCTTTGTTCTGTAGTTTTTCAGAATTTGATATTCCTACTGGATATGAATTTAATCTTATTGAGGGCATGAATGGAGATGATATATCTTCTGAGAAAATTGTTCTTGAAAAGGTAAGCCAGGGATATATTATGCCATTTGATATGATACCTAGAGGGCATAAGACGATCTGCAAATTTTCTCTGTCTGGCAGTAGTATGGAAACTCTGCGCAGCATACTCCCAATAATTAATGATTGGTATGAATCAGATCTTTATGTATTCCTGAAATAAGTACAGGTTTTAAAATAACAGAATTAAAATGATAAAACCCAGTCAGTATGTTGACTGGGTTTTATCATTTATTAGATTTAGCAAGCAAGCCCTCCCTCAATACAACGTCCTCATACTCGCTGCATCAAATGGCTTCAACTGATCAAACTGCTGCTCCCTCACCTTCTTCACCCAGTTAGGATCGTGCAAAATCGACCGGCCAACCGCCACGAGGTCAAAATCGCCCCGTTCGAAGCGACGTTCCAGTTCGCGCATATCCGTAACCACGTCTGAGTTCTCACCGGAGAAGGCGCCCATTACATCGCCGGAGAGGCCAACAGAGCCGACAGTAATGGTAGGCTGACCGCTCACTTTTTTAATCCAGCCGGCGAGGTTCAGATCGGA
This sequence comes from Chitinophaga sp. W2I13, assembly GCF_050434005.1. Lineage (NCBI taxonomy): Bacteria > Pseudomonadati > Bacteroidota > Chitinophagia > Chitinophagales > Chitinophagaceae > Chitinophaga > Chitinophaga sp. W2I13. Next base: position 7,088,388 of record NZ_JBNPWD010000001.1, on the reverse strand, counting down.
CCCTTCAAACTGGGGTTCCCAGTATCTTCTTTGCGAGGCATGAAAAATGTCTACACCTGCATCTGCGAGTGGAATGATCCAGTCTTCCATTTCTTTTGGATTGTGCGCCAGCTTTGCGTTATAATCGGTGGCTTTCCATTGTGATACACGGAGGATGATCACCAGGTCGGGGCCTGCTGCAGCTCTTATGGCTTTTACGATGGCGGTTGCAAAGCGGCTTCTTTCTTTGATGGTTTTGCCGCCGTAGTCGTCGGTGCGTGAATTGGTTTTGTCCCAGAAGAATTCGTCGATGAGGTAGCCATGTGCGCCATGGAGTTCTATGGCGTCGAACCCGGCTTCTTTGGCCGATTTGGCGGCATTGGCAAATGCGGCGATAGTGGCTTCAATATCGCTGACCGACATGGTGGAAGGGTTTTCTATTGGTGCAGCCGGCGTCCATCCGCTCATGCCGGGAGCGTCGCCGGTATGCCATAGTTGTGGGGCAATAACGCCCTGTTGTGCATGAACGTGGTCCACTACATTTTTCCATGCTGACAGTGCGGCGGTTCCATAAAAATTGGGAATGTCTTTTTCATTCTTCGAGGCTGGCCGCTCGATGACGGTGCCTTCGGTGAGGATCAACCCTACTTCTCCGGCGGCGCGGCGTGCGTAATAATCGGCTACTGCCTGGGTAGGTATGCCATCCGGCGACGCCGCGCGTGTCATGGGCGCCATCACAAAACGGTTTTTCAGGTGAAGACCTTTGTATTGAAACGGTGTAAAAAATGATGCGTAATTCATTGAATATTTCTTTTACGCAAAGCAACAACCAAATGCTTAATTTTACAGCGGCTTTGGAGCAATACCAGTTACCTTAAGGTAAGTACAAATGAAAGATAAGATATTAACGAAATACAGCGATTGCCCGATCAAACGGTCAAAATCAATCATCGGATCACGGTGGAAACCTATTATTATTTACGCATTACGTAACCGTAAAATGCGCTTCGGGCAACTGCATGCTATTATAGGCGATGTATCTGCAAAGGTATTTGCGCAATGTTTAAAGGAACTGGAAGCGGAGGAGATCATTCTCCGTGAAACATATACGGATACCCAGGTACATGTAGAGTACAGCCTTACATCAAAAGGCGAGGGACTTGTGCCGATTATTGTATCCCTGCTGCAGTGGGAATGGAATAACTACGAAGTAACGCCTGTATAAAGCCGACATATTAGTAATTATTACCCTGTTTTAATGTTTGGCAGAAGCTGTCTGTGCCAGAAATTCTTGTTCCCATCTTTCCCATATATCCCGAAAATCCCTGCCAGCCAATGTTTTCACTGCTCTCTGCCGGTGTGTAATAATTTATAATTATAGCTAATGCGAATTTATTTATAAAATAATAATATTTGTTACTAATTTATGCAGCAAAATAGATGGCCATTGCCTTTGGGAGACCTGGCTTTTTTCTAGCCATATAAATTATATTCCACGATATGATTTATATAAAAGAAGAGATATGAATATACCAGATGCTGAATTAGTAGTGCGGTTACAAAACCACGAAGTAAGCGCCTTTGATAGTTTGTATTGGAAGTATCACGGGGCTGTATACCGGAATATTTTCAAGTTTGTGAAAGATGATGTGGTTACTGAAGATATTCTCCAGGATGTTTTCGCACGGCTGTGGGAAAAACGGCAGGATATCGAGCCAGACCAGTCTGTGAGCGGCTGGCTGTTTGTGATCAGCTTTAATATGTGTGTGTCTTTTGTAAGGAAAAAGCTGCGTGAACAGGCTTTCCACAAAAATATCTTCCAAACCGATACGGATGATGCGGTAGCCATTGAGCGTAAAAATATCGATGAGGAACAATATCATTTACTGGAACAGGCGATTTCAAAACTATCTCCTAAAAAAAGAACCATCGTAACCCGCTGTAAACTGGAAGGTAAAACCTATGAAGAAGTAGCCAATGAACTGAACATCTCCCGTAATACAGTAAAAGAACACCTGTCTGCCGCCATGATCAAGCTAAACGACTATATGCAGCGCAACGGCGATCAGAAATACATTGTGCTCCTGATGCTGTTCCTGAGCTATCCTGATTCATAAGCAGATGAACCTATTTCATATTATCTTTTAATTAATGTTTTGTTTTTTCAAAAAAAGTTCAAAAACGACCCACCCATTTTTATTAACTGCGCGTATTTAGATTAAACCATCACGCTAGTGCCCAACAGAAAGGAATATCTCAAACAGCTGTTAAGTAAAGATCAATGGACTGCCACAGAGCAGGAGTGGATGGTAGAATACCTGGATACCAATGATTTTTCAGAACTGGAAACAGTAGCCGCCGAATATTTTGAGGCCGACCTCCTAACGGCAAAGCATATATTAGATAAACGCCTGTCGGACAGGATGTTGAATAACCTTCATAAGCGTATAGGCGTTGCAGATAGTTCTTTCAAAGGAATCTTCCGGTTAGTTAAATATAAAGTAGCAGCGGCTGCCGCCTTACTGCTGCTGGCAGGGGCCGCCTGGTACATGTTACTGCACGACCGGGTAAAGCAAAGGGTGTTTGCCACCACATCAGAACGGCAAACCGTGAAACTGCCCGACGGTTCAGTGGTACACCTGGAGAAAGGCTCCAGCATTACCTACCCGGAAGTGTTTGATAAAAAGAATCGTGAAGTAATATTAAAAGGAGAAGCTTTCTTCGAAATCAACCACGATGCAAAGCACCCTTTTATCATCTCCTCTTCGCTGATCAATACTACCGTATTAGGTACCTCCTTTAACATGGAAGTACACGAAGGCAATACCGCCAGGGTAGTAGTGGTATCAGGAATGGTGCAGGTGAATACCCGTGAAGGCAAACCGCATAAAAACGGCCAACTGGTACTAACAGCCAACAAAACCGCGGTATACAACCCGGCCTCGCAAGACCTGTTGTTACAGGACGGAACAGAAGATGCCAAATTCTTTGCCCAGAAAACGAGTGGCAAATTTATTTACAAAGGAGATCCGTTGTCAAAAGTGGCAACAGACCTGCAGCGATATTACAATGTGCCGGTAATAACCGACCAAAGATCGGCACAGTGCAGGTTTTACGGATCATTTAATACAGTGGACGATTTAGATAAAGCACTTGCGTTAATTGCTTTTTCATTAGATGCCAGAGTCAAAAAAGATAATATCAATAAAGGATATATCATCGTTGGTGGAAATTGTAAGTAAAATAACGACCGCTATATCGTTAACCAAACTATATTTCAAATGAGAAACTGCTATCAACAAAGCTGAACCAAAATTTAAGAGAATAGAAATTTCAGTCTGGTATACTATCCTGGTGGCCTTTTAGCCTGAAAGAACTTCATGCTGGTTAGTTAACTAGTGATCACGAAAACTGATCACAGGGCCACCTGTTGCCAATACTTACCGTGAATAAACCGTAGAATTATTTTCAACCAAACTAAACTGTACATGATACAAGTAATACCCTTACCGCCCGGCTAATATATTGCCATGATATAGTTGATTGAAAAACACCCTGCTTACGCAGAAGGCCCTTTATTGCCCGGTTTTGTCCAAAAACCGGAACGGGGAACCTATGGCCGAACGAAACCAATAAAAAACAATTATGTTCAGAAGAAAACTATCATTCATCTATTGCTTACTGCTCCTGCTGGCAGTAACGCAAGCCCACGCCGGTAACGGTTTGCAGGACGCTCTCGATAAAAAAATTACGATCGAACTAAAGAATGTCATCCTTAAAGATGCACTGGAGAAGATAGGCAGCCTCGCCGAAGTATCCTTTGTATACGTAGGCAATGAAGCCCTGGATGTGAATAAGGTAAGTGTAAATGCGCACAACGAAAAAGTAGGCGACCTGCTTAATAAACTGCTTACGCCCTACTCACTTTCCTATAGCGTGATGTACGACCGCGTGGTGATCAAACACGACAGCGGCAAAAAGTTGAATCAACTAACGGTAACGAATACACTGTTGAAACTCAATGTTCCCGTTACAGATGTAAAAGGAGTGGTGACAAATGAAAAGAAGGAACTGTTACCCGGCGTAAGCATCATGATCAAAGGAACTTCCCGCGGAGTCACTACCAACGACAAAGGTGTATTTGAACTGAAGAAGATCGCCAACGATGCTATACTGGTATTTAATTTTACCGGGTATAAAACAGAAGAAATCAGCGTGGCGGAATTCAGAAGCGGCACGCTGACCATCATACTGAAAGAAAAACCGACCCGCCTCCAGGAAGTAGTGGTAACCGGCTTCCAGAGCATCGATAAATCTAAATTCTCCGGCGCCGCCACCCGGCTCAAAGGAGAAGATGTGAGGATCGATGGTATGACAGACGTAAGCCGCATGCTGGAGGGTAAAGTAGCCGGCGTTGCCATCCAGAATGTATCCGGTACCTTCGGCTCCGCCCCCAAAGTGCGCATCCGCGGCGCTACCTCTATTAATGGCGATAACAAGCCATTGTGGGTGGTAGACGGCGTAGTACTGGAAGACGTGGTAAATATTTCCAATGATCAGCTTTCCAGTGGCGATCCCACCACCTTACTGGGCTCCGCAGTAGCCGGTCTTAACTCGAACGATATCGAAAGCTTCGACATCCTGAAAGATGCCGCAGCCGCTGCGTTATATGGCGCCCGCGCCATGAACGGAGTGGTAGTGATCACCACTAAAAAAGGTCGTGCAGGCAAGCCCGTTATTAACTACAGCGGCAACTTCAGCACACAGCTGAAACCTAACTACAACAACTTCAATATCATGAACTCCGGCCAGCAGATGTCTGTACTGGCTGAACTGGAAAGAAAAGGAATACTTAACTCAGATATCCTTTCACGCGGTGATATCGGGGTGTTCGGTAAATTATATGAACAACTGGATGCAGATGGAGATGGTAACTTTCCCGTAGAAAACGATCCGCAAAGTAAGAAGGCTTTTTTACTGCGTTACGCGAAAGCCAATACCGACTGGTTCGGACTGCTCTTCCGCAACAACTTCGTACAGGAACATTCGCTCAGCATTTCTTCCGGTACGGATAAATCACAATCTTATTTTTCTACCAGCTTTTACAGCGATAACGGCTGGACCCTCGCGGATAAAGTAACCCGTTACACACTGAACTACCGCAATACCTATAAGCTCTCAGACCGGTTATCTGCCGGATTCTCTTCACTGGCCTCTGTGCGGCGTCAGAAAGCGCCCGGCGCTCTCACCCGCAGCAGTAATCCTGTAGAAGGACAATACGACCGCGATTTCGATATTAACCCATTCAGCTACTCGCTGAATACAAGCCGCACACTTACTGCCTATGATCCAAATGGACAATTGGAATACTTCAGAAGAAATTATGCTCCCTTCAATATCATCAATGAACTGAAAAATAATTACCTCGACCTGAACATGATGGATTTGCGCCTGCAGGGCGACCTGACTTTCAAGCTGACAAAAAATATCCGCTACGAATTTACCGGTGCTATCAGGTATGTAAAATCATCCCGTGAACACCAGATTGCAGAGAATGCCAACATGGCCAATGCTTACCGCGCTGCCGGTAATGCTACCATCGCGGAAAGGAATAAATTCCTTTACCGCGATCCGGAAAATCCCGATGCACAACCGGTAATTGTTTTGCCCGCCGGCGGTTTCTATAACCGTACGGAAGACCAGCTGCTGAACTATGATTTCCGCAATGGCCTCAACTACTCCGACACCTTCGCCCAGAAACATAATATCAACGTATTGGTAGGTCAGCAGGTAAAATATGCCGACCGCCAGAACGCTTCCAATACCGGCTACGGTTACCAATACGATAATGGCGGCGCCACTTTCACTGACTACCGCATCCTCAAACAAACCATTGAAAGTAACTTCCCTTACTTTGGCATGAGCAGGGACTATGATCGCTTCGCCGCTTTCTATGCTACCGGCACCTATGCCTATAACAACAAGTATAACTTTACAGCCACCGGCCGCTACGATGGTTCCAACCGCCTTGGACAATCCCGTAAGGCAAGATGGCTGCCCACCTGGAGCGTAGCCGGTTCCTGGAACATCGACCGGGAGCCTTTTGCGGCCAGTATCCGCCAGCTGGACTATCTCACGCTGCGTGCCAGCTACGGCTTAACCGCCAGCATGGGACCCGCCACCAATTCAAACATCGTATACCAGACCGTTAATACCAACAGGCCTCACCTCACAGAAGTAGAGTCAGTGATCCGCCTGTCGCACCTGCAGAATGATGAACTCACCTGGGAAAAATTATATACCACCAACATCGGTGTTGACGGAGGATTTTTCAATGGTCGCCTCAACTTCAGTATAGATGCTTACACCCGTAAAAGCTTTGACCTGATCAGCCGCATCAAAACTTCCGGTATCGGCGGTGAAATGTTTAAAGCGGCCAACTACGCCGATATGGATTCAAAAGGGGTGGAAGTAATGGTAGGCGGAGATGTGTTCCGTAGTAAAGACTGGGGCTGGAAATCGAATGTTACGCTCGGATACAGCGTCAATAAAATCACCAATGCAAAAAATATCCCCGGCATTTTCGACCTGGTGGTAGCAGAAGGCGGTAACACCGAAGGCTATCCTGTACATAGTCTTTTTTCCCTGCAATACACCGGGCTTGATCCCAAATCAGGCTCCCCGGTGTTTATCAACCAGGACGGTGCTGTCAGCGGCGATGTAAACCTGCAATCATTAAATACAGCCCACCTGGTATACGAAGGTCCGGTTGATCCACCGGTTACCGGCGGGTTCTCCAATACTTTCCGCTATAAAGCGCTATCACTGAATATATTTTTTACTTACCAGTTTGGCAACAAAATCCGCCTGTACCCGGCTTTCAAAACTTCTTATTCAGACCTCGATGCGATGCCTAAAGAATTTTATGACCGCTGGGTAATGCCGGGAGATGAAAGCAAAACAGGTGTTCCCTCTATGCTGGATGCTTTTGAGCAGATATTACTGAGAGGCGCTCATCCTTACAATAACTATAACTATTCCACCGAAAGAGTGGCGAAAGGAGATTTCATCCGCCTGAAAACAGTGTCACTTACTTACCAGCTGCCGGGTGTAATCATCAAACGCGCAGGATTAAGCAATGTGGCTGTAAGCGCTGCTGCCATTAATCCATGGCTGATCTATGCCGATGAAAAGCTGCAGGGTCAGGATCCCGAGTTTTTCAACGCTGGTGGCGTGGCACAGCCTATCCAGAAACAATTCACTTTTTCATTGAAAGTAGGTATTTAAAAAGAAGCACTATGTCAATGTACTATATAACCTCCGCGAATAAACGAAAAATAAAGCCTGCCATCATCGGGGCATTTGCACTGATGGCCCTTGTCACCGGAGGGTGTAAAAAATACCTGGAACAGGTACCAGACAGTACCTGGACAGATCTCAGCTCGCCAGTAAAGGTGAGCAAGCTGCTGGGAACTGCTTATCCGCAGGCCAGTTACATCACGATGTGTGAAGCCATGTCGGATAATGTGGGCGACAAGGGAGTGGGAGAGTACTACCGCCCTAACGGTGACGCCTATCTATTTAACGACATTCAATGGATAGAGGAAGACTCTCCGGAAGCTTACTGGAGGGCTTGCTACACTGCTATCGCCGCAGCCAACCAGGCGCTGGCTGCCTGTGAAAAGGCCGCCGATCCGGCCGCTTACACCCGTCAGCGGGGCGAAGCGCTGTTGGCAAGAGCCTATGCCCACTTTATGCTGGTAAATATTTTTGCCAAAACCTACGATGCGGCTACCGCTGCAAACGATCCGGGAATACCATACGTAACAGTACCGGAAACCGTGGTAATGAAACAATACGAACGCAAAACAGTGGCGTATGTGTATGACATGGTGGAGAAAGACCTGCTCTCCGGGTTGCCGCTGATCAGTGACGACGCCTACAGCGTACCCCGTTTCCATTTTAACCGCAGCGCTGCTTATGCCTTCGCCACCCGGTTCTACCTGTATAAAAAAGATTACGCGAAAGTAGTAGCCTATGCCGACAATACTTTTTCAAACAATGACGTGGCCTCCAACATGCGCCTGTGGAATACCACATATGGCAGCATGTCGCCGGCGCAGATCTTTGATATTTATGCCAATGCCAACGAAAAAGCCAACCTGCTGATCGTGGAAGCGCCTTCGCTGTGGGGCCGCAATGCAGGCCGGCTCCGGTATGACCTCGACTTCCAGCATGAAGCGCTCATCCTGGGCAGGAATGTCACCGGCGGCGTTTGGTCCTACCCGTTATACTACTACGGCTCACAGGATTATTTTGTGCCAAAGCTCTCTGAGTACTTTGTAAAGAACTCCGTGAATGCTACCATTGGTCAGCCCTATGTAATGACACCGCTGTTCACCACGGAAGAAGTATTGTTTAACCGCGCAGAGGCCAATGTGTATCTCAACAACACCAGCGCCGTACTAAAAGATCTCAACCTGTTTGCCAGCAAACGTATCCGGAATTATAATGCCTCCCTGCATAATATTTCCCTGGCTGCTATGCAGAATTTCTACGGTATCAGCGATGCGAGAACGGTTTGTATCCGCACCATCCTTGACTTCAAGCGTGCGGAGTATGTACAGGAAGGCCAGCGCTGGTTTGATCTGCAGCGGTATAAGATCCCCGTGGTGCACACCACCCGCGAAGGAAAAGTACTGGAGCTGAAAGCCGATGATAACCGCCGCCTGTTCCAGATACCGGCGTCGGCCACTACCTCAGGAATAGCATTGAATCCAAGATAATAATAGCGATAGTACCAAAATTAATACATACACAAATGAAAGCATTCTTACTCATCATCCCTCTTTGCTTGCTGATGGCCTGCAGCAAAAAAGAAGACCTGGGCAATGTGGAAGATATTCCCGGCCTCGGCGGAGATACCTGGGCCGCTTCTCCATTGGATAAATGGCTGCACGATACCCTTACCGTGCCTTTTAATATTGCCGTGAAATATAAATGGGACCAGTTCGAGTTTGAACTCAACAAAACATTGGTACCCCCTAAAGAAGAGAAAATAATCCCGGTGATGTCGGCCATCCGGCAGGTTTGGATGGACACCTACATTGCGGAAGCGGGCGCCCTCTTCTTTAAAAAGTACTGTCCCAAGTATTTTATTCTCTCCGGAAGCGCCAGCTGGAATGAAAACGGCACCATCACCCTCGGCACCGCAGAAGGCGGCCGGAAGGTAGTGTTATACCTGGTAAACGATTTCCTCACAAAGTCGATGGAAGGCTACAAACCTTCCGACTCCGCCAACGTGAAACAGATGTTCCATGTCATAGAGCATGAGTTCGGACACATCCTGCATCAAACAGTGATGTACCCGGTGGAATTCAAACGCATCTGCGCGGGTTTTTACACCGGTAACTGGAACAACATCTCCGATATGGCCGCCCGCCGCGATGGCTTTGTAACGCCCTACGCGATGTCGGCCTTTGACGAGGACTTTGTGGAAATGGTATCTACCATGCTGGTAGAAGGAAAGCAGGGCTTTGATGCCATCGTGAACAGTATCCCGGAAGGAACCAGCATCAACGGCGTAACCAAAGCAGAGGCGCAGTCGAGGCTGCGCCAGAAGGAGGCAATGGTAGTCAGCTATTTCCTCACCGTATGGCATATCAATTTTTATAGCCTTCAAACCCGTACCAGGAAAGAAATTAATCAGTTACTCTATTAAAACGAAAGACTCCGGAGGAGTAAAAATAATAGTATGAGAAATAATCTGATCTGCTTATTCTTCATCATCACCGGGATGTTTGCCTGTAAAAAGGAAACAGATCCGCTGTTTGATAAATCACCGGACGAACGTATCAATGATACATTGGCACGGTACCAGCAGGTGCTCACAACGGCGCCTTATGGCTGGAAAGCTTTCGTATATCCTGCCGGCGTTCCGGGCAGTGTATTTGGCTTTTACTTTAGTTTCTCTGATGCTAACCGGGTGCAGATGTTTTCCGACTTCGATGCCCCCAGCACGGGAACCATGCGCGAAAGCAGCTGGCGACTGAAAGCATTGCAGCAACCCTGCCTGCTGTTTGATACCTATTCCTACCTGCATGTGCTTTCCGATCCGGATGCCGGTCAGAATGGCGGCCAATACGGCCAGGGCCTTGGCTCCGATTTTGAATTTGCTATTAATGGCGCCGCGGGCGATACCGTTTGGCTGACCGGCCGTTTCCATGGCAGTAAAGCCATATTGGTGAAAGCTACACAGCAGGATAAGGATAATTATTTCCAGCACCGTATTAACCGCTCCATCGATAGCATCAGCGCTATACTTACTTATTTCCACAAGTTTACCACAGGCGGCAACCGGTATGATATCAGTATCAATCCCTACCTGCACCAGGTAAATTTTACCTGGATCTCCAACGGCAAGGTAAAACAGGCTTCTACCGGTTACGTATACACGGCAACAGGTATTTCCCTGATGCCGGCATTTACCGACAGCACCATCACTATTAATAGTTTCGACCAGGTGAAGTGGGAAAATGGCGCCATTACTTTCACGGTAAACGGTAAACCCGCAGCCATCACGGAAACGGTAACGCCATTGGCGATTGATGCAACAGCTCCCAAAAGATGGTACCGGTACGCGTTGCAGAACGAAAGCTACTGGGCTACCTATTATGGCTTCCATGTAAATGGAAAGGACGACGCCTGCGGTATCACCGGCCTGCCAGCTTATGCTTTCCTCACTTACTATCCCCAGATAGACGGTCCCGGTACTTCCCTGGACTTACTCGGTTTTGTTGTGAAGCAGGAAACGGGCGGAAATGTGATCTCTTATGGTCCCGGCTACGACGCACCCACCTTTACTTCGGATGGCAGGATCATTTTTAATGATAACGGCTTATATGGCAACTTACCCGCCAACAGAACCGCTATCAATAAAACAAGGTCGCTGATGGCCGATCCGATGGGCTTTTACCTGGTACAAACCAGCTCCCTTACCTACGACATGGTAAGCGCCCGGGATGGTAAATCATGGATCAACTGGCAGGGATTCTAAATGCATTCAACCAAAATTCAAATAACCTCATATGAGAAATTGTACTGTTCATTATCTATATAAAACAACATTACTTGTAGGAGTATTGCTGATGCTGGTCTGCCGGCTGTCGGCGCAAACGGATATCAGCATTGGTCAAAGCACTTCCGGTAATACCAACACGGGATATCCGTGCCCGTTACAGGATTACTATGAAGGCACCAGGACGCAATACCTGTACCGCGCTTCAGAGCTGCATGCCGCAGGAATGAATGCCGGTGTTATCAGCGGACTGAAATACAAGGTGCTCAACCTCAACGGCGCCGATACGATCGAGCAGTATACCATAAAAATTGGCACTACTACTGATACGGCGCTGGACAATAGCACCTGGGTACCCATTACCAACCAGGTATTGGGTCCGGTTAATTATCTCCCGAAAACAGGTGTCAATGTTTTTCCTTTTGGCTCTGCTTTTTTCTGGAATGGCACAGATAACATCGTAGTGGAAATATGTAACGGTGCGCCTGATTCAGATAACAATGTTACCTATACGAATAACCCGGAAGTACCGTATACAACAGGACTTCCTTTTAACGCGTCACATACCTACCGCTCCGACGGACTGAATTATTTGTGCGGTACCACCAGCACCACTAATACCGGTACCATGACCACCCGCCCGGATGTGATCTTTTCCTGGACGCCCGCTGTGGCCTGTACCGGTACGCCCGCTGCAGGAACTGCTACCGCCAGTTCATCAACCGTTTGTATGAACGGGCAGGTAACCATCACCTTGTCCGGCACTACTATTGCCTCCGGTATTAAATATCAATGGCAGAAATCCACTGATAATACTACCTGGACCAATATTCCCAACGATACTACCAACCGCCTGGTAACTACACAACCGGCTACTACTTACTATCGCTGTAACGTAACCTGTGTCGCTTCCAGTACCACTGTTACCTCCAATGCGGTAACAGTTACTTCTCCGCAGGCGGTGTCAGGCGTCTTCAATATTAATAAGGCCCTGCCTACCGGTGGTAACAACTTTGCCTCCTTCAATGATGCCTATAATTTTATTAAGTGTGGTATCAACAATGCTGTTGTATTTAACGTGGCTCCCGGCAGTGGTCCGTACAACGAACAACTGCTGATCACACCGGTACCAGGTGCCTCTGCTACCAATACCATTACCTTTAACGGTAACGGCAACACGCTTACATTTGCGGGCACCGCTTCAGCGCCGGCAGTGATCCGGTTGTCGGACGCCGACTATTTTACTTTTAGCAACCTGGTGATTAAAACCAGTGGCGCCAGCAACGGATGGGGTGTACATCTGATCAACGATGCAGATTATAACACAATAAAGAACTGTACATTCCTGCTGGATTCTACCGCCAGTTCCACCAGTAACGCAGGTATCGTTATCAGCAGCTCGCTTACTTCAGCTACTACTACCGGAGAGGCGAAATGTGATTTCAATATCTTCTCTGATAATATTATCAATGGCGGTTACTATGGAATTGTATTAACCGGCAGCAATACTTTTGCAAATGGTAATAATAAAGTTACCGGTAATAAGATCAGCAATTTCTACAGCTATGGTATCTATGTAACCGGCTCTTTTAATACGCTGATAGAAAATAATACCATCAGCCGGCCGGCGCGTACCGGTGTAGGCACCTTCTACGGTATCTATTTCACGAATCTCAGTACAAAGGCAAACGTTACCCGTAATATCATCAGCAATCCTTTTGGAGGAGCGCCTAACAGCACCAGCGCGGCTTACGGCATTTATTTCAGCAGCACCGATGCACTCGCACAGCTGGAAAACGTAGTAAGCAATAACCTTATGTATAATTATACGGGTAAGGGAGATGCTTATGGTATTTACAACTCAGGATCCGACAACGTTTGGTATTACCATAATACCATTGCGCTGGATGGAACTGCCACTACAGGTACTACCTATACCGCCCGCGGCTTTTATCAGACATCCAAGGCCGACGGTATCGAATTTTTAAATAACCTCATTGCTGTAACACGTGGTGGTGGCGGCAGCAAGTATTGCATATACTTTGCTGCAACCAACGGTACTATTCATGCCAACAGGAATGATTACTACCTGGCTGCCAGCGGTGGCACCAGCAATATAGGCTACTTTGGCGCTAACAATGCGGCGTTGCTCGATTGGCAAACCGCTTCTGCACAAGATAGCAACTCGGTAAGTTCCAATCCGCTGTTTGTATCTGTCAGCACCGGTAACTATCAGCCGGCGAATGCTTCTATCGATAACAAAGGTGTACCGGTAAATATTACTGTAGATATTAATAATGCAGTAAGAAGTACCTCTACGCCTGATATTGGTGCATATGAGTTTACACCCGGTCCCTGCATTAATCCACCGCTGGCAGGTAATGCACAGGTAAGCCCATCCGTGATTTGTGTGAACCGGAAAGTGGCGTTATCACTCACAGATAATTCTATCGGACTCGGACAAACCTACCAGTGGCAGCGGTCAGCTACCGCTACGGGTACGTACACCAACATTGGCAATGTGCTTACCAACCCGGATACAGTGATCACGGCGGTTATAACGTCTTATTATCGTGTAGCCGTTACGTGTAGTGGTAACACCGCGTACTCACAACCAATACTCCTTACTGTAAACCAGGCATTCCCAGGTGGCGGCTATACCATTAATAAAAATGCACCAGCCAGCGCCACCAACTTTATCAGCTTTAACGCTGCCAAAGCGGCAATGGAATGCGGTATACAAGGCCCTGTGGTAATGAATGTAGTAGCCGGTTCCGGTCCTTACCTGGAGCAGCTGATCCTCGACTCTATTGCAGGCGCCTCTGCCATTAACACCATCACCTTTAACGGTAACGGCAATACAATAAAATTTGCACCTACCGATGATAATGAAAGGGCGGTGATAAAGTTGCGTGGTGCTGATCATATTACCTTCGACAGCCTTACCATAGACGCTGCCAGCGATGATTATGGCTATGGTGTGCAGATGCTCAATAACGCTGATAGCAATACTATCCGCCGCTGTAACCTCATCATAGATCAAACAGGTACCTACAATGAGTTTGCCGGTATCGTGATCAATGGTAGTGAATCCAGTCCAACCACCGGTTCCAATAACGATTGTGATGGCAATATCATCACAAAAAACACCATTACCGGCGGGTATAACGGTGTGCTTATCTATGGTGCTACTGCTTCTATCCCCACACGTAATACCATCAGTTACAATATCATAAAAGAGTTTTATGAAACAGGTATTGCGGTAAGCTATACCACTAATACCCTGATAGATCATAATGATATTTCCAGGCCGGGCCGTGACAATGACAGCTACTCCCTGTATGGTATCAGCGTTGAAAACAAAGCAGCTGATGTGGTGGTGAGCAATAACCGTATCCATAACCTGCTGGGCGGTGCACCAGGCAGTACTTCTACTGTTTATGGAATGGAGTTCTCTTATGCAGATGCAACCGCCACTAACCCGGCAAAAGTTTTCAATAACGTGATCTATGATTTCCGTGGTCAGGGTACGCAGTATGGATTCTCCAACTACAGCGCCGACTATGTCTACTATTATCACAATACAATTGCGCTGAATGATCTTAAGAGTACCTCTTCCGATGAAGCTACCGGCTTCTATCAGTCGGGTACTGCTACAGGCATCCAGTTCTTTGATAATATTCTTGATGTAAGCAGGTCCGGTAAAGGAAACAGGAGAGGTTTGAGCATAGGCACCAGCACGGTGCTTACGTCCAATTACAATGATATTTATGTAAAAAGCAATTTTAATACAGCTTATATAGGCGGTAACTATCCTACGCTTGCAGCATGGACTGCCGCCACTAAGCTGGACAGCAACTCTTTGTCTATCCAACCTGTGTTTGCAGATCCTGTTGCCGGTAACTACGCAACGGTTATCTCTCCACTGGATAACACCGGTAAGCCGGTAGGCATTACTACCGATATCCTTGGTGTAACCAGGAGTACTACCAAACCAGACATGGGCGCTTACGAAGTGAGCGTGCCTAATTGCAGCAAACCAGTGGTACCGGGTACTTCCACCGTATTTCCGCTTACACCGGTGTGCATGGGTACCGATATTAAGCTGGATCTTACCGGCAACAGCACCGGTGGCACACAAACCTACCAGTGGCAGCGTTCTACCACCGCTGCAGGTCCATGGGTAATTGTCAGCGATTCACAATATGTGAGCGTATTTAATACTACCATTGGCGTAGAAAACTACTACCGCTGCTTAATCATATGCGGAGGCACCGACAGCGCTTATTCTACCGTGGTAAAGGCTAACCTGAACCCACCATTGCTGGCAGGCACCTATACCATTAACCCTGCTGCGCCTACCAGTCTTACTAACTTCCAGTCGTTCAGCAGCGCTGTATCCAAACTGGAATGCGGTATAGCCGGTCCCGTTACCTTCCTTGCAAAGGCAGGTACCTATACAGAGCAGGTCACCATGCATCATATCCCCGGCGCTTCTGCGGTAAACAGGGTAACCTTCCAAAGTGAAGCCAACAGCGCAGCTGCTGTAACGCTTACCTACGCCGGTACATCTGCATTGAATTATGTATTGCAGCTGGATAGCGTAGACTATGTCACCTGGAGAGCTATTACCATTAAACCGGCAGGCACCACCAACGCAAGGGCAGTGGTGTATGCCAACGCATCTTCGTACGACAGCATCGCTAACTGCGCCATTCCGCTGCCGGTTAGCACCAGCACCGGTACTGCCGTGAGCGGTGTGTATGCCGATGAATGTATCGGCACTGGTAACGTGATCACCGGTAATACCATCACCAACGGGTCGAATGGCGTTTACTGGGAAGGCAGTTACAGCGCCGTTGCACGCGGACTTGTACTGGATAGCAATATTGTAGATAAACCATATTCAAACGGCTTGTATGTTGAGTACGCCGACAGTGTGATGATCCGGCGCAACCAGGTGAACCTGGGTGGTAACATGGCAGCTGATGCCTATGGTATCCATACAGATAACACCAACGGTTACTCGATTTCAGCCAACAACATTAAGGTAACCAATACCACCGATGATGTTCACGGAATATACCTTTACTACGCGACTGCTGATGCCGGCGTAAAAGGCATCGTATCCGGAAACAGGATTACTGCAAGAGGAAATATTACCGGGGAAGTCCGTGGACTGGAACTTTACCAGGCAGACGGGGCTACCATCTCCAATAACGTGATCAGTGTTAAAGCCAATGGTGTGAATGCGTACGGTATTTATAGTGAAAGCAGTTCCAACCTCAGCTACTACAATAACTCGGTACTGAACAGCTCCACTACCACCGGCGATAACTACGCTGCATACTTCAGGCATACGGCGTCTTACTATGGTAATATCAAAGTAAAGAATAACATTTTTGCTTCAGATACCAGCGGTATCGCCATGTATATTGCGAACCCGCTTTACATGAAGAGCGATTATAACACACTGTATACAAAAGGTACCGTGCTGGTGAAACAGCTTACCCCTGCGGGCAGCTATGCTACATTGCATGACTACATCACAGCGGATACACTGGATATAAATTCAATTGTATACAAACCTGCATTTACAGATGATACCACGCTGCAACCAGCCATTGCAAAGCCCGATGTATGGGCTATCCATGGCCGTGGTGTGCAGATAGAAGGTAATGATAAAGACATCAACGGTGTTGCCAGGGCAGTTAAGCTCACAGATGGTGTGCCGGATATGGGCGCTTACGAATTCCTGCCTACTTCCGTGCCACCGGTGCTCCCGGCATTCCCGGCTACACCGGCTCCCGGCGTTACCCAAACATTTATGTTTGGTACGGACACGGTAACAAAAATTACCTGGAACCCGGGTACGGCCATACCCAATAACATAGCGGTAAGACGCTACTCCGGTATTAAGCCGCCAAACCTGGCTACAGGCAGGGACTTTATGTATTTCTACACAGATGTGGATGTAACACCGGCCAATGGTCAGTATAACTTTAACATCGATCAGTTCTATATCGATCCGTGGCAGGGTTATATCAGGCGCCAGAAGGATATCCGGATGGGCCGCACAGACAGTGCCAATGCATGGATCGTGGATTCGCTGAGCCATGTATATGATATCCCGAATGTGATCAGGGATAGCGCTGTACACTTCCTGGATAAATTCACCGGTCTCAATGGCGGCACGGCTACTTCTCAATTGTTGCAGCCGGCCGACAGCTCCAACCGCGGTACCCGCTTCTGGGTAGGTTATGGTCACCACCAGTTCTTCACCGGGGACAACTCGCAGAACATGGTGCTGTACCTCAATGCACAGGACTCTTCCAACGTAACCGTGCGTATTAATGGCACCAGCTGGGAAAGAGTGTATCACATTCCTGCCAACAAAACCATCACTACGGAGATAATACCAAAGAGTGGTTTGAGCGATGCCCGCCTGATAGAGGAAGGATTATCAGATAAAGGTATCAGCATTGAAAGTGATGTGCCTATTGTTGCCTATGCGCATATTTATGGCAGCGCCTCTTCCGGCGCCACCATGCTGCTGCCGGTAGGTACCTATGGTTATGAATATGCTACACTATCGTCCAGGCAGAATTACAGCACAGACACCTATTCCTGGTTCTATGTAATAGCAGACTATGATAATACAAAAGTGGAGATCACACCTTCTGTGCCCACGCTGGCCGGTAAACCTGCCAATACAACGTTTACGGTTACACTGAATAAAGGAGAAGTGTACCAGGTGCTGGGCGCTATGATGCCTGGCGGTGGCAGCGAAGGATACGACTTGTCTGGTAGCCACATCAGGTCTGTCATCAATGAAGATGGAAAATGCTACCCGATGGCGGTGTTCTCCGGTAGCAGCCGTACCGGTATTGGTTGCGGCATCGAAACGGGTGGATCGGGCGATAACCTGATCCAGCAGAACTTCCCGTCGCAGGCATGGGGCAGAAAGTATCTTACTGCACCTACCTCTACCAGCGGATCGGCCAGTTCTTTCATGACCAACATTTATCGTGTGCTGGTGAAAGATCCTGCTACCGTAGTGAAAATAAATGGCGCCACATTGACGGGACTGATCAACAACAGGTTCTACCAGTTTGAAAGCAGCACTGCCGATAATATTGAAGCCAATCAGCCGGTGATGGTAGCGCAGTATATGTCGTCCAGCGGCAGCTGTCCCAATACCAGCGGCAACGGCGATCCTGAAATGATTTACCTGAGCCCGGTAGAACAGGGTATCAAAAAGGTAGGACTGTACCGCAATACACAGGAGTCTATTACTGTTAATTATCTTACCCTCATCATACCTACAGGAGGTGTATCCTCCCTGCTGATCGACGGCAGCGCTACTTTCGATCATACGTATCCGCATCCTAACGCTACCGGATATACGGTAGTAGTGAAGCGCTGGCCGGCAGCACCTGCACAGTGTACGGTAACCAGCGACTCTGCCTTCACCGCCGTTACCTACGGCCTCGGCAGCGTGGAAAGCTATGGCTACAACGCGGGTACCCTGGTGAAGAATCTGAACATCCTGCCTTCATTTAACAACGTAATGAACAACAGTGGTCAGAACAACACCTACACCTGCGCTAAAACACCATTCCGCTTCTCTATGCTGATACCAGTGAAGCCAACAGCGATTACCTGGAAATTCAGCCAGGTAGCAAGCCTTGCACCTAAAACTGATATCGTGCAGAATAACCCGGTGCCAGTGGATTCTATCATCAGCAACGAACGGAAGTACTATCGCTTTACGGTGCCGGCTGATTACATCTTCAGCAAACCAGGCTTGTATGAAGTGCCTATCCTGATTTCACATCCGGATATAGAAAGCTGCAGCAACAGTTTTGAAAGCATTCTGCAGATAAAGGTAATCCCTGCGCCAGTGGTTGATTTCAGCGTTGACTATACCGGCTGCCTGAACGACGGCGCCTTGTTTAAAGGCACCGCCACTACCAGCAACGGGGTTGCTATCAGCACCTGGAAATGGAGCTTTGCCGATTCTACAGTATCGTCCGCAAAAGATACCCTGAAGTACTTCAGATACCCGGGTGTGAAAGAAGTGAAACTGAGCATTGTGGCGGCAGAGGGTTGCGTAGGTGATACTACCAAAGAAGTGGAAGTGTATGCGCCTGCGCTGGCACAACTTGTGAAAGACTCTATGACTGTATGTAACGGCACGGATGTTACCCTGTCTGCCAGGAATCCTGAACCCGGCGTATTGTACAACTGGTACGATGCTCCAACAGGGGGTACCCTGCTGCATACCGGCAACGACTACACGATTAACAACATTGCCGCCGACGGTAATTACTACCTGGAAACACTCACACACGGATGCCCCGGACTGTCACGCGCTAAAGCCATTGTACATGTATTGCCGGTTCTGGAAACACCGGTAGTTACGGTAGACAGCGTAGGCGTAAACATGATCCGCTTCAAATGGAAGGCAGTTGCCAATGCCACCGGTTATGAAGTATCCCTGGATGGCGGTACCAGCTGGACATTGCCAACTTCCGGCAGGGAAGGACTGGTGCATATCGTTAGCGGGTTACAACCGGTGCAAACAGTGAAACTGATTGTCCGTGCGAAAGGTTGTGAAGACAAGGCATCACTGCCGGCTGAAGGTAAAACCTTGCCTGACGGCATCTATATTCCGAATACGTTCACACCTAACAATGATGGCCGGAACGATGTACTGCTCGTGTATGGTTACATTATCAAGCAGCTGCACATCACCATTTTTGACCAGTGGGGTGAAAAAGTATTCGAATCCAACAATCAGTCTGTTGGCTGGGATGGCAACTACAAAGGAAAGGCATTGCCCTCCGGTGTATACATCTATGTATGTCATCTGACCCTTACAGACGGAAGTAAAACAGAGAAGAAAGGAGTTATTAACCTGATCCGCTAAAAACAGTTGTATGAAAAAAGTAAGCATAGAGAAGTTGTTACTGTTAGTCATTGGATGTTGGATGTTGCATTGGCCTTGCGCCAATGCAACTATCCGGCCCATGCGCCAGGATATCGACAGCCTTTTAATGTTGCAGCGATCTGTGAAGGTATATCCCAACCCGGTCGTTTCTTCCCTCACCATACAGTCACGCAAATCAATTCAACAGCTGGTACTCTATGGGATGGATGGCAAAACCATCAAGCGTGTAGCGGTTACCGGTAAAAATAACCAGCTGGATGTACAGGATATCCAGCGGGGAGCCTATATGCTGAATACCATTTTTGCAGATGGCACAACGACGTCGAAGATGATCATCAAACAATAATCATTTCAATATGAAAAATTGAAGAAGATGTCAACCAAATTACTATACATAAAGCGACTTTGCATTGCCATATCCCTGACCCTGTTTCAGTTCGTAGCCGATGTTGCATACGCCCAGAATCTTTCCAATAAAGGGAAAGATTTCTGGGTGGGCTACGGACACCACCAGTTCATGGAGATGGGGCAAAGCAACAGCCAGGAAATGATCCTGTACCTGAGTGCAGAACAGCCTGCCACCGTTACAGTGAGCATTACCGGCACCACCTGGACGCGTACGTATAACATCCCGGCGAATACCGTTATTGCTTCTGACCTGATCCCTAAATCGGGCGCTATAGATGCAAGACTGTATTCCCTGCCGCCTTCTTTTGGCGGCACCGGAGGCGAGGGCGTTTTCACGGGAAAGTCTATTCACATACAAAGTAACGTGCCTATTGTTGCCTATGCGCATATTTATGGCAGCGCCTCTTCCGGGGCTACTATGCTGATGCCGGAAGAAACATGGGGTTATTCCTACATTTCTGTGAACAGTATGCAGAACTATGCGGACGACTGTTTCTCCTGGATGTTTGTTATTGCGAACCAGAATAATACTGTGGTGGAAATTACCCCTTCGGTATTAACCCGTAACGGACGCCCTGCGGGCGTACCTTTCACCGTTACGTTGAACCGCGGGGATATCTACCAGCTGGTAGGCGCTTCGCTGGGCAGTGGCGCCGGCCGGGAGCTGACCGGCACTACTATTAAATCGATCGGCAATCCAATGGGACAGTGTTATCCCGTGGCCGTGTATTCCGGCAGCAGCCGTACGGCCATCACCTGCAATAACTCCAGCAGCAGCGGCGATAATAACATCCAGCAGATCTTTCCGTTCCAGGCGTGGGGTAAACGTTATCTCACCGCGCCCACCTCTGAAGATGATTTGCCGTCGACCCTCCAGTATAATATTTATAAAGTAGTGGTGAAAGATCCTGCCACCATTGTAAAAAGAAATGGTGTAACGCTCACCGGCCTGATCGCCAATTCTTACTACGAGTTTGTTAGCAATACCGCCGATTATATAGAGTCAGATAAGCCGGTGCTGGTGGCGCAGTTTATGTCGTCTTCCGGGGCCTGCGGCAATACCGGCGGACTGGGAGATCCGGAAATGGTATACCTGAGCCCTATAGAACAAGCCATCAAGCGGATTGGTTTTTACCGGAACGACCGGGAGTTTATAGAAACCAACTATCTCACCATGATCATTCCTACGGCAGGTATTCCCTCGCTCAGGATTGATGGCAGCCCCCTGTTTGACTTCTCTTACCCGCATCCTAACCTGAACGGTTACACGGTAGTGATCAAAAGATGGCCGGCTGCGCCTGCACAATGTATTGTGAGCAGCGACTCCGCCTTCACCGCAGTTACATACGGCCTGGGCAGCGTGGAAAGCTATGGCTACAATGCCGGTACGCTGATCAATAACCTCAATGCCGTAGGCTCTATTCACAACAGTTATGATACTTCTAAAACATCCAATGATTTTACCTGTACCAATACCCCCGTGCAATTGTCCATTTTAATGGCGTACAAGCCTACAAAAATGGTGTGGCGGCTCAGCACCCTGGGCACAGCGATTACACCTAACGCAGACGTAACGGTTAATGCACCGGTAAGCACCGGTACGGTACTGATCAATGGGATCACTTATTATAAATACTCATTGCCCGGCACTTACCAGTTCAGCGCAATAGGAGAGTATGATATCCCGGTCATGTCCACGCATCCGAGCATTGAAAACTGTAACAACACCGAAAAGGTGGGATTCACGGTATTGGTGAAAGGAAAGCCGCGTGCGGTAATGACTTATACCTATACCGGGTGTTCGCTGGATACGGTTTACTTTAAGGGAGATACAAGCCTGAAGGATCCGCTGATCGACCGCTGGCAGTGGGAGTTCCCGGGAGCAGTGAAGGATAGTGGCATCCAGGTAGGAAAAGTATTTCCTGTGGGGAATGCTGCGGTAAAGCTAACGGTGATTTCAAGGGATGGCTGTGTGGGAGATACTTCCTTCCAGGTAGCCGCAGCGGCCAAACCAGTGGCATCCTTTACAACAGATGCTGCTGCCTTATGCGAAGGCGGAGTATTGAAGATGACCGATAACTCCACTTACGGAGGTACGGCGCCTTTAAAATCGTGGTATTGGAATTTTGGAAATGATTCTGTGCTGAACGCTGTTACCAACGCGGTACAAACGATTACTTACAAAGATCATAATACCTACACCATAAAACACGTGGTGAAAGTAAGTAACCTCTGTGTGAGCGACACCGTTTCAAAAACGGTTACCGTGTACGCCAAACCCAACCCGCTTTTTGCTTATCCCGGCGACTGCCTGCCGGTAGGTGGCCTGGTACAGTTTACCAGCGGTGCAGTGGTACCCGATGCGCAAACCATCAGCACACACGCCTGGAACTTCGGGGATGCTAATGCAACAACTGCTAACCCGAATAGCTCGGTGGCGAAAGATCCCACGCATGCCTATACGAAGTTTGGCACTTATGCTATTAAATATAGTGTAACTACCGATAAAGGCTGTACGAAGGATACTACGGTAACGGCTACCTTTAAACTGAAACCACAACTGGCTTATGCTGCCCTGAACGGGGTTTGCGTAAACATGCCCGGCACCATTGCCATAGGCAAAGCTACTGTACAAAATGGCGTAACTGGTAAAGGTTACTACCGTGGTCCGGCTACGGATTCAACAGGCAATTTCACCCCTGCTACTGCAGGCGCAGGTACGCATACCATCTGGTATGTGTTTACCACCAGCAACGGCTGTACCGATTCCATTTCCACCACCGTGGTAGTGTATCCTAAACCTGCAGCTGCTTTTACAGCTACCGCCAATTTGTGTCTTGGACAGAATACTGTTTTCACTGACCAGTCTGCCATTCCCGTAGGAACCATCACCAACTGGAAATGGGACCTGGGCAATGGTACGCTGAGAAACAACACCAACAACAATCCGTTTACCATCACTTACCAGAAAGACAGCAGCTACCTCGTGAAGCTGGTGGCGGTGAGTGATCATAATTGTATCAGCGATACCGCCAAAGCCATAGTGGCCGTACATGAGTTGCCGGTGACCGATTTTGCGCTGCCTGCCAAAGTATGTATGCCGGATGGAACCGCCGCGTTTACCAATCTCACTACGGCGAGAGACAAGTCATCCCTTTCTTACCAGTGGAACTTCGGCGACGGTGGTGCAGGATCGGCGGCAAAAGATCCTACCTGGCAGTATAAAACCTTTGGACCGTTTAACGTGAAGCTGGTGGCTACTACCGCTTATGGTTGTAAAGATTCGGCCACTAAAACATTAAGCGCCTTCTTTGGCCAGCCGGTGGCATCCTTTAAAGTAACGCCGGATACCCTTTGCCAGGGCGCCGACAATGTGTTTACGGATCAAAGCACAGATCCTACCGGAAGCATTAATAAATGGGAGTGGAGCTTTGGCGATGGCACCACCTCCACTGAACAACACCCGGTAAAAAAATATACCGCACCTGGTGAATACAGCGTGCAGTTGCAGGTAGCAAATCAGTCGGGTTGCGGATCATCTGCCTATAGCAGCAAGGTGATTGTATACCTCCAGCCGGTGATAGATGCCGGACCATCCTTTGTTGTGCCGCAGGGTACTATCGTGAGCTTTAAGCCGGTAGCCAACGATTCGGTGAACCTCACTTTTGCCTGGGACCCTGCTGCCGACTTCCCCGATCCTACGGTGTTGTCGCCGGTAATTCCCGCCATGCACGATGCCACGTACACACTTACTGCCATCGGCAAACATAGTTGTATGGCTCGTGACGCTATGACGGTGAAAGTATTAAAACCAGTTGCGCCACCAAATGCCTTCTCTCCAAACGGAGATGGTGTTAATGACACCTGGATTATCACCAACCTGTCTGATTATGCAGAAAGCACCGTGGAAATATTTAACCGCTACGGACAAAGGATATACCATTCCACCGGTTATAATGTACCATGGGACGGCAGATTCAAAGGTAATCAGCTGCCAATGGCCACTTACTATTATGTAATCAGGCTCCGGGCGGGTATGGCGCCTATCACCGGCTATGTAACTATTATCAGGTAAAGTAAATCATTCACATAAAACCGTATTGTAAATGAGAACGATCATTGCAACCTTATTCATCTTTGCTGCCACTGTATGCTCCGGTACCCGGTTAATGGCGCAAACCGATCCCCACTTTTCACAGTACTACGTATATCCGTCGTGGTTAAATCCTGCGCTTACAGGCGTATTTGATGGCGACTATCGCGTGGCGGCCATTTACCGCACGCAGTGGGGGAATATCAGCCCGTTTAAAACATACGGTGTAAGCGGGGAAATACCCACCGCAAAGAATATTAATATAGGCGCCAGCGTATTAAATCAAACTGCCGGCGATGGCGGTTACAATTATACAACGGCTTATGTAAGCGCGGCCTATACCGGTGTGAAACTCGATGCTTCCCATTATCACCAGTTGAACTTCGGCTTGCAGCTGGGCTTTATCCAGCGCAGGTTTGACCCTTCCAAGCTCACCTATGGCGAGCAATGGAACCCTGTTACCGGCTACAACCCCGGTAATCCTGTATCGGATGTACTTACCCGTAACTCGGCAGCCTCCTTTGATGCCGGCGCAGGGGCATTGTATTATGACGCTACCCCCGGGAAGAACTTTAATATTTATGGCGGCGTCTCCGTTATGCATCTTACCAAACCACAGGACCAGTTCAGCGCCAAAGGTGATGCCCGTTTCCCGATGCGCTTTAATGTACACGGCGGCGTGAAGTTAACCCTGTCGGAAATACTCAGCATTACACCCAACTTCCTGTTCATGCAGCAGGGCCCTGCACAGGAAAAAATGATCGGCGCCTATGGCCAGCTGAATGCAGCAGCGGGAACGGATTTCCTGCTCGGTGTAAACTACCGGTACAAAGATGCAGTGACTACACACGCGGGATTTATTTATAAGAATATGATGCTCGGCGCCAGCTATGATATCAATACATCTGATCTCAGCAAAATGGCACATGGCTCCAACAGCTTTGAAATATCCCTTACGTTCATTGGCCGCAGATCGGTAAGAACACCGGATGTAGAATTTGTTTGTCCACGATTGTAATCAACTTTTAAAAGCAACAGGATCTCATGAAAAAAATAATATTTACTTCCGCATTGCTGTTATCGGGTATGATGTCGTTTGCACAATTTACCTATAACTATCTCAAAGCGGCAGATCAGTACTACAGTAAAGAAGACTACAATTC
The DNA here is from genome assembly GCF_050434005.1 of Chitinophaga sp. W2I13. NCBI lineage: Bacteria > Pseudomonadati > Bacteroidota > Chitinophagia > Chitinophagales > Chitinophagaceae > Chitinophaga > Chitinophaga sp. W2I13. Next base: position 7,062,715 of record NZ_JBNPWD010000001.1, on the reverse strand, counting down.
AGCGGCTACCTATTATGAAAAGTACCTGGGCTCCCGTACCAAAACGGTGAAGCCGGATACTTACAAACCTTATGCGGCCGTGTCGGTGGTAAAGAATAAAACAGTAAAGGTAAGCAGCGAACAGCTGGCGGTGTATAAGCTGGCAGAGAGCTATCGCAACCTGCATAACTATGGTAAGGCAGCGCCTTACTACGAATCCGTGATGGAACTGGATAAAGCTGGTTTCCCATTGGCGCCATACTACTACGCAGTTTCCCTGCGGGCATTGGCTAAGTATGAAGAGGCGACCCAGGCGTTCAAAAATTTCCTGGACAGCTATACGGCTAATGATAAATTCACGGAAGCGGCTAAACGCGAATTGCAGAACCTGGCTTTTATTACCGCCCAGTTGAATAAAAAAGATCTGTCGGAGTACAGCGTAAAGAAGGCGCCTCCTGCGTTAAACACTACGGGGGCCAGCTATGCGCCGTTGTGGAGTAACGGCAGTACCCTCATCTTTACTTCTACCCGGCCCGACAGTTCGTTTCAGAAAAATCATACTTATATCAATCGTTTATATACCGCCACCTATGAAGCCGGGCAGGTATCTGATATTCACCTGTTAAAGCTCGATCAGCCGGAAGGGCTGCACCAGGGCGCTGCATGCCTGTCGCCCAACGGGGAGTTACTATTCCTTACCCGCTGGCACATGGATCATGGCAAAAAGGTATCAGCCATTTATGTGTCCCGTAAAAACGGTGATAACTGGAGCGAACCTGTGGTGATGGATGCGCTGGTGAATTCGGTGGGTAATAATACCCAGCAACCGTATTTACTGGAAGATGGTAAAACATTGTTATACGCCAGCGACAGGGCCGATGGCTACGGTGGTTTCGACTTATGGTATGCCTCCCTTGATGAATCCGGTAAGCCCTTGCAAACAGCCAACCTGGGAGAAGTAATCAACACTGCCGGTAATGAGCAGGCGCCATTCTATCATGCGGCTACCAAAACGCTGATCTTTTCGGCAGATAACCGTGTAGGTATGGGCGGATACGACTTCTTTTCCAGCAAAGGAAATGTAGGTACCTGGAAAGCGCCGGTAAACATGGGTTACCCGGTGAACTCCGTGAAAGACGATATTTATTTTACCAGCAGAAGCAATAATAAAAACCTGCTGGATGATGTACTGCTGGGCACTGACCGTGCAGCAGAATGCTGCCTGGAATTGTTCTTTGTACATAAAAACCGTCCGCCAAAACGGTTGAGCGGCATCGTGGTATCCTGCGACAGTAACACGCCGCTGGCGGGTGCTGCCGTAAATGTGATAGATACTATCAGTAACAAAGTGGTATACACGCACACCACGGCCGCCGATGGCAGCTACGCTTTTACCGTGGAAGACTTTTTACCGTTAAAGGCAGTAGCTAATGCAGACGGTTATACGACCAATGCCCGGCAGATAACTGTTCCACAGGACGAAGACACCGCTGCCATGACAGTGCCGGTATTGTGTCTGACGAAACTGGTGACACCGGAAGCGCCGGTAGTGCTGGAAAACGTGTACTACGATTTCAACAAGGCTACGTTACAGGAAGGTTCATTCCCTTCATTGGATAAGCTAGCGGAACTGCTTGCCGCCAATCCCGATATGCACATAGAACTGAGTGCGCATACCGACAGTAAAGGTAAGCCCGCGTTTAACCAACGCCTGTCTGAAGCCCGTGCGAAAACCTGCGTGGAATATCTCGTCAGCAAAGGCATTGATCGCTCCAGGCTTACTTATATAGGTTATGGCGATACACAGCCGGTAGCGCCCAACACCCAGGAAGATGGTAGTGATAACCCGGAAGGAAGACAAAAGAACAGGAGAACGGCATTTACGATCATTAAAAAGTAACAGCCCGGCTGTTTAACCCAAAATCACTGATCCATGAAAAACATTGTGCTCACAGGTTTGCTTGTTTTGCTGGTGCATGTTACCCATGCGCAGCAACAGCCACATTACACGCAGTATATCATGAATCCTTTCATCATCAACCCGGCATTGGCGGGTATTGAAAACTACTGGGACCTGCGCTTCAGTCACCGGCATCAGTGGGTAGGTATGAAAGGTGCACCGGTAACCACGTATATGACCCTGCAGGGGCCTTTGCGTAAATCGGATTACAGTACCGCATCGCCTACAGGTTTTGAGCCAGAAGGAAATAATCCCCGTGGAAAAGGCTACTGGCAGGATTACACCACACCGCCTCCGCATCCCGGAATAGGGCTCACCGTGCTGAACGACAAAACCGGTCCGCTTAACCGCTTTTCCATTACGGGGGCATATGCGCATCACATTAACCTATCTCCCAGAACCAGCGTCAGCGCCGGTATCGGTATAGGTATGCAACAGGTGAGTCTGGATGCCAGCAGGGTGGAATTCTTTGATCCTTCCGATCCGGTGCTGGGCACCAGCACCGGTATACTGAACAAATGGAAGCCGGAAGTAAACGCCGGACTGTGGCTGTACTCAGCAGATTATTTTGCCGGTATCTCTGTACAGAATATTATCCCGCAGCAAATCGGGTTCGACAATGGCAAAGTAGTGGGCGACTCTGTTTACAGCGGCAAACTGGTACCGCATTTATTCTTTACTACCGGCTACCGGTTATGGATAAACGATGATCTGAATGTGATGCCGTCGGTAATGCTGAAAATGATCACCGCCATGCCATTCAGTGTGGATGTTAACGCCAGGTTTATGTACCGCGACCGGCTCTGGCTGGGGGCTTCTTACAGGATAAACGACGGGGGTGGCTGCTATGTTTGGGGTCAACATCAGCTCGCAGTTTAACATTGGTTACTCTTACGACTATACGGCATCTTCCCTGAATACAGTGAGCCGGGGTACTCATGAAATCATGATCGGTTTCCTGCTGGGTAACAAGTATGGAGATACCTGTCCCCGTAACGTATGGTAACGGCTGTCAATTTTTTCATCTTTTCATTTAATAAATAAAAACAAAAACAAAACAATTGTCATTATGAAACAGGTTACACGCTTTATGCCCTATGCATTGATCACTGCGGTTGTATTATTTTTTGCTGCCTGCTCCAAAGACGGAGACCAGGGTCCTGCCGGTCCTGCTGGCCCTGCGGGTCCTTCGGGTGTGCCCGGTGCTACCGGTCCCAAAGGCGATTCAGGTGCGCCCGGTAGTGCGAATGTTATTTATTCTGCCTGGAAGGATGTGGCCTTTGCGCCTGCAGATACCATCTTTAATCAGAATGGTACTATTAACACCATCATATATGGCGCCAGCCTGGATGCTCCGAAGTTAACAGCTCCCTTACTGGCCAATGCATCTATCAACGTATATATCAATCTCGGTACTGCTGCCAATTCTTTCGTACAAGCGTTACCGTATGTGGATGAATATGGTTACCTGGTAAGGTTTGTAGCCTCTGTCGGCGCCATCGACCTGCTTGCGAATGCACCTATCAGCACCACTGCTACGGATAAACGTTATCAATACAGGTATGTAATTATTCCCGGTGGCGTGTCTGCAAGATCTGCGGCAGGCATCGACTGGAATGATTACAGCCAGGTGGAAAAATATTTAAATCTCAAGGACTAGGTTGGCTAATACAACCACCAGTATATAAAAGGGCTGCCTTATTCAGGGTGGCCCCCATTTGAAATCATTTATTGACCAAAATTTACGAAACCGTGTATGAACCCATATAGTGACCTTACGGATCAGGAGTTGATCCGCCTGTATATTTCAGGAAATAACCCGGCTTTTACCGCATTGGTATACCGCCATAAGAACAGGATCTTTACTACTATTGTTTTACTTGTGAGAGACAGAAGCCTGGCGGAAGATATCTTCCAGGAAGTATTTATAAAAATAGTGAACGCTTTACAATCGGGCCACTATGTTGATAACAGCCGGTTCCTGGCATGGGCGGTAAGGATTGCCCATAACGCCTGTATCAGTCATTTCAGGAAAACCAATCAACGGCAAAGCACCATCGTTACCTACAACGATGACCTGGGCGATTACATGGAAGTCACGGAACACAGCCAGGAGTACCGTATGATCCGTGCAGAGGTAACCGAAGAAGTAAACAGGATGCTGGACCGTCTGCCCGGACTGCAACGCGAAGCCCTGATCCTGCGGTATTACGCCGACCTGAGTTATAAGGAGATGGCGCAAACCATCGGTATCAGTATTAATACAGCGCTGGGAAGGGTACGGTATGCACTGATGAATTTAAGGAAACAGGCCGGGGTTGAAAACCTGGTGGCGGTATAATTCTGCGGGTTAAACTAAATGTTGAAAGCCGGGTGTTTTTCGTTAATTTCAGTCAGCCGGAATAACGAAAATACAACTCCCATGTATACCCGAAATAACCCCCAGGAACGTAAATTCCGCAGCAATGCCGATCACATAGCTGGCAGAAATGGTATCTCCCAAAATCCGCCTGTACAGGGAAAATTTATATATGATGGTACCGAAGAGGAACCCACCATCACTGATATGATAGCTTTTAATCCGGAACTGTTTCAGCAGCACTATGGCTTAATACAGGTATTGATGCGCGAACCCAAAGTATATCCACTGGAGAAAGGAAAAGAGAAGGAGGCTATTGAGCGTTACATTAGTGAATTTAAGAGTAAGGATAACGGAGGCCTGCCGAAGATCATCCATTTTATCTGGATAGGGGCTTCCATGCCTGGATCCGGGAAAACAAATGTACTTGCCTGGAAGGAAAGAAATCCCACTGCGCAGATCTGGTTATGGTCTGACAGCCGCTGGCGCGACCGGACTAACCTTATACAGAATGGTTTTGCAGATATGGCCGCCTGGGCAGGAGAGCATGAAATAACCATAAAGGATATCTCGGCTGATGCCAGCGTCTTTACAGAACATTATAAGAAGGAGGCAGGCTATATTAAAAGAGCGCCCACGGATCCAAATGATACATGGACCAACTTTGGCACTGCGTCCGATCTGGCGCGTTACAGCATTCTCAGCAAGTATGGCGGCATCTATTCAGACAGCGATCTTGGTTTCAGGAAGAATACCGGGCAGCATGAATCGGCGGGTAGCTCCCCGCAAGCAGAACATCCTGATATTTTTGAAGAAGTAAAAAAGAAGATCTATAAAACAGGTATGCTTACCCATAACAGGACAGAAGCAAAAAAGGCTGCCAATGACCTGATCGCAGCATTGCCTGGCGCAGAGAATATAGGACTTATTAACGCTAATGCGGAGAAGAAGCTGAATGCGCTATATCAAGACGGGGAGAGGCTTAAAGAGTATCCTGACGTGAAAGGAGGATTATTTAGCGCCCGGGGATTAGAAACAATGGGCTCCACAGGTCCGGAGGGAATGAGAGAAGCGTTAAGAACCAACAGCAGGACAAGAGGGGTTCCCGGTAGTATCCCTGTCGGAAATAGAAAGTATTTCAGTGAAGCAATGGAAAATAAAATATCAGCAGACGATCTCTCCATTAAAGTCCCTTCGCTGGCGGTAAGCGATTTTGAAGGTAGTGATATGTCCTGGCTAAAGTAACGCCTATACAATCTTCCCGTCTTTCCCAAACTCCTTGCGGATGCCCGCCAGCAGATCCTTTTGCCGGATGGTTTTATCTCCCCGTTTCAGCGCCATCAGGCAGCTGTACCGCACGACGTTGATAATAGTGCCGCCGGTCATTTCGTATTTACGCGCAGTGTCTTCCAGGTTCACTTTATCTTCCAGCGCTATATGTGAAGGAAAGGATTGTTCCCATATGCGTAACCGTTGTTCCGGCCCTGGCATAGAGAAATAGATCATCGATTGAAAACGACGGGCAAAAGCTTCGTCGATATTGGCTTTCAGGTTAGTGGCCAGGATTACCACGCCCGGAAAGTCTTCCACGCGCTGTAGCAGGTAAGCCACTTCCTGGTTGGCGTAACGGTCGTTGGAAGAAGAGGTTTGTGTGCGTTTTCCAAACAACGCGTCTGCTTCATCAAAGAATAGAATCCATTGCTGGTTGATGGCCTTGTCAAATACCTGTGCGAGGTTCTTTTCTGTTTCACCAATAAATTTTGATACCACCAGCGATAAGTCGATCCGGTATACATCCATGTTGAACGTTTTACCCAGGAGGCAGGCAGTGAGCGACTTCCCCGTTCCCGGTGGTCCGTAAAAAAGACTGCGGAATCCAGGCTTTATTTTGTGGCTCATGCCCCAGTCGTGCAGCAGGGTGGTGCCATGTTCTATCCATGTCCGGATGTCTTCTACCTCTTCCATCGCATGCGGTTCCAGTACCAGGTCCTGCCACTCCATACCGGTTTCAATACGCTTGGCAGGAAACTGCGTATTATAATCAGGACGGTAGGAAACGCCTTCTGTAAACAGGCTGAGATACTCGGTCGACAAGCTTAGGGTGCCGCTTAGCAGCGGCTCATCGCCGGCGGGGTTGAGTTTGAGGATTTGATGTTTGGCAAAGAAATGATCGGGGCTAAAATACCGGATCATGTTAAACCGTTGCTGCAAGCCGTCCGCCGTCAGCAGGAACGCGGCTGTTTCCCCGGTTGGTAAAAAGCCGCCGTGCATCTGTCCTTTAATACCACCAAATTCTGTGAAGCCTCTATCATAGGTGGCGTTCTTTACAAAGAAAATGTCCAGCAACTGTGGCTGTATATGCGGGATCAGCGCGAGCAGCAGTATAATCCGCTCCGCATGCGACATGCCATAGTGTTTTATAATCTGTGCGTACACAGATGGATCTTCCGAGAGATCCGGTATTGGCGGGTATTCCACCCACTGTTTGCTGGAAGTATTGTTGCATCCGTGCTTCCGTCAGTAGCCGGAACCATTCCAGTTCTTTCTCCAATGCAGCTGCATTGGCTGCTATTAACTGTATGCCCATTCTGTATATATTGTTTTTTCCATCCACGGGGTCTTGATCATGCCAATGCCCCACGGTAAGGTTTGAAGTATCATGTCGTAGCCCCGTTCTTCTACCCGCAGCCACCAGTCGTCATCTTTTTGCCACAGTGCGCCGTCGCGCTGCAGGAAGGCCGCCTGGAAACCTTCTACGGAGGAATTGTTCATTTTCTCCCAGCGCTGGATCACTACTTTCAGCAGTTCTTCGCAGAGTTGTTTTTCTTCCGCGGTCAGCAGTATTTCTGCGGGCACGGGTTCTTCCAGTGGTAAGGCGCATAGTATTTTATTGAGCGCCAATTCATGCTCTGCGTGTATTTCCCTGCCGTTTACCATATACTGAAGCAGGTGTACGGCACGATGTTGTGCCTCCCGGTTTACAAAACCTTCGTCGTTCACCAGGCCGATCCGCTTGAAGCCAAACGGAATAAAAGGATGCAGTATGATCAGGCCGGCGTTACCGGTATAAATGGTATCCAATGGTTGCTTCTTCACTTTAGCCCAGCTGTCGGGCTCGTGAGGCGGTGTTTCCAGCGGATGCGCCGTTGCCGTAGCGGTAGCCGGGTTTGTTGTCCGGAGAAGGTCTTTTTCGTAGAGACTTTCCCGTAACAACGCCCGGTGACGGCTGGCTGTAATGTTTAATTGCGCTTCCTGCTGCAATACCGGTACTACATGCCGTATATGCGTGTACGATAGCGACGCTGGTTGTTGCGCGCTTTTTACCAGCCGGTTGACCAGTATTTCCGCGATGCCCGGGGTGGTCATATTTATAAAATCGAGGAAACGGGCAGCGTAGCTGCGCGCGTCATATACATGTATATGTGCGCCCAGCAGCAACAGGTGAAACCGCCGGAATACCTGTTGCAGCTGTATTTTCTCCTGGCTGCCGGGAAGCAGTGATTCCAGCAGCTGTTGCAACTCGTGCAAGGCATCCGTGGTGTTGGCTGTCCAGCCAAGGGGAACATCCTGTACAATGTCAAGGAACGATTCTTCATCGAGGTGCTGCGCCATTTGTTCTATCAGTGCCGGATGCTGCAGTATTTTACTGTAGAATAACCTGCGTTCCTGCCGGCTGCGCTGCTTATAAAAGCGGACGGCCTTCCGCAGGTCGGTGATGCTGCCCTGGTGACTGTTACCGGCTGTTTCCTGTAACAGGAGCAGGCTGTCCTGTACCGCGTATATATCCAGCGTTTGCCGGATATGGCTGTCGGGCACCCCCGCGTAGAAGGAGAATAACCCATATACCTGCAGCCTGGCCGCCAGTTGTTGACGGTAGCTGGTAAAGAGCTGATGAAGGATGGCAGGAGCGGCGTTGAATAAAAGGACCACGGCTGCTTTGATGATTTCGTTGGTCGCTGATAATGGCAACGAACCCAGTTTTTCCGGCAGCCGGTAGCGTGTAAGGTATGCCGTTAGCAGCTGCCGCGCTTCTTCCAGCACTTGCTGTTGCTGATGTTCCACGGTAATGGAAGGGTAGCGCTGCATGCGCTGTAATAACGACCGGAAGGCCACCGCCGGTTGATAGATCCTGCTGCTGCTGCTGCCTTCCGCAAAGAAGCTGCCTTCTGCGATGGTTTTCTCCAGCCAGGGTTGCAGTAACGTCTGTACCGGTTCAATATGTGGTTCCAGCTGAAGAAACAGCTCCTCCAGTTGCCGGAATAGTTGCGGCGATGGGGTGATGCTTTCCTGTAATAGCTTCATGTGTTCTTCATGATATTCGTATAGCCATTGCAGTAACCTTGCGGCATAGGCTGAAGAGACATTGCCTGCTGCCGGAGGTAATTGCCCGGTGGTCAGGAATTGTTGCAGCCAGCGGGTAATCTCTTCCGGTGAGGCTGTTATCTGTGCGGGTAAGCGTTCTGCCTCCTGCAGGGAAAGAGCGGATACAGGCATGGTCCATGCCTGCAAATCATTGGCCAGTACCGTATTCCCGGAAAGGTGATTAATAACGGGCAGCAGCTGTTGCAGCAGGAAGCGGATCATGTGCGGTGCTGCCACCGGCGTTTCCGACCATGCGGGCAGGAACAGGTGTTGCAGTAACACCTCTTTGCTGATCCGGCGGTAACGCGTGGCGGCGAGTGATTGCCAGATGGCTTGCAGGATAAACTGCTCCGGCGGCAGGGTGCTAACCGTCACAAATTGTTGTACAGCGGTTAATAGCGTATATACGTTGTCGTATACTTCTTCCGCGGCGGCCGCCATACCGCTGCTTTTCAGCAACCGGAAAAACACCGCGGGCTTTACGCCTGACACCAGCCGGTACATAGCTGCCGGTAGGGTGGCGGCGTATTCGAGTATCGTCAGCGTTTGATCCGGATGCTGATCGGCCAGCTGTTCCAGTAAGCTGTTAAGGGAGTAGTGCGCATATATTTTTCCCCACCACGACATACTGCCATAGGTGAGCAGGTGCAGGATCACATCGCGGAGCAACAGCCGTTTTGTAAGCGTGTCCCCGGTAAAGGAAGCCGCAGCAATGGTATCAGCTGCCCAGTTCTTTATCTCCCTTAAATACCCGGTTTGCTCCACCACCGCTTCATTGGTTTGCATAAGTTCATGCCACCTGCCGGCAGCGGTTTGATGCTGCAATACCAGCTGCAGCATTTGTTTAAGGGAGGCGGCGGCATGGTAACCGGTATTGTTAAACATCAGTTGCAGGGACGCAGGTGTAACACCCGGAGCCCACCAGGGAATAGCGCCATATAGCAGATAATAGCGGAGTACATTGATTTGTTCCCCGGTGTCTGCCATTAATTTTTTGTAAGATGGATCACCGCCGGCAACTGGTTTTCGTTGAGGCGAAACGGTTAGTTCGTTATAGAGATCTTTGATATAGTTACCCAATCCTGTTTCTGGTAAGGAAGATTTGTAACGCCACAATGCTTCATAAAACAACTCCAGGATGGTTTCATAGGAAAGGTTGAAATGCCCCGCCAGCTTCAGCAGGTTGCTGCGTACAAATTCTTTGCGGTTAAAGTTGCTGCCCCGTTCCATAATGAGATAGGTGAGCATAAATAACCACACCGCTTTTTCCAGTTCACTGGTTTCAGTATGGAGTAATTGTTGCTGCTGTTGCAGCAACAGTATTTCCCGGCTGCCGGCAATAATAAACAGCGCTTCCGCCGGTTCCAGCACCTGTACGATGGCCTGTAATACATCAACGGAAAATTGCCACACAATTCGCTCCCGTACGCTTTGATTCCGGCCAATGCTGCGGATAAAACCAGCCAGTTTCCCCGGGGAAGTTTTTGATAACTGTAAAATGATGTCTCCCGGTTGCGCGCGTTCGGTGGTAGTGGCCCACCACGGCATCACCCCCTGCAACAGGAAAAAGCTCATCAGTTCCAGCTGCCGGTCTTCGCCTTTCCTTATGGTAATATCCCCGCTAACGCCATGCTGCGTGCCCGCCTGTTGATGATACAGCAGATCGGTAAGCGCCTGTTGCAAAGCCGCTAATATTTTTGTTGGCAGCTCAGCTTCCAGGTCTTTGAAAGGAATGGTCCCTATGTTCAGTATCAGCCCGTCGATAGAAGCCATCATGTCGGCGGGGATCAGTTGTTGCAGTAGATCATCCGTACCATTGCTGATGCTTTGCCGGAAAAGCGTACTCATTTTATCCTGCAAGGCAAAAGCCCTGGGCCTCGAATCGTAGGTGATATCAAAGCTGTATCGCCGGATGATGTGTGCTTCCATTATACAGTAACTACATGTTGAGAAAATGCCGGATCTTTTACAATGAAGGCCAGCAAAGCAGCGGTGGCAGATGGCCGGTCGCCCTCTCCACGCATGGCTTTGAGCCAATCGAAATACCGGGATTCAAAGTCCCGCATCGCGCTGATACCCAGCCAGTCGAAGTTCAAGCGGAATTGCACGGGTGTATGTTCCCGGAACAATCCTTCGGTAAAATTCCTGAACTCCTTATACTGGAAGCGTGCCGGCCATGAAGGGAAAATAATGCTCATGCCGAATTTGAAGAAGGCTTCCTGCAACATTTCAGCCTCGCCGTGTTTTACATAAGGCACCACACGTACCTGCCGGTGCTGCCCGGTTTTCATTTGCCTGATGAGCAACAGCAGGTCCAGCATTGTTTTTTCAACGGCGACCTTATGATCAGGCGAAGTGAAATGTGCTGCTGTTAACAGTTCCGGCGTATCGCCGCGATAGAAATATATTTTGTAATACTGTTGCAGCTGTTGCCAGCTGCCATAAGCATCCTGTTCATTCAGGGCAGCCGCCAGCGGGGCCACGTTTTCCAGCTGCGCTTCCCGCTCTTCAAGGGTGAGCCATTGCGCATGTTGCAGCAGCAGTTTATTGGACCTGCTGTAAATACGGAAACCAAAACTCTTGTCTGTGTAGGCAGGTTTCAGCAACAGATGTTCCAGCAGGTAACATCCTTCCGATTCTGTGCTGATCTGTTTCAGGTGCCGCATCGTTTCTTTTTGCGCCTGCATAGCTTCTTCATGCGTGTTTTCCCGGGTTATCACCTGCCACAACGCATGTGTAGCCTGACGGTATACCACCAGGTACACATCTTCTTCCCCATCGTATACGATGCGGTAATTGGCCGGATCCAGTCCGTAACGCAGCAGCGACACCGACTGACGGCCATAGTCATATTTCTTGCCGGTAATGATTTCGCCTGAAGTGCTTTCAGCGATGTTCACTTTCAGCAGTTCGTCTTTCACTTTGTATTCCTTCACCAGGTGAACATGAATATGTGGCTCGGAAGGTTGACTCACGGATACTTTCCAGTTGCTGCTATCAAATACGGCGGTAAGCCGCTTTCTTTTTTCCGGACGCACATGCAGCAACTTATGCAGAATGGTTTCATAGCCTGACAAACTCCCTTCGTTAAAAATATCTTCGCGGTAGTTGAACGAACGGTTGCGGTTAGCGCTGAGTGCGGGCAGGTCACGAAGGATGGATGCTTTCCATTCCAGCTCCGGACTGATCCGGGTGGGAGGCGCATCGCGGTCATAGGTTTGTTCAAAGAAAGTAACCGGGTATTTCAGTAACACCAGGTTGAAGCGGGCCATCAGGTGATCCAGTATCGTGTTCTTACGTTGCTGGTATTCTTTATCCGGTTCTGCTGCTTCCTGCATATTTTTAATATAGGGGTTCCCGTTATCATTGATGAAATCCTCCCAGGATACGGGTGATTTCTGATGGGTAAATGCTTTCAGCAATGAGGCCACATGCGGCACGTTGTACAGCGGTTGTGTAGCGTAGGTAGCAGCTGGCACCTGTTGCAGGAAAGGCGAAAACAGGTTGCCGATGTTGCTTAGCTGCGCGAGGTAGTTGGCCAGCAACTGTTCAAAAAAGAGCAGGTAAGCCTTTAGCTGTTTAGCCTGTGCCTGGCGGAGGGCGGGAGCATCTTTTTCGAGGCCTTCATGCCCGATGCCATAAATCGCCGGAAAGTGATGCTGAAGGGAATAGTACTGGCCTAAGTTGCGGTATATTCCTTTCAGTGGTTTGGGAGCTTCGGCATTTTGATGACCAGTAAATTTCCTGCGGGCTACTGTTTTTACCTGCTCGTACATATTGAGGAAGCCGGCATCGCGGAGGTTGTATTCAAATTTGTCGCTCGATATTTTTATCTCGTGCTTTTCGCTTATCATTTCCAGATAAGGGTAGTGGCCTTCTTTGATCTGCACCGGTTTTGCCTGGAAGTTACCGTTTTCATCCGCGAGGTAAATAGCTTTTACTTTCATTACGCCGGGTACTTCTGAAACACTTTTCATCAGGTCGGCCGGATCGGCGGTTTGTTTGCGGGGATGCAGATCGCTGTTCGCTACGAAACCTTTCTTCAGCAAGGGACCTGCATACATTTCTTCCGGTGTGTGGCCATTGATATACATTTCGGCGGCGGGTACAAATCTTACCGGCGGGTGCATTGTCATTTCAAAAGCATTGCACATCAGGGCGAGGATCTGCTGTGGCTCATGCCTGCTGTCTACAAAAATTTCGGCCTTAATGAAAATCTCCTGTGGTTGCAATACTACTGCGGGTTCAAAGTCTTCCCCGATGTTCCGGTACGATTGCAGGAGATGATCTGTTTGTGCGGCCAGCTGCTGTACCTGGTCTGCATTGGCTTCCATGTTCCGGGCAATTGCATCTTCCACCTGTATAAATACCCGGTATACGCCCTTTGTACACCCGGATGGATGGATGGTTTGTACGGGTTCAATCCATACATTTTCCAGGTCGTCTATTTCATCCAGCACCAGTTTGCGGTAGTCGTTCACCGTCACGGGCGCGGAGGTAAGCATTTCTGCTCTCCGGAAAAAGGAGTGTTGCAAAGGATCAATGTCGCCCTTTTTATCTGCCAGTATTTCTTCTATTGGGAAAGCCGTGCGATATGCCGGATCAGTGATTGCATAGCATAGCTGTTGCAGGATGGTTACGCCGGGATCATGCAGGTTGTAGTCGGTCCATTCGGTACCGGACAGCTCCTGCACGCGGGTAATGGCTTCCTTCATTAAAAGATCATAATCCATTGCAGGGGCAATGGATTTGTCTCTGTTGATCTGAACGGGACTATCGGACATATGACAGCATTAATAGTAATATTCATCCGGCATAAACAGCTCGTCGCTCCATAGCCGGGTGATGTTATAAAAGATTTCCACACCATCGCCATAGTTGCTGTTGGAACGTAATTGCAGCGCGTAGTTATGCGTGGTGCCTTTCCAGCGCAGTTTGATCTTATTCCAGAAAAAGCCATAGTGGGCGCAGCGCTGGCTGATCCGGTTATGTGATCCGCCGTATGCCGCGAGTGCCGTGGCGTGAAGCAATGCTACCCTGCCGGCGCCTTTCCGGCCGGTTCTGGCCATCACTTCAAATGCCTGGCAGTTATCCATCGATTCGAGAATGGGATGCCATTTGCCGTTTGCCGGAACGGCGCCTGCTTTAAAAGTTCCTACGCGTCCCTGCATACCTGCAAAGCCGTTGACATCCACTTTAAAACGGGGGTCACTTTTTTTCCCGACCCCGAGGTTACCGTTCATATGAAAAAAGAAGCTCTTCCCGGGTCCGGTCTGGTCATCTTCCCCGGTGCCGGGTTTCAGGCGAAGGGCAGGAAAGTCCTGTTCATCTTTTTCCATACAGAAAAAAGGTTCCAGGTCATCAGTGGCGCGGTAAAAGGATACCAGCCGCTTGGAGTCGCCGAGCGTAGATACCAGCAAGCCATTGTCTTCATCTTTTGAAAAACCATCTTCCTGTTTATTGATGGTAGAATCTATCAGGTAGCCGAAGTGGTTTTCTGTTGGCATTATGCCGTTTCTGAAATATTGTTTGAGCTCATCCCGCCCGTATACTTTTTTACTTTGTTGCGTATCCATATATAAGCAATTTATTTTAAGAGATGAATAGTTACTGGTATGACCGGTCAGGGTGGAAGTATAGAGATGGTCAGCATCTCTTCATCGGTTGCGTGATCCGGTCGTTGGTCCGTTGGCGTTATAACATGATGGTCGTTGCCTATAATGAGTTCGTTGCTGATCTTCAACGCATCGATGCCCAATGGTTCCGGTTCTTTGTATTCGGGCGAGTGCAGCACGGTGATGAGGTGTTCTTTCGACGGGACCAGCACGGCTTGCGGCAAGGAAGGCGTAACCTGCTGAAGGCCGCCTATGGCGGTATCTGTACAATAGGCCGTTACCATACCGGTATCTTCATCTTTTGTGTAATAGAAATGCACGAGGGAAAAACCGGTGATATATTCCACATAAGGCTGCCGGTTGATATAATTCAGTAGCTCAGATTTGTACAAGGTGCTGCCTATCTTTAAATGGGAAGAAGGATCAAACAACCATGGGCAAAGATATTTCTGGATATCCAGCTGCAGCTGTTGCAGGTGGCTGTTCTGGTTGTTTTCAGATGGATCCCTGAACATGATGCTGCATACTACCTTCACGCTTTCATACACCGGGTTGCGGATCGATAAACGTACAAAGGGAGATATATGCTGTTGCATAAAGGTTTGAATGCGGCAAAGGGTATCCAGGTCTACTTTGGGTTCCGGGCTAATAAACAGGCCGCTGTCCGATTGCCGCGGAACCACCACAATGCTTACATCTTCGTCCCTGGCGCCGGGTAGCGCAGTGATGCATTTTACAATCAGTATCTCCGGAAAAGCTTCCAGTAATACCTGCGCAATATCCAGTGCTGTAACGGGCCGTTGCTTGTGCCGTAGTCTTTCACTTACCCGTGTATAAAATTTACTTTCGGGCTCTGTTTTACGGCCCCCGAAAGAAGGAAATAACTGCCAGATCGCCTGGATGGTGCGGATATCTTTTTTTGTTTTTTTTATCGTCAGGGGTGGGAGCGTTAATACTTTTTCGAGCGAACCGCCAATTCCTTCAAACACCCGCTCCACGGTTACGGCATTAGGAAAGATACCAATCACCCTCGGCGTAATGCATTCGTGGGAAGGGGTGGAAATCCTGATCCACCAGGTACCGGGTGTATGGATAGTGTTATTGGGATTGATACCGTGTGGAACACGGATCTTTACAATACCACTCCGCGAAAGGTTATTTGTATTGTCTGATAAAAGACACATGCTTTCAAAGGGATACCATTTGTTATTTGCCAGGTAATGCCAGTTGAGCGGGGTAAGATTGGTAGTGGTGTCGGTGAAATATTTATCTTCCAGTTGAAACAACAGCGACAGCTCTTCTCCGGGTTTCAGTTCGTTAAACCCAATGTAGAGGTGACCGGCTTCGTTGAATACCGGAAGCAGGGAAAAGTCATTGGCGCCGTTGCCGGGATAAATGCCCTCATTTCCAAATACGCCCGCATGGTGTACTTCCATGGTTTCTCCAGGTATGGCTACTTTTCCCGGCTTTAATGACTCGGAATGTTCCAGTGTATAGTTGACGGCAATGGCCTTTACCACCGGCACGTAAGGAGGCGACGGCAGCGGTTTTTTCCGCATCGGGTGTTTGGCGTTGTATAAAATTACTTCCGGAAAGATGAGTGTGTACAACTGATGCCCGAATGTTTCGGAGGGGGCCGACAGCTCCAGCCTGACGGCGCCCTGCTTGTAAGCCGTGCCGCCGCGCTTTACTTCCTTATCCATTTTCATCCCATTAGGGAAACTGATTTTATTGAAATCGGCGTCTTTAATCAATGAGGTATCGGTCAGGTACAGATCGCCTTCTTTGTCGCGGCGCGTATCGAAAAGCCGGAACTGTTCCTGGTTGCCACGTTCGGGCAGAAATACGCCGTTGTTAATACTACTAAGGCCCACCTTATAAGAGTTGTTGGTCATATTCCCCGGGTAGGCGGCGAAGTAACTATCGAACCCGTTTATATTTTTGGGAAGATCCAGCCATTCCAGTTTTATGCTGAAGTCTTTCGTATACTTATTAAAAACATTGCTGTTGGAGATATCGAGAAAAGAGCCTACTGCCGGCATGGGGCCGAATATCCTGAAGGAGCTGTATGCGTTCAGTTCCCCTACGTTATTATCCAGTTTTACGGCCCGGAAGCCGGTTACTTTAGCCGTTACCGTTACCCGGTCCAGTACCAGTTGACGGAGAAAGGAGTAGGGGTGGTGGAAGCTGTTATTGTTCAGCAATACTTTCAGGAGCGGCAATGCCGATGTAATATTATCGCCATGTACATCGGGGCTGAATACGGTGAAAGCGGCTTCGCTGCTGCGTAGCAGGAAGTTGATGACAATAGCGTTATCTGCCTGCTCTGCGGCGCTGCACCGCACGTTATAATGTTTAATGGGCTCCCATCCTGTGGGAGTGGTGTAGTATAGCAGGAATGCGGCAGACATCAGTTCACTGTTAATGATAGCGGCACTTCTGCCGGTAACGGCAGAAAAATTCTGAAGGTATTTAATCAACTCCGTATAGCCGGCAGCGTTAAAATGAAGTCTTACCTGTACCGACCGCGCACCTTCTGTAAGGTATAGTGTAGGCGATCCGATCATAAAGCCGATCGAGGTATTCTCCATGGTACGTACCGATTGCGACAGGTCGTGCTGATCTTCTCCCAGCAAGGGCCAGGTCACCGGCGGGGCGGTGAGGGCGGCAAAAGCCGGTGGTGGTATTACCGGGTGAATAGCATGATAAATAGCTGCTTCGCAGATGTTATTTGTTTGCAGCGACCGCGCAGCGATCTGGAGGTAATTACTGATATACAGGGTGTGTATGGCGGTAATGGTGGTGGCATGTACCTTGAGGGGATCCCGCAGCCGGTATTGCAGGGGTTCCTTCCTGGCAGCGCTGGGCGCAAGCACTATTTCTCCTTTATCCAGCGTGAGGCTGTTCACCTGCGGGGCGGGCGTGACCAGGATATGTACTTTGTCCGGTACCGCATGCAGGGGTTCCATACCCAATATGGTGCGGTAATAATAATCCAGATGCCGTTTGGGTATTTCGTTGATCTGGTCCTGCAGGTATTTATAAAGCTCCGTAAACGCCATCAGCAGCCCCATATGCGGCGTATGTTTCCGTTCCCGGAGCTGATTCTTCAGGTAGTAGGCGGAAGCGCTGGAAGTCTGGTAAAATTTCGTCCGCAGTGTATCGTAAATTTCGTTCAGCGAAAAAAATCCGCTGAAGATGTCTTCGCTTTCGGTGATACTATTTGAAATGCCCGGGAACAGCGCCTGCAACCGCGCTGTGGTAGTGACGCCGCGGAGGGTATGATGCCTGGCTGTTTCATAAGGAAACAATTGTTTTACCTGCAATTCATACCGGTTTAACTTCATCGTTTCATCTTCCACCACCTGGATTACCTGTTGTATGTAATGCCGGATCACCTGCTGTTTATCCGAGAGGAATAATTTCTGCAGGGCATCCATGAGTTCAATGGCAATGTCGTAAAGCAGGGAGAAGAAGCCGGCGGTATGTTTAAAAAGACTGGCTTCATTTCCTGCTTTGCCCATCGCTTCCCGCAGGAAGAGATATTTTTCTTCATAGGCGGTGAACTGGAGGTTGGAACAGGTGATGAGCATAATCACCAGATCTGTCTGAAAAAATTCCTGCCAGTCGCCATCCGGCTGATCCTGGAAATTATAATAGTTAAACTGGCTGGCGAGCGCGGTCAGCTGCGCCAGCAGGTCAAAGGTACTTTTGTCGTCTACTTTTACATAGGCAGGTTGCAATGCATCCAGTTGCCGTTCCAACTGGCTGACGCCATCCTGTATATTTTCAAAGTAGTTATTCATCTCGTGCTGATGTTGGTACCTTCCAGGAAGTAGAACGGATACACCAGGTTATGCCGGGTATTGGTAGAAATCACCGTATAGTTGATCTGAACGTACACGGTGCCGCTTTCCATTGTCTGGTCAACAATCTGACAGTCCACCAGTTTGATCCGTGGTTCGTATTCCAGCAATGCATGATAGATGAGGTGGTTCAGTTCCCCGGAAAACCGGGAGTCTACTACTTCAAATACCATCTTGCGGATATTACAGCCGAAATCCGGCAGCATGATGCGTTCGCCGGGAATGGTGCTGAGAATGATGCGGATGCTTTCTTCAATATCCGCCACATCAGACACCATCAGTACCGAGGCGTTGGGTTTGTCGAAGGAAGGAGGGAAGCTCCAGCCTGTTCCTAAAAATGATTTGATATCTTTTGCCATTGTTAACCTCCTATTAATACCGTTGGACATCCTAATGCAATTACGCCGCCGTGGGCGGTGGTGTCGCCCATACGTACCGCAGGTCTTCCGCCTATGAGCACGGTGAACGATCCCATGATGGCAGAATCAGGCGGTCCCACACAGGTGCACAGGTCGCCCATTACGGAGGCGGGCATGCCGCCGATTAAAACAGTGGGCATACCCGGCCCTACTATGGGGCCACCCACATGCGGAATAGGGGGCAGTCCAGGTGTAATGAGCGGGCATACATGCATATCTGTGATCCTTGCGGCGGGTTGTCCCATAATTTATTTTTTATCGTTTTAATTAATCATTACTACGCCTCCCTGTATGATGGTGGCAGCAGAAGAAGAGAGGGTAGCAGAGGTATTACCGGTAGCGCTGAGCGTGGTGTCGGCCGACATTGACAGTGTGGCGCCGCTCATTTCCAGTGCGGTAGTGGCGGCAACATTCACTGACATGCCATTCAGTTTGAGCTGCCCCGTGGCCTGCAATGTAAGGTCGCTGGCGCTTTTTATGGTAACGCCTGCCGGTGCCATGGTAATGCTGTTACTGCTCTGGTCCTGGATCACTATTTCCTGCGATGTGTCATTCAGTGCCACGCTGTTGCCTCCCGGTGTAATCACGGTGATGATCTTGTTCTCATCATCAAAACTAATTTTGAGCTGACTCTTTGTATACAGCGCCTTGATGTAATTGTTATTATCTGCGGGAATTACCGGCGGCGTTTTCATTTTGCCATATAAGGAGCCGATGATCACCGGGTAACGCGGATCATTTTCAATAAAAGCCACTACTACTTCATCGCCTACTTCCGGGAAAAATATGGCACCTGCACTGGCGGTGGCATAGAAAGTAGACAGCCGGGCCCAGGTGCCTTGCTGACCGGTAGCGGTACTGGCCAGCATCACCTGCACGCGGTACTCTGCGGCAGGGTCCTCAGAAATGGCGACTACGGTGCCCAGCTGAAGTCCTTGTATAGCCGGCAGCTGCCCGTTTGCCGGGGAGTAGGAAAAATTTTCCCTTTCATAAATAGGTTTGCTGTTCAACCCAAACTTTGCGTTGGTATTCCAAACGCCTTCCTTGAGTGTATGTGTTACGGCCCATACGTAGGCGTTGCCGTTAAAGCGTGCGCCCACGCCGGCTAAGGTGATCAATGTGTTGGGCCATACGGTGGCGTTGCCCATGAAGGATACCTGCCCGCTGATGGATTCCAGCCGCATACGGAGCAGGGTGCTGTTGGCCCATGATTGCAAAGTTTCCTGTGCCAGCGGCGAATTGGATACCAGCTGCAGCGGCGTTTGATGCAGCGCGGAAGCCAGTGTGGTGGCTTCCAGGTTACCTTGCGCATTCAGTCCCGGTTCCGTGGCGGTAGCGGTAATCATGGCCAATGTTTGCGGGTCCCATGCGGCAGCGGTGAGAGAAGGTACCTGTTTCTCGGCGCTTACAGAAGCGTTGAAGCTGATCAGCGATTCACCGAAAGCTACAGATACCACCGGCTCTCCGCTTACTACCGGAGGGGCGGCCACTATTTTGGGACCTACCAGTGATACCACGAAGCCGTTAAACTCCGCACGTGATAACAGGAAATCCCAATCGGTACAAAATTTCTGAAACACCAGTTCGTTGAGCGCGCTGGTACTTTGTATATCTCCACTCAAACCGTTATTACTAACAGTCGTGGACATGATGTCGCTATCTGTTTGATTGATGAACACTGCATCTTTTTTGGTGATGGTCATCTGCACGGCGCTGTGCTTACAGGTGACGATCAGGTGGAAACCCTGGTCGGTGGCCTGTATGGACTGCTTCACCACCACGCCGGTGAAAATCAGTTCTTCACCGGTATTACCATATCCGGCAGTAATGGTGATGGTGTTCCCGGGCAAAAAGCTGTCGCTGTCACTGGCGGGGAAATCGCCGATCACACCTGTAGATGCTTTCGCTGTAGTGCCATCAGACAACATGATTTCTGCATAGGAGATCCGGTTCAGTTCATGATGTATTGTTACAGATATGACAGGGTACGTGTATTGCACAGCGGTGCCGTTTGCCGTGATGGTATATTGCAGGGTAGGATCTGCTATATTGATAGGTACAACTGCTGCCATGGGAATTTATTTCTTTAGCGGAGGGAAATAGAGTCCGTCGCCGGGTTTAATATCATGGATACTATTCAAACCATTTACCCTGGCCACTTCCATATAATAACCGGGTTCACCGTAAATACGATAGGTCATTAACGGCAGGGTATCGCCGGCCAGTACGGTCCGCATATGTGTAAGGTCCGGGGATGACACACCGGATTCTTTTATTTTCGTTGCAAAGGCTACCGACTCTATTACAGTGAGTTTGATCACTGCACGCAAAGCCACGCCGGTAGTGCTGAACAGGCTGTACTTAATGTTGATGTTCTTACATACGCCTGTAAAGTTGGTATTTCCCCAGGTGATGCGCAGGTAGTTGGGACGGTGGTCTGTTCCCTGGTAGTTATACGCGATGTTCATCACTTTTTCGATATAGGCGTCTACTGTTAATCCGCCGGGAATAGGGATTACGCCGGTTCCATCCACCAGCAGTTCGAGGTCGAAGTTACCCGACTC
Source organism: Chitinophaga sp. W2I13 (assembly GCF_050434005.1). Classification (NCBI taxonomy): domain Bacteria; kingdom Pseudomonadati; phylum Bacteroidota; class Chitinophagia; order Chitinophagales; family Chitinophagaceae; genus Chitinophaga; species Chitinophaga sp. W2I13. The sequence continues at coordinate 7,041,591 of NZ_JBNPWD010000001.1, read as the reverse complement.
CATGCTGCTGAAAATTTGTGTAGGCGCTACTGCGCCCTGCTCATCTGTGTTTTTATAATTGATGGTATAGTTGAGCGTATAATTGTCCGGGTTGATTACGGCGGATACGCTGTCGATCAATTCCGTAGCTTCCGGATCTGCATAGCCTGCCAGTAACAATTTCGTGGGTCCTCCTGTAGGGTTCATCTTGCGGGTAAGTTCTCTATGGTAGTAATTAATTTATCCATGCATTCCCTTACTATCTTATCTTTCAGGGCTTGCAGGTCTTTAACGCCGGTATGGCCTGTTGCCTGCGGGGGATGTTCTTCTATGGTGACTTTGATCACCAGTTCTCTTATTTCCAAAGGCATAACTAACTGATTTGTTGAAAATAGTCATAGCATAGTTCCAGTGTTTCCAGGGCAATAACGCTTTCCTGCGCTTTGAATTCTGATACTTTCAATGCTACGGGATAGGCATTTACAAATTGCCATGAGGCTACCAGTCCGCGGTTTGCATTCATCAGGCTTACTACTACCGCCACGGGCGAGAAGGTAAAAAGATTGATACTGTTCTGCGCCCAGCGTATCAGCGGAGAGCCGGTGAGCATGCCTCTTTTGAGCACCAGGTTGCCATATTTGGGCGCCTGCGGAAGGCGATGGATAAACCTGTTTTCTCCCCCTTCTTTTACTTCCAATGGCGTAATGGTGGCGGTTAGTCCGCTTACTTCCTGGAAGCTGCCTTCATTGCTGCCGGTGATTCCCGGCACCATTACCCTGAAATAAAATCCCACCGGTGGATAAAAAGGCGTTTGGGCCGACGAGGGCGGTGGTGGTGGAATAGGCATGACAATTTATTTGAAGCCGTGAATAAGCGGAGTAACGGATAACGAAGTCATTCCTGCGGCTTCGCTACCCGTTGTCCGTTTTTATTTGGTTAAATGCAGTCCTTCATGCGCTACTTCCATGGTTTCCACTGCCACTTCATTGGCATCGGATTTCATATCGGTAACCGTCATTTTACAGGGAAACGCATTGGTCAGTGTCCAGTTCATCGCGGTTTGACCGGTTTCATCCAGTAAACTGATTACAATGGTGGAACGCTTGATGGTATTCATTTTGATGAGATCATAATTATCCCACAGGGTAGTATCTCCTTTGAAGATACCTTTCTTCAGGGTGATATTATTGAACTTGGCGATCCCCGGCATTTTTACTACCGAGTATACAGGATTACTGCCGCCGCGGTATTCTATTACCTGTGTTTCGGAAGTAAGCCCGGTTACTTCCTGGAATATGATCTCTTTGCCATCCCACATGACTTTGAAAGAAAACTTTACCATAGGCCAGGTGGCCTGTGATTGGGTGGAGCCGTCATCTGCCATAATTGCAAGTTTTAAAAGTTATTGAATAGATTTTTTAGTTGTGGATTAAGATTCCTGCATTTGCTGCTGGAAGGTGATGATGATAAATTCAGCAGGACGTGTAAGCGCTACTTTTACGGTGATCAGCATCCTGCCTTCCAGGATGTCCTGGGGTGTCATAGTAGCACCAAGACCTACCTGTACATCAAAAGCCTGCTCCGGTGCGGCGCCGGCCAGTGCGCCCTGTTTCCAGAGGTTTTGCAGGAAGTTGTTGATCATGCTTTTTACCGTGATCCAGGTAGTGGCATCATTGGATTCAAACACATAAGCGCGGGTAGCCAGTTTTACAGATTGCTCAATCATGATGAGCGTGCGCCGCACGTTGATATAACGCCAGTCGAGACTATTGCCATCCAATGTTCTGGCGCCCCATACCAGGGTACCTACGCCTGTAAATGGCCTGATCACATTGATAGACTTTCCTGCCATGATATCCACGTTGAGATTTTTTTGTTCCTCACCGGAGATGTTAACCGTGGGGGCGGTTACCATGCTCACAGATACATTGGCAGGGGCTTTCCACACGCCGCGTGAATTATCTATCAGGGTATAGATGCCCGCTAATGCTCCACTTGGTGGCAGTTCATTCATCTGCGCACGCACTTCCTCGAGGATATGCACGTAGGTAGGACTGGCAGCCTTCAGCGACTGATGGAAATTCTTTTTGGTATTTTTATCAGGTGTGGCGTTGGTTTTAAATTTGGTGATGATCTGCGCAGCCGCTGGTTCGGGTAATAATTTTTCCAGGTCTACGCTGGCATCCAGGTTTTCAAAGTCCACTTCATCCGGCTGCACAATAGTAGTTTTCAGCCAGGGATGATAAGCAGCGCCGTAGTTGAGCGAGTTAACGCCGATCTGTTCCCGGAATACGCCCACCACATCTTCCAGTACGTCCGATGGTTTTTGTTTTACCAGGTCGAAGATACCGAAGCGGCTTTGCATGTTGGCGCAATGCTGTAATACCTGTGAGTACACCGTAGTATAGGCATCTGCTCCCAGTGCAATGATGTCGGGCATTACAATCAGCGTGGGTTCAGCTTCTTTTTCCAGCAGGGTAAATACATTGGGCTTGGTGTCCGAGCCAATGAAATCATCTGCTGCAATGATAACGCCATCTGCTCCGCTGCCATAGGTGCCAACCGACAGGATGTAGCAGAGGCTTCCGCCATTGCCGAAGAAAAGCCGCATACTGTTGTAGAAGTAGGCCGTGTTATTGTCTTTAATCTGGACCACGGTCGGCTTCCCGTTGATGTTAAAGGTTTCCTGCTTCACCTTGGGATCTGCGTCCGCCAGCGTGAATTTAGGTTTGAACTCACTGCCGAAGTATTCCAGGTACTCTGCGAAAGACGTGATCCTGGTGGGCTTGTGGATAAGGGATTTACCATTCCTTTCTGCTTTCTGCGTATAGCCTATGAACACAGGCACTGCAGTTTCCACAGCGGTAATGGAACTGGGGAACGCATTTTTCTCCTCAATATAAACCCCAGGGGTCATGAAGGTTGATGCCATATTAGGTGATTTTTTGTTTAGTATAAAAATATTTCCGAGTACGTTTTTCCATTGGTATACCACGATCTTCCTGCAGCAGATATCCTGTTGACTTCCGGCGACGGGAGCGGGGAGATGATGATTTTGTGTTTGTTGTCTTCCTCCGATAGCCGGTTTGCCAGTTTTAGTATGTCAGGAGTCCTATCCGAAAGTGGGATAGGGTCATTTGATACCAGTACCGGTACGTTATTCCGCTCAGGCAGCGCTGCCAGCAATGGCTCGCTGAAACAGGAAGTTCCGCTGTTGTTGAGGATTACCGGGTGTGGCAGCGCTGCCAGCTGTTCACTCATCAGGTAGTAGCACCAGTAGGTGCTCCGGGCCTGAAACCTGATCTCATAGTTATCCTGTAGGGAGTCATTCAGCACCAATGTCAGCAATCCGAACGGTTTTGTAAAAAAGGGTTCCGTCAACGTATCTGTTCCGTACAGGTCTGCTGCATCAGCATATGGATGCCGGTGTAAAACGCCTGGTGCATTAGCGGCATCATTGCCAAACATAAAGCATTGGGTAGTAATGCTGCCGGCATCAATAGCAGTATAGTTATAAAACAGCGGATCTTTCAGGATTACTTCAAAGGTTAGCATGGTATTGTCTTGCAGTAAGTCGCTCCTGGTGCGCTTTCCAGCGCCCAGTGTGTTGTATAGCAACAAGAACCCGGATGCCTGTTGTTTAAGCATCAGATCTGCATTCAGTAACTGTTTTCCGGTAGCGGCAGACATGCGGATGCCTATGCCTTCGTAGGATAGCGCCTGGAAAAAATCATGACGATAGCGGATAGTAGTCAGTATTTCATATTGCTGTTTCATTCAAGTTTTTAAAACTAGCTAAGGATAACATTTATCTCGCCGGTAACATTTCTCCGGCAGTGCCCGCAACGGCTGGCCTGTATTCTTTGATGATGGAATCGTCGAACGTAAGCATGCGCACCTTGTACAAAACGGATGGCATGTACTTGGCGCCCAGCGTAGCCCACATGTTGTTTAGCCTGTCGGCTCCGGGACTTTCCAGTTCAAAGGCAAGCTTGCTGATGCCGGCATCTAACGCAGGTGTATTCTGTGCGGTAAAGGTATTTTTCGACTGAAAAAAGGCGACGGTGTAGGAAAGAAATCTTAAAGCCTGCGCGTAGTTATTGCTGCTGAAGTAAGCAGAAAATAATACATAGAGGTTCACGGATACCGCTGCTGCCGAGGTATTGTACATGCCGGCGCCGGTATTTGAAACGGATGTTCTTGCTGTCTCTTTTTCAACATTGACAAGCGTTACAAGCATTTTGTTTTCGCCCTGTATCGCTACGGAACCATCCTGGTTTACAATACCGGAAAGTATCACTTTATCTTCGTTGATCTGTAATTTTCGCTTCAGGTTATTGTTAATATCTTCTGTAACACAGCTAAGGGCCTCATAGATCATTGGAATGGTATTTAATTCTTATCGCGAGATGTATACTGTCCTGTAAATTGTCCGGGCTGAAAAAGGTGTTCGTTATTTTGAGAAATGAAATTGAGTTTTCATGTTGATGTCGCAATATAAATTCAAAAAAGCGATTTATTTATTTTTATTTGAAAAAATATTTTTCTATCTTTTATTATCTTAAGCATCCTGATGAATCCCGCTCAAAAAATAACCGCCCTCATAATTGCATTCCTCGTTTTTTTTCATTGCAATAGCACCGCATACGGCAACAGCAGGAGTGTGCGCCATTATTTCCAGGAGTCGCCAGTTAAATTACCAAAGCCGCCAAAGCCGCCACCAGCGCCTAAATTGCCGAAGCCGCCAAAGCTGCCATCGGATACTGCCGCCAACACTAAGCTCATACAACGGATTTTAAAAGCCTTTCGTTTTCGATATAATGCTCACGCGCGCGAGCGCGCCCGCGTTTTATATGTTATCAACCAAACGTTAACAGATTCACTGGTAGTTAGTAAGGATGACATACGGAAATTAAACGAGGCATTAACCAAAACAGAAAACCAGCAATTTGATTCGCTGATGTCACTGCTCAATGCCATTGCATTAAGTCATGCTTCGCAGGCTGCAAATCCGCCGGCTGATACCAGCAGTAAAAAACCGGTGCAGGAACCCGATAGTGCGGTGCCCGGAACTGATCTTGATGCCCTGGTGGATAAGATGATGCCCATCCTGCAGAAGAAGAGTGAGGAACAGGAAACAGAAAATACCAAAGCCGCTCATCTTACCGCTATCCGCTCATTGTACGGACGGCCCCCCGACCAGGTAGATACATTGCGGCTGAGCGATAGTGTGGGCGCGCGTTACCTGCTCCGGCTTTCACAAAAAGTAAATGTAATGGGTATCCAGCCATACTGGATGGAGCAGGGATATACGACGTACAATTTTAATGCGCTGAGTACTTACAGTTTCCTCGGATACCTGGTTGATGGCCAGACTGGCCGTATCCAGCCAGCCTTTCAGCAGGATGAAGTGAAGTCTGTGGGCGATGCGCTGTCGGCAGGATGCAACCTGCAGTTTCTTTTTCTTGATAAAAAAAGCAGTAACATACTCGCCCTTCTCAAAAATAAAAATGCACAGGCAACGTTTTCGGATAGCCTTGCCCGTTTGTTGGTGCAGCAAAAAGCAGATGGGGTTACTATCTATTTTCAGGCACTGCCCGGTAATCAACGTGCCGCTTTCAGCAGCTTTATCATTGGGCTTTCCGGTGCGTTGAAAAATGTAAATAAGAACTTTAAAATTAATGTAGTTGTACCTCCGTACGACCCTTCCTATAACTACGATCTGCGTGCACTCCACAGTTATGTCGATTACTTTATCATTGATTTTACACAGGCGGGCGGCGAAACGGCAGGACCGCTTGCACCACTGGATGGCAATGCGTCAAAGTCTTTGACAGGCGCTGTTTCACGTTACCTGCAAGGCGATATTCCGCCTGCACAACTTTCCTTGTTATTGCCTTACTACGGCGCCGTATGGAAAAAAGGAAGAGATGGCAACCCGGATGTTTTCAGTCGCTACGTTAGCTACAGCGATATCCGCAAGCAGTACCCTTCGGATACTGTCGCCATCTTCGATGAAACCACCGCTACTTTTTTTATAGAAGTAAAAGATCAGTATGGCGTAGTAAAGGAGGAGATCTGGTTTGATGATGGCATCAGCATGTCGATGAAGTATGACTTTGTAATGAAGAATGAGCTAGGTGGCATCGCAATATGGACATTGGGCGCCGATAACGGCACCACAGACCTGTGGGATGCATTGGTAGATAAATTTGTGGTAACAGACACGCTTGTTCTTGATACGGTATCGCTGTATCCCCCCATCCCGCAGCATCTCACGTTCTGGCAGCGCATAAAAAGAGAATTGAGCATATACGCTATACTGTTCAAAGATCCATGCAGCGTGGATGCCTCGCAGTATGAAGGGGATGTTTACTTTATTTATTTCACCATCGGTTTTTTTATTTTAGTGCTGATGGCGGGTGCTGTGTACTTTTATTTTGTAAAAACACAAGGGGACGACTGGAAGTGGCGAAAGAAATTATTGATACTATTGATTGTACTCATCCTGCTTACGGTGGTCAGTGGCTTTATGGCGCTTTTTCTAAATAAGGAAATACCGTTTGTAGGGATCAGCAGCATACCAGGTCAGTGTCACAGTGTGCCGCTAATGAGTGTGCTGGCCATACTGGGTATTGGTTTTGTGCTGGGATTATTGATCATGCACTTCTTCCTGCAACCATTTTTTAAAGATGATGATGTGCCGTAGAGCGTAGGTTGTCTTTCTCAGGATTACGCTGATTTTACTGATTACCTGGATTTTTACTTTTTGGATTTTATAAAGGATTAAGGGAGATAGAAGCGGATATCGCTCTTATCTCCCTTAATTATTATTTTTAAGAAAATCTAAAAATCTAAAAAAATCCAAATGTAAAAATCCAGGTAATCAGTAAAATCAGCGTAATCCTGAGAAAGACAACCTACGCGTTTACTTCTTATTCCACCACACTGGCTGGCTGATATACGTCGGGCTGCTGGCAGTAGGGTCTGCATTCAGTACCTGTGTGCTGTTGTAATTGATTTCATAGCTGGGTACCGCAAAGCGGCGTGGCCAATCGGTTTGGGCCGGGTAATAGAGCGTGTTAACATGCGCCGGACGTTTAAATCCTTTATAAACGCCGGTTGTTTCGTTATAGTTTCCGGCGGCGTCGGTGCAGTAATTTAACCGGCGGAGGTCTGCCCAGTTTTCGGGGGAGTAAGACAACGCAATGTATTTCTGGATCATGATATTGCTGAGTGTGAGCAATGCCGGCAGCTGCACTACGGAGCTGCTGTTGAGGAATGCGTCGATGGTTCCGGCGGGAATATCCAGCAGTTCCATATGCGCACGGATGCCGGCTTTGTAGGCTGTTAATGCCTCTGTATTTTTAGCCTGCTTAATAAGAATTTCCGCTTCAATAAAACGCAGTTCCGCATTGGTAAACAATAATCCTTTAGCGCCTCTTTTTGTGTACCAGGTACCGGTGGATTGTATACGGTCGGTAGCCGTTGGGGCATACGGTGTTTTACGCAGGATCACATAAATGGAATCCTTGTTAGAGAACGTATTATTAGTCGTACTGTAGGTGTATGACAATGGACCCGTATTGGTAATACCGGAAGTCATGTCTACGCCCTGTGTGCGGTGCAGTACGCCGTTCCGGTCGGCCATGCTTGGAATGAGCAGGTCTACTCTTGGATCTTCCATATTATTGATGCCTGTAGGAGCGCCGGTGTAGTTATTGGTGAGGTAGTCCATGTACAGTTTGGTGATCCTGGCGGTGGTAGCTGTATTCGTGTACTGTAATGCTTCTTTGGCAGAAGAGGTGACGGTTGGACCTTCATCTACATATTGCATCACGGCGCTTTGGTCTTTCGACTGTGCGCCTTTTGAAGTGGCATCCAGTACGGCCTGTGGGTTGAAGCCAGGCAATGCGGAGGTGTGGTTCAACCAGCGTGCTTTTAAGCCGTAGGCCAGGCGGATCCATTTGTCGGTGCTGCCGTTGTTGAGGATATCTCCTTTGGCCAGCGGAGGCGCAGTAGGTCCCTGTGTTTTCTGAAGGTCCGCAATGGCTTCATCCAGCAGTGCCAGCACTTTTTCCTGAACGTAGGATGCCTGGTCAAATTTCGGCGTGATAGTGGTGGGATCGTCGAACTGGTCATATGGCAGCATGCCGTATACATCTGCGAGGGTGCCAAAGCCCCATGCTTTCATGATTTTGGCGGCGCCGATATAATGATACGCCTGTACTTTTTCTGCGGCGGTGATGAGTGGCGCCACGTTTACGGCGGTATTTACATACCAGCATTGCCACGGCCATTGTATGTTGGTGCTGTTAGATACCCAGGCAGTAAGATTGTAGTTACTTCCGCCGCTGACGTATACGGAAGCGAGTTGTTGTGAAAGATAGGCTGCCCGGGTGCCGGTGCTTTCATATGCATCGCAGAACTGGGCGATGAGTGGCGGCAGCCGTTGTTCGGCGGTGGGTACAGATGAATTGGCGCTATTGGGATTGTCGTTGATGTCCACCCATTTCTTACAGGAGGCAAGTGCAAACGACAGGCTGATGATAAAGAGTATTTTTTTCATTTTCCGCACGTTTAGAATTTAAGATTTAAACCAATGGCAAATCCTGCTGTGGCAGGTACCCCGCAATAGTCGATGCCGGAAGAGCCGGAGCCTATTACGCCGGCGCCGGCAGTACTGGTTTCAGGATCCATGCCGGAGTAGTTCGTCAGCAGTAAGAGGTTGGTGCCGGTAGCGGTTACTGTGGCATCCCTCAGCCAGCGTGCGCCGCTAAGCCATGTTCTGGGAAGTGAGTAGGAGAGGGAAACAGAACGGAGTCTCATCCAGTTTACTTTTTCCAGGAAGAAAGGCGCGTTCTTTACATACACATCGCGGTAGTATTTCTCCGACTGCACCACTGTTTTCGTTACCGGTTCAAATTTTCCTGTGGTGGGATTTTTAGCTACACCGCTGAAGGAAATTTCGCTGTTCCTGTTTTCGGTGCGTTCGCTCAGGCCGTAGGAGGTCAGCAGGTAGTCGGTGCCGTTAAACACATCTCCGCCCACCCTGAAATCCCAGAGGAAGGAAAAGTTAAATTGCTTATAGGTAAAACTGTTGTTCAACCCTCCGAGAAAGTCGGGCTCACGGTTACCTATATACGTAGTAAGGGCGGTGGTAGGAATCGGGTAGCCGGTGTTCCAGTCGAGCAGCAGGTTGCCGTTTTCATCTTTCTGCCATACGGAGCCGCTTACGCCCATAAACACGCCACCATCAAAGGAAGCAGCCTGGCCTACTGCGAGGTGGACATCAGTTACATACAGGATAGGCAGGGAGCCCGGCAGGGATTTTACCACGCCGTTGTTATGCGACGCGTTGAGCATTACCTCCCAGCTGAAATCTTTTTTCTTTATCGGCGTGGCGTTAATGGATATTTCAATCCCCTTGTTTTCAATGGTACCGGTATTCACAGAGCTGAGGATATAACCGGTGGCATTGCTTACGCGGGGCGTGAGGATCTGGTCGCGGCTGGTGGTAACATACCAGGTGAAATCAAATCCGAGCCGGCCGTTAAGGAAACGCATTTCGGTACCAAATTCTGTAGAGGTAGTTGTTTCCGGTTTCAGGTTATCGTTTCCTCTCGACCAGTAGTTGCGGAAGCCGCCGCCAATAGTAAGCTCAGGCCCGAACAGGTAAGTGTTGGTCTGGTAGGTAGGAGCGTCTTTACCCACCTGCGCCCAGGAAGCACGCAGCTTACCAAAGCTCAGGATATTGTTTTTGGGGATCAGCTCCGTAAACACCAGGCTTCCGCTTAATGAAGGGTAAAAGAACGATTGGTTCTGAGGTGGCAGGGTAGAGGCAATGTCGTTACGACCGGTAGCGCTCAGGAATACAATGTTCTTGTATGACAAGCGCAGGTCGCCATAGAAGCCGGCCAACCTTCTGCGGCTGATTCCCTGGCTGATGTACTGGTTTTCCTTGGCAGCATTGTTAATGCTGATAAAGGTGGGTATCTGGAAACTTTCTGCACGGGCAGAATTGGATTTTGTGTAGCTGTCTTCTGTAGTAGTACCCAGCAGCAGGCTGGCATCCCAGTCTTTATGAAAGGTTTTGTGGAAGTTCAGCATCAGGTTGGAGTTTACATAATTGTAGTTCCGGTCTGTTTCCGACAGCATTCCTTTCTGCCAGCCTTCTTTGACACTGGAGCCCGGGGAAATTAAATTACGCAGCTGCGTGTAGTAGTTGTCTATGCCCAGGCGGTAGGTAGCGTCAAACCAGCTGGTTACTTTTACATTTACATAAGCAGAACCGATAAAGCGGTTGGTTTTATCCGACTGCGGGTTACGGTTAATGATCCAGTAAGGATTGTCGATGTCGGTATCCAGCGGAATATCCGGCAGCAGCCGGTGCTTGGAGCCATCTGCATTCAGCCATACTTTCATATCATCGTTCCGTGGCCAGGCCACAATGCTTTCCATATAACCGGAACCGCCGGAGGCCCATAAGCCGCTTCCGGTAAGTGTTTTCTGCGTTTCACTCCGCGCATAGGTAGCATTTACGCCAAACGTAAAAATGCCGATCTTCTGTTCGCCGTTAAACCGCACGGTAGAACGGTTGAAGTCTGTGGAAGGCACTACACCTGACTGGTTGAGGTTAGACCCGGAGAGATAAAAGTTGCCGGTGGCAGTACCTCCTGAAATGGTGAAGCTGTTATCAAACGCATTGGCTGTCTGGAAGAAGTCTTTCATGTTATCATAGATCTTCTCGCCCGGGTCAAATTTATTTCCCCACGACATCGCCGTCTGATCGGTAAAGGTGCCGTTATAATTGGAGCCTTGTTTATAGATACTTTGCTGTTTGGGCAGCCGGTTTACCCAGTTGGTAATATAGCGGCTGGTAACGGAGCCGGCTACATTTCCGGTGGTACCTTTTTTGGTGGTGATCACGATAGCGCCGGCAGCAGCACGGAGACCATAAAGCGCAGCCGCAGCGGGGCCTTTCAGGACGGAAATGGACTCAATATCTTCGGGGTTGATATCCATGGCGCGATTACTATAAGTGGTGCTCTGGTTGATAGATCCATCGAAGGCGCTGTTGTCGCCCTGCCCGGTGGAGTTGTCCATTGGCATACCATCAATGATAAACAGCGGCTGGTTGTTTCCTTCCAGGGAGGTACCTCCGCGGATAATAATTGAGGCAGAAGCGCCGGGTGCGCCACCGGAGTTGGTGATGTTCAGGCCAGCAATTTTACCGTTGAGGGAATTCACCAGGTTAGGATCCTTGTTTTTCAGCAGTTCAGCCGATTTGATGTCCTGCACGGCATAACCCAGTGCTTTTTTCTCTTTTTTGATACCCATACCGGTAACGATCACCTGTTCAAGCGAACTGGCGCTCGTCAGCATTTTCACGTCGATTGTCGGGCTTTTCCCGGTAGGAATGCTCTGGCTTTCATAGCCGATAAAGGAAAATTCCAGGACTTCTCCCGGAGTTACCGCAATGCGGTAATGCCCTGTAGCATTGGTTTGTGTATTACGGTTGCTACCTTTGATTCTGACGGTGACGCCAGGCAGGGGATTACCATCATCGGCTAACACAATGCCGGTAATGAGTTTTTGCTCCTGTGCATAAGCAATGTTGGGTAACATCAGGAATACCAGCGATAATATCGCCAATAACCGGAGAGGATTTCTCATGTTCTGTTGTTTTAAATGAAGCTTGATATTTGGTTGAAACTATACGCGTGTTTAGGTTTACAGGTTGTTACAGGATCTTGTTTACAAATAGGTACGAACTACGATTTTGGTTAAACTACATAGTACGGGTAACTAAAAATGACGATTCTCTATAAGCATAAACTTTCACTAAGGTAATGGCAAAAAACATTCAGAGTTAATATTAAATTCACCTGTTTTCTATTTGGTATTTAAGATGACGGTTAAATAAAAGTCCTTTGGGACACGGTTATTTCCCGGATGCTTCATCCATGGGTCAAACATGGGTATATCATGGATCATCCATGCGGTTTTAATACTGTTCGCATGCACTCCCCATGGACTTCCCATGCACTCCCCATGCACTATGTCCGATTTGGGGGCGGCGGGGCCCGGATTAAAATGATAACCGATATCAGTATAACCGGGCATCCTGCTCATATTGATAGAACCCAATACAGTACTGGAAAAAAAAGGCAACGCCATCCAAAAAAGCAGGGTACTTTATCCTGCTGATCTGTGTAATCCTTGTAATGATTCGCATTATTTTTATTTTCTTTTTCTCCCTGCCCCTTTTTGCAATGGCGCAGCAACAGCAAGCAGATACCACAAAACCCAGAAAGTTAAAGGAGGTAAGGGTAAAGGCACGCTGGCAGAACAGGCATGCGGCGTTAAATAAGCAATATGTCATCCGGGAGGAATTCAGGGCCATTGAACATTATACTTTTGATCTCCGGGACCCCATCAACCCCGGCAGGGAATACTTTGTGCTGGATTTTCTGAACCGGGAGCTACCGCCAGGGTGGCAATCCAGCAGCGTGCTTTCCTGTTCCTCCGGGGTACAATATTTCATAGATGAGAATGAAGTGCCTGCGTCTATAGTGGCCACGCGCCCGCTGTCGGATTTCGCCTTCGCAAAAGTATTCCAGGATTTACATCCGCCGTGTCCGTGTATTGTATTATACACCAGGAAGGGGGAAGATCTGAAGCGTAAATAACAGGGTGCAACCTCTCACCTGAACTGCTTTTTCAACTTTGCAAAATATTCCTTAACGGCCCCGGCTTTATCTTTTTTTATCTTCTTTCCAAGTTCTCTTCGCGGACAATTTACATTGTATTTTGCCCCCCAATCCATTATTTCAATGATGATGGGTAACAGGTCTATTCCTTTTGGCGTAAGACTGTAAAGGAACTTCGACTTATTCGCCGGTGATACCCGCTTTAACAGGATACCTTCTGCTTCCAGCACGCTCAGCCTGTTCGACAGGATATTGGTGGCGATCTTTTCTTCCGACTCCAGGAACTCACTGTAAGACAATTTCCCCCTGAGCATAATGTCCCTGATGATCAGCAGCGACCACCGGTCTCCAAAAACATCCAGCGAGCAACTGATGGGGCAATCCGACCTGACTTTTTCCATACTGACTGATTTTAAAAAGTACTTGCAATTTACAATAACTTTATTATTTTTACTTGCAAAATGCAATAACTAAGATTGCAATTCCTGATTCTTTAAAAATAGAAAAAAATGGAAACCTCCACGTCAACAAAACAATTACTCGAAATTTATTACAATGGCTTTGCCAGGAAAGAAGGATGGGAGACGGTCATCTCCGACGACTTTAAATTCACCGGCGGCGATATGACAAAAACGGCGCCTGTTGTTGGAAAAGCGGCGTACATAGAAGTGATTAAAAGATTTTCACGGGCATTCAAAACAATGCGGGTGAAGGAAATGATCATAGACGGTGAAAATGCCTGTGTAATCGGAAATTACGATTTTATATTTCCCGACGGAGCAAGCATCAATGGCGATGTAGCGGAGATCTGGAAGGCAAAGAACGGAAAATTAGATGCACTGACAATCTTCTTTGATACGCTTACTTTTGATAAGCATATCCCCAAATAATTTTTATGCCCTACAGTGAAAAACTGGCGGAGAAAATCCGGCAGGCACTCGCACAAGTGCCCAATGTTGAAGAGAAGAAAATGTTTGGCAGGATTGCCTTTATGGTGAATAATAAAATGTGCCTGACAGCAGGCCCAGGACAAATGATGTGCCGCATTGACCCCGGTATTCATGAAGAAGCGATAAAAAAAGAAGGCTGCCGTACAGTCATCATGAGAGGACGGGAGTACAAAGGATTTGTATATGTAAATGAAGAGCATCTTAAAACGAAAAGAGATTTTAATTACTGGTTAACACTTGCCCTTGAATTTAATAAGCAGGAAAATACACCGGTAAGAGGTAAGAAATAAAATCGCTATAGATGGTTACCAGGGCAACCTGGAGCAGGAGGGGCAAGCAGTTTCCCGCCGGCAAGGCAAATTTTTTGATAAGAAAAAAAGGACTAAATTTACCTTGTACAGGGAACTTAATGAAAAAAGAAAATGAGCTAAATAGTGAACAAGCGCTCTTCCGGCTTATTGCTGAAGGGGATGAACCAGCCTTTAAAGCGCTTTTTGAATGCTACCGCTTGCGTTTATTCGCATTCGCTCTCCAGTTCACTCATTCCAGAACCGATGCAGAGGAGGTAGTGCAGGATGTGTTCCTGAAAATCTGGAAAAACAGGTTAAACCTTGCCAATATCCAGCTTCCACAAAAGTATATCTATACCATGACGCGCAACCAGGTGTTTGATCATCTCTCACGGGTGGCAAGGAATAAGCGTTTGCATGAACAGGTATGGGCAAATATCCATGAAAGCGGCGATTACACCGAGCAGGCAGTGCTGGCAGCTGAAACGGCCAATATCGTTCAAAAGGCGGTTAACGGTCTTTCCAGCCGCAAGCAGTCCATCTACTACCTCAGCCGCCGGGAAGGGTTAAGTAACCAGGAAATAGCTGTGCAACTGGGCATTTCCGTGCCTACCGTTAAAAATTCCCTCGTGGAGATCCTCCGTTATATCAGGACCTATATGAGCAACCAGTACGAATCCTCCGTCCTGATCATAGGCTTCCTGCTCTCTTTCTTTCTATAGGAAAATTTTTTTTGCATTCAACCGGTACGGTTGCCTTTATTAACAGTCTATATACTGGAGGAAGTATTTCCCCCTCACGTTTTATGACAGAAAAGGTAATTCCCGCTTATGACAGGCTGCAGTACCTGTTACAGCAATATACACGAAAGCGCTGTACTCCTGAAGAAATGCAGGAGTTGTTCCGGTACCTGGAAAACCCCGCGGTGAGGGAGCTGTTCAATAATATAGTGGATAAAGATTTTGAAGCTCCCGGAGTTGCGGAGGACGGTGAGGAGATCGATTGGGAGTTCATGTATAATAAGATTGTCCTGGGAGAGGCTCCTGCTAAAAGGACCAGGATCTTCAGTCTTTTGAAAATTGCTGCTGCCGTATTAATCCTGGTTTCAGCAGGCGGGGCATGGTCGCATTTTGCTGCCCGCCGTGCGGCGCCCGTTTTAGCGCATGTGCAACCGCAGGGAGATGCATTGCCTGCGGCGAATAAAGCCGTACTGATACTGGCAGACGGTAACACCGTGAATCTCGACAGTGCCGGGAGCGGGGCTATTACCCGGCAGGGTACTGTTAACCTGAGCAAGGCGCCGGGGCATCTTTCCTACGCCGCAGCAACAAACGGATCCGGTAATCCTATATATAACAAGGTGGCAACGCCCCGTGGCGGCATCTTTAAACTTACTTTATCCGATGGCACCAACGTATGGTTGAACAGTGCCTCTTCTATCCGCTTCCCCGTTGCTTTTTCAGAAAAGGAACGCACCGTGGAAGTTACCGGGGAAGTATATTTTGAAGTGGCAAAGCAGGTGGTAAAAGGCAACCCGGTTCCTTTTTTCTGTAAAGCCGGGAACATGGAAGTAGCCGTGCTGGGTACGCATTTTAATATCAACGCCTATAATAATGAAACGGATATAAAAACTACTTTGCTCGAAGGCGCTGTCAAAATAAAACAGGGTGCAAATACAAAACTGTTGCAACCCGGACAACAATCCCTTGTTGGAAAAGACGGTCAGATTGCGCTTTCTGATCATGTAAATATGGACGAAGTAATGGGCTGGAAGAACGGCTATTTTGTTTTTGAAGAAGCAAATATCGGCCAGATCATGCGGGAGGTGGAAAGATGGTATAACCTCGACGTGGAATATGACGGCCCGCTACCAGACGGCCGTTATAACGGACGGATATCCCGTGCCACCAAAGTATCGCAGGTGATGAAGGTATTAGAATTAAGTGGCATCAACTTCAGAATTACAGGAAATAAAATCATCATTAAGTCCCGATAGCACAAATTAATATCAACCAAAAGCTATGTCAGCGAGAGTTTTCATAATGTACTCAGGATAGTCATGATCCTGATCCATCTACTTATTGTAATAGTTCAATAAAATGCCGCTTCATGTGCGAGATGAAGCGGCGGCGCCTGAACTAAACGGAATTCCTTTGTCAGAAATTTTCATTTAACATCCAAACAACCAAAAGTATGAAATTGCAGGCTTTTCGGAAAGAAAAATTCCCCCGTCCGGAGGGGAACAGCTTAACGATCCCTTTTAATTGGAAAAAAATAAAAAAACTGCTATTTATGAAGCTAGCGGTCCTGTTAATCATTGTCAGTACGGGAATATCGGCCAGCGCCCATTCCCAGACAGTGACGCTGAATGAGCGCAACCTGTCGCTTAAACGGATCTTTTCATTGATTGAAAAACAAACCGGGTACTCTTTCTGGTATGATGTTAACCTGCTGAAAGAAGCCAGGAAAGTAGACATCCGGGTAGACAAGGCCTCATTGCCGGAAGTGATGGAGCTGAGTTTAAAAGGGCAGCCATTTCATTACAGCATTGTCGATAATGTGATTGTTGTTAGCAGGAATGCCCCTGATCCAGCGGCCGCAGCGCCGCTGCGGGTGGAGGTTTCCGGTAAGGTAACCGATGAAAACGGCGCACCGCTGCCGGGCGTATCCATCCAGGTGAAAGGAACAAAACAAGGCGTGAGTACCGACGCAGGAGGAAATTTTTCTCTCAACGTGCCTGATAATGCTTCCCATACCCTTATTTTCTCTTTTATCGGGATGGTGACACAGGAAGTGCCGTTGAATGGCAATACAAAACTCAGGATTGTACTTAAAGCCGCTATCGAGCAAAAACAGGAAGTAGTGGTGATTGGTTACGGGTCCGTTAAGAAAAGAAATGTGACCGGCGCCGTATCTTCTGTAAAAACTGCCGAACTGAATACGGCCGCTTCCACCAATGTGGTACAGGCACTGGCTGGCCGCGCTGCGGGCGTATCCGCCATCCAGAGCAGCGGACAGCCAGGCGCCGGCGTTAACCTGCAGATAAGGAGTAATCCATCATTCGCTTCCCCGGGAGCACTGTACGTGGTAGATGGAGTTATCATTAACGATAACGCCGCGGAACCTTCGTCAGACACCCGGTATGGCAGCTCAGGTGTTGACCGGTCGCCCCTTAATTTTATTAACCCCAATGATATTGAATCGATCGACTTCCTGAAAGACGCTTCGGCTACTTCGATCTATGGCGCCAGGGCCGGCGCAGGTGTGGTGCTCATCACCACCAAACAGGGTAAAGGAGATAAGCCGCATATTGAGTACAGCGGAAGCTACGCTTTCCAGGATATCATTAAGTTTTATGATATCCTGAATACGAAAGAGTATATGGAGCAACGTAACAAAATAGGACTGGAACAATGGATGCTGACTAACAAGATTGCGCCTTATGGCAGCACTGATCCGGGTACCGTAACGCCGTATATTCCAAAGTATACACAATCACAAATAGATACCACTGCTTTATTACCCAGTGCAATAGATGCGATCACGCGGAAAGGCTATACCAAGCAGCATAACATTTCCCTCTCCGGCGCCAGCAATAAAACGCGTTACTATGTATCCGGCAATTACCTGGATCAGCAGGGTGTACTGGAACACTCTGCGTTTACGCGGTACAATGGAAGGATCAGTCTTGACCAGGGAGTTGGCGAGAACATAAAAGTGGGTGTAAACGTGATTGCTTCCGGTTCCAATGCCATCAATGCCAACGTGGGCACACAGGCAAATGAATATTCCGGCATGGTGCTGTCCGCATTTTATTACCCGGCCAATATGCCCCTGAGAGATGCAGCGGGTAACTATCTCATCAACCCGGATTACCAGAACTCACCCAACCCGCTGTCGTTCCTGGATATTACAGATTACACCAAAAGCAGTCGCCTGCTTACTTCCGGCTATGCGGAATGGACAATCATCCCCGGCCTGAAAGCTAAAATGAATTACAGCTATGATCAGTCCTCCGGGAAACGGTATGCCTATCTCCCTAAAACCTTCCTCTATGGTGCACGCGCAGGCGGACAGGCATCTATCAATGAAAATAACTCTGTCTCCAAAATTTCAGAAGTTACACTCAACTACAATAAAAGCTTCGGGGAAAAACACAATATCCAGGCACTGGCCGGACATTCTTACCAGGTAAGTGATTGGGATGGTTTAGGGCTTTATAATGACCGGTTCCCGACCGATAACTTCCTTTTTAATAACATCGGGTACGGTACCGCGCCAAGACCCGGCGTAAGCTCTTACAGAAATCCTACCCGTATCTGGAAATCATATTTTGGCAGGATTATTTATGACTTTGCAGATAAGTATATCCTCACAGCCAGCATCAGAAGGGACGGCGCGTCTAACTTTGCACCTAACAAAAAGTGGGGTACATTCCCCGGCATTTCCGCTGCCTGGATCATCTCCGAAGAAAATTTCCTGAAAAATAATCTCCCGGTGATCAGCTTCCTGAAGTTAAGGGCAGGCTATGGCACCACTGGTAACAGCGACATCGGCGGCAGCGCTTTCTCCTATTATACTGCCAACACCTCTTATGTGTTTGGAGGTACCAGCTTGCCTGGTGTGTCGCTTAGCCAGCTGAGTAACGATAACCTGAGCTGGGAAACACAAAGGGATGTGAACGTAGGATTGGATTTCCAGTTGTTCAGTAACAGGGTAGGAGGTTCATTCGACTATTTCAACAGAACGATTGTGAACCTGCTGCAGAGCGTACCGCTGACATCGGACTTCCCGGTATCGAGCGTGGCGGGTAACGCTGGCGAAACACGCAGCCGCGGATGGGATGCAAGCCTGAATACTAAAAATATTATAAGCAAAACAGCGGGAGGATTTAACTGGTCCACCACGATCAACCTGTCGCATTACTATAATTCCTGGGTGAAGAGATCCCCTGATGCGTTAAGATCGCTGGCAAAATATATTGCCCCCGATGGCCCGTTCAATGGGCTCTATCGTTA
This sequence comes from Chitinophaga sp. W2I13, assembly GCF_050434005.1. NCBI lineage: Bacteria > Pseudomonadati > Bacteroidota > Chitinophagia > Chitinophagales > Chitinophagaceae > Chitinophaga > Chitinophaga sp. W2I13. The sequence continues at coordinate 7,022,641 of NZ_JBNPWD010000001.1, read as the reverse complement.
TGTCAGCGACGGGATCTATAACGGAGATAAAGCAGCTCCGGCCAGCATGCCGGGCATCCTGCCGGGTGGAATTATTGTGAAAGACCTGAATGGCTACGACGATGCGGGTAATCTTACCGGTAAACCCGATGGCAAAATTTCCTCTGCCGACCAGGTGCTGGTGGGCATCGACGGTCCACGCTACAGCTTTGGATTCAACAACAGTTTCAGCTATCAAAATTTTGACCTGAGCATTTTCATGTATGGTTTTATTCAGAAGAAATATAATTCTGACTATGCGTCTGCATTCAGTACTTATGCGCAGCTGGGACAATTTGGCTGGAATGTGCTGAGCATTGCCAAAGACAGGTGGTCGTACGATAATGTGAACGCGAAGTACCCCACCGGTCTCAATGATCCTTATGCCAGCTACGCCGCCAACTCCGACTATTGGCTGGAAAATGCCAGTTTCCTTAGATGCAGGGATATTACCCTGGGCTATACTTTCGGCGGAAAAATGATTGCCAAACAAAATGTATTGAGCGGCTTACGGATATATGCTAATGTTCAGAATCCTTTTATCATTACTCCTTACCGGGGAATTGATCCTGAATTGCAGAACTACCTGGCATATCCCATGTCCCGCTCTTACACCATTGGTTTGAATGCCAGGTTCTAGCCTCTTTATTCATTTTAAAAGGAACAGCAATGAAACGTCCAAATAACTACAGATACGCTTTACTGATAATTTTTCTTTTCTCCCTGGTCAGCTTTTCCTGTGAAAAGGGGCTGGAAGAAAAAACATACGACCGTTATTCTTCCTCCACCTTTTTTCTGAATGCCGAAGATGTAAAAGCGGCGGTTACCGGTATGTATGCCGGTATGCTCAATGCAGGATTTTACGGGGGAGGCTGGGGCGCCGCCAATGAAGGCTGGAATGCCCAGAGCAGCTTCACCACAGATGAACTGGTGTGTTCCTGGGGCTGGGATGGCTGGCGTAAGTTTAACCAGCTGAATTTTTCGGAAGATTTTTCCCAACTGTTAAATCATTATAATGGCCTGATGCCGGTGATTTCTGAAATAGCCATTGACATCGACAAAATACAAGGCGTGCAGATGGATGAAACCCTGAAAAGCAGGTATATCGCAGAGCTAAAGGCATTGCGCGCCCATTACTCCTGGATTCTCTATAATTGCTATGGCCCTGTGCCTATCCGCCTGGATGCGAAGGAAGCAGCAAATCCTTCAGCACAACCTATTCCCCGGCCCGATGCCGCATGGATGGTAGCACAGATAGAAAAAGATTACAAGGAAGGATTTGAGGGGTTACCCAAGGCCAGTGAACTGGCAACCTCCGATTATGGCAGGTTTACAAAGGATATCTGTCTCATGGGCCTGATGAAATTATACCTGCATGAAAAGAACTGGGCATCGGTTATCAGTACTGGTAAACAGCTGCAAACATATGGTCATGGCCTGCAGAATAACTATAAGGATATTTTCACCTTCGCTAACAAAGGAAATATCCAGGAAGTAATCCTGGCTATCCCGTGCAGGTTCGACGCATCGGTCAATAATAACCTCTGGCTGGCTATGTGTATGCCGGGTAACTATGTAGATCCCGAAGGACTTACCATTACGCAATGGGGCGGTTATAAAATGCCCTGGAAAGCCTACGATAAATTTGATCAGCAGGACAAACGCCTGAGCGTTTTGCTGGCCAAATGGCCCACTTCCGGCGGCGCCATATTCGACGCCCGTGCAAATAATTATATTGGCGCCATTCCCATGAAGTATGGCCCTGATCCCGGCGCTATCAGTGAAGCACAGGGAACGGATATTATTGTGTGGAGATATGCAGATGTGTTGCTGATGCTGGCAGAAGCCATTAACGAAACCCAGGGCCCTGTGCGGGAAGCCTGTGACCTGGTGAACGCGGTGAGAACCCGCGCAGGCGTGGCTACCTACCAGCCTGGTCAATTCACGAAGGATACCTTCAGGAAGAAGATCATGGATGAAAGGTTCTTTGAACTGTGGTGTGAAGGAAGCCGCCGGGAAGATATGATCCGGTGGGGAACCTTTGTACAGCATGCGAAAGATGAAGGCTCCATATTTGCAAAGCCGGAATTTGTGTTGTACCCGTTGCCCCGGAAGGTAATCGACGAATCCAAAGGTGTTATCAAGCAAAATAATGGATACTAAAATTAAAGCAACGGACCTGGCTCGGGCCTGGTCCGTTGTTTTATTATTGCTCTGTGGCTGCGCAGGGAAGCAGCCGGATCACCGGCGCGATATCGCAAAAAAATATTGCGCTTCCTGTCATTTGTTCCCTGAACCGGCGCTGCTGCCGGCGCATATCTGGACGGATGGCGTGCTGCCGGCGATGGGCGCCTTTGCGGATATTTATAAGGACCGCAGCGGCGAATATAAGCTGCTGCCGCCGGCATTGCAGCACCTGCGTGATCCGGCCATAGCGCCTATGAGAACATTTATTCCTTTGGACGACTGGAAGGAAATTGTGGCCTGGTACGCCGCATCGGCGCCAGCAGGAATTGCGCAGCCGGTATTTCCTGTTCCTGTGTCCGGCAACAACTTCCTGCTGAAATTACCGCCAAAAAAATCGGCGTCTTTTACATCTTGCATTTATTATGATGAAAAAGCAAAGCTGCTGTTTCAATCAGATATTAATAAGCGTATCCTCCGTGTTTTTGACCCGGCATTGCAGCAGGTGGACAGTCTTGATAACAGCACAGTGGTGGATGTAGCGCCTGTGGGCGAAGGGCGTTACCTGCTCACGCACATTGGAAGTCTTAATCCGGGCGGGATAGCGAGGAATGGCGCAGTGGAAGAAATTGCCATCAAAGACAATAAGATTATACAGCGAAAAATTTTATGCGACCAGCTTTACCGGCCGGTACAATCGCTCCTGCTGGATGATGAGCTGCTGGTATGCGAGTTTGGTTTTATGGAAGGGGGATTGTCTCTATTTACCAAAGCCGGTAAAAAGGTGATCGTTAATCTTCCCGGTGCTGAAAAAATGTATATAGAAGATATTGATGGAGATGGTAAAAAAGATATTTGGGTATTGTTTGCACAGGGGAATGAAGGCATCTTCCAGTTGCTCAACAAAGGAAACGGTAACTTTGAAATAAAGGAGGTATTGCGATTCCCGCCTTCCTATGGCGCTACCTATTTCCAGCTGGCCGATATGGATGGCGATGGCAAGCGGGATATCATTTTTACCTGTGGCGACAATGCGGATCAGTCGCCCGTACTGAAGCCCTATCATGGCGTCTATATTTTCAGGAACACAGGCAATGCCTGGCGCCAGGTATTCTTCCAGCCGCTGTATGGCTGCTATAAGGCAGTGCCGGCGGATCTTAACCACGACGGTCGCCCGGACCTTGTTGCTATCAGCTTCTTCGCTGATTATGCACAGCACCCCGATCTGGCCCTTACCTGCCTGCTGCAAAAAAAGGATGGACAGTTTGAATTACATACCGACAAACAGGTGGCTGGCATGGGCCGGTGGGTATGTATGGATGTAAAAGACTTTAACGGCGATGGCAAGCCGGATATCCTCGCCGGAAATATGGCTGCAAAGCCGGGGAATGATAAGTCTTTGATGAATTACTGGATGAATGGTCCTGAATTTATTATCTGGGAGAACCGGTATTAAATATGTTTATTAAATGCCTTATTCACGATGCGAAAAACCAGGTAGGAAAATGTGCCACCGATAACAGAGGCAATCACATCTTTTACGTCAAAAGTCCGCCCGGGCATCCATAACTGGCAAACTTCGTATAGCGTGAGCCCGGCTACCAGCGAAAAGATAAGGCTGGGAGCTTTCCGGTCGTCGACAGGAAACCTTATCACCATGTATCCCACAAAAGAGATCACCACCGCCAGGAAGTTCGGCAGGGAATCCGCTATGTAAAAAGTGGTAATATGATGCTTTAATAAGTAAGGTCTGAGTTTCAGCTCTTCATAGAGTGTGAATAGGAGTGCAATGGAAAGAAGAATGATGTACGCGGTTTTTTTGTTCATGGGTTGAAGTCATAAATAACAAAGTGCAAAGCAGGTTCAAAATAAAACGAAAATTTTGTAACTTCCTTATAAATAACCATTTTCATGAAGGCCGCGTCATCACCGGATACGTTAACCAGTTCCCATGCAGCCGCTAACCAGGCGGCAACCAATGGCATTGCGATACCGGCGGTAGCAAACCGGGGGGCGGCGCCACAGGAGGAAATCCCCACTGCAGAAGTACCGTTTAATGGAGAACTGACGGAGCCATTGCTGATCGATATGGACGGCGATGGCGAAGATGAACTGCATACGCTGATCATGGACACCGCAGATGGGCAGTTGTGGCTGCATTCAGACAAAGAAACACTGGAACTTTTTCTAAGGCGGAAACGCAGCAAACACGCCAGGCATATGACGCCGGATATCGCTAAACTGCTGAACGATATTGAGGTGTTGGCGAAGAAGGTGCATGTGAATACCTATGGCACTACTAAGGCGGCTAACAGGATCAGTAAGAAGACTGGTTTACCAAAAAAATCTCAGCACGTGGCGGCCACAAAGGCGGAGCGCATTATGGCGGTGGGCCAATTGAGAGAGATCGCCGGATTGCTAAAGCAGCTAAACGCGAAGTCGGCTGATGTGATGAAAAAGGTACGGCCACCATCTCATAAAGAAAAATCATCCGTTCATACAACGACCGACGGGGACACTTTTTGTAAGGAAGTGGTGATGCACCCATTGAGCCTGTTGCCCAGGGATGACGGTGTGATGGGAAGCGCCCCTACGGGTGAATCAAAACTATTCACAGCGCTCAACAAAAAGATCACGTATATACGTGGTCATATGCTGAATGATCACCTGCATGGACCAGGTACTAACGATAACCTGGTTCCTATATCCACCCCGTTTAATAGTTTGATGAAGACAACGGTGGAAGCGAAAACCAAAGAAGCCGTGAATGCCAACAATAAAGTAGTGAGGTTTGAAGTGGAAACACTCGAATGGGGCGCATACAAAGGGTTTTTTAAAGGCACTTTCCTGGAGGAGAACAAACTTCCAGCTAAGTTCAGGTTCCTTGTTCAACAGCTGGAGCGGGATCCCACAAAAGATGGTAGTGAAACCGGCCACTGGAAACTGGCCGCTAAAAGCCCGATATTCAGTGAAACACTGGTGCATACCATACCAACCAGCAAAGAAACCAAGAGCGGAACAATGGCGCTGGTACCGGAAACATTTATACCTGGGTATTACTTTTCTGCTACCGGAACATTAAAAGAAGTGCCACCGGATTATCATCTTTCAGGCAAATATTTTATTAACGGATCCAGATTCGACTATCTTTTTGAACCGTTTGGGCTGAATAAAAGTACACTGTTTTCTAAGGAGTACGACCTGGAGATTACCACTGCATTTAAAATGCCGGCTGGTTATGAACTAATACCGATACCCCAGAAGCCGATAGCCTTCATTCATAATAATAATATACATTCCACGACAACACCAGAAGGCCAATCGTTTCTTATCGCCAAAAAAACAGAGCAGGCGGCTAATGAAGCAGCATATGCGGTGAAGGTAGAAGAAGTAAGGAAAGCAAAGGAAGATGAGAAACTGGCACTGGAAAAGAAAAAGACACCCAAGCCGGAGTATAAAGTCAAAACCCTGGCAGAACTTAAGAAAGAGCGCTGGTTACGGGAGCTGGGACCAGCGTTCAAAAGGGAAGTGGAGAAGTATACCCTGGAACTTAACCCCGAATTTGGGAAACGTTTTGAGGATAAACAAGGAGAAATACTGATTAAAACCCAGGAAGAATGGGAGAAAGACCCCCAACTTGGTGAAAAAACAATGGATATCCTGATGGCTCCACTGAAAACACAGATCGCAAGGGACAAAGAAGAGTTGCTGAAGGAACAAACAACGAGTGATTTTGTGCAGGGGCTTTTGAATGAGTTAAATGCCACGATCAATTCGCGCTACCTGCCTGTTTTGAAGGAAGATTGGAAAAAAGAGAAGTTTAATAGAGAGGCAGGAGCTATCATCGAAGGCTATAAAAAATACTGGCGGGACCTGAAAGGAACATTAATTACAAGAAAACGGGAGGAGCTACTGGCTTCGGTCTATAAAAAACTCGATATGGCACTTGATCATGTGCAACGGTCAATACAGAAACGTAAATCTGAAACAGACCTGAAAACAGAGGAGACCGGCGAAGGAAAAGACAAGAAAGCTAAAACAGCAGACCCGGGTCCCTTTATTCCCAATACAACTGCAACAATATCCCCGCAGCCGGACATACCTCGTTTTCAACCCCAATCGCCGCCTGTTAGTGCACCGTCACTATCTGGTGCTGACCGCGAAAAAGCCGAAGAATTGCTGGGATTGATTGCCAGTGTGTCGCATGGAGAACAGGCGCTGGAGATATTGACGGAAAACATCCACCGGTTTCTAACTGTGCCCAATGCGCAAAGTTGGGAGAATGTGTACCGGATCCTGGAAAAATGTAAGTCAATAAAAGGGGTGGAGCCCTATCTGATGGATTGGGCAGGAAAGTGGGAATCGATGAGTATAAGATCGACCTGACACGGGATTTTTATCATCGGATACCGGACCCCTTCCTATCATTCTTCGTCAATATACGCCTGGAACTTTTTCTGAACATCCTCCGTGAAATAATAATAACCATACTCCTCGTTTGCCTCCACATAATCCTGCAAATGCATTTTATCAGCAGGCATGATTCCCTCTTTCATAATGGTAAAAACATGTGCTCCTTTTATACCGTAGGCAATTCCGGTGTAAGAAATCAGGTTGATAAGTTCTTCGAATTCAAAACCGGTATGCTGGCTTCCGTCAATATTAAACACCGCCCAGTTGGCGCCGTCATGCACGGCGATGTATTGCGATTTGAGGTATTCTATTGCGGCGTATTCAGGCGCCAGTATCCATTTGCTAAAATCACCGCAGGTGAAGAATAAGCCATCTTGATTATTGGTAGTAACCTTACAAAAGTTGAAAGACAGATGTTCAAGACGTTCGGGTAACTCCTTGATAATAGCCGTTATCGGCTCATCGGTAATTGGACGCAGATCTTCTATTAAATCAAAATCGAAATCCAGCACCAGTCCCAGCGGGTATTTAAACAATCCTTGTTTATCATTCTTACTCATTAAAAATGCGTGTCCCCAGGTTTCAATGATGTCAGTATAATCAGCCAGTAAGATTTCTCCACTAGAAGATAGTAAAACATTATGCGCCTGATATGGATGTTTTAAAACCTCGAATATAACAACCTCTTCATTAAAATTTTCAGCATGATAAATAGCTCTCCCTTTAACCAAGGCAGGATCGAATCTGCCGAGAAAAACAAACTGACCGGAGAATATTAAATGGCTGCCGGAGCCTTCCTCTTCGATGGTGTAAAACGTTTCATCGTCGGAAACTTTAATTTCATGATTATAATCAAAAGGCAGCATTACTTTGTCATCAGCATTTATTACCCCGTATTTTCCATTCAATGCGGCCGACCAGTAACTTCCCAAAGGCATTAAGGAGGAGAGGTCATCGTAACGCGGCGGGAGCTTGATGTTGCCGTTCGACTGTATCAGGCCATACTTGCCCTCTAAGTTCACTACTGCATATCCGCCGTCAAATCCATAGGCGTCGTTATAAACCGGCTGTACAACCATTTTTCCGGATTTATGGATATAGCCGTACTTCCCGTCTTTTGCTACAACGGCGAGTTCTTCTTCTTCATCGAAACCATAGAACTCGTCATAAATCGCTTCCGCCAATATCTCCCCCTTCTTATCTTTTAATCCCCAAAGTCCGTTTTCTTCAAAAATATCTGTATCCCCGGTATCTGCCTGTTCATAGATATACCTGAATCCATAATCATAACCAGGGTAATTCAGCAAGGACCTGAAATCGGAGAACCCCAGCATCACCCCGCCTGCAAATGCAGCAGGGGTTAAAAGCGAAATATCATCGGCGTCTATTGCACGGGTGATGACATTGTTATTATAGGCTATCACCGTCAACAGGTCATTGGCTTGCTGCTGATGACTTTCATCGCTCATGTTAAAAACATCCCAGGCATCTACATGAATGTAAGGCTGACTTAAATTATCCAGGTACCGGAACATTTTTTCTTTGGCGACCGTAAAATTTTCTATATCATCTATCAGTGCTGACTGGTGATTTTCGATAAAATTATAAAACCGTTTAATGTTTTGGATTCCCTTTTCTGCATTATAATAAAGACCAAAATTTTCTGGATCGGTATGCGTGTTATAAATGTTACCTGACACAAAACCTTCGTCAATCAGCAGGGGTTGCAGCAGCAGCGGCACTTCGTATCCCCATTCCATTACCATTACATCGGTATCCTGAACAACAGCCGGGGAAGAAATATTATAGAGGTAAGCTCTGTGAGACATAATGAATAATTTCAGACGGAAGATAAATCAAATGCAGATAAAAAAATGCGCCCTGTATACATTTGTATACAGGGCGCAGAAAAGCACCATAACGTGCAAGGCTATATTTTTATCATGGTTTAAATTCGAGCCAGTCCAGTGTAAACAAATGCTGGTCCGGTTGCTGATCTTTGCTGAACACGAAGTAGAGATCATTTTTACCGGCAGGTGCTTCCACTGGTGCGGTTACTTCTATAAATTTATCCCAGTTGCCGGTGGCTTTGTATGCCAGCTTGCTGATCACTGGTCCGTTCACGCTGCCGGTATGAATTTCCAGCACCGCATCCTTGTCGAGGGATGAATACCGGTAAGTGACTTTATGAATACCTTTCAGATCAATATCCCTGAATACAAAGAACGATTTGTTATGAATAGCTCCAAGGTGATCAGATGAACGGTCTATGTTGTTAACGGAGTCCGCATCTTCTCCCTGTACGCGGAGGGAGCGAAGGAGCAACAGTCCGCTGCCGCTGAGCGGGGAGGCGTTGCCGCCGCCATCTGTATAGGTGGCTGCCAGTACATAGGTGCCATACTTTTCCTTACCCAGGTGATCCTTCAGTGCTACGCTGCCGGAGGCGGGCAAGCTGCCTGCCGCCTGTGGCGCGGACAGCGTGAGGATGTATTTTACAATTTGTCCGGCTTCGTCAACAGACAGCTGCGGATGTGCCGCCATAGAGTGTTCTCCCCAAACGCCGCCGCCGCCTTTAATGATCTTGGCAGCAAGATAGGCTGGTGCTTTAGGGTCTTTCTCATAGCGTTTGGCTACCTGTGTAAAGGCAGGGCCTACGGAGGCTTTATCTACCTGGTGACACGCCTTGCAATCGCTGCTTTCCATCAGCAACTTGCCAGGATGCGCCGGTACCGTGGTAATGAGCTGATGTCCTTTCTCTGCTTTCGCTTTGCTGCGTGGAATGTAATGCAGGCCAATCATCAGTTGCTCGTTATTGATGGCCGGATCTTCTTTATCCGTCACTGTAACGGCATAATGCAGCGGGCTGTTTTCAAAATAGAAGGTAGTGTTATCGGTTGTGCTAACCTTTACTTCCGGTACGGTGTTACCTACGCGGATGGTTAGGGTATCGGTGCTGCTGGCGCCTTCCGGATCCGTTATTTTCAGGATGGCATGGTACACGCCATTCTTTTCATACGTGTGCACAGGTGAGGAATCAGTTACCGCAGCGGTTTCATCGCCAAAATGCCATTCGTATTTAAGTGCCTGTCCTTCATCAAAATCATAGCTCCTTTTGCTGCTGAAGTTTACTTTCATAGGGGCAGTGCCGGCGGTATCAGCAGTGGTAATAGCTGCTACCGGTGCGCGGTTGCCACCGTTATAGGAAATGCGTACCAGTCGCGCATCGTCGTTGTCGATACCATATACGGAGCCATACTCGAGTATGTACAGGTCGCCGCCTTTACCAATGGCCATGTCTATCGGGCGCCTGAAATCGCCGTTGGTTTTCATGAAAGGTTCCATCGATTTAAAGTGCTGCTGGCTGTCCAGTCGCACAGCATATATCCAGTTACGCATCCAGTCGTAAATAAATAAGGCGTTATCATACCATGCAGGCAAACCGGTAGGGGAGGCAGTTGCTTCATTATAATGGAATACTGGTCCGGCCATTGCGCAGCGGCCGCCGTTGCCCAGTTGAGGGAATACGGCAGAGGAATCGTACGGATACCAGATCATGGCCTTTTGTGCGGGTGGCAATACTTTCAGCCCGGAGTTATTGGGTGAATTGTTTACCGGCGCTTCTGCTTTGAAAGGTGCGCCGATGGTTTTGGTGGCAAAATCATATTGCGGATATACTTTATTATCGCCTACTACGAATGGCCATCCGAAGTTGCCTGGTTTTTTCGCCTGGTTGATCTCGTCGTATCCGCGCGGCCCCTGGTCGCCGTCCTGGCCAGCATCCGGACCTACTTCGCCCCAGTAAACAATGCCGGTGGCCGTGTCAACAGACATGCGGTAGGGATTGCGGCAGCCCATCGCGTATATCTCAGGGCGCGTGCCGGCGGTACCTTTCGGAAAGAGGTTACCGGCAGGAACCGTGTAGCTGCCATCCGGTTCGGGATGGATGCGCAGCACTTTTCCGCGAAGGTCGTTGGTGTTACCGGCGGAGCGCTCTGCGTCAAAAGTAATGCGGCCGGGAATAGTATCTATCGGCGCATAACCGTTGGAAGCGAAAGGCACGGTGTTGTCACCGGTGGAAATAAAGAGGTTGCCGTTGCGGTCCCAGTCGAGCGAGCCGCCGGTATGCGCGCTCACTTCCAGTTCCAGCGGAATGGTGAGCAATACCTTTTCGGAAGCTACCACCAGGGAGTCTTTGCCTTCCAGCATAAAGCGGGATACCTGTTGCGCTGCCGGGAGCTTATTGGGTGTGTAGTAAAAATAGATATAATGATTTTTGTCGAAGTCCGGATCAAGGGTAACACCCAGCAACCCGTTACCAAATCCCTCCTTCGTATCGGGGAGTACCGGGAATGTATATACGACTTTGGTGGCCTGTGTGGCCGGGTCGTAGTGATACAATTTACCGCTGCGTTCAATAAAATACACGCTGCCATTTCCAGCTACCGCCAGTTCCATCGGCTCGTTGAGGTCGTTGGAAAGAATGGTTTTGGTAAAACGGTTGTCTTCCGGGGCTTTGGTAGCTTTGCTTTTGGCAGGATGGTCGCCGCATCCCTGCATAATTAATGTCAATCCGACAATAAACAGGGCCGGAAGTCTCTGCGTGCATAGCCTGAACAGTTCACTCATGTAATGTGATTATGGATTTGATTTGCGGGACACAAAATAATAGAATATTATATTTTATTTCCTTAAAAATGGATGAAAGGAAATAACCACATCGTTTTGAGGATCAGGGAATATTGGCTAATTTAATATCAGATTGGAAGAGGAAGTTGTCATTTTGCTTTGTGCTTCCGTATATTTGAGACCCACATTATTCAAGCTGGTAAATGGAAAAGATGGATCTGAACGAATTTAAGCAATCTTTACAGGAGACGCACCCACCGAAATATGTCGACATATATCTTGAATCCCTTTGGTACGAAGGGAAAGGTAACTGGAAAAAGGCGCACGACCTGGTAGACGATCTGCCGGGACCGGATGCTGCAAGGGTACATGCTTACCTGCACAGGGTAGAAGGAGATCAGGCAAATGCTGACTATTGGTACCGCCGGGCAGGCACCACCAGGCCTTCTGGTACACAGGAAGAAGAATGGGAACAATTAGTTACCCAGTATTTAAAATAACCGGCAACTGACGGTTACCGATTGCCAATTTAGCGTGTACATTTTACATTTGTCATTGATTATTAGGCTATAAAAAAGCACTAATTTGTTTATTATTTGTATATTCCGCGTGGCGTTAGATCAACAAATATTAGACAATCAGTTATTTTAGTTTTTTAGCGGAGTATGCGGAAATTTATCCTTTTACTATTTTTATCTGTTTATCTGATTACAAATGCTGGTTATGCGCAGTCCTACGGATTACGCTTTTCCAGTCATGAAGTGGTGCAGGAAAGGAGAACAACGCTGAACTTAACTTCATCCGGTCCGCTGTGTTTCAAAAAGAACGGGGAAATATCATTCGATCTGAACTTCCTTCCTTATAAAGAAACTTATTTCGGATACGTATTAAGGATCATCGCCGCCAACAACCAGAACATAGACCTGGTATATAACCAGAAAGAAAGAACCTTTAACTTCCTCATAGGCGAAAGCTTTTCACGTGCATTTGCCATTGATTCAGCCGCCCTCTTCGGCGGGTGGACGCATATCACTATTCACCTCGACCTCGGGCGTAATGAAGCCGCTATTTCGGTCAATGATAAATTTATCGCCAAAGGTCCTGCAAAGCTAGGCAACCCGGCATGTACCCGCGTGTTCTTTGGCGCCAATACCTACGAAGGTTTTCAAACAGTGGATATTCCACCCATGAACCTCCGTAATATAGTGGTGAAAGAAGGCGCCCAAACCAGGTACAACTGGCCGCTCTCCGAAAACGATGGCAGTAACGCCACCGACCTGCAGGAAGGTAAAACTGCCGAGATCCGCAATGCCAACTGGATAGGTCCCAAACACCGCAACTGGAGCCTGCTCCAGAGCTGGGAAATTAATGGTACCCCCAGTGTGGCTTTCGACCGGGAGAAAGAAGTGCTCTATATTGTATCTTCCGATTCACTATACAATATTTCGTTTAAAAATGAGCAGCAACACGGTATCCGCCTGGCGCAACGCCTCGATAGCCTCATGCCGGGGAACCAGTCGGTGTTCAACCCATTTCTCCATAAGCTCTTTAACTTTTATATAGACCAAAAAAAAGCAGGGTCTTATGATTCCCTCAACCGGAAATGGGATATCAGCTACACACCAGACCTGCTTACCGTTTACTGGCAAGCCAATAAATTTGTCTCCCAACGGGATACTTCCCTTTATATCCTCTGCGGATACGGACAAATGCAATATAAAAATACCGTACAGCGATATCATTTTGCCAATAAGAAGTGGGACTCCGTACCCACTGCCGGCGAAAGGCTCATTCCCCGGTATCTCGCCGCCACCGGCGCTACCAGCAATGGAGATACCGCTTATATCCTGGGCGGCTACGGCAGCAACAGCGGGAACCAGGTAGTAAACCCCCGCCATTACTACGATCTCATGGCCTTCCACGTGAAAGATCACTCCTTTCATAAAGTGTTCCAGCTGGAAGAACCTCCTGTGCAGTTCTGCTTTGCCAACAGTCTGGTGATCGATCCCAATACCCAGAATTATTATGCCCTCATCTTCCCCGACGATAAATTTAATACCAGCCTGCAGCTCGTGGAAGGCTCGCTGAAAGCACCACGGTTGAAGCCACTGGCCAATACCATCCCTTACTCTTTTCATGATATCAAATCATTCGCAGATCTCTATTACTGCCGCGACAGTAAAAAGCTGGTCGCCGTAACACTTTATACTTCTAAAGACAATATCACGGAAGTAAAGGTGTATACGCTGGAGTTCCCGCCCGACGCGGTAGTGGCAGATAAATCCGGTCTCCCGGAATTTTTCGCCTGGTACCCGCTGCTGCTCATTCCCGTAGTCGCCGCCGGGCTGTTCTTATTCCTGCGCCGCCGCAGAAAGATCATGCCACCACCTTCAGTTGTTGTGCCGCCGGTACCAGCAACTGCAACACCGCTTCCTCCGCTGCCCGTGGTAATACCCGAAACGGTTACAGATGAAACGGCACCGGAAGAAATCATTGCTGAAAAAAAAGGAAACATCTACTTTTTTGGTCCGTTTGAAGTACTGGACAAAGAAGGGCAGGACGTTACCAAATTCTTCACGCCGCTGCTCAAAGAATTATTCCTGCTGATAGCCATCAATACCATCCGTTCAGGAAAAGGTATCTCATCCGACCGGCTCTATGCCACCCTCTGGCGCGATAAGTCCAGCAAGGAAGCACAGAACAACCGCTCTGTGAATATGGTAAAGCTTAAAGCTATACTCGACAAGCTGGGCGCCTGTGCCTTCGTAAAAGAAGCTGACCGCTGGAGCCTCCAATACTCCACCGCCGATATCGACATGGACCTGGCCGGGTTCCAGCAACTGCTGCACTCGCCCCGTCCACTGCAGGAACAACATGTAAGGGATCTGTTGAAGATCCTCCATCGTGGCTCTTTCCTGCCCGACACCAACTACACCTGGCTGGAAGATATCCAGTCCGAAATCTCCGGCATAACCCTCGACATCCTCACAGAGGCCGCCAACCAGTTCAAATCAGATCCGGAACTCCTCATTGAAATCGCGGACCGCATCTTCCTCTTCGACCCCGTGAATGAAGAAGCCCTTCGCATGAAGTGCAGCAGCCTCGTATCGCTGGGGCGCCATTCCCTCGCCAAAACGGCCTTCAACAAGTTCGCGAAGGAATATCTCCACATGTATGGGGAAGAGTTCCCGCAGTCGTTCACGGACTACTCAGGGTAGCGGGATTAGAGCGGATTTTGTCTTTCTCACTGATTACGCTGATTATACTGATTTTTAGGATTTGATCACGTTGGGATTTTAAAGGATTTTGGGAGATATAAGCGGATATATTGGCTTCTGTTTTCCTGATTATTGTTATTATTATCGTTAAAATCAAAACATTATCAAATCAGCGTAATCGGCGTTAATCAACCTAATCCTGCACCAAGTCAATTTAAAATCGCCGAAGGCGATCTGCGCCAATATCTCCGCTTATATCTCCCAAAATCCTTTAAAATCCCAACGTGATCAAATCCTAAAAATCAGTATAATCAGCGTAATCAGTGAGAAAGACAAAATCCGCATCAATCCTTCCGCTTTTATCCCGCGTTAGTGCATTATTAGTGCTGCCGTTAAGGCCCGCCGTATAAATTGCATTGAAATGAATAAGACAAGGTTCCACGACTATGGCACTCAGGCCGTTTTATTACGAAAAAAAAGGATGCTGGTGATTAAAATCATCAGCATTCTTTTTCCTTTTTTAATTATCGGTGGAGTGGAAGGGGGATTGCGGTTATTTAATTACGGCCACAACCTGGCGCTTTTTATTACCTCTCCGCAAAACAGCAATTACTACCAACTCAACCCCGCAGCTTCCCTGAAATATTTTTCCAATACGGAAATCGCTACCAAAGGCAATAGTGAATTATTTAAGAAAGTAAAAGACACAGGTACCCTCCGCATTTTTGTATTAGGTGAGTCCACTACGATCGGGTATCCCTATTTTCATAATGGCTCCTTTCACCGTTGGCTGCAATACCGCCTCATGCATTCCTGCCCGGAGAAACGCCTCGAAATCATTAATCTTTCACTAACGGGCGTTAATTCCTATACAGTAGAGGGTTTTACAAAAGAATTATTGCCGTATCAGCCGGATGCGGTACTTATTTATACCGGGCATAATGAGTATTATGGCTGCCTGGGCACCGGCAGCACCGACAAAATTGCCGGCAACCCTTTCCTGATCCACCTGGTGCTGAAGCTCCGGGAGTTCCGGATTACCCAGCTCATGGCCAACGCGCTCCATAAAATTTCCAGGCTAACACCGGCCAGCCCGGATGGCGCCGGCAAAACCCGCATGGAAATGATGGTGGCAGCACAACAGATCCCTTTTGGATCAGCGATGTACGAAAGAGGCATTGCCCAGTTCACGGCCAACATGGATAATACCCTGCACATGCTGGACCAGGCAAATGTTCCGGTGTTCATCAGCAACCTGGTGTCTGCTGAAAAAGACCTGTTCCCATTTGTTAGTATGCCACCCGACAGCATAAAGTACCCGGGCTTCAACACCGCATACCTACAGGGTGAGGGGGCGATGGCCAATGGGGATTCCGCTGCAGCCCTGCAATATTTCATGGCCGCGGAAAACAGCTACCAGGCGCATGCCGGCTGCAACTATTACCTGGGACTGCTGACCCAGCACAACGGCGATAGCGCCGCTGCCAAAACGTATTTCGACAAAGCCAGGGACCTCGATGCCCTTCGTTTCCGGGGGCCATCCAAACTGAATAAAGTGATGCTGGAGCTATGCAGCAAATATAAGAACGCGCACCTGGTAGATGCCAATGCGGCTTTTGAAGCTGCGAGTGCCGGCCGTATTATCGGTAATGAGCTGATCCTCGAACATGTACATCCTAACCTGAAAGGCTATGCGCTCCTGTCGGATGTGTTTTATAATACCATGAAAGCACAGGGACTTTTCAAGCCGTTGCCGGAAACGGAAATGAGCTTTGCCCGGTTGCAGCAAACCATGCCCATTACGGTTATCGACAGCTTATCCGGCGCTTATAAGATCGCTAATCTTAAAAGAAGCTGGCCGTTTAGTAAAACGCATGTTGACGATACTATGCTGATTGCCAGTGCAGAAGAACAGCTTGCTTATGAAGTTGCTTTCAGGAAAACATCCTGGGCCGCGGCGCTGCAACAGCTTTATAATGCCTACAATCAAAACGGCGATTTTGCAAACGCCGCTACCATTGTGGCGGCATGGGTACAGGAGCATCCTACCGAAGCGGGATACTACGAGGAAGCCGGTAATTACTATGGTAAGCTGGATCATACTGCGGAAGCCATCTTCTACTTTAAAAAAGTATTTGACATGTCGCCTTCCTTTGAGGTGGCCAGGACGCTTTTTGTGCTTTACCTGAAACAGGATAACGCCACCGGAGCATTGCCTTACCTGAATTATGCCATCGATCATAACGAACGGCGCTTAAACCTGTTGCCCGTAAAAGATTGCCTGTTGCAGGTCCTGGAGCTGCAAACAAAGGCGGCGAGGGAGCCGGCAAATATAGGTTTGCTTAACCAGATTGCGGGACTGTACTACCGGATGGGCAATAAAGAGGGCGCCGTGCTGTATGTAGAAAAAGTATTGCAAGTCTCGCCAGGCAACCGGGATGCACTCACCATGCAAAGTCAACTCAAAAAAGTATAGCCATGTGGAAACGGTTCACCCATATTACGTTGCAGCAATGTATAGAATCCGGCCAGGTGGCTGTGGCGGCGCTACTGGCGGCGGCCCTGTATTTCCGTGATTTCAGGCTGGTAACCATTGCCTTGCTGCTGTTGCTCATCACATTGCTGGCGCCCCGGCTTTTTTATCCGCTGGCGGTGATCTGGTTGGGCATCGGAAAAGTTTTGGGAGAAGTAAACATTCGCATACTCCTGACCCTTGTTTTTATACTGGTAGTAGTACCTGTGGGCTTATGGCGGAAGTGGCGGGGCAAAGATACTTTACAGCTACGCGGGTTTAAGAAGGAGAAAGGATCGGTGATGGTTACACGTAATCATGTATATACGAAAGAAGATTTACTGCACACATTTTAAAACGATCATCATTTTCACGTCATGGAATTTCTGCATGAACTGTTCTATTTTTTAAGAACCCGTAAAAAATTCTGGCTGCTTCCGCTGATCATCGTGCTGTTGTTATTGGCATCGCTGGTAGCCCTGACCAGTGCTTCCGCGCTGGCGCCTTTTATTTATGCCATATTTTAACGGCTTTGAGGAAAATTATCCTGGGTATATCGGCATTTTATCATGACAGTGCAGCTGCGCTGATCATCGATGGGCGCATTGTTGCGGCCGCACAGGAAGAACGTTTTACGCGCATTAAGCAGGATGCTGCTTTCCCGGCGCAGGCCATTAAATATGTATTGTCTGAAGCGGGTATCTCCTTTGATGAGCTAACGGCGGTGGCATTTTATGACAAACCGCTGCTGAAATTTGAACGGTTGCTGGAAACGTATCACGCTTTTGTACCACGTGGCTGGCGCAGCTTCATCACCGCTATGCCGGTGTGGATGAAGGAGAAAGTGTTTATGAAGAAAATGCTCCGCCACCAGTTCCGCACATTGGGAGCTACGATAAAAGTGCCACTGTATTTCCCAGAACATCATTTATCTCATGCTGCCAGCGCTTTTTACCCGTCGCCTTTTGAGTCGGCGGCCATTCTTACGGTGGATGGCGTAGGGGAGTGGGCTACCACTACCATTTGTTATGGCGCCGGTAACGATATCAAAATTTTAAGGGAACTGCGATTTCCGCATTCACCCGGCTTATTATATGCTGCATTCACTTATTTCCTGGGCTTTAAAGTAAACAGCGGCGAATATAAATTAATGGGGCTGTCGCCCTACGGACTGGCTGATACCCCGCAAACCATTGCCTTCCGGGAAAAGATCCTGGCAACGTTGGTGGATATACGAAACGATGGTTCCATCCTGCTGAACATGGATTATTTTGAATTTGCCACCGGGCTGAAAATGACGGCTACGCCACTATGGGAAGCCTTGTTTGGTTTTCCCCGCCGGGAGCCGGAGTCAGCTATCACGCAGGCGCACATGAACCTGGCGCTGGCTATTCAGCAGGTTACCGAAGAAATTGTAGTGACGCTGGCACGCACGGCGAAAGCCATTACGGGCAGCAATCACCTGGTGATGGCAGGCGGTGTAGCGCTTAATTGTGTGGCCAATCATAAAATAAAAGCCGCCGGTATTTTTGAGGATATCTGGATACAGCCTGCTGCCGGTGATGCCGGCGGCGCGCTGGGCGCTGCATACGTCGCCTATCATATTGGTATGGAGCAGGCGCGTGTTTTTTTCCCGGGAGATGATGGCATGCAGGGCGCATTTCTCGGCCCCGCTTATGGCGACGCCGATATCCGGAAGCTGCTGGCCCGCTATGCAGCGGTGGCTGTTCATCAGCCGGACTTCGTCGCACTCACGCAGGAAGTGAGCGCCCACCTGGCCGGCGGAAAAGTAGTGGGCTGGTACCACGACCGGATGGAGTTTGGTCCCCGCGCACTCGGCAACCGGAGCATCCTCGCCGATCCACGGCAGGCGGCCATGCAGCAGCAACTCAACACGAAAATAAAATTCCGTGAGAGCTTCCGCCCCTTTGCACCCGCAGTACTGGCAGAAGATGCGCACCACTATTTTAATGACGCCACTGCTTCTCCCTATATGTTATTTACCACCACATTAAAAGATGCGCTGCGCACAAATACACCAGCAGATGCCCCCGCCTCCATTTATGAGCGGCTGCATCTGCAACGCTCCACCATCCCTGCGGTGACACACCTCGATCATTCCGCCAGGATACAAACCGTACATCGTACGCTTCATCCAAAGTTATGGCAACTTATTAATTGTTTTAAAGAACTAACGGGTTGCAGTGTGTTGATCAATACCTCTTTTAATATAAGGGGAGAGCCGGTAGTAAACACGCCGGAAGATGCGTGGCTGGCTTTTATGCGAACAGAAATGGATTACCTGGTAATGGGGAATTATATTTTTGATCGCCGCCAGCAACCAGCGTTGCCGCCGGAGTTGTTCAAATCCTTTGAAAGGGATTAATAGCTTCTTCTTAAAAAGAAAATTAAAAAAAATACAGCATTAATACGGCTGTTAGTTCATTATTAGCGCTGCTGTTAGGCCGCCGGCGCTTACTTGCATTCATTATTCTCTTATCAATCGAAATATCGTTCGCGTTATGAAAAGATTACTATTGCTGATGCTCCTCGCATCGGGCCTGCTGCAGGCCTATGCACAAAAGCAGTTGACAAAGGGTAAAGTGCTGGATGAAACCGGCCAACCACTACCCGGAGCAACCGTTAGAGTAAAAGGTACCAACATCTCAAGCCCCACCAATGCACAGGGCGAATTCCAGATTGCTACCGGCGAAACCGCTTCCCCGGTACTGGTGATTTCCTATATCGGCTACCTTTCACAGGAGGTGACGGTAACCGGCGGCGACTTGTCCGTCACTTTAAAAACGGATGCCAGATCCCTCAATGATATCATAGTAGTCGGGTATGGCACACAGAAGAAAAGCGACGTAACCGGCGCTACCAGTTCGGTGAAAGCCGTGGAAATTGCCAAACGTCCTTTAGTAAGAGTAGAACAGGCTTTACAGGGAACTACTTCCGGCGTAACGGTGCAAAGCAACAGTGGTCAGCCGGGTAAAGGCATCAGTGTAAGGATCCGCGGGGCCAGTTCCATCACCGGCAGTAACGACCCGTTATACGTCATTGATGGTTACATTGGCGGCAACCTGGAGTCCATCGCTCCCGGCGATATTGAAAGCATGGAAATCCTGAAGGATGCTTCCGCTACCGCCATCTACGGTTCCCGCGGATCTAACGGCGTGGTAATGGTAACTACCAAAACCGGTAAATCAGGAAAACCCCGCGTGGATGCAAGCGCCTGGATAAGCAAAGCTTCTTTGCCAAAGAAACTAAACCTGATGAACGCCTACGAATTTGCGCAGCAGGTAAATAAAAAAGGCGATGTTGCCGGAACGGGCCATCCGTTTACCGATGCGCAACTCGCAGAACTGCAGAAAAATCCCGGTGGCACCGACTGGCAGGATGAACTGACCCGCAAGCCATTGACACAAAACTACCAGGTAGGCGTGTCCGGTGGTTCTGAAAATGTAAAGTATTATTTCTCTTACAACCACCTGGATCAGCCAGGTTTGCTGATCAACTCCGGCTATAAAAGAAATACGCTGCGCGCGAATGTGGATGTGAAGCTGAACAGCAAAATGGACCTGAAAGTAAATATTACAGGTTTGTTGCCGGAATCACACAACACGGATTTCTCCGGTGATATCGTTGATCCGTTCTCGCAGTCCAGTATGTGGGATCCTACCAGCCCGGTAAGAAATGCGGCTGGTGATTATCTCAGCCAGTCTAATTTCGCATCCCTCGCTAAAAACCCGGTACAAAATATCATGAGCCGTTCGGTGGATGGAAAAACGTCTAACCTGACTGCTACCGGCGTTTTCACCTATCGTATCATCGATCACCTTACCTTTACTTCCAATAACAGCTATGAGCTGCAGAACCAGCAAACGCAATCCGTTTTTCCTCCGGGAACAAACGAAGCGTTTAACGGTAACGACTATGCGAAAATGGAGAATAGCCGGTACAGGAGCTGGCAGAACTCCAATTTCCTGACCTATAACAACCGCTTCGGGAATCATTCCCTCACGGTCACCGCGCTCGTGGAACAGGCTTCCAAAACCAATACAAACACCATTGCGCAGGCTAATAAATTATCTACCTACAGCCTCGGCTACTGGAACCTGGGATTAGGTAAAACCCAGTCGACCAGCAGCGGTTACTGGGCAGATGCGCTCATCTCTTATATGGGAAGGGTAAACTATGCCTTTAAAGATAAATACTTGTTAACCGTTTCTGTTCGTACAGATGGATCGTCCCACCTGGTAGAGAAGTACTCCACTTTCCCCGCAGTTGCATTGGGATGGGCTGTAGACAAAGAAGGATTTATGGCAGAGTCCAAAGTGATAACCGGATTGAAACTCCGCGCCAGCTACGGGCAAACGGGTAACCAGGCAGTACCTGCCTATTCTACCATTGCCCAGATCGGTACGGCCCTGCCTTACTACTTCGATGGTACTACTTCAAGCGTAAATACCCCGCTGGGAACACCGGTAGCCACTACGCTTCAGTGGGAAAAGAACGCTACCTATGATGTAGGATTGGACATGGAATTCTGGCGTGGCCGCTTAACCTTCACCGCGGATGCATATAATAAAAAAGTATCCGACCTGCTGTATGCCACCGATAACCCTTTTTACTATGGCGGCGGAAGCTTTCAGCGTAATATCGGCAGCGTAAGGAATACCGGCCTGGAATTCAGCGTAGGCGGTATGCCGGTTGTTGGAAAAGACTTCAAGTGGACCAGCAACTTCAATATCTCCTTCAACAGGAACGAAGTATTGGATCTGGGAGGTCAGGACAATATCATTGTAAATGGTATCGGCTCTGCACAACAAGGCGTATCCATCATCAAAGTAGGGGAACCGCTGGGTACCTTCTATGGTTATAAATACCTGGGCACCTGGAAAAATGAAGAAAAGACAGAAGCCGCTACATACGGCAAGAAGCCCGGAGATACAAAATATGCTGACCTCGATGGCGATCATAAACTTTCCGGCGGCGATCTTACTACGATTGGTAATGGTATGCCTAAATATTACTTCGGTTTCATCAATGATTTCTCTTACAAGAACTGGAGCCTGAACGTTATGTTCCAGGGCACGCACGGCAACCAGATGTATTCCTTTACCCAGGCCTATACAATGGGCGGACTGGGAGATGCACGCGATGCCACCAACGCGCAACTCCTCGATATGTGGACGCCTGAAAAACAGACAGACGTTCCCGTCTATGGTAACCAGAACGAAATTAAAAGCAGCCGTTATGTATACGATGCCAGCTATATCAAACTGAAAAATATTTCCCTCACTTATACCATTCCAGCATCACTGTTGAACAGGATACATGCACGCAGCCTGGATGTTTATATCAGCGCCCAGAATATCTGGACCATCACCAACTACCCTGGCTACGATCCGGAAGTAACCAACGCCACCAATGCCATTACACAAGGTTTGGAAACAGGTACGATACCTAACCCCAAAACCTATACGATTGGTGTAAGACTTGGTTTATAATTGACATAGCGTATAAGTAAGGATTCTGTTTTTCTAAAAAATTACTATTATGAACAAAAAATATTTCCTCCCTTTAGCGATGGCAGCAATGATCGGTGCATCATCCTGCGTGAAGCTGACGGAAGATCCAAGAGCAACACTCACTCCCGGCAATTATTTCAATACACAAAATGAACTGGATGGCGCTGTAACCTCTGCTTTCAGGGCGCTCGCCGTAGATGGTGCATGGGGTTTCACCAGTAAAATGACCAGTTACTTCGGCTCCGATGATTTAACCACGCACCCTGCTTCCAACAAAGCAGACTCGCGGGAATTTGACCGGCTCCAGGGTACCACCACCAACTCCAGTATGAGAGCCGAGTGGGAAGGCCCGTGGAATACCATTTATCAGGCAAACAACGTGATTGCCAATTTTGAAAAAGTAACCGCCACCACCAATGAAGCGATTCAGCAACGCACGTATGCCGGCGGACAGGCATACTTCCTCCGGGGACTGTGTTATTTCTACCTCGTAAGAACATTTGGTGCATTGCCTATTGTTACCGGTCCGGCAGATATTACTGTAACACCGGCCAGGGAAGAACCTGCAAAAGTATACGAACTGATCATCGCCGATCTGAAAAAGGCGGCTGACATGCTGCCCGATAAATGGACCGGCGCAGACGTAGGCAGACCCGGCGCATTGTCGGCAAGAGCCGTGCTGGCAAACGTATACCTCACTATGGCAGGCTGGCCTGTTAACCAAAATTCCAATTACGCGCTGGCTGCCACGGAGGCGAAAGCCGTAATGGACGCCGGGAAATACGACCTGATGCCCGACTACCTCGATGTATTCAAAACCAATAATAATATTGAATCGGTATTCGGACTGCAATACAATGTAGGCGGCCAGTTGCCTAACCGTTCCTTTGGCGCTACCTGTATTCCTGATGATGAAGGTGGATGGGATGATTTCTTTCCTGAAATCAACTACTTTAAGGATGCACCGGTTTGTAAACGTACCGATCAAACATTCCACACACAAATCAAAAGCAATAAAATCGGTGTAGTAAAATGGGATGATCCGAGAACGGCTACCCACCATCCTTACTATAACAAATTCCGTTATGGCGCAGGTGATGGTATCGTTGAAACGCCTACACAGGTGGTGAGCTTTAACGCCAGTACCAATAAAACCACTGATATCGTTCGCTTTGCAGAAACATTGCTCACCTACGCGGAAGCTTCTGCCATGGCTGCCAACACCGTTTCTGATGAAGCCTATGAAGCGCTGAACAGGGTGAGACGGCGCGCCGGTTTGCCCAACATCGTAAAAGGTTTAACGGCAGTGGCTTTCCGTGATTCAGTAGTCAATGAACGCAAATATGAATTTGCCGGGGAATTCGGACAACGCTGGTTCGATATCGTTCGCTTGCAGTTGCTGCCAAAAGTAATTGCGCGCCGCGATCCGAATGAGTTCAAGGATCTCCCGTTGAATCCTGCTGCGGTTGCCAACCCGGGTCCTAAGTATATTGCTCCGATCCCGTTCAGAGATCTGAACCTGAGCCCGGGATGGACACAAAACCCGACATACTAAACACTTTTTGATTTGGCCTATAAATAGTTTAATCATGCCTTGTGCATGATTAAACTATTTTGTTAATTCGTTCTGTAGCCAATGAGGAATTCTCCCAGCGCATAAATTTTAGTGAATGAAAAAAACAAACTGGAAGCTGTACAGCCTTCTGTTGCTGACACCTTTTGTATGCTTATCCGGCCGCGCGCATGCAGCGGTGTATGATACTATCCCCGGCGTAAAGCCATCCATCGACCTGATTGACCCAACCATAGGAAACGTAGGTCAGCTGCTGGAGCCTACCCGGCCCACCGTGCAGTTGCCGAACCAGCTGATCCGGTTTACACCGCAGCGGAAAGACTTTATGGATGACCAGATCTCCGACTTTCCATTGAACGTGGTATCACACCGGCTCGGGCAGGTGTTTTCCTTGAAACCCGCCACTGGCAAGCTGTCGGAAAATGACTGGCAAACCCGGATGGCTTACGACCATAACCTGGAAACCAACCGGCCCTGGTACTATTCTACCTGGCTGCTGGATGAAGAAGTAAACGTGGAATTTACTGCCGGTAAAAAAGCAGGCTACTACCGTTTCCGTTTTCCTGCCGGTAAAGAAAAATCGCTGTTGTTTGGTACCTATAACGATGGGGAGGCTGCTTACACCTTCCTGCCCAATAAGGTAATGACCGGCATGGAAACTTATAACGGCTATGTAAAAGTATACCTGTACGGTGTTTTCAGTGAAGCCGGTACACCCGGTGTAGCGGAACAGGGACAGTTGAGCAACAATAAAAATATTGCTGGTAAAGGAATCAAAGCATTTATCAGTTTCCCTGCCGCTATAAAGGAAGTTACTTTCAAATACGCTATCAGTTACATCAGCGCAGAACAGGCAAAGAAAAGTTATGAAGAAGAAATCAGTAAGAAAGATTTTGACGCCGTAGCCGCCAGTGGAAAAAAAGCCTGGGCAGATGTCATGAACCAGGTGAAGGTAAAAGGTGGTACGCTGGCGCAACAACGTTCTTTTTATACGGCCTTATACCGTTGCTATGAAAGAGCAGTGGATATTACAGAAGACGGGCAGTATTACAGTGGTTATGATAAACAGATCCACAAAGACAACCGTCCTTTTTATGTAGATGACTGGACCTGGGACACCTACCTGGCACTGCATCCGCTGAGAATGATCCTGGATCCTGCAAAGGAAGAAGACATGCTGCAATCGTTTGTACACATGTACGAGCAAAGTGGCTGGCTGCCTACCTTCCCCGTGTTGTTTGGCGATCACGCCTGCATGAACGGGTTCCATTCTTCCGTAGTAATGCTGGACGCACACCGGAAAGGGTTGAAAAATTTTGATATTGGGAAAGCCTATGAGGGCATGCGGAAAAATGCGACGGACGCTACTATGCTTCCGTGGCGCAATGGTCCTAAAACAGCGCTCGACGACGTGTATCACAACAAAGGTTATTTCCCTGCATTGCGCATCGGCGAAAAAGAAACCGAGCCAGCGGTGCATCCTTTTGAAAAAAGACAGGCAGTAGCCGTTACCTTAGGCGGCAGCTACGACGACTGGGCATTGTCCGAGCTGGCTGGTGATTTGAATAAGAAAGATGACCAGCGTTTGTTTGCACCAAGAGCGAAGAATTATAAAAATCTATGGAACGCCGATAAACAATTTTTCCTGCCGAAAGATGGTAACGGGGAATGGATCGATATCAACGTAAAGTATGACGGCGGTATTGGTGGTCGCGATTTCTACGACGAAAATAACGGCTGGACCTACCTCTGGCAGGTACAACAGGATATCCCCGGCCTCATCAGCCTGATGGGTGGGAAAGATGCGTTTGAAAAAAGACTGGATCAGTTGTTCCGTGAACCGCTGGATATGTCGCGTTACGCTTTCTGGAGTAAGTTCCCGGATGCCACCGGTCTTGTAGGACAATACTCCATGGGTAATGAACCAAGCTTTCATATTCCGTACCTGTACAACTACACCGGCGCTCCTTGGAAAACGCAGCAGCGTATCCGTTTCCTGCTCGATACCTGGTTTAAGGATAACATCTTTGGTATTCCCGGTGATGAAGACGGCGGCGGAATGTCGGCCTTCGTCGTATTTTCCTCCATGGGCTTTTACCCGGTAACACCCGGTATCCCGGAATATACCATTGGCAGCCCCGTGTTTGAAAATATAAGCATCGCATTGCCCAACAAGAAACAGTTTACCGTAGTGGCGCACAACAGCTCCGTGGTAAATAAATATATTCAACAGGCAAAGTTCAACGGCAAACCTTTGAACAAACCTACGTTTACACATCAGCAGTTAACTGATGGCGGAACGCTGGAGCTGTTCATGGGCCCGAAGCCTAACAAAAGCTGGGGCGTACAGTAATTAGGCGCTAAGAAGTTTACTGGTTTTGGTGAACCGGTAACAATGATGAAGACAAAAGAAAGGCCGTCTCTTAATGAGGCGGTCTTTTTTTATGCTGATATCTTGGCTGTAAACCGGCGGCGCCTTATTATCTTCGCAGCTGACATGGCATCTTACATCGTTACTTTGCAACTTGAACGGAACGCCGCCGCATTCTTTAACCAGATGCGCCGGCAGTATTATCCTGCTCATGCCAACGAGGTGCACGCACATCTTACTTTATTTTACCGCCTGCCGGCGGATGAACCACAAATCATTACTTCCCTTGCGGCGATGGTTGCGCGGCCGTCTTTTTTATTGCAGGTAAGTGAACTGAAACGGTATACCAACGGTATTGCCTATACGCTCATGTCCACAGAACTACAGGCATTGCATGAAGCCCTGCAAATGCAATGGGAACCCTGGCTGATTCCGCGCGACCGGCAGCCATTACGGCCGCATATCACTATCATGAACCAGGTAACGGCTTTTAAAGCGCAGCAGGCGCATGAACAATTGGCGGCCAGCTTCCGGCCCTTTGAAGTAACCGCTACGGGCATGCAGGTGTGGCGGTATTTAAAAGGCCCCTGGAAACTGGCAGGGGAATATTCTTTCCTCACATAAAAAAGCCTTCCCGAATTACCGGAAAGGCTTTCTTACTTCATTCATCGTCTTATCGTTGTTAAATAATTCTATTCACGTGTTTGATCTTAACAACCACCTCGTAGGTTCCTTCCTGGAAAATCTGGAACTGGAACCGGGGGTTCACGTTATAGATTTTTTCGTTGGTAGGTGCATACCCTGGATCCACGGTTACAAACTGGCTTGGGATACGATAATAGATCAGGTATCCGTACACACTTTGTAATAAGGGAAACGGCGTGGTTTCAAAGTTGCAGACCATGCTCGTATCTGTTTTCTCCAGCGGATGAAACTGTGCATAGGTCTGGAAATCACTACGGTCGCCCCTGCGGATGATCTCTCCCTTGGCCGGGTTAAAGTAGCGGCCGTTCTGGTCAGCGATCTTCAGGATAATATTGGTGCCTTCATCGGAGATCTTCCGGATGGTAACGGTGGGCACGCCCAGGTCGCCACTGGTAGTGGTACCGTCTTTAAACCAGGCAGCGCCGCCGTCGCCCACATGATAAGGCGGCTCGTCTATCAGCGTGAAGGTGGCAATGTTTTTATACTGTTTGCTGCCGTTCTGATTGGAGGCCTCTATATCAAATTCGTAGGTGCCCAGTGGTACTTTGATGGAAGTGCCGTAAAAAGTAAAGGCGCCGGTATGCTCGTTGAATTCAAAGCAGGGGGTGTTTACTTTTTGTCTTTTTTTATTCAGCAATTCTACCGTGGTATCTTTTTCCGGATCAAATTTCCCGATCCACTCATAGCGCTCATAATTAGTGAACACGGAGTCGGCATGGGTGTGTTTCACCGCATCGCGGATATCCAGGAGCTTGTACACTACCGGTGCGCTGGAACCATCGTTGCTCACGGGGTTGGTGGATTGTACCTGGCCGCGTTTTATTTTAATCGGATTATCGATGTAGCGTATCTGGTTGCTGAGAAAACCGTTTTCCACTTTTGAGCAACCGTACATAGCTGCCGAAACAGCCATCACCAGGGCGCCGAATATTTTTATATTTCTTTTCATGATCATTGCGTAAGGGTGAAAACTCAGTTAAACGTATCCGCGAAATAGGTAAATGTGTGTTTGTTATTCAACACATGCAGTATTCCGTTCGTAGTAAGTATACCGGTAGTCTGACAGCGTGCTTGCAGGTATTGCTCTGGTATGGTATTAGCCAGGTCGGCATCTGTTACGGGAACAGGATGGCCGGGTTTTGCAATCAGCTTGGTCAGGTAGAGGTATACCGGGTATTGCGTGAATACGCTTCCGTCGGTATAATCCCCGCTGGGAATGCCCTGTACCAGACGCAGTTCCCCGTCGTTTGCCCTGTACAGCTTTCCTGTTTTGGTAGCTTTGTCTAAAGGAATCAGGTCTTTGAAAAGATAAGCCCGTAAAGAATCTCTCATTGCTCCAAAATCCAGGGAGTCGAAAGTAAAGATATAGTTAGGATCTGTTCTCTGCGTGCGTTCCATTTCCTGCCGTAAATCCAGGTAGTTGGTGATATCATAGTCAGTGATGGCAAAGAAGGTTCCGGTAGCATTTACTTCTTCCTTCAAACCTGTTTTATCGATCATCAACACAACGGTATCAAAAAGCGGATTTGTTTTCAGGTAATCATAAGTAGTCATGTTTACATGCGGATCATGCAAACTGCCGCCGATCGTGTAATCCTTCTTACAGGAAAATAAAACCAGGGCCATCAAAGCGATGAAAGAGATATATATTTTATGTTTCATACAGCTGATTTTAATGGGTTAGAGTTTACCTCTCCAGTAAGGAGTTTGTGTAAGGGTGAAATCGTCTTTAAACATTGTTGGATCAATGGGCCATAACCAGCCGCCGTTTTCAAACTGATCGCCTGGGAAATGCTCATTGTAGGTAGTCAGTTTTTTATTACGCACCAGGTCGTAATAAGCGTGGCCTTCGTAGAAGAGTTCCCGGAGGCGTTCTTCGAGGATGGTAGTGGCGAGGTCTTCACCAGCGCCGGCATAATCGTCCAGTCCTGCACGTTCGCGTACCCTGTTAAGCAGGGGCAGTGCATCGCCATCCTTACCCAGTTTACTCAGCGCCTCAGCCCTCAGCAGCAGGATATCCGCCAGCCGGAAGATGGTGAGGTTGTTGGTCATGCGGGGATCTTTTTTGGTAGAACCATCCGCATAAGCAATATTGGAAAACTTGATGATCTGTCCCTGGTTCCCGCCAAGTCCGTAGAAGAAGTCTTTGAAACGGATATCTTTATCGGCATCATAAATTGACAGGTAGTTTTCATTCACCGGCCATTCGATATATCCTTTTCCGTCGATAAACGGCATCATCAGCGTAACGCCTGCACCGCCATTGGTGGCCAGGGAAATTCCTTCTGACTGTCCGTCGTTGATATTGATCTCAAAAATACCTTCCTGTGTTTTACCGATAAATACTTTCATGTAATTGGCAGAATCGATCAGCGCATAACCACCGTTGGTGATTACTTCATTCGCTGCTGCTTCACAGCCGGCGTAATCGCCTTTCCATGCCAGGATATGTGCCTGCAGGGCAAATGCAGCGCCTTTATTGGCTCTTACCGCCCGTTCAGATTCATCTTCATAACCAAAATCCAGGTTTTGTTTAGCCACTTCCAGGTCGGCCAGGCATTGTTTCCAAACGCTGTCGGCCGGGCTTCTCGGGATATTCTTCGCGGTAGACACATCCAGGTCAGGTTCCAGTTTCAACGGCACATCTCCCCAGATCCTGCTCATATAGAAGTAGGTAAAGGCGCGGAGGAAGTAAGCTTCGCCGATCACGTGCCGTTTGTTATTGATATCTGTGAATTTGCTGTCGTCGATACCCGGTACTTTATTGATGATCAGGTTTACCTGTTGGAGCAGCTGGTAGTACTGCTGCCAGTTCCAGTTATTACCACCCACGTTCAGGCCAACAAACTGACCATTCGAAATATTGTAGTTGCCGTTATCCCGGCCGCCGTCGATACTCAGTTCGCCGGATACAATGTCCCCGTATTTATGCCAGGAATTATCACGGATCAGGATATTACGCAGGATGGCATAAGCTCCGGCGAGCGATGTTTTGGCATCTGTTTCCGTAGAAAAATAAGCGCTGGTAAAAGTGGAGTTATGCGGTTCCAGGTCCAGTATTTTGGAGCAGGACGACACCAGGGAAGCTGCAGAAATAACAGCAGCTGCATAAGCGATATATAAGCGTTGTTTTTTCATGATTTTCTTTTTTATGGTTAAAGGCTAAGATCCAGTCCCAGGGTGAACTTTCTGGGAATGGGATAACCACTGCCGCTATATACTCCAAAGGCATCCACCTGCTCAGGGTCAGGGATATTTTTAGATTGTTTGAAGATATAAAGGTTGTCGGCCAGCGCATAGATCCTTAAACGTCTGAAGTGAATTTTATCCAGTACTTCCTGCTTGAAAGAGTAGGAGAGGGATACGTTTTTCACACGGAAGTAGGCGCCGCTTTCGATCCAGGCAGAACTTACCATGGCGTATTTGTAGTGGGTACCGTTTACGGAACTGAGACTTGGATAGTCCGCCTTATCGCCCGGATTTCTCCAGTAGTTGATGTTGCTCAGGTCGGGCATGGAATGGGTGGACAGGGAGTGATAGGGATCGGGATCGCCATCATCCGTAGGTACCAGCTGGGAAAGCTTTCCGGCGAGGTAGTCGTTGAATACTTTACGGCCCGCCGTGAAAGTACAGAACACATACAGCGTGAAATTCTTGTAGCTGAAGGTATTACCAAAACCGCCGGTTACTTTAGGGTTGGGGTTACCAGCCGGGATGTAATCGGTGTTATCGAGGATACCGTCGCCGTTGGAGTCCTGCCAGATCGGGTCGCCACCTCTGAATGGATAACCGTAGAAACTGAGCGGTAATCCGCTGGCTTTATTTACCGGTACATCTGCATCGGTAAAGTAGATGCCTGTTTTGTTAAATACATTGTAAGAGTTCAGTGGTTGTCCCTGGCGGAGCAGGTATTTATCGAGATAAATATCACGGCCGCCGTTCGGCAGGGAGGTAATCAGGTTGTCGTTATGCGCGAGGTTTAACAACGCCTGCCACTGGAATTTTGAAGATGGCTTCAGGATATTGGCAATGAACTGTACTTCCACACCGGTGTTGCGTATGCCGATGGCGTTGGCAGTGAGGATGGAGTAACCGGTGGTTACAGGTACATTCAGGTTAAATATACCGCCGTTGGTATTTTTAATGTAAGCATCTGCAACAACATTAAACCTGCCGTTATATAAGGTTACATCCAAACCCAGGTTACTTTGTGTACTCTTTTCCCAGCTCAGGTTATTGTTGGTAAGACCTTTGTCGAAGTCGAGCGACACGGCCGGAATACCGTTATAGGCAAAGCCATAGTTGTTTCCTGTAGCAGGATTGGTACTGCCGGGGAAATCACCTGCACCGATACGGTAAGTATTATAAGAGAGGTAGTTGTCGCCACCATCCGGTTGACGGCCGGCAACGCCGTAACTGGCGCGTAATTTCAACAGGCTTAGCCAGCTGCTGGCAGATTTTAGTGCCGGTTCGTCGCTGATTACCCAGCCACCAGATACGGAAGGGAAATAACCCCAGCGGTTATTTTTACCAAAACGGGAGGAGGCATCTGCGGTGATTACTGCAGATAACAGGTAGCGTTCTTTATAGCCGTAGTTGGCTCTGAAGAAAAGCGACTGGATACCGCTCTGTAACAGATCGGAGCGGGTATCGGCCAGGTTTTTATTGAGCACGGTAACGGTACGGATCTGGTCATTCGGTATACCGATCGCACTGGACTGTGTAGCCCGGTATTCCCAGTACTCTGTATTCTGACCCGCCAGGAAGTTGAACGAGTGATTGGTATTCAGCGTGGTGGTGTACTGGAGCGTATTGCTCATTAAGTAGTTGTTCGATTTATCAACAAAGCTGGTGGCCTTACCGGTTCCGTCTCTTCTTACAGCACCGGGGGTATAAGAGTCCATCCGGCTGTTGGTTTGTGTAAAGGAGATCACCGTGGTGAAGTTAAATTTGCTGGAGATCTTCCATTCGATGATCGGGCTGATAGACAGGTTATCATTACTGTTCTGATCTGTGCCGCTGGTGGTATTACCGAAAATGAAGTCTTTGTTGGCATTGCTCATATACAGCAGGGAGGTAGGCAATGCGTTGGATGCATAGTACCCGCCGTTGAAAGGACCGTAGCCGCCGGAGAGATCATTGATGGATCTTGGGCGGTCTATTTTCGAGTAACGGATCTGTGTATTGATCTGTACATTGGGAGAGAGGTTCAAGCCGGTGCTGCTGCTGAAGCTGTAACGCTTTAAGCCTGATTTCCGGATGATACCATCTTCGCTGTAGTAGTTGAGGCCGTAGCGGTAGTTGATCAGGTTATTACCACCGGAAATGGAAAGGTCGTAGTTGTCGACCCGGCCGGTTTGATACATACCACCCTGGTAATCGTTGGCGTTATTGAAGGCCGGATTCAGGCTGTCGGTCAGCACCTGCGGGATATTTCTCAGGGTGCCCCAGTCGCCGTAATGGTTGATCAGGTCCATTTTAGCCCGGCGTTCTTCCGCGCCTATCAGCACTTTATCCAGTTGGGGCATTTCAGTGAAACCATGATAGGTAGCGAAATCAATTTTGGGTTTACCGGAGATCCCTCTTTTTGTTTTGATGATGATGACACCGCCTGCGCCTCTTGATCCGTAGATCGCGGCAGCAGAGGCATCTTTCAGGATATCGATGCTTTGAATATCGTTGATGGAAATACCAGCCATTACGTCGGTGTTGGTACCGGAGCCGTAATTGATGGCGGCAATGTCTTCCGTGGTTTGCGGTACACCGTCGATAACGTAAAGGGGCCCGCTCAATGCGCGGGCCAAACTGGCTTTCCCGGAATTGCTGGTAAAGTCGCTGTTGATGTTGCGGCTTACGGCGGTGTTACCACGCATTACCACGTTGCTCCTTACGCCGGGTTCACCGGAATAGTTCTGCACATCCAGGCCGGGTGCGCGTCCCTGCAGCAAGGCGTCGAAAGTAGGGGTGGGCACATCCAGTAATGTTTTTGGATTAATGGAAGTAACGGCGGCGGTAACTGTTTTACGGGAGGTTTCCTGGTACCCGATAACTACCACATCTTTCAACATTTTTTTGTCTACCGGTAAAGTTACGTTTAGATGCGCATTAGCTTCCTTTACTATTACCGAGTAAGGAAGATAGCCCATCATGCTGAAGGTAAGCGTACTGCCAGGATTCATTTTGAGTGTGTAGCCACCATCCGTGTTGGTGATAGCGCCTGCTTTGCTGTCTGAAATGCTTACAGATACGCCCGGCAACGGGTTGCCGTCTGAACCATCCTTTACTGTGCCTGATACGGTGATCTGTGTGGAGGCAGATTTTACCTGTGCGGTACCTCTCAGGCATAGGAAGGTGAGGCAGAACGTTAATAACATAACAGCGCCGTTACGGCTGTTTTGTGTAAAATTAACAGTCATGTAAATTGATTTGAAACTGATGAATGATACTGGAATGCTGATTACCCAGTTGTTATTATGATATTGGTTGACGTATTATACCCGGAATAAATGATGTAAAACGTATTCTCTGTTGTTGACTAATTTTGATTTGACAAATACCATCGTCGCTTCCGATGACAAAATTTTGGTCTGATAAACTCCTTTTTTTGTTACTAATTTGAATTTTGGTCTGATAAATTCTTATATTGCTAAATCGATTTTCTGATTAAATCACAGGTCTCAGAATGTGAGGATGAAATTAGTATGAACAGGAAAAATAACTTGTTAATGAAATTTAAAAGATTGTAAACAATCTTAAAAAGAAGCAGGTCTGGCCGCGGTCTGTATCTCCCTACAGGTAAACAAAAACAGTGAATTTCTTCTTCCCGTGTCCGGGGTATAGATATATAATTTAAAAATATTATATTTAGGGTTGTAATAAACTATCTAACCCGAAATTATACCTATGAAACAACGCTACTTATTTGTCGGCATCCTGCTGACCATTTTCAGTATCCATAGCTTCGCCCAGGAGGCAGTCAACCCGGGAAGCAGGGCCAAGGCCGCCGCCGTATTTACCAAAATCCTCAACGACGCCGCTGCCGTATATCCGCCGGAGTTATCTTATCTCACGGAGGCGGGTGCGAAAATCGAGTCTTCTTTCCGCGTGAGCGAAGATGGTATCCTGTCGGTAACTTTCCGTTACCCGGTGGAAACCAGTTATAGCCTTTACCGCCTTAGTGCGCCGGTGAGCTCCATTAAAGGTGTGTTTTATGATTATTATATCGGGCTGGAATTTGACGGCCCGGTTGTACACATAGCGGAGAGCGACAAGGGCAGCCGTGAGCTGAAGGAAAACAATACGCTGGCGCTTTTTCACATCGCCAAACCCGGCGACGGGCCACCCGGCGAAAAGCTGAAAGTCAGGATAGAACAGGCGTTACAGGCGTTCCGAGAGAATTACAAGTAAACGGTTCCTCAGAAAGTTAGGCGCACAAAAAAACGATGCCGGCCGGCATCGTTTTTTTGTGCGCCTGTTTATATTTAAATAAACGGGGACGCATGAAAATGTTATCGCCGGGTTGATTTAATTCAACTCCGGGAATTGTTTGCTCACATAACCGATGAAAGTCCATATTTCCAGTACCTCTTCAAGGGCTACGGTTACGGTTTCATACTGCGGGTTCAGTGAATGCAGTGATAACGTACCGTTTTGCTTAATGTGATTGCCTACCACTTTAAATACAATTTCTTCTTCGCCTCCTTTCAGCACGAGGATGCAGGCGGTATTATCTTTTAAATGGGACCAGTCCTGCAGGTATTGCGCAATAACATGGCTGCCATCAGGAATGGGTTCCATGGAGTCGCCGCTGATGGGAAACATGCGGATGGTTTTACCCCTGGGCAAACCGGGCAGGGTAAATTTGGGCAGTGCCGAAATAAACGCCGGGTCGCTGAAGCCGCTGCGGTAGCCTGCCCGGGCGCGTGCAGGAACAAACTCCATGTTTTCCTCATTGCTGTTGTCGACCGTAATCGGCAGGATACGTATATGCCTGCCTGTTAGGTCCACCTTTTTCCCGGCTTCCAGTTCCAGGAGTTGTTCTTCCGGGAGCTGCGACAGGTCGGTTTTCACCATGAGGTCCAGGTCTATTTTAAAATAGCCGGAGATCAGCGCCAGGTCGTCCATCCGGGGATTGCGTGTTTTCCCGCTTTCCTGTGCGGTGATCTTGTTCCGGTTCAGTCCAAGTAAATCAGATAGGTGCTGTTGGGAAATCTTCTTTCGTGTCCGTAATAATTTGAGATTAGCGGCCCAGAAAAGGGGCTGTTTGTCCATGTATTATATATTTACGATAACTTATATTTATAATTGACAAGGACAAATGTAGGGCTTTTTACTCATTCTGTTTATTCAGCAAACTGTTTAATTGCTGGTAGAGTGCTTCCCCGGTGAGGTCTTTATTGAAGATCATGCCGGTAGAATCTATGAGGAAGTTCTGTGGGATGGCTTTCACGCCATATACCCTGGCAGCGTGGTTTTTATCTATTTTAGGATCGGCGAGGTTGGTCCACACCATGCTGTCTTCTTTAATGGCTTCGAGCAAATATTTCCGGTCGGCCGGCGGATCGAGTGCCACGCTGATAATGGTAAAGTTTTTATCCTTGAACTGTTTATAGACTTCCTGGATCTTGCGGTGTTCGCGTCTGCAGGGTTCGCACCAGGAGGCCCAGAAATCCAGGAATACGGTTTTGCCTTTAAAGTCGGAGAGCTTTACCATTTTCCCATTCATGTCGGGTACTTCAAAGTCGGGTGCATCTGATCCTACTGTGAGGCTCCTGGCCCGGGCAATTTCTGCTGCAAAGGCTTTTCCTTCGGTGGTATTGCGTATTTCTTCGGAGAGTTTAAGGAAGATAGGTTCTATCAGGTCGGGGTTTACATCCAGGCCCGCCAGTTCTTCCAGTGCCATGAGGCTATAGAAGGAGTTGGGATTTTCTGCAATGTATTTATGTTGAAGCAGTTTTTGTGCTTCGTAGGACACGCGGTACTGCAGGGCCATTTGCTGCTGGAATCCTTTGTCGTCTTTTTTACTGGCAGGCGCCCTGTTATATTCCTTTGAAAGCTGCCGGATGGATTTCAGAACAGATTTCATGGATTTATTAAAGTTGGCAGCTTCCTCGTTGATGGGGGAAGAGATGCGCGCTTTGCTTACATGTTCCCTGATCAACACTTTGGTGGTTCCTTTTTCCAGGAAAAAGATCCTGGTGTCCGCGTCCGGTGGAAGCTGCATGAAATCGATGCCGCCACCTTTGGTATCGAGGATGAGCATGGCACGAACGGGACCTTCCACGGAACCTTCAAAACGGAATTCACCATTTTGTACCACTGCCGAGTCAACTACCAGCACATCATTCACTACTTTGTTCAGGTACACTTTTGCGGGGCCGTTCTGTTTGGTAAGTTTGCCGTTCAGGACATATTTTGCGGGTTGGGCATTTATGAATGCGGGCAAACACAGCGCTATAAGTGTTATTTTTTTCATAAGATATGCTATCAGGAGCCTAAACTATCAACAAAATTTATTCATTTGCAATACAGGACTTTTGTTAATCCTGAATAACATACAATACAGAGTTATGGCAAATCAAAGTAAGTCGCCGCACATACTGAATACCTCTACCAACCTGCTGGGCTTTTGCCTGATCGTATTAACTTCCATTAAAGTGGCTCATTTCAATCATGCCACCATTATAGATGACTGCACCGGGATAGCGGCCATCCTGCTGATGGCGAGTTGCCTGTTGTCTTTTTTATCGTTGAAAAGCAACGAAGGGAGGACCAGTGAGCGGTTGGAACAGGTAGCTGATTATACCTTCCTGGTGGCATTAATATGCATAAGTATCACAATTGTTTTTGTATCTTTTAATCTGCTGAGCTAGTTGACGTTGCCGGAATGCCCGTCGATAGCCCTTTTTAGCAGGTTTGCTTACGGTTTTCATTGTAATATCTCCCTAGTACCATGACGATTCGCATATATGAAGAAACCAGGAAGGTCTGGAATATACTGGCTGAGCGCAATGATCCGCCGGATCTGGCGCTGGAGATGGAAGTCCATAAGAAAGTGCTTAGTTTTTTCCAGGTGGGAGCGTGCTACTACTTTATATTTAATGCGGTAAGGGGAGAACTCGACTTCATGCATCCGGGTGTATACGACGTGCTGGGTTATAACGCGGATGAATGTACGATTACCGAGATGATGTCACGTATTCACCCGGAAGATGTGGCCAGTTTCCTGGAGTTTGAGCAGGCGGCGGTGGATTTCTTTTCCCGGCTGCCACCCGAAAAAGTATTGAAGTATAAAGTCCGTTACGATCTGCGCGTGCGGAAAGCCAGCGGCGAATATGTGCGGTTGCTGCAGCAGTCCACCTGCATACAGCACGATGAAACCGGCGCCGTATTACGCAGTTTATGCGTGCATACGGATATTACCCACCTGAAACCCGCCGGTCACCCGGTGTTATCTTTTGTAGGGCTGGAGGGAGAACCATCTTTTACCAATGTGGAAATCCGGAAAACGCTCACACCCAGCCGGGAAGTGTTGACCAAAAGGGAAAAAGAGATCCTTCGTTTGGTGCTGGCCAGTATGCCCAGCCGGGAGATTGCTATCCATCTAAATATCAGTAAGCTTACGGTGGACAAGCACCGTAAAAACATGCTGAAGAAAACGGGAATCAAATCGGCTGCTGAACTGGTGGTAAAGGCGGTGAAGGAGGGGTGGGTTTAATGCAGCGGATTTTGTCTTTCTGCCTGATTACGCTGATTATAATGATTTTTATCCTTTGACTAAGGAAGGATGGAGGTAAGATCCGGAGAGACAGGGCAACGTGACTGATAGATATATGCAGATATATTATCATTTAAAATGGATAATTGTTTATATTGATCTTTTTTTATAACATTGTTATGTCAACCAAAAGTTATCACGATAACAACCAGAACAACAAGGAGAACCGCTGATTCTCGTTTTTTTTGTCCACTAAGCAAAAACGTTTTAGCATACACATGAAGATGGCTGAGATTAGTGAATGGCAGGTGCAGATAGCGCGTTATGATGATGAACAGGCATTTGCCCGTTTGTTCCGTCATCTGTACGACCGTTTATTGCATTTCTGTATCCGGTATGTGCATGTAAAGGAAGCGGCGGAGGAAATAGTGTCTGATGTTTTTGTTAAACTCTGGAACCGCCGTAAGGAAATAGAGCAGGTATCTAACCTGGAAGTATATCTTTTTGTGGCCGTAAAAAATCATTCGCTCAATTACCTGGAGCAGTATTCCCACCTGCGCATTGTACCGCTTTCCGGTTCCGATACGGCCGATCTGCGTAACAGCATCGACCTGGAACGCGACCTGGAATGGAAGGAGATGCGTTTTAAAATGGACCAGATCGTGTCCTCGCTGCCGGCCCAATGCCGTCGCATTTTCCAGCTGATCAAAGAAGACGGCTTCAAATACAAGGAGGTTGCTGAAATCCTCAATATCTCTCCCCGCACGGTGGAAACGCAGCTTTTCCGCGCCATGCGCCGCCTGAACGAAGGGCTGGGCGCCATCGGCAAAACGAAGGAAATGCTGCCACCGCTGATCATGCTGCTCGCTATGTCTGCCCTGCTCGCCTTCGGCGAGGGAAATTGTCTTGGAGCAGGATTACACTGATTATACTGATTTTCTGGATTTTTTTTCTTTGGATTTTATTAATGATTAGGGGAGATATAAGCGGATAGCTTCGATTATATCTCACCCACTAATTCTGTTAAAATCAAAAAAATCCAAAGAAACAAAATCCAGAAAATCAGTATAATCAGTGTAATCCTGAGTAAGACAACCTCCGCGGAAAATATTTTTTCCGCGCTTGTAAGTAGTTTTCCCTCCGCCACCTGTCCTTATACCTGAACACGATTCCATTTTATGATAAACGAAGAACATTTCGTCTTACTGGTTACCCGTAAACTGGCGGGAGCTGCAACGCCTGCGGAACTGGCGGAGCTGGATGCCCTGCTGGAACAGTACCCGGTATTGAAAGAAAAATATCATCACCTCCACCACTATTTTGAAGATCCGCGGCACCTGTCGGCCGAAAACACGGAACAGGCCCTGCAGCGAACGATGTCTAAAATAAAACAACAAACGACTAACATCCATCCGATGGAGCCTAAGAGATCCGGGAGATGGAAATGGGTAGCTGCTGTTGCTGCCACCATATTGTTACCGGTCGGCGTCCTCTGGTTTTTTAACGCTACACGTAAGATACCGGATGCCGGACGGGAACAATGGGTGAAACGCAGCAACGGCAAGGCTACCCGGTCGTTTATTGAACTGGCCGACGGCAGTAAGATCTGGCTGAATGCAGAAAGCGTGATCACTTACCCGGAAAAATTCCGCGGCGACAACCGCGAGATCTTCCTGGAAGGAGAGGCCTTTTTTGATGTAGCCACCAACGCCAAACGTCCTTTTATTGTACACCTGAAAAAAGGGACTATTAAAGTACTGGGTACCTCTTTTAATATCCGGGCCTATGAAAATGAACCGGTGCAAACCGCCGTGGTAACAGGAAAAGTAGCCTTCATTCCACGCTATGAAGGAACCAAAAAGATTAGTGATACCATCCTGGTAACACCTGATGTAAAGGTAACCTATACCGCCAGCAGCGGCACCCTGATCAAAGGCAATACCATCGGGTCGGAAGATAAAGCCTGGACAGAAGGACGGCTTATTTTCAGAAATGCCACCCTGGAAGAAATCGGCGCCAGCCTGCAACGCAATTTCAACAAGCGGGTAGAGTTTGAAGCCAACGCACCAAAACAGTACCGGTTAACCGGGGCTTTCCATAATAACTCCCTGGAAGATATTATGTACTACCTCAGTAAATCGAAAGCGTTCCACTACCGTATCACCGATTCAACATTAGTTATAGGAGAATAATCACATCAAGCCAACACCAATATTTATTCATTTTTAATCACCACTACGTTATGAGAAAGGTATTATACAAGCCTTCTTTTCGTCCGCCTTTCCTGTCGCTGATAATCTGCTTATCGCTGCTGAGCGTGCTGGATCTGCATGCGCAGGTAGCCTATGCGGCAGGGCTACGCCGCCAGGTGCAACATCAGCCGGTAAAGGAACGGGAAAGACCTCCCGCTATGAATCAGCTGATCAGCCTGCAGGTTGACAATGCCAGTCTCGCACTGGTACTGGAAAAGATTGAAGCACAAACCTCCCTGGTTTTTGTGTATTCCAACGATGATATTAAAGCAGCACAAAAAATATCCCTGAACGTAAAGGATAACAAACTGGATGATGTACTGCAGATGATCCTGTTGCCGCTGGAAATCAACTATGAATTCATCGCTAATAAAATTATCCTGAAGCGTAGTAATCTTACTGCTGATAATGATCAGCAGCAGGATATTACTATTACCGGTCGCGTAGTGGATAACAAAGGAGAAACCATTCCCGGCGCCAACGTTCGCGTAAAGGGAATGAGTGTGGGAACTGTTACTAATTCGGAAGGCAACTACACGCTGAAGATCCCTGCCAGCGCCGCTAACGGCACCCTGATATTTTCTTCCGTAGGATATGTAACTTCCGAAATAGCCATCAGCGGAAGAACCAGCATCATTGCCATGCTGAATGTAGATTCCAAAGACCTGGGAGAAATCGTGGTAACGGCTTATGGCCAGCAGAAGAAAACACAGGTAACCGCCGCCATCAGCACCATTAATTCAAAAGACATCACCAGCAGGCCGGCCGTGAATATGTTCCAGGCTTTGCAGGGACAGGCGCCCAACCTCATCATGCAGCAGAACACTGCGGAACCCGGCGCACCTATGACCATGAACATCCGCGGGGTAGGTAGCCTAACCGGCAATGCTCCGCTGGTCATCATTGATGGTGTGCAGGCAGGAGGCAATGGTTTGCAGAACCTGAACCCCTACGATGTGGAAACCATTTCTGTACTGAAAGATGCGGCATCGGCCGCCATTTACGGTTCGCAGGCCGCCAACGGAGTGATCTATATTACCACGAAGAAAGGTAAGAAAGACGAACATCCTTCAGTTAGCTACAACGGTATGTATGGCTGGCAAATGCCCACCACACTGCCGCGGCAGATGGAAGCATGGCAGTACATGACCCTGAAAAATGAAGCCCTCGTGAACTCCGGCAAAACGCCGCAGTATACGCCGGGCGATATACAGTCGTGGCACAACCGTGGCTCCGAACCCGCCATGCTCACCGAAATGATCCGCAAATACACGCCGCAGCAAAGTCACAATTTAAGTTTAAACGGCGGCGGTAAAACCAGTAGTTACCTGTTATCGCTGGGTTACCTCGACCAGGGCAATATGCTCCAGAATAAATATGTGCCGCAGGACTTTTACTACAAGCGTTACAACGCCCGCCTCAACATGTCGGTAGATGTGAGCAAATACGTGAAAGTAAGCGGTAATGTAGCTTATACCCGCTCCACTTATCGCACACAGGTATCTGATATCGGCTTCCTGATGCGCGATGCGATGCGTGTACCGCGTACCACTGCCGTGAAAGATACATTGGGTAACTGGGTGGTGCCACCACTGACCAGCAACAGCGTAATGGCTTTACTGGCACAGAGCGGATACAAACTGAGAACAGTAGATAACCTGATGGGAGGAATCGATGTAGTGATTACACCGGCAGATCATTTTAAGATCAACCTGAATGCGTCCGGTAATTATAACATTGATAATACCGTTACCCGTATTAATAAATTCACGTATGCACCTTATTATACTACCGCCACACCGCCGTTGTATAATGAGATGCATAATTCCGAATACAAGGATCTGACGACAAACGTATATGGTACCGTAGAGTATGAGAATACCTTTGGTAAGCATTATGTAAAAGGACAGGTGGGTGTGCGCAGTGATGCGGTGAATGAAGGTTACGGCTTCCGGGCCGACCGTTTTGGTACTACCAACCTGGACAACGACTGGGCCATCGGTGGCGGCTATATCCCTAAACCGGATGGCACCTTCGATTACAGGGATATTGGCACCTATAACGATATGAGCAATCCTAACCTGTATGCGCTGAATTCTCTTTTCGGAAGATTTAACTACGTTTATAACGATAAATACCTGGCGGAAGTGACCTGGCGTTACGACGGTTCTTCCAAGCTGGCTCCGGGCCACCGCTGGCAGTTCTTCCCGGCATTTTCACTGGGATGGAGATTGACAGACGAAGCATTTATGGAAGAAGTAAAGGATAAGATCGGCAACTTTAAGCTGCGTTATTCCTGGGGACAGGTGGGTAACTCTAACATCGGCGGATTCAATTACCTGGCCAGGGTACGACTGACAGATGACCGCAATTCTCCGTATACGACCGGTAGTTATTCGTTTAATAACACGCCTGCCATTGGCGCTACTTTCTCTACTTACAACGACCTGTTGCAGTGGGAAATTTCTACCATGAGTAACTATGGTATCGATGCGGATTTCCTGAAGGGTGCTTTAACAGCGTCTTTCGATTATTTTAATAAGACAACAGACGGGATCTATCTTTTCCAGACGGTACCGGGAACCGCAGGTACTGCCGCTCCGCTGGAAAACGTGGGTAAGGTAAATAACAAAGGCTGGGAACTGGCTGTGAATTACAGGTTGACCACCGGTAAATTCCACCACAACTTTGGTTTCAACCTCGCCGATAACCTGAACAAGGTGATTAAATTCGGCCAGGAATCTGTTCGTGGTTCCGATGTAACC
This sequence comes from Chitinophaga sp. W2I13, assembly GCF_050434005.1. Lineage (NCBI taxonomy): Bacteria > Pseudomonadati > Bacteroidota > Chitinophagia > Chitinophagales > Chitinophagaceae > Chitinophaga > Chitinophaga sp. W2I13. Next base: position 6,979,753 of record NZ_JBNPWD010000001.1, on the reverse strand, counting down.
TTTATCATTAAAGAAGGATTTCCCATCGCTTCTTACTATGGTTATAAATCCGATGGATTATACCAGAACCTGGACGATATAAAGAATGCACCTAAAGTGCCGTTTGCCTACAACCAGCAGGTGATGCCGGGAGATGTGAGATATATTGACCGTAATAAAGATGGCGTGATCGATGAAAACGACCGCTACATCTTTGGTAATCCTTTCCCGCGTTACACTTTTGGCTTTAACTACAGCGTAAGCTGGAAGAACTTCGATATGACCATGTTCTGGCAGGGCGTGGGCAAGCGTTCCCAGTTCCTTCGAGGCGATATCGTGGAGGCATTCCATAACAATGAAGACCACGCCATGGTGCAGCACCTCGACCGCTGGACGCCTACTAATCCGGGTGCTTCCTATCCACGGCTGACCATCGGTTCTGCTGATGCCAACAACTTCGCTTATTCCGATTACTGGCTGTTTGATACCAAATACCTGCGTCTGAAAAACTTCCAGCTGGGCTACAACCTGCCTGCAGCTTTAGTGAACAGGGCACGTATCCAGGGTGTGCGGGTATACTTTACCAGCCAGAACCTGATAACGATTATGCCTAAACGCTTCCGTGAAATAGGCGTGGACCCTGAGTTTACGCAGTTTGATGATAAGTTGTCCATGTCTAATTACAACCCTATTGCAGGACGTAATTACCCGAATGCGGCCACTTTTGCTTTTGGTCTGGATGTTAAGTTTTGATGCCTAAACAATCAATTGTATGAAGAAATTAGTTTTATCAATATTAATGGCCGGCACTTTGTTCAGTTGCCGTAAACTGGATCAGCCGATCACCCGGGAGTTCACTGAAACTGCCTACTGGCGTGATTCACAGGATGCCCTCGATGCGTTGACCGCCTGTTATGAACATCTTTCAAAAGATGATTATTTCTTTGGAGATGAAGCGCTGAGTGATAATGCGTATAACAGCGGCGGTGGCATGATAAATGTAAATGCCATTTCCAACGGCGGTTATGATGGCGCCAACGGGCGTGTATCGGATACCTGGTCGTATTACTATACCACTATTCGCAGGTGCAATACCGTTACCACCAATATAGACCGGGTACCCAATATGGACCCGGCGCTGAAAGCCCGTATCCTGGCGGAAACCCGCTTTATCCGTGCGTATGCTTATTTTCAGCTCACCGCCTGGTATGGTGATGTGCCTTTCTATACGGACCTCATCACCATTGATGCTTCCCGTACCATTGCACGTACCGATAAGAACACCGTCCAGGAATTTATATTAGCAGAACTGGCGGATATCCAGAAAGACCTGCCTACTAACACGCAACAGGTGCAGAACGACCGTGGTCGCATTACCCGCGGTGCAGCCATCGCTATGAGCGCCCGTGTACACCTGTTCCGCAGCGAATGGGCAGCTGTGGTAGCAGATTGTGAGAAGCTGATCGGCAAAACAGACAATGGCGCCTATGCCTTGTTTGGCAACTACAGCGGCCTGTTTACCGTAGCCAATGAATATAACAGCGAGGTAATCCTGGACCTGCAATATGGTGGTGGCAGAACATACGACAAGCAACGTTCCTTCATGCCGCAAACCATTGCCGCGCTGAGAAGTGTGCTGGTGCCTACCCAGGACCTGGTAAATGATTATATCATGGCTAACGGTAAAGCCATTGGTGAAGCCGGTTCCGGTTATAATGAGAACACGCCGTATATCAACAGGGACCCACGCTTTGAGGCTACCATCCTGCATCATGGCTCTAAGGTGATTGATTTCACAGGAGCGGAGCAAACCATTCTTACGCAGCCGGGTTCTGTGCCTGCTACCAATACGGTAGACGACCAGGGCGCTTCTCCCACCGGTTATTATTTCTACAAATATTATGACCGCGCCGCTACCAATTATGCTTCCGGGTTGAACCTGATCATGATCCGTTATGCCGATGTACTGCTGATGTATGCAGAAGCAAAAAATGAGTTGGGGCAGATGAATGCGGCCGTATGGAATCAAACCATTCAGCCTATCCGTGTGCGTGCCGGCTTTAACGATGCAGGCGCCACGCAGTTTAATGCAGCGCTTAACCAGGATCAGCAGCGTGTGGTGATCCGCCGGGAAAGAAGAGCTGAGCTGGCGTTTGAAGGACTGCGTATTTACGATGTACGTCGCTGGAAAATTGCGGAGGTAGTGATGAACAGGCCAGTGAGAGGCATCAAAGTAACTTCCGGTGCATTCAATAAAGATCCGAACGGCTACATCATCGTGGAAAACAGGTTGTTTACAAATCCCAAACACTACCTGTGGCCGGTGCCAACCGTAGAACGCGATCAGAATAAAAATCTTTCACAAAATCAAGACTGGTAATATCCTTCCACCTAAAACTGTAATAACATGCAAAAATATCTGATCATCATACTGAGTGTTTTATTCTTTAGTTGCAAGAAAGACGATTATTCACTCAACACCAATATGCAGCCGGTGCCAAAGCTCACCGCGCCGCTGGACAATAAATACATCAAGCTGCAGCCTACTACCAGCGCTACGGTGAGCTTTGAATGGGACCAGGCCCGCGCCGAAGATGGTTCCCTGGTGCAATATGAAGTAGCCTTTGACAAAGCCGGTGGCGATTTCTCTGCCCCTGTGGCAAAGTTTTCTTCTGATGGTGGCGGTGTGCAGAACAAACTGACCTTGTCGCATAAAGACCTGAACAGTGTGGCGGGTAAAGCAGGCATTGCTTCCCTGGCCACCGGTAAACTGATATGGACGGTGCTGGCATCCAAAGGATATAATATCCAGAAGGCAGCCGAAACAAAAACCATTGAAGTAGAAAGACCTAATGGTTTTGCCGAGATCCCTACAGATGTGTACCTCACCGGTGAAGCTACCGAAGTGGGTGCTGACCTGTCGAAAGCCCTGAAGCTGAAATCCACTGCTCCGGGGGTATATGAAATTTATACATCTCTCAAAAACGGTAAATATCATTTCACCAGCAGGAACACTGGTACACCGGATACCTATTCCATTACCGGTACCGCTGTAAAAGAAGGTGGTGAAAGTGAACAAACCGCAGGTACTAAAGTGTATCGCCTGCGCTTGGATTTCAATAACGCGGCAGCAACCGTAACAGAAATAGGCACTATTGGTCTTTGGTTTGCGCCACTGAATAAATTTTTATTCGAGATCAATTATGCCGGTGGCGGTACCTGGAAAATTCAGAGCCAGCTGATCACTTTCAAACAGGAATCATGGGGACGTGATGAGCGTTATAAATTCCGTATCAACGTAAAAGACAGTGATGGCAATGCCGGTGAAGAGTGGATAGGAAGTTCCAATGCAGATAACAACCGTCCAACTTCCGCTACACCGCTGAGTTTCTGGGAGCTGCGTCCTATTACCAACAACGACCAGTGGAACTACTGTTACAAGTTCGCTACCGAAGCAGATAACAAGAATTGTGATGTGGACCTGTACTTCACCACGGATAAAAATTACACCCACGAAATCATCGTAAAATAATGACCGCTATGAAGCTGATACGATATTCCCTTTTGATGCTCTCCCTGGCCTTCACTGCATGTTTGAAAGAACCTGTAGATAATGGCCCGGGTCCGGGAGCCAACAAGGCGCGTTATGTTTTCGATTGGGCGCAGATCGGTGATTCCTCTTTACAGGGGCTCACCAGCAACTTCTGGAACCAGGAGAAATATTTTAACGCCAATAATGCGGGTAATGCCACCTTTAATTACTGGCCCAATGCGCATGCACTGGACGTACTAACGGATGCCTATATACGTAAAAATGACCCGGCTATCAAAACCCGTATGGATGATTTGCTGGCGGGCATGAAAACAAAGAACGGCGGTACTTACATCAACCATTTCTATGATGATATGGAGTGGATGAACCTTGCCTGCTTACGCGCTTTTGAGGCCACCGGCGATACCCGGTACAAAGATGTAGCCGTATTGCTGTGGAACGATATCAAAGGCGGCTGGGATGATGTATGGGGCGGCGGTATCCACTGGAATAAGGATAAATCCAAGAACTACAAGAATACGCCTGCCAATGCGCCTGCGTGTATTATTGCCTGCCGGATGTATGGTCTTACCCAGAACCCGGATGATATTGCCTGGGCAAAAAAGATCTACGACTGGCAGAAAGCCACGCTGGTAGACCCGGTTACCGGTCTCGTTTGGGATGGTATTAACCAGGACGGCAGTGGTCAGGTAACCAAGAACTGGAACTTCACTTACAACCAGGGTGTGTTTATTGGAGCAGGGGTGGAGTTGTATAAACTGACCGGTCAGAATGTATATATCAATGACGCATTGAAAACGGCCAACAACGCCTTAGCCGGTGGATTTACCAATGCCAATATCCTGAAAGATGAAGGCGGCGGAGATGGTGGTTTGTTCAAAGGTGTACTGGTGCGTTACCTGATGTTACTGATCACCGATGGCAGTATCAGCAGCACGGATGTGGCAAAGTATGCCGCTTTCCTGCAGCTGAACGCAGAAACGTTGTGGCTGAAAGGCACGACGCGCCCGCAGGTGTTATTTAACAAGGACTGGTCCACCATGGCTGCCGGCAGCGACCTCACCACCCAGTTGAGTGGCGCTATGCTCATGGAAGCGGCGGTGAAGCTGAAGAGTATGGGACTGATGAAGTAATGAAAATGATAAAGATGGGGAGAAGAATAGTGAGGCTTACCTTTTGGTGTTTGCTGTCTGCCGGCAGCGTATTTGCCCAAAGCAACAGGCAAAAGGCAGAGATGCTGCAGCAGGCAGTGAACAAATATTTGTATGAGCGCAAAACGGGGTTGTATATCCAAACCAGCGACCGTACAAAGAATCATAATCCGCATGCCGACCTGTGGGGTCTTTGCGGGCTCATACAAGCCACCAATGAAATGGAACGGATCCATCCCGGCAAAGTGTATATGGCGCCGGTGGTGGAGGCAATTAACCAGTATTATGATCCTATTCCACCTGCTCCGGGATATGCATCTTATGTAGTGAAGGAAAGGCGGGAGGATAGGTACTACGACGATAACCAGTGGATTGGCATTGCGTACCTGGATGCGTATGCGCGTACCAGGAAGAAGTGGTACCTGGGTAAAGGAACGGAGATCTACCGTTTTATGATGACGGGTTACGATACCGTTAGTGGTGGCGGTTTATACTGGAAGGAAAGAGATCTCACCACGAAAAATACCTGTTCCAACGGACCGGCTATTTTACTGGCGCTGCAATTGTATGATGCGGTTCATAAACAAGCCTACCTGGATACTGCTTTGTTGTTGTACAACTGGGTAAACAGGTATCTCCGCAGTGAGGACGGCGTGTATTGGGATGCCATAAAGCCGGCAGAAAACAACCGTATTGATTCTGCGACGTATACTTACAATGCCGGCGTTATGCTGGAGGCCAATGTAAAGCTGTACCGCATTACAAAGAATGCGCAGTATTTAAAAGAGGCCCGTCATATTGCAGAAGGCAGCTACAGGCGCTTTTTCAGAAATGGAAAGTTTCCATCTTCGTACTGGTTTAATGCCGTATTGCTAAGGGGATACGAAGCGCTGTACAGGACAGATAACAACCCGAAGTATATCCGTGCCATGCAGGAGTATGCGGGTAAGGTATGGGAGCAGGAGAGGAACAGCAGCAACAATATGGTGGGCAACCGTCCGGAAAAAGAGCTGCTGGGACAGGCGGGGATGATGGAAATTTACGCCCGGCTGGCCGGTATATAATCAAAGAAATGAAATTAAAGGAGAGGCCCGTAGCATTTATTGTTACGGGCTTTTTCGTGGTTACCCGTGAGCCCGGGTTATTATTTTGCTATAATATTACATAATTCCTTAATTTTATAATTTTTATTATTAATTTATCCCGGGAAGCATTATTTCCTGACCATCTTAGAAAAGAGAAGAAGACAACCTATCCTATCCTATGAGGCTGATGTTATTGCTGCTTTTTGCTTTCGTGCCGGTATCTGTTTTGGGACAGACGGCGGCGCCGGCGGGTAAAAAGGGGAATCGTGCAACGGAATTCCAGATGAAGGAGGGCAGTTATCTCAGCTTTGCCCAGGTTAATTTAAGTCTTGGTGAAATAGGCTTCCGCGTGGAAGTGGCATCGGAGCACAAAAAGAGTAATGCCCGGCTGGAGTTCCGGATAGATAAACCCAAAGGTAAAATTATTGGTACCCTTGACATTCCTTATACGGGAGACAGCACCTATGCGTTGAAGTTAACGGGTAATCTTCGTCATGCCGAAGGCGTGCATGATCTGTACCTGGTAGCGAAGGGCGGGATGCCTTTCAGCATTACAGCATTTGGCTTTATTTTTAATTATTAATATAGGCGTTGCCGTTATTTTTTTGGAAAATTAAAATAGCTGCTTATCTTTGCGCTCCCTGACACGATATCAGTTGCCCAGATGGCGAAATTGGTAGACGCACTGTGTTCAGGTCGCAGCGCCTGCAAGGGTGTGCTGGTTCGAATCCAGTTCTGGGCACTAGAGTGGTTGTAAGTTTGAGGACTTGCAACCTTTTTTTATTTGTGTCAGTGTGGTTTTTGTACGCTTTTTATACTCGGCCCTACTTTCTTCATTAATGTAACGATTTAATTAACCTCTAAATTTTTAAGTGATGCCAGTGAAGGTCGTAAAGTATAGTGTATTTGTCGCATCCCTTTCTGATGTAAAAGAAGAAAGATTGGCTGTTGATGACGTTATTAAGGAGAAAGTGATTGACACCTACTCTGGCCCTGATCCTCGGTACCACCCTTGCTATACCCTGCCGGTCGTCAAAAAATTTGGTTTCAAACCGTACCTGCTGAAAGAGGCTTCCTTTGGGCAGTTTCTCAGCAAAGGAGCCCATAACGATTAACCGCCGCTCGAGGGTTTCATAGTTGCCGGCTTCCTTTATTTCATATTTCTTATTGCGCGCGTAGCCCAGCCACAACTTCATATTTTTGAACCCTGAGTAAGATATCCAGGGCCTGACAACAAACCGTTGTGCATAGGCAAATGGATTGCCTGTATCATATGAGCCCTGGGTAACTATCTGCAGGTCTACTTCGCCGTCGAGATGCCATTTTTTTATCAATGGAAAGGAAAAATCTGTTTCCCCGATGGAAGCAGGAATGAAACCGAAGGTATATGGAGGGGGAGACTGCGCGAAAGCACCACTGCTTGCGAAAAACAGCATAACAGGAATGATCAGCTTGCATGCAATCTTAGGCTTCCACCTGCACTCTTTGGCATTTGTATGCATTTCAAATTGCAATGACTCATCCCTCCTTTATTGAAGGAAAAATTTTTACCCGATGATATTGTTATGCTTAGTGAACTGAAGATGAGAGCGAGAGGCACTGTTAACCAATTAAACGTTTACGAAGCTGGTTTGTTCAATAATCGTTCCGTTAGTTTTTGAAACCTGGACAGGGCGACCTGTTTCCTGATCTATGAACAAGAGCTCTTTTACCCGGGAAAAATACCCCCTTAGTCATGCCCTCTTTTTCTCCAAATTTTTAGTAACTTCCCTAAAGATGACCCCCAATATCCATTAACATTTAATAGACCCCAGAATGTTCTCTAAAGTACCCAATCAATCACCAGGGATTGCACGTCCACAGCATACCCCATTTTTTACTGCTAAAAATGATCACCCGAAATCTGCCAAACCCAGCTTTTTTCAGCCCCGTCTAAAGGTAGGACAACCAGATACTGTGCAGGAAAAAGAGGCCGACGCCGTAGCGGACGCCGTTACCCAGCCTGCCGCCATGGATCTTAAAATAAATGCTGGCCACAACACATTCTTACAACGAAAATGCGAGGCATGCGAACATGAAGAAGAGCTGACCCGCAAAGAGATCGACGGCGCTGAAGTCTCCGCACCATCCGCAGACATGATCAATGAAGTGATTTCCACTGGCGGACAGCCAATGAATAACCTCATCCAGCGGGAAATGTCAGAGAGAATAGGTTACGACTTCAGCAACGTAGTGCTGCATACAGAAGATAAAGCTGCGCAGTCGGCACAGGCTGTGAACGCCCGGGCCTATACCGTGGGCAATCATGTGGTTTTTAATGAACAGGAATACAACCCTCATTCCCGGGAGGGACAGCATCTGTTGGCACACGAGCTTACGCATGTAGCGCAGCAAAACGCCGCCGCTCCGGCTACGGTACAACGCCAGGTAGCCGGTACGCCGGGTGGACCGGATCCCTGCTTTAATTTGCTCCAGGAAATCATTGCTTTGCTGGAAGAAGTGGCACACCGTATTATGGATGCTGAAAACGACCGCCATGGCCTCTTTGGCAGGCGTACCCCACATCCCGAGTATGGAAGCTGGGACGGTCACCGCGATCGTTTTAACTATGACCGTGGCCGTCTGCGCACCAAACTGGGTGAATGGGATATTAACGACAGGTGCCGGGGCTACCAGCTCACCAGGGAGCAAGCGCAGGATTTATCTGAAGCAAGGGAATTTGCTGAAAGGGAGTTTCCCACAAGGCCTCTCCCTGCCATGCGGCGGGATGGAGAGCCTGTAACGGCTTCACCTGACCCGGAATTACGGCAACGGGTAGAGCGGTTCCTGATCCATATCGGTATCCCGGCTTTCGCCCTTGGAGGAATGGTTGCATTAGTGGTCGCTGCTTTAGCAGACCCTGAGCCTATAACCAAATTAGGACTGATCATCGGCACGGCCGCCGCCGCGGCCTTATTAATATTCCTGGGTGGAGATTCATCTTCCTCTACATCCGGAGGCACTGTAGCCAGCGAAGATCACACAACCGGAGACGATAGCGCCACTGCATAAACTTACTCACAAAATTAAAGCGGGAGTATCTGAACATGGATACACCCGCTTCTCCTATTGACAAATTATGGAAGGAATGATGTAAATTAGTAATCAGCGACAGGCTTATACCCCGATAGTTTCCATTACCCCAAAGTATTCAATCCCTTTATGAAAACGTTTTATGTAGCATCCGTCATTTGCTGCCTAATGGCCTGTAATTACGGACGCCCGTCCAAAGAGGTAAAAAGCAATGCTAATACCATTGGTTGCACAGTTCCTGCTACCACCGACAAAGAATGGTATACATCCGGTAAGAAAGCGCCTTTATTTGATGGGTTGCAAGGCGTTCATTTCACGATTTCAACATCCGTGAAAGCAGCACAAACTTATTTTAACCAGGGAATGATGCTCTCCTATGGATTTAACCATGCAGAAGCAGCCCGTTCTTTCTTTGAAGCCACCCGGCTGGATTCCACCTGTGCCATGGCCTATTGGGGCTTTGCGTACGTGCTGGGCCCCAATTACAATGCCGGTATGGAATCGGATAATTTTCAGCGCGCCTACGAAGCTGTTGTGAAAGCACAGGCGCTTTCCCATCAGAACAGTCCAAAAGAGCAGGCGCTCATCGCCGCTTTGGCCAGCAGGTATGTTAAAGATCCACCGGCTGATCGCAGCGCCCTGGACAGTGCCTATGCGGCAGCCATGAAAAAGGTATACACGCAATTCTCCGATGATCCGGATATCGGTGCTTTATATGCAGAAGCGATGATGAACCTGCATCCCTGGGATTTGTATGAGAAAAGAACACAAGCGCCCAAAGCATGGACGCCCGGGATAATAGCAGTACTCGAACACCTGATGCAATTGCATCCTACTCATCCTGGCGCGCATCATTTTTATATTCATGCACTGGAAGCTTCTTCGCAGCCGGAGAAAGCCATACACAGTGCGAAATTGCTGGATAGCCTGGTGCCCGGCGCCGGGCATTTACTACATATGCCTTCACATATTTACATCCGTACCGGCGATTATCATGAAGGTTCGCTGTCAAATATCCGCGCGGTAACCACCGATAGCGTTTACACCGTGGCATGTCATGCGCAGGGGGCTTACCCTTTGGCGTACTACCCGCATAACTATCACTTCCTGGCAGCTACGGCTACGCTGGAAGGCCATTCCGCTCTGGCCTGGCAAACCGCTGTGAAATTGCAGCAACATACCTCCGAAGAGATTATGAGCATGCCGGGCTGGGGCACTTTGCAACACTACTATACCATCCCGTTTTATATTGCCGCGAAGTTATCGATGTGGGACACCATACTGGCGCTTCCAGCGCCGGACAAGCACCTGGTGTATCCACGGGCTATCTGGCACTATGCAAAGGGAATGGCTTATTTAGGCAGGCATGAAGTAATAAAGGCCCGGAAAGAACTGGATAGCCTGTATGTACTTGCTGCTGATACCATCCTGAAAAGCCTGACGATCTGGAATATCAATACTTCGGCCGACCTGGTAGAAATTGCCGGAAAGGTGTTGGCTGCGGGCATCGCAGTGCAGCAACAAGCGTCCGGCACGGCTATTTCATTGTTAAAAGAGGCCGTGGCTATGGAAGACCACCTCAACTACAACGAGCCGCCGGACTGGTTCTTCTCCGTGCGGCATCATTTAGGTGCAGTGCTCCTCAAAGCAGGGCAATACCGGCAGGCGGAGACAGTTTACCGGGAAGACCTGGGAATATGGAGAAAGAATGGATGGGCATTGATCGGTTTATATAACGCGCTGGTTTTACAAAAGAAAAATAAGGAGGCGAAGGAAATATTGGCTGCATTCGAATCCGCCTGGCAATATGCAGATGTGAAAATTAATTCATCGTCCAGTATAACAAATTAATTCGCGATTCGGTAGGAGAGCAGTGCCTGCCGCCTGCCGTTGTTACAACCAATTACTTGATTAGCCAGGAAAATCATTACCTGGTAATCAAATATATAGTTATTTTTGCTACTATTTGAAATATCCTTTCTATGAAAATAAAAGATTCCGGCGCCGGAAAATTAGTAATTCTATCAACTGCATTTGATACGAGGTCCAAGATGCTATATTTATTTTACTTCATTGTTTTATTCACGTTAGGAACATTCATGCTCCGTGTAGTTTTAACAAACTCCGACAAAATAGTAGCGTTAATTGTAGGTGGCTTGTTTATGTTGTTGACTTATGCAGGAGCTTACCAGTTCGCAAATAAAATTGTTATGACAGAACAGATACTTGTTACCAGGGAGTCCTTGCATTTAATAAGGAAAGGGATTTTCAGATCGGCAATACAGGTCTTCGACATACAGAAAATATCCAGTTTCAGACATCTGGCAAAACCAACCTTAACCCGGCATACTTTAGCAGGAGGAGAATTTGATTATCTGGGGTTTCAGACCGGACAGCAGGTAATTAATGATATGCATGGGGATAATCAGCTTGCTTTTGATTTTGAAGGAAGAACAATTAAATTCGGTAATAATATTCCTTCATGGGATTTTGAAGCGCTAGAATCAATATTTCTTAATCTAACCGGAAAGGACCTTACAGTCGCCGGGAAAGAAGATGACTCGTTTTCTGAAAACTGAATGAATAAAACGAACGGAATCTAAATATAATTTATCTTGTGCCAGCCTGATATTTAAAATCATTTTTCCTTGTTGAATAATTTCAGAAAGATGTTTGAGAACCCGTTGAAATGGCTGGTAGCAGCCACGATTATTTATACTGTATTTAGTTGCGGCGAAACAGCGGCAACCAAACACCCCGTAAAGCAGTCCCCTCACCAGGCCTTACCATCTATACAGGTAAGGGCGTTTTATCCTGGCGCCGATGCCGGGAAGTTATTGGATTCAGTATCCGCGCCATTAAAAGATGCTTTCTCCCAGTATGCCGGAAACATGGATCATATAACCTATACGGCCAATATCGATGGTTCATTCATTGTTACGGTTTATTTTAAACCAGGTATTGATCTGGACTCAGCTGCAACGGGTATATCCAACGTGGTGGCAGTAGCTTCGCCACAACTACCGTCACCCGTAGTACAATCAGGCGTTACCGTTACCCGGCAAAATGAGTCCATTGTAATGGCGGTGGGTATGTATGCGGAGGATACCGGAAGTTATGATCAGGCATTCCTGGTAAATTATACGGCAACCAATATTGTTCCTGGAATACGGGGAATCCCCGGGGTCAGTCATTTGATCACTTTTAACAAGAGTAAAGATTCGGTGATGCGTATCTGGTTAAATGAAGAGCACATGGCCGCTGCTCATCTCACCCTAAAGGAAATATTAGCAGCCATTCCGGCAGGGCAACTGGATGCAGTAACGGAAATGTTTTATAAGAAAAGTAAATCATCATCTGATTATATTATTAAGTGCAGTAGTAAGCACAACCAACCTGCTGAGTATGGAAATATGGTTATCCGCAAGGATGCTGATACCATCCTGAGATGGAAGGACGTGGCGACGAAGATTGAATTTGGCCCTTATACTTATGGAAACTTTTCGCGTATCAATGGTAAGCCTGGCGTTAACATCGTGGTAATGCAGTGGGCGGATTCAAATTATAGCGGGATTCAACCAGCGGTAGAAAAGGTGATGGAAACAGCATCAGCACAATTTCCAGTGGGTATAAAACACGTGATATCATATAACCCTAAAGATTCTTTATACATTTCAGCAGAGTAACTAGCTTGGATCTTTGAGTTTTTTACGAAAAGTAAGGGCAGTCATTCCTGTTTCTTTACTGAAAAACCGGGAAAAGTAAGAATGGTTTTCAAAGCCCAGGTCATCGGCTATTTGTTTTACATTCAGGTCGCTGAAATATAGCAGTCGCTTTGCCTCTATAATAATCCTGTATTTTATCCAGAACGAAACCGGGGAACCGGTTATTTTCTTCAGGCACTCATTGAGATACGGCTCTGAAATATGGAGCATGTCGGCGTAATCCGAAGGACTTTTGTGTTGTCTTATATGTTCGCCAAGCAATTTTTTAAATTTGAGCGACAGGTAGGCTGGCCTTGAACTGCCGGTACCGGCATCCCCGGAGACACGTACAGTGTCTGCTGCCATTTCAAAGAAGGAGCGAAGTAATGAATGAAGTACCGTTAAACTGCCAGGAGGTTGATCCGTCATTTTGCTATACAGGATGCTAAGGAGCTGGTTGTAGTGATGTGCATCGCTGCGCGATAAAGTAACAGGTTCCTGGAAGCCCGACCAGCTATCGAAAGCATGGCGGCAGGCGGGATCAATTAACGAAGGATCTGCAGCGATGAACCACCCGTTTGCTTTGTCGGCTTTAATCCGGTAGTGAATCTGTTCCGGCAGAATATAATAGAGTTGATTTGCACGCACGGTTTTTTCTTCAAAGTCTACCACGGCTGTACCGGCGCCTTTCAGCATGATGAAAAAGATATAGTGATCATCCCGGTGCGCGCCCGGTTGTGCGGGCGGTTTATCATCTGTTCCCTTGTTTGTGAATGGCTTCAGCAGGTAACCGCGACTGGTGCTGTCCTGTAATTTATGTACCGGAATATTCTTCATGAGTTTAAAAGTAAGTATTTTAACGCAGGTTCATGAAGCCTGTAACCGGAGTAATTTATCTGCATTTCCATGGGCAATTTTTGCTACCTGCTCTGCGGGAAGCTGGATGTTATTTAAGAACTCGATGCCCATCTGGTTCGTGCTGAAAGGATAGTCCACTGATAGCATAATGTTGTCGATACCAATCGTATCGAGTGCAATCTGAAGGGGTGGTTGTGTAAAGAAGCCACTTGTGGTGATATAGAGTTGCCGCCGGAATGTATCGATCAGTGTGCGTTGATTGCGCCCGCCGTTGCCGGGTTGAAACGACCGGTTGGATCTCGCCCACATCATGGGTAACATTTCGCCCATATGACCGATAATTATTTTTAGTTCCGGGTAAACGTCAAAGATACCTGCCACCAGCAGGCGTAGCACGTGAATAGCGGTTTCCGAATGCCATCCCCATCCCCAGCAGGCAATCGCATCAAAAGGCCCGGTATCATGCCCTATGTTGCTGTAATAGGCATCTATCACCGGTTTGGGTGGAAGACCCGGATGGATGTAAATAGGCACACCCAGCTTTTCAGCTTTTGCAAGCACCGGCGCAAATTTAGGAGCGTCCAGGAATTCTCCGTTTGTAAGTCCCCTGATCATGGCGCCACGAAAGCCATAAGATTTTACGGCGCGCTCAAGTTCGTCGGCCGCCGCTGCGGGTGCGGTCATTGGGAGATGTGCAAATGCGGTGAACCTGCCGGGATAGTTGTTGATTTTCTCCGCCAGCAGATCATTGTATTTTGAAGCAAACGCCGGAGCGCTGGTGGTGTCCAGCAGGTTTACATCGGTGTTTTCAACGGATAATACCTGCATGGATATCCCGGATTCGTTCATGGAATCCAACCGTTCACCGGTAATGTCGGCCAGCTTTGGCATCATTTGCATTGCCACGGCTGATGGCCGTGTATTGCTCAGGGTACCGGCGGGAAGAAGATGGGTCATCTCCGGGAAGGATACATGTTCTTCTAAGGTTACTATTCTCATTTTGATGTATTTGAACAATGCAAAGGAAAGATAGTAACCATAGAAAATCAATGCCCATCCAGTGGTGATGATAGCACAATTCGCGGTAAAATTTTGCGGTCAGTCATTTTTATCCGTACTGTATTCGTTATTTTCTTCATCTTCTGCGCCGTTCCGCTCCTGGTCATCGTCGAGCTCTGCGCCGGGTACATCCAGGTCTCCGGCTTCATTCAGTGGGTCTCCGTCGTCATCTGCATTATCTACCACGGCTCCGCGCATACGTAATTCCTCCGAATAAGTTGGATCTGTGGTAGATGCTTCTTCCAATAGTTCTTTCTCTTCTTCGCTTACATCTGCATCCGCATCTGCCGTTGTATCTTCCTCCGGTAAATCGTCTTCATTGAGCAGGTCTTCGTTTAAGTCATCTTTATTAATCATAACCGTTGTTTTATGGGTGAATGATATTGTCCTGACCATCTGTTCCAACAAAAGGCAGACCGGATAGCAGCAGGTGGACAATGCAGGCGGAGAGATGATCCTGAGCGGGTAAAGTTGATGGATATAGTAGGGAGATTTGGACAAATTGTAGACCAGCCTGATCGTTGCGGTGTCCATTTTCAGACACCGGTGTTCATATCCGGACAGATACATGAAAATAAAATATTCGTAGAATGTCTACCAGTAAGCATTTCAGGTGTGGCAGTATTATTGTTTTTTCAATGGCAAACCAGTTAGCTATGTTAAGAAATCATGCTAAAATTGCCTGGAGAAATCTGTTGAAAAATAAAACTTTTTCGCTCATCAATATTGTGGGACTATCTACTGGTATGGCGGTAGCCATGCTGATAGGTTTATGGATATACGATGAGCTTACTTTCAGTAAAAATCATGCGAATTACGACCGTATTGTATCTGTGATGCAGCACCAAACCTTTAACGGCGTGGTGGGTACGCAAACGGCTAATCCTTACCTGCTGGGAGAGGAGATCCGGGATAAATACGGCAGCGATTTTAAATACGTGGTCATGGCATCGTGGCCCAACAAACACCTGCTGGCTTACAACAACAATGTGGTTTCCCAAACCGGGAATTATTTTGAACCGGATTTCCCGGAAATGTTGACGCTAAAAATGCTGAAGGGGACCCGCGGCGGATTGAAAGATCCTGCGTCCATCCTGCTGTCGGCTTCCACTGCGAAGGCGTTGTTCGGGAATGCAGATCCGGTAGATAAGCTGGTGAAACTGGATAACCAGACGCCGGTGAAGGTAACGGGGGTGTATGAAGATCTGCCCTATAATTCGGCTTTCCGGGACCTGGCTTTTATGGCGCCGTGGGAGTTGTACCTGAGCAGTCAGCCCTGGATCAGGGAGATGGAAAACCCGTGGCGATCCAATTTTACGCAGACCTATGCGCAGCTGGCGGATCATGCCGACCTTGAAAAAGTATCCGCTAAAATAAAAGATGTAAAACTGCACAAAGTGCGCGCAGCAGACGCCGCTTTTAAACCCGAAGTTTTTCTTCATCCCATGAGCAAATGGCATTTGTACGCCGACTGGGATAACGGGAAGAATATAGGTGGCAGGATCCAGTTTGTATGGCTTTTCGGGATCATCGGTGTATTTGTGCTGTTGCTGGCCTGCATCAATTTTATGAACCTGAGCACTGCCCGTTCTGAGAAAAGGGCGAAAGAAGTGGGCATCCGCAAGGCAGTTGGTTCCCTCCGGGGACAGCTGATCACGCAGTTCTTCAGTGAATCGCTTTTGCTGGCGGCTATCGGTTTTGTGGGAGCGTTGGTGCTGGTGCAGGTCGGGCTGCCGGTATTTAACGAGGTAGCTGATAAGAAGGTAAGCATTCCGGTTGGCAGCCCGGTATTCTGGCTGGTTTGTTTCGGTATCACCTTATTCACGGGTTTAATAGCGGGCAGTTACCCGGCGTTATATCTTTCTTCTTTTGAGCCGGTAAAAGTACTGAAAGGTACTTTCCGGGCCGGACGTTATGCCGCTATTCCGCGGAAAGCACTTGTGGTGATGCAGTTTACGGTATCGGTGATCCTGATCATCGGAACGATTGTGGTGTTCAGGCAGATTCATTTCGCTAAGAACCGGCCTACGGCCTACACCCGTGAAGGGTTGCTCCTTATCCCGGTGTCTACCGGCGCATTGAAAGACCATTTCGAGGTGATCAGGAATGAGTTGACATCATCAGGCGCCGTTACGGAGATGGCTTATTCTTCCGCGCCTACAACAGATGTGGATGCAATAAACAATGGTTATACCTGGAAAGGGATGGCGCCAGGTGCACAGGGCAATTTTGGCGCAGTAACGGTTACGCATGATTTCGGGAAAACGATCAACTGGCAGATCATATCAGGACGTGATTTTTCGAGGGATTTTGCTTCGGATAGCACGGCGATGATCCTGAATGAATCGGCTGTTAAGTTTATGGGGCTGAAAAACCCGATAGGAGAAATTGTAAAAAAAGATGGCCAGCCTTTTACCGTGATCGGTGTGATAAAGGATATGGTGATGCAGTCGCCATACGAGCCGGTTTTCCGGACTGTTTTTACACTGGACTACAATGCTGCCAATGTGATCAATGCGAGGATAAACCCGGCTAAACAAACCGCTGATGCGCTGGCCCGGATTGAGGGCATCTTTAAAAAATATAACCCTGGTATTCCTTTCGTTTACAGGTTTGTGGATGATGAGTATGCCGCTAAATTTGATGCAGAACAACGCATTGGTAAACTGTCGAGTTTTTTCGCGGTGCTGGCGGTATTCATCAGTTGCCTGGGACTTTTTGGCATGGCGTCTTTCATGGCCGAGCAACGGGTAAAGGAAATAGGGGTGCGGAAAGTTTTGGGCGCTTCCGTTTTCAACTTATGGCGTTTGATGACAAAGGATTTTATTATGCTGGTTGTTATTGCTTTGGTGATAGCGGTGCCGGTGGCCTGTTATTTTATGAACAACTGGCTGCAGCGTTATGAATACCGTACGGAAATATCGTGGTGGATCATTGTGGCTTCTTCTGCAGGAGCGTTGTTAATCGCCTTGCTGACGGTGAGCTACCAATCGATCAAGGCGGCATTGATGAACCCTGTTAAATCGCTGAGATCGGAATAGCTAAGCGCTATTTATCTTTCTATAAAAAAAGGAGAAAATGAAGTGGATTCATTTTCTCCTTTTTTATGTTAATTTATTTTCCATTCGGGCCTTACAAAGTGGCAGGTATATCCATGCGGATGCTTTTGGAGATAGTCCTGGTGTTCTTCTTCGGCGTTCCAGAATGCTGTTGCCGGAACCACTTCTGTTACAATGGGCCCCGGCCATTTACCGGAGGCATTCAGTTCTGCGATTAAGGCTTTGGCTGTTTCCTGTTGCGCTTCGTTCTGGTAAAAGATAGCGGAGCGGTAGGAGGTGCCTATATCATTGCCCTGCCTGTTGCGCGTGGTAGGGTCATGTATCTGGAAGAAAAATTCCAGGAGGGAGCGGTATGATAACACGGCTGAATCAAAGGTAACCTCAATACCTTCCGCATGGGTGCCATGGTTCCGGTAGGTGGCGTTTTGAACATCGCCACCGGTGTATCCTACCACTGTTGAGATCACGCCGGGTAGCTGGCGGATCAGTTCTTCCACGCCCCAGAAACAACCACCGGCAAGAATCGCTTTTTCAATATTCATATGTCTTTCCTCTTTTAATCATGTGAAGTTAAGTTATGCTGCGGAATCCTTGGTGAGAAGCGCCACATTTTTATGGGTAATGGCTTTCCGCTTATTCAGTATACGCTGCCGGAGCCGCAGGAACGGCGCCTCTACCGCCTTATTCAGGATGAATGCTCCTAAAACGGCAATAAGCAGGCATAGCACCAGCATGAGGCTTCCCTTTGGCGCGATGCCTGTTTGTGCCAGCAGGGGCTGCACCAGGTGTATCACTCCTTTGTGCGATAAATACAATGCAAAGGATAGTTTAGCTATTAAGGCAGTAACACGGCTGTTGTACCGGTACAATATGCTTGTCGGACTTACCGCTGCTATCACCATCAATCCATATCCTGCCGCCACCAGCGGGTAACCGAATATGGAAGCGTAAAAGCTTTCCTGTTCATTGCACAGGAACCAGGCGCCTGTAAGCACAAGCAGGGACAATAATAAAATAACGTTTCCACGTTTGATAATCCATGTTTTTGCAGCTGGTTTGAATGCAAACAGCACAGCAATGGAAACGCCGGCAAGCAGGCCATCAAGGCGGGTATAAGTGGGGTAGTACATGTGCCGGTACCAGATCACCCAGAAATTGTCCTGTTCTGCGTGAGGGGCAATCAGGGCGTACCAGCAGTACAGTCGGATACCGATACCCAATATAAATAACGCCGGCAGCAGGAATCCCGCTTTTCTCCATACCTTGAAACGGAGCAGCGTAATTAGTACCAGCGGGAAAAGCAGGTAAAAGTGTTCTTCCACGCACAGCGACCATACATGAGAGAATGTGCCATAGTTTTTAATGTCGAAATTGAAGTTCTGCGTAAAGGTCAGGAACTTCCATAGCGGTGGCAGGGCTTCCCTTTCGTGGAATGCCGGAAAAAGGAAGTAGATGGTGAGTACCACCAGGTAAGCCGGAATGATCCGGAAGAAACGTTTGATAAAGAACTCCGGCAGGGAGATGTTTTTCCCTGACGCCATGTTTACAAAGAGGGGATAGGATATGAGATATCCGCTTAATACGAAGAACAGGTCTACGCCTGTCCACCCGAAGCCCATGATATTATCCAGCCATTGCGGATGTTGGAACATGCGGTAGTGATAGAACAACACCATGAGTATTGCCAGCGACCTTAAATGATCCAGTCCGGAGAGTTTTTTAACCGTTATGTCGGTGTTTGTCATGAAAAATGCCTGTCTGTTGATCCTTGTAAAATACAGTCTTTAAAAGAGATATGCAATGGATGGGGGAGCACATGCCCTGGAATGCCCTATGGCAGGGCTGGGAGTAGGGGAATGCCCGGACGGGAGGTGGACTTGATCAGGTGTTGAGTTGGTGATGACGCTCATGCGGTTAACTTTACCCGGAGCGTACCGTAGTACCCGTTTAACACCGGCCAGGCGGTTTCCTTTGCTGGATTTTTGTTTGTTGACCGGCAGTACGACTGCTATTATATCGGCGGCCATAAACCGGCGGTTTAGTGTAGGGGTGGCGCCGTTAAATATTCTCACCTGGAGCGTAACGAGCAAGATTCCTTTTCCAGGAACGTTGGCTTCCAGTGTGGCGCCATTAAATAGTTCCTCTATATTTGTGAACAGGGAGGAGCTGCGGCTGCCGGTTACCCGATGCGTAACCGGATTGATGCGAACGGCGATAACGCTGAGCTCCAGCAGATCGCCGGCGGTTGATGGCGACCAGGTTTGTGCGGGGATCGCCAATGTGCCATCCGTAGATAGCATAGGGAGCCGGGAGAAGAATTTCTCCACGCCGGTGTGGCGGTTGAACCGGAAGCCTTCGAGTTGTTGCAGGCGGTCCTTGCCGCCCTGTATCAGGGCTTTATTGAGGCGGTTTACCAGCATACCATCGCGGCCAATGCTTAATTGGGGCGTTATAGCCTGCCGGACCAGTTTACCTGTTCTGCTGGCGACGCCGAAATTCCGGGCCTAAATGCGATCCCCATGAAAATATTCTCCGTTGCCTTCGTATATTGCGGTTGCAAATAAGTGGATACAGGCTATGCAGGCTCCTTACCTAATAGGACAAATAAAACCATTAACCCCGGCTGAATTTCAGCAAATAACCGATGCGGTACCATTTCTTTTGCCGGTGAGCTACCGGGATTTTCTTTATACTTACGGACTGGGAGCCATCAATGAACTACTGATGATCCATCAACCCGATGAAGCGTATATCCGGTCTAATTTCGGGGAGTATATGGATTTATGGGAGCTGCCGGAGAGTGAAGAACCTGCAGTGCTGAATGGGTTAACCATTGCGACTACGATTGATGGAGATATCATTGCTGTAATTGACGATAGCCAATATCCTTTTATTATCCTGCCGCGGCATTCAGATAAGATCCTGCGGTTTGCCGCCTTTGAGGAGGTGATTGATTATTACGATCACACGTATCATTTTTCAGGTGATGTATATTTCGACAGTTACTACCACTACGAGCAGGAGAACATTACTTTCGTTAACGGACCGGCCATTGATAAAGCATTGTTTGAAAAGGTTCACCAGGATTTTCTCGCGCATGCGCCATTCGATAAAGTTTATAACGCGGAAAGGCAGCCTAAATATGTTATCCAGGAGATGGGCGGCTGGGTGTATTTTGATAATATTTATAAAAGTTCAGTGCGGATTAAGTACCAGTCGCAATACCGGCCGGCAGCCGGTAAGGTCATACAATTTATCCGGGACCGGATGAAATGATGTTATTTATTTTTCAGCAGCCTGTTGTTGACGATCTTCTCCAGTAATTCTTCTTTCTGGTACTTACTGATAGGTACTTCATGATTGCCCATGTGTAATACGTTTCCTTCAATGGCGCTGATATGATTGATGTTAACGAGATAGGATTTGTGTGGTTGCAGGAACTGCCGCGCAGGCAAACTTTCCTGTACCGATTTCAAGGTTGTATGGGTGATGATTTTTTTGTCTGCGGTATAAATCGCCACATAGTTGCCCAATGCTTCTGCAAATAAAATATCATTGAATATTACTTTCTCCAGCTTATTATCTGTTTTTATAAAGAAGTAAGGTTGTTCTTTGCTGATGTGCTGGGAGGAAAAATAATCAAATGCTTTATTGGAAGCTTTGAGGAAGCGGTCGAATGAAATTGGTTTTACGAGGTAATCCAGTACATCCAGCTCGAAACCCTGTATGGCATATTGCTCGTATGCGGTGGTAAAAATCACTTTGGGTGGATTTGGATAGCTTTTCAGGAATTCGATGCCGGTGATATAAGGCATTTCAATATCGAGAAACAACAGGTCCACAGGTTGTTGCTTCAGCAGGGTATTGAGCTGTATGGCATCTTCACAAACAGCTATTACCTGCAGGAAAGGCGTTTTCTGGGCATAACGTTGTAATCCTTCTCCGGCGAGAGGTTCATCGTCAGTGATAATGCAGCGTATCGTTAATTGATCCATTATCGCGTAGTGAGTTTTAGTTCAGCCAAAAAGCTATCTTCTTTAATTTCCGCGGTAAACGTATGTTTACCGGGGTACAACAGTTCCAGTCTTCTTTTCAGGTTATCTAACCCGATGCCTCCTTTTTCCTGGAAGCTAATTTTATCGGGTATTGAATTCTCTACACAAAAAGATATTTCATGATCCTGTTTTTTTAGATCGATATTGATATGAAAATTACCACCAACATATTTAAAGGCATTTTCCACCAGCGGCAGAAACAGCAGTGGATATACCTGTTCATCGTGCAGGGCTTCATCAAAAAATACGTTGAGCTGCAGCCTGCGTGACGACCTGATCTTCTGCAGGGCAATAAAGTTCTGCAGGTATTGTATTTCATTCATCACGCTTACCGTTTGCTGCTGATCGTACAATTGGTAGCGGAGCAGTTCTGAAAAACGTTCCACTGTTTTTTTAGCTGCCTCCACATCCATATCCATCTGGAAATATATTGTGTTTAGCGCATTAAACAAAAAATGGGGGTGGTATTGTGCCCGCAGGAATTTGAGTTCTGTTTGCAGCTGGTCGTTGGTGATTTTCTCCAGCTGCAGCCGGTTATTGATATATGCCTGTAAAAAAGAGTTGCTTCTTCGTACCCCATAGTAGATGAGGCAATATAACAACGGGATCACATTGATATCGATGAGGTCGAACGATTGCAGGCCGTTGTCAGTGAAGGCGGCCATGGGCGTAAAAATGGCGTTTTGTATAAGTTGATTGATGATAAAGACATATAATAATTCCTTCAGGATGATTTTATAAGAGAAGCCGGCCTGGCTTTTTTGATCGAGATAGCGGAACAGGAGGTTGAAGATCCACACAAAAAGGTAGCCCATCAGCATACTGGATCCTATTTCAATCATGTTAACCAGTAGTGGCCGGTACCAGAATTTCATTTCTGTTATGCTGTCCGTAAGCAGGCGGATGGTAAAGTATACCAGCAGGCCATATAACGGGGGAAAGAAATATTTCCAGAATATTTTCATGATAGCTGATTAATTATGCCACTTCAGGTTGTGCCGGTATTAACTTTGTTTCTTTGGACCTGCGATCTTTCCCTTCCCGTGCCGGTGGTTTCATGCCAAACAGGAAACGCATGATGGTAAAGGGTCTGATAAACAAATGGAAGATGAATATACTGATTAAAAAAGTAACCAGAACGGTAAAAGTGTATTTCAGTCCAACGCCATCAGGTACCTGCACCAGGTAATAAGTAAGTATTACAATAACCGTTTGATGCAGGATGTAAAACGGATATACGGCCTGGTTGGCATATGCCAGGATGGGCAGGGGTTTATTGAGATATTTTTTTGCGTAGCCAACAATCGCCAGTACCCACATCCAGGCAACAATGCCGCCTAAAGCCATATATACATAAGTAAAGGGTACATGTTTAGCATTGTCGTTGAAGAGCCAGGGTTCCATTTTATTCCAGCGCAGGTAGTTAATGATCATAAGGCCGGCGAAAGCGATGGCCAGTGAAAACCGGCGGTTCCGTTCCAGGCTGTCCATGAACAGGGGATTGGCAATGCAGATAAATCCTGCCAGTACATAAAACAACCAGTAGAAGAAATAGCCGTAGTCATGTACCAGGTCGCCGGTTTGCGGGAACCAGATGAGCAGAAAGGTGTGCACCAGTGTTCCCGGGATGATGAACAGGTAGATATACCGTTTGCTTCCCATCCAGTTTAATTTTTGAAGTAGATTTTTGCCTTTGCCGGAGATCAGCCATACGAAAACGGGCGCAAAAATGATATCATATACCAGCAGGTAAGCGATAAACCACAGGTGGTGCCAGCTCATGTTGCCGTACGGATAGGCGCCGGTGGTAAACATACTGGTGTAGAAGTCGAAGAAGTTGCCTTTGAAGCCCTGGGTGAGGCGTTCCATGTATACCTGAGGTGGAACAATAATCAGTATGCCCACCAGCAACGGAATAAACAGCCGCCGGAAACGCAGGCCGATAAAGCTGCCGCCGGAATTACGCTGCAGCATAAGATAGCTTACTGTGCCGGAAACAAAGAACAGCAAGGGCATGCGGAAGCGGTGGAGGAAGTCGTTCATTTCAAGCAGCACATTGCTGGTTTCTTTATTTTTTATATGCCATCCCCATTCAGACACATAGGGCATCGCGGAATGGAAGAACAGGACGCCCAGGATAGCGATGATGCGGAGCCAGTCTAAATACGCCAGCCGGGAAGAAGATATTGGTTGCATAGATAATTGTTTAGTGCAAACCTATCTGACCGGCGGTTTTCAGGAAAACATTTTTGACATGTGGACAGTTTCCGGTGTTGAAAAGATCATTTATGTTAAAATACAATAACTTTAAGGCTCGTTCCATTTCTGATATTATGGCTGCTACACCAATCGTCCGTCAATCCTACCGCCTTGAGAAAATCCCCGGGAAAGGTGGATGGACTTTCGCGCGTATCCCCGAAATTACGCCCGATAAAGTGAAAGCGTTCGGATTGGTAAGAGTAAAGGGGTTTATTGACGACCATGAAATAAAAAAATGCCACCTGATGCCTATGGGCAATGGGGTGTTATTTCTTCCTGTAAAAGCAGCTATCAGGAAGAAAATAAAAAAGAAAGAAGGCGATTGGGTGGAAATCACTTTGTTCCGGGATGATGATCCGCTGGAAATACCGGAGGAGCTGAAGGCTTGCCTGGAAGACGAGCCCTCTGCTAACCGTTTCTTTGCATCCCTGTCTGAAAGTGAGCAGAAATTTTATATCGACTGGATTTATTCCGCCAAAAGAACGGAAACGAGAGTAAGCCGTATGACTAAATCGATCATCCGGTTATCGAGGGGACTAAAATTGTATGAAAGGGAAGAAATGTAAACTCAGTTAAGAAAACGAAATGGTTAAAGTATCTTTGATAACCGTTACGCCTAAAGGATACGGGCCCGTTTTATGAGTATTATCCTGTCGCCAGGTAATTATTTTGGCAAAGAACAACAGGTCAGCGAGAATGCGTCTTTCCGGCTGAACATCACGGCATACCAGCCGGATGTGCAGATCCGTGAGCACTATCATGAAAATGCGTACCTGAGTTTGCTGATCAGCGGCAGTTATGAAGAGAGAAGTAAAAAAACGGAGAGCGGGGTGGTTCCCGGCGAAGTGCTTTTCCGGCCGGCCGGATACAGCCATGCCAACCACTTCCAGGCAGTAGGCGGCAGGTGTTTGAATATAGAATTTAAACCAGGCGGATTACAGGAACTGGAACTGGATCATTTGCTTCCCCGCACCGCGGCGATCTATAAAACCGGCACATTCGATTACCTGTACCGCTTGTTGTATGCTTTTGTACAGGATCCGGGCAGTTCATTACCGGAAGAACATATTATCAACTGGCTGTGTGAATATACCAATGACAAAATGCCTGAGCGCCTGCCCTGGCTTCCTAAAGCAAAGCAGATCCTGGAAAATGAATTTGATACCCATCATACTATTCAGTCGTTAGCCGCGCGGGTGTTTGTACACCCCGTTTACCTGGCCCGCGCCTTTAAAGAAAGGGAGGGGATTACGCCCGGCGAGTACCAGTTAAAGATGCGGGTGCGAAAAGCGATGACCTTGTTGTTCACCACTACGTTGCCGGTAACAGATATTGCCTTTACCGCCGGTTTTTCCGATGCTTCCCACCTGGTAAAGTGTTTCCGGTTGTTTTACCGTACTACTCCCCATAAATTCCGGGCATTGCTAAAAAGTTAATCCGGTACCATTTTATTTGTGGCGCCGGCCGTTACTTTGTAAAAAAAGCGTATGCGCCGATTGATCGTCTTTTTATATTTGTTAGCACCGGCATTATTATCAGCACAGCGTAACCTGGATTACCAGTTGCAGGTAAAAGCGGACCTGGTAAAGAAGTCGTTTTTTGTACAGGGCGGATTTAGTTTTAAAACCGACACGGCTGCTGCCGACTCAGTGGATGTTGTCATCAGCCAGGGTGCAGGACCGGTAAGGCTGCAGTTACAGGGTGCTGCCGCCGTAATGGATACCAGCCGCAAGGCTTCCGGGGATATTATTTACCGCTGGCATTTCCGATCGCCGCTGCCGGCAGGAACGGCCCTGCATTTTACCTGTGCGTATGAGCGGGGTGGTGCGCCGGCGTTCCAGTATTATCTCGACAGTACCTTTTGCATGGCTGGCGGCTATGGCGCTGCGTGGTATCCACAGGTTACAGATGGCGCAGGTAATCATACCCGTGGTACCGGCACCATTGCTGTTACCACTTCCGCTAATTTGATGCCTGTAATGGCTGCAAGTAAGGTGACAGTGACCGGACACACCTATACTTTCCATTATGCACAACCGGATATTTTCTCACTTTATATCGGTAATTACACCCGGCAGGAATATAAAGGGCAGCGGTCTTTTTATACTTACAGTTTAAGTAAGGGTGTTGATGGCAACGATTTAAGCCGCAAGTCCGCTGCGGTGCTGGACTACCTGTCTTCACAATTTGGTCCGCTGGACATTCCCAACTTTTCCATTATTGAATACCCCGACTATGTGGCTGAAATCACAGGTATTGGCGGCGCCAGTATTCTAGGTGGTGTGGCCATGCCTACCGGGGCGCTGCGCGAATTTAACTATGCGCTTTTTGGTCACGAGATAGGTCACCAGTGGTGGGGCAATAAAGTGTTATCGGCCGGGACGAAAGGAGAAGCCATGCTCTCGGAGGGACTGGCACAATATGGTTCTTTGCAGGTGGTGAGTCATTTCGACAGCACCCATGCGATGGCCTACCGGAGAACCGGTTACCCCGGTTATATCAGCGATCAGTGTGGGTTGGGCTATCTTAAAAACGTAGCTGCCGGTAATGATGAAGCGTTAGTGTCGCTGTCAGGCAACAATGGTCATACTATTGGCGACAGTAAAGGTTTTCTTGCCCTGGAACTATTATCTAACACCGTTGGTAAGGCCGTATTTCATAAAGCGCTGCGCACGATCGGCGATAAATATAATCGAACCGGCGTTACGTGGGACGGCTTCCAGATGGAAGTGGAGAAAGCGCATGGCAGCAGTTTGCAATGGTTTTACCGCCAGTGGTTTGAGCAGTTGGGCGCACCTTCCTGGCAAAGCAGCTGGCAGCAACAGCAAAACAAACTGCAACTCAGCATTACGCAAAAAGACAGTATATATCATCTTCCGCTAGAAGTGCTGATCACGTATAGCAACGGAACCACTTCACTGCAGCAAGTCACTATCCGCGACCGCAGCAATCAGCTGCAACTGCCGGTTAATGGCGAAGTAAAGGAGGTACAGGTAGATCCTTATTTCAAAGTGCTTCACTGGGACGAAGCGCTAACACCGGAGGCGCTTGCCCAGGCAAAAGTGGTGCGGGTGATGAACCTGCGCCGCCAGCAAAAAAATGACGAAGCAATGCAGTTGGCGCAATCCTATATTAAGGAAGGTTTCCCGGATGACCAGTACGGTGTGGAGTTTACACTTTTTTACCACATGGGGCGTATTGCTGCCATGCAAAATAAACCGGCGGAAGCATTGGCCTATTATGAGCGTGCTTTGCAATGCGTATCACGCGCACCGGACCTGCTGGCTTATACTTATTACCGGATCGCTACGCTGGCTGCTCAAGGGGATGACAATGCGCTGATGCAATGGGCGGCCGCTAACGCTGTGAAAGCAGATGCTGCCCGCAACAAATCAGATGGGATGGAAGCAAAGGTGGCGGGGTTGTTGTCATCGGCAGTGGCGAAAACAAAATGATGAGAACCAATCAGATCAGCGTAACAGGATAGGGGGATACTTTATAGGAGGCGGGGGAAACGCCGGTGAAGGATTTAAATTCCCGGATGAAGTGGGATTGATCGAAATACCCGCATTCATAAGCAATGGCTGTGAGGGAAAGTTTATGTTGCTGCACCAGTTCCAGGCTTTTCTGGAACCGGTGCAGTTTTGTATAAAATTTGGGCGGAACGCCGGTATACTGTAAGAAGAGTTTATGAAGATACCGGGAAGATATAAGATGTTGCCGCGCGATACTTTCAATTTTTGCATCAGCGTCCGGCTGCTTCATCTGGTGGATGATATTGCCCACCATAGCGATGTTCAGCGGTTTCCGTTTTACTTCCTGTAGCCTGTTTAACAGGAATTGTGCCACCAGTTTTATTTGCCGGTCCAGGTTTTCTTCTTCCAGCAGTTTCATATGCAACTGGTGTATGGACTTGCCTAACATATCTGCAGGGTCGTTCACCTGGTCATTCAGCAGCATGATATCTTCCTGCATAAAAAATGCGGCGGTATGGGGGTAAAATCTCACGCCCAGCATTTTATTATAGCTGCCTGCGGCTTTCACGGGAAGGGGACGGGTAATCTGGCCCCAGAGTTCAATTTTAGGGGTGTTTTGAAAGATATTATTGCTGGCTGTTTTCCAGGTGGCTGTTCCCAGATTGAAGATAATTTCCATGTGACCGCCGGGAAATACTACATCGTCGATAGCAGTGTCTGCCTCGGATTCAAAATGGTAGTAACATTTTACATATGGTTTTAACAGTTGTTCCGGAAGGATTTCCCTGTATATCATTTTGGTTGAAAATTGCGGTAACTGCAATTTAAGTAAAATACCGGTTTATAAAAAACGCTGTTGTATCAGTTCCATGAATGCGGGCCGGAATTTGTCGCTTAGCGGAATGCGTTTGCCGGCGATGAACAGGTGATTATCCTGGATTTTATCGATCCGGCTGGTGTTTACAATGTAGGAGTTGTGTACCCTGATAAAAGGCGGCGGCAGCTGGCTGGCAATTTCTTTCAGGCGTTTGTAAACCAGGATTTCTTCCCGGAGTGTAACGATCCGTAGATATTCTTTTTCTCCTTCAACGTATAGTAGTTCAGAGAGTTTAATCTGTTGGAGGGTTTTACCGGTTTTTACAAAATAGTAATCGGCGGAAGGCGCCGGGGCGGCGGTTTCCGGCATACGGGAATGCATAAACGCTGATTCTATTTTTTGCCGGGCCGCCAGGAAACGTTTAAGGGTAATGGGTTTCAGGAGATAGTCGACCGTTTGGAAATTATAACTGGCGGCGGCATATTCCGTATGGGCGGTGGTGAACACAATTTTCATTTCCGGCGGCAGCAGTGCGGCCAGTTCCATGCCATCGAGCCGGGGCATGTTTATATCAAGGAAAATCAGGTCTGCCTTGTTGCTTTTGAGGAACGTCAGCGCTTCCAGCGCGTGATAGCATTTGGCGATGAGCTGCCAGTCGGTGGTTTGCTGAATATGCAGTTCCAGCAAATTTACCGCATTGGGTTCATCATCAACAATGATACATTTCAGGCTCATAACGGAATGGATAAAAAGGCGGTGAAATAATTTTCTGACCGGGCGGTTTGCAGGATAAAGCCGGCGCCATACAGCAGGGTAAGGCGTTTCCGGAGGTTGTCGATGCCGGACCCCAGCGGATGATTATGTACCGGCTGTTGCGGTAAGCTGTTGCGGGTGGTAAAGAGTAACCTGTTTTCCTGTTTCACGAGTGAAATATCAATGTGGTTTTGTAAACTGGTTTTATCGATCCCATGTTTGAAAATATTTTCTACAAAAGTCATTAGTAACATCGGCGGAATACTGCATCCGCCGGGTACCTCGCGGGTGAATTGCAGGTCGATATCATGCCGGATGCGGATGCGCTCCAAAGCTATATAATTTTCCAGGAAGTTTATTTCTGTGAAGATGTCTACCTGGTCCTTCGGACTTTCATCTACAAAATACCGCATGATATCCGACAGCCGCTCAATGAGGGCGGCGGTTCGCGGCGCTTCAAGATAGGCTTCATAATAGATGTTATTAAGGGTATTAAAAAGGAAATGCGGCTGCACCTGTGATTTCAGGAGGTTGAGTGCTGCTTTCGTGTTCTGTAAAACCAGTGCGGCGGCTTGTGCTTTCAGTTCAAAATAAACGATGGCCATCCGGAATACGAAGCTCAGTAAAAATAACATCGGGATGCCGGTCATATACCGGAGCATTATTTTTACGGTAACGGGTTCGGGATGCGAAGTGAACCAGGTGTTGTAGATCCAGCTGAGAAAGAAGCCCCTGGATAATCCTGCCACCAGTAAAAACAGCAGCACGGCTATAACGTATACCACTATACGGCCTTTTAAATAAAGCCGTGGATAGAGCCAGCTGATATTGCCATAAATGACCAGCGCATAAAAAAGGGTGTTCAACAATGAAAAAATGGCGGCCTGCCAGAAGCCATCTTCCGGCAGCATGGAGAAAAACATCATCAGGAAAACAACCAGCCAAAGCGCCCATTGCACTTTTGCGGCTGCCGGCATACGACTTATCAATTGCATGTCTCAATTTACGAAGCTTTTGCGCTCATTAACCCCTGTCCTGTTCAGGATTCAATAAATACCGGTAACGGCTCAACGGGCAGGCCCGGAAATTCAACGAGGGCCGGTGATGGGTAAAACCGCCTGATTATTAAAAATACAGGGGTTGTTATTGAAATCATTTTTTTGACAGACCGGAAACCGGGAATCTTTGAGCATAATTACACGTCCGTATGCCCTCCGGCGGCGGATATTGAAAACTTTAAATTCCCTGATAGATATGCAACCTAAACGTTTCCTGGTCCTTTCGGTACTGTTAGTCACCATTGCCATGCTCCCTGCTTTTGCACAAACCGATACAGTTGATCAGCAACATCACCGGCTGAATACAGCCTTCCTGAAGCCAGGAGTAAAACAATACCTCGTGTACTTCCAGATGCCTTCCCGCAGTAATTGGCTGGACCTGAGCCTGTGGGTGCGGGAGATTGAGAAAACGAGCCGCAACAATGAGCCGGTATTCCGGATCACCCAGCACTGGTATGGGAGCGACACTGCCCGGTATCTCGAAAGCATTTCCTATAACAGCGTGGCCGATTTTTCACCATTATATCATGCACAAACCAGGGGCGGGGAGCAGCAGGCTTATCGCTGGACGGTTAATGGGATCAGCGGTGACACTGCCACCATGAACAATAAAGCGGCGGATTTCAAGCTGGCTTTTGACCGTCCCAATTATAACTGGAACCTCGACATTGAAACGTTTGAGATGCTGCCTTTAAAGGCCGGCAAAACCTTTGTTATCCGGTTTTACGATGCGGGGCTGGAACCTCCTGCGTATGTGACATATAAAGTAACCGGCAGTGAAGTGCTGCAGACATTGGATCAGCGGCCGGTGGACTGCTGGAAGTTGTTAACCGAAGGGGATTCGCCACGGGGGCATTACTCGCAAACTTTCTGGATCAGCAAAGCGGGGCATGAATTATTAAAAGAAGAAGATTCCTTTGGCGGCTTTTACCGGTACAAGGTAAAGCTGCCGGGTGCAGCGCCTTACCTGCAGCCACGTTTTGTAAAGTAACCCCTGTGAATAATTTGCGCCCCGGAAGTCCCGGGGCGTTTTACATCTCCCGAAAACAAACAAATAAGGGTAACTGGTGATAATACTGATTGTCGTAACTTGTATGCTTCATTCCGGACGCATGCAATTACCTCATTAAAAATAAACAGTCATGGATATCCAACAGTTTGAAGACAAGGGATTGGCGCAGTACTCTTATGCTATTTACAGTGAAAAGTCGGGGGAAGTGATTGTGATAGATCCGGCGAGGGATGTTGCGCCTTACCTGGCGTATGCTAAGGCATTGAATGCAAAGATCACCGGTGTTATTGAAACCCATCCGCATGCGGATTTTGTGAGTGGCCACCTGGAGCTGCATGGCGTTACGGGAGCCACTATCTATTGTTCGAAGTATACCCATGCAGCTTACCCGCATGTAACTTTTGATGATGGTATGCGGATGATGCTGGGGGATATTGTGCTGAAAGCATTGAATACACCCGGTCATTCGCCGGACAGCATCAGTGTGGTGCTGGTGTATAAAGCAGAGCCCAGGGCTGTATTTACGGGCGATACTTTGTTTGTGGGCGATTGCGGTCGTCCGGATCTCCGGGAGAATACCGGCAATGTTATTGTGAGCCGCAATGAGCTGGCGAAGCAAATGTATCATTCCCTTCATGAAAAGCTGATGTTGCTGGCGGATGATGTACTGGTGTACCCGGGACATGGCGCCGGTACGTTATGTGGTAAGTCGCTCGGTGATGCCGACAGCAGCACGATTGCTGCCGAGAAAGTGAGCAACTGGAGCCTGCAGCCGCTTACGGAAGAAGAATTTGTGGTGGCTTTATTATCGGAGCAGCCTTTTATTCCAAAATACTTTCCCTATGATGTAGCTGTAAACCGGGAAGGAGCGCCGGTTTTGCAGGCTTCGCTGGATAAAGTGGAGATCGTAAAGGGCACACCAGCGTTTGAAGAAAATATTGTTATAATAGACAGCAGGCCACAGTCCGGTTTTAAGCAGGGGCATTTGCCTAATGCGATCAACCTGCAGAATGGCGGGAAATTTGAAACGTGGCTGGGTAGCATGGTGGCGCCGGAGGAACCGTATTATTTGCTGGCAGAGAATGAAGCGGAGTTGCAGGAGGTGATCCGCAAGGCTGCTAAAATTGGTTACGAGCGTAATATCAGGGCTGCGGCGGTTTATACAAAAGGAGCCGAAATGATGGCGCCCATACCACTGGCGGATTTCCGGGAACATCCGGAGCAGTATACGATTGTGGATATACGCATGCCATCAGAAATAAAAGAGGAACCACTTTTTGAGCATGCGATGCTCATTCCATTGGATCAGCTACGGGAACGGGCATCCGAAATTCCGGCAGATAAGCCGGTGGTAGTGCATTGTGCCGGTGGCTATAGAAGTGCGGCGGGCAGCAGTATTGTAGCGGCCGCATTAAAGACGCAAACGCCGGTATATGATCTGGGTGAAGCAGTGAAAGGATTTATGTCGTAATACACCCGTTATTTGCCCTGTTTACCCCCTGTAACTGTGCTATAATGGTGATATATTTATATCTGCATATGCAATGGAGCAGGCCGCTGTGCGGGGTTTCACTGCATTTATTCTTCACCTGAAAAAATCAGTTATTATGTTTGGGAAAACAAAAGCATTCAGCAGTTTTTCGGTTAATGATCTGCAGCAGGCAAAGAATTTTTACCAGGAAACGCTGGGAATAGAAGTAGTATCAGCCGGCAAAGAGCCGGTGATCACACTTAAAATTGCGGGGATACCATCGGTTTGGATCTATGAAAAACCGGATCATACACCTGCTACCTTTACGGTGCTTAACTTCCAGGTGAGTAATGTGGAAGAAGCCGTGGACCAGCTGACCGCAAAGGGTGTAAAGTTCCAGCAGTATGAAGGGGAACTTAAAACAGATGAGAAGGGAATATTCCGTGGAGGCGGACCGGTGATAGCCTGGTTTGCTGATCCTGCCGGCAATATACTTTCGGTTGTGGAAGAAGGCTAACCCGGTGTTAACGTAATAGCCAATTGTTTTTCCTACTTTTGCCGCTCAAATAAGGAACATTTATGGCTACTAAGATTACTGTTAACAACAATGGTTCACTGAAGATAGAAGGTGAATTTGAGATCGTGGATAAAGACGGCAACAAATACGACCTGGGCGGCCGGGAAGCGGTAGGGATCTGCCGTTGCGGACGTTCTGCCAATAAGCCGTTTTGTGATGGTTCACACAAGGGACATTTTGAGCACGACGCCGTGGCTTTTGCGCTCCCGCCTAAAAAGTAAGGTCACAATGATAACATTCAGGGGCTCCATGCACGTGTTGCATGGAGCCTTTTTATATCTGATCTGGTCGAAATGAGCAGAATTGCATCTGTTTTCAGAAAATAAATCACCGCATTTTTGTGTTACAAATTGCAGTAACATATGGAAGTAAGATTTTTTCAGGTAGATGCCTTTACCAGGCAGCCTTTTAAAGGCAATCAGGCAGGCGTGTGCCTCCTGGAGCAGATGCCGGACGATGAAGTACTGAAAGCCATCGCCGCTGAGAATAATCTTGCGGAAACGGCCTTTTTATTACGGGTGGAGAATGGCTACCACCTGCGCTGGTTTTCGCCGCTGGTGGAAATGGCGCTTTGCGGGCATGCCACGCTGGCCAGTGCGCATGTATTATGGGAAACCGGGCTGGTAACTCCGGATGAAACCATTTCCTTTACCACGCTGAGCGGCCTGCTCACCGCCAGCCGGCAAAACGGTTGGATTACGCTCGATTTCCCCGCCAGGGACCATGAACCCGCTACGCTGCCGGAAGAGCTGCAGCCATTGTTTAAAGACGAGGTGACGAACGTGGTGTTCAGCGTAGATCGATATTTGGTGGAGCTGAAAACGGGGGCTGCTGTGGCCGGCTTTGTGCCCGACAGGAACCTGCTGGCGCCATACCGACTGGTGGTTACAGGAAAGGGTGATGAAGGATCGCCGTACGATTTTATTTCCCGGTATTTTGCTACGCCGGTGGGCGTTGATGAAGACCCGGTAACAGGTTCCGCACATTGCAGTCTGGCGCCATATTGGGCTGCACGTTTGCATAAAAGTGAATTCTTTGCTTACCAGGCATCGCAGCGGGGAGGTGAACTGAAAGTAGTGCTGCAAGGTAACCGGGTATTGCTGAAAGGAGAAGCGGTAACAGTGATAGACGGGGTGTTCCGTTTTTAGCGGAATAAAGAAACGCCCCAATAGCCCAGGGCCAGCCATAGCAGGCCTTTTATAAGGAAGAAAAGAAAGCCCCAGAAGCCGAGCTTTTTTATCCATTTGAGGATCTTTGCTTTCCTGTTATTTTCCGGTGTCATAGCCCTGCAAAATTAAGATTTTTGTGCAGATAAATGTATCTTGCCCGGGTGAATATATTTTGGCTGGCAATTACGTGTATGCGTCGGCGTAATCACCTAATCCCTGTATATGATTTTCAGAGAAGCAACTACTGCAGATATTCCCGGTTTGCAACGGGTACGTGGCGCTGTAAAGGAAAATGTACTGAATAACCCCGACCTGGTTACTACCTCAGATTACATACAATATCTCACTACCGATGGCAGGGGATGGCTATGTGAATCTGCCGGTGTTATTGTGGGGTTTGCCATTGTGGATACACACCGGCATAATATCTGGGCGCTGTTTGTAGACCCGCGTACAGAGGCGGTGGGAGTGGGCAGAGAGTTGCAGCGCCTGATGCTCGACTGGTACTTTGCGGTGTATCAAACATCGTTGTGGCTGGGAACCTCGCCAGGTACAAGGGCAGAGCGGTTTTACACCCGCAGCGGCTGGAAAAATGCAGGGCTGATGAAAAACGGTGAGGTAAGGTTTGAGATGGACCGGGATACCTGGTTGCGCATCGCAGGTGCCGTTTCATGAGCCAGCAACGGCTTTCATGATTGAATAAATGATTTAATACGTACTTTTGCGCTCTTTTAGCAACGATTTTTAAAAGATGCGTGTAGCAGTACCGAATAATAAACTACTGATATCCCTGTTCCTGGGCCTCTGTGGCAGCGCCACTGCGCAGCAGCAGGCCGACTCTGTCCTTAT
Organism: Chitinophaga sp. W2I13; assembly: GCF_050434005.1. Lineage (NCBI taxonomy): Bacteria > Pseudomonadati > Bacteroidota > Chitinophagia > Chitinophagales > Chitinophagaceae > Chitinophaga > Chitinophaga sp. W2I13. Next base: position 6,944,737 of record NZ_JBNPWD010000001.1, on the reverse strand, counting down.
CACCCATCACCTGGATGAGGTGATTGTGCAGGAAAACAGGCTGGCCGCGCCTGTAAAGGCAGTGAACCGTAATATTACCATCATTACCCGCCGCCAGATAGAAGCCATGCCGGTGTCGTCTATCACGGAAGTACTGGCTTATGTGCCGGGACTGGATGTGCGGCAGCGCGGTCCGGGCGGTATCCAGGCGGATATTGGTATCGACGGCGGCACTTTTGACCAGACGCTGGTGCTGCTGAACGGGGTGAAAATAACCGATCCGCAAACGGGGCATAACATCATGAACCTGCCGGTGTCTCTCTCCGATGTGGACCATATTGAAGTACTGAGAGGAGCTGCCGCCCGTATTTACGGAATCAACGCGCTGAATGGCGCTATCAATATCGTAACCCGCAAAGCCACCCAAAGCGGCGCTACCGTTAGCGGCAGCGGGGGTAGCAGCTTCAAAAAGAACGAAAACAATAACCTTTACGGCGCTTACAGCATTGGCGCTACCGGCGCACTGGTAAAGAATGGCGTGAGCCAGTCGCTTTCCGCCAGCCGCAACCAGGGCAACGGCTACCGCTATAATACGGCCTACAGTAACTACCGTGCGTTTTACCAGGCCGCCTTTAACCGCGATACCCTGCACCAGTACAATGTAATGGCCGGTTTTGTAAATAACGGCTACGGCGCCAACGGCTTTTATGCAGCCCCCGGTGATCTGAATTCAGAAGAAACCGTGAAAACCGCCTTCGCCGCCGTAAGCAATACTTCGCGGATCAATCCCAACTGGGTAATGACGCCCAGGGTGAGCTACCGGTACACCAAAGATGATTACATCTACATAAAACCGGATAAATACCGTAATCTTCATAATACCCACGTATTTGATGCAGAGCTGAATAATACGTTCACCACTGCTATTGGTACCATTGGCGCCGGTGTGGAAGGACGTTACGAGCATATTAAAAGTTCTAATCTTGGTAACCACGACAGAACCAACCTCGGGCTGTATGGTGAGTATAAGTCGGTGGCCGACCGCCGCTTTAGTTTCACGATAGGCGGTTATCTCAATTACAACACCGTATATGGCTGGCAGTTTTTCCCGGGAGCAGATGTGGGCTTTAATATTACCCCCGACATAAAACTGTTTGCCAATGCAGGTACCGCTCAGCGCTTGCCTACTTACACCGATCTTTATTATAAAGGCGGTGGTATTATTGGCAACGAAAACCTGGGACCGGAAAAAGCATCGTTTGCAGAAGCGGGGATACGGAAGTTCAGTGGTAAATTTTCTTTTGCAGGGTCTGTGTTCTACAGACAGGTCAGCAACTTTATTGATTTTGTAAAAGATACCGCCGGTGGTGTGGATCCAACAAAGGTTCCGTGGCAGCCGCAGAATTTCCAGCGCGCAGATATGACTGGTTTTTCCCTTAACAGCGGCTATAATACTATTTTCAATAGTGGTTCGCTGTTTAACAGCTTTGGTGTAAATGCCGGGTACAATTATCTTTCTCCATCCTTCAAAGGGGATGCGATCACAACGAAGATTTCACGGTATGTCATTGAAAGTTTGCGGCACCAGTTCACCGCCAATGTACGTACGGATATCGGCCATTTCAGTGTTTCTGCTGCAGCGCGTTATTGTATGCGGGTAAATTATAAAGATTATACGCTGGTAGATGCGCGTATTGCGTATAGGCAACCACGTTACCAGATCTATGCAGATGCCAACAATCTGCTGGATGTAACCTATGTGGAAGCAGGTGCAGTGCCTATGCCTGGCCGCTGGATAACGGTGGGGGGCAAGGTGAGCTTCTGATAATAACTTATAGAAAAAAGCTGTCTCAAAAGGAATTTTGAGACAGCTTTTTTTGCAATATCATTTAGCGGACATATACTGTTGCCTGGATTGTTGAATGCCACTCATATTAGCGATGGCCCATTGTTCAAGACCTGTAATATGTGGTAAAAGGCTTTCGCCCATAGCCGTTAAGGCATATTCAACCCTGGGAGGAATTTCGGGATACATTTTACGGGATACCAATCCATCTTCCTGCAGCTTTTTAAGCGTTACGGTCAACATCTTTTGCGAGATATCTCCAATCATCTCATGCAGTTGGTTAAAACGCATAGTTCCTTTCTCTCCCAGGGTACTGATAACGAGTACCGCCCATTTGTCGCCGATCCGGTCCATCAGTGTTCTGACCGGGCAAGGGATGGATTTATCAAATTTTTTATATTCTTCTATCATGTCAACAGATTGATTTTTAGTATTACTTACCCGGAGGTAATTGGCACACCTGTTAGTGCCTTATTGTTTGATAATCAATTGTTTAATAGCTTTGACTTACCAAAGGTAACTAACATACGATTAGTATGTAAAGGTAGTTACATACTGGTATTATTAAAAATTTAAAACTTAACATAATGATTCTTGTAACAGGCGCCACCGGCCATTTAGGAGCAGCGGTGATCGATTTTCTGCTGAAGAAAGTTCCCGCTAACCAGATTGCGGCATTAGTAAGAGACGAAGCAAAAGCCAGTGGATTAAAAGAAAAAGGTATTAGCATAAGGGTTGCCAACTATCACAATTATCCCTCTTTGGTACCGGCTTTTAAGGGCGTTGATAAAATATTGCTGGTATCTTCCAGTGATTTTAATGATCGTGCCGGTCAGCAGATCAATGTGATCAATGCCGCTAAGGAAGCAGGTGTGAAACATGTTATTTATACCAGCGTTGCGACCAATGCTCCAACTACCACCGTTATTCCTATGGTGGTAGACTCACACATCGCTACCGCTAACCACCTTAAAGCATCCGGGTTGACCTATACGCTGCTGAACAACAATCTGTATGCAGATGTATTGCCCATGTTTCTTGGAGAAAAGGTAGTGGAAACCGGTGTTTTCATTCCGGGTGGAGAAGGCAGGGTGCCTTATGCATCCAGGTTGGATATGGCAGAAGCGGCGGCTAATGTGCTTGCCGGAACAGGACACGATGATAAGGAATATACCATTGCATCTGATGTTACTTATTCATTTGCTGATATTGCGCAACTATTATCTAAACTGGCTAATAAGCAGGTAGTTTATGTTGACGCCCCGCATGATGCGTATACAGCTGCTTTAGCGAAAGCGGGCGTACCACCGGCGTATGTTGGCGTTATGTCGGGCTTTGCAGAAGCAATTAAAAAGAATGAGTTCAATCTGCCAGGTACTGAATTGGAAAATTTGTTGGGCAGAAAACCAGCTTCCCTGGAAAGTTATCTGCAAAAGACTTTTTTCTAAGCATTGGTTTACTTCAATAACAAAAAGCTGTCTCAAATTTATTTTGAGACAGCTTTTTTGTTGCAGGCTACAAACTTGTAGTGGAGAGTATGCCTGCACTCACCACGCCCTTTGTATCGGCCCGGATAAATACCGTATATATTTTCCCGGCTTCCAGGTGAATATTAGTGAGTGCCTGCTGGTCAATAGTAACAGGCGCCGCATTTTCACCAGCGCTAACGATCAGCGAAACCGTACCTGCGTTTACGTTAGTGAACGGCGCACTGTCGTATGCAGCACCCTGCAGGTTGCTGCCGCCGGCGCTGCCATAGGGGATTGTGGTGAACAGCGGGGTTTCCGTATTATTTTGTTGTAACCGTACACTCACACCGGCAACGCCTTGCGCCAGGTGTACAAAGCGGAGCTTTGCTTTACCGGCGGTGGGAGCAGAGAGGTCGTCGTAAAAAAGGAGCAGGGTATCTTTGGCGGCATTATACTTTGTGGAGGCGGCAAATACCGTGTGGTAGTATCCGGCAATGGGGCCGTTAGGTCCGCCGGTGGCGGAATACGCAGCGCTGTTGCCAAACTGTCTGGAAGCTTTATAGGCAGTGCCGCCGCCTTCCGTGAAATTGATCTGTACATTTCCGAAAGTAGTAGCTACATAGGGAGATGCGGCGCCTGGGAGTACTGCATCGGTTGTTACCTTTTGCGTGAAGGTCCAGAACTGGATCCCGGTAGCAGGGATGCGGGCATTTACAAAACGGATATTAGCGGAGAGGGGAGGCCGGTCGCCGGCGTTTACATCGAGGTAATCTGTTTTATTGCAGGCGCTGAAAGCCAGTATGGTGAAGCTGCCCAGCAAGAGGAGATTATTTTTCATGAGTACATTTTTTAAGTATTAGAAACGGGCGTACAATCTTACAAACGGCTGAATGCCTGCGCTGCCGTTCTGAATGCCTACTACGGATGGATTGCGTAATCCTGCTATTACTTTATCGGAGTAATCGCCCAGTACATTGAAGGCATTGTTTACGCCGGCGGTTACCTGTATGGCTTTGCTGATATGATATCCTACTGAGAAATCGGTTACCCAAATGGGTTTCAGTTCCTGGAAGTAGTAATCGGGGCGTGGGAAGTTAGCATTGAGCGCGGAAGCGGTGGTAACGGAACCGAAGTAAATGGTACGCGCGAGGAAGGTGAAGCGGGGCGTATTCAGTATAGCCTGCAACGTTATTTTCTGTTGCGGAATATTGGTGGTTACCCTGGCTTTTTCTGATTCACTGAAGATAACATATTTGTATTGTTCCAGTCCTTTGGGCGTATTTACAGCCGTTACTTCATTTTTCACAAAGTTGCCGCCGGCCAGCAGTTGGAGGCTGTTCCTGTGCAGGGGAATTTTGTAGCTGCCGGTGAATTCAATTCCTTTGGTGCGGGTACTGAAAGCGTTGTAAAAAAACTTTGCCTGTGTGGTACCTGTTTGCAGGAGCAGTGCCCTTACATCTGCCGGGAGATTGGGATCGTTAGCGGAGAAATTACCGGTATTGCCTACACGGTTTTTAATATCCACGAGATAGGCGTCTACGCTTAGTTCCACGTTCCTGGCGGGTTGTGAGGTGATGCCGGCGGTGTATCCTGTACTTTTTTCCGGCGTAAGGGAGGGGATGCCGAGCGCCCTGGTAGCAGCATTTTTATTGGAGGCGGTTACCTGGTCGATAGCGCGGCCCTGCTGGAAGCTGGTGGAGGTTTCGGTATAATAGAACTGTGCGAGGTCGGGTGCGCGGAAGCCGGTATTAGCAGATCCGCGGATGCCGAGCCAGGGTGCAAAGCTGTACCTGGTGGCTATTTTACCGGTGGTTACATTGCCGAAGTCGGAGAAGTTTTCCGCGCGGACGGCGGCGGACACCAGCCATTTTTCGGTGACGTTGAGCTCCACATCTGCATAGCCGGCTACGATAGCGCGACTTACATTCACTTCATTCGATGGCCGGAATCCTGCGTGGATCTGTGATCCGGGCGAAAGGCCGTTAAGCGCGAGAAGGCCGCCGTCGGTGAGGTAAGGGATGCCGTTAACGGACGTATCTACTGAGTAAATAGGGCGAAGGTCGGCTTTGCTGTAGGAGGCTTCTTCCCCGGCGATGATCTGGTAGGTTTCGGTGCGGTATTGTGCGCCGAGTGCAACATTGAGACCATGCAGCGCAGCAGGAAAGTACCGGCTGATATCCAGGCTGGCAGTATTTTGCGAGGCGTTGTATTTACCGGCGTCGAAGGTGGTTGGACTTTTCAGCCCCAGGCTGGCGTTGAGTGAATTGCTGATCACGTTGCCGAAGTCGTTTTTGCCAAATACATTGGAGATATCGAGGTTCCATTCACCTGCTTTGGCTTTCAGCCCGATGGCGATGGATTTATCGGAGATACTGTTGTCCATGGCGGGTAAGAAGCCGTCTGGGTAAAGACCGGTGTTGTTGCGTTCCGTCCAGCCGGGTAGACGGTATACTGCGGTGAATTGGGAGTTGCGGTGACTGATACCGCCAAATGCGTACACTTCTGCATGTTCACCAACGGGAATGGCCGTATTAAAAAACAGCAGTGCGTCTTTTGCTTTGTTGGAACCTCCGCCGCGCTGGTCGAAGAAGTGGCGGTCGATGCCCCGGCTGGCGAGAATGGCATCGTCTATTTCTTTGGTATAAATATTATCGTATCCGCGGGTATTGGCGCCGCCGCCATAAAAGGGACCGTTGTACAATCCGGCATCGTCGCGGCCGGGTTGGAGGGACACGGCTTGTGTGGCAAATTCGGCGGTGGCATTGAGGTAGCCGCCACGATCGCCTATTTTGATGCCGTAGTTAATATTGGTGCGGGTGCTGGCGCCATCGCCGCGGCGGCGGATGCTGCCGGTGGTGCTCACGATTACATCGGCCGTTTGTTTTTTCAGTACAATATTAATAACGCCGGCGATGGCATCGGAGCCGTATTGTGCGGCGGCGCCGTCGCGCAGTATTTCAATGCGTTCAATAGCGCCGGCGGGGATGGAGTTAAGATCGTAGCCGGTGGCGCCGTTGCCGAGGCCGCCCCAGTTGACATTGGAGCTTTTATGGCGGCGTTTACCATTTACCAGTACCAGCAGTTGATCCACACCCAGGCCTTTCAGTTGCGCGAGACTGAGGGCAGATCCTGCGTCGCCGGCATTGGAACCGTTTACAGAATGGAAGGAGGGTGATACATATTGCAGCAACTGCGTGATGCTGGTTTGCGGCGCTGCTTCCTGGAGTGATTTGATATCGATGATATCTACAGGTACCGGCGAGTTCAGTTTGGTACGGTTGGCGCTGCGGCTGCCTACAATCTGTACTTCACCCAGCTGGCTGGTGGTATCGGTGAGGTGTTTATCCTGTGCGGTAAGTGTTGCGGAAAACAGCAACAGGGGGGAGATGACCGGCAGTATAATTTTTTTCATGCCCTGGTTGATTTTTATGGTTAGTGATGTGTTGTTTTAAATCGGTCGTCTGTAAGTGCTACGAGAAATGCTTCGAGATCTTCCATTTCTTCCTTGCTGAGGTTCAGTGGCTTGTTGAGCGACAGATCGCGGTTGATGCCATCGTGTACAATGTTATTGGGTGTATTATAATAGGCAATTACTTCTTTGAGTGTTTTGAACATACCGTTATGCATATACGGAGCGGTAACGGCTACGTTACGCAGTCCCGGCACTTTGAAAAAGCCGCGGTGGGAGCTGTCTTTCGTTGTTTCAAAGCGGCCGGCATCTGTAAGGGTAGTTCCGTTATAAAGACCGATATTTTTGAAGCGGTCTGCCGTAAAATCTTCTCCCGAATGACAATTATTGCAATTGGCTTTACCAATAAAAAGGAGGCGGCCGCGTATAGCCGACGGCGTTAGTGCGTTGTCGTCGCCGGCGATGTACCGGTCATATGGACTGTTAGCAGTTTCCAGGGTACGTTCAAAAGCGGCGATGGCCTGCAGCAGGTTTTTGCTGGTAGGCGGACTGTTGAACAGTTGCTGGAAATAGCGGCGGTAGCTTTCATTGTCGTTGAGGCGTTGTACGGCTTCTTCGATGGGCAATCCCATTTCGTCGGGATTGATGATAGGTTGCAGCGCCTGGTCTTCCAGGGAAGCGGCGCGACCATCCCAGAAGAAGTTGGGGCGGCCGGAGAGGTTGGTGATGCCTGGTGTATTTCTTTTGGTGGGCGTATGATGAATGCCCCTGCTGAAAGCGAGGGTATCGGCGAATCCAAATTGTGGGATATGGCAGGAGGCACAGCTGATGCTACGGTCTTTCGACAGCAGCGGATCAAAGAATAGTTTTTCTCCAAGTTGCGCTTTGGTAGGCGGATCAGTGGTGTTGAACCCCGCGCTGATGGCAATGGCGCATAGCATGCCCGGTAAGATGAGCATCATTTTTCTCAGCTTCATGGTGGTAAAAATTATGGATGGCATGAAATGCCTGGCAGCAACTTGGGCGTTGCTAAAAAGTAATTGGTCGATTAATAAAAAAGGTGTTGCTGTAAGGAGGCTGTAAAAAGAGAAATGGTTATTGGCATTCCCGGGAGCATGGGCGGGAGTGCCCGTGCTCCCCAGGAATTATATAATGGGGTAGTATAAACAAGAACGAATTATTTGGCAGCGGCTACCAGGGTTACATCCAGGTCAAAGTCGTCGTAAATGGCTTTGTCGCCGATGCCTTCAAAGAAGCTTTTGGAACCGTATTTAATATTGTATTTGGTACGATCCACTTTAATAGCGGCTTTGGCAGTGAGTTTGTTGCCTGCCACCGTTACCGTTGCGGGGAAGGTAACCGGGTTGGTGATTCCTTTGATGGTTAGGTTGCCGGTTACTTCGTAGTTACCGCCGCCTTTGGAAGTGACGCTGGTAGTAGCAAAAGTGGCTGCCGGGAATTTTTCCACGGCGAAGAAATCTTCGCTTTTCAGGTGGCCCAGTAATTTAGCGTTGCCGCCAGCATCTTTGATATCGGTTACCGCGATGCTGCGGGTATCCAGTGAGAAGCTGCCACCTTTCAGTACATTGCTTTCTACTTCCAGTTTGCCGTCGGCAATATTGATGGTACCCTCGTGTTGTCCGGTTACTTTTTTACCTGTCCAGCTTAACTTGCTTTCTTTAATGTCTACCTGGAAAACCGTTGCTTTCCTGGTGGCAGCAGCTTTGGTTGGTTTTTCTCCTTTGTTGACAGTAGCAGGTGTGGTGAAAGACATCAGGAAGACAGCTCCTCCAATAAAGAATAATGATGCTAATCGTTGCATATGTGTTGTGTGTTTAAATTAGGTGCAATTTAAGGGTGACGGGCGGATTAGCGTTTACGAGATCCGGAAATTAATGTTAAAATTACTTTTCAGCGATTAAAGCATCCAGGTCCTGGTTCCATTTTGCCACGTAGTCCTTGTAATACTGACCTGTAACCTCGCCGGTATAGCCGGTATGTATTTGCCGTACTTCGCCCTTGCGGTCTATTATAATAGTGGTGGGGAAGGCCATCATGCGGTTGAGCGCTGGCAGCTTCTCTGATGCCACTTTCTTATCAGCAATACCACCAAAAAGAATATCATATTGTATGTTGTATTTTTCTTTTAATTTCCCCAGGGTATACTTTGCATACTCCAGGTCGTCTTTTTGTTCAAAGCCGATGGCGATTGCTTCCACGCCGCGGTCTTTGTTTTTATTGTACCACGGTGAAAGGAAGGAGGTCTGATCGGTGCAGTTAGGGCACCAGGTACCGATGATTTCCACGATCACTACTTTTCCTTTGTATTTGTCGTCGCTCAGGGAAACGTTGTTGCCATTGAGGTCTGGCAGGGTGAAGTCCAGTTTTTTATAACCTTCTTTCAGGAAAGTAAGTTTGTAAGGGTCTGGTAATTCGGCGGCGGCATTTTTTTCTCCATCGAATTTGATGTTATTGTAGATGCCTAAGCTGATTTCCCCGGTAAGGGATTTATCATCATTCACTTTTCCTTTGATGTAGATGGGACTGGGGCCGGTGAAGCCGGACAGTTCAAATTCATCGCCATGAACGGTGCCTTCGAGTTCGCGGCTGTCGCCCACTACAGACATCACAACACCGGTGAGTTTGTTGCCGTTTTGTTTCAGTAAGCCGATGCGGTTAGGGGTGGGTTCCTTACTATAAATTTTCAGGTCCCATTTACCGCTGATATCGTAGGTAGGAGCGGCTTCCGTACCAGGTTCCGCGAAGCGGTAGGTTTGTCCGTGTTCCGCGATGAATGGCAGGGCATTGCCACGGAAGTTAGGCACCAGGCTGCGGTATTCGCCGGTGATCTTACCATCTGATTCAATCTTCGCTACGAGTGCGGCGTCATAGGTATTCATCTTTATAAATAAAGAGTCGTTGCCAATGCGCTGCACGTGGAAGTCGTCGCGGCGGGAACCGTTGATCAGCGTGAAAACGGCGTGCTCGGGGTCTTTCCCTTTCAGTTCAAAATTAAAGGGTACCTGTGATTCGCTGAGGGTGAACACGCCTCTCCAGATGCCTTGTTTTACGAATGGTTTTTTAGGGGCAGCGAAGGAGCTGTTGCCGAATAATCCTGCCACCATCAGGCCGGTTAGAAATAGGTGCTTATGCGTTTTCATGTTTGTATATTATTGGTTGAACAATGCAAGACGTTGCCGGTCCTGGTGGGGCGACGAGGTATGCTACAAATAAAACTGGTGGTGGAGTACTGATGGAGTGGTGGCTTTATCAGTGGTGGTGAAACAAAGATAAAGGGGTCTTTTATTATTTCCAAATAAAAGTCTATAAATTTTGTAGACTACTAGCGCGGATTTTGTCTTGGCTCAGGATTACGCTGATTTTACTGATTAATTTGATTTTGTTTTTTGGGATTTTATAAAGGATTTTAGAAGATATAAATTGGTTTCATTGATCTGATCCTTTTAATTTAAAAAATCCAAAAGCCATAAACGAAAATATCCGCTTTTATCTCCCAAAATCCTTTATAAATCCTAAAAGTAAAATCAAATTAATCAGTAAAATCAGCGTAATCCTGAGAAAGACAAAGTCCGCGCAAAAAGAGCTAGATTTGCGGTTTAAATAACCGGACTTGAGGAATACTGTTTTTTTAATAACACCACCATTTACCCAGCTGAACACGCCTTACCCGGCCACTGCTTATCTGAAAGGGTTTCTGAATACAAAGAATATTACTTCCTTCCAGTCGGATCTGGGTATTGAGGTAACGCTCCGTTTATTTTCAAAACAGGGTTTGGAGCAGTTGTTTGCGCATATTGCTGCAGCCCCGCCGGCGGCGGCCTCAGAGAATATTGCGCGGATGCTGGTGCTGCAGGACGATTATATACAGACCATCGACGCGGTTATTTTATTTTTACAGGGAAAGAATCCTACGCTGGCACATCTTATCTGTAAGCGGGATTACCTGCCGGAAGCGTCGAGATTTGCGCAGCTGGATGACCTGAACTGGGCTTTCGGCTCTATGGGTACACAGGATAAAGCGAAACACCTGGCCACCATGTACCTGGAAGATCTCTCGGATCTGATCATGGAATGTGTGGACCCGCATTTTGGTTTCAGTCGCTATGCCGAACGCCTGAGCCGCTCTGCCAACAGCTTTGATGAACTATACGCCGCTTTGCAGGCGGAATATACTTATATAGACAGTATCCTGACCGATCTCCTGGCGCTGCATATGCAACAGGTTGAACCTGCAATGGTAGCGATTTCTGTGCCTTTTCCAGGTAACCTGTATGCCGCATTACGCTGCGGACAGTGGATCAAACAACATTACCCGGCGGTAAAAATAGCGATGGGAGGAGGGTTTCCTAACACCGAGCTGCGCTCGCTGGCAGACGCCCGTGTATTTGAATTCGTGGACTTTATTACGCTCGACGATGGCGAAGCACCGATAGAAAATTTGCTGCTGTTCCTGGAAGGAAAGAAAACGGCAGAAGAGCTGAAGCGTACTTTCCTGCTTACGGAAGAGAAAGTAACTTATGTGAACAGCAAGGCTACACACGATTATAAACAAGCCCAGCTGGGTACGCCGGACTACAGCAACCTGTTGCTCGATAAATACATTTCCGCTATTGAAGTGGTAAACCCGATGCACAGCCTCTGGAGCGACGGGCGCTGGAACAAGCTCACCATGGCGCATGGCTGCTATTGGGGTAAATGTACGTTCTGTGATATTTCTCTTGATTATATAAAGATATACGAACCCATTACCGCTTCACTGCTATGCGACCGGATGGAAGCTATCATTGCGCAAACCGGGCAAAACGGGTTTCATTTTGTGGATGAAGCCGCACCTCCCGCGCTGATGCGCGCGCTGGCGCTGGAAATCATCCGGCGCAAGCTCACTGTTAGCTGGTGGACAAACATCCGTTTTGAGAAGAGCTTTACCCGTGATCTCTGCCTGTTGCTTAAAGCATCTGGATGTATTGCCGTTTCCGGCGGATTGGAAGTAGCTTCCGACCGTTTGCTGGGGCTGATCCAGAAAGGGATTACCGTGGCCCAGGTGGCGCGTGTAAACCGGCATTTCACAGAAGCGGGCATTATGGTGCATGCGTACCTGATGTACGGGTTCCCTACGCAAACAGCGCAGGAAACCATTGACGCGTTGGAAATGGTGCGGCAGATGTTCCAGGCGGGGATACTGCAATCGGCCTTCTGGCACCAGTTTACGATGACGGCTCACAGCCCGGTAGGACTGGAACCTGCAAGGTTCGGCGTACAAAAAGAAACAGAAGAGATTGGACCCTTTGCCAATAACGATATCCTGCATATTGATCCTACCGGTACTGACCATGAGGCATTCAGCTACGGATTGAAGAAATCGCTGCTGAACTTTATGCACGGCGCCTGCCTGGATTATCCATTGTCCAAATGGTTCGACTTCAAAGTGCCGAAAACCACGGTGCATCCTGATTTCATCACTACCGCGCTGATGGAGGAGGAAGCGGGCACGGTTAAACCTACTTCTAAAGTAGTATACCTGGGCAAACAGCCGGCGATGGAGATAATTACCAAATCAAAGAAAGGGAGTACCTGGGAAATGTCTTCCTTAACTTTCCAGGGTAAAAAGGAGAAAGTAAATATCAGCGTGCAACCTCCCCAGGGGGCATGGCTCACGGAAATGCTGCAACAGCTGGCCGTGACTAACGCTAAAACATATACGCTGCAGGAGGTGAAAGACAGCTATGAATCGGCAGGGCTGGATGATTTTGAATTGTTTTGGGATAATAAACCGGTGAATACCCTTCACAAGCTGGGTTTGCTGAGGTTGTAAATGAGGACCGCTGCAGGTGGAAAGCAGTATTTTACATTACCGGGGATTTTCCCGGTATCAGTCATGAGCAAAAAGTCAAATATTTGTTTCCACTAAACTGACCTAACATGAGTGATCAAATGTCCCTTGCAGGCTATGGCTGTAATGACCAGGGCTACCTGAATCCTATCACCGAACAGCTGGACTACCGGATGCCCTTTACAGAGGACCAGGCCGTGACCTATGGAATGCCTATTACTGTTGCGGCATATTTTGGTATGCTGAATAACTTCTACAAATTTCTGATTGCTAACCCGGGTCTGATTCCTTTATTCCAGGGATCTTACTCTGTGGATTTCAGTAAAGCCTCTCTTTTACGCATCCTCAGTCAGGAAGGTTGCGAATACGTACGTTTTCATTTTGCCATCCCCGAGCCTAACGAGAAGCTGAGCCTGGTAGCCGAGGGATTAATTTTCGACAGAAGCCAGGTAGGCTATGCGCAGTTGTTGCAGAAAGCAACGGACAACAACATGGTGCATGCCGGCGGTGATCCGAAAATAGAGGAAAGGGGCAATGGAACACCGGTTCCTTTCCCGCCGTTAAAACATTTATTTGAATTACTGAAAGGACATGGATCACCGTTAGCTACGGCAGACCTGGACCAGATATTTGGTTAACCCGATTAAAACTTTTTGTGCCGATGAACGGTTGGGTGTACGCATATTATGCTTTATTGATAGCCTGTTTTATTATCAGCTTATTTCACCTGGAACACAGGGAAGTAAAGTTACTGTGCGTATTGCTCGCAGTATCTATTGTTACGGAGATAATAGTAGAATTGATCGGCACAGAAGGTTTAGGTTTTTTTATAGTGTATCATTTTTTTGTGGTGCTGGAATATAGTCTGATTACAATTATTCTCCGATCGGGGATCAGGGATTACCGCTGGCGCTTACTGATGGGGATTTCCATTTTTGTGTTTTGCATGGTGTCCCTTTTCTACAGCTTTGTATTGGGCGGGTGGCGTGCCTTTCCGGGTATCAACATCACCATAGAAAGCTTCCTGGTTATTTGCTGGTGCCTTTTATCCTTTTTTTCAATAACCCCGGATAGTGAAGCGTCTATATTCCGGCACCCTGTTTTTTGGTTAACCCTTGCTTTCTTTATTTATTTCGCGGCTTCCGTGAGTGTAAATGCCTTTTATAACCTGTTGCTGGAAAACGATACTACCAGGGCCAGGCATTTTTTCGCGGTGTTGAACTCATTATCCAATTACCTGTTGTATATTATGCTGATAAAAGGCGTCGTATGCTTCCGGTCAAACAGGATCTCTTTGTAGCTGTGATTTTTATTTCGTTGCTGGTTACCATCATGGGACTGGTGGTAGTGGCAGCGGTAATAAGTTATAAGAAGAAGCAGGATGCATATTTACATCAGCTTAAGTTAATGAAAGAAGATTACGACAAACAATTAATGTGGTCCCAGATTGAAATGCAGGAAGAAGCCTTTGCCCACCTCGGGCAGGAACTGCATGACGATATCGGCCAGCTGCTGAGCAGTACCAAGCTCCTGATCAATGTAACCCAACGGAGCATGAAGGAAATCCCGGATACCCTGCAAATTGCGGAAGATACCCTGAGTACCGCCATTCAGCATCTGCGGGCGCTTTCCAAATCCTTTAGCCGTCAGTGGCTCGACCAGTTCAGCCTGATAGAAAACCTGAAAGCAGAAGTGGACAGGATCAATTCCAGCAGGGCTATCACCATAAAGTTTACCCATGAACTAACGGTGCTGCCATTACAGGCAGAACCCCAGATCATCCTGTTCAGGATCATCCAGGAAGCGATCCAGAACTGTATAAAACATGCCCGTCCGCAGGTAATTGATATCAGTATCAGAACCGCGGGCCAACAATTGATCCTCATTATCGCAGATGATGGTTCCGGCTTTGATAAAGCAGGGATGTCGTCTATCGGGATGGGCATCCGGAATATGCAGCACCGCACCAGTTTACTTGGAGGCGAAATCCGCTGGGAGGTAACCACCGCCGGCGGTACCGCCGTATTGATAACATTACCCCTTGAATAATTTTTGTTTATGAAGATCAACATAGGTATTGCAGATGACCACCAGCTGTTCCTGAAATCACTTAGTTTACTGGTGAGTGGTTTCACCGGCTTTCATATTGTAGCGGAAGCCATGAATGGCCGGGAGATGCTGGATAAGCTGGCGCAACTGCCTGTACTGCCGGATATCCTGCTGCTGGATGTAAATATGCCGGTGATGGATGGCGCCAGGGCTACCGAGGCGGTGCTGAAATTGTATCCCACGGTAAAAGTAGTAGCGTTGTCGATGAAAGACAATGACGCCACGATCATAGAAATGCTGAAGGCTGGTTGCTGTGCCTATCTCCTGAAAGATATCCATCCCACAGAACTGGAAAAAGCACTAACGGAAATTTATACCACTGGTCAGTATAACAACGATGCTTCCAATGTTAACTACCGCCGGTTGCTGTTGCAGTCCGAACAAAAGCAAACGCTTACAGAGCGGGAACGGGAGTTCCTTCACCTGGCGTGCAGTGATCTTACCTATAAAGCTATTGCCGTTAAAATGAACGTCACAGAAAGAACCGTGGATGGTTACCGCGAAATCCTGTTTAATAAGTTGAACGTGCAAAGCCGTACCGGTATGGTATTGGAAGCTTTGCGCAGGCAGCTGGTTTCTTTGTAGGGCTTAGTTTTCCCGCAGGTTTTTTACGGGATTAGACAGGGCCGCTTTCAGCGCTTTGTAACCTACGGTGATCCATGCCATCATCAGCGACAGTATAATGGCGGCCGCAAATACGCCCACGCCAATGGCGGTATGATAATAGAACCCGGATAGCCAGCCTTGCATAAAGAAATATCCCAGCGGTGCGGCAATTACAAAGGCGATACCTATCAGCAGCATAAATTCTTTAGAGAAAAGGAAGAGGATATTGTTAACCGATGCGCCCAGCACTTTACGGATGCCCACTTCCCTTGTACGGTTGGTGACCATGAAAGAAACCAGTCCGTATAAACCCAGGCAGGAAATAAATATCGCAATGCCTGCAAATAACTGGAACAGCTTTGACGTAATAACATCTGCCGCATAAAAATCCCTGATCCGCTCATCTAAAAAGAAAAGGTCATACAGGTAAGTAGGGTAGATGCCGGTAAAGGTTTGTTGCACCGATTTCAGCGTGGCGCTTACCTTTCCGGGATCCATCCGCACAGCTACATATTCATAAGCTGCTGCCTGGGAGCCAATGAACATGGGCACAATGGCTTCATGCAGGGATTTGCTGTTGAAGTCGTTCACCACACCTACCACGGGATAACTTTTATGATCAATGGTGATCGTCTTCCCGAGAATATTTTCGGGAGAGGATAAACCCAGTTTTTTTACGGTGGTTTCGTTCACAGTAATTTCATGCAGCGTATCGCTGGGGTAGGGAAGCCGGCCTGCTTTCAGTTTGATGTCGAAGGTCTTGTAGAAGTCGGCGTCTGCTGCTTTGGCGCCTATTTTAAAGGGTTGTCCTTCGGGATTAGTATCAAAGCGGAAATTCTGCATAAATATCCAGTAAGTGGTGGGAGCATCTGCACAGAAGCTAACATTTGTAACGCCCGGCAGTGCAGCCAGACTGGCTTTCAGAGAATTGTATTTTAATTTTAAAGTACTGTCGCTGGGCAGGTTGATCATTACAACAGCATCTTTGTTAAAGCCCATCGACTGGTGTCTTACATAATCCATTTGCTTCAGTACCACCAGTGTTCCTATGACCAGCAGCTGGGCAACTACAAACTGGAATACGACCAGGCCACGGCGAAGCGACACGCCCCCGGTTGATTTAATACTGATTTTGCTTTTAAGCGCTGTTACCGGGTTAAAACCGGAAACGATCATGCCCGGGTAGAAACCAGATAAAAGTGTTACCACAATGCCGCAGGCCAGGATGGCGGCCCATACACGTGGCGTTGCAAGTAACGACAATGGCAGCTGCCGGTCGATCAGGTTGCCCGCATAAGGCAGTGCCACGATGGTAATAACGATGGCTACAGCGATGGAAAGCAACGTAATGACACCTGTTTCCGACAGGAATTGTGAAAACAGCTGCAGGCGGTTACTGCCAAGTACCTTTCTCACGCCTATTTCCTTCGCCCTGTTTACAGACAAGGCAGTGGCCAGGTTAATAAAGTTGATACAGGCTACCATTAGAAGGAAAATGCCGATGAGGGTAAGCGCCCACAATTCCCTGGTACTCAGCGTTGCATTGGTGAAATTGGGATAGCGCTTATCCAGGTGCATGGCAGTCAGCGGCTGCAATTTTAGCTGGGGCAACCGCGTATTATGAGGCTTGTAATACCGTTTGGCAAAGGCGGGCAGGCCTGCTGTAATGGCCGCGGCATTATCCGGTTTTTTCAGCAGCACAAAACATTGCCCATAACCACCGGGTACGGCGTCCCATTGTGCACCCGCAGTAAAATCTTCCGGTACCAGTTTTTTCAGGGTGCTGTAAGATACACCCACTTGTATGGGGAGATCTGTATTTGCGGGAAGGTCTTTGAATACGCCGGTTACCTGCAATGGCACCCTGAAGGACCACATCTGGATAGTGCGCCCGATGGCGGCATGGATGTCCCCGAAATAGGCCCTTGCCACTTTTTCTGAAATGACCGCTGTATTCGGGGCTGATAAGCCTTCCGCGTTACCGGCCAGCCAGGAATAATCAAAGATGCTGTAGAAACCAGGAGAGGTATAGAAGATGCCATTTTGTTTGAAACGCTTTTCATCAGTGGCGCCGGGGGCAGGAACGTACATCTGCGCTCCCCCCTGGAAAGAAATGAGCCCGGCTTTTTCCACGCCGGAAAAATCGGTTTTTATTTTTTCCGGGAGCTCCCAGTTCACCGTACTCAGTTGCTCTATCACTTCTCCGTTACTGCGGTTCATTACGTCGGTGGTAACACGATAAATCCTGTTGGTGTTGGTATGATAGGTGTCGAAGCCGCGTTCATAACTGATGACCAGGAAAATGATCAATGCAGCGGCGATGCCGGCAGACAGGCCTGCTATATTCAGGATGGTGAAAGTTTTCTTCCGGGTGATGCTGCGAAAGGCTGTTTTCAGGTAGCTGTTTATCATAGTGGTTATGCCACTGCAAAAAGCAGGTCAGAAATGTAAGGTGCTCAGATTCAATGTCTTTAATCATGCTTTATTGTCCGGTTCTGAACAACTGATTTCAATTCCGGACAATTGGCTTTCACCGTTTTATCTCCACTGTTTACCGCCTTTCCGGTGGCATTCACCGGTTTAGCCGCGGTGATCAATCTGGTTGTTGTATTTTCGGCTGTACGTTTAAACTAAATGTGATCAGATGATCAATCAACAACAGGCCGCTGCTCCCGTTTTGGCTGTGAACCAGCTGAACGTGCAGTATGGCGCTTTCCAGGCAGTGAAGGGTGTTTCCTTTGAGGTGCATGCCGGTGAAATTTTCGGTTTGCTGGGCCCCAATGGCGCCGGCAAAACCAGTACGCTCAGCGCTATTGAGGGCTTGCTACATCCTGCTTCCGGCAGCGTTACCGTAGCAGGTTTTGATATCAGGGAGAAGCCACTGCATGCCCGTGCCAATATGGGCGTACAATTACAGGCTACCAGTTTTCAGCCTGAGCTGACCATCTCTGAAATCATCCGGTTGTTTGCCAGTATTTATGGGGTAAACTTAAAGGATGATGCCGTGAAGCAAAAGCTGGCGGAGATCAATCTTGAAACCTCAGCAGGAAAGAAGATATCGCAGCTTTCGGGCGGACAGCAGCAACGCGTATCGCTGGTGATTTCCACTATTCATAACCCGCAGCTGGTATTGCTGGATGAACCCACTACGGGGCTGGATCCGCAGTCGCGGCGCCAGTTATGGGAAAGGATGGAGTACTTCCGCGACAACGGTCATGCGGTATTACTCACCACCCATTCCATGGAAGAAGCGGAAGCGGTATGCGACCGTATTGCGATCATTGACCATGGCCGCATTATCGCCATAGATACGCCGGAGGCGCTGATCGCGCAGCACCGGGATGATCCGGCAGTGCTGGGCGTAGTGAGGAAGGGGAAAGTTACTTTGGAAGATGTGTTTATTGGTTTAACCGGAACGGCTGTCCGTTCCTGATCAAATTACTACGGATGGAAACAAGTGTACCAAAAAATAGGACGGTGATGACTGCTTTGTTGCGGGCCGATTTTACAACGCTGTGGCGCAACCGCCGGTCGTTCGGACTGGTGTTGCTGGTGTCGCTCGTTATTTTAGTGTCCTGGAAAGGGCTGGTGGATAAACTGGGCGGTGTGTTTGTGCTGTCGTCCTGTATTACGATCGGGCTGACCAGTATCGGGTTAATGGGGTATTCCAATAGCATTGCCCGCGACCGCGACAGGGGCGTGTTTCAGCGTTTGAGAGTAGGCCCTGTATCGGCATGGACGATTATGATGAGCCGCCTGATTGTACAAATAGCGATGATTTTGCTGATGACGATCCTTGTTTTTGTGGTGGGTTATTTTGTGGATCACATTTATGTTTCGCCGGTGGGTTACATCGCCGGTTTGCTGATGGCGATGGTAGGAGGTTTAGTGTACCTGGGGATGGGGCAGGCCATTGTGGGACTCATCAAAAATCCCGATACGGTTAACTCTACTACCCGTCTTGTTTACTTTATATTTATTATGATCGGTATGTTCGGCGAGTTTGGCGTGCTGGGTAAGAAGATAGCGTTACTGGTGATCTGGTCGCCGTATGGTGTGGTAAGGAAAGTACTGGCGGCGAGCCTTGATCCTGCCAGCTGGAGTATAGATACCACCTGGGCATTACTGGCGTCTGCAGCTTATACTATTGTATTTGTGGTGTTGGGGGTGAAGTGGTTTAAGTGGGAAAACAAGTAGTGAATCGCTGGTATGTTCAACCACGTTGAACATACCGGTGGTATTTTTTATTTCGTTTTGTTTGTTTTTGGGTTGATGAATTCCCATTCATTGATATGTGCGTTCCGGTGTTCTTTTTTTACGATGCCCTGCAAGACCAGTAGCCCAAGCAAGCAGGTCTTTCTTACCATACCATCAGATTGTTTGTGTCAAGATAGACATGTTATGGTAGATGAACTATAGTAAAAGCATTATTGCGCAAGCGTTTGCGTACGGATGATTACTTCATCGATGCGGTGATGATCCATTTTTTTTATTTCGAAAGTAACCTGGTTGAGCATTACTTTTTCGCCCGGAGCGGGAATATGTTTCAGTTTATCGATGAGCAGGCCGGCGATGGTAATATCTTCCTTTTCATATTCGCGGAGCCATTCGAAGTTCAGTGTTTCGCGGATATAGTTTAGCCGTGTATAACCGTAGGTAAGCCAGCTTTTGTCGTCCTGCTGTACGAGGTAACGCTCTGTGGCGTTGAATCCCGGCAGGCTGCCGCCGAGTAAGCCGGAAACGATATCATGATAGGAGATTATTCCTTCGCAGGCGCCGTACTCATTGATCACTACGCCTACATTCGTGTTTTCGCGGCGCAGCTGCTGGAAGATATCGTACACGGCCTGGTTCACCGACAGGAAAGAAACGGGGGAGAGCAGCGCTTCCAGCGGCTTATCGGGATACAGCAGGAATTCCTTCGCGCTCAGTGCGCCCAGCACTTCCCTTTTATCGCTGACTACGGGGAAGGTACGGTGTATACTGCGTTTAATCGTGTCCGTTATTACATCCCTGTTCATTTGATTATTGATGTAGGTGATCATACTGGCCGGCGTCATGATGTTTTCCGCTGTGAGGTCGTAGGCTGAGAACAGGTTTTTGTGCAGGGTGAATTCTCCTTTATCTATCAGTCCCTGTTTGTATGCGGCGGTGAGCATGCTCCGTAAGTCGTTTTCTGTTAATTTTTCTTCGCGGATCGTATTTACGGAAAAGAGGCCAAGAATGAACTTGGTGCTGGCGGTAAGCAGTTTGATAAAAGGATAGGTAATTTTTGAAAAGATGATCATCGAAGGGGTGATCAGGTAAGATACTTTTTCCGGGTTCAGCAGGGCGAGGGTTTTAGGGATGAGCTCACCGATAACGATAGTGAGGTAGGTGATGCTGCTTACGCCTACGATCAGCGCTATGAGATGCGCCATGCTTTCATGCAGGCCCCAGGAAACAAATACCGGTTCCAGCCACGCAGCCATGAGATCGCCTCCGTATAGTCCTTCCAGTATGCCCACCAGCGTGATGCCTACCTGTACTGCGCTGAGGAATTCATCCGGATCTTTGATGAGGTTTAGTACGTTGAGGGCTTTTTTATTGCCGTTGTCCGCCTGTTGCTGGAGGAGGGGTTTGTCGACAGAAATTAAACCAATCTCCGCAATGGAGAAGTAAAAGTTGAGTGCAATAAGTACGAGTATGATGATGATAGAAGTCATAGTTATTTAAACAACAGCGGCGGGTTATTTGTTTACCGGGCTGGTTTTCAGGGTAGTTGCGGCGGTTGACTGAAAAAATATCTCGGTGAAATTTTGGAAAAATAAAATGGCTGCTTATATTTGCAGCCCTGACACAATATCAGTTGCCCAGATGGCGAAATTGGTAGACGCACTGTGTTCAGGTCGCAGCGCCTGCAAGGGTGTGCTGGTTCGAATCCAGTTCTGGGCACTTAAAATAGCAAACCCGCTCGTAGAGCGGGTTTGCTATTTTAATGATATTCCGAATCAAGTTGAAAACTTGGGGATTATGATGTTACGCATCGATTTTAGCTAGTCTGTAAAGGAAAAATCCTATATCTCTCACACCCCGTAAGGCTTTTTACTCTGGCAGGAAAATTCGGTTTGCATTACCTTGGTTTATCAAACATATTTAATTCCCTACTCCAACTAAAGAAACGTTTAAGTTCGTTTTGGTAAAACTTATCAAAATAATCACTTTAATACTTAAATAACAGAATGCTACATACTGAATAGAAGATTTTCTTTAATAGGGAAATGTCTAATTTTTACCTTGATGCAGTGATTTGATCACTTCTTTACGATTGGACAGTCCAAATTCAATTAAAGTATTCAAGACATGCCAGATTTCTTGAGCGTGCTTAGTTAATTGGTAGTAAGTTATATCTTGTGTGGGTGTATATTCAATATTTTTTTCGATTAGCTGATGAGCTTCCAACGTCGTAAGTTCAGAACTTAGCACTTTCGGAGAAATACCATTAGATACCTCAAAGAAATCTTTAAACCGTAACTTCTCATAATAATGTAAGTTTAAAAGAATACAGAAACGCCATTTTCCACTTAATAAATCTAAGGTGTCTCTCAATGCTAAAAATCTTTGTTTTAAGATTTTTTCATTTTCTATACAAGGTTTTATTTTCTTTTCCATAATACTTTCCTAAAGGTTACTAACCACAAATTTACTAAATAGGGAAAGTAATTTTGCTGTAAACAATATTAAAATGAAAAGAATCTTAGTTACAGGTGCAACTGGAAAGCAAGGTAGTGCCGCAGTATATGAGTTGCTAAAAAACAATTTTGAGGTATTTGCACTTACCCGAAATCCTCAATCTTCAAAAGCGGATAATTTAAAAAAAGCAGGAGCAGTTTTGGTGAAAGGCGATTTAGAAGATATTGAAGGTTTAAGTAACATATTTAAAAAAGTCGACGGACTTTTTTTAGTCCTTCCTCCTGTCTGGGTTTCCAGCAAAGAAACGGATGAGAAAGAAGCAGAAATTGGAATACAAGCAATCAAATTTGCAGAAGAGCAAGGCGTTAAATTTGTTCTTTATTCATCAGTTCTTGGATCGGATAAACAGGATTTATTCAGGCCGAAATTTAAATTTACAATCGAAAAATACTTATTAGAAAGCAATTTACAAGGAGCAGTAATTAGACCTGCTTCCTTTATGGAAAATCTACTTTTGCCAGGTTTCGGATTGGGAGAGGGCAAGTTTATCAATCCCTTACCTGAAGAAAAAGCAATCCCTTGGGTAGCCACCGGTGATATTGGAACTTTTGCTCGAATAATATTTCAGAATTATAAAGAATTCAATGGCAAAACAGTTGATTTTGGAGGTGAACTTTTTACACCTAAACAAGTTTTATCGTTATTGGAGGAGAAGTTGAACCAATCAATCAATTTCGTACAAGTACCCTTAGAAGTACTTTATCAACAAAGTGAAACATTTGCGAAACTGGTTGAAATGATCGACAAAGAAGGTTATGATCCTATCGATTACAAATTTATATCATCTTGGATGCCAAAGCTAACAGGCTTTGAACAATGGATGGATGAAATAGGAATCAAAAAAATAAAGGAATTACGTTCTAAAGATAATTAATCATCATTAAAATATGATAAGTACTTTTTTACTCATGGCCGGAAGAATTTCCGGCCATTTTTTATATGCAATAATCACTACCTGATCTGGCAAATAATATTTAAAAGGCTATAATTTAATCTTACAATTATTTGATCCTTAAAGCAAGCATTCATCGAATTCATAAGTAGGAATGATTCTCAGGAAAGGACGATCATTCCGACCTTAAGCTCTTCACTGGATTTGCAATGGCCGCTTTAATAGCCTGGAAACTGACGGTAAATACGGTTATGAAGATGGCTGCTGCCGCCGCCAATACAAACGCCATGGGGCTGATTATGATCCGGTACTCGTATTTCATCAGCCAGTTTTGCAAATAATGATAAGCCTGGTAAATAATGATCGTGCTAATGATCAGTGTAATAGAACAGGTGAATTGCACTACCACCAGTACCTTCCGGGGAAGGTTGCTACCTTTGCCTGTTTGTATAGACCCTTTTAAAACTTTCACCGGGTTAAAGGAAGACAGGTAAAAAGCGGGCCTGCTTCCGGAAAGCAGGCCTGTAAACAGGACATAGCCTGCCATGGTTAGCCAGAACAAGCCATTAGTGTAAGGAATGCTGATAGTTGCATGGGTAAGGTTGTTAAAAGCCGGGAGCGCCAGGATGACTATAAGCAGCGAAAGCAAAAATGCCACTACTGTTAAGGTCATGGATTCGGTTAAAAACTGCAAAATCAGGTCTTTACGACGGGAGCCTATGGCTTTACGGATGCCCACTTCGCGCGCCCTTTTTTCTGAACGTGCTATGGAAAGATTCGTGAAATTGATACAGGCAATGACCAGGATGAGGATTCCGATGATCGCAAACATCTTCACGTAGTCTATCAGGCCGCCGGTTGCCACTCCATTCCTGTACTCCGAAAATAAATGCCAGTCCTTTAAAGGTTCCAGGAACAGGTCAGCTTTTGTCTGCGCAAAATATTTAGGACTGTGCTTAACCAGCATTCCCTTTATTTTAGGGGCCAGGTCTGCATAAGAAATATTAGGCTGGTTCTCTTCACTTGCATTGAGCCAGTTTTCAACAAATACTTTCTCCTCAGCAGTTTCCTCATTAAACAAGTATCTGACTAAAAGCTCGTCATATTGATTATTATGTTCCATGTGCGCTATATTATTTATACACCTGATGATGAATTCTTCCCTACAAGCGGGGAAAAAATATTTTTACTTTTTTAACAAGAGGCTGAAAATCAATACAATAATAAAGAGGAGAAACTTCGACAGCTTTTCCTTCAATTTGATCATAGCCCTGCTTATCTGGGTGTCCACTGTTTTTACAGATATATTTAACCGGCTGGCTATTTCCGCGTACTTTAACCCTTCAGATTTTCTGAGTTCAAATATGATGCGCATCTGTTCAGGGAGTTCTGCAATAGCAGCGTCTATAGCGGAACTTAGCTGCTTTAAATCAATACTGTTAAAGTCCGTTTCAGCAATATCTTCAGAAGTTGTTCTCAACAGATGGGCTGCATACTGTTGCTTTACTTTTTCATGCCTGAGCGTATTTAAACTGAGATTGTTAACAATTTTATACAGATAAGATATTGGAGATAGGTCAGGGCAAGCGTTTGGCGGGTTTCCCAAAGTTTTATGAAACCTGAATGAACAATCTCCTCTGCTGCATGAATGTCGAAGCCATATTTCAACTTACAGTAAAGACAAAGAGGTGGATAATGTTGCTTAAATAACTCCTTAAAGGCAGCTTTGTCGAACCGTGGATTATCAGGAGGTACGCCATCCGGATTGTTTTGTGTGTAATTGATGCTCATTGGCAAGTGCTCACCTTTAAGTGAAAAGATAATTTGAGTATAGCGGTTGGATCGGTAAAGTGTAGCTCCGACAATAATAATAAATATATATAACCTGGGAAATAAAATTTCCAAAGGCGATGTTTGGGATATCAATTTTAATGGCTTGCGAAAACAGGTAGCTTTTATTGCTGGCCGCGCAAAATTTTCTCCATCTTTCTGCCTTTCGCCAATTCATCTACCAGCTTATCCAAATACCTGACCTGTTGCGTTAAAGGATCTTCGATGTCCTCCACACGGTATCCGCAGATGACGCCTGTGATGAGGTTTACGTTGGGATTCAGCGAAGCCTGTTGGAAGAATGCAGCGAAGGTTACATTTTCTTTTATCAGCTCCTGCAGCTTTTTATTATCGAAGCCGGTCAGCCAGGTTATCACCTGATGCAATTCTTCTTTTGTTCTGCCTTTCCTTTCCACTTTTGCGAGATACAACGGATAGACGGAGGCAAATGTCATTTTTGCGATACGCTGATTGGCGTTGTCCATACTGTCTGTTTAGGGTGTTATGTTATTTTTTTAAAATAATATGTGTGGCTCTTTCTCCGTTAAATTTTTCGATTTGATGGAAGCCCAGGGCGGGGATATCGGTTCCTGAAAACAGGTGTTCTCCTGAACCGAGGAAAATGGGAGCGAATGCCAGGTGCATTTCGTCGATACAGCCCGCCTGTAAGAACTGGTGTATTGTTGAAACGCCACCACCTATACGGATATCTTTTCCATTTGCCGCCTTTTCAGCTTTTTCGAGCGCCGCTTCAATACCGCCGGTGACAAAGTGAAAGGTGGTTCCTCCTTCCATCTCAAAAGATTCCCTTGGATGATGGGTTAAAACAAATACCGGAACATGATAGGGTGGTTTTTGGCCCCACCAGCCTTTCCATTCAGCATCCGGCCAGGGGCCTCGAACCGGTCCAAACATATTGCGCCCCATTATCCAGGCGCCTATATTTTCCATTGACTTCTTAACGAAGTCATCATCCACGCCGGTGTTTTCAACATTACTGGTCCTTTCAAACATCCAGGTGTGAAGTTCTTCGCCCCTGATACCGAGCGGATTTTCTACATCCTGATGGGCTCCTGCACCGAACCCGTCCAGGGAAACCGAAAATGCGGCTACTTTGACCTTACTCATAACTTATTTTTAAGTATTTCATAACGATGCGGTCCGTGGATAAAATATTCCTGCTAGTTGTTCGTCTACTAATTTACACATGTTTTTATCTATATGGCCAGAAGACTTTTCCTGATATTATTACTTTTCCTGATAGGCGATACTTATTTCTACCAGGCTGTTATTACACTTACGCCGAATCCGGTTATCCACCTGAGCTACTGGTTGATTGATATTTTACTGATGGCCGGGATTATATCGGCGATATCTATGCTCAGGGCACGCAGGAAGGTGCAGCGTCTGCTTTCCGGGCTAATGACTGCCATGCTGCTGATTTTCATTCCAAAATTATTCTCTTCACCTATTCTGCTGGCAGAAGATATCCTCCGTTTGTTCCGGGGCTTTCCGCCTAGAAGCTTTTACATTAGCGAGGCGGCGCTTGCGCTGGCGGGCCTGATTTTTCTCATCATCGTTTTTGGTGTTACCCGTGGTAAGCACTTTTACAAGATAAGAAAGGAAACGATCTATTTCCCGGACCTCCCCGAGGCATTTGATGGTTTTACCATCACACAAATATCGGACTTGCATTCCGGAAGCTTCAGCGATGCTAAAGGCGTACAAAAGGGCCTTGACCTTGTAAATTCCCAGAACAGCGATCTGCTGGTGTTCACGGGAGATCTTGTCAACAACATGGCGTCGGAAATGGATCGATGGATTCCTATGTTTACGAAACTGAAGGCGCCTTACGGGAAGTATTCCGTATTGGGTAACCACGACTACGGCGATTATATCAGGTGGGACAGTAATGCGGCTAAGGAAGCCAATCTTAAACGCCTAAAGGAAATTCATGCGGAAACCGGCTTTAAATTATTGCTTAATGAAGCGGTGGAAATAAACAAGCAGGGAGAGCATGTTGCCCTCATCGGGGTGGAGAACTGGGGGAAAGGCGGTTTTCATCAATATGGCGATCTGAAAAAAGCGACCGCCAGGGTACATGATAACGCGTTTAAAATTCTGATGTCCCATGACCCGTCCCATTGGGACGAAGTAACGGTGGATCATGAACAACATGTACATCTTACCCTGGCGGGGCATACACACGGTATGCAGTTTGGCATTGAACTGTTTGGTTTCAAATGGAGCCCGATAAAATATTTCTACAAGCAATGGGCCGGTCTTTATAAGCAGGCGGGTAAATATCTTTATGTAAACAGGGGCTTTGGTTTTCACGGGTTAAAAGGCAGAATTGGCATATGGCCTGAAATAACGGTGCTTACCCTGAAGCGGGCCGGTGCTGCGTTAATGCAGTAGTTCAAAGTGACGATAACTGTACGGATAATTTAGTATATTAGAATAGCATATTCTATTTTTCCGCGTTAACCGTTAATCCGCTTCGTCCATGAAAAAAAAAGCACCCTATTTGTTTGCCTGGTTATGCCTTGCACTTTGTTCCGCGTGTAAAAAAAATAATCCTGAAAAGCTGGTTGGCCATCATGCCATGGCTATCGGGGCTAATGAAGTAAATGATGCAAATTTTACTATTGAGAACACCTTCACCAATCCGCTGATACCACGTGGGGCTGATCCCTGGGTAACCCAAAAGAACGGGATGTATTATTTCATGTATACACAGGGGAGTAAACTGGTGCTTTACAAAACAAGCGCCATGACCGAACTGGCTTTGGCAACTCCGCATGATGCATGGATTCCTCCACAGGGCATGCCGTACTCCAAAAATATCTGGGCGCCGGAGCTTCATGAAATAGATAATAAATGGTACATCTATTTTGCCGCCGACAACGGCACAAATGCCAATCACCGTATGTACGTGGTGGAAAACAGCTCTGCCGATCCAACGCAGGGATCCTGGGCATTGAAGGGAAAGGTTGCCGATTCATCCGATCAATGGGCAATAGACGGAACTGTTTTTAAGCATAACGGACAGATGTATATGTTATGGTCCGGTGGCAATGCGGGCGCTGCTCCGCAGCGTATCTACATCGCCCGCATGAGCAATCCCTGGACCATCGCGGGCGCGAAAGTGGCCATCTCCAGCCCCACCTACTCCTGGGAAATGAATGGCAATGCCATTAACGAGGGGCCGCAGGTGATCGTCAACCCGGACGGACGCCTGTTCATTGTGTATTCGGGCAGCGGCTATTGGGTGGATACCTATTGCCTCGGATTACTTAGTCTTAACCAGAACGGCGATCCCATGAACCCGGCGGATTGGGTGAAAACATCAACTCCCGTTTTCTCAATGAACGCAGATAGTGGTGCTTTTGGTCCCGGTCATAATGGTTTTTTCAAATCACCCGACGGTACGGAAGACTGGCTCATCTACCATGCGCGCAGTGCGGCTGGCGGGGGAGCCCGGAATGCCCGTATACAGCGCTTTACATGGAAAACAGATGGCACGCCTGATTTCGGGGTACCGGTTAAAATCGGCTCGTTTGTGCAGAAGCCTTCCGGTGAACCGGTACGGAAGATGTATACCAAAGAGAATTGGTCAATTGCCGGATTCAGCTCGGAGGAGCTTAACAACAGCAGGTTGGCTATACGAATAATAGACGATGACTCGTCTACAGTTTGGATAGCCCGCTATTCCGCGCCCGCCACCAGCTACCCTGACCATTGGATTGCGGTAGACATGGGCGATACGCTTGCAGTAGATGGGTTTGTTTTTATCCAGAAGAGTGGCGACCGGAAAATAAAAGAGCTGCAGATACTCGCGGGCAATGATAATCAGAACTGGGAAAATTTGGGTACCGCTGAACTGCTTAATCTCCATCCTAATAAACAGTATTTT
This sequence comes from Chitinophaga sp. W2I13, assembly GCF_050434005.1. Taxonomy (NCBI): domain Bacteria; kingdom Pseudomonadati; phylum Bacteroidota; class Chitinophagia; order Chitinophagales; family Chitinophagaceae; genus Chitinophaga; species Chitinophaga sp. W2I13. Next base: position 6,916,098 of record NZ_JBNPWD010000001.1, on the reverse strand, counting down.
AATCTTCCCGCCAGAAAGCATTTCAGGTATTTTAAACTGGTGCCGGTATCAGGGCTCGACAGTCAGCCTCAACCCGGCCTGGCCGAAGCCGGTACTTTTATTATTGATAACTAGGCGAAGTTGAAATTCATGTGTAACGTTGTCGTTTTTTTACAAACAGGTAAAAACGGTCGTTTCTTATCTTTACAAAAAGCATAAGATCTATGGCAGACACACATTCTGAAAGCAAATTAAAACACGAGCAGGTACAGTATCTCGAATTCCTGTCAAAAGACATCAGCCGCGCCAAAGCATTTTATACCAAAAGTTTTGGCTGGAAGTTCACTGACTACGGTCCCGACTATACGGCATTTGAAGGGGATTATGTAGATGGAGGATTCACCACCGGTAAACCGGTGAAAGGAACTGTGTTGGTTATCCTTTATTCAAACAATATTGAAGCAACCCAGCAAAAGATTGTAGCAGCAGGAGGGACCATTGTAAAAGATATCTTCAGCTTCCCCGGCGGCAAACGGTTCCATTTCACGGATCCTGACGGGTACGAACTGGCAGTTTGGTCTTTGTAAGCGTTTGTTCCGTTTTGTACAATTTTAAAGTTTAGGGCTATCCTAATTTTACATCGTGAAACACAAAATCACCTTTAAACTTTAAAATTATGAAACGGAATTTTCGCGGTATAAGTAAAATACTCCTCATCATGATAACCGCTACACTGTGGTTATCCCATGCAATGGCAGCGCCCAATGATACGGTACTCCGGGTGTTCAGTCAAACATTCCCGGATGCGAAATCCACCTCGTGGGTGGAAGATAGCGAGTATTATATTGTTTCTTTCACCAGGAACGATACGCAATGCAGGATATGGTATGATAAAGCAGGCGCACTGGTTTATGCTTTAAGGTACTGCCAGGAGAGTGAATTGCCGCTGAGCGTGCTGCTGACGGTAAAGAAAGAGTATCATAATAAGCATATCGAAGGGGTTACAGAGCTTACCAACAAAAGCGGCGTTACATACGAGCTTTTGCTCAGTGACAACAAAAAGTGGTATGTGCTTAATTCCACTTCTAACGGTGACGTATATCTGAAATATGCGATGAAGAAACAGCTTTAGCAGATAAGGTGTTGTACCGGAAGCGCCTCGCAGGTTTACCTGCAAGGCGCTTTTATGATTTAACAGAAATGAACTGTTTTATCTGGCCGGCTTGGTGGCACTGAAGCCGCTTTCACCATGAAACCAGCGACCAGCCTGACCTGTAAGCCATAAATAATAGTCGGACGACAGATCTTTTTCAATACCGACGAACTTTTTATCGCCATGTAGTGGCAGTTCGCCTTCCCTGGCACACTTGTAAATAGCGGTGCCTTCATCTACTTCGTCAAACATAGCTACGTATAACGACTGCGCCCCGGATATCCGCGCGCCTGCCACCTGCTTCCATAAGAAGTCGCCTTTCAGTCGCGGAATGGAATTGTAGGCTGCCACGTCGTTCTTCAAATTTCCCCAGCTGAAACCCGGAAATACCAGCGGCACATAATCTACTTTATTCGTGTTACACCACTGGATATCAGCCGCCAGCTCCGCGCCGGCCACGTTGTTGTAGCTGTTGTTGTCGTACCGGCCAACGGCCCAGGGCATAATAATATCGGAACGTTTGATGAGGGAATGCAGCAGGGAAGAATTTTCTGTATCATTTTTCAGCGAGCGCCAGTAATAAGGCACACCCAGCATGATGGATACCTTGTTGCCTTTTCCTTTGAGCTTTGTTACCAATTGGTCTACATTGGCGATGGTATACTTCCTGTTATCATTGAATCCCACGCCCCAGATGGACAACAACGGTTTGCCGTTGTGCCTTACATAGGAGGGATGCTTTTTATTGTCGAAGAGGGAAAATAACGTTTGCAGTTCATTCCAGTCCTGCTCAATATACGCCACATCTTCACTGGTGCAGCCGCTGAGGTCATACATCACGCAGATAGCGCGCTGGTACTTATTGGCCGCTTTCAGTGCATTTTCCAGCACTTTATTGAAATGCCGTTTCCCTTTCGGGTTGGAGTTTTTGATCTCCACCACAAAACGTTGCATGAAAACGCCGTCGATGCCGTAATCTTTCATCCATTTAAAGTGAAGGTCCATGCTTTCTTCATCGTAGGGGCTGTACAAATATGCGTCGGTGCCATCGGCGAAGCTGAAAGGGGATTTATATTTTTTCACATATTCGCCCATGTCCGGCCAGAAATCAATTGCAGAACAACCTGGCAGAAAGCCGCCACAGCTGCCATTCTGATAATGATACCATCCGCGGTCAGACGCATCGCCTGCGGCTGCAAACCAGCCCTGGTAGCCAGCCATCACCAGGTTCTTGTAACTCTTGTACAAACAACCGGTTTCGTCATACACTACATTTTCCGTATCTGATGGAGGACCTGGAGGCGGGGTGTCAACTTTTTTTTCTTTTTTGGAACAACCGCAAGCCATGTAAAGCGCCAGTACACAAAAGAGCCAACTTAGTTTTTTCATAATATTTATTTTTGAGAACAACGATTGATGAAGTCCCGCAGGGAGGCGGAACTTCATCAATTGTTATAATGGGTTAAATATCCAGTCGAACTGCCGGGCGGTAATTAGGTTTCGCTTCACCGGCATCAATAAGCGCACCTACCCGGAAATAGTATTTGTTGCCGGGTTTCAGTATAGAACTGTTGGCAGCCAGATCAATCTCCAGTGTATATACCTGTGCCGGATCGCTTACCGCATTTAACTGTATCTCGGAGGCCACCAGGCGCATAGGTTCCCCGACCCTTGCATCGGAATGTGCATATAGCCCGATTTTCTTTACGTTGTTGATCACATTCTGTTCCAGCTTAAAGGTAGCGGTTACCTTGGTGCCGCTTTTTACAATATTTACATCCTTCACACGGATGTAGGGCGTTACCGCAAAATCAAGGGTTACCTGGCCATTGATGTTTACCACCTGCGAATCTACGGGGATAAAGTTACCCCTCACCGGTGTAACGGTATAGGTGTTGGCAAAGAGCATGGTGTTGGCGTAGGTGCCGTCGGTTTTTACGATCAGCGGTTGCGGTGTGCGGGAAGCATAACCATGTTCAATAATTTCAATGGTAGTGCCCAGGATGATGTCCTGTTCTATCAGTTCACCGCTTTTAACATCCCGGAAGCTGCCGGATAATCCTGCAGTGGGGCCATCGTAGTTATCCTTTTCACAGGACATCATTCCCAGTGCCAGTGCGGCGATGAAGAAAAAATATCTTAGCTTATTCATAATCATTTTTTTAGAATCACACATTAATATTGCGGGTTTTGGATCAAGCCATTTGAACCGATACCCGGAATAGGTCTGTAATAGGATTTAGGCTGGAATGTTTTGGTATTGGTATTAGGTACGTTTACGCGGACGAAGATGTATTTCGTGGCCGGTAATGCACGGAGGTCCCGTAATGGTAACAGCGAGTGCAGCATCCGGTTATTGAATTCGGTATGATACTCTCTTCTGCGGATCAGGTCCCAGAAGCGTTTGTTTTCAAATGCCAGCTCTACTTTTCTTTCCCGCTGTACGTTAGCGGCGGTTAAGGGGATATCTGTAGTATGACCGGCCCTTTTACGGATATCGTTCAGCGCCTTTACAGCGATGGACGCATCACCTGTTCCGCTTTCCACAACAGCTTCCGCATAGTTGAGTAATATTTCTGCGTACCTGAAGTCAATAAAGTCGGTGGTACTCTGGTTCCATCCCGGTATAATAGGCGCGTTCTGATTCATGAATTTTTTGAAAGAGAAGCCTGTGCGGGTGTTATTGCCGCCGTAGGTATCAAAGCCGGAATACAGGCTGGTGCTGGCGGCGCCGTATGTATAATAGGTGGTGCCATTGATGGTGATGTGATCATTGGTGCGGATCACTGCGGTGCCATCCGGTTTTACGTAACCTGCCTGTATGATGATCGGGATATTTTTCCAGAGCGTAGAGGGTAATATAGCGGTTCCCCAGAGGCGGGCATCTTTATTTTTAAAGATGTCGTTGGGAGAATCAAACTGGATATACGTCCTGGAAGGGTTATAGCCGTTATAGTCTGTCACGTTTGCATCTGTAGAGGTAACAACGGGTGATGAATGACCGGGATTATCATAGCTTTCGTAAGTGTCTACGAGATCCAGCGTAGGGTTCATCCTGCCGGGATGCGGCCAGCCATTGGCCACCTGGGCGGGCTGGTACCAGATATCGTAGTTATGACCCAGGAATGCGCCGGGAAGTGTATATCCTTTTGCAAAGATGACTTCCTTATTTCCAGGGTCCTGGAACAGGAGCCGGTAATTTTCTGCTGCTGCTTCCCGGTTTGCCGGGCTAGCCGCATACAGTTCAAACTTGTTGGCATTCATAATCGCCAGGGAAGCGCTTTTACAGGCCTCATAATAACCATTGGCCAGGGAGGCTTCGAGTCCTATCAGCTTTTCATTTACTGCTTGTCCGGACATAGGCGCCAGGCTGCCGAATTTTGCAAGCGAAGCAGCATGTAATGCTACTCTCGACTTCAGCGCATAAGCCGTCCATTTGGAAGCTCTTCTGCTCACCCCATCTCCGAGGTTACTGATCGCCTGATCGCACAATTCCAAGGTATAATCCCATGTTTGCTGTTCGGTGCTCCTGGGCACTTTCAGGCTTTCTGCGTCACCGGTATATTGCTGGGATGCTTTAATGAGCGATACGCCGCCATATCTTTTTGCGAGTGCGAAGTAAGCGTATGCTTTAATAAAGGCGCTTTCGCCAATTAACGCCGCACGTTCTTCTTCACGGATCTTTAATGTTGGAATGGCATCTATCAGGAGGTTTACATCGCGGATCAGCTTATAAGCGCTCTCCCAGCAATTAAAATCACCGTCGCCAACGAAGTCGCCGAACTCGGTATGCACGGCTTCATCGGTAGCCATGGCAGGAGCGAACCCGCCGTTGTTGGGATCTCCGCTGTTCCAGTTAAACCCGTTCCGGAAATAGGTAAAGTCTTCCACCGGTAACTGGTAATAGAGATTGGCCATATATATTTTCACCCCTTCCGGGTCGCCAAACAGGGCTTCTGCCTGGATTTTGTCGGTAGGCTTCAGATCCAGTACTTTATTACAGCCGGAAAAGAGGATGCCTGTCAACAGTATAATAAAAGAGAATTTATTGGTAGTCATGTTGCGTGCTTTTAGAAGTTGACGTTGATCCCGAAATTGTAATTCTTCGTGAGGGGATAGTTGAAGCCGGCGTTGAAGAGGCCTTCCAGTCTTTCAGGATCAAACGCTTTTACGAATGGATCTGCAATCGTGAAGAGGTTGAAGCCGTTGGCATAGATCCTGATCTTCTGGATGCCGCTTCCACGGAGCAGGTTGGGACCGAAGGTGTATCCCAGTTCCAGGCTTTTTAACCTGACATAGGAGGCGTCTTTTCTCCACACGGAGCTTTCTGCATACATTTTACCTACGTCGCCATTGAATCGGGAGGCTGGCCATTTGCCCGGCACCCATTCGCTGTTTGGATCATAGGGATCTGCCTTATGCCATCTGTCGAAGAAGTAGGCGGGGGTGTTACCGCGGAACGCCAGTATTTCTGCATACACTTCGCTGAAACGTACGGTATACATGGCAGAGCCCTGCAGGAGCAGGTTCAGGTCGAAGCCTTTGTAGGCGGCGCCGATAGAAAGACCGTAGTTTATTTTCGGATTTTTGCCGCTTGGATTTTGATTGTCGTTGTTACCCACGGCGCCGATGAAAGAGGGCGTCATATCTTTATCATCCACAACGCCATCATTGTTGAGATCAGCGTATTTGAAGTCACCGGGCAGCTCACGGATGTTAGCCTGACCGCCGTTCTGCAAAGGCCAGTTGGCGATTTCGTCTAAATTCTGGAACTGGCCCAGGTACTGGTATCCCCAGATCACATCGTTATACCGGTAGTCGTTACCATTTCTCCATTTGTCGTAGCTGTTCTGGTAAGCGCCTCTTTCTACATACAGATTTTGTGCACGGTAGAAGTTGAAATTAGCAGAGATATTATAGGAGAATTCACCGATGCGGTTGTTGTGCGTGATGGTAAACTCCACGCCCTGTACGCGATCGCTGTTCAGGTTTTCTTCCGGTAATCCTGCGCCAAAAGTATTGGGCAATGATACATTTCTCCGGGCGGGCAGACCGGTCCGTGTTTTCCGGTAAACGTCCGCTTCCAGTCCGAGTTTGTTGTTCCATAAACCGATATCGATACCCAGATCGGTGGTAGTGTTGGTAGCCCAGGTGAGGTTGGGATTGGTGATACCGGGAGCCGCGGCGCCGTTGGTAAGAATTCCGTTTGCAAATTCATATCGTCCACCGCCTGAAGTGGAGAATCCCTGGATCCATTGGAAAGGCTGACCGGCATCTTCGCCCATTTTACCATGGGAGGCGCGTAACTTCAGGTTGGAGATCGCTGGTATCTTGTTTTTAAGAAAAGGTTCTTCAGAAATTCTCCAGCCGCCGGAGATCACCGGGAAGAAGCCCCATCTACTGTTGCTGGGATATGCATAGTTGCCCATGTAACGGAAGGCAAATTCTACCAGGTATTTGGATTTGTAGTCGTAATTGAAACGGCCCAGCAACGACTGGTAGGCAGATTGCCCTTCCTGGCCGGAGTTGGTCATGCCGGCTTCTGAAGCGCCGTTGATCTGGTCGGTGGTATAAAAGGAATACAGCCTTCTCAGGTCCGCATTGCGGCTCCAGGATTGCTGCTGCTCAAATACGAGGGAGCTGCCAATATTATGGGCGCGGGCAATGCTGGTGGAATAATTCAGCTGTGTTTGTAACGTAAGACGGTTACCATTACCGTAGCCGTTGCTGATAGCGCCGGCGCCTACACGTTGCGGAGCCACGAGGTATTCGTCGTTTACATACGTGTAGAGATTATAAGGTTTGGATACATCTTTACCCTGGTAGCTGTTCATGTCATAGGCTGCCAGTCCTTTTACCGAAAGTCCCTCCAGGAAAGGAAACATGTAGGTGAGCGCGAGGGAAGTCTGCACACTCCTGTTCACGGTTTCACTGTAGCCGGTGGCGCCTCGCTGCGACAGCAGCAGTGGATTCTGATTAGAAGGGGTTACTACTGCCGGGTATTCAGGATTGCCGTTGGCATAGGGTTGCTCAGTAGGGAGGGTAACGCGGGTACCTTTAAAGATGTTGAAGAAGTTTTCTCCCGGCGCTTCTTTTTTATCGTACCGGCCGCCGATCAATACTTCTGCCTTCAGATTCCTGGTGAGTTCCGTAGTGATATTTGACCGCAGGTTAAAGCGTTGGTAGTTCAGGTCGTTACTACGCAGCAAACCGCCTTCCTGGAAATATCCCAGGCTTACAAAGTACTGGGTTTTGTCGGTGCCGCCGGTGGCCGACAGGTTATGTTGCTGCTGGGTAGCGGCTTTCTTCATGGTTACGTCGTACCAATCGGTGGTACCGTAGCCCGGAGCCCCGTCGATATATTTTTGTAACTCTTCTTTTGTTACAAAAGGGGCGCCGGTACCTAATACGGCTGCGTCATTGCGCATCTGCATCCACTCGGAGGCATTGGCCATGCGGGGTACGTCTGTAGGTTTCATCATGCCTACGGTACCTGAATAGTTGAAAGCGGTTTTTCCCTTTGCGCCCTTCTTCGTAGTTACGATGACCACGCCGTTGCCGGCGTTGAACCCGTAGATGGCGGCGGAAGCATCTTTCAGGAAGGAAATGCTTTCCACATCTTCCGGGTTGATACGCTGAAATTCGGAGGAGCCATCTCTTACAATGCCATCTATAACATATAGCGGCGTTCCGAAGCCACGTATATTGATCATGTTATCGAAGTTACCCGGCTCGCCGCCTAACTGGCGGACCATCAGGCCGGCTACTTTACCCTGGATCTTTTGCGCAAGGCTTACATTGGTGGAGGTTTGTATTTCCCTTGAAGTGATATTGGATACGGCCCCGGTAAGGGTTTCTTTCCGTTTGGTGCCATATCCCACCACCACTACTTCTCCCAGCTGGTCTTCGCCGGCCGACAAACTAACGTTGATGGTAGTACGGGCATTGATCTTTTCGATGGCGCCTTTCATGCCCATGAAAGAAAAGGCCAGTTCCGTAGCGCGGGCATCTACGGTGATATGGTAGATCCCTGCTGTATTGGTAGTGGCGCCGGAACGGACAGGAGCATTATCGTTCACCGTTACGCTCACTCCCGGTATGGGGCTGCCATCTTTGGCATCCGTTACTTTGCCGGTGATGGTCCTTTGCTGGGCCAGCACACTTAACGGACAGATACATATTAAAAGGAATAGGTGGTAGATTCTTTTCATAACGTTACTATTGCATTGGATAAATTTGTTTTCGCCAGAAAGTCGTCAGGAGAGGAGTGCCTGATGATTCTTCCGGGATTACGGTGGAAAAAAATGAGTACAATACATCATATCAATACTTGATTTTGGTTAATACGCGAAACAGGAATATGCTACCTGATGGCAGGCAAGGTGATATGCACAAACGAAGCTGAAGTGTAAGGATGTTTTCCGATGGCTGGCACGCAGGAGTAAACCAACACAAACAGGTGTACTGAAAGGAATATAAGTCGCTTCATAATCGTGGAATCGTTTTGCTGCAATAAGCTGCTGCAATAAATCGGAGAGCTTCTAATAAACCGGTTAATGAACCGACTAACTGAAAAATTAATTTTCTGTAAGAATGATAACTAGTTGGTTTTCAATATATTGTAGTCGATAAAAAATAAGACAAAAAATGGGTCATCTTCAATATTTAAAAAACCGATTATTCTTTGGATTAATTTTATAATATTGCCTCAGGGATAATATGACAGGAGGATCTGTGGCTGAAAACACTGTGCTGAAAGCATCCTGGAGGTAGTTTACCTATGATTATCTCTCATCAACCAAAGTAAAAGATTAATTTATCCTGCTGGCGCAAAACAGGGCAGACGCTGTCCGCTGGTTAATTGTTTATTGTAACTGTTCACGTTGATTAAAAATTCCGACATTAATTCCACCAGCGTATTAGCCAGGAAATTATTGTAGTCCTTATTAGAATGGATCTAATGTTAAGATATATCTTATGTATATGCGGTGTGTTGTTAGCTGGCCACGGGGGGTATTGTCAATCACACGGATTGCAGTTCCGGAGCCATGAGGTGGTACAGGAGAAACGGACATCCCTTCATCTAACCCCCACTGCCCCCATATGCCTGCAACATAACACGGAAATATCCTTCGATCTTACCTTTCTGCCTTACCATGAAACTTATTTCGGGTATATCATGCGGCTGATTACCCCCACCAATCAGAGTATCGACCTGGTATATAACCAGCGGCTGGCGAGGTTGAATTTTGTTATCGGGGAAAACTATATAGGGGGGTATGATATCGACTCTGCTAAATTATTCGGGAACTGGAGCCAGGTCCGTATAAGATTTGATACAGAGCGGCAGGAAGCTTCTTTTTATATGAATGGCCGGTTAATCAGTAAAGGCAAAGGCAACTTTTCCGCCGGTACCTGTTGCAATATCTATTTTGGCGCCAACAGTTTTGAGGGATTCCAGATGCTGGATATCCCTCCCATGAATATCCGGGATATCAGGATCAGTGAAAACGGGCAGCTGACGCATTATTTCCCTTTGTCAGAAGAGAAGGGCAATGAAGCCCGTGATGAGATCGGGAAAAGGGTGGCCCGCGTGGGCAACCCTGTTTGGATCAGTCCCAAACACCGGAAATGGGAAAAGGCAGTGGACTTTGACACAAAGGGCGCTGCCAGTATTGCCTTCGACGGTAAGCGGGAAGTGCTCTGTGTAGTGTCGGTTGATTCCATTTATGAATTATCGTTCAGCAATATGCAGCTGAAAGGCGAAAGGCTTACCCGCAGCCGTCACCTGCTGCCTCCCGGCAACCAGTCCGTTTTTGATCCGGTAAATAACCGGTTGTATAATTTTTATGCAGATGAAAAAAAGGTAAGCACATTGGATCCTGCCAAACCGGAGTGGGACGTTAACTTTACCACGGATTCCCTGACCGTATTCTGGCAGGTCAACAAGTTCCTTTCTCCCACTGACTCTTCCCTATATGTGCTGGGCGGCTACGGGCAACTGCAGTATAAAAACCTGTTGCAACGCTATCATTTTCCCAGTAAAACCTGGGAAGTGGTTCCCTACGGAGGGGAACGTCCCATGCCGCGTTATCTCACCGCACTTGGTATGAACGCGGCAAAGGATACCGCGTATATTATAGGTGGCTACGGCAGTAAATCCGGCGACCAGGGGATCAACCCGCAATATTGCTACGACCTGATGGCTTATAGCATCAGGGACCGGACCTTTCACCCGGTTTTTGAATTTAAAAAGCCGGAAAGACAATTCTGTTTTGCCAACAGCATGATCACCATACCGGGGACCAATGATTTCTATGCACTCATTTATCCAACGGATAAGTTCAATACCACCCTGCAGCTGATCAAAGGTTCCTTAAACTCCCCGGAATATCAGCTGATGGGAGATTCCATCCCTTATTCCTTTTATGACATCGCCTCTTTTGCCGACTTATATTATTGTCCGGTTAGTAAAAAACTGGTAGCCGTAACCTTATACAATTCCAAAGGGAATGTTACCAACGTGAAAGTACATACGATCTTTTTTCCGCCAAACCAGGCAGGCGTGTGGGCGGCCGTTCCGGCAACCGGCAGGACTTACTGGTGGTACCTGTTGCTGCCACTTGCGGCAGCGGGTCTTATATTCCTTTATTACCGGAGCCGGAAATCTGCTTTCCCAAAAGCCGCGGAGAGTGCCGTGCCGGCTATGGTGCCTCCTCCGGTCAGCAGCAGCGCAGCGCCGGTTGTTCCCGTACCGGAGCCACCCGCCGCTCCTTTGCCGGAGGAGAACCCCGAAATTGCTGCCATATTTCTTTTTGGATCCTTCGAAGTATTTGATGCCAACGGTCAGGATATTACGCAACATTTCACCCCGCTGCTGAAAGAGCTTTTCCTGTTACTGCTCATTTATTCCCTTAAAGACGGAAAAGGCATTTCTCCCGAAAAACTCTATAGTACGCTATGGCCGGATAAGTTACAGAAAGACGCCAAAAACAATTACTCCGTAAACATCTTAAAACTGAAAAATCTCCTGGAAAAAGTAGGCGACTACCAGGTAGTAAAAGAAGCAGGTAAATGGCGGCTTGAAATACTGAATAACTCCATCCGGGTGGATTACCAGCAGTATATCCAGCTGGTGGGCGCAAAGGCGCCTGTTAACCGCGACTGGATATTGGAACTGCTGCGCATAGCGGGCAGGGGAGCCTTTCTTAAAACAAGCCAGTACGAATGGCTGGATCATATCAAAGCAGACGTTTCCAACCAGGTGACGGACGTTATACTATCTTTTATTAACCATGCTGATATGAGTGCAGATGCAGAGCTTATTGTGCGGCTCAGCAACTGCATCTTCTTTTTCGATACACTGAATGAAGAAGCATTGGTGCATAAAAGCAAGGCGTTGATCCTGCTGGGAAGGCATGGCACCGCCAAAGATGTTTACCAGCGCTTTGCAAAGGAATACAAGGAAAGTTACGGGCAGGATTTTGAAAGGTCGTTCCAGGAAATTACGGGGCATCCGCACTGATACACTACTCCCATCCATGCACCAGCGTCATCGTACAATTTTCAGTAGAACGCCACCTAATGGCCTTTAGCGGCTGATATTCCGGGTCGTGGTAACATTGCAGCGCAGCTGCCTCCGACGGGAATTTAATAATGGCAGTCATCTTCTTCACCGTTCCTTCTACAGCGATGGCCTGGAGGTCTGATGCCAGTACTTCCGCGCCATATTTATGCAATAATTGAACTACCGGCGGGCCATACTTTGCATATTCTTCTTCATTGATAATGTCGTAGCTATTGATATAATATACAGGCATATGATTTTTTATTTGAAAGATCAGTAAACGTATTCAGGAGGAACAATACCTTGTGTGCGGAGATAGACAGTCGCCTGTCCGCGGTGATGCGTAACATGATCGATGGTGGCATAGAAGCCGGCCACCACCTGGTCCGACAGCGGCATTTCTTCGATACTTTTTTTCAAGGCGGCAAAAGCCTGGTTCAGGTAGGTAATGGTGGCCGCTTTGCCGGTAGTAGCAGGAGGAGGGTTCCATTCTGAAGATTGTTGTTGGATAAAATTTTCTTCCCACCAGCCGATGCCATAACCAATATGATGCAGCAGTTCTCCAAACGTCCATACGGCTGGTGTTGGTTTAAAGTGATAGTTCTTTTCCGGCATGGCCTCCGCTACGCTTAGCGTATAATGCTTCGCATTTTCCAGGGTCGTTAATAATTGCGTTTTCATAATATTAAGTTTGTTACCGCAAAATTAACCGGAAGGGGAAGCATCTGTTTAAGGAAAATTGCTCTCTTTAAGAACGCATGGCGGAGGGTGATTGGCCAAATTGTTTTTTATAGGCGGCGGAGAAATGTTCGAGGCTGTTAAAGCCTGTGGAGAATGCAATGTCGGTTACCGGCAGCCCTGTGTTGCAAAGTTGCAGCGCAGCTTGTTTGAGCCTTACCTGCAGCAAATAACTGTAGGGAGTGGCGGCGGTGATCTGTTTAAAAAGCCGGTTAAAATGAAACGGGCTCATATTTCCCTGCGCTGCAAGTTGCGGAAGCGTAACATTGTCTGCATAGTTTTCATGGATAAACGCTTTCACCTTTTCTATCACCGGCAGGTAATTCCTTTTTTGTTTATCATTCAATACGGGCAGGGGATGGCGCGGATCTCCGGCAGACAACACCAGGTGGAAAAGCGCGGTCATCAGCTGCTCTGCCCATAAAGAAGGGTAGCGTGTTTTTTGCAGCAGGCTGAATATGCGCTGATGCAGGAACTCCATTTCCGGCGTAGCTTTTACCAGGATGGATTGAATGTCGGGGTTACTGAAGAACCAGGAAAAGTTGGCAGCATGTTCCATCAACAGGCCTTCACTTGCGGGTGTAAAAGAAAAAATGGTGCATTGATCCGGTATGTTGTGCACGTGCGCTACCTGGTGTTCGTAGCCGGGTTTACAGAGCAGGAAAAGACCGCTGTAAGCATCCAGCTCATTCCTGAAAACCCGGAAGCGGAAGTTTCCTTTTCGGATATAAGCAATGGAAAATGTTTCCTGGTATTCTTTTGCAGACACGGAACATTCCTGGCACCGGCACAGAAAATTATGTACGGTGCAAACGGGAGATTGATAGAGTATTTGAATATCCGCCTGCATAATATAAAGTTATCAAAAAAAAGTGATCCTGTTACAGGAGAAGCCGTTGTATTTCCTTCATCAGCGTTTTCTTTTCTGCGGTTGATTTTGTAAGATGGATGGCTTGTTGATAATGCGCAACCGCTTTTGCTGTATTGTTTTCCGCGTACAGATAACCCAGCAGGGAATGATAATGGCTGTTGTTGTGTAAGCCAAGTTTTTCCGCTTCCTGTATGCCGGCGGGGTGTCCGTAAACTTTTGCAAAGGCAAAGGTTCTGTTCAGTGCGGTCATAGGAGAATATTCAATTAATATCAGCTGGTTATACAGCTGCAAGATATGCGTCCATTTATTATGATCAGTGGGCGTGGTATGCCAGTAGGCGATGCCTGCTTCGAGGTGATACTTCGATATTTCATTGCCGGAGCAGGCATTTACGAGGTAGTAGTTGCCCTGTTGGATGAGTTCTTTGCTCCACAGGTTTTTATCCTGTTGCTCATACAGCACGGTTTCTCCTTTGTTGTCCCTTGCATTCAGCCTGGAACTTTGAAAGCACATCAGTGCCAGCAGTGCGTTGGATTGAGTGGTGTTAGTGAGCGGGTTTTCGGCGAGTACCAGCGCCAGCCTGATGGCTTCTGAACAGAGGTCTTTCCGGATGAGGTGATTATTGGATTTAGAAAAGTATCCCTCATTAAATAAAAGATAGAGGGTTCTTAAAACAACGTCCAGTCTTTCTTTTATGGTTGCTTCCTGCAGTTGCCTGATCTGGAAGTTGTCGTTGCGCAGATTGGCCCTTGCCCGGAGCAATCTTTTTTTGATGGTCGCTGTTTTAGAAAGAAAGGCATCCGCAATTTCTTCGATGCTGAATCCGCACAGGATCTGGAGGGCGAGGCAGATCTGTGATTCGGTGGAGTTAGCGGGATTGCAAACCGCAAAAATCATGGCCAGCTGGCTGTCGCTGATAGTTTGCGGGGTGAAATCAAAGTCGGGTGCTATTTGCCATTCGCTGGCTGTAAGAGCGCCTTTTATCTGTGTTTCGAAGATGGACAGATGTTTGAGATAATCTTTCGTTTTATTTTTTGCTACGGTGTACAGCCAGGCGGTGGGGTTTTCAGGGGTGCCCTGTACGCGCCATATTTCGGTGGCTTTCAGAAAGGTTTCGCTCACAATGTCTTCGGCTGTTTCCATATGTTTCAAGCCAAAAAGACGGCATAATACAGCCGTCATTTTGGAATATTCCAACCTGAATAATTGAGGTAAAAGCTCCGGGTGGGGAGGGGTGCTTGCTGCCATGGGCGTTAGCTTTTCTCTTCCGGTCTGAGTATAGCCCTTACTTCTACATTGCCGCCGGCTTTAAGTACCGGATTGGCCTGGGCAAATGCCACCGCTTCTTCAATATTGGCTGCCTTCACAATCATATAGCCACTGATAAATTCTTTGATTTCCGTGTAGGGGCCGTCTGTTACCATATCGGGCTTCACGGTTTTGGCGTCGCTGGCGGATAACCGGTTTCCTTTATCTGCCAGTTTGTTTTGGGCGGCAATACCAGCCAGCCAGTTCATCCTTTCCTGTAACTGTTCGGGAGATGGGTTGTCGTGCGAGTTGGTACTGTTTCTGAAAATTAACATGAATTCTTTCATTGCATAATGTTTTATGGTTTCGTTTTAGTAACGACTGAATATTCATGAGGGGGACAAATAACTTCATTTTTTTGTCCGAAAAAAATATTTTCCATCCGGTGTGCGGATTATGCATGCTGTTCCATATCGTACCGGTGGAGTCCCGGACCATAAGCATCTTTCGTGATGCGGGTAACCACAAATCCGAGTTTCTCGAAAAAAGGATAAACGTGTTGCGTAGTGTCAAGCCTGATGCTGCATTGCGGGCATACCGACCGGATCACCTGTACGCGGTACAGGAATAGTTGCCTGCCATATCCCTGTTTATGTAATGCCTGTGTGATAAGGCCCCAGGTCATTGCAGCTTCCTGTTTTGCAGTATCGATATAATAACCTCCGCAGCCGATTACCTGTTCCTGCAGGGTGGCTACATAATATTGTTCGTTGTTATTTTTTTGGGGAGATGCATACCGTGCATCCTGTTCCCGGAGCCATTCTTCAAAATCGGGTAATTCTGCCGGTGCAAAAAAGCCAGGCATATTACTTTTAAAAGCAGCCATGCAGGCTGGTTTATCGGAGGGCGTATATGGTCTGATGGTCATGCTCATTAACAACGATAAAATGAATAACGGGAAGTTAAGTTTTATATACCAGCCGGAGAAAAAAGAACCGGAAGCGGAGCGGGGCTTTTATTGCTGTCAACAAAAATATAACAACAAAACACAGGCATCTTCCGGAATTATAAAAATTAATTGTCAAATTGACGATTAATAAAATAGTTTTATTATTTTTCCTGTCAGAAGTAAGCCGGCGCACCTGCCAGGCAGCTACAAAAATTAGTACGCGTTATGAAAAAGCATGTAAGAAAAGAGATCCTCTTTATGTTCTTTATTGGCTTGTTGGGTACACACCTGGCGGGTGCACAAACGAAGCACAAAGCCGGCAAAGCTATTTCCCCCGATCTGTTCGGAATTTTTTTTGAAGACATCAGCTATGCGGCAGATGGCGGCCTGTATGCAGAATTAATCCAGAACCGTTCGTTTGAGTATACACCGGCCGACAGGCGGGAGTGGCATGCTTTCACGGCCTGGGAATACGTAACAAAAGGCTTCGGCTACGGAGCGGTGAACGTGGAAAGTAAATCGCCGGTTCATCCCAATAACCCGCATTATGTAGTACTCACCATTGAGGAACCCGGCCAGGAAGGCATCGGGCTGCAAAACAACGGGTTTGATGGCATTGCCATCAAAAAAGGAGAACAGTATAACTTTTCCGTATTTACCCGGCTACTGTCGGCAACTCCTATTCCAGTGTCTGTGCAGCTGCGCGGCCGGAAAGGGGAGGTGTATGGAGAAGTAAGCATCACGGCAGATGCAAAGGAGTGGAAGAAGAGCAGTGGCGTTCTTACCGCACAACAAACAGACGATAGCGCCGTGCTGGTACTGGTGGCCAAAGCGAAAGGCAGCCTGGCGATAGATATGGTTTCCCTGTTCCCGGTAAATACTTTTCATGGCAGAACAAACGGGCTAAGAGCCGATCTCGGACAGGCCATCGCGGATCTGAAGCCCAGGTTCATGCGCTTCCCGGGAGGTTGCCTCGTGCATGGCGACGGCCTCGAAAACATGTACCGCTGGAAAAACACCATCGGTCCTGTAGAAGAAAGAAAAGCACAGCGGAATATATGGAACTATCATCAGTCGCTCGGACTTGGCTACTTCGAGTACTTCCAGTTTTGTGAAGATATTGGCGCCAAACCTTTACCGGTAGTACCTGCGGCGGTGAGCTGCCAGAATTCCGGCGGCACCTGGCGCATTGGCGGCACCGGGCAAAAGGGATTGCCACTGGAAGAAATGCCCGCTTATATCAATGAAATACTGGACCTGGTTGAATATGCCAACGGACCAGCCACCTCCACCTGGGGCTCCAAAAGGGCTGCTGCAGGTCATCCTGCGCCGTTCCACCTGGAATACCTGGCCATTGGCAACGAGGATAAACAAACGCCCGAATTCAGGGAGCGCTTTAAATTAATTGAAGCGGCTGTAAAAGAAAAGCACCCGGAAATTACCCTTATCGGAACCGTCGGCCCGGCTCCGGCAGGAGAAGATTTTGAGGCAGGATGGGCATTTGCCGACAAAAATGCTTTGCAGATCGTAGATGAACACTATTACGAAAAACCGGAGTGGTTCCTGGAAAATAAAAACCGCTACGATTCCTATAACCGCAAGAAATCCAAAGTATACCTCGGTGAATATGCTTCAAGAGGAAACACCTGGTTCAATGCCTTAGCGGAAGGCGTATACATGACCGCGCTGGAACGCAACGGCGACATCGTACGGTTATCTTCCTACGCTCCGCTGCTGGCCCGTACCGGTCATACTTCGTGGAACCCGAACCTCATTTATTTCACGGGTACTACAATCACCCGTACGCCTAATTATTACGTACAGCACCTGTTTTCAAACAATGCAGGCGATATCTGCTACCCTGATATCGTTACGCTGAATAATAATACCAATACAGGCGTATCTTGCGTGAAAGACAGTAAAACCGGTGATCTCATTATTAAACTGGTGAATGCCGGTGAAACCGGTGTATCCGCCAAAGCCAATGTGGCCGGCCTCGTAGCGCGGCATACAAATGCAGCAGTAACGGTACTTACAGAAAATGCAACGGATAAAAATGCGCCGGCAGTTACATCTGCTACCAGTAATCTCGAAATCGACAAAGTGATTAGTTATGAAGTTGCGCCCCGCTCGGTGGCGCTTATCCGTATCCCGGCGCCGCGTAGATAAACGCGGGTTTTGTCTTTCTCGCTGATTACGCTGATTATACTGATTTGCTTGATTTTTACTTTTTGGATTTTATAAAGGATTAAGGGAGATAGAAGCGAATATATCCGCTTTTATCTCCCTTATTATTAATCTAAAAATCCAAAAAAATCCAAAAAGTAAAAATCAAGCAAATCAGTATAATCAGCGTAATCAGCGGGAAAGACAATATCCGCTTATTCCACCGGTTGCAGATACTGCGCATAGGCATAGCCTTCTTCGCCTGCATCTGTGCGGATCAGCCACCACTGATCGCTTTGTTTACTGATCAGCGAAACAATTTCATTGTGTGCTGCTTTTCCTACAACAGGCTGGTCGGTGCCGGGGCCCTTGCGGATATTCAGGTTAGTTGATTCTGTGATCACTTTCAGTTTAGCGCCTGCTACAGCAGTAGCTACATTGATATTCATTACTACGTCGCCGGTGAGGAAGTTGGGATCAATCTTTCCGTAGATGTTCCACAGTTGGTCCTTTACGGCGCCGGTAGGTGCTTCTCCTTCGATATGCAATACGCCATCCAGTTCGTTTACTTTCAGGTTGCTGGTGCCTGCAGCTTGTGCTGCATCAATCAGCTCTTTATATTTATCCTGTAATGCTGCCATGATTATTGTATTTAAAGAGAAAGATTATTTTACTTTTAAACCGGAAGCATCTACCTTTTTAGGCTTCAGGGCATCCAGCGCCATTTTCAGTTTTTTCCAACGGTCTGCTTTCTGTTCGCCGGTAATAGTAATTACTCCGTCTTTAACATCTGCCTGGATACCAGGGAAATCTTTCACAATACTTGCTACGGCTGTTTTCAGTGAATCATCGGCAGTAACTTCTACCGGTGCGGGTGGCGGCGGTGGAGGAGGGGCTACGGTAACATTGTTAACAACACTCTTAACACCCTGGTTCAGCTTAACAGCAGCTTCTGCGGCATCTTTGTCAGCCTGGGTGGCAACAGATCCGGAAAGGGTTACTACGCCATCCTTCACATCTGCACTAACGCCGGGCGACGATTGTAATGCAGTGGTTACTGCAGCCTGTATGTCTGCATCCTTAGGTTTCGATTTGCAGGAAATCATGAACAATAGTCCCACGGAGAGGATCACTGTGGTCAGGTGTTTCAGTTTCATAATCATACTGAGGTTTTAATGATGAAAAAATACTTTCTTAAGTTAAGTATCTTTTTTCATCCGGCAATAAGACGGTAAGAGTTGTTTATTTTTTAATACAGACGGCCTGGTCTCTATTAATGTGATTTTAATTTTGACTGTCAGGCGTATTCAATAATTTAGGCCCAGCAAAAAATAATGCAGTAAATTCCGGACCTATGAAGAAATGGTACCTGTTATCACTCCTGTGCATCCTGCTTTGCACGGCATCTGCGCAACAAAATGATCAGATAGCGACTCATTTTTTTGAGCAGCTCGGTAAAGGGAACTGGGACGGCGCAAAAGAAAATATGGATGCCACCATGACGGCAAAGGTAACGCCGGACATGCTGAAAGGGATCTGGCAGCAGATTGAACAGTCCCATGGGAAATGGGAAACTGTTATCTCCCTGAAAACAGCAAAGGAAGGCGCATATGATATGATACTGGCGGATAACAGGTTTGGCAAAGCCATTATCACCTTTCGTGTGGTGTTCGACACCAACCACCGGATTGCCGGCTTTTTTATTGCAGGTACCAAACTCCTGACTACCGCACTGTTGCCTTATGAAGAAACGGATACGGTGATTACTCCGGACGGTGGTATCCTGTATGGCATTCTTACAAAGCCCGTGGAAAAACAACCCTGGCCGGTGGCATTGATCATCGCAGGTTCCGGGCCAACTGATCATAATGGTAATAATCCATTATCAGCGGCTGCCAACGGTAACTCTTATCAGCAGCTGGCAGCAGCTTTAGCGGCCAATGGCATTGCCTCTTTGCGTTACGATAAACGCGGCATCGGGCAAAGCACCGGCTTCAAAAAAAGCAGCAGCGCCACCTCACTCGACGATTTTACGGATGATGCCATCGCCTGGATAGATCATCTCCAAAAAAATACACAGCAATTTAAAAGTGTGGCAGTTATTGGGCATAGCGAAGGGGCTTTAATAGGCCTGATGTGTGCCGGCCGCAGGAGCTTTAACAGCCTGATATCATTATCCGGACCGGGGGAATGTATGGATAAAGTATTGCTGACACAGTTAAGGCCAATGCTGGCTGATTCGTTATATGATAGGGCGACCGTGATTTTAAATGAACTCCGGCAGGGCAATAATCCGCAGCAGGTACCGGCGGTATTAAGCACGCTTTTCAATCCTTCCCTGTATACTTTCTGGAAAAGTACTTTTCATTATGATCCCTGTACCTTGCTACCCGCTGTAAAAATGCCGTTCTTAATTATTGGCGGTACCAGCGATACACAGGTGCCACCTGTACAAGCCGATATTCTCCATCACTGTAAGCCGGGTTCGCAGCTGCTGATGATCAAAGGAATGACGCACGCGCTGAAAGACACCGCACCCGTTCCCGCAGGGAATAAGACGCCATTACCACTGTCGTCGCAGCTGGTACCGTCGTTGGCAGCGTTTATAAAGCATTAGCTATACCGGTCGTTTCTCCAGGGGTAAGCGGTATTGGAGTAACCTCTTTCTTCCCAGAAGCCCAGCCTGTTGGCAGTGAGGAATTCAATGCGCCGTATCCACTTGGCACCTTTCCAGGCATATAGTTCAGGGGTAATCATTCTTACCGGTCCGCCATGTTCTTTTGGTAATGGCGCGCCTTCAAATGTATGTACCAGCAGCACATCCGGTTTCAATGCTTCTTCCAGCGACACGTTGGTGGTGTAATCATCGTATCCGTAACAGAGTATGTGTGTGGCCGTGTCTTTTGGTTGTACCAGCGCGGCCAGGTCCAGCAGGCGAACGCCCACCCAGTTCATATTCAGCTTCGACCAGGTGGTAACGCAATGAAAGTCCGAGGTATCGGATGTTTGCGGCAGTGCGAGGAAATCTTCCCAACTCAAAGTCACCGGGTGTTCCACAGCACCATCGAGGACAAGCTGCCATTCTTCTTTTTCAATTTCCGGCTGTATGCCCAGGTCCAGTACCGGCCATTTATGCGTGATGGTTTGTCCTACCGGTAATACGGGCATGCCATGCCGGTTGGGATTGCCGCTGCCTTTGGGTTTATTATCGGCTACAGATGGGGTGAGCCGCATCTTCTCCTCAAAACGGGATTTGAGCTTCATTCTCGCTTCTACGATACGCTTTAGTTTATCCGCCTCTTCCATAAAGTAATTTTTGGGTCTCAGGGCATAAATATACGGATTTACGGCCTATCCGGGCGGTAGGGCCTGGTGTACCGGGCGCGGCATTATCTGAAAAAAAAGTAGCCGTTTTGCTATACTTTGTTCATACAAAGTTGTATATTGTACGAACAAAGTAAACTTAAATAAAGGCGCGTTATGGAGGTCATTCAAACGATATTCAAGGAGATCATCGGGTTCCTGGGTATCTCGCAACTAATAGAAGTATGTAAAACAGGAAACTATAAGGTGCTGCTTACGTTAAACGGGATCTTCTCGGTTATCTCACCGCTGGTACCTTTTCTGCTATTGCTGGAAATAGGCAGGGCCATTTTTTATAAGAAATTCAAGATTGAAGACTATAAAATGCCCTTCCTGATCTTTGTGGCCAACCGGTTCATTTCCCGGTTCATTTCTATTGCGGCAGTTGCTTTTTGTATTGGCTTGCTGGAGAAATATGCGTTGATCAATACTTCCCTTAAATGGTACTGGTTTATTTATGGATATGTGATCTGGGAATTCTCCCACTTTATTTACCATTATTATGGGCATAAGGTGCGTTTATTCTGGTGCCTGCACTCTACTCATCATGCGCCGCAAACCATGAACCTTTCGGTTACTTATGCGCACTTCTTCCTGGAAGCACCCTATGCAGACGTAATCCGCACCAGTATCTGTATCCTCATGGGCGTTAATCCGCCATTGCTTTTTATCATTATGTTCATCGACGGCACCTGGGGATCTTTCATTCATGTGGGTGAAAACCTGGTTAAAGACGGGCGTCTTGGCTTTCTCAATAAAATCATTCTCACGCCATCGCATCACAGGGTGCATCATGCAAAGAATCCCCTGTACATGGATACCAATTTCTGTAACCTGCTTAACATCTGGGATAAGGTATTTGGCACTTTCCAGCCTGAAAAGAGGGATATGCAGATCGAATATGGTATTTCCCGGGAAATGAATCCCAATAATTTCCTGGATGTTTATTTTGGTGAATTGTACGGGTTGTGGAAAGATGTCCGGAAAGCGCCCGGCATAAAAAACAAGCTGTTGTACATTGTAATGCCGCCGGGATGGAGCCATACCGGGGATCATAAAACCGCGAAGGTGGTGAAACAGGCTTTCCTGGAGGAGGTGCAGCATCAGCAACCATTACGGCAGCCCACAGCAGATCAGGTCATCTGATCAAACAGGTAATACAGCGGGGATTCTTCGAGCACTACCCGGGAATTCCCCTGCGCATCGTTTTTCCATTTGATCAGCCGGATCGCGCCATCTGCTATTTCAATCCCCGTAATATCGCCATCATTAAAACAGCAACAGCCCGTGTTGAAATAGGAGGGATGCGCCATTGTTTTTACCACCTGTTTACCGGCATATTCTGCCTGTCTGGCTGCTAATGCTTTTTGTAAGATGGCTATCTCACCAGTGTCTCCCTGGGCGCGGGCTTTATCCAGTTGTTTCGTGAGTTTGTCGATATGATCCAGTGATGCAAACACCGGTTTGTGGGTGTGCCCGGAAATGAGGAAGGTTTTCTCGTACCGGATACTCCATTCGTACATCATGATATTGTGGCGGTCGGCCAGGTCAAAGGAATCGGAGAGGGTATCCATCCGGATATCAAAAAAGCGCTGTACGGGTGTCCATATAGCGGCTACAAACCATTTGCTGAAAGCATTGCCGTCGCTGCGCAGGTCGCCCTGGTGGCCATGTGTGAGATAAATTTTGTAGTCGTGGTCCTGGTAGCGGGTTTGCAGGATAAGGCCTTCATATACTCTCAGTTTCTTCCCGAAGATCCCCTTCAGAAATTGCTGCCGGGGTATGGCGTAATGCCATTCCAGGTCATGATTCCCAAATATCCTGAAATAACGTTGCTGTTGCAGGAACCGGGCTTCTTCCAGCAATGTGTCGCGGTTTTCCCGGATCACGGTAGCCGGCGTGCATTCCCACAATTCCTCGCAATCGCCCAGGTTAATAAACGTGTAGCCTTTGTCGTAGTAATAACGGAGCGCAGCCACATAATTGGCTTCTGCGGCCATAAAGTCGTCCGCACCATCTTTACCTCCTTTATGTTGATCGGAGAAAATAATAAAGCGGCTATGCTCGTAATCAAAAGGAACAATCAGTCCTTTTTGACGGTTGCCTTTGAGGATTTCCTCGTGAAGCTGGGATAGGGAGGTAAATACCTGGGATTTGTCCGGCTGGGAAGAAAACCTGTTTGAAAGCCAGATAACAGGACGCTGGAAGAATTTTTTCACTGGATGCGGCACGCTGTATTTTTTTAGAAAGGTGGCTGAGTACCTTACCACGCACAAAAATGAGCGATTATCAATAACCGCTCAGATTTTTTTATTTCAATAAAGCCAGACCTGTTACAGTTTAGCTTTTTACTTCTTTCTTTACGTTAACCGCACTTGGACCTTTCTGTCCTCTCTCCACTTCAAAAGTTACCTTGTCTTTTTCTTTAATAAGTTCAGTCAGCTGGTTAATGTGAACGAACACACTATCCTGTGTCTGCTGATCGATAATAAACCCGTAACCTTTGGACTCATTGAAAAATTTCACCACACCTCTGCGGATCAGTTCTGCTGGTTCCTCGGGCAATTGTCTGCCTGGTCCGAGCTGAATGTCTTCCACATTGATTTCCCTTTTCCTGCTTGGATCGGGTGGAGTAGAAGAGATATTACCATTCTCATCTATGTAAGCCATCATGTCCTCCAGACTCTTTCCTTTTCCGCTTTCTCTCTTTCGTTCTTCCTTTCTTTCTTGTTTATCCAGTCTTTGTTTCGCTTTTTTCTTTTCTTTTTCTTTTTTACCAACTGTTTCCTGGGATCTAGCCATATTTATGTATATATTTTGATACCTTACAAAGATCGGCTTTTTTTGCGTAAAAGGCCCGGAATATAAAGCAGCACAGCCTTTATGCACAGGTATTTTGCCCCAGGACTCCCTATAGCGGCTATTCTATATTTTTTGCACATTGAAAATAATTCGCATCACGTTGCAGATTATCATGATATTTTATTTGTGACCAGGGATAATTATGGTGTCATGGGATTTCCATAGATTAGCAAATTGGTTTTAGTGCGCAACAAAATTAACCACCTGGAAGTGGACCCGTCTAAAAAAATTTAAAACGCTTATGATGAAGAAAACGGCCCTGGTTTTCCTTGCTGCTATTGCAGGAAAACAGGCAATGGCACAGGTAGACGCCGGCCTGTTCCGCTATCCTGATGTATCCCGGTCGCAGATCGCATTTTCCTATGCCAATGATATCTGGATTGTCCCGAAAACGGGTGGCACAGCCATCAAACTGATTTCTCCACCGGGAGTGGAGGCCTTCCCGAAATTTTCCCCGGATGGCAACAAACTCGCTTTCAGCGCCAACTATGATGGCAACGCCGATGTATACGTATTACCGGTAGCCGGTGGGGTACCGCTGCGTCTCACGGAGTACGGCGGCAGCGACCGCGTAGTAGATTGGACACCCGACGGCAAGCAGGTGCTTTTTGCCTCCGGCAGGGAAAGCACGAAAGAACGCTTCAACCAGTTTTACACCATCCCGGAAAATGGTGGCGCCGCCACCAAACTGCCACTGGCCTACGCAGAGTTTGGATCATGGTCGCCCGATGGTTCCAAAATGGCCCTGGTTACCCGCTCCCAGAGCTTCCGCAACTGGAAAAGGTACCGCGGCGGTATGAAAGCAGATATCCATGTGTTTGATTTTGCCAAACAACAATCGGAAAACATTTCCGCAAAAAGTGACGCGGGCGACGAATTTCCCATGTGGCACAACAACTTCATCTACTTCCTGTCCGACCGCGGCGCAGAGAAAAGGATGAACCTCTGGCGTTTTGATGTTAATACCAAAGCCTGCGAGCAAATTACCAGCTACAAAGACTATGACGTTCACTTTCCCTCCCTGGGACCAGATGATATCGTGTATGAAGCCAATGTCAAATTGTTTCTCCTGTCGCTGAACACACAACAATCTACCGAGGTGAAAATTAATATCACCACCGACCTCGCGGCACTGAAACCACGCACACAACGCACTGCTAAATATATCCAGTCCACCGCCATCAGCCCTGATGGCCAGCGTGCGCTGATAAGCGCACGCGGCGATGTTTTCTCCGTACCCGCTGTAAACGGCTACGTGAAAGATCTTACCCGCACCAGCGGTGTGGCAGAACGCTTCCCTGTATGGGCGCCGGACGGCAAAACCATCGCCTGGTGGAGCGATAAATCAGGTGAATATGAACTGTGGCTGGCTGCCGCCGGCAAGGAAAATGAGGCTAAACAGATCACCCATTACGGCCCCGGCTTCCGCTACCGCCCGCACTGGTCGCCCAACAGCAAACAACTTGCGTTTATAGACCACGACCTGAAAATATGGGTGCTGGATGTGACCACCGGTAAAACCACGGCGGTCGACAAAGCCCTTCACTATTCACCCGATGTGCTGGATGGCTTCCGTTTCAGCTGGACTCCCGACAGCAGATGGCTTACCTATAGCCGCGACATGGACAACGGCCATGAAGCCGTTTTTCTCTTCGATACAAAAAATAACCAGCGCCACCAGGTAACCAGCGGTTTCTATGATGCCGCCCGGCCGGTGTTTGACGAAGAAGGCAAGTATCTTTATGTACTTACCAACCAGTCGTTCAAACCCACCTACAGCAGTATCGATAATACTTTTATTTACGCCAACAGCACCGTGATCGGGGTTATTGGCCTGCAAAAGGAAACACCTTCCCTGCTGGCAACCCGCAATGATGCAGTGAATATAAAGGAAGATAAAAAGGAACCGGAAAAGCCGGCCGCAAAAAAAGGAAAAGAGAAGAAGGAGAAACCTGCAGACGATAAGAAAAAAGAAACCGCCACCAATATCGACCTGGACAACATGGAAGCCAGGATGGTATTGCTGCCGGTACCAGGTGGCAACTACTCCCGCCTCGGCGCCGTAAAAGGCAAAATCCTGTTTGTGAGCAGCACACCACCCAGCGACGAGGAAAGCGGCGGTGAAGCCACTTTGCAATACTATGATATCGCTACCAAACAGGTAAAAACTATCATCAAAGACCCGGGCCAGTACGAACTTTCCGCCGATGGCAATAAAATACTGGTCAATAACGGGCCCTATGGCGTGATCGACGTAGCCGAAAATCAGAAGATCGACACCGCTATGCAGGTGGACGACATGGAAATGACCGTGAACCCGGCAGAAGAATGGAAACAGCTGTTTATGGATACCTGGCGCCTGGAACGTGATTTCTTCTATGATCCCCATATGCACGGCCTGAACTGGAACAGTGTAAAAGATAAATACCTGCACCTCCTGGAAGGCGCCCGCACCCGCGAAGAAGTAAGCTTTGTGATTAATGAAATGCTCGGCGAAATGAATGCATCGCATACGTATAATTTCGGCGGCGATGTTGAAGATGGCAAACATGAAAATGTAGGCTACCTGGGCGTGGACTGGCAGGCAGATGGTAAATACTACAAAGTTAAACGCATCGTCCGCGGCGCCGCATGGAACGCGGAAGCCCGTAACCCGCTGGACGAACCCGGTGTGAACATTCATGAAGGAGATTATATCCTGGCAGTAAACGGCGAGCCCCTCACCACCGCGCAGGAACCATACAGCGTGTTTCAGTCGCTCGCAGGAAAAGTAGTGGAGATCACCTGGAATAGCCGCCCTTCCCTGGAAGGCGCTAAAACCGCGATCGTAAAAACCATCGGCAGCGAATACCGCCTGCGCCACCTGGCCTGGATAGAAAGTAACCGCAAACGTATTGCGGATGCCACCAATAACCAGGTTGGATACATCTTTGTGCCAAGTACCGGCATCGATGGCCAGGATGAACTGATCCGCCAGTTTAATGGTCAGTGGGATAAGGCGGCCCTTATCATTGATGAACGCTTCAATAACGGCGGGCAGATTCCCGATCGTTTTATAGAAATGCTGAACCGCAAACCGCTGGCTTACTGGGCTACCCGTAACGGTACGCCCACACAATGGCCTTCTTACGCGCATTTCGGCCCGAAGGTGATGCTGATCAACGGCTGGAGCGGTTCCGGCGGGGATGCCTTCCCTGATTACTTCCGCAAGGCAGGACTGGGCCCCATCATCGGTACCCGCACCTGGGGCGGTTTGATCGGTATCAGCAATACACCCGGCTTAATCGACGGCGGCATCATCACCGTACCATCCTTCCGCATGTTTAATAACGACGGTACCTGGTTCCGCGAAGGACACGGCGTAGATCCTGATATTGCGGTAGATGAAAATCTCGGCGATATGGCCAAAGGCATCGATCCGCAGCTGGAACGGGCCATCACCGAAATAAAGAACCTGCTGCAAACAAAGCCTTACAAGGCGCCTGCACAGCCTCCTTATGAAGTGAGATAACGGCTTTATATAACTGACCGGTGGCTGTTTGCTTTAAGTAAACAGCCACCGGTTTTTTTATTTACGCGGCTGGAAATTCCATCGCAGTCCGCCACTGAAAAAGTAATTGGTCGCAAAACGGTGCATCGGTTTATCTGCAAACATCTCAGATAAATTCTTCTCCTTAAAAGTAGCGCCGCTGTAAAGGATACTGCCACCCGACGCCACAAAATCGATATGCCGGTTCAGGTGCCAGGTATTCTCCAGTCCCACGCTCATTTCAGCATAACCCATCAGCCGTTTTTTATCCGGCGCATTCTCCACATCGTACGAAGAACCGCGCATACGGAATGCCAGCGCCAGGTCCGTTTGTTTATTCAGACTGCTGGATACACTTATTTTCTCCGGGAAATTAACATCTATCCTGTACCTGCCGGCTGTTTGGTACTTAATGAGCAATGCAGGCAATATCATAGGCGTGCCAAAACTATTGGTAAGCATAGCGCCTATACCATAGGAGAACCGCTTGTTATGTTGTTTTATAAATATTACGCCTCCGTTAATAAAAAGATCTTCCCCGTTGATCTTTTTCATATCAGTGAAAACCCCGGCAGATAACATACTCAGCATACCCCAACGGTTACCGATACTCCGGAAATGAAGGAGCGCCAGCTGTGTTTCCAGCAGTTCTTCCGGAAAGATCCGGTGATCATAATCTTCGCTGACCAGTTTGGTATAGCTGCCGGAAGCCGCGAGGTTCCAGGTACGCACCTTTCCGGTAGCGGTATCCACCTGGTTGCTCAGCATAAATACAGCGCCGAAATTATAACGTTGCTGCGAAGTAGTGGACTTTGTTTTCACACTATCTTCCGGCCTGATATAACGGGAGGGTGGTAAGTAATCCACGCTGATCCCAATGCCGGGACCATTGAGGGAAGTGGCGCCCAGCTGCGCCCACAGGCGTTGCATAGGTGCAAAGGCGAATAAGGCGAGTAACAAACAGGTATATATTTTCTTTTGCTGCACGGGCTGTTTATGTATGCGTTGTTGATTCGTCATGAGTGATATTTATTGCTTTAGAGGAAGACACCATGCACCCCATATACCCCTATGCCTTTACCGGTATTTATTTTCGGGAGATAAAAAACACAATTGCCCCATCCCGTAAAATACAGGCGTCATTACAATGTCATAATTGGGCGGCAGTATTTCCGTATAACCATTACAGTAACTAAATTCAAGGTATACCACGTAGAAGAGCGTACGAAAAAATCTGTGAGCCCATTTGTCTTTTTTAACCAAACATACAGTGCAATGAAACCAAAATTATCGCTTGCGTTCGCATTCGGATGCCTCACCCTCGCGTCTTGTTCAAAGAACTATTTTGCCTCCGGCGAATCCCCGAAAGACAGCCTGTCACCCGCCACCGTTAAAGCTTCAGGCATTACGGATGTTGCCGTGGCATTGGGTAGTAACGCCTGGTTAACACAAAGCAGCGCAGGCGCTGCAGAAGTAGTAGTGGACTATGGCCTGGCCAACTGGACCAGCAGCAGTTCCGTATTCAGCGCTTACTTTCGCACCAGCGCTACCGGCACCCTTCACCTCGCATTGCGCGGTAAAGTACCGGGTGGCAGCAGCCAGCTGAAAATAACCGCCGCGGGCCAGTCGAAAACTATTACCGCCTCCGGCGGCAACTACCACACCATTGATGTGGGCGATTTTAACCTAACGGATACCGGCTATTTGAAAGTCGATTTCCAGGGCGTATCTAAAACAGGCAGCTACTTTGCCGACCTGTCCGACCTGTACATCAGCGGCGCCGCCACCAGTGGCCGGCTCAACTACATTCAAACCGATGTATACTGGGGCAGGAGAGGTCCCTCTGTACACCTGGGCTATACGCCGCCGGCGGGTAAAAACGTGGAATGGTTTTATAATGAAGTAACCGTACCTACTGGCCAGGACCCGGTTGGATCTTACTTTATGTCCAACGGCTTTAGCCAGGGATATTTTGGCATACAGGTAAACAGTACTACCGAAAGAAGGGTGTTGTTTTCAGTTTGGAGTCCTGCCGATACAGATGATCCCAACAGCATCCCGGATTCACTGAAGATTGAATTACTGCGCAAAGGCCCCAATGTACAAACGGGTTCCTTTGGCAACGAAGGTGCAGGCGGACAAAGTTACCTGGTATACAACTGGCAGGCGGGAACTACTTATCGCTTTTTAACGCATGCTGTGCCGGTGGCCAATAACAAAACGGAATTCACTTCCTGGTTTTATGCCCCTGAAACCGGCGCCTGGCAACTGATTGCCAGCTTCAGACGTCCGCAAACCAATACATACCTGACCGGGTTGTATTCTTTCCTGGAAAATTTCTCCACCGAAACCGGTTACATCGGCCGGAAAGCACAGTACGGCAATCAGTGGGCAAGAGATACCAATGGCACCTGGTATGAGTTAACAAAGGCGCAGTTTACAGGCGATGCTACTGCTGCATCCCAGTCGCGTATGGACTTTGCCGGTGGCGTGGAATCCACAAAGTTTTACCTGCGCAACTGTGGCTTCTTCTCTAACTTTGTAAAAATCAATACGCCGCTTACCCGTACACCATCGGGTACTGCGCCGGTAATTAATTTTAATACCTTACCATAAACAAATAAAAAGGGGCTGTGACTGCAGCCCCTTTTTTCAAACAATAGTAACCCTCAACGTGGCGGAGTATTATTTATGCTCTCCACCTTATCTTTAATTTCCTTTGAAGGCCGGATGCTCAGCGCTTTTTTCCAGAGGATGTTGGCATTTACAGTATCTTTCCTCTCCAGGTAATAATCTCCCATACTATCATACGTATTAAAGCTTTCCGGGTAATAATCTATGTTCAGCTGAAAGAACATTTTAGACTTATCAAAATTTTTCTGTTGCAGGTGGTGGTAGCCAAATTCATTAAAGGTAGGTTCGTAGGGGCGTACCCGGTAGCCCATGTCTTTCGACAAAATATCGAAATGCTGGGTGATAAGTGTTTTTAACGAATCCGCAGGGCAGCTGTCATCGGTATAGAGATAAGTAGGAAAGCGGTGATGCGGAAACAGGAATCTTAATCCGTCGTATTCTCCCACGAGCGGTATCGAGTTATGGTCATCATCTTCATAATATGTATAACTCCACCTGAGCTGGTTACCGGGGAATTTTCTCAGGAAATCGGTTAAGTTAAGAATGGCGCTGGTATGAACGGATCCCTGATAGTTATCTTTTCTTAATTGTACAGTATCCAGTCCGGGCTTCATGGTATGGGCCACTGCGAGGTAGAGGTTTTTACCTTTAAATGACTGCTGCAATTGCCTGCTGGCTGTTGCAAGCACCTGGCCTTTATTCCAGGAAATGCTCGGATCTATGGCAAT
The DNA here is from genome assembly GCF_050434005.1 of Chitinophaga sp. W2I13. NCBI lineage: Bacteria > Pseudomonadati > Bacteroidota > Chitinophagia > Chitinophagales > Chitinophagaceae > Chitinophaga > Chitinophaga sp. W2I13. The sequence goes on along the minus strand of NZ_JBNPWD010000001.1, from coordinate 6,885,310 downwards.
ATAACCGTTAAACAACGCAGGATGATACAATAGCGTGTTCACCACCATCAGTCCGCCGAGGGAGTGTCCTATCAGCGTACGGTAGGGGGCCGTGGCGTATTTTTTATCGATATAGGGAATGAGTTCTTTACCAATAAATTCCGTGAAAGCCTCGCCGCCGCCGGAACCGGGATACGCCGAATCGCGTGTGGGTGTGAGGTCGCGCATCCGGTTACCGCCGGTATTCGGAATACCAACAATGATCATCCTTGGCAGCGCTGTATTCCCATTAATGGCGCTTAGCTGCAGGATCATTGATTGCAGGGAGGAGAAGTGAAAATCGCCATCCAGCACATATACCACCGGGAAGGCCGGCTTTGCAGAATAGCTGGTATCTGCCGAAGGCGTATAGATCCATAAGGGTCTTTTTTCTTTTAATACATCAGAATAAATGCTATCAGGTTGGCCGAAGGAAACCAGGCTTTGGTTTGCTTGTGCCATCACACCAGCACCACCGCATAGCACCAGGAAGGCCAGGAACACCAGAAATACCAGGAATATTTTTTTCATACCGGGTTATTATTTCCCGAAAGATGGAATTTTCCGGGCACGTATTTCCGGAGTTGTGATGCACGCGGGGATTAATGTGACGGAGTGGGTGTTTTGCGTGACAAAGCGGATTTTGTCTTTCTCGCTGATTACGCTGATTATACTGATTTGCTTGATTTTTACTTTTGGATTTTTTTGGATTTTTTGATTAATAATACGGGAGATAGAAACGGATATATTCGCTTCTATCTCCCGTAATCCTTTATAAAATCCAAAAGTAAAAATCAAGCAAATCAGTATAATCAGCGTAATCAGCGAGAAAGACAACCTCCGCTAAGCTTTGCGGAAAACGACGATGCCGTTATGTCCGCCGAAGCCAAAGGTATTGCTCATGGCTACGTTGACCGTTTTTTCTATGGCGGTTCCCAGTACGATCTGTAAGGTGGAAGGGATGGCGGCATCCAGTTCCTGTGTATTGATAGTGGGAGGGATGATGCCTTTCTGAATGCTCATGACGCTGGCGATAGCTTCTATGGCGCCGGCGGCGCCAAGCAGGTGGCCGGTCATGGATTTGGTGGCGCTGATGTGCAGGTGCGACGGTGCGGCTCCGAACATTTTGCCGATGGCAGCTATTTCGCTCAGGTCGCCCACGGGTGTGGAGGTGGCGTGTGCATTCAGGTAATCCACTTCTTCTTTATTCAGCCCGGCGTCTTCCAATGCGAGCTGCATAGCCCGCAGGGCGCCCAGTCCTTCCGGATGGGTGGCGGTCATGTGATAGGCATCGGCGGTCATGGCTGCACCGGCTACTTCGGCGTAAATGTGTGCGCCCCTGGCTTTGGCATGTTCATACTCTTCCAGTATGAGTGCACCGGCGCCTTCCCCCATCACAAAGCCATCGCGGTGCACGTCGAAAGGACGCGAGGCGGTGGTAGGGTCATCATTGCGCACCGACATGGCTTTCATGGCGCAGAAGCCACCTACAGATGCCGATGTGATGGGCGCTTCGGAACCGCCGGTCACAATTACCTTCGCCTTACCCAAACGGATATACGTTAATGCATCCATGATAGCGGTATTGGAAGTGGCGCAGGCTGATACCGTCGTATAATTAATGCCCATCAGGCCATATTTAATGGAGATCATGCCTGATGCCATATTGGTGATGAGCTTGGGCACAAAATAAGGGCTGAAACGGGGATTAAAATCGCCGGAAACATATTCAGTAACCTGTTCCTCGAACGTTTGCATACCGCCCTGCCCGGAGCCCCAGATCACGCCGGTATCAAAAGGATCCATGGTACTGAAGTCCAGCCCCGAATCTTTCACCGCCTGGTCGGCCGCTACGAGCGCATACTGCGTAAAGGGATCTGTTTTGCGTACTTCGCCTTTGTCAAGCAACGCGCCAGGGTCGAAGCCTTTCAGCTCGTGTGCAAACTGTGTGCGGAAGCGGCTGGCATCAAAGTGACTGATAGTGGCAGCACCGCTTTTACCGGTAACAAGACTATTCCAGAAATCGGTAACATTGTTACCAATAGGGGATACGGTACCCATTCCTGTTATGACAACTCTTTTCATAGCTGGTTATTTATGACGCAGATCGTCCAACAGCTGCTCCGCAATGTGGCGGAAAGCTGATGGTCCCATCACCCTCGATAAAAGAAGGGAGGCCTGCAAATTGGATATGATAATGAGCGCACGCGTGTTAGCGGCGCCTTTAAAGTGAATGCGTTTCTTTTTCCGGCCTTCTTCGAGGCACCGGGTAAGCCAGGCGAGGATGCCGCTGGCCATTTCCTGTACTTTCGCCTGCATAGCCGGTTCCAGCGTCTCAAAATCCGGGGCGAGAGAGCCCATCAAACAGATATTGCCTTCTTTGCTGTGCCGGCGGAATACTTCCGTCAGCTTTACCAGTTGTTCTTCTTCCGGCAAACTTTTCCACTTGCTCGTTTGTGCGATAAATTTCGCAATGTCCTGGTCTACTATTTCCACGCCCAGGTCGGCTTTCGCCGGGAAATGATAATGCACCGCCGCATTTTTTATCTCTAGCGGTCCTGAAATGTCTTTGTAACTAAAGGCGTTAAATCCTTTGGTCCTCACCAGGCGGTCGGCCAGCGCCACTATTTTATCTTTTGTTTCAGACATACTTTGCCGTTTGCGGCCCAAATATACTTACTTAGTAGTAAGTAAACAAATGCACGGCTTTTTTGTAACTTATTGGCTTAAAAAAAGCGGGGAGGTTTGATTTCAAACTTCCCCGCCGGAATTACTTATATGGGCAACAGTATTATTCTGCCTTTAAGCTGTTAATGGGATTCATCAGTGCTGCTTTTATACTCTGGAAGCTGATAGTGAGCAGGGCAATGAGCATGGCGGCCACACCGGCCAGCACAAATACCCAGTAATGAATAGAGATGCGGTAAGGGAATTTCTGCAACCACTGATCCATGGTATACCACGCCACCGGGAAGGCAATCAGCGCGGCAATGCCCACCAGCTTCAGGAAATCGGCAGAAAGCAGGCGCGTAATGCCGGATACGCTGGCGCCGAGTACCTTGCGGATGCCTATTTCTTTGGTTCTGCGCTCCGCGGTATATGCGGCCAGTCCAAATAACCCCAGGCAGCTGATCACAATAGCCAGCGTGGCAAACAGCCGGGAAAGCTGCTGCATCAGCGTTTCATTGGTAAACATCTCGTTAAACTGGTCGTCCACAAACTGATAAGTAAATGGATAAGCGGGATTCAACTGCTTCATCACATCGCCGATTCTATGAAGCGCCACTTCCTTATCTGTGCCCGCATTCATGCGCACATACAGCAGGTTGGCGTCATCAGGAACACAATAGAACACTACAGGATCAGGTGAGCCATACATATTACCATAAACATAATTTTTCACTACACCGGCTACACGGGAATGAATGACAGAATCGGCGCTGAATGGTGTGTTAATAGTTTTGCCTACAGCGCTTCCCTTGCCCATCAACTGTTCCAACGATTCGGTGATCAGCACATCCATGCCATTGGCAGCAGCCACCGGTTTAAAATCATTGCCAGCCACTATCTTCATTCCGGTAGTTTGAATGAACTCGGGGCTTATGCGCCGCTGGGAAACAAGGATTTTATCAGTAGGCGATTTTCCGCTCCAGCCGATATCGTCGGTGTTGTTGCCGCCGTATAAAGTAACCTGGTCCGCCAATGCAGCATTTTCTATCACGCCGGTAGCCAGCAAGGCTGTTTTAATGGCGGCAAAGTTTTGCTTCATCGTTCCCTGAAGCGGCATAGAAATAAGATTATCTTTATTAAGACCGAGGTTCCGCTTCTTTACATGCTGGATCTGCTGGTAAATGATAGCCGTGCAAATGATGAGCGTAATGGAAACACTGAACTGCGCAATCACCAGGCCCTTACGGACAAAGGCGGCACTGCCGGTCTTCGACTTAATACCTTTTAACACAAAAACCGGGTTAAAGGAAGACAGGTACAGCGACGGATAGCTGCCTGCCAGTACGCCGCAAATCAACGTAATTCCCAGTAACCAGATAAGATGCATCGGTTTATCCAGCCCTACGCTGAGGCGCTTATCCACCAGCGCATTAAATACGGGCAGCACCAGGAATAGCAGCAGCACCGCCACCACCGCTGCCAGCATTGACATAAACAGTGCTTCACCGATAAACTGCGTGATGAGCCTACTTTTTCCGGCGCCCACTACTTTGCGGATGCCCACTTCTTTTGCACGTTTTTCACTGCGCGCTGTAGACAGGTTCATGAAATTAATGCAGGCAATGAATAAAATGATCCAGGCAATCAGAGAAAACAAACGGACATACTCTATGCGGCCACCACTTTGTTTTCCGTCAGTGAACTGGTCGCGCAACCGCCAGTTGTTCATACTGAACAGGAAGGCCTGGTTAATGGCGCCGGGATTGTGCGCTGCAATGAAGTTTTGAAGTTTATGGTTGATAGCGGTCAGATCTGCATGGGGAGCCAGTTCGGCATATGTGTCAACAGAATTGGCGCCCCAGTTTTTCAGATAAGGATTTTGGTTGAAAAAGATCTCAAAAGGAGCTACCCATTCAAATTTCAGTGTGGAATTTTCCGGGATATCTTTTATTACCCCGGATACCACGTATGGCTGCGCATTATCCACCGTAATAGTTTTGCCCACTATATTCTTCGTGTCGCCAAAAAATTTCCGGGCGGTTTTTTCAGTGATCACAATGGAGTATAACTGCGGAAACGGAACAGCCGCGTTGCCTTCTGTAAATGGAAGCGTGAAAATATTAAAGAGGCTGGCATCCACATAAATACCGCCGGCATACATTTTTTTATCTCCGAACGTGAATAGCAGGTTGGTCGTTTGTTCTGAGGTACGGCAGGTTTGCGTAATACCCGGTATTTCTGTCTTCATCGCATCGGCCAGCAGGGCAGGCGTAGAGGTAAATGTGCGGATGTTACCATCATAATTCCAGTTTTCCCACACCTGGTAGATCCTGTCTTTTTTTACGTGAGAGCTGTCGTAGGTAACTTCATCTTCTACCCATAAAAAAATTACACCGGCGCAGACCAGGCCAATGGCCAGTCCGAAAATATTCAGAAAGCTGTAGGTTTTGTTTTTCCAGAGATGTCTGAATGAGATCTTAATATAATTTTTTAGCATCATCATTTGTACACATTTGGGAGTAGTGCGACTAGCTCCGGCCAAGATAATGCCATAGCATTTTATATTGATAATGAGTTATTTGGATAATTAAGGTTGTCCGTTTTCACGGGAGAAGTGTTCATTTCCGGACAGGCAGCAGCACTTATTGCCAGGTGGCAGCAACTATATGCCCGGGTTCATTGTTAATTTATCCTGGTTCACACCCCCATTTGCCCGGTTCACCTAAAAATATTAGTTACGGTGAACAAGGGAATTTACTTTGCCATAAATATAAATGTCGACCTTATGAAACGGTATAAACAATGGAAAGTAATACTGCTGGTGGCGATTGGCTGTTTTATCGCCGTACAGTTTATCCGGCCGCGTATTACCCATCCACCCGTTACAGGCGAACCGGATGTTCCGCCGGAAGTCAGCGCTGTGTTGCGGAAGGCCTGCTACGACTGCCACTCAAATGAAACGCACCTGGCCTGGTTCGACCAGATTTCACCTGCTATCTGGCTGGTGGCCGGTCATATCACGGAAGGCCGGCGGGTGCTTAATTTCTCCAACTGGGACAGTATACCGAAAGACCAGCAAAAAGGAAAACTGTTTGAATCCCTGAACCAGATGCAGTTCAATGTAATGCCACTGTCGCAGTACACGGCCCTCCATCCCGCTGCACGCCTTACAAATGATGAGATCAGCATCCTGAAAAACTACCTGGCCACACAACTTGCTCCCCTGAAGCCAGACCGTAATAAAACCGCCGCCGCCAACCTTCAATACGCCGCCTGGCATCCGGACAGCCCTGTTGTAAAAGTAATGCCCGTACCTAACGGCATCGCCTATATGCCGGAGTATAAGAACTGGGAAGCCATCAGCAGCACCCAGCGACTGGACAACGGCACCATGCGGGTCATTACCGGGAATGACATCGCCGTGAAGGCCATCCGGGAACACCAGACCAATCCCTGGCCCGACGGTACTGCCTTCGCAAAAATAGCCTGGGATGAACTTCCTGATGCCGCCGGGAACATTACCCCGGGGGAGTTTAAACAGGTAGAATTTATGATCAAAGACAGCCATAAATATGCTTCCACCAAAGGCTGGGGATGGGCGCGCTGGAAAGGAACCGCGCTGAAGCCCTATGGTAAAAATGCTATGTTCACCATGGAATGTGTTAACTGCCACCAACCTATGCGCAACAACGATTTTGTGTTCACTGCGCCTACGCAGCACACTGTTGCTTCACTGCCTGATACGCTGGGCCTGAAGCTGAATGAATGGAAGGTGATCACCAGCGGTATTCAGAAAGATCAGACCATGAGTACCCTGTATGGCAACGAACGGGCAGTAGCCAGTGCAAGGAAAGGAGCGGCCACTTATCCGGCAGATGCCCTGCTTACATTGGTCACCTGGAAACAGCAACCGGACGATCATTGGTTTGGCGCAGTCATTCCAGGTATCGTGGCATCTGTAGAACAGGTGCAGTTCCAGCCGGGTAACATCTCGCCGTTATATAAAAAATATAACGGTAAAAACCTGGTGGCCGACAAAACCAGTGAAGAGGAAATAAAAAGCAGGATCGCCTACATTACCCGCCAGCGGGCATCTGTAATGCCCTAAGAAGTTTTCTTTGCTTTTTTAAGGGCTATCTTGTATTTATCAGGGGTACCGGAAATGTTGATGTTCATAAAACGCACCTTTTTATCTTTATCCCGGTATTCAATTTCATCCACCTGGTCCACGTTCACCTCTTCCTGCTTCCGGCCAAAAAGCGCCTGGAAGCCTACCTGGGTCACCATTTTCATCGGGATGCGGAGGTAATAGTTCATACTCATGTCCAGCGACTGGTTGCCCGAAACCTCAATATAGCCGAGCGAAGAATTGATGTTCATATTTGGAATAACGAGTGTGCCGTTTTTCAGGGTTAGCTTATTGCGCAGGGTATCAAAGCGTACCATGCGGAGGTTCTTATCTTTAAAGTAACCGGCCATGGCTTGCATAGGACCAAAATCCAGCAGGGTGCCATTGGTGATTTCAATATCCATCTGCGATTCCGTTTCACTCAGCACCGGCGTAAGATCGGGATGCATTCGCACATAGCTTTTGATATTACCGCTCAGTATACCTTTCAGGTTGTTGTTGAGCACAAAATCCTGTCCGAAGTTGTCGAACTTGATGAGCAGTTTGGAGATGTCCACGTTTTTGAGATAGATGCCGCTGCGGAAATACAGTTTCTTAGGATCAGCTGCGTTGAACATGCCACGCATGGCAATATGTCCGCCGGCAATATTCATGGCAATGGTGTCTACCTTTATTTTCTGGTCTTCCCGCATATGAATATTCGCAAGCACATTTTTCAGCCACAGCTTTTTGTATTTGATCTTCTTTACATCCACCTGTGTTTCAAATTCTGAAAAAGGAATATTGAATACGTTGAAGCCGGTGGCATGCAGCGAGTCGTTTTCCTTTACTGTGGTGCGCCGCGCGGGTGCAGCGCCTGCCACGGGATGGTCGCTGAAATCATAGTTCATCAGTTCATCAATATCCAGCATGTCAGATTTGAACCGGAAGTAATTGCTGCGTTTTAACTGACGTTTGCTTTTGCCGGTAGCATAGCGCATGTTCAGGTTGAAATCGGTGCGACCTACTTTACCGGTAAGCGTATCTACCACAATAAAGCGGTTATTGCCGTACCGTATACGCCCGGTCACATTTTCCACTTTGATAGGATGTTGTTTCAATGTGCCGGAAATATTGGCGATGCGGGCATCTATCCGTTTAAAAACAGTATCGTATTTTATGCTCATTTTACTCCGCAGCCAAACGTTGTTGGCTTCTTCATACCAATATCCCTGCGGAATAAATTTGTGTCCACGTTCACTTATAAGGTCATTTACGGCCAGGCGGTCCGACTTAAAATCGAATGCCACTTCCGTGTTTCCTTTTTTAATTTTATCAAACCAGATGAGATAGTTATTTAACCTTCCTTTGAGTGCAAAGCTGGTGCTGTCGATATTTCCGCTAAAGTTAGACACCCGCAGGCTGGTGTCGTTGATCATCACTGCCGCGTTAAAATCATGCAGGGCGTGCGGGTACTGCTGGAACTTGGCGTACAGCTTTTCTACCTTGAAGGTGCCTTTGGGCAAAGGATTGGGATGCAGTAATTCTTTTACCGACGTTTCAAACGCAAGGCCGATATTAAACCCGGTAATTACTTCTTTGGATAAAATGGGATGGGTAGAATCAAATTTGTATAATTCTCCCAGCTGCAAACGCTTGCTGGAAGCGCTGAAATTTACTGCTACCGGTTTATCCTGCTGGTGAAACAGCGCCGGTACGTCACTGACAGCGCCCTGCGCCAGTATATCGGAGCTGCCTATACGAAAAGCAATGGAATCCAGCTGCAGCCGCCCCTGCCGAATTTGCGCATGCACATTCATATTGCGTACCGGCAGGTGATAGCCGGGAATACGGAATTCAAGGTTTTTAACAGTGAGCTCACTTTGTACGCCGTCTTTCAGTTTAGCTAAACTTTCTTCCGGTATGCGCATATCCACTATTTCCCGGAAATTCATATTCAGCTTGATTTCACCGCTGATCTGTTCAAGGTCTTTGATGCCGAGGAACTCGCCCACGAAGCGCAGGTTCAGCTCAGAATATAACTGCATCAGGATTTGCGGATCGGTGAAATTTTTCATCACGAAGTTACCTTTGAATATGCCGCTTCCCGGTTTGGCATTGAAGTTCAGGATATGCAGTTCGGATGTTTGCAGGTTATGTGCGGCGCCATTGGTATAAAACCCTTTGAAGCCGAGCTGGTCTACTTTCCGGTCGATCTTCTTATTCTGGAACCATACATTTTCGCAGCCAAAATTAAATTCCATTAAAGGCATGATGCCTTTGCCGATAGCGCCTTTGATAATGCCATCGAAAAAGACGCGGCCATCATGACGGTATTTATCCAGCATCACAGCCACGTTTGCCGGCACCATGGCCAGCAGGAGGTTCAGATCCGGTTTATCGCCTTTCACTTTCAGGTCCACAAAATGTTCGCTGACCACTCCCTGCAGTTGCAGTGAGGCCTGTTCCAGCCGGATAGTGCCGGGAGGCAGGGTCAGTTGTTTTTGCTGCTTGTCATAAACAGCCGCCAGTTTAAAGTTCAGCTGTTTGTGCCGGAAGAGCGTGGTATCGGACTTCCCGGTGATGTCTATTTCCAGCTTACTGTCCATATCGATGGCAATACGGGCGGAGTCCATCGCGAAAGCTGTTTTTATCCTATCTATATGGGTGTTCACTTTCAGGCCGGACATGCCGTCTAAATAGCTGACGTCAATATTTTTCAGGATTATTTTCTTCAGGTCCAGGCTCAGGTCCTCGCTGGAGTCGGCCGGCGCAGCGGGGCCGGTACTTTTGAATTCGTGGGCTTTGATCAGATCCACATCGCCGTTAGCATAACGGGCCACATGCACGCGGCCGTTGGCCAGCACAATAATGCGGGCATTGTAGCGCTGCCGGAGGATATCTGGTAAGCTGAAGCCCACGTACAGGCGTTCTACCTGGTACAGTGGCTGTCCCTGCATTTTTTTATCTGCAAAAAAACGAACGTCGTGCAGGGCAATAGAAATATATGGGAAGTTGCTGAATGGAGAAATACTACTTTTTGTGATGACCAGCTCCCCCGCAAACTGCTTTCGGTATTCATTTCCTTCACCGCCATCTGCGTGAGCCGCTCCTGTTGACTGTATAAGATACCGCCGGCTATTGTCATCACCAACAAAAAAACGCCTGTGATGATCAGGAATAGCCTGATTACTTTTTTTCCCCGCTTCATGTAAATGCCTTTCTGAACGATAAAATTATGAAAAAATATAGCAGATATTTTTCATCTCTTAAGAACGGCCAGCGATTTTTATTATTTTTAACGATTCATAAAATCTGGTTACATGAAAAGATTGATAGCCCTGTTGTTGCTCGCAGGAAGTACGCATGTTACAATGGCTCAGCAGAAAAAGCTGGACAAGTTATCCGGAAACCCCGTATTCCCGGGCTGGTACGCCGATCCGGAAGGAGTGGTATTTGGTAAGGAATACTGGATTTATCCTACCTATTCTGCCGCTTACGAAAAACAGGTGTTCTTCGACGCTTTCTCGTCGCCCGACCTGGTTAACTGGACAAAACACCCGCATATCCTGGATACCGCTTCGGTGAAGTGGGCCAAACGCGCCGTATGGGCGCCGTCCATTATAGAAGTAGCGAATAAGTATTACCTGTTCTTTGGCGCCAACGACATACAGAACAACGAGGAAACAGGCGGCATTGGCGTGGCGGTGGCCGACAATCCTGCCGGTCCGTTTAAAGACTATCTCGGCAAACCACTGGTGGATAAGATCATTAATAAGGCGCAACCCATCGACCAGTATGTATTTCACGACAGCGACGGGAAGTATTACCTGATCTACGGCGGATGGGGACATTGTAATATTGCACAGCTGAAACCCGATTTAACCGGCTTCATTCCCTTTGCAGACGGTACTACCTTTAAAGAAATCACTCCCGAAAAATACGTGGAAGGACCTACCATGTTCAAAAAAGATGGGAAGTACTACTTTATGTGGTCTGAAGGCGGCTGGACAGGCCCCGACTACAGCGTGGCCTACGCCATTGCTGATTCCCCGATGGGCCCGTTCAAAAGGATCGGCAAAATCCTGGAACAGGACGCCACCATCGCCACTGGCGCAGGTCATCACTCTGTTATCGGTATTCCGGAGGAAAACCGCTGGTATATAGTGTACCACCGCCGTCCATTAACCGAAAAAGCGGCTAATTCCCGTGAAACCTGTATTGACCGGATGTATTTTGATAAAGACGGTTATATCAAACCGGTGAAAATCACCCGCGAAGGCGTTACCAAAGCGGTGATCCGCTAAACATTTCCCTATTGCGTAAATAAAATTCCGGATACGATTACATTGCCGGTCTTGCCTGCTCCAATTTTGCACCATCAAAAAAAGCAAAATATGATCAGGCAAACCGGCTTAGTTTTTTTATTTATCGTACTCCTTTTTTCACCAGTGTGCCTGCGGGCAGAAGAGGAGAATGCTGGTACCATCAGGGGAAAAGTGATCACCACAGATGGTAAGCCTGCCAGTGATGTAGTCATCCTCTTGCAGGAAACGAATGAAACCGCAATATCGGAAACGGATGGATCTTTCGTGTTTAACCGCATAAAACCGGGCAGTTATCACCTCACCGTAACGCTGATGGGGTACACCCCCATAGAGGAACAGGTAGTGGTAAATGCCGGGAAAACCACTACCATCAGGTTGCAGCTGGCCGTTACCAGCAAAGCCCTGAAAGAAGTAGTGGTAACCGGTAACCATAATAAACTCATCAAAACCTCCAGCTACGATGTGGCAAAAATGCCGCTGAAAAACCTGGAAAACCCGCAGGTATACAGCACCATCACGAAAGAACTGTTACAGCAGCAGGTGGTATTTTCAGTGGATGATGCCCTGAAAAATGCACCGGGTCTTACCCGTATGTGGGACGCCACGGGCAGAGGCGGCGATGGTGGCGGTTATTATAACCTCCGCGGGTTTATCACCCAGAGTAAATTGCGCAATGGCCTGGCTGGTAATGTGACCGCTAAAATTGATGCCTATAACCTGGAGCAGGTGGAAGTCATCAAAGGACCGTCTGCCACCTTGTTTGGTAACAGTCTTACTTCCTACGGCGGCCTCATTAACCGCGTTACCAAAAAACCTTACGATCATTTCGGCGGAGATGTTACCTACGCAATGGGCAGTTACGGTTTTAACCGCGTAAGCGCCGACGTAAATACGCCGCTGGACAAGGAAAAGGACGTATTACTGAGAATCAATACGGCCTATAATTACGAAGGCAGCTGGCAGGATTATGGCTTTAACAAAAATTTCTCCTTCGCGCCAAGTTTATCCTATAGGGTCAACGACCGTCTGTCTTTCCTCTTCGATGCAGAATATTCCACGGGACAGAATACCGGTTTGGGTGTGTTTTTCTTCCCGTATATGCAACCCATGGCTGATCTGGGCACTAACCGCGCCGATGAGCTGAAGATAGATTACAAACGTGCCTATGCAAAGAATGACCTGTACCAGACTTCCCGTAATACCAATATTTTCGGGCAAATGAAGTATAAATTGTCTGACCAGTGGTCCATGAGCACCAACATCAGCTCTACCAACAGCTTTTCAGATGGTCCTTCTCCCTATTTTTATCTCCTGTCTGACGCCGCAGCTACCGGGGTAGCCGGCGCCAAAGGAAGTAACTATATTTCGCGTAACGACCAGTTTACCGATAACAGCAGGGATCGTATCCTGGAAATACAACAAAACTTTAATGGAGATTTTAACATCGGCAGCCTGAGAAACCGTTTCGTTGGCGGATTGGATTATTTCCATCATAATGCCGACCAGTTCTTTGGTGGCGGTACCTATGATACCATTCCTTCTCACGGCGATATCCCCACCTATTCCAATTTCAATCGCCGTAACCTGGATACATTGTACAATAATCACGGTTTGGCATTTACCTTTCCTATCCGGAACCTTACCAATACTTACAGTGCCTATGTATCGGATTTGTTGAACCTGACCGATAACCTGATGATCATGGCCGCCCTCCGCGTGGATTATTTTGATAACAAGGGCAGTTACAATGATGTAAAAGGTATTTATGAAGGTGGCTACAACCAAACCGCTTTCTCTCCAAAACTGGGTATCGTGTATGAGCCTTTAAAGGACAGGATCTCCATATTCGGTAATTATCAGAACGGGTTTACCAACCAGGCTGGCACCAGTGCTGCGGGGAAAGCGTTTAAGCCGGAGCAGGCCAACCAGCTGGAAGGAGGTGTGAAATTACAGTTGTTGAATGGCCGTATTAACAGTACGCTCAGTTACTATAATATCAAAGTAAAAGACGTACTCCGTCCGGATATGGCGAACCCCAATTTCTCTGTACAGGATGGAACGCAGGTGAGTAAAGGATTTGAGGCAGAAGTAATTGCCAATCCTTTCCAGGGCTTTAACATTGTGGCCGGTTTTGCTTATAATGATTCCAAATATGAGGCCGCCGCTAAAGAGGTGGAAGGAATGCGTCCGGGTACTGCCGGCGCGCCGTCTGTGGCTAACCTGTGGCTCAGTTATCGTATATCCGCCGGCGTAGCCGACGGTCTTGGTTTTGGTTTTGGCGGCAATTATGCCAGCGACAATAAAATAGTGAACGACAGAACAGTCGGTACTTTTATACTGCCATCGTACACCGTGTTAAATGGTAGTATCTTCTATGATCAACCCCGTTTCCGCGTAGCGGTTAAAATGGATAACATTACTGATAAGCATTACTGGATTGGCTATACTACTGTAAACCCACAGAAGCTGAGAAGCTTTACCGGAAGTTTGTCGTTTAAATTTTAATAAAAGAAGCCTGGGCGGTGTATCCTCACAGCCCGGGCGTTTTCAGTTATGCTGCCACACCAGCACGACGATCCCCTTGTATTTCGTAGTGGTGAAAGCGTAGTTTTTTACGATAATAAACAAATACCACTGTAGTCACGGCGCCCGCCAAACCTGCTACAAATACCGTTAACCGCGGACCTATAAAATGCGCCAGCAGCCCGGTGAGCAAACTGCCCACGGGGATAATGCCCTGAAAAGCCATGATATAATAACTGATAGCCCTTGCGCGCATGGTGGGAATAGCGTGTGTTTGAATGTAAGTATTAATAGACGCGGTTTGCGCCATCATACCCACACCGGAAAGCGCCATAAATACCAGTGCCAGCGGCAACCAGCCCGACAGCGACAACAATAGTACGCTGAGCGAAAAAATAAGACTGGCAGTAATGAGGAGCTTTACAAGATCCTTTCCCGGCTTTAGTTTGGCCATGTAAATGGCTGCGGCAATAGACCCAAGACCAGCAGCACTTTCAAACCAGCTGAATGTTTTGGCGTCGCCATTGAAAATGTCTTTGGCAAATACCGGCATCAGGGTATTGAAGGGAATCACAAACAGGCTGCTGGCTGAAAGCATGAGCAGGAGCGACGATAAGTCTTTATCACCGGCGATATAATGAAAACCCTCTTTTAGTTCGGCCCATATGCTCCGGTCCGACCGGAGAACCGGCGGCAGGATAATTTTCATCATCCATAAAGAGATCAGCACCGGCACATAGCTCAGGAAGTTGCTGACAAAGCAGATATCTTCCCCGAAAGTACTCAGGATAAACCCTGCCAGCGCAGGCCCTGCGATGCGGGCAAAATTAGACATCGTGGAATTCAGCGCAATGGCGTTGGGGAGGTCTTCCCTTTTTTCTACCATTTCCACCATCAGCGATTGCCGGCAGGTAACATCAAAGGCGTTGATAACGCCTTGTATCAGCGATAATAAGATGATGCCCGGAATATTATAGTAACGCAACAGGATCATGAGCGCCAATGCGCCTGCCTGCAGCATGGAAATGATCTGGGTGATCATCAGGATCCGGTAACGGTTGTGGCGATCGATATAACTGCCGGCGTATGGCGACAGGAGCAGGGAAGGAATTAAGCTTACAAAACTCACTACCCCCAGCAGCACTGCCGAGTTGGTGAGGCGATATACCAGCCAGCATACGGCTGTTTTCTGCATCCAGGTACCTATGAGTGAAACTGATTGTCCGTAGAAGAATAACCGGAAATTCCGGGATTTTAAAGCACGAAAAGCATCCATTTAGAAATCATATTTAGGGTATTGATCCGTTATTGAACTGGTGCAAATTTCGGTAAGTGAAGTATATTTGTTAAATAGATTGTTTTAATGATATTGATTGATAAAAACGATTAGTGCATGGAACTCCGTCAACTGATGTATTTCGTGAAGGCCGCAGAAATGGTGCATTTTACAGAAGCGGCAGCGGCGCTGTACATTACCCAGTCTACTTTATCGCAACAGATCAAGCAGCTGGAAAATGAACTGGGCATGTTATTGTTCGACCGGATCGGCAAGCATGTTCACCTCACAGAGGCAGGCGGGGTTTTCCTGCTGCATGCCCGGCAAATCCTGCTCGACGTGGAGAAAGGTAAACAGGCGATCCAGGATTTGCAGAATAT
Organism: Chitinophaga sp. W2I13; assembly: GCF_050434005.1. Lineage (NCBI taxonomy): Bacteria > Pseudomonadati > Bacteroidota > Chitinophagia > Chitinophagales > Chitinophagaceae > Chitinophaga > Chitinophaga sp. W2I13. The sequence goes on along the minus strand of NZ_JBNPWD010000001.1, from coordinate 6,870,007 downwards.
GCTGAGTGGCGAATTACGTATAGGCGTTACATATGCCTTTACCTCGTTCCTGTTGCCGGCGCTGGCAACTTTCCCGGTAAAATATCCCGGCATCAAAATATTCGTGGAGTATGGCACTACTGAACAGCTGGAAAATAAATTAAGAGCCTCTGAACTGGACCTGGTACTGGCTTTTCACCAGGATGCGTTTTACAAAGACCTGGAAACGCGGGAGCTGTTCCGTTCCCGGATTGTAGTGGCAGTGTCTAAAAAGAACAAGCTGGCAGGATTAAAAAAGATCAACCTGCAAAGTTTAAATGGTATGGATTTGATCTTTGCCTCGCGGGGTTTCAGCGCCCGTGATTCGCTGGACGAAGTATTACAGAAGAATAAAATTCAGCCTTCGGTGAAGATTGAAATGAATGATGTGCATTCTATTTTATCATTGGTGGAGAAAGGACATTGGGCTACGCTACTTAACGAAAGGGCCTTGCTGGGATGGAAAAACCTGGTGGCCATTCCTATTGAAGGAAAGGAGTTACAACGCCGGGCGTATATCATCTGGCAAAAAGAAACGTATCACAAAAAAGCGGCAGATCTGTTTATAAAGGAATTACTGAAGGAGTTGCCGCCCACAGGGAAGTAAGGCGGCGCCATATGGCACTCAGCAGCAACATAAGTGCTGCCGCCGGGTGACCACAGGTAAGGGGTTATTGTGCGGTTCGCAGTTCTGCGATATTGCATTTATAATATTTTTCAAATACATCTGACAGTTCTTCCCATCCGCTGTATTGGGTGAGACTGGCAATATGCGTGAGTGTACGGTCGGTTTCAATAAGCATTTTAAATACAAAGGCCATTTTTTCCTGCAGGATCAGTTCTTCCACAGTGATGAGGAATTCCTGTTCAAATGGCGCTTCCAGGAATTCGGACGCCACGCTAAACCGGTCGCAGAGCGCTTCCTTGCAGGTCGCTTCCGCCGGATGATGAATAATATAATTGGCTATTTCCCGCAGCTTTTCGCGGTAGTGTTCCATCAGCATCAGCGAGGGAGGGCCTTGCAGGTAACGGAGATAGGTAGCGTAAAAGTCGATGGCATTACGCCGGAAGAAAACGTCTGCCGTTTCGCCCACTGCTTTGAAGCTGCGGATCCGGTGCATGATCTGGTAGTTGACTTCATTAAGATGATAAGGAGCTTTTTTAACGGGCTGTTTGTCTGCAGCCGGTTCTTTCAGATTCAACACCTTGAAAAGGGGAAATTCGGTGACCAGGTGTTTCGCCGCCGGCAGGTGCAGATTTACATGAAAGTTGATCGTAAATTCCTTTTCTGTGATCAGGGTGGTGGTGTGGGTGGCGCCTTCCCGTGTATTCATTTCCTTTTTGCCCGGTTTCATCTTCATGGGAAAAGCCGCCGCATTTTCAGCAAAACCGGAAATACAAACAGGCAGACAGGCGTTGTCCGGCGCTACCGTGGTAAGTTCCACGCCCTGTTTCAGATGAACCAGGGCGTAGTGGACAGATAGTTCATTGAGCGCTATCTCCTGATCCATGATCACCCCGTTTTCATCAATATCGGCAAAGCATTTGGCATTAGGGATCAGTTGCGACTGCAGGTAGCCGGGAACCTGTTCGTAAGTGGTGCAAACTCTTTTCCCAGGATTGATCAGCAGGTACTTGGTTTTCGGTTGACTCATGGTTAATTTCCTTTGATATTGCCTGTTATTTGAAATGCAATGTACTATCCGCGGTAAAATAATAATCGGTATTTGTAGTGGCTTTTATACCTTCCAGGAGGAAGCCTATCGGTGTATTTTTATCCAGCAAACCGGTGAAGGTTCTGCTGGCAAGGTCAGGATGATCCAGGGTAGCGCGAACACCGTACCACCGGAAGATGGCATTACATATTTCATCCAGGTGGGTATCAGAAAAACAGTAAAGCCCTTTCTGCCAGCCCAGTTCTACAGTAGCGTTAAAAGGTTGTGTATCCAGGGTAGCGGCCTCTTTGTTGAAGATAGCCTGCTGTCCGGGTTTCATGGTAACGGTTTTTTTACCGGCTTTCATCCGCACTTTTCCGTCTACCAGGGATACTTTCACCATGCCACTGTCGTAGCTGTTGATATTAAAGCTGGTACCCAGTACTTCCACGGTGCTGTTGGGAAGATGTACGAGGAAAGGTTTACCGGCGCGCTTCGCGATATTCAGGTATGCTTCCCCGTTCAGGGTAATTTCCCTGTCGGCCCCCTTAAAGGTAGCCGGGAAATCCATGGTGGTAGCAGCATTGAGCGTAATTACGGAACCATCCGGGAGGGCTACTTCATAGCTTTTGCCGTGCGGTACTATCAATGAGTGAATGCCTTGTGGCAGGTCGTCTGATGCGTTGAGATAAAGGGTATTGTTTTTATTGGGAATCGTTTTACCGCCAATAGTTACGTTGCCGGCTGATTGGGTCAGGTTGATGGTGGGCTGGCCGGTGATTTCCAGCAGCACATCTTTATTGATGGTGGCCACCGGCGCTGGTTTGGGAGAGGCGAAAAAGTCCCATTTCCAGGCCGAAAATGCTACAAGGGCCATTACCACTGCTGCGGCTGCCCAGGGAAGTATGGTGCGGTACAGCGGCTTTTTCTGCTTAAAGTCAATCACTTCCAGCCACGGGGCAGGAGGGGCTGGGATCTGCATCATGGAAAGCTGTTCCCACTTCTCCCTTACTACTTCGTCTTCTTCGATAAGTTCTTCCAGCAATTGGTCATCTGCTGCGGAAATTCTTCCCGCAAGCTTTTCCGTCATTAGCCTGTATATTTCTTCTGCGCTGTTCATGTACACTATTAACCGTTTATTTGATCTGGCGGGGTATTAAAAAAGGATTTTTTTTAAGGATGCCCTTAAAGTTTTCAGCGCGTTGGCTACCTGTTTTTTTACAGTTTCTTCAGTGGTGTCCATGAAGGCTGCTATTTCTTTTCGCGTTTTATGTTCCTGGTAAGCCAGCCGGAATGCCATCGACTGGCGTTCCGGAAGCTGACTGATGGCGGTTTCCAGCTGCTCTTTCAGCTCGTTGTTTTCCAGCCTGCTTGGAGGAATCGTGTAGGTTTCAGGCAGCATGATTTCCTTTAACCTTTTGTTCCTGGTGGCATCTTTGGCAATTTTATTCAAACAGCGGTTACGTACGCTGACAAAGAGAAAGTTTTTGAGAGAACCGGTGGCGCTCAGGTCTATCCGCGCGCTCAGGTCCTTTTGCCAGAAGTCGACAAAAAAGTCCTGGACCAGCTCCTGGGCCTCGGTTTCGTTTCTGAGTATTGTGTATGCAGTCATATACAACCATTGACGGTAGCTCTCATAAAAATACTGGAAAGCGGAAACACTGCCCGATTTCAGTTGTGCAAGCAATTCAATATCGTTGATAGATGCACTCATGCTGGGATTTAGTTGATAATCGCAGGCCTGGCAACGGCTGCTGTTGTCAAATGGTTACTGATACGCGGTTAGGAAATACGTCAGACAGGGCAGGAAACAGCATGGCTATTTTAAGCAATGAGGAAAAACCACCCGTAAGACAACTGATTTTGATACAATAACATGCACACTACAGAATATATTCGATCAGGGGGTATGGGCGGATTTTTAATTAGAAGTAAAGTTTGTTAATGAATTGTTATTCCGTCATTTCCGGAAGCTGTCTCAGGTGTTTGAAACAGGAATAGGCAGGGGAGCAGGAGGAGGAAAACGGAGTTATTCTGTGCAGTTTGCACAAAATAACCCGCCTTTACTATTTCTTTTTGGCGCCCCTTTTCTTGGGTTTGCCATATTTCAGCATCATCTTTTCTTTGTGGGTCACCTTTTTGTTGGTCTTCATATTTTTAGCCAGCTTCTGGTGAAAAGCAGGGCCTACGTCTTCCCGCTTGGGCGCCTTTACCAGCGTATTCCGCATATGTACCTTCGGTTTTTCATCTTCCGTTAATACATCAGAAATTACCAGGTCGTCCGGTAATGGCTGCACGGGAATGGCATAATTCATCAGGCTTTCTATCCGCGCCAGGTCTTCTGTTTCTGCGTCTTTGGTAAACAGGATAGAAATTCCTTTCTTATCAGCTCTACCGGTTCTGCCTATACGATGAATATAGTTTTCCGGTACTTCCGGCGTATCAAAGTTGATCACATGCGTTACCTCTGCAATATCCAGTCCGCGGGCAATGATGTCTGTAGCAATCAGGAAACGGTATTCGTTCTGCTGAAATTTACGGACAGTATTAAAACGGTGATTCTGTTCCTTGTTGGAGTGAATAATGCCTACCTGGCCGGGGAATTCCTTCTCCAGTTGCTCATGCAGATCATCCGCCAGTTGTTTGGTGGCGGCGAAAATGAGGGTTTTGGTCATGGTTTTATCGTCCGTGATCAGCATTTCCAGGAGGTTCACCTTTGTATAAAAGTTGGGAACCCTGTATACGATCTGGTCGATGTTTTCCAGTGGGGTACCGGTAGGCGCTGCTTCTATTCTTACCGGGTTATTAAAATGCGTTTCAATCATTTTCTCCACGTCTTCCGTAATGGTAGCGGAAAACATAAGGTTCTGCCGTTTTGGAGGCAACAGGTCCATGATATTTCTTAACTGGGTCCGGAAACCGAGGTTCAGCATTTCATCTACCTCATCAATAATAAGACGCTTTACCAGTTTCACTTTCAAGGCGCCGCTAAGGATAACGTCGTACAGGCGCCCGGGGGTAGCCACGAGAATATCCAGTTTGTCCTGCACCGCCTCCATCTGAGGATTCATATTCACGCCGCCATAAATGCCCAGCACTGATACATTCATGTAGGTAGTGAGCTTTTTAACGGATTCCACCACCTGTACTACCAGTTCCCGGGTAGGTACAATGATCAGTACAGTGGGATATTTTTCTTTCGAAAATTTAAACTGCCGTAATGTGGGCAACAGGTAAGCGAAAGTTTTACCGGTACCTGTTTGCGCAATCCCGCACACATCCTGTCCGGACATGATAACGGAAAAGGCGCGCTGTTGTATGGTGGTAGGTCTTTTATAACCTAATTCGTCTATCGCGTTTAATAATGGGGTATTCAGGTTTAAATCACCAAAAGTCATGATACTACTATAATATGAACTGCAAAGGTAAAGAATTACCAATTATGGATTTGCCCTTTGTAATTCTTATTTCAATACATTAGCATAAAAAAAGCTATGAAAAACCTCCACATACCGGCTATTAGTGTTCAAGCATATGGAGGCCCTGAGCAGTTGCAACTGCAGGAGGTGCCCGTTCCGGTGCCGGCAGAAGACCAGGTGCTGATCAAAGTGGTAGCCAGCGGTGTAAACCCGATTGACTGGAAAATAAGAGAAGGATTTATGAAACATCCCTTGCCTTACATCCCTGGAGTGGAAGCTTCCGGTATTATTACTGCAGTAGGCGAAAGCGTTTTCGGGAAAAAAATAGGCGATGAGGTATATGGTTCTGTAGATGGCTCCTATGCCGCTTATGCCATTGCGCAGGGCGAAGGTTTATTCCGTAAGCCACCCGGCATATCATTTGAGGAAGCAGCTACCATGGCGGGCGCCAGAACGGCCTGGGGCGCAATGTTTGATGTGGCAGGCCTTGTAAAGGGACAACGCATTCTTATTCATGCCGGCGCAGGCGGAGTGGGGCATTTCGCCGTACAAATGGCCTATAATGCAGGCGCATATGTAATTGCCACGGCCAGTGCAGAGAATCTGGATTTCGTTACCTCGCTGGGCGCCAATGAAGTGATTGATTATAAGGCTGCGCCTTTTGAAAACCAGGTAGCGCCGGTAGATATTGTATTTGACACTGTTGGCGGAGATACCACGGAAAGATCGCTGGCGGTGCTTAAACCCGAAGGCGTATTATTGTGTATCGTGCAAATGCCTGATGCGGAAAAGGTGGCTGCGGCAGGCGTCCGCGCGCTGTGGGGAGGCACCAAAACACTCGCTTCCATGAAGGAGGTGCATCAATTGCTGGATAAAGGATTGATCCGGCCTTACGTCCGCAAAGTATTTCATTCCCTGTCGGCCGCCGCTGAAGCACAGGAATACAGTAAAAATGGTGGTAGCGGAAGGGGAAAAATAGTACTGAAGATAGCGGAAGAATAAACGTCAGCCGGGGTCATCCTCCGGCTGATGGTATTATTTGCCGAGTATTTTTTTCCGGTGCTGAATGCCCCATTTCTGCAGGGCAATGATCACACTGTCCAGTGTAGCCGCATAAGGCGTTAGGGTATATTCTACCGATACAGGCTGTGTATCGTACACAGTTCGCTTCACCAGCTTATGCGTTTCCAGGTCTTTCAGCTCTTTGGAAAGCACCTTCGACGTTATTTTAGGAATGCTGCGCTCTATATCCCGGAAACGTTTATGACCCCGGGAAACAGCGATGATAATGGGCAGTTTCCATTTTCCGCTGATCACATCCAGCGCGTCCCTTACCGGCATAATCACTTTATGGCAATCGGTATGAGCACTGCTTTCCGCCTCCGGTCTGCCACAATTTATCGTGAGTTCTTCTGTTTTCATCTGCATACAGTTGGTTACCTTTTGTAAAGCACTTACTTTAAGGAAACTGGTTACTTTCTGATAGCAAATATATTAACTTTGTTGGTGGAACTTAAATTTAAATTAATGAAAGTAGAAATATGGTCCGATATCATGTGTCCGTTTTGCTACATCGGCAAGCGGAGATTTGAAGCAGCACTGGAGAAATTTCCGGGGAAAGACAACATCACGGTGGAATGGAAAAGCTTCCAGCTGAACCCTTCCCTCAAATCGCAGCCGGGAAAAGATGTATATGACTATGTAGCAGAAATGAAGGGGCAGTCGCGCGAATGGTCGTTAACCGTACACGAACAACTGGCAGGTACCGCCCGTGAAGCGGGTCTTACCTATAATTTTGATAAAGCAGTTATCGCCAATTCTTTTGATGCCCACCGCCTTATTCAGCTGGCGAAGCAACAAGGCCTCGGCGATGCAGCAGAAGAACGCCTGTTTTACGCCTATTTTACGGAAGGTAAAGATGTGAGCGACCATGCCACCCTGCTGGAACTTGGCCTGGAAATCGGATTGGATAAAGCTACTGTGGAGGCTGTACTGGAAACATCAGAAATGGCCGCCGCCGTGAACAGGGATGTGAGCGAAGCGCAGCAACTGGGCATCCGGGGTGTTCCGTTTTTTGTACTGGACCGCAAATACGGCGTGTCAGGCGCACAACCGGTAGAAGCTTTCACACAAACACTGGAACAGGCGTTTGCAGAATGGAAAAGCACACAGCCGGTAACAGCACTGGATACTTTATCAGGCCAGGTTTGTACACCGGAAGGAGATTGTCAATAGTTTGATTTTTTATAAGGTAATTGGCTGGTCAATTTTTATAGACGGGTGACTGTAATAAATAGAAATGGCGCAGGATTAATCTTCTGCGCCATTTCTATTTATTGATTTAGTTATAAACACTTCAATATTGTCATAAAGATATGCGCTTGCTCCCTGGTTTTAATAACCTGGTTTAGTGAGCTTAGTATTTCCGTTTCATAACAATCGTTAAAGTTTATCTTTAAATTTAGTGCCATTACGTTCCTTTTCTGCAAGAAATCAATTTTTTACTTTCCAACTGTTAACCCCACCCAAACACGATCATCCTGATTCATTATTATCCTCGCATTTCTTCTTAGCTTTACACCTCAAATATCCATTTATGGCGCTTCTGAAAAGAATCAACCCTTTTTCCAGGCAAAACGACGACACCGGCTTTGGTACGAATGCAAATGGCTATGGCGGCCGGTTTATTAACCGCGACGGAAGCTTTAACATCCGCCGGGAAGGCCGTTCGTTTATGCAACGTTTTAATATTTACCATGCTTTATTAAGTGTACCCGCCTGGCAGTTTGCCCTGGTGATCCTGCTTTTTTATTTCTCCATTAACCTCCTGTATACCGGTATTTACTGGTGGATAGGCACGGAAGGATTTCAGGGGATCATCGGTAAAACCAGCTGGGAAAGGTTTAAAGAAGTATTCTTTTTCAGTACAGAAACCTTTACTACGGTAGGATATGGCCGTGTTAACCCGGTGGGCGACGGCATCAACTTTGTAGCTGCCATTGAAGCAATGACAGGCTTCCTCTCTTTCGCAGTTGCTACAGGTCTTATCTATGGCCGGTTTTCAAAGCCACGGGCACACCTGTTGTTCAGCGATCATGCGCTGATTGCTCCTTACAAGGATAAAACAGCCCTGATGTTCCGCTTCGCTTCTTACAAAGAAAATCATACCCTCACCAACGTGGAAGTGCTGGTAACAGCGGGTGTCCAGGTGCAGGAAAACGGGGAGGCCGTATACAAGTTTTATAACCTTGCCCTGGAACGAAGCAAAATTGAAACACTGTCGATGAACTGGACCGTGGTGCATCCTATCGACGAAAACAGCCCCTTCCTCGGGTTTACGGCACAGGATATGGAAGTGGCCGATGCGGAAATTTATGTAACGGTAAGAGGCTTTAATGATGTGTATTCCAATACGGTATTGCAACGCACGTCTTACACCTACCAGGAAATTATTTATAACAGGAAATTTATACCGATGTACCGGGAAAGTGATAACGGGAAAACAACTGTGCTGGAGCTGCACCACCTGAATAAAACAAAAGAATTGAAATAGTTTGTACCCGGACGCAGTGATCATCACTGCATCCGGATGATATCATTAGTCTTTACGGGAAATCAGCAATAACCCCAGGAAAGTAAACAGCCCGTTGATGATCAGCAGTTCCAGTCCTATCTGGAATTTACCAAAAATATGCGACTGGTAGAGATCCACCACCAGGCAAAGCAACGGCGCAGCTACGCAAACAACCGGGACCAGCGCATCCTGCACTTTGCGTTTGGTTAAAATGCCAAAGGCAAAAAGTCCCAGCAGCGGTCCATAGGTATAAGTAGCTACTTTCAGGATAACGCCTATCATGCTTTGGTTATTCACCCATTCAAATACCATCACAAAAAGAAGGAAGATAAACGCCATCATCAGGTGAATACGCTGACGGTACTTTTTCTTTTCTGCTTCGGACCAGTCGGTGCGCTTTTGCATGTCCAGGATGTCGATGCAGAGCGAAGAGGTGAGGGCCGTCATAGCGCCGTCGGCGCTGGGGAACAACGCTGAGATAAGCGCAATGATGAAGATCACTGAAACTACCGGTGGCATATGATGCAATGCCAGTTCCGGGAATAACTTATCGCCGGTGGCTGTTACCTGTTGCTGTGCGCCGTATAAATGAAGCAAACCACCCAGGAAGAGGAACAGGCCAATTACGATCACCATAATAAAAGCCAGCGATACCATGTTCTTCTTGGAATCTTTTAAAGTTTTTACAGAGATGTTTTTCTGCATCATCTCCTGGTCAAGACCGGTCATGGTGATGGTGATGAATGCACCCGCCACAATCTGCTTTATGAAAAAGAGTTTGTCGTTTGGATCGGTGTTAAAAATTTTTGTCAGCCCTCTTTCACCCATGGCGGTGAAGCTTTCACCGAGGCTAAGGTTCATGGTATGCAGGATATAACCTACACAAATTACCAGTCCGGCCAGCATACAGGTTGTTTGCAGGGTGTCGGTATATACAATTGTTTTTACACCGCCCTCATAGGTATACAGCAATATCATAAATAAGATGATGATGGTCGTTAACCAGAAGGGCACGCCAAAACTGGAGAGGATGGCGTCCTGCAGTATTCTCACCACCAGGTATAGCCTTGCGGTAGCGCCGAGTGTACGGGAAAGGATAAAGAAGGAGGCCCCGGTTTTATAGGAGCTTCTTCCAAAGCGGCTGTCGAGGTAATTATAGATAGAAGTTAACTGCAGCCGGTAATAAAGCGGTATCAGCACATAGGCAATCGTAATGTACCCGATAAAATAACCCAGGGTGATCTGCATATAGGAAAAGGCGTCGCGCCCCACCGCGCCGGGCACACTTACAAAAGTAACCCCGCTCAGTGAGGTGCCTATCATTCCAAAGGCCACCAGCATCCAGTTACTGTTGCGGTTACCGATGAAAAAGGAGTCGTTGTTGGAGTTCCGGCCTGTATACCAGGCAACTACCAGCAAAATGATAAAGTAGGCAATGACGAATGAGAATAATAATCCTGGAGACATAAATCAAAAATCAAATTTAATCAAGATACTACTTTCCCGCTAAGGAACAAAAGGACAAAAGGACAAAGGTAATCAGTATATCCCCCCAATCCTGAAAAACACAAAATCCGCTTAGATCTCCCCGAATCATTTAAAATCCGCTTAGATCTCCCCGAATCATTTAAAATCCAAAGTGATCAAATCCCCCAAATCAGTATAATCAGCGTAATCCTGAGAAAGACAAACTCCGCTCAAGTTACTTGACAAAAGCAAATTAATTATTTGCTTTTGTCAAGTAACTATCTACTTTTGCCTGGAAAACAAGTAACTATGACTGTCGAATCTCCGGTTGTAGGCGATATCCGCCGCTTTAACCGTTTCTATACCGGCATGATCGGGTTGCTGAACCAGCATATCCTGGACAGTAACCTGTCGTTCTCCGAAGTGAGGGTTTTATTTGAAATAGGACAGCTTGGAAAATGTACTGCCGGGCAATTGATTGCCATCCTGAAGATTGATGGAGGTTATCTTAGCCGCCTGCTGAAAAAGTTTGAGAAGAATGGGTGGCTGAACAGGCAGCAGTCTACCGCCGACGGACGTACGTTTTTTCTTTACCTCAGTGCTGCCGGTAAAAAAATGCTGGCCGGCCTGGAAGATAAATCTAACCGGGAGATCAGGCAGATCACCAATCATCTCTCCGAAAAACAACAACAACAGGTAGCCGGTGCTATGAAAACCATTGAACAGGTATTGTCTGCACAGCCGGGTGAGCAAACTTCGGATATCCATATCCGTTATAACCTGCTGCCGGGGGATGTAGGCTACCTCATTTACCTGCACGGGCAGCTGTATGCAAGGGAATCAGGATATAACCTGGAGTTTGAGGCATATGTTTGTAAGACATTCTATGAATTTCTTCCTGCCTATAACCCGGCCAAAGACAGGATGTTCCTTGCTACTGTAAACGATCAGATTGTTGGTTCAGTGGCCATCCTGGGATCTTCCCGCCACCTGGCGCAATTGCGGTGGTTCCTTATCCATCCCGACTTCCGGGGCAAAGGGCTGGGAAAGAAACTGCTGCAGGAGGCCATTGCCTTCTGTAAGGAAAAACATTATCAGAAAGTATACCTGATGACCACCAGCATGCAGGAAACCGCCATTGCCCTGTATAAGAATGCCGGCTTCCGCAAAACGGGCGAAAAATATCTGCAGCTGTGGGGACAGCAACTGTATGAACAGCGTTACGATATGGATTTATTTTAAGCATACGCAAGGTATGCCCGGATTCTTCCCCCGTTATGCATATTTATGCAGCAGTACGATCTGCCCCAGGTGATACGCGTCATGTTCCGCCAGCCCCTGTAAATAATAAATGGCCTTGTTTTCTGTTCCGGGAAATGTGTCAAACAATTCTTTCTCCGGGAACTTCCGGATGGTAGCGGCTATTTGCTCAAAGGAATGGGTCAGCCGGTGAATAGTAGCCTGCCAGTTTTCTTCCCCATGGTTCTCCGGCATATAAAAATCAGGCAGGTCGCCATCCTGCTCCGGCGCTTCATTGTGCATGTATCGCTGCACCCGCTGGTGCCAGAATATCACATGATTGACAATCTCCCAGATGTTATTGGATTCCCCGAAAGATTTTACCGCCTGCCGGGCGTCAATGCGCGAAAGATGTTCCTGGAAGGTAACGTCGATCCAGGGGGTGCCATTGTAAAGATTTTCAAGCGATACGGCTAAATGCTCCAGTAATAAAGACATACAATAGGATTTTTATTTTAAAAGATATCCGGCTTCAAACACCGGTAGCCTTCCCGTTAATCGTAATTTACTGAATTCTTTCCCTTATTTTTAAAGAATATAAAAACCATCGTTATGGATCAGCAGCAATTGGAAACCAACAAAAATGAAGATGCTATGCGGATGGCAATCAGCACCATGAAACAACGCCTGGGCGTAATAGAACAGGGCGGAGGAAAGAAAAGCCTGGAGAAAGTGAGACAAAGAGGTAAGCTCACTGCCAGGGAACGCATTCAATACCTCATCGATAAAGATACCCCCTTTACCGAAATCGGCGCATTCGCCGCGTACGACATGTACGAAGAATATGGCGGATGCCCCGCAGCAGGTACCGTAGGAGGAATTGGATATGTAAGCGGCCGCCAATGTATGATTGTAGCCAACGACATGACCGTAAAGGCCGGGGCCTGGTTCCCCATGACCGGCAAAAAGAACCTGCGCCTCCAGGAAATCGCCATGGAAAACCGGCTGCCGGTAATTTACCTGGTCGACAGCGCCGGCGTATTCCTTCCCATGCAGGATGAAATATTCCCCGACAAAGAACACTTTGGCCGCATCTTCCGCAACAACGCCCGCATGAGCGCCATGGGTATCACACAAATTGCTGCGGTAATGGGCAGCTGCGTGGCCGGAGGAGCTTACCTGCCTATCATGAGCGATGAAGTGCTCATGGTAGAAGGTAATGGCTCCATTTTCCTCGCGGGTCCTTACCTCGTAAAGGCCGCCATCGGGGAAGACGCAGATGCGGAAACGTTAGGAGGCGCCGTTACCCATACTGAGATCTCCGGCATCGCCGATTATAAATTCAAGTCTGATGAGGAATGCCTCGACCAGATAAAACGCATTGTAAGCAAACTGGGTCATACCGGTAATGCCGGCTTCGACCGGATAGCGCCGCAGCCACCGGCAAAGCCCGCCGATGAACTGGACAGCGTGCTGCCGGCCGACAGTACCCGGCCCTATGATATGCTGGAAGTAATAGACCGTATTGTAGATGCCAACACACTCGACCAATACAAACAGGACTACGGCAAAAGCATTATCTGCGGCTACGCACGTATCGATGGCTGGGCAGTAGGCATTGTTGCCAACCAACGTAAAATCGTAAAAAGTAAAAAAGGCGAAATGCAAATGGGCGGCGTTATCTACAACGACAGCGCCGATAAAGCAGCCCGCTTCATCATGAACTGCAACCAGAAAAAAATTCCACTGGTATTCCTCCAGGACGTAACAGGATTCATGGTAGGCAGCAGAAGCGAACATTCCGGTATTATCAAAGATGGGGCAAAACTGGTGAATGCCGTTGCTAATTCCGTGGTGCCAAAAATTACTATCATCGTTGGTAATTCATATGGCGCAGGCAACTATGCGATGTGCGGCAAAGCCTATGATCCACGCTTTATATATGCCTGGCCATCCGCTAAAATTGCGGTGATGGGAGGAGAGCAGGCCGCCAAAACATTATTGCAGATCCAGGTGGCTTCGTTGAAAGCAAAAGGACAGGTGATCACCCCGGAAGAAGAAGCCCGCCTGCTGAAAGAAATTACCGATAAATATTACGCACAAACCACTCCTTACTACGCCGCTTCCAGGTTATGGGTAGATGATATCATTGATCCCGCCGATACCCGGATAAGAATTGCAGAAGGTATTAAAGCTGCCAACAACGCACCGGTGGATCAGCCTTTTAGTGTAGGCGTATTCCAGGTGTAAAGAACGGAGGGGAAAGTGTTCGATCCCCTCCGCACTTTTCCTTATCTTCGCGCTTCTTTAAAATTGAACATGGCTGAACTGGTAGTATATACAGATGGTGCATCCCGCGGTAACCCCGGTCCGGGTGGGTATGGCGTGGTGCTTATATGGGGAAATGTCAGGAAAGAATTATCCCAGGGATACCGCAAAACCACCAACAACAGGATGGAACTGCTGGCTGTTATTGTTGCACTGGAAGCACTGAAGAAAGATGGCGTAACCGTCACCATTTTTACCGACAGTAAATATGTGGTGGATAGTATTGAGAAAGGATGGTTATGGGGCTGGGTAAAAATTAATTTTAAAGATAAAAAAAATAAAGACCTCTGGTTACGCTTTATCCCCTTGTTTAAAAGACACCAGGTAAAAATGCAATGGGTGAAAGGCCACGCCAGCAACCCTTTCAATAACCGCTGTGATGAACTGGCCACACAGGCCGCCGACAGCGGTAACTGGCTGATTGATGAAGGTTTTGAAAACGGATTGGCTTAAAGAATAACACACTCTTTACCGAACCAACCGGCAATCATAATTGTAATATAAGCGCAAACTTATATTCCGATGGTGCTCTCCTGGTTCACAGATACGTTGCAGAAATACCCCGAAATAGCAGTGATGCTAACCCTTCTGACGGGCTTCCTGATTGGCAGGGTGCATATAAAAGGTTTTACACTCGGCACTGTTACTGGTGTTTTATTAGTAGGCATTGCCTTAGGGAGCTTTCACATCAATATACCCTCAGAAACAAAATCTATTTTCTTTCTCTTCTTTTTGTTTTGTACCGGCTATGGTATCGGTCCGCAGTTTTTCCAGGGACTTAAAAAAGACGGATTGCCATTGGCGCTGTTCTCCTTTATAGTATGCTGCAGCAGTTTGCTATTTTGCTGGGGATTGGCCTCCCTGCTGCGTTTTGAAACAGGTACCACTGCGGGGTTAATGTCCGGCGCCAATACCTGTTCCGCTATCATCGGGGTGGCATCCAATACGATCGGTGAACTTAATATTACCGACGATGAAAAGAATACGCTCATCAACCAGATCCCGGTCGCTTATGCAGTCACCTATATTTTTGGTACCGCCGGTACCAGCTGGTTCCTTTCTGTAATAGGGCCATGGTTTATGTCTGGCAGCCGTGCAAAGCTCATCGAAGAAACCAGGGAAATGGAAGCGAAAGTAGCAGAGGCCGGTGCAGAAGGAGAGGAGAATATTACCAATGCCTACGACCAGGTGGCTTTCCGCGCTTACCTCGTTAGTGCAGAACTTACCGGTGATGGCAAAACCATCCGTGAAATAGAAAACCTACTTCACGACAAGAAAAGGTTCCTCTATATTTTACGGGTAAGACGGGAAGGAAAGCTCATGGAAACTTCCCCTGATTTTATAATAAAGCCGGGAGATATTATTGCGGTCAGTGGCCAGCGTGCAGCGGCCATTGCGTCAGTATCTTTGTTGGGAAAAGAAGTAGCCGATGAGGAACTGCTCACGTTCCCGGTACAGTCAATAACATTGATCATTACCAGCAAGGACGCCAATAATAAGCCGCTGAAAGCATTTTCAAAACATCCCGAATTTCATGGTATCAGCGTGCGTAAAATTCTGCGTTCCGGCATGGAGATGCCACTGCATGCATCTACTGTTATACAGAAAGGAGATATGGTAGAATTGGTGGGCATCCAGGAAGACCTTGATAAGGCGGTTGCGTTGTTAGGTTATAAGGAAAGCAGTGGGGTGGAAACAGATATTGTTTATCTCGCAGCAGGCATTGTGGCCGGTACTTTATTTGGCAGTTTGAGCATACATATTGGCAGTGTGCCTGTAGAGCTGAGTACCAGTGGCGGGGCGCTGATAGCAGGTCTTGTTTTCGGCTGGATGCGTGGTATTCATCCCCGGTTTGGTTACATCCCGGCTGCCTCGCAATGGGTGCTGACCAAACTGGGGCTACATGTATTTATTGCCATCGTTGGGCTGAGCGCCAGTGAAGGATTTTTGCAGGGATTGAAAGAAGAAGGGGTCACTCTTTTCCTGGCCGGTGTGGTGCTAAGCCTGCTGCCAATGGTGCTGGCACTGTTCCTGGCGAAGTATGTATTTAAATTCCACCCGGCCATTGGTCTCGGGGCCTGCGCGGGAGCGCATGATGAATCAGCACCACTGCTGGCCATACAGGATGCCATCAACAGCAAAGTGCCCGCACTGGGATATACCGTGGCATATGCAGTAGCGAATATTACACTCACTACCTCCGGCGTCATCATCGTGCTGCTGATGCATAAAGGCAGTTGATGTTCCCCGCTCATCACATTTTTTAACACTGAAATCCACGTCTGTACTGAAAACCTGTTCTGATGAAAAATCTTTTCTTCAACATTTTTAACAATTCTTTTGTTTTTAATTATGAAAGCATATAGCTTTGCGTCCCATTAGTCTATAGGAGTTATAGGATAATAGAACGGAATTAATTTAAAGAATTGCTTATGGAGAATATTACCCAACCATATTGTTTAAGCAACTATTGTTGTTGCCACCATTAAGAAGTAATAAATATTTGTCTGCTTAACCACAGCAGGTTACAACGATCAATAACTGTTTCCGGAACTCCGTCTGTACCGGCGTTAAAAAACAATGGGATACAAAGCTGCAATGCCTGTTCAATAACAGACAGGGGCAGGTATTACCAGGAAAAACCAGATCACTGCAAAACTCTCAACATTTTACTATGTTACAACGACTACTCCTCTTTCTACTGCTTATTGGACCCATGGCAGTATTTGCACAAACACGTACGGTGACCGGTCGTGTTTATTCCGCGAAAGATAATTCGCCCTTACCGGGTGCTTCGGTGGTGATTAAAGGCACTACCAGCGGCACGGTGAGTGATCCTGAAGGTAACTTCAGTCTCCAGGTAACTGATCCGGCTGCTACTACGCTCGTGATCCGCTACATTGGCCTGGAACAACAGGAAGTACCCATCAGCACATCTCCCATCAATGTATCACTCCGTTCTTTGGGGAAAGACATTGATGAAATTGTAGTGGTAGCTTATGGTACTGCTAAAAAGAGTTCCTACACCGGTTCTGTCTCGCAAATTAAAAGCGAGGAACTGGTAAACAGGCAGGTATCCAGCGTTACCAAAGCATTACAGGGGCTTGCAGCTGGTGTGCAAAGCACGTCTACCAGCGGTCAGCCGGGCTCTGATGCCACCATCCGCATCCGCGGTATCGGCTCCATCAACGCGTCCGCCGATCCGTTATACGTGGTAGACGGCGTGCCTTACGGAGGCAGCCTGAATGCGATCAACCCCTACGACATTGAATCCATCAGTGTACTGAAAGACGCTGCCTCCAGCGCGCTGTACGGCTCCCGTGGCGCCAATGGCGTAGTGATTATCACTACCAAGAAAGGGAAGAAACAGGGAAGTAATATAGACGTTCGCGTTAGTCAGGGTTTTTCAAAAAGAGCAGTAGATAATTACGACCGGGTAAGCACCGATCAGTATTTTGAAATGTATTGGGAAGCCATCCGTAACGGTGGCCTCACCAGCGGCTTATCGCCCGCAACCGCAGCCACCCAGGCCAGCAGCAGCCTTATCAGAAGGGTAGGGATTAACCCCTATGGCACCGCGTTTCCGCAACCTGTTGGCACCGACGGCAAACTGGTAGCCGGCGCTAAAGCCCTGTGGGACGATAACTGGGACGATGCCATGCAAAGAACCGGGAAACGTACCGAGGCAGATGTGGCACTCAGTGGCGCTACCGAAAAATCGAGGTACTACGTTTCCGGAGGATACCTGAATGACCAGGGTATTTATCTTGCTTCCGGTTTCAAACGCTATAACCTCCGCAGCAATATTGATATTGATGCCAAGAAATGGTTAAAGGTAGGACTGAACCTGAATGGTACGCACTCCGAACAGGATGCGCCTCCTTCGGAAGACAGCCGCTCTGATAACTATGTAAACTATGGCCGCCTGATGTCAAATTTCTATCCTATTTATGAGCGCGACCGGTCCACCGGCGCCTATATCCTGGATGCCAACGGCAATAAGATCTTTGACTACGGCAGTTACCGCCCCAGCGCAGCCAATACAAACACCAACCTGGTGGCCACATCCGCTATCGATAAACACCGCCTTACCCGCGATGACTTATCGGCCCGCCTGTACGGCGAAGCCACCATCTGGCGCGGACTTAAATTCAAATCAAGTTACAACGCCGATTATACCGCCAAACAACAATATGATTATACAAACCCAACCCTGGGCTTTGATGCAGAAGTGGGCGGAACAATAGAACGGTTGAACACCCGCGTATTCAGCTGGACGTTCAACAACATCTTCACCTACGAAGAAACATTTAATGAAAAGCATCACCTGAACCTGCTGGCAGGCCAGGAAGCTTATAAATACACCACTACCTTTTTAGATGGTCAGAAATCCGGCTTCTCCCTGCCAGGACTGGAAGAGCTGTCGGATGCCTCTCTCATCAAGGATCTGCAGGGATATACTGATACGTACACGCTCTCAAGCTTCCTGGGCAGGGCTGAATACGACTATGTAGGGAAATATTTCTTATCGGCTTCCCTGCGCCGCGACGGATCTTCCCGTTTCGCACCCAATCACCGCTGGGGTACTTTCTGGTCCGTGGGCGCTTCCTGGAAATTAACAGAGGAAAGTATTCTTAAGAATAGTTCCTGGCTTAACCTGCTAACACTCCGCGCCAGCTACGGCGGACAAGGCAACGATAACCTCGGTGATGACGCATTTTACAACTACTACCCGCTGCTGAATGTAAACAGCAACCTTGGAGAAGGTGGTACCTATCGTCGCCAGGTATACAATCCGAACCTGCAATGGGAAACCAATCTGAACCTGAACGTTGGTGTGGATTTCAGCATGTTTGAAAACCGTTTGGGCGGTACCATAGAGTACTTCCAGCGCAAATCACAGGACCTGTTGTATTCCAGGCCTATGGCGCCTTCAGTAGGTTACTCGGCGGTAGATGAAAATATCGGCGCACTGAAAAATACCGGGGTGGAAGGTTCCATACACGCAGTGCCGGTGAAAACAAAAGATTTCAGCTGGTCCATTGACCTGAACGCTACTCACTATAAGAATAAGATTACGGAGCTGCCGCAGAAAGAAATTATCAGCGGCACCAAGAAACTCATGGTAGGTAAATCTATCTATGATTTTTACCTGAGAAAATGGGCAGGTGTAAACCAGGAAACAGGTTTGCCAATGTGGTACATCGATAATGCAGATGGCACCAAAGGTACTACCGGCAACTATTCTTCGGCTACACAGTATTATAACGGTTCCTCCCTGCCGGATGTATACGGCGGTTTCACCAACACATTTACCTACAAGGGATTTTCATTGTCGTTCCTGATGGTGTACAGTCTTGGTGGTAAAGTACTGGACCAGGATTACCTGTTCCTGCTGGGTACCGGTACCTCCGCAGGCCGCCCTTTCAGCACGGAAATGCTGAACCGCTGGACGCCCACCAACAAGGTAACGGATGTGCCTAAACTCACTACCGTACAAACCAACTGGACATCCGTTTCCGACCGGTTCCTGTACGATGCCAGCTACGCCCGCCTGAAGAGCCTGAACATCAGCTATAACCTTCCTAAATCATTAATGGATAAAGCACATCTTAATAACGTACTCGTATATGTGCAGGGAGAAAACCTGTTCACGATCTATAACCACCAGGGCCTGGATCCGGAACAATCAGTAGGAGGTACTACCTACTATCGTTACCCGGCCATCAAATCCATTTCTGCAGGTATTAATCTGAGCTTCTAAAAATTACGACCATGAAAAAGAATATATTCTTAATAATAATCGCAGCTTTGGTATTAGGCGCCTGCAACAAGGACTTCCTGGATACCAAACCAACCAATGCCGTACCCGACGACCAGGTGTTTAATACTGCCGACAACGTGGAAACGGTGATCAACGGTACCTGGGCATATATGTTTGAAGAATTCTTCACCTTTGCAGTGCCGGGTTATAAATCCATTCATCTCACCAGCGACGCCATGGGCAGCGATGTAGCGGTAACGCAATCGTATGGCCTGCGTGATTCATATGGATACACTGAAATGACGGACAATACCAAGAACCGGGTAAATGCCTTCTGGACTATTCTTTACAAGGTGATCGACAACTGTAATAATGTAATCGCGAAAGTAGATAATGCCACCGGCGACGAGGACAAAAAGAAACGTCTTAAAGGCCAGGCATACGCCCTGCGCGCCAATTGCTACCTCACGCTCGCGTCTTTTTACCAGTTTAACAGAACCGGGACAGAAAAAGCCATCCCGATCTACACAGAACCATCCGGCCCGGCCACTGCAGGAAAGGCAAAATCAACCGTAGCAGAAGTATACAAACAGGTAATCGACGACCTGCAGAAAGCGCTGCCGCTGTTACAGAATTATCAACGCAACGCTACCCAGAAATGGAAAATTGACCTCAACGTAGCCAATGGCTTACTGGCCCGTGCTTACCTTTACAACCGCCAATGGACAAGCGCTGTCACCGCTGCCATAGCGGCCCGCAATGGTTATCCCCTGATGTCGGGCGATGATTATAACAAAGGATTCAGCGATATCAATAATGGGGAGTGGATCTGGGGACATGCACAAACGCCTAATCAAAGCAACGCCAGCTATAACTTCCATTTCCTGGATGTTTCCAGCCCGGCCTCTTACTACCAGAGCTTTATGGCAGATCCTTACTTTAAGAATTTCTTTGATAGTGCAGACGTACGTTTCCGTTTATTCGACTGGGATACCCTGCCTGACCAGGAAGGCTACCTGCGCTATAAAAAATTCCGTTTCCGTGATGCCGGCGCACTGGTGGGCGACCTGGTACTGATGCGCTCCGCAGAAATGTACCTGATTGAAGCAGAAGCCTATGCCCAAAGCGGCAACACTGTCAAAGGTGCGGAAGCCCTCAATGTATTGCGTGCAGCGCGCAACGCTACGCTTTATAAAGGTGGCGGCAGCCTGGTGGATACCATCCTGGTGGAAAGAAGGAAAGAGTTGTGGGGAGAAGGATTTTCATTGTCTGATATTATTCGTACAGGCGGTACCGTAGTAAGGAAGCCATTCCTTTCTTATAATGGGCAGGATAGCATCATCAGTGTGCCAAGAGGAGACGGTACCTTTGTAGAAGTGCCTGCACAGGGCCATCTTACGCTGAAACAACCGGATGGAACGCCGTTTGTGCCATACAGTAAATATTACCTCTTTGCCATTCCAATTACGGAGTTGCAGAACAATCCGAATATCAATAATTAAAGCATAAAAAAAGCCCCCGGAATTTCCGGGGGCTTTTTTTATGCTTCTATATTTTTATCGTAAAAAGAAATTGCTAATAGATCCAGGGAATAACCCGGCTGGTATGCTTCATATAGTTGGTGTATTCTTCTCCAAACTGTTCGCTCAGTACTTTTTCTTCTATGTTCATCCGGTAAGCAAATGCTATAAAAACCGGGATGAACACGATGGCTAATCCCAGCCAGTTGTTCTGCGATAACCCGAATCCCAGGAAAGATAACAGGGAACCGGCATAGGAGGGATGCCGTAATATGCTGTACAGTCCATCCTTTTTAATGTGATGGTCTTTCCGGATCGTTACATTTACGGTGAACAACCTGCCCAGCTGCGCAATGGCCATAAAGCGAAACACCATTCCCAGTAGTATAACGCTAAGGCCTATACGATTCATATCCGGGCCTGGAAGAATAGGGTAAGCTGTTTTTGCAGATACCAATACGGAAATATTGATGAACACAATGATCACGATCCAGATAAACGCCAGGCTGCCCTGGTCCTTTTTCTTCTTGTCTTCTTTGTCCTTGCCGCGGAGAATGCGGTGCAGCAGAATCTCAGACAGGAACCAGGCAAAATAGATAATAGTGGATAGCACGTTCATATGCAAATAAATAAGACGGGTTATATTGGTAATATATGTTATATTTTCTGATTTTCAAAAAGTCGTAATTTGTGATTGGAATTAAAACTTGTGCTATGGAAAACCTTCAGGCAATACTCGCTTCATCAACCCCGGTACTGATCGATTGTTTTGCCACCTGGTGTGGTCCCTGCCAGATGGTGCCGCCTATCCTGAAAGAAGTAAAGGATAAAATGGGGGAACAGATCAGGATCATCAAGATAGATATAGACAGAAACCAGCAACTGGCCGCTCAATGGCAGATTGCCAGCGTACCTACTTTGTTGCTTTTCCGGGAAGGGAAACTGATCTGGCGGCAGAGTGGGGTAGTGCCAGCACACCAGCTGATACCGCTGCTAAAGCAAAAGATATAATCTTCATTACTTCATGGATACTTCATCCATGCCTAAAACCTGCGTATACTATGGACCATCCATGCACTTCTCATGGACTCCTCATGCACTATCCATGCACTATCTATACACTATGTCCCTTAAATCCTGTTGTAAAAACTCTGCAGATCCCCTGCCAGCTGATCATAAATAGGCCGGGTAAATTCCATAAATAAGTCTGTAGGCGGCGGTGGCGGCATATCCCGTCCTCCCATCAGCTGCTTGTCCTCATCGCTGAGGGCTCTTTCGTCGCCTTTAAAGGTACCAAACTGGTTGAGCCAGGTATAGCTGCCGGGGATGCGGTCGGTGCGCAGTAATTGCCCGTTGCCGGTATTGGTGATGCGGTAATCCAGTAACCCTTTCGATACCACCGTTTTTTTAGTGATAAAAAGTGTGGCCTTCACCGTTTTGTAGATATTGAACTCCTTACCGGTGGAGTCTTTCGTGGTACCAATCACAATTTCTTTTGAAACATCGCGCTGGATACGGTCTACATATGTTTGACCCACCACGAAATCAAAAAAGCGCAGTTCAATATATTCATCGGGGCGGAGATTTTCATTACGAACCACCCGTTCGTCGTAAAACTGCACAAATTGGTTGATACTGCGCTGCTGAAGGTTGCGCACCAGGTAGTCGCGGAACTGATCGGCGCTGAACTGGTAATAAGGTGAGCGTACTTCAATTTCACTGACCACCACATTGATCACGCCCATCTGGTAAGCCTCATCCCGCCGTTGCTTGGTATCCCGGTAATCGGGGATCAGCTTCAGTGCGGCATTAAATTCATCAAAGGCCAGGCGTGCACTGGCTTTATCGCCTTTATCCAGCAAAGCCATGCCCCGGTCGTATCGCATTTCTGCGGCGTTTTCCTGGGCGCCGGTGATCGCATCGCGGTAGTCCTCCGGCTGCACCAGTTTAAGGGCCGCCGGGGAGCTGTGAACGGCATTGTAGAGCGTTTGTAAAGCCCTGTACTCATTCCGTATATTTTCCCACTTGAGTTGATTATTAGAGCGAAGGTATCCGTTAACGCGGTCTTCCCGCACCAGTTGCGCCTGTTTATAGGCGTCCGGCAGCATCCGCGTGGCGGTGGCATCCTGCGGTTTACGTTGCAGCTTTTTTACAAAAGCGGTAACCGCTTCGTCGTATCTGCCTTTATTGTATAATTTTTCACCTGATTTACAGGAGAGAATACAGGTGTAGAGAAGGATGGCGGTAATGCTCAGTAACGGCCTGAATGCTAGTTTTTTCAATGGGGAACTGTTTTATAAGGATATGCTTTGCCTGCCGGGGCTATGTTTATTTAAATTGTCGTCTGAGCTCCCTGTCTGCTTCCCTGGCCTTGATAGAGTCGCGTTTGTCGTGAAGCTTTTTACCTTTACCGATACCAATTTCCATTTTTGCCAGGCTCTTATCGGTAATAAACATGCGAAGTGGTACAATGGTGTAGCCACGTTCTTTCATCTTGTTTTCCATCTTTCTCAGTTCCCGCTTGGTAAGCAGCAGTTTGCGTTCCCGCAGCGGATCATGATTGGAGGAGGTACCGTGTGAGTATTCTGCGATGTGCAGGCTCTTCACATATAATTCTCCTTTGGAAAAATAGCAGAAAGAATCATTAAAGCTCACCTTGCCGGCGCGGATCGATTTGATCTCCGTACCCAGCAATACCATCCCGGCAATAAATTTATCTTCTATTGCGTACTCAAAATATGCCGATCTGTTCTTTAACTCTGCCATTTGCGCTTTAATATGGGCTGTTAGTTTTTAGCCTTCAATTGTTAGCAGATGCAGGAAAGATCCATGCCCGTACTAACAATTGAAGGCTAAAAGCTGTTTTTCTAATTTTTGAAGATGGTCAGCAAACCTGCCAACCTTGTCTTAAGTTCTTTTCTATCCATGATGAAATCCAGGAAGCCATGTTCCAGCAGGAACTCAGCGCTCTGGAAACCAGCGGGGAGGTCTTTTTTAATCGTTTCTTTAATGATCCTGGGACCTGCAAACCCGATGAGCGCGCCTGGTTCAGCAATGTTGAGGTCGCCCAGCATTGCGTAGGAGGCGGTTACACCACCGGTGGTGGGGTCAGTCATTAAAGAGATGTAGGGGAGTCTTGCATCCGCCAGCTGCGTGAGCTTGGCCGATGTTTTCGCCATCTGCATCAGGGAGAAGGCACTTTCCATCATACGGGCGCCTCCTGATTTGGAGATGACCATCAGCGGCATCTTGTGCAGTATGCAGTAGTCGATAGAACGGGCTATCTTTTCACCTACTACAGAGCCCATAGAACCCCCGATAAAGTTAAAATCCATACAGGCTACTACCAGGTCGTTTCCCAGCACCTTGCCGGCTCCTACGGTCATCGCGTCTTTCAGCCCGGATTTCTTCTGCGCATCCTTCAGCCTGTCGGCGTACGGCTTCAGATCCTTGAATCCCAGGAAGTCGGTCGGGTATATATTTGGGAACAGTTCCTCGAACTGATTGTTATCAAATATGATCTCAAAATACTCTGCAGAGTTAATACGGTTGTGATAATTACACTTATCGCAAACATAGTAATGCTCTTTCAGATCCTTTACGGTGGTGGTTTTTTTACAGTTAGGACACTTGTGCCACAAACCATCCGGTGCTTCTTTCTTTTCACTGGTGGTGGTAGAGATGCCTTGTTTAATTCGCTTAAACCAGCTTGACATATTTTACTATTAGATTAGAAAATAGTGGTGCAAGATACGAATTATCGCATAAAGCCAAAAACATATAGGGAAAAGTATAAAGTTTAAGTCAAAAAGCAAAAAGCCATTGTAGCGGAGATAATAACATATACATATAATATATGATCGCTTTTATCTCCGTTACAACAGCTTTTTGCCTTTATATCTTAAGCTGAATGCTTAATTATGCGTTCCTGTTAATACAGTTCAGATCCCTGAATGCTTCTTCCAGGCGCTTAACAAAGGTTTCTTCGCCTTTGCGCAGCCATACGCGCGGATCGTAGTATTTTTTATTTGGCTTGTCAGCACCTTCGGGGTTACCCAGCTGTCCCTGCAGGTAATCTTTCTTGGCTTCGTAGAAATCGTGAATACCTTCCCAGAATGCCCACTGCATATCGGTATCGATGTTCATTTTGATAACGCCGTAACCCAGTGCTTCTGTGATCTGGTGCTTTGGAGAACCGCTACCACCGTGGAATACATAGTAAACAGGTTTAGCCGCAGTTTTATATTTCTCCTGGATGAATTCCTGGCTGTTATGCAGGATCACCGGACGGAGTTCCACATTACCTGGTGAGTATACGCCATGAACGTTACCGAAAGCAGCAGCTACCGTGAAACGGGGGCCTACTTTTGATAAAATTTCATACGCATAAGCTACTTCTTCAGGCTGGGTATACAGCTTGGAGTTGTCTACACCGGAGTTGTCCACGCCGTCTTCCTCACCACCGGTTACGCCCAGTTCGATTTCGATGGACATACCCAGTTTGTTCATTCTCTCAAAATATTTATGAGAAATTTCAATGTTCTCTGCAATTGGTTCTTCGGAAAGATCCAGCATGTGAGAGCTGTACAGCGGTTGACCGGTTTGTTTAAAGAACTGCTCACCTGCATCCAGCAAACCGTCGATCCACGGCAACCATTTTTTAGCAGCATGGTCGGTATGCAGTACCACCGGAACACCGTAATATTTAGCTACTTCATGTACGTGTTTAGCACCGGAAACGCCACCTGCAATGTTCGCCTGCAGCTTGTCGTTCGGCATGCCTTTACCGGCAAAAAATTGTGCACCACCGTTAGAAAACTGAATAATAACCGGTGAATTTACTTTAGCAGCTGTTTCCAGTACCGCATTCACGGAGTTAGTTCCCACAACATTTACGGCAGGCATAGCAAATCCGTTGTCTTTGGCATCGTTATACAGCGCATCCAGCTCTTCGCCGAATAATACGCCAGCTCTGTATTTTCCCATACTCTGATATGTGTTTTATTTTTTAGGAAAGCAAATATAAGGAGTTAAATAGAAGATTTATAGTGAAAAGTAAGCGCTTACGTATTAATTCTACCAACAGAAAAATGTATTTTAACCGATCTCAATCCGGTTTTGTATGAAACTATTTCTGTTTTTCATCGCAGGTATATTCCTGAAAGTGTCTGCTGCTGGTGCATTTACAGCCAATGTTGCGGACTCCCTGCTATATTATACCTCCTTCGACAGC
Source organism: Chitinophaga sp. W2I13 (assembly GCF_050434005.1). NCBI lineage: Bacteria > Pseudomonadati > Bacteroidota > Chitinophagia > Chitinophagales > Chitinophagaceae > Chitinophaga > Chitinophaga sp. W2I13. Next base: position 6,843,790 of record NZ_JBNPWD010000001.1, on the reverse strand, counting down.
ACCCGTATTCATTATACCATTGCAGGTACCGGCGCCCCGGTATTATTGGTGCACGGTTTTATTGTGAACGGGGATTCCTGGAAGAAAACAGCTTTGTACGACTCCCTGCTGGCGCATGGGTATCAGGTGATCACCCTCGATCTGAGGGGAAATGGCGCGTCGGATCATCCGCACGACAGCCTCGCTTATCTTAATGATGCGGAAACAAAAGATATTATGGGACTCATGACCCATCTTAATATTAATAATTACCAGGTAGTGGGCTATTCAAGGGGCGCTATTATTGTTTCCCGCCTGCTGGTGCTGGACGCCAGGGTGCGCAGCGCCGTGATGGGCGGTATGGGTATAGCTTTTACAGATCCCGCATGGCCGCGCCGCCAGCAGTTTTACGAGGCGCTTTCGGGGAAAGACGTGCCGGAACTGGCTGCGATGGTTAAATATGTACAACAGTCCGGACTGGATCAGCGGGCCCTCGCCATGATGCAGCTGGGCCAGCCCTCTACTACACCACAGGAGCTGGCCGGCGTGCATCAGCCGGTATTGGTTATCGGTGGGGATAAAGACGAAGATAATGATACCGGAGGCTCTCTCGCGGCCATGATGCCGGCAGGAATGCACGGCACAGTAGCCGGAGATCATAATTCAGTAGTGCGCACGGTACCCTTTGCAGAACGGGTGCTCGATTTTCTGCAAAAACATTAACTAACGGAGAGCACATTGCCATCTACCTTGATGGTGTAAGCCGTCAACGCAGCGGTAGCGGGACCTGTATTCACCGCGCCGGTAGTGGTGTACCGGCTGCCATGACCGCAAGGCGCATTACATTCAATTAATTTGGACGAATTGTTAAAGGTGGCTACGGTACAGCCCTGGTGGGTGCAGGTACTGGAAAGGGCCGTGAAAGCCGCTGCAGTATTGCCGGAGCCTGTACGGATAATGATTACCCCGTTGGAGATCCTGAAATCGCCCACATTGGTGAGGTCACTGCCGAGGTTCAATGTTAGCTTTGCATTGCCGCCGCCGGGAGGTGTGGGGTCGGGATCATTACTGCCTCCCTTGCTGCAGGCAGCCAAACCGGCTGTACATACCAATGCCAGCGTTAATCCAATGTTGGAAACAAAATCTCTTCTTTCCATAAAATGCGTTTTAGTTGATCGTTATCCTGTTTACGCAAGTGAAAAGAAGAAAGTTGCCTCGGGACCTTTAATTTTCTATCACTGATTGAAAATAGGCGGGCGCCTCAATTAAACGGCTGCCATACCAGGAAAACATTTCACCGTCTACCAGCTGGATTCGGGCGTCCGGCAAAACAGCCTGCAACTCGGCTATATGTTTTTCTTTGAATGGATAGGGCTCAGACGAGAGCAATACCCTGCGGCATCCGCTGGCGGCCAGCTCAGCGGCAGTAACAGCCGGATAGCGGGGCAGGTGGCCAAATACATTATGGAACCCGCATAACTGCAACATCTGGTGTATGAAGGTGTCGCCACCGGCAACCATCCAGGGATCGCGCCAGATGAAATAAGCGGTGGGAACAGCCTCCGGAAGCGGGTGCAGCGATGCAAAGCCGGCTTTGATCTGTGAAACCAGATCAGCGGCCGCTTGCACCCGGTGGGTGATAGCGCCGATACTGGCAATCATGGCATAAGCATCTTCCAATGTTTGGATATTACTCACCCACACCCGGTAATCTTTCATCAGCAGCTCCACATCAGCGGCGAGGTTTTCTTCCTTATTGGCAATGATCAGATCCGGTGAAAGCTGCCGTATAATACCAGCGTGAATATTTTTGGTGCCACCCACCCGTGTTTTTTCCCTGAACCACGTTAACGGATGTACGCAGAATTTGGTAATACCCACCACTTCCTTTTCAAGTCCGAGGGAATATAACAACTCTGTTTGGGATGGCACCAGTGAAACAATCCGCTGTGGCGGATGTTCAATTGTTATCTGCCTGTTGAGCTGATCGGTAAATAACATGCGGTACTTTTATCTGCCCAACGCCTGTATAATATCGTATTTCGTAACAATGTGGTGATTGCCGCTGTCATCTTTTGTAAGTACAGCGCCGTTTTCCCGGTTGATATATACCGAAAGCTTTTCGATAGGCGTGTCCTGGCTTACCAGCGGGAACAATGGCTGCATTACCTGGCTTATCTGCGCATCTTTCAGGTTGGCATCATCGATCAGGCGGTTGAACAACCCGTTTTCGGAAATGGATCCGATCAGTTCCCCGCCCTGGTCTACAGGTATATGTTCGATGTCATATTTTTTCATCCGGGCAATGGCTTCACTTACTTTTTCATCAGCGCTGATGGTTACCAGTGGCTGGTTACGACGGCCATTCACTACATCTTTCACTGTTTTTACATCGAGGAAACCACGTTCCAGCATCCACTGGTCGTTATAGATTTTACCTACATAGCGGCTGCCATGATCATGAAAAATAACGACCACCACATCTGTTGGCTTCAGTCCTTCTTTCAGCTGCAACAGACCGGCTATGGCTGATCCGGCGGAGTATCCAACAAAAATACCTTCTTCTTTGGTGATGCGTCGCGCCATCACGGCAGCATCTTTATCCGTTACCTTTTCAAATTTGTCGATCACCTTCATATCATAATTCTCCGGCACAAAATCTTCCCCGATACCTTCTGTAATATAAGGATACACTTCGCTCATATCCAGCTCCCCGGTTTCAAAATACTTCTTCAGTAAGGAGCCATAACTGTCGATCGCCCATACTTTAATATCCGGATTTTTTTCTTTCAGGTATTTCCCGGTGCCGGTAACCGTACCACCGGTGCCGGTGGCCACTACCAGGTGGGTGATTTTACCGTCGGTTTGTTCCCATATTTCAGGACCGGTTTGTTCGTAATGCGCATCCCGGTTAGCCAGGTTGTCATATTGATTCACATAAAATGAATTGGGCACTTCCGTGGCCAGTCTTTTAGACACAGAATAATAGGAGCGGGGATCTTCGGGTTCCACATTGGTAGGACAAACAATTACTTCGGCGCCTACCGCCTTCAGGATATCCACTTTTTCTTTGGATTGTTTATCGGTAGTGGTGAAAATACATTTGTATCCCCTGATAATGGCCGCCAGCGCCAGTCCCATACCTGTATTGCCAGAGGTGCCTTCGATAAGGGTGCCGCCGGGTTTCAGTAATCCTTTCTCTTCCGCTACATCCACCATTTTCACCGCCATGCGGTCCTTAATAGAATTGCCGGGGTTAAAAAACTCCACCTTCGCCAGCACCGTGCAAGGCAGGGAAGCCGTTACGCGGTGCAACTTTACCATCGGGGTATTGCCTATCGTTTCAAGTATATTATCGCAGTATTTCATAAAAAATGAGGTTGTATGATTACGAAAATACGGAATTGCGTTGAGGGATCGGAGCGGATTTTGTCTTTCTCACTGATTACGCTGATTATACTGATTACCTTGATTTTACTTTTTAGATTTTATAAGGATTTAAAATGATTATGGGAAATATAAGCGGGTATATCCGCTTACATCTACCCAAATCATTTTAAATCCAAAGTGATCAAATCCCTAAATCAGTATAATCAGCGTAATCAGCGGGAAAGACAAAATCCGCGAAAGACAACATTCGCGTATATTTGCGCCAATGAGCGAAAGGATTTTTATTACAGGAATAGGTACAGGCGTGGGTAAAACCATTACCGCTGCCTGTATCACGGAGGCACTAACGGCCGACTACTGGAAGCCGGTGCAAACGGGGTTGATGGAAGGCACAGATACAGATACGGTATTATCCCTGTTGTCAAATAAGGTGTCAGTTTGTCACCCGGAAGCGTGGCGGTTGCAGGCGCCTGCCTCTCCGCACCTGGCGGCACGGTTAGAGGACTGTACTATTGATGCGGGGCGTATCCTGGAGCTGGCGGACCAGTACCAGCCGGTTGACAGGCCATTGGTAATGGAAGGCGCCGGGGGATTGATGGTGCCGGTAAATGAAGAGCTGTTTACGCTGGACCTGATAATGGCGCTGAAAGCCAGGGTGGTGATTGTAGCGCAGAATTACCTGGGCAGCATCAACCACTCGATGCTCACTGCAAGGATGCTGCAACATACAGGCGTGCCCGTTATCGGATGGGTGTTTGGCGGAGATTATCACAGCAATGAAGACGATGTGGTAAAGTGGAGCGGGTGCCCGAAAATTGGCCGTATCCCGCTGACAGATACGGTAGATAAGGCATTCATTCAACAACAGGCACAGTTGTTGTCAGCCTCGCTGCATAGTTTATTGGCATGACCACTAAAAAGGATATACGAAAACATTTCCTGGAGCTGCGGCTTAACCTGGACGAACCCACCGCCCTCGCCCTGAATGAGCGGTTACTGGCGAATGCCCGTCAGCTTGATTACAGCAACGTCAGGAATGCGCATATCTTTCTTCCTATCTCTGAAAAAAAAGAAGTGGATACCTGGCCCCTGGTAAAATGGGGGAGAACCCAATGGCCGGAAATGGAATGGTTGCTTTCCCGCTCGGATATGAAAACCGGCGAGATGAATCATTATCTCTGGAAAACCAATACCATACTGGTGAAAAACAGGTTCGGCATCCCGGAACCGGATCATGGGGAAGTGATATCACCGGAAAATATAGACCTTGTATTTGTACCTTTACTGGCTTTCGACCGGCAGGGGCAGCGGGTAGGATATGGTAAAGGTATGTACGACCGTTTTCTGAAACAATGCCGGCCGGATGTGCGTACCATCGGCCTGTCGCTGTTTGAACCCGTTCTGCAGATAGAAGACGTGGATTCGTGGGATGTGCCGTTGCATACGGTGGTGACCCCGGATCACATTTATCAATTTAAATAAACAACAGTGCTTAAATACCTGAATGTTCTTTTATATCCTTTTTCCCTGCTGTATGGCCTGGTGATGTGGTTGCGGAACCGGTTTTACGACAAAGGGCTGCTCACTGCAGTGGAATTTGATCTTCCTGTGATCGCCGCGGGCAACCTGTCGGTAGGCGGCACCGGGAAAACCCCGCATGTTGAATATATGATCCGCCTGCTGAAGGATCATCTGAAAGTTGCCACGCTCAGCCGGGGGTACAACCGCCGTACCAGCGGCTACATCCTGGCAGATGAAAGAAGCACTGCTGCCGATATCGGGGACGAACCCATGCAGTTTCACGATAAATTCCCGGATATCAAGGTCTGCGTAGGAGAAGAACGGATGCTGGCCATTCCGCAGCTGCTCGGAGATGAGCCCGATACCCAGGTGGTACTGCTCGATGATGCCTTCCAGCACCGCTCCATAAAGCCCGGTCTTAATATCATGATCACCGATTACAGCCGATTGTTTACCCGGGAATCATGTAGTACCTTTTGGCCGTTTAAGGGAAGGCAGACAGGGATATCACCGGGCCGATTGTATTATTGTATCAAAGTGTCCGCCCGCCATGAGCACGGAAGAGAAGCTGGCCCTGGAAAAAGAAATTAAACCATTGCCACATCAGCGGCTCTTTTTCACTACCTTGCAATACGGCGCCTTGTCCGATATGATCACCCATCACCCGGTGGCCGTCCCTAAATCAGCAACCGTATTGCTGGCATGTGGTATAGCAAGGCCCGAACCATTGCTCGAAGAATTGAAACGACGTTACGAACAGGTATACCTCTTGTCTTTTCCCGATCATTATTATTATACGGAAAAGGATATACTAAAAATAAAAAAGGAATGCAGCGACCTGCCCGGCACAGAAAAGATTGTCATTACCACAGAAAAGGATGCGGTAAGATTACATCTGCTCAAAGGAATGCTGGCAGAACAAAACCTGCAGATGGCTGTTATTCCAGTAGAGATTGCATTCCTCTTCGGGGAAGCAGAATTATTTAATAACTTTATTTTTGACTACATAGGCCGGCACCTGCCAGCGCCCGGTCAACAATAACTTACGACTAACATGAGTAGAAAAAAGAAAAATAAAAAAGGCGGTAATCATAACCCTAACAACCCCCAACAAAGCCATAGCCAGAAGAAGACCTTTAAAGGCGTATTGGAAGTAACAAGGTCCGGAATGGCCTTTGTGATCGTGGATGGCCTTACAAAAGACATCATGGTGAAGCAGAAAAACCTGCATACCGCCCTCGATAAAGATGAAGTGCTGGTGGATGTATTGAAAGCAGCCCATAACGAAGGCCGCATGGAAGGCATCATAACGGACATCCTTAAACGAAATAAAACCGAATTCACCGGTACCCTGCAGGTCAGCAAAAGCTTTGCTTTCCTGATCCCTGAAAAGGGATTGTTTATGCCGGATATTTATATTCCCGCCAACTCCCTCGGAGAGGCGAAAAGCGGCGATAAAGCCGTGGTGAAAATAGTAGCATGGGGAGAAAAATCCCGCAAGCCTGTAGGTGAAATCGTGGAAATCCTGGATGCCAGCGATACCAACGACCTGGCCATGAAGGAAATCCTCATAGAAGCAGGATTCCCGCTCAGTTTCCCTAAAGAAGTAATAGCAGAACTGGATACCATCCAGGAAAATATTTCTGAAGAAGAAGTAGGTAAACGGAAAGATATCCGCAAAATCCTTACCATGACCATCGACCCGGTGGATGCCAAAGATTTTGATGATGCCATCTCTATCCGCCTGCTGAAAAACGGTTTGTATGAACTGGGGGTGCATATTGCCGATGTAAGTCATTATGTACTGCCCGGCACCGAACTCGATAAAGAAGCGGATAAACGCGCTACCTCCGTATACCTGCCAGACCGCGTGTTGCCCATGCTGCCGGAAAAGATCTCCAATGAGCTTTGTTCCCTGCGGCCGCATGAAGACAAGCTCACCTTCTCCGCTATGTTCCAGATGAACGAAAAAGGAGAGGTGAAGCAACACTGGATCGGCCGCACCGTGATCCATTCGGATCACAGGTTTACCTACGAAGAAGTACAGGAGATTATAGAAGGCAAATCTGAGGGTCCGTATAAGAACGAAGTGATGCTGTTAAACCGCATTGCTCAAACTTTGCGCAAGCAACGTTTTGTACATGGCGCCATTAACTTCTCCTCGCAGGAAGTACGCTTTAAACTCGATGAAACCGGTAAGCCGATTGGCATTGTCATTAAAGAAAGTAAAGAAGCGCACCAGCTGATCGAGGAATTTATGCTGCTGGCCAACAAAACCATTGCGGCATACGTGGGCAAGCTGCGGATTAATAAACAGCCCATCCCGTTCCCTTATCGTGTGCATGATACGCCCGACCCGGAAAAGCTGAAAGTGTTCGCCCTGTTCGCCGGAAAATTTGGGTATAAGTTCGATCTCACCACACCGGAAAGCATTGCCAGCTCCTTCAATAAAATGCTGGCACAGGTAAAAGGCAAACCGGAGCAACCGGTGCTGGAAACGCTGGGCATCCGTACAATGGCCAAAGCCATTTACACGGTGAATAATGTGGGGCACTATGGTCTTGGTTTTGAAGACTACTGCCATTTTACTTCCCCTATCCGCCGTTACCCCGATGTACTGGTACACCGTGTACTGGCTGAATGTCTTGCCAACAGCGTGCGTCCCGACAAGCAAATGGAGCAGAAATGCAAACACAGCTCTGAAATGGAACGCAAGGCAATGGAAGCTGAACGCGCCGGTAACAAATACAAACAGGTAGAATACATGCAGCAGTTCATTGGTCATACCTTCGATGGTGTGATCAGCGGTGTGGCGCATTTCGGCTTCTGGGTGGAAACAGTGGATACCAAGTGCGAAGGACTGATCAGCATTCACAATCTGAATAAAAGAGAAGAATTCCAATATAATGAAGGGGAGTATTCCCTGGTGGGCCAAAGCACCGGCCGCAAGTTTCGTATAGGCGAAAAAGTGAGCATCCGCGTAGTGGCTGCCAGCCTGGCCAAACGCCAGCTGGACTACGACCTGGAAGATGAACTGACCGGCACGGGCACACCTGCTGCTGCGCCATTCCAGCATAAACGCCGGGAAGACCGCCGCGATGATCGTAAAGGTGATCAGCGTCATGGTGATCGTCGTGACGACCGGAAAAAGAAGAAAGACAAACAACGTCCGTATAAACCCTGGGAACAGGAAGGGAAAGCGCCCCACAGAGCGCCGGAAGTATCGCTCGGCGAGCCTAAACCATTACCGGTTGTTGACCAGGTGATAGTGGAAACGCATGTGGTACCGGTAACACCGGATGTACCTGAAACGCCTGCAACGCCAGCACCAGCGCCAGTGGATAAAAAGAAGCCGAAGAAAGAGGTAACGGAAAAAGTGGCGGAAGAAAAACCAGCTCCGGCACCTGTAGTTGAAAAAGAAGTGGTGAAGAAACCAGTTGCACCGGAACCAGCAGTTAAAGCGCCTGCGAAGAAAGCCGCTGCAAAACCGGCCGCAAAGAAAGCGGTACCTGCGAAGAAAGCCGCTGCAAAACCGGTAGCTAAGAAAACAGTACCCGCAAAGAAAGCCGCTGCAAAACCGGCCGCTAAGAAAACAGTACCCGCAAAAAAAGCAGCTGCTAAGCCGGTAGCTAAGAAAGCAGTACCCGCAAAGAAAGCCGCCGCTAAACCAGTAGCTAAGAAAGCAGTACCAGCGAAGAAAGCCGCCGCTAAACCGGTAGCGAAGAAAACAGTACCAGCGAAGAAAGCCGCTGCAAAACCGGTAGCTAAGAAAGCAATACCCGCAAAGAAAGCCGCCGCCAAACCGGTAGCGAAGAAAGCAGTACCTGCGAAGAAGGCCGCTGCTAAGCCAGTAGCTAAGAAAGCGGTTCCTGCGAAGAAAGCTGCTGCAAAACCGGTAGCTAAGAAAGCGGTACCCGCTAAGAAGGCAGCCGCTAAACCGGCCGCTAAAAAAGCCACTGCTAAAAAGGCCGCACCAGCAAAGAACAAAAAGAGTAAAAAATAAAACACGAGCCACCAGCAATGCATTCATTCAAAGATTTAACAGCGCAGTTTAGTCAGCATTTTGAAAAACAACAGTTTCCGGAACAACCCAGTAAGTTATATAATGCAGCGTCCCACATCCTGGGAATAAGCGGAAAAAGAATCCGCCCTGTACTATGCCTGATGGGGAACGAGCTATTTGATAACCTGCGCCCGGATGCATTTGAGGTGGGCAGTGCGATAGAACTTTTTCATAATTTCACTTTATTGCATGATGATATCATGGATAAAGCGCCGATCCGCCGGGGTAAACCTACCGTTCATACGGTATATGGCGAGCCGGCGGCGATCCTTGCCGGCGACGTAATGCTCATTTATGTATATGAACGCCTGAACAAAATAGAACCGCATTATAAACAAAAGATCATCTCCGTATTTAATAAAGCCGCTATTGAAGTATGTGAAGGGCAGCAGCTCGACATGGACTTTGAAGGCATGGACCCCGAAAAGGTGCAGTACGATGATTATGTGCATATGATCGGATTGAAGACCTCCGTTTTACTTGCTGCCAGCCTGCAGCTGGGCGCCATCATTGGCGGCGCCGGCGAAGGCAACCAGCAGCACATTTATTCCTTTGGTAAAAATGTGGGTATTGCTTTCCAGATCCAGGACGACTACCTCGATGCATTTGGTGATCCTGAAAAATTCGGTAAGCAGCAGGGAGGGGATATCCTCGTCAATAAAAAAACATTCCTGCTCCTGAAAGCGCTGGAACTGTGCAACCCGGAACAACGTGCAGAATTGAAAATGCTCATGGAAACATCACCCGCCGATAAAGTAGAACGGGTGCTGGCATTATTCCGCAGCTGTAAAGTGGATGAATGGGCAGAGAAGGAAAAAGAACGCTTCCAGCAACTGGCGTTCCAGAGCCTGGATAACGTGGCGGTGCTGTCTAACCGCAAGGCAGCGCTGATGGAAGTGGCTAACTACCTCTTAAACCGTCAGCAATAAGGTTCGTATTTAAATTCGCATTATATTCGCGCTCGTCTAAACGTAATTCCTTAGCCAATGTCGTCAAACTCGCTGTTTCGGAAAAAATCACTTACTGCCATTATTAAAGATGCCAAAGACGGTTTGTCGGATGGTCATGAAACAGGGGGAATGAATAAGGTGTTGAAGGTGAAAGACCTTACTGCTATGGGAATTGCGGCGGTTATCGGAGCCGGGATCTTTTCCACTATCGGGGAAGCTTCCTTCCATGGCGGGCCAGGCGTTTCCCTGCTCTTCGTTATTACCGCAGTTACCTGCGGATTCTCAGCCCTGTGCTATGCAGAATTTGCGTCCCGTGTACCGGTGTCCGGCAGCGCCTATACATACTCCTACGTTACTTTCGGAGAACTGGCTGCCTGGGTGATCGGCTGGGCGCTGATCCTGGAATACGCCATTGGCAATATCGCCGTAGCCATTTCATGGAGCGGCTACTTCAACAACCTGTTAAGTGGTATCGGCCTCAGTTTACCCGATTGGCTGGCCAGCAATTACGACAGTGCCACGCCGGAAACTATTGCGGCAGCACCGCATATTGCCGGCATACCCTTCATCGTGAACCTCCCTGCCTTCCTCATCGTACTGCTGGTCACTTACCTGGCGTATGTAGGTATCCAGGAAAGTAAGAAAAGCGCCAACTTTATGGTAGCCCTGAAGATCCTGGTGATCCTGTTTGTGATTGTGGTAGGCTTTTTTTACGTAAATAAGGCCAATTGGCACCCTTTTATGCCTAACGGCTTCTCTGGTGTGCTAAAGGGCGTATCGGCCGTGTTTTTTGCTTATATCGGCTTTGACGCTGTGAGCACCACCGCCGAAGAGTGTGCTAATCCACAGCGGGATCTGCCCAAAGGCATGATCTATTCCCTGATCATCTGTACGGTATTATATATCCTGATTTCACTGGTGCTCACCGGTATGGTGCCATATTATAATTTAAAGGTAAATGATCCCCTGGCATATGTCTTCACACAGGTAAACCTGCCCTGGATCAGTTATCTTATTTCTGTAAGCGCCGTGGTGGCTACTACCAGCGTACTGCTGGTATTCCAGATCGGCCAGCCGCGCATCTGGATGAGCATGAGCCGAGACGGCCTGCTGCCAAAACGCTTCAGCAAAATACATCCCCGGTTTAAAACACCTTCTTTCGCTACCATCATCACCGGTTTCCTGGTAGGTATCCCGGCGCTTTTCCTGAACCTCACCATCGTTACGGACCTGACCAGCATTGGTACCCTGTTTGCCTTTATCCTGGTATGCGGGGGCGTACTCATTCTGCCAAGAGAGGAAAAATCAGTGGTAAAACGGTTTCAGCTGCCATATATCAACGGGCAGTTCATTGTGCCCGGCATCGTAGTGCTGCTCGTTTTCCTGTTCAGCAAAGAAATCATGGCAAAGCTCTCCCCCGCAGGCGGCTGGGAGGTATGGAAACATAATATCCCCTTCTACATATTTGTGGTGGTTACCATCGCCCTTTCCTACTTTTCGCTCACCCGCAAGCTCTCCCTGATACCGGTTTTGGGGATGCTCAGCTGTTTTTACCTGATGACAGAAATCGCACTTAAAAACTGGATCGTATTCTCGGTATGGCTGGCGGTAGGCTTAACCATTTACTTCCTCTACAGCTATACCAACAGCAAGCTGGCCACAAGAGCGTAAATCTTCGTAACTTCAGGGTAGCTCTTTGATCTTAAAATTTATATTTTATGAACATGCTACAACGGGTTGAACACTGGGGTGACACACATCACCCAAATTGGCTGAGTGTGGTTCGCATTCTGCTGGGGATATTTATCATGTATGTAGGCATCCGGTTTGTACAGGACAGGGACGCGCTGATTTCCATGATTAATCAAAACCCGGCTTTGGCCACACTGTCCATATTCCTGGGACATTATGTTGTATTTGCGCACACAGTAGGTGGGCTATTCATTGCGATGGGACTGTTCACCAGGATCGCCGCATTCCTGAATATTCCCGTATTGCTGGGTGCTGTATTTTTTGTTCATTCTCCCACCGGGCTGTTTACAGTATACCCCGTAATGGGCATCTCCTTACTGGTGCTGTTCCTGCTGATCGTTTTCCTGATTGAAGGCAGTGGCCGCATTTCGGTAGATGACTACATGCGGCGGCATCCTGAAAAAGCAAGGTCCAGGAAGTACGCGGAATAACTTTTCTTCATATAGCCGTGCAGGTGAGTGCTACCATTTTTAATGGCAATAAGGAGCCATGTCTCCGCCGGATCCGGCAAATCTTCAAATCTCTTCCACGCATATCCCTTCAATATTCTATTTTTGCAGTTGAAGAATGCAATTATGAAATACCAAAAAGGCGACAACATCTTGTTGTTGAGTTCAAAAGAAGAAGGAACGGTTGTTGACATTGTGAATGATAATATGGTCATGATAGAGGTGAAAGGAACGTCTTTTCCGGTGTACCTGGATCAGATCGACTTTCCCTATTTCCATCGTTTTACCCAGCAGAAACTGGTCAAGGAAAAGCCCAAACTAATTCCCGGCGACGAAATCAAGGTAGACAGAAGCAAGTATGAAGTGTTTAAAACAGATAAGGGAATGTTCCTGTCTGTTTTGCCGGTATACCAGATGGATGGATACGATGAAACCGTGAAGCTGATGAAGTTTCACCTGTTTAATGATACGCCGCATGCGATGCGTTTTTATTTCCAGATATGGCTGAATAACCAGCTGGACCTGGAAATCAAGAATGAAATACATCCTTATAATCACTTTTATCTCGCTGATCTCATCTTTGAATCATTGAATGATAATCCGCGGTTTGAGTTTACTTTTTTCCTGAAGGAGCCACAGCCCAAGCTGGCCACTTCCGTAAAGAAAACCTGGAAGATCAAGCCAAAACAGATGTTTGTGCAGCTGGAGCAGCTGCGTACCAAAGCAGAAGCTACCATCACTTACCCGCTGTTTGATAAATTTCCGGAGAAAGAACCCGAGCCGCCGGCGCCGGCAGAACAACCAAAAAAGAAGGCGCCTGTTACTACTATTGGCGGCGGAAACTTCGCCAGCCTGTTAAGTAAAATACAGCTGCAGCCCGAAACATCGCTGGAGCCTAAGCACGAAGTAGATCTGCACATCGAAGCACTTGAGAAAAACTGGAAAGGGCTGAGCAATATTGCCATCCTTGCTATCCAGCTCAATGCTTTCCAGCGTTACCTGGAACTGGCTATCAGTCATCATCAGCACAACCTGATCGTGATTCATGGTATCGGAAAGGGAAAGCTTAAAGACGAAATACACCAGATCCTGAAACAAACGCCGGAAGTAGCCAGCTTTGTGAATCAATATCACGCCAAATACGGCTATGGGGCTACAGAAATAACGTTTAGGTAATATTTTTATTTACCTTCGCGTTTCAACTACAAACCGTGCTATCGTTCCGCTAACTTGTTGGCGGGAAGGAAAGTCCGGACAGCGCAGAGCAACGCACCACCTAACGGGTGGGGCCCGGTGCAAACCGGGAACAGCAAGTGCCACAGAAAATAACCGTCCGCTTCGGCAGATAAGGGTGAAAATGTGGGGTAAGAGCCCACGGTGCAGGCAGGTAACTGTTTGTGCGGGTAAACCTTGCGTGCTGAAATGCCATGTATACGGTCGATTGAGGGCTGCTCGCCCGATGACCGAGGGTAGGCAGATACAGACAACGTGCGAACGTTGTCGCAGATAAATGATAGCAGTCTGTCCCGGCTTGCCGGGGCAGAAACAGAATCCGGCTTACAGGTTTGTAGTTTTTTTTCTTCTCTTTTTTGATATCCTAAAATAAGCTGTTAACTTCCCGCATTATATTTAATCTATATTTTATGAATCAGAAAGATGAACGAACCTGGGGAGCGCTTGTTCACCTGGGAGGAATTATCGGGATGCTGATATTACCTACCGTCGGCAACATCCTTGGAGTACTGATCTTTTGGCTTATCAAAAAGAACGAATCTGCTTTTGTAGACAGCCAGGGCAAAGAAGCCATCAATTTCCAGATCACATTGAGCATTGCTGCGGTCATTGTAAACCTGGTCAATAATATTGTTACCGGTTTCTGGTCGCTCACCAGCTTCTGGCGCCATGCAAGAGGAGATTTTTATAACGCCTGGGGCTGGACAAACCTGCTCGGTGTATTATGGCTGCTGAATGTTATCTTTAGCATTATTGCTGCCACAAAAGCCAGCAATGGCCAGTCTTACAAGTATCCGCTGAGCGTTCGTCTCGTAAAGTAATTGTATAAAAAAAGGGAGGGAATTTTATCTTATAAAGATAAAATTCCCTCCCTTTTTTATATACTGAATCAGTTCTTTTTGATGGCTTTTACTTTTGCTTTGTGCTGTTTTTTACCTTTCACATTTTCGCCTTTAACAGTAGCCGCCAGCTTTAATGCTTCATAGGCATTGATCATTCCACCGGTGATGGACAGATCCGAAAAATTTACTTTTTCATCCGCAGCACCTGGTTTATTTACTTCCGTAATACCAGGTAATGGTGTTGCGCTTTTTTCCAGCACATATTTCAGTTGCTTTGCACTGAGCTCAGGATAATAGGAGAGTACCAATGCTGCTACACCTGCTACTACAGGGCTGGCCATGCTGGTACCACTGGCGCTGCCGTATTTGTTGCCACCGGGAATGGTGGAGTAAATTTGTACACCAGGAGCAAAAAGATCCACGCTTTTCTTACCATAGTTGGAGAAAGGTGCCACCTTATCATTGCCCAGGCCGGTATTGCTGGCGCCTACAGTGATGACGTTGGAAGCAACCGTGCCATCCAGGTAATTCGGGTTGGGGTAGTTGGCAACAGAGTCGTTGTTGCTGCCGTCATTACCTGCTGCATGTACCAATAAAACGCCCTTTTCTTCTGCATATTTAAAAGCCGCATCCACCCAGTCTTTATGAGGTGAAAACGGTTTACCAAAGCTCATATTGATGATCTGTGCGCCATTATCAACCGCATAACGGATGGCGAGGGCTACATCTTTATCTCTTTCATCGCCATCAGGAACGGCTTTTACCGCCATGATGCGCACATTATCGGCGATGCCATCCATGCCTACACCGTTGTTCCTGGCCGCTGCGATGATACCGGAAACGTGCGTGCCATGGAAACCAAAGGTGCCCATCACATCGTTGTTGCCGTATTTGTTGTCATTGATGTCGTCGAGGTTGTCGCCTACAATCCTTTCCCTGTTGGCATTTGGCGCTACTTCTGTGCTTTCTGCCTTACGCTTCAGTTCATTCATGTACTCATCAAACTCCATTTTGAACTCGCCGAAAGTGGCTGGTTCACCACCGGCGCTTTTCAGCAAACGGCTCATGAAATTACGTGCCAGCAGTACATCCTGGTTAGTCGTTTGAATGCTGTCCAGCTGCGCTACATTGAAATCATCCTTACCCAGGTAGGTTTTCAGGATAGATTCACATTTATTCACGTTTTCCTGGAGCTTCGACATGCTTTTGTATTGCATCTTGAACTGGGAATTAGGCTTCTCCACTTTCGATTGCAACTGCTGCCAGATGGCATATTCTTTGGAATCCTTTGCGAGTGCGGAATCCGGGTTGCCATAAAGGTTTTTATAGCGGTAGTATTCGCGGGCGGCTTCTTCAGAGTCTTCTTTCAGGCTGCTGCCGTCTTTGCCACCCAGGAAGTTCCAGCCATGAATATCGTCCACATAGCCGTTGTGATCGTCATCCTTGCCATTACCGGGGATTTCACGGGTATTGGTCCACAGGATACTTTTCAGATCCTCATGGGTAGTGTCAATACCAGAGTCGATCACCGCCACAATAACAGGCGTACTTTTCTTCCCTTTTAACAATTCCTTGTAGGCTTTTTCCGTTGACGTACCCAGTATACTGTCGGTATCGTAACTCAGTAACTGCCAGTTTTTAGGTATCTGGGGTTTACTCTGCGCTGTAGTATTTGTTGTAAATGCAGTCATCAATGCAACACACCCTGCCAGGACTGCAACCTCTCGGCTTAACAATTTCATGTTCAATAATTTTCCCTATAAAAAACAACTAAAAATATCATGATGATAAGATTAAAGGTATAGAAAAAGCGGTATAACATTAAATATTAATGATAAACGCGCTATATATTGGTTGATTGGGAGATTGAATGGGTTTCTGCCCATTCCCGGCCGCCTTTTTCCGCAGGCCATTGTTACCGGTTACTTATCCTGATTTGCTTGCCAGCCATAGCCGGTAACCACCTGTCACAATCCCTTTTGTAATTGTTGTCAGCCGTCTTAGCTTTAACCTGTTCTTATTCCTCATACCCCTCATCCGCCAGATCTACGTTCGGGATTTTTACAGGTATCGTATTTCATTTACTTAAATTTACCAATCATGTTAAAAGCTGTTCTCATGGCCACTTTGCTGGCTACCGGCACACCTGTGTCTGCCGCTGAACCTGAAGTAACCACACTCATTTTTGTGAATGCTGCGGAAATGGAATCATCACCATCAGCAGATCCCGGCTTGAGCACCACCGGACAGGAACAGGCCAGCCAGCTGGCATCTTCCCTGGAAGGAATGGAAATTTCCGCTATCTACACTACCTATCTGAACCGTGCTGTGCAAACGGTGACACCGCTCTCTAAAGCCCACCAGCAGCAGCTGGACTACTTCCGGTTAAACGGCGATCCGGAGCAAACAACCGCCACCCTTAAAGACATGATAAAGAAAAATAAGGGCAAAACAATTGTTATTTGCAGCGTTCCTGAAAATATTACTGCTATGTTGCAGCATGCGGGTGTAAAGGGCAAAATCATGAAAACACTGTATGATAAAGGATCCGGGCAGGTTTTAGTAGTGAAACACAGTGGTAATAATGCGGCAGTAGCACAAAAGTTGAATATGAATATTCAAAAAAAAGTCTAATATTTATATCCGGAAGAGTTTTTAATGGCTTCCCGCCATTTCTAACTTTTCTCATAAGCATGGTTTCCGTTTAACGAAAAGCGGGGTTCTCTAACCTCGCTACTATTTTTAAAACCTTGCCGCCGTCGGTGTATGTAGAGAAAAGCAACGCAGGTTGCAAAACATTTTTGACACGTAGTTATTTTATCAACCGCTTTTAAAAATCTGATCGGGTAGCATCTCCTGTCACGAAAATTAAAAGCTCCGGGGCAAGCGCCTCGGAGCTGGATGATCCGGAAAAATTTACAGTAAATATATTGTTGTCAGCTATCCGTTTTCAGGTATTTGTACCTGCAAAACAGATAGCTGATTTATTATTATCAGAGATCAAATTTGATGCCCTGTGCCAGTGGGAGACTGTTGGAGTAGTTGATGGTATTGGTTTGCCGGCGCATGTAAGCTCTCCACGCGTCGGAACCGCTTTCACGGCCGCCGCCCGTTTCTTTTTCACCACCGAAAGCGCCACCTATTTCAGCGCCTGATGTGCCGATATTTACATTGGCAATACCACAGTCAGATCCGGCATTGGAAAGGAACTGTTCTGCTTCGCGGAGGTTCAGCGTCATGATGGCGGAGGAAAGTCCCTGGGGCACATCATTCTGCATGGCAATGGCTTCGGCCAGTGTGGCGTATTTCATTACATACAAAATGGGCGCAAAGGTTTCGTGCTGTACAATATCGTAGGTGTTTTCCACCGCTGCAATGCAGGGTTTTACATAGCATCCGGATTCATAACCCGGACCGGATAATACGCCGCCTTCCACCAGGAAGGAACCGCCTTGCTGCTTTACCTGTTCTATTGAGTTGAGATATGCATCCACAGCGGCTTTGTCGATCAACGGGCCCACGTGGTTGTGCTGATCCAGCGGGTTGCCGATACGCAATTGCGAGTAAGCTTTTACCAGCCTTGCGGTAAACGCATCATACACGCTTTCGTGGATGATGAGCCGGCGGGTAGAAGTACAGCGCTGCCCGGCGGTACCCACGGCGCCAAACACAGCGCCAATAAGCGACATATCCAGGTCGGCATCCTGCGTAATAATGATGGCATTATTGCCGCCAAGTTCGAGCAGGGAACGCCCCAAACGCTCGCCTACGGCAGCACCTACGGCTTTACCCATCCGGGTGGACCCGGTGGCCGAAATGAGCGGAATCCGCTTGTCGTGTGCCATCCATTCACCTGCATCACGCTGACCGGTTACCAGGCAGCAAACGCCTTCCGGTACTTTGTTGGCGGCAAATACACTGGCCGCAATATGTTGACAGGCCAACGCCGTCACCGGCGTTTTTTCAGATGGCTTCCAGATACACACGTTGCCGCAAACCCATGCCAGCATGGCGTTCCAGCTCCATACTGCTACCGGGAAGTTAAAGGCGGAAATAATACCTGTAATACCCAGCGGATGCCATTGCTCATACATCCGGTGCCCCGGCCGTTCGGAGTGCATCGTTAAGCCGTGCAGCTGCCTCGACAGGCCAACTGCAAAGTCGCAGATGTCGATCATCTCCTGCACCTCTCCATATCCTTCCTGCAAACTCTTTCCCATCTCATAGGAAACAAGTTTGCCGAGATGTTCTTTATGTTCACGGAGCGCTACCCCGATTTGCCGTACGATTTCGCCTCTTTTGGGCGCAGGCCATGTACGCCATTCTTTGAAAGCTTCCTGGGCCACAGCTACCACCTGGTCATAATCTTCCCGGCTGGCGCTTCTGACAGTAATAATCTTCTTATTATTTACCGGCGAAACTGAGGTAATTTCCTCCCCGTGAGCCGGCAACCAGTGCGTGCCCGTGCTGATACCACTTTGTGCCGCAGTGATGCCAAATGCTTTTAAGATGTCTTCCATTGTTGGTGTATTAATAAACTAAATTAGGAACTTTTTTTTGTTTGGGCGGCGTAGGTACTTTCAAAGATCTTATCGGCATTGCCTGCTTCAAAACCCTCACGCCGGTGTTCCCGCCGTATTTCACTGGCAGGTAAATGCGCAAAGACAGGAAGTACCTTTCTTTCGGCAAACTCCACATAGGAGCCGGCAATGGGGAATTCCTCCCCACCGGAAAAGGTAGCGGTGATCATTCCGGCTACCGTGGCGCTTTGCAGCAGTCTGCCATCCGGACTGGTTTTAATTTTACCTCCTGAATCATTGAGATGAAAACCATGTTTTTCCAGGAACTGGTTGAAATCAGCTACCGTATTATATCCCGGGGGCAGATTATGTACGCTCACGGTAAAATGATTGAGGTAATAACGGTTATAGATCACCCAGGCGGCGTACTCGCTTTCTGCGGCCAGCACTTTGTAATCGGCCAGGGTAGGGGTTTGCCACAGTGTGCTGTGAAGGAAAGCATCCACGGCCTTGCTGTCGTCGAGGTCCAAGGCATTCACCGGGTCCGACTTCACTTCATCTGTATAATGATGAATGATGGCTTGTGCGGCAGGGCTTAATTCGGCCACCCGTAACTCACTGATGAAGATACGCGGATATCGCGGCTCCGGAGGAGCATACCACCAGGCATCCAGCTTCTTGGCAGGAAAGTGGTAGTGATCCATTTTCGTATAGCCGTAATGGAGAAAAATTTTCTCGAGCGACTGCACGCCAAGCTGTGGAACGCCCATCGTCCGGAAGGCGATGTGGTCATTTTCTATATCATCTGCCTGCGCAATAATGCCTTCCTTTATCATGGCGGCAATAACGGCTCCAACGTCCGGAACCCTTTGCTGATAGCGCTCCATCAGCCCATTTAAAACATCTTTTAACATGACATACAGCTTTTAGGGCTAGTTATAATATACCGCAAAGCGGTTGTTGATCAGGTCATTAAATGCTACATCTTCCTGGCGCAGAAAACCATTCGCCGGCAGCAGTCCTTTTGCGTGCAGGTCTATTACTGCACAGGCAGCGCCTGCAGTGGTGAGTTGTATGGCAGTAAAGTCCCTGCCGGCCACGGCCTGGTTGTAGATCTTACGGGAATAGGAGCGTTGCACCGAGCGGCCGTTCACCATTCCGGATACAGATACAAAAACCAATACTACATCCTGCTGGGTGAAAGGTATGCTATCTTCCATAATCTCCTTCAGCATTTCTCTTTTTTTATTGAGTTTCAGCTCATTTAAAAGGATCTTCATCAGGTGGCAGTGCCCGGGATAGCGTACTGTTTTATAGTCCAGGTTATATACTTTATGGTCCAGGATTTCAGCGAGCGCTCCGAGTCCGCCGGAGGTATTAAACGCCTCATATTCCACACCATCAAGGGCGAAGCGCTCGTAGCCTTCCATCGGCATTACTTCTTTGCGTTCACCTTCGTAAATAGCATCGCACGGATTGCAGTATTCGTTGATCAGCCCGTCGGTGCTCCAGGTAAGGTTATACATGAGGCTGTTAGTAGGAAACTGTGGCAGGGCGCCTACACGTAGCCGGACAGCATCCAGCGAATCAAATTGTTTGGCAATATCATGTGCGGCAATGCTGATGAAACCGGGCGCCAGTCCGCATTGTGGCATGAAGCTAACATTGGCTTGCGCCGCTATTTCGCGGATCGCGTTGGTAGTAGCCACATCTTCTGTTAAATCAAAATAGTGGGTGTTGGCTTTAGCTGCTGCCGTAGCAATTTTTACGTTCAGGAAAAAGGGGCAGGCGCTCAGCACCATGTCCTGGTTCTGCAATGCATCCTGGAGCGAGGCGGCGTTGTTTACGTCCAGCACTGTTTTGCGGATGGCAGGGTCGGTGCATTTTTGTAACAGGGCGTCGTTGCTGTCGGCCAACGTTACTTCATAGTCGCCGGACTGTTGCAGTAGGAAGGCAGCGGTTTCGCCGATCTTACCGGCGCCAATAATCATTACACGTTTCATAATCTGTTTGGAATTATAGTGAAGAAGGAAGCGTATGTTGCCTCCGGGTAAATAATAATAAATGACGCTTCCCCTAGCTACGTATATACGTTACTGTTATACACGATCCTACATTTGCGGATTGGTTCAAAACAAACCAATGCAAAATCATCTGTGGTGATGAAAGTCAGTATGGCAGATACAATAGCATTACAAGCCGCTAAACGGCCTACAGGAAAGAAAAAGAAGGGAAGTGCTACCTATGGCACATGGGAGCAGGTGCTCCGCAGATAGGAGAGTAGAGAAAGCTGTATGTTTAACAGGTAGTTCATTCAACTTATAAAGTGCGAAGCGAATATAGGGAATTTATATTAAATGCAAATGACGAACTTGTAGGGAGATGATGATCTCTCTACAAATCCGTCATGCTAATCATTTAATCAGTACTGTTCATTTTCATTCGGGAAATCTTTGGATTTTACATCATTGATGTATGCCTGGGTGGCGCCAAAGATCTGGTTGTAAAGGTCGAGGTAACGACGGAGGAAACGTGGTTTGAACTCCTTATTAATGCCAAGCATATCGTGCATTACCAGTACCTGTCCGTCTACATACCTGCCTGCGCCGATGCCGATGATGGGAATTTCCACGCTTTCGGCTACGATCTTCGCAAGTGATGCCGGAATTTTTTCCAGTACAATGGCAAAGCAGCCGGCTTCCTGCAACAGTTTCGCGTCCTTGATCAGCTTATTGGCTTCTGCTTCTTCTGTGGCGCGTACGGCGTAGGTGCCAAACTTATAAATCGACTGCGGTGTAAGTCCGAGGTGACCCATTACCGGCACGCCGGCGGAGATAATACGTTTTACAGATTCAATGATTTCTTCGCCCCCTTCAATTTTAATACCATGGGCGCCTGTTTCTTTCATAATACGGATGGCAGATCCCAGTGCTTCTTTGGAGTTCCCCTGGTAAGTACCGAAGGGCAGATCCACGATCACAAAGCAGCGTTTAATTGCCCTGACCACCGAAGCGGCATGATAGATCATCTGGTCCAGCGTAATAGGGAGGGTGGTTTCATGACCGGCCATAACATTGGATGCGGAATCTCCCACCAGCAGGATATCAATGCCGGCATCATCAAAAATGCGGGCCATGGAATAATCATACGCAGTAAGCATGGAGATCTTTTCCCCGTCTACTTTCATCTTCTGCAGTATATGCGTAGTGACACGCTTTATTTCTTTATTCACAGACATAAGCAGTGAGCTTTTAGCATTTAGCTGTTAGCAATAACCGCAAAGGTGGTAATATAAAAAGATAAAAGGAAATGTTTTTTATGTACGGCCGGGGATCAGGAACTCACTGCGATTTCCTCATAGAGGGCATGAATAAGGCCATCTGCCAGCCCTATCTTGGGTACATATATCTCAGGGGTATCTGCCCAGCGCATGATGTTTACATAGATCTGCAGGGCCGGAACAATCACGTCGGCGCGGTCTTCCCGCAGTCCGTACAGGTGAATACGTTCTTCCACGGTGAAGGCGCTGAACTCCTTGTAATAGTCTTTCAGCGTATCCAGTGAAAGGGGTTTGCCTTCTTTTCGTTTGGAGAGAGAGAATATTTTATTGATGTTGCCGCCGGAACCAATCGCAATCACGGCGCCGATGCCTTTGAGCTGATGTTTCAGGAAATCTTTCAGTTGCTGCCAGTGCGCTTCGGTAACCTGTTGTTGCAGCAGGCGGATAGTACCAATATTAAAGGACTCCTTGAAGATCTGTTTGCCTGCGCTGAAAAGCGTGATTTCCGTGCTGCCGCCGCCTACATCGATGTAGAGGTACGACTTTGTTTTATCCATATTCTCCGCCACATGGTTTTCGTAGATAAAAGAAGCTTCTTCCTGACCGGTAATGATCCGGATATCGATGCCGGTTTGTGCTTTTACCTGCTGGAGGATGTCGATGCCGTTGCTGGCGTCGCGCATGGCAGAGGTAGCGCATGCTTTGAGGTATTTCACCTCATACACATCCAGCAGCAGCTTATAGGCCCGGATGGTATCAATAAGGTGTGCGGCCTTTTTGTCTGAAATAACATGATGGTTAAATACATCAAAGCCCAGCCGTAGCGGTACTCTTACCAGGTTTAGTTTGGTAAAGTCCATTACGCCGGCACTATTGGGCGATGCCTCAGAGATGAGCAGTCTGGCAGCATTGGAGCCTATATCAATCGCAGCTAATTTCATCTGTCAGTCGTTAGATCAAAGGGCAAAAGTATAACTTTTTAGAGTTAATGGTATTGTTTTTCGTGCAGGTATTTATAGATCTCCATTTGTGTACGGATCTTTTTATCACCGGCTTTCTTATATTCATTTTTCTGCTCGTTATCCAGTATACGGGCCTTCACATTGCCGCTCAGCTGAATATTCATAATATCGATCAGTTCTTTGCGTATAGCCGGGTCCGTTATAGGCGCAGCCGCTTCCACGCGGTGATCGAGATTACGTATCATCCAGTCGCAGGAAGCAATGTATACCTTTTCCTGGCCGCCGTGGTGAAAAATAAATACGCGGGCATGTTCCAGGTATTCATCCACGATGCTTACCGCGGTGATATTCTTTTTCCATTTTTTATTTTCCGTATAGGCGCAGCAGATACCTCTTATCACCATCTTCACGTCCACACCGGCTTTGGCGGCTTCATACAGCTTGGCAATAAGCGCTGCATCAGAAAGCGAGTTCATTTTAACAGTAATAGCCGCTTTCTTTTTGTGTTTTGCATTCTTGATTTCACGGTCCATCAGGCGAAGGAAGGTATCGCGCATGTTAAAAGGACTAACCGGCAGGGTTTTGCAGCCCTCCAGTATTTTGATATCATGACGGGTGTTTTCCAGGTAGGAAAAGATACGGTTCATATCGGCAATGATAGCGCGGTTGGTGGTGAGCAGGCAGTGATCACCGTAAACCCTTGCCGTTTTTTCATTGAGGTTACCGGTGCTTACAAAGCCGCACTGCAGCGTTTTCGTGCCGATCCGTTTTTTGATTACACACAGTTTGGCGTGGATCTTCATATTCGGTATACCCAGTAATACTTTCACGCCTTCCTCTTCCAACCGTGATTTCCAGTCGAGGTTGGCGGCTTCGTCAAAGCGGGCGCGCAGCTCCAGCACCACGGTTACCTGTTTACCATTACGTACGGCATTCACCAGCGCATTCACTATTTTGGAATTACGGGCAAGCCTGTACGCAGTTATTTTTATAGAAGATACGTTCGGATCTATTGCCGCTTCCCTTAACAGGTCGATGATGGTATCAAACGAGTGATAAGGAAAGTGGAGCATTACATCCTGCTGTTGTATTACATGCATTACACTGGGCGCATTGAGGAACAGCGGATGGGTAAAGGTTTTACGGTGTAAATGAGGGGGGAAGATAGATTCCGGGAAATCCATAAAGTCTTTGAAATTATGGATACGTGCGCCCGGGATCAGGTTATCCTTTCCGGAAAGTCCTTGTCTGCGCATGAGATATTCCAGCAGCAGCGGGTCTATGTCCTTGTCATATACAAATCTTACCGGCTTGCCCTTGCGGCGGTCTTTCAGGCCTTTTTCAATCTGGTGAATAAGACTGTCGGAGATATCGTTATCAATATCCAGTTCCGCATCGCGTGTTACTTTAATGATGTGTGCGGAGAATTTATCGTAACCGAAATAGGAAAAGATATTGGGTAAGCAGAAGCGCACCAGGTCTTCCAGCAGGATGATATCGTGTTCTCCGGGTTTGGAGGGCAGGATAATAAAGCGGGGAAGTACCGTGGTAGGTATTTCTATGAGTGCAAATTTCTGTCGCACGGAATTATCCTGTCGGGCCAGTACGATGGCCAGGTAAATAGATTTATCGCGCAGGATAGGGAACTGTTGTATGCTTTCAATCATCAGGGGAATGATGTTGGTGCGTACCTGTTCATTGAAGTAGTTGAGTACAAATTTCTGTTGCTCGCGGTTGAGTTGTTTTTCTGTTCGCAGGAAGATGTGCTGGGCTTCCAGTTCTTCCGCGATATCTTTCCATACCAGGTCAAACTCGCGTTGTTGCTCAATTACACGGGTTTGTATTTCGTCCAGTATTTTATCCGGATTTTCTTCGAGATGCATTTTACCGGCTTTGCCGAAAAACATCATGCGTTTAAGGGTGGCTACCCGGACCCTGAAAAATTCATCGAGGTTATTGGAAAAGATGCCTAAGAAGCGGATACGCTCATGGAGTGGAACGGTTTTATCGGCTGCTTCCTGTAAAACCCTGGCATTAAAGGAGAGCCAGCTGATATCCCTGGCAATCATTTTTTTCTTCTCTGCAGGGGCCTTCTTGGTTGTTTTCTTTTGTGCTGTTACATCGGGCATTGTCATAATATCAAGGTTCTCACCATTCGGCAAACGCATACGAACTTATTTACATTCAAAAAAATCACATCGTCTAAACCACGATGATACGGCTTTCGCTTTAATTGAAGTATTAAATTAAAGTTAAAGAAAATCGGGGAGATGATCGCCTTCGGCGATGCGGATTTTGTCTTGGCTCGGGATTACGCTGATTATACTGATTAATTTGATTTTATTCTTTTAGATTTTATAAAGGATTAAGGGAGATAGAAGTGGATATTCGCTTCTATCTCCCTTAATCCTTTATAAAATCTAAAAGAATAAAAATCCAACATAATCAAATCAGTGAAATCAGTATAATCAGCGTAATCCTGAGCCAAGACAATTTTAAATCGCCGAAGGCGATCTATCCGCGTTTTTTGTTGTAAACAGGCAACGCCACCAGGCTAATGAAGCCAAGCAGGATCACGAGCACCGTTTGCGCCACCCAGATGATCCAGCCAAAGGCGAAGCCGATGGCTAACGGAATGCCATACAGTTCCAGCGATTTCTGTACCAGGGGCTGGTAGGCGCCGATACCGCCGGGGGTAACGATCATGCCCACACTGCCGATCATCAGTACGGCGAGAGCGGCGCTGATACCCAGGTGGCTGGTTTCTTTCAGGCAGAAGAAGCCGATGTATACCTGCGACAGGTAGCACGACCAGATCAATACGGTATGTAACAGGAACCAGCCTTTCTTTTCCATTTTGCCGATAGAAAGAATGCCTTCCATGATACCTCTGGCGAGGGTTTTAATAGTGATGGCCACTTTGGATCGGGCAAACTTTTTCAGCAGCCAGAGTAACAGCAGCACTATACCGGCGAGGATTAAAATGCCTATGAGCAGCTGTATGCCATTGGCATGCGCTATTTTATTGGATAATGGAACAAAGATCGATTCATTGACATAGGAGCCGAGAACGTCCAGTTGGGTCAATACAGTGAGGGCCATCAGCAGAAGCAGGCAAACCATGTCTACCGCGCGTTCTGCGATCATAGTGCCTACGAGCTTATCGGCAGGTACTTTTTCATATTGCGCCAGTATCCCGCAGCGGGTCACTTCTCCCAGGCGGGGTACAGCGAGGTTGGCCAGGTAGCCTACCATCACCGCAAAAAAGGTGTTCAGGGTAGTGGGTTGATGCCCCAGTGGTTTCATCAGCAGTTTCCATCTTATGGCCCTGAACCAGTGACTGGCGATACCGATAGTCATGGTGGGGATCAGCAGCCAGTAATTGGCTTTACGGAAGGCAGTATTGATCTGTTCCCACTGTGCCGTGGTGATATCTTTGGTAAAAAGCCATATCAACAGCACCCCAATGCCGAAAAAGCAAATAAACTTAATGACGTTCTTAAGCGTTTTGGGCATCATCCAAAGTTGTTTAGGGCGTTAATTAAAAACAGGTACAGATACGGGCTTACAGTTTATTTCCTTCCTTGGGGAAAATGGCGATAGGCGTATATTTTTTAGCTTCTTCAAAATCCATAGTGGCATAGGAGATAATAATTACAATATCACCGGGGGCAACAAGACGGGCAGCGGGGCCATTCATGCAGATCACACCGGAACCACGTTTTCCTTTGATCACATAGGTTTCCAGGCGTTCTCCGTTATTTACGTTTAATACCTGCACTTTTTCATATTCGATTAAACCAGCGGCGTCCATCAGGTCTTCGTCAATCGTAATACTTCCAACATATTGCAGATTGGCTTCCGTAACAACCGCGCGGTGAATCTTACACTTTAAAATTTCGATTTGCATAATTATACTGGCTTAGCGCTATAGAGCGTTTGCAAAGCTAGGAAAAAAATATGGAAGATCGAACAGGGGATGCAGCAGTAACGCAGTGCCTGCCGCATCCCTTGCGGAATGGGGCTAGAGGCTGCCCTGCAGCACCATATTATCGATGAGCCTTACGCCATCCAGCCAGGCAGCAACGGCTACAACTACCGTGGCATTTCCGGGTGGTTGATCCAGGTGAACGAGGGTGTCATTATCCAGCTGGAGGATATCTACATATTCGGGTTCGAAGCCTTGTGTTTTGAGTGCATCAAAAGCTTCATGGGCGCCTTCCATAAAATGGAGGCCTTTCCCGAAATTGTTTTTTATGTGAAGAAGTGCCTGGTAGATGCCCACTGCCTTTTTCCGGGCGGCGGGAGAGAGGCGCGCATTGCGGCTGCTCATTGCCAAACCGTCCTTTTCCCTTTCCGTTGGACATACCACCAGTTTTACCGGGGAATGGGTAATCACCAGGAGCCGGCGGACGATCAGGCATTGCTGCAGATCTTTTTGTCCCATAAAAAGCTGGTCAGGTTGCACAATATCCAGTAACTTGTGAACAATACGACCCACGCCCTGAAAATGCCCCGGGCGGAATTTGCCTTCAAGGATAGTTTCCAGGTCGCCGAAGTCATAATGCAGATCACTTTCCAGGCCTTCCGGATACATTTCTTCCACGGATGGTAAAAAAAGTATATCTGTCGATGCATTATTTAATTTTTTTATATCCTCCTCTATGGTGATGGGATATTTTTCAAAATCTTTTGGATCATTAAACTGAGTTGGATTGACAAAGATGCTGCAAACGACCACATCATTTTCTTGCCTGGCTGCCTGAATAAGTGACAGGTGACCGGCATGCAGGGCTCCCATAGTGGGCACAAAACCAATGCTTTTGTTACTTTTTCTTACCAGGTCCAGGTGCTTCTTCAGGTCCGTGCTGCGCTTAAATAGATACATAAATCATTGCTTAAAAGGATGTTAAAACTGACAGATTGACCAATATTCCGTAAAAAATCCGTAATTTTGCAAGCCAAATTAAAAATTACTGCATTAATAATCAGCGTTAAATGTCCACAAAGAAAAGAATTCTTTTTATTGCCCAAGAGATGTCGCCGTACCTGGAATTGAGTGATTACGCGGCAATGGTCAATAAAATGGCAATTAAGTCCAATGAGGCTGGCCTGGAAGTGAGAGTGATCATGCCTAGATTTGGAATTATTAATGAGAGAAGACATCGTTTGCACGAAGTCGTAAGATTGTCGGGGATCAACATTGTGATTGACGGGGATGATTACCCGTTGATTATCAAGGTGGCTTCGCTTCCAAACGCCCGGTTGCAGGTTTACTTCCTGGATAATGAAGATTATTTTAAGCGCAAAACGGTGTTTGCCGATGAAAACGAAGAGTTTTTCGACGACAACGCGGCGAGAGCTGTCTTCTTCTGCAAAGGAGCCCTGGAAACGGTCAAAAAGTTCGGATGGCCTCCTGACATCATTCATTGCAGTGGCTGGATGACCTCTCTGATACCTATGTATCTGAAAACGGCTTATAAAAAAGAGCCGGTCTTTGCCAATTCAAAGATCATATATTCGCTGACCCCCAATACGTTCAAGGAAAAGTTAGGCACTACCTTTGTTAAGAAGGCCACCATCAGTAACCAGATCAAAGAAAAAGATATGGAACTGTTTAAGGAAGGTACCAACACTGCACTGAACAGGGGAGCAGCAAAATACGCGGACGCGGTTGTACTGGCCGGTGATAAACTGGAAAAGAAAGTAGTAGATGAAGTGAAAGCGGAAAAAGGAAAGATCATTTTGCCGTTCAAAAAAGACAACGATGATCTGGGCGATTACCTTCAATTGTATAACCAATTGCTGGGTAAATAGCCATCAAGTCCACCTTTAAAGCGTGGTTGAAGCGTATTTAAAGCGTATTAAAAGCATGTTCGGGCAGTAAAACCAATACTCACTAACAACATAACGCGTGAAGATCAATTTCAGGAACCTTAGCTTCTTAGCTATCTATATTACTCTGCTGTACGGAGCAACCGGTTGTAACAAATCCACTATCCTGGGAAGTGGCTTAATCCCTCCCGGTGATTTTGTGAATGCACAGGACACAACGCTCACAGGTATTATTGCCAATAACATACTCCGGTATGACTCCTCCATTTTAAACGGACAAAACGCTTATAACAAAATCCTGGGATCTGTTACCACTGATCCTGTTTTTGGCAGAACTCACGCTTTCGTATACACGCAGGTATCATTGCCCAAAAGTGCCTTTACCTTTGAAGGTACCGGGCAAACACTGGATTCTGTTGTGTTGTCGCTGGCCTATACCGGCTATACCGGTGACTCTTCGTCGCCTCAAACCTTCCGGGTGTACCGGATGGCCGAACCGGGATTTACGATCGACTCCAACTACGCTTATAACAAAGCATTGGCTTATAACCCCGGAGAGTTACTGGGTACGGCTACCGTTACGCCACTGTCGCTCCGCGACTCCGTAAGCATTTACGGCACCAAAGAAACTGCCCAGCTGCGTATTAAACTGAGCACCGCCTTCGGTAATCAGTTGCTGAGCCAGAAGTCGGATGGCGCTTTTGCCACAGATTCCTCTTTCCGCGCCTACCTGAAAGGTTTTGCTATTGTACCGGATACCAATCTGGGTACTAACAGGAACATGATCTATCTGAACCTGAGCAATAGCAATACCAAGCTGACAGTGTTCTATAAAAACACTACAGACGATTCGCTTCGGGCCACTATGGCGTTTGACCAGTATGCCAGCGCCCATGCCAATTACTTTACCCGTAATTACAATGGTTCCCAGGCATCGAGGTTTATCAATACCAACAACCCGAACGGGGATAGTATCCTGTTCCTGAACGCCGCACCGGGACTGTTTACGAATTTGACTATACCCGGACTGGAGAACTTCCCGAATGTACTGATCAATAAAGCTGAACTGGTAATTACACAAATAACTTCCGGTCCAAGTGATATGAATAATATATTTATTGAACCAGGAAGCTTATCTTTACGACAGTATACAAACGGTGATACCACCAAGATCCCCGCAGATTATTATACAGGAGGAGGCGCAGCCTATTTTGGCGGCACCCGCCAGGTAATTACCAACTTTGGAGGCGTACAGGTTGTTCAATACACCTTTAATCTCGCCAATACCATGCAGCGGTTTATCAGGAAACTGGACCTCAATAAGGGTTTCAGGCTCGAAGGATATTCGCCGTTATACATGGATATGAATCGTGTGAAAGTGGGTGGTAGTAACCTGTCACAGTATAATATCAAGCTCAGAATTATTTACACTAAACCATAAAACTACTAATCCCAGTTTTTTATGCCTTATTTATTTACATCTGAATCCGTTTCAGAAGGACATCCTGATAAAGTAGCTGATCAGATCTCTGACGCTTTGATCGACAACTTTCTGGCATACGACGCAAAATCTAAAGTAGCTTGTGAAACGCTTGTAACTACCGGCCAGGTTGTTTTGGCAGGTGAAGTGAAATCAGAGGCATACCTCGATGTGCAGGACATTGCAAGAGAAGTAATCCGTAAAATTGGTTATACCAAGAGTGAGTACATGTTTGAAGCGAATTCCTGCGGAATTCTATCTGCTATACATGAGCAATCTCCGGATATCAACCAGGGCGTAGATCGTAAATCTCCCGAAGAACAAGGTGCAGGAGATCAGGGTATGATGTTCGGTTATGCTACCCGCGAAACCGATAACTACATGCCGCTGGCCCTCGATCTGGCACATAAACTGTTGCTGGAACTCGCTGTTCTCCGTCGTGAAAATAAAGAAATCAAGTACCTGCGTCCGGATGCCAAATCCCAGGTTACTATCGAATATTCTGATGATAATAAACCGGTAAGAATTGATTCTATCGTGATCTCTACCCAGCACGACGACTTTGATGAAGATGAGAAAATGCTGGCAAAGATCAAGGAAGATATGATCAAAATCCTGATCCCCCGCGTAAAAGCACAGCTGAAACCGGAATTGCAAAAACTGTTTGAAGGTTTCGATATCAATCACCATATCAACCCAACCGGTAAATTTGTAATCGGTGGCCCTCACGGTGATACCGGCTTAACCGGCCGTAAAATCATTGTAGATACCTACGGTGGTAAAGGTGCTCATGGTGGTGGCGCTTTCTCCGGTAAAGATCCTTCCAAGGTAGACCGTTCCGCTGCTTATGCAACCCGTCATATCGCTAAGAATATGGTGGCTGCAGGTGTATGCGACGAAATACTGGTACAGGTATCCTACGCCATCGGCGTTGCTAAGCCCTGCGGTATTTATGTAAATACCAACGGTACCTCCAAAGTGAAACTGAACGATGGCGAAATCGCTAAAAAGATTGAAGAGATCTTTGACCTGCGCCCTTATGCGATCGAACAAAGATTGAAACTGCGCAATCCTATTTACAGCGAAACCGCCGCCTATGGCCACATGGGTCGCGAGCCTAAAGTGGTGACCAAAGTATTCAACAAAGGCAAGAAACACGAGAAAAGTGTGGAAGTTGAGCTGTTTACCTGGGAGAAGCTGGATTATGTTGATAAAGTAAAAGCAGCTTTCGGCTTGTAATCACTCCGAAGCTTACATAATAACAAACAGGCCGTTTCAACTTTTGAGACGGCTTTTTTGTTTACCACCTTGTACCTTTTTTATTCATTCGTGCTTCATTTTTTCACCTCCCCCTGATGTGGGAAAAGTTTTTCATTTTTATTAAAAAAAGTTCAAAAAAAGTTACATATTACTGTTAAATTTATAGTATATTTAATAGTAATATTATTGATTGGCCTGTGTTTCAGGACTGGTAAGCGCATTATGGGCTCGGTCTATTTCGGAATAAATGCATAAGGGCATCAGTGGTTTTCCAGAAATCCGTTATAACTCATATAGCCCCGTTTCTGGCGTATAATATTTCGCGGAAGACGTCCGTTAAGATGCTGTTTTATATCCAAAAATCTGGATATTCGCAGCCATAAATTAAAATGGACCGTTAAATTGTTTCCGGAGACAATTGTATGCAGTGCATTATTTATTGAATGACCGAATCCATATCACTTGAATCAATTTGCAATTTACCAATTGGGTAATTGTGAGCTTTTTATTGAAACCATATAATATCTGAAAAACCATGAGGCACTACATTACCGCACGATTGTCTATGTTTACATTCGTATCCTTTGCCCTGGCTTTATCGATCACAACTGAAAGTTGCAATAAGGATCAGCTAAGCCAGGTATTACCAGAAAACAATCCAGCTGAAACAGCCGTAAAGCCTGCTGTTGGCGGGAAACAATACACACTTGTTCCCGACAAAGATGGCAGGTTAGTAGTAGATGGAAGCATTTACAAAGCCGGAGAAATTCTGAATCTGAAAGGAACATTTTCCGCCATCGTTTTTAATAACCTGAAAGGCGCTTCAGGCAGCCCTATCATTGTTAAAAATGCCAGTGGCACTGTAGTTAAAATAGGTAATCCATCCTGGAGCGGTGGTTCCTGGGCTACAGCCATCAGTTTCGTGAACTGCCATTATGTGAAAGCAGGCGGTGAAAAATCAAAATCTGAATTTGTAGTAGAAGGAAGTACCCAGGCAGGCAGGGAAGCGTATTTTGACTTTACGCTCAGCCAGCATACCGATAATTTTGAAATCGCCAATGTTACTATACATAACGGCGGCACTGGAATATGGGCAAAAACCGACCCGGTAAAGGGCGACTTAAGCACCCAGTATCCTAACTCTTACATGGACAACCTGCTCATCCACGACGTGGCTATCAGCGGTACCAACAACGAAGCATTTTATATTGGTCATACCGCCCTTTACTGGAACCTCACTGCCAACGCACCTTACTATGGTGCTCCGTCAGGGTTTACCAGCGGACAACAGTATGTACAGCCCATTAAATGGCGCAATGTAAAGATCTATAATAATTCCGTTTCAAATGGAGGAGCAGATGGTATCCAGACTGCAGCCATCGACAAGCTGGAAATATATGGCAACACCGTTACCAGCTGGGGCGGCCAGCATAATTCAGGTCATAACGGCGGCATCCTGATTGGTGGCCGTACCACCAATACCAACGTCCACGATAACTATGTGCACGATGGATGGGGTGAGCTGATCCAGTTTTACGGATCCGGTGAAAATGGCGCAACGCACATTATCCGTAATAACCTGTTAAGAGATAACCAGGGAGACGGGGTGAGCCTGAGAGGAACTGATAAAGCAGTGGTTCAGATCACCAATAACACCATTGCAAGAACAGGTGGCGTGTCTCTCCGTATTAACGGTTATTTCGGTATGACTGCTGCGCAGATCGTGAAAGATAACGCGTTCATTCAACCACGTGTAAGTGGCGGTACAATTGTGCCTAACGCTTACATTTACACTGAAAATGGCGCCTCTGTTATAGAAGGAACAGGCACAGAAGCCAATTCCAAATTTGTATCAGTGGCGGCTGCCGGCGTGGACACCAACAATTTCTATCAGCCTAAATCCGGTTCAGCATTGCTGACCACCGGCTATAGAACAAACTAATACGTACCATTCCGCAACAGGCGATAATGAAACAGCCGCCCTGGTTATCCGGGCGGCTGTTTTCTTTTTTCACCGGGCATTACTTTTTTTCTTCGAGATACTTCCACATCATTTCATTCACCTCCTGTGGTTGCTCATAATGGGGCATGTGCCCGGCGCTGTCTACTTCATGTACTTCTAAAGTTGGGTATAAAGCAGTATAAGAATTTAATTTCTCTTTTGGGAAAAAGGGGTCTTGCTTACCATAGATGAGTAACATTTTTCCGGCGGGTATTTTTTTCAGCAAATAAAGCTGGCTCTGATTTAGCATATTCATCCAGGATGACAGCGTGATGCGCTTATACCCCCTGAAATTCATAAAATGTTTTAACCGCTCCGCGTAGCTGTTGAACAGTGACTGATTCACGAACTCTTTCCGCTGGTTCTCCACTGCACGGGGATACCAGTAGCCACTCATTAAAACGTCTCTCACAACCGGGATGCGCAGCAGCTTGCTGGGATGAAGATCGCCACTGGCAGCTGGTCCCAACAATATAATCTGTTTTACACGTTCCGGGTG
Source organism: Chitinophaga sp. W2I13 (assembly GCF_050434005.1). Classification (NCBI taxonomy): domain Bacteria; kingdom Pseudomonadati; phylum Bacteroidota; class Chitinophagia; order Chitinophagales; family Chitinophagaceae; genus Chitinophaga; species Chitinophaga sp. W2I13. Next base: position 6,809,773 of record NZ_JBNPWD010000001.1, on the reverse strand, counting down.
GCTGGCCGCATAGTCAAGTCCGATTGGCGCTCCCATGGACATAGCGATCATATCAAACGGCTGACGGAGCTGTAGTGTATCCAATAAAGCGGTCAGTTGCTCCCGGTACAGGCAGAGATCATAGGCCGTTTCCGGTCTGTCGGAATAGCCCCTGCCGTAAAGATCGTATGAAAGCACCCGGTAACCTTTGGACAGGAGATAAGGAATATTGTATTTCCATACTTCGATGCCACTGCAGCCACCTCCGTGAATTAGTACCAGCAACCGGGCGGTGTCAGGGCCGGACAAACTATAGTGTACATTTCCCTGTGCCAGGCGTATAAATTGCCCCGGTGCAGATTTACGCGTATGCTCATTAAGAGGCGCGGTTTCCTGCCCTTGTTTGATGATCAGGAAAGCCGCTGTCAGCAGCAATATAATGCCGCCCGCCAGTGTTAATAGCCATTTCATGCGCCTGGACATACCTGGTTATCTTTTGAATTGCAACAGCCACTCGTAAATATTCATACCATCTTCCCGGTAGGAAGGGTTGTAATATTGTTCCCAGCAGCAATGTTTATGATCCCCGATGCTCAGTTTGGTGAGTCCTGGTTTGTATTTGTTGGTACTGTCCGCATAAAGTTTACAGTTGCCAAGAAACACCGGTTCATCACTACCACCGAAATACCACACATGGATATTGTTCTTGGCAGTTATCTGAAAGTTTTTCAGGTTCTCTGCATCGATAGTAGCCGGCGACATGTTCACGGCAGCAGCCACCCGCTTTGCCGTTCTTTTATCGGTAACGGCCATTCCTACTGACCATCCGCCTGCACTGTATCCTGTGATATAAATACGGGAAGAGTCAATTGGATATCTTTTCAATACATCCGTAATGGCAGCATCCAGGTGTTCCGGGCCAAGCGACCAGCTGGTGGCCAGGGGCGCCAGCACAATAAACTCATATTTCTTGCCGTCCACTTTATTGACAGCATCAATATTCTTTCCTTCGTGCATTTGCCTCGCTACACCCTGTCTGAAGATCTTGGTAATATCAGTACCGGCGATACTTCTGCCATGAAGACAAATAAGCAACGGGTATCTTTTCCCGGTTTTCAGATTGTCCGGTAGCTTCAGCAGCGCCGGAATATGGTGCCAGGGCGTAATCTGTACCTCAATCTGTTTAAATGGTTTCAAGTCCTGTGCAGACAATAACGCTGTCTGCAGCATAAGCGTGATAATAAGAAATACTCTCATCCTTGATTTTATTTTCAGTAATCCGCATTGCCGGATACGATGTTCACAAACCGCTATATTATAACTGCAGCAATACTTCTTCCAGTGTGGTACCAATAATTGCTTCAAGTACCAGTTTAGATTGTTTTACTTCTCTTTCAAGATTTACCTTACGCACCATTTCTGCATTATAAATGCGGTAAGCTTCGTTCAAACTTTCCACTGCGGTGTTCTGATCACCTTTGGAGAAACGTTGTTCCACTTGTTTGTAATGATTGTAGGAGTCCTCCAGCAAAGGCATTTGCAGTTCATACAGCTGCTTGTTCGCTGCATAATCTTCGTAGGCGCGCAATACAGCAGATTTTAAAGCCAGCTTTTCACCTTCTTTCTGTTGTTCGAATACTTTTCCGTTAGCCTTCGCAGTTTTTACTTCGTTAGGAATGCTGATCAGATGACCAAGTGGCACACTGACACCAAAGTTGTACCTGGGGTACAGGGTATTGTTGTTGGTAGTGCCGCTTCCCTTAATTGTAAATTCGTTCAGGTTACCCGAAGCAACGATCATGTCCAGCCATCCGGCTTTGGCCCTGTTTTCATCGTATTTTGTAATCTGTTTTTTTATGTCCAAAGCTTTGATTTGCGGATTTTCCATTGCAAGTTCCACCAGTCTTGTTTTTAGTCTGGTCACTGTCGGCAAATCTGCTGGCAGGCGCAGCACAATACTGGTATCGGCTCTTTGCGCCTTTGCCACTGTACCTGTTAATGCTACTAATAAAAAGAATAGTACTCGTTTCATGTTGTAATATTTGGAGATGATAATAAATATTTTAATTTTATAGAGATGCCGTTAAGGGCATAATAAAGCAACGCCGATTCAATAAGGCCGGACGATTCCTGGGCGTAAATACTTACTACCAGGGCGAACATCACACAAAGGATAACCAGTGTATACTGTTTTTCCACCTCCGTTCTGCTGGCAAAATAATTGGCAACCATGTATTGCATTACCAGGTAAATATTTACCATGATCAGCAGTAAGCCTATCCATCCCTGCTCCAGCGCGGTACGTAAATAGCCGCTGTCGGGAGGAAAGCCATCCAGCTCGCTGCCCGAACCCGGTTCGCAACTCAGGAATCCACCGCCGATGGGATGACTGTAGATGTATGGTTGTATACGATGCCTGTTTACTTCCCGCACATTCAGGGAGGCATCCTCTGAACCGGAAAAGGCCGTTCTCATCCTGACAACCGTTGAGTTGCCGTGAAACGGCCCAAACATCAATACCAGGAAAGCAAATACAAAGACCAGCGCACCAATCACTGTATTCCTGTTCCGCAGGTTTACAAACAGCATCATGATAAGCCCCATCGGCACCATGATATAAGCCGTACGGGTACCGGAAAAGCCCAATGCCATAAACTGAAGCGCCAGGGATATCAGCAGGAATACTTTTTTGGATGCTGATATCATTTTATTGGAGCTGGTGAGCAGTACGATATTTATGATACAGCCGCAGGCCATGATAACACCAAACACCGCAGGATCCGACACAAAGGAGAAAATACGGATGCCGGTGAGAATAATCACGGTTTTGAATTTCTCCGGGTATTTGGCGATATATGCTTTTTCAAACGGCATTAATCCAAACCATTGCTGAATACACGCATAAAAGGCGGCAACCGTAAGTATGATAATCCAGAATTTCAGGAATACTTTCAGGTCATTCATGTTGCGGATCATTTTCATGACCAGGTACATAAAGATCATATTGCGGACAAATACCCTCGCAAAGGTGGTCCAGCCATGCCGGTCGTATACAAACGCAGGATTAAAAAACTGCAGCAGCACGTAGCCTCCGTAGATGTAAAAGGATATCAATACAGGATCCCGGAGAAAATTGACCTTCTTGATACTATCGTCTCCGGCCTTTAATAAACTACCCAGCAATGTGATCAGCAGAATGGCATCTATTAATACGCCCACAGGTATTTCCGTACCGGACATCCTTTCGAGCAAACGCACGGTCAGCGCCACTGTACAGGAGATAAAATAACCTGCACGGTAATTCAGAATGGAAATCGCGGCAACAGTGATTCCTATCACCAACCCGATCAGCAACGCAATGTATTTTACCTCCTGGGCGCCGATATAGGCTATTGCCGGGATCAGCAGTACCCAACCGATAATAATAAATATGTTGAAAATATTTTTCTTCGCAATTTCCACTTAGGTCAATTTATAAGAATACTATTTTAATACCCATAGCGATAATAGTAAGCGCTATAAAGATGAGAATCAGCATCTGGTGAAGATGTTGGTCTATTGGCTTTTTCTTTGGTTGCGTTTTCATATAAAACTATACGTCATGATTTTTCCATTTGAACGGCTGGTACCAAACTTTCCCGTAAACAGGAAACTGCATCCTAATTTTACCAGTAAACGATACGCAATAATTGAAAGCAATATCGAGGATGGTATACAGATCAGCAGCAACACGATCCCGTTGGTTATCCCTATGCCCAGCAGCACCGCGCGTAACCCCGCAAAAACAGTAATGTGCAGGAGGTAGATGTACAGGGAATAGTGGCCGGTTATGCTCAGGAACTGCAGCTTGTGCAGCCTCGCAAGCCAGGATGCCAGCATGATTACAAATAAGCAGCCATTGAGTGCAATGAGCATTAACAGGTACAGGTTCATTTGTTGATGATACAGGTAATACCATTGCAGCACACAAAACACCGGCGTCAACATCAGCAGGTTCACCGGGTTGGATAACTGTTGCTGTATTTGTATACGGAAAAAGTAAACCGCGGTAATATCCCCGATGGCAAAGTAGATGTAGTGCAGTGCGATGTCATAAAGCGCGCTGCTGCTGTGCACATATGGTGCCACGCCAAGCAGTACCAGTCCTGTTACCACCTGCCAGTACTTTTTCTCTTTGAACACCCGTGATGTGAGCAGATACAACATGGTAACATTAAATAATGCAAACAGGTACCACAACTGATCCAGTGTTCTGGGCTGAAGCAGTATATTCAGGAAATCCGTTGCGGACCGTTCCGCATTTGCGTATTTCGGAAATAAGATCTGCAAACTGATTTGTATGACTGCCCAAAGTATATAAGGATATAATAGCGTATTGATCTTCGATATCCCAAAGTTCCTGGCACCTCTTTTAGCAATACTTCTGCTGAAAAAAAATCCGGAAAGCAGGAAAAATAAAGGCATCCTGAAACTGTAAAGCATGTCATTTGTGGCAAGTACTTCTTTAGGAAGAGATACGCCGCGCGCCACCAGACCATATGCCAGATGACGGTAAACCACCAGTACAATGGCTATTCCCTTGGCATAGTCGATCCAGGCATAACGCGAATCATTTTTTTCGGGCCGCAAACTAAATGTGTCTTTAAAGATCCGTTGATACATATTTAAAAGATCAAAGCTCAATAAAATCTTCTTTTACATTATTCAAAACCACTCCCAGGAACTTATCGCCGAGAGACTCCAGGAACTCGGAAGATTCTCTGTCAATTTGTTTCATTTTCAAGCGGGAGGAGAAAATTGCTACCACACCTTCTGCATAGGCAGCCAGTTCCCGGCTATCTGTGAAATCGTTCAGTGGGGCGCCTTCCATCAAAATATAATCGTAGTGTTTTTTCAGTTCAGGCAGGTAATTGAGCAGGTGGTTGGGCGGTAAAATTTCTGATGGCGTATAGTCGCCACCTTTACATCCAATAATTTCAATACCCGGTGTTTCGTAAGTAGTAACAATCTCTTTTACTTTTTCAATGGAAAACTCTTCAGGTGGTACAGAGAAATACTCCAGGGTTGGTTTCGCTTCCATTTGCACGCTTACATCATTGTTACAGAAGTTGGTATCGATGATCAATACTTTTTTGTTGCTCAGGCTGAGGCTGTATGCCACTGCCTGCAGCAGTGTGGTTTTACCCTGCTGGGGTTCTGTACTGGTAAACAGGAATATTTTTTTGCCACTGCTTTCCAGCTCATACCTGAGTTTACGTAAAAGTTCGCGGAAAACATTTTGTCTTTTCAGCCATTGTGCCTCATCCGTTTTACGTTGTAATATTTCCAGCAGTTTATATCTCTGAAGATTAGTATGATTGATGGTAGCAATCAACTTCAGGTTGGAGCTGCGGTTGAATACAGAAGGGGATTTCAGTGAGTTGTCCATAAACTCCCTGAAAAGGATACCGATGCAGGAAATCATAAAAACAGCCATACCGGACATACCCATAATGATGAGCCGTTTGGATGATTCTGGTGTGAAAGCCGGTTGTCCCTTTAATGTCTGGCGGAAATTATCCTGTGGCACATTCCGGTTATCCAAGGCGGAGCCAAGTTTTTCTTTCAGCTTATTATATTCATCCTGAGCCAGTTCCACTTCCTGTTGCAGGGAAGTTACCGTAGCTTCCTTATTGGCATAAGAACCAACGGAAGAACGGAGATTACGGATCTTTGCTTCCAGGGTACTGATATTTAATTTAGCGGCGCTTACCTGTGCTTCCAATGCATCCCTGCTTTGGATCAGCTCTTCACGGGTACTTACTTTGCCCGTAGTAGAAGAAGCATCCAGCAATACCTTCTGCAATTTGGCGCGCTGCGTTTTTATTTTTTCTGCCAGTGCATTATCAGTGGAGCCGGAATTTACATATTGGTCGTTCAGATCGTTGATCTGTTTTCTCAGCGTAACTATTTCCCCATTTGAATTGGAGTAGGCCGGTTTGCCACTGCTTGTCTGGGCCAGCTGTGCGTTCACGTTATTAAGAGAAGCCTGCAGGTTATTGTAGTTCGCCCTTTCATCCGATACAGATTTCTCAAACTGTTTGATCAGGTCCCATTCATTGCCACTGGCGGTTTCTACGTTTAACACGCCTTGTTGTGTTTTGTAACCCCTGAGCGCTTCTACTTTCTGCTCCAGTTCCTGTTTCTTTTGGTTTACCAGTGCTTCAAATGTTTCTACGTTTTCAACAGAGCGTTCAGAACGGGAGCTGCGGTAAAAACGTATAAACTCTTTGTAAAGGGTATTAACAGTGTACGCCGATAATTCAGGATTATCTGAATAACAGATGATGTTGATATAATCTGTACGGGAAAGACGTGCGGCATACAGCATTTTACGGATAGACTCAAAGTCGTACCGGTAAATCTTCATGAACTCCAGTATTTTTCTTTCTTCCGGCTGGGAAGAAGAAAGTATCTGCAGCGAATCAATTTTCTGACGGCAGATGCGCACAATTTCTTCCTTGTTGGCACTGGTATAATGAGGATCTTTCAGATCTTTTTCTGAAAGATGTCTGAAAGGTTTAGTGGAGGTGAGATCGTGCACCATGAGGTCACAGGCCAGTAATCCGATCACCAGCGGGGAATTCATGGTTTCGATAACGTTATCGAATTTAACATCTGCTTCAAAGAGGTTCAGATTTTCGTCCCGCAGTTTGATTTGTTCATTCGTTGTAAAACCTGTCGCCATCTGGGCGGTAGAGGCATAAAGTTTGGGTTTGCCGATGGTAAAGGCAAATGCAGCTGCAACAGCGGCAATGGTGCTGAACAGGATCCACCATTTCTTTTTAAGCAATGCCTTTATAAAATACACAATGTCCATATAGAATTTTTCCTTTAAGCTTTAATTGATACGCAGGGGTAGGTATACGTAAATACACGTACATCGGCCTTGTCCCGGCGTGGTAACTGGTATGTCAGAGGAGATGGTAAAAAATAAGATGATAATGTCAGGCAAGAAGCCCTACAATATATCAGGTTTTTGGCTGAGGATGAGGTTAATGGGGAGATATCCGGGGAGCAAAGCTATCCTGGTATATCCGGTTATGGCTCAAAGGTAAAAGATTATATTAAAACACACTTTATTTTTAAGCGAAACATAAAAATTAGTTGGTAACCGCTGAAGTTTGGCGGGTAAAGCGATTATTTTATAAAAAAAACCGTTCCGGAACATTGCCCGGAACGGTTTTACTTTTATAGTAATCATTCAGTTACAACTCAGTTCTGCCTGATAAGTTTAACGCTCTTTGTTTCACCGGTAGAAGAAGTGATCCTCAGGATATATACACCCGGCAGTGTCACTGTACGCTGTGTATTGATCCTTATCAGGTTTTTACCCTGTGGTACCTCTTTCCTGGTTTCGCTGTAAAGGCGCTTACCACTCAGGTCATTGATTTCAATGAGCATTACAGGTGCTGTTTTCTGCAGTGTCATATCAATGGCCAGGTTATCTATATAAGGGTTTGGATAAACGTTCACCAGCATACTGCTTTTTGCAGTATTTGTGGTGGTGATCATTGAATTACCCGTTCCCATCAGCTGCGTATTATTGCCCAGGTTCTGAATGTTGGTGGTCGCAACAATTTCCATTGCATTGAGATAGCCTACCTGACCGCCCGGAGGGATACTGAGCGTAAACGCAATTTCACCGTTAGCGTCTGCTGTAAGGTTCGCGAAATCTGCTGTGGTGCTGGTATTGTTTTGCGCATTCAATGTTTTGCTTACACCATTGATGGTGAACTGGGTGCTGCCGTTATCAGGCTGCGGCGCCCACCATTTACTGTTGGACAGGAACTTGATGGTATAAGTGGTATTGGCGCTTAACCCGGTAAGGTGACCGTGCATAACCGGTGCGCCTGTAAAGAAGCCGGATAATGAACCGAAGTACAGGTATTCAGCCAGTACCGCATCCGGGTACACACCGCTGTTATTACCGGTGGTAGCTCCTTCAACGCCGGCAGCCCACCATGTTTCGTCAAATCTTAATCCTACGGAAGTGGTTTGTCCCTGATCATTCTTCAGGTTGGACGTAGCGCCTGTAATGTTATTCCACGGCGCCGGTACCGTATTATTGAGCTTGAAGTTCAGTAACAGTTTGTAGCTGCCACTGGTGTTAGGCGCCTGGGTTACCGTGATATTGAATGTAGTGGTGTCGGCAGCGCCGTATGTATCCTTCACAATAACTTTTACATTATTGTAAGTACCTGCATCGCTGATAGTTGGCGCTACAGAAAGGGATACACTACCACCTGATTGTACCAGGGTAACAAAAGAAGGCAGGTTGACGGTGCTATACGTAATCGGGTTGTTGTCCGCGTCCGCTACCGTTACTGGAACATTCAGACTGGAACCTGCCTCCAGACTCTGGTTGGTAATATCTGTTATTACCGGTGCGTGATTGACTTCCGGTGCTGAGGAAGTACCTGCAACCACTTCGATCGCATTCAGGTAACCTACCTGTCCGCCTGCAGGAATACTCAGCGTAAATACTATTTCACCATTTGCGTCGGGGCTGAGGTTTGTGAAGCTCACCACGCTCGCAGAATTGTTTTGTACATACAGTGTCTGGCTAACGCCGTTGACAGTGAACTTCGTGCTGCCATTGTCCGGCTGCGGCGCCCACCATTTACTGCTGGAGAAGAACCTAACGGTAAACTTCTTACCGGCTTCCAGGCCAGTAATGTGGCCGGTCATGCTTGGTGCCCCTGTGAAGAAGCCCGGCAATGAGCCAAAGTAGAGGAAGTCGTTGATCACTGCATCCGGGTATACGCCACTGTTATTACCGGTAATAGCGCCTTCGCCGTTGGTAGCCCACCAGGTTTCATCAAACACCAGGCTCGATGCAGTTGTTTGACCCTTGTCGTTTTTCAGGTTGGTGGTCACCTTTCCGGTAACATTATTCCACGGTGCCGGTGCAGTGCTGTTTTGTTTTATACTGAGGAGCAGTTTATATCCGCTGGTATCTCCACCTGCCGGTGCATTTACGGTGAGGTTAAATACCACGGTGTCGCTGTTGCCATGTGTATCAGTACCAATTACGCCGATGTTATTAAACTGGCCCGCATTGCTGGTAGCAGGAGCCACCAGGAGGTAAGGATTACTACCTTGTGACTGTACTACTGAAACAAAAGCAGGGAGATTATAACCGGTGTACGTAATGGCATCGTTTTCAGGATCGGATCCCTGGAGCTGTACATGCAGGGTATCTCCGGCTGCCAGCGTTTTATTCGGAATAGCCGCAATTACAGGGGCTTTATTTACCACGATGGTAGTATCGCCGGCTCCGCCCGCGTTTATTTCCATCGCATTGAGGTAACCTACCTGTCCGCCTGCAGGAACGCTGAGGGTAAATTTAATTTCACCATTAGCATCTGCTGTCAGGTTTTCGAAAACTGCTGTATTCGTAGTATTATTCTGAACGTTCAGGGCTTTGGTTACACCATTAATAGTGTACTGCGTGCTGCCATTATCCGGCTGCGGCGCCCACCATTTGCTGCTGGAGAAGAACTTAATGGAATAAGTCCTGTTTGTTTCCAGGCCGGTGAGATGTCCGTGCATAGCCGGCGTACCTGTAAAGAAGCCGGGAAGCGAACCAAAGTAGAGGTACTGGCTCATCACAGCATCAGGATATACACCACTATTGTTGCCGGTGGTAGCACCTTCTGTGCCGGCAGCCCACCAGGTTTCATCGAACGACAGGCCAACGCTGGTGGTTGTTCCGTTGTCGTCTTTCAGATTGGCGGTAGCCCCGGTAATGTTATTCCACGGTGCCGGCGCCAGGCTGTTCAATGTGAAGTTGAGGAGCAGCTTATAATTAGGTGTTGGCTTATCTACCACCGTTAACAGGAAGCTGCGCACATCAATGCCTCCCTTGTTGTCGGTTGCCTGTAACTTAACAGTATAAGTACCGGATGCACCAAATCCTGGTTGCAGGTTGATGACACAGGTATCATTATTACTGGTGATGGTGGCGAAAGACGGGATCTGGAGTGCTGTCCAGGTAAAGGTATTACCCGGATTCAGATCATGCAGGGATACCTTTACGTTTTTCTGTGTTCCTTCATCCACGCTCCATCCTGCAACAGAATCTATTACCGGAGGATAGTTATCATTTACGATGATATTAAACAACGCGGTGTCCTTTCCTCCGTTAGCATCTGTGGCGATCACTCCAACACCATTATAGGTGCCCTGCTGCGCTGCTGTTGGCGCCAGGATCAGGGAAGTGGTACCAGCGTTCTGCTGCAGGGAGAAGAATGCAGGTGCGTTATAAAGACTAAAAGTAATCACATCATTATCCGGGTCGGTAGCTGACAGCGGTATGCTCTGGGTAGTACCATAGCGGATCGTCTGACTGCTGATGTCGGCTATCACCGGTGGATTGTTCAGTGATTTTGCGATTACCGCTTTGGTAAATGCGGAGTAACCACCTTCACCAAAAGCTCTTACCTTATAGTATACAATTGTATTGGCGACGAGGGAAGAGTCATTGAACGTTCCCTGTCCGGAAGCCACAGGACCAAGGCTTTTCAGCACGCTGAAGTGCAGGCTGTCTGCCAGGGAACGCTGAACTTCGTAGCCTGTTTCAATGGTGCTGTTATCAGTCCAGGTTAATTTCACTACCTGGGTGGAAAGCGCCTGTGTAACGAGGTTGGTGGGTACTGCCGGTGGTAATGGTTTAGCTGCTGTGGTAGCATTGGCTACCGACGTGTAAGCAGATTCACCAAAAAGGCCGATAGCCCGTATCTTATAATAATAAGGAGTGGAAGCATTCAGTGCGGTATCTGTATAGCTTACCGCGTTGGCAGCTGCAGTAGCCACAATGGTATAAGTGCCGCCGCTGCTGGTGCTCCTGTAAATTTCAAAGCCTGTTTCATTATTGCTCTTGTCTGCCCATGTCAGGTTCAGTTTACTGTAATTGTTTACAGCTACTGCGAGGGTGGTTGGGGCGGTAGGAGCGGTACCATTCACTACTGATGTATCAACAAAGGCCTCTGCTGGTATCAGCGTGCGGGTATTAATGCCTGCCGCGCTACTGGTCCAGTATACGCCCATTGCAGAACCGCCGCTACCCTGGAAGTAGGTAACCGTGATAGGATACACACCTGCACTGATAATTACAGTGCCTGCTGCATAAGCCGCCGCATGTGCGCCATCGTTGTTTACGGTAGCGGTAGCAGAATTGGAATATGTTTTATTAAAATACAGCTTACTGCCATCATCTGAATACGTTTCAAATTTATAGGTACCGGTAACAGGGATACGGATATAACCTGTCCACATTACGGCGTAGTTGGTGGAAACACCGGCTGGTACGATACTCTGGTCAGGCACATAAGCCTTGCCTGTTTGCGCAGGCGTAAGATTGGTGAAGTTGGGCAATGTGCTGTAAGAACCGGTATAATATTTATAATTAAGATTTGCCTTTTTGGTTCTCACCGTTACCTGGTTACTTGGAGTAGATGATCTTCCCGACACATCTTTTGCTTTCACGTAGAAGTTGTACAAGGTGCCATCTGCGAGACCGGTTACGGTTGCAGTAAGTACTTTGCCTACGGAGGTTACCAACACATTGTTTGCATAGATATCATAGCCGGCGATACCTGCATCATCTGTAGCAGCCAACCAGTTTAGTATTACCTGGTTATTGGTGTAGCTACCGAGGGTTAAAGACGGAGGGGCAGAAGGAGCAGAGCTGTCTGACGCAGTGGTGCCTTTCACTTCCGCAGAAAGAGGCCCGGCTGCATTGTCGTTTACAGGACGTACTTTATAGAAATAACTGGTATTTGGAATGAGATTGTTATCAGTAAAAGTAACTACGTTGGCATTGTTTTTACCAACAAGTATATATGGGCCACCCGCCTGGGTTGCGCGGTATATTTCAAAGTACTTTTCGTTGTAGGCCGGTGTGGCATTTTCCACCCACGACAGCACGATCTGTGTTTTGGTGAAACTGTTTATAGCCAGGCTGCTGATAGGATCAGGCCCGTTTACACCAGTGCTGTTTATAATCCGGAAAGTATCGGAGTAAGTACCGATGCAATAGTTGGGTGCTGTAACCCGCACTACATATGCTCCGGGAGTAGAAGTAGTTAAAGTGTTAGTGGTGCTGAGAACGGTAGCGCTGCCTGCACGTATCCATTCATAGTTGAGCATACCGGCCGGTACCTGCATGGTAAGACTGGTAGTGCCATCCGTAGCCGGGAGCACATTGCTGGCAAGGGCAGGGGAGGTAGTAATGGTTTGCGCAGGAGAAGCAGGTTTATAGCTGATCACCAGCGGGGTAACTGACCAGCCGGTCCAGCCGGTAGGGAGTTGTCCTCTTACGCGATAGGTACCGGGAGTGGTAACCACGATTGAGTTGGATGTGCCGGTAGATATAGTGACGCCATCTTTCTGCCATTCATACTGCGAAAATCCCGGCGCTATACCTATGGTAATAGTCTGACCAGGACAAAAAGTGGATGAACCATATAATGGATAAGGATTCAGCCTGTTGGCTCTCAGCATGAAGGGAACAAAATCTGCTTCATTCCATGCATCGTTCCAGGTATTGTGTTCATCGTTGGGATAAGTAGTAAGTTTAAAATTAGCACCGGCGGCATTAATCAATGCCACCACCTGGTTGGTAGTATAAGGAGCCGGGTTGCCATCCAGGCCACCCTGGAAAAGCCACATCGGCGTAAATTTGTAGGTATCAATATGATTGCCGTAGTCTATGGCCATCGCACTCATTGGCAACGAAGCTGCCGTTAACTGGGGATAGCGCATGGTGAATTCCCATGTGCCCCATCCGCCACCGGACAATCCATTTACGATCAGGCGATCGGGATCGCCTTTCGCACTGGTAACAATGGAATCGATTACTTCTTTCAGGTTATCGTAGTCGTTGGGGCCCCAATAGCCACCCTGGCTTTGAGGATATATTAAGTAGCCGTCGAACTGACCATTATCAACGCGGTTGGCCCATGTCTGGCCTCCCCATAATAAATGGAATTCGTTATCGTAGATGGTGCCTTTTTCACCTACACCATGAAAGAACAGATAGATGGGATATTTTTTTCCATCATTCACGCCAGGAGCGTATGTTTTGGGGAATTTCAGGCGAAACGCCATGTTCTTATAAATGTAGCATTTATAAGAATCCGTGTTATAGCTCATCCTGACTGTTCTCACCCATTTGGTGATCTTATCATACTGTGGATCCGCTGGGGGATTGGCAGGATTGTAAGTGATAACGGGATCACTGGGGTTTAATGCTGTTTGTGCCTTCACTGCTGATAGATAGCAGAGACCCAAGAGCATTAAAAGGAGCATGCGGTGTAAAGTTCGATTCATGGAAGTATGTTATATGTTATGTTATCTGGCAGTCATTCGGCTTTAACTGCAGAAAAAAAAAGTATAACAAGCACTGATCCGGAAAGCCGGATATACTTGCAGTTCAAAGGAGATGGTAAAAATTAAATACACTCCGGATATTTATCCAAAGGTGACGTGGCTTTATCGAAGGATGAGGTCTTAGAAAAATGGCTGTAGGTAAATCATCAATTCACTGATGGTGCATTTGTATTCTCAGCTCATTTGTGACAAAAAATGATTCTACAATTGGTTTTTATATTCACCGCTAAAGTAAATAACTGTATCTATATATAAGGAATTTTTTTGCAAACGGCGTTTTTTTGCTGGTAAACGCAAATTTTTATCGGGTGAAATAAACCGGCACTCCATTATTGAACGGCAATACTCCGTTGTGCCCGTTCCCAAACAGCAGATTGCCGCTTCCTGAAGAAGCGTATGCAACCGATGTAAACGGCTACGTTCATAAACACAAAGTAAAAAGGGATATAGAAGTATTTCGCTTTGATCTGCTTTTGGGCAAGTACGTAACCGGTAAATGCGGCCATATAGAAAAGCAGCTGTAATACACCGGCAATTATATATACAGGGCCACCATTGAACACGATAAGAAGAATATTGGCAACCAGGGCCAGTAGCAGGGACAAGGGCGCAAGCGTCCAGCGCAGCACCCGGTGGGAGATATACTGCCAAGTAATTTTAGGATACCTGAAAGGATTCAGCAGCGGGAGCAGCCGGCCCATCGACTGAAATCCGCCTGCGCTGATCCTTACTTTACGCTTATACTCTTCCTGGAGGGAAGCAGAAGAGGTTTCCATGGCGTAGGCGGCAGGTTCATACATTACCCGGTAACCTTTCATGTTTATTTTAAATGAAATCATGAAGTCGTCCAGTATGGTATCTTCCTGGGGCTGCTCATAAAGCGCAGTACGGATCGCTATCAGTTCTCCGGCAGCACCCATTACACTATACAGCTCTGCATCCCATTTTTTCAGTAACGATTCATATTTCCAGTACATGCCCTCGCCCTGGGCTTCTGCACCGCCGGTAGTAGCCATTACTTTCTTTTCGCCGGCCACCACGCCCACCTGGTCATCTGCAAAGTGCTGCATAAGCAGGGATACGGCGGCAGGATTCAGCAGGGTATTGGCATCAGACAATACTACAAAGGGAGTGGTAACCATTGCCATGGCCCGGTTTACCGCGGCCATTTTTCCTTTGCGCTGCGGATCATATAATAAGGTGATCCGGGGATGCTGCGAAATGATCTCATTGGTGTTGTCGGAAGATCCATCCGTCACAAAAATGAACTGTATTTTCCCCGCAGGGTAATTCATTGCGAGGCTGTTTGCTATCTTTTCTGCAATAAAATCTTCTTCGTTATAAGCAGCTACCAGGAAAGTAACATCGGGTACAAAAGGTGCGGCCGCATCAGCTTTTTTGCCCTGTAATAGCCGTTTGACGCGGATTACAAGATAAAGCAACAAACCATATCCTATGTAACTATAGCATACTATAAAAATGCTCAACCAGAAAATCACAGACAAAATTGACATAGAGGACAATACATTTATGGGGATACGTATGTTTTCAGTGCAAAAGTATCATAATTTGGATCATACGCAATTGTATTTTTATATTAGATCGTTGTTTCATATCGTTTTATTGACATCATTCCGACCGTTTACAGTAAAAATTGCAACACTTACCCTCCAAATTAAGTCGTTTACCAAAAAAAGTATCTATGATATCCTGAAAATAATACTTTTGCTTCATGTTCATCAGATAACAGATCTGGTAACGAACAGCAAAAATGTAAAAACCATCTTTCCTCTCTCATATCCCCATGTTAAAACCGCAGAAGGTAATTTACCTGACTAATAATTGACCACATCCCATCAAAGGCCTTCGGGAGTTTGCAAAATAATTTGCACGTCCCATATTAACGGTTTTAATAATTGTTTGTAAAGAAGGTATAAATGAAAAAGAAAATTTTAGTAATAGACGATAGTATGCCGATGCGTTATTTGCTGGAGGCAGTTTTAGGAAAAGAATATTCGGTAGTTTCCGCACAGGATGGACTGGTGGCAATCACCTGGCTGCTGAAAGGAAACAAAGCGGATCTTATCATCACCGACCTGCAGATGCCGAATATCGACGGCTGGGAACTGCTGGATTATCTGTCAGGCAGCTATCTCTACCAGGATACGCCGGTAGTGGTACTTTCGGGATTCTATGCCGATAAAATGAATGATCTTTCAACAAAATATAATAGTGTGAGAGAAGTGCTGCAAAAGCCTTTCGACCCGATGCAATTGTTAAATAAAGTGGATTATATACTTGAGAAACAATTAAGTGCTGCTGCTGTATAATAAATGATATTGTCACCTACGAATACACTACTAATTTTTAACCGATGGATACCTTTACTCAAAATTTACTGCAGGTAGAAAGCATCAGAGGAGTAGATACCGGTAAAAGCTCCCTGTTTACCAAAATGCCGGACGCTGAAAGTATTTTGCTTTTTGTTGGCGCCCCGCATAAGGGAATGCTGACAGAAAACGATCAGTTCAGATGCATAGTGACCGAGAACGTAGAAGATGCGCAAAAAGTGATCAGTCAGTTGCAGCACGTTTTTAAGAAAGTGCCTGCGGCAATTATTTACCGCTTCGACAGTGCCTATGAATCGGCCCTTTCTGAATGGGACAGCTATTTTAAAACACACCAGTTTCTTTGCTCCATTCCTTTTTTCGTATACACAGAAAAAGGATTTGATGAAATGAAATCGCTGGTGACCAGGCATTCATTTATTGATGACATCATCACAATGGAGGCATGGCATATGCTGGGTAACAAAATTGCCATCGTGAGCAAGTTTAAACGCATGCGCACCTTCCCGGTATATAAAAGTAGCAGTCTCCGTACCCGGCTATACAGCCGCAAATTTTACAGCAATTTCCTGAAACGTACGCTCGACGTAACACTGGCCGGCAGCGGCTTAATATTGCTGAGTCCTGTATTGCTGACGATTGCCGTATTGATCAGGATGGAATCCAAAGGTCCGGTGTTCTACGCCGCCAAGCGCGCTGGAAGAAATTACCGCGTCTTCAAATTCTACAAATTCCGTACAATGGTACCTGATGCGGACAAGCAACTGGATAAAATTAAGCACCTCAACCAGTACGACGGGCAGACAGACGGACCGGTTTTTATAAAAGTATCCAATGATCCGCGGGTAACCAAACTCGGCAGCTTCCTGCGCAATACCAGTTTAGATGAGATTCCTCAGCTGCTGAATGTACTGAAGGGAGATATGTCGCTGGTAGGTAACCGCCCTTTACCTTTATATGAAGCTACCACACTTACTACAGACGAATGGGTGGAAAGATTCCTCGCTCCGGCTGGTATCACGGGTTTGTGGCAGGTTAGTAAACGCGGAAAGAAGGATATGTCCGTAAAAGAACGGATTGACCTGGATATCAATTATGCCCATAAACGCTCACTCAGGTATGATATGTGGCTGATGGCCAGTACGCCGTTCGCGCTTGTTCAAAAAGATAATGTATAATGATAACGATTATTGAAGTAATACTGTTTGTTTACCTGGCCGGTTGTGTATTGTACAATCTGTTGTTAGCCATAGCCGGCCGTTTGAGCCGGAAAAAGAAGATTGCATACGAGGAAACTGTTGATTACGCGAGGATTGCCATTCTCATCCCGGCATATAAAGAAGACAGTATTATTTTATCTACTGTAAACAGTTATAACCGCCTGCGTTACCCGTCAAAGCATTTTGAAGTGGTAGTCATCGCAGACTCTTTGCAGTCACGGACCATGGCAGAGCTGGCAGCAACAGGCATAAATGTAATGGCCGTTAAGTTTGATAAAAGTACCAAAGCTAAATCGCTGAATACCGCTTTTGAAAGGTTGGGAGACAATTTTGACCTGGCCCTTATCTGCGATGCAGATAATATGCTGGAAGCAGATTTTCTTTTGAAGATCAATCACGCTTATCAGCAGGGGCACCACGCTATCCAGGGACAAAGAGTAGCCAAAAACCTTAACACGCCTTTCGCTATCCTAGATGCAGCCAATGAAATCATCGCCAATCACCTTTACCGCAAAGGCGCCAATGCGCTTGGATTGTCCTCTTCGGTAATTGGTTCAGGCATGGCCTTTCACTACCCGCTCATCAAACAGATCCTTAGTGAAATACAGGCCACCGGCGGGTTTGACAAGGTGCTGCAACTGCTGGTGATCTCAAAAGGACACAGCATTTTATACCTGGAAGACGCCTATGTGTATGATGAAAAGATTACGCATGCAGCCGTATTTGAAAATCAGCGGAAACGCTGGATGTCCAGTCAGCTGGTATACCTGCGCACATTCTGGAGTAAAGGATGGTCGGCTTTATTCAAAGGTGACATCAATTATTTCAATCTTGCGGTGTGCCAGAATGCGTTGTTGCCGCGGATGCTGCTGCTGGCAGCCTTAACGGTTTGTACCGCGCTTTCATTGCTGCTGGAGCGCTTTGTACCGGTTTCAGTTTACTGGTGGATCGCATTGTTTATATTGAATATAGTGAGTTTGCTGCTGCCTATCCCGGGGAAATTTTTTACAAAATATCTTTTCACTGCGGTGGTTACGTTACCACGTGCTATCGGCATCATGATATTATTGTTATTCCGCCTGAAAGGTGCAGATAAAACTTTTATACATACTACTCATACCCAAACAGGTATTGACAATCCTTTATTAGATGCAGCCAGAAAGTAAAACATATTATCCGCTGGTATCCATTATAACTGTTAATTATAACAATGCCAAGGTAACCGCGGAACTCATGGCCTCCCTTAACAGGATCAGCTACCCCAACCTGGAGATTATTGTAGTGGATAACGCCTCTGCAGAAAACCCGGTTGCGGTGATAAAAAATGAGTACCCGTCTGCCATCGTAATTGAAAGTAAAAGTAACCTGGGTTTTGCAGGAGGAAATAATCTCGGTATCAAAGCTGCTACCGGTGAATATCTTTTCCTGGTAAATAATGATACAGAATTTACCGAAGGATTGATAGAAGGCTTACTGGAAGTATTTGGCAAACATCCGGATGCCGGTGTGGTAAGCCCCAAGTTCCATTACTTTTTTCAGAAAGGAACCATAGAATATGCCGGGTACAAAGCAGTGGATACACTCACGGGAAGGAACAGTATGATTGGTTGCCGTGAAGAGGATAAAGGCCAGTACGATGCAGTATCAGAAACACATTACGCCCACGGAGGCGCCATGATGGTATCTGCCCGGGCCCTTGCAAAGGTAGGCCTGATGCCGGAAGTATATTTCCTGTATTATGAAGAATTCGATTGGTGCGAACAATTCAAACGCCAGGGATATAAAATATACTACCAGTACAAATCGCTGATCTATCACAAGGAGTCCATGACCACCGGAAAAAACAGCCCGCTGAAAACGTATTATATTACACGTAACCGGATATTATTCATGCGCCGGAATGTAAAGCTTCCAGCCAGAATGTTTTTCATGCTGTATTTTACTTTTCTTACCATTCCCAAAAATACCCTTCAGTTTTTACTAAAAAGGGAATCAGTTCATATGAATGCATTCTGGAAGGGAATTTTCTGGAATCTTAAACACCCTAAACCAGATAACATATGTGTGGCATAGCAGGGTTTATTGATTTTACCCAAAAATCAGACGCAGACATCCTGCGTAGCATGACAGATGTGATGGCGCACCGCGGCCCGAATGACGCCGGATATGAAGTGTACGAACATCCACAGGCATCTGTTGGCCTCGGTCAGCGGCGTTTATCCATCCTGGATCTTTCGAAGTCCGGCCACCAGCCAATGCACTACGAACAATATTCCATTATTTTCAATGGAGAGGTATATAACTTTAAAGAAATCCGCACGGAGCTGGAAAAACTGGGTCACCACTTCCATTCCGGTGCTGATACTGAAGTCTTGCTGAAAGGCTATGCGCAATGGGGTGAAAAGATCCTGGATAAATGCATCGGTATGTTTGCCTTTGTTATTTATGACCGCACCGCAGAGGAAGTAACGCTGTTCCGCGATCGCGCCGGGGTTAAGCCTTTATACTACTACTGGCATGATCGCACCTTGCTTTTTGCATCCGAGTTAAAAGGGATTTGTGAACATCCGGCTTTCCGGAAAGAGATTGATGAGAAGAGCTTGTCCCTGTTCCTCCAATACAGCTACATTCCGGCGCCGTACACTATTTACAAGAATACCCATAAGCTGAAACCGGGGCATCTCCTTAAATTATCGCTCCGCGACGCTGCTATCCGGGAAGTCCAATACTGGAATGTACTGGATGCCTACCGTCAGCCGCTTACAGGATTATCTGAGCATGATGTCATCAAGCATACAGAGGAACTGATGCATAGCGCTTACAGTTACCGCATGGTATCTGATGTGCCGGTGGGCGTTTTCTTAAGCGGGGGATACGATAGTGCCAGCGTTGCGGCACTGCTGCAGTCCAATACTTCCAGCCGCATCAAAACCTTCACCATTGGGTATAAGGAGCCGCAGTGGGACGAATCAAAAGAAGCGAAGAAAATAGCGATGCACCTGGGCACCGAGCACTACGAATGGATAGTAGGAGCCAACGATGCGAAAGACGTGTTGCATCACTTACCGGAAATATATGATGAACCATTTGCAGATAATTCCACCGTACCCACTACGTTGGTCAGCAGGTTTGCCAGTAAAGAAGTAAAAGTGGTCCTCTCTGCTGATGGAGGCGACGAAGTATTTGCGGGGTATAACAAGTTTAACCAGTCGCTCCGCTATACCGGGAGTTTCCCAAAGCCCTTACAGCGCACGCTTAGCGCCGCCATGTCTGTGGTATCGCCGGAAATTATCCCTTACTTTAACAAGCAATATAACTTCGCGTCCCGGTACGAAAAAATGAAACTGATATGGGCCAGCGGTAAACCGCAGCACGCCCTAAAATATATCAGCCAGTACCTGACAGAAAATGAAGTTAATTATTATACCGCCGTACCAGCAGATGGTTATAAAACCAACTTCGATATGAACGGGGAGCTGGATAATATGAATGATCCCCTGAACAGGTTGCTGGCAGTGGACTATAAAACTTTCCTGGTAGATAACAACCTGGTAAAGGTGGACAGGGCCACGATGTCGGTGAGCATTGAGGGACGGGAACCTATGCTGGATCACCGTTTGGTGGAGTTCCTTGCAAAAGTGCCTGCTGGTCTTAAAGTAAAGGATGGTATCAATAAATATATATTGAAAACCATTGTACATAAATACATTCCCAAAACCCTGATGGAACGTCCGAAAAGACCTTTCATTGCTCCTTTGCAGGAATGGTTTAAGGACGAGCTGAAAGAACAGATGCAGTATTATCTGTCAGGTGAGCGCCTCGCAAAATCAGGGCTTTTCAATGTGCCTCATGTGGAGCAGCTGTTGGAAACTTATTTGTCCGGAGGAAAGGTGAGTCACCAGAAGTTATGGAATATGCTGGTTTTCCAGTTGTGGTATAGTCGCTGGATAGAAAAGTTATAGTATGGGCAAAACAAATGGTAAAACACGGGTACTTGAAACCATCCGCCAGGGTAAAATTGGCGGGGGAGAGAGTCATGTACTGGACCTGGTAGCCTCGCTGGATAAATCCGCGTTTGATCCCATCGTGCTTTCTTTCACAGAAGGCCCTATGATAACGGCTTTACAGAAAATGGATATTCCCGTCTTTGTAATCGAAAGTGAGAAAGCATTTGATATCAGCGTCTGGAAAAAAGTAAAAAAATTCATGCAGGACCAGCGGATAGATATTGTGCATGTGCATGGTACCCGCGCAAACACAAATGTGTTGTGGGCCGCACGCCGCCTGGGTTTACCGGTGGTATATACCATTCATGGCTGGTCTTTTCATGACGGACTGCATCCACTGGCCAAACGTCTGCGTATTGCAGCTGAGAGGTTTATTACCGGTAAAACTCAGGTGAATATCTGTGTGTCGGAATCCAACCGGCAAACCGGTGTCAAAGCATTTAAAGATTTTACCGGTATTGTGGTTCGAAATGGGGTGAACCTGCAGAAGTTTAATCCCGATCAGTCTTACCCGGACTTGCGCGTGGAATATGGCATACCGGAAGATAAACTCCTGGTTTGTTTTATAGCGCGCATGACCTATCAAAAAGACCCGGTATGTATGATCAGGGGTTTTGCGGGAGCGCTGCAACAAGTGCCGCAGCTGCATTTGCTGATGATAGGAGATGGAGAACTGATGGATGCTGCGGTAAGCGCCGCTGCGGAAGCAGGCGTGGAAAAGCAGGTAACTTTCGCCGGCTTCCGCCAGGATGTACCCGCAGTGCTGCATGCAGCGGATATTTACTGCCTGCCCTCTTTATGGGAAGGCTTTCCTATCGGCGTATTAGAGGCCATGGCAATGGGGAAAGCCGTTATTGCCAGCGATGTTGACGGTACCAAAGAAGCGGTGAAAGACGGAGAGAACGGACTGCTGGTGCCATCAGCTAATC
The DNA here is from genome assembly GCF_050434005.1 of Chitinophaga sp. W2I13. Taxonomy (NCBI): domain Bacteria; kingdom Pseudomonadati; phylum Bacteroidota; class Chitinophagia; order Chitinophagales; family Chitinophagaceae; genus Chitinophaga; species Chitinophaga sp. W2I13. The sequence continues at coordinate 6,787,856 of NZ_JBNPWD010000001.1, read as the reverse complement.
CCGCGGCATTGGCTGAGGCCATTGTGAGGGTGGCAAAGGATAATACCCTGAGGGCTACATTGCAAAGTAATGCTAAAGCGGCCATTGCGGCGAATTTCAATGTGGCCGGCATGACAGAAAAAATTGCGGCTGTATATCAACAGCTTTGTAAATAATAACATTTTATCAATTTCAATATGACAAACACCGTAATCACCTACGAATATGATCGGATCACCGATATAAAAAGACTCAACTTTATAACGGATAGTCTGAAAAGCAACATTCCGGATGGGGGACGTGTATTGGATGTAGGATGTGGTAATGGCGTTATCAGCCGGCATCTCGGACAGTTTGGCTATGAAGTGCTGGGGATAGATATCAGCGAGAAAACCATTGCCGTTGCCCAACAGCGCAACACTTATCCTAATGTGAAGTTTGCAGCCATCAGCGCGGAAGCGCTAACTGCCCAGGGCGAAACGTATGATGCCGTAATATGCAGCGAAGTACTGGAGCACCTGGATCACCCGGGGCTGCTGCTGAACACCATCCACGCATCACTGAAAGACGATGGATTATTGGTTGTAACGGTTCCCAATGGTAATGGCCCCAGGGAATTGTGTGTAACAAGACCCATGCTCAAAGCGCGCAATAACCCCGTTTTGTGGAAGAACATTAATAAAGTAAAAAGTGCACTAGGGTTTAAAGGTACCACTGCACAATCCCAGGCAGATAACCTGGATCACGTGCAGTTCTTTACGCGTAAAGACTTACAGGATCTGGCGCAGGCGAGTGATTTCAAAATTGTAAGGTTTGCGAAAACGAATTTTGTGGAAGATGTATTTCCTTTTTCCCTGTTGACAAAGCGCCTTAAATTCCTGCAAACACTCGATTGCCAGGTAGCAGAAATATTGCCGTACAATTTTACCGGTGGCTTTAACACCTTATGGAGAAAAAGTGCCGGTTGATTTTTGAATGTTGGTACAAATAGAGAAAGGCTGATCACGGTGATCGGCCTTCTCTTTTTACAGGCGGTTGGCCGCCGCATCTATTTTATCCAGTAGTTCCGGCGTTTTATCCATATCAAATTTACGGGCCAGTAATTTACCCGACCGTAGTATAGCAGAAAGGTCGCTCATGGTAAACGTTTTGGGATGCGCATGTCCTTCGGACCAGTCTATATACCGCTGGTAGTTATTTTGTACGCTGTTCTTAAAGGGCCCGTTCATAATAATGGTTTGGAAAATGAATTCATCCCCTCCCCAGGTATATTTGTAAAAACGCTCAATCTCCGGGTGATCCTGGATATACCGCAGGCACCAGGTGGCACATTCCTGTGTGAGGCTCCACCAGAGCGATCCTCCATACACTTCCAGGTTCAGGGGGTGACGCCTGTGGGGCAATATTTTATTGATCCATGCCGTGATCCTGTATTTCCCCGGCAGGCGGAGATCTTCAAAATGATAGGAGGTAATTTTGGGCATCATCTTTTTCAGTTCATCCGCAGGTAGCAGATCCAGGAATTGTTGTCCTGCGCGGTTGCTGAAAAAATCATAGAACATATTCATATCCGTAAGCGGATAATCCTGTGCACTGATGAGATGAATAAAGCCATATTGACTGCCTGAGCCGGCAATAAATTCGATTCCGTTCAATGCTGCCTGTATGGTTCCATATCCCGCCCAGGTAACATTTACCCGTTTTTCAATAAAGTATACCTGCGGCATATTCATCGCCTCCTGCCAGTCATTGATATCAGATTTGGCATCGAGGTGTATATAACAATCAATGGCAGGGTGTTGCAGCCTGTTCAGCAACCGGCATAGTTGCGCCGGGTTTTTATGACTCAGTATAATAAAAGCGAGTTTCATAAACTGAAGATTATTTATACTGTAAACGGAACAGTTTTATTTTTGACAATAATATTTTGCATTCAAACCAGCCGTAGTGCCATATACTTTTCAGGTTCACTGCGGGAAGATAACGCCGCAGGAAAATATATCCGAAGATGACCGCAAATAAAAGGTTCAGGGAAGAAGCAACAGCCACCGCACGGATATCTGCAAAAAGCAATACCAGCGTGATATCCAGCACAATATTCAGGATCAGTTTAATGAGATTTTTGTAGAAGTTGATCAGCGGTTTGTTGATCATATCCAGTGTAACCCCAATAAAGCGGTCGATAGGATAGAGGATAGCCGAGAACAGGAATATCCGTACAATATCTGTGGCCGGCAAATAGGCTTTGGCGGCCAGCAAAAGGATCAGGGGTTTGGTAAAGAGCAGCAATCCTACCACAAAAGGAAGAATGAGAATGGTAACCGTACCGGTATACCTGCAAAAGGCACGGGATACTTCTTTCCAGTCGTTCCGGTTGGCAGCGGCAGAAATAGTGGGCTGTGAGGTGGCTACAAAACTTCTCAATATAATTTCAATTACCTCCATGAATTTCTGGGGAATACTGTAAACCGCTACGGCCGCAGGATTGAGCATTGTTCTGAGTACCAGGTTATCGGAATAATTCAGAAAAGCAGAAGAAACCATACTGCCTACTATCAGCCGCCCGTAATGGTACAGTTCTTTTACCTGGACTTTCGTTCTGGCAGCCATCGTTGTTAAAGCTGTCCACCGGAATATCATGCAATAAATGCTGGTGATCAGCAGCGATAATGAATAGGTATACAATACGTTGTGAAGTGTTACCTGTTTCATCAGGAACAGGCCGCCGAGTAAAACCAGGAAGGACCCGTTTTGCAGCATACGTATCTGTACAATTTTATCAAACCTGTGCGCAGCCTGTAATACCCAGGTGGCAAAGTTAAAAGGCAGTGAAAATAAAGTCATGACTCCGAGCCATCCCAGGAAGAAGTGCCAGGTGGCGCTGAAATAGGGATAAGCAACAGCGTATACCAGGAAGGACAGCAGGATAAAAGAGATAGTGAGTACCAGGGAAATGTACCAGGCAGCCCCGGTAACCTGCCTGGTAACAGCAATGTCTGTTCCTGCGCTGAACTTAATAATGCCGGATTGCAGCATGGCGGTGCGTATCTGATCCAGGATATTGTAAGTGGCCAGAAATAACACCCATTCACCAAAGGCGCTCAGGGAAAGCATCCTCACCAGTAATGCAAAGGAAAGTACGTTGAAAAAAGCCATTATGACGTTTCCTAGAAGGGAATGGAAATGCCTGTTACGAACAACAGCTAAAAGTTTAAATGCCATGAACCATTAATTACATTCAAATTGTATGAAAAACAATGGTCTTTTACAGGATGAGGCTAAAAAAAAGAGGAATATTCGATGCTCAGAATAACAAAGGTAGTTTTTTTATTTAGAATAAATAGCATCGCAAGGAGAGATAGATTGAAAATAAACAAATAAATATAGATATAAAATATTTATACTTTATTTATTGTAATGATATATGTTAATTTTTTTCATTATGTGAATTAAAAAAAAGCTTTCTTTGCAATAATAAAAACCCCTTTTTCCGGGAACTTTTAAGTATTGACTATGAGGATAGACTTTTAAAAACCAATTGCACAAGCCATATATTTATATGATAAACCATCTGCTATTGCTAAGGCAATTTTTTTGCCGCGGTATTTATAGGCTAGGCGCTGTTATATTATTAATATCCTGTTTTGGGTCGGTCCCTGTTTTCAGCCAGGTTCAGACAGCGCGTTCGTTTAGTGATCCTACGATGTCCAATATCAAAGGCTTCTATGAATATCTTCCCGCCGGCTATACACCCGGGAGTGGAAAGAAATATCCCCTGATTATTTTCTTTCATGGCAACGGAGAACTGGCCAGCTATGGCTCTCCGTTATCTGCAGTACTCAGAAATGGTCTCCCACGGGTAATCAACGATGGGAAATTTCCCACCACCTTCACCGTAAACAATCAAACTTTTTCATTTATAGTGATATCCCCCCAGTTTAACACCTGGCCGGGTTCCGGAGATGTGACGCTGTTTAAAAATTATCTTCTTACAAAATATGATATCGATCCTTCCCGCATTTATATCACAGGCCTGAGCATGGGAGGTGGACTAACGTGGGGCACGCTCTGTGAAGATAAAACCAAGGCCAAGGCTTTTGCAGCAGCAGCTGTTGTTTGCGGCATGTATCCACCCACCACCGCCTATGCTGCGGTAGTGGCTTCAAATAATACACCGGTATGGGCTTTTCATAACGACGCTGATCCAACAGTGCCTTCCGACTATTCAAAAAACTGGGTAAAATATATTAATGCCACCGTGCCGGCCCCCAATCCGCTGGCAAAACTTTCTATTTACAGCGTCGCTTCCCACGATGCGTGGACCAGGGCTTACGATCCCGCCACAAAGGAAGATGGCAAAAATATGTATGAGTGGATGCTGCAGTATACGCAGGGTGGAACAGTACCCACCACGCCGCCACCCGTTACAGGAGGGAAACGTATTGTTGTACCAATGAGCAACACCGCCAACGGACGTGCAGAAATTTATTATCCGGACGCAATGAAAACATTTAACGTAAATCCCGGTGACACATTATGTATTCCGGCCGGAGAATATGAATACCTGCATCTCGGCAACCTGACGGGAACTGCAGCGAAACCTATTGTTATCATCAACTGTGGCGGACAGGTAAAGCTGGGCGTAAAGAACCAGGGAACTGCAGCCGTATTCAATGCGCCAACCTGCCGGTTTGTAGAGATAAGCGGGAGCGGAGATAAAAATTATGAATTTGGATTTGACCTGAATGGTACAAATATAACAGGCCTTAAAATATTCGGTCTTACACTGGGTATGGGCGCCTCCGATTTTGATGTGCATAATGTCTATATCCACGATGGTAACATCCTGTTACAGGCAAAAACCCTGCAAACCTGTGCGCAGCCTCAATACCTCGAAGGCAACTTTGTAATGAAGAATGTGAAACTCCATCACATTAAAATGCCGCAACTCGACCGGTGAAGGTTTTTATATCGGTAACACGCATTACTACTGGACAGAAGGTACCTGCGTTGATATGAAGTCGCACTGGATTGAAAACCTCTGGGTATACGACAATGACCTGGAAAATATTGGCAGCGACGGATTACAGATCTCCATGGCCAAGAATGGTGACAACCGCGTATTCAATAACCGGTTGGTAAATTATGCCACTTCAAAGAACTCTGCACATGGTTACGGAATCCTGATTGGTTCCGGTTCCGCCCTGAAAGTTTATAATAACACCATCACCACTGGCTATATGCCAGGTGTTACGGTTTTCGGTTCGGGCGTAAGCGAAATATATAACAATGTGATCTCTGATATTTTTTATGAAGGAATCAACGTGGCAGATAAGATTCCGGAAAACACCACTCTGGATGTTTTTCCTCCTCCCGCTGCCATCATCTACAATAATACCATTGTTAATACAGATGCAGGTAAGAACGGTATAAAGATATTTGCCTACCAGACACCCATCGGGCACCAGGTGTATAATAACCTGCTGGTGGAAACAGGAACAGCCTACGATTATCCTTCAAAGGGAATGTATATTAAAGGAGACCAGCCTATTAAGCTGACCGCCAGCAACAATCTTTGTTATACAGATGTGGCCTCCGCCAAATTTGTGGACGGAGCTGCGAAAAACTACCGGCTGACATCTACTTCAACAGCGGTAAACACCGGCAGGGATATGGCTGACTTTTCCCTGAAAACAGATTTCGACAATACCGCCCGTCCACAGCAGAGCAAATACGATGTGGGTGCTTTTGAGTTGAAAACCGGTACCACTTCACCACCCGTTTCAAATGCAGGTGGTGACCTTACCATTACCTTACCAATAGATTATGTAACCCTGGACGGCGCATCATCGGCCGCTTCAGGCGGCAGCACCATTCAAAGCTATGCGTGGAAGAAGATCAGTGGTCCCACCGCCGGCACCATTGTGAGCCCGAACGTCATTAAAACAAATGTAACGGGACTTACACAGGGAACCTATGTATATGCTTTGACCGTCACAGACGATAAGGGGCTGACAGATAGCGACAGCATCACGGTTACCGTGAAACCCGCTGCTAATAAGCCACCGGTGGCCAATGCCGGAAGTAATATCCAGGTACAGTTGCCCGTAAACAGTGCATCACTGGACGGCAGCGCCTCTATGGATGCCGACGGACAAATAACCACCTGGGCCTGGACGAAAACCGCCGGTCCTGCCGGGGGCGATCTTTCCGCTGCCAATGCCGCTAAAACAAATGTAGCCAACCTGGTGGCAGGCACTTATACTTACCGTCTCATCATCACAGATAACACCGGCGCCAAGGATACGGCCACCGTTAATGTCACCGTAACCGCCGCGGCTAATAAACCGCCGGTGGCCAATGCCGGAAGTAATATCCAGGTACAGTTGCCCGTAAACAGTGCATCACTGGACGGCAGCGCCTCTGCGGATGCCGACGGACAAATAACCACCTGGTCCTGGACAAAAACCGCCGGTCCTGCCGGGGGCGATCTTTCCGCCGCCAATGCCGCCAAAACAAATGTAGCCAACCTGTTGGCGGGTACTTACACTTACCGTCTCATTATCACAGACAACACCGGTGCAAAGGATACGGCCACCGTAAATGTTACCGTAACCGCTGCTGCTAATAAACCACCAGTAGCTTATGCCGGGAAAAATATACAGATCCAGTTGCCGGTAAACACGAGTGCGCTCGACGGCAGTAGTTCCACTGACAGCGACGGACAAATCGTGAACTGGTCATGGCAGAAAACCACCGGCCCGGCTGGCGGAGACCTGGCAAGCGCCGGCGCATCCAAAACAACGGTGAGCAACCTGTCTGCCGGTACCTATACCTACCAGTTAACGGTTACTGATAATAATAACGCCACTGCCACAGCCACCGTAACCATCCTGGTACTGGCAGCAGCGCCCAATCTGTCGCCGGTAGCAGATGCGGGCAATGACATAGCTATCCAGTTACCGGTAAGCAGCGCAGCCCTGGATGGCAGCGCCTCCACAGATGCCGACGGGCAAATCGTTACCTGGCTATGGGAGAAAACCGCTGGCCCTGTGGGAGGAAATCTTTCAGCTACCAACGCTGCAAAAACAAATGTCACCAACCTGCAGGCGGGAACTTATACGTTCCGGCTGACAGTCACCGATAACGATGGCGCTACCAGCAATGCCACTGTGAACATTACAGTAACCGCAGCGCCGGTGAATAATCCACCGGTGGCCGTTGCAGGGAATGATATACAGATCCAGTTACCGGTAAGCAGCGCAGCCCTGGATGGCAGCGCCTCCACAGATGCCGACGGACAAATCGTTACCTGGCTATGGGAAAAAACTGCCGGTCCTGCGGGAGGAAATCTTTCCGCCGCTAACGCAGCCAAAACAAATGTCACCAACCTGCAGGCGGGAACTTATACGTTCCGGCTGACAGTCACTGATAACGATGGCGCTACCAGCAATGCCACTGTGAGCATTACAGTAACCGCAGCGCCGGTGAATAATCCACCGGTGGCCGTTGCCGGAAATGATATACAGATCCAGCTACCGGTAAGCAGCGCAGCCCTGGATGGCAGCGCCTCCACAGATGCCGACGGACAAATCGTTACCTGGCTCTGGGAGAAAACCGCAGGTCCTGCAGGAGGGAATCTTTCTGCGACCAATGCCGCCAAAACAAATGTCACCAACCTGCTGGCGGGAACTTATACGTTCCGGCTGACGGTCACCGATAACAATGGCGCCACCAATTCTTCTTCAGTAAGTATCACGGTACTGCCTTTGGAAAATAAAGCGCCGGTAGCCCAAACACAGGGTGATAGGAGCATTCAGCAGCCAATGAATTCGTTCATTGCAGATGGCAGTTCATCTTATGATCCTGATGGTAATATTGTGAAGTATGAATGGACACAGGTAGAAGGACCCGCCACCGCCAATTTAAAAAGCCCTGACCAGGTACAAACACTGATCAACGGCCTCCATGCCGGCAAATACGAATTCAAACTTACTGTGACGGATGACAGGGGCGGTACGGCTACCAGCAGCTTTACCTTAACCGTACTGGGCAACGATATTATCACACATGAGGAAGACTCATTGGGTATATTCCCGAATCCGGCCACACAATACATCCGGTTACGGATCGTGCGGAGCGGTGCAACGCCTTTGCAGGTGAGGATTTTCGACATGAATGGCCGCATGCAGCAACAGCTGAGATACACCACGCCTGATTCATTCCAGACAGAAGTGAACATCAGCAATTTATCAAACGGACATTTCATTATAGATGTGAAGTCGGAAGACAGCAGCTACAATAAGAAAGGCCGTTTTATAAAAGTAAGCAACTAGATTTTTTCCCAGGTACCACTGGATAACTGATATTGACGGATAGGGCGGGCAGGGTTGCCGGCCACTATTGTAAAAGGAGGAACGTCTTTGGTAACCACACTGCCGCCCGCCACTACAGAATGGCGGCCGATGGTTACGCCTGCGGTAATAACGCTGTTGGCGCCAATCCAGCAATCTGCTTCTACAACAATTTCTCCAACGGTGCAGGGCTGCAACGCAATCGGAACATCGGGATCTTTGTACCCATGATTCAAACCTGATAATACAATGTTCTGCGCCAATATAACATTGTCGCCTATACGAACCGGGCCAATCAGCACATTGCCTATCCCGATCCTTACATGGTCGCCAATAATTACCGCGCCCATTCCATTATTTACGGTGGCAAAGTCTTCTATGGTGGAGTAGTTTCCGAGAGTAAAAGTGTTAAATGGCAACACATCCATCCGTGTCCGCCTTCTTATCAGGGAGCCTTTTCCTTTTTTATGGAGGAAGGGATTGATAAACAACCGCACCCACAGGCGTGGACGGGCCTGATGCTTGGGCATCAGCAGGTATAAAGCCAGTTTCTTCAGCCCCGGGTGTTGTTTCAGTTTGTCTTTTATACTCATAATCAATTACCACTGGAATTTAAGATCGCCTGGTAAATGGCCGCAACGGAATTCTCCCAGGTATGTGTGCCTGCAAAGCGGATACGCTCAGCGGCCAGCCCCGGATCTGCGTTATCTGATAAAGCTTTTTCAATCAATGGAACATAATCGTCCGGTGAAGGCGCCAGGTAAACATAATCCCTGAACAGTTCCATGGTTTTAGTAGCGGTTGCTACCACCGGCTTACCCATAGCAAGATATTCGTCGATTTTCAACGGGTAATTGCCTGCCGTGACTTCATTGATGACTTGTGGATTAAGACACACATCAAAGGACTGCACATAGGCAGGAAGCTGCGATAAGTCCTTATGCCCCGTAAAATAAACATTGGGTAGCTGATGAAGCGCTGACGCTTTGAAGTCATCATCTTCCGGGCCAACCAGCACCAACTTCCATTCCGGCCGTTCGCTGGCTATCTTTACCAAAACGGAAATATCCAGTCGCAGTGATTTAAGCGCCCCCACATAACCAATAACCGGTCCCTGTCCTGTTGGCACATCATCCGGAACCGGATGTTTATCTGCCGCATTGAACAGCCGGAGGTCACATCCCTGTCCCACATAATAGCTGGAAGGGTTGTACTGCTGCAGCATTTCCTTGAGGTATAATGAATTGGCTACTGCGGCATCGGCCTTGGCAATGTGCTGCGGTTCAAGCCGCAGCCCGTGCTTTTTCCAGTAAGGCACGCCCAGCAGGTAGTCCCTGCTATAATATACATAACTGGAAGGCTGCAGCATTTCCTTGAGGTAGAAGCCGCGGAATATATCATTATCATTAAATAGAATGATGTCTTTGAAATTCATTTCCTTGACAGCATCCATAATACTGTCTGCAAACTTTCTGTTATTCCGCTTGTTAAACCAGGAGAATAAAGGGGTGAAAGGCAGCCAGTTAATAGATTCGAGGATAGCAGAAGGGTAGTAGTTCCAGAGGTTGTCACTGATCGGCACGATGGCAGGTACCTTTTTCTGAATAGCATTCAGCTGGTATTGCACATGCGGATCTTCCTTCCCGGTCATAAGGGTATTCCTGTCCAGCGGAGCGTTAATATATAATACCCTGTTATGCCGGGCAAATTCCCGCGCAATATTTTTACAGTTGCTTCCAATAGTAGTGTACCATTGTTGCAGCCCTATTACAACGATATCTCTGTTTTGAATTAAAGGCACAGTAGCAAAGTGTAGATGATGTATATCGGTTTATTGAATTAATATGTGCAGGTCTGCCGTTGGGGATGGTTAAATATTGAACTTCTTAGCTCTAAATGCAAAGTAAATAAAAAAAATCGATATTATTGGAGTATTAGAATAAGAATCGTTCTTTAAAAACAGAAAAAGAGGCTATGTCAGAAACAGTAGAAATAAGAACATTGACCGTTGAGGATTACCTGGATCTTAAAGAATCCATGGTGTCTGCCTATGCCGATATGGCCGGCAGCTATTGGCGGGAGCCAACCATACGGCGACTGATCACACTTTTCCCGGAAGGGCAGATCGCAGTGACGGTAAATGACAAGGTAGTGGGGTGCGCACTGGCCATTATAGTGGACTATGAGAAATTTGGTGATAGTCATACTTATGAACAGATCACCGGTTACTATACGTTTAATACGCATAATCCAAAAGGCGATACACTTTATGGGATCGAGGTGTTCGTACATCCCGATTATCGCGGTAAGCGACTGGCCCGCCGCTTATATGACGCCCGTAAAAATCTCTGCGAACAACTGAACCTGCAGGGGATCGTGGCCGGCGGACGTATACCTAATTTTGAAAAGTTCTCCGACCGGATGTCGCCCAGGGAGTATATCGAGAAAGTGCAGGACCGGGAAATTTATGATCCCACCCTCACATTCCAGTTTTCAAATGATTTCACGGTAAAGAAGATCCTTAAAAACTACCTGCCTAACGATGAGGCTTCGAAAGGCTTTGCGACGTTGCTGCAGTGGTTTAATATCTATTACGAAAAGGACCTGGATACCATCCGCTATAACAAATCAACCGTACGCATAGGACTAGTGCAGTGGCAGATGCGGGATTATGGCAGTCTTGAAGGTTTCCTGCAACAGGTGGAGTATTTTATCGATGCAGTAAGCGACTATGGATCCGACTTTGTTGTTTTCCCGGAACTCTTTAACTCTCCGTTGATGAAAGAGTTCAACCAGATGGACCCGGCAGGAGCTATCAGGGGAGTAGCCCAATACACGCAGCAGTTAAGGGAAATATTCCAGCAGCATGCGGTAGCTTATAATGTTAATATCATTTCGGGCAGTATGCCGATTGTGATCGATGAGGTACTGTATAATATTTCCTACCTCTGCCGCCGGGATGGTACCTACGAGCAGTATATTAAGATCCATCCCACACCCGGCGAGGTAGCTGCCTGGGGAATTAAGGGAGGAAGCGATATTAAAGTGTTTGATACAGATTGCGGTAAAATCGGCATCCAGATCTGGCATCCATGCTATGACGTGGAGTTCCCGGAACCGTCCCGTATCCTGGCAGAACAAGGTATGCAGATCCTGTTTGTGCCTTTCATGACAGATACGCAGCATGCCTATAACCGGGTACGGTTCTGCGCGCAGGCCAGAGCCGTTGAAAATGAGTGCTATGTGGCCATCGCCGGCTGTATCGGGAATTTGCCGAAGGTAAATAATATGGACCTGCAATATGCGCAATCCTGTGTATTTACCCCATCAGATTTTGCTTTTCCGGTAACAGGCATTAAGGCAGAATCAACGCCAAACACCGAAATGGTGGTTATCGCGGATGTGGACCTGGTATTATTGAAAGAATTACACGCTTTTGGAAGCGTGCAAACTAAAAAAGATATCCGGCGGGATCTGTATGAAGTAAACTATAAAAAGAAGGGGTAATTGTACATATAGATGAAGAGGATTTTCGAATTATAAATAGATATAATTTGATGCCTGAAAATAAATAGGGTAACGGCTTGCGGAGGCTTGCTGTTATCCTTTTTTAGTTTTAAATTCAGTGTAAATCCCCCAAAGTTATGAAAGATCAAGCCTATTATCCTTCCTGGAGGAATTTATCCAAGTACAGGCAGTATCTTGCCTATTTTAGTGAATATATCAGGTATAACGACTGGAAATCCCTGCAAGCGTCCCTTAAACTCGTTTTATTAAACAAGCCCTCTCTGAACGAATGGAACGCAAAATCAGCCATGGGACTTTTCCGGATCCGCGGAGGCACAACCGACTTCCAGTTTATTAATTATGCATACGAGAAGCGGGTACGCGACTTCCTAAAGGAGCAGGTAGAAAATGGGAACATCGACGGTTTTATTGACATTGGCGCCTGTATCGGGGAGTATGATGTATGGCTGGGTGGAAAAGGAATCCCCTGTGTTGCTTTTGAACCAGTGAATTACAAAGCCGTGCAGGAAAATATCACCCTCAATCATGTGGAAGATAAAGTGAAACTTTACGCCTGCGGTCTTGGTAGCAGGCAGGAGAAGGTGAACTTCAATATTATGAGTACTGTTACCGGGTCAAGTTATATCGACCGGGATAGCGATAAAGAAGGCAATATTCCTATTGAAAAACTGGATGACCTGATTCCTGAAATAGGATTTGACCTGCGCAGTAAAATCGTTATGAAGCTGGATGTGGAAGGAATGGAGACAGAAGTGCTGGAAGGTGCGCGTAATTTTATCGGCAAAGCCGATCATCTGCGTATCATTTTTGAACGCTATGAAGGTGACAATACTGTAAACGATAAGTTGAGCTCATTAGCTAATTTTACTTTCGACAGAATAGACCAGTTTAACTATCTCGCTACAAAAATATAGTCCAGCTCTTTATGATGATAAAGGCAATACATGTTCATTTGTGTGTTGCCTTTCGTAGTTTTACCACCCGACCGGCGGAATAAACAAGCCGAATGGATTGTTTTTATTTGTTATATATAATGAAACGTTCAGTGATTTTAAATAGTAGTAAATTATAAGATTATATTCTGTTTAACAATTGATAATTAATATATTGAGAGATTTAATTGAAGTGATACTATAATGTAAATAGGCTATTTTTCATGATCACTAACAAATTGGCCGCAAAAAATGATCGTTTCATTTAAACCATTACTGTAAGTATTTTGTTTTAATAGATTGGTAACCATAAAATTAAAAAGTAAATAAAAGATGAGCAATAAGATCAATTTAGCCCTTCAAATCATTCCTTCAGTACCTTCAGAGCAGGTTTACGCAGTAGTAGACGAAGCAATTGCGGTGATTAAAGATTCCGGTGTAAAATACAGGGTATGCCCTTTTGAAACGGTGATGGAAGGCACCTACGAGGAGCTGATGGAAGTGGTGCGTAAAACCCAGGAAGTATGTTTTAAGGCAGGTGCATCCCAGTTATTGGTATATATAAAAATGCAGATAAGAAAAGACGGGGATGTTACCATTGAAGAAAAAACAGGGAAGTATGATAGCATATAACCAATTTTTTTTATCTTACTCACCGAACTAAAGGAGAGCCATATATATGAGATACGCTGCCCCGTTGGATGATAACTCGAAGATTGTAACGAACCTGGTCATCATTATTACGCTTGTGTTTTTATGCAGACAGATGACGGATGTTTCGCATGATGCAGTTACCACTACCATGTTTTTGTTTATCCTGGTGCCAGCCATCCTGGTAGCCTGGTGTCTGAGCCCCCGGTATTACATTCTAACGGCTACGACTATACTTATCAAGCGCCCGCTGCATAGCATTACCATTCAGCTGGAAGATGTGGTAAGACTGAGAAGCATCACGGAAGAAGACCTGGGCACAAGCTCCCGCTTACTGGGATTAGGAGGCATTTTCGGGTACCTCGGTACCTACCGTTCCAGTGAAATAGGCAAGTACCAGCGCTGGTGTACCAGCCGGGAAAACCTGGTGCTGATAGAATCACTCAACAGGAAATGGCTGATCAGCCCCACCGGTGCAGATGATTTTGTGAAACGGGTGAATGCCACGATTAATGTACCAGCTTAATAGCTATAAATGAAAAAAGGAAGGCTGAATGCCTTCCTTTTTTCATTTATAGCATACTCCGGTGATTTAATGAAAGAAGAGATAGCCGAGTAATATTGCGCAGAGCATACCAAAGAAGTCGGCAATCAGTCCGGCTGCCAGGGCATACCGTGTGAGTTTGATATTGACTGAGCCAAAATACACTGCGAGCACGTAAAAGGTAGTTTCTGTGGTACCCTGTATAATGCTGGCCAGTTTACCCACAAAAGAATCCGGTCCGTGCGTTTTCAGGATATCCACCATCAGGGCACGGGCGCCTCCGCCACTCAGCGGTTTCATAAAGGCCACCGGCAGGGCAGGAACAAAATCCGTATTGAACCCCATCGCCGCAAACAAGAGTCCGATGCCGTTGGTAATATAGTCGAGGCAACCGGTGGTCCGGAACACGCTGATCGCTACCAGCATACCCACCAGGTAGGGAATAATTCTTACAGATACCTGGAAACCTTCTTTCGCCCCCTCAATAAAGGCATCGTATACGTTGATCTTTTTTACCATCCCTGCCACCAGGAAAATGATAACAATGCTGAAAATGATCGCGCCACCGAGGGAAGCCGTTTTAGGGCCTATCTCCGCAGGTGGTAAACTGCGGACCCAAAACCATAAGGCAGCCATAATCCCGGCAAACAGGGCCAGGAATACCAGGACAGGGAGTTTAAAAAGATTGATTTTCTGATAGATGGAAACCACAAACATCCCCATGATAAAGGCCATGAAGGTGGATATCAGGGTAGGGATGAAGATATCCGCCGGGTTAGCCGCACCCGCGGCCAGCCGTATGGCAATAACAGAAGTGGGGATCAGCACCACGCCGGCTGTATTCAGCACCAGGAACATGATCTGCGGATTACTCGCTTCCTCCGGCCGGGGATTGATCTCCTGCAGCTCCTTCATCGCCTTCAGCCCCATAGGCGTGGCGGCATTATCCAGTCCCAGCATGGTGGCAGAGAAGTTCATCATCATAGACCCCATGGCCGGATGCCCCTTCGGCACCTCCGGGAACAGCTTGGAAAAGAAAGGATTTACCAGCCTGGAAAACCGGTTGATCATACCGGCCACCTCGCCGATCCGCATGATGCCCAGCCATAAAGTCATGATGCCGGCCAGTCCCAGGGAGATCTCTGCACCGGTTTTGGCGCTGGCAAACATGCCGTTCATAATCTCCCCAAAAATAGACGCATCATGTAAAACTACTGACTTGAAAAGTGCTACAACAAATGCAATAAGAAAAAATCCCAGCCATACGTAGTTTAATGCCATTAGATTATTGGTTTATTCAATCAACAAATAAACTAAAATAAACCTATCTTTGCGCAAATTTTAAAAAATGGCTTTGCAAGTTGGAATTGTAGGATTGCCGAATGTAGGAAAATCGACTTTATTTAATGCGGTGAGCAACAGCGCTAAGGCGCAGGCCAGTAACTACCGCTTCTGTACTATAGAACCTAACGTTGGCCAGGTGGATGTACCGGACGAACGTATGCATAAACTGGCAGAGCTGGTAAAGCCTGACCGCGTGGTGCCTACTACCATCGAGTTTGTGGACATTGCCGGCCTGGTTAAAGGCGCCAGCAAAGGGGAAGGTCTGGGAAACAAGTTCCTGGCCAATATCCGTGAGGTGGATGCGATCGTTCACGTGATCCGCTGCTTTGAAGATGAAAACATCCTCCGCGAAGAAGGAGAGATCAACCCTGTCAGCGATAAGGAAATCATTGACACCGAATTACAGCTGAAAGACCTCGACAGCGTGGAGCGTAAAGTAGCCCGTACCGAGAAAATGGCTAAAACCGGTGGCGATCCAAAAGCAAAGATTGAATTCGAAATACTGAAAAGATGCCAGGAACACCTGGAGAAAGGCCGTAACATCCGTGAACTGGGTCTCAGTAAAGAAGAACGGGTAGCCATTGCCGACCTGTTCCTGCTCACTGAAAAACCAGTACTGTACGTAGCCAACGTAGATGAAGCATCCCTTCATACCGGTAACAAATTTTCAAATGCCCTCCAGGAATCTGTGAAAGCAGAAAATGCCCAGGTAATTATCATGAACAACTCGATCGAAGCACAGATCTCCGAAATGGAAGATCCTGCCGATAAAGAATTGTTCCTGGGAGAATATGGCCTGACTGAACCCGGCCTGAACCGCTTAATCCGTTCTGCCTACAACCTGCTGGAACTGATCACCTACTTCACTGCCGGCGTGCAGGAAGTACGCGCCTGGACCATCCATAAAGGCTGGAAAGCTCCCCAGGCTGCCAGCGTAATCCACACCGATTTTGAGAAAGGCTTCATTAAAGCAGAAGTAATTGCTTATGAAGATTACGTAAAATACGGATCTGAAGCAGCTGCCCGTGACAACGGCCGTCTGCGCATTGAAGGTAAAGAATACATCGTTGCCGACGGGGATGTTATGCACTTCCGCTTTAACGTTTAAAAATACTTCTGGATAAGATCCATGAAGGTTACAACAAAAAGACGGGCCGGCCATCCGGCCCGTTGCTATGTTACCCCTAACGTATATGCATATATTAATTATATAACCCCCATACGCCAAATTCAAAATTCTTTTATTAGCTTAGCCACCTATTTTTAATGTTAGCTCATGCGTATTGTCAGGAACGTAAAACTCTTTTTCCGGGAAGGAAACTCGGATAAGACCTATGAAATTGATCTTTGTGAGGTTGGCCCGGAACAGTATATTGTTAACTTCAGATATGGTAAACGCTTCGGTACCCTGAAAGACGGTACCAAAACTATAAGCCCCGTAACATTATCTGCCGCCACCACTATATTCGATGGTCTTGAAAAAGAAAAAAGAAGTAAAGGTTATCTGGGAGAACAGGAAGCTGTTCAGGATCTGTCGTTTACCCCGGTAGATACTACCCTCGTGGAAAACGTGAAACACCGCGCCATCCTGAAACGTTTTACAAGATGCGGTAGAAGGGAAAAGCAGCTTTAAAACTGCCTGGAGCACTTCCCGCGTAATATGGCGGGCCGGTGAAGAAAAGATAAAGGAAGCCGTTCCCTACCTGATCAAGCTCGTGGAAAAAGGCGACGGACTGCAACGCTATGCAGCTCTCTGGGCGCTGGGTAAATCAGGCGACCCCGCGGCCATCCCGGTACTCCGCTCTTATGCCGATAACAGCTCCCGCCCCCTGAATATCAGGATGCTGGCCGCCAATGGCCTGCTACTGCTATTGCCAACGGAAGAACGGGCTGCACATGTGCGTTCCTATCTCCAACGGCTGCCCGAAATATTCCAGCAGGCGGTTGCCAAAGGAAGTACAGAAGAATTGCTCACACTGTTGCAGCAACGGGTCATCACACAACAGGAGCAAAGCTACCCGCTGCTGGAAGACTTATACATCGTAGCCTTTGAACATTCCGCCGTGAGAATTGCCATCGGCAACTTCCTCATGCACCTGCCTTTCAGGCCATCCTGGTTCCAGCATATCCGCCATATCTTCAAACAGGCGGAACTGCGCGGCGATCAGGGAATTGTAGCCATCCTGGCTGCACGTTTCGAAAGGGAAGCCCCTATGTTTAAGAACCCGGGTACGAGTATAGATTATAACGATAAGCCGTTTGTTCCAAACACTTATATACCGGAACTGAAAGAATCTGTACAGGCAGATAAAGAACTGAAAAGGCCCACCAGTAAAGTTGCATTTTCAGACAGGACCCGTAATTACCTTCATTACCGCGTATTCCGCAACCTGCGCCAGTTCGGTGAACAAAATGACGATCATTATGTTCGCCTCGCTACCGCCCTGTTGCTGCAATACGAAGAAAGCAGGGATGCGGCCAAAGAATACCAGACCCGCGAACATACCTGGGTGAATGGCCGCTATGAAAGCTTCTACCGCCAGTTTCCGGCTAATTCAAAACTGGTATACCTCAACTATATCCTCCGCGGAAACGCCGCCAACCTGCAATTAACGCCCGATCACAAGGAATGGGTTTTCAAAGATGACGGAGCACCTAATGCACAGGGACGGACGAAACTGACATCAGGTAGCAACCCCGACGCCGCGAAAGACAAAGGCGGCCTGCTGAAGAAACTCTTCGGCTGGCTGGGTGGTGAAAAGAACGCACCAGCATCGGCCGTACCGCCGGAGTATAAGGCATCACCGGCACAACCGGTGAGCGATGTGCCATTCCTGCAACTGTGGCAAAAGTTACCGCAGGCTTTCATCCAGCTGCTCATATCCGCACGCATGGAAGCGATCCACATCTTTGCCATGGAGCAACTGAAAGCCCATCCGGATTACAACACCCTGAAAGATAAAATGGATGAAGGCGTGATTGCCGGGCTGCTGGCTAACGCATTTTCCATTCCATCCATGTTCGGGTTGGAACTGGCCAAAGAAAGATACGATCCCGCCAACCCGTCGTTGCGGCTATTATACATACTGGTGATGAGCCCACTGGATCTGGCCCGTTTACAGGGACTGCAGTGGATCAGCGAAAATGAGCCGGTTTGCTTTGCGGACATGGACTTCCTCATGCAGCTGATATTTTCGCCCTATAAGGAAGTGCGCGGCTTTGCCCGTAAGCAACTTAAACCGGCGTACCTGCCATTGGATAAGGCGAGAATACTCTCTGCAAAAGCAATTACTTCGTTGCTGGCATTGAAAACATCCACGCCGGCAGGCAATGAAAACCTGAATGATGGCTGTAATATCCTGGAGCAACATTGCCGGGAGGCACTAACGGAAACCGGCATGCCGGATATAGAAGCGTTGCTGCAAAGCCCGGTGGCGGCCAATCAGGCATTCGCGGCGCGCCTGCTGCTCCTGAAACAAGGAGCGTTTAACTTCAGCGAAGTATCCGACGCGATGTTGAAACAGCTGATCAGCAATGAATTCCAGCCGGTAAGAGCTGCCGGTGTGGAAGTGCTGGAAGCAATGGGCGTCGATGAATTATTGAAAAGACCAGAACTGGTACTCTATATATTATTAAGTACGTACACGGATGTACGTAATGCGGTACGCCCACTTATCAGCCGGCTGGTACAGCAGGATAAACGCATGGCCGTTTACCTGGTAAATGAACTGGTGCCACTGCTCATGCGCAAGGAAACCGGGGAAGGCATGCATGCCGATATTGAAGCCACCCTCAGCAATGAGCTGGTTGACTATTTACAGGATATCGACACTGCTACTGCTTTACGCCTACTGTACGCCAATTACAGGTCGGCACAACAATTCGGATTGCTGGTACTTGATAAATATATTCCTGCATCGGCGCTGTCCGTGAAACAGGTAATTGCTGCCGGTAATCATGAACTGCTGAAAGTAAGGGAGTGGAGCTGGCATTTTTACTACAACAACGTCGCCCGTATCCGTTTTGAAAGAGACGCCGCTATTGGCCTGCTCGATGCGAAATGGGACGACACCCGGCAGGAAGCAATGGAATTTTTCAGAACGCAGTTTACGGATAACGACTGGTCGCCGGAAACACTGGTGGCGGTGGCCGACAGCGTGCGGCCCGATATCCAGGCCTTTGGCCGGGAATTGCTGCTGCGCTTCTTCCGCGAACAGGACGGACAAACCTACCTGCTGAAATTAAGCCAACACCCAAGTGAAAGCATGCAGTTATTTGCGACTAACTACCTGCAGCAATATGCCGCTGGCAACCTGGTGTTTCTGCAACAGCTGGAACATTATTTCCGGGTGGTACTAAGCAGGGTAAACAAAGCCCGCGCTGCCAAGGAACGGATCTTCGTATTCCTGGAAAAGGAAGCCATGAAGTCGGAGGAAGCAGCTGCTTATATCGGTCATATTATTGCGCATATATCCGCTACTGTAGCCATTGGCGATAAAGCCCGCTGCATTGCCATAATGCGTAGTATCCAGGAACGGTATGCGGTAGAACTGCCGATTGAAATAGTGCCAACAGCGATTAGAGTATCTTAAAAAGTAATCCATTTATGTTATTCAATTACAGATACAGCGGGAACTCCAACGTGTTCAGCAATGCCACCGCTGCGGGCATTTCCTTTGCACCGGATACCCGTCGTGACCCTACCTTTTTTGTGGGTAAGCTGCATAAAAAAATAGCTTTCCGGGAGGCCATCTCCGCCCTGCATGATGTAGTGGTATCCGATCTGCGCTTTAAACCGAAAGATAAAACAGCCTATAAAGAATGGGCCGCCCAGCAGGAAACAGTGTGGCTGGCGGAGTTCATGAACGGCTATGATGCGCAGGCGGCCGATCAGCGGATAGACGCGCTGAGAGGGGAACTCAATGGTATTTACCAGGAGAAGGAAAAAGTGATGGCCCCTTTTTATAAAGCCCGTAAAAATTATTTCGATTACTTATACCAGAAAGACCGTGATGCCTGGTTTGTACTGGACCCGGTGATCAGCGTACATCCGGATGAACTGTTCTTTGAATGTTTCAGCCAGGACGAATCTACCTACGGAAAGCTGAGTGCGAGTTATAATGTTTTCAAAGAAGTGAACGAGTTTGAATGCGGCACTACCAATATTGATTATTCCGCATCGCTTTATAACGAATTCCAGAAGATCCGTGATTATAAGGAAACAGATTTTAAGATTGATCCAGCCGGCTTCCAGGTGCAAACCTCGCAGGAGGAACTATATCATGAAGTAAAGATCGATTTGCCCGATAGCTGGGTGAGAGGCTTTCTGCAGGTGAGTTCTGCGATGACACTGCCCGCCGCAACGTTTGACCTGCATCCGATGGATGTATATAATTTCTGTTCCTGGCTGCGGCGCTTCAAAGAAAAACACGGGCCACGGTCGATCCGTTTTATCCTGGAACCCGGTAAACCGGTACGTGCAGTGTTTGAGCCATGGAACCAGGAAATCGTATGTGCAAGATCGTTATACACCGGCCCGCAAAGCAGGGAGATCAGGATATGGGGGAGAAGACGGTTGCTGATCCTGGAAAGGCTGATTCCAATTGCGAAGAAGTTCACCGTGCATCTTACCGGTAACGGGTTGCCATCCTTTTATGTAGCAGATCTTGGCGATATGCAGTTTACACTGGGGCTCAGCGGATGGACCGCCAACGACTGGTCGCGCGCCGGGCAGTTTGACCTTATGGCGCCAAGAGCAGACGTGAGCGACGTAGCAAAGCTCACCGTTTTTGAAGACCTGAAAACCAGGTGGATGGCTAAACCGGAAACGATTGTTGCCGCCACCGGCCTTGATAGGGCTACCGTATTGGGGGCACTGGGAATTTATACCCAGGCAGGCAAAGTAATTTACGATCTGCACACTGGCTTTTACCGCCTCCGTGAACTAAGTCGTGAGCCACTGCCGCTGGACCAGCTGCGCTTTGCCAATCCGCAGGAAGGGGAAGCCACCAAACTGGTGCAGGCCGGAAAAGTGGAACTGACGGCTACCGATATCCCGGGAGTAGGCTTGCAGCTGAAAGGAAATGTAAAAGGTGTGCAACGTATATACCATCCCGTTATTACCATTGATGCGGATGAAAGATTAAGTAATGCACACTGCGACTGTAATTTTTATAGTACGAATAAATTATACAAGGGGCCGTGCGAACACATGCTGGCACTGCGTATAGCGCATTCGGAAAATAAAGCGGTAAAATAATTTAAGGAGGTGTTTTTATTTCCGGAGATTATTTTCTACCTTGCTGACTCGTTAATAACAAAGATCTTTGTAAAGAGGAATTGATTGCACTTGCGCCCGAAAAGGGACGAATGATGTTTCGTCATTCAGGTATTCTGACTATACATGCTTCACTAAATGCAATCTTTACTTTGGGAGGGGGCTACGGTACGCATATTTCCAGTAGAAGCCCCCTGGGCTGAAATATGCGTACCGTAGCCCCCTCCCTGGAGTTGATTGATTTAGTCAATGGTTTGCACGAAGGCCTTTTCCTCTTTACAGAATTTTGTTTCCCCTTCTCAGCAGGGCCGTATCACCGCCCATTTTCCACCCTTTTACTGGTATTTTATTTTAGACGACCGGATTTTTATTACGGATAGGCTCCGTTGTCAAAGTCATGAAACAGCATAAATACAAACATATTTATCATGTCCTTAACCCGTCAACAACTGTACGATAAGATACGTGCATCCTCTAAAGAGGAATATATATTACAGGAAATGACACGCCTGGGTTTCTGGGCCGAAAATGTTGCGCAGCCTTCACCTGCAGCTACCCTCATCCAGAAGGAAAATGAGGTGCGCCGGCAGTTGAACGATCTGATGAACGAACGGCAGCGATACCGTAACAAGCGGGCAATGCTGGAAGATATGCGCAAGGCCCGCATGGCAAAAGCTAAACTGAAAAGGAAAGAAACAAAACAACGCCGCGAAATCGCAAGAAAAGAAAGAGCCGCCGCATGGGCCATCACCAAAGATCAGCAGATCGTATATCTTGGTGAGGAAGTATCTGCCGGCTTAAATAAAGTGGTGCCGGATGTAGCGCAACTCCAAAAGTTCGGACTGCCGGTATGGGCCGACGCTACCGCGTTAGCCAACGCTATGGGCATCACCATCGGCAAACTGAGGTATTTATCTTTTAACCGGAAAGTCGGGCATCATACCCACTATCAACGTTTTCAGATCCCAAAAAAATCCGGTGGCGCCCGCACCATTTCTGCGCCGATGCCGCAACTGAAAGCCGCACAACACTGGATCCTGGAGAATATTCTCTATAAAATAAAAAATGATGAATCAGCTCACGGCTTCGTACCGGGCAGATCTATCGTTACCAACGCAGCGCCACATACCGGTCAGGATATCGTGATCAACATTGATCTGCGCGACTTCTTCCCGTCAATTGAATACAAACGGGTAAAAGGACTATTCTGTAAACTCGGATACGCTGAACAGGTAGCTACCATACTGGCGCTTATTTGTACAGAACCGGAAGTAGATGAAGTACTGCTCGATGGCCGCAAATACTATGTGGCTAAAACAGCCCGGCATCTCCCGCAGGGAGCCCCTACCAGCCCCGCTATTACAAACCTGATCTGTTATAAGCTGGACAGGCGTTTTGCAGGTTTGGCGGCAAAGTACGGATACGCCTATACGAGATATGCAGACGACATGACATTTTCTGCCAAAGGCCCGGCTGCAGATAAAGCAGGACAATTGCTGCGTGCCGTGAAAATGTTTGTAAAAGAAGAAGGTTTTACCATCCACCCCGATAAACTAAAGGTGATGCGTAAAGGAGATAAACACGAAGTAACGGGCATCGTGGTAAATGAAAAGCTGAGCCTGGACCGTACCACCCTGCGTAAATTCCGCGCCTTGCTACACCATGTAGAGAAAACCGGTTTAGCCAATAAAAGCTGGGGCAAAGGAAAAAATATTATCAGCAGCATGGAAGGATACGCCAACTTTGTATACATGGTGAAACCGGAACTGGGCGCAAAGCTGAAAGCCACACTGGGCGCATTGCTGCAAAGGGAAGATATTAAGGCAGAAGCCCGCAGCCTGTGGACAGGAGAAAGCACGGCTAAAAAAATTACGCCACAGGTCAATGCCATACCACTCAACAATCCAACCACCCCGTCGGACAAACCCTGGTGGGACGTAGTATAACAACCGGCAAACAAGCATAAAAAGCCCCGGGTATTATTTTCTGACAAGAAAACAGTATCCGGGGCTTCTTCTTTTTATAAATTATAGCCTATAGAAATATAGCCTTGTGTGCCAATAGTGGGATTACCCCACGACTGTATATATTTCTTATTCAGGATATTGGCGGCGCCCAGTTTTACCGTGGTTTTAGCCTTCGGGAAAAACTTACTCACCATTGCATCCAATGTGCCATAGGCAGGAATTTCGCTAAGACCGGCGGCATTTAAATTAGGTCCTACAAAAGACGACTGCCATATGAAGGAGTCCTGCCATTTCCATAATACGTTAAACGCAAAATTGGAATTGGCAATGTTGCGGTTACCGAAATTCAGGCTGTAGCGCACCTTTGGGGTGTTATACATCGTCATAAATGAACCGAGGTCCTTTTCATTGGTGAGTTCATTATAAGAGATATTACCACCGGCGGTGAAATTGAGCGGCAGGCTGTAATCCAGTCCCAATGCCCATCCCCAGGAATGCACTACTTCGGTGGCACTTACCGGCACAGAGAAGATATTATTCTTTGCCGGATCTGCGGTTGGTTGCACCAGCACCTGTGTACCATTCATATTTTTGAAATCATTTTTATAGATATAAGCATCCACCAGCAATTGTTTTGCGATTACTGCTTTATAACCTATTTCATATGCCTGGATCCTTTCCGGCAGGAATTCGCGGAAAACATACTGTTTGGGAGCCCCCGCCTGTACTGACTGGAGAGAGAACACCGGTCCTTTATCCAGGCCATAACGTTCGCGGAGGAATGGCAAGCCGCCGATCAGGTGTGCCTGTGGCGTTACGAGATCGATATACTGATCCTGGTTGTGTGGAATACGGAAGCCTGTTTGATAGGAAGCGCGGATATTATGCGTACCGAGGAACGTATATACAGCTGACAAACGTGGACTAAACTGGCCTTTAAAATTCATGTTCTTATCATAGCGCAGGGAGCCGGTCAGTTTCACGTGGTCCTCTATGATCTTTTTCATGATCTGCACATAACCGCCATACTCATTGATACGGAATTCATCGCCGTTGTCATCTACTGCAAACAGTGTTTTTTCTGAGTTCAGCGCATAGCGGCGGTAGTTGCCGCCTACCAGTATTTCAGCAAAGTGAATCAGGTTATGGAAGTTGTACATGAACTCTGCCTGATACAGGTTGGTTTTATCGGTGAACTTAGCGCCCACACCGGAAGCGTCTCCGGGTATGGGTTTGTTCTTCACTTTATCTGCGGCAGCATCAAACTCTGGTGTGCCTGGGATCAGGCGGCCCTTGTCGGCATTGGTTCTGGCAGCGCCGATAAAGTTGGCCTGCTGTGATTGAACTGCCGCCTGGGCAGCAGCAAATGCAGCGGGAATTCCTTGTCCGAGGTTATTGGTAAAAGTTGTTTTAAAAAGATTGCCTGCGGCCAGTCCATAGGTACCGAAGTATTCACTATACCACTGCTGACTGGTTTTCCAGGCCTCATTGATACCGGCAGCCAGGGTACCACCGGCGTAGCTGTCGCCCGCCCTTTCCTGTGTAGTGTATAATCTTACATAGAAGTCAGGGCTCTTCAATTCCACTTTATACTGGCCCATGTTGAAGTTTTTCAGGGAATAGCGGTCAGCTCCTGTGTACACGGTAGTACCGGAGCCATAGCTGCCCTGTAAAATGGCTTCGAGATTGGTGGTGAGCCGGTAATGCAATGCAGCATTCAGTTTGAGGTTTTTGGTAGTATAGTCTACTACGTCCGCTTCGTTGTAACCGGTGCGGGTTACGTTCGACATATTCTGCGGAGGCAGGATTGCATTATATAACTGATCCGGTGTGAGGGCGCCTCCCAGTTGCTGCGACAATGCAACCATTTGCGGCATCAGGGCAGGTTTCAGGCCGGTGTACATATTTACGGTATTCTCATCTCCATATACATTCACGCCATTATAGCCTTCATTATTAGCGCGGGTGCCATTTTCGAGGGTATGACCGTTTGCCAGGCTCTGGTCGCGGTGATCATATGCCTGCCAGTCCTTCGCCTGTAAATAGCCTACGTTCAGCTTAAAGGCAACCTTGTCACTAAAGGCATGTGCGTAACGCACAGATACATCGTAATACCCGGTAGTGGCGGTAGAGCGGCCTGCATCATTGAGGAAACCGGTTTTTACAAGGGCGCTGAGTCCCTGGTACTGGAACGGGTTTTTGCTGTTCATCAGGAGGATACCATTGAGGGCATTGGGGCCATACAACGCGGATGCCGCGCCAGGGATGAGTTCCATGTTGTCGAGATCCACTTCCGGAATACCCACCATGTTGCCCACGGCAAAGTTCAGCCCCGGGGCCTGGTTGTCCATTCCATCATTCAGTTGCAGCACGCGGGTATTACCATTGCTGTTAAAGCCGCGGGTATTCACTGATTTGAACGTTAAGCTCTGGGTGCTCATTTCAACGCCTTTCAGGTTGGCCAGCGCATCATAATAAGAGGGTGCGGGGGAGGCCTTCAGGGCGCGGGCATCCAGTTTTTCGATGGACACCGGTGATTGAAGGATGCTTTCCTGTGTACGGCTGGCGGCTACTACTACCTCCTGGCCGAGAATTTCAGTGGAGCTGAGTTCTATTACCAGTTTGTCCGCCGCAGAGGAGACTTCCCGCTCTTCTGTTTTGAAGCCTACGTAGGAGAATACCAGTGTTAACGGGAACGCATGTGTGGTTCTGAGGGTAAAAGCGCCTCCGCTGCCGGTGATAGTCCCGGTATTGGAGCCTTTAACTGCTACGGTTACACCGGGCATGACGTTGCCGGAACCTTTTTCGCGTACAGTACCATTAAGGAAGACAGGGTTTTGGGCCGAAATTATCTGGGTCAGGGATAATAAAAGCACCAGGCAGCCGATGAAGGCTTTGATTAGAATGCTTCTCATACACGATGGATTTATAAAAGGTTTAGACTCGGTTTAAATAAATATAAAGAAAAAAAACCGCATATAGCCATCGGGAGTGCAGGGGATTAAAATAAAAATGCAACAGGGTCATCCTGCTGCATCTATCTTGTTATAATACCTTAAAAATCAATGTGCTGTTATTGCATCCATTCCTGTAAAATGCTGCCGATCTTCTCAAATTCTATCAGGAAACCATCATGTCCGTACGAAGAATCTATTTCATGATAAGTAGCGTGTGGAAGATGTGCCGCTATAAACTGCTGTTCCTCCGGCGGGCATAAAATGTCACTGCTGATGCCTATGAGCAGGGTAGGCTGCTGAATATGAGAAAGGGTAGTGGTAATATCTTCATGACGGCCACGGGCAATATTATGGCTATCCATTGCCTTGGTGAGCAGCCAGTACGACTGCGCATTAAAGCGTTTTACGAGTTTGTCGCCCTGGTAAATGATATAGGAGGAAGCCCTGAAATTATCGGTCTTCTCTTTATCTTCATCTGATTGCGCGCGCACGAAGGTGTGGTAGTTGCGATAAGTAAGCATACCAATAGCCCTGGCGGCTTTCAGCCCTTTCGATCCTGCGCTGTGGTTGTTGTCCTGCCACGTATCATCCGCTTCAATGGCCAGTCGCTGCGCAGTATGGATGGCAATACCCCAGGCGCTTTCCGCGGCTCCTGTGCACAGCAGGAACAGACGGTCGGTAACAGCCGGCTCCAGCAAGGCCCATTCCAGTGCCTGGTAGCCGCCCATAGAACCGCCGATCAGCAGGTGGATACGGGGAATCTGCAGCTGCTTCCTGAGCAGGATATGCGCCTGTACCATATCCCGGATGGTAATGGTAGGAAACTGCCGATACCATGGATGGCCGGTTTCCGGGTTTACAGTATGCGGACCGCTGCTGCCATAGCAGGACCCAATGATATTAGCACACACAATGAAATGCCTGGAAGGGTCGATCGCCTTACCGGGTCCGATTAAGCCAGTCCACCAGTCAGCCGCATCACTGTTGGCGGTTAAGGCATGACATACCCAAACCACGTTGCTGCCATCTTCTTTCATCGTACCATACGTATGATACGCGATATGTAATCCCGGTAATACTTCGCCGGATTCTAACCGGAATGCTGTTTGACTGTGAAATACCTTTGCCGACAATGCTTCTTCGAATTTGCGCAAAACTACAATATCAGAATTAAAAATTGCAAAATAGCGCCGGTGATTTATGAATTAGGGAGGAATGACGGCCACTGCATAAATCCTGATGGTTTTATTTATCTTTGTTGAAGATAACCTAATAATCATGAAGATAGCATTACAAAGAGTAGATGACGGATTTAATATGGAGGCAGTAGATGAAGGCGGCCACAAAGTACTGATGGACTCATCTCTGGAAAATGGCGGTAAAAATAACGGAGTAAGACCTATGCAAATGGTGATCATGGGCCTTGGTGGTTGTTCTGCCATTGATGTGATGATGATCCTGAAGAAACAACGCCAGGAAGTAACCGATTTCCGTATCGAAATTGACGCAGAAAGAGAAAAAGGAAAAGAACCTTCCCTCTGGGAAACGGCTCACCTGGTATTTCATCTCAAAGGTAATATTGATCCCGATAAAGCAGCGCGCGCTGTGGAATTGTCTATGAACAAATATTGTTCTGTGGCGGAAACCCTGCGTCAGGGTAAAACAAAACTGACCTGGGAAGTGAAACTGAACGCATAAATGCTGTAACTACCATATCCATGAGCAAAGAAAAAAATCAATACCAACCGGATACCAATGCGGTAAGAATGCAGACGCCTAAAACGGACCAGATGGAGCATTCTGTACCCATGTTCCTGACCTCCAGTTTTTGTTTTGATAACGCAGAAGAAATGCGTGCTACTTTCGCGGATGAAACAGACTTCAATATCTATAGCCGTTTCAGCAATCCCAATGTAGACGAATTTGTACAGAAGATGTGCGCCCTTGAAGGAGGAGAAGCCGGCTATGCTACGGCCTCCGGTATGAGCGCAATTTTTGCCAGCTTCATGGCCCTGCTCAAAACCGGCGACCACCTGTTGTCTGCCCGCTCTATCTTCGGCTCCACCCACACCGTGATCACGAAGTTCCTGCCAAAATGGGGCATTGAAACTTCCTATTTTGATATGACCGATCCCGCCGGTATTGAAGCCATGATAAAGCCCAATACCCGGATGATCTTTGTGGAAACGCCGTCTAATCCCGGTCTTGAGATCATAGACCTGGAACTGCTGGCCGGCATCGCCAATAAGCATAATATCATTTTAAACGTCGACAACTGCTTTGCAACGCCTGTATTGCAACGCCCTATTGAATACGGCGCCCACCTGGTTACCCATTCGGCTACCAAATGGATCGACGGACAAGGACGTGTACTCGGCGGAGTAGTAGTAGGAAAGGCGGAACTGATCAAGGAAATCCATACTTTTTGCAGAAGTACCGGCCCGGCCATGTCGCCATTCAACGCATGGGTGCTCAGCAAAAGCCTGGAAACCCTCTATGTAAGAATGGAACGTCATTCGGCCAGTGCCTTGAAACTCGCCGAGCGCCTGGAAAACAACCCGCACCTGCTGTCAGTGAAATATCCTTTGCTGACTAGTCACCCGCAATACAACATTGCCAAAAAACAAATGAATGGCGGCGGTGGTATTGTATGCTTTGAACTGAAAGGCGGCCTGCAACAGGGCGTTCGTTTCCTGGATGCCTTACAGCTCCTTTCACTCACCGCTAACCTGGGCGACAGCCGCAGTATTGCTTCGCATCCTGCCAGCACCACCCACGCAAAACTCTCTGAAGAAGAACGCGCTATTGCCGGTATAACGCCAGGACTGATACGGATTTCCGTAGGACTGGAAAACATTAAGGATATCGTGGAAGACATAGAGCAGGCATTGACAGCGAGTGCCCTGTAACGGATGTTGTCTTACTCAGGATTACGCTGATTATACTGATTTTACTTTTTGGATTTTATCAAGATTATAAAGATTTAAGAGAGACCAAAGCGATTTTATCGTTTTGGTCTTTTTCTTAAAAGAAAATCATAAAAATCCAAAAAATCCAAAAAGTAAAATCAGTATAATCAGCGTAATCCTGAGTAAGACAAAATTCGCACAATCCGCATTATTCTCCTTATATTAGAATCATGAAATCCTTTGCCCATTTTCTCCTGATCCTTCTCCTGTCTTATGTAGCAGGTATGGTGCTGCCCTGGTGGAGCGTAGCGCTCGTGGCTTTCCTGGTAACGCTGCTCATGCCTTTGTCACCGGGTAAATCATTCTTCAGCGCCTTCATGGGCGTATTTGTGTTATGGATGATCCTGGCTTTTTATATGGATGTAAGAAATGATCACCTGCTCGCCAACCGCATGAGTGAAATGATATTGAAGGTGCGGAGCGCACCGCTAATGGGCATGGTCAGTTCCTTTATCGGGGGACTCGTAGCCGGCTTTGCTGCCAGCTCTGCTGCGTTTGTCCGTGCGGCGAAAAAGCCCGCCTGATTACTTATCCAGGGTGTTAAAATTCTGATAAAACAGCTTGTGCAAATAACCTGTAAGCTGTTCGCCGTTACATTTGGGATATGAAGAACTATCTGTCTGCCCTGTTTTGCATTTTCATTTCCAGCTACTGCCAGGCTATTGTGGTGAAAGGCCGCGTGACGGATGATAAGGATCAGCCGCTTCCATTTGCTACCGTATTCATAAAAGGAACTACCACCGGCACCACGACCAATGCTGCCGGTCAATACCAGCTTGACCTCCCGGCAGGTCAATATACGGTAGTATGCCAGTATATCGGCTTTAAAAGAACGGAACTGCCGCTTAACGTAAACGCCCCAACGCAGGTGCTCGACTTTCATTTGCAGCCCGTTAACATGCAGATAAAAGAAGTAGTAGTGAAAGCCAACGGAGAAGATCCTGCCTATGCCATCATCCGGCAGGCCATTAAGAAACGGCATTTCTACCAGGAGCAGGTAAAAGAATATACCTGCATGTCTTATATCAAAGGGACTATCGGGATGAAAACTGTTCCAGGGAAATTCATGGGACAGAAAATAGATAAGAACGACATGGGAGTCGACAGCACCGGGAAAGGCATGATATTCCTGTCGGAGTCAGTAACTAAAATATCTGCAAGGCAGCCGGATAAAATAAAACTGGAAGTCATTTCCTCCCGCAAAAGTGGCGGCGGCTTTGGCTTAAGCTTCCCTGCCATCATCAGCTTCTATGATAACAATGTTTCCGCCGTTATCACACAAATGGGCCCCAGGGGTTATATTTCTCCCATTGCAGAAAATGCACTCGCCTACTATAAATACCGGCTGGAAGGCACCTTCACGGAAGAAGGCAAAACGGTTAATAAAATACAGGTGATTCCCCGCCGTAAACAGGAACCACTGTTTTCAGGATATATCTTCATTACAGATGACGACTGGCGCATTCACAGCACAGACCTGATCCTTACCGGTGAATACCAGCTGGAACTGATGGACACGCTGGAGATCCGCCAAACCCACGTACCCGTTACCGCCGACATCTGGCGCGTAAAAGACCAGGTAATGCACATCTCATTTAATAAGTTTGGTTTCCGCATGGGTGGCAGCTTCGTCAATGTATACTCCGATTATAATGTACATCCTCAATTCCCGCCGAAGTTTTTTGATAACACCTTCCTCAAATATGATTCTGCCTTTGATAAACAAGGACATACTTATTGGGACAGCATCCGGCCGGTTCCGCTGGAAACCGCTGAGGTGAAGGATTATCACGAAAAAGACAGCATCGCCAAAGCAGCGCGCGACTCCTCCTTTTCCCGCTATCACCTCGATTCCCTGCAACGGAAACAGAAACCGGTAAAAGTAACGGATGTGCTCTGGAACGGTGTAAAACATAAGTACTATTTCCGCCGCGACAGCTCCATACAATATCATTCCCTCGGTGTAAAAGGACTGCTGAAATCACTGAAGTATAATACCGTGGAAGGGTTGGTTATTGCAGTGGAGCCTGAGCTGAACATCTATACAGGAGAAGAAAGCAGCCTGCGGATTACACCTTTCTTTCGGTACGGATTAAGCAATACTCACTTCAATGCCTATACGCAAATTTATTTCAGTAACAGGAGTAAAGTACAGAAGCGTTATGGCCGCAACGACTGGTCACTGGCAGGAGGGAAGCGCATCTCCCAGTTTAACCAGGACAATCCCATCGATAATATCGCCAATGAGTTTTATACCCTGTTCCTGAAGGAAAACTATATGAAGCTCTATGAAAACTGGTTTGGCAAACTGCGCTACGCGCGTACGTTCCAGACAAATGACCAGTTATCGTTCGCCGCTACTTATGAAAGCAGGAACCCGGTAGAAAATACCACCGACTTTGTAATCTTTAAAAACGACCGTAAGCAGTTTACGCCCAACCATCCCTATGAGCTGGCCAATGTGCCCTTTGAAAAGCACCAGGCGTTAATACTGGATGTGGATTTTACCTTCCAACCCGGTCAACAGTTTGTGGAATTGCCCGACCGGAAAATCCCTTTTGGCTCCAAATACCCCACGTTCAAAGTAGGCTACAGCAAAGGGATACCCAATGTGGCAAACAGTATTGTTGATTTCGACAAATGGAGTTTCTCCGTTCAGGACAACATGAACTTCAAGTTGTTGGGGGAATTCCGCTACCGTATCGGCGCCGGCGGGTTCCTGAACGACCGGAACGTACAAATACCCGATTACCAGCACTTCAATGGCAACCAGACTTTCTATAACATGAAATACCTGAACAGCTTCCAGCTGGCGCCGTATTACCAGTACAGTACTACCGCCCCGTTTTATGCTACCGCTAATGTAGAACACCATTTCAATGGATTACTCACCAATAAAATTCCATTGTTCAACCGCCTGAAATGGAACCTGGTAGCTGGCGCCAACGCATTTTATGTAAACAGTGATAATAACTATGTAGAAGTTTTTGGAGGTATTGAAAATATTCTGAAGATGATCAGGGTAGATGTAGTAGCGGGTTATCAGAGTAAAGAAGATACCCGTATAGGCGTCCGGGTTGGTTTTGGAGGTATCCTGGGGAATATGGTGAAGTTTAAGAACTAAGAACTGACAGTGATTCCGGGGACCTGTTACCACCTGTTGTTGCTTGCCAGGTAACAAAATCCCCGTATCTCATCATTCACAAACCGGTTCTAAAATTTCTTCCTGCTCTTTATCTCTTTCTTTTCATCAAAGAAATATGCCAGTAACCTGTAGATCCAGATACCAACAACTGCATAAATAAAGTAGGTAATGTAAATACTCATAAAATAACATTTTCGGGTTAAACAATATTGCGTCTCTTAATCAATTTTCAAAAAGGGTGCCAATCGGGGTTGTAACTTATCTGCAAAGTTATATACAATAATTATCAAATAGTTAGAAAAAAATAAATATTTTTTAGATCTCCGGTGAACCTTTGGTGGCCCTAATTCGTTAGTAAGGTAAGTATATTTGGACAAGCGCTGTGCACATTTTACTCACACGTTGGTGCCAAAATGAACCGTCATCCTTTGAATTACCGGTATGAGAAAGATCGCCCTCATTGCGCTGTTGTCGGGAATTATCCTGGCCGCAGCCGCCTACATTACGGAAACAAATGACCTGGCCGGCGCAGCAGAACTGAGAACCCCCGGCTTTGTCGGTTATATCTTCATTATCAGCGCAATAGCCTGGTTTTCCTTACACGTCCTGTACCAGTGGGCGAAGAAATCAGACCCTTCTCATTCCTGATATTCAATGGATTTTGCTACCTTTGCCCCCTAAATCAATTGTTCTTTTACGATTAAAGAGAGTTGATTGGAGTTTTGTTCGCGACGCAGGCGTCCTTAAAATTTCAAGCAATTATGGCATTACACAATAGAGTATCTGCCGCCGAACTGAAGGTCCGGCTGGCCAATGAAACGTTTAAACGCGTGACCGTTTCTTTCTACCAGTACGCAAAAATCCCCGATCCACAGGCATTCCGTGATCAGTTGTACGAATCCCTTTTCCAACTCGGTACTTTCGGACGCATTTATGTAGCCCATGAAGGCATTAATGCCCAGGTGAGCGTTCCTGAGCATCACTTTGAGGCATTTAAGCAACAGTTGTACTCGATCGACTTTCTACATGGCATCCGGCTGAATATTGCCGTGGACGATGATGGCAAATCCTTTTTTGTATTGAAAATCAAGGTCCGCGACAAAATTGTGGCCGACGGAATCGAGGACCCCACCTTCGATATGGCCAACCGTGGCCGTTACGTGGATGCCAGCACCTTCAATGAACTTACTGCCGACCCGGATACCGTGATCGTGGACATGAGAAACCATTACGAATATGAAGTAGGTCATTTTGAAGGCGCCATAGAAGTACCTTCAGATACTTTCCGCGATCAGCTGCCGATGGCGGTGGATATGCTTGCAGATAAAAAAGATAAGAATATCATCATGTACTGCACTGGTGGAATCCGTTGTGAAAAAGCATCGGCTTACATGCTGCATAATGGTTTTAAAAACGTATTTCACCTGGAAGGAGGTATCATCGAATACACCAACAAAGCCCGGCAGCAGGGACTTCCCATTAAGTTCAAAGGTAAAAATTTTGTATTCGACGACCGGCTTGGGGAACGCATCAGCGACGATATTATCAGTCATTGCCACCAGTGCGGAGCGCCCTGCGATACACATACCAACTGCCTTAACGATGGCTGCCACCTCCTGTTTATCCAGTGCGAATCCTGCGCGAAAAAATATGATGGCTGCTGCAGTGAATCCTGCCAAACCACCCATGCATTACCGCCGGAACAACAGGCAGAACTGCGAAAGGGAGTGGAAAAAGGACTTATGTTCAATAAATCCCGGCGAAGAAAAGTAGAATAAAAAATCCGCCCCGCGTTGTTTCTTCTCGGCAGGGCGGAGTAGTTGACCATAAAATTGAATCGGCCGGATCACTCCGGCCTTTTCTTTTTTATGACCATTCTATCAACCTATATGCGAACTAAAAGTATAAGCGTATAGTCCACCACGTTATACCAAACTAAATGAAAGGACTATACGCAATTTCATCCTCACATCTGATCTTTCTTATTTTTATAGGCGCCATAGAAAATGATCGGGAACACCAGCAGGGTTAATACCGTTGCGGTAATAAGCCCGCCAATTACCACGATCGCCAGCGGCTTCTGTGTTTCAGACCCGATACCATGTGATATGGCCGCCGGAATCAAACCGATGGCGGCCATCATGGCGGTCATTACCACCGGCCGTATGCGGCTCTGCACACCTAATTTGATCGATTCATTCAGCGATAATTTCGCTTCAAGGTTCTTATGAAATACAGAAATGAGAATCACCCCATTCTGAATACAAATACCAAACAATGCAATAAAACCTACCCCCGCAGAGATACCAAAGTTCATATTGGTAACATGCAATGCCAGGATACCGCCTATCAACGCAAACGGCACGTTCATTAACACCAGTCCCGCATCCTTTACACTGCCCAGCATAATAAACAACACCATAAAGATGGCAATGATACTGATAGGCACTACCTGTCCCAGTCGTTGCGTAGCCCGCACCTGGTTTTCAAATTCACCCGTCCAGCCAATGCTGTAACCTTTCGGCAATTTCACTACCCGGTTGATCTTCGCCTGCGCTTCCGCAATAGTGCTGCCGAGGTCGCGGTCACGGACAGAAAATTTCACGCCGATAAAACGTTTGTTACTGTCGCGGTAAATGAAAGCCGGTCCCGTAATGGTTTTGATCTCAGCGATTTCTTTCAGCGGTATTTTATTGTTGTTGATAGTAGGCACCATCAGGTTGGCCAGGTCATCTTCCGTTTTACGATAGTTTTCATCATAACGGATACGGATATCGAATTTTTTCTCGCCTTCATACAGCTGGGTAGCCGTTTTACCGCCAATGGCCATTTCAATAACTGCCTGGGCATCCCCGGTGGCTACACCATACTGGGCCATTTTGTTGTCGTCGAGATTGATGCTCATTTCAGGCTGACCAATATTCCGGATCACGCCAAGATCTTTAATACCCTGCACCGTTTTCAATTGCGCCACTACCTGTTGCGACAGTGATTCCAGCTTCACGAGGTCGTCGCCGAAAATCTTTACGCCATTGGCAGCCTTGAACCCGGCTACTGCTTCAGAAACGTTGTCGCTGATTGGTTGCGAGAAGTTGAGGATGATACCCGGGTATTTCTTCAGCCGTTGTTCCATCTGGGAAATCAGCTCGTCCTGCGTGATCTTCCGTTTCCATTCTTCCTTCGGCGCCAGGTCTACCTGGTATTGTATAAAGTAAAAACCGTTGGGATCTGTACCATCGTTGGAGCGGCCTACCTGCGATAATACCCTTTTTACTTCGGGGAAACCGCCGAGGTCCTGCCGGATATCATGCGCCATTTTAGTGCTTTCCGTGAGCGACATGCTCATGGGCAACTCCGTGGTTACCCACAGGGAGCCTTCATTCAGCTGCGGAAGGAACTCTGTTCCCAGGAATTTGGCGGAAATAAACGTAAGTACCATGAAGGCCAGTGCCAGCGTAATGCTCAGGCGTTTATTCCGGTAGGTCCATCCAAACCCTCTCATTACAAAACGGTCAAAGAAGTTCACCAGTGGATTATTCTTCTCTTTCACATTTTTGTTGAGCAAGATGGAACACAGTACCGGCACCAGTGTTAAGGTAAAGAGCAGTGCGCCCAGTAACGCAAATCCCAGCGTCCAGGCCAGTGGCGAAAACATTTTACCTTCTACTTTCTGGAAAGAAAATATGGGGATCAGGGAGATGATGATAATGAGTTTAGAGAAGAAGATGGCTTTGGCCAGTTCTCCACCGGTTTGCTTGATCCAGCCCAGCTTCGCCATTTTGTTGAACCGCTCCATGCCGTATTTGTGGGCTTTATGGTCCAGCATCACAAAGATGCCTTCCACCATCACCACGGCGCCGTCTATGATAATACCGAAGTCAATCGCCCCCATCGACAGCAGGTTGGCGCTCATGCCTTTCATGCGCAGGCACATAAAGGCAAACAGCAGTGCCAGCGGAATAATGATGGATACAATCACGGTAGTGCGCCAGTCGGCCATGAACAGGAATACGATCACCGTTACAAAAATGATCCCTTCCGCGAGGTTGTGCATCACGGTGTGGGTACAGAACTCCATGAGGTTATCGCGGTCATAGAACGTTTCCATCTTGATATCATCCGGCAAAATGGTTTCATTCAGCTCCTTCAGCTTCTCTTTGAGGCGGGCGAGTACTTCTGTGGGGTTTTCACCTTTGCGCATCACCACAATGCCTTCCACCAGGTCGTCGTTGCTGCCTATGCCCACCTGGCCCACGCGCGGGGCAGAGGCTTCATGTACATTTGCGAGGTCTTTTACCAGCAAAGGCACGCCGTTGATATTCTGAACAATGATGTTGTTGATATCGGGGATGCTGTTCAGCAGCCCGATGCCACGTACCACGTATGCCTGCCCGTTCTTTTCAATCACATCACCGCCTACGTTCACATTACTTTTGGTCACGGCCTGGTATAATTCCAGCGGTGTAATATCGTATTTGGCCAATCGTACCGGGTCAGCGGAGATCTCGTAGATCTTTTCCTGCCCGCCGAAGGCAACTACATCGGCTACACCGGGCACGCTCCGGATCTGCCGGTCTATCACCCAGTTCTGCCAGGTGAGCAGGTCGCGGGAATCGCGTTTGCTGCTTTTCAGGTAGTACCGGAATATTTCACCGGTAGGACCGTAGGGAGGCTGTACTTCGGGTTCGGCGCCCTCCGGCAAACTGATACTCTGCAGCATGTTGTTGACCTGCTGCCGCGCAAAGAAATCTTCCACGTCATCGTCGAACATGATCTTCACTACAGATAATCCGAACATGGTAACAGAGCGCACGCTGGTTTTCTTCTGCACCGCATTCATGGATACTTCTATGGGCAGCGTTACAAAACGTTCCACTTCCTGCGCGCTGCGGCCATTCCACTTGGTTACAATCACAATCTGTGTGTTGGTAACATCGGGGAAGGCTTCAATGGGCGTATGCAAAAAGGAAAACACGCCTGCTGCGATCAAAGTAGCTACGCTGATAAAGACAAACAGTTTGTTCCTCAGCGAAAAAGCGACAATATTTCTAATGAATTTATTCATAACTCCTGTTCTTTAGAATGCCACTCTGGTCCTTAATCCGATGATATTTACCGGTCCGCGGTCCCTGTTGTAGGCAGGGTGCATCACAAACTGGTAATCAGGGCTTAGGGCTATATGTAGCCTGGTAATGTTACATTGATAGAAAACTTCGGCAATCATTTCCGGTGCATAGTTCAACTGGCCGTCGCCGATCATGAATCCGGTGCCACCGGCAGCAAGGTAATTGCGGTGCTCTTCTGATAATCCGTTCACCACCAGCGCCACACCGGCGTTGTCCTGGTTGCGGTGCCAGCACTGGCCGTTTTGCAGCCATCCGGCGCTAACAGAGCGGTCTATTTCGGTATAAGCCCAGGTTTCATTGCGGCCATCATTCCACGATGCTTTCAGGAAAGCGCCGCCGCTGTTGGTAAGTTCCTGGTCTATATTGATACCAAAACCGTATTTAGTATGTCCGTCCCTTCTTACGGAACTGACGTCCGGCGTATCTTTTGCGGCACTCACCGCTTCGTTATAATTGCCCATAGGAGCCTGGTTAATAAAAGCCATTAACCGGACATTCCCTTCATGCTTATTCAGTGTATGCGTATGCGTTACTTCTATTACCTCACCGTTGGATTTACCGTATTGGTAGTTCAATTTCGGTCCGTTGGCTTCTTCCGGCTCCAGGGAAGTAGCTGCCTGTAACAGCCAGTTATCCTTCCGGTACTGAATGGTCAGCGCCATGGTATAGCCGCGTACATCTGCTGGGTAGTCCCATGCTGCATTGCTCATCAGCGACCAGTTCATAAACTGGGTGCGGGGATCGTGGCTGTACGTATTCTGATCAAAGAAATCCGCGAGGCAGTATTTACCGCCAATGAAACGGAGATAATGGGTAGGCGTAGCGCTGCCTACATGGTTCAGGTCATCACCATCCGCTTCAGTGTCAGACGTTAACGGTAATGTATACACGCCATAAGCCCGGGCCAGGTAAATTTTCGGTTTGGGATCGCCCACGCGAAAGGTTTCTCCGTTCGGAAAACCCGCGATGCCGGTGGCATGGCTGAGACCTTCACCACCAGCGAGTTCCGGGTTCACATATAATTCAAAGTTCTTCCACGGGCGGATACCGGCATAAACAGTACTGGTAATAGATGTAGCCCCTTTTTCATGAGTACGGAAACTGTTGGCGCCTGAGTACTTCGCGGAGAAATCAGGATGCCATTGCGTTACCAGTGTTTGCTGAAAATGGAAAGTGTAGGGGATAATGCTATCCGTCTTCTTTTCCTGTGCCAGCAGGCGGGTACTGCCCAGTGCCAGTATTCCTATGGAGAACAGCTGCTTCATGGCCCGCTTAATCTTTAAGTGCATCGTAGATGAGCAATTGATTTTTGGAAATCACTTTCTCTTCTGCGGCCAGGCCGGAGGAGATATAAGTAATATCGCCGGATGTTTTAGCCACTTCTACCTCGCGTACGGCTATATTAAATTTGTCTTTAAATACCAGCACATAATTTTTGCTGTTATCAAAGATGACGGCGGCAGAAGGGACGGCTATCTTTTGGTCGTTATCCTGGTACTTCACGTATACGGTAGCAAACATTTCCGGCTTCAGCAGCATGTTTTTGTTATCGATGCTGATCCGTACCTGCATGGTTTTGGTGGCAGGGTCCAGGAAATTGTAGATCTTATCGATTTTGCCGTGGAAGGGCTCATCAGGGTAACTTACCGTTACCACGTCTGCTTCATAGCCTTCTTTGATACGCGCAATGTCTGTTTCAAAAACATTGGCCATCACCCACACATCATCCAGTTCAGAGATGGTAAAAATGTTGGAACTGTTATCGGTACGTATCTCCATGTTATTATTGATATTCTTCTCAATAATATAACCGGAAATAGGAGCGGTTACCAGGTAGGTAGCGCCTTTGCCTTTGCGGTATATGGTAAACAGATCGTTGAGCCGGTTAATTTCCGCATCAGATTTTTGTACTTCTCCCTTGGCGTTTACTACGTCTTTATCTGTGTTCAAACGGCTGTCGAACAGGTCCTGGGCTACTTTGAGGTTTTTGTCCGCCACATTGCGGTCAGACTTTGCCTGGGCCAGCTGCTTTTCGTAATCAGCAATTTCAGCACTGTGTATTACGGCCAGTACCTGGCCTTTCTGTACATAGTCGCCCAGCTGTACTTTGATATCTTCCACATACCCGCTCACCAGTGGGTATACTTTCAATACCTTACCGCCATTAGGGGTAACCTTACCGGATAAACGAACTTCGTTCACCACCGGCTGCAGGTGTGCCGTATCGATACGTATATTTTTCAGCATGGTATCGCTGAGAACGAAGGTGGTTTTCTCCTGATCTTCTGCCTGGCTGTGTTTACAACCACTCCACAGAATAGTTGCCAGCAGCGAAAAGCCAATAAAAAGGAAAGGCTGTTTCATGCGCTTAATTTTTAAATAATTCTTGTCCTGTTGCATAGTTGAGTTCTTCGTAGGCATTTACCCGGTTGGATAAAAACTTGTTGATATTTTTCGCGTTATCGCTGTAACTGTTGAAGTAATCGATGAACTGAAGAAGGGAGATATTTCCTTTGCTGAAATTCTTGGCTACTTCAGCAATCAGGGTATCAAATTCTCCCTGGAACTGATGCAGGTCAAATCCTTTGTAACGCTTTTCCAATGCTAATATGCGCTGATAAGCATTCAACACTTCTGATTGTGCGATGGATTGTTGTTGCAGCAGCTGTTGCTGTTCTGCGCCGATTTGAAGTTGTGCGGCACGGATATTTCCCTGGTTGCGGTTCCAGGTGGGTAAATCAATTCCCAGTGTCAGGCCAACGAAATTAGGCGTGTAACTGCCTTGCTTATCGTAAGTGGCGCCTACATGAAGGTCCGGCACTGCCATTGATTTCTGGAGGCGGTAGTTGAGCTGTGCGGTCTGGAACTGCACGTCAGCCATCCGTACATCCGGCCTGTTCTGCGCTACGCTGTCGAGTAATGATTGCAGCTGGATCTTATCCAGGTTATATGAAGCCAGGTCTGCGGGTTGCAGCCGGGCCTCATAAAAAACGCTGGTATGTAACAACTGTTGTAGGTTTTTCTGTGATTCCAATTCCTGTTGTTTCAGATCGGCGAAGTCGTTTTCAATGCCTACCTGTAATGCCTGCAGCCTGACGAGATCCGCATGGGCCACGCTTCCTTTTTTATCAGCTGTTACATATGCATCTACAATTTTCTGCAGGTTATCCAGCTGTTCTTTTAACACGGTTTCAATCTGTTGCTGGTAGTATACATTGTAGAAGTTTTCCCGGAGTTGTAAGCGGAGGGTACGCACCAGTTCATCGAAGTTGGCCTCGCTCATTTTGGCGGCTGCTGCGGCCAGTTGTATAGTTTTATTCCGTTTGCCTGCCAGCTGAATGAGCTGATCAAGGTTATATTGTGTTTCGCCGCCGGCGCCCACATTAAACGGTTTAAAGTTATTAGTGCTGCCGAAACCCAGTACAGTGCTGAAGGAAGGATTGTCCCACATCTTCGCCTGCCGTATCAGCGCTTTGGAGGCGTCTACCTGGTAGCGTTGCGCCAGTAATAAATAGTTTTTTGTAAGAAATGAATCTTCAACTGCCTGCAGTGTTACAGGTTGAGAAGTGATTTGCGCCTGTGCATGTTGAATAAAGCCCAGGCAGTAAATACACGCTGTTAAGAACAGCATCCTGATAGTTCGCATAATGCCAGATTTCATGGCACAAAGCTCACAAAGGGGAATTAAAGCGGCCTTTAAGGAAGATTAAAAAAAAATTAAAAGAAATTTATACGTGTGGGAGGACCACGGAGAATGTAGTGCCTCCTTCAGGATTGGAGGTAACGGTAATATGCCCGCCATGGATCTGCACAATTTTCTTACAGATAGATAAACCCAGGCCATGGCCGCGGATTTGAAGCACATTTTGCCCACGGTAAAAGGGTTCAAATATTTTGTTAATATCGTCCGGTGGAATACCAATGCCGGAATCTTTTATCTGTATAAGAATATTTTTCGTGAAAAAATCTATCGACACATGCGCAGTATTATTTTCTGAAAATTTACACGCATTATCGATCAGGTTCAGGAAAAGCACCTTCAACAGGCTCTCGTTTCCATAGCAGGTCACGAGCAAATCATTATCAGGTACCTTTATGAAATGGATCTCTACTTTACTGGAAGTTTTTTGTTTCAGCCGGATCAGGGTGGTCATCTCCATCAGTAACTCATCTATCCTTACATTCGTCAATACAAACTCCTGCTGCCGCATTTCCGACTGTGCCAGTTGCAACAGGCCGTTGGAAAGATCGGAGAGGTTTTCTGCATCTTCCAGCACAGAAGTAAGTAGTGCCAGGTATTCTTCTTTGCTCCGGTCTTTGGATAATGCCACCTGTAACTGGCTGATAATAGCCGCCAGGGGAGTACGCAGCTCATGGGAAGCATTGCTCACAAAGCTTTTTTGCAGGTGAAACGACTCGCTGAGACGTTGCAGCATAGTGTTGAAGTTGGCGCCCAGCTTGGCTATTTCATCTTTTCCTTTCACGGCTACCTGTGTATCCTGCATGTTGTTGGCATTGATACTATCTACCTGCTGTACCAGCTGATCGATAGGCTGTACCATTTTACGCGCAAAAAAGTAACCTACACCCACCAGTACTATCACGGCGGTAATCAGCTCCAGCAGCAGGATCTGACTGAGGTTCTGGAGGTTTTGAAAACCGTATTTATCAAAGGAAGATACAATGACGATGACAGATACGTTGCCTTCTGTATAATACACGCCCACTACTTCGCCAACGCCTTTGTCGTAGCTGTACAGTTTATTTTCCTTGA
Organism: Chitinophaga sp. W2I13; assembly: GCF_050434005.1. Classification (NCBI taxonomy): domain Bacteria; kingdom Pseudomonadati; phylum Bacteroidota; class Chitinophagia; order Chitinophagales; family Chitinophagaceae; genus Chitinophaga; species Chitinophaga sp. W2I13. The sequence goes on along the minus strand of NZ_JBNPWD010000001.1, from coordinate 6,745,309 downwards.
TATAATCGAGTAAACTGGGATGTGTGCGGATGGTAGTATCTTTCAGGTTGCTGTACAGCAGGTCGTAATTAGGATTGTATACGAGTATGGTTTCTTTATAAAGATCCTGGAAGGTGGTCCGGTCCAGCTTCCGCAGCAGGTCCACCTTTACGTTGCCATCTTCAATGATCACGTTGGCAATGGAGCGGGCGCGGTATTCCAGCCGTTCCAGGTATTCCGCCTTCCGCGACTTGGCAGAGAAATAATAGGCCAGCACGGCAAATGCAACGAGCATCAGCGTAGCCGACAGGGTATAATAAAGCGCTATTTTATATTTGATTTTCAACCGGTGTGTTATTCTTCAGAAAGATAATAACCCATACCTGTTTTTGTATGCAGGAGTTTCTGATCAAAATCCTTGTCTATTTTTTTGCGGAGGAAGTTCATATACACTTCAATCACGTTGGTACCGGTATCGAAGTCGATATCCCATACTTTTTCAGCGATAGTGATTTTGGAGATAACCTTGCCTTTGTGCATGGCCAGGAATTCCAGCAGCTGGTATTCTTTGGCGGTGAGGGCAATCTTTTTACCGCCACGGGTTACATCTTTTTTCTCGCGGTCTATTTCGAGGTCGGCGATCGTGATTTTGTACTGGGTGCCATGCGTGGCATCGGAGCCGGCTCTTTTCAGGAATACCCGGATGCGCGCCAGCAGTTCGCGGAAGTCGAAGGGCTTTACCAGGTAATCGTCGGCGCCCAGCTCAAAAGCCTGCATTTTGTCTTCCACGCCACCGAGTGCGGTGAGCATGATCACGGGAACGCGGTTGTTTTTGTGACGGATCACTTCACACAGCTCATAGCCGTTGTTGTGCGGCAGGTTCAGGTCCAGGATCACCAGGTCGTAATCGTTACTGGTAGCTAATCCTTTACCCATACGGCCGTCGTAGGCCACATCCACATCAAAACCGTTTTCCTCCAGTCCTTTCTTAACGGCATTGGCTACTTTAACTTCGTCTTCAACAACCAGTATCTTTTGCATAGAAAGGGTTTAAGTGTTGTTATACAGGCATCCTGAAAGATACCTGTATAACAAAATAACTAACTGATAAGGTTCGCTTCCAGTTGCATTATTTTCTCAAATAACTGCTCATATTGCTGATTGGCCCTGTCCAGGTACTTCTGAACATCCTGGTATTCGCTTTCTACCTGGGCAAATTTAGCTTTATCATTGTAGATTTCAGGAGAACCGAGGCTGGCTTCCAGGCCGGCCTTACGTTCTTTCAGGCTGGCCACCTGGCCTTCTACCTGTGAAAACTGTTTCTGTTGTTTCTGCAGTTCACGCTGTACGTCTTTGTTGATAGCGCCTTTACCTGCATCTGCAACCGGGGCTGCTGCCTGCTGGCGGTTTTCTTTTTTCGTATCTGCGTTATTGTTAGTGGCTTTGGCGTTGCCGTTTTGTTGCTGGGCAGCCATTCTCTTTTTCCACTCTTCGTATTCGTTGTAGGTACCTTTAAACTCCTTGATTTCGCCGTCTACGATTTCCCAGATCTTATTGGCCGTCTGGCTTACGAAGTAACGGTCGTGCGATACCAGTACCAGGCTGCCATCATATTTGTTCAGGGCGTCTATCAGCATCTGCACGGAGTTCATGTCCAGGTGGTTCGTGGGCTCATCCAGCATCAGGAAGTTAGCCTGGCTGATGATGGTTTTCGCCAAGGCCACACGGGCTTTTTCGCCTCCGGACAGGATCTTGATCTTCTTAAATACATCATCGCCGGTAAAGAGGAAGCAGCCTAACAACTGGCGTAATTCCAGCTCTGTACGGCCGCTGCCGAAGTTCTTCAGCTCGTCCAGTATTTCGCTGTTCATATCCAGTGATTCCAGCTGGTGCTGTGCATAGAAGCTGGTTACCACGTTATGACCAGGTACGCGTTCTCCTTCCATCGGCTCCATACCAAAGATGATACGCAGCAGGGTAGACTTACCCTTACCATTGGCGCCGATTAAGGCTATTTTATCACCACGGTTGATTTCAGCGCTGGTATTTTTTAAGATCTCGATCTTGCCGAAGCTTTTACTGATGTTATTCAGTGTACATAGGATCTTACCAGGTGTTTTATCTACTGTGAAGTTTATTTTGATTTTAGAAGGGCCGTTATCGGTTTGTTCCACCCGCTCCAGTTTATCGAGCCTTTTGGCGATACTTTGTGCCTGGGCGGCTTTGGACGCTTTGGCTTTAAAGCGTTCAATAAAGCGTTCCTGCTGGCGGATATAATCCTGCTGGTTTTCGTAAGCGCGTTGCTGCATTTCCCGGCGAAGTTCCTTTTCCACTTCATAGTCGGCGTAAGAACCGGCGTAGTGGTGCAGTTGCTGCTGGTATACTTCCACAATCTTGTTCACCATACGGTCCAGGAAGAAACGGTCATGCGATACAATGATCACGGCGCCGTTGTAACCTACCAGGTATCTTTCCAGCCATTCGATGGAGGGAAGATCCAGGTGGTTCGTGGGCTCATCGAGCATCAGCACGTCCGGCTGCTGCAGGATAAGACGAGCCAGGAGCACACGCATGCGCCATCCACCCGAAAACTGGCTGTACGGCCGCTCCAGGTCGGAGGTGGTAAAGCCGAGGCCTTCCAGCACCTGCGCCGTTTTATGTTTCATGTTGTAGCCGTCGAGCGCTTCAAATTCATGCAGCTTGTCGCTGAATTCGTGCAACAGTTCTTCGGTTTGACTGTCTTCCAGCTCCCGGGTAATACGTTCAATATCTTTCTCCAGCTCTAGTGCTTTGCCAAAGGCCATCATGCCTACGGTAAGAATAGATTCATCGGTTTCAAAGCTGAGCAGGTCCTGGTTAAAGAAGCCAATCGTCAGACTTTTACTTTTATTAACACTTCCTTTGGAAATGGAATATTCCCCATTGATAATGCGTAACAGGGTAGATTTGCCGGTACCATTCAACCCGATAAGCCCTACACGGTCACCCGGTTCTATATGCCACGAGGAATTTTCCAGAATAACCCTGGACCCAAACTCAAACGTAATGTCCTGTAATGCGATCAACATAAAAAATAAAAAAATTGGATAAAAAACGTGCAAAGTTAAGGAAAAATGCGGACTTTAACCTACTCAAATTCAATACTCCAAAGAAACAATCCGCTCATTTTATTTAGTTTTGTTACAAAGTGTAAGATTATGAATTTTAAAGTATGCGTTCCGGTTGGCTTACTGATGCTGGGTGTGGCCCTGTTTGCCTGCAACCAGCAGACCGCCCCGAAACAGGAAGAAGCGGCAGCAGGCGCTTCCGCCGCATTACAGGCGCCCTATAGCCAGGTGTTTTACGACTCACTGGGCGCCGCCATGCAATCGTATTACCAGCTTTCGGATGCGCTGGTACAGGCTGATAGCACTGCCGCCAATACCGCAGCAGCGACACTGAAAGGGCATGTGGACAGTTTGCCGGTCAACCTTTTACAGATGGATAGCAGCCACCTGGCCAATATTACCGGTATCACCGGCAGCGTAAGCGCTGAATTAACCGGTCTGGCAGGAGAAACAGGCCTGGAAGGCAAAAGAGCCGCTTTCCAGATGGTATCCGATATGCTGTTCGACCTTGTAAAGAACACCGGCCTGAAAGGTCATACTATTTATCACCAGTACTGCCCGATGGCATTTGATGATAAAGGCGCGTACTGGCTTAGCGACAAAGCAGCTATACAGAATCCTTACTTTGGCCATAAGATGCTCACCTGCGGTGAAACCAAAGATAGCCTGAGCTATAAATAATAAGTAATCGTTGAATCGTGCGCAGTAAATCGTAAATTACTTTCGCTTTGCTGCTCATGATTTAACGGTATGTTCACACGATATAGTCCCCTTTTATTGTTCTTCTTTTTGCTGTGTTTCTTCAATGAGGCAGCGGGACAGCAATATACCGTAAGCGGTTTTATTAAAGACAGCACCAATGGCGAATCATTGCCCGGCGCCACGGTGCAGGTGCTGCATTCCACCAACGGCGTACATACCAACAACTACGGATTTTATTCTATCACACTGCCGGCAGGCAATTACATCCTCCTGTATTCATTTCTTGGCTACGAATCCAAAGCAGTGGCGTTGACGCTGGATGCCAATACCACCCAGCACCTGCAACTATACCCGCGTTCTTACCAGGCAAAGGAAGTAGTGATCACCGACAAAAGAAAGGATGCCAATGTGAAAAATACCGAGATGGGAAAGGCCGAGCTGACCGCAGTACAGATAAAGAAACTGCCGGCACTGATGGGGGAGGTGGATGTGCTCAAAGCCCTGCAGCTGATGCCGGGGGTACAGGCTGCCGGTGAAGGCAACGCCGGTTTTTATGTGCGTGGCGGCGGGGCCGATCAGAATCTTATCCTGCTGGACGAAGCGCCGGTGTATAATACAGGCCACCTTTTTGGCTTTTTCTCTGTATTCAATGCAGATGCCATCCGGAGCACCACGCTCATCAAAGGTGGTATGCCTGCCAATTACGGGGGCCGGTTGTCGTCTGTGGCGGATATTGCTATGAAGGAAGGGAATAATAAAAATTTCCAGGGAGAAGGGGGAATCGGGCTGATCTCTTCCAGGCTATCTTTCCAGGGACCTTTGAAAAAAGATAAGGCCTCTTTTATCGTGAGCGGCCGTCGCACTTATATCGACCTTGTCACAAAGCCATTTATCAATAATACTTCGTATAAGGGTTCGGGTTATTATTTCTATGACCTGAATGTAAAGATGAACTACGCTATTTCGGAGAAAGACCATATTTACCTGAGCGGTTATCTTGGAAAAGATGTGTTCAGCTTTAATAACCAGGACCGTTCCTTTGATGTAAAGATTCCCTGGGGCAATACCACGGCTACTTTGCGCTGGAATCATGTGTTCAGCCAGAAGTTATTTGCCAACACCTCTCTCATCTACAACGATTATAAATTTCAGTTCAGCGCCCTGCAAAATAATTTCGATATCCGGTTGTCTTCCGGCATCAGCGATATGAACCTGAAAACAGATTTTGACTATTACGCGCATGTAAAGCATCATATCCGTTTTGGCGGCAACTATATCTATCACACGTTTACACCCTCTACTATCAGCGGGGAGCAGGATTCCACCAAATTCTCCCCCGAGAATGTGTTTAAGAAATATGCCCATGAGGTGGCATTATACCTGATGGATGACTGGGAAATATCTCCCAGATTGCAATTGAATGTGGGTGTTCGCTACAGCGGGTTTATGCAGATCGGCCCTTATACCCGCTACTCCCGTGATGCAACGGGGAATAAAACGGATAGTGTTGTATACCGGCGCTGGCAGCCGATATCCCGTCATGGTGGCTTTGAACCGCGGGTCATCCTGCGATGGTCCTGGAACGAGGTAAGTTCCGTAAAAGCTTCCGCAACCCGTAACTACCAGTTTATTCATCTTGTATCCAACGCGGGAACTACTTTGCCTACAGACGTATGGGTGCCCAGCACTTACCTTGTGCAGCCGCAGATTTCCTGGCAATATTCTGCCGGGTACTTCCGCAATTTCAGCAATAATATGTATGAGGCATCTGCCGAGGTATATTATAAAAGCCTGCAAAACCAGATTGAATACAGGGAAGGATACACTCCATCGTTGAATGATCCGGAGCAGGACTTCGTGTTCGGAAAGGGGGAGGCCTATGGCATGGAATTATTTGTAAACAAAAAGAAAGGGCGGTTTACCGGCTGGCTGGGTTATACATTGGCCTGGACCTGGCGGCAATTTCCCGCGTTGAATGATGGCAACCGTTATCCCGCGAAGTACGACCGTCGCCATGATCTGGCCCTGGTAGGCACTTACGACCTGAGTAAACGCTGGACGGTGTCAGGTGTGTTTATTTACGGCACCGGTAATACCACTACGCTACCGGAAAAATTCTATTTTATAGAAGGCACGCTGGTACAGGGTTACGGCAGTATCAACTCCTACCGGCTGGATGCCTATCACCGGCTCGACCTGTCGGCCATATATACTCCGGTGCCCAAACGGCCCAATAAGCGTGTGAAAGGCAGCTGGACATTTTCTGTGTATAACGTTTACAGCAGGAAGAATCCTTATTTCATTTACTTTGACCAGGAGGGGAGCGCCGTAGATGGCACGTTGAAGGTGAGTGCGAAGCAGGTGTCGCTGTTCCCGGTGTTACCGTCGGTGACGTATAATTTCAGGTTCTAGCCGGGATTCAAAAGGGGTGATAGTACCTGAATTCAAATGAGATGATAGTACATACAAATGGGGTGATAGCGGGGGATTACCTCACGAAGCAGTACCTGATAATTCCTACCAGGGCAGCCACTATAGCAATGAATTGCGCAATGGCGGCATAGTGTACCGATTTGTGAATGGTGCTGATCAGTTCTGCTTTAACATCCTGGATAGTGCCCAGCAGCTCCGACTTAACCTTTTGAATATCCAGCGTTAACCCGTTTTTTACAACAGATAACTCTTCTTTGGTGGCCATCAGGTCCATACGGGTGGCAAGCTTGTGGATATCCTGCTTAAGTTCGTTTTTAACATTCGATAGCTCCTCTTTAGTAGCCATCAGATCCATACGGGTAGCAAGCGTGTGGATGTCCTGCTTAAGTTCGTTTTTAACATCCCATAGTTCGCCTTTAGTGGCCAGTTGTTCAATTTTCGCGGATGATTTCCGTTCATAGTGGTCATCCAGCGCATTTACAACTTCCAGGGCTTTGTCGTCCGGCAAATGCAGGTCATTCCGGAAGATGTCATACAGTTTTAAGTTTCCGATTGTCATATGTAATGATTTTATATTACAGGACTAAAATTAATTTATTCTTTATTTCGATATCGTGATAATTACAGATATTTCTTTTAAATATATCAAAGCTGATGGCTGTTTATTATTTTGTAACTGTGAATAATATTTTGATGTAAATAATCTCAAAAGGCATCCGTACTATTGCCAGGAGTGCTATATCAGGGAAGTTTTTGGGGGCATAGTGCATTGGGAGTGCATGTATAGTGCATGGGGAGTCCATGAGGAGTGCATGGTAAGTGCATTGATACTGCATGGATGACCCATGACATACGCTGGTTTGAGGCATCGGTGAAGCAGGGGTGAGGTAACTGTTATCTTTTAGCTTAACTTCCCCTAAATAAGATCGTCTCACCCGGTAAATCACATGGATTGTAATGTTTTATCATTATAAATTGTGCATTTAAACCATTTTTCAACTGTGTTCACACCGCTGTATAAATATTTATTTTTAAAATCCTTAAGTTCAACGACATGGTTATCTAAAAGCTAACAAACTATTTCTTAACTTCGCAAACATTTTATAAAGGAAATATAGCCCATATGAAAAAGTATGGTGCTAACAGCAAAACGTATGATAAATATCACTTTTCCGGATGGCGCAGTTCGTCAGTATGAATCAGGAGTAACTGCATTGGACATTGCCAAATCCATCAGCGAAGGATTGGCACGCAAAGTATTGGCAGCAAATGTTAACGGGCAGGTAGTGGATGCTACACGCCCGATTTTGACGGATAGCACGCTGCAGCTACTGACGTGGGTGGATAAGGATGGTAAGGCAACAATGTGGCATTCCTCGGCGCATCTGATGGCCGAAGCACTGGAAGCCCTGTACCCCGGCGTAAAGCTCGGCTATGGCCCTTCAATTGAAAATGGATTCTATTACGATATTGATTTGGGCGACCGCACGATTTCCGAAGAAGATCTGAAAGCGATCGAAGCAAAAATGGTGGAGTTGTCTAAACACAACAGCGAATACGTGCGCAAAGAAGTAAGCAAGGCAGATGCCCTGACTTATTTTACTGAAAAAGGCGACCCGTATAAAATAGAAACGATCAATGAATTACCTGATGGAAGCATTACCTTCTATACACAGGGCGGATTCACAGATCTTTGCCGCGGACCGCACATTCCGAATACCGGCTTTATCAAATCCATCAAGCTGACCAGCATTGCAGGCGCTTACTGGCGCGGCAGTGAAAAAAATAAGATGCTTACCCGCATCTATGGCATCACCTTCCCTAACCAGAAAGAGCTGGACGAATACCTGGCCCTGATAGAGGAAGCAAAGAAACGTGATCACCGCAAACTGGGTAAAGAACTGGAACTGTTTGCCTTCTCTGAAAAAGTAGGTTTAGGTTTACCTATGTGGTTGCCTAAAGGCGCCATGCTGCGTGAACGCCTGCAGCGTTTCCTCCAGGAAGCCCAGCTGGCCAGCGGTTACCTGCCGGTAGTAACACCGCATATCGGGAATAAAAATCTGTATGTGACTTCCGGTCACTACGAAAAATACGGAAAAGACAGTTTTCAGCCGATCCATACGCCGGAAGAAGGTGAGGAGTTTATGCTGAAACCTATGAACTGCCCGCATCACTGCGAACTGTACAAGGTATCGCCAAAGTCGTACAAGGATTTACCCGTGCGCTTTGCCGAATTTGGTACCGTGTACCGCTATGAGCAGCATGGTGAACTGCACGGTCTTACCCGTGTGAGAGGATTTACCCAGGATGATGCGCACCTGTTCTGCCGTCCTGACCAGGTAAAGGAAGAATTCCAGAAAGTAATAGACCTGGTGATGTATGTATTCAACAGTTTGAGTTTTACCGAGTATACTGCACAGATTTCACTGCGTCATAAAACGGACCGCAGTAAATACATGGGTACCGAAGAGAACTGGGAACTGGCAGAAAAAGCAATTATCGAGTCTGCCGCCGAGAAAGGGCTGAACACCGTGGTGGAATACGACGAAGCGGCGTTCTATGGTCCTAAACTTGACTTCATGGTGAAGGATGCGCTGGGCCGTAAATGGCAGCTGGGTACTATCCAGGTGGATTACAACCTGCCGGAACGCTTTGAACTGGAGTACATCGGGGCCGATAACCAGAAACACCGGCCGGTAATGATTCACCGTGCGCCATTTGGTTCACTGGAACGCTTTATCGCCGTGCTGATCGAACATTGCGCCGGTAAATTCCCGTTGTGGTTAGCGCCAACACAGGTGAAGATCTTGCCGATCAGTGATAAAAGCCAGGCCTACGCAGAAAAAGTAGCAGAATTGCTAAAAAAAGCAGAAATTCGCGCTGAGATAGATGATAGGAGTGAAAAGATAGGTAAGAAGATCCGGGAAGCAGAGCTGGCAAAGATTCCGTACATGCTCGTACTCGGTGAAAAAGAAGCAGCCGACAATGTAGTAGCCGTTCGTCGTCAATCAAAAGGTGATTTGGGAACTATGCAACTCGAACAGTTTACCACCATGATAAACGAAGAGGTAGCAAACCGGAAGCCAATTGAGTAACATCGCATAAATGTGGAAAAAAGGTATATAAAACAATGAACATTACTCGATTGAGGTATGTTAATTGCTGTAATTTTCCCCGTATTTTTGTAAAGATTGTTTTTGGTCCATGGACGAGATGTGGACCATGGACTAAAAGGACAATTAATTAATTAATTTTATTTTTCTTAATGCAACAAAGACCCAGACCAAGCAGTTTTGGCGGCAACAACCGGGGAAGAAACCCCAACTTCCGCAGGGAACAACAACAAGAACATCGCACCAACAGGATGATACGCGTTCCTGAGGTACGACTTGTAGGTGAAAATATTGAGGTAGGTGTCTACAAAACAGAGGATGCACTGCGTATGGCTGAGGAACAGGGTTTAGACCTGGTAGAGATTTCCCCGAATGCTGTGCCTCCCGTTTGTCGTATCATCGACTACAACAAATTCCTCTACGAAAAGAAAAAGAAGGAAAAGGAAATGAAGGCGAAGGCGCACAAAAGTGAAGTGAAGGAAATTCGCTTTACGCCTAACACCGATGACCATGACTTCGATTTCAAAGCGAAACATGCTGAAAGCTTCCTGAAAGACGGTAACAAGGTGAAAACCTATGTACAGTTTAAAGGACGTGCCATCATGTTTAAGGAACGTGGTGAATTGATCCTCCTGAAGTTTGCTGAAAGGCTGGCAGAAGTAGGTGGCCTGGAAAGTATGCCTACCATGGAAGGTAAGCGTATGATCGCCATCTTTGCCCCTAAAGCAGCGAAAAAGAAGGAAAAAGAACCCAAGGAACCGAGAGAACCCCGGGAACCAAGGGAGCCAAGAGAACCGAAAGAAGCAAAGGCGCCCGTTACGCCTCCAGCCGCTGATGCAGCAGGAGATGCCAACGCATAGCCAATGGTTATATCACATTAAAAAAGCAGCACAGCAAGGTATTATACCTTGTTGCGCTGCTTTTTCTTTTAGCGTGTAACCTGCTATTGTATTGCTTTTAGTACTTTCCGCGCCCTGGAACGGATAGCCGGTGTGGGATTATTTTCCAGCTCCGCTGCTATCAGCAGCCGGATCTCGTTTTTGATGTCAGGGTAATCTTTTGCCAGGTTAGCCAGTACCGTCATGGAAAAAGCTTTCACCGCCACTGCTTCCAGCGGATCTTCCAGGAACGCAAAACAACTGTTCATCACCGGCCCTTGCAGGGATTCCGGGACCGGCAGGTATTGCAATATCCTCAATACATTTCTCTTTACTGCCACCGGCATACCCGGTTCCTCCATCCTGGCTACCATAGCCGGCAGGTGGGGAGCAAGCAACGCGGGGTACTTTTTTGCCACAAAGCTCACAATCCACGCAGCCCGTTGTACCACGCGGTATTCGTCGTGCAGGAACAAGTGTATCAAGGCGGCAAACCGTTCCGGATGCGGACCTATCCAGGTCGCAATGCGGAGCGACTGGGCACGGGAATTTTCCGATAAAATTTCAGTACGCAGATCCATAGACCTGCAATTTAATACACACGAGTTAATTATTGGCGGAAGTACTGTTTGCCAGCAGGTAGGCGAGCGTTTTTTCACGCATCCGCGCTACGTCTTCAGGCTTCACCGGCATATCCGTTTCCTTGCCCATATCATCCCAGATCCTGATCTGGATGTATTGGTGGAATAAAGGATCATTGCGGAACGCCAGCGCCTCTTCTTCATTCATAGGCCCACCCTGGTATTCGAGGGTTTGCTTGCTGGCTTCGGAGAGGGTATCGTAATAGGCGCTGTCCGACCAGGTAAGATAGCGTTTCGCGGCCACATGACTGCCCACCAGCTGCGCCATGCGCTCCGGGAAGCCGCATTCCAGCAGGAAAGCGCTGCCCAGGTCGTCGTGTGCGCGGGTACCGAGGCCGCCCATCTGGGGCGCACTTTCAAAAAAATGACCAATGTCGTGCAGGAATGCAGCAACGATCATTTCATCATCAAAGCCTGTGCTTTCTGCTATAAGGGCTGCCTGCATCATATGCATCAGCATGGTTACCTGTTCGCCATATTCCTGGTGGCCGTAAGTATTATACAGGTCGAAGATTTTGTTGACTACTGATTGGGCATGTAATTCACTACCGGTCATTTTCGTACGTTTATAAGGGTTAGTACAGTTTTTTCATAGTATGCCGTGGCATTATCGCAAATGTAATAGCTGCAACTGCTTTATCAGCACGCCTCATGTTATGTTTTTATTAATACCGGAGTGGTTTTCAAACGCCAATAATCCTTTACCTTTGCCCTTTACATTACACAAAACTGAACCATTGCTAAAAAAAGAACTGCGCGTCATACTGGTGTCGCTGATCGTTAGTTTTATACTAACCGTGGCGAAATTTTCGGCGTACTTTATGACCCATTCGGTGGCCATCCTTTCTGATGCCCTGGAGTCCATTATCAACGTGGTGGCGGGCGGTTTTGCCTGCTATAGTATTTACCTTGCCAGTCAGCCGAAAGATGCCAACCATCCGTACGGACATGGCAAAGTGGAATTCTTTTCGATCGGTTTTGAAGGCGCCATGATCTTTATCGCCGGCGTGTTGATCCTTGTGAAAACGGCACAGTATTTTATCCTGCCGCGTGAACTGCACCAGATTGAAAACGGTTTATGGGTATTGGGCGGTACCACTGTCGCCAACCTGTTGCTGGGCCTGTACCTGGTACGTTCCGGTAAGCAGCTTTCTTCCATCACTATTTCGGGGAATGGCCAGCATATCATGACCGATGTTTACAGCAGTGCGGGGTTGATTGCTGCGTTGGTTGTCATTCATTTCACCGGCTGGACCTGGCTGGATCCCGCGGTATCACTGGTGATGGGCGGATTGATCCTCAGCAAAGGATATCAATTGATGCGCCGGTCTATTTCCGGGTTAATGGATGAAACAGATATGAAGATAGTGGACAAGGTGATCACTATTTTATCGGTTCATCGCAGGCAGAACTGGATCGATATGCATAATATGCGTGTGCAGCAATATGGTAACAACTATCACATTGATTGCCATGTAACGATGCCTTACTACCTGGAGCTGAATGATGCGCATGATGAAATGAAGAAGATTGAGAAGCTCGTGAATGAAGGGTTTGCCGGTAGTGAGGTAGAGTTTTTTATTCATATGGACCCCTGTATTCCTTCCTGTTGCCACTACTGTTTAAAAGAAGCCTGCCCGGTCCGGAGCCATGCATTTACCGGCGAAATAATATGGACCCGCGATAACGTACTACCCAACAGAAAACATGGATAGTAATTCATCTTGCTATAAAAAAACCAGCATAACTTATATAAGCTATGCTGGTTTTTTTTATAGTCAGATGTTTAACTGTTTATTCTTCTCCAGCTTCTTCACCATCACCATGGCCGATGATATCGCGGATAGGTTTTACTGCCTGGTAAATACCGCGGTTGTATTTGTTTCCTAAGATAACAAGGGTGGTAGAATCCTGTATGAAACGATAGAACACGGTGTTGTTACCATGCCACCAGCCGTTGTGATAAATAATATTTTTTGTACTGTCCGGATACACCATAAGGCGCCATCCCAGTCCGTAATTGCGGACGCCGGGCTTCTCATTGCTGTAAGGCGTGTAGGCTGCCTTTAAGGTAGCCGCATTCAGGAACTGGCCTGAATAGAGGGCCTGATCCCACTTCAGCATATCCTGTGCGCTGCTGTAAATACCTTTATCGCCCATTACACCGTCGAAGTAAGTATCCGGTTCAAACTGCCCGTTATATTTATGGCTCTGGGTTTGGTGCACGCGCACAGCAGAGGAGGGGTCGTATACAAAAGTGCTGGTCATATGCAGGGGTCCGAAAATGGTTTGCTGCATGAAGTCGGCATATTTCTGTCCGCTTACCTTTTCAATAATAGAAGCAAGGAGCAGGTAATTGGTGTTGCAGTACTGGAAGTGCGTACCTGGCAAATGTTGCATGGCAGGCTTATGCGCTTCCATTAATTTGATGACTTCGCCGTTGGTAATAAAGTTGGCTTCTTCTTTCCATAAACTGTCGCAGAAATAAAGGTAGTTAGGCAGGCCGCTCCGGTGGTTCAGGAGCATGCGTACATTGATTCCTTTATAAGGAAATTCGGGAAAGAATTTTTGCAGGGAATCTTCCAGGCTCAGTTTCTCATTTTGTACCAGCCACATTACTGCTGCGCCGGTAAAGGTTTTTGTAACAGAAGCCAGCTGAAAAGAAGAACTGTCCATCACCGGTGTTTTAGTCCGGGAATTTTCATAGCCATGATACTTTTCAAAGATAACCACCCCTTTCCTGGCCACTATGATGGCGCCGTTGAAACCGGTACGCAGGAGCTTTCCGTTATAGAATGCTTCCAGTTCCTGTTGCATTTGTTTAGTACGCGGTGATTTAAGGATGGCTTCTTTTTCCGCGGCCGATAGTCCTGTTGTAAAGCGTGCCGAATCTGCTGCTGCTTTCCTTTTACTTTCTTCCCTTCTTGCTGCATTGCTCTGGCAGCTGGAGATAATTGCAATTCCCGATATAGTTAAGATAATACTTATTGCTTTCAATCGCTTCATTAGAGGAGTTGTGACTACTTTCTTAATTCAATTTTCGACCCATAAAATACAAAGCGCTCAATTTAGACTCAAAGTAAAAGACTGCCAAATAAAAACAGTGATTTCGGATTCTTTTAATTGATTTTTAAGCAAAAAAGTGAGAAAAACTTTAAAAATCATCCCCGATTTCCGTCTTTTTTTGATAAAATCGAATTTGATTCCACTGCTATTTGAATATTCCTCAACTTCGAGTAGGTTTGTGCCCTGTTTCCCCGCTATCAGCAATTATTAAGCCAATTGCAACACAGAGATACACATATAACTTAGTATAATATTATGGACCAGCAAAAGTCGACAAGTTATCCGAAAGAGAAGATCAGCATTTTATTATTAGAGAACATCAGCGATGCTGCGGTGGCAGAATTTACCACGGCAGGATACCATGTGCGCAAGCTTACCGGTGCGCTCAGCGAAGAAGATCTTATCAATGAAATCAAGGACGTTCATTTACTGGGCATCCGATCCAAAACCAAAGTTACCCGTAAGGTACTGGAATCGGCCAGGAAACTGCAGGCTATTGGTTGTTTCTGTATCGGTACCAACCAGGTTGACCTGAAAGCTGCTACAGAGCACGGTGTAACCGTTTTCAACGCGCCTTATTCCAATACCCGTTCAGTGGCTGAGCTGGTAATAGGTTTGTCTATTATCCTCATCCGCCGTATCGTGGATAAAAACAATGCAGCGCATAACGGCATCTGGCTTAAAGAAGCCACTGGCAGCTATGAGCTAAGGGGTAAAACACTTGGAATAGTAGGTTATGGCAACATCGGTAGCCAGGTGAGCGTATTGGCGGAAGGAATGGGCATGAACGTAATTTATTATGACGCCGAAACCAAATTGCCGCTGGGTAATGCAGAACAGCAACGCACGCTGAAGGAACTCTTCAACAAGGCGGATATCGTTTCGCTGCACGTGCCTTCCAGCAAAACCACTACGAATATGATCACTGCAGAAGTGCTTGCAGATGCTAAACCTGGGGCTATTTTTATTAACTATGCCCGTGGTGAGGTAGTAGACCTGGAAGCGCTGAAAGATGCATTGGAAAGCGGACGTTTGTCCGGCGCCGCCATAGATGTATTCCCGGTAGAACCGGAAAAGAATGGCGCCGCATTCAGCACGCCGCTGCAAAAATTATCCAACGTGATCCTCACGCCGCATATCGGCGGAAGCACGGAAGAAGCGCAGCACAACATCGGACTGGACGTGAGCAGTAAAATGCTCAACTACCTGGAAAAGGGCGCCAGCTTCGGTTCTCATACGGTACCTGCTATCAGCGTGCCGCCTATTGAAAACACACACCGCATCCTGCATATCCACCGGAACGTGCCGGGCGTGTTGTCTGCCATCAATACTGCCTTATCTGCCAACAAAATCAACATCCTGGGGCAGTACCTGAAAACCAACGACCAGATCGGTTACGTGGTACTGGACGTGGATACGAGGTTATCACAAGAGGCGCTGGCTTTGCTGAAGGAAGTAGAGCATACGATTAAAACAAGATTACTGTATTAATAAAAGCAACAATGGATTTGCGGGCGAACGGTTTTAGTTCCCCGCAAATCCGTGATGCTCACCCACCATATCTCCCCGTTCACCGACTCTTTTTACTCATATACGTTTTTTCTTCCCGTATTTTCAAAATTCTTTGTTAACCTTGTAGTGCAACTGAAAAAATTAGCACATGAATATGAACAGGGTACTGACAGCAGGAGCAGGGGTAATAGCCGGTCTTTTGTTGTATGTAAATGCTTCCGCACAAGATAGTGAACCAAATAAATGGGCGCCAGCAAATATCAAAATCGACGGACAGGCTACTGAATGGCCCAAACCCCTGCAGTTTTATAACAACGTTACCAAGTTATTTTACACAATAGCCAACGACCAGGAGAATTTATACGTAATCGTTAGTGTTCCTGATCCGCAGAGCCAGATGAAAATTATGCGTTCCGGCCTTACTGTTTCCATCAACCCTACCGGGAAGAAAAAAGGGGGCGCGGGGATTACATTTCCGCTCACCTATAATGTGAACACCGGCGCACCGGATGTCCCGGAAGAATCCCGGGCACTCATTGCAGGTGAATTGAAAAAACAACTCCTGGCGAACGTAAAGGACATCAAAGTGGAAGGATTTGACAGCATCCCGGATGGCAATATTCCGGTGAAGAATACGTTTGGTATTCAAACCACCTCCTCATATGATGCCGCCGGTAACCTGGTTTGTGAACTGGGTATCCCGCTGAAGGTGCTGGGTATCCCCGCCGGAAGTGATAAGCCCATCGCTTACCATTTTAAGGTAAACGCCATGAAAAGGGAGGATAAAAAGGAACTGGAGGCCAAACGTGCCAAAGGAGAAAAGCCCCCGATGCCAGGTGAATATGCGGACCAATTCGCCTTGTATTATTCAGCCGACTTTTGGACACGTCAAACACTGGCCACTCAAAAGTAAGCAACCAGACTACCATCGTCTTAACTGTTTTTATGTATAAAAAACTGTTTTCTGCGGGAACTACCACCATACTGGCGGGGGCCTTATGCACAGGCACTTTTATGTCTTGCCACAAAGATAAACCAGCCCCTCCGCCAGTTGACATTACAGACGCCCTGAAGAAGGACTCCCTGAAGTACCTGATGTACCAGATCATGCAGGTAACTTACGGCGATGGCGGACGAACGGTCAGCAAAGGATTGCCTACTTACTACTGGTATTCCAGTGTACCGCAGCTGGATCCCCTGGCCAGCAAGTATGCGGATGCAAACGCCCTGCTGACAGAGATGAAAGGCTATGCCATCAACCCGGCCACCAATGCCGCATACGACCATTACAGCTTCCTCGATGAAGATGGTACCATCACCAATCAGCTGATGAATGGCGTATCGGAACAAAATGCCGCTGCCAATCCCTCTAAACTGGGATTTGACATTGGTTTTGCTGCCGGAGCAGATGCCAGTAAAGTAAGATTATTTGTAAAGTATGCAGATAAGAACAGCCCCGCCGGTAAGGCAGGCGTTTTAAGAGGGTGGGAGATTATTTCCGTAAACGGTAATACCAATTTTTCCAGTGCCTCTTCTGCTATCAACTCGCTTTATAATACGATTTCAACGGCATCCACCATCACCCTGGGATTTAAAAAACAGGATCAGACTTCGGTTACCCTTACTATCAATTCCGCTACATACAACATAAACCCGGTGCTGTTCGATACCATTTACACCGTTAAGAATACCGCGAACATAAATATAAAGGTGGGCTATTTCGCGATGTATACTTTTTCCAGTGTAACCAACGACGCCGGAAATGCTACCGCTACCAAAACGGCTTTGGATCAAACGATCGCCAAATTCAAAGCACAGGGCATCAAACAACTGATTGTGGATTTCCGGTACAACGGCGGCGGAGCCACCTCTACAGCGGAATACCTGGACAATGCTTTTGCTCCTTCGGCTGCCGGCGGTAAAGTGATGTATACCTACAAGTATAACGATAAGATCATGCAGAACCTCGCGGCTACCAAACTGGATGCGCAGGTGAACTTTGCTGCTGCTACAGGTGGTATGTCACTGGACAATATATTTTTTATTGTATCCGGGGAAACTGCTTCTGCCAGCGAATTAACACTGAACAACCTTAAACCGTACATGAATGTAAGGCTCATCGGGAAGAAGACATACGGAAAACCGGTTGGCTTTATTGATTTTAATATCTCCATGTATGATAATGATCATAAACCGGTATACCTTGCTGACCTGTACGCCATCAACTTCGAAACCATGAATGCCAACGGCAACGGGGGTTACTACACCGGTATCCCGGTAGATGCGGAGGCAGCGGACTATGTAAACGTTGCCTGGGGCAACACTACATCGGATCAGAACCTGCAGCAGGCCCTGAACTATGTTTCAACAGGCACTTACCTGGATCTTCGTACCAGCGCCAGGATCAGCGCAGCTGCCGGCAATGATTTGCGCGCGGCTATTCCTGGTATTACGCCTGCCAGAGGGTTTAACGGAATGGTTGATTTCAGGTTAAGCAAGAAAGTAGCAGGACTTCAATAACATATATCCTTTAACGTTAGCCGGCCAATTCAAGCCGCGTTGATCGCAAGATCAACGCGGCTTTTACTTTAGCGACAATAAAAAAGTCCGGATACGTATACCCGGACCAGTTAGCTGATGGAAGAGGAAGTATCAGCGGTGACTCAGTTTCCGGATCATATCTTCAGACATATCCTCTGAATAAACACCATACCCATACATCAATACGCCTTTGAGACCTGATTTGGTTTCAATGGCATACACTACTGCCTCATCGCCGGGGTCAGTATCTCCTTCAAAGCGATAGGTTTCTGTAATGTCAAAATCCTCCGGCCGCACATTCCCGCTGTTACACTGAATACTGTCGAAAACAAGGTTGAAATCGGTGGTGTATCCGCGTTTACGCAGATCTTCTATGGCCGCTGTTACGGTGTCGTACACTTTCATATAAAAACAATTTCCGGTTTGCAAATGAAACGGCACTAAGTTAATAAATCGCCCGGGATTTGATGGAGTTGGATATAAAAACAAAAAGCATAAAGCCGGTTGGCCTTATGCTTTTTGTTTTATGATCGCGTATCCGTTATCAGCGGATCACGGTAACTTCTCCTTTCAGTACGTTGGAGGATCCGCCGGCTACTTTCTTGTAAGAAAGCCACCATACGTATGTGCCAACATCCACCGGAACTCCCTTGTATCTGCCATCCCATCCTTTATGATTGTCGGACGACATGAAGATCAGCTCACCCCAACGGTTAAAGATCCGCAGTTCGTAGTCGAACATTTGTCCCCTCACTACTGGTCTGAACACATCGTTACGTCCGTCGCCGTTTGGTGAGAAGGCGTTTGGTAAGGTTGGTTTAGGTTCACATTCTATAAAGCCTACGGTGATATCATCGGTAGCAGATCCGCAATCGTTGAATACGGTTACGGTGTAAGTACCTCCGTTGGTTACGGTGAGGGATGGTCCGCCGGAACCGTTATCCCAGCGTACACCGGTAATTCCGCCACCTTCAGCACGCAGTATCAGCGTTTCACCTTTACACAGGGTGGTATCTCTTCCCAGGTTGATAACCGGTAAGCCGGTGATATTTACTTTCACGCTGTCGAGGAACACACGTTGACAGTATTTATCCATCACAGCTAATTTATAGCTACCTGCCTGAGAGATCTGTTTAACCGGGTTAGGATCGCCGTCGTTCCAGAGGTAAGAAATGGCATCCGGATTGGTTCCGTCCAGGGTAATGGTGCCACCAGGGCAGATATTCCTGTCGGGTCCCAGCTCCATAGTGAGCGCTGGTTTCATCCTTACATTCACGGTATCTCTTACCACGCAGTTATCCCTGCTTACGGCTACCCAGTATCCGCCTGGCTTGTTTACCACGATAGAGTTGCTGGTTTCACCCGTCTGCCATTTGATACGGCCGCCGTTGGAATTAACGGTGAGCATAATAGACTGGTCAGGACAGATAGAGGTGTCGCGGCTCAGGCTGATGTCTGGCGGAGGATTCACACTCACTTTCACGGTATCAATGGTGATACATCCGGACTTCATCACTTTCACCCAGAATTGTTCCTGTGTTCCTACCAGGATGGAAGGTTCTGTAGAACCATTACTCCAGAGATAGGAGCCACCATTTACATAAGCATCCAGTTTCACGGTTTGGCCGCGGCAGATGGTTGTATCAGGGATATCAACCAGTGGCGTTGGTACCAGACCTACATGGATGGTATCGGTAGTGGCGCATTCGCCGTTGCTTACATTTACCCAGTAGGTGCCTGCCTGGTTAATATTGATCCGTTGCGTGGTTGCGCCGGTAGACCATTTAATCTGGTAGGCGAAATTAGCAGGACCTGCATCCAGCACCAGGTTGTTGCCACCACAGATAGTGGTATCGTTGCCCAGGTTCACCATTGGTTTCTGGATGTAACTCAGATTGTAAGTCACGGTGTCAGAGGAACAACCCGTTCTGCCATCCGTAATGATGAAGGAAGCAGAAGTAGCCCCGTTCAGGTTAAACACATTGTTGCTTTGTGTTCTTGGCAATCCTGTTACCGCATTGGCCGGCGTAACTGCTACCAGCGTATAGGAAGGCAGGTATACGTTGCCAACTTTGCGTAAAGCGATCCTGCCGTTGTCTGAACAGTTGGAAGGCAGGGTAGCTTCCAGTTGCGGTTTATCGCAAGGCTTAATGATTACACGCTGGATAACGTCGCTGGCTTTATTGCCGCAGGCATCCATGATGGTCCATCTTCTTATAATCGTATATCCGTTACAGATATCTTCCACATATGGATCTTCTGTATAGATAGCTCTTTTCGGGAAGCTGTTATCACAGTTGTCTGTTGCGGTTAATACCGGTGCAGCAGGGATCTTATCCTGACAGTAGATTTCCACATCTGCAGGAGCAGGCATGATCACTGGTCTGGTGGTATCTTTTACATTTACTACCTGTGTGATGGTAGTGGTATTACCACAGGCATCTTTAGCGATCCAGGTTCTGATGATGCGGTAGTTGCCGGCACATTCTCCTGGTATTCTTTCTGTAGTGATCCTGCGGGATACGGTAAGACCATTTCCGATGCTGCTGCAATTATCAGATACCTGTACATCGGTAGCAGGAGCAGGGATGTTATCACAGCTCACTGTTGTGTCGGCAGGAGGCTTCACAGTGAATACCGGTTTAGTGGTGTCCTGAACGGTGATGATCTGCTGCATTACGGTTTTGTTGCCGCATTCGTCGGTAGCGGTCCAGGTTCTTGTTTCCCGGAAGTTAGCGGCGCAGTTACCTGGTAATTTCACGGTTTTGCTACTGGTGAACACCTGGATGCTGCCGCTGCAATTGTCGGTAGCGGTGATGGCAGGCCATGTCGGTACCTTATCGCAATCTACCACGGTATCCTTCGGAGCAGGCATGCTGAATACCGGTCTGCTGGTGTCCTGTACCTTAATGATCTGTTGTACTGCACGGGCATTACCACATTCATCAAAGGCGGTCCACTTACGGTAGATCACGTAGTTGTTATTACAGCTGTTCGGGTTGTGGGCAGCAGAGTCTTTCGGCACTACTGTAATTACACCCGGCGTACAGTTATCGGTTGCTGTGAGATTAAATCCGGCCGGGATCTTATCGCAATCCACTGTGGTATCGGCAGGTGTAGCCATATTGAATACCGGGGCGGTCATGTCTTTCACGGTGATCACCTGTTTCAGGGTCACGCCGGTGTTACATTCGTCTTTCGCGGTCCAGGTGCGGATCAGCAGGTAATTGTTAGCACAGTTGCCTGGCAGATCCTGGCGAACTTCCACTACAGGGATAATGATTTCCCCGGCGCAGTCGTCGTTTGCTTTCAGGTTTATTGCTGCAGGTACCTTATCACAATTTACGGTGGTATCGGCAGGCGCTGGTGTGGTGAATACCGGTGCTTTGGTATCCTTTACCGTAATGGTTTGTGAAGCGCTTACTGAGAGACCGCATCTATCTGTCGCTGTCCAGGTACGGGTAATGGTACTGAGACAAGGCGAAGTAACCACGGTGACGTCATTGTAAGTAATGGTCAGCGGCTCGTTGTTGTAAGGCGCGTGACTGAACGCCGGATCTCCGAAGAGCGTGGTGTAGTCTTTACCTCTTTCACATTCCGTTGTTATGGCCGGAGGAGTGAAGGTAACAATCGGGCTGATAGTGATGGCCGTGATTTTCACCACGTTGCTGATGTTGTTGATACAAGCTCCGGAAGCTACCACTCTTCTGTACCAGGTGTTGGCTGCAAGCAAACCAGGCTGGTAAGTATCGCTGGTGGCGCCGGTGATGTTGGTGAATGGTCCGTTTGCACCGGCAGTGCTTTGTTGCCACTGGTAGGTGTAAGTGCCATTACCGCCGGTCAGTGCATTGCTGCGTATAGCCATTGGCGCTTCTGTTACGCAAACTGTTTGATCATCCTGAATGGTGTTACCGAGTATTGGTTTACGGTTAATCAGGGTGACACTGGAACTGGAAGCGTCGCACACGCCGTTGCTTACGACCCATGTTAATTGGGCTGTTTCGCCGGCAGGAACGGTGATGGTTGCATCTTTCCGGTTAATATCACTGATGTTGATCAGTGCCGCGTTGTTGCTGGTTACAATCCAGGTGCCTTTTGCACCTGCTACACCAGGATCGCTGGCGCTCATTTTAAAGGTGGCATCATCGCAATGTTCCTGATCAATACCTGCGCTGGCAGGTACCGGTAATCTGTAGTTGATGAGTGTTACATCATCCCAGGTAGCGCTACATACGCCGTTGGTCACAGTCCAGCGTAAAGTAACCGTATCACCTGTGTTGATGTTCACATTGGAAGTAGGACTGTTGATAGACCTGATCGCAGCATTTCCTTTAATAACAGACCAGAAGCCTTTTGCACTTGGTACAGATACCGGATCTGCTGCCAGGGTGAAGTCGCCGGTGTTATTACACATTTCAATATCTGCTCCTGCATTTGCAGCAGCCGCTGTTTTATAGTTGATCAGTGTAACCGTGCTGCTGGTGCTCATGCAGCTACCATTTGTGACGGTCCATTTCAGGATTACAGTATCGCCAACCGGAACAGTTACTGCGCTATTCGGGTCATTTACCGATTTGATAACGGCGTTACCCGGAACACGGCTTACATCGGTCCAGGTGCCTTTTGCACTGGGGGATCCGGGTTGACTCGCCTTCATGATGAAGTCGGCTGTAGTATTACATTTTTCCTGGTCAAGGCCGGCATTTGCTGTGATGGCCGCTTTGTAGTTGATGATGGTTACCCTGCTGAAGCTGGTATCACATACACCGTTTGCGATAGCCCACTGGAGTATCACGGTATCGCCTACAGGCACTGTTACCGCGGTAGTAGGACTATTAGGTGATTTGATTTTTGCTCTTCCAGGTATTGGGCTGATGTCAGTCCAGGTTCCTTTTGCAGTGGGCACGCCTGGTACATTTGCCGCCATGATGAAGTCGCCTGTGTTGCCACAGATGGCCTGGTCAGGACCGGCATTTGCTTTATTTGCGTTGGCGTAGTTGGTAAGCATTACTGTATCATAAGTAGCGGCGCAGGTGCCATTGGTGATTCTCCAGACCAGTTTTACGCTGACACCCGCAGCAACAGTAACGGCCGTGTTGTATTGATTCGGAGAGGCGATAGTTACGCCGGTGGTACCGGCTGGATTCGTCCAGGTACCTGTTACATGTAAACCGGCAGGTTTGCCGCCATCCAGGATGAAGTTGATGTCATCACATTTTTCCTGGTCAGGACCAGCCTTGGCGGCAGCAGGTGTTTTGTAGCTGGTGATCCTTACAGTATCTGCCAGGTCTGCTGCGCATTTTGGATTGGTGATCTTCCAGGTAAACAGGATGGTGCTGTCTGCCGGAACGGTAACGGAAGTTTTCGGATTATTAATGTTCGCGATCTTCACAGTGGCAGTAGCCGGTGAGAAGCTCCATGTACCAATAGCACCCAGCTCAGTAGGAGCGGTGGCGTTCATGGTAAAGGTGGTTTGCTCACAGGCTATTTTATTGGTGCCTGCATCACGCATAATTGGTTTGAGCAGGCTGGTGATGGTAACTGTATCCGATTTATCGGCGCTACAAGTACCATTTGAAATGCTCCAGATCAACTGTACCGCCGTGTTTGCAGGAACCGTCACAGTGGTTTTCGGATCGTTCTTATTTACAAAAGATACTGCAGCAGTAGCGGGGAGGAAGGTCCAGGTGCCTTTCGCGTCCAGTTCAGTAGGAGCAGTGGCGTTAAGCGTAAAGGTGGTTTTCTCACACTCCATTTGATCGGTTCCTGCATTGCGCATAATTGGTTTAAGCAGGCTGGTGATGACAACTGTATCAGATTTGTCCGCGTTACAAGTACCATTTGAAATGCTCCAGATCAGCTTCACCGCAGCATTGGCGGGAACTGTAACACTCGTGTTGGCCTTGTTCTTATCTACAAAAGTTACCGCAGCAGTAGCCGGCAGGAATGTCCAGGTACCTTTTGCATTCAGTTCCGTAGGCTCAGTAGCATTAAGTGTAAAGGTAGTTTTATCACATGCTGTCTGGTCAGTACCTGCATTGCGCATCACTGGTTTGAGCAGGCTGGTGATGGTAACTGTATCTGATTTGTCCGCGCTACACGTACCATTTGAAATGCTCCAGATCAGTTTCACCGCAGCATTGGCGGGAACTGTAACACTCGTGTTGGCCTTGTTTTTATCAACAAAGGTTACAGCAGCAGTAGCCGGCAGGAAGGTCCAGGTGCCTTGTGCATTCAGCTCTGTAGGCTCGGTGGCATTGAGTGTAAAGGTAGTTTTATCACATGCTGTCTGGTCAGTACCTGCGTTGCGCATCACTGGTTTGAGCAGGCTGGTAATAACAACCGTATCCGATTTGTCCGCGCTACAAGTACCATTTGAGATGCTCCAGATCAGTTTCACCGAGGCGTCGGCGGGAACGGTAACAGAAGTATTAGCTTTGTTTTTATCAACAAAGGTTACCGCAGCAGTAGCCGGCAGGAATGTCCAGGTACCTTTTGCATTCAGTTCCGTAGGCTCAGTAGCATTAAGTGTAAAGGTAGTTTTATCACATGCTGTCTGGTCAGTACCTGCATTGCGCATGACTGGTTTGAGCAGGCTGGTGATGACAACCGTATCCGATTTATCGGCGCTACATGTGCCGTTTGAAATGCTCCAGATCAGTTTCACCGCAGCATTGGCGGGAACTGTAACACTCGTGTTGGCCTTGTTTTTATCAACAAAGGTTACCGCAGCAGTGGTGGGCAGGAATGTCCAGGAGCCTTGTGCATTCAGCTCTGTAGGCTCGGTGGCATTAAGCGTAAAGGTTGTTTTATCACATGCTGTCTGGTCAGTACCTGCATTGCGCATGACTGGTTTAAGCAGGCTGGTGATGACAACCGTATCCGATTTATCGGCGCTACAAGTACCATTTGAAATACTCCAGATCAGCTTCACCGCAGCATTGGCGGGAACTGTAACACTCGTGTTGGCCTTGTTTTTATCAACAAAGGTTACCGCAGCAGTAGCAGGCAGGAAAGTCCAGGTACCTTTTGCATTCAGCTCAGTAGGCTCGGTGGCATTAAGCGTAAAGGCAGTTTTATCACATGCCGTCTGGTCAGTACCTGCATTGCGCATCACTGGTTTGAGCAGGCTGGTGATGACAACCGTATCCGATTTGTCCGCGCTACAAGTACCATTTGAAATGCTCCAGATCAGTTTCACCGCGGTGTTGGCCGGAACGGTAACAGAAGTATTAGCCTTGTTCTTATCTACAAAGGTTACCGCAGCAGTAGCAGGCAGGAATGTCCAGGTGCCTTGTGCATTCAGCTCAGTAGGCTCAGTAGCATTAAGCGTAAAGATAGTTTTATCACATGCTGTCTGGTCAGTACCTGCATTGCGCATGACTGGTTTGAGCAGGCTGGTGATGACAACTGTATCCGATTTATCGGCGCTACACGTACCATTTGAAATGCTCCAGATCAGTTTCACCGCAGCATTGGCGGGAACTGTAACACTCGTGTTGGCCTTGTTCTTATCTACAAAAGTTACCGCAGCAGTAGCTGGCAGGAAGGTCCAGGTGCCTTGTGCATTCAATTCTGTAGGCTCAGTAGCATTAAGCGTAAAGGTAGTTTTATCACAGGCTGTCTGGTCAGTACCTGCATTGCGCATCACTGGTTTGAGCAGGCTGGTGATGACAACTGTATCCGATTTATCGGCGCTACAAGTACCATTTGAAATACTCCAGATCAGTTTCACCGCAGCATTGGCCGGAACTGTAACATTCGTATTAGCCTTGTTTTTATCAACAAAAGTCACGGCAGCAGTAGCCGGCAGGAAGGTCCAGGTGCCTTGTGCATTCAGTTCTGTAGGCTCAGTAGCATTAAGCGTAAAGGTTGTTTTATCACACGCCGTCTGATCAGTACCTGCATTGCGCATCACTGGTTTGAGCAGGCTGGTGATGACAACTGTATCCGATTTATCGGCGCTACACGTACCATTTGAAATGCTCCAGATCAGTTTCACCGCAGCATTGGCGGGAACTGTAACACTCGTGTTGGCCTTGTTCTTATCAACAAAAGTTACCGCAGCAGTAGCAGGCAGGAATGTCCAGGAACCTTGTGCATTCAGCTCTGTAGGCTCGGTAGCGTTGAGTGTGAAAGTAGTTTTATCACATGCTGTCTGGTCAGTACCTGCATTGCGCATGACTGGTTTGAGCAGGCTGGTGATGACAACCGTATCCGATTTGTCCGCGCTACAACTACCATTTGAAATGCTCCAGATCAGTTTCACCGCAGTGTTGGCCGGAACGGTAACAGAAGTATTAGCCTTGTTTTTATCTACAAAAGTTACCGCAGCAGTAGCAGGCAGGAATGTCCAGGTGCCTTGTGCATTCAGTTCTGTAGGCTCAGTGGCATTAAGCGTAAAGGTTGTTTTATCACACGTCGTCTGGTCAGTACCTGCATTGCGCATCACTGGTTTGAGCAGGCTGGTGATGGTAACCGTATCCGATTTGTCCGCGCTACAAGTACCATTTGAAATGCTCCAGATCAGTTTCACCGCAGCATTGGCGGGAACTGTAACACTCGTGTTGGCCTTGTTCTTATCTACAAAAGTTACCGCAGCAGTAGCCGGCAGGAATGTCCAGGAGCCTTGTGCATTCAGCTCTGTAGGCTCGGTAGCATTAAGCGTAAAGGTAGTTTTATCACATGCTGTCTGGTCAGTACCTGCATTGCGCATCACTGGTTTAAGCAGGCTGGTGATGGTAACCGTATCCGATTTGTCCGCGCTACACGTACCATTTGAAATGCTCCAGATCAGTTTCACGGCAGTATTAGCAGGAACTGTAACACTCGTATTAGCCTTGTTTTTATCAACAAAAGTCACCGCAGCAGTAACAGGCAGGAATGTCCAGGTGCCTTGTGCATTCAGTTCTGTAGGCTCAGTGGCATTAAGCGTAAAGGTTGTTTTATCACACGCCGTCTGATCAGTACCTGCATTGCGCATCACTGGTTTGAGTAGGCTGGTAATAACAACCGTATCCGATTTGTCCGCGCTACAAGTACCATTTGAGATGCTCCAGATCAGTTTCACCGCAGCATTGGCGGGAACTGTAACACTCGTGTTGGCCTTGTTCTTATCTACAAAAGTTACCGCAGCAGTAGCCGGCAGGAATGTCCAGGAACCTTGTGCATTCAGCTCTGTTGGCTCGGTAGCGTTGAGTGTGAAAGTAGTTTTATCACATGCTGTCTGGTCAGTACCTGCATTGCGCATCACTGGTTTAAGCAGGCTGGTGATGGTAACCGTATCCGATTTGTCCGCGCTACAAGTACCATTTGAAATACTCCAGATCAGTTTCACCGCAGTATTAGCGGGAACTGTAACACTCGTATTGGCCTTGTTTTTATCAACAAAGGTTACCGCAGCAGTAGCAGGCAGGAAGGTCCAGGTACCTTTTGCATTCAGCTCTGTAGGTTCAGTAGCGTTAAGTGTAAAGGTAGTTTTATCACATGCTGTCTGGTCAGTACCTGCATTGCGCATCACTGGTTTAAGCAGGCTGGTGATGGTAACTGTATCTGATTTGTCCGCGCTACACGTACCATTTGAAATGCTCCAGATCAGTTTCACGGCAGTATTAGCAGGAACTGTAACACTCGTATTAGCCTTGTTTTTATCAACAAAAGTCACCGCAGCAGTGGTGGGCAGGAATGTCCAGGTGCCTTGTGCATTCAGTTCTGTAGGCTCAGTGGCATTAAGTGTAAAGGTAGTTTTATCACATGCTGTTTGGTCAGTGCCTGCATTGCGCATCACTGGTTTGAGCAGGCTGGTGATGACAACCGTATCCGATTTGTCCGCGCTACAAGTACCATTTGAGATGCTCCAGATCAGTTTCACCGCAGTATTAGCAGGAACGGTAACACTCGTATTAGCCTTGTTCTTATCAACAAAAGTTATCGCAGCAGTGGTGGGCAGGAATGTCCAGGTGCCTTGTGCATTCAGTTCTGTAGGCTCAGTGGCATTAAGTGTAAAGGTAGTTTTATCACATGCCGTCTGGTCAGTACCTGCATTGCGCATCACTGGTTTGAGCAGGCTGGTAATAACAACCGTATCCGATTTGTCCGCGCTACAAGTACCATTTGAGATGCTCCAGATCAGTTTCACCGCGGTGTTGGCCGGAACGGTAACACTCGTATTAGCCTTGTTTTTATCAACAAAAGTCACCGCAGCAGTAACAGGCAGGAATGTCCAGGTGCCTTGTGCATTCAGCTCTGTAGGCTCAGTAGCATTAAGCGTAAAGGTAGTTTTATCACATGCTGTCTGGTCAGTACCTGCATTGCGCATCACTGGTTTGAGCAGGCTGGTGATGACAACTGTATCCGATTTATCGGCGCTACAAGTACCGTTTGAAATGCTCCAGATCAGTTTCACCGCAGTGTTGGCCGGAACGGTAACATCCGTATTAGCCTTGTTTTTATCAACAAAAGTTACCGCAGCAGTAGCAGGCAGGAAGGTCCAGGTGCCTTGTGCATTCAGCTCTGTAGGCTCAGTAGCATTAAGCGTAAAGGTAGTTTTATCACATGCTGTCTGGTCGGTACCTGCATTGCGCATCACTGGTTTAAGCAGGCTGGTGATGGTAACTGTATCTGATTTGTCCGCGCTACACGTACCATTTGAGATGCTCCAGATCAGTTTCACGGCAGTATTAGCAGGAACGGTAACACTCGTATTAGCCTTGTTTTTATCAACAAAAGTCACCGCAGCAGTAGCAGGCAGGAATGTCCAGGTGCCTTGTGCATTCAGTTCTGTAGGCTCAGTGGCATTAAGCGTAAAGGTTGTTTTATCACACGTCGTCTGGTCAGTACCTGCATTGCGCATCACTGGTTTGAGCAGGCTGGTGATGGTAACCGTATCCGATTTGTCCGCGCTACAAGTACCATTTGAAATGCTCCAGATCAGTTTCACCGCAGCATTGGCGGGAACTGTAACACTCGTGTTGGCCTTGTTCTTATCTACAAAAGTTACCGCAGCAGTAGCCGGCAGGAATGTCCAGGAGCCTTGTGCATTCAGCTCTGTAGGCTCGGTAGCATTAAGCGTAAAGGTAGTTTTATCACATGCTGTCTGGTCAGTACCTGCATTGCGCATCACTGGTTTAAGCAGGCTGGTGATGGTAACCGTATCCGATTTGTCCGCGCTACAAGTACCATTTGAGATGCTCCAGATCAGTTTCACCGCAGTATTGGCGGGAACGGTAACACTCGTGTTGGCCTTGTTTTTATCAACAAAAGTTACCGCAGCAGTAGCCGGCAGGAATGTCCAGGTGCCTTGTGCATTCAATTCAGTAGGCTCAGTAGCATTAAGCGTAAAGGTAGTTTTATCACATGCTGTCTGGTCAGTACCTGCATTGCGCATGACTGGTTTGAGCAGGCTGGTGATGGTAACAGTATCCGATTTATCCGCGCTACATGTGCCGTTGGAGATGCTCCAGATCAGTTTCACCGAGGCGTCGGCGGGAACGGTAACAGAAGTATTAGCCTTGTTCTTATCTACAAAGGTTACCGCAGCAGTAGCTGGCAGGAAGGTCCAGGTGCCTTGTGCATTCAATTCAGTAGGTTCAGTAGCATTGAGTGTGAAAGTAGTTTTATCACAGGCCGTCTGGTCAGTACCTGCATTGCGCATCAATGGTTTGAGCAGGCTGGTGATAACAACTGTATCTGATTTGTCCGCGCTACATGTTCCGTTTGAAATGCTCCAGATCAGTTTCACTGCAGTATTAGCAGGAACGGTAACATCCGTATTAGCTTTGTTCTTATCAACAAAAGTTACCGCAGCAGTAGCCGGCAGGAAGGTCCAGGTGCCTTGTGCATTCAGTTCCGTAGGTTCAGTAGCATTGAGTGTAAAAGTAGTTTTATCACATGCTGTCTGGTCAGTACCTGCATTGCGCATCACTGGTTTGAGCAGGCTGGTGATGGTAACCGTATCCGATTTATCGGCGCTACACGTACCATTTGAGATGCTCCAGATCAGTTTCACCGCAGCATTGGCGGGAACTGTAACACTCGTATTAGCCTTGTTTTTATCAACAAAAGTCACCGCAGCAGTAACAGGCAGGAATGTCCAGGTGCCTTGTGCATTCAGTTCTGTAGGCTCAGTGGCATTAAGTGTAAAGGTAGTTTTATCACATGCTGTTTGGTCAGTGCCTGCGTTGCGCATCACTGGTTTGAGTAGGCTGGTAATAACAACCGTATCCGATTTGTCCGCGCTACAAGTACCATTTGAGATGCTCCAGATCAGTTTCACCGCAGTATTAGCAGGAACGGTAACATCCGTATTAGCCTTGTTTTTATCAACAAAAGTCACCGCAGCAGTGGTGGGCAGGAATGTCCAGGTGCCTTGTGCATTCAGCTCTGTAGGCTCAGTAGCATTAAGCGTAAAGATAGTTTTATCACATGCCGTCTGGTCAGTACCTGCATTGCGCATCACTGGTTTGAGCAGGCTGGTGATAACAACTGTATCCGATTTATCGGCGCTACACGTACCATTTGAAATGCTCCAGATCAGTTTCACCGCAGTATTAGCGGGAACGGTAACATTTGTGTTGGCTTTGTTTTTATCTACGAAAGTCACGGTAGCAGTAACAGGCAGGAAGGTCCAGGTACCTTTAGCACCCAGTTCCGTAGGCTCAGTAGCATTAAGTGTAAAAGTAGTTTTATCACATGCTGTCTGGTCAGTACCTGCATTGCGCATAACAGGCTTCTTATAATTGGTAATAAATACCGTGTCATTGGTAGTCAAACATGGTCCGTTGGAAATAGTCCATACCAATGAAGCGGTATCACCAACAGGTACTTTCACAGTAGCATTCCACTGCGTTGGGTTGGTGATAGTAACCCGCGGGTTAGGCGATGTCCAGAGGCCCGTAGCTCCTGCAGGAGCCGGAGTATTACCTGCTAACTGGAAGTCAGTAGCGCGGTCACATTCTGTTTGGTCAGTATTTGCATTGGCAACATTAGGTTTTGCAAATACTTTCACCGTTACACTCGCACAGGCGGTGTTACCACAAGGACCGGTACTTTCTGCCCGCACATAATAAGTGGTGGTGGCAGTTACATTATTAAATACAACTTCAGCACCATTATTAATAGAGGAAGCTGGAGTTACTGCTACGCTGCCTGGTAAACCAGGACAAGCACCGGTATACCATTTCCATTTATGTGTAGTACCAGTAGAATCAGTTCCCAAGGAACCTCCTATCACTTTTAAAGTAACATTACCGGTAACGCACAGACTGTCGGAGCTGGCATCAATGGAAGTAGGAGCGGTTGAAGGCTTTTCCACAGAAACAGAAAACGGCACCGTAACGCTACATCCGTGTAACGTATCCTCCTGTGCTGTAATGACGAAGTCGTAGCTACCAGCAGGTATGTTTGCCGGCAGCTTCACGTTAAAGATACCAGAGGTATTGTTAGATGGCCATGCTTTGGACACCGTTACAAAACCAGGCATCTTCCTGGTGGCGGCAACACTGAGTACATACTGCTTCAAAGTCCCTGGTACCACGTTGCTGTAGGAAACCGTAAAGGAATCCACCGTATTACAAACCGCAGCTGCAGCAATATTCAGCGTAGGCTTATCCTTAATGGTAAGGTTAACGGTAGTCGAGTTCGGACCGGGACAAACACCATTAGAGATGGTCCATGTCAGCACAAATGTTTTAGGCCGTGCATTGCTGACAACAGAAGCTATCGCATTATAAGCGGTGTCGTAGTTAATGGTGATATCCGAAGAAGTAGTACCTGGCGCTAATGTCCATTTACCGGTTTCACCAACGCCCGGCTTACTGGCGTTCAGCTGGAAATCACGTAACTCGCACTGTACCTGGTTCAGACCTGCAACACTCGGGGTAAGAGGTCTGGTATTAATGAGTGTAACCCGGTTGGTATCCGTACATGCAGCCAGTGCTTTGTTGGTAATTATCCAGAAGAGACGTACCGTATCACCTGCCATAACACCCGTCACGCTGGTGGCGGCAGTAGTAGTATTGGTAATAACGGCTCCTTTGTTTGGACCGTCAAATGACCAGGTACCTTTCTGATCCGAAGGAGGGGTGCTCCTTTTAATATTAAAGGTGGATATATTACATTGTCTGTAGATGGTATCCACATCCGCTACCGGCACCGACCGCACATTTACCCTGAAGGTGTCAACGACCGTACAGGTTTTGTTGGTCACAACAACGTTGTAAGCTTTGGTACCGGTATCTGAAGGAACATGCGAAATAGCGGGCACTTTACCTTTAATAGAATCAATGCCATATTTCCACATCCAGTTCAAACTGTCGGCGGGCGCGCCTGTAATGCCTAAGTTCAGGTTAATCTGTGCACCAAGACAAATATTCACCGGTCCGCCTGTAATAGCGGTGACCGGTTTTTTATCTACAACTACCCGGGCAAATCCACTGTCCTTACATTGACGCGGTTCATTCTTCACAGAGTTCCACCCGTAATCTGCAATCCCGATAGCCCAGTAGTCTCTGGTGCTGTCGGGAAATACGGTCATTTTAGGGCCAAAATAAACCGGGTCCACCTTCCATTCATAAGTACTGTATCCTCCATCAGCCGTCAGATCCACACTTTGCCCGATACAGATCCTGCCCGACGAAATGGTTACTTTGGGCTTCGGAAGAATAGTGATCTTGGTGTATTTCGATGGAGACGCACAGTTGCTGACGTTTCCCGATTCAAGGATATTTACCCGGTAATATTTATGTACTATCTGGTTGGGATCTCCTTTCAGCGCGCCATCCGCAAATGTGAGCGTGTTGGTAGCCGCGCCTGATATACCGTTTCCATTTACAACAGGAAACCAGTCGGCCGGATTGTTTTCATCCCCGGTATTACTGTAAAACCATTGATATATTGGATTCTTAAAATAATCCTGGTTGGGATCGTAAGTGCCATTCGGCAAATGACCATCAGGACTATATAATGCTTTAATAGTAATAGGAGCGCCTTCACAAAGTGAATCCGCTCTTAATTCTGTATCAATCTGACCATCGATAAATGAGTAGATGTCCGGGCTGCAATAATTAAAGCCGATATCATCTATCGCGATATCATTTCCACAATCACCAAGACGATCATTGACAATTTCAAGTGTTACTGCAGTTACACCTCCGGGTGTTTTAAAGCTGCCGCCGTATTGTTGCCATGTTGAATACGACAGGTTCATTGATACGTCGTAGGTTTTAAACCTTGCGAGTGTATCCCACAATGCAGCATTAGTGCTGCCCTTTTTATTAATGATGAGGAAGGTAACCCCGGCATAGTGATAACCATCCGAGTTACCTGCCGCACAGTTATAGTTAAATACGTTGTAGCTGTTTACGTTCAGGAACCAGGCGCTGAAATTATAAGAAGAGCCCGGGCATACCTGCACATTGTTTTTAGTATAGAAAGATTTTTTATTGATAGAAGAGTTGGCGATGAGCATACCACCCACGGAGTCGATAGTACTTCCGGTATGATCTGTTGCCTTTACCCACTCACTTCTTATTTGAGTATGCCAGAAAATATTGTAACTATCATCAATGAAATTAGCCCCGTTCAGAGGCATAGGTACATAGTTATATCCGGTAACCGCTGCATTGGAGCGGCTGTCGGTAGCATTCTTTTTGAATTTACCAAAGTCCTCCAGGAAATCGCTTTTACTGGTCGTATTACCCAAACACGGTTGAATTGTACAGTCTTTTACGTAAATGGACTTTGTAACCGGATAGGTATTATTTCCCCTGAATAGCACCACTTTCACCGTATACTTAGCGGCATCATTAAATTTAATGGTCAGGGAGTTCTTATTAATATTTATGCCGCCGGAGTTATAAGTGTCCCTCCGCTGGCCAACTAATTCGTGGCCTGCCCTGGTATCGGTCGTGAAGAGCACATCATAGGTTCCCCCCGTGATTGTCCAGGTCGCGGAATCTGCATAATTACTGGTGTTATTCCAGAAGAAGGCGTTCATACTGGCGAAACTTCCCTTACATATCGTGTCGGGAAGGTTCATAAAGGCTGTGCCGTTTGCCGGCGCAGTTTGTGCTGCCACCTGTTTATTAAGCAGCACAAGCCCCAGTATCAGGTACAAAAAGGTTAATAGTCGTTTCATAGGTGCAAACAGTTAAGTAAGAAAAGTATCAGGATTGAGCAGCTTTTGTTTGCTCAGTCCATATTGTACCTCAACTCTTTACATCGGTTATCTTTCCCGGATGGTTTTTTCCGGCAGAGCGTGGAGCAAGTGTAAAATGGTTTCATAGGCGTCAGGTGTTTATACTTGGTATGGCTAAAATATATAAATGAATTAAGATTAAAATTAGATGTAATATAGGGAAATAAAAAAAGTGTTATTAATCGTAATATGATAAAGCGCCAGATAAGTTGACCGGATGGGTTAGCGAAAAATTGATTGTCAATTGCTTAAAGGGGGTAAAAAAATATCAGAAAAGTTATCCACATTCGCGATGGGGGCTGAATTATTTAGAGGAGACTGTGCTTTATTAAATTATTTTCATACCTTTGCAGACCAAATTTGATGTAAGATGCCCAAAGTAAAGACACATTCCCGTGCCAAGAAAACGTTCAAGGTTGGTGGGAACGGACAGATTAAGCGGTTCATGGCCTTCAAAAGCCACTTACTGACCAAAAAATCTACGAAAAGAAAACGTAGCTTAAGAGGTAGTACACTGGTTCACGAAGCAAATCTTAACCTGGTTAAGAGAATGCTCGGAATGCGCTAGTATCTGTCAAAAGAATCGAATTTTATAACCTGAGAAAAAACAAAGCAAATGCCTCGTTCAGTTAATGCCGTAGCTTCAAGAGCCCGGAGAAAAAGGATCTTAAAGCAAGCCAAAGGCTTCTACGGTAAAAGAAAAAATGTGTACACCGTAGCGAAGAACGTTCTTGAAAAAGGACTCACTTATAGCTATGTTGGCCGTAAATTAAAGAAAAGAAACTATCGCCAGCTGTGGATCGCCCGTATCAACGCTGCTGTTAGAGCAGAAGGGTTGACCTATTCTGTGTTTATGAACAAATTAGCCGGCAAAAGCATCGACCTGAACAGAAAAGTTCTGGCTGATCTGGCTATGAATGAACCAGAAACATTTAAAGCACTGGTAGCTTCTGTAAAGTAAGACTTACCTGATAGTAAATACCCGGTAGCTGGCATCCCACAGGATGTCAGCTATTTTGTTTTTAGGATATATCCCGAATATCGCGGAACCGCTGCCACTCATCGACGCATAAAGCGCCCCGGACGAATACATTTGTTCCTTTATCCCCTCCAGCACCGGGTGTGCCTGGAATACCGGCGCCTCGAAATCGTTTGACACCATATCTTTCCATTCCTCCACCGGTAACTGGATCATTTCCCGCAGCGGGTGAACCGGCGCGCCGGGAACAAGCTGCCTAAATGCCCACCCCGTATTTACATGAATACCCGGATGCACCAGCAAAAACGAGTAGCCGGAGAGGTCTAGTGTCACCGGCTCCATGATTTCTCCACGCCCTGTGGCATAGCAAGGTTTATTGACAATAAAGAACGGGCAGTCACTCCCCAGTTGAGCCGCATAGTCAACCAGCGCAGCTTCCGGAAGTCCCAGCTGGTATTTCTGGTTCAGCAGTTGCAACATGAAGGCGGCATCTGCGGAACCTCCACCCAGGCCGGCGCCAATGGGTATATTTTTCAACAAATGAATGTTTACCGGCTGCAACTGCGGAAAGTCCGACTGCAATAACTGAAAAGCCCGTATACAAAGGTTATCGGCTGCATCACCAGGCACCGGGATACCCGTGCTCTCAAATTGAAGTTCAGTATGCGTAATTACCTCCAGCGCATCATTAACAGGCAGGGGATAGAAGATGGTTTCCAGGTTGTGGAAGCCATCGGGGCGTTTACCGGTAACATGTAAGCCCAGGTTTATTTTGCAGTTTGGAAATAGAATCATAGTTGCACGGCAAGTCAACAGCTACAGTTTTTACACCGCCGGCTGCAGGGAGTATATAAAATGAAAAGTTATTTGCTTTTGCGGCTGTTGATCTCATCGCGGATAGCGATGGCCCGGATGTAGTCTTCCTGTTCCAGTACTTCCTGTAACAAGGTAGTTAACTCCTCTACATTCAGTGCTTTCAAGTCATCTTCCACACCTTTCTCATGCTCCGAAATAGTGGGGGTAACCGGCTTATTGGTCTTTTTACCGGCAGGGTCGTCCAGCAGTATCCCTGCGCTGTTGAGGATATTCTCGAAAGTATAAATAGGGCATCCGAAGCGAACTGCGAGGGCCAGTGCATCCGATGTCCTGGAATCTATCTCTATGGTTTCGTCATTGTTAGAACAGATAAGCTTTGAGTAAAAGATGCCTTCCTGCAGATTACTGATGACCACCTCCTGTAATTCTACATTAAAGGCGTTCATAAAGTTTTTCATCAGGTCGTGTGTTAAAGGCCGGCTGGGTTGCATTTTTTCCAGAGCTACTGCAATCGCCTGCGCTTCAAAGCCACCAATCACAATAGGCAAACGGCGCAATCCGTTTACTTCTCCCAGTACCACGGCATATGAATGAGTCTGCGTAATGCTGTGCGATAAAGCAACTATTTCCAGTTCTATTTTTCTCATATCTGTCTTGCGTTGTCGCTGAATAGTTTGTAAGACCGTGAAGTTAGAAAAATATTCCTTATCTAAAAAAAATCTATAATGATAAATCTATGATATAAGAATTACGGTACAGGAATTACGAATGAAAAATCAACACGATCTTAAAAATTGAATACTTCATTCGTAATTCTTATACCGTAATCCGGTTGCTTAGCTCTGTTTCAGCTTGTTGACGGCTGCCGTAAGCTTAGGCACTATTTCAAATGCATCACCTATTATGCCATAATCTGCGGCTTTGAAAAAAGGAGCTTCCGGATCTTTGTTAATCACCACAATGACCTTACTGCCGTTTACGCCTGCCAGGTGCTGAATAGCCCCGGAAATGCCCACCGCGATATAAAG
Source organism: Chitinophaga sp. W2I13 (assembly GCF_050434005.1). Taxonomy (NCBI): domain Bacteria; kingdom Pseudomonadati; phylum Bacteroidota; class Chitinophagia; order Chitinophagales; family Chitinophagaceae; genus Chitinophaga; species Chitinophaga sp. W2I13. The sequence continues at coordinate 6,708,319 of NZ_JBNPWD010000001.1, read as the reverse complement.
ATTGGGGCGCACGGTTAAACCAGTCTGACCCACATGTTCATGGTGCGGGCGCCAGCCGGCGTCGGCTACCGGACGGGAACTTGCTGTTGCAGCCCCCAGTGCCTTTGCCAGGTCTTCCAGGATGCCCCAGTTTTCCGGACCCTTCATACCACGGCCGCCGCTTACAATTACTTCTGCCTCCGTTAAAGGCACTTCACCGCTCACCGTTTCAGTTTTAACCACCTTCACTTTAAAATCAGCATCGCTGATAGCCGGAGAAAAGGCTTCTACTGTAGCAGTAGCAGTGCTGGGGTTCACAGGGAAGGTATTGGGTATAATGGCAATCACCTTCTTATCAGATGTAATATTGATATGGGCAAATGCCTTACCGGAGAACACGTTTTTCTTTACCACAAATCCATTGGTAGTATCCGGATAGGAAATGGCGCCTGCCACCAGACCGGCTTTCAGCCGGGCAGATACCCTCGGCGCAATGGCTTTACCATCAAAGTTATGAGGGAAGACAAGCACCTTACTGCCTTCTTTTTCGGCTGCTTCGGCAATAGCTTTGGTATATACAATGCTTTCTACTTCATGTAAGCGGGCATCTGCTGCGTGTAGTACCTTTTGTGCGCCATAGTTGCCCAGTGCGGCCAGTTCAGCAGCATCAACAGGGCCCAGTACCAGTGCAGTAGCAGTAGTACCCAGCTGTTCAGCCACTTTAGCGCCATATTGTACGGCTTCCAGCGCCGCTTTCTTGATTTTACCCTGTGCCTGGTCGGCAAATATTAATATAGACATGAATAATTTGATTAGTAGTTGAGAGATAGTTTACCCTTAGATCACTTTTGCTTCTTCGTGCAGCAACTTCACCAGTTCTTCCACGTTATCAGGACTGATCAGTTTAACGCCGGCCTTTGCAGGAGGCAGTTCAAAGCTTACTACGGAAGTGAGGGCGTCTGCAGCAACAGGTTCCACCACAGTGAGGGGCTTGGTTCTGGCGGCCATAATACCGCGCATATTGGGGATCCGGGCTTCAGCCATTCCCTTCTGGCAGGAAACAACTACTGGCAGCGATACTTCGCACACTTCTTCTCCGCCTTCTATTTCCCTGTTAACGGTAGCCACGGTACCATTCAGGTCAAATTTAGCAGCAATGGATACATAGGGCAATTCCAGCAGCTCTGCCACCATACCGCCTATACCGGAGCCATTAAAGTCAATGGTTTCCTTCCCGGTAAAAATAATATCGTATTGTTTATCCTTTGCATGCGCAGCTATCTGCGACGCAATATAGTAACTGTCAGCACTATCCGCATTTATACGGAAAGCCTCGTCTCCGCCCAAAGCCAGTGCCTTGCGGATAACCGGATCACAATCTGCACCACCTACCGTAATAAGATGCACGTCAGCCCCTATGGTTTCTTTCAGCTCCAGCGCCCTTACCAATGCATACCATTCATCGTACGGATTAATAATAAACTGTACACCAGCCTCATTGAATTTCGTGTTATTGTCCGTGAAAGCTATTTTTGCAGTCGTGTCCGGAGTTTTGCTGATACATACTAAAATCTTCATGGCCTTAAACTGTTTTGTTTTAAAATGCGGTAATAGCAAATATATCTAAATAATATACGCCAACCGCAGGGAGGGAAGATGATTTTAATCAGTGTGAGAGATTGACATATTGTACAATTAAATAATAACAAACGAATGGACAGAATCGCGCAAATAAAGCAGTTCCTGGTAGCCACACCAAACGACAGCTTCCTGAAACATGCGTTGGCGCTGGAATACATTAAGCTCAACGACGATGTAACCGCCAGGCAGTTGTTTGAAGAACTGCTGGCCCATGAACCGGGCTATGTAGGTTCTTATTATCACCTGGGGAAGTTACTGGAACGTGCCGGTGATAATGCCGCCGCCATCAGCACCTATGAAAAAGGCATGGCTATGGCCAAAGCAGGTAATGAAAGACATGCATACAACGAATTACAGTCGGCCTACGAAGACCTGATATACTGATATTATTAATCCAACAAACAACGCATGCCTCAACATCTAATAACTGATTTCACTGCTTATATCTCCGGCCGGCAATTATTTGATCCTGCGCAAAAGGTGCTGCTGGCCGTAAGTGGCGGGGTGGACTCCATCGTAATGGCCTGGTTGTTTAAAAATGCCGGTTACCGCGCCGGTATTGCCCACTGCAACTTTCAGCTGCGGGGTGAGGAATCTGAGCGGGATGAAGCTTTTGTACGGAACATGGCAGCAACACTGGAACTGCCGCTGCACGTAGTAAAATTCGATACCAATGGTTATGTGGCCCAGCATCGTGTAACCATACAGGTAGCCGCTCGTGAACTGCGTTATCAATGGCTGGAAGAAGTACGCGCTGCGGAAGGATACGCATATATTGCCACCGCCCACCATATGCAGGACAGTGTGGAAACAGCATTGATGAATTTCGCCAAAGGTACCGGTATTGCCGGGCTGCATGGCATTCTGCCCAAACAGGAACGCCTGATCCGCCCGTTATTATTTACGGAGAAAGACCGGCTCATAGCGTATGCCGCCATGAATAATATTTCTTTTGTAGAAGATAGCTCCAATATAACTGACAAGTATACACGTAATTATTTCCGTCACCAGGTGATTCCGCGATTACAGGAAGCCTTTCCTGGTGTTGTGAAAAATATGTCGGCTACTATTGAACGGATCAGGGAAGCGGAGATCCTTTACCAGGAAGCATTGGCGAAGCACCGTAAACGCCTGCTGTTCCAGCAGGGGAACACCTGGATGGTGCCCGTATTGAAGCTGCAGAAAACGATCCCGCTGCAAACAATCGCCTGGGAGCTGTTCCGGACTTTTGGCTGTTCATCCGCACAAACGCAGCAGGTATTATCGTTGATGGAAAGTGAATCCGGCAGGTATGTGGATACGGCCAGTCACCGCATTGTGCGCAACCGTCAGTGGCTGCTTATTACCCCGCTGGCAACAGATGCGTCGCCGCTGGTAGTGATTGAACCCGGACAGCAGCATATTCATTTTGGAGGCGGACAATTACAGGTCCGTGAGCAGGAGCGGGGCAACGCCGGTATTCCTGCGTCGCCGGAAATAGCCTGGCTGGATGCGGCACAGGTTAGCTTCCCGTTGATCCTGAGAAAGTGGAAACAAGGCGACTACTTTTACCCGCTGGGCATGCCCAAAAAGAAAAAGGTAAGCCGTTTCCTGATTGATCAGAAATTATCAATGCCGCAAAAAGAAAATGTATGGGTGCTGGAATCAAACAAACGTATCGTGTGGCTGGTAGGTATGCGGGTGGATGACCGCGTGAAGATTACGCCCAAAACGAAAGCAGTACTTAGTATTACTTTTGCGAAATAAGAAATAGCCGGCGGAGTGGAATACCAACACAGCCGGCGGTTTCATTTATCGTCCGAATCTTGGATGCTTGAGCATCTCCAGGAAATAGGCGCCCAGTTCTGGATGGAAAATCAGTGGAAATACGATACCGAATAGCGCGCCCCACATATGTGCATCATGATTGATATTATCGCCGCCTTTTCTCGACATGTACGCTGACAAAGCGAGGAATAAAACGCCATAAATTACAGCAGGGATGGGGATGAAAAACAAAAAGATCGTATTCCACGGATCTATCATGATGGCTGAAAACACCACCGCAGAAATAGCTCCCGAAGCTCCCAGCGAAGAATAACTGGAGTTGTTACGGTGTTTTATGTAAGATGGGATATTTGCAACAATGATTCCCAATAGATAGTATAAAATATAAACCAGCTTGCTGTGAAAAAGCTGCATGAATAAATTTTCAATGGCAGGGCCAAAGAAAAATAATGTGAGCATATTGAAAATGAGATGCTGAAAATCGGCATGCACAAACCCTGAAGTAATGAAGCGATAATATTGTTTGTAACGCTTTACCATGTACGGTTGCAGGCTCATCTTGTCCAGCTGGTCATAGTTCTTAAGGGCAGTATAGGAAACAAGACAGGTAATAATGATAATAATCAAACTGATGGAAAGCGTCATATAACCGGTTTATTTAGGTGGTAAAGGTACTTATTGATGATGATACTTTTCTCTGTTTAAAACTGTATAAGCACGATACAGTTGTTCAGCAAAAATAAGACGCACCAGCTGATGCGGAAAAGTAAGCGGGGATAAAGACATTTTCAGTTGCGCCCTTTGCAACACGGCATCATCGATACCAAACGCACCGCCAATTAAAATGATCAGCTGACGTGTACCTGCATTGTTGCGTTGCTGCAGGAAGTCGGCAAACTGCACAGTGGTCATCATCTTTCCCTTCTCATCCAGCGCAAGCAGAAAATCGGTAGGCTGTAACATATCCAGGATAATTTTTGCTTCCTGTTTTTTCAATTCCGGCACCGATAAACTGGCAGCCTGCTTTACCGTAGGGATTAGTTTTACTTCAAAATCCACGTAATGCTGCAGTCTTTTCTGAAAAACAGCCATCCCATCCCTGATGTAGGGATCATGTTCTTTTCCTATGCTCCAGAGTTGAATTTTCACTTCGTTTAATAATTAAGCAATTGGTGTAAAAGTAAGTGTAAATCAGAAGATTGTAGAAATTTTTTTGATAACTATTTGGGATTTTCGAAAAATCTCCTACCTTTGGCATCCATTCATAAACACATGGCTCCGTAGCTCAATTGAATAGAGCATCTGACTACGGATCAGAAGGTTTCAGGTTTGAATCCTGACGGGGTCACAAGGCGGAATTCCTTACCTATAAGGGATTCCGCCTATTTCTTTTCTTGTATAGTGATTTTTCAGAACGCGTAACACTTCCGGTAACGTTAAAATTGCCAGTGAAACTTCTTCCCAATAACTGTTCCCGGTTCGAAATAACAAATCCGCATTTATCAGTAAAAACGAATTGATAGCTTTAAACAATTTACCTATGCAAAACAAATAATACCGCACTGATTTTGCTATGACGATGATGTTGATATTCCTGCTTATAAACGAGGCAGGAAAGTCCGTCGTCAAATCAAGTAAAATAAGTAATAAACATTGAGTCCAACACCGTATTACATATGAACTATTATACAATTCCGCCCCCGGTCAAACTTGCGGAATACATTCAGTTCTTTTGGGTACTGGAAGGTTCAGCTACAGCTGAAAAGCCATTCCATCACCGGGTGCTGGCCGAGAGTTCACCGGAATGGATATTTTATTGCAAAGGACAATTCGAGGCTTACGGGGTGGGCGACGACCGGCACAAAACTTCTTTCTCCTGTTTATCGGGACAGCTGCAGCATTTTAGAAAACTATATACTTTGAACGATTTCTGCTTGTTCGGTGTATACCTTTTTCCTTATGCAATCCCCGGTATTTTTGGTTTACCAGCCCATGTGCTGAGTGATCAAACAGTGGATACAGAAACACTGCTCGGAAGAGAAGGACAGTTGCTCGAGCAAAAAGTATTCGCGGCGTCTGATCACCGGCAACGTGCAACACTCATTTCTCAATTTATTTTGCAGCGGCTGGCGAAGAGCGCGGAAACAGCGAGTCCTGTTTTTACGTCGATAAGACAGATCCTGATATCTTCCACAGCCTTGTCTATTCCTGCATTGGCGGATGAGTGCTATTTGTCCCGCAGGCAGTTTGAAAGAAAATTTATTCATTATGCGGGGTACAGTCCTAAACAATTCCAACGGATTGCCCGTTTCAATGCAGTTATAAAAGGGTTTGAGAAACGGCCGGTATCGCTCACGGAAATGGCGTACAGTTGCGGATATTACGATCAGTCCCATTTTATCCACGACTTCCGGTTATTTTCAGGATATAATCCCAAAGCTTTTTTCACGCATCAGAAAGATGCGGCTGATTACCGGGCGTTTGAAGAATTCAATCCCTGACCCGGAGGCTGAAACATGTCGCGATTTTACAATTTTGTTGATTGCACCAACAGTAGCTTTGTAAAAAAAGAGCCTTATGAACTTACAGCGCAAGACCTTCATAAAAAAGCATATTCCATTCATTTTCTTTATTGGATTGTTTATTTTGACAACGGAAAAAGTATTTTCACAAACAACACCAGATGGAACTTCACCGGCTGTCAGCGGCATTACCACCGGGCGGGCCCAGGCCCTGGTTGGCGCGATCATCGCACTCATTAGTTTAATTATGGGATGGCGGGCTAAAGCCCGTTCCCGTTCAACCCATCTCACCGGAAACAGGCAGAATAAACCAACAGCAGCTATTATTGCGTTGTCGCTGGGAGCAATAGCCATTATCCTCAGTGTTGTACATCTCAGCACTTCTGCCGGTGCTGTTTTTGGTTCAGGCAGTGGAAAAGCCGGAGCCATTGTGGCACTTGTACTGGCACTGACGGGCGCTACTTTAAGCGGACTGGCGCTTCGTCCGAAAGGAAAGTGAAATAGCGTTTTTCATAAATCAAATACCGCATGCTATGGACAAGCACAATGAACTTGTAGCTTTTTATGGTGTTCGTTATATCGTAAAAGATGTAGCCGCCACTGTACCATTTTATAAAGAGCTACTCGGATTTACGGTCGACATGCAGGCTGCGCAGGGTTTTGCAAAGCTATCAAAAGGAAGCCTTCACTTGTACCTGAATGAGCCGGGGTTTGGAGGCGCCGGACAATCGATGCCTGATGGTACCGCGCCTGCACCGGGCGGATGGAACCGGATCCAACTGGAAGTAATTAACCTGGAGGCGTTCATTGAAACATTGAAAACAAAGGATGCACGTTTTCGCAATGAGCTGGTGACAGGCGCCGGGGGTAAACAAATTCTATTGCAGGATCCTTCAGGAAACCTGGTTGAATTATTTGAACCAAATGAACAGGCCAGGTCCCTTTAATCCCTGCTATCTGTTGATGGCAGACCTTTACAGCTACCTATACAAATCACGTATACCCGTTAACGGTAGTCTCAGAAAAATAGTTTTAATTTTTTTTGTTTAATTTAAAACAAATCCTACATTTGCAATCCCAAACAGGGAATGGCTTCATAGCTCAACTGAATAGAGCATTTGACTACGAATCAAAAGGTTTCTGGTTTGAATCCAGATGAGGTCACCAAAAGACAGAAATGCTGCATTAACTGCAGCATTTTCTGTCAAAAGAAAAAAATCTGGAGAAAAGCTTTCAGGTATAAAAAATTGAAAAATAATTTGTTAGAATAAAAAATTGTTCTACATTTGCAATCCCGAAACGGGAAAACGGCTTCATAGCTCAACTGAATAGAGCATTTGACTACGAATCAAAAGGTTTCTGGTTTGAATCCAGATGAGGTCACCAACTAAAGGACGAATACGAGTTACATCGGTTCGTCCTTTTTTTATGCCCGGATATTTACATTAGTTATATTTGGTATATATTTGTAATAGTCATCATCTATTGATAATCTCTATATGCTACCAGATCAGGATGAAAAGTTTAAGTTAGTGACCACCATTGCCAGGGAGCTTAGCGTTCAAAATAAGATTTATTATATCGATAGCAGACTTTTACTGCTGGCTATTCTGGAATTAACCCATTTCCCGCTACCGTTGGAGGAGACTGACATTCAGTTGTTAGTAACGCGGTTGAAGAGTAATGGATGGGAACCAATAAAAGGAGCTGGCATGGTAAAAGATAGCATACCACTAACACTTGAGGCCGAGGAAATGGTCAATAGTGCCGCGGTATTACAGGTTAAACTGAAACACAGTCATCTTTCCCCCGAACATTTACTGCTCGCCATGCTAAGTATCCAGGGAGTCTGCAGGAAACAGATGGAAAGCGTCGGACTTATTTTTGAAGATTACCTCGAATACATTGATAAAAAATGGCAATCTGATATACAGATGGATATTAGCAGCGTTGCCATGATGCCTCGAAGTAAGCCCTTTCGTAGCAGATGGTTCAATTGGCTTTCCGGATTTCCCATTTCAGAAAAGAAAAAGATTGCTTCATGGCTCCGGATGGCAGTTTATTTTTCAAAAGTAAACCATTACGAGCTACTACGGGAATACTGTAACTATGTGCTCGAAATCGATCCGGATAATGTGGATGCAAATAGCCTTTTAGGTTATGCGTTGATGAAAGAACTTCGCTATGAAAATGCACAACCATATTTAGAACAGGCCGTTAAACAAGAGCCGGAAGATGCTGCCAATAAGCAAAATCTGGCCAGCTGTTTAGACGCTAACGGACACCACGTCCGGGCATTAGAAATATTAGAAGAGATATTGGCTGAACAACCCGATAATGTTCCGGTGTTAAATAACATTGGTTTTTTTCTGGCCAATGCTGGTAACTATGATGAAGCAATCAGGTACTTGGATAAGGCTATTAGCCTGAATCCTGATTTCGCATACTCCTATAACAATAAAGGATTTGTTTTGCTCCAACAGGGCTTTGTACAAAAAGCGACGGAACATATCCTTCAGTCCCTTGACCTGCATAAAAGTAATTCATATGCTTACCGTAATTTGGCACTCGTATACCTGAAAGAAAATAAACGGGAGGAAGCCTATAAGGCATTGCTACAGGCTCGAAGGTATCGGTTTACCAGCCACTACGGTTCTGAAGTCGATGAGTTGCTGGCAACTTTTGAAATCTCCAACACACCACAATGAAATCCCTATCCGCATTCGCCATCTTCCTACTCATCTCCTTTACTAGCCTGGCACAGCCGCAAAACAACCATACGGAAGAAAAGATCTGCTTCCTCACTTACGGCTTCCCCGATATTGAAAGGGTTCAGGTGGAACAAACCATCGCCCGGAAATGGGGCTTTGCTTTTTATACAGTAGGGGAGTGTACCGTTGATCAAACGCTTATCGACAGCGTAGCCCGTGTCAATAACGTGGCGAATAGAAAGATGGAGGCAAGATATGGCAGCAACTGGAGTAGCCGCTATCAGCAGGAGGTAGACGCCGTTTTCGCCACCCCTGAAAGGGCGCAGGAATTGGTAAATCAGCAACTGTATATCTGGCGCAAGGAACAGGAATTAAAAGTGCAGAACGACAGCCTCCGGTACGCCTGGGCTGCTACCGGAAGAAAAGGCGTTTATAAGGTAATCGTTTCCGGATCAGCAAAAAATATTATCTTTTACAAGCTGTTGGTAGACTATCCAAAATATAAAGTTTCCCTGCTGACAGACAGATAATTGTTTTACCCAAACGGAAACCGGGAATTATGATACGGATCAGAAAAGAAGGCATACTGCTGAAACAAACCAATCTCGAGTTTGAAAACGAAGGCGTGCTGAATCCCGCCACTATCAGGGCGGGAAACGAGGTGCTTTTTTACTACAGGGCAGTACAGAAAGGCAATCACTCCAGCATCGGTTTTTGTAAATTAAGCGACCCGCTTACGATTGAACAACGCCTGGATAAACCCATTCTGTTTCCTGAACACGACTACGAAGCAAAAGGGCTGGAAGACCCCCGCATTGTGTGTATCGATGGGGTATACTATCTCACGTACACTGCTTACGACGGTGTGAGCGCCTGCGCCGCGCTGGCCACTTCCTCCGATGGTGTAAAGTTTGAAAAACACGGGCTGATAGTAGCACAAATGGATTACGCGGAATTTAAACGGCTTGCGGAAACCAATGGCCCGCTGGATGAAAAATATATCCTGTACAACGATTTTAATCCGCGTTTATGGGATAAGGATGTAGTACTTTTCCCCAGAAAAATTAATGGCCGGTTTTATTTTCTGCACCGCATAAAACCACACATACAACTGGTTTCGGTAAACGAACTATCTGATCTTACGGCGGATTTCTGGAAAGATTATTATCTCCATCTCCGCGACCATATCATACTAACGCCAAAGTATAAACACGAAATGAGTTATGTGGGCGCCGGTTGTCCGCCGGTGGAAACCCCGCACGGCTGGCTTTTCATTTACCACGGCGTGCATGAAACCCCGCAAGGCTACGTATATGTGGGCTGCGCAGCCTTATTCGATCTCAATGATCCTGCGAAAGAAATTGCACGGTTACCTTATCCCATATTGGCGCCGGAGCGGGATTGGGAAATCAGGGGAGATGTGGATAATGTTTGTTTCCCTACCGGCACAGTCGTATTCAACGATACCCTGTATATTTATTATGGCGCCGGTGATGAAGTGATTGCCACCGGAAGCATCAGCTTAACTGAGTTGTTGAATGAATTGCTGGCTTATCCTGTATAGCAGGCTATAACCGCTTCAATTACGCGTTTGGTTTCGTCGGGGTCGCGCACTTTGATGCAGGCTACGCCCGTTTCCTTTGCGGGGTAATCATTGCCGCCTGGAAAAATGGCGTCTCCTGCAAACAACATTTCTTCAATAGTGATCCCTAAAATATCCCTGAGTTTATGGATGCCGTAAGCTTTGTCGATGCCATGCCTGGTGATATCCACCGAGGTAGTGCCGCCCAGGCTTACAGAAAACTCCGGGATGATACCATCCAGCAAGGCTTTCATTTTTTGCCTTTTTGCAAAATCAGGATCCCACTTTTTCTTTTCCTCCAGCGGGGCTTCCTGTCCTAATGCAGAGAAGGTGATCTGGCTGCCACGGTCTTCTATGGCAGGCCCCCAAAGCTTGGCAGCTTTATATCCCAGGGTGTTTATCACTTCATTCAAAGCGCTGGTGATTTTCTCTTTTTCTGCTGCGGTGAAATCTTCCGCATATAATTTATCCCACTTACCATTGTACGCGTAAAACTGTGTGCCACAGGTAGGGAGAATAGATAGCCGTTCCAGCCCTTTTTGGCCAGGCAGTTTTGCCAGCACCTGCTGCTCAAACTGTGGCCAGGCGCCGCCGGAAATAATCGCCACCCTGGCCACTGTTAGCAATGAATATAATAGTCCGCTCATTTCTTCATCAATAGCAGATTTACTCTGTGCCAACGTTCCATCCAGGTCAAATACCACCAGCTTCTTCATTTGTTGCGGTTATTTTTTTAGTAAGGCCAGTGCGCGTTCACAAATATTATCTGCCGTGAATCCAAACTCACGCAGCAATACTGGTCCCGGTGCAGAGGCGCCAAAGTGATCAATGGATATAATCTCACCCTTATCACCCGCATAACGGTGCCATCCCTGTGAAATACCTGCTTCCACTACAATCCGGTTTGTTACATCGGGGGGAAGTATCTGGTCGCGGTAAGCCGGAGATTGCGCTTCAAACAGTTCCCAGCTGGGCATAGATACGGTGCGCACGGCGATGTTAAATGACTGTAGTTTCTCCTGCGCAGCTACAATTAAGTCCACTTCGGCGCCGGTGGCTATCAGGATCAGCTCAGGCTTTGCGTCAGGCGCATCTGCGAGGATGTAACCGCCATAGCGTAACCCATTGGCAGCTGCATATTTGCTGCGATCCAGGGTAGGCACCGCCTGGCGGGAGAGGATCAGCGCTACCGGTTTGTCCGGTTCAAGGATTGCTATCTGCCATGCTGCAATCGTTTCGTTGGCATCTGCCGGACGGATCACTACCAGGCGGGGAATGGCGCGGAGTGCGGCCAGCAGTTCCACCGGCTGGTGGGTAGGACCGTCTTCTCCCATAGCAATACTGTCGTGCGTAAACACAAAGATTACTTTCAGTTCTGAAAGAGCCGCCAGCCGGATCGATGGCCGCATATAATCGGAAAAGGTGAGGAAGGTGGCGCAGTAGGGGATGATGCCGCCATGTGCTGCCAGGCCGTTGGAAATAGCGCCCATAGCGTGTTCCCGCACTCCATACTGGATATTTCTGCCATCGTAGCCCCATACACCGCCGGCAGCGCCCTGCAGGTCGCCATGTTCCATCGCCGGACTTTCAAAATTACCGGCGTCCTTTAATTCTGTATTGGTGGACGTGTTAAGATCTGCTGAGCCACCGATGAAACCAGGAAGATGTTTGAAAAACGCCTGCATCACTTTCCCCGAAGCGGCGCGGGTGGCCAGTCCTTTGGCATCAGCGGCAAACGGCGTAATGTCCTTATCCCAGTCTTCCGGAATATGGTCATGTATCAGCGAGCGTAATTCTTTGGCCAGCTCCGGGTATTTTTGTCCGTAGATGATCATTTGCTCTTCCCATTTGGAAGATAATGTTTTGCCAACGTCTACGGCTGCACGAAAATGATCCAGGGCTTCCGCCGGCACTAAAAAATCCGGTTCCACCGGCCAGCCAAGTTTCTCTTTCGTGAGTTTTACATCTTCAGGGCCCAGTGGGGAACCATGCGCACCGGTGGTATCCTGTTTGGGAGAACCAAAACCAATACGCGTGCGCACGAGGATGATGGAAGGCCGCTCTGTTTCTGCCTGCGCCATACGGATGGCTTCATCAATTGCTTCCAGGTCATTGCCATCGGCTACCTTTTGGGTATGCCATCCGTACGATTCAAACCGTTTTGCATGATCTTCTGTAAAGGTAACCGGTGTGGCAGATGCCAGGGTAATCCGGTTATCGTCATACAAATAGATCAGCTTGCCCAGCCGTAAATGACCGGCGAGGGAAGCGGCTTCGGATGCCACACCTTCCATCAGGTCGCCGTCACTCACCAGCGCATAGGTGTAGTGGTCTATTACCGTATCACCCGGACGGTTATACTTTGCTGCCAGGTAAGCTTCTGCCATCGCAAGGCCAACACCGTTGGCAAATCCCTGTCCAAGCGGACCGGTAGTTACCTCCACGCCCGGTGCCAAACCCCTTTCAGGATGCCCCGGTGTTTTACTGCCCCATTGACGGAACCGCTTCAGCTCTTCCAATGGCAAATCATACCCCGTAATATGCAGCAAACTATATAACAAGGCAGAGCCATGTCCGGCCGATAATACAAACCGGTCGCGGTTAAACCAATGCGGATCGGAAGGATTATGACGCAGGAACCGGGTCCATAATACATAGGCCATCGGCGCAGCTCCCAATGGCAGCCCCGGATGCCCGCTGTCTGCTTTCTGTACGGCATCTACCGATAAAAAACGCAGTGTATTGATACATAGTTCATCCAATGCAACGGGATTGGGAATAAGAGAAGTGTTGTTGGTCATGGTATTCCTTTTTTGTAAAAAAATGATCATACATAGGTCAACAAACTTCATGCGCAGATGGTTGCCGTATTATTTTTTAATTAGTCTACTAAAATTATAGACTTTTCAAAAAATATTGTATTATTGTGCTTCGTAGGCTTTCCGGGTCCGCTTTAGGGGAAACTCATCCACCTGTTGACATACCCCGTTTATCTTTCAAAATAATACCGACATGGAAACATCATTACAGTTAATGAGGAATAGTTGCTGTGTAGCATTTGCGGCAAACCGATGTTAGGACGCATCAATCAGAAATAAAAAGGCCGGAACTGTTGACGCAGTTCCGGCTGGTAATCAAGGCTGTTGGAGACATTTTACAGTGATTGCAGTTACCTGCTTTCACCGGCCTCATTTTTTCATACCAAAGTAAAGATAATGAAAATTGCTATTGCATGCAGCTGCGGGCTGCTGCTGGCGGCTACCGCATGGTCGCAGGAATTGCGCGCACCTCACAGCGCAGATACCACCAAACCTGTACACAGGAACATTGTTCAAAACAACATTTCACTTTCAGGACGGATTATCGACGCCAAATCACAGCAACCTATCGCCGGCGCTATTGTGCATATCAAAGGCACCACCCATGAGGTGCAAAGCAGCGCTAACGGGGAATTCGCCTTCCTCACCGGTCAGAAAGTGCCGGTCATCTACCAGATCTCTTCCCTGGGTTATAAACTCAAAGAAGTATATGCCGATAAATCCAATGCAGGCAATATCGCCCTGGAAGAGCTCAGTACACAATTGAACGACGTGGTGGTAGTAGGTTATGGTACACAGAAAAGAAGGGACCTTACCAGCGCCATCTCCTCCGTAAAAGGCAGCGACGTGGTAACGGTGCCGGTAGCCAGCTTCGACGCACAGCTGCAGGGCAGGGCCGCAGGGGTGCAAATTAATTCCAATACCGGTGTTCCCGGCGATGGCGTATTTGTAAGGGTACGCGGTACTACCTCCATCAACGCCGATAATGACCCGCTCTATATCATCGACGGTGTATTTATGAATAACTCCAGCCTGCAAACGGTGAATACCGGCGGCCGCTCGAGCTCTCCGCTGGCAGATATCAATCCTGCTGATATTGAAAATATAGAGGTATTGAAAGATGCCAGCGCAACAGCCATTTATGGCTCCCGGGGCGCCAACGGCGTAGTGATCGTTACTACCCGCCGCGGCAACTATAACAGCAAAGCAAAAGTAACGGCAGATGTATCGGCTGGTGTAGCCTGGGCGCCCAAAATGTGGGACCTCACCACCGGCCCGGAACATGCTACGCTGGTCAATGAGTTTTACCGCAACTCCCTGGCCGACGCCACGGCTCTCAGCGACAAAGCAGGCATCACCAAATACAGCTACCAGCCCTTCCGCGCGCTGACGGACAATCCGGATAAATCGCCTGCACCCAGGGGATTGCCGCAGGATCAGCAAACCTACGACCGCCTCGGGGAAATTTTTCAGACAGCCCCGCTACAGAATTATAACCTGTCCCTTTCCGGTGGTAACCGTGAAACCAAGTATTATTTCGGCGGCGGCTATTCCAAACAGGAATCTATCCTCCGGCCCATCTCCTTTGAAAGGGCCAGCTTTAAACTGAACATCGATCAACGGGTGAATGACAAGGTAACCATCGGGTCCAGCAACAGCTTCTCCCGCAGCTTCCGCAGCCAGGGCCGCGCTGGCGATGGCCCGCAGGGTGGCCTGTTGCAGGCAGCCTTGCATACGCCCACCTATCTCCCGGAAACAAATCCCGACGGTACACCGGCACGGTGGGCAGGCTTTGATAACGTACAAGTACTCATCGATAACTACGACGTACACACCACAAGCCTCCGTTATATCGGAAACCTTTACCTCGATGCCACACTGCTGCCGGACCTGAAGTTTCACAGCAACATCAGCATCGATTACAATAACTATAACGAATCCGAATACTGGAATAACCTCACCCAGCTGGGCGCCAGTCCCACCAACGGTTTGGCCACTTCCGCCATTACACAAAACACCTCCTGGATCAATGAACAAACACTTACCTGGCGCAAACATGCAGGAGAAAAACATTTCTTCGGCGTACTGGTAGGCAACACCATCCAGAGTAATACGGAAACATTAACCTCTGCACAGGGAACCGGCTTCCCTAACAATTCTTATAAATATATTTCTGCGGCCGCAACCCGCACCGCTGCGCAAACATGGACCCGCAGCACATTGTCGTCGTTCTTCTCCAGGATCGATTACAACTATGCAGGTAAATATTATTTTGAAGCAAGCATCCGCGCAGACGGCTCCTCCAAATTCGGCGACAACTATAAATGGGGATACTTCCCCTCTGTAAGTGCATCCTGGCGGCTCAAGGAAGAAAACTTCCTGAAGTCGGTGAACAGCATCAGCGATCTGAAAGTACGCGCCAGCTACGGCATCACGGGGAATCAATCCGGCATCAGCAACTTCGCGGCAAAAGGGCTGTGGTCCGGCGGTGCAGGCTACCCCGACAACAGTACCGGCGATCAGCCAGGCACCGCACCCCTGCAGTTGCCAAACCCCGACCTACGCTGGGAGAAAACCAGCCAGTTCAATGGCGGACTGGATCTCGGATTACTCAACGGCCGTATCAATATCACTGCAGATGTATACTACAAATACACCAGCGATGTACTGCTGCAACTGCCTAAAGCAGGCGTTTCGGGCTTTACGTCGATCTATAGCAATGCCGGTGAAATCAGTAATAAAGGGTATGAAATCGGGATCAATACAACTAATATCAGCACCCGTAATTTCACCTGGACAAGCAGCCTGAATATTGCCGGCAATACCAACCGCATTGAAAAACTGCCAACGCCGATATATCAGTATAACCGCGACTGGATCATCATGCAGGAAGGTTCACCCATGTACTCTTTCTGGCTGTACAACCAGCTGGGCGTGGATCCGCAAACCGGTAACGCGATCTTTGAAGGCGAGAAAGATGGCAAGCTGCCGGTATCTGCCCGCAAAGTAATGGGCAACGCCATGCCGAAATTTTATGGGGGCTTCAGCAATACCGTTTCCTATAAAGGTTTTGACCTGAGTGTATTGTTATCCTTCCAGTATGGCAACGACGTATACAACCTGAACAAATTTTTCGGAGAAGGAGGAGGCACCCGCGATGCCAACCGCGTGTTATTTGCGGATCAGCTCAACCGCTGGCAGAAACCCGGCGACATCACCAATGTACCGCGCCTTACCGCTTATGGTCTCAGCTACACCATCGATCAGAACAACCGCTTCCTGGAAGATGGTTCTTTCCTGCGGCTTAAATCACTCACTGTAGGATATACCATTCCTAAGTCTGTCAGTGAAAAACTGCATATCCAGCTACTGCGTGTATACTTCATCGGTAGTAACCTCTGGTTGCTGACCAAATACACGGGGCTGGACCCGGAATCAAACGTAACGGGTATACAAACCGTACAGGGACTGGATCTTGGCACGCCGCCGCAACCACGCAGCGTGCAGTTTGGCTTAAACGTAACTCTTTAAACGCTCTTAATTCTCCTGTATGAAAGCATATCGGAAATATATATCGCTCTTCTTTCTTTCGCTGACAGCCTTGTCATGCAAGAAATTTCTCGACGTGGAACCACGGGACAGTGTGTCTGACGAACAAACGATCATTGATAAAACATCCGCCACTACGGCTTTGCGTGGTGTGTACAGGAAGCTGGGCAGCGACGGTTACTACGGCGCTTTGTTCCAGACCTTCGGCTACCTGCCCGGCGATAATGTGCAGTGGACCGGCTCCCAGTCGGTTATACAGCAGTTTATTACCCATAAAATAAATGCGGACAATGGTAACCTGCAAACGGTATGGGCGGCTATTTATGCTACCATCAACGGCGCCAACAACGTGATTGCAAAAGTACCCGGCCTGCAGGACGCTACTTTTTCGGATACGGAAAAGAACCAGGCGGTAGGAGAGGCGTACTTTATCCGCGCCCTGAGCTACTTTGATCTTGCCCGCACCTGGGGAAATGTGCAAATAACGTTAACGCCTACACTCAATGCTTCCGATAAGCTGGATGTAAAAGGCAGCACACAGGCGCAGGTATACCAGCAGGTGCTAAGCGATCTGAATGCGGCCGACTCGCTGCTGCAACCGCCGTCTCAAACAGGCGCGCCTAACCCGGTGAGGGTAAACCAGCAAACCGCCTGGGCGCTGAAAGCACGCTACTATCTGTACCAGTCGGACTGGACCCAGGCAGAAGCCTATGCCACCAAAGTAATTAGCGACACACGAAGCTATACGCTGCTCAAGCCTTACAGCGCCTTCTTTTCCCCGGCCAGCGCCATGGCTACAAAGGAATCGGTATTTGAGCTGTCGTACAGCGCTACCTACCTGAGCGGCCACCGCAACTACTGGCAACCGCCGGCCAATGGTGGTACGCGGCAATGGGCGCCATCAGATGCGTTTATCACGCTGGTAAATGATCCGAAAACAGGCGGCAACCGCAACGCACTGGTAGCTAAAACCTCTGCCGGTTTGTGGTATGGCAACCTTTATTACAGAAGCCCCGCCACCGATCCGGCTTATGTGATCCGCATAGCAGAACTCTACCTGATCCGCGCGGAAGCACGCGCCCAACAGGATAAACCAGATCTGGCCCGCGAAGACCTCAACGTTATCCGCGATAGGGCCGGGCTCTCACCCGTGAATGAACTGATTGCTAAGAATGACCTGCTGCTGGCCATTGAAAACGAACGGAGAATAGAATTCGCACTGGAGCCTCACCGCTGGTTCGACCTGGTACGCACCAAACGCGCCGGCGCCGTGTTGAATATCACGAATCCCCAGCTGTATGTATTTCCGATCCCGGCCAACGAAGTCACTTTATCGAACGGCAATCTGAAACAGAATGATGGTTACTGATCTTATCACCTTATAACAAATCACCAATGAGTAATGTCACAATAGGGGAAACACCCGCCTGGAAAGACTATGAAAAAATTGGGTTCAGGGTAATCTTTATTTACTTCGTGTTGCAGGCGTTGCCGCTCGACTGGAAGTTTTACAGTTACCTTTTTTCTACCCCCATTTTTAACCTTCATTATGAAGATATCTTTAACCTGGTCAATTATGCTACGCGCTTCAGCGCGGGGCCTGCTACCTATGCCGACTGGGGCATACTGCTGATCATTGCAGTAGCGGGCGCCGTTGTATGGACTTACGCCGATGGCCAACGGACACGCACCTACGACGCAGCCTTTTACTGGCTGCGCGTGATTCTCCGGTACCGGCTGGCACTGGCACTGCTGGCCTATGGCTTCCTGAAGCTGTACGCGTTGCAGGCGCCATATCCCTCGCTGAGCAGCCTGAATACACCGTACGGCGATTTTAACCGCTGGAAGTTGTTTTCTCTCAGTCTTGGCATCGTTCCTTCCTATGAACTATTCCTCGGCGGTGTGGAAATATTTTTAGCGGTATTGTTACTGATCCGTAAAACCGCATCTGTAGGCGCTTTCATGTTCCTCATCTTTTGTGGTAATGTCTTTATGTCCAACCTGGCATACGAAGGCGGCGACCAGGTATACAGCCTGCTGCTGATCACCTACGCCTTTGTTATCTTCAGCTTCGATCTGCAGCGGATTGTCCGTCTGCTCATTCTCCAAAAACCTACAGCAGCAGCTTCGTTTAAACCGGCGTTTGAAGGCATTCGTAAAAACGGCAGGTGGATCCTGAAAACAGCTTTCCTGCTTTTCTTTGTGGTGATTTATGGTGTGAAAACAGGTGTGGGCGCAAAATACGATCCCTATCAATATCCCACCACCAAAGGGTTACCGGCTATCAGCGGGTTATATAATGTGGCCACGTTTATTGTTAATGGCGATACACTTGCTTATTCTTTAACAGATTCCCTTCGCTGGCGCAACGTGGTGTTTGAAGAATGGAACACCATCAGCATCCGCACCAACAAACCGGCATTGGTAGATTCCAACAATCAGCACCTGGTGAAACGCGATAACGCGGAAAGACTATACGAAATTGAAGGTACCAGCGGGAGGCACTACTACAGCTATGCGGCCGATACCACGCAACAACTGCTCACCTTACAAAACAGGCATCCCAAACTGTCGGCGGAAACCTTGTTGCTGCACTACTCGCGGCCGGATAACAACAGGGTGATACTCACGGGTACCACCTACAGCAGGGATTCTATCTATGTAGTACTGGAAAAAGTAAATAAGAAATATCTGTTGGAAGAAGTGGCAAACGGAGGAGGACGAAACAGGAAGTTAAAACTTTAAACCAATTATCATGGCTCATAACACACAAACATTATCAGATGAACCCGTGATCAAGGATACGGCCCCGGTGGCGTTGCCGGCTGTCAGTGCACCTTTGTCGCAGCTGCCGGCCTGGAAAGAATACCAGCTGGTACTATTCCGCATCGCCTTTATTTTTTTCATTGCGTTATCGGTTCCCAATAGCGTGGAGTGGTACCAGCAACTGGTGCAGCTTGACTGGACGCAGTTGAACTACCGCGACTTGTATGATATTGCGCGCTTTGGCTCGGGGATTAATTTCCTTGGCAACACCATCTTCGGCAGCTCCCTGCTGGGCTATGCCAACTGGATCACTACGGCATTGATAGCTACAGCCGGCGGTCTTGTGTGGACTGGCATCGTAAAAGCCCGCAAGCTGCCGCGTAAAGAATATTATACCGCGTGGTACTGGCTGCGGGTGGTTGTAAGATACCGTGCGGGTATCGGTATCATCGGCTTTGGGTTTACCAAGCTGTTACCGGTACAAATGCCGTATCCATCTTTCGGTATTTTAAATACCAACTTCGGGGATCTTACTGCGCAGAAAATTTACTGGTTGTCTATCGGTATTGTACCCTGGTACCAGGTGTTTGCGGGCGTGGTGGAAGTAACGGCAGGCGCACTTTTATTTTTCCGTAAAACGACTACGCTGGGTGCTGTTTTGTTGTTTGCCGCGTTGGGAGATATCGTGTATGTGAACTTTGCCTACGATGGCGGCGTGCATGTATACAGCAGTTATTTCGTACTGCTGGCAGCGTTACTGTTGGTAAATGATGTGCCTAAAATTTATCGTTTGCTGGTGCAGGAGCGTTTCACGGTGCCGGTAAATTATTATCCCGTTTTTCCGGAGAGATGGCAACGCTATACCCGCATAGGGCTGAAATCAGCTACCATCTTCCTTTTCCTGGGTGTGCTTTTTTATCTGCAGCTGATCAATTTCCTGTATGATCCTTACAAACAACCATCGGTGGCGGGCGTAAAGGAACTACGCGGCAACTACCAGGTAACGGAATTCCGGCTAAATGAACAGGTGATCCCGTATTCGCCGCTCGATACGGTTCGCTGGCAGGAAGCCACGTTTGAGAACTGGTCTACTTTTACTTACCGCGTTAATAAGCCGCATCCGCTGGATCTGTCCAATGGCGGCGGCGATCCGCAGCGCGATGTGAACCGCACCTTTGAAATAACCGGTCTCGCCGGCGGTCAGCGGGCTTTCCATTATTATGCAGATGAAGTAAATAAAGTACTTTACCTCGAAGATAAATATAAGCCCATTCCGGACAGGCGTAACCGCACCGCCGGTGTAGGCGGTGATGGTGGCGTGGTAGTGGATAAAGCGGCGGAAAAGGCAGCGCGTGAGGAAGCGGCCAAGGCTGCGAAGGACTGGATCCCAGCAGCAGCGCGTAAAAATATAGGTGATGAATCATTAAAGATAGCCCCCATTGCATTGTCTGCCCGGAGGGCAAAAGATTATGCCGCCGCACCTGCCTGGGAAAACCGGAAACGCTTTACGGTGAAATATTCCACCAGCGATGGTTCGCATGTGGTACTCACCGGCGTGGACGAAAATAAGAACAACATTTACGTGGTGCTGGATCGCATCAACAGGGATTATACGTTGACACCCAGCACCTTGCAGGCAGGAAAATACTAAGAAGCGCTATGTTGATAAAACGAACCAACTGTTACCGGGTGGCTGTTGTAATGGTGTTGGGTATGCTGGCTTGCCATACCAACACCCGGCCACCGGTACCGGGTTGGCCGGAACATTTTGGATTTGGGAAAACAGCCACCCGCCGGCAAATCGATTCGCTGAACATCTCCATTGCTCCAGATGGCAAGGGGCTGCCCGCCGGCAGTGGCAATGCAGCAACAGGCAGGGTGATCTACCTGGCCAAATGCGCTTCCTGTCATGGTGAAACCGGCGCTGAGCCCACGGCCAACCGGCTGGTGGCTACGCTCAGCGATACGGTGCGCACAAAAACCATCGGCAATTACTGGCCTTATGCTACCACGGTATTTGATTATATCCGCCGCGCTATGCCCTTTAATGCACCGGGATCGCTCACGAATGAAGAAGTGTATAGCCTTACCGCCTTCCTGCTGTATCGCAACGATATCATCGACAGCACCCTGCAACTGGATGCAACAAACCTGTCTCATATTGTAATGCCGGCAAAAAAATATTATGTGAACGACGACCGTCGTGGTGGCAACGAAGTAAAATGAATATTATGTCAGGGGAAGACAACAAGATACCTAGAAGAACAATACTGAGAGCAGCGGCGGTTTCCGCTGCTGCGGCACTAATGGGCGCTTCCAGGGTGCAGCGTGGTACCGGCCGCATCAGCGCGGGAAAGGACACGGTTTACACCGATCCTACCAAAATCACGGGCACACTTCCGGGCAAACTCGGAACGCGCTCACCATTTGAGCAGCCGCTGAAAAAGCCCTCCGATATTTCTTCCCGCACGCCGCTGCAGGATTTGTATGGCATTATCACTCCGTCGGACCTGCATTTTGAAAGAAGTCATGCCGGCGTGCCACTCATTCACCCTGATAAGTACGAATTGCTGATTCACGGTATGGTGGAGCGGCCTATGATCTTTACTTTACGCGATTTAAAGCGTTTCCCGGCCGCATCGCGCATCGCCTTTATCGAGTGCTCAGGGAACTTCAGATCGGGCAAGGAAACCATGACGCCGCAGGAAATTTGTGGCCTCACGAGTCAGAGTGAGTGGACCGGTGTAATGCTGTCCACCCTTTTCCGTGAAGTGGGCGTGCATCCAAAGGCTACCTGGTTCCTGGCAGAGGGGTCCGATGCTGCAGTAATGACCCGCAGCATCCCGGTGGAAAAGGGCTGGAAAGACGCCATGATCGCCTACGGGCAGAATGGGGAGGCCATTCGCCCGGAACAGGGCTATCCCGCGCGTTTATTCCTGCCGGGATGGGAAGGAAATACCAACGTAAAGTGGATCCGGCGTATTGAATTGTCGGACCAACCCTTTATGACGCGTGAAGAAACTTCCAAATACACGGAAACCATCCGGGATCATAAGATCCGGCAATTCAGCTTCGATATGGATGCCCGGTCTATCATTACCTATCCGTCGTTTCCGCAGCAGGTGGAAAAGGGCTGGATAGAAATAAGAGGCATTGCCTGGAGCGGCCGCGGAAAAATTGATAGCGTGGAAATCAGCACCGATGCAGGGAAGCATTGGTCAAAAGCAGTGTTGCAGGAACCGGTAATGGACAAAGCACACACCTATTTTCGCCATCTCTGGTACTGGGACGGGCAAGCCACAGAGATCATGAGTCTCGCTACAGACGACACGGGCTATCGCCAGCCTTCATTAAAGCAACTGATACAGGCGCGTGGAACAGACATGGGAGGATATCATGTGAATCCGGTTACCGCATGGGTAATAAAAAGAGATGGCACCGTGTTGTTTAAACCGGAAAAGTGGAAGTGAGTTTATTCGAATAAGGTCAGCTCATCGCGGGTAACTGCGTGAAAAAGATTTTGTAACTGGTGCACATGTACAATGGCACGGCCATATGGCACCAGTCCTTCTGCGGCATCTGTAAGTGGCTGAAACACTTCGTTTTCGTGCCTGATATGCACACTGTGCAGCCGGTTATATTTCAGGGAATATACATTTTCATCTTCGCCGTAGTCGGGATCTCCTTTGATAAATCCAAATCTCAGCAGCAGGTCCACATCCAGCACCATCGGGTTTACCTTTGCATAGGGCAGTTTGCTGAGCGGCAGTCCTGAATTATACACAAAGCCTTGTAAGACGCCTTCTACTACAAAGGCTGTTTCTTCCATGTTATAATCAAAGTAAGATACATAGTTGCCTATCCGTATGTCTGATTCTTCTATCATATTTTTATCTTAATAAAATATAATCAGCAACAAGGTGATCAACGCCGGTAATGCCTGTACGAAAAAGATCTTTTTACTGGCGGTAAGCGCTCCATATATACCGGCAACAGCTACACAGCTTAAAAAGAAAGTGGCCACATGCAAGCTCCACACCGGGTCGGAGATAAAGAAGGTCCAGGCCAGGCCGGCTGCCAGGAAACCGTTGTACAGGCCCTGGTTGGCTGCCAGTGCTTTGGTAGGGACAAACAATTCCCGGGGCAGTTGCTTGAATATTTTAGGTCCCCTGCTGGTCCAGGCAAACATTTCAAACCAAAGGATATAAAGATGTTCCAGCATTACAAAAGCAACCAATATTTTGATGGCGACCAGCATAGTGTTGAGGTTTATAAATAAATATAGGTCAAATTATTCTTTCTGCAAGCCAGGCAATGGCCAGCGCCAGCAGGGTGCCTGCGGCATAACATACACAATCGCTCCACAGGAATCCATGTCCCAGCAGGATACCGGCAGGTGTGTTACGGAACTTTACTGCCCATTCTGCCTGGTACAGCTGCTGTATTTCTATCAGCAGGCAAACCACGTAGTTGCTGATGCTAATTTTCCACAGGGGAGTAACCGGGAACAGGAACCGGAGGCCAAAAAAGATACAGGTGGCAGATAACACATCTCCTCCATATATGCGTATGATGTCAGGAAAATATTGAGGTGCCCACCTGGTGGCGAGTCCTAAAGGGATATTCAGTAAAATAAGGAAAAAGTAAATCCAGCGCCTTTTTGCTACCATAGGTTCAAAAAGCGGTAAATATAGCAAAGAAAACCGGAATATGAGGATGGGTCAGGAGAGAGAAAAAGGGACCTGCGGCCCCTTATACGATGCAATAACCCGGTCGTCGGGTTATTGCTGATTATCACTTTCAACGCTACTTTTCTTTTTTCCGCGGTTGGTTCCGCCTTTACGGCCAATAGCGGCCATGTGTTCACGATTTCTGCTAACGGCTTCACCGCCTTTTTTACCTGCAGCACGGGCTTCCTCAGAAGTGAATTTGTGGGCAACACCTTGCTGGTGTGCAGCTTTTCCTCCTTCTCTTGAAATGGCACGTTGCTGTTCAGGGTCCATAGAAGCGAATCCGCGTTTACTGTGTTTACTCTTCTGATCAGAGTTCTTTTCCGAAACATGGTTAACCGGTGTGGCAGTTTGATATCTGATGTCTTCCATAATCCTGAGGTTTTTTTTAGTGATAGTAGTTAAACATTTACGCTAACCCGGAACAAGATATGTGCCATCACGGGTTAGCCACGATGGTAGCGGATTTGAGGCACATGGGGATGTGAAATGGGGCAATACATTCCACAATCCATAGAATTTTCCACACACTTTTATTGTCTGTTCTACAGTTTTTAATCGGGAACTCTCTCATTTTCCGTGGCTTATATTTTGTTTTTGCAACCATGTCATTTCTTTTCTTAACCCATCTAAATTTTTTTGTTATGGCAAAATATTCAAAAGAATCCCAGCACAAAGTAGAGAAAAGTATGCACGAAATGCATGAAGGAAAACTGAAGAGCGGAAGAAGCAAAAAGAAAGTTACGAATCCTAAGCAAGCTATCGCAATAGGCTTATCCGAAGCCCGCGAAGAAGGAGCGAAGGTGCCTAAAAAAGCAGCGGCAAAAAAATCCACTACCAGGAAGTCCACTGCAAAAAAAGCAGCACCCAAAAAAGCGGCAGCGAAAAAATCTACCGCAAAAAAATCTACCGCAAAAAAAGCGGCGCCTAGAAAAGCAGCAGCGAAAAAATCTACCGGAAGAAAAACAGCTGCTAAAAAAACAACGGCCAGAAAATCTACCGCAAAAAAAGCAGCGCCTAAAAGAAAGTCAGCCGCGCGTAAAAAATCAGCAGCAACCGCATAAGTAAAGGGTTTTCAGGATCGTTTTATCCGTTTTATATATACAAAAAGACCGGTGACTGGATAGCACCGGTCTTTTTTTATGGTATATGGCTTGCAGGATTATGAAGTATGGAAAAACACAGCATTACTGTGATCATTAGAGGTAAACCCTACGGGTTGGTTATTACAATCGACAAGGGCGCTCTGGAAACAGCATTTCAAGTGATTCCTGATGTGAGCGAACATGTGCTCGATGAATTTGAACCCCACGGTACAGCCTTTATTGCTGATCACGAAGATACCCTTGAGGGAAGCATCCGCACGGTAGAAACCGAACAGATTGCCCGTATTATCTGGGAAGATATTCTGGATAAAATGAAATAAGGCTTTGTTGCTTCACTACTACGGTTGTACCTTCGCAGCAAAGCGAGTATGAATTGCTATGATGGTAACCGATAAAACCTATAAGAACGCTAATCGCAGGGAAAGGATCATATTCCTCGTAAAACTGCTGGTATATCTGGGCATTGTTTATTTTAACCTTGAACACCCTGCCGTATATGATAAATTTACATGGCTGTTTAAGCTTACCAATGCACTCTCTTTTTTCCTGGGAGCCAACCTCGTTATCTCCCTGGCCTGGCTGGTAATCCTCTCGTGGTATACCCGCCGACGCAACAGGCAGCGGCCTATCGAAAAAGACAATTTCATTCTCGGCATCAACCGCATTTCCTCCGTATTAAATACTATTTTTCTCCTGCTCGCCATCACCTTCTTTTTTGGCGTAAATCCCCTGAAATTTGTCACCAGCATCACTATCGTGGCAGCAGCCATTGCCCTGATCACGAAAGATTATATCGCCAATATGATCAATGGACTCATCATTATGTTCTCCGATCAGTTGTCGCTCGGCGACCACATACGCATTGGCGATATCAAAGGAAGGGTGATGGATATTACCCTCATCAACCTGGTATTGCAGAACGACGACGATGATATTGTTATTATTCCTAATTCGGTAGTGTTTACGTCGGTTGTACTGAACCAGTCCAAACAGAATATCCGTAAACTCACCATCGAGTTTGAACTGGATCATAAGCATCCGTTTACCATCCGCGGCCTGGAAGACCGACTGAAGCAAGCCATCGACGCGTATTCCCGCAGCTATACCCCCGAAAGCTTCTCCTTGAAAACAATGGAGATCAAAAAAGATTTTGTACAGTTTAAAGTACAACTGCTGATGCCGCAAACCAATAAGGAAGTTGAACGCCTCATCAGGCGGGCGCTCAACACAGAAATCATGGCCATCGCCGAAGGTGTGAGCTAAATCAGTACCATCGCTTCCACAAAGCTTTCCACAAACTGATCTATCTGCGCCCTACTTACATTAGGCATACAGATGATATGCGAACAGCCGCTTTCTGAAGCCAGCTGCCACTTCCGGCGGATGCTTCCGGGAGGATCCGGAAACACCACCGTAATAGCATCGGGGTTGCGCCACGCCGGAATGCCGTTTTCGTTGAGGCGTTCCACTGCGTAAGCGGCTACTGTTAAACTGTGCCTGGCCCTTTCCCGCAAACCTTCCACGCCCAGGCTTTTCAGTGCATACCACAGGAACAACGGACTATGGCCGTTTCTTGAACCGGTAATGGTGGTGTCCATACTGCCGATATACGCCACCGACCGGGCAATCCTGTCGCGGTTCGATTTTCTCGCAATCACAACCCCGCAGGGAATCGGGGCGCCAATAAATTTGTGGCCGCTGATGGCAATGCTGTCTGCTCCATCCGCAAAATCAAATGCGGGTCTCGGCTCCAGGAAAGCGCTGTAGCTGCCGGACAACGCCCCATCAGCATGAATATAATGATGGCGTATGGCCAGGTTCTTCAGTATATCTTTGATTCGCTTTACATCATCCCGCGCTTCCGTCATGGTGGTACCGATGTTCGCCAGCATAATCACCGGCAGATGCCTGTTCATACGGATGGTATTTTCCAGGTCGTTATAATCTATTTCCCCGTTCGGCAATGTGCGGATAATAATCCCCGGCATATTGAGCAGGTGCAGGTTCTTTTGCACACTGTAATGAGTAGCCTCGGAATAATACACCATTCCTTTGGGATATAATTCCCGCGCGAGATACAGGCCGTATAAATTGCCCTCGGAACCTCCGTTGGTAACATACCCCCACCAGTCGTCTTCCGGCGTACGGAAAAGGCCGGCAAAGAAGGAAACCACGAATTTCTCCATCTCCCTGGATCCCACGGCGTAAGTGGCCGCGCACAAAAGGATCACCCAGGTTATTTAACGGATATTGTAAAAAGGGCAGGAGTGGACTATAATCAAAATCTTTGGACACAGGATATCCCAGGAAATCCCTGGTATGCGTTTGTACCTGCGCTAACAGTTCATTCAGCGTTGTAGCATCTGCTGCGGCCAGCCGGTACTCTTTCATAATCGTATTTTACAGGTGTATGATGCTGTAAAAGTACATATTGGTAATCTGATTGAACTGGAATAGAGATTGAATTAGAAAATATATACTACTTTTAAGCCTTTGTAAGATAAATAGCACTGCCGGGCAACCGCCGGACATCTTTTAAAAGAAAAATATAACTGCCATGGATACACTGGATAAAACAGACCGGAAAATACTGGACGCCCTCCAGGCCGATGCACGCCTGAACACCAAAGAAATTGCACACCGTATAGGGCTCTCCGTTACTCCCACCTACGAACGGCTGAAGAAAATAGAAAAAAGCGGGGTGATCAAAAGCTATGTAACCCTGCTGCATGGCGATAAAGCAGGCAAAACGCTCGCGGCATATTGTAATGTATCATTGCAGCTGCATTCACAGCCGCTGATAAAGAAATTTGAAACTGCTATTGCAAAAATGGAAGAGGTGATGGAGTGTTATCATGTAGCGGGCACGTACGATTACCTGCTGAAGGTAGTGGTAAACGATATGCGCAGCTATCAGTATTTTCTGACGAATAAACTGGCGGCCATTGAAAACATCGGGCAGGTGCACAGCTCTTTTGTGATGACGGAAATCAAGCACACCACAGCTTTCCGGCTGGGATAGTTAGCGCCTCAGCACACTCACACCGCTGAGCGGATGATCCTGTACCACTACCGTATAGGCCAGCGGGTTAGTCTCCGGTTCTTCGGACAAAGGGATGGTAAACGAGAAACTGCTGCCGTTGCCGGGCATACTGTTAAACCAGATCTGTCCCTGGTTGCGTTCTACAAAGTCTTTGGAAAGATGCAGCCCCAGCCCGCAGCCTTTTTCGTTCTGCGTACCGCTGGTAGAGTAGTAGATGTTGGAGAAAATGCGGTGCTGGTTTTCCACAGGAATACCGGTACCATTGTCTTTTACCGTAATTTCCGCCTGTTCGCCGTCATGTGTGGCGGTAATCATTACTTCACCGCCGGAAGGTGTGAACTTAATGGCGTTATTGATCAGGTTACGCATTACCAGCCTGATCATATCTGGGTCGGCGTATACCATAATGCTCTTATTCAGTTCGTGCGACAGCTTCACTTCTTTCTGCCGGGCAAGGGTTTGCAACAGCTCAAATTCGCGGTTTAATAATAAGGTGACGTCAAAGTCGTCGGCTTTTACACCAATGCCTTTCATCTGGTTGCTGGCCCATTGCAGCATATTGTCCATCATATAGGCCGTATTTTTTACGTCCCTCCATAATTCGTCGGTATAAATGCGGAACTGTGCCGCATCAATTTTCTCATCTTTCAGCAAAAAGAGTAGTCCTTCCAGGATGGCCAGCGGGGAACGGAGGTCGTGCGAAATGACCGAAAATATTTTATCCTTTACCTGGTTAAGATTTTCCAGGGTGGCGTTTTGCTCCAGGATAATGCGGTTCTGCATGGATACTTCCCGGTTCTTGTTATTCAGTTCCAGATACAGTTCCTGTTGCCTTTTATAAAGCCGGTACACCATTACCGTAATCAGCAACAACGCCAGGAAAAGCGCCCCGGCCGACAGCACCAGCACCCGCTGTTGCTGAATGGTAGCGAGGTGCATGTGTTGTTCTTTCTTCAATAAAATATTTTCCCGTTGCTTCTTTTCAGATTCATATTTTTCCTGTGAGCGGGATATCAGCCGGCCTTTTTCAGCATTGAAAAAGTCGATGTTACGGTTGCTGTATTCCTTGTAACTCGCAAAGGCAGCGGCATAATCATTCCGGGCAGAATCCAGCTCATAGCGGATCTTGTAATAAATCATCTCGTTTTTTACATTACCCAGGGTATCATTTAATAACTTTGCTTTTTCCAGGTTTTTGGCAGCGCCTTTCAGATCGCCCTGCATAGTTTGAATTTCAGCCAGGTTCAGGCTCGACTTCACCACACCGGGCAAATTGCCGGCCTCCTGGTAGTAGGTATTGGAGAACTGGTGATAGCGCAGTGCATCGTTATACCGGTGCTGAAGCATCGCAACAATACCCATGTTCTCATAGGTATAGGCCAGGCCGCGCTGATCGTGCAGTTCCAGCTTTATTTTCTCGGCCTTCTCCAGGAACAGCATAGCGGAATCTGGTATTTTCAGGGAGATATAAGCAGAGCCGATATTATTCAGGGTCTTGGCGATCTCCGTTTTTTCGTTTCTTTTCAGCTTTATAGCCAGGGCCTTTTTCAGGTAAATGAGTGCGTCCCTGGGCGTATTCAGTTCTGTGAAAATATTCCCCACATCATTATTGAGTACGCCGAGTGTGTAAGAGTCGCCGAGGACTTCTGCCAGTTTCAGGGCATTGAGGGTCAGCTGCATCTGCTGATCCAGGTGTCCTTTGGTATTTTCCACAAGGGCAAGGTTGCGCCAGGCCCATATTTTTCCTTTGGTATAATGAAGACTGTCGCTTAACCGGAGCGCTTCGGCGCCATACTTCGCTGCAGTAGGGGCATTTATAGTAAAATAAGTCCTGGCTACCTGGTTCAGCAGGTTTACACGGGCGGTATCGTTTTGTGAATGGGAGTGTAGTACTGCCAGTAGGCTGTCGTGGATAAGCTGTTGCGCTGTTACCGCAGGCGACAGCAAAATCAGACATAATGGGATTAAAACGCTCTTCTTCAAAGGACTGGCCGGCAGCATATTTAATATTGTTGGCAGTGACAGAGTGGAGCGATTCGGGGGCGGTCCACTTTAATATAGGTTAAAATTAAAGATAATGTGCCACGATTCAAAGTAAGTTGGGAAAAAAGTGAGGAATGGGAGCATGAATTTAGTGTTATGCCCGCCATAAATCAATTAGGTTGTATCTTTCCCGAAAGATTAATAGCAATGAAACCGCTCATTACCATAGAATACTGTCCGAAATGCGGCTGGTTACTCCGGGCCGCCTATATGGCCCAGGAACTGCTGACTACCTTCACAGACGAACTGGGAGGCGTTACCCTCCGCCCCAGCGAAACAGGGGGCTCCTATATTATCTGGCTTGGCGAAGAAAAGATCTTCGACCGCAAGGAAAGCGGGCATTTCCCTGAAATAAAATTCCTCAAGCAGCTGGTAAGGGATCACGTGAACCCTGAAAAGAGCCTCGGGCACTCGGACCGGCCGTAGCGCACGCCTTCGGCGTGGGGAAATTGTCTTGGAGCACTGATTACGCTGATTATACTGATTTTTGGATTTGATTTTTTGGGATTTTATAATGATTAGGAGAGATATATGCGGATCGCTTATATTTCTCTTAATCAGTACAAATGAAATCAAAATAAAAATCAAAAAAACAAAATCCGAAAAATCAGTATAATCAGCGTAATCAGTGCTCCAAGACAATTTCCCACGCCGAAGGCGTGCACTCCGCTAAAATCTTTACATTTGCAGCCTATGCGTAAAAACCTCCATATCACGGCTTTATCACTTTTATTAGCAATAGGCGCAAAGGCTCAGCAGGATAGCACTACCACAACCCCTTCTTCTTCACGGGAAGGGCTATACGATAGCGTATGGTTACGTAAACGGAGCTTCTTTCCGTTGCCGGTGCTCGGCTACTCCCAGGAAAAAGGGCTGGAAATCGGCGCCGCCATGTTGTATTCGTTTTATACGGATAATAAGAATCCAGACAGGGCTACCCGTAACTCCACGCTCAACCTGATCCCCGCGATCACCACGGAAAGCCAGTACAAGATAGACCTGAAAGCAAATATCTGGACCCGCAGCAATACCTGGCATTTCAAAAGCAATCTCCGGTATCATAACTACCCGCTTTATTTCTTTGGTATCGGTGATACCACCCGTTACGATAACCGGTCGCTGGTAAACAATAGCCGCTATAAAGTACAGGTGGAAGGGGAACGCCGCATCAGCGGACATTTTTATGCAGGCGCCTCCATATTATACCAGCATGATACCTACAGCAGCGGCGATAGTAAAGGCATTTATACCACCATGCCGCTTACCGATAAAGAAGGAGGATATGTTACCTTTCTCGGACTCACGGGTATCTTCGATAACCGCGATAATGAAAATTTTGCCCGCCGCGGTTCATGGCTGAAACTCAACCTGGCATACGCACCTTCTTTTTTAAGCAAACACCCGCTATTCAAAATAGAAGCACAAGGATCACATTTCCTGTCCATCTCCCGCAAAAGCACACTTGGCTTTAATGGCATCTTCAACAGTTTGCAGGGGAATGAACTGCCCTTTTACCTGCTGCCGGAAATGGGGAACGACCTCATCATGCGCGGCTATTACACCGGGAGATACCGCAACCAGAATTACCTGGCCGGACAAGCGGAATATCGCTATCTCGTTGATCCTAAAATGCGCATCCATATCTGGTTTGTGGATATCAAACCAAAATTTGCACTGGCAGCATTTGCCGGCACCGGTACCGTGTTCGCCAATCGTGATTTCCGTTTCGGCGGATTTAAACCAAGCTATGGCGCAGGGATCCGTTACTTCTACGACGAAAATGCAAGACTCACTATTCGTATAGACTACGCCGTTGGAGAGAAGCGCAGCGGTGAATCCAGGCAAAAAGGATTGTATCTGTCTCTGGCGGAAGCGTTCTAATGCAGTGCAATGGTGATGGTTATGTGGTAATAATTTGTTAACTTTCAATAGATTAAATACCATACTCCAAAACCATTGCATATGAAAAATCTATTCCTGCTAGGAGCAGTTGCCGTGCTTTTGATTGTTACCCACAGCACCCAGGCCCAGGACAATTCCAGCACCCAATCTTCTTCACATTCCAAATTTTATCTCAAAGTTACCGGTGGATATTTTTTCAGCGTATCGCCGGGGCAGTTTCCCAATGTTGGCCCGTATCCTCCGCAGGATCTGCACACAGAGTTTAACCCGGCTTCCGGTATGGATACGATTAGCCGGAAGGTGCTCACCGGTTCTTACGGAGAAGGTTTCAGGGGAGGACTTTCCGTTGG
The DNA here is from genome assembly GCF_050434005.1 of Chitinophaga sp. W2I13. NCBI lineage: Bacteria > Pseudomonadati > Bacteroidota > Chitinophagia > Chitinophagales > Chitinophagaceae > Chitinophaga > Chitinophaga sp. W2I13. The sequence continues at coordinate 6,675,809 of NZ_JBNPWD010000001.1, read as the reverse complement.
CTATAACATCAATAAATATTTTGCGGTAGAAGGAACCTTTAATTATTTCCACAGCAAGAAAAACCTGATGACCCGTCAGCGGACTACCCTGGCCGGTTCTGGCAGGGAACTGGGACATGTGGAGTCGCATGGACATGTGAACGCAATAGATTTTGCACCCAGCCTGGTGGTAAGTCCGGGCTTTGAAAAAGTAAACCCCTATGTGCGCTTTGGTGTAATCGTTCCGTTATGGGGCCGCCTCTATATTGAAACGGATGCTACCCAGGTGTCAAGCCCCGCCGGTATTCCTACAGGTACGCAGGTAGTTACCAATATCAGCAGGAAAGAAGAAATCAAACCTAATCCTACTGTCGGTTTCCAGGGAGCATTCGGTGTATCATTTACAGTGTCACCCCGCTTTGATGTTTTCGTGGAAACGGAATACAAGAATGTGCCGGTGCGCAGTAAAGAGAAAGAAATCACTGAGTACAATGAAACCAATACCCTCATCAATGGTTCCACCGGCGCGGTGATACAATCCCTGCCAGGCCGTACTATTAACGATTTGTCGGTAGCGGAAAAGAATACGAAATACGTAACTACGCTGGATCAGGGCTCCAATACGCCGGTAAACCAGCAGGGCACCAAAGTGATTTATAAAGATGATAATAAGCCGGGCAACGACCTGAAATCCTATATCAATATCGGGGGACTGGGATTAAATGTAGGATTGAAATTTAATTTGTGATCATAAATAACATAAAAAAGGGGAGGCCATTTAACCTCCCCTTTTTTTATGCACTTGCTTTGTCGAGTAACGCCACTGCTGCTGAATCCAGCTGCAGCTGCACGCCATTCATCAGTTCATGCAATTGTTCTTTACTGGTAGCACTGGCAATAGGCGCCGCTACTGCAGGGCGTGTAAGCAGCCATGCCAGCGCCACGCCGGCTGGTGTAGAGTGATATTGGGCCGCTACCTGGTCCAATGCCGCCAGGATATGAAGCCCCCTTTCATTAAGATAGCTCAACGCTTTCTGGCCACGGGCGGTGCTTTTGCCCGTGTCGGCGGCCGTCCGGTATTTGCCCGTCAAGAAACCACTCGCCAGCGAATAATAATTGATCACGCTGAGATGCTGTTCTTCACAGATCTTTGCATACTGCTGCTCATATTTTTTGCGGTCGTACAGGTTGTATTCCGGTTGGAATGTTTCGTACCGCGGCCAGCCGTTTTGCTTACTGGCTTCCAGGCTTTCCAGCAGGCGGGCGGCACTCATATTGGAAGTGCCGATAGCCCTTACCTTGCCGGCTTTTATCAACGTATCATAAGCGGCCAGCGCTTCTTCCACAGGAGTGGCTTCGTTATCGAAATGCGTTTGGTAAAGGTCTATATAGTCTGTTTGCAGGCGCTTTAAGGAAGCCTCTGCGGCTTTGAGGATATAGGCCCTGGTCACATTTTTGCCTTCACCCATATCACCGCCGGCTTTGGTGGCCACCACTACTTTGTCGCGATTACCTCGGTCGCGCATCCACTTACCAATTATAGTTTCAGATTCACCTCCCGAATTGCCCGGTACCCAGCGCGAGTATACGTCCGCCGTATCTATAAGGTTGAACCCATTTGCCGTAAATTCGTCCAGTAGTGAGAAAGAAGTGGATTCATTGGCCGACCAGCCGAATACATTGCCGCCAAAGGCCAGTGGGGCTACTAATAGCCCGGATTGTCCCAGTTTCCGTTTTTCCATAATAATTTTTTTATTGATACCTATCGCGGGTACATCCCGTACGTAATTTAATTACTTTTGTCTTTCACCGACTAATTTTTATGCCAGAACAGATGCCTGCTATTTCACGCGAAGATTTTAACTGGTTAACACAAACCTATGGAAAGGAGAGTGGCTACTCGCACATAGATACCAAAGAAAGTGTGGTGCATGAAATTTTTGTAGATAAGGTGCTTATTGGTACCGCCTTCCTGAACTGTGCTTCCTATGAACTTTCTTTTGATACGCCGGGACTGCACATCAGGAAAAACAGACTCGATAATTATAAGTTGCACGATAAAGCAGTGCTCATCCCAGATGAGATGAATGAGGAAGATGAAGAAGAGCTATTGCTCCGCTGGTCTGATCTCATGCACGAACTAAAGATGCTCGAAAACCTTCACGGTCTTTCAAATGCCCGCGAACCGCTGGCACAGCTGTACCTGGATATCTTTAATGAAGATGATGCGGAAGACCAGATCAGTCATTTGCCGGACATCGTGCTGCCAAATGCCACGGCCATATGGGAAGAATTATATGCTGCGCTATCCGCCACCGGCAACGTGGTGGAATTTGAGTGGCAGCAATTTGCAGAAAGCGGTATCATTGCGCTGAATGGGCTCAGGCCATTGCAACAGGCTGGTATTATGCTGAAAGCACCGGATGCAGATGATTTTGAAGCCATCATTGGCGCAGAAGATTTTGCCAAAGGCGTGCTGGATTTTGTAAATGACCAGCTGGATGAACATGAATTGAAAATAGTGGCAGCCGGTACCAGTCTGGATGAATATCAATCCTTCACCTGCCTTAATATGCAGGACTTTCGCCTCGCCAATGCCCTGTTGAAAATGGAAGAACTCTGCCTGATCTGTTTTTTTTAGGACATTAAAATCCGGTTAAAAAAATACGAGGCGCTGTCAAAGCAGGCACTTTTAAATACCTTAGTACATTCATTACAGTATACCACATGAAATTATTCCGGCATTTATTTTATGTATTGATTGCGGTGATGTTCCTGCCACAGGTGCAGGGGCAGCCCTGGAAAATACAGGTAAAAGGCACGGATAATATTCACCTGACCACCGGCATCGCCTTTAAAGCGGCGGAGAAAGCACCGCGGTTCCGCACTACGGTTAACCGGTTCAAACGCCGCCCTGTTGGTATCAACGACAGCTACGGCCACGAAAAGGTTTGTCCCCTTTTATTGTCCGCCGTTACTACCCGGTTTATTTATGTAGACAAAACCCTCAAAGGATATTATTTCAATCCTTACCTCAGCGTACCCACACCGCTAAGAAGCTGGAGAGGCCCGCCTGCCGCCTGATAACCCGTTTATCTTTTATTTATTTCATTTTCTTTTTTAGCGATTTATGAACTTACATATGATCGCGAAGAAGTGGTGTTGGTGGTTGCTATGTATTTTCCCCTTCACTTCTTTGTTCGCACAATCTGCAGCGGATAGCTTTTCGCTGCAGCGGGCCATTGCGCTTACACTTGCACATTACCCCGCTATAAAGGCCAAACAGGCCCAGGTAAACGCCGGACAGGCAAGCCTTACAGATATTAAGCATAATTGGTACCCGGCCATAAAACTGCACGAGCAGGTAGATGCCGGCACAGACAACAGCATATACGGATCTTATTTCACCATGGGAATGATTCCCTCCACTTCCGGGGGGATCCGCCCGGAAAATAACAGTGCCTTAATGAGCGGCAATATCGCAATGGCCGCTATGCAGTGGGAGATCTATAACTTTGGCGCCTACGGCAGTGAACAGAAAGAAGCGGCACAATCACTTAAAGTGCAGCAAACAGATCTGAATAATACGGCCAACCAGCTAACGGTATCCGTTATTCAAAATTACCTGGAACTGCTCCGGCTGTATGCCTTGCAGCAAATAGCATCGGACAATATCCGGCGTAATGCAGAAGTGCTGAAGGCAGTAACGGCTACCGTGCTGCATGGCCTCAAACCCGGAGTCGACAGCGCCATAGCTGCCGCAGAATTGTCGAAAGCAAGACTCACCCTGCTCGATATAAAAAACAACTATAACCAGGTGCGCATTCAGCTTAGTGTTTTCACCGGACTCGATACGGCGCTGATACTGCCCGATACCATTAACAACAAACGCCTGCGGGTGTTGCTGGGCAGCGAAGCGCCGGACAGCCTGGCCGCCCATCCCATGCTGGCTTATTATCATGCGGTATACGAACAACAACGCGCCGCCGCTGAGGTAATCCGCAAAGCAAGGCTGCCCAAAGTAAACCTGATGGCAGCAGGCTGGATGCGCGGCTCCAGCGGATCATTCAATGATGTATATGATAAAAACCTGTGGAGTGGCCTCGGGTACGGCAGGTACAACTATTTATTCGGATTGGGCATCACATATAATCTTACAGACCTGAAACGCACACACGAAAAAGTTGCTGTGCAGCAATACCGCTCGGAAGCAGCCGCGCAACAACTGGCTACCACCCGCACTGCGCTCAGTGGGTTACTGCAACAGGCGCAGTCGGATATTCAAACTTCGCGCGAGAAACTACAGGAACTGCCTTTGCAACTGGCAGCTGCACGGGCTGCAGCCCGGCAAAAAATGGCGTTGTATAAAGGTGGTCTCACCAATATTATTGATGTCACTACTGCTTTATTTGTTTTGAACCGCGCGGAAACAGACCTGGTACAAACACAGGATGCAGCCTGGAAAGCACTGTTCCGTGCTGCTTATGCCGGCAATACTATTTCACAACTTTTACCTGATCTGAATTAAACGCTATTCATTATGTCATTTGTATCTTCGGCACTGAAGAAGCCCATTGCGGTGGTGGTAATCACCGGCGGACTACTGCTTTTTTCGTTGCTGTCCATCTTCAATATACCCATCGATATATTCCCGAAACTGAACCTGCCAACTATCTACGTGATAGAGCCATACGGAGGAATGTCGCCGCAGCAAATGGAAGGGTTCTTTGCCACCCGCCTGCAGGATCAGTTCCTGTATGTAAATGGCGTAAAAAGTATTTCTACCAAAAACATACAGGGGTTAACGTTACTAAAGCTCACCTTTTATGAAAACACAGATATGGCGGAAGCTTCCGCCCAGGTGGCGTTACAGGTGAACCGCGCCATGAAGTTTTTTCCGCCGGGAGCCTTGCCGCCGCAGGTCATGCGTTTCGATGCATCGTCGCTGCCGGTGGGAGAGCTGGTGTTCAGCAGCCCTAAAAAGTCGCTGAAGGAAATTTATGATCTGGCCGCTACCCGCATCCGGCCTATGTTTGCATCTGTACCCGGACTGTCGGCGCCGCCACCCTTTGGCGCTAACTCCCGGTCGGTGATCATAAATGTTGATCCGCAAAAGCTGCGCAGCTTTAACCTCAGCGCCGATGAAGTAGTGGAAGCCATTGCGAAAAATAATGTGATGACGCCCTCAGGGAACATCCGTATCAACAATACCATGTTTGTGACCACCATCAATTCCCTCGAAAAAGAGGTGGCGGACTTTGGTGATATTCCCATTGTTACCAATGGCAACAACAACGTGTTCGTACGCGACATAGCCCGTGTAGCCGATGCTACGGATGTAACCGTGGATTATGCATTGGTTAATGGCAAACGCTCGGTATATATCCCGGTGGTAAAAACAGCCGATGCCTCCACCTGGGACGTAGTAAAAACACTGAAATCCAAAATCCCGGAAATGCAAAGCCTGCTGCCGGATGATGTAAAGGTATCGTACGAATTTGACCAGTCGGTGTTCGTGATCAATGCCGTGAAAAGCCTGATCACAGAGGGTACGCTGGGCGCATTGCTCACCGGGCTGATGGTACTCCTGTTCCTGCGTGACCTGCGTAGTTGTCTGGTGGTAGTGGTTACCATCCCGGTAGCAGTGCTATGCGCTGTAATGGGATTGAAGCTGGCAGGGCAAACCATCAACATCATGACGCTGAGCGGCCTTGCACTGGCCATCGGTATTCTGGTGGACCAGGCCACGGTGACTATCGAAAATATCCATCAGCACCTGGAAATGGGGAAGTCCAAACGGCTGGCAATTTATGATGCATGCGAAGAAATTGCATTCCCGCTGTTGCTCATCCTGCTTTGCATCCTGGCAGTATTTGCGCCTTCATTTATTATGACCGGGGTGCCACGTGCCATGTTCCTGCCACTGTCGTTGTCTATCGGCTTTGCTATGGTGGCTTCCTATTTCGCAGCGCAAACATTGGTGCCGGTTATCGCCAACTGGTGGCTGAAGGCTGATAAATACCAACACCATGCCCATGCCGGCCTGGCGCTGGATGCGGAAGAAATAAACGAAGTAAACGATCATCTGCAGCAGGCGGTGCAGCATCCGGAAAAAGCAACCGGCTTCGAACGCTTTAAACAGGGCTTTATGCAGGTCCTGGAAAGCGGTATGAATAAATCCCGTATAGTCGTAACCGTTTATATCATTGGTTCCCTGCTATTGGCTGGTGGTTGCTACGTATGGATAGGGAAGGACCTCATGCCCCACATCAACGCCGGGCAGTTCCAGCTTCGTTTACGCATGCCCGATGGTACCCGCCTGGAGCGCACGGAAAGCGCACTGCATGAAGTGCTGGCGGTAGTGGACAGTACCGTGGAAGGGCATGTGGCCATCAGCTCCGCTTACGTGGGATTAATTCCCAGCAGCTATGGTACCAGTAACCTCTATATTTTTAACAGCGGCACCCATGAGGCGGTATTGCAGGTGAACCTGGAGGAAAATTACAAAGTAAATATCGAGATGCTGAAAGATCAGCTCCGGCAGAACATCACGGCGAAAATACCGGAGATGCGGTTGTCCTTTGAGCCGATAGATCTCACGGAAAAAATTATGAGCCAGGGAGCAGCCACGCCGATAGAAGTAAGGGTGGCAGGGAAGGATATGAAACAGATTTCCGCGTATGCACAACAGCTGGTAGATAAGCTGCGCGACATTCCTTTCCTGCGGGATGTACAAATTGCGCAGCCACTGCATTTCCCGGTGATCAGCATTCACATTGATCGTCTTAAACTGGCACAGATGGGTTTGAACATTTACCAGGTGGCGCGTTCTGTTACAGCATCCACGTCCTCCAGCCGCTTTACGGAAAAAAATCAATGGCTCGATGAAAAGGTGGCATATACCTACCAGGTACAGGTGCAGGTGCCGGAGTACAACATGACAGCCTTAAACGACCTGAAAGAGATCCCGCTGGTGAAAGGCCAGCCCAGACCAGTACTGGCAGATGTAGCCACTTTTTCCCAAACGGAAATGCCAGGGGAATATGACCGCTCCGGTCCGCGTAGATTCGTTACCGTTAGCGCCAATATTTCGGGCAAAGATCTCGGTGCTGCCACGGCCGCCGTGCAACAGGCGATTCAGGAAACCGGCACACCGCCAAAGGGATTGATCACAGAATTGAAAGGCGCATCAAGCCTCCTGGTGGAAACATTGAACAGCCTGCAAAACGGGCTGATGATAGCGGTAGCAGTTATCTTCCTGTTGCTGGCGGCCAATTATCAATCGTTTAAATTATCGCTGGTGGTACTCACTACCATCCCGGCAGTAATCGCCGGTGCACTGATCGCCCTGTTACTCACCGGCGCTACACTCAACCTGCAATCTTATATGGGCATGATCATGTCTACCGGCGTATCGGTGGCCAATGCCATCCTGATCGTTACCAACGCGGAAAAACTCCGGGTGGAATACCGCGATGCGCGGAAAGCAGCCATCGTGAGCGCCGGTATAAGGCTACGTCCTATCCTGATGACCAGCCTGGCCATGATCGCAGGGATGATCCCGATGGCCAGCGGCCTTGGGGAAGCAGGAGATCAGACGGCACCGCTGGGACGCGCCGTAATCGGCGGACTGATAGCTTCCACACTTGCCGCCCTGCTTATATTACCGCAGGTATATGCGCTGATGCAGCGTAAGACAGGTTATCAGTCGCCCTCCCTAATGCCGGACAATGCCAATGTTTAAAATAAAATCTAAAATAATGAAGTACTATAAATATTACCTGTTCACGGTAAGTTTAATCATTGCCCTGGCGGCCTGTAATTCAGCCGCTATGACTGATAAAAAGAAAACAAATAAAGAAGAACGTCATTATATGCTCGCAACAGTGGTACAGCGACCGCTGGCTGGTAGTATCCGCTTGCCGGGCGCGTTAGCCGCCTTCCAGAAGGTTAGCATTTATCCCAGGATCAATGGTTTTGTGAAAAGCATTTCTGTAGACCGTGGCTCCAAAGTAAAAAAAGGACAGGTACTCCTGGTGTTGGAAGCGCCGGAAGTAACCCAGCATTATTACGCTGCACAGTCCAAATACCTGCAGGCAGCGGCCATGTTCGCCTCCAGTAAGGATAACTACGAACGTACCGTAGCCACCAGTGAAGAACCGGGCACCATTTCCCCGCACGACCTGGAGCTGGCAAAAGCCCGTATGCTGGCCGACAGCGCACTGATGAACAGCGAGCAGGCCAATTTCCGCGCGCAGGAAGTAAACCGTGGATATTTAACTGTTACCGCGCCCTTTGATGGCGTGATCACAGAACGTAACATTCACCCCGGTGCCCTGGTGGGGCCGGACACCAAAGTGGATGATAAGCCCATGTTGATGCTGGAGCAGGAAGACAAGCTAAGGCTGATGCTCCAGGTCCCCGAAATATACAGCGCCCAGTTATCAGAACAGTCTGTGATCACATTTGAGGTCAATGCCATTCCCGGTGAACATTTCCAGGGTACCATCGCCAGGCAGGCGGGTACGTTGAATGATAAATACCGCTCTGAAGCTGTAGAAATAGATGTACAGAACGCGAAACGGTTACTCAAAGCAGGAATGTATACAGAAGTGATGCTGCCGCTGAAAGGCTCTGCTCAGGCGCTGTTAGTGCCGGCCAGCGCAATTGTTATGTCTACGGAAAGAAAGTATGTAGTCGCCGTAAGAAATCACTATACAAAATGGATTGATATAGAAGAAGGTAATCATCACAACGACTCCACGGAAGTGTTCGGCCATCTGCAGGCGGATGACCGGGTGATCGCACCGGCAACAGATGAAATTAAAGAAGGTATCATGATCCCGTAAGCACAGTTCCGGCGTTTTTTTTGTAGCCATACGTTAAAACCATGACTTATGACGATCAAAAAAAGCACTTCCGAAAAGCGTGAGCTGAAAGAAACAAAGCGTAAGAATGAAACACTGGCTCCGGCCAAAGGCGGCGCCAAAAAGGAAAGGAACGACGACCGGAATAATGTATTGGAAGGATATGATGAAGACGAATACGATCAGAAAGATATCGCAGACAGCAAACGCAAAAAGAAAAACCAGGACTAAAAAAAAGTGCCGTCCCGAGGAGTCGGGACGGCTTTTCTGCTAACTGTTCCGTCTATATTGATTTTCTTATGTTCTTATTAAAAAAAGAGAACAAATAACATCCACCTAGTAATCAATAACGGATTTACCTGTTGTTCAACTAAAAAAACTTTATAAAGTGGCAATGAGATTCCTTCACGTATTTTTACGCGAAATGTTTTCGATAGGTTAAAATGTTTTTGGATTTTATGTTTGGATGCGCAATGACAATCATAGCGGGTCACGCTATGCGGATGATGGCTGCTATCTTCTTAAATATTTTTTCCCTTTTGTGTTATCTTGAAAACTCCTTTAGTGCGCATCTGAAATAATAACACGAAACGATTTAAAATTGTTCTGGGAAAACCGTTTTTAAAAATTAAAAAGTTCGCGGATGCCGAGCGCAAACATCTGAACCCCGATAACAGCTAGAATAAGTCCCATCATTTTTGTGATCACCATCATTACATTGGTGCCGATTATTTTTACAATGCGCTCACCTGCAATAAAGAGCAGATAGGTAATATAACATATAAATGCATAAATGGCTATTACAATAGCCAGGTGTGTAAGGTCTTTTGCCGCGGAATAACTCATGGAAGTGGTAATAGCGCCGGGGCCCGCCAGCAGCGGCATTGCCAGTGGGGTAATGGCTACGCTGATCCCCTGGTCGGCCTTCACCGGTTGAGCGCCGAGTTTGGGATTTTCATTTTTATTTTCCTTTTCTCCGCGTACCATTTCATAGCCAATCACGAATACAAGGATACCGCCGGTTACACGCAACGCGGCCAATGTAATGCCAAAAACATGAAAAATGAGTTTACCCGCCACACTGAAAACAAGAATAATACAGAAGGCAATGATCACTGATTTGGTGGCAATATTTCGCTTCGCTTTTTTATCCATATTGGATGTCAGCTCCATAAAAACAGGGATGGCTGAAACAGGATTTACAATTGCCAGTAATCCCATGAATACGGTGGTTGCAAAAGCAAGATAATTATCAAATAATGCCATCATATCAGCAATATAATAAATTTTATTTACCGGCAAACATCGCTGCTAGGAACGTAAGCGGGGCAATTGCCAGTTATGACGCAGGCTTATCAGCCGGATGGTCACTATAACGGTAACGGCTATACCCTGCGCAATGTCTCCGGAAACGCCGGTAAAGTGCCCCGCAACCAGGTACAGGATGCCACCGGCAATAGATGCCGCAGCATATATTTCGCGGGTAAAAAGAATTGGCTGCTCTCCGGTGATAACATCGCGCAGTAATCCACCGAAAGTGCCGGTAATAACGCCCAGCGCTACACATATGGGCATAGGAAGCCCCGCTGCCAGTCCTTTATTGATACCGGTAATAGTAAACAGCCCAAGACCAATAGCATCAAAGGTGCTGAGTAAACGGGTGAGTTTTTTCACATAGGAAAAAAATAATGCGGCAATAATAGCCGCGGCAATAATGGCCGTGTTGGTAAGTTCGTCCGTCATCCAGGCTACTGGCGTGGCGCCTGTCAGCAGGTCGCGGATAGTACCACCGCCAATAGCGGTGATAAAAGCCAGCGCCAATAGCCCGATAACATCATACGACTTATTAATAGCTGCTGTGGCTCCGGAAACAGCAAACGCAAAAGTGCCCAGTAATTCCAATACCTGGATGAAGGTAAGCTGCATTCTCCTTGTCTGATTTATGAACTAAGGTAAGGATACTTTATATGACTACGACAGGAGAACAACAACCAACTCAATAATCATCCTCATGGGCAGATTCACCACGGAGCGTACGCTCTATCTGGTTGCGGAGACCATGACTGAATCCTTCCACTTCAATTTTAGGATGGTGATCCAGGTAGATCATAAAGCGCCCTGTTTCCTTCGTAACAAGGTCATAGATATCTTCCAGTAAAGCGCAAAGTAATCTCCGGGTATTTTCAGCGATCTGCGCAAGAGAGGAATCTTCAAAATGCCGGTATTCACGGTTTTTATAAGATAAGGTAATCTGTATCATAACTGACGGTTTTTCTGCAGGAATTAGGATTACCGGTTAAAATATGGCTAACCGGCTGGTTTTCATTATCTAATTATTAAATCTGACATAAAAATAGGCAAAAAGAAATTGTTTTTTTAATACTAAAGGGTGATTTTTTATTAAGTGAACACTACCGTCCCTATATTGTTCATTTTTTTTCTATTATAATTTGGCTACCATTGCAAATTATTCTTACATAATGAAGAAACTTACGCTACTCATTGTTTTTATCGCGCTGTATTATTTACCAGCACAGGCGCAGCCCGGAAAGGGCATCCGGTGGAGCCTCGACGGCAAATCCTATTTTAAAGCCACCCCTGCCGGGATCGAATCTTACCCGTTGTCCGGTGAAGCATCTTCCCTAAAAGTCCCCGCAGTCAGCTATCACAACCTTGCCATAAAGGATTTTTATTTTTCAGGAGATGAAAAAAAAGTACTGCTTTACACCAATTCGAAAAAAGTATGGCGTTATGAAACCCGCGGTGACTACTGGTTGCTGGACATCGCCAGCGGAAAACTCCTGCAGCTCGGGAAAGATAAACCGGCTTCTTCCCTTATGTTCGCCAAATTATCACCAGATGGCACGAAAGCCGCGTACGTAAGCGGGCATAACATTTTCGTGGAAGACTTCGCCACAGGCGCCATTACTCCCATTACCACGGATGGTACCCGCCGTTTTATTAACGGTACATTCGATTGGGCCTATGAAGAAGAATTCGGCTGCCGCGACGGCTTCCGCTGGAGCCCGGATAGCAAGCGCATCGCCTACTGGCAGATTGATGCCACAAAGATCCGCGACTTCCTCATGATCGATAACACTGATTCCATATATTCCTTTACGGTGCCGGTAGAATATCCGAAAGCAGGAGAGAGCCCCTCTGCCTGCCGCATCGGGGTTGCCGACATACAAACTGCTAAAACAACCTGGATGCAGGTTCCGGGCGATCAGCAACAACATTATATTCCCCGCATGGAATGGGTGCCCGGTAAAAATACCCTCATCATCCAGCAGCTGAACCGCAAACAAAACGAAAGCAAAATAATGCTCTGCGATGCCGCCAATGGAAATGTACGCCCTGTTTACCAGGAAAAGGACAGCGCCTGGATCGATGTAAAGTCGCGCTGGGACGATGACAACATCGCCGGATGGGACTTTATCCGCAACAGCAAATCCTTTATCTGGGTGAGTGAACAGGACGGCTGGCGCCATCTCTACAATATTTCTACGGACGATGGTAAAGCCACTTTACTTCACACCAGGAAACTATGATGTGATCAGCATCGCCAAAATTGATGAAGCGAGTAACACCATTTATTTCCTCGCCTCACCGGACAATCCTACCCAGCAGTACCTTTACAAGGTGCCGTTAAACGGAGGCAAGGCAGAACGTATCACACCCGCGAATGAACCCGGCTCCCACGAATATAAAATTTCACCTTACGGAAACTGGGCTATCCACGACTTCAGCAACGCATATACTTATCCTGTTAGTGAAAACCTGCAGCTGCCGGCGCACAAAAGCAAGGACAATACCGTACTGAATGCTATTACCAAAGGCGCTGCAGCACCCAATAAACCGGAGTTCTTCAGCATCACCACCGTTGACGGCGTTACCATGAGCGGCTGGATGAGTAAACCCGCCAGTTTTGATCCCTCCAAAAAATATCCCGTGGTATTTTATGTATACGGCGAACCCGCCGGCGCTACCTCGCTAGACGCCATTGGCGCAGGCCGCAATTTCCTCTACGACGGCGATATGGCTGCCGACGGATATGTGTACGTATCAATGGACAACAGGGGCACCCCATTGCCCAAAGGCCGCAACTGGCGTAAATGCGTGTACCGCAAAGTAGGATTGATCAATGCACGCGACCAGGCTATGGGCACCAAAGCATTGTTACAGAAATATACTTTTCTTGATCCGCAACGCACCGCTGTTTGGGGCTGGAGCGGCGGCGGCTCCATGACGCTGAATCTCCTGTTCCAGTATCCGGAGATCTATAAAACAGGGATCGCCATTGCTGCGGTAGGCAACCAGCTTACTTATGATAACATTTACCAGGAACGCTATATGGGCCTGCCCGAAGAAAACCGGGAAGACTTTGTAAAAGGTTCGCCTATCACTTATGCAAAAAATCTCCAGGGCAATCTGCTTTATATTCATGGCACCGGTGATGACAACGTACATTATCAGAACGCGGAAATGCTGCTGAATGAACTGATCAGGTATAATAAGCAGTTCCAGTTTATGGCTTATCCTAACCGCACACATAGTATCTCTGAGGGGCAAGGCACTTTTGAACACCTTTCTACTTTATATACTAATTATTTGCGTTCGCATTGTGAACCGGGCGCAAAATAAGTACCTTTGCCTCCCTAAATTTAAAAGTATGTCCAGGACAGCTATTATTGGAATACTGGCAGTGTTGCTGGTGATTATCTGCGCGTTTTTGCCGTGGTCGGTGGTAGACGTGGAAGGCAGGCACCTGGTTTTTACAGGCGTAAACGGAACGGGTTCCAATTACGGAGAGCCGGGCCGGTTATGTATTATCCTTTCTATACTGGCAATTGGAATATTCCTGGTAAAGAATAAGTGGGTGTCCAGGGTGAACCTCTTTATTGTAGGGTTTCTGCTGGCCTGGACCTTCAGGAATATGTTGTTGTATTCAAGATGTGAGATGGGCGATTGTCCGCAGTCGCAACCCGGCCTTTACTTATCATTAGCTGGTGCGCTGGTAGCCTTTGCCTGCGTGTTGTTTACACGTCCGCCTAAAAACAGTAAATAAAAATCCGCATCGCCGAAGACGATGCGGATTTTGTCTTTCCCACTGATTACGCTGATTATACTGATTCCCTTGATTTTACTTTTGGGATTTTTTTATGATTTTAAAAAGATTCGGGGAGATATAAGCGAAAATATCCGCTTATATCTCCCCGAATCATTAAAATCCAAAGTGATCAGATCCCTAAATCAATATAATCAGCGTAATCAGTGGGAAAGACAAAATCCGCTTCAGAAGATGGTTTTATGTAAAATCCATGCACCCGCAAGGATACCGGCTCCCATCAACCAATACCGTAAAATCACCGGGAGCGGACGTTGCGCGGTTACTTTCGCCTTGATAAAACTGAAAATCGTGAGTCCCAGGAAAACCAGCAGGATACTGGTAGGGGAGGCCGCTGCGAAATTTTCATTGGAAAGGTAAGGTCCCAGCGAAAGGATGCCGCCAAGCAAAAAGAAAACTCCCGTCATCAGCGCACTCTTGATAGCACGGGAACGGCTAAACGCAGATTCCTTTACTTTTTCCTGTTCCAGCATCAGCTCCCATGAATGGGCATCCTTTTCCATTTCCTGTTCTATATGTGCAATCATACGCGGGTTGATATCCAATCGTTGCAGCTTAGACCGTTCCTGGTCCGACAACAGGGCGCTGTCGTGCTGCAGGTCGCCTTTATTAGCCTGGAAAGCGCTGATCATTACCAGTACGGCGCCAATGATCAGTGCGCACAGGTGAATGGTATAAAAGGTTTGCACTTCAATGGGAAATACCTGTATCACCTGCGTAGCAAAGAACAGCAGGAAAAGTCCATCGGGAAACCCGATTAAAAAATCTGTCTTCCACCCGGAACTACGGATGGCTTTATGGGATATAGTCATACAAGGTTCACTAACTGAAAGCCTGCTCCAGGCTTCTTTTGATGATCTGCACGCAATCGTTGATCTGTCCTGCGTTGATAGACAGGGGCGGTGCAAACCGTATTTTATCACCGTGTGTTGGTTTTGCCAGCAGACCGTTTTCTTTTAAAGTAAGACAAAGGTCCCAGGCAGCTTCCGGGTCTTTATGTTCAATAACGATGGCGTTCAGCAGTCCTTTTCCACGGATGGTGGTGATGTAAGGCGAATGCAGTTCCTTCAGGCCGTTGCGGAGCAACAGGCCCATTTCAGCGGCGTTTTCCGCCATCTTCTCGTCTTTCAGCACCTGCAGGGAAGCAATGGCCACTTTGCAGGCCAGCGGGTTGCCGCCATAGGTGGAGCCATGTTCGCCCGGTTTAATGGTGAGCATGATCTCATCATCCGCCAGTACAGCGCTCACCGGTAAGGTGCCGGCCGACAAAGCCTTTCCAAGTATCAGGATATCCGGGCGCACATTTTCATGGTCGCACGCCAGCATTTTGCCGGTACGGGCCAAACCCGTCTGTATCTCGTCTGCAATAAATAACACATTGGCATCCTGGCAGTACTGCCACGCTTTGGATAAATACCCTTCATCCGGTACCATTACACCTGCTTCACCCTGTATAGGTTCTACCAGGAATCCGGCTACGTTTTTATCCTGTAAAGCCTGTTCCAGTGCTGTTAGGCTGTTGTATGGAATGACTTCATAGCCCGGTGTGAACGGACCAAAATTATCACGTGCGGCAGGATCCGTACTGAACGAAATCACATTGAGCGTACGCCCGTGGAAGTTATTGGCGCAAACAATGATCTTTGCTTTGTCTTTCGGAATGCCTTTTACAATATAGGCCCAATGACGGCAAAGCTTCAGCGCTGTTTCCACTGCTTCCACCCCCGTATTCATGGGCAATACTTTGTCATATCCGAAATAAGCAGTGATATATTGTGCATATTCTCCCAGCAAATCATTGTGAAATGCACGGGAGGTAAGTGTCAGCTTTTTTGCCTGCTCTATAAGGGTGGCAATAATTTTAGGGTGACAATGCCCCTGGTTTACAGCAGAATAACCGGACAGAAAATCATAATAACGTTTGCCATCCACATCCCATAAAAAAACACCTTCGCCCCGGTCCAGTACAACCGGCAGCGGATGATAATTATGGGCACCATATTGTTCTTCCAGCGCCAGGTAATGTTGTGACTTTTCGCTTATCGTGTATGAAGGTACCATAACCCAAAAGTAAGGAAAAAGATGAAAGAAGCTGTTAGCCGTCAGCTAACAGCTCCCGGCTAATTGCCTCCTTTCAGTTTCTTTACCAGGTCCACATATTCCTGCATCGCCGCATCCTTCGTTTTACCTTTCAACTCCGCCCACGCTTCATGCTTGGCTTTCGCCACAAAATCAAATGGGTTGGAAGGACCGTCGTTATCCACGTCGCCGGTTGTTCCCTGTTTGTACAAAGCATACAACTGCAGCAAAATTTCATTGGACGGTTTCTCCGGCAGGGTTTTACTGGCTGCTACTGCCTCTTCAAACTGACTGGTTAGTTCCATGTGCGGTGAATTTTAAATTTAATAATACGGGTTAACACCCTCATTTTTCCCTTATGTCTATAAAGTTGAGCTTTATATATTAATATATCAAAAAAAGCCCGCGCCATCCTTTCTATCTCCTTAAAAACCAAATAACAAAACATAATTACTAAACGCATTAACTAATGAACTAATTTCAATACCTTTGCCGGCTGAAAAGGTCCGATGCAGTACATTGCAGCAGGACACGGAATAGCAAAAAAACATATGAAGAATATTCGCAATTTTTGTATCATTGCCCATATTGACCACGGTAAAAGTACCCTGGCAGACCGTTTACTGGAGTTTACACATACTATTTCCGACCGCGACATGCAGGCACAGGTGCTGGACGACATGGATCTTGAACGTGAGAAAGGGATCACCATCAAGAGCCACGCCATTCAGATGGATTACACGGCAAAAAATGGTGAAAAATATATCTTTAACCTGATCGATACCCCCGGCCATGTGGACTTCTCCTACGAAGTATCCCGCGCCCTTGCCGCCTGCGAAGGAGCCCTCCTCCTGGTAGACGCCGCACAGGGTATCCAGGCGCAAACTATCTCAAATCTTTACCTGGCACTGGAAAACGACCTCGAAATCATCCCCGTTATCAATAAAATTGATATGCAGGGCGCCATGATCGAAGAAGTGAAAGACCAGATCATTGAACTCATTGGCGTAAAAGGGGAAGATATCCTGCTTGCCTCCGGTAAAACCGGTATCGGCATTGAAGAGATCCTTGAAGCCATCGTTCACCGTATTCCCGCTCCCAAAGGCAGTAATGAAGCGCCGTTACAGGCACTGATCTTCGATAGCGTATTCAACTCATTCCGTGGTATCATCGCGTATTTCCGCGTGTTCAACGGCTCCATCAAAAAAGGTGATAAGATCCGGTTTTTCAACAGCGGAGAAGAATATTTTGCAGATGAAGTAGGCATCCTGAAACTTGGACTCGATCCCCGCAAGGAAGTATTCACCGGGGATGTAGGGTATATTATTACCGGTATCAAAAGCGCTAAGGAAGTGAAAGTAGGGGATACCATCACCTTATCCAATAATCCTTGCTTAGAAGGTATCAACGGCTTCCAGGAAGTAAAACCAATGGTATTTGCCGGTATCTATCCTGTAAATACGGAAGATTTCGAAGAGCTGCGTGAGTGTATGGACAAACTGCAGCTGAACGATGCTTCCCTCACCTATGAGCTGGAAACCTCGCAGGCGCTGGGTTTTGGCTTCCGTTGCGGATTCCTCGGTATGCTTCACATGGAAATTATCCAGGAACGCCTCGAAAGGGAATTCAATCAAACCGTTATCACCACGGTTCCCAACGTAAGCTTCATTGCACACACAACCCGCGATGGCGTGATCATCGTAAACAACCCTAGCGAAATGCCCGATCCTACCAAACTGGACAGGATCGAGGAGCCTTTCATCCGCGCACAGATCATCACCAAGCCGGAATATATCGGTAACATCATGACCCTGTGTCTCGGCAAACGCGGTAACCTCCTGAATCAAAGCTATCTGACCACCACCCGCGTGGAACTGATGTTTGAAATACCATTAACGGAAATCGTATTCGACTTTTATGATAAACTGAAAAGTCAGACACGTGGATACGCCTCCTTCGACTATACCCCGATCGGATTCCGCGACAGTGATATCGTGAAAATGGATATCCTCCTGAACAACGAAAAAGTGGATGCACTCAGTGCCCTGATCCACAGAAGTCGCGCACAGGAGTTTGGCCGTAAACTCACCGAAAAACTGAAGGAACTGCTGCCCCGCCAGCAATTCCTGATCGCCATCCAGGCAGCCATCGGCGCCAAGATCGTTGCCCGCGAAAACATCAGCGCTATGCGTAAAGACGTAACCGCAAAATGTTATGGCGGTGACATCTCCCGTAAACGTAAATTACTCGAGAAACAAAAAGAAGGTAAGAAACGTATGCGCCAGATAGGCAACGTGGAAATACCACAGGAAGCGTTCCTGGCGGTACTCAAACTCGATGATTAAAGCGTAGGTTGTCTTACTCAGGATTACGCTGATTATATTGATTAAGGGGATTGATCACTTTGGATTTTATATGATTTTGGGAGATATAAGCGGATATATTCGTTTATATCTCCTTTTAATTTTTATATAAATCTGAAAATCCAAAAAAAAATCCAAAAGTAAAAATCAAACTAATCAGTAAAATCAGCGTAATCCTGAGCCAAGACAATTTCCGCATCGCCGAAGGCGATCCCCACGCGAAATTTGTTATATTTGAGAAAACCAATCACCCATGCGTTCTTTAGTGCTCTCTTTAACATTCGTATTTTCCGCGCTCGCTTTCTCGGCCGTAAAAGCGCAACAGGCGCCACCCGCCGCCGACCAGGTAGTAAAAGATGCCTGCGCGCAGGCAGCCAAAGCCAATAAAAAAGTGATCGTCATCTTTCACGCATCCTGGTGTGGCTGGTGCCATAAAATGGATACTGCCATGAATGATGCCAGCGTGAAAAAAGCATTCGACAACAATTACGAAATCCGTCATATCACCGTGCTGGAAAACGGCGCCAACAAATCGCTGGAAAACCCCGGTGGCGCAGATCTGCTGGCAAAATATCACGGCGATCAGGAAGGCATTCCGTTCTGGCTGGTATTAAACACCAACGGTGAACTGCTGGCCGACAGCCGCATGAAAAGCCCCACCGGCAAACTGCAGAACGTAGGCTGTCCCGCCCAGAAAGAAGAAGTGGATTACTTCGTTGGCATCCTCGAAAAAACATCAAAAATGAAACGCGGAGAACTCGATGCCGTACGTACTCGGTTCGGTAAAATAGCCAGCGCCGCACATTAAGCGGATTTTGTCTTACTCAGGATTACGCTGATTTTACTGATTTTTTTGATTTGAACATTTTGGATTTTAAATGATTTGGGGAGATATAAGCGAAAATATCCGCTTACATCTCCCCAAATCATTTAAAATCCAAAGTGTTCAAATCCCTTAATCAGTAAAATCAGTGTAATCAGTGGGAAAGACAAAATCCGCCTATATCTCCCCAAATCCTTTAAAATCCAAAATGTTCAAATCAAAAAAATCAGTAAAATCAGCGTAATCCTGAGAAAGACAAAATCCGCGGAAAAATCGTACTTTACCACTCCTTTCATACACCAGCCAATCTCCCGGAAAAAAGTTTTTATACAACAATCTATTCATATGCACCTGACTGCACGGGAAACCGAGAAATTACTACTGCACCTGGCCGGTGAACTGGCCGAGAAAAGAAAAGCACGAGGACTGCGCCTTAACTACCCGGAAGCCATCGCCCTTATCAGCAGCCGCTTAATGGAAGCGGCACGAGACGGCAATACCGTGGCAGCGCTCATGCACTATGGCGCTACCATTCTTACCCGCGAAGATGTGATGGAAGGCATACCCGAAATGATCCACGAGGTTCAGATCGAAGCTACTTTTCCCGACGGTACCAAACTGGTCACCGTACATGATCCTATCCGTTAACCAGTACTAAATCTTACAACCATGATCCCCGGAGAATATTTTTTAAAGAAGGAAGATATCATTGCCAATGCCGGCCGGAAAACGGTCAGGGTAAGTGTGGTGAACACCGGTGACAGACCAGTGCAGATAGGCTCCCATTGCCACTTTTTTGAAGTAAACCGCATGATGTCTTTCCCAAGGGAGGCCGCATTCGGTATGCGGCTCAATATACCTTCGGGCAATGCTGTACGCTTTGAGCCGGGAGAAGCCAAGGAAGTGGAACTGGTGGAGCTGGGCGGCGCCCGGAAAGTGATCGGTATCAATAACCTTGTAAACGGCGATACCACCGATCCTGCTGTGAAAGCCGCAGCCATAGCCAAAGCAGCTTCCCTCAATTTTAAATCCGAGCAACTATGAGCCTGTCCATCAGCAAAACAAAATATGTAAATATGTATGGTCCTACCACCGGCGATCGCGTACGGCTGGCAGATACAGACCTCATCATCGAAATAGAAAAGGATTACAACGTATACGGCGATGAAAGCAAATTCGGCGGCGGTAAAAGCGTAAGGGACGGTATGGCCCAATCAGCCACCGCACTGCGCAGCGAAGGCGTGCTCGATTTTGTAATCACTAACGTGATGATCATCGATCACTGGGGTATTGTGAAGGGAGATATAGGGATTAAAGACGGTAAGATCGTTGCAGTAGGACAGGCAGGTAATCCCGACACGATGGACGGCGTACATCCGCAGCTCATCATCGGCGCATCCACCGAAGTACACAATGGCGCCAACCTCATCGCCACTGCCGGCGGTATTGATACGCACATTCACTTTATCTGCCCGCAACAGGTGGATCATGCCCTCTTCAGCGGAGTAACCACCCTGATAGGCGGCGGTACCGGTCCGGCCGATGGCACCAGCGCGACTACGGTAACACCGGGAAAATGGAACATCCAGCGCATGTTGCAGGCGGCAGAAGCATACCCCGTAAACCTCGGCTTCTTTGGTAAAGGGAATTGTGCTACCACAGGGCCATTGGTGGAACAGATAGCTGCAGGCGCGCTGGGGCTGAAAATTCATGAAGACTGGGGCGCTACGCCGGCCGTAATAGATGCTTCCCTGAAAGTAGCCGACGAACTGGACGTGCAGATCGCCATCCACACGGATACGCTGAATGAAGCCGGCTTCCTGGAAGATACACTCAACGCCATCAACGGCCGTGTAATACATACCTTCCACACAGAAGGCGCAGGTGGCGGCCATGCACCGGATATCATCCGCGCCGCCTCCTTCCCGAATGTATTGCCTGCATCTACCAATCCCACCCGCCCTTATACGGTAAATACCATCGATGAACATCTCGACATGCTGATGGTATGCCATCACCTGGATAAAAAAGTACCGGAAGATGTGGCCTTCGCAGATTCACGTATCCGCCCGGAAACCATTGCTGCAGAAGATATCCTGCACGACATGGGCGTATTCAGCATCATGAGCTCCGACTCACAGGCAATGGGTCGCATCGGTGAAGTGATCATCCGCACCTGGCAAACCGCCGATAAAATGAAGAAACAACGTGGCGCACTGGAGGAGGATAAGAACAGCGAGAATGATAACTTCCGTGTGAAAAGATACATCGCCAAATATACCATCAACCCGGCTATCGCACACGGCATCTCCACGCATATCGGTTCCCTGGAACCCGGTAAAATGGCAGATCTCGTGCTGTGGAAACCCGCTTTCTTCGGCGTGAAGCCTGAAATGATCATCAAAGGCGGCATGATCAATGCCAGCCGCATGGGCGATCCCAATGCGTCCATTCCAACACCGCAGCCGGTAATTTACCGCCACATGTTTGGCGCACACGGAAAAGCACTGCTGCACACCAGCGTATTATTCGTATCTGCGTTATCGTTAGAGAAAGGCATTAAAGAAGAATACGGTTTACAGAAACAATTGTTGCCGGTGAGCAACTGCCGTAACATCTCCAAAAAAGATCTTATTCATAACGATAAAACACCCGATATCACCGTAAATCCGGAAACATACGAAGTACGGGTAGACGGCGAAAAAATTACCTGCGAACCGTTAAAGGAACTGTCGCTCGCACAGCGTTATTTTTTATTTTAATCCGGAAGAGATATGTTGGTAAGGGAAATTATAGGAAATACGGATACGCATACACGCAGCAGTAAAGAAACCGACCTGCTGCCGCTGGAATGGTTTGAAACTTCCCGGCGCATTCAGCGGAAACTCACTGCCGGCGGCCGTGAAGTGGCATTGAAGTTTACAAAGGAAGGGCAGCAACTGCAACAAAATGATATCCTCTACCAGGACAATGACCTGATGATCGTGGTAGACATCCTTCCCTGTGAAGCTATTGTGATCCGCCCGCAGAACATGGCCGAAATGGCAAAGGTGTGCTACGAAATCGGCAACAAACACCTGCCGCTTTTCCTCGAAGAGGAGCAGCTGCTGATTCCCGCAGAGGAGCCGCTGTATCGCTGGCTCCATGCGGCCGGGTACCCGGTGGTAAAAGAACGGCGCAAGTTACTGCACATCCTGCGTACTAACGTACAACCACACACGCATGGAAACAGCGGCTCTTCATATTTTGGGAAGATCCTGGAACTGGCGTCAAAATAGAGCATATGGAACAGCATTATCTCGGCAGCTTACTACACCTGGCAGACAGCACATTGCCCATTGGCGGTTACACACATTCTGCCGGGCTGGAAACCTTTGTGCAACAGGGGCTGGTCAACAGCGCAGCCACTGCGGCTACCTTTGTGCGCAATATGCTGCAGAATAATATCCGCTACAACGATGCCGCATTTATGAGCCTGGCCTACACCGCAGCTACACAAAATAATGTGAACGAACTGCTGGAGCTGCACCACCTGTGCACTGCCGTAAAAGCGCCGCGCGAACTCCGGGAAGCCAGCCAGAAGCTGGGTGCAAGGCTTACCCGTATTTTCAGCCGCAGGTACACCAGCGATCTGGTAACGCAGTATGAAACAGCGGCAGGTAACAGCCCGCACTACTGCCTGGTGTTTGGTATATACGCCCACCTCACCGGCATTCCATTGTCGTCCGCGTTGTATGCGTTCTATTACAACGCCGCCATGGGAATGGTGACCAACTGCGTAAAGCTCGTGCCCCTTGGGCAAATGGACGGGCAGGATATCATCTTTGACCTGCAACATCTACTAAAAGAACTGACAGCAGCAACGATACAACCCGACAGATCATTGCTCGGCCTTTGCAACGCGGCATTTGATATCCGCAGTATGCAGCACGAACGCCTGTACAGCCGGTTGTATATGTCGTAACAATAATTATTCATACAATGAGCAGAGAATACATAAAAGTAGGAGTGGCCGGTCCGGTAGGTTCCGGCAAAACAGCCCTCATTGAGCGGTTAACAAGGCAAATGGCGCAACACTACCAGGTAGCCGTCATCACCAACGATATTTATACGAAGGAAGATGCGGAATTCCTCACGAAAAACAGCCTGCTGCCGGCAGAGAGGATCATTGGCGTGGAAACCGGTGGCTGCCCACATACCGCCATCCGTGAAGATGCCAGCATGAACCTGGAAGCCGTGGAAGAAATGGTACGCCGCTTCCCCGATATTGAAATCATCTTTATTGAAAGCGGCGGCGATAACCTGTCCGCCACTTTCAGCCCCGACCTGGCAGATGTTACCATTTTTGTGATAGACGTAGCGGAAGGGGATAAGATTCCCCGTAAAGGAGGTCCCGGTATTACCCGCTCGAACCTGCTCGTGATTAATAAAATTGACCTCGCCCCTTATGTGCACGCCGACCTTGGCGTAATGGAAAGAGATGCCCGCAAAATGAGAGTAGGACAACCTTTCGTGTTCACTGACCTCATGAGCGGTACCGGGCTGCAAGACGTAATTAACTGGATTAAAAGATATGCATTACTGGAAGACAGCGCCGTGCCCAACCTCTTAACATGATCAGTGAACTGAAGATATTGACAGGCAAAAGGGACAGCAGCACTTACCTGAAGGAATGCTACTGCACGCGGCCTTTTAAAGTGGCCAACGTGCGGGAGGAACGCAGCGACCCGGTATTGCGCCTCATGATGATGAGCTCTTCGCCGGGGATGCTGGATAAAGATCATTACCAGTTAGATATTACCGTAACCGCAGGCACCGCCCTGCACCTGCAAACTCAGGCCTACCAGCGGCTGTTTAACATGGAAACCGGCGCTACACAGGAAATGTGCGTACGACTGCAAACAGGGAGCACCTTCACCTTTTTACCGCACCCCCTGGTGCCGCATGAAAAGGCTGCCTACACCGGCACGGCAAACCTGCACCTGGCAAATGACTGCCGTCTTATATGGGGAGAAATCATTACCTGCGGCCGGAAACTAAACGGGGAAATATTCCTGTTTACAAAACTGCACAGCATCACACAGGTATTTTTGGGGGAGCAGCTGTTGTTAAGGGATAACCTCCTGATGCAACCCGGTGTTACCAGCTTTAATGCAATGGGATGGATGGAAGAATATACCCACCAGGCCACCTTCCTGTTTTTTGATACCCATGAAAAGGTACTCCTGAACGAAACTGCGGACAGGCTTCACCGTTACCTGGAAGATCAACCCCATATCCTGGCCGGCGTTACCCGCACTGCGGGTAATGGTATCATGGTAAGAATGCTGGGCCATAGCGGGGAACAACTATTTGAATGTCAGCAACAACTGGCAAAGCTTTTATCTCTTTAAAAATGTAGTATGTCATTTATTGATAACAGTTTATTGCTAACGGCAGTTACTATCAGCTGTCTTCATACGGCCTCCGGACCGGATCATTACGTGCCCTTCATCGTTTTTTCCCGCACCCGGAAATGGTCGGTGGCTAAAACTATTGGGTGGACGGCCCTCTGCGGCCTCGGACATGTAATGAGCTCACTCGTGATCGGGATGATTGGCGTAGTACTGGGCTGGCAGCTGTCGCGTTTTACCGCCATCACAGAAGTGCGTGGCGGCATTGCGGGATGGGCATTGCTGATATTGGGGCTTTTCTACCTCATATGGGGATTGTATAAAGCCATCGCCAACAGGCCGCACAAACATTTTGATGTATATGACGACGGCGATATGTATGTTTATCAGCATCGGCACAATGAAGCCTATGTAGCGCCACAGAAAAGGATCCGCGTAACGCCCTGGATACTGTTCGTAATATTCGTAATGGGCCCGTCGGAGCCTTTGTTGCCGTTATTGTTTTATCCGGCCGCGCAACAATCTGTACCCGGCATCGTAATGCTGATAGCTACTTTTACGTTCTTTACCATCCTCACCATGATCATCATGGTACTGTTGGGATACTACGGGTTTTCCCTAATGAAACCCGTAGCCACAGAAAGATATATGGCCGCCATCAGCGGCGCTGCTGTTACACTCTGCGGAACAGGCATGGTTTTTATGGGTTGGTGAACTGTTTGGCAGCTCAAGCTGTTATAGCAAATAAACCTTTACCACATGAAGAAATGGCTCAGGATCATCCTTATTACCGGCGGTATATTTATAGCACTCCTGGTGCTGTTAATCCTGGGTATGACCTGGTACATACATGCGAATAAAGACAATTTCCTCAAACAGATCACTGCCCAGCTAAATGATCACCTGAGCGGAAATATCCGCATCGCGGATATGGAACCTTCCCTCTGGAAGAGCTTTCCCAGTGTGTCTATCGCCCTGAAAAAAGTAGTGCTGGAAGACAGCCTCTTTCAGCAGCATCATCACCCATTGCTGGATGTTGACTACATTTTCGTACAGGTAAACACGTTATCACTGTTACGCAAACACGTAAATGTAAATGAAATCACCCTGCAGGATGGTACCATCTTCCTGTATACAGATACCACCGGCTATTCCAACACGTATGTACTTCAACGGAAGTCAGCCGCAAAGAAAAACAACGGCTCAAAAGATGCCAGCATTAAAAAGCTGATGTTAACGAACATCAGTTTTATAATAGATAACCGGCAGAAGTTTAAACTATTCCACCTGGATGTACGCCAGCTGGACGGTAAGGTGAGCGCCACCGACAGTAGTATCCAGTTTACAATGATATCGGATATCCTGTCTAAAAGTTTTGCTTTTAACACCGTTAAAGGAAGTTATCTGAAAGATAAAAAAATGCAGTTGAACCTCTCCGTGATCTTCAACAAACGCACAAAGATCCTGCACATACCACAACAGGAAATCCGTATAGATGACCACCCGTTGCTCATTGCAGGGCAGTTTGGGTTTGGAGAAAAACCACCACCGTTCCAGTTGAAAATTAATGCCAACCAGGTATTACTGCATGATGCCGCCACCTGGCTGCCGCCTGCCATCAGCTCCAAATTAAACAGCATTACCCTCACAAAGCCGCTGGATGCAGAAGCTAACCTCAACGGTTATATGAAATACAGGGACACCCCCAAAGTGCTCATTACCTGGAAAACCACCAACAATGTAATGGTAACTACAATGGGCGAATGGACCAACTGTAATTTCACGGGGAGATTTAATAACGAAGTATTACCGGGACAAGGCCACACTGATGAAAATTCTGCCGTTAATATTTTCCAGTTGAGCGCCACGCTGGCAGGTGTACCGCTAAAAGCAGACACCATCCGGGTGGTAAACCTGAAACAGCCTTTACTGCACGGACATTTCCGGTCGGATTTTCCGTTGACCAACCTGAACAGCGAGACAGGGGAAAGCCCGATATTGTTCAAAGACGGCAACGCCAATGCAGATCTATACTACACGGGGCCCGTGCTTAACAGCGATAATACGCCTTCGTCCCTGCAAGGGGTAGTACAGGTAAAACAAGGGGCATTTACCTACCTGCCGCGTAACTTATCTTTTCATGATGCCAACGCCACCCTGCGCTTTACAGGGCAGGATCTGATGCTGGAAAATGTGCATATACAAACACAGAAAAGTAACCTGCAAATGGACGGCATGGTGAAGAACCTGTTGAACCTCTATTTTACTACGCCGGATAAAATTGAACTCACCTGGAATATCCGCAGCCAGCTGGTAGACCTTAATGAGTTCAAGAGCTTCCTGGCACCACGGCAAAAAGTTAAACCAACCCGCACCCAGCAGAAAGCAAAAATGACCCGGGTAAACCGGCAACTGGATGTAGTACTGGCTTCCAGTAATGTAAATATGCTGGTGCAGCTGGATAAGGTTACCTATCAGCGCTTTAATGCACAAAATGTAAAAGCATCTGTACAGCTAACGAATACGGATATACTGTTAAAACAAATTGCCCTGCAACATGCAGGCGGAAATATGCAGATGGCCGGGGTGCTCCACCAGCAAGGGAATAACAACAACTTTAACATAAACGCCACGGTGAACAATGTGCACATCAGCCAGCTGTTTTACGCATTCGATAACTTCGGCTTGTCGGCCCTGAAATCAGATAACCTGAGAGGCAATGTATCGGCAAAGGTGAACCTGAAAGGTAATGTGCTGGATAATGGAAGTCTTGCTAAAAACTCGCTCTACGGTACTATTAACTTTAACCTGAAGAACGGTGCACTCATCAATTTCGGCCCGCTTGCAGACATTGGTAACTTCGCCTTCCGCAAACGCCGCCTCGATAGTATCACCATCGATAACCTGTCAAGTACCTTCCAGGTGGAGGGAAATAAAATACTGATTCCACCTATGCGCATCGCTTCCAGCGCCATCAATATTGATGTGAACGGGGTATACGGAATAACCGGAGGTACGAATATCAACCTGGATATTCCATTGAGGAACCCCGCAAAAGATTCGGCCATTACCGACAAAGCAGAGAAGCGCAAACGCAGCAGGAAAGGAATTGTGGTGCACCTGCGTGCCGTTTCGGAAAAGGATGGCAAAGTAAAGATCAAGCTGGGCAAAGGAAATGATGACTAGAAAGTGGCTTCTGTGAATCATCACAAAAGCCACCATCACTATTTCTAAGCCACCGTTTGGAAGGCCTGTTCAAGATCTCCTTTAATATCACTGATATGTTCAATGCCCAGCGAAATGCGCAGCACGCCCGGCGCTACACCCGCTTTCTTTTGTTCTTCCTCGCTCAGCTGCTGATGAGTAGTAGTAGCCGGATGGATGATCAGCGTTTTGGAATCGCCTACATTGGCGAGGTGGTAAATTAACTTTAACGCCTGTACGAATTTATCAGCTACTTCTTTTCCTCCTTTGATCTTAAAGCTCAATACACCGCCAAAGCCGTTTTGCAGGTACTTCTTCCCCAGTGCATGGTATTTGTTGTCGGGCAAACCAGGATAGTTTACAGATTCCACCTGAGGATGCGCTTGCAGCCACTGTGCCAGCGCCAGTGCATTATCTACCGTCCGCTGTACCCGGAGGGAGAGGGTTTCCAGCCCCTGCAGGAACAGGAAAGAGTTTTGTGGCGCCAGTGCCGGTCCCCAGCTGCGCAAGCCGGCCACACGTGCCCTGATAATGTAGGCAATGTTGCCAAACGGGCTGTGGGAGCCGAATACTTCCCAGAATTTCATGCCATGATACGCCTCATCAGGCTCGCTGAACTGCACAAACTTACCATTGCCCCAGTTATAGTTGCCACCATCGACAATAATACCGCCAATACTGGTGCCATGCCCGCCAATCCATTTGGTGGCTGCTTCTACCACTACGTTGGCGCCGTGTTCCAGCGGACGGGCCAGGTAACCCGCTGCGCCAAATGTATTATCCACTACCAGCGGAATATCGTGCTTGCGCGCTATGGCGCTGATCTTTTCAAAATCAGGAATGGCAAACCCCGGGTTACCGATGGTTTCCACGTAAAGCGCTTTTGTATTGGCATCAATCAATGCTTCAAAACTCTCCGGGTTGTCAAGATCCGCAAAACGCGCCTCTACGCCAATACGCTTGAAACTTACTTTAAACTGGTTAAAAGTGCCGCCATACAAATAGGAAGAGGTTACAAAATTATCTCCCGGTAACAGGATATTATGCAGGGCAATAAACTGGGCTGCCTGCCCCGAAGCCACTGCCAGCGCGCCCACGCCGCCCTCCAGTGCCGCCACTCTCTTCTCAAATACATCCGTGGTGGGGTTCATAATACGGGTATAAATGTTACCAAACTGCTTCAACTGAAACAGATCCGCCGCATGTTCTGCACTCTCAAAAGTATAAGACGTGGTTTGGTAAATAGGCACTGCGGCAGCATGGGTAGAGGATTCAGGCTGATAACCCGCGTGCACCTGTAAAGTGTCAAAATGTAATGGCTTACTGGACATAACCGGAAAGTTTAAAGGTTTGAGTATAAGTCTACAAATATAGTAGACTAATTGCAATAACAAAATATTTTAACATGGTTCTCACACAAAAAATAATATCTTCGGCAGCATAATTACAAAATGCATGTTTACGTGAAGAAACGCAGTTGACCGATGTTATTAACTATTACCACCAAACGTTACCCCGCCACAGACCTGGGCTACCTGTTGCATAAACATCCCGCTAAAGTACAAACCGTTGAACTGACCGCAGGGAGTGCACACATCTTTTACCCGGAAGCAACCGACCATGCCTGCACCGCCGCTTTACTGCTGGACATTGATCCTGTAAGACTGGTACGTGGAAACGGTAACGGCCACGACTTTGCACTGGAACAATATGTAAACGACCGCCCGTATGTGGCCTCGTCGTTTATGAGCGCCGCCATCTCTCAAGCCTTCGCCACCGCCATGAACGGGCGTTGTAAAGATAAGCCACACCTGGTAGATGAAGCCATTCCGTTTGAAATAGGCCTGTCCGTGTTACCGGTGAAAGGCGGCGAACCTTTACTCCGACAATTCTTTGAGCCACTGGGCTATGAAGTAACGGTACAATCGCACCTGCTGGATGAACAATATCCCGAATGGGGGCAGAGTCGCTATTTCAATGTAACACTCCGCCACACATTGCCGCTGAAAACAATCCTCAGACACCTGTATATCCTGGTGCCGGTTTGTGACAACGACAAACATTATTTCGTGGGCGGCCATGAAATTGAAAAGCTGATGGAGAAAGGAGAGGGCTGGCTGGATACACATCCTGCCAAAGAACTCATTACCCGCCGCTACCTCCGGAATATCGCACCACTCGCAAAACAGGCGCTGGAGCTGATCATGAAGGATGAAGTATTACCGGTAGAAGAAAAACCGGCAAAAGATAAAGTGAAACTGCACGATCTCCGCCTGCTAACGGTAAGGGATATACTCCTGGAACTAAACGTGTCCACCGTGGCAGACATGGGCTGCGGAGAAGGCAAGCTGCTCCGCCTCCTGGTGGAAAAAACACAGTTCAAAAAGATCCTGGGAATGGATGTAAGCTACCGATCACTGGAAATTGCACAGGATAAACTGAAACTGGACCGCCTGCCTGAAATGCAGCGTAACCGTATACAACTCATCCAGGGATCACTAACGTACAGGGATAAACGACTGGAAGGTTTTGATGCCGGCGTATTGGTGGAAGTGATAGAACACCTGGACGAATCCCGCCTGTCAGCCCTGGAAAAAGTAGTTTTTGAATATGCACGGCCTGCCCATGTGATCATGACCACCGTAAATGCAGAATATAACGTGATGTATGAAAAACTTGCTGCTGGCTCATTCCGGCACGGCGATCACCGTTTTGAATGGACGCGCGCAGAATTTGAAACATGGGCCAACCGCGTAGCCGCACAATTTGGCTATATTGTATCCTTCAGACCACTTGGAGAAACAGATGAAACACTGGGAGGACCCAGCCAGCTGGCATTATTTAAACGATCATTATGAGAGACATTATATTAGAGAAGATAGAGGAACTGGAACAACAACACCAGGTAAAAGTATTATATGCCTGCGAATCCGGTAGCCGCGCATGGGGCTTTGAATCGCCCGACAGCGACTACGATGTGCGCTATATTTACACCCGGCACAGGGATAGCTACCTGAGTATCACGGAACCACGGGATGTGATTGAATTACCGGTAGATGAAGTACTGGACGTAAGCGGCTGGGATATCCGCAAAGGATTACAGCTGTTCCTGAAATCTAATGCTCCCCTGTACGAATGGTTACAGTCGCCCATCATCTACAAGGAAGAAACGGACTTTAAGCAAACCCTCACAAGCCTGATGGGGAAGTATTTCTCGCCACGCTCAGGTTGTCATCATTACCTGTCTATGGCCTTTAATGTTTTCTCCAACGAATTACAGGGAGAAGCCATTAAACTGAAGAAGTACTTTTATGTATTGCGCCCTATGCTGGCCTGCCAGTGGATCCTTGCCGGTAAAGGAGTGCCGCCGATGGAATTGGCGCCGCTGCGTACCTTAATCAAAGATGATAGCATCCAGGCCATTATCGACAAACTGCTGGAATTAAAAGCCACCGCAGATGAGCAAGCCACGGTAGCGCCTGATGAAACATTGCATCAGTGGATGGCATATACTTTGGAAGATTGCAAAATGCAGGCTGCTGAACTGCCCGCTATAAAAAACGATACCGCGGAACTGGATACGCTTTTCCGGAAATATATTTCGTATGACTTTTGAAGCACTGCAACAACAACGGGAATATATCCTGCTGGAATGCATCAGCGGCAGCAGGGCATATAACCTCCAGGTACCCACCTCAGATACAGATATCAAAGGCGTGTTCATATTACCGCAACGTGAACTGTATGGGATGATCTACACACCGCAGGTGGCCAATCAAAGCAACGACGAAGTATATTTTGAAATAAAACGCTTCCTGGAACTACTGGATAAAAACAATCCCAATATCCTGGAACTGCTGAGTACCGCCAACGGCAACCAGTTATTCCGGCATCCGCTGATGAACCTCATTCAGCCCCGCGACTTCCTGTCAAAACTTTGTCTGGAAACCTTTGCAGGCTATGCCAAAACACAGATAAAGAAAGCCCGCGGACTGAACAAAAAGATCAATCAGTCGCACGGAACAGAACGGAAAAACATCACCGAGTTTTGTTACGTGATTGCCGGCAGCCGGAGCATTCCCTTACGGGAATGGATGCACGAAAATGATCTTCTGCAAAGTGACTGCGGGCTCGCACGGATAGATCACTTCCGCGATGTTTATGCGTTGTACCATACCAGCCAGTTTGAACCCGGCGTTACCTTTAAAGGTATTTTTTCCGGTGCAGATGCGAATGACGTACAACTCAGCAGCATCCCGAAAGGACCGGATCCGTTGGCGATTATGCAGTTTAACAAAGATGGCTATACGGTATATTGCAAAGACTTTGCAGCCTACTGGGAATGGGTGGAACTCCGCAATGAAGCCCGCTATGAGCATAATAAAGAACTGGGGGCAGACTACGACAGCAAACATATGATGCATACTTTCCGTCTGCTCACCATGGCAGAAGAGATTGCATTATACAAGGAAGTGCGCGTTTACCGCAACGACCGCGATTTCCTGCTTCGTATCCGCAACGGTGAGTTCACGTATGAGGAATTGCTGGATATGGCTGCCCAAAAATTAAATGACATGGAACAGCTGTATGCTGCCTCCGATCTTCCGGATCACCCGGACCCGGAACTGGCAGCAAAGCTGTTAATCAGCATAAGAGACGAATTTTATGTCCCGAAGAAATAGACAATTATCACATATCTCCCTGCCGGAACTTTCACTGGTATTATTGATCGGCCCTTCCGGCGCCGGCAAGTCTACCTTTGCCCGCCGCTTTTTCAAGCCCACCGAAATTATTTCGTCGGATGTTTGCCGCGGTTTGATCAGCGATGATGAAAATAACCAGGCTGTTACTACCGATGCTTTTGAAGTAGTCAGGTTTATAGCCGCGAAGCGATTGAAACTGGGGCTGCTTACCGTGATCGACGCCACCAATGTTCAGCCGGAAACCCGCAAAGAATGGGTGCGGCTGGCCCGTGAGTATCATGTATTGCCGGTAGCAATTGTGCTTAATATGGCAGAGAAAGTATGCCAGGAGCGCAACCAGCTGCGGAGCGACCGTAACTTCGGTGCGCATGTGATTCCGCAGCAGATCAGTCAGCTCCGGCGCGGTATCCGTTACCTCCGGGAAGAAGGTTTCCGGCATATATTTGAACTGCACTCGCCGGAAGAAGTGGAACAGCTGGAAGCAGTTATCCGTAACCCGCTCTACAATAATAAGAAAGATGAACACGGACCTTTTGATATCATAGGAGATGTACACGGCTGCTACGATGAGCTATGCACCTTGCTGGATACATTGGGTTATGAAGTAGATAAAGAAAACTGCAGCCTGATCAGCGCACCGCTCACTACTAACGCAGAGGGATACACGCGTTTCCGTAAACCTGTGTTTGTAGGCGACCTGGTAGATCGCGGCCCGAAATCACCGCAGGTATTGCGGTTGGTCATGAACATGATAAACAATGGCCTCGCGCTTTGTGTACCGGGAAACCACGACGCCAAACTGCTCCGCTACCTGAATGGAAAAAATGTGCAGCTGCGGCATGGCCTCGAAGCAACGGCGGCCCAACTGGCTGGCGAATCGCCGGAGTTCATCGCGGCGGTAAAACTCTTTTTAGATGGCCTTGTAAGTCATTATGTACTGGACGACGGTAAACTGGTAGTAGCACACGCCGGATTGAAAGAAAGCATGCAGGGGCGCGGTTCCAGCGCTGTAAGGGAGTTTTGTTTGTATGGGGAAACCACCGGTGAAACAGATGAATTCGGCCTGCCGGTAAGATATAACTGGGCGCTGGAATACAAAGGGAAGGCAATGGTGGTATATGGCCACACACCGGTTCCTGAAGCGAGATTTTTAAACAATACCATCGACATAGACACAGGTTGCGTATTTGGCGCTACCCTTACCGCATTGCGTTATCCCGAAAAAATATTGGTATCGGTACCGGCAAAAGAACAGTATGCAGCGCCGGCCCGGCCCATAGGCTATAACGCAGAAAGCGCGCTGACACTGGAGCAACAATATGATAACGTACTGGACATAGAAGATTTTATCGGGAAGAAAATACTGCAAACAAACTATAGCCATAGCATTACCATCCGGGAAGAGAACAACATTGCCGCATTGGAAGCAATGAGCCGCTTTGCCATCAACCCGCGTTGGCTTATATACCTGCCACCGACTATGTCGCCCGCTGAAACCAGCCGCGAAGAAGGAATGCTGGAGCACCCCGCAGAGGGCCTGCAGTATTATAGAGAAGCAGGAATAGCAAAAGTTATTTGTGAAGAGAAACATATGGGTTCCCGCGCTGTGGTAATAGTTTGCCGCGACGAGGCCACCGCCGTAAAACGTTTCGGTATTGCAGGCGGAGGTAACGGAGTAGTATATACGAGAACAGGTCGCAGCTTCTTCAGCGATAAACAAACAGAACAGGACTTCATTGCCCGCATCAACACAGCGCTGATCAACACCGGTTTTTACGAAACCTTTAACACCGACTGGGTATGCCTGGATACAGAATTGATGCCCTGGAGCGCAAAGGCGCAGGCATTGCTGCAAAACCAGTATGCCGCCGTAGGTACTGCTGCAGGCCAGGCGTTGCCCGTTGTGGTAGATGCATTACAGCAAGCCATTTCACAGGGCGTGCCGGCACAGGCGTTGCTGGAAAAATATTCCCGCCGCCTCAAGCAA
The DNA here is from genome assembly GCF_050434005.1 of Chitinophaga sp. W2I13. Lineage (NCBI taxonomy): Bacteria > Pseudomonadati > Bacteroidota > Chitinophagia > Chitinophagales > Chitinophagaceae > Chitinophaga > Chitinophaga sp. W2I13. Next base: position 6,641,283 of record NZ_JBNPWD010000001.1, on the reverse strand, counting down.
ACCAGCAGCTACGTAAAAGCATACCGCCAATATTGCTGGCCGGTGGCATCATTGGACGATTATAAGCTGGCGCCGTTCCATATCATGGCCACGGAAGGAAAAACGTATTTCGATAAAGACCATGAATGGCACCTGTCTGCCATAAAAAATATCTGCGCCGGAGATGAACAATTACTGCTGGCTACTCCCTTCCTGGAAGTGGAAATCGGTAATGAAGCCAGTGAAAAAGCAGCAGTCACCTGGTGGGAAAACCTTACCGCCGCCGGTGGCGAAGGCATGGTGATCAAGCCATCTGTTTTTGTTGCCCGCGATGCAAAAGGACTCATTCAGCCCGCCGTAAAGATCCGCGGAAAAAGAATACCTGCGCATTATCTATGGTCCTGAATACGATGCGCCGGAAAACCTCCACCGTTTGCGCAGCCGCAAGCTATCTGGCAAACGTTCACTGGCGCTGCGCGAATTCGCACTGGGCCTCGAAGGGCTCGACCGGTTTGTAAATAATGCACCTTTACAGTCGGTACATCAATGCGTATTTGGTATTTTAGCGCTGGAGAGCGAACCGGTCGATCCGAGACTGTAATCATGAAAACATCTTTCTACATTAAAAAAACATAATTATGAAAGCCGTAGCCGTATCAAAATTCAAAGACATTCCTGAAGTGATGGACCTGCCGAAACCCGTAGTACGACCAGGCACTGTGCTGATAAAAGTGGCCGCAGCGGGAATGAATCCGTTCGACTGGAAAATGATCGATGGCATTATGGACGACGGGAAAACCAAACACCAGTTTCCGCTCATCATGGGCGTAGATGGAGCCGGTACCATTGAAGAAGTGGGAGAGGGCGTTACCCGGTTTAAAGCAGGAGATAAGGTATACGGACAGTTTATTCATTCGCCCATCGGTGAAGGCTCCTATGCCGAATACGCCATTGTGCCGGAGAAATCCGGGCTTACCAAAGCGCCATCCAGCCTGTCGGCCGTGGAAGCGGCAGCGGTGCCTACCTCCGGTATGACCGCCCAGCAATTACTGGATAAACTGGATCTCCAGGAAGGAAATACGCTGCTGATCAACGGCGCCACCGGCGGTGTTGGCTCATTTGCAGTACAACTGGCCGCCGCCCAGGGCTTACAGGTAATTGCCACTGTATCAGACGATGCGGGCGCTGAAAGAATGAAGAAACTGGGCGCCACCATCACCATCAACTATAAAGAAGCGCCGTTAACGCAACAGGTAAAGGAAAAGTTCCCGCAGGGACTCGACGGCCTGATCGACCTGGTAAGCAACGCCGCCGCATTTGAGGCAAACCTGGATCTGCTGAAACCAGGCAGCGCAGCCCTTACCACCATGTTCGTAGCAAAGGAAGATGCGCTGAAAGACCGGAACATCCGCGGAGGCAACTTCGAAACACAAGGCAGCGCCGCCTCACTGGATACCCTCACATTAGCCATTGACCGGGGCGCACTCACCATCCCCGTAGAAAATAAAATCAAACTGGAAGACGTTCCGGCCGCCATAGCCCTGAGCCGTCAGGCGAAAGGCAAAGGGAAAACCGTGATTGTTATTTGATGACGCGGAGGTTGTCTTGAGCACTGATTACGCTGATTATACTGATTAGTTGGATTTTTACTTTTGGATTTTTTTTGATTTCTTAGATTTTCTTAAATAATAATTAAGGGAGATATAAGCGGCTATATTCGCTTATATCTCCCTTAATCCTTTAAAATCCAAAGTGATCAATCCCTTAATCAGTATAATCAGCGTAATCAGTGCTCAAGACAACCTCCGCATCGCCGGAGGCGATCAGATACCCGCTGTTGCCTTGAACAGCTCCGCTCCGCTGTCAGTGCTGATCTCGTAGGTGGCGCCGTAGGCGGTGAAAGCGCATTGCCCTTTTTGCAGCGCCAGTGTATCCTCACCTTTAATGGTGGCGTTGCCTTTCATTACAATCAGTATTTCCGCGGCTTTGGCGGTGTGTTTATACACTTGTCCGGCAGTGAGATCGATTTTACTTACCGCAAAATCCGGCGCCGGGGAAGGATATATTCTCTCCAGGCCATCAGCGCTTACATCGCCTTTAATGATATTCGGATGCACGCCCTCAAAACGGGTATGCTTCAGGAGTTCCGGTACGTCCACATGTTTCGGGGTAAGACCGCCGCGCAGTACATTGTCTGAATTGGCCATCAGCTCTACATTCTGGCCTTCCAGGTAAGCATGCGGGATGCCGGCGTCCTGGAATACCGCATCACCCGGTTGCACCTGCATGATATTAAAGAAGTAAATAGAGAAGATACCACGATCCAGTTTTTCCCTGCTGTTAGGATCGTTTAAAACCGCACGGGCCGCCCAGAAGCCAGGATCGGTTTTCGACAGCTTATTGGCTTTGTAAGGAAGGATCAGGCGGTCTGTCAGCGGGCGGAGAAGGATGTTCACCAGCGACTGAGGCATTTCCATTACATTTTTATACAGGCCATAATAACCTTCTTTTTCGTATATGCTTACCAGTGAAGTGAATTCCGGAACGGTTTTCAGCACTTCCAGCAATTGTTCATGCGGTAAGAAGCCATGAAGGAGATAGAACTCACTCAGGGCCACCATAATTTCAGGTTTATGGTTATCGTCTTTGTAGTTACGGTTAGGGGCGCTCAATGGAATGCCTTCAGCATTTTCTCTTGCAAAACCTTTCTCCGCTTCACTTTTGGTAGGATGTACCTGGATAGATAACATGTCTTTTACATCCAGGATCTTAAAAAGAAAAGGCAGCTCCTTGAATCGTTCCCATACCGCAGGCCCGGTAATGTTGGCCGGATCCTGGCCGATCAGTTCATTCAGCGGCAGTTGTCCGCTGGCGGTAGTAACAGTGGATGGTGCGCTGGGATGCGCGCCCATCCAGTATTCTGCACTGGGCTGATTTGAAGGGGCTATTCCCAACAGCTCAGGAATATAGTTGTGTCCGCCCCATGCGTAGTGCTGTACTTTTCCTTCCAGTCTGAATAAGTTCATATATAGTAATCTGTTTTTACTTGTTAAATACCAGGGAATCGATAATTTTATATGCCTGCAAAAATAGGTGTTAAGTGTAAATAATTCCCCCGCACCGGGAAGTAAATTATTCAGGCAGTTGTTTGTGATAACCCAAACCCAATAACAAATGGTCAATCATCTGTCCCTGGGGCAACAGGGCGAGTCAATTGCACAGGCTTATGTTCGCCGGTATTGTGATATCCTGCATGTAAACTGGAAATCCGGCAGGAGGGAAATCGATATCATCGCCCGGAAAAGTGAACAGATTTATTTCATAGAAGTAAAAACACGCAGCACAGATCGTTTCGGCTGGCCCGAAGAAGCAGTGAACGCCCGCAAGGAAGAACATATCCGCAGTGTGGCAACTGATTACCTGCTGCATTATAACCTCAACCCGCCGGCCATCCGGTTTGATATTATTGCGATCACATTTTCCGGAGAAACGTACGAGCTGGAACACCTGAAGGACGTGTTTTAGGCAAACGCCTTTGGCGCGAAGGTTGTCTTGAGCACTGATTACGCTGATTATACTGATTTAAAGGATTGATCACTTTGGATTTTAAATGATTTGGGGAGATATAAGGGGATATTGTCGCTTATATCTCCCCAAATGATTTTAAAATCAAAAAATCAAAAAAAACAAAATCCAGTTAATTAGTATAATCAGCGTAATCAGTGCTCAAGACAAAATCCGCGTTAACCGCTTATTAACAAAAAAACGCCTGTGATAATTTTCTCATACTATGTTATTGCCTATCTTTGTAACAGCTTTTAGAACCTACCCCGAGTTGTTATACCCCCGGTATCCCGGTAGATGACAAGCAAACATTTTCTCTGAAAAGATCTGGTGCACTGGTCAGCGCGACCTATGCAGGCAGTTTATGTACATAACAGGAGAGATGGATAACGGCGATACCCGTAACAACAGAAAGGATAGGAGCGTAAAAATTAATACACATTTGACAGCGTTTGATTAACCGCGGCTATTACGCTACTAACGCATTGAACACCGTAAGTTGCTTTCGGGAGTCAGAAAGTAAAAAAAAGCTCCGTCTTATAAGACGGAGCTTTTATGTTTTTATGCTTACCACAAACCGGTGTAGTTGTGTGGTGTGATGGCTTTCAGTTCTTTTTTGAGGGCAGCGCTGATCTTCAGTCCGTCCACAAATTTATGCATACTTTTCTGTGTGATCTGTTCTCCGCCGCGGGTCAGCTCTTTCAGGGCTTCATATGGCTGCGGATAGTTTTCACGGCGTAATACGGTTTGAATAGCTTCTGCTACCACGGCCCAGTTATTTTCCAGGTCATCTTTCAGTTTAGCTTCATTCAGGATCAGTTTACCCAATCCTTTCTGGATAGATTTGGTAGCCAGTAAGGTGTGACCAAACGGAACACCGAGGTTACGCAATACAGTAGAATCGGTGAGGTCGCGCTGCAGGCGGGAAACAGGCAGCTTGGCGCTCAGGTGCTCAAACAGGGCGTTAGCCAGTCCGAGGTTACCTTCTGCATTTTCAAAATCAATGGGGTTTACTTTATGCGGCATCGCAGAAGAACCTACTTCATCCTTCTTGATCTTCTGTTTAAAGTAATCCATGGAGATATAAGTCCATATATCACGGCAGAAGTCCAGCAAAATAGTGTTGATCCGTTTCAACGCGTCAAATTGAGCGGAGATGTTGTCATAATGCTCAATTTGCGTGGTATACTTCATACGTTGCAGGCCCAGTGTGGTGTTCACAAACTTCTCCCCGAACTTTTCCCAGTTGATCTTCGGGAAAGCCACATGATGCGCGTTGAAGTTGCCGGTGGCGCCGCCAAACTTTGCAGCGAAAGGAATATGTCCCAGCAGGTTTACCTGTCCTTCGAGGCGTTCTACGAACACCAGGATCTCTTTACCCAAAATGGTGGGCGAGGCTGGCTGACCGTGGGTACGTGCCAGCATTGGCACTTTCATCCAGGATAAGCCAAGTTTTTTCAGCTCCAGGATCATATTGGCCAGCGCGGGCATGTACACGTGCTCTATGGCATCTTTCCACAGCAGCGGGGTAGCAGTATTGTTTACATCCTGTGAAGTAAGACCGAAATGCACCCACTCCAGTTTGTCTTCCAAACCCAGGTTCTTCAATTCATTCTTTAGAAAATATTCAACTGCCTTTACGTCGTGGTTGGTAATTTTCTCTGTGTCTTTGATCAGTTGTGCGTTCTCGATGGTGAACTCCTGGTAGATTTTACGCAGGGCAGGGAACTTGGCTTTCGGCAGCGTAAACAGCTTCTGCTCGGAGAGCGCAATAAAATATTCCACCTCTACCATCACACGGTAACGGATCAACGCAAATTCAGAAAAATAATTGGCCAGCTCGTCCAGTTGTTTGCGATAGCGCCCGTCCAGCGGAGAAATGGCAGTTAAAGGTTGTAGTTGCATAATGTATGTATTCCAGTATTACTATTAACATGTTTGAATGGCTGCAAGTTCTCCCTAAATCCTGATTTACAGGACCACAATTATTCATTTGGAACTTGTTAACCGGGATTTAATTACTTTTGCAGCTTCAAAATTACTGAAATTGGAACGGAAAGTAAAAGTTGCGGCTGTAAGTTATTTGAATACGAAGCCTTTATTGTATGGATTCAGGAATCATCCGGTGATGGAAATGATGGAATTATCGATGGATTATCCCGCTAAAATAGCCCAGCAGCTGATAGATGGAGAGGTAGACGTAGCACTGGTGCCGGTAGCCATTATCCCTAAATTGAAGGAATATCATATCATAGCAGATTATTGTATCGGAGCCGAAGGACCTGTGGCATCTGTTTGTTTATACAGCGAGGTGCCCTTAAACGAAATAAAACGTATTTACCTCGATTACCAGAGCCGTACCTCCGTAGCCTTACTCAAAGTACTGGTACGTGAATACTGGAAGCTTGGTGTGGAGTTTGTAGATACCAACGGGGATTACCAGGACAAAATCAGGGGAACTGACGCTGGTTTGGTGATCGGCGACCGCGCCCTGGAACAACGCACCGTTTCGCCATATATATACGACCTCGCTGAACACTGGGTGCGCTTTACCAGCCTGCCATTTGTATTCGCCGCCTGGATCAGTAATAAACAACTGCCCGCTGAGTTTATCACCGCATTTAACAACGCCACCGGCATCGGTATTCAGAACATCCCGGCAGTAGTGGCCGAAAACCCTTATGCAGTCTACGATCTTACCACTTATTATATTCATAATATCAGTTATCCGTTAACGCCCGCAAAGCGACAAGGCATGCAAAAATTCCTCGGATACCTGCTACAGGAGCTGGATACATGATCAAGTCCACGTCACCTCCACGTTACCTCATGTTTAGCCCATGGCAAAGGCATGTATTAAGCATGTCCTAAGCGAGTGCCAGGGGAGATCTAAGCGTAGGCTGTCTTACTCAGGATTACGTTGATTTTATTGATTAAGGGATTTGAACACTTTGGATTCTATATGATTTTGGGAGATATAAGCGGATATATTGGCTTATATCTCCCAAAATCATAAAAGATATAATCAGTTAAATCAGCGTAATCCTGAGTAAGACAAAATCCGCTCACATCTCCCCAATAAATCCAAAAGTAAAATCAGTAAAATCAGCGTAATCAGCGAGAAAGACAACCTACGCTTAGTTCTCCCCAATTTTAAGTATCTTCATAATTCGCACTTAAAATTAATCTACTAATCTACGCTCATGAAAATCGGTATCCTTGGAAGCGGTCCCGTTGGTTTAACTCTTGGTAAAGGGCTTATTCAAACAGGACATCATGTTACAATCGGTACCCGTAATCCCTCGAGGGAATCTTTGCAGCAATGGATAAAGAAGCAGGGTAAGCAGGCTACGGCAGGCACTTTCAGACAGGCAGCCGAATTCGGGGAACTGTTGCTGATCTGCACCAGCTGGGCCGGTACCAAAAAAGCCATTGAAGCCGCCGGGATATGGAACTTTAAATCCAAAACAGTAGTGGATGTTACCAATCCACTCGATGGCAAAGGCCCCGATGAAAACGGACGACTCACCTTCACCATCGGTCACAACAACTCCGCAGGGGAACAAATACAAGCCTGGCTGCCGCCGGATGCCAATGTAGTAAAGGCACTCAGCTGTATTGGCCACGAAAAAATGCTGCTCCCGGAACTCAAAGAAGGAGCCCCTACCATGTTTATCGCCGGCAATAACAACGATGCGAAGCGCGAAGTCATCAACCTCCTGCACCAGATAGGCTGGCTCGATGTGGCAGATATGGGAAGGATAGAAATGAGCCGCAGTATTGAACCACTCTCTATTTTATGGGCAGCCTACGGATTTCTGAATGACAGCACCGGTCACGCCTTCAAATTACTGAAACGATAAAATAAAAAGAGGGGTCTGCTATCAGCAGACCCCTCTTTTTATTTTGCACGCATCTTTATTTCACCTGCCTGGATTTAATATAGAAGTTTTTATCTACTTCAAAGTTCTTGAGGTCACCTAAAGTAATATTGGAACTCCGCCATAAAGTGCCCGGGTATATCAGCTTAAACCCGCTATCACTCAGCTTCACTTTCACCGGCATATTAAAGTCTTTTACATCAGACACCCAGCGGTATTGGATCTGCTGGCCATTGAAGCGGTACTCCAGTGTAGGAATAGTGGTATGACGCAGGTACTGGTTAAATACTTTATCCAGGTTCATACCTACTGCCTGGCTGATGTATTGTTCTACCTCCTGCGTGGTTACCGTTTGGTGATAGAATGTTTTGTTAAGCCCACGCAACATTTGGCGGAAGGCCTCGTCGTTTTCCATGATCTGCCGGATATTGTGCAGCATGTTGGCGCCTTTATAATACATATCACCGCTTCCCTCTGCATTAACACCATAAGGCGGAATGATGGGCACATCATTTAAAATATTCTTACGGATTCCCTGTACATATTCCTCAGCGGCCTTATGTCCATACTGGCATTCAGTAAAAAGAGTTTCGGAGTAGTTGGTAAAAGACTCATGGATCCACATGTCTGCCAGGTCTTTGCTGGTGATACTGTTGCCAAACCATTCGTGGCCACTTTCATGGATAATGAGGAAGTCCCATTTCAATCCCCAGCCGGTACCGGAAAGATCCCTGCCGGAATACCCCATGAGGTATTTGTTGCCATAAGCCACACCACTCTGGTGCTCCATACCCAGGAACGGTGCTTCTATCAGCTTGTAGCTGTCTTTATAAAAAGGATACTTGCCAAACCAGTATTCAAAGCATTTCAGCATAGGCTTCACTACTTTGAAATGTTCCCTTGCCTTGTCTTCATTATAATCCAATACCCAGAAACCAAGATCCAGTTTACCGCCTTCACCGTGCCAGGTATCTTTCATCTCTATATAATTACCTACGTTCACTGCTACGTCATAGTTGTTGATAGGGCTGCCTACATACCATACAAAGGTCCGGGTGCCATCGGGATTGTCGATGGTCTTTTTTAAACGGCCATTGGATACATCGGTGAGGTCGGCAGGAACGGTAACGCTGATGGTCATGTCTTCGGGCTCATCACTTTGTGTGTCTTTGTTGGGCCACCAGATGCTGGCGCCCAAACCCTGGCAGGCAGTGGCTATCCACGGACGGCCTTTGTCGTCTGTCGACCATACAACACCGCCATCCCACGGCGCTTTCAACGCCTTGCGGGGTTTGCCGCTGTAATACACGGTGATCTTTTTTGATTTATCTTTTACCTGTGGAATTGTCATTTTTATAAACCAGGCATTGCCGTCGCGGGTAAAGGTGAGCGGCTTCTTATCCTGCACCACGCTGTCTATCACCATCGGTATCTGCAGATCTATCTGCATCACTGAATCGGTTTTCAGCACCTCATAGGTAATCGTATTGAAACCGCTGAAGGTACTGTCGTCCGGGTTTACCTGTACATGGAGGTCGTAGCTGGTAACATCCCACCAGGCACGCTGAGGAGTAATACTGCCTCTCAGCGTGTCAGCCCTGCTGAACTGTTGTGCCCCGGCAGTTAAAGTTGCCAGAAGGGCCATACAAAGCATCGGTATGCCGCGCATATTTATTCGTATATTTTAGCCTGAAAGATATTAATTTACTGCCAAATGAAAAGTTGTTATTGTCAGGTGGTTATATGCAGATGGGGGCTTGCAATACTATGCAGCCTCTTACTTGGGGCGTGCGGTAGCCCGGAAAAACAGTCGCTGCGCGTATTCCGGTATAACAGCACCAACGGAATAGCCAGCCTGGACCCTGCTTTTGCCAAAAGCCAGGAAGTAATATGGGCGGTAAAGCAATTATACAATACGCTCGTGGAACCCGACAGCAACCTGGTGATCCGTCCCTCACTCGCCAAACAGTGGCGTGAATCGGCCGATCACCGCACCTATACGTTTGATCTCCGGACAGACGTATACTTCCACGACAGCGACATCTTCCCCGGAGGCAAAGGCCGCCGGATGACGGCCAACGACGTGGTGTACAGCCTGCGCCGTATCATGGACCCCGCCACGGCCTCGCCCGGCGCCTGGATCTTCAACGGCAAACTGTCCGCCGACAGCGGTCTTCACGCCCTGAATGACTCCACCTTCGAACTAACGCTCTACCGGCCGTTCCACCCGGTATTGGGAATACTCAGCATGCAGTATTGCTCCATCGTACCACACGAGGGCATAGAGAAATACGGGAAAGACTTCCGCAATCATCCCTGCGGTACCGGGCCGTTCCGCTTTTTCCTCTGGGATGAAGGACAGGCGCTGGTGCTGCATCGCAACCCCGTTTATTTTGAAAAAGATGATACCGGTCGCCGCCTCCCTTACCTGGATGCAGTACAGGTAGGCTTCCTTGAAAGCAAAGCTTCGGAATTCCTGCTGTTCCGCCAGGGGCAACTGGACTTTATGAATGATATCGATGCCTCCTTTAAAGATGAAGTGCTCACCAAGCAAGGCAAGCTCCGGAAGGAGTGGGAGGGGAAAATGGTGCTGAACAAACATCCTTATCTGAATACAGAATACCTCGGATTTCTTACCGACAGCAGCAATCCGCTCGTCGGGAAGTCGCCGCTCCGCTTGAAAAAGATCCGGCAAGCTATCAACTACGGCTTCGACCGTACGAAAATGATGACTTACCTCCGCAATGGCATAGGCACCGCTGCGACAGCGGGATTTGTACCCGCGGGCCTGCCTTCCTTTAATGCGCAGTTGGTAAAAGGCTATCCCTACAACCCGGCCATGTCGCGGCAGCTGCTCCGTGAGGCCGGCTTCCCGGATGGAAAAGGACTACCTGTTATCAAACTGTTGTCTATTCCCATCTACGCCGACCTCGCCAATTATGTAGCGAATGAGCTGGAGAATGTTGGTATACGTATACAAGTGGAGGTGCTGCAGAAAAGCCTGCTACTGGAGCAAACCGCTAAATCACAGGCATTGTTTTTCCGCGGCAGCTGGATCGCCGACTACCCCGACGCTGAAAGCTACCTGGCCATGTTTTACAGCAAAAACCCGGCGCCACCGAATTATACCCGCTATCACAACGCGGCATTCGACCGGTTGTACGAAACATCCCTGGAGGAGAACAACGACAGCATCCGGTACATCCAGTACCGGGAGATGGATAATATGATCATGGCAGACGCCGCGGTAGTGCCGCTGTTCTATGACGAAGTGGTGCGGCTGGTGCAGCCAAACGTCTCCGGATTCAGTGGTAACGGTATGAATCTCTTAGAGTTACGTTGGGTAAAGAAAAATTAAAATTTAAAATTATTTTAACATTTTCTTCACCACCGGGGAGGTTAAAACTGGCTTAATATCCGCTTAATTAGCTTACCTTTGACGCTTATTTGTCACTTTATAAAGTATAGAAATGACGGCGATCCTGATATTCTTTTGTGTGCATTGGTTCTTTTCCTTGTTTTTTCACACATTCTACTTACACCGTTATGCATCTCACCAGATGTATACTACCAGTAAATTCTGGGAACGATTCTTTTATTTCAGCACCTGGTTTTTCCAGGGTTCATCATACCTGATTCCAAGAGCTTATGGCGTTATGCACCGCATGCACCATGAATTCAGCGATACTGAACATGATCCGCATTCTCCGCACTTCTTCAAAGACGTATGGGGCATGATGGTACAAACCCGCAAAATCTATAATGGTTTTGTAACACGTACCAGTGATGTAGATCCTAAATTTACCAAAGACCCATTACCAGAATGGGATGCGATGGATAAATTCGGCGACAGCAACATCACCCGTTTCCTCTGGATGGGCGCTTATGTAGCATTTTACGTAGCATTCGTTCCTGCAGGTATGTGGTATCTTTATTTACTGCTGCCTATCCACTTCCTGATGGGACCTGTACAGGGTGCTATCGTTAACTGGTGCGGACATAAATATGGTTACCAGAATTTTGACAACAACGACCACTCCAGAAATACTTCTCCATGGGGTATAGTACTGATGGGCGAACTGTTCCAGAACAACCACCACAAATTTAAAGACAGTCCTAACTTTGCCAAAAAATGGTATGAGCTGGACCCAAGCTACCAGGTAATGAAGCTGCTGAACTTCGTTGGCATCATCAAGCTGAAACCCGCAATGGTAACAGCGCAAATGAAGAAAGCGAAAGCTGCCTGATAATATAAACACTTCGTACAATCAATCTGTTACAATAATAGAAAGTGCCTTACCGTAATGGTGAGGCATTTTTTATACGCGAAGGTTGTCTTACTCAGGATTAAACTTATTTCACTGATTACGCTGATTTGATCACTTTTTGATTTTTAAAGGTTCGGGGAGATATAAGCGGATAAGCGGATTTTGTCTTACTCACTGATTACGCTAATTATAATGATTATATTTTTTTAAAGGTTCGGGGAGATATAAGCGGATATTTTCGCTTATATCTCCCCGAATCTTTAAAAATCAAAAAGTGATCAAATCAGCGTAATCAGTGAAATAAGTTTAATCCTGAGTAAGACAACCTTCGCTGCAATCCCCACTACCTGAATGGCTTGAACGAAACATGCTGCGCAAGTGCCAGCATCGGCCGGTCGCCCTCACTATCGCCGTAGGCGTATATTTCGCGGAAGTTTTCCAGGCGGTAGGCTTCGCGGATGCGGTTCACCTTTTCTTCGCCATTGCAGTTGATACCTTGTATTTTACCGGTGATGACTTTATTTTTTACTTCGAGACGCGTAGCCAGGCAAATGATATTTTCTTTCCGGCACCACGGCGCTACCCAGTCCTGTGCGGAAGCGGATACTACTACCACATGATGACCCTGTTGCTGGTGATTTCGTATAGCCGCCAGCGCTTGCGGGCGAATTAAAGCCGGCAGCTTTTCCCGGCAGAAGCTTTCACAGCCAGCGGAAAAATCGTGGGCAGACATCTCCCCAAAAAAATATTCCAGCACTTGTTCTTTCATCTGCTGCGCCGGCATCATTTTTAATTTGAAGCGCAGCAGTGGCGGCAGCAATTGAATGATGCCGGCATACATGGCGGCGCGGCCCCTGTGATGGCGGATAATTTCCCATAGGGTGTCCCGTGTAGTAATGGTACCGTCAAAGTCGAAAAAAGCGATGGTCACAGGGAGAGTTTTTTGAAAATACCTTCCGGTATTAATTTGATAATGAGCATAATGTATCGCCAATGCCACTTTACATACAGCACATTCTTTTTGCGGTTCACTGCTTTGAAAACTGCGGTAGCTACTGCTTCCGGTTGCGCCGTAAGCAGTGGTGGGAGCGTCAGGTGCTGGGTCATACGGGTGTTCACAAAGCCCGGCTGCACACTCATCACGTGAACGCCACTACGAAAAAGACGGTTCCTTAATCCGCTCAGGTAAGCGGTGAAACCGGCTTTCGCACTGCCGTAGATATAATTGCTCTGGCGTCCTCTTTCACCGGCTACAGAGCTGATGCCCACAATAGTTCCCTGCTTCCTGGCCACATAGCTTTCCGCTACGATGTTCAATATAGAAACAGCACCGGTATAATTGCTGTTGATAATGGTGGCGGCTTCCTGCCAGTTTTGCTGCGCTTTCTCCTGGTCGCCCAGGTAACCGAAAACGCAGATGGTGATGTCCGGGGGAACAGGGAGGTCGTTATAAAAAGCAGCATGCGATTGGTAGCCGGCAGCATCAAACACATGCGTGGTGGCTTTAACGTCATAACGCACCTGCAGATCCTGTTGTTGAGGAATCAATGCGGCAATGTTCCTGCCGGCCAGTTGAATATCATATTTTTCAGACGCAAACTTCCGGGCAATGGCAATGGCCATGTCGGAGCCTGCGCCAAGTATTAAAAGGGTAGGCATGAGTGTACTTGGTTAATCAGGGTAAACTATTTTGTCAATAATAAACGCTCCGATTGCAGGGATTCAAAACGCGCGTTGTTGTTATATTGTTTTACAATTTCGGCAAACCTGCCGGCATTAGGATAGCTGTTCCAGAAAATTTCCTGCTTCATCCGCGCATCCTTCGACAGGTACAAACGACCGCCGTATTGCAGTACAATTTCATCCAGCTCATCCAGGAATTCAAATAATCCTTTGCGGATGGGGAAGTCCAGCGCCAGGGTGTACCCCTCCATCGGGAAGGAAATAAGGCTGTCTTGTTTACCGAATACCTTTAGTACCGCGAGAAACGAACCCCAGCCTTTATCGCTGATCCGTTGCAGGATAGCCACCAGGCCATCTTTCTGTTCCAGGGATACTACAAACTGGTATTGTACAAAGCCTGCCTTGCCATACCCGCGGTTCCAGTGAAGGATGGCGTCCAGCGGATAAAAGAAGGGTTCATAAGGGATTACCTTGTGCATCACCTTCTTATAATTCTTCCCGTAGTATAACCAGTTAAACGCCTTTACGGTAAAAGTGTTCAGTACAAAGGAAGGAAGGTTGAACGGGAGCGTGAGTTTTCGTTTAGCCGGAAGGGTGAGGGGGGCTTTCTGTTGCTCCGCGCTGAGTTCTTCCGGAGTGGCATGTTCGCCTACAATCAGGATACTCCGGCCAAAAGAATCGCCTTTCTGGAGGCAATCGATCCACGCCATGGAGTAAGTATAGTGCTTATATTCATCAAACAGCCGGATCACTTCTTCCAGGTTTTTCGCCTTCAGTTGTGTTTGGCGTATATAGGCAGTAGCCACTTTTTTAAGGCCGAATTTCACCCGCGTGATTACGCCGGTAAGACCCATGCCGCCACAGGTAGCCCAGAAAAGATCTTCGTGTTGGGTGGCGGAACAGCAAATGGTTTCACCGTTGGCGGTGAGTATATCCATATCAATGATGTGACCGGAAAAGGCGCCGTCTACGTGGTGGTTCTTTCCGTGTACATCAGAAGCCACTGCTCCGCCTACGGTAATATATTTAGTACCAGGGGTTACCGGTAAGAACCATCCTTTGGGAACAATAATATCCAGTATCTGGTCCAGCGTTACGCCTGCCTGTACATCCATGATCCCGTTGGCGGTGTCAAAGGAAAGCATCTTATCGTATTTCAGCATGGATATGCTGTGCTTTCCCAGGGAGGCATCGCCATAACAGCGGCCATTGCCCCGCGCAATCATGTGGCTATTAGCCACTACGTATTTGCGAAGTTCATCTTCCTGGGTAAAAGCATTTTCGTCGCTGTCAACAGCAGGGAAGTTCCCCCAGTTGGCTAACCGTTTTTGCATTATTCAAAAAAAGTTTTATCTGTCGGTAAATAAATTAATACATAAAAACTCAGGACCCACAGGAGGATGGTTAATTGAATAAAACGGTCTTTATATAGGATTTTGGTTGGAGAACCAGTACTGTTCTGTACGTAGGTTATTTGCAAATATCGTAATAATCCGCCAATTACAAACAGGGTGGTGTAATAAAGCCGGTAAGTATGGAACCTGGCCTGGGTTTCAGGAGAAATGGTATACATCAGGTAGGCAACGATGATAACAGCAGAAACAAGCGCCAGCATCACGTTCAGGAAATCCATGTTGTAACCCCGCACCGCCTTGCGCATGTCTTTCCCGGAATCGAGTTTGATCAGGATGTCGTCCCGCCGTTTGGCAATGGCCATAAACAGCGACAACAGGAACACCATAATCACCAGCCACTCCGACAACGCCACCTTGGCGGCTACACCGCCGGATTTAACCCGCAGCACAAATCCGGTTGACACAATGATAATATCAAGGATAGAAATGTTCTTTAAGCCAAGGCAATACAGGATGTTTAGCACAAAGTAAATACTCAGCACAAAAACAAACTTTTCTCCCACCATAACGGCCAGCGCATACCCGGCGAAAACGCAGATGATAAAAAGCGCTATTGCGGCCGACCGGCTGATGGCTCCCGACGCCAGCGGACGCATACACTTTACCGGATGCAGGCGGTCAGCCTCAATGTCGCGGTAGTCGTTCAGTATATAAATACTGCTGGCAATAAAGCTGAAGGCGAAGAAACCCACCAGGACATCAAGCAGTTTATCAGTATTAAAGATCTCTCCCGCAAAGAACAGGGGAATAAACAGGAAGGCATTCTTTACCCAGTGTTTGGGTCTCAGCAGCTTTAAAAATTTCACGGAACCTGGAGTTGTTTGGTAGTTAGATGGGGCTAATTTACAATTTATTCAATTACTTTTGCAGCCATTCATATTACTGAATAGTCAGCAATTACAGCGAATCCCAATCTACTATGCCAAAATTTTCACTGAACGGCCGTCGCCCGGCCATTGCCGAAAGCATTATTATTATCGCACTCGCCCTGGTGCCGTTATTTGTAACATTCCCGTACCGCGTTAATATTTTTCTATCCTGGGAAGGAGCTTACCGGATATCATCCGGACAAATTCCTTTCAGGGATTTCGGATCGCCACTTGGTTACGGCTTCTGGATCTTCCCGGCCATCTTCTTTAAACTATTCGGACCTGAACTCATTTCCCTTGTAAAGGCGCAGGTGCTCCTGAATATCATGGCCGGCTTTGCTTTCAGGTCCATCATGAAAAGTATGGGCGTGCAACCCGGTGTCAGGTTACTGTCTGTGCTGGTATTTGTGTTGTCCTACTCCTTCTTTAATTTCTGGCCCTGGTATAATCATACGGTGATTGTATTTGAACTGGTGGGACTGAGCTTCCTGTTCCGGTCCTTCTTTTCGGATAGCCGTTTACGTAGTTACCTCTTGATGTTCGGTGCTGCCTTCTTTATCTTCCTGTCCGTTTTCACCAAACAGGATGGCGGTGGAATGGCGTTTATGTTGAGCCTCCTGTTCCTGGCCTATAATAGTTTCCAGACACGCCGCTGGTTGGACCTGCCCATCTTTGCCGGTATGTTTGCTTTGATTGCCGCCATCATGATCCTGCCGCTGATGCCGGGATTCGGATACTGGTTTAACCACGGGCAGCCGCCACACAGCTCCCGACTGGCCTTCAACGACTTCACAGACGAAATATTCGGCAGCTCCAACTGGATCAAGGCATATGTGGTGCTGGTAGTGCTGTGCCTTGTGGCGAAAGTGAAAGCATGGGGCTCCTGGTTACAGCAGCGCCGGGAAGTACTGTTTGCTTTGCTTACACTGGGTATATTGGGCGAAGCCGCCATTTTCCAGGTAACAAGCTACACCCCGCCGGATAACAATATCTTCTTCCACAGTTTCGCGTTTGCCTTTATCGCTTCTTATTTATTGGATTTAGGGAAGATAAATATCAACTCGTTCCGTCCGTTGTTAGGGGCCACCTTCCTGGTGCTTTTCTGGTGGTCTGGTACCTGGTGGAAATACATAGGCCGTTTCACCGACCGTTTATTTCCGGCACAGGAAACTGTGGCAATGGGAACGCCCGGTCATGAGAATGTAGTAAACCGGCATAACTTTATGCTGAATAACGATACCACCGATGTGCCGGTGTCGTCCTGGGTTTTCTCAAATCTCCGTCCGTTCCGCAAAATATACATGCCCGCTTCCACGGTAAAGGGAATGGAAAAGATTATGGCGCTGCCGGTCGTAGCCGAAAAGAGAGGGGATATTAAAGTACTGAACATGTCCGAGCTGACTCCGCTGGCCGCCGCAATGCCTTATAAACTGGAAACCGGTCCCGATTACCCGTTATGGTATCACCTGGGAGTAGGGATGTTCAACAGGCAACTTGCCACCTTCACCCAAAAGGTAAGAGACCGTCATTACGACCTGGTAATATATGAATATGCGCCCAACCTGAACAACTTTTACCCCTTTGCATTGAGGGGAGAACTGAAGCAACATTACCACCAGGTTGACAGTTTCCTCGCACCCAGAAGGCCTACTAATGCAATTATTGAAGTATATATCAAATAAATAATGTAACTTATTAGGTCATCTGGCAAAAATACTGCCCGCTATTAATTACCGCATATTAAAATACCATCATTATAAAGTAAAAAGCAGCTTCTTCTGAAGCTGCTTTTTACTTTATAACAAATTGATAATCATTAATATAACACTTTCGCATTAAAGCGTTGTCTCAATCAGACAAACACCCTCATTTAACCCTCTTTTTAATTAACCGGTAAAATAACTTTTACTGGTTAATAATAAGATTTATCTTCGCAGTAGCATCCAAAAAAAAACAAAAAAAATCAGCGTAATCAGCGTAATCAGTTTAATCCTGGGAAAGACAAAATCCGCTCATGGCATCCTCCAAATCCATTACATCACTCCGGCTCGACGGTGGCATCCTGTGTCTCGATTTTGTGAATACGATCGACAACCGTAAGAAAGTAATATCGCACGACTATCTCAACGGCTTCAAAGAGTTGTTGAAATGGTACGCTCACACCCGTGCCTTATCTCCCAAAATTATCCATACCCTGGAACGGTTGGCGAAGGATTATCCGCAAAAGGCGACCATGGTTTTTGAGAAAAGCATTGTTTTAAGGGAGTTGCTGCACCGGTTATTTATGGCAGGTATTGCCAGGAAGCAACCTGCTGCGGCCGACAGTATGCAGTTCAATACTTATATCGGGGAGGCGTACGGCAATATAGAAATCAGTTGGCAGGCAGGCGCGGGCTCTTTGCAGTTTAACGCCCCTGCACTGGAGCAGGTATATTGGTGGCTGGTAAAATCGGCAGTGGAATTGTATACCTCCGGCAAGCCGGCGGAAGTAAAAGAGTGTCCCGCCTGCGGATGGCTTTTCCTGGACAAAAGCCGCAACGGCTCCCGCAAATGGTGCAGCATGAGCACTTGCGGTGATGTCAGTAAAGTAACCCGGAACTATCAGCGTACCAAAAGAAAGAAACCATGAACAAAAAGACAGGCGTATTATCCTCCAAAATGATCTTTTGCCTGTTGGCAGTATACATCATCTGGGGGTCCACTTACCTCGGGATGAAGATAGCGACGAAAGTAGTGCCGCCATTTCTGTTGTCGTCGATGCGTTTCCTGGTAGCAGGAGGGATCCTGCTGCTGGTAGGTTGCCTGCGGGAGAAAACCCGGCCGGGGCGCAGAGAGCTTATCTCTGCCTGTTTTGTAGGCGTGCTGCTTATTGGTATCGGCAACACCACGGTAGCCCTGGCCGTACACCATATGCCTTCCGGCATTGTGGCGCTGATAGTAGCTGCCATGCCCGCCTGGATCATGGGTATGGATTGGGTCTTTTTCAGCAAACAACGCCCTTCCGCCATGACTATGCTGGGGATTGTAGTAGGGTTTATTGGCCTGTTCCTGTTGTTTAACCCGTTTGTTCATCACGAAGCACGACAGTTTCCTTTATGGCCGGTGATTGTAATCGTGGCGGGCAATATTGCCTGGGCGGTTGGAACGCTGCTGGTACAGCGGCTCCCGATGCCTACACAAATTACCAGCACCGCTATCCAGATGCTGGCCGGCGGCGTATTTTCCCTGCTGATGAGTTTTGTGCTGGAACCCGGCGGACTTGCTACCCTGCCTCTGATGACTGCGGAAGCCTGGCAGGCTTATCTTTACCTGGTATTGATCGGGTCACTGGTGGGGTATACTTCTTACAGCTGGTTATCGAAAAATGCGCCGCCGCGGCTAACGGCTACTTATGCTTATATTAACCCCATTGTGGCCTTGTTCCTGGGATGGGCTATTGGTAACGAAGCCATTACTTCGCTGGTAGGCATTTCCGCTACTATCGTTATCTGCGGTGTAGTATTGATGACGCTGGGCCGTAAGTCAAAATAGGGTAGTAGAGATATTTCTACTTCCTTTTCCCCCTGATAATGTTTATCTTGCATTTTCACACATATACAGGTGTAGCCCTTATCCGCTCCGGATAAACCCTGTTGATGAACCATAGCCATTGTAGCAGCATTGTATTTATTTATATATGTAGGTTCCGCTCTTTTGGGTGCATTTTTTGTTTTGTTGGGTGCTATTCCAATTGAATGTAATTAGATAATAGATTATATAAACTGACTATGCGAAAGACCATTATTGTATCGAACAGGCTGCCAGTAAAGATTTCGGAAACAGAGGGGGATTACTCCCTTCAACCCAGCGAAGGGGGCCTGGCAACAGGCCTGGGCTCCATCTACCGCGAAGGAAATAATATCTGGATAGGCTGGCCGGGACAGGAAATCACAGACCAGAAGGAACAGGAGAAAGTAACAAAAAAGTTGCGTAAGATGAACCTGATGCCGGTATACCTGACACAGGATGAAATCAACAACTTCTACGAAGGCTTTTCTAATGAAACACTGTGGCCGGTTTTCCACTATATGGCTGTTTATGCCCACTATGAACAATCCTATTGGGACGCTTATTACCAGGTTAATAAAAAATTCAGGGATATTATTATGAAAGTAGCAGAACCCGGAGACACCATCTGGATTCATGACTACCAATTGCTGCTGCTGCCCGGAATGATCCGCGCAGAGATGCCGGAGATCTCCATCGGCTTCTTCCAGCACATCCCATTTCCTTCCTTCGAATTATTCCGCCTTATCCCATGGAGGGCCGAGATCCTGGAAGGGATGCTGGGCGCCGATCTGATGGGGTTCCATACTTTTGATGATACCCGCCACTTCCTGAATGCCGCCAGCCGCATCCTGCCAGTGACCACCACCGCCAACGTGGTGTCTTATAACGACCGCGCCATTGTAGTGGAAACATTTCCAATGGGGATCGATTATAACAAGTATGCAGAAATGGGCAATGACCCCGAAGTACTGCAGCAGGTAAAAAACCTGAAAGAAAACTTTCACAACGACCGGCTCGTGCTCTCCATCGACCGGCTGGACTACAGCAAAGGAATCCTGCAACGGCTCCAGGCTTTTGAACTGCTGCTGCAACTCCATCCTGAATATATCGGCAAGGTGGTGTTGTATATGATTGTGGTGCCTTCCCGCGACCAGGTGCCCCAGTACAAAGAACTGCGCGATGAAATAGATAAACAGGTAGGAAATATTAATGCCCGTTTCCGTACGCTGGCCTGGCATCCTATCCAATACTTCTACCGTTCATTTCCGCTGGAAACACTATCAGCCCTCTATAATTTTGCAGACATCTGTCTCGTAACACCTATGCGTGATGGGATGAACCTCGTTAGCAAGGAATATGTAGCCAGCCGTAATAACGACGATGGTGTATTGATTCTGAGCGAAATGGCGGGGGCATCTAAAGAATTAATAGATGCCATCATCGTCAATCCAAATAACATTGGCGCCATCACCCGCGCTATCGTAGACGCGCTGAACATGCCACTCGCGGAACAGCAACGCCGCATGAAACAAATGCGCACCGTGGTTGCCAAGTTCAATATCAGCCACTGGGTAAAACTATTCATGACCCGCCTGCAGGAAGTAAATGAGATGCAGCAGAATATGCTGGCCCGCCGCGTAAACCAGGAAACAGCGGTACTCATCCGGCAACAATATTTCAACAGTAAAAAACGGATCATCTTCCTCGACTACGACGGTACATTGGTGGGCTTCCAGCCCAATATCGACATGGCATCTCCTGATCCTGATCTGTACCAGCTACTGCGGGAACTGGCAGCCATACCCGGCAACGACCTGGTAATGATCAGCGGCAGGAACCACGATACACTGGGAGAGTGGTTCGGTCATCTCAACCTCGATCTCATTGCAGAACATGGCGCCTGGCAAAAAACGAAAGCAGGGGAGTGGTACCAGCTGCCCGGCCTCACTGACAAATGGAAAAAGGAACTGCTGCCTATCATGGAACTGGCTACCGACCGTACACCCGGTTCCTTCATCGAAGAAAAAAGTTTCTCCCTGGTATGGCATTACCGCAAAGTGGAATCCGGCCTCGGCGAATTACGCGCCAATGAACTGATGAATACCCTGCGCTACTTTACAGTGGAGAAAGGATTGCAGGTATTGCCCGGCGACAAAGTAATAGAGGTAAAAAATATCGAAATAAATAAAGGTAAAGCCGCCCTGAGCTGGCTGAATCATAAAAAATACGACTTCATTATGGCCATGGGCGATGATGTAACAGATGAAGACATCTTTAAAGCGCTTCCGAATAAAGCCATCACGGTGAAAGTAGGCAGCCAGGTATCTGCTGCACAGTACTACTTACGAAGTTATCATGAAGTGCGGCATTTGCTGAGAACATTACGCAACAGGGAAAGCGTGTAAATAATGAAAGGAGGGGAGCACAAACTCCCCTCCTTTATTTTTATGTAAAATCAAACTATAGAAAAATGGGGGTATCCAGTTTCATGGCAATCCGGTAGGCGGCATTCATCAATCCCACATGACTGTAAGCCTGCGGGAAATTCCCCCACTGGCTGCCGGTGGCAGATTCCACATCTTCACTGAAAAGCAACAGGTGATTAGAATATTGCAGTAGCTTGGCAAATTCCCGCTGCGCATCTTCCAGCCGGCCAACGCAGGCAAGTGCTTCCACATACCAGAACGCACATACGAGGAAAGTGGTTTTGGGTTTACCAAAATCATCGGAGTGACGGTAACGGTAAAACAATCCTTCCGGTGTTTTCAATTCCTTTTCCAATGCGATGAGATGATCGCGTGCCCGTTCAGAGGCAGGATCCAGGTAATTCATCATGATCAGCTGAAGGGTGCTGGCATCGAGGTGCTGGCTTCCGGCGGCGTTGGTGTATACTTTTCTTACCGGGTCGTAACAGCTTTCAATATGGGCTGCAGCGCGGTTTTTCAGCTCAATGGCCTTATCCAGCAGGGATTGATTGCCAATGGTGCGGGCCATTTTTTCAGCGGCTGCGCAGCCGGCCCACTGGAACAGGTTCGTGTAGCAGTGAACGTTAGCCATGTTCCTGAACTCCCAGATACCTGCATCTTTCTCATCAATCGTTTTTTCTATCTTCTTCAGCAGCAGTTCAATCCACCGGTCAGAATCCTTTCTTTCTGAAAAAATAAAACGGTGGTCAGTATATAATGGAAGCATGGAAATAAGCACCTGTCCATATATATCATTCTGGATGTGCTCAAAAGCCTGGTTGCCGATGCGCACCGGTTTATTTCCCATGTAACCATCAAGGTGTGGCAGGATGGTTTCCGACAGGGTCTTTTGTCCCGTAATTCCATACAGTGGCTGATAGCGGAAATCACCGGAGAAAGAAATATCGGTGATGTAACCGAAGTACCTTTCCATTTCTTCAAAATGACCAATGTGGTTCAAGGCAGTGATAATATAATAGGTATCGCGCATCCAGCAATAGCGATAGTCCCAGTTACGCCCGCTTTCAGGAAACTCGGGTAAGCTGGTGGTGCTGGCTGCGATGATGGCGCCGGTATCTTCATACTGGTGTATTTTCAGTGCTAAAGCAGAGCGGATCACATAAGGCTGGAAGTAATTGGCAATGGAAGAATGCTTGATCCATGTTCTCCAGTAGGAAATAGTTTCCCGGAGAAACCGTTCCGCGGTACTGGCCAGTGGCGCTTCGAGCGGATGGCCATAAGTGAGAATCAGGTACCGCGTATCATTGAGTACAAAAAACTCATCGTCGATAAGGTAGCTGACAGCAATGTTGGTAGTGAGGCGGATGTTTTCTTCGCAGCCTGTAAATTCAATATGACTGCTGCCTCTCATAGGGCGCAACTTCGAGGCGCCATAGTCGCAGGTAGGCTCACAGGTTACCCGGATCCTGGGAGAGCCTTCCAGTGGTTCCACTTTCCGGATCAGCATGAGTGGCTTAAAAAAACGTTCATACTGAAGGAAGCGGGGCGCAAAGTCGGTAACGCGGTAGCTGCCTTCTGTAGTGGTAATTTCAGTACACAGCACATTGGTATTTTCCAGGTAATACTGATGGGAAGAAAAATCTGCCTCCGGTAAAATGGAGAAGCAGCCGCCTTTCTTCGTATCGAGCAGTCCGCCGAAAATAAAGGAGCTGTCCATGCGGGGCCAGCAAAGCCAATCGATGTTTGTATCCTTATTTACATGCGCCAGAAATGCACAGTTGCCAATAAGTCCTGTCTGATAGGTGTGTCTTTCCATATGGGCCTTACGTTTGGTTTGAATTACATTTTTCTCCCGGAATTGTTCATCCCCCTGGAACAAAAGCTGTTCCAATAATATATCCGGGACAATTATTAACAAAACATATTCCTGTTGTATTCTTGGTGGAAACCCTTATTTTTAAGTATAAAGTTCCACAAAGATGCAAACATTGAAAAAGCAGCAATACCTTCCTCATTTTATAGAGCCGGTAAGCAGTGGGGACACCAAAACCTATCTGCTGGCGGGCGACCTGGGAGGCACCAAAACCAACCTGGCCTTGTTCAGCAGCGTGAATGGAGAGCTGGAGCTGATCCGGCAGGAAAAATATGCTTCGCGTGATTATCAGAATTTTTCAGAGATAATTAAGCACTTTCTCAGTGGATGCAGCGATACTCCGCCGCAGCGTATATGCATAGGCGTAGCCGGGCCTGTGGTGAAGGGAAAAGTGGAACTGACCAACCTGAGCCGGGAGCTGAGTGAAGAAGAGATCCGGCAGAGCACGGGTGTGCATACTGTGGCCTTGATCAACGACCTGGAGGCTACCGCTTACGGGTTAGCCACGCTGGCGCCGCAGCAGCTTACCACCCTGCACAGGGGCGCATCGGAGCATAACGGCAACATGGCCATCATAGCGCCGGGAACGGGGCTGGGTATGGCAGGGTTGTATTGGGATGGCCAATATCATCACCCGTTCCCCACAGAGGGAGGCCACACTGATTTTGCGCCCAGAACAGACCTCGATATTTTATTGCTCCGGTATCTCCAGGAAAAATATGATGTGGTGAGTTGGGAGCGTCTTATCAGCGGCCCCGGTATAACCGATATCTACGAGTTCCTGCGGGATATAAAAGGCATGGACGAACCCACCGAGCTGCGTGCAGCGATGGACGCCGGCGACGCGGCGGCTGAAATCAGCAAGGCCGCTGCAGCAGGACGGATTCCGGTTTGTATTAAAACGATGGAGCTGTTTGTCCGCTACCTCGCCAGGGAATCATGCAACCTGGTGTTGAAAATGAAGGCCACGGGTGGCTTGTTCCTGGGCGGGGGAATTCCTCCAAAGATAGCGGCGCTACTGGAAACAGGTGAGTTTTATCATCATTATATGCAGGGCGACCGCATGGCTGAATTGCTGGCCAGTGTACCAATCCATATCGTCAGCAATGATAAAGCTGCCTTATGGGGTGCGGCATTTTATGCCGGATTATTAAAAGAATAAACTTATTTTTGAGAGACAGATAACAGGAAATGGTGTCTTCCTGACCCAAACCGTCAGCCCAGGGCTGTCTGATGGCGCCTACAAATATTATAATGGTAGCAAAGCTGCCATATAACGCTGCTATTTGTAGGATATGAAACAAACGAAATCTTTGCTGGAACAATTGTCCGTGGCTAACCAACTGCTGCGCTGGACCGTATTGGTAACACCTGTTGCCATTATAGTTGGATCTTTAGTAGCCCTGTTTCTCTGGCTACTGGATGTAGTCACCGATCTCCGTATGGAGCATGAGTGGCTGATTTTTGGTCTTCCGCTGGCGGGTATACTGATCTACTGGCTCTATCGTATCGGTGGAAATGACGCTGAGAAAGGCAACAACCTGATCATGGAAGAGATCCACCAACCTGGTGGCGGTGTGCCTGCACGTATGGCGCCGCTGGTATTGGTCACCACGATTATCACTCACTTATTCGGCGGCTCTGCCGGGCGGGAAGGAACAGCGGTGCAGATCGGCGGCAGTATGGCCGGCCTGATAGGTAAAAAGCTGGGGCTATCGGCGCCGGATATACGAATTTTACTGATGGCCGGGATTGCGGCTGGATTTGGAGCGGTGTTTGGCACGCCACTTACGGGCGCCGTGTTTGCGCTGGAAGTACTGGCCATTGGCGTAATGCGTTACGAGGCATTGATACCCTGCCTGATTGCTGCCGTTTTCGCGGATATCGTATGCTCCTCATGGGGTATTCAACATACCCATTACTATATATTTTATAAGGCCAATCCTTTCATGAACTGGCTCCCTTTTGTTCACCAGGATCTGTGGTTGCTGGCGAAAGTGATCGCAAGTGGTGTGTGTTTTGGTTTGAGCAGCCTTTTATTCTCCAAACTCATTCATAACATCAGGCATAACGCCAAGGCCTATATTAAAATACCCTGGATGATTCCTGTGGCCGGCGGCGTAGTAATCATATTACTGAGTTACGTGGCCGGAACTACCGACTATTTGGGATTAGGCGTTCACGGAAAATCTATCAGTATACTGGCTGCATTTGATCCCGGCAGTGGAGTTAACGACTGGAGTTGGCTCTGGAAGCTGGTTTTCACGGCCATTACCCTGGGAATGGGTTTCAAAGGAGGGGAGGTGACCCCCCTGTTTTTTATAGGCGCTACCCTGGGCCATACGCTGGCGCTCCTGTTCAACGCACCGGTTGACCTGTTTGCGGGCCTGGGCTTTATTGCTGTTTTCGCAGGCGCCACCAATACACCCATTGCCTGTACCTTAATGGGCGCAGAATTATTTGGCACCGACCACATTTTATACTTTGCAGTGGCTTGTTTTACGGCCTATTATTTCAGTGGGCACACGGGTATTTATGGCGCCCAGCGACTGGAAGTAAAAAAGTTGCGCTAACAATTTTGTTAGTACCATCTTCTTACGTCAGCAGCTTTTAAATTTGCCGGATGACGAACATCACAGGCATGCACCATGTTGCCATTCAAGCGAAAGACTACAAGGCTACTATTAAATTTTATGAGTCGCTCGGACTTAGTTTGTTTCACAGCTGGACCTTGCCGGAGTTCAATATTGAATACGGCGCGCTGCTGCTCATTCCCGGAACATCTTCCTTTGTAGAAATATTTGACAAAGGAGCGAATATCCCAACTCAGGGTCGTCGCGGAGAATCACCGGTAGCCGGCGCCTTACTCCATTTCGCATTTACCGTGAAAAACGCCACAGCAGCTTACCACGGGGCCATCGCTGCCGGAGCCACGAGCTGTGTGCCGCCATCTGTGCTTGTTTTGGGCGAACCGCCTATGACGGTGTATAATTCCCTCGTGTATGGATTGGATGGTGAAGTAATTGAGTTTATTGAAACACTTCCTGGCTGATACTGTTATGCTTTAGATACATAGATCTGTACCTGTTTTGGCGTAGCTATTTCCGTTTATTTTGCGGGATATAAAATGAAAAGCATGCGTAGATTTCCCCGCAGGAATATCCTGATAGCTGCTGCAGCATTGACTTTAACAGGTATCTTATTTATTATCTTCAAAAGTATTGACATGGAAAAAGAAACAAAAATGCCGGCGTTCATTAATCCTCCCGGGCTATACGATCCGGCTCCCAATGCGTATTCACATATCGCGGTAGTGCCGGCGGGAAATATTTTGGTTTTTATTGCCGGTCAGGGCGGCGAAACCGCTGATGGCAGCCTCCTAAATGATTTTCGAACACAATTAAAGCAAACCTTCAGCAACCTGGATACAGCGCTTAAATCGCAAGGCTTGAAGCTCAGTGATGTTGTGAAGCTAACCACGCTGGTTGTGGATCACAATGAAGAGAAACTCAAAATCCTCACAGAAGAATCCCTGCGTATCTGGCCCGACAAAAAATTCCCCGTAAATACGCTGATTCCGGTTCCGCGGCTTGCACTGGATGGTATGTTGGTGGAGATAGATGCGACTGCGGTAAAAAGATAATTCCGTAGCCATAACGTCTAGTTGCTTCAGAATAGAAACCGTTTGAATGGGAGTGAACTGATCACTCGTTTATTCAAACGGTTTTTTGTGCGTGACAGTACCGGCTGTAATTGCGAAATCCCATCAGATATGCAGACATGATTCTTATATACGATTCTCAGCGCCTTCATTTTTAGTGAATTAGCCCTTAAAATCTGCCTAATAACCAGGGTGACTAGCATCTTTCTTTTATGCTTCAGTGTATTCAAATATATCCTATAATTTATATTATGTTAAATAGAATAAACTGACTTAAAGAACTAATAATTAATCATCTTCTCTATCCTATCGATTTTGCGGCCTTCCTTATATTCGCTGACCTATCAACTTAATCTGATCCAAATGGATAAGACAAACTTAAGCCCGCAAGTTTGCCGATTGCTTAAAGTTGCCTTATCCGTTGCGCCTATCCTGGATAATGAACACCTGTAGCCTCTTCTGCAAAACTCCAAAGCCGGTTCGCCACCATCTCATCCAAGCCATTCGGCGAAATTTCAGCACGCGCTGGAAATCCCCGGTATCCGCCGTCCCGGTCGGGACCATATAATTCCCCTCCTGTTACTTCATCTGAAACCGCGGCATATAGCGACGGCAGAGCGCCTTGCCATGGTTCCATCAGTTCACCAACACGTTCTTTTGCAGCTGAAAACTCAGTTGCACTCATATGACGCGCCAACTCCGTTTTATTCGCTCCCGGTTGTACCGCTATTGAAACCACCTTATCGCCAACAGCGGTAATTCTCCGTTGCAATTTTACCGAGAACAATATATCTGCTAACTTGCTTTGTGAATATTCTCTCACCGGATCGTAGGAAATCTCGGATTTCAGATTATCAAAATCGATCACTCCTCTCAGATACGCCATACTGCTCACGGTAATAATACGTGTGCCAGGCGTTGCTTTGAGCAACGGATACAGATGGCCTGTTAATGCAAAATGTCCGATGAAGTTGACACCAAACTGTAACTCAAACCCGTCGGCTGTTTTAGAGGCCGGCGGAATCATTACGCCCGCGTTATTAATAAGCACGTGAAGCTGCGTGTGATGCTTCAGAAATTCCTCTGAAAACTGTTTCACCGCTGTGAGGTTGGCCAGATCCAGCAAAGCTGTTTCCAATGAACCAGTTCCCTTATGTTCCTTTATGAGTCTAAGGGCACGCGTTGCATTCTCAATACTTCTACAGGCCAAAACCACGTGCGCTCCCGCCATGTATAAGGCCAACGCTGTTTCAAACCCGATTCCGGCATTTGCACCTGTTACGATCACCGTCTTACCGGCTTGATCTGTCATATTATCTTTTGCTGTCCACATAACTTTGTTTATTTGATACCACAAAGTTCCTCAAACAGCATATGCCGATGATACCAGAATGAAAGCAAAAACTATGAAAATCAATCAGCCTCAGATTGCCTGAACTTATTGGGGGTGATTCCGGCAAGACTTTTAAAGAAAGTAGAAAAATGATTAGGCTCTTCAAATCCCAGGCTCCAGGCGATTTCGTTCACCGTCCAGTTGGTACTTTTTAGTAAGACCTTCGCTTCCTGCAATATCCGCTCCCTGATCAGACGGGACGTGGTTTTTCCCGTGATTTCTTTCAACGCTTTATTGAGATGGTTAACATGAACATTTAACTGTTTGGCAAAAGCCGACGGCGTACTTAACTGAATCACCTGGTTACTTAATTCAATGGGAAACTGACGTTCCAGTAACTCGGCAAACAATCCTGTGATCCTTTCCGACGCGTTGGAACCCACGACCGGGCCTCCGGTTGCCGGCTGCATCTTTTGCACCTCATGAATTACTTCCATCACAAGGCTTCGCAGCAGATCATATTTAAACGCATAATCCCCCTGCAGCTCGTTAAACATCTTCAGAAAAAGTTCACTAAACTGGGATATACTGCCAGCTGATAAAGGTATTACAGCGCCGTCGGCAGACTGAAATACCGGGTAATCCCTGATATTTCCAAACCGGTTAAAAAACGCCTCTGTGAAGATGCAAACGTAACCGCTTTGTTTTTCGCTGATTCTCTCCCAATGATATGGAATCATCGGATTCGTAAATACCAATACGCTATCCAGCACTTCGATACTTTGATCTGCATAATGAATTTTACTATGCCCTGTAACCAGACTGATTTTAAAGAAGTTTCGACGGCTGTAGGTAACCGGCTTATAGTCCGGTAACTGCATATCTTCAATCCTGAAAATATTGAAGTGGCCTGACTCCTGCAGCGCAGGTGCAATATCCCGGTTAAGGATCTTATAAAAGGACTGTAGTTCAATGAATCTCATGATAGATCAAAGGTACAAAAATCAAACAAGGCTGATTCCAGCATTCACCCACTCATCCGAATGTGCTTGATTTTCTGCGGCAATTGCACAATCTTTAAGCGCAATCAAGATCCAATCCATGAATGTAATAACAAAACAACTATGGCTGCCGCTATTGCTGGCGGGTACTATTGGCCTGCAGCTACAGGCACAGCAGAAGAACAATAAAGTCAATGCGACCGCCAAAGAGGAAACGCCGCCGCAATGGTCCGTCGTCCTGAACCCGGATACGGCCGTTACCACCTTTCACGATGTAACCGTAAAAGGTCAGAAGATCCCTTACAAAGCCATCGCGGGCACCCTACCAGTATGGGACCAGGATGGCAAAGTACTGGCGGGTCTCTTCTATACTTATTATGAAAGGACTGATGTAAAGGACCGCGCAGCAAGACCGCTGATCATTTCTTTTAATGGTGGCCCCGGCACGCCTTCTGTATGGATGCAGATTGCCTATACCGGCCCAAGATTACTCAATATCGATGACGAAGGATATCCCGTACAACCCTATGGCATACACGAAAATCCGGAAACTATCCTGGATATCGCCGATATCATTTACATAGATCCCGCCAACACCGGCTTTTCCAGGCTTATAGGAAAAGATGTGCCCCGTGAAAAATTCTTCGGGGTGAATGCAGACATCCGCTACCTGGCAGAATGGATCAACACTTTCGTGTCCAGGCAAAACAGGTGGGCCTCCCCCAAATACCTGATTGGGGAAAGCTATGGTACTACCCGTGTTTCCGGCCTGGCGCTGGAATTGCAGAATGCGCAGTGGATGTATCTCAATGGTGTGATCCTGGTATCCCCCACCGATTTGGGCATTTCCCGCAACGGCCCTGTAGATGCGGCATTGCGGCTCCCTTACTTTGCAGCCACCGCATGGTATCATAAAATGCTGCCGCCGGACCTGCAACAGAAAGATCTCACCGCCGTGTTACCGGAAGTAGAAAACTTCACCATCCATGAATTAATACCGGCCATCAGCCAGGGTGGATTCCTGGATGAACAACAAAGAAAAAGTATCGCCTCAAAAATGGCCCGTTACTCCGGTTTACCGGAAAAAGTGATCCTGCAACATAACCTCGACGTACCACCGAATTTCTTCTGGAAAGAATTACTGCGTGATAAAGGGTTTACCGTAGGCAGACTGGATTCCCGCTACCGTGGCCTCGACCGGGAAGATGCAGGCAACGGTCCGGATTACAATGCAGAACTTACTTCCTGGCTGCATGCGTTTACGCCAGCCATTAATATTTATCTCAGGCAAGAGCTGAAATTCAATACTGATCTCAAATACATGATGTTTGGCCCCGTGCATCCGTGGGATAAGAACGGCGACAATACCGGCGAAAACCTGCGTGAGGCCATGGCCGCCAACCCCTACCTGCATGTAATGATCCAATCGGGCTACTACGATGGCGCCTGCGATTACTTCAATGCCAAATACAGTATGTGGCAAATGGATCCCGGCGGCCGGCTGAAAGACCGCCTCTCCTGGCGCGGCTACCGCAGTGGCCACATGATGTACCTCCGGAAGGATGATCTGGCAACAGGGAATAACGATATCCGCGATTTCATCCGGGCGTCGCTTCCCAAAGCCGGGCAGGCGGCGAAGTACTAGTGCGCGGATGACCGCCTTCGGCGGTGCGAAGGTTGTCTTGAGCACTGATTACGCTGATTATACTGATTTAGGGATTGATCACTTTGGATTTTAAAGGATTAAGGGAGATATAAGCGGATATATTCGCTTATATCTCCCTTAATTATTATTTAAGAAAATCTAAGAAATCAAAGAAAATCCAAAAGTAAAAATCCAACTAATCAGTATAATCAGCGTAATCAGTGCTCAAGACAACCTTCGCATCGCCGAAGGCGGTCGCGGTTTTATATTTTATACGTTACGCCTAAGGTCATGTAGATGTTGTACAAGGGGAAATCCATTCCTTTAAAATCGTCCGGGAATATCGGGCGCAATCCCCAGTTGAGGTTGCCGTTGATGCTGAGTTTTTTACCTACGCGATAGGCAGCGCCGCCTTGTAACCCCGCATCAAATGAACGGACTTCCGTACCAAAATCGAAGGTCGCTTCTGTGATGTTTACTTTCTCTCCTAATGATCCGCCATTGCGGATATAGCCGTCAGAAACATTACCATGGAAATTGGCGCTGAACAACCAGGCCACATAACCGCCCATGTTAAAACGCCACCTATCATTGGGAGTATATACTACGCTGATGGGAAAGAACACATATGCATTACGTACCGTGGTCTCGTTTTTACCGGTAAAATCTCCTTCAAATCGGCCACCATCGCTGGTGGTAATGATAGTAGGAAAATACTGCACTTCATCTTTGGTAAACATTCCTTTATAATCCAGTTTCACCGCTACTGCAGCGCCCCATTTTTTTGTTTTGCGGTACGACAGCTCATAGCCCAGCGAAGGAGAGAATTCAGGCCGGTAGGTTTCGATTTTACGGATGGTGTTGGGTAAGCCTACGGGGGCCGTGCCCCCAAAGTTAAACCCCGCAAGGATGCGATGTTCAAGTACCGGTTTAAAGTGGTGCGTATTCGTTTGCCCGTACCCGTTATCCTGTGCAAATAACGGCGAGGCGGTGGCGAGCATGCCTAATATCAGTACTGGTATTCTTATATTTATCATCATGGGTAATCTTTTGTTTATACTGCCCGGTTACTTTATCACTTCCAGGCTATCGAGTACCAGCCTGCTACCGATAGCGCCTTTATAGGTATCACCATCTTTGCTGGAAGACGCTACAATTGCCATCATCATTTTCTCCGTTCCTGTATATGGCTGTACGGTTTTAAACGGGATATCAAATCGTGTCCATGTGCTGTGAGGACCGCCATCCGGTATACTGGCGGTGGCTACTATCCTGTCTGATGTGTGGATGTTGGTGGCGTCCAGCCTGGTGGTTCCTTTGAACAGCACCGCGTATAAAGAACAACTGTCTTTCATGCCCGCAATAATATTCCCGGCTTTATCCTGGTATTGTTCTCCCGGCTGATATTTATAATAACCCACGAAACGCAGTGGCTTACCTGAATAGGGCTCCCCGAATTGTGTAGCCGTTAACGGCGCAGTCATGGCATTTCTCGAATCAAATACACCTACAAAAAGAGACCCTGCAAACAGCTTAATGCCTAACAAGGCGGACAAAGCCGTGCCTTTGCGGGTCACCAATTCAGCGGCAGACTTTCCGTGGTATGCATCGGAAGTGGCACGCAGCGGATATTCCATCGGGTCCTTCTTTACGCCGGATAAGGCTATGCCTGGGTTACCGGATGACCAGAACGTACTACTCCCATGTTCTTCTACATACTGGTATTTATCTTTATCCTGCAGCAGCCAGGTTTCGAAGTCCCATTTCCATATGCCCATCCCACCAAATTCAATCTTGTAGATCTTCTTATTTCCGTTAGCGGCAGTAACAACATACTCGCTTACCTGTGAAGAATCCAGGTGCAGTGAGTCGCCGGATGCCGGCAGTACCGTAGCTCCCGCTGAAGTGGTAATCGTGGGGGTTACACCGCTCTTAAACGCAGCAGGTGTAAGGTTCAGCATGATCTTTTTGTTTGCCTGATCAATAAAAATATCTGCAGTGAGATATTTCTTTTCTATGATAAATGTTTCAATATCTGCCTCCGGGTTAATGGGTGCGTCTTTAATGCAGGCGTGTAACAAAATAGTCAGCGTGGCCAGATAACATAGTTTCCTTATTTTCATGCCGTTATTTGGTTAAATCCCTAGAACAACTTCCAACTGCCAAAAGTTCAATCATGATTGACAAAATAAGAATCAGGCGAACATTCATCTACGCAGCCAAATGCGTCACCGGCGTGCTGGTGGTGCTTGGTTTGTCGTGGTTAGTCAATTACAACGACATCATCTGGGTGCTGATTTCTGTGATGCTGGTACTGTCTCCTGACGGATCAGACGCTGTAACGTTAGCGGTTACACGCATTAAGGCAAATGTGGTAGGTGGTATATCGGGGTTCCTGTTGATATTAGTGCATCCGAATATATTGATGATGATGTGTGCTGCCGTATTTGTTACGGTAGTAATCTGCAACCTGCTAAATCTTGAAGCAGCTACCCGTACGGCGCTGGCGGCCACTATTATTGTGATGACCCATGAGGCGGGTGAACATGTGTGGGATACTGCCGTGGCAAGAGTATTGTCTGTATTGGCCGGTTGCCTGCTTGGGCTGCTGATTACTTTCATCTTCCATAACCGTTATACCAAACAAACCGCTGAAATGATCCTTCCCAAACCCGACCGGGGCGGGGAATAAGATGATACAGAATTACTTCAGAATCGGCTCCTATTTTTGATGTAACAAGGAGTGACGCATGAAGAAAATGATATTATCGACAGGTTTGGCGTTGGGCGCCCTCACCTGCTCTTATGGTGCTGATGCACAGGAAACAGATTCCCTGCCTGCCGGAAATGATTCCATCCGTTTTACCTATCCTGTACAAAAGAGCCAGCTGCCTGCCTGGCAAACAAAACAATTTCATACCACTATTGCGGGTGTTGCTGTTCCGGTGGCAATGATCAGCTACGGGGTGTTTGCGCTTAATAATCCAACGCTGAGGGACCTGAACTCCACTACCAAAGCGGAAATCAAAGAAGATCACCCTCAATTCCGCACGCATATTGACAACTACCTTCAGTATGCTCCCGTTACTGCAGTTTATATCCTGAATGCCGCCGGCATCCAGGGAAAACACAACCTGCGCGACCGCTCCATCATCCTGGGAATATCCGCCGTAATTACCGCTGGTACCGTGGAAATTGTAAAAAATCGTACCCATGAAGAGCGGCCGGATCACTCCGACTATCTTTCTTTCCCCTCGGGTCATACAGCTACAGCTTTCGCTGCTGCAGAATTTCTCCGGCAGGAATACAAAGACGTATCCCCCTGGTATGGCGTGGCGGGCTATTTAGCTGCTACCACCACCGGCGCTTTGAGGATGTATAATAATAAACACTGGCTCAGTGATGTGGTAGCCGGCGCGGGTATAGGCATACTGGGCACCAAAGCTGCATATTGGATGTATCCCTGGATTCAGCGGCAGCTCTTTAAAGATCCGGCGCACCCGGCGACTAAAATGATCATGCCTTACTATAACCCGCAATTTCACAGTGCCGGTCTTAGCTTTATCTTCTTCCCCGCTAAGTAACATGATAAGTAAATAGTAAGTCATAACGCCTATAGGGCGCTATGACGCTGCATCCGTCCCGGATGTAAAAAAATACATATATTAAAATATTGGAGTGTTAACTAAAGAATACATGGGGGTTAACCCCTAAAGCTGACCTGGTTACAAACACCTGTTTTTTGGCAATACGGTAAAGTTGCAGGTTTATCCTGAGAAATTTTGTGATTTAATTGTTAACGTGCAAAAAAAATGTTCATTTTTGCAAAAGTACCTGCGGAAACCCATCGATCTGTGTAAAAATATCATGCTTTCATTAACATAGAATTTACATTTACCTGTGCAAGACCGCTTATTTTAGCATTATCAATATGATAAAATAAAAGCCCCGTGACCTGCAAGCGACTCAAAATAAGACTGATGCCCTGTTTAATAATCCCCTCCTCAAAAGCTGTTAATTATGTACGTTCCGGTAATCATTTTCTTTTTTTTCCTGTTGTGGTACATTCATTTCCGTACCCAAAGCTTCCGCGGCGCAGCCTTCAAGGAAAAGAGGCCAAAGCCTGTCGCAGGTGAAGATGCCATCCATGCCGTCAGGATAGTAGGCGTTTCCAATAGTGTATTCAGCGTATCCAAATACCTCCGCAGCGTGAAGAACCTGTCGGACAGCCGGTTTATGACTGTGGCAATTGACCAGGTGATCACTACCACTATGGGTACCACGCACCAGGCCCGCCTCATTGAAAATCTTGCTCCCGGAGAGGAACGGCGGCTGGGACATACGGATCATGTCAGGGATGGTAAGCACCAGATTTACATCGGGTATGAAATACTGTGGGCACGGTACACCCCTGCCCCTGTGTGGCACAAAGAAAAAAATACTGATACCACATCTCCCGCAAAATTATATAATGAAATGCTCAGGCAGCACCAGGACTCGCTGATACAGGAAATGGAAGACAAAAAAGATTTATTGTCCTGACAGTTGTGCTGTTTTGCCCCTGAAGATGCTTAACCATACCATAGAAAAGAAAACGCCCAGCGTAGCGCCGGCGGTCACATCTTCCAGGAAATGCTGGCTCATATACATCCGGGAATATCCCACCAGCATGGCCAGCGCCAGGTATAACAGCGACCAGTACTTATTCTTTGCATAATAGGAAAGCACGGTGGCAGCAGTGAATGCACATACGCTGTGCCCTGAAGGAAAGCTTCTGAAATTATCAAGTACCGATACGCCTGGTACAAAATAAATTTCCTGTAAACGGCTGGCAAAATAACGGTGAGGGCGGGGAAAGCCAATCAATGCTTTCAGTGTAAAACTGATAGCGGCGGTAAACAGGTACGCGGTGGCCAGCATAACGCCTGCCCGCCTATTAATGACCAGCAGCAATAATGAAATGAGAACCGCTGCGGCAACGCTTCCCAGCTCTGTTATCCGGGGAAATAGGAAGTCGCCCGCCGGCGTATGCAGTTTATTAATGAAAAAATAAGCATCCTGGCGACTTACTACCAGCCGCATTACCAGCACAGTAATGACTAACAAGACAAATGGCCATACCAGCCATTTCAGTTGCTGGTATACTTTAATGAAATTATTCAGGAAGGCATTCATGGGATCACGACTGGGTTAATCGGCGGTGATAATTTATTTGTCCGAGATGATAATTAAGATGTGTACTCAGATGTACGAGGAAATGGCCGGTAGACATCGTTCCTGAAAAAACCTTTTCCGGATATGTTTTTTCAAGATCTTCTGCTGTTAAACCTGCTATAACGGTAAGGATTACACGACGCGTGGAACTGATCAGCACCAGCAGATCTTCCGTGGGTACGTTCCTGTCGCTGAACTCCAGGTCCCTGTTGCGGACATAGCCCGTCTTACCCAATACCGCGCCTATATAATGCTGCAGGTTACCGCAGAGATGCAGACAAAGATTCCCGGCGGGATTTGTTATACCGGGAGGAACCTGCCAGATGCCGGCAGCTGTTTCATATGCGGCAATCTCCTCCTCGAGTTTGCTGAGATCCCGCTCAAATAAATTTATTAAAATTCCGGTTAGCATATGTTAAAGATAGGAAAAGCCGTTAATCATCTTTTGATATTATTATAAAAGTTTTCACTAAACATAAACTAACCTGCTTTTGTTTTAAGTACATAACTCAACAGGATGACTAACGATAGCAGGCGCGAACTTACTCCCTTCCAGGAGAAATGGCATAACATTATTTTTGAGGCGAGCACACCGGCCGGCCGGGCGTTCGATATTATCCTCCTTGTTGCTATTCTGAT
Source organism: Chitinophaga sp. W2I13 (assembly GCF_050434005.1). Taxonomy (NCBI): domain Bacteria; kingdom Pseudomonadati; phylum Bacteroidota; class Chitinophagia; order Chitinophagales; family Chitinophagaceae; genus Chitinophaga; species Chitinophaga sp. W2I13. Next base: position 6,604,283 of record NZ_JBNPWD010000001.1, on the reverse strand, counting down.
CAGTGTTGTTATTGTAATGATGGAAAGCGTGGCGCCTTTGCAGGAGAAATTCGGACACCTGTTTCATATATTGGAATGGGTATTCACTATTATTTTCACGCTGGAATATCTCTTCCGGGTTTGGTGCAGTTACCGTCCGAAGGCATATATTACGAGCTTCTACGGGCTTGTTGACCTGCTCTGCATCCTGCCTACCTATGTGGAAGCTTTTTATGGTGGTGCGCACTTCCTGCTCACCATCCGGATACTACGGCTCATGCGGATCTTCAGGATATTTAAACTGGTCCCCTTCCTGAACGAAAGCAAACAACTGTCGCTGGCGCTACAACAAAGCCAGCGTAAAATATTTGTTTTCCTCTTTTTTATTGGATTGTTGACCGTTGTATTAGGCGCTATTATGTATGTGATAGAGTCTGACCATAATTCAGGGTTCACCAGCATACCGGTAAGTGTATACTGGGCGGTGGTTACGCTCACCACGGTGGGTTACGGGGACATTGCGCCTGTAACGCCAATGGGGCAAGCGTTTTCAGCGCTCATCATGATAATGGGTTATGCAATTATAGCAGTACCTACAGGGATAGTGACGGTGGAGATGAGCAGGATACGCAGTCGCGATGATGTAGATCGCAGAGTTTGTCCACATTGCATGCGTGAAGGACACGATGCCAATGCGGACTTCTGCAAATACTGCGGTAATAAACTCTGAATTATTTTACACTGAATAAAGGCTGTACGTCTATCATTGCTTTCTGGTAAGCAGCATCAAAAAGTTCCCATTTACCGGAAATGCCGATGCGTATATTGCGGCCATCTATCAGATCGAACTCGGCAACTCTTTTGTTAAAGCCCTGTTTACCTCTTCTGAAATCTGTTATATCAGATAACGGAAATTCCAGGGTAATTTTTTTACGGGAAAGCAACCAACCAATGACACCAAATAACAAAATCATCACCATTGGTTTGGCTTCAAGAACAATTCTCTCGTTTGTAATATACAGTGTACCTTGTTTTGCATTGAACCTGGTCTTCATGTATACTGCATCAATTTTGAATAATATGGTTTCCTGTGGGTTAAGGGGCCATTTAACTTTAATCTGCTTCATGGTAAGTGAGAATATGATTAAATGCAAAAATATAATTTTATTGTGAATCTAAACGCCAAATATGATCCTTACTTCGCTTCTTGATAACGATTTCTATAAATTTACCATGCAGCATGGCGTTGTCAAATTATTCCCGAAGGCCCGTGCCCGTTATACGTTCATTAACCGGGGACAGCATGCCTTTCCGCCGGGCTTTGCCGAAGCCCTCCGTGAAGCGGTGAATAACATGCAGCAACTGCAGCTTACCCCTGAGGAAAAGGATTACCTGGCTGTTACCTGTCCTTACCTCGACCCTACCTACCTTGATTTCCTGCAGGGCTACCGTTATGATCCGGCCGAAATTCATATTGCACAACAGGGCGAACACCTGGAAGTACATGCCGATGGCTACTGGTACCGCACTATCCTTTGGGAAGTGCCGCTGATGTCGCTCATCTGCGAACTCTATTACCAGCTGACCGGCCAGCAGCGGGTAGCTGATGAAGAAGTGATCCGCATTACCCGCGAAAAAATTGAAAAATATAAAGAGATGGATATCACCATCGCGGATTTTGGCACCCGGCGCCGGCATTCCCTCGCCGTTCATAAGCTGGTGATGAAAACGCTGCGTGAATATGGAACAGGTTGTTTTATTGGCACCAGCAATGTACACCTGGCCATGCGTAACGGAGTAAAGCCTGTAGGCACCCACGCCCATGAATGGTTTATGTTTCATGCGGCCAAATACGGCTTTAAAATGGCCAACATGCTTGGATTGGAAAACTGGGTACAGGTATACCGCGGGGATCTGGGAATTGCGCTTTCAGATACCTACACCACTCCTGTTTTTTTTGAGCAGTTCGACAAGAAATTCGCCCGGCTGTTTGATGGGGTGCGGCACGACAGCGGCGATCCACTCTTGTTTGCAGACCGCACTATTGCGCATTATAAAGGTAAAAACGTGGATCCGCTCAGCAAAACCATCATTTTCTCAGATGGCCTCAATTATGAGAAAGTAGCGGATATCGCCGCTTACTGCCGGGGAAAGATCGGGATGTCGTTTGGCATTGGTACCAATTTTACCAACGACGTAGGGTTAACGGCCCTGAATATTGTAATAAAAATGTATGAAGCCCTGCCCGAAGATGCTACCCGGTGGTCGCCTGTAGTGAAGTTGTCTGATATAAACGGGAAATATACCGGTGATCCAAGGATGATCGAACTGGCAAAGGAAATGCTGAATATTTAATGATGCACCGTTTCCGGATTTGTGTACCTGCACCAGCAGTTACGCAAATCCGGAACCCCCTCGCCTACCAGTTACCCAGGCCGATGCCCGTGTCGCCGTCGGCCACATTCCCGGATTCAAAGCCTTTCTTAAACCAGAACATCCTTTGTTCGGACGTTCCGTGCGTAAAGGCGTCCGGCACTACCTGGCCGGTGCTGGCCTGCTGCAGGCGGTCGTCGCCTACCGCGCTGGCGGCATTCAACCCGGATTCTATATCTCCCGGATCCAGGAAAGGTTTGATTTTATTGGCACGGTTAGCCCATACGCCCGCAAGGAAATCTGCCTGCAGCTCCAGCATCACCGATAATTTATTGTATTCTTTTTCGCTTAGCCGGGAACGCATGGATTGTAATTTATCGCTGATGCCCAACAGGTTCTGTACGTGATGCCCTACTTCATGTGCAATCACATAAGCCTTTGAGAAATCGCCCTTTACGCCAAATTGTTGCTCCAGTTCATTAAAGAAAGAAACGTCCAGGTATACTTTACGGTCGGCCGGGCAATAAAATGGGCCCATAGCTGATTCCGCAAAGCCGCAGCCGGAATTGGTACCTTTTTCAAAAGACACCATACCGGGTACTTCATAGGTTTTGTTGCGCTCCTGGAATCCCTGCTTCCATACCCTTTCGGTACTGCGGAGAACTTTAGAAGACATGACCTCAAAAGGACTTGCATTTTCCTTCGTAAGTTTTTCAGATGTTCCCGCCTGCTCCTGGCCTGGGGCTACCTGTTGAACAGCCTGCATTACCTGCTGCGGGTCCTGTTTAAAGATCAATGCCAGCACTATAATGACAAGGGTGCCAATGCCGCCGCCAACCCCGATCTTGCGCATGCCGCCACCGGACCGTTTCTCGACGTTTTCGCTCATTTCTTCATCATCAAGACGCATAGTAGATTTTAAATTTAAGGGGTGAAAATTCTTACCCGAATGTACATTTTTCATTGATAATTCCACTCTTTTCTCCCCGGTTAAACAAAAGCATTTTTTACCTGTTAAATAATCATTGCCATTCCTCACTTCTATAAACACCCGCGCATATGAAAATAAAGCAGATCCTGCTCGCCGCCAGACCAAACGGATTACCTGTAGCCGGCAACTTTGAAATAGTAGATGCCATCTTACCGGAACTACAGGAAGATGAAGTAATGGTAAAACCACTGTACTTTTCTGTAGATCCGTATATGCGTGGCCGTATGAACGACGCCAGGTCCTATATTCCCCCGTTCCAGGTAGGCGAACCCATTGAAAGCGGCGGCGTGGCGGAAGTAACACACAGCAAAAGCGCCCTGTTTAAAGCCGGTGATAAAGTAATGAGCAGCGGCCCCCGCCCCTTCCTGCCCTGGGCAACGGCGGCTATATTCCCCGCCGGGCACCTGCGTAAAATTGACGACAGCATCCCGCTTACTTATTATCTCGGTCTCCTTGGCGTGCCGGGGTTAACCGCCTACTTTGGCATGACAGATATCGGCAAGCCCAAACCCGGGGAAACCGTGGTGATATCCGGCGCCGCCGGCGCTGTGGGCATCATTGTAGGACAAATTGCAAAAATAATGGGCTGCCGCGCGGTAGGTATTGCAGGCGGCGCTGAAAAGGTAAAACTGCTGACAGATACTTTTAATTTCGATGCCGCCATCGATTACAAAGGTAACACCAACATAGAAGCCGCAGTGGCGGCGGCCTGCCCCAACGGCGTGGATATTTATTTCGACAACGTAGGTGGCGATATTTCCGATGCGGTGATCAAACAGCTCAACTTCTTTGCCCGGGTGCCGCTATGCGGGCAGATTGCCTTATATAATTCCACAGAAGTGCCTATGGGCCCACGCATCCAGCCTATTATGGTAACCCGGAGCATTCTCATGCAGGGCTTCATTATCGGTAACTACGCCAGCAGGTTTGGCGAAGGTTTCAAACAGCTGTCCGAATGGGTGAAGGCAGGAAAAATAAAATATACCGAAACCGTGGAAGAAGGATTTGATCATCTGCCCGCAGCATTACTCGGATTATTTTCAGGAAGAAACAGCGGTAAGATGGTAGTGAAAGTGTAATTTTGAGTATGACAAATGCTGTTGTTCATACCCGTGTAAAAAAAGTAGCCGCCGGAAGTATTACAGATGCCTGTGATACACTCGCGACAGAAGATCCACTCGAAATAAGACTGGTGCATGGGCCTTCCCATAACCGCCGGCAACAGAATATTTCCGTTACCATGCGTACGCCCGGTGAAGATATGGAACTGGCTGCCGGCTTCCTCTTTACCGAAGGGGTGATCCGTGACCAGGCTGCTATCCAGGAAATTATTTTGTCGGAAGATAATAACGGCAGCGTTGCCACCGTTCACCTAAAACCGTCCATAGTGGCGCAACTTGGCGGTACCCAGCGGAATTTTGCCGCCACGGCCGCCTGCGGGGTATGTGGCAAAACGGATATAGCATCCATTCATACAGGCGTTTCCGTTAGTAATGGCACCCTTTGCCTCTCCGCCGGGAATTTATTCGGACTGCCCGCCATACTAAGAAATGAACAGGCGCTGTTTGCATCTACCGGCGGACTACATGCTGCTGCACTTTTCAACAGCAATATGGAATTACTCCTGCTGCGGGAAGATATCGGCCGCCACAATGCGGTGGATAAGCTTATTGGCGCAGCTCTTCAGCAACCATTAACGCCGCTGGACCAATGTGTCCTGCTGCTCAGCGGACGTGCAGGATTTGAACTGATACAGAAAGCCGCTATGGCGGGAATACCTGTTATTGCAGCCATAGGCGCACCTTCCAGCATGGCGGTAAAAATGGCCGTCGAATGGAATATCACACTGCTCGGCTTTCTGAAAGATCAACGTTTTAATATTTACAGCGGAGCAGAAAGAATTGATGTAATATAAATTCACCTTTATGGATAGTGCAGAAAACCCGGTGCGGTTCACCGGTATCAGACTAGGACCTCCCAAACAAGTAGCCGCAGGCATCCCTGCAGTAGTGTCCAGTATGCGGCACATCCTGGAGGAAATGAATGCCTTCCGCGGAATGAAAGCCCTGCTGGAGCTTAACCAGAAAGATGGATTCGACTGCCCGGGCTGCGCATGGCCTGATCCGGATGACGAAAGATCCGGCATCGCAGAATATTGCGAGAACGGCGCCAAAGCTGTTGCCGAAGAAGCTACTACCAAAAAGCTGCTGCCGGACTTCTTTGCACAGCACAGCATCGTGGAACTCGGTGAATTAACGGATTACGAAATAGGCAAAAAAGGAAGGATAGCCCAACCCATGTACCTCGCGCCCGGCGCCACACATTATACACCCATCGCCTGGGCAGACGCCTACAAAATCGTTGCCGGTCATCTTCATAAATTACCCTCACCGGATGAAGCTGTATTTTATACCTCGGGGAGAACCAGTAACGAAGCGGCTTTCCTGTACCAGTTGATGGTCCGGGAATACGGCACCAACAACCTCCCCGACTGTTCCAATATGTGCCACGAATCCAGTGGCGTAGCGCTGAGTGATGCAGTAGGGATAGGCAAAGGATCTGTTACCCTGGAAGATATACATGAGGCAGAAGTGCTTATTATACTGGGACAAAATCCCGGAACTAACCATCCGCGCATGCTCACGGCTTTACAAAAGGCAAAAGCCAGCGGCGCTACCATCATATCTGTAAACCCTTTACCCGAAACCGGCCTGCTGAATTTTCTGAATCCACAAACCGTTAAGGGAGTATTAAACATTAAAACACATCTCACGGACATTTTTCTGCAGGTAAAGATCAATGGAGATATGGCCCTGCTGAAAGCCTTGTCGCTGCTGCTGTTGCAGGAAGAAGAACGTGTACCCGGCAGCGTATTTGACCAGGAATTTATAGCCGCAAACACCCTCGGCTACGATGGTTATATCGACCATCTGAAAACGCAGTCGCTCCCGCAACTGATCGCCGACAGCGGCGCAGCGCCGGAATTGATACACCAGGCCGCACAAGCTCTGTTCCATAAAAAGAAGATCATCGCCTGCTGGGCAATGGGACTTACCCAACATAAAAACGCAGTAGACACTATCCGCGAAGTGGTGAACCTCCTCCTGCTGAAAGGCAGTATCGGTAAACCAGGAGCAGGCACCTGCCCGGTACGCGGGCACAGCAACGTGCAGGGCGACCGGACCATGGGCATTTACGAGCAACCATCCGCCACCTTCCTCGACAAAATTGGCGCTGTATATGGATTTCAGCCGCCAAGAGCACACGGCTATGATGTGGTGAATGCCATCAACGCCATGCACCGCGGAGATGCCAAAGTGTTTATGGCGATGGGCGGCAACTTTCTTTCGGCTACACCAGATACCCTGTATACGGCGCAGGCGCTGCGTAACTGCGACCTTACCGTTCACGTATCTACGAAATTAAACCGCAGTCATGTTGTGCACGGCAAAGAAGCCCTGATACTGCCCTGTCTCGGTCGCAGCGATAAAGACCTCCAACACGGCGAGCAGCAATTTGTGACCTGCGAAAATTCTATGGGCGTCATTCAGATGTCCAAAGGCAACCTGCAACCGGTATCCACTCATCTGAAAAGTGAACCTGTTATTATCTGCGAACTGGCTATGGCCTTGCTGGGCGAAAAATCGCGCGTACCCTGGACAGACTATACGCGGCACTATGACCATATCCGCAACGATATAGAAAAAGTAATTCCGGGCTTCGATAATTACAATAAAAGGGTAAGGCATCCGGGAGGATTCTACCTGCCCAACGGCGCACGCGACGGACAGTTCAATACCTACAGCGGCAAAGCTAATTTCAATATAGCAGAAGTACTCACCACGCCGCTGGCCATCGACGAGTATATGATGATGACCATCCGCAGTCACGATCAGTTCAATACCACCATATACGGGCTTGACGACCGTTACCGTGGCGTATATCATGAGCGGCGCGTAATATTCATGCATCCTGCTGATATTGCCGCCGCCGGATTTCACCCGGGCGATGTGGTGGATCTCTATAATTATCACGGTGGTAAAGAGCGCGTAGCATATGGCTTCATTATTGTATCTTATCACATACCTGAAAAATGCACTGCTACCTATTTCCCGGAAACCAATGTGCTGGTGCCGGTAGACAGCGTAGCAGATAAAAGCAATACGCCAACATCAAAACTGGTGATCATTAAAATAAAATCATCGACTATAAAAAACTAACGCATGCAACCCATTATATGGCAGGCACTATTATGGCCGGCAACTGAATATTTTACATTGCAGGAAAATGGAACGGGGAGGCTCGCCACTGGTTGTATCAACGGAGTAAGGGATCAGCAACCATTTTGTATTCATTATAAAATAGAGATCACCGCATCCTGGCAGGTGTCTTCCTTTCACATTAAACAGGAAGGGCTTACGCCAACAGAGCTAAAGCTTACCTCCGACCTGCATGGGCATTGGTTTGATAAAGATAATAACCATATAGATGCATTTGATAACTGTATCGACATTGATATTTCGCTGACTCCTTTCACGAATACCCTGCCGGTGAAACGCCTGCAGTTTGAGTTGCAGGAAAGTAAACTGCTGGATATGCTGTATATCAACCTGCCGGAATTTGAATTGCAGAAAGTGCAGCAACGTTATACCCGCACAGGCCAGCAGGAATACCTGTATGATAATGTATCCACAGATTTTACAGCAGCATTACCGTTTGATGAAAACGATATTGTAACAGATTATCCCGGTATTTTCCAACGCATCACTTATTAAAGATCAAGGCTGTTTCACGGACCAGCTCTGCGAAAATATCTGCCGTGCTCCAGGTACGCGCCTTTCCGGCTGCCTGTCCGGCCCACATATTTACAAACGCAGGGTTATCCAGTTCCTTCGCTACTCTACGGATGGGCTGCGTTAACGCATCCTGGTAAGGATATTCATTAATGGGTAACCCGGATGCTTCTATTTCTGTGATCAATGTATTACGAACGCCCCTTGCCCAACGACCGGAGACTGCCCGTGTAAGTAGTGTATCCGTATCCGTTATATCGGCCAATGCGGCTTTATGTGCAGATGTAGCAAGGCTTTCGTGGGCTCTGAGGAACAGGCTGCCCAATTGAACGCCAGCGGCGCCCAGCATTTTTGCAGCGGCTACTCCCCTGCCATCCATTATTCCGCCGGCTGCTATAATGGGCACGTGCACACGATCAGCAATCTGAGGCACCAGCGCGAATGTGCCCGTTTGCGGCAGGTTTCCCGACAGGAAAGAGCCGCGGTGGCCGCCGGCTTCAATGCCTTGTGCGATCACCACATCGGTGCCTGCCGAAGCGAGTACAGTCGCTTCTTCCACCGAGGTGGCCGTTCCCATCAGCAGCACATGATGCTCCTTCAGCAGCCTGAATCCGGCTTCATCAGGCATGCCAAATGTAAAGCTCACATGTTTTATGCCTGCTGCCAGGATAACGGGAAGCTGGTCCCTCCAGGAATAAAAAGGTACTTCATCGAAATTCCACCGGTGCAGCGGCAAGCCTGTTGGCGCCATACAGGAATTGCAGGAACTCCTGCATATCATCAAATATTTTCCGGTCGTAATGCGCTGCAGGCTCATAAACAAAGAGGTTTACGGCAAACGGTTGTTGTGTTAATCCCTTTACCTCCCGGATCAGCGCTGTTATCTTTTCCGGAGGCAGCCCTCCAACCGGTAGGGAACCCATTCCGCCGCTGTTGCTCACAGCAGCTACCATGGCGGGTGTAGTGATCCCCAGCATGGGCGCCTGTATCAACGGATAAGTGATCCCCAGCATACGGGTGAGTTCATTCTTCCATTCCATGACACAAAGGTTTAGTACTATAAATTTACGGAATGAAGGGGTTTCCTCCGCATGATTTTAGCGGAAGTTCAGCACCGTAGGCGCGCGCAGTGCAGATACATCAAAACGAAAATCAACGATGGTAGTAATTTCCAGCATCAGCTTTTTCATGGGGGCCGGCGCATTGGGATAATAATAGCCGGAAACTTTGATGGTGTTCAAAGAGAGGTTTTCATTGCGTACCCGGAAGCCGCCTCCCAGTCCGAGGTAAACCGGATTGCGGAACAGGTCATCACTTTTATTGGTGATCATAGATGCCTGGAGCGCTGTAAAGAAATTAAATTTGAAGCCCAGGAATTTCAGGGGGCTGTAGTACACGGTTTCCGATCCCAGGTTCAGGCGCTGATAGCCGTTGATCATGGTATTCTTATACCCCCAGATGCCGTATTCCATATTAATGTTGAGCGGCTTATTAAAAAACGGGTTGGGGCTGTTGAGGTAGTCGGCGTTCAGAAACTGCCGGAACCGTGATTTCCGGATATTCAGCAACTTGCTGTAATATTCAAGACGGGCATGTATTACGCCATCTTCCCAGGCATTATTAAGCCAGAAAGTACTCAGCCCGATGGTAGAGTTAAAGAGGCCTTGGTTCCTGGTGGTCCAGAATTTCTGCGCTTCAATACCGGTGTAGATCCTCCGACGATCCTTCCAGCTTTCCCAGCCGCTGGTGGCGCTGATGTTATATCCCAGGGGAATATCCTCTGTGCGGCCAAAGCCGAAAAAATAGTGGGCTTTAAAATAATCAATGCGGTAAGCCTGTAGTTCTGCCAGGTAAAGGCGGTGGTTATTATAAACGGGATCGTCTTTATACCGCAACTGATCCGGCTTTCGCTGAAAGGATAAATTATAGTGCCTGGCCAGCACCGCGAAGTTGGGCTTCTTCCCGATGGTCCCGTCGTGTTTATAATTATTGATAAAGTTATACCCGATCCAACCATCTATTACTGCGTAAACATAGTCGCGGTAAATGCTGTCGCCGTTTTCGGGCAGTGAACCCCGGATATTAATGGACCAGTTCTTCGACAGGGCAAAACCGCCCACCAGTTTGGCGGAATTGCGGTACAACGGTTTGTTGAGATTAATAAATACCGCTCCTTCAAAGGCGTTGGTATCCAGCTGGGCATAGTTATTCAGGGTAGTATAGCCCAGGCTCACATCTATAAAAGATCCCAGGAGGTTATATTTCGTGTACCTTACTTCCGTGTTCCAGGTGGGAGAATAATCGGAGCGCCACTGCATTCCGACCCGGAGTCCCTGCCCGGCGCCAAACAGGTCGTTGTTGGATACGCTGGCCCTGATGTCTTTTGCACTGAACTGCGAGATGTCTACGCCATATTCAAAGAGATCTTTCGTAACTACTTCCACATCGATTGAATCGCCGTCGGTATTTTTTACATATAAACGGGCATCCTGTATAAAAGGCCGGTTACGCAGGTAACGTTCGTTATCGGCCATTTCAAAGGGATCCAGGGGCTGATTCTCCCGGAAGAACAACGACTGCCGGATCACCCATTCCCTGGAATCGTAGTGCATCCGGTTGGCCAGGTGGATCAGCTTCATGCTGGTGGTGAAAGTGGTATCATTGATGTTGCGCGGACCGAAAACCTTTACTTTCCTATAGTAGATATTTCTGATCACTTTGCCCGCAAAGGGGGTAAAATACGCCTCACTTTTGATAATGGTGCTGTCGTTATCATTGGAATGTGCCTGAACATCCTGTTTGGTAATGCGTTTTATGAGCGATTGCCGGTACTCTTTGTTACGCATGGAATCGCGGTATTCCCCGATTTTTTTGAAGAGGCCACTACTTTTATGGGGGACAGTGTCCGCTGCGAGCGGTGACTGTTGGCCTTCTGCGTATAAACAGACAGGACTATGCAGGCCAATCAGCCAGCATAAGACAGTTAGTGTAGGCCATATTTTGAAATAATTCCTCAATTCTAGCAGCAGGTAACAAGTATATCGAAAAAAAATGAAATAGCAGCAACTGCAATTATTGTACTTACCGGAATGATAATTGTGTAAAATTGAACGGATTACCTGAAAAAGTGTTACAGATATTATTGTTCACCTTAAAGTTTTAGTTATGTTACGCTGGGCACTCATCTTTTTTATCGTCGCTATTATCGCAGCAGTATTTGGTTTCGGAGGCATTGCCGCCGGAGCAGCATCTATCGCCAAGATTCTGTTTTACATTTTCCTGGTGTTATTTGCTATTTCTTTACTGACAGGACTGCTGCGGAAATAGGAGCTGAACCGCCTTCGGCGGTTGTAAATTGTCTTGGAGCCGGATTACGTTGATTATGCTGATTTCCTTGAATTATTTTTTTGATTTTTTACAGGATTCAGGAAGAGGAAAACGACTTATTCGCTTTTACCTCCCCGAATCCTTTAAAATCAGACATGATCAAATCAAAAAATTAATCAGTATAATCAGCGTAATCCTGAGTCAGACAACATCCGCAACTACTTCATGATGCTGGTTTCCCAGCCATCGTATTCTGCATTTACCTGCTGGGCCAGTTCCCAAAGGCTCATTACCACATTATCGATGGTGGCTTCACTGGCTTTGTCCAAGCGGGAAATACATAATTTATAAGGGAATTCTGGATTATCTGTTTTCTCTTCCCGGGCCAGCGCAAAGCCATTTTCCTTGATGTGTTCCCAGTAAGCAATTTTATCTTCTTCTGTTCTGAAGTGAATCCAATGCTCAATGATACGTTCCTTTTCTGAAGCATCTCCATGCTGGCGCAACATACGAAGTACCTTTCTGTTTTGAATGCGCTGAAACTCGTACACATCAGGAAAGAGAAAATCAAAATATAGTTCCCAGTTATTATCTTCCTTTACGCCGTAGTCGTAACGGTAATCAGGAAAATTAATCATTGCATCCGCAATGAATTTATCATGCAGCAAAGTGGTGCCTGAATAAAAGTAAAAATCACGTACGCCATTTGAAAAAGTGCGGCCTACAAAATGCGCATCCAGTTTGGTTTGCAGTTGCTCTACCAAACTATCCTCAATTTCACCCATGACGGCAAATTCATCGTTCTGCGGGAATCCGTCCTCACGTGGATTGTTAAGATACACTGTTATATATATGGCATTCGGCTTTTCCTTTAATGGCGCAAATCGTCTCAGATCAAGGTCAAGGCCTATTACTGCTGGACTTTCTTCAATATGGCACGTATAAATATCCCAGTCCGGTCGGTAATCCTTATGCATATAAAAAAATTAAAATAACGCAACAGCTGGCTGTAAAGATACGTTGCTCTGTAATACAATGGAAACGATAAACTTGTATTGACCTCTTTTTTATCCACAAAATTTAGCGTATGCTATGCGTTGGCCTCCACTCAATTACACCGGTTACAAACCAGGCTTAACACTAATTAACACTTGTGGTATTTTCTCTGCATATTTTCTGTAACCGGCTACCACAAGGGACTCTGTGCAATCCTGTAGTTGAAACAGCGGACTGTAAAGGGTTCCAACCAACCTTTCATCCTAAAAACAGTCAATTCTTCATTCATAAAAGGTAATTTTACAGGGCTATAAATTGTTGGAAGCTATTATGAGAAAAATTGTATCGTTAATTACAGGCTGGCTGTTATTGTTTTGTATTACTGCTGTGGCGCAACAACCGGGTGGAAAGGCCGCCCCCGCCAGTACGGGCGTTATCTACGGCAAACTGCTGGACGCACAAACCGGTAAACCTATTGAGTACGCATCTGTAGCGTTGCTGCGTCCCGACTCCTCCGTGCAGACAGGTATGCTCTCCAAAACCAACGGAGACTTCAGTTTCGAAAACATTGCACTGAATAAATATATCCTGAAGATTAATTTCATCGGTTACGAATCCATATATAAATCAGCGGTGCTGTCGGCTAAAACCAGCAGTGTAGACATCGGTAACATCAAGCTGAAGGCGAATGTAAAATCACTTGCCGCCGTGAATGTAGTAGGCGAGAAACCGGCCTTTACGATGGCCATTGATAAAAGAGTATTTAATGTAGAAAAGAACCTGGCCAGTATCGGCGGTACTGCCACCGATGTACTGAAACAGGTGCCTTCCGTGAATGTAGACATCGACGGAAATGTAACCGTGCGCAACGGCGCTCCTACCATCTTTATTGACGGGCGCCCCTCTACCCTCACATTGGACCAGATCCCGGCCGATGCCATCCAGAACATCGAAGTGGTTACCAACCCTTCTGCCAAGTACGACGCAGAAGGAATGAGCGGTATCCTCAACATTGTATTGAAGAAAAATAAGAAAGCAGGGATCAATGGCGCCGTAAATGCCGGTGTGACCTCCCTCGGCAGCACCAATGGCGGCATCGACTTCAACCTGCGCCAGGAGAAGTTCAACTTCTTCATAAATTATAATTTCCGTAACCGCAAATCTCCCATGACCAGCCGCCTTTTCCGTAAGAACCTGGGCGCTGATAGCACCTCGTATACAGAGCAACTGGAAGATGGTGACTTCTACCGGAAATTCCAGACCGGCCGCATCGGGTTCGATTGGTTTATCGATAACCGTAACACCATCACCGTATCTGAAAACATTACCGGCGGTAATTTTAACCGGTACAATAATCAAATACTGAATGAACTGGACGATAAGCAACAAAAAGTACGCTATGGTACAGGTATCAACAATACCTTAAACGGATTCCGTAACTACACTACACAGCTGGGTTACAAGCATACGTTTGCCAAAGAAGGTGAAGAGCTGACCGCAGATTTCACCTATAACTACGCTACCGGCGACAATAGTTCCAATTACTCCCTGCAGTATTTTGATCTTTCCGGGCAACCGATCTATGATCCTAAAAAGCCTGAATTGCGCTATGGCAGCGGAGAAGGAACTACTAAATATATTACTGCGCAGGTGGATTATGTAAAACCGCTGACAGAAAAATCCAAGATAGAAATGGGGCTGCGCAGCAACACCCGCAAGTTTGATAATTTCACCAATACCTATGGACAGAATTATCCTTCCGGCGATTTCTCACTGGATACCGCGCTCTCTAATAGCTATCATTACCAGGAACAGATCAATGCGGGCTATGTAAGCTACACCGGCGCCAAAGATAATTTCGGCTACCAGGTTGGCTTAAGGGCGGAACAATCGAACTACGACGGAGAAACAAGACTGGGAGAGAAATCTTCCTATAAGATCAATTATCCGATCAGCCTGTTCCCTAGCATTTTCCTGTCGCAGAAATTTAAAGGCGATCATGAACTGCAACTGAACTATAGCCGCCGGATCCGCCGGCCCTGGTTCCGTGATCTCCTGCCAACCATCGACTACAGCGGGCAAAGCGCCAATACCGGTAATCCGCAGCTGAAACCGGAGTTCACGAACTCCTTTGAATTGTCTTATCTGAAAGATATTGCGCATAAACACAACCTGCTGGTATCTTTATACTACCGCAATACCAACAACGCTATTACTGATTTCTATGTAGATACTACCCTGAACCTGAATGGGCAGGATCAGCACGTATTGCTCTCCTATCCTATTAATGCCAGCACCCGGAATTCATATGGTGCGGAATTTACATTGAGAAGCCAGCTCACAGAAATATGGGACCTGACCACCAACGTAAACCTGGCGCAGACAAAGATCGACGCCACCAGTAATGGCAGCAATCTCTCCAACCAGGGCCTTACCTGGTTTGGTAAATTGAACAGCAACACCAAACTGCCGTGGAACCTTACGCTACAGGTAAGCGCCGAATATGAATCCAAACAAATCCTGCCACAGGGCGAAAGAGAGCCCAAATGGTCGGCCGATGCCGCCATTAAAAAGGACCTGCTTAAAAATAAAGCGTTGTCTATTTCCCTGGGGATCGCAGATATATTCAATACCGATCGCAATCTTACCTATACCACGACCAGCTTTTCCGAGCAGGAAAATTACCGCAAACGCGCCACCCGGGAGCTGAGGCTCAATGCTACCTGGCGCTTTGGTAAAATGGACACGCATCTTTTTAAAAGAAAGAATAACAAGTCCAAAGAAAACAACAACGGAGAAATGGGGGGAGGTGATAATTTTTAATTCGTATTTTGTCGTTGCAAACAAACACTTATGGATTCTATTTATCACACTATCACCCTGCGGTTCCTTGCGGAGCCGTCAGACGTAAACTTCGGCGGGAAAGTACATGGCGGTTCTGTTATGAAGTGGATTGACCAGGCAGGTTATACCTGTGCTGCCAACTGGAGCGGGCAATACGCCGTTACGGTATATGTAGGGGGTATCCGTTTTTTTAAACCCATCGCCATCGGCGACCTGGTGGAAATAGATGCAAAGATCATTTATACCGGCAATACCAGCATGCATATTTCTATTGATGTATTTGCAGGCAATCCCCGTCAGCAAAAGAAATCCAAAACCACGCACTGCGTCATGGTTTTTGCTGCAGTGGATGATCACGGCAAAACCGTACCCGTACCCAAGTGGACGCCACAAACTGCCAACGAAATCAGCATGGAAGGCTATGCCAAAAAGCTAATGGACCTGCGTAAAGACATCGACGAAGAAATGAGGCCCTACATGTAGCGGGGATCGCAGCGGATTTTGTCTTACTCAGGATTACGCTGATTATACTGATTACCCGGATTTTTACTTTTGGATTTTTTTAGATTTTTTGATTTTTCTTAAATAATAATTAAGGGAGATAAGAGCGAATATATCCGCTTCTATCTCCCTTAATCCTTTATAAAATCCAAAAGTAAAAATCCAGGTAATCAGTATAATCAGCGTAATCCTGAGCCAAGACAAAATCCGCGCGGGTTAGCTCGCAAACTGCATATCGCTCAGTGTCCGGTATAGGCCGTCCAGGCCTATTAATTCGCTGTGGGTGCCTTCTTCTACGATATGGCCTTTGTCAAGCACGATTATTTTGTCGGCCTGGCGTACGGTGGCGAGGCGGTGCGCGATTACGATTGATGTGCGGCCTTCCATCAGCTTGTCCAGCGCGTCCTGCACCAGTTTTTCCGATTCGGAGTCCAATGCGGAAGTGGCTTCATCCAGTATGAGGATGCGGGGGTTTTTCAATACCGCCCTAGCAATAGCAATACGTTGGCGCTGTCCGCCGGAGAGTTGAATGCCTCTTTCCCCTACTACCGTTTGAAGACCTAACGGAAACCGCTGTATGAATTCCCATGCATTGGCCTTTTTCGCGGCTTCCTCCATTTCTTCGGGTGTGGCGCCGGGCTTGCCGTAGGCAATATTTTCTGCGATGGTACCACCAAAAAGGAACACGTCCTGGGGTACTACTGCCATTTGCGAACGGAGCTGCGACAGCGGAAAGGCAGTGCTTTCCTTGCCGTCAAACAGGATGCTGCCGTTTACCGGATCGTACAGGCGTAACAGCAAGGACACGATGGTGCTTTTCCCCGCACCGCTGGGGCCTACCAACGCCACTTTCTGATCGGCATACACATCAAACGATACATCGTTCATAATGGTAAGGTCCGGGCGGGAAGGATAATGAAAAGACACATTGCGGAAGCTGATCTGCCCGTCCAGCTGGTTTTCCGGCGCAATGGCCGTTACCTGGCTGATATCTTCTGCCGGTTCATCCAGTATTTCCAGCAGATGTTCGGTAGCGCCGATGCTCTTCTGCAGATTGGTATATACTTCCGCCAAACCCGCGATGGAACCGCCGATAAACAGGGAATACAACACAAATGACAGAAGGTCGGAAGTAGGCATCCCGATGGAAACGCCCCTCCAGATCACTGCTACCAGTGCACCAAAAATACCCATGATAATAAAGGAAGAAAAAGCGCCGCGGAATTTTCCGCTTTTCATACCCAGCCTGGCGGCTTCATTGGTGCGTTGGCGGTAGCGGGCAATTTCAAAAAATTCATTCGCAAAAGCCTTCACGTTCAAAACACCCTGCAGTGTTTCCTCCACTACTGTGTTGGAAGCTGCTACCTGTTCCTGCACCTGTTTGGAAAAACGGCGGATAAATTTCCCGAAAACCACGGCGACTACCATCATCAGCGGCAATATGGCCAGCATAAAGATGGTCAGATGAGGCGAGGTGACCAGTAAAATAACCACACCTCCAATGATGATGATGATCTGCCGGATAAATTCCGCCAGGGTGGTCGTAAAAGTTTCCTGTAATAAAGAAATGTCTGAGGAAATACGGCTGCTAAGCTCTCCCACCCTTCTTTCCAGGAAAAATTTCATCGGCAGGCGAATCAGGTGACTATAAATAGTTTGACGAAGCGTGGCCAACGTTTTTTCTGTTACATTAACGAATAATACAACGCGAAAAAAAGAGAAGATAGCCTGTGCTATCAGTACGCCAATCAGCAATACGCCAGCTTTGTTCATACCGTTAAACAGGTATTCATTACTTTTCGGATCTACCAGGTTGCCCAGCAATTTCGGAAAGGCCAGGCCGGCTAAACTGGAAACCAGGAGGAAAATAAAACCTAACGAAAACTCAGGCCAGTAGGGTTTTACATAACGGAACAGGCGGAATGTTTTTTTCAGAGCGGCTACCTTTATGGATTGCTTTGGTGCCGGGGGTGTGGTGTCGTTTTGCATTCGGATATAGTCTTTATTAATAGAGGTAGACGAAACGTATCCAAATATATTGCAAAAAGCGGGATAAAATTTATAATGCCTCCGGGGATTGCCTTTTCCTCGCCGGAAAAACAAATACCAGAGGCATTATAAGTGCGGCTAAGGCCGTGGTCTGTTCTTGGATGAATCTGCGGCACCGGTCCCAAAACGGGAAGAATCTTCCCCTGGGTTAATAGCTCCGGGAGGCATTTGTGCCGCAGGCACGGTGTCCTGCTGTATCATACCGGCTGTATCCATTGTATTTACCGTTGAATCGGTTCCGGATTTATTGCCGTTTCCGCATGCAGCGAGCATTACAACCGATATACCTGCCAGCATGAGCATGTGTGTTACTTTCATAAACTGAATGTTTAAGGGTGAGGTAATTCATTTATCAGTTAACAAAGCGTTGTCCCTAAACAAGCGTTACAGCTTACCGCTGGGTTGAATCCGGTTTGGTTTTAGTAGTGTCTACGGGTATAACACTGGTACTGTCTACCGCAGGCATAGATACCGCAGCGGAATCGGCTTCACGACTGGCTTCTTTGGAACTGTTACAGGCAAACAGGAAAAGGCTCAGCATCCCGGTTAAACAGAGGACTACACATGATTTATAGAAAAAGGCTTCCATGTTGATCTTTTTTATGGTGATAAATTTCATTCGTAACAGGCATTAAAGCAAACAGTTCAATATGCTGTTACAATTGATAAAGGAAAGAATTGTGCCAACACGTACATTTGTAAGTATATATTTTGAGACGATGAAAGATGTATTGCATATCATAGAAGAAGACCAGATACTGAAAGTGCTGATAGCATTGGTGATGGGTGCATTGCTGGGTCTTGAAAGAGAGTATAAACGAAAGGCTGCTGGTATGCGTACCATGACCCTCATATGCATGAGCAGCACTGTATTCACCATCCTATCTGCAGAGTTGGGATATCCTCATTCAGCAGATCGCGTAGCCTCCAATATCCTTACCGGCGTGGGTTTCATTGGTGCAGGCGTTATTTTTAAAGGCGATTATACGATAGATGGAATTACTACTGCGGCATCTATATGGATTGCTGCCGCTATTGGTATGGCCGTTGGTATGAGCCAGTACTGGCTGGCCGCTTCAGCTCTTGCCGGTGCGCTGATTGTATTGGTTACACTGGAATTTGTAGAAAGAAAAATTGCGGATATAAATGTTAAACGTTATTACACAATTTTTTTTCATGAAGAAAAATTTCCACATATGGATGTTGAAAATATCCTACATGATTTTAAACTGAAGCATAAAAGAATGATGGTCGTGAGAAAGGAACATATTGTGGAAGTGAATTACGCGGTACGGGGCAGCAAAGAAAGTATGGAGCAGTTTGATAACTTCCTGCTGACGAACCCATTTATCTCCCAATACGAGATACAGGCAAACCCATCGTAAGATTTTTAATTGAGTATTATGCCATCATATGCAGATCTGCCTTTACATTACGGCCAGGTTCCGCCCTGGCTGGCCAAGCGGATGAGCCTTCTGGGCGGCGCTATTGTAGAGGCTATTGTAACCGATTACGGTAAAGGAGAAGTGATTAAACGGCTCAGTGATCCCTGCTGGTTCCAGGCGCTGGGCTGCGTGCTGGGCATGGACTGGCATTCATCAGGAATTACCACCAGCGTAATGGGCGCGCTGAAAAAAGCGATCAATCCCCGTTCTGCTGAACTGGGTATCTATATCTGCGGTGGCAAAGGCCGCTACAGTAAACAAACACCTGCTGAACTCACCGCCATTGCCAACAAAACCGGCTTACCCGGCGACCAGCTCGTGTACAGCAGCAAGCTCACCGCCAAAGTAGATAATACCGCTGTTCAGGATGGCTTCCAGCTATATCTGCATTCCTTCATTTTATCAGATGACGGCGAATGGGCGGTGGTGCAACAGGGAATGAATGATGCCAGCAGTATGGCCCGTCGTTACCACTGGCATTCGTCCGCCTTTCAGTCGTATACAGAAGCGCCGCATACTTTTATTTATGGGCGCAACCAGGGCAGAATCCTCAATCTCACCGACTTACAGGCCGGTGCTACCAAAAGCGGCATCCTTCAGCTTACAAAAGAAAAACCGGTGCACCTGCTGCCCGAAATACGTAATCTTGTGATGCCCTCCCATCATGATGTGAGAGCGGAAAACGTGAACCTGAAAAGGCTGGGAAGCGTGCTCGCCCTGGCGCATGATACCAACCCTGCGGATTTTGAAACCCTCCTGATGCTCGAAGGCGTAGGCCCAAGAACGCTGCAATCGCTTACACTGGTGAGTGAAGTGATTCATGGCACCCCTTCCCGGTTTGAGGATCCCGCCCGCTTTTCGTTTGCACACGGCGGAAAGGATGGTCACCCTTTCCCGGTGCCCACTCGCATTTATGATGAAACCATTCATACCCTGAAAGAAGCGCTGCACAAAGCTAAGATCGGGGAATCGGATAAGAAGGATGCCATCAAAAAGCTGTCGGCGCTTTCCCTGCAGATTGAAAAAGATTTTGAACCGAACAGCAATTTTGAGAACGTGATAGAACAGGAACGCCGCGATTCGTGGAAATATGGTGGCAGAACCGTTTTCGGGAAAGCAGTAAAACCTCCTGCACCCAAAGGCGGCGACCAGTTAACCCTTTTCTGAGCAGATCAAATAACGGAATCCATGATCAATTACAATGAACTCACCGTTCCGGAAGCCACTGTTATACAAAAGGAATTACGTGACTCCGTAAAAATAACACCGTACAACGGCCCTATAAACTATGTGGCCGGAGCAGATATTTCTTTCAATAAATTCAGTACTACTGTATACGCTGGTATTGTAATGATGGAATTTCCATCGCTAAAGCCGGTTGGCTACAGTCTTGTAAAAAAAGAAGTATTGTTCCCTTATGTTCCCGGTTTCCTCGCCTTCCGGGAAGTTCCCGCCCTGCTGGATGCCTGGGCGCAACTGCCCGTAAAACCGGATATACTGGTGGTGGATGGTCATGGTATTGCGCATCCGCGCCGTATGGGTATCGCCAGTCATTTTGGAGTGCTTACACAACAGCCCACCATTGGCAGCGCCAAGAAAAAGCTGTTTGGTATTTATGAAGAACCTGGTATGGAGAGGGGCAGCCGGACCCCGTTAACGGATAAACAGGGCCAACAACTGGGCTATGTACTGCGGAGTAAAACCAATGTGGCGCCTATTTTCGTGTCACCCGGCCATCTGACAGATATTCCGGGCAGTGCGGAGACCCTTATGCAGTGCATAAAAGGCTACCGTTTACCTGAGCCAACAAGGTTGGCGCACAACGCGGTTAACCAATTCCGGACGGGAGTCATTTCTGAAGGATGGACCAGTCTTTGAACAAACCTAAAGACTGCAACTAAAACTTTATCCACGCAATATTTGCTTTTTTCTCCAGGCCCTTGCGCGAAATCAGTACCGTAGCATATGTGCGTGTTTGTGCATTATAATCTGCTGCGCCCATCATACAGGCATATCCTTTTGTTACTTCCGGCGCACCGAAAAGAAACAACCGGTCCATCTTTCCTTTATAAAAACGGTAGCAGACAAAATTCGCGTCTGCCGCGTATTTCAGGGGTTTACGAACTTTGTCCTGTCCGCCGGTGTCGAGGTATTGGAGATAGTCATTGAAAAGTACAAACGATACATCCGGCGAAGGGATATAGTCGTACGACAACCAGGTGTTGGTATTCAATGCGGCGATTTTATTGCGGAACACCCACTCACTTTTACTGCGACGCTGCAACTGGAAAGGCTCACAAACACCGGTGATCACCTGGTATTTTGAAACGGCCAGTGTGGAGTTTTCCCTTCCCGCCGTATCCAGTAAAGCAATCCCGATATCTCCCAGATTCGTGTGTAATTTATTCAGCTGTGAGTTACCTTGTTTAAAAAACGAGAAACTTTCCATCAACAACGTGCTGCTTCCGTCTTCGTTCAGGTGTATCCGTTGTGGTGTGCCTTTGTATTCTTCTTTGTAGTTGAGATTCTGCTGCACATTACGGGAGAGCTCCGGAAACGACAGCTGCACATGTTTCTTCAGCTTACCGGTAGATTCCCGGAAAGTGTTCATGATGATGCCGGAATACCCGTCTTTTTGTTGGGGAGACACATAAAGCAGCATCCGCAGCTGTGAAGCAGCCACCTGGATTTCTCCACCAACATTTCCAAAGCCGGCAGTATAATCCAGCACCTCGTGTGCAAAGGTAGCCGAATCGGGCGATAACATGGAGAAGAGCACCTTTGCTCCTGCGTCGCCGTCTTTTCGTTTGGCGTTAAAGCCCACTGTGCCCATGTACACTTTTTCCTTTCCTTTCACTGCCATATCGATATAACTGAAATAGCTATACGAAGAGTCGGACATGTAAAACAAGCCACTGTTAATTAGTTCATGCCCCGGTGAAAAATGCATGACCCGGATACGTTCGCGAACACTGTCATTTTTCTGAACCGGCCCCCCTGAAAATAAAGCCACAGCATAGTAATCGCTGTTGACATCTTTCTCTACATACATATCATGAGAAGCGAGATTATCATCTACAAATACGCTGCGGTGCTGTACGCTGGGCAGCTCTCCCAGTTTATCTTCCCGGAGCAGTTTCCCTGTTTCACCATCCAGTATCAGACGGTACATCACGGGATTATATTTTACCAGTTGTTGTAAAAAAAGTACCGGCTGACCGTTTATTTCAAAGATGCCATCTATTTCAGTAGACTCCAGGTCTGCCGCATTCCATTGACTGGCATGTACTGTATCAGCTACTTTCAGGGCCCGGGCGGTGTCGTAAATATTTACCAGTAGCCCGTCCTTTTTGGAGAAATGCAGGTACACCGTGTTACCATTCCTTAATTGCAGCAGTTTATCCCAGCCATCTCCCGGCTCGGCGAAGTCCGGTCCCAGTGTTACGACTGGTACCTGGGCTATGGCGAAACTGCTGATCAGTAAAGCCCCTAAAAGAACGGACCATCTCAAATAGTTCATTTTCTCATCAATTAATAATTTCAAATATATGAAATTATTTAAATTAATAAAACGGATCACTGCCTAATGCCCTTCATGTTCTCCGCTGTTTTTCAACTTAGCCAGCAGATCATAGGCGCCTGTTATCACCACATCCCCGTCCGGCGCCTCTTCCGGGAAAACTACTTCGGTATAGCCCAGTTCACTGTTTCCTTTTTTAACCTCCAGCATATTGAAATGAAAGGTGCTGTCTGTTCCCGGTTTTTTTACGAACACGTACGCTTTGTTGTCGAAATCCACAAGGGCGGCATCAGGCAGCGCCTTTACGGCAGCGGCGCCGGTTTCAATCATGGCTTGGAGATAAGTACCTGGCAGCAACTGTGTATCTTCTTCCTCCAGGTGGCAATGCACCCTTACCGTACGTTGGGGACTGATTTCACGGCCAATCAGGTGAACAGTAGCGGTACGCGGCTTAGTTTCATTAGCCAGCGTGAAACGTACCAGCTGACCGATCTTTAACCGGGGCACATCTTTTTCAAACACCGTCAGCTCCGCATGCAGATGTTCCGTATTCACAATGCGGAAAAGGATATCCGCAGGCGTTACAAACTGGCCCAGGTTAACGTTCACCTGTGTTACATAGCCACTGATAGGCGCATATATATTAACCGTACGCTGAATGGTTCCTTTTTGCAGGGCAGGGAGGTTAATATTCAGCACCGACAGTTTTTGCCTGAGTCCACTCTCTTTGGCCTGCAGGGTTTGCCAGCTGGCTTTGGCTTGTTGCAGCGTTTTCAGGGCGTTTACATTTTCTTTGGCCAACTCCTGCTGGCGGTCGTGTTCCTTTGTTGCATACTCAAGCTGGCTGCTTACTTCCAGGTAATCCTGTTGCAACTGGATGTAGTCGAGGTTTTCCAGTACAGCAATTACCTGCCCCTGCTTCACCGGCATTCCCTGTAATAAACTGGTTTGCTTTATAAATCCACCCATTGGTACCGAAATGCTTACCTGTTGCTGCGGCGGTACATCCAGCAAGCCATTTACTTTCACGGCGCCACTGATCTGCCGGTTCTCTGGTTTACCATAAGTAATACCTGCTGTTTTAAATTGTGCGGGAGTCAGCTCTACAACACCAGGTTCCTCTTCATGATCATGCACATCTGCAGTAGCTGGTGTTTGTTTATTGCCGCAGGAAACAAGCAAAATGCTGCTGATAACGGTAAAGGCTATATGTTTTTTGAATAATCGCATAATGATTTTTTTTTGTTGATGACCGGCGGAACACAGCTTACTGCTGGCCGGCCAGATAAGCCATGTATAATTCTGCCTGTTTTACTTCATTGCGCGCCAGCAGGTATCCCTGCCGTGCCGTAAGCCCATGTTCCAGGTTAAGAAAATATTCAGCGTAGCCAATGTCTCCGCTGCTGTAGGATTTTTCAGATTGCTTCAGCAGCAGCTCTACGTTTGGCAGTGAAGTGCTTTCATAAAACTCCAGGCTGTTCCTGTTTTTGATAAACTGCTGTACCGCCTGCTCATATTGGGATTGCAGTTGTATCAGGTTATTATCAAACTGTAAACTGGCCGCCTGCTGCTGCTTTTCCTCCGCCCGTACTTTTGCTTTGAGAGGTCCTATCCAAATGGGCAGCGCCAGTCCTACCTGGAGCCCCTGGAAGCGGTTGCTGTTGGTAGCCAGCGGGGTGCCCGAAGCATTCAACGGAGTGCCGATGAACGACTGGTTAAAGTAACCCACCATGATATCCGGCAGTATCGCGGCTTTCAACAGCTTCTTTTGCTTTTCCGCAACGGCTACCTGCTGCTTCAGGTATTGCAGTTGCGGATTGGTCACTATGGCGGCGGAATCACCCACAAGGGAAAGTGCTGCATCCGGTATAGCCGTTTCCGTTATTGTAACGGGCTTGTTGGTACCCAATAATGCCTGTAACCTGGCGGTATAAATTTTAAGATCAGCCTCGTTTTGACGCAGGGCGTTCTTTACTTCGTTGAGCCGTCCTTCGGCTACGATTTTTTCCAGCATCCGGCTTTCACCGGTACGGTACCGCAGGTCTGCACTGCGGGCAAACCTGGTGAAGATACTATCCTGCCGGAGTATCAGGGCTTTCACCTCCTGCAGGTACAGCAGCTGTATGTACACCTGTTTCACCTGGTACACCAGTTCATTCTGCGTAACCGCTTTCTGCCAAACTGCTTTGTCCACCTGCGCATGATTCAGTTCCTTCCTGGCGCTGAATACGGTTGGGAAAGGAATGGTTTGCGTAACACTGTAGTTGTTATCATTGGAAACATAACTGTTTGTTTGACCGTACTGCAGGTTCACATCTGTCTTCGGGATTTCCCCGCTGGTGCCTGTCATTTTACGGTAGTAACCGATGGATGCATCGGCAGATTTCAGCCCTTTGTTTTGCTGCAAGGCCAGCTGTACAGCTGTTTCCAGTGTGAGTACCTGCGACTGTGCAGTAACTATTGCAGGCAACAGCAGGCCTGCTAATATCCAGATCTTCATAATGTATGTTTTGAAAAACCTTTCTCCAAATAGATGTATAAACACGGTAACACCAGGAGGGTCAGTAAGGTAGAAGTAATCAACCCTCCTATTACCACGGTAGCCAGCGGACGTTGCACTTCCGCTCCTGCGCTGGTGGCCAGGGCCATCGGCAAAAAGCCGAGAGATGCCACAAAGGCGGTCATCAGTACCGGCCGTAATCGTGTAGCGGTTCCATTTAGTACCACACTGTTAAGGTCCTGCAAACCGGATTCCTTTAGCCGGTTGAACTCCCCTATCAGCACAATACCATTTAATACCGCCACACCAAAAAGCGCGATGAATCCTACGCCGGCGGAAATACTGAAGGGCAAACCACGCAACAGGAGCGCAAAAACGCCTCCTATGGCCGACATGGGGATAGCGGTAAATATGAGCAGCGATTGTTTTACAGAGTGAAAAGTAAAATAGAGCAACCCAAAAATCAGCAGCAATGCTACAGGTACGGCAACGGCTAAACGCCGGTTGGCTTCTTTCAGATTTTCAAACTGTCCGCCGTACCGGATAAAATAACCCGCGGGAAGTTTTACTTCTTTGCCAATGGCGGATTCAATATCGGCTACCACGCTTGAAATATCGCGGCCCCGCACATTAAAGCCAACGATAGTGCGTCTTTTAGCATCTTCTCTTTGCACCTGGTTGGGGCCCGTCGTCATTTTTACTTCCGCCACTTCCTGTAGCGGCACCTGGTTTCCGGATGGCGTGGTGATGTACAGGTTTTGCACATCTGCCAGCTGCTGCCGGCTTTGCTGGTCCAGCCGCAGTACCAGGTCGAAACGCTTCTCCCCCTCATATACCAGTCCGGCGCTCTGGCCGGCGAAAGCAGTGTTGATGGTTTGATTAATGGTGGCAATGTCAAGTCCGTAGCGGGCTATTTTGTCCCTGTTGGCTGTTACCACTATCTGTGGCAGCCCGCCGGTTTGCTCCACGTACAGATCTTTGGCGCCGGGAGTGCGGCTT
Organism: Chitinophaga sp. W2I13; assembly: GCF_050434005.1. Taxonomy (NCBI): domain Bacteria; kingdom Pseudomonadati; phylum Bacteroidota; class Chitinophagia; order Chitinophagales; family Chitinophagaceae; genus Chitinophaga; species Chitinophaga sp. W2I13. Next base: position 6,577,966 of record NZ_JBNPWD010000001.1, on the reverse strand, counting down.
ACAATACGACCTATCTTGTCGGCCAGTGAAGCCAGCGTAGCGAGATCTTCCCCAAAGATCTTAATCCCTACGTCCTGGCGCACACCTGAAATCAGTTCATTGAACCGTAACTGGATAGGCTGCGAAAAGCCAAAACTCACGCCTGGTATCGCCTCCAGGGCTTCCTGCATTTTGTTGGCCAGTTCTTCCCGGTTGCGGGCGCTGGTCCATTCTTTCCTGGGCTTCAGTAAAATGGTGAGATCACAGGCCTCCATCGGCATTGGGTCGGTAGGAATTTCAGCAGCGCCTATTTTGCCGATCACTTCTTTCACTTCAGGGAATTGTTTCATTAATATCCCTGAGGCCAGGCTTACCTTGTCGATGGTTTCGGACAGGGAACTACCGGTGAGCAGCCTTGTTTCCACGGCAAAATCCCCCTCTTCCAGGGTAGGAATAAATTCTCCTCCCATCTTACCAAATAAAAATAATGCGATCACAAAAAGCAGTATAGCCGCTCCCGTGACCACCGCCTTTGCGCGTAATGCGCCGCGTATAACGGGATCGTATATACGCTGAAAGAAGCGCATAAGCCGGTCGGCTACCGTGACTTTATTATCGAGATTTTTACTCAGCATCAGCGCGGACATCATCGGCACATAGGTGAGCGACAGGATGAAAGCGCCGAGAATGGCAAAGGAAACAGTTTGCGCCATCGGCCGGAACATCTTGCCCTCGATGCCGGTTAAAGCGAGTATGGGCAGGTATACAATGAGAATAATGATTTCACCAAAAGCAGCAGTACTGCGGATCTTGCTGGCAGCATCAAATACTTCAGTATCCATTTCCTGCTGTGATAAACGTACCAGCTGACCGGTTTTATTCCTGCCGGCAAGGTGGTGTAAGGTCGCCTCCACTATAATCACTGCACCATCTACAATCAGTCCGAAGTCGATAGCGCCGAGGCTCATCAGGTTACCTGATACCCCGAAGAGGTACATCAGGGAAATGGCAAACAACATCGATAACGGGATCACAGAGGCTACAATCAGCCCTGCACGGAGGTTTCCGAGGAATAGTACCAGTACGAATATGACAATGAGCGCCCCTTCTACCAGGTTCTTTTGTACAGTGCCTACGGCTCTGCCTACAAATTCGCTGCGATCCAGGAACGGTTCTATTACCACGCCGGGCGGCAGCGTTTTCTGTATCTGTTCAATCCTTGCTTTCACTGTTTTCACTACCTCGCTGGAGTTCTTCCCCTTCAGCATCATCACAATGCCACCAACGGCCTCCCCATTTGCATTGCGGGTAAGCGCACCATAACGTACGGCATCTCCTAATTGCACGGTGGCGATATCCCTGATCAATATGGGCAATCCGTCAGGCGTATTCTTCACCGCTATCTTTTCTATATCCGCCAAACTGCTGATCAGCCCTTCGCTTCGGATAAAGTAAGCATTGGGTTTCTTGTCGATATAAGCGCCGCCGGTGTTCTGGTTGTTCCTTTCCATAGCGTTGAACACGTCGGCGATGCTCAGGTGATAGCTGCGGAGTTGGTCGGGCTTGAGCGTAACCTGGTATTGCTTCAGCAATCCGCCAAAACTGTTTACTTCGGCTACGCCGGGTGTTCCCAGCAGTTGTCGCCTTACATACCAGTCTTGTATAGTACGCAATTCACGCGCATCAAACTTTTCTTCATACCCTTTCCGGGGATGCAGTACATATTGGTATACTTCCCCCAATCCGCTGGAAATGGGCGACATTTCCGGGGTGCCAATACCCGGAGGAATACTGGTTCTCGCCTCGCCCAGCTTTTCATTTACCTGTTGGCGGGCCCAGTAAATATCTACATTATCATGAAATACAATGGTTACAACCGACAGTCCAAACCTGGAAATAGAGCGTATTTCCGCCAGTTCCGGTATTACCGCCATCGTTTGTTCAACAGGAAAGGTAATAAGCCTTTCCACTTCCTGGGCTGCGAGGGAAGGCGATTGTGTGATCACCTGCACCTGGTTATTGGTGATATCCGGTACGGCATCTACCGGTAAACGTAACAGGGAATATACGCCAAATGCCGCCAGGGCACACGTAAATATCCCTATCATTAATTTGTTCCTCACAGAGAAACGAATGATCTTATCCAGCATGATTGATTCAATAAGTAATAAAATGACGTACCATAGCCTTATCTACGCCGGTAAAGGCATGGATATGCTCATAGCAAAAACATCTGTAAACGGATTAAACCAGCTGTGGGGGCTGCCAGATATTATCTGATAAGGAAGGAAGCGGGTTAACGGGCAACACGGGGTAATCTATACTGATCCGTTGCGCCATAAAATAAACCGTGACGGCCACACCGGGAGTAGCCTGTATATTACAGCAACTGCATACGCACAATGGCGAGCAGTAGTCCGGTTGTGTTTCATGGTCGTGGGAAGTGGCGAGTTGTACAACTGCGCTATGGTTTCCCGGCTGGTAGTCGTTGCAGGGAATGCACGACAGCAGCAGGATATAACAGCTTAGTATGTAAAGTAACCACTTCATCTTTACAAATGTAAAAATTAAACTCAAAACGCCACTGGAAAAAACTGCATCGCAGTTGCGGCTGAGATGATTTTATATTACGATTTGTACTTAAATTAGCCGCATGAATTGCCTGATCGTAGACGATAATAAGTTGGCGCGTACCGCCATGAAGCAATTAGCCAGTCATGTGGAACAATTGCATGTGGCAGGTGAGTGCAGCAGTGCTATGGAAGCATATAATTTTTTACAGAAAGAAAAGATAGATCTGCTGTTACTGGATATAGAAATGCCCGGTATGAGTGGACTGGAGCTTACCCGCAACCTGGGAAAGAAACGCCCGGTGATCATCTTTACCACGGTAAAAAAGGACTATGCAGTAGAAGCGTTTGAGCTGAATGTGGCCGACTACCTGATTAAGCCCGTACAGCCTGCCCGCTTTATCCAGGCCATTGAAAAGGCCCGTGAAATCACCGACAGCGATCACCGCGAACTACAGGTATCCGATACCGAGTTTGTGTTTATACGTGATAATGGCATCCTGAAGAGAATAAAAACAGAAGATATCCTTTTCCTGGAAGCAATGGGCGACTACGTAAAGTTAAATACCCCGCAGAAATTCCACGCCATCCATACTACGCTGAAAGCACTGGAGGAAAAACTGCCGGCTGCTAAATTCATGCGTGTGCACCGCTCCTATATCGTGGCGCTCGACAAAATTGAATCTATTGAAGATGGCACCATCATTATTAATAAAAACGCGATTCCTGTAGCAGATGCCTACCGTTCTGCATTGAATAATAAACTGAACCTCCTGTAACTCAACGACACTTTCCCCTTTTTGACCGACAGCTGCTGCCTGTTGGGCCATTAGTATTACCATCACTTTTCTGGCGGATGTACCTTTAGGTCGTCAAACAATTGATCACTAAATAAAATATACAGCCATGAAAAAGTTTGGTATTGTAATCGCCGCAGCTATGTTGTTTATGAGTGCATCATCTTTTGCACAGACCACTGCGCCTAAAAAAGAAACAAAAAAAGAAGCGGCTGCAAAGGCGCCTGCTCACAAAACACATGCGAAGCATCATCATACAGCAAAACCTGCTGCTGCTCCGGCTGCACCAAAAGCGAAATAATCATAGTCCTTTGTCAACATAATTAGCCTCAGCGAATTATTACGCTGAGGCTAATTATCTGAAGGAAGGAGCAATAAAATTGCTACTTTTATTGAACCGGCTTTCCTATATCAGCGTTTTATATGTACTAAACTGTCATGCAGCCTAAAAGAATCAAATATTACCTCCTCGGCCTGTTCATTACCGGAATGATATTATTTGTTGTGCTGCAATTCAACTCCGCAAACAATATCCATAAGCTGATCAAAGGCAATGAGCAGCTGTTACAGGAGCTTAATGTAAAGAACGAACTCCAGAAGCTGCAAACCAATATGGCAAAAACCGACAGCAAGGTACGCGGCGCAGTGATTTCCCAGGACACCATTCATATTACCGGCATCGAAGCCGAAATAGCCATTATTAAGGCAGATCTCAAAGAGATCAATAAAATTATCAGAAACGACAGCACAGAAAAGTTACTCACCCAGCTCAACTACCTGGTAGATGAAAAGAATGCCTTTAACCTCATGGTACTGGATACTTTTTACAGTCAGGGTAAATGGGCGGCTGAAAAATTAATTAACAACCAGAAAGGAAGGCGGCTGGGCGAGGCCATCAACGGCATTTTGCGGCAACTGGACACCACCCGGCAATCGGAGGTGAACCGCACCACCCACCTGATAGACAGCAGCGGGCAAAAAGCGCAGCGCTGGGGTACCGTGCTGGTATTTTTTGCCTGTTTAATGAGCCTGCTGGCATTCTTATATATCACCAGCCGGATCCACCGGCAAGAGCAACTCATTGAAGCGCTGGATGAATCCCAGCGACAGGAGAAAAAACTGGCGACCATAAAAGACCAGTTCCTGGCCAATATGAGCCATGAAATACGAACGCCCATGAATGCGGTGCTGGGCTTCACCAACCTGCTCAAAGCCCAGCCGCTCAACGATAAATCCAAAGAATATGTAGGCGCCATAGACAGCGCCGGCCAGAGTTTACTGGAAATCATCAACGATATCCTGGATATTTCCAAAATAGAATCCGGGATGATGCGCATAGAAGCCACCTCTTTTAGCCTGCGCAGCGTGCTCCATGGTGTAAATACCATGTTCAGACCCAAAGCCGAAGAGAAACAACTTCAGCTGGCTGTGACCATTGAGGAAGATGTACCGGATATTTTATATGGAGATGTAATGCGGCTGACACAGGTGTTGGTGAACCTCACCAGCAACGCTGTTAAATTTACCAGTGAGGGTGAAGTACGCATACATGTGGCAAAAGTATGGGCAGAAGAAAATGCGGTTCGTATATTATTCACCGTTAGTGATACCGGTATAGGTATTGACCCTTCCATGCAACAAAGTATCTTCGACCGCTTTCACCAGGCGGAAGCTGCTACCACCCGCAAGTTTGGCGGAACGGGGTTGGGACTGGCCATCGTAAAACAACTGATAGAATTACAGAATGGTTTTATTTCAGTGGAGAGCAAACCCGGTGAAGGCGCTACATTTAAAGTAGAACTCCCCTACACATTGGGAGAATCATTATCAGAAGAGGGGCATCATTATTTTACAGAGAACGACCAACTGCCCCTTCATCCGGATGTACGGCTGCTGGTGGCAGAAGACAATAAGATGAACCAGAACCTGCTTCGTCATTTGCTGGGCAGTTGGCAGTTGCAGTATAAAATTGTAAACAATGGCAAGGAAGTGTTGCAGGCGTTGGACCGGCAGCACTACGACCTGGTGCTGATGGATATTCAAATGCCTGAAATGGATGGCTACACCGCTGTACAGGCCATCCGGCACGAGCTGCACTCCACTATCCCCGTAATAGCCATGACAGCCCATGCTATGACCGGAGAGCGCGAAAAATGCCTGCAAATGGGTATGAACGAGTATATCTCCAAGCCTATTATTGAAGAGGACCTCTACAGAATGATCCAGGTATACATTGGTAAACTGCCGCCCCGTGAACTGCCGGCTGTTTATCACCTGTCAAATGAAAATGGCGCCCAGCATCTCATCAACCTGAATTATCTCCATGATCTTTCCAAAGGTAATACCGAATTTGAAAAAACAATGCTGGAGCAGTTCATTGCACAGTTGCCGGAAGAACTATCGTTGCTGAAACAGGCAGTGATAGCCGAAGACATTGCAGCTATACGCGCTACCGCGCATAACCTGAAAACAACCGTTTCATTTATCGGTTTGCAGGATCACCTCTATCCTATCCTGGAACCACTGGAAAAACTACAGGAAAACAACTACCATCCCGGTACGGTTGCCAGCCAGTTCAATACCCTGAAACACCTGTGTATACAGGCTGTACAGGAGGCCATCCACATCCTGTTATAACTCCCTGTTGTATATTACCGTACATTTTCCCCTGTTCAACGACAGTAATTCCCTGTTCACCGAAACATCCCGTCAACACCGCCTTTGCTGATGTAATTTTACTACAGAAACTATAACAAAACATTCTTCATCTAATCATTTTAAAAAGACAATATCATGAAAAAAAGCCTGATCGCCGCTGTAGTAGTAATGAGCATTTCTGCTGCATCTTTCGCACAAGCACCAGCTGCTAAACCTGCAAAGAAAGCTGCTAAAACTGAAGCAAAAGCTGAAGCAAAACCAGCTGCTGACACTACTAAGAAAGCCGCTAAACACGAACATGCAAAGAAAGCTGCTCCTGCTGCTAAAAAAGCATAACGAGTACATACAGCGTTTGAGTTAATTGTCCCGCAAGTCTTTCCGGCTTGCGGGATTTTTTGCGGAGGTTGTCTTTCTCGCTGATTACGCTGATTAGTTTGATTTTTACTTTTGGATTTTTCTTTGATTTTTTAGATTTTCTTATAATACTATTTAAGGGGGATAAAAGCGAATATATCCGCTTCTATCTCCCTTAATTCTTTATAAAATCCAAAAGTAAAAATCAAACTAATCAGTATAATCAGCGTAATCAGCGAGAAAGACAAAATCCGCACAAGCAAAAAAAAGAGTCCGCTGTCAGGCGGACTCTTTCCAAGAATATCAATACGCGGTTTATTGTTTAGCACCTAAACCGTCCAGTTTCTTTTTCACTTCTTCTACTTTTGCAGTGTTGTTTTTGATCGCGTAGATCTTCTGCAGTGCATAGAGGCAGCTTTCGTAAGTTTGTTTGTCGCTTGCATCGAGGCTGCTGGCTTTAGCGGTGAAGCCGGCATCAGCTTTCTCGAAGAAAGGCAGTGCCTGACCCATCAGTCCTTCTACTTTTCCCTGTAATTCTTTTGCTTTAGGAGAAGTTTGCTGTTTGCTGTCCAGGCCATTCAGTTCTTTGTTGAAAACAACTGCGCGGTTAAAGTACAGAGCACCCAGCTGGAAGTTAGCGGTAGCATCGGCAGGATTCATTTCGATCGCTTTCTTATAAGCTGTTTCTGCTTTACCTATCAGTTCTTCGTAGTTAGCTGGTTTAGGAGCATCACCGCCTTTATCATCGCGGGGATTAGCCAGGTTATCTACGCGGATAGCGTAATCCAGTACAGCTGCCTGGTCGGTTGGATTGTCGGCGATTTTCTTTTCCAGCATCGTCAGTAATTCGTTGGTTTTACCTGTTTTGCTGTAGAAAGCCATTTCCATATCGTTAAAGCGTTTATCCTTAGGGAATAAAACTTTAGCCTGTTCGATTGTTTTCAGCCAGTTTGCCTGGTCGCCTTTTTCTTCATACAGCTGACCCAGGATTACATAGAGAGCAGGTTCTCCTTTGAATTGCAGATCGGCTGCTTTTTTCAGGTAGGTAAAAGCATCATCTTTTTTACCGGCCTGGTTGGCAGCGTAACCAACGTAGAAAGTGAGGGCAGTATCTGCAGGAATAGAGCCACCAAGGTTTTTACTGTTGTAGAAGTCAGCTACTTCAAAAGCCTGTTTGAAGTTATACAGGGAGGAATCCCATTTCTGTTCATTCAGGTTAGCATAGCCGGCGTTGGCAATAGTAGCGTATACATTGAACAACGGCTGGTTCATTTCCAGCACGGCTTCTTTCATTTTAGGATCTATCTCCAATGCTTTTTTGAAGGCGGCAAAAGCTTCTGTTGCCAGTGCAGCGCTTTTCTGCTTGGTGCCCATAGCTTCCAGGATCTTACCATCTACCAGCCATGTTTTAGCGTCGTTCTTGGTCTTTTCATTCTGTAATGCTGCGTCAATATCCGCTTTGGCTTTTTCCAGATCTTGCTTCTTCAGGTTCTCATCCGCACTGCTAACTTTTGCCCGTTGTGCCATAACCGATACACCGGCCGTGCAAAAGAGAAGAGATACCAATAATTTTTTCATGCTTTTGTTTTTTTAGTTGCTGATTACAATAAGAGTATGGTGCTCCAATAAATAGTAATACAACCAGTAGTATAGTTACCACTAAAAGCTGGCTGTATTTTTTTTATCAGAAACCGGTAACAGACCGGGTTAAGGACCTGTTACCGGTTATAATTTTATTTATTCTTCTGTAGTGTCAGTAGCTTCACCGTCGGTTCCTTCCGGTGTATTGTCATTTTCACCTGCTTCAGGTGTTTCATCACTTGCTACAGCGGGCGTTTCGCTACCTTCTTCGCCTTCTTCCAGTAGTATTACTTCTTCTTCCTGTTCATCCAGTCGTGCTACAGCTGCAATTTCGTCGTTGTCATCCAGGCGGATCAGGCGTACACCCTGTGTGGCGCGGCCGGCTTCGCGGATATCTGCAACGGCCATGCGGATGGTGATACCGGACTTACAGGTGATCATCAGGTCATGTTTCTCCGTAACATCAAGTACAGCTATCAGGTTACCGGTTTTTTCTGTGATGTTAATGGTTTTCACACCTTTACCACCACGGTTGGTGATACGGTATTCCTCGATGTTGGTACGTTTACCGAATCCTTTCTCAGAAACCACCAGGATGGTTTTCTGTTCATCTTCCTTATTAACACAAACCATACCAACCACCTCGTCGTTGTCGCTGTCTACCTCAATTCCTCTTACGCCGATGGCGCCACGACCGGTGTCGCGTACCGTAGCTTCAGGGAACCTGATAGCGCGACCGCTCTGGATGGCCATCATGATCTGGCTGTCACCGGTAGTCAGTTTGGCTTCCAGCAGTTCATCGCCTTCATTGATGGTAATGGCATTCACACCGTTCTGACGCGGACGGGAGAACTCTTCCACCATCGTCTTCTTGATGATACCCTTCTTGGTACAAAGTACAATATAATGGTTATTGATAAAATCTTTATCACTCAGGTCTTTAATATCGATGATAGCGCGGATCTTATCATCAACCGGGAGCTGGATCATGTTCTGAATGGCACGTCCTTTACCGCTCTTTTCCCCGTCCGGAATTTCATAGACCTTCAGCCAGTAGCAGCGGCCTTTTTCCGTGAAAAACAGCATGGTATGGTGTGTAGAAGCCACAAACAGGTGCTCGATATAATCTTCATCACGGGTTTTACCGCCGATGGCGCCACGGCCTCCGCGTTTCTGCTGACGGTAATCGTAGGCAGAAGTACGCTTGATATATCCGAGGTGGGAAATGGTGATCACCACATCTTCTTCTGCGATGATATCTTCTATCCTCATTTCGCTGGCGAGGTACTGGATTTCTGTCTTACGTTCGTCGCCGAATTTCTTCTTCACTTCTTCCAGTTCTTCGCGGATGATCTTCATACGTAAAGATTCATCAGCCAATACTTCTTTCAGGTAAGTGATCAGTTTCATGATGTCGTCGTATTCAGCGCGGATCTTATCGCGTTCCATACCGGTCAGACGTTGTAAACGCAGTTCCAGTATAGCCTTCGACTGTAACTCAGACAATCCGAATTCTGTCATCAGCCCTTCTTTCGCAATATCAGGCGTAGCGGCGGCGCGGATCAGTGCAATCACCTGGTCCAGGTGATCCAGTGCGATCAGGTAACCGGCAAGGATATGCGCTTTTTCTTCTGCCTTACGCAGGTCAAAGCGGGTTCTTCTCACCACTACTTCATGACGGAAGTCGATGAATTCCCCGATCATATCTTTCAGGTTCAGGATACGCGGACGGCCTTTTACCAGTGCCACGTTGTTGATGCCGTAAGATGTTTGCAGTTCGGAATATTTAAATAACTGGTTGATGATCACATTGGAGATCGCTTCTCTTTTCAGATCAATTACCAGGCGCATACCTTCACGGTCACTTTCGTCACGTACATCGGAGATGCCTTCAATAATCTTATCATTTACCAGCTGTGCAATTTTCTGGTGCAGTACTGCCTTGTTGATCTGGTAAGGCAGTTCATAGATCACCAGTTTTTCACGGCCGTTTTTAGCGGTTTCGGAGGTAATTTTGCCTCTTACCACTACTCTGCCCCTGCCGGTTTCAAAACCCTGTTTAACGCCTTCAAAACCATAAATAACACCCCCTGTTGGGAAATCCGGTGCTTTAATGTGTTTGATCAGCTCTTCTATAGTGATCTCTTTGTTTTCGATGTAAGCGATAGCGCCATCCACTACTTCGCTGAGGTTGTGGGGCATAATGTTGGTGGCCATCCCCACGGCGATACCGGAAGCGCCATTCACCAGCAGGTTGGGAATGCGGGTAGGCAGTACCGTCGGTTCTTCGAGCGTGTCATCGAAGTTGTTGGTAAAGTCCACCGTTTCCTTTTCAATGTCTTCCAGCATGGCTTCTGCGATCTTCTGCAGGCGGATCTCCGTGTAACGCATGGCAGCCGGCATATCGCCATCTACCGAACCGAAGTTACCCTGTCCGTCCACCATGGGATAACGCATGCTCCAGGGTTGCGCCAGTCGTACAATGGTGTCATAAATGGAAGCATCACCGTGCGGGTGATATTTACCCATTACCTCACCCACAATACGCGCTGATTTCTTGTAGGCCTTGTTACTGTGGTTGCCGAGTTCATTCATTCCGAATAAAACACGCCTGTGCACAGGCTTCAGACCATCTCTCACATCGGGCAAGGCACGGCCCACGATCACGGACATAGAATAATCTATGTAGGCCGTTTTCATTTGCTCCTCGATATTTATCTGGACAATTCTCCCTTCCTGATGATTTTCCGTATGCTCTGTCATTTTGTGTGTTGATTTACAGTTTTTTCTGCGTAAAACAGATAAAGGCAAATATAGCCATTTCAGCCCTTATTCCGGCCTAAAAATCAAAGAATGTGAATAAAAAACGCCATAGGGATTAACGCTTATATTGCAATATCGATATATGATTGATTTACACAATGAATGACAACCATTTATATAGCATTTGTGTTATAGTAAAACAACCCTGATTTTGATTTAATTGCAATATGTTAAGACACATTAATATATTAGAATATAAATATTGGCAAAGTATTTGTTTCTAAGAGGCTGATAATCAATTGTTCGAATCAACGGAAAACATATATATAATAAGAACAAATCCGAATTTGCTTAAAAATTCGAACATTAGTATAAAAAGTGCTGTTATTCCCCTGATTCTTAATCATTTTTCTAAAGAAGACTATGAAGAACATACTGTTGTTTGGAGCCGGTAAATCGGCCACCAGTTTGATCGACTATCTGTTGGCAAATGCACCGAGGCAAAAATGGCATATCACTGTAGCCGATCACGATCTTTCGCTCATCAAATCCAAAACAGGAAAATCATATTATGCTACCCCCGCCGCACTCGATATTAAAGACAGCGCGGCCAGACAACAACTCATCCGGGATACCGATCTCGTCATCTCCCTGCTACCCGCTACCCTGCACATTTTAGTGGCCAAAGATTGTCTTACTGAAAAAAAGAACCTCCTCACCGCCTCTTATATCGACGAAGAAGTACGGCAACTGCAACCCGAAATTGAAAAAGCCGGGTTACTCTTCATGTATGAAATGGGATTAGACCCGGGTATCGATCACATGTCGGCCATGAAACTCATTCATTCCATCGAAAAGAAAGGCGGACAGATCTTCTCCTTTAAATCCTACTGCGGGGGCCTTATCTCCCCCGACAGCAACGATAATCCCTGGCAGTACAAAGTATCCTGGAATGCCCGGAACATTGTAATGGCGGGCGTTTCCGGCGCCACCTACAAAGAAAAAGGAAAGGTAAAGGAACTTAGCTACGAACAACTGTTTGATCATACCAAAACGATCCAGGTACCTGGCTTCGGTAAACTGGCCTTCTACCCCAACCGCGACTCACTGGGATATATGCAGGCGTATAAGCTCGAAGAACTGGCCACTTTTATGCGTGCCACCCTCCGGTATCCCGACTTCTGCGAAGGCTGGAATGCCCTGATGAAGCTGGGCCTGACAGACGACGGTCATAAGATTGCCACGGATAAGCTTACGTATACCGAGTGGGCCACCAAATCCGTTAAAGAAGGAACAGGCACCCCGGAAGAGAATATGGCCCAGTTTCTGGGCGTTAGCACCAAGTCCAAAGTGATCCGCCAGTTAAAATTCCTGGGATTATTAAATACAGAAGTCATAAATTTAGGGGTGCAAACCAACGCAGGCGTTCTCCAGTTCCTGGTGGAAAACAAACTTAAAATGGAGCCTGCCGACAAGGACATGATCGTAATGATGCACGAGATTGAGTTTGAACGCCGCAACATGGCCACCAGGATGCACAGTTACATGATTGTTCAGGGCGAAGACAGCATACATACCGCAATGGCTAAAACAGTGGGACTTCCGCTCGGCATCATGGCCAAAATGATTCTCCAGGATAAGGTAACGTTAACAGGACTACAAATACCGGTAATGCCGGAAATATATAACCCCGTTCTAAAAGAATTAGAGGAGTATGATATCAGATTTGAAGAAAGCTTTGAATAAGCGCAAAGTTATTTTTTTCCTATGATGGACTCTAACCGGGCACAAGGACTTGTGATACCTCCCCTGAAGTGGGGAGGTTTTTTATTTTACAGGATACTTAATAATTCCAGCACGCCTTCTGTAGCGGGCTTTTCAATCAGGTGCAGGTTATCCGCTTTTCCTACTTCGGGAATTTTCCGGTCGATGATATACACCGGCACGTCCGGTTTTACATACTGCAACAAGCTGGCGGCAGGATATACCTGCAGGGATGTTCCCACCACCACAAACACATCGGCCTCCCATACTTCCCGTGCGGCCTTTTCAATCATAGGCACCGCCTCGCCAAACCAAACGATGTGCGGGCGCAGCTGTCCACCGTCTTCTGCGAAGTCACCCATCTTAATATCCTCCCGGATATCATAGATCAGCGCTTCATTATTCACGCTGCGCATCTTGAAAATTTCCCCGTGCAGGTGCAGTACTGTAGTGGAACCTCCTCTTTCATGGAGGTCGTCAATATTCTGAGTGATGATCCGCACATCATACTTTTCTTCCAGCTTTGCCAGGCCTGTGTGTGCAGCATTGGGAAGCGCCGCCTTCACGTCCTGCCGGCGGCCGTTGTAAAAGTCCTGTACCAGGGCGGGATTCTTCTCCCAGCCTTGCGGAGAAGCCACTTCATACACATCATAGCCCTCCCATAATCCATCCGTGTCTCTGAAAGTCCGGAGGCCACTTTCTGCGCTGATGCCGGCTCCGGTCAGCACCACCAATCTTGGTTTCATGTGAATTCGTTTATAGGTTTACGTTAGCTGGGGTTTTACGGGATTTCCATCTCCCTATTCCTCTTTTTATAAAAATAAAAATAAAAACAATACCAACAATCAAAGGCCATGCACTCAATATGCCCAATGCAAAAGATAAAAGCCCGTTCCAGCCATCTTTAAACGACAACCACGAGCGTTGCAGGAATCCCGGCGACTGCGGATCTGAATTGGCAAACGTCTGGTAATACTCCAGGCTGATATTGCTGTAGGCCACATGATGATCCATGTACTGCAGCCGGCCCTTTGCGGATTCTATTTCTTCACGGATGCCTTTCAGCTGTGCCTCCACTTCCAGTATTTCTTTTACATTCTTCGCCTGCTGCAGGATCTGCACATAACGTTGTTCTACTGCCAGCCGTGCTTTCATACGGGCGTCGAGGTCTACATATTCTTCTGTTACATCAGTGGAGGTAATACTTTTTTCATCTACCCCGGAGGCGCCGCCAGTGAGGTTTTCCACGCATTGCTCAAAGGTGGCTGCCGGCACCTTTATGGCTACCTCATTCCGCCATTGCATACTGGTATTTTCCTGTTTTTCACTGGCAATGTAGCCACCGTATTTTTTAACTGTATCGGCTATACGCTTTTTACAGGCTTCAAAGTCAGAAGTGGAAAAGCGGAGCACCGCATTCTTTATTATTTTTTGGGAGATGGGTAAGGCAGGTGCCTGATCAGCTTCGCTTTCAGACAGGGGAAGCTCGTCGCTGGCTACTGCGGCGGCAGTCATGTTGGCTTCCGTTTGTTTGAATTCAGTTGCAACCGGCGCGCTATGGTTGCGGCAGGCCGGCAATAAGGCTACTGCTGTGCAAAGGGCTAATATGAAGGAATGTTTCATGAGCTGGAATTTTCTCTATGATGAACATCTTTCACGAATTCCATAAACGGCGAAGGTTATCTTCCATAAGAAAGATAACCTTCGCCGTTTATATCTCTGGTAAAGTACCTACTTCTTCATACCACCCATTTCCATGATCGCCTCAAATTCTTCCGGCTTCACATCACACACGGATAAGCGACCCTGGCGGATAAGCGACAGGTTGGCCAATCGTTTTTCAGTTTTCATCTGTGCCAGCGTCACCGCCTTTTTAAATGGCTTTAATGGTTTAAGATCTACCACCACCCAGTTTGGATCGGGTGTAGTGGGATCCTGGTAAGCTTCTTTGGCAACAGTGGCCAGGCCCACTATTTCCATCCCTTCATTGCTGTGATAGAACAGTACCTGGTCGCCTTTTTTCATGCCCCGGAGGTTGTTGCGCGCCTGGTAGTTGCGCACACCATCCCAAAAGGTGATCTTATCTTTTACAAACTGATCCCAGGAATATTTAAATGGCTCAGATTTCACCAACCAATAATTCATATAGCAATTAATTTTCGTAATCAGATAGTTGGAATTACCAACCGCTGGCCAATACATCTGCAATGTGCATCACTTTGATGTTGGTACCGTGCTTACGGATATAACCATCCAGGTGCATGAGGCAGGAAAGGTCGGTGGAGATCAGGTAATCGGCGCCGCTGGCAACGGCGTTGTTTACTTTCTGTTCGCCCATTCCCATGGAAATAGGTTCAAACTTAACGGCGAAAGTACCGCCAAATCCGCAGCATACTTCGGCATCGTTCATCTCTTTCAGCTCCAGTCCTTTTACTTTTTCCAGCAGTTTACGGGGGCCTTCTTTGATATGGCATTCCCGCAGTGCGCCGCAGGCATCATGATAGGTGGCTACGCCGTTGAGGGTAGCTCCCAGGTCTGTTACATGCAATACGTCGGTGAGAAATTCGGTAAATTCGAAGAGGTTTTTCTTCAGCAGTTTCACATCATTATGTGCGGCTGAATTATCGAACAATTTGCCATAGTAGTTTCTTACAAAACCGGTACAGGAACCGCTGGGAGCAACAATGTAGTCGAAGGTTTTAAAGTCCTTTACAAACTTGGTAGCTACGGTACGGCATTCATCCTGGTACCCGGCATTGTAGGCCGGCTGACCACAACAGGTTTGTTCCGTGTTATACATTACATTACATCCCAGTTTCTCGAGTACCTTCACCATATTGAAGGCGGTTTCAGGAAACAGCTGATCTACAAAACACGGTATAAATAACTGTACATTCATCTCTATAGCTTTTAGCGATTAGCCCTTAGCTCTTAGCTAACTTTCTTTGCAATGCAATCATCTTCAGTGCAGTAATGGCAGCTTCTTCCCCTTTATGGCCGTGGGCCCCGCCGAGTCTGTCCTGCGCCTGCTGTTCGTTATCTACCGTCAGAATTCCAAATATAACAGGAACGCGGTAACTGAAGGTTCAGTTGAAGGATACCTTCTGTTACGGCTTTACACACATAATCGAAATGAGGTGTTTCGCCACGGATCACGCAACCGAAAGCAATAATAGCGCCAGGCTGTTTGCCGGTGCCTTTGGTGGTTTCCCAGTATTGCTTACAGGCGTAAGGTAGTTCGAAAGCGCCAGGTACAATTATTTTTTCTGATTTGGTGATGTTATACTGTTTGAGGGCTTTTTCGCAGCCGTTTACCAGTTCATTCACGATGGCATCATTCCATTCGGTATACACCATAACAACACTGGCATCCTCCAGGTTGAGAATGCCAGCGTCATTTAATAAGCTCTTATTGTGCTCGGACATATTCTATAGCTTTGGGCTGTTGGCAGTTAGCTGTCAGCTAAAAACTAACAGCTAACTGCTAATAGCTAGTTCTTTACATCTCCCAGTCTTGCCAGGTATTTATCCATTTCACGACCTTCGTTGGTGGTAGGGAAATTCTTTTTAATTTCCTGATAGATAGCGATTGCTTCCTGCGCCTTACCAGCTCTTTCCAGGGCCTGGCCTGCACGGAACAGGTATACGGGGGCAGTCAGTTCATTATCATTATAGTGACCTGCTTTCTTGTAGGATTCAATACCTTCTTCAGCTTTATTCAGCTCCATGTAAGCGTCGCCGATCAAACCGTAGGCAGTAGGTTGCAGCAGCAGATCATTTGAACTAAAAGATTTCAGCATGTCAATACCCTTCTGGTATTCGCCCAAACGGATGTAGCAAACGCCTGCGCTGTATTTAGCGAGGTTACCGGCTTTGGTGCTGCCGTATTTATCTGCTACCTGGATGAAACCGTAGTTATTACCGTCGCCGTTCAGTGCCAGTTTGAATGAATCTACCGCGAAGTAGTTTTGCGCATGGAAAATCATTTCCTGTGCTTTATTTTCATTGGGCTGTTTTACAAAACGGTTATAAGCGAAGAAACCGCCTACCACTACTACTACAGCCAATACGGCTATAGAAATAACATTTTTGTTTTTATAGAAGAAATCTTCCGCCTTGTGCATGGATTTCTCCAGGTCAAAATCTTTTGTAGGTTGAGGCACGGTGGCTTTATCTTTAGTTTCTGCCATTGTAAGGTGTAATTGTGATTGCTTGGTTATTAAATATAGGGTTTAGCTTTAGGCTTTAAGCCTTTAGCAGATGCAGCTTTGCTACATTTACTAAAGGCTTAAGGCAGATAGCTAAATACATTAGTCAACGATGAATGGATAATCTTCCTGAACGTAAACGTCTTTCAGCAATTCATCATCGGCTGGCCACGGAGATTCTTCTGCGAATGTTACACACTCTTCAACTTCCACTTTTACGCGTTCGTTGATTGCTTCAATTTCTGCTTCGGTAGCCCATTTATTTTTCTGAATAACTCTCAGTACTTCGTTGATCGGATCTTTCTCCTTGTATTCTTCGAGTTCTTCTTTTGTGCGGTATTTAGCGGGATCACTCATGGAGTGACCACGGTAACGGTATGTTTTGATTTCCAGCAGGGTTGGACCGCCGTTTTCACGACCGCGTTTCACCGCTCTTTCGATACCATCATGTACAGCTTCGCAGCTCATACCATCGATAGAATCGGCCGGCATTTCGTAAGCATCCGCCAACTTATAGATATCCAATACGTTGGAGGTACGTTCTACAGAAGTACCCATGGCGTACATGTTATTTTCACAAATGAAAATCACAGGGAGCTTCCAGGTCATGGCCATGTTAAAGGTTTCATGGAGGATACCCTGACGGGCAGCGCCATCACCAAAGAAACACAACACGACGTTGTCTGTTCCTTTGTATTGCTCTGCAAGCGCCAGTCCGGCACCTGTACCTATCTGAGCTCCAACAATACCGTGGCCACCGAAGAAGCCATGTTCTTTAGAGAAAAAGTGCATGCTGCCTCCCTTTCCTTTCGAACAACCGGTTGCTTTACCATACAGCTCAGCCATACAAGCTTTAGCGGAAATTCCTTTTGCAATTGCCAGCGCATGGTCGCGGTAGGCCGTGATGAATTTATCCTCGGGCTTGGTAGCAGTCATCGCACCAGCAGCAATTGCTTCCTGTCCTATGTACAAATGACAAAAGCCACGGATTTTTTGCATCCCGTACAATTGGCCTGTCTTTTCTTCAAAGCGGCGCAGCAAAAGCATCAATTCATACCAGTACAGATATGTCTCTTTGGTGAATTTCGTCTTCACGTCTGTTTTAGTTTGCACTCTTTCTAAATTTGTTCGCAAATATAACAGGAAAATCGTAAAATATAAATATCAATTCTAATTCCCATTAAATTATGCAATTTCATCAATTTCAAACAGTTTTGCATTTATTTGCACGGGAATCACAGGGAAGTTCCCATTAGAGCGGTTTTTTATCACTTATACAATTGATAATTTTCGCATATTATTATTTACGAATAATCTTTTTCTTTGCTTTATATAAATAAAATATTACTCGTCCAGTTCAAAAATTACAGCCGGGCGGCCTTTTCCTTCGGGCACAGGATCGTGGGCATCACCGGCCGCAACGGTGCCGGCAAAACAAACCTGCTGGACGCCATCTACTACCTTTGCTTCACCCGCAGCTATTTTACCAGCAGCGAAAGTCAGAATACCCAGTACCTGACCAACGGCTTCCGGCTGGAGGGCTATCTTGAAAAAAATAACCAGGAAGAAAAAATTGTCTGTACCCTCAAAGAGGGCCGGAAAGAAATAAGCCTTAACGACGACCGGTACGACCGCTTTTCCCGGCACATCGGGCAGTTTCCCGCCGTAATGATAGCCCCGGACGATGCGGACATCATCCTGGGAGGCAGCGAGGAAAGGCGTAAATGGCTGGATAGTCTCCTCTCCCAGCTGTATCCCGAGTACCTCGACCACCTCATCATCTATCAGAAAATATTATTACAGCGGAACACGCTCCTGAAAAACATGGCCGCTACCGGGCAGAACCAGGATAGCCTGCTGGATGTATTCGACCTGCAGCTGGTGATGCATGGCGTACCGGTGTACGAAACCCGGAAAGCCTTTCTGCAAACCTTTATTCCGCAGGTACAGCGCCTGTACGATTATATTGCCGGCACCCACGAAGTGGTAAATATCCAGTACCAGTGCACCCTGCAGGAAGAAGATTACGCGGTGCAGCTGCACCAGTCGAGATACCGCGACATGCAGTTACAGCGCACCACTACCGGTATTCACCGCGATGACCTCCTTTTTTTGCTGAACGGCCACCTGATGAAAAGCAGCGCTTCACAGGGACAGCGCAAAAGCTTTTTGTTTGCACTTAAGCTGGCACAGTTTGAAGTGATCCGTCAGCATAAAAAATTCCCTCCGCTCCTGTTGCTGGATGATATATTCGAAAAGCTTGACCAGGAAAGGGTGAGCCGCCTCATTGCCCTGGTTGCCAGCGATAATTACGGCCAGGTGTTCATTACAGATACGCACGCAGAGCGCCTGCAAGAGGCATTTGCAGGCACCGGCGAGGCCATACAGCTGATAACAATATAGCTTTTAGCTTTCCTCCGTAAAGTTGATCACCAAAAGCTAAAAGCCCATCACAGAGAACCAAAAAATCACTAGCTTCGCACCATGCGTCATGGAACCACCAGTATCGGAGATGCGCTCCGGGAATTTATGAATAAGAGCAGGATGAAACCCCGTCTCACAGAAGTACGCATCCAGGAAAATTGGGAGAAACTGATGGGTAAAACTATTGCCCGCTACACACAGAGTATCCAGCTGATCGATCATACACTGATCGTTACAACTACCGTGGCGCCGCTAAAACAGGAACTAACTTATTCGAAAGATAAGATCATCAAGCTGGTGAATGAAATGCTCGGGGAGAACATTGTAAAGGAAGTGATGATCCGGTAAGTATCAGTTGGAGGCAAACTGGTGAATCAGTTCGTTGATATCGCTCATTTTCAGGGTAGTTTGCAGGTTGACGATCAAAAAGTCATTTTCGTCCTGCACCAGCATCACCACATTACCCAGTTCATCGTCTTTTCCTTTGTTGAGTATATGGATCAGGCTTCCCTTTTCCCTCACTTCCATCAGCAAATCAAAATTTTCATTCCGTTGCAGGTTACTTTTCAGATCGGCGATATCGTCGTTGCTCACTGTGCCGCCTTTCACGTTAGAGATGGTGTACATCTTTACTTTGCGCACATTTTTAAGCGCATGTTTCATCGCCTGGGCATCTGCATCTTCACTATCAAACGACAAGCATAAACTTCCAAGTCGCATAGCAAAGTTGCCAAAGCTGATGGTATGTGTTTCGGCGCTTCCCCTGTACTTGTTACGGAACTCCCGCAGGCATTTATCCTGGGCCTTTACAGCGGTGGCAGACAAAACGATACAACTGGCGGCAATGAGTAATGATTTCATGGGGGTGGTTTTTAAAAGTTATTTCTTCTTCACATTTTTTAGTTTATCCATTCCCTGGATATTCACGCCGTTGGCGATCTGTGATATTTCATTGAGGTCCATGGTGCCCACGAGGCTCATGGCCAGGAACTGATCGGAACTGCCTACCAGCATGACCAGTTCATTGATATTTCCTTTCGCATCTTCTTTGACGAGGAACTTCAGGTCGCTGTCTTTGTCGCGTACCGTCATCAGCTCTTCAAAATCGCTGCCCAGGAAGGCGGCGGCCTCTTTGTACAACCGGGGACCATCTTTGGTGGTTTCCTTTGTAAGGATACGGAGTCCTTTCAGTTTCTGGATCACCTTCATCATGTTTTTGGCATCCGCGTCGCCGGCATCTACTTTGGCGAACATGCTGAACATTTTGGGGGTAATGGTGATCACTGTGAAACTGCGATCGTTCTCGTACTTCTGGAAAAATCGTTCTATAACGCTTCCCTGCTGCGCGAAGAGGTGAAAACTGGCAAAGACTGCCAATAGTAATAACAAGAATCGTTTCATCTTTCTAAATTTATATCAGGTTTTAAAATGGCCGTTAGTCTTCCTTGCCTTCTACCACAGCAGTAGCTTCATTGAAATAAGACAGCTGCTGCATCTTTGAGGTGCCTTTGTGCAGGTTTTTAGCCAGCAGCTGTAAAGCCCTTTTTGTTTCGTCCAACGCTTTCTGCGGATCGTTCAGTTCCTGCTGCTCCAGGGCTACCAATACCTGTTGTTCACGCTGCTGGTGCTGTTTGAGAGCATAACCGATGCCTACCGCCACCATGATCACAGCTGCATACTTCATCCAATGCCGCCAGGGCGAAAGCTTCACCACTTTTACCGGCGGCGCCTCCCATACTTTTTCCGCCTCCCGGTGAAAATAGCCGAACAGGGGCGCTGCTTCCTGCAATACTTCTGGCAGGGCTGAATGTGGTGTACTGAAAAAATCCCGCAACACCGCTTCCTCTTCGAGGGAAGTTTCTCCTTCCCAGTACTTTTCCACCAATACAGTGATTTCTTTATAATCCATATACCTGCAGGTTTTGTAGTTTCTCGCGTACCGTTTTACGGGCACGGTGCAAATTCACTTTAACGTCGTTCATGTCTATATCGAGTATGTCGGCGATCTCCTGGTAGGAATGCCCGTCGATATCCCTCAGTTGAAGGATGGTGCGGTACTTTTCCGGCAGGGCGTTGATAGCCACATGCACTTTTTCCATTACATCATTCTGTTCTGTTACCGCATGGGGACTTTTCTGCTGCGTTGCCGGCAGCTCTCCTGCCCTGTCCAGTTCATCAGACATCCGGTATTTCCTGGCTTTGATTTTATCCAGGGCCAGGTTGCGGGTGATGCGCATGCACCAGGCCTCCATGTTTTGCAGTTCCGCCATCTTCTCCTGCATGTCCCAAACTTTCATCAGGGCATCCTGGGTGATATCCTGCGCGTCTTCCTCGTTGCCCAGCAGGCGGAACGCAAAGCGGTAAAGCTTTGGCCTGACTGGAACTACCTGGGTAAGGAATCGATCTAATGACATGCAGAATAGTGCGTTTTGAAAGAAGACGACTGTAAAAAGAAGATGTTACAAAGATGCTGATATTTTTTTTGCGGAGTTTGTCTTTCCCGCTGATTACGCTGATTATACTGATTACCTTGATTTTTTTTTTGATTTTACAAAAGATTTTAAATGATTCGGGGAGATATAAGCGAAAATATCCGCTCATATCTCCTAAAATCCTTTAAAATCAAAAATGATCAAATCCCTAAATCAGTATAATCAGCGTAATCAGCGGGAAAGACAACATCCGCGTTAATCCAGTTTGATCCGCGGGTCGATGAGCGTATAGAGCAGGTCGGCCAGCAGGTTGACGATCACGAAGATGCCGGCCGTAAAGAGGATGGCTCCCATTACCACGGGGAAGTCGAATTTATCCAGCGCCTCCACGGTTACTTTGCCGATGCCTTTCCAGCCGAAGATGTATTCCACGAAGAAGGCGCCTGCCAGCAGTTCGGCGAACCAGCCGGTGATGGCGGTGATCACGGGGTTGAGGGCGTTAGGTAATGCGTGCCGCCAGATCACTGTGGAGCGGGAAAGGCCTTTGGCGTAGGCCGTGCGGATATAATCCTGGTGCAGTACATCCAGCATGGCGCTGCGCGTGAGCTGCACGATGATGGCCAGCGGGCGGATACCAAGAGTAATAGCCGGCAGCACCAGGTTGCGCAGGTTAAGTACCCTGCCTTTGAACGGATCCACATCAAACAGGTTGCCGGACATATGCAGGCCGGTATAATCGCTGAGTACAAAGCCAAAAAGATAGGCCAGCACGATGCCTGCAAAAAATGAAGGGGCGGAAATTCCCGCCACACTGGCGAATACTGCACCAGTATCCATCCAGGTATTTTGCTTTACCGCCGATAATACGCCCAGGGCAATGCCGGTGATGGTGGCAAACACCATCGCAGCTATGGCCAGCAGCAACGTACCCGGCAATGCCTCCATTAAAATATCCCACACCTGTTTTTTGCCCTGGTAAGAGCGGCGGAGATAGGGTGCTTTCAGCACCAGGAGTTTATCCTTTGATATATGCGCCACCGTTAGATAGCGGAGATTTTCATCCGCTTCCTGTTGGGTGTGGACTCCAACCGGCAGCAGGTCGTTCAGGTAATACAGGAACTGCGTCCCCACCGGCTGGTCGAGATGCAGTTCCCGGCGCACGTTTTCCAGGGAGGCCACATCGGCCCGCTGCCCCAATGTAAGCCGTGCTGGATCGCCGGGCAGCACATTGAACAGGAAGAATACCAGCACCACTACGCCGAGCAGTACCAGCAATCCGTATCCGGTTTTACGAAGCAGAAAACGAAGCATATATTATTATGGTATATCGTTATAGTGCCATTTGCCTTTGATGGTGCCTTTGTTCAGCAGGATCAGGGCAGGATTACTTCTGCCGGCGGTTTTAATGGCTACGCCATCCATCTGCACAAATGGAAACTCCAGGCCATGTTGTTGTTTGAAGGCAGTAATTTCTTCTTTGGTGGAAGCGGTTACTCCATATATAACTACCTGCTGGTTTTTCCATTGCTGTTGCAGGGCTTTTATTTTTTCGTCCCATCCGCTGCCGGCCTTTTGAGTATTCAATACCAGGAAGAGATATACCGGTTTGGTTTCAGACAGGATGGCTTCCGTTTGGTTCACCCCATCGAGATCAGTGAGAATGAAATCCTTGATGGCCGGTTCTGCGTTTCCTTTCTTCACCAGTTTATCTTTACGGTCCACAAACTTCCAGGTACTGTCTGACCACGGGTAATTGTCGGCAGTAAATTCTTTCTTCTGCCCATCCTTTTCATAAATGAAGATCATCTCATACACGTCTGGCGTAGCGCCCGGCGGCAGTTTCATCTTCTCGGGAATATTATTACCTACTTTATACGGCAGGCAATCGAAAAGCGGAAGGTGTTTTAAAGTATACCGCTGGATACCGAAAGCGAATAAGGCCGAGAGCAATAGTACTGCACCGGCTCCTTTAAAGAGTGGCTGTATGGTGTTCCGGTAAAAGAAGATCACGAGGATCATCACCAGCAGGATCACATCTTTCCAGAAGGTTTCCTCGGCGGTGAGTTTGATACAGTCGCCGAAGCAGCCGCATTCACGGATGGTACCGCTGAATAATGCGTACCCGGTAAGGAAGGTAAAGAATATAATGAGCAGCAACAGCAGCACGGAAAAGACCCTCATGCGGTAGCCGATGAGCACTGCTACGCCGGCAATAATTTCGAAGGCATTCATGATAATAGAAAATGCCAGGGAATAGGGAGACAGGAAGGTAAGGTGCAATACCTCGAAAAACTCCTCCATTTTATAGCTGAGTCCTAACGGATCATTGGCTTTAATCAGACCTGAGAAAATGAATAACACCCCAACGATTATACGTAACAGGTTAAGGATAATCTTCATAAAATAGTTTAATGGTTAAGTGATCCGTGAAGATAAGAACAATCAGGGTTTACCTTCCCGGGAAATTGATGAGCGTATCTGAAAGTGAGTTGACGCGCGCCAAATCTATTTCTGAAATTGAACTGCTAAATTCCTAAATTCGGCAATGATTGATTTTCCTTCTTAGATTTGCAGGCAAAATAAAGAATTTCGGGTAAAAGGCCGGAACTATGTGAAAATTCAGGAGCAAGAGCCTGCATGCTAACTTCTTAACGCATTCAAATGAAACCAGACCATATCCCCGTAACAACAATGTCTTCACCGGTAATAAATTGCAGGGGGCAATTGTTATCCCTGTCTACCCCTGCTGTAATGGGTATTATTAATGTTACCACCGATTCTTTTTATGAAGGCAACCGCATGCATGAGCTGCACCAGGTGATGGAGAAAGCGAAGCAACACCTGGAGGAAGGGGCTGCCATACTGGATCTGGGCGCACAGAGTACCCGCCCCGGTGCGGAGATGGTGGGACCGGAAGAAGAGATTCACCGGCTGCTCCCGGCGATACATGCCATTTTGAATAAGTATCCTTCCGCAATTATATCTGTAGATACCTGGTATGCTGCGGTGGCAGAGAAAGCGGTACATGCCGGCGCGGCTATTATCAATGATGTGAGCGCCGGGGATATGGATGCGGAGATGATTCCGGTTGTTGGTCAGCTGCAGGTACCTTATATTGCGATGCACATGCAGGGCAAGCCTGCCACGATGCAAAAAAATCCGCAGTACAACGATGTGGTGTCCGAAGTGCTCGATTACCTGAAGGAAAAGCTGGCGGCCTGCCGTGCCGCCGGTATAAAGGACTTTATTGCTGACCCGGGATTTGGTTTTGGAAAGACAATTGATCATAACTATGCCCTGCTGAAACACCTGCGCCTGTTTTATGATATACTTGGAGTACCTGTGCTGACGGGCATTTCCCGTAAGTCGATGATCTATAAACTACTGAACATAACCCCGGCCGATGCCTTGAACGGCACTACTGTATTAAACACCATAGCCTTGCAACAGGGCACCCATATATTAAGGGTACACGATGTAAAAGCCGCTGTGGAAGCGGTAAGGATTACGGAGAAAATGAACGGATAATTTAATCTTGCTATTTTTACAACTATGAAGGAAGTAATAGAATTTTATGGAGTTGAGTTTCGATGGCTGGATCTGCTGGACCTGCTGATTGTAATTTTTTTGATCATTCAGTTGTATCGTTTATTAAAGGGGAGTCTTGCTTTTAATATTTTCGTAGGCCTGTTAATGGTATATGCCGCATATTTCCTGGTGAGGGCGTTAAAGATGCCTATTCTCACCATTATCCTGCAAAACTTTATCAATGTTGGTATCATTGCGATCATCATCATTTTCCAGCCCGAGATCAGGAAGTTCCTGCTGGTGCTGGGTAAGAAAACGCCGCTGAGCAAGGACAGTTTTTTAACCAAATTGTTCCTGCCTGATAAGTTTAAGAGTTATAAAGAAGAAGAAAACATTATTAATGAAATTATTGTGGCGGTGAGCCGGATGCAGAGCACCTTTACCGGGGCTTTGATGGTAATTGCCACCACCTACCGTTTGAAATTTGATTCCGCGTCCAGTATTCCTATTGATGGAAACGTGAGTGCGAAACTCATTGAGAGCATTTTTGAGAAACACAGTCCCCTGCATGATGGGGCGCTGATCATTGTAGGCAATAAGATCCTGGCGGCCAAAGTGATCCTGCCGGTATCTGAGAATCCGAACCTTCCTACCCGTATAGGGCTGCGTCACCGGTCGGCGGTGGGCATTACGGAGCATAGCGATAACCTGGCGATCATTGTTTCTGAAGAAAGGGGGACGGTGTCTTATGCGATCGACGGGGTACTCACCCAGGATGTGTCGCTGGAAGACCTGAAAGTAAAGCTATACGAAGTGTTGATAGATGGATATGCCTGATCCGGGAATAAGCCACATAGCATAAAAGGAAAGCCCCCTGCCAAATGGCAGGGGGCTTTCCTTTTATGCGGTTATAATCAATTACTTACCGGGAGTAGCGAATTGAGAAGGAGCCGGAGCGCCTGCTTTAATATCTACTAACTCTACGTTAAATACGAGGACAGAGTTTCCAGGAATTACCGGAGGACTTCCCTGTAAGCCATAAGCCAGTACAGAAGGAATTACCAGGGTAGCTTTGGAACCTTTTTTCAGGCCGCTTAAACCAGCATCCCAGCCTTTGATCACGAAGCCGCGACCGATAGGGAACTTAATGGGTTCTAAAGGCATGCCCGGGCGCATAGTTGAATCCTGGCTGGAATCAAATACTTTACCGGTGGTGAGCTTACCTGTGTAGTGTACATAAACGGTGTCACCTGGATTAGGTGTACTGCCTGTACCTTCCTGGGTTACTGCTACGTAAACGCCTTCAGCGTTTTTAGTGGCGTTGATCTTGTTCTTATCCAGGTATTCTTTAATAACTTTTTCGTCTTTTTCTTTCTGAGCAGCAGCAGAGTATTTGTTTTCTACTGCGAAAGTGATTTTCAGTTTATCACCTTTTTTACCAAATGGAGGACGCTCCTGGGCTGGTAATGAATCCCATGGAATGATAAAGGTTGCGCTATCACCTTCGTGGAGGAGGGCAATACCTTCCATCAGATCGTACTTATTCTGTGGTTTTGCCACCAGCACCGGAATTGCAGCACCTACCATTTTGCGGGAATCGCCCAGCAGGGAGTCATTGATACGCTGGGTAACATTCACCAGGGCAGTATCGCCTAATTTCAGTTGTGCTCCGCTGCCGGATTTGTGAACGATATACTCAATACCGCCCGGTGTTTTTTTAACACCTGTACCGCAACTGGCTAAAAGAAAGCCTAAAGCCGCAGTTGCAACTAAAAACTGATTGTTTTTTTTCATTTGATTGTATTAGTAGGTTGAAATACTTTATTTACAGTTTATTGTAACAGGTCTTCGTTCTCTTCCACGGCTTTGATAAAGCGGTCCACTGTTTTTTCCAGCGGATCGGTGCTGCGGCCTCCGGAAGCGTTGAAATGCCCTCCCCCGTCGAAATATTTGCGGGCGAAGGTATTTACGTCGAAGTCGCCTTTTGAGCGGAACGACAGCTTCACTTCTGAGTTACGGTCAATGATCAAAGCGGCCATCTTGATGCCCTGTATAGATAACAGGAAGTTCACGAGTCCTTCGGTGTCTCCTGTCTGGAGGTCGAACCGTTTAAGATCGGAGTACGGGATGGCCAGCATGGCGGTATTATATTCATAGAACACTTCCATGCGGTTCAGCAGACTATGTCCGAGGAAGCGCAGGCGGTTTTCCAGGAAGTTATCATAGATCGCCTGGTGGATCACCTCATGTTTCAGTCCCCTTTCCATCAGGTCGGCTACCATACGGTGTACGGCTGCGGAAGTAGATGCAAAGCGGAAAGAACCTGTATCTGTTACAGTGCCGGCATAAATACACTGTGCAATTTCGAGGTTAATATACTGCTCATCTCCCAATTTATATATAGTTTCATAAACTAATTGGGCGGTGGAGCTGGCTTTGGTATCGCTTATGCCATACTCAAAGCTGGGCTGTGGCTCCAGGTGGTGGTCTATCAGGATTTTGATACAGTCCAGTTTTTCCAGGTGTGGCGCCAGGTTTTTAGTGCGGTAAAGCGCATTGAAATCCAGGCAAAACAGGAGATCGATGCCTTCCAGCGCCTGAATGGCCCGGTCCATAGAGGATTCGTAGTCAATCACGTCGTCGGCTCCTGGCATCCATTTCAGGAAATCCGGAAAATTTGTAGGTGAGATTACAGTTACCTGATGCCCTTTCTGTACTAAGTAGTGATACATTGCTAAGGAAGATCCCATGGCATCCGCGTCTGGCTTCTGGTGCATTGTAATCACCACTTTCTTAGGGCTCTCCAGCAAAGGCTTAATTTCCTCGATCGGCTTCATTAAAAAACTGTAATGTTAAGAGTTGATTTCCAATCACAACAAGTGGTTGAAACAGAAAACGAAGTGCGAAGATCTTTATTTGAGCCAGAATTTCAAAATTTTTTACCACTAAAGAAAATGTAATTACTTTTGCGGCCTAATCTGTAATTCGGAATTAAACATTATATGAGCAACAGAACATTTACTATGATCAAGCCTGATGCAGTAGCAAACGGGCACATTGGCGGCATTTTAAACATGATCAACGCTGCAGGTTTCCGCATCGTAGCCATGAAAATGACGCAGTTATCTACTGCTAAAGCAGGTGAGTTTTATGCAGTACATGCGGAAAGACCTTTTTACGGTGAACTGGTAGAATTCATGAGCAGCGGCCATATCGTAGCAGCTATCCTGGAGAAAGACAACGCCGTAGAAGATTTTCGCAAACTGATCGGTGCTACCAATCCTGCCAACGCAGAAGAAGGTACCATCCGTAAAAAATACGCAGAGTCTATCGGCCGCAATGCGGTTCATGGTTCCGACTCTGATGAGAACGCTGCTATAGAAGGTAACTTCTTCTTCAGCGGTCTGGAGAAATTCTAGTCCTGACGGGCAAAATCATTACAAAAAGGTCAGCTTCGAAAAGCTGGCCTTTTTTATTTGCCTTCAATATTTTTCTTCATTATAACCAATTCATTTAGATTGATTTACACAATCTATAGGAAGTAACACTTTAGATATAATGCAAAGGCTGACAAAAAGGCGTAATCACATGATTTTTAATGAAAATATGAGCCCCGAAAATCAGCAAAAATGAATGTTTTAAAGAGGAAAACAGATCCGTTTTACATCCTTATATACATTTCATTATCAAATAATTACAACAAAACTCCATCATCTTACTTTAAGTAAAACCACTCTCCTCTTTTTCACTCCAGAAACACCTGTTTTTTCTGATATTATTTTACCCCTGAAAGGATATTTCCCGGATAGCCGTGACCGTAGTTTTGTAAAAAGCTTTTAACTTGCCGGCATATGTGGGAATCATTCCGGAAACTGTTTAAAGGGTATTTAAGATTAGAGCGGTCTATGTCTGACCACTCCGTGGAAGCATATGTAAGGGACGTGGAAAAACTGGAGCAGTACCTCCTCGCTCATGGAAAAGAAAAGCTCCGGCCCCAGGATGTAACATTTGAGGACCTGCAGGATTGTGTGCAATGGATCGCCAAACTGGGAATGACTGCCAGCTCCCAGGCCAGAACCATTTCCGGCCTCAAAGCCTTTTACAAGTTCCTCCTGCTGGAAGACATGGCCCACGAGGACCCTACCCAACTGCTGGAAGCTCCGAAGATTTTACGCAAGCTGCCCGATGTACTCACCTTCGAAGAGATTGAAAAGATCATTGCGCAGATCCCCCTGGATACCGCGGAAGGTCACCGTAATAAAGCCATCCTTGAAACCATGTACAGCTGCGGCCTGCGGGTAAGCGAGGTCATTAACCTCCAGATCAGCCAGCTCCACATGGACGTAGGATTTATCCGGGTAATCGGGAAAGGCGACAAAGAGCGGATGGTCCCCATCGGCAAAGATGCCATGCGCCAGATAGATATTTACCGGAGAAATGTTCGTATAGAGCTGCCCGTTAAGCACGGCCAGGAAGACACCCTTTTCCTCAACCGCCGCGGCGGCGCATTAAGCAGGGTGATGATCTTCCTTATTATAAAGGAGTTGACCCAAAAAGCCGGTATTCATAAAAATGTGTCGCCCCACACTTTCCGGCACTCCTTCGCCACCCACCTGGTGGAAGGCGGCGCCGATCTCCGCGCCGTACAGGAAATGCTGGGACATGAGAGCATTACTACTACGGAGATCTATACTCACCTGGACCGGGAATATTTAAGAGATACCCTCCTGCGTTTCCATCCCCGGTTTTGATACCGTAAACAAAAAACAGCTACCGGGGAAAGGTAGCTGTTTCATTTCTGCTGTTAGAAGGTCACAAACAATCGGGTAGTTTTTGCCATGATAAGGAAGGTGTATTCAAACAATCTTATTACAATAAGCTATGGGTTAGCAAGCGGTATTTATCCTGCTTGTTCTTCTTTGGGTTAGTAAGGGTGATCACATCACTGAACCAGTTGCCAATCTGGTCTGAGGCGCGTTTCACCCGGGACGGACGGTAAATTATATTCACATTGCTGCAGGGACCCAGGTCCTGCCGGTGGGGCATCCGGGCCATCTTCTCATCTTCCGCCCACAGCAATTCGTTATTCCTGTAAACTTTAAAGTACACATCGGGACCCAGGTTCCTGCGTCCGGGTATAATGGAGTGCAGGATGCCATTTGCAAGATGCTGCCTTGAAAAGTGCAGGGTGTAGCGTCCAGCTTCGTTGGTGTGCGCCTGCCCGATCAGTTTGCCGGTGAGCGCATTATACGCTTCCACTTTCAGATGGGGCTGTCCTGATGCTGCCATATGCGGTTTTACTACGCCGGTAATTACCCAGGCGCCCGCGTTGGCGTATATATTATGCCAGGTGGCGGCGGGGATAACATAAGCATATGCGCCTACGTAGCCGCCGCTGTTACGTTTCCAGTGCAACACCAGTTTACTCAGGTGGAAGTTACGGGACTGCTTTGTACCGTTCTTTCCCGGCAGCTGATCCAGGCACAGATCCAGTTCCAATGCTTCGGTGAACAGGTGTACTTCATTCCACGAGAGGTTGAAGTTGCCTTTTTCATCCAGGGTGGTTTCCGCCAGTAACCGGTCGGCCTTCATCAGTACTTCCCGGGCCGACAATGGTTTCATGTCGTTAAAAATTCCGTGGGGCTGATCTGCCGCCTGCAATACAGCAGGGAGGTAAACCCGGATCCGCGCATTTGCCAGGGGCTCTACGCAATCGTTACAAATAAGTGCAGAGATGTTTCCGATTAATAGGTAACTCATAATTTTATTTTTTTTAAAGAAAAAAAAAGGGGTTAACGAGCATCACCTGATGAATTGATTCTGCATATTACTAACCGAAAAAAACAAACATGGTAGAAAGGCCAATTACTATGAACTTTTCTGAGGACAATAGATTTAAAGCCGGTTGACAATACAAAGATTAAGAACTTTAAAGGAGTAGTCAAGCGTTTAACAACTGAAAAAAAGCTTTACGTATAACTACGCAAATTGAATATGGGAACTACGCTATTCACCTTTTGGTTGTTTTCCGGCAGGTAAAAAGTAATGCGTATAAATACGCATTCTGAAGTGAAGCCTACGGAATCCGCTCCCTTTACTTAAGATGATAAAACCGCTCAAATGCAATAGCACATTCAATTCCACCTGCGTAAAAACACAGTTTCGGGTTACATTACCGGTTGGTGGCCGGATTGTATATGCGATTATTTGTAATAATTTTACTGCAAACTAAAACTTACCCACAATGAATGATTTTCCAAAAAGGCCGATCCCTTCGGATACCGGCGCTTTCATTTCACTTGAAGAAATGACCACCCTTACAAAAAATCACGATGAGGATCATGTAAATCAGAAGTCCTTTGGTACCCATGTTAAGGCGATGTGTTTTGGTAAAGACAAAATTATTGAATTGCTGGACCAACCCGGGGCAACAGCTCTGAGAATCTATTATGGTATTAAGGTAGATACTGACGGAGATGGAATAAAGGAAAAGAAAATGATCCTGGTAGCCGTTGATGAAGAAGGTAATGACATCCTTCCCACAGAAACCACCAATGCAGGCCCCGGTGGCGTGGTATCCAAAGGCGCTATGGCGAAAATACTTGATTCAGGATTACCCTGCCCCGAATATTGTACAAAACCCGGAGGAAAAGGATAAGTGATAAATAATATCATCAACAAAGCCATCTCGTGAATGTAACTTTATTTTTTACTATTTTTTACAGCATGGTGGGGATCGAAGCACTGGTCTTGATCCCCTTCCTTTTAAATTATAAGTCCCTGGACTTCTCGTCCAGGTGCATATTTTTTTACATTTTGAGCTGTATTTTTTTTGCAGGAGGGTCTGTTCTGGTAGAACGGTATATCGGGAACAACATGTGGTTCTTCAGCCTCATGCACTTTATCCAGTTTGTGATCCTCTCTGTATTTTTTTACCGGAGCATCTCTAACCCCACTATGAAAAACATTGTGAAGTATATGCCTTTACTACTACTGGCAATATTTATATTTGACCTGTTTTTCATAGAGGGGGTACGCGCCTTTAATTCCATTTCATCGGGCGTTAAGCAACTGGTAGTACTTACCTATGGTCTATATCTCTTTTTACAACTGCTGAGGGACAGGAATCTCATAGAAAAATCGATATACATTGATTCTTTGCCGATATTCTGGTATAATTCAGGGATCTTTATCTTTGCCTGTACTGAATTTCTATTTTGCATCAGCTATAACCACTTACAGGCGCTTTTCACCACCGGTGTTGCCAGAATGGGTATGACCATCGCAATACTGAGTATCAATTATATTGTTGGAATGATATCAATGATTCTTCTTTATATTGGGTTCTCTAAGATCAAAAAACTAAGACATGCGAATTATTGATGTTATTGTAATTGGTACTACAGTAATGTTAATGCTGGGAGTCATTGTGATATTGCTGGTAATGCTCCAACAAAAAATGGTTATCCAACATAAACTTGATATACGTGACAAAGACCTTCAGCTCCAACGGGAACGCCTCATCGCAGTACTCCAGGGCCAGGAACAGGAACGTAAAAGGATTGCGGAAGACCTGCACGACGAAGTGGGCGCACAACTGTCTGTGCTGAAACTCAACCTCGGAGGTCTTCAGCCCCTGCTGAAAACCGGCAACGGTGAAACAGAACGGCTTAAGGAAACCAAGGACTTTACCGATACCATTATACAACAACTGCGGTTCATCTCCCAAAGCCTGCACCCCCAGGCATTGGAAAACCTGGGCCTGGCACATGCGCTGGACTCCTTCTGCAACCTGATGAACAAAAACAAACAGGTAAAAATAGCATTTAAAACAGCCGGCAACGGGCAAACGGTAGACCGCGAAAAGGCTTTAAACGTTTACCGTGTGGTGCAGGAACTGATCAATAACATCCTGAAACATGCGCAGGCAACGGATGTACTCATCACCTATCAAACCACTCCGTCCCTTCTTACCGTTACCGTGGAAGACAATGGTAATGGCGCTTTGCTAACCTCTCTGCCCGCTTCCCGCGCCAAAACAGGCAGCCTGGGACTTAAAAATATTGAAAGCCGCCTCAATATTATCGGTGGAAATATTAACTTCACTCCCGGAACACCACAAGGTACCATTGCTACGATAAGTGTAGAGAATTATCAGACACCTGCACAGAATAGTTGATACTTATGTTGTTTTATTGCTAAATTGCCATCCGGTTGTGTTGAACCCGCTTGTAACGACATGACTCATAGTAATTTATTCTGAATAAAATAATAGCAAATCTTCTAACTGTCCACCTATGGCACACATAAAAGTGGCCATTGCTGATGATCACAAGATCTTCCGCAGTGGAGTCATAAACACACTGATTCCTTATGAAAATATCAGCTTCGTTTTTGAAGCCGACGATGGCCTGCATCTGCTGCAGAACATGGAAACACAACAGCCGGATGTTATCCTGATGGATCTGAAAATGCCCAATATGGACGGCATTGAAGCCACCATTAAGGTAAAGGAAAAGTATCCCGACGTAAAGGTCATTATACTCACCATGTATGAGGACGACAACTTCATTGTCCACCTGGTGGAAAACGGCGCCAACGCCTACCTGTTGAAAAATGCGGAACCGGAAGAGATCTATGAAGCCATCTGTACTACCTTTGAAAAAGGATTTTATTTTAATGATAACGTAAACCTGGCACTGCTTAAAAAGGTATTACACAAAAACAAACAACAATTTAAGCCAACACTAAAAAATGAAATCCAGCTCAATGACCGGGAGCAGGAAGTACTGAAGCTAATCTGCAATGAACTGACTACCCAGGAAATTTCCGAACAGATTTTCCTAAGCCCCCGTACTGTAGAGGGGATCCGTCAAAAATTACTTGAAAAAATCAACGTTAAAAACAGCGTTGGTCTGGTACTGTATGCATTCCGTAACGGATTAATAGAATAGTTTTAAATACCCACCAAATATGAGTACTATCAGAACCTTTGCCGCTACAGCGGGCGCTATGCTGCTCTTGTATGCCGGCACTACCCTGGCCCAGGGCATTAAAATGCCTGCGCCAAGTCCTACGCAAACCATTAAACAGGACTTCGCTTTATCCAATATAGAGCTGAGCTACTCCCGTCCGCTGAAAAACGGCCGCGTTATCATGGGCGACCTGGTCCCTTATGGTAAAGTATGGAGAACCGGCGCCAACAGTGCTACCACCGTTACTTTCGGTGAAGACGTAATTTTCGGCGGCGTACCCGTGAAAGCTGGTAAATACGGTTTGCTTTCTATTCCAGGCGCTCAGTCATGGACCGTTATCCTGACCAGCAGCCTCGATGTAACCAGCCCTGCTGCTTACAAACCAGAAAACGATGTGGCCCGTGTAAACGTAAAACCGGTAGCTACCCCTTTCAGCCAGGAAAGCTTTACCATCGGATTCGAAAATGTACGTTCCAACTCCGTGGTACTGGCCCTCAGCTGGGATAAAACCAAAGTACCCGTAGTGATAAAAGCGGATATCGACGATAAAATCACCGCCCAGATCAACGATGCCATGCAGAACGCCGAAAAGAAACCTTACTTCCAGGCAGCTGTATATTACTATGAAAGTGGTAAAGACATCAACAAGGCGGTAGAATGGATCAATGAGGCAGCTACACAAAGCCCCGACGCCTTCTGGATATGGTACCAGAAAGCCCGCATCAACGCGAAAGCTAAAAACGTGAAAGTGGCGAAAGAAGCAGCGCAGAAGTCAATAGAACTGGCTACTACTGCTAAAAACGACGACTATGTAACGTTGAACAAGAAGTTACTGGCTACGTTAAAATAGCGCGGAGGTTGTCTGACTCAGGATTACGCTGATTATACTGATTACCTGGATTTGATCACTTTTGATTATAAAAGATTTGGGGAGATATAAGCGGATGATCCGCTTTATCTCCCCAATCTTTTATAATCATTTATAAAATCAAAAAAGTAAAATCCAGGTAATCAGTATAATCAGCGTAATCCTGAGTCAGACAACCTTCGCGTATTTACAAAATACTGGAAGATCCAACCCAGTAATACTACCAGCAAGCAGCCGATCGCATTCAGCCAGAGGAAAGACACCGTGCCGGTCCAGTAAATTACCAATACCACAATTTCTCCAATGATGGCCGCCCAGAAAGTAG
This sequence comes from Chitinophaga sp. W2I13, assembly GCF_050434005.1. NCBI lineage: Bacteria > Pseudomonadati > Bacteroidota > Chitinophagia > Chitinophagales > Chitinophagaceae > Chitinophaga > Chitinophaga sp. W2I13. The sequence goes on along the minus strand of NZ_JBNPWD010000001.1, from coordinate 6,542,740 downwards.
CTGTGCCTCCTACCCGCTTCAGGTAAAAAGCTACCATGAAAATACCGAGGATCACCCCGTAAAACCAGGAGCCAAGCACGTTCACCACTTCTATCAAACTACCCAGGCTGCCGGCAAACTGCGCTACCACGATACAGAATACACCCCAGATCAATGTCCACAGCTTGGATATTTTCAGATAATGATCTTCTGAAGCATGTTCGTTGTACAATCGTTTGTACACGTCTATCACCGTGGTGGACGCCAGCGAATTCAGCGCCGCAGCAATACTGCCCCAGGCTGCCAGGAAGATGATGGCAATCAGCAATCCCACCAGTCCTTTCGGTAAGCTGTTCACTACAAAATGAAGGAATATATAGTTGGTATCATTGGTGTCTGCGGTAGGATCGGATGCCTTGATGAGTGATAATGCCTGGGTTCTTACCAGCTGCGACCGATCATCGGTTTGCTGCAACGCTTTTTTTGCGGAGGCAATCTGTGTGTGGTTATCTGTTTCGAGTGCAGCAGCCAGTTGCTTTACCTGCTGCTGTTTTAAGGTTCCCAGCTCATTGTACTGGTCTTCCAGTTTCAGCATCGCCGGGCCCTGTTCGGTTTTATGCACCCTTGCCAGCTGTGCTTCATTGAAGAAAATCGGCGCACGGAAATACAGGTAAAAAACAAATACCAGGGCGCCTATCAACAGGATCAGGAATTGCATGGGCACCTTTACAAGACCATTCATCAGGAGGCCCATACGGCTTTCTTTGATTGATTTTGCAGTAAGGTAACGACCTACCTGCGACTGGTCCGTACCAAAGTACGACAGCGCCAGGAAGAACCCTCCTATCACCCCGCTCCAGATGTTGTATTTATCCTGCCAGTCAAATTTCGTAACAATCACATTCAGCTTGTCCATTTTTCCCGACACCTGCAACGCCTGCTTAAAACCAATATCGGCCGGCAACAGGTGAACGACCATCCAGCCCGCGAGGAACATACCTCCGAAAATGATGGCCAGCTGGAATGTTTGTGTGTAGGCCACGGCTCGGGTACCGCCTGCCACCGTATAAATGATCAGCAATCCGCCCATGATCATATTTGTCCAGTACAGGTTCCAGCCCAGTAAAGAAGACAAAATAATAGAAGGTGCACAGATACTGATACCGGTAGATAAACCGCGTTGGATCAGGAACAGGGAGGACGCGAGGGTACGGGTTTTCAGGTCGAACCGTTGTTCCAGGAATTCATAAGCCGTATATACTTTCAGTTTATGGAAGATGGGTACAAACGTGATACAAAGCACTACCATCGCCAGGGGCAAACCAAAGTAATATTGCACAAAGCGCATCCCATCCGTATATGCCTGGCCGGGCGCTGATATAAAGGTGATAGCGCTGGCCTGGGTACCAATGATCGACAGCAAAATGATATACCAGGGCATTGACTGGTTATCCAGGAAATAACTTTCCATGTTTCGCTGGCCACGGCTTTTCCAGACACCATAGCATATGATTACAGTGAGGGTACCGATCAGTACCATCCAATCTAAAGGACTCATGAAAACGTTTTGGTGAATAAGTAGAAGAACGCGACCAGTAACAGCAACCAGGCTGTTACCAATACGTACCACCACGTCCATGACGGGAACAATGGCGGCTTTTCTTCCTGCAGGTTATCTGCTGCCATAATTTAATCGTTTGAGTTGCTTTTAGTCCACATGCTGCTGGTCAGCAGTCCCAACGCAATACCGATGATCAATCCCACCTGCACGCGCTTGATGGTAAATCCGATCAGCAAACCGAGGATAATACAAAAGCCAGCGGCGATCTTCAGCCTGGGACGATTTTCTTGATGCTTCTTACTCATTGTCTTTCATCCCTATTTTACAGAAATCAGGTTTACAAATAAACGATAGGCGCCGGGTACGCCTGCAGGCAGCTGCCTGAAAAATGATAAGCCGGTGTACACATAGGCTCCTTTACCGTAATGAGCAACGAGGGTTGATCCATCGAGCGGTCCTTCCCCTTTGTCGTTCATGCTGAAAGGCTTATCATAAGCTTTGTCTGCATTAGCGGTGTAATACAAACCTCTTTCCTGTACCCAACCGTTAAAATCGGCCGCAGTAATTTCATTCGGATAATGCAGCACCGGATCTTTCGGGTTGTTAAATGTTACAGCGGCATTTTCATCCGTTACCCGGTCCCGCGACAATCCAAACGGATACGGTCCCAGGTTGCCTGTTACCAGCGGACCATTCACGTTGTACTGGATCACCAGTTTGCCGCCGTTGTTTACGTATTCCATCAGCTTCGGCTGCCAGTATTTCATACGTGCGTTTACGTTATAAGCGCGCACTCCGGTGATGATGGCATCGTATTGCTGCAGGTTACCGCCCATAATATCTTTTTCACCCAGTTCGGTTACATCGTATCCAACCTGGCGGAGCGATGCTGCCACCATGTCGCCTGCACCGGGAATATACCCGAGGCGGTTGCCGTTATGTTTCAGGTTAACGGATACCAGCCTGGCCTGCGCTGGTGGAAACAGGGTGATCAGCGGAATATGATCATAGCGGATCTGCTGTAAGCTCTGCGTATATTCTTTACCGTTACAGGTCATTACAACCGTGAGGGTATCTGCATGATTTTCCGCTACACCTTTAACGGGTTTGATATCAAACCGGAGTTCCACCTCATCTCCTTTCTGTTTTAAGCTAAAGGGCTGGCTGTTGCCATCGGTGAAGCCGGCGGGCAATTGCAGACGTACAGTTCCCTGTACGTTATCAGCCATCGCGCGGAGCTTCACAGGTACCGACTGTGCTTTGGTATCTGTAAAAATATATACCTGGTTGCTGAGATCGGCTACTACCGGCGGTGCTATCACCAGCGGCTGATACAGCTCTCCCTTTACAGGGTCGGTATATTTATATTGTAAAGGCCGTGCAATGGTAAATGGTTGTCCGCCGATAGTCAGGTGGATTTGCGCCTGCAGTGCAGGAATATTTTCAGGATTGCCCACCAGCAGCGGATCATTGATGATGTAAGTACCTACCGGGTGCGCGTCTGCCAGCCAATAAGGCTGCGACTCCGGCGTGCTGGCGGGTACCTGCATTGTTTTGGAGATGCTGGTGAATTTATTAAAGGCCAGTGGTTGCTGATCGCCTGCATTGGTATTGCCGGGCAGATCAATCTTATCCAGCGTTATTTTTAACGGCCCCCTGTTGATCAGTTGCACGGTGGCTTCCATATTGGTTCCGGGCACTACGGTAGGTGAAGTGCTGTAGGCTTCTGCCCACAGGCCTGCGCATGCGTAGATCAGTTGCTCGGTTTCTTTCAGCTTCAGATCACGCCAGTACCCTTCCGGTAATGAGCGGATGGCGCTGCGTATTTCCAGCAGGGCGGGCACGGAGGCCGCAGGATCTTCCATATTGTAGGCCGCGAGGGCGGCGTCTACCAGGGCACCTACTTTGTTGCCGCCGGGAATCCTTGTCCAGCTGGTATTGATATCGTCGAGTAAACTGTTTTTGGGTGTGTTGCCTTTAATCGTCAGGAAATATTCCTGCGAGCTGCCCCTGGCTGCCGCAACGCCAAATCCCTGGCTTTTGTGCTGGGAGCGGCTTTCGGCGGCAATCTCACCAAAGCCTTTTCCAAGCAATGGATTATAGGCGCCTACATCTATTTTAAACTGATCGTCGGAGGTAGTGTTGACATTACCGAAGCTGAAGGTATTCCAGAGGATCCGTTTTGCCTGCCAGGGTTTTACCCGTGTCAGCTGTTCGGGAAAGCGTTTGGGATCGGCTGCGGCGCTATAGGCTTCCTCCGCCAGCATGGCCGAAGCGGTATGATGTCCGTGTCCGGCGCGACTGTCGGCCGGGAAGCGGCAGATGATCACATCCGGTTGAAATTTGCGGATCATATATACTACATCTCCCAGGATCTGTTCCCTGTTCCAGATGGTAAATGTTTCCTGTGGATTTTTGGAGAAGCCAAAGTCCTGTGCACGGGTAAAAAATTGTTCTGCACCATCGATGCGGCGTGCCGCCAGCAGTTCCTGTGTACGGATCAGGCCCAGTAACTCGGACTGTTCATTGCCGACCAGGTTTTGCCCGCCATCACCGCGGGTGAGCGACAGGTAGCCGGTGCGATATAGTTTTTCCTTTGCCAGGTAACCGAGCAAACGGGTGTTTTCGTCGTCAGGATGGGCGGCAATGTACAATACGCTTCCAAGCGTATCTAACTTTTTCAATTGCAGTTTTATGTCGGCTGCGTTCCATACAGGTGAAGGCTGTGCCAATGCGGGTAAACCCAATGCTGCCAATAAAATTATAACCAGTGCGGTAGATCGTCTTATAAACATTTGTTGGTACGTGAATTTACAGATGGCCAAAAGTAATAATTAATTAGTGGGACGGGAAGATAAATATGATGAACGTAGCAGAACGCAGGATCGCAGTATCTTCAATACATATACGAACAGTAGCTGTATCAAAACCGAACAGTTTAAATATATTCTAAATATACATTCTTTTGGTTTATAGTGGTACCGGTCAGTGGCATCTCCTTTGGGCAACACGAACCACATATTCTCTGCTATGATAAAAAACTACCTGAAGGTTGCCTGGCGTAATCTGATCAAAGACCGCCGGTTTGCTTATCTCAATTTAATTGGTTTATCTACAGGGCTTGCATGTGCGCTCCTGATCTATGTTTGGGTACAGGATGAACTGAGTATCGACAAATTTCATAAAAACGACGCCACCCTTTTCCAGGTATTGGAAAACAGAGTACAGGCGAGCGGTATCTGGACGGCGAAATCCTCTCCTGTACCAATGCCCGAAGCGCTGAAAAAAGACATGCCCGAAGTGGAGTATGCCGCCTATGTCTCTCCCGTGAGGCAATCCACACTTTCTGTAAAAGATGATGTTGGCATAAAGACCAAGGGTAAATATGCGGACAAGGATTTTTTCAATATGTTCTCTTTTGATCTGATGGAAGGAAATCCAAACCAGGTGCTGGCTGATCCAACAGCTATTGTGCTATCTGATGTTATCGCTACAAAATTGTTTGGCACTACCGAAAATGTGATCGGCAAAACGGTCGACTTCCAGCATGAGCAAAAATTTGTTGTTTCTGGTGTGTTTAAAGCACCTGATCAACATTCATCGGAACAGTTTGATTTTGTTTTACCTGTCCGCATGCTGAAGATGATAAAGGAAAACGCTGATGAATGGGGCAATACAGGATACTACACGTTTATAACGCTAAAACCAGGCACCAACATCAACAAGTTCAATGCTAAAATCGCCAACTACATTAAGCTTAAAACGAACAATGAGATTACCTACCGCACGCCATTCATTCAGCGTTATTCAGAGAATTATTTGTATGGCCGCTTTGAGAACGGTATCCAGGTGGGAGGCCGGATAGATTATGTACGGCTGTTTTCCATTATCGCCATTTTTATACTGGTGATTGCCTGCATCAATTTTATGAACCTCTCTACTGCAAAGGCAGCCGGAAGGGCAAAGGAAGTAGGCATCAAAAAAGCGATGGGCGCCGGCCGGGGTGTACTTATGCTGCAATACCTCGGGGAATCTATGGTAATGGCTTTTGCATCGCTGCTGATGGCCATTTTACTTGTGTTCCTGTTGCTGCCGGTTTTCAACAATCTTACAGGGAAACAACTCTCGTTGTTCCATTTTGATACCGCACTGATATTATCAGGACTCGGCATTACATTCTTTACCGGTTTAGTGGCAGGTAGCTATCCTGCGTTTCATCTTTCAGGGTTTAAGCCTGCTGCCGTGCTGAAAGGAAAGATCAATGGTTCTGTGGGGGAACTGCTGATCAGGAAAGGATTGGTGGTGTTTCAATTTTCCCTCTCCATTGTACTGATCGTTGCGGTGTTGGTGGTGTACCGGCAGATCAGCTTTATCCAGACAAAAAATCTGGGTTACGACAGGGACCATGTAATTACGTTCGCGAAAGAGGGAAAACTGTCACGGAACGAGGTAAGTGAACGTTTTCTTGCTGAGGTGAAAGATATACCGGGAGTAAAAATTGCTTCTGGTATGGGGCATGGATTAACCGGTCATAGCAGCGGTACCTCCGATGTAGTATGGGAAGGAAAGGATCTGAAAGATGAAACCGAATTTGAAGTGGTGGATGTAAATTATGACCTGCTGAAAACGCTGGATATTAAGATAAAAGAAGGCCGGGATTTTTCACGCAACTTTGGCGCTGACACCTCCATGATCATCTTTAATGAAGCCGCCATAAAATTCATGGGGATGAAAGACCCTGTTGGAAAATCCGTTAAACTGTGGGGTAAGGATATGCGGATTGGAGGAGTTGTGAAGGATTTTCATTTTGAATCCCTGCACGAAGAGGTAAAGCCCTTGTTTTTTGAGCTGTCTCCGGAAAATGCCAACCGGTTTATGATTAAAGTAGAAACAGGCCGGGAGAAAGCGGTGATTGCCAGATTACAGGAAATGTACCTGCAAATGAACCCGGGGTTCTCTTTTGATTACAAGTTCCTGGATGAAAGATACCAGACCTTATATGCCGCAGAAAACCAGATCTCCCGGTTGTCCAGATACTTTGCCGGTCTTGCTATTCTCATTTCCTGTCTTGGTTTATTCGGACTGGCCGCCTTTACAGCGCAGCGGAGAAATAAAGAAATTGGCATCCGGAAAGTACTGGGCGCCACTGTAGGTACTATTGTGATGATGTTGTCGAAGGATTTCCTGCGACTTGTATTGATCGCTATGCTGATTGCTTTCCCGGTGGCCTGGTGGGCTACCACGCAGTGGCTGAAAGGGTTTGCCTATAGTATCCGTATAGACGCCGGGATATTTGTAGTAGCGGGTATTTCCATTATCCTGCTCACCTTCCTGACCATCAGTTTTCAATCGGTAAAGGCTGCATTGGCTAACCCCGTGAAGAGTTTGAAGTCAGAATAAATAGAAAAGTCCCGGTGAGAACCACCGGGACTTTATTTCTTCATAAGCAAAAATCCAACCAGCTCGTAAGCAAAAACCAATTATTAACAAAGGCGGTTTAGATTTAATTGTAACCTTCGTTCTGCTGGTTGCGTATGTTGGGGTTAGCATCCAGTTCTCTTTGTGGTATGGGCAATATTACTTTCGTACTAGGCCACACTACCGGTATCGTTTTGTCACTCGCCAGGTATTTGGTGAATGAACGTTTTGTTCTGATTAAGTCAAACAGCCGGTGTCCCTCAAAGGCCAGTTCCTTTCTTCTTTCCAACAGGATTGCGTCCAGGAGTGCAGGTCCGGTAACGGTTACCGGCGGTGCATTATGATCGGCGCGTTGAGCCACCAGTTGCAGGTCAGCCTGTGCTTCCGCGGTGCTTCCAAGGTGTGCAGCTGCTTCTGCACGGATCAGGTATAATTCTGCCAGCCGCATCACTTTAATACTTTCTGTGAATGTGCTCACATCTTTGTATTTGGTGATGATGTTTGCCGGGTCTTCGCCACCGTTGCCGGCGCGTTTACCTTTCAGCAGAAAGTCCCTTCTCACATCTGTTGCCTGGTAGATATTGTAGATGTTATTCGTTGCGAGTATATCACCATATCCATCCTGGCTGAACATATAACTTAAACCATCTGTGTTCCGGTTATCTACCGGGGTATTGATGATTTCAAAAACGGTTTCATTATTATTGGTGATCTTAAAATCGCTCACCAGTTCTCCGTTCAGCAGCAATGCGTATTTGTTGGACCGGATCACCGCATCCGCATAAGTTGCAGCGCCCTGCCAGTCTTCTTTATACAACAATATCCTCGACAACAGCGCCCTGGCGGAATACACATTAATACGTCCGGAAGAGAAAGCCGTGCTTTTGCTTTCTTCAAACCTGCTGATCGCCGTGGTAAGGTCGCGGATGATCTGCGCATATGTATCTTTCATACTACTGCGTGAAGGCGACTGCACCGAATCCACATTGGTGACGGTCACAATCGGAATGCCCATGTGCGTGGCGCCGGGTGTATAATTATATGGCTGCGCAAACATGCGCGATATATCAAAGAACACCTGTGCCCGCAATGCGTAAGCTTCCGCTACAATCTGTTTTGCCTCTGCGCTGTCTGCCGCCGATGGTAACAGGGAGATGTTGGGTCCCTTCATAATTACCATATTGGCATTGGCTACTACGGCGTATAACTGGTTCCATGAATCGGTGGTATACTGGTCGTTGGCAGTAACAATGTACTGGTCCTGGTTACGATACCGGTTGCTGTTGATGACGCTGATAAATCCATTGTCGGACCGGAGATCAGGCAGCAGCGGCATGGTGCGTCCGTAATAATTTTCATTCTGCATCAGCGAATACACGCCATTGATGGCCGCCCGCAGTCCGGGCAGATCGGTAATAGCGCGACCGGTTTCTGTTGACTGGTCCGGTTTCTGATCAAGGAAATCCTTGCTGCAGGCGCCGAGTAAGCCAGCCAGTAATATCAGTAAACCGTATGTATATTTCTTTTGCATGAATACCTTAAAAATTTACATCCAACCCTACCAGGAAGGTTTTAAATACTGGCGGACGCTGATCATAATCTCCTGTTACCGGTACTTCCGGGTCCATTGTGAGATACTTATCTTTTACATACGTCCATAAATTATTGCCGCGTACATATATTTTCACTTCGTTGATATTGGCTTTCTTCAACCAGTCTTGCGGCAGGTTGTAAGCGAGCATCACGTCCCTCAGCCGGATAAAGCTGCCGTCGTACAGGAACCGGGATGAGCTCTGGTTGCTTAAACCGGATTGTGTGCCACCGAATACTACCTTGGGTACATTGGTGATATCGCCGGGTTTCTGCCAGCGGTTTTCATAGATGAGGCGCGACATTTTTGCGCCTCCGCCAAATCCACCACTGCCATCTGATTCTGTGAATGTTCCCCAGTTGTCGTATACTTTGTTTCCCCAGTTATAAAAGAACTGGAAGCTGAAATCAAATCCTTTGTAGCTGAAATAATTGGTAAGGCCGCCATAAAATTTTGGCAGGGCGCTTCCCTGGTTAAACCTTTGTGCTTCGCCGTAAGATTTGGTGGTAGCGGTTTTAGACGCATCTTTATACCACAGTGCTTCACCTGTTTGCGGATCCGCCCCTGCGAATCCTGCGAGAAAAAACTGGTAGAAATCTGTTCCCACTTCTCTTTTATACGGGATGCCGGTAATTGGATTATCCAGCCGGGTAATTTTATTATTCAGCGTTGAGATGTTGGCATCTGTACGCCATGAGAATTCATTTTCATTTTTTGCGATGATGTTGCGGGAAGAAAGGGATATTTCCCAGCCGCTGTTTTTCATCTCTCCATTATTTCTGAAAACAGTAGTAATACCATTTGCAGAAGATACCGGTACATTGAGCAGTAACCTTGAAGTGGTTCTGTTATAGTATTCCACCGAACCGGACAACCTGTTTTTAAGCAGGGCAAAATCCAGTCCTATATTAAATGGCCTGTTCTGTTCCCATGTAAGGAAAGGATTGGGGTATTGCGTGAGCACATACCCCGGTTTCCCATCATAATCATTTGCCGGACTATACAGCGACAATGAAGCATAATTATCAATAGCCTGGTTTCCGTTGCTGCCGTAGCTGGCTCTTATCTTTAATTCGTTAATGACGTTTACATTCCGGAGGAATGGTTCCCGGTAGATATTCCACGCGGTTCCAATGGACCAGAATGCGGCACTTCTTTTCTGACGGCCGAACCTGGAAGAGGCGTCTCTCCGGATGGAGGCGGTCAGATAATATTTCTGCTGGTAATCGTAGCTGTTATTCAGAAACAATCCTGTTAATGAATTTGCGTTGGATACAGAGGATACACTTTCCGGTTTGGAAGCATCGGCCAGCAGCTGCAGGTCGGGCAGCAGGTTGGAGGCTGCTGAGGAGTTACCGCTGTTGGTTGTTTTCTGTGCTTCATATCCTACAAAAGTGTTGATTCCGTGGTAACCCCATCTCCTGTTGAACCGCAGGATATTTGTAGATACCCAGTTGTTCCACAGGTTGTTGTTTACCGATACCCAGCCATTGGTATTTCTTCCGTCGCCAAATCCCGGTGCAAAAAATGAATTGCTGCGGGCGTAGTTCAGGTCGAGGCTGATCTTCGTTTCAAAGGAAAGAAAATCAGTGAATGCATATTTGGCGCCGGCCCCGCCGAGCAGGCCATAGATGGTACCTGTGCGGGTATCGCCATTCAGTACTGCCACCGGGTTAAAGGTGTTGTTGTAGCTGAAGTCGTAGCTGCCATCGGCGTTATAAATTTTCAGCCAGGGTTGCAGGCGGACGAGTGAGCGTACCGGGTTAGCCATCAGTCCTACATCTCCTACTGCGTTTGCACGCTGGTAGGATAACGACAGGTTAACGTCGAATGATAGGCGGTTGGTGGCCTGGTTGCTCAGGTTGAGCTTACCCGTCATACGTTTATAGTCCACTCCTTTCAGGGCTGATTTGGAATCATATAAGCCGCCGGAAACATAAAATTTTGTTTTATTACTTCCGCCTGCGGCAGATAGATTGGCTTGTGTATAGCCTCCATGGCGGGTTAGCACATCGATCCAGTTGGTATTAACGGTTGTATCCACGCCACGTGCGCGGAGTTCCCGTTGAAAACCGGCTTCCCCTGTGCCATCTGCTTTGTGCGCCCATCCTTCGCGGAGGAGTTCCATCATCTCGTTGGTATTGAGCGGATAGTTGGCCTGCGGAATGGTGAGCTGGTTGCTGCCTCTTTGTATGGTTGCGCCGATCTTTGTTCTGCCCTGGCTGCCGGTTTTCGTCGTAATCAGTATTACACCGTTGGCAGCGCGGGAGCCATAGATCGACGCAGAAGCTGCATCTTTCAAAACAGAGATAGAAGCGATATCTGCGCTGTTAATTCCTGCCAGGGAATTAACATTATAATCGGTGAGGTTGTCTGTTACCACAGGCGTGCCGTCTACCACGTAAAGTGGCGAGCTGCCTGCGGTAATAGAGCCTATACCACGTATGTGAATACTGGGTATGGATCCGGGCTGGCCGGAACCATTGGTAGATTGTAAGCCGGGTACATTGCCTTGTAAGCTTTCCTGGAAGCTGCTACGGGGCGCTTTATCATACAATGAAGCACTTACCATAGTAGCTGAACCTGTCAAAGAACTTTTTGTTTGCACGCTATAAGCTACTACCACTACTTCATTCAATCCTTTGGAATCGTCTTTCAGCATGATGTTGAGATGAGCCGTGTTGTTTACCGTCACCCGCTGTTCTTCATAACCAATGAAAGAACAGATCAACGTTGCTGAGGAAGGCGCTTCCATGTGGAATGCTCCGTTCTCATCTGTAGTAGTTCCCTTATTAAGACCTGCAATACGCAAACTCACACCTGGCAGCGGATGTCCGAAAACATCTGTTACCGTTCCGTTGATACTGACATTCCTGATCTCTTTGTTTTCCGGTGCAATAGCCACCAGGGTGGCAGAAAGCTGTTTAAACGTGAGGCCGGTGTTTTTCAGTATCTTCTTTAAAATATCTTCTGTCAAAGCATTGGTTTCATTCACCGACACTTTTTTGCCTGTGGGAATAAGATCGTTGCGGTAAACAAAACGGTAACCGCTTTTCTTTTCGATCATCTTCAGCAGCCGTGTCAATGGCAATGAATCTGCTTTGATGGAAATGCGCCGGTCCTGTTGACCGAAGACATTCCCAGTTATTTGCAAACAGGTAATAAGAATAATAAAGGACACCAGTTTCATTATCAGTACAACTTTTCCCTATGTTTTTAGACGCAAAAGGATTACATAATGTATGATTTTTTTCCATACATTTAGGTTGTAAAAGGTCATAAAACTACGACAGGACTACATTGCCAAGTGAAGCTAACTGCCGTTTGATCTCAACAAAAGGGGTAAATGTTTGCAGCATTTGCCCTTTTTTTTATATGAGAGGTATCGATTTTCTGTTGACTTCCACCCCTTTACTGGGTAATAAATACTTCATTGCTTGCTATTCTGCAATGAAATGATGTTGTAACCTTCAGCGCTTCCAGTACTTCTGAAAACGATTCATTTTTAAAAGTAGCGGTGAAATGGTATTGTTTTAATTTGTTACCGTTGAGATGGATTTTGATACCATACCAGCGTTCCATTTTCAGCGCAATATCTTCGAAGTTATCATTGTCGAATACGAGGTAGTTGTCGCACCAGGCGGTTTCCGCCACCATGCTGTCCTGCGTGTTACTATGAATATTTTCCACCTTGTAGCCTGCCACCAGGTTGGGTTGGGTCAGTTTATCTGCCGGTGCGTGTTGTAAGATGATCTTTTGGTTAGGCGTTAGTTTCACATTCCTTTCCATGCCGTCATTCAAGATTACTTCTACGGCGCCGGTGATCAGTGTAGCTTCTGTGGTTTGATCCCCTGTATATGCTTTTACATTAAAAGAGGTGCCCAGTACTTTGATATCCATCCTGGAAGTGTGGATAGAAAAGGGTTTGGCTGCATTCTTCGCTACATCAAAAAACGCTTCTCCTTCTAAAGTAACCTCCCGGTTTTCCAGGTTGTTCATATCAGGATTATAGGTTAAACGGCTGCCACCATTGAGCCATACTTCTGTTCCGTCCGGCAGCTGTGCCCTGGAGCGGGAACCATCGCGGGTATAAATGGCCGCCATAGCTGCTTTACCGGCTTTTTGCGGATATTTTATTGATAAGAGATAGATACAATAGCCTCCCAGCATCACTACCAGTACAGAAAGCACGGCCACCCATTTGCGGAAGTTCCTTTTGACTTTCTTAACGGGTAATTCCTCCTGCGGAAACTCCTCTTCCATTCTCACGAGGTGTTTTTCCAATGCAAGCTCGGTCCTGGTTTCCCATTCCTTATTGCCGGCCGGTTGGGGCCAGTTGCTTAATACAGATAATTTATATCTCAGATCCGGATCTTTCTGCAATGATGCTTCCAGTTCACGCAACTCCTCCATCGTGGCCTCGCCCGATACTTTCCTTCCCATCAAAAGCCATATTCTTTCCTGTTCCATGTGTATGATACAAAAGCATGATTATATAGAAGGACAAGTAAATTGCAAGAATCTACTACTCCACCTAAAAAAAAATTTAAATTATTTTGTTTTGATAAAGGAGAGGTTAATTACCTCGCTGATTTTTTTGAGTGCCTGGGCCATGTGAACATCAATGGTGTTCACAGAAATATCGAGGATCTGGGCTACCTCTTTATATTTAAGGCCATCTTCGCGGATCAGTTTAAAGATCATCTTCCTTTTAGGTGGGAGTGCGTTTACGGCAGCTTCTATCCTTTTTACCATTTCCCCGGAAATGAAGATCTGTTCCGGCGTGGCGTAACTGACGCTGATGTCCACTGCCACTTCATCGAGACTGAAATGTTGCGTGCGGGCTTCCTTATTTAAGTAGTTGAGGGCAATATTTTTGGTAGATACATAGAGGTATACCCGGAGGTTATCTACCTGGAGCAGGCGTTCGCGCTGCTTCCAGACGTTCATAAACACATCTGACGCAATTTCTTCCGCAGACTCCCAGGATTTCACAATAGAAAAGGCAAACTGACTCAATGGTTTGTAAAACAACCTGAACAATGCTTTATAAGCCTGTTCATCCCCAAGAGATGCCACCCGTTCCACCAGTAGCTGTATATTAGCTTCTTCCCTCAATGATTTGGTTTTTGGTTGAAAGTTGATCCCTAAAGATAATACAGATTTTTTCTTAATTTGATCTTGCCTAACATCTTTTTTTATGTAATATAAATTGATTCTAAAGGATATAAGCCCGCTGCTTTAATATCGCGCTACTTTTTAAACATAAAATACACGGCGCCGATGAGAAAGAAAAACGAAACCAGGTAGTTCCATCTCAGGGGTTCCTTAAGAAAAGTGACGGCAAAAATGCTGAAAACGGTGAGGGTAATGACTTCCTGGATGGTTTTAAGCTGGAAGCCGCTGAACCCCTCCTGTGCGCCGTAGCGGTTGGCTGGCACCATAAAACAATACTCAAAGAAGGCAATGCCCCAGCTGATAAGGATTACTTTCCAGAGAGCAACATCCTGGTGTTTGAGGTGGCCATACCAGGCGAAAGTCATGAAGGTATTGGAGATGGTGAGCAAAATAATAGTGCGCATGCGTGATTCAAAGTTTGTCCAAATCTATAATTTTGTAAAATAATATCCCGATTATTTGTTCACCTGCATTGGTATCTCGGGGCGGGACCTGTAAACCTTAAACAGGATTATCTGACAAAAGTGTAAACCTATTTCAGGACGATGCCACCGGAATAGTGTATTGGGAGTGTATGGGAAGTGTATAGGGACTATATGGGGAGTACGACACATACGCTACTCCTAAGCATCCGAAAAAGTATTGGAGATGTATCGGAGAAGTATCCGAGAAGTAACAGCTGTATCATACCGGCGCCCGGATCCGGACTGCTTCTGTTCAGAAGTGGACAGTAAAGGATCTTCATCGATTTGATAATCAAATCAATATAAAAAGGCATGTTTTTGGGCGATAGTTACCCGCAAAAAGCCAATTGGTCAGTATGTTCAAAAATTATCTGAAAGTTGCCTGGCGAAATCTGCTAAGAAACAGGACCTTCTCCTTTATCAACATCACTGGTCTGGCCGTGGGATTGGGTTGCTTTTTGTTGATTGCACTGTATGTGCTGGACGAATTGAGCTACGACCGTTACTACAATAAAGCAGGAAATATTTACCGTATCAACGCGGATGTTCGTTGGGGTGGCCAGGAGCTTCGGGTGGCTGAGACTTCAGATATGATGGGCCCTATTCTTAAAGAGGATTATGCGCAGATACAGGAATACACCCGGATTTACTCCCACAGTGGCGACACGAAGCTGATCAGGAAAGGGAGCGAATACATCACCGAAACACGTACGGCTTATGTCGATTCAACCTTCTTCAACGTCTTTGCATTCCCGGCGCTGGAAGGCGATACCCGGACTGCGTTGAATGTCCCCTATGCTGTGGTGATGACGGCATCGGCCGCGGCCCGCTATTTCGGATCGGCCAACAATGCCATCGGGAAAACGATCGAAGTCCAGGACGGCGGTAAAGACGTTCCCTATAAAGTGACTGCCGTGATCGCGAATATACCGGGCAATACCCACTTCCATTTTGACCTGTTGTTCTCCATGCAAAGCCTCGATTACAAGTGGGGACAGATAGGCAATGTCAATTTTCACACTTACCTCCTCCTCAAACCTGGCACCGATTACAAGGCTTTTGAAAAAAAGTTTCCCGCTTATATTAAGAAACATCTTATTCCGGCTATGAAGGATTTTCAGATCTACAGTATGGCAGACCTGGAAAAATCGGGGAACGGATTCCGCTTTTCACTCATTCCTGTAACACAAATCCATCTGTATTCCGACAGGCAGGGCGGTGAAGAATTGAGCCCGCCCGGCAGTGTTCAATATGTCGCCATTTTTTCTGCCGTAGCGTTGTTCATCCTGCTTATTGCCGTCGTCAACTTTATGAACCTGACAACGGCGCGATCCGCCGGCAGGGCGCGGGAAGTGGGCGTCCGTAAGGCATTAGGAACCGCACGCGGGGAGCTGGTGATGCAGTTCCTGACGGAATCCACCCTGATGGTGTTCCTGTCGTTATTGATTGGTATCGGGATCGCCTTCCTGGCGCTGCCACTTTTCAATTCATTGTCTGGCAAAACAATGACCCTGGCCAGTCTTTTTTCGCCGGTGATTCTCCCATTGCTGATTGCATTGCCTTTTGCGGTGAGTTTGCTGGCAGGAAGCTATCCCGCTTTTTTCCTGTCTGGCTTTAAACCTATCGAAGTATTAAAAGGTCAGTTGAAGGCGGGTACAAAAAGTGGATGGCTTCGGAGCACCCTGGTTGTCGTGCAGTTTACCATTTCAATTGTGCTGATCATTGCTACAATCGTCGTGTTCAGGCAGCTGCGTTATATTCAGACACGCGACCTTGGATTTAATAAGGAGCAGGTATTGATTATTGATGGTGTTGATGCGCTGGGCAATAATGCGGATGTTTTTAAGAGGGAAGTGACGCAATTGTCTGGCGTGAAAGCAGGAACACTGAGTGCCTTTTTACCGGTTTCCAAATCGGCCCGCAATGTATATAATGTCTTCAAAGACCCTGTTCAAACCGCATCAAATAGTTTCAATGTAGAAACCTGGGCGATCGATGACGGATACTTTCCTACCATAGGCATCAAGGTCTTAAAGGGAAGGAACTTCTCCCCCGGTTTCACCACTGATTCGTCGGCTGTTATCATCAACGAGGCGGCTGCGCGGATTTTAGGCTACGCCGATCCGGTTGGAAAGAATATATATACCTTCAACGATGCCGGAAAGCCAACCACTTACCCGGTCATAGGTGTAGTAAAGAATTTTAATTTTGAAACATTGCACCATGAGGTCCGCCCGCTCATGTTCACCTTGCAAAGAAGCACAGGCCTCGCCTCTTTTAAAGTAAATACTTCGCTTATTGCCCCGCTGATCGGAAAGATCCGGGACAAATGGGCTGCACTGGCGCCTGGCATACCTTTTAGCTTCCGGTTCCTGGATGATTCTTTTAACGAGATGTACCAATCCGAACAACAGGTCGGGAAGATTGCCACTATCTTTTCGGTATTGGCTATATTGATCTCCTGCCTCGGTATGTTCGGGCTGGCGACTTTTGTGGCTGAACAAAGAACAAAGGAGATGGGAATCCGCAAGGTGTTGGGGGCAAGCATACAGGGGATTGTCCGTTTGCTTTCGGCAGATTTTATAAAGCTGGTGGCCATCGCCTTCGTTATTGCCACTCCTTTCTCCTGGTGGATCATGCGTAAATGGCTGCAGGACTTTGTTTACCGGGTAAACTTCAGTTGGTGGATTTTCCTGGCAGCGGGTTTGGCTGCCTTGCTGATTGCATTGGTTACGGTGAGTTTTCAGGCGATCCGGGCAGCGCTGGCGAGTCCTGTCAGGAGCCTCAGAATGGACTGAATTTTATTGTGAAGGAGGTCAGATCTGTTAAAATCAGGAATGTTTCTTTGTACTAACCAATAGCTCCCGTACGTCCACATCTAACGCAGCGGCGATTTCAAATAAGGTTTCTATCCCTGGTTGAACAGTATTAGTACACCATTTGGACACGCTTCCAATAGAAACACCCAGTTGTTCTGCCAACCAATTATTAGTTTTTCCCTGTTCTACTATTACTATTTTAATCCGGTTAATTATTTTTTTAGACATAAATAGGTGCTTTCAGAACTATAAATAGCAAAATAGCAATTATTTATTAACTGAATAACAACATTATAAATATGAGCACAGCATAAATTAGTAATACTACAACCAATATGAGTTATAATATTACTAATTTAAGTATCTTTATTAAAACATTTAACCATGCAATCTTCTTCAGCCATATTTGTTTTTAACCAAAACCCATTTCGCCTTTCCGAAGAAGAATACCATTCTCCGGAAATGGTGTTGAAAAACTACTTCGAGCTATTTGGCCGGGCGAAACCAACGACATCCTCGCCTCTGTTCAAACTGAAGCCCTTACAAACCCTGGCAGTCCCTATAGCGCTGTGAGTGAGCGAATGAAAGTGTTGTCCTGTTTTACAGAACTAAACCGGTTAATAGAGGCCGCGTTTGTCATCTCCCAGAAAAAATAAAAGACCACCTGCAGCTAACCCAACAATGCTTCTCCCAAAATCAAAAAAACAAAAATCAGCCTAATCAGCGGTAATCCTGAGAAAGACAAAATCCGCGCATAAAAAAAAGAGGGACCGTAAGAGGCCCCCCTGCATCAAACCAAAATGGGTTTTCCATCATGGACTGATTTTGTGTTGTTGGTTGCTATTTCATTATTAAAGACTATTGTTCTAATTTGATTTCGCCCAGGTCGGTAGCTTTACCGTCTTCTACTTTTACATCTTTAACTACGGCATTTTTGTAAGGGCTTTTACCGAGAATAGTAATAGTGTAAGATCCTGCTTTAGCAGCGGGGATAGTGAATGCACCCTGTGAGATAGCGCCTTTCAGCTTATCTGTACCATTGTCTGCTTCTACTTCTGTAGCACTGTCAGCCGGAGTAATTTTACCGGTGATAGAACCACCTTCTACTACTAATACTTTCAGAGAATCTTTACCCTGTAAAGAATCTACTCTCTGTAAAGAGTCGATTCCGGTTAAAGAATCTACCTGTAAAGAGTCCATTCCGCTCAGGGAATCAACCTGCAAAGAATCCATTCCGCTCAGGGAATCAACCTGCAAAGAATCCATTCTGCTCAGGGAGTCTACCTGTAAAGAATCCATTCCACTCAGGGAATCCACCTGTAAAGAGTCCATTCTCTGCAATGAGTCTATTCCGCTCAGGGAATCAACTTTCTGGAGAGAATCGATTCCCATCAGAGAATCTACTGTCATTAAGGAATCAAATCCTTTTAAAGAGTCCAGGCGCTGTAATGAATCAACACTGAAAACTTTTACTGAATCGAGGCTAACAAGGGAATCTGTTGCAATTGAATCCACCATTGCGGCGGTGCTGTCTACAGATTTTACTGCTTTTACATCAGCACTTTTGAAAGCAGACATTCCGATTACCATTGTTGCTAAAGCGAGCGTTCCTACAATTGATTTTTTCATGGCATCAATTTTTTGTATGGTTAATATTTATGATGATTATCCCCGGTCCGGATGAATGTGCATGGTTTTTGTTATATGCCCTCATCGTTGGCTACCGTATATAAACAATACATCCGACAATTCACTTACCATTAGTCAAAGAAATGTTAAAGTGAAAAAAAGAATTATGAATCAGTATACTGGCTGCTTTCGTAATTAGTAATTTTAAAAATTATCTTCGCACTACGGAAACAAGACAAAAGATCAAAAGCATGTTGCAATTGAGTAACGACGAAATAGTAAAAGGCATCCGGAGCAGAAACAAAGATGTATTCGAAGCTGTTTTTAAACAGTTCGCCCCTTCTATGTATAATATAGCGGTCCGGTATGTAAAAGATGAAGATGACGCGAACGATATGGTACAGGATGTTTTCCTCAACTTGTGGAAAGGTGCGGAAAACCTGGATGAGAGAGCCCCGGTTAATCATTATCTCGCAAGAGCGACCGTTAACACCTGTTTAAACCGCATAAAAAAAGAACAACGGAAAGAAGTATACGCCAAGGAACAAATGCAAACTGCCAGTCCTTCGGAAAATAATCATTCCCTGCTGGAACATAAGGAGCTGGAAGCCAAATACCGCTCTGCCCTGGAGAAATTACCGGAACAATGCCGCCGTGTTTTTGAAATGAGCCGCCTGAAAGGCTTGTCGCCAGCCGAAATTGCTGAACAACTGAATATCTCTATCAATACAGTATACGCCCATTTGACCACAGCCTTAAAACGATTACGGGTAGACCTTATTAATAAGTCGTAGGATACGCCTGAAATTTTTTTTATTATCGCTTAATGGTATAACGTTCCCTGGTTGTATTACTAATAAGAAGCCATGAATAATCAAACAGACATAGATATAGTGATCCGTTACCTGGAAGATCCGGACAATGAGCAGCACAAAATGCAGCTCAACGAATGGATTCAACAGGATGCTGGTAACCTGGACATCTTCCTGGATATGAAAGGCATGTGGCACGGCGATCCGCTTCCTGCTGCCTCTGCTTTCGACACCCAGGAACAATGGCAGGCACTGGATACCATGCTGGATAAGGTTCCCGCAGTCACTGCCGCGCTTCCTGCACAAGAGCAAAACACCCGTGTGATCAGGATGAACCGCAGGTACTGGTGGGCTGCCGCCGCTGTGCTGCTGATAGCCGGCACATGGACCTGGCTCGGCCCCGGTGGATATAAAACCTATGCCACTGCACAGCAACAGGATAGTTTGCGCCTGCCGGATGGCTCTATGATGTACCTCAACGCGCATACACAGGTACGCTATGCCCGTGGATTTGGAAAAGATAACAGACAGGTTAAAATAGATAAAGGAGAAGCCTTTTTTGATGTTACCAAAAACGATGCCCTCCCCTTCATTGTAAATGCCCCCGAAGTAGAAGTACAGGTACTCGGTACTGCCTTCAACGTGAAAGCCGCCAACAGCGGTGTTAAAGTATTCGTGCAGTCAGGAAAGGTGAGCGCCGCCTACAAAGGCAAAGAGAAAAAGGTAATTCTCACCCCCGGTGTGGAAGCCTCTCTGAAGCATAATGGCAGCGAAATAGATACCCGTGTCCATAAAAAGAACAACAATATTCTGGCCTGGAAAACCCGGACCTTAACTTTTGACGATACCCCGCTCACAGAAGTGGCGGACGCCCTCGAAGATTTTTATAATGTAGAGATTAAAATCAGCAATCAACAACTGGCTGATAAGAAACTGCTGGCTACCTTCCCCAACATGTCGCTGGATGAGGTACTGGACATTATGAGAAAAACCCTTCAAATTAACATTTCGCATAAAAACGACCTGGTAGACATCTACTAATGCGCGCCTGACCTTTTATTTATGCAGCAATTATTGCTACAGGCGCGTATCTCCAATTCCAGGTTTGGACGCGTGCCTGATTTTATTTTCGTTGTTATCCTGGTATTGGCCAATGCTGTAGCTATGGCCCAAAATCCTAATGCCCCTCCAAGAAAAGTTTCCCTTCAGTTTACCAATGCCAGCCTGAAAACCGTGATCCGGGAAATAGAAAAACAAACAAAGTATACCTTTGCTATTTCTTCCGGAGAACTGGAAACCCGCCAGGGCGTTAGCTTACATGTTCACAACAGCCCTCTCCTGGAAGTATTGCCAAAGATCTTCCCTCCTGCCAAATATAAAGTAGAGATAAAAGACGGCCAGATCATCGTTATCCCGCTCAACGCCACTGCGGCAGATCTCACACCTCCTTCCAGCACCAGCTCCAATCCTGATAAATGGACCCTTACCGGCGCCGTTTCCGACGGTATGCAGCCTTTAAGCGGTGTATCTATCAGGGAAAAAGGCACCACTAACGGTACCGCCACTACGGAAAATGGTACTTTCAAAGTGGATCTGGCCAATGGGCAGGCTATCATCCAGGTGTCCCTTATCGGGTTTGAAACCAAAGAAATTGCCGTGAGGGAAAGAAGGAATATATCGGTGTTGCTGCAACCTGATCTGCGGAAGCTCAACGAGCTGGTAGTATTGGGTTATGGCCTGCAGAAACGCGCTAATATCACAGGCGCCATTGCGCAGGTGGATGGCGTACGGCTCAGAAGCCGCCCGGTAGCCAACGTGATGGCCGCCTTACAGGGTACCGCCACCGGCCTGGTGGTGACCCGCAGCAACGGACAGCCCGGCCGCGAAGGATTTAATATACAGGTACGGGGCGTAGGCTCTTCTTCCGGCAGTAATACGCCTGTGGTCATCGATGGCGTGCCCGGCTCCCTGGCCGTCATCAACCCGGACGACATTGAATCCGTATCCATCCTGAAAGATGCAGCTGCCGCCTCTATTTATGGCGCACGCGGCGCAGGCGGTGTGGTGCTGGTAACTACCCGCACCGGGAAACCTGGTAAGCTGAAAGTGGATTTCAACACCCTTGGCGGATTTGAAACACCCATCCGGTTGCCCAACCGGCTGCCCTCCTGGCAATCGGCCGCCATGCAGAACACCGCCGCGGAAAATGCCGGTCAAACCGCCCCCTGGGACCCCATGGAGATAGATTTAATGAAAACGGGGAACCACTATGCGATCGACTATCAAAAGCCTGACTTCTATAAATACTATTATAACTATAATCCTTTGCCTGTGCTTACCAAAAGCAGAACCGGCATCGAAAACTATAACCTGTCGGTAAAAGGCGGCGACAGCTCCAACCAGTTCTCTGCATCGCTGGGTTACTTCGGGCGGCAGGGACTATTTGCCGTTGGCCCGGACCGTACCCACCGAGTGAATGCCCGCGTGAACCTGAACAACCGCTTTAGTAAACACTTCAGCCTGGAAACGCGGTTGTCGTACGCCCAAACCAATACCTTCTCCCCTTCCCAGCCGGTAGAGGGCCCCAATGGCTTGCTGGCAGGCATTTTCCGGGGACCGGGTAATGTGCCGGTGTATGTGCCCAATACCGGCAACTATGCCTATGGCGGCGCACCGGGATATGCTGTTTTGGAAGACGGCGGGGAACGCGATGAAAAAAATAATTATATCGATGCGGTATTTACCCTGCGGGCCGACAGCCTCGCAAAGGGTCTTACGCTCCGGCTTATTTACAGTCCGCAAAAACACACCCTGCGGGACGATATGGGCCGCAATACCATTGCCTTATGGAACCGGGTGGATACCGCCACGCTGGTACAGCCGCATAATATGCTGCAGAAAAGCAAGCTGGAAGCAAAAGGCGGCAACCTGCAACTGCTGGCCGACTACGACATCAAAGAAAATAAAAATAACATTCACCTGCTCGGCGGCGCCACGCAGGAAACATACAACACCACGCAAAACACGGCGGCATCGTACGATATCAGCCAGGCTGAAATCAATTCCAATCACTTTAATAACGCGCCTGCATACACGCAGTTACTGGCGGCCAGCGGTTCTTTGTTGTCGATATTCGGAAAGATCAGTTACAACTACGACAACCGCTACCTGCTGGAAGCAAACCTCATAGCATCGCGCTTATCACAGTACAGCACCTCTTTTGTTGGCGGCGAACAGTGGCAGGCATTCCCGTCGTTTTCCGCCGGCTGGCGCCTGAATAACGAAACATGGTTTAACCGCGCGTTGCCATTTTTCAATGAGTTCAAACTGAGGTGGTCATGGGGCAGATTGGGGAATATCAACAGCTGGAACAGTATTCCTAACGACGAACGGTTGCAGACTTTCAGCTTTAACACCTTGCCCCGTTTTCAGCCTTTTGTTTACAAGAACCCCATCATCCAGGCACAGGGATGGGAAAACATTGCTACCAATAATTACGGCTGGGATGCTACCTTGTTCAGGGGCCGGTTGACCATTGCAGCAGATTATTTTATTAAGCATAACCGCGACATGCAGATCCCGGTACTGACAGCCTCCACAGATGGGGCCTGGCCATTGGATTTTCACCGGGGTGAAATGAAATCCTGGGGCTGGGAAATCAACCTGGGCTGGAGAGACGACCGGGGCCCCTTTACCTGGTATATTAACGGGAATCTCTTTTATAACCGCAATAAAGTACTGAAAAATGATAATGTGGCGCCACAGGCTGGCTGGAACCAGGGCATCGCAGGATATCCTTACTCTTCCCTGTTTGGCTATGAGTCTGATGGCTACTTCCAATCGGCCGGTGAAGTGACTCAGCATGCCTTCCAGCACGAAAATACCGGTCCGGGCGACCTTCGCTACAAAGACATCAACGGCGATAACAAAATAGACAATGCCGACCTCGTATACCTGGGCAGCACCGATCCGCAGTTCTCCTACGGGATCGACGCGGGCTTTGCCTGGAAAGGATTTGATGTCTCCGTTTTCTTCCAGGGAGTGGCTAGACGCAAGGTGATGCCTGACCCGCGTTATAATCTTCCTTTTACCGGTAACTGGCAGCAGCCCTGGGACATTAACCAGGACTACTGGACGCCGGAAAATCCCAACGCATTATTTCCACGGCTGTATCTGAACGACCAGCAGAATACCGCCCCATCCTCCCACTGGGCAATGAATGGCGCCTATATCCGGTTGAAAAACCTGCAGGTAGGTTATACCCTGCCGCCGAACTGGCTGAAGAAAATATGGATCACTAATCTGCGTATTTATTTCTCCGGACAGGATCTGTGGGAAACTACTAAAATGAAAATTAAATATTATGATCCTGAACAGGCGGGAGGTTATAACGGAAACGTATATCCGTTTTTCAGATCATATACTTTGGGGCTGACTGTTGGCTTCTGATCCGGCCTTATGCACTGCCATTAAAATCAGCTAGTGTGCAATCCTGTAGCGGCTCAGCACCTGGGGCGCTATTTTCAAATCGGGTCGAAAGCGCATGATACCTTTTACAAAATGCGCCAGCAGGTCATTCCCATTGGGTACCAGGAAAATTCTAAACTCCACCGCCTGCACCCGCACCGCTCCGGATTCGTTTTTGACAAACACATACAAACCCGGATTCGTTTCGTCGTAACCCCAATCGGTCCAAAGCACGTCGTACGCATCGCCGCTGCTATTTGTACTCAGCGCCTCATAACACAACGACAGCGCAGGTACACCTTCGCCGTATTGGTGCAGCCCTT
This sequence comes from Chitinophaga sp. W2I13, assembly GCF_050434005.1. Lineage (NCBI taxonomy): Bacteria > Pseudomonadati > Bacteroidota > Chitinophagia > Chitinophagales > Chitinophagaceae > Chitinophaga > Chitinophaga sp. W2I13. The sequence goes on along the minus strand of NZ_JBNPWD010000001.1, from coordinate 6,518,499 downwards.
CCCTGTCTACCCGGGCCTGCGTATACCGGGGCTTGCCTGACCGGTAAGTGGCGACTGCCATCCATATCAAAGCACATAAAACCGGCGCTGCGACGCCTATCGTAAGCATCCGTGCACCTGTTTCTTTTATCCAAAAGGAAAATACCACACCTGCCAGTAGCGCCGCCAGGACCAATGCAAAAAAGGTCAGCAGGCATACTTTCAGCACAACGGTTAGCCGTCTTGCGGATTTTGAATTCAACGGAGGAAAATCGTCTTCATTAGGCAACATAGCAGGTAGTAAGTATGTTTCTACTCCGTTTTCTTTCCTGCGAGCAGGTACAATGCCGCCATACGTATGGCCACACCGTTTTCCACCTGTTCGAGGATGATGGACTGACCTGAGTCTGCCACATCAGAATTTATTTCCACTCCGCGGTTAATGGGTCCGGGGTGCATGATCACAATTTCTTTATTTAAACTATCGAGCAATTGGCGGTTTACACCGTATGCGAGGGAATATTCCCGGAGGGAAGAAAACAGCGGGGTGTTTTGTCTTTCCAGCTGAATACGCAACACATTGGCCACATCGCACCATTGCAGGGCTTCGCGGATATTGTAGCTCACATTTACGCCGAGAGCAGCTGCCATGTATTTCGGGATCAGTGTGGGCGGGCCTACCACTGTTACTTCTGCGCCCAGTTTTTTGAGGCAGTAGATATTGGAAAGGGCTACCCTGGAGTGCATGATATCGCCACAGATGGCTACCTTCTTACCTTCCACACTACCAAGCCTTTCCCGGATAGAGAAGGCATCCAGCAATGCCTGGGTGGGATGTTCATTGATGCCGTCGCCCGCATTGAGGATGGGCACGTTGATGTGCTTTGCCAGGAAATGCGGCGCACCGCTGGCAGAGTGGCGCATCACCACCATATCCACTTTCATGGATAAGATGTTGTTCACCGTATCTATCAGCGTTTCCCCTTTGGAAACGGAAGAACCGGAGGCAGAAAAGTTAACCGTATCTGCACCCAGGCGCTTTTCCGCTAACTCAAAAGAGATGCGTGTGCGGGTAGAGTTCTCAAAAAATAAATTTACAATTGTTGTATCGCGAAGCGTAGGAACCTTTTTAATAGGCCTTTGTAAAACCTCCTTAAACTGGTCGGCTGTTTGAAAAATAAGCTCTATATCCTGGCGCTGCAGATCGCGAATTCCGAGTAAGTGTTTTACAGAAAGTGACATTAATGTGCAAATATAAAGGGTGAAATCTGAATTCTGAAATCCGGATTCATTTTAGTCAATCAGAACTACTTCGTCTTTACCATCTCTTTCGTTCCACAACACCCTTACTTTCTGGGAAATGAGGGCATCAATGGTACGTCCGGTATAGTCGGGCTGAATAGGCAACTGCCTGCTGAAGCGACGATCGATCAGCGTGAGCAGCTCCACAGCCGCGGGCCGGCCAAAGTCCAGCATTGCATCCAGCGCCGAACGGATTGTACGGCCGGTATACAACACATCATCTATCAACACTACCTTTTTATTTTCTATGGAAAAATCAATATTCGTTTCGTTGGGTACATGCAGGGTTTTGCTCTGGTTAAAATCGTCCCGGTAAAAAGTAATATCGAGTTTACCGTAATCGATACGCGCTCCGGGTACTAATTTCAGCAAGGTTTGATGAATTCTTCCGGATAAATAAATTCCCCGGGGCTGCAATCCAATCAGCACGGTTTGCTCAAACTGTAAGTTATTTTCTATCAACTGATGACAAAGCCTGTCTATCGTAATAGCCATTTGCTTGCCGTTTAGTATGGTTTTCAAAACACAACGTTTTAGGGGCCAAAAATAATGATTAAATGCTACAGATAAAAAGCTGAATATTAGAAAAGATTGATAAACAAGGGAATCTTTTCTAAAACAGGGCTGTTTTAAAACAGGCTTGCTGCCTTATAGTTACACAAAAAAATCAATATGACCCGTTGCTCCTCTACTCTTCGTACTTTAGCAGTATCAATAAACGGGGTATGAAACTTTTAAAGATCATTTTAGCTATGACCGCCTTTCTGCAATTATGGGGATGTAAATCCCAGGGACAATTAAAAACAGGGGATAAAATTCCAGCCTTTTCGCTACAGGACCAGAATGGAAAAACTTTTGATATCAATACCGTATTAGGCAAACAGCCATTGGTCATTTACTTCTATCCGAAAGATGAAACCAGTGTATGCACCAAAGAAGCATGTTCATTCCGTGATTCGTACCAGGACTTTCAGAAGTACGGCGCACTGGTAATCGGCATCAGTGCCGATAACGTGGCTTCGCATCGCAGTTTTGCCACGCATCATAATCTTCCTTTCACCCTGCTCAGTGATCCGAAAAATGAAGTACGCAAATTATTTGGTGTGCCTAAAACTTTTGTGATACCGGGTCGTGTGACTTATATCGTAGATAAGAATGGCGTGATTGTGCATGAATTTAATTCGCTGCGTGATGGAGAGAAACATGTAACAGAGTCGCTGGCGGCGTTGCAGAAGTTGCAGTGAGTGATGCCTCAAGGCATCACTATTTCATTTACCTGTACAGAAAGATGTGCTGCCAGTTCCCCGTCATCATTATCCAGTGGATAGGCAGTTAAATACTTTAGACGGCCTGTTTCCCCATTAGGATTAAAGAAAAATCTTCCGGGATTACTATAGGTTGTCAATACCTTTGCTGTAAGTGATGAATTAGAGAGGTTAATCAGAAGTCCGAAGGTGATCTGGCTGAACTTACCTACCGCTTGTAAGTTATTACCTGTAATAACAAGGTAATCAGCATTATTACTATGGAATGTGTATACGCTATTCAACGTAAGATCTGATGCTGCCTGGTTTTCATTGGATGACTCCCATAACCATCTGTCTATTTTTCTATCGTTAATGATTAGCTTAACAGCAGTTGGTTCCGTATAACCTGAAAAATATTCATAATGAATATTGTACTGCTCATTTTGCAAATCGACCCGCTTTAATAGTTTTTCTCCCATCACTTCTTCCGTCTCCTTCATTTTAACTTCCAGTTCTTTTTCGAAGGAACGCTGTAAATGATATTTCTCCCGCAGGAAATTATCGAGATCCTTGACGGGAATCTCAGTGGGTTCTCCGGTTACTTTACTGAATACAATTTGTGGGGATTTGATAACCTGTTTTACGGGAGCAGGCTGAATGATTTTATCTGCAGGTTCTTTGTGGTGTATACTACAACCTGCCAGGGATAAAGAAATGAAGATAAAAAGCTGCCTCATGGGTATCTTAAGATACTACAACTTTCTCATATCCTTAAATGTGGAAATCTCTTCCTTAAGCGCAAACAGCTGCATGCCCCATATGATCCCTAGCACCAACGCAAAAGCTACCAGCGCCAGGGACAAAGATACCTGCATAAAGCTGCCTTCTTCACGGTTGGTGAGGGTTATAACGCGGATAAGCGCAATGAGGCCCACGCCAAAGAAGATAGCCGCTTTAGTTCCTTTTTTACGCAGTTGTTTCTTAAAATACTCATCAAAAGCGCCGGCGGCAGCGATGCTGGCTTCGGGCTGCGGCGTTCCGTCGGCGAGCAGTAATTGTTCAAGGTCTGCTACGCGGTAATGCTCATGAGGTGTTGAGAAGTATTTTTGTAAGATATCTGCCTGCATAATTCCTGGATACTGAATGAGGATGCAAGGTACAAAAAAGGCGATGGATATAGATCCACCGCCCGCATATAAATCATGAACATTTACTAAGCTTCTTTCAGGAACGGGTACCGGTAATCGGTAGCCGGTACAAAAGTTTCTTTGATACTCCTGGCGCTTAACCAGCGATAGAGGTTCAGCATAGAGCCTGCTTTATCGTTGGTACCAGAAGCGCGGGCGCCGCCAAATGGCTGCTGCCCTACTACTGCGCCGGTTGGCTTGTCGTTGATGTAGAAGTTACCGGCGCTGTTTACCAGGGTGCGGGTAGCCAGTTCCACTGCATAACGGTCCTGCGCAATGATGGCACCGGTTAAAGCATACTCGGAGGTACTGTCTACCACCTGCATGATTTCTTCAAATTTCTCTGCGTCGTACACGTGGATCGTTAATACGGGTCCGAAAATTTCCTCACACATAGTGATGTATTTCGGATCGGTAGTTTCGATAACAGTAGGCTCAATAAAGTAACCTTCAGCTTTGTTGTAATTACCACCGGCAATGATCTTTACTGCCGGATCTTTCTTTGCATTGTCGATGTATTGCGCGATCTTATCGAAAGAGCGTTCATCGATCACTGCGTTGATGAAGTTGCTGAAATCTTCGGTGCTGCCCATTTTCATGGTTTTCAGCTCCGCAACTAATTTTGATTTTATATCGTCAGCAAGATTGTTTGGTATGTATGCACGGGAGGCGGCAGAACATTTCTGTCCCTGGTATTCAAAAGCGCCGCGGGCCAAAGCGGTAACGGCGATGTCAACATCCGCTGATTTGTGGATCAGTACGAAGTCTTTACCACCTGTTTCACCAACGATGCGCGGGTAAGTTTTGTATTTGTGGATGTTTTCACCGATGGTTTTCCACATGGTCTGAAATACGCCGGTAGAGCCGGTGAAATGGATACCTGCAAAGTGAGGATCTGCGAAGCAAACGTCGCCGACAACGGGACCGTTGGCATACACGAGGTTGATAACGCCATCGGGCAGGCCTGCTTCGATCAGTACCTTCATGATCACCTGTGCGGCAAACACCTGTGTATTGGCGGGTTTCCATACTACTACATTACCGCACATAGCAGCAGACGTAGGCAGATTACCGGCAATAGCGGTGAAGTTGAAAGGTGTAACGGCCAGTACAAACCCTTCCAGCGGGCGGTATTCTACCCTGTTATGGATACCGGGGGCGCAAACCGGCTGCTGGCGGTATATTTCGCTCAGGAAGTGTACGTTGTAGCGGAGGAAGTCGATCAGTTCACATGCGCTGTCAATTTCAGCCTGGTAAGGATTCTTACTCTGGCCCAGCATGGTAGCGGCATTGATGTGATAGCGGTATTTGGTGGCCAGGAGTTCGGCAGCGCGCAGGAAGATGCCGGCGCGTTGTTCCCAGTCCATATTGGCCCATTTTTCACGTGCCTCCAGCGCTGCTGCGATGGCGGTTTTCACATGAGACGCATCGCCCATATGGAAGTGACCTAATTTGTGTTTGATTTCGTGGGGAGGGCGCAGATCAACGGTGTTTCCGGTGCGGATTTCTTTACCCCCGATATACATGGGTATATCTGCTACTTCGCTTTTGAAGGCGGCTAATTGTTTCTTTAATGCAATTCTCTCAGCAGAACCGGGTGCATAAGACAACACAGGCTCATTAGCAGGCGCTGCGTACTCAAAGTATCCTGTATTCATTGTATCCTAATTTTTATATTTGTTTATTTGATCATTTGTAAACCTGGAGGCCCACAAACAATCAAATAAACAAATGACTACGAGTATTGTTTCCGCAGCAAAATTAAGTTATACAACGCCTACGCGCTTATTAATAATTAGTCGATACTTATTAATTATTGTCCTCTTCCTTCTGCATCATCAGGTATGCTTTCACAAAGCCGTTCAGGTCGCCGTCCATTACAGGTCCTACGTTGCCTACTTCAAAGTCGGTGCGATGGTCCTTGATCATTTTATACGGATGGAATACGTATGATCTGATCTGTGATCCCCACTCAATTTTGCGTTTGTTGGCGTTGGCTGCATTTTTCAGTTCTTCCCTTTTGCGGATCTCTTCTTCATACAGGCGTGATTTCAGCATGGTGAGCGCTTTTTCACGGTTCTCTCCCTGCGTACGTGCCTGCTGGCATTCGATGATGATACCGGACGGGATGTGCTTCAAACGTACCGCTGTTTCTACCTTGTTTACGTTCTGTCCGCCCTTACCACCTGAACGGTAAAATTCCCATTCCAGGTCTGCCGGGTTCACAGCGATCTCGATAGTATTGTCTACTAACGGATATACATATACGGAGGCGAAAGAAGTATGTCTGCGTGCATTGGAATCGAAAGGTGAAATACGGACGAGGCGGTGTACACCGCTTTCCGCTTTCAGATGACCATATGCAAAGTCGCCATCAAATTCCAGTGTAGCGGATTTAATACCGGCTCCATCTCCATACTGTGTATCAATTTCTGATACTTTCCATCCCTGCTTTTCGCCATACATGCGGTACATGCGCAGCAGCATTTCGGCCCAATCCTGGCTTTCCGTGCCGCCTGCACCGGAGTTAATGGTTAATACTGCGGGCATTTCATCTTCCGGCTGGTTGAGGGTGGATTTAAATTCCAGGTCGTCCAGCGCTGCTACTGCAGCATTGTAGGCCTGTTCTACCTCTTCTTCCGTTGCTTCCCCTTCTTTGAAAAAATCGTTCAGTACAGCGCTGTCGTCAATAGCAGCATTCACCTGATCGTAAAGGTCTACCCAATATTTGTTAACCTTTATTTCCTTCAGAATCGAAGTGGCTCTGACGTTGTCGTCCCAGAAACCAGGCGCCAGGCTTAGTTGTTTGTCGTTTTCTATTTTTGCTAATCGGTCAGGTACGTTAAAGAAAACCTCCCAGGACATATAAACGGTCCCTCATAGCTTTAAGTTGCTCAGCTGTCATAGCTGGCAAATGTATGGAAAAAATGGAGATATATACTAACGGCTTTCAAACTTTGTTGTGATTGTTTACTTTAGCATAATTTTTGTGTTGTAACACGGTAACCAATGTCACTAATATTATAAAAAGCACCCATCCGTTATGGTGAGCCATGAAACCCTCCACTTTAAAAACCGGTCCATCTTCAACACGCTAGGTTTTATTATCATGATAGCCGCAAACGCACTGGCAGTGCTGCTTCCCATCAATGGTAAAACAACCGCACAGATTTCGGAAGAATACCCTAACCTTTTTATACCGGCGGGAATTACGTTCTCTATCTGGAGTGTTATCTATCTTTCTTTAACGGCATTTATCATATATCAATTATGGTTATCTTTCTCTAATAAACAACCTGCAACGCTGGCATATGTGATGCAGCGTATGAAAGACTGGTTCCTCATTTCCTGTGTGGCCAATGCCTGCTGGCTGTTTGCCTGGCATTATCACCTGATACCTGTGAGCGTGGCTATCATGGTGATCCTCCTGATTTCACTGATCATCGTACATCTCAACTTTGGTATCGGCATCGCTCCTGCTACGCTGACGGAGAAATTATTTATTCATATTCCTTTCAGCATCTACCTTGGATGGATTTCTATTGCCACCATCGCTAATATCACGGCGCTGCTGGTATACACCGGGTGGGAAGGCAGCCGCCATTCCCAGGTGCTGTGGGCTATTGCCATGATCAGCGTGGGTACCCTGCTGAGTATAGCCATGGTGCTGCTTCGCAACAATATCACCTATGCCCTTGTTATTGTGTGGGCCTTCTATGGTATCCTGCTGAAGAGAAGGGCTGCCGACACCATGGATGAGAACCCCATCATCCATACCTGCATTATTGCCATTGGCGTGATTGCCATAACAATTTCCTGGCAATTGTACAGGAAACAGAAATCATGAATCTAAAAGATTATTTTTGATGCGCATTTAATATATACACGACTATGTTTCCATCTACCAATCCAACAACCACCAAATCGTGGGACGCCTTAAAGAAGCACGCAGAAGAAATGAAAAAGGTACATATGCGTGCCTTGTTTATGGAAAACAAAGAACGCTTCAGTGAGTTTTCCCTGAAATTTGAAGACATCCTTTTCGACTACTCCAAGAATATTATTACGGAAGATACCCGCAGCCTGTTATTAGGACTGGCAGCAGAATGCGGCGTACCGGATGCGATCAAAGCGATGTTTGGCGCAGAAAAAATAAACGTTACAGAAAACCGTGCTGTACTGCATACCGCTTTACGCAACACATCAGATAAACCTGTTTTACTGGATGGCCGCGATGTAATGCCTGATGTAAAAGCAGTATTGAACAAAATGGATCACATCTGCCGGCAGATACACTCCGGCGAATGGAAAGGATACACGGGTAAGCCTATACGTTATATCGTAAATATCGGTATCGGTGGTTCCGACCTCGGCCCGGTGATGGTTACGGAAGCGCTGAAACCATACTGGAAACCTAACATACAAACCTATTTTGTATCTAACGTAGATGGCACGCACATCGCCGAAACCCTGAAAAAAGTTACACCGGACGAAACCTTGTTCCTCATCGCCTCCAAAACATTTACCACCCAGGAAACCATGACCAACGCCCACACCGCGCGCAACTGGTTCCTGGAACACGCAGAAGATGAGAAATTTGTAGCCAAACATTTTGCTGCTTTATCTACCAACGAAAAAGCAGTAACAGCCTTTGGTATCGATCCAAAGAATATGTTTGAATTCTGGGATTGGGTTGGCGGCCGCTACTCCCTGTGGTCCGCTATCGGCTTATCTATTGCACTCACCATCGGGTACGACAACTTCACGCAGCTACTTGATGGCGCACATGCAGTGGACAGGCACTTCGCCGATACACCACCGGAACAGAATATACCTATTATCATGGCGCTGATTGGCCTGTGGTATGGTAATTTCTTCGGCAGCGCCACAGAAGCCATATTGCCATACGACCAGTACATGCACCGCTTTGCTGCTTATTTCCAGCAAGGCAATATGGAAAGCAATGGTAAATCCACCGATCGTACAGGCCACACCGTTAGTTATGAAACCGGCCCTATCGTTTGGGGCGAACCAGGCACCAATGGTCAACATGCTTTCTACCAGCTCATCCACCAGGGCACCCGCCTGATTCCCTGCGACTTTATCGCACCGGCTATCAGCCACAATCCCATCGGTGATCATCATGTGAAACTATTGTCGAACTTTTTTGCACAAACAGAAGCGCTGATGAATGGCAAAACGGAAGCAGAGGTACGTGCTGAACTGGAGAAGTCCGGCGCTTCGGCAGAAGAAATGGCGAATATCCTGCCATCGAAAATTTTCCCTGGCAACCGCCCCACCAACTCCTTCCTGGTAAAGGAAATAACCCCCCGCTCCCTGGGTTCACTGATCGCCCTCTACGAACACAAGATCTTTGTTCAGGGCGTGATCTGGAACATTTACAGCTTCGACCAATGGGGCGTGGAACTCGGCAAACAATTAGCCAGCAAAATATTACCCGAACTGGAAAACAACGACATCATACTTAACCACGATGCGAGCACCAATGGCCTGATCAACGCGTGGAAGCATATGCGCACGGCGTAATTGTTCGCCTCCGGCGAACGCGGATGTTGTCTTTCCCGCTGATTACGCTGATTTTACTGATTTAGGGATTTGATCACTTTGGATTTTAAATGATTAGAGGAGATATGAGCGGATATTTTCGCTTATATCTCCTCTAATCATTTAAAATCCTTTATAAAATCAAAAAAAACAAAATCATAGTAATCAGTATAATCAGCGTAATCAGCGGGAAAGACAAAATCCGGGTAATAAAAAACCCCCGGAGAAATCCGGGGGTTGCCTATTATTTTTTGTAAAAATCTTTAAGTAAAAATCTTACCATTTGTCTACCTCGTCTGAGCTATGTGAAGCCGGGGCGGCTACTGACGCCTCAACAGGTACTTCTACCTCAACAGGGGCTACTGAAGCGCTAACTTCAACTCCTTCTGTTTCTGTTTCGTCCTGTTCTTCCTGCACATAATCATGGTTGTAGGCATCAAAGTCGAAATCGGGCATCAACTCAGTTTTCACATAGTTGATGGTTTCGGTCAGTGCGTTCAGGAACTTGTTGAAGTCCTCCTTGTACAGGAATACTTTGTGCCTGTCATAACCGTTGTCATTAAAACGCTTCTTACTTTCTGTTATAGTAAGAAAATAGTCGTTTCCCCGAGTGGTCTTTACATCAAAGAAGTACGTTCTTCTTTTGCCCGCTTTCAATCGTTTAGAAAAGATGCTATCATTGTTTCTTTCCTGTTGATTGTTGTTTTCGTACGCCACAGTTGATAGATTTAAGTGTTAACGAATCAAATCCTGTTACAATAAGAGACAAATATACTATTGTTTTACAAATATCAAAATATTTTTAAATGATTTTGAAAAATCATAAAAGCCACGTGTAACGGGCTGCGGCAGGGAATATACAAGCACGTGATTGCTACTCACTTACACTTTCTTCGTCGCCGGATTGCTGACGCGCGTACAGCTCTGCGTAGTATCCGTTCAATGACAATAAATCATTATGTGTTCCCTGCTCTACAATTTTTCCTTCATCGAGTACGATTATGCTATCGAACTCAAACAAGGCAAATATCCGGTGAGTGATGATAATGGCTGTCTTATTTTTCAGATAGGCATACAGGTTACCTATAATCTCTTTTTCGGTCCGGGCATCAACAGCGGAGAGGCAGTCGTCGAAAATGAGGATGTCCGGGTCCTTGATCAGCGCCCTTGCAATGGAGATCCGCTGTTTCTGGCCACCGCTCAGCGTTACGCCCCTCTCCCCGATGGCGGTATCAAAGCCTTCGTTGAAACCCAGGATGTCTTTCTCCACGGAAGCCTGCCTGGCAGCGGTTTGCACCGCCTGAATACTGGCGCTAGGATCGCCAAAACGGATGTTATTGGCGATGCTGTCGGAAAACAGGAACACATCCTGCGGCACATAACTGATCTGGCTACGCAAATCGGCCAGCCGCAGGTGACGGATATCCTGGTCGTCTACCATCACCTTCCCCTCCTGCGGATCGTACATCCGGATAAGCAGTTGCGCCAGCGTACTTTTGCCGGACCCGGTTCTGCCAATAACGGCCACCTTCTGCCCCGGTTTGATATCCAGGTTAAAATCGCTGATGGCGGTAACCCCCGTATGCGGATAAGTGAAAGTCACGTTTTCCAGCCGCACCCCTCCTTTCAGCTTCACCGTTTTCGCATCCGGTTCATCCTTCACCGTAGGCGCTATCTGTAAAAATTCGTTTATACGTTGCTGTGAGGCCGCCGCACGCTGTATCATGGACGCCACCATCCCGATAGAAAAGAACGGGAACATCAGCATGTTTACATAGATCACAAATTCCGCCAGGTTGCCCACAGTAATATTTCCCTTGATTACCTGAATACCACCTATGAAAATAGTGAGGATCACGCTCAGGCCAATCATCAGCGCCATAGTGGGCTGAAACAGGGCGTCTGTTTTAGCCAGGCTGATAGAGCTGTCTTTATACGCTTCGCTCGCTTCTTCAAAATGGCGTGCGCTGGCATCTTCCTGGATATATGATTTTATTACGCGGATACCGGAATAAGATTCCTGCGCAATGGAAGTAATATTGGATAACTGCGACTGGATCTTTTCGCTTTTGCGGTGAATGATCCTGTTCACATAATAAATGGTTAAGGCAAGGAAAGGCAATGGCGACAAGGTATACAGCGTCAGCAAAGGATTCACCTCCAGCATCAGGTATACAATGATCACGATGAGAAATACAGTCCGCGATGCGTACATGATAGCAGGACCTACATACATGCGTACCCGTGATACATCTTCCGTAATACGGCTCATCAGGTCGCCGGTACGATGCATCTTAAAAAAGTTAAGATCCAGCTTCTGATAATGCTGGTAAATTTCATTCTTCAGATCGTACTCGATATGACGGCTCATTACAATCAGCGTTTGCCGTTGCAGGAATAAAAAGAATCCGCTCAGCAATGCAAACAGCAGGATACTCACCCCGTAAAACGCCAGTACATGCGTGAAATCCGCACGGAAGGCCACCTTCAGTGCAGTATTGTCCAGCAGCCGGTATTCATCTATATTATGCGCCAGCAGGTCAAAGATCTGGCGTACCATGATAGGCTGGAAGACACTGAACACAATGGATATAGCGGTAAACAACAGTCCAAGGATCAGCAGCCATTTATTGGTAAGAAAGTATTTATTAAGCGCGGCAAGGTGTTTCAACGGTCGTCAATTTGCAAACAAAAATAAGGCATTCGAAGCATAAAGGAGAAGACCGCGGATTTTGTCTTTCTCGCTGATTACGCTGATTATACTGATTAGTTTGATTTTTACTTTTGGATTTTTTTTGATTTTTAGATTTTCCTCAAGTAATAATTAAGGGAGATAAGAGCGAATATATCCGCTTCTATCTCCCTTAATCCTTATAAAATCCAAAAGTAAAAATCAAACTAATCAGTATAATCAGCGTAATCAGCGAGAAAGACAAAATCCGCCTATTTTACTTTGCGGTAAAAGACCCCAGGATCTCTTCCAGCGCTGGTTCATATTTTGCCAGGTCGTCGGCGAGTGTGGTGAGGGTAATGGCGTAGGCGATATTATTTTTTACCAGGATGGTTACCTCTCCGTTGAGCAGGGTACCGCTTTCACGGTGGGCATACTGGCATTTCATCCATTTGGCTTTTACGCCGGTTACCGTGCGTTCGCCGGTATCGATCTTTTTATAATCCACGAAGAAACTTTCCATTTCTTTTTGGGTGCTTTCCATCACCTTATCCAGCGTAAATCCTTTCTTCAGTTCCTGCGTAACAATATTTACATTGGCCTGAAAGGTACTATCATCGGTTACCGGCGCCATCATAAACGTATATTCTATCCGGCTCATCACGGTATCTATCTTCGTCCAGCCGGCGGGGGTATTTACGGTAAAGGTTCCTCTGCCGGCATTCATGCCCGGCGATTTTCCAGCCAGTTCCAGTACTTCCTCGCTGCTTAATTCTTTAGGGGATTTGGAGGTGTTGTTGCAGGCGGCAAAGCTTAACAAACAAACTACCGCGGGGATCAATAATTGTAATTTCATCGTGCACAAAGGGATAAAAACCGCTCCGGCATTGCACCGGAGCGATCGAATGATTATAAACTTTTAAGTGCAGCTATTATCCTGGATTCTGCATCCGCAGCCGCTACTTCTTCTTTCACAAATTTCTGACCGGTAATATTTTCAAACAGTTCAATGTAGCGCTCGCTTACGCTCGTTACAAATTCGTCTGTCATTTCCGGTACCTGCTGACCGTCTTTACCCTGGAAACCGTTTGCCATCAGCCACTCACGCACGAATTCCTTACTGAGCTGTTTCTGCTGGGCGCCGTTCTTCTGGTTCTCTTCATAACCTTCCGCGTAGAAATAGCGGGAAGAGTCGGGCGTATGAATTTCGTCGATTACATAAATGGTATCGCCGATCTTACCGAATTCATATTTTGTATCCACCAGGATCAGTCCGCGTTTGGCGGCCATTTCCTTACCTCTTTCAAATAAAGCGAGGGTGTACTTTTCGAGTTGCTCGTAGTCTTCCTTGCTTACCAGTCCCTGCGAAATGATCTCATCACGGGAAATATCCTCATCATGACCTTCATGTGCTTTGGTGGTTGGAGTAATGATAGGCGACGGGAAGAAGTCGTTTTCCTTCAGTCCTTCCGGCATGGTTACACCACACAATACCCGCTCACCGGATTTGTAAGTTCTCCAGGCGTGACCGGTCAGGTTACCGCGTACCACCATTTCCACCGGGAAAGTTTCACATTTCAGCCCGATAGTTACATTAGGCAGCGGAGAAGATTTTACCCAGTTAGGAACGATATCCTTGGTCGCTTCCAGCATAATGGCCGCAACCTGGTTCAGTACCTGTCCTTTGAAGGGGATCGGGCGTGGCAGTACCACATCAAATGCAGAGATGCGATCGCTTACTACCATTACCATCAGCCTGTCTTCAATGGTGTAAACATCGCGTACTTTTCCTTTGTAAAAGGCAGTTTGACCTGGTAATTTGAAACTTGACTCTAACATGAATAAAAAAATATTAATAATTAAAAATGAAAATCACTTTTACGAGATGCAAAAGTAATCATGAATCAGGTGATTTATAACGATCGTGTATTTTTTTTCTTAGCGGAGGTTGTCTTTCTCACTGATTACGCTGATTATGCTGATTACTTTGATTTTACTTTTTGGATTTTATAAGGATTTTAATGGATTGGGAGATATTCGCTTATATCTCCCAAAATCATTTAAAATCCAAAGTGATCAAATCTCTAAATCAGTAAAATCAGCGTAATCAGCGAGAAAGACAAAATCCGCATCACCGGCTGTTGCCGGCATAAGGCCGGAGCAGGCTGATGATCACTTCGTTTTCGGCGTAAGGGGTCAGGTAGTCGCGGACGTGGGCGGCTTCGGCGGTATTCACTTCTGCAGGGATATAGCCCATTCCATAAAAGCGGCCCTTTTCCATCAGGATACAGCTTTTCTCGCTGCTGTTGCGGCCTTTGTCTACGATAATCACGGAGGGTTGTTGCTCCTGTAAAAATGCAATCGCCGCTTTCATGCGCTCATTATAGCTTTCCGGCTTTTCCACCTTATCGCAGGCGCCATTACAGGTGCCGGCGGTAATGCCCGCACAGGTGCCATTGCCCTTTTGCAGGAAGCAGAGTTTGGGACACAGTTGGAACTCCTTTATGAGGGAGCGCAGCAGCCGGTGACCGTCTATCAGCAGGTTAAAGCTGTGTACAGGGTGCGAATACTTCCGCTTCTTTTCTATAACCAGTCGCAGGTATCCCTGCTGGTCTTCAAACAGGTAAAATCCATACCTGAACTCCACCCGCTTCTGGGCATAGTTAAAAATTGGCCACAGGCGCTTTATCTCCACCGACTCCAGGATGCAGGCCATTAATTCGGTAGCCGTTTCCTGGTAGGAAATGCGGTGAATAGTACGCAGGAAATTCTGCCGCTGGCGGCTGGCGCTATGCCCGGTAAAATGGCTGTTTACCCGTTTACCCAGGTCCTTTGCCTTGCCTACGTATACTACTTTGTCTTTGTGGTCATGGAAATAATAAACACCAGGGTGGGCCGGCAGTCCTTTCACCTGGTCCGGTGGCAGGTTAGGCGGCAGGAACTGTTCCTTTGATCCCACCTTCAGCATGGAAGCAATTACCTTTTCTTTATCGTTGGCCAGCAGCATCCCGAAAAGCACGGTGGTGGCTTCGGCATCGCCGCCGGCCCGGTGCCGGCCATTAACCGGTATGCTGAAATGGCGGCAGATATTACCCAGGCTATATGATTTCAGCCCCGGGAAGATCTTGCGTCCCAGCCGTACCGTGCACAGTTTCTTACATTGCAGGTCGAAGCCCGCATTGGCCAGCTGGTGCTTTATAAATGAGTAATCGAAGTTTACATTATGGGCTACAAAGATCCGGTCTTTCAACAGGTCGTATAATAACGGGGCGATAGCCTCAAAGGGAGGTGCATCCGCCACCATACTGTTGCTGATGCCCGTTAACGACTCTATGTAATAAGGAATGGGGATTCCGGGGTTTACCAGGGTTTGGTAATGCTGCGTCACTTCGTTCCCGTTGTACAGGAAAACGGCGATCTCCGTTATACCATTGGCGCTGGCATGCCCGCCTGTCGTTTCAATATCTACAATTGCATACATCCGTTACAAAGATATGGATTGTTGCCGCTTATTCAAACGCCTTAATCCAAGTAATGCCAGCAGGGTATAAAACCCCGACAGCGCCAGCAAATGTAATACGGAAGAAGCATTATCCGCCAGGGTGCCGCCCATTTGCACAATGGACTGGTACACTTTCAGGAACGGTGTGGTAGGCACCATGGACGATAACCACTGCAGTGGTACCGGCAGGGATTCATATGGCCATGCATAACCCGCAATGAGGAATACCGGGTAGGTGGAAAACACCATCATCTGCGCCGCCATCAGCTGACTGCGGAACATAGTGCCCAGCCATATTCCCAGGGGAATGAGTGAGAAAAAGAAAAGGAAGAACACCACTGCCACATCCAGCACCCGTCCGCGGAAAGGGATGTTCAGGGTCGTATAGTTGACCGTCATAAAGAAAAACGCATAGCAGCAAAAAAGCACCATATAAAAAAGTCCTTTCCCCCAGAGGGTGGCCGATAAGCCGCCACCACCGGTTTTCACCAGTTCATGCACGCGCCCTTTTTCCTTGTCGAGCGCCATGCTTTCGGAAAGACCTATCAGCAGCGTTTGCTGTAATATCAGCGCCAGCAGTCCCGGTAAAAGGAACGCGCCATAACTGGAGCGTGCATTGTACATCGGCCGGTAGTCGAGGTTCACCGGCTGGGTTTCCCGCATGGCCATCTGGGCATTCAACCCCTGCATTTCGTTATACTTCAGCCTTACCCCTGCCCCTACGGTAAGCGCCAGCGTGGTGATGCCACCGGCCAGTTCGCTGGAAGGCAGAAACCGCGCAGCATTCACGGCCAGCACAATATCGGCCTGTTGCAGGGCCAGCACTTTTTTCTCTACGCCGTGGGGAATGTACAGGTAGCCCTGGCACTCGCCGTAATACATTTTCTCCTGTGCATCCTGCAGGTCCCTGGCGCCTGTTACGGCTGCAATCTGCATTTTGCTTAGTTGCTGCAGGAAGGCGCGGGATAATTCACTTTTGTCGTCGTCCGCCACCGCCAGTAATACTTTCTCTTCTACCTTATAACTATAAATGCTGCCATAGAAAAAAGCATACAGGAGCGGCGCTATCAGCAGGGTAAGCAACAAACTGTGGTCGGTGGCTACCATCCTCACTTCCCGCAGGAACAACCGGGTTATATGATGGAAAAAATTACGCATGCTGTAAGGAAAGTTTATCCAGTTTCCGTTGCAGGAATACCAATGCCACCGGGAATGTAACTGCTATATAGATCAGCAGTTGGCCCGCTTCCTTATATACATACTGCATGGGCAACTCCATAAAATATACTTTGAAGAATCCATCCAGGAAAGGCGTAAACGGCATGAGCCAGGCGTAGTATTGGTCATACCACGGCATGGCCCAGCGGGGAAAAGTAAAACCGCTGAATACAAAGGCCGGGGAAGTATAGAACAGTCCGAGGTCGCAGGCCACCATTACATCGCTTACAATGGCCGATACCATCAATCCTATGCTGATACATCCGATGATCAGCAAGGTAAAAAGCAGGAAAAGCGGCCAGGAGCCGCCCATTCGTCCGTGCGCAAAAAGCGGGAACACAATACATGTTACCAGGATATAATGCAGCCATCCTACGCTCAGGTGCGCCAAACCTTTGCCCAGCAATACATTGGAGGCTGACCCATTGGCTATTGTATTCAGTTCCGCGAAGGTGCCTCTTTTTTCTTCCAGGTTTAAAGCAAGCACTGTTACCATGATGATCATCATCTGTAGTGCCACTGCAATTAGCCCCGGCACCAGGTATTGCTGGTAGTTGTATTGCGGATTGTATAACATATAAGAGGTGAGCCGGATGGGCTGCACCAGCGCCATCGCCCTGCCGGCAGGCATGCCGGTTTTTACAAACTTCTGTAACGTAACTCCCGAGCCCGCCGTAATCAATACTTTGGCGGCATCCTTATAGATCAGCTTTGCTGTTACTACCGCTGCGGTGTTTGTATATACGGTGATATACACCGGTTGACGGCTTTTGATATGATCATCCATTTTCTCCGGGAAATGGACAGCGCCCTGGATCACACCCTGTTCCATCATCTTTTGCAGGGTGATTTCATTATCTACCTGCTGTGTGATATGAATACTCTCCGTTTGCTCCAGCATAAATGCAAACTTGCGCGATAAAGGCGAATGCGATTCATCCCAGATGGCCACCGGGAGGTCACGGGCAAACTGGTTATTATAGATATAGCCATAGAGCAGGCATACCAGTGGCGGCAACACCAGCAGTACGATGTAATGTTCCGGGAGGGTAAGTATGCGCTTCCACTCCCTGATTGCAATATGGAGGATGGAACGCATCATGGCAGTTTCATGGAGGCGGTCATACCAGGGCGCAGACCTTTCACAGCCGCCTGGTTAACAGGTTTCAGGTCTACCGTAAAAGTGCGCAGTTCAAACCTGCCCTGTTCTTTTACAGGTACCCAGTTGGCGAATGTGAGAGAAGGCGCTACCTTATGTACCTCGGCTTCAAAATTCTCCGGATCGCATCCCGGCACCCGCACCTGTACACGGGTTCCCAGCGGGAAACGCGGCATATCATCCTGGCGCACATTGTAGGTAATATGATACGTGGCTGGTTTCTGGATCGTCATCAGCGGGTAGCCAATAGCCACGATCTCCCCTTCTTCTATGACCATGGAAGTGATAATGCCGTCTGACGGCGCATGTATATAAGTGTTATCAGATAATGCTTTGGTGAGTTCATAGCCTTGTTCCGCCTGCCGTACAATGGCTGATGCGGTGGTGATGAGTTCCGGCCGGCTGCCCTGTTGCAGCATATCCATGTTCAGCTTGGCCGTTTCCATTTCTTTTTTCGCGGCTTGCAGTTTGAAGTATACCAGGTCTTTTTCCTGCCCGGAAATCACCTCATCGTTAAAGAGGTTCTGCATACGCTGATAGGTTTTCTGCATCAGCTCATACTGTTGCTGGGTGATATTATAGAGGTTATCGGCTGCTTTGATGGCTTCGGGCCGGGCGCCTTTCTGCAACAGCGTGAGCTGTCCTTTTGCCGCATCTATGGCCGCCTGCGCCTGGTTACGGATAGCATTGATTTCGGTGGAGCGGAGCACCCCCAGCAACTGCCCCTTACGGACGGTATCTCCCTGTTTCACCAGGAGGCTGTCCAGCCGGCCGGGGAATTCTGCCGCCACATCCACGTAGTCGGCGTCCACCATGCCTATCATGGATTCATCTGCAGCTGCCGGCTTCTTCACAAAGAAGATCAGCGCAATCACCAGGATAGCGATGGGGATCAGCAGGGCCCAATAATTTTTAAGTACAGCTCTCATGAAAAAATCTGTTTATCTGTCAACATATTCTGCAAATTGTTCCGGTGTGCCTATTACATTCCAGTACTGCGCCAGGGCGAGGTAGTAGCCCATTACGGCGGTATAGTAGATCTTATGCATTTCCTCTTCCTGCAGGAGTGCATCATTAACATCTTTTACAGACGACAGCTGGTTTTGCATACGGTCGGTGACCAATGTGGTGGTGAGGTGCGCCTGTTGCCGGGCGCTGTCGAGCGAGGCCACATCATTTTGCAGGGCTTTCATTTTATTGATCGACACCCTCAGTTGCAGTTCCAGCGAGGTTTTAGTGTTCAGGGCCGCCATCTGCGCTTCTTCCACCAGCATTTTACTGGCTTTGGTACGTTTATATTTCTGGAAGCCGTCGAAGAGGTTCCATTGCATTTCCACCCCGATGAGCCATGGCGGTATGGTTACCGGTAAATCTTTCTGGTACAGGTTCAGGCTGCCGATGGCAAAAATATTGGGCAGGGCGAGCGACCGCGACGCCTTTACAGCTACATTGGCCAGGTCCGTTTTGTTTTCCACCAGGCGGTAAGTGGGGTTATTGCGGAGCAATTCCAGTTGGCCCGTTTCCGTTACCGGTTTCAGTTCGTATTCCAGGGTGTCGTTGATTTCAATAGGTGTTTCAATCGGCTGCCCGAGCAAGTCGTTTAATTCCAGCAGTGCATTTTCTTTCTCCAGCTCGAGGTTGTTGTACCGGTTGATGGCCTGTACAAAAGATACCCTTGCCCAGTTGAGCAGGTAAGGCGGCAGGATCTGGTTATCTTTTAAAGAGGCGGCATAATCGCGGTTCTTCCTGAAAGATTCAACGATTACGGCTTCATGGGCAAGAATGGTATTCAGGTAGAGGATGCGGAGGTACTGTGCACTGATGGCAAAGAACAACCCTTTTTCCACCACCTGCTGATTGAACTGCCCGGCTGTTACCTGTGTTCTGGCCAGCTGTTGTGCGGTTGCAATTTTGCCGCCGAGGTATATTGGCTGCCGCAGCGCCAGGGCTGCCGTGAAATAAGATTGCTTTGTAAGCTCCGGGTTATAATCGGGGTAAAAGGTATTGATGATGCCCTTCGTGGCGTTGTAGATAACGTCCTGCACATTTTGCGGAAGCGGCTGACCGGTAATTTGCTGGTAAACGGTATTAGCGGTATTCACGCTTTGGGAAGAAGACCCGTTAACCACCCCGTCTTTTACCTGTTGCAGGTTTATCTCCAATGGTTTGCCGAGGTAATTGTAACCCGCCAGCAGATCCACTTTAGGATAATACGCCCCGTTTTCTGCCTGCAGGTTATACTCCCGGGCTTTCAGGGATCGCTGCGCCTGCTGCACCAATGTGTTTCCCTGTTTCGCAAGCCGGTAACATTCCTTTAAAGTCAGCTGTTGTCCGTTTTGCTGACCGTGTACAAACAATGCTGGCAGTAACGGAATTAAAAACAAGTAATATCTCATACGGTTTTCTTTACATCAGGAAGGCTTCCGGTTGAACCCCAACACCTCAAAACAATCTTTCATGAATAATGTTTGAAGTATTTGAAAAAAATTATACATCATTTGATAATAAAGGGCTTATCGTTATATTTCTTACCTTTAAGCGCATACACAAAAAGTACATCATTATGTGTATTTGATCCATTTGAACCCACCTGTTTTCACCCGATATTTGTGATACAAAAGATTGAACAATAGGTTCCTGATCTTGTTAAAATATAATCCTGCAGCGGTTTACGCAGCATTGCAATTTTATTGATTCATTATAAAACTACATTTACTTATGGCAAAACAACAATGGGTAGCCGACGCGAGTCACAGTGAACTTGGATTTAAAATCCGTCACCTGATGATCACCAACATCAATGGTAAGTTCAACAACTTCACGGTGGACGCAGAAACGGAAGAAGAAGATTTTATGACTGCTAAAGTGAGAGTAGCGGTAGATATAGACTCTATTTCAACCGGCAGCGCCGACAGGGACAAACACCTTCGTTCTCCCGACTTCTTTGATGTAAACACCTACAAGGATATCATTTTCGAAACGACCAAATATGAGAGCGTTGATAACGACGGCTCCTATGAATTATACGGAGATCTGACCATCCGCGGGATCACTAAAAACATCAAACTCGCTGTAGAATTCGGTGGTGTGGTAAAAGATCCCTGGGGCAATACCAGGGCAGGTTTTACTATCAACGGAAAAATTAACCGCAAAGATTTTGGCCTTACCTGGAATGCAGCTACCGAAGCTGGTGGCGTAATGGTAGGCGACGATGTAAAAATCTACGGAGAAGTGCAGTTGATCAAGAAGCAGTAAGATTATCAGCTGTTAGTCTTTGTCTTGTACAAAGACTAACAGCCAACTTTTAAAAGGAGGAATTATGAATGAAATAACAGGCCTGCATCATATCACGGCCATTTCAGGCAATGCGAAGAAGAACTTTGATTTTTATACCCGTGTGATGGGATTGCGTTTTGTGAAGAAAACGGTGAACTTTGATGATCCCCACACTTATCACTTTTATTATGGAGATGAAACCGGCACACCCGGTACTATCCTCACTTTCTTCCCATGGGAAGATATTATGGCCGGCCGCAGAGGTACCCACATGGCTACCGAGGTAGGCTACAGCATTCCGGAAGGCAGCATTGACTTCTGGTTAAAAAGATTTGAAAAAGAGAACATCATCTATAATAAACCATCTTCCAAATTCGGGGAAATATACCTGACCTTTATTGATCCCGATGGATTGAAGGTGGAACTGACCGTACCGGAAAAGCCAGACAACCGCACACCATGGGTAACCAATGAAGTGAGGGAAGAAAATGCCACCCGGGGTTTTCATCATGTTACCCTTACGCTGGAAGATGTGCAGCCTACTGCCGACCTGCTGGTATCTGTGTTTGGTTACAAACTTGATAAACATCATACCAACCGTTACCGCTTTGTAAGTCCGGCCGGCAATACCGCCAATTATATCGACCTGGTAGAAGCCAAGGGAGAATCCCGCGGGCATGTTGCCGGCGGAAGTGTGCACCACATTGCTTTCCGGATGAAAGACGACGATATGCAACTGCATTACCGCCAGTTGCTGGAAGACCGTGGTTTAAACGTTACGCCGCAGCTGGACCGTAAATATTTCCGGTCTGTTTACTTCCGGGAGCCGGGCGGTGTTTTATTTGAACTGGCCACCGACGTTCCCGGTTTCACGGTAGACGAGCCGGCAGCCGAACTGGGCACGCACCTGATGCTGCCGCCGCAATATGAACCGCAGCGGGAAGAGATTGTGAAAAAACTGATTAAACTGGACTGATATGGATTTTAAACCGATGCAGTATGTATACGAAGCGGTGGGTAACCCCGCCGCCTATACGTTATTGCTGTTGCATGGCACAGGTGGAGACGAAAGGGATTTATTACCGCTGGCAGGATCACTGGGTAAAGGGTTTAATATACTCAGCCTGAGGGGCAATGTACAGGAACATGGCATGCCCCGCTTCTTCCGTCGTTTAGGCATGGGCGTATTTGACGAAGAAGATGTACATTTCAGGACGCATGAAATGGTGCATTTCCTGAAAGAATTAGCCGCTACAGAAGGCTTCGATATCAATAAGCTGATTGCTGTTGGATATTCCAACGGCGCCAATATTGCAGGCGCCGTGCTTATTTTATACCCGGAATTGCTGGCCGGCGCTGTATTGTTCCGTCCTATGCAACCGCTGAGCGGTATAGAAGACAGCTTTGAAACGCAGCGGCAGCAGCCCGTATTTATGAGCTCGGGCGCACAGGACGGCACCGTAGATCCTGCGGCCACGGCGGCTTATGCCACCCTGCTGGAAGGCAATGGCTTTAAAATAAGTACCTTCGATATTCCTGCCGGTCATAACCTGGTACAACAAGATATTACTTTGGCAGCAGCATGGATGAAAGATCATTTTCAGTAAAAAAAATATATGGACCAGGAAGTTAGAGTAAGTTTATCGGGCCGTCCTTACCAGGTGTCGATAGATACGAGGGACCACCGCTGGCTGGCAGACGAACCAATAGAAGCCGGCGGCGACGATACCGGCCCGCAGCCCGGGGAATTATTACTGAGCAGCCTGGGCTCCTGCACTGCTATCACGCTTAAAATGTATGCCGACAGGAAAAAGTGGCATGTGGAAAACATTGAAATTGAGCTGCGGTTTAACAGCGCTGCGAAGCCGGATCCACTTACTACCGTTATCGATATCGACATGCACTTTACCGGGAACCTTAGTGAAGAACAGATCGCCAGGCTGGAGCAGATAGCGCGCTCCTGCCCTATTCATAAAGTATTGAGCCATCCGATTATTATGAACACTAAAGCCGTATAAAATGAAAGACATCACCAAACACTACTCCAACGGAGAGGTAACCATTGTTTGGAAGCCAGGTGTATGTATCCATTCGGAGAAGTGTTTTCACGGCCTTCCGTCCGTATTCAATCCAAACGAAAAACCCTGGATCAATGCACAGGGGGCTACTACCGAACAAATTATATCGCAGATCAAACAATGCCCTTCCGGGGCGCTGAGCTTCTTTATGAATGCAGACGCGACGAAAGAAGACGGCAATTTACCAGACAAATTATAATCTCCTTTTTATATGGAACTTACCATCAGGAATAACATCGCAAAGAAACAGTTTGAAACCGAAGTGGAAGGACATACCGCACTTGTTGCCTATACCCTGTACCCCGGCGGCATTGCCTTTATGCATACAGAAGTGCCGCCTGCACTGGAAGGCCGCGGCATTGCAGGACAGCTGGCTAAATACGTGCTGGAATACGCCCGGGAAAATCATCTTAAAGTAAAACCTTACTGTCCTTACATAAATGCCTATATGAAAAGACATCCGGAGTATAATGATCTCCTGTAACAGATTTATCACTTCCTAAATTCCTTTCCATGCAACTTATGAAATTCATTCAGCAACCCTGGCACTGGTCGGTATCCGGGTTGCTGATTGGTCTTACGGTACCGGTGCTGTTGCTGTTGGGCAATAAGGCCTTTGGTATCTCCTCTTCGCTGCGGCATATCTGTGCAGCATGTTTCCCGGCGAATATTTCCTTCTTTAAATACGACTGGAAAAAAGAGGCCTGGAACCTCTTCTTTGTAGCCGGTATTGTACTGGGTGGTTTTATTGCAGGGCACTACCTGCAGGATAGCAACGATATCCAGGTGGCTGCCGCCACACAGGCAAGGCTGGCCACTTATGGCGTGCATGATTACTCAGCGCTGTTGCCGCCGGAAATATTCAGCTGGTCGAATGTCTTTACCTGGAAGGGACTGGTATTCTTTGTGCTGGGCGGTTTGCTGGTGGGCTTTGGTACCCGCTATGCCGGAGGTTGTACATCGGGGCATTCCATCATGGGGTTGTCTAATTTACAATGGCCATCGCTGGTGGCTACGTGTTGCTTTATGGCCGGTGGCTTTATCAGTGCCAACCTGCTCATTCCTTACCTTTTTAAATGGCTGAACTAACATGAAAAATATCAGGTACCTGGTAGCAGGAACTTTCTTTGGTATTGTGCTGGTAAAGGCGCAGGTGATCAGCTGGTTCCGTATCCAGGAAATGTTTCAGCTTACCTCCTTTCACATGTACGGTGTAATTGGCACCGCGGTAATTACCGGGATTATTTCCCTGCAACTGATCAAACGGTTTAATATTAAAACTATCCAGGGTGAACCGATTTCGGTGGCTCCTAAAACTTTCAATAAAGGACAGATCTTCGGCGGATTGCTCTTTGGCCTGGGATGGGCCATCACCGGGGCTTGTCCGGGTCCGCTGTTTGCGCAGATAGGTACCGGTTTCACGGTAGTAGGCATTACTTTGCTGAGCGCCATTGCAGGCACATGGATCTATGGTGCATTAAAACCGAAGCTGCCTCATTAAAAAAAAGCTTCAAGGAACAGGCCCTTGAAGCTATGGTTGCAATTCTCTGGATTCACAGATAATTATTTTTTCAAAGCATCTTTAATTGCTTTCGCGGAATCCTGGTGTGCCTTCAGCGTTGGCAGTGTATTCCTGGCCCAGGTTTTCAGGTCTTCATCTGTTACATTATCGCCTGCTTTCTCAAATTTGTTCACGTCTTTATCGTGGTCGTCTACCATCATGCTCATGTATTCCTTGTCGAAATCCTTACCGGTTTTCTTACCAAGATCGTCGATGTGTTTCTTTGTTTCGGTAGACAATTCTGCCGGCAAAGTGATGCCTTTTGTTCCGGCCAGTGCTTTTAATTCATCCCCTGCTTTGGAGTGATCATTCACCATCATGGTGGCAAAAGCCTTTACTCTTGGATTCTGTGCTTTTTCCTGTGCAAGCTTACCCATCTCAACTTCCATCATACCACCGTTTGCAGCCTCCACAGCAAATTCAGATGATTTTTCATCTACCGGTTTAACAGTTTCGTTGACATCCTTTGCACTGTCGACCGGTGTTTCCGATTGTGGATTCTTCGCATTGTTGTTACACGATTGCGTCATCCACACGGCTAAAAATGTTGCTGATAAAATAACTAGCTTCTTCATTGTATATTGTTTTGGGTTTGTAATAGGTGTGCCCGTTTACATAGCTCTACTTTGCAAAAACGGTACCCTGAAAACAAATACCGATCAAACGCAATACAGCAAAGGATTTTAAAGGAAGAGTCAAAGCGGACTGACGCAAGAAAAATGTAGATTGTTTTCCCCGGAACGCGCAAAAAAAATGGTTATTGTAATTTTTACAATAACCATTTCTCTTTTATAGTGCCTGCTCTTATTGAGATTGAGCGAACTGGTAAATAATAATGATGGCGGCAATGATACCGAGGATAAGGCCTACAATTTTCATCCAGCTGTAGGGACGGTCGCCCGTTACTTCCCCGGTGCAGGCATTTACCACAAAATGATAGAGTTTGTTATTATACCGGTAGGCGCTGATCCAAACGGGCAGCAGCAAATACTTCAGGCCAAGTTGGTTGTATTCCACGTCGTAGTCGTCGATGCGTTGTTCGTCGCCGCCGATATCATCACAGATCTCATTACGGATTACCGGGTCCATTCTTTTTTTTGCGATTGCCAGTGCCTGTTCGGCATTCGTTTGGTAAAGTTCCGCCCGGAAACCGCTGAGGTACCGTCCGTCGTATTTTTTCAGTTGTTCGAGGTGCCAGGGTTCCAGGATCTGCGCCATTTTCAGGGGCAAAGAAGGACTGGCAGATACCAACACGTCCCGGAAGTTATTGTTAACGTTGCCGGAAGCCGGGTACCATGCGGTATGCCGTACCTGCCGGGTGCGGGTTTCCGTCCGGCCGTTTACTTCCACTGTATAGCTTTCTGTGGTGTAATAATATTCACCGCGGGAGCCGGAGTATTCCGTATAAGTGTCCGTATCGTAGCTCCAGTGTGGAATGTACACGCCTTTCAATTGTTGAGAGGAGCTGTCTTTTACTTTCTTCACCAGGTCGGACGGTGCAAACCAAAGTTTCTTCATCCAGGTTTGAAAGTGGTCCACCGCGGTTTTGTCGCTCACTACAAAGGGCAATACATAATGCGGTTGCAGGATGGAAGTAGTTTGCGCGGTATCCACCACCAGCGGCGACGCGCAGAAGGGGCATGAATCAGCGGTTACATTGGGCAGCATGGTAGTAGACGCGCCGCAACTGACACATTTCACTACTACTGCCTGTTGGGTAGCTTCCGTATGATTTTGCTGTGAAGCAATAAAAGCGTCGTAATCGATGGGCTGTATAGCGTCCGGCTGCGTATCATCCTCAATCTGGTTCACGGTACCGCAGTATTCACATTTCAGGCTGTTGGTGCCTGGTGCATAATGCAGGATAGCGCCACAGTTCTGGCATTTCAACGAGTTAACTGTTTCGCTTGTTTTTTCCTCAAAAGACATAGGAACGTATGGATCTAATACCGTCCGGCATCACGTGATGCCGGACGGCCTGCTTTAGTTAAGGTAATGGTGGTGGTACGGTGGCTAATACCGGCGCCAGTTCCGGCACTGTGTTGGCGGCGGCCCATGCAGCCATGCCGTTTTTCCACACCAGGGTTTGCGCATTCAGGCTGCCCGCGGCGGCCAGCTGACGGAGTTGATCGGTATCAAAGGGGCCGGATTGTTTGCCGTCTACGGCTACAAAAAACGATGCAGCGCCGGGTAACGGAGGTGGTGCTCCACCGCCTGTATTGGCCTGCTGGTTATTATTCTGGAAGATGTTACCTACCTGTCCCATCATGGCTGCGCCCATGCCGGCGCCTAAGCCGGCCGCTGCGAGTCCGCCGCCGGAAGGGTTTTCTGCTGCTTTTTCCATGGCGTTGGCTGCCTGGAATTGCGCATACGCGCCCAGGTTCCCAACGATACCCATGCTGCTGCGTTTATCGAGTGCAGCTTCCACTTCCGGTGGCAGGGAAATATTTTCTATCAGGAACTTGGTCAGTTCCAGTCCGAGTTCATTAAATTCAGTACCAATTCTACCGGTGATCTGGGTGGATACTTCTTCATAATTGGCTGCCAGGTCCAGTACTGGGATCTTTGCTTCTGCCACGGCTTCCATACCACGGGATACTGCGAGATTACGCAGTTGCTCGTTGATACCCTCCACGGTGAATTCCGGGTTAGTAGCTGCTACTTCCTTCAGGAATTGTCCGGCATCCTTTACGCGGAAAGCGTAACTGCCGAAAGCCCGGAGCCGCACCGGTCCAAACTCCGCATCACGGAGCATTACCGGGTTCTTGGTTCCCCATTTCTGGTTGGTAAACTGCCGCATGCTCACGAAGAACACGTCTGCTTTAAAAGGGCTGTTGAAGCCGTATTTCCATCCCTGCAAGGTGCTCAGGATAGGCATATTCTGTGTAGTAAGCGTATACATGCCGGGTTGAAAAACATCGGCAATC
Source organism: Chitinophaga sp. W2I13 (assembly GCF_050434005.1). Taxonomy (NCBI): domain Bacteria; kingdom Pseudomonadati; phylum Bacteroidota; class Chitinophagia; order Chitinophagales; family Chitinophagaceae; genus Chitinophaga; species Chitinophaga sp. W2I13. Next base: position 6,490,827 of record NZ_JBNPWD010000001.1, on the reverse strand, counting down.
TTACCTTCATTCATAAAAACGGCCACCTGTGATTCGCGCACAGTAAGCTTGGCGTTCATTTTTATTTCATTCTGGTAGCGGGGAAACTTCCACACAATGGTATCGGCGGACGGGTCGGTCCATTCAATAATGTCAATAAATTCATTCCTGAGTTTATCAAAAATTCCCATGGTAACAGGTTTTAGAGTGGACCAAATTTAGCCATTTATTCACTCGAAAAGCTACTTCCTGAAAGTTATAATTTATATAAGCTTACTTCACGGTTGTTTTCAGCCATTTTTCCATCAGTAAGGGCCAGGCTTCTCCCGCGGGATTGCCATTCCGTAAGCCGTATCCGTGGCCTCCTTTTGCATAAAAATGCAGCTCCACCGGCACTTTGGCGTCGCGGAGGGCGCCGGCCATTACCAGGGCACTATTGCCATAGGTATCATCTGCGGTAGCAAAAAGGAACATGGAAGGCGTTTCACTCGTTAACTTCAATTCAGGGGTGAGTGACCTGTTTTCTCCTTTATCAAGATAAGCCGGGTAAATGAGTGCACTAAAAGCGGGACGTGCAGACAAAGAGTCGGCCTTGTCGATTGGCGTATAGGTATGCACGTTATATTGCACTGATGCCCTGGCGGTAAGACTTCCACCTGCCGAAAAGCCCATCATTCCTATCTTGTCGGGCTGCAGCTTCCATTCGGATGCCATGCTGCGTACCAGGCGGATGGCACGTTGTGCATCCTGCAGGGCGCCGGCTTCTTTTTTGGGTACCCGGTATTGTAATACGAAAGCAGTGTAACCCAGTTTGTTGAGCCAGGCGGCTACTTCGTATCCTTCCAGGTTAATGGCCAGGATATTATAACCACCGCCAGGGCAGATGATCACGCCTACGCCGTTGTTATTGGCCGCATCGGCCGGAAACACTTCCAGTACCGGGTCGGTAACATCGGTGAGCCGTGTTACATGATTGCTGCCATCCGGGGTTACCTTTGCGGTTTGTTTGGCGGCTGTTTCACCGGGTACGGCAGCGGGCCAGAGATGGATCTGCTGCTGTTGTGCGGATATCGTTGTATTTACTCCTAACATCATTAATAAGATAACTATTTGTTTCATAACCGGATTTTCAGATTTCATGTAATGAAACAAATGTAATAAAAGAAAGGAGCAGATAAAACCGGTTTTATTTTACACATTGTAACCAGGCTTCCGCCATCAGCTGGGCGCCGGCTACGCTGGGGTGTACACCATCGCCGGTCCAATAAGACGCCGGTGCTGATTTCTGCGCTTTATCAAAAATAGATTGATAAGGAATAAAAGTGGCATGATACTTATCTGCCAGTTCCCGGGCAGCAGCGCGGTACTCATCGAACGTGGGGTACCATTTATCATCTACGGCCTTCACGCCTTTCACGGCAAAGGGTTCGCCGATGATCAGCTGTACATCCGGCAGCTCCTGTTTGGTGCGTGCCAGCAGTTTATCGTAGTCGTCGCGGTATGTTTTGGCGGTACCTTTATAGTTGTTACTCAACGTATGCCAGTAATCATTTACACCTACCAGGATACTCAGCACATCCGGCTTAATCAGCAGGCAATCGGTATCCCAGCGGTCGGCCAGTTGAAATACTTTATTTCCGCTGATCCCTTTATTATACACTTTTAAATTTTTATCTGCACTTTTCAGCAGCATGGAAGATGCGGCCATCAGCGCGTAACCGCCGCCCAGTGCGCCACCTGCATTGGGTTGGTCGTTGTCGCGTTTACGGCCTGCATCGGTGATGGAATCGCCCTGGAACAATACCACGCTCTCTTTTTTGAGTACTATCTTTTTAGATTTCTCTGCTACCGTTGCGGCGGCAACAATATCTGGAATACTGATGGCAGCAAGGGCTCCCAGGGAAACGTTCCTGAGGAAATGACGTCTGTTTGATGAATTCATAACGATACGGATTAAATGCTGGTTGCGGCATAGTCCACAATCCGGCATTTAAACTATAAAAAAGATTTGATATTTTATACAAATGCGCTGAAGCCGGTAATGGCGCGGCCCACGATGAGGGAATTGATTTCCTTTGTGCCTTCGTAGGAGTAAATAGCTTCTGCATCGGCCACAAAGCGCGCTACATTGTATTCCAGCAAAATGCCGTTGCCTCCCATCACTTCGCGGGCACGGCTTACCACATCGCGGGTACGCAATGTACAAAACACTTTGGCCAGCGAGGCATGCTCGTCTTTTAACCCGCCGGCATCCTGTATTTCCGATAAGCGGAATACCATTGTTTGCATGGCAGTAAGATTGGACAGCATTTCCACCAGGTGGCCCTGGATCAGCTGAAAAGCGGCGATAGGTTTTCCGAACTGCTTACGGGTTTGCGTATACGCCAGCGCGTTTTCATAGGCGCCGCGGGCGCAGCCCACCGCTTCCCAGGCCACACCGGCGCGGGTCATGCGAAGTACACGGGCAGTATCTTTAAAGGAAGCAGCATGTTGTAAGCGGTCAGATTCCGCTATGCGGCAATCTTTCAGGGTGATCAATCCATTTTGGACAATACGCAGCGCCATTTTATCATGGATCTTTTCCACGCTGAAACCGGGCGTATCTTTTCTCAGCAGGAATCCTTTCACCTGGTTATCGTCCACATCCCTTGCCCAGATCACAATTACATCAGCAAAGGTGGCGTTGCCAATCCATTTCTTCTGGCCATTCAGTATCCAGGTATCGCCTTCCCGTTTAGCCGTTGTGGTTAGTCCGCCGGCGGTGCCGGAACCTACTTCCGGTTCGGTAAGTCCGAATGCGCCAATAATATTCAGCTGCTGCATTCCCGGCAGCCATTCCTGTTTCTGTGCTTCAGAGCCCAGCATATAAATAGATCCCATGGCCAATCCGCTCTGAACGCCAAAGAAAGTAGCTACAGAAGCATCTATACGCGCCATTTCCATGGCAATGATCCCTTCCATCAGGAACGACCGGTTAGGACATCCGTACCCTTTATAAGTAACCCCGCAGATATTCAGCTCCCTGAATTTCGGGATGATTTCAAAAGGGAATTCCGCTTTCAGCCAGTATTCATTAACGATAGGCTTGATTTCCTTTTCCATAAATGCCCGCACCTTCAGCTGCAGTGCCCTGTCTTCCGCATTGAGCTTTGCCCCGAGATCATAGAAATCGCCTTCAATAGGCGGCAGCTCTTTCTTCTTACTGCCACTGGTGAGCATTTTCATTAAGCCGTTCAGTTGCGTATCATCCATTTTCCCTACCGACTCCATCACCTTCGGGAGATCTACTTTTTCGGATAGTTTAGCCAGCATGGCGAAATCAATGCTCTTCAACAGGTGGTACGCATTCTTTAGTTTCGTGAGAGGTCCGGACATCTTACATGGTTTTACTTAAAAATACGTAATCCGCGGGATTTACGCGGATGTTGTCTTTCTCACTGATTACGCTGATTTTACTGATTTTACTTATGGGATTTTATAAAGATTTAAAAAGATCTGGGAGATATAAGCGGACCATGTCTTTCTGCCTGATTACGCTGATTGCATTGATTTTATTTAAAAGAAAAATCAAGTAGCCAGAAGCGGATATTTCGCTTATACCTCCCAGATCTTTTTAAATCTTTATAAAATCCCATAAGTAAAATCAGTAAAATCAGCGTAATCAGTGAGAAAGACAAAATCCGCGGAAATTAAAATAGGGTTGCATAGAACCATATGCAACCCCGTTTAAAAACACAACTAAAAAAACTAACTTCTAACAAACATAATAGGCATAGCTGTTATATTGCTGACGCAGAGAATCCGGTATCCCTCTATTGCCCTCTCCACTTTTTTCTAATCTTTTCTACCAAATAAAAATATAATCTGTAATGTGTAAACTGTAATTGTTTTCAAAAAGATAGTTACTTTCGCAGCGATCATTTCATATACTAAAACTTCCTGAAGGTTAAATGATTACATCACCTTCTTACCAGGCGTATAAAGAATTATTTCATTCACAATACAATGACTTATGTAACTATGCCTATAGTTTCCTGAAAGACGATGCAGCAGCGGAAGATGTGGTGCAGGAAACCTTTATTAAGCTCTGGGAGAAACACCGGCAGCTGATAGACATACCTAATATAAAAGCATACCTTTTTCGTGCGGTGAGGAATAATTCTATTTCTGTGTTACGCAAGCAAAGTACCGAGGAAGCCGGCAACAAAGGCTTCGAATGGCTGGCAGAAACGGCAGAAGATCCCGGTGCTAAAGAGATTGAAAATGCAAAGCCTTACTATGAACAGCTGGTATATGAGGCTATTGCCAACCTTCCCCCGCAATGCCGGGAAGTATTCACCTGCTGCAGATTGCAGGGAATGACACATCAACAGACGGCAACCAAACTCGGCCTTTCTGCTAAAACAGTTGAAAACTATATGGGACGGGCATTGAAGCTGCTGCGGAAATATTTACAGCAATATGGGCTGCCCGTTAGTATCCCGTTTTTACTAAAAATATTCATGCCCCTGTAGAGGGTTGTTACATTAATGAGCGTTATTTAAGTAGAGCACACTGTATTATGGAGCATTTTGATACCTACCTGCATGAGCTGATTGCTAAAAATCTGTCTGGTCAATGTACAGAAGCGGAATCCGCTGCCCTGCAACGTTGGCTGGAAGCCTCTCCCGAAAACCGGGCAGAATATGAAATACTGGTAAAACTATGGGGGGACAGTCCCGCTGCAGTGGCGCCCAAACGGGAATACAACACGGCCGCTGCCTGGGATAAAACGGACCAGGCGATACAGCTGGCGCCATCCCGCGTAAAAGCACTTTATACCAAATATGCTGCTGCTGCAGCCATCCTGATATTACTTACAGCAGGCGCATGGTGGCTGGAAACACGCTCCTCGCTTAAAAAACACGAGCTGGCAGCGAATGACGGCAAAATAAAAAGCCTGGAGTTACCTGATAAATCAATGGTAACCCTCCGGCAGGGCGCAATGATCCGGTATATCAATGGCTATCACCACAACCAACGTATTGTGGAACTGGAAGGAGAAGCCTTTTTTGAAATAGCCAGTGATCCGGACCATCCTTTTCTGGTAAAAACGCCCAATCAATCCGTGATTGAAGTTTTGGGAACCTCCTTTACCGTGCAAACAGGAAAAGACAGTACGGCCGTTACCGTTGCTTCCGGCAGCGTAAAACTAAGTCTGGAAGGCGATACCACCGCCATAGTACTGAATAGTGGCCAACGGGGTGTATGGGGCAACGGACAGTTATCTGCCAATAATAATCACAACCTGAATTTCATCGCCTGGAAAACAGGTATTTTGCAATTTAATGACCAGACACTGCTTGAAATATTGCCACAATTAGCCGACTTTTACGCAAAAGATATCAGGGTTGATGAAAAATACAGGGAAACCGCATCGCAGCAAAAAGCTACGATTACATTCCGAAATCAGTCCTGCGATGATGTTTTGCATGAATTACAACTATTGCTTGGGTTCCACTATCAACAGGACGGCGACTCCATCGTCATCACCCAGTAGAACAAAAAACCCGCTTTTCCTTATTTATGGAATGCTGTTGTTACTGTTCCCGTTTCAATTCCTGCAGGCACAGCACAATGGAAAGGACATTCTCCATGAAAGCTATACCCCTGCTGCCCGGCAGGGGACCATTTTATTTTATATCCAGGATCTCCAGAAAGTTACCGGTATCAACGTTTCTTATAGCTCCAGCTTTTTACACCTGAATAAAAAAGTACAGCTCAGCGGAACAGAACACACTACCGGCGACGTACTGAAGGTTATTCTCCAGGGTACCGGTATCCAGGTGGCTGCCCTCAACGGGAAAATATTCCTGCTCCGCGAAACCTCCCAGGTACAATATTATACCATCAGCGGATTTGTAAAAGAAATAAACAGCAATGAGCTGATCATCGGCGCTTCTGTATACGATCCCATTACACGGAAAGGCACTGAAACCAATGCCTATGGCTTCTATAGCCTGCAAGTGCCGGACACCTGCCTGGGCGTGGTGTTTTCACATATCGGGTACAAACCCGTGTTTCAACATCTTCCACCGCCGGACGACGGACAGCTGGATATACACATGGAAGCCCGCAGCATGTTGCAAACAGTAGTGGTAAACGGCGAAAATGAAACCGTTAATTCCCAACCCGGCTACATCAATATGCCCGTTGGCTATGTATCCAACTTCCCGGCACTACTGGGCGAAAAGGATGTGCTGAAATCACTGCAGCTGTATCCCGGTACCGGCAGTTCCCTCGAAAGCAGCAGCAACCTGCTGGTCAGAGGTGGCGGCGCAGACCAGAACCTGTACCTCCTGGATGGGGTACCACTTTATCATACCGGTCACCTGTTCGGACTTTTCTCCATCTTCAACGGAGATGCGGTAAAAGATGTGTCGCTTTATAAAGATGCCTTCCCGGCGCGCTATGGTGGCCGCCTTTCCTCAGTAGTGGATATCCGTACAAAAGACGGGAATATGAAAGAGTGGCATGGCAGCGCTACCGTGAGCCCCGTTTCCGGCAGCTTCCTCCTGGAAGGTCCCGTTGTAAAAGACCGCAGCTCTGTTTCTTTGTCTGTAAGAAGATCCCTGGTAGATGCCCTTTATGGAAGGGCTTATCTGAAAGACTATGGTAAATATTATCTCTATGATGTAAACTTTAAACTCAACCAGGTCATCGATAACAAAAACAGGATCTATGTCAGCTTCTATAAAGGACAGGATAAAATGTTTATCAGGAGCGAGAACCCGGTTATCCAGCTGTTTGATGATTACAATTTTGACTGGAGCAATGTTACTGCTGCCGTTAAATGGACCAAAGTAGTGAATCCAAAAATATTCTCCAGTACCACTGCTACCTACAGCCGTTTTTATAACGTTTTTACGCAGAATTCGATCATCCCCCTCTCCTTCTACGACTCCCTGTTTGTGCGGGGGAAAGGCGTTTCCCGGATCAGGGACGTGGCCATCAGGAACGAAACGGAATATGCAGTGAGCAACAGTCATCATATTTCTTTCGGCGGTGCTTATACCTATCACAACTTTGCACCTACGGCCTATCATAATAACATCTCCGCGGGAGAAGCTACGCAGCGGAAAGCGCCTATTTATTATATGTCGGAGTTCTCCGCATACGCAGAGGATGAACTCCGCTTATTGAACGACCGGCTGATCGTGCGGCCCGGACTGCATTTCGGGGCACTGGCGCAGCGTACCTCTTTTTACCCCAGTTTACAGCCCCGACTTATGCTGCGGTGGAAACTGCCCCATTCACAGTATTTACAGGCATCATTTGCTGAAATGACACAGTTTGTGCACCAGTTAACCACGCCGGTTATCAACCTCCCCACCGATCTGTGGGTACCGAGCACCGAGAATATTAAACCGGAGCATGCATACTCCTACAGCATCGCCTATCAGCGGCAGTGGAGCAACCAATGGCGCTTCAATGTGAACCTCTATTATAAACAACTGAAAAATATTGTTACCACCAACACCGTACTGAATATCTTCGATAACTCGGATCTCTGGGAGAAAAAAGTGATCGCCGGCAACGGCTATAACTATGGCAGCGAAGTGCTGCTGGAAAAAACACAAGGCAAGCTGACAGGCATCTTCTCTTATACCCTGTCGTGGGCCTGGCGGCAGTTCGACCGGTTGAATGCCGGGAAGATGTTCCCTTATAAAGAAGACCGCCGCCACAATATTTCCCTGGCGCTCAAATACCGGTTTAATCCGAAATGGAGTCTATCCGCTTCCTGGAAATTCGCCTCCGGTGCACCTTTCACCCTGCCGGTGCAGATATTCCCGGATTTCGACTGGAGCCGCAATATCAAAGGCTACCTGGACGAACGTTATTCACCGTTCTCTACTTTCCAGGTAAACTATTTGCCTTATATTTCCCGGTTAAATAACTACCGGCTAAACCCTGTGCATCACCTGGATCTCGGGGCCACCTTAAACCTGGGTAACGAAAAACGTTTTCATCATGTGATTACCGCGGGCGTTTATAATATTTATAACCGCACGAATCCTTTTATCGTGAGCTTTGACCAGTTCTCTTACCTGGATTACAGCGACGTGTACCCGTTACAGTTATATCAGTATAGTTTATTCAGAACATTGCCGTATCTGACTTATACGTTCAAATTTTAATCATGAAATACCTGTTTATATTAATACCGGTTTTAAATATTTTGCTGCTAACGGGCTGTGAGCAGGAACTGCCGCTTCCTCCCAACAATGCCGTTCCCAGGGAGGTAGTGTACAGCGAGTTGGTGGCCAACGATATACCGGAAGTGCGGGTAGGCAAAAGCAAACCGGTAGGTCCAGGTATCAACACCGGCTTTGACCTGGTAGAAAATGCGGATGTACAGCTGATGGACAAAAACGGACAACCGCTGGAAGCACTTACGTATGTGAAAGATTCCAGCAATGCCATGAGCGTATACCGTGGCAAAACTACACTGGATGCAGGCAAAAATTATAAAATAAGGGTAACGGTGCCCGGCTTGAAAACCGTTAACGCCATGGCTTCCATCCCTCCGCCTTTTAAAGTGGAGCTGCTGGACACGCTCCGTACCTTGCTTAACGGACGCCCGGTGTTACGCTTTCATTTTATCGTGAACCCCATTCCCGGTGTGAAACAATACCTGGTAATGGAGGCCGTGAAGCAAAGCGTTATCACGGATACCACATTTTCGTATAGGGGTATGCGATATAAGAAGAGTGAACACGATTCCCTCTATCAACGTGTAAAAAATATGCCTGGTTGCAATCCTAAAAAAGACAGCAGCTTCCTCAATGATTACCTGCGCATTCCCTGCTATACACAGGATGAAAACGCCGACAATAACCAGATCGGCGGTTTGAATGAAAATTATAACAGCATCCTGTTTACGCAGTCCGGCAAACCGCTTACCACTTATTTTTACATTAATGCCACGGCCCTCAGCTCCAATCCTGCTGAAGCCATTGCGCCGGTAGGAAGGGTGCTGGTATATGTGAAATCTGTCTCAAAAGAATATTATGATTTCCTGCTTACTTATGAAAAGGTGAAGCGCAATCCGGGGCTGAACAGCCTTATACAGGCCATTCAGCTCAAAAGCAATACACAGGGCGGGCTTGGTATTGTTGGAGGCAGTTACCAGAAATTGTACTATCTGTATTACGATAAACTATAGCCGGTTATTTTATTTCGTAGGTGTTATCCCGTTTGTTGATGTCTGCGGTCCAGGTGCTTCCCAATGTTACTTTTTTAATTTTTTTGAGAGATGAAAAGGGAAGCAATGTTGTTTTGTTACCCTTCTCCCACACCGCGATACTCCGGTGTAACTTCATAGTGCTGTTGTCGTCAAAAAAGAGGGTAACATCAACCGGAACCGGTTTATTTCCGATGGAAGTGATTTCAATCGTTCCTTGTTTTCCTTTTTGCGTTACCCGTGTGATACCCAGGTCGGGGAAGCCATTGTCGAAGAACCAGCTTTTCCAGAACCAGTCCATATTCCTGCCGGCGCCAGTGTTCATACAGTAGAAGAAGTCGTATGGCTGGGGGTGTTTACCATTCCACTGCGACATATAATAATGCAGCGCTTTCAGGAAAAGGGTATCCCCCAGCATGTCTTTTATGTAGAGATAACCCAGGGCTGGTTTAGGATAGGAATTGGTCATATAGGCATCTGTAGTTTGATTGGAGGGCGTCATGATGGGCAGGTCCGCCTCTTTGCCCGCGATGAAGTTATAGGGCGACATGCCGTAGTCATCCACGATGGAGCTGTCGATCAATGGAGAGATGATCCATTCGCCGATCGTGGCCCATCCTTCATCCATCCAGGCGTATTGTGTTTCATTGGTGCCCATGTAGAAGGGAAAGAGCGTATGAAAAATTTCATGGTCAGTTAACTCGATGGTCTGGGCTTTGTCGGCCAGCGGGTTATCGTTTACCATCATGGGGTATTCCATCTGGTCCAGTCCGTCGAACACCGTTTCGTGCGAATACGGGAACGGCCACTTAGGAAAGTGGTGGCTTATCTTATCCACGGTGGCGCGGGCGTAATGTATCACATCAAAGAAATCCGCATGCTGTGGGTTAAAGGCTACATCCACACGGGTGCGTCTTTTGGTGGTAGCGTCTACTTCCACGCTGGTGGCGTTCCAGCAATAGTGGTTGCTGACGGCGAAAGCAAAGTCGGTGACATTGGCTGCCTCATACTGCCAGGTATTGGCGCCGCGCTGCCGGGTGATGTTCCCCTCCCGCACATCGTTGCTGTCGATCACCGCGATGATGTCGTTACTCTTTTCAGCAGCAGCGATGCGTTGCGCATATTTATCGTTGTATACGGCTGCGGTATTTTTGAGGTCGCCGGTCGCCCATACTTCGTAGTTGCCGGGCACCGTAATGGCTACACGAAAATCGCTGAAGTCGTTATAGAACTCCTGCGTACCCATGTAAGGGATCTGGTCCCACCCGTTGATATCGTCGTATACCGCAATACGCGGAAAGAAGTAGGCGATGAAACTGGCGCCGGAGTCCACGGCGCCGGTTCTGATGTGTGTATTTTCGTTCAGGGTATAGGAAAAGTCGAGATCAAACTGCACCGACTGCCCTGGGTAAAGATCCGTGATATACACCGGCATATTGGTGCCGCGGATGATAGCCGGTACCGGCTTCGCTTCACCATTTACCTTCATATTCTTTATTACAACGCCGTTGGTCAGGTCTTCCGGGGAAACCGCCATATTTCTCACGGTTCCTTTCTGGAAGAGATTGGGAAACAGTTTGAAGTTAATGACCTTTAAGGTATCCGGGCTGTTGTTGGTACAGCGGATCTGTTCCGAGCCGGAAATGCCGTTTGTTGCCGGGTCAAAGGCCACCTTAATATCGTACCCCGCTTTGTTCTGCCAGTACCTGGCGCCCGGGGCGCCGCTATAGCTGCGGGTTTGATTGTCATATGCCTTATTGATGGTCAGGGGCATATATAAAGGGGTTTGGGCGGTTGCCTGCTGAAATGCTGCCAGCAGCAGCCATAAAATACCATATTTCCTCATAAGTGATATAAAAGCGGTGGCTTCAAAAGTAGGGAATAACCCGGAAACGGCATGGCAGAAAGAAGCGCTATGGGATATGAGTGGTATCTACCGGCGCTTTAAGAGAATCGGCAGGGATACGTAAACTGTCAGCTGCGTTGGTATGCAGGCTGTCGGTGGCTGAATTCGTACTGTCTTTACCGTTGGCTCCTTTCCCGGGCAGCGGGATAGTAGGTGCAGTATTGCGGCGTTTGGGGGAGTAAGACGTTGCAGTGCCCTGCTTCTGCATATCGTTCATTGTTTTTTTATCAAAGAGATACTTAGGGTGTTTCTCCGGCCGGAGCCCCCGGTCAAACTGGGCCTCCGCTCCCACTGCGGGCGCCTGATACACCTTCTGCGAAGAATGACAGGCCCATAAACAGATACCGGCAGCCAATACGAGGTATTTCATACAAATGAAAATAAGAATGAATACAGGCAAAGGGGGACATCTTCTAAACGATAAAGCCGGGTTGTTTATTATCAGCAGGGAACGCTTTACCGGCAGCGATGCATTTTGAAATGTAACATCGCTGTATTAAATTTAGCATAAATTCACTGGTTGTCACCCCCTTATTCTAATATTTTATATCTTTAACCGCTATTTCAATCCCGATGAAAACCCTCCTTCACGGAGAGTCACGGCTACATTCGTTATTATAACAAAGCACTATGAAAGTATCAACAACCAGCTTCCCAAGCGTTTTTGAAACCGCATTCGGAAACACAGAAAATTCAAGTAAGGATCTTCTCAACGGATTAAAAATTAAAAAGGATGAAGCCTGGTACCTGGTAGGCAACCTGGCAAAACGAGGTGGGATCAATCCCGGCAGAGTTACCAATGCGTCGCCCACAGAAGAGGATTATGAAATACTGTTTAAAGCTGCTTTGCTGAACACCATTGATAAAGTACAACAACCCATTGCCCTTACTGTAGGGTTCCCCTTCTCTACTTACAATATTTACAAAAACGCTGCGGAACAGTTTTTAAGTAAACGGCATTTCCTGATTGACTACGATACGCAAACTTACAATACCAAAGGTTCTTTTAAGAAGGCCATGTTCGATATTGAGAAGTATGAAGTGATCCCTGAAATCGTAGGTGGTATCATAGGATTGAAGAAAAGTATCAATGAACCCCAGCTCGACAACTTCATTGCCATCAGTTTTGGGTTTGGTACTATTGAAGGCGGCATGGCCACCGGCGACGGATTGGTTCACCGTACCTGCTTCAGTTCCCATGGTATCCGTTATGCCATTAACAACCTTACCCGTGAGCTGAACCAGAAACACTATCTGGAAATGAAAAACGAACACCAGGTGGATGATGCTTTCATGAAGGGTTCTATTTTCACCAACCGCAAGCGGATCGATCTGCGTGATATGCGTAAAGGTGTGCTCACACAGTATTACAGGGAAGTGGTTTCGCCGCTGATGCGCAGTTATTTTACGGATCTGGATTTTGAAACCTGTGAAAAGATTTACCTGATGGGCGGCGGCGCTTACTATCGTGAACTCACAGATGCCTTTGTAGAAGAATTCCGTGACTTTATTCCGGTAGAAGTTGCTCCTGAACCTGAAAAGCTCATGAGTATCGGTTATCTTTATAATTCATTGAGAATTTCAGATAATAAACCTCAAAGAAGCGTGGGGCTTGACCTGGGTAATTCCAGTTCTATTGTGTCTACTTTTGAAGATGTAACACAGCATACTCCTGCTACACCTAATCCCATCACCCTCTAATTTATACTTGTGATCAATGTCAGACATATTTTCCGAAATATAATTGTTCCCGGAGCCTTTCGTATTCCTGCAACAGTGTCCGTGAATGGTAGTATAGATGCTTCAGTTTCCGGCCGGATTGATGGGAATGTAAGAGGCGATGTAAAAACCAGTGGTAAGCTGGTGGTTAGTGAAACAGCGAGCATCCGTGGGCATATATATGCTGCCGACCTGGTGGTGCATGGGAAAGTGTATGGCGATGTATATATCACCAACAAAGCCCATATCAGCAATAAAGCGCTGGTAAAAGGCGATGTGAATGCGATGGTGCTGGAAATAGAAGAAGGAGCTGTGGTGGAAGGCGCTATCCGTAAAAACGTGCAGCCCGTTCTGAAAACCGATCTTAGTCACACCCCGGTAGCTGAAGAAATCAAAGTGTCGGCTGCGGTGGATGCTGAAACCGGTGGCCAGGAAGAAGAAGAAAAGAACACCAGCTGGTTCTGATAAGTATCACTGCCAATATTATACCTCGTTCAGGCGGTTGTTTCCATTGATGGCAACAACCGCTTTTTATTTCCGCCTGCGCAGGCATTAAGGATATCGCTTCTTTTTCAGGGGATCGAGCAATTGGGTAAGACCGTTCATTTTTATTACCAGCATCGTTTCGAGGAGCATTCCCAGCTTACCTTTCGGGAAGCCCTTCCGCTGGAACCACTCCAGGTAACTCACCGGCAGGTCACAAAGCACCACATCTTTATACTTTCCAAACGGCATTTTCATCACTACCAGCTGTTGCAACATTTCCGGATCGGGTGCTGACATCTCCATAAAAAACTGATTTATAATTAAGTCGGCAAATTAAAATTATAAATTCATTTTCCCGCGCTTCTTCGTAATTTGTAATATCTCAAAAGTCATCATGCATGAAAACTTCCCTGATACTGTTACTGGCGCTTTCTTTTGCAGGATGTGTACAACCCGGAGCCAAGATCAGCCTGGCCAATTCCAATACCCTTATTGTAAAGGATCTCTTTGAGGCTTTCAATGAACACGACTGGAAAAAGCTGGCAGCCTGTTATAAGGATACCGCCACTTTCCTTGATCCATCCTTTGGACCGGATCCCGTGCAACGCACCCGCGAACAAACCGCCCAAAAATACAAAGAATTGCAACAGCAATTCCCCGATATTCATGATGAAGTGGTGAATGTATATGGAGATAAAAATCATATTACCGTAGAATTCATTTCATCAGCCACCGGCCCTGATGGCAAAAAGTGGCGACTGCCCATCTGCACCGTATTCACCATAGATGATGGGAAAATTGAAAAAGACTATACTTATTACGACAACAGTCACTGATCATCTTTTCAATAACCCTCCATTTTCCAGCGCATCAGACACCTGGGTAGCAAAGGCTTTGGCAAATGACTCGAGGCTATTCGGATTATAGGTTTCCGACTGACCCGACCATACCAGCTTTCCGTCCTGTTTCAGGTCATACAGGTTACTTTCCAGGAAATATCTTTTATCGGTGGTGTAATAGCCCGGAGCATACACCGAGCCGTACATATAGCCATAATATCCCCAGAAGCGGCCATACCAGCCGTATGCAGGATAAGGAGCATAGGAAACGGTGCCTGGCACATATCTCGTTTGGGATTCCTTATTAACCAATGAGGTGGTTAATACGGCGGTGTACCCTGCATCCTGCATTTTCTGCGTAGCAGCGCTTTTATCTTTTTCTGTTAGCGGATTGAATTTAGGAGGAAACAGGTCCAGTCCTTTCCCGGCTACAGCACCCCGTTTCTGAAGGGCTGCCGCCATCTGGGTTTCCACCACCTGCTGCGCTCCCACATTGGAAGTAAGTGAGGCCACCAGTATATTATGATACCCTTCTGCAGGGGCTTCCGGGGCTTTCCAGGTTCCTGTCATATGCACGGTGGTACCACACGCGCCCCATAATAGCACTATGCCCACCAGCATGGATTTGATAATTGCTTTCATAAAATTTGTTTTATGTATCTACAGGCTTCATTAGAACAACAAGACACCCAATAAAAAGTTTAGCTCAAAAAATGACAATCCTCTTTTAACAATCGGCTGTCTGTAAGTGTAATAAGATGTACATTTATATGCCAGCTACCATGAATATGAACGCAAATAGTAAACGGGGATTAACGACGCTGTTGATGGTGGACGATGATCAGGACGACCAGGAGTTTTTTAAACTGGCGCTTGGCACCATCAGGGACGAAATCACCCTTACCACCGCCGGTAACGGCCAGGAAGCGTTTGACCTGCTCCGCAACGGTGCATTTACGCCGGACCTTATATTCGTGGATATGAATATGCCATTAATGAATGGCTTTGCTTTCCTTGAAAAAATAAAAGCTACTCCTTACCTGAAGGATATCCCGGTGATCATGTTTTCCACCAGTGATGAAAAGCATGAAATAGCCAAAGCAAAATCGCTGGGTGCAGCGGATTTTGTTACCAAACCAGCGCGGTTCAATGAGCTGTGCCGGCTGCTGCAGGAAAAGCTGAATTCCTACACAAAGGTATAAACGCTTAATCTTCTATGCGTTCCGCACAGGCAACCCTGTAAAACTCATATCCTTTTTCCGAACGGCCGGGTAAGTAATGTTTCCGGTATTCGCTGGCGCCGAGGTCTTCCAGCAGGCGAAAGTTATATTGGCGAAGGTATGCGGGTAATGCTGCCGGTTCAAAACCAAATGTCCATCGTTCTTCCAGCTCTGCTACGTCTTTGAGCAGTTTTTCGCCACCATAAAATGCCGAAGGGTTATCCAGTACGGCCTGGTGTACATAGGTAAAAATAACCCTGGAACCGGGTTCGAACCGCTGCAGGAACGCAAAGGTGCTGTCGATCGCTTCCTTGTTCAGGTAATTGGTTACGCCCTCCCAGATAATGGCGGTAGGCACCGTAAAATCAAAGTTATTCAGTGCGCTCAGCTGGTCGAGGCTTTGCCGGTTAAAATCTATCTGGTAATAGTATACTTTGGCTGGCAGTTTATGTGCGCGTAATTTTGCCAGCTTATAGGCGGCCGTATTGGGATGATCGATTTCCACCACTTTCAGCTGGCGCAGAAAAGGAAGCCGCAGTCCGCGTGTATCAAAACCAGCGCCTAGAATATACACCTGCTGGGCGCCGTTATCCACCGCCTGCAGCAGGAGGTCGTCGATATACTTTGTGCGGGCGATGCCGGAGGATAAGGCGCCGGGGATCTTCTTCCGGATAATCCATTCGGCGAAAGAACGCCAGCCTGGTATCCGGCAAAGCCACACGCCCATTTTCAGCCTGCTGTCCAGGAACCAGGATGCGAATTTATCGGTGAACAACCGCTGGTCCCGCGAGCGGGTGGTTTCCAGCGCCCGGAATAGGGCCATATATTGCGCGGTTCTACTCGTGACGTCTTCCTTCATGGATAGTGTTTTATGAACTCCTCCATTAATTTAATCAAAAAAAGCGAATATCGTTTTGCTCCTGCCCGGGCCGTGAATTTATTGAGGATCAGCACCGGGATAATTTTTGCGATTATTTCAAAAAAATACCTATTTTTAGAAAATATTCTAAATCGCATCACCAAAATGAGTCAACCATTAAATATTGACAAATTAGACTTACAGATCATTTCGGAAATGTCCACTGACGCCGGTATCTCCTATGCAGAGTTGGGTAAGAAGCTCTTTGTGTCCGGCGGCACTATCCACGTCCGCATCAAGAAACTGCATGAAATGGGTGTGATCAAAGGCACCCGTTTACAGGTTAACCTGCGTGCTATCGGGTATGATGTACTGGCGTTTATTGGTATTTACCTGGAGAAAAGTTCATTGTATGAAAACGTTGCTAAGCAGCTGTTAAAAATTCCGCAGATCGTGAGACTGAACTATACCACCGGTTCTTACAGCATGTTTGCAGAAATCATTTGCAAAGACAGCGGGGAGCTGCGTAAAATATTGCAGGACGATCTGCAGCATATAAAGGGAATAGAAAGAACGGAAACGATTATTTCACTGGAAGAGAGTTTCTCAAGACCGATTAACGTGAGTGAGGTAGTGTAAGTATAAAACGCTTTATTTTATGAACGCTGCTTTATAGGCAGCGTTTTTTTTATGTCTTTCGTTAACGGATAAACGAAAAGCGGGCAGGGCTTCCATACCCCGCCGGCACTACCATTTACAGTTTACGCGCGTCGCGGGTACCGGCATACAGCTCGTATTCCAGCAGGCGGCAATCGATCGTACTGTTGTAAAACTCTATCCTGCGTTTGGCTTTAAGACCTATCTTCTTAGCCAGTTCCAGGTTCCCGGTGAACACGTATCCAAAGTAACCACCGCATTGCTGCTTCATAAAATCACCGATACGGCCATATGTTTCCTCCAGCGCTTCAATTTCTCCAAGGCGCAATCCGTATTCGGGATTCATGTATACTACGCCGGCAGCGCCTTCCGGCACTTCTGTGCTGGCGAAATCGCATACGCGGAATTCAATCATATCTTCCACACCGGCAGCCTTTGCATTTTTACGGGCGTTTACAATCGCCATTTCACTCAGATCGGTAGCGATAATGCGCAGCTCCGGTACTTCCACGATCTGTTTTTCCAGCAGTCCTCTTTCATCGAGGTACACATTTTCATCAAAGCCACGGAGGTGCATAAAGGCATAGTTATCGCGGAAAAGACCGGGACGGCTGTTGGTAGCGATTAATGCGGCTTCAATGGCAACGGTGCCGGAACCACACATCGGGTTGATGAAAGGCGCTTTACGGTCCCAGCGGGAAGCCAGGATGGTAGATGCCGCCAATGCTTCCAGCATCGGAGCGCGGCCAGGTATTTTACGGTATCCATGCCGTGCGAGCGAGTCGCCGGTAGTATCTACAAATATTTCAGCATTTTCATTTTTCCAGAACAGGTGGATTACTGCACCGGTAAGCTCCGCACCAGTGGATGGACGCTTGCCTGTTTTTTCCCGCATACGGTCCACTACTGCATCCTTTACCCTTAAGTTGGCAAACATGCTGTTGTTGATCGTTTCATTCTGCACATTGCTGGTGATGGAGAAGTAACCATCTTCCGGAAGGATCGTTTCCCAGGGATAGGATTTCAGCTGATTGTATATTTCGTCGCCGTCGATTGCTTCAAATTGTTTCAGGCTGTACAGCACCTGGCTGCCGCAACGCAGGTTCAGGTTAAGGCGGATACACTCATTGAGAGAGGCATTCAACCGCACACCGGTAACGAATGTTTCGTCTACAGTAAAACCCAGATCTTTTACTTCCTGCTCCAGGTAAGGTGTCAGGCGTTTGTTACAGGTGATGGTAACGGTTCCCTTTGTTGTATATAATGACATAAGGCGGCAAATTTACCAATCTTTATGATAATCCCCGTGCATTCCTTATTTTAACAACTTAAACATACCTCAGCACCTATGCGTTTTTATCTTTCTTTGTTATTGCCGGCAGTCCTGTATTTCCCGGCCAAAGCACAAACCAAAGCATTGCCTGTGCGTAATGAGCTCATTATGCCGGTGCCGGTTACGCCATCCAGTCATGCGTCTACCATTGCGGCGTTGTCTTCCGGGGATTTGCTCAGCGCCTGGTTTGGCGGCGATGAGGAAGGAAGTAAAAATGTGGAGATCTGGTCGTCGCGCTTTACCGCCGGCAAATGGCAGGCGCCCGTAAAGCTGGCAGATGGTATTATTAACGACACGCTTCGCTATCCCTGCTGGAACCCGGTACTGTTCCGTACCCGGGCCGGTTTACTTTGCCTGTTTTATAAAGTGGGTCCAAATCCACGGGAGTGGTGGGGCATGGCCCGCTACAGCAGTGACGACGGTAGCAGTTGGTCATCTCCCGAAAAACTACCGGAGGGCATGTTAGGCCCTATTAAAAACAAATGTATACAACTCCCGGATGGACGGCTGCTGCACCCTTCCAGCACAGAAAGTGTAAAGGGCAACCACTGGGTATCGCATATGGAAATCAGCGACAGCACGGGACATCAATGGCAAAAGGTGGTTATAGATTGCAACACGTTCGGCGTTATTCAGCCGACTATACTTACCCACCGCGATGGACGGCTCCAGTTGCTGTTCCGCAGCCGGCAGCATGTAATTGCCACGAGCTGGTCGAACGACCAGGGCGCCAGCTGGACACCCGTTACCGCACTGAAACTGCCCAATCCCAATTCCGGCATTGATGCGGTAACCCTTCCGAACGGCGCGATGGCGTTGGTATATAACCCTACGAAAGGCGGAAGGGACTGGTCTGACGGCCGCAATGAGCTGCGGCTGGCCATTTCAAAAGACGGTATTACCTGGAAAGATGTGTATCAGCTGGAGAAACGTGCAGGCGGCGAATACAGCTATCCAGCCATTATCGCCACCGCAGATGGTTTGGTGCATATCACGTATACCGACGACCGGAAAAATATCCGCGCGGTAACATTACAACTGAAATAAGCTTAGTTCCATATTTCATTGGCAGCGGTAAGGATCACCGGTTCGCGGTCAGTAACCACGATGGTGTGTTCGTGCTGCGCTACAAAACCGCCTTTGTTTCCAACCAGTGTCCAGCCATCGTTACTTTGATTGGCAAAGGATGAAACGGTGGAGATAAAGGTTTCTATCGCTACTACGGAATTGTTTTTAAAACGGGTGCGGTTAAAACGGACATAACAGTTGAGGATATCATCCGGTGATTCATGGAGGCTTCTGCCAACGCCATGTCCGGCGAGGTTGCGGATCACGGTGTAGCCAGATTTCCTTGCTTCTGTTTCTATCAGTTTGCCTACGTCTGCCACCCGTGTGCCACCTTTGATATACTGGATGGCTTTATAAAGAATAGCCTTTGATGCGCTTACCAGTGCCTGGTGCTGATGAATATCTTCGCCGAGCACAAATGAACCGCCATTGTCTGACCAGTAGCCATTCAGCTCCGCAGATACATCGATGTTTACCAGGTCGCCTTCCTGCAGTATTTTTTTGTCGGATGGAATGCCATGTGCAATTTCATTGTTCACGCTGATACAGGTCCAGCCCGGGAAGCCATAGGTCAGCTTCGGCGCCGATTTAGCACCTAATGCATTTAATATCTCTCCTCCATATTCATCTATTTCTTTGGCGGTCATACCCGGCCTGGCATAATTCCTCATTTCCTTCAGCGTAACGGCTACTGCTTCACTCACTCTTTTCATGCCATCGAGTTCTGCTTCTGTAGTGATAGACATAATGATTATTTTTTCAAAAATACTGATAAAAAAACAAAGCCCGCACAACGGGCGGGCTTCGTCAGATTGTTTTTAACAATTACATGAGGATGCCCCACTCTTCATCCCGTTCAGGATAATCTTTAAAACGCTCAGTGCCTCCCCTGTCTTTCCAGTCGGAATCTATCACCAGCTTGGAACTGATACCACCCCTGGGATTGCAGATGAGCGTGATACGCAGGCGATCAGCTTCATACACTTCCATCATATGATCATAAATGATATTGATGAGTCGCTCGTACGATACAATGATATCACGCAAATGATATACATAAAGTTTCAGCGACTTCAGTTCTATGATCTTATTTTTTGGATAAAAAGTGATGTAGAGCTTCGCAAAATCGGGTTGCTCCTGTACGCCGAGGAAAGTGAACTCCGGCACCTTTATCTTCATCTCATATTTTTCCTTTGAAGGATTTGGTAATCCTTTCAGGATTGTTTTATCAATGTGTTGATAGAGCTTTTTAGACATATAGGTTTGTAATTATTGGCGTGCTGCAAAGTAATATTTCTCCAGATCAATTCACCTGACATCTTCACAAGATAACATTTATTGGATATACTTTACAGGCACTTCATCCGTAAGCCACACACCGTTATCGGAGACGTAGAACAGTATGCCGTCTCTATGCATATCGCCGCTGCGGATGGTGAGGATATGCGGTACCCCTCTCCTGCTGCCTACTTTCTCTGCGGTGGCCCTGTCGTTGGTAAGATGTACATGCTGCCGGCTCATTTTCTGTAACCCGGTTGTACGTATCTGTTCCAAAAACCTTGCTACGGTGCCATGGTAAAGAAATTCCGGCGGTGTGGCTGGTGGCAGGTTCAGCGATACTTCCAGGGAATGTCCCTGGTTGGCACGGATCATTGTTTTGCTTTCATTGAAAGAAAAACGTTGCTTGTCATTTTCCGCCACAACGCTTTCCAGTTCTTCCATCGTGAAATGATGACCGTTTGCTTTGCATTGCTGCAGGAGCGTGTTCACATTTGCCCAGCCGTGGGCATCGAGCGTAAGTTGTATGGTATCCGGACTATGCCGGAGAATAAAGCTCAGTAGTTTACTGATAGATTTGTTGTTCATGTTATTTAAGTTGGTCCCGTACTACCATGAGCGCGTAACCGAGCAGGTTATGACCGCGCCATTGCAGGGGATTTTCCACATGTTCATTGGAGGCAGCCATACCAATGCCCCATATACGGTCCATTGGGCTGGCTTCTACCAGGATACGTTCATGTGTATTGAGTAAAAAAGTTTTTAATGCCGGGTGTTGTGAAAATTTATGATGATTTCCATTCACGACCAGGTCAAATTTATGTGCGTCCCAGGTAGCGGCGTCGAAGCTCTTCACTTGTCGGCCCAGCTTTTTAGCTTCATCCGGTGTGTTCACCAGCAGGATCCGCTGCAGGGTTACATCATCGTTGAACAACCTGGCTTTACCCGCCATCATCCAGTGTTCTGCCGTTTTATAGGTGATGCCATCCACTGTGAAAGGCGCGTGCCACCACTGACTGAAACAGCTTTGGGTAACGCTGCCATCCGCAGATGGGCGATGTCCCCAGAAGAATAAGAATTTTATTTTTTCTTTGGCCTGATACTTTGCGATCAGCCAGTTGTTATCGTACTTCATGATGAGCGAATTTGTTTTAGTATTTCACCGGGGCGCAGGAATGTTGGCGGGGTTAACAGTTCCATTGCACAAGTGCAGGGTATAAATTTTGTTTACGTCATTATGACGCAAAGTAAAGGAATATTTTTTTAACGTGTATATTTTTTTTTTCGGGAGATGGGAAACGGGGTGGTGGAATGTGATGGAGAGAACTGGGCGAAGGTGTTAAAAAGTAGATTCGTTACTCTTCCTCAAAATAAATTTGGATTTTAATTGTACACAATCTAATTTTACACAATAAATATAAAATACTCATGGAAAAAATCGAAAAATTATACACGGCACACGCTACCGCCACCGGCGGAAGAAACGGACATGTAACCTCATCAGACGGCGTACTGGACCTGGAAGTAAGAATGCCAAAGGAACTCGGCGGCAGCGGCGGTGCGTATACCAACCCTGAACAACTGTTTGCAGCAGGCTATGCTGCGTGTTTCGACAGCGCCCTCAACCTGGTGATCAGGACCCAGAAGGTAACCGCGGGCACCACACAGGTAAATGCAGAAGTTAGCCTTGGCAAGAACAATAACGGCGGTTATGGGTTATCAGTAAAGCTACTGGTAGCGATTCCGGATGTGGAACCAAAACTGGCACAGGAACTGCTGGAAAAAGCCCATCACGTATGTCCTTACTCAAATGCTACCCGTGGTAATATTGAAGTAGAATTAGCATTGATCTAAACTCCATCTCATGAAAGTATTAATCGTACTGACATCCCACAGCGAACTGGGTAATACCGGCCATAAAACCGGTTTCTGGGTAGAAGAATTTGCTGCCCCCTATTATGTGCTGGCGGATGCAGGAGCTGAAGTTACACTGGCTTCCCCAAAAGGCGGACAACCGCCTATTGATCCGAAAAGTGAGCTGCCCGAATTCCAGACGGAAGCTACCACCCGCTTCAAACGCGATGAGGCGTTACAGCAAAAGCTCGCTGCTACCCTTAAGCTAAACGAAGCAGATGCATCCGACTATGATGCAGTATTCTATCCCGGCGGCCACGGCCCCATGTGGGATCTTCACAATGATCTCAGCTCCATTGCACTGATTGAAACATTCTACCGTCAGCATAAACCTGTTGCATTTGTATGCCACGCTCCTGCTGCCCTGCTCAAAGTAAAGGACCAGGATGGTGCGCCATTGGTGAAAGGAAAAGAAGTAACGGGTTTCAGTAATACGGAAGAAGAAGCGGTACAGCTAACCAACGTAGTGCCGTTCCTGTTAGAAGATGAGTTAAAGAAACTGGGAGGTATTTACAGCAAAGGTCAGGACTGGCACTCTTATGCGCTGAAGGACGGATTGCTCATCACCGGCCAGAATCCAGGCTCCTCTGAAGCCGTAGCCCGGATTTTAATGGAAACATTGGCGTAATTTTGTGTTGCTAAATAAGCTACTTTGAAACAACTGAAATTATCAAATCAACTTTGCTTCTCATTTTATGCCCTGTCAAGGCTGGTAACTTCACATTACCAGCCTTTGCTTGGCGCATTGGATCTCACTTATCCGCAGTACCTCGTTATGCTCGCGCTGTGGGAACATGATATCTTGTCTGTAAAAGCGCTGGGGCAGCAGCTGATGCTGGATTCCGGCACATTAACGCCCTTACTGAAACGGCTGGAAATAAAAAAACTTATCAAACGTGTACGCAGCAAGGAAGATGAACGTATCGTGAATATTCATTTAACCGCTGCCGGCCGGCAACTGCAACAGGAAGCAGCGGACATCCCTGAAAAGATCAGTTGCAGCATGGGTTTTACCACAGAAGAATACAACACCCTTAAACCGATGATCGACAACATTCTGAAAAGACACGCAGATGAATAGCCTGTTTATTTCACCGCCACCATATATCCTGGATCTTCAATAATATTTACTTCAATCACACCCGCTGCATCTTTCAGCAACTGCCGGCAATCCGGGCTCAGGTGCCGTAAATGCAGCGTTTTACCGGCCTGTTGATAGCGCGCTGTTAATTTATTCAAGGCTTCAATACCGCTCATATCTGCAATACGGCTGTCTTTAAAATCAATCACCACTTCCGCCGGGTCATTAATCACGTCAAATTTTTCATTAAACGCTGCCACCGATCCAAAAAACAAAGGGCCATAAATTTCATAGTGTTTAACGCCCTGTTCATCTGTATACTTCCGCGCACGGATGCGTTTGGCGCTTTCCCACGCAAACACCAGCGCTGAAATAATTACGCCTATCAGCACTGCCAGCGCCAGGTTGTGCAACCACACCGTAATTGCCGCCACCAGTATTCCCACAAAAATATCTGCCTTTGGCATTTTATTAATAATCCGGAAGCTGGCCCACTCAAAAGTAGAGATCGCCACCATCAACATCACACCGGTTAACGCCGCCATTGGCAAACGCTCAATCACCGGCGCGCCGAAAAGCACCACCGCCAGGATTGTCAACGATGCTATAATCCCCGACAGTCGTAGTTTTGCACCCGCAGAAAGATTTACAAATGTTTGTGCAATCATGGCGCAACCACCCATGCCAAAGAAAACCCCATTGAGCATATTGGCACTGCCCTGCGCCATCGCTTCCCGGTTGCTGTTCCCCCTCGTGCCGGTCATTTCATCCACCAGGTTTAAGGTCAGCAAACTCTCTGTAAGCCCCACTCCTGCCATGATCAACGCATAGGGAAATATTACCTGTAACGTATCAAAAGTAAAGGGTACCTGCGGGAAGTGGAATGGCGGGAAACCACCACTCACCGCGGCAATATCTTTCACCGTCCTGGTTGAAATGCCCAATGCCAGCACTACCGCAAACACTACAATAATTGCCACCAGGGAGGCGGGTATTTTTTTTGTTATTTTTGGAAAGAAAAGGACTACGGCGATAGTCAATGCTACCAGCCCGATCATGGTCCACAGCGGATTTCCACTCATCCATACCAGTTCCCCGCCCACCATCGTTTTAAATTGCCGGAACTGCGATATAAAAATGATCACTGCCAGTCCGTTCACAAATCCGTACATCACCGGCTGTGGCACCAGCCTGATAAATTTGCCCAGTTTAAATACGCCCACCAGCAACTGCAATCCACCTGCCAGCAGCACCGCCGCGAATACATATTCCAGTC
Organism: Chitinophaga sp. W2I13; assembly: GCF_050434005.1. Classification (NCBI taxonomy): domain Bacteria; kingdom Pseudomonadati; phylum Bacteroidota; class Chitinophagia; order Chitinophagales; family Chitinophagaceae; genus Chitinophaga; species Chitinophaga sp. W2I13. The sequence goes on along the minus strand of NZ_JBNPWD010000001.1, from coordinate 6,465,989 downwards.
CGTGCGACTGCATCAGCGCAATCAGCACCACCGCCGTAGCCCCTGCACCGCCGGATACCATGCCTGGCCTGCCGCCAAAAACAGCGGTGACCAATCCCATGATAAAAGCCGCGTACAACCCCACCAACGGCGGAAACCCCGCCAGTATGGCAAAGGACAGGGATTCGGGGATCATGGTCATGGCTACGGTGAGCCCGGCCAATATCTCCGATTTATAATCGGGCTGCTGCGAGAAATCAAATAAACCTGCAAAAGGCTTCATCAGAGAAAATTAAAGGTGTCCGGTTTAAAGAGGCGCAAAAATACGCATTAACCCGTAGCTTTCAGCTGTGTCCAATATATTAGGCACAGGCTATAATTTCTTCGGCTGAATTCTTATCTTTCTCTTCTATAGTTCTGTAAACCTTATTTAATTATTCCACGCTATGGAGAATTTCAACATTAACCGTCGCCGTTTCCTGAAGGGGGCCACGGCTTCGCTCGCGCTTTCTGCCATCGGCGCCAGTGCGCTTGATTTTATTAACCCGGCAAAACCTTTGCGGGTAGCGCTGATAGGCACAGGATGGTATGGTAAAAGCGATTTATTCCGGCTTATCCAGGTAGCGCCCGTAAAAGTAGTGGCGCTTTGCGATGTAGATAAAAATATGCTGCAAGCCGCTGCAGAGATGGTGCGCAAACGGCAGGCCTCCGGTGAAACACCGCGTCTGTATGCCGACTACCGTAAACTGTTATCCGAAAATGAACTCGACATCGTATTGATAGGCACCCCTGACCACTGGCATGCCCTGCAAACCATTGATGCACTCAAAGCCGGCGCCAATGTGTATGTACAAAAACCTATCAGCGTGGATGTAATAGAAGGTGAAGCCATGGTGGCCGCCGCCCGCAAATATAACCGGGTGGTGCAGGTGGGTACCCAGCGGAAAAGCACGCCACACCTTATTGATGCTAAAAAGAATATTGTTGATGCCGGGTTGCTCGGCAAAATATCGCATGTGGAAATGTGCTGCTACTATCACATGCGCAACAATGGCAATCCGCCCGTGCAGGCGGTGCCGGAATACTTCGACTATGAAATGTGGACCGGCCCCGCTCCCCTGCGGCCATACGACGGATTGCCTCATGTACGCTGGTGGCGCACCTTTATGGAATATGGCAATGGCATCATGGGCGATATGTGCGTGCATATGTTCGACACCGTGCGCTGGATGCTGCAACTCGGTTGGCCTAAACGCATCAGCTCCACCGGCGGGATCTACGTACAGAAAGAAGGCAAGTCGAATATATCAGATACCCAATCAGCGATTTTTGAATACGACGGACTAAACTGTGTGTGGCAACACCGCACCTGGGGAACAGCTGCTGATCCCAAATACCCCTGGTCTTTTAAATTGTATGGAGAGAAAGGTACCCTTGCCGCCAGCACTATGTCGTACGACTTTATCCCTGAAGGCAACGGCACTCCTATCCATAAAGATGTAGTATTTGAAAAGGAAAAGTACCCGGAAGACCTGACGGAACCCGCTATTGAACTGAATGCCGCGCCGGCCACCCGCCTGCATATGCTGGACTTCCTGGGCGCCATCAAAAATGGCAGCAGGCCGGTTGCTGATATAGAAGAAGGGCATATTTCCACCGCCAGCTGTATCCTCGCCAACATATCCATGCAAACAGGACGCCCTGTAGTTTATGATCCGCAAAAACGGATTATCACCGGCGATCCGGCGGCTACGGCCTTGTTAGAAAGACCGTACAGAAGCCCCTGGATACATCCGGTAGTGTAAATACATTCAGCACTATACATAAAAAAGAACGGCCTGCTATGAGCGCCGTTCTTTTTTTTCTTCAGTAAAAAAACAAACTTATTCCCTGATCACTCTTACCTGCGCAGGCGCGTTAATCGTTGATTTAATCTTCCCGTTCGCCAGGCGTGTATGCTTCACCGTTACAATACCATAAGGCGTGGGAAAAGTTCCCTCTGCAAATTGCAGATCCCCAAGATGGGGCGCTACTTTAATCACCTTACACCCCGGCTCTATCACGGAGATACCAAGTACGTGTTCCGTCAGCCATGGAGTTGGCCCGGAGGCCCATCCATGACATAAACTATGACGGAAACCTTTATAACAATAAGCACCATAATCGCCGTGAATATCTTTTTGCCCGGCAGGCATTATCTCATCAATGCGGGAAGCATTGGGAAGCCAGTCCATGTTAAAGTCCTCCCAGAACGTAGTGGCGCCCAGCTTCAGCATAGCGCCCCAGTAGGTCCGGATATCGTTTAGCCCTCCCTGGTAATCGCCCGCTTTGGCCTTTGCCTGTAGCATATAGTAGCCATAGAAAGTGGAATAATCCTTTACGCCACCAACGGCGATAATTTCATCGTTCATCTTTTTTGCGGGCGCCAAACCTGACAATGCCATTAAGGCGGCGGCCTGTTTGGAGCCATTGGCATCGGGTACATTTTGCTTCAGCCGGGCAATAGCGGCTTCGCACTTCTTCACGGTAGCGTCATCCTTCAGTACCTTGCTCAATGCGGCGCCGGCATCCAGGGTCATGATCATCATTGCCTGTAGTCCTGCATGGATGCCAGGTTTGTTTTCGCTGGAGGGCCAGTCGAGGAAACGTGTGCCGTCGTGCAGGTCTTCACTATTATTGGCATCTATTTTCTTTGAGAGATGATCCAGTAATCCTTTCAGGTACCCGGCCTGCTGTTGCAGATAAGTAAGATTACCGGTGTGCAGGTACCAGTCGCGCTGAATAAGTACCCACCACATGGAATACGACACCATGCCATTCATATACTGCGGCAGCGGCGTTATATCGCGTGAAAGGTCCAGGCTCTTTGGCACCACGTCGTTATACCCGAAAACTGCACTGATAGCAGAGGTTTCGGGGTGCATATCGCCGATCCATACGAGGCGGTCGCGTTTAATGCCATCCCATAAATAGTCCTGCATGTTCAGATGAACGGTGTATGCGCCCGTCATCCAGATCTGGTTCAGTAACGTATCACTGCATTTAAAAGAGCCCAGGTAAGGCAGATCGCGGTATATGAAGATGGCCCTTACCTCTTTGAGTTGCAGCTCCGTATTATCATCCAACAGATCAATACGCACAAAACGGAAACCGGTGTTGCCTACTTCCAGCTTGCCCAGCCATGGCACTTCCACTATCATATCGCGCATGGCGTGATCATTGGTGGCATTCTTTCCCGGTTCAATATCGCTCATCGCTTCACTCACGGATTCACCAAAGCGTATCCGCAACTTTACCGGCTTACCGGTTTTATACATCCCGGTAACCAGTTGCAAGCCGCCATGCAACTCTTTCCCAAAATCGAACAGCAAGGCAGGATGCACGGTGGCTGTGCTTTTCAGCACACACATGTTTTGATTTGCCAGGTCGGCTTGTCCGTTGCCTGCCAGCAGAAAGCGTTGTGCATTGATAATATTTGTACCTGCATTAGGTGTTTGCCATATAATTTTTTCGGGAGATAAATAGCGCCGTACGGTAGCTGTTGCCTGGACTGTAGCCATACGGCTGCTGTCGAATACCGGAGGCAGCTGGGCCCGGGAAGAAACGGCACATAGCATTATGACGGCTACCTCTAAGATCCGGTTATATATTTTCATGTGATCAGGTTCCTTTGAATGTAATTAATATTTTACTGCGATGAGTTTTACAGGACCCATCAGGCCGGAAGCCTGATAAGCATCTTTCGGCGTATATGGGTTCACGTTACTCCATGTTTTCCTTTCGGCAGCAGGTAGTTTGCTATCTCCTATAAGGCGGTTTACCCAGGTATTTACTACCGTTACTGTTAGTTTATTCTCTTCTTTTTTCAGTGCCTGTTTTACATTTACCCGGTAAGGCGCTGTCCATACGTTGCCCAGCGGCACCCCGTTCAGGGTTACATCCGCCATTACACTCACGGCGCCAAGATCCAGGTATGGTGTGGATTCCGCCGGCAGTTCATCTGCCTTAAAAGTAATTTCATAAACAGCGGTACCGGAATAATTACGGATCTGTTCATTGGTGTGGGTACTCCAATCTGTCAGCTGGTCAAAAATCACCGGTTGAGCGGGGCCACGCTTTGCCGCATCAAAACTCACTTTCCATGGCCCCTGTAATTGGGTTAAGGTGATTGCCCCGGGGAAATTAACTCCTTTGCCTGTTGCCGCCGCCTTCTTACGGAATACTACAAAACCGCTTTGGTAAGGGGCTAACGTTAACGGCACTACGGTATGTGCTGGCTGTGGTGTAAACTCCTTCAGGTCGCGGGTTTCGCCGGTCACAGCATCCCACCATTCCGGTTGTTTACCCTGCACACGGAAGGCAGGCGATAATGTGATGTTTTGGTCCGACTGGTTGGTAACAAAATATATTTGTCCATCTGCAGTACTGCGATGGGTATACAACACCTGTTCCGGCAGTTGTGCCACATCCGCGGGTAACTGCAGGATGTTCAATGCCTGCGGCATGTCCATCCCGCTGAGCACCTGTCCTTTGCCATATTTCCTTTGGCGCTCCTGGCCATGGCCCCACAGCTCCGTGGCCAGGCTGCTGTACTTTGGTATCTGCCGCAGGGTATTGCTGTAAGCTCGGAGAGCGTTTGGGCGCGGGTCCCAGGATGGTGGCGCCTTCCTTTACCAGCTGCGCAATTTTCTCCAGCAGCTCCGGCCGCATGGTTTCGAGTTGCGGCAGTACCAGCAAACGATAGCTCATACCGTCTGGTAATACCAGCCTGCCATCCTTTACATGCAGGCGCTCCAGGATTACTTCCGCATTGATGTAGTCATAGGAGTATCCTTTGGGCAGTTCAGGATTTCTTACACCAGTCATTTTAGGCGCATCTTCCCCGATGAAGTAAGCAATATCATTTACTGTTTTGCCTTGTTGTAAGAGGAAATTACATCTCCTGATATAATCTATAAATGCTTTCCCCTGGTAAAACCAGGTATTCTTCCTGTTAAACTCTGTCCCAAAACCTGCGTTTACACCGGGTTCGCGATCATCATAGGGCTGTTCAATAAATACATGCAGGAGGCTGTGATTGATCCCTTCGGTGAAGGACCAGTCGCCACGGCGCTTCAGCAACGCGGGATAGCGACCGTATGTATTACCACCGGCGGTAAAAGACTCGGCAGCCACTCTTGTTTTACCATAAATATGCGCCGCGGAAGAAGCAGCCCGGCACTCGATATTGCCCAGTGTTCCTTCGTTCCAGAATTCACCGCCTATTTCATCCGACTGGCCACCGTACTTCAAAAACTCTGATGGGAAGCCCCAGTGGCCATAGTTTTCCAGCCATAGCTTCAAACCATCTTTATGACTGGCTTTGCGCAAACCGGCTACATATTTATAAGCCACGCGGTCGGCAACCAGACGGCGCAGGTCCCAGAGGAAGCGGTCCGACTGATCAGGCGAGCCCACTACCCTTCCGGATAATACCGGCAGCCACGGTAACGGATCGTAGCCATATTGTTTTTGGAAATCTTCCGCCATATCATCGGTCCAGTTTTGCGAACCGGTTTCGTAGCTGTCTGCCACTACCCACTTCAATGAAGTACGCTCTGCTTCGGGAATGCTTTTGCGGATCTTACCTACAAAGGCATCGTAGTGGTACTGCGACCATTTATCGCTGATCTTATCTATTTCCAACCCGGTTCCTTCCGGTGAAGCAGGACCATTGGTGACGCCGGTGGGCAGCATGCCATAGCGCACCACCAGCCAATCGCCCGCAGGCACCTTCCATGTAAGCGTACCGTTGGCGGATAAATTTTTAGTGAGATTAATTGCTTTGGTGGGATCGATGATCAAACCGGCGCCGGATATTTCCGGCTCGGGTGGCCACTGATATTCGTTCCATAGCGGCAGTGGTGTCTGGAACATTTTGGCCAGCTGCTTTTCTTCAAAGCGTTCGATGCGTGGCGCCGAAAGCAGCTTTACTTCTGCCAGCGAAGGATTGCCTTCGCTGATCAACAGCCGGAACTGCCTGCCGGTGGTGGCATTAAAGGAAACGGCGACTGGTGCATACGGTTTAAATCCTACATTATTTTGCGGGTTATTGCGGTCCAACTCAAAGCTCTTCATTGTTCGCCAGATGTCCCCTTCTTTCACCTGCAGTTCAAATTGTGCTTTGAAAGGTTTTTGGGCCGGGTAAATGATGAGGCTTCGTGCAGTGAAGTCGCCGGTTACCTCCAGATCGATGTGCGCGGGTGTTGGGCGGGCAACAGGCGTGGTAACAATTACTTCCTCGGTAGTATTTCCGTCTGTCAGTTTTTCAATATCCCGGAACGCGATGTTAGAAGTGATGTGTGGCGTATGTTTCCCAATATCATCTCCATCGCCGCCTGGCACCGGGAAAGCCATTACAGCCACCGTCTGAAAATCAGCAGGTCCTGGCGGTAGTTGCTGGTTATATTCATGTGGACCATGAACAGTAATTTCTTCGCCGGCGAGGTAGCGCATCGATTGTGATGGCTTTATCCAGGGGCCGCCACTTTGGCTCCAGCCGGGGCTGTTGAACAAGCCGATATCCAGTCCTTTTTCAGTGGCAGTGCGTATAGCCGTTCGTGTTACCTTCCACCATTCATCGGAAAACAGCTTTACCTTTCCGTAGGGAACCTCTTCTTTCGGATAACCTATATTACCGATAAAAGCCCGGCCAATGCCTACTTTCGCCATAGCTTCCACATCCTGCCTTACCCCATCCTGTGAAATATTATCACTCATCCAATACCAGTATACACTTAGCTTTGTACTGTCTGGTGGCGTTATAAAACCACGCTGCAAAGGCGTTTGTTGTCCGCTGGCAGTTAATGCAGCGGTTAACAGCAACACAGCGGCAGCATATTTTCTTATCATAGTATTTGAAAATTCGTTTAACCGTAAAAGTTATAGCGACAGGCACCCGGTTGCCGGACTGCTATCCGCCAACGAACCCATTGCGGTATTTCCCAAAGTAAAAAACGTTATCAGTATAACTGTCCTGGACCTCCCTGTAGTAAAGGATTACCGGGGTTGAGCATGCCCATTCTACCAAGCCACTTCATGGTGATCTGCATCCATACATCTACCGGCAGCTTCAATACAAAGCCGTGGTTGCCTTCGGGGTAAATATGCATTTCCGCTGGCACGTGCTGATGGCGCAGGGCCTGGTAAAACACCAGGCTGTTATCTACATCTACTACAGTATCATCGCCGGTATGAAAGAGGATAGTTGGCGGTGTTTGAGGCGTTACCTGCCGGTCGTTCGAGTAATTCCTTATAGCTTCTTCTCCCGGTTGACTGCCGAGCAGCCGCAAACGGGAACCGGGATGTGCGAGGTTCTTTTCCATGCTGATCACCGGGTATACCAGGATCATAAAATCGGGGCGCACATTGATGCCGGCATTGGCGGCCAGCACCGGTTTATTGAAGTGCGTACCTGTTGTGGAAGCGAGGTGCCCACCGGCAGAGAAACCCATAATGCCTACACGATTATTATCGATGTTCCATTCAGCGGCATGCGCCCGGATCATTTTCATGGCTTCCTGCGCATCCTGCAAAGGGCCGGTACTTTTATCCTGCATGATCTTATCATCCGGCAGGCGGTATTTGAGTACAAAGGCAGCGATGCCCTGCTTTACAAAGTATTCGGCGATATTGAGACCTTCCCGCTGCAGCACTACTGCGCGGTAGCCACCACCGGGGCAAATCAGCACCGCTGTGCCGGTAGCTTTGTCTTTGGGCGGCAGGTAAGCCGTTAAAGTAGGTACACTGGTATTTGTGCGGTTATTGTCCTTGTCGGTTACTTCCTCATCCGGTGCGGCAATTCCGCCGGGAGGAAGACCATTATATAAAGGCATTATGGTTTGCGCGTTGGCAACAATGGTAACGAAGCTGAAGAGCAGGATAAAGAGGGCACGCATAAGTTTATTTATTGGCAGTAATGATAATCAAAACTTCATAAAGTAGCATCATGTGTCACCGAATAATATTTCAGTTCTATCAGGTCGTTGGGCATGGGCTTGCTGTTCCAGGCGGAATGGATGGCCAGTGCGGCTCCCATCGCAGTAGCCTGCGCCATGGAGGCGGCAAAGATTTCAATATCAGGAAACAGTGCAGCCAGCAGATTCATATAGATGGCATTTTTACTGAATCCACCGTCAACGAATATACGTTTTACACGGGCTCCTTTCAGTACCCTGCTGGTGGCGATATATTGCTGATTGGCGATATCCAGCATCAGCTGATGATAGGCTTCTGTATCCGAAGAAAAACTATCCAGATCCCGCTGCCCGAATACAGATGCCTGCATCCGTTGTTTGTCGGCTTCCAGCTGCGGCGCATCCTGTTTATTTCTTTCCTTCAGCTGGCGGATGATGTTTCCATCGTACTCTACTCCACGATACTTGCCGGTATGCTGATCAAAATGTGTTGCAATACGCTTTACCTGTTGTTCGTGCTCGTAACCGGCAAACAGCCGGGAAGCCTTTACCGGCTTGCCTTGGAAAGACATGTAACATAAACAGTCCGCTTCCAGTTCTTCCGGTGTAAGCGGCGTATCATTAAATGGATTTAAGCTGATACACCAGGTGCCGGTAGATATCAGTACAAAAGGTTCATGAAAATTTACCAGGTATGGAATCAGTGCGGCGGAGCTGTCATGCAGACCAGTACCTACTGCGTAGCTGTTGCCCGGAAAGGCCGCGGGCATTACTTCTCCCGAAGAAAAAAGAGGCGCCAGCTTTTCCAGCACCCCTTCCTTTATTAACCACGAATGATAATTGTTTTGTTTAAAATCCCACAGGTTGGTATGACAGCCAATGCTGGTGATATCTGAGCAGGCAACACCCGACAGCAGGAAGCTCATGTATTGCGGCAGGTGCAATGCATACTTCATGCGACTGAATACTTCGGATTGCTCATATTTCAGCCGGTACAACTGCATACCGGAATTGAGGCTTCCCAATACCGGCGACGCCGTTTGCACGGAGAAAGCGGTTTTGCCACCGTAATTGCCGTAGAACTGCTGACTTAAAGTCTCCGGATATTCTTTCAGGTAGTTGTACAATGGAGTTAATGGGCGCCCTTCTTCATCGATGTATACGAGGCTTGCGCCATACGTTGAAAAATTGATGGCTTTGATCGTTACATCTTTTCTGCTGAATACTTCCCGCAGGGAATCAAATACGGAAAGCCGGAGGCTTTCCAGGTTTTCACAGGGCGCGCCATCTTCATCCACGGTTTCCGTAAAACGGGCGGTGCGCTCAAAGATGATCCTGTACTGTTCATCAAAGAGAAACAGTTTTTTGTTGGTTTTTCCAACATCAAAAATAGCAATAACGGGAATTTCGCTCATAAACACATTTAAATTACAAACCAGTCGCCATTGTTTTAGCGCCTCTTTCACGGATCAGGTGATCCCTCACTTTTTCAGCACGGTACAACGCCAGCGGATTCAATGCGCCGCCGGCTTGTATCCTGGCGGCAGCTACCAAAGAGCGTACATCTGTACGGAACGCCTGTTGCAGTATTTCCTGTGCGGTAACCACATCGTTGTGCTGTTGTGCAGCCAGCAATTTTTTACGGTCTACCAGCAACGCCTGTGCGTAGGTGATCATAATTGCTTCCACAGATTGCAGCAGATCTTCCAGCGGGTCTTTCACGTTGTGCGAGGCGTCTATCATCCATCCCAGATCTGTAGTATGATTCATGCCGCGGGCATCCATTCCTTCCACCAGTTCGTTGAAGATCAGGAACAGCTGGTAGGGCTTGATGCTGCCTACGGTGAGGTCATCGTCGCCGTACTTTGAATCGTTGAAATGGAAGCCGCCGAGTTTACCTTCCATCAGCAGCAGGGCTACAATCTGCTCAATGTTGGCATTAGGCAGATGATGCCCGAGATCTACCAACGTATAGGCTTTAGGGCCCAGTTTATTGGCGTACAGGAGCGACTGCCCCCAGTCGCCCACCGTAGTGGAATAAAAATTAGGTTCCGCGGCTTTATATTCCACAAACATTTTCCAGTTATCCGGCAGCGCTGCATAAATTTCCTGCAAACCTTCCAGTGTATTCTGAAAAGCATGGCGGAAATTCAGCTGGCCGGGGAAGCAGGAACCATCGGACAGCCACACGGTGAGTGCATCAGAGCCCAGTTCTATACCATGACGGATCACTTCTATGTTGTGCTCGATAGCCTGTTTGCGGATGTCTTTGTTGACATGCTGCAGCGAGCCGAATTTATAGCTCAGCTGCTGTCCGGGCTGATCCTGGAAAGTATTGGAATTCATCGCATCAAAGCGGAGGCCGTGTTGCGCCGCCATGGCTTTAATATGCGCGGGATTGGACGGAATATCCCAGGGTATGTGCAGGGAAATGGCGCCGCTGGATTGGTTCAGCTGATGAATCAACCCGATGTCTTCGATCTTTTCTTCCAGGTTCCTGGGTTCACCGCCGCCGGGGAAACGCCCAAAGCGGGTACCGCCGGTTCCCAGCGCCCAGCTGGGAATGCCCACCTGGAAAGATATCAGCTGCTGCAATATTTCAGGAACATTTTTAATTTCCCCCGAGAGATATTCAAATGCCCGCTGCTGCGCCGCCATTCCTGCCTGGTTATGCTCTTCTATCCTGTATTTTTCGATTCTCATGATAATCTTTTTTTACGTAGATAAAATAACATACTTATCTCACAAAAGCCATTGCTACTCCACCATCTACATTCAGTACATTGCCGGTTGCCTTGTTAAGTAAGCCGCCTACAAAAGCATAGCAGGCGTTGGCAATATCTTCGGGTACAATGATTTCGTTTAACAGCGTACGTTTCGCATAAAATGCGGGCAGTTCTTCCACCTTTACGCCATATGCTTTGGCCCGGCCTTCAGCCCAGGCGCCTGCCCATATTTTACTATCGGAAATTACCGCATCCGGATTTACAACGTTTACGCGTATACGATCTTTTCCCAGCTCGGCGGCATTGAGCCTGCTCAGGTGCAGCTGCGCTGCCTTGGCAGATCCGTAACCTGCATTGTTAGGACCGGAAACCAACGCATTTTTGCTGACGATGTTCAGCACATCCCCGCCGGTGTCCTGCTTGCGCATGATGTCCACACCTGCTTGCGTAACGAGGAACTGTCCTTTTACCAGTACGTCGTACAGCAGGTCCCAGTCTTTTTCTGTATGATCTTCCAGTGGTTTGGAGATCGATAACCCCGCGCAGTTTACGATGATATCGATGCCGCCAAAGGCCAGCACGGCCGTGTCGTAGGTTTTACGGATGGATGCGGAATCGGTTACATCGAGCAGGTCAGCGGCAAACACATCTTTCCCGTACAATTTATTAAACTCTTCGGTAGCAGAGGCCAGTCGCTGCGCATCGTTATCGTTGATGACCACCACCGCGCCTTCTTCCGCAAACTTTTTAGCGATCGCTTTACCGATACCGCCGGCACTGCCGGTTACCAGTGCTATTCTGCCGGTAAGCGCTTTAGGCTTGGGCATGCGTTGCAGCTTGGCTTCTTCCAGCAACCAGTATTCAATATTAAATGCTTCCTGCCGTGGCAGGGAAGTATATTCAGAGATGGCTTCCGCGCCTTTCATTACATTGATGGCGTTGATATAAAATTCAGCGGCCACCCTGGCGGTCTGTTTATCTTTTGCGAACGTGAACATGCCCACGCCGGGATACAGGATCACCACGGGGTTAGGATCGCGCATAGCCGGGCTGTTCGGATGTTTACAGGTATCGTAGTATTCTTTGTACATTTCCCGGTAGGCGGTAAATAACGGCGCCAGGGATGTTTTAATGGCGGCTATATCTTTCAGGTCTGCATCAGGCGGCAGGTTCAGTACTAACGGACTGATCTTCGTGCGCAGGAAGTGATCGGGGCAGCTGGTGCCCAGGGGCGCGAGCCTGCCGAGATCATTGGAATTAATAAATTCAAGCACTCTCGCGTCATCTGTAAAATGGCCTACCATCTTCTGTTGGGAAGAGCAGTATCCGCGTAAAACCGGCGCCAGCGCAGCGGCCTGGGCTTTACGGTCGTCAGGCGATAATGACTTTATTTTTGCGCCGCCAAACACCGGTTTATGGCGGCCGGTGTTTTCTTCCAGGTATTCTGCGCAGCGTTCAATTACTTCCAGGGTATTGATATAACTTTCGTAGGCGGTATCGCCCCAGGTGAATAGGCCATGAGAGCCCAGCATGATACCGCGGATACCGGGATTTTCGTCGAGGCACTGCTTTAATTGCAATCCAAGGTCAAATCCGGGCTTTTGCCAGGGTACCCAGCCGATAGTGCCGTTAAAGAGCTCCTGTGTGATTTTCCGGCCATCTTTTGCCGCTGCAATAGCAATGGCAGCATCCGGATGGAGGTGATCGATATGTTTGAAAGGAAGAAAACCATGCAGGGGGGTATCAATGGAGGGCGCTTTTGAGGCGAGATCATAAATGCAGTGGTTAAACAATTCCACCATTTCATCTTCATGCGCTATTCCCCGGTAAATATGCTGGAGGCTGCGAAGACGATCTACATACAAAGCGGCGAGGCCACTTTTTTTGAGCGTGCCCAGGTCCCCGCCGGAGCCCTTTACCCACATCACTTCTACGGGCTCTCCCGTTAAAGGATCTTTTGCGGTGGCTTTGCAGGAGGTGTTGCCACCACCGTAGTTGGTCAACCGGAGGTCTGCGCCGAGTAAATTGGAACGATAGATCAGCAAGGCTACTTCATCACCAGCCATAGCGGCCGCTGTTGCTTCATCCCATAAATAGCTGACATGCCTGAATTGCGTGGTAGTTCCATCTAAAGACATACTCTATAATTTTTACGTTTTTAATTGCGATAATGCGGAGGGTTAATTTTCTAAAGAATTACCATATCCGACCAGGACTACAGAAAGAATAATGGTGAATATACCCAGGGAAATAGTAACGAATGTTTTTTTACTGGCATTTTTCCATTCCTTCAGCACAAAACCCCACATACCGGAAATCAGGATAATAAAAGCCATGTGCAGGATCCAGGAGCTGGCGTCGTTACCCAGTTTACTTTCTCCCATTCCATAAAAAAAGAATTGCAGGAACCACGTAGTACCCGCGATCGCTGCAAACAGGTAGTTTTTCACCAGCGGGGTGTTTTTATTCGTATAGTCGTTGAACGAGCGGTTACGCCTGTTGAGCAGCATGCACCAGATAAAATTGGTGGTGAGCCCTCCCAGCATAATCACTACAAAAATAACATTGTTCCGGAACAAAGGGTTGGCATTATTCGCTACTGCCGCTTTGCCCATGCTGTTGCCGGCAGTAATGGCAAAACTCATACAGGCGCTCAGGATGCCGGAAACAATGGCTACGGCCAGTCCTTTGCGGAGGTCAAATTCGCGGATGCTTTCGGTTTTCTGTTCACCGGTGAGTTCCTTTTCTTTCAACATACCGGCTTTCCCGCAAATGGCAATCCCCACCAGGCACACCGCCACGCCGCATAACACGTATAATCCCCTGCTGCTGTGAAACATGGCCCCCAGTGTATTAGCGTCATCTGTAAACAATCCACGGTAAATAGGTGGTATCAGTGCACCAAAGGCGGAACAAAAGCCCAGTGCCACAGCCATTCCCAGCGACATACCGAGGTAACGCATGGATAAACCGAACGTTAAACCGCCAATACCCCACAGCACGCCCAGGAAATAAGTCCAGAAAAGAACAGTGCCTTCTGTATTACGGATAATATCCATAAACCCCGGAACGGTTAACCAGGCAGCCAGCAGCGGAACTACCAGCCAGGAGAAGATCCCGCCCACAATCCAGTAACTTTCCCAGCTCCACCCCTTTACCTTTTTGTAAGGGATATAGAAACTTCCCGATGCGAACCCACCTATGAAATGAAATAAAACTCCCAGTAAAGCCTGCATAATGATGTAGTAATTTGTAACGTGGAAACGAATGTTCCATAAAAATAAAACATGTAACTTTTAAAACTGTCATGGACTGTCATGGTTTCCGGCAGGAGATAGTAATTGTAGAATTAAATCACTATCATTGTCGTGAAAACAGCCATGTCAGCACCTGATAGCTAATTCCGCGGATTAATACCTGATGAGCCATGAAACAGCATCCGATCTTTAAATACCTTTTTATTGATGATTTTTCTGCCACGCCTAAATATTACCAGCTGGCCAACTCTATCATCAAAGCTATTGTGGACAAAAAAGTGCAGCAGGATGATATACTGCCGTCCATCAATGAAGTCAGCTACGCTTTTGAAATTTCGAGGGATACCGCAGAGAAAGCATACAAATACCTGAAAGGACTGGGTATCCTGGGGTCCGTTCCCGGAAAAGGCTACTATGTGTCGCAAACCAATCTTGACCAACAATTTAAGATACTGCTGCTGTTCAACAAACTGAGCGAGCACAAAAAAATCATCTATGATTCGTTTGCAGACAAGCTGGGAGAACAGGCCAATATCGACTTCTATATTTATAACAGCGATTTCAGTCTCTTTAAAAAACTGTTATCCCAGAATATTAATGAATATACACATATTGTGATACTTCCGCACTTCCGGGAAAGATGGGAGCACGTAGATGAAGTGATCAATACCATCCCGAAAGAAAAGCTTATCCTGCTGGATAAAAAGCTGAAAGGCGTGACCGGCGAATACGGCGCAGTATACGAGAATTTCCAGGAAGATATTTACGGCGCCCTGGAACAAGCCAGGGACAAGCTGCAGCAATACCACACTATTAAAATCATTTACCCCGATAATACCTATTACCCGGAAGAAATTTATGAAGGATTTATGCAGTTCTGCCAGAACTATGCCTTCAACAGCAAGAAGGTGGAAGAGATAGGAGAAGAAGATATTCAGCCGGGAGATGTATATATTAACCTGCGGGAAAATGACCTGGTATTGCTGATTGAAAGGATTATTTCCTTAAACCTGAAGATAGGTAAGGATGTAGGGATCATTTCCTACAACGAAACACCGTTGAAAAAATTCATTCTCAACGGCATCACCACTATTTCCACCGACTTTAGGTGTATGGGAGAAATGGCTGCACAGCTGATACTCGATAACTCCCGGGCACAGATAGAAGTACCTTTTTATGTGACCATGCGGGCATCTTTGTAATTACCTTACCTTTGGGCTCTTAAAAAAGGAACAACATGGAAACACCAGGCGCATCCAAAGACCCGCTGCACGGACTAACACTGGAAAAAATAGTGACACATCTTTATGAAAGCTATGGCTGGGAAGAACTGGGCTACCAGGTAAGGATTAATTGCTTTATCAGCAATCCTTCTGTGCAGAGCAGTTTAAAATTCCTCCGTAAAACGCCATGGGCGCGTAAAAAGGTGGAGGATTTTTATCTATATTCTTTACGGAAGAAGTTATTGAAGTAGTGTCCGGAACCGGACACGCACCTTTTCAAAACCGGACATCCCTCCTCTTTTAATCTTTCCTTACATACTGAAAACCAGCATTTTAATATGATGGCATTTACTTCGCTGCAAGTTAGCTCCATCCTATAAATTGCATTTGCATGTTCAGCAGTTATATTAAAACAGCTTTCAGGACGATCACGCGGAATCTCAGCTATACATTTCTGAATGTATTTGGCTTAACGCTTAGCATTGCGGCCTGCCTGATCATTTTTCTCATTGTAAAAAATGAGTTGAGTTACGATAGCTTCCACAAAAAAGCGGATCGGATTTACCGAGTAACATTCAATGCCCTCGATTATAATCCCAGTACCTCACTGGCGGTGGTACCCGCACTGCGTAACGATTTCCCGGAACTGGAACAGGTATCGCAATACTGGTACCAGGCTACCGGGCTCGTAAAGGCAGGTGATGCACGATACAATGAAAAAGGATTTGCTTTTGCAGATGCGGCCTTCCTGCAGCTGTTTGACTACCACTGGCTGGCAGGAGATCCGCGCACGGCGTTGTCGGAGCCGAACCAGGTGATACTGACACAAAGTATGGCCGGAAAGTACTTTGGCACCAAAGACCCAATGGGCCAGGTGATCAACCTGAACAACCAGTTTAATCTTAAAGTAACCGGTGTTGTTGAAGATTTGCCGGGCAATACCAGTCAGCCTTTCGTATTCCTGGTTTCCTACGAAACCATCCGGAAGGAAGCGCTGGCGCAGGCCTCATTCTACAACATCAGCGGAGGCAATGCATTTGTATTGCTGCCGGAACACTATAATGCAGCGAAGTTGCAGGCCAGGATGCCCGCCTTTATTACTAAAAACTGGGGCGCAGATGTTGCCGCGGGAACAAAACTGTTACTGCAGCCGTTGAAAGAAATCCATTTTGACCAGCGTTACCAGAGTAGTCCTGCCAGTCCTACCACCAGCCGGGAAACCTATTGGGGCCTTGCTATGGTGGCGTTGTTTATCATTATTACCGCCTGTATCAATTTCATCAACATGGCTACTGCACAAGCGATACGCCGTGCAAAAGAGGTGGGTGTACGTAAAGTGCTGGGGGCTTACCGCGGACAACTCATCCGCCAGTTCTTGTCTGAAACCGCTTTACTGGTGTTGATTGCCGTTGTGCTGGGAACAATAGCTGCAGGCATTTTGCTGCCTTTTGTGGCCACCTGGATGAACGTGAAAATCGGGGTGTCACAATTGATGCAACCGGTCATTGCAGCGTTGCTGGCAGCAATAACGGTAACGGTTATACTTTTAGCGGGCCTGTACCCCGCCTTTGTACAATCCACCTTTCAGCCCGCAGCCTCTCTTAAAAGCAATACGGGTATTACCTTCCGGGGATTGGGTTTAAGAAAGATCCTGGTATCCACCCAATTTGGTATTTCACAGATCCTGATTGCAGGTACGCTGATAGTAGGCTACCAGATGGACTTCCTCCAGAACCGGGACCTGGGTTTTAATAAAGATGCCGTGGTTTCTTTCCGGGTTCCTGACAAAGAAAAACGTGATATTTTGCGGGAACAATTATTATCCAACCCAGGTGTAAAGCAGCTGAGCTTTGCTTCCGGACCGCCGGTAGGTGGCAGTAATTATGCCGCCTTTACCTGCCCTGAAGCCGGTGTTATCAAGGATGATGTAACAGAGATGAAAGCCATTGATGAACAATACCTGGATATGTTTTCCATCAAACTGCTGGCAGGTGAAAACCTCCGTAAATTAACAGATGCAGATACCGTGCGCCGGGTGCTGGTCAATGAAACCCTGCTACACAAAATTGGCATACAAACACCGGAAAACGCCATTGGTAAACGTTTCTACATCAATGGCAGCCCCACCCAGATTATGGGTGTGGTACAGAACTTTCAAAGTGAATCACGTTATAAAAAAGGAAGACCCTGTGTGCTGGAATACAGCTCCAATGGCTTTAGAACCGCCTGTGTAAAGATACAACCGGCAAATATGCACAACACGCTTTCTGGTATTGATAAGACCTGGTCGGCGCTCTTTACGGAGAACCTGTTTGAATACGACTTTCTGGACGACCGGATTGCCAATTTATATAACCAGGAGCAAAAATTATATACCGCCTTCAAGCTCTTTTCGTCTCTTGCCATTCTGATCGGTTGCCTCGGATTATACGGCCTGGTGGCCTTTGCAGCGGTTCAGCGCACCAAAGAAGTGGGTATCCGTAAAGTACTGGGTGCTTCCCTCCTGAACATCGTTGGCTTATTTGCAAAAGAATTCATTGTGCTGATCATCGTCTCCTTCGTCATTGCGGCGCCTGTGGCCTGGTTTGTAATGGCGCGCTGGTTAGACAATTTCGCTTATCAGACCCATATCGGCGGCGGCATTTTCGTTATTGCCATCCTGGTATCTGTATTGATAGCAGGAGTTACCATCGCTTACCAGTCGGTGAAAGCCGGGCTGGCAAACCCGGTTAAAAGTTTACGGATGTAGCTACAGTTTAATTTTCAGACCCATTTCGCGTTTCATGGTAAGCAGGGCTTCTGCATTGCCTTTCGCGTCATCTACCGGGTGATGTGTATGGGTTGTTTTGCGCAGGTGTTTGAAGGTCTGGAAAGTATCTTTTGTAATGCCTTTGTACAAGCTGCCGAGGTTTTGGGAGCTAAATCCAAATGGATTTTCACCGGTAAAGTGATGAAAATACCAGCAGATAAACATCCAGTCGAACCCGTTGTTATCGCTGATAAAAATGGGCCGGTTCTTACTAACGGAGATAATCCATTGTTTAAAGTCCTGCATCACCTGTGCGGGATCATTGAAGCCCAGGGTATCCTCCCGCGTGTGATTAGACACGGCCAGTGCTTCCGGGATAAATTTATCGGAAATGGGTTTCAGCTGACCGTAAAAAGATTGATTGAGTTGTTCATTTACCAGAACGGCGCCAAAAGAAATCATTGAGTAATCGCCGGGAATGGGACCATCTGTTTCAACGTCCACCATAATAAAAGCCATGTTTTATAGTTTGTTGCCTTGGGGTCACTAAGGCGTTATACATCTTCCAAAAATATAAAAATATTATATAACAAAGAAAAAGGCATCCCGGCTATGCCAGGATGCCTTTAACGCCAAAGCGTTAACAGATTCTCTAATGGAGCCGCCCGGGTTAAACTAAATTAACCTTAGGTGTCCATGAATATTCTGTAGATAGCATGAATACCTCCTTTTCTTTGGTGAGTAATGAAACTACAACAAAATATCTGAATTAGAAAACGTTACAACAAAAAAATAACATATCGTTGCAGTGGAATTATGTAAATAGTTGTTATTGCTTCTTTATAACAGTTGGCAATAATATTTCCCGGACGTTTTTTTCAAAGTAATAGGCCCTGGGTATATCTTTTTCGCTATATCCCACATTTTCCATTACGACAAGACTGCTGCCCGTAGCCGGGTAGTAGAAGTTAATCAGTGTAAAACCCAGCTGGGGCATATATCCTGTATGTCCCATCTCCTGCTTATCGTCGCTGACCACAATACCATAGCCGGTTCCTATAGACCCGTATACCGTGTGCTGCCGGTGTTCCCAAACATGCGTCATTTGCTGGTAGCTGCTGTCGTTCAGCAATTTCCCTCCATATAGCAATTCATTCCATCGTACCAGGTCGCGGGCAGTGGAAACCACGCCTGCACCTGCGTAGTGCCAGTCGGGTATGGTGTCCGTGCACGCTTCCAGGCTTCCGGATGCCGTTTCCTGGTAGCCCTGCACGGCCCGCTTCCGGCCGGTAATACCGGAGTGCTTCATGCCGCATTTTTTAAACAAGGCATCTGCCAACTCCGTATAGGGCTTACCGGTAGTTCGTTCCAATACGGATTTCAGCAGGGAATAGCCAAAGTTGGAATAAGCGTACCTGGTGCCGGGCGGAAAGGCCAGCGGGGCATCAAACCACACTACGCCCGAGGTATGATTCAGCAGCTGGTGGATGGAGACGCTGTCTGCCCAGCTATCTTTTATTTCCGGTAGATAAGTATGCAATGTTTGCTGCAGCTGGATATGTCCTTTTTCGACTTCCTGCAAAACCATTACAGCCGTCATTTGCTTGGTAATGGACATAATGATAAACGGATCATCGATATTCAGCGGCTGCTTTGCTTCGCGGTTGGCGTAGCCATAGCTTTTAGTATAGAGCGTTTTGCCCTTTTGTGTAATTAGCACTACCCCGTTGAACGGGCGGGGACTTCTGACGGTTAGCAGAGAGTCAAGCCGGTTGGAAAGTGACTGCTGTGCGGCAACCAGCCCGGCAGCCAGCACCAGAACGCCGGTAAGGATGAATGAACGGGTTTTCAATTTATTTCTTCTTTAATGCTGTGGCTATTGCTTTTTCCGCCAGTGGCCCCATCACGAGGTAGCCGGCTTTATTGGGGTGTACACCATCGTAGGTGAGCTCGGCTTTCAGGCCTTTTCTTTCATCAGCCATCGCCGTATAATAATCCAGGTATACACAATTATTTTTGGCGGCGTAGTTTTTAAGGCGCTGATTCAGGTCGGCGATCTTTCCAACCGGCTCCAGTCCTTTACGCCATGGATAATCAAATGCCGGTATTACGGAAGACAGCACCACTTTGATACCGTTTGCTTTGGCCAGTTCCGCCATCGATACAATGTTCCCGAAAATCGTTTCCACCGGGGTAAAGCCGGTATTGCCCGCAATGTCGTTGGTACCTGCCAGGATCACTACCACCTTTGGTTTCAGGTTAATCACATCAGGACGGAAGCGGATCAGCATTTGTGGCGTGGTTTGTCCGCTGATACCCCGGTTGATGTAGGGTTTGCCTTCAAAAAACTCCGGGTTCAGCTTTCCCCATCCGATGGTAATGGAATTACCCATAAATACTACCCGTTGTTCGCCCGGTTTGGGCGCGGTAACCTGGGTATTCGCTTCCTCAAAACACTTTAAACAGGCCCAGTCCTGTTTCATCAACTCCTCCCGCTGTTTCTTTTCTTTTGCGGCAGCATCAGCGTCCGTAGTATTCTGCGCAAAAGCCGTAGTGCCCAATATGGCAAACAGGGCTACCAATGTCAGGCTTTTTCTGTTCATGATCATACGTCAGATTTTTAACTGTCTGCATTTTAATAAATGCAACGGAAAGTAACAATATTTTCCCGGCTTTTACAAACGCCTCTTTGATACCAGTTAACATGCCCTGATACAGGACAGTACAGGACAGTACAGGACGCAACAGGACAGGAATGTATTATTCTTCCGCTAAATTTATTTCCGTTAAGTAATGCCGTTTCATCAAACCAAATTCCACTCGTTATGATCAGAACTTCCACCCTTTATCAAAAAGGATCTTTCTTTCCCGCACGTTTTGGCATCACTTGCTCCGCTCTGTTATTCATCAGCACTTTCACCTATGCACAAAAGAATAACGTTGGCGGTCAGGTAACAGATGCAGGAACGGGCTCCCCGCTTCCGAGTGTAACCGTTGGCGTTAAAGGTACCAGCCAGGGTGCATTCAGTGATGCCAACGGGAGATATACGATTTCCGCCAGTCCGTCAGACTCCCTTGTTTTCAGCATCATTGGTTATGCCAGCAAAACTTATGCTGTAGGCAACCGTACCCGCATCAGCGTACAGCTGGAGCCAAGTAATAAAGTACTCAACCAGGTAGTGGTTGTAGGATATGGTACGCAGCAGAAAAAAGATGTAACTGGATCTGTGGGTATTGTTACCATGAGAAATATTAAAGACATGCCGGTGGCTGGTCCCGACCAGGCATTAGCCGGCCAGATTGCCGGTATCCAGGTAAGTACCTCCAATGGTATTCCCGGCGGCGGTCCACAGGTACAGGTACGCGGCATCGGCGCAGTGGGTGCAGGCAGCCAGCCCCTCTACGTAGTGGACGGTTACCCGCTGGCATCTTCTTCCGACCAGGTATCTGATCCGATGAACGCTATTAACCCGCAGGATATCGAATCCATGGCGGTGTTGAAAGATGCTTCTGCAACAGCTATTTATGGTTCAAGAGGCGCCAATGGCGTGGTGCTGATCACTACCAAACGAGGCAGCTCCGGTATTCCCCGGGTGCAGCTTTCTGCCAACTATGGTGTTCAATCCATCCCTGATAAAGGACGCCCAAACCTGATGAACGGACAGGAATTTGCACAGTTCAGAAAAGAAGCGATTGAAGATAATATCCGTTTCACCGAACACCGCGAACCTACTGATGCCGACATACCGGAAGTTTACCGCAATCCTGCACTGATCGGTAAAGGCACCGACTGGTTTGATGCCATTACGCGAACAGCACCCATGCAGGATATTAACCTGAGCGTGAGTGGTGGTACCGATAAAATCAGGACCTATGTCTCCGCTGGTTATTACAACCAGGATGGCGTGATCATCAACTCCGGCTACAGACGTTTCACAGTAAGAGCCAATGTGGATGCCAATCTCTCCGACAGGTTCAAGGTAGGCTTTAACGTAGCCCCTTCATACACCACGCGCAAAGGCAACACCAACGGGGAAGGCCGCGAAGGCGTTTTTGGTATTGCGAGCCCTATAGAGCCAATCTATAAGGCAGACGGCAGTTATAATGAGTATATCCAGAGTCCGGGTACTTTTGGTCTCCCGAACCCGGTAATGATGCTCAATGAAGTGACCAACAAATCCAAGAGCACCCGTATCCTTTTCAACACTTACGGAGAATATGAAATTATAAAGAACCTGAAATTTAAATCCACTTTCAACGTAGATTACCAGGAAGGAAGCGCTGAGTTCTTCCGGCCTTCCACTATTGGTAACACCAATGCAGCGCCGCCAAGTATTCCTTCCGGAGGTTACATCACCGGAAATTACCTGAACTGGCTGAATGAAAATACGCTCACTTACCAGTACACCAGCGGCAGCGGGCATGCCATTACCGGGTTGCTGGGGTACAGTGTCCAATCACAGAAGGAACAAAATGTGGGCATCAATGCTGCCAACTTCCCGGACGATGATATTAAAACCATCAACGGTGCAGCTACCCTCACCAATAATCCTAATGTAACAGATAAAACAGAGTGGGCATTATTATCTTACCTGGCCAGGGTAAACTATGCTTATAAAGATAAATACCTGGTAACCGCTACTGTGAGAAGTGATGGTTCTTCCCGCTTTGGCCCCAACAACCGCTGGGGTACCTTCCCTTCCGTGGCATTGGGATGGCGCGTATCACAGGAAGATTTTATGAAGTCCTCCCGTGTGTTCAGCGACCTGAAGATAAGGGCATCCTATGGCTTCTCCGGGAACTTCAATATCGGTAACTACACCTACATGAGCAGCATCGGCACCAGTGATTATGTACTGGGTGGTGCGCTGAATGGTGGCCGTGTAATGAACACCCTCGGCAACCCGAATCTTGGCTGGGAAAAAATGCGTGAATTAAATATAGGCGTTGACGTTGGTTTGCTGAAAGACCGCATCTACCTGACCATCGATGCTTATAAAAGAAATACACAGGACCTGCTGTTAAACGTGGAAGTACCGCAGTCCAGCGGCTTTACCACCGTAACAGAGAACAGTGGCGACATGGAAAACAAAGGACTGGAAATTGGTATCTCCTCCCGCAATATAGAATCCAAATCTTTCACCTGGACCACCAACTTTAACATTGCCTTCAACCGCAACAAGGTGCTGGCATTAGGAAAAGACAATGCCCCTATCTATTCCGGTAACAGCAGTGAAGGCAATCCCACCAACGTAAGCATTGTAGGTCAGCCGCTCGCCATGCTGTATGGATATGTATTTGACGGCATTTACCAGAACCAGGCGGAAGTAGATAAAGGCCCCGCTTTCCCCGGCGCTATTCCGGGTAATATCCGCTTTAAAGATATCAGCGGCAATGGTGTGATTAATCCGCGGGAAGATTTCGCGATCATCGGTAATCCGTATCCCGACTTCAACTGGGGCTTAACCAACATCCTGAACTACAAAAAATTTGACCTCCGTGTATTGGTGGTTGGCTCTATGGGCGCCGATCGCTTACATGCCACTAATGACTACAACGGTAATATAGATGGTGTATTTAATGTACGTAAAGATGTAGCCAACAGGTGGAGATCAGAATCCAACCCCGGCAACGGCAAAGTACCTACTACCAACGGTTCCGGCCGCGGCAGGGTAATGTACCGCGACGTAAGTTCACTGACTGTAGAGAAAAATAATTATGCCTGGGTGAAGAATATTACACTAGGCTACAGCCTTCCTAAGATGGGATTTGTGGAAAGTGCCAGGGTATATGTAAGTGTGCAGAATGCCATCCTGTTTACCAACTACAGCGGCAACCCTGAAGTAACCAACTACATGGGCAAAGGTGGAAGCGGCGCACTGGTACCTGGAATCGACTACTCCAGTTACCCGGTTCCAAGAATTTATTCACTGGGCGCCAATCTCTCCTTTTAATTCAGTCAAAAAAAGAATAGCAACATGAAAACTAAGATACCTTTTATCGCGCTGCTTGCGATCGCACTGAATGGATGTACTAACATGCTGGATGTAAAGCCAAATTCTTTTTCCAGCGGATCCAACTATTATACTACCGAAGCACAGGTACTCCGTGCGGTGAATGGCTGCTACGGCGTACTACAGGAATTCTATACCGGCGACTACTGGGCGATGGCGGAAATGAGAGCTGATAATACCAACTACCAGTATGATGAAAGTGACCGTGGCGCGCAGCAACGCGAAGAGATCGACGAGTTCCTGATCACTCCCACCAATAACTATGTGAACAATGTATGGACGCAGATATACAGAAACATACAGCAGTCCAACGTAATTATTACCCGTATTGATGGCGTAAAATTTTCCAACGACGCAACTAAAAAGCAGTATCTCGGTGAAGCTAAATTCCTCCGGGCCTTGTACTACTTTCACCTGGTGCGCCTTTTTGGCGGCGTGCCGTTGCTGGTGAAGGAAGTAGCAAGCCCGGATGAGGCTTCCACTCCGAAAAAAGCCACCGTGGAAGAAGTATATGCCCAGATCATTGCGGATGCCACAGAAGCCGCTGCCAACCTGCCTGCCAGCTACTCCGGCGGCGACATCGGCCGGGCTACCAAAGGTGCTGCACTTACTTTACTGGGTGAGGTTTACCTGACCATGAAAGATTATCCAAAGGCAGTAACCACCTTACAACAGGTAACCACACTGAACTATTCACTGGTAGATAATTACGCAGATAATTTTGATCCGGCGAAGAAGAACAATTCAGAATCCATTTTTTCGGTTCAGTACAACTCCGGCATCGAAACAGAAAGCAGCAATTATATTTTCAACTTCGGTCCACGCAACGGTAAAAAAGACCTGACCGGCTTCAATGGCAACCTGGGCGGCGTAAACATGCCCACTCCCAGTATTGTGAATGCGTACGATGCAAAGGACAAAAGAAAGGATGCATCTATTTTTATGTACTCCAGTCCGACCAATGCTGCTTTCGCAGAATCAGTTGCCTTTGGTGGCAAACTGCCGCTGATCCGGAAGTTCTATCATCCACCTTATGCGCTTGATGGCCGTGCGAATGAAAACTGGCCGGTGTACCGTTACTCCCAGGTGTTGCTAATGCTTGCAGAAGCCATCAATGAAACCGGTACCGGCAACCCGCTGCAATATATCAATCCCGTGCGTCAACGCGCTGGGCTGGATCCTTTACCGGCTTTAAGTCAGAGCGCTTTCCGCGATACTGTTTTTCACGAGGTGCGTGTAGAACTCGCCTTTGAAGACAATCGCTGGTATCAGTTGCTTCGCACCGGTAAAGCCGTTTCCGTAATGACTGCCCACGGAATAGAAGAAAAGAAAAGGCTGACCAGGCTCAGCCCGGCATCATATAACATACAGCCGTTCCAGTTATTATTTCCAATTCCTGAAAGAGAAATCAGGTTGAATGGATTTGAACAAAATACCGGCTGGTAAAAAAAGTTGAAAAAAACGGGAAAACGTTTACTATATTACTACAGCTATAGTAAACGTTTTCCCATATCAATAGCATCAACTCAGGAACCTATTCAAGATTATATTATGACCACGTTACGTAAAAGAGCTTTCCCGCTGCTGTTGTTGGTTTCCACCGTTCTGATGACCGGTGTGGCCTGCAATAACGGAAACGACTCAACGTCAGAGACCAAGCTAACCGGCAATCCGAAAATCGATGCCCTGAAATTACCTGATAATTTTAAGGCAGAGCGGTTGTACAGTCCGGGCGACAACAACCAGGGCTCCTGGGTGTCAATGGCCTTTGATGACAAAGGGCGCATGATCGTGTCCGATCAGTATGGTTTTCTTTACCGGTTGCAGCTCCCTGCCGTAGGGGAAGATTCTGCCAAGCTGAAAATAGAACAGCTAAGGATTGGCAATGATACTTCCACACAAAAAGTATCTATGGGTTATGCACAGGGGCTGCTGTATGCCTTCAACAGCTTGTATGTAATGGTGAATCACAACAGTGACGACCGTTTCGACAAAGGCAGCGGATTGTATCGTTTACAGGATACCAACGGCGACGACCAGTTTGATAAGATCACCCTGCTGAAAGCACTGGAAGGCGAAGGAGAACACGGCCCGCACAGCATTGTATTATCTCCGGATAAAAAATCCATCTATGTGATTGCCGGTAATTTTACCAAAATTCCGGAGATGAATAACTATAAAGTGCCGCCATCCTGGAACATCGACAACGTGTTACCATTTATCAAGGATCCTAACGGTCACGATAATACGGTGAATACACATGGCGGATGGATAGCGCACATCGATTCTACCGGCAGCAACTGGGAACTCATCAGCTCCGGCTACCGTAATCCCTTTGATCTTACTTTTAATGATGCCGGTGATATGTTCACCTATGACTCAGATATGGAATGGGATTTTGGTACCCCCTGGTACCGTCCTACCCGTATATGCCAGGTAACCAGCGGCAGCGAATACGGATGGCGTCCGGGTACGGAGAAATGGTCTCCCGCCTATCCCGATAACTTACCACCGCTGCTCAACATTGGCCAGGGCTCCCCTACCAACCTGATCTATGGCGGCAATGCGCGGTTCCCGGAGAAATACCGCAAATCATTATTTGCATTCGACTGGAGCTTTGGTATCATCTATGCCATCAGCTTACAACCGGATGGCGCTTCTTACAGGGCAGGCGCAGAAGAATTCCTGTCGGGTTCTCCACTGCCATTAACAGATGGTATGATCGGCCCTGACGGTGCATTGTATTTCCTGACCGGTGGCCGCAGACTGGAGTCTGATCTCTACCGCGTATACTACAAAGACAATAAGGAAGATAACGCACCTTTGGCTGCAGCAGCGCCTACAGAGGGCGCTAAGATCCGCAAACAGCTGGAAGCCTACCACGGTGGTGCAAAAGAAGGGGCAGTTGAGTTTGCATGGCCTTACCTGAAAAACAGTGACCGCTTTATCCGGTTCGCTGCAAGGATAGCCATCGAAAATCAACCGGTAAGTCAGTGGCAGAATAAATTGTTACAGGAAAAAGATCCTGAAACACTGATCCAGGGAGCGATAGCGCTCGCGCGCCAGGGCAAGGAGGATGTAAAGAAGCTCCTGTTGCCGCAACTGATGACCATCAACTATGCGCAGTTGTCGCCTTCCCAGCAGATTGACCTGCTGCGTGCTTTTGAACTCGTATTTGTGCGTATGGGTAAACCGGATGCAGAACAATCCGCGCAAATAGCCGCCTACCTTGATCCGCAGTATCCTGCCACTACCAACGATCTGAACAGGTCGCTGAGTAAAGTACTGGTATATATCAATGCCCCCAATGCTGTGGAAAAAACAATGGCGTTACTGGCCAGTGCCAAAGATGATACCGCTGCCGCTAAAACTGCCATGAAATCAGCCGACCTGATCATGCGTAATCCGCAGTACGGACTGGACATTGCCGGTATGTTATCTAAAATGCCACCCTTACAGCAAACCTGGTATGCAACGGTATTAAGCCAGGCTAAAAGCGGCTGGACACCTGAATTACAGGAACAATATTTCCATTGGTTTTATAACGCCTTCACTTTTAAAGGCGGGCATAGTTTTATTGGCTTCATCAACAACGCCAGGAAAAACGCGTTAGCCAATGTGCCGAAAAAAGAGTTCGCACACTTCAACCAGATTTCCGGCGACTCCCTGTTAAACAGTGGCGGCAACCTGGCGGCAGGCTTTGCGCAACCAAAAGGCCCGGGCAGGAGATGGACGGTAGAAGAAGCACTTAAAATAGTGGACAGCGCTACCACCAAACGTGATTTTGAACAGGGACGGGCAATGTTTGCCACGGCGTTATGCAGCTCCTGCCATGGCATGCGTGGTGAAGGCGGCGTAGCCGGACCGGATCTAACGCAGCTGGGTACACGTTTTTCCAATAAAGATATTCTCGAAGCAATTATTGAACCCAGCAAAACCATCTCCGACCAGTACGAAGCCACCGTATTTTCTTTAAAGAACGGCAGCTCCGTAGTAGGACGGCTGGTAAGCCAGGACAAGGATAAGTATGTGATTTCACAGAATCCATTTGCCACACAGGATCAGCGCGAACTGCTGAAGAAAGATGTAACCGGAACAAAAGCATCCAAAGTTTCAGTGATGCTGCCAGGGTTAATTAACCGTTTGAATGAAGAAGAACTGAGGGATTTAATGGCTTATCTGAAATCCGGCGGCAACAAACAGGATTCTGTTTTCCTGGCTCCAAAGCAGCTGGGTCGTAAATAATATTTTTTTGGAAGATAAATAACGCGCGGATGGCATTGAATAATCAGTCGTGGCAACATAAACTCTCGAATCATTTTCAACTGGGAGGTATAGAAACGGCGGTGCTGGACAACGGCCCCGGAAGGGGCACCCGCATCGCCTGGATCAATACCGGTACCGGGCTGCGTTATAAGGTGGTCATCGACCGGGCCATGGATATTGCAGATGCGTTTTATCATCAGCATAGCCTGGCCTGGTTAAGCCATGGCGGCATTACTGCACCTACCCGCGGGGCGAACAAAGGTTTGGACTGGCTCCAAACCTTTGGCGGTGGATTGATTACCACCTGCGGACTGATGCATGTTGGCGGGCCGGAAACCGATGAATATGGAGAACGCGGTTTGCACGGACCTGTCAGCAATACGCCTGCTGAAATTGTTTCCATCATACAACCCGACCCTGTGGCCGGACAGATGGAGATGAGCATTACCGGGACCATGCTGCAAACCAGCGTACTCGGGGCAAAGCTGATGCTGAAACGCACTATTTCCGGCACACTCGGTAAAGCAGAGATCCGGGTACATGATGAAGTAGTGAACAGGGGCAATATCACTGCGCCGCATATGTTATTGTATCATTTCAATTTCGGCTGGCCGCTGGTAGATGAAGGTGCGGACATTTGCTGGAAGGGAAACTGGGTTTCCCGGGAAGGTAATCCGGATCACATTTTTAATGCGGATCACAACTATAAAAAATGCCTCGCGCCGCTGGACAGTCATGCCGGCAGCGGTGAAGAAGCCGCGATCATTGATCCCGTGGCGGATGCCGGCGGATGGTGCACCTGTGGTGTGCACAACGCGGCACTGCAACTGGCTTTTTCACTGCGGTTTAAAAAAGCGCAGTTACCGGTGCTTACCAACTGGCAGCACTGGGGTAAGGGCGAATATGTGATGGGGCTGGAACCCGGCACCCATCCGCCTACCGGGCAGGCAAAGGCCCGCAGGGAAGGTACGCTGCTATTCATGGAACCGGGCGAACGCCGTGAATATGAATTGCAGATAGACCTGTTGCATACCAACGAAGACATCGAATCATTTCTCACTGATCTTTTATAATCATTTTAAAGCTCATGGAAAAAACAAGCTTAGCAGAAAAAGCACTCGAACAGGGACAAGGGATTCTCCGGCTGGCACCAAACTGGGTGCCCAGATCATTTTGTGTGCCAGGACGGCGGATCAAATTACACCCGGACGATTATTACGTCCTGGGAGGCGAACGTGGCGGCATCGATGAACGTTGGTTGTCGTCTACCACTCCGGCAAAGAACGGCCCTTTAACAGGCGAAAATGAAGGTTTAAGCATGGTGGTAGTAAACGATGGCAGTGGTACGCAGCAATTTTTACTGAAAGATGCCATTAGTGCGTTAAAAGATAAACTGATCGGGAAACGTTTATGGGATACTTATGGCGCGTGGCCGATGTATTCCAAGTTCTTCGATAACATGGGACCGCTCCCCCACCATATTCACCACAACGATGAAAAGGCAGCACTGATCGGACAGGCCGGCAAGCCCGAAGCTTATTACTTTCCGCCGCAGCTGAATAATCATGGCGGTGATTTCCCTTATACTTTCATGGGTATTGCTCCCGGCACCACCCGCGAACAGATCAAGGAATGCCTGTTGAATTTTACCAAGGGAGATAATAAGATCACGAACTACTCACAGGCTTACCGCCTGGAACCGGGCACCGGATGGGATGTTCCGCCGGGACTGCTGCATGCGCCAGGTAGCTTGTGTACTTACGAACCACAAAAAGCTTCCGATGTATTTGCGATGTACCAGTCGCTCGTAAACGAAGCCATTGTTCCTGAAGTATTGCTCTGGAACGGTACGCCCAAAGAAAGCATCGGCGATTACGATGCATTGATGGACGTGATTGACTGGGAACTGAACGTGGATCCCAACCAGTTCCAGAACCGCTTCATGCCGCCTGTAACAGCTGCTAACGGGGAAGGATATACGGAGAACTGGGTGTGTTACAAATCGGATGCTTTCAGCGCCAAAGAGCTGACCGTAGCTCCAGGCGCCACGGTAGTTATTAAAGACAGCGCCGCCTATGGCATCATCCTCATGCAGGGGCACGGCAAAATGGGCGTATGGGATATTGATACGCCGGCGCTGATCCGCTATGGTCAGTTAACCAACGATGAGTTTTTTATCAGCGAAGCAGCGGCTGTTGCAGGAGTGAAAATCGTCAACCACTCCGCTACTGATCCGATTGTGATGCTGAAACATTTTGGTCCGGGTAACCCCGACCTCGTGTTATAATCTTTTAAAAACGACGTTATGAAAGATAATAATTATCCAAAGCTGCACAACGCCACCTGGCCGGGCATTGTAGGAAAAGGAGATGGCGCGGAGCCCATCATTTCGTTTGATACATTGCTGGAAATGACAGCCAATGCCGAAGTCAATGGCGTTAAGTTTGACGGTATCGACATTGGGTTGTTTGACCCGCATGTATCCGCAGACAGCTCCGACGATGACCTGAAAAGACTGGTAGAAAAAGTTTCCTCCTATAACCTGGAGATCGGCAGCCTGGTGGCGCCAATCTGGCCTCCCAGCGGCGGTTCCGCGATGGGCAGCAAAGAAGACAGGGCTAAATTTGTAGAGCAGGTGCGGAAGTCATGCCATGTGGGCAAACGCCTCCGTGACCTCGGCATCCGGCCGGGCGGTGTGGTACGCATCGACTCTGCCTGCAGCCCGGAAGACTGGGCCAAAGATCCCGCAGGCAACACAAAGCTGATTGCGCAAACCTTCCGGGAAGCATGTGATGTTGCTGCCGATTATGGCGAGAGACTAGCCGCAGAAGGTGAGATCTGCTGGGGTGGTATGCACAGCTGGAAAGCAATGCTGGATACCCTTGAAGCAGTAGACCGGCCCAACATCGGTTTCCAGGCAGATATGTCGCACACGTTTTTATATCTGCTGGGGTATAACAGTCCGGAAGACAGGATACTGCCGGCCAACTTTGAATGGAGCGACCGCGAGGCGATCAAAGCCGGGCTCCGGAAGCTTACACAGGCGCTTCGTCCGTGGACGATCGATTTCCACGTAGCACAGAATGATGGTACCGTGCATGGCACCGGCTCCCACGATAAAACCGGCCGCCACTGCCTGGCCACTGATCCCAACGGGAAATTGAACATTGCAGAAGATGCAGGCTTCTGGCTTCGCGACGACAAAGGAGAACTCACGAAGGCAGTGAAACATATCTGCTGGGATGGTTGTATGTTCCCTAACGCCGTGATGACCCAGGCGAAAACCTGGAACGATATCCTCGCCGCCATGATCGCTGTAAGGCAACAGCACGGCTGGCAGGAATAGTTTTTTAATTATAACCCGTGACAACTATGACAACAAAGAAAGAACTGAGGATAGGATTAATAGGATGTGGCTTTATGGGCAGAACCCACTCCAATGGCTACCTGCGCGTGAAAAACTTCTTCCCGGACCTGGCATATCAGCCTGTACTAAAAGCAGTATGTTCCCGCACGGAAAGCAAGGCCAAAGCGTTCGCCGCCCAATGGGGATATGAATCCGTGGAAACGGACTGGAAAGCCCTGATTGCACGCGATGATATAGATGCTGTGGACATTTGTACGCCGAACGACAAACACGCTGAAATAGCCATCGCCGCAGCAGCTGCCGGCAAAATGATCCTCTGCGAAAAACCACTGGCACGTACACTGGAAGAATCGGCCGGCATGGTAGATGCAATTGAAAAAGCAGGCGTGCCCAATACCGTGTGGTACAACTACCGCCGGTTGCCGGCTGTTACCCTCGCCAAGCAGATCATTGACTCCGGCAAGCTGGGTCGTATTTTCCACTACCGCGCCAACTTCCTGCAGGACTGGACCATTAACGCCAATCTGCCGCAGGGCGGCGAAGGCCTCTGGCGCATGGATGCAGACGTAGCCGGTTCCGGTGTTGTGGGCGATCTCCTCTCCCATTGCATTGATACCGCATTGTGGCTGAATGGCAGTATTACCAACGTAACTGCAATGACAGAAACGTTTGTAAAAGAACGTATGCATCAGCTCACCGGTAAAGTGGAAAAAGTAAACATCGACGATGCCTGCTCCTTCCTGTGCCGCTTCAGCAACGGATCGCTCGGCCTCTTTGAATCAACCCGTTATGCACGCGGACATAAAGCGCTGTATACGTTTGAAATCAACGGCGAAAATGCCTCCATCCGCTGGGACCTGCACGACCTGAACCGGCTGGAATACTTTGATAACGCGGACGCCTCTACGGTGCGCGGATGGCGCTCCATCCATGTAACAGATGGCGATCAGCCTTATATGGATAAATGGTGGGTACCCGGGCTGGGTATCGGTTATGAGCATTCCTTTGTACACCAGGTAGCTGATTTTCTGAAAAGCCTGGAAACCGGCACACCCTGTTCTCCTACTTTTAAAGAAGCGCTGGAAACGCAAAAAGTGTGTGAGGCCGTACTCGATTCTGCCGCTTCCGGTACCTGGAAAGATACCAATGCTGCCTAACTACCGGTAACGGTTATACGCATCATTCTTTCTATCTCCCCAGGATATACGAAAAAATACAAAACACAATAAAATATTAATTATGCTGAAAAGAACCAGTGCAATGCTTATCCCGCTGGCCGCAGCCAGCCTGCTGTTTACGACAGCCAGTTGCCAGAATGGCGCGGGCAAAACAGGCGACAGCCATACCGGCGACAGCACAGGTAACGATAAAGGCTTCGTACAGATTTTTGATGGCAAAACCCTCAACGGATGGGTAGGCGATTCTATTCACTGGCGGGCAGAAAACGGTCATATTGTTGGTCAGGTAACTCCCGAAACGTTACTTAAAACCAACACCTTCCTCATCTGGCAGGGCGATCAGCCGGCTGATTTCGAACTCACCTGTGAATTCAAAATCACCAGCGGCGGCAACAGCGGCATCAACTACCGCAGCGTAATGGTGGAGAATGTGCCGCATGCGCTGAAAGGCTACCAGGCAGATATTGATGGCGCCAACCGCTACACTGGTCAGAATTATGAAGAAAGAGGACGTACTACCCTCGCCTACCGCGGACAGAAAACCACCATTCCTGAAGCAACTGACTCGCTGCAGAACGGCGTAAAAAACAACGCCTGGAGCGCCGCCGTGGTGACCGGTTCGCTCGGTAGCTCTGACTCGCTGCAAACATTGATTAAAAGCGAAGACTGGAATAAATGCCGGCTCGTTGTAAAAGGTAACCATCTCCAGCACTATATCAACGGTGTACTGATGAGTGATGTAACCGACAACGACACCGTAAACGGGAAGTCCAAAGGATTCCTGGGTGTGCAGGTGCATGTAGGCCCGCCTATGACAGTGGAATACCGCGATATTATGCTGAAGCGGCTTTAGACGCGGAGGTTGTCTTTCTCAGGATTACGCTGATTATGTTGATTTGGGGGATTTTGTTTTTTAGGATTTTATTTTTTTGATTAAACGGTTGCGGCGATGGTATGTTGATGCCATTACTACAGCCGTTTTTTCTTTTATGACAGTGACTTACCGGATACCTCCGTTTTCACTGCCTTTTTATTATTATATTAGCCCCACAAAAACAGGAAACAATGCAATTATCGCTTGCCATAGACATGGACGAAACCATTGCCGACCCGATTAAAAAAGCCAGGGCATGGTACTACAGGGACTTCGGCAAAACATTTACCACAGAGGAGCTGCACGGCAAAACACTATCAGATATTTTGCCGGAAGAACATAAAGCGAAGATTAAGGAATACCTGAATACACCTGGCTTTTTCCGTGACCTGGAAATATTCCCCAACGCAGTGGAAGTAATCAGAGAGCTGAATAAGAAATATAAATTGTATATCGTTTCTGCTGCAATGGAGTTTCCTACCTCCCTGAAAGACAAATACGACTGGTTGCAGGAACATTTTCCTTTCCTGGAATGGCGGCAGTACTGCCTGTGCGGCGATAAATCCATTGTTCAAACAGACATCATGATAGATGACCTGATCCGCAATTTCAGCAATTTCAAGGGCAGGCCCTTGCTGTATCATGGGCATCACAATGTGCATGTGGAAGGTTATGAGCGGATCATGGACTGGGAAGATGCAGCGAAAAAACTGCTGTAGTTAAATGTTCGTACCTTTAATGTCCACTTAAATGCCGCTTATATGGGAAAATTTTTTGACGATATTAAGCCCGTACACCAGGACTTTATTGCTGCGCAGAAATTATTTTTCGTAGCCTCCGCACCGCTGAGTGATCAGGGCCATGTGAACCTTTCACCGAAGGGGCTGGACAGCTTCCGGGTGCTTTCCCCGAGTAAGGTCGCCTATCTCGATATTGTTGGAAGTGGGAATGAAACCTCAGCACATCTCCGTGAAAACGGCCGCATCACCTTTATGTTCTGTGCCTTCGATGGGCCGCCCAATATTTTGCGCTTATACGGTAAAGGCTATACGGTGTTGCCCGGTGATGCGGAATGGCCGGAATTATCAGCCCTGTTTACGATGTTGCCTGCCACCCGCCAGATTATTGTGGCGGATATCCATAAAGTACAAACCTCCTGTGGCTTTGGCGTTCCCTTGTATGAATACACCGGGGAGCGGGATCATGCCGCCAAATGGGCGAAAAAGAAAGGTCCCCAAGGCCTGGAAGCCTATAAAGCCGAGAAGAACCTGGTGAGTATGGATGGCTTGCCTACCGAACTGGGTGCATAATCATTAAACAATATTCACCAGCGGGATGATGTATTTGCCGATCAATTCAATGGACTTCAGCAATTTTTCATGGGATAATCCTGCGTTGTCCATTTGAAATGTAATCCTGGAGATACCTCCCAGCGCTTCACTGTGGCGAAGGATCTTTTCCGCTACTTCTTCCGGGCCGCCTACCAGCAACGCGCCGGTGGGACCTACCTGGGCATCGAACTGCGCACGTGTAACCGGCGGCCATCCCCGCTCCTTTCCAATCCTTGTAAAAGTTTCGGCGTAGCCGGGGAAATAATCGCTGACAGCCTGTTGCCTGTTTTCTGCAACATATCCCAACGAATGCACGCCTACCGTTAATTTATCGGGCGAATGCCCGGCTTTTCTGCCGGCTTCCCGGTAGAGGTCAACCAACGGGCGGAAACGGTGGGTTTCCCCTCCTATAATAGCGACCATGAGCGGTAGTCCCAACGTACCGGCACGGGCAAATGATTGCGGCGTACCGCCTACACCCAGCCAAATAGGCAACGGGTCCTGTACCGGTCGCGGATAAATAGCAATATTATTCAGCGCTGGCCGGAAACGGCCCTTCCAGGTAACTACTTCATTATCGCGGATGTTCAGAAGCAGATCCAGTTTTTCGATGAAGAGCGCATCGTAATCCTGGAGACTATAACCAAAAAGCGGGTATGCTTCTATAAAGGAACCACGGCCTACCACCATTTCTGCGCGGCCACGCGAAATAATATCCAGTGTGGCGAAATTCTGGAATACCCTTACCGGGTCGGCGGCACTGAGCACAGTTACCGCGCTGGACAGGCGGATATGTTTTGTACGGGCTGCAGCAGCCGCCAGGATAACAGTGGGCGCGGAATCCAGGAATTCCTTCCGGTGATGCTCGCCGATGCCAAATACATCCAGCCCGGCATGATCGGCCATCACTATCCTCTCCAGCAGATCTGCCATTTCATCCATATTACTTTCTGCAGCCGACTTGTTATTTAAACCATTCGTAGCGGCAAAGCTATCTATTCCTACTTCCATGACCTGTCCTTTTAGAAATGGTAAATATAAACAATAAAAAAGCCACCAATGGTGGCTTCGATGTATTAAACACTTCAATAAAAAATTAGTTCAGCACGTAATGCGCCAGTACCTTCTGCACCTCGTACACATCCACCGATTTGCTGAATTGCTTTTTGATGCTGGGCAGCTCTTCACCGGAGATCCAGATCTTCAGTTCTGCATCCAGTTCAAAAGTACCGGCTGTTTCCACGCTGAACCTGGAAATGCTTCTGTAAGAGATACTGCGGTATTCTGTTTTGCTGCCGGTAAGTCCCTGCTTATCGATCAGGATGAGGCGTTTGTTGGTAAATATAAAAGTATCCCTGATCAGTTTAAATCCCAGTTCTACCCGCTCTGAATCGAGCAGCAGTTTGCCGTAATCTTTCGTTAACTGCTCCTGGCTAACGGTGGCTGCATTGCCAATAAGGCCTGAAAAAAATCCCATATTCAATGACGTTTGTTGTGGTGATGGGTTACAAGATATTACAAATATTGTAAATAACAGAGCACAATGGCGATAAATTCAGCAATTGCCACCACCCTTTAAGTACGCTTTAACCATGCTTTAAGTGCGCTTCATCTACGCTTCATCCTTGGTATTTCTCACAAGGCCAATACCCGATATGAAGAAGACAATCCCTATAACAGCAGCCACCAGCAGCTGTCGCCATTGCATACTTTGCTGGATAAAACCATAACCGGCATAAATGATACCCACTATTCCCAGGATAGTCAGGATGGTTCCGAAGAGTCGTTTTACATTCATGGCTTATGATATTTGACTGTTAATCAACAATATCTATGCCGTGCACGAAGCTATGTCAGCCGTTTGGGGTTATTGCCCCACATCTGTCCGGAACGAAGAAGCAGGCAACCCCTCTGTGTTATAAAGATCTCCCTTCACCCAATTCTTAAATGCGTATCTCACAGCCACCGGCGCTGCTACTGCGTCACACTGAACTTTCACCTGGTTGCTGTGAACGATCACCGCTTTAGCCGGATAAAAAATATGATCATTGCCCGCTATTTCAAAATGTTCCAGCGGCTTATTGTTAGCGGTTAATCCGTGTTTGGCGAAATTGAAATAAAGATAAGCCTGGCTTCCTTTGATCTTCATCTTCCTAAAAACCG
Organism: Chitinophaga sp. W2I13; assembly: GCF_050434005.1. NCBI lineage: Bacteria > Pseudomonadati > Bacteroidota > Chitinophagia > Chitinophagales > Chitinophagaceae > Chitinophaga > Chitinophaga sp. W2I13. The sequence continues at coordinate 6,428,907 of NZ_JBNPWD010000001.1, read as the reverse complement.
GCGAAGCACAGGCAATGCCTTTCTGATGATATGTTTTTGCCAGCGCCCAGTATGAAAGGCGTTGACTCACTACGGTTTTATCCGGCGGATGGATGTATCTTTCTTCACCTGCATCAAGTATCACGGCCATACCTGCGTTGAGAATATCGTTCAGCGCCAGCAATTGTGATTCCCGCAACACGGCGGGCAGTTGCTCATGACGCGGATCAGCATACCCGTAGGGTGCTATCTGCACATAATAAAACGGCAAACGGCTCCCTCTCCACAGCGCTCTCCATTCCTTCACCATCGCCGGCAACAGTCTGCGGTAAAGCAACGGATGCTCTCTGTTTGATTCTCCCTGGTACCAGATAAATCCTTTTACGGTATAATCTGAAACCGGCAGGATCATTGAATTGAAAAGAACAGATGGTGCGCGCTCAGGATCTTTCTCCGGATCTTTGATCGTATCCGGCCGGCTGGTAAACCATGCCTCCGGGAAAACCGACAGTGTTTTTTCACTCATCCAGGATTGTATGGCGGTTCCTCCCCAATAAGTGGCAATAATGCCTATGGGTACGTGCAGCTTGTCATGCAGTATTTTTGCATACTGATACGCAACTGCGCTGAAATCCTTCGCGGTAGCGGTATCTGTGGCCTTCCAGCTGCCGTTGCAATCGGATAAAGGTACCGGTGATACTACTTTGGGTACCCGGAAAACATGTATATCCGGATGATTGACCGCATCAGCAATAATAGCCGCTGCGTTTAAAACCGGTTGTTTATTGTATCCTTTCAACGGCATCTCCATATTGGATTGCCCTGAGCATACCCATACTTCCCCGATCAATACATCTTTCACGCTGATATGTGTTGCTTCGCTGTTAAATTCAACGGTGTACGGTCCGCCGGCACGTGGTGTAGGAATATGCAGTTTCCATTTCCCGGTGCTGTCTGCAACAGCGGTATATTTCCTGGAAGTCCAGCCGGGTGCGATGTTCACCTGGCTGCCCTTGTCCGCCCATCCCCATAGCACGGCCTTTGAACGTTGTTGTAATACCATATGGTCACTTATCACTGCAGGCAGTGATAAGTGACCGGCATGCGACTGCGGCAGGGTTCTCAACGGAAAAATGAGCAGTGCTAAAATGTTTAAAAGACCAGTTCTTCCTGACATTGTATTTCTTTCTTCTTCATAAATTTAAACTCCACATTCTTTCCCAGTAAATCAGCAGCTACCTTATTATCCTTGATGCGGACATTCCTGCACCCTGATAGGAAAAAGGCCGCCTTGCGGGCATGATAAGGCTTATAATCGTAGCTCCTGATGAGATCATTGTTAACGAACTGCAACCCATTTACCGATTGTGCAAATAGTATAGGATAGTCAAACGCATAAAAACTATTTCCTTCTATCTGTATATTTTTATGGTAAAGCGGTGTGCTATCGTTCATCACCGGAATTTCCGGGTAAATACTGATCACGGCTTCTGTAAACTGGTAGTCGGAGGTGTTACACGGCGCGAGAAATTTATTTCCTTTTATCAGCAAATCGGTGATAGCGCCGGATTCGTACCAGGAATTTACATCGCCGGCTATCAGGATGGCCGAACCGCTGGAGGCAAAGCTGTTGTTTTCAATGATCACCTTTTTAGGAGTGGTTACCAGCAGCCCTCTTGCACGGCAGCTTTCAAAAGAAGTATTCCTTACCGTTACCGCGGGCGTCCAGCTCATATTTTCGAGGCCATCTCCTTCATTCACATGTGCAGGTACTTCGCCCGCCAGGGTGAGTTCAAAATCAGTGGTACTTTTCTTCCTGAACGCTGTTACCTTTCCTTTGCCGATGGTAGCCAGTGAATGATGATCTATGAATGCAATATTATCGCCTGCTTCCGACCACTCCATCCCTACGCTCATCGGCTCCATAAAGCGGCATAGCAGCTTATTTCCGGCCAGCTTGCTGATAATGCGCACATAGGTGCCATGCACGTTAATGGGATCATCCATCAGCCCGCCAAAGCGACAGCTGTCTACGTTGATATTACCGCGGCAATTGGAAAAGTGCAGTCCATCATCATGACCGCTGAAATATCTTCCCTTTGCTATATTTGGAACAATGGAGATGTTTTTAAAAGTAAGATCCGCTGTGTACTGCGATAGTATCCCTAACCCTGCACAATGGTAACCGGTCACCTTTTCCATTAAGATGTTATCGCTGTGCGTTACAAAAATCATGGCATGATCGCGGCTGTTATGCCGTAATACCAGGATGTTTCCGGGTGAAGGCTTCCGCCGGAAGGGATAATGCAACCGCACCGCGCCGTTGTCCATTGCGGTAGCTTTATATCCCCGCCAGCCCGGCCCCAGGGCGCTGGGATCATCGCCGGTTCTGTAAGCAATAAGATGCGTGTCCTTTTCGTACTCCATGATGCCGGTGATTTTACCACTCCAGCCTTCGGCGGCAAACAGCAGCTGCCCGTTTACAATGGTGTAGGGATATTGCGCCGTATCTATACGTACATCGATATACGCAGCGGTAGTATCTGTTACAACCGCCTGCGCTGTTAAGGGAAACTCCCAGTCGATGGAAAAATGACGGAGCGTAATATGGCTGCTCCGTTCAATGGTGAACGGCTGAATGCGGCCATGATACACAAATTCCGATCCGGCGCCTTCTATCACCAGCTTCTTAAATCCCGCTATCATGATAGCGTTATATTTCGGGTTGATATCCGATGTATTGGATTCATAGTATACTTTCTTTACCGCGTGCTGCGGCCAGAAATCGTAACGGCCTGCCGGGAAAAAAAGCAGCGGGTTTTCTTTTTGCCGGCAGGCTTCCAGCGCGGCCTGCACTGCGGTTACGGCGTCGGCACGACTGCCCGGCCGTGCGCCGAAGCTGGTTACGTACACGGTGTCATAGGCAGCAGCGCCATGCGTGTATTGAGACAACAATATCACGGCCAGTAAAAGATATATCCTGTTTAAATAGCTGTGCATGATGCGGAATATTAGTAGCCGGGATTTTGTTTCAGTTTCGGATTCAGATCGATTTCTCCCTGTGGAACCGGCCAGAGATAAAGGGCATCCACGAAATGGCGGACATCCAGTTGCTGCCCCGTCATCGTTTTAATTACGGCGCCATCCATCAGCTCTTTGGCAATACCCCAGCGGCGGATATCAGAATAGTAAATACCTTCAAAGGCCAGTTCTATCCTTCTTTCGTGGCGGATAATATCACGCATTTGTTCCTTTGTTTTACCGGCGGGGATGGCAGGCATGTCTACACCTTTTCTTGCTCTCACCTGGTTGATGGCATCATACACAGCGGCATCCGGACCGTTTGTTTCATTCTCTGCTTCTGCGTACAGCAGCAGCAAATCGGCATACCGGAACACGATATAATTCAGCGGGGAATCGCCCCAGTTGAAGCCATCTACCGTTAATACATGCTTCCTTGGCAGGTAGCCGATGAAGGTTGATTTTGCACCGCCCACTTTGATATTATCATAGGCAATCCCTTTCCATACGGAGCCGGGACGGATAATGGTATAATCCAACCGCGGGTCCCTGTCTTTAAACGGATTGGCAGGATCAAATCCCGAAGCAGGATCAGTGATCATCTTCCCGTTCTTCATCTCATAACTGTTTACAAGATCCTGTGTGGGATATGCCTGGTCCCAGCCTTTTCCGAAAGAGCTCTGTGGTGCCATAAATCCATCGAGCGGACTGCCTTCTCCTAACCCCGGCGCGGCATACTGCACATCAAATATTACTTCCACATTGTTTTCCGCCGCCACATCGGTAAACATGGCTTCGTAATTATCATACAGGCGGTACTGACCTTTGTCGATGATCTGTTTGGCTACTGCAGCTACCTGTTGATATTGTTTTGCCAGCAACAGCGCTTTGGCTTTGAGCATCAGCGCAGCGCCCTGTGTGGCCCTGCCGGTATTGGCTTTATCATAAACGGCCGGCAGCAATTTCACCGCTTCATCACATTGTGCTTCTACAAAGGTCAGCACTTCTTCGCGGGTATTTCTGCCGGGAAGCTCTGCACCTAGTTGAAGGGTATGTTCAATCAAAGGCACGCCTCCGTAATAGTCGGCCAGGTTGTAATAAAACAGTGCGCGTAAAAACTGCGCCTCTGCCAGCAGTCGTCCCTTCAGGGCTTCATCCATTTTTATACCGGGTATTTTTTCCAGTGCCAGGTTCGATTTATAGATACCATTGTACAGCTGCACCCACTTATCATTTACGGGTGTAATGAGTGTAGGCAGCAGGTTGCCTTTGGAGATACCGCCATATCCTTCGAGGTAGTCGCTCCAGATCCAGGCGTTGGGTGTCATTCCATCCGTCATGGGGTTGTAGCCATAAATCTGGTAGTTGTGCTGCATCTGCTCATAGATAGCGGTGATGCCGGAAAGCGCGTCTGCATCCGACTGCCAGAAGTTAGTATCTGAAAGCTGATCCGAGGGCTTTGAATTCAGGAAATCTTTTGTGCATCCTGCCAGCAGGATTATATAAAGCGCAAGCGTTAATTTTTTCATGGTACACTAGTTTAGAATGAGGCATTTATTCCCAAAGAGAACGTGCGCACATTTGGATTCTCAATCTGGTAATCGGTGTAATTACCTGTTTCCGGGTCCAGTCCATTATATTTTGTCCAGGTAAAAGGGTTCTGCGCATCCGCGTACACCTGTATCCCTGAAATAAATGATTTCTTCAGCCAGCCAGCCGGGAAATTATAGGAGAGCTGCATATTTTTTACTCTCAGGAAAGAACCGTTTTGTACCCAGAAGGAAGATGCCTGCGTATTGTCGCTGTTGCTGTCTGTTGTCAGCCGCGGGATATCGCTGTTGGGGTTATCTGTTGACCAGGCGTCAAGGAAATAGGAATTGATTTCCCGGCCGTAACGTACCGCACTGGTGTACCACAGGTTCTGGTAATACCTTTTCACGCCGGCGATGCCCTGGAATAAAACAGAAAAGGAAACACCTTTGTATCCAGCCTGGAGGGTGAGACCATACGTGTATTCAGGAATTACGCTTCCCAGGTAGGTCCGGTCACTGCCATTGATAACGCCATCCTGTTTTACGTCCGCGTATTTAAGATCGCCAGGTTTATTGCTACCCGATAGTTTTTGTTTGGCCCAGTTATCAATATCATGTTGATTTTTGAAAGTGCCCTGCGCCTGGTAGCCGTACAATGCACCAATGGGTAGTCCTTGTTTAATGATAGAGTTATTACCGATACTTTGTATTACATCGGGATTACCCTGGAAACGCAGCACCTTATTGGAGTTATGGCTGAAGTTACCGCTAACGGCGTATTGGAAAGACCCTACGGTATTTTTATATCCGAGTGCCGCTTCCCATCCCCTGTTCTGCACTACTGCCACGTTCTGGTAAGGTGGGGTAAGCGCGCCGTATAAAGACGACAGTGGCAACTGTACCAGGATGTTGCTGGTGCGGCGGTTGTACCAGTCGAACGTAATATCAAAATGCTCCCTGAACAGGCTGATGTCGGCCCCAATGTCTGTAGTAGCGGTACTTTCCCAGGTGATATCCGGGTTAGGTAATGCCTTTGGCGCTAAACCTGCCGACAGGCTATTGCCGAAAATATAGTTCTGTCCGGCGGCATACAAGCCCATGTACTGATACAGCCCGATGTTCTGGTTACCCAGTTTTCCCCATGATCCCCTGATCTTGATATCATCTACAAAAGACAGGTCTGCGTTACGGAAAAAGTTTTCCCTGCTCAGCCGCCATGCGCCTGAAAACGACGGGAATATTCCCCAGCGGTTGCCGGCGGCAAATCGTGAAGATCCGTCGTAGCGCAGGTTTGCTTCCAGCAGGTATTTTTCTTTGTAGTTGTAGTTCACGCGTCCGAAGTAAGAAGACAACGCATAAGAAGACGAGGTACCTCCGACAATGGGTTGCGACAGGCCCGCGCTCAGCTCCCAGGTATCATTGGAAGGGAAGCCCTGTACACTACCCGAGAACCAGGCATTCCGGCTGGTTTCCCTGCTGGCGCCCAGCAACACGGACAGGTGATGATCTTCTGCAAATGTTTTATCGTAGTTGAGCGTTGTATAAAAAGTAAGTGCCAGGCTGTTATCATTTCTTTGATACAATGTAGAAGGAACGGAGGCATTGCTTACGGTTACTTCATCCTTCTGGAAGTTCCAGAGATTCTGCACAGCGCCGGAATATTTGTATTGCTTGCTTTCCTTGTTATATATTTCCGCGCTGCCGTTTACCTGCCATTTCAGGTCTTTCATAATTTCCCATTCGCCGTATAACTTGGCGAAAGAGTATTGGCCCACCTGCGGATAAAACCAGGTATCCATGTACTGCTGCGGGTTAATGGCATTGGGACTTTCATCATCTGTGTTCCTGCCGCCATATCTTGTTACACCGTCTTTCGTCATGGTGGGCGTTACACCCGGTACGGAGTTGGCGCTGTAATATAACAAGGTGGTCACATCAAAGGGTTCGTTCACCTTATTCCAGTAAGAATTCAGGTTGGCGCCAATTTTTATCTTATCACTTATTTTGTGGTCCAGGTTCAGGCGCAGGGTATACTTGGTAGCGTCTGTGGACTCCATGATCCCTTTGTTATAGAGATATCCCATGGAGAGATAATAGTCTGTTTTCTCGTTTCCGCCGCTCACAGACAGGTTATGCCGGGTGATAATGCCCTGGCCGAAGATCACATCCATCCAGTTGGTATTGGGAAACAATACCGGATCGGTGGCATTCTTCCAGGCGTCGATAGTAGCGGGTTTGAACAGGTCCGTATTATCCGGGTTATCCGCTTTCTGGATGCGGTTCATGAGCCGCATGTAGGTAACGTAATCGGTAACCGGTTCAAAGAGATGCGTGGCTTTTTGTACGCCCGCAGATCCGTTGTAGTTGATCACCGTTTTACCTTTTTTACCTCTTTTTGTGGTAACGAGGATAACCCCGTTTGCCGCGCGCGAGCCGTAGATGGCAGCGGAGGCCGCATCCTTCAGGATGGAGATGCTGGCCACATCGTTGGGATTCAGGTTATTCAGCGAACCTACGATACCATCAATGAGTACCAGGGGATCTGAATTATTGAGCGTACCTACGCCACGGATGCGCAGCACGGCGCCATCGCGGCCCGGCTGACCTGAAGTTTGCGACACAGAGATACCGGCAGCAAGTCCGGACAATGCCTGTGACACATCTGTAATGGCGCGGTTTTGCAGCTGCTGATCGTAGTTAATGGAAGATACAGAACCGGACAGGTCTTCTTTACGTTGTGTGCCATAGCCTACCACTACTACTTCACTGAGGCCGGTATTGGAAGGTGAAAGCACAATATTCACCGTTGTTTGCCCGGCCAGCGGTACTTCTTTCTTTATATAACCCAGGTATGAAAATACCAGCACGGCATTGTCCGGTGCGCTCAGGCTGTAGTGGCCTTTTTCATCCGTAGCAATGCCTGTGGAAGTCCCTTTTACCTGGATGGTAACACCCGGTAGCGGTTTCCCGGTGACGGCGTCGGTAACTGTTCCGGTAACATTGGCTGCAACGGGCAATACCGGCGCCTTTGGCTTTACGATAATGATTTTCTCCTGTATGGCATAATCGAGCGGCTGATGTGCGAAGCAGATATCCAGTACATCGCGGAGTGCCGCGTTCTTTACATCGAGCGTTACAGGCACCACCTGTTGCAGGTCTTCGCTGGTATAAATAAAATTGTAGCCGGTCTGACTCCGGATTTCAGTAAAGATTTCCTTTAAAGAGATGTTCCTGCCGGATATGGTTACCTTTTGAGCGCGGGCGGTAGCACATACCTGCAGACATGCAGCGAGCAATACAATAGCTGTGAGTTGCATAACCTTTGCAGTTAAGGAATTGAGAAGGCACAGGATTCCCCAGCCTTTGAAATGAGCATTCAAATACATACATTTGATTTGGGATAAAAGATTACGGTTACCAGAAAGAATTGTTTTCTTTTGCCTTACAGACCGGGAGCATTAGGCCGCTTCCGGTTTTTTTGGCTGTTGTTACAGTCAGCTGTTCATAACTAGTGTTTTAAGGTGTGACAATTATTTTTCCATTGTTCATTGTAAAGTGTACTCCGCCTGTTTTCTCGAGTACTTCCAAAACGGTTGACACATTCACGTCGCGTGGGATGGAGCCGGTAAAATGACGTTGGATATTACCCCGGATCTCCACAGCTATATTATATTCTCTTGACAATTGCCGCATTACGGTATGGATATCATCCTGTTCAAACCAGAAGAGGCGGTTTTTCCAGGCCATCACTGCATTCAGGTCGGCGTTTTTCATCACGCGGATATTCCCCTGGCGGCGCAGCTGCGCCTGTTCCCCGGGCTGCAGCAATGCGGTGGAATTGCCTCCGCTTACCTTTACAGCGCCTTCCAGCAGGGTGGTATTGATAACTGCTTCATCTTCATACGCCATGATATTGAAATGAGTTCCAAGCACCGTTACCTGCAGGTTATTCACGGTGACTAAAAAAGGTTTGTCTGCGTTTTTCGCTACCTCAAAGTAGGCTTCCCCGGTTAGTGTTACCTGCCGTTGCGCCCCTGTGAAGGCTGCCGGGAAACGTAAGGTAGACGCGGCATTCAGCCATACCTTGGTACCATCCGACAAGGTTACCTGGTATTGCCCGCCGCGCGGCGTGATGATGGAATTATACAGTGGTTCAGCAGACGCCCCTGCCGCAGAACTGTACACCAGGCTTCCACCGGCAGACTGGATGATTTGTGTTTGCCCCTGGTGGGTAAGCAAGCCGCTGGAAACGCTGTCTAATGTAACAGACGCACCATTTGCCAGGATAAGGATGGCTTTTTTCTTTCCCGGTGCGGCATCATTCCGGGGGGTATGCGCAACAGCGTTGTGCGCCACCGGCCTTGTGGCAGGAGAACGGGAATACCAGCGCCACATGCCTCCTGCCAATAACAGGAAAACTACTGCGGCAGCCACCTGGTAAGGCAGCCATCTCCGTGCTTTTACTTTGTGCATTGGCAGCGGTGGCGTGATGCGGGTACTTACCGCATCGATCACGTCCTTGTGCATAGCATACAGCGCTTCTTCCTCCGGGTGGTCATCGGTGGCCACCTGGTTGATCATCTCCGAAAATATTTCCCTGTATGCATCCTTCTCCGCATAGTCCATCAACAGGATGATTTCATCTTCACTGCAGCGGTTTTCCAGAAATCTGGCAAATAATTCTTTTAAAAAAGATTCATCAGGATCTTGGTTCATATCAGCTAATACGAACGGGCGAAGATTTACATTTACCCGGAAGGAAAAAAAAATTTATCAGCGCAGGATCAGGTACGCCAGCAGTATGCCGGCAACATCGCGGTTGGCCATCAACTTCTTTTGTATGGTGCTGGTAGCCTTTACGATCTGGCTGTTGACCGTGGCGGGGGAAATGCCCAGCAACTCGCTTACTTCTTTATAGGTTCTGTTTTCCAGTTTACAAAGCGTAAATATGATTTTACGCTGGGGAGGAAGATCGTTTATAGCAGCCTGTATGAGGTGCATGGTTTCCTTTTCGTGCAGCCATTCTTCTGTGTGCAGGTAATACTCCTGCGCAGCTGCCAGCAACTTATCCATGAGCAGCTTGTCCCGCTTCACTTTCCGGTAGAAGTCGATCACCAGGTTGTTGGCGGTGGTAAACAGGTAGGAACGGAAAGATTTTTCGGGATCAATGGTATCGTGCCGGAGCCAGATGTTTACAAACACCTGTTGCAACAGCTCCTGCGCAAGGTCAGCCGATTTGACCAGTTTCAATAAATTGCCGTAAATACGTGGACTGTAATGATAATAAAGGGCATGAAATGCCTTTTCATCCCCCAGGGAAACGCTGGCAAGGAGCTCTTTTTCATTGTATAACTGAACGAATGACAAACGTACCGGTTTGATTACAGAGCATAAATTTAATGAAAAACCGTTACGGGATGTATTAATTTTAGGTTTCGTTATTCCACATGAAATACTTCTTCCATACCCGACCAGGTTTCTCCTTTAGCGGCTGCATCCGGTAAAGGAAGCTGGCAGGGAGCCGTTACTTTCCACCATTGTTGTGTTGTACTGTCCTGTTTCATTTTCTCCATATCCCCTTTAAAATCTGTACCGGTATATTCAAAATAGCTGAACAAAAACCAGTGGTCATCTATATTTTTCAGGTAGATGGAATAGTTGTGGATATGACATGCTTCAATCATCTTCAGCACATCCGGCCATACTTTGGCGTGCATTGATTTGTATTCGGCTATTTTCTCCGGCCGGAGACCGGTAACCATTCCATAACGGCTGTTGTGACGGGGAGCGTCTTTACAGGAAAATAAGGATAGTGACGCCAACAGCAGCAAGTGATGAATTTTCATAATCGTGGTTTGGTTACGAAGATAGCGGGCATCGGGGAATGATAGGGTGGTTTCTTTGACTTATTTCAGCACGATATTGACAAGAGCACTCTTATTCTCCTCAAATATCTCCTTAAAACTCTTATTCTTCTGTTTTTGAATAACTGCGGAAAACCTCGCGTCTACAGGACGAAGCAACTGCAAACACAACTGCTTATCATCTTCCGTTAAATCCTGCGTAAGCATAGCCACTACTTTCAATATCTGCTGCTTTGCCTTTTTCAGCGTTTCATCACCGGATGCGGTGAGCTTAAGTCGCTTTACCCGTTTGTCTTCCTTATCTGTATACTCATTGATCAATCCACGTTCCTTTAGCCTGCCGAGGATATTGGTGCCACTGGACAAATCCAGGATATTGCTGAAAATCACTTCCGATTTGATAGGGTTCTTCTGGTTGAAAATAGTGACCAGCATGCCAAATTCCTCGATCTGATCAAGGCCGGTTCCTTCCAGTGCCTTATTGGTATACACCATATGAAATTTTCCGATCCTGCTGATCAGCTTCACCAGCGCGCCGTTTAAATCCGGCTGCAGCTGCCCTTTGGGGACAATCGTTTTCTTCTTTTTAATAGCTGTTGCTAACTGACTACGACAAAAATCTTCAATAGAAGCATCGGGATGCTGTTGCTCATATTCTCCCCATAGTCTTACCAATTCAACGGTTTTATTCATAGAATTACTTCCTTTTGGAAGCAAAAATAAATATTTAATACCAAATAATTGTACTTTACAACCAAATGGCATTATTTTACACAATAAAACAACCAAATAATAGTAATGAAACTATATCTCATTCTTCGCATACTATTGGCCCTGCATATTACCGGGTTGGTAACCATGGCAGGCACCACGATAGTGGATTATATCACCTTCAATACCTTCTGGAAATTTGCAGACGAAGGCGACAACCGGTCGCTGGGGCTGCTCCCTTTAATGGCCAGATATGGGGCGTTGGTCAGAACAGGCGCCGTTGTGTTGGTGATAACGGGCATTACGATGCTGATACTTGTAAAAGGCGCATGGTGGGAACAGTTATGGTTCAAAATAAAAATGGCGCTCGTTATTTTGCTGGTGCTGAACGGCATGCTCATAGGCAATAAACAGGGGACGAAATTCAGGCAAATCGTTTCAGACAACACCAGTGGTTTCATGCAGCAAACTGCAGATGTAAGAATCACGCTTCATCGCTTTTATCTTATTCAACTGGGAATCTTCTTTATTATTATCCTTATAAGCGCGGTTAAATTTGACCGCCATTAATACACCGGAAAATGAGCACAGCTAAAGTTATAGCGCTATTGGCAACCGGATTGCTTTCCGGTGCATTTATGTATGGTTTTCTGAATGTGGTTCCTGCTTTCTATGAAGTACCTGTAAATGTACATCTCGTTTACCGTACACAATTAATGACACACAATGGCATTACCATGCAGTCGTTGATGGCCCTTTCCATTATAACGCCGTTATGGTATGCAGGTTTATGCAGGCGTTTAACCCCGGTAAGGAACCTCGCTATTCTTTCTGCTGCTTTAGCACTCACTACATTGCTGATAACAAGATTCGGGAACGTACCAATTAACGGCATCATCAAATTATGGCCGCCGCAACATCCGCCCGTTGGCTGGAAAGCTTTACTGCATACGTGGGACATCTATAACGCGTGGCGTACTTTTACCGCATTGGGATGTTTTATAGCCTTCATCGCTGCCTCTCACTTAAAAAAAGAAGAGACGCTGACCGGCAGCGTCTCTTCTTCATCATAAATTAATTCATTTATCAGAGCTTAATCACCTTGAACGTGATCGCCTTAAATTGATTTTCAAGTTTAAGCAGGTAAGTCCCTGCCGGCAGTGAACTGATGTTCTGACTGATGCGTGTTTGTCCTTTGCTGATACGCCAGTATTTAACCACAGCACCGTGCATGTCAAGCACAGAAAGCATGGTATACACCGGTTCCTTCAATTCCAGGGTCAGCTGCCCCGTTGTTGGATTGGGATAGAAGATCACCTTTTGGGCATCTGCTGCTGCGGGTTCCGGCGTGTATTTTACATCGCTGTAAGCCATACGTGCAGAAGAAGAATCGGCGGATGCCACCGGGCAGTTATCAATGCTGAACCAGTTGAACTTAAAGGTACCGGATGTGATATGAATACCAGTATAGCTCAGTGCCGGCAACGTGATGGTATCGCTGATGGTTTTCCAGACTCCTCCAGTAGATGGCAGGTTAATGCTGCCGAAATTATAGCCGCTGTGCCCAATCCATATCACCGACGGCACCGTAGAGGAGATCCGGAAGCTGATGGTATACTTTCCGGCCGACGGTACAATCAGTGTGTTGTAAGTGAACCAGTCGCCTACATACATATAGGCAAAATTCTGTCCGCCGCCAATATCAGTGCAGGTCTGCAGAATTGGCCTGGTAGTACGGTTGGAAGCACTTTCTGCCTCGTACTTATTATTAACTGAACAGAAATCGCCAACACTCGCTACGGCTGTCGCGCTGATAGAATCACGGGATGCAGTAACGGTGAAAGTACCTGTTGTATTACCAGCCGTGAAAACGCCTGTTGGGCTGATCGTATTGCCGGCGCCGGTAGTGGTCCATACAGGCGTAAAGGCAAAGAGGCTGTCGCGCTGATCATAGCCTTTAGCAGTAAACTGTTGTGATGCGCCAAACGGTACAGCAGCCGTATCCGGTGTAAGTGTAATACGCGTTAACCGGGGCGCAGCAATTACATGCGCGCTGGCGGTATCGCTGATGGTTCCTGCAGTAGCCGTAATCGTATAATCGCCCACCACGTTTGCCTGGAACAAGCCGGATGCACTGATGCTGTTGCCGGTGCCGGAAACAGACCAAACCGGGTTTATGGCAAATACGCTGCTGTCTTGTCCGTAGCCTGAAACAGTATACTGCTTTGTGGTGCCGGTAATCATTGTTGCCGTATCCGGTTTAACAGTGAGCCGTGCCAATGAAATGGAATCAGCCCGTATGAAACGCAGCCAGTTGAAGTTCCAGCCATCTTTACCGGCCTGGATCCTGATCGTTTTCTGGCCGGGTAGTAAACGTATAGGCGCCGACGTTACAGTGATCCAGTTTTGCCAGCCGCCGCTTGGAGGCAGGCTTACCGTTTGCAGGGTCGCTGTGTCCAGCATCACCTTCAGGCTGGAAAGCGAATTAACAGCCACGCGGAACTGGATCCGGTATTCGCTGCTGTCCGGTACACTGATATCATATTCCAGCCAGCTACTGGCTCCAATGTAGCTTACATTCAGCCCGCCACCGGTATCTGATGTGGACTCGGTGCAGCATACATTGCTGTTGCCAAAATTCTCTGCCTCTATTTTTGCGGGTATCGGTGTATAGTTGGCGGATCGCCGGTTAGCAATAGCCACGCCCGTTTTGGTGACGCTGTCTACTGTTATGGTAGCGGTAATTTTAGCCGTATCGTTCAGTGTGGCAAGCCCGCCTGTTGTAATGCTGTTACCGCTGCCGGTAACACTCCACATCGGCGTAACCGACATCACACGCCCGTTCTGGTCCAGCGCTTTGGCAACGTATTGCTGCGTTTTGCCGGGAAGGAATGTCAGCGTGGCGGGTGTTACCACCACGGAGTCCAGTATGGGTGTGCCTAATCCTTTCTGGGAAATACGCACATAATCCACCATCATACTATCCGGCCAATCTGCATCCACTATATTACCACCCATACCGCCGCCGACGGCAACGTTCAGTATCAGGAAAAATTTCTGATCAAAGGGCCAGTCTTTCCAGTCGGTATGCGGATTCGGGTATGTCAACACTTTAACGCTGTCGTACAGAAACCGGATGGAGTCCGCGCCCCATTCCATACTATACACATGATACGTAGTATCTGCATCGGGTAAAATTTTGGTAGCAGATACCTGGCCGCCGTTCGTCCAGTTATGGTTTTGTGTATGTACGGTAGACAGTACCGTGCCAAAATTATTACCTACATGTTCCATTACATCCAGCTCGCCGCTTTTGGGCCAGCCGCCATAAACGCTGCTGGTGGGCATCAGCCAGATAGCCGGCCAGGAGCCGCGTGCACGGGGCAACCGGGCGCGTACATCTACCCTGCCATACAGGAAATCCATTTTGCCTTGTGTAATAAGACGGGCAGATGACCAGGGTTCTGTAGTGTTTCCGTTGGGGAAATCCTTTTTCCCTTTGATGATCAACTTACCGTTTTTCACACGCGCATTGTCGTGCGTGGTATCTGTATACACCTGCTGTTCGCCGTTAATCCAGCCTTTGGGCTGCGGATCTACTTTCCATTTGGTAACATCCGGTACGCCATCAACATTAAATTCATCGTTGAAGATCACCGTCCAGTTAGGGTTTCCTTCAAATACTACATTGCCTTTTACATTGTACGCAGTGGTATTGGCGTTTACCAGTTCCTGCCCGGAAACGGTCAGTTTTAAAATAGCCCGGGAATAATTAGCTGCTGAATTGCCGCTGAGCGTAACCCGTGCAATGGAATCATTTACCCGTTGCACATTACCGATAGTAACGCCGGGAGGCAGGTTGGTGGCGGTCCAGTTGGCGGCAGTGAGTACAGAATCGAATACCCCTCCCCGCAGGGTGGCGGTGAGTACTGCGCCATTTTCCTGCCCCATTAAAATACTGGTATCTTTTACGGTGATGCCAGTGGGATTAGGACCTTGTACCAGGTCGAAGTACAGGATACCGTTGGCTTTCTTGCCATCGATATAATGTACTTCGATGCGGTTAAAATCTGTCCGTTGTTTTACGCTCTGGAAATTAAATGTTGCTTCTTCCCATTGATTGATCTGGGTTACCTTATAAGTAAAGTACACCGCTTTGGAATAGTTGTCGCCAGGTTGCAGCTTAAACATGATCTCATCTTTCGTACTGGCATACACCAGCATCTTAAAGGTGCTGTTGGTGGAGAGATCGAATGAATCCGTAAGACTGCTCCCTGCACTCATGTATTCAAAGCAAGAAGTATCCTTTATGAACTTGGCTACCAGCGGACTGGTATTCAGCCCGGATACACTCGGGTTAGGCACGCCGAACTGCACTTTCCCCGTAGTGGTATTGCCGGCGTAGTAGGTCCACCTGCCAGAGCAGGGGCCACTACCTTCCATGTTATCTAAAAGCAGGTATTGCGCCTGGAGCGGGCCACACAGGAACACGCCAAGCAGCAACACTAAAAGTGTTGAGATGTTTTTCATAACGCTTCATTTAGGATGAGTAACCGTGGATTTATAAATTCGGGTTTACCAATGCATCTACACCTGGTATAGGCAGCCAGTAATCTGCCTGGGTGATGGCCGCAGCAGGCTGCAGGTCACCGGGATCTTTACCGGCGTTGGCAGCAGCTACCTGGTCCAGCCGCACAAGGTCGAACCAGCGGCTCCACTCACCTGCAAATTCCCAGGCCCTTTCATTTACAACCGCAGCAGCAAAGTCGGCGCCCGACAGGTTTGCCGCCAGCGGCGCCAATCCAGCCCTGTCACGTACTGCATTGATGGCTGCATAAGCTTCGCTGTTGGGCGTGCCTGTTGCGCGTGCCTGCGCCTCTGCATAGATGAGCAACACATGCGCATAACGGATCATGATCACGGGGTTGTTCGACATATATACTGCCTTATCCCCGTCCTGCTGGATTGTGAATTTTTTATAGTACGGATGTTTGGTGGTGGTTTGCTGCCAGGGGATGGTATTGCCGCCTACTACAAACTCCGTGGAGAAAGTGGCGTCTTTCCGTTTACCAGCAGGGAAGTTATTGAAGAACTTCAGCTCAGGAAAGAAATCACTCCAGCCGCCTTCATTTTCCGGCATGGTAGAAAGACCGTAAAAGGAATTGTAGGTAGACCATTGCCCGCGGGTGAAAAGCGTGAACACGTCTTCCTTTGTACCGCCCACGAAGATCTTTAAAAAACCATCCTGGAAAAGATCGAAGCCATAGGCTGCTTTATTGTCTATTACTTCTTTTGCTTTGGCCGCTGCCAGTGCATATTTCGACTGATCCTTCAGCGGCCATCCGGCTTCTGTAAGGTATACATCTGCCAGCAGCGCTTTCACAGAACCTTTGTTGGGTCTTCCCGGATCGCGTTTTTTGTTGGGCACCCATTGTTCTGCTCTCGCCAGGTCTTCTTCAATCAACTTATATACATCGGCAGGTTTACTTTTTTTGAGGGTAAGAAATTCAGGAGAATAAATTTCAGACGGGATGATCGGAACTTCTCCCCAGAAGCGGGTAAGCCAGTAGTAACACAGGGCCCGCAGGAAGCTGGCTTCTCCCACAATGGTTTGCGTTTTTGTTGCATCGCCATCCGTTACCCGTGAGTAGTTGTTGATGATGTTGGTGGTAGACTGGATGGTTTTATAACAGCCCAGCCAGATGGGTGTCATCCGGCCGTTCAGCGAGGTAACATTGAAACGGTCAAATTCGCGGAACTCTTCTTTATTGGAACCGGGATGTGTGGTGAGATCATCGGCGCCCATCGTCATAGCGATCTGGGACACGCTGGTGAATCCGCTGGTCCATGGCACCATTAAGCTGCCATATGCACCGGTAAGCGCAGATTCAAGTCCTGCCTGGCTGCTCAATGCCTCCGCTCCTCCTACCAAACCCCTCGGATCTTCTGTGAGTTCTTTGCTGCAACCCGCTGCGAATAACAGCGTAGCTGCGAGAAATATCTTTTTCATGTGGAATCGTTTAGTCATGTACGTTATTTTTTAAAAACTGAGCGTAACGCCTCCGGTAAAAGTTTTAACATTGGGATAAGAACCGAAATCTATCCCCTGGCGGATATCACCATCGGCGGAATTGGCTTCCGGATCTATACCGCTGTAATCAGTGATGGTGAACAGGTTGGTAGCATTCACAAACACCTTGATACCGAGGGCATTCTTCAGTTTTGATTTTGGTATGTCGTAAGACAGGCCTACATTTTTAAGACGCAGGAAATCTGCTTTTTCCAGGAAGCGGGTACTTTGTGTGAAGTTCCTGTTCGTGGTACTGAAGGCAGGAATATCTGATGTTTCGTTCACGCCCGGAATATACCTGTCTTTAATTTGAGCCAGTGTGGCTTCTCTGGCATCTCCGCCATAGTACATGGCTGCAGCGTTATTATAGTTCAATTTATCAAATCCAAAGAGTCCCTGGAAAAACAGGTTCAATGTAAATGCTTTGTAAGTAACCGTATTATTCCAGCCGATGGAAGTTTTTGGAATCCCTGTACCAATTACGCCATAGTCATTGGCATCTATCTTTCCGTCGCTGTTAATATCGAGGTATTTTGAATCGCCTGGTTTAGCGCCAAAATCCGCGGCCTTTGCATCGCCTGGTTTCCAGGTGCCCAGGTAAGTGAGGCCCCAGATAGCACCCAGCGGCTGTCCCGGCATTACAACGAATTCGGGTTGCTGTGACATACCACCCCCAATTTTGCGGGTGTTCGGATCAAAGATCATCGTTTTACCAGCGCCGATATAGATTACCTTATTTTTGATAAAAGAAACATTCGCTGAGCTGGTCCAGTTTACGGCGCTTTTATCAATTACGGCAGCTTCTACGGACAATTCCCAACCTTTGTTCTGCACAGTACCAACGTTCCGGGTAATGGTGTTATTACCCAGGTAAAGCGGCAACGTTTCGTTCAGCAACAGGTCGCGGGTATCTTTTATAAAGTAGTCTGCCGTCAGGCTAATCCTGTTGTTTAAGAATCCAACATCCAGGCCTACATTTTTTTGCTCGGTAGTTTCCCACTTCAGATCGGGGTTACCAATATTACCCATGACAATACCGGTCAGGAAAGTGGAGTTGGTAAATGAGGCTACCCTGTTGGAATAAGCCGAATAAGTAACGTAAGGAGCTACGCCCTGGTTACCTGTAAGTCCCCAGCTGCCACGCAGCTTCAGGTTACTGAGCGCTGGCATCTCCTTCATAAATGGTTCATTCGAAATCACCCAACCTGCAGACACAGAAGGGAAATAGGCGAACCTGTTATCACCACGGAACTTGGAAGAACCATCACGACGCAGCGCAGCCGAAACAAGGTATTTATCTTTATAACCATAGTTAACACGGCCTACGAGGGAAAACAGGGCCCATTTGGAATAGCCGGAAGACGGGTTTCCCGGAGTACCCTGTGTAAGATTATTCCACTGGAAGTTTTCGTAAGTAAGATTGGAGGCGCCGGCAGATACATAGTTATAGGTAGACTGCTGGTATTCCATTACCGCCGTAATATCAAGACTATGCACCTCATTAAATAACTTCCGGTAGTTTAATGTGTTGGTATTCTGGAGTGTGATCTCTTTGTTGGACCGGATACTGCTGGTTGCCGAGCCTGAGTTGGTGATCTTTCCGCCGAAACTTTTGTTCTCGTATCCCAGGTAGTTTGCGCCATATTGCAGGTGATAGCTCAGCCCTGGCAGGATCTCAAAGCGGAAACCTCCTATCAGGTTAGCCAGCATCCTTTCCGTTACTGCGAGCCGGTCGACAGTTAATGCCACCGGGTTGAAAAAGAGGGAACCCACCGGGTCGTTGGGTGTGTAGGAACCGTCGGCTTTTCTTACCGGCACGGTAGGCGACCAGGTGATGGCCTGCGCCAGCGGGCTGCTGGGGCCATCGGCAGGGATGTCTACATTCTGCGCGGTACTGTAGGAACCGGTGATGTTAAGTGTAGCAGATACCCTGTCTGAAAGACGCGAATTAATGTTAGATCTTACCGTATAACGTTTGTAAGAAGAGTTATTGATCACGCCATCCTGGTTCAGGTAGTTGCCGGAAATAAAATAACCGGATTTGTCGTTGCCGCCGGCGAGGCTCAATAAATACTCTTGGCTGGGCGCCGCCCTGAAAATTTCGTCCTGCCAGTTGGTGCCGCCATTGGTGCGGTAACCTGCCACCTGCTCATCTGTAAATGGCTTCGTGGTGCCTACCGCCGTAGCGTGTGCGTTGGCTGTTTCCGCAAAATCACCGGCATTCAGCAGGTCCAGTTTTTTAATAACGGTAGAAGAAGAAAAACGGCTGGTGAGATTCACTTTTAATGCGCCTTTGCTGCCTTTCTTCGTGGTAACAATAATAACGCCATTAGAACCGCGGCTACCGTAAATAGCGGTAGCAGATGCGTCTTTCAACACCTGGATGGATTCAATATCATCCGGGTTGATCGAAAAAAATTCAGCTCCCACAAAACCGTCCACTACGTATATGGGGCCATTGTTGCTGGTAATGGAGTTGGCGCCGCGGATACGGATCCTGACAGCACCGCCGGGAGAACCAGCCGCATTGGTTACCTGTACGCCGGCAGCCCTGCCCTGTAATACCTGGTCCAGGCGATTCACTGGCTGGTCTTTAAACGATTCCGCGGTAACCGTGGTAATTGCATTGGTAAGCTCCACCCGCCTTTGTACGCCATAACCCACTACTACCAGCTCATTCATGCTGGAAGCGCTGGATTGGAGTATAACCGGCAGTTCGCTTTTAGCGCCCACCGGTACCTCCTCTTTAATATAACCAATGGATGAAACGATTAATATGGCGTTTTCGGTGGATACGGTAATGGCGTACTCGCCGTTTTCATTTGTTACCACACCTTTGTTGGTCCCTTTCACCTGCACTGTTACGCCGGGCAGGGGTTCTCCTTTCGCGTTGGTGATACGTCCCTTTATTTCCTTATCCGGCGGCGCGTTTGTGGGTGTCACCGACGCGTCTTTCCGTTTAATAACAATCACCTTACCGCTGATGGTGTAAGCAAGCGGCTGATCCATAAAACAGGCATCCAGTGCTTCCTTCAGGGAAGCATCTTTCAGTTGCAGGCTCACTTTACTGATGTGAAGCAGTTGTTCATCGGTATACAAAAAAGTATATCCCGTTTGCTTCCTGATCTCTTTAAAGGCTTTGTCCAGGGATATATTACGTTGCGATAGGGTAACTGTTTGTGAATACCCGGCTGCGTGTACCTCCAGTAGGGTAATGGTCATCAAAAGCACCGTTAATTTCATAATCAGGAACGTTTTTACTGATAATCGTGGAAATTTTTTGACCCACGCAGGGCTTGGTTGCCCGCTTTGGGAAAAAAGCGTCAATAGCATACATTTGTGTAGTTTGGGTTGATAATGATAATTGTCGAAAGCGATTTTAATTACAAGCCCGGATGTTACCGGGGGCGCAGCGAACGCTCCCGGTTTTTTTGGGCACTTCATAACTGGTAACGGAATAAACATTAAGGACTCATGACGTCAATGTTTTTTTAACGTGGAAAAAGAATTCAGGGCGATACGATCAGTTGTTTTCCCTTTATTTCAAAGTGTACTTCACCGGTTAGTTCCATCATTTTCAACACCTGCGACACCGGCACATTCCTGGGTATAATTCCCCGGAAGTGGGCGGATACAGGCGCTTTGTATATTACTTCCACATCATACCAGCGTGAAATCAAACGCATGGCAGAAGCGATGTCGTTACCTTCCAGCTGGATAAATCCATTTTTCCAGGCCACTGCTTCTTCTGTATTTACATTTGCCGGGGCAGATAACGTGTTGTTGTTTTTATTAAGATTCACACCTTCGCCCGGCTCCAGGCGTTTACTGCTGCCATGGCTGCTTACGCGCACGGCCCCTTCCAGCAGCGTGGTTTTAATCTGCTGTTCATCATTATATGCCATCACGTTGAAATGAGTGCCCAGCACGGCGATTTCCAGGCTGTCCTTTCCATTATTGGCATGCGTGGGCACCATTACCCGGAAAGGTTGCTGCGCGTTGGCAGCTACTTCAAAATAGGCTTCCCCGTTCAGTTCTACCTGCCTGTTGCGGCCGGTAAAGGAAACAGGATATTTTAATGTGCTCTCTGCATTGAGCCATACGTGGGTACCATCCGGCAGCGTTACCTCAAACTGTCCGCCACGCGGGGTGCGCAGCGTATTATATTGCATCGTCAAGACATCATGTGATGCTGCATTATAAGTGTAGGTGAGTTTTCCTGCGCCCTGGCGGGAAATTTTTGTATTGCCTTGTTGCGCCAATGCGCCGTGTATGGCGCTGTCCAGCGGTACCTGTGTACCATCTGCCAGTGTGAGCACCGCTTTGTTGGTACCGGGGGCCACATCGTTGGCCGGCGCAGGAGTAACCGTTGCCATTGGTACGGGAGCCGGCTTTTGCCATAACCAGTACGCGGCGCCGGATAACAGCAACAGTCCGGAAACAATGGCTGCTGCCAGCCATGCGCGCCGGTATGGCGTATGCACAGGCGCCAGCATTTCCGGCGAACGGTCGGCTGCCAGTATATTGCTGGCTACCTGGTTCCAGTAAGTTTCATCGTAATCCACGGCTTCGCCGGAAAGGTCCTTTCGCAGCAGCATTTCCGCCAGTTGAGCGGTATGCCCGGTTTGATCAGCCTGGATCAGGTCTGATAGTTCCTGGAGTTCGGCAACAGTAGCAGTATGGCTCACAGCCTGTTGCAGGAGGTATGCTAAACGGTCTTGTATCGACAATTTATGATCTGTTTTGATTGTTATTCAGTGAACGTGGTTGCTTCATTAAAACGTGTACTATGCATACAGACGCGCAGGTAAATGTTTAGGACCTATGGAAAAGAAAAAAAATTTAACGGGTCAGCAGCCATACCACCACGGCGGGAAAGAGGTGCCCGGATAGCTCCAGTTGCTTCCGGATAAACTGCAGGGACCTGACCAGGGAGTTCTTGACGGTATTAGGGGAAAGGGATAGCTCGTCTGCGATCTCCGGTATTTTAAGCCCTTTTTCGCGGCTTAAAAGATAGATCCGCTTTGCCTGCGGAGGCAACTGTGCCACGGCGGCGCTTACCTGTTTCATCATGGCATTATATACCATGGTTTCTTCCGTGGAGCTGGCAGACGCATCTGCACTATAGGCTGATGTAATAATATCGATGGCCTTATGATGTACCACCTGTTTACGGAGATAAGAAAACGACAGGTGAAAAACAATCCGCAACAGCCAGGACCGGGGATTCTCTATTTCGGGGAGCTTATCGCGGCTGATCCATAACCGCAAAAATGTTTCCTGGACAATATCATCGGTCACCGCTTCGGTTTTGGTCAAATGCAGTATCAGCGGACGCAGCTCCGGAACATACCTGCGAAAGAGCATGCGGAAAGCGGTTTCATCGCCTTCCGAAATCAGCCGGAATAGTTCTTTATCGTTATATAGCTGCGCATGCATATAGACTGCCTCCTTGCTAATGTAGGAAAATTTAATTGCGAATTAATATTTTCCTGGAAGCGGCAATACGAAGAAGCCCCGGGGAAATGAATTCTCCGGGGCTGTTATCATTCATCTAAATTCACAATCTTATTTCATCCACCAAACTTTTACGGTATTGGAGTTACCGCCCATCTGGTCGGATTGTGTTTTATTATTTACAGTGTTGTTGATCGCTTCCTGTTCAGGATATTGCAGCCTGTTAAAATTCGCGTAGGTAGCCGGGTTGCCGTCACGTGGTGTGCGGCCGGTCCTTCTCCATAAATTATAAGCAAGCCAGGGCTGGCGGAAAAAAGATAACCACTCCTGTGCATAAATCTTATCCAGCTTCTGAGCGTCGGTACCGGTAAAGGCTACTTTCGGATTGGCCAGGAATGCGGCCATCTGCACAGGCGTAGGACTTGCAGGCGCTACACTCGACCAGGCATCATTGGTTACATTGGTATTATGCGCAATAAAGTACCAGAAATTCACTGCAGAAGTAATCCCAGCAGTATATTCCGTACCTGCGGTTACCATGTTCTTGGCTACACCAAGGCCACGGGCGTATGCCTCTGCTTTCAGGAAATGTACTTCGGCGGCAGTAAGGAATAATTCCGGCTGATAATAAATATCTCTTACGATATAATAATTAAAGGGAGAAAACTTGCAGTTGTCTTTGTTGGCGAAATTCGCATCCCTGGTATCCTGGTAAGGATTGTTATTATCACCTATCGTGCTGCCTGGCTGAAGCGGCGCCCAGTTGCCGGCCTGGTTGGTTTCAAAGAATAATACTGCGCGCGGATCAAAGATCTGTGCGGTGTTTGTGCCATCTGCCATCATGTTCCAGCAGGTAGTGCTTAAACGCACAAATTTATGTGAGGTGAAAGACCAGAAGCGGCTGTCGTTGAGCACATAGCCACCCAGCTTGCCGGGCCACATACCAGCGTCTTCACCCTCCCCGATCAGCGGAATACCACCCAGCGCATATTGGAGGTAAGGCGTGGCGGTAGCTGCATCTTTTTCCACTATTTGCATAGCATAACGCAGCAGCAGGGAGTTACCAAACTTCTGCCACATGCTGATGTTATTGGCAAATAAAGTTTCTGAAGCGCCCAGCGACTGGTAAGGCTTTCCTCCCGGCGTGTTGGCAGCGGTAGTAAGGTGCTGTGACGCCCACTTCAACTGCTCCAGCAGGCTTTTGTAAATGCTTTCCTGTGAATCGTACTTCGGACGGTAATTGGCGGTATTATAAGTATACGCAAGCCCTGCTTCTGAGTAAGGAATATCCCCAAACTGATCAGTGATGCGCAGCGTTTTATAGGCACGCAAAATGTAAGTGATGGCCTGCACATTATCCATTTCTGCTTTATCCCCGGCATACGCATTTATCTTATCCTGTATCTGGTTCAGGTTCTGCAGCGCGCCATAATAATCATTCCAGATATCCAGCGCACCATTTTGCACCAGGTAACCGGAACTGCCGCTGATAGTAGCCAGTTGGGTAACCGGGTAGTAGTATTCGTTATGAATGGCTGCCTGTTCCTGTCCTTTCAGGAACAGGGTGCTGATCACACCGTTTATCATTGGCGGTATGGTAGTACTGGTTGGCAATCCCGGCGTGGTGTTGATCTCCTGGAAATCTTTGGTACAAGCGCCAAGCGTCATGGAAACACCGGCTATATAAAGGAATATTTTCTTTGTGTTCTTCATGTTTTGCACATTTTAATCGGTGAGTAGATCTGTTCCTTTAGAAGGAAACCCTTACCTGGAAACCTAAGGAGCGGAAGCTCGGCATAGACATAAATTCCAGTCCCTGCGCATTGCCCGCACCGTTTACACCTTCCGGGTTGATATGATCGGGCAATGAAGTGTAGAGGTAAAAAAGATCCCTTCCTACGAGCGACAGGGAAGCTGCCTGGAATACTTTTGTTTTCCTGACAAAGCTTTGTGGTACCTGGTAGTTAACAGAAATCTCTCTCATCTTCACCCAGGTATTTTCCAGCACAGCGCTTTTGTTGATCCAGTCGCTTCCTTTCACACCGGAGCCCAGATCGGTACTGCTCCATACGCCGTAGGGCATGTATTTATAATAGTAATGCACTACGTTATCGTTCACCTTTCCATCGGGGAACACACCTGGCAATACCACACCCCAGTTGGTTTGTGTGCCATTAGGTGTGGTATATGGCAGCCCGCCGCCATTCCTTTCTTTCAGTGTTTCCGGCGCCTGGCCCTGTTGCATAATGGTAGCATAGGTACCGGACCAGATGTCGCCACCGATTTTTGCATCAATAAGTGCGCTTACAGAAATCCCCCCTTTGAATGTAAAGGTATTGGTGATACCGCCGGTTAATTTAGGTGTAGCATTACCCAAAGGCACCAGGCCGTCGGTTGCCTGGTACATGGTACCGTTCATGGCTGCATTTCCGAACGGATTCTGCACCATCAGTGGCAAACCGGTTTTGGGGTCGTAGATAAAATCATGACCGTAAATGGTGCCGAACTGGTCGCCTACCCTTGCAGAAATAACCGGGCCGTGTGAGCCGCCATCATTCCAGGCACTGGCCATATCCACACGATCCGTACCATCAGACAATGACAACAGCTTGTTATTGCTGTGCGCCAGGTTCAGCGCTACATCCCATCCAAATTCTTTGCGGTCAATTACTTTAGCGCGCAGGATCAGTTCCATGCCTGAATTTTCAAGCACACCGGTGTTCACCACAATGGTGTTCACCCCGGAGCTCATTGGCAATGGAGAGCTGAGAATCTGGTTCCTGGATTTTCCTTTGTAATACCTGAAGTCTGCATTCAAACGGTTATGCAGAAAGCCTAACACTACGCCGAAGTCGGCAGTGGTGTTAATAGCCGGCTTGAAGTCCTTCGCCGGCAGGGAGCTTGGCAACAGGTTAGCCGCCTGGCCTGCGAATGTTAAGCTGGAATAATTATAGTTGATCTGGTAAGGTGCAGGATCTACTGCTGCCTGCGCCCACGCTACCCTTATTTTACCAAAGCTCAGGATAGCCGGATCCGTCTTCAGCAGATCAGAAAATACAAAGCTACCTGCAAAAGACGGGAAGAAATAAGACCACTGGCCTTTGGGCAGGGCAGATGACCAGTCGTTACGACCGGTTACATCCAGGTAGAGAAAATTCTTGTATGACAGGTTAATGAAACTGTAAACAGAATTCATGCGCTTGCGCAACTGGCTTTCTGTTACCGGGTGCGGGTTACCGAGATAAGTACCGGTGTTCAGTGAATATACATTGGGGATCGCCCAGTTGTCGTTGTAGTTAAACATGCCGTACATGTCGCGCTGGTAAATAGTTCCACCCAGTGAGAACTTTGCATTAAGCACACCATTCAACAGGTTTTCCTTATGCAGCGTTCCGATGAAATCCATGTTGGAAGCGTTGTCCTGTTCTGTACCATGACCATAATACCCTTTGGTGATGCCTATTACATCCGTCGGTCTGTTCTTGATGGTCAGCTCGTTGGTATTATTATCCAATCCTCCCCTGAAAACAAAGTCCAGGAAATCGGTGGCTTCATAATTCAGCTGTACGCCGGCCAGCAATTTACGCCTGTTCTGAACGGTATTATTTTCCATGATGTTCCATACAGTAGCGCCGCCGTTACCCACCCATGGAAAACCGGAGAGGGTATTTTGTGAACCATCTTCATTTTTATAGATACCAATATCTTCTCCCCGGTAGTTCCGGCCTGCATTGTATACCAGGCGCTTCATCCAGGAATTGGCGTCGTCGTTACCCAGTTGCGGTGGGTTATGATACTGGTTAACGATATAGGAAGACGTTACCTGCACGCTTACCCTTTTCGTGAGCTTCATGTTGGCGCCCAGGTTGAAGGTATTGCGGTAATAATCACTGTTAGGCAATACCGCCTCGTTATCCAGGCGGGAATAGGATGCCCGGATAGAGCCCCATTCGTTACCACCGGAAAGGGACACGTTATGTGTGGACTGTGTACCGTTGCGGAACAGCAGTTTAATATTATCGGGTTGGGGCACATCTGCCTGTTGGGAACCATCCCACCAGGTAATTGATTTGCCTTCCATTTTTGGACCCCAGGAAAGACCGGAACCTGCCCATCCCACCTGGTTGTAGGTATTCACGCCATACGGGCCTGATCCTGTTTTAGGATCCACGTACATGCCTGTCCAGCCTTCTGTTAACTTCGGGTTGCCGTTGGCATCCGTTAAATATTGCGGTGGATCTAACGACACCATACCGCCTGCGCCATATTGGTTCTGCAGTTCGAGGAAACGGTATGGATCAATATTTTTATAACCGTAGGTATAGTCTACACCAAGACCGTTGCGTTTAGCGCCTTTTTTTGTGGTGATCAGGATTACGCCGTTAGCGCCTTTACCGCCATACAAAGCAGCAGCGGTGGGGCCTTTCAGCACACTGATCGTTTCAATATCTTCGGGATTGATCATGTTGATAGGGCTCCCGAAATCTTTCGGGGAACTGGTGCTGGCAGCGTTTGCGTTGTTTCCGGCGTACATGGCGCTACCGGTAGGTGCATTACGCACATCGTAAGGTTGTGCGAGGTCGTTGGCCATCGGCATACCATCTACAATGATCAGCGGCTGGTTATCGCCCTGGATGGTGTTGTTACCGCCAATCACGATGCGGGTGGTACCACCGTCCACACCATTGGGACTGGTAACATTCACGCCTGCCATTTTTCCAGCCAGTGCATTCACAATATTGGGCGCATTGGATTTGGCCACTTCTCCGCCTTTTACTTCTTCCTGTGAATAGCCCAATGTTCTTACGCTTCTTTTAATACCCAATGCTGTTATGGCTACCGCATCCAGCGAGGTGGCGGAAGTAGCCATTACAATGTTCAGCACGGGGTTGGCGCCCACGGTTACACGTTGCTGGGCAAAACCAATAGAGGAAAAAACGAGCACATCGCCTTCCTTTGCCTCCACTTCAAAGTGCCCGTCCACATTGGTAACGGTACCCCTGTTGGTACCTGCCACCATTACATTCACACCTGGCAACGGGCTGCCGTCGCTGGATTTCACGACTCCATTGATCTTCTGAAAAAGCACATTGAAGCCTTCTATATTCATGGAGGCTTCCTTCTTCAGCACAATCTGCTCATTGATCACTTCAAAAGTGATGTGCAAAGGAGTGAGTAAACGCTGCAACACTTCGCCCAGCTGCTCATCGCTGGCCTTCACGGCAACACGCTGTTTGGCTGGTAATGTGCTGTTGTTGTAGGTAAAGTTTACAGCTGTTTTTTCTGTGATAGCTTTGAGGATATTACGCAGGTCGGTGGGCGGCATGTTTAATGACACCTTCTTTGTGAGCACCTCCTGGGCATGCACATCCCGGGCGAATGTACAAGTGATCAGGCAGAACAATAAGCCTATTTGTAATAGTGTAACCCTCATAAAAAATATGACAGTCCGGTTGGAGTTTGCAAATTTGTGCATAACTTCAAGTGTTTTGTTGTGATTAATGAAAACGTTAATACGACAAATCCTTTCCTGCGGCAGTTGTCCAGACGTTACAGGAAAAAATTACAGGGTGGCGGTGTTAGTGCATCGCCCCTTTTTTTTTGGTTGATAATCAAGTGAATTCAGGGATCATTTTAGCGGAATTACAAGTGAACAATACTTTTAACTACACGGCTTCCCGGTGATATATACCTGGCCCCCGCTGATTTTATAGCTGGCATTGATAGCAGCACAAATAATTTTCAGTTTGTTTTCAAATGATTCATTGGTAATGGTAGTGGTGATCATGCACTTACCAAATACTTCCTCGCTCGCGTTAATTTTTATACTGTAGGCCGTTTCCATTGGCGTGGAATATGTCGGTTACGGCGGTATTATCAAATACGAAAGGCGGCGGATCCACGGCAGGCAATAGCGCTGCCACATCGCTGGTATTCAGCGAATCGGCTACAAATGCCGCCGTGCGGATATTAAAACGGATTTTATGATTAGGCGTTACCACGTAACTGCGCTGTTCTTTATCGGCCAGGTTGTACACGGCTATTTTACCGGTTTTAACGGTTACTGTTAAACTTCCGTTTTCTGCGGATACCCGGAAACTCGTTCCCAACACCTTGATGCCCACTTCAGGCGTGTATACAAAGAATGGCCTGCCGGCATCTTTGGCGATATCAAAAAACGCATCGCCTTTCAGGAATACTTCTCTTTTGGACTGTAATAAAAAGGCATCGTGCCGGATAGAGGCGCCTGCTTTTAGTACTACGGTGGAACCATCTGTTAACCAGGCTACCTGGTTGGCATCGGTGGTATTAATGCGGGTGAGCTGCTCATTTTCCATATGGCTTTTCAGCTTAGCGGCTACCGGTGTTTTGTTGTCTTTTTTCAGGTAGATGGATACCAATGTAATCCCTGCCAGTACTGCGGCCGCTGCCCCCCACCATCTGTAGCGGGAAATCGTTCTCACGCGGGTTGGCGCCCATTCCGTAGCAGGACGTTCTTCTGCAATATGTTCTTCCAGGGCGGCGTACACTTCCTGCAGCAGCGATTCCTCTACTGCGGGTTGCGGTACGTTTCCCAATGTCAGCACCATACTCCTGGCCTTTTCGAGATCCGCGGCCCGTTCAGGGTGCGCTGCCACCCACTGCTCCCACCGGGCAGTATTGGCCGCATCCGGGCGTAACACCCATTGAACAAAGCTATCGTCCCGGATAAACTCCCAGGTATCCTCTCCAAAATGCTTCATGCAGCTGTTTTTTCTGAGACAATTAACTGCCCCTTTATCACAAATGACAAAGACGCCGATTTTATACTCAAAAAAAATAAAGTTTTTTTAACACTGGCTGAAATGCCCTGCCATGGCGGAGATAAAATAATCAGATAAAGAAGTAAAAGGTTTCCAGCAGGCGCCTGGCAAACGGAGTGGTTTCCAGTGTTTCTTTAATGCGCCCCAGGGCGTTGTAAAGGAGGTTGCTGACAGACTGGTACTTCATGTGCATCAGTTCTGCAATCTGGGCATTGGTGAAGCCCATATAAAAACGGAGGGTGATAATTTCCTGTTGCCGTCGCGATAATTTCCGGATCGCATTGTCGAGCAATATACTGCGGGAATCACTGATTTCTGCGTCAATGATCCTTTCTTCTACGGTAGATTCTATTGGGTTATGCTGGTGAAGGAATTTATCCTGTTTATCGGAAGCAGACCGGTATTGGTAATTGGCCCTGATCAGTTTGTACTTCAGGCTGCGGCATAAATAAAACCGGATGGCCACGTCGTCACTGATAGTCTCCCTGCTGTTCCATATCTCTATAAAAAGATCCTGGATCATGTCTTTCAACTTCTCCCGGTCGGTACAAAATCGGAAACCATATTGAAACAAGTGCCTGGTATATTCGCGGTAAATCAGCGTAAAAGCGGTTTTATCACCGGCTTTAAATCGCTTCCATAAAGCAGCTTCCTCAAAACAAACGTCTTTTCTTGCAGGCATGCGTGGCTCTTTTACAGCAAAACTGATTACTGATTCTGGTATTATTGGCTGGCTAAAATTTTGGATGTAACCGAAATGTAAATATTTTTTGTCAATCGGTCAAATATCATTCAAATACCACAAAGGAAAAACATAAAAATATCAGTAACCCTGTATCTCCCTCATTCAGTCAGCCCTTAAAATCATACAGATTTTTTAGTATATTTATCTTAACGGTATACACACCTTAATTTTCACGTATGAACAATCTTTCGAAGAGACGACTTTTTGATGCTGTCGCCTGGCAGCTGGCCCAATTCCCTAAACCTGATATGCTGGCGGCTAAAATCAACGGACAATGGAAAACATATGACACCGCTACCGTCAGCGAAATTGTAAACCGTTTCAGTGCAGGGTTGTTACAACTGGGTGTTGGGGGAAACGACTTTACGCCTGAAGGCGCCGATAAAATTGCCATTATCAGCAATAACCGCCCGGAATGGATATTCACCGATCTGGCGGTACAGCAAACAGGCGCGGTACTGGTGCCCATCTACCCTACTACCAACCCCGCCGAATTACAGTTCATTCTGAAAGATGCTGCCGTAAAATATATGTTTGTGAGCGGCCCGGAATTGCTGGATAAAGTAAACAGTATCCGGGAAGGGGTTCCTTCTTTACAACACATTTACACCTTTGACGAGATACCCGGCGCTACGCACTGGTCCACTATTTCAACACAGGCTACTCCCGGTTTGCTGGAGCAGGTGGAAAGTATTAAAGCGGGCATCGACCCGCATCACCTGGCCACCATTATTTATACGTCCGGTACTACCGGCACGCCCAAAGGCGTGATGCTTTCGCACAACAATATTGTTTCGAATGTTTTACTGTCCAAAGAAAGTTTTCCTTTTGAAGACTCACCGCAGCCCAGTAAGGTATTGAGTTTTTTACCGCTGAATCACATTTTTGAAAAGTGCGTTACTTATATCTACCTGTACAGCGGCATCAGTATTTATTATGCAGAAAGCATGGATACCCTCAGTGCCAACCTGAAAGAGATTAGCCCCGATGGCTTTACTACCGTTCCACGTCTGCTGGAAAAAGTATTTGAAAAAATAATGGCCACAGGCAGCGGGTTAACAGGCATCAAACGTAAACTGTTTTTCTGGGCCGTATCGCTTGCCGGTAAATACGATAATAATATCAGTGGAGGCGCGTGGTACAATTTCCAGCTGGCTATCGCCAATAAACTGGTGTTCAGTAAATGGCGGGCGGCGCTGGGCGGTAAGATCCGGTTTATCGTAACCGGTGGCGCTGCCTGCCAGGAAAAGTTGCTGCGCATTTTTAATGCCGCGCAGATCCCGGTTTATGAAGGATACGGGCCTACCGAAAACAGCCCGGTAATTTGTGTGAACCGGAAAACGCCCGGCGATACGAAGTTTGGTACTGTAGGCCCTCCTATCAACGGTATTGAAGTTAGGCTGGCAGAGGACAGTGAAATTTGTGTAAAGGGTCCGTCTGTGATGATGGGATATTATAAAAGACCTGACCTCACTGCCGAAACAGTTATTGATGGCTGGCTGCACACCGGTGATGTAGGATTATGGGTAGATGATAAATTTCTGAAAATAACAGACCGTAAGAAAGAGTTGTTTAAAACCAGTGGCGGAAAATATGTGGCTCCCCAGCCCATTGAAAATAAATTTAAGGAAAGTCCTTTTATTGAACAGATCATGGTAGTAGGCGCCGGTGAGAAATTCACGGGGGCTTTAATTGTTCCTGCCTTTACCTACCTGAAGTACTGGATGAACCAGCAGAATATTCCTTATACCACCAATGAAGCCGCCGTTAAAATACCGAAGGTATTGGAAATGTACCAGGAGGTAGTGAACAACTACAACCAGCATTTTAATCACGTGGAGCAAATTAAAAAGTTTGAACTGCTCACCGACGAATGGAGTATTTCCGGCGGGGAAATGACGCCAAAACTCAGCCTGAAAAGAAAGGTGGTAACGGAGAAATATAAAGATGCGATAGCAAAAATATATAGTTAGGAAGATGATTTCCGGAACTCCTTCACGATCCGTATCACCACGGGAATGGTAACCGTAACCACAATAACAACGATAAAATATTTGAGATAAGGTTTCAGGAAAGGCATGCTGCCAATGAGATATCCGGCCAGTACAAAGCTGAAGCCATAGGCTATGGAGCCAATGGCAGCAAACAAAAGGAAACGGCGGAAATCGAGCCCGATCATCCCGGCAACAATAGGCGCAAATGTGCGGATGAGTGGAAGAAAGATACCTGCTGTTAGTGCGGTAGCGCCGTACTTTTTATAAAATGCTTCTGCTGATACGAGGTACTGCCGGCGAAAGATGCCGGAGTCTTCTTTGTTCTTTAATAAATGTCCTGTTTTTCGGCCAATCCAATACCCGGTTACATTTCCTGCAATAGCGGCAATGGCGCACAGCGCGCAAACCACCAGTATATTGTAATTAAAATTCCCGTTGGCGGTTAGTACGCCGGCGGTAAACATCAGGCCGCCGCTGGGCAGGAAGAAGCAGAAAAACAATCCTGTTTGCCCGAATACAGAAAGGAATACGATGAGTAACCCTCCATAGCTGATTAATGATTCAGCATCCATGTTATAGTTAGTTTTAAGGATTGGTATTCGCTGATAAAATTTCTTTTATTAAGATAGTTGCTGTGAGCAGATCCTGCGCATCACTGCTACTCAATTTACAATTTAAACTTTTATTCATTTTAAAAAGCATACACTACGCTGATTGGCTGCGTGGTCCTTGATTAATTTAGTCGGGTAATTGTTTGTATCTAACCACTTTTATGTTAACCTTAAAAAGAAAAAAAAAAATGAAGTCTAATTGTTTGTTATCCCGTTGTGCGGGACTTTTTTTCCTTGTCAGTATGATAGCGTGTAAAAAGAATGACGCGCTTATTCAGCCGGTTCCCGATGCAGCCAAAGAGATGGTAGCCGGTACATTGGTAACCACAGGCGATGTGGCGGTCCCTGTTTCCTGGTATACGCTGGAGTTGAAGCTGATAAAAGAAACGCCGGGGTTTAGTCCTCCCGTGGCAGCCAGGGCTATTGCCTACACCGGCGTTACGCTCCGCGAGGCAGTACTGGGGGGCATGTATGGAGCGCCTTCACTGGGCGGACAGCTGAATGGGCTTGGCCGTCTTCCTGCGCCGGAAAGATGGAAACGTTATAACTGGACCATAGCGGCCAACAGTGCCATGGCGCAGATTATTAAAAACCTTTTCGGCAATGCCAGCGTGGAGAACCTCAACCTGATCAACCAGCTGGAAAGTGATAACCTGCAGGCACATTCGGATACCTGTTCACAGGAAGTGATCAACCGCTCCATCAGTTTTGGCAAATCCATCGCCACTGCCATTTACCAGTGGTCTGCTTCAGACGGCGGAAAGGATGGCTACCTGAATAACTTTCCCACCGACTATACGCCACCGGTTGGACCAGGCTATTGGGTACCAACACCACCGCAACTGCAACGGGCGATGCTGCCTTACTGGGGAAAGAACCGTCCTATGGTGAAGCCTACTGCAGCTGATTCGGCAGTGATCCAGCCGCCGGCTTATGCTACAGACACGCTCAGTACCTTCTACAAAGCCGCGCGCTTTGTTTACCTGAAAGGAAAAACACTTACCCCGGAAGAAAACCTCATTGCCCGGTACTGGGCAGATGGCGGCGGCACCTTCACTCCTCCCGGTCACCTGATTGCACTCACCATGCAACTGGTCACTGAACAACACCTGAGCCTCGGCCAGGCAGCTACACTTTTTGCGCAGGTAGGAATAGGATTGAATGATGCAGGTATCCTTTGCTGGAAATATAAATACAAGTATAACGTGCTTCGCCCTATTACGTATATCCGTTCGCATATCGACAGCACCTGGTCGCCGCTGATAGGCACCCCGCCTTTCCCGTCATACACATCCGGGCATGCTACCTTTACCAGTGCAGCAGGCAACATCCTGGCTGCCCGTTTCGGCAACAGCTTCACGTTTACGGATAAACAAAAAGTGCCGGAAGGTTTTTCGCCACGTTCTTTCAGCAGCTTCACCGCTATGATCAATGAGGCCTCCATTTCAAGAGTGTATGGTGGTATTCACTACGATTTCGACAGTGAAACCGGCAGTCTCAACGGAAAGGGCCTGGCCCAGCGGATCCTGTTGCTGAATTATTAAAGAAAAAATGATTGTATGTTCCGATCAGGTGCCAGATGAGAAAAGGCTGTATCAAAATATGATACAGCCTTTCTTTTCTTTGGAGTGTTACAAAAAAATATCTTTAAAACTCAATATCATCCGCTACGTTGCCTCCCTGCTTTTCAGCAAACAATTGCTGGTACTTTGCCTGGTAAGCCGCCTGCCGTTGATTATACCCGGCGTAATCAGCCTGGATATCGCGGTGGATCTGGTCATTCCATAAGGACGCGGCAATCTGGAAATCCCCGATGGGAATACCGTAATTGTCAACGATCCATTGGGCGCCATCCAGGCCATAATCATACGCTACCTGCCTGGCAACTTCCAGTTCCTGGTAGAAGTCTTTATCCTGCTTGATTTTTTCGATATTGCCTGCACCCTGCGGTGAAGGAGCCGCCTTTACGCCGCTGAATTTCGGATGCTGATCAGCCTGGCCAAAGTATTGGCCGAAGAGGGTAACAATGTGAAAGGTGGCGTCCTGTTTCATCCGCTCGGGCCAAAGCAGGTTAGCTTCCTGCCAAACGGGTAACTCCACCCCTAAAGCCTTTGCTACATCGTCTTCACTTAGCCCGCTGCCGAGTCTTGCGCAGGCAGCGCCGTAATCTTCTAAAGTAATTCCGTGAATGGGTTCTAATAATGGATTGCCAGACATAATGTTTCTATTTAAAGATGATGATTAATCGTGTATTCATTCATTAAACGCTCGTAAAATTTCTCATTCTCCCTCACCATATCCGGTACTATCTTATTCCATTCATCAAACATGGCACGCAGGTAGCGACGGTACAGGTCCGGATTCTTTGGCGTAGCTGCCTCATAGCTCCGGAGCAAATGGGCTGTTCGCTGTTCTGCCAGGCTGCGGGCCTGATGCAATACCATACGAGCCCCGGTGGATGGGCTAAAGGTATTCTGCGACCGGCAAAACGGGCAGGTGATATAAGTATCGATAAAGAACATCCTGGGAATAGTGATATTGCCGCCACATTGCCTGCAGCTGAACTTATCACGTATCCGTTCAAATGCTGCCAGTTCTTCCTGGTAAGCTGATTCCAGGTCCTGTTCTCCGGCAGCGCCCTGCAGCAGGCTAATAGCATAATTTATTTTCTCTTCAAAAACAAAATGCCGGTTCAGGCAAGCCATTCTGAAAGTATGCAGCTTAGCACGGTATTCACTCCCGGCCCTGGAAATAATGGAAGGCAGCGATGCTTCCGCTTCATATACAAAAGCAACAATATTATCTTCCCGGATCTCATTCGCCTTATTCCGCATCTGGTTAATTTGTCCGATCAGCCCGGAAAGCATATGAATATGCGCACGCTTATAAGGATCGGTATCTTGTTGGAAAACTTTCCGGAGTTCCGGCACTGCGGCATTGTTCATCTCCGCCATGCGGGCTTCCAGCTTATCCAGGAAAACAAACCATCTCTCCTGCCGGGTCTTTATTTCATCGAGCAGGGCAGCGTTCTCATATTTCTTATTGAATAAATTGAACATGATTTATGAATTATTTTCCTTCCTGATATTCACGCCATCCGTTAGTTTGGTATCCATGAATATAAAACCACAATAAGCGCAGGCAGTGAGTCCCTTCTGATACGCGCGACCGGCCCCGCATTCCGGGCAATCACGAATATCCATTTTAGCTGCTTCGTTTGTTATTTCGCCGCCATAATTTTCCTGGGTCTCTACCTTCTTTTTGAGCTGTTCCAGGTAGGCTTGTATCCGTTTCTTTTCCTCTCCCATAATACCTGTAAGTTGAAGGTTAGAGTAATTTCAGGAGTTCTTCTTTTTTAGCAGCATATTCCTGTTCGGTAATCAGCTGTGCATCGAAGAGCGTTTTCAGTTGTTTAAGTCTTTCGGTAATATCTGTTGCCGGGGCGGGCTTAGGCTGCATCGCTCCCTGGGTAACCATATTGGTGATCATGCCCATGGTTACCGCCTGCCTGGCGCCATCTCCTATATCCGAATGATCTTTGTCCATCGCATTGGCGATGCTATACTGTGAAAATTTGTTCATGTCCGTTACCATATTCATACCGGTAACTTTGTCGTATTGTTTAAGGACTTCTTCCGGCAATGTGATACTGGTAATGGTGAAGCGGGTAATTTCCAGGCCGAAGTCCGTAAAATACGGCTGAATAAGGGGCTGGATTTTTTCATTTAAACCGGAGATATTACCTGCAGCATCTACCACTGAAATTTGTGCCAGCGCAAGTACCTCGGCAAATTTGGGGGCAATAAAATCACGCAGCTGCAACTCCAGCTCCGTGATGCCCAGTCGCGGCCAGGTACCGGCGTATTCTTTAAAGAACCTGGATACATCTGTAATACGGATATTGTACGTACCAAAAGCTCTTACACGCACCTGGCCAAAGGTGGCATCCTTCATCAATACAGGCGCAGGGGTACCCCATTTGAGGTTAACAAACTGATGGGTGTTAAAAAAATAAATGTCTGCTTTAATGGGACTTTCAAAACCGTATTTCCAGCCCCGGAGCCTTGTAAGTATAGGGATATTTTCGGTTTTCAGGATGTGCTTTCCGGCAGGAAATACATCTGCCAGTTGTCCTTCATTCAGGAAAAGGGCATGTTGACTTTCCCTTACGGTGAGTACTGCACCATCCTTAATTTCCTTATCGGCATCTGCAAACTTCCACATTAATGCATTAGGATCCGGTGTTACAGATTCAATGATTTCAATAAAAGGTAATCCCATCCTGAAAGGTTTTTAATATAGGCGCCAGGGCCGTAAATAACATGGTTTCAATTCCCCAACCGGTGACTCTCTTTGATTGAGTTACCGTACAAAAAAATTAATGCGATCAACCAAAACAATAAAGGGGCCAACAAACAATAGAAAATGTTAATGCAGGCTAATTGATAAAAGAAAATTTGTTCTCGAATACTTTACCAATTACCGGAACAGGTTTTTCTGCCTGGTTGGCTGCATTGATAATTCCCAATACCCAGAATATAAGGATCACGTACCCGATCAGGCCGAGGAAAGATAAAGCCGGCACCAGGTGCGCTACAATGGTCAACGTGATATTGAGCAGGATGCTCACAATGGCGAGTCCTAACGACTGCTTCAGGTGGTACCTGAGCAGGCTGTCGGTTTTCTCTTTACCGGAGAAGTAAGCAATCAGCCAACCGATCAGGGTTACATATGATAAAATAGATAATGTTTTGCTGTTCATGGGTTCAAGGTTTTTTTGTTGGCGTTATTGCCTGTGCAAATGTGTGGTGAATGTTTATTAATCAGGCATCCCGGTATCCTACAAAACGACTACCCATGTAAAAAGGGCGTCTACAATATGTCTACAACATTTTCAAATCATTTACTCTGATCATCTTACAAATACAGATATTCATAACTTTAATGATCTTTTCATAATGACTATTACCGATTTATAGTAATTTAACCCCATGAAGTCATTACCATATCTGCCATTTGTTTGCGTGTTGATCTGTATTTGCGGATGGTCATCTTTTGTATCTGCACAGGCGCCGTTGCCGGATAGTTTACAAGCTCTAACCGCCGATCCCACATTCAATGAAAAGGAAAAGCCTCCTTTACTTAACCAGCTGGCTGAGATATACCGGGCCAATAAAAACTATTCCCTGGCCATGGCTACAGCCAGGCAAAGCGTTGTTCTTTCACTCCGGCATCAAAATTATCTTGAGGCCACCAAAGCTTACGCGATGCTGGCAAATATTAAGTTCAATACACAACAGTATGATGATCTGAAACAAACCGTTGATTCTGTATTCACCAGCGCGCAACAGGCCAACCATCCGGTGGCGATGGCGTATGCCTTTTATATCCGTGCGCTGTTGTATAAAACATTGGATAAATCAGACGAGGTGGTGAAGTATTGCCAGCTGGGCCTCCGGCAATTGGATAAGACGCCTGACCCTTATATGGCCGCCAAAATGTATTACCAGCTTTACGTGGTTAATTCGGGCTGGAACAACGAAGAAAAGGTAAGTACCTATGCCCGCCAGGCTACTGATAATGCGCTCAAAGCAAATGATTTCAACCTGCTGAGCAATTGCTATACTGCCCTTTCGGTAGCCCATGAATACAAATTCAATGCTACCAAAAACCGCCAGGAGCTCGACAGTGTACTGTATTACCTGGGTAAAACGGAAACGCTCTACCAACAATACCCTGGCAGGGTGGCTGCTAATCCCTATGCCATTGCCTGTATAAATATTGCCAACAGCTACCTGAAATACTTCCCTGTGGAGGATGCGAGGGCCAAAGCACAAGCCGCTCATTATGCGAACGTTGCCCGGACGGTGCTAAAAGATGCCGCCAACAGTGAAGAGGTGGTCGCCAGCAGTCTGGGCATACTCAGCGAATATGCCCGGCGGGAAGGCAATGAAGCCCAGGCCGAAAACTACCTGCTGGAAGCCTACCAGGTCATGAAAACGGCTAACAGCCATTCCTATTATACCATGATCAATGTGGTGCAATCGCTGTCTGATTTTTATGAACAAAAGGGCAACTACCGCAAAGCCCTGGAGTTTCAGAAAGAGGCCACGTTATATAACAATAAAGTGTTCAATCAGCAACAGGCACTCAATACCCAAAAGCTGGAAATACAATATGAAACGGAAAAGAAGAATAACGAAATGCAGATCCTGAAAGAACGGGAGAAGAGCCGCACCATGCAAAATTATCTGTATGCCTGCATTGCGCTCGCCTCCCTGCTTGGACTGGTGTTCATGTTCCGCTCATATCATTTCAGGTTACGTTACTCCATGCAGCGGGAAAAACAGCTGCAATTGGAAAAACACGAGTCGGAAATGCAGGTGAAGCTGGAAAAAGAAGAACACGCCAGGCTCAGGGCCGAGCAGCAGCTACTGGCAACCCGGCAACAGCAACTCAAAAAAGAAGTAATGGCCAATGTGCTGCACCTCGAACATAAGCATCAAACGTTACTGAACATCAAAGACAAATTAACGGAAGGCGATGCCGTAAACATGCAGAAAATCCTCAAGGAAGAAATGGTGATCGATAACGATTTTGAACACGCAAAAGTCCAGATCCAACAGATACACCCCGATTTCTTTCACCTGATCAATGAAAAAGCACAAAAGAAACTCACCCTGCTTGATCTGAAACTTTGCGCCTACCTTTATCTTAAAATGGATACCCGGCAAATTGCCCAGCTAATGAATATTGAAGCCAAAAGCGTTAGAATGAGCCGCTACAGGATCAAACAAAAGCTGGGACTGGACAGAGAAGATGACCTGAATGCTTTTCTGCAGGCGTTGGGAAGTTAATATTGTAAACTTTAAACAGGATTATCTGACAAAAGTATAAACCTATTTCAGGACGTGACCCTATGTCAGGACGAGTCATAGTGTATTGGGAGTGTATGGGAAGTGTATCATGAGTGTATCATGAGTGTATGGGGAATGTATAGGGACTATATAGGGACTATATGGGGAGTACGACACATACGCTACTCCTAAGTAACTGAGAAGTATCAGAGAAGTAACTGAGAAGTAACTGAGAAGTATCCCCTCAGTTAAATAAAAAACAGAATATGACAGCTTCCGGTTATTACTCAGTTAAAAGACCGCCTGAATTCAAGCGGCGACAGTTTGGTTTTGGTTTTAAACAGCTTACTGAACGACTGCGGATGTTCGAAACCCAGGGCATAAGCAACTTCACTCACCGATAAAGTAGTCGTAGAAAGTTTTTCCTTCGCCTTTTCAATCAGTTTATCATGGATGTGCTGCTGCGCGTTTTGGCCAGTGAGTGCACGCAGCATATCGCTTAAATAGCTGGGGGACAAATGCAGGTTATCGGCAAGATACTGCACAGTGGGGATACCATTGCTTAAAGAATGCTCATTACCAAAGTAATCTGTCAGCAGGTCGTCCAGTCGTTGCAGCAGATCATGACTGACCGCCTTCCGCGTAATAAACTGGCGCTTATAGAAACGGTTGGCGTAATTCAGCAACAACTCAATCTGGGAGATCACCACATCCTGGCTGAAGTCATCTATCCGGCTGTTCAGTTCTTCTTCCATGATCCTGAAAATGGAAATGATCGTGTCTTTCTCACTTTCAGAAAGGTGTAGCGTTTCATTGGCTGTATAAGAGAAGAACCCATATTGACTGATCTTTTTGGCTATTGGATAACCCAAAAAGAAATCCGGATGGATCAGCAACGTATATTCAGAACATACGGGTCCGTCATTTTCCCCGCCCCCCAACACCTGGCCGGGCGAAGCGAAGAGCAAGCCTCCTTCATCGAAATCATAATAGCCCTGGCCATATTTTAATTTGCCGGCAAGTTTGGGCTTGTAGGAAATTTTATAAAATCCCAGTACATGATGCTGCGCTGGCTGCGGCAGTACCGACCAGGACGGCGCCCCATTGATCAAACTGATCAATGGATGCTTTGGCTGAGGCATGCCAAAGGCCCGGTGGGCATCTGCCAGTGTCTCAAATTTATGCACGCTTTTTTCTTCTTTCTTCATCTCCATACAAATATAATCATAACCGGTAACCATTTTGATTACCGGTTATGAGCGGTAATTATTTAGCCATTCCCTGGGCGGAACTGGAAACAGCATCCCAGTTTTCCCAAAGCGCCAGGCGTTCCTCATAAGCGCTGCGTACCCAAGGCAGGTTGTGACTGCCCAGGTGGAAGCGAAGGGGCGGATTTTCTGCATCCACCACCTGGAAGAGCGCTTGCGGTGTGGCATTCGGATCCCCTCTTTCCAGGTCTCTTAATTTTCCGAAAAACTGGTTTTTAAAGTCTGAGTAGATATCCATGCCTGCAGCGAATTTCAGCGACTCCTGGCTGCCAAATTCCGTAGCGTAAGCGCCTGGTTCAATAATGGTCACTTTGATCCCAAAGTCTTTGACCTCAGCAGCAAGGCTTTCATGGATGGCCTCAAAGGCCCATTTTGTTGAGCAGTAGTATCCGATTACCGGTAGTACCACATGCCCCAGGTTGCTGGAAGTACCGAGAATGTGTCCGCCACCTTGCTGCCGGAGCAGCGGTAATGCGGCCTGGATAACTGCAATAGCCCCGAAAACATTGGTTTCATACATCGCCTTGATATCTTCTGCACTCGCTTCTTCAATAGTGCCTACCAGCGAATAACCGGCATTATTCAGCACAATATCCAATCTCCCGAAATATGCATGCGCCTGGTCTATGGCTGATTTGGCCTGACCGGGCTTCGTTACATCCAATGCAAGGGTTAACACCTGTTCGCCATATTTTTCTTTGAGTCCGGCTAAACTGTCGATATTACGTGCCGTTGCCGCCACTTTATCGCCACGCTCCAGGGCTGCTTCTGCCCAAATACGTCCAAAACCACGCGAAGCGCCGGTAATGAACCAAACTTTACTATTCATGTCGTTTCTCATTTTTATTGGTCTTTAAATTTTTGATGAAGCAAAGTTCCGGTGATGCAGCTGCCCCTACGTAGCCTAATTGAGGACTTTTGTAGTCTAATTGCGGATTTGATATGATTACCCGTCAGGCACAGATACATGCCCCGTTTATGCCCCGGATAAAAAATATTTTTATTTATGTAGTCAACTACGTAGTTTTGTACTATAAATTAATACAAATGAGTACAGCACCTGTTATAAGACCAATTCACAACGAATATTGCCAGGAAATAATTGACATCGTTCTGCCTATCCAGCAAAAGGAGTTTAATGTGCCTGTTACGCTGGAAGACCAGCCGGACCTGCAAGACATTGACACAAACTACCACCGCACCGGCGGCGGATTCTGGGGAGGATTTATACATGAAGAACTGGCCGGCACTATTGCCCTGATAAGCATCGGGCACCACGCAGGAGCCATCCGGAAAATGTTTGTAAAAAAGGAGTTCCGCGGGAAGGAATATGGCATTGCACAGCAACTGCTGGAGGAACTGGTTGCCCATAGCAAATCGGTGCAGATAACGGATCTGTACCTGGGCACGGTCGACAAACTCGCTGCGGCCCGCCGCTTCTATGAACGCAACCACTTTAAAGAAATAAAAAAAACGGATTTACCATCGTATTTTCCCCTGATGAATGCAGATAATGTATTTTATCACTTACACATTAATGACGGAGCAGCATGACAAATGTAATTGATGAATCAGGGATACTGGCTATTTCTACCAGGTTACAGCGACTCAGTGATCAGTTGCGGAAAGACGGGCTACAGATTTATAAGGCCAACGGGATCGACTTTGAGCCCAAGTGGTTCCCCGTTATCTATACGCTGCACCTGAAACCGGTGCTCAGCGTGGTGGAAATAGCCGTGGAAATCGGGTACTCCCACCCTTCTACTATCAGCCTGTTAAAGGAACTGGAAAAACAAAAGCTGATCCGCTCAAAAAAAGACAAAACAGATGAACGGAAGCGGCTTATCCTGCTTACGGAAAAAGGAAAAGCGCTTATTACTGATATGCAACCCGTATGGAATAAGATGGTGGTGGCCCTTACTGCGCTGACAGATACAAAAAATAACCTGATGAAGGCCATTGAGGAGGTAGAGCAACAAATGAAATCGTTTAGTTTTTTTGACAGGGTACAGCAACTGTAAAGCTTACGCCAGTAAGCCGTTCACCAGGGCTTTCCACTGCAACTTTGATATGCCAATGGCCCCGGTGGCCCCTACTACTGCATTACGGAGCTTATCGCCCAGGTCATTGGTTTGTGTATTCGGCACCTCATTACGTCCGTAAACAGTGGCAGTTATTTCCGCACCGTTACGTACCAACACAAAGGAACTGCTGGCTTCCTTGCGCAGAAAATGCGCAATGCCTGCACTTTTCTGGATAGGATGCTCCGACGGGCGGGCCCTGATAAAAAACACTTCCTGGTGCTCATTAAGCACCACATGCTCCTTCTGCTCAATCTTTACCCAGTCGAACCCTTTCCCTGCATTGGTGCCTGGTCCGGGAATATCAATCCGTATATACATCCCTGTTTCCGCACTGCCCTCCGCCGGTTTCCCGGCCAGATCCGTCAACTGGAACCCCGACGACATGCTGCCGCTCAGTGTAGCCCAATGATTTACATCCAGCAGCCGCGCAACCGCCGTTTTAAAGAACTCCTGCGCGGCCGCTTCATGAACCAGTGTTTTTACCTCAGCAGTTGTGGTAGCCTCGCCCGTATACTGCGCCGGAATAAATGGCGCCGCAATGTTATCTGCCATAACCTTAAAATTTACTGTAAAATAATAATGTAAGTATTCGGGTAAAAAACTTGTGCCAATTTTATATTACACTACCTTTGAGGTGTAAAAGTACGGACAATGCATTTCGGGCCTTCAAAACGATGCTACAGAGAAGCGCCTCTTTTGACCATATTTACTCTTCATTAAGAGCACGAATCCCACAACTGTCAACACCTTAGTAATTGTAAACACCGCCATTGCCGTAGAGCGATCTATACGCATGGGGAACAATTTGTTGATATTTAAAGATACGGAATATGAATAGTATATACTCGCTTATAGTGAGCTGTTTTCTCTCCATGGCCTGCAGCAATGCAAAGCCCAACCAAACAAACGGGAAAATCACCGGCCGCTGGCAACCCGTAAAATCGGTGATGAGCTGCGTAGAAGACGGCAAAAAAACTTTTGATAAAACAGATTCCAGTTTCAGTCCTAACGACGTAATGGTTTTTAAAGATAACGGCATGCTGGAAGACGGGGGCCAGCGATACGAGGCCTATACGCTTGACCGTCGCACCAAAGAACTCACGCTCCAGGAAGGCGGCGGCTATGGCATCACCTTTAAAATCCGGACCATGAACCCCGAGGAACTGGTCATCTTCCGGGAAGATGAAGAAATCTTTAAAAATAAAAAACGGCAGATGAAACTTGAAATCTACTTTCGCCGCATATAGTCATTTCAGCACCGGCAATATAATGCCGGAAGGATGCGCCTCATCATGATAAATA
Source organism: Chitinophaga sp. W2I13 (assembly GCF_050434005.1). Classification (NCBI taxonomy): domain Bacteria; kingdom Pseudomonadati; phylum Bacteroidota; class Chitinophagia; order Chitinophagales; family Chitinophagaceae; genus Chitinophaga; species Chitinophaga sp. W2I13. The sequence continues at coordinate 6,384,609 of NZ_JBNPWD010000001.1, read as the reverse complement.
CGGATGGCTTCCTTTATAAAATCCTTTTCTGTTGCTTCATAAATATTGATGAACTGCTGCGGATTACGGTCGGCTAAAGGAAACCAGCTGCTTTGCACCTGGATCATCAGCCGGTGGCCTTTCTGAAAAGTATGCGCTACATCCGGCAGCTGGAACTTCACCTGCGTTACTTTGCCCGGAATAAAAGGCGCAGGTTTCTCAAAACTGTCCCGGAAACGGCCGCGGAATATATCTCCCCGTACCAGCATCTGGTAACCACCCAGCGGATAAGGCCCGCCGGCATCACGGGTTTTATTTGGCGGCGGCGTATCCGCATAGCGGAAATCGTCCGGGAACACATCTATCACTTTTACCACAAAATCCGCATCACTACCGGTTATGCTTACACGAAGATCAACGGTTACAGGACCTCCAATAGTCAGGTTGTCCGTAAGCGTATCGGTTTCAAAAGTCAGCACGTCCGCACGGCGCGACGCAAAACGCTGGTCATCGGTCATATAATCCCTTGTACGGATGTAATGCACGTCCTGCGTATAGGGTACGGGATGCGCCGGATCACTCACATACTCGCTAAAGCCGGTACCACCTTTATCCCACGACAGTCCACCATTCTGCCGTAAAAAAATTTCCTTTTCCGTTGTCACCGGCGGCCATTTGCTGAACTGATGCCATTTGTTTTCCCCGCTGAAAAAGATATTCGCTTCTGCGAGATCTGACAGATTTCCTTTTCCTTTGAGATAATAATTAAAGAAAGGCACTTCTATCTGCTCCTGGTACCAGGTTGCCGTATTACTTCCAAACTGAACATGCCCCAGGCGCGCACCATCATTGCCCGCCCACTGCCCATGATACCAGGGTCCCATCACCACCCTATTGAAATGGGTGGCCGGGTTTTGTTGCTCTATCGCCTTATATAAATTCCAGGCGCCATAACAATCTTCTGCATCAAATAATCCGCCTACCACCAGCACTGCCGGCTTTATTTGCGCTACATAATTCCGCGGGTCACGTTCCTTCCACCACCCGTCATATTGCGGGTGCGCAATGAGTTCTTTCCAGAAAGCAAGACTATCGCCGGTTAGCCGGGTAAAATTCCTGATGGTCCCTATCTTCAGAAAAGTGCTGTAGTTATCAGCGCAGGGCAGCTTCAACGCCTGCACAGGCGCTGTAGATACCGGCGACGGATGCGGATAGCCAAAGCCTTTGGTATAAAAGCCAAAGCAATCCATCAGGAAAAAAGCGCCGTTGTGATGAAAATCATCGCCGTGGAACCAGTCGGTCACCGGCGCCTGCGGACTCACCGCCTTCAATGCCGGGTGCCCGCTCAATGCCGCCATAGTAGTATAAAAGCCGGGATACGAAATACCCAGGGCGCCTACCTTGCCATTGTTGCCCGGTACATTTTCCAGCAGCCAGTCGATGGTATCGTACGTATCGCTGGCTTCATCAATTTCGCGCCCCTTCTTCCCCGGGATAAAAGGACGGATATCTTTAAACTGTCCTTCACTCATCCAGCGGCCGCGGACGTCCTGGATCACGATGATATACTTTTCTTCTGCATAGCTTTTCCAGTAAGTATTCCAGAGATTAGGCGTAAACTGCTCCGCTCCGTAAGGCGCGGCAGAATAAGGTGTGCGCGTGATCAGAACAGGATGCTTTTCACTGCTGTCTTTTGGAATATAGATAGCGGTGAAAAGATGCACGCCATCCCGCATGCGGATCTGCCGCTCTTCTTTATAATAATGTTCCTTTACCCATACGGAGTCTCCGGCATGCTGAGCCCCGGCCGGGAGCACGGCAAATGCTCCCAGCAACATAAAAACAAATCGCTTCATCCTGCTCTTTTTAATTCAAACCATCTACCGTCAAGGATTCTGAGGGAAATTGGCTGGATCGTTATGTATATCTATTTCGCTTTGTGGTATAGGAAATAATAGCCGGGCTGGCGTAAGCGCCGGCGTAGTAAGATTATATTCGTTTTTCAGGTGTGCCTGCATAATGGCCAGTCCTTTTGAATAACGGACCAGGTCAAACCAGCGGTTATTCTCAAAGGCCAGTTCTACCCTTCTCTCTGCAAAAACCGCATCCCGGAAAGTGGCCTGGTTAGGCAGGTCTGCCGGTGTTTTATCACCCAGTCCGGCGCGGCGCCTTACCTGGTTAAGGAAGCCAAAGGCACTGTTGGCGCCGGTAGCAGCGCTATACCCCTGTTCGTTCAACGCCTCTGCCTGGAGCAGCAGGATATCGGCATACCGCAATACCGGGAAACTGCTGCCGCCATCACCGGTAGCACCGGGAGGATCTAAATATTTCTTTACATAATTACCGGGCTGCGTAGTAGTGGCATTCTTATACGAAACGGTGTCCAGTGAGGCAATCAGCCTTTTGTCCCCGGCTTCATAAGCCGACACAATATCATGTGTGGGGCGGTTGTTGTTAGATCCCCCATAGGCGACACCGTTATAATAGAAAGAAAACGGCACCATGTCGGTGAAGTAGTAGTTGCCTTCAGAGGGATTCAATCCTTTTTTAAAACGGATGGTAAACAGCACTTCCGCGTTGATACCGGCAGCCGGGTTATACAAGGCCGCGTAATCCGGCAACAGCGTATACCCGTTCACGTTTTTCAGCACCGTGGTGGCATCATTCCATTTCTTCTCCGTAACATATACTTTTCCCAGCAACCCATTGGCACTGCCAGCGGTTACCCTCCCATAGTCGTTCACGTTAGTATACACTGCAGGAAGCAGGGTGGCGGCGGATTGCAAGTCTTTCTCAATTTGCGCATATACTTCTGCAACGTCATTCCGCTTATCGTTCAGCGACTCGGTAGTGGTTTCCACCCTTGTTACCAGCGGTACTTTGCCATACAACCGCACCAGGTCGAAGTACACAAATGCCCGCAGGAAAAGGGCTTCGCCCCTGAATTGTTTTTTGGCCGAATCCGGGATAGCGGCAGCATCTATCTGGTCCAGTACTGCGTTAGCACGGGATATCGTGAGATAGGCGCCTGCGTATACATCGGTCAAAAATGGATTGGTAGTGGTTTCGGTGAACAGGTCGATCTGTGAAGCCACGCCGCCTAATGCGCCGCGGTCGAGGATATCGGTGTTATCGCTTCTTACTTCCATCAGGTAGTAGGCCGACTTACCGTAGCTGCGCGTGTTCTGCAATCCATCATAGATAGCGTTTACACCCTGCTGGAAATCGCCGGTGGTTTTAAAGAAGGTAGCCGTGGTTTGATTGGATACCGGCGGCAGGTTGATGAAATTTTTACTGCAGGAAGTGATGACCGTTACCAGCGACAAGCCTGCTATTGCTTTTATAATATTTAACTGCATAAGTTCCTGTTTTTAAAATGAAAGATTAATACCTGCGGTGAATGTTCTGGGCAACGGATAGGTACCGTAGTCCTCCCCTTGCGACAAAGGCGCATCGGGCCGTGCATTCACTTCGGGGTTATAACCGGTGTAGTCCGTCCAGGTATAAATGTTTTGCCCCGACAGGTACACCCGCAGGCCCTGGATCTTATTATTAAACAGTCGCTGGTTGAACGTATAACCAATCGTTAAATTACGTAAACGCACATACGAACCATCTTCCACGAAGAAGGAACTCGGCTGCGTGCTGTTGCCGGTGGTAACCCTGTTGGGCCGCATGGAATTGCCATCACCGGGATCTGTGGGTGATTTCCAGTAACCGGTTTCTTCGATCATCTGGTTGGCATTCCCTTCACTGTTATACAGGAAACGACGTTGCAGGTTCATCACCTTATTACCCTGTGAAGCCTGTAATGATACGGTGAGATCAAAACCTTTATAGCGGAATTCGTTGGTGAGTCCCCATATAAATTTCGGAAAGTAGCTACCAATATCTGTTCTGTCGGACGCATCAATTTTCTTATCGTCGGTTACGTCAACAAACCTGCGATCGCCGGGTTTGGTGCTTGCATAATGCGGATAGGCGTCTATTTCCGCCTGGTTTTTGAATACGCCGCCATTTACATAACCATAAAAACTGCCAATGGGCGCGCCCACTTTGGTGATGTACAACTGTGAGATGGTACCGTTACCACCGTCGGAGATGATGGGTGCATTATTGGCGCCGAGTTGCAGTACTTCATTTTTATTTGCTGCAATATTAAAGCTGGTGTTCCAGGTAAAAGCACCGGTAAAGTTGCGGGTAGTGAGACTGAATTCCACACCGGAGTTGCGCACCTTACCAATGTTCTTCAACGCTTTACCAAATCCGGAACTCAGTGGTACCGGTACTTCCAGCAGCAGGTTGGAAGTTGTGGCGCGATAGTAATCGGCGCTCAGGTAAATTCTGTTGGAAAGCAAACCGATATCCAGGCCGGCGTTGAGCTGCACCGTTTTTTCCCAGGTGAGGTCGGGGTTGGCTGGTTGCGCCAGTCCCACGCCATTTACCGCGGTGCCGCTTCCGTTGCCTAATACATAACCGTTGGAAGCCAGCAGATCATATGCTGCGTAGTTGGCAATCTGGAAGTTACCGGAAGTACCATAACTTACCCTGGCCTTCAGTTCGGAGATGGCTTTTATTTTAAAGAAAGATTCGTTGCTGATGAGCCAACCGCCTGATACTGCGGGGAAGTAGCCCCACTTGTTGTTGGCGCCGAAACGGGAAGATCCGTCGCTGCGGATGCTGGCCGACACAAAGTATTTATCGTCGTAGTTATAGTTAACCCTTCCCAGGTAGGAAAGCAAGGACCACTGCGATTCCGTGGAGGTGCCGCTGGTAATGGTGGCGGCATTCAACGTTTGTACGGCATCGTTAGGGAAGCCGGTACCATAGGTTTCGTTGGCTTTGGTGGTATTCTTCTGGGAAGTATATCCTGCTAGCACATCAAACCGGTGTTTGCCGCTGATATTGAATTGGTAGTTCAATGTGTTTTCCCAGAGCCAGTTTACAGATAACGCCGTTTGTGCCGATCCTTTGGGGATGGTAGGCGCCGCCTGTTGGATGGGCCGGTAGCTTCCCAGTACGGAAGGCCGGAAATAATTCCTGCTAAAGTGATTGATATCTGTTCCGAAGAAGGTTTTAAACTTCAGTCCTTTGATGATTTCATATTCTCCCCAGGCGCTGCCCAGGTTACGCACGTGATCCAGTTTATCTTTGATCTTTGTTGCCAGCGCTACCGGGTTTTCACCGCCGGAGTAGCCATAGGCCCATACGTTCTGCCGGTTGGTGGCCAGTGATCCATCGGGATTATACACCGGGAATACCGGCGAGGCTTTCAGCGCGTTGCTGAGGATACCGTCAAAGGTCCAGGGGCCTTCGCTGTTGATGAGGTCATAATGATCAAAAGTGGGGTTAACGGTAACGCCTATCTTAAAACGGGAAGTAAGTTCCGCAGTGAGATTGGCTCTCAGTCCATACCGTTTATAGCCGGAGCCCAGGATGATCCCCTGCTGATCGAGGTAGTTGCCGGAAATGTAATACTGGAATTTATCGTTGCCGCCGGAGGCCGACAGGGTATGGTTTTGAATAGGCGCTGTTCTGAACAGGGCATCCTGCCAGTCGGTGTTGGTGAGACCGGGGTTACCTGCGAGGTAAGGCAGTATTTCCGGTGCGATCTGGTAATTGGAACCGCCCCTTGTGGCGTTATCATCCGTGATGCTGCCGGAAGGTTTAAAATCCAGGTAAGCGTTGTTCTTGGCATCGAAGCTGAACTTGGACCACTGATAGGCATCCATCAGCTTTATTTTTTTACTCACCTGCTGAAAACCGGCGTACATGCTGTATCCAAAGGACGGAAGACCGTTTGTTTTCCCTTTTTTGGTGGTGATGAGCACTACGCCGTTGGAAGCGCGGGAGCCGTAAATGGCGGCGGAAGAGGCATCTTTGAGAATGTCTATAGACGCAATATCATCGCTGTTTAAAGTGCTGAGCGGATCAGGGGATTTCTGGAAAGATGCCTGCCCGGTGATGTTTACCATGTCCGTAGCTCCCTGTAAGTTTTTCAGGTCGTTCGACAATGGAATACCATCGATCACATACAGCGGGTCGATGCCTGCGGAGATGGAGTTCAGTCCGCGGATACGTACGCTGATGCTGCCTCCCGGCGCGCCGGTATTCTGTAATACCTGTACCCCTGCTACTTTACCGGCAATGGCCTGTTCAAAGCTGGTTACCGGCTGGTCCTTCAGATCGGCAGCCCGCACAGAGGCTACGGCGCCGGTGATTTCCCTCCGGCGTTGCACACCGTATCCTACCACTACCACCTGGTTAAGCGAGGAACTGGATTCTTTCAGGACAACTGCCACCGGCTGGTTCTCCCGCAAAGTAATGCTGCCCAGCTGCGCAGGCTCATAACCGATAGAGGTAAACCGGAAGCTGTAAGGGGCGCCAACCACCAGGTCGGGAAAACGAAAGGTACCACCGGCATTGGTTTGCGTGGATACCGTGGTGCCCGAGGCTTCATTTTTGGCGGTGACGGATACGCCCGGCAGCGCTTCGTGCTTTTCATTTTGCACGGTACCGGTAACGCCTGTACGCTTTTCCTGTGCAACCAGGTATAAGGGAGTTAATAACATAAGAAGCAATAGTGTGCTTCTCCATTTTTCTTTTAAAGAACGAAAGTAAATAGAGTCCATAGGTGATTTTTGAGGCCCTGTGCAGGTTGTTGCCATGCCTGCATTCATACAGGCACCGTTTCAGATACCTGTTGATTTACCAGGGCCGGTTTATAAAACAGCGGACCATTCATTGGCCGGTGATGCGATATTAGATTTTCAGTTTACAGCGTTAAAAGTAACAACAAGTTTTTAGTCTACCAAATCAATAGACTAACATCCCCGCAGTTATTTTGCGGTAGATAAATTTATCGTGTTGCGGATTGCCCCTATCAATTTAACTCATTTAACCCGGGGAAAAAGGGAAAACATTGCCTGTCCGGAAATGAACACTTCTCCCGTAAAAACGGACAACGTAATGGTAGTTGTTATTACATTACGTGTTGATAACCAATAACCAGAAGATTGGCATTTTCTTAGCGCGGAAATAGCCTCAACATTCTTCTATGTTCGGCAACCAATTTAAAATCGCGTGGCGGAATTTCCGCAAGCATCTCACACATGGCCTGTTAAACCTCACCGGTCTCACGCTGGGGCTTACCGGTTGTTTCTTTATTACGTTGTATGTAACTGATGAATACAGCTACGACCGCTGGATACCGGGGCACGAACAGGTGTACCGCGCCGGCATGGAAGTAAAAACCCAAACCAATGATGTGATTGCCTTTGCCCAAACATCAGGTTTCCTGCGACAGGCACTGCTGGTATATCCGCAGGTAACAACCGCCACAAGGGTCTTTGAATACGGCAGCAATACAGCGGTGAGCAGCAACAGCGGTGCGCAGAAAAAATTCAATGAGAAAGGCATCTACTTTGCCGACAGTACCCTGCTGGAAGTGCTCCCCTATCCTTTGCTGGCAGGTGATGCCCGCACCGCGATGAACAATGCGGATGGTATTATGCTCACGGAGGAAAAAGCGGAAAAATATTTCGGGAAAGAAAATAATGTCAGTACCTATCTCAATAAAATATTAACCATCAACGAAAAGAACTACCGGGTAACGGGTGTGCTAAAAAATGTGCCCACCAATACTTATTTCCGGCCGGATTTTGTTATTTCCACGGTAAGCGTCCGCAACGAACAATGGTTCCGGCGTAACATGGAAAACTGGCACGGCACCATGACGCATACCTTCTTTAAATTAAGACCCGGCGTGCAATGGGAAGCCTTTGAAAAGCAGATCAGGAACATCGCCTACCAGTATGTGGGCGATGAAATAAAGGCTAACAACCAGGTATATACGCATTTCATCCAGCCGCTTACTACTATTCACCTGCATTCAAACCTCCGGTATGAGCTCAGTAAAAACAGCGATATATTATATGTGCGGGTATTGTCTTTCGTAGCGTTATTCATCCTGCTGATCGCCGGCATCAATTTCATTAACCTGGCTACTGCCACCGCCAGCAGCAGGGCTAAGGAAGTGGGCGTAAGAAAGGTGATTGGCGCCAACCGCTCCCAGCTGATGCTGCAGTTTATGATTGAAGCGCTGATGATGAGCGTAATGGCATTCGTGCTTACGGCTGTTTTAATAGTCGTGCTGCTGCCTTCTTTCAATCATATTGCAGATAAAACTTTTACGGTGTCACAGTTGTTCCGGCCATCGCTCATTGGCGCGGGTCTTGGCATCAGTGTGGGCATCGGCATACTGGCCGGCATCTATCCGGCTATTATACTTTCAGGATTTAACCCCATGCGTATTATACAACGGTATGGTGCGCAAAAGAAAACGCATTCGCTGCGCAATGTGCTGGTGGTAACCCAGTTTGCTATTTCCATCCTGCTCATTGTGGCCACCATCGTGGTGCACCGGCAGCTGCAATTTATGAAAAGCTTCGATCTGGGCATTGACCAGTCGCAGGTACTGGTGATTCCCGTTACCGGGAAAGATGCCACTGCCAATATTAAAACGCTCCTCGAAAAATTCCGGGGACAGGCAGACGTGATTTCAGTAAGCGCCTCCGGTAATGTGCCCGGCCAGGAGTTTGGCAATAACCTTTTCCGGCTGAAAGGCGACCAGACAAAGCAAACCGACACCAGGCTGCTGTCGGCCGACAATGAATTTTTCCGTACTTATAATATCCGGTTGCTGGCAGGCAGGTTAGTTAACATGACGCCGGACACCAGCCAGAAAAGCGGCGATATCATGATCAATGAAGCGGCCCTCCCATTCTTTGGCTGGAAGAAACCCGAAGATGCGCTGGGGCATGAATTTGATTACGGATGGGGTACTGTATGCGGCGTATATAAAGATTTTCATTTTACTTCGCTTCAACGCGGGGTAACGCCGCTGGCCATTTTTTATGATCCTTACTGGCTGAATTATATCAGTGTGAAGATGAATACCCGTAATGCGGCTGCTACTGTAGGGAGACTGGAAAAGACGTGGCAGTCGGTGGTTCCTTCGCTTTCTTTCAATTACTTTTTCCAGGATGAAGCATTTAACCGGCAATACCTGGCGGAACAACGACTGGGATCACTGTTTATGGTCTTTGCTTTGTTTGCTATTGCCATTGCATGTCTTGGGCTATTTGGCCTTGCTTCTTTCACGGCTGCACAGCGGACCAAAGAAATTGGTATCCGGAAAGTGTTGGGCGCCAGCGTAACGGGCATTGTAAAACTGTTGTCGAAAGATTTCCTGGCATTGGTGGTAATGGCCGCCGTTATTGCATTTCCGGTGGCCTGGTGGGCCATGAGCAGCTGGTTACAGCACTTCGCTTATCGCGTGCCGCTGAATGCGTGGGTATTTATCGTCGCCGGCGGAGGCGCCTTGCTGATTGCCTTGATCACGGTTAGTTTCCAGGCGGTAAAAGCAGCGCTGGCCAATCCAGTGAACAGCCTGCAGGCAGAATAATTGCGGCAAAGGCCTGTACTGTCTAAGTACGGGCCTTTGCTATCTATTTTGTATAAAACACGATATCGTCGCCATCCGGTTCACTGTCTGCCAGCTGTTCTTCCCAGCCTGCGGGCAATTTAAAGATGGTATGTAAGCCGCCCAGCAGTTCCAGCCAGCCGCTCATTTCATCGGACACTTCCAGGGTTTCGCCCTCCATTGTTTTAAACACCAGGAAGGCTGCTTCTCCGGGGTACGCATATACTTTGTATCCGGCAATATAGGTTACATCATCCCAGAAGATAGTGTTATCAATATCTTCATCATATTTCACATAAAGTGTCCGTTCATCAAATTGTATATCCATAGTGGTAAGATTATTTAGTTTGCAGTAATGGTAAAACTTACTTTAAACAACCGGCTGGCGCCGGCATCATTGTCTGATACCAGGTGAAGCGTGAGGATGTTATCCTGTACGCTTTCCAGGCAAATACCTTCTATCTTCTCTCCTTTGAAAGCGGGATCTGCTGCTGTTAAATTGAGCATGCCATCCGGCGTAAGGGTGGTTTGTGATAATTTACGGGAGATATTACTGATCCAGCCAATATAGCTGTCGCCGATAGCGCCATCGTCGTAAGCATTGGCAGTGGCTTCGGAAGAAAAGGTACACAGTAACAGGTCCTTTTCCGCCACGTAACAAAGTTCCGATATGCCGGTAAATACAGGCGTTGGCGTTAGTAACGTAAACGGTACTACGTTAACCGCCGGTGATGCCTGTTCCCAGAAGCCGGGGACCGTTAGCACCAGCTGGTTCTGCGGCCAGGTGTCGTTACCGCGGTTACTCAGCAGCAACGTATTGTTTACCACGGCGGCACCTTCTATATTCAGTTCATTGATCCCGCTGTTGAGCAGTTGCGTGGTAAAATCCGGCGGATAGGGAATAAACTGCATAGCGGCGGAGTCGCCATCCGGCAGCGGCAGCAGCATCAGCTGACGGCGCTTTTCCGTTGCCAGGGAGCCGGAGGCCATGAGGTAGGTTTTACCATGCAGGTTAATCAGTGCGGAAGCCTCATAGTCGGCCTTTTCCGCTTTTGCAATGCGCTTGCCGCTGATGCCGGGAATGGGAATACTTTTAATGACCTGGTACTCCTTATCCAGCACCTGGATGCAGGTGGCATCATCTCCTATGAGATACAACCTGCCGTCATGAAATTCCACTGCGGAGGCAGAAGGAAAATCGGGCAGCAGCAATGTGCAGATGAGTGTGATGACCCCTTTCATGCTATATGTGATTACTTTAAACTGCTCACTACTTTCTTAATGGCCTGTGCCCAGAAGGTTCCCAGCACTTCCGCGCCTTTTGCATTGGGATGCAGCTGGAAAACGCCTGCTTTTCCCTGCTCCTGGATAAACAGTTCCGGGTGCTTCTTAAAATAGTTAAACCCGTCGCGATAACCGGTGAATACCTGGTGTGGATGGCTGGTGCGGTAACTGGCAACAATAGCGTCCAGCACCGGGAAATAAGACTGCAAACGGGCCTGTCCTTCTGCGAGGTAACGGGAACTGTTTTGTGTGTTGGCACTATACCAGGTGGGATGATGCAAAATGATGATACAGCCGGGATAGTTGGTGAACAGCTGGTCCAGTATGGCTTTTACATTTAACCGGTACTGCTCCGGCGACACCGGTGACCCGTTGGGGCCTTCTATGGCGCTGTCGTTGGTGCCTAGCACCATAGAGAACAGGAGGATCGCGTGCTGATCGTTTTTAAATGCATCTGCTGCCGCTACCACGTTATTGAATAAACGACCGGTAGCTGGTAGGAAGTCGACCGTAGTAGAACCGCTTACGCCCTGGTTGCTGTATTGGATCTCCCGGTCCGGCATCGCATGTTTCAGCCATTCCCAGGCCTTTACCGGGGGCGCTTCCTGCAACGGGTGTTGTAGGCCGCCGCCTTGTGTAATGCTGTTGCCGATAAACACGATATCCAGCTTTTTCTTTTGCGCTGCCGCGCCGGCAGCGGTGAGTACCAGGAAGCAAAGGGCGACAGATAATATTCTCATCATGATATAAAAACTTTCAAACTTGTAAAATAACACCTTCACCTGAGAATAAAACATTTTTCCTGAAACACTTTTCCCGGAAATAAATTTTTGCGTAACCAAATGGTTACTTATATTTGTAACCGAAAGGTTACATAACTTAAAAACAATTACCGTGAGAAGAGATGTATTTCAGGCAATAGCAGATCCTACCCGGCGGCAGATCATCGGGTTACTGGCCAACAGTTCTCTGAACCTCAACGCCATTGCTGACAACTTCGATATCAGCAGGCCGGCGATTTCCAAACATATCCGGATACTAACGGAATGCGGGCTGGTCACCATCCGGCAGGATGGTCGTGAACGCTTTTGCAGCGCAGATCTCAGGCAGTTAAAAACCGTGGCCGACTGGACAGCCCAGTACCATGAATTCTGGACACAGAAACTGGATGCATTGGAAAACTACCTGGCCAAATCACCTAAGTCCCGCAGGAAAAAACAATAGTCATGTCAATCGTTCATCAATAAAAAATCCACCATGAGTAACAAACCACTGGTATTCGAACGTACCCTGGACGCCCCCGTTAATGCAGTATGGGAAGCTATTACAGACAAAGACAAAATGAAGCAATGGTATTTTGATCTCGCGGCATTTAAGCCGGAAAAGGGATTTGAATTCAGCTTCACAGTAGAAAAAGACAACAAACAATATGTTCATCTTTGTAAAATCACAGACGTGATACCGGGTAAAAAACTCAGTTATACCTGGAAGTACAAAGGCGAACCCGGCGAATCGGAAGTAACGTGGGAGCTGTTTCCCCAAGGTGGGAAAACCAAACTGGTGCTAACGCATACCGGCATTCACAGCTTCGCAGCAGCGAATGATCCTGCCTTTGCCGCCAGCAACTTTAATGAAGGCTGGACTTATATTCTTGGTACCTCTTTACCTGCATTCCTGGAAAAAGAACAGGTAACAAATTAAGTGCAACGCCTGATGGAACGATGTTTCATCAGGCGTTTCCTTTATTCTGCCACGGTCACGAGCAATGGGGATTCAAACATGCTTACCGGCGAAATAATTTTCTCCGACAACGGGATATTGTTTCCGTAGATCTCTTTCATTTGCTGCTTTACCGCCGCACTGCCCAGGTCAAAATCTTTCAGCTGCTGCAGCTTGCCTACTTCGAGGCCGGTTCCTTCTTTATAAATTTTCCAGACCAGTTCAGAACAATAGATCCGTTCATCGGACCAGCCAAAATAGAAGTCGTAGTCCTTGCCATTGTATTGCTCCCCTGCTACCTTCATTTTAGCCACCACTTCCGGTGTGAGCACGGTACCAGCATCTTTCAGCCGTTTTATTACAAAATGCCGGCCCTTTCCCCTGTTAATCCATTGCATCAGCGGGGTATATCTTACTGGTTGTAAGGCCTCATACACAAACCACTGATCATCTCTCTTAAAAATTATTCCGCAATGACTATATTTGGAATGTGTTGCCTGTTGAATAGCTGTGCTCAGATCTGACTGGGATACCTGGAAAATGATATCCCCTTCCCGGACAGCCGGAAATGTAGCTGTTAATTTTTTGGAGAGATGTTTGCCCGTGAAAATATAAGACGCCGCCAGTAAGGTACCCGTTACAATGGTGAGCGCCAGTACTGTAAGTATAATTTTTTTGAGACCTGACATAAACCCGAATTTAAGTAAAAATAGATCCTATTATTATATAACCCATAGAAAATGAACGACATACTTATCGTGCCGGCTATTACAGCTGAAGTGGAACTGTTACAGCAGATAGCCCGGGAAACCTTCCAGGAGAGCTTTGCAGCCGACAATACACCGGAAAATATGAAACAATACCTGCAGGAGAATTTCAGTATTGCCAAATTATCTGCAGAGCTGAGTGAGCCGGATTCGGAATTTTATTTCGCCATGCTCAAAAATCAGCCGATCGGGTATATGAAAGTGAACTTCAGATCTGCACAATCTGAGTTGTACAACAGCCGGGCGGTAGAACTGGAACGCATATACGTTTTAAAGTCGCACCAGGGGAAAAAAGTGGGTCAGCAGTTGTTCAACCAGGCTATGACCCTTGCCATGGAAGCCCGCGCTCCTTTCCTGTGGCTGGGTGTATGGGAGCACAATACCAAAGCCATTGAGTTTTACCGTAAAAACGGCTTTACCGATTTTACCACGCATCCGTTTCAGCTGGGAACTGAAATGCAAACGGATCTTATTATGCGGTTAAACCTGCCGCTGCATAAGCTGCAATAAATTTATTTCACTATATTCGATACCCTTTTTCATTTTCAAAGCGCGGTTCATGAGTCATTTCCCGGTTTCCAGTTCCAATCTCTCCGCGCCGCACCTGGCGCTGTTCGTGCAATCACACTACAACGTGGCGGACAGCGCCGACTGCCATCTCATTAAATCAGGCGTGAACGATACTTACCAGGTGACCACTTCCGCCGGCAAATATATTTTCCGCGTGTACAGTCTGCATTGGAGAACCCGCCTCGATATTTCCGAAGAGCTCCGGTTGTTGCTATTGCTTAAAGAAGGCGGCGTCCCGGTATCGTGGCCACTGGCCGACAAACAGGGCGGCTTTATACAAACCCTGCCTGCACCGGAAGGCGAACGGTATGGCGTATTGTTTTCTTTTGCAGAAGGAGAAAAATTACTGCACTATGATGATGAGTTACATGTAAAAGCCGGTATGGTGATGGCCCGTATGCACCAACTTACACAGCCCGTTACCCTGAGCAGGGTTACTTATACCGCGCAAAACCTGCTGGTGGAACCATTGGAGTTGCTTAAAAAATTCCTGCCGGCCGATACCCCTGAAATGATGTTCATGGCTACTGCACAGGCCCATCTTTTACAGGTGCTGAAAGATGCCGATCTGGCTGCCATCCGGCAGGGCGTGGTGCATATGGATATCTGGTTTGATAATATGAATATCCGCCCGGACGGGGAAATTACGCTCTTCGATTTCGACTTCTGCGGAAACGGCTGGCAATGCCTGGATGTGGCTTACTATATCCTGCAACTCCATAGCCTGATCCGCGATATGCCGGAGTGCCAGGTTAAAATAGACCGTTTCCTTGAAGGTTATACGGCTATCACCCCTCTCAGTGCGGAGGAGCAAAGACTGATCCCGGCATTGGGCGTATGCATGTATTTCTTTTACCTGGGTGTTCAGTGCGACCGGTATCACAACTGGTCTAATTCTTTCTTAAACGAAGCCTATCTTAAAAGATTTATCAACGTGCTGGTAAAACGGTATTACGACCTGTATCTACAGAACACATCACTGGTAAATCCATAACAGCAAAGGACGGGAAGAGGTATCTATATAAGGTTGCAGCGTGTCGAAATAAGCAGGGTTCAGTGTAGGACAGCCATCGCTGCGGCAAATACCCTGATCCTGTGCAGCTGCGGGCACACAGGCGTGGCTGTGCAATACTACAAACCGGTCGAATGCACGACTGTTGCTGCTATCCAGCCCATATAATTTATACGCTGTGCCAAACCGGCCACTATACTTGCCGCCTATACGATATTTCCCAAGTGAAGAACAGCGGCTGCCGGATACATTGGAAAACACCACCTTTTCCGCTTTGAAATCCGGTCCCTGACCATGCGCCACCAGGCCGCTGCTTTTTATTTTATGATGCAGCAGATCGTAACAGATAAATCTTTTGCCACCGGAAAACACGCTAAAATCTACCAGGAAAGCGTAACGGGTATTATAACCATGTTTCACGGCATACTGTTGCAACGCTTTTGCCTTTTCGTGCAGCCGTGCTTCATCAGGCGCCATTACAAGCTCCTGCGGAGCAGGCAGCAATGATGGTATTGAATGTGTAGTGGTATTTTTTTCTTTACAGGCGGCAAATAAAAGTGCTGCCAACAGCAAAACGCTCCATGCTTTGAACCGTATCATGCTTGTCAGATGCAGCACCACACATTTTCCATAAGCATCCGTAAAAATTGCGATAATCCGCTTTTATCTCCCTTAATTATTAAAGCAAAAAAAATCCAGCAGTAAAAATCCGGCTAATCAGTATAATCAGCGTAATTCTGAGCCAAGACAAAATCCGCGCTATTCCCAGATATCTTTGACATGAATGAGGATCGAGTAACGGCCGGTGGGAGGATAATGACCGATGTGCAGTTGCGTTTCATCAAAGGGCTGCGGCAGTTTATCTGCGTATTGCAGGTATAATTCCTGTACCACTGCAATGGCTTCTGCCTTATTTTCCACTACCCATGATTTAGCGGTCCTGTTATCATCAAACTGTTGGTTAAAGGCTTTCCGGGCAGATTCGGTTTGTTCAAAAGGCACTACTTTCAGCGTCCACACCTCTCCTATCTTTTCAGGTTGTGCGGGTGTATCCAGGTTGATCTTAAACCTTTCCAATCCCGCAGGATCCAGGGCACGCATGATATCCATCGCAACTGACATAATCATAATTTTTTCTGACCGCAATATTACAACTTCCGGGTGTTATTCAGCGCCTTTTACGTTCATACGGATCGTATAAATGCCTTTACCGGCGGTGATGAACAGGATGTTGTTATCTTTCCCGCCAAAACAGGCGTTGGCCGTCCATTCTGCCGGCACGTGGATCTGCCCGATCTGTTGACCGTTTTTGTTAACGACGGTAACGCCGTTTCCACAGAGATAAAGGTTGCCTTGTTCATCGAGTGCAATGCCATCCGTTGTTTTCTCCGCCATGAGGTATTGACCGGTTAAACGGCCATCTGCCTGTACGTTATAGCGGTAAACTTTGCCGTCGCCGATATCTGCTATGTATACCAGCTTTCCATCGGGCGTACCGATAATACCATTAGGCTTCTTAATATCTGCCGCGGCTACCACCGCTTCTTTTGCGCCGGGCGCCAGGTAGTAAACATTTTCTTCTTTCATATCGGGTTTCCTGCGCAACCAGTAATCACGCTGATAATAAGGATCCGTGAAATACATACCACCGCCAGGGGCCACCCAAACATCATTGGGACCATTGAACTTATGACCGCCGAAATTATTTACCAGCACTTTTATTTTTCCACTGGGAGAGATGGACCACAACTCGTATTGCTCATCTGCACACGCTACCAGGTTGCCTTTCCCATCAAAATACATCCCGTTGGCCCGGCCTGCTTCCTTCAGGAAAACAGACAGCTTCCCTTTGGTATCATATTTCCAGATCTTATTGTTAGGCTGATCTGTAAAATAGATATTCCCTTTTTTATCGGCCGCAGGGCCTTCTGTAAAGTCGAATTGTTTTGAAACCAGCTTCAGCCGGGCATCTTTAGCCACTGTGGGCGGAAGGGTATCTTTTGTAACCGCACCTGCACCAAGGTAGCAACAGGTAGCCAGTAGTAACGTGGAATAAAATTTTAACCGCATAGTGCTCCGTCAATTTTTACAATTGTAATCAATCCTGCGGAGAATTTTTCAAAAAATGATGGAGAGAGGGGCTGGTGGAGGAGATCATATTTATTTACAGAGCCGGCTATGTAAATAGCCCGCCTATAGGTAAACATGATATTGATTTTTTGGGGTAACCAACGCTGGATGACATTTTACCCGATTTTAGAATGGCGTTCTATTCCGGTATGGGGATGCTACTCCTATGGAGAAAGGTCGTACGTTGATGGAGCGAAATTATCGTGATTAATGGCAGGGACATAGTACAAAAGCGACATCTTTTGCTTTATTCCATTATTTTATGGAGCCGTATGGTGTTGGTGAGTTCCTGTTCATGCATAAAGGAAGGGGTTATGCCCGCAAATTTTTTGAAGTCGCGGATAAAGTGCATCTGGTCATAATAACCACTTTTGTAAGCAATTTCGGTCCAGGTTTTCTCGGGAAACAGTTCTTTCAGTTGATAGGCTTTACAGAAGCGGATAAGCCGGGCATATTGCTTGGGTGGCATTCCCAGCCGTTCGGTACATTTCCGTTCAAACTGCCGCAGGCTGAGGCAGGCAAGCGACGCCAGGGCTTCTATCGTTCCGTTACCGCCGGTGGTCACCAGGGCAGCCATTGCTTTGTCCAACGGCAGGATCGGCTTTACCTGGGATATTTTTTTAAGCAGATAAAACTCAACGATACTTATCATGTGCCCCCAATCGTCGGCTTCTTTCAACCGTTCGGTGATTTCATCAATTTCATTACCCATCAGCAGGCGGGTGTCAAAATCCTGGTCATATATTTCAGACATGGGAATCCTCAGCAGGCGGTGCAGGCCACCGGGTTGAAAGCCTATGCACAGCGCCAGGTGGCGGCGTCCCATATCCAGGGTTACCGGCTGCTCCTGCGGCCCGATGGTCACACAAACGGTTTTGGTTACATAGTCGCTGTGACCGGCCTTCAATACTTTGATAGGATCTTCCAGGTAAAAAATAATAAACCGCTGATAGGCGGGCACAAACCTGTAAATGTTTGACAGCGCCTTGTTTTGGCTAAAATCTATTTCGTAGATGCCAAAATAACTCACGAGATCCCTCAGGGCCGGATGTGGTTTGTAACTTTTTGATTTCATGGATGTGTGCGGCTATAGGTGCTCAGTACTGTGATCCGCTGAAACAAATATATACAAATATTAAAAAAGACAACCAATGCTACCTATAAGCGTTATCTTATACGGGTTAATTTTATTTTATATTTAAAGATGAAAATTGCGATGACCGGAGCTTCCGGCTATATAGGCAGTGTGCTGGTGCCGCTGCTTTTATCCGAAGGTCATACCCTGCGGTTGCTTACCCGGAAACCGTTGCCGGAAACCACCCCGGAGGGCATAACTTTCGTACAGGGGGAGCTGTTAGCCGAAGCGGCTATCCGCCAGCTCGTAGCAGGTGCGGATGCTGTGATACACCTGGCGGCAGTCATTTCGGTAGATGACCGGCCCGATAAAACCCTTTTTCACATCAATACGGAGGGCACGCGGCTGCTGGCCGCCGCCGCACAACAAGCCGGCGTTAAAAGATTCATTCACCTCAGTTCCGTTACTGCTTACAACCAGGCGCCCTATGATGAACCGATGAATGAAAGCCGCGGCGTGGTAAATACCACGCGGCACGGTTACGACTATTCCAAAGCGGTATCGCAGGCCATTGTGCTGGAATATAACGGCAGTGGCATGGAAGTGGTGGTGCTGGCGCCAACAGCCATAATGGGGCCGTTCGACCGGCAACCATCGCTGATAGGTAAAGCCATCATTAATATGTATAAAGAAAAAATACCGGCTCTTTTTCCCGGTGGTGTTGATTTCGTTGATGTAAGGGATGTGGCCGGGGCCATTGCAAGCGCATTAACGCGGGGAACCGCCGGCGCTGTATACCTTCTGAGCGGCGAATGGGTATCACTCGTGAGCCTGAACAGGGAAGTTGGCCGGATAAAAGCACGGCCGGTAACGCTGCGGGTAGTACCTTTATGGCTTGTATTCAGCATGCTGCCATTTGTGAGAATGCTGGCAGTGATCAGCGGCGGACCGCCGTTCTATACGCGGCAGTCGGTGTACAACCTGATTTACAGCAACAAAAAAATTGATCATTCAAAAGCCGCTGTTGAACTCAATTTCCGGCCGCGGCCTTTTACGGAAACCCTTTGGGATACCATTGATTGGTTCAAACAAACAGGCGCTATCAAATGATTGACTATTTACCATCACCAGGTTATGTTGTTTTTGTTTGTTGCTGGGCGCTTACCGGTATTAGCGCGGGCATTTACCTGTTACGCAGGGAGGCGCCTTACGGTCGCTACAGCAGCGATAAATGGGGGCCTATGATCTCCAATAAACTGGCCTGGCTGCTCATGGAAGCCACCGTGCTGGTTACCTTCCTTATATGGATCCCGCTCCGTACTTTTCCATGGCGTTCCCCCGCCGGCGTTATGGTGTTGCTTTTCCTGCTGCATTATGTACACCGCAGTTTCGTATATCCGTTTATGATACGTACCAAAGGCAAAAAAATGCCGGTGGTGATTATGTTGTCGGCCATGCTGTTTAATACCGTGAATGGTTCCCTGCTGGGCATCTGGTTTACCGCTTTTAACCACTATCCCGACAACACGTTTTTTACACCGTCGTTTATCACCGGCCTGTTGTTGTTCCTGGCGGGTATGTTCATCAACTGGTGGTCGGATTATCAGCTGATACACCTGAGGAAAAAAAATGAAACCGGTTATAAGATACCACAGGCGGGGCTTTTCAAATACATCTCCTCTCCTAACCTGGCGGGGGAAATTATTGAATGGGGAGGCTTTGCATTGCTTACCTGGAGCCTGCCGGCGCTGGCCTTTTTTATCTGGACCTGCGCCAACCTGGTACCCCGTGCAATGGCCAACCACCGCTGGTATCAGCAACAATTCCCGGAATACCCGGCCAACCGGAAAGCATTACTTCCTTTTATCTGGTAACAACCCGCTTATGGCAAAGAAGTACAGTCAGTTTAAAGCAGCATTGGTGATGGCAAAAGCCAGTCTTATTGCTACGCTCCGAAGCCCTACTTCCGTTGTATTTGCCCTCCTGTTCCCCGTTATTTTCGTTACGGTTTTTGGCGCCATGGTAGATAGCACCGCTGTAAAAGTAAAGATCCGGCTATCGCCGCACAGCGACAGCGCCAATCCCATGTATTCGGCCATTAAAGCCATCCCTATCTTCGACCTCTCCTATGGCAGCGATTCTGCTGCGATGCTGTCGGATCTGAAAAAAGGAAGGATCGCCGCCGTGCTTTATCTTCATGCGCCCACCGTGGTAAACGGCCTGCCGCAGTTCCGGACAGACCTGCTGGGAAGCAGCGCCGTAGCGGATAAAATGCCGCTGATCCAGGCAGCGCTGCAGGAAGCGGCCAGCAAAGTAAACCAACGCATACTGCCGGATCAGCCGGCGCCGGCATCCATACAGGTGGTGAATATACCCGGACGGGTATACCGCCAGATAGATTTTATTTTACCGGGACAACTTGGCTTTTCTTTACTCATGGCAGGCGTATTCAGCTCTGCGTTCCTCCTGTTTAACCTCCGGCATACGCTGGTACTGAAACGCATATACGTAACGCCGGTGAGCCGTGCGGCCATCTTGTTGGGTGAAATGCTCAGCCGCTTATTATTCCAGGTCATCTGCTTTATTATCATTACTGCGCTGGGATACTTTGCATTTCAGTTTACGTTGGTAAACGGGCTCCTCACCTTTATGGAAATGCTGCTGCTCTCTGTTTTTGGATTGGTGATTTTTATGGGCATCGGTTTTATTATCAGCGGCATTATCCGCAATGAAAGCTCCATTGCGCCGGTGGCTAATACGCTTACCGTGCCACAGATATTACTTTGCGGATTATTTTTCCCGATAGATAATTACCCGGTATGGTTGCGCACTTTTTGTGAATTGTTGCCACTAACTTTTTTTGTAGACGGGTTACGCAAAATTGCCTTTGAAGGTTTGCATATCTGGCAGATACCGCTGCAACTCGCGGGCCTGATCGTATGGGGTATACTTATTGCCGGGTTATCGATCCGGTCGTTCAAATGGGAATAACAAATTGGCGCAACTGCCCCTTTTATTGTCGTATCCGGCCACCTCTTTCTTTACAGCAGCAACTTAACTTTATGGTATCTTATTAAACACAAATAAAAAATAAAAACATGGCAGCAGTTAATCCTTACCTGAATTTCAACGGCAATTGTGAAGAGGCTTTTAATTTTTACAAAGCTGTTTTTGGCAAAGAATTCCAGACATTCACCCGCTTTGGAGAGATGGCGCATTGCGCGGAAGGCGAAGAAAATAAGGTGATGCACGTGGCGCTACCACTCGGTAAAGATTCTTTCCTGTTTGGCAGCGACAGGCCCGGCGCATATGGCAAAGGGACCCTGGGCGACCTTTTCTTTGTGGCTATTGCGGCAGAAAGTGAAGCGGAAGCAGACAAATTGTTTAAAGGTTTGTCGGAAGGCGGCCAGCCCACCATGCCAATGAACAAGGCTCCCTGGAATGCCTATTTTGGCATGTTAACCGATCAGTATGGCGTGTCCTGGCTGATTAATTATGACTATGCCCAGAAAGGCTGATTCCCGTTTAAAAGAAATAAAGCAGCCGGTTCACTCCACTGAACCGGCTGTTGCATTGTGACAGGTATAGGACAGCATTTCTTTTATTTGTTGATAATTAGTCCCGTCAGTTGTTTATCCAATTGCTCGCCACGGAGGTTTTTTGCAATAATTTTACCGTCCGGCGCAATCAGGTAATTGGTAGGTACACCCCGAACACCATACTGGCGCGCTACCGCGTTATCCCAGTATTTAAGATCGGATACATGCACAAAGTCCTGCAAACCGTCTTTTTCAATGGCGCCCAGCCAGGCAGCCTTCTTCCCCGGCTGATCCAGCGATACGCTCAGCACCACGAAGTTTTTATCATGGAACTTCTTATAGGCAGCCACTACATTAGGATTTTCTGCACGGCAGGGTCCACACCAGGAAGCCCAGAAGTCCAGTAACACATATTTACCCTTGAAGTCGGATAACTTCACGGGCTTGTCGTTGATATCATTCTGGGTGAAGTCCGGCGCAGGCGCTCCGATGCCTAATGCCTTTTCAGTTTCCATCGATTGGTAAAACTCCTGGCCGGCGGGGCTTTTCTTCAGCGCAGCCGTGAGACCATTGTACATCGGCGTTAACTCCTTCAGGTTCATATTATTCATCACCGCCAGCTCTTTCAGCGCTACAATGCTGAAAAAGGAATTAGGATTTTCGCTGATAAACCTGCGCTGTAAAGCTTTCTTTTCAGCAATGGCAGCATGGAAGCGGGTATTCAGGTTATTGGTGAAAGCGGTATCATTTCTTTGCGCTTCGGTAGCCGCTCCAAAATCCTTGTTGATACCTGCCATAGCAGTATCATAGGCTGAAATAAACAATTTGTAACGGTCGTGTTCTTTATTTACCGGGGAACCGGTGATCACCGCATCGCTGATATTATCGCTGCCGGCAATGGTAAAAGTGGTATTATCCAGGTAAAGCAGGCGGCGGTCCATGTCCGGCCCGTGGTTACCGGTGCCTTTATGATCCACCATCAGCATCGCCAGGTAGGGCGATTTCAGCGTGCCTTTAAATTCAAACATGCCATTTTTGATAACAGCCGAGTCGAGGAAGGTTTCCCCGTTCACGCGCCGGTCGAGATAAGCTTTGGCGCCGGGTTCCACCTGCCCCACTTTACCTTTCAGTGTGTATGCCTGCTGTGCAAAGGTCATGGCCGGCAATGCCAGTGCTCCTATTAACATCCCTATTTTCATAAATTAACTTTAGATAGTTGGTATATGAAGACATAAAGCAGGAAAGCACCGGAATCTTAGCGTTATTCCTGTTTTTTTTATTCCACACAGTGGCGCCTGCGCGGCTTTAACAGTAGTTAACATTGTCATAATAAACTAATTAGCCTTACCACCGTCTAATACCCCGTAGCCAGCTACCGGATAATTATCGCCGTTTTTTGAACAATACAATTGAACGGATAGTTACTCATAGTACCTGATTGCTGTCTGTATTATTTAAATGAACTGTAAAATGCTATGAGTAGATCTACCATTGCGCTCCTGCTGTTGCTGTTATGTGCCTGTAAAAACAAGAAACAAGGGAACACACAAACCGCTGTAAAGCCTTACCCTGTGATTGTACTGCAACCTAAAAACGCTACTATCAATGCCGACTATCCCGCTACCATACAGGGTATCCAGAATATTGAGATCCGGCCAAAGATAGATGGATATGTGGATGCCATCTACATCGACGAAGGTGCTACTGTTAAAAAGGGACAGCTGTTGTTCCGTATCAGCGCCCCGCAATACGAGCAGAATGTAAACACTGCCCAGGCCAATATCAAAATAGCGGTGGCAGATGTAAATGCCGCACAGATGCAGCTTAACAAGGTAAAGCCCCTGGTGGAAAAGGATATCATCAGCGCCTATGAACTGGAAGCTGCGGCGTATAACCTGCAGTCCAAGCAGGCAGCGCTGGCACAGGCCCAGGCGGCGTTTAACAACGCCAAAACCAATTTAAGCTACACCACTATTTACAGTCCGGCCGACGGCGTGGTAGGCATCCTGCCTTATAAAATAGGCAGCCTGGTGAGCAGCACCACCGCCAACCCGCTGACCACCGTTTCCAATATTACCCAGATCTACGCCTATTTTTCGATTAACGAAAGACAGGGACTGGATTTCTTCCTCGCCTCAAAAGGCGCCACCATGCAGGAAAAGCTGGCTACCCTGCCACCGGTAACATTGGTGCTGGCCAATGGCATTGTGCTGCCCCGCAAAGGGCGCGTGGAAACTGCCAGCGGTTTAATCAACCCCTCCACCGGTGCGCTCAATATGAGGGCCACCTTTTCCAATCCGGATGGGTTGGTACGCAGCGGCAGCAGCGCCATTGTAAGGATCCCCCAGCTGATAGATACCGCACTGCTGGTACCGCAAAAGGCCACCTTCCAGATCCAGGGTAAACTGTTCGTGTATGTACTGGATGCAGATAACAAAGTAAAATCAGTAGACATAGGCTCCAATGCCAGCGCTGCCGGTCAGTCGTTTGTAGTGCAGCATGGCGTGAAAGCAGGCGATAAAATAGTGGTAGACGGGATCAGTAACCTCCGGGAAGACCTGGTGATCAAGCCACGCCTGGTAAACGCAGACAGTGTTTACAACAGTCTCTGATCCATTTAAAACAATATCATGTTAAAAAGATTTATAGAGCGGCCGGTATTATCAACAGTAGTGTCTATCATTATTGTCACACTGGGCATACTGGGGTTGGTGTCACTGCCTATCTCCCAGTATCCTGACATTGCCCCGCCCACCATACAGGTGCAAACGTCCTACAGCGGCGCCAATGCGGACGTGGTGCTGAAAAGCGTGGTAGTACCGCTGGAACAACAGATCAATGGCGTGGAGAACATGGACTATATTACCTCTACAGCAGGTAACGATGGCTCAGCGAATATTACCGTTAGCTTTAAAATTGGCAGCGATCCCAATATGGCCGCAGTGAACGTGCAGAATGCCGTGGCCCGTGCCACACCGCTGCTGCCGCAGGAAGTAACCCGCTCCGGCGTTACTGTGCAAAAGAAACAGACCAGTAACCTGCTCATCTTTTCTGTTTACAGTACCAATCCATCTTTCGATCAAACCTTCCTGCAAAATTATACTGATATTAATATCACCCCGGTGATCAAACGTATCCCCGGTGTGGGCGATGCCTCCGCCTCCGGTAACATGGATTACTCCATGCGGATCTGGCTCAATACGCAGGCGATGGCTTCCTACGGGCTGATACCCGCTGATATCACTGCCGCGCTGGCTGAACAGAATATACAGGCCGCTCCCGGCCAGTTTGGGGAAAGCGGCGGACAATCGTTCCAGTATGTGATCAGGTATCCGGGCACGCTCATAGATACCACCCAGTTTGGCAACATTGTATTGCGCTCCAACCTGCGCAGCCGTTTGCTACGGATGAGGGATGTGGCCCGCATTGAGCTGGGCGCCCTCAGCTATTTCAACAGTACCCGTACCAACGGCTATCCCGCTGTTTCCGTAAGCGTAGCACAGGTGGCCGGCTCCAATGCCCGCGATGTGATCCGCGAAACCTTGAAGGTAATGGAAGAAGCTTCCAAAACATTTCCCAAAGGTGTGAAATATGTGGTGCTGCAAAATGTGGACGACTTCCTCACCGCCTCTATCGATAAAGTATTGCATACGCTGGTGGAAGCATTTATACTGGTGTTTGTGGTGGTGTTTATTTTCCTGCAGGACTTCCGCTCAACGCTGATACCGGCGATATCGGTTCCGGTAGCCATTATAGGAACTTTTTTCTTTCTCAAGCTGTTTGGATTCACTATTAACCTGCTTACTTTATTTGCCCTTATCCTGGCCATAGGTATAGTGGTGGATGATGCCATCGTAATTGTAGAGGCTGTGCATGCCCGCCTGGATACCGGCTATAAATCCGCCCGCAAAGCGAGTATTGATGCACTGGATGAAATATCCGGCGCAATTGTGTCCATTACACTGGTCATGTCAGCCGTATTTATCCCGGTTAGTTTTATCGGCGGATCTTCCGGCATTTTCTACAAACAATTCGGGCTCACACTGGCCATTGCCATTGTGCTTTCAGCGATTAACGCACTTACGCTCAGTCCTGCGCTCTGTGCTATTTTCCTGAAACCTCACGGGAAGGAACATACGAAAATGAACTTCCTTCAGCGTTTCTATCATGCGTTCAATGTGGCTTTTGAACGGTTAACAAAACGTTATACCAATACCTTGCGCTTCTTCAGCAAACGGAAATGGATACCGGTGATGGTGTTGCTTAGCTTCTGTGCGGGGCTGGTAATCCTTGCCAGGATGACGCCTACGGCTTTTGTGCCGGAAGAAGATCTGGGTACGATTAACTGTAACATCAGTTTGCCACCGGATGCCTCGCTGGAGCGCACCGATATTGTGACGCGCAAAATCGAAAAGATCGCAGCCACGATACCGGAAATCAATAACGTGCTGGCGGTTACAGGACGCGGGCAATTGTCCGGTACCGGCAGTAACTATGCAATGGTAGTGATGCGGCTCACTCCCTGGGATCAGCGCAAGCGGAATATCCAGCAAATTATTAAGGAACTGAATAAGAAAACGGCGGACATGACCGAAGCGGAGATTAAGTTTTTTGCGCCCGGTACCATCCAGGGTTTTGGCGCATCCAACGGGTTTGCTTTTCAGTTGCAGGATAAAACCGGCGGCGACATTGCGCACTTTTATAAAGTAAGCAAAGACTTCCTCTCTGTATTAACCCAACGGCCGGAAATACAGTTTGCCACCACTTCTTTCAATCCTAATTTCCCGCAATATTTAATGAACGTAAATGTGCCGAAAATAAAAGATGCGGGGCTGAATGTAACAGATATCACCAACGCCATGCAGGGATATTTTGGCGGTATTTATGCTTCCAACTTCAACCAGTTTGGTCAGCAGTACCGCGTAATGGTGCAGGCTTCGCCGGAATTCAGGCTCACGGAAGAAAGCCTGAACGCTGTGTTTGTACGTACCGGCGAGGGGGTAATGGTGCCGATCACGGAGTTTGTGAGTCTCTCGCAAACCTACGGTCCGCAAGCTATTACACGGTTTAACCTGTTCAACTCCATCAGTGTTAATGGAACACCCAATGCCGGGTTCAGCTCCGGCCAATCTATTGCCGCTATCAGGGAGTCGGCAGCGGAAACGTTGCCAACGGGCTTTGGGTTTGAGTTTTCGGGCCTGAGCAGGGAAGAGTTGGCAGGGAGCAGTCAAACTATTTTCATTTTCCTGCTCTGTCTCATTTTCGTATACCTGTTGCTCAGTGCGCAGTATGAAAGTTACCTCTTGCCTTTTGCGATCCTGCTGGCGATACCGGTGGGCATTTTCGGGGCCTTCCTGTTTGCGCAGCTATTTGGTGTGAGCAACAACATTTATGTACAGATCACGCTGATCATGCTGATAGGATTGCTCGCAAAAAATGCGATCCTGATTGTAGAATATGCAGCAGAAAGGCGGCGCAGCGGGATGAGTATTGCGGAAGCGGCGGTGAGCGGCGCGCAGGCCAGGCTGCGGCCCATCCTGATGACATCCTTCGCCTTTATCCTTGGCCTTATCCCGTTGATGCTGGCCACCGGCGCGGGCGCCAATGGAAACCGGTCTATCGGAACAGGCGCTGTGGGCGGGATGCTGGTGGGAACAGTCTTCGGTATATTTATTACGCCTACGCTGTTTATCATCTTCCAGGCTTTACAGGAAAAAATAAAACGTGCACCGGAGGAAGATGATGAGGAAGAAACGCAGCCGCCGGTAACAGCACCGGCATCTTAAAAAAATCCTGCCGCAGGCAGATCTCAAAACAGGTCATATGAATGGTCGTAACAGTATATATATTTTTCTTTTTGTAGTCCTGGCAGGATTCGTTACTGCCTGTGGCATCACGAAGCCATACCAATCGCCGGGCATTACAGACAATAACCTGTACCGGGATATTCATACAACGGATACCAACAGTCTCGCTACCGTTCACTGGAAAGAAATTTTCACGGACTCGCTGTTGCAGCAGCTTATTGACACGGGTATTCAGCACAACCTCGACCTCCAGGTGGCATGGTCGCGCATGCGGCAGGCAGAAGCCAGTTACTCGCAAAGCAGGCAGGCATTGTATCCTGCCGTTAATGGTGATGTGAGCGCCGGTTATGCAGGCGCCTCTAATCAACAGCGTACAGGCAGAACCGTTATACCGCAGCAATATAATGCCGGGCTCGCAGCCACCTGGGAAGCTGATATCTGGGGTAAGCTGCGGAGCAGCAGGCGCGCGGGTTTAGCGGCATTCCTGCAGGCATCCGCCAATGCAAGGGCCGTGCAAACCGGGTTGATTGCCAGTATTGCCACCAACTACTACAACCTTACCGCACTGGATCAGCAACTGAAAATAACGCAACAAACCGTTGTGAACTGGCAGGCGACCGTGGAGGTGATGAAGGAACTGAAAAAAGGCGATGTGGTTACCGGGGCAGCCGTGGTGCAAAGTGAAGCCAGCAGGTATGCCGCAGAAGTAACGATCCCCGATTTAAAGCAGTCGATCCGCGAAACAGAGAACCAGCTGAACCTCTTGCTGGGCCGGCCTCCCGGCCCCATCAGCCGCAGCGGCATGGACGACCAGCGACCAGTCATGCTGCTGAAAACCGGTGTACCTGCACAGCTGCTGGCCAACCGGCCGGATGTGCAGGCAGCGGAATATAACCTGCGTTACTATTATGAATTGACCAATGTAGCGCGTACTTATTTTTACCCGGCGCTCACCATCTCCGCTTCTGGTGGGTATACCAGTTATTTGTCTCTCACCGGTCCCGGCTCGTGGATCAGCAACCTGACGGCGGGTTTAACACAACCTATTTTTAACCAGGGCATAAATAAAACCCGGCTGAAGGTGGCGAAAGAGCAGCAGCAACAGGCGGCGCTGGAATTCCGTACGGCCGTATTAACGGCCGGGCAGGAAGTATCGAATGCATTATATTCTTACCAGACTGCCATGGAAAAAGGAAACTCCCGGCGGCTGCAATTACAGAACCTGCAATTGTCTGTTGACTATACACAGGAGCTGGTGCGTTATGGATTTGCCAACTACACGGAAGTATTGAATGCACAACAGAGCCTTTTAGCAGCGCAACTGAACAGGATCAACGATCACCTGCAGCAGTTACAGGCAGTGGTATTCTTATACCGCGCGCTCGGCGGCGGATGGCAATAGTTCCTGCCGGAATGCCAGCGCAGGCAGTGCGGCAGCGCTGTTCAGCACTTCATCTACCAGCCCGAAATCACGGGCTTCTTCTGCGGCCATGAAATGATCATTGCGAAAGGCATGATCCACTTCTTGCACGGAGCGACCGGATTGCATGGCGATGATCTGGAAAAGTTTTTGCTGCAACCTGCCCTGTTCATTAAAAGCAATACGCACATCTTCCGTATATCCTTTGGCGCCGCCGCTTGCCGGATGCATGTGGATGGTAGCATTGGGCAAGGCATACCGTTGACCGGTAGCGCCGGCCGTAAGAATGATGGTGCCCATGCTGCCGGTGAAACCCATTGCCATGGTGGATACCGGCGATTTCAGCATTTTCATGGTATCATAAATAGCCATGCCTGCGTAAACAACGCCGCCCGGACTATTGATGTACATATTTATGGGGCGGTGATTTTCACTGTCGAGGTACAGTAACTGCGCCACTATCAGGTTAGCCACCTGGTCGTCGATGGCAGTGCCGAGAAAAATAATCCTTTCTTTCAGCAACAGGCTGTATATATCAAACGCACCGCGGCTGTCGCCGTCGATTACGGTAGGAACCAGGAATGCCATATTATTTAAAAATAGAAGTGATAGAATTGTTGAAGGCCGTATCCTGCATGAGACGCAGGAAGAGCTGATCCAGCTCGTTCCGTTTTTCTTCGCGTGCAAGCCAGCGCACAAGCTGCATTGTTTTCCGCTGGTACTTCACCTTTTCGCGTAATGCCGGCGCCACCAGCATCCTGGCCTGGAATACCTGCCGGGAGGAAACAGGCATTTCCCGCAGCAGGTATTGTTCAATTTCCCGTGCTTCAGCTAACTGTTTCCGCATAATCTGATTGTTTAATTTGTTTCCTTATTTTTTCCAGGCATTTGTATTTCTGTACGCTGGCAGAATGTTCCGTTTTAAAATTAAAGCCTGCTGTTATTTCGGGTATGGAAAGATGGTCGTAATAAAATGCGTGCAGCAGCTGCAAACATTTTTTCCCGGCGGCTTTTACATATTCCAGTACCGGTTTCGCCACGGGTGGCGGCGCATAATAATCTGCTGGTACGCCAATATCACCCTCTATGTCATCGAGTGGAATATGCGGACCGGATTGTTTCAGTTTCCGCACAGCGAGAATCCTGGCGATCCCTGTAATGTATGCTTCCGCAGGTACCCCGGCAGGTAGTTTGTTTTGCTGTTGTTTTTCAAGATAGATAATAACAGCATCCTGGAAGATATCTTTGGCCATTTCCAGGTGGCCGCCCATCCGGTATATCATGCCTGCTACCCGTGGCAGTGTATTCCGGTATATTTCTTCCAGCCATTGATCTTCATGAGTACGCATATGAGCCTGGTTTTATATACTAGTGTCAGAAACCACTGATATATCACCTAAAATTTAAGAATTTTTTTTTACCTTTGCTTAACCATGTGATCAATACTCTACATACAATAGCAGGCTGATACCTGTATACATGCCGTTCTGGCGTGTTTCATTTCCCATTTATATATTTTTTACCGTCATACAGTGATGCTCCTGCATACGCTGATTTATTCAACTAAATTTTACTGCCATGAAAATGCGTACTGTCATTTCCCGACCCGCTAACCCGACGCCTGCCGTCGCCATTGTTCATTTCAAAACGATTTTACATGCTTATCAGCGCACAACAACTCAGTTACCAGCTTCCATCGGGGCAGTATTTATTCCAGGATGTCAGTTTCACGCTTCATAAAGGCTACCGGGCAGCGATAGCGGGTCCTAACGGCGCGGGCAAATCTACTTTGCTGAAGATCATTGCCGGCCAGGAAACCGCGTCTTCCGGTACCGTCCGCACTGCCGCGCCCTGTTATTATGTACCGCAGCATTTCGGGCACTTTAACACGCTTACCGTGGCGCAGGCCGCCGGCACCGCGCAAAAGGTCCAGGCCCTTGAATTAATCCTGCAGGGCGACACCAGTCCGCACCTTTACGATATACTCGGGGACGACTGGGACATTGCCGCGCGCAGTGAAACTGCCTTTGAAAAATGGGGCCTTCGTGCATTGCAACCGGATCAGCCCTTGTCCACCCTCAGCGGCGGCGAAAAAACAAGGCTGTTCCTGGCCGGCATCGATATCTTTGAGCCATCCATTGTGTTGCTGGACGAGCCCACCAATCACCTCGATTACCACGCACGGGAACAGCTATACGAATGGATGGCCGCTACCTCGTGCACGTTGCTGATGGTGAGCCACGACCGGCAGCTGCTACGCCTCTGCGAACCCATCTGGGAGCTGCAATCCAATGGCATAAAGACTTATGGCGGCAACTACGATTTCTATGCCGCGCAAAAAACACTGGAAGCGGATGCCTTACAACAGCGGGTGGCTCACCAGGAGAAAACACTGAAAGAAGCCAAAAAGCAACGCCAGGAGGCCATAGAGCGCAAGCAGCATGCCGATGCACAGGCACGGAAACATACCAAAAGTGCAGGGTTGCCTAAAATATTATTGAATGCGAGGAAAAATAATGCGGAAGTATCTACCTCAAAATTAAAACAGGTACATACTGAAAAAGTAGAAGAACTGCGTGCAGGCTGGCAGGAACTTTCTGCCATGACACAGCTCCAGCGCATGATGAAGGGCTATTTTGAGCAATCTACCCTCCATACAGGGAAAGTGCTGGTGCAGGCAAACGATATAAACTTCGGATGGCCTGCTGCACAACCGGAACCCGCGGCGCCGGATCCCCCGCCATCAAATGAACCGGCAAAATCATCATCTCCGGAAAATATGCTCTGGAAAACACCGCTCACCTTTACAATCCGCAGCGGCCAGCGGCTGGCCATTACAGGGCCCAACGGCAGCGGCAAGTCCACCTTGCTGCAACTGATACTGGGCAGGCTGTCGCCGTCAACAGGCGAGCTGTATACCGCCGATACGCGCAGTTTGCTGCTGGACCAGGACTATACGCTCATAGACCGGAGTAAAACGGTATTACAGCAGGCATTGTCTTACAACAGCAACCTGCTGGAAGTATCGATGGTAAAAACGGTGCTGGTGAATTTCCTTTTTGGCCCGGATACCTGGGATAAGTCGTGCGCAGTGCTGAGCGGCGGTGAAATGCTGCGACTGGCCCTCTGCAGCATGACCTTACAGGACAAAGCGCCTGACATGATCCTGCTCGATGAACCCACCAACAACCTGGATCTGCAAAACATTAAGATACTGACGCAGATCTTCGGGGAGTATAAAGGTACGTTGCTGGTCATTTCCCATGATCCCGACTTTATTGCGGAAGTGGGTGTGGATGATGTACTGGCGTTAAACACCTAATGTTATCTTTTCCCGGAAAGGCTTCGTGAAAGCCTTTCCGGGATACTTGTTATAGTTCGGGAATGCCATCCAGGCTGTACGCACTGAAGGCAACGATGCCGGTCACTTTAACAGGCAGGAAACTGCCCGTAGCGGTGAGATACCGATACGTATCGCCTGTTCTGCAAAGCAACGGGAATCTGTACAGCACTTCCGTGGAGCCATAGCGGGGAACTTCTTGCAGCGCTATATCATCAAAAAGCTGTTTGCTTACCGGTTGTCCGGCTTCATTCAACACGGTAAATTTACCGCCTGTTTGCGCCAGGAATCCCCGTCCGTTCTTTTCCACGAGCAGGCGATCGTATATGGGCGGCACTATTACTTTGCCGGTGCTATTGGTATAACCATAAAGCGGATATCCTCCGTTAGCCGTTTCCTTTTCCAGCAGCTGCGACTTTTTTTCCGGGACAATGGGCACTTTAGGTGCGGGCATCTTTACGCCGTTATGATTAAAGAAAAGTTCTTTGTAGCTGCCTTCCGGGGTGCTTTGGGATGCCAGGAATAAACTGCTGTCTGCCGATGATACGCTGATGCTGTTATATACTGCGGGGATCAGCATCTTTTTCTTCCTGATATCATACACACCTGTGCCGGTTTCTTTCTTTACCGCCACCAGCCCGGGTACCAGGTCATCCAGTTTTTTATACGCCACGGGCAACACCTGCTCCCCTGCTGCATCATACAAGCCATACATCTCCTGGTAACTTACTTCCAGTAATTCTATGCCGGGGGCAGTAACTGTGGTCCTGTCGATATCAAAGAAGGCAGGTTCCACTACTTTCCTGTTAACCGGGTTATAAAAACCATAGAGTGCTTTTTGCTTCAGCTTAACGAGAGGGGCGGAAAAACGTTTATCCATGAAGGTTATTTCGGTATAATCTTTTGCCAGTAACTTCTTACCGGTGGTATCTGTCAGGTTATAGTTGCCATCCACCCGGATAATAAAATAGTCACCGGATCCTGTAATATCACCTTCGTATGCAGGGGCAATCATTACCTTCCCATCTTCCCGCAGGATGCCTGTTTTACCATTTTTTGTGATCTGGAGATAGGGTCCTCTTTCTGTTTCGCCATAAGCATCGGTGATATCGTCATAAATAAAATCGGCTATGGTAACGCCGTCTTCGTTAATCAGTCCGTACTTCCCGTTCTTTTGCGCTTTCAGCAAACTGTTACCTGTTATCGTCATATCTGTATACTCCGGTGCGGTATATTCTTTTTTTGTTTTCAGGTTGATGGTTACTTCGTGCCCCTGTTTTTTGAAACATTGTACCCAGTTGTCGCTGCGCATAAAAGCGTGTGCATGTTCGTATTCAAAGGGCATGAGGACGTTGTTATTAAAATCGATGATGCCCCATTTACTATTCTTCTGCGCAAACAGGTAATCTCCTTTCCTGCCGCATCCGCCGCAGTAGTCGAATGATTCATACATGGCCGGTATCAGCAACCGGTTTTCTGCGGTGCTGTAGATTCCCCATTTACCGCCGGTTTTCACATCAAAGTGTGTATCGTCCAATATGCCAGCGTCTTCAAACTGCAGCGGCAGCAACAGCTTCCCGTCGGTATCTGCATAAGTCATTTTACCTTGCTGACGCAATACCAGGTAAGTTTTCCATTTCAGTTCGATGGTATCATATACTGGCGGCAGCAGCCACTTTCCATTACCGGCAACAATGCCTGTTTTGCCGGCGCTGCTTACCAGGAGCATGGTTTCCTGTGCTTCAGGCAGTGCTTCTTCATCTGCAACGGGGTGATACAGGGCAACGATCTGGTCAAATGCTTTTTTGCCGGTGGAATCTATATACCAGCTTTTGCCGGATTCTTCCATACGGGCAAACCCATTATGAAACGCGGATCCCTGCTGTGCGAATAAGCTATGAGCCGCCAGCAAAAAAATACCTGCCAGTAAAAAACGTATATTCCTGCCTGTTATACCCTTAATCATCATATCCTTTTTTCTTCAGTGATTTATAGGGAAATGCTTTCCCTTGCGCATCGAGATAAAAATACCATTTGCCTTCCTGTACCAGTATTGGAAAGATATTTTTGTCATATCCCTGGTTGACGTCCATATTATCATAGATAGCGGGAATGATCATTTTACCGGAGGCATCTGCGATACCGTACTTGCCGGTGCGCGTTACCTGGAACAGGCGCTCATCTTTCCGGTAGCTGATATCATCAAATTCTACCGGTAAAATTATCTTACCCAGGCTATCTGCTACGCCATATTTGTTATTGCGTGACACCTTGAAAAAAGGCGCGTCGTAGATATCGTCGATTTCCTCATACGCCACCGGGAGCAATGTTTTACCTTCCTTTGTGATCAGTCCTTTGCGGTCTCCTTTTTTTACCACGAGCAGGTTGTTCATTGCATAAATATCGTCGGCTGTAACCGGGTAAATAATTTCTTTCCTGCGGTTGATGATGCCGTATAAGGTATGTTGCGGGGTGCTGTCGATTCCTGCCAGCGCCAGGTCGTTCCAGAAATCTCCCACAAAGCTGTAGCCATCAAAAACCACTTCTTTTCCGTTGGGATCTAAAAATACATTGTTGCGGGCGTTGCTCCATAATTTCAACAGGCCGTTATTGAATCTTGCATTGCTTCCCTTTTCGCTTTCCGGCATCAGCAGCCGCGACACCTGGTTTTCTTTAAACTCCCAGCGCTGGCTGGTATAGAGCGTATTGCCTGCGAGATCGGTGAGCAGGCTGGTGCTGGAGCCATCGTCGTTGTATTGCATTTCTACAATCCTGTTGGTGTCCACCGCAGTAAAAAATCCATACCGTTTTCCGCCACGGAGAATCTTTCCCGTTACATCTGCCAGGGAAGTGGTATCGCCTTTGCGGAGCAGCAGCATCCGGCTGTTTTGCCACTGCAGCCATTCGTACTGGGCGGGGATAATTTCTTTCCCGGTCGTAATATTAACCAATCCTATCTTCTCTCCTTTTACAATGGGCAGGTAATCTTTTTTGCTCTCCCCTGCGTTATCATCAACATATGAAAATCCGCTGCCGAAGCCATTTACCAAACCATCATAGGCTACTGGCAGGATTATTTTCCCATCCATTCCAAGGACGCCAGTTTTACCATTTTTCTCCGCAGCCAGGAAGGTAGTGTCTTGCCAGGAGAACGGCGTTATACGGCTGTATGTAAGGGGCAGAAGGCTTTTCCCGTTTGCATCAAACAGGCCGGTGCCAGTGGCATCGCTTACCAGGAAAACTACCGGCACGGGCGACACCCGGTCTTTTGCCTGCCCGGGCGCCGATATTACGCCACCGTCAAACACTTCCTGTCCTGCTGCATTAATCGCTTTAATGTCGCTGTACCGCGGCGGAATGATCTCTTTGCCTTCGGTATTTACCACCCCGTATTTATCGCCTATGCTCACTTTCATGACATTGCCCGTCAAACCGGTTCCCGTGTATTGAAACGGGAGCAGTGTTTTACCGCCCGCGTCTACGAGGCCGGTTTTACCGTTTTTTTCTACGGCAAACAGCGTGGTAGCCGGTCCGGGCTTGCATTTATCATAGACAGCAGGAATAATCACCTTTCCGTTCTGATCCATGATGCCTGTTTTACCGTTGGCAGTAAAACCAAAATAAGTGCTGTTGCCGCCGAGGTAATCAAACGATTCGTATCCTGCCGGAACGATGATGGTGCCGTCTTCCGCT
Source organism: Chitinophaga sp. W2I13 (assembly GCF_050434005.1). Classification (NCBI taxonomy): domain Bacteria; kingdom Pseudomonadati; phylum Bacteroidota; class Chitinophagia; order Chitinophagales; family Chitinophagaceae; genus Chitinophaga; species Chitinophaga sp. W2I13. Next base: position 6,348,790 of record NZ_JBNPWD010000001.1, on the reverse strand, counting down.
GCCAGTCCGACTTTACCTGCTTTGGTAATTTCTATAGCGTTTTTTAGTGCATAGCTTTTACCTGCTTCTTCGTATATGGGTTCCTGTAATACCTTACCGGTTTTAATATCTATCCATCCCCAGCGTCCATCCTTCTTCATTTTCAGTACATGGGGTGTGAGCGCGCTTACCTCGGCGTATATAGGCGGGCAGATGATATTGCCGAGTGTATCTGCGGCGCCATATTTTCCATTGAGCCGGGTAATTACAAAGCAATAATTTTTTGTGGAGTCGTTGTTGTCCTGCTCATCGGCCAGGGTGACCTCATCATATTTGAAAGGGGCAATGATCTTACCGGCATTGTTGATAGCGCCATAGGCGTTGTGCTTCACGGCTACTACGGTATTGTAGTAACCCGTGTTTTCCGTTTTATCTACCAATACTGCACCGGAAACATGCAGCCATTGTTTTTGCTGGTTAATCAACACGGGGGCAAACTGTCCTTCGAATCTTCCGAGGTAGCCCGCTACCACGGGCTCTTGTGCATGCAGGGATATGCTGTTTAAAAGGAGTCCTGCCAGTAAGTATCTCTTTATCATCTGTCTTGCTACATTATGAAATAGTATTCTTCTCATGGAAGATATGCAAAGATGCGGATCTTTCAGAAAACGCAAATAAATATCTCTTGTTAAAAAGATACCGGCTACTTTTCCGGGAAGCGATCCATCCTTTTCCGTTCAACGAAAAGGTGCAGGGTTTTTATAATTTTTTTATTACGTTTGTCGATTCCCAATTGGGGTGTGAACCTAAGAAATGAAAAAAATCTGCATTATGAATGGAATGACTAAATCTGTTGCCACTGCATTCCTGGGCGCGTTCGCAGCGCTACAGGGGCTCTCCGCAGTAGCTCAATCGAATGAAAAGCCTAAGTTGATAGTAGGCATTGTGGTAGACCAGATGCGCTGGGATTACTTATACCGTTACTACGACCGTTACGAAGCGGGTGGTTTCAAACGTATGCTGGGCGACGGTTTTTCCTGTGAGAACACTTTTATCAGCCACCTTCCCTCCTTTACCGCCGTGGGACACAGCACCATTTATACAGGCAGTGTGCCGGCTATTCATGGTATCACCGGCAACGACTGGCCCGATCAGCTTACCGGCAGAAAATGGTATTGCACAGAAGACACTACCGTACAAGCCGTGGGCAGTAGCAGTGCTGCGGGCAAAATGTCGCCGCGCAACCTGCTGGCCTCCACCATTACAGATGAATTGAAACTGTCTACCAACTTCCGCTCTAAAGTAGTAGGCGTATCACTGAAAGACCGCGCCTCTATTCTTCCTGCCGGACATACGCCCAATGGCGCCTTCTGGCTGGACGACAGCCAACGGCAGCTTTATTACCAGCACCTGGTACATGAAAGAACTGCCGGAGTGGGTAAAGCGTTTTAACGACCGCAAAGAGCCCCAACAGTTAATGTCTAAACCATGGGAAACTTTATATCCTATCAATACTTATGTGCAGAGCAGTGAAGACAACGTAGACTGGGAAGGTACTTTCCCGGGTGAAAAAGCCCCTGTTTTTCCGCATGCACTAAAAGATGCTTATAAAAAAGATCCGGGCAACCTGAGATCCACTCCCGGTGGCAATACGCTCACACTGGATTTTGCGAAAGCCGCCATTGAAGGGTATGACCTCGGCAATAATACCGTGACCGACTTCCTTACTATTAACTGCGCTTCCACCGATTATGTAGGCCATAAATATGGTCCTAATTCCATTGAAGTGGAAGATACTTACCTGCGACTGGATAAAGACCTGTCGGCCTTTTTTACTTACCTGGACCAGCGTGTAGGAAAAGGTAATTACCTCGTGTTCCTTACTGCCGACCACGGCGCCGCGCATGCCATTAAATTCATGGAAGAGCATAAGCTGCCTTCCGGGCTGACAGAAAGCAGGAAACTGGTAGCTGGCCTGGATAGCACGCTGAATGCACGTTTTGGCGTAAGTAAACTGGTATCTTCTTTTATGAACTACCACGTAAGCTTCGACAAAGCTAAAATTGCGGCAGCTAAACTGGACTATGATGCGGTGAAGAAAGAAACGGTGAAGTATTTTGAGGCACAACCGGGTATCCAGTTTGCCGCCGACCTGGATAATATCGGCGCAAATCCTTTACCGGAGCCGCTGAATACCATGGCGATCAATGGCTACAACCGTAAACGTACCGGTTCCGTGATTGTGATTCCTGAGCCAGGATGGTTTGAAGGTTCGCTGAAGGGCACTACCCACGGTAACTGGAATCCTTTCGATATCCATATCCCACTGGTATTTATGGGATGGCATGTAAAGCATGGCGCTTCCAATGAAACCGTACATATGACAGATATTGCCGCTACCCTTGCTGCAATGCTGCATATACAAATGCCAAGCGGTTGTGTAGGCAAGCCTGTAAAGGAAATATTGCAATAATATATTCCGGGAGGACTTACACATCCTGTAAATCCTCCCGGATTCTTTTTATACTCTTCCCATAAACGGATCTGTTATCCCTTCTTCTCCTGTTTCCACTCTTCCTGCATACCGTTGACTAAAAGTATCAAAGCCAGCAGCACGTACACTGAAATCGTACCAGCCATGACTTTTTTGCAATGGCAATACTAATTCCAATGTGGCGCCGGCGGCAACATTCCGCTGGATCACTTTTCCGCCGTAGGCATTGTCTGTGATACTGAAATCGCGTGCACTGTTACCTGTATTGGCTACACGTAAAACAAGATTGCCGGTTGCTTTCTTTTTCAGCTTGCCATTTATTTCATAACCCAGCTCCAGGTCCAGCTGCGGATGTTTTGCGGAGCCTTCAAACGCGCGGTAGAATCCGTTGGGGCCGTGCAGGTGCAGCTGATAACGGTTATCCGCAAAGGCTTTGGCGGGCCACTCATAGGTGATCGTGTCTCCGGCAGCCACTGCAAACGACCAGGTTCTTCCGGTTTCTGTTTCACCGGTTTGTTCGTCTTTGTAAGGGAGGTTGGTGTATACAGTAAAAGGCGCGCCATGTGCCCGGTCGCCGAACAATTGTTTCTCGGCTTTCATTTTCAGCGTCAGCAACTGCTCACCGGTTTTCCACTGACCATCCGCCAGCAGTTCATAAGGCAATGCGCAGGAAGGGCGGGTACCTTTTTCCTGTTGTAAGATCGTGGTGCCGTTGCCATTAGCAAAGGCTTTTACCTCTTCACCGGTAACCTTCTTAAAGCCTGCGGGTGCTGATTTAAAACGGGCGTTATTAATATTTTCCACTACACGGCGCTGGTCCAGGAAAATCTGTTTGGCTGGTGTGGTGGTATTAAACGGACTGAAGGCTGCGGTAAGATCACCGCTGATGGTGCGTCTCCACTGACTGATATTATCCAGGTGTACCTGTTTGTTTAGCTTCTTACTAAAAAATGTTTCCAGGAATTGTAAAGTAGAAGTATGCTCAAATACCTGTGAGCATACCTTTCCTCCCCTGCTCCAGGGCGATGCAATCATCATAGGCACCCTGAATCCCAGTCCTACCGGGGCTTCCCGGGCCTGCTTTTCACTTATGCCCTGTTTCAGTTCATGCGCCAGTCTCACCTGTTCTATCTCCGTATCTATTCCGGCGGAGCATTTACCAGTACCGGGTTTATTGTTATCGCAGATAGAGAAAGGCACCACATGATCGAAGTAACCATCATTTTCATCATAGGTAACAATGAAAATAGTTTTCTTCCAGACGTCCGGTTTTTGTGTGAGGATATCGAGTATTTCGGATACGTACCAGGCGCCATACCAGGGGGCGCTGGGGTGGTCGGAGAAGTTCTGCGGGCCTGCCAGCCACGATACCTGAGGCAATGCGCCTTCGTTCACATCTTTTCGGAACTGGTGGAGTACATCGCCGGCGGGCACTGTGATGGTGCGTTCCTTTGAGCCGTCTTTATAATTTACGGCTGTTACGCTCCGGTAGGCGGGATCGTTTTTATTCACTACAAAAGCGCGTTGGTACAGCGATTTCTGTTGATCCGTTAATTTCTCATAGCTTTCTTTATTCCATTGCAGGAGTTCCTGGGTAGCATTGTCCAGCACCGCTTGTTTTTTGGAGATATCGGTGCGGATCTTTTCGGCGGCGGCATCCGAAGAAGGGCTGGCTTCCTGGAGTTTATTGATTTCGTCCGGCAGGGTTTCCACCTGTTTCAATAATCCGTTTACATACCGTTCAGAGAACTTCACGTTATAGGCCGCAAAAAATTCCAGCAGGTTACAGCCAAAATTTGCGAGCCATGCCCTTTCCTCTCCTTTCCATCCGCCACCGCAGCTGATTTCATTCTGGTAAAATTTCCAGGCGATATTATTTTCCTCCAGTAATTCCGGGAATGTTTTCCACGGCAGTTTCCCGTAGCTGAAGTCATCGTTCCGGATATGTGCTTTTGGCAGTCCATCTACTTCATGTACAATTTTGCCCGTCCAGAAAAAGGAGCGGTTGGGCGTGGTGCTGGTCATGGCTGAGCAGAAGTTCTGGTCGCATACCGTGAAAGCATCTGCCATTGCGTAGTTGAAAGGAAGATCTTCACGGGTATAGTACCCCATTGTTAAAGGCATGGCCGCATATTCCTTGTTGCCGGGTGTTTTTGCGATGAGCCATTTATCGTAGCGGCCTTTGTTGTAGGCATCTACCTGGCTGGGCCTGGAGTGGGGCAATGCTCCCATCCATGTGGCTTTGGTATCTTTGATATTCAGCCGGAAAGGTGCGTAGGTATCACCCTGGGCGTTAGTTTGAAACCATACCGGCTTTGCGTCCGGCAACCATACGGCGCGCGGATCGTTAAAACCCCGGACGCCCTGTAAAGAACCAAAGCAGTGATCGAACGAACGATTCTCCTGCATGAGGATCACAATATGTTCCGCATCGTGGAAAGTGCTGCCGGGAGCAGGATCTATGGCCAGTGCCCGTTGAATGGATGCGGGCATCATGGTTGACAAGCCTGCTGCACCGGATAGTAATAAAGATTTTTTTAGAAATTCTCTGCGTGAGTCCATTTATATTCCGATTGAGTGGGTTTTACATTGTTCGAAAAACAAAATAAAAAACATTCTCAAGGAATGCAATGGCGCCTCCCGTTATGTGTTTATTATCCGGTATGTACGGCTATGGTTGAGGACAACCGGTAAGGGTATGCCATTCGTGTTCGGTTCGGGTCATGAGAAGGGCGTTGTCAAATGCAACCGTTCCTTTCTTAAACACCGTTGTATTTTCAAAAAAACTGGAAGCTACGTGCAGCAGTTGCAACGGGCTTACTTTCCATTGATAGGTTTGTAACTTTAGCCCGTCGAGCGACTGCTGACTATTCGGAGAATAACCAACGGCGCCACCTTCAAAAAATGCAGAGGCGTTTTCCAGCGTTTCAAAAACAGAGGTCGCGGGAAACTCGCTGGTGCTGCGCGCGTCGATGGAGATAGAGGTTTTATCTGAGCTGGTAAAATCAATATGAAAATGCCCGCCGGCCTCTTTTACGTGAAAATCCGCCAGGTGATGTTTCCCGGGAAACAGTCGTCCGCCGGCAAGGGCGTTTAGCTTCGATGAGGTATCCCTGCGTGGGATATAAACGCCTTCTTTCGTAATACCATTCTCCTCCCACTCTACTGCAATGCGATGGGCGCCATTTTCCGAGGAAATGCCCATAAAATCAGGCAAGCCTTTAGGCTTAATATGTTTCAGTCTGATCAGGCAGATACCAGCAATGGCTTTGCCTTTGTAAATTTTAGGACGGAAAGGTGCGGGCAACAGCGACTGAACGGCTTCCGGGTCCACGGTAAAATTCACCAGGATGCGGCGGTCAATATAACCATGTATAACGGGTAGCTTCATATAGGTAAGGATCTGATTAAAGGTACTGCAAAACAACTTCAGAAATGACTATTTCATAAAATTGAACAAATGTTTTGAAAAGTTGTTCAATTTACTATCTTTGTAAAATATTAAACTCAAAACCAGACTATGGCGGTAAGTGAAAAGAAGGGAAATATGGATGCTTCCACCGAAGAGCGGATTAAAGCCGCGGCCAGAACTGTATTTACCAAGAAAGGTTACCAGGCTACCAAAGTAAGGGATATTGCAGCAGAGGCTGATATCAACCTGTCGCTTGTCAATTATTATTTCCGCAGCAAGGAAAAGTTGTTCCAGTTTGTGATGGCAGAGATCGTGGAGAAATTGATTACCACGGTAACGCTGATCCTTAATAACGAACAGTTAAGCGTGCAGCAGAAAGTGGAACAAGTGGCTAATCATTATATTAACCTGTTGCTGGTGAATCCAGACTTCCCGTTATTTATGGTGAATGAGATTTTTGCCGGCACGGATGAGTTGTTGAAAGACAACCGCAAAAATGCCATCTTCCAGTCTCATTTCTTTAAACAATTAGCGGCGCTGCATAAAGAAGGAAAGCTGAGCATCCAGCCGATACAGTTAATGATGAACCTGATAGGCTTTGTGGTAATGCCTTTCCTGGCCAGGCCCTTACTGGAAAGGAACAAGGTGGTGAAACCGGGAGAATTCACCGCGCTGATGGAAGAACGGAGAATGCTGATACCCATCTGGATTAAAGGCATGCTGAAATAGTTGCTTTTTTTTGCCCGGAAATTGAACAACTTTTCAAAACAATAATTCAAACTGAATATTGCACTATGAACTTATTTAAAGCTTTGTGCTGTTTCATATTATTGGGGCCTGCGGTGGGCAGGGCATGGAGCCAGGCGCCTGCCACCCTTACCATTGAAGAGTGCTATACCCTGGCCCGCCAGAATTATCCGCTGATCAGGCAGTACGACCTGATCGCACGCAGCAGCAGGTATTCGGTGGAAAATGCGGGCAAGTTGTATTTACCACAACTCACCGTAAGCGGACAGGCAACGTACCAGTCGGAGACCATCAACTTTGGCGAGGCAATCCCTTCATTGCCCGGCGTGACATTCCCTTCGCTGAGCAAAGACCAATATAAAATACAGGCGGAGATCTCCCAGCAGATCTATGATGGCGGCGTAAGCAAACTGCAAAAGGAAAGCAGCCGTGCCAACGAAGCCATACAGCAACAGCAACTGGAAGTAAACCTTTACGCCATCCGCGACCGGATTACGCAACTCTATTTCGGAATATTACTGATGGAGGCACAGCTGGAGCAAAACGGGCTCAGGAAAGCTGACCTGCAAAGCGCCACGGATAAGATGCAGGCGGCGCTCAACAACGGTGTGGCCTACCGTAGCAATGTGGATGAACTGAAAGCGGAAATTATGAATACCGAGATGGCCGCCACTGAATTCAGCGCTAACAGGAAAGCCTATATGAAAATGCTGTCGGCTTTCATCCATCAGCCGCTGAACGATAGCACCCGCCTGGCATGGCCTGCACCAGTGACGCCACAACAAGGTATACATCGACCGGAAATTACTTACTATGATATTCAGAAAAAAGCCTTCGACGTACAGGAAAAACAATTGCAGTCGGGCTACCTTCCCAAACTGAGCGCTTTTATCCAGGGCGCCTATGGACGGCCCACACTGAATATTATCGACAATAAATTCGGCACCTGGTGGCTGGGTGGCGTACGCCTGAACTGGTCTTTAGGCAGCCTCTACTCGCTGAAAAACAACCGGCAGCTGCTGGACATCAACCGGCAAAACCTGGATGTAAGCAAGGAAACTTTCCTGTTCAATACCAGCATGAACCTTCAGCAACAAAACCAGGATATTGATAAGTTTGCCACACTGATAGAACAGGATGACAGCGCCATTACGCTCCGCTCCTCTGTCAGGAAATCCGCGCAGGCACAGCTGGACAACGGCGTTATCACCGTACATGATTACATCTCCCAGCTGAATGCGGAGAACCTGGCGAAACAATCACGTATCCTCCACAGCATACAATTATTACAGGCTCAATACAATTATAAAAACACCTCCGGGAACTGATTAATTATTGCATATGAAATACAACATGATACTTGGTATAGCCGTTGTGATGATGATCAATGCCTGCGGAAGCGGCAAAAACGATTTCGATGCGTCCGGCAACTTTGAAGCAGATGAAGTGATCGTATCTGCCGAACAAACCGGTGAAATACAGTCCTTCGTTATAAAAGAAGGCGACAAGCTCACTGCCGGGCAAACCGTTGGACAAATTGACGTAACCATCCCCACCCTTCAAAGGGAACAGGTGCAGGCATCTATCAATGCGCTGAAAGAAAAAACCCAGGACCCGGTGCCGCAAACAGAACTGGTGCGCAGGCAGCTGCTGGTGCAGGAAGCACAGCTGCAACAACAATACCGGGAAAGAACACGCACGGAGAACCTGGTAAAAAGCGACGCCGCCACACAGAAACAACTGGATGATATCAATGCCCTCATTGTGCAGCTGGAACGGCAAATCAGCGTGACCCGGCAACAACTGAAGCTCAACAACTCCAATACGTCTACCCAGAACCGCAGCATACTCAGTGAAAAAGCCCCGCTGGAAAAATCACTGGCCCAATATGCAGAACAGATCCATAAAGGACAGATCATTAACCCGGTGAGTGGTGTAGTACTGCTGAAATATGCGCTGCAGGGGGAAATGGCCACCGTCGGTAAACCGCTGTACAAAGTCGCCAATATCGATACCCTTTACCTGAAGGCTTATGTAACCGGCGTTACGCTTCCGCAAATTAAACTGGGACAACAGGTAGAGGCGCGCATTGACCAGGGTCAAAAGAACTATAAATCATATACCGGTGAAATTACCTGGATCTCCGATAAATCTGAATTTACCCCTAAAACCATTCAAACAAAAAATGAACGGGCTAACCTGGTGTATGCCATCAAGGTAAGGGTAAAAAATGACGGCTATCTGAAAATAGGTATGTATGGTGAAATGCTGATTAATAAAGCATCCAAATGAGCGCAGTAACACTGGACCATATCACCAAAACTTACGACAAGGGTAAGGTGCTGGCAGTGGATGATATTTCACTGCAGGTGGAGGAAGGTGAACTGTTTGGCCTGATAGGGCCTGATGGCGCCGGCAAAACATCCGTCTTCCGCATCCTCACTACCTTGTTGCTGCCCGACAAAGGTACGGCCACCGTGCGCGGCTATGATTGCGTAAAAGACTATAGAGAAATACGTAACAGGATTGGGTATATGCCGGGGAAATTTTCCCTGTACCAGGACCTGACCGTAAAAGAGAATCTCGATTTCTTTGCCACCCTCTTCGGGAGCACGATTGAAGATAACTACGAACTCATTAAGGATATCTACGAACAGATAAAACCCTTCAGCGATCGCAGGGCCGGAAAGCTCAGCGGAGGTATGAAACAAAAGCTGGCATTGTGTTGCGCGCTGATCCACAAACCGGAAGTATTATTCCTTGATGAACCTACCACCGGCGTGGATGTAGTATCCAGGAAAGAGTTCTGGGACATGCTGAAGTACCTGAAGCAACAAGGCATCACCATCGTGGTGTCTACTCCTTACATGGACGAAGCCGTGCTTTGTGAAAGGATTGCACTGATACAAAATGGTAAGATCATGTTGGTAGATACGCCCGATAATATCATGTCCAGATTCCCGGTGAAACTCTATGCCATCAAGGCGGACAATATCTATCACTTGCTGACGGAACTGCGCAGCATGCCGGAAGTGGACAGCAGCTTTGCTTTCGGGGAATACATTCATATTACGCTGAAAGACGCCGGCGCTGATATAGAGGCATTGCAGCGTAACATCACCCAACGGGGACATACACACGTAGCCATAAAATTAATTCACCCGGGCATTGAGGATAGCTTTATCCGGTTAATGAACCAGGCCTAAAACAGGGTATCATGGAAGAAAAAGTGATTGTATGCAAGGATCTCACGAAGCGGTTTGGCGACTTTTATGCCGTCAATAAGATTTCTTTTGAAGTAAACAAAGGAGAGGTCTTCGGGTTCCTGGGCGCCAACGGAGCAGGCAAAACTACTGCCATGAGGATTCTCTGCGGCCTCTCCCACCCTACTTCCGGCGAGGCTACCGTAGCCGGTTTTGACGTATATAAGCAAACAGAATCCATCAAGAAGAATATCGGTTACATGAGCCAGAAATTTTCCCTGTATGAAAACCTGACGGTAGTGGAAAACATTGAATTCTTTGGCGGCGTGTATGGGGTTTCCTCCACCGAAATCCGTAGAAGAAGCGATAACCTGATCCAAAAGCTGGGGCTCACCGCTGAAGCAAAAAAACTCGTAGGTGCGCTACCGTTAGGCTGGAAACAAAAGCTGGCGTTTTCAGTAGCCATCTTTCATCAGCCGCGGATTGTGTTCCTGGATGAACCCACCGGTGGCGTGGATCCTGTTACCAGGCGGCAGTTCTGGGACATGATCTATGAAGCGGCGGCAAGTGGCATTACCATCTTTGTAACCACCCACTATATGGATGAAGCGGAGTATTGTAACCGTGTTACCATTATGGTGGATGGAAAGATAGAGGCATTGGATTCTCCTGCTAACCTGAAAGCGCAGTTTAAGGCAGAAAATATGGACGAAGTATTTTACCGGTTGGCCCGTGGGGCCAAAAGGTCGGGCGACTAAAACATTTTTATGAAACAGCTTCTTGTTTTTATCCGGAAGGAATTTTTCCATGTATTCCGCGACAAACGGACCTTACTGATCATGTTTGGCTTGCCGGTAGCGCAGATTATGCTGTTTGGTTTTGCACTGACCAGTGAGGTGAAAGATATTACGCTGATGGTGATTGATCATTCCCGGGATGCTAATTCACAACAGCTAATCCATAAAATAAAATCATCTTCCTACTTTATCGTCAGTGAATCATCTATCGATTATAACGATATAGAAGATTCCTTTAAAAAAGGTACCACAAAATGCGCGCTCATTTTCCCTGCCGGTTTTGGCAACGACCTCCGGCACGGTGGCAAAGCGCAGCTGCAAATTATTGCAGATGGGTCCGATCCCAATACCGCCAAAACCGTGGTAAACTATATCACTGCTATCACCACAGCTTACCAGCAGGAGATCAGTCCCTCGCAACAACTGCCTTATGTCATTGTTCCGGAATCGAGAATGCTGTATAACGAAGAAGGCAATGGCTCCCTGAATTTTATTCCCGGCGTGATGGCCCTGGTGCTGATGATTGTATGCACCGCGCTCACCTCTGTATCCGTAGTGCGCGAAAAAGAACTAGGCACCATGGAAATATTACTGGTATCTCCTTTTAAACCACTGATGGTGCTTATTGCCAAAGCCATTCCCTACCTGGTGCTGTCGCTGTTGAATTTTACCCTGATCCTGGTGCTGGCGGTGTTTGTGCTGGATGTGGGCATCAAAGGCAGTATCCTGCTGCTGTTTATGGAAAGCATGTTGTTTATCATTACCTGTTTATCGTTCGGATTGATGATTTCCAATACGACCAACTCGCAGCAAACGGCTTTGCTTTTATCCATGATGGGGCTGATGATTCCCACGATGATCTTTACAGGTTTTATGTTCCCGATAGAAAATATGCCAAAGGTTTTCCAGCTCATCTCCAATATTATTCCCTCCCGCTGGTATTTCCTGATTGTTAAATCGGTGATGCTGAAAGGACTTGGGTTTAAATATGTCTGGAAAGAAACACTGGTGCTGTTGGGTATGACCACCGTGCTGCTCACTATTGCGCTTAAAAATTTTAAAACGCGGTTATCATGAAAGTGCTGGGTTATTTATTAAAAAAGGAGTTCAGGCAGATCTTCCGGGATAAAACGATCCTGGCGATGATGTTTGCGATGCCTGTCATACAACTGATCATTCTTCCCCTGGCGATGAACTTTGATGTGAAGAGCGTAAACCTTGCGGTGGTGGACAATGATCACAGTTCCTATTCCCGGCAGCTGATTGCCAAGATAGGCGCCTCCGGTTACTTTAAAATAGTGGCTGCCGAGCCTTCCTTTCAGCGCGCCATCACCTATATTGAAAGGGAAAAAGCCGATGTAGTGCTGGAGATTCCGCCAAATTTTGAAAGCAACCTGATAAGGGAAGGGAAACAACGTGTAGGGGTATCCGTAGATGCGATTAACGGCACCAAAGCGGCTATTGGCGGCAATTACCTCATGATGGTGATTACAGACTTCAATAAGAATATCCCGGTTAATATTGGCGGGAACATGATGCCGGCGGCTGGTATCATCGATATTACCTACTCCAACTGGTTTAATCCCCTGGCGGAATACCGGTTTTATATTGTACCGGCGATCCTGGTGCTGCTGCTTACGATGATTGGCGGCTTTATGTCGGCCCTCAATATTGTACGGGAGAAAGAAGTGGGCACTATTGAGCAGATCAATGTAACGCCAATTCAAAAGTGGCAGTTTATTCTGGGAAAACTGATTCCCTTCTGGGTAGTGGGCATGATTGTGTTTACGCTTGGCTTGCTGGTGGCCTGGGGAATATACGGCATCCGGCCGGTGGGGAGTTTTGTGACGTTGTATGTATTTGCCGCGGTGTACCTGGTAGCATTGCTGGGCTTCGGGCTGCTGGTATCTACCTATACCAATAACCAGTTGCAGGCGATGTTTGTGGCATTCTTTTTTATGATGATCTTTATGCTGATGAGCGGGCTATTCACCGCGGTAGACAGTATGCCGCCCTGGGCAAAGGTGATCGCCAATTTAACCCCGGTGACACATTTCATCAAGGTAATCCGGATGATTGTACTGAAAGGCAGTGGTTTTGCCGATGTGCAGATGGAGCTGTTGTATCTTATCCTGTTTGCAGTGCTGTTAAACGGATGGGCGATCTTTAATTACCGGAAAACGAGTTGAATCATTCTACCGGACACATTATGTTTTTCCACAGTATATATCTCCTTCACATATTACTAATCGTACGCATTTACCCAAAATAAGGTGGTTTCCAAGTCCCACCTCAAAAAATTACAAATAACTGACTATCAACCCAATACATTGTAAAACAGGCTCAAACGCCCGTCCTACCTGCTGTTTCGCCCTCTTTTCCTGCTTATTGTTAGAAAAAATATTGAAATAAAATAGATTTTATGAATAAATTTGAACAATCAAGTAGCTACTTTTAAAATTTTAAAAAATGAGCAATAAACCCGCTACCTTATTTGACAAAGTATGGGATTCACATGTTGTGAGGAAAATTGAAGATGGTCCGGATGTATTTTTTATCGACCGCCACTTTATTCATGAAGTAACCAGCCCTGTGGCTTTTCTTGGAATGGAAAACAGGGGTTTAAAGGTAATGTTTCCTGAAAAGACCTTTGCCACAGCTGATCACAATACGCCAACGATTAACCAGCATTTACCGGTGCAGGATCCGCTTTCCGCCAACCAGTTGAAAGCCCTGGAAACCAATTCCAACAAGTATGGCATTTCCCACTGGGGATTAGGCAATCCAAAAAATGGTATTGTGCATGTGGTAGGTCCGGAAAATGGTATTACCCTGCCGGGTATGACCATTGTATGTGGAGACTCCCACACCTCCACCCATGGCGCTTTTGGAGCTATTGCATTTGGTATAGGTACTTCTGAAGTAGAGATGGTACTCACCTCCCAGTGCATTATGCAGCCGAAGCCAAAGAAAATGCGCATCAACGTAACGGGTAAACTGGGGAAAGGTATTACGCCGAAAGACGTAACCCTCTACATTATATCCAAACTCACGGCAGCCGGTGCTACGGGCTACTTTGTGGAATATGCCGGTGATGTTTTTGAAAACATGAGCATGGAAGGTCGTATGACCGTTTGTAATATGAGTATTGAGATGGGTGCGCGCGGTGGCATTATTGCCCCGGACGAAACCACCTACAATTACATCAATGGACGTGAGAAAGCGCCAAAAGGAGCCGCATGGGACACTGCGCTGGCTTACTGGAAAACGCTGCGTACCGACGAAGGCGCCACGTTTGACAAGGAGTATACTTTTGACGCAGCGGATATTGAGCCGATGATCACCTACGGTACCAATCCAGGTATGGGCATGGGCATTACCAAACATATTCCTTCTGCGCTGGCCGGCGACAGCAAAACCAGCTACGAAAAATCATTGCAGTACATGGGCTTCCACGAGGAAGAAGCCATGCTGGGTAAAAAAGTAGATTATGTATTTATTGGCAGCTGCACCAACGGTCGTATTGAAGACTTCCGTGCATTTGCTTCTATTGTAAAAGGAAGAAAGAAAGCAGACCATGTAACTGCCTGGATCGTTCCGGGATCGCACATCGTAGAACAGCAGATCAAAGAAGAAGGTATCCTGGATATCCTGACAGAAGCCGGTTTCCAGCTGCGTCAGCCCGGATGCTCTGCCTGCCTGGCGATGAACGATGATAAAGTGCCCGCCGGCAAATACGCCGTGAGCACCAGCAACAGGAACTTTGAAGGCAGACAGGGACCAGGTTCCAGGACCATGCTGGCCAGTCCGCTGGTAGCCGCCGCTGCTGCTGTAACAGGTGTGGTAACCGATCCGAGAGAACTGATTGCTTAATCATTGCCCTTCTTACAAAATTTTATAAACGATCAACAAAAAATGGCTTACGATAAATTCACGATATTAAGGAGTACAGCAGTACCCATGCCCATCGAAAATGTGGACACTGACCAGATCATTCCTGCACGATTCCTCAAAGCGACAGAGCGCACCGGCTTTGGCGACAACCTGTTCCGCGACTGGCGCTATGAAACAGACGGCACACCCAAAAAAGACTTCGTTTTAAACAACCCTATCTATTCCGGTAAAATACTGGTAGCGGGTAAAAACTTTGGGAGCGGCAGCAGCCGTGAACATGCGGCGTGGGCCATCTACGACTATGGGTTCCGTTGTGTAGTGTCCAGCTTCTTTGCCGACATCTTCAAAAACAACTCTTTAAATATCGGCATCTTACCCGTACAGGTAAGTCCTGAATTCCTCGACAAAATATTCACAGCGATAGAATCCGATCCCAAAGCGGAATTGGAAATCAACCTGGACGCGCAAACCATCACCATCCCGGCTACCGGGGAAAGCGAGTCCTTTGCCATCAACAGCTATAAGAAGCACAACATGATGAATGGCTATGATGATATTGACTACCTGCAGGCCATGAAAGACGAAATCACCACATTCGCCGGCAAGAGCCTGTACTAAAAACATTCCATAAGTATTATGCCAGTGACCCAGCGCCACGTTGAAATAATGGACACCACCCTCCGTGATGGTGAACAAACCAGCGGAGTATCTTTTTCGCCATCAGAAAAATTAACCATTGCACAGCTTTTACTGACAGAAGTAAAAGTGGACAGGATTGAAATTGCCTCCGCCCGTGTTTCAGAGGGTGAATTTACTGCGGTAAAGGCAATTACCAAATGGGCCAAAGCGAACGGCTTTCTGGATAAAGTGGAAGTACTCACATTTGTGGATGGCGACGTTTCCGTAGAATGGATGCTGAAAGCCGGCGCCAAAGTAATGAACCTGCTCACTAAAGGCTCGCTCAATCATTTAACCCACCAGTTAAAGAAAAAGCCTGCTGAACATTTTGCAGAAGTAGCCGCTGTTGTTGCACTGGCTAATAAAAAAGGACTGGAATGCAATGTGTACCTGGAAGACTGGAGCAATGGTATGCGCCATTCCAGGGAGTATGTGTTCCAGTACCTCGACTTCCTGCAAAATGTGCCTGTAAAAAGGATCATGCTGCCGGATACGCTCGGTGTGCTCACGCCCGATGAAGTGAAAGCATTTGTTTCCGACATCGTGCAATGCTACCCGAAAAGTCATTTTGATTTTCATGCGCATAACGATTACGATCTTGGTACCGCCAACGTACTGGAAGGCGTAAAAGCAGGCGCGCACGGCATTCACCTTACCATCAACGGTATGGGCGAACGGGCCGGTAACGCTTCGCTGGCCAGCGCCATCGCCGTATTGAACGATTTTTTGCCGGAGGTAAAAACCGCCGTGGCAGAAACCTCGTTGTATACCGTGAGCAAACTGGTGGAAACCTTTTCCGGGTTCCGCATCCCGGTGAATAAGCCGATTGTTGGGGAAAATGTATTTACCCAAACAGCCGGTATCCATGCCGACGGCGACAAAAAGAATAAACTGTACTTCAGTGACCTGATGCCGGAACGATTTGGCCGTACCCGCAAATATGCACTGGGCAAAACCAGCGGTAAAGCCAATATTGAAAACAACCTGCAACAGCTGGGCATTAAACTGTCGGATCCTGATCTGAAGAAAGTAACGCAGCGGATCATTGAACTGGGCGACCGGAAAGAAGTGCTCACGCAGGCGGATCTGCCTTATATCATTTCTGATGTGCTGGACAGCAACCGGATCGAGGAAAAGGTGACCGTAGAAAACTATGTGCTTACCCACTCCAAAAACCTGAACCCTTCTGTTACCGTGAAGATCTCCATTGATGGGGAAGTATTCGAGGAACATTCACAGGGGGATGGCCAGTACGACGCCTTTATGAATGCACTGAAGAAGGTATACAAAAAGCTGAAGCGCGAGCTTCCTACCCTGACGGATTACGCAGTGCGTATTCCTCCCGGCGGTAAAAGCGATGCGTTGTGCGAAACGATCATTACCTGGAGGCTGAACAACAAAGAGTTTAAGACCCGGGGACTGGACAGCGACCAGACCGTATCTGCCATTAAGGCCACGCAAAAAATGCTGAACCTAATCTAAACTATCAATAACAACTGAATGGCTACCAAACATATTTTAATAGTTCCGGGTGATGGAATCGGACAGGAAGTAACTGCAGTAGGTAAAAAAGTATTGGACAGGATTGCTGAAAAATTCGGTCACACCTTTACTTACGACGAAGCGCTGATAGGCCACGTAGCCATTGAAGCTACCGGTAACCCGTTGCCGGACGAGTCGCTGGAAAAGATGCGTAAATCAGACGCCGTGCTGTTTGGCGCGGTGGGTCACCCTAAATATGATAACGACCCTTCTGCCAAAGTAAGACCTGAACAGGGCCTGCTGAAGATGCGCAAAGAGCTGGGCCTGTATGCCAACCTCCGTCCTATCAAATTATTTGATGAATTACTGGGCGCATCCAGCATTAAACCTGAAATATTAAAAGGCGCAGATATCCTCTTCTTCCGTGAGCTGACCGGCGATATTTACTTTGGTGAAAAAGGCAGAAAGAATAACGGCGATACTGCCTACGACATAGCGGAATACAGTCGCTACGAAGTAGAACGCATTGCCCGCAAAGCTTTTGACGCGGCGAGAACCAGGAGAAAAAAACTCTGCTCCGTAGATAAGGCCAACGTAATTGAAACTTCACGTCTCTGGCGGGAAGTAGTGCAGAAGGTAGCCCTGGAATATCCTGACGTGGAAGTGGAGCACCAGTTTGTAGATGCCACTGCTATGTTGCTGATCAAGGACCCGCGCCGTTTCGATGTGGTGGTAACTGCCAACCTGTTTGGCGATATCCTTACCGATGAAGCTTCGCAGATAGCCGGATCAATGGGGATGCTGGCCTCCGCCTCTATTGGCGATGGTACCGGCGTGTACGAACCCATTCATGGCTCCGCGCATGATATTACCGGTAAAGGCATCGCTAATCCGCTGGCCTCTATCTTATCCGCCGCGTTGTTACTGGATATCTCCTTTGGTATGAAGGCCGAGTCAGAAGCCGTGATCAACGCTGTTGACGGTGTATTGAAAGCCGGCTTCCGCACCAGGGATATTGCCGACAAGCAAACGCCAGCCGATAAAATACTGAATACCAATGCTATGGGAGAAGAGGTGCTGAAATTACTTTAGGCAATACTGACAATCTATAAACAAATGCCTCCCTCCGGGAGGCTTTGTTGTTTTATGCCTTAAACAGGCTTCATGTACGCTTCATGTACACCTTTGAGGTGGACTTGATCCGCAAATGCCCTGACGGAATCTCCCCCATAAATGTCAGAATTGCACCACATCCGTATTCGATTTCCGCGGTATGTTTGTGATGTACTTAAAAACATATCATTATGAGAAGAATAGTTTCCTTCATGCATGTTTCCCTGGATGGTTTTGTTGCCGGACCTGCCGGAGAAATGGACTGGATCAGTGTTGGCGATGAAATATTTGATTTCGCCGCACAACGTACCAACGAGGCAGATACTGCCTTGTATGGCAGGGTTACCTACGAATTGATGGACGGCTACTGGCCCACTGCCGCCGACCATCCTAATCCAAGCAAGCATGACATTGAACATTCCCAGTGGTATAACAACGTAGATAAAATTGTGCTGTCCAATACGCTGAAGGGATTAAAGAAAGACAAAACCACGGTGATCAGTGATGACATCGCCGGTAAAATAAGTGCATTAAAACAGCTGCCCGGCAAGGAAATCATCATGTTTGGCAGCCCCGGCGCCACGCAGTCGCTGATGCAACACCAGCTGGTAGATGAATTCTGGCTGTTTGTAAACCCCGTATTGATAGGCGAAGGCATTCCACTGTTTAAAAATATCAGGGAACGGGTAGGGCTGAAATTACTGGCAAGTACCTCCTTCCCGGATTCAGGCGTGGTGTGTTTGCACTATGAAAAAAAATAAATCTTCCTGAATGTGAGCGGCCGGCAGATACTGCCGGCCGTTTTTTATTTACCACTCATCATCTCCTAAAACATCCCGTAAGTACATACCTATATTTCATGTAATAGGTTTCCTTTTGTAGTGCTTAAATACTGCTTAATATCTACATTAGCAGTAAATAAACCCCTTTAGATGAAAAAGAAAACAGTCTTTTTTATTGCCTTTATAAT
The DNA here is from genome assembly GCF_050434005.1 of Chitinophaga sp. W2I13. Classification (NCBI taxonomy): domain Bacteria; kingdom Pseudomonadati; phylum Bacteroidota; class Chitinophagia; order Chitinophagales; family Chitinophagaceae; genus Chitinophaga; species Chitinophaga sp. W2I13. The sequence continues at coordinate 6,330,021 of NZ_JBNPWD010000001.1, read as the reverse complement.
TTCCGTTACTACTTACATAAATCCCTGCTTTCCGCAGGTAAAATCTCCTGGTTTTAATATCAGCGGCGTTCTTCGTGCGGATGATCCTGCGTTGCTGAAAGAGGTGGTGATACAACTGCTGAACGCCACGGATAAGAAGATGGTAAAGATTGAATACGCCGACAGCACCGGCAGATTTACGTTTGAGCAGATCCCTGCCGGCAGTTATGTGATTGCCACGCAGAGTATGGTTTTCGGGAGATATGAATCTGCTCCGTTCCGGCATGAAAAAAATACGGCGACAGGTACTATCACGTTGCAGGTAAAGACAACCGCATTAAAAGAAGCGTCGGTTACAGCGGTAAAGCCTTTTATCCAGCAGCAATACGATAAAACAGTATTGAACGTGGAGGGTTCCATTTCCGCTGCCGGAAGCACAGCACTGGAAGTACTGGAAAAAGCACCGGGTATTACCATTGATCAGAACGATAACATTGCCATGCGTGGCAGGCAGGGCGTGCTCGTGATGATCGACGGCAAACAGGTGCCCATGTCGGGGCAGGACCTGGCCAATATGCTGCGGAATATGTCGGCCAGCCAGATTGAAACGATCGACCTTATCACCAATCCTTCCGCCAGGTATGATGCCGCCGGCAACGCCGGTATTATAGATATCCGGCTGAAGAAAGGAAAGAAATCCGGCACTAACGGGAACGCGTCTCTCAGCCTGAGCCAGGGCAGGTACCCCAAAGTAAATCCATCTCTCAACTTCAACAGCAAACAACAACATCTCAATATTTTCGGTTCTTATAATTATAATTACCGGCAAGATATGAATGACCTTACCATTTACCGGCAGTTTTATGATGAAAACAACGCCTATACCGGTGGTAACAATTACCAGAACTTTTTTAAATACCGGAACAATAACCATAATGTGCGTGTAGGAGCTGATTACAACATTAATAAGAATGTGGTCGTAGGTTTTGCCGCCAATGGGATGTTTAATGCCAGCAACATTACGATCAACAGTGTGGCGCAATCTGTTGATGCGCACCAGGCAAATACAGGTTCCTTTATTACGCTGGGTGATAACTATCCCGGCAGAAAGAACGGGAGCCTCAACCTGAATTACAAACACACCCTGGATACCGGCGGGCGGGAACTTACCGCCGACCTGGACTATGCCCGTTTCAATTCTTCCGAAGAACAAAATTATAATACCCGTTATTATGATCTGTACCAAGCGGAAACCAAAACACCTTATGCACTCTTTGGTGATTTAAACGGCGAACTTAGTATCCGGTCGGTGAAAGTGGATTACACGCAACCCCTGAAGCTGATAGGCGCCAAACTGGACGCGGGTATTAAAAGCAGCTGGGTGAAATCAGATAATGATGTGCAGTTTTTCGACAGGAGTAACGGCGGCAATGTTTTAGACAAAGGAAAAAGTAACCGTTTTATTTACAAAGAAAACATCAATGCGGCCTATGTAAACGCTTCCCGGAAATGGAAACGTTTAAGCGTGCAGCTGGGCCTCCGGGTAGAAAATACGCTGGCCGACGGATTCCAGGTAACCAATGCTGAAAAGTTTAACCGGAACTATACACAGTTGTTCCCCAGCGGCTATGCAGGCTATGAATTCAATGCAAAACACGACCTCGGTTTTTCCGTGAGCCGCAGAATAGACCGGCCCTCCTACCGGCAGCTGAATCCATTTAAAGTATTTCTGGACCCGCTGACCTCTTCTGCGGGAAATCCATTCCTGCTGCCGGAGATCACCAACTCGTTTGAGCTTACGCATACCTTCCGGCAACAGTACACCACTAAGTTAGGGTATAGCCGTACCCGTGATAACATCCTTATTGTACTATCGCCGGATGAAGCGCCGGGAGCAGTCATCCAAACCGGCAGGAACCTGGCTAAGTATGATTATTACAATCTCAGCTTTGGCTTCCCGGTAAATATCCGGAAATGGCTTAGCAGCACCAACACAGCGCTGGTGTATTACGGGCACTACAGCGGCAACCTCGTGAATACCGATCTCAATGTGAGCAGGGTATCTTTCAATTTCAATTCGGTGAATACCATTACCGTAAACGCGTTGACTACCATTGAAGTGACCGGCAGTTATGAAAGCCGGGCGTATTACGGCTTTCTTGATATCAGGGGCTTCTGGTTTGTTAATGCCGGCGCACAGCGGCAGTTATGGAACCGGAAGGCATCTGTAAAACTGAATGTCGGCGATATTTTCTTTACCAACCAAACGAATGCAGTGACCCGGCTTACGGGTTATGGCGAAACGTTTAAGCAGAAAAGGGATACACGGGTAGCGACAGTGACCTTCAATTATAAATTTGGTGGAACTGGAGCCGGTGGCATCAAAAGGAAGACCGGCGGCGCTGAAGACGAAAAGCGCAGGGCAGGATAAAAATTTATACATTTATTGCATGAACTTAGTTACCGAACTGGAAGAACTGGCCCTGGCCACCCGTTTAAAACGGCTGGCAGAGCGCCTGTCGCAGGACGTGAGCCAGATATACAAAGAATCGGATCTGGACTTTGAAGCAAAATGGTACCTGATCCTGGAACTACTGAGCCGTGAAAAAGTAATGGCGGTTACAGAGATCTCTTCTTCGCTGCAACTGAGCCATGCTGCTGTAGTACAGTTTACGGAGCAGATGCATACGCATGGCCTTATTAAAACGGCGCCTGACTCCAAAGACGCAAGGAGGAGACTAATTTCCCTGACGCTTGCCGGTAAGCAAATGCATAAAAAGATCGGTCCTGTTTTGCAGGTGATCAAAGAAGAAAACCGGAAATGGCTGGCCGAGGCCAGCGCAGACCTTTTGCAGCTCTTGTCTGAACTGGAGAAATCGCTGGATGAAAGAAGTATGTATAAGCGTATTAAAGTGAGCCTGGTAGAGCAATCTGCCAGGTGAACCGGTTATTTGATACCGAGTTTATCCAATACATGGTTGACCACTCTGTCACAGCGGATAAGATGGAATGGAAACACCAGGTCGTTTTTATAGTAATCGGAAATCTTCCCACGCAGCATGAGCCGGGCCCTGATATACCGGACCTTTACGTTTACCGCGGAGATATTCAATGCAGCTGCGGTGGCTGCCACGTTTAAGCCTTCTACTTCCCGCATTACAAATACCAGGCGGTATTTCTCAGGGATTTCGAGCAGGGCAAGTTCCATTACCCTTCCCAATTCTTTATCAATAACTTTTGCCACGGGCGATTCTTTTACCCCGGCACTATTTGCCGGGTGATGATCATCTAAAACAGATAGATCCTCACTGCCCAACCGGTTTTTCTTTTTCAGCAACTGACTGCACTCATTAATCATGATCCTGGTCAGCCAGGTCCCGAAGGCGGATTCCATCCTAAACTTATCCAGATTCTGATAAGCATTGATATAGGTGGTTTGCATCATGTCTTCCACATCCATATCATTATCCAGCATGGTCATGCCTATCCGGAACAGGCGGGCATTGTGGCGGCGCATCAGTTGCTCATAGAGGCGCTCTTCACCGGCCAGTACTTTAGTGATTAATTCGTAGTCAATTTCGGTGTCGGTTTTCGGCAGTGTGGTCATTCTTCTTTTATTAGATGATAAATCGACTGAGAAGTTACAAAAAACTTTTATGGGATTTTGTAACCATTTGAATTTTTTATACTCTAATTAAAGGAGGGCCGATTAACGGCCCCTGATTTTTGACATAACCTAACTTGTGAAGCAGCTGCTATGAAACCAGATAACATTTTTCATCTGCCTGGCATAAAAATGCCGGAGCTAACCCATCAGAAGATCCAGGAGCTGAAGAAAACAGCGAAGGGAAAACTCATTACCGGTACTCCCATGGAGGCTTTCCAGGCATTGGTGAGCTCAATGGAAATTGCGCTGCAGGAGCAACTGGCGCAATATGATTATATCCAGCAAACCGTAATGGACAACGCCAAACGGAAAATGCTGCTCCTGGAAATGCTGGACGATCATCTCTACCTCGAATTTGCCTATCATATTATGTTTATTAAATGGCGGGAACAACAAATCAGTAAAGCATCCTGAGAGGATGCCGGTGACGGATGCTGCTAATCTCATTAAAACTATACATTTGCACACAAACAAATGCTATGGAGAATTACAGCATCGTCATTTTTATACTGGCCATCATGATTATGCTGTCTGCGGTGGCAGACAAGATAAAGTTACCTTACCCTGTGCTGCTGATCTCCGCGGGAATAGGCATCGGATTTATTCCGGCCCTGCCCAATATCACGCTGAACCCGGATATCGTGTTCCTGATATTTCTCCCGCCATTGCTGTATGACGCTGCGTTTAACATCTCCCCACAGGAATTTAAAACCAACTTCAACACCATTGGTACATTGGCGATAGGGTTGGTGTTTCTGACAGCGGGGGCTGTAGCGGTGATTGCGCATTATCTTATTCCCGGGATGAGCTGGCCGCTGGCTTTTGTGCTGGGTGCTATCCTGTCGGCCACAGATGCGGTGGCAGCCATGAGCATTACCAAAGGACTGGGACTTTCACATAAAACGGTGACCATTCTTGAAGGGGAAAGCCTGATCAACGATGCTTCGGCACTGGTAACTTATCATTTTGCCATTGCGGCGGCCACCGGTACTGCCTTTGTTTTCTGGAAGGCCTCCCTGGAATTTGTTATGCTGATGGCAGGTGGCGTGCTGGCGGGTATAGTAGTAGGCAGGATATTGGCGATGATCCTGAAAAGGGTGCATCAAAACGACCTGGTGACCATCAGCTTTATGCTGCTGATGCCATTTGTTACCTACCTGATGGCAGAAGAGCTGCATGTTTCCGGCGTGATTGCAGTAGTAGTGCTTGGGCTGATGATTGCACGGATCAGCGGGAAAGTTTTCCCGGAGAAATTAAAGCAACAGTCCAGGTCCATCTGGGATATTATCATCTTCCTGCTGAACGGGCTTATCTTTATTATCATCGGGCTGCAGTTTCCTTACATTATTAAAAGTATTCCCAGTCACCAGATCCTCCCGTATATCGGCTATGGGTTTATCATCACCCTGGCGGCTTTGTTGTTGCGCATGGGCAGGGTATTCCTGCAACAGATCAATTTAGACCAGGCTTTCAAAAAAGGCAAAGGCAGGATCACTGAAAACGCGTTGCTGGATTTCAAGAACAGCCTGATCATCAGCTGGTCCGGTATGCGCGGTATTGTATCACTGGCCATTGCCATTGGGCTACCGATGACACTGAAAGATGAAGTCCCCTTTCCGGAGCGGAATGCCATCATTTTTATTTCTGTGGTAGTGGTGTTGTTTACCCTTATCGGGCAGGGCATCTCTTTACCGTGGATTGTGAAAGCCGTAAAACTCTCCCCGGCAGATAAAAAAACGCCGCATTAACTTATCACAACAGCCGGAAATATACTATCTTACTACTAAAGGATGCGTGGATGAAAAAATCACTGTTGCTTTTCAACTGCCTTATTTTATTGTTCCTTCCTGCTATTGCCCGGCAGGAGCCGCCAGATACGGTTAAAACAGGAATATACATTACCAGCATTCATGACATCGACTTCAAACAAAGTGAGTTTACTGTCAACCTCTGGTTGTGGCTTACCTATAAAAACAAGCAATTCGATTTTATACAGAACCTGGAAATCCCGCAGGCAAAAACCTTTACCAAATCCTACTCCACTATCGACTCTTCCAATGGCCGGATTTATTTGCTGATGAAGCTGCAATGCGTGATGAAGGATTCCTGGAGGATCAACAACTTTCCTTTCGACCGGCAGCGTTTGCGGTTTTCCATTGAGAACTCACAGTTTGATGCCAAATCACTTGTGTTTTCGGTGGACTCGCTGGGCAAACATTTTGACCCCCGCTTTACGCTGAGAGGCTGGGTGATCGACAGCTTCCGGACCAATACCGGTATAAAAGCCTATGAAACCGCGTTTGGCGACGAAAATATCGGCAAGCCGCATACAGAATACAGTAATTTTACGGTGAGAATAGGTATCAACAGGGATGCTACCCAGTTGTTCTGGAAGATGTTTCTCGGCATGTACGTTTCTTTCCTGATTGCTTATATCTGTTTTTATATTCACCCCGACAATATTGATTCGCGGTTTGGACTTGGTGTTGGATCGCTGTTTGCCGCCATTGGTAACAAATATATTATTGATTCCTCCCTCCCCGACTCTACTACTTTTACGCTGGTAGATACCCTCCATGGCATTACCCTGTTCTTTATTTTTGTGGTGATCACGTCTTCTGCATGGTCGTTGCAGCTTATTAAAGCAGGTAAGTTCAAGCAGAGCCGCCGGCTGGATATCGGTTTATCGATAGGTGTGCTGCTGGTATATGTGCTGCTGAATATTTATTTTATTACACAGGCGGTGTATGGAAATTAGCAAGCTAAAAAAATAAACATAGTAAGGCAGTTCGATGCGGATGGAGAAGGTGAGTTGATTTCCCCTTACTTCTTCACCCGGTAGAAACTAAGGTCCCTTCTTTGCTCAAATCCCATGTGCTCATATAAACGGACGGCCCGTTCATTGGTGCGGGTTACATGTAAAAAGGAGGTGATGCCCGCGGCGGCGTGCTGGTAACATAACTGTGTAATCAGCTTTTGCGCATATCCGCGACCCGTGTGATCCGGATGTGTGCAAATGGCGCTCAATTCTGTGAATCCCGTGAGCTGCATGCGTTCGCCGGCCATAGCGATGAGCTGGCCATTGTGCCGGATGCCATAGTAGTTGCCCATCAGGCGTGTACCGTGATTGAAAAATCCGGGTTGAATGCTGTTGATCAGTTCATACATGTCGCCGGCGTCTTCTGGTCCCAGCAGGCACACCATAGCCGCGTCCTTTTCAGACAAGGGTGCAGGCATAGTAGTTAGTATCATCTGGGCGCAGGGCAGTTCATTTTCTACGGTCCAGTTACGCGGTAATACGGGCAATTCACCGATGATATAAAATGTTTCCCCGGCGTCGATCAAAGTATCAAGTGCAGCAATGCTGTCGTTATCCGTTTGCCTGGCGGCAACAAAGGGTGCAATTTCCCGCTGGTATCTTTTCGCCTGGTCTGTTCCTTGTGCAAAGTGCGCATGCGCAGTGGTTAACGCGCCCCAGGCGGGGTTGTCTAAGATGGCTTCCTTCATGCATCGAAATTATACATTTATCAGAAAAAATAACCGGGGAAGAATATTTTTTTCAGGAAGTTCATCCCATAAAAAAGCGGTTTCCTTTGCAGGAAACCGCTTTTCTTTTTATGCCTGTTAGTGTTCCAGGTTTAATATTTCTATTCTTCTGAAATCAACGGGTTGTCCTTCGCTTTGCAGGGCAATAAAGCCTTTAGAGAGGAGCCTGCCATCTATTTTAATGGTGGAGTCGTAGTTCTTTACTACACCACCGCCAATCTGTGGTTTGGAATATTGCAATACGGTATCGCCGTTGATGATATGCGTGATCAGGGAATCGCCCAGTACAATCAGTTCGCCCCTCACCCATTGCTCTCCTTCATAAGTTTTGGAGGTGGATTCGATACAATGCGTTTCATCCAGTTTTCCTTTGTAAACCACATTGGTGCCCGGCGAGCACATGTTACCGGTTGGGCGTGGCTTACCATCACCTAAACCAGCTAGCAGCTGCATTTCCACGGAGATGGGCCAGTCCTGCTCCTTAGGCATGGTGCGCGGGTCCTGGGAGTGAAACATTACGCCGCTGTTCAGCAATGTATATTCCGGTGCGGACGGATACCATTTTCCTACAAACCGGTATTCAAATTTGAGATGATAATGTGAGAAGGGTTGCTTATAATAAAGATGCCCGAACTGGTCGTTAAAGTCGCCGTACTGATCATAGCGTATCTTGATGATGCTGTCTTCTACCCGGAAAGTATTTCCAAAGTTCTCTCCTGGTTCGTGGTGATGGATTTTCACGATCCAGTCGTTGATATCCTTACCATTAAACAAGGACACCCATTCCTGTTTTTTTTCGGATTGTTTTACTTCATTACAGGAAACACTGCCTGCCAGCAGCGCTATCATCAATAGTTTACGCGAGATACGGACTTTGCTCATATAGATAATTAAAGATTTTTTCATTTTATTGTTTTCTGCTGCCTGGTTTTGGAAATACCTGGTGTGTTTGGGCCCATTGGTACCAAAGGGTTTGCAGCTGTTGTACCTTTTCGGGATACTGTGCCGCCAGGTTATTTGTTTCCGTTTTATCGGCAGCGAGATTAAATAATTGCCAGGTGGTATCATTGCTGAGCGACACCAGTTTCCAGTTGCCCGAGCGTGCATACCGTGCACCGAAGTGTTCATTGAACAGCTGATCGTGCCCGGTTGTTTTTTTATTTTTGAAAGATGGCAACAGGCTCATACCCGTAGTGGCCGGAATCTTATGACCATGGTATACTTGTGGATATTGTGCATGGGCGAGTGCGGTAAACGTAGACATAAAGTCCATTACATGTCCCGCATGATCACTGAAGCCTCCTTTGTTAGTGGTAATTCCTTTGGGCCAATAAGCGATCAATGGTGTGTGGATGCCGCCTTCATATGATTCTGCTTTCCAGTATTGATAAGGTGTATTGGCTACGTTGGCCCATGTTTGCCCGATGGAAGCATACGTGGTTTGCGGGCCCGGCATTGCCTGTTTTTTGGTGGCATAAATGATCTTGCGGCCATCGCGGGTTTCATCGGGGCGGTCGAAGCCAGGGCCGTAGTTGGCGCAATTTTCCGGGCTGGCGCCATTATCAGACAGGAACAGGATGAGGGTGTTGTCCAACTGCCCTGTTGCTTTCAGCGCTTCCATAATGCGACCAATGCCCTGGTCCATCCGGTCGATCATGGCGGCATGCACTGCCATGGCCATGGCATCCCAGGCGGTATCAGGGTTTTGCGCCCAGGTCTGATCCTGATTCCAACGTTTAGGCAACGGCGTAGTGGCCGGATCAACCAGTCCCATTTTCACCATTTTGTTATAGCGGGCGGTGCGGATAGCTTCCCAGCCTGCCTTGTAGGTGTCTTTATACTTTGCAATATCTTCTGGCAATGCCATCAGTGGCCAGTGTGGCGCATTGTGGGCCACATACAGAAAGAAAGGCTTTTCTGTTTCCGCGTAGCCTTTGATATAAGCCACAGCCGTATCGTTGATAGCATCAGTGTGATAATAGTGATCAGGCACTGCTGTGATGGGTGTTGTTCCGCTTACCAGGCTGAAGGGATCAAAGAAATTCACTACTCCCCAGATGGTGCCGAAGAACTTATCAAAGCCCCTGCTGGTGGGATACTGCGCTATGGGGGAAAAGTCGCCGAATGTTTGATGGTGATTAAGCCAGGCCATTTGTTCAGCCGGGGTTTTCTGTCCGACTGTATTAGATACATGCCACTTGCCTGACATGGCGGTCTGGTAGCCGGCTGTTTTCAGTACTTCCGCCAGAGTTACTGCGTTAGTGGAAATATGCCCCTGGTACCCGGGCTCATCCTCTGCCTCGGTCATCTTACCGATGCCAGCCTGCTGGTTATATAAACCGGTGAGCAGCGAAGCGCGGGTAGGGCAGCAACGGGAAGTATTATAAAACTGCGTATACCGGATACCGTTAGCAGCGAGGAAATCGAGATTGGGTGTATGGATTTCACCACCATAGCAGCCGGCATCGGAAAAACCCATGTCATCCGCGAGGATGACGATGATATTGGGCCGCGCGTCTTTCCTCAGCGGCTGTTTACTTTTTTTAAACCCTGTGAGCAGCAGACTGCTCAACAGGAATGGAATAATATAAACTGACTTTGGTTTTACATTCATGGGTTCTCACCGTTTTATTACTATTGCTGCGGCTATACCGGATTCCCGTTAAAATAAAATAAAACGGACAGAAAAGTAAATAAACCGGATGATTGGGATGAATTATTTTTGGCAACCGGTTAATTTTTCCCTGGACCGGTTATTTCTTCCAGGGCAGCAGCCAACTCACCGGCTTCGGAGGTAATGTTCCGGATAACGCCTTTTTTATCCACGATCAAATGCGTGGGATAAAGATTTACCTGGAGGCTGTCGCTGATATAACGCTCCGGCACAGGGATCACGGCATAGTCAAATATTGTTTTTTTCATAAAGCTGCGCAGTTGCTCCCGGTCGTCGAAAGCCAGGCTTAAAAAAAGCACATCGTCCCGGTTACGGTATTGCTGCACCAGCTGGTTTAACCGGGGCATTTCTTTCACGCAGGCCACGCAATGAATAAACCAGCATTTCACGACAAGTATCTTGCCACTGGTTGACTCCTTCGTGTATGCCTGGCCGTTAATATCTTCCAAAGAAATAAAAGGAAAAGGTTTTCCTTCTCTCTTATAGTATCCATAATAAGTTTTCCCGTAGTACTGCAGTGCACTTCTGACACCGGCGGGTGTTGAATCCGGCAGCGGGTAGAGTTTATACTTCAGTGATGAATCTGCCGTAACGAGCTTCAGCGGAAGATAGTTGCCGCTCGCAAATGCCTCCAGGAATGCTTCCCGGCTGATTTCATGCGATGCGGTATCCAATGCTGTATACTTCACCGTGAGCATCATCTCACCTGTTTTGTAGTAATAAAGGGAGGCGTAATCACGAAGAATGGCGTCGGGCGCTATCGCGGGCTCCCCGGGTTCAGGTCCGGTTGATTTATCCGCCGGCTGTGAGCAGGCGCAGAAAAGAATAATAATAAGCGTCAGTATACGGGCAGGCAGCATATGGTATCCATTTACAGGCATACATAAGATACAAATTATTTCCTTACCCTGTTACTCTCTTCTGCCGCCCCGCTGCGCTGCTTCCGCTGCAGCTGGTTCCCGAAAGTTTTTGCCCATGTCAGCTTTATGATCTGCATTTTGCCTGATTCCGGCTGGAAGGTAACTTTACTTTTCAGGTTAAACGCCTCTTCCGCCAGCGTCCCGAAATAACTGCTGATGTGCACCGTGCGTAGTATATCCGTTACCGTTAGCTGGAGACTTCCCCCGTTTTTATTCAGTTCTTTTTTAAGACCGGCATTCAGCGCACCGAACGGATCCACCTTTTTGGAGCCATCGTACGACGCACTGTTATACCAGCCGGAGATTTCGAGGTAGAAACGGGCAGGTAATGTAAAGGCTGTAGAGAAGTTAGTGTTAAAGCCGAAATATTGTTTCTCTACTGGTGTGGCGGTATAGTCCAGTTTAAATTGCCGCCATCCACCTGTAAATCCGAAGTTCATATTCCACCAGTCGTTCACCTTCCAGGGCAGCAGCGCCTGAAAGGAAACATTATCCTGGAACAACAGGTTTTGCGGAGATACCCATATCACTTCCCCTGCGGGATTGGGTGTAAGCTGGTAGCGGGCTATGGGGGCATCATCCCTGCTGTAAAGCAGGGAAAACGAGTAGCCGTGATAGTTATAACCAACCTTTACATTGTTGGTGATCGTTGGCTTCAGCATAGGGTTGCCGGTTTCCACCGAAGTGGGTCCCGAGTAAATGACAAATGAAGCCAGGTCGTTGTAAGCAGGACGGCTGATCCTTTTTGTATAGGACAGTTGCCATTCCGCTTCCTTTTTTTTCCATGTCAGGAAAATGCCCGGAAAGAACTTACCGGAGGTTCGTTTGGTGATCTGTTGCTTATTTTCCGGATCATCCATTTGTGTTTGTACATATTCGTATCTCAAACCGGCTGCCAGCCGTAGCGCCGGATGCAGTTGCGCTTCCAGTGAGCCATAGGCGGCCCCTATGACTTCTTTCATAATGATATTATTGATAGCGGCGGTACTGCTTACCCAGGCGTCATCCAGGAAGCTTTCTATCCTGGAGTTGCTGTTGTTTTTTGTATAGGTTCCTTTCACCCCTGTTTCAATTTTTATTTTGGGAGATAGCTGCCTGCTGTAATCCATTTTCAATACGCCGATCTGCATCGAGGACACAGAAAAGGTTCGTTGCACCGGGGCAAAAAGAGTATCGTTGGTACCCGGTGTATGGCCGGCGCTATCCACGAAAGCGCTGATACCGGCAGAGGGCCGGTTGTTTTTATAATACAAGTAATCCAGGTCGATGTTCAGCTGCTCTCCTTCGCGCATTTTTCTTTCTGCATACACAGATGCGCCCAGGTTATCCCAGTTGTTGTTAACCCTGATATCCGCATCCATGTTATAGGCGGTGGTTTTATTCACCAGGTATTCCCCGTGGTTCAACGTATGATCTGTAACCCGGCTGATGTTGCCATTGATGCTGCCGCCGATGATAGTACGCGGGGTCAGGTTCACATCTGCTCCCAGTATGATATTATGACTATTCCCCACGGACTTCGTCACGCTGAGGAAATCGGAGGAGCTGGGGCCTCCCAGCAATTGCATATCATCTGTTGCGCGGGCAAACCAGTCGTAATAGGATTTGTCGTGCGAGAAGGAATAACTTCCGTACAAGGTCGTATGGCGGAGCGTGCGTCCGAAATTAAGGCTGGCGGCGGCCTTCTCTCCATAGCCATATCCGCCGGTAAGGGAGAAATTTCCCTGGTTCCTGTTTTTCCTGATGACAATATTGATCATCCCTGCATTGCCGGCAGCATCGTACTTTGCAGGTGGTGTATTGAGCAGTTCAATTTTTTCCACGTCGGCGGCGGTCATGCCCTGCAGGTAGATCATCAGCTGATCGGCAGACATGCGCAGCAACTTGCCGTTCAGCATCACCATCACCCCACTTTTGCCATTGAGTGCAATTCCGTTGGTTCTCCGGTCGATATTTACGCCCGGTGAGCGTTCCAGTACTTCCAGGACCGAGCTCCCTTTTGTAAGCACACTGCTTTGTACATTCACCACTGTGCCATACGCCTGCTGCTGCAACAGGGGCTTGTTTGCCTGCACCATCACTTCTTTCAGCTGTTTCAGCGCCGGCAGGCTGTCCGGCGTGGCGGATTTCCCGGATGCCTGTGCCCGGGTATCCAGGGCCGGGGACAACAGTAATAAGGTAAGGAGTACATAGTTCATAAGAGATCACTTCTGCTGCAAATAAATGCGTATCCGCAACACCGGAAAAACCCGAATGACCACGGGCGGCAGGAAATTGACCACCTGCACAAAAGGCATCGTTTCCCGGCTAAATCCCTGAAAAGCCGGGAATACGGCCGTTCAGCAGCTGCGGTATGCGGGTCATCATTTATTTGCTGCCATTGACATAGTACCGGGAGAGAATCAGCAAAATGTGGTTATCTTTAGTAACAGGTAATTTTTTATATGCTGAACACTAATACAAGCCGGAACTGGCTGCTGAAATATAAACTTTACCACGTCCCCTTCTGGTGTCTTTACCATTACCTGTGGTGGGTAGTGGCAATAGGGAATCCTGTGAAAGCTGCCAACTCCATTATCTTATTCCCTTTCTATATCAAGTTTGCGTTTTATGTGATATTCCAGGCCGCCGCGGTATATTTCAATCTCTATTACCTGATTCCAAAATACCTGGAAAAGGGCAGGTATACCGCCTATATTACGTTGCTGGTGCTTACCATCGCGGCAACTGCCTGCGCTATTGTTGGCGGGTATTATCTTTGCTCTGCAGTATCCGGAAAAAGCTTTGAAGTCCTTTTCGGGCCGGGGGATTATTGTTTCCTCCACTTCTTTGGTAACGCCCTGCCGTCTACCCTTGCCAGCATGACATTGGCCATGAGCATAAAGTTGACCAAAAGCTGGCTGCAAACCAAAAGGAGACAGCAACTGCTGGAAACAGAAAAACTGGAAACAGAACTTAACTTCCTGAAGAACCAGTTTAATCCTCATTTTCTTTTTAATACTATTAACTCCATCTTCTTCCTGATCCATAAAAACCCGGATGTGGCCTCTGCTTCCCTGGCGAAGTTTTCAGAGTTGCTGAGGTACCAGCTATATGAATGCAACGATAAACAGATTGCCCTCAGCAAAGAGATCGGCTACCTGGAAAATTCTATCGAACTGGAAAAACTGCGGCTTAACAATAATGTGGAAGTATCCTTTACGTATCACCGGCAGCCGGTATCACACCTGAGCATCGCCCCGTTTATACTCATGACCTTTGTGGAAAATGCGTTCAAGCATGTATCCAAACACGCCGACGGGCCTAACTGGATCAGGATACAGCTGTATCTCGACGGACCGCAGCTGGCATTCACTGTTTCCAACAGCTGTGCGGCAGACGAATACAGCGCACCCATTATTGATTATGGCGGTATCGGTTTAAAAAATGTGCAGCGGCGGCTGGACCTGGTATATCCCGGTCAATATGAACTGGACATACTCCGCGAAACCGGCAGCTTTGAAATACGGCTGCAGCTGGAACTGGCCGAACTCACGGTACCACAATTACTATCTACCTAAAATGCCTTTATTATGATCAACTGCGTGATTACAGACGACGAACCACTGGCCAGGGAAGGCATCGCCAGTTATGTAAAGGAAATAGATTTCCTCACGCTGACCGGCATCTGTGAAAATCCTGTGGAGTTGGTAAACCTGTTAAAGCGGCAACCAGCCGATCTTATCTTCCTGGATATACAAATGCCTAAACTCAGCGGGCTGGATTTTCTGAAGATGGTACAAAATCCGCCGATGGTGATTATCACCACAGCGTTCCCCGAATATGCGCTGGAAGGTTTCCAGTTAAATGTGCTGGACTATTTATTGAAGCCCATTACGTTCGACCGGTTCTTCAGATCGGCCACCAAAGCGAGGGACTATCACCAGTTGGTAAACCCGCCCGCCAAAAACAACTCCACGCCCGTGGAAGCCGGTGCGGATCACTTTTTTATTAAATGTGGCAGCCGGTATGAAAAGGTCCAGGTGGAAGATATTCTTTTTGTGGAAGGCATGCAGAACTATGTAAGCATCTACACCCGCAAGGGAAAATATATGACCCTGTTATATCTCAAAAACCTGGAGCAGCAATTACCCGCCCAGGCATTTATCCGGGTGCATAAATCTTATATTGTAGCAGTAAATAAAATAGACAGTATCCAGGGGAATGAAATTTGTATACAATCGCACCAGATCCCTATCAGCCGCAATTACCGCGAGGCAGTGATCCAACAGGTGGTCATGAACAGGTTATGGGATAAAGTTTCGCGGCCACCCTTGCCGTAAGGTCAAAACATTGTATTTTTGGCGCCCTAAAAAAAGCCTCTGAATCCTTGCGATCCAAAGGCTGCTAACTCAAAGTAAATCTGATTATGTAAATGTAGTCCTGCCTGGCGGTAGATACCGGCCGGCATCATTTCGTATCCTTTTTCAGTCAGGTTCCTTTAACAGGTGCCTCGCAAAAACGGGGTAACCCTGAAAAAAAGAATGGCGGCTTTTAAGAAACAAAACTGCTGGTATTCCTTTTTTCAATATGATGATCAAAAACGTTTCCAGGTATACCCCAAATATAACATGGACGCGGAGTTTGCACAATACCGGCATACTATGATTTATTTATACCTGTTTTCAGGTATTTTTGCCGGCAACGATCATGTATACCCAATTGTTTTATATTTTGGCTTTATGAGAAGACTATCTTTCCTGATTTTCCTGGTTACAGCAACTTCCTGGTGCAGTGGACAGGCGCCTCCGCTGAATGAAAAGGCGCTTACAGACAGCCTGGAAAATGTATTGCAACGGACTACATCCGACAGTATCCGTGCCCGGGCACACTATTCCCTGTCGGAATACTGGGCTGTCAACGATTCGCTGAAGTCATCACAACACCTGGAAAAAGGAAAGCAATACAGTGGAAAGAATTCCTTCCTGCAGGCGCTTTACTATTACTATGAAGCGAATATGCTGAAGAAATCCGCGCCTGACAGAAGCCAGTCCGCCTTCCTGAAAGCAGATACCTTACTCAGCAGGTTTAACACTTCCGAAGCCTATTCTTTCCGGTCTAAAGCCTGGTACGACTATGGCGCTATTGCCCAACGGAAAGACGATTACAAAGCATTTGCAGATGTTTTGCTAAATAAGGCGATTCCGCTGGCACAACAGGCCGGCGATCAAACGGTAGTGGGGAAAGATTACCTGGCGGTGGGAATCGTTTTTAAAAATGCGGGACAGTTCGACAAAGCAGAAACCTACTGCCTGAAGGCGATAGAAACTTTCAAAAACGCGCACTCCCCTACGCATGAACTGGTAACTGCCTATCATACCATCGCAGAAAATTATTCGCTGTCGGCCCAGAATGCCAAAGCAAAGCCTGCGCTGGACAGCGCCTGGAAGCTGTTGGCGCCTTTCCCGGAATCTGAATACCTGTTGGATCATTATGCCGCCGAAGGGATGTATTATACCCTTGAAGGGAAATTCAAAGAGGCGCTTGCCAGCCTGGACAAAGGAATACAACTGGCCCGGAAGAAAGGTTTGCGTTATGAAGAGCAACGGTTACAAATGCAGCAGTTTTACGCTTATTTCAATGATAATAACTTTGTAAAAGCGAAAGAAATGGCCACGCTGCTGATGCAGCAGAATGAAACAATGAAGCTGGTAACTAACCGCCTCCAGTTGTTTTACGGGATGGCACTTACCTGCGAAAACCTCCGGCAGATGGCGCCCGCCTATACATGGATGAAGCGTTACAGTGAGCTTAGCGACAGTCTTACCAAAGCACAGCTTACCAACGATGTGCATGCCCTGGAAATAAAATTCCGGAACGCAGAGAAGCAGAAAGAAATAGATGCGCTGAAAGCCAAAAGCATCCAGGATGCGCTGCATACCAAAAATGCCCGGCTGGTAAACTCATTGCTGGGCGCCGCTATTGTCATTTTACTGGTGGTATTGCTGTTTGCCGTTTTCGTTTACCGCAGCAAGCAGAAACTGGCGGCGCAAAAAGAGCTAAGCTACCGGCAACACCTGCACGAAATAGAACAACAACAACAATTACAGTTCAGCCAGGCCGTGTTACAGGGCGAAGAGCAGGAACGCCGCCGGCTTGCCAGGGACCTGCATGACGGCCTGGGCGGCATGCTTGCCGGCGCCAAGATAAACCTCTCTGCACAAATTGAAGATACCTACTCGCAGGACCAACGGGCCGAACTGGAAAAGATCACGCTTCAGCTGGATCATTCTGTTACAGAACTCCGGCGCATCGCACATAATATGATGCCCGTTAACCTGCTGAAATTTGGTTTGAAGACAGCGCTCAAAGATCTCTGCGAATCACTCATGAATGACGCTACCCGTATTGACTTCCAGGACCTGGGAATTGAAGATACCCTCCGGGAAGAAGTACAGATCCACATCTACCGCATTGTACAGGAGCTGTTGTCCAATGCTATCCGCCATGCGCAGGCGACCAATATCATACTGCAATGCAGCCAGAACGACCATATCTTTTTTATTACCCAGGAAGATAATGGCAAAGGTTTTGACACGCAGGCGGCGGGTAAGGAGAAAGGCATTGGCTTAAGCAACATCCGTAACCGGGTGGGATTCCTGAAAGGAAAAATTGATATTGACTCTGCCGCGAACGAAGGCACCACCATAAATATTGAATTACATGTTGATTAATCCCGCTACACTCGCTATTGTAGACGACCATCCGATTGTACTTGAGGGACTGCAGAAGTTGCTCACGAATGTGAAGAGCATACAGATTACCGGGTGCTTTCACTTCCGGAATGGCTTTTATGTCTTTCCTGAAAGAAAATAAAGTAGATGTATTACTGCTGGATATCACGCTGCCGGATGCGAACGGGATAGAGCTATGCCGGGAAATTAAGGCACTGTCGCCCGACACACACGTACTGGCACTAAGCAATCATTCTGAACGCAGCATGATCCTCCAGATGATCCAGAACGGCGCTACGGGGTACCTGTTGAAAAATATTTCTTCCGAAGAACTGGTGGCCTGTATCCAGGAAGCACTCAGCGGAATGATCACTTTCAGCAAAGGCGCCAAAGAAATTATGGCACGCCCCTCCATCAGCGAACTAAAAGGTATTCCGCAGCTCACTAAACGGGAAAAGGAAATACTGCACCTGATAGCAGATGGTAAAACCACCCCCGACATTGCGCAGCAGCTTAATCTTAGCCCGTTAACCGTAGAAACGCACCGGAAAAACCTGATACAGAAGTTCCAGGTAAGAAATGTGGCCGCGCTGATTAAAATGGCTGCTCAACAAGGGCTGTTATAGGAGCTGTTTATTTATGCAGTCCTTTCCTGCGCAGATAAGCCAATAGCTTTTCAGGATAATCTGTCTGGATCACATTGGCAAAGGCCGCGTCTTTACGCAGCTGATCAAAACCGGCATCGTCTTTTTCTGATTCCAGTTTATCATACTTTCCCAAAGCGTTCATCCATACCCGTGTGCCGCCGGTGGTAATACTTTTCACCAGGGAATCGGAGTAAAAAGAAGCGTCTCCGTGAATAACCGGGAACTTGCCCTGCTTCGCGGCCATTTGTTGTATTTCTGCTATTTCCGCCACACTGTGCGCGCGGGGCATTACCGGGATCTCCGGATTCCAGCTGTACAGG
This sequence comes from Chitinophaga sp. W2I13, assembly GCF_050434005.1. Lineage (NCBI taxonomy): Bacteria > Pseudomonadati > Bacteroidota > Chitinophagia > Chitinophagales > Chitinophagaceae > Chitinophaga > Chitinophaga sp. W2I13. The sequence goes on along the minus strand of NZ_JBNPWD010000001.1, from coordinate 6,311,555 downwards.
GTGGGCGCTGTATGATGATCATAGATAAAGAACAGGACCTGTTCTTCCATTCCATGTGCCGCAATCTGGGCAAAGGCCTGCCTGGCTGCCGGCTCGCTTTCTTCCTTAAAATCTACATCTACAATAATTCTTCCTTTGGTGATCTTTAATACCTGTTCAAAAGAAGGGATAATCTCCGTGGTGGGTTTTCCTTTAAAAAGTAAGGGAAACTGCTGCAGTTCGTGGTAGGTATAATCCCTTACCTTGCCGGGTTTCCCGGTGGTGCGGGTAATGGTTTCATCGTGCATAAGCACGAGGATATGATCTTTTGTTTCATGCAGATCTATTTCCACGATATCAATACCCTGTTCAACAGCTTCCTTTACAGCCGCGAGTGAGTTCTCCGGGTATTTGTTATGCGAAGCACGGTGTGCCGCCACCATGATATGTTCCGGGTGATGTTTAAATTCGTCGAGGATAGCGTCTGCAGGCGTTTTTTGCTGTGCGGTTACCGGCAGGCTGATGGCACATAAGGTTGCTAATAATAAACGGTTCATCAGGTATTTATTTTTTTACAGCGATAGACAGGATGTTCCTGTGAAAGTATATTATTTCACAGAAGATCCCTACCGGCTTAATAAAAAAATAATCTTAGTAGTCATAGGTGTCGGTTGCCGGAAAAAATAGTTACATTATAGTGTATTAACACCCATCAAACAATAGCCATGAATATTACCACGCAGCGGTTAACTACGCATCACCTCGCCGAATTTATTGAATTGCTCCAGGTATATGAAGCGGTATTTGACATGCAGGACTTCCAAATGCCCGATAAGAGTTATCTCAAAAACCTGTTGAGCGGGGACCATCTGATTATGTATACCGCCATGCATGAAAATGCCGTTATAGGCGGACTTACCGCCTATGTACTGCCCTCCTGTTACGCACGCGCTGCTGATATATATGTGTATGACTTTGCGGTGCATACCGAATTTCAAAGAAAGGGTGTTGGCAAACATTTACTATCTGCCTTCGCGGACTACTGCCGGGAGAATAACTATGCCACGTTCTTTATACAAGCAGTAGCCACGGATGTACATGCCGTGGAATTTTACCGTGCTACCGGCGGTGCGCCGGAAAATGTAGTGCAGTTCACTTACACCGATATTAAACAATAAACGACCGTCCTTCTTTGTTCATCTCCTTCCGGATGCCATTTACCACATCTTCCAGGGCAACCGCTGTTGATTTCCGTTCCAGCGCTTTCAGGCAGGCGTATTGTACTACATTGATAATATTTCCGCCGGTGATTTCATACTTTTTCACTTTTCCGGGAATATCTTCTTCATCCAGGAACTTTACGTTTGGCGGGAAGGTTTTCTGCCAGATAGCCGCCCGCTCCCGTTCTCCGGGTACCTGGAATTGTATGATGGCATTGAAGCGACGGATAAAGGCGTCGTCAATATTATTTTTCATATTGGTAGCCAGTATTACCAGGCCATTAAAATCCTCGATCCGCTGCAGCAGGTAAGATACTTCCTGGTTGGCGTATTTATCATGTGCATCCCGTACGCTGGTGCGTTTTCCAAACAGCGCATCTGCTTCGTCAAAAAAAATGATCCAGCCTTTATCTGCTGCCTTTGCAAAAAGTGTTTCCAGGTTTTTTTCTGTTTCCCCGATGTACTTGGAAACGACCATCGACAGGTCAATTTTATATACATCCCTGCCGGTATATTTACCGAGTAAACTGGCCGTAAAAGTTTTGCCGGTACCGGGAGGTCCATAGAACAATGTGCGGTAGCCTTTCTTCAGCTTATGTTTCATGCCCCATTCATTCATCAGCTGATCGTTGTGATGCAGCCATGTTTCCAGCTCCCGGATCTGCACCATAATGGATTCATCCAGCACCAGGTCGTTCCAGCTAAGCTCCGTGGCGATGAGCCTGGCGGGGAAGCTCATGCTGAAATGCGGCCTGCCGGGTTTTCCTTTTATAAAGAGATTTACATAGTCGATGTCCATCATAATACGGGCACTCATCAGTGGTTCTCCTGCCTGTACATCTTCCAGCCATAATATTCTTTTGAGTGCAAATTCATGATCGGGTTCAAACAGCTCCTGTACTTCCAGGCGTTTTTTCCAGTTGGTGCCCGCCAGCAGGAAAAGCGCTGTTTCTCCGGTGGGCAGGAAGCCCCGGAATTGTTTGCCGCGTACACCGCCTAATTGTGGAAATTCGCCTGCCTGTGGCAGGAATTGCTGGATAGCCGTGTCGTAAAATTCCGGCAGGATATGCGGCACCAATGCTATCAGCAGCAGGGTGAGTTCTTCGTCGCTCCATTTGTTTTGCTGCATGGCTTCCGGCCGTACAATTTGCCAGGTAGTCCTGTCAGGTATAGCAGGTGGTTTGGAAGGCGTGCCTTCTTTTTTAAAGTAGACACCCAGCTGATAGTTGATCAATGCCTGCAAATAGGCCAGTTCCGGCGCCGTGGCGGTGGTTTCGGCGATGGGTACCGCGGTTATTGGCTGTTTCGCGGTTGTTTTTTTTGGAGATACCTTGTTGTTAATCTTACTCATATGTTTGTCCCTCCCGGTTGTGTAGCGGATTTTTCTTTAGCAGCGCCCTGTTGTACCACATGTGTAAGTTCATGTGCCAGCAGGTGTTTGCCGTTACTGGTGTCAGGATTATATTTTCCTGCATTGAAAAAAACATCATTCCTGTGGGTAAATGCCTGCGCACCCAGTTCTTTACTCATTTGTATGGCGGAGGTGCCCGTATGAATATTTACGTGGCTGAAATCTACCCCGAATTTATGCTGCATTTCGTGTGTTGTTTGCCGGCTCATGGGATTGCCTTTACCGGCAGCACTTTCAATCTGCGCAGAGAGCTGCGGTGTGGCGGAACTGCTGCCACTACCGCCTCCGGTGGCTTCGGATTTTTGCACCTGGCCTTCTTCCTCGTGTTCACAGGCGGCGCATTTCCGTTGCAGTTCGGGCTTGGTTTGAATATCTTTATCTCGGCGCATGCGGGCATCGTTGGTGCCCAGCTTTTCTTCTGCTTCGGAAGTAGCCAGCCGCTGTACTGAGCTGATATCTTTTTTCTGTACTACCGGGCCGGCGCCGCTGCCACCGCTCACCACCTTATCTGCTACCGAATCGGCTTCCCGCTCAAATGCGTCTCCGGGTGTGTTGACGGATAATTTTGTCTGGAAGAAAGTACTTTCTTTCTTCTGTTGCACGCCGCTGAAAAAGGGTTCTTTTGCGGAAGCGGCGGCGGGTAAAGACTGTTTACTATCAAACATAACCAACTATTTTATTCTGCTTAGAAAATCTTCTCCCAGCCTGCGATAATCTTTTGCGCCATGCGACACCGGATCAAAGCTGAAAATATCCATTCCCGCTTCCTGTGCTTTGGCCAGCTGTATATTGGAACGGATATAGGTATCCATTACTTTGCCGTTGTACTCTGTTTCCAGTTGTTTCAACACCTGCCGGTTCATGGATTTCCGGTCGTCGTACTTGGTTAAAACAATACCGAGCACTTCAAGGTTGGTGTTCAGCTTCTTTTTTATATTCTCAAAATGATACATAAAACTGCGAACGCCTTTCAGCGGAAGAAATTCTGCCTGTAGTGGCAACAGTACGTAATCGCTGGCTACCAACGCATTTACGGTAAGCATGCCAATGGCGGGCGGGCAGTCGATCAGGATAAAATCAAACTGTGGCAGCAACGGTTTCAGCATCCAGCTGAATACCTGTTCACGTCCGTACATGCCCACCAGTTCCAGTTCTGCGCCTGCCAGGTCCAGCGACGAGGGTATGAGCATCAGTCCGCAGGGCGATGTGAGTATCACCTGCGACAACAATGCCTCTTCACCTGCGATCTCTTTTTTCAGTGCGGTGTACAGGTGCTGGGGCGGGTCTTCTGCATATCCTAGTGCCTGCGTGAGATTCGCCTGGGGATCGGCATCCACGAGCAGCACCTTTTTACCTGCCTGCTGCAAGGCGGCAGCCAGGTTAATAGCGGTGGTGGTTTTGCCGGAACCTCCTTTCTGAATAGCCAACGATATTACCGTCATAAGAAATCAGTTAATCATAATGTTCCGTTGAAAAAATACTTTGCTTTTTCCCATACGATCCTGCCTACTTTTTGCCCGAGATATTGCCCTTCCTGGTTGCTGCGCGGAAAATGGATTCCACCGTATAACCGCGACAGTCCAGCTTGCGCGGCTGCTTCCGAAAATGTATTCCAGCTTAATGAAATATCGCGTGAAGGCGTATAACCGGGTTCTGTCAGCGAACCACCTTTGCTGCATAATACGGTGGCGCCCAGTTTATCGCCACCGGTAAACTGCGCCATGATATAGGCCGCGGCGCTGCTAAAGGTGCTATGACCGGAAACATATTCTGCAAAGGGCGGCGTAATAGCGGCCGGTGGCTGAAATGGCAGCCACTCCTCTCCTTTTATTTCCTTAGTACCTTGCCCCGGACCGCCCCAGGCTTTTATTATGCGTCCTTTGTATACATAGCGCACGGCTGAAACCGGGCGTACGGCATCATAATGCCGTTTACTTTCCCAGCAGGCAATACTGGCATCCAGCATTGCATTGCTGAGGGCAAAAAATAGTTTCAGGTCCTGGTGATTACAATGCTGATCCCGGTTAGATACATACTGTGCGATCTGGCACCAATGACCTGGCGGCGTTACGGTGCCGGGACCATCCCACCAATATTCCGCGATTACTTTTTGCAGGTCGGTGAGGCCGGCACTGATCGCTATCACCTGGTCTACCTGCTGCTGAAACTCGGTACTACCGGGCAGGTAAGGCACCGGCGGACGAAACTGTGCCGCGTACTGCAACGCAAAAGGATGCACCAGCGACCAATGTGACGTGAGGAACTGTTGTGATTTAAAATGACCATTGCCGTCCGGAACAAGCAGTGGTTGCCAGCGGCCCGGTTCCTTCAGCTGCTCCGGTGTGTTCACTGGTTTATATCCTGTATAATCCGACCAGGCAGGCATTTGCAGGGTGCCATAAGCGTTGGCACCATCTCCCGCAAAGGCTTCCAGTATACAACGTCCTGCGAGGTTACCGATACCCGCTGCATTGGAAATATCCAGCGTGGTGATGGCGGGGTCATAGTCGAGGTGCAGCATCATATCATGAAACATGTTTTTATTTTCCGCGGGTAAAATCAACCGGAATAGTTCCGTGAGCACGCGGAAAGCAGCGTAGCTGTATGCTTTGCGTTTATAGGCAGCTTTGTGTTCTTCTTTAGGCCGTTTAATATAAGCGCCGGTGGCGGTACTGATGGCACAGGGGTTGTAGGCCGTCCACGCATTGTACATGGCGGTGTGTACCATAGCCAGTGCGCGTGCGGCCAGTGATGGTGGAAGTGACGAGCAGCGGATCGCTTCCACTGCCAGTTGGTTCCATTGCACTACGAGTGTTGTCGGGGTTGACATATCATCTTTTCATTTTATAATAATGTAGTAATTCTGACGACTGCACCGTGCATAAAAAACGCCAGCAACCGGTTGTTGTCTGCTGCCACGGAGAAGATAGCGCCCGGGGCTTCTACCTGCTGCTGTTCATGGGGTGCGGCGGTATTGATAAGAAACGTTTTACCTTCAAAATCCACCGCTATGATGTATTTGCCGTCCGGTGTGATGGTGGCATCATTCCAGTTTCCTTTCCAGCGGTTTATTTCTTTTCCTGCCGTAGTATCCCAAAGGCCGATGTGATTGTATTGTAACAGCAGCAGTTGTTTTTCATTTGCTGTCATTTCAATTCTCACGGCGGGCAATTGTTCCGGGATGATGGTGGCTTTAAAAGTTGCCTTATCGAACACGCGGAACTGCGGCGTGCCTGCCAGTATCCATTTATCGCTGATATACAACGCTGCCACCGGCAGGTTGCTGTCTTCCCAAAGAGTTTGCAGCAGGCGTCCTTCCTTATCCAGCAGCAGCACCTTTGCGGGTGGCGGGCCTGGTTTGCCTATCCACTGTACTGATACGGCCACGACGCTGCCATCGGGCGCCCATGCAAACACGCTTGGCGTATATTCATTACCGTGAGATACCTGATATTGTCCGCCTGCCGTTCTGATAACTTCCTGCATGCCCGGGATTTCGTGCCGTACGTTGGCAGCCAGGTCGAGGACACCGGCGCCCCAATACAGCTGATCGCCGATGAGCGTTGGAAAGCCCGGCTGTGGCGTATCCGTATGATGTTGCAGCAACGGCTTGTCTTCTTTCCATACCGTTACCTGGTGCAGGGAGGCAGCTATCGAATAGTTGTCTTTGAGCACCAGTTTGTTGCCACCGTTACCTGTCAATGTTTTCCAGTTCTTCATTTTTCTTTTTATCATTTTGTTTCCGGGAGATGTGCAACTGCTGCACTACTTCCTATAACAACATTTATTCACGGGGTGTTTGTATTGGTTTATTGCTATGGTGGTGTAATCTGCGTTTTATCCACATACCCCAGTTTGCCGTTGAAATCAAATGCAGCCCATGCACCGGTGAAGCCGGCTACCTGTAAAAGATCACCCGGTTTTACCCAGCCAATACCTTTGTGTTTTGGACCGGGACCTCTGAACACGGGGAGTTTTTTCAGTGCCGTTACTGTTGCGATATATGCTTTCTGATCAATGAGTAAGTTATTAAATCCACGTCCGGGGATGCGTGCATTGGCCAATGGCCGGTCGTCGCCCGGCTTATCGGATCTTGGCGCCAGGCGACCCAGTGGCCCGAGAATTTCATCCGGCTGGCGGCCGGCCAGTTCCGCTGTAACGAGTGCCGACAGCTTGGGACCGGTTGCTGTATTTGAAATCTCATTTCTGAAGAATGCTTTTACAAAGGCATTTGCCGGTTCGTTGTGCAGCCATGCCAGTGCAAGCCTGATCCTTCCGGACGTGTGCGGAGCTGCCGGAGCAAACAGTGTAGCATCTGACGGTTTAATAATTGCTACGTCGAGATGTACTTCCATATGCCGCACAAAATCGGATGGTACGCCTTCCAGGAAAGTTACGAATGCTCCTGCTCTTGCAGGATCAAAGTTGAGCCATGCCTGTTCCATCAAAAATCTGCCAATCCGTTTCTCCGTATCTGCTGCCGCTATCATTGACGGCGTTTTGAGCATTTCGTCGTAGATCTCTGCCGCAAATGCAAGGCGGTCGTTGATCCAGCCTTTGAAGTGCGCAACTGATATACCATATTTTGTTCCGAAACCGGCAAGGAACGGGAACTGCGCTACCTGGGCAAGTTCCAGCAATTTGGCGAGGCTTACCGGGTTGGGGCCCAGTCCCTTCAATGCTACCTTTACAAAGGCTACTACGCATTCATCCCACCATGATGTAGTGGCTATTCCCATTCTGTTATTCAACAGCACGGTGGCTGTTGCAGCATTTGCAGCCGCTACTTCCACTGCCGCCCTCATGACTCCTTCCGGCTCACGGCCTACAGCCAGGTAAGCTGCAGCGGTACCAAAAGCCTGCGGATCAAAAGGATAATCGATATGAAGATCATTGCTGACAGGATCTCTCAAGGTGGTTGCTGAGAGTCCTACGGATGCACGGGCTCCTTCCACCTGCACCGGTTTTCCAAGCGCTGCCGCCCTTTGCTGTGTGTACTCTACCACATTTGGATTAGCGGCCAGATATGGCGCTACATTGGCCGCGGCGGTGCCTGTAGGGACCGGGTGTGCCCCAACAAGACAACCCGCAAATACGATGCGGGCAGTGGCAGGATCAAGATTATTGATCAGCACATCCAGCAGGGCCTTTGTTTTTAACTTTTCCAGAGGTTTGCTGATATCAAGACTTTCAGAGTTGTAGTCAACACGGCCTTTCACAACGTTTGGTAAACTTGTACCCGCCAATTCAAGACTGTGCGGCGAACCATGCCCTGCGATGATCACCTGTGCGATCTGAGAGCCCTTGCCGTATGTAGCAGCAATTTTAGGTACCTCTTTAATAATATCAGCGATCGAATTTTGACCTTCCAGCATCAGCACCAGGTTCGGTGAGTTGATGATCACGTCTTCAAATTTCGGCGCCGCATCCTGGAATGCGCTGGCATCGATACCGGTATGAATGATAAGATGCAATGGAAGTAGCTGCAGCCTGTTGCTGTAATTAGCCACCAGCTTATTGAGCGCCGGTATGCTGAAGCGATGCAGGTTCCGTATTCGGCCTTTCAGGTCGGAATAAACGGATGGCGAAAGAGCTGTGAACATATTGATCATCTTCTGGAATTCCGCTCCCCTGGCACCTGCGCCGGGAGAATACCCTCTTTGCAGGTGAGGCTGAAAGTCTTTCCAGTAATCTTTCAGGTTCGTCAGTAAAACGGGTCTTGCCTCTACATCTATCAATTGCAGTTCAGACACTGTTTCGTGCAGCACTTTGCCGCCAATCAGTTTTTCCAGTTCCAGCATGGTTTTGCCCAATGCCATTCGCCGCGCTACCGGCGGCGTAGTGTTTAGTATTATTACCGTGTCGCCCTGGTTACAGCCGTTACCAAAGGCGCCCAGCTTTGTCCATTCATCCGGCGTCAACGGAATCAGGTCCTTAAGTTTTAGATCCGAGGCGCCAGCCAGTATATGAGGCCCCTCGTCTATTTTAGCGATCATCTTCCACAATGCTTTCCGGTCGGCTTCTATTAGTGTACTCTCGGCAAACCAATCGGCCCGGCGGCGTATGTAGCTGTTGAATTCATCCAGCGACATACCTGTGTTGGCGGCTGTACCGTCACCGAGAAGTTCCACTTTATTCGCCAGTTTAAATTTGGAATACGCATAGGCCAAAGGCGCGCGGGAAATCATCTGCGCCGGACTTTGCTGCACTACATGGGTCAGCTCATGCGCCAGCAGGTGTTTTCCTTCAGCGCTGTCGTTATGCTGATTGGCGCCAAAATAAATATCCGTTCCATGTGTAAAGGCTTTTGCCTGCAATTGCCGGCTCATATCCGCAGCGCCTGCATCTTCATGAATACGCACGCCGCTGAGGTCTGTACCAAAGGCGCGGCTCATTTCTTCATTACGGCGCGATGGCAGCGGCGCTCCGTTACCTTTACTTTGCGACAGCTGTTGTTCTACCGCTGGTGTTACATCCGGTGTTGCATTAGCAGTAGCTTCGCGTTGCAGGGTGCCGTCTTCTTCTCCATGCAGCTCTTTCCGCTGAAAGAAAGGATCTTTCACGGGGGCAGGGCCAAAGAAGGGTCCTTCCCGCTGCTGCGGTGCAGAGGATTTTAGTCCGGGTGGTTGTATCTGTGTATTTGCTGCTGCCACTTATAAAAACTTTTATTCAATCGTTTCATTGGGTTTGCATACGTTTTCCCTGGCGGAAAACTGTTCTGATCTTCTTACATATCTGCAGGTAGGACCGGCATAAATAGCTTCCAGGTTCATTCCCGGCGCCATGCCCGGCTGCCAGTCACTTACCACAGAAATAGGCGCCATCCCGCTTACAGACTTCTGTTTAATATTCACGTCTTCCGATCCGGCCACACTCCAGAAGGCGTGGTTTAATGGAATGAAAGCCCCCATCTCCCTAACACCAAGTATTACGGTAAAATCCATCAGCCAGAAATAATTGGTGAGATGAAAAGGACCCGTTTTTGAGTCGGGGTAATGCAGTGGGAACGCTGCGCCCGGCCGGTCCCTGATGGCTACTTTTCCCTGAGTGGTGCCGGGGCCGGAGTTAAACATACTGAGGCCATCAATGGCAAAATGACTGGTAGCATTTTCCAGATCCTTACAGGGCAACAGGTTACAGTTGCCATAATCCAGCAACAATGTGCGGCCTGCATTATCGCTGTACTGCGCCATGAGCGTATCTCTTGTGAGCACCTGCGAAAAGCCGACGCCGGTACCTCCCAGCGAAGTCAGTGTGATATCTGCCGATGCCTTCATGGAAAAATGGTTCCGGGCAAAAAAGTTATCCTTTTCGTTAAAGGTGGGCTTAGGTGTAGGCACTCCCTGCTGACCAATGAACAGGTTTTGTACCTGCACATCTACCCAGGGTGGTAATTTATTGACTACGGGTGTGGAGCGGAACAGAAAGAGTTCTACTCTCCTGTTGCGGGCCTGGTTTTCCGGCGATGTTTCCGGCGCCATACTCCTTGGAGTGGATGTATTATCTATCACGATCCGGCTGTCGGGAATTTTTTTAGCGATGAGAAAGTCCCGGATGATGCCAGCCCGTTCTGCCGCCAGGGCTTTGTTACTGTCTACATTGCCGGAGGTGCTGGCAGCTCCCTGCAGTTTTACTTTCAGTGCGCCGTCTTTTTTCAATATCTCTACCCAGCGATCGGCTACTTCGTTTAGCCGTTCACGGTGGGCGGCGCGCATAGCTGCTTCTCCCACACAATAATTCCAGAAAATAAGCTCATTACTTTCTGATTTGCCGGCGGATGTGTCTTCCACACCAAATACCTGTCCCGGGTTATCATTGGCCCATTTGGATTCAGGTGTACTGCTGGCTTTACACGCATCCGCCACAGCAGCAGCGGGCGCAGCGTCTTTGGCTTTTGCATCCGCCGGTTGTAATTGCAGTGTATTATCTCCAGGTTTACTAAAAAAAGATTCCCCGTTTTCAGCTTTGCTGAAAAAAGGTTTATCATTTTCTGCCTGTTTGTTTTTAACGTTTTTCGGAGATTTTTTCATGCAATTACTATTTAAGTCGTCTTCATCAGGGTGTTGTACACGGGTATCCGTAAGGTGCGGGATTCAGCGAAGTGCGTTGTCTTACGGGTTCCCATACGTAATCAAATGAAGGTGTTGTAAATGGTACGTTACAGGTGGCGGGGCAATTTGGTTTGTTGCCGCCGGACGCCACGCCTGATGGCCCGCCGTTATAAGTAGCGCTTGCCCAGGCGATAGGATCCATCGGATTTTCATGATCGTATAGCTTATAGGCGGTGATCAGCGCCACCATAGAAGCATAAGAGAAGGCGCCGCTCAGCAGGCCGAATGGCGGCGGTAAAAATCCGATAGGAGAAATAAAGCCGTTGCACAACCGCATCATAATACCGTAGGTACCGTAATTTACGGTACCGGATTTCCAGCAGCTGCTGCCTGTTTGCACGGTGTTGGAACATACGTCGTCTGCTTCATGCAGCGGATCACGGCTCCAGCAGGGATCCCCGGCTGATCCCGGCACACCGCATGGCGGATGATAAGGTCCTTGCTGTGTCCAACCGGCAGTGTTCAGGAATAAGCCGAACGTATCAAATGCGTCTTTATTAAGTTGCGGTCCGCCGCTGCCCATAATCACAGGCTGTACGAGATAACGGCAGGCATTCAATTTATCTGTGAATCCCCAGCTGTTGAAATTACTTTGTACCTGCGCCCATACCCGTGCTATTTCTGAAGTAACATTGGGACCGCACTTTCTTTCAGGAACAACGGGAGGCGTTGGACCCGGCGGTGGCGGCGGTGGTACGGGCACTACCGAACTGATAACGGCTACCCTGTTGGCCACCGGATCGGTACGGGAGAAGTGATTGGTTTCCCCATGTGCAAAAATGGAAATAAACCCGGCGCCAATACCGGGGCTGCCATCAGTTGGAGTAATCATCTCGTCCCTTACTGCCTGTGCACGGTGGCACGACAGCCCCCAGTTGAACGCATCAGTGCCATCCACACTGGCAAAACCATCTATCCGCACGGTAGCACTGGCCCCGAGGCGATGCCAGTTGGCCGCAAATCCGCTGATCAGCCGCTGGTTAGCAGGCGATAAACCGGAAGAAGATACCGTGAACGGATAGCTGTCTTCCACCCTTGGCGCACTGGTATCTACGGGACAGGCCAATCCTGCAGGCACCTGCGACAGGTCCCCGTGTTCTTTCACGGGAGCTACCTGCCGTGCTATGCCTGTTGTTCCCTGTCCTTGTTGTAAAGTATGTGTAAGCTCATGCGCCAGCAGGTGTTTACCGGTGCTGCTGCCCGGAGCATATTTTCCTTCGTTAAAATAAATATCATTACCGGTGGTAAATGCCTGTGCATTCAGTTGACGGTTAAGTCCTGCTGCGTTGCTGCCAGTATGGATCTTTACACTGCTGAAATCTGCGCCGAAAGCGCCGTTCATTTCCTGCAGGGTATCTCCTTTCAACCCTTCTCCCTGTCCTTTGGTACTGTTGATATTACTTTCTACTGTTGTTGGGGAGATGGCGGCCGGAGAGGTTTCCTTCCGCTGCACGTTGTTCTTCTTTTCTTCTTCTTCTTCGCAGTGAGCACATTTACGCTGAATAACCGGCTGGAAAAACGGTTGCGCCGCGGGCTTTCCCCAGAAAGGGGTTACTGCCGGCTGTTTAAGGCCGGAGGCGGGGGCTCGTTGTATATTTGCGGGTGATAATGTTTTTGTACTCATGCGGATGTTGTCTTTCTCAGGATTTTATATTGAAGCGGATATTGTCTTTCTCGCTGATTACGCTGATTATACTGATTTTAAGGATTTTGTTTTTGGGAATTTTTATTGATTTAGGAAGCTTATCGCCATTGTACGTGTAGTGGTATTTTCATCCATTTTAGTTTTATGATGCTGATGTTCCAGGGCAGGCGATCCAAAAGGATATCGATGGTGTCTGATTCCATTTGTAACTGATGCTTATCTGTGCCGGTGATTAATCTTCCGGGGCGTTGCAGGAACCCTTCCCGTAGCCCGTCTGCAGAAATATTTTTCAATGCCTTCCAGTGGCTGATGGCATTTTCCATCAGGCCGTCGGCTTCTTCCATAGCTTCTGTTGTTGGCGCCAACTTGGTATCCAGTGGCCTTTTTAGCGGCCAGCCACATAATAATTTTGGCAACACCACTTCAAATTCATCGGCTTCCGTTTGCCCGGTTGCCATGTAGTGTAACAGCATAATGGCCTGCTGCTTGCAGGCGGCATTGAGGAACTGTTTACCATCCGTCCATTCCAGTTGACGGAACAATGGCTGCAACCAGTGATGCAACAGGATGATCCCCGCATTTACCACGTAAAAAGTTTTGGCGCCGGTAGTAGTCGCTGATATTTCTTCTTCAGATGTATCTGTGTCCGGTTTGGCGGAAGCTTCATTGGCTAATGGAGCAGCGACCGGTTCTTTTGGCAGCGCTGCCGCTTGTTGTATGTTGACGGAGGTAGCCGCGGCTAATACTTTATCCCAGCCATTATTGCGGCATACCGTTATCAGTTCCTGTAGCTGCGTAACAAATACCGGCTGTTGGATTAACAGCTGATTCATTTGTGCAGATTCACTTACAGTTGGGTTCTCTGCCGCCTGTAATAACAATGAATGCCAGCATGCCTGTTCGAAGGCACGGCGGTTCATTCCATCGCTGTGCGCAAGTTGTAACAGGCGATAGGCATCATAAAGCTGGTGAATCACGGGTGTCCAGCTGGTTTGTTTTCTGGCGGTGATGATGACCAGCAGCTGCGTAATAAATTCCGGTGAATGCTGCATCAGGATGCGCGGGAGATAATCCCGGTTGTTCAACAATTGCTGGCGCAGCGAGGTAATTGCCTGGTGACTGGTAGCCAGCACCTGTAATACCTGCTGGTACCATACTTCATCGGGCCGTGACGCATTCCAGGGAAGCGTGCCATGTTCCATGTAGTAGCACCACTGATCAAAAGCGTGTTCCGGCAAGGATTTACGCGGTGTTTCTTTTACATGGAGCGTGGCTAGTGCAGCGGTCATTTTCTCCAGCAGCAGGGCCACGTAATGATCATTATTAAGATCGGCCGCCTTGATTTTTCCAAGGTCAATTTCAAGACGATCTATATAAATAACCGTGTCGCCGCTGCTATGACTATCGAACAGCTTTTCCAGTGCAGGAATGATCTTGTTCCAATACAGCGCTGTTACCTGGTGTTGCCAGGTAAAAACAGTGTCTTTGTTATGCACTGTCAGCAGGAGTGTTTGTTTACGGATCTTATGCAACATGATTATTTATTTCATCCATCGCAGGCATTGTGTTACGAGGCCTTCATTTTCATCAGAGACCAGGTCTTCCGGTTTCCAGTCTTTTGCCAGCGCCGCCAGGTTGATTCCTTTGTCTTTCATTTTGCGCAGTGTTTGCTGCAGCTGTTTCTTTTCGTGAGCGGCAATGCTTACCGGCACCCGCAGCAGCAGCTGATCCAGGCAAAGCCAGGTGGCGTTGCGCAGCAGCAATGCCTGTTCACTTGCAGCGGCTTTTTTCCCGGCAGGCATATTTTTTAGTAAGAAGTCGGCCAGCGTGCTGTACTTATGCATATTCAGCGGGCCTGCTTCCATAAATTTGCCGGTGCGGTCGTATGCTTCCGTGTCTACAATATTATCGGCATCCACCGGCAGGATCTGTTGTTTGTATTTTGAAATACGCTGACGGCCTTTCCGGTCGCGCAGCAGCACATCTTCCGGGGAGTTGCTTCTGTGCGTGGCAGCAGCCGGCGACGCAGGGTCTTCCACCAGTTGAGGCGACTTTGCCGCTGCTAACTGCGGCGATGTTGTTGCCGGCGTGCTACCCCGTTTGTTTGCCAGGATCCGTCCGGGTGGCGGCGTGGTTTCATTGGAAAGACAATCAATCTCCTGCATGTCGCAGTTTTTACGGAACAGGCGATTGATCCAGTCGCCGAAGTCAGATTCAGGTAGCCTATTTTGCCTGTTATCATCAAAGCAGGATGGGGTGATCTGCTGGCAATCGGGATCCGTATCGGTATCAGGTACCGCATCCATGATGCCGGTTTGCCCGAAGAGGTAACAGATGAGGCAGCACTGGATATGCGCGTCATCACCACAAACAGGTTTGCAGGCAAGGTGCTGCAACCAGCGGCGGTAAAGGGTTTCAAACTCGCAGAAGCTGCGTGGCCGCAGCCATAATATATTCAGCAGCACATGCGCGGGCGCTTCTTTCCGGAGCAGGTTTTCCATCATCGCACGGGTGCTGGTATTGCGGAAACGCACGGGCCATCCGGGCAACACAATGGTGGCTACAAAAGAATAGGGATCTGTAAAAGGAACTACGGTCGTTTTAAATACCGCATCTTCCGGATCCACATCATAGCCTACTACTTCTTCTTCCCAGGGCAGCCTGCAAAGCGGCTCCGGCTTTACCGGCAATAAACACTGGCAATCATCCTCTACGCGCGGCCGGAGCAGGATGTGTTCCACCACATGCATGCCTTCATCATTAATGGCTGCAGCCGTGCGGTCAATGGCATCTTCCATGGCAGGCAGTGTGGCATAACACTGCGGGTTGACAGCGAGCACATAACTGCTGTCTACCAGTTCAATACCAAACGGGCCACAGCCTTCTCCCAGAGAGGGTTTGTAATTACCGGGGATCGACAATGCCGCGCAAAACCGGTAAAATCCACGGATAGCCGCATTCAGGCACTCATATTGTTCTGCGCTTTCCCAGATGATGGCGCCGGGTTTACGCACCGGTGGCGGCGCATCACAGGCGCATCCGTTGTTTTCATCCGGCAGGGGCTCTTCGGGAATGAAATCATCGTGGTACAAACGGAAAGAATAAGTATAGCCGAAGGCTGTTTTTACACGGCGTGCCGGGTAATAAAGCGCACCTTGCTGCATTTTTGCTTTCCATTCTTTCAGGTCATCCGCCGACAGCACAGCGTCGCCTGATGGTTTGAAATAGCCGCTCACAGCGCTGCCGTTCAACAGCTCAAACCGGTTGGCAGTGGTGTTCAGCGAGTAGTTGCCGTCTTTCCACAATAACGATAATACTTCAAACAGCCAATCGTCCTGTGCCCTTTCAGCATTGACAGCCGACGTATATTGCTGCCCGGATATTAAGATCACTTCTCCGCCTGCCATCAACTGTAGTTGGAAATAGTTACCAGCGTAATAAGGTTTTACTTCCAGCGATACCTGGCAGTTTTTACCGAGTTTCAACCCGATCATTTGTAATTGCTCCAGATATTTTGCCCTGATTTCTTCTGTGTTGTATTCATAGGGATGTACTGCCAGCCGGTAGCCTTTCTTCACGGCGTTAAAACTATAGCAGCCATCATCTTTTACATATCCATAATACGCGCTGTTGCCATGGCGGGTAGCATCGAGCAATAGTTCCAGCCCGGTGTACACGTAATCTCCATTGGCGTTTTTCGTAGCGCTGCCCCAGGCATCTTCCAAAGAATTATACTGTTGTACACTTTCCAGCAGCACTTCATTCATGACCACCTGGTAGCGGCAACTGGTTTCATTGAGCCGTACGCCGCTGTTACCGGCGTACCGGGCCAATGCCAGGAATAATTTCAGCGCTTCGCTGGCGGCGGCCATATCTGCAAAGCCATTGCAGAGTTTCCAGATCTTTTCCCTTTTGGTAATATCGTACAGGCTTATCCGTAGTTGCTGCACATTGCTCAGCCAATGATAAGGGAAGCTTCGCATGATATGCGGTACAACGTCCAGCAGCGGCGCTTTTCCGCCGAATTGTGCAATCGTGTCTGTGGGCACAATAGCCAATGGAATTGTATCCGTTACCGGGTCTCCTTCCAGGATAATGCTGGTACCCCAGGCTGCGGGGTTGCCTGCCAGATGTACCAGTTGCAGGTATTGCTGCCGGAAGGCGGTTAATGCTTCCGCAGCAGATTTGTAAGCCTTGTAACTGCGAAAGTATTCCGTTTCTGTTTTTGGATAGATAGGTGAATGATAGTTCTTCTCAATGCCGCGGATCACATAATAGTAGTTAATTGCCTGTGTTTGCGGATTTTTCACGCAGGTAACCACTTCTTCTCCCCCCATACATATTTCCAGGTAATCGATTCCCTGCTGGTTGCGGCTGCGCAAGGCGGCCAGGCGGTCGGTTGCCGGGGCTTTGGCAGCAAAGGTTTTAGGGAACCTGGCAAAGCAACCGGTTTTATTGATTACGCGGTATACAAAGGCGCCTTCCGCGCTGGCTGTTGTGCTATGAATATAAGAATCGATATCGGCAGGAGCAGCGCCGGTTCTCAGCTGCGCGAGTGACAAAGCATTCTGCAGTTTACCGGCTGCTGTTGCCGCCGGCAGGATGATCTTCTTATTCAGGCCGGCATGCAGTAAAACGGGTTTGGCGCCCTTTTCTACTTTCAGTTCCAGCTGGTCCAGCGATGCAGTGAAAGTATCCATCTCTGTTTTTGCCAGCTCTTCTGTGGCATATTCTTCTTCGCTGTTGAACAGGTACGGCTTTCCTTCCATGCCCTGCAACTGCACTTTGTATTTCCATGCAGCGGGCTGCCTGGAATAAGATACCTGGTATAACTGCGCCTTTATAAGCTGTTGTATATGCAATACGGTATTATCTGCCTGCAGCTCTTCATCAAATAAGGCCGGGTGCATGGCTTTTACGTTGCTGCGTTCTACCAACACTACTTCATACCTGCCATCGGCGGTTTGCCGCACCAGGTAACCTGCGGGAGTGGCCGCCAGTTGCAGGAGCAGGTGAAATTCTTCGGTTGCCTGCTGTTCATTTTTCACCGCCGATGCCGAAGTAAACATAATAAACGCATCTTCTTCGATGCTGATCTGCACTTGTAATTTTCCGCCTTTCTGCTGGATATTATCTGCCTGGAAGGCAGCAAGATTGATAAAGGTAGTGTGGGTGGCATTTACGGGTAACAACTGTAATGCCGGCAAATCTTCTGTTGGTGGAATGCTCCAGTCGTCTTCCTGTACTGCTGCCAGTAAATCGTCGGTAGCTGCAATGGCCTTCTGCTGATCGGAGAATGCCTGGTTTGAATGTAGCAGCGGTTTCCCGTCGGGGCTGGTCACTTCAATAAAATGATCATACCGGCTGATTTCCACGGTACCATTCAGCGGCTGTTGCGTAAAATGTTCCTGTAACTGTAACAGGCGTGCCTCCCGCTCTTCCGGCGTAGTGGCCGGAGATGCCAGGTATGCGTTGCCTGCCAGCAAAGGCACCTGCAAGCCAAATTTTCCCTGCACGGGATCATCTGTGCGGATAAGATGCTCCGGGTGTTTTAATTGTTGCGCAAGATGCACCAATGCCGCAGATGCATCTTCCTTTGTAACGTAGTTACTTGTTCTGAACAGCACCTGGCTATCTGCATCTTTTATTTCTGCATAAAAAAATGTTTCATAAGGTCCAACAATAAAAGGGCACAGGTAATGACGGTCAGTTTTCTCTATGCCAGCTAATGCACTTACCCGTTGTTCGTAGCCGGAAGTATTGGCCGTATTCCATTTATTAACGCGGTAGTCGTAAGCCTTACCGCGGTTCCTGCTTAATTTATCATAGGAAGAAAGAAATTTTGCTTTGGCGCGCAAACCCTTCTCTGCAGCCTTCTGCCGGTCGCTGATGCCATATAACACCAATGCATAATCGGTAAAAGTTTCTGCGAAGCGGCTGAGCAGGTGATTGAGCATGGTTTCGCGGCGCTGCTGATACAGGGCTTTGTCTTCCACAATCTTTTGCAGGTAGCCCTGGTAGTCGGCCAGGCTGAATACCACGTCGAAGGCATACTGCTCTTTGTTAGCTGCATTTTTAAATCCGAACGACCGGAGATTTTCCGGGTATGCTGCCAGGAAGATGGCGGATTGCGCAGCTTCCTTTGCTTTTTGCTGGGAGGGATAATAGCGGCAGCCGAGCAATACATATTCCCTTCCGGGAGTGGCTATCACAAAGCACCAGCACCCATCGCCATAAAGATAAGTGGTAATGTTAGTGGTATTATCCTGGTGGCTCATATCCAGCAGCAGCTGTTCCACCGCGGTATTCCGTGCAGAAAGATAATCGAAGCTGTAGTATTTGTTACGCCAGCGCTGGATCACATCTTTCTTAACGGTAACGCCTGTATGCAGTTCATTGAGCAGTTCTTTTCCAACCGGCAGCATGAGCGTATCATGCTGTTTCCAGCCCAGGTCAGCATAAAAGCCGCCCTGCTGAAAACGCAGGAGTTTGTCGAGGTCCGGAACGTCGGTAACAGCGCCGCTGAAATACGTTTGTGCCGGCGCATCCGGCGACATAGAGAACAGGTCGCGCAGGTGTTGCAGCTGCGCCAGGTAATTGGATAACAGCTGATCAAAGAACAGCAGGAAGCCTTTCAGCTGCCATGCCTGCACTTTGCGCTGCGGCGACGCATCGTTACCCAGCTCCCCGTTGCCAATGCCGTATACCCGTGGAAAATCACGTTGCAGGGAATAGTAGTTGCCCAGGTCTTCCCGGTAAAAACCAGAAGGCACCGCATGATCAAGATATGCGGATGACTGGTCGTACCACACTTTGGTGCCGTTGAGCAGGGAAGCGTTTAAATATTGCTGCAGGTTGGTGCCATCAAAAGTGAAGGTGGCGCTGCCGCGTTTAAACACAAAGCGGCTGTATACCAGCGACAGCAGCGGCAGGTGGCCATCCAGCAAAGGCAGTATCCAGGCGGTGCCGTTTGTGCTGGCAACGGGCGTATGGTCGCCTGTAACATAGCCGGCTATACTAAGACCGGAAATGGTGGATACTCCCGGCACTTCGAACATTACGTGATATACATCTGATACGCGGATTTCGCGGAGGGGTTTGATCGCTTCCAGTTCGGCGGTGTCAATGAAACCATGGCTCCCGGCTGAATAGGCTCTTCCCGCAAAAATTTCTTCCATCGTTACCTTCTTTTCTTCCAGCATCTGTTGCAGGGTATAAAAAGTAACGCGGGGAGAAAAGAGGTGATAAAGCTGAAGTACCAGTTCGTTGAGCACAGTGGTTACATCTGCATTTTCCTCGAGCTGGATTTCTGTGCATACGCCAATTTCTTCATGGCACAGAATGGTGATCCTATAAAAGTCTTCACACAAATTGCGGTGCGCCATTAATGCCTTGCGAATGCGTTCTTTCAGGTCGGCCAGCGCTTTTGCTCTTTCCTGGCTGTCGTCCGGCAGCGTTTCCGGTTCAATGAAAATATTATAAAGCCCATTCAGTTCCAGCAGGGAAATATCTTCATTGGTAGCCGCCAGCTGCGGGTTGCGGCTGCGGCACTCCAGGCCTTCATCGCCAAACCAGTGTACTTCCGGCGGAATGTTGGTAGCAATTTCCAGCCATGCGTTCCTTACGCCATCGATATCGGTGAGCAGTTTGCGGTAGTCGGTGATAGTAAGCGGGTTAACCGTGAGGATCTTTGCCGGCGTAAAGAAATTATCTTCTTTCCCGGTTCCCGCAGGGTTCATGGTGAGCAGGTCTTCCAATGGCAAACTGGTACGGTAGCCCATATCCAGCAGGGAGTAACACAACACTTCCAGGATGGTGATGCCCGGATCGTGCGCGTTGTGGTCGGTCCATATTTTGCCGGAGAGTTTTCCCAGGTAGTCGATGCCTTCACTCCGCAACTTTTCGAAATCCAGTTCCGGTGGAAAAGCAGGATCATTTTTAATGATCACGTTCTTGGTATTTGTGTCCTCAGCCATAACGATGTAGTTAATTAATGATAGGGTCCTGCGGCATTGACGGCGGTTCCTGTCGTGTATTATTACATGGCGGGATCAGGGGTTCCGGAATATTACAATCTGTTTCCCGTTCAGGGATGCGTGTTACCACATCGGGGCAAACCACTGCGTCCTTTTGTGTACTCACGGTAATGTTACCGCTTACCAGGATGGAACGCGGCGTATGCGGTTCCATATGCTGCGATGGCGCTGTTTCCAGCTCATGCTGCATGGTAAGGCACTCTACATAGTCCACATAATCCAGTTGCTCCACAAACCGTACAACGTCTGCCTGGTGCACGATTTGTCCGAACGACAGTTTATCCAGTTTTCCTATCGCCCAGGGGGCGAAAAATTCCTGCAGGTCTGTTTTCAGTTTTTCGGTATAATATTTTTCATCTTTCCCTTTATATAATTGAATGGAGATGTCGACCATCACTCTTTCATATCTTGGATTGGTGACTTTCAGCCGTACAAAAGGAGATGAACGTTGTTTGAGGAAGGTGTGAATCTTTTCCAGCAGGCTTAACGGCGCTTTGGGTTCCATGAGATTGCCTGCTGCCAGCTGGCGCAGATCCGGAATTACCGCCACTACCACATAACCGCCGGCGGCTACCAGGTCTTGCTGGTACACTTTGGCGCCGAGGCCCAGCGTATGGTTTACGCATTTCACTTTATACAGCTGTGGAAACTCTTCGAGTACCAGTCTTTCAAAATCAAACGACTGGATAGCGCGTCCTTTGTGCCGCAGCTGTTCGCTCACGCGTACATAGAAATGCCCTGCGGCTTCCGGTAACCGTCCGTTGAAAGCGTCATACAGCTGGGTCACTGTTTTGATATGTGCATCTGCTTCCGCCAATTTGCTAATGCTGCCGGCTTTTAATACATCTCCCAGGCGCATCGGATCATTTTCCGGCAGCACGGTGAATGTGGCCAGTGCGGCCTGTGTATGCACGCCAATGGTTTCACACACAGCGGCCACGTTTTCGGGGATGGCGGCTTTCAGCCAGTAAGTGCCGGCGGGCATAACGGTATTGACTATATTAATATCGCCGGGCACGGCTATTTTAATGATGCCGGAGCGGGTTAATCCGTCGGTATCGTCATTGAGCACTTCAAATCCTTTGCGAAGCGGCTTCCAGACATTGCTGCACAGGTAAAACCATTCCACTTCCGCTTTCTTTGACTCCGAGTCGGCCGTAGCTTCTGCCAACTGGAACAGGAGGTTCAGGTTGCCATATGGCTGCAAACGGTCAAGCCCAACAAACAAAGTGCCTTCGTCGCAGAATACCGGTAACAGCGAGGGTTCCAGGTCCAGCACTTCTTCCTTAAAAGTATTTTCAAAAGGATACAGGTGCAGCAGCTGCACATCTTCCTTTATAGCAGTAGCGCTGTAGTCGATAGAGATCTGGCTGATCACCGGCGTCCAGGGTTCATTAGGGATGATGGCCGACAGGGTGTTGGTGTCTACCACGGATACCTGGATATCCTCCAATTTTTCCTTGATATCTTTTGCCAGCTCGGTGAGTCCTTCAAATCCCTGGAAAAAACCGCCGCGTGTGGGGAAGTCCGGTGGATTGGGGCCTCTTGAAATGTAGCGGATCGTTAATGCTTCCGCCGGGGTGGGCGTCCATGCCCAGGGCGGCGACATGCTGTCTGATGGAATCCTGCCATCGAGGCCACTGGGCCCCTGGATATATTTATTAAGATTTAATGCATCTGCATAAGTATCCTGAACCAGTTGTTTTAATTCTTTTAAATTGAATACTACCGGGGAACCCACTGAATTGTAGTAAGCGGCGGTATCGATCCTGTTCTTCGGATCTTTCGGATCGTCCAGCAGGCGGTTAAATGCGGTCATCTGACGGGCAAGTACAAATGCATAATCCTTATGCATAAAGTCCTGGCGGGCGAGGGTTATTTTGGCGAAGTAATTACGGGTATCGGCATTGTACCGGGCTACCTTTTCGCTGGTAAGACTGAACTGATCCTTGAACCCTAAAGCTGTTGGCTGATCGAATGCAATGGAATAATCGTATATCTTCTGCGGATCGCAGGGAACATCCACATTTTTAGTGAACAGTTCTTCTGCCGAAGCATTCTCCTTAAACCATTTTCCATCCTGCAAAACATACTTATTAATCTTGAAGTCGGTTTCCGCTAACCCGCCCTGGACGTAGCCTGCATAGTATCCTTCAAAGCTGGCCGGTTTGTCTTTCCAGTTCATATTCACATATACCTTATCCCATTTTTTCCCGAAGATCTCTGTGGAGCCGATATAAAAACTGGGGCCTTTGGCGGTGTTGGAAAATTCCTTTTTACCTTTCAGTATTTCAAAATCAATCAGCGCAGGCCGGGTGCCAAAGGGATAAACAGGCGAGTTAACATCCTGCACGGTTTCATCATTCTGCACGATTACATTTTTAACCCCGCAAACATCTACTTTAATAGATACATTCCGGATGCGGAAGTCGCGCAGAAAATGATACAATGCAATAGCCGTCACCGTATTCTTTGGCTGGCGTTCCAGTTGGCACTGGCCGCAATCGCCGCCTACTTTCTCGATCAGTATATCATCCAGGCTTAGCTTCACCTGCTGATCCACCTCCACGCGCAATACCGGCAACGTGGTATTGTAGTTGCCATTGAGCACTTTCTTATCATAAAAAGTAACTGCAGGCACTTCCGGCGGAAGCGCTATCTGAAGTGTTAATTTATAGCCGCTGCCGGAAGGAACAATTGTAATATCTGCGAGCTTTGGCGGTGCAATCCATTCTTCTGCGCCGCTGAAAAACAACTGCAATACGCTGCGAGGTTTGAACAGTTCTTTTACTGCCGCCGGTAATGTGTTGATGTTTGCCAAAGGCGCATCAGGGGTTACGCCGTTGTCTGTTAACACCGCATGTGTGCCATCTGAGGCATATCTTACATCCGTAAGCGCATCCCGCAGTATGTTGATGGTAGCGGCATCCACACCCATTTCTTCTGCTTTCGCAATGAGGTCATCCGACAGGTAGGTGTATTTATTTTTCAGGATTATTTTCAATGCATCGAAGTAATCGATATCCTGCAGCAAAACATTATCGTCGCAGTTTTCAGAAAGCACGCACTCAATATCTACCGTGATATTCCGGGTACCTTCCTGCAGCAATAATACCGGCGAAGCCAGCATAAATCCGAGACGGGCATAAGGATGTTGCACCGGTTGTACTTTGCCCGGCGCAATAAATTTACTGTAGCGGGAACCGGCGGTAAACCAGTTCTTTGGCATAATTTTCCTGGAAGGGTTTATCTACCCCATCCGCCATATTGGCTTTGGTGGCGATATACAATCCTTCAATAAAATTCCTTTTATAACAAAGCTGGTTGCCGTCTGCCATCGTTCTTTTGAAGGCAATTACGGGGTTTACATACAAGGTAAGTAAACTGGAGATAGCGGCATTATCCACCACTATTTCATCTTCAAGCCGGAAGATAACATCTGTTTTCAGGCTGTCCTTTCCATCGCGCAGTGCGGTTCCTTTAGGAAGCAGGTATTGCTGAAAGGGTTGCTGTACTTCAAACATCACGTGCGCCTTATCCGGCGTGAGGGGTTTTGGTACCAATTTTAATACCTGTTGAAAGAAGAAATCGAGGTGTTTTTGTGTGAATCCGTTCAGCTGTTGCTGTACGTGTGAGAAGAGGTACAGGAATGCAAAGAGCAGACCCAGGTGCGGCGTATGATTCTTTTTATAGGCTTCATTCAGTGGTTGCAGGCTTTCTGAGATACTGTCCGGCGCCAGTGTGGCAACAGCGGCAATAGCATCCAGGAATGGCTGAAAGATGGACTGGTAGGCCTGCAACAGCAGTAGTGCTTTTTCGCGGGAGGTGGCGGCGTAATGAAAACTTTCATTCCATTCCAGGTAAGCGAACAGCGGATCGATGCCCCATATTTCTTCATTTTTAATTTGTGAAAGATCGAGGGGACGAACACAAAACCATTTCACAGCGCCGTTGGTGAACTGGATAAACCGTGACAGCGGTGTACGGAGCTTTTGCTGAATAATGGCTTCTATACTACGTTCCATTGGCAGTCCGGTACCCTGAAAAGCTACCTGCCACTGTGCAATGGGAACGATTACATCATCATATAAAAAATTGATCAGGAGTTGAAGCGTATCTTTTGCGGGTCGTTCATGTACCTGTTTTACATATCCTTCAAAATTATCTTTCAGCTGGCTGATATTTGTTTTAGTCAGCTGCGCCAGCAGGAAAGGGAGGCTGTTCCGGAAGAAAGGCTGCCAGTCGTTGATCAGGTACGCGTCTTTATATTGATAGTAATTGATCTGCGGCGCCATTTGTACGAAATAATGGAGCAGGTCCGCGAGCTTTCTCCCGTCTATTGGTGCGGAGGCAGCATCCAGGGCCGGTAGTAGCCGGTTGCGCTGACTGATGCCTGGTTCATATTGAAAAGGATGTACGATCATGATTTAACTGATTAATTGATGACCCTGCAGCGGAGGCGCCTGTCAGGGTTTTTGCGCTGCTTCCAGCAAATAGAAATCATACACATAATTGTACCTTGAATTAGTACTTGCAATCGTATAGTCGATAGAGATAGTAAACCTTCCTTCTATCAGGTCGGGGCTATCCATAGGCACCACGCCTATTTCTTCTACTTTGATGCGGGGTTCATAGAAGAGAATGGCATTTTCCACGAGGTCGCGCAGGAAGCCGATCATTGTAGCATTGAGCGGTTCAAAAATATAGTCCTGCAGGTCGCATCCGTAGCGGGGTTGCATCACTCTTTCTCCCAAACTGGTAGACAGCAATATGTCGAGGCTTTCTTTGATATCGGCTTCGTTGCTTACCAGTTCCACTGCTCCGCTCTGCAGATCAAATGTTGGCGGGAATTTCCAGCCGGTGCCGAGGAATGAACGGGGATCATTTTGTAACATGTTTCTGAATATTTTTTAACCGCCAATAATCACTGTGGGAGCTCCCATTACAATTACGCCGCCATGTGCTGTGAGGTCGCCCATTCTTGCGGCGGGCCGCCCTCCTATCATCACCGTGGCAGATCCTTTCACGATCGCATCCGGCGGGCCCACGCAGGTGCAGATATCGCCGGTAACGGCTGCCGGGATACCGGCAATCATCACCGTGGCTACGCCTGGTCCTACCACCGGACCGCCCACATGAGGTACCGGTCCCGAAAACAGGGGGCAGGTGTGAAAGTCGCTGATGCGTGCTGCAGGAGGCATGAGATTAACAATTTAAGTGACCGGCAATTGTTGTTCATTTTGGGGTTTGCCGGTTAATTTATTTTTACTAAAGAACCTGTTATTTCTGTGATACCCTGGGAAGATAATTTTGCGATCGCTCCTTTCAATTCCACTGCGCCATCTGCTGCTGCGGAAATGCTGGCGCCTCCTATCGACAAGGCCGCGCCGGCCGACAGCACCAGGTTTACGCCTGCTTTCAACTCCACGTTCATGGGGCTTTCCAGTTTGATACCGGAAGTATCCATCGTGACCGTGTTGCTGTTTTGGTCTTTCAATTTGATGCTGGTACTCGCTTCATCGATCGTAATACTATTTCCTGCGGGGGTATCTATAGTGATTGTTTTCGTACTGTCGTTGAAGTGAATACGCATACCGCTTCTTGTCACAAATCCTTTTTCATCATTGGCGTCCTGCGCGGTGATGGGTGCCGGTTTTGCACTGCTGTTAAGCATTCCCAGCACAATAGCGTCACGGGGATCATCGTTGATAAAGCCCACGATCACTTCATCGTCAATTTCCGGGCGGAAGAAAGCGCCGCGGTTATTCCCTGCATCGAGGCTGGCGACTCTTACCCAGATGCCGCGGGCGGCGTTGTCTATCACCGGTATCTTTACCAGGATGCGGTGTTCGCCGTCGGGATCATTCTGAAGCTGTACCACTTTCCCGATCTGGAGGCCGTGGATAGCGGGCAGCATTCCTGCTGCGGGAATATCTGAAATATCTTTATAAGCTTCCGCGAGCCAGTCGGGTTCCAGTCCGAACTGGATATGAGTGTCCCAGCTGCCGTGTGCTACTTCATGCCGCACACCGGTTACAAAAGCGTTGCCGTTATACCGGTTGCCGATGCCCTGGAGCGTAACCATATCGCCGGGGGCCACGCCGGAGAAGCCGAGGAACTTTGCCCTGCCGCGGATCTTTGCCAGCCTGCTTTTCAGCATGGCGGCATTGGTGAGCTGCTGCAGTTCTTCCGCTGCACGGCGGCCGCTGTGTGCCAGATCATAGTGTTGCAACCCGATCACGTCTGCCAGTGTGCTGCCGGAAACATTGCCCTGCTCTGTATAATCGGCCGAAGAAGTTTCTGCCTCGTATAACTGCTGGCCGGTGTAGTCCCAGGCGCTGGCGTGTACGGAACTCCATTGGTAGCGGGCATCCATTTCTGCTTCCAGTTCCATCAGGGAGGCGCCGTAGGTGAGCTGTAATACAGCCGATGCAGTGGTATCCGGTTTCTTTACCTTTACTTTTCCCTGGTCGGCGATCACCAGTTTGCCATTGGCTTCTGCGCGAAGCAGGAGGAAGTCCCAGTCGGTGCTGTGGTGCTGTACCAGTTCTTTGTGCTGAACAGTTGTTGCCTCCACGTCTGCGCTTAAACTGCTGTATCCCCTGATGAGCTGTTCTATCACCTCGCTGTCCTTTACTTTTTCATAGTACCGGCTATGCCTGCCGATGGCCATTTTCACGGTTTCATCGCGGCATTCCACCGTGAGCACGGGGTTGCCATCCTGGCGGAATTTGATGCCCTGATGTACGATGACGCCTTTGAATAATACTTTATTGGAGCCATCGCGGCCGATTTTGATGGTGAGTTTGGTCCCGGGCAGCAGGTCGCCGGTGTTGCTGATAGCAAAGTCCTGGTCGGCGGCGGCGCCATCTCGTAACACGATCTTTGCCATCGGAATTTTATTCACCACCTGTGTAAGTGTGAGCGAAAGTACCTCGTACACGGGATTCAGCGGTGTGGTACCGTTCAACAGGATGTTGTAACTCGCTACATCATGTGCAGAAGTATTGGGTATTCCTGTTTCGTTCATGATACTTCACTTTTATCGAATGGAGGGAAATAGATCTCTTTGCCAACCGGTACTCTTTTGAAAGAGGTGAGGTTATTTTGCCGGGCTACCTGTAACATGTACTTAGGTTCCTGGTAGATTTTAAAACTGAAAAGATCCAGCCGGTCGCCCTGTTTAAAAACGCGGTGGTGTGTAAGATCAGGCGAAGCTTTGCTTTGCTCCCTTTCATTAGCTTCCCTTGCGCGGTAGTTGAGAAAGGTAGCGCTGACTTTTACCCGGAGCGGGCTTCCGTCTGCATTAAACAACACGTAGTTCAGGTCGAGGTTGGACATTACGCAGGGAAATGCGATCTGTTTGCCCCAGAATACTTTCAGAAAACGTGGCCGGTGTGTTTCCCCATCCATGTAGTACACGGTATCCAGCAGCAGCTTTACCTGCGCCTGTACATCCATACCGGGATAACCGTATCCTTCTATGGTGTTGGTACCGTCGAGTACAAAGTCGAGCTTCAGCTCTTCCGGGATGGTAGAAATAAAACGCGCTTCCGTTTTCTGGCTGCCTGGCTCACGGCGGATGTCATAGTCTACCTTCAGCGACCGGGTATAAGTTTCCGCATTTACCGGGACGGTAAATTTGTGGTTGTTATCCAGTTGCTGCTGCAACCTGTCGGAATACGTGAGGATGTAGATCTTTTCCACTTTTGCGTCTGTCATCGTTCATTTTTTTCTTTCAGTGCCTGTAATACTTTTTCCACGCACAACGCGATCATGGCTTCTGTTGCATGGCTGCCATCGCCGGCCGCGGTGGTATTGCTGCCTGCCGATCCGCCGGAGGCGTTATCCGGCGCTACTTCAGCCTTGATGATCAGTTCACGGATTTCTATGGGCATGACTCAGCTGTTTTTAAATTCAAACCGGTTATAGTTCAGTTCCAGTGTTTCTATCAGCACTTCGCTGCGTTCTGCGTGTAACTCTCCCAGCTTCCAGCTGCGGGGCCATACCCAGGCGAGGTTCCAGTACATGAGGATGTTGTGTTCCTCATCCAGCAGCGCCACCTTTACCAGTTGCAAAGGCTTGATCTGCTGGTCTTCCAGCGCCCTGCGGCACCAGGCCGACAAGGAAGAATCATCCGGCCGGAGCAGTCCCCTTTTCAGTATCAGCGGCGAATAGGTGCGCCGTACGGGGATGTTGTGCTCAAACCTGTTCTCCCCGCCTTCCTTTACCTGTTCGGTACCGATGCTGGCTTCCAGGCCAGTGACGCTCTGAAAGCGGATATCGAGATCCGAACCGGAATCTTTGCCACCGCTGTTTTTGGGTAATCCAAAAAAGGTGACAGAGAAATGGAAGCCTACCGTTTGCCAGAAGTTATCGGGCTTTATCACTGCTTGTGCCATGTTAGTCTACGTTCATGATCTCCAGCCCTTCGTGCACCAGTTCCATTGTTTCAATGGCTACTTCGTTCGCGTCGGCTTTCAGATCAGTGGAAGTTATTTTAGAAGGCCATGCGTTCAGTACTTTCCAGGTGATCACCGGCTCATGGCTTTCATTGAGCAGTTTGATGGTTACATCGCGGCGGTATTTGCTACCGGCTTTGTTGCCTTCCTGGAAATAGTAGGTTTCGCGCCAGGCTTTGTAGAAGTCGTAGTCGCCTTCAAATATGCCGCGTTTCAGGCTGATATTGGCATACTTGGTAAGCCCTGGCTGTTTGCTTTTATTGTATTTCTTGCTGTTACCTTCCCGGTATTCGATCACTTCTGTTTCAAAGTCGAGGCCGGAAACTTCAGTGAATCCAAGGCGTACGTCTTTTCCCCATTCTACCAGGAAATGAAATTTGGGTAACGGGTATGTTCCTTTTGCGGGCATATCTTTAAATTTAAAAAGATGATAAAAATTTGAACAGTGCTTATTGGTCAGGCGCCGTTATTTACAGGCTTTGGCTTCCTGGGCCTGTTTGATAGCTTTGGTAAGACTATCCGTACATGCCTGCAGGCGGTTTGCTTCCTGGCTTACTTTATCGTATTCCGGTTTAATGGCGGCCAGCCGGGTATCCGCATTGGTAAGATGCTTTTCAGTAAGCGTATAGTAATGATCATTTTTGAGCGGGAATACGGGGCATACCAGTTTGTCGGTGCAGCATATTTCCATGCTGTCATCTTCCCCGGCTTTGATACCACCGTTGCCTGAATTACCGTTGGCGGGAGGATTAAAGATGCAGCCGATACCAGCGATGGCCGACTTGATGCCGTAGTCCTTTTCGCAGATCGTTTCATCGAGGATGGTAGCCGCTTTCAGGGCAATCACGATATTATTGAAAATATCATTGCCGATGGTGATCACGTCCTGGAGTTTTTTGCCATAGTCTACCCAGGCGTCGGTGATACCGCCTTTTTTCAGTACCTGGTCGTTGGAGCAGTCGATGGCTTTGGAAATATTATTATAGCAGGCCGCTACTTCATCCACTTTTGTATATAACTCTTTGGTCATACAGAAGAAGATTTCGATGGCGGTTACAGAGAAGCCGGTGCTTTTGCAGAGTTTCTCCAGGATGTCCAGCACTACTTTCACTTTGCTGGTGATGGCGTCTGCTTTCTCGGCACTTTTCTGTACGTTATCGAAGTAGAGCTTTACTTTATTGCGCCAGTCGAGTGCGCGGGCCAGCTCTTCTTTTTTCTTGGCGGCTTCGGCTGCTTTCTGCTGATACAGGCTGCCTTTTGCTTTCAGTTCTTTTTTCCAGTCATCCACACAGCCGCACTCCGTTTCGTTGCTGCCGGGGATGGTAGCGCAACAGGAGTCTTCACTTTCTATAAAGGGGTCATACACTTTATCGCAATTCATGGTGAATATTTTTTTGTGATCAGGAATATTTATTTTCTGCGGGATGGGAATCAGTCATCACAGTGTCCGCCATTGCCGTTGCTGTTGCAGTAATTCCCCTGTGCCTGTTCGCAGATGGATTTGATAGTAGGTAAATCGCCGCAGGGCAGTGTGCAAAGGAATTCGCGGATATCGTCGATTCCCTGTGTCTGGGTTCTGGCCGACCAGAGTGTTTCGCGGATCGTTACTTTCTGGATCTTTGCATCGCCCAGTTCGCCGTAGGTTTTCTTCTGATCTTCCTCTCCTGTTTTGATATTCTGCAGTACATCATCCCGGAAGGTTTTGATTGCATCTGCGAGATCTTTGTGCAGGGCGATCACGTTTTCCAGGCTGGTAAACGATTGTATGCCGGAAACGTCGCCAATGGCGCAGTGCAGCTTGTTGATGCTAACGGTTTCGCCGTCGCCGCAACCGCCTTCAGAGGCGTACATTTCCTGTGAACCGTCTACGATGTTATCGAAGCAGGTTTTGAAATCCTTGCTGCCGGCTTTCAGTTTACCCAGTGCCGCACGCTGTGCTTTGTTGCAGTTGTCTTCTGCTTTGTTGTTCAGCTTATGGGCTGCTTCACTCAGCAGGGCAAACTTTTGCTTGGCATCCTGGATATTTTTGGCAACAATGGCGAGAGCGGCGGCAATGGCTTTATTCACGTCGTTTGCTTTGCTCAGTTTTTCTTTTATCAGGTCTGCGTCTTTCTGGGCGGGTAATGTGGCGCACAGGTCGATGGAGCGGTAAAAGCGCCAGGTTTCTTCTGCTTTGATAAAGAAACACTGTTTGTATTTGTACACCGGCTTATTGCCTTTGTACTCGCCTTCCCGCATACGCAATACATTCAGCGAATCTGAGAAGGCGCTGCAGATCCCGCGTTTGTTGTTATCGATGTATTGCTGGGTTTTATTGGTGGAGTCACCGCAGCCATTGCTGGCCGTTGATGTCGTGGGGTTCATTGTGTTCATACGGTATTCAGTTTATTTGGTCTGAATGTAAAAGGATTAAGATTCCTGCAGCATTTTGTGGCTGAAGCGCAGGATGATGAATTCTGCAGGGCGTACCACTGCCATTCCTATCTCAACGATCATACGTCCTTCCCATACATCCAGCTCTGTCATGGTTTCACCAAGTCCAACCTTTACAAAATAGGCTTCCCTGGTGGTGGTGCCCATTAATGCGCCGGCCTTCCATTGCTGTGTGAGGTAGTTTTCTATCATAGATTTTACGCGTACCCAGGTGTTCAGGTCGTTTGGTTCAAACACAAACTGCTGGGTGGCATTTTTCACAGATTCTTCTACCATGTTAAAGAAGCGGCGAACGGAGATGTAGCGCCATTCGTTGTCGTTACCTGCCAGTGTGCGGGCGCCCCAGATGATTGCAGGACCGCGGCCGGGGAAGAACCGGATCACGTTAACGGATTTACCGTCGCGTACATCCACGTTCAGGTCGTCCTGTTCGCGTTTGGTAACAATCACTTCAGGGCTTACGGCGTAATCAATGCCGATGTTGGCGGGGGCTTTCCATACGCCGCGGCTGTTGTCTGTTTCAGCGTATTTACCTACTACCGCAGCAGATGATGGCAGCAGCATTCTTATCTGTGTAATGGCATTTAATGCCTGGTAGTAATAAGCATTGTTGATTCCTTTCAATGCCGCGAGGGTACCATTGAGAGAGCCATCACCGCCGGTTTGCACCACCTGTACCGTAGCTTCGTCGTATGCGTAGGACAGCTGGGTGTTCACGCGCGGAAAATAAACGGCGCCATATTTTTTGGTTTCTATCTCACCAAAACCAGCGTCCCTGAACAGGGTAACGTTATGATCGATGATGCTTTCAGCAGGGCCTATGGCGGGGTCCATCCATATATCAAAAACGGTGAAGCGGTCTTTCAGCAGGCTGCACTGATCCAATGCCGACTTATGCAGCGTGTAATAGGAAGCGGCATCTGTGAGGTTGATGGCATCGGGGAAGAGGATGAGCGTTACTTCATCAATCTTTTCCACGGCATTCAGTCCGTCGGTGAGCGTGGTAAGGGAAATCACGCCACCGGTGCTGTAATCGCCTGTGGAAACAATGTAGCAAGGGCCGCCGCCGTTGTTGAAAAACATCTGCAGCTGGTAAGCCATCAGGTATTTGGATGCTTTTAACGGATCTATCACTGCTTTGATCACTGCCTGTGGCTGGGAGCTGTCGATGTTCACCGTAATACTTTCTTCTTCCTGCTGCGGGCCACCGAAGATACGGTTGTAGTCGAGCATGGAAGTGATACGTGTAGGAACCATCACCAGATCGCCTGGCACTTTGTTCTGAGCAGATTCCGTATAGCCGATGAAAGCCGGAATAGCTGTTTCAACAGAGGCTATGGAGGGGGGAAATTTTACGATCTCCTCGATGTAGACGCCGGGAGTTTTATATTCTGCCATATGTTTGGGGTTTTAACTGTTTTTAATTGTTGTTTGAATAGATCATACGCTGAACTTAAGGCCCTTGCGGAAATATTTTTGAGAGCAGCACTACCACATCCGCGTACAGCCGCTGATCGGCATCACTGGTGATGGAAAGTCCCCTTGGATTGGGTAACAGTTGTTCGTAGTTAGTAATATTGTTTTCTGTAACGGGGAACAACCGGTTATTGAATGAAAACGGCCAGGGCTCCTTGGTGGTGCGAGCGCCGTTGTCGTCTGCTACGGAGAGCAGTGTGTTGGCATGGTTACTGAACACCAGCGTTTGCCCGTATTGGGGGGAATAGCGCCAATAGGAATTCCTGCTTTTAAAGCGCAATTCGTAAATCGTATGGGGAATTTTTGTACCGTTCTGTTGCAGTTTTGTTTTGAGGGTACCATCGGCGTCCAGCATGGCAAAGTCGCCACCGGTGGTATTTACGAGAAGATCCACCACCCCGATATTGCCTGCCCTGTACAGGTCATTTCTACTCACATATACCAGGTGCTGCGCAGCGAAGTTATTGCTGCCGGTTACTCTGAGGTTATACCAGCCATCAGGGAGCAGGGTTTTATCCGGCAGCGGCCCGGAGAAATCGAGTTTCACCTGTGATAAAATACTGGTGGAAGTAAAGGATTGCTGCAAAGAAGGATCACCTGTAACGCTCTCCAGCACGGCGGTTCCGGCGGTCACGGGTGCGGCGGGCGGAAAGAAATACTGGAAGGAGAATGGCAATAACAGCCGGTCGCCTTCATGTACAAATCCGCTGCCTTTAATTTTGCGCCATTGCGAAGGATCATTGGCGGGTGTACCCGGTTTGTTGAGATACTCGGATATATCGGCGCCTACCCTGGCGAGTTCTCCCTGTTCATATTGCCGGGTATTATCATTTACCGGAACCGGAACAGAGAGCGATGGAAATGTTTTAGTGTTATCGGTGTTATCGTTGGAGAAATAGTATTGCGCTGGCAGCGCACGGCGCATCCGCATGCTGGTAAAGGCCAGTGCGCCTGCACTCCGGGGCACCAACGCAAACCGGAAGGCCGTATCCGGGGGGATTGGCACAAAGGGCGTGTATGCGAGTGTGGTTCCCTGCATCACCTTCTTCACTTCTATGGCTCCTTTGAAACCTGTAGCAGTAGGCAGTAACCGGAGGTGATAGTTTTTCATCAGTACGGCGGTAGCCGGCAGGGGCTGAATGTCCCAGTCACGCAGTAACCGGTACTGGTCCTGCCGCAGCTTTTCCATCAGGAAATCTGCACGTTGCTGATCGGTGGCCTGCTCAAAAAAGGAAATTCCTTTACTGTTTTGCAGATAGTATTCGTGCAGCAACTGCACTTCAAACAATATCTTGTAAATAACAGACATAAAAACTTTAAGAAGTAGGGTGTTGTGTGTCTTCTATTTCCTCTATCAGCGGTACTACTCTGAGTACAGCATTTTCCGTGATAGCAACGAGTCTTACCTTATACATCACAAAGGGGACCTGGCGTCCGCCGAGCGATGCCCAGAGATGGTTAATCTGTTCGAATGTTAGTGTGTACAATTCCAGGGTGAGGTCCAGCGAGCCATCAGCATTCTTGAAAGTCTTCTGTGCCTGGAAAAAACTGATTACTGCCGACAACCGGTGCAGTGCTTCTTCGTAGTAGTCGTGCGTGGCGTCTCCAAAAAGCACGGCGGTGAACAGCACGTACAGGTTGAGGTACACCGGCGGGTGCTGGTACCGGGCGCGGTTATCCGGCCACGTGGTATACGCCTTGCTGTTTTTAAGGGTACTCTCCTCTTCTACATTTACAAGGGAGATAATAACATTACCATTGAAGTTATTGGCATGCGTTGTTTCCAGCAAACCAATGTTTTCAACGATCACACTATTGGCAGGGAATCCTCTGAGCGCAAAGAATGCCTGCAAATGATCACGTATCAATGTAAGCGCGTTACTTATCACGAATGACGAGGGGATTTGGGGTTCAGTAAATTTGGGGTTTCAATTACCTGTCTCTTCTATGTCTTTCAAAACGTTCTTGTTAACTAAGTTAAAGAACATTTTTTAATTGGGAAATAAATATTTTTTTAAGATGTAATTTTCACGCAACTGTATTTTGCGGCAACACACCACAGAACACAATACCAGCAAGCATCTTCAATCATCTCCCTAAATTATTCTTTTTTAAAATATCCCCCTGCGGGAAATACGCTTCCAGGTTGCCGGTAAACTACATTTACCATTCATATTAAACAAGCCACCACAAAGCATTACAGGAAAATTATTCCGGCACTTCAACTTCAGTTAAGTTATGATTCCTATCTACCATACCCTACGTATAAATACGTAATTTTCACATAACACAAATTCCGGCCTCAAAAAAAGGCAGGTGCTTATACATATTCCTGTTTCATTTACCATTATTTCTGATTACAACCGGTAATAAGTTCCCGGAAAGATACTTGCGGTAGCTTCGGATACAAAGTGTTTTATAAATCTTAATTAAAATGAATACCGATATACTTTATACACATATCTGCTCCTATGTCAAAATATCCAGGGAGGAGTATGAACACTTTCTCCAACTGTTTAAACCGGTTCATTTAAAAAGGGGTGAGCTCCATTATCGGTAAGGAACAAATACTGGTTAAAGTAAAGGCTGTTGGTATTAATCCGCCCGACTGGAAGATCATTATGGGTGAAGTTAAAGTGGTGACCGGGAAAAAGTTCCCGAAGTCTGTGGGCTGTGACTTCTCCGGAACAATTGGAGGTAATAAAAGGGATGGATGTTTACATTAGTAAAACTTATCCAATGGCAGATTATAAGGAAGCTTATAAGATGGATATTTCAGACAAGGACTTTTATGATAAAGCAAGGAATGAAATTCAAATAAATGTGCTGGCGCCGTTACATCTGGTCTCTCTCTTTGCCGGGCTCCAATCGTTGGATACCGTTATCAATGTAACTTCCGGGCTGGCATTTGTACCACTCACCAAAGTGCCCGTTTATTGCGCTACCAAAGCTTTTTTCCATTCGTTTACTATTTCACTGAGGCATTTGCTGAAAGTACGCAATATAGAGGTCATTGAACTGATCCCTCCTGCGCTCAACACTGACCTGGGTGGTAAAGGGTTGCACAGCGAGCATCCTTCTGTAGCTGATTTTATTAAGGCAATATTTCAACAACTGGAAGAAGGCAAAAATGAACTGACGTTTGGATATAGTGAAATGCTGTCGAAAGCAACACCGGTTGAGATACAGGGGATGTTCAAAAGAATGAACCCGTAAGCAGAGTTAGCATATGGGAAATAAAAACGGCCGGCAGATGAGATCACTTCCGGCCGCTTTTTTATTATTTTCAGACAACCACACTCTCCTGTCCTTTCTGTAAGGCAGTTTCGCGCAGCGTCGGCGAACTCACGCCTTCCACACGGAAGGTGGTGACATCATGCACTCCAATAAATCCAAAGATCCATTTGAGATACGGTTCTGCAAAATCCATCGCCTTCATCGGCCCTTCTGAGTATACTCCACCGGATGCGATGGCCAGGTATACCTTTTTATTTTTTAACAGTCCTTCAGGTTGCCCGTTACCATAACTGAATGTTTTGCCTGCGCGCACAACGTGATCAATCCAGGCTTTCAGCGCAGAAGGGATATGAAAATTATAGATAGGCACCCCTATCACGATGATATCTGCTGCTTCCAACTCTGCAATGGCTTCATTAGAATGCTGTATGGCCGTTTTATATGCTTCGCTTTCGTTTTCCGGAGGAGCGAAAAATGCAGTGAGGTGCGACTCTTCCAGGTGCGGATACTTTTTCTGTACAAGATCCCGTTGTGTAACCGTGCTGCCGGGATACTGCGCTTTTAATTTTTCAATGATGGTGTTGGTCAGTTGGGTGCTGTTGGAAGCACTACCCCGTGCGCTCGAAATTATTTCCAGTATCTTTTTCATGTCGTTATTTTTTGCTGATATTGATATTGCAAAACTATCCATCTTTACATTCGCTTTACCCGGAGTATGCTAAAGGTTACCACTAACCTTTGGGTTACTGGTGAAGCGGGGGCTTACCCATTTACCACGAATTAAAAAATACCTGGTTCCGGGTATATAAACATAAACAGGTGTAGGGTAATTTTGCGGTGGAACCATCTTCTTAATTATGAAACGTACACTTATTTTCAGCTTTCTGATTTCCATTGTTTTGTTTTCCTGCAGTAAAGACGATAAAGCAAAAGGCCCCAGCAATGAAGAAATCCTGACAAAGAAAATTGCGGACATCATTCCGCAGAAATATCTTGACACTTTAAAACTGATGGGACTGGATATTCACCAGGGCGTGAACCCTCCCAATGTAGAAGGCAGCTACAAGATTGCACCGCATAAACTGGATACCAGTAATATTGCGGGCGACCGTCCCGGAACATATTTCAGAGATGGGCTGGTATCTCTTTCGGAACAAAGTACAACAGATTACAGCATTAAGCTGATCGGTAAAAATTTCATCAGCTACGCCGACACCAGTATTGCCACTGCTGTTTCCGGCTCCGGTAACAACTTTACAGTATATGGCAAAGTGAAAGCCACCATTGGTACTTACTCCGCTGTATTCGCCCTTATTTTCACGGGCACCAAAGAAGGCCAGGACCTGAAAAACGTGCGGGTAGCGATTATCAATGTAGATAACAGTCTTGGTGGAACCGGTATTTTTATTCCCGAAGGCTCCGGCCGTATCGGTTATGATGAAGATGGCACTTCGCCGAAAGTGGCGGAGAAAGCGCTTCCTGAAAGTGGCGGACGCAGTACATTCCTGCATACACTAGGGCATTTCTGACAACAATAAAATAAACACAACTAAAAAATGGAAGGTGGCTGGTAAAGCCACCTTTTTTTATGCCCTTACCCTTCCCCCAAAAAAATATTTGCTAAACCAAATGGTTATATATACTTTTACTAAACCAAATGGTTTAGTATTTTAATTATAAGGAATGAAAGCGAGAAGAGACGTGTTCCAGGCGATCGCAGACCCTACAAGGCGCGCCATCATAGGCCTGCTGGCACAGCAAACGCTCACCCTCAACACGGTGGCAGACAACTTTAACATGAGCCAGCCGGCCATATCAAAGCACATGCGCATCCTCACGGAATGCGGACTGGTGATCATTGTAAAACAGGGAAGAGAAAGGCATTGCACGGCGAGCTTTGAAGCATTGGAAGAAGTAGCACAGTGGGCGGAACAATACCGCCGTTTCTGGACAGGCCGGCTCGACACGCTGGAGCAACTATTAAACGAACCAGGATCCTAGCTGTTTATTCATCATAAAAAACGATACACGATGGCAAGCAATGAAACACCCTGGGTAGAAGCCCAGATGCTGATACGCAAACCGGTATCAACGGTATTTAATGCCTTTATTGACCCTGATGTTACGAAGCACTTCTGGTTTACAAAAGGCAGCGACAAATTAGCGGTGGGGAAAACGGTGACCTGGGAATGGGAGATGTACCAGGTGTCTTCTAAAGTAAACGTAAAAGAGATCATACCTAACAAAAAGATAACGGTAACCTGGAATGAGCCGGCAACCACGATCGACTTCAACTTTCAGGCGGTAGATGATCATTCGACTTACGTTGTGATTAAGAATTATGGCTTTGATAAAACCGGCGATGAGCTGCTGCGTGAAATCAATGGCAGCACCGGCGGCTTCACCACCGTGCTCGATGGCCTGAAAGCTTACCTCGAACACAATATTAACCTGAACCTCATAGCAGACAAATTTCCAAAAGGTGTGGCAGCACACTAAAATAACTATCAACCTTTTAAACTAAAGGACATGGAAAAAACAGGACAGATCCTCTCTCCCGGCACCATTCGCTTTGAGCGCAATTTGCCCGGTCCCATTGAAAAAGTATGGGCCTATCTCACCGAATCCGAAAAACGCGGCAAATGGCTTGCCAGCGGCGAAATGGAGTTATTTGAAGGAGGCAAAGTTCATTTGCATTTCCTCCACCAGGAACTTAGTCCGCTTCCGGATAATATTCCTGAAAAATACCGCGACATGAAAGATGGTCATCATTTCACAGGCACGGTATTAAAGGTAGAATCGCCACGCCTGCTGGCGTTTACCTGGGAAGGCGGATCGGAAGTTACAATGGAATTAGCGGAGAAAGATGACCGCGTATTATTAACCCTTACACACCGCAAACTGGCCGACGACGTTAAAACCCGCAGCAGCGTAGGCGGTGGATGGCATACACACCTGGATATTTTAATCGCCAACCTCGAAGGCGTAACACCTCCCCCATTCTGGAACACACATACCAGGCTGGCCGCATTATATGCAGATATGGCGTAAATTTGATGGTAATCCATCAATA
The DNA here is from genome assembly GCF_050434005.1 of Chitinophaga sp. W2I13. Taxonomy (NCBI): domain Bacteria; kingdom Pseudomonadati; phylum Bacteroidota; class Chitinophagia; order Chitinophagales; family Chitinophagaceae; genus Chitinophaga; species Chitinophaga sp. W2I13. Next base: position 6,272,472 of record NZ_JBNPWD010000001.1, on the reverse strand, counting down.
CCTGTCAGCATATATGGAGGACTTTATCTCAAAAAAAACAGACCGGAAAACGGGCATACCCAACTTAGTACAATTGCTGCGCGGACAAATCAGCAGCTCAGAGCTGTCGTCCCTGCTGCTGGAAGTGTATCAACAAAAGTCGGAAGACATACAACCGGCGGCGTTGCTGCAACAATACCGGCAAAACATCTACGTGCAACCGGCCGACACCGACATGATTGATATGCTGGAAAAGGAACTGCAGCTCCTTCGCTTTTTAAGGCAACAGCAATATGAACCTGTAGAGTTGTCGCCGGTAGCGCAGTTTGGCAGTTGCGCGGCAGTGGGCACCGTTAGCCAGAAAAAGATCATCACCGCACTCCGGCACACGGAAGTGCTCGCAGATGCTACCAATTCACTTGCCCTTCATATTGCAGATCTGAAGCAGCGTGGCATAGCCACGGCTCCCGGTGAACGGCTGCGTTTTTGTACCGTTCACCGGCATATCAGGGCCATGCAGCTTCCTTCCGGCAAAGGCTATACGCCGCACTTCAAAATTGCCTGTATGGTAGCCGCAGGAAAGGATACCGGCAATTTTGATTTTGAACTAACCACCTGTGCAGAGCAGATGAAACATATTTATTACCTGCTGCATACCCTGTTCAACATAACTGATATCTACTTTAAAATACAACCCCGGTCCGGTTACAAAAACGGCCGCGCACTGACGGATGCTTTAATGAACTATCTTTCTTCCCATCTCCCGTACAAAATAATTTCAGACGATGCCCCCGCGGAAAATAATTATTATAAAGGCATACAATTTAAAGCGGTAGTACAACTGGATGGTAACGAAATAGAAATTGCAGATGGCGGCTTTGTCGACTGGACACAACAACTGCTTGGAAACAATAAAGAGCGGTGCTTCATTTCAGGCATCGGGCTAAGCCTGCTGATGAAGCTCTCCTGATTGCATTTACTCCAGCACCAGCCGGATTTCGTTATTCCTCTTCATATCGGTACTAAGGTTCAGCGTTTTTGATTCCTTTCCAAAACGTATGCGCAGCTCCGCGGTATTAGGCGGAATAGATCCAAGGTTGTCGGCGGTAAACAATAATATATTCTCTCCCGGCTGCAGCCGGATAGCAATTTGCTGTATGGCTTTCTTCACCGGGAAGCCGGTAACCACCCACTGCCCGTTTAACCGCAGCGAAATGCTGTCGCCGTCCTCCATCCGGGTATCTTTCAGTTCCAAAATAATATCAGCCGTGCGAACCGGTATAGTAGCTACCGGCACCGCTGTTCTTTTGATCACATTACTGGTAATGGTATCCACATTATTATCAGCAGAAGAACGGTAGATGTTTGCTACCAGGAAAGTTGCCCAGGCATTGGAGCGGTCGCTGAAATCAAATCCGTAGGGTCTACCGTTAATGGTAGTACGAATACGGCCGGTGTTGGGCGGAAGCCCGCCATAGTTATCTGCAAAAAGAACAAAGTAGTTCCGGCCGGTGTCCAGCCGCGCTTTGAGGTGACGGTTGTGATCATTGATCTGTTCCCTGGCGAAAATGACGTTTCCATTGTGAAGCAGCGTTATGGTATCTTCATCATACTTTTCCTGGTCTTCTATTTCGAGGGGAATTTCGCTGTCTTTTGCAACAATACTGTCGTAGATGCCGAAATAGATCTGGCTGGTTTCGGGGTGCATGATCCGTTGCAGGCTGGAATCGGGCAATGGCTTATTCCCGGCTTTAGTCAGTTTAAAATCGCCGCGGTAGAGGAAGTCGCGCAGCGCCACTTTGGATTGTTCATAAATCTCATCGCCTTCATCTAATCCCCGCATCCAGAAACTGGCTTTGTTGATCCACATGCGGCTCAGCGAAATACTGTTGTCCTTGTAATCCAAAGTGCCATTGAGATACCACATCCAGATACCGAGTTTATACGGCGTTTCCTTTAATGGATATTTATTGCGGCCTATTCCCAACTGTCCGTCGTTTTTCTTTGCCAGCAGCAGTTCATAAATACCGGTAAACTCCCCGTATTGTAAAGTGATCACCGCCGGATACAGCACGCCTTGCTGTGCCTCGCCAATATGCAGCTGCATGGTGATGGGTGTTCGCAGTCCCCAGGGATGAAGGGCCGCTTTCCAGATGCCGGTCCACTTATCGGTTTGCGCATGGGCAGCGTGGATGATGGTAGTTAACAGCGCAATGGTGATAAAGCATTTCAATTTCAATATGGTCATCATTATTTAGGATTCACAATTTAATACTATTTTGGGTGGGCAACAGCGCGTTGAATGCACAGTTGTAAAATAACCAAATTTAAACAGATAATGGAATACACAAAGGAATACGTTGCAAAAGAAGAGCATATAGATGTTCAGAATATTATGGATGGGTTATATTATCCTTTCTATATGGAGTATTGCCGCCACGACTACATCAGGGAAATACTGGGCTTTGATTTTGAGGAACAGGCCAGGAATGGTGTTTATATGGTTTTATCTGGTTACAAGATCCAGTTTTTAAGATCCCTGAAAAAAGGAGATCAGTTCACGGTTACCTGTACTTTATTTGCCGATCCGTCGGGCGGGCCGCGACTGCATTTCAAACAATCCATCCTCCTGAATGGGAAGGTGATGACGAAAGCGGTTTTTACAGGCACCTGTATTCCGGCTTCCGGAGGCCGTCCGTATTTACCGCCATCGGTGATGGAGAAGATAGCCGGCGCACCGGTGATCGACAGCTCGGAAGTGTAAACTTATCATCTGCAGCTATAACAAGCAAAGCGGCTTTCGGGACGAAGGTCACTTTGCTTTTTTAGTTTAAAGTATTAAATTGTTTGTGCTATAGCATTCTATTATTAAACAGAACAGATGAACAAACTCTTTGCGGCACTGTCGCTTTCCCTGCTGGCATTGACCAGCGCGGGCCAATCTTCCCAACACGATCTGCAATTTAATCAGCTGGCCACCCGCTGGGATGAAGCCATCCCCCTGGGCAATGGTTGGCTGGGCGCGCTTGTCTGGCAAAAAGACGATCACCTGAGAATATCGCTGGACAGGGCCGACCTCTGGGATATGCGGCCCATGAAAGGGTTTCATCGCAAAGAGTTCAGCTATCAGTGGGTGATAGACCAGGTCAATAAAAAAGACTACAAACCCGTACAGGAATACCTGGATGCACCCTACGACCGGGAAGCCGCGCCTTCCAAAATACCCGGCGGCGCACTGGAATTTGATACGCGGAACTGGGGCGCCGTGCAATCTGTTCATCTTACACTGTCTACAGCGCTATGCGAAGTAACCTGGGCTGGTGGCGTGCGCATGAAAACTTTTGTAGCCGCTGTAAAGCCGGTGGGATGGTTTCGTTTTGAAAATGTAAGCGCTGATTTCGTGCCACAGCTGCTGGCGCCGCAATACCAGGGTGCAGTGAAAAATGCAGGCGATCCTGTGGGCGGCGATGACCTGTCCCGGCTCGGCTACAAACAAGGCCGCATCCGGCAAACCGGCAACAGCATTACCTATCAGCAGGAAGGCTGGGGCGGGTTTACCTATGAAATCAATGTGCGCTGGAAAAAAATAAACGCTACTACGATAGAAGGCGTATGGAGTATTTCCTCGCAATATCCCGGCAAAGCGGTTAATGAACCGGCTTCAAAACTAACGGCCAAAGCCGCCGGCAATAATTTCAACGGGGAACTGGCAGCGCATACCGGCTGGTGGCAACACTTCTGGCAGCAATCTGCTATTCATGTGCCGGACACCTTACTCGAAAAACAATGGTACCTCGAACAATATAAGTTTGGCTCCGCCGCAAGAAAAAATGCGCCGCCCATTTCCCTGCAGGCCGTATGGACTGCCGACAACGGCCGCATTGCTCCCTGGAAAGGCGACTACCACCACGATCTCAACACCCAACTCAGTTACTGGCCTTCTTACAGCGCCAACCACCTCGACGAAGCAATGGGATATATTAATCACCTTGAAGCCAACAAAGCCAATTATAAACGCTACACAAAAATGTACTTCAATGCAGATGGTTTAGCCGTGCCAGGCGTTACCACGCTGGATGGTACTGAAATGGGCGGATGGATCCAGTACTCGCTCTCCCCCACCGTGTCGTCGTGGCTGGCCCAGCACTATTACCTGCAATGGCGTTACAGCATGGATAAGCAGTTCCTGAAAACAAAAGCGTATCCCTGGATAAAAAATACGGCCGCATTCCTGGAAAATATCACAGTCAAAGACAGCAACGGGCACCGTGCCCTGAAAATAAGCTCAAGCCCTGAAATAAATGATAATAGCCTGGACGCCTGGTTCCTGCAAAATACCAACTATGACCTGGCTCTTATGAAATTCACTTTCAGCAAAGCCGCGGAACTGGCTACGGTGCTGGGATTGAGCGACGAGGCCGCGCACTGGAACAAAATACTTTCCCAATTTGGGGACTTCGCCCTCTCTCCCGGCAAGGAACTGATGTTTGCCCCCAGCATGGCGTATAACCAGTCACACCGCCACTTCTCCCACATGATGGCCATTCACCCGCTGGGGCTGATCAAATGGGAAGATGGCGCGAACGCGCAGGCGATCATCAACAACACCATTCACCTGGCGGACAGTATCGGGCCGGATTACTGGTGCGGCTACTCCTATGCCTGGATGGGCAATCTTAAAGCACGCGCAAAAAATGGCGCAGGAGCAGCAAAAGACCTCCAGACCTTTGCCCAGGCCTTCTGTTCTGTGAACAGCTTCCACCTGAACGGCGATCAGACAAAATCGGGACTGTCGAAATTCCAGTACCGGCCGTTTACGCTGGAAGGTAATTTTGCCTTTGCCGCAGGATTACAGGAGATGCTGCTGCAAAGCTATGCAGGCTTTATAGAGATCATGCCCGCCATACCAGCCGCATGGACGAACGTATCATTTGAGCAATTGCGCGCAGAAGGGGCTTTCCTGGTAAGTGCCAGAAAAGATGGCGGCCAGGTGGACGAAGTAAAGATTGTAGCGGAAAAAGGCGGAAAAACCCGCTTAAAGTTGCCGTTTAAAACTTTCTTTGCTGCCAGCAATAAAGGATTTGTAATAAATAATCCGGGAGATGGATTCCTTTCCCTAACGGCAACTCCCGGAGCGGTGTTGGTGCTGAAGAATGGATATGAATAAGATACTTACAGGGCGATAACTAACGGTGTTAGTTGTCGCCCGTCATTGAAAAAGAATATTATTCCTGCGGCTCTTGTTAACCGGATGTGCTATTTCCCATTTCTCGGAAAAATATTTACCGCACTCTTTCAGGTACTTATAGTACAGGTAGTCGGTTTCAAAACTCAGCAGCAGTTCATAGCTGGGTCTGTATTCCACCATAAAAACCTCCAGTGCCGGTGATTCCAGCCCGGTGATCTTCTTTACCAGTGTTTTATTAAAGCGGTGATCAATGTATTTCTCCCGTTCCTCGCGTTCCAGGAAACGCCGGAAGTTCTCCATCCGTTTAATTTTCTTCATGCTGAAAAGCGCGTCCAGGTTAATGCCGGCGCCCATTCCATTGCCGCCACTGGTAAGATAATCCGGTGAATAGTCGAACACTTTGCGGTATTCGTTGCGGAACTCCGCCGAATCCTGCCCGTAACTGCGCGGCCGTGCGGCAGATACTTCCACTTCCCGTAATGAATGAATACTTACATGCAGGCTCATATCGAAAGTGCGGTTAACCGGGATCTCTTTTACAGCAAACTTCATCGTCGCTTTCCCCTGGTAGGAAAAGCTGATAGAATCATTGGCCGGCAATATAATACTGTAATGACCAGCGGAATCTGTAACCGTGCCGGCTCCCGAGTTGCTCATCACACTTACGCCCGCCATACCGAAACGGGCCGTACGATCGTATACAGTGCCACGGACCCGCACCTGCCCGGCAGACACCAGGTGAAGCGAGACCAATACTATCAATATAAATATCCTTTGTAAAAATTTACTCATTTCCATCTCAATCTAAGACAGGATAGAAACATAAGCAAGGGTGGCCTCAATTATTAACAATTTTCTATGTTTTGATTATGCCGGTGTCAAACCCCTTTGCTATTACCAATCCTATCGTATATTTGGCAGGAAAATTGACCCAAAGGACCCAAAAAAAAGTAAACCAGGCTTATGTACGAAGTAAACCCACTGACAGATGCACTGAAAAGAGGCAACCTGTCAGCAGCAAAAGAACGGATCGATCAAGGTGAAAAATTACCCAAAGACCTTTCATCCTATGACAAAAAACAAATCTATGATACCCTGATCAGGGCAAAAGCTTTTGAGCTGATCGACGCACTGGTAAAAGACCGTATCATAGAAACGGATATTTACGAGTACGAAAAATTTGATGAGACGATCTTCCCGAGCCTGTTCAGGCACCTGGGCACTGAGCCGGCAGACCTGGATTTTCTTACTTCCTTCACCGGGAAACTGGATAATATCAACGATGCGCTCCAGGATAAAACCTTATTGAGCATTGCCTTCGACAACTCCGCTCCCATTGAACACATTAAAATACTGGTAGCAGCAGGCTGTGATATTCATTACAAAGATAATTACGATCAAAACTACCTGTATAAAATTGTACGGGAGTATACAATCAAAGAAGATAAAGGCGTGGTTTACCTCGAGTACCTGATTGGAGAAGGATTGGATCCCAATGCAGGAAATATCGTGAAAGAAACGCCGCTGCACCTGGCTATTAGTAAATGGCAGGAAAAGTATATCGACCTACTACTGCAAAACGGGGCTGACCTGAACCAGCCGGGAAAAGACGATGAAACGGCTTTCTATGCAGCCATTGTACACCAGGTATGCAGTGTGGAAAAATATGAAAAGCTGGCCGCATATGCCCCCGTGGATTTCGATATTGTCAACAAAAACGGGGAAACCGTTTTTAGTGGCGCCATGCGTATGCGCCGGCAGGGTTCTCCATCTGAAGTGCAGCTGTTAAAAGCGCTGATCCGTGATGGCGCAGATATTTACCAGACTTCTCCTTATTACGCCAAAGACAAAGCCGCACTGGACTGGGTGGCGGAACGCCCCGCAGATATTTTAGAGGCCATACTGGAAACAGGTGTAGTAGAACTGGACCGGCGGGATGATGAAGGCAACACGCTCCTTCATAAAGTGTGCGCCTATAACGTAAACTATGAGCAGGAAGCAGCCAGGCAACTTTACCGCAAAGTAAAACTGCTGATAGAACACGGAGCAGATGTAAATGCTACCAATGATCTTGATCAGCGACCTATTGACCTGGCCAGCCAGGACAACCTGAAATCAAAAACAGTAGAGTTACTTTTAAAAAATAAAGCGTAGTACTATGTCCATGTCTTTTATAATTGCCTGTGAAAGTGGCAAACGTAAAATAGCCGAAATTTTACTTGCCAATAACGAAGTAGATGTTGCCTATACCGATGAAAAAGGAAGGACCGCGCTGCATTACGCTGCACATCACGGATACCTGGATATTGCAAAACTATTGCTGGATGCCGGGGCAGATCTCGACTACGAAGACCATAACGGGGAAACGCCTTTTTACTTCTCCTGTCTGCAAAAACAAAAACAAACCGCGCTGTTCCTGCTGGAAAAAGGCGCGCGTACAGATATCAACGATCTCCAGGGAAACAGCCTGTTACATCTGACTGCTAAAACCGGTCAGAAGGAACTGATAGAAAAATTGCTCGAAAAAGGCGTTACAGTGGACCTGGAAAACAACGAGGCCGAAACGCCTTTACTCATTGCTTCCGCCTGGCGCAATAAAGAAGTGGTGCAAACCCTCATTGATCATGGTGCGGATGTGAACACCACCAATAAAGCCGGCGATAGCCCCCTTATAGTGGCAGTGCGCTCCAAAAACCTGGCAATGGCCGATTGCCTGATTCAAAATAATGCCAACGTAAATCATACCAATCATGCGGGGGAATCGGCGCTGCTGATTGCCTGTTATGATACCAACCGGGCACTCACCAACCTGCTGGTACAGCACGGCGCGGATGTGCTGATCACGTCGAAAAATGGTTTGTCCCCGATATGGTACGCCTGCGCCAATAATCAGAAAGAGATCGTCACCCTGTTCCTCGATAAGGGCATTGATGTTAATTTCAGTCAGCCGCTTTCCGCAGACACCGCCAGTATGAACACTTACCTGGATTGGGTGGAAAGCGCTTCCAGTCTTTCTATGGACAGTGCCTTTACGCTCAATCACACCTACAGCTACGGTGGCGAAAGCCTGTTACATGTAGCCGCTAAGAACGGCCATCTCAGCATGGTGAAGCTGTTGCTGGAACGCGGCGCCCATGTAAATATCCAGGATGAATCGGGAAATACAGCGCTGCATTACGCCGCCTCCAATGGTAAAAAGGATATCGTAAAATACCTGCTGGAACAACAGGCAGATGTATCGGTGGTCAATACCAAAGAGCAAAAGGCCATTGACTATGCATCCATCAAGGGATACAACGAAATTGCCGCGCTGCTGCTCAGCTATAATTCGCCCCAGGCAAAAGAAGTGAAAAACGAAGTACCTGTAGCGGAAGCGCCTGCAGGAAAAAGCATGGCAGATAAAAAACAAGCTTTGCTCGATCTCAAAGAACTGCTGGATGCCGGCATTCTTTCGGCCGCAGAATTTGATGAGGAGAAAGCGAAGATATTAAAAGGATAATTCCATTCCGGCGCTCCCTCACCAAGGAGCGCCGATTTGTTTCCGCACTATCGCCCAATTCAAGCGGGCTCATAAAAAATAACTATCTTTAGCCCGTAACCATATGAGGTTGTTGGGTATAATATTCTTTCTCCTATACAGGACAATGGGGGATTGCGCATATAGATAATAACCTCTATATATCCGGAATGCTATGCGCAATGCTATCGTAAAAAAAACAGCTATCAAGACATTGAAAATTATTTCAATATCAATTGCTGCCATCTTTCTTTTATTGTTTTTGCTGCCCGTTCTTTTCCCAACGGCCATTTCCAATAAGATAAAAACCTGGACCAATAACAGTATTACCGGGGATCTGAACTTCTCCCGGGCACGGCTGTCGTTTTTCAATCACTTCCCCTCGCTGACGCTCACGCTCTACGATTTCAGCCTGAAGGGCGCCGCTCCTTTTAAACAGGACACACTGATAGCTGCGAACGAAGTGGCCCTTGGTGTAAACCTGGCCAGCATCTTTTCCAGCGCCATCAACATCGATGAAATTTACCTGACCCGTGGCGATATTCACGTATTGACGGATGCGGAAGGGCATCCCAACTATAATGTGTACAAATCGGCGCCGGCCAGCGCTGCCAGCCAGGCAGACAGCGGCAGTGCGTCCCTTAAAATAGAACGCATACAACTGGAAAACTGCAACATCATTTATGATGACCGGTCGCTGCCCATGTACATCCAGGCCAAAGATGTGAACTATACCGGTAAAGGCGATCTGAGCAAAGCGCAGTTCGACCTGCACTCACGGGTACGTATCGGGGCCTTTGATCTTACCTATGCCGGCACTTCCTATATCCTGTCGAAGAAATTAAACGGGGAACTGATCACCAAGATCAACACCAATTCCCTGGACCTGATTTTTGAAAAGAATGACCTGAAACTGAATGAGCTGCCGGTACGGTTGAACGGCTCTTTCGGATTCCTGAAGAACGGCTACCGGATGGACTTCCGTCTGAGTTCAATGGAATCCAGCCTGCATGCTATTTTCAGTGCATTACCCGCGGAATATGTTACCTGGATGGATAAAACAGACATACAGGGAACAGCTGATGTGAATGCCAGCCTGATCGGGCAATACATCGCCGAAACCAACACCATGCCCGGTGTAACCTTTAACATGAAAGTACGGGAAGGCGTCATTACAAACGACAAAGCCCCTGCACCGATAAAGAACCTCTTCCTCAATTTCCAGTCGAGGTTGCCACAGCTCAACCTGGACAGCCTTTATATCAATGTGGATTCTATCTTCTTTAACATTGATAAAGATTATTTCAGCTCTGTGATCCGTATACAAGGGCTTGCCACTCCTGACATTCACATAAAGCTGAATACTGACATTGACCTGGAAAAATGGAACAAAGCCACAGGCGGCCAGTCCTTTGATATGAAAGGCAGGCTGCAGGCACACCTGCAGGCCGACGGCAAATATGCCAAAGGCGTTGTATACCGCGGCCTCCGGAAGCAGGCAGATACCGTGATTACCAGCATCCCGGCATTCAGCCTAAAGTCCAACCTGCGGAATGGCTACTTCAAATTTACGTCCATGCCGCAGGCGCTTAATAATATCAGCTTTAATGTAGACGCCGGCTGCCCGGATAACGACTACGCACATACGTACCTCAACATTGCCGATATCAACGCAGAGATGCTGAGCAACTATATCAAAGGCTTCTTCCGGCTTCACAATGCACAGGAACCGGTAGTGGATGCACAGCTTGCATCCGTATTACACCTCGGCGATATCAAGCAATTCTATAAAATGGACAGTCTCGACGTAACCGGCGATCTGAATGTCAACATCGTTACCAAAGGCAGCTACGTGCCCGCCAAACGACTGTTCCCGGTTACTACCGCCAAACTGGCCATGAATAACGGTACCGTACAAACGAAGTATTATCCCCACCCGGTTGAGAAAATAAATGTGGATGCCACCATTACCAATACCACCGGCACCATGCGTTCCCTGGAGGTAGATCTTAAACCAGTGGCCTTTGAGTTTGAAGGACAACCCTTCATGCTGAAAGCGGATCTCAATAACTTCGATGATCTCCGGTATAACATTACGTCCAATGGGATCATCGACCTTGGTAAAATATACAAGGTGTTTGCACTGCAGGGCTACGACGTGCAGGGCTTTATAAAAACTGACCTCTCGCTTCGTGGCACACAAAGCGACGCCATCGCCGGCAGATACGGCAAATTGAATAATAAAGGCTCGCTGGTAGTGAAGAATATTATACTAACAGCTGAATTGTTCCCGCTGCCATTCCATATTAAAAACGGCGTTTTCCGTTTCCACCAGGATAAAATGTGGTTCGATCAGTTCAATGCCAGCTATGGCAAATCGGCTATTACGCTGAACGGATTCCTCAGCAACGTAATAGGCTATGCAATATCGAAAAATCAAACGCTGCACGGCACGTTCGACCTGAAAAGCAATTACATCCTGGTGGATGAACTGATAGTGAACGGCGACACCAAAACCAGCGCTAATCCCACCACTACTTCCACCGGCGTTATCATGGTGCCCGGCAACCTATCGCTGGCGCTGAATGCAGCCGTGAATAAAATAAACTTCCAGGGCATTGCCATCGACAGCTTCCGCGGACAACTTAATGTAGACAGTAACAAAGTACGCCTCAGTAAAACCGGCTTCTCTGTTATTGGTGCGCCCGTTGAAATGGAAGCCACCTATGTAAGTATTCAGCCTAAGAAAGCTACGTTCGATTATCACATCAGCGCAAAAGAGTTTGATATAAAACGGGCCTATAACGAAATAAAGATCTTTCATGACATCGCCTCCTCTGCTTCCAGCGCCAGCGGCATGGTGGGACTCGACTACCAGCTTAGCGGTAAGCTTGATGAAAACATGCACCCGGTATACCCTTCCCTGAAAGGAGAAGGCGTGCTGTCTGTAAAGAAAATAAAGATGAAAGGCTTTAAATTATTCAATGCCGTGAGCAGCTCTACCGGCAAGGATGAGGTGAAAGATCCTGATCTCTCTAAAGTAGATATTAAGTCGTCTATCAAAAATAATATCATCACCATTGCCAGGACAAAAATGCGGGTTGCCGGCTTCCGCCCGCGTTTCGAGGGACAGGTTAGTCTTGATGGAAAACTGAACCTGAAAGGCCGCCTGGGGCTGCCGCCATTTGGCATTTTTGGCATACCCTTCAACGTTACCGGTACACAGGGTAATCCAAAAGTACAGCTGCGCAGGGGTTCCGAAAAAGATAACCTGGACGAAACGGCGGATCCTGACGAGGTACAAAATTGATTTTCCGGTACCTGTTTATTTCTCTTTAAAGATTTTTGCCAATTCTTCCTGGAGATGCTCTTCCCGGAGATTTTGTGCGATGATTTTTCCGTTGGGATCAATGAGGAAATTAGCAGGGATACCGCGGATCCCATACTGCTGCGCCACTTCGTTATCCCAGCCTTTGAGGTCCGATACCTGTGGCCAGGTTAGCTGATCGTTGTCAATGGCTTTCAGCCAGGCGTCCTTCTGGCCGGGCATATCGAGCGATACGCCCAATACGGTGAAACCTTTCTCTTTATATTTATTGTAGGCTTTCAGCACATTGGGGTTTTCTTTCCGGCAGGGACCACACCAGCTGGCCCAGAAATCGAGCAGTACATAGCTGCCCCTGAATGAAGAAAGCTTTACTGCTTTGCCATCGGGAGATTGTTGTGTAAAGTCGGGCGCCACCTTGCCCATTTCTGTATTTGCCCTTGAGGCAATTAAGACCGGGATCCTTTTTCCGAGCGGTGAATTTTTCAGATGAGCGGGCAGGCGTTCATACGCCTTCCCTGCTGCCGCTGCCATTCCCGGATGGGCGGCGGCCTGGACGAGACTCACCACGCTGAGATAAGATGTTGGATACTTTTGGGCAAACTCCAGGTAAACCTCATACGACTCTTTAAGCAGCTGGCTTTCGCGTGCCATGAAAGCATCGTATACTTTTTTATCCTTCTGCTGTGCTTCCGGCATCGCTGTAAATTCCTTCTGCAAAGCGGAAAACTGCTCATCATTTTTTTTCAACATCGACCGGAGCACGGCCTGCTGATCGTTGACAGGCGAGTTTTTGATCACGATGTTTTTCAGTGAATCCTTTGCTTCCACGTTAAAGACCGCGGGCTCCAGGTATAAGCGCACGTAGTCTATTTGCTCACCTCTTCCCATTTGTTCCACATAGGGATTTTTGCGGAGGAATAACCCGGAATAAACAGGGTATTCCAGTTTTCCCCTGAAAACAAACCGGCCATCTGTTACCATGGCGGAATCTGTTATCCGCTGGTCCTCTATCTGGTAAACAAGATAAATTTTATCGCCATTATGCAAACTATCTACCTTTCCTTTCAGTTCAAAGTGGTCCTGGGCCAGGAGTGACAGCGGAAATAAAAAAGTAAGCAATAATAATGTACGCATAGGATTCATTTTAACGTTTATGGGTAACCGGTAGCAATGTTATCCGGTTGGAAAATATAGTTGACAATCGCTGTTATCCGAGCAACTGCCTGATCCCTGCAAGATGATGATCATCATGCTCTGCCACAAAATAGGCCAGATCAATGATCCGCATAGGCGTTTTCAGGCGTGGGTGCAGCGCTGTTTTTGCCAGGTGCTCATCCTCCAGGCTCCAAAGCCTGCTGACAAGCTGTTGCCGCTGCCCACGGAACTGTTGCAGCAACACGCTGGCGGGTGTTGCATTATGATTGGCAGCATGTGTTTTCTGGTTAGTTAAATCCGCTACCCTCAGCTCTGTGGCGCCGTTGATAAGATCTTCCAGGCGACCCAGCCACAGCGGTTCCATATCCGAAAGATGTCCTGCTTCCTCCTTGATGCTCCACTTCTCCCCTGGCTTTATAATGAGTAATTCAGGAGCTGTGGTGCGGATGATCTCTTCTATGCGGGCAGGCGTTCCGCTAAGCCGTTCTATAATAGCAGGCAGCAGGCCGTTGTCTTCAATAACAGGGAATGTTCTGTTGAACCATTCAGTTCTTTTCATTACTATCCGATTACTTAACTTAAAAATAATGATAATAAGTGATTTCTATCAAAAAAATAAACACATGTAAACATGAATTTTTTGTTAGGAATACTAATAATATTTTTATTACTAAACATTCTTCTTAAGTTGGTATCCGACCAGCATTCATTGCTGGTATGATGATCCTCAAACATTTACTATTCACCCTCAAAATTTATCAAATGGGTATGATCGCATTTTATGAAGGCAACAATGGCACGGAGAGCCTTGTACAAACAGTAAATGACAACCCCGGACAAGACTTCCAGCCGGTAAAGGCTGAGATCCGCTCCCTGAGGCTATTTGATGTCAGGGGTCGTTGCCGCATCAGGATATTTGATTCAGCGGATGGCGCTTTATCGAATGAATTTTGCATTGTTGATGTAAAAAATGAAAACAGCCGGCGCCATAAATTGGGCCAGCTGCTTTTTAATATGTTTCCCCCGTATGCTCCCCCGCTTTTTCCGCCGGCGGATGAAATTCTTTTTCGCTTTTTGCAATTACTATTGTAGCAACACCGTTCCCTATAATATTTGTAATGGCACGTGCTTCACTCATAAACTTGTCTACCCCCAACAGGAAAGCAAGACCTTCTACCGGAATTTTATGAATAGCGGTGAGTGTTGAAGCCAGTACAATAAAGCCGCTGCCGGTTACGCCTGCGGCGCCTTTCGAGGTGATCATCAATATTCCGATAATAGTGAGAATTTCCCCGATAGTCAGGTGCACATCATACAGCTGCGCGATAAAAATAACGGACATCGACAGGTAAATAGAGGTCCCGTCCAGGTTAAAGGAATAGCCGGTTGGCACTACCAATCCCACTACGGATTTACTGCAGCCCATCTTCTCCAGCTTCAGCATGATGGAAGGCAACGCAGATTCTGAGGAGGAAGTACCAAGTACCAGTAACAGTTCTTCTTTGATATACTTCAGAAATCTCCAGATGCTCATTTTATAATACTTCAGGATACCACCGAGCACCAGGAAAATAAAAACGGCCATCGTGAGGTATACGGTGCCCATCAATTTGGCCAGCGGCACCAGCGTATGTAAACCGAACCTGCCAATGGTGTAGGCCATTCCCCCGAAAGCGCCCAGCGGAGCCAGGTACATCACGTATTTCAATGCTGTGAAAACCAGTTTGGAAAGTTTGCTCAGAGCCTTAATAATCACCTGCCGGTATTTCGAGTAATTGAGCAATACCCCGATGATGATGGCGGCCACCAATACCTGCAGCGTCATGTTATTCAGGAAGAAGGTGAGCCAGTCGAAACTCTTTGCTGCACCGGAAGTGTATTTGGAAGCATTTTCGATTTGCAGGGACGACTTATCAATTTTTCCCGGCCGGATCAATAAGGCCATCAAAACGCCGGCGGCCAGGGATATGGTGGAAACTACTTCAAAGTAAAGCAGTGATTTAACACCAATACGACCCACTTTTTTCAGGTTCTCCATTCCACTGATCCCTAAAACAATGGTAAGGAATATAATGGGTGCAATAAACAGCTTGATAATATCGATAAAGGTTTTTCCTATAATTTCCATCTTCACACCGGTGGCCGGCGCCAGGGTGCCTAATAATATGCCGGCGATAATGGCAATGAGCACCCAAAAGGTGAGATTGGTAAAGATCCTGATGTGCAAACTCCGGTTCACGGCTACTTCCGGTTGATACGACGCAATGTCTTCGTGCATGGGTTCTATCGGTTTTCGTTGAAATTCCCCGTCAAGTAACGAAATTTTAGCCGCTTATTTCAGCAAGGGTCATATATTTATTTTATGGGATCGGTTGCAGCTTTACAATCCACCGGTTTCAATAACGGAAATAATTTGCTGACGTGCCTGCCTGGATTCAGGTAAGTTAATGAGCATCCAGTCGTGTACCATCCCGGGGTATTCTACATACGTAAACTGCAACACTTCCGGGGCCATCATCTTTTTCAGTTTACGGGCATCGGCTACCAGTATTTCCCTGGATCCGGCAAAAACAGTGATGTTTTCCAATCCCTTAAATGAGCCATAAATAGGGCTAAGCAGGTAATGGTCCAGCGGTGCGTTACCCGCATAGATCCTGCCGGCCTGCAGAAGTCCATCCAGTCCCATAAAGGGATCCTGCGTTACGATTTCGTGTATCTCCGGGTTACTCAAACTGATATCCAGCCAGGGCGAAAGCAGGATCAGCTGTCCCGGCTGCGGCAACTGTTCCTTTACCAATAACTGGCATAGCGCCAGTGCCAGCCCTCCTCCTGAAGAATCGCCCATGATGATCAGGTCCTCTTTGGCTACTTTTTCAAGTAATTCCCTGTAAAGGGCCAGCACCATCTTAAAAGTATCTTCAAAAGTAAAGTCAGGCGCCAGCGGGTAATCCGGCGCTGAGATAGTGCAATGCGTGGCCGCTACCAATTCGGCCATAAAAGACCAATGGTGCGATGTAAAATTTTGTACATAAGCGCCTCCATGCAAATACAGTATATGCTTCCGCCCTTTCCCGGTGCGGGACTGCAGGGTGAAAACAGGCTGGCCGTTTAGCTGCCGTTTGGCTACCACGCAAAATTTGTGGACCTTAGCCGTGGGCTCCGGACTACTGTAAAAATTCTGCTTGCCTGCGGCCAGCAGTGTTTTTAGAAAGTGCTTCTTCCCGATTAACCGGAGAAAAAGGGCAAATAATTTGCTGTGTATACTGGCCAAATTGATCTGTTTTAAATATAACAACGGTGCTGCCTCGCATCATAATATTTACAACCAGTAAGGTATGCCTAATATTCAGACAAACGATTTCTGGCTCCGCCTGGATAATGCAGCAAAAATTTATCCGGCTATTAAGGATAACGAGCTTACCTCCGTTTTCCGCGTAGCGGTGGTGTTAAAAGACCGGATAAAGGCAAAAGCTATGCTGGAAGCCGTTCACGAAATTGAAAACCGGTTCCCTTATTACAAAGTAAGGCTTAAAACAGGGTTCTTCTGGTATTACCTCGAACAACAACAGGGCCCGGTTCCCGTAGAATCAGATCTGCAAACACCCTGCCGCGCCTTCCGGAAAAAGGAACTGATGTTTCGCATACTGGTAAAGAAAAACAGGATCAGCGTTGAATTTTCGCATATCCTGACAGACGGCACCGGCGCGTTTGAATTTCTGAAAACATTATTACTCGTGTATTTTGAAAAATGCTGTATTCCACTTGCAGACAAACCGGTGTTTTACAATCCCGATCAACCACCGGCGCCGGAAGAATACGAAGATGCCTATAGCAGGTATTTTAAAAAAATAGACGCGCCACATATAAAAACTCCCGGCGCCTTTCATGTTCCCTTCTCTTTAAAAAGAAAACCCAGGTTCAGTGTGCTTACCGCCATCATGCCCGTAGCCCAGGTTACTAAAAAGGCAAAGGCGCTGGGAGTGAGCCTCACGGTATATCTCACCGCTGTTTATCTTCACGCACTACAGCAAATTCATGAACAACAACCCCGTTTAAAAAAGAATATCAACAGGAAAATATTACGTATCGAAGTTCCGCTGAACCTACGTAAGTTGTACCCCACGCGGTCGATGAGGAACTTCTCATTGTATGTACTTCCGCAAATCGATCTCAGGCTGGGACATTATACATTTGAGGAGATCGTTAAAACCGTATATCACCAGATGCAACTGGAAACCGACCAGAAGCTGATCAATAAAATGATTTCCCGCAATGTGGGTGGTGAACGCAATACGCTGGTGAAAAATATCCCGCTTTTCCTGAAATCGCTTTTCCTTTCCAGGCTGTATATTGTTGGTACAAAACAATATAGTGGCGTAGTCACCAACCTGGGAAAGATAGACCTCGGACCAGACGCCAATCACCTGATTGAGCAGTTTGTATTTATTGCCCCTCCGCCCAATAAAGTATTGAAGGTAAATTGCGGTGTTGCCGGGTTCGGCGACAACCTCGTATTAAGTTTTGGCAATATCACCACCTCAAAAGAACTGGAAAGACATTTCCTGACATTTATGGCGCAGCACGATATCGCTGTTAAAATAATAAACTCATGAAGTATTGTAATAACTGTGGCGTAATACTGGAAGACGATATGCTGATATGCCCGCTATGCGGCGCCGGAGCAGGTACCAACAGCGAAAAGCAGGAAACAGTTGACAACGGCAGGAAAATAATAGCACCCCCGGCTGAAACGCTGACAAAGCAACAAAAGAAACTGGTGTGGGAAATTGTATCCCTGGTGCTGATTTCCTCTATTGTAGCTGCGTTGCTGATTAATCTTATTATCAACAAAACCGTTTCCTGGTCGGAATACCCGGTGGCTGTTTGTCTTACTATTTTCGCCTATGTTTCCTTCTTTGCCTTTTGGTCAGGCAGCAGCACGGCCCGTATGCTGGGAGGATTTATCACCTCGTCCGTGCTTATGTTATTATTAGATGCGCTAACCGGTGGACTCAGCTGGGCGGCCCCCATAGCGATTCCTGCTCTATTGACAGCCAGTGGTATTACCGCCGTTTTGCTAAGCATCATCCGGCATTCGGTTTCCAAAGGCGTTAACCTGATCGCCTATACGTTTATTGGCGGCGCGGTATTATGTATAGCTATAGAGGCCATACTATCCCTGTACCACACCGGGAATATTCACCTGGACTGGAGCCTCATTGTTTGTTTGTGCGTGCTGTTGGTGGCTATTGCCTTATTATTTCTGCACTTCGGGTTAAAGAAAGGCAGAAGCCTTGAAAAAACTTTTCACCGGTAATCACAGTTTGTAAACTTCACTGCCCGCTAACAGGAAACAGCCTAATCCATAATCTTCGAAGTCGGGTACTTTATCAAAGGTAACAGGCTGTCCGTCTTTAGGTTCCTTACCGGTGCCCTGCACATAGCCTAATCGTCCATCTTTATCGATACAGTTTTCCAGGAGGGCATTCCATGCTTTCCGGACTATAGGCAGATAGGTTTTCTTATCGATCAGTTGATGATTGATGCCCCAGGCCATTCCGTATACGAATAGCGAGGTGCCGGTCAATTCCATTCCGCCGTAGTTATCCGCATCATGCAAACTTACATTCCAGAAGCCATCCGGGCGTTGGATGGGGACCAGGGCTTTTAACATATCCTGGTAGTCCTGCAGGTATTCCTTGTAATGCGGATCGCTGGTGGGAAGCAAATCCAGCGTGCGCACCAGTGCAGCTACCACCCAGCCATTGCCCCTGCTCCAGTAGCAGTCTTCCCCATTCGGTGCAGTATAGGGAGGCACAAAATCTTTGTCTCTCCACCACAGGTGATCTGCCGGGTTATACAAACCCTTACCGCCGTGATTATATTTCGTGTAGGCGTACATGGTATACATCCGGTTAAAATAGCTGGTATCTTTATAAATCACGCCTAGCCTGGCGAACACGGGCATGGCCATCTGCAGCGCATCGATCCACCACCAGTCGTCCACTTCCGGGGAGGCTTTCATATTATCCATGGCGGCTTTAATATCCCTGATGCGTTCTTCTTTTTTATCGATGAGGTACAGGTCTATGTAGGTTTGTCCGCAGCATTGATTATCCGCATTCCGTACTTGTGTGCCGCCCCAAAGTCCCCACTGATGACTATTGCCCCAGGCCACGGCATAATCATAGTAAGCGGCTTGCTTGTCGATATTGTACAGCGCCATGAGTCCTTCATAATAAACCGCCCGGGTCCACAAATTAGAGGGACGTTCTTTATTGGTAAAGGTAGGCTTGCCCGGATCGGGCCATTTCTGCATAAAATATTGATTGGTGAGGCGCATTGCCGCCAGGGTCTCTTTTTTCGCCGGCAGCTTTTGTGCAAAGGCCAGCTGGCTGATAAGACATAGCGTAATAAACAGGCTTTTCATACGTGGTAATTTATTTCAGATTCTTCTGATGGGTTACTGTATATAACTGTCAATTTAACAATTATAAACAATACCCCGTAGTTTTGCGGGTACTTTTTTGCGGTCCGGTATGGGTATTGTTGTAAGTTTGGAGACCAACAATCTTTCACCGAATGAAACAAAGCGCCGGTATTTTACTCATCCGTGCTGCCAGGGTCGGACCTGAGTTTTTCCTGGTACACCCTGGTGGCCCTTTTTTCGCAAAAAAAGACGCCGGCTGGTGGACGGTTCCCAAAGGAGAAATTATGCCGGGAGAAGATCCGTTGAATACGGCTATCCGGGAGTTTGAAGAAGAAACGGGGTACACGCCGGCCGCTCCTTTCACCCGGCTGACTTCCATCACCCAAAAGGGTGGCAAGCAGGTACACTGCTGGGCTGCATCCGGTAACCTGGATTCTGCGAAAATAGTGAGCAATACGTTTGAAATAGAATGGCCGCCGAGAAGCGGGAAATATAAAACCTATCCTGAAATAGACAAAGCCGGTTGGTTTACGCCGGAGGAGGCGGCAAAGCTGATCAATGAAAGACAGGTAGCGTTTTTGGAAGAAGTATTGCAACTGGGCTTAACAGCTTTATAAAAGCCGGGCCGGATGGCGCATCCGGCCCGGCTAATACTACACAATGGTATTGAGCACACCTCCATCTGCGCGGAGCGCAGCTCCGTTGGTGGCTACCGACAAAGGACTGGAAAGATAAGCCACCAGGCTGGCGATTTCGGAAGGCTCAATGAACCGCTGTAATAAGGAGGTTGGATTCATTGTTTTAATAATACCTGTTTTCACTGCTTCCACGCCCAGGTTTTGCGCACCTGCAATTTGTTCCACTGCGTTCGCCACACCTTCGGAATAGGTGGGCCCGCCAAGAATAGCGTTTATCGTAACCCCGGTGTTTTTAGTTAACGCTGCAAGTCCACGGCTCACCGACAGCATGGCAGTTTTAGTGGTACCGTAGTGGATCATATTTCCCGGGATATGAATACCGGATTCGCTGCTGATAAAAACAATCCTGCCCCAGTTACGCTCCAGCATTTTGGGAAGCAGCTGCCGCGATAGCCGGATACCACTCAATACATTTATCTCAAAAATTTTCTGCCAGTCTTCGTCCGTGATATCCGCAAACTCCTTTAGTTCAAATATTCCTACGTTGTTAATTAAAATATCAATACCAGGAAGCGTATCCAACAACCGGTTCACCTCCGCGGCGCTGGCAAAGTCAGCTGCTATGCCGGATACCTTAGCTTCCGGTATTTCTTCCTTTAGTCTGTTCACTGCCCCAGCTGTCTTTTCAGGCGTTCTTCCGTTGATAATGACCGTCGCTCCTTCGAGCAGTAATAACCTGGCAATGGCAAAGCCGATACCTTGTGTAGATCCGCTGACAAAAGCCGTTTTTGATGTTAATTGTAAATCCATGAGCGTCCTGTTATATTATTTTAATGGCGAAATATTTTATTCTGTGTTGATCACTACAAAAATCAGCAAAAAAATCAGCGGAGGATTTCCAGCTGCATTTCAATCTGTTTGAGGAGGATTTTATTATCAGGATACATACGCCTGGTAACGTTCAACCCGTTCCAGAGTGTAACCAGGTAGCGGCCCAGGATCACGGGGTCGGTTTGATTTTTCATAGTGCCATTCTTTTGCGCGCGGCGGATGGCTTTGGTGTATAGTTGTTCTACTTCTTTCAGAATGGTTACCGCTTCTTCTTCCAGCTCTTTGTCAAGAGCGGCCATTTCCACAACCGTGTTAACGATGATGCAACCCTGCAGATGCGTTTCCCGGTCGACCCGGGCCATGCTGCGGAAGAAGTCTTTGATCAGCTCCATTGGCGCATCACTTTGATTAAGCGCTGTTTCAAACTCCTTAAATGCTTCCCTGCGCTGTTGGATGGCTTTTTGGAACAGCTCTTTCTTTCCTCCTTTAAAGGCATTATAAAAGCTTCCGCTGCCTATTCCCATAGCCGTGAGTATATCTTCCAGAGATGTAGCGGTATATCCCTTTGTCCAAAACACTTTCTGTGCCTTCTCTACAACATCCTTATTATCATATATGGCTGGCCGTCCTCTCATACAATACAAATTTTGTGTTAATCACTACAAAAATAGATATTTTTCAGGAACAGTCTTAATTATCTTTAAAAGATTAGTGTTTGAAATACTTCCACAGGTAGGCGGAAACGTTCTTGATCAGCACCTGTGCTTCGTTATCGTCTGTCCAGCGCTGATCTTTATTATTTTTGGTGCCCACATAAAACACATACTCCCCCCGCGGTTCATTTACCAGGATCACTTCTGACCTGGACTCATCCAGTGAACCGGTTTTATGGGCGGCCTGTACATACGGCGGAATAGCCGACAACCCGGTTTCATCATAATACCCGTGGGTCATTAACCGGTACATGCGTTCGGAAGCGGCCTTGCTGATCACCTCACCATTACGGATCTTCACCAGCAGGGTGGCCATTTCGCGGGGGGTAGTCATGCCCCAGCCGTATACTTTCCAGATCTCTGAACGGCCAGGGGTACGTGAATTTACACGCGTAACCGCAAGCCCGTACTGCTCCATCAGCTCATTAATGCGTTGCCCCCCTCCTGCCAGCGACTGGTTCCAGATGGATGCGGTATTATCGCTGTAAGACATCATCAGCGCCAGCAATACACTCACCTCCGTTGAAGTGCTGTCTTTAAAGAACTGCATCAGGCCCGATCCGCCATACTTAATGGAATCGCGGTAAACCAGCGGCTGATGATATTTCAGCTCCCCTTTCTCTATTTTGTCAAACATGCCCACCAGGATAGGAATTTTCACAATGCTGGCCGTGGGGAAAATAGTATCGGCATTGATAGCGGCATAACGGCCGGTTTTCAGGTTCTTTACGTAAATTCCCACATCGCCGTGAAACCCGGTGATAATATTTCTCAATCCTTTTTCAAGTTTACGGTCCTCCTGCGAAAAAGCAAGTGCAGGAGTCAATAGCAGTAGCAGCAACCATTTGTGCATATATAAGGAATGTTTGCTTTAAGTTATAATACGGGAGCCGGTATTCATAGGAGATATTATTCTGAATCCTCTTTTGGTTCCCAAAGTTCAATAATATTGCCTTCCGGATCGAGCACATGAACGAATTTGCCATAATCATATTCCGCAATCTCATCCACAATGGTCACGTTTTCCTTTTTCAGTTCCGCTACCAGCGCAACGAGATTTTCCACCCGGTAATTAATCATAAACGGCTTGGCCGACGGCTTAAAATATGCCGTATCCTGCGGAAACGCACACCAGGAGGTAGATCCTTTCTTCGATGGATTATCGGCCTCCCGCCACTCAAACGTAGTCCCGTATTCGCTGGTAGTCAATCCAAGGTTTTTGGCATACCATTCGTTCATTTCCTGTGGATTAGCGCATTTAAAAAAAACGCCTCCAAGGCCCGTTACTTTTTTCATATGTGCGATTAAAAAAGTGAAAGAAGAAGTCGATAGTCAATATACTAAAGAATATGTAACCTCCATCCGGGACTTTTAAAAAAATGTATTTCCTGCTGACATGGGTTGTCATATCTCCCTTTTACTTTTGTTAAAACAAACCAACTCACTATGGGGCCGGGAAAATGATTGAAAAAGGCGCTATGACCCAACAGGGGCAACAGGCGATCGACCATGCAAAAAAAACCGGCAGGTGGGAGATCGTGTAGTGCTCACCACTTCACTAACGGATTTCGCCACCAGTCGTCCTGCCCGTTTTCGCTGTAATAGAGTCCGAAGTTCAGCGATGGATCATCCGCTTTTTTTGCGGGATGCAATAGTTTTAAAATATAATTCCCTTTGCGCAGTGGCAGTATCACCGTTTGCCGTGCATGACCATCCGCCGGGTTGTACTGAATCCGCAATGAATCATTAAGATAGAGTTGTGTGCCTTCCGAAGGCGTTAGTTGAAATACGTAATAGCCATCACGCGGAATAGCTACGGCTCCGGTCAGCTGCCCATCCACAGGTTTCGATTGCAGATCGAGCTTTGGCAATTGCCGGGTGGTACGCAACATTTTTTCGGGCGTCAGATAGTTACCTGTCCGCAGGTTCATTGGCAGCTCATGATCGTATCGCCCGCCCGGCGAAAACGATATTGCCCGGATACCTGAGGGATCATCTGTGATCAAATGATCATCTACCAGCGCACTGTTGCGGTTGGGCAATGAACCATCCTGTGTATAGCGGATCTCAGCGTTATCAGTTGGCAAAAACAGGCGGATCGGCCGGCCCTTCACCACAATGCCGCCGGTCGGTTGATAACGGGCGTTGCGAACGTAATACCCCAGGTAAGCATATTTAAGTCCATCATAGTTCGATTTGAACACGCTCGAGCCATGCGTTTCATTGTCGTAGAGCGCCGAGTGCCAGTGCAGCCCTGAAGGTGCATTCGCTTTCAGTATGCTGTCCATTGCATCACGCGCCATGTCGCCGTAGGAAAAACCACTGCGGCCGCCGATATTCAGCGCCGTGTTGCGGAATTGAACCGACTTTAGTTTTTGCGCTGCCATCCGCACGAGGTACCGGTCGCCGAACTGGAAAGCCGGGTCGCCGAGCGTATAGAAACGGAACAAGTCCGGCCGCTGAAGCAGGGTGTAAAAAGCAAATACCCCACCCAATGATGTACCGAACAACCCGCTCTCGCTACTCACGCGATACTTGCGATTAATATAGGGCATCAGCTCTTTTTCAAAGAAGGCAAGAAATTTGTCCGCACCACCCGAGCTGTCCACATCTTTCGATTGGATAGGGGTGAAATCGCGGTCGCGCAGGTTGAAACCGTTGACATAACGGTTGGGGACATTCACAATGATCGCCTGCGGAGCGAACTTTATCGCCACCAGGAAATTGAAGATATTCGTAAACGTATGCGTATTCCACTCCCCATCAATCACGTACCACACATCATAATGAGTAGTGTCTGCTGCGTAATTGTCCGGTAAAATAATCTCAATTTTACGTAGTTCACCCAGTCTATTCGAGTAAATCGAATCCTTTGTTGATGTGGTATGCTGGGCTTCAACGCTAATTGTAACAAGAAATAAGAAACAAAAAAATAAACGCATCGTCCTGTTTTTTGTGCTTAAAGTTGTCACTGATACTTTGCTATAATTCCGTAATTTCAAGTACTTCTTTGCTATATTTTAAATAGGAAACGAGCACTTTTGTGCCTATTGGGTAATGATAGTAGTCCGCTTTCTTAACCGGCAGGCTGAATTTCTCACCTTTATGCCGCCCTGCAAAGGTCACAATATATTCGTCATTTTCTGTTTTGTGACGGCTGATAATTACACTCGACAATTTGTTTTTCCCGTTTATAATATCTTTCTTCCAATCGTTTTTAAAACTCCTGAACGTTAGCCAAACAAATAAATAAAAAAGACCGAACATTGCTATTCCTGCAAAAACAAACAAAATGTAATGGTAATATTGTAGATTAATTTCGTGTTGTATAAAGTAATAAGCGATCGCCATTATAAAAAGTGTGGCGGTCATCAAAATACCTGGGGCGTCTTTAAAGAATTCACTTCGTTGTTTGTCAATATGTTTTATCTCATCCTCGCTTAAAGGAATGTTTTCCTGTAATACAACCTGGAAATAGTCTATTGGGAAATGGGTCATTAAAGGCAATTTAAGTTTGTCTGTCCAATATAAGCCTGGTATCCTTGTTATATCATGAATACTTCCCGGGTACCTCATCCATGGGTATACCATGGGTAATCCATGCACTATTAATACTGTTCCCAATGCACTCCTCATGCACTCGCCATGCACTATGAATGCACTTTACTTTTCGTACTCATACTTTATTAACCGGTATTGGAAAACAGTTTTATAAACATCGCCAATTTTATATTGGTCCACCAGCTCCCCTTCTTTTACCAGGCCGCTATTAATTAAAATCTTTTCTGATGCACTGTTATCTGGAAAAACAGTCGCATAAATTTTATGGAGGTGCAAGGTGTTGAATCCAAAGTTCAGGACTTCCTTCACCGCCTCCGTCATGAGTCCCTTTCCCCAGAATGGTTCCCCGATCCAGTAGCCCATTTCAGCATGGTTATGACGGGTATCAATACTCAATCCTACTGCACCAATGAATTCATTGTGCTCTTTTAAATTAATCGCGAAAACAACCCGTTCCCCGGTCACGTATGCCTTTAGCGCAAGGTCTATCCAAAAGGCAGCGTCTTCCTCTTTATAAGGATAGGAGATATTTAATATGTTTTCGGAGATCCTCTTGTTATTGGCATACTTTAACAGGGCGCCCAGGTCATCCCTTTCTACTTTTCGCAGTTTTAATCTACTGGTATACAGTTCAGGAAATACTTTCATGTTGAAACTCAGATATTACAGTATGTAAATATAACAGATAGGCTCCTATATTTTTTTGTATTTTCTAACAGAAAAAATGGCGACCCGGAAGGATTCCTCAGACCCACTTCACCCGTTTTAAATAAAATCACGTCTCTAACAGATATCAAATGCTACGTTATGAAGCTAATTCCACCCAAATGGAGTCCTTTCCTGCAAGGACTGGTGCTCTTCTTTTGGCTTAACCAGCCGGTTGTTTTTGCACAGGGACAAAAACAGGTAACCCTGAAAAGCGGGAATGCCGCCATCAGCCTGGCAGATATATTCAAAGCCATCCGGCAGCAAACCGGCTATACTGTTTTTTATAATAATCTTATCCTGAATGATAAGGAAAAAATAAAAGTAGACTTCAACAAAAGCGATTTACCGGCAGTACTTAATACGCTGCTGAAAGATAAAAATATTGAGTGGACGTTTAACGATACCTATATCATCCTGAAGAGAAAGGACAATGTTGCGGCTCCTTCCCCCAAACAGGAAAAGCTGCAGGGCAGGGTAACAGACGACACCGGCCAGCCCCTGGCCAGGGCATCCGTGAGAATTAAAAATACGACCGCGGCGGCGCAGACAGATGATAACGGCAGCTTCTCCATCGTCATGCCGGAACCTGCCGGCATTTTACAGATCGGCTTTGTCGGTTATGAACCGCTGGAAGTACCACTTACAGACATGCGTTTCCAGGACATAAAACTAAAGCCTGCCAACAGCGGTCTCAATGAAGTAATTGTGATCGGATATGGCACCACCACCCGCAGGGACCTCACGGGCTCAGTGGGCAAAGCCAATGTGGAGGATATGCAGAAAGCCCCCGTAGCGTCTTTTGACCAGGCGCTGGCCGGTCGCATTGCGGGCGTGGAAGTAAGCTCCAACGACGGACAGCCAGGCGCTGCTTCCCGGATTGTAGTGAGAGGAAGCTCCGTAAGCCAGGACGGATCTCCCCTGTTTGTGATAGATGGTTTCCCCATTGAAAATATGGATATCAATTCCATCAATCCCAATGATATCGCCTCCCTGGAAGTATTGAAAGATGCTTCTTCTATTGCTATTTATGGCGCAAGAGGCGCCAACGGTGTCATCATCATCAACACCAAAAGAGGAAAACCAGGTCCCCCAAGAGTGACTTACAGCTATGCGCTGGGCATACAGCAAATCACGAAGAAAATGGAGATGCTTAGTCCTTACGAATTTGTAAAACTACAGCTCGAACTGGACAGCGCGGCCAGTACGCCCGGCACACCCGTTAACACCAACGCACGCATTTACCTCGATCCTGCAAAAGGCATTACGCTCGACTCTTATAAAAACAATCCCGGGTACGACTGGCAGGACCTCCTCCTGCAATCAGGACTCACCCAAAGCCATTCGCTGAATATCAGCGCAGGCACCGCAGACACGCGGTATTCCATCAGTGGCTCCTACTACGACCAGAAAGGAATCATTATCAATACCGGCCTGAAAAGATATGACGGCAAATTCACGCTCGATCAACGGTTGAATAAAAATCTCCGGATGGGCATCACCGCCGGGTATTCCAATTCTTCTTCCTATGGCACCATCCCCGCTGCATCTTTCAGTGGCGGCGTAGTACAGGGCATGTGGCAATACCGGCCCGTTTCCGGCGTAGGTAACCAGGACCTGCTCAACGCTGTGATCGACAGTCTTGCGCTGGAAGACTTCAACAATGGCACCTCCAATGCCACCCTGGGAAACAACCTGGTGAACCCGCTGCTACAGGCGCAGAATGAATACCGGAAAAACATCAACAACACCGGTACTATTAATGCCTTCCTGGAATATACTTTTCTGAAGAAATTCAGACTGAAGATATCAGGCGGCTATAATGCCACCAACCTGAAATCGGAAACCTTTTATAACTCACAAACACAACAGGGAAATTTATTCAAGAACAAAGCAGGCGCAGTGCCCAATGTGAATGGTATTAACGGCACTATCAACAATCAGCTGAACAGTAATTATCTCAGTGAAAATATTCTCAACTACAAAACTACTATCGGGAAAAAACATATGATTGATGCGCTGGCAGGTTTCACTTATCAATACGCCACGAACAATTATACCGGTTTCAGATCCATTAATGTGCCACAGTCGACCGAATACCTGGGCATTAAAAGCATAGGCGGCGGCACCGCCGCATCTCCCAATGCCGGCGGCTCGCGCTGGCAGCTGTTTTCTTTTTTAGGCCGGCTGAACTATGCTTTTGAAGATAAATACCTGTTCACCGCCACTGCGCGGTCCGATGGTTCTTCAAAGTTTGCGGCAGGCAAGCAATGGGGCTACTTCCCTTCCGGCGCTTTTGCCTGGAGGTTTACAGAAGAGCCCTTCGCAGCAGGCTTGCGATCCATACTGAATGATGGTAAGTTCAGGGCCAGTTATGGCAGCGTAGGCAACAACAAGGTGGGAGACTTCAGCTACCTGGCTACCCTCGCTGGTGGTACGCAATTCGCCTACCCTTTCAACAATTCCTATACGAGAGGCACCGTACCATTTGGAAACGGCAATGCCAACCTCACCTGGGAAACCACTACAGAACTGGATCTCGGGTTGAATTTAAGCTTCTTCAATGACCGGATCTCCGTGGATGCAGATTATTACAACCGGAAAACAAAGAACTTCCTGCTGCTGGTGCAAATCCCTTACTTCGCGGGTTACAGTATCACGTCTTTCAATACCCAGTACCAGAACACCGGGGAAATTACCAACAAAGGTTTTGAACTAACCATCAACACCATTAATGTTAAAGGAAAAAATTTCAACTGGAGCAGTAGCTTCAACATCAGTTTTAACAAAGGAAAGATTGATAAATTTTATGATGGCTTTGAAGTAATGCAAACAGGTTATAACCTGCCCGGCGGCAACAGCACCACTGCCTGGATTGCAAAAGTGGACGCCCCCATCTCCCAGTTCTATGGTTATAAGTGGGCCGGCGTTTACCAGTATGATGATTTTGTTAAACAAGGGAATGGCGCCTACATCCTGAAAAACGGTGTACCTGGCTATGCCACCGGTATTCAGCCGGGCGATCCAAAATACAAAGATATTAATGGCGATGGCATAGTAGATGCCAACGATCAAACTACGTTGGGCAGCCCCCTTCCTATTCATACCGGCGGGTTCTCCAATAATTTTAACTATAAAAATTTCTACCTGAATATTTTCCTGCAATGGAGCTATGGCAATGAAATACTAAACGCCAACAGGATGGCCTTTGCTTCTACCGGAGGTTATTTCCCGAACGGCAACCAGTTCGCAGAATATGCTAACCGTTGGACACCCGATAATCCAACTAACGATGTGCCAAGGGCAAAATATAACAACCGGGGCGATGCGGGCAGCACTACGCCAAAGGTAACCTCCCGCTACATAGAAGATGGCTCCTTCCTGCGGCTCAAAACAATTTCGCTGGGTTACGACCTGCCACCCGAATTGATCCGCCGTGCAGGCTTTAAAGGTTTGAAAGCATATGTGGCAGCGCAGAATATTTTCACCATCACCCATTACTCCGGCATTGATCCGGAGGTTTCCTCTTTCAGGGTGCAAAACCCTGCCAATGCACCGGGAAACACTCCCGGCGTTACCGCTACCAGCGGCACCGGCTATACGTTTCTTCAACCCAGCAGTAGTTACTCCGCCTTATCCGGCGGACTCGATTATACGGCTTATCCACGCGCCTTTACACTCAGCTTTGGTATTACGGCTACATTCTGATTCCATGTTTAAAATGTTGTTATGAAAACTTTTCAGCAATTACTACTTCCACTCATATGCATACTGGCAGCTTCCTGTAAGATGGATGTAAGCCTGGATCCTGTCACCTTCCGCCCTATCACATTTACCACCGAAGCGCAACTGGATGAACAAGTGGCCGGGATGTACAATATCCTCCAGCAAGACCCGATGTATGGTTTTGGTTTATGGGGATATATCAATGCCGGTGCGGATGAAAGCTTCCGTAACAACGCCAGTTACAGCACCACGCTCACGGAGTTTTATCATATCAGTAACACTGAACAGAATGTTTTGCTGTTATGGCGGAGCTTATACAAGGGTATTGAAGATGCCAATGTGATCCTCGATGTGGCCGACAAACCACAAATAGATGAAACAAAACGCTCGCAGATTAAAGGACAGGCCAGGTTCCTGCGGGCATATTATTTCTACCTGCTGGTGACCCATTTCGGGGACGTGCCGCTTAAAACAATGCTGGCTACCGACCTGGGCACCAATTACAATCTCCCGCGTACGCCATCAAAAGATATTTATGCTTTTATAGTGAAAGAAATGGTGGCAGCCGACAGCCTGGTGCCCAAAATGTCGCAGGTAAACACGCCCACTATTGTTACACAATCTGCCGTGGAAGCCATTCTCGCAAGGGTGTATCTTTCTATGGCCGGCAATCCCATGAATGAAGTGGCGCGTTATAAAGATGCGCTGTTCTGGGCGCAGAAGCTGATTAATTCAAACGTACATAGTTTAATCAGCTCACCACATCCGCTTTATCCCGCTACCCCTGCCTATGCCCGTATTTTCATCAACAAGATGCAGAATAACATGAATGATAACGGCACTTCGGAAAGCATCTGGGACGCCGCTTTCTTATCCAAATCCAATGTTACCGGCAACTATGCAGGCACCGGGTATCTTGTTACGCAGCAGCTGGGCGCAGTAATGGGCGTATACTGCCCCGATGCGGGCATTTCGGGTGTGAACGGGTACTCCCCCGGCACTTACCGGGTATTTCCGGGTTTATACAATCTTTATGGTTCCGGCGATCAGCGGAGGGATTGGGCCATTGCGCCTTATGTGTATAAAAGCGCTGCTACCACCCGTTACTACACGCTCACCGTGAACATCACCGGTGGCGGGGGTACCGGCGCTGCGGCCACTGCTTACACCGATGCACAGGGCGCCATTACTTCCGTAGTAATCGACAACCCCGGCAACGGCTATACGACTCTTCCCACCATCGGCTTTACTGCTTACGGTACCAATTCGTCTACCAACCCCTCTGTTACCACGCCTAATGAAGCAGTAGCCACTGCCACCGTGAGTAGTGGAAAGGTAACGGCTATCAATGTAATATCCGGCGGTGCGGGTTATCCTACAACATACGACCGCTGTGTAGGTAAATGGAGAAGGGAATACGAAATTAACCTGCCACCCAGCCGCCTCCAAAACAATACTTCCTGCAACTTCCCCATTGTGCGTTACGCAGATGTGCTGCTGATGGCAGCGGAAGCTGAGCTGAAAGCCAATGGCAGCGCAGGCACTACGGCCGTGGAATATTATAACCAGGTAAGAAGACGGGCATACGGATATCCGCCTAACACGCCTGCGCCAGGCTTTGATGTAACCACATTTACCATGCAGGATATTATGGATGAACGCTCCCGGGAACTCTGCTTTGAAGGCGTTCGCCGGCAGGACCTGGTACGCTGGGGCAAAATGACGCAGGCCATGCAACAGGTGCTTGCCAACAACGACAACTACGCTCCTACCAATTATGTTACGCCTGCTGGTGTGGCTGCGACCAATTTCCTGGTTGATCCGCAAAAGTATTCACTGTTACCAATCCCCGGCAATGAAATAGTGCTGGACCAGGTATTAACACAAAACCCCGGATGGCAATAAAAACCTATTAAACAAAATAGTATGAGATCCATTATATATTATTTCCTCGCCGCTGTTATGTTTGCAGGTTGCCGCAGAAACGAAGCAACCATGCCGGACTTCAACGTAAACACCGACCAGCTGGCCTACCAGGCGGGCGACACTGTTACTTTTTATCTCTCCGGCAATGCCGGCGCCATTGTTTTCTTTTCCGGCGAAACCGGCAAAGCATATGAAAACCGTGACAGGAAGTTGATGCCCGGCGTGGAAAAACTCGTGTTCCAAACATCCATGCAGCAAGGCCCTGTACCACCAAAGCCTTGCCCGGATTCACTGCAGCTGCTGATCTCCACCAACCTGGAA
The DNA here is from genome assembly GCF_050434005.1 of Chitinophaga sp. W2I13. Classification (NCBI taxonomy): domain Bacteria; kingdom Pseudomonadati; phylum Bacteroidota; class Chitinophagia; order Chitinophagales; family Chitinophagaceae; genus Chitinophaga; species Chitinophaga sp. W2I13. The sequence goes on along the minus strand of NZ_JBNPWD010000001.1, from coordinate 6,240,454 downwards.
GGATATGATGCCGCACATATCACAAAAGCCACCTGGACAAATATTACCAATCGCAACAGCAAATGGCCGAAGTCATTGTCCACCGGTTTTACAACTTCTGATTCTATCGATATATCAGATTTTAATAAGGCAGATAAAGTGAACATCGCTTTCCGCGTGCTGAACAAAAAGACCGGTGTGATGCCGCAAAGAAAATGGGTTATCCAAAGCTTTTCCCTCTATAATTTATTACCCGACAGCAGTACCACGCCCCTGTTTACAAATTTTGCCAACACCGGCTGGGTACAGGCCAGTTTGCTTAACAACAGTGAACCGGGAACAGCGGAGAATAACTACACTGGCTTCAACGCCTGGAACGTGGGCACCTGGAACGTTTCCGCGGCCGACAGTGTCCGGAACAGCAACGGCATTCCTATCAGGACCGGTTATCCCATTACGTTCAATCCCGGTACCAATATTGATAATGAAGACAACGACGACTGGCTGATTACTTCATCCATCGACTTAAAAACCACCAAACCCGATATAGGTATGGTGATACAGAATGAAGTTGCGTTGAAGTCGGCCACTTTCAAATACGTTTTTAACAAAGCAGGCACTTACCAGGTCACCTTTGTGGCCACTAATAACAGCCTGGAAGACAGCAAAAGCCAGGTTAAACAGCTGACATTAAAAATTCTACCCTGATTAAATATGAACCGATCTTTCCTTCCGGCCATGGTGGCGTTATTGCTCTTTTCGCAAATCCTCTTTGCCCAGGTGATGCCGGTCGGTGGCTGGTGGCTGCAGAACGCTTCAAAAATACCGCAGCCGGGCGCAGCAATAGCACAACCCGGCTTCTCCGCTAATGGCTGGTATCCCGCCGTGGTACCGGGAACAGTACTCACCACGCTGGTACATAACAACGTATACCAGGAACCGTTATATGGCGAAAATAACCGCCCCGACAGGATTCCTGATTCCCTTTGCCGCACCAACTGGTGGTACCGCACAGAAATAACCATACCATCATCTTACAAAAACAAAAACTGCTGGCTGCACTTCAACGGTATTAACTACACTGCGCAGGTGTGGGTAAACGGGAAATATACCGGGGAGATACGTGGCGCCTTTGCAAGGGGCATCTTTGATATCACAGCGGCCGTAAAGCCCGGAGCAACCGCCGCCATAGCTGTATTGGTATCCCCGCAACCCAATCCGGGTGTGCCACACGAGCATACCATTGCACAAGGCATGGGCAGAAACGGTGGCATCACCGCTCTGGATGGTCCTACGTTCCTCTGCTCTATGGGCTGGGACTGGATACCCGCTATCCGCGACCGGAACACCGGCATCTGGCAATCCGTATATCTCGATGCCACCGGTCCTGTACTTGTAAAAGATCCATTGGTAACTACCGATCTTCCATTACCCGCATTAAATACCGCTGATGTTAAAATAGCCGCTACCGTAGAAAATATAACAGACCAGCCGCAGGAAGGCATACTGAAAGGCGCCTTTGGCAATGTAGTGTTCAGTAAGCCGGTAGCATTGCCGCCACACAGCAGCCAGCGGATTACCTTTGATCCCGCCACACTGCCGCAGTTAAAAATAAAACAGCCGAAACTCTGGTGGCCCAATGGTTACGGTCCGCAAAATTTATATACCCTGCAACTACAGTTTAACATCGGGGGAGAAATATCCGATGAACAACAATTGGATTTCGGCATCCGCGAAATCAGTTACACCACGCCGGCTTCAGAAGATCTCACCATTTCCGTGAATGGCGTAAAGATTTTTTGTAAAGGCGGCAACTGGGGTATGGATGAAGCGATGAAACGTATTCCAAAAGAGAGACTGGAAACACAGATCCGCATGCATCAGCAGGCGCATTACAATATCATCCGCAACTGGGTGGGCCAGAGCACCAGCGAAGACCTGTACGCCCTCTGCGATAAATACGGCCTCATGGTATGGGATGAATTTTTCCAGCCCAACCCCTCCGACGGACCTGATCCCGCAGATGTGAATTTGTACCTCGCCAACGTACGGAGAGAAAATGCTGCGTTTCCGCAATCATCCTTCTATTATCCTTTGGTGCGCCCGCAATGAAGGCAACCCGCCTAAAGTAATAGACGATTCACTTCGCAGCCTGATGGCTGAACTGGAGCCCTTGCGGCTGTACCAGCCCAGTTCTACCTCCGGGCGCGGCGTACACTCCGGCGGGCCTTACTACACCCGCAAACCGGCGGAGTATTATGTTTTCACTGAATCTTTCAAAACGGAAATCGGCAGTTTCTCTATTCCAACAATGGAGTCCGTGCAGGGCATGATGCCGCAGCAGGACTGGGAAGTGATCAACGACAACTGGGCCGAACATGACCTCGCCACAAAATACTACCGGAACATGATTGCCAAACGGTTTGGTGAAGTAGCCAACCTGGCCGACTTTGTAAGAAAATCACAACTCGCCAATTATGAATCGTTCCGCGCTATGTATGAGGGCCGCAATGCAAAAATGTTTAACCCTGCTACTGGTGTTATCACCTGGATGAGCAATCCTGCGCAGCCCAGTTTTGTATGGCAGCTTTATCATCACGACCTGGAGCCTAATTCAGCGCTGTTTGCCGTTCAAAAGGCCTGTGAACCGGTACATATTCAACTGAACGAAAAAGAAGGAAATATACAGGTGATCAATAACGGACCGGCTGCGCTGAAAAATGCGCGTGCACATCTCAGCCTGTTCAATGCAGACGGTAAGCCGGTGCTGCAACAGGATTATAATGTTACGGCCCTTCCCACCGTAGCAACGGATCTCGGGCAGGTGCAATGGCCCGCTGATTTGTCGCCCGTTCACTTTGTAAAACTGACTTTACATGATGCCAACGGCGCGCTGCTTTCCGATAACTTCTACTGGAACACGCTTCCGTTGGGATCAGACCAGCTGGCGGGCCTGGAAAAGATACCAGTGGTTACGCTCACGGCAACGGTTAAACGCCGCAGCGTGCATGGTAACTGTTTGCTGGATGTAAGCCTGCATAATCCATCTGCTCATATCGCGGTAATGACGCACCTGCAACTTCACCGGCAAGGTGGCGACAGGGTGTTGCCTGTTTTTTATTCAGATAATTATGTTTCCCTGTGCCCCAATGAAACAAAAACAATTACCGTAGAAGCCAGTGAGGCCGCCCTTCAGGGCAGCAAGCCAATGATACTGGTGGATGGCTTTAATGTAAATATAAAAGAAAGCAACAGTCCCGATGCAGCCATTGCGCTGAATGAAAACGCGCAGGTGAACCATTGGCCCATTACCCATTTGCCGCGGCCCGACAGTACCGCACCCAAAAAATAAAAGCATGTTTACATCAAGACGGGAATTCCTGAAAATAACCACGTTTGGCAGTACAGGTTTGTTATTACCGCCTATCACTGCATGGGCGGGTGTTTATAAAGATGAACTGGCAACCCTGAGTGAACAGCTCCTGCAACAATGGGGTGAAAGTTTACTGGCGCTACAGGTAAATCAACCGCAGGCAAAAGGATTGCATGGCGGCATTCTGTGCCCCGCCTGCGCCACCATACACGGCCGCTGCGGTGACGCCATCTTCCCGTTATTATATCTTGCCAGTAAAAGAAAAGAACAACAGTATGTAGATGCAGCTATCCGTTTGTACAACTGGATGGAACATATGGTAAGCACGCCCGATGGCGCGTGGGTAAACGAAGTAAATGTAAGCGACTGGAAAGGCATTACGGTGTTTGGCGCTACCAGTCTTGCGGAAGCGCTGATTCATTTTGAACATTTACTGAACAAACCCACAGCACAGCAATGGAAAAACAGGTTACAAAAAGCAGGTGACTATCTCTATAAAAACTTTACTGTGAACACCGGTAATATCAACTACCCTATCGCCGGCAGTTATGCTTTGTGCCTGATAGGTACCTATCTCCAACAACCTCATTTTATTACCAAGGGCAAAAGCCTGGCAAAGGATTGCCTCGCCTACTTTACTGCCAATGGCCTGATATACGGGGAAGGAAAACCGGTGCCCGAGAAAAGTGCAAAAGGCTGTTATTCGGTGGACCTTGGTTATAACGTGGAAGAGTCGCTTCCCTCTTTTGTGCTGTATGCAAAATTGGTGAATGACACCGCCCTGCTGGATCAGTTGACACGCTCCTTAAAAGCACACCTGGAATTTATGCTGCCCGACGGCGCCTGGGACAACAGCTGGGGAACCAGGAACTTTAAATGGACCTATTGGGGCAGCAGAACCAGCGATGGCTGTCAGCCTGCCTATGCCCTGATGGCCGGCAGCGACCCTGCATTTTACAAAGCAGCCCTGCAAAACACCCGGCTGCTGGCGCAATGCACGCACAATAAATTATTGCATGGCGGGCCGCATTATGTACAACACGGGGTATTGCCTTGTGTAAGCCATTCGCTGGCGCACAGTAAAGCATTGACCACCGTTTTGATCCAGGCGCCTTCAATAAAAAGCACTACAGCCCCGCTCCCACGGGAACGTATATACGGGGTGAAGTCATTTCCTGAAATCAATACCTGGCTGATCTCCACGCATAAATGGCGTGGCACCATTACGGGGTACGACCAGGAATATTCTATGAAGGGCGGTCATGCCAGCGGCGGTGCTTTGTCTATGCTCTGGCATGAGGATACCGGTCCCCTGCTTGTGGCCAGTATGAACCGGTATCAAATGGTGGAGAGCTTCAACATGCAGCGGGATAATGATCCGTTGCCTGCTTGCTTTACGCCTGGCTTTACCATAATGGCCGGCGAACAGCTGTACCGGCACACCAATGATCTGAAGGCCGCTGTTGAATATCATGAAAACACCGGGCAGATAACCTTCAACACCCGTTCATTACTGGTAGATGAAAACCAGTTACCGGCTGCTTCACCGGAATGTACGATCAGTTATCTTTTTGAGAAAGATGTGTTTCATATTCACGCTACTGCGAAAAATGAAAAGGCCGTTTATAGTTTGCCTGTTATCAGTATGCACGGCGAACCCGTCACACTTCTTTCAGAAAATAAGCTGGAAATACGCAAAGCGGGTAGTATTGTGGAGATAACCGCCAGTGCGCCCATAAAAACAACCCGCGCATTAACAGACCGCGCTTTCAATTTTGTACCCGGGCTCGAAGCCGTTCCGTTACTCTTTGAAACGAATAATATCGATATAAAAATTTCCGTAAGACCACACACATGAAAAAAGCATGCTTACTGATCAGCGCTGCCCTCTATTTTGTGATGCCCGCAATGGCGCAAGCCAGGTTCGATATATTCAGGGAACAGGCCATCACTGATGTTAGCACGCAGGGATGGCTGAAAGAATTCCTGCTCCGGCAGCGGAGCGGTCTTACCGGGCATCCGGAAGTATTATCGTATCCCTTCAATTCCTCCCTGTGGGCAGGCGTTATAGAACGGGTAGGCGAACAACACGGCGCCAACTGGTGGCGATACGAACAAACTGCCTACTACAGCGATGGTATACTCCGGCTGGGTTATTTACTGCGTGATACAGCGCTGGTGAATAAAGCCCGCGCCGGTATTAACTACACGCTGGCACACGTACAATCCAATGGCCGCCTGGGTCCGGAGATGTTCACCAGCCAATGGCCTATCGCTGTATATTTCCGGGTGTTACAGGCCGAATACGCAGCTACCGGCGATCAGCGGATCATTGCTGCCCTGCATAAACATTACCTGAGCTATACGCCCGAAGAAATTGGCAATGCCAAACGTGCCATTGTAAACATTGAAGGCATGTTGTGGACGTATGGCAAAACAAATGATTCCCGACTGCTGGCGCTTGCGGAAGCGGCTTATGCCAAAGGCGGTTTTGAGCTGAACATGCAAACGGCTTCTTCGCCGGATACGCTGGTGCTGCATGGCGTTACCTATATGGAAATGGCTAAGCTGCCCCCCATCCTGTATACTTACACCGGTAAAAAAGTATATCTCGATGCAGCGCTGAATGCCATGTACAAACTGGATCGCGATCATATGTTACCCGATGGCATCCCCAGCTCCAACGAATTCCTGGCAGGGAAAGATCCGTTACAGAGCCACGAAACCTGCGATATCACCGACTATACCTGGGCAGTGGGTTACCTGCTGATGGCCACCGGCGACGGCCGCTGGGCCGATAAACTGGAGAAGGCCATCTTCAATGCAGGTCCAGGTGCGGTATCCAAAGATTTTAAAAATCTTCAGTACTTCTCCAGCGTTAACCAGGTGATCGCTACGGGGCAGTCCAACCACAATAAATTTGCGCATGGCTCTACCTGGATGGCTTACTGGCCCTGTCATGAAACAGAATGCTGCGCCGGCAACGTACATCGCTTTATGCCCAACTACGCCGCGCGGATGTGGATGCGTGATACCACAGGAGCCCCGGTGGCAGCACTTTACGGGCCTTCTGTTGAAACGCTCCGCTACAAAGGGCAGCAACTCAGCATTACCGAAAACACGCAATATCCTTTCTCTGACCAGTTGCAGTTCACCTTCCGGATGCAACAGGACATCACTATGCCTTTTACCTTCCGCATACCTGGCTGGTGTCAATCAGCGATGGTAAGCATCAACGGAAAACGATACAACGGCGCGTTAAAGCCCGGCTCCTTTGTAACCCTGCACCGGAAATTTCATAACAACGACCGGATCAGCATACAATTCCCTATGGCGCCGCAACTGGTACAATGGGGCCAGTGGGGCGTTACCGTGGAACGCGGCCCGTTGTTGTACGCTTATCCCATTCCCGAAAAAGTAACCACAGATACCGCCACTTACGCTAACCTTGGCGGCAAAAAATCTGCAGATCCTGGTTTCCCGGCGCTGGACATCCGTCCTGCGGGTGACTGGAACTACGCACTGCTGGCACGTCCCGGACAATGGCTGGTAACAGAAAAACAGGACAATACTTATCCCTTTGACGCCGCCGCTGTTACCATTAAGGTACCGGCCAGGAAAATTAACGACTGGCATTTATCAGAAAACCGCTACACGCCCCCATTACCCAAACCCGGTTCTTTCCACTATGAAACAACTACCGATACCATCACCCTGGTGCCCTATGGTATTACCAGGCTACGCATGACAGTATTCCCGGTGATCCCTTAATACATTAAACCCTTGTAACTATGACTATCACAAACATCTCAGTTTTAGAAACCACAGCGGGTACCACCGCCAATGAACATTGCAATCTGCTCGGCTATTATGCGCCCGGCGACGGCGGCGGCGGAGACTTTTACTGGCAACCTGCCAACACCACCGGTGATAACCGGGGCACCATCATCGTTGTTGCCGGCGCTGGCAGATGGCTGCGGGCAGACACCAATCTCTTTAATGTAAAATGGTTTGGCGCAAAAGGCAACGCCTCCACGGATGATACCGCCGCCATTCAGAAATGTATTGATACCGCCGCCACGGGCAGGATCATTTATTTTCCAAAAGGAAATTATAAAATAACCGCGCAGATCAATCTTAAAACAGGACAAACCTACACCGGCGAACAAGGCGACTATGGCATTGTAGATTCTCCTACGCCTACCATTCTTGACTTTACCACCGCCACCGGTAACATTCATTGTCTTAGCTTCGACGCCACCATCGGCGCTACCGGTCCCACTATCAGGAATCTTACGCTCAATTGCGGCGAAGCCCTTACCGCATCCGGTATTACAGTACCAACTATTCCAACTGCTACCGCCCCACTTTGCAAAATGTAGACATACGGTTAAAAGAAATTGCAGATCCTGCGCAAACATGCGTGTGGTGGGAGCCAGTGTACCTCGGCACCATCGACAGGTGCCTGCTCCGCGGTGGCAGGATAGGTATAAAGCTGATCGGGTGTTTCATGAACCGCATCATCAATGTAACCACGCAACAGGGTATTTACAACAATGGCAATCCGCCTGTGGCGGCCATTTACACCCGGCAAACCAGGGCAGGCAGAACAGGCTCCTATATAGGCGGCAGGAACTTAATAGAAACATCCGAACCGCTCATCATTTCGCCCGATGCTAACAGCGTGATGATTGATACGGATGGCGGGCTGATTATCCGCGACACTGCGATGGAGGTGAACAACGGCAGCAGCACCGGCGCAGCCGCCAAAGCATTGATATGGTTGCATAAAGATGGTACCCAGTCGCCCTTCCGGTCGGACCTCCTGCTGGAAAGAGGCGCTGTATTTAATACCGCTGCTGCTACCGGCGCCAACAACGGCAGGGCCCAATACGGCATCCTTGCGGAAGCAGGCATGTTTACCCGGATTGTGGCCAGGGGTGTGTCTTTTAAAGATAACCCGATCGTGATCACAAATGCCGGCAACACGGGGCTTGCCACCTCCGGCACCGACTTCCAGCGACTGGATGTGCAAGGCAACGACTACGCTACGGCGTATTATGCGGAGTATGCCGGATGGAAGCCCGCTACAGCCTATGCTATGGGGCAAACCGTACAAAACGGGTTGTATGTTTATATCGTAACCACCACAGGTATCTCTGATGCCGCGGGAGGTCCAACCGGAACCGGCGCCGGTATTACTGACGGAACGGTGGTATGGAATTTTGTAAAAGAAAACACCGGTCCGTTTCCTTTAAAACGCTATCGCGAAACCAACAACGACGTATACATTGTGGGTGATGCGAGGGGCGTGAAAGATAACCAGTTCATTAACGCCAACGGCTCTACGGAGCGGTTCGGTGCGGCCTGGGGATTTTTTAAGGCAACAGTGGATCCGGGTAGTATCAGCGATAACCAGTCGTGCATAAAACTGCGATACGACAACGCCCCTCCTTATAACACGCCCATGAAAGCAACAGTTACATTACGCCGGCTGGCAGCAGGCGCTTCCGCGGGCAGGTTCAGCATGCAGTGTTCTTCCAGTGGTGGCACTAACTTACTAGGAAGATGGGATTTCAATAACATCCCGCTCAACGAAGATAAACAGTACGTGGTGACCGGCTTCGCCATTCCCTCCACGATGCCGGTGGCAGACTTCTCCGCCTGGTTCCGGGACAGTGCCAGTCAGCCGCTATGGGACAACATTGCCGTAAGATCGGTGCGCGTGGAAAAAGCTACCACCTTTTGCGGCAGCGTTACCATCAGTGATACGGCTACTTCTGCAGATGTAAATTCATCCAGCTTCCAGAGCACCGATGTTACGCTGGTCAGCGTTCCTAACTTTTTACTGCCCGGCACCGCAATTATCTCCCTGGGCCTGCCCGCGGTAACAGCCGGTATGCCGCTGCTGCTCATCAATACTCCTTATATCAGTAACAGAACCACCAGTGGTTTTACTATTAACCTGTTTCTCAAACCAGGTGCAGGCAATAGTATTACCATACCATATACCATCACCTATTAAACCATTCACCACACTAGTGGTCATAGTATCCGTTAAACCATTCACCACAGGCGGGCCCTGCCTGTGGTGGATAATTTTCCGGGCGTTCACCCGTTTTAAGAAAAAATCTGTCTTTAACATTTATATACCAGCGTGCAGGAAAAAAGAATACAAATGGGGAAGCAATCAATTATCCGGAATATGCTGTTAGTCATGTTTTGGTGCAGCAGTCATTTATCGGCCAGCAGTCAGGGTACACAGGCATACGACCCTGAGAAAACCTATGCCGCGCCAACAGACGACCGGGTGAAAGCTAAATTATCACATTGGCAGGACCTGAAGTTTGGCCTGTTTATGCATTGGGGTACCTACAGCCAGTGGGGTATCGTGGAATCATGGTCGCTTTCACCGGAAGACTATCCCTTTACCAAACGTACAGGCCCCTACGCAGCAAACTGGTTTCAGTATAAACAGGCGTATGAAAACCTGCAAACCACTTTCAACCCCGTGCACTTTAATCCTGATAAATGGGCTGACGCCGCAAAAGCAGCCGGTATGCGCTATGTAGTGTTTACCACCAAGCATCACGATGGGTTTTGCATGTTCGACACCAGGTACACCGACTATAAAATTACCAGCGCCAAAACACCTTTTTCATCCAATCCGCGCAGCAATATTTCCCTGGAAATTTTTAATGCCTTCCGTAAAAAAGATTTTATGGCAGGCGCTTACTTTTCAAAACCCGACTGGCACTCGGAAGATTACTGGTGGTCGTATTTTCCGCCTAAAGACCGCCACCAGAGTTACGATAAAAAACAATATCCGGAGCGGTGGCAACGGTTCTGCGATTTCACATACAACCAGATCGAGGAGCTGATGACCAACTACGGCGCATTAGACCTCCTCTGGCTGGATGGCAGCTGGGCGGGCATGAACATGGCTCCCATTGTAACAATGGCGCGCAAACACCAGCCCGGCCTGATTGTAGTAGACCGCCACGGCGCAGCGGAATATGTAAACTACCTGACTCCGGAACAAAAAGTCCCGGACCACTACATCCCTGTTCCGTGGGAAACCTGCATGACACTGGGCCGGTCCTGGTCGTACATTGTAAAGGAAAATTACAAACCATCGCGGCAGCTGATACAAATGCTGGTGGACATTGTTGCTAAAAACGGTAACCTGCTGCTCAACATCGGGCCGGGTCCTGATGGCGACTGGCACACAGAAGCCTATCAGCGGCTGGCCGATATCGGCAAATGGATGAAAATAAACAGTGAGTCTATTTACAATACCAAACCTGTTGCTCCTTACCGCCAGGATAAATGGGCTTTTACAAAAAGTGAAAAAGCCTGTTATCTTTCTTATCTCCCGGCGGAAAAAGAAAATATACTACCGGCCACTATCAGTGCACCTTTGAAAGAGGTGAGCCGTAAAACCGGTATCACCCTGCTGGGTACGGAAAAAAAACTGACATGGAAGCAAACGGGCGATTCCATCACCATCAGCATTCCAGAGGCCGTGCGTAAGCAGCTGGCCGGGGAAGCCGTGTGGGTATTTAAAATGAGTTAACGATATAGATATGCCGATAAGATTGACAGGTGTAGTGCTTCTCTTTTTATTATCACTATCACTGCATGCACAAACGGATTCGCTTAACGCCATGCAGGAATACCCGCCTCCGCCAGGGCTTACCCAACTTCTTTGCGAAATTGAAATCCGGCGGTCCGCTTACCATTGCCTATTTTGGCGGCAGCATTACCGCCGCCTCCGGCGGCTGGCGCGATCAATCGGTGAAATGGTTTCAGCAACAATACCCGCAGGCACAAATAAAACAGATCAACGCCGGTGTAGGCGGAACCGGCTCCGACCTCGGCGTTTTCCGGCTACGCCGCGATGTGCTGGCACAGCAACCGGATCTTGTGTTTGTGGAATTTGCGGTAAATGATGGCGGCCCGTATGTACACCAAACAATGGAAGGTATTGTGCGGCAGATATGGAAAGCCAATCCGTCGACAGACATTTGCTTTGTATATACCATGTCGGGGAATATGCTGCCGGTGCTGCAACAGGGACAGCTATGGCCCACCATGCTCGCCATGGAACATATTGCACAGCACTACGGCATTCCTTCCGTACAACTTGGGATGCAGGCATTAGCACTGTTGAAAGAAGGCAAACTGGTGTTCCAGGGAAAACCGGATCAGTACCCGGACAAACTCGTTTTTTCCGGAGACAACGTCCATCCCAACACTACAACAGGTCACCGCCTGTACACTGAAGCGCTGGTGCGCGCCATGCAGCAGCTGAGAACCAACGACCATCCGCTGAAACACACGCTTATTGCTCCCTATACCAAAGATAACTGGGAAGATGCACAGCTGGTGGCTGTGAAAGACCTGCCCCGGACCGGGCAGTGGTCTGATCTTTCCAACAGTAACGACACCGTGGCGGTTCAATTCCGCCAACGCTTTCCATTGCTTGTTAAATCGACATACCCCGGGTCATCACTGCAGATAAATTTCAACGGGCGCCTGGCAGGTTTGTACGACCTGGTGGGCCCCGGATGCGGTGAATATGAGGTAACGATAGACGGACAAGCCGCCAAACCGTATCCCCGCTTCGACCGTCACGCCGTGTACTATCGCACGCATTACTTTTTCCTGCCGCTGCTCGAAGCAGGACCGCACACCATCAACCTGGAAGTATCCGGTAAAAAGTTAGATAAAATGGCCATCCTGAAAACAGGTGATAACCAGCCCGGCGACCTGGAAAAATATAATGAAAATGCCTGTTACGCAGGCTGGCTGCTGCTATTGGGCAGTATCACCAACCAGCAGCAATAATGAAGCGCTCCGGCATCCGGAAATAAAAAATAAATGAGGGAAACTTAACAAAGAGATATTAACTTTAAGTACACGTTATAGAGATTTTTACCACGTTAATAAGTATCTCTTCATGGATAATAACGACGACGGGCTTTTATTGCATCAACTCCGGCAGGGTGATATAAAAGCGTATGAACAATTATTTAAGAAATACTACAAATCACTGAATGTTGACGCTTACTACCTGTTAAAGGATGAAACAGAAGCGGAAGATCAGGTACAATCCCTTTTCATCGAAATATGGGATAAACAACTGTATCTTAACATTACCTACTCCGTAAAGTCGTACCTCCACACTGCTATCCGTAATAAATGCCTCAGTTTTATTGAGAAGGGAAAAAATGAGCATAAGAGATTTCATGCGTATGCCAATACACTGGAAGATAAGATCAATGAAAATATTGTAGAGAATAAAGAGACTGCACAACAGATGGACCTTCTCCTCAATGAGCTTCCTAACCAGCGCTTACGGGCTTTCAGCCTGGTTTACCTGGAAGATAAAAAGTATAAAGAAGCGGCAGAAGAAATGGGTATCACCATTAACTCTGTTAAAACGCATCTTAAGCTGGCACTAAAAATCTTACAAAAAAAGTTTGCGGGCTACAAATAACGATCACCCGTTTTTGCGCAAAAATCGTCTTTAAGTTACAGATGGAAGTAAACAGAGAACATATAAGAGCATTACTTTTTGAAAAAGTAACCGGGTCTATCAGCGAAGAAGACGACCGGCTGGTGACCGCTGCCATTGAAAATGATGCGGCGGTAGCCGATATGTGGAATAACATCCGGGAGGAACTGGACAATGATAAAAGCCGGCGCTTCATGGCCGGTATCGATGAAACCCGGGGCTGGAACAACATACAACCTCAACTGCAGCCGCACTCCAACATATTCCTGCTACGGAAATGGCGTGTAGCCGCAGCCGTTATATTGCTTATTATAGCTGCTGGCGGGGCCTGGTATTTTTCCGGTAGAAATATTTCTTCCGGGCCACCAACTTTGCCACTCGCTAAAAACACGCTGCTGCTCCGCTTGTCGGACGGGAAAGATATCCCATTGTCTGCTTCCGCCGGCAACACCATTACGGCGGGTGCTATGAAACTGGTTACCAGCGGCAACCGTCTTACTTATACTGCGCCGGAAAATGCAGCAGATGAATGGGCCACGCTGATGGTACCGGGAAAACTGGATTATAAAATAGTTTTGAAAGACGGAACAGAAGTCTGGTTAAACTCACAGTCCAGCCTCCGCTTTCCCTATGCTTTCAAGAGCGGTAACCGGGAGGTATACCTGTCTGGCGAAGCCTATTTTAAAGTAGCAAAAAATGAGCAGCAACCTTTTATTGTGCATGCCGGTGAAACAAGGGTGGAAGTCTTGGGTACCTCTTTCAACATCCATGCCTATGAGCCTGCAAAGGTTACCACGTCTCTTGTTGATGGGGCGGTAGTCAGCAGCAGCGAAGATATCAAAGTAAAATTATCTCCCGGTTATCAGTCGGTATATGAAGACGGAAAATTTGTTACCACCTCTTTTGATACCTACAATACCCTGTCGTGGATGGACGGCACCACCCACTTCCGTGATGAAAAACTAAGCAGTATTGCCGTGATCATCTCGCGCTGGTTTGAGGTGCCTGTTATATTCGACAATCCGGCACTGGCCAACGAAACGCTGTCCGGCGCTATCGACAAGCGTAAGCCATTGGATGTGTTTCTCACTAATATCGCTATTTCCTCTGGTGTTCAGTACTATTACAAGGGTAACGTGCTGCACCTGAAATAATTCATTTTTACCGTTCACCCATATCCGTAGAATTTAAGTCCTAAAGATGCGTTGTATATGCAGCACTTAAGTTTTACTATTTTGAACAACCGTATCATTGCTTCTTTTACCGCCCTCCTGGTCACCCTTGCAGGACATGCGCAGGACACGCTTCGACTGAGCGGTTCCTGGAAGGTACAGCCCGCACAATCGCAGAATATTGCTCCCGATAGCAGCAAATGGGGCACTGTTGCCGCCACCGACTGGAGAAGGATCACCTCCGGTAAAAACAGCGCCTGGGCCGACACGCCGCGGGATAAGGTAAACAGTTTGTGGTATGAGCAGCAGGTAAACATCCCGGCTGACTGGCAGCCCAAAAATGTGATCGCCGACTTCCGGCGGATAGAGGGCGACGCTGTTGTATTTGTTGGCCAGCAGCGTGTAGGAGAAGTGCTCCGGCCCGGTGGTGAAGTAAACCTGGGTCCATTCCTGCATTACGGACAACCCAACACGCTCCGTGTTTTTGTTACCAGGGATTATAACGGCATCTCCCGGGGCTTTACAGAAGATCCGCTTCGTTATGTGTCGAGGCACGGTGCGGGAAACATCATTCCCATGGCGGATTGGCCAATGGGCATCACGGCGCCTGTTACAATTATTGCCAGGGCACAGCAGGCCATCACCGATGTATTCTGTATTACTTCTTTCAGGAATAAAATGCTGACGCTTGAAGTAGAGGTGGATGCCAAAAATGTAAGCGGCGCCTACGACTTGGAGGCGGAGATCATTGATCAGCATAGTAAACGGGCACTTACTCTTTCCAATAAAACAATGCAGCTGGCAAATGGGAAACACGTATACCGTATAACGGCTTCATGGCAAAACCCGGTGTGCTGGGAACTGGATAGTCCTTACCTCTACAAGGCAAAAGTGGCATTGGTGCAGGGCGGTAAAACGCTTTGCCGTTACCCGGAAGTGACCTTCGGTTTCAGGGAAATATGGACTGCCGGCAACCAGCTGTTTATGAACGGTCACCTCTCTCGCTGGCGGGTTACAGATGTGTATGGCGCCAATCAATATGGTTTGTCGCTTTACCGGCTGATTGGCTACAACGTTGGCCAGTTCCAGCCGCATCATAAACTGTGGTGGCTGAACGATGCAGAAACGCCGCTTCTCCATGAAGACATGCTCGATGAAATGGACCGTACGGGCATGGGCTGTACCGTGCCAGGCCCTTCTGTTTCCGTGCTGCGTGATAAACTGCTGCATGATCCGGAGTTGCAGAACGACTATCAAAAAGAAGCCGCCTATTTTACCCGTCATTACCGCAATCATCCCAGTATTCTCGCCTGGGTGATAGCTATGAACAGCGCCAATCCAAAATCAAATATTGATCCGGCCAGGATGGGGAAACGCGATTCCGTTTATTCCACGCAAGGCAAGGTGATAGACCTGGCGTCCAGCATCGTGAAAAAGGAAGATCCCACGCGGCTGGTGTTTGCGCATGCCGATGGCAGCGTAGGCGACATGTCGTCCGCCAACGTGTACCTGAATTTTGTACCCCTGCAGGAAAGGGAAGAATGGCCGATGGCCTGGGCCAGGGAAGGTAATATGCCTTATTCCGCCGTTGAATTCGGACCTCCTTACTGGAATAACTTCTGGAAGGGAAAGCAGTTCCTGCTCACGGAATATTTATCCATGTACCTCGGTGATGCCGCCTATGCCACTGAGGGAGAAAAAGGGCTGCGGCAAACGATAGAAAAAAGCAATGCTGCCAGCAGCGCTACCTGGGAACAAATGGACTTTCAACAGTATCCCGGTTTCTGGCGCTTCCAGGAATTATTTACGCGCAACACCAACCGTGCATGGCGCACGTGGGGCGTTAACGGAGGCTGGTTGTACTGGCTGCTGGAAGGCTATGGCAACCCCAACGGGGAAAAACTGAAAAGCTTCACACAACGTTACAAATCACTCACCGCTCCACTTACCGGCAAACCTTTGTGGGCCAACCCACGCTTCGATATTTTCAAACAGGCCAATCAACCATTGCTGGTTTACCTCGCCGGTTCGCCAGTGCATACCGATAAAACGCATACCTTCTTTAGCGGAGAAACTTTCGAAAAAACGGTGGCCGTGGTATGGGATGGTCCTCATAAAATAGCGCCGGAAGCAAAATGGATACTTAAACAAGGCGATAAAGTGTTTCAGCAGGGATCTGTATCATTGACAGTAAATGGCGGCGAAATAAAGCAGTTTCCGCTTTTGCTGAAAGCGCCGGCCGTAACTGTCCGGGCGGACATGCAACTGGTGCTTGCCGTTGCCGGGGTGCCTAACGATACGTTTGCCCTCACTGTTTTCCCGCGGCCCGCACCTGCTGTGGTGAAAGCACCGGTGTTGCTTTATGATCCTGCGGGGAAATCGGCAGCTTCACTGAAGCAATTGGGCATACAATATTCTGCATGGGAGAAAGGTCGCCGTATCTCCTCTGATGCCATACTGGTGATAGGCCGCGAGGCCCTGCAGCCGGGGGACACGCTGCCGTATAATGAAAAAGATATTGCGCGCGGTTTGCGTGTGATTATACTGGAACAGTCACCTGCCGTATGGGAAGGTATGGGTTTTGAAACGATAGAAACCATGCCGCGTTATACTTTTATCCGTGACCGGAAAAGTGCGCTCCTGGCGGGATTGCAGCCGGCAGATATGATCAACTGGCGGGGCAGTCCCGACCTCTTACCGGAAGGCAGGCAGGCAAAAAGCTACGACACGCAGCATGCGCCAAAGTGGACCAATCGCCATGCGGTTGCTTCCGTAGTACTGAAAACCCCTGAAGTGGCGGGCTTCACGCCTATCCTGCAAACTGAATTTGATATGGCGTACACGCCGTTGCTGGAATGGCGGTATGGCAAAGGCAAAGTAACTTTTTGTTCACTCGATCTTACCGGCCGCGTTGGCACTGATCCCGCAGCCACACTGCTGGCAAAAAACCTGTTTACGTCGCAGGCGCCGTCGCTTCCCGGTTTACGCGAGGTATATTATAGCGGCGACAGCACCGGCAGGAAACTGCTCACCGATGCGGGCATCGCCCTGCGGGAAGGCCCCGGCGCCGGCAATGCCATATGGGTATTTGGTGCAGGCAAAACGACCATACCGCCACAGGTCAAGGCATTTGTTGCCGCCGGTGGCATTGCATTTTATCTTCCACAGCAGCCATCATTTTTATCACAGCAGGGATTAAATACGATCGCTAAAACTATCGTACATGCGCAGCCTGGAAAAGCCGGGCAGCTATTCAGAGCCATCGGCCCTAACCTGTTACGGTGGCGGGATACCATACAGGTAACCGCGTTTACTTCATCCTCATTATGTGACGGGCTTCTTTCAGTAATAAACACCGGTAAGGGTAAAAGCATCTATCTGCAAATAACCCCGGATCAACTGGCGCAACGTTATGCAAATGCTCCTGAGAAACAGGAAGCCGTCCGGTTAAGTGTGATCCGCATGCATCAGTTGACAGCACAATTGCTCACCAATCTTGGCGCTGCTCCTTCCCCTGCAACTGCCCGCAGGCTCTGTAAGGTAAACCGCCCGCTTTCTTTCCAAACACTCAGCTCCTGGAAAGTGCTGGGACCTTATACTGCCAATACATCCAGCGGCGTGAAGATATTGGCGACTACTTTTCCGGGGCAGCAGGATGCTATTGCCGGCGCGGAGAATCCGAACCTTACTTATAAAACAGCAGAGGGCAAAGTGCTGGATTGGCGGCAAACGGTGAATGCCGGTCAGCATGGCTTTGTAGACCTCAGTAAAGTCTTCGGCGGCAAAGACGATAATGCGGTAGCGTATGTAACCAAAAGTATGAACAGTCCAGTGGCACAAAAAGCCATTCTTCGTATGGGCGTGGACTACTGGATGGAAGTATGGCTGAATGGCAAATCCATCCTGCGTGTAGACGCTAACCACCAGAAAAGGGAAAACGAATTTATCCTCCCGGTTTCTCTTTCCGCAGGTGAAAATATTCTCACTATCAAAGTTGCCTCCGGCAAAGGCGGGTTTGGTTTCTGGGCCAATATGGCGTATCCGGAAGCCGGCGAGGCGCAAACCAATGCAACGGAAGGAGACAGTTTTTACCCGGTAGGATATCGTTTCTTTGATCCTTACCAGTTTGTGTACTGGTAGCATCTTTTTTGCCGGTATAACGTTCAGCGTTAACCCTGCTTCCGGTTTAAGAAACAAAAAGCCTCCAGGTCCTATAACCTGGAGGCTTTTTAAATGATCTCAATGCACTACTTAGCTTACCATTGGCAAATACTTCTTCCGGTTTTCAATGATTACCCAGATATTAATTGCCAGCATCACAAGTGCGATAGGCAGCCCTGAAGGAGCATATAAGATATTTGTTAAAACAATTCCTACCATTACCGGGAGAATAACTATTGCGCCAAGTGCCCTGGTTTTATTAGGAATGAAAAGCGCACCGCCTATCACTTCAGCTGCTCCAACAAGCGGCATTAACCAGCTTATCTGCATAAAGGCGCCCATTAACTTCATCATGCTCTCAGGCATGTCTTTGGGTACCGGCATGTAGTTAAAGAATTTGTTCAGTCCCGCGTTAATAAACATAAGTCCGAAAAGAAGACTTACGACAAATAGGATTTTGTTTTTCATAGTTTTTATTTTCCGTAAATATACATTTCATTTTTATCTGCTGTATATCCGCAATATGAGTTGTGGAGAAATTCTATTTTTTTAATGATGGCAACAGTTCGTCCAATCCTTCCATAGCCATTCCCAGACCTTCTTTGAAGCCCATTTGGATGGTTGCTTCCAGTTGAGCAAGATCGGCATAAGAGATGTGCAATTGCACCAGTGTTACGGCTCCTTTGTCAACAAAGGTGACGTTCCATTCCGATTGCGGCATCTCTTTATTGATATTTCCTGCTGCATCTGCAAAAGCATCAAGCCCCGTAAATTTTTTCTGGACCTGGATGTTTTTGTAGGTGGCTAATGCCCAATGTTCCTCGCCTTCCGGGCCCACCATGGCATAATGCCAATGTCCGCCTTCTCTGAAGTCCATTGTTTTTGTTCTGGCTTTCCAGGGTTTTGGCGCCCACCAGAGGTCAAGGATTTCACTTTTCGTATAGGCGTCCCAAACCAAAGGAAGTTCCGCGGCAAATTCCCGTTTAACGGTGATGGTGTTGTTCTCCTTGTTTACAGAAAAATCAAATGATAAGTTCTTACTCATTTCTTTTTGTTTTTTATAGTTAACAATACTTGGTCTAGTTCATTAAATCTCCCCTCCCATAATTCCCTGAATTGCCCGAGCCATTTGTCAATTTCCTGCATTTTATTACCATTTAGCTGGTAGAAAATTTCCCGGCCGGATTGTTCCTGTTTCACCAGTTCACATTCCGTCAGGATGCGCAGGTGTTTCGAAACCGCCTGCCGGCTTATTTCAAAATGTTCAGCTATGGCGTTGGGTGTCAATGCCTGAACCGCAATAAGCAATATAATGGCCCGTCTGGTCGGGTCGGCAATAGCCTGAAAAACATCTCTTCTCATTTCTCCGTAATTTATTCATGCAACCGATCAGTTGCAAATATAAGCAACTAATCGGTTGCGCAAAATATTTGGGAAACTTTTTTTGGCGAGAAAAGAGAACAGGTATCAGATAAAAAAGTAAATACCACTTCCAATAAATTGATTATCAGCAGATTTAATCTATATAATGCAAATTTCATCGAATAAAAAAAGCCGGTCTGACGACCAGCTTAGCACTGCAATTGGGAACCGACCCAGCTTTTTAACCTTCAATCATTCTTTTCAGAATTCCCAGCGTACCATTCCAATAGAAATTCAAATGCTGGTATATAGTCTCCGTGGGGAAATTAGTGAGTGTCAGCGACAACAAAGTATGCCCGTCCTCCGGCGCCAGTGCAAACCGGATAACTGTATAGTTCTCCCGGCTATCGGGCAACCGGGACAATGAACTTAAAAAGTCATAACTGACTGCATGTCCTGGTGAATATTCCAGCACTGTTCCTTTGTTCTCAAACCTTGCATGATGAAAGCCGCTGACGACTAATGGCGATCCTACTTCCCAGGTAGTGGCAACACTGAGATTCAGCTCTGCACCTCCCATCCATTGTGTCATTCGTCTAACATCTGTAATTGTTTTCCATACCTCCGCAACAGGAGCATTGATTATTACTTTTCTGTCTATCATTTTTTCCATTCTTTGAACTTTATTATTCCGTGGCCCAAAGTATTTTTCTCAGCAAGGACTGATTTTTCATCCTATGAATTTAGCTAAACTTTAAACGCAGCTATTAAAAAATTGTGAGGGTATAGAAAATTTAATAGCTTTAAGTTTATCAACAATTATCCCTGATGATGGAAGATGAATGCTATGAAGAATCCAGCAGCCGGAAGGAAACGTTCCGGGGAACTATACAATTCTTAAAAAAGAAGGCAAACGAGAAAGGTGCCATAGTAACCCACTCCCAGATCGCTGACCGGTTAAATTTGTCTGTAGAGCAGTTTAATGCTTACTATGTGAGTGATGAAGCGCCCGAAGAACTGTTTCCATTACTTCGCTCACAATACCCGGATTTTATCGGCAACGTAACTGTCGAGATCATAAGCTTCACCACCATCCATTACCCTCCGGATCCGCCAACCCCTGATGTAGCATAAGGCCATTGATCAGAACGCGTGATAACGCATTCCTCCATCAACAGTGGCAACAGCACCAGTAACATACCCTGCACGGGGCGACACCAGGAAAACAGCCATGTTGGCCATGTCCTGTGGTGTGCCAAAATCACCCAGCGGGATTTCGCGCTCAGCAAATTTCCGGCGTTCCTCGCCCGGAAAGTAGGGCCGTATATTTTCTGTATCTATTAAGCCTGGCTGCAGGCAGTTAACCCGGATACCATATTTTCCCAGTTGCCCTGAAAGTTGTTTGGACCATGCTACCACCGCAGCTTTGGCTATCGCCGACACATTGATGGTGCGTAATTCATACGTGCTGATCAGGTTCAGGATGGCCCCCTGCTTACGTGCTATAAAATGGGGCAACAGCTGTTGCGTTAATTGCCGCTGGCGGTCGAAGTCCAGTGTCATTGACTCCACCCACGGCTCCTCCGGCCCAACAACATCCACCGGCCGGCTACGGCCCGCATTGTTAATAAGAATATCCACGTGCCCCAAAATGGACAACGCCGCGGCGGCAATCTTTTGCGGCCCGTCCGGCGCAACCAGGTCCTGGCTAAAAATAACCGGCTCCATGCCACCTGCCCCTGCCACTTCCGCTTTAAAGCTATCCAGTAACGCTTCGTTTCTTCCAACGGCCAGGACCTTCACTCCTTCAATAGCCAGTTCTTTTGCAATTGCCCGGCCAATTCCCTGGCTGGCGCCCGTTACTACTGCGGTTTTCCCGCTTAAATACAGATCCATATTTTTAGATTAATCTTTGTAAAACTCATTTTCATACCCAAAGACAAAGGCTGAAAATTTCTTTGTAAAAGTAGCGGGTAGCATCTAAATTTACTGGCTATACAACCAATTGTACGGTACTAACAAACGTGTAAGTAATGGCAACCAGAAAGAAAAACTCAACTTATAGCCGCAATGAAAACATCATTGTGGAATGTGATCTTACCTATGCTGTGAATAAAATCGGCGGCAGGTGGAAAATTCTTATCCTGGATAAATTAGCGGAGAAAAAAATGCGGTTCAGTGAATTGAAACACGAGTTCTACTACATTACAGAACGCATGTTAACCCTGCAGTTACGGGCAATGGAACAGGACGGGCTGGTTAAACGAACTGTATACGCGGAAGTGCCTCCACGGGTGGAATATGAACTCACTGAAATGGCATTGGAGTTCGGTCCTATCTTTAAACAGCTAAGTGCCTGGGGAGGCAAACACCGGGATTTAACGAAGAAAGAAATTGTGTAATTAACTGGACCCCTATTACCATCGACCAATTCACAACCGCCATATGCGCCCGCAATTTTAAAAACGCTGATTGATAAAAATGAGATCAAAAGTAAATATGAAGTATATGTTATCGTAATGGGTATTACCGTTGCCAAAACAGGCCTTGACTACTATGAGATAACTCCTGATAAATCTTTTACAAGTGACCTGGGCATCGATTAAGATGCCGCCCACCAACGGCTTCCCGGCGCTTCGGTAAATATATTTATATAATTATCATATTTGATAAAAACACCTCAAACGAAAAATAACAGTTTCTTCACAAGCTAAACCCCATGATTTTTTCGTTTGCTCTCAAAGTTTTATTACTTTTGGCCCCCAAATGAGAGTAGCTATATTTTTCGCATATCTGTGTTTCCTCCTGCTCCGGGGGGAAGGCTATGCTTTTACAGCTACCCATCATAACGATATTTCCAACTCTTTCGCCAGGAATGTTGAACACAAACACCGGATTAAATTTACCGACACCAACCAGGATAATTCTGTTGTCAGCAATTTAGATACTGAAGAAGAATGCCTGATAAGTGATGACATTGAAGAGGAAGATGCGAATAATTTTCTGGCCAGAAAATATAAACTGCTGGCCAGGTATTACCTGACCCTCCCCGACCTCGACGTTTTAAGTTATCTCCATAAATGCTTTAAAGCCCCCGCACCTTATCTGGGGCATCTTTCCAATAGATACATTACGCAAAGCGTTTTAAGAATCTGATCAATAGTATACATCAGTTACCGGAGGTGTGATTATTCATGCCTGGCGGATGTATATTAATTTTACTCCTCCGGGCTCCTGCTCCGGCGACTGATCCTTTTGCGTCCATAGGCATCCCTGCCTTACAAGCATCCCATCGCTTAATATCCATTTAATATTATGAGTAGAATTGTCATGTTTACGGGCTTGTTTGTCATGTTATGCCATACAAGCTGTAAATCAAAAAAAGAAGTAAAAGAAGAGGCGGGTAAGTTTACCGTTACCAGCCCGGTAAGAATCGACACTTCATTTACCAACGAATATGTTTCGCAGATAAAATCTGTCAGGAACATCGAGATCAGGGTCCAGGAACGGGGGTATCTCCAGAACATCTATGTAGATGAGGGCCAGTTTGTAAAAGCAGGTCAGCTGCTGTTCAGGATCATGCCGAAAGTTTATGAGGCGGAACTCCAGAAAGCAGAGGCAGAAGCCAAAGCAGCAGAGATAGAACTGCAGAATACCAAAACCCTGGTCGATAAAAATGTGGTGTCAAAAAATGAGCAGGCCATGGCGCAGGCCAAACTTGACCAGGCAAAGGCCGAAATGGCACTGGCGAAACTCCACCTCTCGTTCACAGAAATCAGGGCGCCGTTCGACGGCACCATTGACCGTATTCCATTCAAGCTGGGAAGTGTTATCGATGAAGGTGGTCTGCTGACCAGCCTTTCAGACAACAGCCAGATGTTCGCCTATTTCAATGTATCTGAGCCGGAATACCTCGACTATGCCACCAATGCAAAAGGCCGCGGAAGCAACAAAGTAAGCCTGCTCCTGGCCAATAACCAGCCCCTCCAATATAAAGGAGATGTGGAAACCATTGAAAGCGAGTTTAACAATGAAACCGGAAATATTGCCTTCAGGGCAAGATTCCCAAATCCTGACAAGCTTTTAAGGAATGGAGAAACAGGCAAAGTGCTCATGACCATTCCGCTTAAAAATGCATTGGTCATACCGCAAAAGGCAACTTACGAAATCCAGGATAAATTATATGTTTTTGTGGTTGACAAAAACAACATGGTAAAATCCAGGAACATTGCCATCCGTGGGCAGATGCCCGACATGTACGTAGTTGAAAACGGCATTTCAGAAACTGATAAGATACTGCTCGAAGGTGTTCAGAAAGTAAAAGATGATGATAAGATCACCTATGAATACCGGAAACCCGAGGAAGTTATTTCCCATCTGCGATTAAAAGCGGAATAGTTCAATCTAATAGTGTAGATCAATGCTTAATAAGTTTATACAGCGACCGGTTCTGTCCATAGTAATATCGCTCATTATCGTTTTCCTCGGCGCTTTAGCCATATCTCAGCTACCGGTAACCCAGTTCCCTTCCATATCGCCGCCAAAGGTGAATGTAACCGCGGAATACCCGGGAGCGAACGGTGAATTGATGATCAAATCAGTGATCATTCCGCTGGAAAGGGCCATCAACGGCGTTCCGGGAATGAAATACATTGCCTCCGATGCGGGTAATGATGGAGAGGCTTCTATCCAGGTAGTATTCAACCTGGGTACCGATCCAAACCAGGCATCGTTGAATGTTCAAAACCGCGTGGCATCCGTAGTGAACAAACTGCCGCCACTGGTCGTACGTGAAGGTGTAAAGATCACCCGTGAGGAATCCAACATGCTCATGTACATCAACCTTTACAGTGATGATCCGCAAACGGACCAGAAATTCCTTTTCAATTTCGCTGATATCAACATCTTACCGGAATTAAAAAGAGTAGATGGCGTTGGCTTCGCTGACATTCTCGGTAACCGGGAATATGCCATGAGGATCTGGCTGAAACCAGACCGCATGCTGGCTTACAAAATTTCCGCCGACGAAGTAATGAAGGCGCTGGGTGAACAAAGCCTGGAAGCATCTCCGGGTAAAACCGGCGAAAGCTCCGGGAAAAGATCCCAGACCTTTGAATATGTGCTGAAATACCCCGGAAGGTTTACGAATAAGGAAGGATATGAAAATGTAATCCTCCGGTCCAGCCCGAACGGCGAAATACTGCGGCTGAAAGACGTAGCCGACGTGGAGTTTGGCAGCTCTATGTACGATATCTACTCCAACCTGAATGGCAAACCTTCGGCCGCCATTGTGCTCAAGCAATCGTACGGAAGTAATGCCAGCCAGGTGATCAGGGATGTAAAGGCCAAAATGGCGGAGATCAAAGCCAATTCGTTTCCCAAAGGAATGGATTATGAAATCAGCTATGATGTATCCAAATTCCTCGACGCCTCCATTGAAAAGGTAATCCATACCCTGCTGGAAGCCTTTGTGCTGGTAGGTTTGGTGGTATTCCTGTTTCTGGGTGACTGGCGCTCGACCCTCATTCCTGCTATGGCCGTACCGGTGTCGCTCATCGGAACATTTGTATTCATGCAGTTTTTGGGTATCACGCTCAACCTCATCACGCTGTTTGCGCTGGTGCTGGCCATCGGCGTGGTAGTAGATGATGCGATCGTGGTAATTGAAGCGGTGCATGCAAAAATGGAAGAAGAACACCTCTCACCGCTGAAGGCCACCAAAAAAGCCATGCATGAAATCGCCGGCGCTATCGTGGCTATCACGTTTCTGATGGCAGCAGTGTTTATCCCGGTTGCATTCATGTCGGGCCCGGTAGGTATCTTCTACCGGCAGTTTTCCATCACCATGGCCACCGCCATTATCCTGTCGGGGGTGGTAGCGCTTACGCTTACACCAGCGCTTTGCGCCATGATCCTGAAGAATACACATGGAGAAGCCAAAAAGAAAAATGCGCTCAGCAAATTCCTGGACGGCTTTAATAATTCATTCAACCGCACCTCCGGAAAGTATCAGAAAATACTGGGTGTCATCGTTAACAGGCGGGCGCTCACCTTTGGTATACTGGTGGCTTTCTGTGCCGGAATATGGATCATGAATAAAACGGTTCCTTCGGGCTTTATTCCCAACGAAGATCAGGGAATGTTCTATGCCATCATACAAACGCCACCCGGATCATCCCTGGAAAGAACCAACCAGATAGCTGAAAAGCTGCAGAAAATTGCTGAAGGCGTGGAAGGCGTACAATCCGTTTCTTCCCTCGCAGGTTATGAAATTCTTACCGAAGGAACGGGTTCCAATTCGGGCACTTGCCTCATTAACCTGAAGAGCTGGGAAGACAGGAAACATTCTGTCCAGGAAATCATCAGTGAACTGGAAGAAAAATCCAAAGACATCACCGGCGCTACTATCGAATTTTTCCAGCCGCCTGCTGTGCCGGGCTACGGAGCCGCCGGTGGCTTCGAATTACGTTTGCTGGATAAAGCCGGATCAGGTGATTATAAGAAGATGGAAACAGTGAGCCGCGACTTTGTGAAAGAACTGGGCAAACGCCCGGAACTATCGTCTGTATTCAGCTTCTACAGCGCCAGCTTCCCGCAGTATATGCTGAGAATTGATAATGATATCGCGCAGCAAAAAGGCGTCAGCATCGACAATGCCATGAATACGCTGTCCACCCTGGTGGGGAGTAACTACGAAATCAGCTTTATCAAATTCGATCGCCAGTATAAAGTGATCGTACAGGCATCGCCACAGTACAGGGCATTACCCGACGATATCCTGAAGCTTTACGTAAAGAACGACCGTGATGAGATGGTGCCGTTTTCGGATTTCATGAAAATGGAAAAGGTGTATGGCTTATCAGAGATCACCCGGCATAATATGTACAACGCCTCGGAAATCAGCGGCGCCGCCGCACCGGGGTATAGCAGCGGCGAGGCCATCAAGGTAATCAATGAAGTGGCGCAAAAGAGCCTCCCGAGAGGGTTTGGCATCGACTGGGCCGGTATTTCAAAAGACGAGGTGGCCCAGGGCAACCAGGCCATCTATATATTCCTGATCTGTCTTGGTTTCGTATACCTGATCCTGGCTGCACAATACGAGAGCTTTATCCTGCCGCTGGCAGTAATTCTCTCCTTACCTCCCGGTATCTTCGGCGCATTCTTTTTATTGAAATGCCTGGGACTGGAGAATAACATTTATGCGCAGGTAGCCATGGTGATGCTCATCGGTTTGCTGGGTAAAAATGCGGTGCTGATCGTGGAGTTTGCGGTGCAGAAACACCGTGCGGGGGAAACTGTGTTGAAAGCGGCCATGGAAGGATCAAAGGTAAGGTTCCGGCCTATTCTCATGACCTCCTTCGCGTTTATTGCAGGGCTGATCCCGCTGGTACTGGCCTCCGGCCCAGGCAGGGTTGGTAACCGTACCATTGGTACCGCCGCTGCCGGAGGTATGCTTTTCGGAACTGTTTTCGGCGTGCTGATCATACCCGGACTGTACTACATCTTCGGCAGACTTGCAGAAGGACATGCGCTTGTGAAAGACGAAGAAGAAAATCCTTTAACAGAAGAAATTGACAACAATGTATAAATTCAGGATACATAGCGGCGTTGGCCTGATTGGTATTTGCCTGGCCATCGCCAGTTGCAGGGTGCCGGCCAGCCTGCCCTCGGCTGAGAACAGGTCCGTTCCCGGGTCTTATAACGGCAACGGGGATACGACAAATACGGCAGCAATTGAATGGAGAAACTTTTTCACCGATAAAAACCTCGCGGACCTGGTAGACACCGCACTGAAAAACAACCAGGAGTTGATGGTCACCCTGCAGGAAGTTGAAATAGCCAGGAATGATATCCGGTTCAGGCAGGGCGCGTTACTGCCAACAGTGACTGCCAGAGCGGGTGTTGGCGTGGAAAAAGTAGGAAGATATACCAGCCAGGGCGCCGGTGATGCCTCTACGGAAATCACTCCCGGTAAAGAAATACCCGATCCGTTAACGGATTTGTCTATCGGCGCTTATGCCAACTGGGAAGTGGATATCTGGAAAAAACTGCATAACGCCAAAAAGGCGGCAGTAACCAGGTATTTATCCACCGTGGAAGGTAAAAACTTTGTACTGACAAACCTCGTTGCGGAAGTAGCTAATTCTTACTATGAACTCCTGGCTCTCGACAACCAGCTCCTGATTGTTAAACAAAACATTGAGCTGCAAAAAAATGCCCTTGAGATTGTAAAAGTGCAGAAAGAAGCCACCAGGGTTACGGAGCTGGCCGTGCAGAAATTTCAGGCCGAAGTACTGAAGTCGCAAAGCCTGGAATTCGACATTCTTCAAAATATAAAAGAAACAGAAAACAAGATCAACTTCCTGCTGGGACGCTATCCGCAGGAGATTACCCGGGACAAGGGTAACTTCCTGAGCGCGGTGCCTCCGGCGGTAAGTTCCGGTATTCCTTCACAATTATTGGCTAACCGGCCGGACATTAAGAAAGCAGAATTGGAATTGGCCGCTGCTAAACTGGATGTGAAAATTGCGCGGGCAGAATTCTATCCTTCCCTGGGCATTTCTGCAGGAGCAGGATTCCAGGCATTTAAGCCGTCTTACCTGTTCAAGATGCCGGAGTCTTTATTGTACTCTCTTGCAGGAGACCTGGCAGGGCCGCTTATCAACCGGAATGCCATTAAAGCCGAATTCAGTAACGCCAATGCACGGCAATTGCAGGCCATATATAATTATGAGCGCACCATTTTAAATGCATACTTCGAAGTTTCCAATCAGCTTTCCAGCATCAGTAACCTGGAAAAGAGCTATGATCTGAAATCGAAACAAGTGGATGCCCTCACCCGTTCCATCGATATTTCCAACGACCTGTTCAAGTCGGCCAGGGCCGATTACCTGGAAGTGCTGATGACACAACGGGATGCTTTGGAATCCAAACTCGACCTGATAGAAACAAAAAAACAACAGTTGAATGCTGTGATTAATGTTTACAGGGATCTTGGAGGTGGCTGGAAATAAAATAGTATTCTGCATAAAAAAGCCGGCTGTGATAGCCGGCTTTTTTATGTTATAAAGAATTTTTCATGTCATTTCTGTTGATAGTTTACCTGGGCAACATGACATCCAATGACGCCAGCCGTTTCAAGTCGTAGTTAAACGGTTCCGGAGCTGTATAACTCCAATAAATACTCTGTTGTGAAGGTCCTGCCGGAGCAAGGAAGAACTGTATCCCGTTGCTATCTGCATCTACCATAATATGCGTAACATTATCAAGATTAACAAACTGATAGGTCTGTTCCTGGGCACATTTAAAAAGGAAAGCCATATTGATATTTTTGATACAAAATACAAAAAAGTTGCTAATAATATCCCTTCATAATACCTTCTTCACCAAAACTAACTGTATTTTATCAAAAGCTTTTCTTTGATGGTATGGTAAGCTATTTTAATCATACTATATTCAATCGTTATGGACAGCAGCCTGCTAAAATCAAAGCAACATTTTGAGGTACTGGATGGTTTGAGAGGACTGGCGGCTCTTTCCATTGTGGTATTCCACCTGTATGAATTCATGGTTCCCGATTATACCAAAAGTCCGATTGGCCATGGTTACCTGGCGGTGGATTTTTTCTTTTGCTTATCAGGTTTTGTGATCGGTTATGCCTACGATGAACGGGCGCCGCAACTCGGCCTGCGGACTTTTTTCCGTAACCGCCTGATACGCCTGCATCCTATGGTGATATGGGGCAGCGTAATTGGTTTGCTTGGCTTTATCTTCGATCCCTATATCGGTGCGGCTTCCGTTGCAGAAGCGGGCATAGGCAAAATAGTCCTTGCTTTCGTATGTTCGTTGCTGATGTTACCTTTTCCCTGGTTCCCGGGAAGAGGCAATGGGTTATTTCCATACAATACCCCAGCGTGGTCGCTGTTGATGGAGTATATCATCAACATCGTTTACGGGCTGGTATTGTTACGCGTTGCTAAGCGCTGGCTGTTGGTTTTACTGGGCTTGTCAGCCATATGGATTGCAGCGGTAGCCAGGTACCGGGGCTGGATCATTACCGGTTGGGATGCACCTACTTTTGCGGATGGTTTTGCACGGGTATCCTTCTCTTTCCTGGCCGGGCTTACGGTATATCGCTTTAACCTGATCGTCAGGAACCGGCTGAACTTTCTGCTGTTGGGCGGTTTGCTGATTGGCATATTTATGTCGCCTCACCGTACCAACGACTGGATTACCGAGATGATACTGGTGATGTTTGCATTTCCGTTACTTTTATCGCTGGGCGCCGGCGCCGCGGCGCATGGCTGGATACGCAGTTTCTGCACCTTTACCGGCCGCTTGTCTTATCCTTTGTACATGACGCATATATGGGCGGTATGGATCTTTGGTAATTATCTCAATGCAAAAAAGCCGGGTCAGGTAGAAATATACCTGGTGGCCACCGCTGTATTTGCGGGATCCGTTTTGCTGGCCTACCTGGTGCTGCGGTTTTATGATGAGCCGGTAAGGAATTGGCTGACGAAAGGCAATAAAAATATAAAAGAAAAGCGTTTACCCGTTGAAAGTTTAGCCGCTTCAAAAAGCTGATGCACAACAGATATTTTATGACCGACCTTGAACTGCTTAGAAAGAATATCGAACAGTACATCCAGATTACAGACGCGGAATTTGATCAGTTTACTGTTAATTTTCATCACAGGAAGATAAAGAAAAAAGCATTTCTTCTGCGGGAAAACGACACCTGCAAATATGAGGCTTTTGTAACCAAAGGCTGTTTCCGTATTTATTATTCTGACGAAAAAGGCGATGCCCAGATCCTGTACTTCGCGGTAGAAGGCTGGTGGGCAACAGATATAGACAGTTTTATTAACCAGAAGCCCTCTATCCTGAATATTGAGGCATTGGAAGACAGTGAAGTACTCCTCATCAATAAGCCGGATAAAGACTTCCTGTACGAAACGCTCCCCAAAGTAGAAAAGATGTTCCGGATCATGAACCAGAAATCACTGGTTACCTTTCAACGCAGGGTCATTTCTTCATTAGGCAAAACTGCCGATAAGCGTTACCTGGAATTTATAGAAAAATATCCGGACCTCGAACAACGCCTCAACCAGCAACAGCTGGCCGCCTATCTCGGTATATCACACGAATTTTTAAGTAAAATCAGGAAGAAGCTGTCCGGCAAATAGTGCATTTTTTGAACTAGTTCAAATTCCAGGAAATAGAAGCCCGCTACTTTTATGGCCTAAAAACAAGGATATGAAAAAAGCATTATTGATTATTGATGTACAGAATGATTATTTTGATGGCGGAAAACATGCCTTGGTAAATGCTGCGGAAGCTGGCAAACAGGCACAGCTGGTATTACAAACTGCAAGAAAACAGCATATGCCGGTTGTTCATATACAACACTTGGCCACTAACGAAGGCGCAGTTTTTTTCCTTCCCAACACCAACGGCGCTGACATACATCACTGTGTAAGTCCCGACCCGGATGAAAAGGTAATCATCAAAAACTATCCGAATAGCTTCCGGGAAACAGCACTGCTGGCATATCTGCAGCAAAACGGTATTACCAGTCTCGTTATTTGTGGCATGATGACGGATGTGTGCGTGGATGCCACCGTACGGGCAGCAATGGACCTCGGTTTCACCTGTATTGTTATCGGTGATGCCTGTGCTACCCGGAACCGTGAGCTGTATGGTAAAACAATAAAGGCCGAAGCAATAAACAGTGCTTACCTCGCCGGAATGACCGCCCTTAATGGCCTCTATGCAAATGTAATTACAGCGGCGGAGTTCATGGAGCTGTAGTACATCTCCCTGATTCCATCCTTTTGACTACAACAATGAGTACTTTGGCTACATCTGTTTTGTGATTGCTGCGGACCTTTGCATCAACAACAAAACAATTATATGAACATCGTACTTACAGGTTCGTTAGGGAACATTGGAAAACCGCTCGCACAGGATTTAGTGCAAAAAGGACATATGGTTACTGTTATCAGCAGCAATGCCGAAAGACAAAAAGACATTGAGGCATTAGGTGCAAAAGCGGCTATCGGCAGCATAAAAGACGCTGATTTTCTGTCAGTCACTTTCAAGGGAGCAGATATCGTGTATGTTATGGAAACACTCGACGCTGCCGGCGGCTTCTTTGATCAGGACGTTGACTTCATCGCTACCATTAACCAGATTGGCCATAATTACAAACAAGCTATCCTGCAATCGGGCGTAAAGCGTGTGGTGCATCTCAGCAGTGTTGGCGCGCATATGGACAAAGACAACGGCATACTTATCTTTCATCACAATGTAGAAAACATATTAAAGCAACTGCCGGATGATGTTTCTATTAAATTTATGCGCCCTGTTGGCTTTTACACCAATATGTTTTCGTTTGTACGCACCATAAAAACACAAGGCGCTATCATACAAAATTACGGAGGCGCCAACAAAGAACCCTGGGTTTCACCTTTAGACATCGCAGATGTTATTGCTGAAGAAATGGAGCAACCTTTTGAAGGGAGGCAAATCCGTTATATCGCAAGCGACGAATTTTCGCCGGATGAAGCTGCTTATTTTCTTGGTCAGGCAATCGGGAAGCCTGATCTGAAATGGCTGGTCATCCCTGATGAACAGTTGCTGGGCAGTTGGCTGTCGGCAGGAATGAACCCGCAAATTGCGAAAGGATTTGTAGAAATGCAGGCCGGTATGGGTAGAGGTATGCTGTATGAAGACTATTACCGGAATAAACCAGTACTGGGAAAAGTTAAACTTACTGATTTTGTAAAGGAGTTTGCGGCGGTTTATAATCAATAGCAAAATGACTATCTTTAATTATTAAAAAATAAAACCATTAAGGAATTAAGGAAATCCTGGTTCCTTAATGGTTTAATATATTATGGCAGGTACAAAAACATACCGGATTAAAACAATCAGCGAATTTCATCAACTCCGGAATTTGCCAAAACCTGAGCACCCGCTAATCAGTGTGATAGATTATGCTACGATGCCGCATCCAGAAAACAGCGGGATAAACTGGATTTGCGACTTCTACTCTATCTCTGTAAAACGGGGCTTGAGCGGCAAGGTAGTGTATGGACAACAGGAATATGATTTCGATGAAGGTGTCATGTTTTTTATTTCACCCAACCAGGTTTTCAGGCTTGAAGTTAATCCGAACCTAACGGCAAAACGCTCAGGTTGGATGCTGCTGATCCACCCCGATTTCTTATGGAATACTCCTTTGGCCAAAACCATTAAGCAATATGAATATTTTGATTATTCTGTAAACGAAGCGTTGCTGCTTTCCGAAAAAGAAGAAATAGTTATCAATAACATCTTTCAAAACATTCAGCAGGAATATCATTCCAATATTGATAATTTCAGCCAGCAAATCATTATCCCGCAAATAGAAACGTTATTCAACTACGCTGAAAGGTTCTATCATCGCCAGTTCATTACAAGAAAAATTACCAATCACAAAATTCTAAACCGTTTGGAAGAATTGCTGACAGATTATTTCAGCAGTGATAACCTGATGGAAAAAGGGTTACCTACTGTTCAATATGTAGCCGGTACATTAAACGTGTCACCTAAATATTTAAGCAGTTTATTAAAGGTACTGACAGGGCAAACGGCACAGCAACACATTCATGAAAAGCTGATTGAAAAAGCCAAAGAGAAATTATCCACTACCGATTTATCAGTAAGCGAGATTGCTTATGAATTAGGCTTTGAACATTCGCAATCATTCAGCAAATTGTTTAAAAGCAAAACCAATCTTTCACCTTTGGAGTTCAGGCAGTCATTCGGCTAATGGAATTCCTCCGTTGCTATCACTCCGCGCGGAACTTTACTTCATTGGCCCAATGTGCTTTCCAATCGGGATGAAACGCCCTCGCATTCAATTTTGATACGCTCCTCTCCTTTGCCAGCTCCATGCAGCTGCCGGGCGCGCCGTTATCGTTTACCCTGAATGATAGCTTAATTGCCTGTCTTTTGTCAATGGCCGCCTTTACTTCCGGCAACTCCGACCATGGAATAGCACACTCTGTGATCAGCGTATTGCCCTCTCTGCGCACCGCTAGCTTCCCATTTCTTACCGGTCCTTCCCCTTCCGACCGTGGCTGTCGCGGAAAAAAGTGTTTACGGTTCAAGCCCGGCGCCAGCAACCGCCATATTTCAGTGCCACCGCCATATTCCGGCGACACCTGGTTGAGCGCATATTCGTAATCAGTACATTTATACCCGGTGTAACGCGGCATGGTACCTGGTGGATAAGCCAGCATCCCGTCTTTTCCTTCAGGCAGTACATTAAATGCCAGCAACACATTATCGTAAGCATATCCCAGGCCGGAATTATCCGGTGTTACCGGGTTTTTACGGTAGGTATAATGCCGCACTCCCGAAGGCCAAATCAGTGGAAACTTCACTTCTTTATTCACCAGCGATAACACAACACCAGCCGGCAATTGCGGCGGCACACCTACTATATAATACCCTGCCTTGCCATATACGTTTCTCCAGTTGCCACGGGTATCGAAATCTTCTTTTACAAAAAAACCGGCAGCAGCAGTAGGTGCATCGAATAACAACGCTGCCAGTTTGGGTGTATACCACCAGCCGTTGCTATGCAATACAATCCTCACTTTTCCGGAAAGCTGCAATACCTCCCAGGCGCCATTCCAGAGGTTGTTGATGTTGCGTTGCAACAAACGGCTGCCGTTACTGTATACTTCCAGTACTACGCCCGGCACACGCAACGCAGGCAGGTACAATGCCACCTGCGTGAGTGAATCCAATTGCAGGTCTACACCGAATGAATTGGTATTATCGCTGCTTTCCAGGTAATGCAGGATACGGCCATCACCGCCAGGGAGCTGCAATGCCGCTTCTCCTTCTGCAGGCGCATTGCCTTCTTTGCTGATCAGCGCCTCCTGCATATCCATGGCATAGGCGGTATCGGGATAAAAGAACTCATCGTCCGGGCGCTGTTCAAAACGGTAAGTGCCCGGATGCGGCGTGCTGTCCGCTGTTTTGGCGGCAAAATAAAAGTATTGGTCGTCGTATGCGAAATAGCCATTGGCATAGCCATTTGCACGGGTGTCAAAATTCTTGAAAGGATACCAGGCGGCTTCCGTTAAACTAACCTCCGCAACGCCCTGGCTGCTTACCGTTTGGGGCAATGCCGTTTTCCAGTCGTCCAGCTGGCCATCAACGTGTATGCTTAACCGTGAAATCAGGTTCACATGCATATCTTCATCATGCACTGCCATGCCATCTGCACCGGCATCAAAATGAACCGACAGCGGATAGGTATTGTTCACGGAAGTGTTTCCCCCCTTGATCTTTACAGGAATGGTAATGGTTTCATGCGGCGCCAGCTTCACCGTAGCGGGAGCTTCAATATCCAGATCTCCCAAAGTTATTTGCAAACGCCCCTGCACCGGACGGTTCAGAATATTGGTCACCTGGAGCGGCATAAGTGGTGATTGTTCAATACGTGCAGTCATATCTTCTGCGATGATTTCCACCGGCTCATAACCTTCTATGCGCGCGGTTTTCAGCGCCGCCAGCATAGCGGCAAACGAGCCTTTAGATCCGTTTGTCCGGAGATAGTATCCCTGGCTGTTCAGCGGAATTTCTAGTTTACCACCTGCCGGTAAGATAGGGTTACCGTAAAAATCGAATAACTGAAAGGCAGCAGGCAGGATCATCTTCCCCCCCGTTAAAGGTTCATAGATAACCGGCTTCCCGGATACCCGAAACTTTTCAGCAGCAGCGGTTTGCGCCAGTCCGCGTACTTCCCGGAAGAGCACCCGTTCCGGACCAAACGCCTCGCCTATATCGCCACATATCACTACGGTGCCATCGTCGGGATTTTTTTTAAGCCCGTCAAACACCATCACCCAGGGCAGTCCTTTGGTAAACAACAGCTGCTTAAAATCCCGCTCTCCTACCAGGTGCTGCACGGCGCCCAGCGCGGCGGCCTGCGACCAGGTATCGGGAATACGCGTAATTTCCTTTACCCCGGCAGGCGTATTTATTTTACGGGTGAAATGTTCACTGCCCCGGCCACCGGTATACATATATCCTGCGTAAATACCCATAGAACGGTCGTAGCCAGCAGAACGGCTGGTAGCTACGGTGAGGCCTATACGATCATCGGTATTGCCCACCCAGCTTTCGGTATCCCAGATCTTCACACGACCGTGCGGCGATTTACGGTTCACCCATTCCGGATAAATAGCGGGCGACTCCAGGCCCTGGTAGTGGATCGAGCAGAAATCGAAGATAGGCAGGAACGTCATTTTACCATCTGCAAAAAGTTTATCCCAGGCATTGGAATTAGAATCGCCGCCACCTACCAGCACGTCTGCTCCTCTTTTACGGGCATCCAGTACGGCCTGGGCCATTACCGTATATATTTCCCGGTAACGCGGAATATCCGATTGCCAGCCGGAAATAGACAAGCCTTCCCAGGGTTCGTTCCACAAGGATACAGCTGTTACCGGTCCTTTAGGCCAGCCATATTGCACGCAAAGCCGGTGTACAAATTCCTGGAAATCCTTATCGGACGAAGGCATCCACACCATGTCCTGTTTTGTTTTTTTCATCACAGCAGCAGTGTCAAGAAATGAACGGGGTCTGCCCAGTGGCTGCTCTGCCGATCCCGCTCCAAACATCAGCAACACGGTGATATTCTTCTCCCTGTACTCTTTTAATTTACGGTCAATCGCTTCCATTTTTGCCGTATAGTCTTTGGCGGTAGTGGGCGTATAGTCTACCCCCATGCGAATGGCCTGCACGCCCACCCGCTGCAGGAAATCAGCGCCCATATCATCAAGCGATTGCTTTGGATACTGTATCCGTTGCGGATTTGCGGCAAAGGTGCGTACCAGGCTGGTAATAAATCTTCGGCCATATTTGCCGAGATCCATCACCAGCGCATAACCACCAAAACGCGGAGGAATTACCGGAAGATGCTCGATGTTGACATATCCCTTCGGGGAAATATTTACCTTCACCGGCGTAGTGCTGACAATGGCAAATTTCACCATCTCCGGCTGCCATATGTCACCCGGACGGCCCTTGGTCCCATAGCTGATCAATTCTATTTTTCCTTCTACAGTTATAGGTTCGCTGAGCTGGTTTACCACCTGTATCGTATAGGCAGGCTGTTCTCCGGGCCACAACACATTGGTGGTGCTGGAAGCCTTCACCAGCATTACATCATAGTTATAATGCCGTTGGTTATTTCGTACGCCCATTACCGTTTCATAATTCACCCATTCTTCCGGTGCTTTCATCTGGGCCATAGCACTCACCGCGCTGATGAGTATCAGCACCGGCATCCATATATATTTCATCTGTTATTGCTTTATAAATTTACGCTGACCGATCATCTGACCAGTACCGGCGTCTGAAATCACCAGTATATAGGCACTCTGCGGTAAACTGCTTACATCTATCTTCCACGGTCCGCTACTTTTTCCTGGTATTGTTTTCACCATTTTTCCGGAGAGATCGTAAATACTGACCATACATGTTTTGGGCTTTGTTAGCCGGATGTCTACATTCAAAACATTCACTACCGGGTTAGGATATACGTTTAATCCCGAAGACAGTGTTACCAGTTTACCGGTGGCCAGGGAGCTGCTGCTATCCATGGTTGCCGGCGGCGTCCAGAGATATAACACTACCTTGTTGGCGTTGTAATCATCTTTGGTGATCATGTACTCGCCGGTAGACCGGTGATAGGCTTTGATACCATATTGTGAATCCACATCGTTGCCTACATATACGTTGGGGTTGCTGCTGTTCATGGTAAGCGCCAATGCGCCGGTGGTAAGATCAAAAACATCGATATCGGGAATTGCATAGTAGCCGACAAAAAGATAATTTCCTGCGGCCGACATTGACTTAGCCTGGGCGCGGCTCAGCGTAATAACGGTGTCGGGCGTACGATTTCCGGCTACCCATCCATGATATACTTCTATGCGGTTGCCGATCAGCGTCCAGTCGGTGCTGCCGCCGGCCAGCACCATCACATCACTGGCAGGGATGTATTGCAGCTGGTTTAACCGGGCGATGGTAGCGGGTGTAGGTGTGGATATCACCGGTCCCCAGATAGGCTTGCCGTTGCTGGCAAAACCCGTTAACGGGTAATGCTGGATCGCATTTGTTTTATCCTGGGAGATCCAGATATCACCTAAAGAATCAAGACAAAATCCATTCCTCACCTTGGAGATGGTATCGCCGGGTATAGCGATGTATCCATCTGTAGCAGGATTGAAATAGTATGTGTAAAACACGTCTGCGTTCTGGTTATTGGCCACCAGGATCCGGTGGCCGCCTACATTGGCCAGGTGGCCAAAATGTTCGCCCCTGCCACGGTCGCTCATCTGTATCCGCGCATCCCAGGGATAGCGGTACGGATCCACGGTATTAGCCACATACGCGCCGCCATCTGTACCGGTATAGGAGTAAATGATATTGCCGCTGTAAAGCAATTCGCCGTCAGTGCCGGCATCAGCGGCGGCACAGCCTTCAAAGTTCAGCGCCTGTAAAGTCCATAACAGTGAATCCGCCGTGCTGTAGCAATGAATATCAGTAGCCCCGTTCCTGCCCAGGTCCCATGTACCTCCCCAGGGATTGTTGAGCACATACAACTTACCGGAAGCATCGCGGCCAATGCCTACTATCCGCGTAAAACGCTTGTCGCCCACAGCTCCGCGGATACCGCCCGTTTCATTGAGGTAACCGCCTAACGCACCAAAAGTTCCACTCAGTACGGGCGTTCCCGTTAGGTTAGTATAAATTTTGATATTCATATCCGGTCCCTGATCGCCTACCAGTAATTGTCCCCTGGCACTATCCGCATATAGAGCAGACGGACGCGCAGTGACGCCAACATTCAACACCGTGCCTGCCACACCGGTGGAGTCGAAACGGCGTATGGTACCGCCACCCAGCTGCACCACCCAAACAGCGCCGGCACTGTCGACCGCAATAGGCCCCGGCGAGGTAACGGCCCATTGTCTTATTAAAACGCCACCGGTGGTAAATACCGCCACGCGGTTGCCGCTGGAATCGCTGACATATACACGTCCACCGGAAACGGCTATACCGCGAACGGCATCGCCGGTACCTGTGCTGGCAGTAAACAACAGGTCGCGCAGCTTAGTGCTGCGATTGTAACGTCCTATTTTACCGCTGTTGGGCGCCTGTTGTGCGGTAAAGATATAAGTGGCATTACCACCAATAGCGCTGCCCTGTGATTCTTTAGTGCCGCCCATACCGCCAATGGTAGCCCCATTCTGATAGATGCCGATATTGCGTCCCTTTTCATCCCATAATGAGGCAGTATACACCACTCCTTCCGGCGACACCCACATGGAACGGGCGCAATTGCCTACATAAGTGGTTACATTGGAAAAAGTATTGCCTACCCAGGTGGTGGTATACTGTGCATAGCAGAAGGCAGCTGTTAACAACAGCCATAACGTGGAAATAATTCTTTTCATCTTTATAAATTTAAGATGTTAGTAGCCATGATTCTGTACCAGCCGCGGGTTACGGCCTATCTCCCTCAGCGGAACAGGCCACAATGCCTGATCTGCGTTAATGCCCAATACTGCTTCTGCCCTGCCGGTACGCACCAAATCGTAAAACCGGTGACCTTCAAAAGCGAGTTCTTTGAACCGCTCGTTTTCTATCGCGAGAGCAAGATTAGTCTCCCCGCCATAGGGAAAGTCGTGTGCACCCGGTGCGGTTAATGGCTCTGCAAAAGCCCTGCGGCGGATGATGTTCAGCGCCTCTGTTGCTTCGGCCGTTTTGCCCAGGTTGTTCAGCGCTTCTGCCCTGACCAGGATGATATCGGCCAGTCGCAACGCAATAATATCCGGCTCTGTACCACTGGTTAAACGGGTATATTTATTTACATACGGCACCGCAGGGCTGGAAGTAGTCAGGCCCAACGCCGCATTCTTCCGGATATCGCCGGTTTCATAAGCGCCAATGATCTTTGCCGTAGGCGTTATCTGGTAACTACCGGGCTGTATGCCCGCAGGAATGCCATTCACCGGCACATATAAACTGAATAAGCCGTTGGCCTGTGAAGAAGAACTTACAAACTGTATTTCGAATATCGCTTCTGTACTGTTTTTGCCGCCGGTGGAGAACATATTGCTGTAGGCCGCAGCGCCGCTTACCAGCGTATATACCGGGCTATTCATTACTTCGAGCGCTTTGGCAGCCGCGGAGTCGTAATTTTTCACGCTCAGGTATGCCTTTGCCAGTAAGGCTTTGGCTGCACCCTGACTGGCCCGTCCCCTGGTAGATGCCGCCGCGGCAAATGTAGCAGGCAAAGTAGTTTCAGCTGCTTTCAAATCTGAAATGATCAGCTGAAAAACACTGTCGACAGGCGACCGTGCAATAGTAAAATCCGCATTAAAAGAAGTATAGGGCTCCAGTACCATTGGCACAGCGCCATAAGCTTTTACCAGGTTGAAATAAAAATACGCCCGCAGAAAATGTGCTTCTCCCAATAACTGTTCCTTCCGCCCGCCTGTAAACAGGCTATCTTTCATGGCAGGCACATGTTTCAGCAAATCATTGGCGCGACCAATACCGGTGTAATTATTCTGCCAGTAGCTTGCCACAATGGCATTATCTACCGGGATACCGTGATTGGTAAACGGACTGTAATTGATCAGTAAAGCGGTGGTGGCGTCGGAGGCGGCATCGAAAGCCACCGGGAACTGCATCGACATACTTTGTATGGCCGGGTAAATGCCTACCGCCGCGCTTTCCGCATCGCTGGCAGTTTGCCAGAAGTTTTCATCTGCAATGGTATACTCCGGCACCTGGTCCAGTACTTTGGTACAGGAAGCAAATGCGAAGAGAAGATATATAAGTCGTAATTTTTTCATAGCGGCTGCTTTTAAAAGTTCACATTTAATCCGAGCAGGAAGGTGCGTGGCTGCGGTTGTACGGCCCAGTCGATACCAAGCTGCGAGTTCTTGACCGACTGGTTCTGCGACTCAGGATCCAGGCCGGAATAGCTGGTGATCAGGAAGAGGTTTTGCGCACTGGCATACACCCGGGCGCTGCTGATCCTTATCTTTTTGAGCAGCTCTGTCCGGAAAGTATATCCCAGCGTAATATTTTTCATCCTGATAAATGATCCGTCTTCCACGAAGCGCTGCGATACTTCACCGTTGGTTAAACTATTGGGCGTGGCAGGGTCGTTGAACACGGCCTTCGGCACATCGGTATTGGGGTTTTCCGGCGTCCAGCGGCTCAGCGTTCGTACGTCGCCGTTATTGTAGCCGCTCATGCGTTCCAGCATGTTGCGCGTTTGGTTGTATACCTTATTGCCGTACGACCAGTACAGGAAGAAGCTCAGGTCCACTCCCTTATAACCAAAAGTATTGGTAAGGCCACCAGTGTAATCCGGTAATGCGTTGCCCAGGATCACACGGTCGGCTGCGGTTATCCTTCCGTCGGCATTGATATCATCATAGATCATGTTCCCAGTTTTTGGATCTACTCCTTTACTGCGATAGCCAAAGAAGGACCCAACGGGCTGGCCCACACGAAAAATACTGGTGGGCAAACTGGTACCAAACGATCCGGGTAGGCTTTCTGTAAAGTCGGAGCTGGAAGGGTCCCCAGCCACTGTTTCAGGCAGACTGGTAATTTTATTCCTGTTGAAATACAGGTTAAAATTAGTGCTCCAGGTAAATTTGCCACGGATGTTGTCTGTATTGATACCTATCTCCAGTCCTTTATTTACCATTTGCCCGATATTGGCGCCATTGGTGCGGTTAAACCCGGAGGTATAGGGAAGGTCCAGTTTAAAGATCAAACGGTTGGTGAGTTTGCGGTAAGCATCTACGGTAACACTGATCCTGCTGTCCCAGAAACTCAGGTCCAGCCCGAGGTTGGTGGCGGTAGTCGCCTCCCAGCTAAGATCCACATTTGATAAAGATGTAGCGGCAATACCGGCTTCCGAACCATAATTATAGCCGGTGGAATAAGTGGCGAGTGCGGGAAAGTCACTTCCAAGTCCTTCATTGTTACCAGTAACGCCGATGCTGACACGCAGCTTCAGCTCATTAATAAAACGCTGCTGTTTCATAAAGGCTTCATTGGTTACCCGCCAGCCGGCAGCCACAGAGGGAAAGAATCCATATTTTTTATTTTCACCGAAGCGTGAAGAACCATCCGTGCGCAGTACTCCTTCCAGCAGATACCGGTCGTCGTAATTATAACTGAGGCGGCCGAAATAAGATACCAGTCCCCATTGCGAGCGGTAATCCAGCGGCGCAGAAAGGGACGTAAAACCGGTGACTGCCTCGATGATATCGGTTGAATTGGTATTGCCGGAAACACTGATCCTTCTCACATTGGCTTCCTGCGCGCTTTGACCGAGGAGGGCCGTTAATTTGTGTTTGCCTTTTAACACCGGTGTGTAGGATAATGTATTTTCATTGACCCATAAGAACTGTGTGAATACAGACACAAAGCCACTCGCGGCAGAACCGTTGTTCACCAGTTTCGACTGGTACCGGTCGTCGGTTACCTGCTGGTTATCGAAGCCAAA
This sequence comes from Chitinophaga sp. W2I13, assembly GCF_050434005.1. NCBI lineage: Bacteria > Pseudomonadati > Bacteroidota > Chitinophagia > Chitinophagales > Chitinophagaceae > Chitinophaga > Chitinophaga sp. W2I13. Next base: position 6,198,275 of record NZ_JBNPWD010000001.1, on the reverse strand, counting down.
ACTGGTTTTAAATTTCAGTCCCGGGAGGATGGTGTACTCGCCATATACATTACCGATATAGCTGTTCACGATCGACTGGAACCGCAGGTTATTAGCGATCATCACGGGGTTTGTCCAGCGGCGGTTTTTATCGGCATAGTAAGTGCCGTTAGGATTGTAGATGGGATCGTTGGGATTTTCTATCAATGCCAGCGCCAGTACTGATTGTCCGGAGAAGCTGTTGTCCATGCGGTTGTTGGTAGATCTTACCCCTGTTAAATTTACACCGATCTTTAACTTGTCGGTAGCGGCAAAATCAAAGTTCACGCGGCCGTTGAAACGTTTATAGTGTTGCAGACCTACAATAGTACCTGTTTGATCCAGGTAACCAAGGGATACATAGTGTGATGTTTTTCCTGTGCCCCCGGAGATAGATAAATTATAGTTAGATACCGGCGCCGATCTGAAAATGGCATCCTGCCAGTCGGTGTTACGGCCGGTGTTCACTACCGCAGAATCTACCGGTAGTCCTGCATTAACACGCGATTCCCGGAACAGTTCTACAAACTGTTCGCCGTTCAGCAGCGGCAAACGTTTGGGGATGTCTGCCACGCCGGTATACATGTTGAAATTAAAACGCGACTTACCTTCCGCGCCTCTTTTGGTGGTGATGAGGATAACGCCGTTGGCGCCCCTGGAGCCATAGATAGCTGTGGCGGCGGCATCCTTCAGTATTTCCACCGACTGTATATCGTTGGGGTTAATGTTGTTGGTAGTTGCGATCCTTTGTCCATCACCGGAAACGCCGTATTGGGCGGCAGGAAGATTGCTCATGGGCACACCATCTATCACATACAGCGGGCGGTTTTCACCAAACAAAGAACCGTTACCACGGATACGGATATACGTTTCATCGCCGGGAGCGCCGGAATTCTGCACTACCTGTATGCCTGCTGCCTTTCCCTGCAAAGCGGCGTCCAGGCTGGTTACTGCAACGCCGGTAAGCTCACTGCCTTTGATGGAACTCACGGAAGAAGTCAGGTTCTTTTTTTGCTGGGTGCCATAGCCAATTACCACCAGGTCGTTCAGCGAAGCGCTTTGCAGCTTCAGCACAATGTTGATGAGCGACTGCCCCTTAACATTTACCTCTTTGGATTCAAACCCTACGTACGAACAAACCAGGATGCTGTTATCATCTGGCACGGCAAGGGTGAAGCTACCATGGCTGTCGGTAGTAATACCCAGCGACGTGCCTTTTACCCGGATGCTCACGCCTGGCAGCGGCGATCCTTTCTCGTCTGATATGTTCCCGGATACCGTGATCCGGTCCGGCTCCTTTCCGGCAGGAAGTGAGGTTGTTTTTTTAGTGATCACTACTATCTTATCCGTTATTTCATATTGGAGGGAGAGCTTACCCAGGAAGGATTTCAACACCTGTTCCAGGGGCTGGTCCCTGCATTCGAGCGATACGTTGTTAAATGCTGCTGGCTGATCGCGCCAGATAAAAGAATAGCCTGTTTGTTGCTTTAACAGCACCAGCACTTTTTCCAGTGGCACATTTTTTACGGAAATTGTTACCTGTTGTGCAACCGCGTTCAAATGCAGCAGCAGGATGGTCATAAAGATCCATAGCGGTTTGGCGGGCCATTTCTTTACGGCCGGGAGAGTGCCTGTGGCAAGGAATATCATATTTTTCAGTCGTGGATTTTAAACATTAGCAATCATAAACGTGGAAATTTAGTCAGGTACGCACATAGCTTACCACGCCGGGGGCCCCCGGCAATTGGTTTTCAGCAGATGTGCTTACTACGGATGATCCGTGCAGCAATCAGGTCATGACATATCTGTTTTAAAAGAGTGATTTAATTGGCCTCCTGGTAAGGCATCACGGTAATAGTTCTTCCCTGTGTCTTAAAACGTACGATTTTGGTTAGTTCAAGTGCTTTTAGTAACTGTGATATCTTTGCTGTCCGGGAAACGATGCCGGAGAGCTCAATGCCGGACATATCTCCTTCATACTTTATCTCTATATCATACCATCGCGCTATCTGCCGCATGATGGTGCTGATGTCTGTATTCCTGAAATAAAACTCCCCGTTTTTCCAACCGAGTATTTCTTCCATGTCTGGTTTGTTCACGCTCAGCTCACCGGAAGCGTGATGCAGTACCGCCTGTTCACCGGGATGTAATATTCTGTCCGCGTTTATTTTTACTGCTCCCTGTACCAGCGTGGTTTTCACGGCAGCTTCATCGGCATAGGCCATTACGTTAAACGACGTTCCCAATACCTGCACGTCCATGCCTTTGGCGGTTACGATAAATGGTTTCCTGTCATCTTTGGCGATATCGAAGTATGCTTCTCCCGAAACTTCCACCATTCTTTTATCCTCCGGGAAAGCGGTGGGATAACGGATAGAAGAAGCCGCATTGAGCCAGACATGTGAGCCGTCGGGTAAAATAAGCTGGTACAGGCAGCCGGTGGGTGTTTGCATGGTATTGTATACCAGGCCGGTGTTCTTCTGTGAAAATTGTTTATAGGCCAACTGCCCGTTGGCCAGCTTAATTACCTGTGCGGAGCCCTGTTGGGCGATAGCGCCGTTAGCGGCGCTGTCGAGCGCTATGCGGGTGCCATCTCCCAGGATCAGCATAGGCCGCGCTGTTCCCCGCGGCGATTGCGACGCCTGCGCTATAGTACCAGTCCCTGTTTTTTTACGGTTATTCCACTCCCAACTTACAGCCAACAGTAATAAAAAGATAGCTGCTGCGGCGGCATATTTAAACCAGGGGCGTGCAACAATGGATGGTTTTGTACGATGTAAAACCGGTATGGCTTCACTTTGCCGCGCTTTCATCATCACTTCCAGCGCCATTTCTCCGGCGTCAAAATCTGCGCTTTCAGCATAAGCAGGATCATTAAAAGCCTCCTGCAACAATTGGGAGAGCAACGCCTTATTTTCCGGCTGCAGGGCCATGCTTCTGAACAACCGGATCTCTCCGGCGTTCAGCGTTCCGCTCATGTATCTTTTAAACAGATCTTCAAAAGTAATTTCAGACATATGCTGATACAGATTTAATATCTCCCGTTATAAGGACGGGAAACAAAGAAGGGGTAAGACAGTAAAACTGAAAAATTCATAAAAAATGATTGGAAGCCAGGAACAACAAGGCGAAAACACTTTCGGAATGCCGGCTTAAATACTCCCGGATGCTGCGCAGCGCCCGTACAATATAGGTTTGGGAGCTTACCACAGAAATATTCAGTTTCCGGGAGATCTGCACATGACTTAGCCCGTTAAAACGATGCAACACAAACACGGTCTTTACTTTCTCCGGGAGATGTTCGATGGCCTGCAGCAGGATCTTTTCCAGCTCCTTGTATTCCATACCGGACTGGGCATCGCTGAATGGAGCTTCGGAAAGATGATCGGCCAGGAATTCAATATTATCAGTATGCAGCACCTTTTTCTCCAGGTGGTCCATGATAAGATTGCGGGCACATACATATATAAACGTACCCACTTTTTCCACGCCGGGAAGCTTTGCCCGGTTGTTCCATAATTTGAGAAAGATATCCTGTGAGAGGTCTTTCGCCTGTTCGGGAGAACGTGTCAGGCGTAACGCCGTGCCATATACCTGTGGCCAGTATTGTTTAACGAGAACCTGGAAGCTCCGCTCATCTCCTTTTGCAACGGAGAGCAACAATTCCTGTTCATTAGCGTGGATCACGGATGGTATCGTGTTAATTATAACGGGTAGTGATGCATGAAAATAATACAACCTGTTCTAATTTACAAAACAATACTTCCGGCTTTTGAAAAGTGGCGGCTTTAGGGTAAGCGATCGCTGTTTTAATTATCCTGAAATGACTGCTTAAACGCTACCGGGGTTAAATTCGTTTTCCGCTTGAATAGTTTGTTAAAAGACTGAGGATGCTCAAATCCCAGCTGGTAAGCAATTTCAGCCACCGATAGTTGGGTAGACATCAGGTATTCCTTTGCTTTTTCAATCAGTTTTTCGTGGATATGCTGCTGGGCATTTTGCCCGGTGAGCGAACGTAGCATATCACTCAGGTATCGTGGTGAAACGTTTAGCCGCTCTGCTAAAAACTCAACCGAGGGAAGACCTTTCTGCAATCCTTCTTCTTTATCAAAATAACTATTGAGCAGCTCTTCTATGCCGGTAAGCAGATCGTGATTCACAGATTTGCGGGTAATAAACTGCCGTTTATAGAAACGATTGCTATAGTTAAGCAATACCTCAATGTAGGACACGATGAGGTCCTGGCTAAAAGCATCTATGGCATTATTAAGTTCTTCTTTTATACTCTCGACAACAGTAAAAATCTGCTGTTTTTCTTTGTCGGATAAATGCAGGGCCTCGTTGGTATCATAAGAAAAGAATCCGTACTGTTTAATTTTTTGCCCAATGGGATAGTTCCTGATAAAGTCGGGATGAAAAAGCAATGAAAACCCTTCATATACCGCTTCATTCGGAACGGTGATCAGTTGATTGGGAGCGGTAAACACCATTCCGCCTTCATCGAAATCATAATATCCCTGCCCATATCCCATTTTGCCTTTCTGATTGAGTTTATATGATATCTTGTAAAAATTCAGCAACAAAGCTTCCGGAAGCTGACTGGTATCAACTTTGATACTGGTGTTGTCGAAAAAACCAATCAAAGGATGCACGGGTTTTGGTACCCCCAATAATCTGCTAAGTTCAGAAATGGAATCTATTTTTGCAGGGATATTATTTGACTTCTTCATTTACCAAATTTAAGACTTAATTTCCTAACACACTTTTACCAAGCTCGATGCGGGCCGCTTCCTTACCAATTTCCAGGCGTCTGTTGTATAACGCATTTGCATACTCACCACCCACATAGGTAATTTTGTTTTGCCCGTCGGTAGCCGCTTCATATACTAATCCCGCTATTTCGTCTGCTGTTGAAAAAGCTTCAGGATCGAATAACGCAAACACTTTCTGCATCATGTCCTCGTAAGCCGGGTGACTGCCCATTTCCAGCGACCTGCCTGCAAAATCGGTAACAATACCACCCGGTGCAACGGTTTTGATGCCGATATTATGCAGGCTCAGTTCATAAGATAAAGATTCACTCCAGCCTTCCAGTGCCCATTTGGTGGCATGATAGGTGGAACCCAGCGGGAAGCCCACCAAGCCCCCGATGGAAGTGATCGTAATAAATAAGCCTTGTTTCTTTTCCCTGAAAAAAGGAATAAATGCTTTTGTAACTCTTATAACGCCGAGTAAATTGGTGTTCAGTTGTTTTACAATCTGCTCATCGCTCAATGCGTCCAACGCGCCCATCAGTCCATATCCCGCGTTATTGAGTACCACATCCACATCATATTTTGCGGTAACGTTTTTTACGCAATCGTTGATTTGTTCCGTATTGGTAACGTCGAGCGGCAGCAGGATCACATTTTCCAATTGTGAAAGCTCCGTTTCGTTTTCCGGCTTACGCATGGTGGCGATCACCTGCCATCCCTTGCTTTGAAATAACCTGGCAGTTGCTTTGCCCAGACCTGTTGATGCTCCTGTAATGAAGATCGTTTTCATTTGTCGATGTATTTAATTTTACATCTCAAAGGTCTGATACTATGGAAAGCTATATGTTGCCAAATTGAGTTTTGATGTAGCCGAAATGACGGGCGCCGTTATGCCAACTATTTAAAAGTAACCTTTATCATTTCCGGGATGCCTGGCAAGGTGGTAAATGGATTGGGATTGGGCACCACCGCAATTGGCTTGCTTTCTGTGAGCGGCGTTCCTGCTAAATTGAACTGTGTTACGCCTGCTCCCGGGAACTGATCAACCGCAGTTCCATTGTTATATAAGGTAATAGCGGCGGAAGCATCGCCTTTTTTAAAGGGATCAATGCCATCTGCACCGGTGGCGAAGAACCAGTCGTTAGAGAACCCATACATGGTAGCTATTGCCACTCTGTCGCCTTTTGTAACGGTAATTTCCTGGGAAACATTTCCCCCGGCCAGCTCCCCTATCTTTGGAAGTAATACCGTGGTGTTGGGCGCAGGAAGCACATACACCGATTTAATGCCACTTTTTGTTTTTAATGAAGCGGCGAGTATATTCGCATTCCCTTGCTGGGCCAGTTCTTTCAATCCTTCGTTCCGGTCATTCTCTCCCACTTTAAACAACGGATCTTCTATTCCGTTATACACCACTACCAGCACCGGAGACAACGGTGTAAATATACCGGTGATGCTGCTTATATACGTTTTCAGCGGCATGTTATTCCCCGCTTCTGCGATGGAGGTTAAACCATTGGCAGAGGACATTCCTTTAACATACAGCGGGGACGGATTGAGTAAATTGCCGCCTGCGATATAGGATATGGCCCATACACCAGGACTTAAAGGCGTTTCGTTAGTCGTTCCTGCCGAAGTATTCCGGAGGGTCAGGGTAAACTCTGAGTTCCCGTTATATTTCAGGGTTGCTTTTACCAGTTTGGAAGCAGGGAGATAGGTATTTCCCTGGGCATCGGTACCACTGACTTCCGAGATGTTTTTATTTTCAGCAGTTCCCGGATGGACTACACCAGCACCTGGCGCCTGGTTTATACGGGTGCCATTATCCCATAGTTTTACCTGTGAAGAAACGTCGCCTTCAATAGGTTTTCCGTCCTGGTCATATACCAGTATCCCTGGATTTTCCGGTGCAAAAAATAAATCGTTGGATGCGCCATACATCGTTGCAAAGGTGATGGCCTCACCTTTGGCGGCAGAAAATGTGATGGCAGCGGATTGGCCCGGTAAAATCAGCGCCGGTGTTCCGGTTCCCTGGAAGGCGCCGGATTCTACCAGGGGCCGGGAATCTAAAACGTTTTCAATGGTGATGGTTGTTTTATCACTCGCACCATCCGGACCATCTGAATGATCTTTCTTACAGGCAGGCAATGCCAGGGGTATCAGCGCAGCAGCCACCCAGGGGGCAATTCTTTTTATGTGTTTCATGTTGTATGGTCTTTCCTGCTTTGTCGGAAAGCCGGTTTATTCCTTACAGTCTTTTCTATCTTTTTAAAGCAATTCTTTTTGTAAGGACCGGCGGGTTCATACGACTAAAGCAAAAAATCTACAGATCATATGAAAACAAACATTAAAAAACACAACTACTTCAGCGTAGCCAGCTGGAAGAATGCCTGCGTTGTGTTCGCCGTGATGGGTCTTTTAAATTCAGGTGATACTGCGATGGCGGGCACCACAACTGTAAAAGACACGGTAAAAATGGTGGCAGGTGTTCCTGTAAAACCGGAAGACATCAGTCCCCTGCTGATAGGCGAACCCATACCCATGCTGCAACTGCCCACCTCTTCAGGGAAACGTTTTGACTTGAATAAGTCGGTGGCAGAAAAGCCGGCCATCCTCGTTTTTTATCGTGGGGGTTGGTGCCCCTACTGCTCAAAACAACTGTCGGGGTTGCAGGAAATTGAGCAGGACCTTGTAAATATGGGGTACCAGGTGATTGCTGTCAGCACGGACAGCCCGGAAAATCTTAATAAAACATTGAACAAACAAAAACTGACTTATACGCTTTTATCAGATGCAGACCTGGACGCTGCCAAAAAATTCGGGATTGCTTTTAAAGGACCCCGGGACTATGATTCATTTTTTGGGGAAACTTCCGGAGGTAAAAACGTGAACAAATTATTGCCGGTACCATCCGTTTTTATTATCAGCAGGAAAGGCACCATTCTTTTTGAATATATCAACCCGGATATTACCCAACGGGTAAGCGCTTCCTTGTTAAAAGCGGCTGCCGGAGCCCTGCGTGAGGAGATATAAATGCTATCTCAGTTTATCATCTATGCTCTTTTGCAGTTCCTGTTTGAATTTATCATCCAGCTTCCGTTCAGCCTGGCCAGCTGAATGGAAGAAATTGTGTACCATTTGATTGATGATGATGCTTTGCTGCTGGAATGTTTTGCAGATGGAACAACCTGCCAGGTGGATTCTCAGTTCCAGTTTCTCACGGAGCGTAATGCGGCCTATCTGCTGCTTCTCAATCAGGAAAGTGGCTTTCCGGCAGTTATAGGCGATCTTTTTTAATTCATTCATAGCGGTTGATTAAATCCAGTTTTTTTGAAGACAGGCGCGAAGATTTACTTTTGCCCGGTGTATGATCACCCAAAAATTTGATGCAGATACTTTTAAGGTATTGCAGATGGTTTCGGTAGATTCATCATCCATATGCTTCATCGTAAAAACCGAAAGCCATAACACCGGCAGCTTCTTCATGCATAGCTGCAGTATCCGCTGAAACTCTTTATTTTCCAGCGCATCAGGCCGTTCAATCCCTAATTCTCTTGGCCGGTGCTGATCATTCCAGTGCCCGTCGATGGCATCGAAAAAATCCTGGTGTTCCTGTTCAGCATCGCTGAGGTTAGCGCGTTTGGCGAAGGCGGAGGAGTTTTTGCGATAAACATCTATCACCTTGAATTTTAAAATGGCGGTAAGCCAGGTCCGCTCTGTGCTTCTGCCTTCAAATGTATCAACCTTTTCCAGGGCAGCAAGGAAGGTTTCCTGTACCAGGTCTCTCGCTTGTTCTTCATCATTAATGCGTGTAACGGCATACGTATACAGGTAATCCGCATACTTATTCACCCACGAATGCGGATCGAGTGTGTTGCCGCCGGCAATGATACCTTTGTTCTGATCTCTTTGCATATATGAATTTACGAATATATTTTTTTCCGGTTTCCCGGTAGCGGGTATTAGTCGGAGAAGACGGAAAAACCTTACAGGATTTTTTCTTTTATTTTAGAACCTCCTCTATAAATTACACTAACCATTACTTTCTTATCATTTTTTGCCCTAGTTTGCGAAATAATCCAGCCTTAAAAAATAATTGTCGTCTAACCAAACATATACTGAAAAGGAGCTGCTTTTGCGCATTGCTGAGGGGGACGAAACTGCTTTTGCAGCTTTATTTAACCTTTACTCCACACCATTGGCTTTACTCGCTTTACGCATGCTCCACAGTGAGCCGGCCAAACAGGAGGTGTTACAGGAAGTTTTTATTAAGATATGGCTGAACAGGGACCGGCTAAGAGACGTACAGCTCCCGGGGCCCTGGCTGAGAAAAATCACCATTCATGAATGTTTGCAATACCTCCGCAAAACATCCTTGTATAATACCAAGCTGGGCGACCTTCACCAGGAAGACGCCAGCTTCAACCACGCATTGAGTAGCATTTCGGTGAAAGAAATACAATATGCGGTGAAACGCGCGCTCCAGGTAATGTCCCCACAGCGCAGAACCATTTATGAGCTGAGCCGGGAAAAAGGGCTGAGCACAAAAGAAATCGCCGCTCATCTCGGCCTTTCAGACGGATATGTACGCAATGCCATCAGCGCTGCCCTTCAAACCATCCGCAGTTTTCTGCCAGACTCCGCCCGCTTGCCCGCCATTATTATTTTTTTACTTTTTTTCAGAAAGTGATAGTGACAAGTCTTTCTTTCCCGCATCTTATTATATATAGCGCATGGAAAATACACGCATATATTACCTGGCAGGTCAATACCTGGATAAAAGCCTGAGCGACGCCGAGCAGGTGGAGTTTCAGCAGCTGTTACAGGCCCCTGATCACCAGGAGGCATTACAGGCAGCCTTTGATGAGCTGGCAGGCGAGCTGGATATGAACGCCACGCAGGACGAGGCACTGTTGCCTTTATTGCAGCGGGCCTTAAACAGCGACAAGCCCGCGCGCCGCATTCACTTCCTGCCTCGCCGGAGTTGGGCAGCGGCTTCCATCATCCTGCTGGTCCTGGCCGCAGGCGCCTATTTCTGGCTTGCCCATAAAAAAAATACGCCGCCAGCTGCTATGGCTGCTAAGCCCACAGACATTGCCCCCGGCAGGGAGGGCGCCATCCTTACCCTGGCCGATGGCTCCCGGGTAACGCTGGATAGTCTCCACAACGGCGTGATCGCGAAACAGAACGGCACGCAGCTGGTACTGGCAAACGGGCAACTGGCCTACGATCCAGCAGGAGCGTCCAACGGGGAAATCGTATTCAATACGATGTCTACTCCAAAAGGCCGGCAATTCCGGGTCACTTTACCGGATGGCACGCAGGTGTGGCTGAATGCAGCCAGTTCAATACGCTACCCTACGCTGTTTTCAGGTGAAGAAAGAAAAGTAGCAATTACCGGCGAAGCCTATTTTGAAGTAGCGAAAAATGCGGACATGCCCTTCCGGGTGAGCGTGAACAATAAAGTGGAAATAGAAGTGCTGGGCACACATTTTAACGTGAATGCTTACGAAAATGAACAAACGATTGCCACTACCCTGCTGGAAGGATCGGTACGTGTGGCGGGCTTCGCCAACGGGAGCCAACCGGGCAACGTAGTGCTCCGGCCAGGCCAGCAGGCGCAAATCGGAAACGCCGCGAAAACGGGCATTCGGGTGATTGAAAATGCCAACACCGATAAAGTGATGGCCTGGAAAAATGGCATCTTCTATTTTGATGGAGTGAGCTTCGCGGAAATCATGCGCCAGATGGAGCGATGGTATGATATCGAAGTCGTGTATGAAAAAGGCATTCCGGATATTGAGTTTGAAGGGGAAATGACCAAAGACGTTTCGTTAAACGGCCTGCTGGTGATGCTTGGCAGAGCTGGTATACATTTCCGCCTGGAAGGCAGGAAGCTGATTGTGCAATAATACCTTTATTATAAAAACCGTCACAGCGCTAACTGTGACGGTGGATGAATTTAATTAGTCAAAAAAACGGTCTACCAACCACTTTTATTAACAACCAAATCTGCTGCAAATCTATGCAAAAAAAATGCTATTGCCCTCCTGTTCGTGCGGGGCAGCACCCGGGCATTGCGCAATCCGTCAATGAAGGATTCAGCAAGCCCTTTAGAAAAAGAACCAAAATCCTGAGGGCTATGAAATTAACGACCTTCTTATTAACTGCTGCTTTTATTCATGCCCACGCCGCCAGCATGGCGCAGCATGTCACCATCTCCGGCCGGAACCTGACGTTGAAGCAGGTGTTCACCGCTATTAAAAAGCAAACGGGCTATGTACTGCTAAATCAGAAAGGCGTGCTGGCCGATGCCAAACCGGTGTCTCTTTCTGCTGATTACCTGCCATTGCGGGAGCTGCTGAATGATGTCTTTAAAAACCAACCTTTAGAATATGTGATCGAAGGCAAGACCATTCTTGTTTCCCGAAAACTTCCGGCTGCGCCTTCGGGCCAGCTGGCTTCTCCTTCCGCCCCCCCTGCTGCCACATTCATTCCTGTTAAAGGTTTTATCCGTTCCGTCGACGGACAACCTTTAGCGGGAGTGAATATTGTGATTACAGGCACCAATAAGGGAACTACTTCTGTTGCCAACGGCTCTTTTTCTTTTGATGCGAATACGGGAGATGTTATTAAAGTATCTGCTGTCGGCTTCGCTCCGCTCCTCCTGCGTTTCACCGGCAGTAATTTCCAGGTAGTGTCATCTGAACTGCCTGCCAAACACAAGTCTTCCGGAGTTGAAGGAACTTCTGCCGGCGCTTCAAAACTGGTTTCGGGCAATCCTTCTGCGCTCCTTATCCAGCTGGCATTAAGCACTTCACCCATAGATGAAGTGCAGATAACGGCCTATGGTACAACCACCAAAAGATTTAATGCCGGTAACATTACTACTGTTACATCAAAAGAGATAGAAAAAAATCCCGTAAATAATGTGCTGGAAGCGTTGCAGGGAAAGGTGCCCGGATTATTTATCCAGCAGGTAACCGGTCAGCCGGGGGGCGCATTTACCGTGAGGATGCGCGGCTCCGCCAACCTCACCACCGGGGCCACACAACCGATGATCATCGTGGACGGTGTACGTTACCCGGGCGGCACATTACCTCTTTCCAATAATACCTCCTACGGCACGCAAACTTTTCTGCAGGGAGGCAGTGGCCTGAATTACATCAATCCAAACGATATTGAAAGCATTGATGTGCTCAAAGATGTGGACGCCACTGCTATTTACGGTTCCTCCGGCGCCTATGGTGTGATCCTGATTACCACAAAGAAATCCAGGTCTACCCAACAGTCGTTCAATGCCAATATCTACACCGGCGTATCAGTGAACGGGCAAACACCCACATTGCTCAATACCGATCAATACCTGATGCTCCGCCGCGAAGCGCTGGCAAATGATAAACTGGAAATACCGGCCGGCGATAATGATCTGAATGGTGTCTGGCCTGCCGACCGATACACCAACTGGCGGAAAGAATTCATGGGAAAATCGGCTGCAACTTCTAATGTCAATCTTTCTTACAGCGGAGGTGCACAAAACACCACGTACCTGATCAGCGGAAGTCTCCGTGATATGGGTAACATACAACGCCACCGCGGATCAAACAGGGATGGCTCTCTCCGGTTTGCGTTAAACACCGGCAGTACCAACAATAAATTCAGTTTAGCCCTAGGCGGTACTTATCTCTCTTCAAAAAATGATATGGTGCCCTACGATTTTTCAGTCAGCGCGCTGACTCCTCCCAATGCACCACCAGCTTATAACGAAGACGGGAGTATCAACTGGGCGTCGATCGGAAGCGACCTAAACAGCAGCGGCACCGCCAGCAACGCTAACAGGCTGTATAAAAACGTAACGAATAATCTCCTGGCCAATGCAACGCTCACTTACCGGCCTGTCAAAAAAGTGACCCTCCGCAGTATTTTTGGCTACAATACCATTAACGGAAAGGAACTGATCGGCTATCCCACAACAGTATTTAATCCCACTAACACCCAGGCCCCTACGCAAACGGTAGGCATACTTCATCAGTATAATACGCGCTCCATCACTATTTCACCATATGGCGAATACAATACTTTAATCAGTAAGAAAGGTGATTTAAGCATTAAACTGGGCGGCGAGGTCAACAACCAGGTAACGTATTTTGACGACATCACCGGAACCGGATTTCCTTCTGATGCCTTGCTGAATAACCCTTCTGCGGGATCTACGGTAACTACTAATTACAATCTTACGGAGTACCGGTCCATTGGTATGTATGGAATTATAAAATTTGTATGGGACGATAAATATATTATCGATATCAATACACGGCGCGATGGTTCTACCAAGTTTGGCCCTGGCCGCCGTATCGGGAACTTTGGTTCTGCAGCGCTGGCCTGGATTTTCAGCCAGGAAAAGCTGATCACTGATCACCTGCCGTGGCTCAGCTTTGGTAAGATAAGGATCAGCAGCGGCGTGGTAGGCGGCGATGCCATTGGTGATTTCCGGTACCTGGAAACATATAGCGTCATCGGCGGATCGTATGATGGAAAAGTTGGATTAACACCCAACTCGCTTCCCAATCCCCTGCTGAACTGGGAACGTAATTTTAACTCGGAAGCCGGTCTGGAGCTGGGATTTTTTCACGACCGGATTATGACCGACTTTAGCTATTACTCCAATCGTGCCGGCAATCAGCTGCTGGGGCAGCCCTTATCAACTGTTACCGGCTATCCCAGCTATACCTTAAACTCCGATGCGCTGATACGTACCAGTGGTATGGAAATCAGCCTGAGTTCCACCAATATCAAGAACAGGCATTTTACCTGGTCAACAAGGTTCAATATGTCCATACCCAAAAGTAAACTGCTGAGATTACCATCGAGTACTCAAAATGCCAACTATGTGCTGAACAAACCCGTTACCGGTAAACTACTCTATAAATACAACGGGGTAAACCCGGAAACCGGTAACTACAGTTTTACCGATGCGAAAGGAAATGTGGCTGACTACTCGGGAGGATTAACACAGGCCGATAAAACCGAGTTTGTTGACCTGGCGCCGAAATACTTTGGCGGGCTGCAGAATTCCTTTACCTATAAAGGGCTGACACTCGACTTCACCTTCAATTTCACCAGCCGCACAGGACAAAACTTTCTTGGTCAAACCGCCTTTCCTTTCGGGCTCTATGGCTTAAATGGTTCTACTATCTGGTTGCGCCGCTGGCAACAACCTGGCGACATAACCGATATTCCAAAGTTAAGCTCCCAGTTCACCAGCATCTTCCGGCAAGGCCTCCTGCAAAGCAGTACCGGCGGCTACAGCGACGCCACTTACGCACGGCTACAGAATGTAAGCATTCGCTATAGTTTCAGCCCGGAAGTAAACAAAATGCTGCATCTCAAAAATCTGTCGGTGTACCTGCAGGGACAAAACCTCCTTACCATTTCCAAATTCGATGGCCTCGATCCGGAAAACCTGAATGCAGGCGTAATCCCGCCACTGCGCGTATTTACAACCGGAATTAATGTTACACTTTAATGCAATGAAAATGAAGATGATCTTTCCTGTCAATTATAGTTTTTCGAAACACCTGCTGGCCATCACCGCTTCGCTAAGCATCGCGCTAACCAGCTGCGAAAAATATTTGGATGGTACCCAGCTGCCGGCCAATACCATTGCTGCGGTGGATGTATATTCCACCGATAACATGGCATCAACAGTGGTTACCGGCATTTACCTCACCATGAACAATACCGGTCCTTTTACCGGTTCCGCGAATGCCAACATTGGCTATACCATGGGTTTGTATACCGATGAACTCAGCAGTTTGCTGACCGGTAACTTTGCAGATGTGTTCTACAAGAACGCGATACAAAGCGGGCAAAGCGGCAACTGGACCGACCTGTATAAAAAACTTTTCACCGTTAACACGGCTATCCAGGGCATCAACGCCAGCAAGGGTAACCTCGTTTATAAAAATCAATGGCTGGGTGAATGCTATTTCCTGCGCGCCTATTTTTATTATTACCTGGTCAATATTTATGGCCCGGTACCGCTGGCGCTGACGAACGATTACACGGTAAACAACCGGTTGTTCCGCGTCCCGGAAGCTGATGTGTACCAGCAAATTATTGCCGATCTCAAAATGGCTCAATCCCTTTTAGACAATGAGTATAAAAATGGTTACGGGGTTACTACCACTAACCGTTTCCGCCCCAACAAAGCCGTGGCTACCGCTATGCTGGCCAGGGTGTACCTCTATGCAAAAGACTGGGCCAATGCCGAAGCGCAGGCGGGTGAACTGATCAGCAACACCAATTATGCGATGCTGCCAATCAACCAGGTATTTCTTGCCAACAGCAGGGAAACCATCTGGGCACTGGCGACCAACAGCCCGAAATTCACCAATGAATATGCCTTCTACAACAATGGTATGCCGGAAACGATCGTGCCGCCGCAAAGTCCTGCTTCCTCCAGTGTATTCGTTAAGCTGAGCAACCTCTTGAAGGACACTTTTGAACCCGGCGATGCACGCTTCACCAACTGGGTGCGTACCTCCACAGTGGCGGCCTCTTCTACCGCCCCGGCAACGGTGTACTATTTCCCGGCCAAATATAAATCCGCGTCCACCAATGCGGAGTACCAGGTACTGCTGCGGCTTTCAGAGCAATACCTGATCCGGGCGGAAGCCAGGGCCATGCAAAATAAAAGTAATGCCATGGAAGATTTGAATGTAGTGCGTTTACGCGCGGGCCTCGGAGCGCTGCCGGCAGGTACACAGGCCAGTTTGCTCAAGGCTATTGCCAAAGAAAGGCAAACCGAACTGTTTACAGAATGTGGCCATCGTTTTTTCGATCTGAAACGCACCGGCGCCATCGATGCCGTAATGGCCACCGTAGCGCCAACCAAACCCACTACCTGGATGAGCTATATGTCTTACTGGCCGATACCGCCCGCTGACCTCCTCCAAAATCCGAATTTAACGCCCAACCCGGGATATCTTCAATAACCTGATTAACGGACAAGATGGTGGTGAAACAAATCATCCTGTCCGTTCTCAACACATCAATTTTCATGAAGAAAATTTTTATACTGGCAGCTATGCTGGCGCCGGGATGGGTATTAGCCCAGTCCGGCAAATACACGCTAACCATCAAACTACCTGCGCTTACCACCTCTGCAAAGGCTTACCTGATAACAAACTACGGCTGGAGCAACCAGCAGGTCCTCGACTCAGCGATGCTGAATAAAGGTGCTTTCCGGTTTAGCGGGCAGGTGAAAGATCCTGCGATGGTGCATGTACTCATTGATCATACCGGAAAAGATTTCGCAAAATGGAAGAAGACTGCTGATGTTAATGATTGCTACCTGGAAAAAGGGGCTATTCAAATTACCGGCACCGATTCTGTAATCCATGCAGCAATTACAGGAGGTCCTGTGAACAATGATTACAAGCGGTACAAACACACGGTGCTGTTCCGCAGGGAACAGCTGGGCAAAACCGTGGACTCCATGTTTCGCACTGCAACACAACAGCAAAAAAAAGATCCCCACTTTATAGATACGGTGATGAAACAATATCAGATCGTTTCAAAAGAAACAGACTCTTTGAAATATGTTTTCATCCGTCAAAATCCTGCATCATACATCAGCCTCGCTACCTTGATTGAGGTAGCAGGCAAGGATGTGGATGTACCGCGTATTGCCCCTTTTTTCAAAAGACTTTCCCCTGCATTGCGCAACACCGGAACCGGTAAACAATTTGCGAAAAAGCTGTATAATCTGGGACGACTTTCAATTGGTGTATTGGCGCCGGATTTCACACAGAACGATGTGAACGGTAAACCGGTTAAGCTTTCTGATTTCAAAGGAAAATATACGCTGGTCGACTTCTGGGCATCCTGGTGCGGGCCTTGCAGGGCAGAAAATCCCAACGTACTGAAAGCATACCTGGCATTCAAGCAGAAAAACTTTACGATCGTTGGCGTATCACTGGATACCAACAAAGACGCATGGCTTGGTGCAGTGAAGAAAGACGACCTGCCCTGGCAACAGTTATCCGATCTGAAAGGATGGAAAAACGAAGCAGGTAAACTGTATGAAGTAAGCGCCATTCCGCAAAACTTCCTCCTTGATCCGCAGGGACGTATCATCGCCAAAAACCTGCGCGGCGAGGCCCTGATAGAAAAGCTACAGGAACTGATGCCGTAACACTTTTATACTGCGTGATCGGCCAGTTTACGGCTGATCACGCGGGTATAACCGTTAATTAATACTAACCACTGTTAAACAGTGTTAAGCCCCCATCTCGGGCAAAAACCGCCAAATACAATACTGTAAAGCTATACAGCTTACCGGCATACTGAACCATTCCCGGCGTAACCATCTGGGTACTTTAAACTTCGCAACTCCACGGCTATCTTAGATATATGCTGAACTAATTCCTTTCCACCCCGTACTGTGGTTACTGGATGTTTTCAGTATGCACCAGAAAATTAAATCTTTTAAAAAACTCAAAAACGCACAATTATGATGAAGTTTTTTTTTGTAGCAGGTTTGTTAATGGCAACACTGGCATCTGTAAAAACCTATGCACAACAACCGCAGCAACAGGATCGTGAAGGATTCTTTAAAAAGATCGATACCGATGGGGATGGTAAACTCAGCAAAGCTGAGGTAGATTCAGCAGCAAAGGACAATAAGCGGCTTTCCAGGTTAAGCGAAAATTTCGCCGCCATAGACACCAATAAAGATTCTTTCCTTGATAAAGATGAACTGAAGGCATATAGAAAAAGCCAGGGTCCCCGTAAAAAAGAAGAGGGCAATCAATAACACTAAAAACGACAGGCATCCGGATAACCAGGTGCCTGTCGTTTTTTATGCACTAATCCAGTAAAGCATTATACCGTTGCAATGCTTCTAAAAAATAATAATCCGCGTACACCAGCGGCACATCAATTTCTGCATTATGCGGGATACTTCCCACGCTGTGCATCAATATAAAATTGCCGTTCTTTTCTTCCGGTGCCCGGTACGCAGTACCTGCGAGTGAATGCAGTATGGTGATCGCTGCCTGGCGGTATTGCTCCCCCTTTACCCTTGCCGGCATAACCACTCAGCTCAAATAGTGCTGATGCCACAATAGCGGCGGCAGACACATCGCGGTATTTTGTTTTCACCTTGTTGGCATTGGAACGCACACCTGGAACATATCCATTCTCCTGTACATTAAAATCCCAATAGGGTACTTTATCTTCCGGAAGATTTTTATTATCCAGGAACCAGTCGGCCATACCGGTAGCAGTTTTGAGGAAACGCGGGTCATGTGTTTCCCGGTAGATCATGGTAAAACCATAGATGCCCCATGCCTGGCCACGCGACCAGGTAGAATTATCGGCGTACCCCTGCGCAGTTTCGCGTACCAGCACCTTACCATTGGTGGTATCATAACATACCACATGGTAGGAACTGTAATCCGGCCGTATCTGGTTGCGCATGGCGGTTTCCGCGTGGCTCACTGCAATGTGGCGGAAGCTGGTATCGCCGGTTTCTTTAGCTGCAAAAAACAACAGCTCCAGGTTCATCAGGTTGTCGATGATCACGGGATAGTAGTATAGCTGCTGACTATGCCACGATTTAAAGGCATTCCACGATTTAATGCTCCGTGTTACCGGGTTAAAACGGGTGCTGAGCGAGCGGGCGCCCTGGATAAGGATATCCCGGTACGCTTTGTTGCCGGTAATCCGGTAAGCGTTGCCATAGCTGCAATACATCATAAAACCAAGATCATGGTGTTGTGTAAAATCCTTCAGCGGCTTTAACTTCTCCGTCCACTTAACAGCTTCCTGTTTCAGCGCGGGATCTTTGGTTTGTTCATATGCATACCAGAGTGAGCCCGGAAAAAAACCGGGTGTCCAGTCGTACATCGATGTAGTAATCATCTTCCCCTCTTTGTTGATCGTCCTGGGAAAGGCCAGGCTGTCGCGGGATTCCGTGTCCTTCAGCATATGCTTAAGCTGCTGCCGGGCAAAGCCTGCATTACTGCTGATAAAGTCCTTCTCCCCGCCCACCGTGTAGGCAGTGATGCCGGCGGCTAAAATAAAATAAAGCAATGGTTTCATATTCTTATGGTGTCACTTTAATGATCAGTTCCCGTATAACCTTCTTTTCTTCATCCAGTGTGTGGTTAAAAGCCACGAAGGTGGCCTTGTATACGCCCGGCGCCGGATAAGCATAAGCATATTCTTCTTTATCCGGTTCATTGATACTCTTGATGCCGGTACTTACATCTCCCGGAACACGGCCCGCGTATAATGGTTTGGTGACAATCCAGCTGGTATTTGTAGCTGCGCTGCCACCACCACCGGTAATTTTAAGATCCGTGGCAGAAGCTGTCCAGCGGCCGTTGGAAGGGCTCCAAACATTGCCGTAGCGTGTCCAGTAAGCCACATCGGCCGACAAAGAACTGATCAAAACCGTTTTCTCCGGTAACACATTGTTCACGGTAAATTCGGTGATCGTCCAGGTACGCTGTGTGGAACCTGTTACGCCGCTGTATTTGAAAGCAATGAAGAGTGAATCATTTTCGTTAGCCACAAGGTCTGTCAGATCAGCCGTACCAAAAGACACTACGGTGGCGCTGGTAGCCAGTGCCCCGCGATCATTGATATTCGTCCATGCGGCATTTACTACAGAAGCGGAATCAAGGCCGGGTAGTTTATTGGTGGCCAGTACCTGCAGGGTATTTTTTTGCGTACCAAATTCCGATTTTGAGGAAAAACTCAGCGTGATCTTTCCCAGTTTGTTTGCAGACGTGCGGCCATCGTAGCGCTTGCCTGGTTCCCCGGAATAGAAGGTCACATTGCCTGCACTGCCGCTGAACCTGAAGCGGGTAGTGTCTCCCAGGCGATAGGTAAACGTGTCTGATACCAGCCTTGCAGGATCAAGGGCTACATTAAAATCCGGCGTATCTATTTCCAGTGTTTTAGAACAAGCCACCGCAAGGAAAGACAACAGTATGATGAATGATTTTTTCATGTGGATGTTTTTAAGAATTACCAGCCTGCGTTTTGTGTCAGTAAGCGGTTTAGATTGAGTTCGTAAGTTGGCTTCGGCAGCATCACGTGCCTGGCGCTTATATTGCGTACTCCTTGCAAACCGTTAGGATTACCTGTGGAGGTTACGCCCGCACCGTTAGCGGTAGCCCAGGATGCGAAGTTCTGCATGTCTGATACAAAACTGCCCCACCGGATCAGGTCCGCTTTTCTCACGGCTTCAAAACACAGCTCTCGCATTCTTTCATCGCGGATGGCCAGCTGGAATGCATCTTTACTAAGACCCGGTGTAAGATCTGATTCACTACCGGTAGTGATGGTGGCAGTAGCCGTAGCTGCGGTACCTGCATAGGTGAATACAGCGCCGGTCACCGCAGGATCAGAAGCGCCGGAGGTATGAGTGGGTGGCGTATTAGTAGCAGTGCCTGCCGTTGTTACCGTGTACAGCATACCGCCATTGGTGACTTGTGTGCCTGTGGTATAGCTGGCGCCCGGCGTCCAGAAGGTGCCTATCACTACCACAGGCGAAGTAGTATAGTAGGAGCCTACCGTCAATGCACCAGGGCTGTTCAGGTAAATACCCGTTATCTTGCCGCTGGTAAGGATCGCTGTTCCTGTAGCGCCGTTACCGCCACCGCCAGTAATCGTTACCGCGGGCGTTTTCGTATATCCATCACCGGTACTCACCATCGTAATGGATTTTACTACGTTGCCATTCATCAGTCCATATCCTCTTTTGCGCACCTGGTTCACATAGTTATAAGCATTCGTAGGGCCGTTCACGTAGTTTTCTGCTTCCGCGCGCATCAGCAATACATCTGAGTAGCGGATCATGGGCCAGTTGATATTGTACGTGCCGCCTACACCATTGGTGTTACGGATCGCCTGCGGTACATATTCTCTTCTGAATTTGCCGGCGCACATCTGCCAGGGATTAGGACGGGCTGCCTTTACGCGGGGATTTGTTCCGCTGTAAATATAGTTGGCGCAGTTCCAGTCGCGGCGGATATCCAGCGAAGGTTTGTTTGGTAAAAGGGTACTGTTGGGATCTGTTTCATAAGCATCGAACAGCTTTTTAGTGGCCCATACCCATGCGGCGGAGTTGTAGGAGGTAGAGTCCAGGGCAGTCAGCGTAGACTGGATCCCCACAAAGTTACCGATATCATTCCCCGACTTGTTCACCACACCGGCAGCGGCGCCCAGTGAGCCCAGCTCCCAGATATTTTCTCTTACATCATATTGATCTGTAGCCAGGTTGATGAACACCTGGCGGTAATCGGGGTTCAATGCATGAAGGCCGGAGAGGATCACTTTATCTGTATAGGTGATCACATCCTGGTATTTGGCGGTATTGTTTTGCGGATAACCAGCCCAATAAAGATATACACGTGCCAGCATCGCCTGCACGGCGGAGAGTGTCACTACCTCGTTGAATTTCGCCTGGGTGATGGTATAATCTTTCAGCAGCACTTCTGCTTTTTTCATATCCTTCTCAATTTGTACATACACGTCTGCCTGCTTTACCTGCGGAATGTTCACATCATTGATAGCGGGTGTGTGAAGTACTACAGGTACATCTCCATAATTACTGGTAAGAATGAAGTACAGGAACCCGCGGAGGAACAATGCCTGCCCTTTGATGATATTCCGGCGGGATGCATCCATCGTTGGTTTATCGATGTTATCCAGTAACGAATTAAGATTATTGATGCCTACGTATGCATAACGCCAGATGTTGGCAATATGCACAAGGGAGGCGTCGTAATTGTAACGGAGACCGCGTGCATCGCCATCTGTTGTGCGGTTAGACATTACCTCATCTGTGGTGGATACAAAGTTGAAGCCCATCACCTGTGCATACAGCTCTGGGCGCATCAGGTCGCCGTACACACCGTTCAGCGCCTGCTGGAGCTGTGCTTCCGTTCCGTAATAATTTGTGGTGGTATAAAAATCCGTTGGTTGCGTATCAAGGAATTTTTTGCAGGAAGTAAGCCCTGCTATTACTATACATGCCAGGATGCAAATACGTTTCATGTTCATCATTTTAGAAGGTTACATTTAAACCGGTCACATAAGACAATGAGTGCGGGTAAACGGCGTAATCGAAGCCGGGGGTAAGGTTACCAGGCCTGCCGTTCACCTCGGGATCCATACCGGAGTACTTCGTCCATGTATAAATGTTTTGGGCAGCACCGTAGATACGCACATTCTTTATCTTCGCACGTTTCAGCAATGCGCCCGGCACATTGTACCCCAGGGAAACCGTTCTCAGTTTCAGGTAAGAACCGTCTTCAATCACGCGGGAAGAATAAGCTGCATTGCCCATACCGCCTGCGCGGAACATGGCGTTGCTGGGGTTGGTGGGCGTCCAGCGTTTGGCATAACTGGCAAACTGGTTCAGGTTCGGATTATTTACAATACCGCCTTCAAATACGTACCGGTTGGCATTGATAATATCATTGCCATAAGACCACTGCAATAATACGTTCAGATCAAAATTGCGGTAACGGAAATCATTGCTGAAACCACCGGTATGTTTTGGTAAACCACTGCCAATAATGGTGTAGTCCTGGTTGTTCACCTGGAGATCACCGTTCAGGTCTTTATACTTAATGTCACCCGGACGGATAGCATTGCGCGCCGCGCCATTGGTGGGTACATCCGGCTTCAGCAGATACGTATTATTTGGCATTACATCGAAATCGGAATACTGGTATACTCCATCGAATACAAGGCCGTACATCTCTCCTAGCGGCCTTCCGATTACAGAGATATAAGGGAACAGACCCGAGTAAGTAGTATTGAAAAAAGTTCCGGAACCAGAGAGAATAGATTGTTGTCCTTCTGCCAGTGATTGTATTTTATTATTATTAAAGCTGATGTTAAAACTGCTGTTCCAGCCGAACTCCCTGGTATCCGCAATTACACCTGCCACCGTGATCTCCAGGCCTTTGTTCTGTAACTGACCCACATTTTTAAATCCCTGCGCGCTCTCTATGCCATGTGCATAAGGCAATGCGGCATTCAGCAGCAGATCCTTTGTAGTACGCAGATAGGCATCTACGGTGAGTGTCAGCCTGTTTTTCAGGAAGGCCATATCCAGGCCGATATTGGTTTGTTCGTTGGTTTCCCAGCGCAGGTCCGCGTTACCGGAAGATATCATCACCGAGCCAATACTCAGTGGTCCATTTCCCACGGAATACCAGTATTGATTGCTGGTGAGTTGTAACTGGGACAGGTAAGCAAAGTCGCCCACCCGGTTGTTCCCGGATGCGCCATAGCCCAGCCTGATCTTCGCATCAGAAATGAAACTTACATTTTTCATAAACTCTTCGCTGCTGAAGCGCCATGCAGCAGAAGCGGAAGGAAAGTATCCCCATTTGTTGCCGGCTGCGAATTTAGAGGAGCCGTCGGCACGGACAGACGCAGAGAAAAGATATTTTGAATTGTAATCGTAGTTCACGCGCAGTGCGCCGGAGGCCATTGTCCAACCGGAGCTAAGTGAAAGCAGTGAAGTATTGGCCGGCGCGGCCAGATCGATTCCGTCCAGTCCAAGGTCTTCATTGGGAATTTGATTTGCCGAAAACCTGCGTTGCGAATTTTTATATCCCTGCGCTTCCAGTACGCCGAGCACGGTGAGGTTGTGTAACTTGTTCCAGCTTTTGCGGTAGGTCAGCGAGTTTTCCGAACGCCAGAGTGAAGTGGGTTTGGTTTCCACGCTGCCATTCACGCCGTTGGCGTTCCATTTACTGCCGGATTGCGTTTTGGAGTTGTTGAAAATATTGATCTCAGTATTTACCGTGTTGATACCACCGGCTATACGAAGTGTGAGTCCATTGGTGATGGCATATTCCGCATACGCATTAGCGAACAGGTTGTTCACCTTGTTCATGGTATACTGGTTCTGTATATTCTGCAATGGATTCACGCGATAGTCCTGGTTATTTGCCAGTTCATTGCCCGGATCATAAAATTCATCCACGAGGTTCACACTGCTGTCGCGGCCGGCGATACTGGTCGTTGGCCGGAAGCCCCAAACGGAATACAATGTAGTGGCGGACGCATAAAAATTGGTGGCGGACACCGGTATCCCGTAGGTTTCATTGTAGGCGTAATTCGCATTGATACCCACTTTCAGCTTGCTGTTCACTGTTTGATCCAGTGAAAACCGGCCCTGGTATCTTTTAAAACCGCCATTAATAATGATCCCTTTCTGGTTATTGAAATTACCGGAGAGTGAATATCTCGTTTTATCATTTCCTCCCCGCACGGCAATGTCGTGGTTCTGGTTCTGACCTACGCGGTACACAAAGTCCTGCATATCTATGGATTCCTTGTTACGGTAATCTTCCAGTTTGGCCCCGCCGGCCAGGTATACGGAATCATAGATAGATGGGTTCACATCGCCCACATATTGTACAAACTCGTAGGCGTTCATTAACGGGATTTTATTCGGCACCTGCTGCCAGCCATAGTACCCGTTATAGGTTACCTGCGGCGCGCCGGTTTTACCTTTTTTGGTGGTAATAAGAATAACGCCGTTGGATCCACGGGCGCCATAAATAGCAGTGGCGGACGCATCTTTCAATACGTCGATCGACTCAATATCACCCGGGCTGATCGCATTTGCGTTAGAACTTTCGGTAGGGAAACCGTCAATAACATAAAGCGGGGAATTATCCTGTGTGATAGACCCTGCACCGCGGATAACGATATTGGAGATAGAACCCGGCTGACCATCATTGCTCGCTACCGCGACCCCTGCTACCCTGCCGGCCAGCGCTTCGTCGAACGACTTTACCGGCGCTTTCGCAAAATCTTTCATGTTCACACTACCCACTGCCCCGGTCAGGTCTTTCCGTTGCTGGGTAGCATATCCCACTACTACCACATCGTTGAGTGTGCCGGCCTGTTCACTCATCTGCACATTATACTCTGTCCTGTTATCTACCGGCTGCTCTATCTTTCCGAAACCGACAAAGGAGAACACTAAAGTAGCACCAGGATTTACGGAAATAGTAAAACGTCCATTGCCATCTGTATGCGCGCCGGTCTTTTCATTTTTTACCATTACTGTCACACCTGGCAACGGTGTACCATCTTTGGCCTTTACAGTGCCGGACACTGTTTTCTTTTGTTGAGCAAAAAGGAAAAGCGGAAAAAGTAAGATCCACATGACTCCCGTAAAAAAATAATTGAAGGCGAAGCTGCACTCTCTCCCCCTGCTGGTTGATTGGCATGTCTTTTTCATAATAATTGTGGAATTGAGCGGAAATAACGGTTGATACACAAATATGTGGTAACCAGTTCAAATCACAGGGGGACAATCATAAATGATTGGGGTGAATTTTATAAATCCCCCTTCAACCTGCTGATTATCAGAATAATAAAAGAATGATATTTATAAAAAACACCCATTTGCCCCGATACAATTCTTATATTAGAGCATGATTTCGAGGTGCTTCCCGTTCTTATGCCTGCTGCTCCTCGCTGCTTTTATAAAAAGCAGCGGGCAAAACGTTACGTTCAATCACCTCACCGTAGAAGATGGATTATCGCACAACGCGGTATTGTCTGTTGGAGAAGATGCCCAGGGATTCATCTGGTATGGTACACACTATGGCCTTAACCGGTATGATGGACATCGATTCAAAATTTATCGCCAGCAGGCAGGCGACAGCACCTCCCTTCCCGGTAACCAGATCATGAGCCTGTACCGTGACCGGAAAAATGTGTTATGGATAGGCACCTCCGCAGGGTTGGCGAAGTATGATCCTGAACAGGACCGTTTTCAACGCATCCAACTGGATCCCGGACGGCCAACAAACATTAATTGTATTTATGAAGATAGTAAAGGCCGCCGCTGGATCGGCGCCAACAACGGGCTTTATCTCCAGGAGGGTAACCGGCAGGAGTTTCTCATACCCGGTAAAATTGCCGGTTATGTAGTGCGTTGTGTGTATGAAGACAAGAAAGGCAATATCTGGATTGGCACCAGCAACGGCCTCACCAAAATGAGTGGCAATGATTTTGAAACATTCCGCCATGAAGACGGACAACCGGCCAGTCTGGCTATGAACTTTATCACTGCCATCACTGAGGATAAACTGGGCAGGTTATGGGTGGCTACACAAACCGGTGGTATTAATATATATGATCCTGCTACCGGCCGTTTTTCGTTACTGGCGCAACCAGCGATCATTAATAATATAGTAAGACGGGTACTTCGCGATAAAGCAGGCAACATGTGGGTGGGCACCCAGGAAGGACTCAGCATCATTGACCCGGTGACGATGACCAGCCGGCACTATCAGCAGGATCCCGGCAACAGCACCAGTCTTAGCCAGAATTCTATTCATAGCATCTACCAGGATAATAACGGTGTAATCTGGATGGGTACCTACTTCGGTGGCGTGAACATGGTGCATCCCTATGGCACGGCCTTTACCGCCTGGCAGCAGCATCCGCCGCTCAATGGGATCAGCAACAATGTGATCAGCAGCATCCTTGAAGATGCGCAGCACAATTACTGGATCGGTACAGAAGGCGGCGGACTGAATTATTATAATCGCGCTACCCAACGTTTTACCAGCTATAAACATGATGCAAATAATCCTGCCAGCCTTGGGTCCAACCTGGTGAAAGTAGTGTATGAAGATAAAGACCACAACATCTGGACGGCCACGCATGGCGGCGGACTAAACCTCCTGCGGCAGGGTGGGTTTAAACGCTTCTTCTACGATACCAAAGATCCCGGCACCTTTTCCAGGGAAGTAACAGCCATACTGGAAGACAGCCGGAACCGGTTCTGGGTGGGCACCAACAACGCGCTCCACCTGCTCCACCGGAATGGCCACGAGCTGGAGAAACGGGCCGATTCTATTTTAACAGGTATTGCCGCCCGCCAGTCGATCCGGTATATCCTGGAAGATTCACGCCACCGGATCCTGGTCGGTTCTATCAGCAACCTGTATGTGTTTGAGGCAGACACCATGCGGCTTATCCAGCCGGGTTATGTAAACTCCATACAGGAAGATTCAAAACACAACATCTGGGTGAGCATGTATTTCGGGGGCCTGGTTAAATATGATCCGGAGCTGAAGAAGCAAACGCGTTATACAGAAAAAGATGGTTTGCCGAACGATAACGTGATTGGGTTACTGGAAGATGATCAGCATAATTTATGGATTAGTACCTATAACGGCCTGGCACGTTTTGATCCCGGCCGCAACTCCTTCCAGACCTATACTGTAAGCGATGGCCTGGCGGGAAACGTATTTAATTACAACTCCTTTTTGCGGGACAGCCGCGGCGAATTTCTCTTCGGCGGCTATAACGGCATCACCAGTTTTTTCCCGGATCAGATCATTACTAATTCCCATCCATCCGTCATCCGGTTTACCGGTCTGCGGCTGTTTAACAAACCGGTAGCTATCGGCCAGGACAACGGACTGCAGAAA
The DNA here is from genome assembly GCF_050434005.1 of Chitinophaga sp. W2I13. Taxonomy (NCBI): domain Bacteria; kingdom Pseudomonadati; phylum Bacteroidota; class Chitinophagia; order Chitinophagales; family Chitinophagaceae; genus Chitinophaga; species Chitinophaga sp. W2I13. The sequence continues at coordinate 6,171,001 of NZ_JBNPWD010000001.1, read as the reverse complement.
CAGGATATCAGCTTTACGAAGGCGCTGCGTTTTCATCACGACCAGGAAGTATTTACGCTCGAATTTGCGCTGCTCAACTATGTAAAAAGCAGCAAAAACCGTTATGCATACCGGCTTGAAGGTGCGGACCGCGACTGGATTGAAACCAATAATCCGGCGGTAACCTATACCAATCTCTCTTCCGGTCATTATACATTTTGGGTAAAAGGCGCCAACAACGACGGCATCTGGAGCGCGCCCGCAAAGATGGAGATCACCATCCTGCCGCCATTCTGGCGAACCTGGTGGGCATATGGCATTTACGCATTGGGGCTTATCCTGCTGTTCTTCTTCGTGACCCGATTCTTTTTCCTGTGGGCCTTGCTGCGCAAAGAAGAAGAACTGCACCAGGTGAAGCTGAACTTCTTTACACATGTTTCCCATGAAATCCGTACCCACCTCACTTTTCTGCTGGTGCCGGTAGAAAAGATGATGGATATGCTGAAGAAAGACGATCCGCTGCAATCCACCCTGCTGCAGTTACGGAACAATGCCGACCGGTTGCTGAAGCTTGTAAATGAACTGATGGATTTCCGCAAAGCGGAAACCAATCACCTCAAACTGCATGTACAGGAACAGGACCTGATTCCTTTTCTTGATCATATATACACCAGCTTCCGCGAGCTTTCGCTCGACCGGAACATCAGCATGGTATTCGGTCATGATATGGACCACGCCTGGGTTTATTTCGACCGGGAGCAGCTGGAGAAAGTGTTCTTCAACCTGCTCAGCAATGCTTTTAAATTCACACCGGATGGGGGAAGCATCCAGTTGCACATTACCCATTCGCGGCAAAACACGGTGGTCACTGTCACTGATAATGGCCGCGGTATTGCACCCGAATACCTCGACAAGCTATTCACCAATTTTTTCCAGGTACAGGATCATGGCTTGCAGAACACCGGTTACGGCATCGGGCTGGCATTATCCAAAAACATTGTGGAACAGCATAAAGGAACGCTGACCGTGGAAAGCGAACCTTCTACTGCGGTAAAGGAGGGCCGCACCTGTTTTACGGTTGCCCTGCCTACCGGCGCCAAACATTTTGAAGGTACCCAACACACCGTAGGCGGAGTGCCTGCCATGCCCGCGGCGCCGGTAAAAGCGACGCTGGCGCCGGAAACCCCGGATACTCTTATCACAGCTGCACCGCAACCCTTCACCATTCTTATAGTGGAAGACAACCCGGAGCTGCGTACTCTCATCAGTCAAACTTTCCGGGATCAATACCTGGTACTGGAAAGCGTGGACGGGGCAGATGGCTTGGCTACAGCCACCGCACAAATCCCCGACATTGTGATCAGCGATGTGATGATGCCCGAAATGGATGGCCTGCAGCTTTGCCAGGCGCTTAAAACAGATGAGCGCACCAGTCATATTCCTGTAGTGCTGCTCACTGCCAAAAGTTCCCAGGCCGATCATGTAAGCGGTCTTGAAACCGGGGCAGATCTCTATCTTACCAAACCTTTCAGTACCCGTGTGCTGGCGCTCAACGTCCGCAACCTGGTTGCTTCCCGCGAAAAAATGCGCGAACGCTACAGCCGCCAGCTGCAAACAGAAACGGAAGTACCGGATGCGTTGCCCAGCAGCCTGGATAACGCTTTCCTCGAAAAAGTGATCGCATTGGTGGAAGAGCATATGGACAACCCCGACTTCGGCGTGGATATGCTGGCCCGGAAGGTAGCCATGAGCCAGCCCGTGCTGTACAAAAAACTGAAGGCCGTCACTAATATGTCGGTGAACGACTTCGTAAAATCGCTGCGGTTGAAAAAAGCGGCCTCCCTGATACGCACCCGTGAGCATACCGTATACCAGGTGGCGTACATGGTGGGGTACAACGACCGGAAATATTTCAGCCGCGAATTCAAGAAACAGTTCGGTAAAACGCCTTCCGAGTTTGCGGAAGCCTCTGATTTGTGAAAATTCCCCCCATTTACTCGGAATAATCACCCCACCTAACAGGCAAGGATCATTAGATTTGTTACAAATCCACTGTTATGAAAATCAGCATGCTGCTTATCCTGGGCTTCCTGTGTAATATGTCCCATGCATGGGGCCAAACGGCGTACACCACTATTATGGACCGTATCCGTGCCGAACTGCTCTCGCAATCCGGCAGTACCGCCACGCTGGACAATAACGTAACCAGCACATTGGCCACGTTGCAAAGCAATGGCTCCTGGCCGGACGTCAACTATGCCTACAGCGCCACCACCTATACGGCGGACGTACACATCAACCGGGTAAAAACCTTCGCGCTGGCCTATACGAAATCAGCCAGTTCGTATTACAAAAGCACCACACTTTTCACCGCCATTGTAAACAGCCTTACTTACTGGAACACTACCGATCCGCAAAGCTGGAACTGGTACCATAACCATATCTCCAATCCGCAGCGCATCGGCGAAATCCTGATCCTTTTAGACACCGCGCAGCAAAGCCTGGGCAGTCTCCGCAATGCCCTGCTTACGCAAATGAGCCGCGGCAATCCTTCCGGTCAGGCCGGCGCCAACAAGCTGGATGAGGCTATACACTTTATATACCGGTCCTGTCTCACTGCCAACGACTCCCTGATGCAGTACAGCGTGGACCAGGCATTTTATTCCCTCGTACTCACCGCCAATGAGGGCATCCAGCATGATCTGTCATATCACCAGCATGGTCCGCAATTGTATTTCTTTGGTTATGGTTCCGTGTTCGTGAGTGGCGAAACCAATGTTGCCTATTATCTGCGTGGCACGCCTTATGCGCTGTCAGGCTCCCGCTTATCGGTGTTCAGTAATTTTGTGCGGAACGGTTTCCTCAAAGCTATGCGGACCCGTTATATCGACTACGGCACCAACGGCCGCAGCATCAGCCGGGAAAATCAATTAGCCATTGGCGTTACCAACCACCTGGAAAAGCTCAAAGTGCTGGACACCGCTCATGCGACTGAATACAATGAGAACATCGCGCGGCTGAACGGCAGCCAGTCGCCGGGATACCTCCTGCCCTCCCTGCATACCCACTTCTGGCGTTCTGACTATACTGTACATCATCGTACCGGCTACCTTTTTGGGGTACACATGACTTCTACCCGCACCGCCAAACAGGAAAACGGTAATGGAGAAAACCTGAAGGGTTATTACCTGTCGGACGGGTCCACGCACATCGCCGCCAGCGGCAACGAGTATTATAACATTCCGGCTGTGTGGGACTGGAGCAGGATACCTGGTACCACCGTGCCGTACATTACCACTATTCCGCTGCGTACAGCCTGGGGCGTGAACTTTGGCACTACCGCATTCGCAGGTGGTGTGTCGGACTCGCTGTATGGTGTTTCCGCGCTTCAATTCTCCGATTACAATACGCAGGCACGTAAAGCCTGGTTCTTTTTCGACAACGAGGTTATTTGTTTGGGCGCCGGTATCAGCTCCACCGCCACACAGCCCATCAATACCACCGTGAACCAATGCTTGCTGAACGGCGCAGTATCTGCCAATGTAAACGGCTCCGTGAGCACTATTGCCAATGGCACTTACAGCTACAACAATACCCTGAAATGGATCACACATAATGGCATTAGCTATTACTTCCCTTCCGGTGGCCAGTTGCAACTGAGCATGCAATCACAATCCGGTACCTGGAGAAGCATTAATAACGGTGGCAGCACCACTGTACAGAACTTGAACGTGTTCCAGCTGTGGTTCAACCATGGTACTGCACCTGCCAACGGCACTTATGCATATTATGTATTGCCGGGTCAAAATATGAGCACTTATGATACCACGGCCGTACGTGTTGAGCAGAATACGGCGAACATGCAGGTAGTATATCACAGGGGATTAAATATCTGGCAGATGGTATTTTACCAGGCCGGTACCTTCCATAAGGATTCACTCACAGTTACCGTTGACCGTCCATGTGCGCTGATGCTGCGCAATGCAGGCACTCCCGACGTCACGTTGTCCGTTGCTGATCCGGCGCAATCCGCTTCGCCTGTTAATATCCAGTTGAACCTGCCGGGGATTCCACAAACACGGGAGCTGATTGCTACCCTGCCTTCAGGGCCTTATGCAGGCTCGTCTGCCACGTATCATGTGAACAGTCAAACGCCTGTTTATGGTGCATCCGTTATCACGGCTATTGCGGATGCCTATGTAAGAGGAGGTTCTACTTACGGTAGTGTAAACTATGGCACCGAGTCGCTTGTGCTGAAGCAGGAAACCACCACAAGCTATACACGGGAAATATTTCTCCGCTTCAATGTGGGTGCATTACCCGCGGGTACCAGCCAGGTAAAACTGCGAATGTATGTGAGCTATGCAAACACCAGCGTCACCACTGTACCGTGGATTGTGCGATATGTAAGCAACGACAGCTGGACCGAATCAGGCATCACCTACAACAACATGCCTGCCGCGACCAGCGCTGTGGATACGATCATGGGACGCACTGCCGGCAATTATGCCGAATGGGATGTAACAGATATTGCGCTCTCCCAGCAATCTGCCGATGGCATGCTTACTTTAAAACTGGTATCCGGACTGGCAGGCGCCACCCACCGATGCCACCTTTACTTCCCGCGAGAGCAGCGACAGCACCCGGCGGCCGGTACTCGTTTGCAGTACAGGCAGTACCCTGCGGAAAATGATGCCAGCGATGGAGCAGAAAACAGATGGCGTGAGCATCTATCCCAATCCGGCAAGTGCATTCATTTATGTAAATACCGCCGAACGTTGGCTGAGAGCGGAATTACATGATACCGCCGGCAAAGTGGTGAAAATGGAAAAACTAGATGGCCGTCAGCAGTTCGATATCCAGATGAGTGATATACAACCGGGGATGTATTTACTGGTGTTAAAAGCACCAGGTAAACAACTGGTAAAAAAGATAGTGAAGATGTAAGCTGATTTTAATACTGAGCTATTGCTGCACGCACCTGCTGCCGCAACAGCTCATATGTTTTTACAGTGGTTACTTTGTCCAGGAACAGTTGTACAATACCAGCAGTTCTGGTATTCCCGTATTGCTGTACAAAGGAGAGATATTCCTCTTTATTTTCCGGGATCAGTGAACGGAGATTACTTATATTTTCAAACGAAGGCGTATTGTCTGTGCCAAACAGGTAATCCTCACAATAGCCGTTATATTGTTCCCGGGCGGTTTCCACAAAGGTGCTGTTTGGATAAGCGTCCAGGAACTTTTCCCAGTTGAGTGCGCGCTTTCCTATCATGCTGAAAGGAATCAGCAATCCCGCATCGGCGCTGTATAATACGGTATCTTCATCTGCCCGCAGTTGCAGGAAAGCATTGTAATCAGCGGGCAGGGAAGCTTTGAATAAACTTGTATAGAATGCAGGAACCGTGCGAAGATCGGTATACCCCTCGCCTATTTCCCAGGGTTCAATACCCGCGGTGGCCAGTAAATGAATGCGTTGTTGTACCTGCGCAGGCAGTACGATCATCCCTTTTGTTTCATCGTAGTAGTTTACATACTCATTCAGCCATGCCTGCTCATTGGCGGTAATGCCTGCCAGTGCTGTATCCATATAATTCGCCAGGGAACTGTAAAGCCGGACAGCCGTGGCCGCATTGATACCTGGCAATTGCTTTTCGATGGCTTGTTTCCTGTTGATGATACCGGAAACATATGCTTCTGTAGACAACGCCGGAATGTCAACTTTTTTATGCGCCGGGGAATCTATCCTGACGGCACTAACAACAGGTTGCTTGCTTTGGGATTCTTTGCTGCCACCATTACAGGCGGCCAGCATTATCATATGCATACAAAAAACAGGTACCCGGATATGGAGGTGCATAAACTTGTGCTTCATGGTATAAGTCGCCGGTTAATTACGAGGATGCAAGATAATTATTGCTGTTGCATTGACAAATTTTAATCAGGCACCAAATATGGCTTCCCCGGGCTGGTTAAACCACATTTTTCATTGCCCATATTTGTATTTCCATCAACACCGGCTTCAGTGAAGTACCTTTTTCGGTCAGTGAATATTCCACTGTTGGCGGCATTGTTGCAAAGGCTTTCCGGTTAATGATCTTCCTGTTTTCAAGTTGCTTTAATTCTTTCACCAGCATTCTTGTATTGATGCCTGTCACACTTCTTTCGAGTTCCTTAAACCGCATTTTTCCTGCCATCAGGTTATTGATGATGGACATCGTCCACTTGCCCGAAATCAGGTCCATCGCTTCCTGGAAGGGACATGTTTCAGATTTATCTATCTTTTTTTCATCTTTCAAAGCCATACTGTACCTGTTACTTTACTTTATGTTACTACCTGCCAAAAAGGTAACTACTTGTAAATGTACAGGAACAGGACGAAATTTGCAACGAACACAAAACACCTGTTATGTCATTACAAGCCATCGAACAATATATAACGGAACAACTTCCCAACGTTACCAAACTTGATAGCTTTGGATACAAATTCTTCTTTTATGAAACGGACCAGGTGCTCCCGTTTGTAACCATTGCCGCATCCGATAATGAGCATGATAACAAGTCCAACCTGGATCGCGACGGTATTTTCCGGGTAAATATCGGTATCTCAAAAGATGCTTATAACAAACTGTTTTCAGGTACTGAAACCGGGTGGGATTATACGGCATTAAACCGCTTCATGCCTCATCCGGATTATGCCGCGCAGCACTACATCTGCATCCTGAATCCCGGAGAAGACCTGTTGCCTCAAACGATCCGGTTTATTGAAGAAGCCCATCTTATTGCAAAGAACCGGTTCGATAAAAAGCAATCGGCTAAAATGAGAAAGTCAGGGTAAGCCAACTACGAAGAAATTGCAATAATGACTGGTTTTTGCTATCTTCATATTACCAGGAAAAAATAACCTCATGATCAAACATGCTGAAGACCCTCACAGCGGAAAACGCCAGGCTGCCACACCTGTCACCCCCGCGGCTGTACATACTGCGGGCACAGGCCCACAGGCAGTGCAGCTACGTCCTTTTCAGCAACTGGCAGACAACAGCGACAAGATAACGCAGCAAAAGGCCCTGCAAACACTGGCAGACAACCGCCCACGGCCTGCGCAACTGAAAGCAGACGGCCATCAATCTCCCATACAGAAAAAAGAAAACAAAACCGGCTTGCCGGATAATCTTAAAAGTGGAATAGAGAATATGTCCGGGCAAAGCATGGACGATGTCCGTGTACACTACAATTCCGCAGAACCCGCTCAACTGCAGGCCCTTGCCTATGCAAAGGGAAGTGACATCCACCTCGGCCCCGGACAGGAGAAACACCTGCCACATGAAGCATGGCATGTAGTGCAGCAAAAACAGGGACGGGTACAGGCTACCACACAATTAAAACAGGGTACACCTGTTAACGACGATAAAGGTCTGGAGCATGAGGCCGATATAATGGGTCAGAAGGCGCTGCAACTGTACAGCGCTTCGCCGGTGCGCCCGCTGACCACTACCCAGTTGAAGCAGGAAGTTGTACAGCGCATCAGTATTGATGTGAGCAAGCTGAATATGGTGGGTGAAGAACACGGAGAGTCGCAAAAGCGCCGGCAAACAGAAGTTGCGTACAGTAACCATTTATTCGGTCAGACTGGTCTTTATTGGCAGGAAGCTGCGTTTAAACCCATTGAAATACATCAAACACGCGGCGATGAAGCCGGGTTACGATTAAAATTCTTCTACCATCTCTATTCAAGTGATATCGTAAAAGTAATAAAAACCACCAATGATGGGGATATGCCCTTCCTGATGGCCGTACGCGGTATCTGGAAAACGATGAATACCGTAAAAACCCTGTACCAGGAGGAGGTGGAAACGCTGAGCGAAGATGAAGGACTCGCCCTCCATCAAATGATAACTAACCAGGTATGGACCGGCTGCCAGGCTAAAATGGACGGATTGGCAACGCCTCAAAATGCTAACAACCTCGAATACAGGAAAGACCTGGTGACTGACATCATAAACCTGAAAAAATACTGGGAAACCAAGCCTGCTATTTATGAACCCAGCAAGCAAGTTGCCAGGGCCGACCGTAATGATCACATGCATAACAGCGCCACCACAGCCGCCTTCCAGGGACGTAAAGGGATCTGGAAAGTTGGAGAAAACCACATTATCGGCATCTCACAAATGTTCCCCGCAGGAAGGCATTACAACCTGGTACACCGGGCTGATTTTAATAACGACATTAATGCATATATTCAGAGCACTACCAACACTACCAGTGTGACGAAAGAGAAAAAGTGATGCTTTGAATCACAGGCATAATTACGATCATATATACTATTTATGGAAAGGCAATGGAACCAGATTAACGAAGGTAAATTTGTGTTTTTAGTTAATGGCGAAGAAATTGGGACATATCAAAGAGGAGATGACTGGCTTAAAGAGCCTACAACTTTCAATATTCTTCAAAATGAATATAGTATTGAGCATTCCTTCGGCCTTTTCAGCCGTAACAATATTAAAATACTAGCGTCAGGCGAACCTGTTTTGAAGCTGAAAAGTATTCCGTTTTCATTAAACTTCAATTTCGAATATCAAAACCGGCAATTTAAACTTGTCTTTAATGATACGCCGCTTTGGCAATGGTCAATTATGGAAAAGGATCAATTAGTCCTTTCTTATAAAACAGACTTCACCAAAGGAACAACAGGATTATCTATTGTATCTCAAAAAGATGCTGATGACCATTACCTGTTTGATTTTTTATTGGGACATCTGATTTTAGGTAAAGGAAAGAAAGATGTTCAGGAGTAATTCAAAATGGTGTCAGCTAATAAATTATCCGCTTGAACGAACTTGCACAAACTTGATCCTGCCTTGAACAACCGCGCTAACGGGGAAATAGTACCTTTCATATGAACCAAGAACTTATATGAATCTAACTCCGGCGACCATGTACAAACTTATCATTACTTTATGTTTCCTATGCGTCATTCAGCTAAACACATCAACAGGCCAAACAGTATTCGTTGACCCTGCAAAAGGAAGGGACAACGCAACAGGAACAATAGGAGATCCACTGGCAAGCCTTGAAAAAGCGATTGCCCTGGCCAATGGTTTCACCGGAAAGGAGGCGGTTACCATCAAGCTTGCTCCCGGCCTGTATACTCTCACGCAACAGTTGGTGCTACAGTCTTCTAACCCAACAGATACGGGGAAATACACCATAGAGGCATCCATCTTGCCCGATGACACCGGTTGGCTGCCCTCCAAAATGCCGGTTATACAATCTGTTTCTCCCAACAATAAAAACTACGGGAGCTTTGATCATTGCATCGGCTTCCAGGTTGAACGCAATAACACCTGCTTCAGGGGATTGAAATTCCTGGGTAACACCCATCCTTCTGTTGTTTACTATTATGCAATCGAGCGCCACCGGCCTGAACTAAAAGACATGGAAATTTCGCAATGCTATTTTGTAGGCAGTAAGAATTCAGCGCCAATACAGGGCGCCATTTTCGCGCAAGGCAGTGGTATCAAAGTAAGCCATTGTGTATTTTATGAATGCAGGAACGCACTTTTGTTATTCTTATCTGTAACAGGGTTTTCCCTGACCAATTCTATTATATATGGGGCTTACGAAGGGGCCATATGGTTCGGAAAATATTCAGATTTTGTTTTCAGAGATAATATTATAGCAAATAATAATTGCTTCTGGATAAGTATGAAAGACTACAAAGCCCAATATACCTTCACCAACTCTTTAATTACAGGGAATGCTATTGAAATGGGTCTGAATAACAATGGTATCATCGAAAAAGATGAGGTGAATCACCCGGTTATGAAGAATATTCAGCGATCAGGAAAAGTGCTGCTTACCGAAACAGATAAAGACACGATACCGGTAAACTATCTTAACCTATCTCCTGCCTCAGCAGGAAAAGACATTCCAGCCGGGATATTCAGGTTAATGAGAAATCGTTGAAAATGACAGATATCTTTTCCTACTCTTCAATATCCTCCCTGCCTAAGAAATATTCTCCAGATAATTAAGCACTTCCTCCTTCTTCCGGCTGGAAACTGGTACCTGTTCATTGTTTTGCATTTTTAAATATCCTTCCCTGTAGTACTTTTCCACATAGTGGAAATTAACCAGGTAAGACTGGTGGCACCTCAGGAAGCCGGCGGGCAACAGTAAACCCTCATAGTCCTTCAGGCCCTTCGACACAAGGATTTCGCGCTTGTTCTTCAGGTAGAAGGTCGTATATCCCTTGTCGCTCTTGCAGTACATAATATCTTCTATCGAAACAATTTCTATATATTCAATGCTTTTCAATGCAAGCCGCCTGGGCACTGTTCCGCCCTGTGCCAAATAATGCTGCCGGGCTATTTCCAGCTGCTGCTGGTCAATAAGTTCCTGCTTCCGCTGGTGGAAACATTTTTTCAGCATTTCCGTTAAAGCGGCTTCGTCTATCGGTTTCAACAGGTATCCGAAAGCCCCCATATTGAGCGCCTGTATGGCATACTGATCATAGGCCGTAAGGAAAATAACCTGGAAGCCTTCATTCCCTATTTCATGAAATAGCCGGAAGCTGTCGCCGTCTTTCAGCCGGATATCAGCCAAAATAATGTCTGGTTTCAAGGCGGGTATTTCCCTCACCGCCTGGGCCACCTCGGGTGAATTCCCTATGACCTCTACAAAGGGAATGCCTTGAACGACCTGTAAAAGGTGCTTCAATATGAGCGCTTCATCTTCAAGAATATAAAGCTTCATGTATGATTATTTTCTGGTTTAGTCTTTAATTTCCGGTATTACAATACGCACGGTAACACCATGTGTTCCGTTATTGTCTTTATTTTCAATATTGAAGTTCGCTTCCTGTCCGTTGGATTTGAAAAGCGCCTCCAGTCTTTCTTTAAGGATAATTCCGGCAAGCGACCTTTTCTTTTGCGGGTTCTCCTCCTTACTGGTAAGGCCTTTGCCGTTATCATCCACCAGGATGATAACCTGGTTGTTTTCCGCGCTGAATGATACCCTGAGCATGCCTTTGTATTGAATATTCCTGAACCCGTGCTCTATGGCGTTTTCAACAAATGGTTGCACTAACATAGGAGGAATCAGTATATCTTCAGGATAAAGATCCGCTGCTACCGTTACCTGGTAATCGAAGATCCCTGCGAAACGCATCTGCTGCAGCTGAAGATAATTTTTCAGCGAGGTGACTTCTTCTTCCAGGTTGATAAAATCCCTCCTGCTTTGTTCCAGCACACTGCGCAACAGCCCTGAAAATGCTGAGAGGTAACGGACAGATTCTTTTGTATCGCCGGAAGCGACCAGGCTTTGCAGGTTGGCGATGGAGTTAAAAATAAAATGCGGGTTTAGCTGTGCCTGTAGTAATTTTTGCTCGATGTTCAGGCGGCTGTTCTCTAATTGGAGCATTTTATTTTTTTCTTTCAACCGGTATTGCCGGTGAATTATATAGAAGAATAAAAGTATGCCAATGAATACCAGCGATGCCAATGCCAGCGTCCATCTCTGCTGGCGGATCACCTTTTCATTCAACGCATTTCGGCTGCTTAGCTCAGCGATATTCCGGTCCTTTTTCTCTGCTTCATATTTTGTCTGTATCTCCGCTACTTTAACTGCTTCTATCTGTTTAATATGATCTATTTCTACGGAAAAGGCGTAATCCGCTGTCTCCATGGCTTCTGCGTAGTCGCCTTTCTTTTTATACGCCTCAATAAGTCCCTTGTAATAATTGGGATCTTCTTTCCCATTTTCCCTCTTTTTGGCAAGGGCAATAGCCTCTTTATAGTAGTGGATCGCCGAATCCAGCTGGTTATTACGGATAAAACTGGTAGCTAAATTATTATACGCATATGCCTGCAGGTTATTGGTTTTCTTTAAATAATTAAAGAAGATCTTGCTACATTCAAGGCCCTTTTCAGATTGCCCCTGGCGGGCATATACCTGTGATAGGTTATCGTAAGACCGTGCAATTGCCATGCTGTCGCCGATGCTTTTCGCAAGGTCACGCGCCTGTACATTATACAGCAGCATTTTATCATAATCATCCCCCCTGGAGGCCAGCATGAAAGAAATATCATAATACCGTTGCCGGATTACGGGATGGGATTTGTAAGGATGGCTTTTATAATAGCGTTCGGTATATTCCAGTGATTCTTTTTCGTTGTGGTTCTGGTAATAAGCTTTGGCCATCAGGTCGTAAAAGCGATAGGTCAGCCTGCTATGGGCGCCTTCCGCTTTTTTCATGGCGGCCAGTATGTCATTCATTAAAGCCCCTTCTACCATAGTGCCGTTGGCGGTGCTGTTGTCCAGGAGGCTGTAGGTTTTCAGCAGCTCCACTTCCACATCGCCCTTTGGTCCGGCCATCTTCTTGTACTCGGCTATTGCGCTGTCCCGTTGTCTTTCCAGGTTATAATATCTTCCCCTGAAATAATGATAAAATGGGTTCACATTGCTGTCAGCGGTGTGCCGCAGCAGGCTGTCTTCCCGGTAAGTCGCGCTTTTCATTCCGGCAGATGACAGTGTATCCAGGGAGATGATCAGGGACAGGTAATCTTTCCGGGGCGCTGCAGGAAGGGCATTTCCCTGATCCTTCCCCGGCTTTTCTTTATCCTTGCACGAGGCAATAAAAAGCAGGGTCAAAACCGAAATAACCGCAAAGGCGGCTCTTGCATTCATCAATGATGTAAATTTAGCTGCACAAAAAAACATAAATATAAACGGTTCTTCTTTTTCTTCCCCGGTTTTATAATGATTATTCTCTAAATATATAATTTAAAACGTTCAATAACCGGCCTGGTAAATATCCAGTAGCTTTCATCCCATATCCGTAGCGCCTGATCCAATATTTGCACCTGCTTCCCTTTTCAGATAAGGGATAAGATATTTTCTATTATCTGTATTTTTACCGGAAGAAAACTTAGCATCAAACCATAATGGCCAGGAACGCAATTTTATTACACCAGGAGCAACTAGCGCCAGCAGGCGTTGAAATAGAGCTGATGAAAAGTTTGGACCAAACCGTGCAAATCCCGCATAGGGACGACCATTATATGTTCATCATTCAACTGAAGGGACGCTTTTTATGGGAGCTGGATTTTACGGAAGTCATCATGAAAGGACCCTCCATAAGCTTTGTTGCCCCCGGTCAGGTGCATAGATATATCAGCTATAAAAACTGCGAGGGCTGGTTAGTATTTGTGGACAACGGGCAAATATCCACGCAGATCCGGGGAATATTCGACACTTATCTTAATGCCCGTCAGTCGGTGGCGGTTCAAAAGGAGGATGCGGTTTTTAAAATAATGCCTTTGTTTGAAGATCTCCTTCATCAGCCATCATTACCACTTCAAAAAAACTTAATAAGCTCCCTGACAGCAACGCTGGCGGGAATGATCGCTTCAAAAATAATACAGTCACAAAACACCCTGAGCCTGGTTGGCGGGCAAAAGTACAATACCGTTCTCCGTTTCAAACAACTGGTCAATACAAAATGTAAAGAACTAAAACAGGTGAAGGCCTATGCGTCACTGCTCAACATCACTCCCCTTTACCTGAACGAAATAGTAAAAGAAGTCACCGGATTCGCCGCCAGTCATTGGATTCACCAGGAAATCCTGCTGGAAGCCAAGCGTTTGCTGTTCTATTCCTCTTTAGATATAAAACAGGTCGCTTACGAATTAGGGTATGAAGACCATGCATATTTCTCCCGCTTTTTTAAGAAGAACACGGGAATGACCGCCACCGGGTTCCGGATCAAAAACCATTAATTGTCCAATCATAGCCATTAGATGGCTACCAGCCGTTGCTTCGATGCCGTTTAATTTTGTATCCGTAAAATTTAAATTAATAATACGATACAAAATGACAGAGAAAAAACCAATAGCTACCCTGATAACCCCTGTTATCATATCAGTATTCGCTATTTATCTTACCATCGGAATGACTTTGGGAATACTTCCCGGTTTTGTAAAAAATGATTTAAAATTCAGTAACCTGGTTGTTGGCCTGGTCATAGGATTGCAATCACTGGCTACCTTGCTGACAAGGGCATATTCAGGGAAAACCACGGATACAAAAGGCGCAAAAACGAGTACCCTTAGCGGTATATTGCTTGTAATGTTCTCCGGTGTTTTATATAGTATAGCTGCAGCCAACAGCCGGAACGCCGCATTGGCATTAGGACTTTTAATGGTATCGCGGATTGTTCACGGCATATCAGAAAGCATGTCGGTGACGGGCGCATTAACCTGGGGAATAGGTTTGGTGGGCCAGGAAAGGTCCGGTAAGGTAATGACCTGGAATGGTATTGCCATGTACGCCGGCATTGCTATAGGTGCGCCGGTGGCCATCTGGATGCAAAGGTCCTTTGGAACAGGGTATGTTTTTGCCGTCATCACATTGCTGCCGGTTGTTGCCTGGCTCCCCACCATCAAGCTGCCGGCTTTACCTGTAGATGCCTCGCATATCAGGACACCTTTCTACAAAGTAATAAACCTGATTGGCAAACAGGGTTTGGGATTGGCATTTTCATCCATAGGATTCGCCTGCATTTCTTCCTTCATTTCCTTGCTGTTCACTGAAAAACATTGGGGCGATCCCTCTATGGCTTTCATGGCCTTCGGGGCGTGCTATGTACTTACCCGGGTATTTTTTTCTTCCTTCCCTGATAAGTATGGCGGATATAAAGTTGCGCTGGTTTCTTTAATGGTGCAGGCCACAGGACAGCTTTTGATTGGATTTGCCTCGTCAGAAGTGATGGCAATAGCGGGATGCAGCCTGACCGGCATTGGTTTTTCCCTGATATTTCCTGCATTAGGTGTGCTGGTGATCAAAAAGGTAGCACCGCAAATACGGGGAACAGCATTAGGTGCTTATGCCGCATTCTTTGATCTCTCTTTGGGACTGTCGGGCCCTATTGCCGGTATCATTGCAGGTTGGTATGATTATAAAGCCGTTTACCTGTTTGGTGCGTTCAGTTGCCTGCTGGCCATTTTCATATTGTTCTTTAACAGGAATAATGCGCCCAGACAGGTATAGCACAGTTATACGCCCCCATCAAGGGGCGTGTAACTTTTATTCAAACCGCAGCAGCTTTCTCAGCTGGTAAAAGAATCTTTCTATCAGCCGCAGGTCCTGCGTAACTATTTCAGCGTTGCCTTTTAATTCTTTATCAAAGGGAAGGGTTTTATGGAAAGATGTTTGAAGCCCTTCCGGCAAAATGACATTCACATAATAATTGCCATCTTTATCCGGTGCATTGGCGATATTTTTCACCCGGCCTTCCACCATACCAAATTCCTGGTAAGGATAGTTGTCCAGTTTCAGCAGCACTTTCTGTCCCACCTTTACCTTGCCTGAATTGGTGGCTGGCACCCGTAATCCGCCGATGAGCATATCTTTATCATCCGGCATCACGGACAACAGGATGTCTCCTGTTTTCACAAACTGGTTCTTTCCCAGGAACTGCTGGAAGCCCACTACACCGGCCACTGAAGAGGTAAGCAGGTAGTTCTGTTCCCAGGCGTTGAGTGATTTTCTCAGTTGCTCAAATAGTTGTCCGGTCTGCGCTGTTAAATTGATCTTATCTTTTTGTGCATTGATGGTTGCCCCGCTCCGGGTCTTTTCAATGCCCAGCATACCTTCCTGCAGCTGGGATATCGCAAGACTGATGTTTTCCAGGCTCTGTTCTGCCTGCAGAAATTTCATTTTTTCCAGGTTCATTTCCGATGCAGAAACAACCCTTTCTTTAAACAGTTCCTGGTACCGGTCGAATTCCCTTTTAGACAGCTCATACTTCGTTTGCTCCAGACTTTTTTGCTGCTGCAGCGTACGTATCCTGCTGCGTGATTCCGCCAGGCTCTTGTTGGCTGCTGCATAATCCGGGGAATAAGGCTGCAAAGTGGTATAAAGTTGTGCGTCGGTCAACGCGCGGGCAAAGGCATTGTAGTCCGCCTGGATCTCTCCCAGTTTGAACCCCGCTACTTCACCAAGTGGGAAGTGCTCCACTCCTTTGTTACCCAGCGAATCAACAATAGCCCTCAACCGGATCACGTCCTTGTAGTCGGCAGTGGATTGCAGCACCATCAGTATCTGCCCACAGGAAACCGGCTGATGGTCTGTTACAAATATTTCCTCTACTTTGGTATTGATCCTGGCTTCCAGCTTCTCCGGCGGATTCCGGGAGGAAATGATGACGGCAGAAGGAACAAATTCCGGGTACTTTATCACGCAGCTCATCACTAAAATGAGCAGCAGTATAAAAAATATGGTGGTATTCCCCCAGCGGACCATCCAATGCGGTGGCTGTGTAAGAATGTCCTGCACCCCTTCTGAGTGCAGTTGAATAGTGTCTAAGATATCCTTTTTAGTTTCCAAGTTCCAGTTGATTTTTTACGAGCCGGTAATACTCTTTCCTGAGCGATACCAGTTCATCATGACTTCCTTCTTCCACTACTTTTCCTTTATCCAGTACAATGATCTTATCGGCATTTTTCACGGTTGACAACCGGTGCGCAATGATCACCGCCGTTTTTCCTTTTAAGAACTGTTCCAGGTTGCCCATGATCGCTTTTTCTGTATTGGCATCCAGCGCACTGGTGGCCTCATCAAAAAATATATATTCCGGCGATTTGTATACGGCCCTGGCTATAAAGAGCCGCTGCTTCTGCCCGCCGCTGATGCCAATGCCTTCATTCCCGATCTTCGAATTGTAACTTAATGGCAGGCTTTCCACAAAATCGCGGATACATGCCACATCCACGGCCTTGCGGAGTTGTTGCCGGTTTATATCATCTATCCCTATGGCAATATTTTTTGCGATGGTATCATTGAATACGTACCCTTCCTGCATGACCACGCCACATTGATCGCGCCAGTACCGCGCAGAAATATTCTGCAACTGTACATTCCCGATTTTAATTTCACCCTCGCCCGGCTCGTAGAACTTCATCAGCAGTTTCAGCAGGGTTGTTTTACCGCTGCCGCTGGCGCCTACAATGGCAGTGGTTTTGCGGTATGGTATACGCAGGCTCAGGTGCTCGAACACCGGCGCACCGGCACCTACATACCGGAAAGACACATTATTCAATGCAATATCCTGCTCCGGTATTTCTATCATCGTTTGCACATCAGTACGTTCTTCATCCTCCTTATCGTGGATCTCTCCCAGCCTTTCCAACGATATTTTTGCGTCCTGCATTTGTTTGACAAAGTCCATCAGCTGCATCAGCGGGCCATTCAGCTGGCCAATGATGTATTGCACCGCCAGCATCATTCCCAGGGTAAGGTTACCATCGAGTACCAGTTTTGCCGCAAGAAAACTGACAAAGATGTCTTTCATCTGGTTGATAAAATTGGAGCCCACCGTTTGCCATTGTTCCAGCGACAATGACCTGATCTGGATCTTAAACAGTTTCACCTGCATAAATTCCCAGCCCCAGCGCATCTGCCGCTCTGCATTATGCATCTTGATTTCCTGCATGCCATTCACCAGTTCAATCACTTTACTCTGCTCCTGTGATACCTGCGAGAAACGTTTATAGTCCAGCTCCTTTCTCTTCCTGAGAAAAAAAGATATCCATCCTACTGATAAGATAGCGCCCAACAGGTAGATCAGGAATAAGCGGTAATCATACAGCAACAGCACCACGCTGAAAATAACCAGGTTCACCAACGAGAACAAGGTATTTAGCGAAGAATTGGTCAACAGTTGTTCTATCCGGTGGTGATCATTGATACGCTGCATAATATCGCCGGTCATACGGGTATCAAAATAGCTGATAGGCAGTTTCATCAGTTTTATGAAGAAGTCGGACACAATGGAAATATTAATCCGGCTGGAGAGATGTAACAAAATCCAACCCCGGATTACTTCTATTCCCATTCTCCCGATAAACAACATCACCTGTGCCAGTAATACCAGGTAAATAAAGTTCAGGTCGTGGTTCTGGATGCCTATGTCTACAATGCTTTGCGTCAGAAAGGGGAAGATAAGCGACAGCAGGCTGCCCGCAAAGAGACCTATTGCCAGCTGGGCGATCAGCTTTTTGTATCTGAAGAAATAACCGAAGAGGAAAGAGAAATCCTTCCTGCTCCGCGGTGTTGCTGCATCTGCTTCATAAAATGCAGGACCCGGATCCAGCAGCAGGACAATCCCCTCCTCGTCGCGCTCCTGCTTCCCTTTTCCTATCCAGCCATCTATAAACTCCTGTTGCGTATATTTTATCAATCCGTAAGCAGGATCGGAAACATACACGAATGTATCCGGTCCTGACTTTTTTATTTTGTAAACAACAATAAAGTGTTGCTGTCCCCAATGACAAATGCAGGGCAGTGGCGCCTCTTCCAACAGCGTAATAAAATCTATCTTTACCGCCAGGGACTTAAAACCCAGCCTCTCCGCTGCGGCAGACAATCCCAGCAAAGAACTCCCCTCCCGCGTGGTTTCCGCCAGCGACCGGATAGTCTGAATATCGGTCAGCCGGCCGTAATGCTTGCTGATGATCTTTATACAGGTAGGACCGCAATCCTTCCTGTCCGGCTGCATATAAAAAGGGAATGCTTTCAGTTTCATATTAGTTTATTGTCTCTCCCAGCCCATACCAGGCAATGGCAGCATGCTTCAACGGATTCTCCGTCCAGTCCTCCCAGGTGTTACTGTACGGATCGTACCCGCATTTAAGCGGCCTGGAATAAATATCCTGTGGATCTTCCACGTAAGCCCGGCAATCGGTGCATACATGTCTGAACTCACAATCTTTACAAACCGCTATTTCATCTTTACGGATTTTTCCATACCGGTGAAATGCCTGATTGTCCAATACTTCCTGCAGCGGTGTGTTTGTTATATGCCCAAAGTTATCCGGCAGTGAAGGACAATTCCTGATATATCCGTTCAGATCTATGCTCAGCTTTCTGTTCAGGCAGGTATTATGATGCTGGCTCTCGGTGAACAGTTCCATGTTTGAAACGAAGTAGCTGGAGCGGATTTCACCGCAGGCCAGGCAGGAATTGATATGATTGCTGAAGAAAATTACGGGCACCGAACCTTCGAATATTTTCTCCGGCTTATCAACCGGTGCTGAATGAATCAGCAGCGACTTCACGCGCGGATATTTTTTTACCAGTTTATCCAGCGTTGGCAGGTCCAGCATATCGTCATACGGCAGCACCAGTTTGATGAACTTTAGCGTTGTGCCGTTGAACACTTCCAGTAATTCGCGGATCTTATCCAACGCTATTTTCCCGTAACACCTGATTTCCAGTGCCTGTACATGCAGGTCGAACAGCTCGCGGAAAAAAGGGCCGGAATAATCGATAGCTTCATTATACTCAATAATTACGTTGGTGATTGCTGAGTACCTGTCCCAGCTGAGATCCAGCGGTATCAGTTCCGGTAGCAGCCGGTCGTCCGTAAATCCCAGTTCTTTGCTCAGCACAAAATTAATGTAACCCATAATGGTTTTACGATTATCTTCCCCGTAATGGGCCATGCATTCGTCGATAGAATGCTGTTGCAGGAAGAGGAACACATCGGCGGTATCGTTCGGGATATGGTAAAACCTGCGCATTTGCAGATCGCAGAGCAGCGACATACGGGCTCCCTTCACGAGCCGGCAGTTTGCGTATAGATTTAAATATTCCATTATCAGAATTTGGAGATCACTTTATAAAAATTGAAAAGCTCAAATCCTCCGGAATTTATTTTCGGGGCCTTTTCAAATTTGAGGATGGGATAGGTTTGCTGCTGGTTATCCTGGTCCAGGAAATACAGCGACAGCGGCAATCCCTTCTTCTCTTTCAGTTTACTGGTGAATTTCTTTTTCATGAGCGCTATTTTTATGCAGCAACAATGCTAACTTCTTTTCCAGGTAATAGTTGCAGGGGTAAGACACCATGCCGAACTGGCCCTCGGGGTTAATTTCGAGGAAGTGGTAGTTTCCCTGCATATCTACCATCAGGTCAATAGAACCTGTGCGGAACCGCAGTGCTTTCATCAGCTGATTCAGCTTAAGTTCCAGATCTGCTGGTAGTTTATAGGGCACTGTCCTGTTTGGCCGCTGGTTATCGTAGTTCCGGAAATCATCTTTTGTTTTCCGGTTGTTTTGCGAAAAAATAGCCATCGAATGGCACTCGCCATCCAGGTAAAACGTGCGTATCTCAAACTTCTTGATAATCTTCTCCTGTACCAGCGAGGGGAAAAATTTCTCTGGTACCAGGTGAAGATTGGCTTTGTTGATGGTTTTGGTGAGCATCTTGTACTTTTCGCCATCAGCGTCTTCTACAAAAATACATTCGCTGACAGGCTTTACGATTAGCTCGTTGCACTTATCCAGCAAATGTATAATTGCAGCTTTGGTGGTCACCACTTCCGTAAAAGGGATGTTAATCCCGCATTGACGGGCAAGGCTCAACACATGCAGTTTATTCAGGTTATCTTCGGAGATGGGGTCATTGAGCCACTTATGGCGGTCAATGGTAAAAAACAAGAGGGAATGAAGGCCGTTGAATTCATCTACCAGGAATCGTTTAAGTGTGTACTCCGTATTAAAGTCTGCTTGTTTAAGACGGTATTTTACAGGAAAGCTGCTGATCTTTCTCCGGTACCAGACAGCGGCAATTTCATTGTTGCCTGGCAGATCATCCAGGTTTTGAATATCGAAGAAGTCCTCCCCATTAACCCGCAGGTAGGGTATCCGCAAATGGTCCATCCACTGGCAAACATGATCCGTGGTGCCTTCCAGGTGCGATTGACTTAATATAAGGATCTGTTGAGACATGGTGTACAGTTGATTACTGGTAGTAAGAACTGCCGGCAATCACCGGCAGTTCTGTAGTTTCCGGACATAACAATGGCGGAAGGAGATGTTTATTACTAGTCGCGTTTGTGGTCGCAGATGTAAACATCCGGTCCTGAATAATGGGTAGGCGAGTGAATGGTGGTACCTGCGCCATCGCCGGAATCAGCCAGCTCGCTCACGAGGGCTAGTTTTCCGCCCTTAATCGTTTCCAGGGATTCAATTTTCTTTGCATTCAGTTTTTTCAACTTTTCCATAGTTTTTAATTTTTAGAGGTTTTACGTTTGGGATTACTTGTTAGGATCATTCCGGGTATCAGTTACATAGTGCTGACCGTTCCACGAAGCATGGTTTTCCGTGGTTCTTTCCTGGTCTTCGAGGAAGAATTCAAGGGCGAGTGCTCTGCCGCCTTTCACCGTTTCCGGAGATGCTACCTTTTTGGTAACCAATTTTTCTAACTGTTTCATGTTATTAGATTTTAAATCTGCCTTAAAATTAGGCGGCAGGAGCAATTCCGCGGAGAGGCAAGGCATATTTGACTGGTTACGATCCATATTCGTAGTACTTGGGGAAATAATTGCAGCGTTGGCCAGGCAGATACCGGATTCAAGTTGGCACCATGTCTTGATTTTCTTAATTTTGTAAGATGAAAAAAGGCCAGGCACGTTCGGTATCCGCATTCAATAACGATCTCAAACTAAAAGGCTTTAATGCCTTCCAGATTGAGGATGATAGTCAGGCTACCCGCTTTTACAGCCGGAAGGATTTTTATAAGATTTGCCTGACCACGGGCAAAAGCATTATTCATTATGCCGACCGGAGCTTCCATGCGGAAGGTACGGTGCTGTTCTTTGGCAACCCGCACATTCCCTATTCCTGGGAAACCCTGTCGACCACCTACGTAGGCTATACCTGTTTATTTTCAGAAGAATTCCTGAATGTTTCAGAACGCGCGGATATCCTGCAGCAGTCGCCATTTTTCAAGATAGGTGGCACCCCTATCCTGACCATCACCGACGCGCAGCGGATTTTTCTCAATACCATTTTCCAGAAGATGATCGGGGAACAGCAGAGCAGTTATATCTTTAAAGATGACCTGATCCGCAATTATATCAACCTGATCGCGCATGAAGCCATGAAAATGCAGCCTTCTGAAAACTTTGATCAGCATAAGAACGCCGCCAGCCGGATCACCGCTGTTTTCCTTGAGTTATTGGAACGACAGTTCCCCATTGAAAGCCCGGATAAGCCGCTTCAATTGAAAACGGCACAGGACTATGCGCAAAATCTCGCCCTGCACGTTAATTACCTCAACCGCGCGGTAAAAACAGTGACTGGTAAGCCCACCACTGCACATATTGCTGAACGGATCATCAGCGAGGCGAAGGCGCTGCTACAGCATACCGACTGGAACATTGCTGATATTGCTTATGCATTGGGCTTCGAATATCCCAGCTATTTTAATAATTACTTTAAAAGGATGACCGGTACCAACCCAACCTCATTGCGCAGCCTGGAAGTTTGAAATTCTTAACTATTGGTTTGATAGTCATAAACAGCAAAGGGACGGCCCATCCTACCTTTGCGTGATGAAAGATATTTTCGAGAGACTACAAGCCGGGGAGCCCGTCGCGCTGGATGACCCGGAATTTTTCAAAGTGGATGCAGTGGTTAACCGAACACTGGCCCTGTCGCCGGCACTCAATGCTGCTGCCAGCGTAGAGGAGATAAGAGCAAAACTCAGCGAAATTATTGGTACTACGCTGGATGAAAGCACCGCCATATTCGCACCCTTCTATACCAACTTCGGCCGCTTTATCAAAATTGGCAAAAATGTGTTTATAAATCATGCCTGTTCTTTCCTGGATATGGGCGGCATTACCCTGGAAGACCATGTACTCATCGGGCCAAAAGTGAATCTCATTACGGAAAATCACCCGCTCAACCCGGCAGACCGCCGGAGCATGTTGTGTAAACCCATTTTAATAAAAAAGAACGCCTGGATCGGCGCGGGCGCCACCATTCTGCCCGTTGTTACCATCGGTAAAAACGCAGTGGTGGCAGCAGGCGCGGTAGTCAGCAGGGATGTTCCTGACAACACGGTGGCAGGCGGGGTGCCGGCCAGGTTGATCAAAACAATTTCCTAATAAGGCATGTCCACCTTTTTTACTAAAATCTGAAGCAGTCATTAATTTCAAATAAAAATTATGAGTACCACATCAGTAAAAGCATATGGCACACCGGCAGCGGAAGCGCCATTGAACATGCTTGACATCAGGCGAAGAACAACGACTCCGCACGACGTGGAGATCGATATTCTTTATTGCGGGGTTTGCCACTCCGATCTGCACACGGCGCGTAATGAATGGCATTTCACCGTGTATCCTTGTGTTCCGGGTCATGAGATCGTAGGCAGGATTGTTCGTGTAGGCGATCATGTGACCAAATTCAAGGTCGGAGATGTAGTGGGTGTAGGTTGCCTGGTTGACTCCTGCCGGGAATGCCAGTACTGCCAGGAAGGCCTGGAACAGTTCTGTGAGCCGGGCCCCACCCAAACCTATAATTCGCCCGATAAATACCTGGATACGCCTACTTTTGGCGGTTACTCAGAAAGTGTTGTGGTAGATGAGAACTATGTATTGCGCATACCAGAAAACCTTGACCTGGCCGCAACAGCGCCATTACTATGCGCCGGCATCACCACCTATTCTCCCCTGCGTCACTGGAACATAGGCCCCGGAAAAAAAGTGGGTATTGTGGGTATCGGCGGCCTGGGTCATATGGGCATAAAGATAGCCAAAGCCATGGGCGCACATGTGGTAGCCTTTACCACTTCCGCATCAAAGTTCGCAGAAGCCCAACGGTTGGGCGCCAACGAAGTGGTGCTGTCCAAAGATGAAGAGCAGATGGCCGCCTACAGGGGCAAACTGCACTTTATCCTGGACGCCGTATCTGCGGAGCATGATATCAATGCTTACCTGAACCTGCTGCGGGTAGACGGTTCGCTGGCATTAGTAGGCGCCCCTGAGCATCCGCTGCCGGTTGCCGCCTTCAGTGTGATCATGGGCCGCAAAAGTTTTTCCGGTTCAATGATCGGCGGCATTGCTGAAACGCAGGAAATGTTGGATTTTTGTGGAGCACATAATATTACCGCGGATATTGAAATGATCAATATCCAGCAAATCAACGAAGCCTATGAACGTTTGCTGAAAGGTGATGTGAAATACCGCTTTGTGATCGACATGAACTCTTTGAAAAATGCCTCGTAATGGAAATAACAAGAATAGCGTCCAAGCCCTCTGCCAAAGGACCAGCCGACTGGTTCACCGGGGCTGTACGCATTGATCCTTTATTTGACGCGAACAATGCCCGCCGGGCCGCCGCGGCCATGGTCACTTTTGAGCCGGGTGCAAGAACGGCCTGGCATACGCACCCCCTGGGTCAGACCATCATCATTACAGCCGGCCTTGGCTGGGTGCAACGTGAAGGCGGCCCTGTGGAAGAAGTACGCCCGGGTGATGTAGTATGGTTTGAACCTGGCGAGAAACACTGGCATGGTGCTTCGGCTTCCAACGGTATGACCCATATAGCCATACAGGAAAACCTGGACGGCAAAGTGGTAGATTGGCTGGAACATGTAACGGACGGGGAATATAAGCAACCCTGATTTCCGTTAGTTAACATACCATAAGGGCGCCCTTATGGTATGTTAACTAACGTTACCGGCTATGCGAACAATATTTCTCTTTAAAAAAAGCAGTACCGGCATCCTATAGCTGTACCAATTTTGGCGTATGCCCGGTAGAAGGAATAAAGTCGTTTATCACCCAGGCTGTACCCAGTTTGAGGTAACTGGTGGTAGTGCCATCGCTGCAACCATACCACTCTTCTGCCAGTATATCATTATCGATCACCAGCTGTACCTCCATTTTCTCATCCAGCATCAGCCCGAATATGGTGGTTGCACCTATATCTGTTCCCAGCATTGATTTCAGTAATTCAACAGGCGCAAAGGACAGGCGGGAAATCGCCAACGCTGCGCTCAGGTCTTTTGTTTTAAAAGGCTTCCCGGCGGTAGTAACCACTAAATAAAAATTTGTTTGCTGCCGGTTGCAGAGAAAAAGCGTTTTTACCGTTTTCATGTTCAGCCGCTCATCTATCCTGATACAGTCTTCCATCGTAATAGCAGGATCATTGTCGACCCGCTCATACTTCACCCCTCTCTCCTCCAACATTTCATATACCAGTTGCTGTAACGGTGTTTTAAACACCGGTGGCCTGGTTTGTTTTATCTCACTGACAAAAAACATATCAATACTCATTATTATTTCTTTCCAAAGAAAAATCACTGGTGGTCAAAGATAACCGATAGGCGTTAAAAAATAACCTGCGACATAAACGGGTCGCAAACCACCCTTTAAATTGTCGTATATAGCCTGCCTCTGAATCTGGTTTTCTTACCATCTTTGTTATGTCAACGATAAATACCAGTGGAGCAGCAACCACTCTAAAAACGGGCGAAACCGAAAAGCCAGATGAGTAGGAACAAAATTATTCCATATGTCAAACAATACTGTTTCACTCCACCGGGTTCTTAAAGCATCTCCCGAAAAGGTATACCGCGCATTTACTGAATCCACTGCAATCGCCTCCTGGCTGCCTCCTTACGGATTTCTTTGTACCGTTCATGAGCAGCAGGCAAAAGTAGGCGGTGCTTTCAAAATGTCGTTCCAGAATTTCACCACCGGCAACAGCCATTCATTCGGTGGAACATACCTGGAACTCAAACCCAATGAGTTTTTAAAATACACTGATAAATTTGACGACCCCAACCTGCCGGGAGAAATGACCACTTCTGTGTGGCTCCGGAAAACGATCGCGGGAACAGAAATAAAAATTACCCAGGAAGGAATCCCCGCCGTGATACCGGTGGAAATGTGCTACCTGGGCTGGCAGGAATCACTGGAAAAACTTGCGAAGCTGGTAGAGCCGGAAATACCGGATGCCTGAGGCAGCGAGCAATATACTTTCAGGGACCACCGGGTATATAATGCCTGATGATCCCTGAAAGTATGTCACTATTGGTTATTTTCAAGCAAAATGTCAATTTTGCTTTTTAGTATTGCCGATCGTCCCGGCGCCGGGGCATTGTCATCCGACACCGCTCCTTTTTTATCGATAAGCACATAGCGGGGTATGCCCGAAAAATTAAATTTCGCTTCCAGCAGCACTGATTCATTCTTATCTGCATAATAATGCTCCCCGCCATCAAACATTCTTTTCACAGTCGTGTCCCATAAGTTTTGATCACACTCCACTCCAACGTATAGAAAAACTATATCTTTCCCTTTTAGTTCTTTTGCCATTGCTATAGAGGCTGGCATTTCGCCCATACAGGGCCCGCACCAGGGAGCCCAGAAGTCGATGTATATCACCTTTCCACTGTAACGGGTAACCAGTTTCTGATAGAGCTGTTCCTGTTGCAACTTAAATCTACCCTGATTCCCTTCATGCGAAAATGTACCCGCAAGTTCCTGCTTAAGCTGTTCATTATCCTGTTTTACCAATGCACAAACAGGTTGATTACCGATATGCCGGGTCATAAGCTGCATGTTCTGCGGCAGAAGTGGTTGCCGGAATTGATTTAAATAATTGCTGATTACCCTCGCCAACAGAATATCTGTTCCGATACCAGGAGGCAACTCCCGCGCCAGCCAGGTCTGGATATTTAAATTGTTCCTGAAATTTTTGTAATTAACTTCATACAGGGAATAAAGCTGCGACACCAATGCCTCCTGCGGCGGGTTCCGGCTGGCTTTGGGCATTTTAAGCGCCCGTTTATCTTCCTGCGAAACCGGACCGGCATTCGTTTCAAGAAAGGCATATAATTGCGCGTCTGTTACATCAATGGGTATAAGTTGCCATCGTCCCATCCACATTTCGAAATATTCCCTTAAAAAAGCAGCATACTTTCCGGTTACCAGGGCTTTGGTGTTATTAATGGGAATTTCCTTTAAAAAATCAAAATATTCTTTGGTCAGCGGCTCCCGTTTCCCTTGCCGGTGCAGCCAGCCATACCTTACCAGATCCTCCGCAGCCCAGTAATGTATGTGCTGGGACATCGCCTGCCGGAAATCATTGCTGGTACGTTGGTTCCGGTTGAACACATCCAGGGTATCCAGCATTCTTTTCATCACGGCAAGGCGCCAGGACTTATAAGCGGATTGCTCCAGCGAGTCAATCATTCTCTTTTGGTTGTCGTAAGGAATGATGGCTGGCAGCTTTGGCCAGAAAGCATTTAAGTATTGGTTAAAGTGCGACAACCCACCAGAGAAACGAAGGGATAAAAATGTGGTGCCGGTTTCCCCGGCAGACAGTTTTTTACCTGCCTTGAATGCTGCCAGATCGAAGTATACATTTTCAGTTTGACCAGGCACCGCATACATCATAGAGTAGCTACCATCTATCAGCAGCATAATTTCCTGTGGTAATACCAGGGAGAAAGTAACACTGGATTTTCCGCCGCTGTCTAATTCGCATGGTATCGTTGTGGTAATACCATTATAGACAGAGAAATAGTTCAACTTCAGATATCTGAAAGCATCTGTCTTTGGGTTATAACCTTCAACAAAAATATTGACGGTAACATTCCCGGGATTAAGAGAGGCAGGAACGTTGGATAAAGTACGGGCCTGGCCTGTTAATATCACCGGATAAATAATCAGGAAGAGAATAACAAATTTTTTCATAGCAGCAGATCATTGACCCAGTCAGGCATCATATCTGAAAGCTACATAATATAAGTGTCATTTTAACAATAAAAATAAATACACCGTTTCCGGATAATGCAGCGAAGCTCCAGGCGGCAATAATAAAAGATATTTTTGTCTTTTATTATTCCGTACCTATCTTTGTGCCGTAATTAAATCACCAGGAGATATATGGCAGTCTTTTCCAAAACATGTGAATATGCGATGCGCGCAGTTTTCTACGTTGCGCAACGCTCTCATGAAGGCTACAGGGTTGGCATAAAAGAAATTGCCGGCCATATTAATTCCCCGGAGCCCTTCCTTGCCAAAATCCTTCAGAAACTCAGCCGGGAAGGACTGATCCAGTCCGCCAAAGGGCCTAACGGCGGCTTTTACTTTGATACCGCCTCCCTCAACCGGCCCCTCGCAGATATCGTAACGGCCGTTGATGGCAACGAAATATTCACCGGATGCGGATTAGGCCTCACCTACTGCTCCGAAAGCAATCCATGTCCCCTTCACGACGATTTTAAGAAAGTCAGGAACCAGATCACGCATATGCTGAACAATACCTCCATCGGGAAATTCAATATGGGCCTGATTAAAGGGAAGTTCACCCTGAACAAATAGTTTTTTTTATAAAAATAAAGGATAAAAAAGTCTTTTATTATTTAAAATTTAATAAGATGACACAGGAACAAAAACAGCTCGTAAAAGCTACGGTACCAGTACTCAGAGAGCATGGCGTATTGCTGACAACCCATTTCTATCAACGCATGTTTACCCATAACCCGGAACTGAAACACGTATTCAACATGGGCAACCAGCAGAATGGAAAACAACAGATGGCATTAGCGATGGCAGTACTGGCCTATGCAGAGAACATCGAAAATCCGGCAGTACTGATGCCGGTGGTAAACAGCATCGGACATAAACACACCAGCCTCGATATCCGGCCGGAACACTATGCTATTGTTGGCAAACACCTGCTGGCTGCTATCTCAGATGTATTGGAAAATGCGGCCACACCGGAACTGCTGGAGGCATGGGCCGTAGCCTACCAGCAACTGGCAGCGATCATGACAGGCCATGAGCAACATCTTTACACAAAACAGGTGAGTAAAAACGCCGGATGGACCGGGTGGAAACCTTTTATTGTAAAACAAAAAGTAAAAGAATCCTCCGAAATCACTTCCTTCTACCTGTATCCGGCCGACGGTGGCGCGGTAGCGGATTTTATGCCAGGCCAATATATCAGCCTGCGGTTATTCCTGCCTGAACTGAACCTCCGGCAACCCCGTCAGTACAGCATTTCCTGTGCTCCCAACGGAAAATACTACCGCATTTCAGTAAAAAGGGAAACAGGCGCCAGTCACCCCGACGGAATGATCTCCAACCGCCTCCACGATCATACCCGGGAAGGAGACGTTGTAGAATTATCCGCTCCTGCAGGCACCTTCACCCTGAATGAAAATATATCCCGTCCGAAGGTATTTATCAGCGGTGGCGTGGGTCAAACACCATTGATGGCCATGCTCGAAGCGCTTACCGGCAAACAGGCAGATACGCCCATCACCTGGGTACATGGATGCCGCAACGAGGCCGTACATGCCTTCAAAGAACGGCTCACACAACTGGCTGGCTCCTATTCCAATTTTAACCACCATATTTTCTATGATCAGCCGGAAGTACAGGCACAACATACCGGCTGGGTGGACCTATCCGAAATTAAAACAGACGTATTACAAACAGATGCAGATTATTACCTCTGCGGACCCGCTCCATTCATCACCCGGCATTATGGGTTCCTGGTAGAAAATGGCGTGGATGCGGCTTCTATTCATTTTGAAGAATTCGGCCCGGCCTCGTTACAGCTAAACAATTAGTTAACAAATACGTAAGGGGGCCTTTGCCCCCTTTTATTTTTTTTGTACCTTTTGCCTGAATTACTTCACACCTTTTTGCAAACAAAGATTCAGACACCCGGTTGGGCTGCCCCCATATGAAAAAAACCATCAAAAACGAGTCAGTGCTTCATCCGCCGACGAAAGCAATACTTGAGCAGGAAAGAAAGATATTGCTGGATCTCGGCAACGATATTACCAAAGTAAGAGAGAAAAATGACCTGATCACACTTTTTAAAAACAACATTAAGGGATTATTTTACTTCACGCATACGATTATTACTTTAATAGACTATAAAGACGAAACCTATTATCCATTTCTGCTGGATAATGAAGGATCTCCCATCAGAACCCATCTGAAATATAAGGAACTGGTAACCGGCCGGTTTTCCCTGAACGATCCCTTCATTCAGGCTGTACTGACAGCAGAAGCACCTGTTTCTTTTCTGCTGGAAGAAATAATGGACAAGCCCCAGAGCCCACCTTTCCTTCATGTCAATTATGAAGGAGGGGTAAGGGAAATACTGATGACAAGGCTGATGAAAGAAGGAAAGCCAATGGGTTTTATTCATTTGTACTCGGACCGGACAGACAGCTTTAATCATGAATTCAGAAGTGTAATGAATGGTATCGCACCACAGCTGTCGGGTGCAGTTTCCAATATTATTAAAAACGAAGAATTACTGAATAAAGAAAAAGAGAAATCTTTCCTCCTCGATTTTAGCAGTGCTATAGCCACCGTAAGAACAAAGGAAGACCTCACCCGGGCGGTTCGCACGGCGCTGCGTAAACTTGATCAGCAAAGCGGCTTCGTCATCCGGCGCATCAATGAAGATAAAGCGACGATGAGCGCATATGTATATGATCTGGGACCAGCAGGCGATGAGAAGTCGCTCGCCGTACTGGTAAAAGCCCAATATCCTGTTAACGATGGCTTGCAAAACCGCGTGCTCAATAGTGCTATTCCTTTACTATTTAATGTAGAAAGAGAAATACAGAGAGGGATCACATCAGCCTATCTGCAATACTGGAAAAAGATGGGCTTCGAAAATTTCGTGGGTATACGGTTGCGCAACGGGGAAACCGATCTCGGAATTCTGCTGCTCGACATTGAAGAGATCAAGATAGACCTGCTGCAGGGTATTTGTGCACAGATATCCATAGCCATGGCCAATATTATGGCTAATGAGCAGGTGAGCAAAAAACAGGAAGAACAAGCCTTTCTATTAGGTTTCAGCAGCGCCATCACCAAAGTACGCACAAAAGATGAGCTGCAGGCCGCCATCTTCGAGGTGTTGGATAAAACCATGAATACACAGCTTGCGATGATCCGCGTATTGGAAGATGATGGCGTCCATTTGGGCGTATTTATGTTTGACCGCAGGCTATTCGGAAACGCCCAGGCAGATTTTGATAAATTATCTTCCAGTAAAATTAAAATTGATGAAACCTATACTGCACAGGTGCTCGCAAGTAAGGAAGGAATAATATTCAATATAGATGAAGAATTAAGAAGCGGTAATGACTATGCGAAACTTTGGAAATCCACCGGCCTGAAAAATATGTATGGCTTACCGTTACGTATGGGGGACAAGATTATCGGCACCATCTGGCTGCTGGCAGATTCCCTGGGTCCCTTACTCCTGAAAGGCATCTGTTCCCAGATTACTGTTGCCGTGGCAAATATATTAGCAAATGAAAAATTGCTGGCTTATAAAAAGCAACTGGAAATAGAAAATGATTACCTGAAAGAACAGATCAAAACCATATACAATTTTTCTGAAATCATTGGCAGCGGCGACGCGATGCAGGAGGTGTACCGCCTGATGGGACTTGTTGCAGCGTCCAATACTACGGTGTTGATACTGGGAGAAACAGGTACCGGTAAAGAACTTATCGCAAGAGCTATTCACAATGCCTCGCCACGAAAAGAAAACCTCATGGTGAAAGTAAATTGTGCGGCGCTTCCTTCCAACCTCATCGAAAGTGAACTATTTGGCCATGAACGCGGCGCCTTTACCGGAGCAACAGACCGCCGCATCGGGAAATTCGAGATGGCAGATAACAGTACCCTATTCCTGGATGAAATCGGGGAGCTGCCACTGGAGGCACAGGCTAAGCTGCTGCGTGTAATCCAGGAGCGCGAACTGGAGCGTGTGGGCGGTAAACATGTCATTAAAATCAATGTCCGCCTTGTAGCCGCTACCAACCGCAACCTGGAAGAAGAAGTAAAAGCCGGCCGCTTCCGCGCCGATCTGTATTTCAGGTTAAATGTATTTCCCATCAACCTCCCCCCGCTGCGCGACCGGCTGGAGGATATTGAAGCGCTCACGCAGTTCTTCGTAAAGAAATATAGCAGGAACACAGGCCGCACTATCAGGAAAATAGCGCCCAGGGTAATACAGCAATTACGTAGCTATACCTGGCCTGGCAATGTAAGGGAACTGGAACATCTTATTGAAAGAAGCGTACTGCTGGCTACCGACAGCACCCTGAGCGATGTTTTTATTCCGCGCAGTGCAGATGCCGATAAACACGAACAGGCTTTCCTGCAGAACCGGTCGCTGGAAGAAGTGGAGCGCGACTATATTATTGAAACGCTGAAACGCTGTAAAGGCAAGATTTCCGGTGCCGGCAGTGCAGCAGAAGTATTACAAATTCCCGGTAACACATTACACTCTAAAATAAAAAAACTGGGCATCACCAAGAGCGACTACTTCTCCTGATAAAATCCCTTAATAAAGTGAAAGGCCTGGTGGTTTCATTAAATACAGTGAAAAACAGATGCCCCAGCTCTTGCTATTTGATTGATTTTTAATGATTTACTAAAGATGGCATTTGGTTGGCCTGATAGGTAGCATCATTAAAAACAAAAATCAAATTATATGAAAGTCGTAGTAATCGGAGGCACTGGTCTCATTGGAACCAAAGTGGTAAATCAACTTCGTCAGGCTGGTCACCAGGTGATCGCTGCATCCCCTGCAACTGGTATCAACACGCTCACCGGAGAGGGACTGGCGGAAGCCATGAAGGAAACCGATATTGTTATTGATCTCGCCAACTCTCCTTCCTTTGAAGATAAAGCAGTAATGGAATTTTTCCAGACAGCAGGCCGTAACCTGTTAGCCGCAGAAATTAATGCAGGCGTAAAACATCACATAGCATTGTCTATTGTCGGCGTGGATATCATGCAAAACATTGGCTACATGCGTGCAAAAAAAGTGCAGGAAGAACTGATTGAGCAATCAGGCGTGCCTTACACCATTGTTCGCAGCACGCAATTCATTGAGTTTATTGCCGGTATCGCCAATCAGGCTACAGAAGGCAATGAAGTGCATCTTTCAGATGTATTGTTCCAACCTATCGCCTCAGATGATGTAGCAAAGTTCGTAGCGAAATATGCACTGGCTGCCCCGTTGAATGGTCGGGTAGAAATTGCAGGACCTGAGCGTTTTGAGATGTACAAAATTGTGGAGCGTTATCTGCAACTGGCCAACGATCCGCGTAAAGTAATCCCTAACGGTAAGCCTGCGTATTTCGGTGGTGAAGTTACACACAGCGCGCTGGTGCCTGCAGGCGAAGCGCAAAAGGGTGCGGTTACTTTCGAGAACTGGTGGGCCACACAGGCGGTGAAAGCATAATAACAGGGAGCTGCGATCTGTTGAAACAAGGTGCGGTCAACAGATCGCAGCTCCCTTTCTAACAATAGATGCTTACATTGAATGTACCGCCAGTTTGCCCAGCAGCTTTAATTTGTTCCGTACTTCTTCCGACCAGGGTAAACCGATGGAAAGCCTCATACAGTTTTCAAACTGATCCTGCAGGGTGAATATCCTTCCCGGCGCAATGCTGATCTTCCGTTTTATGGTGCTGTCATACAGTTCGGCGGTATTAATTTTTTTATTGAACTCCACCCATAAAGTAAGTCCGCCCTGCGGCCGGCTGGTTTTAGTGCCCTCCGGAAAATATTCGGCTATCGTATTTACATAATGCTGGTAATTGCCCTGTAAGGTTTGACGCAACCGGCGAAGATGATTTTCATACCGGCCACTTTTCAGGAAACCCGCCACCGCTTCGTGTGTAACAGCAGCCGATGATATGGCATGCACCAGCTTCAATTTCAATATTTGCTCCTTGTACCTGCCGGGTGCAATCCAGCCCACCCGGTAACCCGGCGCCAGCGTTTTGGAAACAGCGCTGCAATACAACACCATCCCCTCTTCATCAAATGACTTGCAACATTTCGGGCGTTGAGATCCGAAGTACAGATCGCCATATATATCATCCTCAATGAGCGGGATACGATGCCTGGCCAGCAGCGACACCACTTCTTTTTTATGCTCATCGGGCATACAGCTACCCAAAGGCGTATTAAAATTCGGCACCAACAGGCAAAGGTTGATCTTTGAAATCACCTTCTTTAAAGCAGCTATTTCAATACCCGTGGTGGGATGTGTAGGAAGCTCAAGTACTTTTAGTCCTATACTCCTGGCTAATTGCAGGATACCGGAGTAACAGGGGCTTTCCATCGCAATGGTATCTCCCGGCTTCGCTAAAGCCATCATACAAAAAGATAACGCATTCATCCCTCCGCTGGCAGTAACCAGGTCATTTTCATGCAGGTTTCCTCCCCATGCCAGCGAGCGGATGGCAATCATCCGACGCAATGCTGCGTTGCCCTGCAAAGGCTCATATGCGGTACCACATCCCTCCAATTCACGCGTTGCCTTAACGATCTCTTTGTTCAGCTTCGCCAAAGGCAGCAAACTTCCGGAAGGAACGCCAATCGAAAAAGGCATCAGGTCATCTCTCCCCATATTTTCATATACTTTCCTGATCAGTTCTTCCGGCTCTTTGTTATTACGGGTCGGAGAAGGCTTGCTTACTTCAGGAAGCGGAAGTTTCAGGTAAGGCAGGCGGCTTACAAAATAGCCGGATTGTGGTTTTGATTCAATCAGTGATTGTGCTTCCAGCTCCAGGAATACCCTTTTAGCAGTGTTCATGCTGATGCCGTGTTGCCGGCATAATATCCTGACGGAAGGCAGCCGGTCTCCTGCTCTCAAAACTCCGCTCCTGATCTGGCCGGCAATGCCATTGGTAATTTCAGTATACAGAAACTCCTTACTCATTTGTCAAATATAACTGTGTCCATTAAAATAATCAAAACTGAGACTGTGCTAATCGAGTGGCTGCAGCTATTTTTGCATAAAACAATTATGCCAGCAGTAATTATTAAAACCGGTAAAGAGCACATGGATGTACAGGCGATACATCGTTTCTTAAGTGAAGATTCCTACTGGGCCAAAGGGATTTCGTATGAACTGGTAGATAACTCGCTGCAACATTCGTTTTGTACAGGCGCCTTTACAGGTGGTCAGCAAATCGGGTTTGGAAGGGTGATCACCGACTACTCCACCTTTGGATGGTTCGCGGATTTTTATGTATTGGAAGAATACAGGAGACAGGGAATTTCTAAAAAAATACTGACACACATATTAGCACAACCATGGGCTAAGCGTTTAAGGAGAATAATGCTTAATACCAAAGATGCACACGGATTATATCGTCAGTTTCAATTTAGAGATTTGGCCAATCCGGCATTTGTACAGGAAATTTACCGGCCTGATATTCACCTGCAGTTGCCTGAATAGTGCGCCAGGGAAACGTCATTTCCGATTTGAAATAACGGCCTGTTGTCCCCGTACCAGCGCCTCATCTGCATTTATTACTGTTGCTACGGGAATATTCAATAGCTGGCAGGCCAGTGTGTAAAGCGGAGCATGCTGCGGCCCTGCCACCAGGTATACAGGTGTACCAGGTGGCACAGCCTTCAGTTCTGCACCAATGAGCAGGCCGCTTAAATAAAAACGGTTATGGGCGGCAGGGATCTTTTTTAGCAACTGGTTGGTGCGTACCATAAAGGCTGCATGCAGCAGGTTGTCCGACCTTCCGGCCTGTACCCCTTCTGTGAAGCAGGCGAGCGATGCCGGGTCATCCAGCGTTCCGCCGTTTTCTACAGACGCGGCGAGGATGCTGTGGGTAGAGAGCAGGTCAAAAAATTCGCCTGTCATGAAGGTTTGAAAACGAATGGCCTGGTGACGGTTTACTACCACATGTTTTGGATGCGTGCCTGGCATGAGCAGCCATTGGTCCTGCGTTGTATGCGGTAACAATGACCCGCAGCCAGCTATTTTCGTTTCTTCGCCACGCATCACATCATGTCCATTGGTGGCGCCGGAAATAATGATGAACCTGTTGAAAGTATGTACCGCCAGATCTGCTCCGCTCATGTTAAAGGGCAGCTCCTTGTAAGGCAACTCTACCATGCCAATACTGGAAGATGCCATGCCGGACAGCACTACCGGCGTATCCTGCAGCGGAATGCCTGTTCTCTCCGCCAGTGTATCGATCTGGCGATTGATAACCGATGCGAAAAAATCTTCCCGGGCCAGCGATGTTTGCTGCCATTGCTGGTAAGTGCCGGCAATACCAGCACCTGATTTTTCTTCTGCTATGATGTTCAGGTTACTTGTTTCCACCAATCGTAACCGGAAAGAACTGGTGCCCCAGTCACAACTTAAAAAATAATTCATCTGCTGCTGTTTAATATTCATCATCTCCTCTTTTTATCCGTTCCTACATTCCCCACCAGGAAAATATACGAGCATGCACCCAGCAGTCCGAGTACTGCCACAAAAACCAACGCCGGCGCAAAGTTGCCTCCCCTTGCCAGGAAACCTATTACAATGGGTACAACAATACCGGCCAGCTGGCCAATGAAGTTAAACACACCGCCTGTAAGATTGATGAGGTGTTTGGGCGCCAGCGTAGATACAAATATCCAGGTGATGGAAGCAAAGCCCACCCCGAAAAATGACAGGGACATAAAAAAGATGATGAGCCCCGGTAGGCTTACATAGTTAGCACCCAGTATAAAAGCGGATAACAATAAACCTATGATGATGGGCAGCTTGCGCGCTTTTGCAGTAGACACTCCTTTTTTCACCAGGTAATCAGATAAAAAACCGGAACACAAAATGCCTGTAAACGCTGCTACATAAGGCACGGACACCCAATAACCTGATTTAATGAAATCAAGACCCCGGTAGTCTGCCAGGTACTTTGGAAACCAGGTGAGGAAGAACCATAATGTGGAGTTCACCGCAAACTGTCCGATATAAATACCCCAGAGCTTACGATAAGAAAGCACCGCTTTCAGGTCGGCCCAGCGGAAAGCCGTTTTCTTTTCGGCCGCTTGCTTGTCCAGCAGGCCGCCACCGTTTTCAATATGCTGCAACTCCGCGGCGTTAACCCTTTTGTGCCTGAGCGGGTCCCGGTAAAACAGGTACCATACTATTCCCCAGATGATGCCAATGACGCCAGTCACGAGGAATAGCCCTCTCCAGCCCACCTCCAGCTGGATCATAGATAGTACCGGCATCAGGAAGGCCAGGCCAAGGAACTGGCCGGAGGTATACACAGCGATAGCAGAAGCCCGCTCATTGTCAGGGAACCAATTACTCACCACCCGGTTGTTGATGGAAAACGCCGGTGCTTCAAATACGCCTGTGGCCATGCGGAGGCCAAAAAGAGAGGCAAAGCCTTTTGCAAATCCCTGCATAACCGTGGCAAACGACCAGCTAATAAGACAGATGGCATACAGGATATGCGGACTGAAACGGTTCACCAATATACCACCGGGTATCTGGAAAAGCAGGTAGGTCCAACTGAAGGCTGAAAAGACCAGCCCCAGTTGCACCGGAGTCAATTTAAATTCCTTATCTATTTCAGAAGCGGCTACCGCCAGGTTGCTTCTGTCCATGTAGTTGATCACTACATTCACAAATATCAGGAACAGTACCTGGTAGCGTATTTTTGAAGGCTTCGCATTAGGATTGAGTGCTTTCATGTAGTTTTTACAGGTCTGTGTTTACCATTCCGCCACACTGCCATCGGTATGCCGCCACACGGGGTTACGCCAGTTGTGGCCTTCAGCGGCCATTTTCCTTACATGCGCTTCGTTGATCTCTATACCAAGACCTGGTTTGGAAGGAATTTCCACATAGCCATCCTTGTATTGGAATACTGTTTTATCCGCCAGGTAATCCAGCAGGTCGCTGCCCTGGTTGTAATGAATACCGAGGCTTTGTTCCTGGATAAAAGCGTTGTGGCAGGTAGCGTCTACCTGCAGGCAGGCCGCCAGCGCAATAGGTCCCAGCGGACAATGCGGCGCTGCTGCCACGTCAAACGCTTCTGCCATGGAGATGATCTTTTTGCATTCGGTGATGCCCCCGGCATGGGAAACATCCGGCTGGATAATATCCACGTAACCTTCCTTCAGCAGTGTTTTGAACTGCCATTTGGAAAACATGCGTTCACCGGTGGCAATGGGGATGGCTACGTGTTGCGCAATCTCGCGCAGGTCTTCATTGTTTTCCGGCAGTACCGGCTCTTCAATAAACATGGGCCGGAACGGCTCCATTTCTTTGGCCAGTATTTTAGCCATGGGCTTGTGCACGCGGCCGTGAAAGTCGATGCCGATACCGATGCCCGGTCCAACGGCTTCGCGCACGGAAGCGATGCGTTCAATGGCGGCATCTATCTTTTCATAACTATCAATGTACTGCAGTTCCTCCGTAGCATTCATCTTTACGGCCAGGAAGCCCTGTTCTGCCATTTTACGGGCAGCCGCTCCTACTTCAGCGGGACGGTCGCCGCCAATCCAGGAGTAGACCTTCATTTTGTCGCGCGCTTTGCCGCCCAGTAGCTGGTAGACGGGCGCGTTGTAATACTTCCCTTTAATGTCCCACAACGCCTGATCGATGCCTGCAATGGCGCTCATCAGGATGGGACCGCCGCGGTAAAAGCCGGCACGGTACATCACGTTCCAGTGGTCTTCAATATGCATAGGATCTTTGCCCAGGAGGTATTCCATTAACTCGTCCACCGCAGTTTTAACCGTGGCGGCTTTCCCTTCTATCACCGGTTCGCCCCAGCCAATAATGCCTTCGTCCGTTTCTATTTTCAGGAACAGCCAGCGTGGCGGCACCTGGAACAGTTCATAGCTTTTTATCTTCATAACGATGTATTACTTTTTCAGGATTGAATGGCTCGGACGAACTGTTGTGCCTTTATGGCGAGTTGCTGCAAATATTCCGGCGTAACGGCAACACCGGCACTCACCAGGGCGCTGCCAATGCCAAAGCCGGCAGCACCGGCTTTCTGGAAATCTTTGATGTTCTCGGGTGTGATGCCACCTGTAGGTAGCAGGTGCATTTTAGGCAGTGGTGCGGAAATATCTTTGATATAAGCAGCGGAGGTAGCCGGGAAAACCTTAATCATGTCTGCCCCCTGTTTGTAGGCTGCATAAACTTCAGTGGCCGTATAGGCGCCGGGAATGCTCACCACACCCAGTTCCCGGGCTGTTTTGATCACTTCCGGTTCCAGTATAGGAGAAAGTATGAAGCGAGCTCCCGCCGCCGCTGCTTCCCTGGCAGTAGCGGCGTCCAGCACAGTGCCGGCGCCGATGATCATTTTATCGCCCATTTTAGCGGACACTTCTTTGATAACGGCCAGTGGCTCGCTTGAATTCATTGTTATTTCAAGCAGGCGGATGCCGCCGGCATAAATGGCCTCTGCCACCCGCAGCACATCTGCCGGCTGTACCCCGCGGATGATGGCAATGATCTTATGTTCGAGTATCTGAGAGAGTGTAGACATGGAATTTACGCGTATAATTGTCTACCGGAAAGATAAAAATAATTAAGTGTATTTTCAACATTTCTTACACTCCGGGCACGGGAACGCCCAAACGTAATATTAATAATACCAGTAAGCTACATGAAGAACTCCTCTGAAATAATTTTACCGTCTTTCACATGATATACGCAAAGCTCACTCATCTTCATACGGTCCCTGCCAATCATCTTGAGATCCATGGTGAGCACGAATGCAATAACATTGCCTGCGATCAATGGTTCCGAAACCTCCGTGCCATACCTGGTTTCCACCATAGCACTGAACTTTTTGTCTTTCTCAGTTAAAGCCTCCCGTCCTTTGGTTTCTATTTCAAAGCCAGGCGTGGCATAGGGTTCTATGCTAACTGCATCATCGGCATAGAGTTCTTTTTGTGCCACATCAAATTTTTCCTGCCGGCAAAGTTCCGTTAAACGTGCAGCAATTTGTTCTACTGTCATAATATGGGTTTTTATTGATGAAAATAAAAATACACATTTTATATTACAGGCGGATTTAAAAGAATCGCTATGCGGACAATTTATACCACGGAGATTTTCCGGGTACCTGAATTTTTCAGGATCATGTGTTATGTTACGAGTGTGCTTATGCTGGTAATCATGTCCCGGCTTTTACACTATTCAAAAAAATAATCACACCATGATATTACCGAAACAAAGGGACCCAAGATTTATAACGATAAGACGTGGTGGCACTTTGACAGATATCCATCATCATTTGCTGGCATTATGGGCCGCCAGTTGCGCGGAACATGTGCTGCACCTGTTTGAGCAGGCCTCTGACGACGACCGGCCACAACAAGCAATAGCATTGACA
This sequence comes from Chitinophaga sp. W2I13, assembly GCF_050434005.1. Lineage (NCBI taxonomy): Bacteria > Pseudomonadati > Bacteroidota > Chitinophagia > Chitinophagales > Chitinophagaceae > Chitinophaga > Chitinophaga sp. W2I13. Next base: position 6,130,984 of record NZ_JBNPWD010000001.1, on the reverse strand, counting down.
CGCGCATGGGTAAACGGAGAAATCACTATGAAAGAAGCGCACAAAACAGCTTTTGCTACAAATGCTGCTGCAAAAGGATTGCCTGACGCCGCCAGGTTTGCAGCACTGGCAGCCGGGCAAGCGGTAGCAGTGGCCCACGTTGCAGCACATGAACTTGGTGCAGCAGCCTACGCCATCAGAGCAGCGATGGAATCCGTTCCTGAAAATGAAAAAGATGAAATGCGACGCAAAGAATGTCAATGGCAGCGGGAACAACTTCCGGATGCCATCCGTGAACTTGTTCTTGACGATCAGCAATTAAGAAATAATATATGCTGGTTTGTATTCAGCTTGTAAGGAGTAAGCGACAAGTATCCAATACTTATCACCTTATTTACTTTTAAGCCAGCTGACATATTTTTCCAGTTCATCGCCTGTTTCGCCGGCCGCCAACGCGAGGTATTCGTTAAGCAGTACCGGGTCTTTTATATATTCATCAATGGCCTGCAGGCAGCCAATCTTATGATACTGCTCATCAACGGTGTCCCACGATTGTTTCAATATCGTCCTGATATCCGGATACTTGAGTTTTGCCAGCGCCAGCAGGGATAACCGTTTGGTGTATTCATCATTGCTATGGTAAAGGTTTAAAAGGATGTGCGCTATTCCGGGCGTTAGTGTATCGAACTTTTTTTCAAAACAGGCAGCAAACTGATATTTTGCATCATCGTATTCAGTTCCGGATAATTGAGACACAGCCCTGGCAAGTATCATAAAATCTTCGACTGAAAGATCGCCGAGGTTCGATAATACAGGCGCCCGGGATAACCATGCAATCATTCTTCCAATATCCCAATGCCGCGCAATGAGGTAAAGCAAATGAGCCAGATCCTCCTCATCCAGCTGATTGATTTGTCTGGCGGCCAGCAGGGCCGAAAAATAATCTTCTATTGGTTGCCACTCCGGATAACTGGCGTCATTAACTTGCAGGTCCTGTATCTCTTGCAGGGAATAGTTTGCCGACAGCCATTCTTTAAATGAGTTTACAAAAATTTTTAGTGTGGTTTTATGGTCTGTCATAGTTGCATCTTACGGTACAAAATAAAATAGCCGCGTGAATTATCCAACATTTTATACATCGAAAAGATTTTTATGCGCAGTAAATCTTAAATTACATAAAACCCTGATCATGTCTAAAGCTGGACTCGCACATCCTGGTCAACCGGTTAACACCACGTCTCTGGAAAACTTCTTCCCTGGTTATTTTGCGCTGATAATGGCTACAGGAATCGTTTCCATAGGAATGTTCCTCTGGTCGCATCCCCGCATGGCCGGTATCTTTCTCGGTTTAAATATATTTTTTTACCTGCTGTTATGGATCATTCTTATTCTACGGATTATAAAATTCCCGGTAGTGGTTTGGAATGATCTCCATCATCCGGCCAGGGGCGTAACCTTCCTCACACTGGTAGCCGGTAACAATGTGCTGGGCAGCCAGGTGGCGCTTATCACCGGTCGCATGGATATTGCGCTGGCATTATGGATAGCGGGGTTTGTACTCTGGATACTGCTGTTATATACTTTCTTCCTTGTAAATATTATGAAGGAGCCCAAACCTTCGCTGGAGCAGAGCATCAATGGCGCCTGGCTGTTAATCGTTGTATCTACAGAGTCGGTGGCTGTTTTGGGGGCCATCATCGCCAACAGCAGCGCACTTCACTGGCTGATTGCATTTATTTCCCTGTGCACTTATATGATAGGTGGCATGTTTTACTTTGTACTTATCGGGCTAATCCTTTACCGGTGGTTGTTTTTCAGCATGAAAGCAGAAACCCTCACACCACCCTACTGGATTAATATGGGCGCAGTAGCGATTATTACATTGGCAGGTTCCCGTCTTGTCATGTATGCCCGGGCACATGAAACACTTGGTGAGTGGGCCGGCTTCGTACAGGCTTTCACGATGTTTTTCTGGGCGTTTGCCAGCTGGTGGCTCCCTTTGTTATTCATCATGTTTTTCTACCGGCACTTTATTGCCGGCGTGCAGTTGAAGTACGATCCACAGTATTGGTCGATGGTTTTCCCACTGGGCATGTACGGTGTATGTACGTATACATATGCGGCCATCACCGGTTTCAGTTTCCTGAAACCTATTTCCGCTTTATTTGTTATATTAGCTTTAGGCACGTGGGTGATCGTGATGATTGGTTTGTTTATTGATCTTTTTTCAGCAAAAAAAATACAAGAGAAATAACCCCGTTTGTCTTATTCAGCTATCCAAAAATGTACCCATGCAGCATTCTCTCAATAAGAAAGCGGCCATTATTTCGATTATTGCTACCCTCGTTTGCGTAGTGATTTCATTTTATGGCTCCAGGAAACTGCAAAATTTTGACCCTGCTTTAATTGCCTATTTATTCGGAACCCTGTTTGCGCTGTTCGGAGGCATTTACCGTTATTGCGTATGGCTGCAAAGGCCTCCTACCTGGATGTATTTTAAACGCACCTGGCAACTGGTCTTCTCCGGAAAAATCTTCGCTCATATTTTTTCCCTGGTAGCAGACTCCGTAAAGAACCTCCTGTTCCAGTCTTTTATCTACCCCAGGGGCAAAAAACGGTGGATAGCGCACTTTATGCTGGCGTCCGGTTGCCTGGCGGCATTCGCCATTACCATTCCGCTCACTCTTGGCTGGATCAATTTCACCCTGGACCCTGCATCCGCATTGGATCCGGGAGCTACTAAATTATATGCTGCCAACTTCTTCGGTTTTAAAGTAATGAACTTTAAACTGGGGTCGGTTATGGCGTTTTTAATTTTTCATGCTTTAACCTGGTGCTCCTGGTTTGTTATAGCAGGCGCGGTAATTTTTTTAGTAAGAAGATTAACCAATGCGGGCCTGATCGCATCCCAGACCTTTGAAGGCGATCTGCTCCCCTTGATTCTCCTGATCATTATTTCGGTAACGGGGCTGGGACTGAATTTCAGCTATGCTTTTATGAAAGGCATCGCCTATGATTTTATGTCGGTAACACATGCCATCTCCGTGATCCTTTTCCTGGTGTGGATTCCCTTTGGCAAGTTCTTTCATATTATCCAGCGTCCTGCGCAGATAGGTGCGCATATTTATAGGCGGGAAGGAGAAAAGAGAGGCATGGCGATTTGTCCGCATACGGGCAAGGCATTTACCTCCCAGCTACACGTAGACGATCTGAAGACCGTCACCAAACAATTAGGTTTCGATTTCACCCTGGAAGACGGCACCTCTCACCTGGATTACAGCCCGGAAGGAAAACGCTCCCTGCTGGCCAAGGCACATCTGAAGGCCCGGCAGGAAGGCGGTACGCTGTTTGGATAAACGCAAAGAAGCATTACCCGAAAATAAAATACGATCAGCATGGCCAAATTACCCGTTTCCACCGATAAACTGATTGCCCATTTCGGCCCTCATCTCAACTTTGCTCCCCAGGAGGGATACACCGGCAGGGATGAACCTGATGCCACCGTTAAAACTCATTGCTGCTTCTGTGGTATGCAATGCGGCATTCAGCTGCTGGTAAAAAACAACAAAGTGGTTGGGTTCGAACCGTGGATGGAATTCCCCTTCAACGAAGGACGGCTTTGCCCCAAAGGCGTACAGCGGTACCTGCAGGATAATCACCCCGACCGGTTAATGGAACCACTGGAGCGGGTGGAAGGAGAAGGCTTTAAGCCGGTTTCCTGGGATCATGCACTCAGCAGGGTTACTGCCGCTATCAGGCAGATACAAGCCGATCATGGGAAAGATGCTTTCGCGGTTTTATCAGGAGTGTCACTCACCAACGAAAAAAGCTACCTGATGGGAAAATTTGCGCGGGTAGCTATAAAAACCGCCAACCTGGATTATAATGGCAGATTGTGTATGGTGAGTGCCGGCGCCGGGAATAAAAAGGCGTTTGGGCTGGATCGTGCCTCCAACAGCTACGCCGACCTGGAACATGCGGAGGTGATCATTGTTACCGGCGCTAATGTGAGCGAAACTTTCCCTACCCTCACCCATTGGCTTTGGCGGGCAAGAGACAACGGCGCAAAACTGATTGTCATAGACCCAAGGGTTATTCCACTGGCCAGAACGGCAGACATACACCTCGCGATAAAACCAGGAACAGATTCTGCCCTGTATGGCGCCATGCTTAAATACCTGGCGGACCATGATATGCTGGATCATGATTTTATTGATCAGCATACCACCGGGTTCCAGGAAACTATTGCAGCGGTACAGGACTATACCCTTGAATGGGCGGAAACCATTACCGGTATCGAAAAGGAAAAAATACAAATGGCAGCGGAACTATGGGGCAAAGCCAGCACCAGTTTTCTCCTCCATGCACGCGGTATTGAACATCACTCCAAAGGAGTAGACAATGTACTGGGCTGTATCAACCTGGTATTGGCTACCGGCCGCATTGGCCGGCCCTACTGCGGTTACGGCACCATCACCGGTCAGGGTAACGGGCAAGGAGGCCGGGAACATGGACATAAATGCGACCAGCTGCCGGGCAACCGCGACATCACCAATCCGGAACACCGGAAATATATTGCCGGCGTATGGAATATCCCGGAACAGGAACTGCCTGGAAAAGGACTCACCGCCTGGGAGCTGATAGAAGCCATACATCGCGGCGAGGTAAAAGGATTGCTGTCTATCTGCTTCAACCCGCTGGTATCTTTGCCTAATAATAACTATGTGAGGGAAGCCCTCGAGAAACTGGAATTCTATGTTTGCATCGATTTCTTTTTAAACGAAACCGCCAGGCATGCAGATATCGTACTGGCAGGCTCCCTGCACGAAGAAGAAGAAGGCACCGTTACTACTGCAGAAGGCCGGGTAGTTCGTATACGCCAGGCCGTTACCCCTCCGGGAAATGCCCGCACAGATACTTCCATTATACTGGAACTGGCAGCCAGGCTGGGAGAAGCAGAGCGATTTAACTACGCCAGCTCAGAAGCCATTTTTAATGAACTGCGCATCGCCTCCAAAGGTGGCACGGCCGATTACTATGGCATCACTTATAAAAAAGTGGAAGATAATATGGGCATCTTCTGGCCCTGCCCTTCCGAAGATCATCCGGGCACACCACGACTGTGGGAAGATAAAAAATTTGCCACCCCGGATGGTAAGGCTCATTTTAACCCGGCACCGTTCCGGCAACCATCGGAGGTAACTGACAGCGAATACCCGGTAGTACTTACCACCGGACGGGTAGTATCACAGTACCTCAGTGGCACACAAACCAGGCGGATCGGCAAACTGGTGGAGCTGATACCCGAGCCGCTGCTCGAAATACATCCTGAACTGGCACAACGATACAATATCCGGCAACGCGAAACCGTACGGGTTACCACCAGGCGCGGCACGGCCGATTTCCCGGCAAATATTGTGGAAACAATACGGAAAGACACCGTATTCATCCCCTATCACTGGCCTGGCAAAAAATCAGCCAACCAGCTGACCATCGGCACACTGGACCCGGTGTCAAAGATCCCGGAATTCAAAGTATGCGCGTGCCAGCTGGAGCCGTTGGGAGTTTTCACCCAGCCGGGCGAAGTACCTGCATTTGACAGTATCTGATTCACACAAAACATGATAACCTGATGGAAGTTACCGCCTACAAAACCGATATGGAGTTCTTCGTGGACATGCAGCGCTGCATTGGCTGCAAAGCATGTGAAATGGCCTGTGCGGAATGCGAAACCAATGGCCACGAAAGTATGATCCACGTAAATTACGTGGAACGCGCTGTTACTATCCAAACCACGGTGCAGGTATGCATGCACTGCGACGATCCCGTATGCGCGAAAGTGTGTCCTGCTGACGCTATTTCCAAAGATGACTTTGGCGTTGTACACAGCGCCAATACCGCGCGGTGCATAGGCTGCTCCAACTGCGTGATGGCTTGTCCTTTTGGCGTACCCATCAAAGAAGAGAAATACGACATGATGATGAAATGCAACATGTGCTACGACCGGACCAGCGCCGGCAAAAAACCGATGTGCGCCACTGTTTGCCCCAGCCAGGCCTTGTTTTACGGCACCAGGGAAGAAATTAACCGGATGCGCCCTAATAGCACCCCGGTAAATAAATTCATTTTCGGGGAACAGGAAGTGACAACGAAAGTAAATATCATGATGCCCAAAGGAAGCACCTTTCTGAAAATCCATTAAACTGAACAGTATGTCTGATAAAACTGCAAAAGCACCTCATTGGAAAGAGGATTTTCCGATAGAAAGAACCGAAGCCACGAAGGTAAGCCGGCGGGATTTCGCCCGCTTCCTTTGCCTGGTTTCCGGCGGTCTTGCAGCGGGCAGCGCCTACGTAGCTGTTAAAGCGAATTTCTTTCCGCCAGAAGAAGTAACAGGAGAACATTTTGTTTGTAAAGCAGCCAGCGTTCCTGTAGGAGGTACCCGTTCCTTTGTTATTGAAGGAAGCACTATCCCGTATATTCTCATACGACTGGAAAACGGCAACTGGAAGGCATATGAACAAAAATGCACCCATCTTTCCTGTGCAGTATATTATAAGCCCGGCTCCGGGCAGATTGTATGCCCCTGTCATGAAGGTTTCTTTGACGCCATGACAGGCGAAGTGCTGGCAGGGCCGCCGCCCAGGCCATTACCCGCCCTGGAAGTATTGCTGAAAGGGGATGATGTGTATGTGAAAGCCGGGAATCAGAATGCTGCTAAAAACGCAGCTGCCATTTAAAAATCTATCTAACAATATTAAAAATGAGCAATTTTAAAGATGCACAAAATAAAGCGCACCCAAATAAAACAAACACGCTCATATCTGCGCTGATCATTATTCTTATCCTGAATATCGGCATCCAGATATGGCTGCTTTATACCAGTCTTAATAACGCCCTCGGCGAAAACAGGGATATTGCCCTGCCGGCATTTCTGGCCTCACTGTTTTTATTCCTGATAGGTTTCTTCTGGCTGCATTTCCTGCCTATGGGATACCGGAAAAATGACCGGGAATAAAGGGAAATACTCCAGGAAGCCTACAACAAAGCTGAAATTCTTCAGTTTCAGGTATTCCCCCACCGGATCATCTTTTTCAAAGCCCGAAGGAATACGTTTTATTTTTCCTTCTTTGCTCAAACCGCCGAAGTAATGCTGGCAACTTTCTTCACCTACAATTTTCTCAAACTCCAGTGCATTGCCGGAAATCTCTTTCCGGAGCGTTTTCGGGCTATCATTTTCCAGCATGTAAATACCTCCCGCCAGAAAGGATTGACCACGCTGGATATGCAGATAGTAGCCGGCTTTCCCTACCGCTGGTTAGGTGCTTAGCATACGAAATTCTCTCAGTACCGGATTATAAAAGTTTTTGTTAAAACACTTTGAATTACAAAGTACTTTTAGTTACTTTGTAATTCAAAGCATTTCTCTCACTTAAAAAAGGCGGGATCATGAAAATTTCAAGAAAAAGATTTGTTGTCCTCTTCCTCATTGGTGGATTTGCCTTTCTTTTTATATACAACGTAATTTTTCGGTCAGTCGTCCGGCTCATTCCTGAAAACGGAGCGTCTTTTATGAGCACGGAATCACTTACTGGCTGGAAGAGCATAGTATCCACAATGTTGTATCCTGTTAAAATTGTTCTGGCGGGTCCCATTCTTCCACTTATGAATCTGCCGGATCCTCCACCCCCATTCCTGGTTATTGGATTTGCTCTCTACTGGACTATATTGGCGCTCGCAATTCATTATTTTATTGGAAAGATTAAGCGCTCCCGACTAAAGGCATGATGATTCTTTTTCGTATATTAGGTTTGATAATCAAAATTGTATCTCAATAAAAACCGGTCCCTCAAATGTTTGATAATTATAACCGTACTGATGTTGCACAACCCCCTTCCCGTGCAGCAGCAAACCATCATAGTTCATCTGGCATTTCGCGGCCATCCATCCACCCCTTTCAGCGTAAATTAGCACATGAAGCACCGTTATCTCATTCAATAGATCAAAACAACGCTATTACTCAGGCAAAAACAGCCGGCAATGTCGTGCAATTTACAAACAGGAACAAGGAAATGGCAAAAGGAGCTGGCATAGGGGCATTGGCAGGGGCCGGAGCTGCCGGAGTAGGTGCTTATTTAGGCGTTTCGGCTTTAACAGGCCCCGTTGGTCTGGGTTTGGTAGGGATGGGAGCTTTGGCTGGAGGCGCATACAAGTATTATCAGCAATCCTATGCCAATAAAGAAATGGAGCGCATTGAAAACGAGCAGAAAGGCTTATACAAGCGGGTTCAGGACGCATTTGATAACGGGGATATTGACAACAGCGCTTTGGATGCACTAGATCACTTACAACAGGAGCATTTAAATCTTGTCGATTATGTTCATCGTATGAATTTAGATCTCCCCCTGCCCAAAGATGCTAAATTTACGCCTGAACAAACTAAAACGGTCCAGCAAAATTGGAACGCCCTGCGTAATGAAACAGGTATCATAAAAACAAATAAGGATGCCACACCTGAATTTAAGAAGGAATTAAGGGCGATGCATGCCAAACTTCTTTCTCAGCCCAATGGAGCTGAATTGCTAAAAAGGTTGCTCGAAACAAAACAAACGCTTGAAATAAAACAAAACAAAGCCCCTAATCTGTCCAGGAAGGAAAAACAGGAAAGGGTATATCGTAAGCATGAGATAAATAGGGAACTAAAGCAATATGGACCCGAATTGGAAGAGATAATAAAGCAAAACAAGGAGAATGTTGAGCGCGCTGAAAAAGAGGAGACTTTAGATGCCTATTTTGATTCAGAAATATATACTAAGCTTATGTCCAGGAAAAGAGAACTTGAGGAGCAGGTTGGCAGCCGTGAAGTAGAAAAGGATAAATATAATTCTTCCGTTGCTAACGCAGATCCTGCCGGAAAAGATGTTGAGCTAAGAGAACGGATAAAAGATAGTGAAATGGTGAATGAAGATAAGGATCATCATCCTATTCCTGCTCCCGGATTTATTGTTTATGGACATGAACTGATCCATATTTTAAATTCACGGGTCACAGGCAAGGATCTTAAATCTCAAACTCTTGGCGACAATTGGCACAATAAAGACGAAAAGCATACGATTGAAGGAATACCGGAAGAAGCTACCGTGCATAATATTACCGAGAATAAATTGAGAGACGACCATGGCCTGCGCAAAAGGGAATGGCATACTGGAAAATCCCGGGAAGAATTGGAATATGAACGGGACAAGAAGAATAAATAAAAGCTTTCAATTCTTACTCAGTCTTTTAAGCGCTCGAGGATGGCCATATGCCCCATGAAGAAATCTGTTTTAAATATTGCTTCTTTTGGGGCTGCCGTTTCCGCCTTTTCTTCGCCAAGGCTTTTACCTGTTACAATTTCCAGCATCCTGGTAATACCCGAAACAGATTTTTTATTGATCCGTGCCCTTTCTAAACTTAACTTTTCCCAGGCTGGTACGTGTTTGGCAAAGTGATTGGTTTGCTGTTGCTGATCCAGGTACAGCAATGCTTCCATGACCGTCTGCTGATCAAAATACAGGGAAGGTGTGGTCAGGTAATGATCAAGATACTGATGCAGGTATCCGATACTTTTCTCCGTATTAAGATAAGTAAGGGTAAGGGCGTAGATATGTCCTACGCAGCACACTTCACTTTTCAGCAAATGAATACCTATGATATCGATGAATTCCGTATAACCTTTAATGGCAGCAAAGTAGGCCCCTACCAGTCTTGTACGCCAGTTGAAGTCGCCCAACAGTTCTTTGGTTATCTCCCGGGTGATCTTTCCTTTTATTTTCTCCAGGGCGACGATCCAGCTTTGATCATTTTTCAAGTTAATTTCGAGATAATATGGCGTTACCCAATCCTGGAGGAAGCTGGCAGAGAGTTCCTTTGAATTTTTATGATCAGGCAGTTCATCGAAGGGGTGAGTATGCCTGATGGCAGCACCAGCCATGTGCAGCCGGATCATTTTATCCTGGTCGTTCATAGTATAGGGAATGAGATTATGTGGCGTAAATGTACAGAATCATATTCAATAATTATTCAATACAGCCTCATTCTCTAAACAAGTCCCTAATAACATGAACTTGTTATTGAACCTTAATGCTATTACTACTTTCTTTGCTCCTTCAATGAAACCATGGATTTAGCCTAAGCTGCTATCAAAATCTGTTGCTTCCAATCAAAATCTTCAAACCTTATTATGCTATAACCATTACTTTTAACAACATCCAAAATTACTTCTTCATTCAGCATCTTTCGATACCTGGCCTTATCCCTGGTAGCATAAATTTTGTCTTTGGCAATTGGAACGCTCAGCCTGGATAAAATAAAACGCTGCATTTCCTGCATCACCTTATCATTCGTGTACCCGGTTAAACAGGTATGGGTGACAATCGACAGATGCTTTGTCTTGACAAGCTCCCGCTCTTGTATAAATTCAATTCCAGTCGGGTTTAAGTCGAAAAACTCCAAACTCGCCAGGCCAATATCTCTAATGTATGCTACATCAGGAAGCAATAAAATATAATCTTTTACCAATTCCTAATCGGAAACAGGCGGGGGATTACGTTGCAGAACCAATGATAATGTGAATGAGACCATTCACCAAAAGCCAAAAGGTATTTTCCGTTGCCCAGGGTTCGTTTTTTCCTGTTTACAGGCATTTCCCTGTGAATCACATAGCTATCTAAAATGTGTTTTATCTGGTCCTCTTTCAATGGTAATATAATTATCGGGAATAATTACGAAGATAAAGCTTAGCCGTTATTACTACATTACAAATTATTTCTTCTGATATCTGGATTGTGTATTTCGGTAATATAAAAAATTCATGCCTATCTTTTTATCAAAGCACTATACATTCCCAATAATCTTCTTCCAATGTGGCAATTGAGCCGGCGCTTTGGAAGCCACTTCCTTCAAAAACTGCTCAGCAACTTTCTGGAATTCTTTCTTCAGATCAGAAAGTGGAAAGGTTTTGTTGCGCCATTTTTTACTGCCGCTGCCCCCTCCACCTGAGATAGCCGATTCAACAATGGAAAAGGCTACCTCGTTCGGTTTAACCCAGCACAAATCGAAAGGCGGGTTGCCCCTGCTCCCCCTCATCATAGGTGTATTCGGTATCTTTTCCCGATTCGAAGTTGCGGACGACTGTGCCCAACACATTGAGCCAGGCATTCAGGCATACATCTCCTTCTCCAAAATAGCCCAGGGCGGGTACCACCTTCTCATCGATTATGATCTGTAAGCGACCGTGTACGTGCGAAAAATGATCGGTGTTTGCGCTTGGAATGGGCCTACAGCTGCCCAGTCCTATTCTTAATTGTCCCATACCGGTAAAAATAAATATTTATCCTGATTCCCAAAACAAGAAAAGCGATCACGGTTAGTGCTGGATGACAAATTGTATAAGAAAGAATCACCATGATGCTAATTGGAGGAGAAGTGACTTTGTTTCAACGTTTTTAGTATCGCAGTTGTCAGCCGGTAAAGGTCACCGCCTGCCTGGTCGTCTTTTTCGTTAGTAAGCAGGATAATGGCTGCCTGGTCATTTGGATATAGTGAACAGAAGCTCCGGAATCCGTTAGTACCTCCGTCTATCCTGATATAATAGTCCCAATTCCTTGTTCTGCCAATTGCCCATTGGAAGCCGACAGCGTCTTCTTCCACGTTACCATAAACAACCCGGTGGGTGAGTTTTACCGCAGCATCTTTTTCAGCGAGTTGGTAGTCAGCATATTTCAACATATCATCTATGCAGGAATGAAGCCCTCCCGCGCCTGGAAAAGAGACCTGTACCGGCTGTGCTTTTTCACCACTGGCAGTATAACCGTCAAGTTTTGCAGCAGCACGATTCACAAATGTATTTGTCATGCGTAGGGGCCCAGCTATGTAGCGGTTGATCAACGTTTCAAAGTCAGCCTGGTAAATATGTTCCAGTGCATAGCCCAATAACTGGTAACCTACGTTGGAATATGCATATTTTAACGTCTTCAAACTATCCAGTTTGATTTGCTGCAGGTGATCCAGGAAATAAGCTTCCGTCATTGGAACCGATATGTCACCATCCGTAAAACTATTTGGAAACATCGCGGTATGACTCAGCAAGTATCCCACGCGCACCGGTTCCCCCGATGGATATACCCACCCTCCCCGCTTTACTTAAATATAATTTTGCCGAACGATCCACCGTAGAATCCAGTTGGGTTTTTAAGGGATTGGCATTCAACACCTGAGCTGAACAGTTAAGGTATACTCCAAAAAAGGCGATAATGATCCCGATTCTTTTCATGGCTATTATTATACTTTCTTTCCTGTTTTCTTAAACGCTGTAGGACTTACCCCTTTATACCTTTTAAAAATACGGTTTAAATGACTTTCGTCTGTAAAGCTAAGCTCATAGGCAATTTCACTCATGCGCATATCACTATGTAATAGCCTGGTTTCCACTAACCTGATTTTGTAATGAGTAATATAGCTCTGAAGTGTTTCACCGGTTTGTTTTTTGAAATACCTGCCAAGGTAATTTGTTGAAATATTAAAATGACGGCTTAAATTCTCCGTTCTGAGTTTCTCCGGTTCAAAAATGTTTACTTGTATATAATTCAATATTTCCAAAATTGGCTCACCTGTATCCTCCTTTATATTCTTGGGCAATTTTAACGCAATATTTCTTGCTACAACCGTTATGATGGTACTGATAACCTGTTCTGAAATACGGGTATAGTAGATCTGTTGCCTGGTGTGTTCATCAAGGATCGCATTTACCAGTGAAAAAATAAAAGGCTTATCCGTTTTATTTTTTAAGATACACCCGGGTCTGTGACTGGCATTTTGTAAAATGTATGTTACATGCGTCACCGTATCCTGATCCCTGTCTGATTTTTCCCTGATATATGATTCATTAAATCTTAGAAAAAAGAAACTGGTCTTTTGGTCAATATCAAAAGAGTAAGTATCCTTTGGGGTTAATAAAAATAAATTTCCTTTGCGGTAATTAAACTGATGGTTATTGACAAACTGTACGCCGGTACCTTCCATAATATAGATGAGTTCAAAGAAATTATTGCGCTTTAAAGGTTTTTCGAAGCGCTGTAACTCCTTCCATTCGATTTCATATTGTTGATGTAAGGTTCCTCCCGGCATGTTGTAAAAGTACAAAATTAGCGTAATAATGTACAACCAGAATGATAATCCCCTTGTATACATTTGCTAATATAAATTCTAATAAGATGAAAATTCTAATAATTGGTGCGGGCGGCACTATTGGTAAGAAGGTTACTGCGGCGCTGAAAGCGCATGAAGTCATCACCGTGGGGAGAAACACCGGGGATATTATGGCTGATATCTCTTCCCCAACTGCCGTGGAAAATCTATTTAAGCAAGTATCAGATATCGATGCGATCATTTGTACTGCCGGCGATAGCGTTACGGGTCCCTTGCCGGAGATGAATAAAGCGCAGTTCATGGTTGGTATTGAGCAGAAGTTATGGCCGCAGATTAACCTGGTGCTTTCCGGCATGAAGTATATGAAGGATAATGGTTCGATCACGCTTATATCCGGAAAAATGGGTGAACTTCCTGCTAAAGGTTCGTCGGGAAAAGCATTTGTAAATGGAGCGATCAACAGCTTTGTAATGGCTGCGGCGCAGGAAATGCCCAGGGGACTTAGACTGAATGTTATCAGCCCGTCTAAAGTTTCAGATACTGGCGGGGATGAATTAATAGCGGCTTATGTAAGATGTCTTGAAACAGCAATAAATGGGGAAATTATAAGAGTAGGTTATTATAAACAGTAATTAAAATGAAGACTATTCTATATCTCGTTTTTACGATGTCTGTCTCTTTTGTACAGGGACAAGATAATAAAGGACTATCAGACCAGCACCAATTTTGGGGTACCTGGTCACTTATCTCAGTTGAAAATATAAATGCTGATGGCAGTAAAATTGCTCCTTATGGCGAACATCCCGTGGGAATGCTCGTTTTTACAAAAGAAGGAAAGTACGCCATCCAGATATTAAAAGCTAACCGGAGTAAAGTTTTAGCCAATGATAAAGATAAAGCTACCACAGAAGAAAATGCGGCGTTAGTACGGGGAAATAACTCTCATTTCGGAACCTATACTATTGATGAAAACAAACAGGTAATTGTATTCAATATCCAACATGCTTTTTATCCAAATTGGGAGGGAATTACGCAAGTACGTACTTATTCATTGAAAGATAGTATTCTTACATATACCGTGACTATACCTACAAGCGGAGGCGCTGCGGTGGCGAAGGTTGTATGGAGAAAAAATTAACAAATAATCATATCTTACCGGGGTATTTACAGCGGAAATATGCATATAAACTATATGGATTTAAATAGCGGAGTGGCGGGTTTTTCACAAAAGGATTACCAATTAAAGCGTCATGCCCATTTCCCTATTGAAGTAGCTTTCAGCTTATCAGGGCAGTTAACTATTGAAACCGATACCCACAAATATGCTAATATTCAATCTGCCATTATTAATTCAAATGTGCCGCATACTTTCAGTTGCCTGAACAGTGAATGCCAGCTGTATTTTATAAACCCCGTGTCTTATACCGGGAAGAATATCCTGAAATCCTATCTTAGCCAGAACGAAGACATTCTAATTGACCCCGTTGAAATTGAATTTTTCAGGGAAAATCATATACTCGCTTTTGAAAATAAAAACCTGGCTTTAAATGACATGGACAGCCGGATACAACGAATCCTGGACTGGATAAAAGCGAATTATGCAACCGACCGGATAAATATTGCCAGGCTTGCTGAAGTTGCTTTTTTATCAGAAAGCAGGTTATCACATTTATTTAAGAAGGAAGTAGGCACCTCTATTAATCAGTATATCTTATGGAAAAAGATTGAAATGGCTATAAAACATGCACTGGAAGGCGCCTCCCTCACCAAGTGCGCCTACTCTTCCGGTTTTGCGGACTCTTCTCATTTTATTAAAACATTTCAGAAAATGTTTGGCATCTATCCATCTTTTGCCATCAAAAAATAGCAGGATTATACAATTTATCTTGTCGGCGTCGTCCCAACTTTGCTTCTAAACAGCACAAAGATGACCGACACAATAACAGCCATTAACAAGGCAATCGTTCAACGACTGTACAAGGAAGTACTGGTGAACTGGAATATGTCACTGGTAGAGGAATTTATTGCACCTCATTTTATATCTCACGACTGGCCGGAAGGCAGCCCATCAGGTCCGGAAGCATTCCGGACTTATTATTCAACCGTTATACGCTCCGTATTACCGGACGCCCGCTATGAAGTGGACGACCTGATTGCAGAAGGGAACCGGGTAGTAGTGCGATGGAGGCTATTGGGGACCCATAAAGGCCACTTCCTTGACATCGCTCCCACAGGCAGGTTTATCACGCTCGAGGGTATTGCCATCTACCGCCTGGAAAACAATAAATTGGCAGAACGCTGGGTGGTCACCAATCTGCACCGGCTACTTGAAAAAGCAAAAGACACTTCATCAGCCAACGTAAAACAACACTAAAACACAAGATATCATGTTATATAAAATTGCGCTATTCTTACACATTACAGGAGCTTTAATGGTATGTGCCGCCATTGCTATTGAGTGGCTTTGCATCATCCATTTCAGGAAAACAGCTAGTATGGACCGCATTAAGGAATCGCTTTTCTATTATTCCAAGGTGGGTATCATGGGCGATATAGGAGCGCTCCTGATCCTGATTCCTGGTATATATATGATGGTCTCCGTTTGGGGTGATGCCAGGTGGGCTATATTTGGTTTTTTGGGGTTGATACTCATAGGCTTGATTGGCGGCATCATAACAGGGAGAAAAATGAAAAAAATCAGGAAAATAATGAAAGAGAATAATGCGCATTCGCAGGAGTTAGAAAAACTTATAAACGATAATTCACTGTGGTTTTCTATCAAAATGCGAACAGCAATTTTCCTGGGGGTTATTTTTTTAATGACGGTGAAACCTGAACTGGAGGGCTCCATCATAACGATATCCGTATCCATCATACTTGGAGCGCTTCCCTTGCGGATGAAATATGAGCCATCTGCTGCCGGGTAATACGCTCCAATCTCATATTTTGTTACAACTAAAGCAGATCTGGTTAGGCCTGGCACCCGCCTATTCCGGAATTTTGTCATCTCAAACAAGAGATTTCAATCAACCATTGTATGAAAAAATTAATCTTTATTTTAAGCATGATCCTCTCTTCCTTCGCGTACGGACAGCCACACCATCCCCGTACTTTTCTCTTCGTTCCCGGTGCATGGGACGGCGGGTGGGACTACGCAAAAGTGGATTCCATTCTAAGCGCACATGGCCACATCGTTTACCGGCCCACACTTACAGGCCTTGGAGAAAAGGTGCATCTCTCCAACCCGGATATCAACCTGACCACCTACATCAATGATATACTGAATGTGATCAGGTTCGAGAACCTGCACAATGTCATCCTGGTAGGTCATAGCTATGGCGGCATGGTCATTTCAGGCGTGGCGGAACAGGCGCCTGAACGCATCCAACAGCTGATTTACCTGGATGCGATGGTACCTGACAACGGAGAAAGTGCAAAAGACGTGTGTGGCGACCTCTGGGAGCCAATGACAAAGGGCAATATCAAAGACAGCATGGTGCTTTATCCTTTCGGTCCCGCAAAGCTTACTCCGCCGATGGATGTGCCACAACCATTGAATACCTTTACTGAACCGCTGCAGATCAGCAACCCCATGGTTAAAAAGATTCCAACCGCCTTTCTCCAGATGACGAAAGACGGTAAGGGAAGTCCGGCACACGATAAAATGGGAATATTGAAAGCCAGGGCAAGAAAATGGAAAATCTATACACTGGAGGGCGGACACTACTCCATGCGTGAGCAACCGGAAAACCTGGTAAAAAAGCTGGAAGAGATCGTACGGTAATAGCTCCCCGGGAAAAGGACGGGTATATGCCTGCGGCAATCTTAAACCATTTATCAGTAACTTAGGATATGGAAAACAGGGTGATACACCGGATAAAAACGATCAGTGAATACCATAAGGTAATGGGCCTTCCCAAGCCGGAACATCCGCTGATCAGCATTGTGGATTACGGGTCTATACAGCTACCCTGCAAGACCAGTATGGGTTTCATGTTCGACTTTTATGCTATCCTCATCGACAGGGATTTTAAAGGCAACATGAAATACGGGCAGCAGTCGGGAGACTTCGAGGAAGGCGTACTTTTTTTTATGGCGCCAGGTCAGGTATTTGAAGTGAGTGTTGAAGAAGCGGAAAACACCAACCGCTCAGGCTGGGTATTGCTCATCCATCCCGATTTCCTATGGAAAACTACGTTGGCAAAGAAAATCAGGCAATACGACTTTTTTAACTATGCTGTGAATGAGGCACTGTTCCTATCGGATAAAGAAGAAAAGTCCATCCTTGCCACCATAGAAAGCATGGCGCAGGAGTACCGGAATAACATCGACAAATTCAGCGACCCCGTGATCATTGCGCAACTGGAATTGCTTTTGACGTATGCGGAGCGATTTTACCAGCGGCAGTTCATTACCCGAAAAAAATACGGCCATACGATCCTCGACCGCTTAGAATCCTTACTGAATGAATATTTCAACAGCGACCGGCTATCCACAGAAGGAATACCCACCGTTAAATATGTGGCCTCCTCATTGAATGTTTCTGCAGGATACCTCAGCAACTTACTGAAAGCGCTGACCGGGAAAAGCACACAACACTACCTCCAGGACAGGCTGATTGAAAACGCAAAGGCGCAACTATCCACCACGAACCAGTCGGTGAGTGAAATTGCCTATGGATTGGGGTTTGAACACCCGCAATCATTCAGCCGGCTGTTCAAGTCAAGGACTAACCTGTCGCCTTTAGCATTCAGGGCAAGCTTCCACTGGAACGCGGACGCTGAACGATCAACAGTTCATACAAAAATGAAGTAGCTAAACTGGTCCGGAAATAACATCATCAAAATACCTATATTTATATAACGCGTCAATTGAATCATCCTAAAACATAGGCCTTGCTGTGAAAAGAAAGCATCATGGCACAAAGGTGCCGAATATGGTTAACTCCATCCAACCCGGGGTATTCACAAAATTCAGCCCCAACGCGTACAGGTCACGATTGAACCGGATATAACTAAATGGCTGTAATGTTTGTGTAGATTGGCTTTCAGAAATTGTTTCAACTTCATTTATCCTGACATCACCTAACATTGGTCAAACGCAACGCGGTGCAGCATTTGGGATCTGTGAGGGTTAGCACAATTTAATATTTATCTTCGTAATGGAGCGTATTCACAAATCTTATCCGACAATTTATCTAATTACTACGCATCATTTTTAGTTTTAGAAAAAATCGATTGACATTTTTCACCGTAGTGGAAATTAAACCATAGTTATGACGAATTTCTAAGCTTTCGTAAGTTCCCAAGGGCCTGGATGATATCCCTCCCAGATAAAAATTTGCCAGAACGGCTTCAATAAAGTAAAAGCCGGCACCTTGTTTCCTTAACCTGAGCATAAATTCATAATCTGACGAAATTTTATACTTAAGGTTAAAATCACCATATATTTCATAGGAAGTTTTTTTCACAAAGCAAGCCGCGTGTTCTATCATTCCTCCTGACAATGTTGAACTATCGTTACCTATGATGCAAATGAATTTTTCTGAACTTGAATAAACCCTCATTAAACCATGAAATACGTCATACGTTGGATTTTCCAGGTATGCCTTTGCAACAGCATCTAAACATCCGGGCTCAAGATGATCACCACTATTTATCAGGCCAATAATTTCTCCATTAGCATTCCTGATCCCTTTATTCATAGCATCATAAATACCCGAATCCTTTTCTGAAATAAATTTTGTTATCCCGGACTTATATCCGTTAATGATATCAACTGTTCCGTCTGTTGAACCTCCGTCAATAATTATATACTCTATAGCCGGATAGGTTTGACTAATCACACTGTCGATTGTTTTTGCAATTCCCTTTTCATTATTATACACCACGGTGACAATAGAAATCAATGGCTTCTTCATAAATTTGTTATTAATTTTGAGCATTTACTTAGAATATGCCTGTTAAAAATAATTTTGTATTACACATTGAACGAAGCCGCTGAGTATCCTTCATCATAAATGGCCTCAATGATAGCTGTGGCGATTACTCTTTCGCCCACATATGGATTGCGACCATGTGAAGTAAGCATATTGTCCAGGAAAATGACGTCGCCCTGTTGGTAGGGAAATACTACTTTATTTTTTTCATACGCATCCCGGATGTTACAGTACTGACTGTAACTAATGATTGATCCATCTCCAAAAAAAGTATCGGAGCTGAGGTAATCGTCCGGCAGGAAATCATCAACACCAAGCCCCAGCTCCTCATAACGGGAATACTTGTTGAAGAAGAATACATGGTTAAACCACATTTCTTCTCCGGAAACAGGATGACGGTAAACAGCAGGTTTTACCCATTCTATTACTGCATCATTTTGGTCTTTGAAGGTGCAGGTGATATCATTCCTCCTGCAAATATTCAGTGCCACCTCTTTATCATTTGTTTGAAAAACCTCCTGCCATGCCATTCCCATTCCTTCGAGCAAATTCCGACGATACTTAACGCCGGTTTGCCGGAATTTCGCCACCACATCCGGGTGTATGCTTTTCAATACAAGGCGAGAATCTGCCAATGGTGTTTCGCCTCCACGCTCCGCTACCTTAAGGCAACAGAAAACAATCTTCTTGCCCCATACACGGCTATACGACGATTCATTGTGCATATTGATGGATCTCTCCTGTGGATATGTGGTAGACAGATAAATATTCTTCGTGGACGAGGAGAGCTCCTTTCGGGGAGAGGATCTGAACAAATAAGGGAGCGGGTCTGTATTAAAGCAATTCATAAATTCTTTAAAATCCGCAGGCCCACTGATATGGAACCCTCTGAACAATACGCCTCCATGATGTATCAGATCAGCCTCGAAAGATGCTTTGTTGGCTTTCATCCAACTGCTCAGATTTCCGTTAGCTGACAACGACGTAATTACCAGAGGCATTAGCTGATCACCACCATTCAGCAGCGATTTCTTTATTTCAGGAATGACGGTCCCTGTTGCCGGGCTCTGTGGAGTCGGCATATTGTCAAAAATAATATCTTCCATTGTTTTATTTCAATGAGTGATAAAAAGATGAGGATCTCATTTATTTTTCAAGTTGTCAAGCGGTTTTGTACGGGCTGCTTTCATAGACTGGAAACTGACAGTGAATAAAGCAATAAACAGGGCCATGGCGCCGGCAATGATAAACATCCACCAGCTAATACTGATCCGGTAGGCGAAATCATTTAGCCACTTGCTCATTGTCCACCAGGCAATGGGGATCGCAAAAACAAAAGCAACCAACACCAGTCTCACAAAGTCTTTTGACAATAGCATCACTACGTTTAAGATACTGGCGCCAAGTATTTTCCTGATGCCAATCTCCTTCCTCCTTTGTTCGGCACTAAAAGCGGATAAGCCAAATAGTCCGAGCGATGAAATTATAATGGCCATAATAGCGAAAGACCTGATAATACGCGAAAGTGTAAGTTCTCCTTCATATTGCTTTTCCACTTCACTATCCAGGAAAGAGTATTCAAAAGGGGTATCAGGAAGATTCTTTCTCCATATCTGTTCTGCTTTACCGAGTGTATTTTTGTAATTATCGCTCTTCAGGCTAACGAGCAAATTGGAAATATCGCCGTTTTCCGGATCATACATCAGCAAAAATGGATAGATATCCCCATGAAGAGAGTTATAGTTAAAATCCTTCATCACGCCAACTACTTCAAATTCCAATGGAATCGAATCGTCTTGTTGTGAGTAGATTCTTTGACCTACCGCAGTATTGGTATTCCAGCCCATTTTCTGGGCCATCGTCTCGTTTATGAGAACAGTTGCCGAATCGGTTCTCCGGAAATCCCTTCCTGTTAGCAGTTTTATTCCGGTAGTTTTAAGATAATTCTCATCCGTAAGAATGAATTGCGCATCTTTTGCGGTGGTGGAACTTCCGCCCCTTGGAAAGAAAGGCCAGTCATTGGTCACTGCCTGGCTCGGATAACTATTGGTGCTGCTTACGGCCAGTACCTCCGTCTGTTGCTGCAGCTCGGACATGATAGCACGCATGTGACTTTTGGTATTGTTTGTATGAAAGGTGAGGATCAGTTTCTGTTTCTTTTCATAGCCCAAATCTTTATTCTTGATATAGTTCAGCTGGCAGTAAATAACAACAATGCCTATCATCAGCATGATGGACATAGAAAACTGAAACACTATCAGCAGATGCCGCAGGCCCGCCGCCGACATACGGTTGGTAAAGTCTCCCCGGATGACTTTTATAGCCTGGAATGCAGACAAATAAAATGCGGGATAACTTCCTGCCAGGACACCAGTGAAAATTAAAATCGTCAGCAATATCAGCCAGATGCGGTAGTCAAAAAAAACAGTCCACCTGATGTCCGTACCTGTTAACTGGTTCAGGTAAGGCATGGCGGGCACCAACAACAGGAGTGCCAGCACAATGCTGATAAACACCATTATCATTGATTCGCTGAGAAACTGCCGGACAAAATCATATTTCACGGCCCCCATAACTTTTCTTACCCCTACTTCCTTCGCCCGTTTGGAAGCGAAAGCGGTAGACAGGTTCATAAAGTTAATACAAGCGATAAACTGAATGAGAATAGCCACCAGCAAGAGCAGGTATAAAAATGCTTTACTGATTGGCTGCGTCATTTCATTCTCATAACCTGTAGTAGTATGAATGTCACTCAGCGGCTGCAGATGCAATTGCTTTTTCATTCCCAGTTTTTCAAGCCTGGCGCCCCCATATTTATTCAGGAATTCCGGTATCTTTTTCTGCAATGACGTTACCTTCGCGTTGGGATAAAGCCTCACATAGGAATGTACAAAGTTATGACCGCCCCAGTCATCATCCGTCTTTACATCACCGCCTATGCCGCCGCTGTTCATTGTAATAAACAAACTGGCACGGATATGCGATAGTCCGAGACTTTCATCAACAACAGCGGTAACTTTATAATCCTTTCTTCCCTCAGCATTTTCGATTTGGATAATTTTACCGACCGGCGATTCGTGCGGGAAGATCTTATCCGCTGTTGTCTTCAGGAGCACCACCACATTGGGCTCTGCTAAAGCATTGATTGCATTACCATTTACAAAGTGGTAGTCAAAAACATCGAAAAAAGTAGAATCCACATACACCATATCTTTAGCATAGTAGGCGTTCTCATGATAGGTAAGCAGGCTCTCTTTGATATCCCTGGTACCTACAACACGGGTGTACTGCTGCACCTCCCCGAACTCCATCTTCATTACCGGCGCCACGGGAGGCGAAGTAGTGGCAAGCTTTACCTGATCCCCCGTTGGGCCCAGTGTGGTGGTAATGCGATATATTTCCTGCGCGTGTTTATGGTAATTATCATAGCTAAATAGGTTCTGCACATAAAGAATAATATACAAACAACACAATGTACCTGCAGACAAGCCTATAATGTTGATAAAGCTGAATGTTTTGTTTCTGGACAGATTTCGGATAGCAAATTTCAAATAGTTCCTGAGCATAAATAATGGTTAAATAAGATGTTAAACGAATCAGCCCGATTGAATCATGGTTCGGATACCTGCAGTAATGACTCCAAGGGGTTCCGGGTTTGTTGCCTGTTCCTTATTTGTTTGTCCAGCGCTGCTTTCACTTCTGCTACAGTAATACCGGTCATACAGCGACTTGAATATGGACAAGGGCTTTTCCAAATATAATCAATACAGGGAGCACAATGTAATTTTTTAAATAAATTTATATTATTGTCATATCCCCATACAACGGGGGTAGAGGATCCGTACAGACCAATACCCGGCGTATCAAATGCACTGCTGGCATGTAAAAAAGAAGAAACCACTCCAATAAAACTTGCAGAATATTTCAAAATTCCCAATGCCTGACGGAAAGTAGTATCCCCTCTCAGATCCACGGCGCCTTTAATAGACTGCTCCGATGGAAGTCCCAACTGTAAGAAGGTATACTCCGGAGAGGAAGCCACCAACTCTTCCCAGTATTCCAATGGCCACATCTGATTCGTGGAGGTGATAGACGTAACGTGAATGGCCACCGGGGTCCTGTAGGCCGACAGCTTTTGTTTGGCCCATTCCTCTTCCGCGCCTGTCAGGTATATCTGTACTTTATTCCTTTCCAGCTTTACGTTGAAGATCTCTTCGGCTATAATTTCCGTTGCATGTTTTTTAAAAAACAGGCTTGGAAGCATTTGGCCATAGTTCGGAATCAGAAAACGCGCCAGCTTGAAATAAGACAGAAAATAAGCCAGCATATTAGATCTGAAAGCATTTGATCTGACATCATCAATATAGGGGTTGTTTTTGTAAACCTCCATATGTGATTTTGAGGTGCAATAAATAATAACCTTGCAGGTCGGGTCCTTTTTTTTCAGGGCTTCAAAGGAAGGTGTAGTTAACAACACATCTCCTAAACCTCCCCAGGAGATTACGCGGATTATTTTTCTCTTCATATTGAACATTAATAAATAGAAATGAGTAACCAGAATATCTTCAGTCAGTAATCATCCATTCCAACTCACGGACAGCACTGGCCCAATTACATTTCTCCTTATGCAGAAATTTCAGCAGCGTGTAATCCCTGTCCGGATGCCGCTTCAGCATCTCTTCATTCAGTTTTTCTTCAATCAGTACTGCATCATGCTGAATATGGATGATTCTTTCCAATATTTCCTCCTTTGTTTTCATACTTGGCATTTTATAGTGAAAAATGATGATCAGGACCGATGCTGTATTTCTCCCATTGCATCAGTAACATCTGACCAACTGGCAACATTACGATAGCCTGCGGGCGGCTCAAAGTATCCGGCACTAATACCTTTCTGGATCATACGGGAAAACCATTGCAGATCAGCCTTCGGGAAATAAATACCGAATGTGGCCAACATATCAACAGACCTGTTATTATTGTAGATGATCTGTCGCGGCGTTTGAAGATATCGCTGAATCCAGGTATCCATAAGATCAATATCTCTTTTCGAGCCGGCGGGGCCTTCATAATTGTTTATTTTCTCCTTGAAAGCAGACGTATCAACTACGTCGATGACATAACCCATCTGCCGAAGCAATTGTACAACCGCTGTAAATGGCAGGCATTGAGGATTCTCCATGTGTACACAACGTATATCCGCATGGATCTTCTCAAGACAAAATGCGGCAATTCCCTGTGCAACAATATCTACGTAGGAAAAAGACAGCTGCTCCTGATAGGTATCCGGAATATGTCGCAGCAAAAGCATCCCTTTTAACACCTGGAAAATACGGTTATCTCCAACGTTCTTCTGGAATTTACCTGTTGCAGAGTCTGCCGCAATATGACTCACCCTATATATCCGACCCTGCCCTCCTGTATTGATAAACTCCCGGATAAGTTGCTCTGCCTCAAACTTGGTTTTTTCGTAGTTGGAGATAAAAATCTGCCCGTAATCGAAATCATCCTCGCTAAACTTCCTTTTTATGCTATCGCCAGGCATACCACTTACTGCCAATGTAGAAACGAAATGTATTTTCATCCCTTTACCGGCAGTGGCTAATTCAATTACATTGCGGGTACCTGTGATATTGGTTTGGGCCAGCAATGCATAATCACGCAGGAGGTTTACATCTGCACCGGTATGTAATATAACATCTGTTTCATCCGCCAACAGCTGATAATCTTCAGCACACAAGCCAAAGTGGCTTTCAGACAGATCCCCGTTTATAACGCGCACTACCTTATCCCAGTTAACGGGCACATTTTGAAAGTAATGCTCGTAACAATGTTTCAATCTCTTAGCTGCTGCATCCCGTCCCCCGCTCCTGACCAGGCAATTGATTATCCTGGCTCCCTGTGTTATCAGCTGATGCAGCAGATGAATGCCCAGAAATCCAGTAGCGCCGGTAAGAAAGATATTCGCTGGCTTTGCTGCAGCTATTGCGGAATGTAACTGGTATAACGGTTGACCTACAGAGGGCATATTGCTTTTCATAAAAGGCAGGACCGTTTCATCAAATGAGCAATTTCTTTCCCGCAGTGCATTTTTTAATATCTCAAAGAAACGTCCGGCAACAGCGCTTGCTTTCGCTCCGGAACACCACTGAAGATCATACTGCATGTCTGCCACCATCCGGTTACCAATAAACCGTGTAGTAAATGATATCTTATACTCCTGCTGGGCACTCATGCTTCGTGGCGATCCGGGATTGAAGCATGCGGGAACCAGCGTAATTTTTCCGTTTCCAAATGTTTCCGGAAAATATCCCAGGTAGTTAAATTTAACATCAGGTGGTCGTTCCCTGTTCTTTCTATTTATAAGCGGTGGCAGCAGGTTAATATTATTGGCTGCAGCTGCTTTCTCATGAATCAGGCGTGAACAATATCCGACGGATAGTTTTGCTGCTTCCAGATGTACCGGCCAGGTAGTAGCCCACCAGGCAACAGACCTGCTAAGGTCAGGAAGATGATTATACCTGGGCCTTCCGTGATACTCTGTATCTACCGTAAGTGCCGGCAGGGAATATTCATCCAGCAACGCGCTGGAAAAAGAATACATCAGCAAACCACTTAGCAAAGATGGCGTCCCCTGCAAGTCCACAAATCTGAGGGCGGCAGATATTTCTTCGGGAATGGTGATACATAACACTTCCAGGGCATGCTGTCCGTCGGTTTCCGGCACCTGCTCGGGTAGTCTGTGTATACGTTGGGGCACGCTACCATTCAATAACGCTTTACTTTCCTCCGCCCCTGCTTCTATCTCGTTAAAAAATCTGCCGAGTGAATCCTCCGGCACTATGGTGGGATGATTACCAGATAAAAAATGCTCGTAATAGTCAAATAATTCACCAATAATGATATGCCACGATACTACATCAATGATCAGATGATGCCCAAGAAAATAAATATAATCGTTACCCTTATTATCGATAAATAGATGAACGGAGAACAACAACCGGTCTGCAGATATCTCTTTTAAAAGATGCGCCGCCACCTCCTGGATTTGTACTACTACTGGTTTTTCACTGTCCAGCACTGTCGTTTGCAAATGTATACCGGTGGTTGACTTTTTCTCCATACTGAAATGTCCTCTTATCTCCTGGAAATACATACCGAGTTGCGGATGCCCTTCCAACAAACATTTGAGTGCCAGAGCCAATTCACGAATGCTGATTTTTTCCGTCGCCTGCAATAGTATACTTTGACAGTAGTTGGCGATATCAAAGCCTTTCTGCTCAAGGAGCCGATGTTGCGAAATGGTCCATTGCTGCACCTTTTTCACCGGCTGCGATGACACCTTGTAGTTACGCTCTTTTTCCGGTGCCAGATCCAGGAATTTTCCAAACTCCGGAAAATTATTGATGTCAGATATACTCACCTTATATCCAAAGCGTTGCAGCCTTCCAATAAATTGTATAGCCCGGAGCGAGTCCCCTCCCGTTTTAAAAAAGTTATCAGCCGGCGATACCATCGTACTTCCCAGCACTTTCATCCATGTTTTACTAACGAGCCCCCGCCAGGAAATTTCATGTAATTTCGTCCCACCAGATTCCCTGGCTTTCGCATCCTTTCGGAACGATGCTTTCAACGCAGGCAGGTCCAGCTTTCCATTGGCGTTGTAGGGAGTGACAGTATAAAAGTTAAAAACAGTGGGTACTTTGTATTTCGGAAGGCGTTCCTGAAGCCATATTCTTAACTCTTCTGTATCAAGGGTCGCGTCTTTTCTGAGCTTGATGTATACTTCTATTACCGGATGACCTAAATGCATAGAAGTATCTGCGGCAACGGCGGCTACTTCAGGCCGGGCATAAATGGCCAGCTCTATCTCGCC
Organism: Chitinophaga sp. W2I13; assembly: GCF_050434005.1. Lineage (NCBI taxonomy): Bacteria > Pseudomonadati > Bacteroidota > Chitinophagia > Chitinophagales > Chitinophagaceae > Chitinophaga > Chitinophaga sp. W2I13. The sequence continues at coordinate 6,104,003 of NZ_JBNPWD010000001.1, read as the reverse complement.
CAATTCTATCCGATGCCCCATTACCTTTACCTGACGATCTGTTCTGTAAAGAAATTCATAATTGCCGTCACTCAGTTGCCTGCAAACATCGCCCGTTCTGTAGCACCGCACTTTCCGGCCGGCAAATTCCCTGACAAGGAATTTCCGTTCATTTTCTGCCTCATTATGCAGATATCCAACACTAATACCCGGCCCTCCGATATAGAGTTCTCCGGTGTCGCCCTCTTTGTTTTCCAGAAAGCAGATCCCCTCTCCGAGAGGTGTACCCATTGGCACAGAGCCGGTTTTAGCAGTAATTGCGCTGTCGTGATCGATGTGAAAAGCCAATGCACCAACCGTAGCTTCTGTTGGCCCGTAGTGATTGAAAAGCTTTGTACATAATTTTGCGGAAACAATGGCGTCTACCACATCCCAGCCCAGCTTTTCACCTCCCAGGATAATGCAATCAAGCGGCGTTGTATAGGGTGCAATATTATTGCCGATAAGAGAAATCAAATGGGAAGGCGTAATCTTCAGCAGGGATACCTTCTCCTCTTCCATTATACGATTGAAGCATGCAGGATCCGTTGCTTCTGTTTTATTGATCACGCGCAAGGTGCCGCCAGCTACCAACGCTATCAGCAGGTTAGTAAGCCCTAAGTCTGCCGCCATAGTAGATACATGCGCCGCCACTACATGGTCAGGACTACCAATCCGCTGATAAATGGCATATGCATAATGCAGTACACTGCTATGTAATATCTGCACGGCTTTAGGTTTACCAGTGGTACCACTGGTAAGCAGGATGTAGCAGAGGTCCGGAAAACCAGAGACATCGGGAGTATCATACACCGCAGCGGATAACCTGGCAGCGCAAAGCTGGGAAAGCTCCAGCAAAGGTATATCGTGCGCCGCGGTAACAGCTGGTTGTCTGGTTTTATCGAGTACCAGGGCGCCTGCCTCTACTTCCTTTATCTTGGCGATGTTAACGTGTTCACCATCCTCTTCATCGAGCATAACAGGGATGCACCCACCGAGTAATATCCCCCAAAAGCTGACAATGGTTTCCACATCCTTTCTGCCAATACACACCACCCTGTTTCCCACAGCCACCTGCTGCTCCTTCAGTGATGCCGCAAGCTGTTGGGCAAATTGCAACGTTTGCCTGTAGGTGAGTGAACACCCGGAGTCTTTTATGGCCACTCTGTCAGGAAATTCCCTGCAGATGCTTAGAAAGAGTGACGTTAAATTTATATGAGGAATGTACATTTGGAGACGGAATAAGTGACCTAACTAATTACAATCTGAAAACTTATTACAAAAGATCCACTGCAGGCCACGCACTTATGGATAAGCCTGACGGGTAGGCCTGATAGAAATAATATCCAGGTTTACATTGCCCGGTAAGCCCACCAGAAAGCTGATAATGCCTGCAATATCAGCAGCCTGCAAAACAGGTCCGATCTCACTGGCATATCGCCCGAACCATTCCGGATCATAACCAGCAGTTTCCTGGAAGGAAGTGGCAATCATACCAGGTTCAATCAGTGTTACACGGATACCCTTTGGCCCAAGCTCCCGCTGCAAAGCGGTGGTAAGCCCTCTGGCCGCGAATTTTGTGGCGCCATATACTGAGTTGAAAGGGGAAACATTTCTTCCTATGTTCGATCCTAACACAATAATATCCAATGGATGCGTGATCGGATTTCGTTCGGCGGCGATATGTGCGGTCATAATCTCACCGGCACATTTCAACTGACGCATCAGTCCATTAAAATTGGTATTTATAATATCATTCCACTCGTTTTCATCCGAGTTCATCACCGTTCCTGGAAGTCCCCGGCCTGCACTGGCTATAAAAATATCGGGTAAAACATTCCAGGTGTAAAGACATTTCTCGCAGCACTGATCCATCACCCACTTGTCTGATACATCACCGGAAACCCATATGGCGCTCCCCGCGGCAAACTCATTAATCTCCTTGCAGAGCGCCTCCAGTTTATCTGTATTTCTGGCATTGAGTACCACCTTCACGCCTTTACGACTCAGCTCCAGGGCAGTAGCTTTGCCAACGCCTGAACTCGCGCCGGTTATAATTGCTATGCGATTATTCATTAAGAAATTTTTTAACAGCGTATGGAAATAATAAAAAGACCCGTACTCCAAAAATCATCGGCCCAGAGAATGTTCCGTTACCGTTTCCGGCCATAACTTTCCATAATCCATCCTGAATAATTTATCGGCACAGTCGTAATATTTATCATCGTGTGTAATGGCAATAACGGTGTAACCTTCTTTCTTCAGGATGGGAATAATTTCGATATAAAATTTCTTTCTAAAATAAGGATCCTGGTCTGCCGCCCACTCATCCATCACAAGAATTGGCTTCTCCTCCATTAATGCAACAATGAGTGCCAGCCGTTTCCGCTGTCCGGTGGAAAGGTCTGTAGTAGACAACTTTCTGCCTGTCAGCGTTACTTTCCCCTCTAATTCAAATAATTTCAGATAATATGCCCATCTCTCCAGATTAAAATTATTAATACCATACAGTTCACTGAATAAATAAAAGTCGCTGAATACAACACAGAATAATCCCCGGTAAGATGCGTGGCAGGACGCTTCCACGATTGTTCTGTTCAACAATACTTCTCCAGCAGAATGCGGATATAACCCCAGCAGCGCGTTGATAAGTGTAGATTTCCCACTGCCGTTACTGCCGTAAATAAAAATGATATCCCCCTTGCATACTTCCAGGTTAATAGGTCCAAGCGCAAAAAACCGGTTATGGCCGCCGTAACGAAACTCAAGGTTCCTGATTTCAATCGTGTTGAACTCCTCTTTGCTGAAGATGCCTAAATTATCAGGTGCACGTTGTTCCACATTTTCCAGATCGTGTTTGAGCGCAGTAAGATGCCTGGCCGCAACGCCCGCACGGGCAATACCCGGCAGAAGTACCATAATTGTTTCCAGCGCCCCCAGCAGGTAAAACAGCGTAAACACAAAACTTACTATATCAGCAGGATTTATTTTCAGGATCAGGCTAAAAAAAAGCAATACCGAGGCTATCAGGATATAAAAAAGTACCTGACCCGTCATCTGATTATTGATATAACCAGAGAAAGCTTTCATATTGCTATCGTATGACTCCTGGGCAACAGGAATCACATTCTGATGGTATATATCATTGCCTTTCTCCGGCTCTACAAATATTTCCTTAAACCCGTAAAGAATTGAATTTACATTCTGCTCAAACTTGTTTTCCAGCTCCCTTGACCTGTTGAACTGTTTGATATTCTTCTTCGAGCTAAAATGATATCCTGTAATACCGATCCCTGCTACAGCCAGTGTAATCAGAAAGAGAATCAGCGAAATGGATGACAGGTACACAAAGCAGGAAATAGCCAGAATGAAGGCAGAAAAGAATCCAATAATATTGAGTGATGCATCCGTAAGTACCTGGACATCTCCCAAAATCGCTGTCTGAATTTCTGATTTTCGTTGAATGATCTGCTGATAACCGGCTTTGAGTGCCTGCGTAAATATGTCCTTACGCAACTTCCAGAAAACCGACTGGGCCAGTTTTATAATTCCCAGTGACAAGGTCCTTCTGATCAGGACATACACGATAATGACGCCAGCAAATATGGCAACGTAGCTGGTACGGGACTCCCCAAAGTCACCGGTAATCAATCTGGAGATCACTTTCGTAATGAAGTTGATAAACAAAAAGTTGAACAATCCGGAAAGTATCCCACAAATGACATATTTGATAAGCCGCATTTTGCCGATTAAAGGCAAAACTATTTCAAGTAACTTTTTCATTCTTTTGTTTAAAAGATCCACGTCTGGTGACTATATAATATTACCCTTTCAATGCTTCCTGCAATGCAGGCTCCTGGCTATATTGATACAAAATTTCTTTCTCTCCATATAACCGCTCTGCCATTATATCCCTTTTTTTGCATTCCTCTATTAACAGGTTGGATTGTACAATGGGATTAGATGCAGCCGTATACCTTACCGTACTAATAAACTCCAGCCAGGGCTCCATGCCCATCGCATACACATACACCTCTTTGGGATGGAAGGTGTTCACCAGGTGAATACCTTTCTTAAAATCAGATCCGGACAAGCGCCTTGACTGATCTTTGTCGCGAGGCAGCTCCTCCGGCATCAACGGACCATATAACCAGGAAAGCGGGGCCCCATCACATTCCATACCCAGAAAAATGACATCCGCATCTCCTATCATCCGGTGAATATGCTCGTACAGCCTCGCTTCCAACACCCTGGAGTCGGCAACGAACAGGAAAGTGAAATCGTTGACCGCAACATGATAACAGGTTTTGGCCTGTATGTTCAGGTCACTATGTTCACCGGTAAAAGGTACACCTGTGATCACACAATCCTTAAACCGGATAGCTTCCATATCATCGATTTCAATGACATTCTTAAATCCTGCTTCATTGAATACCAGCTTCAAGTTGGGATCTTGCAAGGCTCCTGCAGTAGTTCTTGGTACGATGATATTTTTTATTCTATATCGTAAAGACAGTAACGTTTCAAATAAAATATGATCCTGATGATTGTGCGTTATCAATACATAGTCAATTTCATCCGGGATATCCACGTCAGAAAAGTGAGAAACACTGGATTCATAACCGTAATAGCTGATCAGAGGATCTACTAAAATACTGATGCCCTGCGTTTCAATCAAAATGCAGGCATGCCCGAAATAGCGCATTCGTACAGCGGGACCTTCATATTTACTATAAGCGGGATACGTCTGTTTCGTGAAAAAAGAATCAAACAGCACCCTGTCAGCCTCCTGCACGCCAAGCAACGCCGCTATCTCATTTATGGAGCCAGGGGTTCTTTTCATCTTACTTAGTACATCTATTCCCGGATGATCGAAAGAAATATTCAGGTGCAGTATTTCCGGGCTATCAAGGCGGGGGGTACTTAAACAAAACGGGCGCTCGTCATTTTCCGTGACCCACAACGCCACGCTCTGCGATTTTTTATTATAAAACTCACTCTTGTACAGCAATGGTTCAAAGAAGCGGAAAGATGGCCTGTTATTCAGATCATAATTCAATTCCACATAGCCTCTCAATATCTCCGGCACTTTCTCATAAAGGCTTTCCAGGGAAAATCCGCTGGCCTCTTTTTCAAGGATAGCATTCAATTCCTTAATCGCCTCTGCCATCCTGATCAATGATGACTGACTGGTTATCGTTTCTTCTTTTAACTTCCTGATCTCCTCTACTTTGGGTGTTCCATAATCCATAAACGGTCCTCCCAGCATTTTGGGATTAAGTACTGCAGCAGCATGTATCTGCGGAGCCTGTATATAGGAATTCATAATCTTCAGATGTCTGCCCACCACATTCATGGCCGCCGTGGCCGGAGATATCAGATGAGACCAGGCATACCATCTTCCTATGAGTGGCTCAAATACAACATTCGGTTTGAGGTAATACAACTCTTCTTTCATAACAGCTTATTAATATGATTAATAATTTTAGATACCCTTGATAACCATCTTTCGCTTGATGCTTCTGAGTGGCTGGTGTTGGTCATATACGATATCACAAAGAAAGGAATGGAACATCGCTTTGACTTCTTTACGCAGCGCCGGATCAAATACAGCCGGATCAAAGATCAGCTGTACCCTTGAGCAGTTTCTGAACTCGTTAATATTAATGCCGAATGTAGACTGCATTTCCACCGTATCTTCCGTGTCGTTCAACTCTGACTTATCTATCCTGGCATCCTGATCTTTCAGATACTCGTAGTTATGGTAATTAAAGAATACATGCGGATTGATAAAGGAAGCAGAAGGCGTTACGTCCGGCAGTTCGTCTATCAGCTTTCTGAAAGGATATAAACTATTATTCAGATCTTCCAGGAACTGCTGCTGCACATTACGGACATGGTCAATGAGTGACCTGTTCATGTCTACAAACGTCCTGACAAATATTACGTTTACAAAATAGCCTATCAGCGTGGTGATATCCAGCTCCTTGAAATGATTGGAATTCCTTGAAGAAAGCGGTGTAACAAAAGTTACATCCTCCTGCCCGGTAAGCTGCCGGAGTAATAAAAGTAAGTGCTCCCATCATGATGCCGGCACGTGTGAGGTTATTCTTTGCCGCGAACTTACCGATATCATCATACAGCTGCCCTTCCACAGTTAGTGTGGTGCGGATATCCACCCCTGTTGTTGCCCGTGTCCCGGTATTCATCAGCGACGGTGATAGCCTCAGATCCGGATTAAACCCTGCCAGCTTTTTCATCCAGTAATTCCGTTGCCGGTATCCTTCTGCCGAATCAACAAAGCGCTTCTGCCACCTGGTAAAATCCTGGTATTGTAAAGTCAATGGCGGCAATGCCATCACTTCTTTCTTCAACGCCTGCTCGTATAATGAGCTAAGTTCTTTCAGCAAAATACCGTCGGAATATCCATCTGTGATAACATGATGCAGTGTAATCACTACCAGGAAGCTACCTGTAGTTAGCTGGTATAATTGCACCCCAAAAAGCGGCGGCTTGCGTAAATCAAATTTTTGATAATGTGCTTTATCAATAATATCATCTTTTTCACGATCATCCGTCAGTTTTATAACATCCGGCAATTGATAATGCAGGTCTTCTGCTGGCACAATCCATTGTTTAATTTTTCCGTTGATGGGAAGAAACCCTGTCCTGAGTATTTCATGACGCTCCGTAAGCTTTATCATCGCCTCGTGGAAAGCAGGTATATCAAGGGTAGGCGTTTCGTAGCATGAAACTACTACCTCCACCTTTACCGTCCATTCGGAGAAGAAGAAGAGCTGATTATAGGACGCGTCTATCAATGTCCCCCCGGAGACTGCCGTAGTTGATGTATCCTGACTTAATGGAATGTTTGGTCTGTCGACAGACAGCTGATTGATCAGCAGGTCGAGATGATCACGGTAGCTTTTCAGCAACCTGTTCATCGTATCGGCAGTATATTGCTGCTCACTGTACCTGACAGACATCTGCAAACATCCTTCTACCACCATACCGCTTACCTCCAGCAACACACCCCGCTCTCTGTCAACGGGCGTTTCTTCTCCGTGATAGTCACCCGAAAAAGTAAACAACGAGGTACCATCAGCCGCGTCTACACCTGATCCGAAGTCCCCCAGGTAATTGAAAGTAATCTCCGGTTCAAGCGTATATGGCCGCCCCCCCATATAACGTAGTACTCCATAACCAATCCCCTTCCCGGGTACACGATGCAGTACTTCCTTGACTGAAATCAGTTGACGAACCGGGTCTGCATGATATTGCATATCGAATATCACCGGATAGATAGTGGTAAACCACCCTACCGTACGGGTCACATCCACATCGCCCCCAATCTGTTCCCGACCATGCCCTTCCATGCGCACCGCCACCTCCGTGGCGGCAAAAACCTCATGCACCGCCAGGCTCAGGGCAGTCAGGAGAATATCGTTGATCTCTGTGCTATAGGTTTTATAACAGCGGGTTAACAAGCGTGTAGTCGTATCCGTAGGTAGTACAAAGGAACAGGAAGCAATATCCTTTACCTGGTTGCTACCAGTCACATGGTCTACCGGAAGCCCCTTTACCTGCCTGGATGCAATCGCAGACCAGTAAGCTTCTTCTGCCTGCAGCGTTTCACTCACTGCAAATTCCTCCAGCTGTTGTTGCCAGTAATGGAAAGCATCTGTTTTCTGAGGCAGATCTGCATTAACCCCACTGATATATTGCTGATAAAGCGAAGATAGATCCTCGAATATAATACGCCATGATACCCCATCTATCACCAGGTGATGAGCTATCAGCAACAACCGGTCTTTAGCTCCTCCCTGGAACAATGCTACCCGGAACAGCGGGCCTTCTTCAAGGCTCACTCCGGATTGAAGCCGGTTGCAATCGGCCGCAAAGTCAGCATCATTTGTCCACTCATGCACTTCCAGTATATAGCCCTGCTGGCTACCCCTGTTTTCCTGCACCCATCCTGCTGCTGTATGCCGGTAAACCATCCTTAAGGCATCATGATGCAACAGGATACGGTCCAGTGCCGCTTTCAACCCTGGCACGGATAACCGACCGCTGCTTTCCAGCAATACAGACTGATTATAATGATGCAGCGCAGATCCGGAGGATTCGAAGAACCATTGTTGTATCGGACTCAGAGAAATCTCACCGGTAATGATATCCTGTGAGGCCTGACGGGTAAGGGCTTTCACACAGCCCGACAACTCCGCAATAACCGGGTGTTGCATTACATCCTGGATGTTCAGCGAATAACCTCGTTGTTTCAGGCGGGCTACAATCTGGATAGACTTGATAGAATCTCCTCCCAGCATAAAGAAATCGTCATAAATGCCGATACCCTCTTTTTTAAGCACCTCGCTGAATACAGCAATCAGCTGTAACTCTGTTTCATTACGGCCCGCTGCGTAGATAACATTTGCCGGCCGGGCCATATCTTCAGGAGAGGGCAGTGCCTTCCTGTCTGTTTTTCCATTCACCGTTACCGGGAATTCCGGCAGGGAAATAAAATGATGCGGGATCATATACACGGGTAAATGCGCCCCCAGATAAGCACGGATAGCCTGCTCATCATGAGCACCTCCGGCAATATAGGCCACCAGTTCAGGCGGTCCTTCTTTACCCTGCCAAAGCAACACCACTGCGCCAGTCACACTATCATGCCCTTGCAGCACATGTTCTATTTCACCCGTTTCTATCCGGTAACCACGGATCTTCACCTGTGCATCCAGGCGGCCACTGAATTCAATGTTGCCATCTGGCAACCAGCGCCCTACATCACCGGTCCGGTATAAACGCTGCCCTTCATCAAAAGGATGCGGAATAAACCGTTCTGCTGTCAGCTCCTCCCGGTTTAAATAACCTTGTGCCAAACCTGCTCCTCCAATACAAATTTCTCCCCATACACCTATGGGCATCAATGCACGATCCCTTCCCAGAATATATAACTGCGTGTTCGCAATCGGTTTTCCTATAGGAACACTATTGTAGGGAATTTCGTCACCTTTTTCCACGCGGAATACCGTAGCGCATATGCTGGATTCCGCCGGACCATAGGCGTTAAAATAAGTACCATATTCCAGGAATGCCAGCGCATCACCTTTGATAGCTGCCTCTCCGGCGGTAATCAGCTTACGGAGACCGGCAATACCAGGTAAATTCAACAGTTTCAGATAAGCAGGTGGAATGGTAGCGATGTTAATGGCATTATCAGTGATATAAGCTTCCAACAGTGCAGGATTCCGCTTACTGTCTTCATCAATAATATACAGGGCGCCACCCGTCAGGATGATAATAAAAATCTCAGATACAGATGCGTCAAAGGAAGGAGAAGCAAATTGCAATCCTCTTTCATTATCCTGTATATCGAAAGCAACCTGCTGCGAAAGAATCGTATTCACAATTGCATGATGTTCGATAACAACACCTTTGGGCGTACCGGTAGAACCGGAGGTATAAATTACATAGGCCGCCTGGTTTGCGCTGACCAGCGGTAAGCTGCCAACCAGAGGCTGGGCCATGGTGTCCAGTTGCAGGTCGATGGCGATAATCGCGCCACCGTAATAATCCAGGTTGAAGATATGATCCGTTTCGGTAATCAACACGGGTACAGCGGCATCGCTGATAAGGAAAGATTTCCTTGCCTGCGGATACTCCGGATCAATCGGTACAAAGCAGCAACCTGCCTTCAGGATACCCAGGATGGTGATAATCATTTTTTCCGACCGGTTCAGCATCATCCCAATACGATCCCCAGGTTTCAGTGCATACTGTTGTTGCAGATAACCTGCCAGCCGGTCGGATTGCTCATCCAACTCCCGGTAACTGAGCTGCTTATCCATAAATATAACAGATGCGGCATCCGGAATGCGAACGGCCTGATCGCGGAAAAGACTTACCAGCGTACTTTCTGCAGGATACCTTACAGTAGTATTGTTAAACGTTTTTAATAATAACTGCTGCTCCTCTTTCCCGATATAATCGAGTGTCCCTACTGTTGCTTCGGGGTTTTCAAGCATACTATCTACAATCGCCATCAAATGAGATTTCATTCGATCTATCTGGTTGCTATCGTATATCGTGGTGTTGTAATCGAACTTAATTTCAATATTCAGGTGGGAAGAAATCGTTAACATAAGATCATAGTTGGTTCGTCCAAACGCACCACCTGATAATACAGACAAACCCTTGAGGCTATCCACATTCTGACCTATCGACTCTACTACCGGAAAGTTTTCAAATACCAGCATATGATCCATCAGATTCCTTCCCAGGCTGCTGGCAGCCTGTATTTCCGCCAACTGCATATAGTGATGATCGGAACCGTCAATCCACATCTGCTGTACTTCTTTGAGTAAAGTCCGGATGCCGGATGCCTTTTCAGGACGTATACGTACCGGTATCGCATTGCTGAACAAACCAATCATTTCTTCCATTCCTTCCAGGTGCGCCGGACGCCCTGAAACAACCGTACCAAATACCACATCATCTGTATCGTTATACTTGCTTAATAAAATTCCCCAAACCACCTGCACAAAGGCGCTCTCCGTAATTCCTATCGTAGTACACAATTTCCGGATAGCTTCCCTTCTGCTGCCATCCAAAATCAAAAGCTGGTGTTGATTTCCTCCTTCGGGATGGAGAAATGGCGTCTTCGGCAGTGTACTGAGCGTATCATACCCCGACAAATAATTACGCCAGTAATCCAAGGTCTTCTCCCGGCTCAGGTTTTCTATCCACTTTATATATCCGGAGTAAGGATATACTCTGCCCAGCTCCGGCGCCACACCGGTTTTTAACCCTTCGTATATCTGGAAAAATTCTTTTACCAAAATACTCACACACCAGCCATCCATGATGATATGGTGATGGCTCCATACAAACTCATACATCTCTTCTCCCATATCAATTACCGTCAACCGCATCTGTGAGCCTTTATGAAGATCAAAACCCCGAAGGCGATCCTGCTCCCTGAATGCTTCCACAAAGCTTTCACCATCTCCTGCCGGTTCCAGAACGGAAAACCCTTCGCTTACTGATCGGGATACCACCTGTAACAGGCGCTCTCCAAAACGTTGCGTAAAATAGGTTCTCATCACCGCATGACGGGATACAAGCGTATAATAGCTTTGCTTTAATATCGCGATATCCAGCTTACCCTTCAGCCGGTAACTCATCTGTTCAAAATACATAGGGGAACCGGGAGTGGCCAGCCAGTGGTAATACAATCCTTCCTGGAAAGGACTCAGTGTATATACATCCTCCAGCATGGTTTCCCTTTGCAGTTCCATCACCTGCTCTACCTCCAGTTCCTTATAGGTAAGATCAACCGGCGTAAGCGTTGTTACGGTTGCTGCCGACAATTTATCCGTCAACACTTCGAGATGTTGTCTGAATGCAGTTGCCAGTCTGTCTATAGTAGCATGATTAAATTGTTCCCGGCTATAATCAATAGATAGCTTCATTCTTTCATCTGCTATCATGCCGGATACATCCAGCAGCAGATCACGCTCCATGTCCGCAGGTATTTCAACACCGCGGTAAACACCTGAGAAAGTAAAAGCTGAAACGGTTTGTTCTTTATTTAGCACAGCCCCGAAATCGCCCAGATAGTTAAAACCAATCTGTGGCTGTAATTTATATCCCTGTTCTGTCATATAACGCAACACCCCATAACCAATTCCTTTTGACGGTATACGGTGCAACTTTTCTTTCACCGCAATCAGCTGACGCACCGGATCTTTGTGGTACCGCATATTAAAGACCACAGGATACATGGTTGTAAACCAGCCAATAGTACGCGTTACATTTACCTCGTTGCCGATGTCTTCTCTGCCATGACCTTCCAGCCGCACCATAACATCATCTGTTTCAAACACTTCCTGTACAGCAAGGCTCAGCGCGGTCAACAGGATATCATTCATCTCCGCGCCATAGGCTTTATAACAGCTCACCTGCAAACGGCTCGTCATATCCTTGTCCAGCACAAAAGCGCAGGTGTCAATATCTTTTATTTGATTACTGCCCCCCATATTATCCAGCGGTAATGCTGCTACCGCTACCCCTTCAATAGCATCCCAGTAAGACTGCTCTGACTTCAACACACTGCTCTTCGCATATTCCTCCAACTGTTGCTGCCAGTATTGGAAACTATCTGTTTTAGCTGGAAGGTTTAGTCCATCGCCTGATTGGTACTGTTCATATAGTACCGTAAGATCCTCGAATAAAATACGCCATGACACAGCGTCTATCACCAGGTGATGAGCGACCAGTAACAACCGGTCTTTCCCAGTACCACGAAATAACCCCACCCGGAACAGCGGTCCCTTATCCAGGTCTGCACTGCGCTGAATACGATCACAACACGCGGCAAAAGAGACATCATCTGTCCAGTCAATAATCTCCAGCAGGTATGGCTGTTCGCTACCTTTGTTCTCCTGCAGCCAGCCTGTGGCAGTGGAATGATATACCATCCGCAGCGCATCATGGTGAAGTAATATCTTATCCAGCGCTGCTTTCAGCGCGGGTACTGCTAAAGGCTCCCTGCTTTCCAGTAATACCGACTGATTATAATGATGCGGCGCTGCAACGGCCGTTTGAAAAAACCATTGTTGAACAGGACTGAGTGGAATGTGACCGGTGACCAGCTCCTGGCTGGCCTCACGACCCAATGTCCTGACGCAGAGAGACAGATCGGCGATCACCGGATGCTGCATCACATCCTGAATCCTGAGGATGAAACCCCGCTGCCTGAGACGGAATACGACCTGTATCGATTTGATTGAATCACCACCCAACATAAAGAAGTCGTCCTGCACACCAATCCCCTGCTTTCTCAGCACTTCTTCATAGATAGCAATCAGCTGTGCTTCTACTTCATTGCGCGCAGCGATATACTCACTTCCGGCTACCGTATTAGTCACTCCCGGAGCAGGCAAGGCTTTACGATCGGCCTTACCGTTAGTCGTCAACGGAATTTCCGGTATCGAAATAAATTGATGCGGGATCATGTAACCCGGCAGTTGTGTGAGCAGGTAAGCGCGTATCTGCGGAATGTCGTGAGACTCTCCTGCCAGGTAGGCTACCAGTTCGTTTTCTCCATCCTCACCTGGCCATACTTTGACCACTGCCGCTGAAGTAAATCCTCCCTTTAACAGTGCATGTTCTATTTCTGCTGTTTCAATGCGGTAGCCACGTACCTTCACCTGCTCGTCCGTCCGGCCGGCATATGCTATTTCCCCGTTGGGCTGCCATCTGCCAGTATCTCCTGTTAAATAAAGACGTTCACCCTCCCGGTAAGGGTGAGAAATAAATTTCTCTTCTGTTAATTCTTTGCGGTTCAGATATCCTCTTGCCAACCCCGCACCCCCAATACATATTTCGCCATAAACACCCACCGGTACCAGCGACCGCTGACTATCAAGTATACATATTTCTGCTCCAGCGATCGGCCGCCCTATCAATATCTCCGTGTTCAACTCCAGTTCTTTCACCACACAGCCTACAGTAGCCTCCGTAGGGCCATACTCGTTATACACCTTCATTTCCGGGTTCAACGCTTTCAGCGTGGACACATCATCTGGCATCACTGCTTCGCCGCCCACAATTACACACAAAACACGGGAAGATTCCAACGATAATCCCTTCAGCAAACGTACATGTGAAGGGGTCAGCTTCATACAATCTATCCCGCTGTCTTTCCCGAAGCTATCACGCAGAATATCTGTCACCGGTTGTTCCTGTCCGTAAATATGTAAGGTAGATCCATTGATCAGCGGGCTGAAAATACTGGTGACTGTCAGGTCGAACGACAACGAAGTAAATAATGCGAAATTACCTTTCAGCCCATTGCCCAGGTAATGATGACGGGCCCACTGCACATAATGCGACAGGCTGCCATGCGTGATCTCGCAACCCTTCGGCATTCCGGTAGATCCTGAGGTATAAAGCACATAAGCCAGGTGGTTCGACTGGGGTCTTACCAATGGTCTTTCTATATCATAATTATTTGCTGTATCGATGAAGTCAGCAATGTCCTGTTCATCTATTACTCCTTTGCATTTGCTGTCATCCAGTATATAAGTAATCCTGTCTGCCGGATAGGCTGTATCTATTGGCAGGTACGCGGCACCAGACTTGAGAATAGCCCATATGGTGATAATAAGCCATTCGCTGCGCGGAAGTAATATGCCAATCAGGTCATCCGGTTGTATTGTATAACGCTTCAACAGATAAGCAGACAATTTATTCGCCTGCTGATCCAGTTCTTTATAGCTCAGATGCCTTCCGTTAAAAATCACAGCTGTCGCATCCGGACAATCAGCCACCATTTTCTCAAACAATGTAACGATGGTGGCAGCGGTGGCCTGAAAATCATCCGTTGCGTTAAAGTCCACCAATAGTTGCTTCTCTTCCCTTTTGTTTAATATGGTTAACTGTGCAACAGGCAGTGATGGGATGGAGACAATACCTTCGAGTACCTGTAAAAAATGATCAGATAATCGTTCTATTGTTTCTCTAAAAAAGATATCGCCATTATATTCCACACTCAACTTCATACCGCGCCCGGCAGGTTCAATATTGAATGTAAGGTCAAATTTGCTGATGACATGGTCATCATGATCATAGCCGCTCACAAGCAGGTCATCTAATCTACTTCCTGGTTTCAGATCATCTGTATTTTGAAAGGCCAGCATTACATCAAACAATGTATTTCGGCTCATATCCCGTTGCAGCTCCAGGTCTTCCACCAGTTTATCAAAAGGATAAACCTGATGCTGATACGCTTCCAATGTAATTGTTTTCACCAGCTGTAACAATTCTGTAAAACTATTGCCAGGGTTAAATCGTACACGTAAAGGCAGGGTATTCACATAAAAACCGATCTGATCTTTCAGATCAGCATGATCTCTGCCAGCAATAGGTGTACCAATGATGATATCTTCCTGTGAGGTATATTTATACAGAATAATATTCATAGCCGCCAGGAAGCCCATAAACAAAGTTGCTCCCTGTCCCTGACATAGCTGCGTCAAATCATCCACCACAGCAGGCGCTATCACTCTCTTCACAAGGCCGCCACTATATGTCCTTAAAGGTGGTCGTACGTTATCTACCGGTAATGCGATAACAGGCAGCTCTTTCTTGAGCTGGTTTTTCCAGTACAATCGGTGGCTGTTTGTGACACTGCTATTCAATAATGCCTGTTGCCAGGCAGCGTAATCTTTATATTGTATACGCAGTGGCGGCAATGCAGCAGGAATACCTTTAATGCCGGTATTGTATAGCTCCAGGATTTCCTTTAACAGCAGATCCATGGACCATCCATCACTAATAAGGTGATGCACGCTATAAACAAGTACCCATCTGCCATCACCCGTTTTTAACAACACTGCACGCATTAGCGGTCCTGTGGATAAATCAAACAGGTGAATACTTTCCTGTGCTACGATTTGCCTGATAGTATCATGTGGATCCGACGTATTACTCAGGTCTTTATAAATAATTCTAAATCCTGACTCTTCCGGAGAAAGTATGAATTGTCGGCCTTCTCCCGCTTCATTCATTTTAAAAATGGTTCTTAATATTTCATGCCGCTCAATTACGCGATCAAATGCGTCCGCTATGACATTAACATTAAGTTCACCATCAAAAACAAATACATTCGTGATATTATAAGCGGTATTAACGCCATCCATCTGTGCCAGCACCCACAAGCGTTTCTGGGATGATGACAATACATAGCTATCCTGCTGCCGCACCTGGGGAATGATCTCAAAATCCGGATTCGAAGCTCGTTCCTTCAAATATGCTATCAATTCCGGTTTCCGGCTTCTAATCTCCTGCAACAGCTGCTGAGGAATGCTATTTACATCAGCATGAATTCTGAGTTTATCTTGTTCCGCCAGCTCAACAACTATGTTGAGTTGCATTAGCCTGTCAATTAATTCGGTTATCATGGTGCTAAAGTGTGAAGCTTTTCTCTGGAATTAGATTATCAATATGTTCCTCGTGTTTCTTTTTCAGCCATTCAATTCTCATCACCTCGTTACTGATTTCCCGGATAGTAGCCTTATCGAAGAAATCCTTCACTTTAATGATTACGTTAAATTCACGGTGTATCTGGGCCAACAGCTTCATGCCATTAAGACTATGGCCTCCCAGGGCAAAAAAGTTGTCTTCCATGCTGATTGTCTCTTTTCCCAACAGCTCCTGCCAGATATGGAGCAATCTTTCCTCTGTTTCATTGGCAGGTGACAGGTAAACATTTGCTGTAATATGTGCAGGTTGCAGGCTTGCCTGAAGACTTTTCCTGTCGATTTTTCCGTTGGGCGTTAACGGAAATGCTGCTACTTGTTCAAAGCGGGCCGGTATCATAAATTCCGGGATCAGGCCGGAAAGATAAGTCCTGATAACCTCCGGATTGATGGGCTGTTTGCTGGTTATATAGGCCACCAAATGTTTATCGGCAGGCTTTCCGGTGGCAACTACTACCGCGATATCAATATCTATATGAGCCTGAAGCAGATTTTCCACTTCTCCCGGTTCTACGCGGTAGCCTCTGATCTTGACCTGATCATCTGCACGGCCCAGGAATCCGATATCTCCATCCGGCATCCACCAACCAACATCTCCCGTTCTATATAAAAGCGATCCCGGGGCGTAAGGATCCGGAATAAATTTTTCTGTTGTGATATCAGGCTTGTTCAGGTAGCCCTGAGCCAGCCCTGCCCCACCGATATATATTTCTCCGGAAACACCTGGCGCACATAACCTGAGTTCATGATCAAGGATCAGCATCCGGGTATTGGCCACAGGTTTCCCAATCAATATTGGTGTATCTTCCTCCAATTCCTTTACAGCACATCCTACCGTAGTTTCTGTAGGGCCATACTCATTATAAATCCGGATGTTTGGATTTATGTTCCTAAGTATTTTCACATGTTCCTGCTTCACTTCTTCTCCTCCAATAATAGCGCACTGCATGGAAGATGACTTAATAGACAGCTCCTTCAGAATATTGATATGGGCAGGTGTTAGTTTGATACTGCGTATAACCGCTTGCTTTACTAAAGCTATGTTGAAAAATTTCCAGCATTTCTTCCTGATGACCATAAATATGTAGGGTAGCACCACTGGTAATTGAACAGAAAATGCTGGTCACCGTCAGGTCGAAAGATGTTGATGTAAACAGACCAAAGTTTGCCGGACACTTGTCTTTGAAATAATAATTATTGGCCCACTGTATATAATTGGCCAGGCTGGCATGTGTAATAGCGCACCCTTTGGGTTGTCCGGAGGAACCAGAGGTGTAAATAACATAGGCCAGGTTCCCGGGGTTACAAAACCGGCGGGATTCCCGCCCTGGTGATTCACCCTGTAGATATTGTTGTATTGTTTCTTCATCTATTACAAGCCTGCAATTTCCATCGTTGATGAGGTACTTTATACGCTCTTCCGGATATGCAGTATCAATTGGAAGATAGGCCGCACCTGCTTTCAGAACGCCCAGTATGGAGATGATAACCCATTGGCTACGTTCCAGTTTCATACCAACCAGATCGCCCTTATCTACTTCGTACTTTTCCGCCAGGTAATCCGCGAATTTATTTGCCTCTTCATTCAGTACCTTATAGGATAAGCTACCTCCGTCAAAGGTGATCGCAGTATGATCCGGTATTTCCATCACCTTTGCTTCAAACATTTCTATCACCGTTGCATAAGGGAAGTTCACTTTTGTATCGTTAAATGTTTCCAGTAGCTGTTGTTTTTCTATGATACTGAAAATATCTACCTCATCACTATTGACAGGCATGTTAGTCGCCAGCTGTTCTATTATGTGTAATAAATGCGACTTTACCTGTAGCATGAGCGATTCCGGATATACGCTGCTGTTATAGTTAAACAACAAATCTGTGGTATCGCCGGGATGAATAGTAAGCGTCAGGTCATAATTGGACCGGTCAAACTCTTCAGAAGACAGGAAACTTAAAGTGCTTGCCAGACTGTTTTTTTCAATATTATCTTTCAGAACAGATGCCACCGGGAAATTTTCGAATACAAGAATATGGTCGAACAGATTTCTTCCCAGTGTTGATTCTGCCTGCACGTCCGCCAATTGTACATAGTGGTGGCTGCTACACTCAGTTGCCAGCTGTTGAGTTCTTTCCAACAATGCAGTGGTGGCTTTATCCTTATCCAAACGAATACGTACCGGTACCGCATTGCTGAACAGGCCTATCATTTCTTCAATGCCTTCCAGACTGGCCGGACGGCCCGAAACAATGGTACCGAATACCACATCCCGTGAATTATTATACCTGCTAAGCAAAATCCCCCATGCGAGCTGGATAAACGTATTTTCTGTAACACCCGCTTCCGCACATACTTTCCTGACAGCCGTCATCAGCTCAGAATGCAACTGTAGCTTTTGTTTGCCACTCCGGTACGCCGCACCATATGTTTTCGTCTTGGGCAATGTGCTTATCGTATCATACCCAGCCAGGTAGCTCCGCCAATAGCGCATCGAGCTTTCCTTATTGATGGTGCCAAGCCATTTTATGTATTCCGCATAGGGATGTACCTTCTTCAGATCAGGTTGCACTCCGGCTTTCAGGCTATCGTACAACTGAAAGAATTCTTTTATAAGAATGCTGATGCACCAACCATCCATAATAATGTGGTGATGACTCCAGATAAATTCATACGTGTCATCTTCCATATCGAGGACTGTTAAACGCATTTGCGAGCCCTTGTTCAGGTTGAAACTCCTCGACCTGTCCTCTTCCTTGAAGCGACTCATAAAGCTTTCCGGATCCCCACTCACCTTTTCCAGGGCGAAGCTTTTATCTGTAATCCGGGTTACCACCTGAAGTATACGGTCATCTAAGTGCTGTATAAAATGTGTTCTTAATATTGCGTGACGTGATATAAGCGCGTAATAACATTGCTCAATGATATCCATATCCAGATGACCTTTCAGACGATAGCTCATCTGCTCAAAATAAGCCGGAGATCCTGGTGACGCTGCCCAGTGATAATATAACCCCTCCTGTAAAGGGCTGAGTGGATAGATATCTTCCAGAGAAATATCCTTTTCCAATTGCATAACCTGATCCACACTTAACCCGTTGTAAGTAAGATCTACCGGTGTGAGCACGGTGGGTCTGTCGACAGACAGCTGATTGATCAGCAGGTCGAGATGATCACGGTAGCTTTTCAGCAACCTGTTCATCGTATCGGCAGTATATTGCTGCTCACTGTACCTGAGAGACATCTGTAAACATCCTTCTACCACCATACCGCTTACCTCCAGCAACACACCCCGCTCTCTGTCAACGGGCGTTTCTTCTCCGTGATAGTCACCCGAAAAAGTAAACAACGAGGTACCATCAGCCGCGTCTACACCTGATCCGAAGTCCCCCAGGTAATTGAAAGTAATCTCCGGTTCAAGCCTATATGGCCGCCGCCCCATATAACGTAGTACTCCATAACCAATCCCCTTCCCGGGTACACGATGCAGCACTTCCTTGACTGAAATCAGTTGACGAACCGGGTCTGCATGATATTGCATATCGAATATCACCGGATAGATAGTGGTAAACCACCCTACCGTACGGGTCACATCCACATCGCCCCCAATCTGTTCCCGACCATGCCCTTCCATGCGCACCGCCACCTCCGTGGCGGCAAAAACCTCATGCACCGCCAGGCTCAGGGCAGTCAGGAGAATATCGTTGATCTCTGTGCTATAGGTTTTATAACAGCGGGTTAACAAGCGTGTAGTCGTATCCGTAGATAGTACAAAGGAACAGGAAGCAATATCCTTTACCTGGTTGCTACCAGTCACATGGTCTACCGGAAGCCCCTTTACCTGCCTGGATGCAATCGCAGACCAGTAAGCTTCTTCTGCCTGCAGCGTTTCACTCACTGCAAATTCCTCCAGCTGTTGTTGCCAGTAATGGAAAGCATCTGTTTTCTGAGGCAGATCTGCATTAACCCCACTGATATATTGCTGATAAAGCGAAGATAGATCCTCGAATATAATACGCCATGATACCCCATCTATCACCAGGTGATGAGCTATCAGTAACAACCGGTCTTTAGCTCCTCCCTGGAACAATGCTACCCGGAACAGCGGGCCTTCTTCAAGGCTCACTCCGGATTGAAGCCGGTTGCAATCGGCCGCAAAGTCAGCATCATTTGTCCACTCATGCACTTCCAGTATATAGCCCTGCTGGCTACCCCTGTTTTCCTGCACCCATCCTGCTGCTGTATGCCGGTAAACCATCCTTAAGGCATCATGATGCAACAGGATGCGGTCCAGTGCCGCTTTCAACCCTGGCACGGATAACCGACCGCTGCTTTCCAGCAATACAGACTGATTATAATGATGCAGCGCAGATCCGGAGGATTCGAAGAACCATTGTTGTATCGGACTCAGAGAAATCTCACCGCTAATGATATCCTGTGAGGCCTGACGGGTAAGGGCTTTCACACAGCCCGACAACTCCGCAATAACCGGGTGTTGCATTACATCCTGGATGTTCAGCGAATAACCCCGTTGTTTCAGGCGGGCTACAATCTGGATAGACTTGATAGAATCTCCTCCCAGCATAAAGAAATCGTCATAAATGCCGATACCCTCTTTTTTAAGCACCTCGCTGAATACAGCAATCAGCTGTAACTCTGTTTCATTACGGCCCGCTGCGTAGATAACATTTGCCGGCCGGGCCATATCTTCAGGAGAGGGCAGTGCTTTCCTGTCTGTTTTTCCATTCACCGTTACCGGGAATTCCGGCAGGGAAATAAAATGATGCGGGATCATATACACGGGTAAATGCGCCCCCAGATAAGCACGGATAGCCTGCTCATCATGAGCACCTCCGGCAATATAGGCCACCAGTTCAGGCGGTCCTTCTTTACCCTGCCAAAGCAACACCACTGCGCCAGTCACACTATCATGCCCTTGCAGCACATGTTCTATTTCACCCGTTTCTATCCGGTAACCACGGATCTTCACCTGTGCATCCAGGCGGCCACTGAATTCAATGTTGCCATCTGGCAACCAGCGCCCTACATCACCGGTCCGGTATAAACGCTGCCCTTCATCAAAAGGATGCGGAATAAACCGTTCTGCTGTCAGCTCCTCCCGGTTTAAATAACCTTGTGCCAAACCTGCTCCTCCAATACAAATTTCTCCATATACACCTATGGGCATCAATGCACGATCCCTTCCCAGAATATATAACTGCGTGTTCGCAATCGGTTTTCCTATAGGAACACTATTGTAGGGAATTTCGTCACCTTTTTCCACGCGGAATACCGTAGCGCATATGCTGGATTCCGCCGGACCATAGGCGTTAAAATAAGTACCGTATTCCAGGAATGCCAGCGCATCACCTTTGATAGCTGCCTCTCCGGCGGTAATCAGCCTGGTGAGACTGCCAATACCAGATAAATTCAACAGCTTTAGATAAGCAGGTGGAATGGTAGCGATGTTAATGGCGTTATCGGCGATATAAGCTTCCAATAATGCGGGATTCCGCTTACTGTCTTCATCAATAATATACAAGGCGCCACCTGTGGACAACATCATAAATATTTCCCATACTGATGCATCAAAGGAAGGAGAAGCAAATTGTAATCCTCTTTCATTATCCTGTATATCGAAAGTAACCCGCTGTGAAAGAATCGTATTCACAATTGCATGATGTTCGATAACAACACCTTTGGGCGTACCGGTAGAACCGGAGGTATAAATTACATAGGCCGCCTGGTTTGCGCTGACCAGCGGTAAGCTGCCAACCAGAGGCTGGGCCATGGTGTCCAGTTGCAGATCGATGGCGATAATCGCGCCGCCGTAATAATCCAGGTTGAAGATATGATCCGTTTCGGTAATCAACACGGGTACAGCAGCATCGTTGATAAGGAAAGATTTCCTTGCCTGCGGATACTCCGGATCAATCGGTACAAAGCAGCAACCTGCCTTCAGGATACCCAGGATGGTGATAATCATTTTTTCCGACCGGTTCAGCATCATCCCAATACGATCCCCAGGTTTCAGTGCATACTGTTGTTGCAGATAACCTGCCAGCCGGTCGGATTGCTCATCCAACTCCCGGTAACTGAGCTGCTTATCCATAAATATAACAGATGCGGCATCCGGAATGCGAATGGCCTGATCGCGGAAAAGACTTATCAGCGTACTTTCTGCAGGATACCTTACAGTAGTATTGTTAAACGTTTTTAATAATAACTGTTGCTCCTCTTTCCCGATATAATCAAGAGATACAACAGCGGCGTCTATGTCATTCAGCACGGCGTTCACAATACCCATCAGATGAGATTTCATACGTTCTATCTGACTGTCTTCGTACACATATTTATTGTAATCAAATTTGATCACAATGCTATCCCGTGCAATAACGGTGATCATCATGTCGTAGTTGGCGCGACCAAAAATACCACTGGATAATACGGAGAGTCCTCTTACACTTTCCATATTTTCCTCCACGGCTTCTACTACCGGATAATTTTCAAACACCAGCATATGATCCATCAGATTCCTTCCCAGGCTGCTGGCGGCCTGTATTTCCGCCAACTGCATGTAGTGATGGTCCGCCCCTTCAATCCACATCTGTTGTACTTCTTTCAGTAAATTCCGGATGCTGGATGTTTTTTTAGGACGTATACGTACCGGTATCGCATTACTGAATAGACCTATCATTTCTTCCATTCCTTCCAGGTGCGCCGGACGCCCTGAAACAACCGTACCAAATACCACATCATCTGTATCGTTATACTTGCCCAGTAATATTCCCCAGACAGTTTGTATGAATGTACTTTCCGTTATGCCGGCAACGGTGCATAATTTTCTGATATCGGTTCTTATATCTCCGCTTATCAACAAACTTTGTTGTGTGCCCCGATACTTTATTTCCGGCGCTTTCACTCTGGGCAGCGTACTCACGGTATCATATCCCGATAGGTAATTACGCCAATAGTTCAGCGTATTGTTACTATTAATGCTATTCAGCCATTTAATGTATCCTGCGTAAGGGTATACCCTACCCAGCTCTGGCGCCACACCGGTTTTTAACCCTTCGTATATCTGGAAAAATTCTTTTACCAAAATACTCACACACCAGCCATCCATGATGATATGGTGATGGCTCCATACAAACTCATACATCTCTTCTCCCATATCAATTACCGTCAACCGCATCTGTGAGCCTTTATGAAGATCAAAACCCCGAAGGCGATCCTGCTCCCTGAATGCTTCCACAAAGCTTTCACCATCTCCTGCCGGTTCCAGAACGGAAAACCCTTCGCTTACTGATCGGGATACCACCTGTAACAGGCGCTCTCCAAAACGTTGCGTAAAATAGGTTCTCATCACCGCATGGCGGGATACAAGCGTATAATAGCTTTGCTTTAATATCGCGATATCCAGCTTACCCTTCAGCCGGTAACTCATCTGTTCAAAATACATAGGGGAACCGGGAGTGGCCAGCCAGTGGTAATACAATCCTTCCTGGAAAGGACTCAGTGTATATACATCCTCCAGCATGGTTTCCCTTTGCAGTTCCATCACCTGCTCTACCTCCAGTTCCTTATAGGTAAGATCAACCGGCGTAAGCGTTGTTACGGTTGCTGCCGACAATTTATCCGTCAACACTTCGAGATGTTGTCTGAATGCAGTTGCCAGTCTGTCTATAGTAGCATGATTAAATTGTTCCCGGCTATAATCAATAGACAGCTTCATTCTTTCATCTGCTATCATGCCGGATACATCCAGCAGCAGATCACGCTCCATGTCCGCAGGTATTTCAACACCGCGGTAAACACCTGAGAAAGTAAAAGCTGAAACGGTTTGCTCTTTATTTAGCACAGCCCCGAAATCGCCCAGATAGTTAAAACCAATCTGTGGCTGTAATTTATATCCCTGTTCTGTCATATAACGCAATACCCCATAACCAATTCCTTTTGACGGTATGCGGTGCAACTTTTCTTTCACTGCAATCAGCTGACGCACCGGATCTTTGTGGTACCGCATATTAAAGACCACAGGATACATGGTTGTAAACCAACCAATAGTACGCGTTACATTTACCTCGTTGCCGATGTCTTCTCTGCCATGACCTTCCAGCCGCACCATAACATCATCTGTTTCAAACACTTCCTGTACAGCAAGGCTCAGCGCGGTCAACAGGATATCATTCATCTCCGCGCCACAGGCTTTATAACAGCTCACCTGCAAACGGCTCGTCATATCCTTGTCCAGCACAAAAGCGCAGGTGTCAATATCTTTTATTTGATTACTGCCCCCCACATTATCCAGCGGTAATCCTGCTACTGCTACCCCTTCAATAGCATCCCAGTAAGGCTGCTCTGACTTCAACACACTGCTCTTCGCATGTTCCTGCAACTGTTGCTGCCAGTATTGGAAACTATCTGTTTTAGCTGGAAGATCAGTAGAGATACCAGCCGCATATTCCTGGTAAAGAGAAGAAAGATCGTCAAGAAGAATACGCCATGATACAGCGTCTATCACCAGGTGATGGGCGACCAGTAACAACCGGTCTTTCCCAGTACCACGAAATAACCCCACCCGGAACAGCGGTCCCTTATCCAGGTCTGCACTGCGCTGAATACGATCACAACACGCGGCAAAAGAGACATCATCTGTCCAGTCAATGATCTCCAGCAGGTATGACTGCTCGCTACCTTTGTTCTCCTGCAGCCAGCCTGTGGCAGTGGAATGATATACCATCCGCAGCGCATCATGATGAAGTAATATCTTATCCAGCGCTGCTTTCAGCGCGGGTACTGCTAAAGGCTCCCTGCTTTCCAGTAATACCGACTGATTATAATGATGCGGCGCTGCAACGGCCGTTTGAAAAAACCATTGTTGAACAGGACTGAGTGGAATGTGACCGGTGACCAGCTCCTGGCTGGCCTCACGACCCAATGTCCTGACGCAGAGAGACAGATCGGCGATCACCGGATGCTGCATCACATCCTGAATCGTGAGGATGAAACCCCGCTGCTTAAGACGGGATACAACCTGTATCGATTTGATTGAATCACCACCCAACATAAAGAAGTCGTCCTGCACACCAACCCCCTGCTTTCTCAGCACTTCTTCATAAACTGCAATCAGCTGTGCTTCTACTTCATTGCGCGCAGCGATATACTCACTTCCGGCTACCGTATTAGTCACTCCCGGAGCAGGCAAGGCTTTACGATCGGCTTTACCGTTAGTCGTCAATGGAATTTCCGGTATCGAAATAAATTGATGCGGGATCATGTAGCCCGGCAGTTGTGTGAGCAGGTAAGCGCGTAGCTGCGGAATGTCGTGAGACTCTCCTGCCAGGTAGGCTACCAGTTCGTTTTCTCCATCCTCACCTGGCCATACTTTGACCACTGCCGCTGAAGTAAATCCTCCCTTTAACAGTGCATGTTCTATTTCTGCTGTTTCAATGCGGTAGCCACGTACCTTCACCTGCTCGTCCGTCCGGCCGGCATATGCTATTTCCCCGTTGGGCTGCCATCTGCCGGTATCTCCTGTTAAATAAAGACGTTCACCCTCCCGGTAAGGGTGAGGAATAAATTTCTCTTCTGTTAATTCTTTGCGGTTCAGATATCCTCTTGCCAACCCCGCACCCCCAATACATATTTCGCCATAAACACCCACCGGTACCAGCGACCGCTGACTATCAAGTATACATATTTCTGCTCCTGCGATCGGCCGCCCTATCAATATCTCCGTGTTCAACTCCAGTTCTTTCACCACACAGCCTACAGTAGCCTCCGTAGGGCCATACTCGTTATACACCTTCATTTCCGGGTTCAACGCTTTCAGCGTGGACACATCATCTGGCATCACTGCTTCGCCGCCCACAATTACACACAAAACACGGGAAGATTCCAACGATAATCCCTTCAGCAAACGTACATGTGAAGGGGTCAGCTTCATACAATCTATCCCGCTGTCTTTCCCGAAGCTGTCACGCAGAATATCTGTCACCGGTTGTTCCTGTCCGTAAATATGTAAGGTAGATCCATTGATCAGCGGGCTGAAAATACTGGTGACTGTCAGGTCGAACGACAACGAAGTAAATAATGCGAAATTGCCTTTCAGCCCATTGCCCAGGTAATGATGACGGGCCCACTGCACATAATGCGACAGGCTGCCATGCGTGATCTCACAACCCTTCGGCATTCCGGTAGATCCTGAGGTATAAAGCACATAAGCCAGGTGGTTCGACTGGGATGTCGTTTGAATGGTATATTGACCTGATTCAGCAATCGTTTCCAGTTGTGCGTCAATAGCAAAAAGACTTCCTTCAAAATAACTGATATCAAAAATGTAATCTGTTTGAGTAATCAGCGCTTTCAGCGCTGCATCCCTCATAATATATTCTTTACGTTTTTCGGGATAAGCCGGATCTATCGGTACGTAAACTGCTCCCGCTTTTAATATTCCCAATATGGCAATGATCATCTTTTCAGACCGGTCTAGCATAATACCGACACTTTCTCCCGGTTTCACCGCGCTCTCATTCGCCAAATAATCAGCCACGCGGTTGGAAGCGTCATTCAATTGCTGATAAGTAAAAGATTCCTGTTGGAACACAACGGCGATGGCGTCAGGAGACAACATTGCATTCTTTTCAAACAAAACATGTACGGGCTGGTAAGGAAATTGCACCTCGTATTCCTCATTAAATGCTGACAATAAAGTCTTTTCCTCACTGGCGGATAGATATTTAAGCTTACTCACCGCTACAAATGGCGCTGCTGTGGCAGCTTCCATCAATTGCAGGAAGTGGGTATACAGCAGCAGAATTGTTTCTTTATTATATATATCTGTGTTGTACTCAACAGACAAATAAATCTCTTTCTCTGTATTGGTGAACATAAAAGTCAGGTCAAATTTACTGACATGATGTTCCTCTTCCTCATATGGCGTTATCTCCAGATCGTTCTGTCCGATCTCTGCATTGATTTTACTTTTGGCTACAGTATCGTGCAGATCTACAAACACATCGAATAGCGGAGCACGGCTCATATCTCTCCTTAGCCTCAACTCATCTACCAGCTGATCAAACGGAAATGCTTCATGACGATAGGCATCAACGGTCACCTGCCTTACTTCCCGGAGCAACTCCGCAAAGGTGCTGTCGCTACTGAACCTTGTTCTAAGCGGGAGAATATTCGTATAGAAACCGATTTGGTTTTCAAGATCTATATTACTTCTGGCGGCCACCGGGCAGCCAATAATAATATCACCCTGTGCGGTATAACGGTATAACAATGCATTAACAACAGCAAGCAATCCCATAAACAATGTATCACCCTGCTGTTGCAAAAACGTCTTGAATTTGTAGGCAAGTTCCGGCTCAATTACACCATAAATAATATCGCCATTGTAGGACTTAACGGCTGGCCGCGGCTTGTCTGCCGGAAGCTGCAGTACGGGAAGCGCTCCGCTGAATTGCTCCAGCCAGTAATTTCGATGTGTTTCAAGTGCTTCTCCTCTCAACTGTTCCTGCTGCCACGCTGCATAATCTTTATACTGAATGCGCAGCGCTGTTAAGTGTACTTCTCTGTTTAATACATGCGCATTGTAAAGGGCAAACAGTTCTTCCACCAAAATACGCATAGACCAGTCGTCACTTATAATATGATGCATGGTGTATATTAACGCGTGTCTGTCATCATCCAGCTGAAACAATACTGCACGTAAAAGCGGGCCCCGGGAAAGATCAAAGCGATGCAGGCTTTCTGCTCTGATAATTTTCTTTATGAGTGCTTCCTTATCTGCTTTATTCCGAAAATCGCTATAAGGGATCTTAAAATTAATATCTTCCGGTGAAAGGATAAACTGACGGATCTCGCCACCGTCCTGCTCACGAAAAACAGTTCTTAAACTTTCATGCCGCGTAATCAGCTGGTTAAATGCGTTCTCCAGTGCATCTCTGTTCAATGCTCCCTTAAGAATATACGCTCCCGGCATATTGTAGGCCATGTTACCATCTTCAAACTGACAAAGTACCCAAAGACGCCTTTGTGCAGAAGACAGCGCATAATGCGGTTGCACTGCTGCGGGCTGAATGGATACATACGAGGTATTCATGGTGGCAACAATAAAAGATGCCTGTTTTCTGATCGTATGTTCCGTGAAGATATCGGCTATCCGGATCGTGATATTGAATTGATTCTGTATCCTCGATACCAGCTGAATAGCGCGGAGGGAGTGACCACCCACACCAAAGAAAGAAATATTTCTACCAATTTTTTTGTACCCGAGAATTTCCTTCCAGAATTCGGACAGCTTTTCCTCTATCTCTCCTTCCGGCGCTTCAAAATCAATACCGCCCATAAGAATATCTTCCGGAACCGGTAGAGCCTTCTTATCTATTTTCCCGTTTACATTCAATGGAAATGCTTCCAGTCGAATAAAGTAAAAAGGAATAATCTGAGCATTGAGTCTGCGGGCTAGCAAGTAGCGGAAATCATCCACACTTTTCTCTATCCCGGTATAATAAGCAATCAGCGAAATAGAATTGTCGTCCGTCCGGTATGGTTTTACCACCGCCTGGTGCACATTATCCAATTCCAGTAGTGCTTTTTCTATTTCTATCAATTCAACACGGATACCATTTACTTTAACCTGGCTATCCAGGCGACCCAGTATTTCAATATGTCCATCGGAAAGATACCGGCCCAGGTCACCTGTTTTATAGACGATGTCTTTATCCTTTTGTGTTAAAGGGTTTTGTACGAAGCATTCCGCGGTAAGTGCTTCATTTTTATAGTATCCCTTGGTAGCGAAGGGTGTTTTGATATATATTTCTCCAATCTCACCCGCGTTACAGATATATCCATCTTTGATAATGGCAATATTGGTATTACTGATAGGACTTCCCACAGGGATGCCCTGAGAAGGATTCTCCGGTACCTGCCCTATTCTGTAGAAGGATTTGATCATGGTCGTTTCAGTGGGGCCATACAAATTCACCAACTGCACATGATCGCCTGCCAGCTTGCGCCATTCCAGGATATCCTTGGCATATAGCATCTCCCCGGCCATCAGCAGGTATTGCAGGTTACTAAGATCATATCGCCGTGCATCCGACCATTGCATTTCTTTTATGAACACCCGGAATAAGGAAGGTACGCAGTGAATAAGCGTGATCTTATTGTCAGATAACCATTGCAGCAGGCTGGCCGGATTTGTTTTTACATCGGCAGGCGGAATAAACAAAGTACCACCTGCAATAAGTGCAACAAAAATATCACGCAGGGAAGCATCAAAAGTGAATTGGGTCAATTGAGAAACCCTTACATCAGCCGTGATACCAAACTCCCCGATTTCCCAATGTATAAAATGACTCAGCCCTGCATGTGCTCCTTCAATACCTTTGGCGTTGCCGGTAGTTCCGGATGTATAAAAGATATAGTTACTATCATCTCCTTCTACCGTTAATGGCGGATTATCTTTCCAGGTCGGCTGTTCTTCAAAAGCCTGTGGTGTAATGCTGCCCTGCTCATATCTATAGATGCTGATATTGTTCTGCCCATCCACTATGATATAGTGCGCGGACGGTATTTCCAGTCGCTGCGCAATAGAAAGGAATGTATCCTGCAGACCGGCATCTATGATGATGATCCCGTTAAACGTATCTTTAAATATCTGCAACAACCGCGCTTCAGCGAAATTGATATCAACAGGCAGATAAATACCTCCGCTTTTGAAAACACCAATCATGGCGGCGATCATCTGTATAGACGGAGGAACCAACACATTTACAATGGTCCCCTTCCCGCATCCGATATGTTTCAGCAAAGCGGATATTCTGTTCGCGAAAATATTCAGGTCGGAATAGGACATTTGCCCATCAGCTGTTTCAATGGCAATATTTGAGGGGTTGGTGTGTACCACTCCTTCAAAAACACTATGAATCAATTTCTTATTCATTTTAAGCTATTCAATGGTTATATAATTGGTACTGTAACAGTTTTCTACCGTTTTTCTTGCCAGTAAATCCAGTGTATCGATGAAACGGCCATCCTGCAGCATAGACGGCGCCCCCAGTGACACCTCTGTACATCCGCCGATCACTACGTCTACATCTGCCGCCAGTATCTTTTCAAAAGCAAGATCCATAAGGGCTCTCGCTTCCATCGAAATATTGGCCGACTTGAAGCCGTCTTCCATATAAACTGCACGCATGAAGATTTCTTCCTGGTCAATTTTATTGAGCGTTATTACCTCAAAGCCTTCCTTATTCAGTACAGCATGAAACAGTCCTGCACTAATAGTACCGCTGGTAGCCAGCACACCTACTCTGGATGCGCCTGCAGAAGCTTCGCGCACTGCATCCGAAATCAGGTGAAGAGGATTTATAATCCTGGCATTCGTATAATGCTTGAACTGATCGTAGTAATAGTAAGAGGTAACACAAGCCATAGATATTACTTCCACACCACTGCTATTAAACAGTTCAATGGATTTCAGAATATCATTTAAAGCCGAGGGGCCATTATATAGGATAGCCTTCGTTCTGTCAGGAATACAGGAATTATTATGGAAGATGATTTCCGGGAAATCCTGATCAGATGAAGCCGGCGAAAGATCTATGATCTTCTGTAAGAATAGTGCGCCGGCACGGGATCCCATTCCTCCTACTATTCCCAGTTTTTTTTTGTGAACCATAAGGAGAATCATTAATTAATGTTGGGCAAATCAAATAGTTCCAGCAAAATGTTAAATGTCAGGACTACTATCAGCAAGTCGCTGTCATAAGGCAAATTCAAACGAAAACCATCCGCCATATAATGTTTCCTGAGGTTTGTTACCATATCCGGGTCAAAGTATCCCTGCTTTTTAATGCGGTCGTATGAAAGCATTTCATTGATCCATTCGACGTTTTGTTTGAGCAGATCGGGGCTGCCCGGCGCAATAAATCCGAACTTCTGCCGATCGATAATTCCGGATGGCACATACTTTCCGGCGATTGTTTTCAGTATATATTTTTCATTCAGCCCATTCAATTTCAGATCCGGCGGAATGGTTTTGATAAACTCTACAAGTTCGGGATCCAGGAATGGAAATCTGCCTTCTACAGAATTGGCGTATGTCATACGGTCACAATGGTCTGCAATCAGGTGGTCAGACAACCGGAGCTTAAGATCTATATAGGAGCGCTGATGTAATACATGTCTGTTTCGGATGCGTTCTTTGCTAAACTTCAGGGTATTGGTGGCATCAAAGCTTTTAAATTGCTCCCGTACTCCCTTCGAATAAATGCTGCGTTTTACATCTGTAAATTCATAGTAGTTTTTCTCGTAGAAGAAGTTCTGATCACCCCATAATTTCAACCGGTATTCATCTTCCAACTGTTCCTCCAATGGTTTGAAGCCAGCGTTCACGGTGCGTTGCTTATCAAACTTATAACCTACATATCCGGCAAAAAATTCATCCGCGCCTTCTCCGGACAATATCACTTTTATCCCCTTCTCCTTTACCGCTTGCGACAGGGCCAGGGAACAGCTATTATAAGATTCTTTCAAGGCGCATTCCGATGACCATACCGCCTGTTTAAGCCGGGCTTCTACTTCTGTCGGATCAAACCCTATCTCATTAGAAGGGCTACCCAGGTATTTTACTACCTGTTGTTGATATTGGCGCTCATTCATTTCCCTGTCCGACGGAAAGCCAATAGAGAATGCCGGGTAACTACTCCCGGGCGATATCGATTTCATAATACCACCGACCAATGATGAGTCAAGTCCGCCGCTGAGATAAAACCCAATAGGGACATCTGCATTCATCCTGTATCTTACCGATTTAATAAGCAGTTCTTCCAGCTTCTCCAGATAGTATGATTCTGGGTGGTACTCCACAGTACCTTGTTCCGGATAATTAAGGTCCCAGTATTCCATCAATGATACCTTGCCCTGTTTTACGAGGAGAAAATGTCCCGGAGCAAGGCTTAAAATGTCTTTAAACATGGTTACCGGACTTACCAGGCCGGGGAAACTGAATACCTGATCCAATCCCTCCAGATTCACGGCTCTTTTAACATCGGGATGCTTAAGTATCGCTTTGATTTCAGAAGCAAAGACAAGTACATCATTTGTAATCGTATAGAACAATGGACAGATACCAAATTGATCCCTTGTCAGGAAAATACTGTTGTCGCGGTTATCATAAATACAGAAAGCGAATTGCCCATTCAATTTATTCATAAAGCAGTGCCCCTCTTCCAGGTACAGGTGCAATACCACTTCTACGTCACAATGGGTTTTAAACCGATATCCTTTCTGTTCCAGGTCCCTTCGTAATTCTTTGTAGTTGTATATTTCTCCATTACATATCAGCACTACCTGTCCGTCTTCACTAAAAAAAGGCTGGCGGCCATGATCAAGATCGATGATACTAAGTCTTCTGAAACCCAACCCCACGCGGCTGTTAACATAACACGACAAATCATCAGGCCCCCTGTGATAAAGAGCGTTGGCCATCTCTGCCACGAGTTTCTCGTCAATATGAACAGGCGCTTTCACACCATAAATCCCTGCGATACCACACATAATTACTATTTAAGTCAAGTGCGAATTATTTCGGTTTACCGGATGAATTAAAATTCATCACTTAAAGCGCCTATAAAGGCTGAATCCGGATCCGATTGTATGTCAATAACGTTATTTGCATAAACCCTTCTATTACCTTTCCCTGCTGTATCCGCACGTACCACTTTAACTTTTTTGAGCAATAATGCCGGCGTTCCGTCCAGTTCATCACTATCTGTAAGAATATGTTGTACAGCTGACAAACACGCCAGCAGCCAGGGTTGCTCCCCTGCCATGCGCAATAAGGAAGCCGAACAATGCAGCGCAGATATAGAAGGCGGGATGCTGGGTTGTTCAGCGTACAAGGTTCTCAGGTTGTTGAGGCGGTGAAGTCCTTCGAGAATATCTTCCCGTGACAAACCGAAATCAATAAGGCAGGCTACCTCATCTACATCATAAGATTTAAGTTTATGCAGCAGTCGTTCTGCTTTTTTCGCAGATCCGAGCAATCCGGCCTGTTCAAAAAAGCGTTCAAAAGCCAGCTCAGTAAGCTCCTCCAGTAATTCGTCTGCAATCTGATCGTTCAATCCGCCATAACGGCCAGCTACTTCTTTCGAGTTACCGGCGGCCGCATTACTTTTGGCCATGGTTTGTATGAGCTGTGTCGACGACCGGATATAATTTTTCAGTGGCTCTCTAACCTGCTGTTTTACCTGTTCATCATCTTCTCCCAGGTAAGTATGCACCATCACAGTCACCTTCCGGGAATAAGGATCAAATCCGCTATCCTTCAATGCAGTCCGATAGGCTGCTATCTTATCAATCAACTCATCCGTGTTTTGCCACAGCAGGTGCGTAAGAATATTGGCGCCCATCCTGCCAGCATCCACAAAGGTTTCTATCTTACCCGACACGGTGATCCAGATGGGCAATTCCTGTTGTATTGGCCGGGGAAATATCTTCACCTGAATTTCATTTCCAAGCCCGTTGATGGCGGGAACGCTTTCACCTGCCCACAACTGCCTCACAGTCGCTATCTGCTCCAGCATATGATGGTGACGGTCTGCATACTTCCCGGGAAAGAAAATAAAATCGTCACATTGCCATCCGGAAGCGAAGGATATTCCAACCCGCCCGTTTGATAAATTATCGATCAACGCCCAGTCCTCCGCAATTCTCACCGGATGATGCAACGGTGAAACCAGGCTGCCACAACGAATCTGCACATTGCGGGTATGAGTCGCCAATGCTGCACTCAATACTGATGGATTGGGATACAATCCACCAAACTCATTAAAGTGCCGTTCCGGTGTCCAGATAGCCTTGAAACCATGTGTGTCTGCAAATGTGGCGGCATCTAAAAGCAAACCATATTTGTCCTGTTGTGAGTTATCTACATAACTGCCAAAATGAAACAAACTGAAATCCATGGAGAATGGAGGCTTCAGGTAGATATACTGCGCTGCGGACGCCTGATCCTTCAGTTGATCCATGACCACCGTTATACCTTTTACGGAAGCCCACAGCAACTCCAACGTTTGTTCTGTAAAAGGAATATTACCTGCCAGCATAATCCGCTGCCGTTCCGCTGGCGTCATCAGCATATCCAGTTCCTGATAGAATGCAGTTATATCATCATGATGAAACGAAACCATTTTATCTCCTTCCCGGAAGATGCAATTGATATCATAGTCATCTGTTGTGATAGCTTCAACTGTTTCTTCCGGGATATCATCGTCTGTTAAAATAGTGTCTACTGTTGGGGGAAACTCCCCGTAGCGTTGCTCTGTTATGATTGCACCGGCACCACAATACTGCGCCAGCGTGGTGATCATGGCAACATCACTGCCGGGGTTTACAGGAACAAAGGTGCTGCGATGATAAATGAGCGCCCACATGGCAGCCAGCAGATCACCTGCTGATGCTACATATATGAGAACAGGACTTCCGGGTATCCATTTCTTTTGCTTCAGTTGCTGTCCGATCCGGGCAGTTTTGCGCCGCAGCATATCCACTGTAAAAGTCATCTCTGCGGATACAATAGCCGTATCGTAACCTTGCCGGGTTGCAATTTTCATAACTGATAATTAAAGATTACGGTATTGAAGTGTTCAGAAATTGTCGCTGATAACGGCACTGAATGCCGTTTCGTCTTTGGAGGCGCTATCACCAGTGCCTGGATAGTTAATAGCAGATACAAGGCCGTCCGGCTCTTTTAACATCGCCTCTGCTATATATACCAACAGCTGTTGCAGCCTTTCTACCAGTGACTCTTCATAAATATTGGCATTGTAACAAAAGTCTATATTGAAGGTTATTCCAGGGCTCACTACCACCACGAAGTCGAAGTTGGTTTGTTCATAGCCTCCCTTAGAGGTAAAGGACAAATCTTCCCAAACGCTTTTCTCTTTTAAATCGCGTTTTATTATTTCCTGAACGGGGTAGTTTTCAAATATCAGGATATTATTAAAAAGATGCTTACCGAACCCGCTTTCCTCCTGGATATCCACCAGTTGGGTATAATGATACAACTCTCCCAGTACAAGACTTTCTTTAATCCCCAGCAGCAGTGAACGGATGGTTAACAGGTTGTCGTATTGAATACGAACGGGAATCGTATTAATAAAGAAACCAATCATATCTTCTATTCCCTCCAGATGGCCTGCTCTGCCGGATACCACCGCTCCAAAAACAACATCGTTCCTGGCGTTGTAGGCAGATAACAGTATTCCCCATACTGCCTGGATGAATATATTCTCTGTAATACGGAGTTCCGCGCACAGTGTTGTTATCTTTTTCCTGGCCAGCCCGCCGATGTGAAAAGAACGGCGC
Source organism: Chitinophaga sp. W2I13 (assembly GCF_050434005.1). NCBI lineage: Bacteria > Pseudomonadati > Bacteroidota > Chitinophagia > Chitinophagales > Chitinophagaceae > Chitinophaga > Chitinophaga sp. W2I13. The sequence continues at coordinate 6,068,555 of NZ_JBNPWD010000001.1, read as the reverse complement.
TTAACGACCGCCTGCCTTCTTATGGTGTCCCGTTTCTGCGGCAACGTGCTGACGGTATCGTAACCTGAAAGATAATCACGCCAATAGCGCAGCATATCATTCCGGTTGATGCTTTCCAGCCACTGTATATACTTCGCGTAGGAATGTACGGGCATCAGCACCGGTTCCTGTCCACCCAGCAGACTATCATAGATATAAAAAAACTCTTTTACAAGGATGCCGATACACCAGCCGTCCATGATGATATGATGATGACTCCAGATAAACTCCCAGTTATCGCCTCCTACATCCAGTACGGTGAGACGCATCTGTGAACCTTTATTCAGGTCAAATCCGCGGGCACGATCCTGTTGTTTAATCTGTTCAATCTGGTGGTCAACATTGCTGCTGATCTGTTCATAAGTGAACCCTTCTTTTACCGATTGGGCCACTACCTGAAGTATCCTTTCGCCAAAGCGTTGCGTAAAATGGGTTCTTAAAACGGCATGGCGTGCAATTAGCATATAATAACTTTTCTCCAAAAGCGCCATATTCAGTGCACCTTTCAACCGGTAACTCACCTGTTCAAAATACATAGGAGAGCCTGGCGTGGCCGCCCAGTGAAAATACAATCCTTCCTGCAGCGGGCTTAACTTGTATACATCTTCCAGCGGTATTTGCTGCTGTAACTGTATTACCTGATCTATACTCAGGTCTTTATACGTAAGGTCCACCGGAGTAAGGACTTTGTTAGTGGTTGCCGACAGGCGGGTAATCAATGCAGCCAGGTGCCGGTGATATGCCGCTATCAGTGCATTTATAGTAGTGACATTGTATTGCTGGCTGCTGTATTCCACAGACATTTGCAGGCAGCCTTTCATTACTATTCCGGAAACTTCCAGGAGCACACCGCGTTCTCTGTCTGCAGACACTTCATTTCCGCGATAAGCTCCGGAGAAGGAAAAAACGGCGGAGCTGTTTCCGGTACCCACTGCATGCCCGAAATCACCGAGATAGTTGAAAAGTATTTGTGGTGCAAGACAATATGGCCGCGCACCGGCATAACGTAATATACCATAACCTATTCCCTTGCCCGGTACGCGATGAAGCACTTCCTTTACAGCGATGAGGTGACGCAGCGGATCGCTGTGGTAATACATGTCGAACACCACAGGATACATCGTTGTAAACCATCCCACGGTACGGGTCACGTCAATATCGCCACCAATATCTTCCCGGCCATGCCCTTCCAGCTTCACGCCTACAGTTGTTGTATTAAATATTTCATGAACCGCCAGGCTCAATGTGGCCAATAAGATGTCATTGATATCTGTGTTAAAAGCTTTATAGCATTGTGTCAACAGCTTTGTTGTAGTAGCTTCATCAAGTGCAAAAGAGCGGGATGCTGCTACTTTCACCTGGTTACCGCCATTGATATTGTCCATAGGAAGCGCCGGCAGCCCGATGCTTTCAACAGCAGACCAGTACGCTTCTTCTTTTTTCAAAACAGCACTATGAACATATTGCTGCTGCTGTTGCTGCCAGTAGCGGAATGAATCTGTTTTCAGCGGAAGATGAAGCATGGACCCTGACATATATTGCAGGTACAGGTCTGATAAATCTTCCAGAAGGATACGCCATGAAACGGCATCTATAACAAGATGGTGCGCTACCAGCAGAAGCAGGTCTTTTTCCTGGTCATGAAACAAGACAGCCCGGAATAAAGGCCCTTTGCTCAGGTCCGCTGCGGATTGTACGCGATTGCATTCCTTTGCAAATGTAGTTTCATCTGTCCAGGGAATTACCTCCAACTGTACTTCCTGTTCTTCTCCCCTGCATTCCTGAATCCATCCTGCAGCTGTTTTATGAAAAATCATGCGCAAGGCATCATGATGTAATGTAATTTTTTCCAGCACCGCCCTAATACCTGGTACCGACAACGGCTGTTTACTTTCCAGTAAAACGGACTGATTAAAATGATGCACATCCGTTACCGAATTATCAAGGAACCAATGCTGTATTGGCGCAAGCGGAATAACGCCCGTCACCAGCTCCTGTTCAGCTTCCCGCTCCAATGTTTTTACGTGGGCAGACAATCCCGCGATGACAGGATACCGCATTACATCCTGTATGGTAAGTACATATCCACGCTGTTTCATCCGGGAAACAATCTGTATCGACTTAATAGAATCTCCTCCCAGCAGGAAGAAGTCATCATAAATTCCTATAGGTCGTTTCTTCAGAACATCCTCGTACACCGCTATCAGCTGTATCTCTTTATCATTACGACCTGCCGTAAAAACAGTATTGGTGGCAGAGATGGATGCATCCGGTGCAGGCAGTGCGTTTCTGTCAATTTTTCCATTGATGGTTAACGGAAAGGCAGCAAGAGAAATAAAATGATGTGGTATCATATATACCGGCAGTTCCATTTCCAGACCGGCACGTATCTCCCGTTCATTATGGGACTCCCCTGCGAGATAAGCGATCAGTTCCTTGTTTCCGTTACTATCGGTCCATACTTTTACATGTGCATCGGCAACACCTGCATGTTTCCGTAAGGCATGTTCTATTTCACCGGTTTCTATACGGTAGCCGCGTACTTTCACCTGATCATCGATACGACCGCTGAATTCTATATCGCCATTACTTAGCCAGCGACCAGTGTCTCCGGTACAATACAATCGCTCTCCTGCATTGAAGGGATGTGCAATGAACTTCTCCGCAGACAACTCTGGACGGTTTAAATAACCTCTTGCCAGCCCTATACCACCGATACAAATTTCTCCGTAAACACCTGGCGGCACTAAAGCACGATACTTGTCAAGGACATACATACGGGTATTCCAGATTGGCCGGCCAATGGGAATTACAACGTCATCAGCTGATGTGGCATAATAAGTAACGTCCACAGCTGCTTCCGTAGGCCCGTAAAGGTTATGCACCGGTATATTTACCTTTGCATACCAATTGCGGACGGTAGCTGGCAACAATGCTTCGCCGCTGACTATCACCAGTCGCATACTTTTAAGCCGGTATGCGATATCCTCCTGGTAAAACAACCGGGCAATAAATGCATTCATCATAGTAGGTACAAAATGCAGCACCGTAATCTTTTCCTTTTCAATCAGTGAGAGGATCGAGTCGGGAGATACGGAATCTTCTCTTTTGCACAATACCATGCGGGCGCCAAAACAAAGCGGCATAAATATTTCCCAGACAGAAACGTCGAATGTGAAGGCGGTTTTCTGTAAAATATTGTCATCTGTTGAGAACCCGTAGTGATTCCACATCCAGTAAATCCTGTTTACCACCGAACGATGCTCCAGCATACAACCCTTTGGTTTGCCTGTAGACCCCGACGTGTAAATAACATAGATCAGATCCAATGGATCCCTTACGATAACCGGATTTTCCGGACTGTACGATTCCTGACACCCGCGAAAAGAGGCCACTACGTCTGTGTCTATTACAAGCCGGCAACCGCTGTCAGCCACCAGGAAATCGATCCTGCTTTGCGGGAAGGAGGGATCAATGGGCAGGTATGCCGCACCGGTTTTCAGGGCTGACAATATGCTGATGATCATCCATTCGCTGCTCTCCAGCCGGATACCTATAATATCATCTGAACCAATATGGTAAATATGCTGCAGATAATTACTCAGTCGATTGGCATACTCATTTAACTCCCGGAAAGATAACGATTTCTCACCGGCTACAAGTGCTGTCCGGTCCGGCGATACACCCACCTGTTCTTCGAACAAATCAATGATTGTTTTATCATCCGGAAAGGGCTGCGCAGTGTTGTTGAATGCAGCCAGCAATCGTTGTTCTTTTTCGGGAAGGTAGGGTACCTGAACCATCGGAGCCTGCGGTTCCTCCAGCAAATTGGACAGCAAATGTGTAAAATGCCCGGCCATATTGTGGACAATATCTCTATCAAAAAGCGCTGTGTTATACTCCACTTTAAGAGAAATGCCATCAGTTGTTTCATGAAAATAAAAGGTGAGGTCAAATTTGCTCATCGCATATGTCTCTCCCTGGTAACTATCGATTTCCAGGCCATTAATAGATGCAGCTGCACCTTCCTGGTATTCTTCATTATTCTGCAATACCATCATTACATCAAACAGCGGATTCCTGCTTGTATCCCGCTGAAACTGCAGATCATCGAGTAACATATCCAGTGGATAGGCCTGATGTTCAAAGGCTCCCAGCGTTGTTTGCCGGGTACTATTCAACAGGTCGTAAAAACTATCCTTCTCTTCCAGGCGTATACGCAAGGGAAGCGTATTGATATAGCAACCTATCTGGTCTTCCAGATCAACATGACTTCTTCCGGCAACCGGTGTGCCGATAATCATATCATGCTGACCAGTATACCTGAATAACACCGCTGCTACACCTGCCAGCAATCCCATAAAGAGGGTCGTTTCCTTTTCCGCAACGAATGACTTTAGCTTGCCGGCAAGACGTTTATCCAATACCGTATCCACCGCATCCCCACCGAAGGTTTTGATTTTCGGTCTGGGCCTGCTGACAGGCAATTCCAGCAGCGGCAGCTCTCCTTCCATCTGCAAAAGCCAATACTGCCTGGATTTCTCCAATATACCACCCTGCAATTGCTGTTGCTGCCATTGGGCGTAATCTTTATACTGGATACGCAGTCGCGGCAACATTGGCGGTATATTGGCGACCAATGATCTGTAGAGTCCTGTCATTTCGTTCATCAGGATCCGCATAGACCAGGCATCGCTGACAATGTGATGCAATATGCAATAGAACACCCACTTATCATCTGCGATATGAAAAACGCCGGTACGAATAAGCGGCCAGGCGGAGAGATCAAAAGGAGCGGAAAACTCTTTCATGATCAGATCGTTCGTCAACGGGCCTGCATTGATCTCATTTCTGACATCATGATATTTAACCCGCAGATGCACCGTATCCGGTGAGAAGATGAATTGTTTTACTTCTGCTGATCCATCCTCTCTGAAAGTGGTACGAAGTATCTCGTGACGGTTAACAATGATCCTGAAACATTCCGTCAAAAATGGTATATCCAGCTTCCCCCTGAAGATAAATGTTGCAGGAATGTGATATGCAATACTTGTTTCCGGCAGCTGTCCCAGCACCCATAGCCTTTTCTGGGAAGATGACAACGGATATGCGTGGCAGTTATCTGCCGGTAGAATATGCTGAAAATGATCTGCTGTTGCCTCCACCTCCTGCCCCAACAATTCCAGAATATCAGGTTTAAATGCGCGCAGCCGCTCTTTGTCCTCCTCTTTCAAAGAAGACAGTGCCCCGGTAATTTTCAGTTGTCCATTCAGTGCCCTCACTGACACGCCCCTGTTGCCCAGGTTAACAATAAAATCCAGTATGGACTTATCCATAAGCTATCATCACTTTAAACCATTGATAAATAAACTATACAGCCAACACCTTAAGTTCCTCAACGCTATGTGGTACATAGTGCAGCACCGCATTTATAATGAGGTTTAATCCCTCTTCCAGGTAATGCGGCGTAATTGTCAGTGGAGGAAGGATCTTCAGTACCGTATCTTCCGGACCACAGACCTCTATCATCAAACCTTTCCGGAATAGCTCCGATGAAATTCCTTTTGCAGCAGCCGTACTCTCCATCTCAATTCCCCACATCATACCAATACCTCTAACGGCGATTACCAGCGGCGATTCGTTAAGTAACCTGTTTAGTTTATCCGTTATTAAAGTGGCATTACTGAGAATACTTTTTTCCAGCGAGTTCGTTCTCCAGAAGTCCAGAGCACCGATAGCCGTGCATAGTGCGAGGTTATTAGAGCGGAAGGTGCCATTATGTTCTCCCGGCTTCCAGATGTCGAGTTCAGGTTTCAATAAGATGAGCGACAGGGGTAGCCCGAATCCACTGATAGATTTTGATAACAAAACCATATCAGGTACGATACCTGCTCTTTCAAAACTGAAAAACCGGCCTGTACGTCCGCAGCCCGTTTGTATGTCATCCACGATCAGCAGAATACCCTTCTCCACGGTGAAGTTCCGTAGTCGCTGCAGCCACTTATTACCAGCGATATTTATACCCCCTTCGCCTTGCACGGTTTCAAGAATTACGGCTGCCGGTAATTCAATACCTGATCCACTCGCCGTAATCATCCTCTCAAAGAACGTACAGGTATCGGTATCTTCTCCAAGGAAACCATCAAAGGGGAAAAAAATCGTGTCCTGGGAGGGATTCATTTTATGATTTTCTGTACAGCAGGCAGACAATGCTAACGAAGTGGCCGTCATACCATGAAAAGACCGGGTGAACGCAGCAATTTTCCTTCTCCCGGTTACTTTCCTCGCGAGTTTCACCGCCGCTTCCACCGCATTGGTTCCGGTGGGTCCGGGAAACTGCACTTTGTATTGTAGTCCTCTTGGCTGCAGGATTACTTCATCGAATGTTTTAAGAAACCTGCTCTTTATACTGCTATCCATATCCAGGCAATGCACTACATGATTATATTCAAGAAAAGAAAGGATTTCCTGCTTTAACTTCGGATGGTTATGTCCGTAGTTCAGGGTTCCTGCACCACTAAAGAAATCAATATACTTCCTTCCATGATGATCTGTAAGAATTTCTCCCTGAGCGGTATCAAAAATCGCAGGGAAAGATTTACCATAGCTATTTACATTGGATTCATTCAGCATGTTGGTAGTTTTTCGGGTGACAAAGTTTTTTTATCAGATAATGATAGCTTCTTCAGATTCCGTAGTGATATTTTCCTGCTGTTGTACAGCAACGATATACATCGCCAATGATTCTATCACCGGATAACGGAAGAAGTATTTTATTTTAATTTTCACATTGAAAGCCGCATGTATTCTTGAGATCACTTTAATACATAATAAACTGTGACCTCCTATTCTGAAGAAATTATCCCTGATACCAATAGGTTCTTTCCTGAGTACTTCTTCCCAGATGCTTACCAGCTTTTTTTCGATATCATTGCCTGGAGCCACATAATCTCTGTTTCCTGTTGATCCATGTTCTTCCGGCGTAGGCAATTTCTTGCGGTTTATTTTGTTATTGTACATCGGCATTCCGGCCAGCCGGATGAAACAATGTGGCATCATGTAGGCAGGCAGCCGGGTGGCAAGAAAAGCGTCCATAGTGGCATCATCCAGCAGCTCTTTACCAGTTACATACGCCACAAGTCTCTTATCACCTACACTGTTTTCCCACACCAGGACTGCAGCAGCATCCACACCGGGGCATGCTTGCAGGCAATTCTCTATTTCGCCCAGTTCAATACGATAACCATGCACCTTTACCTGGTTATCCCTTCTGCCCAAAAATTCCAGTTCTCCGCTATGCAACCATCGTCCCAGATCACCTGTTTTATACATCCTTACAAGGCCATTTCCACAGAAAGGATCAGTGGTAAAAGCTTTGGCTGTCTTTTCCGGATCACTGACATACCCTCTGCCTACAGCAATACCCGCAACATATATTTCACCGGTAACGCCGGGCGGGCAAATTTTACCTGCCTGATCGAGTATATAAATCCGGAGGTTTCTGATTGGTCTTCCAATGGGAATAATACCTTCCGGAGGCGTTTCATTCATAATGTATAATGTCACGTCATCTGCTGCTTCTGCCGGTCCGTAGGCATTCAGCACCCTCGTATCCGGATACATCCTGAACCACCTTTTAATAATCTGATGAGAAGCTGATTCGGCAGTTACGATCAGGCACCTGAGCGACTCAAAGCAATGGGCAGATGTTTCCTCAATACTGTCGAGCATCACTTTAAGATAGCTGGGTACTATTTCCAGCACAGTGATCCCGTCATTCGTGAGTCTTTCTGAAAACTGCTGCGGATCAAGTACTACTTCATTGCTATAGATAGTAGTGGTGCCACCGGTAATGAGTGCCGTTAATAGCTGCCACACAGAGATATCAAATGTGAATACTGCATTTTGTGCCAGATTGCTGCCGGCATCCATCTCCAGCGCCTCTACCATGCCAATCATATGATTCAGCATGCCGGCATGTTCAACCATGGCCCCTTTGGGCTTTCCGGTAGAACCAGAGGTATATATGATATAGGCAAGATGACCTCCGTGATGAATGATATCCGGATTCTGCGCCGGATAGTCCGTCCCGTGAATGCGGAACAGGTCAAGCATCGCTTTGTCTATCACTACTTTTGATTGGCTATCTTCCAGCATATAACGCACCCTTTCCGGAGGAAAGGCCGGGTCCAAAGGCATATATGCAGCACCGGCTTTTAATACACCCATCACCGCCACCACCATTTGCTCACTTCTTTCAAGACTAATACCTACAATATCATCTGCACCTACCAGGTAATTTTTCCGGAGATAGCCGGCTAAACGGTTTGCTTCTTCATTCAATTCCCGGTAAGACAGCCGCTGATTTTCAAATACTACCGCAGCTTTATCAGGATATGCTGCAACACGTTGTTCGAATAACTCTACAAAGGTGACATTGTCGGTGGCACCTTCCTGGAATGTATTAAAGTCATGTATCAGTTTGTGTTTCTCCTGCTCAGGGATATACTCCATTTGTCGGAGCGGAACACCAGGATCCGCAACAGCAGCCATCAGCAGTTGTTCCAGGTGTGTATATAACTGAGTGATCATCTCAGTTGTAAACACATCTGTATTGTACTCAATACACAACTGTATCTCCTCATTTGTGCTGAAAAAATCAAAAGAGAGATCAAATTTGCTCGCTGGTTGTAAATCCGTTTCCGGGATCGTGATTTGTACATCACTAACCGGTGCTTGTTGATGAGGATTCAAATCTGTACTATAAGTACTCACTGTCACATCAAATAACGGGCTCCTGCTGATATCCCTTGGTGGATTAATATCCATCAGCAATTCGCTGAATGGATAGGCACTATGTTCATGTGCCTCCAATGTGGTTTCCCGGATATTCTCCAGCAGTGAGGAGAAACTATCCTCTCCGCGGAACCTTGTTCTCAACGCCAGTGTATTCAAATACAATCCGATCTGGTTCTCCAGTCCTGTATCTTCCCTGCCAGCAACAGATGTACCGATGACGATATCTTCCTGCCCGGTATATTTATAAAAAAGCGCTTTCACCGCTGCCAGCAATCCCATGAAAAGCGTACAGTTGTGTTGCTGTAACAAAACCCTGAGATCGCGTGCCAATGCAGGTGCCATTGTTCTGTTAAAGAAAGCGCCGTTGTATGTTTTTACCGGCGGGCGGGTTTTTCCTCCCCATAGCTGCAATACAGGCAGCTCTCCGGAAAATTGCTGTTGCCAGTAGCGGCTGCATTTTTCCAAAAGACCTTCTCCCAGTTTGCGTTCCATCCATACCGCGTAATCTTTATACTGAATGCGTAGTGGCTCAAGCGTTACCGCGCGACCTTCCACAGCTGCCTGATATAAATGCAGTAACTCTTTTGTCAGTATTTCCATAGACCACCGGTCACCAATGATATGATGCATGACACAGAGCAGCAGCCATTCTTTCTGTCCTGTTTGATAAAGACATACCCGTAACAGTGGTGCAGCAGAGAGATCAAAAGGCTTGGCTGTCTGTGCCTGGATGGCTGTCATGGCCTTTTGCAACGCATCTTCGTCCCCGGACCAATGCTCATGCACAATACCAAACGAAATGTTTTCAGCAGGCACGATGCATTGTCTGACATCGTCCGGATCAGATCCACTGAACAGGGTCCGCAGGCTTTCATGCCTTACAATAAGCTGGCGGAAAGCATATTCCAGTTCATTTATCTGCAACTTTCCTTCTAACCGGAGCAAATTGGTCATATTATAGGCCGCGTTACCTTCGCTTTCCTGGCAAAGTAACCACAACCCTTTCTGTGAAAAGGTCAACGGATAGTCCTTCTGCAGCGGGGCCAAAGGAATTTTTTCTACACCGGAAAATTGCTTCAGGAAATCAATGATCCCGGATTTCTTTTGCCTGATACTGGCGACTATGTCGGGTGGCAATTGTTCCCCATCGTATGAAATTTCCAGATCGCTTCCCTGAAGAGAAATGTCGATACCACTTTCTTTCAGTGTCCTTAAAAAACTTACTATCTCCATTATTAAATTGTTAGTTTGGAAGTTCTTTCACTTCTGGTACCAATAAAATTGATTTCATCTATCAGTGCTCCCAGCTTTCTGATGGTATGTTGTTCAAAGAGCTGTTTCAGTGTAAAATCGATATCGAAGGCAGTTCTTAATTTCTTCAGCAGCATCATGCTTTTTAATGAGTCGATACCAAGATCCAGGAAGTTGTCGTTCACTCCTATGCTTACAATACCGGTAAAAGTACTCAGCAGTGTTTCCAGCTTTTTTTCTGTAGCAGAATCCGGTGGAGCGTAAGGAGTGCCAAGTGCGGGGCGTTCCGTCACAAGATCCGGCCGGATGACCATTTCTTCCTGCACAGATATTTTCGGCTTGCTGCGCCTCGCCAAAAGCTGATGGAAGTTGCGGGGTGATATGATAACAACCGGCAACTTCAGGTTTATCGCTTTCAACAGCACCTCAATAAATTCATCATTGGTAATGGCACCTTCCAGACGCTGCATTCTTTCGGCTGCCGGCAAATGTGCCAACGCATTCTTCGCCATACCGGTCTCCCTTAATGCCGTCCATTCGATACTGAGGAAAGGATAGCCTCTATCTGCGCTTTCTGCGAAAGCATCCACCCAGGAGTTTGCAGCAACATATGCCGCCTCGCCAAATGCACCAACAGATGCAGCTATCGAAGAAAAATTAATGAAGAAGTCGGGCCGACGGCCCCTGAAAATATATTCCAACACACGCGTGCCGGCAATCTTGGGAGTGAAAACCTTCTCGTCATCGGCTTGTTTTCTTCTCAGGATCACACCACCATAATCCGCCATGCCGGCTGTATGCAATACCCCATGTATCTCACCGAACTGTCGTATTGCCTCATTAATACCTTCCTGCATTGGGATAAGATCTGAAACATCCACCTGCAGACTTAAAACTCCCACACCTTTTTCCTTCAGCCCGGAAAGAAATGCTTCCGGTAATACATTTCTGCTTATCAATACCAAATTGGCCCGGTATTTTTCTGACAGAAAAGTCGCCAGCAATTGTCCCATTCCACCGGAGGCACCAGTGATCAGGTAAGTGCCGTTTTCCCTGAAAGCGCCTGCACTATCATCCTGCTTCAATTGTAGTTGCTCAAAGACTTTCACATATCTCTTTTTCCCTCTGATGGCAACTTCTTTATCCTCCGTTCTTTCTGTCAACTCTTTCAACAGGCTATTAACAGTATCCTGGCTGGTTTCGGCTATATCAACCGCACAACAGGCAATGTCTTCAAACTCTTCACCTATGCTCCTGAGCGCGCCCGTCAGGGTAGCTTTATCCGGATATACCGTTTCATACCCGGAAATATTAAACAAGCCTTTCGCAATCACGTTCAGCTTCAAAGGAATTCCCGTGATCCGCGATGCAAATCCTCTCACCAGATTCAGCAATGTACTGTAACCAGCTACTGCCTGATCCGTGTGATCAGATAAAATATGATTCCACATATACACCACCTGCACCGCAGTAACATCTTTCAAAGACAGCCGTTCGAATAATTCATTGAAATCCTCTTCCCTGCCCGGATTCACCCCATATAGCCTGTTATTCTTTTGTATAAACTGATCGGCCTGTATCACCGTAATGCAAGTGGCGTCTGACTGCTGAAAATGCTGAAGTATAAGGTCGCTCAGCTCATCCGAACCAGCCAATAGCAATACCATATCAGTTGCATGAACAGCAGTATTTGAAACAGGCAACATAGATTGTTTCCACTGAACAGTATAACACCAGTCACTAGTGGAAGTCTTCCTGATATCGGGTTGCATACCCAGGTGTCCCGTCAGCATGCCTAAAGTGTCCACTTCCGCAGGAAAACGGATCTCCTCAAACGGATAGGTAGGCAGTGCGCACTTATTCCTTTTCTCATTGCTATGAAAAGCTATCCAGTCTATATTAAGTCCACACTCCCATAACTGGCCAAGGCGCTGCGTCAGTATCTTACTATCACCCGCAGCTTCCCTTGGCGTTTTCATCAGATGTACCATCCTACGAGTATTCCTGTACTGCGTTTTCACCAAACCACTTAATGCCTGTCCGGGTCCTGCTTCTATGAACAATGCATCTTTTTCCAACGCGAGTAATTGCCCGATGCCATCTGCAAATAATACCGGCAGTATCAACTGATTTGCCCAGTAATCAACTGATGTAGCTTCCTCATCTCTGATGAAGCCGCCCGTTGTATTGGCTATAAAAGGAATGCCTGGTTTATTCATTTTCACCTGCTCCAATTCCTGTTTGAATGCAGGCAAAACAGTGGCCTGCATATGTGAATGAAAAGCATGCGAGGTACGCAATCTGATGGAAGATATTCCTTTACTTCTCAATGTCGTTTCCAGCGCTGCAATGGCGGCACCATCCCCCGAAAATACCGTTTGTCCAGGTGCGTTAAAAGCTGCCGGCGAAATAGCAGCGTTCAGGTATTGCTGTGCTTCTTCGCGACTAAGAGATGCTCCCAACATGGCGCCATGGCCTGTTGTACCCATCAATTCTCCCCGCCTCACCACCAGCTTTACGGCATCTTCAAAAGAAAACACGCCACTTAAGCAGGCAGCAACAAATTCACCAAGACTATGTCCAATCATGTAATCGGGCTTAACCCCGAGCGACATCAGGTATTTTGACAACGCATACTCCAGCAGGAAAATCAGCGGTTGTGTGTAGCATGTTTCGTTTATCAGTTCGGATGCCTGCGGTTCCAGCGGCCATAAGATAATCCGATAGTCTTTACCGGTTGCCTGCTGTATGATATCAAATCCGGTATCCATCCATTCCCGGAACAAGGGTATACTTTCATACAGCTCTTTACCCATGTGAATATATTGCGCTCCCTGGCCCGGGAACATGAACACCACGACGCCCGGTGCTTTTGATGAGGAAGATATGTCCGCACCTGGTTGTTTCAACAGCTCCTGCAGTTCGTGGATATCAGAGAAGACAATTGCTTTGCGGTGCGTAAAATGACGGCGACCGGTTTGCATAGTAAAGGCAAGATCGGCACCGTTCACATGTGGCTCAGCGGGCAGAAAATCACTGAACCGTTGCCGGTATCGTGTCAATCCGTTTTCTGTCCGTGCGGATAATGTCAGTATTTTAAATTTACTCCCGGCGTCACTGAATGCCGGCACAGGAGCTTCCTCCAGTATCGCGTGGGCATTGGTGCCCCCGATACCAAAAGAACTTACTGCGGCTCGCCGCAATACATCTCCTTGTGCTTCCCATTTCTGCAGACCGGCATTTACGTAAAAAGGGCCCCCTGCAAAATCAATTTCCGGATTTGGAGCTTCAAAGTTAAGACTGGCTGGAATTTGCCCAAATTTAAGCGCCAAAGCGGCTTTTATCAGGCCGGCAACTCCTGCAGCCGAATCGAGGTGGCCTATATTTGTTTTTACCGATCCCAATGCACAATGATCCCCCGTTTTTTTGTTGAACGCAATATTCAATGCGGTCACTTCTATAGGATCGCCCAGTCTGGTACCTGTTCCGTGAGCCTCTACATAACCAATGGTGGCCGGATCTACTTTTGCCATTACCTGGGCTCTACGGATGCATTCTACCTGCCCTTCTACACTGGGAGCAGTAAACCCCACTTTTCTGTTACCATCGTTATTTATAGCGCTCCCTTTGATAATGGCATATATATGATCACCGTCTGCCTGTGCATCTTTTAATCGTTTCAATATTACTGCGCCTGCACCCTCCCCTACAACAGTGCCGCTGGCATCCCTGTCGAAAGCCCGGCAATGGCCATCTTCGGAATATATCATGCCTTCCTGGTAATGATACCCTTCCCTGATGCGGGACGACATAGACACGCCTCCCGCTATCGTCATCCTCGCTTCTCCCAGCAATAATGCTTTACAGGCCATATTAACAGCCACCAGTGAGGTGGAACAAGCCGTGTTGATATTAACTGCGGCGCCTTTCAGGTTCAGCTTATAGGCAAGGAGGGTACTCAGGTAATCCCTGTTGTTGATAACAGATAATGAGAAGTCATCTACCTGGTGTGCCACATTGCTCAACATCGTATAAACCTTCCAGTTAGTATCATCACAGGCGCCTGCATATATGCCTACAGGCGCTTTAACATGATCCGGATTGTAACCCGCATCTTCCAGCGCTTCCCATACGCATTGATGAAATACTCTGTGCAAAGGATTGATGAAAGCTGCTTCGGCAGGACTATAATCGAAAAAGGAATAATCAAACAGCTCTTTTCCCTGCAGGGTGATCAATGCTTTTATAAGGCTTCCATTATCAGGCTTACCTGTTGCCAAAGGTTCATTTGTCAGAAAACGAACTGACTCATGACCATTTTTCAGGTTATTCCAGTATTCCCGCCAGTTATCGGCATCCGGGAAACGACACCCGATCCCTATAATCGCTATCTCCAGGCCTGTATATGTCTCATTCGTCGCCATAATCAATGCTGTTTAAATGTCTGAAGGTTTCTTCCAGAATGTCTGCAGATGCCAGGGCTTCTTTATTTAATTCTTCTATTCCCTTTTCCGCGCCTGGTTGGAAGTAAGCAGCTAGTTCACTGACTGCAGGTCTTCTGAAAACATCGACCACATTCAGGTTGCTGCCAAAGCGCCGGTTTATCTGCGTTACCATACGAATCAGCTTGATGGAATTACCACCGGCATCAAAGAAATTATCTTTTACGCCTATTTGGTCATTACCCAATATTTCCCGGCATATCATCAGCAATTTTTCCTCCACATCATTCGCCGGTGGCTCGTATCGTAACGTTGTTTTTATCTGTACACCCTCATCTGTCAGCAACCGTTTCCGGTCCACTTTTCCATTGGGTGTCAGTGGCAGTTTGTCCAGCTTATAAAATTTAGTGGGTATCATATAAGCAGGAATTATATTACTAAGCTGTTCCCTGATATGCGGTACATCAGGCATATTTTCTGTTACCAGCCACGCAACTAGTTCTTTCATACCTGATTCGTCAGGCCGCGCAAGCACAGTCGCTGCCAATATCCCATCACATTGCTGCAGAGCTGCTTCTACTTCGCCTGATTCTATTCTGTACCCCTGTACTTTCAACTGTTCATCTTTGCGCCCAATGAAAGCCAGATTTCCATCCGGAAGCCATTTTCCAAGGTCGCCGGTTTTATATAGCTTCCCGTTTGTACGGATTGGATCTGCTATGAACCGCTCCTTCGTTAGCTTTTCCCTGTTCAGATAGCCGTTGGCGACGGATCTTCCCCCTATATATATTTCACCGGTAACACCGGCAGGACAAAGCATTTGCTGATCGTCCAATATATAGATAACCGTATTGGCAATGGGTTTTCCAATCAACACGGGGCCGGCGCCATCGAGTTCTTTTACCACACAACCTACTGTTGCCTCCGTGGGGCCGTACTCGTTATATATCTTTATATCCGCCCGGATATTTTTCAGAATGTTCACATGCTCCGGAGTCATTTCTTCCCCGCCTACAATAGCGCAAACCGGACCATCCGGTGGCAATGAGATATGTTTCAGCAGACCGATATGTGCAGGTGTTAACTTGATGGCATTGATACCGCCGTCTTTACTGAAGGTATGCCGGAAAATGTCGGAGAGATCTTCATGCTGCGGATATATATACAACATACCTCCCGCCGTTAACGGGCAATAAATACTGGTAACGGTGAGGTCAAACGACAGGGAAGTATATAAGCCAAAATGGGGTCGCTCTTCTTTAAAATAATAACCCAGTGCCCATTGTATATAATTCAGCAGGTTATCATTCGTTACCATGCATCCTTTGGGCTTGCCGGTGGAGCCAGAGGTGTACATTACATATGCCAGGTCTCCAGGCGCACGTTTCAGAGAGATATTATGTGTTTCCCAGGCGTGCCGTTCTTCTTCAAATTTTGTCAGCGTTGCAGTATCTATACACGTAATACATTGACTGTCGTTCAGTATATATGCAACAAGTTCTGCCGGATAGGCCGGGTCAACGGGTATGTAGGCAGCGCCGGTTTTGAGGACTGCCAGGATGGCTGCAATCATACTATCGCTGCGTTCCAGCCGGATAGCTACCAGGTCATTCCCTTTAACTGCATACCGATCCAGCATCCAGGCCGCCAGCTGGTTGGCCTGCGCATTTAATGCACCGTAGGTAGTATCGTTTCCTGCATATCTTAATGCGATTTGTTCAGGATGTTCGAGTGCCTGTTGCTCAAATAAATCCAGCACGGATGAAACATGATCCTTAGCGGTGGTTGTATGGTTAAAGTCCACTGTCAGTTGCACTATTTCTTCTTCACTCAGGTAATTTATTTGTTGTATCGGAACATCCGGCTGCCGTACCATACTCGTCAGTATCCTGATGAAATGCTCTCCCAGCAGGGAAATACTATCATGATGATAGATCTCTGTGTTATACTCCATTATCATTTGCCATTCACCGTCCATCGCTGTGAAGAAAAAGGTAAGGTCAAACTTACTAACCAGGTACGGGCTGTTTTCAAATGCCGCTATCACAGGATCTCCCGGATGATGTTGCCGGATATGCGGATTATTGTCAGGCTGTTGCAGTACCAGCATTACATCAAAAAGCGGGCTGCGGCTCGTATCTCTTTTGAGGCCCAGATCATCTATCAGTTCGTCGAAAGGATATGCTCCGTGCTCATAGGCTTCCAGGGTTACGGTTTTGATATGTGCCAGCAATTGCCGGTAGCTGTAAGTGCTGTCAAACCTGGTACGTAACGCGAGGGTATTTACGTAACAACCAATCTGATCTTCCAGGTCCGCATGATCCCGCCCTGCCACCGGGGTACCTATGATAATATCTTCCTGGCCGGTATAACGATTCAGTAAAGCACTTAAAGCGGCGAGTAACTTCATGAAAACGGTATAGCATTCTTCACTGTCTAAAAGCGCTGTTGGCCGCAAAATATCAGCTGTGATTATTTTTGTTACAGCTGCGCCATTATATGTTTTCACAGCAGGGCGGCGTTTTTCTGATGGGAGCTCCAGTACAGGAAGTTCGCCGGAGAATTGTTTTATCCAATATTCCCTCGAAGCGCTGAGTGCACCACCAGCTAAAAGCCCCTGCTGCCAGCTTGCATAATCTCTATACTGAAGACGAAGCGCCGGAGCTGTGATACCATCACCGTTCCGGTGGCTCCTGTAGTACGTTAAGAGTGCTGTTATAAGCAGTCCCATTGACCAGCCATCAGTAATGATATGATGTAATGAACAGGTGAGCAGCCATTCATTGGCAGACAACTGATGTAATCCTGCCCGAATCAATATATCTTTCGTGAGATCAAAGGGACGCAATGCCTCCTCCCGGAGGAATGTGGCGATCTCCTGTGGACTGAATTCACTCAGGTCCTGTTGACGCAGCGAGAAGCCAGCCTCATTTTCAGATATTACATACTGACGAATTTCACCGGTTTCATTTTCCCGGAATACGGTACGTAGTATTTCATAACGACTTATTAATACGCTGAAAGCCGCCTGCAGGGATGCAATATCCAATTCGCCGGAAATGCGGTAAAAACCGGGCATATTATAAGCCCTGCTACCATCCTTGAATTGACTCAATACCCATAGCCTGCGCTGTGCAGAAGACAAAGGGTAACTGTCCTGTACCGGCGCCGGAAGTAGCCCGGTATAGATTGTTTTACCTGCTTTCCTGATGAGCTGTGCCTGTTGCGTCAGCAATGGGTGAGAAAATATCTCCTTCAGCGCAATTTTTACCTCAAATGCTTTATGTATAAGATGCGACAACCGTGCTGCCTTTAAACTGTGACCTCCCGACTCGAAAAAATTGCTTTTCGGGCCAATTGTTGCTGATGGTAATAAACTCTTCCAGATGTCTGCGAGCTTTGTCTCCATAACATCCATCGGATATTCCATCAGTGCCGGTGTATCCTGGTCCAGGGCTTTATAGGAAGCCAGTTCCTTTTTATCCACCTTTCCATTTTGTAACAATGGTATTCTTTCCACACATACATATCTGTCGGGCAACATATACAACGGCAACAATTTCACGAGGTGCGCCCTTACAGCAGCAGTATCCGGCGGTACTTTGCTAACAACATAGGCTGTCAGACTTTTTTCTATCGTATTGCTATCACTCAACAGTACCCTGGCTTCGCTGATACCTTCATATGTATTCAAGGCACTTTCAATATCACCTGCCTCAATGCGGAATCCTCTGATCTTGATCTGGTTGTCAATTCTACCTAACACCTCCAGGTTTCCATCGGGCATCCATCTTCCAAGATCGCCAGTTTTATACATCATCCTGCCGGGCCGGAAGGGATCCGGAATAAACCGGCTGGCTGTTTGTTCCGGCTTATTGGCGTAGCCAATGCAAACACCATCTCCACTCGTACAAACTTCTCCGATCACCCCTACAGGACATAACTGTCCTTCCTGCGACAATATATAATTCCGTGTATGCTGAATCGGTCTGCCTACCAGCATCCGCTCACACTGCCGTGGCACTTCATAATAAGAGGTTACGTCAGCGCACTCTGTTTGTCCGTAAGTATTGACGATGCGTAAACCTGGATGTCCGTCATAGCATTTGTCAACAAGAGACCTGCTTAGTCGCTCTCCGGTGAGAATTAATGTTTGTATATGGTCCAGTTGAATGCTTTCTCCATAAGATAAATAATCACTTATCTGAGAGGCAATCACTTCCAGCATACGGCAGTGATACGCGCGGGTCTTCTCCAATAGTTTTTCCATATCCCGCAACTCTTCATAATTACATAACACTACCTTACCACCGGTTATCAGCGGCGCCCATTGTTGCCAGATGCCGCCTACAAAATAAAGTTCTGAACAGTGACAGATAGTATCTTCCGCGGTCAGCTGAAGTAATTCCAGTTTACTCCAGAGATGATTTATCACACCCCTGTTGTGTAACATGCAACCTTTGGGATGACCGGTAGAACCAGAAGTATAAACCACATAAGCCAGGTCTGTAGCCGTGTTCATGTGGGGAGGATTTATTGTCGGGTATTTATTTTCTTTCCTGAAATTCTGCATCAGCACATCGTCAATCAATACGGCGCAATGGCTATCTCCGGTAATATATCGAATGCGCTCCTCCGGATATTGCGGGTCAATAGGTACACATCCCGCACCTGCTTTCAGGACTGCCAGCATGGCTATCACCGCCTGTTCGCTACGTTCCAGTTTTACACCAATGGCATCATTCGGCCTTATATTAAAAGTTTCCCGGAGATAATAAGCCAGCTGATTGGCGGCCTCGTTCAATGCGGTATAAGTAAGTATAACATCTTCAAAAATCAATGCGGTGTTGTCCGGCATTTTTGCTACCTGTGATTCGAACAACGCGATCAATGTGGCATCTGCCGGATAATAAGTTTCGGGCCCTTTGCACATATCGATGAGCTGCTCTTTTTCAGCTACCGGTATGTAATCCAGTGCTGCTATCGGCATCTCCGGTTGTTGTATAATCGCTTCCAGCAGCGTCATGAAGTGAGTACACATACTTCCGGCTATCGACTCCGTATAGATGTCCGTATTATATTCAAGTGTCAGCTGAATATCGTCTCCTTTCTCCGTGAAAATAAAATTGATGTCGAACTTGCTAACAACATGCTCCGCACGTTCATAGGGTTTCACCACTGCACCTGGTATAACGAGGTTAGTGGCAGCTATGTTTTCATTCAGAATAATGAGCACATCAAACAGTGGACTGCGGCTCATATCCCTTTGTAGCTGCAGATCTTCCAACAACTCGTCAAAAGGATAAACAGCATGTTCATAAGCCTCCAGGGTAATATGTTTGATCTGTTCCAACAGTTCCCGGTAGTTGTGGGTTCCCTGAAACCTTGCACGCAGGGCAATCGTATTTACATAGCAGCCAATCTGATCTTCCAGATCTGCATGATCCCTGCCTGCAACCGGGCTGCCTGTAATAATATCAGTTTGTCCTGTATAACGATATAGCAGGATGTTTATGACCGCCAGCAACCTCATGAAAAGCGTATACTCTTTTCCGTTATCCAATGCTTTCAGCTGCACAATGGTAGCGGCAGAAATTTGCCTGGTTATCACGGCGCCATTGTAAGTTTTTATGATAGGACGCGCATACGCAGCAGGTAATTCCAGCACAGGCAACTCACCGGAAAACTGTCTCAACCAGTAGTCTCTTGAAGCATTAACAACTCCCTCCTTCAACTGATCCTGCTGCCAGATTGTATAATCTTTGTATTGAATGCGGAGCTTCGGTAATACCACCTGCTTTCTTTCGTGTAGGTAACGGTAAACAGTCAATAGCTCACTTATAAGTATACCTATTGACCAGCCATCGCTGATAATATGGTGCATAGTGCAGGTAAACAACCAGTTTCCGGCAGAAAGATGATATAAGCCTGCCCGCAACAGGAGCCCCGTGCTAAGATCAAAAGGTTGCCATGCTTCCTGGCGGATAATCGCCTCCGGATCCTGATTGGCAGCACCCCTGAGGTCATCATATGCTACTTCAAAAGAAACAGATGCTTCAGGTAAAATAAACTGCCGTATTTCCCCGTCTTCGTCTTCGCGGAATACGGTGCGCAAAATGCCGTGCCGTGCGATCATCCACCTGAAAGCATTATTCAGGGAGTCTATGTCCAGCTCACCGGAAACATGGAAGTAGCCCGGTATATTGTAAGCAATACTGCTTTCTTCCAACTGGCTTAATATCCAGAGCCTTCTTTGCGCAGAAGACAACGGATAACTTGACCGCTCTTTTACCGGTTGTAATTCCGTATAAGATTTTCTTGCAGCGGCATTTATCAGCAGTGCCTGTTGCTCCAAAACAGGATGGGCAAATAATTCCCTCAGTTGTATTTTGACTTCAAAATTCTTATGTATCAGGCCCGATAAACTTATTATTGTCAGGCTACTCCCGCCCAGATCGAAGAAGCTATCCATTACGCTGATAGTTTCCCGATGCAATATTTTTTTCCAGATGACCAACAACTGTTCTTCTGTCGGGTTTCGGGGCGCTATGTGATCAGCTTGTCTGACAAATAATTTTTCATGAGGAAGTGGCAACGCTTTCCTGTTTACTTTGCCGCTATCTGTTAGTGGTAGTTGATCCAGTTGTATAAAAAGTACGGGGATCATGTAGGAAGGCAACTTACCAGACAGAAATTGTTTTAGATCAGCCACCGATAACGCTTTTGCAGCAGCAATATAAGCGACCAGCTCCTTATCCCCGGCAGGAGTTACCCAATCGGTTACACAGCTGGCGGTAAGACCTGGATAAGTTAGCAAAGCGCTTTCTATCTCGCCTGTTTCGATGCGGTAACCATGTATTTTTACCTGGTTGTCTCTCCGCCCGATATATTCAATATTGCCGTCTTCCAACCATCGCCCCATATCTCCGGTGCGATACATCCGGTTTACGGGCATAAAAGGATCAACGGAAAAACGTTGCAGGGTAAGTTCTTTGTTATTCAGATACCCTCTGGCAACACCTACCCCGGCAATACAGATTTCTCCCTGTACTCCCACGGGCGTCAGTTGGCCCGCTTCATCAAGTATATAGATGCTGATATTGCTGATTGGTTTTCCAATAGGTATCCGGACATCTCCCGCAGCGGTGGTATAAGCGGTCACATCTACCGATGCCTCTGTAGGGCCATACAGATTATGTACCGGCGCTGCTGCTTTTGCATACCATTTTTTCACCAGTTCCGGCGACAAAGCTTCCCCGCTGGTAATCAACAGTCGCAGGCTTTTAAGACGTTTTACAAGGTCTGTATTCTCGTCCAATACACCGATGAAGCTATTAAACATGCTGGGCACAAAGTGCATACAGGAGACCGTATGTTTCTCCACCAGCTCCAGGATGCGCTCAGGAGACCCAATATCTTCCTGTTGACAAAGTACCATTGTGGCGCCCCAACACAGCGGCATAAATATCTCCCAGACAGATACATCAAAAGTGAATGTTGTTTTCTGCAGAATAATATCGCGGCGGCTATATCCATATGCATTCCACATCCACTCGAGGCGATTTACAACGCCGCGGTGTTCCAGCATACATCCTTTAGGTCGACCGGTAGAACCGGATGTGTAGATCACATAGGCCAGATCTTCAGGTTTATTTACCCTTGGCGGGTTACTGACATCTGATAATGCTATTTGTCCGGAGATGGCAGATAACAGTTCCTGATCTATCAGCACTTTACACTGACTGTCCGCCACCATATAGCTGATTCTGTCCGGCGGATAATCATGCCCTATCGGAATGTAGGCTGCACCTGACTTCAGCACTCCCAATAACGCAATAATCATCTCCGGGCTTTTTTCCAACTGCACGGCTACAAGATCATCCGGTTGAATTTGATATTGTTCCCGCAGCCAGGCAGCCAATAGATTGGCCTGCTCATTCAACCTGCGGTAGGTAAATTTTTCGTCCTCAAATATCAGCGCAGTAGCTTCAGGTGACAGGCTCACCTGATCTTCAAACAGAGACACCAGTGTACTGCTGTCTGCAAAATCTACCGCAGGTCGATTAAAGGTGGTAAGTATAAGTTGCTGCTCCTGCGGAGACAGAAAGCTAAGCTTACCAACAGCCTCCAAAGGGTGCAACACCAATGTTTGCATGAGTTGCTGCAGATGATCTGCCAGCCTGTAAGCTGTACGTTCCAGGAAGATATCACTATTAAATTCCAGTGTCAGATCAAGGCCATTGTTCCCTGCTATAAAGTAAAAGGTGAGATCGAACTTACTGCCCATAGCAGTATTATCTGAATAGGGGATGATATCCAATTCCGGTATCCCCTTAAATAACTGTTCCTGCTCAGGGTACTGTAGCGTGATCATCACATCAAATAACGGACTGCGACTCAGGTCCCGTTTCAGATTCAACTTCCTCACCAGTTCTTCAAAGGGATAGGCCTGATGCTCATTCG
This sequence comes from Chitinophaga sp. W2I13, assembly GCF_050434005.1. NCBI lineage: Bacteria > Pseudomonadati > Bacteroidota > Chitinophagia > Chitinophagales > Chitinophagaceae > Chitinophaga > Chitinophaga sp. W2I13. The sequence continues at coordinate 6,045,561 of NZ_JBNPWD010000001.1, read as the reverse complement.
CTTCCACAGTCACCTGCGTTGTTTTTCCCAGCAGTGATATATAACTATCCTCCTCAGTAAACCGTGTCCGGAGGGCCAGTGTATTTATATAAAAACCAATCTGATTTTCAAGGTCAATATGTTCCCGGCCTGCGATGGGTGTACCAATTACAATATCCCGCTGCGTTGTATACCTGAATAACAAAATGTTCAGTACCGTCAGCAGACCTGCAAAAAGAGTGGTCCCCTCTTCGTGACATAGTTGCTCCAACGCTTTGCTGACAGCAGGATCTATTACCCTGCTAATAGTTTTACCGTTATAGCTTTTCTGGTACGGCCGCGTCTTATCTACCGGCATGTTAAGCACGGGTATTTCTCCTGAAAATTGTTGCAGCCAATACTGCTCCTGTTTAAATAATGCACCATTCATCAACTGCTCCCGCTGCCATACCGCATAATCCCTGTACTGTATATACAGTGGCGGTAGTATTGGCTGTGTGTGTGCCAGCAAAGCATTGTAACAGATCAGCAGTTCATTGAAAAGCCTGTTCATCGACCAGCCATCACTGATAATATGGTGCATCGTGTAAACGAATAACCATTTTCCTTCTTCCAGTCTGTATATGGCGGCACGTAACAGCGGACCGCGTTCCAGGTCGAAAGGTGATAACAGTGCTTCGCTTACCTTTTGCTGCAGCGCAGATCCGGAGAGACCCGCAGCTCTGAGATCTTCCGTTTTCAGGCAAAATCCCGCAGCTGCTGACGACAACACTTCCTGCCACACCGTTCCTTCCGTTGCCTCATGTCTGAATATAGTTCTCAGTATTTCGTGCCTGTCCAACATCAACCGGAATGCTGCTTCCATTATTCCGGTGTTCAGCATGCCCGTCAACATCCAGGTCCTGGACATATTATATACGGTACCGCTTTTCTCTATCTGGGCCAGGGTCCATAACCTTTGCTGCGAAGATGATAACGGGTATCCTGCCTGCAGCGGCTGTACTTTGATGTGTTCAAAACCCCGCTGGTCGGAACCGGCAATCAATGTCGCCTGGCTTTCCAATGTTGTATTCACAAACAAATCCTTCAGTGGGATTCTCACTTTAAAAGACTGATGTATCCTTCCCGCCAGGCTCGTCATCTTCAGACTATGGCCTCCAAGACCAAAGAAATCATCTTTCACACTCACTTTTTCCACGAATAGCAATTCCTGCCAGATGAGCGCCAATCCCTGCTCTATATCATTACGGGGTGCTACATATTCCGCACCCGGCAACTGGCCGGAATATAGCGGTACAGGCAAGGCGGAACGATCAATTTTCCCATTTGGTGTTAACGGAATACTATCTATCCTGATAAAATTTGCCGGTATCATATATGCCGGAAGGCGCTGCTTCAGGAACAAAATGATATCCTGTACCTGCAAGGCTGATTTAGTCACGAGATAGGCTACCAGTTCCTTTTCATCCTGCGCACTTTCAGCGGGGATAACGATTGCTTTTTCAATGTCCGGATATAACTGAAGCGCATTGGCTATTTCGTTGGGTTCTACGCTGTAACCTCTTATTTTAAGCATTTCGTCGCTTCTGCCCAGAAAGCGAATGCTTCCATCTGCCAGGCGTTTTCCTAAGTCGCCGGTTCTGTAAATCAATGTCCCGGGAAGAAAAGGAGCCGGCACAAATTTGCGTGCGGTAAGTTCCGGAAGATTCATATAACCCGCAGCCAGTCCGTCTCCGGAAATACCGATTTCACCGGTAGCGCCTTCCGGTAACAGCTGCTGATGATTATCCAAGATAAAAACATGATTATTGCCGATGGGCCAGCCCAATGAAATATACTCTACGGGACGGCCTAGGTCAAACTGACGAATGAGTTTTCCTATGGTTGTTTCCGTAGGCCCGTAGTGGTTATATACCTGGCAGGTCGCGTGCTGCTGTTGCAGCTGCAAAATAATGTCCGCAGTCAGTGGTTCTCCGCCGAAAATAAGGCATTGAGATGGTGCGAAAAGTGGAAGATCGTCCTGAAGCGCCTTCCAATGTGAAGGCGTAATTTTCAGACAATCCAGCTTTTCCTGTCTCATCTTTATTGCGTCAGTAGCATCCGTGATGGAATAGATATGTAATGTCCCTCCCAACAGTAAAGAAGTATAGATGATCGTATTACCAAGATCTGCTGCAACAGTGGATACCAGCCCGAAGTCTTTACAATCCGATACATTGGTTTTGTCCCTGATGCCATAGGCATAATCCATCAGTGACTGATTCGTGATCATCACCCCCTTGGGTTGTCCTGTGGTACCGGAAGTATATATTACATAGGCCAGGCTCTGCGAAGTAGCTTCATGGCTAACATTGTCGGCCCTGTATTCATGTGCAGCATTTCTGAAACGCACTAACTCGGTTTCATCGAGGAATAACCGGCTGCCACTATCTTTCAGGATAAATGAAATACGTTGATCGGGGAAGGCGGGGTCAATGGGTACATAGGCGCCTCCTGCTTTAAGCACACCCAATATACAAATGATCGACCAGGCATTTCTTTCTGCGCTTATAGCAACGTTGTCGCCTGTACGAACACCGTGTTCTCTCTGCAAAAAATCAGCCAGCCGATTGGCCGTTTCATTCAGTTCCCGGTAAGTATAGGCAGTATCCTGGAATACCAGTGCCCTGTTTTCCGGTGATTGTATCACCTGTGATTCAAATACCTGGATAATCGTCTGATCACGCGGATAATCGGGAGCAGACTCGTGAAAAGAAGCCATCAGCAAATCCTTCTCCGCTGATAACAACAGCTCCGGCTGGTACAAAGGCGCATCCGGATGTACCACCAGCTGTTGCAACAACCGGTTGAAGTGCTGAGTAATATTATCTATGGTGTGTCTCTCAAAAATATCTGTGTTATATTTTAATTCCACCTGCAGGCCATCGCCATGCTCACTGCAGATAAAAGACAGGTCCACCTTGCCGGATTTGTCTGCCTGCTGCCGGAAGGGTTTAATGGACAACCCATTCTCCATATTATTTTCCAGATTATACCGATCCATATTCTGCAATATCACCATCACATCAAATAGTGGATTACGGCTCCTGTCCACGCGGAGCTGAAGATCATCTATCAATAAATTAAAAGGATAGCGCTGGTGTTCATACGCATCGAACGATACTTGTTTGACATGGTTAAGCAAACTTCTGAAACTCACTTCATCATGGCAGTGGATGCTCAATGCCAGCGTGTTGATATAATTCCCCAGCTGATCCTGCAGGTCGGCATGTTCTCTTCCTGATGTAACGGTTCCCAGCATGATATCCTCCTGTCCTGTGTAACGATGCATTAATGCGGTAACTGCTGCCAGTATGCCCATAAACAGCGTACAGTCCTGCTCCCTGAGCAGCCGCGTTAACCGGGTATACAGGTCAGGGTTCATCTGATACACTACTGCGTCACCGTTGTATGTTTTTATGAGCGGACGGGCTTTATCTGTAGGCAGATTTAATATTGGCAGCTCACCTTTCAGCTTTTTTATCCAGTATTGCCGATGATCTTCCATCGCCCCGCTTTGCAACTGCTCCTGCTGCCATACGGAAAAATCCTTGTATTGAATACGCAGCGGAGCCGGCAGTAATTCCGTTCTTTTTGATACTATGGCATTATAGCAGGTTGCCAGCTCTCTGTTAAAAATTTCCATGGACCATCCATCACAGATAATATGATGTATGGTACAGGCAATAACATGCGTTTCATTCCCTGTTTGGAATAAAGATACCCGCAACAATGGCCCTGTTGCCAGGTCAAATGGATGCATTAATGTTGTTGCCACTACGTTTTCAAGCGTATGGAGCCAATGCGGATCTTCTCTCAAATCCCTGTATTGGATCTTTATTCGCAGCGTTCCGGGTGCCATTATGAACTGCCTGATTTCTAAGGCATCATTGCTTTTGAACACGGTACGCAGTACTTCGTGCCGTTCTGCTAACTTTTCAAAAGCCCTTTGCAGAGCGGCAACATCCAGCTCTCCCTCCAATAGGTAGGTACCAGGAACATTATAGGCGATGTTTCCTGCTTCTGTTTGACTTAATGTCCAGATACGGTGCTGTGAAGAAGATAAAGGGTAAGACTCCTGGTAAGTTGCCGGTTCAATATAACTAAAAACGGTTGTTCCTTTTTCCTGCAGCAGCAAAGCCAGTTGTTCCAGCACCGGATGCGTAAATATTTCCTGCAAGTGGATCTTTACCCCGAAAGTTTTATGCAGCAGGCCAGCCATTTTGCTGGCTTTCAGGCTATGACCACCCAGGGAAAAGAAGTTATCTGTTACGCTGATATTTTGACGGCTCAATACCTGCTCCCAGATATGCAACAGCGTTTCTTCTGTTTTATTGCGCGGCGCCACAAGTATCGTCTCCTTCCCCCCGTGTGCCAACACCGGGTCTGGTAATGCTTTCAGATCAATCTTTCCATGCTGCGTAGTGGGGAAGCTTCCCAGCTGTATATAATAGGCAGGCAGCATAAATACCGGCAACTGGGTGTTGAGATATGCCCTGAGGGCTTCATCAGTCCATTTCTCCCCGCTGATAAAATAAGCAACCAACTCCTTTTCACCAGTATCGTCCTGTCGGGCAATAATATGTGCCGCAGAGATGGAAGGATGACTTAACAGTGCGCTTTCTATTTCACCGGCTTCAATCCTGAAACCCCTGATCTTCATCTGCTGGCCAATCCTGCCCATGAACAACAAGTTGCCATCGCTACGCCAGCACCCCAGGTCGCCGGTTTTGTACACCACACTTCCTTTTTTGAATGGGTGCGCAATAAATCGCTCCGCCGTAATCGCATCGTTATTAAAATATCCTTTAGCCAAACTATCTCCGGCTATATAAATTTCACCTGTTACCCCGATAGGGCAAAGTTGACAGTGCTTGTTCAACACCAGCAGCTGTGTATTAAATACAGGTTTTCCTACCGGAATATTCGTTTCATATTGCCGCACTTCCATAGAAGCCGCTACCACAGTACTTTCTGTTGGACCATAGTTATTAACAATACGATAGGGCCGTTTTTCAAATATATTCAGCTTATCACCCCCCAAAAGCAAATATCGCAGCTGCTGGAGATGGCTGTTCTGAATAATAAATTTTTCACCCAGTTGCGTAGGCAGGAAGCCGATAGTGATTTGTTGTGTAGTATAGTAATCAGATAACTCGTTTACATTCATTCTGAGATCACCGGATAAAAGATGCACCGATGCTCCGGCAATAATGTAAGGAAACAGCTCCCATACCGCCGCATCAAATGAAAAGCTGGCATACAAAGTGGCACGGTCACCAGCGGTTACAGAGAACGCACTGATATGCCAGGCACATAAATTTACCAGACTTTTATTGGTGATGGTTACGCCTTTGGGCTTTCCTGTAGATCCGGAAGTATAAATGATATATGCCGGGTCTTCCGGCGAGATTTCCATCGCAGGGTTCTCTACTTTGCCGACCGGAAAATTCTTTTCAAATTTGCGGATGAAATTTTCGTCTATCAAAACTTTACACTTGCTGTCTTCCTGCATATACAGCACACGTTCAATGGGATATTCGGGATCTATTGGCAGGTAAATTCCACCGGCTTTCAATACGCCTAATACGGCCACTATCGCCCATTCAGTTCTATCCAGCAGAATAGCGGCTACTTCCTGCCTTTGCAAATGACCATATGTTTTCAAGTAGTGCGCAAAACAGTTGGCCCGCTCATTGAGCTGTTGATAGGTAAATGATTGTTCCTGATAAACCAATGCAGTATTTCCCGGGGTGTGCTGCACCTGCTCTTCAAAAAGCTGCATCACTGTTTTATCAGCAGGATAAGGATGGGCTGTTTTGTTGAAAGACTCCAGCAACTGTATCTTTTCTCCTGTAGTCAGAAAATCAAGCTGAGAAACAGGAACATCTTTCTGTACTACAATACTGTCGGAAAGCTGTTGGAAGTGGTCAGCCAGTTGCCGGGCAAATGCGGCAGAATAAATATCGCTATTGTATTCCAGCTTCAATTCCAGCTCTCCATTCTTCTCCAGAAAATTGAATACGATATCAAACTTGGCTCCTTCCTGTACCTGTTCTTTCTCATAAGCGCTGATGTGGAGCTCCCCGATATTATAATGCCGGGTCATCTCCCCGTCCTGGAACATCACTACCACGTCAAATAGTGGATGACGGCTCTGATCCCATGATAGATGAAGGTCACTGATAATATGTTCAAATGGATAGCGCTGATGTTTATGCATATCCAATACCGCTACTCTGATATTTTGCAACAAATCGGTGAATTGATCGCTTTCCTGTAAACCCGCTCTTACAGGTAATATATTGGTATATAAACCAAGCTGGGATTCCAGTTGAAAGGAGTTTCTTCCTGATAATGGTATGCCAACAATAATATCCTGCTGCTCTGTGTACCGGTATAACAAGGCATTTACCACAGCAAGTAAACCCATGAATGTTGTACTGTTATTTTCCCGGCAGATGGCTTTTATCTGGTGGAATACCTGTGGCCTCAGCCTGCAACAGGCGGTAGCGCCATTATATGTCCGGTATAGCGGCCGGGGTTTATCCCCCTTCAGGTCAAGCACCGGCAGATCCCCCTGCAACTGTTCAAGCCAATATAATTTATGCGCCTGCATCGCCCCGTTGGCCAGCTGTTGTTGTTGAAATACAGCAAAGTCCTTGTATTGTAAATTCAGCGGTTCCGGTGACGGCAGGGTTTTATCCAGATATGCCTGATAATGAGCGAGCAGTTCTTTCATCAATATGCCCACCGACCACCCATCGCTGATGATATGATGCATGACTACCCCGAGCACATAACTATCCGCTGATAGCTGATACAGGCATGTTTTCAGCAGCGGTCCCTTGTCAAGTTCAAATGGCTGGGTACTGAACAGCCGGATCATCGCGTGTAAGGCTCTTCCGGGATGCGTTTCGTTGCGCAGATCTGTCGTTGACAGGTCAAATGGGCAAGCTGCTTCATTCAGAATATACTGCCTTAACTCTCCTTCCTCATTTTCTCTGAATACGGTACGCAAAATCTCATGACGGGACAGTAGTCTTTCGAATGCAAATTTCAATGCACCTATGTTCAGGGGGCCTTCAAACCTGAAGAATCCGGGCATATTATAGGCCATATTCCCGTCTGCGGTTTGGCTCGACAACCATATCCCTCTTTGAGAAGATGACACGTAATAAGCCTCCTGCAGTGCTGCAGATGGAATATAATGTCCGTCCGTTTCCGGCGAAAGGGTATGTTTATTTTCTAAAAGAAACTGAACGAGTTCACTTTTATGCTTCCTGATTTCAGCAAGCAGGTCCGGATTGATGTTAGCGCTGCCTGCGTAAACGTTCAATTCACCATCTACTACTTCCAGTAAAATATTATGCTTTCTGACGTTTTTTAAAAGCTCTTTCATGATCTTATCTGTTCATGCTTTGGGGACAAGCAGGTAGTTCCGCAGTTATCATTAACTGATAATGAATATTTCTCTATATATCCATTGTCTTATTTTCTCCAGGATTACACGATCCAGTTGTGCAAGAAAATTATCCGTATTACGGGAGCCTGTCAAAGAAAATAGAACATCTTCCAGCAGAGCGGGGGGCTGAGACTGAATGTAATAACCGATTTCCGTCAACGCCTGATGGATGGATTTAGGCTGTCGAAAAAGATGAAACAGCATAGCGGTATCCTGCCGAAGGATCATTTCCTGTCTATGTGCCCCATGGATTGTCTGAATAATATATTCAAATTTCGCGGCCGATCGCTGAACATTCTCCTGTTGCTTCGGGGACAGGTGGTTCAGATCATTGGCAAAACTCCAATCCCATTTTGTTTCTACCAGCTTTACCCGGTGAGATATACTGATCTGCTGGTTTTTCAACCATTCATCGGGTTTACTCAACTGAGTGGCTGACATCTCCTGGTAACGGCACCTGTCTGCAAAGAGTTGTAATAAAGAGCGATGATCCTGCTTCCACCATAAGAGCTTTTGGTGTTCCAGGGAAAACAGGTCTGACAAACATTGATAAGTTTTTTCAGGCAGTAATCCGACGGCATTGTTGCTGATAAAAACGGAAATATTACCAGCACCTGTTGGGGATGGTGTCAGCAAAAACGCCTCCAATACCGTAGGGGCCTCTTTCTCCAGGAAATAAATAGTACGTGGATAGTCAGCTTGTAGTAAACAACGCCTTACTTCCGGCAACCCGAATGGAAGGGATAGTGGCGCTTGTGTATGCGCCATGTTAACAAATGGAACTAACACATTTTCTGCAATGGTTGCTCCGCCGCAGGCATGTAAAAGGAAATACAGCACGCCTATTTTACCATGCATAAGGCCACCTTTCAAATATTCTTCTTTCCGGACGGATGATAACCTCTCTGTCAATTCAGCAATGGTAGTGCCCAGAGCGAATCTTTCACGATACAAACAATACATTCCCCATCCACTTGTTCCTTCAAAAAGATCATCGCCGGTAAATATGCCACCCGGTTTTAATTTCGTATTCAGGTGCCGCACATTGCTATCCGGTGTTTCAACACCAGAAAACATAATACCGATAGCGCCATTTGCCCAGCTGTTATCATCAGTAGCCGTTAAAGATGTTGCACTCCCCCTGATGATAAGATCGAGTCCTTCGTTATTTGCGGCGCACTGCAATTGCGTCAATACGTATCTGATCCCCGCACTACCATACGCAAACCCTTCAGATGGATATTGACAGGTCTCTCCTTCCTGTATCCACCATATACGTCCTCCTTGTTCAGTGCGGGCATTTGTAATAATTCTCAGTGTATAGGCGGCGATATATTCCTGCAAAAAAGACGCGCCTGTGAGCAGATAAAGATGGTATATCACCAACAGGGTGCCGGCTCTTCCATCGTAGAGATAATCTGAGGTATGAACATCCTGCAAAAAAAGTCCATTCGCCGGTTTGATGAGTTCCAGCGATAGCGGCAGCAGGTGGTCCCTCCCTCCTAACTGATACGCCTGTATCAAGGCATATACAACACCCGCTCTTCCTGTATAAAGCGCATAATTATCTGTGGGATGCTCCTCACAGTATTGTACCAGGTCGCTGATGAGCGCATCTGTCAGGAGAAGATATTGATCTTCCTTTGTTTTCCTGTATAATGCTATCAGCATCAGAATAAGGCCGCTAACGCCGGTATCAATATTTTCCGGATTTGCCCATTGCAGCGCTCCAACAGGCGCCGGATCCTCCATTTTCCAGGCTGCACCCGTTCCGTGATCCAGAAAATAATTCACGAAGTTACCTGCCATATCTAATATTCGTGATTCAACAGTAGGAGTATATGGATCTTTAATCATACCTGGTGCGTTTTAATCAGGTGATTAATTTTTTGATAGTATTGCGGATGATCCTGTCTCAGACGGAATTCCAATGCGTCCAGTGTAAACCAGGATTTTTTGAGCACGCCGATCGTATGAATGAACCGGGTCCTCTCCGGAACTCCTGTAAAATCAATAATGTCATTTCCAAAGCGTACGAAATCCGGGTGCAGGTAGCTGATATTGATCCCGGCATCTTCCGACATAGCATGGAAAAGCAGCTGTTCGAAAATAGTATTAAACAAATCGATGTTTATTTTACTCAATGAGGCAATGTTATTGTCGATAAAAGCAAAGGCCTCTCTGACAAAGGCATGAAAGAAATCCGTATGCTGGCCGCCGATAATTCCTGCATTGGCAGCTACCAACCGGTTGTTCCGGCTAATGGTCCTGTCCAGTACAGATGGGTAAGAATTGAAAGCTTTGGCCACTTCTATAAATACACCTGAGTACCACCTGTTATAATCTTCCCCGTCTTCCTTGCATTGGCAAACAAGTGGCGCCTGCGCCAATCTGTCGCCAAATGGTTCCCATATAAATACATCCCCATCGGCATGAATAAACGGTTTATCCTGTAAGCCATACGCATACACCTTCCCCAACGCATACAGATCTTCATGATATCCATTCAAATCATCCAGTACTACTTTTACACTGGTATATGGCAGTCCGAGTTTATCAATGAGCAGATCATAACCGGCCTTATCTGTTACCAGTTCTACCTCGTCATAAAATTTCCTGAACTGCAATGCACTGAGCATCCAGCTATAATAGTTATACTTTCTGTCTGGCCATCCGCACCGGTTCCATTCACCGGCCTTCTGCCCGGGCTTAGACCATAAGCTCTGTACTATTTTCATTGGTTCAGATTTTAATTTGAACGAGTGTTTCCTTGTCGCGCAGTTGCTTTTCCTGATCCAGCACAAATGCTATCTGGTTAGCCAATTCTTCTATCGTTGCTTCTAACAGAAAATACGAAAGGTTGATACTTACATGATAAATACTCTTCACCCGCATAATCAGCTGTATGGCTTTCAGGCTGTGACCACCCAGGTCAAAGAAGTTGTCTCTGATGCCGATGTTATCTTTATGAAGCAGATCTTTCCAGATCAACTGCAGTGTTTTTTCTATCTCGTTTGAAGGGGGCACATAAGCAACCTTAACAGCAGCCACCTTATCAGGTTCGGGCAACAATTTCCGGTTAATCTTTCCCGTTGCCCCGATGGGAAATTCATTCATCGGTATGAACCAGGATGGTATCATATAAGCCGGTAGGCGCGCACTGAGATAACTCTTAAAGTTTATGTCAGGTACACTCTCCGAAACGATGATGTAGGCCGCGAGGTAATCGTCACCATCGGCGTTTTTCCAACAAAGCACCACCGCATTTTTCACCTCTTTATGCTGTTGCAATGCCTGCTCAACTTCTCCCAGTTCTACGCGATATCCATGAATTTTCACCTGTGAATCTTCCCGCCCTATAAAAACAACATTGCCATTGGAAGTCCATCTGCCCAGGTCCCCGGTTTTATAGAGCCGTTCACCTGTCCTGAATGGATGCGTTATAAACTTGTCTGCCGTAAGATCAGGTTTGTTGAGGTATGACAGCGCAAGGCCATCGCCGCTCAGATATATTTCCCCTACCGCGCCAATAGGCCGGATGTCCAACCGCTTATCAAGGATATATAGCTGCGTATTTGAAACAGGAGATCCGATAAGTACTTCATCCCCTGCCTGCATCTTATAACAGGTACTGTACGTAGTATCTTCGGAAGGACCATACAGATTTCTGACAACAATACCTTTCGACAGCAGCTGGTCCGCATATCGCTGCGGCAAAGGCTCTCCTGCCATGTTTACCACCGTTACACCACCCAGGTCAATATTTTCGTTCAACAGGTACCCCATTACAGCCGGTACCGTATTGATCAATACTTTTTCTTCGCGACTTAGAAAAACAGGGATCGACAATGGTCCGGACAAAAAGCGTATGCTTTTACCGGTAGTCAGCGTATAGAATATTTCAAATACAGAAAGATCAAAACAGATAGAGGTGGCACTATAAACCAGGTCAAAATCATCCCTGTCAAATTCCAGGTGGCACCAGTTGATAAAAGTGTTAAGACTATGATGACTAATCACCACGCCTTTTGGTGTTCCCGTAGATCCGGAAGTATATATCACATATGCCGTATCATTGGGCTGATGCCTGTAAGTCAAAACCGCCGGTTCACCTTTCGGCCATTTTCTGAAACGCTCCAGTTCTTCTTCATCAAACAATAATTTACAACCGCTGTCCGACATCATATAATCAATCCTATGTTGCGGATATGCCGGATCAACAGGTATATAAGCGGTACCGGATTTAATAATTCCCAGCAACACAATGATGATCCACTCACTTCGTTCGAGCTTCACACCAACCAGGTCGCCCGGCAATAAATGACGCGATGCCGCAAGATAGGCTGCAACTACATCTGAGGCTTCATCCAGCTCACGGTAACTAAGACGTTTCTCTTCAAACAATACCGCATCATACGCAGGATACAGGGCCGCTTTTTCCTTGAACTGATGAAGAAATGTGGCATCAGACGGAAATTCAATGGATGTATCGTTAAAGTCATCGCAGATTTTCTGTCTTTCATCCGCCGTAATGAATGGTAACTCACTGATTGGCCCGGCGGGATTAATAAGAATGGCATCCAGCAATACTTCAAAATTACCCGCCATTCTCTCTATTGTATCACGATGATATATATCACTATTGTATTCTATCATAAAATGCAGACCAGCTGCACGCTCCCGAAAGAAGAATGAAAGATCCACTTTACTGGTGGGATTAATATACTCCGGATAGGTACCTACAGCAAGATCGTCCAGCACCAGCTGCTCATGGCTTTGATTATCCTTATCTTCCAGCACCACCATTACGTCAAAAAGCGCATTGCGGCTCATGTCGCGTTTATACGGCAACATTGCCACCAGCTCCTCAAACGCCAGCTCCTGATGTGCAAAGGCGTCCAGACACACCTCTCTGACTTCCGCCAATAAAGTTCTGAAATCATGATGCCCGCTGCTACGTATTCTTAATGCAAGGGTATTGATGTATAGTCCTATTTGTTTTTCCAGATCCGCGTGCGCCCTTCCTGCTACCGGGCTACCAATCACGATATCCTCCTGTTGCGTGTAACGATGGAGTAATACAAATACAACTGATAACAAAGCTGTAAATAGTGTTCCTCCTTCTACTTCCTTCACCAGGGAGAACAACCGATCACTCTTTTTCCTTTGATATTTTCCTGTATACGGTTCCTCCGGAAAATGTTTTTACGGGAGGCCGCTTTGTATCACCGTAAAGGTTTAATACAGGCAGCACTCCGGAAAATTGCTGCTGCCAGTATGGTCTGTCTGTATCGGATATCGTTTGCTGCGAATGTGATAATTGCCAGGAAACATAGTCCTTATACTGAAAGGGAAGTGGAGTTATTTCTATCTCCAGCTTTCTTCTGTAAGCGTTATAACGTTGAGAAAGTTCGGCCGCCAGAATCTGTGTAGACCATCCATCGCTGATGATATGATGCATCACATAGATGAGTACCCAGCTATTGTTTGCGAGGTGGAACAAGCCGGCCCGTAACAGCGGCCCCGTGGTCAGATCAAAGGGCTGTGCATTCGCTGTTTCCAGCAAACCTCTTAGTTGCTCTTCACCATTATCAGCCATTGTGAGATCTGTCACCGGAATATGAAAATCCGTTGTGTACTTAAGTATCACCTGGGTTATTTCTCCCTGTTCATTTTCGCGAAAAACGGTACGCAGGGATTCATGACGGGCAATGGTAGCGGTGAACGCACGCTCCAGCGCTGCAATATCAAGATTACCTTCAAGTGTATATATCCCCGTAATATGGTAAGCAATACTCCCTCCGTGAAGTTGACTAAGTCCCCATATCCGGTGTTGGGAAGCAGATAACGGATAGGACGATTGCTCTTTCAGTGCCGGTATCTGAGAAAAAGATACTTTCTGTAATTCGGATATCCGACGGGCCTGGGCTGTCAGCAAGGGATTTTCAAACAATTCCCTCACCGGCACTTTTACTTCAAAATGACGGTGAATCTGAGCAGCCAGTCTTATGGTCTTCAAACTATTGCCTCCGAGTGTAAGGAAATTATCTGCTGCACTTAGCACCTCCTTATCCAATATATCAGACCAGATTGCTGCAAGCGCTATCTCTGCTTCATTTTGGAACGGAATATGCGTAACGTCTGCGGAGAGATCGCATCCCTTCAATGCCGCCAATGCCTTCCGGTCGGCTTTACCACTGGGCGTCAGTGGAATATGATCCAGCTGGATAAATGTGGCTGGAAGCATATGCGGAGCCAGGACATTTGCGAGGTGGGCTTTTATTCCGCTGATATGAAGTGGTTCTTTACCGGTAATGCAGGCCACCAGCTCCTTTGAGCCATCGGCAGCTATCCGTGCTATCACTACGGCTGCTTCAACAGAAGGATATTGTTTGAGGGCTGTTTCAATTTCCCCCGGTTCAATACGATATCCCCTGATTTTAATCTGTTCATCCTTTCTGCCGATGAAGTCTACTACACCTCCCGGCAACCATCTTCCAAGGTCACCGGTTTTATACATCACTGCACCTGGCAGGAAAGGATCCGATACAAACTTTTCTGCGGTCAATGCCGGCTGGTAAATATACCCATTACCAACACACAGGCCTGATATGAAAATTTCCCCTATACATCCCATCGGCAGCTGCTGGTGTTGTGGGTCAAGAATATACAGGCGGCAGTTGTTTACCGGTATACCAATAGGAAAACTACCGGCAGTATGCCATTCATCTGTGTTAATCTTATACCAGCTTACTACGTCCGTGCATTCAGTTGGACCGTAGGAATTAATCACTGCCCCATGAAAATGCCCGGAAGTAATCAATCCATCGAGTTCGCCCATGAGCACTGGTTCTCCGCCCAATACCACATTACGCACGGAGGCCAGCTTTTTATAATGATCACTGATAATAGTATCAAGTAAAGGATAGAAGGCGCTGGGAGCAGAATTTATCACCGTTACCTGCCTGGCAGTAATCGTATCTGCCAACTGATAATAATCGCCGTAAAAGTCATCCGGCACGCATAAACGACACCCGCTTATCAAAGGTGCAAATATGTTCTTCTGGGCAAGATCGAAGCTCACCGGGGCCATCAGAAGCACACAATCATCGGCCTGCAGGTGCAGCGCTGATTGATACCACCATACCAGGTTGGTAAATGAATTATGACGAACCATGGCACCTTTTGGGCCACCGGTTGATCCGGAAGTGTAGATCACATACACCAGGTCCTGTGGACTATTTACCTGCACAGGATCGGCAGCGCTATATTCTTCCTGTAATTTATGAAAAGCCTGTAACCAGTTTTCATCGATGACCATGGCACAACGACTGTCTTCCACCATATACCTGATACGCTCTGCCGGATATCCGGTATCCAGGGGAAGATATGCAGCACCACTTTTCAATACGCCCAGTATCGCAACAATAAGTGATTCACTTTTGGGAAGGTTTACACCAATGAGACTATTGGGCTTTACCTGGCTATCTGCCCGCAGGCGGGCGGCAATACGATTGGCCTGCTCGTTGAGCGCGCGGTAAGTGAGTGTTCCAGCGCCACAAACAATGGCAATGTTATCAGGAGTTTGTTGAACTTGTTGCTCAAACAGTTGCACAACTGTTTGCTCTTCCGGGAATGATTGTTTTGTTCCGCTAAACCCCAGTAATACCTCCTTCTCCCGGGTACCCAGGTAATCCAATTTTGATAATGATGTATCCGGCCATTGTATAACCGCTGACGCGATTCCCACAAAATGTCCGGCCATGCTGCGAATTATATTATGGTTGAACAATCCGGTGTTATAAGTTATCCGCAGGGAATAAGCTCCGTTGTTAATAACAATATCAAACAACAGATCAAATTTGGCCGCAGTGAAGAGTTCCGGTTCGTACTTCCGGATTCGCAAATTTGGTAGCCCGCCGCTACCGCTGCTTCCTCCCGGTGTTTCCTCCCAGAGGGTCAGTACAATATCGAATAGCGGGTTCCTTGCCGGATCCATAGGAAGGTGGAGAGCATCGACCAAAAGATGATATGGATACTGTTGATGTTTAAAAGCGTTGGTGACGGTATTTCTGACCTGCGTTACCAGGTCTCTGAAATTGCCCTCCCCGTTAAAGGTTGTCCGGAGCGCCAGCATGTGGATATAAAGCCCCATCTGGTCTTTTACGGCAGCATGTTCACGGCCGGCAACAGGGCTGCCAATAATAATATCCTCCTTTCCCGTATACCGGTATAATAAAGTATTCAGGACTGCGAGCATACACATAAAAACGGTTGCGCCGTTTTCTTTTGCCACCTGATCCAACCCTTCTACCAACTGGTTATCCAGTGGTATCGTAAAAATTGCGCCATCATATCTTTTGACTGCCGGCCTTACTTTAAACGGCAGATCGATAAGCGGCAGTTCCCCTTGAAATTGTTGCAGCCAATAGTCCCGTTGTTGCCCGAATGCATTTTCCGCCAGCAATTCGTTTTGCCAAACGGCAACATCCTTATATTGAATGGTAAGTGCTGCCGGTGGTAAAGCCATATCATCCATATACTGGATGTAATACCGGCGTATATCACTAAACAGCACGTCTAATGACCATCCATCGGCAATAATATGATGCAATACACAGGCAAATATCCAGGTATGCTCTTCTACCTGGTATAAGAAAGCACGCAGTAATACGGGTATATTCAGATCAAATGGCTGAAAAAGTGCTGCCTGCAGCAGTTGCTGCAGCAATGCCTCTTTCCCTGGTTCATTTACCAGGTGATGACAGGCAATATTAAAAGGTAGCAGGCCATCCGGGTGAATGATCTGTCTGATATCTCCATCGGGAGTTTCGGAGAAAGAGGTGCGCAAAACTTCATGTCGTTCAATAACACATCTGAAAGCATATTCCAACGCGTCTTTTACCAGTTCTCCTTCCATCACATACACACCGGGCATATTGTAGGCAGCACTGGCTTCAGGCTGCTGACTGAGAATCCATAGTTGTTGCTGCGCAGCAGACAACGGATAGTTCCTGCGAATAGCTGCCCGGGGAATGAGCCGCTGCACCTGCTCTTTGTTTTGTTGTATCCATGCAGCCATTTCCGCCACAGTAGGATGCAGCAAAAGATTATCAAGCAACACCGATACACCAAATTCCTGGTGTAACCGGCTGGCAAGCGCAATTGCCTTGAGGCTATTTCCGCCAATTAAGAAAAAGTTATCTGTTATACTCACCTTTACCAGATGTAACAGCTCACACCATATGAGGGCAATTTTTTCTTCTGTGGCATTACCCGGCATACTGTAATTTATCTCCGGAGCTTCTTCCAACGGCCTTTGCTGCAACTCCTTGCGGTTTACCTTTCCGTTGGGCATCATTGGCAGTTCAGACAAATAAATAAAATCCGAAGGAATCATATACGATGGCAATAAAGACTTTCCGTAATCAGCCAGGTAAGTGGCCTCAATGGGTTGTTCGCCAGTCAGATACGCCACCAGCTTTTTATCGCCGGCCATATTCGTATGGGGCACTACCACAACAGGTCCGATACCCGGGTAGGTGGCAAGCACTTCTTCTACTTCACCCGGCTCTATTCGAAACCCGTTAATCTTCACCTGCGCATCATTTCTACCTACAAAAGCAATATTACCATCAGGTAACCATCTGCCCAGGTCACCGCTTCGATACATATAACCATGTCCGAACGGATCGGGCAGGAATTTCTCCATTGTCAGGTCGGGCCGGTTCAGATATCCTTTTCCCACTCCTTCACCTGCAATAAAAATTTCGCCGTTGATACCTGTTGGTTGCGGCTTTTTACCTTCATCCAGGATATAAATACGGGTATTGGCGATCGGACGGCCAATCAGTATTTGCCCATCCTTTTTTGTTTTGTACACTGTGTTGTAAATAGTTGTCTCCGTTGGCCCGTATAAGTTCCTGACAACGGGACCATCGGGTATTCTGCTGAGGAGCTGGGGAGACAGCACCTCTCCTGCCAGGTTAAGTACACTCACATTGCTCAGATCTGCATGTCCGTCCAGCAACGCATTCAACACACCAGGCACCGTATTTAGCAGAAATTTGTCTGTAGCAGATAACTGCTGCGGCACAGCCAGATAACCGGGAAGAAATAGTAGTTTCTTTCCAATAGATAACGTAAAAAATATCTCAAAAACTGACAGGTCAAAACAGATAGAAGTAACACCCAGCACGGTATCAAAATCATCATCCGAAAACTCCGACTTGCACCAATGGATAAATGCGTTCAGATTACGATGCGTTATCATCACACCTTTGGGTGTTCCTGTAGACCCCGAGGTATAAATCACATACGCCAGCGCATCCATCGTTACAATGATATCCGGATTATCTTTACTATACTCTTCCCGCACTGCTTTGAAAGCTTCTAACATATTTATATCGATAGTCGTTTTGCAACTGCTATCGCTTATAATAAAGCTGATTCTTTCTGCCGGGTAATCAAGATCAATCGGTACATAAGCCGCTCCACTTTTTAGCACTGCCAGGATGGAAATGATAGTCCATTCACTACGCGGTAATTTCACGGCAATACGATCATCCCGATTCGGCTGGTGGTGTACACGCAGATAATGCGCCAGTTGATTGGCCAGGTCATTTAACCTGCTGTAAGTAAAAGATTGTTCACCATATACCAGCGCTATGGCATCCGGCGTTCGCCTTACCTGTGCTTCAAACTGATCTGTTACCTGCCTTGTAAGGTCAAACGGTGCCTCCGTTTTATTAAATAGCTGCAATACGCGTTCTTCCTCCAGCGGATCTGTGATCTTTATACTACCCAGCGTTGCACCGGGGTTAAACAATAGCTGTTTAACGATGTGCTGCCACATATTAAAATACCGGACGATAGTGTCGCCGGTAAATAATGAGCTTGCATATTCCACTTCCAGATAAAAATAATTTCCTGGTTCGCTGCTAAAACTAAAACTCAGATCGAACTTTGAGAATGTCTGCTCTCTTGCCGTTTGCATTACACCGGGTAATACAGTATCCATCGGCTTCATCTCAATCGCTTGTTTAGTGCTTTGCCACATACTCCCGTCACCGGCGGCAACATCCTGTAATACCATCAGCACGTCAAAGAGAGGATTATGCCCTGGCTCCCAGCGCAGGTCAAGGTCGTTCACTATTTTATCAAAAGGATAGTCCTGGTATTCGAATACGCGGAAGGTATTATCAGCGGTTTGCTTCAAAAATTCACTCCAGGTTACATCTGCCCGGATAACAGACCGCAACGGTAGTACATTCACATATAGACCTATCTGTTCGTGCAGATCATAATGACTTCTTCCTGATACCGGCGTACCGATAATAATATCCTGCTGTCCGGAAATTTTACTTAACAGCAACGTGATGGTAGCCATGAGAAAGTTGAAAGGCGTAACACCTGATTGCTTGCAGTAATTGTTAATCTCCGGGTAAAACCCGTTACCAAGATCAAACCTTGCGACAGCGCCCGCGAAAGACCTCGTTAATGGTCTGCTGAAATCTGAAGGCAGCATCAAGGGGTCGGGCGCCTGTGATAAATAGTGCGACCAAAATGCCTTTGCTCTCCGGCCGTATTCGCCGTTCAGTAAAATTTCCAGCCATTTTGTATAATCTTTATATTGAATAGAAAGCGGCGCGTTATGCCCGCCTCCATTTTCATAGCACTGCATTATCTCCTTTATCATCAGCATCATGGAGCGACCATCGCTTACCAGGTGATGTACAGAAAGGATAAACACATGTTCATCATCAGACAATTGCAGTAATGCAGCACCTACTAAAGGGCCATTATAGAGGTCTGAAACCTGCAGCATAAAATGCCGGATCTCCGCTATTACCGGCTGCATCGGATATTGTTCTGCCCTCAGATCCAGGTACCGCAGGCCTAAGGCTGATGGAGACAATACGGTTTGTCGTACACTTCCATTTACTTCTCTGAAAACGGTACGTAATGATTCATGTCGATTTATCAGCCATTGAAAAGATGTCAGCAGACGGTCTTTCTCCAGTGCCCCTTTCAGGTACAACGGCGTTACAATATTATAGGCAGCATTTCCGGATTTATCCCGACACAGCATCCAGATCCTTTGCTGCGCATTGGAAGCCAGGTAGTCCGGCTGCCATGGAACAGGCAGAATCGCAGCTGATCTGTGGCGGTCCAGGGCTTCGTTCAGGAAATCTTTCAGCTCCTGCTTACGGTCCTCTATTGCCTGCAATAAAGCAGGAGACAGCAGTGACACATCGCCGTGCAGGTGCAATTCCTCATGAATAAGCCGTGGAATAATCTTCTTCCGCTTTAACTCGGTAATAATCGCCAAAACATTCATACAGTACCTATTCAAAAACGTTATTCTCTTTCAGCCATAATTTGCCTTCAATGGTGGCAATCAGACCAGACAAAGTATTATCCTGTAGTATTTTTGCTATATCCACATTAATATGCAACTCCCTGTTAATGGTGTTAATCAAATCAGTGGCACGCAAAGAATCGATTCCCATGGCTGTCAGCTCTGTATCAGCATCAGGTGAATCGTCGCGCATATGCTGAACTTTATGGGCGATCATAGCAGTGAGATATCTATAAATGATGTCATAGTCTCCCAGCTCAATCACCTGTGAAGGAGGGATCAGTTCCGGCATAGATACGTTTTCTGCCCTGTCTGACTTCAGCTCCCCGAGAGATTTGATAATATCGAATGCGCCCGTTGCATAGTATACACCGCACTTAACCCGCTGTAATTTGCCACTCGTTGTTCTGGGTATGCCATGCGGACGGACAAGGAGTACATCATGAGGGGCCATGCCTAACAAACCACCTGTAAGATCGCTGATCGCGCGGATAACGCTATCTGCATCCAGGGTATTCATTGCAGAGCGCTTCACTTCCACTGCCACAATTATTTTATCTGGTGAGCCTGGTAACGGGAATATAGCCACTCCGTTATTTTCAATGGATTCACTGCACTGGCTGATCATTAACTCCAGATCATACGGATAAATATTGCGTCCCCGTAAGATTAACATTTCATCTCTTCTGCCATGAATATAAAGTTCACCCTGGTACATAAATCCAAGGTCTCCGGTGCGGAGAAACACCTCATCCCCCTGGCAATGAAACAGCGTATCGCTATCTCTGTTCCAATATCCGCGGGTTATACTGTCGCCACCAATGCATACCTCTCCTTCCTCCAGCTCCCCGCATTCTATATATGCTTGTGTAGAAATAATTTTCACTTTTATACCACTGGCGATGCCCCCCGCGCTTACTATCGGCTGAGACGCAGCATCTTCTTCCTCACACAGGGATATTTTTCCGGAGGCCGGCACTTCTTTCCTGATAAAAATGGTGCGCGGTATATTATCTCCTTTGGCGCCGGAAACCATCAGTGTCGCCTCTGCCAATCCATAACAGGGATGAAAGGAGGCGGCATTGAATCCAGCACTTTTAAATTTCTCTGAAAAATGATTTATGGTGGTATAGCGGACAGGCTCCGCGCCATTGAATGCTATTTTCCAGCCCGCCAGGTTAAGGGATGGTATGATAGTACTATCAATTTTACTGACACACAGATCATAGGCGAAATTAGGGCCGCCGCTGTGTGTTGCTTTATATTTAGAGATATACTTCAGCCAGGTGTCGGGTGCTCTCAAAAAATGCAGTGGTGTTATTAACACGGCTGTACATCCTGCATAAATAGCGTGTAGTATATTCCCAACAAGTCCCATATCGTGATGAAATGGCAACCAGGAAAAAATGACAGCATCTTTATCGCAGCCAAATGTTTGTTTAATAGCGGCCTGATTACAGATCAGGTTTTTGTGGGAAACAATCACTCCTTTCGGATGGCCGGTGGAGCCGGAAGTGTATTGCAGGAATGCAATTTCATGCAGCGTAGGTGCATTTACTGCGGTGCTGCCATTATGTTCATCCGTTACGACAATCCGCAGATGTGCTGTATCCGGATGCTTATTTACGCAGTCCTGCAGCACTACTGCTGTTTTGGAAGTACACAGTATAGTCCGGGCGTCTGCATCCCGTATAACCGGCAATATTTTCTGCAACTGTGCGGCTCTTTGAAAATAATATACCGGCACGGGAACAATACCACTGTACTGGCATGCAAGGAAAGCCGTGATAAACTCCGGTATTTCCTGGTATACCAACAATACTCTTTCTCCATATAGTTGCAGCATATTGAGGCTGGCCGACAGTGTTTCCACTTGTTTCAGCAATTGAGCGAATGTAATTTCACATTCTACGCCTTCATTATTGTTTGGGAAAATATAAACAGGCTGCATAGGAGACGAAGCAGACTGCTGTATCAAGGCATGGATGATACTTTTGTAATCGTGGATAACGCTCATTATTGTACGATGCCATTTCGGGTAAACAGATTTCCGTTATCGTGTGTTATCCGTTATAAACGGTCATTGGTAACGCAGGAGTAGCACGAAGATTCTTCCCTCGACAGTACTGCTTCTTCGGGCAGTGTTACTATGAGACTTCGTTGCAGTAGTTGCACCCGAATCAATAGTTGTTGCTTATTCTTATATGTCACTACTTCACCGTCAACCCCGGTTAGCGCACCATGGCTGATTACCAGGCGATGTCCCGGTTGAAAATAATCTCTCGAGACTTCTACATCCTCGACTTTGTCGGCAATAAGGCGAATATTATTAATCACGGAGTCATTCACTCTCACCGCGTGTTTTCCGCATTTTACATATGAAAGTACGCCTTCCGTATCCATACCACCATAATAGCTTTTTATATCTTCCAGGCGGACAAAAATGTAGGAAGGAAATAGGGGTTCATCAACATACTTACAACGATCATGTAATTTTTTAAAGGTCTTTCTCATAGGCAGCAGGCATTCTATTTGTTTATCTGCTAACCGGCTCCAAACTTTTTTCTCATGGCGTGACCTGGTATAAATAAGATACCAACCAATCTGGAATATGCTCATAACGATTCAATTTAACATAGACTAGGTTTCCTTAATTATGCAAACAACGTTCGTACCTATTGCACGAAATATATAGACTAACAAATTTTAAAGATAGTTTTGATAGATAGTTAACATAGCTACCGCAACTGCAAGTAACAAACTTACTCTACGTTGGCCCGGGGAGGCATAAGTTGAAACTGATTTTCGTTACTCAGTTTCTTGGAAGTACAATTTAATAACTGAATGGGTGACAATCCGTAGAAATTTCCGCCGTTTTAATTTCGGTTTTTACGAAAAGGTTGTTGTTTATTCAGACTTAGCTTTTCCTGCATGGATACGGTTGAGTATGAGT
Source organism: Chitinophaga sp. W2I13 (assembly GCF_050434005.1). Taxonomy (NCBI): domain Bacteria; kingdom Pseudomonadati; phylum Bacteroidota; class Chitinophagia; order Chitinophagales; family Chitinophagaceae; genus Chitinophaga; species Chitinophaga sp. W2I13. The sequence goes on along the minus strand of NZ_JBNPWD010000001.1, from coordinate 6,022,764 downwards.
GACGTGGATCGGTTCGGCAGCAATGGAATCAATACTATTTCTCCTCCAACATTTTCTACCACAGTGGCTTCCGGCATTTGATCTTTCGTATAGTCATCACCTTTAGTCACTATATGTGGGTTAACTGCCAATATCACCGGGATAGGTGTATCGTCTGTTTCGTTACCAAAGGCTATAATATGGTCTACCGCGCCCAGACCGGCTAATACTTCTATTCTGTCGGCCAGATTATTGATGGGTCTGGTGGATCCCTTTAACCGTCGGATGCTTTCATCGGTATTAATCCCCACAATTAATACATCGCCAAGCTCCCGGGACCTGTTGAGATAACTTACATGGCCGTTATGCAGAATATCAAAACAACCATTGGTGAATACGATTTTTTTCCCCTGGCCTTTGTACATTTCGCTGATATACTCCAGCTGTTGCAGATCCTGCACATACTTTTCATTGATGGCCAGATAGGCTCTCAATTCCTGGAAGTTGCAATTGGCAGTTGTTTTCTTACTGATAGCCACTGCAGCAGCTGCTGCAGACAATTCCGCCGCGGTAGTAACATCGGCGCCCGATAAAGATGCCAGTGTGAAAGCACTGATATATACATCTCCGGCACCGGCTACCTGTGGCGATGATACCGGATGCGCATAACAGCGGTATGCCGGTTGTGGTCCTTCAAATATAACTGCGCCTTCCTCATCCAACGTAATTGCGGTGATGGTAGCGCCCGTTTTGCGAAATAATTCAGGCCCCAACTCACTCACCTGTTGTATTCTTCCCACATTTTTCCGCTGCTGCCCCAGCAGCTCCATCGCCTCTTTATAGTTAGGCTTTATCAGGGCTGGACGTAGATTGGTGAAGCAATCCAGGCGACAGGAATCTACCGCTATGAAATTTTCGTCTCCCGAACAGGCAGTTTCAAGATAGCTGATAATGGCTGGTGTAATAAGGCCCTTATTGTAATCCGCAATAACAATGGCGGTATGGTATTTCAGGTGCTCCTCCAATGCGGCGATAAACGCCACCTCCAGTTCAGTGGAGATAGCGCTTTCTGTTCCTTTATCGTAACGGAGTAATAACCGATCCTGCGCCATTATCCTGGTTTTTACAATGGTACTTCTGCTATCGTGTTGCAGTACTACACAATTAACCCCTGCAGCCTTAAGCATCGAGATCGCTTTGTTACCTTTATTATCCTGACCGGCAATACTGCAAAACGTTACCTCTGCACCCAGTAATCTCAGGTTCATGGCAGTGTTGGCAGCTCCTCCCAGCGCAGTGATACCCGACAGTATATCTACTACAGGAACCGGTGCTTCCGGTGTAAGCCTGGTACTGGCCCCTTTCAGGTATACATCAAGAATGATGTCGCCAATTACCAGCACACTACATTGCTGGAAGCGGGCAATCAATGGTTGATACATATAAAAAAATTTATTTTCTACGGATATGTAGATATTAAGATGGTGTTATTCTCCCCGGGAATCTGCAAAACTGCAGGCAGATCGCAGTCATCATGTGGCGGCCACCCTGTGATCCCCTTTGAACTGATCAGACTGACCATAGCGGTTGGACGTATGGTCCGGGTACAGCTATCGCTACTGTAAGGAACAAACTTTAGTTCCTATTCGTAAAAATAACATCTCTGATAAAACCCAGGATGTTATCACTACGAAAAAATTAATACGGTTTTTGCGAAAAAACCATATATTTATTCCTGTATCGCAAGCTTCAAAATAACAATTATTTTACCTGGCTGCCACTGCAGATCTGGCAACTGTATTAATTATGGAAGCTATTTGAAGGAGTGCGTAGCAGCGCACGAACTGAAAAAATTACAGTGTTGGTCAGGTTATCCTCAAAGAACCCGTTAACGAAAAAAAAATCAATTGCGAATATGACAACTGATACCCGATTCCATTTAATGAGCCCTGTTGGAGCTATAGAATTTTCAGAACGCAAGCATCTATGTATTCGCTTTCATTCACAATCCTTGTCAACAATATATTTGTGGCATATCTGCCATTTTTAACTATGCTGAAGTAATTTTCTCAAAAAAAATTTGTAAATTTCTCTCTATTATTTTGTTGCCCGTGGGATCGCTGAAAATTGCCTGAGCAGGAGAAAAAAATGTAAGTAGAGAATTACAACCGATAGTAAATTGCATAAAAGTCGTCCTGATTGGCAATGCTTTGCCTCAATCACAAGACCGCTATGTTAGCTTACTTTAAATTCAAATAGTCCGAATAATTCATTTGCCAATTGAGATTTCCATTGTCCTTTAACTTTTCATGCTATGTACCCGAAACCGATAACCCTGGCGCTCCTGGACAAGCAACTACTATTTACTGAAATCCTAAAGAGTTTTCTGCTTGAACATAGGGAAATAAATAAAATAATCCATTCTACGGAGGTCCACGAACTCTTGCTTAAGCTCAGGCATACTACGGTGGACATATTAATTTTCGATCCACGTATGCAGGATGTGCACCCGAACAGCATCATGCGACTGGTACAGAAAGAACATCCCGATATAAAAATATTGATGCTATCTGAGAATGTACGAAACTTTGCGGCAGATCAACAGGTCGAACATAACATCTACGGATATATTTCAAAGTCTGATTCGGTACACGAACTACTTGACGCCATTTTGACCATTTCCAGCGAAAGAATTTACCGTAACGGGCATTTTACCGAAATGCTCTATTATCGGCAGCAGCATAATAAAAACCTGATCTCCCTCAATGAAAGGGAAATTAAACTCCTTATATTATTATGGGAAGAAAAAAGTAATAAAGAAATTGCAGATCAGCTTTTCGTAGGAATCAGATCTGTGGAGAAGCTCAGGCAGAACATAAAAGAAAAAATCGGTGTAACCTCTACGGTAGGACTGCTTAAGTATGCCATAAAACAGGGTCTGTTATCACTCTAGCACAAAAACCAATTCCGGACTGGACAAAATATTATAATGAAAGCAGATAAACCGCAATTATTCCTACTGCATTTCGCCGGAGGAAACATATATTCCTTCCGCGCTATGATACCTCTACTGACTGCATTTGATGTCGTCCCGCTGGAACTTCCGGGGAGAGGAAAAAGAAGCTCCTCTCCCCTGCTATACGATTTCAAATCAGCAGTAACAGATATATATGAACAGATTTGCGCCGGGCGGAATAGTGCCCGCTTTGTTATATTCGGACACAGTTTGGGCGCCTACCTGGCACTCGCAGTTACGCAGCTGCTGGAAAAACATCTTCAACCACCTGCATTTCTTTTTACCAGTGGTAATGCCGGACCAGGCATTCGAAATAACACGGATTGGCACCTGTTGGATGACCGTGATTTTATCGAAAAGCTGACTGCACTTGGTGGTATACCACCAGAGTTCCTGGAAGATGAAGACCTGATGAACTACTACCTACCGATACTCAGGGCAGATTTTGAATTAGCAGAGAAAAGTACATTTGATCCATTCGTTACCCATGTTCCTATTTATGCCATGATGGGAAGCCAGGAAGAAAATACCGGTAACATCGGCAACTGGCAGAGATTTACCCATGCTTCTTTCCGCTACAGCCTCTTTGAAGGCGGACATTTCTTCATCCACACTCATCCGGAAAAAATTGCAGCTATTATCAATACATATTGCAACAGCATCACTTCTGCTGTTAAATAACCTTATCTTAGAACTGCGAATTGAATGCAAATAAGCAGTAATTATATATAGCAGTATAAATAATTACTGAAAAAACTAAAACCGGATATTCTAATGATGAACAAGCAGACTTTATACACTATTCTAATACAGGCTATCATGTTGTGTACCGTATGTCAACAGGCATTTTCTCAAACAGATGACAGTATCCCGGCAACCAACCAGTCCCAGGTAAGTATTTTCTCCCGCACACTACAGGAAAACAGAGTGCTGTGGATATATACACCCGAAGGCTACAATACCTCTTCTGAATCATACCCAGTGTTATATCTGCTGGATGGAGACGTTCATTTCAAGTATAGCGTGGCGCTGGCAGAATACCTTACTAACCGCGAACGGATGCCCAAAATGATTATAGTGGGCATCATTAATACTGATCGCCGGAGAGATTTCACACCCGTGCACTCACTTATCTTCAATGATAAAATAGATAGCAGCCTGGCCACCACCGGCGGAGGAGCTAAATTTCTCACATTCATTAAAGATGAACTGCTGCCTTATATGCAAAAGCATTATAGGGTACAACCATTCCGTATACTGGCTGGCGCCTCTCTGGGAGGTCTTTTTACCGTGTATAGCAAAATCACTGCTCCTGCACTGTTCCAGTCCAATATTGTTATGAGTCCGGCCTTTTATGGCGGCAATAACAAAGTGCTATCTGAGGTAACACCGTTTCTGAAAAAGAACCAGGCGATAAAAGGAAGAATATTCCTTTCGATCGGCGATGAAAAAACAGAGAAAGTGGACTCGTTAATCCTCCAGCTGAAAAACCATGCCGGACCGGATTTGAAATGGGACTTTAAAGCCTACAAAGAAGAAGATCACTTTTCAATGCCACTGAGAGCGATGTACGACGGACTACGGTTCATTTATGCTAACTGGTATGTAAATATTGACGACACGACCAATATGTCGGACTATCAGTCTATTGCTAACCACTTCAAAAAATTATCCACGGAATTCGGCTATGACATTATGCCAGGCGAAGATTTTGTAAATTCCTGCGGATACAAACAACTGGAGTTGAATAACATAGACAATGCGATCGATATTTTCAGTCACAATGTCAAAAATTATCCGCGATCAGCCAACGCATATGATAGTATGGGAGAAGCATATACTATTAAAGGCAATAAACAATTAGCCATTGAATGCTATCGGAAGTCCCTGGCCCTGAACCCTGGCAATAAAAAAGGAATGGAGATACTTAAAACCCTCGAAAACAGTAAAAAATAAATACCCGGCAGGTATCTTCTCAACTTAAATTTTCAGGACACATAATTGAGATAAGACTGGTAATACCTGAAAAGATAATTTGAAGGAACGCCCAGGTATAGCCCTGTTGCAACAACACTGTTATAAAACACATTCTGAGATGGCGCTCCCTTGAGTCCTGAAGCCAGACCGGAGAGTACACTACGTCGTGTATGCCAATCAATATTGAAAGATATTGAATAACTAAGGCCTCTTACCTGGTGCAGCGTACCAGAAGGCATAAATAAAATATCTCCGGGTTCTACAATTACCTCTCCTCTTTCTGCCTCTCTGAGTAGCGGATATTTTTCAAAATCCGGATTCTCCAGATCTACATTGGCCCAACGCCAACTGTTGAGATAACATTTTTCCCGGTCCTTGGCTGCTACCAAATAAAACTTCTTGCTTCCCTGTATCTGAAAGAACAAGTTATGCGTACATAAAGTATCAAAGTGAAGCGGGGTAAGGCTGTTTGTGCCTCCCATAAAAAACTGCACAAACTTCCACCAGTTGTTTCCATACCAGGAAGGCAGCAGGAAAGAAGGGAAAGGCGACACATCTTCCTTAAGTTGTGGCAGTAGCAGGAAAATGGGCACATCATGTAAATAAGGTGGATTCGACACCTGCTGTTTTTCGGCCAATTGTTTTTCATATCCTTCCAGCAATGCGGTATAATTTGCCAATGACATCATCACCTTATTTCCTTTAGAAACATCACCGGTTTTAATAGGCAGCTGCAGTGAGTCGCCAAATTTTTTAAAATATTCGTAATTCCATATTTCCAGGGCGGGCCATTTTTTCAGGGCATGCTTTATTAATACCGGTTTACCAGGAATTACAAAGTCACTGTAAAAGGTACTTCTGCTAATATTATTAACTGTTTCTATCATAACAATAAGCGTAAAATGAAAATAAATTGAATTTCCCGGGGAAGCAGGCATACGGCTACCGGTCACCGGCATCCGAAGCGGGTAACTGTAGCTCATGGCGGATGAGAGAGAGATCACGTCATTAATATCAATAGCTACCGCTACCAGTCGTAACAGGCTATTGTTATAAGCACTAATAAATTGAAAATATTTACTTAAATAATGCCGGGGTAGACTAAACTCGTTCTTTAAGCGACTGCGCGTTAGATTAACACAATTGAAACAACCCAGCCTAATAAAGATAAGAGAATAAATTTAAAAATCAAGTGGAGCAAAATAAAATTATGCGCTCCTCATTTTATGTTACCATTCAGCAGTTCCATGGACCTTTACACCCCACTATAATGGTCCGCGAAAACAGGTCCGGTATTTAAGATAAGCTGCGCTTTGCAAATATTTCGGCATCTCTCTTTCTGACTTCTATAAAAGAGTAGAAGAGCTTTAAATCTCCAGTATTATATTGCTCAAATTACGCCTATGGGCAAAACAAGGTGCTTTATGCCGGATGATTTTTCCGAAAAAACCGAATAGCGATATTACGCTGAAAAAATCATCCGGCATAAAGCACCAGCCCGCGGCGGCGGTTTACTTCATTGTTCCGTAATTATCCAGAGTCTTATCTTCCTGCTGAAATACCTTCCAGATTTCATCCTTCAAAAAGAAAACACGGGATCTCACTTTATACCGCTTCAGCTTGCCTACCCTTATCCAATCATATACTGTTTGCCGGGTTACCTGAAATAGTTCACATACTTCGGCAATCTTATAGACTGGCTTATAAAGTAGTCCAGATGTCTCGTAAACATGCTTAGGGGAATCTGATTTTTCTTTGACTGCCAATTCTTCTCGGATTATTAATCTAACACGTTGCCAAAATTGGTCCGGATCAAAGGGGAATAACATCGGAGCCATTACATTTTCATTGCGCACATTTTCACTCATACACCTGCTTTTTAAATTATTGGGGCTATTTATCCGGTCGAAGTTAATAAAAAGCATTTCAAAAAAATGACCCCATCAAATTTTAATGAGGTCAAACAGCGCCCCGACTTCGGAGGGGAAGCGATAAAAAAATCAGGTTGTGATACAACCTGTAATCTTGCAGATTTTTGCGAAGCTGAAAATCTCAAAATAAGTGGCTGTAGTATAATCTGATATTTTACGTGTTTCAGGAACTGAAAGCTAATAGAATAAAGGCTTTCGCACACCTCACTTATGAGCAATGACAAAAAACTATCAATTTACCACCATTGCAGAGATCACAAAGAGAAAGTAATTTTTTGTTATGAAAGTGAAATGAAAATGGCGCTTGATTCCTCTTGCGCCATTTTTGAGAAGTACAATATAGAAGCATACTATAATAATTGAATAAGTATTTACAATTACGTTTACCTTAACAAGTTTATTACTTTAAGGGTGTCGGTAGTACTTTTTAATTATTCAATTGTATTTTCTGCTTTAATTATCTAGAGAAGTAGAACAAGGTTAAAAATAAAAGTAAATCCCTGTTTCTCGCTTTAAGGCTTCTTCAAAAAGAGATTTAATATGATTCACACTATCTATAGCACTTGCCGTGAAAATATCACTAGCTAATACTTTTCCCAATTTCTCTTTGTCTTCTATACCCTCGTCTTCATAATCATCAATATTTACATCTGCTATTTTATTTATAAGCTCAAAAAAACCTGTATCCCATAATACTTTAAACTCAGCATCACTTAATACCACCTCCATTAATTGTTCCGGGGTTGCATTATCATAATCTAAAGCGATTTTTGCTTTATCATCTATCGGGACAACTATTGTTTTATTTTTCATTATTTATCTGTATTATTAAAGTGAGTAACTTGATTATATTCTGACTGACTTCTACCACTCGTTCTTTAGTGCAAAAGACATAGGTAATTATGGATATAATCGAACGGCCATTAAAAGAATATTCCACAGGGCAAATAAATCAGGGCCTTTATATGTATAGAATGAAAAAACTTGTTCATTCTTATTTTTGACTGCCAGCTTATACCACTCAGCTTTCACTAGCTGCTTTACTTTTTGCGAATCTTCACTAACCTCAACTTGCTCTTTGATATTACAAGTTATATGGCTAATCTCTTTAAGAGGCAATGAATAAAAGTCATAATTGTTAAATCCTATCAATTCTTGCGTACAGAGCAACGACCATTCCTTATTAGGTCGCGTAAAAAACAATACCGGTATTCCGGCCGATTCAGTATTAATATGCACTGAAAGATATTCCTTTATCTCAGACGAAAGATCACTATAAAAGAAAGAATACTCTAAAGGCAGCGAGTACTTTCTAGCTTTCCAGATCAACCTATTCTGGATATAATCATCACTTTTGTTTAACATCGTCATAATAAGATAAAATTATCTAATATTTATTTACCAGCCATAACTAAGACGCACAAATAAGCCGGTGAAAAGAAAAAAAGACCTCCCACAAAACACAAGTGCTTTATGAACAGATGTTTTTTCCGATGCGGCCCAATAGAGAACCACCGTTGCAAAAAACATCTATTCATAAGGCACCCGCCCGCGGCAGCGACACCAAGTTAAACGGTCCGCTGCAATCCTATTCCCGGAACAGCCAACCGATCCCGCAAAGCCCGCATATTATTACTCACCTTCTGCTGCGTGATCTTCGCATAAATCTGCGTTGTACGGATACATTTATGCCCTAACATCTGGCTCACTGTTTCAATAGGTACATCATTCTCAAGCGTCACCGTAGTGGCAAAGGTATGCCGCGCAGTATGCGTTGTTAAATGCTTTTTAATGCCACATACGATGGCTATTTCTTGTAGATAGGCATTATACCGCTGGTTACTATTAACCGGTAATAAACGGCCGTATGCCTTACAATACAGGCTTTCTTTATACCGGTCTATTATCTCCAATGCAATCGGTAAAAGCGGTACACGTTCCGCTGTGTGGGTTTTCATCCTGTCTTTCATGATCCATCTTTCGCCGTCAATGCCAATGACGAGATTATCAGGTGTAAGGTGCAGTACATCTGTGTAGGCATAGCCGGTAAAGCAGCAGAACAGATAAATATCTCTCACCTCTGCTAATCGTGGAATCAGCTCTTTATTATACAAGGACATAATTTCGTCCATTGTAAGCCGTTCCCGTTGCGGTTCTTCGTAGCTGCACTTAAACCCGCTCAATGGACTAACGACCAACCAACCTTGATCTACGGCCAATTTGAGCATCTGTTTTAAAATCTTCAAATACTTCATGGCGGTGTTAGCACCTATACCCTGCACGATCGTGAGGAAATGTTCAAAATCCGGGGCAAAAGAAAAACGAATTTCAGAAAGCGGCTTATCTGATACGTGAAAATGCGCTTTAAGGAAAGTGACTACCTTCTCTTTCGTAATCTCAAAGCGTTTCAGCGTGCGCCCGGACTTCATTCCTGCTTTCACCTTCTCTGCAAACCGGCGGTTATGGAAGTCTATTGCTTCGCATAATGTCCGCGAATGTTCCGTAATTCCAGCAAAGGAATTTTTAACAGTGTTAGCTGTTACTAATTCACCAGATGTAACTAAATGGCTGTAATGTTTGTGTAGATTGGCTTTTAGCGTCACTAACTGCCGGTTAATTGCCTGCGCTTCTTCTGAATTTCCTTTTACGGATTGGGTGGCTGCATTCCATGCTGCCGGGGTTAAATACTGATACGTGGAAAGTTCTGCACGTTTGCCGCCTACGCTAAGACGCAGGTAAATAGCGGGCTTGTTGTTTTTAGAGCGGCTTTTATTAAGCCAGAAAAGAACGGAAAAACTGATCATACAACACTTGTTTTAAGTTAACCAAAATTGTTTCAACTTCACTTATCCTGACATCACTTAACATTGGTCAAACGCAACACAATTCAGCATTTAAGGCCAGTGACGGTTAGCACAATTTAATAATTCTATTGCTAACCGCAACGCTCACTTTCCTATCCTTATTTATCTTTTCACATCTTTACCCCTAAAAACAAAAAAACCTTGTAGAATCAGCTTCTACAAGGTTTGAATTACGTAAGAGTACTTTGTTTTACTCCTGATGGTGATCCCCTTGGGACTCGAACCCAAGACCCATACATTAAAAGTGTATTGCTCTACCAACTGAGCTAGGGAATCTTCTTTTTTGTTTAACGGAGTGCAAAGATAGGAATTTCTAAATTACTTCCAAACTCATTTTGAATAATTTATCCACATCAATTGAAATGAATATATAAAACGCCCTTTCTACGCAACGCAGAAAGGGCGCAATGCAAATCACCTAGAAGAAATTGACGAAGGATTAAACTTCGCATCCAACATCTTCATAAAATACCCTCCTACTACACTCCTCGCCTGAAATCCCACCATCTTCCCATCAGTTGTTTCATGCCAGTCGCTCAGTGGTACCCGTGTAGTCGTGCCCGTTACATAGGTGTATAAAGGCGCTACCAGGGCGTCAAAGTCGGAAGAGTTATCAGTGAGTACAGCTGTCCACATAATCCAGTCGGATTTGGTGTAGGTCTTACGGCTGTCCAGTGGAAGCCCGAAATGCTGTTGTTTAGTCAGGTAAAAGTTTGTTTCTTTTTTGTATACCGCCGCAGGGAACAGGTTAAAGTTGAGCACTTTGTCCCATACCATGTTGTACTTCTGGCTCCAGGTGTTTTTGCTTTCGAAAGCAAGACTGAAATGATCGCCATCATCAGCGAGCTTCACCCAGTTGGCGGCCATTTCTTTGGCGGCGTTTTCGTATTTAGTGGCTACGTCGGTAAGCCCTTGCTGTTTAGCCAGCATGGCGTAGGAACGGATACCGGCAATCGCTTTCAGGGAAAGATTGGTATTGCGGGCAAGGTGGCCTGCAAAGTCGTCAGTACATAACTGGTTAGCGGGGTCAAAGCCTTCTTTCAGCAGGTATTCCGCCCAGGTGGTGAGCGTTTTCCAGTGTTTCTTGGCGTAGTCCGCATTGCCTTCTGCGCGGGCAATGGCGCCTGCCAGCACCAGCATATTACCGGATTCTTCTACTGGCATGCCTTCGCCGTAGGCTTGTCCGTTGGCGAGTGGATAGGTGCCCAGGTCGTGTGCAGCGTAAGGTTGTGTGTACTTGCCGCTTTCAGAGAAATAGAAGATGCCGTTCATCATGCCTTTCAGCAGGTCCGGGTTGTAGAGCAGGAACAGTGGGGCCGATGGATAGGTAACATCTACCGTATTGATACAGCCGTTGCTGAAGTTTTCTTTGGAAAGAAACAGGATATCTCCCTGCGGACTCTTAGCCAGTTTGTGCGCGGAAATCGCTTGTCTGTAGGCCAGTTCGCAGAGTTTGGCGTAGGTTTCACCACCGGCGCTTACGGCATCTTTATACAGCTGCGCATTGAATTTCGCGCATTTTTCGAGGATGGAAGCGTAACCAGTGTAAGCGGCATTCAGTTGTTTATCGATGGTTTGGGTGGCATCATTTTTCCACCATGCTTTCAGGTTGGTATTGAAATACTGCAAAGCGTAAAGATCATCGTAGCCGAGCAGGAACACCTGCTCTTTCGGCGTGGCGTTTACCGTGCCCAGGTCCACAGCGGTGCTAAGCACCAGTTGCTTATCCTGTTTGGTGCCGGCAGTGGTGCCGTTGGCAAATGCCGCCATGGCGTCACCTGCATTGCTGATATATTGCACCGGGCGTGTGGCGGTGGGTGTGGCTATATACATATAACCCCAATCTATCCGCAGGTCGTCGCCTTTCTTTTTCAGCACCGGTTGTTCTTTGGTGCCGGCTTTCAGTATGGAGAGCTGGCCGTTGGTATATTTAGCAGTAGTTACGGCCTGTGCGGGCACGTTTACGCTGATGTTGGTAGAGGCGCCAAAGTATACCTGCACTTTGTGGGCAGCGTTGTCGTTGGACGTTACTTTATAAGAGATGTAAGAAACGGGCCTCGACAGCAGCATCAGGTCGTCCATGAGCAAGGGCGAGGTAAAGGTGAGGGTTACATCTGCTTTGCCGCAGGTGAACTGGTAGCTGGTTTGGGTGGCGTTGATGTTCACCGCTGTCTGAACTCCTTTCTCTATGCCTTTGTTGCCCGGAGGAGGTACCAAACGCGCAATGCCGGCATCCAGGAAGGCGCCGCCGGCGGTGTTCAGGATGTGTACGGCCAGTACGTTGCCTTTGGGTTTTAACTTGCTTTTTACGGCATCCGGTATTGGCCTGTAGATGTACTGATTCAGCCAGCCTTTATGCCCGTAAATTTCCTCCCCGTTGAGGTATACGGTAATATTATCATCATGAGAGATTTTCAGGAATAACTCCGCGGCGCTCAGGTCGCCCGCGTCAAAGGTTCTCCTGGTCCACAACTCCTTGCTTTCCCAGCGTGTACCGCCGGAGGCCACGTTATCGCCAAATGGCGCTTTTCCTGATTTCCAGGCTTTGTCGTCAAAGGAGGACGCCTTCCAGTCGTCCGCAGGGGCGGATTCAGTATACTTCACCTGGTAAGGCGCTTCATCGCTGGTAGCGGCTATGGCCTGGTAGCTCTGTTCGTTCTGTCCCAGCACCCGGTAGGTAACGCCGTCTACCTTTACCAGCCCGGTGAGCGATTGAGCCGCGCCGGTCCAGTGTTTGGTGGTGCTGCCATTCAATTCGTCGGTAGCCGACCAGATACTGAAATAAGGATCATGCGTGATCAAAGGATAAGACGGAGCCTTTTGTTGTGCCACAGCGCCGCCGCCGATGCCCAGCAGGGCCAAAAATGCGAGTGTTTTCACCATAACGTGATTTGATAAATCGATTAAGCGTATAAAGTACAGTTAATAAAAGTATTACATTTTCCGGGGGATTCATAACCGTTCATAAAAAAACGTCCCCGTTACTGGTATATCGTCCATCAACGTGGTTAGTACTAGCTGTCGAAAAAATATCTCCGGAGAAAAAAAAGAAAAGGGAAAACACAAAAAAAACGCAAACCCTACTCCCGCCTTGGAGGCCCTGAGAAGCCTTGTCAGTACGTTTTCGGATCTGCGCGTATCTTAAATTAATTAAATGCGGTGCCTATAAGGAGCGCAAAAATACACTTTTACATTAAATTCTTCGCTAAATCTTAGGGAATAACGCAAACCATTCCGGCCGCGAACGGATCAATGTGGCAATGCCCCATATCAGCACCGCCATGCCCAGCGCACCCCACGCCTTCTTATCCTTCCAGCTCCAACCCAGCACTACCGGCAGCTCCCAGTACTTGATCAGCAAATACACCAGCAACCCGCCCATGCCTGTCCAGGTAAGTAACAGCATGCCCAGTTGCGATCCTGTTACCACTACCCCGAAAAGAAAGCCCAGTGTAACCACCTGCAGCCAGATATAATTTTTACCACCGCTGTGGATCACGTCTGCGATGGAAATAAACAACAAGGCGCCTGTGAGGAAAATCGTCAGCATCAGCAAGGCCTCTTTCAGCACCACCGGCAGCAGTAACAACACGCCCCATACCACCAGGGAAATGAGCACGTAAGTGGCTGCACGCTGATCTTTGGGCCGTAACCGCTCGTAGGTAAAAGGGAACAGCAAACGGCTCAACGCCTTTTCCATGCTCCGCAATGGCGGCAACGTAAATATCCCTATCATCGCCGGCACAATCACCTCATACGGATACCACACATCCGCGCATACCTGCATTACCCACAATATCGCGGCCGAAGTAAGGATCGCCGGCACAGATACATATAAAAAAGCCTGCATCGGCGTGTTATAATGATCAAAACTCTGCAGGATGATATGCGTATACTGCTTTGCAAAATAACGGCGTGTAAGGATGGCCGTTAGTTGCGTCCAAAACAACACCAACGCTACGTGGATCACAATGGTACGGATGATCAGCTCCGGGATCAGCGGCCCCCAGTAAATGCCCGCCAGCGCTACTATCAGCAGCTCCCAACTAAGCATCTGCGGCGAAAATAACCGCCGGTAAAAGGGATACAGATGCCGCACCAGCCATTGCCAGGCGCCCGGCAGGTACCGGCCAATCAACTGCACGGCCGCAAAAGCCCCTACCAGCGCCGCCAGCCCCAGCAACAGCCTCGAAGCGGTAAACACGCCCCTGAGCGCCTGCAAACGGGAAGGCTTCTTAATGGTGTAGGTCAGTTCAGTATTCGTTAGCAACTCTGTTGCCAGCAACTTACCCTGTTCAGGCGAAATAGCCCCCAACGCCGGCTGATGCACGCGCCAGAAACTGTCTGCCTCCGCAGGACTCGCCCAGGTATTCAAGGTGCCATATTGATACAATAACGTTCTTTGCTCAGAACTAAGAGAGGCCAGGATCTTCGCCAACGCAGCATCTGTTGCAAATGCCGCCTGACTGAAGGTTAACAGGAACAGGAATATTTTTATGATACGCATAGATGGTATCAAAAATAACAAAAAAATTTACTTCCCAAAAAAGAAGAAGCGGATAGCTGAACAGCCACCCGCTTCCATTTATCTTAAAAACATTTTTTATAACCCCGCTCCCAGCCAGCTGTCTGGTACCGGTTGCAGCTTACTGCCGTTCACGCTGTATTCCAGCTTCAGCGTGTACCCGCCTCCCCCTTCTACAAACGTTACTTTAATAGGATGCCATCCTTTCTCCAGCGCTACCTGCCCGCTTTTCTGCAACGGCGCATGCCAGCCATCGTTGTTCACCACTTCCTGGTCATCGATGTATAATATGGCGCCATCATCTGCCGTCAGGTAAAAACTGTAGATGCCGGTAGCCGGTACATTGATATAACCATACACCCGCGCACCAAACGGACCGCCGCCTTTACCCATTCCTTCCGGAATAATGGCATTGCTCACACGCATGGAGCTGTCGGCCTGCTCTTTGATCTTTGCAGCGCTTTTGTAGGCGCCTTCAACATAATCCAGCTTCAAACCCGGCCGCGCATCTTTTACCACAGTAGCTTTGCGGTAGGCTTCTTTGCGGTAACGAAGCGTATAAATATCGCCCCGGTTGCCCGCGGGACTGAAAGCCGCCAGCCTGATCGTTTGCGGCTCCCGGATCACATAATTGTCCGGTAACACGGCCGCCTGCTCACCGGGAATCGTGCCATCCGTTGTATAGCGGATAGTCATGTCCGTTAGTGGCTTCTTTACACGCAGCGTTACTTCATCTACAAACACGTTATCTTCTGTAAAACCGTCCAGGTCAGGTAAACGGTAATGCACACCCAGCACATCCAGGCGTTTGTATTGTTCGTTGAGGCGTTGCAGATAGTGGTCGTACTCGTTCCGGTTCGTCCACAATACTTCCGCCAGCGCAGTCATACGCGGCATAAACATATAGTCGGCGCGTTTCTCCGAAGGAATGTATTCCGTCCACATATTCGCCTGCGCACCCATGATGTGCGTAGCCTCATCAGCCGTTAAACCTTTTGGCACCGGCTGAAAATGATATACATTATAAATGGAATTACGATCCGGAACCGCGTCGAAATACAGCGGGTTGCCCGGTGTCATGATCACGGAGTTGCCATGCCGCGCTGCTTTTACAGGGGCATCCGGCACCCAGGAGCGCCAGTACATCAGCACCGCCGTAGGACTGATACCTCCTTCCAGAATTTCATCCCAGCCAATCAGTACCTTGCCTTTTGAGTGGAAAAACTTTTCCATGCGCTTCACAAAATAACTCTGCAGCTCCTCTACCGTTTTCAGGCTGTTGGCTTTCATTACTTCAGCACACAACGGAGAAGCAGCCCAGCTGGTTTTCTCTACTTCATCGGCGCCAAGGTGAATATATTTTGAAGGAAACAACGCGGCGATTTCTGTAAATACATCTTCTGCAAAAGCAAAAGTAGATTCGTTACACGGGCAAATAGGCGTGGAAAAATTCTTGCCCCAGCCTATTTCACCACTACAGGCAAGAAAAGGATATGCCCTGATAGCGGCCATCATATGACCCGGCATATCAATTTCAGGAATAATTTCCACCTGCCTGTCGGCCGCATAGCGGATTATATCCTTCATCTGCTCCTGCGTATAAAAGCCGCCATACAGCGTTTTACCATCTTTATGAATAATATGCTGCGTATCAATAACCATGTCCGGATTGGTAGCGGCCATCTTCATACAAACAGAATCCTGGTTATTAAATTCCCTCCAGGCGCCCTGTGAAGTAAGCAACGGGTACTTTTTTATTTCTATGCGCCAGCCCTGATCATCGGTCAGGTGCAGGTGCAGCTTATTCATTTTATATAATGCCAGCAGGTTGATGTATTTTTTAAGATAATCAACAGAGAAGAAATGACGCGATACATCCAGGTGCATCCCACGCCAGCCGTAGGCCGGGTGATCTTTCACCAGCATATCCGGGATGGCGATGCTTTTTAACGCCGCCGCATGTGCTCCTTCAATGGAAGCAGGCATCAGCTGTCTTAATGTTTGGATGGCACGGAAAAATCCTGCCGGTGTGCGGGCGGTGATCAGCAACTGCTGCTCACTCACGTCCATCGTATAATCTTCCTCGCCGGCAAGCGCAGGATTCTGCTGCATCACAATGGCGCCCTTCACGGGCTTCTTTGTTACCCGCAAGGATGCTCCCAATGCCTGCGCAAATAAAGATTGCAGCTGCGCCGCTTCGGTAGAAAATTGCGCCCGGTTGGCCGGCAACACCAGTTTGGTAGCAGGTGTAATTACAAATGAGCCGGTCCTGGCCTCCAGTTGCTGCGGATAAGGAATTAAGGGATAGCGCTCAGATTGCGCAAAAGTAGCCTGCATCAGTAAACACAAAGCCCCTGCAAGCAAAAAAATCTTCTTCATAAAAAATCTCATTAAAGCATGATGTCCAAAGGGCAAACCTAATAAGAAACAAGGCCCCAAACTAATGGGATCTTCACTTATCATGCAGCTATATTCATCTCTGACAGATGTTAATCTTTATAATCTGTGATCTTCAGCAGTTCAAAAAACTCGGCTTCCCGCAGTTCCCTTACTTCGCCGGGTTGCATGTCTCCCAGCAACAGGTTTTCGATAGACACGCGGATCAGCCGCTGGCAGCGGTGATGCACCGCTCCCACCATTTTACGCACCTGATGAAATTTCCCTTCGGTTAACGTGATCAGCAGCCAGGTATGCGGTACTTTAATAGGCAACTCCCGCGGGTGATCAAACAGTCCCTCCGGGCGCGTTACTATTTCCACGCGGCACGGCGTGGTAATGTACTCCTCGCCTTCCCCCACGCAAATAGGCACCCCTTCTTTCAAACGTTGCAGGGTGGCCTCGTTCATCTCCCCTTTTACTTTTACGAGATACGTTCTTTCATGCGGTACCTTCCCCTGGAACAACAACCGCGTCACCTTTTTATTGGTGGTCAATATCAGCAGCCCTTCGGAATGATTGTCCAGCCGCCCAATGGCATGGGTTCCCTCCGGGAAATCAAACGGCAGCTCCCCCAGCAACCTCACATCGTGAGAGCTGACAAACTGCGACACCATATCAAAAAGGCTTGTTAATAATGAAGTATCTGTGCATAAGAGGCTGCAAAGTAAGTTATATCAGCAGGATATCGATCCGGTGCGCCTGTACCAGCTGCTGCTGGTTCGACCAGGAGAATATCGTAAAGTATCCATCCTGCGAGGCTACCAGCGCCTGTGAATCGTGCTGGTCGTGCACAAACTGCGCAGCGGACAAATGCCGCGTTCCCCCGATGGCAGACGGATGTATCAGCGTAGGCACGCCGCCTTCTATCGGCTCGGCCAGCAATACTTTATCAACGGGCCAGGCATCTTTGGCGCGGGTAATCTTAGCGCCAAAAGCCAGTAACTCCTGCTGGTCGTTTACAATAGTGGCGCCGTCTACAGCGGTAAGCCCGGTGATATTCTCCACTTCGCGGCGAAGTGCATTCTGCCAGAAAATTTCGGTCACGCTTTTCCCGTCATAGCGCAGCAAATCGGCCACCCCTGAAAAGGCAGGGCTGATGGGATATTGAAGCGGGTGAATGATAGATTCGCGCCAGGCGTCGCTGTTGGAAGGCGTTACCAGCAAAATACCACCCCGCTTGTGCGCACGCATCGACACGGCAATTTGTATCAATACATTCACGCTGTTGTTCCATAAACAGGAAGGCGTTAAGCCCAGCAGGGATTTCAGAATCGGCGGACTGTCGGGCAGCAACCCGCTGTCTTCGTTCACCACCTTCACCTGGTCGCCACGAAGCATGGCCACATTGGTAAACTTGCCCAATCCGGCGGCACGGCGGTGTTTTACTACCAGCAATCCCGGTTCCGATACATCCAATACAAAACAGAGGTTGGGTAATTTTATAGTAGTGCCCCATACGTGCAACTCATCGCCCACCGGCCATACGCCAATATGAATGCCGGGGCGTTCCACGCCCGGCGCCAGTTTGGTGAGCAGCTGCGGCGTGAGCAGCAGGGGTTTCTCAAAAAGCAGGGGCTTGCCGGCCTGTGAAGGCGGCAAAAACGCCAGGGAAATCCGGATGGCGTTCCCTTCTTCCTTGCGCAAGCTGGCCCAAAAGGCCACGTCAATGATCTTTTCCACCTGCCAGGCTGCCGGCACAGTGGCGAGATCATCTTCTCCATTCTCCTTCGCAGCGCAAAGATGTTTCTTAAAATGTGCTTCTATCGTTCCGGCCACCTTCGCAGCGGCCTGGTATGTTGCGTCGTTTGCTATTTCCATAAATCCTGGTCACATTTAATCGTCCTTATATAATATTAAACCGCTAATTTAAATCATTTCGGAATAGCAGGCGCCATGTGAACTTTTCCTCATGTCCAACGGCACCGCTGGGCTATCCCGGAACCTTTGGCGACGGTAAGGGCCGGGAGCGGCGGCATGTAACTTTTTAAATCTTTTAGTAAACGCAGTGGACAAAGTTCCGCTGCGTTTATTAAAAGCTAAAATAATATTAATCGCGGCGAATTTACGGCTAACAAGCTATCTGGAAATCAAGTAATTTGGGGTTACTTGTAACCACGTATGGAAATAAATACTTACAATGAGAGGGAACTTTTGTTGAGCCTCGCTCAGGGCAACGATCATGCCTTTGCGGGTGTATTCCATCACTACCGTCACCGCATATACGCAATTGCCTTCCGCCTGCTCAATTCTACGTCACAAGCTGAGGATATTGTACAGGATGTTTTTCTGAAGATGTGGCTCAAGCGGTATGAACTCCATGAAATCAGTCACTTCAAAGCATATCTCTTTACCACTACCCGCAATCATATTTTCACGTCCATGAAGCTGCTGGCCCGTGAACAGCTCATGGAATCCGAGCTGTCGGCCGCCATCGTACCGGATGTAAGAGACGTTCATGTCATCCATAAAGAATATGAACAGATCCTGCAACATGCCATCGCCCAGCTTCCACCCCAACAGGAACTGATCTATAAACTCAGCAAGGAAGAAGGCCTGAAAAGAAATGAAATCGCCGACCGCCTCCAGCTAAGCCCCGAAACCATTAAAGTACACCTGGCCAATGCCATGCGCTCTATCCGCGCATTTTGCCTCACCCGCATGGACCTCAACACCTTCCTTCTCCTGGTTTGGATTTACAGTTAAATATTTTTTTTTAAAAGCACTAACCCATGTGCTTCTTTTTATAGTCTCCTTATTCAAATCGCTATTCATGACAGTATCCCGATTCAGATACCTGTTTGATCGTTACTATAGCCGGCAATACACACCGGAAGAAAAAAAGGAGTTTATGCTCCTGATGGAGCAATCAACACATGACGAAGAACTTAAAGAACTACTCGATGAACTGCTCCTGCAGGCAGATGAGGACAGCAGCGCCATGCCGGACGATACCGCCGCCAACATGCTGCAACAGATCATGCAAACCAGCAACAGCGAGCCACAGCCGGCCCCTGTGCGCAGGATAGCAGTATGGAAACGCGCGGCCGTAGCCGCCTGCGTGCTCGGCGTACTCGCACTGGCTGGCTATAAACTATATGTGAAAAGCAGCGCCGTTAATACGGCCGTTGCCAGCAACCACGCTCCTGCCCGTAAAGAGGAACACGCCCGCCTGGTACGTGGCGATGGCGCGGTGATCGACCTGGAACAACATAAAGATGAAGCAGTAGATGTGCAATCCGGCGTATCCGTTGCCCGCAAAGGCAACACCCTTGCCTATAACAGTAGCGCCACCATCACGCCTACCATCAATACCCTCTATACTAATAAAGGTGGTACCTACCAGTTAATATTACCCGATGGCACCAAAGCATGGCTCAACGCCGCCTCTTCCATCCGTTTCCCCACCGCATTCACCGACAGCACCCGCGAAGTAACCATCCAGGGAGAAGTATATTTTGAAATAGCGCATCAGGCCAGTCAGCCTTTTATTGTAAAAGCCAACAACATGAAAATAGCAGTACTGGGTACCCACTTTAATGTGATGGCATATGAAGAAGAACAAAACATCTGCACCTCCCTGCTGGAAGGCGCCGTAAACATCATCAGCGGAAATACCGTACGGCAAATGAAACCCGGCCAGCAGGCGCTCGTAAACCGCGATCATCATGGTATCAGCATCAGTAATGCTGATGTAGAGGCAGCAATCGCCTGGAAAGAAGGCCGCTTCGAATTCAATGGTAACATCAAAAGCATTATGCGCGAACTGGCCCGCTGGTACGATGTGCAGTTTATCTATGAAGGCGAGCTGACAAATAAAGCGTTCGCCGGCACCTTCTCTCGCCACGACAGCCTGAAAGATATTTTGCAACAACTGGAATTAACCGGCAGTATTCATTTCAACATCAACGATAAAACAATTACAGTAAGTCCTTAACACCACGCGCATTTTTAGTTATGAAAAAAGAAATAAGTCAGCCAAAATCAACGACAGCTTAACATTTAAAGCTATTTACCGGCAGTGAATAATTACCAGCGGCCTGCTCGCACTGGCGTAGCTATGCCCTTATGTTCCTGTTACGTTATCAACCTTAATAACATGCTAAATCGCAGTAAAAAATGATGCAAACTTCTCTGAAAGTCCGCCATAACTGGTGGCATGTTTCATCGAACCAAAAACTATTATGCTTTATGAAACTAACCTTTCTGCTGCTGCTCGCCGCCGTTCTCCAGGCCCACGCCACCGGCTATGCGCAGCCCGTTACGCTGCACGTAAAAGCAGCCCCCCTCACGGAAGTGATTAAATCTATCAGGAAGCAAACCGGGTATGTATTTGTATTTGACCTGCAAATGGTGGAAAATGCCAAACCGGTTAACTGCTCACAGGACAATGTACCCCTGGAGCGCCTGCTGGACGACATCTTCCGGGACCAGCCTCTCACCTGGACCATCGTTAAAAAAACAATTATCCTTAAAAAGAAACCCCTCATCGCCTCCACCGTTCCCACCGGCACGGTGCGTATAAAAATAAAAGGACAGGTAACGGAAAACAGCGGCACCCCCATGGTAGGCGTATCCGTTGTTAATAAAACATCCCGCACCAACGCCCTCACCGACGAACTGGGTATCTTCACCATAGAAGCCAATGTGGGCGATAGCCTCCTCTTTACCATGATCGGTATGCAGCCGCAAACAGTACAGGTAAAAAACGACAAACTCCTGAAAATAACGATGCAGCAAAAAGTATCGGATGTAGGTGAAGTGGTGGTGGTAGCCTATGGCACCCAGAAAAAAACCAGTATGGTGAGCGCGGTAACCAGCATCAATCCAAAAGAACTGAAAGGCCCTACCAGCAATCTTACTACCATGCTCGCAGGCCGCCTGTCTGGTGTAATATCCTACCAGCGCAGCGGGGAACCCGGCAGGGACAACGCCAGCTTCTTTATACGCGGTATCACCACTTTCGGCACCGGTAAAGTGGATCCGCTCATCCTCATAGATGGAATGGAATCCAGCACCAACGACCTCGCCCGCCTGCAGCCGGATGATATCGCCGGGTTTTCTATTCTGAAAGATGCCACCGCATCCTCCCTCTATGGCGCCAGGGGCGCTAACGGCGTGGTATTGGTAACGACCAAATCCGGCGTGGAAGCAAAAACATCTTTTAATGTACGCTTCGAAAACTCCATCTCCAGCAATACCCGCAACTTCCAGTTTGCAGACAACATCACCTATATGAAACTGGCCAATGAAGCCGTGCTCACCAGGTTTCCGCTGCAGGATGTTCAATACTCCCAATCTAAAATAGACCATACTGCCGCCGGCGATGATCCGCTGCTGTATCCGAATAATAACTGGATCGAACAACTGATCAAAGACTACACCGTCAACCAACGCACTAACTTCAACCTGAAAGGCGGCGGAAAAGTAGCCCAGTTCTATATTGCAGGTACTTATAACGTCGACAATGGCGTGCTAAACGTTGATCAGCGGAATAATTTCAACAGCAACATCAAACTAAAAAACTATTCGCTCCGCTCCAACGTAAACATTAACCTCACCCCCACTTCGCAGGCAATTGTACGTACCTACGGCCAGTTCGATGATTATAACGGACCAGTAGGCGGCGGCGCAGGGCTCTTTTCACAAACTATATGGGCCAACCCCGTAATGTTCCCCGCTGTTTATCCCGCCAGCTATGCACCGCAATTAAAACATCCATTGTTTGGTAACGCCATCAAACCAGGCTCCCCCAGCCTGCCCGGCAACGGAAGTAACCTCTATAATAACCCTTACGCCAACTCCGTTTCCGGTTACCAGCAATACAACACCTCTACACTGCTGGTACAACTGGAACTGAAACAGGACTTGAAATTCCTGCTTCCCGGCCTCACCGCGCGCATGATGGGTTATACAGAACGTTACTCCTACTTCGATGTAACGCGCAGGTACACCCCTTACTTTTATACCATGAGGTATGATCAGTTCACAAAAGAACCGGTGCTCACTTCACTCAACACCAATGGTACCGAATACCTGGGCTATGAACCCGGCAATAAAGTGCTGAACACTACGGCTTATATGGAAGCTGCGGTTAACTACAACCAGCAGTTCAATAAAGTACATAACGTGTCCGGTATGCTCATCGGCCTGGTACGCAACTACCTCACCGCCAACGCCGGTACACTGCAAACATCCCTGCCACACCGCAACCAGGGCGTGTCCGGCAGGTTTACCTACGACTACGACAGCCGCTATCTTGCAGAATTTAACTTTGGATACAATGGCTCCGAAAGATTCGCCAGCAACCACCGCTTTGGATTCTTCCCCTCCGCCGGTATCGCCTGGAACCTTCAAAACGAAGCGTTCTTTAAACCATTCTCCAAAACAATCGATAAACTGAAACTCCGCGCCACCTACGGACTGGTAGGTAACGACCAGATCGGAAATGAAGACGACCGCTTCTTCTACCTGTCGGATGTAAATATGAACGACAATTCCAAAGGCGCCTCCTTCGGAGAAAGAAGAAGCTACTACCGCAATGGCGTATCCGTGAACCGTTATGAGAACCGCGACATCACCTGGGAAAAATCATACAAAACAAACCTCGGTATGGAGGTCGGCCTCTTCAACGCCATGAACATCACCCTGGACGTATACCAGGAAAACCGGAAAAATATCCTCATGACACGGAGTACCATTCCCAGCACCATGGGGCTCAATGCCGCCACACAGGCAAACGTTGGCGAAGCCTCCGGTAAAGGCGTGGATCTCTCGGTCGACTATACGAAAAGTTTCAACAACAACTCCTTCGTACAGTTCCGCGGTAACTTCACCTACGCTACCAGCAAGCTGCTCGTAAATGAGGAACCCATTTACCCGGAAGAATACCGCTCGCGGGTAGGACATCCCCTTTCCCAAAGCTGGGGTTATATTGCAGAACGGTTATTTGTAGATGAACAGGAAGTAGCCAATTCGGCCTACCAGAACTGGGGACAGGCAGTAATGGGCGGAGATATCAAATACCATGATGTAAACGGCGACGGGCAAATCAACAGCTCCGATGCGGTGCCCATCGGGTTACCTACCACACCGGAAATCACTTATGGCTTCGGGTTTTCTTTTGGTTACAAACAACTGGACCTTAGCTTTTTCTTCCAGGGATCTGCCCGTTCTTCCTTCTTTATCAGCTCTTACCAAATTTCACCGTTTGTGCTGAACGAAGGCGGCCAGCATGGCCTGTTACAAGCCATTGCGGATGATCACTGGAGCGAAAGTAACCGCAACCTCTACGCCATGTGGCCACGCCTCAGCGACTACTTTGTGAACAACAACAATCAAACGTCTACCTGGTGGATGCGCAGCGGCGACTTCCTCCGGTTAAAATCCCTCGAAATGGGATACACCTTTTCCAAACGCCTGCTGGACCGCGTACACATGACCAACGCACGCATCTACGCCAACGCCTCCAATCTTTTTGCGATCAGCAAATTTAAAACCTGGGATCCCGAAATGGGAGGCAACGGGCTTGGCTACCCGGTACAAAGGGTTATTAATATGGGAATAACCCTGGGACTTTGATTCACCGCTTAACTGTGCAAATATGAAACATACCAATACGCTCAATATACGCCGGTACCTGCAATGGTGCGGATTATGCATACTCCTTTTCTCTGCCGCTTCCTGTAAAAAATTCCTTGATGTAGTACCCGACAACGTGGCTACTATCGACAACGCTTTTACCATGCGCGCAGAAGCAGAAAAATACCTCTTTACCTGTTACTCCTATCTTCCCAACAGTGCGGACCTCTCCACGAATCCTGCCCTCGTGGCCGGCGACGAATTCTGGATGGTACGCCCTTACAGCACCAGCGAAACACCCTGGCAGGTGGCACAGGGCTTCCAGAGCGCCAACAACGTGTATATGTCCACCTGGGGATGGTATTACAAGGCGCTGCGCGACTGTAACATCTTCCTGGAAAATATCCATAAAGTGGTAGACATGCGCCAGAGTGAAGTAGACCGCTGGAGTGCAGAAGTGATGTTCCTTAAAGCATATTACCACTGGCTGCTGCTCCGCCAATACGGCCCCGTTCCCGTGATCCGGTACAACCTGCCCATTTCCCAGCACCGCCGAAGAAACTAAAGTGCCGCGCGAACACGTGGATACCGTATTCAACTATATCTCGCACCTGCTGGACACCGCCGCAGCCGGGTTGCCGGAAATTATTGCCGACAGGTCTACAGAACTGGGACGCATCACCAAACCGATTGCACTCGCCATCAAAGCGCGCATATTGGTAACCGCTGCCAGCCCCCTGTACAACGGCAACATCGATTACACCGCTTTCAAAAACGCCAACGGCGTACCTTTGTTCAATACCGCCTTCGATGCCAACAAATGGAAAGTGGCCGCCGATGCGTGTAAAGCAGCCATCGACGCATGCGAACGCACCAGCATGCTGCTCTATACCTTCAGCGAGCTGGGGGTAACGTTGTCGGATACACTCACCCGGCAAATGTCTATCCGCAACAGCACCTGCGAACAATGGAACCCGGAAATCATCTGGGCTAATCCCAGTGTAAACACCTATGAAATACAACGGCAGGCTATGCCCCGCCTTGATCCTGCCCGCATAGGCAACGAATCGGTACTCGGCAGCCTGGCGCCCACCATGAAAATAGCAGAGCAATTTTATACCGACAAAGGCGTGCCCATGAACGAAGATAAAACCTTCGACTATGCCGGTCGCCTGAAACTCAGAACAGCCGTGAAAGCAGAGGGAGAACTCATACAGGAAGGATATACCACCGCCGCCATGCACTTCAACCGCGAGCCCCGCTTCTACGCAGATCTCGCATTCGACGGAGCCATATGGATGATGCAAAAGAAAATGTTCCATATAGAATCCAAAGCAGGTCAATGGCAAACACGGAAAAATATTTACGATAATAACACTACCGGCTACTTCGCCAAAAAACTGGTGAACTGGAAAAATGAAATCCTCGAAGGACAGGGCCTCTTTGTAGAAACCCACCCCTGGCCGGAAATGCGACTCGCCGACCTGTACCTGCTGTACGCAGAAGCACTGAATGAAGCAGAAGGCCCGCAACCCGCAGCTTTTACCTACATCGATAAAGTACGGGCCCGCGCAGGATTACCAGGCGTACAAGCCGCATGGACGGCCTACTCCAGGCAACCCGGAAAATACCAGACCAAGGAAGGTTTCCGCCAGATCGTTCAGCAGGAAAGACTAATAGAACTCGCCATGGAAGGCGCCCGCTTCTGGGACCTCCGCCGCTGGAAAAAAAGTATGGAAGAACTGAACAAACCGGTTACCGGCTGGGATGTGGACCAGTCAGATCCCGTGTTCTACTACCGCGTAAGAACCCTGTACCGGCAAACATTCCAGACCCGCAATTACCTCTGGCCGCTGGAAAACTGGGACCTGCTCAACAATCCAAAACTGGTGCAGGGCTTTGGATGGTAATCTTTCATTTACTAAAAACGCACAACATGAACATCAATAAATATATCCTGCCGCTTGCCTGCTTACTGCTGGCAGCCGCCTGCAAAAAAGAAACACATGAGCCGGTAAATACCTCCGGAGAAAAACCTGGCGTCATTACAAATCTCAGCGTTACCAATATGCCAGGCGCCGCAAAAATTACCTACAGCCTGCCCGACAACAAGGATATCCTGTATGTAAAGGCCGTGTATGATATCAGGCCGGGAGAGAAACGCGAAATAAGATCCTCTTACTATAATAACTTCCTCGTGGTAGATGGCTTTGGCGACTCCGCCAGCCACGAAATAGCCCTGTATGTGGTAAGCCGTAATGAAACAGCCTCCGATGCAGTAAAAACGACCATCAAGCCGTTGTCGCCGCCCATGCTGATTGTACGCAAATCACTGGAGATAAAAGCAGACTTCGGCGGTATCAACATCAGCTTTAAAAATGATACCAAAGCAGATATCGCCATCGTTGCACTCACTACCGATTCCCTGGGCGCATTCAGCTCGTCGGATGTTCATTATACCAAACTCGAAAATGGCAACTATTCCATCAGGGGCTTCGCAGCAGAAAAGAGAAAGTTTGGATTTTTTGTGAGAGACCGATGGGGCAACCAATCAGATACCCTTATGCAGGAACTGACGCCCATCTTTGAAAAACTGCTGGATAAAGCAAATTTCAGGGAAGTGAAATTACCGGGAGATGTGGACTACGGCTGGGGCCTGCCTATCCCCAACCTATGGAACGGAACATTATGGCACTCGGCAGATAAACTCGACGGCATGCCCATGTCTATCACGTTCGACCTCGGCGTAACGGCGCAACTGAGCCGCATCACCCTGTGGCAACGCCCCAATGAATGGATCTACCTGCAGAACAACGTCCGCAAGTTTGAAATATGGGGCTCCACCAATCCCGCCTCTGATGGCAGCTGGGACAGCTGGACCCGCCTCGTGGAACATACTGTAATCAAGCCTTCCGGCTTGCCCGTAGGACAAAAAACACAGGACGACATAGACGCCAGCATCGCCGGCGAACAAATGACCGTACCACTGGATGCACCACGCGTAAGGTATATCCGCGTGAAAATACTCCGTACCTGGACCGACGGCGGATACGCCGCCAACATCCAGGAAATGAAGTTCTGGGGTAACGACAAATGATGATCATCTACCTAAAACAAAATTTATGCGCATCCTTCATTCTATCATATTATATAGTGTACTGCTGACAGCCATCAGCGCCTGCACCAAACAAAGCGATTATAAAAAATACCTGGGCAACGGTGAAATCCTTTACACCGGTAAAGCAGATTCCTTGCTGGTACATTCAGGCCGCAACCGCGTACAGCTGTCGTGGCTCCTGATCTCCGATCCAAAGATCAGCCGCGCAAAAATCTACTGGAACAACCACAAGGACTCCGCTATGCTCGATATTAAACGCACCAGCGGCGTAGACACCATCCGCTACGTTATCAATAATCTCGAGGAACGGGCCTATACGTTTGAAGTGTATAACTTCGACCGCGACGGCAACACCTCCGTAAGATCAGAAGCCACCGGTTTCGTATATGGTAGTTTTTATGAAGATGCCCTGCTGACCAGGGCCTTCAGCAACGCGGAAATGAAAGACGGCAACGCGGAAATAAGCTGGGCCAACATCGACACCACCGGCGGTATCATCGGTATGCAACTGCAATACACCACCGCCGACAATGTAGCACATGACACCGTTATTGCCGCAGAAGCGGAAGGCCAGGTAACCGTTCTTAACAACTATCTTTCCATGAGCACCTTCCGTTACCGTACCTTGTACATGCCGGATAAATTGTCGGTAGATACCTTTCACACCCCGTATGAAACAAAAGGCGTAAAAGAGAATATCACAGCAACGTATATACGTAACCCGGGCAACCCTTTCGTACTGGACGATACCAAACCGTTTAGCGGCCGCTTCGGACAGGTGAAAGACTGGCAATACAACGCGGAAGCATCCAGGAACGGTACCTATGATAATATCGACGGCACCGGCAGGCTCACCATGTGGATCTGGGGCAACGGCCCTATCACCAACGGCAAAATTTACCAGACCATTACCCTGCCGGCAGGTGAATACCGCTTCGAAGCAGCCGTCTCCAATATAGATAACACCCTGGAAAACACCTGGCTGTTAGTAGCCCAAGGCAACGCCTTACCGGATGTAGACCAGGTAAATACGGCATTGGGCGCAGCAAGGATTGTAGACAACAACAACAAATACGCCTCTGTTGCCTTCACGCTAACAGCCACTACCACCGTAACCTTAGGATTCACCGGCACCTTTTCCAATCCCGCGGAACAAACCATCCGGATAAGCAACGTATTACTGATCAGAGATAAATAGCAATTGCATCATGAACAAACAACTTAGGAAATTAGGGATCATCCTGCTGTTATGCAGCCCACTCATCACCCTGCAGGCGCAGGAAAAAAAATGGATCGGACATGAAACACCCGCCGAAAAAGAAAAACGCATGGCCTGGTGGACACACGATCGCTTCGGTATGTTCATCCACTGGGGACTGTACGCCATGCCCGCCCGGCACGAATGGGTGAAACATAACGAAAGACTTACCAACGAACAATACCAGAATTATTTCGACTTATTTAACCCCAACCAGTTTGATCCGAAATCCTGGGCAAAGCGGGCAAAGGCCGCGGGCATGAAGTACGCCGTACTCACCACCAAACACCATGAAGGCTTTTGTCTGTTTGACTCCAGGTACACCGATTATAAAGCCACCAACACCAAAGCCCACCGCGACCTGGTACGGGAATTTGTAAATGCCTTCCGCGCAGAAGGCATCAAAGTAGGGTTCTATTACTCGCTGATCGACTGGCACCATCCCGATTTCACCATCGATGGCGTACATCCGCAACGGGTGGAAAACGGCGCCGACAGCACCTACGCACGCCTCAACAAAGGCAAAGACATGAACAAATACCGCCAGTATCTCCGCAACCAGATCACGGAGCTGCTTACCCAATACGGCAAAGTGGATATCCTCTGGCTCGACTTCTCCTATCCCGGCAAAAACGGGAAAGGCAAAGACGACTGGGACGCGGTAAATCTCCTGAAAATGATCCGCAAACTGCAACCCGGCATCATCGTGGACAACCGCCTCAACCTCGAGGAATATGAAGATGGCGCCGACTTCCTCACCCCCGAACAGGTAAAGGTGGAAGAGCTGGCACAATACCGCGGCAAAACATGGGAAACCTGTCAAACCTTCTCCGGCTCATGGGGCTACTACCGCGATGAAAACTCCTGGAAAAGCACCCACCAGCTGCTGGAACTTCTCATCGGCTCCGTAAGCAAAGGCGGTAACCTCATCCTCAACGTAGGCCCCACCGCCCGCGGCCTGTTCGACTACCGCGCACAAAGCGCCCTCGGCAACATTGGCGACTGGATGAAAGGCAACAGCGAATCCATCTACGGCTGCACCTACGCACCGGAGACTTTCGAAACGCCCAAAAACACCATGCTCACCTACAATCCCACCACCAAAAGATTGTACGTACACCTGCTGGAATACAACAACCGCCTCCAGCTACCGCAATACAAAGGCAAAATTAAATATGCCCAGCTGCTGCACGACAACTCAGAAGTAAAATTCACCACTGATGGCAACAACATCACACTAAACTTGCCTGACAAACAACCCAACGTGGAAATCCCTGTGGTCGAGTTGGTCCTTAATTAGCAGGGTGCAGCGAGGGTTGTCTTACTCAGGATTAAACTTATTTCACTGATTACGCTGATTTGATCACTTTGTGATTTTAACAGATTCGGGGAGATATAAGCGGATATTTTCGCTTATATCTCCCCAATCATTTTAAATCAAAAAAACAAAATCCAAAAATCAGTATAATCAGCGTAATCAGCGAGTAAGACAAAATCCGCGTCTCCGCTTTTATCTCCCCGAATCTGTTAAAATCACAAAGTGATCAAATCAGCGTAATCAGTGAAATAAGTTTAATCCTGAGTAAGACAACCTTCGCGTGGAATTTATTATATTTAGTTCATGAAGAAGTATATTTTCCCTGTCCTCACGGCCGCTGCATTGCTGGCTGGCATGGCTAACGCGAATGCACAAACGCGCAGCCTCTTTAACTTTAAGGACCTCAGTGGGTGGCATATTGATGTTCCTGCCATGGATAAAGATCCGAACGTGAAAAGCCCGTTCATTGTAAGGGACGGCGTTTTCGTAAGCCTGGCTAACCCACAGGGGCACATTATTACCGATGCCAGTTACGAAAACTTCCGGCTGGAGGTGCAATACCGCTTCCCGGCCAAACCAGGCAACTGCGGTGTACTGGTGTTCGCTTCTACGCCACGGGTATTATATGATATGTTCCCGAAGTCCATCGAAGTACAATTGCAAAACCAGGATGCCGGTGATTTCTGGTGCATAGGTGAAGATATCACCGTACCGGATATGGAAAAACGCAGGGGACCGAAAAGCGAATGGGGAGCTGTAGATGGTAAAAAGCGCCGCATCATCAACCTCACCGATGGCTCCGAAAAAGCATTGAAGGAATGGAACACGATGATCGTGGAATGCGTAGGCAACGCCATTAAAGTATGGGTAAACGGCGACCTGGTGAACTATGGCACCAATGCTACTGCCAGCAAAGGACAAATCGCCCTGCAGGCGGAAGGTTCTGAAGTGGAGTTCCGGAAAGTGGATCTCACGCCTATTACTGCCTTCTCCAAAAAAGGACATTGATATGAAATCAGTGGAAGTGGGCGTAGTTATTTCTGCGCCTGGCGCTCCGCCTTTTCTTTTTCTTTCTGTGCTTTTCTTTCCCGCTTTGCCTGTTTCCGGAAATAACCGCGGAACAGGAAGTTGTTCCGTAAGGCCAGCATATTGGTATCCAGTTTCTGGGTACTGCTTTCGAGGTTATAGATCGTTTCTTTAAAGGCATCCGCCAGCAGGGTGTCCTTTAAAAGCATGCCCACCGGCGCTTCCGGATCATCCAGGTTGGCCCGCACTCCTGCACTGGCCTGCCGTAGCTCCTGCACGGTTTGATTGGCGTTGAGCGCTGCGCTGTTCATTTCGGTAACGGCTGCACGAAGTTGCGCAAATACCACCGTATCCGTTACCAGGTCGTTGGACAATACGCCCTTGGTTTGCAGCTTGGCCGCATATAAAGATAAAGCCCCGGTGAGCCTGCGGGTATTTACCACCGCGGCATTCAAGCCGGCCATGGTGGCATTCAGATCTTTGTAAACAGTATCGTCGGTAATCAATTTCCCTAAAGTGCCTTTCCCGTCTACAATGCCTTTGGTGATCACTTTCAGGTTGTCGGTGATTTCCACCAGGCTTTTATTGTTTACCTGCAAGGTACTCATAATTTCTTCGGTGCTTAAACCGCTGACCACATGCAGCTGATCGCCGTTTTCTATTACCGGCATGTTGGGCGTACCGCCAGTCAGCATCACGATCTTATTACCCATCAGGCCCTCAGAGCTGATACGGGCCTCTACATCTTTATGGATAAACTCCTGCGAGCTTTCATCGATATTCATCAACACCAGGATCTGGTTGGTTCTCACAAAACTGATCTTTTTCACCGTACCGATCTTTACACCGGAGTACAGGATATTGCGGCCTACGGACAACCCGTTCACATCTTTAAAATAAGCCTTCACCTGGATGGACTTGCTGAATAGTTTCTGTTGCTTGCCCAGCATCATCACGGCGGTTACAAAAATGGCCAGCCCCACAAATACAAAGATGCCTACAATGACAGCGCGTTTTTTTCCTGCTTCCATAACTTACTGTATAAAATTATAGTCGTAAAAACTTTTAATAAGTCCGTCCTTCTCGTTAAATACTTCTTCAAAACTTCCCTGCCGTATAAATTTCCCTTCATCCATCACTGCTACCCGGTCGCCCACTTCCTTGGCACAGGTAAGATCGTGGGTAATAATAATAGAACTGGTATTGAATCTTTCCTGCACAGCGATGATCAGTTTGTTCAGCTCCATGCTGGTAATAGGGTCCAAACCAGCAGTGGGTTCATCATACAGCATAATTTCCGGCCGCAGGATGAGGGTACGGCCAATGCCAATTCTTTTCTTCTGGCCACCCGACAGCTCCGACGGCATCTGGTTAATGGTTTCCGGTAGCCCGATGGCTTCCAGTACAATGTCGATCGTTTTCCGGATCTGCTCTTTGGTCATATCGCGCTGATTACGTTTCAGCGGAAAGGCCAGGTTTTCCCCTACCGTCATGCTATCATACAGGGCGCTGCTCTGAAAAGAGAACCCCACCTTCAGCCGCAATGCACGCAGCTCGGCTTCTTTCAGCTGATCCACCTCTTCCCCCAATACATTCACAGTACCTGCGTCTGGTCGCAGCAGCCCGATGATAATTTTTATCAGCACCGATTTACCGGTACCGGAACGACCCAGCACGACCACATTTTCGCCTTTATGAAGATCCAGGTCGATTCCCTGTAGTACATGCTTCTCTCCAAAAGACTTATAAAGGTTCCGGATACTGATCACGGTTTCATTCATATCTATCTGGTGACCATTTGTTTTCATGACTAGCGGATGGTATTAAACACGTGAACAATAATTACTTCCTCTATAAATATCAGGAACATGGATACAATAACGGATACATTCGCTGCCTTACCCACGCCCGTGGTGCCCTGGCTTGCATTAAAACCCTGGTAACAACTCACAATGCCAATGGTAAACCCGTACAGGATAGCTTTAGTAAGAGCGGTGGTATAATCCAGGAAAGTGATCTGCGCAAAGGCGTTATCAAAAAACGATACCAGGCTGGTTTGTTCGTGCGCATGTACATCAAAGTAAGAACCCAAACAACCTATGAGGGCGTTATAAAACATGAGCAGAGGCAAACAAACCGTCATGGCAATGACGCGGGTAACCACCAGGTAACGGAAAGGGTTAATGGCAGATACCTCCATCGCATCAATCTGTTCTGTTACCTTCATCGATCCCAGCTCTGCGCCGATGCTCGAGCCCACCTTACCTGCGCAGATCAGGGCCGCGATCAGCGGCGCCAGCGCTCTCACCACCGCAATAGCCACCAGCGACGGCAGCCACGCAGTAACCCCGAACTCCGATAAAGTAGGACGGGACTGCTCCGTAAACACCACGCCGGTGATAAACCCCGTTACCGTAACAAGGGCCAGCGACTTATACCCCACCTGGTAACATTGCCGCACAAACTCGCCCCACTCAATAGGAGGCCGGAATGCCTCCCTGAAAAAGCGACCTATAAAGGCGGCGATATGATAAAACTGGAGAAAAAAGCCATCAATTTTTGCGGTTATGACCGGCTTATCCGATTTTCCGTTGGTAGAATTCATCTTCTTGTTAATGCTTACTCACTTATTACAATTCTATGCCGCTTTTGTTAAATACACAGATGTTAACGTCAGGCCCCGCTGTGATAGGATTTTTTGACGCCACGGCGCGGAAGCTGCTGCACAGGAGTAATCTCCCATGAGGATGTCCCTTCACACTACGGTCATTATCTTCCCCAACCGGACAAAAAAAATGCAGCGGAATGTTGTTCCGCTGCATTATCTGTGGTTGTAGACATATCATTACTATAACTGCATACTGATGCCGCCGAAATAATTCCTGCCCGGCGCAGGATTGTAATAACGGCCGCCAAAGGCGTTAAGATCGTTGCCCAGGCTGTAGTTTACGTTCAGCAGGTTATCGGCGCCCGCGCGCAAGCGGATGCTGCAACGCGAACGCAGCGGCAGTTTCCAGCTCACATTGGCCTGCAGCAAATGATAACCGCCGGCATACACGCTGTTGGCGTCGTTTAGCGGTATGCTGCTGGTAAAAGTATGCTGCGCATATAACGACACTGCCGCAGGGAACTGCCACAACAAACTGCTCACCAGCACATGCTGCGGCACACCGGTGAGTGCATTCCCCGAATAGTCTTTCCCATCAGCACTTACATAGTGGTTAAACCGGAAGTCACTCAGCGTATACCCTTCCTGCCACCGGATGCCGCGTAACACACCGCCGTTACGTGGCTTCATCAGCCACCACATGCCCTGTACCTCTATCCCTTTCTGCTGAACGCCGCCGGCATTGGTAAAAAACTCCTCGCCATTGTCGTGCTGCCGGAGCACAATGGCATTTTGCATTTTATAATAAAAGAAGGCCGCATCGATTGTTGCCGTGTGGTTACGGGAAGCCGCGCGTACACCGGCTTCATAGTTCCAGCCGGTTTCGGGTTGCAACGCCGTGTTGATCACGTTGTCGGATGCACGAACTTCTGCCGTAGCCGGTGGGGAATAGCCCCTGCTAACCGTAATACGGCCTGTTACCTGTGGCGTAAACAGGTACGACAGCGAGAAGCGCGGCATCAGCTGCGGCGTGAAGTTGATTTTCGTGTGCCCGTTGCTGTTGTAGCGGTAACCATAATAATTTAAACTGGCCGCTGCCTCAAAGGTAAATGCGCTCACATTGGCCTGGAAGCGGGTAAAGAAAAAGTACTGATCCGCTTTTAGCTTATCGGCAGCCATCACCGTATCGCGCTTACCTTGCTTGTTACCGTAATTGATCACGTCGGTGGTGGTTTGCTGCCACTCGGCGCCGTTCAGCCATTTCCATTGGAACGGCGAGCTGCGCTGCGGATCGTTGGTCCATTGCAGGTAGGTGCGGAAGCCGGCGGTATTTTCATCCCGCGCTTCATAGTTGGTGATAAAAGGATTTTCAAAATGAGTATTGGCCCCGAACACCGAGAGCACATGCTGTAGCCGTGGGGTAAACTGCGCTTCGTGGACCAGTCCGCCCTGGAAAGTACGGTTATAGATGCCTGCCTTTTGCGCTACCGCGCCTGGTGTAGCGGGCGTGCCGGGCCTGGCGGCACGGGGATTGGCTTCGCTCTGCGCCAGGGTTAATCCTCCCGGCGTGAGGTACGACAGATCCGAGTAAAATGCCAGCAGCTTCAGTGCGTAGCCCGGTTTGTATTCCCAGCGTTGAGCCGTTTGGGTATAAGACCGCTTCATGGCGGTATTTTCACGGTAGCCATCTGCCCGCTGGTATCCCTGGAATACCTGTACCTGGTAATTTTTCCATTGCTGCTGCCAGGCCGCACTGCCGTGAAACAGGCCATAGCTGCCGCCTTGCAGGTTCACCTGCAGGTGGTGCGTGTCAGCCGGTGGGGGGAAAAGGTCCAGTCGCACCACCCCGCCGGAATTAGCGCCAAACAAGCTGCCGTCCGGTCCTTTCAGTATTTCCGCCCGGCTTATCGCATCAGCGTCTGTAAGATTGAGATAGGTATTGCCCCCGGCATCGGTCAGCGGGATATCATCTGCATAAATTTTAATATTCCGGATACCAAAGGGAGAACGGAGCAAACTACCCCTGATGGATAAACGATAACTGCCCGGCGAGCGCTCCTCCATTCGTATGCCCGGCACCGTATTTATGGCGGGCAACAGGGAAGCGCCCTGCTGAAGCTGCATGTCGGCGGGCGACAGGATACTCACGGCGGTGGGTACACGCTGCAGCGAAGCTTTTGAATAATAGGATTGCACCACCACCTCCGGCAACTGCTGCAAGGTGTCCTGCTGGGCCTTTAGCCCCGGAGAAAAGGATAGCATGGTTAATAAAATGCCTGCCGGCAAAACGCTCATTCGCATGTCAGTAATTCTTTATCCGCCGCGGAAGACGGTCATCTTTCGGCTTAAGATATAAATATTTCTGCGAATGCAACCGCTATTTGTGTGAAACTGTTATACGCCTGTTTTGGTGGTAATCCGCACCTGGTGTGTATTGAACACCTGCGAATATGGCGGAACACTTTTCGTGATAAAAACGCTGCCGCCAATAATACTGCCCTGCCCGATCACGGTATTACCGCCCAGGATGGTACTGCGCGCATAAATGATCACGTTGTCCTCTACCGTAGGATGCCTTTTTACATCCGACAACTCCTTTGTTACATGCAATGCACCCAGCGTTACGCCCTGGTATATCACTACATTGGAGCCGATGATACTGGTGGCCCCAATCACGATGCCCGTACCGTGATCTATAATGAAGGGCACACTGATGGTGGCGTTAGGATGAATATCGATCCCCGTTTTGCCATGTGCAAACTCACTGATGATCCGCGGCAATACCGGTATATCCAGTTGCGTTAGCCGGTTGGCAATGCGATATACTGTGATGGCATAAAATCCCGGGTACGATACAATTACCTCGTTCACACTGGTGGCGGCGGGGTCGTATTCGTGTATTTTAGCAGCATCCTGGCGAAGGTGCTGATAAATGGTTCCCAATGAGTTATAAAAGGCGTTTACAATTTCTTCTATAGGTACCTCGCGGGGGTCCAGGTAACTGAGCAGGATATTCTCCAGGTCTATCTGGTTCTTTTTTAAGATGCCCTCATAGGAGGTTTGTTTAGGGAGATGATTT
The DNA here is from genome assembly GCF_050434005.1 of Chitinophaga sp. W2I13. Lineage (NCBI taxonomy): Bacteria > Pseudomonadati > Bacteroidota > Chitinophagia > Chitinophagales > Chitinophagaceae > Chitinophaga > Chitinophaga sp. W2I13. Next base: position 5,986,048 of record NZ_JBNPWD010000001.1, on the reverse strand, counting down.
CCCGGGAATAAAAAACCAACCAGGTCGTTCAGCCAGGTAATGGCATCGTGGGCAGACGGCGTAGCTTCCCACTCCGCATGATGCGTTTTCCTGAGCAAACTGATTAATGTTTGGGTATGCTTGTTATCCATACGGGTGTGGGATTTACCGGTAAGATATGAATAATCTACTAAATTAGTAGGGTAATGTTTTAAAAGAAGAAAATAAGCGGCAGGCCGGGATAATATGTAATTTTGCGGCTCATCCTGTTTTTTATGAGACCAGTTTTTGCTTTTATCTGCGCCCTGCTGACAGCAGGCGCCACATCTGCCCAGGACAGCAGCAGGTTCCGGATTAACATCGCCCATCTCACCGGTAACCTGTACGTATATACGTCCTATGGAGAATTCAAGAATGTGGTCTACCCTACCAATGGCGTGTATGCGGTAACAAAAAAGGGCGTGGTAGTAATGGACACGCCCTGGAGCGTAGATCAAACCCGGCAGCTGGCAGACAGCATCCTGAAAAAGCACCACCGCAAAATTACTTACTGCATCGTTACGCATTTTCATGAAGACAGAACCGCCGGTCTCGACCTCTTCAAAAAACTGGGCGTAAAAACCTACAGCAGTACCGCTACACTGGAATTGTGCAAGGCCAAAGGAGAAAAACAGGCGCAGTATGTATTTACCAAAGACACCACTTTTAATATAGGCGGTGTGAAAATACAAACTTACTATCCTGGCGAAGGACATACGAAAGATAATATCGTTGCCTGGTTCCCTGCCACAAAAGTATTGTACGGCGGCTGCTTTATAAAAAGCAGTAAAGCAAAAGATATTGGTTATACCGGCGATGGCAACGTAAAAGCATGGCCTGCCAGCGTAGCAAGAGTGAAACAACAATTTCCCAACCCGGCTTATGTTATTCCTGGTCATGATGCCTGGCGCGACAGCCCAGCTGCCATGTTCTCCCGCACATTAGAACTGCTTTCCTTGTAAACGCACACTTAAAGTAAAACTTTAAGTAGAGATGAAAATTGATTAAAATTCTCATTAATCATCCTTTCTAAAATATATGAAAACCAGCATAATATGAAATACATGTGGTTTAAAGCTTTAACGCCTCACCTGGGCGCATTAGTCCTTTTTGTGACCCTGGCGTTTGTGTTTTGCAGCCCTGTATTGGATGGCAAACAACTATTGCAATCGGACATGATACATTACAAAGGCATGCAAAAAGAAGCGGCTGATTACTATGAAGCTACCGGCGATATTCCTCTTTGGACCAACAGCATGTTTGGTGGTATGCCCACCTATGTCATCTACACCGGTCCCTCCACCAACAAAGTAGGAATACTGAACCGCGCGTTTGCCTTATACCTTCCCAACCCGGTAGACATGTTTTTTATGCTGATGATGGGCATGTATGTGCTGCTGTGTGTACTGGGGTTTAAATACTGGATACGGATAACCGGGGCCATCGCCTATGGCTTTGCCACCTTCACCATTACCAGCATCGACGCGGGGCATATCACCAAGGTAATGAGCATGGCCTACATGGCGCCGGTGCTGGCCGGCATTATCCTGGCTTACCGCAAACAATACCTCGCAGGCGGAAGTCTCACTGCCCTGGCTGCGGCGGTGATGATCTACAACAACCACCCGCAGATCACCTATTACACCGGCATCATCGCCCTATGCGCAGCCGTAGCTGCCGGCATACACGCCTTCCGCGAAAAGCAGCTCCCGGCATTTTTCAAAGCGTCACTGGTATTGATGGCGGCCGGTATCATGGCGATCCTGCCCTCCATGGATAACCTGCTTATCATGAAAGAGTATACCAGCTATACGATCCGGGGCAGCCAGTCGGAGTTAACGCAGCCGGATAAAGCCGCCAAAAAATCCGGCGGTCTCGATATCGCCTATGCATTTCAATGGAGCTACGGCAAAGGAGAAACCTTTACCATGCTGTTGCCTCACCTGGTAGGCGGATCTACTTCGGAGAAATTGTCGACCAGCTCCCACGTTTACCAAACCCTCACCGATATCGGCGTACCGCCGGCAAAAGCAGCGGAAGCCGTGGAACGCCCGTCGTGGCAGCTATACTGGGGCGGCCAGCCCTTCACCGGTGGCCCCGTTTACATCGGCGTAATCATCTGCTTCCTGTTTGTGCTTGGCTTGTTCATCGTTCACAGCTGGCATAAATGGTGGCTGATAGCCGCCACCGTTATCGGCATACTCCTCAGCTGGGGCGCCAACTTCCCGGAACTGAACAACTTCCTCTTTTATCATCTTCCGTTATACAGCAAGTTCCGCGCACCTACAATGGCGCTGGTGATCCCGCAGGTAACCATGGTGATCCTCGCATGCTGGGCTTTACAGGAGTTATTATATGGTAAGCAGACAAAAGCCTGGCTGGAACAACACCTCAAAATGACGCTGTATGTAACCGGCGGCCTGGTATTACTGCTGGCCATTGGCGGCAGTGTGGTATATGCCTTCAATGGCCCTAACGACAGTAACATCCTTGCGCGGTATACACAAATGCTGGGAGGCGAAATTCCCGCCGCCAGGTTATTGAATGCCCTCAAACAAGACCGCAGCGCCATTCTGCGGGCCGATGGTATCCGTGCACTGGTGTTTATGCTGATCGCCTTTGCCGCCCTCTGGTTCTCCCTGAAAGAAAAATTAAAACCGGTATACGCAGCGGGCATTGTCGCCTTTGCGGTACTCTTCGATCTCTTCCAGGTGGATAAAAATTATCTGAATGAAGACAGCTTCATGGAAGTGTCCCGCCTGGAAAACTATATTGCCCCATCCCCGGCAGATGAGATGATCCTGCGCGATAAAGACCCCTATTACCGGGTGCTTAACGCCACCACCAATCCTTTTCTTGATGCCAATACCAGCTACTTTCATAAATCCATAGGCGGCCAGAGCCCGGCGAAACTCTGGATCTATGAAGACCTGATCCAACACCAGCTCACCAAAAACAATATGGCTGTGTTCAATATGCTGAACACCCGCTACTTTATTGTGCCCGACCAGCGGAGCGGTCAGCCGGTAGCCCAACGCAACCCCGGCGCACTGGGCAATGCCTGGTTTGTAAAAGCCATCCAGTGGGCGCCTAACGCCAACGCAGAAATGAAAGCACTCGATCATTTTAACCCGGCAGATACGGTGATTATTGACCAGCGCTTTCAGCAAACCACCGGCGCCTTCATACCTGCGGCCGACAGCAATGCGCGCATCGTACTGGATAAATATGGTCTCAATGAACTGAAGTATACTGCTGTGAATACCAGGGCGGGCCTCGGCGTGTTCTCCGATATTTATTACCCTGCCGGTTGGAAAGCTTTTATCGATGGTAAGGAAACACCTATCCTCCGTGTAAACTATGCCTTGCGTGGCCTCATGGTGCCGGCGGGGAAACATGAAATTGTATTCCGGTTTGAGCCGGCCACCTTCTTCCTCGGAAGAAAGATCTCCACGATATCTTCTATCCTGTTACTGGTGGCGGTAGCAGCAGGGTTTATCCTGGCATGGAGGAAGCAGGGCACCACATAACGCAACACCATTTTCATCACAGCAAACAAGACTTCTGTCACATTGTAAATTAAGGATCCGTGCGGGCAGTTATTTTTAGGGAACAAAGGAGAACCCAGTTCTCCACCCAAAACTATCCGCTATGTTCAAAAATTATTGCAGGCACGGCTGGAGAAATCTCCTTAAAAACAAACTCTCCACCCTTATTAATATAGGAGGCCTCTCCCTTGGTTTGGCTACCGGTATCATCATCCTGTTGTGGATCCATGGGGAAGTCAGCTACGATTCCTTCCACCAGCATAATACGGACATTCATCTGCTGATGAACAATCAGTACCACGAAGGCCGGTGGTTTACCGGCGACGTTACACCGGCGCCACTGGCAGAGAAAATAAAACGGGAGTTCCCCGAAATAAAATATACCACGCGCCAGGTTTATGGCGGGCAACAACTGCTCAGCACCGGTAAGAAAAGTATTTACCAGCAAAGCGTGTACGCAGATCCTGATTACTTCAACATCTTTACTTTCCCGGCTATATCCGGTAACCCGGTTGCCGCCCTTCAGGACCCCGGCGCCATTATACTCTCGGAAAGTGCTGCCCACAGGCTGTTTGGCGACAAAGACCCTATTGGCAGCATTGTTAAACACAATAACCAGCATCACCTCCGGGTAGCAGCGGTAATCCGCGATGCACCGGAAAACAGTTCCATTCAATTCGACGTAGTACTCCCCTTCCGCCTTTATGAACTGGAGAATGCCGACTGGATCAACCGCTGGGACAATTACCGTGTCGGCAGCTTTGCGTTGTTGCAACCCGGAAGCAGCGTGGATGGCTTTAACAAAAAGCTGAAGAAAGCAAAGCTCACTGGTACCACGGATAGTACCAGCTACCTGTTTGCCTACCCGTTCACCGCGCTGCACCTGCACGGTGGTTTCAGAAATGGTGAGCCCAGCGGCGGCCGCATAGAGATCATGATGCTGCTGGGCACCATCGGCCTTTTTATTTTACTGATTGCGTGTATTAATTTTATGAACCTTTCCACTGCGCGTGCAGAACGCCGCGCCAGGGAAGTAGGCGTAAGGAAAGCGCTTGGCGCCTCCCGCATCACCATCATCTTTCAATTTCTCATAGAAGCGCTAATCATCACCTTTGGCGCCTTGCTCCTGGGAATATTGCTGGTGAAACTGGCGCTGCCGGGGCTTAACAGCGTATCCGGCAAAAATATCCACCTCGATTTTATGAACTGGCAGGTATGGACAGGGATATCATTACTGCTCCTGTTCACCGGCCTCGTTGCGGGTAGTTATCCGGCCTTTTTCCTCAGCAGCTTCCGGCCTGTAAAAGTATTGAAGGGCGTGATATCCACCAATCGTGGCGGCGGGCTATTCCGGAAAAGCCTGGTCACCTTCCAGTTTATCATCTCTATTTTTCTCATTATCTCCACCATCGTGATATACCGGCAGCTGCAGTACGGCGAAAACCGGCCAGTGGGTTACAACAAGGACAATCTTCTGGAAATACCCGCCCGCGGCGAAATGGCTAACAAGTACAACCTGCTGCAGGAAGATCTGCTGCGTATTCCTGAAATAGAAAACGTGTCTGCCGGTACAGACGACCTGCTGAGGTTTGGCGGCGCCACCGATGGTATTGCCTGGCCCGGGAAAACAGCGGATCAGAATTTCCCTATTAATATTACCTGGGTGAAATACGACTGGGTAAAAACCGCCGGGCTGCAACTGGCTGCAGGACGCGATTTCAGCACGGAATATGGCAGCGATTCCACCGGGTGCCTGGTGAATGAAGCCGCAGTAAAGAAAATGGGATTGAAAGAACCGGTGGTGGGCACATTACTCGGCACTAATTCGATCATCGGGGTAGTGAAAGACTTTGTAATTAATAACCCTTACCAGGCGGCGCCACCGCTGGTTATCTATTTAGGCAACGGGCCTGTAAGTCATATTTTTGTGCGGCTCCGTAAAACAGATCACCCGGAAACAGCCCTTGCCAAGATAGAAGCGGCTCTCAAAAAAAGTAATCCTGAATTTCCTTTTGAATTCAGCTTCATCAAAGAAGCCTATCAAAAAATGTTTAACGGCGTGCGTTCGTCGGGCTTCATGTTCAACTGGACCAGCGGTCTCGCTATCCTGATCTCCTGCCTGGGATTATTTGGTTTATCTACCTACCTCGCAGAACGGCGCAGTAAAGAAATCGGCATCCGTAAAATTATGGGCGCCAGCGTAGGCCGGATCTGGTATATGCTCGCCAAAGAATTCCTGAAACCCGTATTCATTGCCTTTGTGATTACGGTGCCGCTGGCGGTATTGGCCATGCAGGCCGCCCTGCGCAATATAGATTACCGCATATCACTGCAATGGTGGATGTTTGCGGCAGCAGGCATACTTACTGCGCTCATTGCATTACTGACCATCAGCTATCAGGGTACGAAAGCTGCGATGGCCAATCCTGTAAAGGCATTGCAATCGGAATAAAATAAATCAGGAGTGGGTAAGCAGATGTTCCGGCGCCTCCAGCAACGACTGGGTTTGCAGTAACATCTCTTTCATCTTCATCTTAAAGCGGGTGGCAGCAGAAGTTTCATCCGGTATAACGGTTTCCTGCAGCTCGCTCTGGAAGAGCACCTGGAGATTTCCTTTCAGTCTATACAGATCGCTCTGTTTAGCCAAACCGGCAGCAAATCCTGCTTCCCTGATAGCCTGTTGCTGATCGGGTTCAAAAGAGGCTGCATACCAGATAACCGGCACCTGTTTCAGGCGCTTGATCTTTCTCAGCTCACGCAAGAAATGGGGCGTTTCATCTGAAGGTAACAGGCTGTCTAAGAAAATGTAGTCCGGGACAAGGCTGGTGTGCTTCTTAAAATAGTCCAGCGCTTTGCTGGTGTTATCCTGTGCTATGCAGGCCTTGCTCACATTCAGGAGGTCCAGCGCAAGGTAAAACTGGTTACGCCGGTCGCGGTCCGGGTCAATTAGTAAGCTGATTAATTTCTCTCTCATTGCAGGGCAGTTTTAATGGCAGGATAAATCGGTAACAATTCGTACTATGAAAAACAAAAGAGGAAAAAGAAAAGTTGTAACTGCTGCAAAAGTACAGCAGGAAATGTTCCTGAAAAAATCAGCGACCGGCAATCCCCCTCCTTTCTTCAGAAAAGAAACACAATTAACAAAAACACAACAGATCGGGCACCTTTACATTGGCAGGATCACTTTAAAGTCAGCGCCCTTGTCCGGTACACCATTCGCATAAATTCCTCCTTTATGATTCAGTACAATTTTGTTACACAGGGCCAGCCCTATTCCTGTTCCTTCATAGGCGGTACGGTCGTTTAACCGTTGAAAGATCTGGAAGATTTTATCGGCATAAATCTGGTCGAACCCGATACCATTATCCGATACCGTTATGGTGCAGTAGGTCCTGCCCGGGTCCAGGTCCGGTAATGCCACGGCGTCGGCAGGGCTGAGCGGTTCCGCGTAAATGTTGATCACCGGCTTTCTTCCGGGCGACAAAAACTTAATAGCGTTTCCGATAAGGTTATGAAACAGCTGGTTCATCTGCAGCGGGCTTACTATAAGCCTGGGCAGTTCTTTTGCGTCAATGGTAACGTCATGCTGACCGATCACCACTTCGAAATCCGTCAGTACATTTTTCACGATTTCGTTGAGGTCTGTTTCCACAAACGGATCTTTTACGTGCACCAGCCGGGAGTAATCCAGCAGTTCGCTGATCAGGAGCGACATCCGTTTGGCGCTTTGCATTACTTTTTCAATGTACATCCGCGATGTTTCCGAAAGGATGTCTTTGTTCACGTTATACAGCATGCCTGCAAACGTGTGGATCTTCCGGAGCGGTTCCTGCAAATCGTGGCTGGTTACATAGGCAAACTGTTCAAGTTCTCGGTTTGATTTTTCGAGATAGAAGTTCGCTTCCAGCAGCTCTTTGGTTCGCAGTTCCACCATGGCCTCCAGCTTAATGGCCAGCTGCATATATTGGGCTTCACTTTCCTGGAGCGCTTCGAATAATCTTTTTTGCTGTGTAATATCCCTGGCTATTTTGGAGGCGCCGATTACATTTCCCTGCATGTCTTTTATCGGGGAGATGGTCAGGGAAATATCCAGCAGTTGCCCGGCTTTGGTGACGCGCTTTGTTTCAAAGTGATCTACCCTGTTGCCCGACCTGAGCTGCCTAATGATCCGGGGTTCTTCATCCAGCCTGTCTTCCGGTATGATACGGGTGATGAGTTCCCCCTTCATTTCTGCAGCAGTATACCCGAACAACCTTTCTGCAGCAGGGTTCCAGCTGGTAATAACACCATCCAGTGTTTTACTGATAATGGCATCGTCTGAATTTTCCACGATGGCGGCCAGCCTGGATACATATTCTTCCGCAGTTTTCTGATCGGTAATATCTACCAGCATATTCACCGCGCCTTGCAGATTGCCGGCGCTGTCAAAAATCGGATCGGGGTATGGCTGGATGATGCGCCTGGAACCATCGGGTCTTTCTATCATGATCATCTTTCCTCTCACCGGCACGGCGCCTTTGATGGCCTCTGCCATCGGGCAGCTATCCAGGTCAATGGGAGTAGTGCCGTCGGGTTCATATATTTTCCAGGAACCACACCACATGTCTACTCCTGCTACGGGCGCCCGGCCCCACAATGTAACGGCGGCTGTATTATAAAGGAGCACGCGGCCTTCCTTATCACAGGTGTATACGGCGGCTGGCAATGCCTCCAGCAATTGCCGGTAATGCAACCCCGCGCTTTGCTGCTGGAGCTTTTCCCGGCAGGTCCGCATCTCGGCAGCCATATGCGGCAGGTAACCGTGATAGGCCTTGTGTACCGGCGCAGCATTACGAACCACCTGCTCGGCAGGTAAGTGCGCATAACCCACCGGAATGGAGATGGTAAAAGTGCTTCCCTCGCCGGGAATGCTGCTGATCTGCAACTCCCCGCCGTGCAGAAGAATGCCTTCATTGGCTACGGTCAGGCCCCGGCGGGTCCGGGGCGGCTCCTGCAATGCAGCGTTAATTTCAGACAACAGGCCAGGCGTGATGCCGATACCCGTATCTGCTATGGAAAGCAATACCTGGTTGCCCTCCTGCCTCAGCCTCACGGCCACTCCGCCCTTCAACGTATAGCTGATCGCGTTAGTGAGCAACGACAACAGGATCTGTTCCCAGATGTCCCTGTCTATATAAATATCTTCCGGAACAATATCCAGGTTAATAACGAGGGTTAATCCACCTTCCCGGATCACGGGTTCTACCTGCTCCAGGAGGGTCCTGGTGAAATTGCCCAGATCTGTTTTAACAAACGTAGGCGCCTTCCCGTTGTTCAGGGCTGCCCCCATAAAGAGGATGCCCGTATCGCCGGAATCGTCTCTTACAGGCATACCATTAAACTGGTAGCAACTGCCATCCGGCCGCATGAGCTGCAGCTGCGGCGCTGCTACCGCCGCTTCAGTAGCCGACCACAAGGCGGGCCATACCGTTACTGCCGGTTGCCCCATGGACAATGGATGCTGGCTGCCAAGTAATTCCCGGCATGCATCATTATAGATAAAAATATTTTCGTTACCCCAGCATAACAGCATGGGTTGCACGGAGGAGAGTAAAATCTGGATACAGGTCTTTAAACTTTGCGACCAATGATCTGCCGGCCCCAGGGGATTATCTGTCCAGTTAAAAGAACGGATCAACTCACCCGTTTCACCTCCGCCGGAGGGAAATTTATCTGACGCCGCAGCCGGTTCACTTAAAGTTGCCTTTGTCGGGGCATTTATCATTGTACAAAATATATAATCCTAAAATATATACTGGTTGATTCTAAGATGGGGGATGCCATTAAAATTCCACAATCAACTATAAAACCGTGTAATAAAATGCACAATCATCATCTATTCCGGCTTCAATATAAAACTGATCCTTCCGTTCGTTTCCATGTATGCCTGCTCTATTTCAGCAAGCGAGGCCTTCAGTGTTTCCAGTCTCAGGCTTTCCATGAGATCGGATTTACTCAAACAGGCCTTATTCATATTCTCCCATTTAATTTCTCCTGCATCATATAGCAGCAGTGGCTTTCCTTTTAGCAGCCGGTTGATCATATTGCTTTTCAAAGAGATCCAGGCCAGGCTCCTGTTGATAGCCACCATTACAGCGGCGGCGGCAACAGTACCTGAAAACGGCGAGGCGCCTACAATCACCCTGGCCAGCACTGCTCCCATCATAATTACAATAATCGTGTCGAAAGCTGATTTCTTCCCAAAAATGCGCATCCCTCCCAACCGGATGAGGGTCAGGGTAACAAAATACATGGCTACCGCCCTGACAGACATCTGCAGCACATTTAACTGATCGCCTTGTCCCCACAGGTTAGCCGCGGCACTCATTTTTCAGGAAATTTTATTTGCTCATAGGCAGGAGCTGCTTCTATATATCCAAGTGGCGTAAACTGTTTTCCTTCCTGCTCATTATAGTTAATAAAGAAAAGCTCTATTTCCCGGATGGTTTGCGCCGACACCGCATCCACTCCTTTATATAACCTGGATACCACCGGCACCGCTATGTAGCGGTCGTTCCGGACAATGGTGCCATCCCTTTCCTTTTGCTCTGCTTTAATAGCGCCCAGCAAACGGCATTTGATCAGGCAGCCGGGAAAGCTTTTAAACTCAGAGATCACCATCACATCCAGTGGATCTCCATCAGCACCCTTGGTTCCCAGGATAAAACCAAAATCATATGGGAAAACCATACCGGCGGGTAATATTTTACTGAGTACAAAAAACCGCGATGCAGGGTCGAAATCGTATTTTTCACTACTCCCTCTCGGAGTTTCAATAACAACAGGTAACTCTTTAATGATCATACGCACATTTTGTTGGTCTGGTTAAATAGGATAAAGAGGACTCAGCTGCGAAGAAACAAAAAAAGGACCAACCAACCCACATAAGGCATAATGATTGTACCGCAAAAGATAAACTTTGCGATATGGATACCTTTAACATACAACTCGACAATCACGAGACCGGGGTTACGCGCCACGACGAAGATGTGTTTATCGTTCGTCTTCCTGAAAAAACTATTTACGTGGAAAAAAGGCAGGACAATGAAGGAGCTAACCACTGGTTTGAACAGGGCAAGGATAATGAAACTTCCCTCACCGCTAATATTGGGGCCGCCATTGAGAACTGGCTGGCGAAACATAATTCCTGAATTTTTTTTTACAAAAAATATTGCCTGCTTATCTTGCAGGCAGTATTTTTATAAAGATGCTGATCACTGGTTTCCTTTATTATAAAAGATGAACAATCCATCTTTGCCGGCTACGATCACATCTTTTTTGCCTGATCCCGTAAGATCATGCGTCACAAAATATAATCCCGCTCCTTTTGATCCATAGCTGATCACCTGTTTGGTGAAAGAAGAGCCGTTCCATTTAAAATAATAGATACCGCAGGGATCATCGGAACCCGGATCATGATCATTGTGCGCACGGTAACGCTTTCCTGTGATCAGCTCCGGTTCCCCATCTCCATCTATATCTTCCCACAGCATGGTATGATATTGCGAATTGAAAGGATCAATGCCATGTTTGATCCATAGCCGCTTATTTGTTTTGCTGTCCTTCTTTTGCTCGTACCAGTCGAGCCCATAATCATGCCCTTGCCCTGCTATAAGATCAGGCAACCCATCCTTATTTACATCGGCTACTATTACCGGTACGCTGGCCGTGCCGAGGTTAAACTCCGGGTGGAAAGTCCATGCAGCACTGTAAGGCGATGCCGGCGCTTCTGCCCAGCCTTCCGGCACCACCAGGTCCGTACGTCCGTCGCCGTTAATATCACCGCTGCCCAGGCCATGCCCCGATTTGCGGTCCAGTATTGTATGCGCGGTAAATGCTGCACTGCCTTTGGTATAATAATGATATACCACCAGCGGATCATTCGGCGTATTGGGAATTATTTCGGGAATACCGTCGCCATCCAGGTCCCATGCGCGGGTGGTTTCAATATTGCCGGGTGTGGCGATCACATGTTCTTTCCATTCGTTGTCGTTCCCCGGGTTCTCCTTCCATACCAGCGTTTTCCCAAACCAGCCGCCGGTCACATAATCCATGCGGCCATCGCCGTTTACATCAAAAGGAATGGTGGAGAAGTCATCCCAGTATTCGCCAAACTGCTTTACCGGGCCAATATAATGACGCTTGAAGTAAGCCGGTCCTTCATACCAGAAAGCACCGGATACCAGGTCAGGGATCTTGTCATTGTTTACGTCCATCACCGCTACCGATTCATAGCTTTCTGCAGCGATCTGCCGCTTTTCAAATTTCAGGGGCGCAGGACCTTTGGCAGATTGGGCGGAAACCGCTGCAGTCAATAACAATAATCCTGCAACAGGAACAAGGCGTTTTTTCATATCGAACAGTTAAACGTGGAATAGAACAAGATAATGAATACCTGTAATAAACTATCCTGTAGTGTCCTGATGGGTCAGGAAGTATCCCCGCTGGTAACCGATCCGCATGCAGGAAGCCCTGCAATAATGTATTAATTGAAAGCTGCCTCGTCTTCCGGGGAAAAATCCCCTTTAGCAAAATGCAGGGTAAAGCTGGTGCCGCTTTCGGGCAAACTTGCTACTTTAATAGTGCCACCATTTTGCGCCGCAAACTCCCCGCAGAGCAATAAGCCGAGGCCCGTGCCACGTTCCCCATCTGTACCGTACTTCGGATGCTGGTGGGAAGTGAACAGGGTGCTGAGTTGCTGCGGCGACATGCCCACACCGTGATCGGTAATAGTAATCACCACATCCTCTGCTATCACCGCCATTACTTCTATCTGCCCGCCGGTATAACTAAATTTCAGCGCATTGCTGAAGAGATTCCGGAGGATCACCGACACCTGGTCGCGGTCCGCATACAAAGCAGTAGTTACGGGTATCTGCAATTCTACTGTAATCTGTTTTTGTTGTATGATCAGTTCAAAAAAATGAAGCACTTCTGTTACCACGGGCGCCAGTAAAAAATGCCGGGGCCGGGTTTGGATCCCCTTCATGCTGCGGGTGCTCCAGCGTAGTACGTTGTCGAGCGTAACACCCAGCTGCGATACTTTTTTGTGCAACACATCTGCCGCTTCCTCCATGTCCTCGCGGGGATATTGTCCTTTCCGGAACATGTCCAGCAGGCTTTCCAGCGTAGCCAGCGGGCTGCGGATATCATGCGCCACAATAGAAAAAAGTTTTTCCTTGTCCTTGTTCATCGACACTAATGCCTGTCGCTGCTGCTCAATTTCCTGCTGGTAGTCCGCCTGGATATACTTAAAAAAGCTAAGTGCCACCACCACAAATAATAATGCCACCGCCACATTCCACCATACCCTTTCCACCGGCACCGGTGGCGCCAGGTACCACGACCGCGGCATAAATATAATCAGCATAAAAGCCGTGATCACCAGGAGGCTCAGGCTCCCCACTATCCATTTATTATCGTAAATCAGGATTACGATAAAAAGGATGTTCAGTAAAAAATATTCCGCCCCGTTATGAAAATAAACACCGGTAAACGTATAGATCAGGATACTGATACAGATCAACACTATCCTTGCACTAAGATACATCCGGTACTTATGGAATATCAGTACCAGCACGGAAGTAGTGGTGGTAATGGCATTCAGGCCCGCCAGTATATACCTGCCCTGGATCGTATTTAAGATGCAATAAAAAAACATGAAAGGAATACAGGGCAATGACAATAAATTCAATAATTTTGTGCGCCTGGATTCTATATAGGGCATAGCAGGATGCACACCAACATTCACGATGTTGTTCCAGTGATATTCGGCTGAACGGTATAGAAATTGCTTGACTCCCTGCAGCATAGATGCCGTAAAGATACTTTATAACGTTTGTCGGTGGAATATTTTTTTACCCCCCTCCCCACTTCCTTTAATCCAATTATTTATTTTTTTAATTTATTAAGATGAACAAAAAAGTAAGAGATCACTTTTTTATCGTCACGGGTGGGCCCGGCATGGGCAAAACCGCTATCATAGCGGCGCTGCGTGAACAGGGACATATCACCGTTCCGGAAACGGGCCGGGAAATTATCCGGCAGCAGGTAGCTGCCGGCGGGCAGGCACTGCCCTGGGTCAACCGGCAGGCATTTGCCCGGCTGATGTTTGAGCAGTCTCTGCAGGATTACCTGGAACAGCCAGCCACCGGCCGCCCCGTATTTTTTCGACCGGGGCATTGCCGATACCATCGGTTATCTTGAACTATGCAGACTGCCCGTTCCGGAAGAAATGGAGCAGGCGGCCGCCTTATACAGGTACCATCAAACCGTATTCCTCGCCTCTCCGTGGAAAGCCATTTATGAACACGATAAGGAACGTAAACAATCTTTTGAGGAAGCCGTGCAAACTTATGAAAGCATGATAAAAGTATACAGCCGGCTGGAATATAAGCTGGTTCAGCTCCCCGAAACCACCGTGGCGGAAAGGGCGGCATTTATACTGGATAGCACCCTGCATCTTCCTTTATAAACAACCATAAAAATATTATCTTCCTGTATGCTCTTTAACTATTTGAAAATAGCCCTTCGTCACCACCGGAAAAACAAGCTGTATGCAGGCATCAATATCATTGGCCTGGCCATTGGTATCAGCTGTGTTTTGCTGGCATTTTTATATTTGAAAGATGAAAACAGCTTCGACCGGTTTCATCATCAGAATCCACATCTTTACCGTATCACCACTGCTGTAACCCAACCAGGTGGCAGTCCGCAGTGGACGGGCAGCACCGGTCAGTTACACGGCCCGGCTTTCAAAGCGCAGGTACCGGAAATAACCGCCTACACCCGGGTGATGGGCGGAGATATTTACGGGGATATCATTGCCGGCAACAAAGTACTCAAACAACAGCTCCTGTTTGTAGACCCCGGCTTCTTCCAGGTCTTTTCTTTTCCCCTGGTAAAAGGCGATTCCGCCACTGCGCTCAACGACATTGGATCGGCCGTTATTACAGAAAGTACGGCCCTGAAATACTTTAACCGTACCGATGTAACAGGTGAGCTGCTCCGGATGGACGCCGACCCTTCTGCCCGGCGCCTCGGAAAACCACTGGTGATCAGCGGCGTGGTGAAAGACCCTCCCATACATTCTTCTATCAGGTTTGATGTATTGCTCCCCTTCCGGTTTATGCAGTTGTCGTTTAACGACACCGACTGGAACAATGTATACCTGAGCACATTTGTGGTTACCCGGCCCGATGCCACCATAAATACAGTTACGCAGCAACTAAACCGGGTGGGGACAGCCTATGCAAAAGATAATAACGCCACCGCCCTCAGGTTTGGCCTGCAACGGATCACCGACATTCACCTTCATCCGCTCTACTCCCCCGACGGTAACCGCGAAGGCGGTGTGATCAACGGCAGCAACCCCGTATTTGCCTGGATCTTTATAGGCATCGCCGTATTTATCCTGGTAATGGCGGGTATTAATTTTATCAATATTACACTCGCCGGGTCCCTGAGAAGAAGCAAAGAGGTAGGTGTCCGCAAAATTAATGGAAGTAGCAGTATACAAATCATCAATCAGTTCCTGACAGAATCCGCGCTGCTTTGCGCCATCGCGCTGCTGCTGGCCTTTCTGATGGCCGCCGCCGCGCTGCCGGTATTTAATGAACTGTCCGGAAAAGCCATTGCTATCCAGGCAATATTGCAGCCGCTAACAGGACTGGCCGCCGCCGGATTGCTGTTGTTCATCATTGCATTAACCGGTGCTTACCCGGCATATGTGCTGGCGAAATTCAGCGCCATAAAAGCCTTTTCCGGGCACCAGCCGCTAACCGGCAGGAATATACCCGGACGAATACTGATTGTCACGCAGTTTTCACTGGCCGTATTTTTCCTCATTGTTACCGCCCTGTTTTACCGGCAGATGGATTATGTGCAATCGAAAGACCTGGGCTATCGTCCCGAACAGGTAGTGGTAACGCATATCAGCGGCGACCGCAACCTCAAACAGGTACAGGATATTCTGAAAAATGAACTGGCCAGTGAACCTGGCATCACCGGCCTTTCCTTTGGAGGTGAACGCGGTGGCGCCAGCGCCGTACATCTTCATGATAAAGAGATCGCAGCCGTCCACCGGGTGATCGATAAAAACTACCTGGCTGCATTGGGCATTACACTCAAAGAAGGCCGGAACTTTACAAACAACTGGTCCAATGGCGTAATCGTAAACGAAGCCTTTGTAAAAGCTGCCGGGCTCCAAAATCCCATTGGAACACCCATCCGCACGGATGAATATTTTGATAAGGAAATGAGGACCATCACCGGCGTGGTGAAAGATTTTCATGCCGGCTCCCTGCGCGAACGCATAGCACCCATGGTGATGATCATGAGCCCCTGGTATGGCGGCGACGTATGGATAAAACTGGACCCTCGCAGGCAACAGGCCGCATTAACCGCAGTGGCGGCCGCATATAAAAAGGCATTGCCTGAAACCGCCTTTACCTACAGTTTCCTCAACGACCTGAATGCACAGGAATATGCGCAGGACCAACGCTGGAAAGTAATTATCCGTTGGGCGGCATTACTGTCGGTGCTCATCTGCTGCTCCGGGTTATTCGGGCTCGCGCATATTGCTACCCATCAACGGATGAAAGAAATCGGTATCCGGAAAATATTGGGCGCCGGTGTGACCAGCATCATCACCCTTTTTTCAAAAGAGTTCCTGCAACTGGTAGCTATTGCCTTTATAACAGCCGCTCCCCTGGCCTGGATAGTGATCCATCGCTGGCTACAGGGCTTTGCCTACCACACCGGTATCAGCGCATGGATCTTTGTGGCTACAGGCAGTTTTACGTTACTCATTGCACTGGCTACGGTTAGCTTCCAGGTAATCCGCGCTGTTGGCGCTAATCCGTTGAAACACCTGAATGCCGGCTGATAATATAAAGGAACAACGCCGGACATTTCAGCAGGAAAAAACTATATTTATGCCCGGCACCCCTCCGCTATCTGGGGCTAAAAGTGAACAATTATCCTGATGACAAAGACTACTTTCTTTCAAAAAATCAGTACCGGATTGTTATGCGGTTTACTCTCGCTAACGGTATCTGCGCAGCAAAAACCTAACATCGTTATTATTTATGCAGATGATCTCGGATATGGAGATGTAAGCTGCTACGGTATGAAAAGGATCCAAACACCGCACATCGACCGGCTGGCGCAGCAGGGCGTCCGGTTTAGCAATGCATATGCTACCTCTGCTACGTGTACCCCTTCCCGTTTCGGCATCTTAACAGGCAAGTATCCGTGGCGGCAAAAGAATACCGGCATCGCTCCCGGCGATGCTTCGCTGATCCTTCCTACCGACCGCCGTACCCTTCCCGGCATGTTGAAAGACGCCGGCTACCAGACCGCTGTTATTGGTAAGTGGCACCTAGGTCTTGGCGACGGCACGGGCATCAACTGGAACAAATCCATCAGCCCCGGTCCCCTGGAAGCAGGATTTAGCTATTCCTTTATTATGCCCGCTACCCTCGACCGTGTGCCCTGTGTATTTGTGGAAGATCACCACGTAGTAAATGCAGATCCCAATGATCCTATCGAAGTAAACTATAAACATAAAACAGGCAATGATCCTACCGGCCTGGAAAATCCGGAAAAACTGCGCATGCATCCCGATCCCCACCAGGGACATAACCAAACCATCGTAGACAGCATCAGCAGGATCGGCTGGATGAGCGGTGGCAACAGCGCCCGCTGGAAAGATGAAAACATTGCCGGGATCATCACCCGCAAAGCCATCGACTTCATCAGCAAAAATAAACAACAACCATTCTTTCTCTATTTCGCCAGCGGCGATATCCATGTACCCCGTTACCCTAACAGCTTGTTCCGGGGTAAAAGCGGCATGGGCCTGAGAGGAGATGCTATATTACAGCTCGACTGGACCGTAGGCGAAATTGTAAAAGCGCTGGACAGCCTTGGACTCACAAAAAACACGATGATCATTTTTTCCAGCGACAATGGCCCCGTGCTCAACGACGGATACCTGGACCAGGCAGCAGAACTGGCCGGCAACCACCACCCCGCAGGACCTTTGAGAGGCGGCAAATACAGCGCCTTTGAAGCCGGCGCCAGGGTACCTTTCATCGTTAAATGGCCTGCCGGCATCAAAGCAAAACAAACTTCCAACACACTGATCAGTCAACTGGACCTCTTTGCTTCCTTCGCCCGCTTAACCGGCCAGTCCATCCAACCCGGTGAAGCACCGGACAGCTTCGACATGCTGCAACAATTGCTGGGCAAATCCCGTCAAAACCGCCGCTACCTCGTTACACATGCGGGCACCCTCGCCATTATCTCCGGCGACTGGAAATATATTTCACCCTCCAAAGGCGCCAAACTCGACCGCGATGTCAACATCGAACTGGGCAACGACACCGCCCCACAACTCTACCACCTGACCACCGACGCCGGCGAACAACAGAACGTAGCCGCACAATATCCTGCCAAAGCATCCGCACTGGCTGCGGAACTCCAGGCAATACGCGATAAGCCATAAGTTAAATAGGGGTTCACCGCGGATGTTGTCTTTCTCACTGATTACGCTGATTATACTGATTTGCTTGATTTTTACTTTTTGGATTTTAAAGGATTTTGGGAGATATGAGCGAAAATATCCGCTTATATCTCCCAAAATCCTTTAAAATCCGTATAAAATCCAAAAGTAAAAATCAAGCAAATCAGTATAATCAGCGTAATCAGTGAGAAAGACAACCTCCGCTGCATTATCTCGCATGGGCTGCCCTGTAATGTTCCAGCAGCAGGTCGCCGCCGAAATCGTTTTTCAGGTCCCGTACGATGGTGTGAATGTGGTTGGCGTTATTTTGGGTATTGTCGTATTCGATAATGAGGCCGGGGCCCTGGATGCGGTAGTAGCAAGGATTGCCCAAGGCATGTACTGTGCTTCCGGCCCATGTAAACCACAGGTTATCCAAACCATCTTGCTGGATATCCTTCAGCATTTTATCGGCGAACAGTTTGGTGAAGCGATGCACATATACGTTAATGAGCTGGAGTAACAATTGCTGATGTGCGGGGCTCAACTCCCTAAAACGGATGCCTTCCGGGTGTGCAATCATGGCGTTGCGGCTGTTGCCCGTAATGATTTCAGCAGGCGCTTTGGCGGTTACCAGCGCCTTCTGCAACTCCGCTGGCGACAGGGCATGCACAAGGTCAAAGGCCAGTGTTGTTTCTTCTTTCAGTACTTCCTTATCTTTTTGTGGTCCGTCCAGTACAATAGCAGGATTAGCGCCCAGGAAAGCCGGGGTGCCCGCTACCAGTTCTTTTTTATCTGCCGAAAAATTAAATGCCACATGATGCCCCTCAAACCGCCAGCCCCAGATAGTATTGGCGGCAGGCACACCAAAAATGGTGACGAAGTATTTGCCGGGGTCACGGTAATGATCGTTCTCTTCCCGGTGTTCCAGCTGTTTCAATACCTGGTCGAGCTGCATGATATCATTCACCTTTTTCACGGTGGTTTCACTCAGCGCCGTATTCAATAAATCCATGAGCGCTTTTCGTTGCGCCGGGTTCAGCTCATTTACAGAAATACCCTTCCGGTCGTCCCGGGGAACATACGCAAAATGATAGCGTTCACCGGTATCGAAAGGAAAAAGTGTTTGTGCCTGCTGCGCTTTACTGAGCAACCGGATAAACCGGTTTGCCTTTTCAGACATCTCCTGCGCCCGGAGAGGCCCGGTGAATACGCAACAACCAATAATGAATAACAGGACCAACCGGTGCATAAGGAGCATTTGAATAACGTGGAAAAATAATAACAGATAAATATAGTCGATCAGCAACGATTCTGCAACCTTATGCCGGAATGAAAAAAATCAAAAAAATGATTAATTTAGAAGGATACCCCTTATACATAACATTATGCCGCCGAAAAACCCTGTTAAATTAACCGTATCCGATTTTATTTACCACCACGAAGTGATTGCGGAGCTGGAAAGTTTAAAGCAAACTTTTGATCCTGCTGCCAGTGGTGGCAGGCCCCTCATCGTTTCTGACGTGCTGGATGCCGATGGTCATCAATATGTAAACCTGGTACAGAAAGGCGGCGGCGTATTTGGCATTGCCCTCGTAGGATATACCTATATCCTGGAAGAAATGGGTATCCGTTTCCTCCGGCTGGCCGGTACCAGCGCTGGAGCCATTAATACGGCGCTGATTACAGTGATTAAAAATAAATCTGATAAAAAATCAGCGGAAGTATTACAGGCCATCTGCGACCTGGATTTCTTTTCCCTGGTAGATGGACATCCCGCGGCACGCACGCTGATCAAAAATTTTATTACCCGGAAAAACTATATCGATAAAGCCAAAAATAAGCTGTTGGTGGTACTGGCGGCATTTGCATTACTGATAGTGGGTGACGTGGTGCTGGTGGGATTGAGCAACAAATATCCCGCGCTGTATGTATGGACCGGCATCTGTTTTATTCTCAGCGGATTTTTATCGCTGGTGATTGGCATTGGTGTTTCTTATCTGATTGATCTTTTTAAAAGACTGAAGAATTCAGGGTATGGAATAAATCCGGGAGATGTTTTTTATGACTGGATCAAACGGTTGCTGCTGGAGAACCAGGTGGCTACGGTGAGCGATCTGAATAGGAAAGCGGCCATTTGCCCGGCGCTGCAACTGCGCGTACCTAATCAAAGCGGACTCGAAGAACTGAAAGGAGATGTCACCTTTATTGCCTCCGAACTGGTTACGCAAAATAAGATCCAGTTCCCTGCCATGTGCTCACTGTTCCGCACGGATGTGGATACACTCTCCCCTGCCGGATTCATCCGCGCATCCATGTCTATTCCCCTCTTCTTTGAATCTTATATGATCAATGATATTCCGGCAAACGACATCCGGATCAAAGACGCGTGGAAAAAGTTTTTCGGTATCACGCAGCCGCCTTCCACTGCCCGCTTTGTAGATGGGGGCATCCTGTCTAATTTCCCGATCAGCATCTTTTTTAATCCCAACGTAACGGTGCCGAGGTTGCCCTCCTTTGGCATCGACCTGGACGACAGCAAGCCCGCCGACAAACAGGAAAATGCCTTCAGCTGGTCGCTCACCGGGTATTTCGGGCGGATGTTTAATACTATCCGCAACTATTACGATAAAGACTTCCTGCTTAAAAATGAAGTGTATCAGCGCGGCGTGGGAAAAGTGGACCTGTCGTCCGATCAGTACAACTGGCTCAACTTTTTCCTGTCTGATAAAGATAAAATCGACATGTTTGTGCTTGGCGCCAAAGCGGCCTGTGAATTTCTAAGAAACTTCGACTGGGAAACCTATAAAAACGACCGTACCGATCTTCAAATCCAACTCAAAAAATAAATATGGAACTTGTTATTTCAAATGCATGGTGTTGGTTATGTTTTTCTGCGGCACTGTTGCTGCTCACCGCTTTTATTATGCTCCGCCAGGCGCGTCAGTTCTACCTCATGGATGTAGTGGTGCGCAAGTTCAGTATCATCGATCTGCAGTTCCCTGCTTCTTCCAAAGAAATTCCCGAGCTGATCAAAGGGATCTACGCATTGCCTGCCCCGCAGCAATCACGTACGCTTTCAGCCCTCCGCGGACAGCTGTGGGTCGACTTCCTTTTTATGCCTGCCTTTTATGGCAGCATCTTTTTGTTATGCATTCAGGTGGCAAATAAAATGACGCCTGCCGGCGAAATATTTTTTGAATGCCTGGCATGGCTTCAGCTCATCGCGTGGTTGTTTGATGTAATGGAAAACTGCTACCTGCTGAATAAAATAAAACCAGGCGTAACGCCCTCCACACCCGAAGTACACAAGGCATATCAACAAATGGTGTTTGCCAAATGGATCCTGTTATTAACCGGCACCGTATGCGCATTCTCCGCATTGCTGTTTTTCTGGGTGTCAGGAAAATATGAAACCAGCTCGCTGCACTACCTGTTAATACTGACAGGTGAAGGAGTTGTATTTGTTATAGCGCAGGTTATAGCCGGCAGGCGCAAAGCCTCGGAAGATGCAGCACCAGTGGTATAACAGCTATCAGTAAGATGTAAATTTATTTAATCATTCCACGTTTCACGCTAATTTCCATGAACTCAATGCAATCCAGAAGACATTTTATTAAAAATGCGGGGCTTGGCCTCGCGGGGATCGGGTTTCTTCCTGTGCTGGGCCCTGTTGGCCAGCTATGGCGCCCTTCCGTGTTGCTGCCGCACGCCCTTCCTGAATCACAGGGGGTATCGTCCCGCGGCATCCTCTCTTTTATCGAAGCTGCCAATGCTTCCGGCATCAGCTGGCATAGCTTCGTATTATTAAGGCACGGGCATATTGTGGCCGAGGGCTGGTGGAATCCTTACTCGGCCGAATTTACGCACTCGTTGTACTCCTTGTCGAAAAGCTTTACCAGCACCGCGATCGGCATGCTGGTAAAGGAAGGCAAACTGGATATCCAAAGTACTGTGGTGTCGTTTTTCCCAAAAGACATACCGGCTACTCCGTCGCCTAACCTGCAGAAAATGACAGTCAAACACCTGCTGACCATGAACACCGGCAATGGCGCGGACACCCTGCCACCCATGCTTAAATCAAATAAAACCTGGGTACAAACTTTCCTGGAACAACCAGTGGAATTTGAACCCGGCACTCATTTCCTGTATAACACCGGCGCCACCTATATGCTGGGCGCAATACTCCACGCCAT
The DNA here is from genome assembly GCF_050434005.1 of Chitinophaga sp. W2I13. NCBI lineage: Bacteria > Pseudomonadati > Bacteroidota > Chitinophagia > Chitinophagales > Chitinophagaceae > Chitinophaga > Chitinophaga sp. W2I13. The sequence continues at coordinate 5,963,741 of NZ_JBNPWD010000001.1, read as the reverse complement.
CACCGGGCAAACCCTGGAACAATACCTCAGTCCCCGCCTGTTTGAGCCGCTGGACATTACCGGGTACGACTGGGAAACCTCGCCACAAGGACTGAATACCGCAGGGTATGGCCTCCGCGTTAAAACAACAGATATCGCCAAACTGGGGCAGCTATATCTGCAAAAAGGAAAATGGAATGGCAAAATACTCCTCTCCGAAAGCTGGGTAAAAGATGCCACCGGCTACCAAACCTCCTCCCAGGAAGGTAATGGCGACTGGGCGCAGGGCTATGGCTACCAGTTCTGGCAATGCAGGCACGGCGCCTACCGCGGCGATGGCGCCTTCGGACAGTATTGCATCGTAATGCCTGATAAAGATGCGGTGCTGGCTGTGACCAGTCAAACCGCCGATATGCAGCAATCCCTCAACATCATCTGGGAACACCTGCTCCCCGCACTGCACGACACCGTGCTGCCGGACAATCCATCAGAGCAGGCGGCACTCAAAACAGCGCTGGGTCGTTTAGCCTTGCCCGTGGTAACCGGCAACATGGCTAAAGACACTGCTTCCCGGTACCAGCACAAAACCTGGACACTGGATAAAAACGATTTTAACGCCACCACCATGCAGTTCGATTTCTCACCAGCCGGTTGCACCTGGACTACCCAAACAACCGAAGGCCTAGCCAGTATCCGTTTAGGTTGGGAAAAATGGGTACTGAGCAAAGAACGGCAGCACTATAAATTTCCGGAAGTGGGATTAAATCATCAGCCCACCAAAGTAGCCGGCACCGCCACCTGGATCAATGATAATACGTTGCAACTGAACCTGCGCTTTGTGGAAACGCTGCACGGCGACAGGATTCAATGTGTTTTTGAAGGAGATAAACTGACCGTTACATTCCTGGATAGCTTAACTGCCATGTCTGCCGGAAAGGCCGATAGCCGGAAACCGTTGAGTGGAGTGATGAAGGGTTAAGCCGGGTATGCAAACGCGTTGCATATTTTAGTACCTGTTGCTCATGGTTGGTAAAGAGCTGGTCCCGCTTAGTGAGCGGGACTTTTTTCTTATTGATCCATTTGATCATGTTGCCTTTTTGAAAATAAGCCCGGTCTTCTTCTATCCTGATATTTTTACTGCTAAAAGAGCTGTCGTACATCGGAATGTTATAATGGTAGTCCCGTGTATAAATAAATACCGGCGTCCCTTGATCGTAGTAGATTTCGGTCCGCTTTTTTCCCATCTCCCCGTACACATCCTCTACAATGAGCACAATGCTATCTCCGGAAAAATAGCCTGTCACCGCTCCGCCCTCTGTACTTCGTTCCTCTGTATCTATCACTACCTGGCGGTACGTTCTGATACCGGCATTGATTTTCCGGTACCGCTCCATGATGTGCCGGGTGTCAGTCCCGGACTGATAAAAAACAAGTAAGAGGCAACAAACCTTCAGGTAAGACATGTAGAATTATATATTTAACTGCCACAAATTAAACATTTGATTTCCTATTTTCACAATTGTCGCATATCGCCCTCAAGAATGTCGTTTTAACCCACCCTCGCATCACGGTAACAGCGCTACCTTTATCTTACAAAATCATATTCACATGGCAACTGTAAAAGAAAAACCAGCAAAAGGCAAGCTGAACAAGCAGTTTAGCGCAACACTACTGAAAAGCCCCAATGCCGGTGGCTGGACTTACGTAATATGGCCGGATTCTGTGGCATTTTTCGGCACCCGTGGCCTGGTAAAGGTAAAAGGCACCATTGACAACCACCCTTTTCAAAGCTCGTTTATGGCTTTGGGCGACGGCACCCATAAGCTGCCGGTAAAAGTGGAACTGAGAAAGCTATTGGGAAAAGAAGCCGGGGATACCGTAACGGTGAAGCTTACGGAGCGGCTTTAAGGGGGCATAGTGTATTCATAGTGCATGGGGAGTGCATCAGAAGTGCATGGGGAGTGCATGCTAACAGTATTGATAGCGCATGGATACTCCAGGATATACGCAAGGCTGAAGCATGGGAGAAGTAACCTTGAGGTAACTGTTACTCCTGTCCGTTATATCGCCAATCAACACCAAACCTACCTAAACATCTCCCAAATCACCTTCCCGATATTCCCACTGGGCACCTGGATATTCAGCAATGCCGCCACGGTAGGCGCTATATCTGTCATACCGGTGGTACGGTAGGTGCTACCCGGCTTTATCCCCCAGCCCATCCATACAAGCGGAATATGCGCATCATAAGGATACCATAAGCCGTGTGTGGCGCCGCTCCGGCCTCCATCTTTCCAGCCGGCCTGCATCAGCAGGATCACATCACCGCCGCGCTGCTTATTGTACCCATTTATCAGCATGGTGCGTAAAGGCTCATGCAATGCAGCCGTACCAAGATCATGCAAACTAACGGCATCGGCTATACCGGGAGTTGCTTTCAGCTTCTCCGTTACTAATGCGATAACCTGTTGCAGCGGAATGTTCCGCGCCGCAAAGGCGGAACGGTCGAGGTATAACTGGTAGGCCGATAAAGCTACGACGCCTTTTGCTACGCCAAATTGCTCAGCGATAGCAGTATTAATATCCTTCAATACAATGTCTGCATCCAGCAGGCCGGTGGGCAGCCGGTGCTCTTCGAGGAAGCCAGGCGACTGTGACACGCCGTGATCTGCGGTGATAAAATAGAGGTAGTTGCCTTTGCCGAATCTTTTATCAAGATAGGTGAAGAATGCTTCCAGGTCTTTATCAAGACGCAGGTATAGATCTTCTTCCTCGATTGAATTAGGTCCAAACTGATGCCCTACGGCGTCGGGAGAAGAAAAGCTCACCGCAAGAAAATCTGTTTCCATACCGGCGCCAAGGCCATAGCCTTCAATGGCTGCTTTGGCAAAGGCAAAAGTAAGCGTGTTGCCATAAGGAGTAGTACGTATGGCGTTCTTTTCCCTGCCGGTGAAAGTGTGTGGAAACACCGGCGCTGTCTCATGACCGAATGATTTTTCATAGTCTTTATTGTCCGCATCACTTTGTGTATAGGTGGTGATGGGATATAGTGTTTCCCAGCCTTTTGCCAGGTATTTCACGGGCAACTGTTGTTCATTGAAACGCTGCGCCCATTCCGGCAATGCTTTCATATAATAACTGCTGGAAATAAAGTTACCCGACTTGCCATCATACCAGAAAGCTGCATTGGCCGTATGACCTGCAGGAAGAATAGAGGCCCTGTCTTTCAACGCAACGCCTACCACCTTGCTTTTGAAATTGGTCGCCAGCCGCAGCTCATCTGTAACAGTAGACACCAGCAGATTGCGGGGCGACATATTCCCTGCTTTCCCTTCTGCTCCTACCGTGGTTTCGGTGCTATCTTCCGTGCAATACACGGATCGCTGCAACGCGCAGCTGTACCAGTCGTTGTCCACGATGCCATGCACCGCCGGGCTGCTGCCGGTATACACCGACGTGTGCCCGCAGGCCGTTACCGTGGGCGCGTAATTGATATACGTTTGCTCACATTTAAAACCCTCGCGCAACAGGCGCTTAAAGCCACCATTCCCATACCTTGCGGCATACCGGTACAGGTAGTCCCAACGCATCTGGTCTACCATCATGCCCACTACAATCCTTGGTTTGGATGCGGGCGCCTGCGCGGCTGCGGTAACCACCAGCAACACCAGGATGCCCGCTGCATAAAGTTGTTGTATCTGTTTCATATTTTAAATCAGTCCAGTATTTTCAGGTAACGCGCCATCCAATAAGGCAGCAAATATTCATCTCCCGCCAGCTCGGATTCACCATTGCCGCCACCATCCAGGGTAAAGGCATTGGCATTATGACGATGCACCGGCTGTTCATCCAGTGGCAGCAGTACTTCTGTGTACTGATGCCGGAAATTAGGCGGAAGCAGTGTAATGTCTTTACGGTTCGAATTGGTAACCTTCCAGGTGATCAAATCCATCGGGAAAGTTTGCAGCCACCAGGTAGTAGCCGGGGCGTCGTAATCGCCCGAGGTAGCCAGCGCAATCAGATTCCATACGGCATTCTTTTCCGGTTGCTCCACTTCCCAGTGATTGCGGATAGCGCCTTTATACTGTGCCTTCAACTCATCCGTGAAGGCGTATTTATACAGCACCCAATAAGTAAGAAAGGCCATCTCATCATCAGAATGATTCCAGTCGCCCATGCCCATATCAATTCCCTGGTGCAGGTATCCCGGTGTTGGTTTGATAGTGCGGTAGTCGATCTGTATATTTTTCAGATAGCCGTGCCTGTTAAGCAGCTTATAGGCTTCTGTTTTATATTTTTCTTTGCCGGTCAGCTGATACGCCAGCTGCAAACCCGCAATGATAGTGGTGCTGCCCAGTCGCCGGTCGCCAATGGTGGTCGGGTACCAGTTGATGTACTCCGGGTTCCAGCGCGCCCACAGTGTGGGCTTGTTGTCGATGTCCACCATCGTATACTTATGATCCACAATGTGTGTCATGATCTTATCAATAAAAGCAGTGACCCGCTTTTTTTCGTCCGGCGTTTCCGCCACCATTTCATGTAATATCGCCGTGATCCAGATATAGGCTACATACTCATCGCTGCTGGTATGGCCTTTCCACTCCCATTCGGGATCGGGTGAGTCGCGCCATCTTTCAGGATCAGAATTTTTATATCCTTTTCTTTCAAATGTCCGGGAAGGAAAACCTGTTAACTGGTTGATCGATAAAATTCTTTCAAATGCTTCAAAAGCTTCCCAGGCATATCTTTTAGCCATTGGATCATGGGTAACCGCATACCGGAAAGCCTGACTGCCGAGATAAAAGCTGCTCCACAAACCATCATTATCCGTATCCGCCATTTCAGCTGATCCCACATCTCCCGGCGGGTTCAGGTGAAGGTTGGCAATGAAGCCATAGCGGATGTGCCGCTCGCGTATCTTACGCTCAAAGTAGGCCGCTTTCTGCGCCAGTGTTTGTTGTATAAAAGCAATTTTATTAAGACCGGTACCGGTGAGTACATACACATCCCCATGGCTGTCGGCAGCCATACTTTTTACCATATCCTGATCCAGCCAGCGTTTGGAGGCGAAGTAGCGGTAAGTGCCGGAATCAGTGCGCATAAAAGCGCCGGCGCCGGTACCAGCCCAGATATGCCCATTCGTCACCAGCAGTTCATTAATAACGGGAACGGGCACACGTGTTTGCAACGGCATACTCGTATCACCTGTATTGCGGTTAATACTGTAGTAGCCATTCGCCGTACCAAGCAGGATATCATCTCCTTTGAAAGCCATGGCAGTAGCATATTTCACCGTATGCACCACCACAAAACGCTGATCTTTCAGCGCATACACCGCTTTATTGGTTAAGATAAAGAAAGTACCTCCGTTGGCTTCCATCCGTTGCACCCCCTCCGGGATCAGCGGCAGCTCCTGCAGCCTTCCATTGTTGCCAATGGCTAATGCATCCTTGCCCGACAACAGCATACGACCGGCAGCATCTACCGCCACCCGGTTAAATTTCCCCTGCGGGAGATTAATATACGGGATACCCGCATATCCGTTGGTCAGGCATTTATCTGCGTAGAGATAATACAAATGGCCGCTTCCCTCCTGCGTGGTAACATCCACGGGGATCTTCTGTGCCAGTGGGCGGAAGCGCAGATCGCGCACCAGGTCGTTTCCGCTGAGGCGATAAAAGCCTTGCTTCGTAAGCACCTGCACGTTATCGTTATAGTCGGTGATTACTTTAATCAGCTCCAGTCCCTGCGGAATGTTGTACTTAACGGAAACCGCCTGTATAAAAGGCTGGTCAGACGCGGCACGGGCGGAGCACGACAGTAGCACAGCTGCTGCCAGGAAAGCTATTTTCTTCATCCCAATAATAATTTTATAATTTAATGAGCCACACTTCTGCAACCCTTGAATGTTGTCGCCAGTTTAAATGTTCTTCATTGATATCATCCCATGTCAGCAGCAGTGTGCCGCTTTTGCTGATATCAGCAGGTACGGGAAATTCTTTTATCTCTCCTGTTCCTTTGTTATAAAGAGATGGTTTCAGCAATACGCCATTCGCCCGCAGCAGGCTTTCGCCATAACCCGTTATTCTTACTACGTAATGCGCGGTAGTATCCAGGTGATCATAACGCATGGCTGAAGGCCAGCGCAGGCTTACCATCCACGACAACCGCTGGCGGCTGTAACCACCCTCCCACCAGTCGAAACCCGGCGTATCACTGCGGCGCATCAGCGGATCCGTGTGCAGGTCTTCCTTCCGGACTACATGCGGCGATTTCGATACATTGCCAATATCATCATAGAAGCTGCCTGGCCCCGGGTTTTCCCATCTCCCCAAAGTATCCAGCGCCTTACGCTGCTCAGCCAAAGGAAGCGTTTTAATATAACGGAACTTATCTTCCAGCCACCAGCGGTTATTCAACGGCCGGTCCAGGAAATCCAGTACCGCCCCGCGTTCCGGCCCGGCGGCTTTATACTTTGCCACACTGGTTTGCAGGGATACCGATTTATACAGGTCGTCGCACAATGCTATAATACGATCCCGCCATTGCAGCTTCACATTTTGATCTGCCTGTTGTAATATCCTTTCGGCGTTGGCTATCTCATTGCCCTTATGTTCCAGCAAGGTGCGGTTGACCTCCGCTTCCAGCGTGGCCTCCCGGATGGCACGTTCACGGGTATACGCATCGTAATACGCCCTCAGCAAACACATTTGCCAGCGCCAGTTGCCAGCCAACTCTGCGTGTAGCCGTTCCTGTTGTTGCCACAGTGTAAGCGTGGCTGTTATACCGCCGTTATCCGCTACCGGTCCTTCCCAGTTCTTTTCCAGCGCCAGGATCCCGTCTGCTATTAATTCCGGTGAGGCAGAAGGGAAAAAGTAATTGGCATACTGGATCATCATCTCCCGCACATCGGCCTTGCTATTCCACCCAAGCATGCTCCAGAGCATCTTATTAATATCGTCATGCGCGCCGTCGGAGTAGCTGATAAAGCCATCCATATCAGGCACAATAAAACGGTAAATGTTTGCATAATATACCGGCTGCGGGTTCACCGGCTCACGGCCAAGGGTAAACGCAAATGCCGGGTCCCACCATACTACGGGATAGTCGCAGCGAACAGTATGGGTAATATCCGGGTAGTGACGGATCTTGTACTGTGGCGGCAAAGCTGCCCTGGTATCTTCCAGCGAAGGACTGGACGGCCCTACTACAATGCCTCCCAGCCACAATGGTTTATGTTGATGGATATACGAATAAACGAAAGCGCATTCCGTGGAATCGTAGCCTTGCAGCGATAACCAGATGGAGGCTTCCGGATGATACTGTTTTAACGGAACCGCCAACTCCTCCAGCAGCGGCAGCACCAGCTGCGGTGCGTTGTTGCCGGGATCTCCGCCAGGAAAAAATACGGCATTCAGCCGCACTGTCTCGCGGAACAGCGTATCAAACTGCATCAGGAAATGATGCCTCTTGATAGTATCCTTCAGGTCAAACGTTGCGGGTGTCCACACCGAAAAATCCAGGTCGTATTTTTTACAGTACCCGCTGATCCGGTGGGTCATCTCGTTGGAAGAAACGGTGAAATGCGGCGACGCCGGCATAAACGGAATCGCTTCTATACTGTTGGCCCCGAAGATGGCGAGGTCACGGATATACTGTTCATATTGCTCCGGCGTCCATCCGTCGTAGGAGTTGGCCAGGTTGCGGTATCCGATCTGGTGACCGCGGATTCCTTTCTCTGGTGTGGCGTCTGCATGTATCTCCTCCGGCAACATCGCCGCCTTCTGGCGGTACTGCATAATACGCAGCAAATAGCCCGCCCCATATAACAATCCGCGGGAGCCATCTCCCTCTACGAGAATAATGCGGCCTGTTCTATGGATATGATACGATTCCGGTGCACATGGCTTTGTCTGAAAGAGGATCACCATGCCATTTTCCGGCGCCTGCGCTGTGATGGGCCATACAAGGCCGGTACGGCGTTTCACTTCTTCCTGTAATACCTGCGCGGCAACCTGTTTATCTTTTGACACAATGGTTACGGGTGGCAATACAGACCCGGCACAAAGTTGCGGAATGAAAAATAATATGATCAGGAATCCTCTCATTATTTCATAAACTGATGATTGTAAAAAAAGGAATAGCAGGACGGTTATTTCATTGTATTCTTCAGGAGATTTTCTCCGTTGGCTTGTTTTTCCAGGTCAAAAGCATCATACAATTCGCCGGTAGCCGTATAGGCGCGGAAAGAAACCACCGCGGGCTTAACATCCACCACCTGGAACAGCTGCGTATAAGAGCCGGTGCGGGTCATCCACGGCTGCGGATCTATCTCTGACATTTTGGGTCCGCTTACAGACACTACGTATACCGGTCCCTTGTTGCCGTCGCGTCCACGGGCATAGGTATGGTCATGTCCCTGGAGTACCAGGTCTACTTTATACCGGTCGAACAGTGGCTTAAAGTTTTCACGCAGCCGCTCGTTGTTGCGGCTTTTCTTGGTCGACAGTACCGGGTGATGGAACGTGATGGCCGTCCACCGGTTGGGATTATTTTTCAGCAGCTGTTCCAGCCATACCTTTTGACGGACCAGCAACGTATCGGATATTTCCACTTCCTGTGAATTAAGCGAAATAAAACGCATGCCCTGCACATCGGTATAGTAACAGGTTTCTTCCAAACCGGCCGGGCCGTTTTCCGGCAAGGTAAACTGCGGCCGCCAGAAGGCAGAAGGCACATCCTGGCCTGCGGCGTTTTCATAGTATTCGTGGTTACCGGTCGTCATCATACCCGGAACTGTGCTGTGAATAAAACCCCCTGCTTCAAACCATTGCTGCCATTCATTGTTATTATTGCCCCTGTTCACCAGGTCGCCCGCATGAATGATGAGGCGCGCATCCGGCGCCACGGACCAGGCTTTCCGGATGGTCCTTGACCACATGGAAAGAATATTTGCCTGGGCATCTCCCAGGTAAATAAACGAAAAGGGTTCACCGGGCAATCCTGCCGTACGAAAAGAAAACCATTCGCTCCAGTCGTTCTCCTGCCCTACGCGGTACACGTAATTGGTATTGGGTTGGAGGTGATCGAAAGTAAAGTGATGATACCGCACCGGTAAGGAATCTGCGAAAGGCGGCGTAGTGACAGCAGTATACCGTGTAGCCGTTGCCGTGAAACGCGGATCGGCAGTTGCCGGCGCTAGTTCTGCATAGCTGACCGCTGCCGCCTCACCCGTTCTCCAGGTAACAGCCGCTGAGCGGGAAGGGTCGGCTGTTACATTTAATACAATCCTGTCGGGCCGCAAACGCTGGGCATATACTTGTTGTAAAAAGCAGGTGGCCAGCAGCCACCCGCTTATCAATATTTTCTTCATAGCTTTTACTTCAGGTACCACATCAGCGTGGTTTGTTTATCTGCTCCAAATACGGTGAGTGCTTTCTGGTACTGTTCTTCATTGGTATCTCTTTCGCCGGTTGGATAAATATATCGTTTAGGCAGCACCGTAGTAGACGCCATAGGGCCGAGTACAAACTTGGGCAGGCCGGTGCGGCGGTTATCAAACCATGCTTCCGCGCCTTTCAGGAAACCGGCAATCCACTTCTGACCAATGAGTTGTTCCAGCGTGCCATTATATTTCACAGATGCCTGATCAAAGTAACCGGCATTAATAGCTGTCTGGTCTACACCATAAAATTTCATGTTGGCATGGATGCCATCATAATACAGGCTTTCCGCTGTTTTACCCGCCACCGTTACTTTTCCTGCCTGTACGCATTCTGCCAGGATGAAACAAACTTCCGCGTAGGTAAGCATGCTGGCCTTCAGCATAGACCCGTTGGGACTGCTGAACAAAGAAGAAAGGCGGGAAATATGATACTTACCCCCATTATAATCATAAGGTGCAGGAATCGCATTGGGTACGCCGACATAGGGATTGGGATCTGTTGTCCATTTGGTCAACGAATCAACCTGTGCTATCCATACCTTCAGGCGGGGATCATTGCGTTGCAATAAAGCAGCTACAATTTCTTTGCTGGGCTTGCGCTTATCAAATTCATCAAAGGAACTTCCCAGCGGGCTGCCTGGCCAGCTATTGGCGCTCACAGCACCCTGGTAAATAATTTCCGCATTATCTGCATTGCTTTCAAAGATGGGATATTTGCTTTTATCATTCAGGATCTGCTGCATTTCTGTAAAAGCAGTTGGATAGCTTTTGGAAATACGCAACAGCATCCGCAAACGCAGCGAGTTGGCAAACTTGCGCCAGTTCAGCGGTTCACCCTTATACATCACATCTGCTAAAGTATCTATCTTACCGGTAACGGCAGACAGCTCATCATTTGCTTCTTTCAATGTTTGCAGTAAAGCAGGGTATACGGTTTGCTGCGGATCATACTTCGGATGGGCCAGTGTTTGACTCTTCAGCAGCAACGCTTCACTATAAGGGATGTCGCCAAACAGATCGGTGACATATGCAAAATTAAAAGCTTCCAGCACCTTACCTACAGCTACATACTGCGGTGCATTCAGCTTCTTTGCCAGGTCCATCATCTCCCGGTTGGATGACAGCTTTGAATAGTATCCATCCCAGCTTTGAGGTCCCCAGTCGAACTTATCATTTCCCTCATTACGCACCATGGTAATATAACGACCGGCGGAAGCGGGCTTATCAAAGTAAGCTTCTTTCTGATAATCGTAAGCGGTATTGATCAGCACTGAGGATAACAGGAATTCAGGATTGATCACTTCCGATTCATTCGGATTCACATTGATATCTTCCAATCCTTTTTCGCAGGATGCAAAGAGGACGCCGAAGATCAGTATCAGGTATTTAAAAGGCATGCGTTGCATAACCATATAATTATTGGTTTAGAAATTGAAACCTACCTTAGCGCCATAAGAACGGGTGTAAGGCAATCCCCAGCTGGCTACTCCCGGGGAGAAACTACCGTCGGAGATCGTCATGGCCGTTTCCGGGTCGTAGCCCTGTTCGGCGGCAGTCCAGGTAAACAGGTTGCGTGCAATCAGTGATACGCTCAGATTTCCCAGTGGCAGCTTACCAAGTGTTTTCTTTGAGAAAGTATAGGTAAGAGAAGCTTCCCTGAGCTTTACATAGCTGGCGTCGAAAGTAGACCGGCCGTTGAAACTCCAGTAGTATTCTCCATAATAGTTTTCCGGATCTGTAACATTATCATTGAGCTTATACTTACCATTTCCGTCATCTATATAACCGAAAAGGATCATACCGTCTGTACGGTTGTTGCCATCTGCATCTTTCCAGGCGAGGCCACCGCTTTTCGGATCACGGCCGGGAATAGTAGTTTGTGTACGGCCATCGCTCAAGAGGTTCTTTGCCACATAAGAGAAGAAGTTGCCGCCCTGGCGCCAGTCGATCAGTACATTCAGGGTAAATCCCTTGTAGGTAAAGGTGTTGTTAATACCCAACATAAAGTCGGGGTTATAGTTACCTATCTTCACATACTCATTTAACTGCTGGTAACCACCTTCGCTACTCAATAAAGGCTGTCCTTTAAATTCTCCATCCGGTACAGTAGCCCAGGTTTGCGCATACATGTCGCCCATTTCAGCGCCTTCTTCTACCAGGAACCGGATACCTTCGGCACTGCCTAACTGGTAGCTGTTCAAGCCATCTATCAGCTTGAGCACTTTATTACGGTTACGGGTATAGTTTAATTGCAGATCCCAGCGGAACGGCCCTGCTACCGGCGTTGCATTCAACCCGATCTCAATACCTTTGTTCCGGATCTTACCGGCGTTGGTAACCATATTGGAATACCCGGTGGCCATTGTCACTGGTATTTTGATGATCTGGTTACGGTTCACGGTGTTATAATAAGTAAAGTCGATGCCAATTCTTCCTTTCAGGAAACGAACATCCGCACCGAATTCATGCGAGGTAGCAATCAGCGGTTTCAGCCGGTTATTTTTCAGCACGTTGCTGATATTCGCCAATTTCGTTTTGTCCCAGTCCTGCCCAAAGCTGAAGGTATTATACAAATTATAGGGATCGGTATCGCCCCCCACCTGCGCCCAGTTGGCACGGATCTTTGCAAAAGACAACACATCCGATTTAATACCCAGCATATCGGATACAATCAGGCTCAGGGAAGCTGAAGGATAGAAATAGGAATTGTTCCCTGCCGGCAATGTGCTGGACCAGTCGTTACGTGCCGTCAGATCCAGGAATGCGTAGTTACGGAAACTCACCTGTCCCATTCCATACACACTATTGATCCGTTTGGTATACCTGCCAGAACTATTTACCACCGAACCTGCTTTGGCGTTCGCAATATTATACAGGCCGGGTATCACCAGCGCATCTGATTTCTGGCCGGAGCCTTTGGTGATTTGATTCATGCGGTTGGCCCCTGCGGAAACAGATACAAAGAAATCTGAGTTGATATTCTTCTTATAACTTAACAGGAAGTCGGTATTCTGTTCCCTGAAAAATTCCGTTTCAAAAGCATAGGCGCCGGTCGGATTCTTTATCGCACTGAAAGGCCGTTTGCTTTCACGGGTTTCAGAATAGAGGTCCATACCCGTGCGGCCCATCAGCGACAGGTCTTTCGTGATCTGGATATCCAGTTCCACGTTACCCGTCATACGGTCACGGTCAAACCCGTTGATAAATTCATATGCCACCAGGTAAGGGTTATCCGTAGATCCCGGCACATGTGAAAACTGCTGCAATCCTTCCTTTCCGGGTAGCCAGTAGTTGCGCAGCTGCCTGATATCCACGTTGGGTGTGGTGGTATATACAATGTTGCTCACGCTTCCCCGGTTAAAAGTAGGCCGGTTGCCGCTGCTGTTTTTCGTATAGCCGATATTGGTACTCACTTTAATGCTGGGATTCAGATTATATCCCGCTGCGAGGTTGAGCGTATTTCTTTTCAGGTCGGTATTGGGAATGATGCCTTCATTTTTCAGGTTGGTAAACGACAACCGGAAGTTGCCATCCTTGTTATTACCGGTGATGGCAATGTTGTTGGTGAAGGTAGATCCGGTGCGGAAGAAATCCTTATGCCGGTCGGGATAAGATACCCAGTCGGTAGGAATCGGCTGTCCGTTCGCATCCAAAGGACTATTCCACTGTACGTGTTTGGTGCCTACATCCAGTCGTGGTCCCCAGGAAGCGTCAGAAATAGTTTCATCAGAACCTTCACGGTCGCCGGAACCAAATTCATTCTGGAATTTCGGGAACAGCCAGGGTTGATCAAACATCGCGCTGGAGTTAACGGAAACGCCTAAACCTTTTGTAGTACCTGAGCCGGATTTGGTAGTGATGAGAATCACACCGTTGATAGCGCGGGAGCCGTATAAAGCGGAAGCGCTGGCGCCTTTCAGCACCGAGATGCTGGCGATATCATCGGGATTGATATCCGAGATGGTGCTGCCATAATCCACTACTACCTGTCCTACGGGCTGTTTCGGATTACGCACCGCCGGTGCAATGGGAATACCATCTACTACATACAACGGCTGATTATAGCCTTCCAGGCTGCTCTGGCCGCGGATGGTAACCAGCGAGGTGCCGCCCGGGTCGGAGCTGGTGCTTCTTACGTTTACACCGGTTACTTTACCGGCTAAAGCGTTGGCAATGTTTACTTCTTTTACGGTGCTCACCTGGTCGCCTTTCAGCGTGGCGATGGAGTAACCGAGTGCTTTCTCCTGGCGTTTAATACCAAGCGCGGTAACTACCACATCATCCAAACTGCGTATGGTAGCCGCCAGCTGTACCTGCAGCGTTCCGTTGCCAGCCACCGTTTCTTTTGACTGGTAGCCTACAGAACGGAATACCAAAACGGCATTGCTGCCGGCTACTTTGATGGTAAACTGTCCGTCTACGTTAGTGGCCGTACCATTAGAGGTGCCTTTTTCATGCACGCTTACACCGGGAAGGGCTACACCGCTTTCATCGGTTACCATACCTTTTACGGTTACTTCCTGCATTTTTGTGGCGCCTGCTTCTCCGCCGGCAGGGCGGATCGCATAATCATGATCGCTTAATTTTACCGCCTGCAAACCCAGTGGTGTAAGCACTTTCGTTAACTGTGCTTCCAGGTTGCTGCCGGTAACACGGAGTTGTTTCCCCGCTACAAATTTATCCGCCACTTGTGTGGGCGAATAATTAAAGCTGATGTTAAACCTTGTTTCGAGGTTGGTCAGCATTTGCCGGAGTGGGATGGTTCCTGCTTCCCCCGGAGTATCTCCGCTTCTTACCATTAATTGCTGTGCGCTGGTTTCGGTGTTCAGCAGCAGCAACAACAACAGCATCGCTCTCCAGGGAGCATAAAGCTTCGTAAAGCTCTTTTGCATAACTGTAAATTTTAAAAACCTTATTCAAAAATGATGACTGAATTATCTTGTTTGATTTTCAGCTGATGCACGGTGGCTATCGCTTTCAACAACATCGGGGGATCATCAGCAGGCACAGAGCCGGTGAATAACAGGCTTTCCATTTTCTTATTCCCGAACTGGATCTTATAACCATATATATCTTCCAGCTGCTGCGCAACGCTTATCAGCGGCGTATCCCTGAACAGGAGCCGGCGTTGCTTCCAGGCGGTGAGTTGCACAGGATCTGCCTGCAGCCGGTGATGTTCTCCCGGCGAAAAAGACATCATATCGCCGGGTTTCATATCCAGGCTGTCGTTCACCACAATCTTCCCTTCTTCCAGCAATACCTTCACCTGATCATGACGGTGATATACATTAAAGGCAGTTCCTTTTACTTCAATAGTTACCTGTGGCATCAATACCCGGAATTTAGGATGCAGCCCGGCGGGAGATTTGGATACATTAAAATAGGCCTCACCATTGAGCGTAACTGACCTTACGTTTTCCTTTGTCCATTTGCGGGGATAAGAAACAGATGAATTGGCATTCAGCTGTACAATAGAGCCATCGGGCAGTTGCAGGGTTTTGGTTTCACCAAAGCCGGTCTGAACAAAAATGTTTTCAACGGATGGCTCACTTCCCTGTGCATACCATATGCCGGCAAACAGCAGCACAGCAGCAGCGGTAGCCAGTGCGTAGTACCACGGCCTGCGGACAACTACGTTATTTTTTTTAATAACGGGTTCGTCCAGCAACAGGTCTATCTGCGCTTTCACAGCCTCCATTTCTTCCATGCTTACTTCGTTGGTACGGAACCGTAGTGCCAGCACCAATGCGCGGGCATCCTGCAATACCGCCTCCTTCTCCGGGTGTACCGCTATCCAGCTTTCCCAGAAGGCCGCAGCAGTATCCTCCAGCACCCAGGCACGGAATAAGTCATCCGCAGCAAAATCTGCTGCCTCAAATTCACTATAATTCATAAAAAAACACCTTGTACAATAACTAGAGACGCGGATGCGGAAAATACCCTCACAGAAATGGATCTTTTTTCGCGGATTTTGTCTTTCCCACTGATTACGCTGATTATACTGATTTTGGGGATTTTATTTTTTTGGATTTTTTGATTTAATAGCAAAGGGAAATATAAGCGGCTATATACGCTTATATCTCCCTTTCTCCTTTATAAAATCATAAAAATCCAAAAAGTAAAATCCCCAAAATCAGTATAATCAGCGTAATCAGCGGGAAAGACAAAATCCGCGTTACCACAGCATCAGTGCGGCTTCATCCTGTGCGAGCAGCTCTTTTAGTTCGGCGATGGCCCGGTAGATGAGGGTGCGGGCATACTTTACTTCTTTCAATACCATGATATCGGCGATTTCCTCGTAGGAAAGGCCCTCGTAGAAGCGCAGGTATACGGCTTCCTTTTGGCGGAGGGTAAGGGCGTTTAGTTTTTGTTGCAGTAGCCGGGTGGTGTTTTCACTGTGCTGCCGGTTGATGAGGATACTTTCCGGTGAAAGTTCCAGGGCGAAAGTGGAGGCGGCGCCTTCGTCGAGACTTGCGGGGCCGTGGGCCGACTTGTCGAGGTACCTGAACAGCTTTCTCCTGGCGGATACCATCAGGTAGCTTTTCAGGCTGACAGGAAGCGAAAGGCCGGCCCTTTGCGCAAATAACTGCGAGAAGAAGTCCTGCAACATGTCCTTTACCAGCGCCCTGTCTGTTGTAAACCGGATACAGTACCGGAACAGCAACGGAAAGTAGCGCCGGTATATTTCTCCGAAGGCGTCCCGGTCTCCGCTACAGAGCCGGACCCACAGGAGCTGTTCATTTTGCTGAGGATTGTATGGGCTGCTTGACATCTATTGTGTGAATTAGCATAAGGATCTTTCTCTAAACTACACATTGGCCGGTTGCCGTCATAACTTCCTGTCAGAAATAACATCGATTTAATGTGAGGGTAAAGGCGCCGACACCACTTCCCGGATCTGTAAACGCTCGCACCAGCCTTTAAAATCACGGTAAATCTGCTGCAAGGTTTCCTTCTGTTCCGGCGTCAGCTCCAGCGCATGCGCGCGGCTGATAGTACGCACCGGAATGCCCCTTAACTGCAGAAAATATTTTGCGCTCAGCGGGTAAGCTATGTGGATCAGCGGGTCTACTCTTTGTAACTCCGATTGTATCCAATGCACATCTTCCTGCCGGCTTTCATCATTTACATGATTACACAGCCATACCAATATTTCAGGATAAAAATTTCCGGAGATAGACGACATGCCTGCTGCGCCCATTTGCATGGAGGCTACCGCATTAGGTGTATGGGCGTCGTAGAATTCCAGCCGGCTTCCCGCAGTCACGGCCAGTTTGGCGCGCACGTTTTCCACCTTGCAGGAAGTATCCTTGTGATAAATGAGGCGGTTGGTAGCCAGTAAGGTTTGCAGGATCTCCGGCGTAATCACCCGTTTATAAGGCGCCGGGCATTCGTATAATCCTAAGGGTATATTGCCGGTAAGAGAAAACAGTTCTTCGAATCTTTGCAGCAGTACGGAATCCGGTTCGTCTACGTTCGCGAAGTGCCCGGTGATCATGATCACGGAATCCACGCCGGTGTCATAGATCTTTTGTGTAAACAACGCCTTGTCTTTGATCGTAAGACCAAAGGACCCGGTAGCCACTACCGGCACGCGGCCATTTACATACTGCACTACGTGACGGGTGAGCTCCAGTCGCTCATCCTCGCTGATGCTGTACATTTCGGACGACAGGCAATTGGCGAAAAAACCTTTTACGCCGGCGTCCAGATAAAAATCTACCAGGTACTCCACCATGTCATGGTCAATCTGTGCTTTCAGATTAAAAGGGGTGATCATCACCGGTACAAATTTCTTTTGCATAACAAACGGGTTTAAATAATCAGGAAGTTTTAAAGCGTTGCAGCCGCGATAGCAGCATACCCGCCAGGAATATTGATAACGTTCCCACCACGATGATCATATGCGCATGCAATGGGCTGCGCAGGCTGACTAACCCGGCGGGGAGATACTTTGATAACGACATCCACAGGATGACTACAATACCAATGATGGTAGCGGTAACGGCCGTGGCATTTTTTGTTTTGGAGATAATGCCCAGCAAAAACAATCCCAGCATGCCTCCCGCAAATATGCCAGACAACTCCCACCACATGTCCAGGATACTCTTCACTCCAATCATCGAAATACCAAAACCAATAGCCAGCAAACCCGATAAGGTAGTGGCGACATACAACACCCGCATCTCCTTTGCAGGCGTGATTTTTGGATCAACATACCGCTGATAAATATCTTTCAGAAAAACAGTAGCAGTACTGTTCATACCACTGCTGACGGTACTCATCGCCGCAGAAAGGATGGCTGCTACGATCAATCCCATGAGCCCTTTCGGCACTTTGGTGACCATAAACCAGGGCAATACCTTATCGCCGTAATCGGCTGGCTGCAGCGATGCAACCGGCACCTGCCTTTCTGCCGCCACCTGCTGTTTCAGCGCCAGCAGCAGTTCCGGGTGCTGTTGCGCATACGCATACAAGGCAGTGCCAATAAAAAAGAACACCATGCTCACCGGTACGTACCAATACACACAAAGCCATATACTGCGCGACGCTTCTTTTTCTGAACGGGCAGTATGGTAGCGCTGCACATAGTTCTGGTCCATACCAAAGTTATTCAGGTTAATAAAAAATCCATACAGGAACACCACCCAGAAAGTAGAAGTGCTGAAATCCCGCAGGGAAAAACTACCCAGTGAAAATTTTCCATCTGCCATTCCTATCTTCCAGATATCCTTCACCCCATCGTTCATACCTGTAATCACCAGCCAGAGGATCACTACGGCGCCGGCAGTTTTCACAATACCCTGCAGCACTTCTGTCCATATCACCGCTTCCATACCACCCAACACCGTATATATAATGATGCATACTCCCGTAACGGTCATGATAGTACGCATTTCCAATCCCGTAAGTGCCTGCAGTGCCAGCGCCACACCAAA
The DNA here is from genome assembly GCF_050434005.1 of Chitinophaga sp. W2I13. NCBI lineage: Bacteria > Pseudomonadati > Bacteroidota > Chitinophagia > Chitinophagales > Chitinophagaceae > Chitinophaga > Chitinophaga sp. W2I13. Next base: position 5,945,378 of record NZ_JBNPWD010000001.1, on the reverse strand, counting down.
AAAGATGGAGCCCATCCGCGCCAGCTGCATCAGGATAAAACAAACCATCGCATAGGTTCTTGCCCATGGGCCAAACCGGTGTTCCAGGTGTGTGTATGCGCTCACTTCCCCGCTGCGGCGGTAAAATGGCACAAAATATTTTGCCGCAATAAAAGCAGCCAGCGGCATAGATAAACTGAACACAAAAGCATTCCAGTTACTGCCAAATGATTTTCCCGGCACGCCGAGAAAAGTATTACTGCTTAAAAACGTGGCATATAAAGAAAGCCCCAAAGCCCAGCCCGGTATAGTTCCGGACGCCGTGGTAAATTGTGCCGCATTCCTGTTTTTCCGTGAAAACCATACCCCCACTCCAATCATACATAGCAGGTAAATGGCGATTACAGCCAGATCAATTATTGGCAGTTGGTGCATAATGAATCTCCGATTGGTCGATAAAACCAGTTCAATACGTGGATAAAAAAAATTACAGTCGTTACACGAAGATTACTAATTTTTATGGATCAAACAATGTTGAATGTTATGAAAAGAATAGCTTAAATTACTATTGAGATGAACAACCTGGCCGCCAACACACCGACCACCTGGAACTTACCGGACCACCTGAAACGCAAGCTGGAAAAGCATCCGCTTGGCAGAAACCTTTTTATTACCACTATTGGCCTCTATCCTGAAAATGCTGCCCTGGAAATCAGTGAACCAAAGGGCGCACCGGTGTATACCTTATTATATGTAACACATGGAAAAGGATGGCTGGAAACCGGGAAAAAGAAAGTGACTATCAAACCTAATCAATACCTGCTGTTCCCGAAAGGCGCCGCCTTCCGCTCCGGCCCTGCTGAAGGGGAGCCGTGGCGGATCTATGCCGTGCAATTTTCCGGCAAGCTGGCAGACGACATATACAGCTACCTGGGCACCGGCCTGAAACCTCATACCATACCGCCCCTCGTAGGACGCAATGCACAGTTCGATGATATCCTCCATCATCTCGACCTCATGAATAATATAGAGAACCTGCTGTACGCCAATTTCCGGTTCTATAGTTTCCTTGGCACCTTCCGGCTCACGGTTTTCAACTATATGAAGAAGGGCGCAGATAATATTATTGAGCAATGTATCCAGCTTATGAAACAAAAGCTGGACCAGCACCTCACCCTGGCCGACCTCTCCAGGGAAACCTGTATTTCCGCTTCATATCTGTCGGCCCTCTTCAAAGAAAAAACACGCTACTCTCCCATCCAGCTGTTCACCTCCCTGCGGATGCAGAAGGCCAGCCAGCTGCTGAAAGATACCCGTTTGACCGTAAAAGAAATTGCACAGGAAATGGGCTACCCGGATCAATACACGTTTTCCAGGTCGTTTAAACTGATCATGGGGGTATCGCCCAAAAAATTCAGAGATAAGGGCTGAATGATATTAACCAATTGTTAAGCAGTGAGGGATATGGCGTTTCAAAACGAATATATAGAAGGAACGAAAATCCTTCCATCATTTAATACCAAACACTCATGCGCTTTTTTATCCCCCGTTATCTGTTTCTTGTACTGCCTGTATACTGCCTGTTTACAGGCGCGTGTAAAAAAGACAAGCCTGCAATACCCCAAAAATCGCCTAAGTATGAACTGGTGACGGGTACCTGGAAACAACAGGACATCGTGCTGGCAGTAGCCGTTAAATTGAATAAACAGAACATTCCCGCTGGCACCAGCATCATTGCATTGGCGCCCCTGCTCGGACCCGGCGGCGCCCTGTTCACCTGCACCGTGAATAACACCTACCAGTTTGACGGCGACGGCTCCTTTGCCATTGATGGCTGTACCACGCTGATCCTGCCTGTTGCCGGCAACAGCGGCACCTGGGACCTGGACGTACATGATTCGGTGTTAAAACTCATTTCTGCCAAAGGAGAAAACGATCCGCACTGGATTGAAAATATCAGCAGTACCAACCTGGATCTTTCCCTCACGGTAACGATCCCCGGTGTGGCGACTATACCCTTAATATTAAAATTAAAGAAATAAACGAACCGCGGAGATATCGCATGCTATTGTTGAAAATAACAATAATATAATCGGTAATTCCTTGTATCTTGTTTAGACTGATCAGATATTTGCTGGCAATTATGGAAAGTATTGTACAGGATATTATCAATGGGAATATCGGAAGTTTTAAGATGGTATACCAACAGTACCACACAAAACTTTACTTCTACGTTCTGAAATGTACACACTCCGTTTACATAGCGGAAGAAACTGTGCAACTTACTTTCATACTCCTCTGGGAAAAGCGGGAGCGATTGTCTACCAGCTTCAATATCTCCACACAGATTTTTCGTATAGGCAAAAGCGTAATGACCGACCTCCTGCGCAAACAACAGGTGCGTGACCGCCATACGCAAACATTGGTAAGGGATAACACCAACTGGCATGTGGAAACAGATATCTCCGTAAAAGAAGAACTGAAGCGCGTGTATAACAGTATAGAACAACTATCCCCCATCCGGAAAAATGTTTTTAAACTCAGCCGCTTTGAAGGTCTCCCGCATAAAGAAATTGCCAGGCAGTTATCCATCTCCCCTAAAACAGTTGAAAACCATATTGTACGGGCGATCCGCCAGTTAAAAAATTCCCTGCTGCTACTGCTTCTATTGCTGATCTGTTAACTAAATGTGACGCAGTGAGGGATTTACCGTTTTCAAACGAATACATACTATGAAGCATTCAGTAACACTTATTGAAAAGTTTCTCCGGGATGAATGCAATGAAGCCGAGAAGCAATGGGTAAAAGAATACATTGCACAGCATCCGGAGGCTTTACAACCTTACTTAACGGAAGAAAGCTGGCATTCCTTCCAGCCAGGAGAGCTATTGCCGGAGGCGGTTTCCGGTAAAATGATGACAGTGATCGAAGGGCATACTTTTCAGAAGAAGCAGGTAAACAGGCGCTGGTATGCAGCGGCAGCAGCCGTTGTGCTGATTATTTCCGGCGGACTGCTATGGACGATATTACGCCCGTTGCCCATCAATAAAACAATGGCGGTAAAACCCGTGCAAACAAATACCGCCCCTGCAGCAACATTACGTACCGTAATGAACAACACCGGTAAAACAATGCCGCTGCAGCTGAGCGACGGCAGCATCATTGAACTGGCCCCGGAAAGCGAGGTGAAATACCAGGAGCCGTTCACCGGCAACCGCAGGGATGTTTATTTAAAAGGACAGGCCCTGTTCCGTGTAACCGGTAACAAAGAGCAGCCATTCACCGTATATGCAGGCCAGCTTGGCACCACCGCATTGGGTACGGTATTCAAAATAACAGCGTGGGACCGGAAAGCGATCACACAGGTACAACTGATCAGCGGCAAGGTAGTAGTGAAACCGGATCATGCAGCAGGCGTTTACCTTCGTCCTGGCCAGGCACTGCGCTACGACCGCCAGAAAATGCTGGTAACGGTGAATGACGTTATCAAAAAAGATAAAACACCTTCACGCATAAACGAAATTATTACTTTCAACAATGAACCGCTGACCGGCGTTTTCAGGCAGATGTCTGAAAAATACCACGTCAGCATCCAATATACAGCCAGCAGCCTTACAGGCATGAATTTCACCGGAACATTCGACAGTAGCAAAGAAACACTAAAAGAATTCCTGACAACTATTGGTACGTTAAATAATCTTACTATTAATCAGAAAGATGATGTTATCTACATAGTACAATAATCCCGGAAACTAATTTCCCATACTTACAACACAGGCAACCTCTATGAGGCTGCACGGACTTCCTTTTGCCTAAAACGAACAATATTATGTGTGTAAAAATCAAACAATCACGCCCCACCACCATCATCTGGCTGTTGCTGTTGCTCTGGCAACTGATGGCCGGAAACGCACTGGCGCAAAACCCGCGCCCTGCCGCTATCGGCCTGATCAAAAATGAAAGCAATGAAAGCCTGCCCGGTGTAATGGTGAAAATGGAGAACGCAGACCATAAAGTATTAGCCACCACCGTCACCAATGAGAAAGGCATCTTTACATTTGCCAAACTGCCTGCTGGCGGCCCCTATCATTTCGTATTATCACAAATGGGTTATACCACCGATACGCTGCGCGGATATATGATTAACGATTCCAGCAAATTATCTTTATCGGTGGTCCTGAAAAAAAAAGTAGAAGAGTTAAGCCAGGTACTGGTAACGGCACTGGGCATTAAAAGAGAAAAGAAAGCACTGGGGTATTCTGTGGAAGAACTGGGCGGCAGGGAATTTAACCGCGTAACACAGGAAAACCTGCTCAACTCCATGTCGGGGAAAGTGGCCGGCGTTACCATCAACTCCACCGGTACCACCGGGTCGTCTGTAAGCATGATCATACGCGGCGCTACTTCTCTCAGCAGTGATAACCAGCCGCTGTTTGTAGTAGACGGCGTACCCGTAGCCAACACGGTGAACAACATCAGCCAGATCGGTAAAGATAACATGGTGGATTATGGCAACGCCATTTCCGATATCAACCCCGATAATATTGAAAGCGTTACCATCCTGAAAGGCCCCAGCGCCGCCGCATTGTATGGCTCCCGCGCGGCCAACGGCGTAGTGCTCATCACTACCAAAACAGGCAGAAAAGTTAATAAGGTAACCGTTGATGCATATGTAAACTCCGTATTCGATATTCCCTATAAATACCTGAACTGGCAAACGAAATTCGGCTCCGGTCAATTGGCAGGCATTCCTTTTTCCCGCAGCGGCAACCTGCTTACCAATCCCTTCGGCACCATCATCCAGGAAAATGTAGATGGCACCTTCGGCGCCGAACTGGATATGGGTTATGAAGAAGTGCAGTGGAACAGCCCCCTCGATGCAAACGGCAAAAAAATTCCCATGCCGCTGGTATCGCACAAAGACAACGTGAAGAATTTCGTCAACACCGGCATCACTACCATTGCCGGCGCTTCTGTTGCCAACAACAACGATAAGATCTCCTATCGCATTTCCTATGCAAACATGTCGAACAAAGGGATTATCCCTAATACCGATCTCTATAAAAATACGCTGAGCCTGAACTCCGGCCTGCAGGTGAACTCAAAGCTGAGCTTAAGTACCAACATTGATTTCAGCCGCAACAATTCCAACAACCGCGCGGCCGGCGACCGTGGCGCCAACCCGCTGCAGGCCGTATACAGCGTTTCCCCGCACATTGATATACGCGACCTGGCAGACTACTGGATGCCCGGACAGGAAGGATTACAACAACGCACCCAATATAACGGCGTGTTCAATAATCCTTACTTCCTCGCGTATGAAGTAAAGAACGGATTTGTGAGGGACCGGTTGTTTGGTAATATCCGGGCCGACTGGAAAATACTGCCGTCCCTTACTTTTATGGCGCGGTATGCACTGGATACCTACGGTGAAAAAAGAGAAACCAAAATTTCCAACAGCTACCTGAATAATCCCGGTGGCGCCTATGGCATCATCAACCTCGATAACTACGAGCGGAACATGGATGTATTGCTTACCTATAAAAAAGCCATTCATCATTTCGATGTTTCCGTTTCTGCCGGTGGTAATATGCGCTACCAGACAGGCAGCAACGTTACCACCTCTACGAAAGACGGTACCGGTCTTAATACGCCGGGGGTATATACCATCCAGAATATTTCTCCTGCCAACCTCAACTTCTACAGCAGCACCTTTGAAAAAGGTGTGAACAGTCTTTATGGTATGCTGAACATAGGATACAAAGGAATGGCGTACCTGGATGTGACCGGCCGTACCGATTGGTCCAGCACTCTCCCCGATGCCGCTTCCTACTTTTATCCGTCGGCCTCACTGAGTGTGCTGCTGAATGAAATGGCGCACATCACCTCCGCCAATATCAATATGATCAAATTAAGAGGCGGCGCAGCGCAGGTAGGTAACGACGCTTCTCCTTACCAGCTGGCAGCTACTTTGGGCAGTGTAGGCGCCTGGGGGAATATTCCGCAGCTCACCACGTTCGGCACCCTGCTGAATCCTTTCCTGAAGCCGGAAATCGCCACGTCGTATGAAGGCGGTGTTGATATCAACCTGTTTCAGAACCGCCTGCATTTTTCAGGCACCTATTATATCGTTGAAAACAAAAACCAGATCTTCAGTCCTAAAACACCTCCTTCTTCGGGCTACTCTTCCCGTAGTATTAACGCGGGTTTGCTCAGGAGCAGGGGCATTGAATTAACGCTCGGCGGCACACCGGTACAAACCAGGAACTGGAGATGGGACGTAGACTTTAACTTCACCCGCAACAGAACCCGCATCATTTCCCTGCCGGATGACATGCCTTACTATACTCTTTGGGAAGAAGGAAAAGGCGGCGCCTGGACCTATGTGGGAGAAGATATCGGCGACATCTACGATGCGCAGCTGGTAACAGTTACAGACAAATCGTCCCCATACTACGGCTACCCTATATTAGATAACACCGGTAAATGGCAAAGTATAGATGCCATCAATACAAAAAATAAGATCGGCAATTTTAACCCGGATTTTATCATGGGTTTTCAGACGTCCATCTCCTATAAAAGTTTTACACTGAACATGACGTTCGACTGGCGGAATGGCGGTGACTTTGTATCGCAAACTTACCGTTACGGAGAAGAACATGGTAACTCCCAGCTGTTCCTCGACAAGCTCACGGACCCCGGCACGATGAAAGGCCAGGAACTGCGCGATTACCTGGTGAGCCACCAGGATCAGCTGGTAATCCCCACCGGCAATAACTTCCCGCTGGTAGGTGGTCCTACGCCGGAATACAATAGTTTTCCTTTTACGTATGGTCCGTATGTGCTGCCTTATGGCGGCGTATTTATTCCGGGCGTAAGGGCAAAAGGATACGACAGCAACGGTAACCCTACCGGCTACCTGGAAAACCTTGGTAACGATGGCACCCTCACGCTTCCTTATGCCGGCAGTACCGCCTGGTCGTTTACAAGGGCGTTTTTATTCCCTGCGTCTTACCTGAAGCTGAGAGAAGTGTCGCTGACTTATGCGCTGCCGCAGCGACTGATCAGTACCGCGAAATTGCAACGCGCCAGCTTCTCTGTATACAGCCGGAATATTATCCTGTGGACTGCCGCCAAAATCGGCATTGATCCTGAAAATGCCTATCAGCCTTCTACCGCTGTACAGGGCTCGGGCATGCAGTTCAAGCAGGGTATTGAAAGATACAATGTTACTCCCTGGGCTATCCCGGTGGGCGCAAAACTGAACGTCACCTTTTAAGTGTTCCTTTAATTCTGATATATGAAAACAGTGCGTAAATCTATTATACTCAGCATCGGGTTCCTTTGTTTATCTGTTACATCCTGTAAAAAGGACCTGATCAGCATGAACGAAAATCCCAACGGCGCCAATCCGGCTACCATTAATCCCAACCTGGTGTTGTCTACCGTGCTCACCACCACAGGGTTTCAGCTGGTATTCCTGGGCTACCAGGATATGGCCGGGGTGATGCAGCACACGCAAAAAGATGGCTGGACTACCACCCACAACGAATACGACTGGTCCGGGTCCAACAGCTGGACAGGATACTACGATATGCTGCGGAACAACCAGCTGGTGTATAACCGCGGCGTGGAACTGAACAGTGAACTGCACCAGGGCGTTGCACTGGTGATGAAGTCGCTGCTCTTTGGCCTGATCACGGACCTATGGGGCGATGCGCCTTACACCTATGCCCTGCAGGGAGAAAAGGGCACACCCGAAACCACGCTCCCGGTATTCGATCCACAGCAAGCTATTTACACCGGGATACTCGCTGATCTTGAAAAAGCAAACACCCTGCTTTCAAAGCCTAAAAGCGCCTATTCCAACCCTATTGATGCCGTGGATGTGTATTACCAGGGCGACCCGGCGAAATGGCGTAAAATGGCCAATTCCCTCGCATTACGGTATTATATGCGGCTGTCTGAGAAGCTGCCGGCCATCGCAAAAGCCGGTATTGAAAAAATGGTAGCCGATCCCGCGCAATATCCTCTTATCCTCAGCATTGATGGCGCAGAAGATGCGACCATGTCGTTCCCCGGGAACAGCAATGCGGATTCCTGGCCTATGAATGTAGCCTACGACACCGACAGCAGCAACTACCGCAGGCTGAAGATGTGCAGCACATTTGTGAATGCCCTGCAATCTAGGCACGACCCCAGGTTGGGCGTATGGGCCAATAAAGTGCAGTGTTTTTTATTGGTAGATGATACCAAACCAGCCGGCACCGGCAACGTTTATAAAGCCACCGACACCGTGATAGCAGGAGAACCGCGGAAGGTAAGATACATTTCACCCGACGTGCTGGCCTCCAAAGGACTTACTGCGAATGATATTAACCAGGACGAAAATTACGTGGGGCTTCCCCCGGCCATTTCCGGCCCGGCAGTATATAACCTTAGTCCTGATGCCAGCCAGGCATCCAGGAACCCGCATGTTTCCTGGCTCAACGACATATACAAACAACCGAAAGGACCACTGTTAAAGGCAAGGATTATCTCTGCATCAGAAGTTCATTTTATTCTGGCAGAAGCTGCTGCCATAAAAGGATGGGCGGCCGGTGACGCGGAAGCGCATTACAACGCCGGCGTTCAGGCATCGCTCAATGTTTGGGGAGTAGCCGGCAGCACTGCCGCTTATCTCGCGCAGCCTTCCGTAAAATTCAATCATACGCAGGAACAGATCATCATACAGAAATGGATCGCCAGCTGGACCGCCGCCACCGAAGCCTGGGCGGATTATAAAAGAACAGGCTACCCGGTATTGCAGGCCGGCCCTTATGCAAAAGGCCCCGTAGTGCCGGTACGACTGTACTATATGCTGGAAGAACGCAACCTGAATAAAGCAAATATGGAAGCAGCTGCCGGCCGGCTGGAAGTAACCACTTACTCGTCCTTTGGCGCCAATGGCACCAAAAACAGTCCGTGGTCGAAACCCTGGATCATCCAGGGTACCGGAAAACCCTGGTAATTTCTTATATTTCATCAACCCATAAAAAACAATTCTATCTGGATATGAAGCAACTCTTTTTAAATGCCGCCACTGCATTTGTACTCCTGTTAAGCCAGGCGAATACTTTTGCACAACAAACCGTAACACCTGCCAACGCGCTGAAAAGCTACCTGGACAACGGAGATACTTCGTTCAAATGGGAACTGAAGGATTCTTTCAACGTTACTAACGGCAAAGGCTATAACGTACTCCTTACTTCGCAGAAATGGCGGGAATACACCTGGACGCACCAGCTCACTATTTTTGTGCCCGACGAAATTAAATACGACGGTGCATTGCTGTTTATCACCGGCGGCTCCGTAAAAGATGGCTTACCTAACTGGAACGGCCCTACGGATGAACTGTACCAGCAAATGGGAAAAGTAGCCGCCGTGAATCACGCGGTAACAGCCGTATTACGGCAAACCCCCAATCAGCCGCTCTTCGGTAAACTAACAGAAGATGCGCTGATCTCATATACCCTTCACCAGTTTAAAAAAGATGGCGACTACAACTGGCCTCTGCTGTTCCCGATGGTAAAAAGCGCGGTAAGGGCCATGGATGTAATCCAGGAATTTGCAGATAAACAACTGAACCGCAAAGTGAATGGCTTTGTAGTATCCGGGGCGTCCAAACGCGGCTGGACTACCTGGCTTACCGGCGCCAACGACAAACGTGTGGTAGCTATTGCACCAATGGTGATTGATGTGCTGAATATGCCGGTGAGCCTGGATTACCAGATCAAAACCTGGAAAGAATATAGTGTGCAGATAGAAGACTACGTGAAACTGGGCATCCCCCAAACGGCGCATACCACCGAAGGCATGGCCATCAACACCATGATTGACCCCTACTCCTACCGCAGCAGCCTGTCTATTCCCAAAATGATATTCATGGGTACCAATGATGAATACTGGGTAGTAGATAATATCAAAAATTACATAGACAGTATCCCTGGTAAAAATCTTATTAACTATGTACCAAATGCCGGTCATAACCTGGGTGATAAACAGCAGGCCTTTCAGGGACTCAGCGCCTTCTTCGGAATGACGCTGAGCAAACAGCCGTACCCCGATTGCAGCTGGACTACCCGCACGCACAGCGGTAAAGTACAGCTTACCGCCAAGGCTACCTCCGACCGTTTACTGGATGTAATCCTGTGGTCGGCCAACTCTTCAGACCTGGATTTCCGCAACGACAAATGGGAATCCAAGAGCCTGGGGATGGCGCATCAGTCGAAAGTAAAAGTAACCACCACCCTGCCGCCAAATGGCTACCGCGCCTTTTACGTAGACCTGAAATACCAGAATGCCACCGGCGGTACCTACACCGTTAGTACACGTGTATTCGTTACCGATACTAAAGCCATTCTTTGATGAAATCAATGATATTACTGGCAGCTGCCTGCTGCCTCGCCATTAACTCCTTTGGTCAAACGCTGCCGGCTACACGAAATAAATTTGTGGTGGTAGCGCATCGTGGCAACCATGTGAGCGTGCCGGAAAATACCGTGGCAGCCATCGAAGAAACGATCCGCTGCGGGGCCGACTACGCCGAGCTGGATCTCCGCACCACCAAAGACGGGCAGTTGATCCTCCTGCACAACGCCACCGTGGATAAAATGACGAATGGCACCGGCAATGTAACGGACCTTACGCTGGCGGAGATCCAAAAACTGCAGGTACGCAGTGCCGATGGAAAAGTATACCGGGTGCCTACTTTCGCAGAAGCATTACAGGCATGTAAGGGCAAGCTGAACATCTACCTCGACTTTAAAGCCGCCGATGTTCCCGAAACCTGGAGACAACTGCAAGCCGCCGGCATGGAAAAACAGGTGGTAGTATATCTCAATGAAAAAAAACAATACAAAGCGTGGAGGGAAACTGCGCCGGAAGTACCGCTGATGGCCAGTTTACCTGAAGAAATAAAAACACCGGAACAGCTGGAAGCCTTCCTGAAAAAAATTCGTATAGCCGTACTGGATAATATCACCGACCCTGCGATGCTGGCGGTTACCGGCAAATACAACACCGCGGTGTGGCTGGATGTACAGTCGCCCGATGAAGGCCCTGCCAGCTGGCAGGCAGCTATGGGCAAAGGAATACAGGGCGTGCAAACGGATCATCCGGAAGCGCTGATCACCTGGCTGAAGCAGTATCATGCTGCAGAATAAGAAGGATATAAAAAAGCAGGGGCGCCATTCAAGCGCCCCTGTAATTATTTAGTACTCCGCTTCCGCGAACGCCGGTTCTCCCATTACTTTCATAAACAACTCTTCATTCAGCAAATCATTTACGGATTTAATAATAAAATCAGGCGAATAACCAAAATTCACGAGGTCGTCTTCATGTGTTACGCCTGATAAGGTAAGTACGGTAGTAAAGCCCATAGAGCCCGCACCCAGGATATCTGTTCCCATAGTATCACCTATCATCACCGTTTCATCTGTAGTGAGCTGCAATGCTTTGCGCGCCATGCGCATCATCACGGGGCTGGGTTTCCCCACACTAAAGGCTTTGATGCCGCTGGCAAATTCCAGCATAGCTACCAGTGCGCCGCAACCTGCGCGGTATTTACCATCGCCCATGGGGCAGTTAGGATCAAGATTAGTGGCGATTAATTTGGCGCCTTTCATGATCATGTTGATCGCTTTATCAACGGATTCCAGCATGATCGTTCTGCCTTCTCCTATAATCACATAATCAGGCTGATCATCTACAATAGAATAACCGGCATTGTAAAGTTCCGTCAGTAACCCGCCTTCACCGATTACATACGCAGTACCGTTTTCCTTTTTGGAAGCCAGGTATCTTGCGGTAGCCATGGCACAGGTAAAAATATCTGTGTCATTTACCTTAAAGCCCATCTTATTCAGCTTGTAACATACATCCCTGCTGGTTCTTTGGCTATTGTTGGTGAGGAACAGGAAAGGAAGGCCTTTATCTCTGAGACCGTTAATAAATTCTACTGCACCGGGAATAGGTTCGCTGCCTTTGTAGATTACGCCATCCATGTCGATTAAAAATCCCTTTTTTTTCATAGCAATCAGATGTTAATGAACTGGTTTGTGATTCAATAAATTTCATGGAATGAATAAAGGCGGGAAACGGTATAACCGCAGCGAAGCATCCGTAGAGTTGGATAGCTTCCACCTAAAGATAATAAAATAAATTAAAAACTTTTTTCTTTTTGTGAGAAGAACAACGGATCTATTGAATACCCTGTAAAAATAATTCCAGGTGATGATTGAAAATCTCTGGTTGTTCCATATTGGGCATATGCGAAGCGTCCTTTATTACAACGAGTTGCGCATTTTTGATACGCGCCTGCATTCCTTTCGCCACCTCCACGGGAGTAAACCCATCTTCTTCTCCCACTACAATTAATACCGGGCAATGGATATCTGGCAACATCACGGTATGGTCCCTTCGCTCTGCCCTGCCCCGCTGCACCAGGGAGGCGCCCAACGGGTTTGTGTTCACCATCATATCGCGCAAATGTGCTACCACAGCCGGCTTTCCTGCCATCGTTGCTTTACCGAGGAATTGATGCAGGTGCTGATCTGTATAAAACTGCATTCCTTTCGCCAACAGATCCTGTGATAACCGCAACCGCGCCTGGTAACTTTGCGCACTCTCGGCCTTTGCATCTGTATCTGCCAGCACCAGGGCATGGCACAAATGCGGCGCTAACCGGTACAATTCAAAAAGCACCTGTCCACCCATCGACAGCCCTACAAACGTGGCCTTCCTTATTTGCAGCGCCTCCAGCAAATGAATGATATCCAGCGCCAGTTCATCCAGCAACGTCATCCCGGAAGGCATATCACTCTCCCCATATCCCCTGAGATCAGGCATAATCAGGCGATAGCCGGTTTTGAATACGCCGATCTGCTGATCCCACATGCTGCGGTTAAATGGCTGCCCGTGGATAAACACGATCGTTTCCCCACTCCCGTAATCATCGTATGCTATATTGATTCCCCTTACCTTTAGGTGCTGCTTCATAATTAATGAGACTTTAGTCTCACGAAAGTAGTACCTTTATATCTAAAATCAAATTTTAAAACCACGCATGGGCAAATTATCATTGGACGGAGGCAGGATTGCGCAGAAATTGAAAACACGGGAGGCCCTGATAGCAGTGGCCAACACCCTCCTGTTACAAGGGAAAGACATCAGCGTGGAACTGGTAGCCAAAGAAGCCGGTATCTCCAAAGCTACGGCCTACCGCTATTTCACCGGAACAGAAGTATTAAGAAGAGAAGCCTCCCTACAGTTGAAAGCCCAAACAAGCGACGACCTCTTTGCCAACATCCCTGAAAAAGATCTGGAAGCGCGGGTGAATAAACTGATCGATTACCACTTCGAACTCTTTACAAAAAATGAAACAGAATTCAGGTTATTCCTCAGCTCTGTGATATCAGAATCCATTCATCCCAAAAGTGGTTATTCCAGGGCCGGCCGGCGTATTGTACTGATAGAAGAAGCGCTCAAACCATTGCGGAAAACAATGGATTCCACAGCCTTCAGGCACATGGTAAATGCGTTGAGTATATTTTTCGGGATAGAATCTGTTACGATCCTGAAAGACCTGTGTAAACTGGATAATGAAGCGATATTGGAAACCTGGCGTTGGTCGGTGCACCGGATTGTTTTTGGATGAGAAAGATTCCTACATTCACTTTTCCTTATCCATCTGCAGCAGCCACTCACGCCAGTCTTTTGCTACCTGGTCCCAATTAAAAATATCATAGTTGACGGAACCATCTGCATGCAGCGGGAAATAATTGTGTTCCGTTCCGGGGTAAACACGGAAGCTGAAGTTCTTCTTTTTTTGCCGGATCATTTCTACCCGTAAATACATTTCAAATGGCGCTATCGCATCTTTTGAACCATATGAAACCAACACCGGGATTTTTAATTTTTCAAGATATTGTATAGACGGTATCGAAAACTGGTAGGTTGCCTTGTGCGAATCACCTGTTGCACCCTCCATTTGCTCCGGATCATTCACCACATTTTGCCAATGGACAATGTCCTCTGTTGTTAAATCGGCGGAATCCTTTTGCAGCAACCTGTTGCGCTCAATAATGGTCATGATCCGTCCCAGGGGATTTCCGCTGGAATAGATCAATGCTGTAACCGCTTTGATTTCCAATGCCAGCTTAGCCGCTATCGTACTTCCTTCGGAGTGACCTGCAATTACCAGCCCTTCTTTTGACACCCAATTTTGCCTGTGCAAAAACCGGATGACCTCTTTATTTCTTTCGACATAATAATCCAGCAGATTCCGTTCCGTATATGCCCCTGGAAAGTTACCGGTACTGTCTTTGAAGGTAAAACTATCGGACAGTGCCCGTTGATCAACTATGAGTGGAATTCCTGGCTTACTGATAATAACCAGGTGATATTTATCTGTCAGTACATCGGGATTAAAAACAAAAACATTTCCCACCTGGGTTTTTCCATTCGCGGTATAAGTGATCATCAGTGGAATTGGTAAACTTCCCTGGCAGAAGAGAAAAATGGGTTTTCTCTTATTCTCTTCCCCTGCCTTTGATTTTACCAGCATATTCACCGTATCACCCTTATATAAAGTTTGGAGATGCGTGTACCCAAATAACTTTTCGCTTCCTTGCTGCGCCCGAAGCGCCAGCGGGAAAACAATTAAAAGCCAGCATGCTGATTTCATTATAAAAGAAGTCATATTAAACATTCCCCTCCGGCCGCTTCTCTGCGGCAATTACCAGCAAAGCTACAATAAGTATAAAACTATATTCGCATCCACCCGTGCCGTGCTCCCCTACAAACCATCCCAGGGAAGCATGTATTAATACAACCCCCACCAATAGCAACACGATAAAACCCGCTGCGAGCAATCGTGTATACCTGCCCAGCAGCAACAACAGTCCGCCCGCAATTTCATAGGCAGTAATAGCCCATACCCACGCTACGCCAACAGGCAGCCCCTTACTTTCCATGAACTCACCAAAACGGGGAATGGTACCATTACAGATCCTCACAATTGCATGTGCCAGGAATATAACAGCCACAGATATACGCAGTAGGAATAACGATTGCTTCAGGGTCAGGAAAGGGAATTTTTGCATCAGGAGTGGTTATTATACAAATATAGAAAAGTGGCCGCCGGAGACAATACCTGTAAACCGGTATTTCTATTGCTTTGCAGGAGACGCCGCTGCCGGCCGTTTACGGATAAAAAGAAAGCCCATAAATCCGCCCATAAAGCCCAGCCCTGCCGATAACCGCATAATAGTTCCATAAGCGGCAATAAACCCATCTTTATAAACTTTACGGATGGCCTGCTGATGCGCGGGGTCAATATCCGCAGGCAGGGCCGCATTGCCCAGGTTCACCGTTTGCGCGATCACCGCCTCCCGCTGCGCACCACTTAGTGGCAACGCATGGATTTCCCGCTGCACCGCTCCCGAAAAAAACAATACTGCCAGCGCACCAAAAATAGCATTGGCAAAAACACCGGCAATACGGGTAACGGCATTGTTTACACCAGAGGCAGTGCCGGATAAATGATCGCTCACCGACCCCATCACCGCTGCGGTTAACGGCGCCACCGTGATAGACATGCCAAGACCCAACCCCACAATGCCCGGGAAAAAAGTAGTCCAGTAATCCGCCGCGCCCTGTGTTTGTTTTACAAAAGACAACAAGAGTAACCCACCGCCGGCAATACATGGACCAGCCACCAGGAATAAACGGGGACCGTATTTATCGGCCAGGCTCCCCGCGGAACGTGCAATGATGATCATTAATACAGTAAAGGGCAAAAAGGTGAGCCCCGACTGGAGTTGGCTGTACCCCTGCACCTGCACCATGTTCAGCGAAAGGAACAACATACCCGCACCAAGACCCGCATACAAAAAGAACGTAAGCAGGTTGGTACCGGTAAAGGTTAAATTCTTAAACAGGTGAACCGGTAGCATAGGATGAGGGCTTTTGTTTTCCACCACAATAAAAACAATCAGCAATATGACGCCACCTGCAATAGTGCCATATACTTCCGGGTGACGAAAACCCAGCACCGGCATCCGCAGGAACCCAAAAGTGAGCAGTGCCAGTCCTGCCGCCGTAAGCACCGCGCCGGGATAATCGAGCCGCTGATCCCCTTCCGTTTCCCTGCTCTCGCTTACCCTCAATGCCAGGAATACCAGGGCCGCCACGCCAATAGGCACATTGATGAAAAAGATATACCGCCACAACCCTGCATCTGCCAGGGCGCCACCGAGTATAGGTCCGCCCATAGTCACCAGTGTGGTGACGGACGACCACGTTCCAATAGCTTTCCCCCTTTCATTTTCATTAATGGAAGAAGTGATCAGGGACAGGCTTCCGGGAATCATCAATGCACCGCCAATACCCTGTATCATCCGGAAAATGATAAGCAGCGTGGCAGTACCGGCAAACCCGCACGCGGCAGAGCCCAGGATAAAAATAAAGATGCCTGCCATGAAAACTTTTTTGCGGCCAAGCCTGTCGCCCAACGTGCCGCCTATCAATATGAGAGAAGCCAGCATGAGCATATAGGCGTTTAATACCCAGAACAGCTCTGCCGCGGAGGCATTCAGATTGTGTTGCAGCGCAGGCAACACTACATTCAATGCAGTACCATCTATAAAAGCCATGGCAGAAGCGAGAATGGTGGTTACCATTACCCATCTGCCTTCGGAACTCCTGAGTGCTACGGTTGTCATGATAATCATTAACGTTCAACTGCTTAAAATGTTTCCTTCCTCATCGATGTTCGTTTCCGGACACGCCGGTTACGCAAGCGGACATTTTACATGATAACAAGGATCATAACGTTATCAATATCAATACTCCTGATGATTGGCATATTTTTCACGCTTTGACTGTCAATCTCACACTTCCTGTTATGTTTAAAAGTTACATAAAAATAGCCTGGAGAAACATGCTCCGCAACAAGGTATATGCTGCCATCAACGTAATTGGCCTTGGGCTTGGCATCAGCGCCTGCCTGGTGATATTTCTCAGTGTTCACTTTGAACTGAGTTATGAAAACTTTCACCCCGGCAAAGAAAATATTTACCGGATTGTATCGCAGCTCAATTCCCCTGAACGCGGCGCCCGTAAAATGTCGCGTGTGCCGGATTCAGCCCCGGAGGCTTTAACCAACAAATTTACAGGCGTTGAAACGCTCGCGGCTATTCATCCCATTTACCCCAAGGTAGCTGTTTATGGAAGCAACGGCGTGGTGAAGAAATTTGAAAACAGCGGCAAGCCCGATGTGTTGATTGCTTCTCCTGAATACTTCAGCATATTTCAATACACCTGGCTGGCCGGCAATCCTGCCACCGCTTTACAGGAACCCTTTAAGGTAGTATTAACCGCCAGCAAAGCAGCTAAATACTTCGGCGAGCTGCCTGTTGAAAAATACATGGGGAAAACCGTTCACTACAACGATTCTATCCCTTTAACAGTAGCGGGTATTGTGAAAGACCTGCCACGGAACAGTGATTTCCTCTTCAACGATTTTATTTCCTTTGCTTCGGTAAAGAACAGTCCGTTCGAAAATGAATTTGGGTTTGGTCAATGGGGCATGTTCGGTGGCACACAGGCTTATGTAAAACTAAACCCCGGCGCTGATACAGCATTGCTGAACAGGCAGCTGGCCGCCTTCGCCAGCGAACGGGTATTAGCCGAAACAGGGGAAAGCAAAGCCTTCCGGCTGCAGCCGTTGGCAGATATCCATTTCAACGGCGACTATACGGATGAATTCGGGCACAAGGCACATTTGCCTACGATGTACGGACTCATGGCCATTGCATTATTTATACTGATCATTGCCGCCATCAACTTCATCAATCTGTCTACCGCCCAATCAGTGGAGCGGTCAAAGGAAATAGGGATCAGGAAAGTACTGGGCAGCAACAAACGAAGCCTGGTAGTCTATTTCCTTACGGAAACATTCCTCCTTACGGTAGCTGCTGTACTGTTGTCGCTTTTAGCAGTAAAACCTTTACTGGATATTTTCAGTTCGTTTATGCCTGATGGTGTATCGCTGTATTTATTCAGCTGGCCTACCGTTGTGTTCCTGTTGCTGATTACTCTGTTCACCACGCTGCTATCCGGGTTCTATCCCGCAAAAATATTGTCGTCGTTCAAGCCGGTGCAAAGTCTCAAAGGAAGCACCGGGGTAAAGGGAAACCAACGGGGATATCTTCGTATAGGCCTGGTAGTTTTCCAGTTTACCATCTCCCTGGTATTTATTATTGGTTCACTGGTGGTGAATAACCAGATCAGGTATATGCTGAACAAGGATCTTGGATTTACGAAAGATGCGATCATCACCTTTAACACCAACCGCGCATATGCCAAAACCCTTCCACGGGTATTGGCGGAGAAGATCCGGTTACTGCCGCAGGTGGAAATGGTGAGCTTAAGCCAGGGCCCTCCTGCCGACAAAGGCCATTGGGGCACCGATCTTAAATACACGGGCAAAACCGAGTTGCAGGCAAATTGTCACCTGGAATTCGGCGATGAAAACTACTTGCCCCTTTACCAGCTGAAGCTGGTAGCCGGCAGGAACCTGCAGCCTTCAGATACCATGAAGGAAGTGCTGATCAATGAAACCTGCGCCAAAGCATTAGGATTTAAAAACCCGGCAGATGCGGTTGGCAAATTTGTAGAGCCTGGCATGAGGGACGGGCCATCCCCGAAAATCATACCCGTTGTTGGCGTACTGGCCGATTTTCATACCGTTGCACTCCGTGACCAGATCAAGCCTGTTTTCGTCACTTCTTCCCTGGATATTTGCCGGTTTGTAAATGTGAAGTTGTCGCTGGCCGGTTATACCGGCGCACAACTGCAACACACCATTGCTGATATACAAAAAGCATATGCCTCGGTATATCCCAACGAGAAATTCGATTACCATTTCTTTGACGATACCATCCGCAAATTTTACGAACGGGAACGGCAGATGGAACAACTGATGAACACCGGTATGACCATTGCCATCGTTATTTCCTGTCTTGGTTTATTTGGCCTCGCCGCCTTCACTGCCCGCCAGCGCACCAAAGAAATCGGTATCCGCAAGGTGCTGGGCGCCAGTGTGGCGAATATTGCAGCACTGCTGAGCAGGGACTTCCTCCGGTATGTTTTCATTGCCGCCGTGCTGGCCGCTCCCATTGCCTGGTATGCCATGCACAAGTGGCTGCAGGGCTTTGCCTACAGCGCTCCTATTTCCTGGTGGATATTTGTGCTGGCCGGCATCATTGCCATGTTCGTTGCACTGGTAACGGTTAGTTTCCAATCGGTAAAAGCAGCGCTTGCCAATCCGGTGAAAAGCTTAAAAGCAGAATAGTCAAATGATCATTTAATTATGCCGGCAGATCGACCATCTTTATTTATCTTCATTGTACGATTTTCGCAAAGATGTCAGGCGCTAGATGAAAAAGACGATTCTAACAGTATTAATTTACTGCGGCATAATAGGCACACCCTGGAATGATCTGAGAGCACAGGCTTCCACTGAAAATACGCGGTTGTTCCGCTTTTACGAAGACAATGACTTCATTAACCTCAATGGTAATGGAACGGACCAGGCATATACCAATGGTACGCGGTTCGATTTGTTTTATACCAGGCCGCAGCCTCCACGCTCCTTTCCCGACCGGTGGATGCCCAAAGCTGGCAAAGAAAGCATCAATACATATGGCTGGGGATTTATGCAGGTGATGTTTACGCCCAGAGACCTCCGGAAGGTGGTGCCGGTGCCGGGCGACTTTGCCTATGCCGGCGGATTGTTTATTACGCATACTATCCACTCCACTAACCCGGTCCGCAAATTCAACCTGCAAACGGAATGGTTTGCCGGTGTAATGGGTCCCTGGGCATTGGCAAAAGAAACCCAAACCATCGCCCATCGCATTCTCGGCTTTACCAGGCCACGGGGATGGCGTAACCAGATCGGGAACAAAGTGCTCCTGAATCTCAATCTCACGGCAGAGAAACAGGTAGCTGCCTATAAAAAAATAGCCGAGGTAACAGCAGGCGGTCAGCTATACGCCGGTACCATGCTGAATGGTTTCGCTGCCTACTCCCTGATCAGGATCGGTAAAATGCTTCCTTACTATAACGGGTATATCACCCAATACGCCAACACCAAGCACTGGCAGCTCTATGCTATCATCCGGCCCGGTGTGGAGCTGATGTTCACCAACGCGCTCGTGAAAGGCGTAGCGCCCGTAGAAAGCCCGGGCCAGCCGCCGCTTCCGGGTAACCGCCCCACCTATGCGAATAATAAACTATTAGCCGGGATAGACTGCGGACTGGTAGCCGTATTTGGAAAGGCGGGCTTCTCTCTCACCCAGAAAACCATGTCGCCGGTGATCAATGGAATATCACATCACGAAGTAGGTAATATTTCTTTCTATCTTGCCTGGTAATATTTACTTCCTGCTGAAAAGCATATCTGTGGGAAGGGGGACATCTTCCTGTCCTTCTGTTTTAATATAAATGGGCTGAAGATCTACTTCATTCTTTTTATGAAAATAATTAATCCGCAATGGATAAAACCCTTTCTCCAGGGGTACCATAAAGCTCTCGCCTTCTCCTGTTTTGAAATGCCCGCCAAGAATCAGCCGGTTATTTAAATACAACCTGGTATGGTCATTACCGGTTCCCATCTCAAAAATATAATACCCCGGCTCACTGATTTTAATATATCCTTCCTGTACCAATGCGTAATTATTCTTTTTTGAAACTTTATTAAGATTAAAATCTTTTCCGGCAATACCTGTTTCTACCGGCGTCAACTTTCTGAAATCATGTATGGTATCCCAGTTGCCTTCATAATATTTATACCTTAGTCCGCCCGGCAGGGCTCCTGCCGGCATCGGCATCGCAGGGAACACTTCTTCCACCTGAAAAAAACCATTTGCTGATTTGTCGTACTCCCTTCGTTTGCCTAAAGATTTAACGGTCACTTTTGAATCCCTGTTGATGGTAATGGCGGTTTCTTCGCCTGTTATCCGGGGAGAATAAATACCGGGTGTGGTACCATCAGTAGTATAACGGAGATATGCATCTGCCACCAGGTTATAGCATATTAATTTAAACGGCTTGTTGCGCAATACGATACCATTATCCGGCTTGATGGCAATTTTCCGGGATGTAGGGTAACCTCCTGCCGAGGCGTAAAAACCACCATAGGAAAATTTCAGTCCCTCCCAAAAGCCTTTGAAGTTTGTGGAATAATGCGTTTCATTGCTATACTGCACACATTTCCAATCGAGGCCGGGAGGAGCGTTTGCTTTGAGAATGGAATCCATGCCCGCCACGCCCATGAATTGATAGGCAGCGCCTTCGCGGCCTGCGATAAAAAGTGTGTTGTTCAGGGTGTCGCGCCGGACAAATTTTTCCGCTGCCAGTTGATGTAAATAAAAATGATTCCACCACAAACTCGGATCAATGGCTACAAAGGACGTAAACAGGTCAGGAGCGGTTAAAAACGTATACATTACAAACAGTCCGCCCATTGAACCGCCATACAAGGTATGTCCGCCTGGTTTTGCGTGATACCGCTTGCCGATATAGGGCATCAGCTCATTCCGGAAAAACAACAGGAACCGGCCGGCCTCTCCTGAGTTCGCAGACGTTTTTGTGGGAGCAAGATCCCTTTCCCGCATGTTCACGCCATGATGTTCAAAGTCCGGGATACCCACCAGGATCGTGTTCTTAGGAATAAAGCCTTCCCATTGCAAAAGGCTCCATTCCACGTTCAAAAAGTCCGGGATATCGCCCAGGCAATATATTACCTCGTATTCATCGGAAGCAGCGGGATCGTAATTTTTCGGAAGCACGACATTCAGCGGACGCATTTCTTTCAACGTGGCTGAAAAAAGGGAATCTTTTATTGTGGAAATGTGCTGCGACCTGGCTTTAATGCTAACCAGGAGCAGGATAAACAGCGGAATTTTGACGATGGTAGATAGGTTCATTTTACAAGGTATCTATAAAAATAAGATTTTTCTGTCGGTGATGAAGCCCCTCCTCCATCCGTTAATTAAATTTGTCTTTATGTAAAGTATACTTTACATTTATATCAGAAAAACAAGTCTCCCTATGTTCACAGCCACGAAATATTTCGGCATCGCACTGGTACTCGCAGGCATCCCTTTTTTCTGGATGAACCATGCGCAAACCGGTTCTGAACTGCCGCTCATCACCGGGTTATTCCTGATCTTTTTCACCCGCGAAAAAACAGAAGATGAAAGGGCGCAAAGCCTCCGTGCCAATGCGCTCATGATCAGCTTTGCATTGGGATACATCATTGAAGTGGCAACAACCTATCTTCACAGCAAAGGTGTACTCACCTTCCAGCTGTCTACTCCCCGCTACTTTATCATGCTGGTACTCACTCTGGGTATCCTGGTATTCTACATCAGGTTGCTTTTCTCTGGCAGCTACAGCAAGTAAGGCGATATGAAAAACACAATTAAAGTGCAGCGGGCCAAACAAAATATCACGCAGGCAGAACTGGCGGAGAAAGCCAAAGTATCCAGGCAAACTATTAACGCCATAGAACTGGGTAAGTTTATTCCATCTACTTTACTGGCATTAAAAATAGCACGCATCTTTGGCACTACGGTGGAGCAACTGTTTACATTGGAACCGCAGGATGAATAAAGAAGCTTAACCTTCCGGTAACAATGAGTAGCTATTTTGTGCATTATTTATTTTGCCTTCCACTACTTTATATATCGCGTACCCCAATGCGGGTGATGAACAGCAAATGTTCACAGACCTGTTCCGTAAGCACGGGGCGAAGATTTTCTTCTATTTTAAAAAATATGTAAAACGGGAAGAGATCGCCGAAGATCTTTTGCAGGAAGTATTTGCCAGCCTGTGGAGTAAAAGGGATCGCCTGCAACAGGAAAAAAATATCACTGCCTATTTATTTGTAAGCGCGCGGAACCAGCTGTACAATCACCTCAAACAGGCTGTGACCACTGCTACCACTACCCTTCCGGAAGATACGCTGCCACTGTCATATGAACATGTGGAAGAAGCTATCCGTTACAAAGAAACAAAAGCTACCTATTACGAAGCCCTTTCCACCCTTCCCCCGCAACGCCGCAAAGCCTTTATCCTCAGCCGTGAAAAGGGATTGTCATACCAGGAAATTGCCACAGAAATGGGTATTTCTCCCCGCACCGTTGAAAAACATGTTTCGGCCACGCTCCACTTATTAAGAGATAAAATGAACGATCCGTATGTCCTCTGCCTTTTGTTCATAATTTGGTAACACTGCGGCATACGGGTAGCGGAACAAAATTTTGTACCTGTTGGTATAAAGTATTGTCAACGTGAATTTACAACAAGCAAAACACCTCGCGCATAAAGTCCTGGCCAACGAGGCCAACCCGGAAGAGAAGGCTGCTTTACAGCAATATATTCAAGACAACGCCCTCCTCCCCGGTTTGGAAGAGCAGCTGTTTCCATTACAGGAACTCATGTCTGCACCGGATAGCGCATTACCTGCTGGTATGGAAGAAAGGATCCTGACCCCGTTAACCGGTGGAAACGCTCCCGCAATTCCCGCACGCCGGCCTGTACTTCGCCAACTGCTGCGCATCAGCGCAGCCGCTGCTGTTGTGCTCATAGTATGCCTGGGCGCCTATCGTCTCCTCCATACTGATCGCACACCGGAGACAACGCTTCAAACGCTGGTTACGCCCAATGGCAGCCAGGGTAATATTACACTGGCAGATGGTACACAGATCCGGCTCAATGGCGGAACCACACTGCGTTACCCATCTTCCTTTACCGGTAAAACCCGGGAAATATACCTCGATGGCGAAGCCTTCTTTGAAGTAAGCAAAGATTCCAGTCACCCGTTTATTATCCACGCACCTGCTTTTACAACTACCGTACTGGGTACCTCTTTTAATATCAAATCGGCTGCCGGGCAGCAATTATCCGAAGTAGCCGTGGCCACCGGTAAAGTTCGTGTAGCCGCCACCGTTGCAGGAACGGCAGATTCGGTCGCTTACCTCACACCGGGCGAAGTTGTTTATTACCACCCCAATGATCCGGCAGGGATACATAAAGGCAGCATAGCATTTAATATGATCGGAGCCTGGAAAGACCGGCGCTTCCATTACGATCAAACACCGCTGCACAGCATCCTTCACGACATGGAAAGTGCATACGGACTGCATTTCCGGGTAGTAAACCCGGCTGTATTGTCCTGTACCTTCAGCGCCACTTTTAATAACATGACGGCAACGGAAATCCTCCAGACACTGGCACTCATGAGCCAGGTGAAATTCCAGATAAAAGACAGCCTGACCGAAGTCTCTGGTCAGTCCTGCAACTAATAAAAAAACCGCCCTGTTTGCGGCAGGGCGGCGAGTCCATCATAAAATTATCATGAACATCAAAATCAATTTCAAAAGTATGTATTTTATCAGAGAGTTTTTGTCACTTCTAAAAAACAGGATACTACTGCAAAAAGCAGGCGCAGTATGGTTGCTATGCTTTATCTGTTTTTCCGGTTACAGCCAGCAACCTATTAAAACACCTGTTACCATTATTGCCAGCAACAAAACATTAAAGGAGATCTTTAAAGAATTAGAACAAAAAACAGGATACACCATTAACTTCCAGGACAATGTGATCAATGCCCTGCAAAAAGTATCGATTGAAGCCCGCCAGAAACCACTGGACGTAGTTTTACAACAATTATTACAGGGCTCCGGAGCAAACTTCCGGCAACAGGGTAATATGATCCTCCTGTTTAAACAACCGGCAGAAAGCAGTCCGCAAAAAAAAATACCCGGCAAATTAACCGGCAAAATCATCGATGAGGAAAATGGTCAGCCTGTTGTTGACGCTACTATCCGGGTAGGCAACACGGGCACCACCAGTAATGCCGAGGGTGCTTTCAGCCTTACGTTGCCCCCCGGGAATTATGTTGCCACAGTAAGTTTCATCGGATACGGAACAAAAGAAATCAATAAAATTGAACTGAAAGATAATCAACCCTTTCCTTTAAATCTCACCTTAAAAAGAGCAAAAGGTCAGCTGGCGGGTATTGTGGTAAAATCAAGCGCCGGTAAGGAAAGTACTGCCTCCTTTTATACCAGGCAAAAAAATGCCGCGACCGTAACAGACGGAATCTCTTTTGAACAACTCAACAAACTCCCGGATAACAATGTGGGCGCAGCCCTGAAAAGGATCAGCGGCGTATCGGTGGTTGACAATAAGTATGTAGTGGTGCGCGGCATGACAGAACGGTACAACCAGGCCATGCTCGACGGTATGATACTCCCCAGCACTGATGCCAATAAAAGGAACTTTGCTTTCGACCTTATTCCCAATGAAATGGTAGGCGAAATACTGGTTAACAAAACCGCTACGCCTGATGCCAGCGCTGAATTTGTAGGTGGCCAGGTGATGGTGAAAACACTGGACATACCTTCCCGGAATTTCACCGTCATCAGCATTGGCGAAAGCATCAATACCCAAACAACCGGTAAAGATTTTTATAGCCTGGGCAAAAGGCAAACAGGCGACTATTTCGCAGTGGAAAACGGCCAGCGTACCATCCCCGGCAATACCGTTTCCTGGTCGCTCTACAACCAACAGGAAGATCCAACAAAAATAGTTACCGACGCCAACGGGTATAAATATGGATTTGAAGGCGCCATAGACCAAAGTAAACGGTTTAACCCCGATGGCTTCCGGCTCTATCAAACCACCGCCTATCCGAATCTCAATTTCAAATACATTATGGGCAGGGTATATCAACTGGATACCGCAGCCAACAGGAAGATCGGGTTCACCGGCGGTATCACTTACCGTAACCGGAATCAAACAGATGAATTCAGCACTACCCGCGGACTCGATCTTTCACGCGACTACTTCGTTACAGACACCGCAGGAAAAGGGAAAATATATAGTTTCAGTACAATTGCCACTGCCTTATTGAATGTTGGCTATAGCACCCGGAAAAACAAAATCACATTGCGGAACCTCTATAGCCGGAGTTTTGCGGAAGACTATTACCGCTCGCTGGAGTTCACGGATGATTTTAGTCACGGCCGGCAACGGACTTCCCTGGTGATGCCGGTGTCCACCTCCATACAACAACATAAACTGGAAGGCGAACACCGTATCACCCGCGGTGGGCTCACCCTCAACTGGATGGCTGGCTACGCCGCCATGAACCAGGTGTATAATGATGTGCGCAGCTTCCAGTATGGCCCTGCCAATAAAACCTTTGGTGATATCTACCAGGCCAGCAATCCCTCCAGCAATGCGGCTACACAGGCAAGCTGGTCGTGGCCTTACCGGCTGTGGTCCAATGTGGAACAAAAAGATTATACCTGGGGTATGGATATCAGTCAGCCTTTCCAATTCCTCCGTGGTACCAGCATCGTGAAAGCCGGGTACAATGGCTGGGACAAAAAACGCCGCCAGTCGATGGATATCTTTAAAATATATACCGCCTATCGCGGCCTGGACGTTGAATTCCTGCCTTATCATATCCAGATGGACGCAGATCATGTAGGCGTGGGAAAAGGGCAGACCTATTATTGGGGGGATCTGGAAAATGGCGACCAGGCAGCGTCAGGCTCCCAATACCACGCGATATACGCTATGCTGGATCAGCGCATGTTTCAAAAACTACGATTGGTGTATGGTCTGAGAGCAGAAAATTTCGGACTGGCAAATCAGCAACTTGCTGAACTCAGAAGGATAGCACAATTTAAAAAAGAGCATCCCGATCTTGCCTATAACGGCACACTGCCCGTGCTCACCGGCGAAAAAAACTGGAACTTCCTTCCCGCTGCCAATCTCACTTACAGCATTACCAGTAAAATAAACCTGAGAGCAGCTTACAGCAAAACAATGATTCGCCCCACCTTCCGCGAAACATCCGTTACGTCTTTCCCCGACCCGGCTATGAACGCGCTTATCAGCGGGGGTAATATCAGCAGCACCAAAATAGATAATAAAGACCTGCGCTTCGAATGGTATCCGAAACCCGGTGATATGTTGTCTGTTTCTGCCTTCCATAAAAAACTGGATAAACCCGTGGAACTGGTGGTGAATTCACTCAACAGCACCCCCATCGGCATGGCTTATCAAAACCAGCATTCAGCCACCAGCAAAGGGCTGGAAATGGAATTCAGAAAGAACCTGGCCTTTATTTCCGGGCTGCTGAAAAACATGACCATCTATGGTAACGGCGCCTGGTTTGCCTCGAAAGTAAATACGATCAACCGGGTAGATGATCCGGCCACTCCCGGAAAAAAAATAGAGCTACTGAAGGAACTCGACCGGCCACTGATGGGCCAATCCCCCTATCTGGTAAATCTTGGATTACTATATGAAGAAGACGGCTTTAGCGGTAACATCGTTTTTAACCGCACTGGCTACCGTCCCAACTTTGCGGTAGATGGGCAGCCAGGCGCTTCAGAATTCCGTGCCGCCTATAGCCAGCTGGATTTGCAATTCTCCAAAAAATTATTCCACAACAAAGCGGAGTTCAAACTAAACATTACCAACCTGCTCAACCAGGAAGAATTTTACTATCGTAATATCAAAGGTTATGAAACAGGTTTTATCAATGGTAAATACCAGATCATTAAATTGAAGTACTATGTTCCGGCCGACAGCTACTTCCCGCCAGCCAACGGAAATCCCGACTACCGCTATAGTGATTTTGTAAAGTTAAAAGACAACTACAGCGCAAAACAAGGCGATCAGAAAACTTACAGCATCAAAAGAGGGATCAACATGAACCTGTCTTTCTCTTATAATTTTTAATATCATCTGCCATGAAACAATTCCTTCATTTTACTTTAGTGATGATCATTTTATTGACCAGCAACACTTCCTGCAAAAAGGAAACAGCGGCAGATGATTTTATCGTATTTGGACAGCTGAAGATAAATAACGCTACCTCCTATAGCGCACTCCGCTTCGGACTGGAAGGCTATCCCAAACAAATACAATCGACTGACTTCATGAAGCTGGAACCAGGTGTCAATAAGCTGCAGATATGGGGAATTACAGAAGACCCGGCGGATAAACCTGTTTTTCTTTTCGACAGCCTCCTGCGGGTAGAAGCCACACAAACCTACGAGTTCACCCTGTTTCAGCCGGATGAAGTTACCACTCCCATTGCGTTAGTCAATACCCAGGCAGCTGAATCCAAACCTCCTGCAGGTTTTATGAAAATAAAAGCCGCCAATTTTGCTACCCATTGCTTTCCCCGTGAAGTAGACCTACAACTGTTAATGATGGACTTCAGCCTGGGCGACATAACAAATGTAGACACCATCCCACAGTTAAAAGCTGCATTTGACTCCTATGGGTTATATCAAACACTGGATGCCGTCAATACTGATGGATATACGATCTTCTATATCCTGGACCCCGTTACGCATGAACGGTTACATCCTGATTTCATTTTCGGTATTGATCTCATGAATTACACTACCGGCAAACTTTATGAGGTAGTTACCCTTTTTATCTATGAAAAACTGAACAACGCGGGATCTTTCACCGGCACAGACGGCAATAAATATGACGTCGCTGTAAAGGCCCTGTACCTCGACTAATCACCGTTGCTGCGAAGCCCTGCCCGTACCGGAGCAGGGCTTCAATATCATTTTATTAACCTTCCTTAACATTAATGCAAGGCTTGTTAACCTGCTTTTGCCACACCCGGACCTACTTTCGGTAACAAAGTAAACGTCCGCTATGCAAAAATATTACCTGTGGCTTCTTATCTCCTGTTTATCCCTTGCCGCCAACGCACAAAGGAATGGTGTTATCAAAGGCACCGTGTCTGATACCAGTGCCGGCCGGCCAGTGGCATCAGCCACTATCACCCTGCTGCAGGGAAAAGACTCCTCACTGGTTTCCTTTACCATGACCAACGACAAAGGATATTTTGAAATCAACGGCATACACGCCGGCGAATACCGGCTGCTCATCACGCATGTAAAATACCACTCTCTCCAGCGCATGGTAACGATCAGCAACGCAACGCCCGTGATGAACTTCCCTGCTCTTGTGCTTCACGACCTCAGTATCCAGCTCAATGAAGTAGCCGTAACCGGAGAAGCACCACCGGTAACACTCGTAGGCGACACTATCCAGTATAATGCGGGCTCTTTTAAAACACCGCCCAATTCCAGCGTAGAACAACTGTTGAAAAAACTACCCGGCGTAGAGGTGGCAAAAGACGGCACCGTAAAAGCACAGGGCCAGAAAGTAAACCGCGTGATGGTTGATGGAAAAGAGTTTTTTGGCAAAGATCCCAAAATGGCAACTAAAAATCTCCCTGCCGATGCAGTCGACAAAGTACAGGTATACGACCGCCTCAGCGATGCGGCACAACTCACCGGCTTTGATGATGGCAACAGCGAAAAAACCATTAACCTGAAACTCAAACAGGATAAAAAGAAAGGCATGTTTGGAAAAGCCATGGCCGGCGCGGGTACCAGCGACCGGTACGAAGGCCGCTTTAACATCAATTCCTTCAAAGGAGCGCGGCAACTTTCCGTTATCGGCATGGCCAACAACACCAATGCAGAAGGCTTCTCCTTTATGGATATGATGAGCTTCAGCGGAGAACTGAACCGCATGCGGCAAAGCGGCAGCGGCAACGCCAGTTTCACCATGAGCGCCGACGACCCCGCCGCCGCATTCATGGGCGGCAGCAGCGGCAACGGCATTAAAACCGTATGGGGCGGCGGGATCAATTATAATAACATCATCGGAAAAAAAACAGAATTTACCAGCAGCTACTTTTATAACCGCTATAATCCTTACCAGGAAAGCGAAATACAACGCCAGTATTTCCTGCCGGACTCCTCTTATTTCTACAACCAGCACGCTACCAGCAACAACATCAATAATACCCACCGCCTCAACCTGGGCGCCGATATCCAGATCGACTCCCTGCACTCGGTTAAAATATCATCGTCTTTTGGTTACCAGGAAAACCGCAGCAAAAGCTACAGCAAATATGAAACCCTTTCGGAAAGCCAGCAGCTGGCCAATGAAGGCTTCAGCAATAACTACTCCGCAGGTCATGGCTCCAATTTCAGCAATGATGTATTGTTCCGTAAAAAATTCCTGCGCAAAGGCCGCACGTTTTCACTCAATCTGCAAAACAGTAGCAATAACAGTGAAAGCAATGGCAGCCTGCTTTCCGTAAATCATTTTTATAACCACCCTGCCTCCCAGCCCGGTTACGATTCCATCCACCAGCGCAATACCATATCCGGAGATATGAACAGCTATAACGCCCGCGCCGTATATACGGAACCGTTATTCAAGCACTCACTGATGGAGTTCAGTATCGGCAACAGCTATACGAAAACTACTTCCGATAAAATCACTTATGATTACAACGGCGATAACGGGAAGTTCGACCAGCCAAATCCTGCGCTGACAAACAACTTCGAAAATGCCTATAGCTATACCAATGCAGGTATCCGTCTGCGTACAAAACAAAAAAAATACAGTCTCGCTGCGGGCCTCAACTGGCAGTATGCTTCGCTGAAAGGCACCATCATCGCCGGCACCAAAGACTCCGTGATCCGTCAAACGTTTTATAACCTGTTACCATCGCTGCGTTTCCAATACGACTTTACCCGTTACCGGAACCTCAGCATCAACTACGCAGCCATTACCAACCAGCCCGATATGTCGCAGCTGCAACCGGTGCCGGACATCAGCGATCCCCTCAATATCCGCGAAGGCAACCCCGATCTGAAACCGGAGTTAACGCACGCCGTACAGCTCAACTTCATTTCGGTAAACCCCTTCAGAAATAAAAACCTGTTCGCTTTCTTCAACATCCAGGAAACGCAGAACAAGATTGTGAATGATGATGTGGTGGATAGTCTTGGTATTAAATACAGCCGGCCAGTGAATGTAAACGGTGTTTTCAACATGACCGGCAGCATTAGTCTGGGCCTGCCTCTGCGGGCCTTGAAAGGCACGGTTAACTTCAGCAGCAACGTAGGTTACAGCAAAACCAAGCAGTTTATCAACAAGGTATCCAACGGTATCAGTACGGTTACGCTGGGGCCTTCTGTACGTTTTGACCTGAACCCTTCGGATAAGCTGAACCTCACGTTTGGCGGGGGGATTAATTACTACAAAACAGCTTACTCCCTGCAGCCTGCCCTCAACACCGGCTATTTTCTGCAACAATATGACGGAGAAGTAAACTGGCAGCTGCCTGCAAATTTTTATGTGAGTACCAGTTTTAACTATACTATTAACAGCCGCCGCACAGATGGATTTAATGCAAAGGTGCCGTTATGGAATGCGTCTGTCAGCCGCCAGTTCCTTCGCTTTAACCGCGGGGAGCTGAAGCTGAGTGTATTTGATATCCTGAATGAAAATGTGGGTATTAACCGCAGCACCAACCAAAATTATATTGAAGACAGCCGCACGAAAAACCTGCAACGCTTTTTCCTGTTGAGCTTCACTTACAGTCTTAGTAAGAATGGCATTTTCAATGCTGCAGCGCCGGGGATCAGGATGATCCGGCGTTAAAAAGTAAGGGGCATAAGAAAGGGGCCGGATGATATCATCCGGCCCCTTTCTTATGGCAGTTATTTACTGTGCTATCCTGATACTGCGTGTGGCGCCGCCGCCATTGCGCTGCATTTCGTTCATCAGCTTCTCCCGTGCTTTATTAAACTCCTCTTCCGTTACCTTTTTCCCTTTGGAAGGCTCCCGGATGGCAGCAAGATCTGCCTGCGGCGATACTTCCAGCGCCTGGTAAACGGTGCTGCCGTTGTTGATATCAACAGCCAGGATAAGCCCGGGAAGCTGTCCCTGGAAGTCCGGCCCGGCAGGCACCGGGATAGCCAATGTAAACCAGGCGGTGATATTGGCCGTATCGGCCACCTCTTTGGTTTTCATCTGCCCGTTTTCCATGGAGGTCATGGAACGCTTGCCGATACGCTGCGTTACGGCCTGCTGGCAGGGATAATTAAGTATAGTACGGGTTTCGCCCGTGATCTTCCAGTTGAGCCGGTGGATACTGTCCGTAATAAGGTAGTTCTTTGCAGCAAACTCACGTTGTTCTACTACGCGGTCGTTGGAGAAACTGGTATAGGTCACGTCGTTGTCGCCGGCCACCATCATGCGGATATGCATACCACCTTCCCCGGCGAATTCTTCGGGAGCATCTTCCTCCACGGCGCGGCGCAGCGACTGCCCGTTGCCAAACAATACTTCGAGCTTATCTTTCCTGGAATGCGGCAGTATGTTATCGGGCTCCGGTCCTGCGTCTGCACCAGCGGCCATTCCCATCATCCGCATCTGCATCTGTACAGTGCGCTCGTAGAGCACGCGTCCCTGCTGTTGCTGGCCACTGGCGGTTAACAGGCATCCACTGATGGCTAACGTAAAAATTATCTTCTTCATGTTACATACATTTAAGAAAATAAAGCTATTTCCTTCCTGCCGGAACAGAGGTTAACATCACTTGATTTAATGTTAATTTAGGTTAATGTTTCCGCGTTGGGAAGCAGGAAATGATACATTTGCGGTAGTATTGTTATTTCTTACCATTCAATCAACATAGTGCGATATAAACTTTCCATACCGGCTACCATTTCCCTGATTGCGCTGACCATCCTGCTGATCACCGCTTTCCAGGCATACTGGCTGAGCAATAACTACCGGGAGGAAAAAAGATTGTTTACCGCCCGCACCAATATTCTTTTCCGGGAAACCATTTTTCGCCTGCAGGCCGTAAAGCTCAACCTGGATTCCAATATCAGCCTGCGGGTACATGACCGTGCGGGTATGACGGGTGTCACCAATGTGTTGCAGGAAAGAATGAGAGATTCTACCATGAGCGCTCCTGCCATGCCCATCAGAAAGCGGACGATGTTTGTGGCAGTAGATCCTGCATCGATGCCGGAAGATGATTCTGTGAATGTACAATACGGCGTTACCAAAGGAGTTCCCGCTACAACGGTATTCCAGTTCCTGGCCGGTGTAGATTCCCTCAGGGATTCTATTACCGTAAAAGAAGTGGTGGACCGGTACCAACGGGCACTGGAACGGGAAAAGATTAACGTTTCCTTTACTGTTAATACCATTCCCTTAGATACTACTACCAATCATATGTTCAATACCTTCCCGGATGACCTGGAAGGTAATACGGTGACCATCGGTTTTACCAAACCCATGAGTTACCAGGTTTTATTTGAAAACAATACCTGGTACCTGCTGAAACGCATCAGTCAGCCGATACTGATATCCTTTTTCCTCCTGGCTGTTACCATCTTCTCTTTCCTGCTGCTTTACCGCAACCTGAAACAACAACAACGGCTGGCACAACTCAAAAATGATTTTATCAGCAACATGACGCATGAGCTGAAAACGCCTATCGCCACTGTTAGTGTGGCCATTGAAGCGCTGAGAAATTTTGATGCACTGGAAGATCTGCAAACAACACTCGAATACCTCGATATATCGGCCAATGAAATGAACCGCCTCGCACTGCTGGTAGATAAAGTGCTGAAATTATCAATGTTTGAAAACAGGGAAATTCCTTTGAACAAAGAACCTTTCGATCTTACAGACCTTACCCGCAGCGTAATGATTTCCATGAAGCTGCAGTTTGAAAAACAACGCGCGGTTACCACGCTGAAAAGAACAGGTCATAACTTTATCATCACCGCCGATAAACTGCATATGACCAGCGTATTGTACAACCTGCTGGATAATGCATTAAAGTACAGTAGCCAGGACCCCAATATCCTGATCCACATCATTGATCACAAACAATACCTGGAACTGCGTGTAACCGACAACGGTATAGGCATTGCGCGTGAATATAAAAACAAGATCTTTGAGAAATTTTTCCGCGTGCCCAGTGGCAACCGGCATAATATAAAAGGATATGGCCTGGGGCTCAGTTATGTATCTCACATTATACAATCGCACATGGGCTTTATTGAAGTGGAAAGTGAGCTGCATAAAGGCAGTACGTTTTCCATCAAGCTTCCCTTCGCAGAAGCGCCGGTTATTCATTACGACAAAAACCGCCGGGTGATAAAGCTTAAAACAGGATGAAATGAGTATTAAAATTTTATATATCGAAGATGAACTGTCGCTGGGCAAAATAGTGAAAGAAAGTTTACAGCGACGGGGATACGAAGTAATACTGGAAAGCGATGGCGCCCATGTAATGCAATTGTTCAAACAGGTAAACCCTGCCGTATGCGTGCTGGATATCATGTTGCCCAATAAAGACGGATTTGAAATTGCCGCCGAAATACGCGCTATCAACCAGGAAGTACCCATCCTGTTCCTCACCGCCAAAACACAAACCAACGACCTCGTAAAAGGGTTTACGCTGGGAGGCAACGATTATATCCGCAAGCCTTTCAGTATGGAAGAACTGATTGTACGTATTGAAAACGTATTGCGTAAATCAGATAAAACACCCGCTCCTGCTACCAATCACATCAAAATCGGTAAGTTCCGGTTTTATACCAATCGCCAGGTACTGGCCAACGATGTAGAAGAAAAAAAGCTGTCGTACAAAGAAAGCGAATTACTCAAACTACTATACGAAAACCGCGATGGCATCATCGACCGGAAAAACATCCTCGACCTGCTCTGGGGACATGATTCCTTTTTCAACAGCCGCAACCTGGATGTATATATTACCCGGCTGCGCGTACACCTGAAAGAGGATGACAACCTGCAGATCCTCACCATTAAAGGTGTAGGATACCGGTTTGTGCTGGGTTGATTTTTTTATTGCAGATGATCGTCGTGTGCTTCTTTAAAAATATGCGCATAAAAAAGCCCGCCGGAATTGCACCGGCGGGCTTCTTCATTAATTAATCTTATGAATGCTCAGGTTATCATAGTAAATATAACCTACGGTAGATGATTCCCAGTAAGACTGGCTGCCACCGCGGAACGTATGAAAAGTTACGCCCCTGATCAGCCGTTTGCTGTCGTTGGTGGTCCACCGGATATCCCGGTCGAGCAGCACGGTGCCGTTGATCACGATCTGAACGTGACCATCGGTATTACTGCCGGTGTTGCTTTTTATGTACAGGTGTACGTGATAAGTAGTGCCTTTCTGGATGCTGCCGCTGGCAGGGTAAGTGAGCCCGAAGTCGTCGCCGTACTGGCCCGGCTGGTCCCTGTAATACAGGTAAGGCTGGAAGTACACCCTGTTGGCGTCGTTACGGTACCACATGAGCCGGAGGGTGCCGCCATTACCATCCCAGGCGGGATCGCCGCCGGTGTTGCCATCACCAATGGAAAAGCCGAAGCCTACTTTACCGCCACGGCTCCAGTCGAACTGGCTGTGAAAACGGATATCATAATCCATTTCATAAGCGGCGCCGTCAGATACATCGATGTTGGCCACTACCCCGCCGGCTGCGGAGAGCGCGTTGGGATCCAGCTGGATGCGGAGGTTGCCATTGGAAATGTAGCCGCGGTTGTTGTTCCAGCCGGTTACATTGCCAAAATCACTGGCAGCATTGGTAGATGTGTAGGTAGTGCCATTGGCGTAATTATCCCAGTTAACAGACCAGGTGCTGTTAATGGCGTTAATTCCTATAGCAGCATCGGCGGCAGCCAGGGTTGTGTTGCCGGGCAGGTTTGATTTCGCCAGTTCCTTCTTACAGGAAATAAAACTGGTACTGAATAACAGCAGTCCGGCTGCTGCAACATTACGTGAGAAAACAGTGAAATTCATGAATGTGTAATTGTGGGTGAGAAAATAGGTTTATCATCAGGAGGGTTTACTGTATAATGATTTTCTTCACGAGCCGTTTGTTGTCGTGCATCACTTCCAGGATATACGTGCCGCCGGCGACGGTGCCGGTATTTATGTTGAAGGTTTTTGCATTAGGCTGCTGCACGGCCACGGGCTGCATGCCCGCGCTGATCAGGGTAGCCTTTACAGGCGCCTTCGGGTTATAGTGTTGCAGGGTAACGGTAAATGCACTGCCCGAACGGATGGGATTGGGATATACACTGATAGCAGCGGCGGCAGCTTCTTCCGGGATGGCCCCATGCGTGGCAGCAACGGCAGCGGTGATGCTGCTGATGGCTGCCAGTCCGCTCACCGCTCCATAATTGAACGATTCCCATGTGCCAACGGTAGTTCTCCAGGAGCTCATTGCCTGCGTGCCATTTTCCGAGCAGATATAGCCGCCATTGTTACACAACAGTGAAATGGTGCCGTTGCTGTTATTGATCCAGGTGAATTTTTCCCAGTCCTGGATACTGGTACGGTTACACGTAATGGCCTGCGTACCGTTTTCGGATGATATATACTTGCCCTGGCTGCGTAAAGCAATTTTGCCGCCGCCGGCATCCACTACGGTAAACTGTTCCCAGCCCTGTGCGCTGGTACGGTTGCAGTTCATTGCCTGGGTGCCATTCTCGCCGCTCACATACAGGTTGTTGTTGCCGCGCAGCCATATCGTTTGCCCAACAGGCGCATTGCCGCCCGGGTTGCCGGTACGGCTAAGTACTACCTCATGAATGGCCGACAGCAACGAATTGGCTCCTGTGGCGTCCTGCGACAACTCCCAGATCATCACACCGCTGCCCTGGTCAAAAGCCAGGTTCGTTTTTTGTTTGATGGTAGTAATGCCGTTGTAGCCAACATTATCAAATACATCGGCATAAGGATTGGCGCCACGCGCCACCAGCTGAGCGTACGACTCCCAGGTGGGCCTTCCGTAAAAAGGCACGCCAAGCACGGTTTTGGACGCTGGGAGTCCGCGGCCGCGCCAGTAGCTCACCGACTGGGTAGCATAACTGTAAGTAGAGTGGTCGAAGTTATTGTAGTCGTAAGCCATGAGGTTATAAAAATCTACCAACGCAAAAGCGCTGTTTAAGATACTGGCCCCGCCGGTACCCACAATAGCGCCGGTAAGGAGTTTACCCCTGTTATGCATCTCTGTGCTGAGCTGCGTCATCAGCGTAATATAGTTATTGGCCGATGCGCCGGCATCCGGATACTCCCAGTCGATATCCACGCCATCAAGACCATACTGGTGCACGAAATTGATCATGTTGGTCACGAAATTATTGCGGTAGGTACTGTTGGCGGCGAGCGATTCAAAGCCGCTGTCGTTCCCATCATTCCAGCCGCCCACAGATATCAGCACCTTTACATTATTGGCATGCGCAGTGCTCACCAGGCTCTGTAACTTCGCGGGGTTATCGATTGCCTGCAAACCGCCGGTACTGGTAGGCAACAGGAATGCGTAATTGATATGAGTAAGCTTACTATACTGCACCTGGTTTACATTACCTGCCCAGGAAGGCATATATCCAATAACGCGGAAAGGGGTTTGAGCAATGGTATTAAACGCACAAACAAGGAGGATAGCTAACAGCTTTAGAAATGGTTTCATACGGGTAGTTTTTTGGTTGAAAAGAAATGTGGATTAATCCTTTCAAAAGTAGAGGTTCGCATAAAAGAACCATCATCCGGCACTACGGCATTACTACGTCACAGGGATATTTTTTTATATTTCGCGGGTAATCAGTAACGGAAGAAGAAGTTGCTTATCTTTTCATTCTAAATAATACCCGTGATAAGCCATATAAAGAAAGCGCTGCTTCCCCTGTTCATCCTGCCCGCCTTCCTCTGCCAGGCACAGGACAACCGCATCCCTGCCCTGCCTCCGGCGCTTGAAATACAAGTACACCACGTTCCCAAACCGGTAGTAACCGGCGGACATCCTGTACTCTTCTACGAAATTCATCTTACCAACTTCTCTCCCTGGCCCCTGCTGCTCACAAAAGTGGAAGCACAGGATGCGAAGAATACCACTGCTTTGACGCTGATAAAAGACACCGGCCTGTTGCAACGACTTGCTGCACCCGGACAGAAATCCCCCACCGCCACCATACCGCCCGGTAATATGGCGGTGCTGTTTGTGGAATATTCCGCTGCCGCCGCTCAATTCCCTGCTGAAATTATTCACCAGGTATCTTTCAAAAATACCCTTCGTGATACGGCCACGGAATATACCATCACGGGCGCGGCCATACAACTGGTAACCAGTCCGGCAATTGTATTGGGCGCCCCGCTGAAAGGAGGCCCCTGGACCGCCGTTTACAGCCCGGTATGGGCACAGGGGCACCGCCGCGTGATATTTGTAAAGGATGGAGTAGCACGTATCCCCGGAAGATTTGCCGTTGACTTTGTAAAGCTCGACAGCACCGGGAAATTCGCCGACGGCGATGAGGACAGGATCACTAACTGGTACGGCTATGGCGCCGGCATACTGGCAGTGGCAGATGGCGTGGTTAGTTCCACCAGAACCGATTTCCCGGAAAGCACCGCATTATCCAATCACCCGGATTATGCCGCCCACCTGGCCACGGGCAATTATATCTCTTTAAAAATAGCGGACAACACCTACGTGTTTTATGAACACCTGCAGCCGGAAAGTATCGTGGTAAAAGCAGGCCAGCGGGTAAAGAAAGGAGACGTGATCGCCCGGCTGGGATTCACAGGTCAGTCCACCGGGCCGCACCTTCACCTGCATGTGGCGAACGCCGATGCGCCACTGGGCGCAGAAGGACTTCCCTTTGTATTTGAAAAATTTACGCTGACGGGTACTATCCCCGACTTCAACAAATTTGGCAGCGCGCCGTATATTCCGCAATCACAACCCGTACGCCGTGAGCTGCCCGTTTCCAATAGCGTCATCACATTTCCGTGATACTATTTACGGTATTCCCTGGGCGTAATTCCCTCTGCCCGTTTAAACAATTTAATAAAGTAATTCAGGTTATTAAACCCCGATTGGTAACACACATCCGTGATACTCAATGCAGGATCCGCCATGATCTGCTTTGCGCGCCGGATGCGCTCCTGCAAAATATACTCCAGCGGTGAAATACCATATTGCTCTTTAAATGCCTGGAAAAAAACGGAACGGCTCATGCAGGATACTTTTGCCAACGCATCAATAGTAATCTTTTGGGTAAGATGCTCCCTGATATATTGCAACACAGGTGTAAACCGGTGATTACCTACTCCTGCATCATTAATGGCCACCAGGTTTTGTGTTTGTATAATACGCAGTAATAAAAATTTCAGCGAGAGATCTGCCAGTGCATCCTTTGCAGGATCACTCTCCATGCTGATCCCGATCAGTTTATTCATACTGGCGGCCAGCTCTTTGTTATTTAAAAAGTGATACCGGCTGAAATTCAGCTGCCATTCAAACGGCGCCGCCTTATTGGGATACTGCTCATTCAGAAAAGCCAGGTTCTTATTCACCATATCCCAGTCGAGCGCCAGGGTGGCGCACTGCACCGGATGCCTTTCATCCGCCTCCGGAAAATCTACTTTCATAGACACGCCTTCCGGCAGGATCACACTTTCTCCCGGCAAAAAAAAGAACTCTTCCGATCCGGACAACGACATGATCTTTTTACCCCGCATCATACTGGATACTACCAGCCCGTTATAAGAGAGTGCCACATTACTGCAGCGGTGAAAAGTTTCAAAGATGTTCAGCTCACAGTGCCGCAGGTTAAACACCCGGCGGTGCTCTACCATCGTATCCAGCGAAGTGGCATCACTCAGGTTAATAGGAGAAAGATGGCATATCTGGTTCATGGTGGAATTTTTATCGTAACGCAGGTTTTCCGCCTTATAAATTTATCGATAAATTCCCGTTGGATCATCAAAGAAATAAAAAAATAGCATCGTTCTATCAATCAGGATAATCGTTCAATTCCCCCATCTCCAATATGCTTAATATTGGTCATTCCTTCACATTAAAATCCTGTTATGAATATCACGTTAAAACAGGCGGAAGCTGTTATTGCTGCTGCTAAAGCCAAAGCCACCGAAATTAAAACACTGATGAACATTGCAGTCGTGGATGCAGGTACCAACCTTATCGCCTTTGTTCACATGGACGACGCCTGGCTGGGGTCTATAGATATTTCGCAGAAAAAAGCCCGCACGGCACGATACTTCAATATGCCCACCGGCGAAATCGGCAAGCTGTCGCAACCAGGCGGCTCCTTGTATAATATTGAACATTCCAATGGTGGCCTCATCACCTTCCCCGGCGGCGTGGTCATCCGCAATGAAAAAAATGAGATCATCGGCGCCGTAGGCGTATCCGGCGACTCCGTGGAAAATGATCATATAGTGGCGCAGGCAGGCGCAGATGCGATTAAATAACTTCTAAAAAGATACGGTATGTGTAAAAATCATGGTGTTGCTTATATAGAACCCGGTGTGGTGGAGGTAAGGGAAATTGATTACCCCAAACTGGCTTTGGGCGACCGTAAATGTGAACATGGGGTGATCCTGAAAATAGTGTCCACTAATATCTGCGGAAGCGATCAGCACATGGTGCGGGGACGTACTACCGCTCCTGCCGGACTGGTACTGGGACATGAGATTACCGGCCTGGTCATTGAAGCAGGCAGGGATGTGGAATTTATCAAAGTAGGCGACCTCGTTTCGGTGCCTTTCAATATTGCCTGCGGACGTTGCCGCAACTGCAAAGCAGGGCAAACAGGCATCTGCCTGAATGTAAATCCTGCCCGCCCCGGTGCAGCCTACGGCTACGTGGATATGGGCGGCTGGGTAGGCGGACAGGCAGAATACGTAATGGTGCCGTACGCCGATTTTAACCTGCTTAAATTTCCCGACAGCGACCAGGCCATGGAAAAGATCCGGGACCTCACGCTGCTCACGGATATTTTCCCGACGGGCTTTCATGGCGCTGTGACCGCAGGCGTAGGACCAGGCAGTATTGTTTATATCGCTGGTGCAGGTCCCGTAGGACTGGCATGCGCCGCCTCCTGCCACCTGCTTGGAGCAGCGGTAGTAATTGTGGGAGATATGATCGATGAACGGCTGGCACAAGCCAGGAGCTTTGGCTGCGAAACCATCGACCTGAAACAGGAGGCCTCCCTCGCCGACCAGATTGCCGCCATCACCGGCACGCCGGAAGTGGATTCTGCTGTCGACTGCGTAGGCTTTGAAGCCAAGGGACATGGGCACAACAGCAATGTGGAACAACCGGCCACCGTGCTGAATTCAATTATGGAGATTACCCGTGCAGGCGGACAACTGGGCATACCCGGCCTGTATGTTACCGGCGATCCCGGCGCGGTAGACGAGGCCGCCAAGAAAGGAAGCCTGAGCATCCGCATCGGCCTCGGCTGGGCAAAATCGCACTCCATTCATACCGGTCAGTGCCCCGTCATGAAATACCACCGTCAGCTGATGAACGCCATCCTGTACGATAAAATAAAAATAGCCGATGCCGTAAATGTAGAAGTGATCACCCTTAACGACTCGGTAAGAGGCTACCACGATTTTGATAAAGGCGCAGCGAAAAAGTTTGTGATTGATCCGCATGGCATGATAAGGGCATAATAAACGGGAACTAAAACAACAATGGCTGCCAGTAACGGCGGCCATTGTTGTTTTAGTTCCCAACCGCCAACGATTTGTATATTCACGGAAACCTGTTTATATTCATCTCCTTTACCAAAACCCAGCCCGGTATGCGTTTCCGCCTTTTATTTTTCCTGCTGATGTATTGCGCTATATCGCAAAGCCAACCTACTCAACCCGCCGATTACGGATTGCAGGCTTTCACCATTCACGATAACACCCTTGGAACCATTCGTTTTTATGTGAGCAGTAAAGATATCGGCAAAAAGAAACCAGTTTTACTGGCGCTGGATGGCTCCGGTCAGTACCCGATGGCGTTATTCGTGCAGCTCCGGAAAGGCTCCTTTGTCGCTAATTCATTTGATCAAGGGTTGCTGGAACTGGCAGATAAATTTCACGTGGTAATGATCAGCAAACCCGGCATCAATTTCTGTGATACAATCAATATAGATAAGGACAGCGCCAGTGTGGCAGATGCGGTTGCACTATTGCCCCCTTCAACGGAATACCGGCAGCGGGCCGGCTTGCAATGGCGCATAGCCGCGGCTTCCAGGGTGCTCGACTATGTATACAGTCACTTCCCCGTGAATAAATCGAAAGTGGTAGCGTATGGCTACTCCGAAGGTGCACAGGTAGTACCGGGACTGTCGGTGGCGAATAAAAAAATTACGCATTGCGCCTGCATCAATGGATCAGGTCTTAACCAGTTCTACGATTTTATAACCGCCGTGCGCATGAAAGCCGCCCAGGGCGCCATTTCCCCGCAGGAAGCACAGCAACAGGTAGATTCACTATTTGTGCAATTCGCTTCCATCTACGCCACCCCTCATGATACCCAACGCGAATGGGAGGGGCATTCCTATCAACGCTGGGCCAGCTTCTGCTCAGACATTCCAATGGACAACCTCACAAAACTGAACATTCCCATTTTTATGACGGCAGGTACCAATGATGCCAGCTCGCCCATTTACGGATTGGAATATGTAAAGCTGGAGTTTCTGCGGCTGGGCAAAAAGAACCTTACATTCCGGGTGTATCCCACCGATCACTCTTTCCAGGAAATGAAACGGGTTAACGGAAAAGACACCGTCATTTCCCACAAGCAGGAAATGACGGCAGATATGATGAAATGGCTGAAAATGTAATGACTTAGTGCATCGGTGTGCTGCTCAGGTCTTTGCTGTTGATCACGTCCAGCAGCTCCGGATGTTCTTTCTTTTCCCTGCTCAGCACCTTATGGATAATAACGATACTGATTAATATACAAACAGCGCCGATCAGGAAATGTACGCCCGGCAAATGGAACGGCGCTTTCGAGGAGGTGAAATAAGCAAAGGTGCTGTTCATGATCAACGGACCAATGATAGTGGTAAGGCTCATTAAACTGGTAAGCGCTCCTTGCAGTTCTCCCTGCTGGTTAGCAGGCACATGACCCGATATCACCGACTGCAGCGACG
The DNA here is from genome assembly GCF_050434005.1 of Chitinophaga sp. W2I13. NCBI lineage: Bacteria > Pseudomonadati > Bacteroidota > Chitinophagia > Chitinophagales > Chitinophagaceae > Chitinophaga > Chitinophaga sp. W2I13. Next base: position 5,902,415 of record NZ_JBNPWD010000001.1, on the reverse strand, counting down.
GTCCGCAGATCCCGCCCAAACAATAAGGGATCAGGAATACAAACATCATCCATCCCTGTGTGGCAAAGCCAAACAATACCAATCCCACTGCATAAAGCGCCAGCCCGAGATAAATACTTTTTTCATTACCGATTTTTGGGTTCACCACCCTGGTTAATCCGCCCTGTACCGCTCCTACCAATACTCCCACTACTGCGAGGGAAATACCCACCATTTTCTCACTCCAGTTAAAATTATAAATGGTAAAGAAATTCCAGTTGCTCTGCACTGCCTGGGCGCCCAGGTAAATAAGAAAGAAGCCGAATGCCAGTCCGCCGATTTCCGGATGCCTGGTTAAAAATTTCAGCGACCCGAACGGATTAGCCCTTTTCCATTCAAAAGACCGGCGGTTTTCCTTACTTAAAGATTCCGGCAGGAAAAAGTATCCCCATATACAGTTAACCAAACACAATACAGCAGCGGCATAAAAAGGCGCACGGATGCCCCAGTTGGCCAGCAATGCGCCCAGCGCCGGACCAAGCACAAACCCCAGTCCGAAGGCCGCACCAATCAGCCCGAAGTTTTTAGCCCTCGAAGTTTCATCCGTGCTTACATCTGCAATGTAAGCAGCAGCGGTAGTAAAGCTGGCGCCGGTAATACCTGCAATAACGCGTCCTGCAAATAACCATCCATATGCAGGCGCCAATGCCAGGATAATATAATCGATCCCAAAACCTAACAGGGAAAGTATTAATACCGGCCGGCGGCCGTATTTATCACTCAGGTTCCCGATCACCGGGGAAAATAAAAACTGCGTGATCGCAAAAACGGATAACAGCAACGCGCCATAAGTACTGGCCTCGTTAACGGGGATGTGTTTTAACTGCGCAATGAGATCTGCCATCACGGGAATAATCAATCCCCACCCCATTACGTCAATTAATAGTGTAACAAAAATAAAGCTGATAGCTGCCTTTCTGGATGTGTGCATATTGGTGTTTTTGTAAAGTATCTTTCAGATCTTTGGCGGATGTTTTCTCCTTCTCACAACGGGTATCCTGATTCGGTTTCAAATATAGGATGCACTGTTTTTTTATGGAAAACCTTTCCGGTCAGGATCATTGTTCCACCGGTAAAACACCTGGTTTTACCGGTGAAAACCTCAGGGCACAAAGATATTTACTTCATTGTCAAATGAGCGGGCAAAATAAGACAATAAAAGGGCAGTTTGCGACAGATATAAATGTTACCACGTTAGTTGGAGCAACGATACACCTTGTCCGGGTAAATCATTTGGCAGCACTATTTCACCGTTCTCCGGCTGCATCCATGCGGGCGACGACAGCAACTGTAATTGCCCGTCACTTTCCAGCTGCGCTATTTGCGAAGCGTCAGGATGCTGAGGCGATCCCATCTTTTTCCACGCTTCGTAGGCGTTGCTATGCGCAGTATCAATCCGGTAATGCTTCAGTAATACACGGGTAGCCGGCAGTCCTTTTATTTTTATTTTTACGGGAGATGATTGTGCCGGAATAATGTTGTCGTCATGATAGTTCCACACCATTACGCTCACACTGCGCTCATCACCGGATGCTAATGCATTAATATCACGCCTGGCTCCCCGCACACTGCTGTCGAGGATCTGCTGGTAGTTATAGTTCGTGGACCCACTTACCTCCAGCCTGTTGCCCTGCATCAGGCCAAACATCCGGAATACATTTAAAACGGGTTTGTCCACCCCGTTGGTGGCAAGGTCGCGGAAGCCTGCAAACCAGGGCTGGTCTTCAAACTCAAAGGCCCAGGTCACTGCGCCTGCCAGGTTTACGCCACGGGCAGCCGCCAGGTCGTACTTCCGCGCAAACGATGCGGCGGTATAACTCGAATACATGGTGCCGTTACGGTAAGCATTGGCAGGATGAAATGCTTCTGAACACGCAGCACATCCTTCAGGATCTGATTCACCGATAATAATGGGTAGCTTCTTCAGTGACGGATAGGAAGCTACTATTTCAAAGCCTTTATCAATATCACGCAGCTGTGCGGCCATGTTCATCTGTACCACGCCGTTCACCACTTTGGGCGCACCTTTGGCGTGAAAGGTGATCACATCCAGCGGCGCGCCGGTTTTGCCGGTGGCGTAGTTTTTACCACTCACCACGTGATCCAGGAAGGTTTTAAAAAACTTGGCAGATACATCCCAGTTGGGGCCTGTTACTTCAGGGCCGCCGATCCTGGCAGTGGGCAATGCGCGTTTCACGGCGTCGGCAGTGTAATCATACAGCTTGATGTATTCTTCTGTAGTACCTTTCCAATAGCCGATATTAGGCTCGTTCCATAATTCCCAGTACCAGCTTTCCACTTCCGCTTTTCCATAACGCGCTACAGAATGCTTTACCCATTCATATACCAGCGCCGCAAATTTCTGGTAGTCTTTCGGAGGATACGCCCAGCCGGTAAATATATCGCCATACTTATTATCCGGCTGCCAGTGATGGCGGTAAGGCGAGGGCTTTACCGACAGCGCCTCCGGCATAAACCCGATCTGCGCAATCGGCTTCATGCCCCGTTCTATAAAAGTATCAAAGATCTTGTCGATGATCGTCCAGCTGTACACAGGATTCCCGGCGGCATCTTCGGTGTATGCATTGGTGGAACCCCATTTCAGCGCAGCCGTGCCATCGCCGGTTACCAGCAGGCTATGTACCCGTACGTATACCGGCACTTTACTCAATGCAGCAATTTCCGTCAGCAATTTCTTACCATCTTTCATATAGGTGTAGTTGGGCTCATCGTAGCCAAACCAGGCCCATATGGGTTTCAGCGGCCCTTTGCTTTTCCGGGCATCTACGCCTATCAATAGCGTGTCTTGTTGCGCATGCGCCGGCAATGCCGTTAAGAGCAGCAGGAGTGTAAAAAATTGTAACAGGTATTTCTGCATGGTCAATTATTTTCTGGTTATATAAAAATCACGGTACAACCGGAACACCCGGTACATCACCAACCCACTCGTCATAATCAGCAAGATATAGCTAAACGACAGGTGTTTCCCATCTTCCGCAGGCAACACATATATCAACCCGTAACTCAGCATGGAAACAATTACATTGCATAAGCCGCCCGTCAGCCCGCCGGCAATCCCCGCATTCCTGGGAAATATCTGCAAACAAAAAGTAAAATAGTTATTGTGGGTAAACCCGGCGCCCATATGCACCAGGAAAGCAAACACGAGTATCGTCCACAACCCGCCATACAGCGAAAACAACACCAGCAACAGCAAAGCCATCACCAGCTGCAACGCAAGGTTGATGCTGATCTTCTCCACAAAAGGTTTGCGGATCATTCCTTTGCTCAAAAAGCCGCCCAACATCCACGCGATGCCCAGTAACAGCGAACAGTAACCCGTGATCACAGACGACAGGTTAAAATAATGTTCAATGATAAAAGGACCGGACATGTTATATACCATCACCATCGAATAGGCCAGTCCGAGCATCACAATACCCAGTGTAAAACTGCCGGTACGGATCATCCCATAATAAATAGACAGGATCTTCGCCGGGTGAAACGGCGTGGTATGCTGGATGGTTTCCCCGCTGAAAATTATTTCCAGCAGGAATAATATTGCGGCAAAACCACCCAGGAAATAAAAATTAGATTCCCACCCAAAGGTGATTTCAAGATATCCACCGATAAAAGGGGCCACAATAGGCCCGGTAGACCAAATGATCGTAAACAGGCTCAGGTAATGTTTCAGCTGCTCCCCCTTGTAGAGGTCTACAATAAAGGCGCGCTTACTCACCACCATCATCGCTATGGTAATACCATGCAGCACCCGCATGGCATAAATGACGTAAATGTTATGCGTATTGGCAATGATCACACACGATGCACAAAAGATGAGCATCGCTACCAATGCAATCCGGTACCGGCCAAAGCTGTCCAGCAAGCCTCCTATAAAAAGCTGCGATACACCGTAGCTGATCAGGAAAAGGCTCACCGTCAGCTGGGCCTGGCTGCTGGAAATGCCGAGGGCGTTGGCCATACCCGGCAGTGACGGGATGTAAATATCCGTGGCAAAACCCGACATCGGGATCATGGCAAAAGCCAGCAGGGTGGCTATTCTTATATTGCTGTCCTTTATTCTTTTGTCCGTAACAGGGCTGGTAATCATTACAATAGCTGTTGATTCGCGTACCCAAAATACGGTATCTAATCAACTTTATTTGCCTGTTTCACCCGTTTTGAACTTAGCCAGATACCCGCCAACACCAATACGCCGCCGGCCATCTGCCAGGGAGTAAAGGTATCTTTCAGGAAGATCATGGCAATCACGGCGCCGATCACGGGGTTTAAGTTCAGGAAATTACCCACCTGGGCAGCGGGTAAACTTTCCAATGCTTTATTATAAAGAAAATAGGCCAGCGCAGAAGCAAACACTCCCAGGTAAATAATTCCGGCCCAGGCCCTCCCCGATATTTCAGGCATCCCGTGCTGGTACAATTCAACCGCCGATATGGGTATTAAGAAAGCCGAACCAATAAAAGTACTGACCGCAGTAGCTAAGATCGTATCTGTATCTTTCAGGCTCCTCGACAACAACGTATATGCGCTCCAGCAGCAAACTGCCAGCAGCATCAGTATACTTCCCCGCAATGTATGCGTTCCCTGCGGGCTTCCCACAAAACCTACCAGCACCACTCCGGTTACACATAATATAATACCGGCAATACTCCTGCCACTGATATGCTCTTTTAGCAGTAATGCTGCCGGTATGGCAATAGCCACCGGTATCAGGCCCTCCACCAGTGCACCGGTAGATGCCGGGATATAAAGCATGGCAAAATTGAACAGACCATAGTATACCGTAATTCCCAGGATGCCCATTACCGCCAGCCTTTTATAAGGCAGCTGCTGTTTTACTTTTTTACGCTGATGAAAATAAAATGGTAACAGCAATGCGCAGGCAACGATATGGCGCAGCGTGGCAAACAGGTACGGGGATACTTCCTGCACCACTGTTTTGGTAACCGCAAATGAACTGCCCCAAATGAGCATAACAAACACGATGCTGATTATTCCTTTCGTCCGGTCAGCTACAGCATTTTTTTTCACGAATCAGTTTTTCATTTTTAACATCATCTGCCTGGACGCCCAGAGCCAGGCAATTACTACACACAGGGTTATCACTAAAGCCGCGCCTGCAAGTGCCTGATAAAATAACGGATCAAACCCATTATGCATCACGTAAATAACCGATATATAGAGGACCATTACGCCGGAAACTCGCAGGCTGTACTTAATTCCGGTTACCTGATACCGGCGGGGATCAGCAAAAATCGCCATGCCGGCTCTGCCACCCCAAAACCAGGTGGCACAAAAAAGGAACACAAAAAACAACAGCATATCGATGTTGATTTGCGCATCTATAAAAAAGATCAGTCCGTTCGAAAGGTCGGACCCTGCTTCTCCCAAAAACCATATCAACTCCAGTATAATCATTGCCACCAGTTGAGCGGCGATTGCCTGCTTTCTACCAATTTGTCTTGCTGTGTCTAACGTCATCCTATCTGAAATGTAAAATTATATTGTACCAAATTAACGAAAAAGCTGCTTATGCGGCATTTCCTGGGTTTGCCCCTTAAAATAAGATAGCGTTTTTTCAGGATGGGACAGGGTGATGTTTGCTTATTCACATCCAGGCGTGGTTATAGCCCCTTATTCGCGGATATACATTTCATATGTATACGTGAATGATTTTTTTGCGCCGGCATTTACGGCCAGTTCAAAATCCAGTTGCCGTCCCTGGTTGATATCGTTTTTGTATTCAAGGTTCAGTGACTGGCTATATTTGGTACTGGCCGAAGTAACCGCGCCGCTTATTGTTTTCTGTACCTGTATATCGGCCAACCGGCCCTTGCTGTTAACAACAGTAATGGTGCCTTTTACGGTAGCTAACGTGTATTTATACCCGTTATACGTTTTGGCCTCTTTTTTCACCGAAACAAGCGCTTCTTTTTCCTGTACCAGGATATCCGGCGAAGTGGTAATAAATATGGGCGTAGAGGCGCCTTTGGCGGTAAACTTAAGCACATCCTGTGCAATGGGCTTTTGTGTATTTTTTTGTAAGATTAAAACAGCGCCTGATGTAAATGGATTGTCGGTATTATTGTAGATTTCAACAAAGTGGTTCACTTTGTTGGGCGATGCACTACGCGCTGCATGACTCGCGGCTTCCATTTCTTCTGATGCCGCATCGTCATCGCCGTTTGTCCGGTAGGTACTCATCACAGATGCGGGCAATACCGTTTTATAAAAATGGCGGATCTTCACCGTTTTTTTAAACACCGGATATTGCGCCCTTTCTCCTTTGCGGAGGCTAATGTTTTTCAGTGTATAAAAATAGAGGTCTTCGTTTTCCACTGCCACATTATTTTCCGATGGCGCCTCTTCAGGCATTACAACGGATTCCACCATCCTGTCCCTGGCGTAATCCGACCTCATTTGTGTGGCGTTGCTGTATATATTGGCGTTTTCTGTACCACCGGTAGCGCTAAAGTTAAGCAGGGTAGCCAGTGTGGTAGCCTGCGAAAAATTGGGTACCCCCATCACAAAATCAACATCCGTATTCTTAATATCTTCTACATTATTATTTACTTCTGCCTGCAGGTTGAGCGTTGCTTCTGTTTCAGACGCTAATTGCAATTGGTAAACAGGGGTCCAGCTCAATCCGTTTTGCAGGTACATCATGGTAAAGGACTGCTGCCCGCTTTGCGCAAAATGTATGGTAACTACAGGTTTTTGAACGGCTATACGCGCGGTTGTAGTGCGACTGGGCTTATCTTCAAATGTAATTGTCTTGATGGTGGCAGGCTCTATACCGATCCATTTACCATTCATTTTCAGCAAAAGAACGGGGTTGGCCGGGGCATACAGCCGGTCAAACTGGTATTGCCCGCGGTATTCATTCGTTAATTGCATTTGCTGCAACTGCAGCCTGCTGTTAATTTCTTCGGGCAGGTCAAAGTCTTCCACACTGCCTTTATAAGTATTATTATCTGTGGCAACAATTGTAATATTCTTGCCTTTGTTGGCATGCAGCAGTTCTAAAAAGCTGTTGGCTTTTCTTTCCTGTATTTCATTTATCTGCTCTACCCGGCTGCTCACGCGGCTTACAGGATTAGTAGTGCCGGCAAACCAATAAGTGCCAAATAACGCCACCGGTAGACTGTTTAGCCGGAAGCCACTGTCGGGTACCTGGGCGGTTATTTCTTTTACCACAAAGGATTGCCCGTTTTTAAACACAGACAATGATTTGATAACTGCATTATCCTGTGCAACAAGCGTTATGCCTGTAGCCAGTAACAATGCCACTAAAATAAATTTCATACGCATAATTGCTGTTTTAAACCCTGAGGCTGTAATGATACACAATAATAAACACAATTGCTTCCTGATAATATCCCTGGAAACAGGTATAATAACCTGTGTATATTCTCTTTAATTTCAGGGGCCATATGCAGGCAGGAATCAAACAAGAAAAGAATATGATGATAAATTCCAGCGGTCAGGCGCTTAGTCCGGACGATGAAAAACTGGTAAGCTGGTGGCAGAAAAAGTATGGCAGGAAAGCCTGGCAGTGGGCCGGCTTGCTCGTACTCCCTCTTCTGCTGTCAGCCTTGCTTGTTATTTTATTCAGCCGGGAAGAAAGGCTGTTGGCTTATATATTTATGCTTCCCTTTATGCCATTTGCTGCTTTTTTTGTTTATAAGCTGGTGAATGTTTTTGGAAAGATGAGGCAAACGCGGACCGCTCTGTGCAGGGGACTGAAACAGGTGACCACGGGTACACTGCGGGAGGTGACAGCAGATAAACATCTGCTCACTTATACCATAGACAATAACACCATAAAGGTAGCTGCACCAGGACCTTTAGAGCATGTTTCCGGCAGCTTTTTTTTGCCGGCGGCATTAATCATATTGGAATGGCTTCCCGTAACTGTACAAGATAATATACTACTGAACGTACATTATAAAGATGTGCCGGAAGCGACCAGCATCGCCGGACCTGCAGGCACAGCAGAAAAAGCGACCCTGATGATGCGCTGGAACAGCCGCACCATCAAAATACTATTCTTCACACTCGCAATTCCATCTGGCATCTGCCTGATGGTTTCTGAAAGGGCACGTGAACCCGCAATAATGTTAGGCATGCTGCTTTTCGTTGCAGCGATTGCTATTTTCCTGGCAGGGTTCACCCTGGTTTTCAATCGCCGTGTACAAAACGCTGAACAAAGAATAGTCCTTACCGGTATCATTACAGAAGTTTTTGTTTCCCGTTATGATAACGATGGCAGTGAAGATACCAGGGTATATTGGTACCGTATTGGAGAGCAAATTGTATCAGGATATCATGATGATGACCGCTTCCTGCCCGGTGATAAAGTTTGCTGCGTTTACCTGGCCGATAAAAAAGGAGTGCAGCATGGGCTGTTCAGCATGGCATTGCTATAGTTAAGACAAAAAATCAGCTATTCTTTTTTCAGGTCAATAGTGATGAACTCCGAATCCGGCAAAATGATGTTTAGCTGCTCATAATCCCTTTTGTATGTCACCTTCGCACCTTTGGGTAACTGGCGGCCCCCCGCCAAATGATCTTCAGACAGTGTTCCGGAAACAAACGTACTATCGGTTGCGATGACCGCTTTGCCGGTGCAGGGCCAGCCAAACACCAGCTGATCATACGCAAGTGTAACGTTCCACGTATCGGGGCAATTGATAACAACCCCTATGTAATCTTTCACCTGCAAATTGAAAAAGCGGGTAGGCTTTGACAAATGAACCGAATCAACATCCGTCAGTTGGGCCTGTTTCCTGTAGTTCATATCAAAATCAGTTTGATAATAAACTGTATCGTTTGTTGAAAGAGCAATACCAGCTACGGTTTCAGGCTGTTTTAATATGAAAGTGTGAAGCGCCTTCTGCTGCCTGAATTCCCTCCTGCTTTCCCCATCACTGATCCATCCGCTCACTATTACCCACATTGCTACCAGCAGCGGAAACAGTAACACGGCGGCGCCAATGCCGGAAAACCATCTTACCCAGCTGCTGTTTTTCCGACGAAGACAGGCCCATAGCAACAAAAACCCTGCTGGCAGGGTAACATACCAAAAGTAAAACGTGTATATTAAATACTCGCCAAAAGGTCCGAAGTGAAAGTCCATCCGTTTATCTTAATCAGGATTATTGTTTTTCTGATTGCTATCAGCTACAAAGATAGCCCTCTCATGATGGTTGTATATACCTGGAAACGGGGGGTTTTTAAAAGATGGTCCAATAATATAACATCCCCCCTTCCAACCCCTCTGTTCATTTCATTCATTTTAACATTGTCATATCCATTTCATCCTTTATCTGTGTTAAGCTTCTAGCTATCAGTATTATAATTAAATTACTACTGTCGAAATGAATCTGGATATCGTCTATTGATCATATTGCTATCGAAAACTCCCTAATGACTTCAAATCAAAGTCCTCCTCAGCATTTTTACGCCCTCGACGCTATCAGAGGTATCGCCGCTATGATAGTGGTCCTATATCACTGGCAATTCTTTTACTACGCAAACGACGTTTATGTACAGGGAGGGTTTGAGAAAACGGCACTTCCGTGGTATAAATACCTGTCTATTTTCTATACTGATGGGATGGTGGCGGTCGACCTGTTCTTCCTCCTGTCGGGGTTCATCTTCTTCTGGCTGTATGCAGAGAGGATTGCCAACCGGCAGATAAACTTCGGCAAGTTCATCATTTACAGGGTCAGCAGGCTCTATCCTATTCACTTTGTTACCCTGGTGCTGGTGGGAGTGCTTCAATGGCTGATGCTGAAAAATATCGGGCACTATTTTATCATTCAATATAATGATGGTTATCATTTCCTGCTGAACCTCGTTTTCATGCAAAACTGGGGATTTGAGAAAGGTCCTTCCTTTAACGGTCCTTCCTGGTCTGTTTCCGTAGAGGTATTCCTGTATTTCCTGTTTTTTATTATCTGTTACCTCAAACTGGAAAAGAACAAACTGCTGCTCTTCCTGCTGATTCCTCTTGGCGCATTTATACAATATCATTATTCTCTCATTGGGAAAGGCATGTTTACCTTTTTCCTGGGGGCGTTTGTATACTACCTGTACGTTTGGATGATGAAAGAAAACAGGGCAAAAAAATACCTGCCGTCCCTCATCACCATCACGCTCCTGCTATGGATAGCCATGTTCGCAGAATACCAATTCTCTATTTTACAGGGCATATGGATAAAACTGCTTCACCAGGTGATGCCCGGTACAAGTACCGAAACCGCGATGAGCCTGTTTGGCCAGCTCCGGAACTTCTTTTTCCGCCTTGCTGTATCTCCCTGCACTATCCTTACCCTGGCAATGTGGGAAACAATCAAAGGTATGCTGAACAAGAAATGGGCGCTGCTGGGCAACTGTAGCTACGCCATGTACCTGATCCATTACCCGTTACAGATAATATTCGTTCTCGTAGTTGACTGGTTTCATATGAGCCGCCTTGTATTAAGATCGCCAGTTACATTAATGCTGTTTTTCCTTTTACTGATCCCGTTAAGCATGGTCACTTACTACTATTTCGAGCTGCCCGCCCAGGACAAGCTCAGAGCCAGATTTTCCAAAAAGAATAAAACCCGTGTAACGATTGCTGATGTAAACGTAACGACTTAAAAGTTCCGTAATGAAGGAGGCCCATCACTTCCTGTTTGATGAAAAACCTTTAGCGAATAATTACCGGAGAAAATCCTGTATTCACATGTCATTTTATACAATACCGCATTGATAAATTAATCACTATATATGGGATTGAAATTTAGCTTACCACTGATCCTGGCGTTAGTTATCATTACCGGATGCGCGGGCACCCAAAAACTAACTTACTTTAATGACATTGCCACAGCGGCGGGAGCCGATTCCCTCAACCGCCTGCAGCAGCTCAAAATACAACCGGGTGATATCCTGCAAATCACTATCACCACGCTCGACAAAGAAGTATCACAGATCTTTAATCCCAACGTGGCGGTTTCCGGCCCTGCGGCAGGAACCGGCATAGAACAGGGATACCTGGTAGACAGCACCGGTAATATTTCCCTGCCGGTCATCGGGAAGATAAATGTAAAAGACAAAACAACTGCTGCCATCAACGACCTGGTATCGCAGGAGCTGGAGAAAACAGTCCGTAATGCTTATGTAGCTACCCGCCTGGTAAATTTCAGGATCTCCGTACTGGGCGATGTAGCCCGTCCCGGCTCTTTCAGGATCGGCGCAGAAAGGGCCTCCCTCCTGGATGCATTAAGTATGGCAGGCGACCTCAACGTAACGGCTAAACGCGATGATATCATGATCATCCGGGAAGTGAATGGCATAAAAACATATGCTTCCATTAACCTGAACGACAGCAAAACCCTCTCGTCGCCGTACTATTATCTCAGCAATAACGATGTTATATATGTAAAGCCCGGACCAGACCGCAAGTTCGCCACATCCAAAACAATACAGCTGCTGCCGGCTATCATCGGCGTGATATCACTCATTACCACGATTGTCATTTTAAGTAAATGATCCGTAATATGAATCAACCAAAAACGACAAACAACAGGAACTCCGTTATAGATCTCAATGATCTTTTCCAGAAAATAGTTTTTCACTGGCCACTATATCTCCTGGTGCTTATGGCCATGGTGACCAGCGCCATGCTGTACCTCAAGTACAAAAAACCGATATACATGTCGAGCGCCAAACTGTACCTGAAAGATGAGAAAAAAGGCGGCGGAGAAGAAATGGACGCCCTCAAATCACTGTCGCTTTTTAACAACGGTAAAAATATTGAAAATGAGATGGAGGTACTGAAATCCCCTATCCTGGTGGAAAAAGTAATCGCCGGCAACAGCTTTAATATCCGGTATTATATAAAAGGAACCGTAAAGAATGAAGAGATCTATAACCAACCACCGCTCCGCCTCCGAGTACTGGGCGACAGCTCAAAAGTAGGGAACTACGTTTTTGATGTAACCCGGGAAAAGGACCTGCTGAAAATAAAACTGGTGAACTATAACACCGACACCAGCCTGCAGTTAACAGCAAAGCCCGGCGAACCATTTACCGTGGCGAAAGATAAATTCGTGATCACCTTCTCCCCGCTCGCCGGCAGCACTCCTGCTAATACCTTCCGCATCCGGGTGGATTCCGTACCGGAATACGCCTACGAAAAGATAGAGGAAATAGGTACTGCGCTCGTTAACAGGGACGCCACTGTGATACTGGTGAGTTACAAAGACCCCGTTCCGGAAAGAACTGCCGACTTCCTCAACTCCCTGCTGGAAGCCTACAACGATTATACCCTCGATGATAAAAATAAAGTGGCATTCAAAACCATTCATTTCCTGTCGGTGAGAGTGGATTCCTTAAAAGAAGAACTGGGACTGCTGGAAAAACAGGAGGAAAATTTCAAGATCCAGCGAGGCATCACCGATATTGACGCCAGTTCCAAACTGGCACTGGAACAGGTAAAAGAGGCGGATATCCGGCTCAGTGAAGCCAACCTGCAATTGTCGGTATTTGACCAGGTGGACAGCTACATCAGCAACCCCGCCAGCGATTACCCCTTCGCCCCCGTGCTTGGCAACATCGACCAAACACTTACTTCTATGATCAACCGGTACGAAGAAGCGCTCCGGGAAAAGAAACGGCTCTCCCTTTCGCTGAAACCTACCAGCGACATCCTGAAAAATGTGGAGTCGCAAATTACCGATACCCGGAAAACCATTAAGGACTATATCTCCGGTTACAGGCGAAATGCCGGCGTGGTGCAAAGAAAAACACAGGACAAGGTAAACCAGATACAAGGCAAAATAGCGAATATACCTACCTACGCAAAAGAATACATTAACATCAAAAGACAACAAGGCGTGAAGGAGAACCTGTATCTCTATCTCCTGAAAAAGAAGGAAGAAGCATCGGTCGCCTATGCGAGTAACGTGGTAGACAATAAAGTGATAGCGCCGGCATTTGTTCCCGACAAACCCATTACTCCTAAAAAATCACTGGTATTCATTGGCTTTATTGCAGCAGGACTGGTACTTACCAGCGCCTATATCTATCTTAAATATTTCTTAAACCCAAGTGTACTCAGTAAAAAAGAAATAGAACAGGTGTTCGACCTGCCGGTGATCGCAGAAATTTACCAGCAGGAAGAAGGCGCACGCGATATGTCGCTCCAGAACAGATCTGTACTGGTGGAGCAGGTGTTTAATATGCGTACCAATCTGAAGTTCCTGCTCACCGGGGTATCCGGTACGCCCACCATCCTGCTTACGTCCAGCATATCGGGCGAAGGAAAAACGTTCCTGTCGGCTCACTTAGGCAACTCCTTAACAGTAAGCAATAAAAAAGTAGTGCTGCTGGAACTGGATCTCCGGAAACCAAAGCTCTCGCAGTTCCTGGGGCTGGATCATAACGTGGGCGTTACGAATTATATCATCGGTAATAAAACCATTGAGGAGATCATCAAAAAAGTACCCGGTACCGATGGCCTCTACCTGGTTTCCTCCGGCCCCATTCCGCCTAATCCCATTGAACTGATTGAAGGAGACCGCATGGCTGATCTGCTGGCGCAGCTGAAAGACCTGTTTGACTACGTGGTGATTGATATGTCGCCCATCGGTATCGTGTCTGATGCGAAAAGCATTTCACACCAGGTTGACTGCGCCCTGTTTGTAGTACGGTACAATTTCACGCTCAAATCCAAACTGATACCGGTATCGGAAAATATCCGGAAAGGATTCTTCAAAAAAACCGGGATCATCTTTAACGGTATAGAGCAGGATACTTTCTACCCTTATTATTACTACGATCATTATTCATACACAGAAAATAAACAACATAATCATACGTGGTCGTCACTGGTTAAAAAAATAAAACAACGCATTGCATAAACTATTTGAAAATAGCGGTTGGCTTTTGGTTGATAAGCTCAGCAAACTTTTCCCAGGCATTATCATCATGGCGCTTATTGCCAGGCACCTGGGTCCCGAAGAATTCGGGATCTGGAACTATGCGCTGGCACTCACCACTATTATCGGCAGTGTGGCCATATTGGGCATGGATAAACTCGCCGTGAAAGAGTTGATCAACAATGAACATAAGCAGGGAACTATTGTAGCCACTGTGATCCTGATGCGGATCATTGCCGGCGTGGTGTGCATGGCGGTAAGCGTTGGCATTGTGCTGCTGACCGGAAAGCATCAGCAGCTTTATCTTTACTGTACCATTTTCTCTGCCCTCATCATCCTCTTGCAGTCTTTTGATGTACTGGATTATTTCTACCAGGCAAAAAATAATGTCAAAAAGGTGATCATCCCCAAAGTAGTGGTATTTATCATTTTCTGCGGGATAAAAGTGCTCATCGTATACCTGGATGGCGCGCTGATTGCATTCCTGTGGACTTCCGTAATAGAATTAGTGGTTACGTACCTGATCATCATTGCGGTATATCTATCCCGTCATGTTGCGGCTTTTACCTGGCGTATTGATACGGCATTGGCACAAACGCTGCTGGTACAAAGCTGGCCGCTGATGCTCTCCAACCTCGTGGTGGTGTTGTTTATGAAGATCGACCTGGTGCTGCTGGATGCATTGGCTAACCCTGCTGAACTAGGGAAATATGTAGGCGCCGCCAGGATTTCTGAACTCTGGTACGCTATTCCTACGGTGATATCCGTGGCGATGCTGCCCAGCCTCCTGCAAACGAAAAAGATCAGTCACAACGCTTACCTGGCAACACTGGAAAAATGGCTGCGGCTGTCGTTCTGGCTGAGCGTTGTCATTGCCGTAATGGTTACATTAACCGCGCATATCATCATTCCGTTTCTCTATGGCCCTGGTTACGCGGCGGCATCATGGATGCTGATGATCCATATCTGGGCAGGGATCCCTGTATTCCTGAGCATTGTGATGGTGCAGTACCTGTTCGTGGAAGGGGAATATAAAATATACCTGTACGGTAATCTTTCCGGCCTGATCGTAAATGCAGGGATTAATTTTTTCCTGATCCCGCTATATGGCGGCATAGGCGCCGCCATTGCCACAGTAGCGGCCTACAGCACCGTTTATGGCATGTTGCTCCTGCTCGATAAAAGCGGCCAGGGATACCTGCTTACCATAAGAATGTTTCATCCCTTACTGGCATTTTCTGATATAAGACAAGTATACAACAGCCTGCGGATTTTTACCATCAACCTGGTTACCGTACAACAAAAAAACTATACGAAATGAGCAGCATCAAAGATATCGCTGTAAAATTAGTCACCACCTTATTCCCCCGTCTCAGTTACGGTGTGCGGGCCTACAGTTCGGAGGGAGAAGACCTGATCCTGAAAAGGATTTTCGACCAGAAAAAGAAAGGCGTTTATATAGATGTGGGGGCGCATCATCCCTTCCGGGTATCCAATACCTACCTGCTTTACAAGAGAAACTGGACGGGCATCAACATAGATCCGTTGCCGGGTTCAAAGGCATTATTTAACAGGCACCGGCCCAAAGATATTAACCTGGAAATAGGCGTCTCGGTAGTAAAACAACAACTCACGTATTTCATTTTTAATGAACCGGCTTTAAGTACTTTTTCTCCTGAAAAAGTAAAAGAATATACACAGTTAACCAAATACCGGGTGATCGGTGAAAGAAAGGTAGATACCTGGCCACTGGCGGATATTCTTGATAAATACCTGCCGGAGAATGTTGCCATAGATTTTATCACCATCGACGCCGAAGGCCTTGATATGGAGGTATTGAGATCTAATAACTGGAATAAATACAGACCTGCATATGTGCTGGCAGAATCATCACCATTTGAGGTACTTCAAACAGACCGCAGTGAGTTATGCCAGTTTATGCACCAGGTAGGATATAGCATGTTTGCCAAAACCTATTACACTTACTTCTTTAAAAACATGAACGCCTAAGATGTCCGGAAGCAGGTTATATGTACAATATGGTTGCGGGCCCTTTTCGGCGCCCGCCGGCTGGAAAAATTACGATTCCTCGCCCACCCTCAGGATCCAGCAGATGCCCGTGATCGGTAAACTGCTGAAACCCCTGATGCATGTTTCCTTTCATAAGGATGTGTTGTTGGGCGATATCCTCAGAGGCTTGCCCGGTATAAAAGAAAGTTCCTGTGACGGTATTTATTGCTCGCATGTACTGGAACACCTTTCTTATAACGACTGCCTCCTGGCGCTCAGGAATACCTTTCACATCCTGAAGCCAGGAGGGTACTTCCGCTGCGTGCTGCCCGACCTGGAAGGCGCCGCCAGGAGATATATTGACCAGCTAAAGCATAACGATCCAAAAGCCAACACCAGCTTCATGGAAGAAACCCTGCTGGGAAAAGACGACAGGATACGTGGCATGAAGCAACTGGTACAGCTGGCCCTGGGTAACCGTGAACACCTGTACATGTGGGATCATCTGTCGTTATCGCACCAGCTGGCTGCAGCAGGATTTAAAAACATACGGCACTGCGGGTTTAATGACAGCAGCGATGCCATGTTTAAACTGGTAGAAGAAGAAATAAGATTTAATAACGCCGTTGCATTGGAGGCAACTAAATAATGTTACAGACGCCGGTCTTATTACTGGTATTTAACCGCCCTGAACAAACGCTGTTTGTATTCAGCCAGATCCGGCTGCTGCAGCCGGAACAGCTGTTTATTGCCGCCGATGGTCCACGGCCGGACAGACCCGGGGAAGCTGCGCTGTGCGAAGCCACGCGGACAGCCGTTTTACAGGGCATCGACTGGCCATGTAAAATAACAACGCTGTTCCGGGAACATAACCTGGGCTGCGGCAAGGCGGTAAGTTCGGCGATCGACTGGTTCTTTAGCCAAGTAGAAGAAGGGATTATACTGGAAGATGATTGTGTACCGGATCCCACCTTCTTTTCTTTCTGTACAGCGATGCTGGAGAGATACCGGTTAAACAACACCGTCATGCATATCAACGGGAGTAATTACCAGTCGGGCGTTACACGGGGAATGGCTTCCTATTACTTTTCCCGCTACGCACATGTGTGGGGGTGGGCTACCTGGCGCCGCGCGTGGCAGCATTACGATTTCTCTCTTCACCGCTACCAGCATAATTCCCGGAGCGGGCTCAATACTTTTTTACGGGCCGAACTGCAATCCATATACGACGCCCAAACAGATACTTGGGATATCCAATGGTTCATGACAGTATGGTTTTGCAAGGGATGGGTAATTACGCCGAATATTAGTCTTGTCAGAAACATTGGCTACGGCAAAGAAGCCACCCATACCCGCTCCACCCCACGGTGGTTCAGGAAAATACACTACGGCGCCATAACGGATATCATTCATCCCGGTGAAAACAATATTGATGAGGCAGCAGACCGGTATACCATCAACACACTATATAACAGCGGCAGGCTATCTATCAGGCTTAAAAAAATAGTAAAGAACAACAGGTTGCTGTACAGTTTATACAAACGCATCCCTTGATCAGTAAAAAATAATATGGAAACAGGATACACCAGTCTTCAAAGCAGTAATTTTTTCGTGGAATGTTTCAGGGAAAGCATGCCCCTGGTCATTGCCGCGATACTGCTGTACCTGTATTATAAAAAGCGGATCTCTATTATAGACACGCTGCTGTATGCCTTTGCGTCGGAGGCATATACCATGCTTGTTATAGGGCCTACTTTTACTGCTACCTTTTTTGTTGGCATCTTCATTTTCATTGAACAGGCGCATCAGTTGTTTACCGGCAAACAGTACATCCGGAAAGAATATCTTTTCCTGCTGTTGCTTCCGCTCCTGTCCAATATTGCCGTGTTCCTGATCACACAGCTGTACAAAGATCCCTTTAATTACCCCGGTGGTAAAATGCTGGCTTTTTATACCAAGCCCATTTATTTTTATATAAAAACCTACTTACCATTGTTTGCGATCGGCGCCAAAATAGTGCAGGAAAGGGAGCAGCTTTCGTTTGAGAAGTTTACAGTTACCATGAAAAAAATTGCGGTGATATCCTGTGTGATTGCAGCCATACAAATCGCCGTACAGCTTATTTTCAGGAGCGTGGAACTGAGTGAGCTCCTCGGGTTACAGAGCCGGTATCTGCTGCAGGAAATCAACGGGCCGCTGGGGTTACGCGTACAGGCATTATTTGCAGAGCCCAAAATATTCAGCGCCTTTTTATCTTTAGCGATTCCTTTATTTGTGAGGGACAGGAATTACAAAGCGGCCATTGTAATGGTCATTGTAGGCATCCTCACTTCTTCCCAAACTTTCTGGATAAATATCCTGGCCGGCGGCCTCCTGTTTTTATGTCTCCCTAAACTGATGCCAGTAAGATGGAAGATCATCAGTACCCTGGGTATGATCGTTGGTATTTTCCTTTCGATCGCTGCCTCAAAAGAATACTTCCTGAAACATTACATGGCTAACCGCAACCAGCCGATATACCAGCTCCTCTTCGAAAGATCTGCCTACCGGTATGATAATGAGATCTGGGGTAAGAATAATATTATACTCGGGATTCCGCTGCAAAGGGATATGGAACTGCCGGTGGTCGACTTCCTGCGGGATGAACCCTATTTGGTTATATCGGGATATGGCGCGGGAAACAGCACCTTTATTCCGGCGAGCTATTTCTTTGGACAGCTGAGTTACCAGAACCGGGTAGCAGGCATTGGCGGGCATAATCTCAATATGCGGTGGTTTTTTATCCTGGCAGAATTTGGGGCTGTTTCCCTGTTCTTCTTCTTCCTGATACTCACTAAAACAGGGCAGCATATTATGCCCTTTCAGCGCAGCTACCTGGCGTATGTAGCTGTTTGTTTCTTTTTCAGCCAGATAGACCTGTTCCTGATAATAGTGGCATTACTGTGTGCATATGATAACGAATCCATAAATGATACAGGATATGAACAAAGCACGTAGTATACTATGGGGTATCCGGTTCCGGCTGTCGTTGCTGTATCATTACCTTTTCAACAGCAAGGTAAGACGGCGGACAACTTGGCGCGAAATGAAGTACCATCTCTTTTCGCCGCGCATGTATGCCATTGCCAATGAAAAGGCTACCCTGGTAAATAAAGATGACAAATACAATTACTACCGGATAAAGGGTTACGAAGACCTGTTTATTTACCCCGCGTCCGCCCCGCATTACAGCTTTGCGATGATCCTGGCAGAAGCAAGGCCGGAGCACTGGCATTACTATGAGATCCCGCAAACAGCCATCGCCCCGGGGGATGTGGTGGTTGACTGTGGCAGCGCGGAAGGCTTCTTTGCATTCAAACACCAGCACACCGCCAGCCGCATTTTTGTACTGGAACCCTTACCCCTGTTCGTGGATTCCCTTCAACAACTGTTCCGGCAAAAAAGCAAAGTGATGATTCTGCCGGTAGCAGCGGGAGATACCTGCCAGAAGGCGTACATCAACATGGCCTCCAACGATACGGTACTGAATGGTACTATCGGCCAGCACAACAACAACGGGAACGCGGTGGAAGTGGAAGTAGTAACGCTCGACAGCCTCTTTGCAGAAAAGGGTATCCGCATAGATTACCTGAAGGCAGACATTGAAGGATTCGAGGAAAACATGATCCGCGGCGCGTTGGAAACTATCAGGGCCAGCAAACCCAAAATAGCCATCACCACTTATCATGAAGGACAAAATTATGAAACGCTGATAGCCCTGATAAAAGGGGTAGTACCGGAGTACAACCACCTCGTAAAAGGGATTCATTACATCTCCGGTAACCCGGTGATGTTACACATGTGGATTTAATCATACAATGATGCAGGTATTTTTGGACAATATTGTATTCTCTATTCAGAAAGCAGGTGGCGTATCTGCCTACTGGTACGAGCTGTTGTCCGGTATGTGCAACAGCGGGTTATCGGTTGGCTTTTTAAATGCACGCCCGGGATCAGACAACATCTTTGAACGGAAAATAGATTATCACCGGTTTAATTGTATCCGGGAAAGCTGGATTCCCAGCAAGTACCTCCGCTACCTCCCGGTACGCTACCCGCTTCCTGCGGCGGCGGTTTTTCATGGAGGATACCTGCGGGTTTCCCCACAGAAAAATATCCTCAACATCCTTACGGTACACGACTTTGCACACGAACGGAAGCTGGCGTCGAAGTTTCCGCGGGGCCTTGCCAATACCCTGCAAAAAGCATACGGTATCAGGCGGGCCGATGGGATTATCTGTATTTCAGACAGTACCCGGAAAGAGCTGTTCCACTTTTATCCCGGCATCGATCCTGCAAAGGTGAAAGTAATCTATCACGGCATTGCCTGCGACTTCTACCCCATCAACAAACGCCTGCCGGTAAGCTGTTCGCTGGAGATGGATCTTCAAAAAAAATTCATTCTCTATGTTGGTGCACGCAGGAATTATAAAAACTTTTTCATAGCGGTAAAAACCATGGAGCTGCTGCCTTCTTCCTTTCACCTGGTAGTAATAGGTGGTGAGCCCTGGAAAAAAGAAGAGATCAATATGATGAAAGAAAAACTGGCCGGCCGTTATCATATCTTCCCGACCGTTAGCCAGGCAGACCTTAATATTTTATACAACCATGCATTTTGCTTGCTCTATACCTCCGCTTATGAAGGCTTCGGATTTCCGCCGGGAGAAGCCATGAAAGCGGGCTGCCCCGTGGTCACCACCAGTATGACCTCCATGCCCGAAGTAGTAGGAACCGCCGGGCTGATGGCCGACAAGGCAGATCCACTGCTGTTTGCAGAAAAAATAAGATCCCTGGAAAATGACGCATTCAAGCAACAGCTGATAACACAAGGACTTCAACAGGTACAACAGTTCACATGGGATAAAAGCGTACAGGAAACAATTGGTTTTTACAAAGATTGCTGGAACTACAAATTCTCGACATGAGTATTATTTTTAAAATTGCAGACACGGTAAAAATATTCCTGACATCCGGCAGGGGTTTCACTTCGTTGCTGGAAAAAGGTGCGTCTGTAGCCTCTACGCAGATACTACACAACTGCCGGCACTATATCCCCTCGTTAGGCGTAATTATAGACGCAGGCGCCAACCAGGGACAGTTTGCCATGGCTGCCAGTCACTTTTACCCGCAGGCGCGTATCCACTCCTTTGAACCCCTGCCCGGCGTGTTTTCCCTGTTGCAACGCAATACCCGCAGGCTCACCAACATCAACACGTATAACATGGCGCTGGGCAACTCCACCGGGACACTGGAATTTTACAGCAATGCGTATTCCCATGCCAGTTCAGCCCTGCATGTATCTGACCTGCAAAAAAACATGCTTCCCAAAACAGCTAACTCCAACCGCATACAGGTATCGGTACAACGCCTGGACGACCTGCGGCATAAAGTGCCTTTTATCCCGCCGGTATTATTGAAAATGGATGTGCAGGGATTTGAGAAAGAAGTACTGAAAGGAGCGCTGCATAGTCTCCGGCAAATTGACTACCTCCTGTTTGAAACCTCTTTTGTTCAAATGTATGATGGCGAGCCACTGTTTGATGAAATGCACCATTTTGTTAAAGAACTGGGATTCGATTTTATAGCGCCTGTTGGCTTCCTGCAATCGGAAAAATTGCAGATCCTGCAAATGGACCTTTTATATAAAAGAAAGAAAGGATGAAAATTGTTGTGAACGACCATTCCGGCCATGCCTTTACCTTACAGCTTAGCCGGCAATTTGCGGAAAGCGGGCATGAAGTATTGCATGCCTACTCTGTTTCTTTCCAGTCGCCCAAAGGAAACTTTGAAGACCTTCCCCTGTCAGGGTCCGGGCTTACCGTGCTGCCTATTATGATCAAAGGAAAATTCGACAAATACTCTCTTTTAAAAAGAAGGAAACAGGAAATTGAATACGCGCGTCAGCTGACTAACAAACTGGATACATTCCGGCCCAACGTAGTACTGAGCGGCACAACGCCGTTATTTGTACAGCAACATGTACAGCAATACTGCCTCCGGAAAGGGATCAAATTTGTGTACTGGTGCCAGGACATTTACACCATCGCCATCCGGCAGATTGCCCGCCAGAAGTTAGGCATGATCAGCTTTCCCATCTGGTACTATTTTAAAAGCCTGGAAACAAAACTGCTGAAGAGAAGTGCGCATGTGATCAGTATTACACAGGACTTCAATGATCTTTTTGACAAGTGGAAATTGCATCCCGAGCAGGTAACCTGTATTCCCAACTGGGCGCCGCTCCGGGAAATAACGCTCACCGGTAAAAATAACGATTGGGCCCGGCGGCACAACGTAGCAGATAAAACCTGTATTGTTTATTCGGGCACATTGGGATTAAAACACAACCCGGCGATGCTGTCGGCAGCAGCGGCCTATTTCCTTACGCATAAAGATGTGGTGTTTATTGTTATCTCCGAAGGATTGGGAGCAGCCTTCCTGCAAAAAGAAAAAGAGGAACGGCAGCTGGACAACCTGCTGCTCCTTCCCTTCCAGGATTTCAGGGATATGAGCCAGGTGCTGGGCGCAGCGGATATCCTGCTGGCCATACTGGAAAATGATGCGGGCGCCTATTCCGTGCCGTCGAAAGTACTCACTTACCTGTGCGCTAAAAAGCCTATTGTGCTGGCGATGCCACCGGATAACCTGAGCGCGGCCATTGTACTGGATAACAAAGCCGGCTATTGCATTTCCCCGGATAATCAGCAGGGCTTCTGCCAGCACATAGAAAAGCTGCTCACGGATACGACATTAAGACAGGAAATGGGACACAACGGACGGGCATATGCAGAAAAGCATTTCGACATAAAACATATTGAAAACAAATTCCTTCAGGTATTTAATACCATCCTGAACTGATAAAGATGCTCATTCATAACCGGCGCCACCCATACTATCCATCATCTTTTAATTATGAACCTTATGATACCCGGTAACCATATTAATTTCCTGCTGAGACTCCTGATCGATTATGTAGTGCTGATACTGGCTTTTCTGGGCACCCGTGAATATATTGCGGGTTTGGGAGATGTATTCTTCTCCGGCTTTAACCTGCTATTGCTCTGCATCAGCATTACGGCCTGGACCATCATTGGCATGTCGCTTCATTTATACGACGAATTCAGAACGAGGTCGTTTTCCTATGAGTTTATTGCCATTCTTAAAACAGCATTGTTGCATGCCTGTTTCTTCACCTTCCTGTTCTTCTACTGCTTTAAATATTATCCCTATCCGAGAACGTTCACCTTGCTGTATGCTTTCCTCAATTTTGTAAGTATTACCGTGGTTAAGTTCATGGTCAAACAATCTTTGCTCCGGTTGCGGTCAAACGGTTACAACATAAAAAACATACTCATAGTAGGTACCGGCGATACCGGCATGAAATTCTATAAAACCATTTTATCCAACGATCATTTCGGTTACCGGTGCGTTGGCTTTGTGGATGAACAAACCAATCCTTACCTGAACGGGCAGTACCTGGGCAAAATATCGGACCTCACGAGGATCCTGGAAAGTCATGAGATAGACGATGTGATTGTAGCCCTGCCGGACCCTAATACGGAGATGGAGAAAATTATTATCACCAGTGAGAAGGAAGCCAAACGGGTAAGGATCATTGCAGACTGCCACCGCTTCTGCACCTCTACCGCCAGCATGAATTTCTTTGGTAAATTCCCGCTGCTGACGATCCGCACTTCTCCGCTGGATGACCTGGCGAAGCAGCGGTTCAAGCGCCTTTTTGAGCTTTGCTTTACTACTATCCTCTTTATTACGGTATTCAGCTGGTTGTTTCCGCTCATCAGTATACTGGTCAAGCTATCGTCGCCGGGGCCGGTGCTGTTCAAACAGGAACGGTGGGGACTGAAGAACAAAAAAATCACCTGTTATAAGTTCCGGTCCATGACCATGAACAGTGATGTAGTGGATGCAAACGGGCGATACCTCCAGGCTACCCGGAACGACTCCCGGATTACTGCTGTCGGCAGGTTTCTCCGCAAAACCAATCTCGATGAGCTGCCGCAGTTTTTTAATGTGTTGATGGGAGATATGTCGCTGGTGGGACCCCGCCCCCATCCCATTCCTTTACACCAGGAATCTAAAAACACGATACAAAATTATATGCTGCGGCATGTGGTAAAGCCGGGCATTACAGGCTGGGCGCAGGTGAATGGCTGCAGGGGGGAAACGAGGATATCAGGGCAGATGCAGAAACGGGTTGACTTTGACCTGTGGTATATTGAAAACTATAGCTTCTGGCTCGACTGCCAGATCATTTTCCAGACATTGATGAATATGATCAAGGGAGATAAAAATGCGTATTAACGCTGGAGCTTCCTCAGGGCCACAATATTCTGGAAGGAAAATATTTCATAGCTGGTGCTGTTGTATGCTCCCAGGGCTTTGAGTCCGTCGGGTAATAAGCGGTAAAATTCATAGCCCGGCAATATGTCTACAATATCCTTAAAAAAGGTCCTGGAGATAATATTCATTTCGTTGAACTCCACCTGTATCACATCTGCCAGTCCGCGGGCAATAGTTTGGCGGGCGCCTTTCAGCACACTCAGTTCGTGTCCTTCTGTATCTATCTTCAGTAAGGCTATCCTGGATATTTCCTGCTGTGCTACAAATTCGTCGATGGTAGTGAGATCAATGGACACTTCTTCCGCGGTGCCCTTATGAAGATGTTCTATCACCCCTTTATACATGCTGGCATGCTCTGAGCCGCCATCGCCCTGGTAGTCGTAAATAGTAGCCATGCTACTCTCCTCGCCGGCGCCCTGAGGAACAGCGGTGAAATGGTGGGTTGCTGCCGCCGCGCTTAGCTTGCGGAACGCCACAGGGTGTGGCTCAAAAGCAAAGATCGGGAGCGTGATGCCGTTCTTTCTCAGCATCACTGAATAGTTGCCCATGTTGGCGCCAACGTCCATGATCACGCCGGTATCCAGCTTGCGGCGGGCCTTCAGGAATTTAATAAACGCCTTCTCTCCGGATACGGTATCATTTTCATGATTCCTGATTCCCAACCCGAACATACTGAGCTTATACAAGAAGAGATTCACGGGATAAAAAACCTTCCGGGCGAATAAGAGTACATACACTCTTTTAACAGACTTTCCGAGCGCATTCATAGTTTGGTTATTGGTTGCCGGCAGTGAATACTGCGCTTTACTAAATTACGGCTATTTATACAGCCGGGCTTATTCACTTTATTCATTCCTGGATTTATGGCCCGGAAGGCGCCTTTTTCCTTATCTGTACAATTTGGTATCTTGCGCCCTTATCCAATTTGATCGCTTAAAATGAAACGCAGATCTGTATCGCTTACTTTTAATATTTTCCTGGGGATTGGCTTGCTGATGGTGGTCGTTGCTGCTATGATATGCTATAATGTTAAAACGTTCAATGCCTCCGCAGTAAAAACCAACGGAACAGTGGTGGACATGATCGCCAGGGGAAAACGGTCGTACGCCCCGGTGGTAACGTATTTCGATGATGCAGGCGTGAAGCACCGTTATATTTCCAGCGTTTCTTCCAATCCTCCCGGGTACGAAATCGGGGAACGCGTCGACATTTATTACGACCCCAAAAACCCGGATGATGCGAAAATAGCCGGCTGGATGGAATACTTTGGCGCTATCGTGGTTGGCGGCATGGGGTTGCTATTCAGCTTCTTTGGCCTGGGGTATTATTTAAAGAGAAAGGTGAGCCGCTCGCGCAGGGACCAGCTGAAACAATCGGGGTTGCTGGTCCGGGCCGACTTTGACTCGGTTGACACCAACAGGTATATTCGGGTTAACCGTCGTAATCCCTTCTTTATACGCTGCAACTGGAAAGATCCGCTCACCGGCGTAAACTACCGTTTCAAGAGTGGGTTCATGTGGTCCGACCCTACTTCACTGATTGGGGTTCATCAAAAAATAGACGTATACATGGACAAAAATAATCCACGTAAGTATTACGTGGATATTTCTGCCTTTGAGCAATAATACAGTTACGGCGGGCTGTGAAAGTAACAGCCCGCCGTCGTTATCAATAAGCATACTTCGGATCTACCTTACGCTCATCCACACTGATGCCTTCCTTCATCCATCGTGGCATGGGTTTATCTTTGAGATAGTGATCAAAGAACTGTCCCATTCGCAGTGTCCAGTCCTGTTGCGGGATCTCCTCCTCCAATGTGTGGTTCAGTCCCTTGTAGTTAAGCAGCCAGGCGGGCTTGCGCAGCCTGCGCATAGCCAGGAATAGGTCCAGCCCCTGGGTAAAGGCCACCGCACCGTCTTTGTCGTTATGAAAAATCAGCAGCGGGCTGGTGATCTTGTCGGCATTAAAGATGGGCGAATTGGCGATGTAGGCTTCTTTATCTTCCCACAGCGTTTTCCCTAAACGATACTGCTCCACTTCACATTTAAACATACCCGGCGCCCCATTGGAGCGCACTGCCGTGTAGTTGTAGGTAACGTTAACGGCGCCGGCGCCGATGTTAACGCATTTAAAAAGGTTACTACGGGTAGCTATATACGCTACTTCAAAACCGGCAAAGCTATGCCCTTGCAGACCTATATGCGCCTTGTCTGCAATACCCCGGCTAATCAGGTCCATTACGCCGCTTACCACAGCATTGTAAGCGCTTTCACCGGGTTTTCCGGTAGTGTAGTGTATGTCCGGGCGGAATACCACGTAGCCGTTACTTACATAAGTAGGAATATCGATGGTAGACGTGCTGTAACCCGGCACTAAATACTCATGCAGATCATGGGAATGCGTTTCATAAAAATCAACGATCATCGGGTAAGTCCGGGTGGTATCAAAGTTTTCAGGGAGATATAAGAGTCCCTGGTTTTGTTTCCCTTCGTAATTTTTCCATTCCACCACTTTTGCTGAACCCCAGCCGTACTGCGCCTGTTGAGGGTTCCTGTTGGTGAGGCGTTTAACTGCCGTAAGACCGGCATTGCCCCACCAGATGTCGGGATACTGCCGGTAACTCTGCCGGGCGAAAACGAAGGCATTACCATTGCCTGCAACACTAATTACTTTTACGGTGTAAGCCGGATCATCGGCCAGTGCTATTGCTTTCCCGCCGGGGTTTAAGCGATACAGTCCGCCCGACTTTGTTTGCTCATTGAAGCTGCGCAGCAGGAGTGCCTTTTTCAGGTCCAGCATGCCGCCATAATCCGCCCCCTGCAACCGGAAACTTACGTGATGCTGCCGGCCATAGCCGCCGGTAATGCAACGGGCAGACTGTTTGCCGGTCAGGTCTATTGCCCACATATCGTACCGGTCGTATACAATTACGGTATTGCCTTCGTCTGTCCATCCAGCCATACCATAGGATGGTGGCGCTTTGGGCAGGTCGAAATCTTCTTCATACACCGGGTAGCCAATGGCAGCAGAAATCGTTACAAACTTTGCCTCCTCCGGTTTCAATACCTGCCATTGTTTTTCATTGCCGTTATATATCACTGCAAACCGGCCGTTGGGGCTCCATTGCGGGTTATCGGTACAATCTTCCGCCACCAGTTTGCGCTCGCCCGTGTGCACATTTACCAGGTAAATGTCAGCATTCAGCGAGTACTTCCAGTCGAGCATATATTCATAGCGCGACTGATCCGTGAGCAATGCATAATTGTAACTCCCGCTTTGAGGTGTAAAAAGCATCCCTGCATATTCAGGCGCCACCTGCACCAACTGCTTCGTATCCAGGTGATAGATGAATTTTGCATCGTCCATCATCGTTCTGTCGTATACCCCTCTCCGTTGCCGCCGTTGGGATACAGGTTCATTCCAGGTCCACAGTTCCAGGTCTGCTGCGTTGGGATTGGGCTTGGGTGGGGTTTTGCGCGCTGTATTGAAGCTTAGTTCCAGCAGCAATTGTGTGGTACCAGGTGTAATTTCGTATGCCTTTTTCGTAATACGGTAACCCGGCGGAGCGGTAATATCGTTGAAATCCATGAGCAGCTGAGGCGTACTTTTCTTCAGCGAAAAAGCATACAGCTTTGTGCCCGACAACAGCGTGCCTTCTTCTTTATCAGGATTAAAACTGTAGTCGGTTACCGGACCACTAAACAGCGCAGTGTGCCTGCCTTTCAGC
This sequence comes from Chitinophaga sp. W2I13, assembly GCF_050434005.1. Taxonomy (NCBI): domain Bacteria; kingdom Pseudomonadati; phylum Bacteroidota; class Chitinophagia; order Chitinophagales; family Chitinophagaceae; genus Chitinophaga; species Chitinophaga sp. W2I13. The sequence goes on along the minus strand of NZ_JBNPWD010000001.1, from coordinate 5,874,290 downwards.
GGGCCGGCCATGAGCCGGTCGCCACGGAGATAAACTACCTGGCCCTTGCCGGAAAGAGAATACCTGTCTGCCTGTTCGAGAATAGTACTGTCGTTGGTATCCGTATTCCAGATCACCAACCGGCTACCGGCTGCCGTTTTATAGTTATAGGAAATATAGGGAGATGTTTGACTGTTGCTGATAAACGAGGTAGTCGTCCACCGGATCTTTTTCCCATCTTTCAAACGCATGAGCATTAGTGAATCATTCACATTATACTTCAGCCATTTGCCTTTATTAAAAAAATCGGCCCCCGAAGTGTTGTCCAACAGGATCTCCTTGCTGGTTTGTGTATTGACCAGGTGTTTTTGCGGATTATCGTCATCGGGCAAATCATACATTACCCAATCGCCATAATAACTGATAACAGGAATACCTATACGTTTCCATTCTTTATAGGCAGCGGTATCCAGCACTTTTTGCTGCGCCGCAGCGGGCAGTATGCCGGCGCCTGTCAGTGCGGCATATAAGAGCAAAGATCTTTTTCTCATTGTTCTGCTTTTAAAATCTCAATAACCTGGCTTAGTTCATCGGCAAGTGCGCTTGGACTGCCGCCGTATCCTTCTGCCGTATACCTTATTATTCCATTTTTCAATACTACTTTTCTTGGAATAGCAGAAGAATGGAAAACAGGCAACATGCTCTTGAATACGCGGTCGTTTCCTTTCGTATCCGGGTTTTCATCATCGTACAACACTTTAAAACTATAACCTGATGACCTGATATATTTAGAGATGTCTTCCTTGTAAGTTTTAGCGCGTTCCATGGTGGCGATAAAATAAAAATCAACCGACGGATCAGCGGCATATTTGCTCACTGCCATCTGCATGCCGGGGAAGGCCATTTTACAGGGGAAACACCAGGTAGCCCAGTAGTCCAGCACAATGATCTTGTTGTTCCAGCTATCGGAGCTAACGGTGCTGCCATTCATATCCTTCAACCGGAAAGGCGTGATCTTTTCGCGGATAAGTTTAGTCTTGATTTCATTGCTGTCCACAGCAGGTTTAAGACCCGCCACGTATGCATCAAATCCTGCTGTTTTGCCGTATATCCTTTTCAGTTTTTCCATCATAACAGGCGTAGCGGCGCCGGCTTTAACACCTGCTTCCAATACAGTTTTCACCTTCTTTTCGCCACCGGTATGTTCCAGTATGTTTACCCAGGCTTCATTCAGATTGGCATTGTTGTAGCGGCCTTTCCCGGAGCGCTGCGCCCCGTAAGGAAGTGCTTCTTTATACTTACCCATTTTATTCAGCATGCTGATATGGATAGCCAGGCGGGCATCCATTTGTGTGCGGGCATTTTCGCGGGCTTGCAGCGGGGTGTAGCGGGTATCTTCCATGTATGATCCATCATCGCTTTTTTTGATGATGTCGTCGATCAGCATTTTTGAGAACGGATAAATTTTTGCCAATGGTGTTTTTCCGATAATAAATGCTTTATCGAGATTAGCCCGGTATATTTCATTCAGCGTAACAAAATCCATATCGCGGAGATGTTTTTTCAGGCTGTCGGTACGACCCGTGGCAATGTACACCTGGCCCAGCAAACGGTATATATTGTGGTAAATAAATTGCTGCGAGGCGATAGTGTCCCTGCGGTATTCCGCCACCGGGAAATCACGGAGGAAAGTTTCCATGGCAGCAAACTGCGCTTCGCCCATTTGTCCCATATAAGCTTTGCTGTATGCATCGAACCGGGCGGCACGGCCTTTGGGAAACCGTTGCAGTTGGAGCTTTCTCACGGAATCGGCTTTCTGTTGGTCTTTCAGCTGGAACCTGTAGGTTTCATACACGATGTTATAGCCTTGTTCATCGAGTCCGGGTATCCTTAAAAACTTTTCCAGGTTGCGCGGCGCTCTCTGTGGAAATTCATCGCCGAGTTTTAGTTTGAGCATAGCCAGGTAGCTGTCGAAAAATTTTGGCATGCTATCGGGATAGGCTTCCATTTCCTTACGCACCCACATTTCCAGTGCTTCGTTGCTGATATCGTAGTTATTAAAATAAAATGGCGCTTTGGCGATAGAAGGCTTCCGGAAAATACCCCATGCCAGCTGGCCGCCGGGTAAACGGTTGCCGTTTTTATCGGTGGTAACCGACATAAATCCATGATCATTATTATTGTCGGAGGCGGCCACCATACCGTTTTCAGTGGTCACAAATTTAATGGCCACAAATGCGCAGTTTGCAGGAACCGCGTACTGGCCGTTCCAGGTGGCGCCGCGTTGTTGCAGTACAATATCATCCACATACCAGCGGTAATTCCGGTAGAGATAAATCATGGCGCCTATATCTGCCTTACCGGCCAATGGCCCGCCGGCGGGATTATACAGGAGGCGGAGCGTATCTCCTGCCACGGTTTTTTCCAGCCCCGTTAAGCGGCTGCTGTCCTGCGTGTACGCGGTTGTGGAAAACGCCAGCAGCAACGCCAGCATACTTATCCATCTTTTCATGTTGTTTCCGTTTTTTAATGGCATGCCCCGAGTGGCTGCCTGGTGGCAGCCGCTCTACCGGACATCCCGGGTTATGATGGTTGGTTAAATATTATCTTGGGCTTTGCGCTATTTCCGGATTCAGCAGGATGTATTTTGTACCGATTGGGAAGATATACCGGTTGCTGTTTGGCTCCAGTGTATAGTTTACGCCTTTGAAAGTGCGGGTAACCGTTTTGGCAAAAGCGGCATCTTTGTTCAGGCGTTTCTGATCGAACCATCTTAATCCTGTTCCAAAAAATTCGCGCTTTCTTTCGTCCACTACCCTACTGAGCGCTTCCGCTGGAGTGCCGGGTGTATAAGCCGTATAGTCTGCTGTGAGGAATCGTTTTTCGCGCAGGCTGTTCAATACGTTGGTGGCGGTTACCGCATCCCCGGAGCGGGCAGCGCATTCTGCTTTAATCAGCATCATTTCCGGTACGCCAGGACCTTGTGTGATGGTATTGCCCTCTCGGCTGTAGCGATAGCGCCAGTAGCCGTAACCTGTAAACGCCGGGAAAAAGTTGCCGCCCGGTTTTACAAACAAGGCATAGCGCATATCTTTTGTGCCGAGCAGCGACAACAACGCCGTGTCCAGTTGGATGCCTCCCTGGTAGAAACCAGCGTTAATCTTTGAAAAGATCACTTCCGGATCTTTCAGCCGGTAGGGAAAAGTGGCTACACTGGTGGTATAGTCACGAAGGTCCAGCACACCGTTCTGCAGTGCCAGTGCCTGTTCTGCATAACTCCGCGCGGTGGTGAAATCGCGGGTCATCAGGTAAGTACGTGCCAGCATGGCGTAGGCAGCTGCTTTAGAAGGGCGTGTATTATAATCAGGCAAAGCCGGCAGTGCGTCCACTGCCTGTTTCAGGTCGCCGGTAATCTGGTTGTAAACCGTAGCTACAGATACTCTTTGCAGCGATGCAAACAGGTCGGGCGTTAATAATAAAGGAACACCAGGATCGGTGGCGGCGGTGGCGGCATCGTACTGCGCGCTGTAAATATTCACCAGGCACCAGTAAGCATATGCCCGGTGTGTGAGCGCTTCTGCGAACAGCTGTTTCTTGTCTGCATCAGTACCATTTTCGCTGGCCATTACACCGGCCAGCACTTCGTTGCAGGTATAAATTGCCTTGTACAGTTTGTCCCAGTCTCCATCCGACTGTGTATCACTCCAGTACTGCGGCTGCCACGTATAGGCATTCCCGTTAATATCGGTCATGGTAGCCTGTTTCGAGGAATCCAGGAAACGGGTATCATCACCGGAATAAATAGTGAGGCTGAAACCTGCTTCCAACTGGGAGTTGTTATCCAGCAAAGCGCGGTAGTCTTTGGTGTAGGTAGGCGTACGTTTTCCTATCTGATCTATTTCCACGTATTTACGGCATCCTGTGGCCAGCGCCATTACCGCTACGAAATATATTAGTCTTTTCATTTTCTTCGCTGTTAGAATGATGCATTGATGTTAAACATATAGCTGGTTACCGGCGGCATGCTGTAATAGTTTGCATTTGCATTCAGGTACTCCGGATCAATCCCATCTTTATTAGCTCTCCATAAAATACCGAGGTTACGCGCGTTGCCGCTAACAGAAAGACTTTTAATCACCCGTTGCGGCAATAATTCTTTCGGGAAGCTATAGCTGAGCGAAATTTGTTGCAGGCGGATGTTGTCGGCCTTTCTTACCAGCTTATCCGAATTCCGGTAACGGACAATACTGTTGTTATTCACGTTTTCAAGACCCGGCACGTCGGTAAAGGCTTCATCACCCGGTTCCTTCCAGCGGTTAGCAAGATCCTTTTGCCTTCCGGGCAAACCAAAATAATACCCCGCAGATGTAGGATAGTTGGTGATCGCAGGTTTCATAAAAATATGCCCCATGTAATAGGTCATCTGCACCCTCATTTCAAATCTTTTATAGCGGAAGGTATTAAAGAACCCGCCGTGGTAAGGCGCCACTCTCACGCCCGCATATTTTAGGTCGTTTATATCAAATGCCGACATAAGGTTGGTGGTATTGCTGATGATTTTATTGTTGCGGTCATAGATCTGGGTTTGACCTTTATTGTCCAGTCCTGCGGAGCGATATAAAAACGTAGCGCCAATGGGATAGCCGTTTACCGGGGAGCCGCCGGCGATAAGGTTGGAAGCCTGTGTAATGTTATAGCGGTTGTCTGTTACTTCGTTGGTACCATATGCAAAATTGAAAACGGAGGTAATACCCCAGTCCCTTGTTTTCAGCAATTCACCTGTAATGCCTAACTCCATGCCGTGGCTTTTCAGTGTACCGGTATTGAACTGCAGGGTAGACCAGCCATAGGTGGAGTTATATGGCAGCGTAGTGATGATGCCTTCGCTTCTTTTGGTGTAGGCATCTGCGGTTAGCATTAAGCGGTTATTAAAGGCCCTGAGGTCCACGCCAAAATTGAGTGTTTTGGTCAGCTCCCATCCCAGTTGCTGGTTGCCCGGCGATTCAATAACACCGATGGGCAGTTGTGTGCTGGGATCTGTGGCAGCCAGATTGATAAGGGGTACATTGCTTCCTGCTAATGGCACCGAACCGCCGGTACCGTAGGTAACGCGGAGGTCTAACCCATTCAGCCAATGAATATTCTGCATAAATGATTCCTGGCCCATACTCCATTTCGCGCCGGCGGACCAGAAAGGTTTTGCGCGTTTGCTGCGTTCAAGACCCAACAGCGTATAGTCGTCGAAGCGCGCGCTGGCGGATAAATTGTATTTTGCTTTATAGGTATAATTGCCATTACCGAAATAACTGAGGTAGCGGTTCTTTTGTTCTGTTACCGGGGTGGTTACCGGGCCGATATTCTGCGTCCAGCCATACATGGTCATGAGCTGTGCATTGGGATCTACAGTAGCAAAGGTGTTGCCATCCGCATTATATCCATAGCGGGTAGACGCATATGACCTGTTATAGGTTTCCCTGATTTCCCCTCCTGCAAGCGCCGTCAGCTGATGATCCGGATTAAAATTCCGGTGGATGTTCAGGACACCCCGCAGGTTGTAATCGTAGGCATTGGCGTCCGACAAATAATAACGGCCACCATAAGGCAGATTGTAGGTTGGTTTGCCGCTGGAAGGATTGGTTACCGTGTAAGTGTTCATCAATGTGCGTCCGGCGTAACTTTGCACATCATCCACGCTTTGAAGACTATTCGCATTACGCTGGTACATACCAGTCACGTCCAGGTTAGCCCAGTTTGTCAGTTTGAAATTGAGTCCTGCGTTGAGCCGTACCTGTTGCATACTATTTTTGGTGTTGGAATATCCCAGCTCATCGATCGCATTGTAAGTAGTGGGCAAAAAGCCTTTGGCGACCAGGCTGTCGTTTACTTCTGGGCGGAAGCCTACATTTCGCTGTAGGTGGTTGCCATTTGCGTCTACCAGCATATCATAGGGACGCAATGCAGTAGCGTTTTGTCCCAATGCGTCGGCAGCGGCATTATTAAAGTAAGTGGTGCCGCCCTGGTAGCTGAAGCCGGTAGACAGCTTAACGCGGCGGTCAAACAGATCGTTGGTGAAGTTACCGGTGAGGAACACATTTTGTGCGCTGTTGCTTCTGAAAATGGGTTGGTCTTTATTAAAGTTACCGGAGAGATAGTAGCTGTTGTTATCACCGCCGCCGGATACAGACAGATTGTATTGCTGGTTCACAGCGGTGCGCAGCAGGTACTTTTCTATTTGCCCGTAGTTATTGCGGGAGGCAATTTCCGCGATGGCGGCATCTGCCTGTGCCTGCGTGGCTGTTCCCCTTTTCACTTTATAAAACCATTCCTGTACTTCGCTGGGATTAGCTGCCTGTAGTGGGTTATAATAGCCGAGTGAAAGTGCATCTGTAAAAAATCCTTTATTCAGCATTTCCATTTCAAGATCTACATATTCCGCGGTGGACATCCAGTTGAGATCCGAGATGGAAGGCGCTTTGGATACCCCGAATGTTGCAGAGAGGTTTACAGAGGGGGCTCCCCTCTTTCCTTTCTTTGTTTCTATCACAATAACGCCATTGGCGCCTCTAGCCCCCCAGATGGAAGTTGCCACCGCATCTTTCAGAAAAGTGATCTGTTCTATATCGTTCGGGTTAAAAGAAGACAGCACCGAACCATTGGCCATGACCGAGTTGCCAAGGGTCGTCAATTTTTGATTATCCCCGGTGGGGATCATGGGAAAGCCATCCACTACGATGAGCGGCGCGGTAGTGTTGCCATAAGTGTTGGTAGTACGGATCTGTATGGTGTTGCCCCTGATATCAAATTTTACGCCCGGCACTTTACCTTCCAGTCTTTCCATAATGTTATTGGAAGGCACTTCAGCCAGGTCTTTCGCAGTAATAATACTGTAAGAACCGGTAGCTCTTTCTTTTGAAATCGTCTGGTAACCGGTGGATACAGATACATTGATGGCGCTGATATCGATGGTGGCGCGTTCGAGTACGATTACCAGGTCGGTGTTGTTGCTGATCTTCATTTCCTGGGATTTGAAGCCTACGTAGCTGATCACCAGTACATCGCCTACATTCACGCTCAGATCGAAGCGCCCGTTTTCATCGTTGATCACTGACCGCCCGGTTCCTTTTACCTTGATGGTAGCGCCAAAGAGGATGTTACCCCGGGCATCTTTCACGATGCCCTGCACGGGAATCGTTACCAAAGGAGTGGTGGTATTGGCATAGGGCAGCGGAAGAGGCATTGTTTTTTTGCTGACGAAAATGGTTTGCTCCTGCAGCATATACTGCAATTCCTGGCCTTTGAAAATAATGTCGAGGAACTGCCCTAACGGCATATCCACGGCAGACAGGTTCACTTTCTGCGTGCCTTTCAGCAGGTCTAAGTCACAAAATATGTGATAGCCCGTTTGCGACCGGATGGTTTGAAAAGCCTTTTCCAGCGTGATATTTTTGCCGGATAAGGTAACCGATTGGGAGACTCCTTTGGCGCTTACTCCCATCAGTGCGGCCGTTAATAATAGCGTGGTTAGTTTCATCACTAACAGAATTTTTTTGCAGAGACTATACCCTTTGGTTGTCTCATTGATTCCCCGAGATTTGGTTGAGAACCGGGGCCCTTCCTGCCTGCATCTGTGCATAGCATGGCCACTCCGGTTACAAGACGCATTTTTTTGCATAACTTGCAATTGGTTAGGTTGATTGAAAACAGTTGACACGAATTAATTGTCTATCGTTCACCCTGGCTATAGGCCGCTCTGAATCCTACCTCAGAGCGGTTTTTTAGTATAGGGAAAAATACTTAGGGTAATACTACCAGCCGGTTGCCGGCTTCTATCCGGAAATTCACCCCGGATGCTTTTAATCCTTCCAGGACCTGCGACAGGCTAAGGTTCCGGCCTATTTCACCGTAGAACTTCCTGGTGGGAATGGCGCCCTCGTATACTACTTCTATATTGTACCACCGGGATAATTGCCGCATGACTTCAGCGATTCCCAGCTGGTCGAAATTAAAGGTGCCTTCTTTCCAGGCAACTACCTGGGCGGTATTCACCTGGTTGTTTATTTTTATGTTGCTGTTTACTTCCGCTTGCTGCCCCGGCTGCAATATAGCCGCCTCGGTCCGGAGACTTATTTTCACGCTGCCCTCCAGGAGTGTAGCCCTGATGTTGGTTTCATCGTCATACGCATTGATATTAAAGTGCGTGCCCAGCACTTCCAGCGTTGCCTGGTTATTGATTTGTACCCGGAAGGGTTTGGCAGCATCTTTCGCTACTTCAAAATACGCCTCTCCTTTTACCTCCACCTTTCGTTCATTTCCGGTGAAGGCCGTGGGGTAACGGATAGCGCTGGCGGCGTTGAGCCATACCTGGGAGCCGTCCGGCAATGTAAGCCGGAACTGCCTTGCCCGGGGTGTGCTTACGGTATTATACGCTATGCCCGAAGCTTTGCCGGCATCGTAACTGAGCCCTCCGTTTTGCATGATCACGGTGGTGCCGTTTTGGTTGGCGAGGATGCCGTTGCCCATGCTGTCGAGCGTAATTTGCTTACCATCTGCCAGGGTGAGCATGGCTCCGCTGTGACCCGGCGCTACATCTGCTTTTCCGGCCAGTTCTTTTTTGGGTGTTCCGGGTCGTAATGTAAATACCAGTATGGCGGCCAGTACTGCGGCCGCGGCGGCGGGCCACCATATCCGCATCCTGCGGACCTTTGCCCGGTCCTGCTCCTGCAACCGGCGCCGGAGCTGTTCCAGGAAAGCCGGGGAGGCTTCTTCGTACAACACTGGTCCTGATGCCGCTTGTAATTGCTGATGAAATTCTTCCGCAGACACGGTTTCGTACCAGGAAAAAAATTCCATTTCTTCCTGTTCCGTCAGCGTACCGCTCCGGTATTTATTTAAAAGCGCTATTTTATTCCCGTTGTTCATAGATGGCACTATATACTACAGACGAACACGTGTTGTATTCGTATACGCCAAAAAGGAACTTTTTTTTATTTCCCGTTAAGCCAAAGCAGGAAAAGGATAGCAACAGGTCCGCCGTGCTGTTCCAGCACGGACTTTAAGGTATGGAAGGCGGCATAGTAATGTTTTTTCACCGTTACCACGGCGATGCCGTACCGGGCGGCAATTTCCTCAAAGCTCAGTCCTTCTTCGGTGCGCAGCAGGAAAATGTCGCGCTTTTGTTTGTCGAGGCCATTAATGGCCCGCAGGGCCGTATCATGTAATTCCTTATACTCCAGCGCATCCGGCATATCGGCTGCCGAGGCGCGCTGTTCCAGTGTTTCCATTGCCCGGAGATGTACTTTTTTCCGTCTTAACAGATCAAATACCAGGTTGCGGGCAATCCGGAAAGCATAATTTTCGAAGGACTTCACCAGCAACAGTTTTTCCCGGATCTTCCAGATCCGGAAAAATGTTTCCTGTAAAACCTCGTCGGTTTCATGGCGGTCCTGTGTAATAAAGTTAACGGCTACCTGCAGATTGGGGTAATACCAGGTGTACAATTGCGCATAGGCATCCTGGTCGCCATCGGCGGCTGCCTGTACCAGTAAATGTTCGTTGGAGAGCGGTACCCGGTGATATTGCGAAAAATGTGAACTAGCCAATCCGTTTGCAAGATACGGAAAATAAAAAACCATCCCTGAACGGGATGGTTCGCTTTATCATTGCACCCGCTGCTGTTGCTTCAGCAGCTTAGCCCTGTTGATGTCTTTCTGTGCCTCTTTAATATTGATCTCATTGCCCAGCTGCGTTTTGAGGTGTCCCCTGTTCTCAAAAAATTCAGCCCGGTTATTATTAATCTTTATTGCCTCATTGAAATCTTCCAAAGCAGACATCTGTTGGTTTAACTTCAGTTTTATCAGTCCCCTATTATTAAACATCATCGGTAGCTGGTTGCTGCTGACCCTATCAAACAACTTGTCGATCTGATCCAGCGCCTCCTGGAATTTCTGCTGCTGATACAGCTGGTTAGTCCGGTTAAGCAACTGTTCTATTCCTTGTGCTTTCACCAGGCTATCGATGTTTAAAAAGCTGTTCAGGGAAGCATCCTGCTGATTGACGAAATTATAGCCTTTTGCTATTGCCAGGAGCCGTTTGGCTTTGGTAGGGTGACTGCATCCTGCTTCGAGTTCAGGGGGCGGATGTTTATCCACCGCCTGAATGCCCGACTCTGCATTCCTTAACGTTCCCTTCAGCTTCTTAATAATATACCCGGAGAAAAAATCTGCTTCTAACTCCCTTTGCCTGGAAAGGGCGTATGTTAACGCCTGGTTCCGGAAGGAATGCCCCAGAAAATGGTGCCCTACTTCATGCGCAAAGATGGCAAAGGCCACCCAGTCTGTATTCTGGGCTACTAATTTATTGAGGTATTGACGGTTGTATAAAATATACCGGGTACTGTCGCCACGGGTCATTACGGCTTTAAACACAGGCCCCGGAAAGGCGCATTCATACAGGATGAAATTTGCCGCCACCTGGTTGTCAGTTTCCATGCCTAATAACTGCTGAATCTTGAGAATTACCATGGCCGGGGTAAAACCATCTGCACTTAATGATGGCTGCATATCCGGGATACAATCATCTTCCAGCTGACTACTTACAAACCCGCAGGAAAAAAGGAAATTACTATCTTCCGGGATGGTATCGCTAAGCGGCTGTAAAACCGGGGCGGTCTGGCTGTATGCCCGGTATTGCCCCGGCAGCAGCATAACGGCTGCGCATAGCAGCATACATACGATATACTTTGCCATTATCTGGTGAGGTTATAGGTGATCGCCAGGAAATGTCCCCATTTGTAAAAAGACTCCGTTTCCACCGTTGTTCCAATCGTTGCTTTTGGTACGATCTGGCCTTCCTGGTATTTCGAAGAAAGCAATGTTGCCTGGGTGAGTGTCCATCCAAAGCTAGCGATAAACCGCTGTTCACGGCCTAAGGCCGCAGAAACGCCCAGGTGATAATTGAACTTTGTGGTAGACCCGGTGGACAAGCTCACCCCTACAGCCAACGCTGGCTGAAAGTCCCACCCTGTTCTGTAGTAGGCGTGCATCAGTGCGCCGAGAGAGGGTACTACTTTATTGCGGTTATCATTTCTCCCTATTTTCACATTATCCGGATCGCCGCTGATGCTATCCAGCCGGTAAGACTGGTCAAAGAAATTGTCGCTTCCAAAATTCATAAAGAAGCCGGTGCTGAAGTCGAGTTTAAACCCGCCATACGTTCTGACGATAATCGGGGCCTGTAAGCCAGGATCTGCACAAGTGGTGTTATCTTTTGGTTCTATTTTGATGTCAAATTTCAGTTCATCTTTATCTGCAATAGCTGCCTGCCTGATGATATAATTTATGGGGTTGATCACCTTATAGCTATTCACTATCAAATTCTTCTGATCAAGCAGTTTATAATTATCAATGATTTCAATCCCTCTTTTAACGGCCGCCTCATTGGATTGTTTCGTTTCCACTCTTTCATTGGTAACCCTGATGGCCTTATCGAGGATAAGGTTATCGTTGGCAAACTCTTCTGCTTTAGCTGTCTTCTTTACGGTTACCAACTTTGCCATCAGCTTGTCAGCATCTTCTTTAAAAGGTTTTGCGGCCTCATTAATGTCCTTCTCCAATTGCTCCAGCGTTGCCTTTTCAGTGGTAGCCACCTGCGTATAGTGATCGAGGATATTAATCACCTGGGCGAGCAACAGTTCTTTTGAGGCCGCTGCTGTTTCCGTTCCGATTTTATTATTGTTGACAAAAGCGGTGGTGGCTGCCAGGAGGTTTGTCTCCGCCTGCGGGTAGGCGCCATCACAGGCTTCTTTTATGGCTATCAGTTCATTTTTATAATAGAGGCTATGTTGCAGTACTGCTACTGCTTTTTTAAATTTCTCCAGGCTCTCCCAGTAATTATCCAGTTTATCATTTAACTTTTTATAGCTTGCTTTAAACGGCGTTAACTCCGCCTGGTACAAGGTTTTCAATTTCAACACACCATCGTTAAATGAAAATGCGGCGCCACCTGCGGGTTTAGGATCATCTGCGGTACCAAGATCAACGGTTGATCCGTCGAGTTTTGAGAGGATAGCCGGTTGTTGCACGAAGAAATTGGTACTGGTATTATTTACCTGGATGTTGTAGCGGCTTTTATTGATATTAATGATTTCCAGTACCACCAGGTTTCCATGCTTTACGCGGTGCTTTATCCTTGATTTGGGTAAATGCTGGTAGTCGATCAGGATGGTATCCGGCGACTGGGCGTACAGGTCTGCTATAGGTAACAGGAATAATAATGAAAGGAACTTTTTCATGTGTAACTATTAGGGATAAGGAATAATTGTCGGGGGCTACGAAGTACTAATCTGCTCTAAGATAAGAAATATTACATAAAAAAAGCATGGCATCTTCCTTCCGGATGATACCATGCTTTTATCATATCGTTGTTAAACTAAACTTTCAGGAACACCTTCTGTTTATACATAAAATACAGGAATAACCATTTTAGAAATACCAGGGAGATGCTGAGGGCCACCGCGCCGAACGGGTCTCCTACCAACTGCCCAAGCCATTTAAAAAACACCTCATTGCTATAGTTCCAGTCGATAAAGTGGCCCGAAATATAGATGAGAATAGAGTTCATTCCAATCACGCGGAAAAAGAAAGCCCATTTTTTATACCCTGCAATATCAATAACATAATAGAAAAGCGCGAGCAACAACAGGCTGATACCGCCTACCTGCAACACAAATGAACTGGTCCACAGATTTTTATTAATGGGAAAATCAAGGTTCCACAACTGTGCCAGCACTAAAAAAACGAGTCCTGTAAGGGCCATTACGCCTACTTTCTTTACCGGGGCCATCGTGCTGTTCCGTAATAAATTACCGGTGAGAATCCCCAACATCGCGGTGCTGATAGCCGGGAAGGTGGAGGTAAATCCTTCCGGATCATGGATACCGAGATACAATTTACCAGGAACAATGAGACGGTCCACGTACGATGCGAAATTCCCTTCCATGGTAAGATCACCGGGCGAAAATCCGGGCGCCGCTGTAAACTTCAGCAGCAGCCAGTACGCGACCAGGATACCTACGAACCAGATCATTTGCGCCCGTTCCTTTGTGTACAGGTAAATGATGTTGGCAAACATATAAGCCAGGCCGATACGACCTAAAACGCTGCAAAATCTTATCTGCGATACCGGCTGCAATTGCAGGCCGTTATTATAAATAACACCCAGCAACACCAGTACCAGTCCTCTTTTTATTACACGCAACAGCAGCTGAGTGCGGCTTTTACCTTTTTCCAGTTCCCTGCCTACCGAATACGGCGTGGAAACACCGGCCATGAACAGGAAAAGCGGGAATATCAGATCATAGAAATGAAATCCGTTCCACGCAGGATGTTCAAGCTGTACGGCGATGGCGTCCCAGAAAGGAGATCCTGTTGCCTTTGCTATTTCATGAAAGATGGAGCCGCCGCCCATAATCCAGAACATATCAAATCCCCGGAGGGCATCTAATGAGTAAAGCCGGCCTTTTTTTTCATTGTCACGGTTTATTGCTGCCGGGATCCCGGTTTCCACTGGCAATGCTGTTAATGTGCTCATTGTTGAAGAGATCAAACGATTAGTGTATAATTTCAAACGATTTTGGCAGCATACAAGCTAATAAAAATGGCGCTAACTTTTTCTAAAATTAATCTACAGGGAAGTTAACCGCTTATACCAGCAACTAAAAAATTGATTATCAACACTGTTATGCCTTATATTTAATTACCGGCCCCGCTTTCTTCCCGTAAATCTTACTACAGCGCCTTTTCCAATATGACATTGCCCTTCACTTAAAAGGATTTCTTCTTCCTCCAGTGTCAGTATATCATAGTTCTCAAAGTCTGCTGCTATCTCTGTTTTGGAAAGCAGCATATCCATATCTGTTGGCCCACCTACAGCAGGATTGAGCTTCTTCAGCTCTACATGCTTTTTACTGAAGGCCTCTAAAATAATGATCCCGCCAGGTTTAAGGTAGCTGCTTAATTGTTGGTGAAATATAGATTTTTTAGCGGCGGCGAAGTGCGCATACACCAGCCCGATAGCATCAAATGATTCCTTTTCAAACGTTAGCTGCTCCAGGTCGCCGACAATATATTCCAGGTTAACATGGTTTGTTGCGGCCAGTTGCAGTGCCTTCGATTTCCCTGCTGCACTCAGATCAAATGAAGTTACCTTCCATCCAAGCTGTGCAGCGAATACACCATTGCGACCTTCTCCGTCTGCCGGCATCAGTATGGCGCCCGGCTTAAATTGCGGCAGCCATTCGCTGAAAAAATCATTCGGGGCTTTCCCATAGGCGTACTCATTGTTTTTATACCGGTCGTCCCACATATTTTTGTATTGTTCATCCCAGGATTGATTCATATACGTTGATTTATAATTAAAAAATGAGAGGGTTTCCGCAAAGGTAATGGGAGCGGCACACAGAGGAGTAGGACAAAAATGTAGTAGTATAGGATTTATCTGTAATCGCGTCTGAACGTTTCGGGTGAATAGCCTGTATGTTTTTTGAAAAACCTGATGAAATAGGAAACATCTTCGTAGCCAAGATGATCTGCTATCTGGTTTACCTGCCCGGATGTTGCCAGTAGCTGTCTTTTGGCTTCCAGTATAATATATTCATTAATAAGTGCTGAACAGGTTTTACCTATCGTTGCCTTGGTGATGGCATTCAGCTGATAGCTGGAAAGATTCAGCATCCCGGCATATTGGGATACCTCCTTACAGTTTAAAACATGCGTCTCCAAAAGACTGAACAACGCATCCAGTTGCTCCTGCCTGTAAATGTTTGCGTTGCGGTGAGCATCATTACCGGACTGTCTTATCAGCTGAATAAACAACACATCCAGGTGGGCTTTAATAACATGCCGGTAGTTTTCCTGTTTGCCGGTATATTCCCGGAAGATATCAGTTAATATCGCCTGCAATTGTTGAAACCCGGCAGCATTAAGCTGATAGTGGTTGATATTTCCTGCCCTGCGTAACAACTGGCTGGATACTTTGTGATGAGAGAAACAGAATCCGTCATTGAAATGCATCATGTACCCTGTGCTGCCTGCTTTCAATACCAACCGGTGTACCTGGCCCGGGCGAAGAAAAAAAACAGTATGGTCGCCGATCACGTAGCGGGTGAAGTCAATATCATGACTACCGCTTCCCTTCTCCAAAACAAGCATATAAAAGAAGTCGTGCCGGTGATACTCCTGCACCATGTCCTCCCCATCCAGTAAAGTCTGAAGATCCCGGATGCCGAAGCCTTCAGCAGCATCCGTACCTTTTTCCGCTGTAGTAATATGTCTGACAGGTATCTTTTCCATTTAACTGCACTCCAGTAAAATTATTATTGCTGCAATGTAAGTCAAATGTAATTACATTTTCATAAGCCCGGGGTAGATCCTTAAATATACCTGGAGCGCCAGCGGATTTTTGCCATACAAATCATGCAGGGATTTATCATCAAAGAAAACACTCAGCTGCCCACCCAATGCAAGCCGCGTTTTTGCAATATTCAGCAGGTCGTAACTTACCCCTGCGGTAAGTGCGTTAACCGGAAACAGGGCATCACCGTACTTCGCAGGATCAAGATCCAATTCTTCCACTGATTTCTGTACCCATTCGTAGCGGGTATAAACCACTGCTTTCTTCATCTGCCATGCTCCTTCCAGCAGGCACGCGTTCTCTCCTTCATGACCGGGCGTTTTATTCAGGCCCCACAGCGTTGTTACATTCATCCAGTTATCGTTGCGCATTGGCAGGCTGAATATGGCGGAAGCGGTAGTCCGGTTAACATCTTCACCGGGATGAAGCGCTTCGGGGCTTTTAACGTATCCGTGTGACACCTGGAATGCCCAGTTGCGGGAAGGGTTAAAGGAAAGCCTGCCACTCCAGGAATCAAATCGCATTTTATCGAAGTTGTACCTGTTCTCGTCGGGCTCCCTTCCTGTAAAGAGTGACCCTTCCAATTTAAACTTATCCACGCGCACACCGAGGGTGGCCACTCCGAAAGTGATATGCGTTCCGTCGTTCCAGTGATGACTGACAGGCGCATCCGGGTTTGCTAACGCAGACGGGCGATGCATAAAGGCAACGGATCCCAATGCCGGTTCACCCGGATAGCCGAAGTAAGCAAAGGCGTCTACTTTTTTTGAAAAAGCATAACTGTAACTGACGGATAATTCAGAAAACAGGTCATGCGGATGCTGGCGGTCGACCAGTGGCTGTCCCTTCCAGCTTTGCCAGATCCCGCGAGTATTATGCCACTTTAGCCTATCTCTACCGTCACATCATCCGTAAGTGGAAAGCTCTGGCAAAGCAGCACCATTCCTTCATCCAGCTCCTGTTGCCTGAGCGCATAATTACCGCGCATTTTTACTTTCCCGGCAGTGAGTTTCGCCGCACAAATACCGCAGGTGCCTCCTTTGCAGGAATATGGCAATGGTATCCTGTCTTCCAGCGCCGCTTCGAGAATCGTTTTGCCGGCGGCCACGTCCAGCAGGTTGCTCTGTTCGTAAAAGTGGAGCAATACTTCCTGCGCGGCACCGGGCAATACTTCCTCTTCTTTGCTACTATCCGGGGAAAACCATTCCATGAAAATACGATCTGTCGGCACTTGCAGCGCTTCCAGCACTTCCTGCTGCATTTTCATCAAGCCTGATGGACCGCAGAGAAAATAGTGAACCCCCTCACCGGGATCGGTCACTGCCTGTTGAATAAGCTTACGGGTAACCAGTTTGCCCAGTCTGCCGCTAATAAATTCCGGGGCAGCTGCTTCTTCATAAACTGATATCGCGTGATAAACGTTGATCCGTTCCCGGTAGTGCTCCTTCCACTGTGCAATGTCATCTCTGAATATAATTTCATCCGGTGTACGACTGGCGTAGACGAGTGTAACATGTGTGTCCGGAGCGGTATCGATCACTGACCTGGCAATGGCATACAAAGGTGTGATCCCGCTTCCGCCGGCCAGCAGCACAACGTGCTTTGCCTGATAGCTACCGGGTACCGGTGTAAATGAGCCATAGGGACCGGATACTGTCCAATGCTCAATGGCGGAGGCCTTATCGGCAATATAGTTGCTCATGATGCCACCGGCTACTCTTTTTACGGTAATGGCTGGTTGTTTATCCCTGCTACAGACTGTGCTTAAAGAATAAGACCTGGTAACAGTGACGCCGTTGATCGTTAATGTTAGATTGATAAACTGGCCGGGTTGATATATAAAAGGCTGGCCGCCGGTATCAAACTTTATGGTGACTGTGGAGGCAGTTTCCCGGATGATACCCGCGGTGCGCCAGATCTGTACATTGTTCATGCTTTCTGATGATTTATTTTAAAGACGGGCGGCTTTTAAACGCAAACTATTGCTGACCACACTTACTGAGCTGAGGGCCATCGCAGCGCCGGCAATCATAGGATCTAATAAAAATCCGTTGACAGGGAATAAAACACCGGCGGCAATGGGAATACCAATAATGTTGTAGATGAATGCCCAGAAGAGGTTCTGTTTAATGGTGCTAACCGTTTTCCGCGACAGCTTCAGTGCTTTCGGGATGCTATTGAGATCAGAGGTAATCAATGTCATTTTGGCCACGTCCATGGCAATATCCGATCCTTTGCCCATGGCTATACTTACATCCGCCTGGGCCAGTGCCTGTGAGTCGTTGATACCATCGCCCACCATCGCCACCACTTTCCCGGATTGCTGCAATTCTTTTACAAATACAGCTTTATGGGAAGGGAGTACTTCTGCTTTATAGTGCTTCAATCCCACTTTCCTGGCTACCGCTGCGGCGGTGTGGGTGTTATCACCGGTAAGCATATATACCTCAATGCCTTGTTTTTGCAAGGATGCAATCGCTTCCCTGGAGGTTTCCTTTATTTTATCGGCGATGGCGATGACCGCCAGCAGTTGTTTGCCTGCGGCAAAATAGATCACTGTTTTGGCATCTTCCTGCAAGGCAGCGGCTTGTGTTGCCTGTTGCGGATCGATGGTGACATTGTTCTCCTCCATCAGTTTGCGGTTACCCACCAGGTAAACAGTTTGTTCAAAAGTGCCTTGTATCCCCTTACCGGTAAGGCTTTCAAAGGCAGACAACTTAGCGAATGCTGCGCCGTTGTCTTTCAGGTAAGATACTACGGCCTCCGCCAGCGGGTGTTCCGACTGTTGTTCAAGTGCATACAATACTGATTGGGCTGCGGAGTGGGTATGAGCAGGTGCATGCCAAACCAGGTCAGTTACCACCGGTTTACCTTCCGTAATGGTACCGGTTTTGTCGAGGATAATGGCATTCACTTTATGCGCCAGCTCCAGGCTTTCGGCATCTTTAATAAGGATATTATTTTCAGCGCCCTTCCCTACTCCTACCATGATGGCGGTGGGTGTTGCCAGTCCTAATGCACACGGACAAGCGATCACCAATACCGTTACCGAGGTAAGCAGTGCATGGGTGAAAGCATTATCGCCACCAAACACCATCCAGGAAACGAATGTAAGGATAGCAATACCTATTACCACCGGTACAAAGATCCCTGCAATCCTGTCTACCAGCTTCTGAACAGGCGCTTTACTGCCCTGTGCTTCCTGCACCATTTTGATAATCTGGGCCAGGAGTGTATCTGCGCCTACTTTTTCTGCACGGAAACGGAAACTGCCTTTCTGGTTGATGGTACCGGCAAATACTGTATCACCGGCATGTTTAGCCACCGGCACCGGTTCGCCGGTGATCATACTTTCATCCACGTAGGAAGTTCCGTCTGCCAGCTTTCCGTCTACCGGGATCTTTTCTCCCGGCTTTACCAGCAGCAGGTCCTGGACTTTTACAGCGGAGACAGGAATTTCGCGGGTTTCGCCGGATTCATCTACCAGCAATACCGTTTTGGGTTGCAGACCGATAAGTTTTTTTATGGCAGATGAGGTATTGGATTTGGCTTTTTCTTCCAGGAGTTTACCGAGTGATATAAATGCAATGACCACAGCGGCCGCTTCAAAATACACATGTGCATGTAATCCGCGCTGGTGCCAGAACCCGGGATATATTGTATTGAAGGCACTGAACAACCAGGCGATACCGGTACTCAGCGCCACCAGTGTATCCATGTTGGCTTTCCTGTGCCTGGCCTGCTTCCAGGCATTGATGAAGAAGTTGCGGCCCAGGAAGAACACCACTGGTGTGGCAAGCGCCATCATGATCCAGTTGCCGTATGGCATATTCATAAAGAACATCCCGATGATAACAATGGGAAGCGATAATACCGATGCCCAGATAGTACGTTGTTTTACCTCGCGATAGTGACGCTGCTGTGCTTCTTCCTTTACTTCATCCTGGTTTTCTTTGTCTATCACCAGGTCGTACCCCACTGAACGGACGCTGCTTTGCAGCATTTCAGGGGTAACGGCGGCATGATCGTATTGTACCCAGGCGGTTTGATTGGCGAAGTTAACGCCGGCGTCCTGTACACCTGGCACCGATTTCAACATGGACTCCACGCTAACGGCGCATGCCGCGCAGGTCATTTCCAACACGGGAAAGGTTTCTTTTGTGGTACCGGCAGCGTGCTTCCTGTTGGTGGTTGGTTCCTGTAATGATATAGCTGATGACATATATTGCTGATTTTCTACAAAACTACGCTGCTGCCGGGGCACGTACGTTACACTATTCAGGGGGAATTGTATATAATTTTAAGACCGGTTGTCAGGGTGATGGGTCAGGGCCTGCTTTGATTTCCTGATTTCTTTAAAGTGAGAGGTATTGAGGCCGGTTTGATCTTTAAACTGCCGGGACAGATGGGCGCCGCTGCTATAACCCAGTTTAAAGGCAATGTCTGAAAGGGTTTCATCGGTATAAACCAGTAATTCCTTTACTTTCTCTACACGGTATTCTTTGATATATTTCTCCAGGGTAACGCCTTCTGCTTCTGAAAATATATTGCTGATCATACTATAATCTTTATTCAGCGCGCTGGATACTACCTCTGAAAACCTGAAGTTATCCGGGAAATCATAGGATCCCGAATACACCTGGTCGATCAGGTTCTTCACCTCTCTTACCAGCTTCGTCTTTTTATCTTCCAGCAGGGTGAATCCCAGCAGCGCTAATTTCTCCCGGAGAGTATCCATATCCGGTTCTGATAATGCCGTTATGGTGGTTACCTGCCCCAGCGCAATACCGGTTACCGGTATCCGCAGCTCGTGCAGCGCCTCTTTCACCGCAAGGATACACCTGTCGCAAACCATTCCCTTAATAAATATCTTATAGTTACTTAGCATATAAACAGTATTTGAGCTATGCAAAGTTCAGCTATTCCACCGGCAGGGGAATTATAAAATTCAGGGGAATATTTATATAATTATAATTTACTGTTTATAGATATACTCCAGTGCTTCATCTTTGTTATTAATAAAATTCAGGGAACGGTAGGTAATTGCTTTATCGGGCATTAATGCTCCATTTTTACCTTTCCAGTTTTCCCAATACCTGGTTGAATAGCCGATCACGATCTTCGTGTTCGGAAGCCGGAATCCGCGTACTTCTCCATAGTGGTTTATGTTGCCGCTGGTCATTTGTCCCACCAAAATGGCATTGGTATATCTTTTAAGTTCAACGGCATTCATCAGGGCAGAAGAAAAAGTTTGCTTCCCGATAAGTACATAAAAATGCGCTTTCTTATTTAAATAACTGTGTTTAATACTGTCGATAAAAGGTCTCAGTACGCCGGAATTTCCTCCGCTGTTAAACCGGAGGTCAACAATAATTTTACCGGGATGTAAGCTGTTTATTTTTGAAAACAGTTCCTCATTAAACTGCGCGAATGGGTGTTGTTCATCATCGTTGCACCGAATGAAATTGAAATAGATTGTTTTTCTGGCGGAGTCATATTCATACCAATAGTCTTTATTTTGCTCCCTGTAAGGTAACATGGCGCCGTATTGGGCGGACAGGGCTATGTTCAGGCTGTCTTTATGAACGGCTGGAACTGTTACCTGGTACACTTCTCCATCGCGGCTTTGCAGCGTGAATGCCGCGCTTTCATCCGAGCTTAGAATGCCCAGTCCTTTAAGAAAAGAGGGATTATTCAGCAATTGTTGTTCATAGACTTCAAAATAGGATTGATTATCCGCCTTAATTACTTCTTTAAATTTCCTGTTGATTTCATCGATGGAATGCCCGTTAATCGCTGTTAGTTTAGATAAAAGCGCAGTTGATTGCTGCGGAGCAATACCAGTAACAAAAATGCCGTCGTCGAACACGGTAAACTTTACAGGCAAAACAGTTTTGAACTGCGGCTCAATCCTGGTATGTTCATCGCCGATCAATACGTTTAACCTGAAAAGTTCCACCATGAAGGTTTCATCATTCAGGGTGTCAATTTTCCCCGCTACACCGCCAACTTTATTTTCAAATTCCTGTTTGCTGATTTTATTAAAGAGATTTTTGTGCTTTACCGGAAGGGTATCGCGGTAGTACATTAAGTCTTCCAGCAGTTGCTTTTTTCCCAGGTGCTGCGAAAAGGAATGATTGGAAATTAATATCAACAGGCAGGATATCAAAGCACAGTGTCTTTTCATTTGGTTCAGTTTTTTGTTGTCTCCTGCATAGCTGTTGCAGGTATCCAACAATATACGTCCAACCGGTTGAGTTTCGTATACGCGGACTGGTTTAAATATGGATATCTTGTCTTGTTCCTTAATTCCTACATTTGTATTTTAAATTTACCGGGAATGGAAGAAAATAAAGCGCACTGGGAGAATGTTTACCATACAAAAAAACCTTCGGAGGTAAGCTGGACACAAGATGTACCGCAAACATCCCTCGATTTCATTCTTTCCTGTAATATTCCAAAAACGGCAGGCATTATTGATATCGGCGGCGGCGACAGTAAACTGGCCGGCTTCCTGCTGGATGCAGGTTTCACCAATATTACCGTACTGGATATTTCGGCCAGGGCATTGGAGAGGGCGCGACAGCGCCTCGGTGAAAAAGCTGACCTGGTGAAATGGATAGTGCAGGATATTACTACTTTTCAGCCGGATGCCTCCTACGAGGTGTGGCATGACAGGGCTACTTTTCATTTCCTGACGGCAGCAGAACAGGTTGACCGGTATTTAAATATTGCCCGTCAAAGTATCAATGCCGGTGGCTATGCTGTTATAGGTACTTTTTCTACCAACGGTCCGGAAAAATGTAGTGGTCTCCCTATAAAACAATATAACGAGGGTACGCTGACGGATCAGTTAAGCAACGGTTTCAAGAAAGTAAAATGTATCACAGAAAACCATGTAACGCCTTTCAATACAACGCAACATTTCCTGTTTTGCTCGTTTAGGCGAACTTTGTAACATGTTTACGCTTTTAATACCTGCCGCTCTGAAAGCTTGCCGTATTTAAGGTGATATTCTTTCGGGCTCATGTCTACCTGGCGGCGGAAAACCTTCCGGAAGAAGCTGATATCTTCATAACCGCATTGCAATGCTACGCTCTCAACGCTTTCCCGGGTATTTTCCAGCAGTTTTTTCGCGGCTTCAATACGCACGCGCTGCAGGTATTCCATGGGGGTATTGCCGGTTGCCTGTCTGAAGCGGCGGATGAAGTTCCTCACGCTCATATGATGGTCGCTGGCCAGTTTTTCCAGGATGATGGCTTCCCCGTAGTTTGCTTCGATGAAGTGTTGTATTTTCTTAACCGGATCATCCGCATGATCATGCTGGAAGCGGAATACGGAGAAAGCCAGCTGTGAGTCCCCGTGTGTGTTGATCATTAGTATTTTTGACGCCATCACGGCTTCTTCGTGCCCTATTAATTTTTCTATCAGGTAGATCATAAAGGAGGTGAAGCTAAACGCGCCTCCACAGGAGCATACCGGTCCTTCGTCCACGATGATCTTATCGTCCTGCACACCGATAGCCGGATAGCGCTGCTGGAACCGGCCGGCAAACAGCCAATTGGTGGTAGCCTTTTTGCCGTTCAGCAAGCCTGTTTCGGCAAGCAGGAAAGCACCCACGCAGATGCTGGCCAGGTCGGCGCCTTTCTGGCGTTGTTGTTTCAGCCATGTTACCAGCCTGCCTTCCCGGGCAATCACCTCGTCGATCTTATCATAGCGCATGGCGGGAATGATAATTAACCGGTACCGGTCACGGGGATTGAGCTTTTCGGCCTTATTGCTTCCTTGTGGACGCCTGGTAAGCTGGCCATCCGCTTCGGCAATAAAATCGATCTCAATGTTCTCCTTTAAGGGTATACCGGTTGCCAACGGATACATCCTGCTGAGGCCACCCCATATGTCAGCAGGGCCTGTCACGCACGTTGGAACCGCATCTTTATAATCCAGAATAGCAATACGCAAGGCAGTTCTTTTACGTCCAAAGATATGGCAATATCGCCTTCTTTTTTGTCATTACTGCCACTTATTTCATTCCGGGAGGAGGGCTACTTTTATGGTGTTAAAAGTAACTGGCAATGGCCGGATATACATCACTCAACAAATCTGAATTTTATGTCAACAGTAACTAATACCATCATGACGACCCAGGAAGTGGCCGCACGATTCAACGAACTGGCTCAACAGGAATTGTGGTTTGAAATCCAGGATGAGTTTTTTGCAGATCATGTAAAAAGCATAGACCCACCCCATTCTCTCTACTTTGGCTATGCGGAGGGCATAGCGGATGTCCGCAAAAAAGGTAAAGACTTTGTTTCAAAAATCCGGGACGTTCACGGCGCTCATACCACCGAGCCTGTTGTGGCGGGTAATTATTTTTCTGTAGGCCGGAATATGGATGTTACGGTAGAAGGATTTGGAAGAATACAGATCGATGAGATCATGTTATACGAAGTAAAAGACGGGCAGATTATATCGGAGCAATTCTTCTATTAAGCTGCTGCTAGTCCAGTATCCGCATCCGGTAGGCATTCATAGCCGTAGTGCCGAGCTTTGTGACAAGGCGGTAATTTACCACTACGCCCACAGCCGCACCCACTACGGGCAGCAACTGTCCCATTTTAGCCAGATCAATATGATCACGGTATTCGATCTGGAATTGCTGCCAATCGAAGCTGTGAATGTCTTCCGGTAACCGGC
Source organism: Chitinophaga sp. W2I13 (assembly GCF_050434005.1). NCBI lineage: Bacteria > Pseudomonadati > Bacteroidota > Chitinophagia > Chitinophagales > Chitinophagaceae > Chitinophaga > Chitinophaga sp. W2I13. The sequence goes on along the minus strand of NZ_JBNPWD010000001.1, from coordinate 5,850,206 downwards.
TGCTTTTCTCTTTCCAGTCCACAATACACTCATACACGTTTTGCCGGTGTTCCTGGCTGCTGAAGGCCAGCTGGAAAATATAAAGGATATACAACCGTTCCTTATAATCTTTTACATCAAAGCCATAAAAGGTGGCGATGTCAAAAAGCAGTTTCAATTTCATCCCGAGCAGTATCGGGAAATCAGCAAGGCCCCATAAAAACCCGCCGGCGCCGGTAAGCCCGCCTTCAGCGGCAGCCGTTTTCCGGTAAAAGTCCACCCGGCGAAGCACCGCTTCTTCCAAATCATACAACGAAGCAAAAACAGGCTGGTTGGGTACGGTGTACATAGAACCGAACAGTACTCCCCGCACCATTTGTTTAATGGTTACAGTAATAGCATCATGCACTTTTTGCGGGATTATGCGGTTGATGCGTGACTGCACCGACCGGGATAACCGGTCTGCCAGAGAAGGCCGGCCCTGCATTTTATGCTGCCAGATCTCCAATTCTACTTTCATCCGCTGTTCATATAACATAACCGAAATTACAAAAAAGAAGACAGCCGGCAGCACCCGGTGTTTAACCAGTTCGATTTTAAAAAGGACCAGCAGGAAGATATAAAAAGTGTGGAAAGAAGCGCTGTGAAATAACTTTATCAGGACACCCCGCTGCCGGGTTGAATACCGCAGCCCTGGCGGTCCTCATTAAAAAACATTTTCATTTTTCCGGTCATCATCCCGTTCCATCCGGCCTGGCTGAGGTATACCTCATTGCCTGCCATGTTCCTGAACACGGAAGTAGTCGTGATCATCTTCTGCTGATGACCACCTATTACAAAATCAATATGCGTAGACCTGGTAGCCATATCAGCGTTATCTGCTGTTTCGCCGGGTTGCTTAAAGCCGAGGTGGGAAAGGCAGATCACTACGTGGCAGCCATGCTCTTTTTTAAGTTTAGCGGCCACTTCATCGGCGGTTGCTACCGGCGGCAGGAAGGTGACACCGGGAACATCCGGCAGTTGCGGTCCCACACCGGTGATACCTATTTTTAACGAGCCCGCATATACGATTTTATGACGTACCACCTGGCGTGCGAGTGATGGATCGGTAAAACGGTAGTTGCAATTTACAAGGGCAAATTGCATATGCGGGATCAGTGCGGCCAGTGCAGCCTGGCCGTTTGCCAGTTCGCGGTTACCAATGGTGGCTGCATGATAACCGGCTTTATTCATGGCCTGTATCATTTCCATACAGGCGTTCACGTTATCCGTTCCACTGGTAAAATCACCTGCATCCAGGAACACGCCCTGATCTCCTGCCGGGCGGTGACCGGCCAGCTGGCCATGCAGGTCGTTGGTATGCCAGATCAGGAGTTCCCGGTTATCGCCGGGAAGATAAGTCGCGTTTTCTGAAGTGGAAGTCAGCGCTCTGAGAGGATTCTGCAACAGCAATAAACCTGTTACAAGAGATGTATTCCGTAGAAAGGAACGGCGTTCTTTATTCATAATATAGGGATCTGGAAAAAAGTGATGTGAAGATAAACACTTCCGTTGATTTCTTGTTAAAGCAAATAAATATTACTTTGAAAAAAAAATAAAATATACTTTTATATCAGTTTTTCATAGATAACACGACTAATATCCCTTGCAATACCAGATACAACGATTATGAATGACTCTACTCCCTACCTGTCAGAGATTTTTTTAGTGGCTTTTAATTTTGCGCCGAGAGACTACGCGTTATGTAATGGGCAATTACTTCCCATTAACCGGAATCAGGCTTTATTTTCCCTGTTGGGTACTGCGTTCGGCGGCGATGGCCGGGTTAATTTTGCATTACCCAACCTGAGAGGGCGCATACCAATGCACCAGGACGCGGCCCATATGCTGGGAACAGTAACCGGCAAGGTTACTACTACCGTCACCGTTGCCAATCTTCCGGTACATGAACACGGCGTTACGGCCGTACTTAAACTGCCTGTGGGAGCTGCGGCAAATACTGATTCTTCTGCCAATGCCTATCCTGCACCCGTTGCCGCCAACGCCAGGTACAGCGACACCGCGGATGAACAAATGGCCACGGTACAGGGCAGCGACCTTGCAGCAGACACGGCGAATGGTGCGTTAGCTACGGAGATCAATCCCTCTCCGAATACACCTGTTAACAACATGATGCCTTACCTCACCATGAATTATATCATAGCCCTGACAGGCATATTTCCTTCAACCACCTGATTTTTAAATATATGTCGGCACTCGATCCATTCGTTGGTGAAATCATTATGGTCCCTTTCAATTTTGCGCCAAAAAATTTCGCGTTTTGTGACGGACAACTGCTCCCTATTTCTCAGAATATCTCGCTTTTCTCCATCCTGGGCACTTACTACGGAGGGGATGGCAAGAGCACTTTTGCCCTGCCGGACATGCAGGGAAGAGTTCCCATCGGGGCCGGCCAGGGACCTGATCTGACACAGCGGGAGCTTGGCGAAATGGGGGGCGCCAATGAAAACCAGCTCACCATCAATCAAATGCCGGTGCATACGCATCTGATCAAGCGGCGACCGTTATCTTTACCGGCAGGCGAAAATAATAATACCAACAATCCTATCAACAATTATCCTGGCATAGCGCCTTCGGGACTTCCCTATGGTAAAACAGCCGGCACCGGAACAATGGCAGATCTGAGGTCAAGGATGCGGGCAGCAGGAGCAGGCGGCAATACACCAGTGAATAATTGTCAACCAACCCTCACTATTATGTTTGCTATATCGATGGCAGGAGTATTCCCTCCCCGTCAATAATAAATGATCACACTCAAACACTGATACGAATGCCTTTTGTAGGAGAAATAAGAATATTTGCCGGAAATTTTGCACCACTTGGATGGGCCTTTTGCGATGGGCAATTACTTCCCATTTCAGAAAACGATGTACTGTTTCAACTTATTGGTACTACCTATGGTGGGGATGGTCAGTCTGTTTTTGCGTTGCCGGATCTGCGCGGCAGGGTGCCGCTGCATATGGGTAGCGATTCTTCCAGCGGCTTAACTTATCAAATTGGCGAAAAGGGAGGAGAAGAAACTGTCACCTTGGCTTCCGATAATCTCCCGCCGCATATGCATTTTATTTCCGGACCGGTATTTTTACCTGCCCTGGGAGAAAACCACGCCAATGGCATCAACCCACAGAATCGTTCGTTTGCCATCACCCCATCAGAAAAAATTTACAGTACTGTTAAAAGCACTACCAAAAGGTTGGCGCCTTTACAGGTTGCACATACAGGCATGTCGCCAGCCGGTGATTCGTTAATAATGACGGTACAGCCAACCGGCGGTACAGCCCCCACCGACAATATGCAATCATACCTGGTGGTGAATTTTATTATTTCCCTGTTTGGCGTATTTCCTACACCTTAAGAACCAGCCATATGAAAATAGGAGCACTCCTACCCAGATCTACCTTTCATCCGCTGCTGCAGCACGACTTCCTCCAGGGTATGGAGGCTTATCTGCAATACCGGGGCGTACCTGTTACATGGTTTACCGCCAATATCGGGTTTGGCACCAACGCTGAAATGGTAATGGAACAGGCAGAAAAAATGATGCTGGAACACCATGCCGATGTACTGGTGTTATATGCAGATCAGCCTGCAGTAAGCAATATAGCCGCACTCGCGAAATCATTGAACCGCCTCGTATTGCTGGTACACAACGGCGCAAAATATATGCATGAATGGGAACCTCATCCAACAGTACTGTCGCACACACTTAACAACACCATTCAATGCCGGCTGACCGGGATCTACGCTGCCACCCTCGCAAAGGATGCCGCGGTATGTACTTCGTTTTATGACGGCGGCTATTCTCATAATCATGCGCTGGTACAATCGTTCGCCGATAACGGCGGCAGTGTTGCCTACAACTTCGTAAGCCAGTATAAAGTGAAGGAATTTGATTCCACGCCAATGCATCACTTCCTGCGTACTAACGCACACGTACAAACGTTGCTGGCGGTTTATAACGGGGACCTGGCGCATTGTTTTCTTCAGCAGTTGCGGGCATCGGATGTAACGGAGGGCCTGCAGGTATTCGCCAGCCCCATGTTGCTGGATGAAACCCTGTCAGCAGTGCATGGTCACCTGGAAATACCGTTCCAGGTGAGCGGGTATGTTCCGTGGATTTCATCTCTCAAAAATAACGCGAACGAATTACTGAAAACACAGTTTACTGCTTATACCGGCCGTGAAGCTAATTTACCTGGTATGCACGGCTGGAGCACCGCTATTATCCTTGAGCATATTTATAATACGGCAGATACACATCGATTCCGTGCGCGGGAGATACTGTTGACACTCCACGACGTAACACTGGATAGTCCGCGCGGCCCCCTGCATATGGATGCAGCCACTCACCACATGGTGGCACCTGCATGGCTGGTGAAAACAAATGAGGCGTTTGAGCCGGAAATAATTGGCGGAACAGATAACACCGCGCAGATCTGGCAGGAAATTGTGAATACGGAGATACCCGGTGTGTCTTCCGGCTGGATCAACACTTACCTCTGCGCCTGATAAAGATCAGGTGAGGTACTTTCAAGCAATTTAACATCCTGAACAACAGGGTGCATGTCTATATATTTCTTATACCTAAGGCTCGCCTTTTTATGAAGTTAATTTTACGCAGAACCCTGATATCCCTATTATTACTCACAGGCATTGCTACCTGCGCGCAGGCGCAGGCCTTTGGCCCCGGCGATCTCGTTTTTACCGGCGTGAATATTTATGACGACGACAATAACGGCAGCGTACAGAATGATGCGTTTTCATTTGTATTGCTCCGTGAGTGCCCGGCTAATACGATCATTTATTTTACAGATCTGGGGTGGACAGGTGCCGGCTTTCAGTCTATTTCCACCGACATTTCCACCGGCTCCAAAACAGATGGTATTCTCCAATGGTCGCCAGGCACCAGCAAAATGGCGGTAGGAACACGGGTAACTATTTACTGTAAATATAGTCCCACTGCCTCTTCCGGCGTACTTAACCTGACCAGCTCCACCCCTACCGCCAACAGCGCCGCACTGACCAATAAAGAATATATCAGTCTTGGTATTGCAGGTGATCAGTTGTTTGCTTTCACCGGTAGTTCAGGTAATCCGAATATCATTGCCGGTATCAATGTGAACCGCAACACCTGGGAAGCATCTCTTGCTGCGGATGAATTCACTTCTTCCAAATCAACCCAACCAGCTACTACCAGCCTTCTCAATTTTCCCAGCGTAAACGCAGTGAACGCGCGGTATAATTGTTCGGTAACCATCGGTACTTCGGCCCGCCTGCGAGCCCTTGTACAGGACACCACCAACTGGACGAAGGACTATACCTTATCAGCGCCAGCGCCTGCCGCATTAAACCTTGCCGTCACACCAACGTGTTCCCTGACGGTAGTGAACCCCGATGTCAACGGCATTGTATATGTAAACAAAATATTTCCCATAAACGGCGACGGCAGCAGCTGGGCCAGGCCGGTGGTTGAATTGTCGACTGCACTCAAAGCCGCCGCAGAGCCGCTGAATGGTATTACAAAAATATGGGTAGCCGCAGGTACTTATAAACCTGATTACTCGGGGAACACCCTGGCTACATTTACTATACCTTCCGGCGTAGCCGTTTACGGTGGTTTTATAGGTAATGAAACTAAATTGGCCGACCGGAATATTCCGGTCAACCCGGTAATCCTGAGCGGGGATGTGGATGGAAATGACCGGCTTACCAATAACGTTGTCCTGAGTACAGCGAATATCCGGGGCGCCAACAGCCGTCGCGTGATAACGGTGGGCTTTCTCAGCGCAGAAAGCATACTGGATGGCCTCATCATTACCGGAGGCCAGGCCAGTAATGCCGGTGGTGGTATAGACGCCACAAATGCCACACTGACAATAAAGAATTGTCAATTTTACGGGAACTACAGCGCCCAATATGGCGGCGCTGTTAACCAATCCGGCGGCTTACTGCAACTGATCAACTGCGTATTCTTTGGCAACAATGCCGTGCTTGACGGAGCCGCTATAAGAAGCTCCGGCAATACCACTCTTACCAATGTTACCGTGGGAGGCAATACCTCCGGAGGGTCCGCTATATCCAGCAGCGGCACCTTCACTTCGTATAACAGTGTAGTAGCTAAAAATACTTCTTCCGGTAGCGGGGGCGATTATTCCGGTCCCACTCCAAACATCCGTTACAGCATTTTTGGTAACCTGTATTATGCCAGCGCAGGTACTTCTCAGGCTACTCCTGATGTGGTGTTCAACAACCTTAGCACCGGGGACCTGCGGTTAACGCCCGTCAACTATGGTATCAACAAAGGCGATCCGCAAACCAACGATGCAGGCTATCCCGCACAGGCAGATACATTGGATCTTGACAGGAAAACACGTATCAGCAATACTGTTATTGACCTGGGCGCATATGAAATTCAGGCAATACCACAAACGATCACTTTCCCGGCCTTCCCTGCTACTCCGGTTATTACCTACGGTGATATAGATATTGATCCGAAGGCAACTACTACCGGAGATGGTATCATTACTTATACTTCCGGCAATACGGCCGTAGCAGACACCCTGAACGGGAAAATAAAAACTACCGGTGCAGGTACGGCGGTGATCACCGCTCACGCAGCTGCTACCAATATTTATCTGCCTGCAACACCTGTAACAAGACCTGTTACCGTCGCGAAAAAAGCGCTGACCATAAAAGCAGATGATGCCAGCCGGCCGTATAAAACGGCGAACCCCACCCCTACGTTTACCTACACCGGGTTTGCCTACACAGATGATGCGAGTGCGATCAACGGTACGGTAGATGCCATCTGGGCAGCTGATATAAACAGCAACGTGGGCAACTATGCTATTACAACGGATCTGAGCAGCGCCACTGCTGATAATTACACCTTGTCGGGAGCAGGTGGTATATTAACCATTACGCAACAGCAGCAAACCATCACCTTCCCTGCACCATCCGGTGTGGTTTATGGTGCGGCGCCGATTACCCTGCCACTTAATACGGATGCAGGTTTGCCTATCATTTACAATGTGGTGTCTGGTCCGGCTACCGTGAGCGGTAACACGCTCACCATTACCGGCGGAGGAAATGTAACCGTTACCGCCGATCAACCGGGAAATACCAATTACACCGCAGCACTACAGGTAACACAAACATTTAACGTAGCCAGAGCCATTCTCACGATAACAGCAAATGATAAGAACAGGCCGTATAAGCAGGCTAATCCTGTATTGGATTATACCATTACCGGCTTCGTGAACGGCGACAACAGCAGCGTGATAAACGGTGATGCGAGCATCAGCACTACAGCGGATATTGACAGTCATACCGGCGACTACCCCATCACCATAAGCGCCGGCACCGCTACTGCCACCAATTACCAGTTCAGCTTCAAACCAGGTACGCTTACAGTTACCAAAGCACCGCAGGTAATTACCCTTAGTGCCTTAACGGATAAAACATATGGCGACGCTCCTTTTGCCCTGAATGCCACCAGTACCTCCGGTCTCACAGTGGCCTTCAGTGTTGCCGGTCCGGCTACTATCAGCGGTAACATCCTTACCATTACGGGCACAGGAAATGTAACGGTGACGGCTACACAAAGCGGCGACACAGATTACGATCCGGCAACCATTGTCACAGGCGGGTTTATCGTTTTGAAAAAATCATTATTTGTAAATGCAGATAACAAACAGCGGTTATATGGAGAAAATAATCCTGCGTTAACCTATACCTACAATGGGCTGGTGAATGGAGATGATAACAGCGTAGTAACAGGCACTCCGCTGCTTAGTACCACGGCAGATGCCAGCAGTGCGCCGGGTGGTTACCCGATCCAGGTGACCAACGCCGCCTCGCTGAGCGCTGTCAACTATAGCATCATTCCTGTAAACGGACTGCTGACGGTAACAACGGCGCCTCAAACCATTACCTTCCCGGCAATAGGCAATAAAACCTACGGCAGTGCGCCGGTTACGCTTAACACCAACAGCGATGCAGGTTTGCCTATCACTTATAACGTAGTAAGCGGGCCGGCAACACTCAGTGGTAATGTCATCACATTCACCGGCGCGGGCGATGTAACTATCACTGCTGATCAGGCAGGTAATGGCAATTACTCGCCGGCGACGCAGGTATCACAAACATTCAGCATTGCCAAAGCCACACTAACGGTAACGGCTAATGATAAAAACAGGGTATACAAACAAACTAATCCAACACCGGATTATACCATCACCGGTTTTGTAAACGGCGAAAACAGCAGTGTAGTAAGTGGTGATGCCACCATTACCCACACTGCCGATATCAACAGTGCGCCTGGTGTTTATCCGATTACGGTCACTGCGGGTACATTAACAGCCGCTAACTACGACTTTAACTTTGCAGGTGGATCGCTTACTATTACAAAGGCATCTCAAACCATCACCTTCCCGGCTATCTCTAACAAAACATATGGCGATGCGGCCTTTGCGCTCAGCGCCAACAGCGATGCAGGGTTGCCTGTAGCTTACGCTGTAACTGTAGGTCCGGCTACGGTGAACGGCAATACCGTTACCATCACCGGCGTGGGCAATGTAACCATAAGCGCCATACAGACAGGTGACGCCAATTACACGGCGGCAGCGGCAGTGAGCCAGTCGTTCCAGGTAGCGCCGGCCACGCTGACCGTAACTGCGGATGATAAGCAAAAAACATACGGCGCTAATAATCCGCCGCTCACTTACACCGTCGCCGGATTTGTAAACAATGAAAACAGCAGCGTGGTGAATGGTACACCGGGACTCAGTACCAGTGCTGATAACAGCAGCGCTCCGGGTACCTATCCTATCACCGTGAATGTAACTCCGCTGACAGCGGCCAATTACATCTTCACACCGGTGAATGGTACCTTAACTGTTGGGCTCACCTCGCAAACCATCACCTTCCCCGCTATCGCTAACAAAACATATGGCGACGCCGCCTTTACACTCGGCGCCAACAGCAGCAGTACGTTAGCGGTGAGCTACAGCGTGGTAAGCGGTCCGGCTTCCATCAGCGGCAACACTGTTACCATTACCGGCGCAGGCAGTGTTACCATTGCGGCTGACCAGGCAGGCAACAGCAACTACTCACCGGCGACACAGGCAACGCAAACATTCAACGTTGCTAAAGCCACACTAACGGTAACGGCTAATGATAAAAACAGGGTATACAAACAAACTAATCCAACACCGGATTATACTGTTACCGGTTTTGTAAACGGCGAAAACAGCAGTGTAGTAAGTGGTGATGCCACCATTACTCATACTGCCGATATCAACAGCGCGCCGGGTGTTTATCCGATTACGGTAACCGCTGGTACATTAACAGCTGCTAACTATGACTTCAGCTTTGCCGATGGATCGCTTACTATTACAAAGGCATCTCAAACCATCGCCTTCCCGGCTATCTCTAACAAAACATATGGCGATGCGGCCTTTACGCTCAACGCTGCCAGCGATGCAGGATTGCCTGTAGCTTACACTGTAACTGCAGGTCCGGCTACGGTGAGCGGCAATACCGTTACCATCACCGGTACTGGCAATGTAACTATAAGCGCTACGCAGGCGGGTGACGCCAATTACACGGCGGCAGCGGCAGTGAGCCAGTCGTTCCAGGTAGCGCCGGCCACGCTGACCGTAACTGCGGATGATAAGCAAAAAGCATACGGCACTAATAATCCGCCGCTCACTTATACCATCGCCGGATTTGTAAACAGTGAAAACAGCAGTGTGGTGAATGGTACACCGGGACTCAGTACCAGTGCTGATAACAGCAGCGCTCCGGGTGCATATCCTATTACCGTGGATATAACTCCATTGACAGCGACCAATTATACCTTCTCTGCTGTAAATGGCAGCTTAACGGTTGGACTGGCGCCACAAACCATCACCTTCCCCGCTATCACTGATAAAACATATGGTGACGCCGCCTTTACACTCGGCGCCAACAGCAGCAGTACGTTAGCGGTGAGCTACAGCGTGGTAAGCGGTCCGGCTTCCATCAGCGGCAACACTGTTACTATTACCGGCGCAGGCAGTGTTACCATTGCGGCCGATCAGGCTGGCAACGGCAACTACTCGCCAGCCACGCAGGTTACACAAACTTTCAACGTTGCCAAAGCCACCCTAACGGTAACGGCTAATGATAAAAACAGGGCATACAAACAAATTAATCCAACACCGGATTATACCATCACCGGTTTTGTAAACAACGAAAACAGCAGTGTAGTAAGTGGAAATGCCGCCATTACTCATACTGCCGATATCAACAGCGCACCGGGTGTTTATCCGATTACGGTGACTGCCGGCACGTTAACAGCCGCTAACTACGACTTTAACTTTGCAGGTGGATCGCTCACTATTACAAAGGCGGCGCAAACCATCACCTTCCCGGCTATCACCGGTAAAACATACGGCAATGCAGCCTTTGCGCTCAGCGCTACCAGCGATGTAGGGTTGACAGTAACTTACACCGTAACCGCCGGTCCGGCTACGGTGAGTGGTAATACCGTTACCATCACCGGTGCTGGCAATGTAACCATAAGCGCTACACAGGCGGGTGACGCCAATTACACGGCGGCAGCGGCAGTGAGCCAGTCGTTCCAGGTAGCGCCGGCCACGCTGACCGTAACTGCGGATGATAAGCAAAAAGCATACGGCGCTAATAATCCGCCGCTCACTTACACCATTACCGGATTTGTAAATAATGAAAACAGCAGCGTGGTGAATGGCACACCAGGACTCAGCACCAGTGCGAATAACAGCAGCGCACCGGGTGCCTATCCTATTACCGTGAATGTAACTCCGCTGACAGCGGCCAATTACATCTTCACACCGGTGAATGGTACCTTAACTGTTGGGTTCACCTCGCAAACCATCACCTTCCCCGCTATCGCTAACAAAACATATGGCGACGCCGCCTTTACGCTCAGCGCCACCAGCAGCAGTATGTTAGCGGTGAGCTACAGCGTGGTAAGCGGTCCAGCTACCATCAGCGGCAACACTGTTACTATTACCGACGCAGGCAGTGTTACCATTGCGGCTGACCAGGCAGGCAACAGCAACTACTCACCGGCGACACAGGCAACGCAAACATTCAACGTTGCTAAAGCCATACTAACGGTAACGGCTAATGATAAAAACAGAGCATACAAACAAACTAATCCAACACCGGATTATACCATCACCGGTTTTGTAAACAACGAAAACAGCAGTGTAGTAAGTGGAAATGCCGCCATTACTCATACTGCCGATATCAATAGCGCACCGGGTATTTATCCGATTACGGTGACTGCCGGCACGTTAACAGCCGCTAACTACGACTTTAACTTTGCAGGTGGATCGCTCACTATTACAAAGGCGGCGCAAACTATCACCTTCCCGGCTATCACCGGTAAAACATACGGCAATGCAGCCTTTGCGCTCAGCGCTGCCAGCGATGCAGGATTAACAGTAGCTTACACCGTAACCGCCGGTCCGGCTACGGTGAGCGGCAATACCGTTACCATCACCGGCGTGGGCAATGTAACCATAAGCGCTACACAGGCGGGTGACGCCAATTACACGGCGGCAGCAGCAGTGAGCCAGTCGTTCCAGGTAGCGCCGGCCACGCTGACCGTAACCGCGGATGATAAGCAAAAAGCATACGGCGCTAATAATCCGCCGCTCACTTACACCATTACCGGATTTGTAAATAATGAAAACAGCAGCGTGGTGAATGGCACACCAGGACTCAGCACCAGTGCGAATAACAGCAGCGCACCGGGTACCTATCCTATTACCGTGAATGTAACTCCGCTGACAGCGGCCAATTACATCTTCACACCGGTGAATGGTACCTTAACTGTTGGGCTCACCTCGCAAACCATCACCTTCCCCGCTATCGCTAACAAAACATATGGCGACGCCGCCTTTACACTCGGCGCCAACAGCAGCAGTGCGTTAGCGGTGAGCTACAGCGTGGTAAGCGGTCCGGCTTCCATCAGCGGCAACACTGTTACCATTACCGGCGCCGGCAGTGTTACCATTGCGGCAGATCAGGCAGGCAACGGCAACTACTCGCCGGCCACGCAGGCAACACAAACATTCAACGTTGCCAAAGCTGCGCTGACCATTAAAGCCAGGGACGAAGTACGGACCTATACCGGCAGCAGCTATACAGGTGGTAACGGGGTAGACTATACGGGATTGGTGAATGGCGACGGCACAACCAGTTTAACCGGTACGCTGGTTTACACAGGCACATCGCAAGGAGCCATTAATGCAGGCACTTATATCATTACGCCTTCAGGTTTAACGGCCAGCAACTATAACATCACCTTTACCAATGGTCAGCTGACAATTGCGAAGGCGCAGCAGCAAATTACCTTCCTTGCAACAGGTAATAAGAACCAGGGAGATCCTGATTTTATTCTCACTGCTACTGCCAGCGCCGGACTGCCGGTTACGCTTAGCAGCGACAACAGCGCTGCCATTAGTATCAATGGTAATACGGCGCATGTGGGAACAGCCGGCACCGCCAACATCAGCGCCTCTCAACCGGGCAACAATAACTACGAACCTGCCCAAACGATAACACAAACCATTATCGTTACCGCATGGACCGCACCGGTAATCACCGCGCAGGGCAGTACTACTTTCTGCGCACCCAATACCGTGACGTTACAATCCAGCAGCACTACCACCCATGAATGGTACCGCAATGGTATCCTGATACCTGGCGCAACGGGCCGGTCGCTGACAGTAGATGAAAGCGGCAGCTACACCGCGAAAGCGATATACGACAACAACATCGGTGTGCTCTCCGCAGCAGTATCCGTAACCGTAAATCCATTGCCGGCGGGTGAAGTACACGCAAATGGCAACACTACAATCAGCAAGGGAGAAACGATCAGCCTCACTGCTTCCGGCGGCAATGCCTACGCATGGTCGCCCGCCACAGGACTGAATGATGCCAATATCGCATCCCCCATAGCCCGTCCGGCGGTTACCACCAACTACCAGGTAACCATCACCGGTACCGGTGGTTGCAGCGTTACAAAGGATATTACGATTACCGTTAAAGAAGATTATAAACTGGAAGCGACTAATATCCTTACTCCGAACGGCGACGGCAAAAACGACCTGTGGGTGGTAAAGAATATCGATATGTATCCGCAAAATGAAGTCAGGATATTTGACCGTTCAGGGCGCATGATATTCCATCAGCGTGGCTATACCAACAACTGGAATGGTACGGTAAATGGCCAGCGACTGGCAGAAGGCACCTACTATTATATCATTGATCTCGGCAATAACGTGCCGAAGTTTAAAGGGTTTATCACTATTGTCAATGCAAATTACTAAGCAAACGACTATGAAAAAGTATGTGAGATATATCGCACTGCTGGGAGCTTTCGCTCTCGGCAGTCAATATGCAGGCGCACAAACTGCAGGCAATCCAACCATGATGTATGAGCCACTGGCGGCGCAATACTTCCTGGATCAGTACATGGCCAATGCCGCGATGGCAGGGATTGACACCGGGTTACATGTATACATGGCTTATCAGCGCCAGTCGTCAGATATACCTGGCGCACCGGTGGCCAAAGCCCTTACGGCCGACTATATGCTGGGAAAACGTGTAGGCATTGGTATGAATATCTTTAACGACAAAGCTGGTTTAATCAACAGTACAAAAGTGGCATTCACTTATGCATACCACCTGCCACTGAGTTTGAGCGGTGTGAGTGTATTGCATTTTGGTTTGTCGGCCGCATTTGTAAACCGCCGGCTGGATACCAAAGGGATCAACGGCGATGTAACCGACACCTATATCAATGCATTCAACAGAAGAGATAATTATTTTGAAGGAGACTTCGGTATGGCCTATACCCGTAAAGGACTTACCCTGCAGGGATCTGTACCCAACCTGGTGAGCTTTGTTAAAAACAAAGCCGAGGATGATGGAATAGACCGCGCGCTGTACTTCGTTGCAGCCGGTTATAAATTTGAAATGGCGGGGCAGCTCAATTCAATAGAACCGAAGATATGTATGCGCGGCGTGAAAGGATATGATAATATTATTGATGCCGGCGCTAATTTCATCTTCCTGCAACAACAACTGAATGCATTCGCCCTGTACCACTCCTCGAAAAGCTTTAGTGCAGGTGTGGGCGTAAATTACAGGTCCATAGCCGGATTCCAGCTAATCTACAACTCGCAGACGGCAGGCTTACGTAATTATACCAATGGAACATTTGAGGTAAACCTGGTGGTTCATCTTTTCAGATAAGACTTGCAGTAATACCTGGGAAAGAGGGGATTGTATCAAAATGCTTTTGATACAATCCCCTCTTCTTTGTATATAAAAAATCGTATCTTAAGCCGGTATTTAGCATCCTGATGATACCCCATCTTCAGGAACATTAAACGGAACATTGCAAAAAGTAAAACATGATCAAAAAAATTAACCCGCTGGCTGGCGCGCTGCTATTGCTGTTAACCGCTACCTCTACTGTTAATGCCCAATCCTCCCCTGCTATGTTAATGGTATATGATGATTATTCCGGTAAAGACCCTGGTCTCACTTACTGGAACAATGGAAAAACGATCCGGCTAACGGATGGCAAAACACAGGCGGGAGCCGCCGCCATTGCGGTATCAGGTAATGACGAGTATGTAGCCGGTCATGAATATAACACTGCCGGGGAGCCCGTTGCCACTTATTGGAAAAATGGTAAAGCTGTAACGCTCGCTAACGGGGAAACATATTCGAAAGCTGTTGGTATCAGTGTATCCGGTCCGGATGTGCATGTGATTGGAAACAATGGCAGCGATGCGGTGTACTGGAAAAATGGCGTAGCCGCCTCACTGGGTAAAGACACAAAACTGCACGGCATTGTGCTGGGCGGCGGCGATGTGTATATCGCCGGCTACCAGGCAAATGACCAGGGTGAATATGTTGCCACCTGCTGGAAAAATGGAAATGCGGTAGCGCTGTCGGACGGAAAAACGAGCGCGGAAGCACATGCCATTGCCATATCCGGCAACGATATTTACGTGGCGGGTTTTAAAATTGATGAAGCCGGAAAGGAAGTGGCCATGTATTGGAAAAACGGTGAGCCGGTGATGCTTCCGGGTGGCTGCAGGGCAAATGCCATTACGGTATCCGGTAATGAAGTATACGTGGCGGGGATCGACAGAAATGAGGCCGGCGCAAATATCATTGTTTGCTGGAAGAACGGGAAAGCAGTGAGGCTGACCGATGGAAAAGAAGAAGCCGGCGCCGGTGTAAATGTAATTGCGGTTGCAGGAAACGATGTTTATGTAGCCGGCTATCTTGATGGCAAAGCCACCTATTGGAAAAATGAAAAGCCGGCGGGTTTGAATGACATCATCGGCGGAATAACCGGGTTAGTGATCAGATAGCTATCTTCATCCGGCCGTTGATAAAAAACCGAGAACCGTTGCAATAATAGCCTCAGGCGCGTCTTCCTGGACAAGGTGTTTTGCCTGGGGCACCACATGAAGGCGGGCGTTTCCGATACGCCTGCTCAGTTCCTTTCCGCGCTCCAAATGTATCCACTGGTCATTTTCACCCCATAAAATTGTTACCGGGCAACGGATTTCAGAAAAACGGTTTTCTATTTCGTCGGTATATTGATCGCTCATCTGTGCGATCTGCCGGTAGAAGGCCGCCTGACCTGTTTCTCCCAACCAGGGTTGCAGGTACAGCTGCATTACATCTTCAGGCAGCGGATGAAATGCAGCGCCACTAATATATGCGCGAAGGATCGCTTCATGAATATAAGCGGGAAGCCCTGTAAAAACTTCCGGATGATTTTTTGCGGCCTGCACAAATGGAGAGCCCGACGGTCCTATTGCCACCGGATCAATCAGGGTCAGCGAGCGGTAATCCCGGCCGTCGAGCAAGTGCGTCCGCAATGCGGTGGTGCCGCCAAAGTCATGCGCCACGATATCAGGCCGGTCCAGTCCCCAATGTTGCAGCAATGCAGCGAAAACTTTATTTTGAATACCAAGCGATACATTCTGCCCCTCCTTTTTTTCCGAATATCCGTAACCGGGAAGATCATAGTAAAATACCTGCCTGTGTTCTGCCAGCCAGGAACCAATACGCCTCCATACAACGGAAGAAAAAGGGGTTCCGTGAAGCAGTACAAGTGGTGCACCTGTTCCCAGCACCCCAAATCGTATTTCCTGACCCTGAAATTTGAATACTTCGGCCGGCGCCGGTATATGAGACATCAGCTGCATAATCTTCTTTTTTAGGTTAACCTTTACATCCGGCGCAAAGACTATACCCATCTAAACTGCAGGCAGCGCTGCGGTAAAACCCTTGTCAGGATTTCAAACCAATTTGCATCATTTTATAAATCAAATAATGTAAATTACAAGCTATGATATAATCCAATCCCTCACATTATGTCACATGAAAACCTTAATACCGGAGCGATACACTCCTCTCCCTCAGCCGCCGCACACCATCACAGCATTTCAGGAATATCAAGGCCAGCCGTTCAGCCGCTTCAAAAAAAATCTTCAAAAAAAGATGAGGAGGAAGAGGTTCCTCTGCAAATGAACTCAACAGCCGTTCAGCTATTCCGGGGGAGAACTGGAAATGATGAAAACAGGCTGGCAGATATAAAGCCGTTTCAATTAAAATCAAATAACACCGGTTTGCCCGATAGCCTTAAATCAGGTATTGAAAATTTGTCGGGTTATGCAATGGATGATGTAAACGTACATTACAATTCCCATCAGCCTTCACAACTACAGGCGCACGCTTTTGCCCGGGGAACGGACATACATCTGGCGCCTGGTCAGGAAAAGCATCTGCCACATGAAGCCTGGCATGTTGTGCAGCAAAAGCAGGGAAGAGTAAGTCCAACTACGCAGTTGAAAGGCAAGGTAAACATCAATGATGATGCTGGCCTGGAAAAAGAAGCTGACGAAATGGGCCATAAGGCCGTACAGCTTGCAAAAGATCCCGCAGCCGGACCCTATAAAGATTTCAAAAAACAGGCGCCTCCTTTAACTGTTCCCACCGCCCAACTGATGCTGATCAACGGTGTGGACGTTACAGGGTCGTCAAAACTAGATGACCTGAAGCTTGCCATGGGCTGGCATCCCCATTTTGGGGTAACCAAGCCACTGAAAGAAAACGAAAAGACAGAACTGATAAGACTAATCCGGTTACTTAACAGCGATGACATTCACGTTGGTAATATAATTGAAGACCTGGAGGGAGAATCATCAGCAGATGAAGAAGAAGAAAAAGAGAAAAAGGATGGAGGAAATGAAGAAGAATTAGGAGAGGATGAAGGATTTGGACCTGAAGATTTCCCGGGCGCCCAAAGCTTTTCATTTGTCCAGGTGCCGCAGGTATCCCAGCAACGGCAACGCCGTCAGACGCCTGAGGAGTTTGGATGGGAAAATTTCCCCGAGACTTTCCGGGGACTGAAAAAGCTCGGCATCCACGAAACCGAACATGCAAACGTGGAGAGCCTCGTGGCGAACGGCCCCGCAGTGGAAAAAATAGATTCAGCCAATCATATAGGCAAAGGACCTGGGTTTTACGTATCACATGTAGGGAAAAAAAAGCTTGCGACCGTTGTGAGCGGCGTCGTATATGGCGACAGCTTTGTTGCCATATATATCAAGTCAGGCATTGCGGCGAGAAAATCACCTAACGGGGAGAGTAATCATGTAGATATTCTCGATAAGGAATATGGCAACGAATTATGCTATTATATCATGTCCGGAGGTGGGGAAATTGTTATTCCGGAAAGATGCTTTCCCTTTGTAAAAGCAGTATCAGTCCGGGAACAGCTGAACCAGGTCAGAAACGAGAGAAAGAAGAAAACGAGAAAAGAGAAGGAAGTAGAAGTAGAAGAAGATGATGGGCATGGTGAAAATGAAGCGGCATTAAACCCGGACCACCAGTTAGCCATGATCATCTACGATGAAGAAGTGGATTTCGTACGCAGATTGAACCTGTTATCGGATAGATATAACAATGCCTCTGCCAGCGAGAGCCTCAGAGCGCGGATTAAGAAAAGATTCCTGTTCATGCAAAAAACGGCCTTTAACAAATGGGCCATGAACAGCCGGCTGTATACCGTTTGGTGGACCATCAGGCCAATTGGTACGCATACGCCAATGCCGCCGCATCCATAGTACTGTTTTGGAAAACAAATTCCCAGGCAATGGGAAGACTTTCGCTATTCGAAAATGTTCCCATTGCATCATTCAGCATTTAAAATTTGAGATATCCGGCAGCGCTTAAACGGAACGGCATTTGCGGAATTGTAGTTGCCCATCCTACCCAATATTTTTCATTATTCAGGTTATCAGCCTTTACAATAACACGGTAACGCGGTTGTTCATAGCTAAGGGAAGCATTCAGCGTGGTAAAAGCGGGCAGGGTATAAAGCGAAGTGGTGCTTACGTCTACAATGTTATCGTCGGCATAATTACCTCCGAAGCCTATCCCCAGTCCTTTTAGCTGCCCGGCGGGCACGCGGTAGCTCAGCCAGAAGTTGGCCAGGTTGCGGGGGCCGGCACTGCCTGGCCGGAAGCCTTCCAGGGCCGGACTGCTTTTCTTAAGCTTGCTGTCGTTATACGCATACCCTGCCACGATATGTAATCCGCGGAAAGGCATGGCTGTAATTTCCCCCTCAATTCCTTTGCTGTACTGTATACCATTTTGAACAGTAAATGCAGGCCGTTCCGGAGCATCCGGACGGGTAACATCCGACACGCGGATGGAGTAATAACTCAGGCTTCCTGCTAATTTACCATTCGCCAACCCGGCTTTAACACCTCCCTCCCATTGATTGGCCTGGCTCGGCTTGAAATTGCTGGTGGTGCCATCGGGCTGCTGCACAGGTGCTATATTTTGAAATCCATTGCTGTAGTTGCCAAACAGGGAAAGCTGGTCTGCTATGATCTGGTAAACAAGTCCGAATTTTGGCGATACTGCCGTTTGGTTATACTTGCCCGTGGTGGTGTCCCTCGTCAGATTCTTTGTGCCGGGATTGTCGAAATAGTCCACGCGGACACTGGCCATGGCTATAAGCTGCTCCGTAATATTGAGTACATCCTGCACATATACACTATACATATTTTGCACAGCTTTGGTGCGGGTATATGCGAGGCCCTTTATCCTGTCCTGTAACGCCAGCCGGTTCAGGGCGGAATACGCTGCCCCTGGCTTGGTTACGCTTACCACATCAAAGACAACTGTTCCGGGAGAACTGGACCTGGTAGTTGCCGAATAGATATCCGTTCCAACCAGCAGGCGGTTTCGCAGGCGGCCTATTTTAAAATCGCCTGTCAGATTATATTGAAAGTCGGTGGCATAGCTATTCGTATATTCCGTATAGGTCACGTTGCGGCTGAGCGAATCATTCCCGGCTTTCGTACTTAAATAGCCAGTTACCCCGCCGGCCTGCGAAGTGAGATAGGTATAGGTGGCGCGGGCTTGCCATACGTCTGAAAAACGGTGCTGCAGCTCTGCAAAGAAGTTGGTATTGGTGGTGGTTACAAAAAGGTCGTCGTTGCTGAACCGCCTTTTAAAATCCATGTTCAGCGCTTCGGGACTCCGCACGCCGCTATTATAGCTTCCATCAGCGAAAAGCCGGTAAAAGCTGTTTGCCTTCTCCTTCTTGTACTCCACTTCCACTGTCAGCTTTGTTTTTTCTGACAGCTGATACGTAACCACCGGGGCCACGAAAAAATAATTTTTAAAGCCTGCATCCTGAAAACTGCCTTCTGCATACTGGGCGGCATTTACTCTTGCCAATACCCGGTGTGCCTTATCAACGGGTACATTCACATCTGCCTCAAACCGGCTGAGCCCAAATCCTCCACCGGTGAAGCCTATACGGGTTTGAAAGGTGTCGAGCGGTTTTTTTGTGACGCGGTTAAACAAGCCGCCAAACGATACCAGGCTGGAACCAAACAGGGCGCCGGAGGGCCCTTTTATCGCTTCAATGCTTTCAATATTGGCGGGGTCCAGTGTACCGCCGCCAATAATACCCGGCACGCCGTTCCGGAGAAATGACTGTGTGGCAAAGCCACGGGAAGTAACCGTACCGCCTGCACTGTTATTCTCCAGTTGCATGATTACACCAGGAACGTTTTTCAGTGCATCTGCATAAACAACATTCAGCTGGTCCTGTAATAATGCCTGTGTTACCGTTGTATACACCTGTGGGTTTTCGAGGTTGTTCAATGGCATCTTAGCCGCGAAGACGCTTTGTGTTTTAATAAACCGGTTCCTGCCGGAAGTAACGTTTACCTCGGCGAGTTGCTTTTCTGATACCTGTAATTGCAGGGAAATAGTTTCCGTACTGCCCGGGCGAATGGTAATACTCCGTTGCAATGTTTCATAGCCCATGAGAGAAATCACCAACTCATAGCTGCCGGGCAGGATCCGGTTTATCTGGAAACTCCCTGTTTCATCTGTTAACACGCTGCGCCTGGCTTCTTTCATCACAATAGTTACATAGGCAGCCGCTTTCTTGTCGGATGTATACACCGTGCCCTTTAAAGCGCCAGGGTTAATGCTTTGCGCTGAAATGCCATTTATAAATAATGTCAGTGAAAAGATAGCAAAGGCAAATATTTTGGAGATCATTGTTATTTTTTGTCCGCAAAAATGGACAAATATGCAGCGGCAACCCACGCGTATCCGGAATAGTTTTTACGCAATTGGGAACTTCCTTTTAAGTGAGCGTTGTTGCGGAAATATCTTATCAAGTGCATATTAGTTAATGATCTCCCAATGATATACGAAGCCGGTTTAAAGCATTCATAAGCGAAATGCTGGTGGTCAAATCTACTATTTCTTTTGTGGAGAAATGATTTTCAAGATCCCGCTGGTAGCCGGTTAAATCACCGTGCAACTGTGTGATGGCTTCAGCCCATTGTAATACTGATTTCTGCCTGGCATCAAATGAGGAAGAAAGTTTCCATCCGGGTAATTTGTCCAGTAAACGCTGGTCATATCCAAACTCACGGAGCTCATTAGCATGAAAACTGCAGCAATAGGCACAACCATTTATTTGAGATACCCGTAGTTCTGCAAGGGCGATTAATTTAACATCTATCTCCGACTGTCTCAACGTTTCATGAGATTTATATAAATAGCCAACCGCTTCTTTTGAAATTTTTATGTAATCCATATTATCTATAATTTTGGCGCAAATTAAAATACCATCACTTCAATAGACGATATGCACTTTTATGTGATATACTTACAAAAAGGAAAGTGTGTTGATATTCAAATTTTTACTCATGCCTGAATTTTTTCATGATAAGACGCTCTACTATACCCCAATGGAATTTGCACTGAAGCATATTGGCGGCACCTGGAAAATGCCGATACTCTGGCGTCTTCAGTCCAATGTGCTCCGGTATGGAGAATTAAAAAAAGACATTCCGCATATCACTCATAAAATGCTGGCAAGCCAACTGAAGGAACTGGAGGAAAAGGGATTGATCAGGCGGACCGTTTACCCGGTTGTGCCGCCTAAAGTTGAATATGCGATTACTTCAAAAGGATTGAAAGCAATACCGGTGATTGAACATATTATGAAGTATGGATATGAGCTGATCCAGGAAGCCGGCATTGAGTATCCGCCTAAGTAATTATAAAGTCTTCTTCAGTTTTATATCTACTTTCTCTCCTTCCTTTTCTATCGTCACTACCTTTTTAACACTGGCGCCAGCATTACCAGCATAACTCCTGACGGTGGTGTTCTCTCGGGTGCCCTGGTACAAGCCATTTACATAAGTATCAGTATAACCCACTACTTCGGTTCTCCTGGAGGTATGAACGTAACCAAATTCCGCAAAGATCAGGTAGTCGCCGGGCATCAGGTTTACAAATTCAAAATGTCCCTTGTCGTCATATACCGTTGCCGTCTTGATACACTCTGCCGCCTCTTTAGGAAGTGGAACAGCTCTTCCTTTTTTCCTGGATGATTCATTTAATTTCACCCACTCTTTAAAGAAATCGGTATAGGGAATCAAAACGATGGAGGTACCTGTCGGTGCGAATTGCTTTTTATTGATATTGAGTACGGCAATACCTTTCAGCATTCCTTCATTCTCGTTATCTTTTGCAAAGGCCTGCCCGCTAATTACCGCGCTGCCCGACTTGATCAGTTTCATGGTAGCCACTTTATCAAAAGTGTTCTTAAAGGGATTAAAATCTGTCTCCCTGTCCACCATCAGAATATGCTGACCGGCATTGGAATGGATATCCACCTTCCACAACCGGCGGGTTTCTTTGTCGATGTGATACACGTACTTGTCTTTGGTGGCCTCCTCAAATACGGTCACCAGCCAAACTTTATGTGCACCGGTAAGGCTGCTGGTGTACATACCGCTGGTTACTTCCTCAATAAGCGCCTTCTTTAAATTATTCGTATTCTCGGGCCGGTAATCGTACACCGGCATATTTGCACTGTACCCGGAAGTAAGCGGAAGTAATCCAAGTAGATAGGGATAACAATAACCATCAAAAAATGCTTCTGTTACCGGTTCCTTAATGACACGCTTTTTGCGGCTTTGTTTGTCGTAATGATAACCTGTAACTTCCTTCCCATACTTCAGCTGCAATTCATAGTTGCTGTTAAAAGAGGAACGGTAAAGAGGGGTAAAGGTCTTCCCGTCAGAAATAATGGTATCAACCCGTGGATCATCAGAACCGGCCTGGTATAATGTGGTATAAATAGACAAGGTCTCTTTATTCGCATTAATATCAATGATAAATGAACTGATCTCCCTTTCCATGGCGCCATCTACAATAAAACAGCCCATTTCATACTTCCCGGTTTTGAGGAATTTTGTATCAAAAGGGATGTTCCCTGGTGTTAACGCAACTTGTGCTTTACAGAAACCTGCTGTAATGAGGAGCTGCAGCGTAAAAAAAATGCCCCGTACCCGGGAATGCTTAAAACTGATCATGCTTGTTCAATGTGCTTTGTCCAAAATATAGGTAACCGGTTGTGATTTCTTGTAATCTGCAAGATACTTTGTGTATGTAATTCCTCGTCAAAAGTAAACGCTTTTCCGGCTTGTTGGACTACTGGTAATCAGGGATTTTATGCTACTGGTTTACAGGGATTTTTCAACGCGCTGCCGTTGTATCGGGCAAGACTTTCCGGGAGCTGCTCCATTACCTTCGATTCCTTCATTATCATCCTTTTATAGGAAATCCCGCTTTTATTTATTTAAATTGCCATAGTAAAACGCCACGTTGTGAATACTATAGCTGCTTTGAAACAAGGTAACCTTTTGGTATTTAATGAAGTATATTATTCCTGCCACAAAAGGATCTACTATTTTATTCTCCGGAAAACAAAGTCTTCTTTCATCGCAGAGGAGGTAGTACAGCTTACATTCATCAAATTCTGGAACTACCGGGAAAGCCTGGCAGACGACCTCGACGTGCAGCTCCAGCTGTTCCGGATTGCCCGCACTACCCTGATCGACTTTCTCCGGAAGGAAACCGTGTACAAGGAAAAGGTGATCCATGTAATTGAGCGGTATACCCTGCCGGCGGATGAGCTCTGGGGCAAGCTGGCCGAAAAGGAACTGCAGCATAAACTGGCCCACGCATTGGAGGAAATGCCGCCTATGCGCCGTAAAGTATTTGAAATGAGCCGTTTTAAAGGTATGAGCTACCAGCAAATAGCGCATGAACTTTCCTTGTCGTCCAGAACAGTAGAGTCACACATCTTCCAGGCCATCAGGCAAATAAAACATTATCTCGGGCTGCTGCTATCCCTTGTAGCCTGCTTTTTCCCGTTTTGAAAATATTTTTCCATTCCGACTAAGTAGTTGGCCTTTCACGAACGTATTACTTATCTATCAGCCGTACATAACATGATAAATGACGAATTACTGGCGCGGTTCTTTAGCAATCAATGCACACCGGCAGAAGCCCGTGAGATAGCCACGTATCTCCGGGAGCATCCGGAAGTACTGGAGAAATATCTGCCGGAAGAAGAATTCCTGCAAATACAGGACGATGGTAATTTTCCGGAAACTGTTTCCCAGCAGTGGCTGAAAAATATCCACCGCCAAAGTGCATCTGCCAATAGCCGTGTGAAATGGGCGAAACGAGTGGCCGTCGCAGCAATAACTGCCGGCGTGCTGATAGGCGCAAGCTTGTTACTGGTAAACCGTGACCATCAAAAGGAAACAACCGTTGCTTCCGCAGCAATGCCATCTATTCCGCGGGAACAACAGGAACGTGCGGAAAACAACAGCGGCAAAACCATCACCACCGTACTGCCGGACGGATCCGTGATACAGCTGTTCCCGGCGGCCAGCATAGTATATGATAAACAGTTCAGGGAAAACAGGAACATATATCTCTCAGGAGAAGCAGATTTTACCGTAGTAGCTGATAAATTACATCCCTTCGTTGTGTATAGCAGCGAACTGAATACCACCGTTCTGGGCACCTTTTTTCATGTGAAAGCAATCCCGGCGGAAGATATAATCACCGTAAGGCTCAATACCGGTAAAGTATTGATACAGGGTGCCGCCAATAATAAAAAGGTAGTACTTACACCCGGCAAAGAGCTCCGGTATTACCGCAAAACAGGAAAATCCATCGTAGCAGACTTCAATACTACGGGCACGGATATATTAGTAAAAGCAGGAAACAACGGCACGAGCAGTGCAAAGCCGGACTGGTATAAATTCAATAATCAACCAATGGCACAGGTCCTCGATCAGCTGAGCAACTATTACGGCGTAGCCATCTATTATTATCCGTCGGATGTGACGGAAATTTATTTCGATGGTAAGTTTGAAAAGACGGACTCACTGGTGAAGATACTGACCGATTTAACGCTTCCCAATAATCTGAAGCTTATCCGGAACGATAGCGGATTTATTATTAAGAAGAAATAATTCAACAAATTACAGTTCTATTCCACAAAAGGCGCAAAGGCGCCCGGGGCTTGCTATGCCCCGGATTCAAAAAAAACACGTCCCAGTTATGAAAATGTTTTATCGACCAAAATGGCGTTTACTCCTGCTGCTATGCATGCTGTTAGGAGGTGTATCGATGTCTTCTCAGGCCCAGGGCCGCCTGCAGGTAACCGGAACGGTGCGCACCGATCAGGGCGAACTCCTCCCCAATGCCTCCGTTGTAGCGCTGAATGAAAAAACAAAGTATTCGGCCGGCGTAATCACCGACAGCAACGGCGTATTCCGTTTCTCGGGATTACCACCGGAAGGCAAATATTTACTCAGCGTTTCTTACATGGGTTTTGAAACACAACAACTCAATAATGTCAGTCTCAAGCCAGGCGCCACATTAACTTTTTCGGTACGCCTCGTGAAAACGGTAGCAGCCCTGAGCGATTTCATCGTTATCGGCTATGGTACCGCCCGGAAAAAAGATGTGGTAGGCGCCTTTAACGTGGTGACCGTAAAAGAAGCCGGTGCAGTAAATGCCACCAACCCTTCCCAGCTGCTCATCGGCAAAGCAGCCGGCGTACAGGTGGTACAAAACAGCGGCGCCGCCGGTGCAGATGCCCAGATCATCATTCGCGGTACAGGCAGTTTCACCGACATCAATCCCCTGTATGTAGTTGATGGTATCCAGGGAACAAAAAACCTGTTTAATACACTCAATCCCCAGGATATAGAAAGCATCACCATCCTGAAAGATGCGTCTTCAACCGCTATCTACGGTTCTGCAGCTGCCAACGGCGTAGTGATCATCACTACCAAAAAAGGAAAGCCCGGACCTCCCCGCGTTAGCTTTACTTCCCAATGGGGTGTAGCCAAAGCATGGAAAAAACTGGACCTCCTCAATGCCGCGCAATATGTAGATGCGCTGAAAGACCTCGCCGCTACCAAAAACGCCGTACTCCCGGCGAAGTTCAATACAGCGGCGGTATTACAGGACAGCACCGACTGGCAGGACGAAACTTTCCGCAATGCACTTGTATCTGAACACGATCTCAATATCAGCGGCGGCGGGGAAAAAGTGAACTACTCTGTATCTGCCACCTATATCAATCAGCAGGCTATCATCACCAACGCTACCAACAAAAGATTTCAGGCCCGCGTAGGACTGGAAGAAATACTGGGACGCTTCCGGTTTACACAGAACCTGATATTCAGGCAGTATGTGGGCAACGGCAATTATGCCAGCATCATCAACGCCATCCAGTACGCGCCCTATAAACCCATACTGGACCCAAATATACAGGGTGGCTACTCTATCCTGTCCAACATCGACGACTACAGCAACGCCAGCAACCCCCTGCAGGATATTGCCATGAAAAGTCAAACGAGCAAATCACTGGCCTTCTTTCCGCAGCTGTCCGGTGAGGTACGCATCATCGACGGACTGAAATTCCGCTCGCAGTTTGCAGCAGAAGTGAACACCAACCGGAACAACAGTTACCAGCAACAGTACCAGTCGTCCAACTTCCTGAACCAGGCCCGCCAGTCGATGCTGGGCTTTACAGAGAACTCTTATTATATGCTGGAAAACTACCTGTCGTACGATAAAGTACACGGTAAACACCAGCTCTTTTTAATAGCAGGACAAAGTTATATCGATCCGGGAATCACCAATGGCTCTACTATCAGAGGTACTGGTCAGCCTAACGATAATATTACCAACGTGGGCGTAGCTTCTTCCCAATCGGTTACCAACTCCTATTCCAATTATGCCCGCCCTTCGGTGATCTCTTATTACGGCCGGTTGAACTATACTTTTGATGATAAGTATATCCTCACCACCAGCTATCGCAGGGATGGTGCCTCCAACTTCGGTGCCAACAACCGTTATGGTAACTTCGCCGCAGCGGGCGTGTCATGGCGCTTTTCAGAGGAAGGATTTATGAAGAAGGCATTCCCCGTGTTATCGGATGGTAAACTCAGCGCCAGCTGGGGACAAACCGGTAACAACAGCATTCCCAACTTCCTGAATACGTCGAAAACTTACCAGGGTACTCCCGGAGGCTCACTGGTATATTCCTTTGGCAGTAACGAAACATTTGTTTCCGGCACCACGCTTACCACGTTAAATAACCCCGATCTGAAATGGGAACAAACGGCCCAAACTGATATCGGCATCGACCTGGCATTTTTAAATAACCGCCTGACCATTGAAGCTGATTGGTACAACCGTAAAAGTACCGGCCTGCTGGTTACCACCCTCCTGCCGGCCAGTATTGGCGTAAGCCCTACCGGCACCCAGCCAAAGAAAACGGTGAATGCAGCCGATGCGCAAAATAAAGGCTTTGAACTTACCATCGGGTATAAGGACAAGATCAATAATAATTTCAGCTATAATGTAAGCGTAAACGGGTCTATCAACAGCAACAAAGTATTGTCATTGGGCGATCAGTTCTCCGCACCTATCCAGGCCGGCGCCTTTACACCAGTGCCAGCTACCACGTATACTGCTGCCGGTTATGCTATCGGTTCCTTTTATGGCTACCGGATGGATCATGTGGCCAGGGATGCCGCGGAAATCACCGCACTGGACCAGGAAGCGGCTAAAAAAACAGGCCAGGCAAACGCTAAGTACCAGGATGGATTGTTACCCGGAGATTTTATCTATAAAGATATCAACGGCGATGGTGTCGTTAACGCGAAAGACCAGGAAATACTTGGCAATGCCATTCCGAAATACATTTATGGTATCAACGCCGGCGTAGCTTATAAAAACTTCGACCTGAACCTGGTACTCTCCGGTATCAGCGGATTAAAACTCCTGAACGGCTTAAAATTAAATACCAGCATTATGGCCACGGGTCACAACGCTTCTACCGACATACTCGACAGATGGCGTAAACCCGGTGATGTAGCGGCTTTGCCAAGAATCGGACAAAATGCTACCGGCAATGGCAATCTCCGTCCGTCCGACTGGTGGCTGGAAGATGGCAGCTACCTGCGTCTGAGAAACATTACCATTGGTTACAACGCACCATTGGCCATGTTAAGTACTATGACTAAAGGCACTGTTAAATCACTCCGCATTTATGTGGCAGCGCAAAACCTGATCACCATCACGAATTACACCGGCTACGATCCGGAAATATCGGGCGACTACCTGTTTGCACGTGGTATTGACCAGGGACAGGTACCTCAACCAAAGACTTTCCTGGCAGGTATTCAATTAGGGTTTTAATTTTTAAAAAGTATTTTATGAAGAAGTATATATATCATTTGCTACTAACCGCCGCACTGGTCACCGTTGCACAGGGATGCAAAAAGTCACGCCTCGAACTGGTGGATCAAAGCGCCTACGCATACGATACTTATTTTACCAACATCAGTGCGCTCAACCAAGCTACCGTGGCCAGTTACGCCACATTACTCCATCCGGGATTATGGGCGCGGGAGTACTACTTTATTTTCGA
The DNA here is from genome assembly GCF_050434005.1 of Chitinophaga sp. W2I13. Lineage (NCBI taxonomy): Bacteria > Pseudomonadati > Bacteroidota > Chitinophagia > Chitinophagales > Chitinophagaceae > Chitinophaga > Chitinophaga sp. W2I13. Next base: position 5,821,729 of record NZ_JBNPWD010000001.1, on the reverse strand, counting down.
CCTGCTGGGACATGATGCCAAACGTGCCAGCTTTTTGCAGGGCGCAGAACAGGAACTGGGCGACTATAGCTTTGGTACCAGCAATGCAGATCTCAGCTCTTTATGGGGCTCCCTGTACCGGATGATCTTCAGAACCAACCTGGTGATTGACCGCGCCGCAGCCTGGAATCCCACCGCTACCAACGATCGCGCAAAATTAAATCAGTACCTCGCAGAGGTAAAGTTCCTGCGGGCATATGCATATTTTCACCTCGTAACATTATGGGGAGATGTACCACTGTACGTCGACTATCAGTCTACCGTTAACAACAACTATTTATCCCGAAGCCCTGCTGCGGATGTGTGGAAACAAATAGAAAAAGACCTCACAGAAGCGCAGGCCACTGCCGAATTGCCCACTGTATATCCTAACGCAGAATTGGGCCGGGCCACCAAAGGCGCTGTCACCGCCTTACTTGGCAAAGTATACCTCTACCAGAAAAAATGGGTGCCTGCACAAACAGAACTTCAAAAACTGATGGGTGCACCGTACACCTACCAGCTCGATCCTTCTTTTGATAATCTTTTCAGCACTACCAACCAGAACTCAACGGAAAACATCTTCCAGATCATGAACCAACAGTGGACCGATTGGGGCATTGGTTCTCCTTACTATATGTTTGGCAATGGCGCTGAACAGGTAGGTAAACAAACACATTCAGGCCGTGCCATGGAATATGGCTGGAATGATTGGAAGAATGTATACATCAGCAACGCCGCTGTAAAAGCATTTACTTACACGAATCCTGCAAACGGCCTGCCGTATACAGATCCCCGTGCCAAATCCACCTTCTACGGCACCGCTGCCTCCGGAGGAGAAACCGAATACTGCCAGCAGTGCGCTACCGGTGCAAAGGCGTATCCGTTTGACACCAACGATCCGCAGGGCGATTATCGCTGGAAGAAATATGAGTACTACAATCTTATGGAAAAATATGGCGATCCTAAAAGCCCTATCAACGGGCAGGTGATCCGCTTCGCAGACGTAATGCTGATGCTGGCTGAAGCGCAGATCCAGCAAGGGAATACAGGCAGTGCACCACTGGCGCTGATCGACAGCATACGTTCCCGCTCGCACGCATTTTTATATACCACGCTGGGCGATAAAGCAAACGCGATGAAGATACTGATGCGCGAACGGCAGCTGGAATTATGCGGTGAACAAGCCCGCTATTTCGATCTGTTGCGCTGGGGTATTATCAAACAAACTATCAACGCGGAAAAGGCCGCAGAACCTGGCACCGGCACACAGCCATTCCAGGATAAACACCTCCTGCTGCCTATTCCCGATGTAGAAAAAAATTACAATCCGAATGTAGCCAAAGCTATCAGCAATGGCTGGAATTAATCTATAAAAACAGCAGGGCACAACCACCGGCAGGAAATATTTTATAGCTCGTTAGCCGTTACTATCCTTCAATTCCACTTATGTAAAAATTACTACCATGAAATGGAGCAAACCACTATTTCTGTCAGGGTTGTTAACCCTTGGCTGTAACCTACTATCCATTGCCCAAACCTATAACTGGTCCGCCGTCCGCATTGGGGGCGGCGGACTGGTTTCCAGCGTACAGGCGCACCCGTTAGTACCCAGCCTCCGTTTTATTACCACTGATGTTGGAAACCCTTATCGCTGGAATGAAAGCACACAACGCTGGGAAGGTCTGTTGAACGGCCTTCCGGCGGTGTACTGGCCATCATCGGCCGGCAACCTGGCCTTCGTGCCTAATGATGCCACGGGCAATATTCTTTACGTTTCCATGCCCAAAGGTACCGGCAGCGCCGGTACTATTATGAAGTCCACCAACCGGGGTACTACCTGGACGGATCTGAATATGCCCATCTGGCTGGATCCCAACAACGTGGAGGAAAAAAGAAACGGGGCGCGGCTGGTAGTAGATCCGAACAACAGCAACGTGGTATATGTTACTACCCGCTTTCCGGCCAGTGCCAATGAAACCACCAATGGTACCTACAGGAGTGTGAACGGCGGCAGCTTATTTACAAAAATCGATACGCTGCATGGCCGCTTTATTGTATTTGATACCAGCGGCGGAACACTTGGCGGACTTACAAAAAGATTATACATCGCCAATCTGAATGGTGTATATGTAAGTAATGATGCCGGCGCTTCGTTTTCGTTGATGCCCGGCAGTCCCGCTGGTTTGAGGAGAGGCGTGCTGCGCGGCGGTGGTATTTTATATGCCGCCGGCAATAGCAAAGTATACAAATGGAATGGCACTGCCTGGAGTACGATTACCCCACCTTATAGCGGCAGTTTTACCAGCGTGGAAGTAAATCCGAATAACAGCAACCAGATCATCACCAATATCGATGCATTTACCGGTGCAATGTATAAAAGCAACAACGGCGGTTCCAGCTGGACACCTGTAAAAGGCACGCGCGATTTCAGCGAAGTGCCTTTTCATGGCGGCAATACCATAGGAAACACTATCATCGATTTAGCCTGGGATCCGTTTGATTCCACACAGGTATGGATGGCCGACCTGTTAAATGCCTACCAGGGCACTAACATCTGGTCGGATGCTTCGGTGTGGAAAGTACGCGCCGCAGGACATGAGGAAGTAGTGGTAACAGGGCCATTGATTTGTCCGCCTTCCGGCAACAATTTGCTGCTAACGGTTACCGCCGATGTGGCGGGCTTTGATCACAAATCCCTCACCAATCCCCCGGCGAAAGCTATCTCCGACGATTTTCAATATTTTAATTCCCAGGGAGTGCATATGACTGGCGCCGCCATCCAGGAAACCAATCCCAACTTCATTGTGAGAGTGGGCCGCAGAGGCTGGTCAGGCACCGGTTTAGGCGGCTACTCCACTGATGGAGGACTGCATTATACACAATGGGTTTGCCCCGGTGGCATGACCGGCGGCAGGGTAGCCGTATCGGCCACCAGCGAAACCATTATCTGGACCACGCAGGGCGGATATACTTATCGTTCGGTGGACAGGGGGAATAACTGGGCGAAAATAAATTCCATTACTACCAGCGCCGTCGGCACTTTTGGCGTGACCGGCTCCATTTTCACCGTACCACCGGATATGAATCCCCTGGCGGCTGATAAAGTAAATGGTAATAAATTCTACCTGTATTTTTTTGGTAAGATGATGGTGAGTGAAGATGGTGGATTAACATTCGTTCAGAAATACGCTAACCTTCCAAACGTGCAAAATGTAGCGTTTGTAAAAGTAGAAACCACTCCCGGCAAGGAAGGCGACATATGGGTGTCGATAGAAGGCAACGGCCTGTATCACTCCACCAATTCGGGCGCCGACTTCACAAAGATCACCAAAGTGCAATCCGCCAAACTGATGGCCATTGGAAAGGCCGCAGTAAATGATCCGGCTATTTATGTGGTGGGCACCGTGGATAGCATTCCCAACAGCATTTTCCGTTCCGATAACAACGGCGCTACCTGGACAGTGGTAGCTAATCCGGCTATCAGTGTGCCACGGAATTTAGCGGCTGACCGCCGTATTTACGGAAGAGTATTTATGGGCAGCGCCGGTAACGGCATATATACAGGAGAAACCGTAGCCGGTCCTGTAACCGGCATTACGGTGAGTCCCGCTACCGTGTCGGTAGCAGTGGGCAATCGTGCTACATTAACCGCTTACGTGGCACCTGCATGGGCCGGTAATAAAAAAGTAACCTGGAGTTCGGGAGATACCACTAAAGTAAAAGTAAACGATAGCACGGGCGTTATCACAGGAGTTGCTGTAACGGCAACGCCTGTACTGGTTACCGCAACCTCCCAGGATGGCAGTAAAACAGCTTCGGCAAGTGTAACTGTCACTACACCTGTTGCCGTTTCCGGCATCGTTATCACGCCTAATCCCGATTCAATAGGCGTGGGTAGCACCGTGCCGCTGGTAACCGTGATTACGCCCGCCAATGCCAGTAACAAAACACTGCGCTGGACTTCTTCCGATACCACTATTGCAAAAGTGGCCATAGATACGCCGCTGGTTACCGGCATCTCGCATGGTACTGCGGTGATCACTGCTACGGCGCAGGATAGCGGCTACACCTCCACTGCCACTATGATTGTTTATAACGTAGCGCCCACAGCGCTCAACATTACCGGCACAGCATCTGTAGGCGCAGGCGATACCGTAATGCTAAGCGCGGTATTCACGCCGCTGAATACCAGTAATAAAGTATTGACCTGGAGTTCTTCCGATACCACTATTGCCAAAGTAAACAACAGTGGCCTGGTGACGGCCGTTGCACCTGGTACCGTTACCATTACTGCCACAACAGCAAAAGGTGGTATTACCGGTACCAAAGGCATCACCGCTACTAAAGTTATTACCGTAGTGAGTGCAGGCGTATGTGGTATATTGCCTAACAATGGCTTTGAAGGCGGCCTTAATAACTGGATGATTGTAGGGGATATTATCAACGGGCTCCCACCTGCCGCCATTGTGGCCAACAAGGCGCATAGCGGCACCAAAGCAGCCGTGATTTCCGGAGAAGGCGGTGTTAGCACTACCGTACTGATGCCGGTGGCCGGCAGAAAGGCCGTCACCTTTTCTGCATGGGCAAAGATCCTTGATCTTCCCGCATGGGCAGGTTTTGGGATCGACTATATAGATTCCGCCAATCATAAAATCACCGCGGATCAGTTCAGCGTAACTGATACTTCTTCTTACAAACTGTTCAGCGTAGTAAGGGCTACGCCTCCCAACACAGCGAGGGTGAACATCTGGACCTACAAAGCCAGCAGTGCCGGGAAACTTTATCTCGATGATTTCTGTGTGACCGTAGCTGATGTGGTAGATGTTACCAGCCTGTCCATTGCACCTGATCCGGCATCTGTGGCCATGGGTTATACCAAAGCATTAACCGCGACCATACTGCCTGCAAATGCTACCATTAAAACAGTTACCTGGACCTCTTCCAACACGGCTATTGCGACGGTTAACGCATCAGGCGTAGTTACCGGCGTGGCATTGGGCACCGCCACCATTACCGCTACCAGCACAGAGGGCGGGAAAACAGCTACCACCACCGTTACCGTAACGCCGCCGGTAGCAGTTACCGGCGTGAATGTTACGCCGGATAGCGTTACTATTGGCGTAGCCGATTCATATACGCTAACGGCCACCACCACTCCAGCCAACGCCAGCAACCAGAACATGGCATGGACCAGCTCCAACCCGGCCATCGCCACCGTAAACGCCACCACCGGCGCGGTGAAAGCAGTAGCCATTGGTACCGCCGTGATCAGGGGGGGAACGCAGGAAGGAAGTTACAAAGACAGCAGCATCGTAACGGTGATCAGCCAGGGACAATGCGGACAAATTTCCAACAACGGCTTTGAAAGCAGCCTCGTAGGATGGAGTAATATCAACAACGCTGCTACCATCACTACAGATGCCCACAGTGGTTTAAAAGCAGTAGCCGTTACCGGTCAGGGTGGCGTAGGACGCGTACCTGTATTCAGTTTCGCCGCCGGCGATACCATCGTGTTTACCGCATGGGCCAAAGTATCCGGCGGACCCGCATGGGCAGGCTTCAGCCTCGATTTCCAGAATGCTTCCTATGTGAAACTGGCCACCGCACAATCAACTGTTACCGCTACCGCTTATACGGAGTATACGCAAAGCGTAGTGGTTCCGGCGGGTACTGCCAACTTCAACATCTGGTCATCAAAATCCGGCGCAGCGGGCATCCTGTACCTGGATGATTTCTGCCTAACCGTGAAACCGGCCGGCGGAGGCATGTTACGCACCACCAATCTCATGCAAACCGGCCATGATGCATCCGCCACTAAAAACGGCATTACCGTAAGCGCTTATCCCAATCCTGTACAAAGTGATATCAACATCCGCCTGACCAATTACAATGGCAGCCGGATCGCGGCTACGCTGACCGATATGGCCGGCAGGGTTATACATCACGAGGTGATTATAACGCAGAAAGGCACAACGCTTTACCGGTTGCATAATGCAAAGAAGCCTGCAAAAGGACTGTACATTCTGACCCTGAAAGGAGAAGGACTAGTGAGCAGCTTCAAGCTATTGGTGCAGTAGGTATTGATTGTTTGATAAAGAGCCTGGGGCCATGCCCCGGGCTCTTTGCGTTATTACATACCTGTTACAATTTCTTGAAAAGCCCCCCTACTCTATTATCTGCGGGAATTAATTACCTTGCGTAAGCAGCGCAGTCCGCTTATATCAACCTGCCCAAAATAGAAAAGCTATTCCGGGTAATGACCCAAAAAACGCATGTGGCTTTACAACGCAGGATGATCGACAGCCTGAGTAAAACGGCTGATCAGCGTTACATCGACTTCATAGAAAAATACCCCCAGCTTTACCAACGCCTCTCCAACCTGCAGATTGCAGCTTATTTGGGCGTAAGTCATGAATTTTTGAGTAAAATCAGGAGGAAGATAGCTGGTCAGAAATAATAGGGCTTCCCATTATTATTGAACTTGTTCAATTTTTTGTTTCAGGAGGAACGGATATTGGCATATCATCCCAAAAACAAAAAAATGAAACGAATCATTTCTATAGCATTATTGACCACTTTAAATTTTTTCAAAATGGACATACAGGCGCAAAGCTTCACTACTATTGAAGCTAATGGTTTAAAGCTGCAGGTATACAACGCTTCCGAGAACAGCTTTGGCGTGGCATCTGTTATCGTATCAGGAAAAACAGATGCTGTTTTGATAGATGCACAGTTTACATTGGCTGATGCTGAAAAAGTAGCACAGGAAATAAAGGCATCCGGTAAAAATTTAACCACTATTTATGTTTCCCATGGCGATCCTGATTTTTACTTTGGCCTGGAAGTATTCAAAAAATACTTTCCATCTGTAAATGCTTATGCTTCCCCCGCAACGGTAGCACATATCAAAGCCACGGCACAAAAAAAGCTGGCAGTATGGGGTGAAAGATTGGGGAACAGCATTACTTCCAGCGTTATCATTCCGCAGGTGGTCGAAGGGAACAGCATTGAGCTGGAAGGACAAAAATTAGTAGTTACCGGACTGGAGGAATTTCCATCGCGGACTTTTGTATGGATACCATCTATTAAGGCCGTTGTTGGCGGAATAAATGTATTTGGCACCAGCTTTCATCTCTGGATGGCAGATTCAGCCAGTGAAGATGCCCGCAAAGAATGGCTGGCAGTGTTAGACAAAATAGCGGCACTTCATCCGGCCATCGTGGTGCCTGCCCATGCCAAAGCAGGAACTCCCTTCAGCATGGCTGCTGTAACGCACACCAAAAACTATATACAGTTTTACGGAGAAGCGCTGAAAAGCAATAAAATTTCGGAGGCATTGATAGCGGCGTTAAAAGCCAAATATCCTGAACTTACTTTTGAAACCGCCCTGCAGATAGGCGCGAAAGTAAACACCGGGGAAATGAAGTGGTAAGAGCGATGTTCATCCACAGCCTGACAAACGCTCTTTCCTTTATTCCTTTCTCAGGCTTATCACCGGGTTCATCAAAGCCGCTTTGATCGCCTGGTAGCTGACCGTTACTATGGCAATTGCTACTGATAAAATGCACGCAAGTGCGAATACCCACCAGTGAATGGCCACGCGGTATTCATAGTACTGCAGCCATTTATACATACTCCAATAGGATAATGGCGCTGCTATCACAAATGAAATAATCACCAGCTTTACAAAATCTTTCGCTAATAAAGTAGTGATGCCGGTGACAGAAGCACCTAGTACCTTCCGCACCCCCACTTCCTTGATCCTGCTTTCCGCCATATAGGTAGCAAGACCAAATAAACCAAGGCAGGATATAAAAATGGTCAGCCCCGCAAATAAAGCAGCTAAAGTTCCCTGGCGTTGTTCATTATCAAATTTCTTCGCATAAGCTTCGTCTACAAATTTATACTCAAACGGATAATCGGGGTTATACTTGCTGAAAATAGCCTCCACCTTTTTAAGATTTTGAGCAGTAGAATGATCCCCGTTTAACTTCATCTGCACCACCTGGAAATTCATAAAAGCACTTTTGGCGCCGCAGATCAATATCGGTCTTGTTGGCTCATAAGGACTGGTAAGAATAAAATCTTTAATAACCCCTACAATGTGCCAGTCGATGCCAAGATCATTTACTACTTTTCCAATCGGATCTTTGAACTTCAATACTTTCAGCGACGACTCATTTACAATCAGCCCGGTTGAATCGGTGGGGAATTTTTTCAGGTCGAAATCACGGCCTTCAATAAACTGTAACCCCGCGGTGGCGCCCAATCCCTCATCCGCTAAATACCGGTCGAAAGATGTTTTATCATTCGGGTCCTTTCCTTGCCAGTTCTGGCCCCACCCATTGCTCCACCGTTCCGTAAGGGGGGAATTTGTTCTGGTAACCGACTTCGCAACACCTGATTCCAGCAATTCATTTTTTATCAGTGCATAGTTTTTGGATATATCACCCGTCATGAAATGATACACCAGGTTATCTTTATTATAACCTGTTTCCCGGTCACGGGCATAGTCGATTTGCTGCTTTACAATAATAGTGCAGATGATAAGAACGGTGGCGAATGTGAACTGTAATACCACCAGTATTTTCCGTGGCGTTACCAGCGCATTCGCTTTTTTAAACGTGCCCTTTAATACTTTAACAGGCTGGAAAGAGGAAAGGAAGAACGCGGGATAACTGCCGGCCAGCAAACCCGTAAAGAGAATAAACCCAATAAACCCTATCCAGGTATAGATGTTGCCGAAATCTATAAACAGTTTTTTATCCGTAAGCTGGCTATAAAAGGGCAGGCTTATCTGAACAATAAGGATCGCCACTATTCCGGCCAGAAATGAGATAAAAACAGATTCCCCGATAAACTGGCTGATAAGGGAACTCTTCTGTGCCCCCACTACTTTTCGTATGCCTACCTCCTTCGCCCGCTTTTCACTTCTGGCAGTGCTCAGGTTCATAAAATTGATACAGGCAATTAACAATATCAACACCGCGATAATACTGAATATTTTCACGAATGTGCTGCGGCCCCCATTATCTTCCCCGCCATCGCTGAAGCTCGAATACAATCGCCACCTTTCAAGCGGGTAAATAAACATCTCCCATTTCATTGTTTTTGCCTCATCACTGTAATGCTGCTTTAAATCTTTTATTTTAGCTGCTGCAGCAGCATAACTTACATTGGGCTTCAGTAGTACATAAGTAGGCGTACTGTTATCGCTCCAGCCTAAATCCGTGCCTTCCCTGTATTTTAAATATGACCATGGTAAGAGGTATTCAAAATCGAATCTGGTATTGCCAGGCAGATCTTTTAAAATACCGGTAACAGTGAAGTTATCTTTATTCTCAATTTTAATGATCTTCCCCATGGCATCTTCACTGCCAAATAAACTTTTTGCCGTTTTTTCGGTAAGCACTACCGAATGCACATCATTCAGCGCAGTAGCAGGATCACCTTTCAGCATGGGGAAGCTGAACATCTGAAAAAAACCGGTATCCACCAGGATGCCGGACTTTATTATTTTTTTATCCCCTACGGAAAGAAGATACGCATTATTGGAACCTACCCTCACCGCACGCTCTACTTCGGGCAGATCTTTTTCCACCGCACGGGCTGTTAATGCAGATACTGTATTCCAGTAAGAGACCTTTCCATCAATGGGCACGCGATTCCATACTTCGTATATCCTGTCTTTGTTGGCGTGAAACCCATCGTAACTCCTTTCATCCTGTATCCACAGGAGAATAAGGATTGCAGCAGCCATGCCCACAGCAAGGCCCGTAATATTGATGGCTGAAAAACCTTTGTTACGCAACAGGTTCCGGCAAACGACTTTGAAGAAATTTCTGATCATAATGCATTGATGATTCCCGGACTGCAACGTACAGGATTTGCGGGAATGTTACCCCAAGACAATGCCGGATACCTATTTGCTTGATTTACAACGATGTGGCTGCGTCATAAATACCGGTTTGTTCATTTTTGGGACAGAAAATGTCCGCTTTTGAACACCAGGATAATACTAAAAGGCCGGAATCATCACTTATGATAATATAATATCAAAATTAGGTAATCCTGCATAGTGTACTTATCTAAAGAAGGGGTAACTTGGTTTGGTCATTATTATGAGCAGTCAAAACCACGATTATACTTCTTTTTGGGTAACAGGGGATCTTTCATCGTTTAAACAAATGATGAAGGCATTCACTCCTTCCCTGAAACATTTTGCGGGTAATATTGTTGGTAATGAGGCAGAAGCAGAAGAAATTGTGGCAGATGTATTTATCAAAATATGGCAACAAAGACTGCTGGCAACTGCCCCTGACGACATCCGGTATTATCTTTTTAAGGCCGTCAAAAATACGGCGCTCAATTATCTGAAAAGCAATGGCCGCCGCACGACGCACCATACCGCCTGGGAAATCCAGGTGAACCGGGTAACCTCCAAAAATCCCGAAGACATTATGATCAGTAAAGAACAGCTGTCGTATATCAATGCCGCCATCAGTTCCTTACCCCTCCGCTGCCGCCAGATATTCATTCTCGTAAAAGAAGAAGGACTCTCCTATGAACAGGTGGCCACCCTACTGGATCTCTCCAAGGCTACCGTAAATGTACAGATGACCATCGCCCTGAAAAAAATATGGGCAGCACTGGGTTCCTCCATCCAATATTCTTATTCCTGATTTTTTTTCTACCCGGTTTAATTGTTTTCCTTTTTTGCGTTGTCTTAATAGGGAATCAACTGAAATCATACTTTCTGTAAATGACCAAACGATTATGGGAATTACTGGCACTGCATTGGAGCGGTGAGATTTCCTCCGAAGAAAAAACGGAACTGGACAAGCTCCTGCTGGAGCATCCGGGAGATTGGCTCCGGGCGGGACAGCTGGACCAGCTGTCTTTTAAAACAATACCGGCCACTGACGAAGATGCGCATACGGACGCGCTGATAGATAAGGTGATGGGAACTATCACTGCCGAACCGGCTTTAACCGGGAAAAGCTCCCGCAAAAAGTTCCTGCAGGCCTATAAATACCAGTTGTCAGTAGCCGTAGCCATGCTGGGCATAACCGCCATGCTCACCTTTATTTACCTGTATCAGCAACATCCCGGGTATAAGATCGTGTCTACCGATGCCGGTATGAAAACAAAGATCCGGTTATCTGATGGCAGCATTATCTGGCTCAACGCCGGCAGCACTTTAAAGTACCCGGAAAAACTGGATAAAGCCAAAAGGGAAGTATACCTCAGCGGGGAAGCATATTTTGATATAAAGCAGGCGCCTAACCGCCCGTTTATCATCCACGCGCAGAAAATGGATATCAGGGTACTGGGTACCGCATTTAACGTCAGGTCCTATAAAGAAGAGGATTTTGAAGAAACATCGGTGATTTCAGGGGCCGTAGAAGTAACCGTGGCGGATGAAAATAAAGTGCTGAAGGTTACGCCCAACCAAAAAGTAATTCTCCGGAAAACAATCAACGATCCTGCAGAAAAAAATAGCAGCACCACCGGACCAGGTAATAATAAACTAACAAAAATTGAACGTCAGCCACTATCTGTTCTTTCATCAACAGATACTATTCATGTGATGGAAACTGCCTGGATGAATAATCAACTCATATTCCGTAACGAGTCGCTGCAGGCGCTTTCACAACGACTGGAACGCTGGTATGGTGTCAAAATTATCATCGAGAATGAACAACTGGCCACATTAAGATTTTCCGGACGGGCAGATAATATTTCTATTGAAAAGCTGCTGGAGGTACTCCAGAATATTCAACCATTCAATTATTCCATTCAGGATGATATAGTGACAATCAAGTAAACCAGAAGTTATGAAAAATAGTATCATAATTGGGGAGCGACCTCCCTAGCGGACCCGCTATGCCCGGAACTTCCGTTACGGACCTCCACAGAATCCAGATTTATTGATTTATAAGCTCACTTCCAGGTTATGAAAATAGCAATAAAACAAACCACGTTCGCCTTACATTGCAATGGACGAAAATTATTTCTAATGATCAAATTTACCGGTGTATTGTTCCTGCTGTTTTTCCAGGCCACTGCAGCAGGGTTTTCGCAGAATACGATATCCGTTTCCTTCGTTAACGCAGATATTGAGAAAGTATTCCGCTATCTCGAGAAAAAAACGACCTACACGTTTTATTACAGCAACAACGAAACAGAGAAAACACCCAGGCTCAGTCTCACCATGGAAAAAGTGGATATCCGCGACGTACTCGATGCGGTAGCGCTCAAAACCGGTCTTCATTATACCATCCTGGATAACAGCATGGTGGTATTCAAAAACGCCGGCGAGCGGATACAAACCAAAAAGATCAGCGGAAAGGTAGTGGATGAAAAAGGCCGTCCGCTGCCCAACATGACCGTGCAGGTAAAAGGAACCACCATCGGTACATTAACAACGCCGGAAGGGTTATTTACGCTCCAGGTACCGGAAAACGCGATCCTGGTGGTATCTGCCATCGGTTTTCTCAGGCAGGAAGTACCTGTTGCCGGTCAGTCTTCCTTCAATATTATCCTGAAAGAAGATGTATCGGGATTAAATGAAGTGGTGGTAGTAGGTTACGGCACACAGGAAAAACATAAACTCACCAGTGCGGTGGCCACCATTTCCGGCGCAGAGCTGAACAAACGGGTAGCCACCAACCCGGCATCGCTGTTACAGGGACAATTACCCGGATTGCAGGTAACCCAGGGCTCAGGCGAACCGGGAAATGAAAATATCCAATTACGCATTCGCGGCATCAGTACCTTCAGCGGCGCAGGTAACGACCCGCTCGTTGTGATAGATGGTTTACCGGGAAGCCTGAGCGCTTTAAATCCTAACGACATCGAATCTATCTCTGTGTTGAAAGATGCCGCCTCCGCCGCCATTTATGGCTCCCGCGGCGCCAACGGTGTAATTGTGGTGAAAACAAAAAAAGGACGCAGCGGTTTTTCGCTGACTTACGGGTATAACCTCGGTGTTTCGAAGGCAACCAAACTGCCGGAGACGATTTCCAACTCGGCAGAATACATGCAACTGTCCAACGAAGCCCGCACTAATTCCGGTCTGGCGCCGCTCTATACCCAGCAACAGATTGATTTATACCAACAGGCCACCGACCGTGTGAAATATCCTAATCACAACTGGCTGGATGATATCTTTCGCACCGCATATACCCAGAACCATTACCTGAACATGAGCGGGGGGAAAGAAAGTACTACTTACAGTCTTGGTTTGGGTATCAGCACCCAGCCAGGTGTACTGATCGGCTTCGACTACAAAAAATATACGTTGGACCTGGGCCTCAGCTCCCGCATTAATAAAAGGGTGACCATCGGTACCAATGTGCAGATGCGGTACGCCGACAGGAAATATCCTGAAAACGGTGCAGGCGACATGTTTCTGTCTGCACTGGCACAGTCGCCCCTCTACCCTGCCTCCAGCGATGGAAAATGGATTAAAAAAGCCTACTCCAATGAACTGGGTAATAAAAACCCTGTAGCCATTGTAGATGAAGATATCCGGGTGAAGACAAACGACTACTACGCACAGGGAAATCTCTCCCTCGATGTGGATATCGTAGATGGACTAAAATGGGAAAACAGGGCAGGCATGAATTACGGCAACTACAAATACAGTGATTTCAGACCCGTTATACCTACCTATTATTTCAGCGACATGAGCCCCGCCGGATTACTTGATGATGGCACTCCGGGGCTGACAGTGGGTAATACCGGCAATATCTACACCGTTTATTACAGCCAGCTGACCTACAAAAATAAATTCGGCGACCATAACCTCTCCGCACTGGCAGGTTATCAGCAAGAGCAAAACAAAGCCGATACCCTCAACGCCAGCCGCACGCAGTTTCCCACCAATTTTTTGAGAGAACTGAATGCAGGGCCTACAGAAGGCCAGGCCAATAACGGTACCTCCGGCACCTGGGCGATCCGCTCTTTTTATGGTAATGCGAATTATGATTATAAAGATAAATACCTCTTCGGCGCCAGCGTCAGATACGATGGTACTTCCCGGCTGCCTTCAGATACCCGCTGGGGATTGTTCTATTCATTTTCCGGTGCATGGCGCGCTTCGGAAGAATCTTTTATGAAAAATATTTCCTGGATAAACGATTTGAAGATACGCGCTTCCTGGGGACAGCTGGGCAACCAGAACATCGGTACCTATCCTTATCAGTCCACACTCGATAACAGACCCTATGCTTTCGGCTCCAACGTTTCCACCGGGTTTACCGGCAGCCAGATTATAGATCCCACCCTTACCTGGGAAACTACCCGCGTGCTGGATATTGGTCTTAATCTCACCGCGTTCGATAACCGGCTTACCTTTACCGGCGACTGGTTCAATAAATACACCTTTGATATCCTCCGCAGCTCCCAGGTGCCCCTGTGGCTGGGATTAGCCGCACCTATTATCAATAACGGAGCGGTGAGAAACAAAGGATTTGAATTCAACGTGCAATACAACGATAAGATCGGCAAAAACTTTACTTGGTATATCGGCGCTAATTTCCAACGTTATAAAAATGTATTGGAAGAATTTGGCAAACGCGAGATCAGTGGTACTACCATCCGGGAAGAAGGACATCCTTTGGATGAATACTACCTTTACCAGTGGGATGGTATCTTCCAGAGCACAGATGAAATTGCCAAATCGCCCAAACAACCTGTAGACGCCACCCCCGGCGACCTCAAAATTAAAGATGTGAATGGCGACGGTGTGATTGATGATAAAGACCGCACTTATACAAACGGGAAATATCCTAGTTTCCAGTATGCATTCAATCTTGGCGCTTCGTGGAAAAACTTTGATCTGAGCGCACAATTCTATGCTTCGCAGGGACAAAAGATTTATGTCAACGGATGGGGAATAGAACCATTCCGGCAGGGTTCTGTACCTACAACAGACTGGCGGAACCGCTGGACGCCGGACAACCCCAGCACCACCATGCCTAAAATATATGTTGCCGACGGATATGCTCCTGTTCAGAACTATGCCTCCACTTATTTCCTGAAGGATGCTTCTTTCCTCAGACTCAGAAATGTACAGTTGGGCTACAACCTGCCCGCTGCCACCATCGCCAGGATAGGCATGAAATCGCTGCGGGTGTTTTTCACCGCTGAAAATGTATTTACGATCAGCAAATTTCCGGGGCTTGATCCCGAGCGTGTAGGAGACGGTAACTATGTTACTTATCCGCAAACCAAAACATACACGTTTGGCGCCATGGTTCAGTTTTAATTTCTCTGTTAAAAGATTCAGTTATGAAAAAGTTTCAGCAATTAATAGTAACAATCACCACTACGGCCTTTATATTGTGCAGCGGATGTAACAAGGATCTGCTGGATGTAACGCCTCCGGATAAACTGGCATCAGCTTTTTTCTGGAAAACACCTGAGGATGCGGATAAGGCGCTCACCGGCCTGTACAACTACCTCTACGCCAACAGCGGAGGCTATGCTACCTCACAGTTTACCGTTTTCGCCTGGGATAATTTCACCGACGATTCCTATGGCCAATATAATTACGGAGGAGGTTTAAACGCCCTTACTTCCGGCATTACTCCTCAATCCGGCGATTTTGTGTACTCTTATTACAGTAACTGCTACCAGGCAATAGCGGCAGCCAATTCTTTCCTGGCGAACGTAGATAAAGTGCTCAGCGGCGACCAGCTAACAAAATATAAAGCAGAAGCCTATTTCCTGCGGGCATTTAACTACTTCTGGCTGGCGCAGCTCTATGGCAACACCATCATCTTTACAGATGATCCTTTCAAGGAAGACTATAAATCCACCAGGGCTAAATCCGACCGGGCAGAAGTATTAAAATTGGTGCTGGCCGACCTGGATCTGGCTATCGCCTCGCTGCCAGATGCCGGTTATACCAATGGACACGCCGTAAAAGCTACTGCCCAGGGATACAAAGTAAGAGTGCTCCTTTTTCAGAAGCGTTATGCAGAAGCGGCCGCACTGGCCAAGGAAATTATGACGGGCAACAAGTTCAGTCTCCTTGCCAGCTATGCCGGCAACTTTTATAAGCCCGATCAGAACAACAGCAAAGAAATTATGTTCTCCGTAAAATACCAGCGTCCCAACATCCTGCACCAGGATGTGGCTATTTCTGTAAATCTCCAGCGCTGGAAAGGAGAACAGGGCACGCAGGACCTGATCAATGAATACGAAGCAGCAGATGGTAAAGACACCGCCTCCTCGGCCGTATACGTGAAAGGAAAACCGTTTGAAAACCGCGATCCGCGCATGCGCCTGACGTTCTTCTTCCCCGGCGACACCAAAGCACAGGGATGGCCCTTCACCGGCGCCCTGGCAATTGCCACGCCCGGAAAAGACAGCTGGACGGCCGGTTACTATGCTGTAAAAAAATGGCTGGACCCCAGTCTCACTGACCCCGACTACGGCACTATAGACGACAACGACTTTGTACTGCTCCGTTATGCCGATATTCTGCTCATGTATGCAGAAGCGCAGAATGAAGCCACCGGGCCGGACGCCTCCGTGTATACCGCCATCAAGCTAGTCAGAAACCGCAGCAATATGCCAGACCTGCCAGCCGGGTTATCCCAGGCAGCCATGCGCGACCGGATCCGTCATGAAAGACGGGTGGAATTTGCGCTGGAAGGCATCCGGTATTTCGACCTGAGACGCTGGGGCATTGCGGTGCAAAAACTGGATGGTTTTGTACCTAATCCTTTGCAACCAACTATCAAAACTAAATACAAGGCCAATTATGACTTCTGGCCTATTCCGCAAACGGAAATAGACCGGAATGCGCCGGAACTGATTCAAAACGACGGGTATTAAAGCCATCACATAAAAAGAAAAAGCCCCGGAATAATTTCCGGGGCTTTTTCTTTTTAGCATCTCCTGAATTTGACACGCGCATCTCGTTGCCAATGTTTATTTTTGAAGTCACTGGTAAATTATTAACGGCCCCTGTAAAGCGGGCCTCCGTTTAAATTAACGAAAAGCCATTTTTAATATGAGCAGTGCAAAACCGCATGAATCACAGAACGTCACCGACTACCCCAACAATAACACCATATTCGCGGTCTGGAAGTTTAAGGAGGGAATGGAAATTAAACCTGCTTTCGAAAAGCTCTGTGCCCTGGTAGCTAATCTCAATCACACCTTCATCATACGGGCGCCCGGTGGCCGCGCCACCTGCGTAATGGGTATTGGTTACGAGGCATGGCTGAAGCTATCTTTACCCCAACCTGTTCCGAAGGAATTAAGAAATTTTGAACCGCTGGTGGGCGCAAAACATACCGCTGTTGCCACCCCCGGAGATCTGCATTTTCACTTACGGTCAACCGACATGTCCATCTGCTTTGATATGCTCATTGCCATAACAGCCGTATTATCACCCGTGGCAGATTGCTTGGAAGAAGTACATGGTTTCAGGTATTGGGATGGCCGTTCTATTCTTGGCTTCGTGGATGGCACGGAAAACCCGGTGGGTAACGACCGGCAGTATTTCGCCCTGGTGGGCGATGAAGACCCTGTTTATAAAGGAGGCAGCTACCTTTTTGTTCAGAAGTACCTGCACAATATGGGCGGCTGGACAAAGCTCACTACCGAAGAACAGGAAAAAGTAATTGGCCGTTATAAGATCAGTGACATTGAGATGCCTGACGACATAAAACCCGATAATTCCCATAGCGCATTAGCGAACCTGGATGATGACAATGGTAATGAACTGAAAATAGTAAGGGATAATATGGCCTTTGGAAATCCCGGCAAAAATGAGGTCGGCACCTATTTCATTGCTTATGCAAATACGTTCAGCACCACCTTTAAAATGCTGGAACGGATGTTTATCGGGGTGCCGGCCGGCAACTACGACAGGATCCTTGATTTCAGTACTGCCCATACCGGAAGCCTCTTCTTTGCCCCGTCAATGGATATTTTAAAGCAATATACTGCGGATGACACGGCGTGATTTTATCTGTTAACCGGCATGCAGCTGAAGTGTATAATCTACCTCCGGAGACCGTTGTTCCTGGCACTGAAAAATAAAGTGTTAAATTGACAATTATAATTATAATTTTCTTATTTTCACCCTTCGGTAGTCATCTTCCACATTAGTCATCACCACGTAGAGATTTAACATGATGCGATTAACAGCGGTTATCATCCTTGCCACGATATTATTCAGGCAGCATGCACAAAGCCAGGACTTTCATAAATGGGCGCCCGGCCCGCCAATGGGCTGGAACAGCTGGGATTGCTATGGCCCCACGGTAACGGAGGCGGAGGTAAAAGCCAACACCGACTACATGGCCAAATACTTAAAATCATCTGGTTGGGAATATATTATAGTGGACATCAGGTGGTATGTCAGCAACGATAAATCGCATGGCTATAATGAAACAGATCCTGAATATAATATGGATCAATACGGAAGATTTGTTCCGGCAGTAAACCGCTTTCCATCTGCCAAAAACGGCCAGGGATTTAAGCCGCTGGCCGACTATATTCACAGCAAAGGATTAAAGTTTGGTATTCATATTATGAGGGGAATACCAGTGAAAGCGGTAATGGAAAATACGCCCGTGAAAGGTACCACAGTAAAAGCAGCTGATATCCACTCAAAAGAGGGGCAGTGCCTCTGGCTGCACGATATGTATACCGTTGTCCCTGAAAAAGAAGGCGCACAGGCGTATTACAATTCCCTTTTTGAAATGTATGCTGATTGGGGACTGGACTTTGTAAAAGTAGATGACCTGTCTTCCCCTATTTATTTTGCGGGTGAAATAGAAATGATCCGGAAAGCAATAGACCGCACCGGACGGAAAATAGTGTTGAGCACATCCCCCGGCGAAACGCCAATTGAACACGCAGCGCATGTTCAGCAATACGCCAATATGTGGCGCACAGTAGGCGACTTCTGGGACAACTGGAAACAATTAAAGGAACACTTTAAAGTATTTGAGCGCTGGAATAAATGGAGAGCGCCCGGCGCTTATCCCGATGGCGACATGCTCCCACTCGGCCGCATCGGGATACGTGCGGAACGTGGACATCCGCGTATGAGCGGGTTTACAAAAGATGAGCAATACACCCTGATAACGTTATGGACGATTTTTAAATCGCCGCTAATGTTTGGTGGTAATCTGCCAGACAATGATCCTTTTACCTTGTCCCTGCTCACCAATAAAAACGTACTGAAAGTATTAAATACCAGTACCAACAACCGTCCGCTTTTTACGGAAGAAGATAAAGCTGCCTGGATGGCCGAAGATCCGGCAACTGGCGCCAAATACCTCGCCGTATTTAATACCGCGGACCATCCTTCAACGCAGGCCATGCCTGTTACTGTTGATCTGAGTACACTCGGAATTACCGGCTCCTGCAAGATTACCGACCTTTGGTCCGATAAAAAAGCAGGCACTTTTTCCGGTACTTTTTCACCGGTTATTGCCAGTCACGGTGCAGGGTTGTATCGTATTGAGGAGAAAAAATAGTGTGGCAGATCCGGCCGGCTGTCTTGTCAATTCAGATTCCTGAACTCGTTTGGTTTTATACCGGTTTTTTGCTTAAATAACCGCGTAAAATGCTGCTGATACTTAAATCCTAACTGAAGGGATATATCGTTAATTGCGTTGTTCGCATCAAACAGCCGGCCATTGGCTTCTTCAATTACCAGCCATATCTCATATCACCACATTTGATATTTTTCAGAAAAACTGCGTATACCCCATATATCCCCTGAAATTTAACAAAACCCCTTCCTTCCACCATCCAGCTGAAAGTAAATCGGTAAAACTGGTAAATAAAACGGTATTTTATATAAAGCAATTCAATGGCTGGTAACGACATTTGTAATGTGAATGACTTTAGCAGTTAACAGAACAAGCTGAAATTAATATACTGATTATGAATTATATAGATATTTCAGAAAGACGCTGTAACACCGGCATCTTTCTACAAATAATAATTCTTTTTGTTTTCATACTAAGTACAACGAACATGAACGCGCAACAACGCAATTTAACCGGTCAGGAATTAACGGTTCAGCAGCAAAGCCTGGTAGCTGTTTCCGCTTTAACTGCCACCGGTGATTTAAACGGATTAAAAGAGCAGCTGAACGCCGGATTAGATGCCGGGCTAACGATTAACGAAATCAAGGAGGCTTTGGTACAGCTTTACGCCTATTGCGGATTTCCCCGGAGTTTGAACGGCATAACCACGTTCATGACTGTGCTGGAAGATAGAAAAACGAAGGGCATTAGTGACAAACAAGGAAAGGAAATTGTTTTAACCAGCGATAGCAGCAACAAATATGAACAGGGCCGGAAAGTGCTGGAAACGCTGACCCAAATGCCGCAAGCAAGGCCGGCGCCAGGGTTTGGTGAGTTTGCGCCACGCATCGACGCATTTTTGAAAGAGCATCTTTTTGCGGATGTTTTCGACAGTGATGTGCTGACCTACCAGCAAAGGGAACTGGTCACCATTGCTGCCCTGGCGGCAATGCAGGGAGTGGGGCCGCAGTTGCAGTCGCATATAAAGATGGGAATGAACACCGGTATCACAACCGGACAATTAGCACAAGTAGCCGGCCTGATAGAAAAAAGCGTAGGGAGGAACCAGGCAAATTCGTTGCGAAAGCTCTTGTCGGAGCCAGCTATTCCGGTAATTGAACCGGATATGATGGTGCGGATTTCAGAAATTGAAATTGTGCCGGAATACCTGGAAGAATATACCTCCATTCTGAAAACGGAAGCAGCGGCATCGGTAAAAATAGAACCGGGCGTAATTGCTATCTTCCCCATGTTCCAGCAGTTAAATCCAACACAACTCAGGATTATAGAGATATATGCCAACAAAGCGGCCTACCGGTCTCATTTACAAACACCCCACTTCCAGCATTACAAAACCAGTACGCTTAAGATGGTAAAATCACTAAAATTGGTGGATATGGAGAGCATTGATAAAGAAACAATACCGGAGATCTTTAGAAAACTAAAATGAGCAAATTAATTTAAGAACAGCAGCTGCCTCCTTTCTCCTTATCCCCGTACTCATCATGACGGCGGAACCACATGGTATTCCCGGTTTCATTGCGGCCCAGCGGCGCCCGGTCCAGCCATTGGTACATGCCCCAAAGCCCGTCCAGTCCGCGCTCATATGTTGAGTACGTGTGGTAAACCACCCCATCCCTCAACACAAAGGCGCTCATACCGGGCGCCTCACGGGTATACGTAGCCCAATCTGTGCCTACGGTCGCAGCAATCCGCTTTCCGGCTTCCGGCGCTTCCTGAAATGCTTCAATTTCATTGGCACGGGAGGTCACGTTCCCTGTGCGATAGTTGTACGCTACGGCGCCCGAACGTTGCTGCTCCGCGGTGAATGACACCTTGAAATCGTAGTTGAAATCACTTTCCAGGGACGAGGCCCAGGGAAAATGCCAGCCCATCCGCTGCTTGTACGCCTGCAACTTTGCCAGCGGAGCCCGCGACACGGCAATGAGCATCACGTCGTGGTTAGCCAGGTGAACTGCGAAACCATTAAAATCGTCTGCAATCGACGAGCACGACGGGCACCCGGCCTCATACTCCGGCCCAAACATGAAATGATAAATAAGCAGTTGTGACCGCCCGCAAAAGAGATCAGCGAGCGAGGCTTTCCCATTATCTGTATCAAAGCTATATGCTTTGTCTACCTTCACCCACGGCAACTCCTGACGGCGCCGCGCTACCTCATCACTATGCCTCGTAAGCTCCTTTTCGGCCTTTAGCAGTTCGATCCGGGCTTTCAGCCATTCTTCTTCCGAAACCACGGGATGGTTTTTAATATTGGGCTCCATAACGTTTTTATTTATTTAAAATATACTAACTCTTATCACGTGGCTTTTGTTCAGGTTAGTAGCTATTTGGTATCGTATGCTTTACAGGCATCTTACCTCTTTTCCTGAAATAGACACCCTCGCTTTGCCACCAGCCTTCACCAGTACTTTTGGCCAACGGAGGAAGGCCGTATAACCCATAGGTTGCTTTGCTTCCAGGCTGGTTTCCGACATAACGGTCACACTGGCATCATAAGCCGTTGGATTATGCAACAGGATCACCAGTCCTTTATTATCTTTCTTAATAATTGTCGTCTCCACGTGGTCAAAAACATAGCATTTTGATTTGTCGCTGATCACATAAATACCTGGTAGTTCAAGTGCCATCAGCATTCCGTTGGTTTCTGTCCAGGAATTGCGGGTGTATATAAAATTCCCGGTGCTCTCCTTCCCTTCTGCATCTCCTGGCTGAATGCGCTCCATAGAGGATCCCACCAGGTAATTGCTGGTAATATGGCCTGGCATATTAACCGCCTCCGTGTGTGCGTGCTGGATATCCCTGATCAAATCTGCATACAATGATTTTCCGGTAGCCCGGAACAATTTAAAAAGATAGTCGCCGGAGGAAGTACAGATGCCCGGTGCGGCATGTTTATTTTGAATGCTGGCCCAAACAGCCCCCGTCATATTGGCCTGTAATTTCCCGATGGTACTCGACGGAGGAAAAACCGGTGCATAAGACAGGGTCCAGCTGGAGCAGAGGGCTGCCTGTACTTCGGCCATCGACAGCCACTTGTGATCTCCGGTATATTTATATAATGCCATTAAAGACTCCAGGAATCCAAAAGCCGATTCTGAATTGGCATCCTGCGAAATATCCCCGCAATCGCCACCTGTAAGCCCCTGCCCTGCTACATCGCGGCGGTAATAATAATCCGCAGATGCTGCTGCTGTTTGCAGCCAGTCGGCCCTGTTAAAATAGTTCGCTGCCAGGGCCATGCCAGCCGGGACGATGGCGCCCGCAGTAGAATTAAATACTGCCACCTCTCCTGTTTCAGGCGCTATATACTGGCCAAACTGACCATGCTTCTGCCAGGTTTTTACAAATGCGCCAGCCAGTCTTTTTGCTGCCTCTTCCCAATCTTTGTTTATCATGGCAGCATGCCCGCTTTCCCTGAACAACAACAAATGCTTCATCAACCAAAACAAGGCATCCCCGTTCTTCCGCACCAGTGCCTGCACTTCCGGGAAATCCCGTGACATCTTCTCTCCTGTGATTTCTCCGTTTGCTTTTATGCCGCCGTAAAAATAACCGCTTTTACCCTGCAATCTGTGAACTACAAAATCAAGTTCCTCACAGACTCTTTTGCGTTCCTTTTCGTCGTTCAGCGATAGCATCGGATAGGTGTTGATCATGCCGCTCACCCATCCCAGCTGAAAATCGTTGCTGTTCTCCGGTTTATAATAATTGCCGGCCTGCTGCTGCGTAAAATTACTGCTGCATATGCCTGTTCCCAGTTCCAGTAACTTGCTCATCGGTACCAGGTTCCGGGGAGCAGCATGGTCCGGGATATCTTTTCTTACTTTAAAAAATTTAGTGAGCAAAGCCGGGATATCTGGCGCCTTAAACACATACAACCGGAAACGCAGCGATACTTCGTCGCCGGCCTTCCAGTCCGGCGCCTTATCACCGCTCAGGTGAAAGTCGCCGAAGCCGGCAGCCAGCTTACGCATGGCGGGTGCTGATAGGTCAAAAGAAAAATGGTCTTTATGAGCACTCTCGGTGATGGTAACCCCGTTGTTTCCCCATTTTGTTTGTTGCGTTGTTAATAGGATAAAGCCCATTTGTTCAGCCGGAGAAAAAAAACAAACGGCGGGAGTGGCCATACTACCTGTTTGCAATTCTACCAGGGAAGCCTGATCATTTTCTATCGACAAACGGGGATTATTTGAAATCGTTAGCGGCACCTGCGGGTTATAATACATATCACGCGGATAGTCGGGATTATAACCATTCCCTATAGCGCGATAGCGGTTGCCGTTATAAAGCGAAGCCGGCACCAGTACATAATTGGCGGGGCTCCAGTTGCTGAAGTCAAATTTCATCGCTACGGTTGCAGCGTTTACCTGTCCGGCTGTCAGCCTGAAAGTTGCCACCACATCAATTGCATCGCTGTATTCCTTCACCGGGCTCACTTTCAGCGCCAGTTGCCAGTTATCCGGCGCCTCTTTCAAACGAAAAACGTTTTCCGCTATCAGGTTGGTGCCATTATATTGTCTTTGCAAAAAAGCAACCGATCCATATACCTGTTGCAGCATCCTGTTGACCTGCGGATCCCGGAACTGCGAAAAAGTGCTGTTTGATGTGACAACGGCCACCAGGAACAATAGGAAATACTTTATTTTAATGCGATACATATTTGCTGTTTAATGCAGCTAAAGGTCTGATTCCCTTTATATGAACCCAACCTTTAATTTGGCAATTACGGCTACTATTTTTGCCGCCTTTAACTTCCCGCGTATTTTATTATCTTTGGATTGCCTGTAACACACAACCAGACCTACAATCCGATGCAATACATATACGAGAATTTTACATTTCCGCCGGACCAGTCATTTACGGTAAGGTCAGAGATTCTTGAAATAAAAAAATATACTGCCTTAAAATCGCATGTTAATTTTGAGATTGCGCTGCTGGAAAACTGTAGTGGCAAACGGTTTATCGGCGATCATATTCAGGATTTCGACGGGCCGGAGCTGGTATTGCTGGGCAGTTACCTGCCACATTGCTGGCAATATTACAAGGCGGCAGATCCGCTTATCCCCACCCAGGCGGTGGTTATTCATTTCTTTCCTGATTTCCTCGGAAAGGAGCTGCTTGAAAAGCCGGAAGCAAAACAATTGAACCTGCTTTTCGCCAAGGCGGCAAAAGGCGTACTATTTACAGGCAACACCCTCCGCGATGCCAAAATGATCATGCACCAGATGCTCTATGTGTCGGGCTTAAGCAGGGTGGCACTGATGATCCGCCTGCTGGACGTGCTCGCACAATCCGAATCATCAGTAGTATTATCATCTCCTTACTACAACACCGTTGAAAGCTCCGGAGAAGCAAAAAAAATCAACAAAGTATTCGATTACATCTTTCAAAATTTCAAAGACGACATCGTACTACAGGACGTAGCTGATCTTATTCCCATGTCGTCGGCAGCTTTCTGCCGCTTTTTTAAACGCAACACCAACCGTACGCTGATCGACTTTGTAAAGGAAGTACGCATCGGGCATTCCGCCAAACTTTTACTGGAAGGACATCACAACGTAGCAGAAGCCTGTTATAATAGTGGCTATAATAACATCTCAAATTTTAATAAACACTTTAAGGAAATCAAAGGATTGTCACCCAGGGACTTCGTCAGGCAATACGAAGACAAAGAGAAAAAATGGCATTAGCGCCCAAAACCTTTAATCACTCTTTTGTGAACCGGTAAAAAGGTAATACCTCCACCCATTTTTCATGCTGCCCGGCGCCGGCAACGCCGGTCTGATAACCATCCATTAACCGGTTCCATTCCGCGCAACGCTTATCATAAGATTCAGCCGTTTTTCCCATTTGCCCGAGATCTGCTCCGGCAGGCACACTGATGGTCATTACCAACAGATAGTCGTACCGGTAAAGCGTTATTTTCCGGTAGCCTGCTTTCTTAAAGCCTGCTTCCACTTCCGGCCATATATGCTGATGATAGTCGAGATAGGCTTTCAGCTTCTGCGGATCATGTACAATATTCACCACAAATACATGCTCCTGCAGCTCCGCTTCTTTTGGGGATGCATTACAGGCTGTAAATATAACTACGGCAGTCAACAGTAATATCCTGCACAAAACAGCGGGTAATATTTTATTCATGATTCGTTAGTTTAATACTATATAGATCGTGATCATTATTAAAGCCAGTGCTCCCCAGCCTGCCCATAGCCATTTATCCATGCCCGAGCCGGCGTTATCCGGAAAGGTAAATGATACGTGATTTTTTTCGGGCGACTTAAAAACCATCGTTATCACCCCCATTAAAATCACCAGGAAAATAAAGATATAGACAGACAGTAGCAGGAAATGCGGCCAGAATCCTTTATACGGATAGTTCAATACGTAACAAACGCCCATTACCAGGCAAAGAAATCCGCCGCCAAACAATACTGTTTCTGCTCCCACCCGGTGGGTACGTTTCCAGAATATGCCGGCTAAAAAAACAACCGATAGTGGTGGCGCCAGTATAGACACAAGTCCCTGTGTTAATTCAAACAGGCTTTTATCAGAGTAAGAAAATAATACAGCGATACCTCCTCCCAAAAAAGCGCCAGCGGCGGTCATCCATCTCCCCACCCTTGTTTTATCCTTTTCTTTCAATGTTACAAACTGCGTAACCACATCCAATGTAAAAACAGTACTGAAAGAATTCAGCCCTGAAGAAACGGTATCGATCAGGGAAGCAATAAGGGCCGCTATACAGAGTCCGCGAAGCCCGGCGGGCATCAGGTTTTTGACGAGCGTAATGTAAGATTTATCCGGCGTGGTAATATCTCTGTATAATAAAAAACAAATAATACCAGGCAATACAAAAATAAATGGCGTAATCACTTTGAGCGCCGCCAGGAAAAGAATGCCGCGTTGTCCCTCTTTGACAGTCTTAGCCGCCAACACCTTTTGCACGATCGTCTGATCTGCACACCAGTAGTAAACGGCTACTACAGGATACCCTGCCACAATAGCGAGCCAGGAATATTCGGGATCGGACCTGGCATGAAACAACTTCCAATAGTCGGGAGGGATTGCTTTGGCCGCATCTTCCACATGACCAATTTTCCCTATAGCCAATACCGTTAGTATCAGGGAAGAAACAATAATGATCACCGACTGGAAAACGCCGGTCCTTACCACTGCCTTTAGCCCCCCGATAGCAGTATAGCTGGTGGAAATGAGGGTTGTCAACACTACTGCTTCCAGCAGGGAACATTGGAAAATTTCAGAGATAACCAGGCCACCCGCATACAGTGCACTGCCAAGCCATACAAACAATATAGACACCAGGCTGTAAACTACCAGGAAATTATAGGACCTGCGGCCATAACGTAAAAGCAGGAATTGCGGAATAGTGCTGATCCCTGACGAAATATAACGTGGAATAAAAAAT
Source organism: Chitinophaga sp. W2I13 (assembly GCF_050434005.1). Lineage (NCBI taxonomy): Bacteria > Pseudomonadati > Bacteroidota > Chitinophagia > Chitinophagales > Chitinophagaceae > Chitinophaga > Chitinophaga sp. W2I13. The sequence continues at coordinate 5,794,684 of NZ_JBNPWD010000001.1, read as the reverse complement.
ACAGACAACAACATCAGAAATATCCATGCCAGCCACTCAAAATTGCCTCCCACCACCCCCTGCGAAAAACCCAGGCTGGATAAGCCTATCAACATCATCGGGCCTACGTTGGCACTGAACATGGAAAAGCCGATCTGCCACCATTTCAAAGAACGCCTGCCTAAAAAAATATCTCCACCCGATTGTGACCGGGAAGATTTAAGGTAAAAACCAAAGGCGAATAAAGCGATTACATAGACGACAAGGACGAGATAATCAATTCCAGTTAATATTATCTTCACAGAAAATGCTTAAGGATCACAAAGATACGATCGGCTTGTATTCACCGACGTTCTTTTTATCCCATATCCTTGTCCTGGTCAGTTGACCGGTGCTTTCACAGTGGCCCCAATTTATCCTGACAGGCAAACCAGGCATCTCCGGCAGGAAAAACTTCCCGTTGCTCCATGCCGGTTTTACATCGAAATACGTTTCCAGTCCCGACATAATTGAATACATGTACTCCACTTCACATGGTTCAGACGCAGTAGCCATCAGGGAAGCTGTAAACAATGAATATCCGCCGGAAGAAAAATCAATCTTATGTTTGGCTGCCAGGTCTCTCACCGCCATCCATTCTTTCACGCCGGCTAAATGACCGGGTACCGGCTGCAAATGGCTTACGCCGATGTTTACCAACGTAGGAAATACTCTTGCCGTCCGTTCCGATTCTCCAAAAGCTATTTTCAAAGGCGTTTGTTTACACAGCGCTTCAATCTGGTCAAAAGATGCTGAATGCGTAGGTTCTTCAAACCAGGCCAGGTTTTCCCCGGCTGTCTGATCTATAAACCGGAGCGCCTGATCACAACTCCAGATCTGGTTGGCGTCCACGGCGAGCCTGACATTTTTTCCCAGGAGATTACGTACAAACTTCACACGCTTTACATCTTCCTTCATGTTCATGCCAAAATCCTTACCCACCTTCATCTTATAACAATCTACCCCTGCTGTGGTAAAATAGGTAACCTCTTTTTCCAGTTGCTCATAACTATAGTTGGTGCCTCCTCCGCTGCCATATACCTTTACCTCATTCCGGCCGGCGCCCATATATTTATGCAATGGGACGCCGAGCCGGCGGGTAGCCAGGTCGTGCAATGCCATATCCACCTGTCCCAACAGCGCAGATGCAGGGCCTCTGAAGCCCTCGTTGCGGATAGACCAGTATAACCTGGAATATAACTGGCTGTAGGAAAGGTTATTGGAATACAGCAAATGAGGCACGAGGCATGCTTCCAGGATATTGGTATAACTGCTGTACACCGGTGCTTCACCAATATTGTGATTTTCATCTTCAATGGTGATCATGGACATTCCAAAAGCATGAAACGGTCCCATAGTGGCGTCCTGCAATGGAGTAACCACCTGCACCGGGGCTAATTCCCTTATTTGTATACTCCGGATATTAAAGATCTCGTGATCGATATTACACATCTTAACTTCTTTTACCGTTACTGCAATTCAAAATTTCTGTCCGGATGGCGTCCGGTAGTTTACCCTGGTTAAAATTTTCAATACTGGCCACCAGTTCTCCTGTATTGGATGGTCCCAATACAATATTAAAATCATAGGGTAAAGACAGGAGGAACCTATGCGCCATAGCTGATAGGGAAAGACGGTGTTTTTCCGCTATTTGTTCCAGTTCTATGGCCATCTTCAGTGCCTCTTCGGGCAGCCATTCGGGGCGCATTTGTTTAAACGACCCTATACATCGCCCCAGCAGTCCCATGTTCAGCGGACTGGCAGCATAATATTGTATGTTACGGGATAGGCAGTAAGGCAGTGAATCCCCAAGTGAGGTTACATTTGAGGCATTAAGACGGTTAAACTCCATCACCACATCAAAAACGCCGGCATCCAGGTATGCTTTCAGCCAGGAAGGCCAATTACCTCCTACGCCTAACCGTTTTGCCAATCCCTGTTCCCTGAACGCTATCAGCCTGTTAATGATCCGCTTCGCGTCCATTTCGGGAATCGCATGAGGATCATGTAAAAACAGGATATCGAGAGAAGAGATACCGATAGTACGGAGACTGTTCTCCAGGCTTTCCGCCATTGTCCTGTCTGAATAATCGTAACAGGCTTCGTCGGCGGCGTAAGATTTGAGTCGCCCCACTTTGGAACTGATCACAGGTATTTTCCCATCCCATTGCTGTAATGCCTGACCAAGATAGCACTCCGCATCTCCATAAGCCGGAGCGGTATCAATAGCGATTATACCCGATTCGAGTGCGGATAAAATTGTTAATACAGATTGATGTGGATCAACCTTTCCCCAAACACCGCCTAATCCGGCAGTACCAAGCACCAAACGTTCGCTGACCATAAACAAATAAGTAAAATAAACTGTTATCAACCTGCTTTGCTGCGCTTCAATATTTCCGGGCTGCCCAAAACACCATCTGGCGCTACCTTGTAAAGTTTCCAGGTATTATCATCCAATTGTTCCAGGTGATAAACATTTTTTTCTTCCTGCATTTCTTTTTTCAATGCGTCTCCAAATGCACCGGCATTCTTTGCGTTTTCCCAGGTCCGGAAAGCTTTGAATATCGCCTGCTTGTCGGTTCTTTTCTCTACAGCATCCTGGCTTAACCCCAGCATATAGGTAGCCTCCCAGGCAATGGATTTACACTGGAGATTCTCTACTACCTGTATCGTCCAGTCACGCTGCAGATTCTGTATCCCAAAAGTAGCGGGAAAATAACTGCCGTTGAAAGAATAACGTATGTCTTTCCCTTCAATTCCCCATTTATTATTTACCGGATCAAACATATTATTACCACCCCCTACATTGCATACGCTCATGTAGTGCCAGTTTCCTTCAAAAACGCAGGATCCCATCACTCTCACGTACGGCACATTCATTTCTTTAAGGTGGTCAAACATGCCTCTCATAAAACGTTTGAAAGAGTATTGTCCATGTCCCTGGTAAGTAAAACTTTCGAAGCCGTCAAAGTCGATATAGTTCATCCCTCCGTCGTGCAGCAGGCGGGCGTAATAGGCCGCATAATCATCCTGCAGCGTAATATCGGGGATAAATCCACCATAACAGTTTACCTGGAGTTTGGCCAGTTGATCCCCGGCGTTATGCGCGGCGGCATTGGTTTTAAGGGCGCCGCGTTCTACACCGGTAAGTGTATAGGGTTTGGTGGTGGTAACGCCTTTATACCGGATCAGCTCTTTCCCGATCTTTAACACATTCACCTTGTTGTCGTCCCAACCGCCAAATTCGTTCAGATAACTGGTGTCCGCCACCTGTATCAATGTATCATTTGCACTAATCCTTTTGGTGATATGGGTTTTTAACACGGTACACAAGCCATCGTTAGGCACCGGATGCACATCGCTGCTAAATGGCTGAATAAATTCCGTGAGCGTATGCAATCCATAGGCAACACCTTCTTTGTTGGTTAAGGCGGTTAAGTCACTGATAGGCCTTTTTTGCTGGTTGAGCGTCACTTTTTTATCGGCCCACCGGTTGGCCGGATTCGTATAATATTCTCCCAAACCCTCATCCTGAACAGCTTTCAGCCCCAGCTGCCCGGCATAGGAAACCAGGCTGTCGTGCGGCCCCCACCAGGCGATATCCGTTTGATAATTGGACGGATCTTTTACCCACTTTCCATTCCGGGTAATATAGGGCAAGCCTTCATTTTTTACAATCTGTTCAATTGTCCGCAATCCAAGTGAATCAGGGCAGGCATAAAAGGCGATGGCAGAACCGATATAGTCTACATCAACCGGCGTCAGCTCCATATGCCGGGGCGATTTAACCCCGGGGAAATCATTAAAATGCGGATAAAAAATGGTGTATGGCTTCTTCCGGTCGCGCGAGTGTAATACGATAGACGATCCGAAGTCCGGCTCCAGGCTGGCGCCATTACCATTCATATACCGGTAATACTCTTCCGGGTGAGAATAAAATGCCACATCATTAATGCCATCTCCACCGATACGGAACCGTTGACCTTCCTGTAGATTTGCCGGCAGCGGGTACTTCACCGGGTCAGGCGAATGAATGATATAACAGGACTGATACATATCGCCATTACAGGGCGGACCGCTGGTAGTATTGTCGTTAAGCGCCAGTATGCCAATGGCAAAATTTTCACTTCTTACTACTGACAGTATTTCGCCGATGGTTTTGGAGATATTGGTTTTATAAGGTCCCCATATCACATTGTCAACGCCATTTCGTGGTAACAACGACAACAGTTCAAAACGCAGGTAGTCGTTTTTCTGGTCGATCTTTAACGTAGCAATTGTACCGTTGGGATAAGTCAGCTTTAACTGTTTCCCCTGTAGTTTTGCACTGACCGGATAAATATTCTTTCCTTCTTTCTCCAGCGCCAGTAATGGTGAGCTTAGTCCCCGGGGATTGTATTCCCTGCTTGTTTGTTTATCCCTGATACTGGTAATAAATCCGCTTTTATTGATGCTAACAGACGAATACCTGGTTGTAAACGCTATGTGCTGTGCGCCTGCATGCCTGTTAAAACCCAATAATGTACAAATTATTATCCCGGCCGTTAAATACTTCCTGTTACGCTTATTTTCTTTCATTCAATTGCTATTGCAGGGGATCAAAGTCGCCACCCCAGTTATTGTTTTGTTTTAACAATGGGTTTCTATCCAACACTGCTTTAGGAATGCCATAAATATAGTACTGATCTTTAATAGCTATATCAACAGCATCTGTTGGAATAACAGTAGAAGTAAATTTATTCCACACTGTGTTTATATCCGACATCGGGCTTACATCCGATTGTCCTGTTTTCAGCAATACGGCGATTCCATGACGTTGAGTAAGGCTTCTCAGGTAACCAAACATCTTCCAGCGGCGCAGGTCATTCAAACGTTTACCTTCAAAACAAAACTCAACAAACCGTTCTTTTTGATATGCCTTGCGTATGTCGGGCTGCAACACGGCTGTAATACCATAATTACCGGCGATGCCTGGCAGCACGCCTGCACGGGTCCTGATCTGTTTTAACACGTCGAGTGCTGCAGCAGTATTACCTGTTTCATTAGCGCATTCTCCGTAATTCATTAATACTTCAGCATAACGGATTTCAACCCAGTCGACGCCTGCATTGTAAACAGTGCCTTTGTCAAGGGTTTTATCAACCGCTTTTATACGGTAAAAACTGGAGTTAGACCATAAAGGATCCAGTGTTATTGCATTATGAACGCCTTCCAGCCCGGTACCACCGTTATAATTCGTTATTGAGGTAAAATACGTCCACAGGTAGGTTTTACTGTCACGCATTCCCTTTAAATATTGATTAGGAGCTCCGTTGTAATAAATATTGGCATAAAACCGGTCATCCCTGTTAAAAAACAGTGTATCGTAGCTTCTCGATTGTGATTCCCAGGCCGAGCCATCCTTCATGGGAAAGGCATTCACCAGTTCCAGGGAAGGCCTGTCGTAACCTACATCATCCTTAGACCAATCCAGGGGAATTAAACCGCCCTGGAAATAAGTGGCCTGCGGGTAGTTGAACCGGTGGACCATTACCACTTCTTTGTTTAGCTCATCATCCCATATTTTACTGTAAGGACTATATAACCCTTTACCACGTGCATCCAGGAATTCTTTGGCCGCTTTATTAGCATCGAATGCTTTTTGCCAGGTGGCAACGCCTGCCAAACCATTAAACAACGGGCTGGCATAAAACAACAATACTCTTCCTTTAAAGGCGAGGGCCACTCCTTTATCTATCCGGCCCATATCATCATCAGTAAAAGCGTCGGGCAGTAATGCGAGGGCGTCATCTATATCTTTTAAAATCTGTGTTACACATTCTGAAGTTTTATTACGGGGTTTCTGCAGTGTAGTTAAATCAGAAGTAGGCAGCTGTGCTTCCAATATCAGCGGTACGCCGCCGTATGTGCTCACGAGGTTCTGATAAGCCCAGGCCCTCCAGAATAACGCCTGTCCTTTAATTTTATCCTTATCCGCCTGGCTGAAGGTAGCTTTATCGATATTACCCAACAAAATATTGATAGTTCGAATATTATTATAAGTACTAAAACTGTTTTGTGAGTCGAAGGTAGCGGTGCCCCTGAACCATTCATTTGTCTGTTTCTGATAAGGTACGCCTTCGTCGGTGTTGTTGCCGCTGCCGTAAGGATTGCCTGGCATCAGCGCTGAATAGATCTGATTTAAATAGGCGGTGGCAATATTTACATCCGACCATACCTGGTCCGGACCAACTGCAGAGAGATTCGTTTTGTCAAGTACTTTATTGCAGCTCACAAATAAAAAAGGAACGAAAAAAAGGAGTACTGCTATATTTAACTTATGCTTCATTTTCTTGTTTTTTAATTTGAACATGCTTTTCTATAACCTTATATCAATTCCTGCGGTAAAAGTTCTCATAGTTGGATAACTCATGAATTGAGACACTTCAGGATCATACAATTTAAATTTGCTGACATTAAACAGGTTTGATCCTGCCAGGAAAATCCTGGTATCTTTAATCGCTAATTTATTCAATACGATATCAGGCAATTTATAGTTGATGTTCAGGTATTTCATCCGTAAAAAGCCGCCATTATATACGTTGAATGTGGAGGTCCATGTATAACCGGCAGAATGAGGATCTCCCCATGGGTACATTTTGGGAGTAGAACCATTAGGATTTTCGGTGCTCCAGGAATCAGCGTGGTATTGTGGCACTTTTCCGCCACCGCCGAAATTCCTGCCCCAGGCGTCATTGTAACTTATTTTATATCCTGTGAGGCCGGAAAATAATGCTTCTACCGTAAATCCTTTATACGACAGTGAAAGATTCAATCCGTAGGCCATGGGGGCATTGTCGGCTCCAAAATAATTGCCCAGCACCATTTGGTCGTAGCTATCTACCTTATTATCCGGTTTTCCATCCGGGCCACTCAAATCGGCCAGCAGCATATCTCCCAAGGCTGGGGCTACTCCATTAATGGTATAACCGCTTGGCAGCTTATTCAAATCCTCCTGTGTGCGTATTACACCCAATGCCTTGTAACCATAGCTATACGCCAGCGTTTTCCCGATGGGGTTAGCATAGTCCTGCGTATTGGCTGCCACATCTCTTTTTATAGCCTTGTTGGTAGCATAGGTGAACACCCCTTTTACATTGTAGCTGAAGTTTTTGCCGATGTTATTGCTGTAGCCAAGCTCTACTTCAATACCATGGGAACTAACTTTTCCATAATTCTCAGGAGGCAATGATGCGCCAAACTCGTAAGGAATAGCCAGGATCCGGCTGCCTAATATATCATAGGATTGACGTTTCCAGTAATCGAAGCTGAAGCGTACATTTCTGAATACCGTTGCATCTACACCGAAGCCTGCGGAATTTGATTTTTCCCAGGTTAAGTTGCTGTTAGGTAATCCGCCATATGCCAGGCGTGATGCCGGGGTACCGGAAGCGCCAAGGAAATAGGTGCCTCCTTGTATAATATATTGCTCCATCCATCTCCATCTGCTGTTTGGATCATCCTTATCCAGGATATCATTACCGGTGGTAGCGTAGGATGCTCTCAACTTTAAGAAATCAACTGCATGGCCAAGTGTTGATGACTGGAAAAATCCTTCCTTTGAAATCACCCAACCTCCGGACACCGATGGAAACCATCCCCAGCGCTTATCCGGTGCAAAGTTGGTAGAACCGTCTCTCCGTACAGATGCGCTGAAAAGGTATTTGGCATCATAGTCGTAATTAATCCTTCCGATATAGGATAGCCTTCCAATCTGACCTTCGTTACCACTTGTTGACCAATCGGCGTTGTTGGCGCTGGTATATAAAAACTGATCTGTGGCAACGAGCGGAAAATTATACCGGTACATGCTGAAATAATTCGAGTAGCCCTCGTATTGCTCGTAAACAGCCAGTGCGCCAATCGTATGTTTTCCAAATGTACCGTCGTAATTAACCTGTGCATTTAGCTGGTAAGTATTGGATTTATTATATTCATTGCCTAAATACTGGGTGCCGGGATCGCCACTTAAAGTAGTACCCACCAATTCATTCGTATAAATCAAACCATTGGGACCTGTTTTCTTAAAATTGTACAGTGTTTGTTTTTTGGCAAAGGTTTTTATATAGCTGTTGTCGAAGTTTTTGCTGTAGGTACCTTTTATGCTCAGTCCTTCTACCGTGGGTATTTTGTACTCGGCAGTCACCAACGCATCTATTTGCTGGTTGTTGTTACGCCAGTAGCCCCCGTTTCTCATCATCTCTATAGGATTTCCCAGCCAACCGGGGTTATTTGGTTTACCATCTATATAAGGCGTTGCAAATACATCCCAGTACAGCAGCTTGCCCCAAAGATTATTCAGGTCATCGGAACCATAATCATAGGTAAAGTTGAAACGGTTGCGGGTACCATAACTTGTTCCCAGGTTTAAACCGAGTGTAAGATTTTTTACGAGGTTGGCCTGCACGTTTCCACGGAGATTGTATTTCTTGTAGGATACCTGTGGCAGGAATCCATCTTCTTTAATATAAGAACCTCCAATGTAGGCTCTCAGCTTTTCATTACCGCCTGAAACACTTAATGCATAACGTTGGCTGGAAGGATTGGTATAAGCGGCTTTGTAATAGTTATCGCCGTTAGGGTTATTTTGAAGCACCCAGTTAATTTCCTCATCGCTTAAACCTCCGTTCACGGCTTTGCTTAAATTCAATCCATCTTTAACCGGCATATATTCCGGCAATTTACCTACCCGTTGCGTGTTATAGGTGGCGTTGAAATTTATAACTGCCGTACCACTCTTTCCTGTTTTTGTTGTTACCAGGATAGCGCCGTTAGAAGAGCGGGAACCGTAAATAGCTGCAGAAGAAGCATCTTTCAAAATGGTGATATCCGCCACTTCATTGGGATCCAGCGCATCGAAACTGGTTTTATCCCGCACCACACCATCAATTACATATAACGGTTCAACGGCACTGTTACTAAAGGAAGAGCGGGCCCTCACTTTAACATTGGAGCCAATACCAGGTGTACCCGTGGGTGAACTGATAAAGGTACCCGACATACGTCCTGCCAATACATTTGATAAATTGGTTGCAGGAATGAGCTGTATATCCTTCGCGCTTATGGAGGAAACAGCAGAAGTCATTTTAGCACGTTTCTGTGTGCCATACCCTACCACCACTACATCTGTCAGTTCCGTGGCAACGGGCTGTAGTATGATGTTCAACTGGGAAGTACCGGTAACTGCAAAGACAGTACGAAATCCCGTCATCGTAACTTTCAGACGGCTGCCGGGAGGTGTGTTTATTTCAAAGCGACCCTCCGGACCGGACACTGTTCCGTTCCTCAGGTTCCCTTCCTGGCTGATAGTTGCGCCGGGGAGCGGCGTGCCCGTAGAGTCAGTGACAACGCCTTTAACGCTAATCTTGCTTTGGGAATAAATATGCGTGGATTGCAGTATCAGGCACAGCAACGCAATCGCCCATAGTAACGACTTGGTTTGGTTCATAAAAAAAATTGTACAGGTGACAAATTTGTGGAATAGCAATTCATTGTTCGGTTGATGACATCTCTAGTCTACCTAAAGATCTTACTATCCCTTGCCATGTACAACGCTTAATTTGACCATTACAAATGTTATTTTTGCAGGAGGACAATTACTTGTTATGTCAATAAACAAAACTCAACTGGCCGGTAAAGTGGAAAGGTCTATCAAGACCTTTCCACTTGTAAACTTTAACCGGCAAACTGATACGCCATTGCAAACTCTTTAGCAAAACCGGGAAATTTCCGGCTTCCCGATACTCCGTACTGATCTTTCTTAAATTCGTCGAACAACCCTTCCCTGATGGCCTTTCCCGCGTTCACGATAAGATTTTCAGCAGCATCCTGTGAAAACCCGTTCTGAAGCAGGCCCGCCAACAAGGCATCATCGGGAAACTCCACCCAATTTAACGGCTTGTCAATCGCGCTGCCTAACATTTCAGCTATGCCGTTGCCATTTCTTATATCGCTGATAACATATTCGATCTGCTGACCGGAAAAAGAAAGCGAATGTAAGAAAGTGAAGGCTGCATCTGCAATATCTGCCGGATGTGTCATGAGCAGATCAACCATTCCGCCCACATTGTGCCCGATAATGCCCTGGTGTTTTGCGGGCCCTAAACCACCGTAAAAATTGGTATAGAACATGGCGGGGCGTAAATGAACAACATTCAGCCCGGGAATGCCATTAAGCCGTTGTTCCAGGTTATAGTACCTTGATAACGGAGCAATGCCCGCCACCGCAACACCAATGCTGCTCAGGTTAACCGCATACCGGATATTGTGCTGTTCAATAGCCCGGACATAATTCTGGTGTATCTGGTCCGCAAATTCATAATAGTCCGGGACGGAAAAATCAGGGGGCACCATGGTATATACCGCATCCGCGTCTTCGAACGACCGGGAAACAAATTCCGCATCCGTTAAAGAGCCGGTCAATGATACGGCGCCCAGCTTTTCTATTTCCTTTGCCTTCCCGGAATCTGAGCTTATCACTTTTATTTCGTGACCACTTGCCACCAATCTTTCTATGAGAACACGACTGATATTTCCCAGGGAACCTGTTACTGTTGCTTTCATTTTTTATTTGTTTTAAAATTCTTGTACAAAACTAAACTTGTACTTACCTTTATACAAGTACTTACCCAATGGTAAGTATCAAATAATATGACAGCAATAAAAGAAACATCGGTCATCCAGGAAAACAAGAGCAATGCGTTTGTCGCTTGCCCGGTAACCTTTGTAATGGAAAAGATTGGCGGATATTGGAAGCCCATCATCCTGTTCAGTCTTCTGCCGGGAAAAAAGCGCTACAGCGAGCTGAAAAGATCAATACCGGCAGTTACAGAAAAGGTGCTGATACAGCACCTTAAACAATTGGAAAATGACGGGTTAATCTTGCGGGAGCCAAGACCCGTTGTGCCGCCTTATGTTACCTACGAACTGTCGGAGTCGGGCAGGGCATTAAGACCGGTGCTCTATGCAATGGCAGAATGGGCTGTTAGCCAGGGAGGGGAACTATCGGGTCAGTTTTCAAAGCAAATGGCGGACTTTCCGCCAGAATGAGAGGAAGTAATAGCTAATTCAATTCGTCTTGAAGACATGTTGATACTTTAATTAGATCAGGAATTATTCGAAATAAGCACGACCACTGTTCCAAAATACTTTCTAACATTATTTTTTCTGCGCCCAGATATAAGCCCGCCTGCTTGCATATTCCACCTCATCATACGGGCGCCTCTCTATGGCATCAATGATATTAAAACCCGTCTCATGAAGTAATGCAATGATATCATCTGATTTAAAGAAGAACAAATCAACATCAATTTCTTTATCATGCGCTTTGTCAAAATGGACAATCTCCTCTCCTGCGTGAAAGGAAAACAAAAAGTCTCCTCCCGTTTTCAATACCCTGTTTATTTCGTCGAAACACTTCCTTACCTGGTCATTATTAAAATGTACTATCGCATAAAATGCAATGGCACTTGCCAGAAATCCTGAGGGATAAGCGATATCCAATAAGTCTCCTGTTTCATATTTAATATGGGGAGAAAGCTCCCGGGCAGTACTAATCATCGCCGGCGACAAGTCAATGCCGGTGATATCGTGCATCCCATTGTCGTACAAAAATTTTGTTGTTTGCCCAGGTCCACAGCCAAAGTCGGCACAGGGTCCTTTATCTTTGTTAACAGCTGCAAATTCCTTCAATAACAACCGGTCAAAATGCTTGTGGGTCAGTTCGTCCCAGCGCTGCGCCGCATAGTCGCCGGCTACCTGGTCGTAACAGTGCAGTACTTTTTCCTGTGAATTCATCTTATTCGTCGTTTTTCAATACTAACTGAATGTTGCCTTTTCCTGCTCTAACCTTTTCTATCGCTTCGTTCATTTCAGAGAACGGCATAACCTCCACAGCGCTCTCAATGTTATGCTTTATTGCGAAATCAAACATGTCTGTCATGTCCTTGCAACTACCTACATAATTTCCAAAAATAGTTCGCTGAGCATAATCGTATAGCAAGCCAAGGTTAACGGGTTGCTTTTCCAACGGCGCGGCTACCACGCAAAACTTCCCCTGTGGCGTAAGGATCTTCAAAAAATCATTCAGATCATATTGTACATTTAGTGTCGAGATAATAAAATCAAATTTCTTCCCGATCGTTGTAAGATTATTGGCGTTTGAGCTTAGCACAAACTCCGCTCCCAACTGATTAATCATCTCCTTTTTTTCAGGAGAATGAGAAAATACATACACCTGGTGTCCCATTTTATTTAAAAACTGGATAGCCAGGTAACCAAGACCACCAGCGCCCAATACACCAACGGTAGAATTGGCTGGCAACTGCGCTCTTATAATTCCTGTATATACAGCAAGGCCAGATGATAGCAATGGAACTGAATTCACCGAGTGAAGTGCCGGCGGAAGTTTATATGCGAACCTGTTATCAACAACAATATGCTCCGCCAAACCACCATAGCAATGCACACCAATTACTTTTTGCCGCTCACAAAATTGTTCGTTCCCTGCTTTGCAATACTCACAGTCAAAACAAGCTTCCTGCTGATAACCGATCCCAACGCGATCTCCAACTTTCAATGTGGCTACATTTGCCCCGGTTGCTGCTACAATTCCCACAATTTCGTGCCCAGGAACAAGTGGGAATTTCGTATCGCCCCAATCATCACTTATGAACTGGATATCTCCTCTTGCAATAGCACAATAAATAATTTTGACGCTTACCTCATTGTCACCAACATTTCTTTCATAAAAAAATGGTTCCGGTTTTCCACCTTTCCCTTTAATTCCATATGCTTTGATTTTCATAAATAGCCCGATGAGTTTTTATAGGTTTTGGACCCTCAGTATCTCTTCGCGATCCGGGTCCGTGAAAAGAAGTTACGACTATTTTTTGGAAGATTTTCGGGGGAATAAAGCTATTTAATGGTGATGTTCTCGGAAAGCTGGTAATTAAAATTCAATATTTCGTTCATCTCCGCCATACGGTCGAAATTACCGCTGAATTGCGACCGGTATACATCCGCATAAATAAAAACATGGGTCTGGCCCACTTTTTTGTATTTGAGACAGAAAACAGAGCGGATGATAGCTTTCCCGTCTTTAGGATCATAGTCAAGCTCATACCCGGTTACACTGTTTGCATCTTCTTTGAATATAACCCTGTCGGGGCTTTCCAGTTTATAGCCCGCCAGGTCGAAATCTGCAGGGTCTGTAGAGAGCCAGATAGTGAGTTGATTTAGTCCATAATTCTTTTGGGGATGTACCAGGTCGTATATTTTAGCGTTTGTCGTAAATGTGCCGATTTTGATAGGCCCGAACTGCTGGGTTTTAACATGTCCGGATACTTTGAGTTCAATCCCGCGCGGGATCTCTAAAGTGATAGGATTTCCTTTGTCGTCCTGTATAACCTGGTTTTTAACCGGTAATTTTTCAACCTGATGCAATATAATCTGTGGGGCTGTGCTTAATTGATTTTTCAGCGTATTGATTTTCGCCCTCACTTCTTTTTGTCGGGCAATCTCCTTATTGATATCCTCTTCAAATTCTTCTTTCGATATCCGGGAAAATTCCATGATGGTGTTTTTGGAGTTGGAGGTAGTCGCATTATCCCTGAATTTAATCTGGAAAACATCATCGCTGAAAGCATGATCATACATTTCATAATACTCCCTGTCAGCGATATGGAGTTGCGAAAGCTGTTTAAAACTCCGGATGTCTATCTTAAATGTGGAAGGCAGCTCAAAATACAGGCTATCACCTTTCCTGATGAAGTGGAAATTATAATCAAGCACTTCCTGCATACCTTCAACCGTCATCCCTGTAAAAGGAGTTTTGTCCTCCCGGTAGATCTTAGTCATTTTCCAGTATGTTGGGCTGTTCTGAGATTGACAACTTAAGTTCATTAAAAAGAGGATGATCGCTATAATGATATTCCTATTCTTCTGGTATTTCTCCGCTGGTTTCATCTTCCTGTTTTTTGTTTTTCAATTTCCTGGCGATACTGAACCATTGTACTGCCTGTTAATCCGTTGTTCTGGTTGCTGACATAAAAGATATAAACAAATCAGAAAGATCCATTCCAAAGGTTTCATTAGCCGGTAAGTTAAATTGGCCATCTGCTCGTTATTGATTTTCCTGGATAAATTATATCCGTACTTATCATAGTTACGCCGTATCACCCGATGTAACCCCGGAGAAAAATCCTGCACCATTTCCTCAAAGGCATTTGCGATCAGCAACTGCCGGTTCACGATAATCGTTCTTCCATTCCTGTTACCCAACCGGAGGGGCTTCACGATTTTTGGATCTCCGGATACTGCAACTGTACACAGATAGTGCCCCTTATGGTCCAACACCGGCGGATGCATCTGCTGAGAAAGCCGCCAGGTGGTGGTTTCTGTGAAAGCTTTGATCAATGAATCGGGGTCCTGGCCAAACAAAGTAAGCACCGCTGTAATAACCAGCAGTAACGGAAGTATCAGGATAATAGACCACAACGTTAAATTGCTTCTTTTCCCAAGAAAAATATTCAATTTGTTCAGGAACTTATTGGAATAGACACGTTCATTGGCCGTAACCATGTGCGTCCTCACCACATGGAGTATAAGCAGGACGGCAATCAATATCGCCACTGCCGGTGCAAATACAAAAAGATAAACATGTCCGGATTTGTCATACATATCGATGCTGGCCGTATTATGTTCCGATACCTGCCATAAAATCAGCAAATTGATCACAATACCTGTTACCAGGAAACCCAGCGACAGCACTTTGGCCAGTGGTGGCAATTTATAGCCCTTCAACCACAACAGCAACAGAGAAATATTGAAGGCAATAAAGTAAAAGGTCAGAGTGATGATGTGCTTCCCGCCCAGCGGAATATAACATTGATCATCAACCGGGTCTATGGCGGTATAATATTCGTTACTGTGGATCAGGAAACCGATGAACAGCGATATCAGGGAAAAGACATAAACGTTCGCCAGGATGACCTCCGGAACAGTAATGGCCGGTTTGATCCTTTTCAAAGTAAATATGGTGATACCGGTTAGTCCAAAAAAAAAGAGGAGTACACAAACAATAATCATGTATTATTTCGATTAATTTTTACCTGTTGCCAATCTGATAATTTCGTTTATACTTACCAGTTCTTCATCTGTATGCTGATGATTTCTTTCCGAATGGTTCCGGTTAGTTACCAATCCGATTCCCTCCCTGTGCGTCAATATATTCTTATCTTCTTCTTTAAAAACCACATGCCTACAGATGAACTTCTGCATAGAAGGTCACCTGGGGATTGATCTGATGTACGTACGTAGAACCATTCCAGGGTTCGGTTTCCTGTCCGTCTTTGCCTGTCTTGCCGCTTAACTCTTCTATCCAATCCTCTGACGGCATTCCGGGATGTTCCATTATATAATCAGACAACATCATTTCCTTTTCCTCATCAACAGCAAATGGAAATTGTGTAAGCAGATAAATACAAAAATCCCTGTTTGATAACGTCAACTCCATGCTTCAATTGTTTTTACAGGTCAGCCTGATAGTCAAATGGCACGCCTTCGCATGCTGATTTTGTGATGTTACACAATAGGTGAGAACAATAGCATCACTCATCCATCCCATCTGCATCATTCCCTGCGGTCTTCTTACTATTTGCTACCAGTGCATTCAGGTTATTCACTTCCTCCTTTGTAAAATACCGCCAGCTGCCCTGTGCCAGGTCTTTCAGCGTCATATTCATAATCCGCGTCCGCTTCAGCGCCACTACATCATATCCCAATGCTTCGCACATGCGGCGTATCTGCCGGTTAAGCCCTTGCGTTAAAATGATCCGGAAACGGTTGGCGCCTTCCTGTTGCACAAAGCATTTCTGCGTCATCACACCAAGGATGCGCACGCCGTTACGCATATTTTTGAGGAACTCAATGTCTATGGGTTTGTCAACGGTAACGATATATTCTTTCTCATGCTGGTTGCCGGCTCTCAGGATTTTATTTACGATATCGCCGTCGTTGGTGAGGAATATCAGTCCTTCAGAACGTTTATCCAGCCGCCCGATCGGGAATATGCGGGAGGGGAAGTTCACGTAGTCGATGATATTGGTTTTATCCTTGAGGTCAGTGGTACAGGTAATCCCTTTGGGCTTGTTGAGGGCAATGTACACGGTGGCCTTCTTCTTTTTGAGCGGCTCTCCGTCTACTTCTACCACGTCGCCGTCCTTAACGCGATTGCCTTTGGAGGCGATGTTGTCATTGATCGTCACACGCCCTTGTTCAATATATTTATCAGCTTCGCGGCGACTGCAAAAGCCCGTTTCACTGATGTATTTGTTAACGCTTATATCCATATCAGGCGCAAATTACTTAAAACCGGGCAAAAAGTCGTGCACGGCGCCGGTGTTCAGGTCCAGCAGTTTCATGGTATATAAAAATACCTGGTGATGGAAATACGCGCCGGTAATACGTCCGCGACCACGTTCACCCTGGATGATGTTACGGACAGCCCCGGTTTTCCGGTCCAGTACATATGCCACGCCCCATCCGTTGGTTTCGGACGCGCTGGCGCTCAGGCATATCAGCTCATCGTCTTCCGTTACCAGTATATCCGTACCATGCACCTGCCCACTGTCGCCGCCCAGGTCGGAAAAGCTGCGCTGCCACAGTGGCTGAAACTGCTGATCGCAGCAAAACAGGATATTGCCCTGCGTGAGTATCAGGTATTGCCCGTTCCACCAGGTGATCTTACTCACCAGGTCCGGGTAAAACGTCTTTACTTTAGTACATGTAAAATCAGCGCCATCCACGCGGATATACGCCTTTTGCTTCTCCATCGGGAAATAAAAGACATCCTGAAAGGGATCGTAGGTGCCATCGGCCAATCGTAGTCCGAAAGGTACTACCGCCACGATTTCACCTGTGGCAATGTCCACCCAGGAAGGCTTTTGGCTATAGGCCTCCAGCAAGATATGCGTGCCGGCGCCATTAAAAAAGGCGTTATAATACAGGTGCCTGCTGGTGCTGTAGAGTTCTTTTTGCGTGTCAATGTTCATCACCACCAGCCGGCTTACCAGCTTGCGCGATCCTATGATCAGCGGGGAATTCAATACCAGTAACCTGTTGCCGGGATGCCACGCCACTACACTATAACCTGGATACTGCTCCCACAATTGTATCCTTTCGTTGATCGTGTCGTACCACTGCGGAGCTGTTCCTTCATCGTCGTCGCGGGAAAGGAACAGCTGTCTGTTTTTATAATCTGTAATGATATTCATCTGGCTCGTTCATGCTTAACTGCGACAATATCGTCGGGTCCTGGATACAGGTATTCCCCGCCAGTAAAAGTAATAATTCTGCTTTGATGTTAATCGCTAAGAATGTAACTTGTTACCGGCAATCTGTCCCGCTGCCCGGCTTCCTGACATGAAAAGAATACTATGCCTGATCACCGGTTTCCTGCTTCTTAAAAGTTCCCTGGTCACGGGTCAAACGCCATTGCCATACATACTCAATGGCGCAGCTACCCAGCGCACCTGCAACTGCTATGTGCTCACACCGGACCAGCAAGCCACCAGCGGCACCGTATGGAATAAAAATAAGATCAACCTGAATCAGTCGTTTAATTATGTATTTGATGTAAACCTGGGTTGTAAAGATGCAACCGGTGCAGATGGCATTGGCTTCATCCTGCAAACCAAAGGCACTAATCTCGGCGCTACCGGCCAGGGCATTGGTTTTAAAGGCATTTCACCCTCACTTGGGATCATCATTGATACCTGGCAGAACACGGATGAAAATGACCCTCCTTACGATCATATTGCCATACAAATGAACGGCATCACAGATCACAACGATCCCACCGGCAATCTTACCGCACCGGTAACCGTGCTGGCTAACAGCGATAATATTGAAGATTGTAACTGGCACCTTTTCCGCATCCGGTGGGACGCGGTGGCACAACACATGGAAATAAGCGTGGATAATGAGCTGCGCCTTACACTCAACAAAGACATTGTAAATGATATTTTCAGCGGAGATCCCAGCGTGTTCTGGGGCTTTGCCGGATCTACCGGCGGCAGCAGCAATAAACAGGAATTTTGCGCCGCCCTCCGCCCAGAATTTAATTTCAATCCCCAACAGATCTTCTGCGATGGCACTCCCATCCAGTTCAGGGATAATTCCAGTTCTTTCGGGTCCGTCACCCGTTGGTGGTGGGATTTGGGAGATGGAACCCTTTCGACCGCGCCTCTGCCACCTGCTCACGTTTATCCTGCGGCAGGCCACTATGAAGTAAAACTGGTGATTGAAGATAACAGCGGCTGCCGGTCTGATACTTTAAAAGCCCCCTTCACCGTAGGTGCGTACCCGGTAGTGGACTTCGGCCCCGATCCTCTTTGCCTCAATGCCAAAATGCAGATGGAAGATCGTACGACCATTACCGTAGGAACACTCCAAAAATGGGAATGGAACTGGGGCGATGGCACTACCTCCGCCGGTCAGCAGCCAACGGCTCCCTACACGACGCCCGGTACCCGCCAGATACAACTCTCGGTCACCTCGGCGCTGGGCTGCGGCAGCAGCGCTACCAAATCTATCCTCGTCAGCAACACCCCGCAGGTAAGCGGCAGAGGCGAAGACGTATGCCTCGGTGTTCCCACCAGTCTTGAAGGCGTTAACCTTACGCCGGCTACACCTATCAGCCAGTGGCACTGGGATCTCGGCAATGGTAACACCCTGCAACAACAACAAGGCACCTTCCGCTTTGCAGATACGGGCTACTATCCCTTACGGCTATACGCCATCAGCAGGGATGGCTGCGTCTCTCCTGAAGTGGAAGTGCCTGTCAGGGTTACTTCCGTATTCGCACAGGCGGGGAAAGATACCATCGTAGCCAGCGGCCAGCCCCTGCAACTACAGGCAGAATGGCTCAATCCGCGTATCCGCTACGCCTGGTCGCCCACCACCGGCCTCAATGACCCCTATATACCCAATCCCGTTGCCATACTGCAAAAAGATCAGACCTACCGCCTCACCCTCACCTCCCCGGAAGGATGCACGGATCAGGATGAAGTGAATGTAAAAGTTTATGAAGGACCGGAATTCTATGTACCTAACGCATTTACGCCCAACAACGACGGGCGCAACGATATTTTCCGCGTCATCGCCGCGGGCATACCCAAACTGGATTTCTTCTGTATATGGAACCGCTGGGGCCAGGAGATATTCCGCAGCGCCGATCTGCCGGGCGGATGGGACGGCAACTGGCAGGGGCGCCCCGCCCCCGCAGCCACTTATATATGGATGGTGCAGGGCGTGGATTACACCGGCCGCCGTTTCAGCAGAAAAGGTACGGTAACGCTTATACGATAACTACACCCGGTAACAAATCGCATTGATGTTCATGCCCGCTCCCACAGAAGCAAACAGGATCACCTCGCCGGCATGTACCGCCTGGTTGGCAATATGCCCCTTACGTACCATGTCAAATAAAGTAGGAACCGTGGCCACAGAACTGTTGCCCAACTCGTGGATATTCATAGGCATAATGTCCACCGGTATGTCTTTAATACCATATAATAAGTAGAAAGCTTTGATAATGGCAATATCCATCTTCTCATTGGCCTGGTGTATAAAGATCTTTTTTACATCTGCAATGTTTACGCCACCCGCATCCAAACAGGCCTTCATCGCTTCCGGTACATGCTTCAGCGCAAACTCATATACTTTGCGGCCCAGCATCTTGATATAACGGACACTGTTATCCGCTTCCGGTGCGTACGACTTGCCCATATAAATATAATTGAGCTCGTCCATCGCGTACGACTGTGCACTCGCACTAATAATCCCCGCCGTGCCCTCCGTATCTTTGAAAGCTTCTACAATCACCGCTCCCGCACCATCGCTGAAAATCATGCTGTCACGGTCGTAGCGGTCAATCACCCTGCTCAGGGTTTCAGTACCTATCACCAGGCACCTCTTCGCCAGCCCCGCTTTAAAGAATGCATCCGCCTGGATTAAACCCTGGATCCAGCCCGGACAACCAAACAAAATATCGTAAGGTATACAGGAAGGATTACGGATCCCCAATGCCTGCTTCACCCTGGAAGCCAGTGATGGCACTGCATCCGACTGAATAGTGCCTGTTAAAACGTTTCCGAAATTATGCGCCAGGATAATCTGATCCAGCGTTTCCGGGTCCACTCCCGCATCTTTAATAGCCGCTGTTGCCGCTGCTACCGCCATCTCCGTGGCGTTCATATCTACATCTGCATACCTGCGTTCAGAAATCCCCGTAACCTCCTCAAATTTGCGGATAATGTCTGCCGCCTCAGAAGGGATTCTCTCCTGCCGGTCACTGTAGAATTCCTGTTGCAAAAAATCGTTATTTAGTTTTTTGTTGGCAGGAATAAAGCTACCAGTACCGGTTATAACTGTTCGCATTGTTTGAACCATAGATCGTTTTTTAAGTTGCCACCTGACAACCCATTACATAAAGATACAATAAAAAGCTGCCCTGCATACACCCTTCCGGCCTTCACCAGCCTGTAAACACAAATGGCGCTGTCAAAAACAGCGCCATTATTATTTTTGTTCATTACTTAACTTATAAATTATCAGCTATTCCTTTCAATAATTCGTACGACCGAAGCCGTGTGTCCTGGTCGTAAATGTGAGCGGTAGCCATCAGCTCATCTACCTCCGTCTCTTCAAGAAAACGCTGCAGGCCTGTTTGCACAGTAGCAGCACTGCCAATAAAAGAACAACTCAGCATCTGCTGTGCATGCGCCGCCTCATATTCCGTCCACACCCCTTCCATACTGTCTATTGGCGGTCCAAGCCTCCGCAGCTTACCACGGATAATTCCCAGGAACAACTGGTAAAACGAAGTGGCCAGCCGGTTGGCTTCTGCATCCGTATCCGCGGCTATCACATTCACACACGCCATCGTATAAGGAGCCGATAAAAATTCAGAAGGCTTAAATTGCTGCCGGTATATTTTTAATGCTGCATGCAGCTGTGCAGGTGCAAAATGACTGGCAAACGCATAGGGCAAACCCATTGCAGCAGCCAGGTAAGCGCTGTCGGTGCTGGAACCCAGTATCCAGATCGGGATATCAAGGCCCTCGCCAGGTATCGCCCTCACGGCACTGGTATGGTTGTCGAACGATAAATATTGTTGTAATTCCTGTACCTGCTCAGGGAAATCGTGACCTGCCCCAAGCCTGTCGCGGCGCAATGCCCGCGCCGTTACCTGGTCGGTGCCCGGCGCCCTTCCAAGCCCCAGGTCTATCCGGTCGGGATACAGGGAGGCCAGGGTGCCAAACTGCTCGGCCACTACCAGCGGCGCATGATTAGGCAGCATAATACCACCTGAACCCACCCGGATCGTATGAGTGCCGCCGGCTATATATCCCAGCAATACAGCCGTAGCCGAACTGGCCACACTCACCATATTGTGGTGCTCAGCCATCCAGAAACGCTTATATCCCAACTTTTCTACGTGTTGTGCCAGCCGCAGGCTATTCCGGAATGCATCTGCAGGCGTACTTCCTTCTGTTACCGGTGCCAGGTCCAAAACCGACAACGGCCGTCTTAATCCATGCTTATTCATGGGTACAAATTTACAGCATTGCGGCCCACGGAAACGGGGCGATATACTTTAGGTAAGCACTTCTCACCGTTAAGCATGCTCCAGCATATGGATAAATTCGGCTGAAAAGCGGTATGCATCACCCGGCCAGCGGGCCGACAGGTAATGGCGGTCCTTTACCGTAAACCCCCGTTCCGGATGTCGTGCATCATCCCGGCTCAAAGGCAGGGGACCGGAAAGGAACTGCGCCGGATCACCCAGCGCCGCTGTCACTTCCGCCTGTACGGTAACGGGATAGGTGAGATAATAGTCTTTTAACCACCACCGGGTAAGATGATACGCCATACGCTCCTGGCTGGCCAGCAAGGCCGTGGTTTTATAGGACTGTAAAACGGATAACCCTGTTCGCGGATCTTTGCTTCGTGCAGCCAGCACTACACCATGGCAAATAGCCCCTACCGGCTTCTGCGCCGTAAAAAAATGAGCTACCACTTCCTGTAACAGGGAAGATTCAAGATACGCCTTCATCTTCTTGTCATGCCCACCGGGCAGCAAAAGGGCGTCATAATGTTCCGCACGGATTTGCGTATACTTTAAGGGCGTACAAAAAGATTCACTGTTTGACATGCGGTGATAGGCCATCACCGCATCCTCACGCGCCTGCAGCAACCATTTCCATATACCCAGCTGTTCTCCTCTCAGTACCCGGAGATCCGCCATCCCGCTGTAACCACCCGGCGTGGCAAATTGCACGTCGTATCCCTTTGCCGTCAGCAACAACCAGGGTATTGCCGCTTCCGTAGGATCGAAACCATAATCGGGTAGTGGCACCAGTACCTTCTTCATTCAAAAATGTTTATTGTGCAGGCAGTAACTTGAAAAGAAAGATAACAAAAAAAGCATTCTGCTGTTAGCAATTGCCTATTTTCAAGGTATTATGATCCGCGATATCGACATTTGGTTTGAATCTCAACCGGAACCGGCCAAGGGCTGCCTGCTCGCGCTACGCGCTTATATCCGGCAATACAACCCCCATATTACAGAAGCCTGGAAGTACCGCATGCCCTTCTTTTGTTACAATGGTAAAATGTGCTGTTATCTCTGGATCCAAAAAGAAAACAAACACCCCTACCTCGGCATCGTGGAAGGTAAAAATATCCCGCATCCCCAGCTGCAACAGGATAAACGCGCCCGCATGAAGATCCTTCCGCTCAACCCCTCAGAAGATCTTCCGATGGAAGTGATCAATGATATCCTCGGCAAAATGGTTCGTTGGTACGAACAATCCCGTAAGTAAATGCTGATGGGAACAAATTATTTTATAAAGATCAATAACGATAGTAATATAAGATAGATGACCAGCTTGGCGATCCGCCACCGGTTGGTACGGAAATGCCGCGGACGCGTAAAATCAACATTGATACGCTTCATCAAATAATCCGGACGGCCCTGCCCTATCAGGGTTTTAAACATCCCCCATTCCGTACTGCATCGCAGCAACGTCATATAATAAGCTACTTTTAATTCACGATATCCCATGCCGGCGGCCCGCACATAATTAACAGCCATATCAATTAAAGGAATAGCTGCCAAAAAGATCAGCCATTTCTGCCAGCTGAGAAATATAAAAAACAAAGGCGCACAAAGGAATGCCAGCACCAGTCCTTCTATGGGATTAGGAAACGCATACCAGTTAAAAGCCCTGAATCTGGGCAGCAATAATGCCATTCCCGCGCCATAACGCGTAAAACGGTCAAAATGCGGTTGCGCATGGTTCCACCACGGATGCGTAACACGCGCGGCTTTAACACACATGAACTGTGTACCATGCAACATACTCATCCTCGCCCCGAGGTCAATGTCCTCTCCCCCGCCAATAGCCGACAACTCTGGGGAAAACCGCAAATCCTGCAACGCGCTCCGCTTAAACATAATGTTCGCTGTTACGCCCCACATGAATTGCTCCTTCTTTTTCGCGATAGTGAAAATACTGGTAAGTCCCGCTGCATCCAGCGCGCGCGTAAATGCATTTACCGGTGCAGGAAAATCTGTTAAGCCAATAAAACCAATCGCCGATGCATTTTCTTTAACCGCTTTTACATATTGTAGCAACAAGTCGTTATCCGCCACAATATCATCATCCAGGAATAAGATCCAGCTGCCGTTTCCCGCCTCAATGCCCCTGTTACGGGTTTCACCCGGTCCTTTATTTTCGGAATTAATAAAAAGATGTATTACGCCTTCTTCTGCCAGCCGCTGCAATTCGGCACCAGGCTGTATCCCCGGGTTATCCGCAATGATGTAGTAGTTAAATTGCCATCCGCCTGGTTTGGGCAAATGGATGAGGGGAAGTAAATATTGCTCATCCAGCCGGAAAGTTGGAATGATAATATCAATAGAATCAGGAACCGCTGCCATAGGGCGCGAAGATAAATAACATTTTATTTGCTTTCATAATGCAAATGAAATATATATTTGCAGCCCATTATTCTTACGCTGAAGGTGTTATTATAAATACGCAGGTTACTATGCTGATAACGTATAGGGCTAAACGAAGTCAATTTATCTCCCAAACAAAAAAAATAAAATCCCGGCAATCAGCTTAATCACACTAATCCTGAGAAAGACAACATCCGCTGTATGCATAAAAAAAAGGGGTGGCAAGACTACCTCCCCTTTAATATTTTAACCATATCCTATGAAAAACCTGATGCAAAGATATATTCATGGTCGTTAGTTGCCCACCTTATTTCGTGAACGCATAATTATTGCCCGTGAATGCAACAAATCAGCCGTTGTTAACCGGCAGTTAACAAAATAATAAAGGTGTTCCCAACGCTTCCATTAGTTGCCCAAAGTTTTCAGCGCGAGGTAAGACATCAGACCAGCACCGGTTTCCAGCGCTTTTTCATCGGCATCAAAGGTGGCCGTATGCAAACCGGATATAATACCCCTGTTTTCATTGCGTACCCCCAACCTGTAAAAACAGGCATCCGCCACCTGTGAATAGGAAGCAAAGTCTTCTGCCGCCATCCAGATGTCCAGGTCCTCTACCTGCGCTTCACCCAGGTAGTCAACGGCGTATGCCTTGCTGGCAGCCGTCAGTTTATCTTCGTTGATCAGCACAGGATATCCTCTTTCTATTTTAATATCACAGGAGCCTTCCATACTTTCTGCTATGGAGATGGCCATCTTTTTAATCTTATCATGGGCCGCACTACGCCAGGTTTCGTCCAGCGACCGGAAAGTACCCTCCAGCTTCACTTCATCCGGGATCACATTACTGGCCCCGTTGGCGTGCATTTTACCAAAAGATAATACCGATGGCAGCAACGGGTTGGCACGGCGGCTCACAATCTGCTGCAGCGCTATCACCATATGACAGGCAATCACCACCGGGTCAATACCCAGGTGCGGCATCGCACCATGACCGCCCTTCCCCTTCACCGTAATGGAAATTTCATCATTGCTGGCCATATAGCGCCCGGAACGGAAGCCCACCTTACCCACTGGCAGCTCCGGCATCACATGCTGCCCCAGGATATGATGCGGCCGGGGGTTTTCCAGCACCCCTGCTTTGATCATCAAACTGGCCCCACCGGGGATTACCTCTTCCGCCGGCTGGAATATAAACTTCACCGTACCGGAAAACTCGTCCTTCATCTGGCTCAGGATACCCGCCACGCCCAACAGGGAAGACGTATGCACATCATGCCCGCAGGCGTGCATCACCCCCTCGTTCTGCGAACGGTAAGGCACATTATTCAGCTCAATGATGGGCAGGGCGTCTATATCCGCCCGCAAGGCCACCACCTTGTCCGACGGCCCTCCCCCTCCCTGCAGTAAAGCAACAATCCCGGTATCGGCCATCCTTTCAAATGGAATATCCAGGGCACGGAGCTTCTCCTCAATAAAAAGCGCCGTCTGGTATTCCCGGTAGGAAAGTTCTGGATTCGTATGAAGGTGGCGACGGTTGGCCGTTGCCTCCTCCAGCAGTCCGCTGGCTAATTGCCGGATTCTCTCTTTAAGCATGTAACAGTAGTTTTTATTGCGCTCCTGCGCCAGGAACGTTTTTACAAAATCATCAGTCAGGTGCGGATACGCCGCCGTATCGCCCCTTATAACCCTCAAGTATACAATTTTTTATCCGGTCGAAGCGCGCAAACGCCTGGCCACCAACAGCGCCTGTGTGGTGGTATAATATTTCGCCAGCATCCCCGCCACTTCCCAGGCCGGCATCTGCCCGGATTTCACGTATACCAGGAATTGCTGCATCACTTTTGCAAATAACCGTTCATGCCCCTTTACCAATTCCTCCGGTATCACCACTTCCCAGCCATACGCGCTTTCCTTTAACCCGATGCCGGGATACTTTTGTTCCAGCGTGCGGAATGCCGTTTTCATTTGCACGGTATCTGCTGATAACGGATGGATATATAACACCGGTTTGTACTGTTGTTCCTTGTCCTGCAGTATCATCAGCTCGGCCTTGCTGCCACGCAGCAGTGAATAATGGGTATCGCCGGTACCTGCAGGCGCTTCATAATCCCACTGAACGGAAATACGCGCATGCACCCCACGTATCGTATAATCAAAGGCCCCGTTAGCATACACCTCCAGCAGGCCGCCGGCATCGGCAATTTCCTCCAGGTCAGGCGTAAACTGCTGCTCTCCTGTAATGGCGCTGTACTGTGGCAGGCTCATCCCGGTGGACCACGTAATAGCGGTATCTATATGAATATCTTTTTTATAATCCAGTACCTGCCCGGGAAAACAGGTCCACTGCAACAGGTCTACCAGGTGCGTGGTCACATCTGTAATTCCTTCTCCCTGCTGCTTTACATCCATATACCAGGATGGCCGGATCAGTGTTTTCCCGGCTACCGTCTTCTTAAAGTGATGTACGCTTTTTTTGATCACAGCAGGGTCCCCGAAGCTGCCCTCCTGCAGTGTTCCAAACAGTTCCGGTAATTGCAACAGCTCCCTTTGTAACAGGTTATGGATGTCGTAGCGCTCTGTCATGATATCATACAACTGCACCTTGTTCGCAGCAGCCATCGCAAAAGATGATTGCAGGGAATCGAAACCCTCCGCATCAATCGCCATAGGTTTGTCGGCCAGCACATGCATACCGGCGTGCACGGCATGGCTGATATAGGCAGGCTTCAAACGGTTATTACCTGCCAGCACCACAATACTCCCCGGATCACACAGCAGCATCTTCTGCAGATAGTCGCTACCGGCGTACACCTCCGCGCTCCAGCGCACCGCCGGGCTGTTCTGCTCATTAAAGGCAGCTACCCGCTGCAGGTATTGTTTTACTTCCGGTCCGTCCGGTGCAAATACCCGGATCACGTCATCTATTTCCGGGTACATCTGCTGATGTACCAGCGAAGCGTGGAAATGACCAGGGTCAAGTGCAATTAGCTGCATAGGCGTTTGCATTTTAGATGGATGAATAAAGATAATATTTTGCTTCATCCGGTTATTTTTTCCGTTTCCGCATTTCCATTACAAAGTCATTATATTTGATACATCACCAAATATCTAACACCCAAATATACCCGCTATGAGAATTATTTTCGTACTCCCGTTCCTGTTAATTTCATTTTTCAGCTACGGTCAAACGGCTACCATTAAATCCATCCTGCTGGACCAGCTGCGTACTACCCACGACAAAGCGCACACGCAATGGTTTGTAACAGCCAACACCGCAGTAGAAGGACTCAGCTCCGAACAGGCCAATTGGAAAGACAGCTCCGGCAACCACTCCATTGCACAACTGGTAAACCATCTCATTTTCTGGGACCTGGAACTGCTGGAGAAATTCAAAGGGAAAGAAAAGTCAGCTTTCAACGGTAATAACGACGAAACCTTTTCCCCCGCAACACCGGCGCAATGGGAAGCTTCCGTGAAGCGGATCGACAGTGTGCTCACCGCCTGGGAAACGGCTATTGAGCAGGCCGATGAAAAAAAACTCGCATCACAATACGCTACCATCGCCAATATCAACACACACAACGCCTATCATATTGGCCAGATTATTTATATCCGTAAATTGCGTGGCAACTGGAATCCTGAAAAAGGGGTGAAATAAAAATCAGTAACCTGTATTTATGAAGATAAATCCGAATAGAAAGGGCCTCGTGATCGGGGCCTTGTTTACCGCCATCTCACTGATGCTGGTCGCCACCGTAATAGCGCCTGCCCTGGCAGTGCTTCCCGGCTACCCGGTGGAAAAAATGGTGGCCCGTATCGCAGGCGGCCTATCAGATCATCACGTTCAATTGCTCACCATCCTGGTACTGGCGGTCATCTTTCTTTTAATATTAATACCCGCTTTAATACTCATCCGTTCATCCACCCCTCCCAACGAGGCTATTGTCAGCGGGAAAATCATCCTCCTGATGGTGCTCCTGTACATGATTGTACATCCCCTTGTCTTCTATATCTTTTCCTATGCGAAAGCATGGAACTCCAAAGATGCGCAATACCTGATGGCCGCTTTGGTAACCGTTCCGTTCAGCAGCTTTGCCTTTGTGATCGTGGGCGCCGTCATCGACGCCATAAAAAAAAGAAACTAGCCGCACCGGTTGCCACAAAACCTTGTAAAAACTCCTGGATTCCTTTATATTGAGTCCTTATTTCCAGCCCAAGCCGCCGGAAATAAGGATTTTGCAGCGTGTAAGATTTAAAATAATGCAGACCAATTCCCGTTTTATTACAATAAATTCCAATCAATGGCAGTGACAAGAAGAGCTGCGCTCAAGCAGCTGCTGTATGTTTCAGCCGGTATGGCCATATTGCCTGCCTGTTTACAACATACCAGCAGAACATCATTAACATTAAAGAACATTTCGGTAGACGGCGACCAGGAAAAAATGCTGGCCGAACTCGTGGAAACAATCATTCCCGCCACCACCACGCCAGGCGCCAAAGAACTGTCCGCCCATCTCTTTACCCTCATTATGATGGACGACTGCTATAAAAAGGAAGACCAGCAAAAATGGCTCAGCGGCATGAAAGCATTTGAACAGGCCTCCAGGAAATTAAATGGGCATACCTTCCTGGAAAGCACGCCAACACAACGCGAGTCCCTCCTTAGTGCCTTTGAGGCCGCTAAAGATGATAAGGACGATGCCGCTTTTTTTTACCGCGCTACCAAACGTCTTACCATTGAGGCATACACCAGCTCTAAATATTTCCTTACCAAAGTAGATATCTACGAACTGGTACCCGCACGATACCACGGTTGCGTACCGCTGAAACCCATTACCCGGAAGCTTGCCTAACTATTAACTGTATGAGTAAAGATAATACCAGCCTGCAAAACCGTACGTTCGATGCCATTGTTATTGGCTCCGGCATCAGCGGCGGATGGGCAGCAAAAGAATTCACAGAAAAAGGTTTAAAAACACTGGTGCTGGAAAGAGGCCGTGATGTGAAACACTTAAAAGACTATCCCACTACCAGCCAGTTCCCCTGGGAATTTCCCCACCGCGGCCAGGTACCGGAAGCCATTCAGGCTGCCAACCCCGTAATCAGCCGCTGCTACGCCTATAAAGAAGATGCCATGCACTTCTTTGTGAAGGATACCGACCATCCTTATGGTCAACCCAAACCGTTCGACTGGATCAGGGGATACCAGGTAGGCGGTAAATCACTGATGTGGGCCCGGCAAACACAACGCTGGAGCGACTTTGACTTTGAAGGCCCCGCCCGCGACGGCTTCGCCACCGATTGGCCTATCCGCTACAAAGACATTGCCCCCTGGTATAGCTACGTGGAAAAATTTGTAGGCATCTCCGGAAACAAAGATGGCCTTCCCCACCTCCCCGATGGAGAATTCCTTCCACCACTGGAGCTTTCCTGCGTAGAGAATTATTTTAAGGACTTTGTAAAAGATAATTATAAAGACAGGCACGTGATATACGCCCGTTGCGCCCATTTAACGCAACCACAGCAGATCCACCTGGACCAGGGCAGGGGACAATGCCAGAAAAGGGATCTTTGCCAGCGTGGATGCCCGTTTGGCGGCTATTTCAGCAGCAACTCCTCCACTATTCCCTGGGCAGAAAAAACCGGTAACCTTACACTCCGCCCTTTTTCTGTAGTGCATTCCATCATATATGACGAACAAAAAGGAAAAGCCACCGGCGTACGGGTAGTGGATACCAACACCAAAGAAATGATGGAGTATTACGCAAAAGTAATTTTCGTAAACGCCGCCGCCGTAAATACCAACGCGGTGCTGCTGAACTCCACCTCCCACCGCTTCCCGAATGGCCTCGGCAACGATAGCGGCGTGCTGGGAAAATATTTCGCCTTTCATAATTACCGCGGTCATATCAGCGGACAATATGACGGATTCAAAGACTCTACCACCGATGGCCGCAGCCCTACCAGCGCGTACCTACCCCGCTTCCGTAATGTACACAAACAGGAAACAGATTTCCTGCGTGGATATGCAGCAGGCTTCTCCACCGGCAGAGGCTCGCATACCAATACCAACGGCTTTGGTAAAACACTGAAAGACCAGCTCTTTAACAGCGAAACAGGCCCCTGGTACGTTGGCTCCCACATGATGGGCGAAACCATCCCCAAAGAAATCAGCACCGTTACGCTGGACACCCAAAAGAAAGATGAATGGGGCATCCCGCAAATCAATATCAACGTAGGCTACGACGATAATGATGAAAAAATGCTGAAGGACTTCTTTGAACAGATGACCGAAATGTTTACCAAAGCAGGTTTTACCAATATACATACCGGCGACTCCAAACAGGCGCCCGGACTGGATATTCACGAAATGGGCGGCGTACGTATGGGCAACGATCCGAAAACATCCATGCTGAATAAATGGAACCAGATGCACGCATGTAACAACGTGTTTGTAACCGATGGCGCATGCATGACCTCCACTTCCACGCAGAACCCGTCGCTCACCTACATGGCGCTCACCGCGAGAGCAGTGGATTATGCCGTGCAGCAACTGAAGAAGGGAGAGATATAAACAGGTTTGATATTTTTTGAAAACCGGGTGCAGCATTGCACCCGGTTTTTTTATTTAATTTGCGCAAATGAAACCTGTTAATGAACTGATAAATACAAAAGAACCAGGCTGGGACCTGGTAAAGGAATGGATCAAAGATGGCAACAACCATATAGAAATTCTCCCTAAAGATAACGCCCGCGCAGAGCAGGCTTTATATCAAACCCAGGTAACCACCCGCTCCCCGATGGGCGCCATCATCTATGAAACCGGCGGACTACTCGTAGATCATGGATGGATACGGGTACTCGGCTCCGGTCATGATAAACTGGATCGTACATTGCCTGCCTGGAATGATGGAAAATCGTATACGCATTCAGGTGAGCAACCGGGCTTTTTATTAATAGCAGATGATGTGGTAGGAGGCTTCTTCGCCATCAATGCCGGTGGCATTGCCGCACAGGAAGGTATTGGCAGCGTGTTTTACTTTGCCCCCGATACATTGGAATGGGAAAATATGGAGATCAGTTACAGCGATTTTATTTCCTTCTGCTGCTCCGGCGACATTAATGGTTTCTATGAAGCCTTCCGCTGGAAAGGCTGGCGTGAAGACCTGGCAGCCCTGAACGGCAACCAGGCATTCAGCTTTGTGCCATTCCTGTTTACAAAAGAAGGAAAAGACATGGACAACGCGAGTAAAAAAGCCGTGCCGGCGGAGGAACTATGGTTCCTGCAAATGGATCTGCAAAAACAATTCGGGCATTAAATACTACCTGAAAAACCAGTACAGCACTGCCATCAGCAGCAGCAACACCGTGGATAATACTTTGTAATTGGCAAGACCCGGCCACCCTTTTACCCGCAAGGGCGCCAACGGGCTTTCCCAGTAAAGGCGATTGCTTTCAGCGGTATGCTGCACAGGGAATACAAATGACAATACCACCTGCAGTACCACACAAACCACGAACAGGTAAAAAGCCACCATCAGCGGCGGTATGTTAATAGGATAAAGTTTACCTGCAAGATATACCCCCGCTCCCAATGCCGATCCTATCCACAAAGTATATTGCGCCGAAAGGGAAGAGGCTTTTTTCCAGAACACCCCCAACAGGAACACGCAGGTGATAGGCGGCGCAATATGCGATATAACGTCGTTAATGCCGTTAAAAAGGCTCTCATACCTGTTCAATAGTGGTAGTAGCCCGATGGATAGAAACAGGGCTAAAACCGCCGCAATACGGCCTGTTTTCACGAGCTGCCGGTCGGTTGCCTGCGGACGGTTCCGCTTGTACAGATCATAACTCACCAGCGTGGCAATAGAATTCAGCGCACCGGAAATCTGGCTCATCAGGCCGGACAGCAATGCCGCTACCAGCACGCCTACCAGCCCGGTAGGCACCAGCCGCGTAATCATAACGGAATAAATGCCTTTCGTATGCAGCTGCCCATCCGCCTGCCGCAATACTTCCAGGTCCAGGTGCCCCTGTTTGAACAGCACATACGCCAGCAACCCGGGGAGAATGAAAATGAAAACAGGTAACACTTTTATAAAGCCACAAAACAACGCGCCAGTGCGTGCATGATGCTCGTCCTTCGCACCCAGTACCCGCTGCACAATCGTTTGATCGGCACACCAGTACCAGATGCCAATAACCGGGTAACCCAGGAATACCGCATACCAGGGTAATCCATTCGGATCGCCCGCCGGGTGCAACATCGACAATTTATCCATCTGGTGGCCTTCCTGCAATACCTGCACCACCGGCTGCCAGCCGCCTACCTTCCACCACGACAATACCGTGATGATCACTGCGCCCGCCAGTAACACCACCGTTTGCACGGACTCAGTTACCACCACGGCCCGGAGCCCGCCTACGATCGTGTACGCGCCTGTTACCAGCGCAATGAGAATAATGCTGGTAAACATGTTTATGCCAAACAACGTTTCCAGCACAATACCTCCGGCCAGGAACGAAAACGCAATATGAATCACAATCGCCGACACTACAGAAACAATCGCCAGCCAGTCGCGACACGCCCTGTTGTAACGCCGCTCCAGGAAATCCGGCAATGTAGCCACCCCTGAACGGATGTAAAACGGAATAAAGAAAAGAGCCAGCAATATCAACGTAAAGGCGGCCATCCATTCAAAGTTACCCGCCAGCAACCCCGTATCAAAGCCACTTTGAGCAAGACTTACCAGGTGCAGGCAGGAAATATTGGTAGCAAACAAGGCCATGCCTATCATAGGCCAGCGCAATGATTTTCCTGCCAGGAAATATTCTCCCGCCGCGGAATCATTCTTCTTGCCGGATAACCCGGCCCAGAAGCCCAGTCCTACAATAAAGGCCACATAGCAGATGCTGATGATAATATCGGTAGTAGCGATCATCCGGGAAATGTATTAAGGGAAAGCAGATCACAACTGCTGCCCGGTGTTTCAGGCGTCTGGTAAAAGCCGTCTGTAATAAGTGCCGGGTGAACAAAGTGCTTACGCAGGTGCGGTATATGCTCCAGGAATAACGCCTCATGTCCCATCCCGATATGATTGAACAATACAAGATGCTGATGTAGCTGTCCCATATCACCCACGTGCGGCACCACCGGCACCCCAAACTTTTTACACAACAGGCTTACCGTAATAAATTCACTCACACCCCCTACCCTTACTGCATCTACCTGTATAAACCCGGCACTGCCTGTTTGCAGATAATTTTTGAAGATCACTTTATTGGGTACATGTTCTCCTAACGCCAGTTTCACGGGGTTCAATGCATCCGCCAGCGTTTTATGCGCAAGGATATCATCCGGGTGCGTGGGCTCCTCTATCCAGTAAGGATTAATAGCGGTTAGTCTTTTACCAATAGCAATTGCCTGCGGCAGATTCCATTGCTGATTGGCATCCACCATCACTTTGATCTCATCGCCAACGGCATTTCTTACAATATGCGCTCTTCGTATATCCGTTTCCGGGTCTTTTGCCCCTACCTTTAATTTCAATGCCCGGAAGCCATTGTCCAACGCACGTTTGCAATTCGCTTCCAGCTGATCATCCGGATAATTAAACCACCCGGCAGAGGTATCGTAGGCGGGATAACCCGTGCGCAGCACGCCTTCCCGCGCGCCCCTGGAAGCCTGCATCTCCGTTAACATCCGGATCGCTTCTTCGCGGGACAATACATCTTCCAGGTAGGACAGGTCCAGCGTGTTCACCAGCTGTTCCGGCGTAAGATCCAGCAACAATTTCCATAACGGTACCTGCTGCTGTTTGGCCCACAGGTCGTAGCACGCATTGGTTACCGCAGCGAGCGCCAGGTGCACCACTCCTTTGTGAGGGCCCAGCCAGCGGAATTGCTGCTCATCGGAACGTTGTTTAAACCAATCGCCGAACGAAGCCATCACTTCCGGCAGTTCTTTTCCTACGAGTTTTTCGCCGTAGAACCGCGCAGCAGCGCATACCAGCTCGTTACCCGCTCCCAGGGTGAAAGCCAGGCCTGTACCACAATTACCTTTATCGTCGTATAAACAAGCTACCGTGTACGAGTATACGGGATTCTGATGTATGGCATCACTGCCGGCGCCACCTGTTAAAGGGAACCGGGCATCTTTTACAACTATCTTACTGATCATTTTATTTTTTTCATTTTATGGGTGCAACACTCAGCGCCGACTTATCCGTTTCCAATACCACCACGTTGTCATTGGCATCGGGTAATACAGCGGGCAGTGTTATCGTGAACTGATCGGCAGCTGTAGTCAGCTTCACTGCAACGCCTTTCAGCAGGTATGCTTTAGTAATTTTCACACCCGGCATAGCCGGAACTTCAATGGTTTGCTGTGCCGCATCAAAAACATGCAGGTATACTTTATTGCCACTCCGCGTAGCCGCATACTTACTGTTGGGATTGTAAGGACCGCCATGCGTATTATAAATAGCAGCGCCATACTTACGGAGCCAATCGCCCATTTCCTTCAAACGTGCTACCTGTGCAGGTTCTATGGCGCCATCGGAGCGGGGACCCACATTAAATAATAAGTTACCGTTACCACCGGCTACTTTCGCCAGTGTTTGAATACAGGTTTGCAGCGACTTCATTTTATCATCCGGCTTCCAGGCCCATTGCTCACAAATGGTCATACAGGTTTCCCAGGGCGTGTTCATGTCCAGGTCGCCGATGCGCTGCTCCGGCGTATCAAAATCACCCAGGAAGGTAGCAGTACCCGATGCACCGGTGCCGGAAAATGCTTTCCCAAGGCGATTATTAATGATAAGATCTTTCTTCAGCGTTTTGAGATAAGCATATACATCCAGCGCCATCTCCGGCGTCCACACACTTTCCCAGGGACCATCAAACCACAGCATATAAGGATCGTAGCCCTCTACCAGTTCTTTCAGCTGGTGCTTCATATACACCACATACTGATCCATGCGTGCGTTTTTACGTATACCCTTCCCCGTTGTATCATCGGGGTTGTCTATCGGGTATTCCGGATGGTGCCAGTCGATCACCGAGTAATAAATACAGAACTTTATATTATACTTCTTGCATGTTTTTGCCAGCAGCCCTACTACATCTTTCTTAAACGGGGTAGCGGTAATATTATAGTCGGTATAGGCAGATGGCCATAAACAGAAGCCATCATGATGCTTGGCAGTAATGGTCAGGTATTTCATACCTGCCTCGCTGGCCGTTTTTACCCATTCCTCTGCATTAAATTTCACGGGATTAAACTGGCGGTATAAGGTGTCATAGTCTGCAGCCGGTACCTTGCTATGGCGCGACCAGCCTATTTCCGTACCCCGCAGGGTTACAGGCCCCCAGTGGATAAACAGGCCAAAGCGCAGGTCCATAAACTGGTCCATAACTTTTTTGCTGGTCAGTATCTTGGGATCCAGCTGTGCATTTGTCTGGGCTTTGCCCTGGAATGCCAGCAACAACAAACAGAAAGTAGCTAATTTTTTCATTGTTCACTTTATTTTATAAGGTATGCTTATATCCAAGTTCTGCCCCGCCGCTTACCGGCATTATGCAGCCGGTAATAAACCGCGCCTGCTCAGATAACAGGAACGCACACACGTCGGCGATCTCATCTGCTTCAGGGCAATATCCCAACGCGTGGATGCCATCAAGATACTGCTCTATACGCGCCGGCTCCGGCTGTTCGCTGCGCCACCGGCGCAACATTGGCGTCCATACGCCTGCCGGGGCCACTGCATTTACCCGGATGCCATCTGCGGCATAGTCGAGCGCCATTGCTTTGGTAAGGGCATTCACCGCTCCTTTACTGCCCGCATAGGCTGCGTGGTTTTCCTGGCCGATGTCCCCTACCATACTGCTGGTGTTAAGGATGCAGCCACGGGACGCTTTCAGCGCAGCAATGCCATACCGCGTGGTGTAGTAGATACCCCGCACGTTTACATTCATTACCTGTTCCCATTCTTCGTCGGTGGTATCATGCAAAGGTTTCGAGGGACTGGCAATACCCGCATTATTGTGAATGGCATGCAGTACGCCGAACGTTTGTAATAGGTTGTGAATGGCCAGCTCTATAGCAGCACCGCTGTTAAGATCTGCCCGGATGAAAATATGCGGCGCCCCCATCAGCTCCTTCAAACGCTGCAATGCTGCTGCGTCTTTATCAATCACCGCTACAGTCGCGCCCTGTTTTGCATAAACCTGCGCACAAGCCTCACCAATGCCCGATGCGCCGCCGGTAATCAGCACTATTTTATCTTGCAGTATCATCATTTTTCATTTTCCGTGGATAATTCAAAAGTAAGCAGGGATAAGGTAGGTCATCCCGGTGAAATTGACTTAAATCAACACTATTTTGACTTATTTACTGAATTTACCTATTTTAGATGGATAATATGAAGCCTCTTTTTGCCATACCGGGCGATAAAGCCCTCGAACAAAAGGTATACCTGATCAAGGAAATTACGCAACCGTATTTTTCCACGGAGTTTCATTTCCATCACGAATGCCAGCTGGTATATGTAGTGGAAAGCGCCGGCCGCCGTATCATTGGCGACAACATCAGCTACTTTGAAAGCGGGGAACTGATATTCGTAGGCTCCGGTACCCCTCACGTATGGCATAATGAACAGAAGTATTTTGAAGGAAAAGATAAACTACAGGCAAGGTCGCTGGCATTGTATATTTCACCGGACCTGCTGGTAGAGCATCTTAGTCCCTTTGCCAATACCAGCACCGTTAAAACCTGGCTAAAAAAGGCGCAGCGGGGCATCCAGTTTCATGGCAAAGCTAAAGCGGAAATACTGGCATTAATGCGGCAGATGTTGGAACAGCAGGATTTGCTGCAAACCATCTCCTTTATGACCCTGATGCAAAAGATGATGGCCACCAAAGAATATAAACTCCTGGCCGGCACCAACTATGTAAACCTGTACAACGATAAAGACCAGTCGAGGATGGATGATATCTTCAAATATATTTTCCGTCACTTCAAAAGAGATATCCCGCTATCGGAAATAGCGGCTGTAGCTGGCATCAATGTGCACTCCTTCTGCCGCTTCTTTAAAAGCCGCACACAGAAATCATTTACCCATTTTGTAAATGAACTAAGAATCGGCTACGCCTGCAGACTGCTGCAGGAAAAAGAAATGTCGATGGTGGAATTGTCCAATAAGTGCGGGTACAGGAATACCACGCACTTTAACCGCTTCTTCAAAAAAATTAAAGGAAAAACCCCGAGAGAATACAAGAGAGAAGTTACTTCGCTGGATTAACTTATTTGTTCACCAGGAAATACACTACCCGGCAAACAGTAGCATCCCCTTCTTTTTGCAAACTAAGTATATGCCTGCCCGGCTTCAGGTCATCGCCCAATATAAGGTACCACGGCAGGTACAGGCTTTTACTCCACTGCGTGCGCAGATCCTTTTGCTGAACAGCACCGCCATCGATACGATAGCTGATTACACCTGCATCCGGACCGGAAACAATGCTGATGCCAATAGTCCTCCCGGTGAAAGGATAGTCAACACTGGCGCGCGCCGTGTCCGACACAAGCATTGGCACTTTCACAAATCCCGGGCGGGTACCTACGTTATCAGATGGCTCCCAGGAAGCAATAATGCGAAAACCATTCTGATGAACGGCGTCATGAATATCGCCATAGGCGCTGTTTTCATAATTGAGCGGATCCGCAGCGCGGGGCAGTTTCACGGATAATAAACGTTCCGGCGCCGGTGCGCTGAAATCTTCTTCCAGCAAACGTTTTATAGCGTTAAAATATAACTGCTGACCAAAAGGAGCAGGATGCAGGTCTTTAAAATCATCTTTCCAGGTAAACTCACGGGCATCAATGCGGGTCGTAATTTCTTTGGCAAGATTGATAAACGGCAGGTGGTATTTTTTGGCAAGATCTTCATGCACCTGCACTTCTACCGGCACTTTACCGGCGTGATAGTCGGCCATCTTATCCTCATCAACAAAAGCCATCAGTACAATATTCACCTGCGGATTCGCTTTCAGCGCATGACGGATGATCCCTTCCATAGCACGGCGCTGCGTTACTTCATTGGTACCATTCACCCGGTCGTTTACCGCCGCTTCCAGGAATAGCAGGTCGGTCTTCCCCTTGCCCAGCACATCTTGTTCAAACCGGAATGCATGCGGCAAGCTGCCCAGCGATGGAATACCTGCATTGATGAAACGGAAATCAGTTGCCGGATACGCCGCCGTAAGGTAATCGCACACCTTCGTACGCCAGCCTTCCATATTGGTGATAGAACCGCCCAGGAAAGTAACGGTAGCTCTTTTATCTGTTTTGATGTGATACCTTACGTTGTCAAGGCGACCGTAACGTGTGATAAATTTATCCTGCGCCTGTATACTAACGGTAACGACTATACTTAATATAAATCCTGCTATTTTCCTGATCATATTTTCGTTGGTTGTATCTCTTTTATGACCCCGTTGATCTTTACTTTTACTTTATGCGTGGCGGCGCCGCGGATCTTGTAATTGGTAACCAGGCCGTTTTTCCAGGTCATATCTACCGTATAATTACCGCGTGCTTTCAGTCCCTTTACCGTACCGGAAGCCTTCCACGCATCGGGTAAAGCTGGCAACAGGTCTATAAAGCCGGCATGACTTTGCAGCAGCATTTCAGCCAGTCCTGCTGCACCGCCGAAGTTACCATCAATCTGAAATGGAGGACCTGCGGAAAACAGGTTGGCATAAATGCCGCCACCCGCGCCATAGTTAATGTCTGTATTATAAGTGGGTTTGATCAGTCCTGCAAACAATTTAAACGCGCGGTTGCCATCGTGCAGTCTTGCCCAAAATAATAACTTATAGGCAATGGACCAGCTGGGGCCGTCGTCGCCCCTCACTTCCAGCGTTTTTTTGCAGGCTTCGGCCAGTTCCGGCGTGGCTTCCGGTGTAATCAGCGAAGCCGGGTACAATCCATACAAATGTGAAATGTGACGGTGCGTGGGTTCTGTCTCCTTGTACTCTTCCAGCCACTCCATTAATCGTCCGTCTTTCCCCACCCTGCCCGCAGGCGGCAGCTGTTTTAATTTCTCTGTCAGCGTGTTGGCAAGGGCCGCATCTTTCCCGAGTTTCCGGGCAGCGGTGATCACATTCATGAACAGCTCGCGGATAATCTGGTTATCAATAGTAGGACCGTTGCAGATACTGGCAGTTTGGCCGTTGGGCAGATAAAAAGAATTTTCAGGAGAAGAAGAGGGCGAAGTAACAAGCCATCCTGTTTTATCATCTTTTATCAGCATGCTGCTGTAAAATTCCGCAGAGCCCTTCAACACCGGGTATATATCTTCCAGGTATTTTTTATCATTGGTAAAAGCATAATGCTCCCAAAGATTATTACACAACCACCCCGACCCGGATTTGGTAACACCCCAGGAAGCGCTTTCTCCCGGTTCCGTGAAGCCCCATATATTGGTGATCACATGCGCCACCCATCCTTCTGCATTATAATAGGCTTTGGCAGTTCTTTCGCCGGGTTTCACCAATCCGTGTACCAGCTCCGCCAGTGGCAGGTTCAGCTCCGGCAGGTTGCTCACTTCCACCGGCCAGTGGTTCATCTGCACATTTACATCGAGGTGGTAGTCACCATTCCAGGGCGTCTGGATCTGGTTGGCCCACAGCCCCTGTAAATTAGGTGGCAGCAAACCTACGCGGGTACTGCTGATGCTCAGGTAACGGCCATATTGGTAAAACAATACAGGCAACCCGTTGTCCGCCGCCGGCGCTTTGTGAAAATTGATGAGCCGCTGATCGGTAGGCACCTGCTCCGCACTGGCGCCGCCCAATTCCATGCTAACGCGGTTGAATAAACGCTGAAAAGCAGCGATATGCTGTTGCTTCTGCTGCCCATAACCTTTATGCATGGCCGCAGCGAGCAATTGTTTGGTTTGTTCCCGGTAACCGGCATTTCTGAAATCGGTCGCGGTGGATACATACAGGATCACTTCTGTGGCATCTTTTATAACCAGTGTATCCCTGTCCGTTAGCAGCCGGCCATCTTTTAGCTTTGCCCGTACCCTGGTCAGGTATTTCATACCAGGGTTGGCAGTACCGCTTTTTAATTCGCCGGACATTTGCAGCTCCTGCCCTTCTGTGCCGATGGTGGCTCTTTCCGGGCGACTGATAGCTACCCGCATATTCAGCTGTCCGCCTTTACCAGCTGTTAGGCGGATCACGCCTACATCGCCGTTAAAGTCTGTAAAATATTCGCGCGTATAGGCGACCCCGTTAATAGTATAAGCTGTAGTGGCAATGGCCTCATTCAATGATAAAGCCCTTTCATAACGGGCAGGGGTATCCGCTGTAGGATAACTGAACTGCAGCGATAACTCGCCCAGCATCTGGAAACATCCGAAAGGCACATCCCCGGAGCCTTTGCCGGTACACACAAATGATTTATCCATCAGCGCCTGCGCCTCGTTATTCTTACCCTCAGCCAGCAGCTGCCGGATAGCAGGCAGTTGTTTGTACGCCTCGTAATTGTTGGCGTCCTGGGGCGCGCCGGACCAGAGTGTGATATCATTTAAAACGATCTTCTCCCGGGCGATACCGCCGTCCGGCATCATACCCAGGCGTCCATTCCCAAGTGGTACCGTTTCCTCCCAAACCTTTGCCGGCTTGTTATACCAGAGCCGTAAAGGCCGCTGCTGCGCTTCAGCGGTTGATGGCCGAAAACCGGCCATCAACACGATGCCGGCAATTACAATACGCCTGAAAGAAAAAAGTTGCTGACTCATGTTTTTCGGATAACGTTTTTGATGTAGCAGGCTGTGTCCCCGCTTGCTATTAATAATCTCCGACTGCGGCAGATCATAGGTATATGATTCTTCCGTGGAATTTGTATGCCATCAAAATTAACGGCAACGGGGTAACCGTGCTCCCTGAAAATTGACTAAAACAGACACTATATTGACTTAATATAGTATTTACATACTTTCAGACGGGTAAAATGAGTGCGTTATTTATTCCTCACCAGCGCGCGGATCTTTAAACAGGTGGGCATGGTGGAAAGGTAGCCATTGGCGGCAATAAAAGTGAAGATGAAACCCGTGCGCTTTTTATCGCGGTTTACCCAGGGATGGCTCCCAAAGGCGCCGGGGCTGCTGTTTTCGATCAATGCACCACCCGGACCGGTTACATCCCGCCAGTTGCCGGTGCCATAGAAATCTTTTGTATTTAGCAGTACCGCAGGATAAGGGGAATAGGTAACGGTAACATGGGCAGTCTGACTTTCCTCCATCGCTGTTACCGCTGCTTCGCTGAGCACACGGGCGCCGTTTGCAGCCACGCCTTTGTTCATGATCATGTCGAGAAAGCGGATATAGTCGTCCGGTGTGCTCCGGGCGCCGCCGCCTATCTGCGGATTGGCAGTAAGACCAAAATCAGTATTGGTCATGCCGCAGGGCGTAAATATTTTATCGGCAGCGAGGTCCTTCCAGCTTTTACCGGATGCCACTTCACAGATACGGCCGGCTACCTGCATACTTACGCCGCCATAATAAAAGGTAGTACCCGGCGGATTCAACAGCGCTACATTCCGCGCTATCCCATCTGCCGCCTGTGTAAGCGTAATCAATACATTGGATTCATATCCCTGGGAAGAATTTCCGGGGAAACCGGATGTATGGGAGAAGAGTTGCGCAATGGTGATATCTCCCTTATGATAAGTAGTAAAAACGGGCAGGTATTTTCCCACACTGTCAGTGAGCTTTATTTTTCCTTCGTCCACCAGGCTCATGATCACCGCCGCAGATAACCATTTGGAACAGGAGGCGATAAGCTGCCTGGTACTTCCGGTATAACCTCCAAATCCTTTGGCATATACCGTTTTCCCATTTTCATGAATCACTGCATAACACTTACCGGCGAAAGCCACAGGCACAGAATCGCTCAGCACCTGGTCCACATCACTGTAACCGGTGGCAATAATGGTTTGGGATTCACTTTTGGTGCATCCTGCCAGTAAGAAAATAACGGTAATAGCGGACAGGGAGTTCCGGAAGAAATCATTCATGTGACAGTTGTATTCAGTTGTAAGCTAAGAAATAACGCCAACTTATTCAACGTCCTCTTTTTAATTATATTGCGGTTGTATGAAATATAGCAATATTTTATTTGACCTCGATGGTACGTTGACAGATCCTAAAACCGGTATAACGAAATCTGTTCAGTATGCGTTGGCAAAGGCAGGCATCTTCGAACCGGACCTGCAAAAGCTCGTGCCGTTTATTGGTCCCCCGCTGCAGCAATCGTTCATCGATTATTATGGCTTTAGCGAATCACAGGCCTGGGAGGCCGTGGGCGCTTACCGGGAATATTTCAAAGAAACCGGTATTTATGAAAATGAACAATATGCAGGTATCCCGGAATTACTCACTGCGCTGCGGTCACAGGGGCGGCGGCTCTTTGTTGCCACTTCCAAGCCACAGGTATTTGCGGATATCGTGATCCGGCACTTTAACCTGGAGCCTTATTTTACGGCAGTGTATGGCAGCGAACTGGATGGTACCCGGTCAGATAAGGCGGAACTGATCCGCTATGTAATGTCCGAACAACAACTGAGCGCCGGCAACACCATTATGGTGGGCGACCGTAAACACGATATTATAGGCGCACAGAAAAACCGTTTACCTGCCATTGCAGTGGGCTACGGTTACGGCAGTACGCAGGAATTACAAGCTGCATTACCGGATTACATTTTTAACACCGTTAACGAATTACACGCCGGGTTTCCCTGATCAGCGCCAGTAGATCTCGATTTATATCCGCTACCCGGAGACCGCATTACGGCTCCGGGTAAAAAAAATCAGCCCTAATTGATTTATTAGCCCTTTATTAATGCACTGATTAGTGCCTCTCCCCTTAATTGCACCAGGAAACTTCCACGTTTCATTATCTGTAGCCCGGCATTATTCTAAGAAAACCACGGTAGCAAATCCGATAGTAATTCCTAATCATCATCAATTGTTCCACACATGAAAAACAAGTTGCATCTTCTCTTCGCAACCCTTGTTGCATTGTCTGTTGGCTGCTCCAAAAAAGAGGCCGTCAATTCACTCCAGTCGCTCAATGGCAAAAAATCAGGCGTCAACGCGCTGGGCTCTCCTGTAGGCGACGTAGTCGGCAAAATTACGGTAGGCTACCAGGGCTGGTTTGCCGCCAATGGCGATGGCTCCCCTATCAATGCCTGGTGGCATTGGACGCAGAACTGGGGCGCATCGCCTTCTTCCACGAATAATGGCATTAAGTCCTGGCCCGATGTAAGGGATTACAGCAGCACCTATCAAACCGCCTGGGCCAACCTGGGAAATGGTCAACCCGCGAAACTGTTCTCTTCTTTCAACGACCAAACCGTAAACACCCACTTTCTGTGGATGCAGCAAAACGGTATCGACGCCGCCGCACTGCAACGTTTTAACCCTAATGGCAGCGAAGGACCCGTACGCGACGCCATTACCGCAAAAGTGAAAACTGCCGCGGAAAACTATGGCCGCAAGTTCTACATCATGTATGATGTGAGCGGCTGGACTAACATGCAGTCGGAAATTAAAACCGACTGGACTACTAAAATGTCGGCCTACACCTCCTCCTCCGCTTACGCTAAGCAAAACGGCAAACCGGTGGTGTGTATCTGGGGCTTTGGCTTCAACGATTCCAATCACCCCTGGTCTGCCGCAGTATGCCTGGATGTGATCAACTGGTTCAAAAACCAGGGCTGCTATGTAATCGGCGGTGTACCTACGCATTGGCGTACCGAAACCAGCGATTCCAGACCTGGCTTCCTCGCCACCTACAGCGCGCTGAATATGATTTCACCATGGATGGTAGGCAGGATCGGCAATATCGCTGATGTAGATAATTTTTATACCAATGTAAACACGCCCGACCAGGCTTATTGCAACAACAATGGTATCGACTATCAGCCCTGCGTACTGCCGGGCGATTTGCAGGAACACCAGCGTGCACATGGCGACTTCATGTGGCGCCAGTTTTACAACATGGTACGGGTAGGCGCCCAGGGTATTTACATTTCTATGTTCGACGAATACAATGAAGGCAACCAGATCGCCAAAACAGCGGAAAACACCTCCTTCATTCCCGCAGGTTCCAACTTCGTAACCCTGGATGAAGATGGCGTGGTTTGCTCCGCCGATTACTACCTGCGTTTGACCGGCGACGGGGGTAAAATGCTGAAAGGCCAAATCGGCCTGACTGCCACCCGCCCTACTGCGCCGGTAGTGGGCGGAGGCGGCGGCGCGCCGGTCGGACAAACCATTACCCTCAAAAGCGCCAATAACCTGTACGTGTGCAGTGAAAACGGCGCCCAGCCCATGAACGCCAACCGCACCACGGCGCAGGGATGGGAACATTTCTCCGTGGTAAGCGCCGGCAGCGGCAAAGTGGCCCTGGTAAACAGTGGCTTCTATGTATGCTCAGAGAATGGAACCCAGGCCATGAACTGCAACCGTACCGCTATTGGTCCCTGGGAGCAGTTCGATTGGATCAGCAACAGCGATGGCACCATTTCCCTGAAAGGCAGCAATGGTAAGTATGTTTCCAGCGAAGGCGGCACACAGCCTAT
Source organism: Chitinophaga sp. W2I13 (assembly GCF_050434005.1). Classification (NCBI taxonomy): domain Bacteria; kingdom Pseudomonadati; phylum Bacteroidota; class Chitinophagia; order Chitinophagales; family Chitinophagaceae; genus Chitinophaga; species Chitinophaga sp. W2I13. Next base: position 5,749,943 of record NZ_JBNPWD010000001.1, on the reverse strand, counting down.
GACCTGCAATCGTACTACTATCGGGGCTACTGAAAAGTTCAGGGTAAACCAGTAAACATTCCCCTGTTTTAAATATTTGGTTATTTGGATATGGCGTTACATCATGCCGGGCTATCACAACAAAATATCCAAATAACCAAATAAAAAAACAAACAAATAGCCCTAATTTTAGCCCCGGTAATCAACTAGTATATCGAATGAATGAACGACCCGGTGATGTATTGATCAGCATAATTATAGCGACATATAATGCCGGTCAGCACCTCAGAGAATGCCTGCAATCTGTGAAGGAACAGACTGCGAAAGGAATCGAGGTGGTGATTGTAGACGGAGGCAGCACAGATGATACCCTGACTATCGTAAAAGAATCCGGCCTGGAAATGTTGAAATGGGTGAGTGAACCGGATAAGGGCATCTATGATGCACTCAATAAGGGCATCCGGATGGCAGGCGGAAACTGGTTATATTTTCTGGGCAGCGACGACCGCCTCCTGCCAGGCTTCAGTGAACTCTCGGCACATCTCAGCGATGATCACACCATTTACTATGGCAACAGCACCGGGTTCAATACAAATGGCCCCGTTGAATATCCGCTTTTACAGGGCAGCTTCAGCGAATACCGGCTCGCCAAGTATTGTATGAACCATCAATCCATTATCTACCCGAAAAGCGTTTTCCGGAAATATTCCTACGACCTGCAATATAAAGTGCTGGCTGATTATGCCCTTAACCTCCTTGTTTGGGGCGACCGCACCTTTAAGAAGCAGCATTATCCTGTTACCATTGTACTGTATAACATGACGGGATTTTCCTCCGGCAATAAAGACACACAATTTTTAAAAGATAAATTACAACTGATCCGCAGGGGAATGGGCTGGTGGATGTATGTGCGTATGCTGCTGAAGCGTTACAGGAAAAAGCTGCTGCGGGAAGAAGACCTCTGGGCGCCGTAAGGAATGTAGCCTGATTTATCTACTGTTATCTGTTAAGTATGAAACTCACCATAGATGTTGTAATGCCTTCCTTCCGGCTGGAGGAAAAATATGTGCTCCCGGTGCTTCGCCTGCCGAGGCCGGATAATGTTGTCATTAAGTTTTACCTGATGGCAGATAACCCCAATATAGTACCTGCCGAAAGTATCCGGGAACTGGCAGACAACGACCAGGTGTTTCTTTATATCAATGAAAAAAATCTGGGTGCTTCCGGTACCCGGAACCGTGGTATAACCGTTTCAAAAGGCGACTGGATCCTGTTCCTGGACGATGATGTAACGGTAACAGATGACCTCCTGTTCAGGTATGCCGCTGCTGCCGCCGCATATCCGGATGAAACCGGGTTCATTGGCCTTATCCATTTGCCGCCACCACCCAGTGATTTTGCCATGGCGCTTATCGTTAACGGCAATGTAAATATCTTTTCTGTGGCAGCGAATAAGCCCTCCTTTACCTGGGGCGCAACGGCGAATATCATGGTAAAAAGAAGTGCAGTGGGCGATGTGCGCTTTTCTACCGACTATCCAAAAGCCGGCGGCGGTGAAGATGTGGATTTCTTCCTGCATGTACGCGACAATAACAACAAACGGAATTTCAGATCACTGCCGGAAGCGGCTGTTACGCATCCCTGGTGGGATGATGGCCGCGCTAACTACAAACGTCCTTACCGGTATGGCCTTGGCAACAGCCGTTTGGGTAAATATAATCCAACTTATACCTACCGCAATTTGCCCAATACGCCCGAAACAATATTGCTTTGCGTTGGAATAACATTGGTGTTGCTGTTTACTGCACCCTATTGGACCATTCCGGTGTTGCTGTTTGCCATTGGTACCTTACCCGTGGAACTGGTGGCAACCGCGGTGATGACCAGGAAACGTTTCCCGGGCAGTTCCTTTCCGGTGATGTTTTATGTCACCACCCTGAAATTGTTAAACGATACAGGGGAACTATGGGGAAAGCTCACCCACGGCGAGCTTTCCAGGATCACTGAACGTTTTGATGATACCGGCACTATTAAGAAGAATATCTTCTTCAAAACGAATACCTACAAAATAGTAAAGTGGGTATTATATCTCTTGTTGCTTATGCTGATCCTTATTATCTGGCATAAGCCCTGATCTGCAAAGACGATGGATTAGGCAACGTTACTTCCACACCTGTTTTCTTTAGCAGCCCGCTTTTCTGATCCCTTTTAAAAACAACAATATTCCCCGTTTTCTGGTTGGCTACCAATAAAAACCTGCCCGTAGGATCGATTACAAAATTCCGGGGATGTTTACCCTGCGTGGATTCAACGCCTATTTGTTTCAGTCGTCCGTTCCGCTGGTTAATGGAATAGATAAATATACTGTTGGCATCTTCCCTGGTAGAAGCATACAGGAAGCGGCCATCGGGGGAGATATGGATATCAGCGCTGCCATAGTCGGCCTGTTTTTTTTCCAGGCGGGCATCTACCCGTTGGAAGCTATCCAGTTTACCGGCGTGGTACTGGTATGCCGTAACGGTGCCGCTGATTTCTTCAATACAATAAGCCATTGGCAGCCGGGGATGAAACGTGATATGCCGGGGACCGCTGCCGGGAGTGGTACGGGCAAACGGCGGACTGGCCGGCTGCAGCGGCTCAGCCGCTTCCGGTGCCAATTGATAGGCATAGATCTTATCTGCACCGAGGTCCGGAAAAAAAGCATATTTACCGTCAGGAGAAAAAACCGCCGCGTGGATATGCGAGCTCAGTTGCCGGCTACGTACAACGCTGCTGTCTTTAAAAGCAATGGTTTGTTTGGCGGGCGCTATATGTCCGCCGCTGGTGAGCGGGAAAATGGAAAGACTGCCACCGCTGTAATTAGCACAGATAAGCCATTTACCTGTTGGATCTACTCCCACATAGGCGGGATTATCGCCGCCGCTGTCCTGCCGGTCCACCAGTGTCACCGTTTCTTTAACACTGTCGAAAGCAAAACAGCTTACACCACCTACATTTGGCGTTTGCGCCTCCGAGCAGGCGTAAATATATTTCCCGTCAGGCGATAACGTAAGAAAAGAAGGATTGAGAATGCCTTTAGTGGCAGATACCTGTTGTAATGTACCGGTCTGATCGTTAAACCTGAACAGGTATACGCCATCTTTTTCCTTGTTGTGATTGTAACTTCCTACAAAGAGATAGAACTGCTGCGCATGTGTAGCAAGGCCGCCGAAAAACATAATAACGAAGGTAAAAAATATTTTACGTAGCAATGTGATGAGGATTTAAGCATGAAGATATCCTCTAAGATAATTATCTCCCGAAAAAAAACAGGGAAAATGTATAATAGACAAATTTGTCTATTATTAAAAAGATGCACTAACTTTGTATCATTATGGCACGACCAGGAAATCCGAAAGAAAAAATACTGGCTACCGCAGCGCGGTTGTTTTACGAACAGGGATATAACTCCACCGGCATTAACCAGGTACTGGAAGAAGCCGGCGTAGCCAAAGCCAGCCTGTACAGCCATTTTGGCTCCAAAGAAGAACTCGGACTGGCCTACCTGAAAGAAGCCAGAACGGCCTGGTTTGCCGGGATTACCGCCATGGTGGAGAAAAAAAAGACACCGGTGGAAAGACTTCTCGCCGTATTCGATTTCCTGGAGCAGCAGCTGCCACAACAGGATTTTAAAGGCTGCCGCTTTATAAACATGCTGGCGGAAATCGGCGACAGCCAGCCGGAGATGCAGCTACAGGTGCTGGAACACAAGCGTAAACTGCGGAAGTACCTGCATCAGTTGTTAATCGCTGTACCGGGACAAACAGCTGCACAGGCAGATACGGTTTACCTCCTGTTTGAAGGTGCTATTGTGGAAAGTAAAGTATACCGGGAGCTTTGGCCGGTGAAAACGGCGAAGAAAACCGTCCGGTTGCTGATAGGCCAGCCATAATATTTATCATCGCCCTGGGATCAGGGCTATTTTTATACCCTGTTATAGACAAATTTGTCTATAACTAAATACATATTCTCATGAATACAATTCCTGTCTTATCAGCAGCAACGGCCGCACCGGAGGCAAAGCCGGTACTGGAACAGGTAGCCCGCTCACTGGGCCGCATTCCCAACATGTACGGCGTAATGGCCCAATCGCCCGCCGTACTCGAAGCCTACGTACAATTCAGCAACGCACTCCGCAAAGGAAGTATCGGCAACGCCATGGCGGAAAGGATTGCCCTCGCCGCCGCGGAATATAACGGCTGCAGCTATTGCCTGTCGGCCCACAGCTACCTCAGCACCCGTACCGGCTTAACAGCAGCAGACATCCGCGATGCGCGGGAAATGAAAGCGGGCGACGAAAAAACAGATGCCGCCATGCAGTTCACCCGGCAGCTGCTCACCACCCCCCAAAGCCTGTCGGAAGCCAATGTCAGCACACTCCGCGCGGCCGGTTACACCGATGGCGCCATACTGGAAATCATTGCCAACGTGGTAAGAAATATCTTCACCAACTATCTCAACGTAGTAGCCGGCACGGAAGTCGACTGGCCTGAAGTGGTAACGCCTCTAAAACCCGCTGTTCATGAAAACGAATAACATCACCGTTACCGTCCACAAACCTTTTAACGGATTATTACTGAGCGCCAGGGAAGCCATTACCAGCAGCGGCTTCCTGCTGCTGCACGAAATTAACCCCCAGGCCATACTGGCCAGTCATGGCATCACCACCGCGCCCATCCGCCAGCTGTTGTTTTTCCACCCGGTATATATGCAGTCGTTGCTCCAAAATGACCCCGAAGCAGTGATAGAGGCGCCCCTTAAACTGGTGTTGCGGGAAACCGGCGAAAACACCACCGCAGTAAGCTACTTTGACACTGCACTGCACCTCCAGGGCTACCGCGGACTGGCACCGCTCCGCACCCGGCTGCAAACAGCAATGGAAAAGGTATTGGCACATTTATTTTAAAGACTGTGTAAGGAAAAGGCGGCTCATCCGACTAACAGGATAGCCGTCTTTATTACGGATTTAAAGCGGTAATTTTGGGTTATTGTATTATTCACCAGTATTTTTTAGCGAGATGAGAATAATATTTCTTTTAACACTGATCCTGGCTACACAGATTGCCTGCCATAGCCAGAACAGCGACAATAAACAAGCGCCAGTGAAAAATCCTTACTACTCCAGAACGGATACACGGAAACTGCATATTACTAATGCAGAATGGAAAAAAATATTGCCGTCCGACCTCTACGCCGTCGCCAGGGAAAATGCCACTGAACGGGCATTTACGGGCAAATACTGGGATTCCGAGGTGAAAGGCAGTTACTATTGTGCGGTTTGCGGCAATCCTTTGTTCAGGTCAGATGCCAAATTTGCCAGCACCTGCGGCTGGCCCAGTTTTTTTGAACCACTCAAAGCCAACAGCGTGATCTACAAGGAAGATAATTCCTTTGGCATGCAAAGGACGGAAGTGATCTGCGAACGTTGCGGCTCGCACCTCGGGCATATCTTTGACGACGGCCCCCCTCCTACGCACAAAAGGTTTTGCATGAACTCTGTATCACTGGACTTTGAGCCCGATCCGGGCGCACATTAACCCGGATTCACTCCAGGAACTGATCCAGGAAGGCTTCCCCAAATGCGGAAGCACGCAGTGTTTTGTTCAGATTGCGCCGGAAAGGATTAAGCATCCCGATCCCCGGCAAAGGTTTCATAATGTGATAGAAAGGCCGGCTCAGATCCTGGGAATTGGCCAGTACAATAAATGTCAGATCCCTCTCCGGAATCTTCACAAACAGGGCTGAATAGCCGGTCCACCAGCCGGTATGCCACACCACTTTTACGCCTTTGTAATACTTTACATACCATCCCAGTCCATACTGGATGGTTTTACCTTTGGGGGTAACATAAGGCGTGAACACTTTCTCCCAGGTGCTGTCTGCCAGGAACATTTTCTTATCAATAGCAGTAGAATAAACCGCCAGGTCGGCCACATTGCTCATTATACCCGCCGCCGGGCCAAAACCATATGAAAAAGTAACAGGCTGCCACTGCTGGTGCTTCCAGTCGTACGGCCTCGCTACCCGCTGCATGAATGCCGCTTTATCATAACCGGTTAACGTGAAGTTCAGGCTGTCGTCTGTACTCGGTACCGTATTTTTCAGCGACAACGGCGTAATGATCTGCTCCATCAGCAACTCACCGAAACTATGCCCCGACGATTGCGCAATTACCTTCCCCAGTTGATTATACCAATTGCCGTTATAGCGGAACACATAACCAGGCTTATAGCTGTTAAACATGTTGCCCATCGCGGTATGGGTAAGCAGGTGCTTTATTTTGATCCGTGGATCACTACCCCAGCGGGCGCCCAGGTTGATCCCGTATTTGCCGATAGGATCATCCAGGCTTACCTTCCCCGCCTGTACCTGCTGCATGAGAATAATGGAACCAAACGTTTTGGTAACAGAAGCCACCTGGTAAACGGTATTTTCATCCGGCGCCGTTTGTTGCTCCAGGTCGGCGTAGCCAAAGCCTTTTTTCCATACCAGCTTTTGTTCATTTACCACGCCCACCGACAACCCAGGGATATGGTATTTTTCCCGGAGATGTTCCAGTTTCTTTTCAAAACGGGATATTGCTGCAGCACTCCACACGGTATCACGGGAGGTGACCGCTGCAACCTTTTGTGCCGGCCGGGTAGTGCGGCAACCCAATAATAAAAAAACGATCATCAAAAATGCGTAGAACGAAAAAGTTGAGCGAGGTGCCATCCGGGTTATTTTTTGATGGCAAAGCTCCCTGTTTACAGCATTCTCACCTACTCATATCCGGATTTGAGACAAATTAAAGCACCGCTTTTTGTGCTTCATGCGCACTTTTCCGGAATTCGGAGGGCGACATGCCCGTGAATTGCTTAAACACCCGCTGGAAAGTAGCAGGTGAAGAAAATCCGCAATCATATGCGATGCCAGCGAAAGTTAATTGGTCAGCATCCTCCTGTAACAATTTTTCTTTGAACAGGTTAATACGGTAGCCGTTTACATACTCATTAAAATTTTTATGAAGATGCTGGTTCAATACCGCCGAAATAGTTTTTGGCGGTAAACCGGTATGTTTGGCCACCATTTGCAGCGTAAGGGCCGCATTCAGAAATAACCGGTCTTCTTCCATCGCTTTTTTCAGCAACAATACTGCAGGCGTGGTAGTCGATTCCGGCAATATCGTTTCGGCTTTCTTAGCCGTTACCATTTCCTGGTAAGAAATAATATATCCCTTAATACCCAGCCAGTAAATCAGGATTGTAACAGGTATATAAATAGGATACCAGTCAAATTTATCGAGTATCACGTCGGTATAACGGGGAATGATATACGGCACCAGGTATACCAGCCAGATAGTGAGGAAGCCGGCAAACAGCCAGGTGAGCTGCTGCAGCCAGCGCAGGCCGGCGTCAGCCGGGCGATTGCTTTTATATACCGCCAGGAATTTAAAAGACAACCCCGTATAAATGGCCAGCGATATCCATCGTGGAATATCTGAATATACATTGTAAGTATCTATAAAGATGCCCCACGGCTGCGGGTTATTCTTCAATACACCTGTTAGCACACCTGCCACAAATACGATAGCTGCAACGGGCGCTCCGAGGTCGATGACCACCGGCCAGAAATGCCTCCGCCGTTGCCGTGTGAGCGTGAATTCCGGATCACAAAAAGATTGTATGTAAAAATACATCAGCGGCCCCACTGGCATTATCACAATGAGCGGTAGTAACTGCGACAGCAAATTGAGCAGCGGAACGTCGAACCAGTGATAATAGGAACCGCACAAACAAAAACTGGCCATACTGAGCAGGAAGATCAACCCTGCTAAAAAGCGGTTCGCCACCCGTTTCCTGGTGGAGAAAAACAGTAGTCCGCTTGCAATAAAACCCTGGACTACCCCCAGTAAGATAACTGTTTGGAATAAACGCTCCATAGTACCAATTCCCTACCAAAATAAGATAAAATATGCTTCCTGCCGGGAACTGTTTAACCAAACCCGGCTAGAAATATTTCTCTATAGTGAGACCATAATTCATCAACAGGTTTTCACGGTCGGTACGGTTTAGCTTATTATAGGTCATGGCCGCCGTGATGGCCAGCCAGGAACGGAGTTTCACGGAAAGGGCATTATTGCATTTAATGATATAGTCGTTGCCGTGGGACAGGGAGTTTTGCAAAAAATTGGAACCTTCCAGCACAATAACATCCTTGATCACCCATTTATAGTACACCCGGAAGGAATTCCGGAAGGTATGATACACATCAGGGATCGTATCGTGCAAAATAAGGTCGCTGTTTTCAAACAGGAGTCCATCGCTCAGGTTGAGCGTGGCGTTCTTACGTTTAATAACGTCGTAAGCTACGCCGCCGCCGCCCTGGAAGCGATCGTTGATCTTTAAGGAATAACTTTTATCGTAGTTGGCCAGTCCCCAGAAATACACCTTCTTTTCTCCCCGGTAAATATTAAAATCCAGTGCGGTAGAAACGTCATTATTGGTGATGTCGTGGTCCTGCTTTCCATACACATAACTGGCGCCCATGTTCAGGGTCATTCTCTTTTTACTGATCTTAAAGCCTACGTTATTATTGAGCAGGTACGAATTACCATCGTTAGTCATATTCACCGATCCCGTAGAAGCGTATTTAACGTAGTAATGCACCGAGTCGCTGAACTGGGCGCTGGAGCTTAAGCCGTAAAATAATGCCATCCATAGTAAAACTAATCTCTTCATGAACAGGTGCTTAGGTGCGCTTCGGGCGCCGCAATTAACGTGCCTGAACATGCCGGGATCCACCAGGCACTTCCAGAAAAAACACTAAAAAAAACAAAGTTTTTTAGAGATCTTAGCCCATGATACCGCCGGAGCACATTTTTCGGGCCACTACATTTTGCTAAAAACCACGTAAACAATCTACATATGTCATCAAGAAGAAATTTCCTGCTTCAGACAGCGCTCGGCATGGCAGCCACTACGATGGCGCCCTTCACCGTTGCCGCCACGGCTGCCGGCCCTGCAAAAAAAGCGTTGCTGCCCATCGGGATGGCGGGTTACACCTTTGCCAAATTTGACCTCGACCAGGCCATCGCCATGATGAACCGGGTGAATATCAAAAACATCTCTGTAAAAGATATTCATCTTCCCTTAAACAGTTCTCCGGAAAAAATAAAGGAAGTACTGGGTAAATTTTCTGCGGCTGGTATTAACGTATATGCTGTAGGCGTTATCTATATGAAAACAGAAAAAGCAGTAGATGAAGCATTCGATTACGCTAAACGTGTAGGCGTTCCCTTGATTGTAGGCGTGCCCAATCCCGAACTGCTGGATTATACCGAAAAAAAGATCAAAGAATATAATATCCGCCTGGCGGTACACAATCACGGTCCGGAAGACAAGCTCTATCCCGGCCCTAAAAACGCCTACGACCTTATTAAAAACAGGGATGCCCGCCTGGGCCTCTGCCTGGATATAGGTCATGCCGCCCGCGCCGGAGAAGAACCGTCCAAAGCCATCCTGGCCTATAAAAACAGGATCTTCGATCTGCATATTAAAGATATTTCAGCGGCAGTCAAAGATGGCAAAGCCATCGAACTGGGCCGCGGCGCCATTGATTTCAAAAAGCTGGTAACGGCACTGGAGAAAATCAATTACGCGGGCGTATGCAGCCTGGAGTTTGAAAAAGATATGAGTGATCCGTTGCCGGGCATTGCCGAATCGGCCGGGTTTTTCAGAGGCGTGATCAGCACGGTTAACAGCTGATCATGTACATTTATTGATGCAGGTTGCCGGAAGTATCTCTTCCGGCAACCTGCTTTTTTTTAGAACTTTAAAGTTACGCTTGCCAGGATGTTCACCGGCTTTTGCGCAATACCATTGGTATCCCAGTACTTTTCATTTAAGAGATTATTGCCTTTCAGTGCCAGCCGGTATTTCGGTTGATCATAAAATACAGAAGCACTCAACAGGGTATATCCCGGCAAAAGGAAAGTATTACTGGATTCAAACCAGGAGTCACTGACATAATTCCCGCCGGCGCCAAAGCCCAGTCCCTTCATCTTTCCAGAAGGCATATGATAACTTACCCAGATGTTGGCTACCTCTTTAGGGCTGCCTGCGATCAGCTTATTCTGCAAAGCAGGAGACGCTTTCGTATACCTGTTCTCGTTATGGGCATAACCAGCAACAATGTTCAGTCCTGTTACGGGATTGGCCGCCAGTTCCAGCTCGTATCCCTTGCTGCGTTGCGTACCATCCTGGAACATAAAAGTTTTACCGTCCACGATCTCCGTCCGGGTAACATTGGTTACGTCAATGTTATAATAACTGGCGGAACCGCTTAATTTGTTGTCCAGCAGCTCCACCTTTACACCACCTTCCCACTGGTCGCCTTTCTGGGGCTTCAGGTTCAGGATCGTATTGTCCGGCTGCACAAGCGGCGCCAGATTTACGAAACCGTTCATATAATTGGCAAACAATGATACCTTGTCTTTTACGACCTGGTATACGATACCCAGCTTGGGCGACAAGGAAGTCTGGTTATAATCACCGGCATATTTACCCGTGGCAACGGTGTAAGTACCGCTGGTGGTAAACCGGTCCACACGCAGGCTCAGCATAGCCATCAGCGCCGGGGTGATATTGAGTACATCAGAAGCATACACGCTGTAGCTGTTGGATTTGGTACGGGTAGCTGAAAATCCTTTCTGATAAGACAGGTCATCAATCAAACCAGCATTCAGTTCTTTCACAGGCTGATTGATATTAACAACGTCATAGTTGACCGTAACGCGGTTCAGGCTATTATAATTATAGTTATAGTCGATACCAATCACCAGCCGGTTCCGCAACGACGCGATGTTGAAATCGCCCACGAAATTCTGTTGCAGCTGAATGTTCCCAAAAGTTTCCGGCTTTTGATTCCTGACGCTGCGCGCCATAGTAGAATCGGTAAGCAGGGTCATGTTGGTCCAGTAAAAATGTTTATAGAAGCCTTCAGAAAACAGGTAATTGGTTTGGGAAGTCCAGGCACTTGATATTTTGTATTCTATCCTGCCTTGTATATTATTGATCCCATTACTGATATCCGCGCCGTTATTGATATACGACCGCTTATACCCAATTTTAAGATCTTTAAAACTCCTGGCAGTCACATTTTTGAAATCGTTTACGGCATAAGTGCCGGTAGCGAAGTTGCCCCTGGTGATGTCCACATCTACCAGGAACTTCAACCGGTCATTCACCTGGTAAGAGAAACTCGGCGCAATCGTATAATTTTTAGCATATCCCTGGTCCTGGAAAGAGCCTTCTGTTTGACCGGCAGCATTGAGCCTGAACAGCATGGTGTGCTCGTCATTCAACGGGGTGTTGATATCAGCGGTAAAGCGTGCAAACTCAAAGCTGCCGCCGGTAAAGCTCACGTTTCCGCCAAAATGATCGTACGGTTTTTTGGTGACGTAATTATAAAGACCGCCGAAGGTGATGTTCCGGTTACTGCCAAATAAGGTACCGGAAGGTCCTTTGATTACTTCTACACTTTCCAGGATAGCCGGGTTCAATGGCACAATCGCACTGGTCACCATTCCGTTCCGCATACCCGTGGCATTGGAAAAACCACGTATAGTCATGCCCTGGGAACCGCCTACGGCGAAATTAGGCACTGCGCCGGGAATATTCCGGTAAATGTCTGTACGCTCCGTGATCAGCTGCTCCTGCATCAGGGCTTTGCCTACCGTTTGGTATACCTGCGGATTTTCCAGGTTCTTCAGCGGAAGCCGTGCTACCTGGTCCGTATTCTTATCAACAAACCTGTTACGGTTCGTATTAACAACAATTTCCCGCAGCTGTGTATCAGACAATTCCAACCGCAGCGATACGTCTGTTGTACGGCCTTTTTCCACAGTTACGTTTTGTGTAAGCGTCTGGTATCCGATCAGTGAAATTTCCAGCTGCCAGGCGCCCGCTGGTATGCGGTGGATGGTGAAAGTGCCATCTGGTCCTGTAATAGCACTCTTTGAAGTTCCTTTTATCACCACGGTTACCGATGCCGCAGTTTGGTTATCACTGGTAGTAATTATTCCTTTAATAGTCCCGAAATCAGTTTCTGTATTGGAGAATGCGTACAATGGCAGTAATAAGATCAGGCAGTATAGCAATTTCTTCATGGTTGGATGCGAAAATTTTCGCAAAGATACCCCGGCGGCAACTGCATCATTTTAACATTCCGGAAAAATATTTATCAGAAAAGAAATATTACCCGCATTTTGATATTAGTTTGCAGGCAAAGATCCCTTACATGAAAATTAAGCTTATCAGAAAATTCCTGGAATACATTTACAATAATTACGTAGGCAACTTTTTAGGATTTGTGATCGGAATGGCCTCTACCCGCCTGGTATCCCATTATTTCACCACCCGCAGCATCCGGAACTTATGGGGCCTCACCGCCCATAAAACGGTGGTAGACAAACACACCTACAACACCATGGAATGGACCATCTCCATCGTGATCGGCTTTATTGTTTTTGAAATAGTTTCCAAGTGGCTGAAGAAAAAACTGAGCGAAATACTCCCCAAATACAAATTCACCCAATGGCTCGTAGAAGCCGAAGATAAAACACCCCCAACCAATACCACGGAGCGGGGATTGTAGCGAAGATTGTAGCGGAGGTTGTCTGAAGCACTGATTACGCTGATTTTACTGATTTTACTTTTTTTGATTTTACTTTTCGATTTTACTTTTGATTTCTACTAAAAGATAATGGGAGACAGAAGGCAAACTTTGCTTTCATCTCCCATTATCTTTAAATCCTATAAAAATCAAAAAAAGTAAATCAGTAAAATCAGCGTAATCAGTGCTTCAGACAACCTCCGCGACAATCTCCGCCTAGAATTTGAGGGCAACACTGCCCACGAAGTTCCGCGGCTTTTGAGGGTTTACGGACCAGTAGCCCGTGTAGTAAACTGTGTTGGTGATGTTATTCACGTTGAAGGATACCCTGAAATGTTTTGCATTGTAAAAGATGCCGGCGTTCAGCAGCGCATAACTTGGTAAGTAGAACACGCCTGTTTTGCTGTTGTCTATCACTTTGTACCGGCTGGCATAGTTGCCTCCGGCGCCGATGCCCAGGTTCTTCAGCGTTCCGCTGGCAAACCGGTAGGTGGCCCATAGGTTGGCGAGGTTCTGTGGTCCTTGTCCTCCTGGTGCTCTGCCTGGCTCACTGTAGAAATCATCCTTATTCCCTTCCAGTACTTTTGTATGGTTGTAGCTGTAGCCGGCAATGATGTTCAGTTGTTGTAAAGGGTGGGCGTTCAGATCTATTTCAAATCCCCTGCTGCCGAATTTACCACCCTGGGTAGAGTTCATCGGGTTTTTACTATCGGGCACCACTTTGTTGCCTACTTTAATATCATATACCGATAACGTGGCGTACAATTTATCTGTGAAGATGTCCGTTTTCACACCAAACTCGAACTGGTTGGCATGTTCCGGCTTGAACGATTGCGTGCGCTGGTAATTTCCATCTGTATCATAAACAGAAGACGGAGATACGTTGAAGAAGCCGTTCATATAGCTACCGAAAACGGATACCTTATCTGGTACCACCTGGTATACCAATCCTAACTTAGGCGATAAGGCAAACTGGCTGTAGCCGTCATCTTCAGTGGCGTTTTTATCGCCTTTGGAATCGAAGTAGTCGGCCCGGAGACTTACCATCGCAATGAACGCCGGCGTAATATTCAGTACATCGGATACATAAGCGCTGTAGATGCTGTTGGTAACATTCGTGTTGCTGCCTTCGGTGCCTGCGAGCAGTGCATATACCGCATCTTTTGTAAGGGGCACCGCAGGATGTACTTCTTCGTTAGAGGGATCTGTATAGTCGGTAACGTCGCCCTGCGGACTTACGTTCCTGCCGGTTGCCCAGCCCGACCCTTTATCCACCACGTTGCGGCGGAAGTAATCGACCCCGATCAGCAGGCGGTTACGCAGTCCGCCAATCTTGAAATCGCCATTGAAGTTTTGTTGTATATCGATGGTTTTCGTGGTTTGATCTTCAATGTGAAAATCCTGGCCAAACCATTTATCCCCCGGGTCCTGGTCCCATATATAGGTATACACACCGTCGGATTGTACCCTGCCACCGGAAACAACGGTCTGGGAAGTCCATTTGCCGGAAAGCTTATACAGCATTTGCGCCTGGAAGTTTATCCGGGGATTTTTAATAGTAAGTTCGTTGCTGGTGAATGATTCCTTCACGTTGAGATTAAGCTCGTCGATATTTTTGAAATCGAGTGGAGCAGCACGATCGGAGTGAAAGAACACCGGTGGTACAGCTCTTTTTTCCTGGAGTATTTCGGCCATCACCTGGAACGAGAGACGGTCATTTACTTCGTAGGAGAAAGACGGCGCAATAAAGAAGCTTTTCCGGAAGCCAGCGTTTTGGAAAGAGTTTTCGGAAGTATAGGCCGCATTGAGCCGCATGGCGATCTTTTGCTTTTTGCTGAGAAGGGTGTTTACGTCAGCCGTAACCCGGTTGAGGCCGAAGCTGCCGATGCTGTAGCCCACTTCACCACCGAAGCCATAGTAGGGTTTTTTGGTAATGGTATTGATCATACCGCCGTAACTATAAAAACTGCCGCCGAAAAGTGTACCGGAAGGGCCTTTCATCACCTGCACTTCTTCCACATCAGCGGGATCAAGGTTGCCGCTGGTAAGACCAGGGAGGCCGTTGATCAGTGATGGCTGTGCATCGAAACCACGGAGGGCGAAATAGGAAGCGCCGTCGCCGGCTCTGCCGGTCGACTGCCACGTTTGGAAGATCCCCGGAACATTGCGCATTACATCGTCGTAGGTAGTAATGCCTTGTTGCTTCATGATCTCGGTGGAAACAGCATTATATACCTGGGGATTCTCCAGGTTTTTGAGCGGCATCTTAGCCACTGCCCTGCTTTCCCGGTTCATGTTGCGTGACGAAACCGTTACTTCGCTCAACTGGGCAGCGCTTTCGTTGAGGGTGAAGTTCAGTTGCTGCGTTTGTCCGGGGGCTACAGTCACTTCTTTTAACTGGGTAGCGGAGCCAATAGAGGTGATGCGCAGCGTCCAGTTACCCGGTTTAATATTTTTGATGGAGTATTCACCTTTTTCGTTGCTGATGCTACCCAGTTTGGTGCGCTCTACGCTGATGGTAACATTAATAGCCGGATGGCCGTCGCTGGTGGTTACCGTACCATGGATGGTGCCGTTCTGCGCGTATGCTGCTGCTGAACACAAAAGGGTACCTATAAATAATAGAAATCTGTTCATCTACATTAAACTGGTTGATTAAAACTTCCGCAAAGGTCCGGCGACGAAAAGGGAAAAGTTTACGCAATCGGGAAAATTTTGCTGGTAACCACGCAAAAAAGAGGATGCCCTTCCGGACACCCTCTCCTTTTCTTATTTAGAATTGGCTTTAGAACTTAAACGTTACGTTTCCGGAAAAACGTCTGGGCATTTGAGGCTCAATAGTGCTCCAGCCTTTGTAGTATTCTTTATTACCGATGTTATCGAGTTTGAAGGCTACATTAAATTTGTTGGTGTTATAAAACAGGGAACCATTTAACACGGTGTAGGATGGCAGCGTGAATACGCCTGTGGTAAGCCTGTTCAGGATCATGTTTTCGCTGGCATAGTTGCCGCCGAATCCGATACCAAAGCCTTTCACCGGACCATCCTGGAATTTGTAGGTAACCCAGAGGTTCGCCAGGTTTTTAGGGCCGGCTTCTTCCGGGCGCCTGCCTTCATAATCTTTGTTATCTGTTTTAACGAACTTGCTGTCGTTGTAGCTATAGCCTCCGGTGATATTCAAACCTGCTACCGGGTTAGCCACTACCTCTGCTTCCACGCCGCGGCTGGTTCTTTCGCCGCCTTGTGTAAAGCTCGCTGTAGGACCGCCGCCTATTTGCATAATGATATCTTTCACTTTAATATCATAGTAGCTCACAGAACCGGTGATCATACCACCCAACAGGTTTACTTTCACACCACCTTCCATTTGATTGGCTTGCTCAGGACGGAAAGTTTGCCATACATTATCGCTGGGACGTTGTCTTGGTGCGCTGTTGGTGAAACCATTCATATAGTTGGCGAAAACAGACAATGTATTCAGGATAGGCTGGTACACGATACCGAACTTAGGCGACAGGGCAGTTTGTTCGTATTTCTCATTGGTGCCGGCAGTAAGACCCCCATTTTTAAAATGGTCTACCCGCAAACTGGCCATCACCGATAAGCTGGGCAGAATGTTGAATACATCCGACACATAGGCGCTGTATGTTTCCTGTGTAAGGTTAGAATTATCCACTGAGGTAGCGTTCAGCAGTGAGTCGGTGTGCTGCCTTGAAAGGATGCCGTTGTCGTTACCTGCCATATCTATCAGTCCATTCATCACATACCCGGTACTGTTGCCCTGTGTTTTACGGCTGAAATAATCCAGGCCCGCTACGAGTCTGTTACGGAACTGCCCGATCTTAAAGTCGCCCGTAAAGTTTTGCTGGATATCAGTAGTGTTGGTACTACCGTTTTGGTAGCTGATATACCTGGCAAAAGTAGGCGAAATATTGGGGAAGCCCGGCATAGCTGCAGAGCCTTCATACAGGTAGGAATAGTATCCGTCTGATTTGGCGGTTCCTCTTGACACAATGGTTTGCGAGGTCCAGGTATCGGATAATTTATAGATCGCCTGTGCCTGCACACTGGAGGTAGGCGTTTTAATGCTGAGGTTATTGCTGGTATAAGAGCGTTTGTTATCATAGCCCAGCTCCTGCAGGTTCTTTGCAAACAAGGCAGTACCACGGTCGAGGAACAGCATGGTAGGGTTGGTACTTTCTGAAGAAAGGAATTCGGTATTCAGCATCAGCGTAAGGCGGTCGCTCGCACGGTAGGTAAGCGACGGCGCAATGAAGCGTTTCTTTACGAAGCCCGCATCCTGGAAACTGTTTTCATCGTGATAAGCACCAGTTACGCGCAACAACACTTTATTATCTTTATCCAGCGGGGTATTGATATCAGCGGTAAGGCGATTGAGGCCATAGCTGCCGCCGGTATAGCTGATTTCTCCGCCGTAGTGGTCATAAGGTTTTTTAGTAACGGTGTTGATCAAACCGCCGTAAGAAATCACGGAGCTGCCGTACAACGTACCGGAAGGGCCTTTCACAACTTCAATCCTTTCTACGTTGGCTACATCCAGGCCGCCATTGGTTAAGCCGGGCAGGCCGTTTACCAGCGTAGGCTGCACCGCGAAGCCGCGAAGCGAGTAATAACCGGCGCCATCGCCATCGCGACCGGTGGAGGACCATAATTTGCTGATACCGGGCGCATTGTTCAGCGCATCCTCATAACGGGTTACCACCTGGTCTTTGATCAGCTCGCTGGAAATAACGCTGTATACCTGCGGATTTTCAATATTTTTTAAGGGCAGTTTTGCCACATATTCGCTGCTTCTTTTGGTATACTTGTTCCGGGAGGCAGTCACCTCTACTTCATTCAGGTTCTTCTCGGAAATATTCAGCTGAAGATCCACAGTAATGGCTTTATCTTTTTCAACAGTTACCTGCTGACTGCTGGTTTCAAATCCTGTGAGTGATACCTGGATAGTATAATTTCCCGGGGTGATATTGCGAAGTAAATAAGTACCGTTATCGTCTGTGAGGGTTGTTTTCTTAGTGCCTTTCAAAACTACTACCACTCCCGGCGCCGGCTTGTTATCTGATGTGGTGATGAGTCCTTTGATACTGCCGCCGTTGTCTATTTCCTCGGCGGATAAAGTGCCGGATACAATTGTTGTCAGGAACAGTAAACACCATGCTGTTCTCTTTAAAAATTCCCTTATCATAGCTTTCTCCATTGTCTGGTTCCGTAAAATTTGCTGGCGCAAAGTTCGGGGCATGTGATATGCTGAGGCAGACGGATACGGAATTTGATTTACGCAATCGGGAAAAATTCAGCGGAGGTTGTCTTTCTCAGGATTAAACTTATTACACTGATTACGCTGATTTGATCACTTTTTGATTTTAAAAGATTCTGGGAGATATAAGCGAAAATATCCGCTTGTATCTCCCAGAATCTTTTAAAATCAAAAATGATCAATCAAAGAAATCAACATAATCAGCGTAATCAGCGCTCAAGACAAAATACGCGCAAAAAAAAGCCACTCCCTTGCGGGAATGACTTTTCTCTTTCATCCACTATCTATCTACTTAACTTTTACATTAGGGGCGGGTGCATCGTTCCTTACTTCTTCTGTGGCGGTAGCCACCAGGGTATCGCCGGCGTTCAGCTCTCCAAACACTTCGGTTTTACCGTTTTCACTGCGACCGGTAGTTACCGGTACCCATTTCGTCTTTTTATCCTGTATTTTCACCACGTATACACCGGTGGTGGAATTGAGGACGGCAGAGGAAGGCACCAGGAAATTGTTGGCATTACCGGTGAGTGGAATGGCTACTTCTGCCACCATACCGGGCAATAACGTTTTATCATTATTGGCTACGTCAATTTCAATATGCTGGGAACGGAGTTTGCGGTCCAGCGCACCGGCGAGGCGGATCACTTTTCCTTTAAATTCCTTATTGTTCAGGGATCGTACTTTAAAAGCCACTTCGCTCTGGTTGGTGAGATAACTGGTATAGGCTTCCGGCACGCTTACCACTAATCTGAGTTTCTTTTGTTCCTGTAAGGTGAAGATGGGCATTTCAGAACCTTTTCCGGAAGGTCCTACATAGGCGCCGGCGCTTACGTTACGCGCAGTGATCACCCCGCTGAAAGGCGCACGGATCTCGAGGTAGTTGCGGTTATCCCCTACTTCGCGGTGCGCGGCTTTGGCAGCATCGAGCTGGGCCAGGTCGGATTTCTGCCGGGCAAAGGCCAGGTCCAGGTCATTCTGTGACACGGTACCCGGGGTTTTGCTGGTTTCCAGCAGGCGGTCGTAGGTGGCTTTGCTGGACAAATAGATCGCTTCCTGCGACTTTAACCTGGACTCAGCGCCGGAGAGCTGCGAATTGATTTCCGGGGCTTCCATGGTGGCCAGCAACTGACCGGCAGATACTTCACTGCCCACATCCACACTCATCTTTTTAATAAAACTGCTCACTTTGGCATAAAGATCTACCTGCTGGAAAGCAATCAGCTCTCCGGGAATTTGTATAGAAGAAGACAAGCTGCCCTGTGTCAGGGAGAAAACTTCAACAGTGGGCGCTGCTGCAATGGCGGATGTGTCTTTTCCCTCTTTGGCGCCGGAGGTACTGCAACTGTACAGTCCTGCGATGATCACCATCGCTGACAATAAAGGAAATGTAATACGGAAACCGCTGTTCATATAGTATACTTTATTAGAATTAGATAATGGTCAGGCTTTTTCGTCTGATGGGATATAGTGAATACTTTCTTCATCTCTTGGATGCAGTGATACGCTCTGTGTACCTGCTTTACCTTGTCCCCATGCAAACGCCAGGGGCAAAATAAACAGTGCCGCAAAGGTGGACGCTATCAGTCCGCCTACTACCGCCCTTCCCAATGGGGACGACTGATCGCCGGCTTCACCCAAACCGCTGGCCATAGGAATCATACCTACCACCATCGCGAGGGCTGTCATTAAGATAGGCCGTAAGCGCAATGCAGCCGCTTCTGTAGCAGATAACAGCGCATCGCCGTTATGCTTCCGCAGCTGCTCTGCATTCGTGATCAGCAATACGGCGTTGGAAATAGATACTCCCACCGACATGATCATACCCATGTAAGATTGCAGGTTCAGCGTAGAACGGCATAGCATCAGCAACACCAGGGATCCCAGCAACACTGCCGGCACAGTAGCCAATACTACGGCAGATACTTTGAACGACTGGAAGTTGGCCGCCAGCATCAGGAAAATCACCACAATCGCCACCAGCAAACCACTCTGCAAACTATCCAGCGTGTCCGTGAGCGTATTGCTTAACCCAATCAGGTCTACATTCAGTCCGCGCGGCAGCGTACCCAGTCCGGCAATCGCTTTCTTTACATCCACTGCTGCCGTACCCAGATCGGTATTATTCAGGTTAGCCGTTACCGTTAGTGTGGGCATGGCGCCGAGGTTATCTACCTCGCCGTAAGTGGTATCTACCGACATAGTAGCCACATCACTCAGCAACGGACGGGAATTATTCCTCAGCAACGGAATTTCACCGATCTGTTCTTTGCTGTTCATCTTACTTTCCGGCACCTGCACCTGTACGTTATAACTTAAACCGGCTTTTTCATCTACCCATATATTCTTTTCCGTTAACCTGGAAGAAGAAGTAGAAGCCACCAGGGAACGGGATATATCGTTCATATCTACTCCCAGCTGTGCAGCCCGGATACGGTCTATATTTACGTTGATAGCCGGATATTTAATGGACTGCCCTAACTGTACATCGCGGAGATAAGGCAGCTTATTTAATTCAGTAATCAGCTTCTGCGCATATTGCTCGCTCAGTTTCCGGTCGCGGCCCGCAAACCGCACTTCCACCGGCGTGGGCGACCCCTGGCTAAGGATCTTATCCGTTAACTCTATCGGCTCAAAAGAAAGTTTTATCGTTGGATCAATCACCTTTGCCTTCTCCCTGATCTTATCCTTTAACTCATCCAGGTTAGTATGATAATGTTCGCTGAGCGACACCTGCAATACGGCTTCATGCGGGCCCGCCATCCACAGGAAGATAGGCGCCGTGGAAAACAACTGCGGGTGCATACCTATGTAGGCGGAAGTAATGGACACATTTTCCTTTCCCACAATCTGGTTAATACCATCCAGCAATTTGATGGTTTGCTGTTCCGTGCGTTCAATACGGGTACCATCCGGCACTCTCATCCTCACCTGGAACTGGCTGCCATTCACCTTTGGCAGTACATCACGGCCAATGTTGGCAAGCAGCAATACAACGATGCCACAAACCACCACCAGGTAGCCAATCACAATAGGCTTCCGGTAAGGCATCATCCTTTTGATAAAGCGCAGGTAGCGGTTTCTCAGGCGTTCGAAGCGACTAAGCTTACCATTGCCGTTAAAGTCGCCGCGCTCTATCAATACTTTCTTTTGTTCCCAGGTATCTTTTTCACCGGAAAGACCAGCAGCCGCAAATTCTTCTGCATCTGTCATCTCGCCGCCATCTGCTTTCTTATGATGCTTTACTTTCATCACCCAGTTAGCCATGATAGGCACAAATGTTTGTGCCAGGAAATAAGAGATGATCATGCTGAATCCTATAGCCAAAGCCAGCGGCAGGAACAGTGATCCCGGGATACCGCCCATGGTAAAGGCCGGCGCAAATACCGCAAGGATACAAAACAGGATCAGCAATTTCGGGAAAGCAATCTCCTGGCAGGCATCCCAGATAGCCAGCGCTTTGGGTTTTCCCATATCCAGGTGCTGGTGTATATTTTCTATGGTCACCGTACTTTCATCTACCAGGATACCAATGGCCAGCGCCAATCCGCTCAGCGTCATGATATTGATGGTTTGCCCGAACAGGCTCAGGAAAAGCACAGCTGAAATAATGGAGGTAGGAATGGTAAGGATCACAATCATCGCCCCGCGCGGATCACCCAGGAATAATAACACCATTAAGCCCGTAAGGATCGCGCCGATGGTGCCTTCCGTGAGCAAACTTTTTACGGAGTTGATCACGTAGGTCGACTGGTCAAATTCATAGCTCAGCTTCACATCTTCCGGCAGCTGCGCCTGCATCTTCGGCAATGATTTTTTCAGGTTCTGCACTACTTCCCAGGTAGAGGCATCAGCGCCTTTGGCGATGCTCAGGTATACCGAGCGACGGCCGTTTACCAGCGCATAACCTGCGGTAACATCCGCCCCGTCTTCTACCGTAGCTACATCTCTCAGGTAAAGATTTTGTACATCTCCCTTAAATAAGGGAATGTTTTCAAAATCTTTTACGTTACGGATCGTGGTATTAGCCGGTGTGATGTAATTATTATTCCCGATACGCACGTTACCGGAAGGAGCCGTTTGGTTATTAAGCCGCATGGCTTCCACCAGTTGATCCGGTGTCATATTATGCTGACGGAGCAGCTCAGGATCGGCCTTGATCACCACGGTACGCATATTACCGCCGAATGGAGTGGAACCTATCAGGCCAGGAATCGAAGTAAAGGAAGAACGCACATACACGTTTGCCATATCCAGCAATTCGTTATTACTGCGTTTATTACTGCTCAATACCAGCTGGCCTACCGGCAAGGTGGAGGCATCGAAACGGATAATAAACGGCGGGTTGGAACCAGGTGGGAAAATGGCCTGTATCCTGTTGGAAAAGGCACTCACTTCCGCAGCTGCCTGCGCCATGTTGGTACCAGGGTAAAAGTTGATCTTCATCAGCGTAAGACCCTGGATATTTTTTGTTTCTATACTTTTAACGCCATTTACAAACAGGAATATATTGATGTATTGTTTAGCAAAGAAGGATTCCATTTGTTTGGGAGTATATCCCCCAAAAGGATGCGACACATAAATTACCGGCATGTCCAGCTTCGGGAAGATGTCAATCTTAATCGTATTGACTGCTTTAATCCCGAAGAAGAACAGGCCGGCAACTAGTACCAGGATGGTAATAGGTTTTTTTAATGCGAAACTGATTAAGTTCATGGTAATGAAGTGTTGATAAATAAAGCCATCAATGGCGTCCGTTTAACGAAAAGCTAATTTTCAAAGATGCTGAAATCACCTACTGCGGCGGCTTTCAGCAATAGTGCCTGCCATACGTTACTATATGCAATATCCTTGTCTGTTTCCGCCCTGATGAGTGCATACAGCGCCTGTGTTACATCTACCAGGTTGGTCAGTCCGTTTTTATACAATACTGATTTCTGGAGATAGGCATCTGAAGCGGCTTTCACCTGTACAGGCGATTCCAGGTAATTATCTAAAGCATTTTTGATTTTGATATCAGAGAGGTCCAGCTGTGCGCGGATCTGCTGATCCGCCAGGTTGTATTCTTCCTGTAATCCCTGGCTGATGAGCTGTTGCGACTTCACCTGCCGCGAAATGCGGAAGGGTTGCGTAATATTCCAGGTTACGCCCACGCCCAGCAGGTAGTTGGTACGGGTAGGCTTAATGCCATCCCAGTAGCTATGGGTGAAGTCTGTTTGATCGGTAGCATAACCATAGCCGAAGCCCGAACCTCTTGTCTGCAATACGCCCACCAGCGTAAACGCCGGGTAATAAAAGGTTTTAGCATATTTTGCCTGTTCATCGCTAACAGCGATCCTGCTCTTATACCACTGTAGCAGCGGGTGGTTTTCCGGGGAAAATGTTTGCTGCGGCAGCGCCGGGATGCGGGCTACATAAGAAGTGTCCAGTATAAATTGCCGCGGCGTGATGCCCAGCAGCTGTGCCAGTTCATTGCTTTGTGTTTGTTCAAAATCCCTCGCTTTGGTAAGCGCAATTTTTGCATTGGAGTATTCCGCGTTGGCCTGGGAGGAATCAACACCCGCTATCAGCCCGTTTTTCACGCGGGTAACCACTACCCTCCTGATGGTATCTGCACGTTCCAGGTTTTCCTGGTAAGAGCGGGTTAATTGCTGCGCTGCTACAAGGTTTAAATAAGTGGCCGCCACTTTTATTTTGTGCTTAAAAATCTCCTGTTGCCAGTCTTTATCGTTCTGAGCGGCGGCCGCTAATGCTGTTTTAACTTTTTCCTTTGCCCTGCCGAAAGCAAAGAAATCCCAGTTGATATTAGTAAGATATAATGCGCCGAAGGAGGCGTTCCAGTTCTGATGATCGAGTGGTAAGCCGGAGGAAGCCACTGCTAAGCCTCCGAAGCCGTACAGCGGGCCGTTCTGGCCGTTTACGGTACCATAGTCCTGTTGTGCTGCCACATTAAAATTAGGCAGGTAATCGCGGCGTGCCTGGGACACCTGTTCCCTGGAAGCTGCGGTGTAGCTGGCTTTGGCACGGATCGTTCCATAGTTGGCAATAGCCGTGTCGATAGCCTGCTTTAAGGTAAATGCCTGTTGTGCATATAAATGGTAGCCTGAAAACAGGGATACAAGCGCCAACAGCAAATATTTCTTACTCCACATGAATAAATAGATTTTACGGTTGAAATATCCTTCAGGATATTCAACTGCAAAATTTCTGTATCATTTTGAAGTAAACTTGAAGGAAAAGGGAAATACGGATTTTTTTTTGTGAGATGGACACTTAAACGGCTACTGCGGCCGCTACAGGCAAGGCATCACTGTTTACTGTCTGTTTTTTGTAAAAACACACCTGTATTTTATGCCATCCGTCGCTGTAATTATAATCCACATCATAGCCATTCACCTCGCAGATTTGCTTTACGATGGCCAGTCCGAGCCCGATGCTGTCGTTGCTTTGGTTACTTTTCTTAAACCGCTGGAACAGTTCACACGTTGGGATTTGCGGCGGTATGCCGGTATTGCTGATGCTTAACTCACGGTGAGTGAGCACCATTTTTATTTGTCCGCCGTCGCGGTTATGCCGGATGGCATTGCTCAGCAGGTTACTGATAAGCATTTCAGCAAGGGCCGGGTGAATATTAAGCGGAATGTTTTTATCAAGATTAGTGGTGATGGCGATTTCACGCATAGTGATCCAGTCTTCATAAGTAGCAATCACATCTTTCACCACGCGGCAAAACTTGAGGCTCTCCGTTACTTTAAACTCCTGGTTTTCCAGCTTGGTGAGCAAAATGAGGGAGCGGTTAATATGTGACAGTTTCTCAATGGCATTCTGCATATCCCCAAGCAGTGCGGCCTGCACGCTATCGATGTTGGTTTCGGACAACAGTTCTATCTTACTGCGGATCACGGCCAGCGGCGTTTGTAATTCATGCGAAGCATTTTCGCTGAACTCTTTTACGGCAGCGTAATCTTCCATTGCTTTATCGGTCATCTTGCTGAGGAATACATTCAGCTCTTTAAATTCGGTGGTGCTGGTTTCCGCCAGCTGCAGTTTATTCTTTTGTTTCAGGTCGAAGCTGTGAATCGCCTTCATGGTGCGGCGCAGCGGGGAAAAGATCTTACCGGAAAGCAACCTTGCGGTAACAGATACCGCAAAGATCATCAACAGCATTTTCCATACTACGGTGCTGAGCATACCCCGGAATATTTCTTCCGATTTGATCACATAATTATAGGACGATATTTTATATTGCTGGTCCCCGATTTTATACCAGGAATCTACCGTGATGCGGCATTCTTTCTTTCCAAGATCTTCTGCTACAAAATTATCTTTTGCTACAATTACCTTCTTCTCCGGCAGCGGCCCCGCCACGGTGGTAATGGCAATGGGCCTGCCATGGGTATAGCGGTCGGGCTTTTCTCCTGCCATCATCTGCTGGGCCACCCGGTCGTTGACGGCGGTCATACGCGCTACTTCCGCGTCATCGAGGTGCCTTTTGATATTATTACGCGAAATCACCATGGTAACAGGCGTTACCAGGAACACGATCCCTATAAACCAGAGTGTTATTTTATTAAGCAGCTTCATGTTTTGGATGTATTAAACTTGTACCCTAATCCATAAACCGTTTCTATATAGTCCACTCCTTCTGCGGCGCTGATCTTCTTTCTCAGATTTTTCACATGCTGGTAAACGAAGTCGAAGTTAGCCAGGTTATCGGTGTAATCACCCCAGAGGTGAGCGGCGATAGCCTGTCGTGACAGTACACGGTTCTTATTGACCACAAAATACAACAACAGGTCGAATTCCTTGCGTGTTACGTCCAGAAGGGAGTTATTGATCAGGGCTTCCATGGTGTCGGTATTCAGCTCTATTTCATTGAAAACAACGAGGTTATTGCCATCCAGCTTCTTCCGGCGGTAAATAGCTCTCAGGCGGGCATGCAGCTCCGGCAAGTGAAAAGGCTTGGTTACATAATCATCCGCACCCCGTTCGAGGCCGTTCACCTTATCGTCGAGGGCATCTTTCGCGGAAATGATCAACACCCCGCTGCTGATATTCTCCTGCCGGATGAAATTGAGCAATTCCATCCCATTACCGTCAGGCAGCATGATATCCAGCAGTATACAGTCGTAAGTGAAAAGAGAAAGCTTTTCCCGGGCCGTTTCCACATCATAAGCCAGTTCGCTGATATACTTTTCCCCGTTGAGGTAATCGGAAATACCGCTGGCCAGTTCCTTGTTATCTTCTACAATCAATACTTTCATATAAACACACCTGGATGCAAAGTGCGTAGTAAATTTATAGCAAATTTGAAGTTTTGCCGCGGATTTTGTCTTGGCTCAGGATTACGCTGATTTTATTGATTTGGGGGATTTGATCACTTTGGATTTTAAATGATTCGGGGAGATGTAAGCGGATTTTGTCTTTCTCACTGATTACGCTGATTAGGCTGATTTTTTTGAATTTTAGCGGATCTTGCTTATCTTTATAATATCTGTAAGGTATTGATAACCAGTTTGCTTCTCCGAAGGATGCGTCTAAAGAATATTTCAAAACCTGCTATAGCGCATTGATACACAATACATTACCGATCAAGTCCACGTCACCTCCACATCAAAGCCAGGTTCAAAGCACATTAAAGGCAGATGCAAAGTAAGTCCAAGGCATGTCCAAAGCCAGTACAAAGCATAACCTATCTCCTCTTCACATCATCTTTAAATACCCCATCTTCTCCTTCAAAAAAACAACATCCGCTTACATCTCCCCGAATCATTTAAAATCCAAAGTGATCAAATCCCCCAAATCAGTAAAATCAGCGTAATCAGTGAGAAAGACAAAATCCGCGTATCTACGCGCCGAAAAGCTCCGCCAGCTTCTTATTCATCGCCTCGTCATCCTCACCGCCGCCACCGTAGCGGCCAATGATCACACCATTGGGGTCTATCAGGATTTTGGTGGGGAGGGAATGGATGCCGTAGTAGTCGCTCAAATCTTCGGGGTTGGGCAGGTTCTTTTCCCGCTTGCTCCAATCCAGGCCGCGGAGTACATGCCGCCAGATGCCGATGCCATCTTCGTTAACGGCTTTTTTCCATGCTTCAGGCTTGGAGTCGTCGTCGGAAACACCGATGATTTCGAAGCCTTTGCTGCTGTATTTACCGTATAGCTCCTTCAGGTGCGGATTGCCTTTGCGGCAGGGTCCACACCAGCTGGCCCAGAAGTCGAGCATCACGTATTTGCCTTTGAAATCAGCAAGACTAATGGTTTTGCCTTCGATATCGGTTTTGGTGAAATCATGAGCAGGACTGCCCGGAGAGCCGGCGCGCAGGGCGTCCAGTTCCTGTTTGATTTCAAGGCCGCTGGCGCTTTGCTGCATCTCAGGCGACATCTTTGCATAAAAGGCCTCTCCTTCCTGCAAAGGCATATTGCCTATACGAAAACGAAGCAGCTGTGCAGATACGTAGGAGTTGGGATGCTCAGTAAGGAAGGCTTTATCCGTTTTCTCCATTTCCTCGTAATAGGGCTCCATCTGGTCTTTTATTTTGTCCAGCTTTGTTTTGTAGGCCTCCAGCGCAGCTTCGGATTTCTTTGCTTTGATGGCAGTAATGTATTCTTTATTCAGCTTATTAAAAGCATCAGACAGTGGCTGGAGCTTTTTCATGATAGGTGCGCGGGCCGCATCAAGCTGGTCCTGGTCCAGCTGGGCTTTGGAACCCGTGAGTTTCGCGTCCTTCAGGCGCCCGGTGGAAGACTTTAATTTCATGGGCGCTGCCTCCATGAAAAAAGAGGCCATGTCTCCTTCTCCGTACATGGCAGTCTTTTTATCCACGTAGATACGGCCTTCTACCGGCTGTACCAGTTTACCGCTGAAGGTAAACTGCCCGTTTTTCGACAATACGCTGTCGGTCCGGTATTCCTTGCCGCTTTCCGCATAGGCGAGGTACACGTAGCGATTGGGAAGACCTTTAATATCTCCCGCAAGGGTAAATGGTAACTTTTCCTGCGCCTGTGCCCCAAATTGCAGGGCAATAAAAGGAAGCGCAATGAGACTGTATTTCATGCTGCTGTTTTTTTGAGATGATTATAATACTTCCGCCAGTTTCTTTTCCAGCTCATCCCCATGCAGATCTTTGGCGATAATTTTACCGGAAGGATCAACCAGGAGGTTAGCCGGAATGCTGCGGATATCATACTGTTGGGCGATGGCGTTGTTCCAGAATTTCAGGTCAGACACATGCGTCCAGGTGAGGTTGTCCTGGTGAATAGCGTTAAGCCACTTCTCTTTGCCGGTGGGCTGATCCAGCGATATGCCGAGTACCGTGAAGTTTTTGCTGCTATACTTTTGGAAGGCGGCCACTACATTCGGATTTTCTTCCCGGCAAGGATGACACCAGCTGGCCCAGAAATCGATGAGTACATACTTACCGCGGAAATCCTTTAGGGAAACGGGTTTGCCTAAAGTGTCATTCTGCGTGAAGTCCGGCGCCATGCTGCCGATGCCGGTGAGTTTATTTACACGTATGCTGTGCGCCAGTCGTTTTGCCGGGCCGTTTTCTTTCGCAGCGGCAGACAATTTATTAAAGATACTTTCTTTTTCATCCAGCGGCACGTCGTTCAGGTGCGACAGCAACGATGCGCTGATACCGGATTTCGGATGTTGCAGGATCCATTGTTTGGTGAGGCTGTCACGTTCTTCCTGCATACGTTTCATTTTAGGTTCGAGGGCTGCCAGGCCGGCGGAGTCCTTTGCGGCGTATAATTTATTCGCCTGTTCATAGAGGGCTGCCTGTCCTTGCAACCCGGGCGCCTGTTTCAGCAGGGCCGTATATTCGTTGTAATCTTTTATGTATTGCGGACCTGAGAAAGTGGCATTCTTAAACATGGGTCCATCTCCTTTTATGGCGACGTTTCCTTTATCGAGGTAGTAAAAGATCATGTTATTGTCTCCATACTTTTTCCCGATCTGGATAATATAGAAATCTGCTTCCCCGGGGGCGATGTTTGTTTTGATGGTAAACCCGCCGGCAGTGGTTTGCACGGAGTCGCGGCGGTCATCGTTGCCCTGTGAGCGCCAGTACACCCACTGACCAGCCGGCAGATCTTTGATGGTGGCCGTGATGGTGGTGTTTTGCTGTGCGTAGGCTGCTGCCGTAATGAATGCAGCAGCCAGCAATGCGGTTATTTTTTTCATACCTGCGTAGTTTTTACTTTAATATTTCAGCCAGCTTTGTATGCAGTGCAGTACCTCTTAATTCTTTGGCGATGATGATGCCTTGCGGATCTATCAGGAAAGAAGACGGGATCGCCTGGATACCGTATTCCTGCGCTACTTCATTGCGGAAGCCTTTCAGGTCCGACACCTGCATCCAGGGCATGCCATCCTGTTTAATCGCTTCTTTCCATTTATCGGCTTTATCATCGAGCGATACGCCGAGCACGGTGAAGTTTTTATCTTTGAATGTGTTGTAAGCCTTCAGCACGTTGGGGTTTTCAGCGCGGCAAGGACCGCACCAGCTGGCCCAGAAATCGAGCAGTACATATTTGCCTTTGAAATCGGATAAGCGAACGGGTTTACCATCTACATCTCCCTGTGTAAAATCTATCATCGGCTCACCGATTGCACTCTTTTTCAGCACAGCGAGGCGTTTGGCCAATCGTACGCCGGTAGCGGTTTGTTGTGCCGCCGGCGTGAGTATACGGAACATACTGTCTACCGGTGCATATTCTCCCATCACGGCCATATCTGCCACCATGTTCAGGCTTACGGCGCTTTCAGGATGTGCTTTAATATAGGCTTTGGCGCGGGCCCTCCGCTGATTACGCAGGGATTCGAGGTTCGCTTCCAAAGCCGCTTTGGCGGTATCGTTACCTTTTACTTCATCGTACTTTGAGTAAAGGGTATCTTCCTGGCTGGTGATATCGGAGATCGATTTTTTATACGCTTCGTAAGCGTCCTGCGTGGCGGAGCCGGTGATCTTTATCTGGTCCGTTGAATCCATATTTCCGTTCACCTGTATAGCGGCATTTTCCACGAACAATTCCAGGTAGCGTGTGGAGGTACCGATATATATTTTTTGCGGCTCGGTGATGTTGCCGGTCCAGGTGAAGCGGCCATCCTTTACCGGCACCGTGTCTGTTTTAGCAGAATCGGCTACCGGTATGGAGATGAAAACAACGGAGTCCTTCAATCCGCGCAGCTCCGCCGTGATACTGGCGGAGGGGGCTTTAGGCTGGCTGCAGGCGGCGGCCAGCAGCAGCATGGCAAACATAGTGGGTGTGTGGATCTTCATACTGAATATTTAAAAGTTATTATTGTTGATAGCCCGGGTTTTGCTCGCCGATGGTCGGGTTGTTCAGAAATTCGGTGTGCGGGATGGGCATGATATATTTCACCTTATCATTTGCGGTGGGCCGCAGTTCCTGTACCAGCGAAGATGGAAGGCGCAGCAGCGACATCCACTCCTGTCCGTCTTCTCCTACCAGGTTGCGGACCGTTTCCAGGTACAGTTGTTTGAGCATTTCATTAACGCTTCCGGCATTATCTACTGCCGAAAAATCTGTTACACCCGCATGGCCCATGATGTTTTTCAGGATAGTGCGGGCCGCAGCGAGGCTGCCGCCGGAACGTACAATAGCTTCCGCTTTCAGCAGGTATACTTCTGTTAAACGGATGGCATAGGCGGTTTCTGTTAAAGGTGTGGGCGTATTTCCCTCTTTGATATATTTCAGGAAGTAAAAGGTGCCATCCGAATAATCATTGGCGGAACCTATCATCCAGGCGCCGCGGGGATCATTCGCCAGCAATGTTTTCAGCGCTGTTTTGGCTACATACAGGGAAGATGCACCGGGCCAGTACTGGCGGCTGAGCACATAGTAATAGCTTTCCTGGTTTTGCTGTGATTTAACACCGAGTATAACTTCCGGGCTGGCGAGGCCTTTTGTGTAAAAGATGTCTTTCATCTGCGGCTCCAGCGTATACTGGCTATTGAGGATAATACTGTCTGCCAGGGCTATTACCACCGGGTAATCGGCCGGCTGGCCGTGGCTCATAAGCACCCTCATTTTCAGCGCCATGGCAGCCCAGCGGGTAGCGTAGAACGCTTTATTTTGTGTCGGCGCATTGGCAATGGCATCGTCAATGTCAGCAAGGATAGCGGTGTAGCTGTCTTTCACCGAGCTGCGTGCTTTTGCCGTAGCGCCCACTGTTACAAATTCATCGCGCAGCAATGCGCCATACGGACTGCTGAGATCGAACCACTGGCCGAAGTAGCTGAGCACTTTAAAATGGCCGTAAGCCCGCAGGAACCGTGCTTCTGCCAATACTTCCTTTTTACGGTTGTTGGTAAACGCTTTGTCCTCCAGCAGGGAAACGCCTTTTATAACGCCGTTGGCAGCATTTACCAACTGATAGGCAGAAGTCCAGTATATGCCGCTGAAAAAGGAATTGGTGTAGTCATTGAGTTCTGCTCCATCTTCGCCATAACCATATCCCATATAACCGGCAAATACGGCGGGGGGCACTTCGTGTTCAAACCAATCCGTTACATTATTAGTGGCATCCACGTTGGCAAAGCGATAGTAAACACCATTGAGGGCGATTTCAGAAGTGCGCTGGTCGATGATGGTATTACCATCTACCTTTGCATTTTCCGGTAATTTTCCCAGCTCCTTTTTGCAGGAAGTTCCTGCTATTAATAGGGTGCCGAGCAAAGTATATATGATCCTTTTCATAAAATCTTTTTTGTTGTTTTAAAATCCAAAACGAAGACCGATGTTAAACTGCTTTGTAGTGGGAAAGGTGCTTACATCCGAGCTGCCGTTGATAAGGCTGTAAGGATTGTTGCTTACTTCCGGATCGGGGCCAGGGTAGTTGGTGATCGTAAACAGGTTGGTAGCAGATGCGTACATGGAAGCGTCCCTGATATGCAGCGAGGAAGCTACTCTTGCCGGCAGCTGGTAGGTAAGCGTAATGGATTTTAATTTGATATAGGAACCATTGTACACATCGTCGCTGGCAGTGTTGCTCACATTTTCCCCGAGCAGCAGGCGGGGCCTGTTGCTATTTGGATTTTCGGGTGTCCAGCGATCTTTTATAGATACTCCCCTGTTGGCATAGCTATCGAAAGATTTATTCTGGATATCTGCGAGATAAAGCAGGTCTCCGCCGTAGGAGAACGTCAGTAAGGTGATAAGACTAAAATTTTTAAAGGTAAACGTGTTGGTGAAGCCGCCAAAGAAGTCCGGCTGCGACTTTCCTATCACATCGCTTTTGTAAAACCCATTGTCACCTATTTCATACATCGGATCACCGATGCCGAGGTAGGGAGCCATGTACCGTGCTAAGGTGAATTCTTTCTTGTAATCGTCCAGTTGTTTTTGGTTTTGTATAATACCTTTCATTTTATAGCCATAGAAGAGGCCGAGGGGTTCTCCTTTCCGTACGATGCTGTTACCCTGGATATAGGAGCTGACTTCACCCGCATTGGTGAAATCGTCATTGATGTCGGTTACTTTACTTCTGTTCCTGGAAATATTAAGCGCGCCTGTCCACTGGAATTGTTTGCTTTTGATGAAGTCCGTGCGCAGGTCCAGTTCCAGTCCTTTGTTATTGATAGTGGCAAAGTTGGAGATCACACTCCCATAAGATGAGCTGGGGGCCAGTTGTGTAGCCATTAACAGGCCCGTGGTATTTTTTTCATAATAACCGATCACACCGCGCAGGCGGGAGCCGAACAGTTCAAAGTCGAGACCCAGATCCTTCTGCAGGGTAGATTCCCATTTAATTTTTTCATTCCCGAGCTGGGTAGGAACGAGTGCATTCACACCACCGTAAGAACCGGGCGTATACAAGGTATAATAAAGGTTATCGCCAAAGTTTTGTGTACCGGTATAACCGCCGCTGGCTCTCAGTTTCAGTTCATTTACCCAGGTTACTTTTTTCATGAAGGGCTCTTCAGAAATACGCCATGCCACACCGCCGGAAGGGAAATAACCTACGCGGTTATCTTTCGGGAATTTGGAGGACGCATCTGAACGGCCGGTGAAGGTGAACAGGTATCTTTCTCTCCAGGCATAGTTAGCGCGCATGTAGAAACTCAGCAGGGAGTTCTGCCCGGAAACACCGGTGGCAGGTAAAGTAATGGCAGCGGAGGAAAGGTTGTTCAGGTATTTATCATCCGGGAAGCCCTGACCGCTGGCGGAAAAGGAATTATAGCGGTATTTCTGCCAGGAGGTACCGCCAAGGAGATTTAACCGGTTGTTTTCATTAAACTGTTTGTCCCAGGTAAGGGTATTTTCGAAGAAGAGGTTTACATCTTCTGTTTGTGACTGTGAGCCGACGCCGCCATTGGAGTCGTCTACCCCGCTGGGGGAAGCGATAACGGCCGAACTGGACACATAGTTCAGCTGGTGGTAGTTGTTGTAGTTAACAGAAACAGTAGACCTGAATTTCAGATCTTTCAGCACATCATAATCGCCGGAGAGTGATCCCAGGAGAGAAGATGTTTTTCCTTCGTTGATACCATCGAGGAGGATCATTGGGTTTTGATTGCCCTGGTAATCGTACCCGCCTATCTGCGAGCCCAGGAACCGGTAATAGCTGCCGTCGGGATTGCGTTCAGGCAAAGTAGGCGGCGCAAAGAATGCGGCCGGATAAATACCATTGGTGATATTATTTTTTGTGAATCCGTAATCGAGGTTGGTGATGATCCGGAACCGGCTGGTGATTTCATTATCCAGACTAATTTTACCGGAGATACGGGAGAAATCTGTTCCAAGCACCACGCCCTGTTGTTTGTTATAACCCAGGGAAGTATAGTAACGGGAACCTGAGCCGCCGCCACGTACAGAAATATCGGCATTCTGCGAGGTTGCGTTACGGAGTACGAGGCCGAGC
The DNA here is from genome assembly GCF_050434005.1 of Chitinophaga sp. W2I13. Lineage (NCBI taxonomy): Bacteria > Pseudomonadati > Bacteroidota > Chitinophagia > Chitinophagales > Chitinophagaceae > Chitinophaga > Chitinophaga sp. W2I13. Next base: position 5,716,104 of record NZ_JBNPWD010000001.1, on the reverse strand, counting down.
CAGTCGGTGTTAGCCGTACCAAGACTTGAAGGATTTTTAATAATATTATCTGCCTTGGTGCTGGATGCCTGACCTGCGGCTGCGCGGGCGGTATTCAGGTTTACAGCGGCTTCTGTTAGCAGCGAGAGATAATCCGTTGCGTTGAGCAGTTTTTCTTTGATAGGTGTGCTGACGCCTGCATAGTAATTGGCTTCCAGCACTGGTTTCTGGTTCAGCTTACCTTTTTTGGTGTTGATGATGATCACGCCGTTGGCTGCTTTGGAACCATAAATAGCCGTGGCGGATGCATCTTTCAAAATATCGATGCTTTCAATATCATTGATATTTAACCCGGCGAGGCTATTCAGTCCGCGGGAGAAAGAACCGCTCACGGTATTATTAGGATCATCGCTGCCGGCTCTTTCAATCGGGTTTACCACTTCTGCCTGGTTCTGGATATACCTGTTCTGGATGGTTACCTGTACGCCATCGATGATGTAGAGGGGATCGTTGCCGCCGAGCAGGGAGGTACCACCGCGGATGCGGATCTTGGCTACGCCGCCGGGGGAGCCGTCGGATTGTGTAACCTGCACACCCGCTGCTTTACCGGCCAGCGCCTGGTCGATACTCACGAAGGAAACATTCTTTACTTCGTCTACATTTACCGAGGCCACCGAGCCGGTGAGGTCTTTTCTTTTAGTGCTGCCGTAGCCTACTACCACGTATTGGTTCAGATCATCCACTTTTGCTTTCAGTTCCACCTCCACAGTGAATTTACCACCCATGCTGAGCGTTTTGGATTCAAAGCCAACGCATGAAATCAGCAGCACCGCGCGGGCATCTGTATTATGCAGGATAAAGAACCCCGTTTGGTCAGTGATAGCGGCGGCGTTGCTGCCTTTTACCCGCACCGATACGCCGGGTATGGGATTGCCTTTGGTGTCCACTATTTTGCCGCGCACATCTTCCGGGGGAAGGGCGTCGTCGTTCGCCGGAGGGGTTACCTTCCGGGAAATAACGATGGTGTTGCCTTCTATATCGAAGGTTAACGGCTTATCCTTCAGCAGTTTTCCCAGTGCTGCCTTTAGCGGCACTTCCCGGATCTCTGCCGAAACAGGACTCACATCTGACAGATCTTTACTCCGGTAAAAAAACACATACCCGGTTTGTTGTTTGATGACGCTGAACAGCTGCTGCAGCGGCATATCCTTGCAGGACACCGTGACCGTTTGTGAAACTCCACTGGCACAAACGTGTAAAGCCAGTACCGTTAATAAAACTGCGGTCATTCTCATTACTCGCCAGATTTTGGTGACATAATTGGTCCCTGGTTGAGGGGACCTTCCGTTATCAAGTGAACGAACCAATGACATGGAAAACCCATGCGGGTTGCGAACAACATTAATTTTCATACCTTAGATTGGTTTTTGGTTGACAAAATGTTTCTCATCCGCCTTTGCAGGCAGTGAAAAGCTTTCCTGAAACGGGTTAACCATTGATCAAAACCTGGTGCGGACGCCAATCTTGACACCAGGTTTTTTTTATGGATGAACATAAGACCTCCGCGTCCGGTGGACCTCATCAATTCATAACATGATATTACTGGATAGCTATCTGTGCAGACGTTAGCAAGCCTGGCAACATTGGTTGTTTCGCTGACGTTGGTGGTATCAGCTATGGTTGGTTATTGATTTAGCTTATGGATAAATAATGATCCGTCTTCCCTCCTCTACTTTAAAGTTAATTTTTGCCTGTGACAATACTTTTAACAATTGTTCCTGTGTAAGACTTCTCCCTATTTCCCCGGTAAATGTTTCTCCCGGTATTTTATCGCTGTATTTTACTTCTATATTATACCACCTGGACAACTGACGCATGACGGTAGGGATATCTGCCTCCTCAAAAGAGAAATACCCATTCTTCCAGGCGATGGCGCTGTTCACATCTACCCTGCCCACTTTTATGATCCCGTCGCCGCCGGGTGTGGCTTTTGCCTGCTGCCCCGGGTTCAGGTGGCGCATAGCGCTGCTTGTTTTTACCAGCACCGCCCCTTCCAGCAGGGTGGTATTGATGGTGCTTTCATCTTCATAGGCATTGATATTAAAATGCGTGCCCAGCACCATTACTTCCATGTTATTGACTTTCACCGTAAAAGGCCGTTCCACATCGCTGGCCACTTCAAAATAGGCCTCTCCTGTGATCGTCACCGTCCGCTCCTTTCCCGCAAACGCCGTAGGATAGCTGATAGAGGAGGCAGCGTTCAGCCATACATCCGTTCCATCCGGCAGGGTGATTTTATACTGTCCGCCGCGGGGCGTGCGCAATACGTTATAAGTTACCGCAGATGCCTCGGCTTCCTCGTTTTTATATACGATTTGTCCGTGCGTGGTTTTCTCTACTTTACTATTCCCTTGTACAGTGAGTACTCCCGTGCCGGCGCTGTCCAGGTTTACCACCGTTCCATCTGCCAGCGTGAGCGTGGCTTTATCGCCTCCGGGCATAATAATCGCCGGCTTATCTGCGACCACCTGTTTCTTACCCGACTGCCACACATAGAAGCTGCTGCCTGCCGTTACCAGCAATATGACTGCCGCTGCCACCTTCCAGCCGCTACGGCGGCGTATGGGCACTACGCGCTGCTCCGGCGCCGTTGCCAGCATCAGGCGATTACGCATCCGTTGTTCCATGGCTGTTTCGGTTTCCTCTACAGCTAAATGGGCTATTAAGGCATGCTCGTCATAAGCATTGTACCATCGCAGCAAACGGTCCTTCTCCTCGTCACTGGCCGCGCCGGCAAGGTACTTTTTTGACAGTATGGCCAGTTCATTCATTTCCATCCGTGATAATAATTTACAGGGTCCTATATAGTAATGTCCGGAAATAAGGGTGCTACCCTACCTCCGTCAAAAAAAAAATTATAGACATTCTTAAAAAAGGGCGTGAAAGTAGTTGCGGAATTGGAGGCGCAGTCGCTGCAGGGCTTTGGTAATATGCTTTTCCACGGCCTTTTCGGAGATCTTCAGTTCCGTGGCAATTTCCCGGTTGCTCATACCCATATTGCGGCTATAATCGAATACAATGCGGCATTTTTCGGGTAGTTGCTTTAATTGTTCCTGCATGGATTGCTGGAGGAAATGTAACTGGGCGGTATCGTCTGTCACCGCCTGAACAGCTTCGGGAAGGGCTTCCACCGCTGTAACCGGGACCATTTTCGATAATTGTGTAAATACAGCGTACCTGTTGGCAGTAGCCAGGTAGGCAGGCAACGACCGGATGATAGTTTGCGTCCTGCGCTGCCAAAGACCGGTAAGCACGTCCTGCACCACATCTTCCGCCAGCTCCCGGGAACGCAGGCGATCGTATGCCAGTACATACAAACGTTTCCAGTAACGGTTGTAAATTTCTGTAAAGGCGTTGTGATCATCTTTACCCATCAGCTGAACCAGCTCATCATCAGCATAGTAGGAGTACTCGGTCATCATCTCTTATAAAAATGCCTGCAAAAATTAATGATTGGTTGATCTTCAGAGATTGTTATGAACCCAAAGCTAAGGTATAAGGGGATGAGAAACAAGAGGCGGGAGGAAATCGGAAAATTGTTATTGGAAGAAACAGATTAACTTATTCAACACAGACAACTGGATGTAACGAATATGCAGCAAACCACATTTGGGAATTCTTTTGATGTATTCCGTAGGAAAGCGCCTACGTATACTTATTACCACAGGGATGATTAACGGATCTATTGACGGTTTTGGCGGTATCCTCAATGGTTACGCACTTGGATGGCCGGTTGTGGACCGGCCCAGGCAACAGAGAAATCCTTGACAGCAGGGATATACTCAGAGATGATGCTATTTGGGTTTGCCTTTCTGTGGCGGATAGTTTAATAAGTAATATGTACGGATACGGACATACCTGTTCAATTTTAATGATCTATAGTTGTTACAAACGAAGCGCTCAATAAACAAAAAGCCCCCGCAGCGCACGCTACAGGGGCTTTCCTTATCATTAACCCATTTTATTTAATTTCCTGTAACATCTCCTTCACCGCCGCTTCTAACTGGGTATCCTTACCCGCCAGGAATTCTTCATACCGAAGCGGCACCCTGATGTCCGGTTCCAGCTGAAGGTTTTCCGTAGGGCGGCCTTCTTTACCGATAGTGCCAACCATTGGAATACCGAATACCATGGTTGGATCGATCTGTGTTTCCCACCAAACGGCGGTTCCGGTACCGGGTACCGGCATACCGATCAGTTTACCGAGGTTACCTTGTTTATAGATGTATGGGAAGATGAATGCATCGCTGTAGTTCCCTTCGCTCATGAGTACACAGCTCGGCTCCTGCCATTGGCCGGAGGGTTCACCGCCTTTAAGCTTTTCACCCTGTGGCGCAAACTCAAGGTATTTTTTACCGCTGAGGAAGTTGTACAGGTCGTCGTGCAGCCATCCGCCGCCGTTGAAGCGGGTATCTACAATCAGGGCTTTCTTATCGCGGTTGCGACCCATTACTTCGTCGTATACAGAACGGTAGCTGGCGTCGTTCATGCCTTGTACGTGTACGTAGCCTACTTTTCCGTTGCTGAGTTTATCCACCATTTCGCGGGTATTTTCCACCCAGCGTTTATACATGAGCGTACTTTCTTCACCGGCGGATATTGGTTTCACGGTTTCATCCCAACGGGCTTTGGTATCGGGGTTGTAGATGCTTACCAACACGTTGTTGCCTGCTTTGCGGTTCAGTAACGATGCCCAGTCGGTTTTAGCTGTGATGTTTTCGCCGTCTATTTTTTCAATGATGTTACCTTTCTTCAGTTTGCTGGAGGCTTTGTCGAAGGGACCACCGGCGATGATGTCATCTACTTTGAGGCCATCGCCTGTGGAGGTTTCATCATACAGCAAGCCTAAAGATGCAGTGGCGTCGCCATTCATTTGTTGCGGCGAGTAGCGGCCACCGGTGTGGGAGCCATTCAGTTCTCCGAGCAGTTCGCTCAGCAGCTCTTCAAAATCATAATTGTTGCTGATATGCGGGAGGAAGCGGGCATAGTTATCGCCATACATTTTCCAGTCGATGTTACGAATGGTAGGATCATAAAACTTCTCTTTCACCTGTTTCCATGCATGCCAGAAAATGTATTTACGTTCCTCGTCCTGGTTCAGCGACAGCTCAGTGCTGATAGACACCGGCGTAATTTTGCCGCTGTTGGCGTCTACTTTTACCACGCTGCCACGGTTACCGACAAAGAGCGTGTTGCCATCTTTGCTTAACTCGATGCTGCCGGGTGTACCGGCTAACTTGGCGAGGATCTTTGTTTCACCGGTTCTCGGCTCTGTTACCCACAGGTCGTACCCCTTCTCAAAAGAGGCCATGTAATATAGTTTGCTGGCATCTTTGCTCAGCACGTAGTCGCTGATGGAGGCGCTGTTGATAGTAAGTTTTACCTTCCTGTTTTCAAGGTTATTGAAATCGGGATGAAATCCTTTTTTCGCGTCGGCCGAATCTTTGGCCTTCAGCGTGGAGTCTTTGGCTGCTTTGCCGCCGGTGGCTTCTTTTTCTTTCAGGAGATTAAATTCGTCTTTCGACAGCTTATAGTTATCATAAGCTTCCTGGTCGAAGAATACGGCGAAGATATCTACTTCGCGGCTGCCTTGTTTGGCAAGTGATTTACGTCCTTCGCGGCTGCTGGCCCAGGTGAGCATTTTTCCACCGGCGCCCCATTTGGTACCGCCTTCGCCAAAACCGCTGTTCACGGGGTAAACGAATGCTCCTTTACCATCGGCGGGAATAAGCGTGGCATTTTTCGTGGTGAAATAACCCTGCTGGTCATCTGCAGCTATCCATTTGCCATCGGGGCTCCATTCAAAGCTCCAGTCGCCATCCGAGTAGGAATGGTTGCGGCCTGCGGGCAATAAGGTGCGACTTTTACCGGAGGCGATGTTGAATACCTTCAGGACATTGCGGTTTTCTATATAAGCAATTTCTTTTCCATCCGGAGAGAACAGCGGCTGGAATTCTTCTGCTGAGGTGGCGATCACCGGTTCTTCCTTCAGCAGGGTGGCAGCAAAAAAGTAAGGTTCTTCTTTGCGCACTTTGGTAGTTTGAAAGATGTCCCAGTTGCCGTTGCGTTCTGCTGCATAGATGATGCTTTTGCCGTCGGGCGACCACTGCACCATTCTTTCCTGTTGGGGCGTGTTGGTAATACGTTTGGTAAGATTGCCTTCCACGCTGGTAACAAACACTTCTCCCCTGGCTATAAATGCCATTTCCTTACCGTCGGGGCTCATGGCGAACTCGGTGGTGTTGCCGCTCACGGGTACATTTTTCACAATACCGGCCCGTCCATCATTAAAGATGCTTACTTCCAGCTTACGCGGTTGTTCGCCTTCTTTCAGCGTATATATTTCACCGTTATAGGTGAAGCAAAGGGTATTGTTATCTGTTTTGGACAGGTTACGCACCGGGTGTTTGGTAAACGTGGTGAGCTGCTGCATGCTGGCTTTATCTGTGAGAGAACCTTTGAAGAGGTTCTGTGAGATACCGCCTTTTTCGCTGAGATAATAAATATCGTTGCCATTGCCGAATACAGGTTCCCTGTCTTCCCCAACATACTCCGATACCTTTTCATAACTGCCTTTTGCAATATTCATTACCCAGATATCGCGGGTAACAGAAGATACGTGGTGTTTACGCATCGGATCTTCATATCCTTTCCGGTCCTGGAAGATGACTTTATCGCCTGCTTTGTTGTAATGCGCTACATCGGCTCCTGCGGCGCTGAGCAGTGTGGCGCGGCCACCGGTTACCGGAACGGTATACATGTTCCGGAACAGGCGGTACGGAAATCTTACGCTGGCGGCAGGCGCGTTGCGTGCGCTCCCGAAAAGTACCTGTTTGTTGTCGGTGGTGAAGTCGTACGGAAAATCGCCGGCGCTGTTGCTGGTAACACGTACCGGTGTGCCGCCTGCGGCGGGCATCACAAACACGTCGAAGTTGCCATAACGATCGCTCGCAAACGCAATGTATTTGCCATCGTGGCTCCATACCGGGAGCATGTCGTGGGCTTCATGAATGGTGAGTGGAACGGCCACTCCCCCTTTGGTATCTACCCGGTAAATATCTCCTTTATAGCCAAAGGCAATGGTGTTGCCGTCGGGAGAGATAGAAGGGTTCCTGAGCCATAGGGCATTTTCCTGGGCATAGGCAGTGGCGGCCATGAGGATGGCTGCACATCCGAATAATAATCTCTTCATAAGCGCTGATTAGATATCTGTTGTTAAGCAGCTAAAGAAAGCTGACGCGCCAATGTATAAAAATAACCGCTTTTTATCAAGCAGGATAGTGACCAGTGGTTATTTGAAGGTAAGACGGATAAACCGCGGGCGGTACAACTGTGGCTGGGCGGCCAGCTCATGAAGGAAATTGAACGCATTGACATTGTAGCTGATGAGCAGTTCACCCGGCTTTGATAAGTTGGGGTGCGCCTTGGCGTTATATACAAGGAAATGCTTGTTTTCCTTTGTTTCCGGGCATTCCCATATTTTGATGACCGGTCCGAAAGGCCCGGCAGGACTGAGACCCAGCCGCAGCCCCACTACAGGACTTATACCGTCCACCTGGAAGATGAGGGCATAACGGCCATCCTTCAACGGCGTTACACTCAGTTCATTGGAGGCATGTGCGGTTACCGCAGCCGCCTGTTGAATGTTCGCCGTCCATTGCTGCCCGTTCCAGTAGCGCCATCTTCCGAAATCCTCGATATCCGCTGGCAACACACGGGCTACGAGCACTTCTTTCTGTAATCCCTTTACGCCATAAACGTACACGTAGCCATCCGGGTTGGGCGCGCCTGCCCGGCGGGTATTCACGAAGATGCCGACGCCAAAAGTGATATGCTGACTGCTATCCAACGGCTGAAACAACGGCGTATCCAGTTGGCGGTGGTTGGCAAAAGGAGGCCGGCTACCGGGCGGCAACACAATAAGGGCATTGCCTGTTTCAGCAAAACCGAAAACTTCGCTGCCAATATTGCGGATACGGTAAGCTACTATGTAAGTGCTGTTTCCTTTTTCATGATTAACAAAACCGTCGCCCAGCCAGTAATAGTCGCCTTTAACCGCGGCAAGTGTGCGGGGTTCAAACATCGTTGCATCCGAATAGAAGCGGATATTTTTCTCCAGCGGCTCATTACCTTTCAGCATCGCCACGGAATTGTGGATCATGGTTACATCCGGCTGAAGTTTGCCATCCCGGATGGTGCCGGTCATGGTGTCGCTGAAAAGCAGCAGGGTACTGTCTGCCGCGCCGGCGGTATCTACCCCATTCACCGGAATGCTGAAAATGCCATCGCCGCCAAACCAGCCGGATTGGCGGATAAAGAGTGCGTTCCAGTCGTTCGCCGGCGCCACGCTATAAGACAGGTGCACGGTATCCCTGCTTTGCAGGGGCACGGTGTCCAGGCAGTTTTCCGCGCAACAGTTGCTGATCAGTAATGCCAGTAGCGTTATCATCTCCCGTAAATTTAATAAAAAAAGCCCTTGCAGTACAATATGCTGCAAGGGCTTTAGTCAAACTATTTATTACTACCAGGCGCGGTTACGGCCTACATAAATATTCTTCGCATTATAATAGGTATCTCCGGCGGGGCCATTGCTGCCACTGGAGCCTTCCATCTGCATGTTGATGATAATATACATGGGCTTGCCCACAAAGTTAGCCACATGCATTCCCTTCCATACGTTGTCGATGTAATAATGAATATTCACATCGGTAGCGCTCACCTTCGTGATCCAAACGCGGTAGTTATGCCAGTTGCCGGGAGATGATACATTGGTTAAGATACTGGACACATCCTGCCAGGTTCTGAAAGTATTCTGCCAGTTGGTGGCGTTCCCCTTAAACTCCAGGATATCGCTTTCCGGAGGCCAGCTGTTAACACCGGTAAGCCAGAAGGCAGGCCAGGAACCGGCTACAGACGGCGCCTGAAAATCTCCTTTTACTTCCCATTCGGGGAACTGGTCGTTGATTAACACCTGTGCTTTAGCATGCACAGCGCCACTATGGTAGTGAATGGGCAGATAAGGATCACTGCTGCTATTACCTTCGTTCCAGTTGATGCGGGCGGCCTTAATAGTAAGGACTCCTGCATTCAGGTAAATGTGATTATGGTCTGAACTGCTGCCATACATACGTGCGGTACCGTTATGATCCGATCCCCAGGGATAGAGATAGTTCCAGGCCGCTTCAAAGGCACTGTAGCTGGCAAACGAACTGTTGTCCAGTACGGTTTCCCAGGTGAGTGCAGCAGCTGCCTCTGTTTTGGCCAGCGCTGCATTTTCAACCGGCTGAAGTTTGTCGGACGCCTGCTTGCCGCACGACAGGATCACGGAGCTGCTAAGCGCCAATAGGATTTTCATACTTGTTTTCATAAAGTGGAGTTTTTATGGTGAATAATAAAATACTTCCCTATTTTCCATCCACGCCTATATTGGGAGGTGTTAACAACAATGGGGTCCCATATAGATCTTTTACTGTTCTATCCGGCAGTGCGGCGCCCTTGTGCAGAGCAGGCGAACCCGGTTGCAAACGAAATGCTTCCAGCGCCTCCATGCCGTGCATGCCGGTTAACGGCGCTGCCCGGAACTGCGGATCTTTTGAAACCGCGGCTTTATCGGCCGGCCGGTTAAGATGCCTGCCAAAATAAAGGTTGTTGCTGTACACATTCCGTTTGCTTTTATTCATGATGTAGTCTGCCGTGCCGAGGGTATAAAAGATATTGTTGGCAAAATAGGTACTGTCGGCATACCCAAACCAGTTGCCCATTTCTACCAATGTGCTATCCATTTTAATATCTCTTTCTGGCAGGTAAATAACGTTGTTGTATATACGTGTATTTACTACGGGGCCGGTTATATGAAAAACCGGCGCGAAGCCCGCGTGTTTACCGGTGGTGCGCAAACCATCGTTCATGCTAACGTTGTAACGGATGATGGTTCCTTTATTGCCGCAGCTTTGCGGAGCATTGGCACTTCCATCGTCACATACCAGTACAAAGCCACCGTCGTTATCATGACTGTAATTATATTGTATCACGGTATTATTACAGTTCCAGTCGGAGTCGAATCCTTGTCCATCCCACGGCGCTTTATGATCGCTTACTTCATTGTATTGAATCAGTGCATTATCGCAGCTCCAGGGCCATATGCCGGCAGCCGATTCTGTATCAGGCAATAAGCGGGGGCAGTCCCGCATGATGTTATGCTCCACCAGCACACCGTCACAGCCGGTAGGCACAATTCCATCGCCGGGCACGCCTTCTATCAGGTTACCGCGGATCACCACATGCTCATTGGGAAACCAGTCTGTTCTGGACCAGTTGCCGTTTACCAGGATGCCGTTGCGCTGACAACGTTTAATGGTACAATCTGCCACCAGGATGCTGTCGAATTTCGAGCGGGTGTGCCGGCCGCCGTTACTGAAAATAATGCCTGCCCCGCCGCCGTCTTTCTTTACCAGGCTGCCGTTTACATCATGCACATCTACATTTTTGAGATAGATATTGGAAGCAATACCGTAGTCGGATAACTGCACCAGTATGCCCGCGCGATGTGCCTTCACATCCGGGCCGTAGTTGGAAATATCCAGGTTACGGATTTCCCAGCCTTCTGTGTTCAACAGGTATAACGTTGCCGCGCATTACGCCATTGCCCTGGATGCGTGGTTTGTATCCTTCTCCATACTGGTCGATGGTGATCAGCTGTTGCGCGTGGCCGCTCCCCTGTGGCTTCAGCTGCCCTTCATAAATGCGGCCCGCACGGAAGCGGATCTGATCTCCCGGTTCAAAAACGTGGCTGTTCACCTGCTGTAAACTACGCCAGGCTTGTTGTTCCGACAATCCACTATTGGTATCCTTACCCGTAAGGGCATCTATATAATATGTATTGGGCACAGCAGCAACAGCAGGTAAACCCACCATCATGGCAATTAATACGGCGCCCTGAAAAACCTTTCTAATATTCATTTCAGTTATCTTTTAATAATACATTTACCAGCCTGGTGTTTGCGCGAGGGCAGATGATTTCATTTTCTCCGCCTGTGGTATCGGATACCAGTACATCTTTGGTTGAAACACCCTTCCTTCCACTTCTGCTTTTTCATAAGTAAACGTATTAGCGTTCACACGGGTGATGTTTACACCATACACCGGTGTATTGAACAAGGCTACCCCCAGTTCCCAGCGGCGTACATCCCAATAGCGGTGTTCTTCAAAGGCCAGCTCCACCCTTCTTTCATTGCGCACCTTATCGCGCAGGGTGGCGGCATTCCATTGACCAGCCAGCAACAGCGGCATCTTAACGGATGCGCGGTCACGTACCTTGTTGATAGCTTCAAGGGCTGTTAAGCCAAAACCCTGCGGGTCCTGATCGGGGCCGTATGCCTCGTTCATGGCTTCCGCATAATTGAGATAGATTTCACCAAGACGGAAGAGGATCCAGGTATGCACGCTGGTTTTATTCTGTACCAGGTCGAGGTTTTCATCCACATACTTTTTCAGGTAATAGCCTGTTTTGGTAGCACGGTCTACTCCTCTGCCTTCGCGGCCACCGGTAAATGCCTCTACGGCACGGCCTTTCCACTGCGAGTTATTAAGGATCACGGTCATGGCTAAACGCGGATCCCGGTTATCGTACGGATGCGCTACCTGAGCTGGATTACTCCAGTTAAAAGTACTGCCGTCGGTCATTTCATAGGCATCTACCAGGTTTTGCGTGGGCGTGGTGCCACTGCCGCCGCCATCATAACCAATGGGATAGTTGGCCCGTTCAAAGCCATTGCCGGGTGCATAGCGGTGTGCAAAAATGATCTCTTTGCTGGTGGTGCTGCGGAACAGTCCACGGTAATCATTTTCCAGCTGATACGCTTTCAGGTCAATCACCTCTTTTGCTGCCTTTGCAGCGGCTATCCATCGCTCCTGTAAATTTCCTTTGTTATTAAGGCTGCTCGCATAATAAAGGAGCATGCGGCTTTTCAGCGCCAGTGCTGCGCCTTTGGTAGCCCTTCCCAGATCGTTATCGGGAACTGTTACCGCCAGGTGCGCAGCAGCAGAATCGCATTCCGAAGTGATAAACTGCACGCATTCATCGTAGGTGTTGCGGGGCAGGTTGAGGCTGTCCGACAAGGCCAGTGTTTTAGTAATGAGCGGTACGCCGCCATAGCGGGTTACCAGTTCAAAATAAAAGTAGGCGCGCAGAAAACGGTTTTCATAACGCCAGCGCTCCAGGTCGGCCGTCATGTTGCGGTAAGTTTGCTGTGCGGTGGCGTCGGGATTCAGCTTATACATGTTGAGGTCCACATTACCGGACTGCTCCAGGTAAAGATTGGTGCGGCGTATAGCCGTATAAGTGGTATTCCAGTTATCGTCCGGATTTATGTAGGGGTTCCAGCTGCCGTTATTATAGCGTTGAATGGCGCTGCCTTCCCAGGTAAATTCTGCATCATCGGTAGCTGCGTCGAGCATGGCATTATCCAGCCGGTTAAAGCCATCGGGCAAAAAGCCATAAGTGCCTATAAGGAAGTCACGTGTTCTGGCGTAGGAAGAAAATACTTCATCCTTCGTTAGCTCCGTACTTATCTGCCTGTCCAGGAAATCTTTCTTACAGGATGCGGTGATGAGTGTAACTACTCCTGTAAAAAATAACCAAAACTTATATTTCATAACTTGAAATTTTTTGTTGAGATGATGATCATAATTGCACCCGTACACCAGCGTTCATGGAACGCATAGCAGGATATCCGCTGAGTGTTTCAGGATCAGCAAAATGAATATGGTCCAGCGAAAACACATTGGTGGCGTTCACATACAGCCGTAGTTGCTGCATCCGGATGCGCGACAACAGCGAGGCAGGGAAAGTGTATCCCAGTTCAATGTTGCGCAGTTTTATAAAGCTGCCGTTGCGCTGCCAGAAGTCTGTGGAGCGGTAGTTGTTATCATTGGCTGCAGTAGTAAGCCGCGGATAGGTAGCGGTAGCGGCAGTTTCCGGCGTCCACCGGCCCATCGCAATGGGCGCTGCTTTTGCATCATTTACAAAAGCCCATACCAGCGGGCCGGATAACATAATGCTGCGGTTGGTGACGCCCTGGAAAAATGCATCCAGGTCAAACCCTTTGTATTGTACGCCCAGGTGCAAACCGAAAGTCCACTCCGGCAATACAGGTTTGCCAATGGCTACTTCATCATAAATATCGATGATGTGGTCGCCGTTCTGGTCTTTGTATTTGATATCGCCGGGTTTTACCGGTGCAAAGATCTGTTGCGGGCTGTTGTTTACATCTGCCTCATCTTTAAAGAACCCGATAGCCTGTAATCCAAAAGGCTGCCCGATGCTTTGACCGGTGCGGTTAAGATAGGCATAAGGTTGTTGTGCTTCTGCCATATACAATATTTTATTCCGGGCGAAAGCTGCGGAGGCAGTAGCAAAATAACTGAAGCTGCGTTTTACTTCGCTCTGGTATCCCAGTTGCAATTCAAAGCCCCTGTTCTGTACGCTGCCTACGTTTTCGGCTGGCAGGCCCACGCCTATATAGCCGGGAACAGCGCCGTATCTTTCCGCCAGGATATCTGTTCTCTTTTCGTTGAAGATATCGAGCATCAGGCTGACTTTATTATTCAGCAGCGAGGCATCTATACCAATATTGGCCCTGCGGTCTTTTTCCCAGGTAATGCCGGGGTTCGCGAGACTCCCTTCATCCATACCACCGGCATAATGATTATCCGTGCCAAAGTAATATCCTCCGCCGCTGTTGTAATACTGGCTGTAAGGAAACCGGCGTCCGCCCACCTGGTCGTTGCCCACCTGGCCATAAGAGGCCCGTAGTTTCAGGAAGCTGATCCACTGTGCCTGTTGCAGGAAGTGTTCTTCAGATAAGATCCATCCGGCGGATATGGCAGGGAAAAAGCCAAAGCGTTTGCCTTTAGGGAAATTTTCGGAACCGTTGTAGCCAAAGGAAAAATCGCCGATGAATTTTCGTTTATACGCATACGTTATCCTGCCGGCAGTACCCTGATGTGCATAGGGAACGTTATTACCGGATATGGTATAAACATCCTGCTGGTAAAGTAACAACGCATCAATGCTATGATCACCGAACGTACGGTTATAGGTAAGATTATACTGGGTGTTGGTGCGTCTCCACTGGTCGTTCACCCCATCGTTTTCCACGATAGTGGTGTTATCGCCAAACTTGTTGTAGATAGTGTCTCCTGCCGGGTTCCTGAGTAGTTGAAATACGGCGAACTGCTTGGTTTTATCGTCATTTCCCTGGAACCAGTTATTGAAAGATACTGCTGCACCGGCTTTTAATCCCGGTGTAATCTGATCCAGGACATAGCTGAGGCGCATGGTCGCCTGCAGGCTGCGAGCGTGCGTGGTAGCTACACCACGACCCAGTACCAGTCCTACGGGGTTACCGCGGTATACCGAGGTGCCGCCGTAAGAGTTATCGGGATTGCGTACCGGGAATGCATTGGGCGGTATCAGCATCATATTGTTCCATATTTCCGGGGCGCCAACGCCGGGATAGCTGCGATCCTCCACCCTTCCGGCCAGGTCCAGCGACGTACTTAAACGCCGCGTTACTTTAATATCCACGTTGGAGCGGAAATTATAACGCAGGAAATTGGCGTTGGAGCTTTCTTCTCTTTTTTTATCGGTGTTCTTATACAGCCCGGTGTTCTTCAGTACGTTCAGCGATACAAAATAGGTAGCGTTGCTGTTGCCGCCGGTGAGGTTCAGGTTGTACTCCGACATGGGCGCGGACTTCTTCAGCACTTCATCATACCAGTTTACATCGGGATGAAAATATTTATCGTTGCCGCTTTTGTAGGCGTCCAGGTCTGCGGGTGTGTACTTGTCTGTTTTACTTTCATTCCGCAATGCCTCGTTGTAGAGGGTGGCGTAGTCGTACGATCCAAGAAAATCCGGCAGTCGCTGCGGACGCTGAAAACCGGTTTGCGCGCGGAAGGAGATTTTAGGTTTGCCGTTGAAGCCTCTTTTGGTGGTCACCAGCAATACGCCATTGGCGCCGCGGATACCATACATGGCAGTAGCGGTGGCATCTTTCAGCACGGTGATGCTTTCTATTTCATCTGCTGCCAGCTGATCAAAAGGACTTTCAAATCCATCTACAAAGGTAAGGAGTCCTGACCCTCTGTACGAACTAACGCCGCGTATGGTCATGGATGGCGCATCATAGCCTGGTTCACCGCTGCCCTGCATAACGGTGAGCCCAGGTACACGGCCATACAGGCCATTGCTCAGGGTGGCCGCGGCTGATTTCCGTAACACGTTGCCGTTCACCCGTCCATAGGCGCCGGTTACTTTCCACCACGCCTGTTCGCCATATGCCACAGGTACCTGCCGGGAGGTATCTGCAGTTGCCGAGGCAGAGTCGGCAGCAGATTGTGCCAATGCCGCAACGGACAATAGTGTACCCGTTGCCGTTAGCAAAGCTGTTCTTTTTATTTTATATATGCAGTTCATTGTTTCAGTATTGAAGTTTACAATCGGGCATGGAATTACCAGCCTGGGTTCTGGATCATGTATTGTTTGTAGATTTCCACATTGGGGAAAGGATACAGGTACATTTTATCGTTCCACACCCTCTGTTCAAACACTACCTGGTCGAAATGAAATTCGCTGCTGCCGGCAATAGGCTTCAATCTCAGGCCATACATCTTTCCATTCATCACCCCTTCGTCGCCGGCAATTCTCCAGCGACGCACATCCCAGAAGCGATGTTCTTCAAATGCCAGTTCCACGGTGCGTTCATTTCGTATGGCCGTTCTCATTTCTTCTTTCGTTTTACCTGAAAGTGCAGGCATGCCGGAGCGGGCGCGCACCGTGTTGATGGCAGTATACACTTCTGTAACGGGGCCCTGCGCTTCGTTCAGCGCCTCTGCATAGTTGAGATAAAATTCGGCGAGGCGGAATACGGGCCAGTTGATGGTAGCGCCGTAGGTTGACCAGGTAACACTGCGGGGCAGGAACTTATGCAGCCATTGTCCGCCGCCGCGGTCGCCGCCATGCAGGGCAGGTTTGCCATCTGTTTTGATGTACATCTGCACCGCTCCTATTTCACTGTTCCAGTTGGCGCCGTTGTATCCTATTGATTGTGCAAAGCGGGGGTCCAGCGAAGCGTACATGGCATTGGCGTTATCGCCGGATTCCGGCCAGGTTTGAGCGCCACCGGTTTTCTTTTCGTACAGTTTCACGAAGTTCATCGGCACAGAAATACCATACCAGCCTCCGTACATATTCACGGGCATGGTGAAGTTGAAATAGTCGCCATAAATGCCCCACCAGCCGCTCGATTTATTCGCGAGGATGATTTCCGCGTTATCCGGCTGTGACCACACATACTCATAATTCTTATCCGCGCCAAACTCGGTGATCAGGCGGCAGCTCCCGGTGGGCGCCCAGTCGAGCACCGCTTTGGCGGCATCCGCGGCCTTCTGCCAGCGGGCAGCATCGTAGTTATGATAGCCCACCAATGTAGCGATAGCGTCGGTGGTGGCTACATATGGGGTGGCGCTGTTGAACAACGGACTTGCTGCATACAACAGCACGCGCGATTTCAATGACAGCACCGCGCCTTTGCTGATGCGGCCCCGGAGGAAACCTTCCTGTGCAGGCGGCAGCCCGGTTACAGCAGCATCACAATCGGCCACGATGAAATTGATACAATCTTCCAGTTTGTTACGCGGCAGTTTCAGATCGTCGCTATTGAGCAAACGCCTGTCTACAATAGGCACGCCGCCATAACGCTTCACCAGTTCAAAGTACTGCAGGGCGCGCAGGAAACGCGCTTCTGCTTTCAATTGTGTTTTATATTCCGCGGTGGCATCCGGCACACCGTCGATGCGCTCCATAAAAATATTAGCCTTGCGGATGGCTTTATAGTGCGTATTGAAATCATCTTCCGGGTTATCGTTGGCGTTCCATTGCCCTTCGTTAAAACGGTTGGCGCCTGGCCAGCTGTCCGCAATATCCCCTTCATCACAGGCCGCCGCCAGCACACCGGCTACGATGCCGCCGCTGCTCGAAGTACTCCAGCCGGTAGGTAATCCTGAAGGCATGCTGTTGCCATATACATCATACAGAAATGTTTCTGCATTCCTGATCTTTGAAAAAATAGTATCTTCTGTAATATCCACGGATGGCGGCTTCTCAAGAAAATCCCTTGTGCAGGAAAAGAATGCGCCCAGCAGCAGACTTAATATGATATAGTATTTTACTTGTTGCATAGTTTGTATTTTTTAGAACTGCAGATTCAACCCCACGTTGTATACCTTTTGTTGCGGATAAAACTGCCCGCGGCCATCCGGTGCTTCAGGGTCGTATGTTTTCAGGGACGACCAGGTAACGAGGTTCATGCCATTGGCATATACCCGTACGCTGCCGATCTTTGCGCGTTTCAGGATGCCATCCGTAAAGGTGTAGCCCACTTCCACGTTCTTGAGTCGCAGGTAGCTGGCATCTTTCAGCCAGTAGCTGGAACGCTGATAGTTGTTGCCGGCAGGGCTTTGCGACAGGCGGGGAAACGTGATGTTTTCACCGGCCTTATACCGTTCTTCGTTCCAGCGCTCCATGTGTACCGACATTGCATTGCGCCAGTCGGTGTCAAATGGCCATGCCGCCATTTGCTCCAGGTATACGGAAGCTTTGCCGGCGCCCTGGAACAGCACCGAGCAATCGAATCCTTTATAGGCTGCACCGAAGGAGAAACCATAAATAATTTGCGGGAGCTGCGAGTAACCGATAGGCATCTGGTCGTCGTTGTTGATGACGCCATCACCATTCACATCTTTATAGCGGATATCGCCGGGCTGGAGGGCATCCCTGCCGTTGGTGCCGGGCGCATAGGACGACTGTGGTCTTTTTGTATCATTGATCTCGTCCCAGGAATTGAACAGCCCTTCTGCCACCAGGCCAAAATACTGACCTACCGGGTTACCGGTTTCGTTTTGATAGGCGTATACCCGCGGAGCTTCATCTTTAAATTCTATTTTATTACGGGCAAAAGAGTAGTTCGCTTTTACCCAGTAGTTCACTTTGCCAGCATAGTCGTTGTAGCCGGCATCCAGTTCAAACCCTTTGTTGCTAACCCTTCCCAGGTTATACGCTGGCAGGTCGCTCACTCCTACAATGCCCGGCACGGCGCCGCGCATAGCCAGGATATTATTACGTTTTTCCTGGAAGTAGTCGCCGGTGAAAGACAACCTGTTGTTCAGCAATTTCATTTCAAGGCCGATGTTGGATTTCTTGGCTCTTTCCCAGGTGATATCCGGGTTACCGAGTTTGCCTTCGTAAGAACCGCCATACCATTGGTAAGAGGAACCTACTTCGCCGAAATTGTATCCACCGCCGTATGCGAAAGAAGAAGGAAGGTAGAGGAACCGGGAGCCGCCATTGAAGATATCGGAGAGTTTATCGTTGCCCACTTCTCCATAAGATCCTCTTACTTTCAGGAAGGTGAGGTATTTATTCTTTGGAAAGAAGGGTTCATCTGAAGCCACCCACCCCAGGGAGTAAGCAGGGAACCAACCAAATCTTTTGCCCTCGGGAAAGTTTTCAGAGCCGTTATAACCCATGTTAAACTCCACCAGGTAGCGGCTTTTGAAGTTATAGGTCACGCGTGCCGCCATTCCGAGGTAGGCGTTGGGTACTTTATAGGTGAGCGTAGGTGCATAGGCTTTACTCTGATTATACAGCAGTAAGCCGGTAACGTTATGCGATCCAAAACTGCGGTTATAATCCACTGCCAGCTCACCATATATTTTGCGGCGCTTGTCGTATCCTTCGCTGAAGCCGAGGGTGGTTTCTTCGCCCTGCGGCACATAGAGGATATTACCGGCGTTGGCCGGGTCTTTTACAGCGAGGTAGGTAACGTTGTTTTTAGAGCGCCTGATAGAGTGGCTGTACCAGCTATCGTAAGCGATGGTACCACGGGCCGATAATCCAGCCGTTATAAAATCCAGTTTATGGTTCAGGATAACGGAAGAATTCACATTGCTTTTAAACAACTGCTGGTAGCCTGCGTTCAGCATGGTGAGCAGCGGGTTCCTGCCGTTTACGGCGCCGGAAATCGTGACCAGCTTACCATCCACAATACCGGGGCTGCTGAAAGGATTGGCCGACAGCACATCAAAGAAGATATCGCCGGCAGATTTGGCCGGGTAATTCTGATTCTCTACCTGTCCGCCGAGGTTTACTTTTACGGTAAACAGCGGGGTTACATCAAAATCGAAATTAGAGCGGAAGTTATACCGTTTGTATTTTGGATTGGCGCTGAATTCGGGGTTATAGTCGGCATAGCGGTAAGCCCCGTTCTGTTCAAAATAGCCGCCTGAAATAAAGTATCTGGCCAGCGAGGTGCCGCCGCTGATATTCAGGTTGTGCTGTGATTGAAGGGAATAAGGTTTCAGCATCATATCGAACCAGTCGATGCTGGGATGAAACACGGGGTCCTTGCCGGATTTAAACAGTTCCAGGTCCTCTTCCGTAAAATAAGGCTCCTTTCCGTCGTTTTTGAGCGCTTCATTTTTCAGGGTGGCATACTCATAGCTGCTCACCATTTTGGGCAGCTGGGTAGGGCTTTGCCGGCCCAGGTTGGAAGTTAAGCTCAGCTTGGGAGGCCCCATTTTGCCGCGGCGGGTGGTGATCAGGATTACGCCGTTGGCGCCCCTCACACCATATACCGCTGTAGAAGAGGCATCTTTCAGGATATTGATGGTTTCTATTTCGTTGGGATCTATCTGGTTGATGTTGGAGCGTTCAATTCCATCCACCATGATAAGCGGGTCCGACCCGGAGCCGGCATCCAGTGTGCCGATACCGCGGATCTTCAGGCTGGAACCATCCTGGCCCGGTTCGCCGCTGCGTTGTACCGCAATAAGGCCTGGCAGGCGACCCACCAGCATGTTGGATACGTTGGCAACGGGGGATTGTAACAGATCTTTTGTACCGATGGACGCCACAGCGCCGGTAACGGTTACCTTTTTCTGCACGCCGTATCCCACCACCACCACTTCCCCGAGGTTCTTTTCGTCCGGCTGCATCTTTACATTTAAAACTGCTCCGCTGCCCAGCGATACTTTGCGGGTAATATACCCGATACAGGAGAACACCAGCACCCGTTTGCCCTCCGGCACATCTATGCGGTAATTGCCATCCGAATCGGCCGAAGTGGATTTCTGGGTACCTTCTACCACGATGGTAGTGCCTATCAGGGCGCTGCCTTTTTCATCGGTTACCTTACCGGTAATGATGACGCCGGCCGGTTTAACGGCGGCAAAGGTAAAGAGAGGTAATGAGGTCAGGGACAGGAGGACAACATAAGTTATCCGTAAAAAAGACCGCACACTACAGTAGCTTTTTTTCATAACGTTGGGTATTGACTTTTGAGAATGACGTGGCTGTATGCCCCGCATTACATTGGTTGACAGGGGTAAAATTCGGATGAATCATCCTGAATCATGGGGGAGAGATTCGCCTATTTAGGGGGAGAAATTGGGAATAAGGCGCTAATATTCAAGGGATTTTGATTCCGGGAGATAGCTACCCGCATTTCTATCTCCCGGAAATTTATACCTGCTTCTGGTTATCAAACTTTTTACGGTATTTCCGGATATAGGCAGATGGGTTCATCTCGAACACCTTACAAAATTGCTCCCGGAAATACTTCACGTCGTTAAATCCTACCTGGAAGGCGGCCTCATTTACATTGCATCCGGTATTAATGAGCAGCTCTGCTGCTTTCCTCAACCGGATGAAACGGATAAACTCATTTACGGAGTGGCCGGAAATGGATTTCACCTTTTTATAAAGGGTGGAGTGACTGATCCCTATTTCGAGGGCGAACAGTTTAATGTTGAAGTCGGGGTTATCAAGATGCTTCTCGGTAACAGCAATACAACGGTGCAGGAACTCCTTGTATTCTGCCGATATTTTCTGGTTGCCGGTGTTCAGCGTGATTTCCTTGTAAAAATATTGCTGCAGGGTGTTGCGGCTGCGGATAATATTGGTAATGCGCGCCACGAAGAGGTCTTTGTCAAATGGCTTGCTGAGATAGTCGTCGGCCCCGCCTTCGATGCCTTTTAATTTTATTTCGGGAGAAGAGCTGGCCGTAAGCAATACCACAGGGATATGGCCCAACGCCGGATCCGACTTTATCTGGCGGCACAATTCAATACCGCTTTGTCCTTCCATCAGCACATCGCTGATAATGATATCGGGCAGGTGGCGGCTGGCCAGTTGGTAGCCCTCCCCTCCTTCTGATGCCTCATAAATATTGAAGGTTGCCTTGAAAATGCTTTTGATGTAGTCGCGTATCTGGCCATTGTCGTCTACAATGAGCATGCTGGGGCGGGGCGACAGTAACACGTCCAGGGTATCTTCCGCAGCAGCTTCTTCTGCTTCCATCAGTGCCAGGTCATCTTCTTCCACCAGTTCTTCCAACAGCGATTCCATTCCGGCAGTTTCTTCGAAAATCGTATAGCCCTGCAGGTGATCCCTGCCCTTTTGCAGGGTAATCGTAAAGGTGGTACCGTTGCCCGGCTCACTTTCATATGCCACGGTACCTTTATGCGCCTGTACAAATTTTTTAACGAGATATAATCCTATACCGAAGCCATTTTTCAGGGAAGTATCTTTTTCTGATACCTGGTAAAAGCGTTCAAAGAGTTGATTGCCTACCTGGCCGGGAATGCCGCAACCGCTGTCGGCAACGCGGATGACAATACCTTCGGGGAGATCCGACAGCGAAAAATGGATGCTGCCGCCGTCGGGCGTATATTTAAAGGCGTTAGACAACAGGTTAAACAAGGCCACTTCTATTTTCTCGCGGTCGGCGTATGCCATTACCTGTTCCGCGTTACAGATGAAGTCGAACTGCAGTTTCTTCATGCCAGCCTGGTGAGTAAAGCAAAGATACACTTCCCGGCAGATAGCGGCCATGTCCAGGGGCACAATTTTCAGCTGGTCTTCTTCCTGGTCGGCTTTTCTGAATAGCAGGAGCTGGTCTACCAGGCTCAGTAAGCGGCGGGCATTGCGGTATACAATGGTGAGGTCCTTGCTTTCGATTTGCCTGCCATCGCTGTAAAGGAGTTCTTTTACAGGATTGATAATCAGCGTGAGCGGGGTCCGGAATTCATGCGACACGTTGGTAAAGAACGAGAGCCTTTTTTCATGCACTTCTTTTTCTTTTTCCGACCGGATATGCGACAGTTCTATTTCATACCGGAGACGGGCCTGCCTGCGCTGGTAAAAGCGATAAGCGTATAAAAGGCCGCCGGTGAGTAATGCGTATATGATGTATGCCAGCCAGGTGCGGTACCACGGAGGCAGCACTTTAATTTTGATGATCCGTTCCTGCGGATTCCAGATGCCATCTGCATTGGTGCTTTTTATACGGAAGGTGTAATTGCCTTCATGCAGGCGGGTATAGTTGGCGGTTCGTTGTGCGTTCACATAGTTCCAGTCGTTATCCCAGCCCTCCATATAATATGCATAGGCAATCTTATCCGGGGAAGAGTATTCCAGCGCTACATAGTCGAGGGAAAATACGGCCTTATCATAGGGCAGCACCAGTTCATCAAGATAACTTAGCGACTGGTGGCTGCTTTTGGTATGTTCCGGATCATATGGCGTGTTGGAAATACGTAGCCCTGCGATGAGCAGCGGCGGGAAGTCGTTTTTTTCCGCGATGGCGGCAGGGTCAAAAATGTTAAACCCTTTGATGCCGCCAAAAAGCAGTTCTCCGGACGACAGGCGCAATGATGCGTTGTAGTTGAACTGGTTGCTTTGCAATCCGTCGGACTCATAAAAGTTTTTACATTGCCTGGTGGACGGGCTATAGCGGCAGATGCCGTTGTAGGTACTCATCCACAGGTTTCCTTTATTATCTTCTTCAATATTAAGGACAGCGTTATTGGGCAGTCCTTCCTGTTCTGCGATGGTAGTGGTTTTACCGGTGTGGCGGTCAAACTGCACGAGTCCTCCTCCTTCGGTGCCTATCCAGAAATGGCGGGCATTGTCTTCACAGATCGCCCGGACGTTGAAGTCCATATTATAATACTGGTGCTGCCGGTTTTTCGTGTCCGCTTTTATGAGCCTGTTGAAAGTGCCGAGCCAAAGGTCGCCGGCTTTATCTTCCGCGATGGTGATAATATCGCGGAGGCCGGGATCAAAACACTCGAAGCGGTTGGCAGTTTTGTTCAGACGGTAGATGGTGCCTCCCATGCAGGCGCCCGCCCATAGGTTATCCTGACTGTCGAGATAGAGTTTCCAGATGAACTTATCTTCATAACCATTAAGACTGCACGGGTATTTTTCAAAGGTATGCGTTGATCTGTTATAGCGGTTGATGCCGCCGCCGAAGGTGGCCACCCAGATATTATTATCCTCGTCTTTTACGATACTGGTAACATTATTATTACTGAGTGAACCGGGGCTATTGGCTTTGTGGACAAAGGCGGCATAGGTGTTTTGTTTCCGGTTCCATACAGAGATCCCGCCGCCGTCGGATCCTATCCAGATATCTTTATTATCATCTTCACAAAATGAAAAAGCAAAATTCGCTGCCGGGCTATTACCGGGTAAGGGATTGGGGGTGATGGTAGTAAACCGGGATTTCTGTTTATCTATAATATTAATGCCTCCGCGCAGGGTACCGATCCATTTGCGTTGGTCACGATCTTCATACACCGCATACACCGCGTTGCTGGTCAGGGAAGATTTATCTTTCCCGGTTTGAAGTTGCCAGGCGGTATCTTTTTGTGCCGGCATTACAAAAATGCCATCTCCATCGGTAGCTACCCATAGCTGCCGGCTGGCGTCGATCGTTAAGCTGATCACTTTACTATCCTGCCGGCGGGTGGCCGCTAATGACCGGGAAAGGTTATTGGTGGCGGGATTGTAAAGGTAAACGCCTTCGTCGGTGCCCATCCATAATTGCCCGGACGCATCAGCGATCAGGCAATTCCCTCTTTTCTGTTGTCCGTTTACCAGGATGATCTGCTGTTTATTTTCATCATAGCGGCAAAGTCCTACGTTCTGTACGATGAGCCAGCACCGGCCGTGGGCATCATTCACGATAGCGGGAACGTTGTTGTTGACAATGGTATTGACACCTGCCAGCGGGATTTGCCGGGCGAGGTTGCCAGCTGGCGGATAAACAAGGAGACCATGATTGGCGGTGCCCATTAGCACCAGCCCTTTCCGGTTGGTGACGATGGTATATACTTCTGAAGAAACGGGCAGGGTATCGCCTTTTGTCCAGCTGCGGTAATACACCGGCTGGAATATGCCTGTTGGACTATTCAACCGGTTCGCACCATGTTTGGTACCTACCCACATATAGCCTGTAGAATCTTCTGCGATGGCAACGATGCGGTTATTGATCAGGGAGTTCGGCACTTTGAGCTGCTGCCGGCTTACTTTGAAGCTATAGCCGTCGAAACGGTTTAGTCCATCGTAAGTTCCAAACCACATAAAACCATACCGGTCTTTATGTATGCAGGTAACGGAATTATTGGACAGTCCCCGCTCAATGCCGAGATGACTGATAGGCTGTTGCTGTGCCCGCGCTTCACTGCGTATGAGCAGCATTGCCACGACCAGGGATATTACGCTAACCAGAATATGAGTACGTGAATTGGTATAGATCACTGCTTTCTTCTTTGAAGATGCTGTTTAATAGGCCTCTTCAACTAAGGTAGCAATTAAATGTAAACCTGACAATAATCGGATCCCCTAATTTCCGGCGATGCCGCATCAGAACATGGTACCAAACACGCGGTCCCACAGCGTAGAGCTTACGCCAAAACCCAGTTCCTCGTTTTTATAGTGATGCAGGTGGTGGTTACGCCACAAGGGCTTCAGCCATTTGAAAGGTGGCGCCCAGGCGTGGATGGCGTAGTGCATGCTTCCATAGGCAAGGTACCCGGAAATAAAGCCCGGGAAAAATAGCCAGGCGGCGTTGTGCATCAGTAAATAAAAGACAGCAAAAAGAAAGGAAGAAATGATAAGGCTTGGCACGGGCGGCATAAACAGCCGTTGGCGGTCGCGCGGATATTCATGATGATTGCCATGCAGGGTATAGGTGACTTTCCTCGCCAGCGGATGTTCGCTGACCCAGTGAAAGATAAACCGGTGAGCGAGGTATTCAAAGAGTGTCCAGCCGGTTACGGCGGCCAGGTAAATTGCGCCAATTTCCCACCAGGAATAATGTAATGAAGTGCGGCTGTAATATATCATGTAGCTGATTACGGGCAGATACATCCCGAAGATAATGACGGGATGGGTTTTTGTAAGGAACTCCAGGTACCTGTTACTGAAAATCTGCGCCTGACCTTTGTTGTGCACTTTTTCAAATTTCATATGCGGCTGTTTTATGCGTAGCATCCGCCGTAAAATGCAACAGCAAAGGTTTACGGCCATCTATTTTATCATGAGCTGCGGATTTAACGGGTTGAATTGTTGAAAAAAGGGGTTTACCCGGAGGAGCACAACCGGCTATTGTTACGTTTGAATTTCATAACTTTGGCGCTATGAAAGCAAAAGAAAGTGTAGCCTCCTTTTTTGAATTACATGGAAAGGAATATCCAAGCGGACAGTTCAGTGTAAACCGGCTGGAGGAATTTGGCTGCAGTGCTACCAATTTGCCTTCCAACAGGAGGGATTTTTATAAGATCTCGCTCATTATACAGGGCGGTGGTATTTTATCTTATTCAGATAAAAGTATCCGTATAGAAGGCGCCTGTCTTTCTTTCATGAACCCGATGATCCCTTACTCCTGGGACCCCACTACCAACGCGCAAACCGGCTATTTCTGCCTGTTCCAGGAAGACTTTATAGATGCGCATTTGAAGAATGGAAGCCTTGCGCAATCGCCGTTGTTTAAAACCGGCGGTAATCACATCTTTTTTCCTGATAAAGAGAAAGTGGATTTTCTGCAGCAGATATTTGAGAACATGCTGCGGGAGATGAATTCCGGTTATGCCAACAGGCAGGAATTGCAGAAAAGCTATGTGCAGATCATTATGCATGAAGCGCTGAAGATGCAGCCACCTGAAACCTATTACCAGGCGGGCAATGCCTCCCAGCGGATCAGTGAATTATTTATCGCTTTGCTGGAAAGACAGTTCCCTATTGATCCGCCCCACCAGGTGATCCGGCTGAAAAATGCCAATGAGTTTGCCGAACATTTATCTGTTCATACCAATCACTTAAACCGGGCGTTAAAGGAAACCACCGGAAAAACCACTACCGAGTGGATTTCGGAGAAAATAACCGCCGAAGCAAAGGCGCTGCTGCTGCACAGCAATTGCGATATTGCGGAAATCGGTTACTGCCTGGGCTTCGAGCATGCTTCCAACTTCAACATCTTCTTTAAAAAACAAGCTGGTCAAACGCCTAACCAGTTCCGGAAGGCAACTGTTTCCATTTCATAACTACCTGTTTGATTCGCATAATTCCGGGCGTACGGTGCCGGCTATCTTTGTGTCATAAATAAAAAATATATGGCACAGGAAGCATTAAAAGACAAAGTAGCCCTGATTACAGGAGGCACTACCGGTATAGGTTTGGCAACAGCTGAATTATTTCTGCGCAATGGCACCAAAGTGGTGATTGCAGGACGCCGGGAAACAGAAGGACAAAAAGCATTACAGCATTTACAACAGATCAGTTCCGATGTACATTTTATTGCGGCCGATGTGTCGCAGGGCCCTGTTGTGCAAAAGCTGGTAGCTGATACCGTGACTCGTTTCGGGCAACTGGACATTGCCTTTAATAATGCGGGTATTGAAGGCCGGTTTGGGCTGATTGAAGATACACCGGAAGAAGAATTTGATAAAGTGATCGGCATCAATTTAAAGGGTGTGTGGTTATCCTGCAAATATGAAATTGAGCAATTCAAAAAACAGGGTACTGGTGGGGCGATTGTAAATACTTCGTCGTGGCTGGCCCGCGGAGCGGGAGCTGGTTCGGGTGTATATTCCGCCAGCAAAGCGGGTACCGATGGCCTGATCCGGGCGCTGGCGATTGAAACAGCGGCGGCGGGTATCCGGGTAAATAATATTCAGCCGGGTTATATCCACACGCCGATGTTCGACCGGTTTTTCCCTACGGAGAATGCGGAAGCTTTACAGGAGCCTTTTAAGAAACATGCGCCTATGGGCCGTTTTGCGAAACCTGAAGAGGTGGCTGAACTGGTGTTGTGGCTGAGCAGTCCGGCAGCATCGTTTGTTACCGGGGAGAGCATCCTGGTAGATGGCGGTTTGGCTATTGGCGGTCAACGGCTATAAGCATCAGGGGGCTGTCTTTACCGGCAGCCCCTTGTTATACCAGCATCGACGGCGCCACGCCAAACGTCTTTTTAAAAGCAAAAGAAAAATGTGACAGATCTTCAAATCCTACTTCCAGGTATACATCCGATATTTTTCGTCCTTTTTCCTTGATGAGATAGTAGGCTTCCTGGAGTCGTTTCTGTTGCAGCCAGCGGCTGGGCGAGGTATGAAAGATCTTTTCAAAATCGCGCTTAAAGGTAGCCAGGCTTCTGCCGGTTAAATAGGCAAAGCGTTTCATTTCTACATTGAAGTGATAGTTTTGCTGCATAAAAGCCTCCAGGTCTATTTTGCCTGGTTCTGTAAAATCGAAGAGAATATTTTTGAGTGCCGGATCTACTTTCAGGAGGATGAGGATGGCCTCTTTCAGCTTCAGTGCAAACAGGTGATCGTTGCCCGGTTCATTCAGCTTTTCATAAGGCTGTAAGGAGGCAACATAACTTTGCAGCAGCGGATGGGGTTTCAGTTCCATCACGGTTTCGCTGTCCACCTGTTTATCAGCTGCATAGCCATATTCCATACTGAAATTACGGAGCGTGGTTTCATCGAGATAAACGGAGATTGTTTTAAACTCACCATTTTCCGGTGGTTGTTTGAAGAATTTGAGCAGTTTATTCCGTCTGCAGAAACGGAAAGTTCCCTCATCAAAAGTTTGATTGCGTTGTCCATCATTAAATGTGATGGCGCCCGCGATCTGGTAACTGAAAACGTGTACCGGAACAAACTGTTCTCCTTCCCTGCTCCTGTTTACGTAACAGGAATAAACAATTTCCTTCGACATAATATTATAGAATGATGGTTTTCGGTTCTACATATTCTTCCAATCCATATGCGCCAAATTCCCTTCCGATACCTGACTGTTTAAATCCTCCGAAGGGCGCCAGTGGATCATGATTCAGCGTATTAATAAGCACCCGTCCTGCTGCAATTTTTCCTGCGATATCCCTTGCTGTCTTTTCGTTGGATGAGCTGATGTACGCCATCAGGCCGTATGTTGTATCATTAGCGATATCGATGGCTTCTTCGATTGTTTTGTAAGTCATCACCGACATTACCGGTCCGAATATTTCTTCGCTGGCGATCCGCATGTTCCGGGTAACGCCGGTGAACACGGTTGGTTGCACGAAGTTACCCGCTTCCAATCCTTCGGGATGTCCTGTACCGCCTGTCAGCAGTTCTGCACCCTGATCGATGCCCAGTTGAATATACTGCTGCACGCGGTCGTATTGTTTCCTGCTCACGAGCGGGCCTATAGTCGTTGTTTTGTCCATAGGGTCGCCAACTTTCACCTTTGCCACCGCTGATTTCAGCAGGGCTTTTACTTCTTCCAGCCTGGCTTCCGGTACCAGCAGTCTTGTACCCGCGATGCATGCCTGCCCGTTGTTCATAAAGCAGGCGGCTACTGCCATCGGAATGGCGGTACTGAAATCGGCATCATCGAGGATGATATTGGCGGATTTGCCGCCGAGTTCCAGTGTGACCCGTTTCATGGTATCTACGGCGCCGCGTGCAATCATTTTTCCTACTGCTGTAGAGCCGGTGAAAGAGATCTTGGCGATACCGGGATGCAGTGTGATTTCTGCGCCTACTACATTGCCCAGGCCATTGACGATATTGAATACTCCCGGCGGCAGTCCTGCTTTATGAAGCGCTTCTGCGACGATCTGCGTTTGAATGGCGCTCATTTCACTGGGCTTGATAACAGCAGTGCAACCTGCCGCGACAGCGGTAGCCAGTTTATTGCAAATATAGCTGGCATTCGCATTCCAGGGCGTAATAATTCCAACTACGCCCAATGGTTCCATGACCACATCCGAGGTGCCTGCTTTGCGGGTGAAGGAGAAATCTTCCAATACTTTTTTATAGTGAAGAAAACTATCGGCGGCCAGTTGATTGCTGGCCAGGGCCCGTTGCGCAGGGGCGCCGTATTCGATGATGGAGGCTTCCACCAGGTCCGGCACTCTTTTCTGCATGGCGTCGTGTAGGCGTTGGAGGTAGTTGCTCCGTTGTTGCACCGTTGTTTTTGAAAAGGTAGCAAAGGCGGCTTTTGCTGCGGCAACGGCTCTGTTTACATCCGTTTCATCCCCCAGTGTTACTGTTCCTATTTGTTGATTGGTGCTGGGGTTGATGAGATCGAAGGTAGTGGCGCCATGTGGTGTTACGAAGGCGCCGTTGATATATATATGGTCTATTGTTTTCATGTTACTCGGCTGTTTTTGTGGCGAATTTATCTGCTGCGGTTGTTCCGAAGAAGTCGACAGCATCATCGTGATCAGTGGAAGTGCTAACGGGCAGCCACTTTTCAAATTCCGCCTGTCGCGCGGCATCCGCCTGTTTTAAAATCCCTGCGGCTTCGCTGCCCAGGATGAGATGCACAGGTGGGGCGGGATGGTTTGCCAGATCCACCATTACTTTGGCGGCTTTTTCAGGATCGCCTACCGGCACATAGTTTCCTTCGCGGAGATATTTTATCATCCAGCCAACGGTAGGTTCATAATCTTCGATGGGTGTTGCGAAGGTCATAGATGCGCCGCCCCAGTCGGTGCGGAATCCGCCTGGCTCTACGGAGGTAACGAAGATGCCCAGCGGTGCTACTTCTTTGGCCAGGGCTTCGGTGAATCCGCCGAGGCCGAACTTAGCCGCCTGGTAGATGGTGAGACCGGGGTTTCCTACGCGGCCGCCTATGGAGCTGATCTGGAGGATGCGACCGGCGCGTTGTTTACGCATGTGCGGAAGGACTGCCCTGGTGATAGCGATGGGTGCGTAGAGGTTTGTTTCCAGCTGGCTGCGTACCTGTTCTTCGGTGAAGGCTTCTGCGGCGCCGGTGATACCAAAGCCGGCATTGTTTACCAGCACATCAATTTTACCAAAGTGTGCGATGGCTGTATCTATTGCCTGTTGGATCTGTTGGTTGTTTGTTACATCGAGTTGTAGGGGAAGGAGCTGGCCGGGGTATTGTGCGGCGAGGTCATTTAGTTGTGCGGGGGTGCGGGCGGCAGCGGCAACCTGATCGCCCTGGGCGAGCACTGCAGCAGTAAGACTGCGGCCGAGGCCCCGGGAGCTTCCTGTGATAAACCAAACTTTTGTCATGAGTATTGTTTTTTGTTTAGACAAAGGTCGGGTGGAAATTACTGCCGGATTTTGTTGCAGGGCTCAAATATAGTTTGCCAGGAAGCTCAGGTATTTCTTATTTTTTCCAGTACTGCGGCGCTGCCTTTTCCCAGTCGCCTTATTATTGTGATAGTTTCCGATACACTGATAGGCAGGTAACGGACATCCTGCTTCTCCCGGGCACAGATGATACCAGAAGAGGGAGTGGGCGCCGAAGGAAAGAATATAGAGCAGTAGTGTTCTGTTTCATCTACCACAAAACAAATCACTTCATTACCATCTATCAGCACAGCAGCCGGCTTCCAGTTAGAAGCCTGGCTACTGGTAAGTTTGTCGGTGGAGAGTGCCTGCAGATAAGAATATCCTGGAATATGTACCAGGATATCATCTTCCAGGATCCTTTTAAAACGCCGGGCAATGCCGGTGTGCATAAAGATCCCTGCCAGGAAACAAAGCAGCAGGAGAATGAGGATGGTTAGCAGCGTTTCTTTCCCGATGCCGGGGACCTGAACAGGTAGCTTGTGTGCAATGGGGACCACCACCCGCTTTATGAGGCTACCTGCTTTCACAATTACTGCTATCAGCACAAACAGGGGAATCAGTAACAACAACCCTCCTACAATGGTTATTTTTATATAGTGGAAGAAATTTTTCATTGTGCACCGTCTTCTACCTGTACTACTTCATACTGGCTTTTGCCGTCGAGATTTACCGGCTGGTAATAGGTTTCTCCTACTTTGACGTAGGTTTGATCTCCTATTTTTACTTCTTCGCCACCGGCGGGCAGGTTTTGCACAACGGCTCCCGCAGGTGGAGATACAACGTTATACTTGCTGCCATCTTTCTCGTAATATGCCCCGCCATAATAATAGTTAGTAACATTATTTACCACTACCGGTTGCGCGCCTGAAGGCACCGTAGTGATAGTAGCTCCCACCGGCGCCTGTACAACAGTGTAGCCATTATTGGCCTGCTGATACCACACGCCCTGGTCATAATGATACTTTGCATTATTGATGCTCACAATGATGGCGGTAGTAGCCAGTGTGGCGATAAAGAATCCCCACGGATGCCATACTGGTCCCCATGCATAGGGCCTGTAGGGGTGGTAATAGTAAGGATGGTATGAATAATATCTTCGTCCGCCGTAAGCATATGGCGGTCTGCGGTAGGTGTTGATATTGTTGCGCCTTACGACCGTATTGCGGTTGTTATGTACATTGATATCCCTGCTGTTATCGACATTGATATTTACGTTTCTGCGACTATTATTCACGCGGTTGCCAGAGTTATTGACACGGTTACCTGAGTTATTATTCCGGTTAATGTTATTCCGGTTAACGGTGTTGTTTTGCGGTCGATTGGCCGGTCGTGTTTGCTGCCGCGTGGGCCTTGCTGTTTGCGTGGGCCTTGCTGTTTGTGCAGGGCGTGCTGTTTGTGCAGGGCGGGTTCTGGCGGGTGCTTTCTGAGGTGTACGTGCAGGCCTGTTCCTTGCTGGTGCAGCTCCTCCCCGTCTCCTTTCCTGAGCAAGGCCCTCAAATGGTTGTATTGCAGTAAAGGAAATAAACAATAACCATATCGTAAAGTTCCTGATAGCTTTCATATGTGTGGTTTAATAATGAGGGAGATGTTATTTTCAGGGTACCGTCCTTTTATAACACCGGAAGTGATCAATTTGTTAACGAGATTTTGCGGGGGGATGTAAATCAGGGAGAAGAACAGCTTCCCGTTTTCCCCCACCCTGAAATGGATGGAGGAAAGGGAGAGCCTACCACTTGATTGCGCGCCCATGCAACCGGAAGTGGCAAAGTGGGTGGTTGGTTGGGTTATTTAATGGATGAATGAAATTCTTATTCCATGCGATTGCCTCCTTCAATATATGGTATTGAATCAATGTCCTGTCAACCGGAAATAAATAATGAATGTAGCGACTACGGGATTTCGTTTTTTAACAGATAATGGATTTGTTGCTTTGATAATGTTTGGTAATTATTTAGCGCTTCGGGATCAAAATTAGGGGATTTGTTTTGAACCGTCGTGTGACAAATGTCAATAAATAATTTTTGATGAAGATTTTATTCTTGAGAGAGTTTCCCTTGAAATCCCAAGATAAGAGGCAATATATGCCGATGGAACTCTCTTGATTAATTGCGGATGATTCTGCAGCAGAAAGTTATATCTGTCAGACGCCTTCTGCTTTCTCATTGCGAGTAAACGTTCTTCACTTCTACAGTAATAATATTCAGTAAGCTTTCGTCCGATAATATTAAACTCGAGGGAGTGCGCATAAAGATACATAAGATCATCATAATGAATGTACGCCAGTTCACATTCTTCCAGTGCCTCAATTGCTTCATGACTTTTAGTTCGTTCAAAGAAGGATAAAACCGATACAATAAAATCGTTGTCCATCATGAACCAACTTGTAACATCCTCTCCGTCCTTGTCATAGTAAGCCCTTAACAGCCCTTTTGATACAAAGAACAGATGATCACAAACCTTCCCTTGCTCTAATATTGTTTGTTTCTTTTTAAACTCAGCAAACTGTAGCCTACCTGATATTTCAACTTTCAAGTCGTCAGAAATAGGACCTAGCCGTGAAAGTAAAGCGAATAAGGCCTCCATTGTAGTCAGTTATTTTGAGGTGAATAATAATTTGGATTATAAATATAATAAAAATCAGAGCAACGCATCTATTCCAACATCAATAATCATCAACACATAAAATCTACACATTTACGATATAATCTTGTAATTTTATCGCTAAAATATAGATTAACATGTTAGCCCTGTGTTATTCCAAACAGAGAATAACAGAAAATAATCTTAAATGAAGAACCTCTTGTGCCGGGTCAGCTTTTCTGCCATCACCCGGATGGTATTGGGTATCGCTCTTTTGTTCACAGATCAGTTGTCTGTAACGTTTAGATATCTTATTGTTGTCATTTTTTTATTACCGGTGATCAGGTATATTCTTCATGCGTGGCAGCAAACGGAAATGGACGTTTTTTTCGCCGGCTACCCGAAGCTGGGAGTAGTTAGCCATTTTTTTATCCTTGCCGGCATAGCAGTGTTGTATGTATTGGTGTTAGCACACGTACTTGAGATTTACACTACCTCCTATTTCTGGTGGATACTCATCATCATTGCACCTGCGATAGGCTGGTATCTTTTGTTTGGTAAGGATCCCGCTCCAACAAAAGTACATGAACATAACAAACGGGCATTGCTGCGAACATTGGCCTTTTACATCATTCCTTTTTTCTTTGCCCTTAATTATGCATTCGACTTCTCTACGCCCACGGTTACAAGATATTACATCACCCGCAGCGATCATACTACTCATGTCTTTAACGATCCGGATATCAGCGAAATAGACATCTATTACTTTTACCTGTTGCCCGCGGAAAGTATGACCGGCCCCACGCGCTGGCAGACCGTTCCCGCAAATGACTACTATGGCGTTAAAGACTATGGTCCTTACAAAGGCAAGGATAGTGTAAACTACCTCGTAATGGATAAGTGGAAGGGACGTGACAGCGCAGCAGTGCCTTTCAGGGAGCGTTTCCAGCTCGAATTACTCCCTACAAATGTATTGCCTGTACGGCAAACCGTTCCCTTCAGCTTATACAAGCGGTTTAAAGATGGAGATTATCTGAATAAAGAAGAACACCGCGGCCTGTTAGGAATTAAATGGGTAAGCTATCATTAACTTGTACCCCTACTCCGCCTTCAACGACCTCACAGGATTCATCCTCGCGGCCTTCAGCGCCAGCACACCTACGGTAAGTAAAGCGATAAACACCGCCCCCAGTCCTGCCAGGCCAAATGTCCACCAATGGATATCTACCCGGTAGGCGAATCCATTCAGCCAGCGATGCATGCCCCACCAGCCCAGCGGTGTAGCTATCAGGATGGCAATTAATACCAGTTTAATAAAGTCGCCGGATAGCAGGCCGACTATACTCGTGATGGACGCACCCAGCACCTTGCGGATACCGATTTCTTTCAGGCGTTTTTCGGTGGAGAAAGTGGCCAGGCCAAATAAACCAAGACAGGCAATGAATATAGTGAGTGTGCCAAAAGCCGCAAATATTTCCCCGAAACGGAGGTCTTTCAGATATTGTTCATTGAAAGCCTGGTCCAGGAAGCTGTATTTGAATGGCCTTTGTGGTTCCAGCTGATTCCATGTTTGTTCCAACCCTGCGATGGTCTTGTTTATCTCCGCTGTTTTAATTCGCAGGGAAAGCCTGTTCAACGCATCGGAGGGCGCCATTCTTAACGCCAGCGGCTCTACTTTTTTGTGCAGCGACTGATAATTAAAATCTTTTACTACCCCGATAACGGTACCTTTACGACCCCATTGTTCAAAGCTCTTCCCTATAATTTCCTGCGGATTGGCATAGCCCCATTGTTTCGCAGCAGCTTCATTAATGATCATCGATTGCTCCAGGTCTGCCGGGAAATCACGGGAGTATGCTCTGCCGGCGGCCATCTTTATTTCATATGTTGGTAGAAAGTCCGCATCTATTTCATACAGCCCCGGGGCAAAAGGTTGCATTTCG
This sequence comes from Chitinophaga sp. W2I13, assembly GCF_050434005.1. Taxonomy (NCBI): domain Bacteria; kingdom Pseudomonadati; phylum Bacteroidota; class Chitinophagia; order Chitinophagales; family Chitinophagaceae; genus Chitinophaga; species Chitinophaga sp. W2I13. The sequence goes on along the minus strand of NZ_JBNPWD010000001.1, from coordinate 5,681,047 downwards.
CCACTTCGGGAGGCGACGAAAGTAGTGGCATTCGGGAAAAATTCTCCTGGTACTGCACGGGAAGCTGATACGGCTAGTACCGCCGGGTTATTGGCTAATGTGGCCTTTACAGCTTCTATGTTCTTATTCACTTCATTATCGCCACCATAGTCAATTACCAGCATCTGGTCCTGCCGGAAACCCAGGTTATGCGACCGCAAATGATCCAGCTGGGAAAATACGATCGCTGTACAGGCAATCAGTGCAATGGATAAAGTAAACTGGAATACCACCAGGCCCTTTCTCAGCTGGATACCTTTCCCGGAGGAATGAAATTTTCCTTTTAACACAAGGGCCGGCTTGAAACGGGACAGCACCAACGCCGGGTAAATACCCGCGGGAATCCCTACAAAAAAAGGCGCCAGTATTAAAACAGATATCATCTGCCACGACAGCAAGTCAACATACGGCAATGGCTTTCCGGATATATTACGCACCATCGGCAATAGAACAAATACCAACGCAAACGCCAGCACAGTAGCTAACATGGAAATCACCACAGCTTCAACAAGGTATTGCAGGATTAAACTCTGCGGATGCGCTCCCACAGCTTTTCGTACGCCAATCTCCTTTGCCCTTTCCATAGACCGCGCCGTAGTAAGATTGATGAAATTGATAGCCGCAATGAAAAGAATGAAAGCGGCTACCAGCGAAAAAATATACACATTTGACAAACTTCCGGTAGCTCCGGGCTGCCGCATTGCCTCCGAACGCAGATAAGCGTTTTTCAATGGTTCAAAAGCAATAGCATAGTTGCTTTCATTGGGAATATGCCGTTTTAAAAATTCAGGCACCTTTCCCTGCATCATGTTGATGTCAGCATTTTCGTTCAGTAAGAAATAAGTGTAGAAGTCAACGTATCCCCATTCATTAAAGATCTCCGGCCTGAAGCGATAAAAAGTACTCATCGACAATAATCCTGAAAACGTAAAGTGAGAATTGGAAGGCACATCTTCCATCACACCCGTAACTGTTAAAGGATTATCCTGATCGGTTTTAAACACCTGCCCTACCGGGTTGCGATCTCCAAAATATTTCTTTGCAGTACTCTCGGTAAGTACAATACTGTTAGGCGCCTTTAACACCGTTTCCCGGTTACCATATATCAGCTTCCAGCTAAAGATATCAAACATGGTAGAATCAGCGAATGTCAGGTTGCTTTCCTGGAACCGTTTATCGCCATGTTGCAGTAACAGGGTGATCGGGCTGGTGAACCTGGCTGTCATTTTTATTTCCGGAAAATCTGCCTGTAAAGCCGGCGCTACTGGCGCATTGCCCCATACCTGGTATTCTCCCGGTACTGGCGGGGGTAACTTCTGAGCAGATTTTTCGCGGTACGCATGCAGTACCCGGTAAATTTGATGGTAATTTTTATGATATCGGTCGTACGACAATTCATCTTTCACATATAACACAATAAGGATACAACAGGCAATACCGACGGTCAGACCAATGATATTGATCAAAGAGTACATTTTACTCCTGGAAAGGCTCCGCCAGGCAATTTTAAAATAGTTGCTGATCATAATTGTATGAATAACGACGATATATATTTAAATAGACATACCTGGTGCCCAAAACGAATGCCACGTAGAAGAGCCCGTACCATAGCGAATTTTTAAAACCAAACCGGCTCCTTTTTGTTCAAAAATGAACACTTTTCTTACAAAAATGAACATTGCATCTCCATCCGATTGTTAATTTTCGCTGAACATAAGCCTGTCTGAATTGTTCATCCAGTTATTGGCAGTAATTTCGTACTAATCTGTTTGTACCAAAACACATGCATATGAAAACAATGCTCATCCTGACGGATTTTTCAGAAAATGCTTTCCGGGCTACAGAATATGCAGCGCAGCTGGTAAATCCGCTTCAAATCAGCCGGATCGTTTTGTATCATGCTTACCAAAGCACTATTATAGGTACTGATTTACCCGTAGCAAATACCACCAATGATCAGCAGATATATCTCGAAAGTATGGAAAACCTGGGCCTGCAACAGGATCGCCTGTCAGCGCTCGTAAAAAATGTAAGGATCGACCTGATGGCGGAAGATGTTTCACTTCCCGTACACATCAGCGGGCTTTGCAAGAGTGAAGAAATAGATATTGTGGTGATGGGTGTTTCCGGTCGTTCCGGTCTGGAGAAATTATTACTGGGCAGCACTACTTCCATGATGATCCAGGAAAGCAGCGTGCCGGTACTTATTGTTCCCAACAGCACGCTGATTGGTAAACCCATAAATTCTGTGGTATTTACTACCGACCTGAAAGACCATGCATCCATACCGGCGCATCAGCTGTATGAGTTCCTGGATGCCTTTCCCGGAGCCGCTGTGCAGGTCATCAACGTAGATAAATCAGCCGGTAACAGCTATACTGTAGAAACAAAAGAATCCATTACCAGTTTACATGAAATTTTTGATAAGTACAATGCAGCCTTCGATTATATTAATACAGATAATACAGTAGAAGGTATTTTATCATACGCCAATACCCACCATTCCTCCATGATCATTGTGGTGCCTAAAAAACTGGGCGCAGTAGCCTCTTTCTTCCATAGTAGCGTTTCCAAAAAGCTGGCGTACGATTCCAATATCCCGCTGTTGTCATTACCAGCCGTAAAGGCATAAAAAAGCTCCGGTTGTGGCCGGAGCTGTTAGTTGTTTCGTTTTCCCTACGCTGGCATTACCCAGATCAGGTGCTTGAGTATGATCTCAGATCTGTTTTACCAGACCACCCCATTCTGAAACATCTGATAATAAATGTCGAAAAATCGTGCCAGTGAAAAAGGACGGTTTTTAGCTATTTTTCTGGTAAAAATCTCTACAGGATGTAAAAAATACGCGCCACTGCTGTGACGAAAATCCCTGGTTATATGCACGAGCCTGGCTTAAATCAGCACTTTATTATCCACGGCACATTTTATGAGCATCGCGGTATTCCGTGCATTGAATTTACCCAGCAGGTTCCGGCGATGACTATCTACCGTATCTGAACTGATAAACAGCTTCTCTGCAATTTCATGATTGGTATGACCGTTGGCAATGAGCCACAATACTTCCTTTTCCCTTTTGGTAATATGTAACGGCAGCAGGTCTTTTTTAAGCGACTGTTTTAATTCTGCCGATAGATAGGTGTGCCCGGAATATACGTCGTGTATTGCCCGCAGCAATTCTTCCTTATCGGCATTTTTCATCAGGCAGCCGCTTGCACCGCTGTCCAGCATCCCGGCAATGCCGCTGTCGTTTTTATGATAGCTCAATCCCAGTACCGCAATATCCGGGTACCGCTTTTTAATGCTGGCGCAGAGTTCTGCCCCACTGATATCAGGCAGCAGGGTATCCAGTAATACAACATCGGCAGTGTGCTGATCTAAGAAGCGAAGACAGGAAATTCCGTTCCTGGTTTCACCTGCTAAGTGAATATCTTTTTCCATACTGAGTAAAGATCGCAATCCTTCGAGTATCAATGGATGATCATCAACGAAATATAAACGGATCATGGTTTTTCTGTTTGCTGTAACGTCTGTATGCGATGGCATAAATAATATCGGGCGAACAACTGAAATGCTCATTTACTATGTATGTAATATAGTAAAAAAATCAAGACAAGTTTAATCTATCAGCATACATTCTCCCCATGCCGGTTTGATAGAGGTATCCGCAAAACTGATCAGCGACAGCCCGATGCCCGCAATACCTTCCAATACATTATGACTGTTAATATAATCGGGATGATGATAAAATTTATACCCGGCAGGCCCATCATCCCAGGTATTCATTTGCAGGGTATTTTGCAGCCAATAGCGGGAGGCATTCAATAAAGCGGTATCACCACCGGCCAGTCCGGCCTGTTGCAGGATATGGGCAATGCCTGCGCTGCCATGACATAAGCAACCGTCGTGCACGGCGCCATTTTTTACATTCCGGTGTGTGGCAATGTGTTTAAACAGCTGTTGAGCTTCCTCCTGGTAATCGGTTCTATTTAAACGTTTGCCGGCTCCCTGCAATGTGATGGCAATACCAAGATCTCCATAGCACCATCCAAGCCTGCTGTGCGCGTCGCCCATTACTTTATTGACGGCATTTACAATAGTAGGATAGCGTGAATGCGTGGCTTCTGCCGCGGTATTTTTTGTATGCAGCAACCATTGAACACTGTTGTTGATTAGCTTGCCGGCACGTTCCTTTGCAATCCCGTTTTCATAGCACCTTGCGAGTACGGAGATGATGGCAGGAACACCATGTGCCAGTCCGAGGTTAAACAGGTCTTCATCAGGATGCTGCTGGCTTCTGCTGGAGAAATGATCTTTCCAGGCAATGCCGCCGGGTAACGAGATGGCGCTTTCTTCCAGGTGAGCCACGAGGTTTTCCAGTTGGGCAACTGCAGTGGCAGCCGGCAGCCGCTCCAGGAAATAAAGTGCTGTGCCAAGGCCATGATGCAGGAAATCATTTCTTCCTTCCGCTAACTCGGACGCCATAAAATCTGCTACCAGCAGATCGATGTCTGCAAAGGTATCTTCGGTATCATCGGCTTCAATAAATCCCATGGCGCCCAGGTGCTGAATACACCAGGATATGCCTGCAATTCCGCTGCAGTGAGAACCATTCATGGGCTCTTCAGATAATGCCTGCAGGCATTTTTCTATGATGTAATGGACTTTGTCCAGGTGTTCTTCCTTACCGGTGAGCTGATAATAGTAGGCATAAAACAAGGCCACGCCGGTATATCCCCCCAGCAGGCTGGTATTGGTATCTTCCAGGATAAATGGGTCCAGCGCTGCGCAGATCCTTTGCAGCGCGGATGTAGCCTCTTGCTGTTGATCCATATAATAAATTGCCGTTATAAATATATAATGGCAAAACACGTATGCATACTGCAATACATGTTTTGCCATACAGTCAGGTTGCTGTGAAAATTATCGATCAGTTACTGATCAGTAGCGACAAGAGTCGAGGCTGCAAATAGGAGCGCCCTGGCTGATGTTGTCAGTACAAATCCGGAGCGAACACAGAACGGAACAGGTGCCGACGGTTGCCGCCATCTGTTGTCCTGTTGCATTGGAAAGACTGGCCACTTTTATTTTACCCAGACTGAGTTTTTTGCCTGATGTTTTTTTCATGACACAATTTTTTTAACAGTACAATGATGAAATTAGAAAATGCAGGAGTCTTCACTACATACAGGTGCACCCTGGCTAAGACAGGTGATCTTAACACTTGGAACACAGGCCAGTGATGGAATGAATTGAGCAGCTCCCCTGCTGTCATTATTGACTTTGCTGAGGTCGGCCACTTTAATTTTACCGAGACTCAGTTTCTTACCGGATTTTTTCATGGTTGTTCAGTTTAATTAGAAGCAAGGATCTTTGGAAATAGGTGGAGTACATTTCATAAACAGGCTGCAGCCGGTATATGTAGGTGCTTTACCATCGGCCTGTTCCTGGCTGCTGATACTGAGTTTAGCCACTTTTAATTTACCGAGGGCCAATTTCTTTACAGGTGTTTTTCTCATTTCGCAAATGTTTATGGTTGAAAAAATAAATAGACAATAAGTTTGGCAGGTTCAATATAATAGGGTCATTCGAAATACAGGTTTTATAAGATTACAGGATTGATGATAAATGTAGGTAGAAAGTGAGAATATAGGGATCACGTAAAAACGTGATTTTTCACATAAAGATGTTTAAACATCCTTTTTACCGGTTTTACGTGATACTATACTGTGGCAGAAAAAATTACCTTCATTTTTTTAATGTTGACCTTGCGCCATGATCAGAGCTGAAAACTTCTATGTGGTAAGAACACCGCTATTACCGGTGAATATTGTCACTCAGTTACACCATATCTCCCAAGCCTCCCTCGCTCCTGTTATCAAAGCTATTTTCCGGGATGAGTTCCTGCAGGAAGCTATTTATATTGCTTCCCCGGAATTATACCAGGAGTTGCAGAAGTGGCTGGCCACCGACAGCGACAACCAGAAACTGGCATCAGCACTGTATCGCTACCTGCTGCGGATGAGCAGCAGATGCACGCCTTACGGTCTCTTTGCAGGCTGTGCCACCGGCGGATTATCGGATCATACGGCTATTCAACTGAATGATAAACAGTTGCATAAAAAACATTGCCGCCTCGACATGAACTATGTGGCAGAGCTTACCGCCGCCATTACTGCCATACCGGCCATCCGGGAACAACTGCTGTATTATCCCAACAACTCCTTGTATGCTGCCGGCAGCCAATATCGCTATGCGGCCTACAGCGTTAAAAATAAGGTCCGCAATTATTATCTCACCGCTGTAAATTATAGCAGCTACCTGGAAAAAATGCTGGAAACAGCCCGCAACGGCGCCACGCTGGCGGACATACGCAACAGCATTGTAAGTGAAGAAGAAGACATCAGCGCAGAAGATGCTGAAGTTTTCACAGAAGAACTATTGCAGAACCAGCTGCTGGTAAGTGAACTGGAGCCCACCGTTACCGGTGACGAGTTTTTTAGCCACCTGGTGAACCGGTTAAAAAACCTGGAGCATACCACCGAAACAACCGCACTGCTGACAACCATACAAGGTATGCTTAACCTGCAACAGACAGGCACCGGCAAGTATACCACCACCCATGAACTGGTGCAGTCGCTGCTCACGGAAACCAGTAACAAAGACCTGGTACAAACAGATCTGTTTCTTTCAACCGCAAAAAATACCCTGAGCCATACCGTTATCAATGAATTGTCCGCCCAGGTAGCGCAGCTGTGGAAACTGGCCAGCAACGATAACAACAGCGACCTGCGGCAGTTTTGCGATGCCTTCCGGCAACGGTATGAAGAACAGGAAATTCCGCTCAGCCTGGCCCTGGACAGTGAAGCCGGTATCGGCTATGGCGCCCATAGCCAGAGCAATACAGACCATACGCCGCTGGTAGATAATTTACACCTTCCACCACGTAATACCACGTCTGCCGCCCCCCGCAGTAAGTTGCAGGACTTTCAGCTGCAACAGCTTCATCAGTGCCTGAAGGAAAACAAAAAGGTGATCACCCTCACCCGCGAGCACCTCGAAAGCTTCCGGGAAAAAGAAACACCCTCCCTCCCCCACAGCATGTACCTGATGGGAAGCATACTGAGCAACAGCGCCGCATCTATCGATAACGGCGACTACCTCTTCGATATGAATGGCTGCAGCGGCCCTTCCGCCGCCAACCTGCTGGGAAGGTTTTGTCATGGTGATGAAGAACTGGCCGCCCATGTAAAAGCCTGTTTAAAAGCGGAAGAAGCCAGCGACCCGGAAAAGATCTATGCTGAAATTATTCACCTGCCGGAATCACGGACAGGCAACATTCTTATGCGGCCACGGTTACGGGAGTACGAAATTGTATACCTGGCCAATAGCCTCGCCCCGGAAGCATATCAGCTGCACCTTTCCGATCTGATGGTGAGTGTACAACGTAATAAGGTAGTGCTGCGCTCCAGGAAACTGAATAAAATTATTGTACCACGCCTCAGCACCGCACATAATTACCGGCAGGGACTACCGGTTTATAAATTCCTGTGCGATCTGCAATTCCAGGACTATCATACCGGCATTGGCTGGCACTGGCAGATACCCGGCGAGGTCTCCTTCTATCCGCGCGTGCAGTATGGCAACATCATCCTCAGCAAAGGAACCTGGATGCTGCACAAAAAATCATACCCCGCACTGGCTAAAGCAACCCCGGAAAAGTATACGGAAATTTTCCGGGACATCAGCGCCCAGCTGGGGCTCCCCCGTTATGTAGTGGTAAAGGAAGGCGACAATGAACTGCCAGCCGATCTTGAAAATGAAGTGGCGGTGCATCTGCTGGTAACCACCCTGCTGAAAAAAGAACAGGTAACCCTGCAGGAGTTCCTCCATACACCCGGAAATTGCTGGATCAACGGCCCCGATGGCGCGCATACCAACGAATTTATTATTCCACTCAGGAACATATCTTCCGAAAAAGAAAACAAACAAACAAACCAAATAATTACCACACCTGCCGGTACGCCTGTACGAAAATTCAGTACCGGCAGTGAATGGCTGTATGTTAAACTATACGCCGGTACACGGAGTGCGGAAAATATCCTGAAAGAAAAGATCCTGCCGTTAACACAGGAACTGATGCAGGAAAACATCATTGACCAGTGGTTTTTTATCCGGTACACCGATCCCGAACATCACCTGCGGATCAGGTTCCACCACAGCACTAATCCACATTTCTGGAGCACCGTATTGGAAAGATTGCACGCCGCACTGCCCACCGATAGCATACACCGGCTTCAAACAGATACCTACGAAAGGGAAATTGAACGCTACGGCGCAGATACCATGCTGTTTAGCGAAGCGGTGTTTCATTACGACAGTACATGCGTCATCAGTATACTGGATCTCCTGGAAGAAGAAGAAGGTGAAAACTACCGCTGGATGCTGGCATTGAGAGGGGTGGACATGCTGCTGAATGATTTCGGGTATACGCTTCCAGCCAAATCGGCCTTATTGAAAATGCTCCAGAAAAGCTTCTTCGAAGAATTTGGTGGTGAAAAGTCCTTGCTAGTACAACTCAACGACAAATACCGGGAAGAAATGCGGAAAGTGAGCAGTATACTTGATCCTATGCAGGACAGCGAACAGGGTATTGAAGCGGCCGTGGCTTGCTTTCAAACCCGCTCCGCTCATATACAGGAACAGCTTGCAGGCATACAGCTCGCCAACCGCGACGATCTCCTTTGCAGCTACATTCACATGTTCCTTAACAGGATCCTGTTATCCAATCAGCGTAAACATGAACTGGTGATCTATCATTTCCTCAGCAGGTATTATGAATCCATGATCGCCATCTCTAAAAAACAGCTCAAAGCAATTACTCACTAAATACATATTGGTATGAAAAAGAAGAATGAGCAAAAAATGAAACTGGGCACTATTAAAGTGGCCAGGTTAAGTGCCGGTATTACATCCACCGATCAACAGCAGAAAAAGATCACTCATCCTACCACTACGGTAATCAGGACTTTCGACTGCTAACTGTTTCACCGGGGTGCCGGCTGATTTTACACCGGTACCCTGTTTTAAAGTCTTTCTACTTCACTCAAAGGCAACCTGATTTCTCCAATTGGGTTTACCACCTTCAGCATCAGTTCTCCATAATGCAGGTAGAGATCGGCCACTATGGCGCCATCTTTTACTTTCCATTTGGTGTTTGTTTGCAGGTAGCGCTTTAATTTCTCCTCCAGCTGCGCGGTTCCTTTCCATTTCCGGACTTTCAATAACGCTACATACACTTTATATCCTTTAGGTTGTGAAGCGGCAGTCATCAGTTTCATCATCTCTTCCTGGTTAGCGGTATGGTAAATGCCTTTTCTATAATCCGCTGAAATATGTTGCAGGTGCTCATTTGCCAGTGCAAGATGCTTATAGGGGGTAATGAGAAAAGTTTCAATGGCATCCGTATCAAAATGATCTTTCCCACGCGGATAACTTTGCCTTACGAAAGCAACAAATCCATGCTTTGTTAAAGACATCACTAATTCCGGAGAGAGCAGCGCCAGGGGATTATGCATGAGCTGAATTTAACATTTCCAGGAAAGATACTAAGATAGTTAGTACTTATATAAAATAAAAAAGCCCTGATGGCCACTACAGCATGGTTCTCAAGGCTTTTTTACATTATTCATTTGCTTTCTGAAACAAAAATACTAATATTTTTAGTAAATCCTAATTTATTTTATCCACTGCCTCAACTTGGCCCTACATAACTATCATGTTTGGTCCATATGAGGGCGCCGGTATCATATCCCAGTGCGGCGGCGGTTGCCAGGAAACGGATTTTAATATCTTCGGGGATAGTCCGGGTACGCGATAAAATCCAGATATAGTTCAGGTTGTTGCCGGCCACCAGGGCATACTGATATTTTTCGTCGATATCAATGACATTATACCCGGCGTAAAACGGTCTGGAGAAAGATACTTTTAACCGGGCTTCGTCAGGTGTACTCACAAACGCAGCTTTACCTTCACTTTCTTTCCAACGGTATTTCTTAGTATCATAACCCTTATTGTCCACTTTTATCTCCCCGTTTTCCTTTAATGAATAGGTGGCAGAAACATTGCTGAGATAATGTTCAAACCGGTAATCCAGCCTGGCGATTTCATACCAGGTGCCAAGGAATTTTTGTATGTCAAAAGGAGAAACAGCTTTGGCCCCCTTAGGAATGGACACTTTGGTATTATTATACAACAAATATGCGGCGGCAGCAGACGCAGCTGCTCCCAGGACCAGCAATTTTTTATTCATAAAGCATGATTTTTAAAAATGATGTGTCTGAATTTGCGGGAGGTACCGCAAAAAGGCTGCCTGACCGGAAGTGATTGCTGGCAGGGAGTTTTAAAATAAAAGGCGGGCCGGGAGTGTTGCCAAATTGCTACAAATAGAGGTAAGAAATTGAGAAGGGCAAGGAAAGTGAGCTCGCCTACAGGGCAGACATTTCCATCCTTCGTTGAAACCCTTCCAGGAACTGCGCCACATGGAATCCATCCATCAATGCATGATGCACATGCACAGATACAGGCATTATTTTCCGGTCGCCCACTTCTTTTACTTTACCGAAAGTAATTTTAGGGCAGCTATCTTTAAATGAAAAACTCCGCGCATGAGATACGGCGGTAAAGTTAATCCAGGGCAGGGAGGAATAATGAATCACATTCTCTCCCGACACAGCTGGTATCAATCCTGTACTCTGACGTACTCTTTCAATTTCTGCTTTGCTGCTGGCTTCAAATGCGGCTGCATCTTCATAAAAATTCATATATGCAAAACCAAAAGTACCGTCGGGCCGGTTAATGGTAGGCGATGCATCTACCTGGTCATACACCCACACTTCATCACCGGCTATGCGGTAACGGAAAGGGGGAACTTCGTTGGCGGCTGCCAGCGACTTATGCAGGTAGCTTAAAAAGAAGGAGTCCCCGCTGGCTTTGGCGTTGTTAAAGGCAGTGGTGCAGTCGATGTCGGTGGTGATCCCGAAAAAAGGTTCTTCGAACTGGCGGAAGAAGTTAAAGTGTTCCTTTCTCGCCCAGGTGTCCAGATCTAATAATTGTTTCATAATATCAGGTGCGGCAGGATATCTGCCATTGTAGTAAACTCATAAAAACGGGGATCTTCGATTGTATGATCGATGTGTTCATGCTGCCAGGTGGTATGGTACGGAATATGGATAGCATGACCGCCCAGTGCCAGCACCGGCAATACATCCGATTTCAGGGAGTTGCCCATCATGAGGAATTCTTCCGGCTTGCAATCGAGGTGCTTTATTAATTTAAGATAGTCGCGTTCCTTTTTATCGCTCATAATTTCAATATGATGGAAATAATGCTCCAGGCCCGATTTCCGCAGTTTGCGTTCCTGGTCCAGCAGATCGCCTTTTGTAGCCACTACCAGGCGATACTTGCCGGAGAGCGCCTGCAGCACCTCTTCTACCCCATCGAGCAGCACAATGGGCTTATCCAGCATTTCTTTTCCATACTGGAGCACCTTATGGAAAACTTCCGGGCTGGCAGTATTCTCGGATACGCGCAGCACGGTTTCTATCATGCAAAGCATAAAAGATTTTATGCCATAACCATAGAGTTCCAGGTTGGCCATCTCCGTTTTAAACAGCTCCTGCGATACGGTATGATGCGGCAGGTAATCTTCCAGCAGGCTGCAAAAAAGGGCTTCTGTTTCCTGGAAGTAAGGCTCGTTTACCCAAAGGGTATCGTCGGCATCGAATGCGATCACGCTAATGTCAGAGATCATTGTTATTTTTACGTTTTTCCGGATGCAAAAATAGAACCCGGCAGTTTATAAAACGGGACATTTGTCCCACTTCTTAAAAGTATGTTACGGACCAATCCTGCTTTTCTTCATTTCATGGAACAATTCACCGCCAGCAGCGCGGAAGGCGAAGCAGTGGCCATTAAAACCTTTACTGCCGGCACGCGGCTCATCCGCCAGGGTGATACCATCAGTCATGTTTATATTATCCGGGAAGGTATTACAAAATGTTATATTGAAGAAGATAACGGGAAAGACTATATTTTCGAATTCCTGGGAAAGGGTGAAATTACCGGCGACCTGGAAGGCATCAGGAAAGAAAAATGCCTGTGTAATATTGAAGCCATTACGCCCGTAACAGCATATGCCATTCCGCATACCTTGTTTAGCTGGCTGCTGGTTAACAATACGGAGTTCAACAGGCTGATGTTGGAAGAACTGGTGATCCGTATCCGCCAAACCTGTATCCGCGCGTCTTACCAGCAACTATACCCGGTAGAATATGCATTGCTCCGGTTGCTGGCGCTGGAAGCGGAACAAGACATTGTTATTCCCAAAAAGGATATGGCATCTTACCTGGGTATTACGATCCGGAGTTTTAACAGGACCCTGAAAGAACTGAGATCCAAAAATATCCTGGATCCGCAGGGGATGAACATTGATCTCAGCCGGAAGCAACTGGAAGAAATATTGCGCCGGTTTGAGGATATGGGATAACGGCCACCTGTATACGAAAACAAAGGGCTGTTCCTTTTTACAGCAACAGCCCTTCTGTTATTTACTTGAATAATCTCCACTCGCTTAGCTGGAAATCCACGCTACCATTGGTGGCGGTTACATACACGGCATAATATTTATACGCTGTAGTATTGGAAATGGCAAACTGCCTGGTTTGATTCCGGGCGCCAAACACCTGGTTTGTTTGGGTATCGAGTACCGTCCACGTAGTACCATTATTGGAGCCTTTCAGCTGCCAGTTTTTAGGATCTCGGTCTGTAGCGTCGTTACCGGAAGTAAGGGTATATGATTTCACGGTTTGCCCGGTGGCAAACTGCAGCTGCATTTTAAAATCAGCGGGCACCGCATTCACAAATAGTTTGGTGCTGTATACATTATCGGTGAGCTTCAAGGAGCCTTCTGCCGCGGAGGCGCCACCATTGTTTTCTTTACTCACGGTAATCGTGCCTGAACCGGTGATGTCGTCCGAAGGATAAGTGATACCCGGGAAATCCGTTTTTGCCTGCTTCAGCTGTGCGGTCCAGTCGTTGCCCCCTTCATCTTTATTGCCAAAGGCAGTGAGGGCCAATTGCTTCAGATCTTTATTGGCAGCGCCGCTCCAGTAATGTACAAATTCCCCGAAGTTAAGGCCGCGGGTGTATTCGGGGTAAGTGGTGATGCCGTTATTGTACGTTTGTTTGGGAAAATGCTGCGCCAGCAGTGCGAAGAATTTATTCAGTGGCGCTACACCACCGTAGTTAGTATAGATTGGATAAAACCAATCCCGGAACCAGTAAGTGCCTGCGCGGGGATAAGCATCTGTTTGGGTGATCTTCATGTTATACCAGCGGGTTACATCGGCACTGCGGCCCAGGGCCAGGTACACATCGTACTGGTAGATTTCCATCCATTTGCTGTCGTGCCAGATGCCAAACGCCGGGGAGCCGTGTACGCCTTTGGAAGCGCCTTCCACAATATGCCCCACTTCATGGGTGGTAAGGTCAATGTCGTTGCCTGCACCGGAGATCCAGGCATTGGGATCGGAGGAGCCTACATCTATTACGTTGCGGTAATCATGACTGGCATCCATATACGTAGACGGATGCCCACCGGAATATTTGCCGGAGTGCAGGATTACAAAGAGGCGGGAATCGTCGCCAAAAGCACCGTAAGTGCTTTTGGTATAGTTCCATACCTGCGCGAGGTAGGTGTTGGGCCAGGTAATGCTGCTGTTTACATCATTATCAAAATAAACTGCTACGCTGGTATCATAAAAAACGCGGTTAAGCAGCTGTTGGTGTTCAAACCAATGTTCCTGCCAGGTGACGGGTGGTGTGGCTAATACCTGCAGGTTATTTTTTCCGGAAACAGGTTGAAGATCACCGCCGGGAGCGCTTTTCTTTTCGCATCCCAACAGTATGCCCAGCACAATAAATGCCGCAGCAAACAATGAAGTTTTCATACGTTTTTTTTTAAGATGAGTGAATGAAGGGGGTTTCGGGTTTTCAATCATGCGCAACTGCTCCTGGTGAAGCAGTTGCTAATCAATGCAGTTTTGGTTGTTCAGGTAGATAAGTTAACACATCTTTTTACAGTAACCTGTCAACGGATTTTAAACAATTGTAAACAGATATTAAAAGGATACATAAAAAAAGGTGCGCAGTACGCTGCACACCTTTTTTACTTTTTATTGCCGCTGCTATTCTGTTGCGCGGGTGTACAATCCCCTGTCCATAGTCACTCCCAGGCGTTTCATCATGCCCGGCATATCAAATCCTTCTTTTTTGTATTCCGCCTGCACCTGTTCTTTGGCGTTGGCTACCGCCGCTTTGTTTTCCCACTGCGCAATGGTAACATACACCAGGTTGTCCTGCTCATCAAAATATTCATAGGCAGCATCTGAAATAAAGCCGGGGAGCGTTTTAATGAAGTGCCGGTTCACCGCCACCCGCTGTTTGAATTCCGCGATGTCCGCAGCAGGCACCAGAAATTTATCAATGAACTGTACCTGTTCTTTTACCGGCGCCGAGGCAATATCCGCCGGTAATACGCCCAGCGAGGTTAAAAACCCGAGGCGGTCGGTCTGTACTTCTGATGCGATGATTTTTCCATCTTTGAATTCATAGATGGCTACGCCGTTGATATGAATAGCTTTGCCGGTAGCAGGAATGTTTTTGTACGGCCCTGTTTGTGTGCCATACCAGGTCCATTTCGCCACTACCTTATTCCCATCTGATACCAGTGACGATAACTTCCATTGGATGTCCGGGAAAGCGGCGATGAGTGGCGCAATGGGGGCAGTAAACCCGTCAACACCCTTGTGCCCTTCCGGACCGGTATGCGCTTCGGATACAATGGACGGCAAGAGGCGCATGTCTTTTTTGTTCATGACATTTTCATATAATTCCTGTATGATGGCTTTGTTCTTTTCCATGTCAGCTATTTTAAATTCCTTTTGTTGATGAATGCTTTTTCCCTGTGAAAATGATATCGCTGGCAGCAGTGCAGTTACCAGGTATATCGTGAGATGAACGGTTTTCATTTGCTTTTCTTTTTACAAAAGTATCTCTCCCGCAAAACCCCGAATTGTAAAAAATCATTGATTTACCGGAACCACTTATCCTTATTCATCTTTTTCATTACGGTCAGTTTTTCTATCTTAGCTCCGATCTATTATCAGTAAAACCCACGTCTTTGAAATTTCTGATTAATTTTTTCCTGATAAGTATTATCAGCAACGGCGTTTATGCGCAGGCGGTACTTACAGGCACAGTGAACAATTCATCTCATACGCCCGTTGCTTATGCCATTGTACGCCTTCAACGGTTACCCGGGGATCCGCAGCAGGTATTGCAAACAGACAGCAGCGCCAGCTTCCGCTTTACCAGGCTGCCTGCAGGCGAATACGTACTGAATGCCGTTGTTGCCGGCTACCAGGCCGCCACGCTGCATTTCAGCATTCGTCGTGATACGGTGGTAAACATCGCCTTACAACCTTTCAATACCCGGTTGGGTGAAGTGACCGTTACGGCCGGCAAACCCGCTATTGAAAACAACCCGGATAAACTGGTGTACAATTGGCAGATCAGATGCTTATTTTAAACTGGATATCGGGCTGAAGGCGTCGGTGATGAAGAAGAAAGTAGACATTGTGTTAACCATGAATGATATTTGCCAGAGCAGCGCCATGACCATTAACGGCGCGCGGCAGCAGCTGAGCAACTTCCAGTTGAACCGTTACCTGAAGCTAGGCATCAGTTACCGCTTTGGCAGCAGGGCCGCTAAGCTGCCGGCAGGCGACACCGGCAACCAGGAAGAGAGAGGCCGTGTTCATTAACTGATGATAGAACCGGAGATTTATACACATCCCTTTTTTGCACAGATTCCAACACCGATTCAGTGCTGGCCTGCGGGCCAGCGCATAGAGCATGCCAGAAACAGCACTCGCAACCTGAGAATTTCCGCAGGTGCAGAATGGCTGCTTTTTGGTAGCTTAGCGGCCGGGAACTGCATATCCGGGCTTGCAACACCCGGGCAGGAAAACTAGATAAGTTAAAAAACCAACTTACTTTATTACCAATACATTAACAGGTGGTTTTGGGTTTATATGAAAGATAAAATCCTATATTAGGACCTTGAAAAAAAAAGCGGTATGCAGGCTTTTTTAGTATTAACCCATAACAAACTGATTTTGGTAACAAAAAGATTAAACAGGAGCTGCTAAATATTACTTACATTAACCCTTACAGGTATGCTGGTACAGGGAACCGGGCCAAGTATCAATTGCCGGAGTGACGTAAATGCTTAAAAAGTACATGAACATATACCAACATTATTCTTTTGATCTATGGTTAACTTTAATAAAATCGAATCCTTTATTTAAACAGGAAAGGACGCGCTTTTTTTACAACCATTTCAATCAACACCAAAAAACACTGGAAGAGGTAAGCCGCATATTCCGCAAAACAGATCTGCTATGCAATGCCATCAATGAAAAAACAGGCGGTAATATTGATGCGGAAGAAATGTAACCTTATGGTGATCAGTGAAATAAATGATGACGACAATGCCTTCGGGAGCATTGATCTGGCAGGGCTTTACGAGGAAATGGATGCCCTGGTGCTTAAACACCTCCCGGTTATTTATTGTTCGGAAACAGTGAAAACATTGCGCAGGATAAAAGCATCGTCTGACAGTACCATCAGTTTACTCAGTAACACCGCTTTTATAAAAGGCAGCACATTAAGACGGGTATTACAGGAGCTGGAGCTGGAGCATTTTTTCGATTTCCAGCTGTATTCAGATGAAACCGGCATGTCGAAACCCAATGAAAAAATGTTTCGCCTGATGCTGGAAAACGTGGCGATAGTAAGAAATGATACGGCAATCCCGCTAAGTAACATCATACATATTGGCGATAATGTAAAAGCAGATATTAACGGGGCGCAGGTGACAGGCATTCGTACTTTACTGGTCAACTCCAATCATCAATGTATTTCAAGTTTACTTAACTGATGACAACAACCTATTCACTTCATAAGATCACCCATGCCGGCCATTTCGGGTTTAGCCCCGATGACTACAGCCGTTTCAAGTTCGGGGACGACGCCGTTGCCGAAAAATTCGGGACCAGCCTGGCGGAAGGATTTATTGAGCATCACCTCAAAGGACAGGAAGTGCCGCAGTTTGTGGTAGTGTCAAGTCCATATTCCTTTATCCCAACGGCTACCTTTGCGATGAAAAACTATTTCGTTTTTCACTTGAACAGGTGGCTGGCAGCGCACGGGCACCCGGTTTTACAGGAAACCAAAGTACACCGTACCATTACCTACAAGGAGGATTACGGCGAACTGGATGCGGAGCAACGGTTAAAGCTGATCGGCAACGACAGCTTCCATATCGACCGCCACTTCCTGACCGGGAAGAAAGTGATTTTCCTGGATGACATCAAAATTACGGGAGGCCATGAAAGAATGATCCTGAAAATGGTGGATGCCTATGACCTGCCTAACGATGTGTACCTGCTCTATTATGCAGAACTGCAGAATAAAAGCATTCATCCCAACATTGAAAACCACCTGAACTATCATTTTGTAAAGTCCATCTTCCACCTGGAAAAAATCATCCAGGGGGAACAATTTTTCATTAATACACGGATTGTAAAGTATATCTTGAATTATGATTTCGATTCATTTTGTATTTTCCTGCAAAATCAATCCGATAAATTTGTGAATCTTTTGTATAATATGGCCCTGGGAAACGGTTATCATACGATAGAAGTTTACCAGAAAAATCTGAATTTTATTAATAATTACTTATTTAACAGAAAACATAAAAGCATACAACATGGCAATTAATTTGCAAAAAGGTCAGCGGCAAACGATTAATGCGCCCAAATTCGTAATCGGCCTGGGCTGGGACGCTAATGCTTCATCTACCGGCACCAGCTTCGATCTGGATGCTTCCCTGTTCGTAATGGGAGAGAATAAAAAGATATTATCTGAGCAGCACTTTATTTTTTATAATAACCTCGTATCACCCGATGGCAGCGTAGAGCATACCGGCGATAACCTCACCGGCGATGGCGGCGGCGACGACGAACAGATTAAAATTGACCTGTCTAAAGCAGATCCCAAAATTACCGAAATATGCGTAGTGGTAACCATCCACGATGCAGAAGCACGCCGGCAGAACTTCGGCCAGGTAAGGAATTCCTTTGTGCGTATATTCGACCCGGTTACCAACGAAGTATTACTGAAATACGAGCTGGAAGAAGATTTTTCTATTGAAACAGCTGTGGAATTCGGAAGAATTTACAAACGCAACGACGAATGGAAGTTTGAAGCAGTAGGCGTTGGCATGAAAGGCGGCCTGCAGGACTACCTGAACAAATACAACTAATCTATACACCACTATATCTAAATATAAGATCAACATGGCAATCAATCTTCAAAAAGGTCAGCGTATAAATCTCGAAAAAAGCAATGGCGCCAAACTTCAGAATATCTGTGTAGGGATCAACTGGGGCGCTATTGAAAAGAAAGGCCTGTTTGGCCTGTCTAAAACCAAAGAAGCGGTAGACCTGGACGGCAGCTGCGCAATGTTCACCGAACAGAAGCAACTGCAGGAAGTGGTTTACTTTGGTAACCTGAAATCAAAAGACAACGCGGTAAAACACAGCGGCGATGACCTGACTGGTGACCTGAACGGCAACGACGGCCTGGACAATGAAGTGATCACGCTCGATTTCTCCCGGCTGGATGCCAACACCAACTACGTGGCATTTGTACTGAACAGCTTCCGCGGACACGACTTTGGCACGATTCCTTTTGCGTCTATCCGCATTTATGAAGGTACCCCTGCCCGCGTGAACGAAGTATTTGCCACCTATGATATCGCCAGCGGCCCCGGCTTTGCAGGACACGTATCTATGGTGATGGGCGTTTTCTACAAAAAGAACGGCGAATGGAAATTTAATGCGATCGGTGAACCTACAAAAGACAAAAAACTGCAGGAAACCGTGAACACCGTTGCGCAGAACTACCTGTAGGATCACTTTTTGATAAGATAATATCAATTTATAATCAGATACCTTATGGAAGCAAACCCAAATATCACCGACCAAACCCTTCCTGCGGTAAGGCTCGACAAAGAGGGAAATGTGGATCTGGCGGTTATTACGCCGGACGATGCAAAGAAATACGGGGAAATAAGTAAAACATTGGTAACCACCGATGTAAATTCCATCCTGAATTATGGTACCGATGTACAGAATTCAATGGAAAAATACAGTAATGAGTTCCTCACTTCCGTACGTACCTATAACTCGGGCGAAGTAGGCGGGCTGATCAACGATCTGCTTACAGAACTGAATTATATCGACGTAGATGAGCTGAACCAGGGCGCTTTACAGAGCTTTATCTCTAAAATACCTTTCCTGAAAAAGCTGGTATTTGATGCCAAAAAGCTTTTCCAGAAATACGATACCGTTATCAGTAACATTGATAAGATCACCAATAAGATCAAAGCGGGCCGCATCAATTCACTGAAAGACAACAGTTCTTTGCAAACCATGTTTGATAGTAACGTATCTTACATCAAACAAATGGAAGATCTCATTATTTCAGGTCAGCTGAAATTCAATGAGCTCAGCCAGAAGCTGGCCGAAATGGAAGTGAATGCCGCCAATTACAATGACTATGAAATCGCTGATTTAAGGGATTTCATTACCCGCCTGGATAAAAGACTGGCGGACATGAAGATTGTGCGCTTTATTATGCTGCAGTCTTTAGCCCAGATCAGGCTGGTGCAAAACAACAATACTTCCATTGCGGAAAAGGCGCAATCGATCATTTCCACTACGATCCCTGTCTGGAAAAACCAGCTCACCATTGCGGTGGCGTTGCAAAGACAGAAAGCCAACGTGGAAATGCAAAAGAAGATTTCCGATACCACCAATACCATTCTCCAGAAAAATGCCGACCTGCTGAAACAAAACAGCATCGAGGTAGCGAAAGAGAATGAGAAAACAGTAGTATCTATTGAAACATTGAAGAGAACTACCCAGTCGCTGATTGAAACTTTACATGAAGTGAAAAAGATCCACGATCAGGGCACCGAAAGCCGGAAAGTGCTGAATGGTGAATTGCAGACGCTGGAAACAGAGCTGAAGAAAAATGTAACAAACGTTAGCTAACGGAGGATAAGTAATGGAGGATAACCTGGCAATAATATTAAATGACTCAAATAAAACTATCAGCAAGTTGCAATTGCTGTCCACTTTTTTTGAAGAAGAGATAATATACAAGATTTATCTCCGAAGCCAGGTTGTCCATAAATTATTTGAAACAAATCCGGAACTCGATGTCAATAAGCTGGAACTGTTTCACCTGCAATACACCGCCACGGTGATTGACCTGTTGCGAAAAATAAAAGCCAGCAATGAAAGAAACGTGAGTATTTTATACGACGAAATACAGATCAACAAAGACCTGATCGCCAATATCAACGACTCCGTTTTTTCAGAGAAAAATTACCAGCAGGATAAACAGAAACAATCCCTGAAGATCAATTTATCTTTGCGGAAGCTGTACCAGGTGCTGTCTGACAACTCCGAAGACTACCCCTTCTCCAAAAACATCAATGCTTTCAGCGCACGATTCTCCCAGGATTTTTATTTCGATATTTCCACCGAAGCGCTCAATGAACTGATTAAATTCACCCCCGCAGAAGTGTACCGCAACAACTCCGCCATCATACAGCGCAAGCTGATGGGATTGTTGTGCAAAATGGATTTTAAAACCGAGTTCTTTTGCGGACTCAGTGCCGGTAACCTGATCCTGGAAGTGTACCGCTTCCTTAACATGGACCGTTACTTTCTCTTCTTCCCCGCAAAAAATTTATTCCTGTTCTGTGATCTTTCAAAAATCACAGACGTTGACTGGTCCAACACCCTCTCCAAAAAAACAAGGATTATACAGGAGTTAACGGATAAGAATGATAACCTGATGAGCCGCGCCAACGTGCTGAAAACGGTGATCCCGGATAACGTGCATGCCCTCCTGAAGGAATACTATGAGAAAATTTCCGACGTCGATTTCCTGCAACAGATTGGTCGCTTTGATGTGCAGACCAACATCCTCAAAACGATGCTGAACACCAATGTGATTTAGGCATAAAAAAGACGCCAGTCCGCAAACTGGCGCCATAGAAACCTTTATTAAGCTGAGCCGGTTTGTTACCGGCATCATTTTTTCTCCAACTCTGCAGCAGGGGTTCTTTTAGGAACATTTAACAGCGCCGATGTAATGATCGGAACGATAAACACGCCCACGGTGATGATCGACGTAATGATGTCTGCTTTTGAACTTTCCAGGAAATGGGTAACAGGTGATTCCGGAAAGAAATGCTCGTAGATAGACAACGTCAGTTTAATACCGAGGATGGCAATAACGATGTACGCCGCTGCTTCCAGGAAGGTAAACTTCGTCATCAGTTTCACGAAAGCCTGTGCCACAAAACGCATGGCAAGGATACCGATAAATACCCCCAGGCAAACCAGCAGTATATTATCAGTAAAAGCTACTGCAGCAAAAATATTATCTATAGAGAAAGCCATATCCATTAACTCCACCAGTGCCACCGTAGCCCAGAAAGGCCCGATAGCCCCCACTGTGGCCTTGTATAGCCAGTTCTGGCCTTTGTCGATGCTCTCTTCTTCCTTCTCTCCTTCTGTTTTCTTATTTTTCCACCAGCTGAATACCAGGTACAGGAGATATAAACCGCCCAATGGTTTCAGCCACCAGATCTTGATCAGGAAAGACGCGAACAACATAGCCAGACCACGGAACAGGTAAGCGCCGAAAATCCCGTATTTAAGGGCGCGGTCGCGTTGTTTTTCGGGCAGGTCCATTACCATGGTAGCCAGTACGGCCGCGTTATCTACCGACAATAAACTTTCAATAATAACGAGATTCCCGACAATGATTGCCGAAGGTATTGGGTTGTCAATAATTTGTTGGATTAATTCATTCATTTCACTTTATTTTTTATATAGGTTTCTACTTATTGGCAATCGTTATAATGACTACTCTTCCACCCTCTTCCCTCGACAGCAATAGTCTTTTTCCATCCGTTAGTTCCACCATCTCACCGATGGCAATTTCTTTATCTTCTGTAAGATCTTTTAAAGAAGTGAGCTGCTGGTTGACCAGCACCCATTTGCCCTGGTGAAAAACAAAATACCCGACCGGCACTTTTTGCGCGGCGGTGATCCGTTCGTTGCGGATAGTATTCCTGTTTACATGCCATTGGAACAGGTATTGATTATTATACACCATCAGCCGGTGGTTTTCCGGTTTCCATACCGTTGGCTTAAACTCGTAATACAGGTCCAGTACGGGCAGGGTGCCTTTATGCGGCGTACCGCAGAAAGGGCATTTAGGAGAATGGGTGTTATCAAAAACGTACCATTTCTGTTCGCAGGCGGCATTGCTGCAGGGCTGCATGAGGTCTGTTGTTTTTAGTAACGCCTGTTCCCACATTTCTGCCGGCGGCCGCTCGGTTGGCTGGTGCAAACCGGTTACAAACGCCTGGTAGAACAGTTCCTTCAGGTAAGGCCCTGTAATGGTGTATGGTAACTTATTTACATCTGCCCAGGGCAATTCCTTCGGATTAATGTGATTCAGTTTTGGCCGGTTGGAAGTATCCTGCGGATGTTCAATAAATAGCGCCTTCTCTCCCATTGCCAGCAGGTCGTCTTTTTCTGCGTCGAGATCGTGGATCTTCCCTCCTTTTAAGGGATGACGGTATAAAAGATACATGTAGATCATTACTGCCAGCGCATGCAGGTCGGTAAGACGGTTGGGCAGCTTCCTGCCCGGGTCTTTCAGGCCCAGGTGCTTGGTGGCGAGTACTTCCGGTGCGATGAAATCGGCGGTGCCAATTACATCCGGTGGAAACAGGCCCGGTACCACGAGGCCATCTATATCGATGATGGTGGCCGATTTACTTACCGGGTCTACCAGCACATTTTTATACGACAGGTCGGAATGTGCCAGTCCGGCTGCATGCAGGCGTTTCACACCTCTTGAAATATTTACACAGATCTGGAAATAGCTTAACCAGTTGCCCAGTTCTGCTTCATCCAGGCGCAGCGTAAACTGCTTGTTCCTGAATTTGGGTGAAGCAAACCATTTCCCTTCTTTCTCCTTTCCTTTAATCAGGTCGTTTGATGCGTATCCTTTCTTGAAAAAAAAGTTAGCATGGTAACACGGTACTACGAGGCCTACCTTTTTATCTGCTTCCACCATGTCTGTTGGCCAGCAATAAAGATCCCGGTAGTAGTCGCCGCCTTCCCGGTTAAAGAAGCTGTTATAGTAGTCCGTCACAATTTTCCGCAACCGCTCTTTCGAAGCGTAGTCCTGTGTGTCCCGGTAAAATGCCACCACGTATGATTTATCCGGACTGAAGTAAACGTCCTTCATGCCACCCCGCATAGGTTCTCCGTTATCAACGTATTGATAACTTTTCCCTGCATTGATGACGGAATTCACCGTTTTTGTACTCATATAGTCCGCATACTTAACTGATGATCATTAAAGTTCTGTCGTCATGATTCCCGGGGCTCCAGAAGTCCATCCAGGCAGATAGCTGGCTGGCAGTTTCCGGTGTATGGCTGGCCAGGTCTACTTTTACATTGTCATCGTTTTTACCGCCGAGGTCTTCCAGCAGTGCTTTCCAGGCTGTCAGCTTCTCCAGGTTGGCTTCTACTTCAAACTTGGGATCATAAATACCGTCGGTCATCAGCATCAGGTACGAGAAATCAGGCACCAGCCTGAACCCGAAGCGGGTTGCAAATGTATCACTTTTAAAGATTTCCTGCATGGTAATAAACCGGGTTCCCCCGCTAAATTCTCCCACATCCAGCCGGTTCAGCAACTGGATGTCTGTAAAATCCTTATTAATCAAAGCAATGGGGCAATCGCCTACGCCAAAGCTCATGATCACATAGCCGGATTCGTACTTTTTTAAAAGTACAAATATAAGTGTGGAATGAAGATCTTTTACTGGCGCTGCGCAGGCGACAGCAAATTCTTCCAGCTTTTTATGTACGGTGAACGCTGCTTTGCCGAGGTTATCGTATACAAAGCGGGTGAGTTCTTTTTGTGTTTTGTCGCTTCCGGCGGTAGCGTGTGCGGCAATCAGCGCATCAAATGCGCTCCTTAGTACCGGCGTAAAGTGCTGCTCAAAGTATTCCACGATGCCGGTGCAGGCCATCCTGGACCCTGCGCGGGACAGCCTTGCGCTGCCGGCGCCGTCAGAAACGGCCATAACGCTCCAGCCGGTGTCGCCGAAATGTTTAAAGGCAAAATCATCTTCCCGGAAGCCACCGGTATTGGCGTGCGAGCGGCCTCTTTTGGAGGCTACCAGCAGGTGCCTGTCGCCCAGCGGGGCATATTCCGCCACGTTGTCTTCTTTCCAGTAGGGATCATTTTTATCGCTGTCAATATTTTTCCAGAGCGATCTGGGATTGGGGTTGATGACCAGCGGCACCTTTTTTTCGTTTGGCGCGGTGGTTTCATCTTCGCCGTTGATGCGGTATTTCAACGTTAGTTTAAAATCGCCGCTTTTAACGGGTGTGCCCCGGATCACTTTTGTTTCCGGATCGTATTGCAGACCGGTTTCTTCCAGCCCCTCGATATGAAAATAGGTAAAGTCGTTCCATTTCAGCAGTCCGAAATCCAGTGTCACCTCGTAAGGCTTTCCTGCAGTGGCATTCGGGATGTTGACGGATTGTTGCTGAATGTCGGCCAACCGGTTTTTAAACTGCCAGGTATCCATTAGTAGCTTTTTATTTTCCAGGATCTGCCTTACCGCCAGCCTGTTTTGCTCTTCATTCACAAAAGCGTCGAACAGGTGCTGCCGGTTAGTGCCGACCGTAATATTATTTGCTTTAAATAATTCCCGGATAAAGGATTTGTCCATGTTTCTCTTTTGTCGGTTAGCCTTGTGCCCGGTTTACATCGAAACCACCGTCGCTGGCGCCGTATGCCGCGGTGTTTCCGCAGGTGGGGCAGGTACTGAGCTTTTCTTCGCCGATGCAATGAATCTGGCCACAGGAGCACAGGGCGAATCCCCATTGGTTGCCGCAGCAGGGGCAGGTGGGATTGCCTATCAGTTCTTCACTGTTGATAACAGCCGGTTTTGTGTGGCTATCGGACAGTTCGTGATAGGTTTTATCTACCTGGAACGCCCCTACCAGCCGGTAATACAGCCGGTTCAGGTTTAGTCCGTATATTTCTGCGTCCTGTTCTGCGCGGCGGTATTTCATGAGGTAATCCCGTTGCAGGTGCTGGCATTTCCCTACCATTACCACGTAGTTGCTATCGGTGTAACTGCGGGGTGGTGATGGTTTTGAGAGATCTATTTTCGACAAGGTATCGGTATCGTGTATTTTCGACAGTTCAAATCCTGAAGCGTTTTTCTCTACACTTTCACTGCTGGTTTTGATAGAGTCGGTAATCCACTTGAAGAACTGCTTATAGGCTGCGGGAGAGCTGTTTTTAAAATGCACTACGTTTTCCGTCAGCTCTTTCAGCAGGTTGGTATCTGCTTCATTGCCGAAGGAAACGGCCACCATATTGGCAGTGCGTTGCCAGTTCTGTTTCCATTCCGCGATGGCTGCACTGGTATCGTCTGTAGGCACGCCGTCCGTGAAAAGAAAGATGATCGGTTTCCAGTCGCCTTTTATTTCATAGGTAGTTTTCACCTGGTTTTTTCTCAGTTCATACATGAGGTGTCCCAGTCCCCGGCTTAAAGAGGTGCCTCCGCCAATAGGAAAACGCGGCGGATAAAAGTTGATGATTTCCTGCAGCGGTACCAGTGTTTTCGCCTGGCCGGCAAAAACAATAATAGAGATCCAGGCTGTTTCAATGGCGTAGGGATCTGTTTTGAGTGCCTGGATGATTTGTCCCAGCCCTTCTTCCACCTGTTGAATGGGTTCTCCCACCATTGATTCGGAGACGTCTATCAGGAAATAAACCGGTAGTCTTCTCATTATCCAAAATTTACAGAAGTGATATATACGGTTCCCGGACCGGTAATTTTCAGCATACTTAATCCTTCTCCTCCAAGGAGATTATTTCCGGAGAAATGGGATGACATCCGGTTTACCATATCTGCATTCATGCAGATAAAGCTTTTTTCATCCACAAAAACGGTTTGCCCGGGTGTGAGGTCCAGTGTAATGGGTGTGCCTATCACATCTAAAAATACCGTACAAAATCCTGTTATTTTCTGCATGATCAGGCCTGTACCACCGATGAGGGAGGTCAGGTTCATTTTCACATCAATATCAATTTTGTCGGAGGAGGCCACAAAAGCGCCTGCTTTACAAACAATGCCGGAAGTAAGCTGCTTGAGGTTAACGGGCAGCAGCCCCACTTTGCCGGCTACCACCAACTTGCGCGGATTTAAATGGGTATTGCACAGTTCTACCTGGAAAATACTTTCGCCGGTGAGTTTTCTTTTTATCAGTCCGGCTACGCCTTTATCGAATACATTAACCTTTGAAGTAATTCCTTCTTCATGATAGATCAGTGCGCCTTTCTCACAGAAGAATTTCTCCTGTTGGGATAATTCTACTTCCAGGCATTTAAAATCGTGTCCGATCAATTTTACGTTCATTCTTTTTATTATCAGATGACTAAATTCACTTCGTTGGGAGGCGGCGGCAGTGTTACCTGCTCGGTGGTGCCCATACTTTTATTTCCCTGTTCTATGGTGTCGGATACCCACTTAAAAAATTGCTTCAATGTGGCGCTGTCGGCCGTATCGAGATGCACCACGGTGTCTGTCAGTTCCTTGAGCATGCCGTTGTCTGCTGCTTTTCCTGCCGCGCAACCTACAATGGTGGCGAAGTTCAGGTCTTTTATCAGCGGGATCATTTTGCGGTACAGCTGCAGATCCGAAGGTTTACCATCGGTAAAAAGGAACAGCAACGGGCGCCAGTCGCCTTTTTGCGTGGGAGTACCTTTGCGTACTTCGCTGTTCACTTTTGCGTGGAGAAATTCCAGTGCATAGCCGGTGTGTGTGGGCCCGCTCTGCGGACAGCTAATTTCCGGCAGCTGGAAATTGGCCAGTTCCACCAGCGGGGTCAGTTCTTTTACTTCCCGGTCGAAAGTGATGATGCTGAGCCACAACGAATCCATTGCCTGGGGGTCCATCCGCAAAGTGTTTACCATGCCGCTCAGGGCGTTGTTGAGTGCCTGAATGGGCTCACCGTACATAGATCCCGAGGTATCCAATAAAAAAAATACCGGTAATCGTCGCATATCAATATTTTAATTTCTTACACCACGATATTCAGTTCTGCCGGTGGTGGCGGCAGCTCGTTTAAGCCTATTAATTCTTTGCCGGCATCTTCCACTTTTGTGGAAGTAACGCCAATGGAAGCGGTTACCCATGCAAAGAAGCGGGCGATGCTCTGACTATCGGCGGTATCGAGACTGAGTACATTATCGGTGATTTGTTTCAGTATGGCGGTATCTGCACCGGAGCCGGCAGCACAGGCGATCGTATACGCCACTTTGCGTTGTTTAAATGCGGTCAATCCACTTTGCCAGTTATCGGTGGGAATACCGTCCGTCATGATAAACACGAGTGGTTTCCAATCGCCTTTCTTCTCCGTAGTTGTTTTGGCCACTTCGTGATCGATACAGTTGCTTACCAGCTGCAGCGCTTCTCCCAATGCGGTGGTACCGGTCGCTTTTATATCCACCATCTGGAAAGACGCGAGGTCGGTAAGGGGTACTGCCTGCCGTGCGGAGCTATCGAAAGTGATGATGCTGATAAATGCGGTTTCAATGGCCTGTGGATTCTGACGTAGTGAGTTAATCATTATCTGTACGCCATTTTTCACCGCCTCAATAGGTTCTCCATTCATAGAACCGGAAGTATCTAATAAAAGATACACGGGTAATCTTCTCATACTGCATTAATTTAATACCAGTGTTGGCATGTTGAAAATGGGTAACATTTCATCCTGCGTTTTCCGCCGGATGAGGTTATGCTGAATATAGGTCTTTTGTGATCAGGAATAGGTTAACTTTTTCAATTCATCCACAAAGCTATCGGATTGATGCGGAATACCAATGGCCCTGAACTTCCAGGCGCCATCTTTACGATAAATTTCCGCAAATGTCATGGAGCACATCCCATTGTAGGTGCTGTCGCCCGACAGGCTAAATTTAGCGATCTCTTTTCCGCGGCTGTCTACCGCCCGGATGAACGCATTATCGATCATACCAAAATGCTGGTTGGTGGCGCGGCCATTGTAAATGGTGACCATAAACAGGATCTTTTCATATTTATTCTCCAGCTGGTCCAGCTTGATGATAATTTGTTCATCATCTCCATCACCAGCGCCGGTCCGGTTGTCGCCGGTTAACCAGATATTGCCGGAAGGGTGGCGCATGGAATTGAAGAAGATCACATCTCCCTCAAACAATCCTACTGATCTGCCATCCTTTGTTTGTACGGTTCTGCCAAGGTTCGCCACTTTACCGCTGCTGTCGAGCAGCATGGCTACGGCATCGAGGTCGTATTCTGCTTCTTTTTTTTCTCCGCCGAATAATTTTCCAAAGAAGCCTTCGTTGCTTTTCGTTTGCCGTACATCCCAGCCCAAACCAATCGTGACCGTGGATAAATCGAATTCTTCTCCTTTGTCGTTTTTACGGAGGTCGATCGTTTGACCTTTTACTAAATTGATAGCCATAGGTAGTGGTTTATCAGGGGTTATTTAATAATCTGACCTTTGAAATATTTGGATAAGAAGTAAGCCAGATCTTCCCTGTAGCCAATCCCGGATGCTTCAAATTTCCATTTGCCATCTTTCAGGTAAAGACGGCCAAACTCCACGCCGGTTTCAATGGAGAAATCTTCTCCCAGTTCATACTTTGCAATTTCATTGCCGGTGCCTTCATCAACGATACGGATATACGAATCTCTTACCTGTCCGAAGTTTTGTCTTCTGCTGATGGCTTCATGGATAGTTACCACGAATAAGATTTCCCTTATGCGGGGATCTATTTTGGTGAGGTCTACCTGGATGGTTTCATCATCGCCATCAGCGCTGTTGCCGCCGGTAGGGTCATCACCGGTGTGATGCAGTGCGCCGTCCGGAGAATCTGTATTTCCGTAGAAAATAAAATATTCTTCCTGGAGAATATGCCTGCTCTCATCGATCATAAATGCAGAAGCATCCAGGTCGAAAGCGGAGCCTGTTCCTTCATTAGGATGCCAGCCTAAACCAATACTGATTTTTGAGAGGCCGATATCGATCCTTTGTCCCTTTTGTAAGTTAATCGCCATTATTCAGAATTTAAACCAGGGGTAATATAGCATATTTATTTCAGAGGATATATGGCGATATTACAGTCAATGCTTAGTAAACTTTTCATGTATCAAAGATGAAGCTAATATCGCTTCATGATCTCCACCAGCATATCCGCAACAACGGCAAATCCTTTATCAGAGGGATGCAGGCCATCGTACGTCATATCGATCGCTGACACCGGATAAGGGTATTCATCCGTGTCCGGATGGAAAGGAATATCTTTATAATCCGGCCAGCGATAGTCTTTATATTCACCGGTGGCGGGGTCTTTCAGGCGTTTATACTTCACCATATTTTCCAGGGTGATGCCGCTGTTATGATACAGGTCTAATTTGTCGAAGTGTTCATAGCCGGCAATAGAATCAATGGCGGCCACCACCTGTGAAAGCTGTTGCCCTTTTCTTTCTTTATAAGAGCCCCAGGCATTGTTGTGCATATCGGCGATGTATACAAAATCGCCGCGTTGCAGCGGGGTGATCAGGATGATATGCGCCTTTTTATTCAGTGATTTCAACTTGTCAATGATCGTCCGGAATGCGCCATACACGGTGCTGTTCCCCGTTTTATGGAGATAGTCGGAGAAATTACCAACAGGGCGCCCGCCCCACCAGTCGTTGGTACCAAGAAACACAGAATACACATCCGCTTTTACAAGATCCAGTTTTTCTATGGCATCAGCGATACCGCCGGAAGTCCAGCCGTTATAACCTTTATTGATATACTGTATGTGCGGGAGCTTTTCGGTTACGCGTGTCAGGTATCCTTTGGTGATCCTGTTGCCGGTTTCACCGGGGTGATCATTCAGGTAGGTAATAGAATCCCCGATGGCCACCCAGGTGATTTTGCGGGGTGTAAAGGCAGTAGCGGCCACTATTGCGGCTATGAGCAGTCCCAACAACCATTTCTTCATGATAATATATTTTGCCCATTGAAAGTAGTAAATAGCATAGATAATAACAACGCTGGACTATCTCCTGATTATAAACTGGACTACCAGGAGGAGCTTTACCTGTATTATTTTTGCCTGTCAAAAATACCAGGCAATGAATATTAAACAGGATATCATCCAGCTTTTTCTGCGGGTGGCGTTAGGCGCCAGTTATCTGTGTGCGGGGCTCGACAGGTTCGGCGTGTGGGGACCTCCGGGTGGAGCGAATATCGGGTGGGGCGACTGGCAACATTTTATGCAGTATGCACATAAACTGATGTTCTTTTTCCCCTATGCAGTGGCGGAAGTCTTTGCTGCATTGGCGTCGGGTGCAGAAATACTTTTTGCCGTAATGCTTATCGCGGGCTTTTGGACCCGGTGGGCAGCTATTGGCAGCGGTGTTTTGCTACTTGGTTTTGCACTGGCCATGACCGTGGCGCTGGGTATAGCCGCGCCGCTGAACTATTCTGTATTCACCGCCAGTGCCGGCAGCTTTTTATTGTCTGCTTTACCTGCCTACCGCTGGAGTGCCGACCAGTTGCGGAAAAAAAACTAGTCCCGCTTCCCTTTAAAGTACGCGAATATTGCCATCGCATGACCGTGGCCCAGTTCATATTCTTCTTTCAGCCAGTTTACAATGTCGCCGGCTTTTACCTTGGGGGCCAGCTCGCCGTTTTGTAAGAACTTTTTCTTCTCTGCCAGCTTTTTAAAGTCTTCACCTGTTTTGCCGGTTTTCGCTTTGATATTGTCTAAATAAGCCTGGAATGACATAATACCTGTTTTTATTTTGAATGATCTTGTAAGATGTATCTCTTAAAACAAAATTATTCATTCCGGGGAACACTCCGGGGGGGTGGTTCCGACAAACTAAGGGGCGGTTTGCGGCTTCTTTCAGGCGGCTTTTTTTACAGACCCCATGATCCACCTGGCCAGCCAGTTCATTTTCTTTACGCGGCAATTGTGAAAGGCAGACATCTGCCATTGGCCTTCCGGGCTTTTTACCCAAACCGTGGTGTTCACCGACTGACGGCTTTCAGGCACTTTTTTCTGCCAGCGGAAACGGATAGCGCCGGTGGCTACCACTATGGCTACATTCTCATTCAGGAAACGTACCTGTTCAATCTGTCCGTGCAGCCGTGCGCCTTTGAACATAAAGTTATTCATCAGCTGCTCGTGCAGTGTGATGTACTCCTCCCGCCCTTTTAAGTGCATGCCGTTAAACGTAATGTAATCGCAATCTTCCGTAAGATATACTGCAGCGCCGCGGAAATCCAGTGTCCGGAATGAATGATAGATGGCGTTGTTCGCCTGCCTGATCGCATTAATTTCATGTACCTGGTTCATACGATAGTTGTTTTAGGAATGAATACGAAAATAGGGAGCCGCGCTGCAGCGGCATAGTACAAATGGGTTAATGACACGATCATGCCGGTAAAAACGACATTTTTACCGGTAAAGCATAGTGGCGAAATAAAAAAGGGCCGTCTGTAAAAGACGACCCTTTCTCCATTATTCAGTGTCTATTTCTTTTGATCCCACCAAACCTTCGACAGGTAAGAATCTCCGTTGGTTAAGCCAGATACGGCAGTCTTATAATTATCCGTATTCAGCAGGGCTTCCAGTGATGAGTATACTGCCCTGCGGGGAATGGTACCGTTGGTTGATCCCTGGTTAGGGCCTGGCGTTAAAACGGGGTAGCCGGTGCGGCGCCATTCCGCATAGGCTTCATAGTCTCGGCCAAACAGCAGGATCCATTTCTGGGTCATGATCTTCTCCAGCTGTTTTTCTGATGTAAGTCCGGCGAGTGAAAACTCCGCATCAATGTACGCCTGCGGAATGGTAGTAATGTTATACGGCTGCATGGCCATTGCTGCTTTGATACCATCCTGGTAAAATTTCTCCGCTTCTGCGGGCGTAGCACCCCATCCCATCAACGCCGCTTCTGCTTTAAAGAAACATACATCTGCATAGGTGAATACATAAGCAGGGATAGGCGTAGCCAATGTTTTATTAAAGTAGGTGGTCATAGAAGCGGTGGAATAATCATCTTTAATGATACCGGACAACAACGCATCCGTTAATGCCACACCAATACCTTTGTACGCAGGCGTTCCGCTGTTTTTTGAATTTACGGTAGGCGCGGCAATAAAGGTAAGGCGGGGATCATGCTTATCATTCAGTGTGGCCACAAAAGCCGATGCCAGGTAACGCAGATCGGGGCTGCCGCTGATAAACTGCGCCAGGATAGGATTTGCGTTGGTAGTTTGTGCATCGTTGAAAGTAGGAACTGCGGCATTGTCTTTATTATCTGAAAAAAGTGGTTGACTCATCGCCTCCCGCACCGTTTTTTCCGCCAGCTGTGGCGCGGCATACTTAATGCGCATACCTAAACGCAGCTTCAGTGAGTTACCGAATTTCTTCCAGTTGTCGGTAGCGCCTTTGTAGTAGAAGTCCGCGTTGCCGTACGATACATCGCTGGCGTTGATATTGGCGATAGCGGCATCCAGGTCGGCAATGAGGTGTTCATAGATCGACTGCTGGCTGTCGTACACCGGTTTGTTATTTACGTCGGTAGCATCTTCTGTAGTTTGTGAAAACGGTACGGCGCCAAAGAGGTCCGTTAACCGTTGCCATATAAATATTTCGAGGATGCGGGCAATGGCGAGCTTTGTTCTCCCGGTTGGATCATTTTCTTTTCCTTTCAATGCCTGGTTGCGGATCTGGCCCAGGTTTCTCAACAAGGTATAATGTGCGGCCCACATATTATTATCCGGCTGCTGGATATAACGGGAAGTAGGCGCCACCAGGCCACCGGCCCAGTATTGCACCCAGGAACCTACCTGTATATTGGCGGTTTCTGTGCCTTCAGAAAAAGCCGCATCTTTCTGTACTTTTGATAACAACAGGGCGGGATCAATGTTTGTTACCGTTGTTGGCGGCGTGTTCAGATCGCTGAAGTCTTTGGTACAGCCACCCAGTAACAATCCCGTCGTTAACACCAGCACTTTTCTATATATCGATGATTTGTTTTTCATATGCTTCGTTTTTACAGATTAAAGATCCAGGCTTACGTTCACACCAAAACTCCGCATCATCGGCAGCGCCGTTGATTCCAGGCCGAGAGAGGAGTTGTTTACGTTGAAGGAAGAGGCTTCGGGAGAGAAGCCATCTGTTTTCCGCTGGAAGTAAAAAAGGTTCCTGCCATAGATGCCTACATTCATTCTGCGGATCATTTTACCGGAGAATAATTTCGATGGCAGCGCGTAACTCAAACTGATTTCACGCATGGCTACATAGCTGGCATCATTCATCATTTCTTCCGATACCACATTTTCTTTATCGCTGGCCACTACGTTCCAGTAGTCCTGCGCCAATACTTTCATCGTATTTTCTTTACCGGTGCTAACCCAGTTGCCACTACTGTTTTTTTCTGCAATCATACCGGAGGCTATATAGCTGCCATCCCTGCCTGCCAGTGTTTTCCTGGTGGTACCATAAATCAGCTCTTCGCGGTTACTTTGGGAATACACCAGGCCGCCCTGGCGGATATCCACTAATGCAGCTAAAGCAAAGCCTTTGTAACGGAAGGTATTGGCAAAACCGCCGGTCCAGTCGGGCATGGCATTTCCCAGCTCTGTGAGCTGGCGCCCCTGTGTGCGCAATGGCAAGCCCGTAGCAGGATCTATCAGCCGGTTGCCGGCATCATCTTTCAGCCAGGCGAAGCCTGTTCCGATCATGGTACCGAAAGGCTTACCTGGTGCAGCTATTACGTTGATCCCTCTATCGCTTCCCAATACAAATGTTTCCACTCCCTCGGTGAGCGATACCACTTCATTTTTGTTGCGGGAAAAAGTAAAGGTGCTTTCCCAGGTAAATCCATTGGCCAGCTTCACGGGTGTTCCGTTTAACGATAGTTCGATTCCCTTGTTGCGGATTTCGCCGGCATTAATCCTGCGCGCCTCAAATTTGCTGGACGGCGGTAAGGGCACATCCAGGATCTGGTTTTTCGTAGCGGCATTATAGTAAGTAAAGCTGATGCCCAGGCGGTTGTTCAGGAGACGTACGTCTGTACCAAATTCCACCGAGGTAGTCAGTTCGTTTTTCAGGTTAGGATCGGGAATAATAGAAGTAAAAGATGCCAGCGGTTGGCCCCCATGTGTGAACTGATCCAGGCTGTAGGCGCCGGTGAGCTGGTAAGGATTACCGGAGCTGCCAGCCTGCGCCAGTGATCCGCGCAGCTTCCAGAAACTAACGATGTTGCTGTTCATCTTCAGCAGATCGGTCATGATTAAACTGGTGCTTACTGAAGGATAAAAGAAAGAATTGTTATTGGCAGATAAGGTAGATGACCAGTCGTTCCGTGCAGAGAAATCCACGAACCAGTAGTTCCGGAAGGCCAGCTGCCCGAAGCCGTATACGGAGTTGATCTCAGATTCCTGTAAGTCGAAAAGATAGGAGTTGGTAAGCGTGTTATTGATCACGTGCAGGTCCGGCACAATAAACTCTTTCCCGGTATTGCCGGTCATGCGCATAAACTTTTTCTGGTGACTGGCGCCTGCATTCAGCCCCAGGGTGAAGTCCTTGCTCAGCTCCAGGTTACCGGCCAGCAATACATCATAGTTATCTTCCCGGACCCTTATTATCCGGTCTTCAATATCACCATTCCTGTTCTGGCTCTGGTACGTGCCTTTGGCTCTCCAGCGCAGGCGTTCTTCTGTATAAAAATCGGTGCCGCCGCGGGCAGTTAATTTCAACCATTTATTAAAATCGTACGACAGCCGCAGCATGCCGAGGAGCCGGTCGCGGTGATCGGTGTTTTGCGTTTTATGGATGGTCCAGTAAGGATTGGCAGTAGAACTGTTGGTAGCGTATGTTTTCTCCAGTCCGGGTGTTACACCACTGTAGCCGAACTGCCGGGCCACATCCTGGGCGGTCCAGGTGTAATCGGCGAGGATGCTCAGCGGCATGCTCCGCGGCTGACTGATAAACAGGTAAGCCGGGTTATCGGATGCATCGGAGAGTGTGGGCCTGTTTTTACCTTTCTGGGAGATGTAGTTGAGCTTCGCATCCAGCTGTAATTTGGGCGTAATAGACGCCTGTGTGCGAAGGGTAAAAGTGTTCCTGTCAAGCGTATTAGTGGGCACATACCCGTTTACATGCGTGTTGGAATAAGAGAAGCGGTAGTTCACTTTATCATTTCCACCATCTGCGGCAATATTATTTACGAACTGTTTTTCCTGGTCGAAAAAGTCTTTATAGGTATTGGGTTGCGGCGTCAGCTTCAAAATATTTCCCCACTGGTCTTCATACTCCTGCCCTTCCATTTTTGGGCCCCAGCTGCTGCGGGCAATCCTGTCGCGGCCGGCGCTCATTTTAGGCATGCCTTGCAGCCCTTGTGCTTTGGCTTGCGCCATCGTATACACTTTACCGTCGGTGGCGCGGAAGTGCGTGAAATCACCGTTTAATCCCTGGCCATATTCATCCTGGAAATCGGGAGTTACCAATGCGTTGCCGATGGCATAATCGCTGCTGAATTTCAGCCCGATGCCTTTGCGGGAGCTGCCCGATTTGGTGGTGATGAGCACTACACCGTTACTGCCGCGCTGGCCGTACAATGCTGCAGCATTAGGGCCTTTCAGGATGGATATGCTTTCAATATCTTCCTGGTTTATATTGGAGATGCCATCGCCATAGTCCACACCGCCGGTGCTGCCGGCAGCACCGATGTTCTGGTTATCGAGGGGCACTCCGTCAACTACGTATAGCGGCTGACTGTTACCCTGTAGGGAGTTATTTCCACGGATCAGGATCTTGGAAGATCCGCCAGCGCCGGAGGCAGGCTGGCTCACCTGTACACCAGCCACTTTACCGGATAGCGCATTGGCTACATTCACTTCCTTTCCTTCCGACAGGTCGGCGCCTTTCAGCTCTGCTACGGTGTATCCAAGCGACTTGCTTTCGCGCTTAATACCAAGTGCCGTTACCACTACCTCAGACAAACCCTTTGAGCTTTCCGTTAACTTTACATCGAGCGTGGTGCTGCCGGCAGTTTCCACCCGCTGTTTATTAAACCCGATAAAGGAGAACAACAATGCGCTGGCGCCGGAGGGCAGCTGGATGGTGTATTTTCCCGTAGCATCTGTTACGGCGCCTCTTGCAGATCCTTCTACTGTAACGGTTACACCGGGCAGTGGCACACCTTTTTCATCGGTCACCCTGCCGGTGATCAAGGTATCGGCCGCCAGTTCCGTGGCGGCTTTTTTCACCGGCACCTCCTTCAGGGTAATGGTGCGGTCGATGATTTTATATTCCAGCGGCTGGCCTGCCAGGCATTGATTCAACACCGCCGTTATTTCCGCATCCTTTACGTTCAAAGAAACGGGAGTGGTGTTTTTCAGGATATCATTGTTGTATAAAAAGTAGTAGCCGGTTTGTTGTTTGATAGCGTCAAACACCTGCTGCAGCGGTACTTTCTTTACCGACAACGTAACTTTCTGCGCATAAGCAGTGGCTGCTGCACTTAATGCAAAAAGAAAAAGCAGCAGGGTGGTCAGCTTCAGGGCCACCTTCATTTTTACAGGCAATGGGAGTAGTATACCCCGCCCGGAAGCGGAAATAAATCTGTTCATCATCGGTTTAATTTTTAATTAATAGCGATTGATTCGTTTAAATTCTGGTCTTTGTTTATTACAGGTACTTTTTTAATTTTCGTGTATCCGTTCCAGTTATACTTATTTATTTTGACAGTGTTACAGCGACGTCTTTTCCATTTACCCTGAAGTTGGCGCCGCTCACGAAGTTGAGCATTTCCAGCACCTGCGACAACTTCGCCTGGCGGCTGATATTGCCGCTGATGCGTTTTGCGGGCAGCGGGCCTTCGTAATGAATGTCCAGGTCATACCAGCGGGCCACCTGTTCCATAATTTCCCGGAAATCGTCATCTTTAAAAAAGAAGATGCCTTCTTTCCAGGCAATAGCTTTTTCGGTATCTGCTGTGGCGATACGTACCTGGTCGCCCTGCACATTAGCCTGCTGACCAGGCGCCAGCTGCCAGGAACGTTTATCCTTTACCTGGATTTTTACAGCGCCGGTGATCAGCGTAGTTTTCACCACTTTGCTGTAAGCGCCTACGTTAAAGTGGGTGCCCAGCACCAGTACTTCCATCTGCTGCACCATTACCCGGAAAGGTTTGTCAGGACTGGCAGCTACTTCGAAATATCCTTCCCCGGTGAGTTCTACCCGGCGTTCGCCATTAGTAAAGTGTACGGGAAAACGCAGGGAGGAGGCGGCATTGAGCCATACGCGTGTGCCGTCTTCCAGTGTGAGCTGGTATTGCCCTGCCTTTGCGGTAGATAAAGTATTGAATAGCGCAGTCGCCTGCGGTTCATTTGATTTATTGTATACAAGTCCGCCTGGTCGCTGCGCAATAGTGGTTCCATCCGCCTCTTTGATGGGCCCTTCCGGCTGATTGCCCAGGTGTACGGTTTTCCCGTTGCCCAGTTGCAGGGTGGCACTGTTGCTGCCAGGGAGCACATCATTTTTTATTTGTGGAGAAGTGCCGGCCATCATTTTTCCGGGCCTGGTATCCGGTGTGCGCCAATTGTAGGCGAGGATCACGCCTCCTAATATGGCGGCAGCGGCGGCCGTCCATGCGGCGATTCGGAGCCACGCTACCCTCCTACCCGGAGTTGCCGGAGTGGAGCGGGCCAGCACGGCCTGCCAGTCGGCATCCACATCAATGGTATCATGAAAGGCGATCGCATCGCGCAGGGTTTCCTGGTCTTTCAGGGATTCCAGCAGCTGCTGATGCCGCACATCCTTTTCCAGCCAGGCTTCCAGCTCCTGCTGTTCGGCCGCCGTAGCCTGTTCCCGGAGATATTTTAAAATTAAGCCGGCGTATTTATACAGATCCTGGTTTTGCTCCATAAAGGTTGCTTACCAGGTAAAGAAACGCGGGACGGAAAAAAGGGTGAAAGAAATAAGAATATTTTTTTGAAAGCAGGATTTACAGGAATAATACGGCGTAAATTTCGGGGTTAAGCCGTTGTCTTAACAGATGCAGTCCTCTTTTCTTCTGGGTTTTAACCGTATTAATGCTGATGTTCAGCTGGTCGGCGATTTCCTGGTTTTTAAGCCCGGAGATATAGCCCATCCTGATAATCACCTGGCAGGCTTCGGGCAACGTTTCCAGTGCGCGGTTAATTTCGCCGATCACTTCGGACCGGATCATCGTTAAAATTACAGAAGGATCATTTTCTGACGCGCCTTCCTGTGCGGCTGCAAATTTCTCCACCACTTTCTCATGCCGGATGGCATTTAAACAGGCGTTACGGACGGTTGTATACAGGAAATTTTTGATGGCCACCGGATGCGCGGTTACCTGCCCCTGTTGCCCCAGGTAGCTTACAAAGGCTTCCTGGACAATATCCCTGGCTGCGTCTTTATCGCCGGTAAACTGAAAGGCAAAGTAGCAAAGCCTGGTGTAGTAAGTTTTGAAAAGTATGGCTGGCTCCAGTGCATCGGATGGCGTTGACATAAAATATACCTTTCGTGATCAATTCTGACAATCCGGAAACCATAGATAATGGCATCTCACTTGAAAAAATAAGACATTTATTCGGAAAATAATAGGAAAACAAAATTTCGGGCAGAAAGAAAGCCTGCGGGGTGCGCAGGCTTTCTGATATCGGGGATCGCCTTCGGCGATGGAAATTGTCTTTCTGCCTGATTAGGCGGATGATGCTGATTACGCTGATTTGATTGTTTTTGATTTTAAAAGATTCTTTTATCAGGGTTTGTTTTCCGGATTGTTTTCGTGATTATGTTCAGGATTATTTTCTGCTGCGGGAGGAGTATGGTTATCTGTGTTTTCGTCAGCGGTATGTGGTTCGGTATCTGGTTCATTTGTACCGGTGTTGAAAACAACATTTTCCTTCTCTGCTTTTTTGCGGCTGAACAGGCGTCTGAAAAATCCGATGAGCGCTACAAACCCAATGGCAATGAATTTCCAGCCGGCGGCAAGGTATTTTACCAGGATAGCAAAGAACCCAACTTTCGCCAGCAATTTACCAGCTACAAGACCACCAATAGACCATGCTGCCACGTTATCCACCTTCGGATCGAAATCGAAATAGGTATTCCCCTGTGTGAAAGTAGCCATGTGTAATACTTTACCGATATCTGCTTTTACCAGCGGGAGTTCACTCATTGTGCAAACCGCATTCAGCGATAATACACCGTGGCGCCCCAGGATTCGGATCTCGTAATTCAGCGTATGACCGCCTTCCTGGTCATCGAAACGGATTTCCTTTGCCCAGTGCAGTACCTTATTCTTTTTGTCGTAGAAAGGTTGCTGCGCCCATCCAATCAGGTGAATACCAGAGTATCCCTGTTTGGCACGTTCCTCATTGGTTTCCTTCTCGCCTTCCTGCATGTTTTTCATCATTTCATTGTAGTCAATCTTTTCGGCGTCATCATCCTTTACATAGCCAATGTCTTCGAATTCAATAATAAAGGCATAACTGCTATCCGCAAAAGGATCAGAATTTGCCGGGAAAATCATTCCCAGCGTATTGTTGGCGTTTTCCGGCGGATTGCCCCAAAGCGTAGTGAGCACATACTGGCTTTTTTCCTTGTTCAGGAATTTGAAACCCGCAGGCACATTAATCTCCACCTTTCCACCCGGCAATACAATAGTGCCTGTTTCATATTTAAAAGACTTATTGACAGAATCAACATAATTATCAAGCTCTTTTTGATAAAGCTCCGTTGAATCTTCAATGGGGACGGCTTTAGGGACAGCCGGGGTTGCATACAAACCCAGGGCTGCAAAGAGCAACCCTGACAGGTACAGGTACTTGAACATAAGTTATTAATATTTACGGGGACCAATTTGCGATAAATATTCCATATCCGGAAGAAAGGAAGGAATATTATTATTTTTCTGCTTTATAAAACAATTACTTAATTTAGTTCACCTGAATATGTGAAACGCCAACAGCGTAACCTGGAAAACCTTAAACCAAAATCTGTCGATTCTTACTGTCTTTGTTAATCATAAATCTGAACAATGAAAATGAAAAACCTTCATTCCCTGCTAGCAGGTATGCTATTGCTGCCTACCCTTTTTATGGCCTGCAAACGATCTCCCGGTGGGGAATTGCAGCCCATGAAAGATAAAACCAAATCCGGCCTGGAAAACTTCGTACCCAGCGCGTATGCCTTAAACGTTGTTTACTTTGTGCCTTCCGATGGCGATACCATCACAAACTACCGGGCACGGCTAAACGGTATTTTACAGCAGGGGCAGCGCTTCTACGGGAAGTGGATGAACTATTACGGTTATGGCGACCGTTCCTTTGGCCTGGCGCTGGATTCCGCAGGTAAAGTAAAGATCACCGTGGTAAAAGGCGCGCTGCCAAAAACCGGTTATCCTTATGAAGGGGGCGGCAACACTGCTATCGGTGAACTGAACACCTGGTTTGCTGCGCATCCGGCAGATAAGCACAGTGAACACACGCTCGTTATTATGCCCGCCAGCACCTACGCTTCCGATGGTGATCCCGGTGGCGTACCCTTTTACGGTTTGGGCCGCTGGTGCTTTGCATTGGATTATGCTGAAATGGATACCAGCTACCTCGGTCAGAATACCACGCTGGGCAACCGCGCTACCAAATGGATAGGTGGCCTCATGCACGAACTGGGCCATGGACTTAACCTGCCGCATAACAAAGAGAAAGTATCGGAAGCCGCTGATCCGGCTAAAGGCACGGCGCTCATGGGCAGCGGTAATTATACCTATGGTAAAAACCCCACTTTCCTTACTGCCGCCAGCGCTGCTATCCTCAACAACTCGCAGGTATTCCGCACCAGCACCGCCACAGGTATTTACGGCGGAGGAAATACCACTATCGATATCATCAAAGCCAGTTATACCGGCGGCAACATTGTACTGAAAGTGAAATTCTCTTCCACACAAACCGTGAATAACGTAAACGTATATAATGATCCGGAAGGCGGAAATGATTATGATGCCGTGCCATGGGTGGCTGCACCTTCCGGCGATAGTTTCCAGCTGAGTATGCCCATCAGTGAACTTCATACGAAGACAGGCAACTACGCCCTGCGTATCCGCTTCCTGTATACCAACGGCTCCTCTACTGAAATCTCTTACCCGTATTCTTTTGTAAATAATGAACCTGTACTGGATATCAGCACCAAAGATGAACTGAATAAATCTTCCTGGAGCATCACGTATGTAAGCAGCCAGGAAGACGACGGCCCCGCCACTAACCTGCTCGACAACAACCAGGCTACCGTATGGCATACCCAATGGAAAACAG
Organism: Chitinophaga sp. W2I13; assembly: GCF_050434005.1. NCBI lineage: Bacteria > Pseudomonadati > Bacteroidota > Chitinophagia > Chitinophagales > Chitinophagaceae > Chitinophaga > Chitinophaga sp. W2I13. The sequence goes on along the minus strand of NZ_JBNPWD010000001.1, from coordinate 5,639,297 downwards.
TACAGCCGGCGCATCCGCATACAGTGATTGTAAATATGAATGCCATCAAATCCATACAAGGACTGGCATTCCTTCAACGGGCCAATCTCAATGGTTCTCTGAAAGATATTTCGGTGTTTACCAGTACCGATAATGTAACGTATACATCGAGGGGAAACTATACGCTGACGAATGTAAACAGTAAGCAGTATATCTCTTTCGGGGCAGCTGTCTCTGCAAAATATATCAAAATCGTGACCGCTTCCAATTACTCAGGCTCACACTATGCAGTGCTGTCAGAGTTGGGTGCGTGGTAATCACATCTCCCGAAAAATTTAAACAGGGTACGGTATACTTCCGTACCCTGTTTGTTTTATTTCAGTTGGCGTTCCACATATACCCGGATGGCCTGTTGCATAAAACTGCCAAAAGCCGGGTTGGCTAAGCCATTCACCTGCATATACCGTTCATCGGTGGCAAACAGATCGCCCAGCCCGTTGTAGGCTTCTGCCTGGTTATCGGTTTTACCCCAGAATTGCAGGATATACCTGTAATGCAGGGCTATTTCCTGTTGCACCTGCTGGCTGGCCGGGTCCAGGTGAGAGAGCGATGCCAGCTTTTCCCAGTTGGCCTTAAAGCCATCCTGTAGCTGTTCATAGCTGTCTTTGTCCATTTCCAGTAATTGCTTTTCTGCGTGCGCTACCTGACCGGGCCACTTTTCCTGCGCTTCCCGCCGCCAGGCTGCTGCCTGTTCTTTGGGCAGTCCTGCATATAGATCTTCTACGTTCATGTTTACATTGTTTTTTAGATGAGAGATGGTTTTCTCTACTGTAGCCACCAGGGTTTCGATGCGGTCTTTCTTCGACAAAAGCATTTGCCGGTGCCCTTCCAACGCATGGATCAGGTCAAAGCCGGGATCATCCAGTATGCTGGCGATATCCTTCAGCTCTACATCCAGTTCACGATAAAACAGGATCTGCTGCAACCGGAGCAATTCCGCTTCACCATATACCCGGTACCCCGCGGAGGTACGCACAGAGGGCGTCAGCAAACCAATCTGGTCGTAATAGTGGAGCGTGCGCACACTCACACCTGCCAATTTTGCCAGTTTATTTACCGCATACTGCTTTATCATCCTGGTAACTATTAGATTGAAACCAAAGTTAGGGTATGACGTAGCGTTAGAGTCAAATCTTTTTCCGGATTTTTTTTTGCAAGACAAAAAAAACAGCCGGCACATTGGCCGGCTGTTTTATCTTCTCTTTATATCTTACCTCTTTTTGCTAGAACCCGTACCGGAGCCCCAGCTGGATCTGCCATGGGTTACCACCCGGCACCACCACGCCTGAGTTCACGTTTACGTTATACTTATAAGTAGAGGTAACAGGATCGAAACCACCTAAAGAATAAATATTCTGTTTGCCCAGTAATTTACTGGTACCCCATTCCTTGTTAAACACATTGGCGAGGTTAAAGATATCGCAGGATGGTTCAAGATATTGCTTCTTGCCAAACCGGATCTTTGTAGCAATCCTCAGATCCCATACGCCATAGAAACCGTTTACACCACCATTTCTTTCTGCTACTTTCCCGCTGCTTTTGCGGATATAATCTTTTACGCTTTCATCCGCCAGGGGATTATCTAAAATCGCCTGGAGATCCGTGCGCATCTTTTCCGGCACGCTGGGATTATTCACATCAAATACATAGGCCAGGTCGTTTGAGTTTACAAAGTCGCCATTCACGTTACCGCCTACTGCCAGCGAATAACGTGTGCCGCCTATACCGGAATAGCGCACGCCTACATTAATGCCCCAGAAAGTAGGCAGGGTGCCGTATACCACTACCTTATGACGGAACTGGTTATCGGAATAACTCATGGTGCTGAGATTACGCGGATCGTCTTTTACCATCAGCGACAAGGTAGCAGTGTTGGCCACGTCGCCGTTGTAAGAGGTATTGTCTTTCGCATCGTTCCACGTATAGCTAACGGACACCTCTCCGTCTCTGAAATAACGGAAGGTACCATCCACCACAAATGCAAACTGGTTTACTTTACCATCGCTGTTCAGTTCCAGCACGCGTCCCACATTGGTGGTTTTACGGCCTTTGGTCCAGTCGGTAGCGCCATTGGTTACATTGATAGTAGATGCGGGTACATATACACCGCGGTTATCTTCATTCGACAAACGGAAGAAAGGTTGATCAGCCATGTTCCTGTCTACATACATATAATTGTGACGCGCAATAGTGGTGAAGAACGTCACGCCCATTTTAAAGCGGTCGGAGAACAGGTGATTGTAGGAGATGTTCGCTTTGTACACTACCGGGATCCTGGCATCCTTACCGTTCATATTAATGGTACCCTGGCGCGGCAGCCCGAGCTTGTTGAACATTTCCTTGCCTGGTGCGGTTGACGGATCTTTACGGTATGCCGGGAAATCGGGAACGGGTACACCGGCGCCCTGGATATCCACGGTGAGTACTTTGGTACCATCAAACAGCATGTTGTTGATCATGGCATAGTTGTTTATGTCTGATCCAAAGATGGCTGCACCAAAGCGCAGGTAATCCGTATGCTTTTCTTTGATATCCCAGTTGAACTGGATACGTGGCTGCAGCTGGAAAGTTTTCAGCGAGTTGTCGGTGCTCAGTCCAAGCTCATCATACACCGTTTGGTTAAAGTTTGGCTTGTTCAGGTAAGTGGTATAATCGGCACGGATACCGGCGATCATTTCAAAACCCGGGAACAGGTAGGTTTGCATCTGCGCGTACAATGCGCCGCTGAGAATATTCTGGTTCACACTGGGATCATCTGCCAGCGCCACTTCGCGGGCATAACGGTAAGGTTTCAGGTTATTGAAATTATCCATACCGGTGAAATAATAACGCCCGTTCATTTCACTGCCATACAGTGAGTTCATGTGACTGTACATTATATCTGCGCCGAAAGTATAGTTGGCTTTATTGGTATTATAATAAAGATTGTCTACCAGCTGGAATACGTTATTATAGAAGTGCTCCGGTGAATAGCGTTGTCCGCCGAGCTGGATAGAGGTAAATACCGGTTTGTTGTCAATAGTGGACTGTACCCTTTCCACGATGGCGCGCGGAATATTCTGCGCCGGCAGTTGATCGCCGGGTGAACTCTCTTCAAAAGTATACAGGTGCTGCAATTTCAGCTCGTTTGTAATCCGGGGATTCACCACCGTACGGAGCGTGGCCAGCAAGCTGTTGTTAACGGCATGTGCATCCGCATATACTTCATAGAGGTTGATGGCAGTGTTATCGTCACGGCCTAATGGTGCGCGGTCGTTTACATAGTTATCGCGGATAGTGAGGAGGTTCCGCTCGTTGAGCTGCCAGTCGATACGTGCAAAAGCCGCATCTGTACCGCGTTTCTTATTAAATGACCCGAACTGCGGCGTGGAGGCCACTCCATATTTACTGCGGGCAATATCGAGATAGGTATCCAGCGTGGACTGTGTAACGTTGAACCGTTTTTCATCCGCCGGCGTTTTGATATCCGCCAGCTGCAGGGGGCGTGAGTCGGCCTGGTGATCCCATGCCAGGAAGAAGTGCAGTTTATTTTTAATGATAGGACCTCCCAGAGAGAAGCCATATTGATAGGTGGAGAAGTCGTTCTGGCGCCGGTTACCGCGGGCATCGTATTTACTGGACAACGCATCGGCCCTTACGAAGGTGAAGGCGCTACCTGAAAAGGTGTTGGTACCTGATTTGGTTACGGTGCTGATGGTACCGCCGCCGCTGCGGCCAAAAGTAACATCATACTGGTTGGTGACCACTTTAAATTCCCGGATGGCTTCCATTGAAATAGCATATGGGCCGCCGATACGGGTGTTGGTGCCACTGCTGGAAGTTGGATTCTTCGCAGAGGTTCCATCAATGGTGATGTTGGTAGAAGAGCCGAGCTGTCCTGCCAGGTTGCTTCCGCTGCTCAGCGGCGAAAGATCTATGAGGCTGCTGAAGTTACGGCCATTCACCGGCAGGCGGGCAATATCCCTTGCCGATACAGTGGTGGCTGCACCAAAGTTCTCCGTTTTGTTGCGGAGCGCGGCGCCGGACACAGTGATCTCCTTGATATCCACCGCAGATGTTTGCATCTGGAAGTTGGCGCGGATTACATCGCCCTGGTTGAGTGAGTAGCCGGTACGTCTTTGTTCCGCATATCCCATCGCTGTTACCTGAATGGTGTATGGTCCGCCGAGTGGCAACTCTTTAATAAGGTATTCCCCTTTGGCGTTTGAAATAGTGCGGCTGCTAAATCCGGTTGATTCGTTGCGCACCAATACGGATGCCCCGGGAATGAGTTGTTTGGCATTATCAGAGACAATCCCTGAAATCGAGGCCTGCGTTGTTTGTGCAAGCAATGGCTGCCTGATGATGCAGCATAATAACAGTACTGACAGAAGTGTGAAGATAGGTTTCATGAGCGCGAAAATATTACAGGATAATTTGAATATTAAGTGTTCACTGCATTCGTAACATAAAGTTCATATCCGGGAGGATATGTCTGCATCACACTACGAGCGATATGGTTGAATGCTGCTCTCTGCTGATATTAAGATACGCAAATAGTTGGGTATTCACAACGCGTATTTTGTCTTACTCAGGATTACGCTGATTATATTGATTTATGGGATTTGACCACTTTTGATTAAAAGATTTGGGGAGATGTGAGCGAGAACGCGGAGGTTGTCTTACTCAGGATTAAACTTATTTCACTGATTACGCTGATTTGATCGCTTTTGGATTTTAAAGGATTTGGGGAGATGTAAGCGGAGGTTGATTTTATTTTTTGAGTTTTTTAACCGTTTGTCTTTTTGCCTGATTATGTTTATCTTCATAATGTGTATAAAGCCTTGATATCCAGACCATTTCTTTGATGCAACGCGTCTAAACAATATTGTAAAACCCACTATAGCGAATTGATACACAATACATTACCGATCAAGTCCACGTCATCTCCACATCAACAGCAGGTTATAAGCACGTATAAAGCAAATGTAAAGCAGGCGTAAAGCATCTGTAAGGTATGTGTAAAGCATGGGCTATCTCATCTTCGCGCCATCTTTTTAAATATACCAGAAAAAAGTATAATCCCCTTAAAATCAAAAGTGATCAAATCAGCGTAATCAGTGAAATAAGTTTAATCCTGAGTAAGACAACCTCCGCGTTCTCGCTCACATCTCCCCAAATCTATTAAAATCAAAAGTGATCAAATCAGCGTAATCAGTATAATCAGCGTAATCCTGAGTAAGACAACCTCCGCGTGAACCGGTCCATCAACTCCATTGAGAGTATAGCCTGCTCCGCGGAACAGGGATTGGCGCCTTTGCCCAGGAAAAAGGCGGTTACCTTTTCTATCATGGGTTGCTGCACATGCTGCAGCGGATCAAAAATGAATTCTTCCGTATGTCCGTCTTTGCGCAGGGTTATTTTACTGCCAAATACGGGGAAGCTGATGGTGCCGGATGATCCGGTAATCTCGCAGCGGTCCTGCTGATCAGCGGGCGATACCGTGAAGCACCACATGCCGTTGAACACCACGCCGTTTTCAAACAGGATATGCCCCGTAACAAGGTCGTCTGCCTGGTTTACACCGGCCTGGTTTACGGCAATACCGGCGGCGTGTTTTGGTTGGCCGAAGAAATAGATCATCAGGTCCAGCTGATGCGGGGCCAGGTCGTGAAACAGGCCGCCGCCGGAAATGGCAGGATCTACCCGCCAGTTAACCGCTGAATCTGCAATGAGGGCAGAGGCCGGCGGTTGCAGCATTTGCAGGGATACAAAACGGATATCCCCGATGGCGTTATCCGACAACAGGTCTTTTACTTTCAGAAATACGGGCTGCTCGCGCCGGGTAGTGTGCCACGCTTAACTTTACATGGTATTTGTCTGCTGCAGCTTTCATCCTGATGGCCGACGCTGCGTTCAGCGTCATTGGCTTTTCCACGTATACCGGCTTGCCCTTCGATAAAGCCAGCAGGGTGTATTCTTCATGCTGCAAAGGTGGTGTGGCAATATATACGGCGTTGATCTCCGGGTCGTTGATCAGTTGCTCCGCGTTATCGTACCATTTGGGTACGCCATGCCGCAGGGCATAGTCCTGCGCCTTTGCGGCGTCCCTGCGCATGACCGCCACCAGGGAGGAATGCGGCACTTTATTAAAAGCCGGGCCACTTTTGACTTCTGTCACATCTCCACAACCTATAATTCCCCATTTTATTTCTTCCATAATGGTGCTTATAATTATGCAAATAACATAAATTCATTTTTTAAAACAGGGATATTTATTTCAATGGCCAAGCTAAAGAAGGAATTTTATCAGCAGCATGAGGTAACTACTATTGCGAAACAATTGCTGGGCAAAATACTGGTGACACGTATCAATGGCGTTCGCACTGCAGGTATGATTGTGGAAACAGAAGCCTATGCCGGCGCTGGCGACAGGGCATCCCACGCATGGAATAACCGCCGTACCAAACGCACGGAAGTAATCTACAAGCCGGGAGGATTCGCCTATGTATACTTATGCTATGGCATTCACTATCTCTTTAATGTGGTGACCAACATCGAAGATACACCCCATGCAGTATTGATCAGGGCGCTACAACCTGTAGATGGTATAGAAGTCATGAAGCAACGGTACAACAACAAGCCCTCTGCCAAACTCACAGCAGGACCTGGTAGTCTTTGCAAAGCGATGGGTATTGATGCCAGCCTGAATGGCGAGAGCCTCACGGGAACGAAAGTATGGATAGAACCCGGCGAAGACATCCCGGAGGAAGCGATGACCGTGTCAACCCGTGTGGGCGTGCAATATGCCGGGGAAGATGCTTATCTCCCCTACCGTTTCAGCATTAAAAATAATGATTGGGTAAGCAAAGGGAAAGGGCTCTAAAGATTATTGCCCCATCTTCTTATTAATTTTTCCTTCCAGCGATGAAATGATATTTACACAATCTCCCAGGCGCGAATAAGCCGTGCTGCCATCCAGCGCCAGGTCCTTTTTAGTAACCTCCAAACCGCCGAGGAATGCTTCCAGGTATGATAAATACTTTGGCTGATCGCCGTATAACGCGTTGTAAATTTCTTCGTTGAGCTTATCTCCTTCCGCCTGGAGTGCAGGATTCACCAGGTCAGTTACTCCGCGCAGCTTTTCCATTACTGCACTCATCCTCACTTTAAGCGCTTCCAGGTTATAATCGTCCTTTTTCCCGGGAGCAATATTGTTCCTGAACAAGCTATCTGACAATGTTTTCCGGGCTTTCCGGTAATTATCCAGTTCCTGTTTCAGGGATTCCAACTGTTGATTGAGCTGTTCTCCTTTTTCACGTTTGAAATATTTATCGACATCACTATCCAGGTGTTTCACCCAGGTGAGCATATGAAAAGTGATATCTGCAACACCCGGTTTTTCTGATTGTGCCAATGCGCTGAAGGAAAAGAACAGCATACAGCAAAGTGCTGATCTGGTAAGTACTTTACGTAATTTCATTATGATGATTTAATGGCCTGTGCCAATTAAAATAAGCAATTTTTTGTTATTTATAATGAGATAGCGCATCCGCCGTGTAAGTTTCTGATTTTATGTTATATTCGGCCATGTGTTGCGAGTAATATATAATATACCTGGTGAATGTTCAAGAAGATCTGTTTTCGTGCCGCATTGTTTACTGTTCTTACCGGTTGCCTGTCGTCCCCTGCCCCCGTGCATAAGGGCAAGGTTTATATCAGCAAAGAGGGCGGGCAATACCTGTTGTACCGCGAGGGACAACCCTTTGCCATAAAGGGCGCAGCTGGTTTTGAAAATCTCCGGGAACTACATACAGCAGGTGGCAATACCATCCGTACCTGGGATACTTTACACCTGGATAAAATACTGGACGACGCATATGCCAATCATATAGCGGTGATAGCGGGCTTCCCCATGCCTGTCAGCGGATTCTTACCCTACTATAATGATACCGCTAAAGTAGCGGCACAATACACGGCCTTCAAAAGTGTGGTAAACCGGTATAAATCGCATCCCGCATTGCTGATGTGGTGCCTGGGCAATGAAATCGACTTTCCCTACAAACCGGAATACAGCAGCTTTTACAATGCCTATAATCACCTGCTGGAAATGATCCATACGGATGATCCCGATCACCCGGTGACCACTGCGCTGATAAACTTCAACAGGCGGTGTCTTTATAATATCCGGTTAAAGGTGCAGGGCCTCGACCTGATCTCCATGAATATTTTTGGCGAGCTGCGCGACCTGCAACGTAACCTGGAAAAATTTTCGTGGTACTGGGATGGTCCTTTCCTGGTTACAGAATGGGGAATTAACGGCCCGTGGGAGTCGCAGTTCACCAGTTGGGGAGCGCCCATTGAGGTTACCAGTACCAAAAAGGCGCAACAATACCTGGAGCGCTACCAGCAATATATGCCGGTGAAAGACCCGCGGTTCCTGGGCGCCTGCGTTTTTTACTGGGGCAACAAACAGGAGGTAACAGATACCTGGTTCAGCTTATTTTCAAAAGAAGGCAGCGCATCGGAAACGGTGTCCGTTATGGAGTACCTGTGGACAGGCAAATGGCCGGCCAACAGGGCGCCCTCGTTAAAATATATGCTGCTGAATGGCAAAGGAGCCGGTGACAACATCTTATTAAATCCTGACAGCCTGCAAACCGCGGAGGTACTGTTGCAGGATACTGCTACCGGCCCGTTACATATCACCTGGGAAATACTGGCGGAAGACTGGTACACCAACAACAAAGATGCGTCCAATGGGCAGCCCCCTGTTGCTTACAACAACCTGCTGCTGCCTGCCCAGGGGAATAAAATCGCATTCCGTTCTCCTGTAAAAGAAGGACCTTACAGGATCTTTGCAACTGTTTCCGATAATAAGGGACATTTTGCTACTGCTAATACACCATTTTACGTAGTCAGTCAATAATGAGTAGTCCATCACCTATTTTACCACCCTCCCGGCGCGAACGCTTTACGCTACGGCTGATGATCCTGCTGGGTGTATGCAGCATGGGTTATCTGCTGTTTTGCCTTTTAAACAGGGCGCAGATAGGGTATGCTCCTTTTTACTGGATCCTGATGGCGGGTCTTTTTTTTAACTGCCTCACGGTACTCCATGAATGGTATCACTATTTTTCCATTTCAGTACCGGAAACACCGGAAATGGAACACCCATTCACGGTAGACATCTTTACTACTTTTTGCGCGGGTGAACCCTACGCCATGATCGTGGAAACGTTAACGGCTATCCAGGCCATTACCTACCCGCATACCACCTACCTCTGCGACGAAGCCAATGACCCTTACCTGGTAGAAGTATGTAAACAACTGGGCGTAAAACATGTAACCAGATTTACCCATGAAAATGCCAAGGCCGGCAACATCAACAATGCGTTGCGGCAGGCCAGCGGGGAATTGTGCGTGGTCATGGACCCGGATCACGTTCCTTCGCCGGATTTCCTCGACGTGATCGTATCACATTTCAATAACCCGGAAGTAGGGTTTGTGCAGATTGTTCAGGCGTACAGCAACCTGGGCGACAGCCTGGTGGCGAAAGGGGCAGCCCAGCAAACGTTTCAGTTCTATGGCCCTATTATGGCTACCATGAATAGTTATGGTACCGTACTGGCCATAGGCGCCAACTGCACCTTCCGGAGAAGCGCGCTGGATGCTATCGGAGGACATGCCAGCGGTCTTGCGGAAGACATGCACACCGCTATGCAGCTGCATGCCAAAGGTTGGAAATCGGTGTACGTGCCGGCGGTACTCACCAGGGGGCTGGTGCCTGCCACCATGTCGGCCTATTACGCGCAACAGCTGAAATGGGCGCGTGGCACCCTGGAATTACTGGTTACTTCCTACCCGAAATTGTTCAGGTCTTTTACCTGGCGGCAACGCCTGCATTACGGCACTATTCCCTTCCATTATTTGTCCGGCATTATTTTCTTCATCAATTTTCTCATCCCCGTTCTCTCCCTGTTTACCGGGTTGATACCGTTGCGGGTCGACTTTATCAACTTTGCATGGCTGGGATTACCGGCCGTTACAGCGATTATCCTTATCCGTCATTTTGTGCAGCGATGGGTGATGGAAGAAACCGAAAGAGGCTTTCATGTGGTAGGCGGACTGCTGCTGATCGGTACCTGGTGGATTTATATCCTTGGACTTGTATATACCGTGATCCGGAAGAAGGTGCCGTATATTCCCACCCCTAAAGACGACACCGGGCAGGATAACTGGCAACTGAATATCCCTAATATGCTGGTGTTGCTTACTTCGCTGGCAGCGATTGTTTATGGACTGTCGTACGACTGGAATCCTTATTCCCTTGTGATGGCCGGCATAGCAGGCGTGAACTGCCTGATCATGAGCTTTAATATTATTGCCAGTCTCCGGCTCCGGCGCTTATCCGTAAAATATCACTGGCTGAGGATCGTGCTCGTATACCCGTTACTGTTAAAAAAACAGTTATGGCTTTTCCGGCATCTTCATTTATATGCCGGTTTCCGTAAACTGGGGCTGCCTTTATTGCTCGTGGTGGTGTTATTAACCGGTTACATGATGACAAACAACCCCGAACCGGCTGCTGCAACGCATCCACCCACACATAAACAAACCACATTTTATACCGGAATATTCAGTCCGGCTGATACAAACGGCCTCACGGCGATTCAACAGGTAAAGGATTACCAGCAACAGTTTAACACCCGCTTTAACATCATATCGTTATACCTGCCCTGGGGAGATGCGCCGCAATGTAACCTGCCTGACTCACTGATAGCAGCCATTTATAACAACGGTTCGTTGCCCATGATCACCTGGGAACCCTGGACATCCCTGTTTAAAAACGCTGCAGCCGGTAAAGAACAAAAGATCTTTGCCCGTATCAGCGCGGGGGACTTTGATCAATACCTGGTGCGTTTTGCAGCGCAGATGAAATCGTTGAACCGCCCGGTATTCCTCCGCTTTGCCCATGAGGCGGATAACCCCGCCTATCCATGGTCACCAACCGGTAACAATACGCCGGAAGAATTCAAGGCCGCCTGGAAATATGTACATGACCTTTTCCGGCGCAACGGCGCGGGAAATGTTATCTGGGTGTGGAACCCGTGGCGTGCCGCCGCGGCGGAGCAATACTTCCCGGGCACGCCGTATGTCGACTGGATCGGGGTAACCTGCCTTAACTACGGACCACAAAATGAGAACGGGCAATCCTATGCTTTCCGGGAGTTGTACGCGCCGTTTCATCAGCTGCCGGTATTCCGTTCGGGCCTGCCCGTGATGGTGGCAGAAATGGGCTCACTGTCCGCTGCTGGTAACCAGCAACTATGGCTGAACGATGCCTTTAACGCCATCGACCATGCGTTCAGTGAAATACATGCCTTCGTGTTATTTAACAGCGACCAGGATAAAAACATACTGCGTCCTGTTGCCGGAGATATGCTCCGCTGGAAATTACAGGAACCGGGGAAAGTATTTGCCGCCGCAAAAAAGTATACCCGTATCCGTGCGTCTGAAAAAACCATTGCTTACGCAAGCATGATCACCGCCCCTGCAGCCGGCCGGATACCAGCAGCCATATCGCTGCCGGATACCATCAGGGGAATCAATTACCAGACAGGAGAAAACTGGTTCAGAAATTTACATGCCCTTACCCGGCGGGAAATCATCAAAGATTTCACCGGTATGAAAGCTGTTGGCGTAAATACCATCCGCCGCTTTGGCCCCGGTGTGTACGACAAGAACATCCTGCATGTGGCAAAAGAAATGGATCTGCACATCCATTACGGCTTCTGGATACCTGCCATAACAGATATGGATAAAGACGCTACCATGCTTGCTGCTCTCCGGAAAACTATTCTTAAACGTGTAGAAGAACTGAAACACAACCGGAGCATCGTAGCCTGGAACATCGGTGATACGGTATGGCAGCAACTGTCAAAAGATTATTTTAAACCGGAGCTGCTCTATCAGCAACAAAGCTTTCTCAACTGGTTAGGCAGCCTGGTGACTGCCATAAAAGCGATAGATACTACCCGGCCGCTGACCGTGGATGTAGCCATTAACAGCAACATCGCCGGCACACTGGAAATACTGCACCAGCAATTAACGCAGGTGGACGCTTTTGGCATTGTAACAGGCAACGACACCACGGGTTTATCGCAGCTGACCACCGTAAACGTTCCGCATTATTTCAGCCAGATACCTGTAACGGCTTACACCCATTTACCCGGTCGCCGGCAACCGGCTTTTATTACCAGCTGGCAGGACCTGGAAACACGGGACTATGTAACATTTGATGGCCTCACCGACCACCAGGGAAGATATAAATCCTCCTTTTACCAACTGGGGCGTTACTGGCAGCACTCCTTCCATGAACCTGCGATTCCCCGTATCCATATACTCCGGCCGGCCAGAACGAATTATCCCGGCAGCCGGCTTACGTATCACGCGCTTCTTTACAGCAACAATGAATGGATAACGGCTACTAACCACACCCCTTTAAAGTTTGAATGGTACCTGGTAAAAACGGATGGTTATGGCAACAACATTTTTCTAAAGAAACTGGGCAACGGCGCCTACGTTACTATCTCCATACCTGAAAATCCGGAACACTACAGGCTATACCTGGAAGCAACAAAAGATGATTATGCAGCTACGGTACAATCCCAGCTGAATATCCCGCTATAACTTTCACCCTACCTGCTGGTTTGCGATGTTCATCCGGTTTTTTAACCAGGTGAAAACACCCTGCTTGTAAAGTTTATCATAAATTATATAGTACTATGTATTGGATAGTACCATGTAATGATCTATCTTTATGCCTGATAAGCCGTCATTCTATTACATTCATAATTTCTATAATGAAAAAACTACTCATAAGTGCCGTTTTGGTACTAACATGCATGCTGTCATTCCGCAGCATTTCCATAGCGCAGCACAACGACCAGCAACTATCTGCGGTGATCCTGCACAACGATAGTCTTTTCTGGCAGGCGTATAATAACTGCGATATCTCAAAGATGATGGAATATTTCTCGGAAGATATAGAGTTCTATCACGACAAAGGCGGCATCACCCTGGGAATACCAGCTATGGCCCAATCATTTGAAAAAGGAGTTTGCAGCAACAAGGAACAATTCACTTTGAGAAGAGAGGTGGTCGACAGCAGCATCAAAGTATTCCCACTCAAAAAAGACGGCGTGATATACGGCGCTATACTTACAGGCGCGCACCTCTTTTATATACATAATAAAGGAAAGAAAGAATATGCAGATGGATTGGCAAAGTTCACCCATCTCTGGCTGCTGAAAAACGGTAGCTGGAAAATGACCCGGGTACTGAGCTACGACCACGGCCCGGCGCCTTATGTCAATAAAAGAAAGGCCCTCACATTACCGGCTGATGTACTGGGTAGTTACGCTGGTAAATATAAGGGACCTCAAACCACTTCCATGGAGATAAAGCCGGAAAATGGTTTGCTCATCATGCTGATAGGCGGTAAAAAGTTTTTGCTTTACGCGGAGAAAGAAAATCTTTTCTTTTCGAAAGAACGGGACCTCACCTTTGAGTTTATAAAAAAAGGAAATGAAGTGATAAAGCTGATTGTGCGTGAACGTGACGACGTAACGGAAGAGTTACAGCGGAATAGCCAGGGGGCGGACGGGCGCCCCGCTGGCGCCTCTTAACTTCAACGGCAGCCCGATAAAAACGAATGTGTTTATTTTTGCGGCAGATAATTCTTCGAGATACAACAACTCTATAAACATTACTCCTTTTTGGGCCAGCAGGTAGGTATGTCCCGGCAGCCAGTTATGATGGTTGCCGGAGGGCATCACCTCTACGCTCAGGTTATCGGCGCCCAGCGTCATTACGCCTTTTTCTTCTATCAGCCATTTTATGGCTTCCATACTCATACCCGGCGTGTTGCTCATAAACCGTTCGGTATCGCTGTAGAAATATTTCATGAGCCCTGTTCTGATCAGCACAATATCGCCTTTGTGAATGTCGAGGTGCTGCGCCTGTACCAGTTGCTGCAGTTCGGCCAATGTGATCACATAATTTCCGGGAAGTGCCTCTACTCCTTTCCAGGCGGGAACGTCGATGAGCACCGCCCTTCCGATAATGGGCGGAATATTCTCTGCCCCGCCCTTATCCCAGCCGCGGTCGCCAAGATGTTCATCTGCGGTGTATCCGTTCCAGATCTTACCATTCAAACCAAAGTGGGAAAGCGCATCGATGTGCGTGCCGGTATGCGTGTACATGGAGATGGCATCACCGGTATAGCTTACCTTTTTGTTCATATCATCGCCCAGTTTGGTAACGTTGCCTACAACCGTACCGCGGGGTGTATGCGTAAGCCAGTATTGATAGGGAGGATCGCCCAGTGCAGTGAATCCCGGCATCCCCGTAAAATATTCCACACCAAGATCATAAACCTTTCCCGTTCTGATGTTGGAGAACAGGGAAAGGTTATTACTGTCGCTCATCATATTCAGCGTGCCTATTTCATCTGATTTTCCCCAGGGGCTCACCCCTGCCTGTTCCGTTGCATGCGTGCTTTGTCCTGTTGCGGTGATAGTTCCTGCCAATGGCATCGCCAGCAGTAACAGCTTATACCAGCTGTACCCGTTTCGTGTATTCATCTTCGTTAATTTTTATGTTACGCACACAAAATTAAAGGGGAAGATGGCCATGCCGCAGGTACAATGCGGGGATTGTGCTGTAATTTCCGGGGTTGGCTTTACCGGTAATATCCATGATGATAATAATGATGATGATGACGCGGATAATATCCGGGCCTGTCGCGCACAACCAGGCAACTGCTTAATCCGGATAGAAGAACAACGGTAACGATAAGATATTTTAACGTTCTCATGATGGCAAAATTTGAATGTGTGATGAATAGATGGAAGTTTAGCGACTGCAGGCGGTTTAAGCTTCTTGTTCATCTATCATAAATGATAAAACTATGCCAGAGTGAAATGAGAACTGTTATCTATTGTTAACGCCTTGCTGATACCGGGTTACACGAGGCTGTACAGCGCTTCCCTGTTGAATCCCTGCAATTCACCCAACCGGTTTTCTTTCACCTTTTGCACCCAGTAAGGATCTGTAAGAATAGACCTGCCTACTGCCACCAGGTCAAATTCGTTATCGTCCATCCTGCGCACCAGGTTTTCAAGAGATGCCGGCGCGGAGTCCTCACCTTTGTGCAGTGAAATAATATCTTTATCCAAACCTACGGAACCCACTGTGATAGTGGCTTTCCCGGTCAGTTTTTTTGCCCAGCCGGCGAAGTTTAATCCTGATCCTGCAAACTCAGGTTCCCAGAAGCGGCGTGTGGAACAGTGGAAGATATCGATGCCTGCATCTGCCAGCGGCGTTAACCAGGCTTCCATTTCCGCCGGCGTGGTGGCAAGTTTACTATGCAGGTCGGTGAGTTTCCATTGCGACAATCGCATCATGATGGCAAAATCTTCTCCTACCTGCCGCCGTATTTCTTTGGTGATGGCAACGGCAAACCGGCTGCGTTCTGCCAGTGTTTTACCCCCGAAAAAATCCGTCCGCGTATTGGTGTTATCGCGGAAAAACTGGTCGATTAAATAACCATGGGCGCCCTGTACTTCCACGCTGTTAAATCCCATGCGTTTTGCATCGGCAGCGGCGCGGCCAAACGCAAGGATCGTATCTGCAATAGCGGCGTCGGTCATGGCTACACCGTTGCCTATCCCCGAAGGACCTTCAAACGGCGCCGGCGGTAGCCATCCGGAAACATGGTTCTCCTGGATGCCGCAGTGCCAGAGCTGTGGCGCCATCTGGCCGCCGGCAGCCAGCACACTGTTGATCACCTGCTGCCAGCCGGCCAGCGACTCCTCACCATAAAATTTAGGGACACTTGCTTCATTCGCGGATGAAGGCCGGTCGATCACCGTTCCTTCAGAAATGATCAGGCCCACTTCTCCTTTGGCACGTCGTGTATAATAATTTGCTACGTCGCCGGCAGGAACCCCGCCCGGAGAACAGGACCGGGTCATAGGGGACATTACAAAGCGGTTCTTTGTATGCAATGATTTCAGGGCAAATGGCCTGAATAAGCTGCTGGTATTCATATTGCGTTGTTTATAGCCTATGACGACCGACATCGCCAAAGGGGGACAACGCATGTTAATATTCGCCGAACAATTTATTGATCTCTCCATAAGGCTTTGCCTCCGCTGCATAGCTGAAGGTGCCCTGGTGAAGTATTTCCTCTGCCGCCCGGAAAATGGCGCCATATGCCGCTCTTATGAGCGAGGAGCCAATGCTTACACGTTTTACGCCCAGGTCTTCCAGCTGCCGCAATGAAAAGTTACCACCGGAAAGTCCCATCACCACGTTTATTGGACGGGGTGCTACCGCTTTAACTACAGCGGCTATTTCCTCCGGCGTTTTCAGTCCCGGTGCAAACAGCACATCGGCGCCGGCGTCTGCGAAAGCTTCCAGCCGCCTGATGGTATCTTTCAGATCGGGGCGGCCATAAATGAGATTCTCCGCCCGCGCCGTAAGCATAAAAGGATGCGGTAAGCTCCGCGCTGCCGCTACAGCGGCTTTCACGCGCGCAACAGCAACATAAAAAGGATATATCGGATCTTCCGGTTTACCGGTGGCATCTTCTATAGAACCTCCGGCCAGCCCGGCTTTTGCGGCAAGCAATATTGTTTCGGCACATACCGCAGGATCGTCGCCAAATCCATTTTCCAGATCGGCAGCTACCGGCAAAGCAGTGGCGCTGATAATGTCCCGGACGTTTTGCAGCGTTTCTTCGCGGGTAACAGCCGCGTGGCCATCGGGTTTACCCAAGGAAAAGGCGAGGCCGGCGCTCGTAGTAGCCAGTGCTTTAAATCCAAGCGTTTCCAGTATCCTTGCGGAACCTGCGTCCCAGGGGTTGGGAGCGATAAAAATACCGGCGCGCCGGTGGAGTGCCTGAAATGCTTCGGCCCGGGCGCGTAATGAGTTTTCTGCTGATGGTTTCATATCGGATATTTACCCGGTAAATATAATCACTCCTGCTCTCCCAACATATGCGCCAATATTGCTGCGCATTTCTCGCGGCAGGGAGCATAAAAATGACCATGTTGCCAGTAGTCGGATTTGGGCGATTGTCCCCACCAGAATTCGGCCAGTGCCAATGGCTCCATCCCATGCTGAAAAGCATATTGCAGTAACTTCGGGGCGGCGCATTCGCCTGCGCCCGCCGGTGGTTTCCCGGAAGGCGTATGTGCAAAAATCTCTGTTAAACTTTTGGATGCCCCTGCTTTATTCAGAAAATGATACTGTTCAAAAATTTTGTGCTGCAGTGCGGTAGAATGATTTTTCCGTAATATTTTGAGCAAACGGACCTGCGCTGCGCTTTCGTCGTCGGTAAACGATTCCAGGAGGCTGATTTCTTTGTTGATAGCGGCGAGTTCTAACATGCCGGTATTCACAAACCCGCCCGGTTCCAGCCCATCGAAAACGGGTGGCACAAATTTCGCGTGGTGGTTGCCACCTGCCAGTTTACCCGAGAATGCCGCCAGGTAACCCAGCTCATTATCCCTGGTTCTAACGATCAACACGCCGAACATCTTTCCAATAACGGTACCTGCCGCATTACCCGGCAAACCAAAGTTATGCTCCCACTCCTGCTGCTCCAAATGCGCCTGCAAACGCTCCGCTGCCAGCAGGCAAAGCGGGTGCGGCGCATTGTTCAATGAAAAAGTAAGCCCTGCGGCTAATTCACTAACGGTTGTTGATTCGTCGAAAGGGCTGAATGCCGATGGCTCATAACCCACACTATCCATTACCAACGTTGTAAAATTTAATAAAAAAAGCTTCAGTATAATCTGAAGCTTTTTTATCTATGACCCTTACGGGATAATATATGTCTTAAATGCAGCTTTCCGGGATCGTCTCCCGGACCAGCGTCACCTGGTCAGACCTGAAAAAACTTTTAATCGCCGCAAAGGTACTAAAATACAGGCTGCCAGACTCAATGGATTCTTTAAAATTTAAAGGCAATGCCAAGCATCAGCCGCCGTGGCATCTGCGGGTTACCACTGGCATCCCAGTAGCGCTGATCCGACAGGTTATCTGCCTTCACAGAAAAACGGTAACGTTTTGTATTATAAAACACCACGGCGTTTAAAATGGTGTATCCCGGTACCGTAATGGTGTTAAGATCATTCCAGAAAGCACTGCTGCTGTAGTTGCCGCCAAAGCCTGCACCGAGGCCGTTTAAGCGCCCTTTTACAAAGCTATAGCTCACCCACAGGTTGGCTGCATGCGCCGGCGGGCCGGCCGGCCGCTTGCCCTCATACCCTTTATTGGTTTTCAGGAAAAAAATATCATTGTAAGCATATCCTGCCACTACGTTTAAACCAGGCAATATGGTGCCGGTAACTTCGGCTTCTACTCCACGGCTTTTCTTGGTACCATCCTGGATACTCGCCGCCGGGTTACCAGGGTCCTGGCGCACCACATTCTCCACGAGTATATTATAATAATTAACGGTACTGCTGAGCCGTCCGTTCAACAGCTCCATTTTCACACCGCCTTCTGCCTGCCGTGCATTTTCCGGTTTGAAACTGATCCCAAAAATGTCCTGTCCATACACATTATTAAACCCGGTCTGGTAGTTGGCAAACAGGGAAACTTTGTCTTTTATCACCTCATAGGTGGCGCCAAACTTTGGCGACAGCGACGTTTGGTCGTAATCGCCCGATACTTCACCCGTTTCCAGTACTTCTGTTCCTTTTTTGTTATCGAAGTAGTTGATCCGTAAGCTGAGCAATACATTTAACCTGTCGGTCAGCGAAATAACATCCGTTACATAAGCGGCATAGCTCACCGGCTTGCTGAGGGTGGTTACTGCTGCTGCTTCGCCATCTGCCAGCACTTTGGCGGCATTTATCGGCGGCACAAAGGATTTTGTGTAATCCAGTCCGTCTACCAGTACTGTATTTCCCAGGGGCGAATAACGGGTGTCACGGTGCAGGTAATCCAGCCCCACCAGCAGGCGGTTACGCAGCTTGCCAATTTTAAAATCGCCCGTCAGGTTAGGTTGTATGGCCAGTGATTTGGTGGCATTGGAAAAAGCGCCGTAATAGCGCCAGAGACTATCTTTCTTAAAATTCAGGAAAACATTACCGATTTCGTAGTTGTAGTCGGAGTAGTTTACATTCACATCCAGCTTCCAGTCATCCGAAAAGCGGTGGGTGATCTTTGTATAAAAGCTCCGGATATTAAATACGCCACTCAGCTTATTAGAGCCATAGGATTTAAAGTAATCGCGTTGTAACTGGTTGATGTTTGTAACACCCGGCACATCGATACCGCTTACCCGCACCGGTGAATTGGCTTTCATGTTGAGAAATTCTGTACTAAAGAGAACATCTGTGCGGTCATCCAGCTTATAGGAAAACGATGGCGCAATCGTATAGGATTTTTTAAACCCGTAATCCTGGAAACCGTTGTCCCAGCTGCCGGCGGCATTAACGCGGAAGAGTGCTGTTTTATCTTCATTCAGCGGCGTGTTCACATCCACGGTTAGGCGGCTGTAGCCATAGCTGCCTAGATTGGCATCGATCTCACCGGCTCTTCTGTCGAAAGGTTTTTTGGTAACGCGGTTGATCAACCCGCCATAAGAAACACCGTTGGCGCCAAACAGCGTACCGGAAGGGCCCTTGATCACTTCTATTCTTTCTGTGTTCACCGGATCAGCGTTCACTCCCTGGTCCACATACATGCCATCCCTGAAGTTATCGCTGGCAACAAATCCACGGAGGTATACCCAGCTGTTATATCCGGGTCTTATTAACGCACCGCTAACGCCGGGAATAGCCCTCAGTGCAGATACATAGTCAACGATGGCCTGCTCCTGCAATAAAGCCCTGGATGCCACTGAATATACCTGCGGGTTTTCCAGGTTGCGCAGCTGCATTTTGGCTACATACTCACTTTCCTTATCTGCTACGCGGTACTGGTTTCCCACCACTACCACTTCCCCCAGCGAGGAAGCTGTTTCTTCCAGCTTGATAGCAGGGATACTGGTAACCGCTGCATCGGTGATCACTACCGGCTGTTCCAGGCTTTTAGCGCCGATAAAAGAAACAGTTAATGTATAACTGCCCGCAGGCGCCTTTATTTCAAAATGTCCTTTTTCGTTGGTAACGGTATAATACCGGGTGGACTTTAATCCCACCGTTACGCCGGGCGCGGGTTTACCGTCGGCCGACAGCACCTGCCCCTTTATACCGGTAACGCCATTTTCTGCCTGCAGGAACAACGGTAACAGGAATAAAAGAAAGGTAGAGATGCAAAAAAAGATATAAGGTTGGCAATGTTGCTTCATATTTAAAATTTAGTATTGCAAAGAGAATACATGTAGCGCCACGGAGTTTATCTAATCCGGAATTTTACGGCGGAACAGGTTTGAGGCAACAGATGCCTGAAAAAGCAATACTGTACCTGTATTCCTTGAAGGAAACCGGAAATTGCAAATGCTCAAATCAGAAAAAAAACGTCCGGGGCTTTCCCGTCAAAAGAGCTTACTTTTGGTAAACAAATCAACCGCCAGGCCACAGCACCCCAAAACACTGATTGCCGGCAAACGCCAGGCATCAGGCACTTTCACTATCAATGGCACAAGGAGTTAAGACGAATGATTGTAATCTTTTAATTAAACCCCACATTATGGAACAAGTACTTGAACAAATCCGTGATCAGCAAAAGGACGCCTGGAATAAGTTCTCTCCCGGCTGGAAAAAATGGGATGAACTTACCATGGACTTCCTGCAGCCAATGGGCGATGAAATCATCCGTGCGCTGCAACTTAAAGACGATGATACAGTGCTGGACATAGCGGCAGGAACCGGTGAGCCAGGGCTCACCATTGCCTCAAAATTGAAGAACGGTAAGGTAGTGATCACCGATCTTGCTGAACACATGCTGGAAATAGCCCGGGAAAATGCCGCCAAAAGAGGGATCAAAAACGTGGAAACAATTGCCTGCGATGTTTGTGAACTTCCATTTGCCGACAACACATTTGATGCTATCAGCTGCCGGTTTGGATTTATGTTCTTCCCCGACATGCAGCTGGCGGCGAATGAAATGGTACGGGTACTTAAACCAGGCGGCAGATTAGCCACCGCAGTATGGAATGTTCCGGAGAAAAACTTCTGGATTACCGCAATTATGGGCACCATCAACCGGAATATGGAACTGCCGCCGCCACCTCCGGACGCACCTGGAATGTTCCGCTGCGCAAAAGATCAGCTGATCGCTGGCTTGTTTGCACACGCCGGACTAAAAAACATCTCCCAAAAAGAAATTACCGGAAAACTGAACTGTAAAACAACAGAGGTGTATTGGAGTATGATGACCGAAATAGGCGCTCCCATTGTGGCAGCGCTCAGCAAATGTGATGAGGCCATGAAAGAAAAAATAAAGAGAGAAGTATTTGCTGCCGTAGATCAGAAATATCCCTCCGGAGAGGTGATGATCGAATCCAGTGCGCTGGTGATTTATGGAGAGAAATAATGGTGTTGTTTTATATTGATGAAAAAATTACTAAAACTCGCAGGTTTTAATCAAGCCATTGGCCAGTGTAAACTTTTTTGTTTCGCCGTCCTCTTTAATTTCAATAAACTTTTCGAGTCGTTGTGAACGACCCACTATATAATCCTCATCATAGTAGTAGTTGGTGGTTTCTCGCACCGGGCCATTCTGCGAGGTATAAGAACCTGTATATACCCGCGCGGTTTTCCGTTGATTGAAACTGTGGATCAGTTGTACGAAGTATTTACCGGGTTTAAGTCCTTCGAAAGCAAATTTACCATCGGAGTTGGCCACTGCTTCGATAGAGTATTTGTTTGCTTCTTTCGACATATAAACGCCTGTTTTCCTGCTCTCTTTCTGATCGCGCAACTTATGCCATTCTTCCAGGTACGGCGTAACCGGGAACAGTTTTACGATCACCCCGGCGGCAGGGAATATCAGCCCGTCTTTTTTGGTGCAGGCTTTCCCTACAATCCTTGATAAGCCCCGGCCTAGTGCGGCTTCCGCCAACTTAGCATCAAATGTTCCCTGTGGGAATATTTCGCTCCGCGTTTTCCCGGCAGACGCAGTGATCTTTCCACCCAGGTCGGCATACTTCTTCCGGTCGAGGTCCGCCTGCTTCTTGCTGCCGATGGCATCGTAAGCATCCGCGCGGTTGAGGTAAGCGAGGATATTTGCCGGGTCGGCTTCTATGGCTTTTGTATAACTGGCTATTGCCAGGCTATATGCTTGTTTGTCGTGGTGAACAACGCCAATATTCAGATACCCATTGGAATACCCCGGGTTAATTTCAACCACCTTATTGAAATCGGCCAGGGCCAGGTCACTTTGTTTTTTATTATTCAGGTAAATATTACCCCGTTCCAGGTACGCATCGGCATATTTCGGATCCAGTGAAATGGCCTTGTTATAGTCGTTCAGTGCGGAATCCCACTGTTCCCAGCGAACGTAGGTATTCCCGCGGTTCACGTAGTAAAGCGCATTCTTTGGGTCCAGCTCAATTGCTTTGTTGTAATCGCTGAATGCCAGGTCTCCTTTTTCCAGGATAAAATAAATATTCCCCCGATTGCCGTACAGGGAGGCATCTTTAGGGGAAAGCTCAATTACTTTGGCGTAGTCGGCCAGCGCTTCTTCGTACTTTCCTTTCTTCTTATACATCACCCCCCGGTTGAAATAGGCATTATCATCTTTAGGGTCCAGTTCAATTACTTTTGTGAAGTCGGCTATTGCCTGATCGTACTGCTGCTGCCCGTAATAGGCATTGCCGCGGGTAAAATAACAGCTGGTATAAGTGGGGGTCACCGTAATGGCTTTTGTAAACTCTGCGATAGCAGCATCTGCCTGTTTCCTGTCGGAATAAATCCAGCCCCGCTTTACATAGGAAAGGGCAAAACGCGGGTTTAGCTCAATGGACTTACTATAATCTGCCAGCGCGGCTTCCTCATTCTTTGTGTTTTCATAAACAATTGCGCGCGCATAGTATTCAATAGCAGATTTTGGTGAAGCCAGTAACCTCAGCGCCTTTTCAAATGTTTTTGCCGACAGGCCGTCATTCTTCTGAAGCTGATAACCGATTGCCTGGAAAGTGTAATAGACGCCGTTATCCGGGCTAAGTTTGATGGCTTCATTAATATCCTGCTGTGCGGAGGTCACCTCATTTGTAGCAATCTTTGCCCGCCCGCGAACGGCATAGGCCAGGCCAGCGTTCTTTCCTGAGCTGATGGCTTCCCCGGCAAGAGTTTTTGCTTTTGCAAAGTTTCCTTCCATAAGCAGGGTTAACGCATTATCTGCTGTTGAGCTATTCTGACCGGAAGCGGTGGACAGCATTCCACTGATAACAAGGACGACGGCTGGTATTCGTTTCACGAAATAACGGATCATATACATTGGCTTAAGTAACTTACGTGGGTAACAAGAAATGTTGTTCGATGATTAACAAAAATGCACAACATTTTGCCGGCAAATATAATGCATAATCTTAAACGCCAAAGTACTCACAGGCGGCTACCGTGAACCAGGTATATTTAAATACCCGGAAAGCACTAACTGATCCGCAGGTCGCTATCTGTTAACGGCGGGCGGGAAGTATCCACCGGGAATAATCCATAAGTGAACCAACGGAACAACTCCGTGGTAAAAAGAAAATTGGCGGTGCGGATATTATTTCTCAGCAGCTCGGCATTACTCATAAAGTCGGCATCTGCCGAAACAATGATCCGTTGCTGACGGCCATTATGTTCTCTTGTTAAAGCGACTGTCATCGGGAAAGCACCCCGCTCATCGTTAAGTTCCGGCGTGAATACCGCGGTACGCAGGCTGTCGTCGATAGGCGCCGTGCGTTTGAATGTATTGGCGGTGTTGCTTACAATCAGCGGCGTGATGTGATAGTCATTGTTGGCGTTGCCGGCAATACTGCCTGCTCCCGAAAAGCTAATAACGATATCATCCTGTTGGAAGGCTGGTGAATTACCTAACAGTTTCAATCCCGGCTATAAAAAGGCTGGTAACAGAGCCGGCTAAAGTAGCTTTTGTAACAGGGCATAATGAAAGAAGTATTAAACGCATGGCAGATAATGATTACAAACTTTCTACCATCGAAAAAACTTTCCGGCTGCGATCTCCTTCTTTAGCTAGGTAAGAAGGTAAAAGTAAGAAAAAATGTTATTTTACCACTTCAAAACCTCAACAGGCATCTTTTTAAATACACAGTTATGAATAAAGAAGTATATAAAATTACAAGAAACGACGCTTCCAACTATGAGGAACACCTGGGTCCTCTCATTTTTGAACCATCGGCCAAAGCGTTGCTGCCACATGTTGTTACCCTTCCCGCAACGTCTATCCTGGAAATAGCATCCGGAAGCGGCAGGCTCACCAAACACCTCCGGGAAAACTTTCCTGCATCTACCCGTATCACGGCTACCGATATCAACCCTGATATGCTGGAGTTGGCGCAACAGCAATTAAATCATTCTGCTATAACTTTTCAGTTGGCCGATGCGCAGGCATTACCTTTCGCAGATCAGTCCTTCGACCTGGTTGTAAACCAGTTTGGATTAATGTTCCTGCCGGATAAGCAGGGCGGCGTGAATGAAGCATTCCGTGTACTGAAGCCCGGCGGTCATTTTGTGTTCACTACCTGGGATCATACTGGCAGCATGGAATTATTTAAACTGCTGATCGACGAAACAATTATTCCCTTATTTGAAGGAGAAGATACAAGCCGCTTCCATACACCGTTCGCGCTGCATGATCCGCAAGTGCTGAACAACTACCTTAAAGAAGCCGGATTTACCAGCCATAAAGCCGTGTATCTGAAAATTAAAGGACATGCCCCTTCTGCCAAACATGTGGTAAACAGTTATTTTCACCAGCATCCGCTGGGCCGGCAGGCAAAGGAAAAGGCGCCTGCTTCCTACGATCGCGTGGCAAATGAACTGGAGCAACAGCTTATTCAACGGTTCGGACCAGCGGCTTTTGAATTTGAATTGAGCGCGCTGGCAGGCATCGGGCAAAAGTAAGTCCGTTTATTTTAACAGGTCAATTAAGTCCTTATCGGCCTCCTCAAGAAATTCCAATGGGGTGGTGCCGTCTATATTGGGAACGGTTTTGTCGGCGCCTGCTGCTATCAGCAACCGCACGCATTCAACCTGGTGATGCCGGTTTTCCGGGCCTCCGTGTTTGAGCCCGTGAACAGCCCACAAAAGCGGGGTTCCTTTAAAATCTATACATCGTTTATGAATGTCTGCGTTTTCCCGGATCAGTCTTGCTAGCAGCTTATCCTGTCCTGTCCAGGCACCCCAGTGCAAAGCCGTTCCGCCATGACAACCGGCATGATCAATAGCCGCGCCATTTTCTATGTATAAAATACCTACTTCCTCCGCATGCAAACTGGCCGCTGCAATCAGCGGCGTGTCGCGTCCTTCGGTCAACTCATTGCCATTAACGTTTGCGCCATGCGCTAAAAATATCCGGGCCATCTCCACGGCTTCCTGATCCGTATAAGTATGGGCAAATACGCCGTCACAGATCCGATGCAACGGATGGGCTTTGGTCGTATTCTTTTCATCAAAAGGAATCCCTTCATTAGCCAGTGAAGGATTTTGAGAGAGCGCCTTTTCGATTCCCTCATAGTCTTTATTGCTGATCAGTTCTTTCATGGGAGTTTAAATAAAGTTACTAAAGCAATGGAACCAGGTGTTCCCAACCAAGCTGCTTTGCAAAATCCAATGCTACTTTTCCTTTACCGGTTTTAATGGTTTTATCCGCCCCCAGCTGCAACAAAATTTCAACAGAACTCCGGTTGCCTGATATTGTTTCCCTGTGCAAAAGTGTATACCCGGCTTCGTTCTGATTAGTTATTTCCTGCGGATGCTCATGTAGAAATTTCACTAAGCTATCCTTCATATTAATACTCATAGGGTGCTCAATAAGATGTTCCGGGTGTTCCTTTTGTCCATAAACGAGCTGAATATCCTGGTAGTTCCCAAAATTCAATCCCCAGGCCTCATCATGTTGCTTACGTTCCGACTTGCCCATGGTGGACCTTAACAGCTGTATGGTAAATCCTCCATAGGTATCTCCCTGGCTGCTGAATAACCAGTCGCTGACCTGACTTAGCGGTACTTCCACAAAGTCTCCATTCTTGATATTTGTCAGCTCAGTCGGATCATTTATAAGTACGCCGCTAATCATATCGCCATCAAATTCCACTTCATTAATCCACATATGCTCTACCAGCGGAGTTGTTTGATGCGCCACATTTTGCATGAAGGCTATTTTAACACAAGCCAGGTCTAATGCAGGAACAATTCGCCGGTACTCCCAGGAAAGTTCTCTCCAGAAATACTTAAATGTTTCCTGTGCTTTATGAAAGGCTTTAATCATTTCCGGATTATCTGATTCGGAATAAAAGATGGTCTTCTCTGCCATATTTAAAATATTTATTTTTTCTTGCTAACAGTATCTATCCGGGCAACGGTGTCCGCGGATGATTGAATAAAGGTATCTTTCTTATATCCCTCAGGATTGGGCACCAATTCGCGGCTTTCATCATAGCCTTCCTTACTATTGTAGCAGCTGCAGAAACCGGTTAGCGTTATGGCTATCAATAATATTTTCATACTGCAATATAGGAAAAGATTGATTTGAACTAATTCCGAAATTCCGCGATGATCAGACTGCGGAGCAGATGCTTAATGACTGTTACCAAACCGGATAATAAATGACGTTTTAAACAAAGTACTTTGACGTTTTAAACAAAACGGTTTCATCGGGCTGTCGCTAGCTTTGTTTCATAAAATTTAAAACGATGAATTTAAAAGACAATTATAACGGCGCCCTTCAGCAACCTATCCACTCCGGGTTTAACGCCACCTCTACCGTACACGACGTGATAAAGGGTATTGACCTCAGCGGTAAAACAGCTATTGTTACCGGCGGCTATGCAGGCATAGGACTTGAAACTGTTAAAACGTTTGTTGCCGCCGGCGCAAAGGTGACAGTACCCGCCCGTGATATCCGCAAAGCGGCCAATAATCTACAAGGGATCAGTAACGTAACCATCGAAGCAATGGATCTTATGGACCCTGCGTCTATCAATGCTTTTGCAGAAAAATTCCTTTCTGCCAATAATACACTGGATATACTGGTTAATAATGCAGGTATTATGTGGGTACCTCTGCAACGCGATAAACGGGGTTATGAGTCACAACTTTCCACCAACCACTTAGGTCATTTTCAGCTAACAGCAAAACTCTGGCCTGCTCTGAAAAGAAGCAGTGGTGCGCGTGTGGTGAATGTATCATCATACGGTCACCAGATGGCGCCCTTCAATTTTGACGATCCGAATTTTAGCTCCCGGGAGTATGAAACATTGCAGGGCTATGGACAATCAAAAACAGCGAATAATCTTTTTACGGTGGAACTTGATCATCGCGGCAAAGTGTTTGGCGTACGTGCTTTTTCCGTGCATCCCGGATCGGTAAATGGTACGGACCTCGGTCGTGTTGCGCCCATAGCCCTGTTCCAGCAAATGGGTACGCATGATGAAGCGGGAAATATCCGGCCGGAGGTTGCGGCCACACTCAAAACGATCGAGCAGGGCGCTGCAACATCCGTATGGTGCGCAACTACCCCCCGGTTAAATGACATAGGTGGCGTATACTGCGAGGATGCAGACGTAGCCGGACCGGATGAAGGAAATATTGCACACAACTATAACGATCCTTCTTCCCTGAGAGGCGTAAAACCTTATTCGGTGGATGCTGAAAATGCCAGGAAGCTGTGGGCATTAACGGAAAAACTAACGGGTATTGCATTTCCTGTCAAGTGATAATTACCCACAATTAAAATCTTCTCTCACAAGCCGAATTCTTATATTCGGCTTAAATCTATTGTTAAAAAATGGAGTTTGAAACGAAATATATTACGCCGGATATCAAGCTGTCGGAGTTTAACGGCAAAGGGTTCAAAACGGAAGTAATATTTGAACACCATATCCTGGTTTGGTTTATCTCTGGTGAAACAAAAATTATACAGGCTGATGCTGCCTATACTTTTAATACCGGCGATATTTTCCTGATTCCACGCAATCAATTGACAACGGTGATCAATTACCCGAAAAACGGGATGCCGCATAAAGCAGTAGCCATGCATTTAACCAAAGAAAGGCTGCGGGATTTTTATTCCCGGCATAAAGCAGCCGGGCGAACGGCCTCTCATTCAAAAATATATCACTTCTCCAAACACCCGTTGCTGGAAAGTTGTCTTGCTTCCCTGATCCCCTATTTTGATCTGGGAGAAAACCTTCCGCGGGATATCGCTGCTATTAAAATTGAAGAAGCCATCAGCATACTGAGGTCTATCGACAAAAGCGTGGATGGCCTCCTGGCCGACTTTGACGAGCCGGGGAAAATAGATCTTTCCGATTTTATGGAGCGGCATTTCATGTTTAACATGACGATGGACCGGTTTGGCTACCTAACCGGCCGGAGCCTGGCGACTTTCAGAAGGGATTTTAAAAAGACCTATCATACCACGCCGCAAAAATGGCTGACAGAAAAAAGACTGCAGCTGGCGCATTACCAGATGTCGGAAAAGAAGCGGAAACCCATTGACGTTTATTTTGAAGTAGGCTTTGAAAACCTGTCGCATTTTTCAAGTGCATTTAAAAATTATTTCGGGTATCCGCCTAACGCGCTATTCAATAACAGTGCCCCCCGTTGACCTTTTTGCTTTAAACTGTCCGTTTTCGGACACCCCGCGCCCGTGTATGAACAATTATAGGAAACAATTATACATAAGTGATGTATGTGCATACTGCCCGGATATGGCAACCTTCTTGCGGAAACGCTTGTATAACAACAACACCATGAGCCACATCGTGATTCCTATTCCCCCACTCCCGGGTAAGCAGGAGATTGAAGTTGAAGTGACCATCAACAACCAGAAGCAGCAGCTGCACTACCGGGTAGAATTGTTTTACTGGGACGATTGTTCCAATCCCATGGGCCACCGGGCAGATTGTATCAGTGAAATGCTGTCGCATCACGATCCGGAATGGACCGTATATTATATCGGCGCACCTACAGACAAGTTTGTGCCGATTACTTTTGTGAGTAAAGAAAGCAGGAAGTTATTGCAGCGGGTTACGGTATAGAAAGCTAAAACGCTGCTACAGCAATCGTTCCAGCACACCTTTCCGCCTGACGATATTTTTATAATCCCATTGGATCTTTGTGCCTTTTTCGAGCCAGCGTTTTAGCAGCCCGGTGTCTATCTGTTTTACATCGGTGTACCGCGCCTCTGCGGCCTTGAAAGTACCTTCCGGTTGCAGATCTTCTTCCTCAAACGATTGTCCGCTCCAAAATAACAGGCGCACACTGTCTTTTAATTTACTGTACCCAACAATGGGATTGCCATTCAGGAACCACACCGGGTGCCGGTGCCATATTTTACTTTCTGCGTTGGTCAGATACTTGTTAATTTCCCGGGCCAGCTTATCACCAATAGCCTTATCTGCGGCTGACAATGAATCATTGTAGGCCTGTATTTCTTTGTTCATATTGCAGGTTTTGTAAACGAAAACAATAGGCTCAAATAAAAAATACAAATAAATTATTCAACAAAATGCCAGCACACACCTGCTATATCAATAATATTCACTTCTTTTCCGTAAGGCTGCTGTGTTACTTCACCGATCCGTATCCCGAACAGATCCGGCAGTTTTTTATCGATCACTTCACTTCTGAATTCACTTACGCTTTCAACCTGTACAGTGATCATAAAGTTTTGGGCAAAGTCAGGAACATCGTAGTCCTGCAAAATAAACCGGCAGCCGTCTTTCTCAAAACCGGCATAACCTGGTGCCTCAAAACTGATACTAAACCCTAACGCTGAAAATAACTGCTTTGATCTTTCAAAATCACTTCCCGAAGGAACAAATGGTTGCAGGGAAAGAAATTTCATACATTACTTTTTATAGTGTAATCAATAAAGCCTGGGATGAAATCGCCTTCCGGATAGTATTTCCCATTTTAATCTCACATCTAAATATAAGACTATCTGGAAATTACCGACAGATCTTTTGAAGATTTTAATTGCCCAGCAACTCCAATAATGCACTCACGGGCAAAGTATCCTTTATCACCATTTGCTGGTGCCCTGTAACGTTACCTGTATCGTCTTTAATCATGGATCCCAGCGGCATGGTAGCCGAAATTATTCCAACAAGATTACCGCGTTTGTCCAATACTGGTCCCCCGCTTGAACCCACGCCATAGTCGGCGGTAATCTCCATCCGGATGGGCGGCTTACCCAGTGGATTATAGCCGGCCGCTGTCTGCCGGGCACTGATGGTCACATTTCTTGCTACCATTCCTTTACTGAAATAATAAAAATAACCGGTAGGATGGGAAATGCAGTAAACGGCCGCCCCTACTTCCGCAGGCTTCCCTATCGGTACCGGCAGGAGTTTATTACCATTGGTATTCACCTTGAAAACGGCGAGATCATTGTTTTGGGAATAGGCGAGTATCTTTTCTATGAAATAGAGCTGTTTGTCCCAGGTAATAATAAAGTAAACGCTGTCTTTCACAGCATCCGGACTATCATTTACAATAATGCCTTTCAATACATGATAGTTGGTTACACATATCCCATCGGCGTTTAGCGCGAAAGCAGTGCCTGTTAAAGCGAACGATAACGGGTCTGTGCTGTTCACGGTCTTCTGCAGTTTCCCCACAATGAATACACTGCTTTTCCTCCTGGCATAAATTTCTTCATCGGCCAGTGCCTTGGTGGTGGCGGGAAGGAGTTTGATTTTATTTCCTGCCGGAGATGCTTCGTCGGCCAGCAGTGCTGTGCTGTCCTTCAAATCCTGTATCATGGCACTTTTACCGGGAGGCATAAATTTCAAGCCACTATAGTAGTGCTGATAGCTGGTGTACATATCGGCGGTAGATGAACTTTGCGCCCCGGCCCGCAATAATCCGGATACTATAAGGATGCCCGTTAATAAGCATGTATTTTTAGTCATGATGATTTGTTGTACAACAGTTCTAAGATACCTTCGTTGCGGATAATCATCATCCCTTGCCGGTCTTCCGTAATCCCTTCCTGCAACTGGTAAGTATAACGGGGATAAGCGCCATCCATCACCGTAGGCATGTATACAAAATGAATATTGCCGCGGTACTTCAACGCTTCGCCCACTTCAATAATATGTGTAGAAACGATGAACAGGCATTCTTCGTAACCGGAAAAACCCTCCGTTACAGCAAGTGTACCGTCGTAAGCATCTTTTACATTCGTTCCTTTAAACAGCTCATCAAACATGAGCAGCAGCCTTTTGCCGCTCGCCGCCGCTTCCGCGGCCTGTTTTACTCTTACTACCTCGGCGTAAAAATGGCTGTAGCCGAGACCGATATTATCTGCCACATTGATGGAGGTATACAATCCTTCCCTCACGGAGAATTCCATGCGCTCCGCCGCCACCGGGAAGCCCATGTGCGCCAGGTAACATCCGATACCCACCGATTTCATCAGCGTGGATTTACCTGCCATATTAGCTCCTGTGAGGAATAATACATTACTGTCTGCATCCATGAAGATCCGGTTGCCTACGGCCCCGTCGATACATGGATGGGCAAGCCCCGAAGCCGATAACACATTGGCTTCCGGCGGCAGCGCCCGGGCATAGCTGAATGCTTTTTCTGCCGCCACAGCGCTCACGGAAATGTATACATCTGTTTCATAAATAAATTGTAAAATATCTTCCATTTGCCGGTGCAGCCTTCCCTTCAACAGATGATCGTAACTGGCTAAGGTTTTTATCGGCAATGCCTGGTAGATGTCGATATTCCGAAGGATTTCAATCCGCCTATCCGATAAGATATCCTTCATTGCCTGCACACGGGAATAATAGGGATTTTCCGCCGGATACATAGCTGTTACAAAAGCATGGCACTTGTTCAGGGTAATGATAGTTGCCTGTAATCCCTGTACATTTTTTTTATACTGTTCGTCCCTTGTCAGCGTAGAAAGCCATTTTTTAATTAGTGTACCAGCCAATACCAGCGCAGCATTTTTATTCGCCTGCATATCAAGGTACTCCCGCATAAGGCTTACCTGCTGCACATCAAAGGGGAAAGAGAGCTTTGCCTGCTGGAAATACTGAAAAATACTGCTCCGCTCATTGATCGCGGTTTCACTATTCAAAGGAAAGCGGAACATGTTGTCAAGCAGCTGCTCTCCACCACGCGTTTTTACGCGGTTAAATAAATGATATACTGATCCCTGCCGGAACTTACCCAGCAGGTTCAGTTCATCAAGGGTTTGTTTGTCGATTCCAAAACTCATACGAACAGTTATTTTTTTTACCGGTGATTAATTCCCAAACGGCTCCTGGCTGATTTATACTGGCTTCACCTTTTGAGATGCTGACTCCGGCGCTCTTTTCTTCTTCCCTTTCTCCAGTATGTTCAGGATATCTTCATTACGGATGATCACCATGCCGTGCCGGTCATCTGTAATACCTTTTTCCAGTGTGTAAGTATATTCCGGTACATGGTTGTTCATTCGTGTGGGCAGGTAAAGAAAGTCGATGTTGCTTTTTTTCTTAAGCTCCTCTCCTGCTTCCACGATATGCGAGGAAATAATGAACATGCTGTTTTGTTTTGTTGCAAAGCCATTTGTAACAGCAACAGTGGCTTCATGGGCGTCTTTTACATTGGTACCGCGGAACAGTTCATCGAATAAAATAAAAAATGATTGCCCGGAGCTTAACTCTGTCGCCATTTTTTTCACCCTCAGTACCTCCGCATAAAAATGGCTGGCGCCCATGCCCAGGTTATCGGGCAGGTTCACCGTGGTATAAATACCATCCATAACGGAGAAGGTCATAGCTTTTGCAGCCACCGGGAATCCCATATGCGCCAGGTACAAAGCGGTACTCAAGGAACGGAGAAAGGTGGACTTACCAGCCATATTGGCGCCGGTCAGAAAAATCACATTCTGTGCAGCGTTCATCGTAATATCATTGCCAACCGGGTTCTTTAATGCGGGATGATATACGCCTTCCAGTTTGAGTTCGCACAATCCCTTGTCCAACGCCTTTGGGAAAATAAAATTCCTTTCTGTAGCTGTTTTGGCAACAGACATATACACATCCAGGTAGTAGATACAGCCTAGCAATTTTTCCACCTTGGGCCGGTCGCTTACCCTGAACAGGGCATCATAAGCCGTAACAGCACCATAAGACAGTTTTCCTTTGGGTTGTTCTTTGAGTGCAGGTTCAAAAACAGGATCCGCCAGCAACCGGGTAATGGCTTCACACTCCGATGCGTAAGCAGGTATATTTTTCACATCTGGCTGCTCAACAAATTTTTTCGTAAGCCGGATAAGCTCTATTACCGCTCCTACCCCGTTTTGCACCTCTTTTTCACCGAGTAAGGTTGGATCGTTTTTGCTTTTTGCATTTTTTTCCCCGCTGATAAGATACTTCTCCGCCATGTCAAATAACGAAGCATTGTAAGGGAAGGACATGCCCAGCCGCGCAAAATTTTCGATGATGCTGCTGCGCCGGTTGATAGTGTCCTTATCAGACAAAGGGCTGCGGAACATCTCTTCCAGTAAGGCCTCGCCGCCCCTGGTGTGCGAGCGGTTATAGATATCATAAATCCCGCTGCCGCTTTTCTTTCCAAATATTCCAAGGTCGTCTATGGTTTGTTCGTCGGTTCGTAACATCTGATGTGTATTTAGTAGAAGTATGCTTATTTGCGTTTCCTGCGGATCAGTAGTATGGTGCCCAGTAACAGTATCACACCCGGCAGCACCCATATGTATACAATTTTCTGTACACCGGCAATAGCCGCATTGATCTGTAAACGGGTATCTTCCGGTTGTGGACGCGGTGTATAAACAGGGTACTGGTTATAGTTTAACCAGCTATAAAGTGCCCTGCCAACAGAGTGGTCCCCCGTCTGGTTGTTACTCAAAAAATCGGCATCGCCACACACAACGATCCGTTGCTCTTTCCCATGAATGGACCTTGTTAATTGCACCATGGTGGGAAAGGAAGCTTGTTTTATATCGCCTGCCAGCGGGTTAAATGGAGGAAGCGTGGAATCCGTTACCAGGTCGCCCGCTTTCAGCCATACACGACCAGGACTGGTCATAGCCAAGGGCGCCACCTTAAAGGTGCTATCCCCGGCGTAGGAAATTCCCGCAACCCCGCGCATCTGCGTTTGTACTGAATCAGGGGTATTATGCGCCTGTAGCATCTTCCGCAAGTACAGCACCAGAGGCTCTTCAGCAAGACCGGCCGCTGTTGCTGTGAGATAGGGCATTACCCTGTCGGGGGTTTCATTATACGTTGGCTGCACCAGCTGCCCATTCATCAGTTGCACGCCGATTTGCTTCAGCAATGGGTTGAGTACATATTGTTTGCCGGGTTCACCGGTGATCAGCATATTACCACCTGCATCGATATAGTTTTTAAGTTTATCATGCACAGCAGGACTCAGGTCCATTTTGGGATCGGCCAGTATAAGTGCCGTAATCCCCTCCGGAATATGCTGCGTGGCAAGGTTGATGGTATCTACGTCAAAGCCCATATTCACCAAAGCATTGCGCGCTATTTTTAACGTGGTATGAAAAGCATATTCCCGCTCCCCTTTTTTATAAATATTGCGCTCAAGCTCGCCGCTTACAAATAATAACTTTGGTACATCTCCATATAATAAATGCTTAAGGGCCGCATTCATGTTCTGCTCATCGGACCATACAAAATTATCTTCAAAAGTGCGCAGGTATTCGGTGCGTCCCTTGTATTTTAATTGCATGATCAGGCGATAGCCCTCGGGTTTAAGATCAATCATCCTGCGCATTTCTTCCGGTGTCTTAAACATCGACAAGTCCATGTCCAGCGATTCTGCAAACTCCGTTGCAATCTGTTTCAGGCTTTTACCAGGAAGCATTTTATACAATGCGCTGTCCGTTGCTTTAGCGTCGTTATCGTAATAGTATTCATACTTAAATGAGATACCGGGCTTAAAACGTAAGTAGGCTTCCCAGAAATCGCCCAGGTAATTTACATTCCGCACGTCGGGAAGTCCACTAGATACCATGCGGTCTACCAGGTTGGTATACAGCGTAACCTCCAGCGTGGTATCACCCATTTCCTTCAGGAGCTGCTGTGTACGGGGATGTATGGTATTCATTTTGGTGGCGGAGGTATCCCAGTAACCGGTGAGTGCCGGGCGGGAAGTGACATAGCCTATTATAAGGGTTGCCGCAAAAACGCCTGCAAAGCGGCCTGCTTTTATGTACCAGGGTTTAACTTCCCTGCCATTCCTTAGTTTTATCAGTGTAAAGCCAACGAACATCGATGAAACCACTATAAAATAGATGACATCTTTAGTGGTGACCAATCCCTGCAACATTTTCCCGGTACGGTTTTGAAGAGACAGGAAATAGGTAAGGTCCCTTACAAAATCATATTTCTGCCACAGTCCACCGATCCGGCTGAGGATAAAAATGATCGTAAAACTGGCGAGCGCCGATACGATCTGGTAAGTGGAAAGACTGGACATAAATAACCCGATGGCTGAATAAGCACATACAATCATGTAAAAACCCAGGGCGGCAGAAAACAATATGCCGTAATCAGCATCTTTAATATTAAAAATTCCGGTGATCATAAAAATTCCGATGATCCCTATCAGCAGCAGGCTGTAAAGCATAATACCCAGGTATTTTCCCAGTACAATCTGCCGCAGCTGAACCGGCGAAGAATACAATAACTTAACCGTCCCGTTATTGATTTCCCGGCTCACCAACCCCATAGTGAGCAAAGGGATAAAGAGATACAGATTTCCTATCGCACGGGAGAATATGCCACCCATCAGGAAAACCTTGAGGGTTAATGATTCCGTCGCCATCGATATTCTGGGCATGGGATTGTTTTTCAGCACCATATCCTGGTAAAGTGCCAGGTCATAAACAGGACTCGTATACACGAGCGCACATTGCACCAGGAACACGATGATCAGAAACCATGCAATGGGTGAGTAAAACAGGTACCGGAATTCATTCTTTGCAATTCTAAATAATAACTTCATGGGTGCGCTTATTTATTTCCTTTTTCTCCTGATCAGCAATACAGTGCTCAGGAAGATTAATATACCAGGCAATACCCACAGGTATGCTATTCTTTGTACCGTTGCCCTGGCCGGGCTGAGCAGCAGCATATTGTCGCTGGCATACGGATAGATTGAGTAAAGCGGCATACGGCCATCACTCAGCCACCAGTAGAATGTCCTGCTCACCCAACCCGCGTATGATACCCTGTCGCTAAGAAAGTCGGCATCGCCACACACAATCATCCGTTGTTCCTTGTTATTGATTTGCCGCGTTAGCTGAATACAGGTAGCAAAAGCGTTAAACTGAATGTCGCCTTCCTGCGGACTGAATACCGGGGCAACGGAGTCCGTTACAAATTTTCCGGCTTTTGACCATACGGCTCCGGGAACCGTTGCAAACAATGGTTTTGCGGTAAAGCCGCTATCCGATGAATAAGCAATTCCCATAGCGGAAGGCATCTGTATTTTTAGCGTGTCGTCATACACGCCGTTGGACCATAAACGATTCATCAGCAAGGCGGGTTCTTCATGCGCAATACGGAGGCCTGCCGCCGTCATATAAGGCGTCACCATATCCGGCGCATTATTATAGCCGGGCTGTGCCAGCTTGCCGTTCACGTACTGAACGCCGGTCTCCTCAAGTACGGGGTTCAAAATATGTTGTTTACCGGGTTCGCCCAGTATCAGCATATTACCCCCCCTGCTTATATAGCTTTTAAGTTTGCTCAATGCAGCAGCGCCTAATTCCATTTTTGGATCGGCCAGTACCACCGTGGTCACATCAGGCGCAATGTCCTGTGTAGACAGGTTAACGGTGTCCACATCAAAGCCGGTATTCACCAATGCCCCGGAATTATCGTTGTTTATTACCTGGAGGAACAACTCCCGTTCTCCACGCTTGTAAATACTACGTTCCAGGTCTCCGCTAACAAAGGCTACTTTCGGCATTTTAACACCACGCAGCCTTTCCAGTGCTACATCGATATTTGCAGGGCTGGGCCATTCGACACTGCCATATGTCCGCAGGAAAACAGCGCGGTCTTTATATTTCAGTTGCATCACAAGGCGGTAACCTTCCGGTTTAAGATCAATGAGCTTGCGCATCTCCGCCGGAGGCTTAAAGGAGGATACATCCACTTTGAGCACTTTCGCTACTTCCCCTGCTATCTGTTCCAGGCTCTTTCCCGGAAACTGTTTGAAAACAGTGTTGGTCGCATCGGTGCTGTCAACATCGTAATAATATTCATACTTAAAATCGATGTTCCAGTTAAAACGGAGATAATTTTCCCAGCAGCGCTTCAGGTAAATATTGCGCCATTCCGGAAGGCCATGCTGCGCAGCGGCACCAAGTAAATTGGTGTACAGCGTTACTTCAAGCGGACTATCGTCGAATGATTTGATAATTTTCTGTGAGTGCGGAAGGAGTGTATTGATTTGCCCGGCGGTGGTATCCCAATACCCGGTAAAGCGGGGACGCGAACTGATGTAGCCCATCAAGAGGCCCACCACGATCACTGCCACGTATCTGCCGGCTTTTACAAGCCAGGGTTTGGCTTCACGCCCGGCCTGCAGTTTTAATAACGTAAAACTGATAAACAGGTAGATGATAATAAGATAGTAGATCACGTCTTTAGTAGTGATCAGGCCGATCACCATTTTTTCAGTACGTCCCGCAATAGAAAGGAACCAGGTAAGATCTCTTACAAAATCATACTGTTGCCATAAGCGCCCGATACTCATCAGTACAAAAAACACCGTAAAACTGGCGATGGCAGACACAATGGGATAGGTTGTCAGACTGGACATGTAAAAACCGATGGCCGTAAAAGCGCACAACAACAGGTAAAACCCAAACAGTGTCGATAATAGCGGGCCATAGTCGAGCGATTTGATATCGAAAAACCCGGAGATAATAAAAATGCTGAGGATAAGGACCAGCAGCAGGTTATAGATCATCAATGCAAGATACTTCCCAAGGATGATCCGGCTTAATTTAACCGGTGAAGAGTACAGCAGTTTAATGGTCCCGCTGTTGATCTCGCGGCTGATGATCCCCATCGTAAGAAGGGGCACAAACAAATAGATGCTCTGTAATACATTGACCAGGATACCGTCGCCATCCAGGAAAATACTCGAAGTCCCGGATTGCGTGGCACGCCAAACCCAGTTAGGATCATTGGAATACGCCAGGTGGGCCAGCTTGGCCCAGGTATAAGTGGTGCCGGTATAAAAATACGCACACATCACCAGGAAAACAATCAGCAGAAACCAGGCTATTGGTGAATAGAACAGGTTACGAAGCTCATTCTTTGCTATTTGAAATATCGTCTTCATTAGTTGCGCTTTATTGTGGAGACTGGGAGGATAGTTGTTTGAAAACATCATCGAGCAGGCCCTTGTCAAGCGCTATCTCTTTTAACTTCCACCCCTGTTCCACACTCGCCCTTATCAGCCGGTCCGAAATATCTTCATGACTGCCATCGAAATAAACCCTCGCTTGTTTGTCCGTCATAAATTCCACCTGGGTAACGCCCTGAATTTTTAACAGGTCGCTTTTCGGCGGAGGGTTGTCCATGCGTAAAAGCATAATTTTCGACTGCACATAATTATTGAACGCATCCATACTGTCTGAAAACACCATCCGGCCCGCCTCTATCATGATGATCTCTTTGCAGAGCAAATTGATTTCGGACAAGATATGCGAGGATAAAAGCACAGAATGATCGATGGCTATTTCCCTGATCAGTTTTCTGGCTTCAATCAACTGGTTGGGATCAAGCCCGTTGGTAGGTTCGTCCATCACCACAAGTTTGGGCTTGTGGATAATAGCCTGCGCAATACCAACCCGCTGACGGTAGCCACCTGACAGGTTTTTGATGAGCCGGGAGCTGAAGTGTGTGATGCCGCAACGTTCCTTGGCTTCTTCCACAGCCGGTTTGATCTTATCATTTTCCATCAGCCTGAGTTGCGCGCAGTAGGTGAGGTATTCGTCGATAGTGAGATCCGTGTACAACGGAGGATTCTGCGGTAAGAACCCGATCTCTTTCTTCGCCGCCTCCGGATGCTTTCTGAGATCAATGCCATTGATATACACGCTTCCTTCCGTTTGATTCAGCACACCGCAAATAATATTCATGGTGGTAGATTTGCCGGCGCCGTTTGAGCCCAGCAAGCCTACTATGCCTGATTGCCCCACCTCAATATTGATGTCGCGGATGGCCCAGGTACTGGAATACCGGTGAGAAAGATTTTCCGTTCTTAAAATGGAAGTCATAAATTTATTCGTTTGACAATTTGCTTGTTAAATACGTTGCGCAATAACGGCGGTTTGTACGGTACAACTAACGGGTCTGAGGACCGCCGGCAGCAGGCGTATTTAATTTATTCAATTCTTCCGCGTGGGCCTGCAGGTTGCTACTCATCATTTGCGCCGATTCCATCTGTAACTGGGCAGCAGTGGTCAGCTGTTTCTTTCCGGCCGATGTTTTGTAAAATGCTGTCAGCACTTCTATTTCTTCCGTACTGTAATATTTTGCGTACAACTTCAGCAGGTCATTTTTGCAGGCCGGATACGACGCGTATTTGATAAAAAAGGCCCGCACTTCTTCCTTCTTTCCAGCCAGTTGCGGCGAACCTGCAGCGGTTTGGTCGGCCGCCACAATAGCTGATTGCTTATAGGCTTCTTCCAGGTTCATCGCAGCAAACAGCTGCTCTATTTTCTGGTACTGTTTTGTATTATCCTGTTGTGCGTGTGCAGCAAATGTTCCGCAGATCATCATAGCGGCCAGTAAGAGTGTTCTTGATCTCATGTTTTTTATATTAATTGTTGAATAATTTCTTTTTCTTTAGGCATAGCGAATCCTGTTTCATGAAATGCTCCACGAATTCATTCACCCATCCGGATCAATGACGGCCTTATTTCAGCGCCAGTTTCATTAATTCGGACACACCTGATTTTAAAGGGAATATTGGTTTGCCGTTTGCCTGTTGCTGTATAGTATATAAACTATCAGACTTCACTTTTGTACTAGTGCGATTAAAAAATATATTGTTAAAAACGAAAAATAAAATGAAGAGGGTAACCCCGCCAATATGTTCTTTTATATATTGAACGGCTCTGCCCAGATGGTTTTTAACAGTATGCGGAGAGATCTTCAAATGATGCGCAATTTCATCCCTGGAGAGCCCGCCCACTTTGCTCAGGTGGTATACGGCCTGTTGTTGTTCAGGTAGCCGGGCATATATTTTATTTAAAACAATCCTGTTTTCTTTTTGTACCAAACGCTCTTCCACTTCGGTAGAAAATTCCTGCTGCGATGTACGTAAAGAAGCATATACCCTGGTTTTGCAGGACTCTCTTTTCAAATGTCCCATGGCCAGGTTAGTGGCCACTCTATATAGCCAGCCGCCCACATTATCCGGTGTGATTGCCACCCGTTTTTCCCACAACCGCAGGAAAGTTTCCTGTACAATATCCTCCGCTGTTTGCCGGCTCCGGGTGATATAAGTAACAATGGTGAGCAGCTTCGTGGAATAACATCGTACGATTTCATTAAATCCTGCTTC
This sequence comes from Chitinophaga sp. W2I13, assembly GCF_050434005.1. Taxonomy (NCBI): domain Bacteria; kingdom Pseudomonadati; phylum Bacteroidota; class Chitinophagia; order Chitinophagales; family Chitinophagaceae; genus Chitinophaga; species Chitinophaga sp. W2I13. The sequence goes on along the minus strand of NZ_JBNPWD010000001.1, from coordinate 5,598,492 downwards.
GTCTTCAAAACACATACGATCTGTTCCCGCTTCATTGGCGGGACGTAACTGATTTTCTATCGACTGGTTCATCGTTATCATGACGCTGATTTTACCGTGGGTTCTGTATAATAGCGGGGTTATTAGCAATAATGAGGGGCGAAAAAGGCATCAGGTAACGCGGTGAATTAGCGGTTAATGTGGCCTTCAGCGTAGTGCCGTTATCGGCGAACCTTTGCAGGGTTTGTGCAAAGCGGCTATCCCTGTTCAGCCTTTTCAGATCAAAGAGCCGGAGCCCTCCGTGATAAAAGAGTTCCCTCCTTCTTTCCTCTAATACCGTGGTCAGCACATCTGTACTGCTGTTCAGCGGGGCATAGGTAACCAGGCGGTTTTTTCTAAGCTCATTCACCAACGCCAGCGCTCCCGCTGCATCCTGCTGCCTGGCGAGGCATTCTGCTTTTATCAGCATTACTTCCGGTACGCCAAGGCTATAATCATAGGCTGTTCCACTAAAGGCGAGGCCGTTAATATAAAGTCCCCCATCTGCAAAATTGTTGAGCAACCTTATATCATTGCTGTCCAGTACGGCACGAAGGCTGGGACTAATATTAAGCCCGGTATGCCGGATGCTGTAGAAATCATAATCGATGCACAGCCTGGCAAGTAATATTTCCGGATTCTTCGACAGGTCGAGCAGGCTGGAAGATGGTGCATAATCCCGGGTATATTTCAGCAGCTGGCTGTTAATGGCTAATGCTGATTGTGCAGCGTTGAGTGCATCCGGATATTTAGCCATGTTCAGATAAATTCTTGCCAGTAATGCATACCCCGCTGCTTTGCCGGGATGCACCACATCCTGGCCCATACCCGGTAAACCCGGCGTGGCTACTGCAGCCGTCAGATCGCTGATAACCTGGTCGTATACCTGTTGTACGGTAGCCCTCACCGGTTGTGCACTGGCATCAGGAAACAATACCAAAGGAACAGCCAGGTCGGCGGCAGCTGTTGCCGCCTGGTAATCTGTTCCATACAAACTGGCTAATTGCAGGTAATACCATGCACGGTTAATTTGCGCCTGTGCACGGATCACATTTTTCTGTTGTTCGCTGCCTGCTGAACGGCCTATCCGTTCCAATATAATATTCATTTGCAGGATGCGGGTATACGACGCGTTGTACATAAAGTCCGCATCACCCGGTTTCCAGATCGATTGTTCCCATAAATAAGAACGCGTATAGGATGAAGCGGCATCGGCAGACAGGTGCGCATCTTCCAGCCGTACATCATCGCTCATGAAGTCGGCCAACAGGTAATTGCATATCGCCATGGAATCATTATTCAGCATCTCTTCAAAATCCCCCAGCGTAGTAGGATTGATGCTGGTAGTGCTGGGACGCACATCAAAGAATTTTTTGCAACCAGCCGACAGGAGCAGGAGTATGCAAAGCGCAGCGATCATCACTGACAGGCTACTATGCCGTAAAAATTTTCTTTTCATATTCGTTCGTTGTCGCTTGTTTAAAATTTCATATTAACACTGAACATATATTGCCGGGGAACCGGCAGCCCTATCTCCCCTGTATTTGCCACCGCCTGGGGATCCACATGCAACCTGTTGCTGGTCCATAAAGCGGCATTCAGCATTTGCAGGGATACCGTAAGATCTTTGATAAAATAACGCTGCAGTATTTCGCCGGATAACACCTGCCAGCCTATCTGCACTTCCTGCAAACGGATATTGTCTGCAGACATAATACTGTTCGATGAGTTCTGGATAATGAATTTCCGTGTACTGCCTTCATCTGCATTTCCCGACATGGCCGCGATATCTGTAAAGGCCTCGTCTCCCGGTTTCCGCCAACGGTCGCGGATCAGGAGACTGTTGTCAGCCGTTCTGGAGGGAGACGGCAGGTATTCCCGCATCACATGACCAAAATTCAGCAGCAATGTTGCTCTCAGGAAAAAACCTTTATAGTCCCATTCCTGTATAAGGCCACCTGTAAAAGGCGCGCGGGTAACGCCGCTGTACACCAGCGAGGAAGCCAGCGTAGCGCTGTCGGGACTGGCTGTCTTCTGCCCTTTGGCGTCATATATCATGGGGCTTCCCGTAGCATCCAGTCCGGCCCAGCGATAACTCCAGAGGTTCTCTGTGCTGTAACCGTTGCGATAGTCCGTTAAATAACGAGCGGATTGTGAAAAATTCACCAACGGCACTTTTTTCGCAATATTCTTATTATAGGCGCCATTGAGCGTAATCACATACTTAAAATCTTTCTGCTGCAATACTTTTATTTGCAGGTACATCTCTACTCCTTTTTTTACTATCTCACTATAACTGATTTTTGTTCCTAAGCCGGTAGAAGGATCGGTAGGAACCGGGATAAAATTATTGAGCCCCGAAGTGTTTGTCTGGTAATAGCGGAAGTCGAAAAGATAACGGTCATTGGCTAATCCCAGCGTTGTATGCGCTTCCAGGTTTCTTATTGTTGGGGGAAGCTGCCCGAAGTTGCTATTTACCGCCATCGTAAATCCGCCGCCGGATAACGGCGCATTGGTGCCTGTCATTATTTCCATGCCTTGAAAACCACTGATATTTTGCAGGGTAAAATCCGCCATTAATTTGCTGATAGCGCCGGCATGAAAATAAGATTCCCTGCCGATGTCATAAGCAACCCTGATGTTTGTTTGAGGATTCCCGTCCAACGAATAGCCATAACCCGCATATAAATGCAGGAGCCCTTCTCTCAGTCTCACCCGTGCGTTTGCGCCCACATAATTCTTTATTTCGCGGCCATTGGTGCTTTTATCTCCGCTATTATTATTGATGCGTAAGCTGTTGTAGCTGATATCAAAAGTATAACGGTCGTCCAACAGGCCTATCCCGAGTTTCTCATACACGTTGTACGAACTTTGTCCGCTTTGCTGGGGCAGGTTAAAACGGGTTACCCAAACGCCATAGTTATTCCAGTTGCTCTGACGGTTACGCTGCGCGGCAATTTGCGTGGATAAACCGGGTATGCTGATTCCGTTTACGCCGGCCGACAGGGCTACATTACTGACCCAGGAAGGAGCCTGAAAAAAATGGTTCCTGCTTAACCGCCAGGTGGCATCCGCGGAATAGTTAGTAAGGTTGGTATAGGGATGCGGATTGCCATAGTCAGGATTTAACGTTGTATTGTACTTGCCGCTCAGTATATAAGTACCGTCATAGGAATAAGAAAAGCTGCCGTTCCAGTTGAGCCCCCGTGAGATAGTAGTATCGCCTGCCTGCGGCGTTAGTAATGTATTCGGATAAACCATTCTGCCATAGGTACCTTCCCAATACCTGTCGGGCAGGCTGAATAAATTGAGGACACCTGCAGTAGGGTCGGGCGATGGCAACTGCACGGCCTCGCCCTGGCGGGTTTGTTTATTATAACCATAAATGGACGCATAGGAAGGACTGCGTGATGCATTACCAAAACCGCCGCCACCCAGTGTTACAGCAAGACGGTGCTTCCCGAAACTTTTATCAAACAGCAAGGCGGATCTCAGATTCCATTCCCTGTTTTTTAAAGATGGCTTTTGCATAATGCCCCCACGGGGCACATAAAAATCAATGCCGGTAAGAGCGCCGAAGTCGTCGAACACAGGGCTGCCGTATTCATTTACCAACTGCCTCGCCCCGCTGGAAGCTGCGTCCTGCAGGTCCTCTGTTCTGCCATTCAGCAGATCATATTGCAGTGAAGTGGACCACCGGAGAGAGGGCAGGATATCCCAGTCGGTAGTCAGCCTCGACTGCACCTGGAGATTTTTGCTGATCTGGCTGTTTATCCGTGCATCCTCCAGCATATTGGCGCCATGATCTTCATACCCGTATTTCTTAAGGGCGGTATTGGCATCCGGGTTAAAGGAAGAATAATCGTATACATACTTCCCGGTTTCCGGATCAACAAGCAGCTGGTAAGGTTGCAGGTTGCGGAAGTCGGCGTTGGCCCCGGCCCTGGCTGTAGTTTGAGCAACATTCACATACCATTGCGCGCGCAGTTTATTCTTAAATAATAAGAAGTCGTTGTTCATATTCAGGCTGAACGTCCGGCCATAATTGTCCAGGGCGCTGCTACGGTCGGTGTTGTAAATACCGGCAGCCCTGAAGCGCCAGGCATTGCTGCCTCCTGAAAGGGTAAGCATCTGGTTTTGGTTAAAGGAATTTTGTTGCAGCAGCTTTAACTGGCTTTCATTGGATAGCCTGGCCAGCGAATCCAGTTGGGTGTTATAGTCATGCTCAGACAGTGTGCCCAGCTGCCAGCCATAAAATATACGCTCAGCAGGATTGAGGCTAAAAGCTACACGTGGATCATTTTTATTTGCCAGCACCATAAACCCCGAATCTGATGCAGACCTTAAATAGTCGATCATATCGGCGGAAGAAGCCAGGCGTAGTTTACTGCGGTTAAACCGGGGCGCCGCTGCATAACCGAAGTTGGAACTATAACTGAGCTGCAGTTTTCCCTTCACGGCGCGCTTGCTGGTGATCATAATGATGCCACCGGTGGCGGCAGGTCCCCATTTGGTCAGTTCTTCGGGGTCTTTGATCACCTTCACCGATTCTATATTGGTCATCGGGTAATTGGCAGGAAACCCATCCTGCGGAAAACCATCAATGATGACCAGCATACCCGACGTGTTCCCACTAAATCCACTTACACCTCTTAATTGGGGAACCAGGCCATTACTACCAACGGAAGTGCTGTAATTAAAACGAATGCCATCCACACCTTTCATAGAATTGATCCACGAATCAAAGGTTGGATAACCGGTCGACGAATAGATGCTCTGATATTGATTATAGTGTGCCCGTAAAGCTTCAATAGTGGGTGTGTAAGTACCTGTTATGGGTACTCCCCGCCCGGTAAAGTCGATGGACTGCAATGTTTGCTGACTCTGGGAAGAATTTTGCAAAGTGAGGCCGGGGATACTGCCCTGTAACAACTGCCCGAGGTTCAGGTGCGTCCGGTGGGTCATGTCGATGGTATCCGTAAAAGGTGTCCTTTTCCGGCTCATGTCAATGTCGTCAATCACCACGGCATTCATTTCTATGGGCGCCACTTTCATCGTTATTTTCAGGCTCACTTCACCATTGTACCGAACTTCCACATTCCTGTGCCCGATGGCGCTGAATATAAGCTTGTCGCCTTTTTGTCCATATATTTGAAAGGTGCCGTCGGCATTGGTAACGGAAAATGTTTTCTGGTGCGACCCGCCGGATATGCTGGTAACAGTTACACCTTGCTTAGGAATGCTAATGGAATCAACCACCAGTCCTCCAATCAGGATATCTTCGTCCGGCGACGCTGCCGGCGATGCCTCCCTGCCCTCTTCTGATCCTACAGATTTTCTTTTAATGCCAATGTTATTACCGGAAATAATGTAAGATAATGGTTGGTTTTTCAGGCAAATTTCAAGAACATCACGGATCCCGGCATTGCTTACCTGGATGCTTACAGGAGCTGTTTTATCCAGCACACCTTTCTCGTAAAAGAAGATATAATCCCCTTGTTTTTTGATAAGATTGAATATCTTTTTTAAGGGCGCATTCTTTTCATTCAGCGTAATCTGTTGCGCCGCTGCTATAGTACTTGCGAATACGCCCGCAAATAACAATACTGATACCGTAATCGTCTTTAGCAGAAAAATCTTCGTCAGCTTTTTGTGATGTTTAAAAAATACAGGGACCTGTAATGAATAAAAATTCATAGTTTTGAACTGTTTTGGGTTCATAATTAAATTACTTTTTCAAACGCCTTGTTGGAAAAAGGGTTGCCCAAAGCCTTGCCGGATGCGCCGCGAACGCTTCCGGCTTTTTTTTTGCAAGCCTTTTGGTTGATATTAGTTATTCACATGACTAAAAAAATACTTCCGGATTATCCGTGTTGCCGGCGAAGGGAACGGCCACGGGATATATGCTATGGTTTTACGACAATCTTCTTCCCTTCTACTACAAAATTTACATTGGCAAATTCCAGCACCTTTAAAAGTTCCGCCAGGCTGGATTTGCGGGAGATGCCCCCTGCGAATTGTCTTTGAGGAATGTCCCCTTCAAAAACGACATCTACATTGTACCAGCGGGATACCTGCCGCATGATGGTTTGGATGTCGGCATTTTCAAAAACGGTGTACCCGTTTTTCCAGGCAATCACATCTTCCACATTCACCTGTTCAATGAGCCTGAGCGTATTATTTTTTTCTAACAGCGCCTGCTGGCCCGGCGCAAGTATTTTCACCTGGTTGCCGGCGTTCACTTTTACCGCGCCTTCCAGTAGTGTTGTTTTAGCATCGGGCTCGTCGTTGTAAGCATTAACATTGAAATGCGTACCCAATACGGTTATATTCATTTGGTTGACCTGTACATTAAAAGGTTTACCGGGATCTTTCGCTACTTCAAAATATGCTTCTCCCGTAATGGCCACATCCCGCTTCCTCCCGGTGAAAACCGTTGGATATGTAATGGAAGAAGCCGCGTTCAGCCATACATTGGTGCCATCCGGAAGTTGCAGCTTGTATTGCCCTCCCCGTGGCGTTGACAGCGTATGATACTCTGCCTCATTGGCTTTTCCCTCGTAATTCAGCATACCGCTGTCGTTGTTCACTTTAAAATTGCCATGCTGAACAATATTACCATGCGCACTATCCAGGGTGATCTCCTGCCCATTGGCCAGCTTCAGTACGGCGCGATTGCTACCCGGCGGCACATCCGCCATGGCGATTACCGGTGGACTCACCTTTGCATTGCCGGCGCGATAAAACCACCACCCTGCTCCCAGTAGTATGGCAAGCATTGCGGCTACTGACCACCATCTTCTGAAAAGAGGTACCACCTTCGTCTCTTTCTCTACCTGCGGATACTTCAGGATGCTATCCAGTACCGGCTGCCACTTTTCAGAAGTAAACGCTTTATCGGCAACGGCATCCGTAAATGCAGGCGCCAGCAGGGCATACCAGTCTATCTCAGGCCGGGAGTCGATGATGTCCAATAGCTGTAGCCTCTCCTCTTCTGTGGACAGATCATTTATATATCGTTCTAACAACTGTTTTATATGGTCTTCCTGTATCACAGTATACGTTTTGTCCCGGTCCGGCCAGGTCGTTCTTAGTAATAGACACCAAAAATGATTACCGGTACTCCTCCGGAATAAAAAAAATTTAAGCGTAATACATAGGAAGTGTTTGTTGCAGCAACCGGCAGGTGGTGGGCATTGACCGGTGATAACAGGGCGTTAATGCGTGATGATCTCTATAAAAAAGATACCCGCTATTAAAGTGCCCTGGTCCTTTAGTATAGATTCCTGTATGTGGCGTAACGCAATACGCAGTTGGTTCTTTACAGTATTTTCTGAAATCTGGAGCAGGTCGGCAATTTCTTTCCTGGATAATCCCTTTTCCCTGCTTAACTCATATATCCTGCGGCGTTGCCCGGGTAGCCCGTCTACCGCTTTGTGGATGGATTTTCTCAGTTCCTGTACAGTAAGCTGTTCGTCCGCGGTAGCACCATGACCCGGCACATCCAGGTACATATCCTGTAATACATGCGCCTCTGTTTTGTTACGTTTCAGGTGATTGATGGAAAAATTGGTGGCCATGCGGTAAATATAGCCGGAGAGATTGGTAACAGCGGTGAGCCCTTTTCTATTTATCCAGAGCTTCAGAAATACTTCCGCTACCACATCTTCAGCAGCAGCTTCCTCTTTTACTATTTTAAGTACAATGGGATGAATAATAGCACCGTAATGGTAAAACAGGCGGGTAAAGGCCTCTTCGTCTCCTTCTGAGATCTGTATAACTAACTTCTCTTCATCATATGAAAAAGTACCCGGCAGCAAAGTGGCTTAGATGTTGAGATAACAAGATAATCCTTTGCCGGAAAAATATCAAACTAATTTTATCGGCGCCGGCAAATGAAAAAGCGTGATACCATCCGGAAGAAGGTATCACGCTTTTTCATCGCTGTGGCACTAATATCTTACTATATTATGATTTGATAAAGGCCAGCAGATCCTTATTGATCGTGGCAGCTTCTGTAGTAGGCATACCGTGGGGGAACCCCGGATAGGAAATGAGCTTTCCATGTTTTAGCAGGCCCACCGCCTTTGCGCCTGAAATGGGAAACGGAACGACCTGGTCATCTTCACCATGCAGCACCAGCACGGGAATATCTACACTTTTAAGATCTTCTGTAAAATCTGTTTCAGAGAAAGCCTTGATGCAGTCGTAATGCGCTTTGATGGCTCCCATCATGCCCTGGCGCCACCAATTATCCCTCACGCCCTGCGATATCTTTGCTCCTTCACGGTTGTATCCATAAAATGGCAGCGTAAAATCCTGGAAGAACTGCGTGCGTTGTGTGGCAGTATTCTTCCTGATGTCATCAAATACAGACAATGGCACTCCGTCGGGGTTATTGGCTGTTTGCACCATCAGGGGCGTTACCGCGCTGATCAGCACCGCTTTGGCCACACGGCCTTTGCCATATTTTGCGGCATAACGGATTACTTCCCCGCCGCCGGTAGAGTGACCAACGTGTATGGCGTCTTTTAAATCAAGCGCTTGGGTAAGCTCCGCTACATCGGCAGCATAGGTATCCATGTCGTGGCCATTGGCGGGTTGACCGGATCTTCCATGACCTCTCCGGTCATGCGCAATAACCCGGTAGCCCTGCTCCAGGAAGAACATCATTTGCCCGTCCCAGTCGTCACCGGACAAAGGCCATCCATGATGAAACACAATGGGCTGACCTGTTCCCCAGTCCTTGTAATAAATTTCAGTACCATCTTTTACTGTGATTTTACTCATTTTGTTTGGCTTTATTTATTTGGTTAAAAATTTTTCAGATGTCATCAATTTAAGCATGTTTAGCTGGCATTCATTCCTGCTAACAAAGATTTAATAGATGTTGTTCGTCTGAAAAACAAAAATTATTCCGCTGATGTGTATCACGCTTCTTCACTATTTTACATTATTTCTAAAAAATATTTGGGTAACCCAAAAGTTACATATACCTTTATGTAACTTCAATGTTACTTATTATGACGAGATCAATTAAACACCAGTTCTTCTTCCCACACCCGGCTGAAACAGTTTGGAACTACCTCACCAAACCCGAACTGATGGAGCTGTGGCTTATGAAAAATGATTTTCAGCCCATCGTGGGACTCGACTTTCAGTTCAGAACAAACCCGATACCCAGCCTCGACTTCGACGGGATCTTCTACTGTAAGGTATTGGAGGTTGTTCCTTTTAAACGGCTCTCCTACTCCTGGAAAAGTGGCCCCGGCGATGGCAAGATCACACTGGATTCTGTAGTATTATGGAAACTGGAACCAACCGATAAAGGCACGGAGCTTTTCCTGGAGCATAGCGGTTTCACGAAAGAAGAGAACCTGAATATGTTCAATGCTCTGACCGACGGCTGGCTGAAGAATTTGCACAAAATTGCGGACCGTATAAACGCAGCACAACATGGCAACACCAACACTTGACGCATTCCAGGTAATCGGAGATCCGAGCAGGCGGAAAATGCTGATGCTGCTCTCAGAAGATAGTTTGACCATCAACAGCCTGGCAGATAATTTTGATATGAGCCGCCCCGCCGTTTCAAAACACATCAAAATATTGTATAACGCAGGCTTTATTTCCATAAAGGATGTAGGCCGGGAACGGTATTGCACACTGAAACAGGATGGCTTTAAGGAACTGCAGAACTGGATTTCCTACTTCGATAAATTCTGGACATCGAAACTGAAAAAGCTGGAAACTTTATTAAATAACAAATTACCCAACTAAAAAATCAACAACATGTCTGCATCAGATTTTAACACTACCATCCTGGTAGATCAAACTCCCGCGGAGGTATTCAATGCCATCACGAATGTTCGCGGATGGTGGTCCCAAAACATTGAAGGCGGTACCGCACAGCTCAATGATGAGTTTACCTACCGGTTCAAAGACGTTCACAAGTGTACCATGAAATTGACAGAAGTGGTCCCGGATAAAAAAGTTACCTGGCAGGTGCTGGACAACTACTTCGATTTCACGGAAGACAAAACAGAATGGACCGGTACAAAAATCGAATTTGAGATCTCTGAAAAAGAACATCAGACACAGCTTCACTTCACGCACCACGGACTGGTTCCCGCATATGAATGCTATCATGTTTGTTTTAATGCCTGGAGCAACTATATCGGGAACAGCCTGCGCAACCTGATCACTACAGGTAAAGGCCAGCCAAATCCCATTGAGAATGCTATTAAAAATACTAAGCTATGAATATAGGCATTATCGGCGCAGGCGCTATCGGAAGCTGCCTGGAATAAAAAAGTGATTGTTGTTACTATTCCCCAGAAAAGCATCACCGATCTTCCTAAAAATATTTTTAAAGATCTTCCGGAAGATGTAGTGGTTATTGACACGGGAAATTATTACCCTACCCTCCGCGATGGCATCATACCGGCACTTATTCAAAGTGGCATCGACAGCCTGTGGGTACAGGAGCAGTTAGGCGTTCCTGTTGTGAAGGTTTTTAACTCTATTGTTGTGGAAAGCCTGGAATCCCTGGGCCAACCCAAAGGTGCTCAAAACCGTATCGCACTGGCCGTTTCGGGCGCTAACGACGCCGCTAAAGAAGTAGTATTTACACTGGTAAACGATGTAGGTTTTGATCCCTTCGATGTGGGTACCATCGCCCAATCATGGAAGCAGCAGCCAGGTTCCACCATTTATTGCGGGGATATTAACCTGGAAGAATTAAAAAAAAGGGTACATGCAATGGGAACTGCATGGACAGACATGCACGATGTAATCATTGGAAAACGGAACAGCGATGAAGTACTGATGAAGACAGACTATCCTGCTTATCTGGAAAGCCTGCAGGATGAACGGCTATTTCTTTAACAGGTCGTTGATGATGGCAGTAGCCTTCTCTTCAAACCCCTCCTCATACCCTTCAATTACCTGGGCAATTTTTCCGTCTTTGCCGATGAAATAAAAAGTCGGGAAGGCTGCTACATGGTATGATTGCACCACCTCCTTTGCATCAACATACATGGGATACTTTATGCGATAATTCTTTTGGAATCCAAGAACGGATTTCCGGCTGTCCCTTTCCGTCAGGCTCACCATGGCAACGTTTTGGTTCTTATATTTTTCATGAAGACGATTCAATGGTTTCAGGGAAAGCATACAGGGCGCACACCCGATAAAGAAGAAATCCAGTAACATCACTTTACCTTTCATTTGTGCAGATGACATCTTCCTCCCATCAGCAGCATATAGCACCCAACCGGGCGCTATTCCGCCCGGTGCTAATAAGGTGGGCCCTTCTTTTGGAAGATGAAACCCTTCCGGAATCTTCATGGACGCAAGGTCGATATGATCCTGGTCAAACTTATAATCCAAATAGCGGGTCTCTGAATAATAGTTGGTGACACCATCGCCGATACCACTGCTTCTTGCATGCGCAATGACACGCTCCGGCATGCCCGACAACTTGTCTATATATAAATGTATACGTGTATAGTAATGTTCTTTATTAATAACCGTATCAGAGCCATTAATCACCAAATGAGCACAGTTGATGGTATTAATGATGGTATCGCCAACCAATTCAGATGGTCTTCTTTTTAACAGCGCTTCTATCATCTTCAGATAATCCGGCAGTGAACCCTGGATGGCCGCTGCTTTGATTTCTCTTATATCATAAGTACTGTCTGCAGGATTTATATTGATTAAGCTTTGCCCGTTATATATAGTTGTGAAAGGAAATTTATTACCCCTGATTGTTTGCTCCATACTGAACAAATAACCAAAAACTTTATCTTCCGGTGCTTTTGAAAAAATATCCCGGTGATGTATTTCCAGCGTATCGCTGGTATATTCCTTTTGCTTATAAACTGATTGATAACTAAAGTTCTTATAGCCCGCCAATTTATCAATGACTTTTTGCACCAGGGAAACCTGTGCGTGAATATCCGAATGCAACAACACTAACAGGAGGCAAATAAATGGCCAGGTAAACCTTTTTATAGTATAAATCATCTTATGGTGGTTAGCGTTATCGACTTGTTTTAACAAGATAGGGCAAATTCCCTTTTTTATGCTTAAATTCTCTCTCCGTGCAGGAACACACTACAAATAGATTTTAACTATTGAAACATAGAAATTAATTGATTGTGATTATTCTTTCAATACCATAACTTTATCATTATGCACAACTAAAAGGTGCAGGCAAGTGTTCTTTCAATACCATAAAACTTCTAAAAATGGGAAAAGAATCAAACGACATCAGTAAATGTCCGTTTCATAATGGCAGTATGAAGCACAATGTTGGCGGTGGCGGCACCAGGAACCGGGATTGGTGGCCCAACCAGTTAAAACTGAGTATCCTGCGCCAGCACTCCTCCAAATCAAACCCGTTGGGTGAAGATTTTGACTATGCCGAAGCTTTTAAAAGCCTCGACCTGGAAGCAGTGAAGAAAGACCTTCATGCACTCATGACTGACTCGCAGGACTGGTGGCCGGCCGACTTTGGTCATTATGGCCCCCTGTTCATCCGTATGGCATGGCACAGTGCAGGCACCTATCGTGTAGGTGATGGCCGTGGCGGCGCAGGCTCAGGACAGCAACGTTTTGCCCCGCTTAACAGCTGGCCCGATAACGTAAGTCTGGATAAAGCCCGCCGGTTGCTCTGGCCCATCAAACAAAAATATGGTAACAAAATTTCATGGGCAGATCTCCTGATCCTTACCGGCAATATTGCACTGGAGTCAATGGGCTTCAAAACATTTGGCTTCGCCGGGGGACGTAAAGATGTATGGGAACCGGATGAAGATGTATACTGGGGCTCCGAAACCACCTGGCTCGGTGGCGACCTGCGTTATGCGCACGGCTCCCCCGGCGTGGAAGAAAATCATGGCGTACTGGTATCAGACGACGACGCAGATGGTAATATTCACGGCCGCAACCTCGAGAAGCCCCTTGCCGCTGTGCAAATGGGCCTTATCTATGTAAACCCCGAAGGCCCCGATGGTAATCCAGACCCCATCGCAGCTGCCAAAGATATCCGGGATACTTTTGGCCGCATGGCCATGAACGACGAAGAAACAGTGGCCCTCATAGCCGGTGGACACAGCTTTGGCAAAACCCACGGCGCCGCACCTGCCACCCACGTAGGCGCAGAACCGGAAGGAGCTGACCTGGAAATGCAGGGCCTGGGCTGGAAAAACAGCTATGGCTCTGGTAAAGGCGCAGACACCATTACAAGCGGACTCGAAGTAATATGGACGAAAACGCCTACCCAATGGAGCAATAACTTCTTCGAAAACCTCTTTGGATTTGAATGGCAACTTTCTAAAAGTCCGGCTGGTGCACACCAATGGGTAGCTAAAAACGCAGACAGCATTATCCCTGATGCATACGACAGCTCCAAAAAGCACCTGCCAACCATGCTGACTACCGATCTCGCTCTAAGAATGGATCCGGCCTACGAAAAAATATCCAGGCGTTTCCTGGAAAATCCCGATCAATTTGCAGATGCTTTTGCCCGGGCATGGTTTAAATTAACACACCGCGACATGGGCCCCAAGGCACGTTACCTCGGTCCCGATGTGCCGGAAGAAGAACTGCTTTGGCAGGACCCCATTCCTGCAGTTGACCATGCACTGATTGATGAAAAAGATATTGCCGCTCTGAAAGCAAAAGTACTGGCATCCGGATTAAGCGTATCCGAGTTGGTTTCTACTGCATGGGCGTCAGCTTCCACTTTCCGCGGATCCGACAAACGTGGTGGCGCTAACGGCGCCCGCATTCGCCTGGCTCCTCAAAAATATTGGAAAGTAAATAATCCCACCCAATTACAAAAAGTACTGGATGCACTGGAAAGCATTCAGAAAGAATTTAACGGCGCCCAGTCGGGTGGTAAAAAAGTTTCCCTGGCCGACCTGATCGTACTGGCAGGTGCAGCCGGCGTTGAAAAAGCAGCGAAAGATGCGGGACAAACCATCACGGTTCCCTTTACCCCCGGCCGCATGGATGCCTCGCAGGAACAAACCGACGTGGAATCAGTAGGCTACCTGGAACCTGTGGCCGACGGCTTCCGCAACTACCGCAAGTCAAAGTTCCCCGTGTCTACAGAAGAGTTGCTGATAGATAAGGCCCAGTTGCTCACCCTTACCGCACCGGAGTTAACAGTACTGCTGGGTGGTATGCGCGTGCTGAACACTAACTTTGACGGATCTAAACATGGCGTTTTCACTTCCCGCCCCGGCCAGCTTACTACTGACTTCTTTGTGAACCTGCTTGATATGCGCATTGCATGGAAAGCAGTGTCTGAAGACAGGGAACTCTATGAAGGCAGCGACCGCACCACCGGCGAAGTAAAATGGACCGGCACCCGTGCCGACCTGGTATTGGGCGCTAACGCTGAACTGAGAGCTAACGCAGAAGTATATGGCAGCGCAGATGGCCAGGAAAAATTTGTGAAAGACTTCGTCGCAGCCTGGAACAAAGTAATGAACCTCGACAGGTTTGATCTCGCTTAATTAAATTAAAAGAATAACAGGAGCCTCCTTCACCGGGGGCTCTTTTTTTATGCCCGTTTCTCACCAGCGAAACGCCCTCTAAACATACTGCAGCAGCCATTCCTTTGCCTCCGCATCGTTTGTAAACGACTTCATGGGAATAGGCGGCGTTTTTAACTTAAACAGTATATTCATGATCAGCTTCGACAAGCCCGGCTTTGAAACCATTGCCATGGCACTATATACATGAGGTAATTGCTCTGTTGAAAATTTTCTTGTGGCCTTATCGGGAACAGGAGAATTGGAAAGATAAATCAGCAAGGGTACTTTCTTATTCCCGGTAATCTGTTTCACCAATGCAATATTGCGCGAAATATTCTCTACTGTTCGCAGTGTGCTTTTCGAATAGGAATATAAAATCCCCGTACTATCATAATAATAGTCCGCTATTTCTCCTTCAATAAGTGGAATGTTATTGGGCGGGTTCATGGAGTGGCTGTTTATTGTACGCTGTATATTTGCTCAAATATACAATTTCGCTAAAATAAACTGCCCTGTATTACCGCCGGCGGCATCGTAGGATGAAACAAGCCAACGATCGTAAACGGCTGCCTGGCACTTGCATGTACATTTTGCGTAGTACCCAAGAAGAAATGGAGGTCGCTGTTCCTTGCATATTCGTGCAGGTATTTCTTTCTCACCTCGTTAATGGCCTTCAGTTCCTTATCAGCGCCACGCTGCTTTTGCAGGCTTTTCCAATACAGGGACGCCAGTTGCCAGTCTTCCACCGGCAGGGTGATTTCTTCGTTCTTATCATCCGTAAAACGGAAAGAAAATTTGTACGGCAGCTTTGGCATCACGGCAAAAGGATCTTCCGGCTGCTCAGCTACCACGCCGCGCAGCAGCTCTTCCTGCAATGCGTTCAAGCGGTTGCGGTTCCATTCCCGCTCTGTTTCCTCTATCACAAAATCAAGTATCCTGGCAGGTTTGAATACCACCAGTGAAGTATAAAACGCTTCGTGTTTCGCTTCCATGATGACCGTAGAGAGGTTACGGTATACATTCTTCAGCACTATGGCTTTCCGCTCGCTCCAATGATCTTCCGTACCCAGGTGCCCGGTCTTTTTTACCGGTGCATCCGGGTTTACCGGTCTGAAACTTTCCAGCCGGAAATCCCGGGTATTCCTTTCGAGATCCAGCTCCACCCAATCGTAGAGCTGATAGTGTTCGTCATAGGTTTTCTTTGAAAAAGGGATGGGATATATCCTGATAAAAACGCCGTCTTCCCGGAAACCGGCGATGCTAACCTGCTCCTCATAATGGGAAGATACGGTGGGGTAACTTTTAACGGTGATCAAAACTTTTGTCGAAGGCATGCGCAAGATGTTTTATAAATATGCAAATCCAATGGTTCCCGCCAGGGTTATTTTAAATACTTTCTTTTCCCTGGTGCAACGATGAATGATACGGACCATAAAACAATTCCCGGTAACCTTTTTCTATTATGCGCTGTATTAATTCTCTCCTGTAAAACATCCGGCGAAAATAGGTGAATCGTTGAAAATAAAAAAGTTAGCACCGGTTCAGCCCATATTTTTCCTGGTGGTTTACCCACCTTATAGATTTCCTCCACTCCCCCGATCGAAACATTCTATGCGTACAATCCGGCCTATTTTGTGTAATTTGTACGCATAAAATTTTAACACATGAGTTTTCAAGATGAGCTGAAGAAACTTTTTGTTGAAGAAAATGAAATACCCGAGGAATTCCGTATTTCCGAAATTCATCAGAAAGAGTACCTGGTAAACGGGGAAATGAAACAATGGGATGGGCCGGTGAGTGAAGTGTACTCCCCTATCAACATCCCTACTGCAAATGGCCTGAAACGCAAGCTGATAGGCACTTACCCGCTGGGCACCGAAAAAGAAGCCTTTGAAGCGCTGGATGCCGCCCTCTCCGCATATGATAACGGTCGCGGTGAATGGCCTACCATGCGACTGGATGGACGCATCAACTGTTTGTCTGTATTTGCCCGTAAAATGACGGAGCAACGCGCCCTGATCGTAAAGCTGATCATGTGGGAAATCGGGAAATCCTTTGCTGACTCCATCAAGGAATTTGACCGCACCATAGAATACATCAACGCCACCATAGATGCGCTTAAGGAAATAGACCGCAGCTCTTCCCGCTTTGAAATCAAAGAAGGCACCATCGCGCAGATCCGCCGTTCGCCATTAGGGGTAGTACTCTGCATGGGACCATTCAACTACCCGCTGAATGAAACCTTTACTACCCTGATCCCGGCATTGCTGATGGGCAACACCATCCTCTTCAAACCGCCTAAGCACGGCACATTGGTGCATTACCCGCTGCTGCGTGCATTCATGGAATCCTTCCCGAAAGGCGTGGTGAACACCATCTATGGCCGCGGCGCTTCTGTAATACCAGGCATTATGGCTACGGGTAAAATCAATGTACTGGCCTTTATCGGTTCCAGTAAAGTAGCCAACGACCTGCGCAAGTACCATCCCAAACTGAACCGCCTCCGCGCGGTACTGAGCCTGGATGCCAAAAATGCCGCCATCATCACGCAGCATGCAGATATACAAGTGGCCGTGAATGAATGTATCCTGGGTGCATTATCGTATAACGGTCAACGTTGTACCGCCATCAAAATACTGTTTGTGCACCGCTCCATCGCCGACGAATTCAATGCGCGCCTGGGCGAATCTATCGGCAAAATGAAATTCGGCATGCCCTGGGAAAAAGGTGTACAACTCACGCCGGTAGCGGAACCTGGCAAACCCGCCTATATCCGTGAAGTGCTCGACGACGCCATTGCCCACGGTGCAGCCGTTGTTAATGAAAACGGTGGCGCTACCAACGAATCCTTTGTGTTCCCGGCAGTCGTATACCCGGTGAATGATAAAATGAAACTCTACCGGGAAGAACAATTCGGACCGGTAATCCCGGTTGTGCCCTATGATGATATAGAAGAAACCATTGATTACCTGATCGAATCGCCACACGGCCAGCAGGTAAGCATTTTCAGCAACAACCCTGACGAAGTGGCGACACTGATAGATCCCCTGGTAAACCAGGTAAGCCGGGTGAATATTAACAGCCAGTGTCAGCGCGGACCGGATGTATTCCCGTTCACCGGCCGGAAAGACAGTGCAGAAGGCACGCTCTCCGTGCATGATGCACTGCGGTCATTCTCTATCCGCTCACTGGTGGCCACCAAAATGAACGATACGAATAAAAAACTGCTGGAAGATATTGTGAATGAGCATAGCTCCGACTTCCTCAGCACCAATTTCATTTTCTAAAATTACTTTATGCCTTGCAGCTGCCCGCTGCAAGGCTTTTTAATCTAAAACCGTTTTCCAGCCATTGATCAGATTTTTTCATAGATCTCCACCCTTACTTCATCTCCCGCTTCCTTACCTATAGCTTTGCGGGTTTTAGCATTAACACCCATCAGATGCGTACCATCTTTAAGCGGCAGGAATGAATTTTCAAACACGTGACCATCTATATTGCCACGTACTTTTACAGGTTGCCTGGTACCAAAGGTATCCGCTACCCCACCCCATACTATGTAGGTCCATGCTCCTTTGCCTGAACCAATTTGCAGCTTTGTATTGATTTTTATGTTTATTTTCTGTGCCATGATATTCGCTTTTAAGATTTCAGGAACCTGGTTAAAACAGACAACACCACTTCTGCCGCAGGCATATGATCCTGGCCTTTCAGCATGGTGTAGGTAACGTTCGGGATGGCAGCATTCAATTGTTTGGCTACTTCCTGAATAGATTCAGGGCTTTTTTCCCCCACTATAATTTGGGTGGGCGTAGTGAGCGTTGCCACCTCCTTTACGGGCGCTAAGCTACTGGCCAAAGTAGTGTCGTAGGCAAGCGTTGGAGCCAAAGCCACCATGGTTGGCCAGTCGGGAAATAAGCTTTCAAATGCCTCGCCAGGGATGCCGATACCTTCCAGGAATCCGGTGATCGCGGCTTCGTTTTTATCATTCTCCAGCAATTGGTATAAACCCCGGCTGAGGGTTTTAAATTCCTCCAGGTAGGCTTCGTTGTGACAATAAGCCGCGTCGTACATTACCAGTTTACTCACTTTGTCGCCGAGTGTCATAGCAGCCTTTAGCGCCAGGATAGCGCCGGAAGAATGACCATACAAAAACGCCCGGCCTCCTGCGGCAGCTATCATCGCCTCAATATCTTCTATTTCACGCTCCACCGCATAAGGCAAAGTATTGCCACTGTCGCCACGGCCGCGGCGATCATAATTGTACACTGTAAATTCTTCCGAAAAAACCGATGCATCGTACAGTACCGGGTTAAATTCACGGTGGCACGTAGCCCCCGTAATATAGATTAAGGCAGGGCCTTTGCCAGTCATATTATAAGCCAGCTTTGTTCCATCTTTGGAGTGTGTTGTTTTCATCTTGATCTGTTTTTAAAGATTTGTTTAATGTTCCGATGTAATTTCAACACAAAGATAGATGGGCCACTTACGATAGCTTTGTCCAAAAACCGCTTTGAATGGTAAATTTACCTGTTATACTGATTTCTGAATTCCAAAGGGGTGGCGCCTGCATTTTTCTTAAAGAATTTATTAAAATTTGCCGGATCAGAGAAATTAAGCTGGTAACAGATTTCAGCCATATCCAAATCAGTATATAGGATCAGTGATTTTGCCTCGGCTACTATTCTCTCGTGGATTAAGAACAATGCATTCTTCCCGGTGGTGGTTTTGATATACTCGGAAAGATACTTAGGGGTAATGGAAAGCATTTCGGCGTATTCATTCACTGTTCTCCGTTCTATATAATTGTCGTTGACAAGCTGGAGAAACTGCTTCAGCAAAATCGACTCAGGTCTGGTGATCCGCTCCTGCTGCTGGTTAAGCTGGATGAAACTCTTTAATTGATACAGAACAGCCAATATCTTCAAACTGGCTACTGTGTGCAGTTTATCGTCTGCGTTTTCATATGCAATAAAAAAATCCTCAAACGCCAGGGAGAACTCATTATATTTTTCCTGCGATAATTCAAAAAAGTGCGTCTGTTGTACATCAAAAAAAGAAAACTGCTTTTCAAAGTCCGGTCTGAAGAAAGAAAAACAGGGCAGCTTAAAATAAACAAAATATCCATAAGCAAGTCCTGAGTTGTAAAAGCTGGAAAGCAGTCCGGGCGCCTGACAAACGAGAAAGCTGTTCATCCGCACTTCATTCATATTGTCATAAACAATCTGCGACTGACTAACACCACTCATCAGCCCCATAAAATAAAATGATCTTCTGAACGGGGGTTTATAGAATTTTTTTACGTCTTCTCCTTTCCTCACCCTGAAACAAAACAGATCCGGATCATTTGTTCTATCAGGAAATGGCGTACTGGCAAAGAATTCATTAATATCATCGTAAAAAGGAATAACACCTTTGGAATTGCCCATTACTTAGAGATGGTTTTTAATCAAACAGCTAAAGCACCTTATTTTTACTACACTATTGAAGATAGGAAAAATATAGTAAGCTCAAATAACAAAGCGGCGCTTCACGATGAAGCGCCGCCATATTGTTTATAATTTCACCACTTTAAATGTTTGCCGGAATCCTGTTCCTTCCAGCACCAGCAAATAAACGCCACTGCCGGTTTTCGCAGGGAACCGCAGCGGCTGCCGCACCTGCCCCTGTGTTAACATCCAATAATGAACTACCCTTCCCTGCAAATCAAGCAGGCTTGCATACATTTTCTGTTTCAATGCCCGCGGACATACCACATAAATCACCTCCGCTGCCGGATTGGGATAAACAAAAGCATCCGCCTCCTGCGTGGTACTTACGGAAAACACAGCCGGCCTGGATGTCCGCAGCATAGTACTATCGTTCAGTCCTGTTGAATACCATCCCGCTCCGTAGCTACCCATTGAACTGGTAACAGCATCGGCGGTGCTGGTATCGGTGGGTATTACATTATACGCGCCCGTACGCGTAGTTGAAAATGCGAGCCGGTTTTGTGTGGCTCCGTCATCTGCGCCGTAATCGATACTGATGGCCGTGAAACCAGCAAGACTGCCACTGCGCACGGCGCAACGCCAGCGTCTTGCAGCAGACAAACTGCTCATGCCCGTACCCGGCGTACCCACCGCACTGTCAGCAGACACCTGCATCAGCAGCGCGCCGGTAACAGACGACAATCCTGTTAATACTACTTTCCTGTACTCTCCCGCAGATCCGGTTGGGAAAGTTTTGGTAACAGGCGTTGCACCTGCAGTAAGCGCCACTGCGCCATTCACAAAACTGTTGCTGTTGCCGAAAGTACCATTGTACGAGGTATTGGTACAAATCAGCGCTTTGCCTGCCGGCAGGTGGATGATGCCTTCCGTCAATGTGATAGCCGCATTGCTCGACTTCAACGTGAGACTGTCGCTGAGCATTACGCCACCGGGGTTGTTGATGGTGATGTTATGCAGCGACCGGGTAACAGGGATTTCATGGCCTTCGGTCATGACTTGCCCCGGCGCATTTACATCATGATTATAAACAACATACAATGCAGCGGTGCTTCCCAATGTATAATTATTGGCGAGCGACGCATGCTGCGAACGCCTGATCTGGCAGTTCACAGAACTGGCGCTGCCGCCTACCTGTGTATTGTCCATGGTGAGATTACTACCGTTATGAAATACGCCACTGGTAAGTGTTAGCACCGACGGGATGCTTACGGGTGTTTGCAACGTCACACCGGCGACATTATTGATTGTAACACTGCGGATGATACCATTCGTATAACTTCCTGTTCCGCCAATCGCGGTGCTATCTGCTGCCGGCCCCATGATCAGGGTGGTGCTCCCCTTTGAAAAGTCGGCGGTGCCGTTGTTTACCAGGTTGCCGTTCACCGTAATTGTTCTGCCAATGGTGCCGTTTCTTGCATAAAATGTACCGGTGTTGTTCACTACCAGGTCGCCCGTAGTAAAGGTATGGGTGGTAGTGGTATTGAAGCC
Source organism: Chitinophaga sp. W2I13 (assembly GCF_050434005.1). NCBI lineage: Bacteria > Pseudomonadati > Bacteroidota > Chitinophagia > Chitinophagales > Chitinophagaceae > Chitinophaga > Chitinophaga sp. W2I13. The sequence goes on along the minus strand of NZ_JBNPWD010000001.1, from coordinate 5,576,942 downwards.
TAGTGTGCCGGCAATTTCCGTGCGTGTTACTTTCACCGGCGTATTGATGGTGATGGTGCTGCCTGCGATGATCACGGCGGTATCCGCATCCGCGGGCACTACGCCGCCCTGCCAGCTGCCAGGCAAGGACCAGCTGCCGCCGGTGGAAGCAGATCTTATCAGTCTTCCGATGGTAGATGGTGTTACCTTAAACGGGATAGACGCATTGGCAATCTTCCCGCGCTGATCATGTACGTATACATATAACCGGTAGTTGCCGGCGGCCGCCGGAGCCGTAAAGCGGGCGCTGTCGGCATGCTGCGAAACAATCAAACCCGGGAGCGCAGGCAAACTGGCCGTAGCCTCTCCTCCGGCCATAGTACTGTTTTCAGGAATGATCAGCCATTCGTAACGCAATGAATCATTATCGGGATCACTGGCGCGTACCCACCCGGTATTAAGAGAATTGGCTTCCACGATCACGGTGTCTTCGGCGCGCTTCCCGTTGAAAAGCAGCGAATCCCTGTTGCGGATCACCGGTGCGTGATTCACAGGATACTGTCCCGTCCATACATACTGCATTTCATCAGCAGCCCCGAAAGCTTCTCCCAGCCGGTTATACAGCCCGAACCAGGTGACTACGTCGCCGGAAGATTGATATCCCCATACAAACACAAAGCCACCAAGACAATTATTAGACGCATTCGCAGCAATATGATCCTGGTATATTTGTCGGTACACTACCGCCTTTTCTGTACTGGTTTGTTCCACCAATCCACCCCAGGGCATTTTCCGTGAAGGCTCCGGATTCATTTGCCAGGTGCCTCTCGGCCCGAACTCCGTAATCATATAGGGTCTTGCCCAGCCAGCGGTTTGCAGGTTGCCCAACACCCCGGGAATATTGGGCGCATAGCTGTTAATGGAAAGTATATCCAATGCTGTAAATCTTTCTTTCAGCAACTTAATCTTCTTTACATCGGAGTTTACCAGTACCGCAGTGGTGAGGTGGTTGGTGTCTACCTCATGGATCATTTCGGCAATATTGTTGAGTGCATCCCAGAAAAGGATATTGGCAGCTGTATCCAGGCTGTTATAATTGGCATCTGTTTCATTACCGATCGCCCACATCAGCACGGCAGGATGATCCCTGAATGCGAGCACCTGGCTCCGCATATTTTCAAATTGCAACCGCACGGCAGCGGTATCTCCGTAATTCATTTCCTGCTGCTTCTTAATACCCAATCCCAAACAAACGGTGATGCCATGCGCATTGGCGCTGTCGAGCCACGCTGCGGTGGAATCGTTGATACTGTAAGTACGGATGGTATTGCCCCCATAGGCAGCTACCTGCACATGAAAATTGTTGGCGGCGGCGCCTTTAATGTAATACGGCACACCGCCGCGATGCAGGGTATATACGCCCGCAGTTTCTGTCAACGTGGTTTTGACGGCCTGCGCAATCGCGTTGCCCGCAACGGCTAGCACCGTCAGCATAAGTATCAGTTTTTTCATAAGTAGAACGTGGTTTTAAAAAGTGAGTATATCTACCATTCCTCCAGGTAATCCAGGTCTTTATGAAATGTTTCCTGCATGCCGGTAAGCGACCAGAAAGCCAGTGCCAGGCATATCACGCCCACACTGATACCGGCATACACCAGGGATCCGTTAAAAAGCAGTTGCATGGATTGAAAGAGAAAGGTGAGCGGCACTACTGCGCCGCGCACAAAATTTGGGACGGTAGTGGTCACCGTTGCCCGGATATTAGTGCCAAATTGTTCGGTGGCAATCGTCATAAAAACTACCCAATAGCCAACCGAAAAACCAAGCAGGCCGCATATCCAATAAAAGAGCTGCAGGCTGATACCTGCCGCCAGGAAATAAATGCTGACAGCAGCCATGCAGCAAAACAGGTAAACATATACTACCCGGATCCTGCTTTTTAATAACTGGCTAAGGGCGCCGCTGAAAATATCGCCCACTACAAGGCCGCCATAACACCACGCCACTGCCGCACCGGCATTTACATCGCCCTGGATATGCAGCACTTTCCCAAATTCAGGTGAGAGCGTGATCAGCACACCCACCACGAACCAGAGCGGCACACAAATGAGGATGCAGCGCAGGTATTTAAAGAACCTCTTCCCATTTGTGAAAAGCGCCAGGAAGTTGCCCCTGTTCTCCGAATGCTTCGCCGCCCCGAACATGCCCGATTCTGCCACACCAATGCGCAGCAGCAATAATAAAAGGCCAAGGCCACCGCCAATAAAAAAGCTGGTTCTCCAGGTGAAATACTGTGCAACAAAATATGCCGCCACCGCACCGCTGATACCTACCGCCGCAACAATGGTAGTGGCATAACCACGCTTTTCTTTGGGCATCAGTTCCGCCACCAGCGTGATGCCCGCACCCAGTTCACCAGCCAGGCCCAGACCGGCAACAAAACGCCATAACGCATAGCTCCACACGCTGTCTGCAAAACCATTGGCAATGTTGGCCACGGAATAAAGAAAAATGGAGCCGAAAAGTACAGACAACCGCCCTTTCCTGTCGCCCAGCACGCCCCAGAGAATACCACCCAGCAACATGCCCGTCATCTGCACATTGAGTAATAAAATACCTTTGTTGGTTACATCCTCACCATGCAGGCCAATCGACTGAAGGCTGGGCACACGGACGATGCTGAAAAGCAGCAGGTCGTAGATGTCTACAAAATACCCGAGAGAAGCTACTACTACGGCGGCTAAAACGGCGCCCCTGTTCGACTGTTGTATGTTCGTCATCTGCTATAATTTATTCCGCTCAATTGAAAGTACCTGCCCGTCTTTCAGCAATACCGGCTGTAAAACATCATAAGACAATTCCTGCAGGGTAATATTCCGGTCGAGCGCAAGTGCGGCAGCTGTGCCGGCAGATTGCCCCAGCACCATGAATACCGGCTCCATGCGGATAGAACTGTAAGCCACATGCGAGGCCGACAGGCATACCGGCACCAACAGGTTGACCGCTTCGGAGGACTTTGGTCTTAATGAACGGTAACTGATCGTGTAATAAGTGTTCTTCTGTTTACCATAACTGCCTTCCGCATGTACTCTCCCCTGTGCGTCTACCACGCGGGAAACATGGTGGCAATCCAGCGGATAGGTGGCTACTGCCACGGCATCTTCCACCGGCTCCTCTCCATTGCAGTTCCTTTCTGTCATCACGTAATCGCTCACCATTCTCCTCGCCTCCCGCACATACAGTTGATGAGGGAAGTTGCCATTATCTGTAAACTCATCTTTCGGTAAACCCCAGCGCTTCATTTCTGTGCGCAGGGAATCGGGTACCCGCGGATCGTTACCCAGGAACCAAAGCAACCCCAGTACATAGTCTTTATGCATTTGAGCGATCTTGTCCCGCTCTGCATAATTGCCTTCCGGCCATCCGTAATTGGCGCCAACGAAATCGGCCTGGTTGGTATCCGTTTTTTTATTGGGCATGGGGGTGAAAGAAATAATATTTTTCAGCATGTAGCCGGGATTCATTTCCAGCGTCCTCGCCAGGAATTCATACCAGAGCGGCTGATAGCCGGCGGGTTTTACAATGTCGATACGGTTCGCCGGATCATCGGTCAGCGTCATCCGGTAACAGTACGATTGCGTGCGGTGATCACCTTCCCCGTTTGCACCCGGAATTTTTGGTTCCAGGAAAGGCAGCACACCGGAGGAAGGCTCACCTTTTTTAATATAAGGATCGATAGAACTACTGCCTTTGCCAATGATATCGTTCAGTTTAATACCATTCAACGTTTCATTATAAACACTATTTGCTTCCCTGCCCACGATGTTGGAAACACCGGCGGTTGCCATCAGGTCTCCTTCGTAGGTAGCATCGATAAATATTTTTGCATGATAGCGATGGCCGTTCTCCATTTGAATGGAAACTATGCGGGCATCTTTTTTTCCTACGCCTTTTTTCAGCTGCAGCCTTTCTTTGTATACCACAGTCACGCCGGCTTCTTCCAGCATTTTTTTCAGGATATTTTCCGCTACGCGGGACTCATACACCCACTGCATTTTCAGGGAGTCGTTCTTCCCGGAGAAGGTGCGCTTTTTGGAACGTTCAAAAAATACGTCTCTCGATTCGCAACGCCATGCGCTGCTATCACTGTAGTACGTATACAGGCGCTGGTAAAATTCGCGTGTGAGCCCGCCGGCGCTCCTAAAATTATTCAGGTCGGTGGCCGTAAGGCCCGAAGTAGCCACACCACCCACATGTGCCGTGTTGCTGACCAGCAATACCTGTTTATTCATTTTCGCCGCCTGTATGGCCGCCATAATGCCCGCGGGCGTTTCTCCATACACACATACATCCCAGTGCTTCTGGGCCTGCAACCGGTTACTGCCCAGCAAAATGATCATTATCACCAGGCTACGGATAATTGAAGTCCTCATTTTCGTTATTATTTAAGCATGAGTATAGCTGCACGAACAGGTACCTTCCTGTTCGTGCCAGCCGGAAAAAAGTTATCTGATCAGAATCCCGGGTTCTGTTCCAGCAGCGGATTGGTATCCATTTCCTGCGACGGAATTGGGAAAAGCGTGTCGGAATCCCTCACTGTTATAGAAGGATCCTGCGCGTTCATGGCCTGTTTCAGTTTGCCGGTACGCAACAAGTCGAAGCGCCGCTGACCTTCAAACGCAAATTCCAACCGTCTTTCTTTCAGTACGGCATCCTGGAATGCCGCAGCGCTCAAACCTCCTGCAAGATCTTTTGCAGACGGCGTATTTACCGGCAGGCCATACGCACGCCTTCTTACCTGGTTAAATGCCTCCAGCGCTTCGGTGCTGCCGGGGCTGGACATATACAGCGCTTCTGCGAACATCAGCAATACATCTGCATAACGGACAATGTAATAGTTATTACCGCCATCATTCACATTCAGCGCTGCAGGATCTTTAAATTTGGCAACGTAATAAGGATTTTTTATCGTGGCAGGCGCTTTGGGATCAGTGGTATAGGAATACTTAATCACGTTTACATCCCTCCGCAGATCGCCCTCAGCATAAGCTTCATAATGATTCTTAGTAACAGGATTATCGCCATTGCCGCCGAAGCCGGGTCGTTTATCAAACGACGGACGATAGAAACCCGCAAAGCTGCTGGGAATATTACCGGAACCGCTCAGGAATTGCACTTCAAAAATGGATTCCGTTTTATTTTCATTAGCGATCAGGAATACATCCTGGTAAGATGCCCAAAGCGAGTAACGCCCCGATGTGATCACCTTCCGGGCCTCTTCCACTGCCTTTGTATATTCCTTCCGGGTCAGGTAGGTTTTCACAAGCATGGCCGTAGCAGCGCCACTGGTGGCCCTTCCGGCGTTCACCGCATCGTAATCCGGCGGCAGGTGCTCCGCGCCAAACTGGAAGTCGGCAATAATCTGCGCATACACTTCTTCTTCGGTTGCTCTTTTAACTGCAAGATTATTCAACGAAGTGGTGGGTGCAAGCTGCAATGGTACCCCGCCAAAAAGACGAACGAGGTTAAAATATATCAGCCCCCGCACAAAACGGGCTTCCGCCTGCATACGTTGCTTTTTATCGCTGCCAACGGCCGTCATGGCCCCGATATTTTCCACCGCTGTGTTGGCGCGGTTGATCACCTGGTAAGAAGTGCTCCAGAACTGGTAGAACAAATTAGTACCGGCATCGAAATTGAATTTATCCAGCGCCGTTTTATCGGTATTGCTGGTGTTGCGGCCAAAGCCCCACTCACAGTCGTCCGTGCCTTGCGACTGTATCACTTCCATGAACTGGTTGTAGAGATAAGAGCTGGTCATGCCGGAATACACGGCATTGACGGCAGACACGGCATCTGCTTCTGTTTTATAAAAGTTGTCCGTGGTATAAGTGCCTTCCGGAACGCCGTCGAGCTTGGCGCAACCCGCTGCCGCCAGCGTAAAAAATATGATGATGAAATAAAATGCAGATCTCATGACAAATGATTTTGATTAGAAGCTGGCATTAATACCAAAAGAAATCGTACGTGCGTTCGGGTAAGCGCCGGAGTCGAAGCCCGGGCTTACATTGTCTGACCCATAACGGCTTACTTCCGGATCAAGCCCCGAGTAGTTGGTGATGGTGAACAGGTTCTGTACATTCACATATACCTTCAATGCAGCGAGTTTGATGCGTTGCAGGTTTGCCTGCGGCAGATTGTATCCCAACTGTACCGTTTTCACCCGCATGTAAGAGCCGTCTTCCACCATCCGGTCCCACGAACGGGCGGTTGGCTTCACGGTGGTAGCACGCGGAATATTCGTGTTGGTGTTTTCGGGCGTCCAGCGGTTAAGCGTGGTAGTGCTCTGGTTTTGCAGGCCGGTAAGATTTTCCAGCGTACTGGTGTTAACGTTATACAGCTTGTTACCGTAAACGCCCTGGAGCAGCACCATCAGGTCGAATCCTTTCAAGGAAAATGTATTGCTGAATCCGAAAGAGAATTTCGGCTGTGCGTTACCCAGTAATACGCGGTCGTCGTCGTTGATCTTTTTGTCGCCGTTTACATCCATGAAGCGGATATCACCAGGTTTGGCAGTTTTTTGGGCAGAAGCATCCACTTCTTCCTTCGACTTAAAAATGCCATCACTGGCAAAGCCGAAGAAAGTGCCTAACGGCTGTCCCACCTGCACAATGGTGGATTGGTTAGGTCCCTGGCCTGCAAAGAGGCGTTCGGCACCGGCAAGGTCCAGCACTTTGTTCCTGTTGAAAGAAATATTAAAACCGGTTTCCCAGCGGAGATCCTTTTCCAGCGGCGTAGCATTTACCGTGAACTCTATCCCTTTGTTTTCTACCTGTCCCCTGTTTTGCAGTGAAGTGGAAAAACCCGACGTGGTAGGAATTTTCACATACAACAACAGGTCGCTTGTTTTTTTATAGTACACATCTGTGATAAAAGTCAGCCTGTTATCAAAGAATCCGAATTCAAGACCGATATCCGATTGCGCGGTAGATTCCCAGCGCAGATCCGGGTTGCCTACCTGTGAAGGCGTAAGCCCTATCACATTCACGCCGCCGATGGAATAGTTAGCCTTGCCCATCAGGTCGAGTGAAGGATAATTGCCGATGCCGTCCTGGTTGCCGGTGAGGCCATGACTCACCCTTAATTTCAGGTTACTGAAAACATGCAGGTCGCGTATGAAAGGCTCCTGGTCCAGCTTCCAGCCCACTGCTGCCGAAGGGAAAAAACCGAAGCGGTTGTTTTTCCCAAAACGCGAAGAGCCATCGTACCGGCCGGTGAGTGTAAGCAGGTATTTGTTCCGGAAGCTATAGTTGATCCTGCCGAGATAGCTAAGCAGCGCCCACCTGGCAATGCTGGAAGAAGAAGGTTGCACAGAGGCCGCATTGCCCAATGCGTTGGTGCCGAGGTTATCGTTCAGGAAACCTTGTGCTTCTGCACCGAGCGACTGATAAGAAGAACTTTGCTGGGTGAAACCACCGAGCAGGTTGAGCTGATGCCCGTCACGGTTCATCGTGTAGTTAAGCGTATTTTCGTTTAACCATGTAAAGGTTTGATTGGTGGATACTGCTGCATTTCCGCCCAGCTGTGATCCGGAATACACGGCTTGCGGAAGGTAAGTATCATTGCGGGCGAAGCTAACGTCGGCGCCCCAGAGCGTTTTGAAAGTAAGCCCTTTGATGATGTCGATACTGGCGTATACATTTCCAAGTGTACGGTAAACGTTGTTATAGTTCTTATAGTTTTCGATCAACGCCACCGGGTTATCGAAAGGCGCCCCCTGGTTGTTCACTTCCGTATAACTGCCATCGGGCTGATATATAGGGAGATTGGGTGCGGTAGTGGCCATTGTAAACAGGGAAGAACTATTCACCCGGTTGGTGCGCACATTACTGATGGTGAGACTACTGCCGAGTTTAACATTATCCCGGATATCTTTATCAAGATTAGCGCGCAGCGAATACCGCTTCAGATCAGACGCCCGCACAATACCCTGCTGGTCAAAATAGTTGGCGGTAACCAGGAAGCGGGTCTTTGGATCGCCGCCGGAAAATGACAGGGAATAGCTTTGTATGGGAGCCGTTCTGAAGATCGCGTCCTGCCAGTCGGTAGTGGCGGGAGTTTTGCTGAGATCATATAATTCGGGACCGTTTTCAGCAACACTGGCTTCATTGGCCAGCTGCTCAAACTGCGCCGCATTCAGCAGCGAATATTTTTTGAGCACCTGCTGCGAGCCGTAATAGGAATCAAATGTAACGCGCGAATCGCCGCGTTGCCCGCGGGAAGTGGTGATGAGCACTACGCCGTTGCCCCCGCGTGAACCATAAATCGCCGTTGCCGAAGCATCTTTCAATATTTCAATGGAGGCGATATCGGTAGGACTGATACTGTTCAGTGGGTTAAGCGATGTACCATCGCTGCCCTGATCCGCAAATACCGGCACACCATCTATCACATACAATGGTTCATTGCTGCCATTGATGGAGTTACCACCACGCACGCGGATAGAAGATCCTGCGCCGGGCATACCAGAGTTCTGCACAAAGGTAACACCCGCTACCCTGCCCTGCAATGCCTGATCCACAGAGCGGATAGGTGTTCCTTCCAGCGTTTTGGTGTTTACCGAAGCGATAGCGCCGGTTACATCTCCCCGGCGTTGTGTGCCATAACCTACCACGATAAAATCACTCAGGGCAGTATTCTCCATCGTGATAACTACCGTAATAGTTTTACGTCCATTTACCGCAACATCTGTTGCCTTGTAGCCAATCATGCTGAAATGCAGGGTGGCTGTAGGCAGCACCGATAATATAAAGTCGCCGCTATCATTCGTAACCGTGCCTTGTTTGGTTCCCGGCACCGAAACGGATACGCCCGGAACCGGTTTGCCATCGGCATCCGTTACCTTACCACGCACCTCAATGGCGGGATCGGCCGCCTCGTACGTTTTTTGTTTTACAACAATCGTTTTGCCTACGATGGTATAAGTCAGCGCAAACTGCCGGATACAAAGGTTTATCGCGTCCTGTAATGTGCCCTCCGTAATATCTACGCTGACCTTTTTTGCAGGATCCAGCAGTGCATAGTCAAGAAAAAATACGTAGCCCGACTGCCGCTCAATATTCCTGATCAGGTGTTCGAGGGATACGTTTTTTTCATGAAGCGTGACCTTTTGCGCGTAACTACTGCTGGCGCGTACCTGGCAAAAACATGCCAGTAAAAGAAAGTATGTCAGTTTCATAATGAGCCTGATTTTTCTGCCCGGTAAAAGGCGGAATCGCCTGGTAACAGGAAAATGTTTCTCGCTCAGGTTTTTGAAGAGACCTGATAATTGCATAAATTGGAATTGTTTAGGTGAGATAATCAATCTTTCATACACGGAATTATTGTAATGATAACCTGAACAAAACGGAGGTGGTAACGACACTTCCGTTTTTGGTTATATTACCATTGCTGTCATTTCATAAGTGGACACTGTTGGTTGTTGGTTGTTGATTGTTGATTGTTTTTATTGGTGAATAATAATAGTATCGCCTTTCATGGAATATTGAATGCTGCTAAGCTCCAGTATTTTGAGCGCTTCACTCAGCCGCACATTCCTCGGTATCTTGCCCCAGAACTCTCTTTTTCCGGTATTGCCTTCATAACGAACTTCCACATCATACCATCGCTGCAGCTGCCGCATTACATCCGTCAGCGGCGCCCTGTTGAACTGGAAATAGCCTTCTTTCCAGGACACTGCTTCGTCGGTATCTGCCGGCCCAACGGTGATACTGCTGCCACCGGCCGCCCAACTGGCCTGCTGCCCCTGAACAAGGCGAACACGCTGACTGTTATGACTCACTTTCACCGCGCCCTGTAACAAGGTGGTTTTTACGTTTGCTTCATTCTGGTAAGCCATAATATTAAAGCGGGTGCCCAGCACCTCTACTACGCCGCTGCCCAGCTGTACTTTAAACGGCATATTATCCCGGTGTGCCACTTCAAAGTAGCCTTCGCCGTTGAGTATCACCGTGCGCTCTTTCCCGTTAAACGCAGTCGGGAAACGCAGGGATGATGCTGCATTGAGCCATACCATCGTACCATCCGGCAACTCTATTTTGAACTGACCACCCCGTGGTGTGGCCAGTGTATTATACACCACGGCAGCATCTGCCACCTGGCCTGCTTCATATTTTAATTGTCCGTTTATCCGGATCACTTTTGCCGTACCCTGACTGGGGATCACTTCATGAGCGGCGCTGTCGAGCACTACTGTGGCGCCATTGGCCAGGGTGAGCGTCGCCTTGCTGCCGCCCGGCATAGCATCCTTCGAGGTGCTGGCCAATGTGACTGTGGGTGCTGCAATTTTTGTGGTGCGGGAATACTGCCACGCAAAAGTGGCGACTGCCAGCAACAGCACCGCCGCCGCCACTTTCGGCAGCCATTTTTTATAGAGTGGGATTACCTTCACGGGTTGCGCGGCAAGCAGCAGTTTTTCTCTTACCCGGTCGCGCCAGGGCCCTTGCACTTCAGGAGCGGGCAGGCCAAACGAAGCATTCATTTCCTCCAGCAGCAAACGGTTGGATGCGTCCTGCTGCAGGAAGTCGAACAGCTCCCTGGTTTCCGCGGGAGTGCAGTTATTGTCAAGAAAGCGCCGCAGCAGTTGCTGGTAATGATCTTTTTCCTGTGGCATGTATCAGTTTTGTACGCAGTACGTGGACCTGCTTGTAATATATACTGTCGCCGGAAAAAAGAGGGTGGGTGGGTGAATAAATAATTTTTATTATTATATAAACAGCCGGTGTCAGAGCCGGTGTAGGAAAAGCAGTATGGCCAGGGAGAGGTCGCCGTGCCGGTAGAAATACGCTTTGATATCCTTCAGCGCCATCACCATGTGTTCTTTCACAGTATTACGGGAAATGCCCAGCTCCTTTGCGGCCTCCTCATAGCTTTTGCCTTCCTGCCGGCACAGCACAAACACCTTTTGCCGCTGGGAAGGCAGTTGGGTGATAGCGTTGTTGAGCATTTGCTGGTACTGGGCCCACAGCGTCTGGTGATAGGGCGATTCTGTTATTTCGCCGATCCGCTGCATGATCTGAAGGCGGGTAGCTTCGTCGGAAGCATTCTTTTTTAGGAAAGTAAAAGTTTTGTTACGGCTGATTTTATAAAGATAAGCGGGAAAAGATTGCGCAGGGTCCAGCCGGTCGCGGACTTCCCATATTTTCAGGAATACGTCCTGTACAATGTCTTCCGCATAAGCGGGTACTTTCACAAAACGAAGCACCCATCCATACACGTGCCCATTGTATTGGTCGTACAGCTGCATATATGCGGCTACATCGCCCTTCCGGAGCCGCTCCAGGTATTCTGCTTCAGTGATCGTGGAATCCCCCATTTGGCATAAATGTAATAAAATTGGGAATTAGAAAAGTGGATTCTACGGGAAATCGGAGTGGGCATAGTGTATAGGAAGTGCATGGGGAGTCCATGAGTAGTGCATTGGAAGTGCATCAGAAGTCCATGCGAACCCCATTGGTTACACATAGCCTACCCATGGTATAGGCATTCGTAAAGTATTCGCTACATTATTTCTGTGTCCAGGAAACCAGGAATCATTGCCATGAGTAAATCAGTCCTTTGGGTTAACGCGGTATGCATGGTTCCGGGCAATATGGCAAGTTGCGATGCGGGCATCGACAATTCCCCCAGGCTCCCACCACCCAATAATTTATACAAGTCCAGCACATGCTCCGGCCGGACAATATCCGCGTCGCCGGCTATAATCAGGGCAGGCGCCTTAATATTCCTGATGTCAGCTGCAGGCCAATCCTGCACCGTTTGTTCAAACGCTCTCACCTTGGCAAGAAGCGCAGACCAATCTCCCGGTCGGGCGGCTGTGCTCAGGTACTCCGCTTCATAAGGGCTCCCCTTCAGCGCTTCGTTCATCACTTCCGGGGTAAACAGGATGCTAAGATCCGGATGGCGTCCGCTGCTGTTGTAGCTGACGGAGGCCAATATCAGTTTTCTGACGGCGCCCGGTTGGCGGATAGCCACCTGCAGCGCTACACCTGCTCCCGTGCTATAGCCGAAAATATCTGTTTGTGATATATTCAGCACACCGAGTAAAGCAATCACATCATCCGCAAATTGCTCATAAGAAAGCGGACGTTCCGGGATGTCAGTGGTATGCCCGTATCCCTGAAACTCAACGGCGATCACCTGTCTCTCCCCGGCGAGTAGCGGAATTAGCTTTCCAAATGCAGTGCCGATTCCGGAAAGTGCTCCCGGTAACAGCAGGAGCGGCTTTCCTTCTCCGTGTATTTCATAATACATCTTTAGTCCATTCACCTCCGCATAATTCCCATGGATCGTATATTTTTCTGAGATCTGCATAGCTGTTTATTTGCCTGCTAAATTCGCTTCTTGCCGGCAAACAAATCTTGGTATACACCAACATCAGAATATAACGTTGTTAAACAGCTTGCTGAAATTAGTGGGATCTATCCCCAGGTAAGACGCGATGTACTTGTGGGGCACCAGTTGAAGCAGGTCGGGGTTTTTCCTGCAAAACGTTTTATATCGTTCTTCAATGGTCATGGCACGCAGGTCAATATGCAGGTCAATCATACCTGCTAACATGGCTTCTGTCATCCGCCTGAAAAGCCGTTCTATTTGCTGCGATTGATCGATCAGTTTCTGCAGGTCATCGTAAGTAATATACTCGAGTTCACTGTCGGTTAAACAGGTTAAAAAGTATTTCGAAGGTTCCTGGAACGAAAAAGATGCTGCTATGGCGCATAGATAAGGGAAATAAGTAAAGGCAAGTGTATAGATCTTGTCGCCCGTATCAAAGTACGACATCTGCACACCGCTTTTCACAAAGTACAGCTCGCGTTGAACCTGCCCCGGCACCGTAATGAACGCCCCTTTCTTAAACGACCTTACGCCAAGACTATCCGTCAGCAGTTGATAATCGGCTATACTGATATCATGAAATTGCCGGAAAAACTCATATCGCTCCATAAATTCAATTCTTAATATATAGTATATTCACTTTTTAACGCAGGCGCCTTATGAATATAGACAATATAATTGACAGCATATATCCGTTGCCGGAAAAATCAAAAGTCTTACTAAAAGAAAATATTTACGAAATAACCTATCCTAAAGGACATGTTTTATTTAAAGTGAACAGGATAGAATCTAAAATGTATTTCATAGCGAAAGGTGTGGTACGGGCATACGCCAATCCGGGTGAGGAAGAAGTAACTTTCTGGTTTGGAAAAGAAGGCGACGCTGTTATCTCTATGAAAAACTATGTGGACAATCAAAAAGGATATGAAACCATAGAATTGCTGGAATCATGCGACCTGTATGAATTAAATACGGATCATTTGCGTAAGCTGTTTAATAAAGATATTCACATCGCTAATTGGGGGCGAAAATTTGCGGAGCAGGAATTGATAAAAATAGAAGAACGGCTTATTTTCAGGCAGTGCAGAACAGCCATGGAACGCTACAAAGAACTGATGACAACTGATCCGGAATTACTGCAGCGGGTACAACTTGGTCATATCGCCTCTTATCTCGGTATGACACAGGTCAGTTTGAGCAGGATCAGGTCTGAATTAAAATAGATTTCAAAGTTTTTATCATTTGTAAAATTTTTACTGCCGGCAACATGCGACCTTAGCTACTCTAAATCAATTATCATGAACTGGATTATTTTAATCATCGCTGGCTTGTTCGAGGTGGCATTTACCTCCAGCCTTGGAAAAGCAAAGGAATCAACAGGCACCACCATGTATTTGTGGTATGGCGCTTTCCTGTTCTCACTGGTGGCCAGTATGCTTTTGCTGATGAAGGCTACCCAAAACCTGCCCCTGGGAACGGCCTATGCGGTATGGACAGGTATCGGCGCAGTGGGCACTGCCTTGATGGGTATTTTTGTTTTTAACGAACCCGCTCATTTCTGGAGACTGTTCTTTATAGCAACATTAATAGGATCTATTGTTGGGCTGAAAGCGGCCTCACATTAGCGATATCAGCCGGTGAAAATTATTGTTGCAAAAAAGCGCCTAATAAATTGTGAGGATCGTTATTTCTTCTTTATTGAACAGGAATTGATCTCCCGCTTTTTTTTGCAGCAATAATTCCGCCAGGGGTGTATAGGGAGACAGGAAAAAGATGGTCTGCTCATCTATCAGTTGCCTGCCCAGTCCTGCTGCAATAAAAAAAGACTGCTCTGCACATTGTACCAGGGCGCCTGTTTGCGGGGTGGTATAAATACTATCCGTATTTACCTGCTGCAACCTTGCCAGTTCCTTTACATGCTCCGCCTGTTGCCGTGCATACATATTTTTCTCCAGGTGGCCCATTGCTCTTCCTGTTTCATATTTATCCCCCGCCGAACTTTTATCTTCACCATTCGCAGCCTCCTGTGCGCGGTCCCCGGCCGATTTCGCCATGGCAATACGTTCGGATATTAACTGCAGCCCTGCCTGTTTTAACCTGGCTTTAAAAGCGATCTTCTCCTGGCTTGTCATAAAGGTTCATTGAATAGCAAGTATAATACAATATTCATTTAACATTACAATCAACAGGTAAAAAACTATCTTTAATAATTCAAATAGATAAAATCAGGCGTTAATGGAAATACCAGCAAACTTCATTAAAATATTTCCGGAATATGAGGATGTTTTTTATGGTGATATAGAAAATCACAGGAAATATTTCCTGCCGTTGTGTTCTGTTAATTTGCAGTTCCTGCCCCAGGGAAAAGATCAGTGGCTGCATTTTGTATCGGTAAAAGAGATATACAACGGCCGGTTAGGCGAAAACACCACCTCTTTTCATACCGACTATACCAGGTGCGATATGCTTGGTTTTGATATTATAGATGGTAAATATAAGTTTGACGCGCCGTGGGAATATTTTAGCGTTTCCACTGAAATTTCGCCGGAAAACTACCACCTGGAATATAGCGACGAAGAGATCCAATTTAATTTTAACGATGCGATGTATCAGTTAAAGAAGTCGTATTATAAAAAATTCGGAGAATTATATGACCGGGATTTCGACCGGCCGGGACTAACGGTAGACGACATCAGGAGATTAGAACGGCTGCTGAAACTCACTGCGGATGATTTACGGAACGATGCACCTTCAGATTACATGTCAGAAATTATCGGCAAAAAAATCAACGGGGTAATAGATGAAATTAATACCGGTCATCTTCCCCTTGAAGAATGCCAATACACGGGTAACAACCTGATGGAAAAGCCTGTGAATGCAGATGGAAGCCTTTTTAACTACATAGCCTGTATGGAAGGATACCATTTCCAGGAAAATGCCGCAGATCAGCTCTATTTATTTCATAATGATCAGGTAAAGAAGGCGGTGATTTGTTTTGAATATACCTGATAACCGGGATTTTTATCTTGACCCGGTTGCTATGACGAACGCCTTTAATGCAGCCATCTTACCATCACGAAACCGCCATAGGTCGCAGTAATCGTAATCGACCATAATGCCGTTTTCGTCCTTCATGCTTATTTTGCCGGTTGCTGTAACAAACTCCCCTTCGGCGATGAGGGCTTCGACCATGAACCTGGGCGGCTCCAGGTATGCCGTAGCCATGTATTGTCGAACAGCTTCCTTTCCCCGCAGGGTTTTGTCGCCTACAAATGTCCATTCCGTATCGTCTGTACAGAACGACAGGAACCCCTCATTATCGCCTTTAGTGATAGCTGCATTTGCTTTTTCCAGTATGGCTTTATTATCCGGATTCATGTATTACTGGTTTACTTATTTAACAGGATCTAAAGAACAGGTAAGCGTACCATACCCCAACTGGTCATAACCGCCACTGTTGGGCCCATAGTTACCACCACCGCCTTCCGGTCTTACTGCCTGTGCCATCCGTTGGCAGTTCGGCGCCGCAAGGCCTTTACGGTTCACATAGTGATTATATACCAGTTCCCAGATGGGCCGCATATTACCTCTTCCCCCGCTGCTGATTACCGGTTGGATAACGCCTACGCAATTGCTGTAGGTAACGTATGGTACGGAATCGCCGAGATTATATTTTGCTACGTATTCAGCACCTTTGAGAAAGCGGTTATCATCATAGCCGTACAGGTCCTGCCCCTGGTTCCATGCCATCTCACAAAAGGCGCCCATCAGACCAATACCCAATGTAGCATGGCCCTGGTCGCGGCCACTCTCCTGCCACTGCCCCAGTCCTCCCGGGTGAATAAAATATACCGCATTTCCAATAGCACCATTACCGGCACCGGATTTAAAATAACTGATGGCGTCATTGTAGATGTCCCGGTTATCACAAAGCACACCGATAGCCAGCAGGGAGTTCATCACGCAAAGGTCCCAGTTGGCGTAGAAATGGCTCATACATCTCTCCTTTCTTGTAATAAAGTTATGATTTAACGGATAAAAAACATGCAGCATCATTTGCTGGAAACGGGTGAAATCGGCCGCTGCCCAGCCATTATACGACCGCATGATTTCCGCTGCATTGGCAAACTGGTATCCATACAAACCGGCGGCGAGGTTCACATCGTTATTGCCGCCGAGTCCTTTCAACCTGGCTGACCAGGCATTCATGATCTCTATGGATTTATCGGCATAGGATTTTTCTCCTGAAATCTTCCATCGTAAGGCAGTGGCGTAGGCTGCGGCGATATCATTATACAGCCGCGGGTAATTTTCCGGGTGAACACCGTCTCTGCCCCTGTAAATGGTATCAGCCGGATTCGGCTGCCAGGTGAGGGCTGCGTGTGAGTTGGTAAGTAACTTGTTCCAACCGGACATCCAGGGCTCTGCCTTCTCCGCCACTTTTGTTTTCATACGATCCAGGTCGGCTTGTTTATGCAATAGCCCGGGATGTACAAAAGCGGTATCATGGTCGTTAAGCGCCAGTTTCTGCGTTTTCGTTGACATATCTTTCCTGCATGCCATTAAATATAACAAGGTAAAAACTGCAGTAAACCAGCAAAGTCGAGTTGTTCTCATAGGAAATGAACTATATATGTGCGGCAAATATAATTGTAATAATGACAATTAAAAAAACATGATAACTATACGGGCTGTTTTCTTTTTACTAT
This sequence comes from Chitinophaga sp. W2I13, assembly GCF_050434005.1. Classification (NCBI taxonomy): domain Bacteria; kingdom Pseudomonadati; phylum Bacteroidota; class Chitinophagia; order Chitinophagales; family Chitinophagaceae; genus Chitinophaga; species Chitinophaga sp. W2I13. The sequence goes on along the minus strand of NZ_JBNPWD010000001.1, from coordinate 5,559,861 downwards.
AGCCGACATATAGAACGGGAATTTAACGTAATGATTATCACCAAAGAACCCGGTTTGGCAGAAACTGTATAATTTTTGTCATTGCAGCCACGCCGATTCGGTTGTATTTTTGTGGTCACAAAGCAGCGCATCATGGCTACCAATACTTCCAAACTTGTTGTTATTGTTGTCCTTCCCGGCAGCAGATTGCTGACGTTGGCTGGCCCGGCAGATGTGTTTTCCTTTGCGCAGCAGATGCTGGAAGCGGAATCCGGGGGGCATTCCAAAGGATATGAAGTAGTGTTGGCAAGTGCCACTAACAAGAAGGACCTGCAACTTAACAGTTCCGCCAGGTTGGTGGCTGCCACCACGGTGCATGAAATAGACCGGGAGATAGATACCCTGATGCTGATTGGGGCGCGACTGGAAAACCAACCGGATTCAGATCAGTTTTATCACTGGCTGACCAGGCATGCACCGAAGATCAGGAGAATAGCAGGCGTATGTGTGGCCACATTTGTGCTGGCTAAAGCCGGACTGTTACATAACAGGCGTGCTACAACACACTGGGAGCGTAATGATGACCTGCAGCGCCAATACCCTGATATTATAGTAGATACTACTCCGTTTTTTATAAAAGACGGCAATATCTACACCGCTGGAGGTGTTACCTCCGGCATGGACTTGTCGCTCGCAATGGTGGAGGAAGACTATGGCCGGGACATTGCGCTGCGGGTTGCCAGGAAACTGGTTATACACCTGAAGCGGCCGGGGAATCAGAAACAATTTGGCGGTTTGCTGCCGGGCTATGAGCTGGTGTCTCCGTTGTTGGTACAATTACGTCCCTGGTTACTGGAACACCTGCACGAAAACATCAGTGTGGAGGAAATGGCAGCTCAATGCAATATGAGTGCCCGTAATTTTGCCCGGGTATTTCTGAAAGAAACAGCCTTCACTCCTGCTAAATTCCTCGAGAAATTAAGAGTAGAAATGGCGCGCAATTACCTCGAAAACTCCGCGCTCTCCCTGGAGGAAATAGCCGTTAGATGTGGTCTGGGCGGCCTCGTTTCCATGCGCAGGGTATTCCTGCGTCACCTGGAAATATCACCCGGCACTTATCGCAGTACTTTCCGTACTGCACTGCATACCGATTAATTTATTCATCTTATAAAATTGGATATCATGAAAATTGCTATCAATGGATTCGGCCGGATAGGAAGAATGACCATGCGGGCACTCCTTGCCCAACCAGGCGCTGAAGTAGTTGCCATCAACGATCTCGCAGATATTAATACGCTGGCACATCTTTTCCGATTTGATTCGGCACACGGTAAGTTTCCCGGAACAGTTGCAGTAAATAATAACGACCTGGTGATCAATGGTAACCATATCCGGTTATTGAATGAACGAAACCCGGAAAACCTGCCCTGGAAGGAGCTGGAAGTAGCGGTTGTCATTGAATCTACCGGACGCTTTACCGCGAAGGAACAGGCACAGGCGCATATTACGGCCGGTGCAAAAAAAGTGCTGATCACGGCGCCTGCAAGTGGTGGTGTGAAAACCATTGTAGATGGCGTTAACAATAATATCATCAGCCCGGAAGATACCATTCTGTCCACGGCATCCTGCACCACCAACTGTATCGCCCCGGTTTTACATGTACTGCATAACGCCTATGGTGTTGAATCCGGCTTTATGACTACCATACACGCATTTACGATGGATCAGATGTTACAGGATGGTCCGCATAAAGACCTGCGCAGGGCCAGGGCAGCCACACAATCGATCATCCCCACCACTACGGGTGCTGCCAAGGCAATAGGAGACGTACTACCGGATCTTAAAGGTAAGCTGGACGGCTTTTCCTACAGGGTACCGGTTATAGACGGCTCTATTGCAGAACTGACGCTTAACCTGTCAAAGTCTGCCTCCGCAGCAGAAATAAATGAGTTGCTTAAGCATCATGCTGACACTGATCTGGCGGGAATAATGGAATATTCCACAGACCCCATCGTTTCTGTTGATATCCTTGGTAACACCCATTCCTCTATTGTGGACAGCCTGCTGACAAAAAATATTGGCAATACCGTTAAAGTGGTGGCATGGTACGACAATGAGATGGGTATCTCTAATCGTATAGCTGAACTGGTTAGTACGTTATAAGATTATAGATAGAATAGAAAAGCCGCGCGAATCTTAGGATTTGTGCGGCTTTTCCTGCTTTTATCTCCCCTGTTTTAATCCTGATCAAATTAATTACTCCCATTTTGTATGTATAATAAAATCCTTTTACATACATTTACGTAATTAATATCGGAAATGAAAGGTACAAACCTCGGAGAATTTGAAGAACTGGTGCTACTCACCATTGCAGCGTTGACAAACGAAGCATATAGCGTAGCGGTATGCGACGAACTCTCAAACCATACCGGCCGTTCTGTGAAACTTGGCGTAGTGCACTCGGTGCTCAACCGTCTTGAAGAAAAGGGACTTGTGAAAAGTGAGCTGGGGGAAGCAACGAAAGCCCGTGGCGGTAAACGCAAAAGATTCTATCAACTCACGATGCACGGACAGGCAGCATTGATCAACGCTAAATCGATGCGGGATCAGCTGTGGGCCAGGATACCGGCGCTTGCCTGGAAAAAAATGTAGCATGAAAGAACAACGGCAACACCATCCCCCCGCCTGGGCGCAGCGATTTGTAGAATGGTATTGTAAACCCGGACTTGTGGAAGACCTTACGGGCGACCTCCACGAATGCTTCGACCGGAATGTACAATCCATCGGGCCACGCCGTGCAAAGCTGATCTACATCATTGACGCCTTCAAATTCTTCAGAAGTTATACGGTACGAAGATCAATATTTGTCAACCTTTTTACGAACCGCATTATGATTGGAAGCTACGTTAAAACATCAGGGCGCAACATCATGCGCAACAAGTTGTTCTCCTTCATCAATATCCTGGGACTTGCCATCAGTATGTCCGTTGGGTTACTACTGATCGCGTTTCTGCTCGACCTGCGTTCGTACGACAGGTTCCATAAAAATGGCGACAGGATCTATCGCATCACCAACGTATTAACCTCCAACAGTGAAGAAAACGGCAAGTTTGCGTCTACCTCCATAAAGACGGGAAAGCTCATCCGCGAGAAGGTAAGCGGTATTGAAGAAGTGACTACGATGCGCAACAACTTTTCGGGTGATGCGAAGGTAGGAGACAATATTATTCCCATCCAGGGCTACTGGGCAGAGCCTTCGCTGTTCAGGGTTTTTACTTTTCCGATGCTGGAAGGCAACCCCGAAACGGCACTGAAAGATCCGTATTCGGTTGTGCTCACTGAAACGGCAGCAAGAAAACTGTTCGGTAACCAGGCGGCGCTCGGAAAGGCCATCAGGATTGATACCGCCGTTTACCAGGTGACAGGTATTATGAAGGACGTTCCCTTCTTTTCGCATCTCAGTTTTGAAGCGCTGGTATCATTGTCCACGGCTGAACAAACCAATAAAGGTGATAAAAATTTTGACGCATGGACAAACATGTGGTCCCATTCGGTGTACGTCCTCCCCTCAAAAAATGCCGACATGGATGCCATCCGGTCGCAGCTCAACGCACTTGCAGGAACGGAAAATCTCGCTGAGGAAAATACAAAGATTCAACTCGAACTGCTTCCTTTATATCACATCGTGGTTGGAGAGAGCCTCCGTCAATCCGAGGGTGGGCCTGGCTTTGTAGGCCCTCACATGCCCCCCGTGGTGCTTTGGATCCTTGGCGGGCTCGCATCTGTTGTGATACTGTCTGCCTGCTTCAACTACACCAATCTTTCCATAGCACGCGCAATGCGCCGCATTAAGGAAATAGGTCTCCGCAAAGCTATCGGCGCCGGAAAGAGCCAGGTGAGGCTGCAGTTCCTGGCCGAGGCGGTCATGATTTCCCTGGCCTCCCTTCTGCTTTCCTTCCTCCTGTTTCTTATATTGCGGCCGATGCTGATCAACATGGCCCCCGAGATGCAGCGTACCGTAAAGCTCGATCTCACACCATCCATGATTGCAGCCTTCATCGTTTTTGCGGTGGCCGTAGGTGTTATCGCCGGATTCATTCCTGCTATATTCTTTTCGAAAGTAAGTCCGATCAATGCGTTCGGAAATGCTTCCTCCGTGAAAATGTTCAAACACCTGACCTTCAGGCGCGCATTAGTGGTGATTCAATACACCGTTACACTGATCTTTATTACCACTACCGCCGTCGGCTATGTGCAGTATAAAAACATACTGGCATTCGACCTGGGATTCAGCACCGCCAATATTCTGAACATCAACATGCTGGATAATAAACCCGACGCCATGCTCCAGGAACTCAGTGAGCTGCCGGAAGTAACGGCGCTGTCCCGGTCGCTGATTACAACAGGCGTTGGGAATGCATGGGGCAGTAATATGAAATACAAAGACTCGCGGGATTCTGTGCTGGTCATGACCAACCACGTTGATGAAAACTATTTGCCGCTGCATAACTATAAACTCGTTGCCGGCGGAAATTTCATTGCCCGGCCGGCCACCGCCCAGGCCACTGGTGAGGTAATCGTTAATGAGCAGGTGGTAAAGCGATTCAACATAGGCGCCAATAATCCCCGGAAAGCCATCGGGGAACAAATCATATTGAATGGACGCAAAATGACCATTGTTGGTGTAATGCAGGACTTTCACTACGGCAAAGTGGACAACCTCATCGGACCGGTAGCCTTCACCTTCTGGACACCTGAAGACAGGGCCATCATCAGCGCCAAGATACAAAGCACCGACATGCCGGCTACCTTAGCCAGGATCGAATCCATATGGAAGAAGATCGATCGTGTTCACCCGTTTACGGCTGAATTTTATACCGAAGAAATAGAAGATGCATACAGCGAATTTTCCACTATGATCAAGATTATTGGTTTCCTTTCGGTTTTGGCCATTTCCATCGCATCAATGGGGTTGTTCGGAATGGTGGTATTCACTACCGAAACAAGACTAAAAGAGATCGGCATCCGCAAAGTGATGGGCGCCAGCATAGGCAACCTTATATATCTGCTGAGCCGTGGCTTTCTATTGCTGCTCTCCGTGTCGGCGATCATCGCCCTGCCGGTAACTTACATTTTCTTCAGCGCCGTTGTGCTCCCGAATTTCCCCTATCATACACCCGTTCATATCACCGAGCTTTTCGCAGGCTTACTGGCGGTGTTACTCATCGCGTTGATTATGATCGGATCACAAACATTAAAGGCCGCGAGGAGCAACCCGGTAGCGGTTTTGAAGAGCGAGTAACAGGAGAAATATCATTAAACTAAGCATAATATGGTTAGCAGGAGTGAAACCGAAATGATGGAATTAATAATGGGAGTGGCAGAAAGAACACCTCAGATACTGGCTGTATTGCAGGATGGATCGCGATCTAATCCTAATGTAACAAAGGATATCTTCCAGGATTACGATATTATTTATGTGGTAGAAAGTCTCGACCCATTCGTACAGGATCATAGTTGGGTGGATGTATTTGGAGAAAGAATGATAATGCAGATGCCGGAAGACATGGAACTGTACCCACCTTCACCGGAACTGGCAGGCGCATTCTCCTACCTGCTACAGTTTAAAGACGGGAACCGTATTGATCTGGTAATAGTACCCCTGGAAATACTGGATCACTTCACCAGTGATAGTCTTTGCAAAGTTATATGGGATAAAAAAGGCGTGTTAAATGATCATCCCCTCCCTCCTGCAAGTGACTTGAGTTATATCGTACAAAAGCCATCAGCACGTTCGTTCATCGATTGCTGCAATGAATTCTGGTATACCAATGCCGGCCTGACAAAAGGATTGTGGCGCGAAGAAGTGATACTGGTCAAGGAATTACTCAACCAGATTATTCGCCAGGCATTGATACAGATGATGGATTGGTATATCGGCTGCCGTCATGGATTTACAGTCAACCCCGGCAAGTTTGGAAAATTCTACCAGCGTTACTTAGAGCCGGAAGTTTACGATAAAATGCTGGCCACTTATTCAGATGCCGACCTGCAACATATATGGCAGGCAGTGTATACTACCATGGATCTCTTCAGAAGCTCCGCCAGGTTTGTTGCAACGCAGCTGGGTTACGAGTATCCGGAAAATTGGGATAGAAATGTGACGGCTTATATGTTGCATGTACAGCAGTTGCCGAAGGATGCGGAAATGATTTATGCGCAGGAATAATGCCTCTTTCCTTTTGCATAATCTAAATAAAAAAATACAGGGTTGCTGGAAAAGCTGTTGTGTATTACCTTTGCGACTTACAAGCAAAATACATGAGTCAATTTCCGCATATAAACCTGTCATTAAAGAACAAACTGACATTCACGGCTAACCCGGTAAACGTAGTGCCATTGCCGGATGGAGAGATCCTGATGAACTTTGCGAGTCAGCCACTGATTACAAAGCTCAATGCCAATCTTGAAATTGTCTGGGAAAAAATCATCCAGGGGCGGAATGCGAACTATGTCAGCAGCAAGCTGTCCGCCTCCCCTGATGGCCGCCTGATTGCTATTGCGGGTATAACCGATATGCGCATTCTCGATGCAGAAGGGACCATGGTATTACATTCGGTGGAACATAACTCCTGGGGCTGGTTCCTGGGTGCGGCCTGTTATTTCGGCAGGGATAATAAAACGATCTGGTATGTATTGCCAGGTGATGAAAATGAAACTGACGAACTGCAGGTAATGGATACGGCCACTTTTGAAGTAATTGCTTCTTACCCACTGCTGGAAAGCCAACAATACGCCTACGCTTTTCACTCTACGCCCAACAATGGTATTATCCTGCTCGAAGCCTCTGCTGGTCAGGAGAAATCCATCCTGATGCAGTTACAACTGAACAACGGTGTCATTTCCCTCGCTGAGCTTACTCAATGCAGTGACATGATCATGGGCAACTTTGCCCCATCCGGGAAAGAGTTTGTTATGGCTCCGCATTATGATGGGCCGTTAGCCATCTACTCCTTCCCTGAAATTGCCAAAGTAGCCGAGCAGGATCAGGAGGCTATTTTCGATGGCAGCAAAGATTTTCCTGCTGCTGAACCGGATAATATCAACTACAGTGTATTTTTTGTAGATGATCACAACATCCTGGTGGTTTCGCAGTTTGGACGATTGCTGTTGCTGGACAGAAAAGATTTACGATGTAAAGCAGAGGTAATGCCAGAGGGTATTGAATTTACAGCGTACAACCTGGATGGCAATCCTACTACCAACCCGGATTATATCTTTGACTACAGCAGCAATATTATCAATGTAATGATTGTGCATGATATGCTGTTGATGACAACCGGTGAGGGTGAGTTACGCAGTTATGGGCTGCCTGTCTCATAAAAAATAAGAGTCTCCCGGAAAAAGATAATCATTCCGACCTCAGGCTCTTTACCGGATTTGCAATAGCCGCTTTAATAGCCTGGAAGCTGACGGTAAATACAGTGATGAGGATAGCCGCCATCGCCGCCAGTACGAATGCCACGGGGCTGATTGTGATCCGATATTCGTATTTAGTCAGCCAGTTTTGCAAATAATGATAAGCAACCGGGGATGCGATCAGGCAGCTGATCAACACCAGCAGGAGAAAATCTTTTGAAAGCAGTAACCATACCTGGGGAATAGAAGCACCGAGTACCTTGCGTATTCCAATTTCTTTGGTTCGTTTTTCTGCTACGTAGGAGGCCAGGCCAAAAAGGCCGACACAAGAGATCATGATAGCCAGCGAAGCAAAGATGCCTGCGAGCTTTCCAATCAGCGATTCAAAATCGAATTTTGCCGCATAGCTTTCATTTACAAAACGATATTGAAATGGAATAGTTGGATTATAACGATTGAAAACCGGAGCAAGTTTTGCGAGCGCTGCTTGTGTATTGACGTGAGGTGATAAACGATAGGTCACTACATTTGACCAGCCTGGCTCGTAAACAAAAATGGTTGGAACCGAGCCTGAAAATGGCGACAACATTAACGCATCTTTAACTACGCCGATGACTGTAGCCCGTTGTTCCACTGTGTGCCAGGTGATAATCTGGTTGATTGGATCCTTATAGCGCATACGCTTAACAGCCGCTTCATTGAGAACAACGCTCAGGGAATCCGCACCTTGATTTCCGGTGAAATTTCGTCCGTTTACCATTTTCATACCCAGCGTTTTAAAATAATCCGCATCGGATACACCGATAACTGCCAGGCTCAGCGTCTCACCAGGCAATCTGCCTGACCAATCTGTTACGCTGTTACTGGCCCAAAGCTCAGTAACGGGACTGGACGATTTGGTGACGCTGCTAATAACGCCTGTACCCATTATTTCGTTTTTAAAGGCCTCATAATTGCGCGTTAGGTCCCCGGTAGCATCAGTCATCAATAAACGGCTGGCATCATACCCTACAGGCCTGTTCCTCGCATGCTGGATCTGCTGATAAATAATGATCGTGCTAATGATCAGTATAATAGAACAGGTAAACTGCACCACTACCAAGACTTTTCCGGGAAGGTTGCCGCCTTTACCTGCCTGCATGGATCCTTTTAAAACTTTTACCGGGTTAAAGGAAGACAGGTAAAAAGCTGGCCGGCTTCCGGAAAGCAGGCCCGTAAACAGGACGTAGCCTGCCATGGCCAGCCAAAACAAGCCATTAGCAAAAGGAATGCTGATGGTGGTATGGGTAAGATTGTTAAAAGCCGGGAGTACCAGGACGACTAAAAGCAGTGAAAGCAAAAATGCCACCAGGGTTAAGGTCATGGATTCGGTTAAAAATTGTAAAATCAAGTCTTTACGGCGGGAGCCTATGGCTTTACGGATGCCCACTTCGCGCGCCCTTTTTTCTGAACGTGCTATGGAGAGATTCGTGAAATTGATACAGGCGATAACCAGGATGAGGATTCCGATGAGCGCGAACATCTTCCACGTAATCTATCAGGCCACTAGTTGCTACTCCATTCCTATACTCCGAAAATAAATGCCAGTCCTTTAAAGGTTCCAGGAACAGCGCCGCTTTTGTCTGTCCAAAATACTTAGGACTGTGCTTAACCAGTACGCCCTTTATTTTAGGTGCCAGATCTGCATAAGAAATATTAGGCTGCAAGGCAACAAAGGTCTGGAAAGAATTATTGTTCCAGTCATCAAGTGAATTTTTAACCCCTTCATCAGTAGCTGAATAGTAGGCAAAAGGCACAATAAAGCTAAATTGAAATGTAGAATTAGCTGGCAGGTCCTTGAGTATACCGGAAACACGTAAATCATGCGAATTATCAATGCGCACCATTTTTCCCACCGGGTCTTCCTGGCCAAATAAGGCAACTGCCGTAGTTTGTGACAGCACAATGGAATATGGATCACTCAGCGCTGTACCTGCATTACCCTGTATAAACGAATATTGAAAAATTTTCAGGAAGTCGCTTCCGGCCATTGCGCCATTAACGTTTATTCTTTTATCACCAACGCTCAGCGGATGCGGCCCCATCCAGTCCGTTTGTGCAACATACTTAATCTCTGGAAAATCTTCTTTCAGTGCCTGTGCCAATGGCAGGTTGGTGGAATTGGAAGTATTGATCTCACCGTTATTATTTGTATTATATCTTACCTTGTAGACCTGTTGGTAGCCAGGTAGAAAGCGATCATACGAAACCTGCACATAAACCCATAAGCCGATGAGCAAGGCCGCGGCCATTCCAGAAGCCAATCCCAGAATATTCAACGCACTGTATACTTTATTGCGTCTGATACCGCGCCATGCAGTCCTGAAATGAGTCTTTAGCATTTGAGCCGGGTCGCCAAAAAAATGCCAGGAATTAAGCAATATGATAATCAATAAATTATAGTAGTGCTTTCCGTTCACCTGTTCGATAATGAACAATAAATCGTTCACTTGTAGAACAGTTACTATTCACCAGCAGCAAACGGCCTTTCTAAAACGCACGCTGGTCGGACATTTTTCTTTTGACAGGGAAATATCTATATTGGGATGAATTTCTCTCAGCTCTGCTGAGAGTTTTGAATTACCGATTACTGTCCGTTCAAAAATGCTGCTATTAATCCGTCGATCCAATTCCCTTGCACTGTATTTCTCCCTTATACATAGCTTGAGATAAAATTCACGCTCATCTTGTGATTTAGTAGGACTAAAAATAGTTAGATTATTAGTCCAGGTAACCTCTTTTAACAGAGGAATAAGATCCGGAGAAGATTCGTAAGCTTCATAAAACTGTTTCATACGCCATAAATTTTTGTCAGAGAACCCCTTAAGTTCTGGTTCATTATGTGTATGTATTCCGCCAACTCATTAACCACAGATTGCCCCCACTCCGCACATTTCACTTTTCTGCTAATATATTCGCCAATATTCCAATACAGGCTGATTAACTCAATATTAACTGATCTCGTCGCCGCAATACGGTTTTTTTTGATCAGTTGAATTATCTCAAAAAATTACTTGCTTAACATAAGCGCAATATCCTTCTTTGCGCCAATAGGACTTTATATGCTGAGGTTAACAATAAAAGATTAACATAACAGTGTGTCCAACTGATACCAGGTAAAAAAATACCTGCTTATAAGGCAGGTATTTTTTCTATGATCCCTATGCCACAAACCCCAAACCCATTACTTACCGCCCCGGATCATATCCAATGTATATTGAATCTCCGGATCTTTACCAGCATGGATATATTGCTGAAACGCTTCAAAAGTCAGCTCTTTGTCGGGCTGACTGCCCCGCCCATTATCCTGCTTTGCCTTCATAAAATACACTTCGCTCATCGGAACGGTTAACTTACTTTTCGTTTTAGGCAGTATATAGGTATTAAACCATGCGGCCGTGGTAGACGCTTCACCGCTACCGGTTTCGGTGCCTACCAGCACACCACGTTTGTTATTCTTCACCAGCGCCGCAAAGTAGGTGGCCGCACTTACCGTGCCGCCGCTGATCAGCACATATACGTTCCCTTTAAAGCTATTCTTATCTGGCGGATAGTTGGAAATGGAGCCTTCCGTCAGGCGTGCATTGCCATAGTAAAACCCCGCCGCGCTGTCGTAATCGAACCGTTGTTTCAGGAAGTTCTCCGTCTCCTTTACTTCCGTTTCTGCCATCTTGGTGCCGTAACCATTCAACAGGTTTTCGGGATCATTCATCTGTATGTTCTTTGTGCGGTAATTGAATACATTATCGAACGGACGTAACGCCACAAAGGAATACAACAGGGCAGACATGTTCGGGTTACCGCCACCGTTCGACCGGATATCTATGATAACGTTACTGATATTCCGCTTCTTTACTTCTGCGAAAAAGTCGTTCAGCTCCTTATACATCGCATTTTCCTGTAGCATAAATGTAAGAACCGTCAGGATGGCGGTAGATTCCTTCTCCTGGTATTCCTTTGTTACATAGGCGCGCTTCAGGAAAGTATTAAAGGGCAGCTCTCCCAGGCTCCGGTTATGATAACCGGTTTTGGCGTCTACTGCTTTCAGCTGTATGGTAGTGGAATTTTTAGCGCCGTACTCTTTGTATACCACCTCATAGCTGGTGGCTTCCGGAAAAATGAGGCTGATAAACAAACTAAGACTTGTTCCGGTGCGATCGGCGCCTGTTCTGATAAAGCCATCGCTATAAGTGGCGTAGCCAATTTCGCTCAACAGCTTTGCGGCAGGCATTTTATTAATACTCAGTATCTCTGCACCAAAAGGAATGGTTTCTCCTTTCGCATTAACAATGACCCTGTCTTTAAAAGTGGTAGTCGCCAGGGGAAAGTGATTCATGCCATATAATACATTCACCACACGTTCCTCATCATAATCCAGTTTCAGATGCACATCATTGAATAACTGTACGGGAGAATACCGCAAACCGCTTAATATCGACGGATCTTTATCCAGCCTGTTCATCAGGGAATCCATTTTACGGTTAAACGTAACAGTGTCCGTGAACTTATAAGGATTCGGATGTTGCTTCTTCAACAGCTCAACGGCATATTTAAAATCATCTTTCAAATCCTGCCTGGTAAACCCGGTAAAAGGTTGTACCTGGGCCATAACAGATGTGGAGAGCAGGGACATAAGTATCCCTGAGGCAAAAATTTGCTTCATGCTATTTGTAATTTTTTAAATAGTTGATATGTTCAGGTGAGCGTTTCTCCCAGGCTACATTTTATTGATAAGCGCAATAATTCCTTCGTTTTCGATGATCATCATGCCTTGCCGGTCTTCGGTGATACCTTCGTGTAAAGTGTAAGTGTACCTGGGCACATTGCCTTCCAGTACAGTAGGCATGAACCGGAACTGCACATTGGGAAGATCTTCCAGTGCTTCCCCTACTTCGATGATATGAGTGGATACGATAAACAGGCAATTGTTGTATTCGGAGAACCCTCTCGTAACGGCCAGGGTACCATCAAAGGCGTCTTTCACGTTGGTGCCCTTAAACAATTCATCGAACATCAGCAGCAGGTGTTCGCCGGTGGCTGCGGCCAGCGCAGCATCCTTCACCCTTACTACTTCTGCGTAGAAATGGCTGTACCCCATCGCTATGTTGTCGGCCACGTTGATGCTGGAGAAGATGCCTTCCCGTACCGAAAACACCATTTCGGAAGCGGCCACCGGGAAACCTATATGCGCCATGTACATACCGATGCCGATAGATTTCATCCAGGTAGATTTACCCGCCATATTGGCTCCGGTGAGGAACAGGACATTGCTCCCCTCCATCATTTGTATGTCATTGCCCACCGCTTTTGAAATACAGGGATGCCTCAGCCCCCGGGCATGGAAGAGGTTTTCGGTTTTCTCCACTGCCGTTGCATAACAAAAATGCCGCTCCCGCGATACATTGCTGACTGCGATGTATACATCTGTTTCCGCAATGAACTGCAGCACGTCTTTCATAGCTTCGTTGTGCCGGTTGCGCAGCAGGAAATCGTACTCGGATACCGTCCCCGTCGACATTGATTTGTAGATGTCGCTGTCCAGGATTCTGCGAATATCCTTTTGGTGCATGGTGGCCAGTAAACCTTCCACACGGTCCTGCAAAGGACTGTTTTCGAGCTTCAGCAACTCCAGCAGTCCGAAACACTTCTTCAGTGTTACGATCGTCGCCTGCAACTGCAGCAGCGTATTTTTGAAACGACCGTCTTTCGTGAGGCCCGCCAGTACTTTTTGCAGTTGTATATCCACCGCTACCGCCCATTGCGATTTTCCTGCCGTAGTATCGATATATTCCCGCATCAGGGCAACCTGGTCGGCCTCAAAAGGAAATGCAACACCCTTCTCTTCAAAAAACTCAAAAATCGCTACCCGCCGGTTGATCGCGTTGGCATCATTCAGCGGATGGGAAAACATCTCATCCATCAGCTTCTCCCCGATCCGTGTTCTCACTTTATTGAATAAAAAGTATACGGACCCCTGACGGAATTTTCCCATGAGGTTCAGCTCCCCTATCGATTGGCGATCTATTTTAAAACTCATAATTGCTTATTTAATTTTTTTCCGCCTTTGTTTCCGTGCTTAAGAATGTCCAGTATACCTTCGTTATTAATGATAATCATTCCATGCTTATCATTGGTAACGCCTTCCTCGAGGGTATACGTGTATTCAGGTACAGTCCCTTTCATCACGGTGGGCAGAAAATAAAATGCGGCACTTTCTTTTTTCCGCAACTCGTCTGCCGCTTCTATAATATGGGAGGAGATGATAAACTTACTGTCTTTCCGGTTGGTAAACGCATTACACACAGCCAGGGTTCCTTCCAGGGCATCCTTCACATTCGTACCGCGGAATAATTCGTCGAACAATACAAACAGTGATTTTCCTTCACTGAGCTCCTGTCCTATTTTCTTCACGCGCAACACTTCTGCATAGAAGTGGCTGGCGCCGATACCCAGGTTATCAGGCAGGTTGATTGTGGTATATACGCCGTCCATCACCGAAAACTCCATAGAGGCCGCGGCCACCGGGAAGCCCATATGCGCAATGTAAACGGCGGTACTGAACGAACGCAGGAAAGTGGACTTCCCCGCCATGTTGGCGCCCGTAAGAAAGATCAGGTTGCAGGAAGGCGTCATATGCAGACTGTTGGCCACCGCATTTTTTAAAAGCGGATGGTATACACCATCCACTTTTAAAATGCTGGTGCCTTTCGGGTGCACCACGGGGAATACCATGTTATGCTTCAGCGTAACATGCGCCACTGAAACATACACGTCGATATGATAAATAAAATGCAGCAGTTGCAGCACCTTCCTTTTCTCCTTGCTACGGATCAACACATCAAAAGCCGTAACGGCAGCGAACGAAATTCTGGCATTCGGTTTCTCGTTAAACACCGGTATAAAAACCGGGTCATTCAATATACCGATAGCCGCCAGCCGTTCTTCCTCCAGCTCCTTCACCTCTGCCATTTCGGGCGACTCCAGGTATTTTCTGAGTGCATGGAAAAGATCGATGATGGAAATAATCCCATTCTGTACTTCCTTCTCGCTGAGCGACACTTTTGTTCCGCCATCCGGGTTATCGTCAAAAGAGATGTATTTCTCGGCCTGGTCCAGCATAGCGCCATCAAAAGGAAAGCTGGCCTTCATTTTCACGAAAGCAGTAATGATGTTGATCCGCTTGATGATCGCTTCCCTGTTGTTCAGTGGCTTCCTGAACATCGCTTCCATAATGGTTTGTCCGCCACGGGTAAACGAATGATTATAAATATCGTAAATACCTTGCGTGTCTGCTTTCGAAAACAACCGCAGATCATCCATCGTCTGCATATCTGTCTGCAAATACATAATTATACTTTTTATGAAACAGTTAAAGTACCCGCTATTTGCGTTTTCTTCTTATCAGTATGATGATACCTGCCACCAGGATCAGGGAAGGTATAACATATTGAAGTATCGTCTTCAATGTTTGCGCCGGGGCCTTTTTAAATCGTCAGCCATATATCCGTAGGCACTTTGAAATTATGGTAAACCGGGTATTTGTTATCAACCGTATAGCTGTAGAACGCATTGCCATAATCCCTTCCATCCCCTCTCGCTGCAGACATCATGTCCGCATCGCTGGAAATAATGATCTTCTGCAATTTGTTGCCAATTTTGCGGGTAAGCTGCAGGCCCACAGGATAAGGCGCTTCCTTCCTGTAATCCCCTTCCGCGGTACTGAATACCGGCGCTGCGGAGTCCACTACCAACAAGCCTCTTTCTACCCAGGTATTTTCATTGTTATGTAAAGTGGTAATCTGTTCTACCTTAAATCCGGTGGTATCAGAATAGCTTAATACACTGGCGCCAACGATAGCGGTATAGCAAGCTTTGACGATACCGTTTCTCAGGTAGAAAAACGGCTGCTCATCTGCCATATCCGAACCTTTCTTAGCAATCAATCCTAAAAACTTGTGCGGCATATCCTGCGGGTTCACCTGTACAATGGTGCCTTCATCCGCATTTACCCCCACATGATTCAGAATAGGGTTCATGATAAACTGCTTGCCTGGTTCGGAATAGAACATAGCATTTCCTCCATTGTCGATATACCGTTTAACACTATCGATAATGGCATTATCCAATAATGATTTCGGATCGGAAACCACCAGTACATCGTTGGGCTTAAACCTGCCGGAGCCCACCGCCGGGATGGTGTCGAAATTCAATCCCATATTAATCATCGCGCCCCTGGAAGCTTTATTGACTGCATGGTTCCCATATTCCCGTTCTCCGAACTTCAGCGGCGAACGCTCATAGTGCCCGGTAAGAAATTTAAACGTAGGCGTTGTATCATTCACTAAACGCAGCAAGCTGCCGGAAACATGTTTCTCATACGGAAAAACCTCCGGGTCGGGGTACGTTCTCAGGATCGTCTTTTTCCCTTTATACTCCACCTCCATCAATAAGCCTTTCGCTTCCGATTCCAGGTCGATGATCTGCCTGATTTCTGCCGGCTTTTTATATATCGAGAGATCGGTTTTATACATTTCCGCATACTTCTCCGCGATTTCATCCAGCGTTTTACCCGGGTATGCCTGGAATATTGAACTGTCTCCCTCGTTTACATCGTAATAATACACATATTTAAACTCCATATTGTTATAAAAGCGTCGGTACCTGGCCCAAAAGTTCCATAGATATGCATTGCGCGCAGTAGGCAAACCACTGCCGAGGTTATACCCTAACAGGTTAGTATACAGCGTTACCTTCAGTGGCGATCCATCCAGCTGTTTCAATACGCCCTGGGTATTTTCATGCAGTGTATTTATCTTGCCTCTCGTCACATCCCAATAGCCGATCAACCTGGGCAGGGAGCTAACAACGAGTACAACAACCGTTATCGCGAACGCCAACAGGTATCTGCCTGCCGATACACGCCACGACTTCGACTCAGTAACGGATTTCGTTTTGATGATGGTGAATATGATAAAAAGGGAAATAATACTGAAGAAGTAGACAAGGTCCTTTGTGGTAATCAGGCCAGACAGAAAGCTCTCCACTCTTCCCGAGCTGGAAAGGAAATAGGTGACATCCCGCACGTAATCCGTTCCCTGGAACAACATACCCAGCATAGTAAACATGATCAGCACCACAAATGTTCCGATCCCGGCAACAATCGGATACGAGGTTAAACTGGAGATATACATACCTACCGCCACATACATTGCCGCCAGTAAAAAGAACCCGAGCACCATGGACATAATATGCGGGAACTCTGCATTCTTAATAGAAAGGGTCAATATGAGCACCTCCGCCAGGAAAATCAGTATCATCAGGCATACAAAACTGTATACACCCAAAAACTTACCCAAGACGATCTGGCGTGTTTTCAAAGGCGACGAATGAAGCAACTTAATGGTTCCGGCAGAATATTCGCGGTTAATCACACCCATAGTCAACAGCGGAATGAACAAAAAGAAGATCATCATCACCGTATCGAGCCCTTTGCCGATCACCACCCGGGTTAACGGCAAATTGAGAAAACCATTGAAAGCACTCCCCTGCAACTCAAGGAAGGTGTCCTGCTGTAACGCAGTTTCCGCCAGGTTTCCCATAATGATGCCCCCACTGGACATCAGGAATAAAATCAATATAAACCATGCGATCGGCGAAAAGAAAAAATATCGTAATTCTGCCCGCGCTATATTAAAAACTACTCTCATTAGTGTAATGTTGAAGAAGAATTTGATGATAATTGTTTGAATACATTGTCCATACCGGAAGATTCGATATGAATAGAAGTGAGCCTCCAGTTTTTCTCTGCACTCTTCCTCACAATTCTTTCAGCCAGGTCGTCGTTGGGCTGGAAATAGATCCGGCATTTGTTATCCGGCAGCAACTCTACTTTCTGTACATCTTCCATCGCCATCAATTCTTCCGGCGGAGGCATATGGAGCATTCTCACCATCATGGTATTGGGCTGGAGAATGTTATTGAAAGCATCGAGGGTATCCGAAAACACCACCTGCCCTGATTCGATCATGATGATCTCTTTGGCGAGCAGGTTAATTTCAGACAATACATGCGACGACAACAATACCGCACGGTCCTGCGCAATTTCCTTGATCAGCTTCCTGGCTTCAATGATCTGATTGGGATCGAGACCGTTGGTAGGTTCATCGAGGATTACCACTTTCGGTTTATTGATGATAGATTGCGCGATGCCTACCCGCTGGCGGTATCCGCCCGACAAATTCTTTATAAGACGTGACCTCATCTGTGTAATGGACGTTTTCTCCAGTACTTCATCTACGGCTCCTTTGATAAGACGTCTATCCATTAACCTCAGCTGCGCGGAATACTCCAGGTACTCCTGCACCGTAAAGTCCAGGTACAGGGGCGCCTGCTGCGGTAAGAAGCCGATCTGCTTTTTATATTCAATAGGATCATCTTTGATGTTCAATCCATTGATGGAAACATTCCCTTCCGTTTGCAGCAAGGTGCCGCAAATGATATTCATGGTGGTAGACTTGCCTGCTCCGTTCGAACCCAGCAATCCGACAACACCGGTATCATTGATCTCAAAATTTATTTCGCGTATGGCCCAGGAACTGGCATACTTATGCGATAGGTTCTCCACCTTTAATATAGGCTGCATATAATGTTACTTATGATTAAAAACTTGGATTAAAAATGACCGATAGTTTTTGCCCTGGCCGAAAAAACACCTTCTGAAGTCCATGTTCCGGTCACCAGCATCGTACGTGCCTTAAACAGCCATTGGGTATTCGGCGTAGTAGTACCCGGGGCAATATTTTCGCTGGACAAGGTGGTCAGCGTGACGCCTGTTGCATGATCCCGCACCTCAAAACGGAAGTTGTTTACGGATACATTAGCAGGAACCTTTATAAAACCGGACAGCTGTTCATAAGCGAGATCCGTGGCCATGGTTACCGGTACCGGCTCCAGCTGCACCACATCGATCGGCCTGTTATCGAAAAGATTAATAATCCGGAGGTTCACCACACTGTCATTCAGGCTACGGGAAGGAAGTTGTTCCTTCACAGTTTTTTGTTGCACTTTCGCCGGACTACCATACACAAAATGCGTATAGATCCCGCCAGGCTCCAGTTGCAGCGTGGTTTTCAGGAAAGGATTATTGGACTGGAGCGTATCGTAGTTTCTGAATAGCGTAACTGGTTGGTTCATTTTATCGGTAGCATAATCAAAAGAGCTGCCGCTGCCAACATAAGACAGCCTGTTGTAGTATTTGGGTTGTGAATTTCCAAAATAGGCCAACAGGAAGGAGGTATTGTCGTTAATGCCATTTACAATCGTTAAAGACGCCGGAAATATCTCTTCCCGTGACTCCTTCTTACAGGAAGTACCGGATATCAGCAGACCTCCGGCTAACAGGACCGCTTTGAAAAATTCTTTATAGCTGAATTGAAACATCTTGCTTGATTTATATAGTGATCAACTTTTTACTAGTAGCCGGCATTCTGGGAGAGATGATTGTCCAGGAGGATTTCCTCCGGCGGAATGGGGTATAGCAACTGGTGCTGACTCCATGGCTGTTTGTAAAATATCTCCGAAAGCACCTGCGTGGCCTTGTTCGTCCTTTTCAGATCCAGCCAGCGATGTCCCCATTCGGCAAACAACTCTATGCGCCTTTCCTGTGCGATGGCATCCGTTACCTGCTGATCGGTTAAAGTATAAGGAAGACCACTCAATCCCGCGCGTACCCTGATAGCGTTCAGGTCATCGATCGCAGCATTTTTATTGCCTGCGCTCCGCAACATATTCGCTTCCGCCCTGATCAGGTACATTTCCGCGAGCCGCATCACTACATAATATTCGGACCTGAACCCTCCCAATTCATAGTTAGTTGAATTGATTTTATACTTGGCCGGCGAAAAACCGGCAGGTATAGATGTACCGCCGGTGATAGCCGTCGTCCATGCCGTTTTCCTGTTGTCGCCCGCTTCGAAAGCATTCGCCAGCGCCGGCGTGAGATACCGGCCTGTCATGGAAATCGCTTCTGGCGTGGCATTTCGCCGCGTTGCTGAAATGTTGGTCTGCTTCAACTGAAAAATAACTTCCCGGCTGGATACACTGAACACGTTGTTCAGATTTTCCAGTTTAAACAAATCTGTCCGGCTGATCACATCGTTCGCATGCTGCCAGGCTTTTTCATAATCCTTGGTAAAGAGGTATACCCTTGCCAGCATTGCCTTAACATACCACTTATTGATCCGGATGCGCTCCGTGTTGTTACCCTCATAATTTTCAGAAAGATACCCTGACGCCTCTTCCAGGTCGTTGATGATTTGCTGGTATACAGCGCCAGGGCTGGCAGAAGGGAGTTTTACTGTATTATTATAATCGATGGATAAGGCGAGCGGAATTTTTTCGAACAGGTTTACCAGGTAGAAATATCCCATTGCCCTCACTGCCAGCGCTTCGCCCAGCACCCGTTTCCGGTAGTCCTGCGTAAACTCATTTGACGTAGCAGCTTTTACACCTTCTATCAGCGCATTGGCATTGAAGATTCCCTTATAGGCTGTCTTCCATATTTTCGTGGAATACCCAGGGTTCCGCAATGTAATCCTGGCCGCCATCTCTACATAGTACTGGTAGTCCCCGCTGAGCGAAGGCTGATATAATTCATCCGCCGAATGCCCGGCAGCCAGCGTAATTCCCCCGGCGCTGTATAAATCGCTGCCCAGCTGCTCGTACGAATTAACTTCAAGTTCTCCTCCGCTGATCAGGTAAGAATATAAACCATTAAGCGCAATGGATGCCTGATCATCGCTCTGGAAAACCTGGTTGGTAGTAATTGAATTTACCGGGTCCTTTATATCGAGCAATTTATTGCACCCCGTTACCAGCAGGCCGGACAACAGCATACCGGTTGCATATATATTGAAAGCAAATCTTTTCATACAATTGATTTTAGAAACTTAATCTCAGGTTAGCGGCAATTCTTCTGATCTGCGGCGTAGTGCCCAATTCAACATCCGACATCCTGTATTGCGAGAATTTGAAAATCTTTGATGAATTCAGGGAAACCGTTCCCTGGGTCATGCCTACTTTCTTTAACCATGCTGCTGGCAGCATGTACGACAAACTAAGATTGTCCAGGCTGATATAAGCCCCTTTGGCATAGTAGGCATCCGATCCGGAAAATCCGCCGCTGTTGAAAGTGGAATACTTGGTGTAAAGCGCTTTGTCGCCCGGTTGCTGCCAGTGCCTGTCCTGGATTTCCTTATACATCACCATGTTGGCCACATTCCCGTACCCGAGATTATTCAACTTATCTTCCACCAGGGAATTTTCAAAGCTGAATTGTGCATCCAGCGACAACACCCGCTTGAAATCTACCCGGAAGCCCATCCCACCGAAATATTTAGGATTCAGGTCAATCACCCGGTAATGATCGTCCAGCTCCGTATCAGGAAAATTCGTGGAAGATATTCCAACAGGTTTCGCCCCATCCCCGTTATAATCCTCAAACTCAGGTGTTCCTTTCATTGGATTGATACCGATATAGTGCGAGTAGGACTTGGCGGTTACAGAAGTCCCTATCCTGTACATATCCTTGTAAGGAGAATCTTCCAACCCTTCGAAAGCTACCAGCGTATTATTGTTCTTACTTACCTGGAAACGTGCGGTCAGGCCCCAGGTCTTTGTGTTCAAAATCGTTCCATCCAACATCAGCTCCACCCCTCTGTTCCGGATAACAGCGGGCCAGTTGCCCACCACAGAAGCAAACCCTGTGAATGCCGGCGTGGTAATGTTTGTCAGCTGCTTTCCGTCCCTGTTGATGTAGAAGTTCCCTTCAATGTTCACAGTACTGTTGAAAAATCCCACCCGGGCGCCTACTTCAAACTTGCTGGCGCTGGACCAGCTGTATTTCTGGTTAACGGGTTGTATGAGCGTATAAATAGTCTGATCGTCATAATCCGGCAGTTTGTCCAGAATACCCGTTGGAATATTCGACCAGCGCGAGAGGTATTGATAATCGCCCACATTGGCATTCCCCATCACGCCATAGGTAGACCTGATTTTGGCAAACGAGAACCAATCCATGCCGGCATTTTTAAACCATTCTTCATTAGATAAAACCCATGACACCCCTGCAGATCCGAAGTTCCCGAAACGGGTCCCGCTACCGAAGCGCGAAGAGCCATCCCTCCTGCCGTTTAAACTAACGATGTACTTATTTTCCCAGTCGAATGCCACCGTTGCCAGCAATGAAGCAACTTTCAGCTGGGCATAATTATTCATTGCCTGCAGCACCTGGGCATTCGAGTAGCTTTTGATGAGGTTATCGTTCGAGAACATCATTGCTATCGTTGTTACCACATCCTGATCGGCATAACTGTAGTCTGCTGCCAGTGAAGCCGACACCCTGGCGCCGCCGAACAGTTTAACATAGTTGATACTTGGCCTCACCAGCAGACTTTTTCCGGAACCATTACCGAAAATTGCCATGCTCATGGGAAAATACATGGGATCTTTCCCGGCTTTAGGCATATAGTAGCCGGTTTTATTGGAGAAAAATTCCCCGCTAAAGCGAACGCCTGCCGTCAGGTCCTTAAATATTTCGTAAGTAAACCCAACATTGGTCTGACTTTTCAGCGTTTGATTCTCCCCCCAGTTTTTAATATCCCTGAATGGATAAATGCTCCCATACTGGTTCCTGTACGGCTCAAAATTATATTGCCCCTTCTCATCATAAATCCACGGAGCATTGGGCGCCAGCGAGTAAAAGTCCAACGTAGCGGCAGTTTCATTGTTGGAATAGGTACTGTTGGAAGAAAGTTCCACCATCAGCTTGCCGTTCGGGCTGCGATGGTTGAAAGACAATCCTACTGTTAAACGATCGTTCCCTCTCCCCTGGTTGTACATTTCCGTTGTGGAGGTATATCCCACACTCACGCGGTAGGTATTCTGCAGCAATCCGCCTTCCACACTCAGCTGCACATCATTCGACTGCTCATTTTTGAAGAAGACGCGTTGCCAGTCGGTATAGGCCTTGGGATCCCAGATCGTGAGGTCCGGGGCATTATCGCGGGTAGGAAGAACTGCATCATTCAGCATTGCTTCCTTTCTCACCGCCAGGTACTGTTCTGTGTTCATCATATCCATGTAGCGCTGCACGCCCGAAAACACTTTGGAGTAGCTGACATTAAACCTGGTAGGACCTGGTTTTCCTTTTTTGGTAGTGATGATGATCACGCCGTTGGCGCCCCTGGAGCCATACAACGCGGTGGCATCCGCATCTTTCAGCACATCCACGCTTTCAATGTCCAGGGGATTGATCATATACAAAGGGCTTTCAGTAGTTGAATACCCGCCGCTAACAGGTGTGCCTGCACCCAATGGATTAACAGATAAAGTAGCAATCGGCAATCCGTCAACCACATACAGCGGATCTGTAAACATGTTTTCGTTCAGCACATTCCGTCCGCGTAGTTCTACCTTCCTCGCCCCTGCTGTGTTGGCCGATTGGCTGATCCGGAGGCCAGGGACGCGGCCTGCGATCGCGTCCAGCACATTTACGACGGGCTGCCTTTCAATATCACTGGCTTTCACTGTGGCGATATTGGCGGTACCGATTCTTTTATTGGTGGTGCCCAAAACAGTGACCTGCACTTCATCTAATTTGTTTTCGGAAAGCACCAGCTCCGTGTTGTATGCCCTGGCAGCAAAAATCGGTTCCGTTATTTTAAATAAATGATCCACATAGCCGATATAGCTGATCCGCATCTGGTCGCCCACCTTCATCGGCACCTGGACCGACCCATTCCCTGCGGTCAGATAATTCCGCTTGTCGGTAAGATTGCTAATGGTAGCGCTGACCAACGGCGTGTAACCGGAAGAATAGACATAGACCGTGATCGATTCCTGTTTCGCCGGTACCGTATCAACGGGCGGACTGGCTACAGCCGGCCTGGACTCCTTCTGGGATACCAGGATGTTTTTGTCGATGATCTTGTAGGTCAGTGACTGGTTCTCAAATACCTTGTTGAGAAAGGCTCCCAGGTCAATTCCCCTGGCAGTGATGGTGACCGGTTTTGCCACTGATAAGGCAGTAGCCTTGTACAGGAAAACATAATCGGTTTGCGATTCTACAGCTGCAAAAACTTTTTCCAGTGCAACGTTTTTACCGTTAAAATTGATGCTCTGTGAAAGCCCTCTGGCAGATACCTGCAACAGGGCAGCGGTAAGGAGAAAGAATGTTAGCTTCATAACTAACAGAGATTTGGTTGAGCCACGTTTCCATCCATAGGGAACCCGTATGCAATAAGAAATAATTAGCATAGCTTTGCATCGTCCGTCCTTTTCATAAAGGGCGGAATGTTTAAGTGAATAAATAAGCAGTCTTTAACCTGATTGTGATGATTACATTACTTGAACATCTACCGGGAGTGTCGCAAGCACTTCCGGTTTCGTTTTAAGCAACCTCTTTTATTACTTGCTATCTTACATACAAAATATTTCCCTTCAGTTCGAAATTCACATCCATCGTTTCCAGCACTTCTAATACATTAGACAAATTGGTATTGCGGTGCATTTTCCCTTTGAAGATGACATTATCCGGCTTTCCAACGTATTGTACATCTATATTGTACCATCTTTCCAGCTGGCGCATTACACTGTATAAATCCATGCCGTCAAAATTAAACAGGCCGTTTTTCCATGCGATCACGTTGCCCGCATCAGGCGTTTCCGTTACGGTCAGCGTAACTCCCTCCGATGCATCCGGTTTGCTTAAAACCCCTGTCTGGCCGGGCACAAGTACCTGGGGAGGCGTGGTGTGCTTATCGCCTGCCAGCGGCGTTATTTTCACAGCGCCGGTCAA
The DNA here is from genome assembly GCF_050434005.1 of Chitinophaga sp. W2I13. Classification (NCBI taxonomy): domain Bacteria; kingdom Pseudomonadati; phylum Bacteroidota; class Chitinophagia; order Chitinophagales; family Chitinophagaceae; genus Chitinophaga; species Chitinophaga sp. W2I13. The sequence goes on along the minus strand of NZ_JBNPWD010000001.1, from coordinate 5,535,569 downwards.
CAGGGTTGTGCGAATTGTTTTTTCGTCATCGTACGTGTTCACATTAAATGAAGTACCCAATACTTCCAGTTTCATCTGACCGGTTTCCACTACAAATGGCTGCCAGCTCTTGCTGGCTACTTCAAAATAAATCTCCCCGCTGATTTTCACCCTTCGTTCCCCCGCTTTGAAAGCGACCGGGTATTGTATAGAAGACTCGGCATTCAGCCATACTTCCGTTCCATCGGGAAGAGTGACGTGATACTGGCGGCCTTTAGGTGTGGTAATGGTATTATGGGCCACTCCGTCTGTAGCAGCGGAGGCGTCGTATTTAAGCTCGTTATTGCTCAGCGAGATTTGCGTTCCGTTCTGTGTAGCGATTTTCCCTTCGCCCAGGCTGTCCAGCACCAGTTGCGTACCGTCTGCCAGTGTCAGGATAGCGCCGTTTTTACCCGGTGGAATGTCGTGCAGGGCGGATTTCCGGCCAAAAGGGTCAGCATTTTGTGCACCAGGTGTGAGGAGGAAATAAGTGGATATGCCTAACCCCAGCACAAGTACCGCGGCCGCCCATTTCCAGGTGCGAAGGAACTGCATCCGGCGTACATTTGATTTTGCAGGTTTGTTGGAAAGAAAACGCTCCATCGCAGCGGTTTCATCGAACCGGGCCATGGCCCGCACATTTTGCTGTTGTATGTCAGTATTGTTCAATTCCATCCATAACTGCCGGTTTTCGTCGCTGGCAGCGATCCACGCATCCAGCTGATCCTGCTCGTCGGCCGTAAGCGTGCCCTGTTGCGAACGGGAAATAAGCGCAGCTATGATGAATGGATCGTTTAAAGAAGACCCCATGTCTGATGTGTTTATCTTATTACAACATGGTATTCCGATCGTACTAAAAGAATCGAAAAAAAATTATGAGTGGAGGGAAAACGACAAAAATAAGGCTACTACAGCCGGCGACACGCGCATTCTCAGCAGCTTCATGCCCCTGGTTTTCTGGTTTTTAACCGTTTGGAGTGAAATAGAAAGGATTTCGGCGATCTGTTCGTTCTTCAGTCCGTCGATGTAACTCATACGGACGATCTTCCCGCATTGTTCGGGCAGGTTGCTGATCTCGCGGTAAATTACCCTGAACACCTCCATGCGGATGATATCCAGGTCCTCGCCTGTGGCGACCTTTTCCTGCTCGTGAAGGAATTTAGCCTGGCGTTCCTTGCTATGCTGTGCCCCTTTCAGGAAATTAAGGGCTGCATTACGTGTAGCCTTGTACAGAAAATCCTTCAGATGCCGGAGATCCTCGAAGGCATATGGCTTCTGCCATAATTTTTCAAAAACGTCCTGCACAATATCTTCTGCATGCCCAGGCTCGCCGATAATAGATTCGGCGTAATGGCAAAGGGCATTATAATACTCTTTAAAGATATAAGAATAATGCAATGTATCCCCCGAAGTCAAGCCCCGCAAAAGCTGATACTCATTATTAAAAGATTTCCGCGACAAGTTTGCACCCCGATTTTAGTTGAAATGTAAAAATAGTCAAAAAATCAAGCTATAAAAATGCAATTGAGTAGTGGGATTTTTTCCAGTCTTAACCAAAAAACTATATCCACATCAACAAAAATCGTAAATTGATCATGATAGTTCTGTTCCTGTTTGTAACTTAAAGTTAACTGATCATGAAGTTTAAACTAATTTTATCGTTTTTTCTTTTAACCACTTGTTTTGTTTCATTTAGTCAAGATATGCCATCTGGAAAATCCCAAAATCACGACATTACTGTTACTGAAAAAGGCTTAATAAAGATATCCGTCATGTATCCATATGCCGAGGGTAAAACTTTCAATATGGAGTATTATGAAACTAAGCATATGCCCATGGTGGCTGGTTTTTTAGGGGTAAACCTGGTTAAATATACTATTGAAAAAGGGCTTTCCAGCGGTATTCCTAACCAACCTTTACCCTTTATGGCTATTGGTACATTCTATGTAAAAAGCCTGAGTGAATATCAGGCGGCTATTGCTCCAAACAGGGATGCGATTCGTGCAGATTTTATAAACTACACCAATGTCGTTCCTGTCATTTTGGTGAGTGAGGTGGTAAAATAAAGCTAACATAGCGATTTATTTCCGGCATGTATTTATAAGGAAAAACAAATAAATTTGTGGCAAAAAAAATGGAAACCCAAACAAGCCAGGTTACTGTAGAAGAGGAAAAGCAATTGATCCTACTTACACTTAATGATTATCTTCAAGGACGTCCGGTACTGGATATCAAAAGGATCCGGGCGGCGTTTCACCCTGATGCCAACATCAGGACCGTCATAGATGGAAAGTTGGTTCAGTGGGCGCTGCCACAATACCTGGACCTCGTTGCCCAGGCAACAATACAGGAATGCCAACCCGAACTCATTTCATTTACCTGGGACGGAGACACTGGCTCAGCCCACGTGCAATTGACTTTTGCCACCTTTCGGTTCATTGACCGGTTTAACCTGATAAAGTTAGACGGGAAATGGCTGATTGTGGATAAGGTTTCCTATCGGCAAGAATTACCGTGAGAGCTCTCCTGCTTCTATAGAAAGAACTATAGGTTAAAAACAAAAACCCGTTTCTACTGAGTAGAGACGGGTTTTTCTAAAGTCCAGTGATCACAGCACTACTTTCCGCCAACACTAAGTGAAAACTCCACTACTTTTGACGGCAAACATTGGTGGTCGTCACAGGCCATAAATTCCACGCATCCTTTAATCTTAGTGGCCGCCTTCCCCTTTAGCATTATCTGCTGAATAAAATTAACTTTTCTCTCATAGTACTTCAATTCTGTTTTAAAATTATCGTCATAAGCTTTCTTCAAAGTTCCGGATTCCTCAACTTTTCCCACGAACGTAACCAACGGATTCTTATTAAACCGGAATGAAGTAGGAATGGGGCCTTCTCCGGTTTCCTGAGCATAGATATGCCAGCGTACATCAATATTCGCTGTCATTTGCAGTTCGATTCGCTTTTCATCGATTTTCTTTGCACTAAATGTCCATTTTACGGGGTTCTCGATTTGCGCACTGGCAAGATGGGATAGTAAAAGCAGGAAAACTGCAACCAATAGATGTCTCATATATATGTTTATTGATTCAACATTCATTTTTAGTACTGTAATTAGACACTACTCACTAATAAAGTATCAAAACAGCCGTTCGTCCCTACCTTCATTAAAAAAAATTTCAGGTCATTCCATAATTAATCTAAACTACCATATTGGATTACCACAAAAAATACTACTTTCAAAGTAATTTCAAATTGCCATCAAAAAAGATTCAATGGTTAAGGCATGTCGTACAAAAAGTGCTATACCTGTTGTATATGCAGTCGGAGATGAAAATAAAAACCAGTGCCGTTAATCAATGAAGAAAGAAACCGGTAAAAAACTAATGTATGTGCTTGCGGCGATGCTACCAGTACTAACCGGGGTATTGTTATATCTGGTGGTCAGTGCGCTGCCATTTATTGATAAAAGAATGCGACTGCCGGCAGTCGCCACCAGTTACCTGCTGATTACAGTCATACTTTGCATGGTCTCTATTTACAAGCCCGCATTTAAATTCTCCATGATCTGGGCAGGTGTATTAATATTCGTGTCGCTTTTTATGACCGAAGACCTGCTCTGGCCAGCCGCCATACTGTGGCACAAGCCTTTGGCCCTTATTATTGCTATCGAAATCATGTTGCTGCTGGTTCTCGTTATCGCTATTATCCGGGTTTTCCGTTTAACCCTGGCGACACTTCGCAAGGAGCTTACTAACAACCACGAGCCACTTTTTTATAAGATTTTTGCACTACCGATGCTGGCATTCGGAGTGTTTCTCTGTTGGAGAGCATGGGATAAATTTGTTTGCACGGGTATCTACCTGTTACCCGGGAAAAAAGTTCATATCACAGCGGTGGTTACCAGCAATGGTGCTGTAAGAGGAAAATATTACTATCACCGGTATTGGAATATGCAATTCCCGAACGGGAGCAGGGAGAAATTCTGGGTGTATGCCGCTGCCAATACAGAAGATGGTTATAAATGCAGCACCAACCCTGATCCCGGACCAGGTACGGTAGTATACATCACCGGCCGGAAGCACTTTCTCGGTTTTGCCTATGAAAGTGTTGATAGCATCAAAAGTGAAAAGGGGGAACGGATTTGTCCCCATTGAGAAGGAAGATTGAATCAACAGAACATTCACCCAGACAGACATCTCACGACAGATGATAACACCGTACAATCATGGCAAAATTGAAAAAACTATTTCCTATCTTCTGCATGCTGATCGTTGCACTGTCGTGTGATGAATCAAAATTGTCTAAAGGCCCTGTAGCCAGCCTCTCGCTCATCCGCGCAGAAATCAATATCACGCAACGTTTACATAGCAAGATCGAAAACCAGGTGGTGGTCATTTTGTCCGATGAAGAAGGGAAGACCATTAAAAACGATTCTATCAAAATTTATGTGAACGGGGCGGAAGTAAAGTACACGGTCAGACAAGGACTCTATTACACATCCAGCACTTATTATTTAAAGGATAGTGCTAATCCAAAAAACAATCAATTCAATTTTGAAATAGCGCTTCCGGATGGTAAAAAATCATTCCTGGCTGAGGTGGATGCCCTTGACCTGGTAAATGGTCAAAACATCAGTTATACAGAAAAGGGAAATCTAAATAAGGATTATGAAATAACCTGGAAAGAGCTGACCGGCGTAAATTACCTGGCCATCGCGAGAACCCTGAAAGTAAAAAAACAGGAGGAGCCCAATATTACTACCTATGAGGAGCATATGCCGGATACGATCAGCATTCATTCTGAAGGGCGTCATGTGGTATCTAAGTCAACTTTTGATAGTCCAACGCACCAGGTCAACATACTCTCGTTCAGATTTATTGCTCAAAAAATTGGAAAAGTAAGTCCTGAGCTGGCCAAAGGTAGTAGTATCAGTATTATAGGGAGTATTGAAAGAAGTGCGTCATTTGAGTAGCTGCGTAAGCCTTTAAGAAATCTACATTTTTATACCTTATACGCGAAAGAAAAATGGCGACACAAGTAGATCTCTACGGAGAAAAAATTAAGACAAATCCGCTTGACACCGACGTCTACATGGATAACAATATAAAATCCGCCCTTAGTTACTGTTTTTATGGCCGCCTATAACGGTGAAGCTTATATTGAAAAGTCCATACAAAGTGTCCTTGATCAGAGCTTTACTGATTTTGAGCTATTAATTGTTAATGACGGCTCTACGGATCGTACATTTGACATAGTTGGTAAATTTACCGATCCCCGAATTCGTTTAGTTCACAATGATGGCAATAAAGGTCTTACTTTCACCCGTAACCGTGGGATTGAAGAGGCCAGAGGACAATACATTGCAATTCTGGATTGTGATGATATAGCCATGCCTGACCGGCTCGAAGCGCAAACCAGTTTTTTAGATTCGAATCCTGAAATCGCATTATGCGGAGGGCAAGCCGTAACTATTGATGAATCCGGCAAGCAGACCGGAAACTTAAATGTGATGGCTGGAGATAAGAATATATCTCCTGAATTGGTATTTCACAATACATCAATTCAACCTTAATGATCAAAAGTTCAGCCATGCTTGAGGCAGGTGGATATAAAGATTTTTCTCCCGCGGAGGATTATGAGCTTTCTTACAAAATCTCTTTGCGTCATCCGGTAGCAAACCTTAAAACGGCGTTAATATTTTTTGCGGCGCGGACTTACCATATTCTTATAACAAGCAGCTTATCGGTCATCGTATAACAACACCTTACAAAATTTGATCAATAATATGCAGGAACAAAAAGGGAAATATGAAGGCTTACAGCATGATGAGCTGGGGATAAAGATTCGATCAAACGACAATCCTTATCAATCAGTTGACCCTCAAAAAAAATTGCTGCAACCCCGCAGATTATCTTCTTATTTTATTGTATTAATTGAAAGCGGTTCCATTACATACAATATAGACTTACAAGACTTTACGCTTACTGACGGGCACCTGCTTTTTGCAATGCCCAATCAAATTTTGACGCCACCCGCTAAAACAGACAATCTCAAATAATTCAAATTACTGTTTGATGAAAATACATTGGTCTTGTTGCCACAACAATTTCCTTTTTTAGTCAACCCTTTAAATGCACCGACCATAGCTCTTGACAGTGCTGCAAAAGAAAGAGTAATAAAGGTTTTTGGGATTTTAAATGAGATACTCTACTTAGATAAATATGAAACCGATACTGAAATAATATTAGCTTATTTGAACTTATTGCTATCAGAATTAAACAGCGCCTATTTCAAAAATAAAGAACACGCCAATATCTTAAATGCAAACCTTTCAAAGTTTATTGAATTCAAATTAGTTGTGGAAACATCTCTTACAGAGCAACCTTCTATCAACGCAATAGCAGAAAAATTAGCTTTATCTACCAACAGTTTATACCGGATTGTAAAAGAATACGCCGGCACATCGCCCAAAGACTATTTTATTAACCGCCTGATGGCGGAAGCTCAGAGAAAATTGCGGTATTCTAATATTTCCATCAAAGAATTGGCTTACGAATTGGGTTTTAATGAGCCCGATTATTTTTCAAGGCTCTTCAAAAAAAGCACAGGAAAAAGCGCCAGTGAATTTTTACCCAGGCAAGATTTGTCGGGAGAATAAACAGATTTGTCCATCTCCGCTATTTTTGGCCCCTCTACTTTTGCTTTATAAAATTCATACAACATGAAATTTGCATTAGTAACAGGAGCCAACAAAAGCATTGGCTTTGAAGTTGCACAGCAACTTGCTCAGGAAGGAATGTATGTTTACCTCGGCAGTCGTAGTTTAGAAAACGGCGTTGAAGCCGTTGGTAAACTAAAAGCAAAGGGATTAAACAATGCAGAAGCTATTCAGCTTGACATTACAGACGATGAATCAGTAATTAAAGCCCGTAAAGAAATAGGTAAAAAAACAAACGTGTTGGACATACTTATTAATAATGCGGGTATTTATGGTGGTTCCCCACAAACGGCACTTGATTCAACGATTGACCAGTTTAAGGCAGTTTATGACGCAAATATCTACGGCGCAGTGCGGGTTACGCAGGCATTTATTGATTTATTGAAAGAGTCGTCAGCACCCCGCATTGTAAATGTAAGTTCAAGTCAGGGTTCAATTACCCTCCACAGTGACCCAACATATAAATACTACGACTACAAAGGCGCTGTATATCTTTCTTTCAAATCAGCCTTGAATATGTACACGGTGGTTTTAGCATACGAGTTTAAAAATTCTCCTTTCAAAATAAATGCCGTTTGCCCTGGATTTACAAAAACAGATTTTAATGGACATCGTGGACCCGGAACGGTTAAAGACGCCGGAAAACGGATCGTAAAATATGCGCTGATTGACAATGATGGCCCTACTGGGAAATTTTTCAGTGAGGAAAATAATCCCGAAACAGGAGCAATACCCTGGTAGTGGGCAGCTGATCTGGAATAGATTTTGTGCCCTGGTATCCCGTATATGAGTACACAAAATCTCAACATACAGATCCTGGCGGCACCTTCCATATTGGGGCTCCGCACGAATGGCGTGCAGGACCTGGCAGCTGCCCTGCTGGGAGCCGGCCTCGACCGGCTGCAGCCCGAACAGCCGGTGCTGCACCTGGCTACCCTCAACGCGCAGTACAGTGATAAAAGAGACCCAGACACCCACTGTCTCAACCCGGTGCCGCTACGCGAATTCTCTATCGAGCTGGGAAAAGCCGTCAATTTACTGCTGGATAAAGACCGCTTCCCGCTGATATTGGGCGGCGATTGCAGCATCCTCCTGGGTATCATGTCAGGTCTTAAAGCCCGTGGTAAATATGGGCTGATCTTTATAGACGCACATGCCGACTTCTACGAACCCGAAAAATCAGTAACCGGCGAAGTGGCGGATATGGACCTGGCGATTGTTACCGGCCGGGGACCGGATATACTTACCAACATCAACAACTCAAAGCCCTATGTGCAGGATGATCACGTGATTCATATAGGTCAGCGGGATTGGGAGGAGACAAAAAAATACGGCTCGCAGGATATCCGCGAAACTACTATCATTCGTTATGACCTGGAAAACATAGAAAAGGAGGGAATAGAACAAGTTACAGCTGCTGCAATAGCAGACCTTAATCCCGGCCTGGATGGTTATTGGATCCATTTTGATACCGACGTATTGGCTGATGAGTTGAACCCTGCAGTAGAGTATCGCCTGCCCGGCGGCCTTGATTTTAAGCAGTCGGAATATTTTATTCAGCAACTTCTACGTACCGGCAGGATCATTGGTTTTGATGTCACCATCTTCAACCCCCGCTTCGATACTACCGGACAGATCGCCCAAAATATCAGCGATACCATTGTGCGTGCCTTCCGTTCCTGTAATGATAAACACGTGTTTTGATTGTCGGTAACACTGGCTATCCTTTAGAGAAAGGTGAGCTAGATAACGGAGCGAATGATGCTTCTGATTTTGCAGACAGATTGGAAATATTACAATTTCTTCCTTTAGCATGTAAAAATTTCTGTTGCATACTTGTAGCACGACTACCTAAAGTTCAACATACTACCCTTATGCACCTTAAATCCTATCATGTCACGGGGAGCAGATACAGGACTCAGTAACTGTTTAAGGTAATCGAAGATCAGTCTTATATCTTCTCCATGGTTACTAACTTTATTTTTAAGTTACTCCACCTTCAATAAAATGTCCTTGTGAGGTGAAATCATCTCCCGCATCCGATGAAATATCCGTATTATCTGGATATTTACAGCTATGGCTCTCTCACTGTTCAAAACACAGGAAAGCATAGTCACACCTTGCTCACTAAAGCAAAAAGGTGCCTAGCGAAGTCCCTTAAACTCTTCGTTAGAGGACGCAAATTGCGTCCTCCAATTCTCAAACTCTTCTTTGTTCATTTCAAACATAAAATCCTCAGGAAACCGACTTATATTTCTTCTTACAGCCTCTTTCAATCTTTTAGTTTCAACACCATAAAGTTCAGCGAGGTCACGGTCTAACATAATTTTCTGTCCTCTGATAAAATAGATTTTATCCATTATTATTTCATCTGGAATTGAAGTTTGTTTAATATTTTTAGCCCTAAATAATACTTATATTAAGAATAGATTCTTCGCTGAGCAAAACTAGTCGTTTGCATAAACTGCATGCTTTATTGTTTGATAATTGTGTGGTATTAAAACAAATCGTTGGTAACATTAAACCGAGGAACTGTGCAACCTAACGACTAAGAAATCGGCCCTATGGTACTTGAACTCCTTATCAATTGAAAACAAATAAATTAAATTAGAGAAAGCCTTCAAATCTTGCGACTTGAAGGCTTTCAATCTTCCAGTGATCCCTATGGTACAAAACCCGAACCTTTTTGTCTTTGATTTACGAAAATTGGCCGAAATAGCCTAACTGTACATTCGTACTTTTGTAAAATATACAGTAATCGCAGGCATTCGGCCAACCTCATTTTCCTAAAAAAGTTCTCATTAAAATAACCTTTCTTTATGGTAAGAAATATATTCTAAATATGAAAGGTATACACCAGGATTCTGTTGAAAAAATCGTCGGAAAACTCTTTCTCCTTCTTTTGTTTATCTGTAATGCTGATCCTGTCAGGGGACAGTTAGCAGCTGATTCGCTAACAGCCGCGCTCACTACACAATACCAGCAAAACGGTTTTCCGGGATTCAGCGTATCTATTGTAAACAGTGATAGCATTTTATACGAACATGCGTTCGGATTCGCTGACCTTGAAAAAAACATTCCTTACACCACTACTACGGTACAACCGATTGCTTCTATCAGCAAACTATTTATTGGAATGGCTGTGATGAAAGCTATCGAACAAGGCCTGTTTACACTGGACACTGACATCAACAGTATTTTACCTTTTAAAGTACAACATCCGTACGCGCCTAAAATACCCATCACGTTAAAACAACTCGTTACGCACACTTCAGGGATAATAGATAACCCTGTTGCATACAAAAAGACATACTTATACAATACCCCCTTGCAGGAAGACAATCCCATCTATAGTCTAATGAAATCAAAAGGTTATGGTGCAAAAGGCCAAGACACTACTTTAGGCGCATTTCTCCAGGATTATTTAAGCGCGTCCGGCACTTATTATTCAAATAATAATTTTGATAAAGCCGCACCAGGTAAAAGATATGAGTACTCCAATATCGGTTCTGATCTGGCGGCCTGGCTGATAGAACTTAAATCAGGTATTTCCTTCGCTCAGTACACACAACAATACATTCTGCAGCCATTGCAGATGACACATACCACCTGGTCTACCGCCACCGCAGACCAGGCAAAGCTGGCAACCTTATACACCGGCCTCAAAGTCTCTTATCCAAAATACAGTTCCGTTACTTATCCAGATGGCGGGCTTACCACTTCTTGTCATGAGCTGAGTCTTTTTCTGAAAGAAAATATTGCAGGGCAGGAAGGAAAAGGAAAAATTCTTACTGCTGCCTCCTACACCACCATGTTACAACCTGCATTTTCAACTGCTTATAATCCAAAGAATATAGATCCAGGAGAGCCTAATATTGGTGTGTTCTATGCCATGAAAAAAAATGGTATCATCGGGCATAGTGGCAGCGATGGAGGAGTTACTGCTTTCCTTTTCTTTAGCCCCACCAAAGGTTATGGCATGTTATTAATCACCAATACAGAACTGGAAGGACTGAATGGTGTGAACAAAAAATTGCTGACAGGATTTGAAAAGATATGGGGCACTATGAGCCACTACGCAGGAAAATTGCACCTGGTTAAATGATAAATACATAGGTTGTAAAGAGGTTATACAATCGAACTCGGCTAAAAACAAAAACCCGCGCTATGCGCAGGCTTGTAAGATATAGTACCGATATTAGTACCATCTGCATTCGATTTCTTAATATATTGCTCAATAACCGGCGTAATAATATGTTTGTCCTGTAAAATCTTAATACCCTTGGCTATACTATTGGATGCTGTGCCTATAGTATAATCCAAAGGATATTTATTGTAAACGGATATTGTAGCCCCATCACTAATACTGGTAACAATACTAGTAGGCTGCATATGATTGAAATTATCATAATTATAATCTGTAATCGTTGCTGCTAAATTTGACGGATTTCCCGGTTCATAGATTCGTTCAATAGTTTGTATCAACCGGTTATCCCCACTGAGAATACTATAATTAAAAATCCGGTATTCGGAAGTGGCGTTAAAAGTAGCTCCCGTGTTGGCTGGCGGCAGGTAACTGGATATTGGCATACCATTCGTCCCTATTCCATCAGTAGACATAGTATGCATAACGCATAAAGCACTATAGCTTCGATCGCTATCCGGGAATGCTGATTATACTAAAGCAACCTGGTGCAAGCCGGCCGGCCTCACTAGCGCTAAAAGAAAAACGGGCTAAAAAACTGCTGTTAGCGCCTAATCCCGCTACTGATCACCTGGTGGTAACATTACCTTATCCTGCAACAGATCATGCAGTATTACAGGTAGTATCTGTAAGCGGTAATATTTTAAGCAGCAAACGTGTTCAGAAAGGGTTGCTTCAGTCGGCAATTGAGACTGGCTCTTTACAGGAAGGCGTATATTTACTTGTTTACAGGAACGGGGCTGACATTGCGTCTGCGAAATTTGTAAAACAATTAGCATATCGGCGTTAGGACATTCAAAGTCGGCCTTGCCTTAAAGCCCGGAATTCTGAAATATTTAGCTAAATTGGACATACATATATACATAGAACTATGACAAAAAGTAAAGTACTCAGAATGGACAATGTAGGCATCGTTGTGGAATCTCTCGATAATGCCATCGCTTTTTTCACGGAGTTAGGTCTAACACTCGAAGGGAGAGGGAAAGTGGAGGGAGAATGGGCTGGCCGCATCACAGGGTTGGGTGATCAAAGCGTAGAAATTGCTATGATGGTTACTCCGGACGGTCACAGCCGGCTCGAGATTTCGCAGTTTTTAACTCCCGCTACTATCTCTGACCACCGTACTGCTCCTGTGAACGCGCTCGGCTATCTTCGTGTGATGTTCGCTGTTGATAATCTCGATGAGCTGCTATCCCGGCTGAGCAAGCATGGAGCCGAGCTTGTTGGTGAAATTGTTCAGTATGAAAACTTATATCGCCTCTGTTATATTCGCGGAACCGAAGGGATCATTATCGGGCTGGCAGAACAACTCAATAATTAAGTGAATAATCGACTGTGTTTTTTTTCTCCTGGTGTTGCTGTTGTAAATGGATGCCTTTTTGTCAAAATATGTCTTCTATAGTTTTATCAGCTATTACTTTCCAGCCTTTGTCATGAAATAATTTTGCTGTTGCGTAGTTAACGCGTCGTTTCAGGCACTACAGGGCGCGGCAGCGCTCCCATTCCGGGTAATTTTCTTTAAGACCATGGGTAACCATCGCTAAAATTTGAAAAGCCCTGCAACATCACGTTGCAAGGCTTTTTTGTTTTGGGGTAGGTAAATGAAATATGGTTGCCGCCAATTTGCGAAACGCCTTAGAGCGGCAGCCAGTAATTAAATCCTTTGCTTCTGGCCTCCGCCCAGCTTTGTGGTGCAGGCCAGCCGCTTCGTACCACATCGAGCGTAAAATCTGAACTCACAAACGTCAGCACATCCGTGTAGTCCTGGCCGATAACGTTTTTGTAATGAACGGTCAGGGTTTTGAGCCTGGGATCATAAAAATTGTTATCGCTCGATTGCTGTACGGTAGAATAGGCAAATGTGGGCGCCGGGAAATTGGTATTGCCGGCCAGCACAGGCTCTACCCGGTAAGTCCCGAAATCTTTATCTATCAGGCTAAGCACATTATACATCCAGCCGGCGCTGTGAAAACCGAACACTTCAAAGCTCCAGGCACTCGTTCCCCAAATGATGTATTTATTGTTGAGCAGGGGATCGTCGGTCATGCTCATGGGGGTGATGTATTTATATTTCCTGGTTCTGCCGTCAGGACTGTTTTCGCCGGCGTTGCCGGCCAGCTGTACAGAGTAGTATTTTCCCGCGGGAATTTTGGGAATGGGAAACCCCGACCAGTTCACTGTTCTGTCTTTTGTAACCAACAGCCCGGCAATCAGGAACTGAGTATACTGTCTGCTTAACGGAACATTATCCGCACGCAGGATTTTCAAAGAAAAGGCGTAATCTTCGTAGTCACTCATCTTCGCTCTTTCAATGGGTACATCAAAGATCAGCGAAGCAGAAGAGGCGCCTTTTTTTATTTCGACGACAAACCCTTTTTCCTTTTCGTTGTAGGGAATGCTGGGAGTATAAGCGGAAGGATCAGGAATTTTCTTAGTGGTATTTTTCAGGATATTATAATCTTCCAACGATTCCTCATCAAAGCCTACTACTATCCGGAGATCCTGGGCAGCGGGCAATGATCCGCCGATACCGATTTTGAATTTCACCTGTGCTACAAAGGTCTTTGTATCAATGATAGTATCCGAATCGTACTGGGCATTGAGGTACTTAATGGTATCCACGAAAGTATGCGCCGGGAAGTCGGATATTTCCCTTTCAGTAGCAGAGGTAGATTCCGCCGAAATAATATAGGCTTCCTGTTTGTAGAACTCTTTGTTTTCGTAGTCCGGTTTACCACAGCTGTGAAGCGCTACCATAGCGGAGAGCGAGAAAAATATAGTATGAATGCGTTTCATGATATCTGATTTAAGAATGAACTACCAGCCCGGATTTTGTGTAAGCGTGCCCCAATAGTTAGCCACCTCCTGGAAAGGGATGGGTAAAAAATAGTTTTTGGGTCTGAATACATATCCATCTATAACAGCCCTGTCGTAAAAGCCACCATCCGGCGCCATAAAATTGCAACCATAAACGAGGCCGCCCATACCCAGGCTATTGCCCCAGGTATCGCGGGTTGTTTTGCCGGCATCTTTCCAGCGGCGTGAATCAAAGTACCGTTTGCCTTCGAAGGCCAGTTCCACATATCTTTCGCGTTTAATTCTTTCCCGGGTAATTTCCTTACCCGCGGGTTCGTAGGCGGGCAACCCGGCACGGAACCGTACGAGGTTGAGGTATTTTAATATATCGGCATCACCGGGGCTAAATTCATTCAGCGCTTCGGCATAGGAAAGATAGATTTCTGCCAAACGTACCACATGATAGGGTTTGTCGTAGCTGCCACCTGCTTTCTGGTCGTCATCTGCCACCCATTTCACAATAGGGTAGCCGGAACGGGTAGAAGGTCTGTCTGACTGCAGGAAACCATCGAGCGCATTAGCTTTATAGTCGGCGTAATATAACGTTCCGTTATTCTGTTCATAGCCTCGTCCGATAAATCCGATCGTAGCATAAAATCGTGCTTCACGGTTCAAACAGCGGTTAGGAACCTTTGCATTTATATTCGACAGGTTAAAGCCCGTAATAATGGGCGTAACAGGATCTTTGCCGGTTCCTTTTATATAAAAGGCATCACCGCTTTCAGCGATGCCGTTATCATTATACAACTTCCTGGTTTCCTCGTCGATGGTAGCCCCGTTGTTCATAAAAAAGGCATCTACCAGTTTCTGTGTGGCATAAACCCGGGCGGTATTGATAGCGCCTTCGCCATTGTTATAGTTTCTCGGGAATCCAAGAATGGAGAGGTTATAGGTCTGGCTGGGCAAATTAACGATCCAGATCGCTTCCTTATTCCAGTAGGCCTTTCCGCCACTAAACAATCCCTTAAAGGAGCGATAGGGATCAATGCCTGCAGGTCCGTTGGGCCAGGCTACATTGTTCCCGGGAAAGTTGCCCAGCGGAACAGTGGTATAGCCGCTGTTGGCCGGTACAGTAAACAGTTCAAACTTACCCTGGTCAATAACGGCCCTGGCAGCATCGGCGGCTTTCTTCCATTTCTGCGGATCAGCAGCCGGTGCGAAATAGGCTTTCCCTTTTGCATCTTTGAAGTTGCTGTAATCGGGGTTTCCGTTCACCAGCGGGCTGGCATCCCACAACAGCACCCTGGCCTTGATGGCCATGGCGGCTTCGCGGGAAGGACGACCCAGTTCTGAGGTCAGCACGTTCTCCTTCGGAGGCAACTTGCTGATGCAACTATCCAGTTCCGATACAATGAAATTCACGCATTCTTCTTCTGTATTTCTATTGGTGGGTAACGCTTCGGTGTTGGAATAATCGATCGTTTTACTGACAATGGGAAAAGGACCATACAACTCCAGCATCTGCGAATAATAAAATGCCCGCAGAAACCTGGCATCCGCAGCATATCCTTCTACTTCACCCGGCGCAAGTAACTTATCGTTGGCCTTATGGTAGTTTTCCAGGAAAAGATTACAGGTGCGCACGGCCTTGTAATAGTTGGCCCAGAAACTGAATAGTGGATTGTCTGCATTGAACTTACCCTGCGCAAAAATGAGATTAGGATAGTTGTCCAATCCGCCATGGCCCTCGTCGTAATTGGTGTTAAATGGCCACGAGTATACCATATCAGCATAGTTGGGAATATTGCCGTAACAGGCAGCCCAGGCCTTCCGGATATCTACCCGTTGTGTCCAGATGTTATTGAGATTGTTTACCTCGTGCAGGTATTCATCAGCTTCGAGATAATGACAGCTGACAGCTGAAAAGATGAATAGCAGGGCTATGAATAATTTTGATATGCTGTTTTTCATGTACGCGGTTTTAAAGGTCAAATCCAATTTCCAGTCCCAGGGATATTGTTCTCTTCAACGGATAGGCATACGAGGAGAACTGCTCCGGATTCCAGTCTTTAAACCTGGAGAAGGTGATAACATTATCACATCTTCCATAGTAGTAAATACTTTTAAAAGGTGATTTTTTTGTTCGGGGCGTCCAGTTGTAACCTATTTCTGCATCAGCGATCCTCACGTAAGACGCTTCTCTTAACCAGAAGGTGGACGTTTGCGCGTTGTTCTGGTTATCGGTACCAAAACCCAGCCGGGGATAGGTGGCTTCAAAATTTTCGGTAGCGGTATTACCGGAGTAGGATGCCGGTGTCCAGTGGTTTTTGACGGCTGTTGTATAAACGGCGCCGTTTTCGTTGCCCCCGGCATTGTAAGGATTGAATGGTATTCTTCCGCCGGAGATGCTCCGGTACATGTTGAACTTACCGATTGCGCGGGTAGCAAAAGTCCATTTTTTATACCGCAGGTCGATGGCCAGGGAGTAACTCCATTTCGGATATACATTCCCGGTCCATATCCGGTCGTTAGGTGTGATTACACCATCACCGTCGATATCTTTGTACTTAATATCACCGGGCATTACTTTGTTCCAGGTTTGCACCGGGCTGTTATCGATATCTTTCTGATCTTTAAATAATCCCAGTGCAATATAATTCAGGCTGCGGCCCCAGTCGAGTCCTATGCCGCTCTGGTAGGCTACCTTAGGATCCAGTTGTCCATTTTCAAGGATGGTGTTGGTATTGTAGCTGACAATTCCTTTGATATAGTTAATCCTGAAATTATTCCATGATTTGGTATAGGTAAGATCGAAATCAATACCTCTTGATTTTGTTTTGCCAAGGTTTGCCCTGGGAATAGCAGGAAGGCCCAGTGTAGCAGGTAACCGGCTCAGATCAATCAGCTGATCGTTGTTGACATACTGGTATGCATCGATCACCAGTTTGGCTTCTCTGAAAAAACCTATTTCGGCGCCCAGGTTCAGCTTCTGGTTACGTTCCCAGGTGAGGTTCAATTGTTCCAGCCGCGATTCGCCCACACCGGGAATATAGCTGCCACTGCCCGCAGCCTGTCCGAATCCGAAGGTATAGCCGTTAACAGGGCCTGTAGTGGCCATATATCCGAAGCGGGTAGCATTACCGGGCGCGCCTACTGTACCATAGGATACCCTGAATTTCAGGAAGTCCACCACGTTGGAAATATTACCCCAGAATTTTTCGGAAGAAGGCACCCAGCCAAACCCGATGGAAGGAAAGGTAGACCAACGTTTATCGGGTGTAAACATCTGTGATCCGGATGCGCCAAAGTTGATATCCGTGAAATACCTGTCGTCCCAGCCTAATGTCAGTCTTCCTGCAACAGACTGTTCGCGCGCAGGCAGTGCGTTGATGAGCAACGTAGCGCCACTGCCATCGGGCGCATCGGTCAGGTATTCCCGCTGCTTGTACAGTAGTAAACCGGTTACTGCCAGCTTTTTAAAAAACGTTTGCACATAATTCATGCTGCCTTGTAGCTCTATTACACGGTTACCGGTGGGAGCTACATAATTAAAACTCATTTTGTCATCAAGGTCCGGTGTTTTATTAATGGTGACCAGGTTGCCCTGTTGGTCTCTGCCGGAGCCCATGTAACTGTTGGCAAAATCCGGCGCATGACGCTGATAGTTTTTGATATACTGATGGGCGTAAAAATTGCTTTTGGTGAAAGACGCAATTCCGTTCAGGAATAAGCCTTTTGTGATAAAGTCCAGTTTCTGTGTTACGTTTAAGTTGGTAGACATGTAATTGGCGTAACGCTTGATAAAACCGGTTTTGTTCAACAGGGAATAAGGATTTTGTATGCCAATAGGCTCTTCGGGGGCAGTACCATTTGAATATTCGGCCGGGAACAACGTAGGATTAATCATATTCATGATATCGAGTAGTTTGTCTACTCCCTGCCCCGGCTCCGTGGTGGTATTGTACCGGCCATCGAACCCGATACCCAGTGTTGTAGTTGGCGTCAGGTCGGCCTTCAGGTTGGAGCGGAAATTGAACTGGTTGTAGTTGGCGTTGGCAGCGCCTTTGCTGTTGAACATGCCTTTCTCATTGTAAAAACCACCAGACATGTAATAAGTCACTGCGTTACCGCCACCGCTGATGTTAAAGTTGGCTTTGTTCGAAGGATTGTTTTGTTTTACCATCGTTTTATACCAGTCTACATTCGGATAGAAATCCATATCGCTGTCGGCAAATTTTGCAATTTCTGCTTCTGTGTAAAAAGGGCGTTTGCCTCTCACTACCAATGCCTCATTCTTCATTCGTGCATAAGTGGGCGCGTCTACCCACTGAGGTTTGTAGGAGGCGTTGTTAACAGAGCTGGATGCAGAAACACGGATAGTTGGCCTCGAGGCGATCTTACCTGTTTTGGTGGTGATCACAATGATACCATTGGATCCTTCCAGCCCGTATACCGCGGTAGCGGATGCGTCTTTTAATATTGAAAAAGTGGCGATGTCGTTAGGATCAACGTCGTCGATGTTTCTCCTGAGACCATCAATCAATATCAGCGGTGCGGTATTGCCGGTCACGGAATTAATGCCCCTGATGATGAAGGAGGCGCCGTCCTGCCCGGGTTGACCGGACTGCTGCACAAAGGTAACACCGGCCACCCGGCCTGCGAGCTGTGTGGTAAGGGAACGGGTAGGAGCTCTTAGTTCAGTTGGGTTTACGGTGGTGATGGCGCCTACAACACTCACTTTCTTTTGTGTACCCATGGCCGTTACTACCACTTCATCTTTTGTAAGGCTTTCTGATTCCATTAAAACGGGGAATTTCCGGAGACTGGCATTCGGGATGTTTTTAATATCCACTTCCTGGGTTTTGTATCCTACCGATGAAAATACCAGTGTGGAATACCGGGAAATATTACTCAGGATAAAGTAACCATTTTTGTCGGAAACGGTTCCTACCAGCGGGTTTGCTTTCAGGTAAATACTGACGGAAGTCAATGGCTGTTGTTGAAGATTTCCGATGGTACCTGAAATGGTAATATTTGACCCGGCAGTATCTCTTGCAGCCAGCAGCGCAGAACGTGGTGTATGAAGCGTTACAAGTTTATTGTTATTAATCCTGAAAGAGATATCGGTTTCTTTCAGCAGTGCTGTTAATACGGTGGAGATGTCTTTACTTTTGCCGTCATAACTTCCCGCCGTTTTATCAAACATCGGATCTTCTGTATAGAGAAACCGGTATGGCGTGGTTTTTTCAATGTATTCAAGTACCTCCCGGATTGATTTTTTACCTACGGGAATACTGATTTGTTGTGAAAAAGCCCCAAGACATGGGCTTAAGCATAGTATGACGGTAAGATACAGCAGCAGCTTGCAGCATTTTTTCACGTTCATGTAGATTTTGGTTTATAAAATGAAGATTAAAGGCAAAAAGAGATACCTGCGGACTTCATGACGTCTGCAATACCCTGATATGTGAACCGGTTGTAGTTATAAAAATAGTTTTGCCGTAATGGATATCACCTGCACGGCGGATATCTACTGGTTGATGTAAATTTTGTTTCCTGAACTTGTATAATGAAATGGAATAGTTTGTTGCAGTGCCGGGATGATTTCGTATATGGATTCATCCGAAAATGTGCCGGTAATACGTATATCCTGGAATACTGTGTCATTAAAATAAATACTCACATTAAATCTTCGCTGTAGCTCATTAGCCACATCCTGGAACCTGGCGGAGCGGAACACCAGTTTATTTTTTAACCAGGCCATTTCATCGAAGCTGCTGTCGATCCGGTTAAACATCATATGCTGTAACGACACCGTTTCGTTATGTGTTTCTTTCGCCGCAGCAGGGGCGGTATACAGGTTTTGTTTTTGATTGATGATCACTTTTTCCCGTGGCCGGAGCAGGATCACCCGTTCAGGATCTTTTTCCGTGGTGAGCTGAATGGTGCCGGTAAATAGCGACGCCTCCACCACTGAATCCTCTGCGTAGGCTTTTACATTAAAAGTCGTTCCCAGTACTTTCACCTTTACGGTAGAAGTAGCAACGATCATCGGCATAGACGGATTTTTCTTCACGTCAAAATACGCTTCGCCTTCCAGGCTGATTTGCCGGTTCTTTATACCAAAATCTTTATCGTAGCTAAGCCGGCTGCCGGAGTTTAAGATCACAACAGATCCATCCGGCAAGTGAACGGTTGTTTTGGCGCCACGCTCCGTGTTGATCTTATTGTCGAAGGTACCGGCGCCGTCACGCCCGGCTACCAGGTATAATACTGTGATGACAACCAGGTTCAGCGTGGCAGCTATATACATCTTCGAATAGCGCCTGAAGTGGTGTTTAACGCCGGATACTGAAGGTTCTGCCGGTTCATCAGCTGCGGTCAGTTGCCCGAGGGCATGACGAAGGCGTTTCTCGCTCTGCGAGATCACAGCAGGTTCTTCTTCCGTAATAATTTCCAGGTTGAAAACAGAATTTAATACCTCGCTCTGCTGGAACTCCTGCTGATGCTTCTTTAGCAGGTCCTCCAACTCTTTGACCTCCTGATCAGAGATCTCGTGATTAAATTTTTTTGCGAGTAATTCCCAAATTCTGTCCATTAAGATGACGGTCGTTTATTAGAAGGAGTGGTAAAACGCCCCCTTACCCTTAAAGACAGAAAAAAAAATTATGTGGTGGAAAATATGAAGGCCTTGCTTAATTTCTTTAATGCAATTCCCATCTGGGTTTCAACGGTTTTGGGAGAGATATTTAATATTTCAGCGACATCGCGGTATTTGAACGACTCCTCTTTAACCAGCATGAATATGAGTTTGCATTTGGGAGGAAGTTGATTGATGGCGGTATTGATGCGGTGTAGCATTTCTGAGGAGATCAGTAGTTCTTCGGGGGAGCGCGCTACTTCCAGCCGGAAATCTTCGATGTTTTCCAGCGGCTCGGTCATGTTGAGTTGTTGTTTCAGGAACGTAAAGGCTTTGTTGCGGGCAATAACATATAAATAGACTTCGGGATTTACCACTTCCGATAGTTTTTCCCGCCGTTGCCATAGCTGTACGAATACGTCGCTGGCCAGTTCTTCAGCAGATTCACGCTGTTTTACCAGGGAGAAAATAAGCTTGAATATCCGGCTAAAGTATAAGTTATGCAGTTTCACGAGAACAGTCTCTCCATTTGCGGTTTGCAGTTGCTGGAATAGAAGCCCCGCTTCGGTCCCTCCTTTCATAACGAATTGGTAAATGCCTTAATAATAAGAGTATGCAATATTATAAAATACAGCGTCAGCATTTTCCGGTGCCTGCAGTATAGTCGGACTTGTTGATTGGAAAATTAAATTAAGGCCATGTCCTTGATTTACCAAGATTCGGATAAAATCCGGGGAGCAAAAGTCAAAATAGCATCATGATACTACAACTCCTTTGCCGGCAGGTTCCGCTGTTTACCACCCCATTCGCTGAGTTGTTTGAAGATAGGACCGAACTCTTTTGCCATTTCAGTGAGTTCATATTCTACCCTTGGCTGAACTTCGGCGCAAACGGTTCTTTTTACCAGTCCATCTTGCCGGTTCTACCTGGTAGCCCAGTGAGTTCTGTCTTTGGCGTTCAACGCCCTATGCCAATTCTCAACAGTTTTGAATATTTTCTCTTTCATAATGATTTTTTATATACTTTCTTTTTCGCAAAGTACATTACTTATTTCAGTAAGTATTGTTGCAAGGCTATCCGGTTGCGATAAAAAGGGTGAATGCCCACTTTTAAGCGTATATACTTTCTCACACGGTATTATGGTCTGCATTCTTCGTTGGCTGTTAATACTAAGGGCTTTATCATTTAACGTTTCAATATAGAATCTTTTAACAGGTACAGTAGCTAAGGTATCTACTTGGACGATTTCATTATAATTTTTAGGCATTATCGGTTCTGGTGTCAAGTTGTCAATAGCCCACCTTGCGACCGAATCGTTACAGTCTCCATAAAACAACTGTTTTGCCTTATTCCTATCTACGCTCACTGTTCCATTGTCTTGGTCTATGATTAAAGATGACTGCATAATTGACAATGTATCGTTTTCCATAATTTCCGGCGGAGCAATACCATCGGGCAACAGAAACGCCGATAAATAAACCAAGCCCTTTATTCGGGAAGGGTATTGTCGGCTCCCCCATATTTCGGCCGCAAGAATTAGAGTTATAAATTAATTTGAGGTCCCCCCATTTGTCGGGTCAGTGTGAGATAGAGAAAGCCGGGCTATCTAAAGATACAAAACTGATGGGAAAAAGATGTCTTTTCTGATGCCGTTGGTTTATATTCTACTGCCGCAAAAGACGTCTTTTTATCATCAGGATTTATTTTTATTTCTACCATCTCAATATTCGTTCTGTTTGCAATTGGCTACAAACTGAGCAGGTGTTAGCTCGTTTAATGAGCTATGTGGTCTAAAGGTATTATACTCTTGTACCCAGTTGCTAATTTTCTCATAGGCATCATCCAAGGATAAGAACCAGTTTACGTTTAAGCACTCATCCCTGAATGAACCGTTGAAGGATTCTATGAATGGGTTGTCTGTAGGTTTACCTGGTCTAGAATAGTCCAGCACAACCTTGTTTTCATATGCCCATCGATCAAAATCCTTCGAGATAAATTCACTTCCATTATCGACTTGTATCCGTTTTGGGACGGTGCCATTCTCCCGCTTAAGAGTTTCCAGAGCCTCCACTACATCTATCCCCTTGATGGATTTCCCGACCCGGATCGCATGGCAGTAGCGACTAAAATTATCGACTATAGTTAACGACCTGAATTTACGTCCGTCGAAGAGAGCATCGGCTACGAAATCCATGCTCCAACATTGGTGTAAATTAGTGATATTGGGTCTTTCCAGACGGTGTGCCGCTGATTTATTCCTTCGTGGTCTTTTGCTGCGTAGGTTAAGCCCTTCTTCTTTGTAGATCCTATGAATCCTTTTATGATTGTCCTTAAACCCCTCTCTGCGTAACAGTATGTAAATCCGCCACATCCCATATCTGACCCTCGCCTCTGAAATCTCGCGCATTCGTTGGCGAAGGTGCCGATCTTCTCGGCGGCGCGAACGGTAATGCCAATTGGACCAGGGCATGCAAACTACGCGGCAGGCTCTTCGAAGGGATACCTGGTAGTCGGCAGTTAAATGGGTTACCAACTGCCGTAGTTGACGGGTTTTCAAAGATTTTTTTTTAGCACATCCTGCAACATCTGTTTGTCCAGGCTTAAATCTGCGACAATCTGCTTCAGCTTCGCATTTTCGTCCTGAAGTTGCTTCAGTTGCCTTAGCTCACTCATTCCAAGTCCTCCATACTTTTTCTTCCAGTTGTAAAAAGTAGCTTCGCTGACACCCATTTGCCGGCATACTTCTTGGACCTTTACACCACTGTCCGCCTGCTTAAGCGCAAACACAATCTGGCTTTCGGTAAATTTTGTTTTTTTCATGAGCAATTTTTCATGTTTAAATTATGAATTATTGCCCGATTTCTCTACTTTTCAATGGCCCGATTTATTGGGAGGAGGTCAGAGGTCAAAAGATCCTAAGAAGATAGAAAAAGCACTATCAAGCTTTATCTCTTTTAAAGAAGAGTATCAAACGTGGTATTCGGAAGCTTGCGCTCTAATTAAAATTGTGTTGCCGGATCGACTAAGCGATTTTATTAAATTATATGAAAAACCTAAAACAAGAAAGGCCATAGAATATGGAAATTATGTGATAGAGGATTATCTAATTTCTTTGACCGTTAGAAGAGGAGGCGAATTTAAAGTTGGCCCTGAGGCGGCAATTCCTCAATTTGAACAACAGGTAAGCATTTTGAAATCAGTAGAAAGAAGGTTTGAAAGTTCCTTGTTTGATATCAGGCAATTAGTGCAAGCCGACTTATTTGATTCTGAACTTGAAGCAGCGAAAGAATTAGCCAAAAATAAATTCCATCGCGCAGCAGGTGCAATTGGAGGAGTTGTATTAGAAAAACACCTGGCACAAGTTTGTTCTAACCACAATTTGAACACCGCTAAGAAGAATCCCACAATAAATGACTTTAATGAGCTTTTAAAAGCTAATAACGTCATTGATATTCCTCGATGGAGATTTATTCAACATCTTGCCGATATAAGAAATGTATGTGACCACAATAAAAGAGAACCAACAGAAGATGAAGTAATAGACTTGCTTAAGGGCGTGGATAAACTTACAAAGACTCTTTTCTGATCTAAGGTCACTCAAAAATAAACTTGATAAACGATTCTGTAGATTAAGACATATAATGGAATTATGGCCACTTTATTAGAATATTTCAACAATGACTTTCCTAGGACTTTGGCCATAGGCCAATCCTATACATTGAAAGATCCAATAAGCGGTGAGGAAACAAATATAAATCTACAGTTACGTGTAGAGCTACAAACTGCAATTCGCTTTCTGACATACTATTTACAGCCTAATTCAGACCCAACTAGCATAATATATACTCTAACGACTAGCGTAAATGAAACAGTCAGTGAAACTAACTTTTTGCATGCTTTTACAAGTTCAATAGGAGACATCACAATAGGAAATAAATCCCCTACCTTTTCTAATAAAATATATTTCTATTATGAAGGTGACTTCCCAATAGAGGGTCTAACATTTCTTGATGAATTATCAAAAAAAAGTAATCTTAACATCACAATTAGAGATCAGAAATATTTACAAAGTAAAATGAAACTAGAAAGTCCAATAGCCTTCATATCACACGATTCCAGAGATAAGGATATTATCGCTCGTCCTTTGGCTCATTCATTAAACTCTAGATTATGTTTTGTCTGGTATGACGAATTTACACTAAAAGTTGGCGATAGCTTAAGAGGTTCAATAGAAAAAGGAATCAAAGAGGCTAAAAAATGTATTTTAATTTTGACAAAAAATTTTCTAACCAATAGTGGATGGACAAAAACTGAATTTGACGCTATTTTTACACGAGAATTGATATTCAATCAAAAGATAATTTTACCGATCTGGTACAATATTACCGTAGAGGAAGTATATGATTATTCTCCATCTTTAGCTGACTGTTTTGGTTTGACATGGCCCTCCAAAGAAAATAAAACAGAAGAGCAATACCAACAAGAGATTGAGGCTTTAGTTAGTAAAATTCATACTGCAATAACAGTGTGAAATTTTGCTTAAGGAAGCTTCCTCTAGTAAACAAAAGTCCTAAAATTAGTGCGAGAAAAATTTCACGTTATATTTCACGTTAAAATTGATTAAATTTATAACGATAAGTCAACCCGCATAAAACTAAGTAAGCCGAAACAGCGAACCCGCACTTTGATAGACTAACAAATAGACCAAAAACAAAAAACCCGCGCCAAGCGCAGGTTTCCCGTTTCTCCAGTGATCCCCTTGGGACTCGAACCCAAGACCCATACATTAAAAGTGTATTGCTCTACCAACTGAGCTAGGAGATCCTTTGCTGTTAAGCGGTTGCAAAAATAGGAATATTTTTATTCCTGCCAAATTTTTATTCAAAAATATCCCAAACCGGGCACCACAAAGTATTATAACACCACCCACCCAAAAATAGTTCATTACATTTCTGTAAATGCCTTGTAATAAATTGATGTTACTCACCTATTTTTGTGAAGCTAAATTATACCCATGAAAACGTACTTTCAGAATAAAACGGTTGTCATCACAGGCGGATCGTCAGGAATTGGAAAAGCCCTTGTAACAGAATTACTGGGACATGGTGCTCATGTGGCTGTTTGCGGCAGAAAGCAGGCTGCCCTCAATGACCTGCAACAGGAAGTCAATAACACCCGGCTGTTTACTTTCGTCGCAGATGTTAGTGTAGAGGCCGAATGTAAAGCCTTTATCGAAAGTACCATCAGTCAATTCGGAAAAATAGATATCCTTATTAACAATGCAGGCATTTCCATGCGCGCCCTGTTCCGCGATCTGGATGTAAGCGTGTTGAAATCGCTCATGGATATCAATTTCTGGGGAACCGTATACTGTACCAAATTTGCATATCCCTCTATTCAGGCTAACAAGGGAACGATTGTGGGAGTATCTTCCATTGCCGGGTACAGGGGCTTGCCCGCACGTACCGGCTACTCCGCTTCCAAGTTCGCCATGCAGGGTTTCCTGGAAGCGCTGCGCACCGAAAATTTACATACAGGCGTTAACGTGATGTGGGTATGCCCCGGATTCACGGCCTCGAATATACGTAACACCGCACTCAATCCGCGTGGGCAGGCACAAAGCGAAACCCCGCTGGACGAAGGTAAGCTGATGAGCGCAGAAGCAGTAGCAGCCGCTATTGCCACCGCTATCGCCAAACGAAAACGTACGCTGGTACTCACCGGCCAGGGCAAACTCACCGTGCTGTTAAGTAAACTCCTCCCCGGCTTCCTGGACAAAATGGTTTATAATCACTTTAAAAAAGAACCCGGTTCCCCTCTTCAGTAAGTAACCATTCTTTTCACTGTAGCCGTTAACGTTAGTGCAAAAAATTCCGCTTAAAATACGATCGCCTCGGCTTTTTTGTCTTTATTTGCACTAAGTTTAGTTCACTTAACCCCCAATGGCATCTTTTTTGGAAGGAAAGCGCACTTTTAATTTGCCATTCCGGATAAATGAAAAACGGATAGACGAGTGAGGACGGGAATTGATTCGTGGGTTTTGAACACTGGGATTTGGATTTAGATTTTCGGGCATGTCCATTATAACTTTAACATCAGACATAGGAATGCAGGATTACCTGGTAGGTGCCATCAAAGGGCAGCTCTGGCAATACTGCCCGGAATGTCATGTTACGGACGTCACCCACCATATCAGCCCCTTCAATCTACCACAGGCCACTTATATCTGTAAAAGCGCCTTTGCCTATTTCCCGCTCGGTACCTTTCACTTTGTATTAATCAATTTATTCGATAAACGCCCGGATCATGTGCTGGTAGCAGAACATAACGGGCAATACATCGGCTGCGCAGACAATGGCCTGCTCACCATGATTGCCGGAGGTATGCCGGAGAAGGTCATTAAACTGCCCCTTCCGCCGGATGCCCCCAAAAACACATTTACCATTATCCAGCTGCTGGCATCCGCCGCCCGGGAGCTAAGCCGCGGCAAAGCCCTCGGTGAACTCGGCCCGCTCACCCAGCAGATCCACGTAAAACACAACCTGCAGCCACTTGTGGGCGACGACTTCATAGAAGGACAGATCATTCATATCGACAGCTTCGAAAACGTTGTCGTGAACATCACACGCCAACAGTTCGATATGCAGTGCAAAAACCGGAAGTTCCGCATCTTCTTCCGACGCGATGAAGTCATCAGCCAGATCAGCGAAACCTATGCAGACGTTCCCGAAGGCACCAAGCTCGCCCTATTCAACGCTGCCGGCTACCTGGAAATAGCCATCAACAAAGGAAATGCCGCCGGCCTGTTCGGCCTGCAAGGCTTCCGCCGCGACCAGCTCACACAGCCAGCCGGCTACCAGCAACTGTCATACTACCAAACTGTTAGAATAATTTTTCAATGATTAACCGTATCGTTAAAATGGAATTCGACCCGGGAAAAGTAAACACCTTCCGGGAACTCTTTGCCAAACAACAGGAACTCATCCGCCACTTCCCCGGATGCCTCCACCTCGAACTGTGGGAACACGCAGCCTCCGGAAATACCTGGTTCACCTTCAGCCAGTGGGAATCTGAAACGGCACTCGAAAAGTACCGGCAATCCCCCCTCTTCCGGGAAACCTGGGCCGCCACCAAAGCGCTTTTCAATGCAAAACCTGCTGCCTGGACCGTCCAAACTGCCGTGAGCCTGTAACCAACAGCGCCTGATCATTGAATTATAATGCTTTTTTAATCTCCCGGAAAACTCCCTTCCGGCGCCCGGATGCGGCTAGCCAAAAGGGTAACAGCTAAAAAGATATTTACAAAAAGTTAAAACTGTTCGCCAGATTAGCATAATTTGCTGTTTTTTATATTTTTGTCGGACCTTAAAACAACCTTATGAATTTTAAAAGGACCAACAACATGGTCGGCTGGGTCATTTGCATCATCGCCTGCTTTGTTTACATTAAAACGATGGAAGCTACAGGCAGCTTGTGGGACTGCGGCGAGTTTATTTCAAGTGCTTACAAAGTACAGATTCCCCATCCGCCCGGAGCGCCATTGTTCGTGTTGCTTGGAAGATTGTTTAGTATGTTCCTGAAACCATCTCAGGCCGCCCTGGGCGTAAATACCATGACAGCCCTGGCCAGTGGTTTCACTATCCTGTTCCTGTTCTGGACCATTACCCACTTCGCACGCAGACTCATGGTGAAAGCCGGTGAAGAGATCTCACGTGAAAAAATGATCGCTATCATGGGCGCAGGCGCCGTAGGCGCTTTAGCATACACCTTCTCCGATTCATTCTGGTTTTCCGCCGTGGAAGGTGAAGTATATGGTATGTCCTCCTTCTTTACCGCCATCGTTTTCTGGGCCATCCTGAAATGGGAACATGAAGCCGATGAACCCTATGCCGACCGCTGGATCGTCCTTATCGGGTACCTCCTCGGCCTCTCTATCGGTGTCCATCTGCTCAACCTCCTCACCATCCCCGCTATGGTAATGGTGTACTACTTCAGACGCTTTAAAGTAACCGGCTGGGGAACCTTCTGGGCCTTCGTTATCGGTTGCGGCGTCACCGGCCTCGTACAGAAATACCTTATCCAGGATACCGTAAAGGCCTCCGGATATATGGACGTTTTCTTCGTAAATAGCCTCGGAATGGGATATTTCTCCGGATTTACCTTCTATTTCGTACTCATCATAGCCTTGCTGGTAATCGGTTACCAGAAGCCAAAGTTCGGTATCTACGCCCCCTTCATCGTAATCGCTACCATCATCCTGGTACCCGCGTTTAACGAGGCAGGCTCCGGTGCCATCTTCTTCAAATTCCTGCTGGCCGCTTTCTTTATAGCCATCCCATACCTGCTGAAAGCCGTAGGCGTGAAAATGGATATATCCAAAACAGCACACTTCAGCCGGCTCACGATTTCCTTCGTGCTGTTCATGCTCGTAGGATACTCTACTTATATTACCACCATGGTACGCTCTACTGCCAATCCTTCAGTAGATATGTACAACGTAGATAATCCCATCTCCCTGGTAGGTTACCTCGGTCGTGAACAATACGGCGACTTCCCGCTGGTATACGGCCAGGTGTTCACTGCCCGCCCAACAGGTTACAAAGAAGGCGGTAACATCTACGCACGCGGCGCAAAAAAATATGAAATCGCCGGCAAGAAAATGGAACCGGAATATGACCCGGCTGATATGATGCTCTTCCCACGTGTTTGGGACGCCAGCAACGATCAGGGCCACGCCGATTACTACCGCACCTGGCTGGGCCTCCAGCAAGGTGAAAGACCAGGATTTGGCGATAACCTCAAATTCTTCCTGCAATACCAGGTGAACTTCATGTATGCCCGCTACTTCCTCTGGAACTTTGCAGGTAAACAAAACGATACACAAGGCTACGGCAACGTACGTGACGGTAACTGGATCTCAGGCATTCCGTTCATCGATAACTTCTTATATGGCGACCAGTCCATGCTACCGGACAGTCTGAAAAATAACAAGGCTCACAACACCCTGTTCTTCCTGCCATTTATTCTCGGGGTCATCGGTTTCTTCTATCAATATAATAATCACCGTAAAGATACCCTCATCGTATCTCTCCTGTTCTTCTTCACAGGCTTCGCTATCGTCATCTACCTCAACCAGGCAGGTAACCAGCCGCGTGAACGTGACTACGCCTACGTAGGCTCCTTCTACGCATTTGCTATCTGGATCGGTTTAGGCGTACTGTCGGTATACAGCTTCCTGAAAAAGAGGATCAAAAGCGCCATCACCCCCGTATTGGCTACAGCTATCTGCCTGCTCGCCGTACCGGTATTAATGGCCTTCCAGGAATGGGACGACCATGACCGCTCCACTAAATACGTAGCCAGGGATGTGGCCAAAGATTACCTGGAATCCTGTCAGAAAAATGCGATCCTGTTCACCGTCGGAGATAACGATACCTATCCCCTCTGGTACGCACAGGAAGTAGAAGGCATCCGCCCCGATATCAGGGTGATCAACCTCAGCCTCCTCGGGGTCGACTGGTACATTGATCAGATGCGCAGAGCCGTAAACCAAAGCCCTGCCATCCCAATGACCTGGTCTGCCGATAAATATAAAGGTGAAAACCGCAACTATATCCGCTTCTTCGATCCGGGAAATATTCCTGCCGACAAATACTTTAACCTGAAAGAAATCATGAACTTCATGGGAAGCGATGATGTAAACAGTAAAGTAACCACGCAGGACGGCGGCGCAGAAAACTTCTTGCCTACCCGTCAGCTGTTTATTCCGGTCGACAAACAGGCGATCCTCGCCAATGGCGTAGTAGCGGCAAAAGATAGTGCGAAGATCCTGCCTTCCATGCCTTTCAAAATCACCAAAAGCTACCTGCTGAAAAACGACCTCGCAGTATATGACATCATCGCTGCCAACGACTGGAAACGGCCTATCTATTTCACCAGCCCTACCGATCTTGGCCTGAATGAATATATGCAAACTGATGGTCTCACCTACCACCTGGTGCCTTTGCCTAAAGCTACATCTACCGATCCGCTGGGCATGGACATCAACGCGAACGTAGGTGTGATGTATGATAACCTGATGCACAAATTTGAATTCGGTGGCGCTCAAACACGCGGTACCTACTTCGATGAGCCCAACAGGAAAATGATCATGTACCTCCGTCAGGCATTTACCAAACTGTCTGTAGCCATGACGCAGGAAGGCGCCTCTAAAGACAGCGCCCTCAACGTGCTCCGCTACATGGACAAAAACATAATGGAAACCAACTTCCCTTATGCCATGACCACTCCGGGTAACATGCACAACTATACTTCTATTCAAACCATCTACGCCTACTATATGGCCGGTGATGCGAAAAGAGCAGAAGAACTGTCGAACCAGGTGATCAAAGACTGTGAGCAGCAACTGCGCTACTACAGCTCACTGCCGCCAAACAGAATGACCAACGACTTACAACGCGATGGCCAGAATGCACAACAGTTCATCACCTGGTTAAACCAGATGAAAGGCGAGTTTGGCCCTAATGGTACCAAAAGAAACAAAGACGGCGCCGGCGCCATACAAGTAAATACGGAAGATTCTACACCGGTACCAAAGCCGGCAGATTCAGCGAAGTAACCGTACTTCCGGATATAAAAAAGAGAGCCCGTACCAATGGTACGGGCTCTCTTTTTTATCAATATAATTACTCTGCTCTTAAACTCTTAACCGGGTTGGCCAAGGCAGCCCTGATGGCCTTATACCCTACCGCTATCCACGCAATTAAAACGGACAATACAATAGCCAATACAAAAATGCCCCAGCCCATGTCTATATGATAGTGGAAACCAAGTAACCACTTCTTCATAAAATAATATCCTACTGGAGCTGCCACCAGGAATGCAATACCTATTAACGTGGTAAACTCCCTGGAAAACAGGTACAATATACTTTGTACAGAAGCCCCCAGTACTTTACGGATACCTACCTCTTTGGTTTTCTGTATTACCATAAAAGAAACCAGCCCATATAATCCAAGACAGGAAATAAAAATGGCCAGGAAGGCAAATACCTTGAACAACGCTGCAGTAATGGCTTCAGCCCTGTAGAAGTTCCCTATCTGGTCATCAAAAAAAGTACAATCATAAATGTAAGTAGGATATATGGCAGTGAATATCTGCTCTACCTGCTTTAACGTAGCAGGTACTTTTTCAGGATCCAGCCGGAGTGCCAGCGTGCCATAATCATTATTATCAGCCGAAATTACAGATGGTGAAATCTCATCTCTCAGTGAATTATTATTAAAATCGCGTAATACGCCCGCCACCGGGAATTTACGGGAGCCGTTATCAACCGCAACTATCTTCCCGATAATATCCTCTGCAGAACGCAATCCCAGTTTTCTGACCACCGTTTCATTTACCAGTACTTCCCTTGTGCTATCATCGGAAAATGGATAACGTCCCGCCACCAGGCCCAAACGGAAGGTATTGAAATAACCGGTATCGGCATTGATCCGCTTCACGCTGTAAGGCTGCCTCTTAGCTTCGTTATTATAATAGAAATCGGTGAACCGTCCGAAATGGGAAGATGGCTCTATAGAGCATAAACTGCCCGCTTCTACTCCAGGCAGCTGCAAAAGCCGCGATTTCAAATGGGAATATTTTAGTCTTAAAGTACTATCGCTGGGCAGTTCTAGCAACACCACCGCTTCTTTTTCAAAGCCCATGGGTTTTTCCCTGAAATACTTCATTTGCTTTACCACCACCAGTGTACCTATTACCAGCAACTGTGCTACCACAAACTGGAATACCACTAAAGCCCGGCGTAAGGAAATACCACTTGCCGGACGGACGCTGATCCTGCTCTTAATAGCGGCCACCGGGTTGAATCCCGAGAGCACAATAGCAGGGTAAAAACCAGCCAGGAAAGTAACTATCACACCGGATAATATTAAAAAGAGTAATATCGACGGATGGCGCAGCGGATTCAACTCCAGCGTTTTTCCTACCAGGTTACTCAGGTAAGGAATAGCCAGCCAGGCCATTATGCTGCCCAATATGATGGCGGAAGCCGTGATCAGTGCAGTTTCTCCCAGGAACTGTTTTAATAACTGGAGACGGTTACTGCCCAGTACTTTTCTGATACCAATTTCTTTAGCCCTGTTAACCGATTGCGCTGTAGCCAGGTTAATGAAGTTGATACAGGCCACCATCAACAGGAACAGACCTATGATAGCCAACGCCCATAGTTCTGTGGCCGACAGGGAGTCGTCTTTTACGGTAGCATAACGTTTGTCGAGATGCATTTCCTTCAGCGGCTGAAAAGTCAGGCTGCTAAAGCCTGTTGTCTGATCCGCATTCTCCCGGTAATTATTTTTCACAAATGCCGGCAGTTGCGCCTGCAGCCTGCCTATATCATCTTTCGGGGAGATGAGCGCAAAACATTGTGTTCCGCCGCTAAGCGAGCGCCAGTCTTCCCGCGTCTGACGTTCATGATCGTCCATCCTGAGCCAGGTAGCATGAGATGCTGCCATACGTACCGGCAGATCTGTATTATATGGCAGGTCTTTAAAAACGCCGGTCACACGCAGTGGCACGCGGTAAGACCATAGTTGTATTATTTTGCCAATGGCGTTTTTATAGTTGCCAAAATAGGCTTCGGCCATACTTTGCGTAAGCGCCACGGTATTGGGTTCCTTTAATTCCGCTGCACTTCCATAGAGCCAGGCAAAATCGAAGATGTCGAAAATAGCAGGTTCCACAAAAAAGAGGCCCCCCGCTTTCTTTAAATTTTTTCTCTTCGCCGCCGTTTTCCCCCGGAACATATACCTGCGCGCCGCCGATATATTCAGCAACCGCTACTTTTTCAAGGGAAGGAAAATCCCGTCGCATGGCAGATGCCAGCGGCGCCGGCACCATACTATGCCTCCACTTTTCACCGGTGCTGCGGTTGGTGAAAGTGGTCACTACCCGGAAAATTCTTTCGCGCTTACTTTGATAAGTATCATAGCTCATCTCGTTGCGGATCACGAGGAAGATCAACAGGCTGGCGCCGATGCCCACGGCCAGTCCTGTGATGTTGAGCAGGGAGAACGATTTCTTTCTCCAGAGTGTTCTGAATGATAATTTGAAGTAGCTATTGATCATAACAGGAAGTATTGCCGCTTTGCCTGCAAAAACCGGGACAGGAATATATTTATTTAATTTTCAAAGAGATATAAAAAAAGAAGCCGTGCGAATGTTCAGTAAAGAACAGGGAATGTCCGATATCGAACATCCATAAAAAATCCGGAGATCCCGGCCAGGCCGTTATCTCCGGATCAATTGTCCGTAAAGACAATAATTTATTACAGGTTGCTAACGATCGTTCTCCAGAACGCAGCGCTGGCCTTCACTTCAGGAACATTGTTATCCCAGTTGTATTCGTATTCCGCAGAAAACAAACCTTTGAACTTCTGATTTTTCAATGTTTCCAGCACTTTCGGCATCTGGCAAACACCGTTACCCCAAACTACATCATGGGAATCAGCAGATTTGTTGTTCAGATCTTTGAAATGCAGGCTTACAATATGACCATCCAGCTTTTTGATACATTCTACCGGATCGAGGCCTGAGCGTACCCAGTGACCAATATCCGCACAGGCGCCCATTAATTTACTTCTGCCTTTGATCGCTTCCAGTACCGTTTCAGGGTTCCAGTAACGGCTCGGTTTCGGGTGATCATGTATCGCCAGCTTAATCTGGTATTGATCACACAGGGAAGAGATCAGGTCCAGGTCTTCCGGCTTGGGCTCAGAAGTAATGCTCTGGATACCCATCCTGTTGGCAAAATCAAACAGCATACGCCATTCGGCAGCCGATTCCGGCACTACCACGCCAAATGCCTGCAGCACCTTGTGCTTTTTCTTAAACAACGCCTTTACTTCTTCCTGTTTGGAAGGCGACATATGGTAATCAAATTTACCTTCTATACCACCGCCAATCACTTGTCCGGGAAATGCTTCCACGTACTGGATACCACAGCTGTCCATTTTATCCAGCGCCTCCGCCAGCGTAAAATGATTGAATGTCCACGCCTGCGCTCCCAGCTTCCATCCCAATGCATCTGCCCTGCTCTGGGCAACTGCCGATTTTGCAAATAATGCAACCGCCAGGCCGCCTGCCAGGATCAACGCATTTCTCAGTTTTTTCATATAGCTATTTTTTTGATGATTGAAAGTAGTTGGTTTCAATCTAAAATGCAAGTTTTAAGCGAAGAAAAATCCGCGAGGGGATCGCCTTCGGCGATTTTAGATTGTCTTACTGCCTGATTACGCTGATTATACTGATTAGGATGATTTGATTATGTTTTGATTATAATGGATTTTATAAAGAATGAAGGAATATATAAGCGGATATCAGCTTTTATCTCTCCTGATTATTATTAATCATAAAAAAAAATCAAAACATAATCAAATCATCCTAATCAGTATAATCAGCGTAATCAGGCAGTAAGACAATTTAAAA
This sequence comes from Chitinophaga sp. W2I13, assembly GCF_050434005.1. Classification (NCBI taxonomy): domain Bacteria; kingdom Pseudomonadati; phylum Bacteroidota; class Chitinophagia; order Chitinophagales; family Chitinophagaceae; genus Chitinophaga; species Chitinophaga sp. W2I13. The sequence continues at coordinate 5,500,705 of NZ_JBNPWD010000001.1, read as the reverse complement.
ATCGCCGAAGGCGATTCTCCGCGAAAAGTGGTAAATTTAATTCAGAAGATGAGCTAAGCTATGAGAGGAATACAATTTACCAGGTTCAACCCGGACGAGAACAAAAAACCACCTTTCCAGAAATTACTGGACCTTTTTACCCAACTCCTTACCTACACCAGCGGAGACGTGTCAGAAGCCCTGCAATGGCTCACTGAGCTGGACAATGAATATAATCTCACCAGCCAGGAATACGGTATCGGCGATTTTATCCAGGAGTTGAAAGATAAAGGATACATCCGCGAAAACGAGGAAAGCGGCGCCATAGAAATTACTTCCAAAGCAGAACAAACCATCCGTAAAAACGCATTGGAAGAAATCTTCGGTAAACTGAAAAAATCAGCTACCGGCAATCATAATGTCCGCAAATCAGGCATGGGCGACGAGCTCAATGCCGAAACACGCCCCTTCGAATTTGGCGATGGCGTGGATCAGCTGGATATTACCGCCTCCATCCGTAACGCACAGATCAATCACGGTATAGACAGTTTCTCTATCAGCCAGGACGACCTGGAAGTAAAAGAAACCGACTTCAAAACACAAACGTCAACCGCCCTGATGATCGATATCTCCCATTCCATGATCCTTTACGGGGAAGACAGGATCACGCCCGCAAAAAAAGTGGCCATGGCCCTGGCAGAACTGATCACCACCCGCTACCCGAAGGATACCCTCGACATCATTGTGTTTGGAAATGATGCCTGGCAGATAGAAATCAAAGACCTTCCCTATCTGCAGGTCGGCCCCTTCCATACCAATACCGTAGCAGGACTGGAACTGGCCATGGACCTGCTCCGCCGCAGGCGCAACCCGAACAAACAGATCTTTATGATCACAGATGGAAAACCCACCTGCCTGAAAATAGGATCACAGTATTATAAAAACAGCTTTGGCCTCGACAGGAAAATACTCAACCGTACCCTCAACCTGGCCGCCCAATGCAAAAAGCTGAAAATTCCCATCACCACCTTTATGGTAGCCACCGATCCGTGGCTCCAGAAGTTCGTAACAGAATTTACCGAAACCAACAACGGTAAAGCATTCTTTTCCGGCACCGATAAACTGGGACAGTTTCTTTTCCGCGACTTCGAAAGCGGCAAAAGAAAGTTTTATTAATAGTAAACAGCAGCATAGACAAAAAACGGATCCCCGCATCCGCCAACAGCTACTGCCAATTTGTAATGCGTAATTATTAAAGATGAACACAAACATAAAAACACTAGGCGAACTCAAAAAAAGCGGCTATAAACCAGTTTCCGTAAAAGAAGAAATCAGGCGTAACCTGATCAGAAAATTAAAAGAAAAGGAAAGCACTTTCCCCGGCATCATCGGCTATGAAGACACGGTGATCCCCGACACCGAAAGAGCCCTCCTGTCAAGACATAATATCCTCTTCCTCGGTTTGCGCGGCCAGGCCAAAACACGCATGGCCCGCCAGATGACCGATCTCCTGGATGAATATATTCCCGTAGTGGAAGGATCTGAAGTAAATGATGATCCCTTCCACCCGCTCTCCCGCTACGCAAAAGACCTGATCGCCGAAAAAGGCGACCAGACGCCCATCACGTGGCTTCACAGCAGCGCACGGTACGGCGAAAAGCTGGCTACACCAGACGTTTCCGTTGCCGACCTCGTAGGCGATATAGACCCTATCAAAGCCGCTAACCTGAAACTTAGCTACGCAGATGAAAGAGTGATCCACTTCGGGATCATCCCCCGGTCAAACCGCGGCATCTTCGTCATCAACGAACTACCCGACCTCCAGGCACGTATACAGGTATCCCTGTTTAATATCCTCCAGGAAGGCGATATACAGATCAGGGGCTTCAAAGTGAGAATGCCGCTCGATATCCTGTTTATCTTCACCGCTAACCCGGAAGACTATACGAACCGCGGTTCTATTGTAACGCCGCTGAAAGACAGGATCGAAAGCCAGATCATTACCCACTACCCGAAAACAATAGAAAATTCCCTGCTCATCACAGAACAGGAAGCCGATATCCACGAAGATCAGCAAGCCAAAGTACAAATCGCCGATATGGTAAAACGCCTTATCGAACAGGTGTCCTTTGAAGCCCGCTCCAGCGAATACGTTGATAAGAAAAGCGGTGTTTCCGCCCGCTTAACCATCGCCGCCTACGAAAACGCGGTGAGCGCCGGCGAACGCCGCGCCATCATCAACAAGGAAAAGGAAACACAGGTGCGCATCGCCGATCTGCAGGCCATCATCCCTGCTATCACCGGCAAAATAGAGTTGGTATACGAAGGCGAACAGGAAGGTCCGCTCCAGGTAGCCCATAACCTGCTCGACAAAGCCATCCGTACCCTCTTCGCCATCTACTTCCCCAACCCGGATTCCTTCAAGAAAAAGAAAGCCGGCGCACCTGCTGAAAATCCCTACCGCAGCGTTATCCAGTGGTTCGATAAAGGCAATTCCGTTCAGCTCCTGCAGGATATCAGCGACAAACAATACGACGCTACCCTCAGCAAAGTAGACGGACTGAAAGAACTCATCAAAGCCCGCTTCCCGAAAGCCAACAGCAAAGAAGCCCTGCTGCTCATGGAATTCGTGCTGCACGGCCTGTCGTCCTACTCACTCATCAGCAAAAAAGTGGTTGAAAACGAAACCCGCTTCAGCGACCTGCTGGGCACCATGATGAACTTCAGCCTCGGCGGCGAAAGCGGCGAGCCGGAGGAGGAGTAATTACCTTCGCGGATTTTGTCTTTCTCGCTGATTACGCTGATTTTACTGATTACCCGGATTTTTACTTTTGGATTTTATAAAGGATGAAGGGAGATAGAAGCGGATATTCGCTTTTATCTCCCTTCATTATTATTTTAAGAAAATCTAAAAAATCCAAAAGTAAAAATCCGGGTAATCAGTAAAATCAGCGTAATCAGCGAGAAAGACAAAATTCGCGTGGAAGGCGATAAACTCCACTTTTTTCCCTATTTTGTATTTTTAATTGTCATTTTAACAATTCCACATTCCACAAAACGTTTTATTACATGAATAACTCCCGTAGAAACTTTATCAAATCCGCCTCCACCCTGGTGGCAGGAGCAGGATTGGTGTCTGCACTGCCAGCCGGACTGCAGGCATTCCCATTGCGGACAGTAGCCGCCAGCGACCGGCTCAATATCGCCGCCATCGGTATTAACGGTATGGGATGGGCCGACCTCACCTCCATGCTGAAAAACCCCGCCGCACAATGCGTTGCCCTCTGCGACGTAGATAAAAACGTGCTGGATAAACGGGTTGCCGAGCTCGCACAGAAAGGCATCAAGGTAAAAGCCTACAGCGATTACCGCAAGCTCCTGGAAGACAAAAATATCGACGCCGTTGTTATCGGTACACCCGACCACTGGCACTGCCTGCAAATGACAGACGCCTGCGCCGCCGGCAAAGATGTATATGTAGAAAAACCCATGGGCAACTCCATCATAGAGTGCCGCTCTATGGTAGGCGCCCAACAGAAATATAACCGCGCCGTACAGGTGGGTCAATGGCAACGCAGCCAAAAACACTTTAAAGACGCGATCGAGTTTGTACACTCGGGCAAACTGGGCAAAGTACGCCTGGTAAAAGCATGGGCCTATATGGGCTGGATGAAGTCCATCCCTGTAAAACCAGACGGCACCCCGCCCGAAGGTGTGGATTATAAAGCCTGGCTGGGACCGGCAACTACCCGGCCTTTTAACCCCAACCGCTTCCATTTCAACTTCCGCTGGTATTGGGATTATGCGGGCGGCCTGATGACCGACTGGGGCGTGCATCTCCTCGACTATGCCCTGCTGGGTATGAAATCCGGCGCACCAAAATCCATCATGGCCGCAGGCGGTAAGTTCGCCTACCCCGATGATGCCGCCGAAACACCGGATACACTCACCACCGTTTATGAATTCGATGACTATAACATCCAGTGGGAACAAGCTATAGGCATCGATGGCGGCCCTTACGGACGCGATCACGGTATTGCCTTCATCGGCAACAACGGTACACTGGTGCTGGACCGCGGCGGATGGGAAGTAATCCCCGAAAAAGGAAAAATGGAAGCCATACCACGTCAAAAATCCGTTGATAACGGCCTCGACCTCCATACCACCAATTTCGTGGAAGTAGTGAAGTCCAGGAAACTCGACGACCTCCACGCCTCCGTACAGGTGGGCTCCCTCGTAGCTACCACCGCACAAATGGGTAATATCGCCTATCGCACAGGTAAAAAAGTATACTGGGATCAGCAAACAGGTAAATTTACCGACAGCGATGCCAATAAACTGTTAGCAGCCCAATACCATAACGGGTACCATCTGCCTAACGTTACCGCCTGAACGAAAACACATATTTAAATATCATCTACCTAACAAAAATAAAAAGACACATGCGTACGCTACTGCTATCTGCCTGTACCCTGCTCGCCGTTACCGCAACAGCGCAAAACAAAGAGCAGATAAAACCCGAAGCCACGGAAGTATGGGAGCCGGTACCAAAAGTAATTACACCCGGTACTGAAACCCTTACGGCGCCATCAGATGCGATCATACTGTTTAATGGCAAAAACCTCGACAGCTGGGAATCAGAAAAGGGAGGACCCGCAAAATGGGAGGTGAAAGATGATGCTATGACAGTTGTAAAAGGAGGTGGTGTTATTAAAACAAAGGAACAGTTTGAAGACTTCCAGCTGCATATCGAATGGCGCACCCCTGCTGAAGTAAAAGGCGAAAGCCAGGGCCGCGGCAACAGCGGTGTATTTATGCAGGAACAATACGAACTGCAGGTATTGGATAACTATAACAACCGCACCTATTCCAACGGGCAGGCCGGCAGCTTTTACAAACAAAAAATTCCGCTGGTAAATGCCTGTAAAAAACCAGGCGAATGGCAAACCTATGATGTAATCTGGACCGCTCCCCGCTTTAACGGCGACGGTTCCCTGAAATCTCCTGCAAGAGCCACTGTACTGCAAAATGGCGTACTGGTGCAGAATAATGTGGAGCTGGAAGGTAAAACAGAATATATCGGCAAACCAACCTATGTAAAACACGGTGCCAAATCCATCGCACTGCAGGATCATGGAAATCCGGTAAGCTTCAGGAATATCTGGATAAGACCCCTGTAAGCTATCATCCTTTTATATGTTATGCAGCGGAGGAAAATCCTCCGCTGCATTTTTTTTAAGTTAAACTGTCCTCTTCAATATTGAGCGATAAATACACTGCGTCGCTGATGGGATTATCATAATACGCTGCGATCGGCTGAAATCCGAGTGAGGTGTACAAATCAATTGCAGGACGCATATGCGCTAATGTATCCAGCAGGATCCGCTTGTATCCAAGCTCCCGGCTCTCTGCAATGGCGGCACTGGCCAGGGCCTTTCCTACGCCGTGTCCTTTAAATGCATCCTTTACGAAAAGACGCTTCATTTCTGCGGTACTGTTGTCGAACGACCGCACGGCCACACATCCGGCCAGCTGTCCATCTACCAATGCAAGGAACAATGCGCCGGTTGGAGGCACATACACACCCGGCAGGTTCGCCAGCTCATCTTCAAATTGTTGAAAACTAAGATCTACATTTAGCCAATTGGCATATTCGCGGAAAAGCAGCTTCACCTGGTTAAGGTGCTTGGAATCTTCGGCGGTTACTTTAATAATCTCTGTCATAACCACTTCTTTTTAATGTATATAAAACGCAACAAGCCTTCTGCATGCAGAAGGCTTGTTGACCGGAAAATGATGGCAGCTCCATATTTTAATAGAAAATGCCGCCGATATCTTTATTATCAATTACACACGCTGTGTTTAGATAGCTATAGTAAATTATTGATAAATCTCTTGCCTTCTGATAACCTCACCTGCCTCTTGCGGGGTATGCAATATAATCTTTTGAATTGATATTTCAACACACTTGGCATTATTTCTTTTTCACCCCTGAAGCCAGCCAGCAGCGGGCATCTTCGCTTCAAACACACCTATACTTCCCAGATACCCCTGTATTCCATCAGCCCCTTTGGCACATAATATGCCGGTTGCCATTACAAAAATCTATTACAGTTTTACCGGAAATGAAAAAGCCGCGGTGTACGCGGCTTTAAGAAAGAGATATGTGGAGGTTCCGAGCGGATTCGAACCGCTGTACGAGGTTTTGCAGACCTCTGCCTAGCCACTCGGCCACGGAACCATCAGTTTCAAAATGTTCGCCGTAAGTCCCCCACTGGCGTACATCTCATTCATTTTGTGGGATTGCAAAAGTAGTGAATTTCTAACAACCACCAAATATTATTTAAAAAATATCTGAAAAAATATTTTGATAATATAGCAGAACAAAGGAATATTGACACTGGAAATGTTGATTTGCGAATAATAAAAATTAGTACAATGGATAACCGTATTGCAGAATCAGAACTGATCATCAACAACCGCGGAGCCGTATATCATCTTGATGTAAGACCGGATGAACTGGCCCATACCATCATCACCGTAGGTGACCCTGACCGTGTAGGCGCAGTAAGCAAACACTTTGATAAAATAGAAGGCAAATACCAGCACCGTGAATTTGTAACACATACCGGCTATATCGGCAACAAACGCCTCTCCGTAGTTTCTACCGGCATCGGCACCGATAATATCGATATCGTGCTCAATGAACTGGACGCACTCGTAAATATAGATTTTGAAACACGCCAGGTGAAACCAACCCTCACCTCCCTGCAAATCATCCGCCTCGGTACTTCCGGCGCGCTGCAGGAAAACATACCGGTGGATAGCTTCGTGGTATCGTCGCATGGCCTGGGCCTCGACAACCTCATGAACTATTATGTGTTTGAAAATACCAGCGCAGAAAAGCAGCTGCTGGAGTCGTTCCGCGGACAGGTATTCCTGCAGCCCGGCGGCGCCAACCCCTGCCTCTTCGAATCATCCGCAAAATTACAGGAACATTTCACAGATGGTTTTCATACAGGCATCACCGTTACCTGCCCCGGTTTCTATGCACCACAGGGCCGCGTACTCCGTGGCGCCCTGTCTAATCCAAACCTGATCGATAAACTCACCAGCTTCAGCTACGAGCATCACCACATCACTAACTTCGAAATGGAAACCTCTGCCATCTATGGCATGGGCCGCGTACTCGGACACGAATGCCTTTCCATAAGCGCCATCGTTGCCAACCGCATCCGCCAGGAATTCAGTAAAGACAGCGGCGCAGCAGTGGCTGCACTGGTCGAAAAAGGACTGGGCATTATTGCCACCATGTAGCAGTGCGGATTTTGTCTGAAGCACTGATTACGCTGATTTTGCTGATTTTGCTGATTTTTATTTTGGATTTTATTTAGATTTTTAGAAATGAGTAAGGGAAATAATGCAGATATATTCGCTGTTATCTCCCAAAAATCCTTATAAAATCCCGGAAAAATCCAAAATAAAAATCAGCAAAATCAGCGTAATCAGTGCTTCAGACAAAATCCGCGCATCGGTTAATTTTTTATCTTTGTACCCATGAACAAAATCCACTTCTATAAATATCAGGGAACCGGTAATGACTTTGTCATTATGGATAACCGGGACGGACAATACGACTGGCTGACAGACGAACAGGTGAATGAACTATGCGACCGCCGCTTCGGTATTGGCGCAGATGGCCTGATGCTGCTCAATAAAAGCGAGGACTACGACTTCGCCATGAAATATTACAACGCCGACGGCCGTGAAGGAACCATGTGCGGTAATGGCGGCAGATGCCTCGCGGCTTTCGCCCACAAAATGGGCGTAGGCGACGGTAACCTCTATTTCATCGCAGTGGATGGCGAACATCAGGCTACCATGGACGGTAACAACTGGGTAAACCTGAAAATGCAGGATGTAGATGATGTGGAACATGGCCCCCTCTACTACTACCTCAATACCGGCTCACCACATTTTGTAAAATTTGTGGAAGATGTACAGGCAGTAGATGTGTTTAACGAAGGCCGCAGCATCCGTTACAACGACCGATTCGCAGCAGAAGGCACTAACGTGAACTTCGTACAGAAATTTGAAAGCGGCATATTTGTACGCACCTACGAAAGAGGCGTGGAAGATGAAACCTACTCCTGCGGCACCGGCGTAACCGCCGCCGCACTTACTTTCGCCGGCACCGAAGCAAAAGAATACATAGTGCCGGTACAAACTTTAGGCGGACAACTGGAAGTACGCTTTACCAAAACCGGTGAACGCACTTTTGAAAATATCTGGCTCTGCGGGCCTGCTACACTAGTGTTTGAAGGGGAAATCCAGGTAAAGTAATATCACTTGTTCCGGGACAAAAGATTCTTTACAAATCCTCCCCACACCTTAAACAGGTTATAAGGAATTAAGGGAACAGGACACGATAACAAAATAAAAGAGGAAAAATAAACTGGATTACCGGTGGCTCTCTTCGAAAATATTTTCTTAAGATATTTTCGAAGAGATTTTTCTTTCAAGCTATGAATACCAGTGGTTTCTTCATTCATTAATATTTTCACTGTTTCATCACTGGCTAATCTAAGCCCTCTCCTTCTCGCCCGTATAGTAAATTCATAATCCGATCCGTAATGTGGGAGCAGCAATGGCCTGAAACCTCCTGTTCTCATAAAGCTGCCAACCGTCATAAACAGACCTCTTGTAGAAAGACAATTGATCTCTTCCGCACAGGTTGCCTGATCAAAGGTCATCTTACGCCAATCTGCCAATACGCCAAGGTCAATCAACTTACCGGATTGCTTGCCATGGGCCTGCGATAACAACAGCGTATCCGGAACACGGGTGATGAATTCAACCCCTTTCTGCAAATAATCAGGTTCAAATTCAACATCATCATTTTCAATCAGCACCACATCATTTTTATTGGTTACATGCTTTTTGATCCAATTATATCCCTGCTGCAGGCTTCCTCCCCACCACCAATCGCCGGTCCCCGTAAGAATGGTGGCATCAGGCAAATAAGATCTCACCATTTCAGCTGTTCCATCAACAGATCCATCGTCTACCAGAATAAGATGATAATGCTGATATGTTTGTTTAAGCAGACAAAGAATAAAAGTCCGGGTAATCTCTTTCCTGTTATGAACAGGCAGGATAATATAAACGCTCGGATTCATTCACTACAAAGGTTTCTTTAAAAAATAGATAATATTATCGCCGGCATTAAACGCATCAAATAAGCGGGTGATCAGGTAATTGATCTTCAAACGATGGAAACCTGCTAAGATCTTCATAATAATACGTTGTGAAGTAGTTCGCTCTGCAAAGCTCTGGGTCCAGAATACAGATTTTTCTCCCTGTTTGGGATACACAGCCATATGTAACCATTGGTAATGCAGCCATTCTGAATTGGTGATGGTAATCGACTTTTCCAGTACAAGCCCCGCCTCTGCAGCATATTTCTTCATTGATTTTCTGGAGAAAATATGGAGGTGGTAGGGAATATGCCAGTGCGCCCACTTTTTGCCAAATACCGGAATACCCCAGCCCTTGCCATTCGGCGTGGTAAGAATAGCTGTGCCGCCCGGTTTCAGTATCCTTTCGATGCCTTTAAGGGATACCAGCGGATCGATGACATGTTCTATCACCTGGTCCATGGTAACATAATCGAAATAGTTTGGCTGATAATCATCTGCTTCAAACAACCCCACCTTTACATTAAACCCGAATTTATCTCCTACCCTTTTAATGTTTTCGTCTGCCTCTACCCCATACACTTCACATCCACGGCTTTGGTGATAACCAAGGGTTTCTCCAAAACCGCAACCTATATCCAATATCCTCACGTTTTCCGGCACCCAGTTATAAGCGGTACTTCGTAACCCTTTAAACCAGGCCATGAATCCTGTTGCTTTTTTATAAGGCTGCCATTCTTCCAGCGACATATGTGTTCTGGGATAGTAGTTTGAATACAGGTCGCCAATCATAGCCGGCGTAAAGTCTGCCGCCAGTGAAAGATGATCACAGTTCCTGCATTGCCACATCGTATAACTTCCAGGATAACCATACCGGTTATCAAACATATCCTTATAAAATACATCCAGTGGGCTGCCGCAATATTTACAATTCATACAGGTCTCTTTTTGTAATCGCTTAATGCCGAAAAATAAACTTTTATCTTTACTTTTTCCTACCCAGCTTCTTAAAGAAAGTAGCTGCCGTGCTGTTGATATCATCAGAAACACGCCATGCCAGGGTGCCCAGTATAAAAATAACCGAGAAAAAGACGCTTCTTAAAATAATATCAATAACTGGCTGAGCCATATGTGGAAGCCAGGCAATTGCCCAATAAGCGGCTATTGCCACTACCAGCGCCTTCAACGTTTGAAAAGTAAACGGTTGCAGCCCAAACTTTTTCCATATAAACACACAACGAATCGTATTAAATACGAACATTGACAATAAGGCCGCATATCCTGATCCCAGCAAACCATAGTTGCGTATCAACAGGTAATTCAGCGGAATAGACAAAGTCACCAATACCATTGAGCTGATAAGGTCGAAACGCCATAATCTCGAAGTACTCAGCAACTGGCTGTTTACCCCGGTACCGAGGTCTATTATTTTTGACACCCCAAGATAAAAAAAGACATACTTACCCACAGTATATTCGGGTGGCAATAACCGGAAAAACGGGTCAATGCTCAGCCATATACCCAAAAAGATATACATAGCCGCTATCAGTTGTAATAAGGAAGATTTCCGGTAAATTTCCAGGATCTTATCCATCTCTTTTCCCACCCATGCCTCAGCCAGCACAGGAAGCGCTATGGCAGAAATACTGCGCTGCGGTACCTGTATCAAAGTGGCCATGTACATGGCAATGCTGAGGTATGCCACATTTTTGAGCCCGTTAGTACTGGAAATGATCAATGGGGCAATATTGTTCGCCAACAAAGTGAAGGAAGTAGCCAGCAACAGCGACATGGAATATGCACTCATTGGCCGGAATAATTTTTTCGTCACAAAACTCACCCGGAAGTTCAAATGCAGCAGGTGATTTCGCCGGAGGTATACCAGCAGTACTAGGAGAATCCCCCCCCATATCAGGTTAAATAACCAAAGGAATTGAACAAAACTGAGTACCTTAAATATATAAAGCACCACCAGCAGGTTGGTGGCTACACGCACTACCAGCTCCTTCAGAAAGTTAGGCATCACCGTTTCATGCCTGGACCAGCTGTAGTTTTCGATGATCGCAAAAAAAGAATAACAAAACATGAAAGGATAAAGGAGATAAAAGTACTCCAGGAACATCGGAGCATTCTTCGAATACTTCCGGAAAATCAGGTCCTGGAAAACCACAGTACCAAGTACAAACAACAGGTATCCAGCCAGCGTGGCCAAAAGTACCCAGCTCAACATGTCATTTTTCTTGTCGTCCAGCCTTGAACTATAATAAGGGTAGAACCGGTTCATTGTTGGGCCCATACTTAACGTGCAGAAAGGCACCATTATAACCCCAATATCCAGGAAAAGGCGTGTTAATGCGAATTGGTCGTCTGTAAAAAAATGCGGAAAAAGGAACAAGGTATTGATTCCCCCAATGGCAAACCCGACATAGATAACTACCGTAGATATAATACTTTGCTTTTTAATTATTCCCATTAAATATTGGCATAATATGAATATAAACTTCAGGTTACAATATTACATTAAAAGCCAACAGGATTCAACATTTTAACTACCTTTGCGCCCGATGATCCAGTATTTTACAAATATAGATTCCAAAACTGTAGAAATACACCAGCCGGAAAACGGCGCCTGGGTAAATATTACCCCGCCGCTTAAACAGGCCGAATTTGAACAGTTATCCGAGGAACTCGATATTCCCCTGGACTTCCTCACGGATTCCCTCGATATTGACGAAAAAGCCAGGTTTGAGCTGGAAGACAATGTAAAGCTCATTGTGCTGAAAACGCCAACCGAAAATAATTCCATCAATGAAAGTGAAGCCTATTACATTACCATCCCCATCGTAATTATCCTTACCCACCACCAGATCATTACGGTAAATTCTTTCGACAATACCGCTATCAAAAAGTTCCTGAATACTTTTCATAACCGCTCTCCCGAAAAAAGGAATATGATGGTCCTGAAAATATTTGAAAAAGTAGTCATCAATTTCCTCGATTACCTGAAGGAAATTAACCAGCGCAGGAACATGCTGGAAGCTAAACTATATGATTCCAACCGGAACGAGGAACTGCTGGGTATCATGCGTATCCAGAAAAGCCTGGTGTACTTTGTAACCGCGCTGCGCAGTAATGAGCTGCTGCTCATGAAACTGGAACGGACTAACTTCCTGGGACTGAACGAAGATGAAAAAGAATTCCTGCAGGATCTGATCGTAGATACCTCCCAGGCCCTGGAAATGGCCAACGTATATACGAATATCCTCAGCAGCACCATGGATGCCTTTGCCAGCATCATCTCCAATAACCTCAACGTGGTGATGAAGCGGCTCACCTCCATTACCATCATCCTTACATTCCCCATGCTGGTGGCCAGTATCTATGGCATGAACGTGGATATCCCCTACCAGCATACCCTTCATGCCTTCTATATACCGGTTATCTTGTCTATCGCTATTTCTGTAGTCATCAGCTGGTATTTTATGAAGAAGAAATGGTTTTAAGCCCTTTTAATTAAGCATATGCAAACAGGATTTAACGTAAGAGTATACGGCATCATGATCAACGATCAGAAGCAGGTGCTGGTGAGCGATGAATATATCCGTGGGGGTTATTATACCAAATTCCCCGGCGGCGGCCTGGAATTCGGGGAAGGCACCCTGGAATGCATTGTACGTGAATGGCAGGAGGAACTGGGCCAGGATGTAAAAGTGGTAGAACATATCTATACCACCGACTTCTTCCAGATCTCGGCGTTCGACAACGTTACGCAGATCATCTCTATTTACTACCTCGTAACGCCACTGTCGCCGTTTACGGCATCCGTAAGCACCACCCCGTTCGACTTTACCATACCGGAAGGCGTGGAAGAAGTGGAACGCGCCCGCTGGATCAGCTGGGACGACTTTTCGTCAGCAGCCGTTACCCTGCCCATCGATAAGGTGGTGGCCGACCTGGTAAAAGCAAAATATTAAAAAGAGAAAGGGGCTGTTTGATCAAACAGCCCCTTTCTCTTTATCAGTCGTTCGTAACAGGTTCTTCAAACGGTTGCTCCTTTCCCATCGCCGCCGCCTTCATCTGCTTAGCGGTATCATGCCCCAGGTAACGCTCTATCCGGTGTTCTATCAAATAGATCAGCGGCGTGAGCACCACCGCCACCACAAACTTATAGCTGTAGTTCACCAGGCATATAGCCAGTACCCGCTGCCAGCTCCAGTCGTTGCCCAGTTTAAAGGCGATATACAATACAATAAAACTGTCTACCAGCTGCGACACAATGGTGGAACCGGTAGCCCTTAACCATACATGCTTTTCCCCGGTACGTTTTTTAATTTTATGGAACACGGTCACATCCACGATCTGGCTCACCAGGAAAGCCGTTAAGCTGCCGAGTATAATCCACATACCCTGGCCAAAAATGCTGGTAAAGGCATGCTGCATGTCGGGAATACCGGCGTCCGCCCGGCTGCCCTTCCACCAGCCATCTGCAGGCACGCTCATGGCTACCCAAAACATAATAAACGCATAGGAAATCAATCCCACCGCGATGTAGGAAATACGGCGCACCGCCTTCGGCCCAAAATATTCATTTACAATATCCGTCATCACAAACTCCAGTGGCCACAACAGCACCCCTGCCGTTAAGGTATACGCCAATCCGCTTTCGCCGAAAAGGGTGAAAGTATGCACGGGCAATCCCAGTAATTGCTCCAGGGAAAACAGCTTGCCGCCAATACATTCTGCAATCAGCGCATTGGCCACAAAGAAGCTGGTAAAAATCACGAACAGCTTAGTGGGCTTATCGTTTAACAGATTTCTGAGCATTAGTAATTAACTATAAGTTGAAATATAAGGATAGCAATATTGAACAAATATAACCAGGGCGGCAATGTTTTCCATTGTATTTTTTTTAACAATAATAACACGCCCGTCAGCACACACAAAACAGCATTCAGCGGGAAGGCAATGCCTACACCCAGTACCAGTATGTGATTCACTACGTTATCAAAAGAATGATCATAAGCCGTGATGCGCAGGATTTCACTGGTTATGAAGCACAGATTGCATATAAATGCAAATTTTAAGAGGAACCGGATCCAGCGCATATTGAAATTTCGGATAAATTACAGTTATTTTTGTTTCTTTAAAACTAAATCCAAAATATCCGATGAAGCAAAACTGGCTAAAAGCCATTCTTCCACATGTTGCAGCAATAGGGATCTTCCTCCTGCTGGCATTTGTGTATTGCGCTCCTGTCCTTGAAGGCAAGGTGGTGAATCAGAGCGACATGAAGAATGTAAAAGGAATGGCGAAAGAGGCAAAGGACTATTATGAAGCAACCGGCGAACGTCCGTTATGGACCAACAGTATGTTCTCCGGTATGCCCTCCTATGTGATATTTACAGGTCCCGGCGCCAATAAAATAGCGTACATGAACAGAGTTGTGACGCTGAATACGCCGGATCCCGTTAATATGCTGTTCCTGGCCATGATATCCATGTACCTGCTCCTCTGTATATTGGACTTCAAATACTGGATCAGGGTAATGGGCGCCATTGCATTTGCTTTCTGCTCCTATAATGTGATCCTCATTGATGTAGGTCACGTTACCAAGATGTACGACATTGCCCTGATGCCCGCGGTACTCGCAGGCATTGTCCTCACCTACCGTGGCCGACTGCTCACCGGCGCAGCATTAACCGCCCTGGCCACTGCCATGCTGGTTTATAATAATCACCTGCAAATCATTTACTACACACTGATCATGGTGCTTTGCCTGGCCGTGTGTGCATTTATACATTTTTTCCGGGAGAAACAATTGCTCCAGTTCTTCAAAGCTTCGGCCTTACTCGCCGTGGCCGGCATATTGGCGGTGCTTACGTCTATGGACAGTCTCATGATCCTGCGTGAATACACCGACTACACCATGCGTGGCAGCAAATCGGAACTTACTTTGGATAAAGATGATGTAAACCAGAAGAAGTCTACCGGCCTGGATATCGATTACGCATACGACTGGAGCTATGGTAAAGCAGAATCAGGAACGCTCCTGATACCCGGATACGTGGGTAATTCCTCTGGCCAGAAGCTGAAAGTAAGCTCCAACTTTGGCCAGCAAATGATTAGCCTTGGCGCAGCAGAACCACAGGTAGAACAGTTCCTGAGCCAGCAGAAGTTACCGCTCTATTACGGCGCCCAGTCGAAAGGCACTTCCGGACCCGTATACGTAGGCGCTATCATCTGCTTCCTTTTCGTATTATCGTTACTGTTAGTGAAGAGCTGGCATAAATGGTGGCTGATTGCTATAACGGTTATCGGCTTCATACTGGCATGGGGTAAAAACATGGCGTTCATCAATGATCCGCTGTTTTACTACCTTCCGCTGTATAATAAATTCCGCGCACCTGCGCAGGCGCTGGTATTGCCGTCACTCACCTTTGTGGTGCTGGCCTGCTGGGGCTTGCAGGAAATTGCCAATGGCAAGCATACCACCAAAGAATTATTGAAAAAACTGAAAGAGTCGGCGCTGATCACCGGCGCATGTATCCTTGGCTTTATTCTCATCAGCTATTTCTTCGTAGGCTTCAAATCTGCCAGCGATGAAGGCATGCTGCAATATTTCGCCCAAATGATGGGTGGCGAGGAAAACGGTAAACTGCTCATCCGCGCGTTGGAGAAAGACCGCGCCAGCCTGTTGCTTACAGATGCGTTCCGCTCCGTGTTCTTCATCCTCGTGGCTGCAGGTGCTATCTGGGCTTTCCTGCTGAATAAAATGAAGTGGCAGGTATCAGCGATCATCATCACCGCAGCCGTTACCATCGACCTGTGGCAGGTAGATAAAAACTACCTCGGCAGCGACAGTTTCGTGGATGATATGAGCTATATGCAGGACCTGCAGCCATCCGCTGCCGACCTTCAGATCAAACAGGACCCGGACCCATACTACCGCGTGTTCAATCTTACTACTTCTCCGTTTGATGATGCGTCTCCTTCTTACTTCCACAAAAACATCGGTGGCTACAGCCCCGCGAAATTGTGGGTTTACCAGGATCTCATCTCCCACCAGATCGCCAAAAACAATATGCATGTGCTGAACATGCTCAACACAAAATACTTTATCGTTCCGGATCAGAAAACAGGTCAGCCTGTGGCACAACGCAACCCCGACGCCTATGGCAACGCATGGTTTGTACGTGATATCGTATGGGCGCCCGATGCCAATACAGAAATGAAAACGCTGGATGCGCTGAATACCCGCGACTCCGCAGTGATCGATAAACGGTTTGAAAAGCAACTGGGCAGCTTCAAGCCAGGCGCCGACAGCACCGCTGCCATCAAACTCACCAAATACGGCCTGAATAAACTGGAATACACATCCCGCAACAGCCAGGAAGGTTTCGGCGTGTTCTCTGAAATATACTATCCCGCCGGATGGAACGCATTTATCGATGGTAAACCCGCCGATATTATCCGCACCAACTACGCACTACGCGGACTGAAAATACCAGCGGGGGAGCACAAAATAGAAATGAAATTTGAACCTCAAACTTACTTCACCGGCCTCAGGATCGCCGGCATTTCTTCCTCGATCCTTTTACTGTTGGTGGTACTGCTGTTTGGTTGGGAGTTTTTTCAGCAAACAAAGGAATCCAAAGGGCAAGGCGTAAGCGACGTAAAAAAATAATGTACGGGTCACAACGACCGGGATAAAAAAGAGGCGCCTCTGTAATAGAGGCGCCTCTTTTTTATCCCGGTTTCCTTTAGTATCTCTTCGAAAAAATATACCGCAATCCAATAAACAGGTGATGCGCAAAATTAGGCAGATGCCCGTAGTATTTACTCAATATCCTATACCGCTCCTTCCACGCCCGTTGCTGATGCTGTTTGGAAGTGCCGCCCACCCTGAACCTGGCCACTACCAGGTGCGTATTACATACTTTACGCGATGCCTTCAACGTGCGGATCATCCAGTCGATATCCGCGCAAACCCGGTATTGTAAATCGTATAACGGGCTCAAACTGCGACGGATCACATAGGCCTGGTGAGATACTACCATGCCATGTTTCAGGCTCTTCCAAGTAAGCTGTTCCGGTACGCGGTGTGGTGTCTGCTCAGATCTCAGCCCTATGTCTTGCCCGTTCTCATCCATAAACATGGCCTCACCGTAATACACATCCGCATCTTCACAGGCAGCGAACATTTTCTCCACCACATCAGGCGCCGCCAGTACATCATCGGCATTAAGGAACAACAGGTAGCCCCCTGTAGCAAGTTGCATGCCTTTATTCATCGCATCATACAAACCATTGTCTTTTTCAGAGATCACGGTGGCAATACGGGAGCGGTATTTTTCAATCACGCTCATCGTATTATCGCGTGAAGCACCGTCCACGATGATGTATTCAATATGCGGGTATGTTTGCGCCAGCACACTCTGAATGGTATTCTCAATAAATTTTCCGGCATTAAAACAAACCGTAATGATGCTTAATACCGGTGAAGAGGCTTTGTTCATGTATCTGATTATTGCGGGTTCCTTACCACGGATTGAAACAGGTGATAGTACTGCCCGGCTACTATTTTCATTCCAAAATACTGTTCTGTAAATGTTCTGGCCGCTTTACCAAACTGCCGGCAAATATCCGGGTGGTTCAGCAAATGCAGCGTTTTTGCAGCAAACTCCTGCTGGTTACCCGGTGCTACCACATATCCGGTTACGCCATCCCGCACTATTTCCCGGCATCCGCCTACATCAAAGGTAATACAGGCCGTTTCACAACTACCGGCTTCTATCAGCACATTGGGCAGGTTATCTGCCTTGGTGGGATAGAAAAAAATATCGCTGGCGCTGTAGCATTGCATCATTTTCTCCGTTTCCTTCACATAGCCGGTATATACGCATTCCAGGTGCTTAAATGTTCCGGGCAACTGGTCCCTGCCTATCATGAGCAGGTATACTTTCCGGTCGAGCTGCGCATCCAGCAGGTGTAAAATATGCAGCAATTCTGCACCGCCTTTAAACTCGCTGTTAAACAACCGCTCGGATACAAAGGTAATTACCTGCGCATCTGCCGGAAGACCAAGTGCCTGGCGGGAAGCGGTTTTATCCTGCGGGCGGAAATAATCTGTGTCAATAGGATTAGGAATATGATACAGCGGTTTGTTCTTTGTAAGCGGACTTTCTGCGGTCATGTCATACAACCAGCGTGAAGGCGAAACAATGTGCAGGTCGCTGCTGGCATAGAGCCGCTGTTTTCTTTTTATCAGGTAATTTCCGGTAGGCAATCCCATGGCAGGCGCATGTTTGTGCTCTTCCTTGCCGGCCCTCCCGCTTTTCCAGGAAGTATCGCCAAAGGTATGCGCTGCGTTGCCTGTGATGGCCCACATATCATGCAGCGTCCACACAATAGGCGCGATAGCAGATAAGCGTGGTAATAAGGTAGCATCAAAATATCCGCCGTGAATATTATGCAGGCTGATCACATCGGGCCGATAAGCCTGGGTATGCCGCATGATGGCGGAAGTAGAAAAAGGAAAATACAGATATTGCAGTCCGGCCCGGTTACTTAATACATTGAGTCCTCTTTCAATAACATTCCGCACGGCACCCGGACGGGTAGCTGTGGCGCGGGGAGAAGCCGTGTGGGTGCCTACCAGGAAATCATTGGCGGTATGATAATACTCCGCCAGCCCGGCTGCAATCCTTTGCGCTGCTATAGCAGCACCACCGCTGTTCTCATATTTATTGATAAAAAGTACTTTCACCGGCTAGTATTTAAAGAACTGTTGCATTTGTTTGCGGAACACATCCGGCGGCCAGTTGCGTACCAGGATGCGGGGCAGCGCATATGGATTGCTCCAGCTGTGCACCTGTCCGTGGTAGTTGGCGCATACCATTTGTAACCCCAGCGCCTTGCAGGCTTTGATGCTGTCTGCATTGTAATAACGTTTGGTACCGAGGAATTTCCTGCCGCCAAAGGGATAGGAAAAATGTACCTGCGGGGCGCCCAATACCCCTTCCAGGATTTCTTTGGACATCCCTATCTCGGTATATTGTTCTTCGTAGCTCAGCATGCCCACAGCCGGATGGCGGTGGGTATGACAGCCGATAGTAGCATAGGCCGCCTGGCCCATTGCTTTTAATTCTTCCCAGGTCATTAACCGGTGCGAAGCGCGGCCGGTAGCGGTTTTACCGGACCAGTCATACAGCTGCTGCATGGCGGATTCAATTTCCGCCGGTTTACAAAAGCGCAGCACCTGTTGCAGCGCATAATATGTTTCGCGTATAGCCGCAAGCGTATCTGTAATATACCGCGCCGGCTGTCCATTGATGGTAATCTGTAAAACAGGGGGCAGGTTGCCGGGTGTAAGCAATACTCTCTCCAGGTCATCCCACCACAATTCGAAGGCGGTATTGATCTTAGAGGTGGTAATATAAAAGAGGGCAGGCGCCTGGTGCTTTGTCAGCAAAGGCAATGCCTCCAGGTAATTGTCTGCATAGCCATCGTCGAACGTCACAAATACAGAGCGTTCGGGGAAAGCTTTTTTATTTTTTACATGATAAAGGAATCGTTCAGCATCCAGTAGATTAAAGTCAGTGGCCAGATGCGCAAGGTGTGAGTTGAAGTGTTCCGGCGTAACAGAAAGGTCCTGTGGGTCCTGTTGCAGGGTGGTAACCCGGTGGTACAGTAAAATAACCGCCGGTTGCTGCACTTTGTTGGCTACATAATGCGCAACAGAAAATATTTTTTTGCTCAGGTTTCCCATCAGATAATGCTACATTTTATAGGCGTATACATTCAACTGCATGTCCATAGTATCGTTCACCGCTTTATTCACAAACGGAGCCGCTCTTTCTGTCGCCGATTCAATGAAGTACCTGAAACCATTCCGTTGAAGGGTTTCGAGTATTTCTCCCAATCCCTGCGGCGCTTTGCTAAAGGAATGATATTCTATAAAGATGTTCTTTACCACAGACAAAGCGGTGTCGCAGTCTTTGATCACAGCTACTTCCGCACCTTCGATATCCATTTTAAGAAAGTCAACGCTTCCGGCCTGTTCCAGTAAGCTTTTGAGGCGCACCGTTGGTACTACTACTTTGGTTCCGCTCCCATTTCCGAATACACTGCCGCCATCGGCATTATCGCTGTAGAAAGTAATACCTGCTTCATCCGTCCATACGGCCCGGGGCACTACGGTAACGTCAGCAAAATTGTTTTTCCGGAGATTATCACCAAGAACACCCGCTATGAATGGATCCGCTTCAAAAGCCGTAATCCGGGCTCCGGGGAAAAGCGATTTAAAATAGATACAGCTTAAACCCACATTAGCGCCACAGTCAAAGATCACAGGGGCTTTATTACTGCTCTCAAACTGGTATACGCCGGAAAAAAATATCTCCTTATACTGAAATACAAAAGAAGGCCCGTCTACAATGTTTACATGGTAGTCCAGAAAATCAGCAGGCGCTTGCTCCTTTATCCGCTGTTGATAATGTTTGCGGTGTAAGCGTAAGAACTCCCTGTAATACTTATTACTGATAACCTGTTTAATCTTCTGCAGATTTTCACTGATCAATCCCATGTAGTCTTTTTTTTGCTTTAATGGTGATAATTACCGGGTATACCGGATCGTTAAAATCCAATTCTGCGGCTGTTAACTCCTCTGTCACAATTCCCTGCAATATGGCAGTGCAGGCAAGTACATTTCCAGATGACGATACTTCTATGTTCTCCTCTCCAAAAACTTCACCAAACGCCTTAGCGGCCGATTGGGTAGTAAATCGCCAGTAATCTCCCCATTGTTTCATATCAGTGGCAGACAATTGGGTAATTCCTGCCAGTGTTGCCAGTAACACTCCTCCCGGCTTCAGCAGATAATAGGCGCCGGCAATAGCCGACTTAAAGTCATATATAAAATTGAAAGTTTGTGTGCAAATAAAGCAGTCAATACAATTTTCAGGCAAGGTAGCCGGGGAGGTTAAATCCCCCACAATAGTTACCTGTGGTTCCTGCTTCATATGCAGCACTTCATATTTACTTACCTCCTGTCCAAATTGCCTGGAATATTTGCTTTCTGCTATTTCAAGTACACTTCCGGAAATATGCGTCCTGTTCACTTTCAGGAACTGCTCAATGTAATAGCGGTCTACCGGCGTTCCACGGTCAAAACCAAAAGTGGTGGAAAGCGGTTGCAGACTTCTTAAATTAGTCCACGACAACGGCGAAACGGTATTCCTTTTTAAACGCTTTATTATCTTCCTGACCAGCTTAACCATTTCCAGTAATTTTTTTCCAGAATTTAGCTATCCGCTGCTTCACCTTTGCTTCAAAGGTCATTCCGGCATTACGCCTTAAGAAAGTACCGAATTTTTTTTCTATCAACAGGTAATTGCTTACAGGAATATCTTCCACAGGAATCCTTTCCTGGTAGATTTCTGTATAGGTGTAATCGTATTCCATAAAATGGTGTGTGGCACTGGCTACATTGCCATCGTGCCTCACCAGTGATTTCACCGGATAAAGGGTTAACATATCATTCAGATATGCGGTGGCCCTCCAGCGGATAGCCCAGGAACTCACCTTTCCATTCTTCTGCTGGTGCAACATCCTGAAAAACGGATACCCTCCCCAAAAATCAAACTCCTTCTTCAGCCCTCGTTCCTTTATTTGCGCAATTACCTTTTCTGTATCTCTTTCAAACTTATTCCATGCCCTCGACCACGTCCCCCAGCCCAAACAACCGGGATCATGTATCATAAAGGTAGCCGGCTTATAATCTCCCGGCATTTCTATCGGGTACAGATAACCATGGATTGCAATCATTTTTTCTTCGTGCTCATACTTCCGGAGACCATCGTTCATATACTGCAGAAAATAAGGGGACACCGCGAGGTCATCTTCCAAAACGATTACTTTACCATGTTTACGGATCACCTCCGTTACACCATCTATCACTGAAGTGGCCAACCCTTTATTCTTCTCAGCCTCCAGCACCACTACTTCCTTGCACCATTGCCTGCTATGCACCACTTCACGGGCCTTTTTAACCAACGCTACCTGTTCCGGTGTGGCATTCTCTTTTGCACCGTCGCAATATACATACAACGTACTCTCCCCTGCTTCCCTGTTTTCACTCAGGTGTTGCAAAGTGCTCAGCGTCAGCTCTGGCCGGTTGTATACAAATAATACGATGGGAGCAAATTCCATAATACAAAAAAGTACTGCGCAGCGCAGCTGTTAGGTTAAAAAAGTAAAAATCGTATAAAAATAACAATAAAACAAATGTGTAGAAGTGGCTATAGTCTTCCTCCGCCGGCAAAATAACGCTTCCAGTACGGCTCTTTCAGATCGCTGATCATGACGCCGGCACTGGTAGATGCATGAACAAATTTATCATTCTCCAGGTAAATACCTACATGAGAAATACGTTTATGATGGATCCTGAAAAATACCAGGTCGCCTTCATGCAGGTCATGCGGTTTTAATCGTTTCACCTGTGAAAACAGGTCGGTGGAGTTTCCGGAAAGCCCCAACTGAAACACGGTGTTCATCAGGGTATTTACAAATCCCGAACAATCGATGCCGTCTCTCGTTTTCCCACCCAACCGGTAGGGTGTACCGTACCATTCGTCAATAAAACCATACAGCTTCTGGTTCAGTACCTCTTCTACCGGAACATCCAGTAACTGTGCATATTTAAATTGCCAGCTCTGCGCATTTTCTAGGTTGGCACTGCCCCTGGTGATGTTTTTGCTGATGCTTACATCTTTGCTGTTATAGTGAGAAGTATTATTGCGGGTGGTACGGCTGGTAGCAATACCATCTATAAATTGAATACGGTTGTTGTTGGCAGCAGCAGGTGTGGTAGCAGTTTTTTTATTAGCATTTCCTTTCTTTAATGAAGCGCAGGAACTGAGCGATAATGCACATATCGATAACTTCACAAATAGATGTCCCTTTACTCTGATCATAAGCGCTGGCTAAATTTTCGCTAAAATACAAATATATAGCGATTTACGAATGTCGATTTTCGCGAGAGGGATCGTTTGTCGCCTTCGGCGACGGAAATTGTCTTTCTGCCTGATTACGCTGATTAACCGTGATTACACTGATTTGATCATGTTTTGATTTTATATGATTAATAATTCAGTAAGCGAATATATCCGCTTATATCTTCCTGAATCCTTTATAAAATCAAGACATAATCAAATCAGTGTAATCACGGTTAATCAGCGTAATCAGGCAGAAAGACAATTTTTATCGCCGAAGGCGATCCTTTCCCCTAATTACATTACTTTTGTCGCTTGACGAAACAGATTAGCAGATGAATTTTTCCCACTTACACGTTCATACCCAATACTCTTTACTGGATGGGGCAGCCGACATCAAATCGCTGTATAAAAAAGCGATGGCTTCCAATCAGCCCGCACTGGCGATTACAGATCATGGTAATATGTTTGGCGCATTTCAGTTTGTGGCAGAAGCATACAACAATAAATTAAACCCGGGTGATCCGAAAGATAAAAGACTGAAAGTAAAACCTATTGTAGGCTGCGAATTCTATGTAGTGGAAAACCGCCACAAGAGAGCTTTTACAAGGGAAGAAAAAGATGTGCGTTATCACCAGGTGTTACTGGCCAAAGATGATGAAGGTTACCGCAACCTTATCAAACTTTGTTCCCTGGGCTATATGGAAGGCCTGTATGGTAAGTATCCCCGTATCGATAAAGAACTCGTATTACAATATCACAAAGGACTTATCGCCACCACCTGCTGCCTCGGTGCCTCTGTACCCAGGATCATCCTGCGAAAAGGCGAAGAAGAAGGAGAAAAAGAATTCCGCTGGTGGCTGGATATTTTCGGAGAAGATTTCTATGTGGAATTGCAACGCCATGGCATCCCGGAACAGGAACAGGTAAACGTAGTACTACTCCGCTTTGCTGAGAAGTATAATGTAAAGGTGATCGCTTCCAACGACTCCCACTATGTAGACCAGGCCGATGCCAACGCACACGATATCCTCCTTTGTATCAATACCGGTGAAAAGAAAAGCACCCCCACCAATAAAGACTTTTCAGATGATGATAGCGGTGGCGGCGGAAAGAACAGGCGTTTTGCTTTTTATAACGACCAGTTCTATTTCAAAACAACGGAAGAAATGAGCAAACTGTTTCATGATCTTCCGCAGGCTATTGATAATACCAACGAAATTGCAGATAAAGTACAGCTGCTGGATCTTAAAAGAGATATCCTGCTGCCCAACTTCCCTATTCCGAAAGAATTTATTACCCAGGACCAGTACCTGCGCCATATCACCTTCGAAGGCGCCCGTACCCGGTATATGGAAATGACCGCCGATATTGAAGAACGCATCAACTTTGAACTGCAGGTAATCGAAAACATGGGTTTTGCCGGTTACTTCCTCATTGTGGCCGACTTCATCAAGGCCGGTCGTGAACTGGGCGTATTTATCGGCCCGGGCCGCGGATCCGCCGCCGGATCAGCAGTTGCCTACTGTATCGGTATCACCAATATAGATCCCATCAAGTACAACCTCCTGTTTGAGCGTTTCCTTAACCCGGAACGTAAAAGCATGCCCGATATTGATACGGACTTCGATGATGAAGGCCGTCAGAAAGTTATTGACTACGTAGTACAGAAATATGGCCGTAACCAGGTAGCGCAGATCATTACCTATGGTACCATGGCCGCCAAAATGAGTATCAAGGACGTGGCCCGCGTAATGGACCTCCCCCTGGTGGAATCCAATATCCTCGCTAAAATGGTTCCGGATAAACCCGGCATCCAGCTGGATCGTATCTTCAACGCCCCCCTCGAAGGAGAAAAGAGCCTCGCCGATAAGGAAGGCCTCGCCGGTGAAGATATTGAGAATGTGAAAAAGCTGCGCGAACTCATCAAAGGCACCGACCTCCAGGCAGAAGTGCTCCGCGAAGCCTGCGTACTGGAAGGCTCCGTACGCAACACCGGTATCCATGCGGCAGGTATCATCATCGCCCCGCAGGACCTGTACGACCTGATCCCCGTATCTACCGCAAAAGACTCCGACCTGCTGGTAACCCAGTTCGAAGGAAGCATTATTGAATCTGCCGGCGTAATCAAGATGGACTTCCTGGGGCTGAAAACCCTTACCATCATCAAAGGTGCGCTGGAACTCATCCGCCAGAACCATGGCATCTCCATCGAAATAGATAATATCCCGCTGGACGACGCCAAAACATATGACCTCTACCAGAAAGGTGAAACCAACGCTACGTTCCAGTTCGAGTCGCCCGGTATGCAGAAATACCTGCGTGAACTGAAACCCGATAGGTTCGATGACCTCATCGCCATGAACGCCCTGTACCGGCCGGGCCCACTGGAGTACATCCCCTCCTTTATCCGCCGTAAACACGGCCTGGAGCCAGTGCAATACGACATCGCCGAAATGGAGGAATACCTCAACGATACCTACGGTATCACGGTATACCAGGAACAGGTGATGTTGCTGAGCCAGAAACTGGCAGGCTTCTCCAAAGGGGATGCGGACGTACTGCGTAAAGCGATGGGTAAAAAGCAGATCGCGGTACTGAACAAAATGAAAGCGCAGTTTATGGAAGGTTGCGCCAAAAACGGCCACGATCCAAAAGTCTGCGAAAAAGTATGGACCGACTGGGAAGCATTTGCCTCGTATGCGTTCAACAAATCGCACTCCACCTGCTATGCTTTTGTGGCCTATCAAACAGCCTACCTGAAAGCCCACTACCCTTCTGAATACATGGCTGCCGTACTGAACTGCGCCAGCAATATTGAAAAGATCACCTTCTTCATGGAAGAGTCCAAACGCATGGGCATCGACGTATTGCCACCGGATGTGAATGAATCTTTCAAGGGTTTCGCTGTAAATAAACAGGGCCAGGTACGCTTCGGTCTTGGTGGCCTGAAAGGTGTAGGTGAAGCCGCCATCGAAAACCTGCTGGAAGAACGTAAAAAGGACGGTCCTTTCAAAAATATATTCGACTTTATCAAACGCGTTAACCAACGCGCCGTCAATAAAAAATCCCTGGAAGCCCTGGTGATGTCAGGCGCTTTCGACAGCTTCCCCGAACTGCATCGTGCGCAATATTTCCATAAACCGGAAGGCGAACAACTCACCGGCCTTGATAAAATCGTGAAATTCGGACAGCAGGTAACAGCAGGCTCTTCCAACATGGGCAGCCTCTTCGGCGCCGATGACCTCCCGGATGTAGAGCCACCAAAGATCCCGGCCTGCGACGCCTGGCCGCTGATCATGAAGCTCAACAACGAACGGGATATCACTGGTATCTACATTTCCGGCCATCCACTGGATGATTACCGCTTTGAAATGAAGTATTACCACATGAATACTGTTCAGGAACTCGTGGAGTATCAAACCGAAATAGCCCAACCGGGTGGCAACGGCGGCCGCTCCAGGGAACGCAATTTCCGCCTGGCAGTATACATTACCAATGCCCAGGAAAGGATTTCCCGCAACAACCGGCAGTTTGGCGTGATGACCATCGAAGACTACACCGGAAAATTTGAATTTGCCCTGTGGAGTGAAGATTTTATCCGCTTCGCCCCCTACCTGAAACCAGGCCTGTGCCTGTTCATCAATGGCGGCTTCAAGTCCAAACGGTTCAATGACAATGAATATGAATTCAAAGTAGGCAGCATCCAGCTCTTACAGGAAGTGAAGAAAACACACACTAAACAGGTGTACCTGAACACGATGCCTAAGTTCATCAAAAAGGAAACGGTAGACTTCCTGGTAGACAACGTAAACCGCTTTCCGGGCAACAGCGTGCTGCATGTACATCTGACCGACCGGGACGATCACACGCAGGCAAAACTGCATACTTTCAACCGGAATATTGAGATGAATGACGAGTTGGCGGGTTTCCTGCACAAACAGCCGGATATTGATGTGTATATAGAGATAATCAATAAGTAGGATGTCAAAAATGCAGTAATTTGCACTCGGATCAAGATTTGATCGTAATATAACAAATCATAAAAATCAAAACAATCGTTAAAATAAAAACATTTTAAAATCAAAGAATATGGCTTTAGAAATCACTGATGCGAACTTTGAAACGGAAGTTCTGAATTCCGATAAATTAACTGTTATTGACTTCTGGGCAGAATGGTGTGGCCCGTGTCGCGCTATCGGTCCGGTAATCGAAGAATTGTCTAAAGATTACGCTGGTAAAGTAAATATTGGAAAGGTTAACGTGGATCAGAACCCACAGTTATCTGTAAACTACGGTATCACCAGCATCCCTGCTATCCTTTTCGTAAAAGGCGGCCAGGTGGTAGACAAACAGGTAGGCGCTGTGCCTAAATCCGTACTGGATAAAAAAATACAGGCCAATATGTAATTTTATAAAAACTGAGTTTTGAAAGCGTTCCGGTTTGTTCCGGAGCGCTTTTTTTTTGCGAGTGGATCGCCTTCGGCGATGTTAAATTGTCTTTCTGCCTGATTACGCTGATTATACTGATTACGCTGATTTGATTATGTTGGATTTTACTTTTGGGATTTTTTAAAGGATTTGGGGAGATGTAAGCGAAGGTTGTCTTTCTGCCTGATTATGTTTATCTTTATATTGTACCTAAAGTGTTGATATCCAGTTTCTTTCTTTGTTGAAACTTGTCTAACGAATGTCGTTAAACCCCCTATAGCCAATTGATACCCAATACATTACCGATCAAGTCCACGTCACCTCCACATCAAAGGCAGGTCAAAAGCACGTATAAGGCAAATGCAAAGCATGGGCTATCCCATCTTCACACCATCTTTTTTTTAAATACCCATCTCCCAAAGAAAAAGTAAAATCAGCGCACAACCTCCGCTTACATCTCATCAAATCCTTTACAAAATCCCAAAAGTAAAATCCAGGTAATCAGTAAAATCAGCGAATCAGGCAGAAAGACAACCTCCGCTTACATCTCCCCAAATCCTTTATAAAATCCAACATAATCAAATCAGCGTAATCAACATAATCAGCGTAATCAGGCAGAAAGACAATTTAACATCGCCGAAGGCGATCCGGAAAACACATTTTTCGCGTATCTTCAAAGCCAAAATCTACTTTTTTGCGTCACTACTTCCTCGCCCTGGGTGCCTTTTTTTATTACGTCACCGCCAACGCTCAACGTAAATGCGGCACTGCCGAAGCACTGCAACAGCGGGTAAAAGAAATCCCTTCCCTTCAAAAGATTATACAGAATAACGAAGATAAAATGATGCTGGGCCAGCAACGGCAACAGCTGCGTGCGATGGTGGAAGCCATTCCGCAAGCAGTATCTGTTCCGGTAGTGATCCACATCGTGCTGGATAACCCCGCGCTGGTTACAGATGCGCAGATCGCCTCCCAGATAGATGCCCTGAACCGGGATTATAATGCCGCTAACCCTGATGTAAGCCAGGTACCTGCCGTATGGCAGGCGCTCATCGGCAACAGCCGCAT
The DNA here is from genome assembly GCF_050434005.1 of Chitinophaga sp. W2I13. Classification (NCBI taxonomy): domain Bacteria; kingdom Pseudomonadati; phylum Bacteroidota; class Chitinophagia; order Chitinophagales; family Chitinophagaceae; genus Chitinophaga; species Chitinophaga sp. W2I13. The sequence continues at coordinate 5,472,039 of NZ_JBNPWD010000001.1, read as the reverse complement.
TAATTTTTGTCTCGCTCAAAGAACGCCCGACGATGAACCCACCAACGGCGTTGTAAGGGTGCAAACAGCTCCCGGCCAAAGCTTTTCTATCAGCAACGCGGCGGCAGACGCCAAGTACAACAGCACCGGCGGCTCCGATGCCTGGGATCACAGCAAATATCTTAATATCTGGGTGACCCGCCTTTCCGGTAATTACCTCGGCGTGGCCGCCCCTCCCGGTACCGGCTACCCTGTTGAACAGGAAGGCGTGGTGGTGCAATACACCGCTTTTGGCACTACCGGCAGCGTAGGTAGTACCTACAACCTCGGCAGAACCGCCACGCATGAAATAGGGCATTACTTCGGTTTAAAGCATGTTTGGGGAGATGATAACGGGGGATGTACCATTGATGACGGTATCACCGACACACCGCTCCAGGGCGATAATACCTACGGATGCCCGTCCTTTCCCCGGCTCGACAACTGCACCGCCACCTCACCGGGCGTGATGTTCATGAACTACATGGACTATACCGATGATGCCTGCATGCATCTCTTTACCGCCGGGCAGGTAGACCGCATGCGCTTTGTACTGGAAAATATCACCGCCAGCCTGATGACCTCCAACGGATGCGTACCACCTTCCATGGTAAACAACGATGCCTCCCTGGTGAGTGTCAACGCGCCGGATGGCAAAATATGCAACAACAATATTACACCCGTAGTAACCCTGCGTAACCGCGGCGCCAACACCCTCACTGCTGTGAGAATCTGGTACCAGGTAAACAGCGGCGCCCTTACTTCTTACCAGTGGACGGGCAGTTTGGCCAGTTTGCAGCAAACCAGCGTTACACTTCCTTCTTCCAATGTAGCTATTGGCAGCTATAACCTGAAAGCATATACGCAATCACCCAACGGCCAGCCGGATGGAAATGTTACCAACGATACAGCGGATATCCGCTTCCGGTACGACGCGGAAGCAGCCCTCCCCTTTGAACAGGGCTTTGAAAACGACAGCTTCCCGCCACCAGGCTGGGATCTCTATAATCCCGACCACAGCTTCACCTGGGAACGCGTTCGTAATGTGGGCAAAAACAGCAGCGCTTCCGCGCTCATGCGCAACCTGGGATATAATACCAACGACCAGACAGATGACCTCATCACGCCGGTCATTGATCCGCAGGGCGCAGATTCCGTATTCCTCTTTTTCGACGTAGCCGCAGCCGTATTTACCGACCCTGCTACCACCTCCAATGCCTGGGATACCCTTCAGGTAATCGTGACCAACGATTGCCGCCAAACCGGCCAAATCATTTATTCCAAATGGGGCCCCAATCTTATTACACGCCCAACACCGGTTCAAACAGAATTCATCCCAACCACCACCGAATGGCGCCGGGATTCTGTAAACCTGACCGCTGCAAGCCATAAAGGAAAGTTCCAGGTAGCCTTCAGAAACATCTCAAACTCAGAGAATAACATTTATATTGATAATATTAATATTGTTACTAAATCAGTGAATCCAATCCTCCGGGAAAAAGGGGTATTAGTGAATCCTAACCCTACAGATGGCATCGTTTGGGTAACATTCCTGGAAATACCGGAAGACCTGGTGCAGGTATCTATTTACAATTTACAGGGACAGTTCATTATGAGCCGTCCGGCAGCAGATATCGGCGCCGGCAACCGGATGACCTTTAATTTGGTAAATGAGCCAAATGGTGTTTATTTTGTAAAATTAATTTACAGGAACAGGGCCAACACCATCAAATTAATGAAAGTAAGATGACGATGAGACAAGATTATCCGGCTGTTCAAACGCTCCTTCAGCAACCTAACCTGGACGCAGCATTGAAGGGCATTGCAGAAAAGATCCTCCAACAGGAAAGAATTACACCCGCAGAAGGGCTGATCTTATTTGAAAAAGGCGATATCGGCTTTTTAGGTGCGTTAGCCAACCTGGTAAGGGAGCGGATGCACGGTGACAAGACCTACTTCAACCGTAACTTCCATATCGAACCCACCAACGTTTGCGTATTCACCTGCCACTTTTGCTCCTATTCCCGCCTGTATAAAAACAGGGAAGACGGATGGGAACTGAGTATCGACCAGATGATGGACATCGTTAAAAAATACGATAACCAACCCGTTACAGAAGTACATATTGTTGGTGGCGTACATCCTAAAATGCAGCTCAACTTCTTCGTGGAGCTGATCCAGAAAATCAGGGCACACCGTCCGGATCTGCATATCAAAGGATTTACCGCTGTGGAACTGGATTACATGTTCCGCAAAGCTAAAGTGAGCATAGAAGAAGGGATGCGTATCCTCAACGAAGCCGGCCTGCAATCCATGCCTGGCGGCGGCGCCGAAATATTCGCACCGGAAGTACGCGCTAAAATATGCCACGATAAAGTAGATGCCGACGGATGGCTTGCCATTCACAAAGCCGCCCACAACCGCGGCATGCACACCAACGCCACCATGCTGTACGGCCACGTTGAATCTTTTGCGGACCGCATCGACCACATGGAACGCTTACGTACACTGCAGGACGAAACCGGTGGCTTTAACACCTTCATCCCCCTGAAGTTCCGTAATAAAGGCAACGATATGTCGCATATCCCGGAATCTTCTATCGTGGAAGACCTGAGATTGTACGCTATCGCACGTTTGTATATGGATAACTTCCCCCACCTGAAAGCCTATTGGCCTATGCTGGGAAGGAACACCGCACAGCTGACCCTGTCTTTCGGCGTAAATGACCTGGACGGCACCATAGACGATACCACGAAGATCTATTCTATGGCCGGTTCGGAAGAACAAAACCCTTCCATGAACACCGCCCAGCTCACCATGCTCATCAAACAGGCCGGCAGAAGACCAGTTGAACGGGATACCGTGTACAACGAAATAAGAGATTACACTGATGTGGTTTTTTCAGATGAAGAACTGCTGACCAAATAGTATCGCTGTTTTATGCAATTACACCTGAAATGTATACTGATAGCCAGTTTATATATCGCTGGCTGTCACCAGAACAACAGTAGCACCAACAATTCCGCAGCCACCGATACCAATACGGCGGCCACCACGGAAACTGCCGGTGAAACATCCAATGGCATTGCGTTTAAAAAACAAGGCGCCCTGGCTTTCGTTTCCAAATCAGGCGCAGATACCCTGCGAAAAATAGATATCCAGCTGGCGCAAACAGACGAACAGCGCGCCGACGGACTGATGTTCCGCAAATCCATGACAGACGATCAGGGCATGCTTTTCATTTTCCCTGACATGGAAGAACGCGCATTCTGGATGAAAAACACCTACATCTCCCTGGATATTATCTACATAGATGATAAGCTGGAAATTGTGTCCATTCAGAAATACGCAACGCCCCTGTCGGAAGAAAGTCTTCCATCTTTCAAAAAAGCAAAATACGTCCTGGAGGTAAACGGTGGATTCTGCGACAAGTATCACATTAAATACGGCGATAAAATAACTTACCAATAAAAAGAAAGCCCTGGCAAACGCCAGGGCTTTCTTCGCTTATATAATAACCTCTTTTTATACACTCCCTTCAGGCTTTGTAACATCCAGGATATGCAGCTGCGTTTTTCCCGCAGGCACTTCCCAATCTATCACATCACCGGTACTATATCCCAGCAAGGCAGTGCCTATGGGAGAAAGGATCGATAATTTGCCCAGCTGTAAATTGCTGGCAGCCGGCAATACCAGCTGTACATTCCTGATAGCCCCACTGCGCTCATCCCTGAATCTGAGGGTGGAATTTACCTGTACCACATCAGCGGGTACCTTACCTTTCCTGACAGTGGCCCTGTCGAGCTCTTCTCTCAGCTTGTCGGTGCCCGGTGCGTGATAGCACAGGGTTTTAAGGATTTCGTAATCATGCAGGGACACGATAATCTGTTTCTTTTTCATGATAACCGGGTTTTATGTCAGTGTTTACAGATGACTGCCCATCGTGTCATCCGATGAATGATAAAACTGATTTGATAAGATTGTTTTAGAAAATATTAGCGGAATAGCACTACGCAGGTAGTTATCCCCCCGGGTACAACACTTTATGTACTAAAAGTTGCCCGGGCTTAATTGTTGAAGTCTTTTGGGCAGGATAGGAACGGCAACAGGAACCCGCACGTGCGTTTGGATGCACGTGGTGTATTGAGTAAGTGTAATATGTAAATTGCCGGATTCAATTAATGAATAATTGTATCCGGCAAAGATAAGGCTTTTATTTACAACAAGCGGTCAATTCGCTAACTCTCCTGCTGTGAAGGGCTTCTGGCGGCCATTATTCAGCTTACGCACCTGCTGGATATCTGCAGCGGAAACTTTATCGGCTTTATTATTCCAGGCACTGCGCAGGAAAGTGAGCAGTTGTGCAATATCTGCATCACTGAATTCATCACTGGCGCCGATACCCGGCATATCGCCATTTATTTCCGGGGCTTTGTACACTTTCCCGTGTACTTCCACCGGACCGGTAAGACCGTATAATACGATAGATATAAATGCTTTTTTGTTACCGTTTACCCAGTTGCTTTCATTCAGCGGCGGCGCCATCGCCGTAATGCCTTCCCCGTTTTTACCATGACAGGTTTGGCATACGGTATTGAAGATCTTATATCCTCTCGGTAGTTCTTTCCGTAACGCTTCCATCTTTTTCACATTGGCTTTGCTGTCCATGTTTTTCAGCACTGTTTCCAGCTGACGGCGCAATATCAGCGTGGTATCAGGGTTCCAGGCAATGACCTCTTTCAGCAAGGCTGCTTCCCGGTTGGCCGCATTATTTACCAGCGCTGCCGCCACATAACGGTTAGGGGCATACGCTTTTATCATTTTATCTTCCAGGCGGGTGGCAGCTGCTTGATCCAGTTTCCCTACCGCAGGCAATATATAAGCCACTGCCGGCGCCAGGTATGGATTATCCGACAAGGAGTCCAGCGCTGTTACTGTTGCTTTGATGTTACTGCTGTTTAATACAGATGGCAATGCCGCGAGCGCCTGCATTTTTAGTGCAGGATCTGCCTGTTGCCAGATGCTGCTGATATCATCTCCGGTGAGACTGTGCAAGCCTTCCAGCGTCCAGAGGGCGTGGATCTGTGTCAGCGGGTGTGCCGCGTCTTTCAGCATGGTTCTCAGTTCCGGCGCCATCGCGGTTAAGTGCTGATCAATGATGAGCTGTTGCGCTTTATCTCTTAAAACACCATTTTCGTTACCCAGCATTTTCCCAAGGAAAGCGGGCGTAAGTTCAAATGTAACCGGCTGTGGTTTACTGCCGGCAGGAATGATGCGGTAAATACGTCCGCAGTTCAGCGGCAGCGTAAGGTTACGCATCTTTATCTCGTTCTTCAGGTAATCCGTGAGGTAGGTTTTATGTTGCAGGATGCCCCGGTACATATCGGCGATATACAAAGCGCCATCCGGACCGGTACGCAGGTCCACCGGTCTGAAACGCTCGTCGGTGCTGGCCAGGAATTCTTTCCGCTGGTATGCTTGTACACCTTTCACGACATAGCTGCTGTCTGATAAAATATTCCTTTTAATCAGGTTGGCAGAAGGCTCGGCTACAAACGCATTACCGGCATAGGTAGATGGCAGCAAGGTGCCGCGGTAAATCACCGGGCCGCAGGCGGCGGTGAATTTCACCAGGCGGAGGCTGTCGTCCAGCGAGCCTTTCTGGTAACCACGGTTTACACCCGGCGTTGGATGCGCGGGGTACGTGCGGTTATCGGGTACTATTTTCTGATCAAAACCGGCGGCATTGTTCTGTTGCAGGTTGGTACCGCCTAATCCGGGGGGAAAATAATCGCCCAGCAGGTTTTCCGAATTGTTGTTATAATAAAGACGGCCGTAATTATCCTGCGTAATGCCCCATTGTCCGCGGAAATGCGTGGGCTCCTTCAGCCACTTATCTCCCGCCTTACGGTAACGCCTATCCGATTTTGCATTATAGATCCAGTTGTCCATTGCGCGCAGCAACCCGTTGGGCTGGTGCTCCACGTTTCCGCCGGCAGCGTATTGATCATCCACCAGGGTTCTTTTGCCGGGTTTGTCGCCATTGTTTTCTATAAACCATAATTGCGGCGGCGTAGCTACCAGCACCCCGTTTTCTATCAGGCAGATAGCCCTTGGCAGCACCAGTGAATCAAGGAACACGGTGCGTTTATCCATTACGCCATCGCGGTTGGTATCTTCCAGGATCACAATTTTACCGTCGGGTTTATCTTCCCCGGTACCGGCAGTATCAGGCATAAAGCCGGTCATCTCCACCACCCACATGCGCCCGCGCTCATCAAAAGTCATGGCCACGGGCGCCACTACCATTGGTTCGGCCGCCACCAGTTGTACTTCCAATCCTTCATCAAATTGCATGTGTTGGATGGCTGTTTTGCCATCCAGTACGGGTGAAGCAGCAAACTGCTCCCGCATGGCAATAGAATCTTTTTCGTGCTTGTTCCCGTTGTTCTGCTGATTTCCTTGTCCACAGGCAAATAAAGCCAGAGATAACGTGGTGATTAAACGATAATGAATACGCTGCATTTTTTACTATTCGGGTTACGAAAGCGATAAAAATACATTTCTAAATATATTTTTTCTGAAAAATTATATGAGATAACAGTTTACTATGTGAGCGACGGCAAAAAAACTTATCTTCGTCGCTTCATTGCATACATTTTACGATTTATTTGCATTTATGGAACGCTTTCAGGGCATCATAGGCATCGTACTTATTCTGGGTATCGCCTTTCTATTTTCTAACAACAGAAGTAAGATCAATTACAGGCTGGTGTTCAGCGGTATTGGCTTACAGGTGTTAATCGGCTTTCTGGTATTTAAGGTGCCCCCTATTACCTGGTTCTTCCAGCGGGTAGGAGATGCAATGGGAAAGCTGGAAGGATTTGCCCGTAAAGGCGCTGCCTTTGTATATGGAGGTATTGGTGTATCGCAGCCCGATGGCACCGGTCTGAAAGACTATGCTGCCGGAGGTTTTGTATTTGCTTTTAACGTAACCGCCACCATCATCCTGGTGTGTGTGCTGGTAGCGGTTTTATATCATTATGGCATTATGCAGCGCGTGGTAGCGGTAATTGCCCGCGCCATTGAATTATGTAATGCGCGTGAGTGGTGCGGAAGCATTGAGCAATGTGGCCAGCGCCTTCGTAGGACAGGTAGAAGCACAGGTGATGATCCGTCCTTATTTATCAAGCATGACCAAAAGCGAAATCCTCGCCTCCATGAGTGGAAGCCTGGCTTGTATTGCCGGCGGCATCCTCGTGGTGTATGTGAATATGGGATTGCAGGCTGGTTTGCATATTGCGCCTTTCCTGATCACCGCCAGCCTCATGGCCGCTCCGGGGGCACTGGTGATTTCGAAGATCGTTTTCCCCGAAACAGAGGAAAGCGTAACGATGGGTCGCGTTAAAATGGAAGTAAAAAGCAATTATACCAACGTAATCGACGCGATTTCACACGGCGCCGGCGATGGTTTTAAAATAGCCATGAACGTGATCGCCATGCTGATCGGGTTTATTGCTTTCATTGCGCTGATCGACTGGGGCCTTATTCATATCGGTCATATCTTCAATCCTAAGTTTGATCTCAGCCTCGACTGGATCTTCGGAAAAGTGTTTATGCCGATGGCCTGGGCAATGGGCGTACCACAGGGAGATGTACAAGGCGTAGCTACCCTGCTCGGACAAAAACTCACCATTAATGAATTTGTGGCTTTTAAAAGTCTCACTGATAAAACAGTACCGGTATTAACCTCCAAAGGGATTGCCATCGTTACAATTGCTATTGCGGGTTTTGCCAATTTCAGCAGCGTAGGCATGCAGATCGGTGGTATCGGTGAGCTGGCCCCCGACAGAAGGGCTGATCTGGCTAAATTGGGGCTGAAAGCCCTGTTGTGTGGAACGCTGGCGTCTTATATGTCGGCCTCTATTGCGGGAATATTGATCTAACGCGGAGTTTGTCTTACTCGCTGATTACGCTGATTTTGCTGATTAGTTTGATTTTTACTTCTGGATTTTTATTTGATTAATAATATTAAGGGAGATAAAAGCGAATATCCGCTTCTATCTCCCTTAATCCTTTATAAATCCAAAAGTAAAAATCAAACTAATCAGCAAAATCAGCGTAATCAGCGAGTAAGACAAACTCCGCGCGCGCTTTATTCCAAACGTTTGATAAGCCCCGCCTGCACAGCCGCCCAGGCTTCACCCTGACCCGCATCTTCCCAGTAATTCTTCATTTCGGAGGCTGCCACAATTTTATTTACAGCGGCGATTGCCTGGTTTCTGAGTGCGCGGGTACCAATAAGGTTCAGCACATCCAGCTGATCCAAAGGATCTTCCGGGAAATCTTCGCTTGGGCGTGCTACCAATGCTGCCACCAGTTCTGCAGCGGCCAACGCCTCTTCGCAATCCGAAATTTCCAGTGTTTCGATGTTGTTGATGACACGCGCTAACGTGTCAGACACCAAACCACCGTCTTTATTATCAATCAGGTCAAAAATCCAATCCTGTGATCCATCATTTTCAAAATTTCTGGTGCCCCATGCGCCCATAGTGTTTACGTTTTTTTATTTTTTTAGAATAAAGAATAAAAGTAATGAACTCTCTTTACAACAACCAAACCAACCGGCTAGTTCAAACTCCTGAAATCAACCGGAACGAGTTTGCTCACTCCCGGTTCCTGCATCGTTACGCCGTAGATCACGTCTACAGCCGCCATCGTTTGCTTGTTATGTGTTACAATAATAAATTGTGAATTATCGGAAAACTTGCGGATCATGTTGGTAAACTTACCCACATTGGCATCATCCAATGGCGCATCTACCTCATCCAGGATACAGAACGGCGCCGGCTTAATCAGGTAAATGGCGAACAGCAATGCGGTCGCTGTCAGTGTTTTCTCTCCACCGGACAGCTGTGTAATCGCCGCCGGCCGCTTGCCTTTTGGCTTCGCGATGATTTCAATACCAGTGTCCGCCAGGTTTTCAGGATCACTCAGGATCATATCGCACTGGTCTTCTTCCGTAAACAGGGCTTTAAATACCCGGATAAAGTTTTCCTTCACCTGGTTAAAGGTATCCAGGAATTTCTGGTTAGCGGTGGACTCTACCTCCTGGATAGTGGCCAGCAGGGAATCTTTCGCATTTACCAGGTCCGTTTTCTGCTCCAGGATAAACTCGTAGCGCTTCTTCATTTCCTGGTAAGCTTCAATGGCCGTGGGGTTGATTTCCCCCATGTTCTCCATGCGCTTTTTCAGTCGCTCTGCACTGCCCGTCAGCTCATCCACCGACAGTTCTGAGTTGCGTTGCTCATCTATAATTTCATCGAGGTTCACTTTAAACTCCACGCTGAGCCTTTCCTTCATGGAGGCCAGTTGCAGCCGCAGTTCATTTACCTTGTCCTTAATGGTATTCAGCTGCTGTTCCAGGTCTTGTTTGGCGCGCTGTTTCGTTCTCAGCGTGGTTTCCAGTTCCTGGAGGTGGTTACGGAAGTTATAGTATTCCTGGTCTTTTTCGTTGAGTGCCTTTTCTTCTTCTTCGCGCTGGCGGAATAATTCCACGAGTCCGTCATCTGCATGGCTCAGTTTATCCATGGCAGCAGCGATGTTGGCCACCGCGTCTTCCAGCTGCGATTTGTTACTGGTGATCTGTATGTGCAGGTCTGCCAGCTGTTTACGCTTAAATTCCAGTTCCTGTTTAAGGGCCTGTACTTTACTTTGCTGACGGGTATGCTGCAGGTTTTGGTTATTAAACTGCACCGTAGCCATATTAAACTGCTGTTCCGCTTCCTGGGCCATCCTGTCGGCATCTGCGATGCTGTCCTGCAGCTCGGTGACCCTTTCGTTCAGGCTTTCCAGTTCGTCTTTCACACCGGAAATGCTTTCCTGGTTGGTTTCCAGGGATTGCTGCATTTCTTCGAGGCGTTTATCGCCGGCTTCAATGAGGTGGTGAAAGTTTTCAATCCTGTTCTGTAAGCCAAACAGCTGATTGCTCAGCTGGTTTACCCTTTCCCGCGCAGCATTGATATTATTTTCATTCAGCTGGCTGTTGTAGCCTAATACTTCGTCGTGTTTGCTTTGCAGCGCCACTTTCAGGCGGCCCACTATTCCTTCGAGATCTTTGATCTCTATTTCCAGCTTTTCCAGGTTTTTGGCCCTTCCCAGCTTTTTACCTTCAAATAATCCTACAGAACCTCCGCTGATGTTGTATTTACCACGATGCATGCGGCCGGATTTTTCCACCAGCAGCATCCTTTCGTCCGCCACCTGGCTGAATTCCAGGCGGGTGAGGTCTTCCCCGATAAATACTTTTCCAAGGAGGTGCTGTCCCAGTCCCCGGTACTTCTCTTCAATTTCCACTACTTCCAGCGCAGGAATGGTGCCTGCCGGCGCCAGCAGCGGGCTGTAATCAGTCCGGAACTGATCGAGGATGAAGAAATTGGCTTTTCCTTTTTTGTTGTTATCGAGCAGCTGGATGGCCTGTACGGCTTCATGTACGTTGTTCACTACATAATAGCTCAGGTAAGGTTCCAGCAGGTTTTCCACGCAGGTGCGGTATTCCTCTTTACAGAAAAATATATCACTCAGGATGGGGGCGTTATTGTTCCAGTCGGGATTCTTTTTGAGGAATTTGATACTCTCCGGGTAGCCTTCGAGGCTGTCGACCAATGACTTGAGCAGGTCGAACTCGTTCTTTTTGGAATCGAGGGTACGGTTTTCGTCTACCAGTTTATCACGCAATCCTTCGATATCGGACTGGGTGGCGAGTATTTTACTTTTGGTTTCTTCCTGGAAACGGACCATGTTTTCCAATTCCGTTTTGCCGCCGGTCAGTGTTTGCTGCAGGGCTTCCTTTTCTGTTTCCAGTTGGGCGATCTGCTGCTGCCGGCTGGTCTTTTCTTCCTGGAGCTGCTGCATGCTGCGTTGCAGGTTCATTACGGAAGTATCGGCAACGGCTACTTTCTTTTCGGCCTCAAATTGCTGACGCTGCCAGCGTTGCTGATCGTTGCGCAGGGTTTCAAGGGCCTGTTTCTTCTGATGGAAGCGTTCTTTCTTTTCCTCCACCATATCGCGGAGGGTGTCCAGTTCGTCTGCCATGGTTTCAAACACTTCCCCTTCTTCTTCTACCTGTTTTTCGGTGAATTCAATAGAAGAAGTAAGTCCCTGCAGTTGTCCTTCTGCATTGTTGAGGAAGTCGCTGATATTTTTTTCCCGCTCGCGCAGATAGGTAAGTTGCTGCGTGGCGAGGTTCTTATCGTTTTCTTTGGTGCGGATGGTGGATACCAGCTCATTAAAAGATTTCTGCATGGTTTGCAGTTCTCTTTCTTTTGCCACAAAATGCAGTTTATCCTGCTCCACGGCCGCTTCTGCGGTGAGGATCTCGGTTTCCAGCGCCAGTTTGCGGTCGCTTTCATTTTGCTGGGTATCCGACAGTTCCTTGAAGGTTACGTTAAAGCCTTCCAGGGCTGCTTTGGCGAGTTCTATGCTGATTTCGCGGTATTCCTTTTTTACTTCGTAGAAGCGTTCCGCCTTACGGGCCTGGCTTTCCAGTGTTTTGAGGTTGTTATTGATTTCAAACAACAGGTCCTCAATACGGTTCAGGTCTCCTTCAGTGGCGTCCAGTTTGGATTTAGCTTCTTTTTTGCGGGTTTTATATATGGAGATGCCTGCCGCCTGTTCCAGCATACGGCGACGGCTGTTTTCCTTGTCTTTGATGATATCGTCTACCATTCCCAATTCGATGATGGCATAGGAATCGGTACTTACGCCCGTGTCCATGAACAGGTTATGGATATCTTTGAGGCGGCAGGCCACATCGTTGAGGCGGTATTCACTGTCGCCGTTCTTATAAAATTTGCGTGTAATCGTCACCGTGGTGAACTCGGTGGGTAGTACGTTCTTGGTGTTTTCAAAAGTGAGACTAACCTCCGCCATACCGCTTGCAGAGCGGCTTTTAGAACCATTGAACACAAGTCCTGCCTGGTTATCAGACCGGAGGTTACTGATTTTGTGCTCGCCGATTACCCAGCGGATGGAGTCGATAATATTACTTTTGCCGCAACCGTTTGGCCCAATTACCCCAGTGATGCCCTCATCAAACTGCAAAACGGTTTTATCTGCAAAACTTTTAAAGCCTTTAATTTCTAGTGTTTTTAAGCGCACGTCGTACTCCGAGGTTTTTTAAGGCGTCAAAGATATAATTTTACCCGAATCAAAAAGTAATTTAAGTGAGATGCAATAATATACAGTAATTATTTATACACAATTACCGGTCATTTGCCCCTGTCCGCAGCACGCAACTAAAGTCTAAAAGACTGGTTATAAATATAGTAAAAAGAACAATTAGAATTTAACTCCCTGTTAGAAAATTACGCGGATGTTGTCTTTCTCAGGATTACACTGATTATACTGATTAACGTGAGATATCTTCTGAACCCTGCATTAAATTAAAGTCAAAAGTAATATATTCATCTTTAAAGGATAAGAAAAAAGATAATCAGTTTAATCAGCGTAATCCTGAGAAAGACAAAATCCGCTTATCTTTGCGCCATCAAAAACCCTTTTACGTTTGCGTACAGAACAGCGGATCAATAATATAAAAAGTTTCCTTTACAGTTATCATTTCAGCAACGGTATGCGTACCACCATCAGCGTGGTAGTGCCTTCACTGGTATGCGCTTACTTTGGCATGCTGGACCTGGGTATCGCTATGTCGATGGGCGCCTTGTGTACGGCCCTCAGCGATGTACCCGGCACCATTGTACACAAGCGGAACGGCCTTATCATTAGCACCATCCTGATTTTTTTTTCCGCGCTGGGCACCGGCCTGCTCATTCCTTACGTAATACCCATGGCCATCTGGATAGCGGTGTGCTGTTTTATGTTTGCCATGCTGCTGGTATATGGTAACCGGGGAGGTAATATTGGTACCGGCTGCCTGCTGGTAGTAGTGTCTATTCTCGGGGAAACCCAGCTCACACCGAAGCTTACCCTCCTCCACTCCTCTATGGTGCTGCTGGGCAGTATCTGGTACGCGGTGCTGGCCCTCATCCTCTGGCAGATCCGACCCTACCTCAATGTGCAGCAGGCACTGGGCGACTGTATCCTGCAAACCGCCCGCTACCTCGAGGTAAGGGCCAACTTCTACACGCCCGGCGTAAATGTCAGCGAAAACTACAAGGCTGTACTGGACCAGCAGGTGATCGTCAACGAAAAACAGGAAAATGTACGCGAACTGCTGCTGAAAAGAAGATCCGCCCAACAGGGCACTACCAGTCTCAATAAAAGCATGGTACTCATTTTCCTGGATATGGTAGATCTCCAGGAACAGATCATGGCCTCTCAAACCGACTATAACGCCCTGCACGCCGATTTTAAAGATCTGGCGATCCTGGAAAAATTCCATGCCCTCATCCTTGAATTCACCCAGGAGCTGAAAAACATCGGGATGGCCGTGGCAGCGGGTCAGCGCTCCCTGCCCAAAACCAACCTGAAGTTTGAGATGGAAAAGGTAAAACAGGCCATTGCCGACATTACCATGAAGCTGCCTACCCTCAAGGAAAGAACCCGTACCATCCCGCTGAGCAACATCCTGCAAAACCTGCAGGACATGGCCCAACGCATTTATAACCTGCATAGGCTTACCCGGCTGGAAAGACTGAAAGACGAATCCATAGATCCAAAACTGGAGCTGTCGAAATTCACTACCCGCCAGAAATACGATTTTGAAACCTTCCGGGATAACCTCACTTTCAAATCACATATCTTCCGGCACGCCATCCGCGTGAGCCTGGCTACCGTATTGGGTTACGGGCTGGGTATTGCCCTTCACCTCGACCGGGTATACTGGATCCTGCTAACCATCGTGGTGATCCTGAAACCAGGCTTCGGGCTTACAAAATCACGCAGCATACAACGTTTAATCGGTACCGTTACCGGCGCCTTATTTGCCGCCGGCCTGCTTTACCTTACGCACAACGATACGGTGATCTTTATAGTCATGCTGATCTGCATCCTGGGCGCCTACAGCTTTATGAGCTTCCAGTATACCGTCAGCGTATTTTTTGTGACGCCGTTTATCATCTTCCTGCTGCATTTCCTTCATCCTTCAGACCTCTACAATGTAACGCAGCGGGTACTGGACACTTTCATTGGCGGAGGCATCGCTTTCTTTGCCAACATGCTGCTGTGGCCTACCTGGGAGCATAACTTCCTCCCGGACTACATGAAAAAGATGATGGAAGCCAACCGGAAATATTTCGAACTGGTGATGCGCGCCTATTCCAATGAAAAGGTATCCATTACAGATTTCAAACTGGCCAGGAAAGATACCTACGTGGCCGCCGCCAATATGATGTCGGCCTTCCAGCGTATGTTATCGGAACCCAAAAGCAAACAAAAGAACGCGTCAGAAGTATATCATTTCGTGGTATTGAATCATACACTCACCTCGCATACCGCCACCCTGGCCGCCTACAGCCTGCATCACGGGGTGCAGTTTCCCCGCCCGGAATACCGCGAAATAACGGATTATCTCCTCCATTATATGGACCAGCTCACCCTGCTCACAGATCCCGCTACCAGCAGCAGCGCCCAACCCTTCCCGCAGGTACATGCCTTCGACCGGCTGGACGCCCACCTGGAAAGCCTCGTACATCTGCGTCAACAGGAAATCAATGAAGGCAAAGGCCCTACACCCACCCGCGACGAAATGCTGGAAACCAAACAGGTGCACGACCAGCTTGTAGCCATCCTCTCCCTCGTAAAAGACATGAGCAAAGCGCTGAAAGCGGAGTGACGCGGATTTTGTCTTTCTCGCTGATTACGCTGATTATACTGATTACTTTGATTTTACTTTTTGGATTTTATAAAGGATTAACAGAGATAGAAGCGGATATTCGCTTTTATCTCCCTTGATTATTATATCTAAAAATCAGAAAAATCCAAAAAGTAAAATCAAAGTAATCAGTATAATCAGCGTAATCAGCGAGAAAGACAAAATCCGCGTTACTCCGCTAAAATGGTAAACTCCGCGGTTACCGGTGTCAGCGCGGCAAGCACGCGGTCGAAGAAGGCGGGGCCTTCCTGGGCGTACCAGGGCAGGAAGTTCTCCTTGCGCTCCTGTAACGAACCGGCAGGAAATAATTTATTCTTAATCTGGCGGATCTGATCTGTTTGCCAGGCGAACTTTTTCTTCTCGGCACGCAGGAACTTATGTTCCAGTTTACCGATCGACTTCAGCGCTTTCTTTCTTTCAGAAGCGGTAGTGGCAATCAGTGTGACATCAATGCTGCGGGCCTTTTCTTCCAGGGAATCAAACAACTGCTCGATGGCCGCATATTCATCTTTCAATACCAGCGAAGCATTGGTGTGTTTCTTCACGTAATCGTTTACGATATCTTCCGTTCCCTTGAAAAGATCGGTGGTGGTGAGTCCCAGCTTATTGATCCGCTGTTGGGAAAGTGTATCAGTCAGCAACAGGGAGTTGCGCAGCAATAAAACAGGGAAAGGCACTTTATAATGCGCAAAAAGCCCTTTCAATTCCAGCCAGTAGGCAATTTCACCGCCCCCGCCAATAAAGGCAATATTGGGCAGGATGGTTTCCTGGAACATTCCCCGTAAAATAACATTGGGACTGAAATTTTCAGGATGTGTTTCCAGGGCTGCTTCCAGCGAAGCGGCGTTGAAAGTCAACGACGTGTGTAATACTTTCCACTGATCGCCGTCCTGAACGATGCGCTCCCGCGATCCTTCCTGTAAATAAAAAAGATTTATTTCGCGTGGATTGGCCTGCACTTTATAATGTTCTCCCAGCTTCGCCAACGTATCGCTGACAATGGCATGCGACGCCTGGTTAAACAATTCGTCCTTTATAACGGGAAGGTATAAACGTTTTAATGCGGCGTTGTCCGGTATCAGCACCACCAGGCCAAAGCGGCCGAATAAGGCATGCACGAGGTACAGCGTGGCTTCCTGGATATTTTCATGTTCCAGGTAGGCCTTTTGCAGGAGGTCTGTCAGTTCGTCGCTGTGAGGTGCATATCCCAGCGTTTTCTTCACTTCAGCGATCAGCGCTTCCAGTCCTTCCGGCTTCATACGCCCTACTGCGCCCTGCTGACTGGTATTCCAGGTGATGGTTTTCCCTTCCAGGTAGATGCTGCCCAGCTCTTCGAGGTCGGCATCTTCACTGCCCATATAATATACCGGTACAAAATTATGTTGCGGGTATTGCTGTTTCAATTCATGACACAGCTTAATGGTTTGCAGGATCTTATAAGCGAAGTAGAGGTAGCCGGTGAAAATATTGGGCTGATGTGCGGTGCACACTGTAAAGGTATTAGGCTGCAACAGGGCGGTGATATTATCCTGTACTGCCTTTACGGGCTCCAGGGAAGTGTATTGCTGTTCCAGTGCGGCTACCAGTGCGGTTCTTGGTGTATCAAAATTTTGACGGGCGGCTATTGCGGCGGCAAAGTCCGGATGTACAGGAGAATAGGTATAAAATGGTCTGATCTGCGGACGTTCTGCTAAAAAATCTGTTACCAGCTGGTTAAAATAACCAGTTTCCCCATAAGGAATATATTCGGGCATATTGAGTTTCGAATTACAAATTACCAATTACAAAACGATGCAGTGCCAACACATCGAAATTTTTGAATGTACGAAGTTAGGTAATTAGTCAATTGGTTGATCAGATTATTGGTTGACCGGTCATCATTCCGGTACACCGGTTTCTTTGGCGCTTGTTTTGACAGCTATGCTGCAAACAACAGGCGCCTTAGTGCGCTAATGTTGGAAAATATACGATTATGAAGATAGCAATACTGGCGCCGATAGCCTGGCGTACGCCTCCAAGGCATTACGGCCCATGGGAACAGATGGCGGCTAACGTGGCGGAAGGCCTGGTAGCCAAAGGAATGGACGTAACGCTCTTTGCCACGGCCGACTCCCTCACTTCCGGTACCCTGGCGGCCATTTGCGCCAAAGGGTATGAGGAAGACCGCGAGGCAGATGCCAAAGTAAATGAGTGTATGCATATCAGTTACCTGATGGAGCAGGCCAGGGATTTCGACATCATCCATAATCACTTCGATTTTCTCCCCCTTACCTACTCCAGGCTGATTAAAACGCCTATGATAACCACTATTCACGGATTTTCCTCTCATAAAATATTACCGGTATACCAGCGGTATAATGATATAGGAAGATATGTGTCTATCAGTAACTCCGACCGCCATCCGTCGCTGAATTACGCAGCCACGGTATATAATGGTATCCGCACGGAAGATTTTGCGTTTGAGCCTACGCCGGACAGCTACCTCTTATATTATGGCAGGATCCATCCGGACAAAGGCACGCATGATGCGGTACAAATCGCCCTTCACTCCCGCCGCAAGCTGATCATAGCCGGGATTATACAGGACGAAGCCTATTTTAATGAAAAGGTAAAGCCCTATATAGATGATGAACAGATCATTTATATCGGCGCGGTAGGCGGGGAAGAACGCAGCCTGCTGCTGGGAAAAGCCAATGCACTGCTGCATCCCATCTTTTTTGATGAACCTTTTGGTTTAAGCGTAGCAGAGGCCATGCTGTGCGGCACGCCCGTTATCGCGTACAACCGCGGCTCCATGCCGGAGCTGATCAATGACCGCAAAACAGGTTTCCTTGTAAATAATTTACACGAGGCCGCCGCCTGTGTGGAAGATCTCACACTGATCAACCGCCAGGATTGCCATCTGCACGCGAAAAATAATTTCAGCGCGGAAATCATGACAGAGAAGTATATCGCCGTATATAACCAATTATAGATAGCCTCGCTACACGCCGTCTTCCTTGATCTGCGTCAGCAGTTTTTCCAGGTTGACGGTGGCGAAGCCGGAAGCATAATCCGACAGGCCGTAGGGAATGATCAGTTCATCGTTGTGGATAATAGAGCCGCAGGAGTACAGTACATTCGGTACATATCCTTCCCGTTCGTCTTTATTGGGCATGAGCAGGGGCTCACGCAGGCGGCCTATTTCCTTTTCAGGATTTTCCAGGTCCAGCAGGCTGGCGCCAATGCAATACGTACGCATGGGACCTACTCCGTGCGTGATCACCAGCCAGCCGTCTTTTGTTTCAATGGGCGAACCGCAGTTGCCCACCTGAACAAATTCCCACGCATATTTAGGCACGTGAAGGATCTGGGGATTTTCCCAGATATTGATTTTATCAGAGTACATAATATACCCATTGATACCATCAATCCGGGAGATCATCGCATATTTGCCGTTGATCTTTCGGGGGAAAAGCGCCAGGTTTTTATTCTGCGCCCCTTCTCCGTAGAGTGGCATGATCTTGAAGTTATAGAAGTCTTTTGTTTGCAGCAGCTTTGGCTGGATGGTAATGCCATCATACGCCGTGTAGGTAGCGTAATAGGTAATGTTCCCGTTTTCGCTGGTGTATTTTACAAAGCGGGCATCTTCAATGCCCCTGCTTTCTGCATCTGAATAAGGAAAAATTACGCGGTCAGACAAGTCGGTATCAAGTGAAAAGTTCAGCTCATAGTAGGAGTCTGCCAGCCATAGTACCCTTTCCAGTCCTTTTTTAAGGAGATGATCTACCTGGAACCGTTGTTGCATTTCCCGGATCACCTTTTTAAGGGCGAGGTATTCAAACTGGTCCGGCAGGGAGTTTTGTATTTCACGCATCACAGAATCCGGCAGCCGGATGGATACCGCATTCTGGAAGAACGTTTGTTTATGGTACATGGAGTTGCGGATAATTTCCGCTTCATCCACATAATTACCGGGTGCTATCAGGGAGATTTCATTGTTTTTGTCGATGATACCGGATCTGAAGGCAATAGAAGATACGTGTCCTTCACCTACTGCGCGAAAGCTCATGATGACGCGCTTTTGTCCTTCTTCCAGCCCGCTCTGGTCCACATCTTCCACGAGGGAAGGGTTGAAGAACGCGGCTGATTCAATGGAGTATTCGTTGGTGAAATAAGAACCGGTGAGCAATTTACGTTTGAGCGAGAGCCCTTCGTACTCGATCTGCAAACCGGGAAACAAATGTCTCAGCCGGTCTGCATGTCGTTCAAATATCCTCGTGATGTTCCTGTGTCGCCGGGAAAATTCCCTCAGTATAGGCATGACCGTTATATCCACCTCGGGGTCGCTCATTGCTGCTACCTGTTGAATGATAGACTTGGCCCGGGCCTCCCCGTTGAAAAAAAACCTGGCTACTACCCTCTTAAGGTCAGGATAAATTTTTGTACTCTTCCGCTCTATGGACAATCGCATGGTTATCTTGTTTGTTAAATACTGAATCCGTCTTCCAGGACCACTCCTTTTTTAACAACAACAATGCCGTCTTTTACTGTATATTTTTCAAAGTCCCCATCAGCTAAGTGTTTTCCGCCATTTATATGTACGCCGTTTCCAATGCGGCAGTTTTTATCAATGATGGCATTACTGATCACGCAGTTCTCTCCTATTCCCATCAACGGGCTTCCTTCTGCACGTGACTTTTCTATTTCGTCGAGTGTCTGGTAGTAATCGCTTCCCATGATATAGGCATTGCTGATTTCGCTGCCTTTACCAATGCGGGTACGGATGCCCACCACTACTCTTTCCAGTTTATCTGCCATAATAATACAACCGTCGGCGATCATTGTTTTCTCCATGTGGCCGGAAATTTTTGTAGGCGGCAGCATGCGGGCACGTGAAAAGATAGTTTGGGATTCATCGAAGAGGTTAAACAAGGGGATTTCATCCGTGAGGCCGATATTGGCTTCAAAGAAAGACTGGATGTTCCCGATATCTGTCCAGTAGCCTTCATATTGATAACTGAAAATCCGGCGTTTGTTTTCGATGGCCTGCGGGATGAGCTGCTTACCAAAATCGGCGGCTTCCGGTTGTGCATTGAGCATATCGAACAGTACCTGCCGGCTGAAGATATAAATGCCCATGCTTGCCAGGTATACGCGTCCTTCTTTCTGCATTTCCTCGCTTACTTCAGACGCCCATGGTGGAAGAACGGCCTGGGAAGGCTTTTCTGTAAAAGACACAATAGCGCCGTTTTCATCTTCCTTTAAAATACCAAAATCAGAAGCATCCCTTGCGCTCACGGGAATAGTAGCGATAGATATTTCCGCGCCCGTGTCGATATGATGTTTGATCATCTTTTTAAAATCCATCTGGTACAGCTGGTCACCGGACAATATGAGTATATATTCAAACTCAAAGTTCTCCATATGATGAAGGCATTGTCTTACGGCATCGGCCGTTCCCTGGTACCATGTGGGATTATCGGGGGTTTGCTCCGCTGCCAGGATATCTACAAACCCCTTATCAAAATTGCTGAAGTGATAAGTGTTTTTAATATGCTTGTTCAGGGAGGCGGAATTGAACTGCGTTAATACAAAGATGCGGTTCAGTTCTGCATTCAAACAATTGGAGATAGGAATATCCACCAGTCTGTATTTACCTGCCAGGGGCACCGCTGGTTTTGAGCGGCGACGGGTAAGCGGATACAGGCGGGTGCCGGCCCCTCCTCCGAGAATAATGGATATTACATCGTTAGTCATAATGGGAATTGGTTTTAGAAAGTCATCACTCAATTATTCTAAGCTATTTCATACTCTTGTACATTTCCAGGTAGCGTAGTGCCGAACTGTCCCAGGAATTATCAATGTTCATGCCTCTTAATCGTACTTCATCCAGGTGCCTGGCATCCTGATACAATTCGATGGCCCGTTTTACGGAATAGCAAACATCCGCAACGCTGGCCTGGTTAAAGCGGATGCCTACGCCATCCTGGTCTCCAAAGTCAATAACCGTGTCTTTCAGTCCGCCGGTGCTGCGTACTACGGGAACGGTTCCATAACGCAGCGCATACATCTGATTGAGGCCGCAGGGCTCCACCCTGGACGGCATCAGCAGGAAGTCACTGCCGGCATATATCTGATGGGATAATGATTCGTCGTAACCAATGTGCACATTGAAGCCATAGCTTACTACTGCACGGGTTTGTTGCAGGGACCATTCAATATGTGGGTCACCGCTCCCCAGTACGAGGAAATTTACTTCCCCCGGCAGTTCATGCAGGGATCTGCCAATTATTTCCGGCAGCAGGTCGGCGCCTTTGTCGCCTACCAGGCGGCCTATAAAAGATATCAGCGGCAGGGAGGCATCCAGCCCGAAGCGTTCGCACAGGTGCTGCTTGTTCGTTTGTTTACCTGCGGTGATAGTATCCAGGTCATAATTACGGGGTAACATCCGGTCGGTAGCCGGGTCCCATACCACATTATCGATACCATTCAGGATGCCCACCATTTTCCCTCTTTCCTGGTTGATAAGCGCTTCCAGGCCGTTGGCATTATAATACAGCTCTTCCAGGTAGCCCGGGGAAACGGTAGTAACGCGCCAGGCGCACTTGATAGCCGATGCGAGGGGATTGATAGCGCCGCCCCAGTCCAGCATACCGGACTTCCATAAATCGAAAGATGGAATGAGGTAGAGTTTATCCCAGCCAAATTGGCCCTGGTACTGTGCATTGTGAATAGTAAGTGCAGTGGGAATACTTTTCAGGCGCTCATATTTATAACCATAGTTGAGCAGGAACGGGATTAGCCCGGTATGATGATCATGGCAATGGATCACATCCGGCTGATGCTGCCATTCGTTGATCCAGTCGAGCACGGCAATCTGGAAGGCCAGGAACCGTTCTGTATCGTTGGGATAGCCGTAAACGCCGGGAGTGTCAAGTAAACCGGGGATATCTACGAGGTAAAGGTCGAAACCCAGCTCATTGCTGCGTTCCTTTATAACGTTAAAGTGGTACCAGTTGTGTCCCAGCCACATGCCGGCCTGGTGTACCACGTCGAATTCGTGGGTGTGGTAATATTTATTCCTGTAGGCCGGTATCACTACTTTGGCAAAGTTGCCAAGCTGGTGCTGGTATTTGGGCAACGCCCCTACCACATCACCTAGTCCACCTACTTTGGCTACCGGGTAACATTCCGCGCTGATGTGTAAAATCTCCATGCTGGTTAGTTGAAATCCTTATTAAGTTAAACTGGAAAAATAAGAAAACAAAAACTTAACCGTGATTTTTTACGATTATTATGAATATCCCCGCTGCGGGGACAGGACCCGTTGTGATAGTTTATATTTGTAACGGCGAATTGTTATGTGTCTCACCTCTAAATGCTGAATGCTCATGGATTTTGGTCGCGTTCCCACGGATATGCTGATGGACATTGATTTTAAGTTGCCCGCAGAACCTGTCTTTAATAAGAAGGTATTGAAAGGTAAACCCGTGAAAAAGCCGCAGGCCTGGCTGGGATGCGCCAAATGGGGGCGAAAGGAATGGATCGGGAAAATATACCCCAAGGGCACCAAGGAGGCTAACTTCCTGGAGGAATATGTAAAACACTTCAACAGCATAGAGCTGAATGCCACGCATTACCAGATCTACGGCCCCGAAACCATTTCCAAATGGGACGCCAAAGCACAGGGAATGGATTTTAAGTTCTGCCCTAAAGTACCGCAGTCGATCAGTCATTTCAGTACCTTAATTAATGCCGGCGCCAAAACCACTTCTTTCCTGGAAGGGGTATTGGCCTTTGGTAAACACCTGGGACCCATCTTTTTACAATTGAGTGATAAATTTGGCCCGGCCAAACGGGAAAACCTATACGAATACCTCGCCTCCCTGCCCACCGACCTGCAGTTTTTCGTGGAACTACGCCATAAGGAATGGTTTGAAGACGAGGCCGTGCGGCTGGAATTGTACGAAAAGCTCAACGAACTCAATGTAGGCCTCATTATTACCGATACCGCCGGCAGACGCGATGTGGCACATATGCACCTCACCATCCCGAAAGTATTTATCCGGCTTGTAGGCAACAGCCTGCATCCAACGGATTATACCCGCATCGACGACTGGGCCAACCGCATCAAATACTGGCTGGACAACGGTTTGAAGGAGGTTTATTTCTTCATGCACATGCACGATGAAGCCACCTCGCCCGAGCTGGCCGTGTACCTGGCAGACAAACTGGAAGCCGTTTGCGGGATAGACGTAAAAAAGCCCCGATTTGTAAAAGAATAGCGCTTTTTTTTACGAATACATTACAAGGGATGAAAAAGACGGACTGAAATATTAATTTCGCCCTCTCAAAACAGGTTTTTTACCATGATGCGCGACAAGCTAGAGCAATTAGCCGGGAAACTGGAAGGCACGCTTTATACAGATGATACAATGCGGACACTTTATGCCACCGATGCGTCGGCATACCGTGAAATGCCGCTGGCAGTAGCTATTCCGCAGCATATCGACGATCTTAAGACACTGATCAGTTTTGCGCGTGAAAATAAAACATCCCTCATACCACGCACTGCCGGCACTTCGCTGGCCGGCCAGGTAGTGGGCAACGGGATCATTACAGATGTTTCCCGCACTTTCACCAAAATACTGGAATTTAATAAAGAAGAAGGATGGGTACGGGTAGAGCCGGGCGTTATCCGTGACGAACTGAACATGTTCCTCAAACCGCACGGATTTTACTTTGGCCCTGAAACCTCCACCGCCAACCGCGCCATGATAGGTGGTATGGTGGGCAACAACTCCTGTGGCTCCAACTCCGTAGTATATGGCAGCACCCGCGAACACCTGCTGGAAGTAAAAGCCCTCCTGAGCAACGGAGAAGAAGTAACCTTTGGCAGCCTCGACGCAGAAAGCTTCCACCAGAAATGCGAAGGACCCGATACGCTAGAAACCCGTATCTATAAGCAGATACGTACCAGTCTTAGTAACTACAGCTACCAGGAGGAAATCCGGAAAGAATTCCCGAAAAAAAGTATTCCCCGCCGCAATACCGGCTATGCGGTAGACATGCTGCTGGAAACAAATCCCTTCACCGCCGGCACGGAAGACTTTAACTTCTGTAAACTCATCGCCGGTTCAGAAGGTACCCTGGCATTTCTCACGGAAATAAAACTGCATGTAGACCCGCTTCCTCCAAAGGAAACAGGCCTGCTCTGCATACATTTTAATAATATCGATGAATCCCTGCGGGCCAACATCCTGGTAATGGAATACAAACCCAGCGCCAGTGAACTCATTGACCACTACATCCTGGAATGCACCAAGGATAACATCGAACAAAGCAAGAACCGTTTCTTTGTGCAGGGGGATCCCGGCGCTATCCTGGTGGTGGAGTTTTGCCGCAATACCCGCGAAGAAATCATTGAAATTACCGGCCGCCTGGAAGCCACGCTGCGCGCAGCAGGACTGGGATATCATTTCCCGCTGTTATTCGGCGACGACAGTAAAAAGATCTGGGCGCTCCGTAAAGCAGGTCTGGGTTTACTCAGCAACCTCCCCGGCGATGAAAAGGCCGTACCCGTGATTGAAGATACCGCCGTTGCCGTGGAAGACCTCCCGGACTTTATCCGCGACTTCAACGATATCCTGGCGCAATACAAATTATACGCGGTGCACTACGCACATGCCGGCAGCGGTGAAATCCACCTCCGTCCCATCATCAACCTGAAAACGGAAGAAGGAAATTTACTGTTCCGTAAAATCGCAGAAGAAATAGCCACCCTCGTAAAGAAATATAATGGCTCCCTCAGCGGGGAACATGGCGACGGCAGGCTCAGAGGCGAATTTATTAAACAGATGGTGGGCAACAAAAACTATGAACTGCTCCGCCAGATCAAATATACCTGGGACCCGGAAAACATTTTCAATCCCAACAAAATCGTAGACACGCCATCCATGAACACGATGCTGCGCTACGAACCCGGACAAAAAGCACCGGAACTGAAAACCATTTTCCATTTCCCGGATCAAACCATGCTGCAACATGCAGAGCAATGCAACGGCTCCGGCGATTGCCGTAAAACGCAGCTCAGCGGCGGCACCATGTGCCCCAGCTACATGGCTACCCGCAATGAAAAGGATACCACCCGCGCCAGGGCTAACATCCTGCGCGAGTTCCTCACCAACAGCACCAAAGAAAACCGCTTCGACCATAAAGAAATTTATGACGTACTGGATCTTTGCCTGGCCTGCAAGGGGTGCAAGTCCGAATGCCCATCCAACGTGGATATGGCTAAGCTGAAAATGGAATTCCTGCAGCATTATTACGACGCCAACGGCGTTCCGTTGCGTGCCAATATGATCGGCAACTTCACCAAACTAACTTCACTGGCGGCTATTGCTCCCGGCGTTTATAATGCGATGATCAATAACTCCTTCACCGGTGGCATCATCCGTAAGTTCTCCGGCTTTGCGGCCAAACGCTCGCTGCCCGGCCTGCACAGCACTACCTTACGGAAATGGTTCCACGAAAAATGGCCGAAGGAAAAACAAGGCGCTGCCGGTAATAAAAAAGTATATCTTTTCTGTGACGAGTTCACCAACTATAACGATACCACCATCGGTATCAAAGCCGTACAACTCCTGCACCGCCTGGGTTACGACGTACAAATGATTGAACATCCTGAAAGCGCCCGCGCGTATATGTCGAAAGGATTACTGCGCAAAGCACGCGAATATGCCGACCGTAATGTTCGTATATTCAGCAACGTTATTAATGAAAATGTACCACTGCTCGGCATAGAACCTTCTGCTATCCTCAGTTTCCGCGATGAATACCCGGATCTTGTAAGTGAAGGGCTCCGCGAACAGGCGAAAGCGCTGGCTAAAAATGTATTCCTGATAGACGAATTCATTGCAGCAGAAGCAGACAAAGGTCATATCACCGCCCAACAGTTTACCGCCAATAAACAACATATCAAATTGCATGGCCATTGCCAGCAGAAGGCGTTATCGTCTGCCCTGCACAGCAAAAAAATGCTTTCTTTACCACAAAATTATTCAGTAGAAGTAATCCCTTCCGGCTGCTGCGGTATGGCCGGTTCCTTCGGTTACGAAAAAGAACACTACGACCTGAGCATGCAAATCGGCGAAATGGTGTTATTCCCCGCCGTCCGCAATGCGGCGCAGGGCACCATTATAGCCGCACCAGGCACCAGCTGCCGCCACCAGGTGAAAGATGGCACGGGTGTGAAAGCGCTGCATCCTGTGGAGATATTGTACAACAGTTTGGCCTAACGCGAATTTTGTCTTGGCTCAGGATTACGCTGATTTTACTGATTACCTGGATTTTTACTTTTGGATTTTTTTAGATTTTTTTGATTTTATTTAAATAATAATTATGGGAGATAAAAGCGAATATATCCGCTTCTATCTCCCATAATCCTTTATAAAATCAAAAAAGTAAAAATCCAGGTAATCAGTAAAATCAGCGTAATCCTGAGCCAAGACAAAATCCGCGTTATACCCGTCCCACGTAGAGTTTCGTTTCGTAGTGGAATTTCACCATCCCCTGCTCTTTGTATTTTCCAAAGAGGTCTTCGAGTGCGCGCATCATGGGGATATGCGACGGGTGGTCCTGTTCGGGGACGTAGGAGGAGGAGAGTAATCTTCCTTTGAGGGCGGGGAAATCGAATAGCTGGGCGTTCTGAAATACTTTTTCCTGCATGGTGCCGGGCTGAAAAAAGCCGGCTAACTGCGACGCCCCAACGTTTCTGTGCTGCATATCTTTATAGTCGGTGCCGTATTGATGGAGGAGTTTTTCATAACCTTTTTCAAACGGCAGGTCGGCCTGGCGTACATTCCACATCAATACTACCTTTGTATTTTCGCGGCCGATGCGGCGGAATTCTGCGGCGGTGGCCTGCTGATCAAACCAATGAAAAGCGGTGCCGGCCACCACCAGGTCTACGGAGGCATCCGGGAGGGTGGTATGTTCTGCGCTGCCGTTAACGGCGGTGAAGTTCGGATACCGGTTCAGCAATCTTTCAGCGGCCTCCCGCATATCTTTGTTGGGTTCCACGGCATATACCTTGTTACCATTGTCGAGGAATGGCTGCGCAGAAATGCCGGTACCCGCACCGATGTCGGCCACAATAGTATGACGTGTTAAGCCGGTTTCGGCTTCGAGATAAGGAATAATGGCCACAGGATAATGTGGCCGGTATTTGATATAGTTATCTACGCGGGTGCTGAAGCGTTCAGTATTTTTCATCGTAATGAAGTTAGGGTTATTCTCCTAATCCTTTTGGCTTTTTCTCTTCATTACCATGGGCTTCGAGGTCTGCCAGTTTCTTTTTACCGTAAGATACTTTCGTGATCAGCACGTACAAAACGGGTACGGTAAAAATTCCCAATAAGGTGGCAGCAAGCATCCCTCCCACTACGGTAAAGCCTATATTGACACGGGAAGCCGCGCCGGCACCCTGTGCCAAACACAATGGCAACACCCCTAATATGAAGGCAAAGGAAGTCATCAGGATTGGACGTAAACGCAGTTTTACGGCCTCCAGTGTGGCGTCTAACAATGGCATGCCCCTGTCTACACGCTCTTTACAGAACTCTACGATCAGGATGGCATTTTTTGCCGCCAAACCGATCAGCGTGATCAAACCAATCTGGGAGTATACGCTATTGGATTGTTTCGTTAACGACAGCGCCAGGATAGACCCGAACAACGCGATTGGCACAGCCAGCAATACGGAGAACGGCACCGACCAGCTCTCATACAACGCGGTAAGCAACAGGAATACAAACAGGATAGACAATCCAAAGATGAGCACACTACTGTTACCTGCTTCAATTTCCTGCAGGGATACGTTCGCCCATTCGAAGGAGAAGTTCTCCGGCAGCACCTGTGCAGCCACTTCTTTCAGTGCATTGATACCATCCCCGCTACTGTAACCTGGTTTGGTATCACCATTGATTTCAACGGACCGGTACAGGTTAAAGTGGTTGATTACCGGGGCACCGGATGCTTTTTTGGTGGTGATCAGTGCGCTGAGCGGCACCATCTGCCCTGTAACATTGCGGACATAATAAGTATTCAGGTTATTGATGCTGGTACGGTAGGTAGAATCTGCCTGCAGTACTACGCGGAAGCTCCTGCTGAATTTGGTGAAGTCGTTTACATACAACCCTCCGAGGAAAGTTTGCAATGCATTGAACACATCGCTGACGGCTACACCGAGTTGTTTACATTTATCTCGGTCCACCTCCACGTTGAATTGCGGAGTATTGGCGCTGAAGAAAGCGTATGCCCTCGCTATTTCCGGCCGCTGGTTAGCGGCCATCAGGAACTGTCCCATTACCTGCAGGAACTGGTTGATATCGGGATTCGTCCGCTGCTCCAGCATAAAGGAGAACCCACCGGTATTACCTAATCCACGCAGTGTGGGTGAAGGGATACAGATGATATTGGCCCCGATGATACGACTGGTCGCCATTTGAATTCTCCCCAATACAGTATTCATGTTATCTCCATGCTTGTATCGCTCATCCCAGGGGCGGAGGCTCACGAAGAAGGTGCCGGAGTTAGGCTTGGTGGCATTTGCCACGAAGTTGATCCCTGTTATACCAAAAAAGTGCAGCACGGCACTGTCTTTCAGCAGGATATCGCTGATTTGCGCCACTACTTCTTTTGTTCGCTGGGAAGAAGATGCTTCCGGCAGCTCCAGTGCGATGAACATGGCGCCCATATCTTCCTGGGGAACAAAGGTGGTGGGTGTTTTCTTAAAGAGATAGAATGCCGCAGCAAACAGTACTGCCATAATCACCAGTACTGCCGGCGTTTTACGGATGCTGAACATCACGCCTTTACCATAGCGGTTAGTAAATCTTTCAAACCATTGGTTAAACTTGAAGAAGAGCTTATTCAGTCCTGTCGACTTCTGCGTAAGATGCGCGGGCCTCAAGAGAATAGCCGTGAGTGCAGGCGTTAACGTTAGTGCCAGGAATGCCGATAACAACACCGAGAAGGCGATGGTTAAGGCAAACTGCTGGTATAGCCGTCCGCTTACACCGGGAATAAAGGCTACCGGCACAAACACCGCTGCCAGGATGAGGGCGATGGCAATTACCGGGCCCTGTACTTCCGACATCGCTTTGAAAGTGGCTTCACGCGGCGACATCAGGTTGGCATCGATATGATGCTGCACGGCCTCCACTACCACAATGGCATCATCCACCACAATACCGATAGCCAGTACAAAACCGAACAGCGTGAGGGTATTGATGGAGAAGCCCAGCAACTGGAAAAATATAAAGGTACCTATCAGTGAAATCGGGATTACCAGGATGGGGATGATGGTAGCCCGCCAGTTCTGCAGGAATACAAATACCACGATCACCACCAGTATCAGGGCTTCCACAAAGGTTTCTATTACTTCTTCGATAGAAATTTTAACGAAAGAGGTAGATTCAAACGGCACCAGCCATTTCACATCTTCCGGGAAACGTTTGGACATTTCCTCCATTTTGGCCATTACCAGGTCGTTTACGTCCAGTGCATTTGCACCGGGCGCCAGGTAAATAGCCATACCACTGCCGGTTTTACCATCTGCTTTTGCTTCGATGGCATAGGTAAAGGAGCCGAGGTCGATCCTGGCTACATCACGGAGGCGAACAAGGCTACCATTCTGGCTGGTAGCTACTACCACGTTGCCAAATTCTTCGGTGGTAGCCAAACGGCCTTTTACACTCACCGTATATTCAAAAGCCTGCGTACTGCGCATAGGCGCGGCGCCTACACTACCGGCCGGCACCTGCTGGTTCTGTTCTGTGATGGCCCGGGCAATATCGCCGGCGGTTAATCCAAGGGCGGCCATTTTATCCGGGTTCAGCCAGATGCGCATACTATAATCCTGGGAAAAGGCATTTACGTCACCTACGCCGGATACACGGGCCAGCTCCGGTTTCAGGTAAATGTTCAGGTAGTTATCGAGGAATTCGCGCGAGTGTTTTCCTTTGGGAGAATTCAGCGCGATTACCATCAACATATCATTGGAACGTTTCTTAACGGTTACCCCTACACGACGTACTTCATCGGGGGTACTTGGCAGCGCGAGACTTACCCGGTTCTGCACATCCAGGGTAGCGATATCCGGGTTGGTGCCCAGTTTAAAGCTGACGGTAATACTCATGGAGCCATCGTTTGCACTTACGGATTGTATGTACATGGCGCCTGGTGTACCATTCACCTGGTTTTCTATGGGGGTGGTCACTGTTTCCTCTACCGTTGTGGAGTTGGCTCCCACATAGTTGGCCCTTACATCCGTTACCGGCGGTGCAATATCCGGCAGCTGTGCAATCGGGAGGTTAAACATACAGATGAGCCCTACAATCACAATAATGATAGCAATTACGATCGTAGTATTCTTTCGCTCTATAAATGTTTTTGAGATCATACTGTGATGGTGATTTAGGATTTATTGTTTTGCCCCTGCTCCTGCTCCGGCGATATTCACGGTATCTCCCGGTTTCACCCGCTGGATGCCGTCCACCACGACCCTGTCGCCGGCTTTCAGTCCGCTGGTAACCAGCTGCATGGTATCTGTAACCGGCCCGGGAACAATGTCCGTAGCGCCAACTACGTTGTCTTTCGAAATAGTATATACACTGGTTTCTGACAAGTTCTGGATAATTGCTTTAGCCGGAATTGCCAGCTGGGTAGCGGGAGTGCCGTATTGCATTACGATGACGATGCTCATACCCGACTTCAGCATATTTTCCTTGTTTTCAAAAACGAGTCGTACCCGTACGGTACCGGTTTGCGGATCCACAATATTATTGATGGTTAACACTTTGCCTGCTTCGCCGTAGCGGGTGCCATCGCCAAACTGGATATAGAATTTCTGATCACCGCCTTTGCCTTGCTGAATGCGCAGGAATTCCGGCAGGCGGGCCTGTGGAACATCCATATCCGCAAACATGGGGTGTTCATTTACGATGGTGTTAATGAGGGTTTGACCGGCATTGATCACATCTCCTACCTTTATTTGTGCGATACCGATTTTGCCGGTTACCGGCGCCCGCACCACGGCATGGTTTACATCGGTACCGGCCCTTGCCACGGAAGCTTTTGCCGCGGCCACATTGGCCTGGGCGGTTAACATAGCCGTATAAGCCTGATCTACCGTTTGTTTGGAGATCGCATCATGGTCCAGGAGGGATTTATATCTTTCGTAGTCGCGTTGCCGTTGTGCCAGATCGGCTTCGGCCTGTTGCTGGGTAGCGGCTACCTGTCCGTAAGCAGCGGCATAGCGGCTTCTGTCAATATCATACAGGGGCTGGC
Source organism: Chitinophaga sp. W2I13 (assembly GCF_050434005.1). Lineage (NCBI taxonomy): Bacteria > Pseudomonadati > Bacteroidota > Chitinophagia > Chitinophagales > Chitinophagaceae > Chitinophaga > Chitinophaga sp. W2I13. The sequence goes on along the minus strand of NZ_JBNPWD010000001.1, from coordinate 5,440,856 downwards.
CCTTTGTTACATTACTGCCGTCGGCCACCCGGATGGCTTCCAGGTAACCGGAAACATCCGGCTTCAGCTGCACAACATCATGGGCCATGAGGGTAGCAGGGAATTTCTCCGACACGGTATATACGGCCGGTACTACTTCTACGGCTACCACCGTTGGCTTCATCTTCCCCATCATAGCAGCCTGTTGCTGTTGCTTTTTGCTGTTGCCACAGGCCACACAGAGTATCATTCCTGCTACATAAAAGGTCCGCTTGTAATTTATTAGATACATATGAGAAATTGATTGCGAATTACGAATGCTGATACTTTATTTGATTTTGCCCATGGCTTTATCCAGTTCTGTTTTGCTGATCAGGGTGTTTAACAGGGCCTGCACATAATCTACCTGCGCCTGTTTCAGTTCACTTTCTGCGGAGATCACATCAAGACTGCTGGCTACTCCCTGTTCAAATTTGAGCACAATACGTTCATAAATGCCCTGGGTGAGTCCCATATTTGTTTTCTGGGTAACGAACCTGGACTTGTTATTAAGGTATTGCGTATTGGCGTTGGTAACTTCCAGTTTAATCTGCTGGGACAGGTAACTGAGGTCGTTCTCTGATTTCTCCAAAGTAATTTTGTTCTGCCTGATCTGGTGTATTCTTTCCGTACCAGTAAAAATGGGCCATGCGAGGGTAAGTCCGAGAGCCGAGGCGCCGAAACCGGTTTTATACAAATCCCCGAAATCTGAGGAGAAATAGTTCCAGCCATAGTTCACAAAACCATTTAATGATGGCAGGAAGCTCATCTTCTTACTTTTCAGGTTCAGTTCATTCAGGGCGATCTGGGTGGTTTGTATCCCGTATTCTACGCGGTCCTGTACCTGGTAATCAACGGTATCACTGATAAACGATTCCACGTTGAGGTCCTGCACAGTTTGTGTAAGATCTAGTTTTGCTTCCTGGGGCATGCCCATCTGGAACTTTAATAACTGGGTCGTATATACGAGTAACCGGATCTGGGTTTCAATATCGGTTACCACATTATTGTAAGACACCTGGATCCTGTCTACATCTACTCTTTCTGCCACACCTACATCATAGCGGGCCCGGGTATCTTTCAGGGTTTTCTCCAGCTGGTCCATATTGGCTTTGGAAAGGCGGATACTTTCTTCGTTGGCCAGCACGGCGTAGTAGGCTTTTGTAATAGCCACGCGGGTGTCGATCTCCGTTCTTTTATAGGATTTCTCTGCCAGGCCGCCATATACTTTTGCGGCTTTCAGCCCGAGGAAGTAGTCGCTGTTGAAGATAGTCTGGTTTACCTGTCCTGTTACAGCAGAGGCAAACCGGGTTCCAAACTGAACGGGGATTCTTACGCCGGAAGACGGGTTGGTCAGATCGGGTATCAAAGAGGTGGCCAGTTTCAGGTTATCTGTAAAGCTGGCATTGACATCTGCATGGGGGAACAGCTTCCCGGTGGCTTCCTTGATCTGTTCCTGGGAAAAATTGATATCCAGCCGGGCATTTACGACATCGTTCTGATGAGCCAGGCCGTACTGTATGCAATTCGCCAGATTAAAAGCAAAGGGTCCCTGTTGCGCTGTATCTGTTTGCCCGTAAGCTCTTGTTATCCCTGAAAGTAAAACAAAGGTGAATAGAAAAAGACGACAATGCATACGTATTACTTTGAAAGTATATGATGATTGATAAATACTTAACAACAAACAGGTAAAAAGGTTCTGTTGACGAGCCGGCTATTATACGGCTCCGGAAAAGGAACAACATGCCTAATAACTGCCGGCTAAAAGCTATTTTCGTATCTTTCGGAAAAGTTATTGTTAACTATGTCTATGTCTGTTATAAAAGAACCCAAACCGTTTCATCGTGAGTTTGAGCTGGATCGATTGATGTTTTTCAGTGATGCGGTGTTTGCCGTTGCCATTACTTTACTGATCATCGGAATAAAACTGCCTGCCCTTCCGGGGAAAATGCCTGCCAACGGTTACTGGGATTTTTTTGAGCCTACTGCTATTGAGTTTTTAACTTTCGTAGTGAGTTTTGTGTTTATTGGAAACTTCTGGGTACGGCATCTTCAATTATGCCGGTTTCTCCAAAATTACAATGAAGGATTGATTCATCGTCATCTTTTCTTTTTATTTTTTATTGTGACGTTTCCTTTTTCTACTTCTGCCTTGCTGCATACGAGTTCCCACTTTATGCTTCCTTTCTTTATCTACCTGTGCAACCTGGCGGGTTGCCTGGCGGCTTTGTTCTGGATCAGCTATTATGTATTCCAGAAAAATCCGGACCTGGCCGTTGCCGGTCATCACACGGAAAAAGAACTGTTATACCAGCGGTTTAAATACGGGTTTCTCACCATGGCAACGGGCTTTACCTGTATAGCGATGACTTATTTCCTGTATCCGGAGAATACGGCGTACCAGCGTATCAGTTATATGCTGATACCTGCGCTGGCTTTGTTTAATTATTTCCGTTTAAAGATAAAAAAACGTAATACGCTCCGCCTGGTACACAAAATGGGAGCGAACAACTGAAAAAGCGGCCTATGTTAGAACTAGACAAAAAGGAAGCACAGATAGTACAACGGGCGATTCAGTCGTGGCAGCGCGACCAGCTTATCAGCGATGAGCAGGCCGGCGAGCTGCAGAAAAGCTACAAAGTGGTGAACACCGACTGGCAAACGCTTACGCTTTATATTTTTATTGCGGCTATATCCTGTGCGCTGATGGCGTTTGGATCACTGGTCCTGGATGAGAAGTGGATAGAGATTATCCGGAAGAAGTTTTCGCTGACCGATAGCGTGATTGCCCTGGTATTTGGTGCGCTGACCATTTTTCTTTGTTATGAGGGCTGGCGGCGCAATAAACATCAGCCGCTGTTTTCGTTTAACCGGGAGCTTTTCTGGCTGCTGCCGGTTCTTAGTATAGGCGTGAGCGTGGTTTACCTGGGCAAAAGCGTTAACTACCTGGAAGGCAATTATGGCGCGTTCTGGTTGCTGGCTACGGCCTGCTACGGCGTGTTGGGCATTACGCTTCACTCCCGCCTGTTATGGATTGCCACCCTGCTTTGCCTGATCCCGGCTTATGTAAAGCTCACTTATTTCCTTACCGGCGACGCCGCTTATTTCCTGGGCATGAATCTTCCCTGCCGCATGGCCCTGCTGGGGGTGCTGCTCACAGGCGTGGCCTGGATACTCCGTCAATTTAAAGTATATGCACCCATCAAAGACATTACGTGGAGCGGAGGCTGGCTGCTGCTGCTTATTTCCGGCTGGCTGATCTCTATTTTCGGGAATTGCGGTACCTGGGATGAATGGCAGCAATTGCGGCAGGTTCACCTGTTGCAATGGGTGATCGTTTACACCGTGCTGTGTGCGGGCGTATTGCTGCTGGGTCTCAAGCTAAAAGACGACCTGTTGCGCGACCTCGGTGTTGCCTTCCTGTTGCTGGACCTGTATACCCGCTACTTTGAATATCTCTGGGACTTTACCAATAAAGGACTCTTTTTCGGCATCCTGGCGTTATCCTTCTGGTGGGTAGGGCGGCTCATTGAAAGACGGATGAAACAGGGAACTGAACGAAAATAAAAAAGGCCTGCGGCGCGATACTTCTTTCTGAAAAAATAAATGCTTCTTTCTGAAAAACCAGCGCCGCAGGCGCTCTTCTAGGCTGCTACCACCTCTCCTACGGCCATACCATACCGGCCGGTATCTTTCACACTCCAGTCGTAATTTCCTGTAATCCAGGACCGGAGCACCGACACGTACCGCAACAGTTCATAATCGGTTTCCACTCCTTTCAGGGGAAGGAGTTTTTCCAGGGTAACAAAAATGGCTACTTCTTCATTGTGCATCCGGACAGCTTCGTTAATCGCCTCCTGCAGGCTGCATTGCCGGGCGTGTTGTAATACCAGCACCAGGTTGTGCACATCGCCCTGCTTCGCTTCTTTCGTACAGGAAAACAGGTCGTTTGCCCAGCAAACAATATTGTTGCAGGCCTGGATCATGCGCTGGATCAGGGGTTGTTCGACCACTTCCCGGCTGAGATACACTTTTTCGATGATTTCTATGGCTTCAATATCCGCCAGGAGTGCGCCGGTAAAGGGCCGCATGTGCACATAATCCGCCACGGAGGGAACAATACCGGCTTCGCGGTTTTCGGCTTCCCAGATGCAGGACGTAAAATAATCGTCCATGCTGCGGATAAAACGAAGGCGCCAGGCGGGGCTGCTGATGGCGCGCATGCGCTCCCATATGCTGCTCAGGGCCGCCGGCAGCGGGCCACCGGTTTCCGGGGTTACTACCCGGTTGTGATGCAGGATGTCCATTAATCCCGCCATCATGCTTTTGAGATAGTCGGCTTTGCGGCCCATGGAGGCTTCGTCGCACTGATCATCAAGGATAAACAGCCAGGTGTTGAAATCCGCGATGATGCAAAGCTCGTGCAAAGCGGCATCAGGAAAGGCCCTGGCAGCCAGCCAGGCGAACCGGGCTTTCTCAAAGCGCCGCCAGGCCAGCTCAGAAGTGATCAGACCATAAGCTTGTACCCAGGAAACAATGTGTTGCTGGGCTTCATCTGCGTGTTGGTTAACGCCGGAAGGGAAAGGGTAACTGACAGTTGGCATTTGGATGGTTGTCATGTGTCTTTGGATTTAATAGTTAACTATGGTGGGTAATAAAATGACGTTGGCATTACCGGGAGGGAATCCCGGACGGTTGTAAAGGAGCGGGCACAGGAAAGCATCCGCTACTAAAAGCAGAAAATAAGGCAGGTAGGTGCTATCATCATTTTAATTAAAATGATCCGGTTAACAGCAAAATTGGCATAGTAAAATAAAAGTTTAATTATACAGCGCTGATCGGCGTACCCAGGTATTGTAATACCATTGGCAGTGCACGATGAAACCAGATGGTAAATGCAGCCGGTTCTTTTTTCATTAATTCCAGTATCTCACCGGGAGACAGGTAGCGGTAATCACACACTTCGGATGCTTCGGGAAATATGTTGCCGTTATAGGTACCCAGCAATACATGATCAAATTCGTGTTCGGTTAACCCGTTGTCAAAACCGGTTCTGTAAGTAAAAGAAAAAATCTCCTGCAGATCGCAATCGAAACCCATTTCTTCCCGTAAACGCCGGTGCGCGGCAGCAGCAGTATCTTCACCTGGATACGGGTGGCTACAACAGGCGTTGGTCCATAGTCCGGCAGAATGATATTTCTCCAGTGCCCTGCGCTGCAATAAAATCTCGCCTGCATCATTGATGATAAATACAGAAAAAGCGCGATGAAGTAATCCTTTCTCGTGGGCTTCCATCTTCTCCATCGTCCCAATAGCCTCATCCTGTTCGTTCACTAATATTACGTCCGGTGATTTCATAGACTGTCAAAGATATTTGATTTACGCTTCCGGCAGATAAAAAATAGGACAAAGAATCAAAAAACTATGCTTAAACAAATAATAATTGGTTGAGTGGTTAACAGCAATACTTTAACGGTTACTTAGATAAATATAATATAAATTTTCCGGACTTTTGCAATATTAACAACCACAAAAAAATGGCAGAAGACTTACAAATCATTAGAGGAAATAAAGCGGAGCAATACACTTCTCTTCTCCCCCAGATAAAAGGATTACTGGACGGGGAAACCGACCTGGTGGCCAATATGGCCAATGTAGCCGCTGCGCTGAAAGAGCAGTTTGGATGGCTTTGGGTAGGTTTTTACCTGGTAAAAGAAGATGAACTGGTACTCGGTCCCTTTCAGGGCCCGGTAGCGTGTACCCGTATCCGTAAGAACCGGGGTGTTTGCGGCAGCAGCTGGGCACAGGCCCAAACACTGATTGTACCTGATGTGGAAGCATTTCCCGGGCACATTGCCTGCAGCAGCTTATCGAAATCTGAGATCGTGGTACCGCTGATCCGTAACGGCGAAGTAACTGCGATACTGGATGCAGACAGTGAGCATCTTTCTCATTTTGATGTTACTGACCAGCAATACCTGGAAGAAATTGTGGCACTGATTGTGTGATAGCAAAGCGGATTTTCGTATCATCGCTTTATTGAGAGACCATTATTATGCTTTTTTTCAGAAAAAAAAATACCGAAACAACGCCGCCTGCAGACCTGCTGGCGTTCATGGCTACAGATATCCACTCCCACCTGGTGCCGGGAGTGGATGATGGTGTACCTGACGTGGCTACGTCGTTACATTTTATTGAACAGCTGCAGGCGATGGGGATCCGGAAAATTATCACTACCCCGCATATTATGATGGACCGGTACCCAAATTCCGCCGGTACATTAACCAATCCATATCAACAGGTACAACAGGAGTTGCTCCGGAAAAACAGTCCCCTTCCTTTTCACTTTGCTGCAGAATACTATCTGGATGAACAGTTTGTGCCGCTGATGCAGCAACCTTTGCTAACCATCTCCGGGAACAGGGTGCTGGTGGAAATATCGTTTATGTCGGCTCCGCCGCAACTGGCGCAATGGCTGTTTGATATACAGGCCGCCGGCTATCAGCCCGTACTGGCCCACCCCGAGAGATATGGCTACTATCACGCAAACATACCGCAGTACGAACAACTGAAACAACAGGGCTGCCTGTTGCAGCTTAACCTGCTGTCGCTCACGGGTTATTACGGAAAACATGTACAGCAAGCCGCTGAAAAGCTGATGGCGGCTGGTTTATTTGATCTTATCGGTACCGATCTTCATCATGAAAAACACCTCCGTGCCATTGCCGGCATAGCCAAAAATACGAAGCTCCGCAAGGCATTGGAAGCCTATCCCTTTGGCAACGCCGCATTATAATATCATTGGATCAGCATGACCGTACCGGTTTGCTTTCTCGCCTGTTGCTTGCTATCAGTATACAAAAGTACCCACACATAAGCGGCCGCCGGTAACATTTTCCCTTTGAAAAGGCCATCCCATGCGCCATCCGGGCTATTGGTACTGAAAACTGTTTGTCCCCAGCGGGTATATACTTCCAGCTTGTAGTCAGTTACATCGTCGTGTACTTTTGCACGGAACAGGTCATTCTGACCGTCGCCGTTGGGGGAGAATGCGGTGGGAACGAAAACGGCGCACTGGCGGATGTTTTTATCAACATCTGCAGATCCTTTCACCTCACAGTCGTTTTTATCTTTTACCTGAAAATAATACCTGCCTTTGTCAAGGTGTCCAAGTATACTGTCCATCTGCCATTCAGTGCCTTCCAAACGATACGCATAGGGCTGGGTGCCACCGTTTGCCTGTAAAAAGATCCTGCCATCAGTTGTTTCGCTGCAACTGGCTGCTTTCGTGGTAACGCTCAACAGTTGCAGTTTCGGTGGTTCTTTCAAATCTATTTTTTCATACGGATCTTCACATCCCTGTTCATCCTTTACCATCACGCGGTAAGTACCGGGATGCAGCTGATTAAATGCAGGTGTGTAACTCGGTTGCGTATCGTCATTTAAATAATAACGGTAAGGAGGAATCCCGCCGCTGGTTGTGAGCGCAATTCCATTTTCGTTATCCCCGTTACATTTTGAGATGATGATGTTTACAACGCTTTTCAGATCCGTTTCTTTAATGATCACATCTACAGTAACCGAAGCGCCATTAAGCGCAGTAACGGTCAACTTATAAGTGCCGGCAGACAAGCCACTGACATGAGAGGTCGTTTGCCCGCCAGGCATCCATAAATAGGTGACCGGATTATGGGCACTGAGCAGCTTCACGGATGCTTCGCCGGTACTGGCATTTTTACAGGTGGTGGTAGTGGTTACTGATACCTGTGGCACCTCGCGGATAGTAGGAGAGAAATTATCCACCAATACAGCCGCATAACTTCTCTCTTTACATTTAAATATTGAATTAGGTCCGAAAATGATCTGCCGGTAATCTTTTTTAGGCGTAAAAACCGGAGCGTAACGTCTCCAGGTGGTGTGATTAAAATTACCGGATTCCCAGAGCAGTTCGGGTTGTTCGCCGGGATTACATCCATAAATAGCGAAAGAGCCATTACAAATATCTCTCGTATAAAATGTGGTAGAAGCAAGGTCTACTGAAAGCGTATATGTTTTGCCTGCTTTTAGCGGACTGCGAAGATTTTGTCCAAAAAGTTCCTGCCAATCATTTGTAAGCACTGCGCCAATATAAAAATCTCCGGCTGACGCAGGAAAAGAAAAACCGGCAATTCCCGGTTGCTGATCCGGCGATTGGCTTATCACCAGCCAGGGCTTGGGTAAACGTCCTGACACCGTTACTTTTCCTTCCAATGAGGGATTATCTATTACAATATCCTGTGCAGCAGTATCAAAGGCGGATGTTAAAAAAAGGGAAAGGAAAGTTGCCACACAAACAACTTTCCTTAACAAGCCATTGCTTATTAAAGAAGCGTCTGCACGGGCTTTCAATAATGCGATATGCACTATACAGGATATGGTCTTCATAGATAATACTAATTTCAAAAACAGGATACTGATCACATGTACATTCTCCCGGTTGAGGGAATAACGGTTGAAAAGTATTTATATTATCCACCATGACTAATGTAACGAATACTTCATTGATATCCGTGCAGTTTTTTTCCAGCGTACACAGTGGTATAAGGATTCAGCATAAAAACAGGATTAATCACCTACCACTGTTAGTGGTGGTACCACATCGCCCTGTGCAATAACGGTATTTCTCATTATAACGGCACCCTGGCCTATCAGTGCGCCATTACCAATAACAGCGCCTCCGCCTATATAGGCATTACCTGCAATATGAACATAGTCACCTATCACCGCGTCGTGATCCACAACAGCCCCGGCATTGATGATGGAATGATTTCCAATAATGCTGTTGGCCTGCACTACCGCCTTGGCCAGTACAACACTGCCTTCACCCACCACCGCATTGCCGGCTACATAAGCAGCCGGATGCACTAAAGCGGTAAAACGATGCGATACCTTTTCAGATAAATGCCGCCGGACTTCGTTATTACCAATTCCCAATACAAGGGGCACCTCCGGAAAAAGTGAAGGCTGATATGCCTGTACCCGGGAGCTTTCACCTGTTGCCTGATCCGTGAACATTACGGGAACGGATCCGCCTGACAACATGACCAGATCAGCCAGTACATTTGCATGGCCACCAGCACCATAAATAAGACACGACTCCATTGTTAAACAGTTTTATGCATCAGTTTTGATTTTGCAACAATGTACACCAGCACCAGCGGCAAACATACCACTAAGATATTTACCATCAGGTTAGTGGCATTGCCGATTACAAAAAAATTCACCAGCAACTGGGCCGCTGCATATAAAGACGTTACTACCAGGTGTGGTATTTTTCTTTCATTAGCCAGTATCTGGTAAAAATGCAAACGGTGTGCTTTAAAAATATTCTGGCGTAATGACAACCGGTGAATGATCGTTAAGATAGTATCCACCCCATATACAGAAAGGAACAAGAGATACTTCCAGTCGCCGGTAGTAAATATCAGTTTCAGCAACATGGTAACGATCCAGAAGGCAATGGTAACGCTTCCTACATCGCCGGCGAAACATGCTGCTTTTTTTCTGAAATTAAAGAACAGAAACACAACACATGCCAATGCCGGTAACCAGATAAGATCTTCACTGATAAAAGCCTGTTGCCGGATATTTACATACTGCATCGCCGCCAGTACTACCAGGCTGTATAAGCCAGTGATACCATTGATGCCGTCCATAAAGTTATAGGCATTAATAATACCTATAACAAGGATATACAACAGGATCACCATAAAAATATTTACGTTGGCGAATACCTGCAGGTAGTACAGCATCATGGTTACGGCGGCCACCTGGAATATCATCCGGACGCGGTTAGGAAGGCTGTAGATATCATCCAGGAAACTAACGGTACCAATAATCAGCATACCCAGTACGGGCAGCCAGTATTCATCAAAGTGCCAAACCAGCGCTGCCAGGGCGGCAACAACAAAGATGATTCCACCACCCCGGATAGTAAGGGTGGTATGGGAACTGCGTTCGTTGGGTTTGTCGATAATGTTATAATGCGCGGCTATTTTAAAATATACTTTAATAGTAAGAAAGAAAACCAGCGCTAAAACAAGGTAGATCATACAACAAATCGTATTTTTTCTGCAACCGGCGATGGCCTCCAGTTAAGCGAGGATTTCGCCCTGGCGTCATCAAAAGTCAGCGTTGCTGTTATTTTTTTTAATTTATCCGTATTAATAGGAAATCTGTCTCCCATTACATCTCCGGCTAGAGCCAGCAGTTTTGCCAGCGGAAGCGGAATTGTCAGCGGAGCTTTTTTACCCAGGCCTTCGGCTATTTTATATTCCAGCTCCCTGAAGGAAGGATGCCGGCTATCGGTCAGATTATAGATACCTCCCCTTTGCGCAACTGCAGGTATAACCATTGCCACATCGTATGCCCATACCATGCTTTTGCGGGCATCTGCCTTGCCGATGCTCAGGTACCGACCGGTACGGATGCCATTTATCATTGCCTGAAGGTTGCCGGGAGGAGTGGGTCCGGCTATCAGCGGCAGCCGTAATATGCCCAGTTTAACATTGTTAACGGCCGCCCATTCCTGCAGGTATTCTTCTGCCATAATTTTACTCTTTGCATACGGACTGGTGCCGTCCAACGGATCATCCTCGCTGATAAGCACTCCTTCTTCTTTCCCATAAACTGCCACCGTACTGATAAAAATAAAGGACCGGGGAACTTTACCTTCCTGTTGCAGCGACTGACACAAGTTTACTGTTCCACGATAATTTACCTGGAAGAAGCTTTCCTTTTCCTCTTCCGTTTTTGGCACGCTATGGGCCTTCCCTGCACAATGAATTACACAATCAACATCAGGCAGACCGGTAATCAGTTCCTTTGAAAAATCGGCGGTCAGATGCCCGCCGTTTGCTACAGCAGGTCCTCTTCCCACAGTGGTAATGAGGTGCTGCGAAGAAAGAACCTCGTATATCACCTTTCCAAGAAAACCGGATGCCCCGGTCAATAGAATATCAGTTTTCACTCATTGTCAGTTTTACATACTTATCCAAAATGATGTCCTGTGCATAATTATTAACTGCCAGGGCTCTTGCATTCTTACCTTTCTGTGTAAGCTGTGCTACATCAGTAACGGATAATCCATTGAAAAAATCAAGCAGGGCCGCTGATTCAGACACATCAAAAGTCCAACCTACATTGTGTTCATTTATCATGAGTGAAATCTCGCTGTTGGCATTGCCAATAAACAATATGGGCTTGCCTGCAGCCAGAATGTTATATGACTTCGACGGTACTCCCAATCCTGCCATTCCTTCCTGTAAAGACACAATACCGACATCAGTTGCGTTCAGAAACTCCTGCTGTTTGCTCCTGGAGAAAGAATCCAGCATAGATACGTTACTCAATTGATGCTTTGCTATAAACTGCAGCATTTCCTTTTTTACGGCGCCTTCGCCTATAAATATAAAATGCAGCAACGGATTCCGGATATCTTTGATGATATGACATAATTCCATTAACCCCTGTACCCTGCCCAGGTTACCGGCAAACTGGAAAATGATTTTATCGGCAACACCCAGTTTCCTGATGACAGGGTTTTCATCTTTCGCTGTTGGAGCAATAGATACCGTATCCGCCCAATTCTCCACAATCTTTATATCAGGTTGCTTTTTGTACCCCTGCAATTTGGATTCAAACACCGCTTTCATATCCCTGCCGAGCACAAAAAGTACCGCCATATTACTATAAGCCTTGTTAAAAACTGATTTCAACAAACGATATGGCAAGCTTCCCGGCTTCATTATTTTTGCCGCCACCAGGTTTTCCGGAAACACGTCGTGTACAATGGTAAAGCACTTCAGGGATTTCCATCTGCACACCCATGTTACCAGTGGCACTACGGGAGCGGGATTGGTTACGATCAGCACGTTGTCACCTCTACCGGCTTTTCTCCATAATTTATACGTTAACTGGATACTTAGCAATGCCATCCGCAACGCACGCTGCAACAATTTATCTTTATTCAGCCCGGGCGTTTTCACCCGCGTAATTGTTATGTTAGCGTTAAGTGCTTCCGTGGCTACCAGGTTTGATTTCTGATAGGCCGCCGGCCCGCATATAACATGTACTTCCGTATCCCTGGCAAAATGCTCGCTGATCTTTGTCATGATATACGCAGTGGAAGTTTCTTCCGGGAAAAACAACTCAGTAACTACCCATAATTTCCGTTTGTCTTTTTTCATTAGTCGTTTATTTTCCAGACAGTCCTTCTCACATAATCCACATAAGAAATAATGATTCTGACTACTTTATCGGAAACATTTGGCATGGAATAGTCGCTTACCTCCCTGAAGTTCCTGCGATCACCCCGTTCCTGGTATTCAAGCTGTTGAAGACCCTGCAATATCCTTTCCGGATTCAGTCCTACCATCATAACAGACGCCTCTTCCATAGCTTCCGGTCTTTCGTGCGCTTCGCGCAGGTTCAGCGCGGGGAAATTAAGGATGGAAGATTCTTCAGAGATAGTGCCGCTATCCGACAATACCGCTTTGGCCTGCATTTGTAAGGAGATATAATCACTGAGACCGTATGGTTTCATGAGTTTTACCAGGGGGTTAAACGTCACTCCTTTTGCCTCTATCATTTTGCGGGTGCGCGGGTGCGCGCTTACAATCACCGGCACATTAAATACTTCTGCAATGCTGTTCAGGGAAGTTACCAGGTGGTTAAAGTTGCGTTCCGAATTGATATTCTCCTCGCGGTGTGCAGACACCACGAAATATTGGCCCGGCTGCAGCTTTAATTCCTCCAGGATGGTAGCGGCTTTTATCTTCGGCATGTAGTGATGCAGCACCTCATACATCGGACTGCCTGTTTTAATGATACGGTCTGCCGGCAGCCCTTCCCTTAGTAAATATTCCCTGGCAATATCTGAATAGGTTAAATTGATATCACTGATATGATCCACTATTTTCCGGTTTGTTTCCTCGGGTACCCGCTGGTCGAAGCACCGGTTACCTGCTTCCATGTGGAAGATCGGGATCTTTCTCTTTTTTGCGGGTATAGCGCATAAACAACTGTTCGTATCTCCCAGTACGAGGAAGGCGTCTGGTTGTATGGTTTCCAGTAGAGGATCGATTTTAATCAGGATCTGCCCGATGGTTTCGGTGGCTGTTTTCCCCGCGGCTTCCAGGAAATGATCCGGCTTCCGCAAACCAAGATCTTCAAAGAAAATCTGGTTCAGTTCATAGTCGTAGTTCTGACCGGTATGCACTAAAATATGCTCAATTGCTGCCGATTCATCCAGCTTCGCCAATACCCTTGATAAGCGTATGATCTCAGGTCTGGTGCCTACTACCGTTAATACTTTTAATTTCTTCGTAACCGTGCTCATAAAAATTATATGATTAATTAGTTGCTATACCGTTTCAAAATAAGTATCGGGGTCCTGTTGATCAAAGAATTCATTGATCCAGAATACTGTGTACAGTTCTTCTGTACCAGTATTTTTAATATTGTGTGTATACCAAACGGGCATATCTACATAGGAAGGCGTATCTCCATCCAGTTCGAAATCCAGCACTTCATCTGTATTATATTTCCTCAGCTGGATAAGCGCCTTCCCTTTAATCACCAGGAAACGTTCTATTTTCCTGGTATGAAAGTGATTCCCCCTGGTGATTCCCGGGTGTGTGGTAGAGAAAGACACCTGCCCTCCTACTTCGAGGCGGATCATTTCCACAAATACACCACGGTTATCTGCGTGTTTTTTGAGGGGGAAAGGAAAATAGTTTTTATGGTCTATATAACTACGGAATGTATTAAACAGCTGGATGGTGAATTGGTCCTTCATTTCGGGGAAAACACCTTGTTCCAGGTATAACTCCCTGAAGGTATTCAGTTTTGCCAGAATTTCAGACACATATATTTCACTGGTGGGCGCTACTTCATATACGCCGTCGTTGTTGCCGGTTTCCACTGCATGGATGATGGCCGTAGCCAGTTCATCTACATAAATCAGTTTCAGAAAACCATCCTGATCTATTTTGGGTATTTGATTATTACAGAGCTGATGGCAGAAGGTAGCCACCACGGAATTATAAAACGGTTTCCCAAATGGCCCGAATACATTGGGGATTACCATCCCGGTAAATTTGGCTCCGCTGGTAGCAGCCCATTGCTGTAATAATTCGCGGCCGGCTTTCTTTGATTTTCCATAAAGATTATCCCGTTCTTCCTGAGTGGAAGAAGAAAAGATGACATGCGGTTTATTGCCTGTTTTCTTTAATGCATTTACCAGTTGCTGTGCGAGACCCAGATTGGTATCATGGATCACCTGCTGATCCGGATGCCGGTTCAGGCCGGCGAGATGAACGATAACGTCACATTGCCCTGCCCAGTTTTCCAGGGCTTCGGCGGTATCAAAGAAGGATCTGTTGAACGGCACCAATGTAAATGTTTCCTTTAACAGCGAACACCTGTTAAACAAATAAGATCCCACAAATCCATTCTGTCCGGTAATACCAATTTTTTTCATTTATAAACTACTTGATTTATGATAATAGTTGTGCGGTCTGTTTACAACCTGGCATGCTGCCAATCGAACCACTGATCTTCCGGGAATGACCACCTGTCGGCGGCCGATTCCTCCAGGGTCAGATCGCTGTAAACCATCAGCACTGATCCGGGTATAAGTGCCTTGATACCATTGGCATATCCGGCGGGCACACTCAATACTACCGGCTCATCTTCATTTAATATCACATGGTCTGCCTTCAGTCCGGGAGAGGGTTTGTCCCAATCGTCTATTTTCACCCATGCCAGTGCAAAAGCTCCTTTTACCACGTAAAAATATTTCTGCTCCACCCGGTGCCCCTGCCATGCACGCACAACAGAGATATCATGATGTAACATCTGGTAAAATCTTTTTACGTCCGGAAAAGAGAAATCATTAACAAATTTCAGCGTTCCCCTGTGATCAGTGAAGGATGCTCCTTTTATGAGTGTTACTTCTTTCATTCAATGTTATTGTTTCCTGTTTATTGCTAGTGTACAAACTGAAGGTCCGTTTTTTTACTAACGGAGTTGATGATTAAGTTCCGGGTCTGACTGGAATCCAATACCCTCCTGTTGGCGGAGGATATTTTAACACCGGAGAAATTCAGCTTCAGGTTCTTTTCATATACACCCATGGCGTCAAGGGCTCTTTTTGAGTTGCTGTTCCAATGTGGATTAATAACCGAGATGTTCCCGCCAAGATTACCGCCGTTGCCAGGCTGCAGCCGATAGGCAACTACCCTTAGCCCTCCGGCGGAATAATTATCATTATGGTTTTGCACGGTTACATCTACCAGGTTGTTGCCCCCGCCATATAAGCGGGTAATGTTCATCAGGATACCATAGCTTTCGTTTTTTTCCGTTACCGCATCTGTGATACGGATGCGCTTCAGTACATTTTTTGCATTATTAGGCTCTACGTCGATACCACACATAGGAGATTGGCCGTTTGTATACCCCGCATAGGGCGATATCAGCTGAAGACCGTCCACACTCACCACAGAAATGCCGTTTCTCCGGTTATTCCTGCAATAGGCGCCGGAAATCAGGATGTCCCGGCTTTCCCTGCCCAGTTTCATATCTTCCCCGATATAAATACCATCTCCCCAGCAATCGTATACCTTTGGATTTTTGATAGTAATATTATTGCCGGAATAAATGCCTATTCCTGCGCCCCACTGGCCGCCCGTTCCGAGATGCTGCTTCCGGTCGCCGTAAATCACCGGATTTACGATGGTAACATTACTCACATCACGCATCCTTAATATCGCGTACGACCCTGCGGTGGTAGGCTTCAACATAATTTTTGCCCCACTCCCGAAAGTAATATGCTTATTGCTGCCGATAATCAGCCCTTTATCATTTACCAGTAACGGAAAGCCAGGGAAGATGATTACATCATGCGTATTAATTGCCTTTTGTATTACATCCGTATAATCGACAGAGCCATCTTTCACATAGCCCGGTGGCAAAGCATCTTTTATATTAAACGCGGCAGATTGATCCGTTGTACCTGGTGCAGTACCCACACTATATACTGCTGCTTCCCGGCAATGGCTGTCGACAGCGGAATTTGCATCCGGAGATGCAAAAACCAGACTAAAGGCAACCAGCGGATATAATGGCAAGTGGATCATTCCTTTGCTTTTAATATTGAACATTTCGTGTTTCTCTCCTATGACGCTATATTGGCCACAGCTTCCTTGCTGTTCATCAGTTCCGCCTTCACGAGCGGTTGCTTCGCTAACAGCTTCTTCATAGCTTCCACATCCAGTTGTTCCGCGTTATGGGAATGATAATCATCTACAGTGGCTACATTCACCTCTCCTTCGGAGAAATACTGGCTGTAGTTCAGGTTCCTGTTATCAGCAGGAATACGGTAGAAATCTCCCATATCCTCTGCCTTCACCATTTCTTCGCGGGTGCAAAGGGTTTCATATAATTTTTCACCATGACGGGTACCTATTATTTTTATTTCGTTATCCGCATGGCATAATTCTTTTAAAGCAGCTGCCAGGTCGCCAATGGTACCAGCCGGCGCTTTATTTACAAAGAGATCGCCCTGGTTACCGTTTTCAAAAGCAAACAACACCAGGTCCACTGCTTCTTCCAGTGACATGAGGAAACGGGTCATATTCGGATCTGTGATCGTTAAACTTTCACCGTTTCTGATCTGTTTAAGAAACAAAGGAATAACAGAGCCCCTGGACCCCATTACGTTACCGTAGCGGGTAAGACATACCCTGGTGGCGTTTTCGGGAATATTGCGGGAAGCTGCAATGGCTACCTTTTCCATCAGGGCCTTTGAAATGCCCATGGCATTAATGGGATAAGCAGCCTTATCTGTACTGAGACAAATAATCTTCGATACATTATTGGCTACTGCCGCATCGATGGCGTTCTGCGTTCCAAACACGTTTGTTTTGGTGGCTTCTATCGGAAAAAACTCGCAGGAAGGCACCTGTTTCAGCGCTGCCGCATGAAACACGTAGTCAACGCCGCGCATGGCCTTTTCGATGCTGTTATAATCCCGCACATCGCCGATATAAAACTTGAGCTTCCCGTTTTTCAACTGGTTGCGCATATCGTCCTGTTTCTTCTCATCCCGGCTAAAAATCCGGATCTCCCTGAAATGATCCGTATGAAGAAACTTATTCAGAACAGCGTTTCCGAATGAACCTGTTCCACCTGTGATCAGTAATACCTTATCTTTAAACATATCAGTTCTTATAGTTTAATGAATACATTTTTAAAATCAAATAGGGCGTCAGGTAAACTACCTTTGACATAAATTCCAGTGTTTTCCTGTTCTTAATAAAATATTTCTCTGTAAAATCAATCAGCGAGCTGCCGGCCTTACAAAATTTATAACTGAACCTTACGCCCGGCTTCAGCGTTTGCAATTCCGGTTTAATAGCGTTGTTATTATTAAAGAGCGTCCAGAGCTGCGCCTTGGACTTTATCTGTACCCTTGCCCGCAGCGCCGCATTGGCGCCTCTCAGCCGCACCCTGGTAAGAGATGCAGGAATAGCCAGCAACGGAAACAATCTGGCCATCATGATCCACAAATACCAGTCCTGTCCGTGTCTCATAACATTTGAAAATCTGCATGCGGGGTTCTCTTTCAGGTATTTTGCCCGGATCATCACACAAGGAGTGGCAATGGGCGTAGAAAGTAAACCCCTCTTAAATACTTCGCCACTGAAGTCAGAAATGTCTACCAGTTTATAATCGGCTTCACTGCCATCATAGAATGATGTATAGCTGGTATGCGACCATACTGCGTTCTCCGCAATCATGGCATTAAGCTGCACTTCCAGTTTCTCCGGCATCCAAAGATCATCTGAATCCAGGAATGCGATATATTCTCCCTCTGCCATTTCTATGCCCAGGTTCCTGGCGCTGGCAGGGCCTGCATTCTTTGTTTTTATGTATTTGATCTTAGTTTCATACTGCATCAAAAAGTAGGTATCATCTTCCGGTGATCCATCATTAATGACCAGTATTTCATAATGCGGATAAGTTTGGGCCAATACACTGTCAATCGCCTGAGCCAGCCAGTCAACATTCGTATAAAACGGAATGATTACACTTATTTTCGCCTGATTCACCATACTATTCAACTGCTGTTTTATGTTTGATTAATTTAGCCGGCGCCCCCCCCACAATGCTATTGCCGGGAACGGGTTTTGTTACGATAGCGCCGGCGGCAATCACTACATTATCTCCTATTTCATAAACATTCGACAGGATCATGGCATTCAGTCCCACCCATACATTTTTCCCGATCACCAGTTTCTTCCCCTCTGGCTTACTTCTGGGATCCAATCCATGATCATGAGATTGGATGATAACGCCTTCCGATAATAAAGTACCTTCTCCTATATGTATGTCCCCGCTAAAATCGATCCTGCAATTCCGGCCAATCACCACATGATCATCCAGCCTGATTTTTCCTGCAGGTATTTCTGAGGAGAAGATGACATTCATACCTATTGTTACATTGTTTCCCAGGGAAATATTGCCGGGATTTCTGTATTTGAATCCCCTGAGAATAGTAACTCCTTTTCCAACGCTGCCCAGGTTCTTTTGTACCAGGGCGCCACCCAGCTTATCTTTGAACTGCTCAACACAGCGGGAGGCCACCAGCATTACCAGTCCTCCCACGCCACTTATCCTGTTATTCCAAAAACCGCTAAGCCTTGCCATTACTAATCATTTTTACTTCGTCCAAAACAATATCCAGGTGGGATTTGCTATTCTCTTCCAGATATCTTTTTATGGTAGCGGTGCCGTTTACCGCCACCTGTGCGTGTTTTTTATAATTATTAAAAAAGGGCAACATCTTCGCATACAGATCTGCGCCGTTTTTAGGCTGTATTTCATAACAGTTCTCCTGGTCTTTCATCACGTACGAAATACTCCCTACAAACGTGGTAATGATAGGCGTACCAAAGATCATCGCTTCATAGAGTACCCTCGGAAATCCTTCATGATGCGTGGGCAGCAGGAATACATCTGCCTGCAGGTAAAAGTCCCGGATACGGTCTTTATCATATACTGGGCCATGCAGGATTACCTTGTCAGCCAGCACGCTGCCTTGCAGCATTTGCTTTACGGCCTCCATATCGGCTCCTTCCCCTGCCACGTCCACTACAAAATTGGTGATGCCGCTTTCAAGCAGTTTATCGAACGCTTCTATCAGCTCGTAAATACCTTTGTCGCGCTCCACCCTTCCTATAAACAGAAAACGCAGTACCGGCTTTGCTTCATAAGTCCTGTCCGTTACGATATCCCCGGCCCCAAACCCCATCATGGGTTTGATGGTATATGACTGGTCGCAGAACGGCTTTGTATTGTTGGTAAACCGCGGAGACACGGTAGCTATAAAAGCCGCACGTTTAAATAAAAAAGTGGATGGCCAGCTGCTGATCCCCTTCTCTCCTCTCACATACAAGCCAAAAGGTTTTCTTAGTATCACTGCTGCAAATCCCAGTAAAAAGAAACTGTTGGGATAAAACAGATAAAGGAAATCATTGCTCATTAACCGTTTTAAACCGGTGGTATAAGCCACTACATAAGACAGCACCTTACTTTTCCTGATCTTTAATGCCGTTAACTGTATTTGCGTTTCTTTCAGATTGTAATTGGCCATAGCGTCATTCCCGTTGAAAGGACGCTTATAATGAAAGTTCTCTATCTGGAAAACATGATTCAGTTCATTCAGAAATTTTCCTGTTTCCTTATAGATATATAGCCCCTTACTATCTTCAAACATCGCGTTACTATTGATAACTAATATCTTCATGGAATATCAATTTTGTTGTTGTCCTTTGACGCTTATAGGTCATGAACCTGATGATGGCCAGCAAAATAATGGGCCATAAAATATTACGGAACGCAGAGAAATAGGATGCTCTTGGATAATAAATCGCGAACGACATGGAGATCACATAAGCGATCACATAATTAATATCCTGTGAATAAAGCATCTTCTGCTGAAATCTTGTATGTATATATCCGAAAAACAACATGAATGCCACCACTCCCAGCACGCCAAACGACAGGTAAATATCCCCTATCAGGTTGGTTCCTACCCCCCAGGTGGCATCGTCGCCGATGGTAAGTTTATTGATAATCCTTCCTGAAGACATCTCGTCTTCCGTCATCCCAAGCACTGACAATACAACAGGTTGTAAACCAGGCACGATCCCTACTACCTGGGTGATCATGGTTTTGCCGTAGTTGATGCCGTTCTTGTCGGCATAATCCACCGCTACATACAGGTTCCTGTTGTTCATCGTCAGGTCCATTCCCAAATCAAAAATGGAGTTGAATTTCATATTGCTCGAACCCCGCTCAAGAAATCCCCCGATGGAGTTGCTGTCGTTAAAACCGGATGTTCTGGTTACGCGGGCAGAAGAAATAAACAGCATGAGGAACATGCCAAGAGAAGCTCCGAGCAGGAATACTTTTAGCTTCACTTTTTTTACGTACACGGCATACAGCGTTACCAGGATCAGGAATACCTGCAACGCAGGTCCCCTGTCGCCGATAAAAAAGAACAACAATATAAACAGGAACATAAATCCTAAAAAAACCTTATCGAACTGCCCAACGAATTTCCAGAAGGTCATCTTTTCGGAAGACCTGTAATAGCCGGTATAACAAACCACTGTTACTGTTAGTGCGACCAGTGACTGAAACCCGATGAGGAAATAATTGGAACTGGAGGTGCCGGAGTTGAAGATACCGGAGAAAAAGTCGCGCCCCACAAAAGCCAGGAACAAACCAAAAAAGGCATATGTGAGCAGCTTCAGAATCCCGGTAAACCGGGCAAACTGCATTGGGCGGTAGTTCGCTTCAAACGTATAATCTGATTTTATTCTCAACATGGCCGCGCCAAGTGTATAGGCGCTTGATCCCAGCATAGCGAGCGCGGTAGATTTAGAGATCAGGTTCTCGTTAAAATCGTAATTAAATACAGGGAAATAATACTTATCTACAGGAAATAAAAAGACCGGGTACACAAAATTCACAAAAAAGTAGCTGATCAGGAACAGCACATGAAAATTGAAATAATTTCCATTAGACCGTTTCCGGATCACCCAAAGCGATGAAACCAGGAATACGACGAATGTAAGCACGCAATAGTTGTATGAATACACACCGGGTGCAAACATGTATATAACAATTGATACCAGTAACAGGATGATTTCAACAATCATTTATTACAATCTTTATGATTATCCAAATAAATACCTATAGCCATTGCTGTTATTTTTTTGTTTTGTATATCGTCAATACCTGTTTACCCTCTTTTACAATATCGGACACCCTGAAAACACGGAGCAGCACAAAGTAAGTAGCCGCAAACACCGGTGTTAAAAGCAACAACAGCGGTCCTTTCAGATTTATGTAGTTAAACAGCAGGCCCCAGGCGAGTGTATTAAAAGCAGCTATCACAATGATCTTTGCCACTACTATCAGCTCATACGCGGAAACACTTCCAAGTATTTTACGGGAATAGTAGAAGTTGATCAGGTAACTGATAGCTGATGTAATAACAAAACCCACGAGCATGATATGCAGGTCCCTGTAAAATACTCCTATCACAAGGCTGACGCAGAGTATCGCCTTTTTAACAAGTTCAAGATGCAGTATGGTCCTGGTTCTGTTAAATACCTTGAAAATATTCCGGTTCATGGTTTCCTGGAGAAAAAAGAAGGAGCCCAGTGTCAGCATCTGGATGAAATAAGTAGAGTCTGACCATTTAGCGCCAAACAGGAATACAATTATTTCCTTTGAAAAAAGGAAGGTAACTGATGTTATTAATCCCATGAGCACGGTAAACAACAGAATAATTTTATTATAGGCACGGGAAAACTGTTCCTTATCATTTTGTAATTGTGATAAAGAAGAAAACAGGGCTCCCTGTATGGTTAAGTTTAACACGTTACCGGGAACATCCTGTAATTTTTTTGCCTGGTAATATAATCCGACCTGCATAATTGAAAAATACTTTCCTATTATTATCTGGTAAATATTATCAAAGGCAGTGTTGAGAATAGATGCCAGCGTGGTATTTACGCCATAAGCATATAAATCCTTAAACGACGCCCTGCTAAAGATCCATTTGCGTACCGGTCCTTCATAGTACCATAACAGTATGGTCAGGAAGAGGGAAGAAAGGATCTGGATTAACACCATAGCCCATACACCGGCCCCTTTCCATGCTGCAATAATACCTATGACCGAAGCCAGTGCAATGGCAACAAAATTGAAAACTGATTTCCTTTTGAAGGAAAGCTCTTTAACCAGTTTTGCGTTCTGTACCATTTGAAACGCATTAATAACCAGTACAGTGCTCAGTACCATTAATATGCGTTTCAATGACGGATCTTTATAAAAAGCAGCAATGGTTCCTGCAAACAGGATCAGCAATAAGCAAAGCGCTATGCTTACAACAAGATTAAAGATGAATACCGTTGAAAAATCTGTTTCACTGGCATCACTTTTTCTTACCAGCGCGCCGCTTAATCCGCTTTCCGTGAGCACATTTGCGATCACGATAAAGAACATCACAATACCCACCTGCCCGAATTCATAAGGGGATAATATCCTGGACATAATGATGTTGGTAATCAACATCACTCCTACGTAAGCAACTTGTCCGAACATTGACCAAAAAGTACCTGTAAGTACTTTATATCTAAGTGCTGTCATTAAAAAAGAATACGGTACGTAGTTTTTACTTAAAATATGGAAAGGATTTCTGTTGGTGTACCGCATCACCGGCACACTCCGGGAGAAGTGGCGGTGATGGTTTCAATAAAGACATGGTATCAACAGAATGAATCAGGAAGCGCAAAAACTGATAATCTTCCTGGTTCTCCTATTACTCAAAAATATGGTTATACAATAATATTATACTTCTTCTTACTGACGGCTGTCCCAGTACCAGTTACAAGCCAGTTTCAGTCCATCGCGCACAGAAAATTCCGGACGGTATCCAAGAACTGTTCCTGCCTTGTTTATAGAAGCCAGCGAATGAGGGATATCCCCGTTCCTGTTACCTCCGTGTTTAAACTCCGCCTGGCTGATAGCCGGGTCAAAAGCAGACAGGTTATCTTTTAAAATCTGTGCCAGCTCCAGTAAAGTGGTTCTTTCGCCAAATGCTACATTAAACACTTCTGATATTGCTTTACCAGCGGTATATGATTCGCCTATCCCTTCGTAATACCGCGCCAGATCCTGTTTCAATGCCGCAGATGGTTTAGCGGCGGCCAGCAGGTTCGCCTGTATCACGTTATCTATGTAAGTAAAATCCCTTGAATAGGAACCATCGCCATTGATAACGATCTGCTCCCCGTTGATCAGGGACGAAACAAACTTGGGTATCACTGCGGCATAGGCCCCGTTGGGGTCTTGTCTTCTGCCGAATACATTGAAGTACCGCAAACCTATTGTTTCAATACCATAGATATCGGAGAAATTTTTTGCAAATAACTCATCTACATATTTTGTGATGGCATAGGGCGACAGTGCATTTCCAATTTTATGTTCCACTTTTGGTAAATCAGGATGATCACCATAAGTAGAGGAACTGGCGGCATATACCACCCGTTTAACACCCGCTTCCTTTGCTGCATGGAGCACTTTTACAAAACCACCGATATTTACATCTGTGGTAGTCATGGGATCAATGATAGAACGGGGTACAGAGCCCAGGGCTGCCTGGTGAAAAACGAATTCACAACCTTCCGCTGCTTTTACGCAGGTTTCATAATCGCGGATATCGCCCTCCAGGAGTGTAAAACCGGGCTGTTGCTGTGCAGGTTCCAGGTTAGTTTTTTTCCCCGGTAGCAAAGTTGTCCAAACAGATCACGGTGTTGTTCTGCGCCAGTAGCTGGTCAATCAGATTGGACCCGATAAAGCCTGCTCCCCCTGTTACTAATATTTTACTATTACTGATCATCTCGTAAATACTATCTTTTCTGCTTTAATGATAAAATTCCTGCCTGATGAATACAATGTATGTACAATGGCGGCAGGCAATTGCCGAACCGCCATTGACGGTTATTACAATCTGGCATCAATGCTGTTTACATTCAATACCCCTTTCACATCATAGATCACTTTATTTTCCTTACAGAGCTTACCCAGATCCAGTGTTTTGAAATCGTCATGGGATACAGCAAGGATCACCGCATCAAATTGTTGTAAATTTTTCAGTTCTGTAACAGACTCCCATCCGTATTCATGTGCCACTTCTGCCGGGTTTGCCCACGGATCGTAAATGGTGATATTGGTATCGTAGCCTTTAAGTGTATGCAGGATATCAACCACTTTTGTGTTGCGAACATCCGGGCAGTTTTCCTTGAAGGTAATACCGAGTACAAGGATGTTGGAATTTCTGACAGCGATGTCTTTCTTTACCATCAGTTTTACCACTTCATGCGCCACATATTCTCCCATTCCGTCGTTCAGGCGACGGCCAGCCAGGATAATTTCCGGATGGTAACCTACTTCCTGTGCCTTTTGCGCCAGATAGTAAGGATCCACACCGATACAGTGGCCGCCTACCAATCCGGGCTTGAAGTTCAGGAAGTTCCATTTGGTACCGGCAGCTTTCAGTACATCGTCGGTATCGATGCCTAAACGGTTAAATATTTTTGCAAGTTCATTTACAAATGCGATGTTGATATCGCGCTGTGCATTTTCGATTACCTTGGCTGCTTCCGCTACTTTAATACAGGTAGCTTTATGCGTACCGGCAGTGATAACGGAGTTATATAGCTGGTCTACCTTATCTGCTATTTCAGGGGTTGAGCCTGAAGTAACTTTCTTTATTTTAGCAACCGTATGTTCTTTATCTCCGGGATTGATACGTTCAGGTGAGTATCCTGCAAAAAAGTCAACGTTGAATTTAAGTCCGGATACTTTTTCCAGCACCGGAACACATTCATCTTCCGTTACCCCTGGATATACGGTGGACTCATACACTACGATATCTCCTTTCTTCAGCACCTTACCCACAGTTTCACTTGCTTTATACAAGGGGGTGAGATCCGGTCTGTTATATTTATCTACCGGGGTGGGTACTGTTATGATATAATAATTGCAGCTGCGGATATCCTCCAGGGTACTGGAACAGTAAAGTCCGGCCGGAGCATTGTTGTCTGCAGTAAGTACATTTTTCAGATCTGCTGAGGTAACTTCCAGTGTTCTGTCTGTTCCTTCGTTGAGTTCCTTTACCCGGCTGCTGTTGATATCGAAGCCTATAGTTTTGTACTTCTTTGAAAATTCAACCGCCAGTGGTAATCCTACGTAACCTAGTCCTATTAGGGCTATCCTGGCATCCTTTACGGATGGAGCATTATTGTTCATATCCAATTTAATTACTGTTTATGTCCTTGTTTATTAGCTTCGTGAAATAGATTTTCCTATTCTTTTAAAGATGCCTTTTTTGTTTTCTTCCTCATATCCGTAGCCATAGCCATACCCGTATCCATAGCCATAACCATAGGTGCTGCCGCTTTTAACGTCATTGATAATGAGATTAAGTTTAGGCATTTTTCTATGAAGATATAATTCCCTGCTGATCTGGAGCTGATCTTTGAAAGTATAGCCCTGCCGGACCAGGTAGAGGGTGGCATCTGCCCATTTGGCCAGCAACTGGGCATCAGTTACCATACCTATCGGGGCGGTATCAACAACAATATAGTCAAAGTTTTCTTTCAGCTCCCTGAAAAGCGATTCTGTTTTATCCAGCAGCATTAATTCTGCGGGATTTGGGGGAATCGGGCCGGAAGGTATAACATAAAGGCCTTCATGTAACCCTGATGGCTGGATAATAACATCCATCAGTGATTTTCCGATAGCATAAGTGCTGAATCCTGCATGGTTACTGAGTCCCAGCATGGTGGATATTTTGGGTTTTCTCAGATCCATTTCCATCAGGACCACTTTTTTGCCGGAGAGGGCCAGCATAGTTGCCAGGTTGGTGGCAACAAAGGACTTGCCTTCGCCACTCATACTGGAGGTAAGCAGGATCACTTTGTCGTTGGCGCCGGACAATACAAACTGCAGGTTAGTGCGTAACGCCCGGAACTGTTCCGCCAGCGGGGTTCTTGTATTGTTACTGATCACAGCTTCGTGTTTATCACTGTGTCCGATCTCTGATAAGATAGGCACCGGTGTATTATTGGTAATATCTCCCCTGGAGCGGATACGCCTGCTGAGCATTTCTTTCAGGTATAATATCAAGGCAGGAAGACCGGCGCCTAATATTAAACCCAGCGCAAATATAAGGAGCTTTTTCGGTGAAAACGGCAAGGCGTCGCTCTTCGCGGGGTCTACTACCTGGGCAATGGCCAGGTTGGATGCCTTTGAAATAGCCGATTCCTCGCGTTTCTTCAGCAGAAACAGGTACAGTTCCTGCTTCAGCGCCTGTTGCCTGGAGTAATCCAGGAATACTCTTTCCTTTGCCGGCACCTGGCGGATCTGCTGGTTGGCGGCATCTGCGTTCCTCTTCAGCTCCCGGATACTTACCTCCACATTACGTTTAAAGGACGACAGGTTGCTGCTCAGATCTGTCCGCAATCCGCTTAATTGCTGATCTATATTACGGATCATCGGGTTTGATTCGGTACTCGACAGCAACATCCGCTCCCTTTCCAGCTGCAGGTTGTTATATTTTTCTACCAGTGAGGCAAAAGTAGGATCTTCCATTACCAGGGCAGAAGGTACAATACGTTTATTGTTCTTGTCGTCCTGCACATACTGGTTCAGGGATTCTATTATATTCAGGCGTACCTGCTGATCTATCAGTTGCTTGGCAAAATCATTGGTATTGGAGAATAATAATTTGGATTGTTCCGTCAGATCTGCCAGTTCATTCGTTTGTTTAAATTCCTGGATATCTTTCTCCACCCCGCTTAGCTCGCGGCTTACCACCGACAGACGGTTATCCACAAAAGCAATCGTACTGTCTACTATCCTGTTTTTGTCTTCCACGCTGTTATGCAGGTATACGTCAATCAGTTTATCCAGGATCTTTTCTCCTTTACCGGGAACGGAGCTGGTAATACTGAGATCTACTGTGCTTACCTGCTTATTGGCCACACTCACATTTAATACCTTCTGGTAATCGGCCACTGTTTTGTCTACCGAACGGATTTTAACCAGGTATGCATCTTCATTCAGCGGTACAGACGCCATTCTTGTTACCTGTAAGATTCCTTCCCGGGTATGTAAAGTATCGTTCCATTTCAGTTTCCTTGCCTGGCCATCTTCCCTTGTGATCCGGAAAGCGGTTTCAGATTCTGGGATCAGCGAATAATTTACTTCTTTGTTAAGCGTGTCCCGGAGTGTGATCCAATGAAATGCAAAGGGAACATTATTGAATTGTTCGCTTTTCTTTACCCTTCCTTCCACATAATATTCAACATTCAGCTGCATATCCTTTACCACCCGTTCCATCAGGCTGCGGGATTTGAGGATTTCAGCTTCATTATCCACATTACTTTTGCTGTCAAATATTTCCAGTTGCTCCAGGATTTCTCCTCCCGGGATGCTGGGCCCCTTCTGATCGTCTCTTACGAGAATCTTCGCACTTATTTTATAAGTTGGTGTGGCATATCTCAGGTACAGGTAGGCGCCGAACACACAAACCAGGGTACTGATGAGAAACCAGTACCAATAGTGCCACACCCAATCCACAATTTGCCTCAGTTCGAAACCGTTTTCCTTTGGCTCCTCTGAGGGCATAAACCCATTGGGAGGCATTTTCCCGTTCCCGTTAGTATAAAATGTTTCTCTCATTTTCTAAAAATTAACCCTGGTCGCAATTACTATCAACAAGGAAAGTACAGATGCTAAAATTGAAATACGTTTTACCTGTGCCATATCTGTGGAGGCTGATTTAGCCTTGTTTGGTTCCACATATACAATATCTCCCTGGTGCAGAAACAGGTAGGGAGAAGTAAATAGCTTACTGTCATTGAGATTAAAACGTATAAACTCTTTCTTCCCGTTGGTTTCCCTGATCAGCAACACATTTTCCCTCTTGCCATAAATGGTCAGATCGCCGGCTATACCTATTGCATCCATGATCGTTACCTTTTCATTGGGCATTACATAGGACGATGGCCTGGCTACTTCCCCCAGTACGGTTACTTTAAAATTTGCGAAGCGTACATTTACTACCGGATCTTTATAGTAGGTGCTTACTTTACCTGTTATTTCATTCCTTACACTGTCTGTTGTTTTATCCTTTGCCAGGATCCTGCCTACCAGTGGCAACGTAATGTATCCATCCTTATCTACTACATATCCGCTTACTCCCGGACCTGCATTGGAAAGCCCTGCAGCGCTTCCGGTTCCTACCACCGGCCACTGTGCGGTGTTCTGCTGGTTAAGCAATGTGGAGGCAGCCGGGTCCAGTGTTTGAATAGTTACCTGCAAAATATCATCTGTCTGGATGAGGGGCATGGAATAAGCCGCCATATCTACCAGTTGTCGCTTTACAGAATCCGGAACATCCCTGAAGTAGGTAATATTTTTAGGTCCGGAACAGGAACTCACACAAAAGCTAAATACACTCAATAACAATACAGCCAGAGCTGGAACACGTCGGGCTGAATGTTTACCCTGATAGATTATACTCATTTTAAGACAGACTAATTAAAAATATGTTTTGGTATTATTCCCTGATGAATCAGGTAGTTATTTTTCCCTTATCTAATTCTTCGTAAGCAGAGTTTTTACTGATGAACTCTGGTACCAGCGCCTTCATCCTTGCAACAGTGGGCGTCAGGTAGTGCTCTTTGGCTGTAGCTATCAACTGATTGATCTGCTCATTTACCTCTGTAAAATCAGATGCCCTTACTTTGGCGATCATGATCTTTTCGTGGTAAGTAGGCAATGTATTTTCTGCATTGTTCAATAGTTCCTCGTAGAGCTTTTCCCCGGGACGTAAGCCGGTGTATACGATCTGGATATCCTTTCCGGGCTCCTTACCTGTCATACAGATCATTTTCCGGGCCAGTTCTGCAATCTTCATGGGCTTGCCCATATCAAATACAAATATTTCCCCGCCTTGTCCCATTGCTCCCGCTTCCAGCACCAGTTGACATGCCTCTGGTATGGTCATGAAATACCGGGTGATATCGGGATGCGTAACCGTCAGCGGCCCGCCTTTTTCCAGTTGTTGTTTAAATCGTGGAATTACAGATCCATTGGAACCAAGTACATTACCAAAACGCGTAGTGATAAAACGTGTTGGTGGCGTGCCGTACACCGGGCCCAGTTTCTGGTATTTTTCGTTCAGGTGATTATTAAAGGATTGGGAGAAGATTTCCGCAATTCTTTTGGAAGCTCCCATTACATTAGTAGGGTTCACCGCCTTATCGGTAGATACCATTACAAATTTCTCTGCACCATACTCTACTGATAACTCCGCCACAATTTTTGTTCCCAGTACATTGTTCATCACTGCCACGGATGGATTTTTTTCCATCATTGGAACATGTTTATATGCTGCTGCGTGATACACAATGGAAGGAGCGTAAATTTCAAACAGTTGTTGCATACGCACCTTATCACATACATCTCCGATGAATGGGATGATGGGTACGCTCACTGCTTTTTCTGACATTTCCAGCTCCAGCTCATGGAGCGGGGATTCCGCCTTATCGCACAACACAATCACAGAGGGTTCATAACTCACCAGTTGTCTTACTATCTCACTGCCAATAGAACCGGCAGCCCCCGTTACCAAAATGCTTTTACCTTTCAGCTCTTTGCTGAGCTGTTGATTTTTGATGCTGATAACAGATCTATCAAGCAGATCTTCAATGTTGATGTCTTTCAATTGAATACTGTTATTGTTAGAACCTTCTGTCCACTGACTCACGGGAATAATTTTTTGCACTCTTATATTCAATGCAATACATTCTTCTACGAGTTCATTCAGATGCGCTGCATCCAGGTGATCATCAGGAATGAGCAACAACGAAATTTTGCCCTCTTTTACCATCTTAAAGAGTTGTCCCTTACGGGAAGCATACACTGGCAGCCCTTCAATTGATTTACCAGCATGGGCATTAGTATCGGCCAGAAACGCCGTTATCCTCACATCCGATTCAGGGTTGTCGCTGATGGCTTTGCGCAGCATAAGACTGGTATGCCCGGTATAATAAATAGCGGCGCGCGTCCGGCTTTGGCTCCTGAAATTGTTGTAGTATTTAAACGTCCACTTTACCAGCAGGCGATAAGATAATAAACAGAAGGAGCTGATAAAGAAATTAATCAGGATTACTGAAATGGGAAAGAGGTTCTGTTGCTGATCCATCACATGACTATAGCCAATAGTGAAAAGGATGAGGCAACTCACAATATTCAATCCTGCTATGCGGCCAATATCCGTGAGGCTTGTAAATCTTACAATACCGCGATAAGTACGCAAAAATAAGGAGAGGAAAAGGTTTACACCTAAAACAAGCATTCCGATTTTTCCCAGAGGAAATGCTGCATATAACTCAGCATCAAAGTTCAGCCTGAGAAGAAATGCTAAATTGATTGCGATGACAGAGCACCCCAGGTCTAATAGCAAGATTAGCCACGACGGGGTAATCCATGATGAATTACGCACCATAGGTTCAATAATAAGATATGGTTATTAAATATAAGCTCGCCTGTTCAACTAAGGTCGCGCAAGTTTCAAGGTTTTCATAGAGGCGCTTAGTTAAAATACAGGACGGAGAATTAAACGATTACGATCTTTCTTTCGGTTTTCAAAGTTAGCGCAAGATAAGTACTAAAAGTGAAAAGTTCTGTTATGAAAAAGTAAACTGTTGAAAAAAATTTCCAGCTGCTACTCTTCTGAAAGATCAACAACACACGCATTCCCCGACCACTCTAACAAAGCGGTTATGACAACCATTTTTTCCTATGGACTATTTGCTCAAACACTGATCAGTTGGCACATAACGGCAAATAACTCCGTCGGTTAAACGAAAAATGCGGATCAGCCAATCATGCTGTCCATTTTGCATACTATTAAAGAGATTTCTCCCGTGATGCTACATTGGTGGTGATGCACCTGGATCTTTTGCTGTAACGACGTGTTCTGATGCCGCTCTAAAGTGTTAAGTAGATGAAACATGGTCTTTCTTTTTTTCTGGTTAACGCAGCTACTAAAAAATATGGCTATAATATACTATGGTTAAAAAATCACTGCGCTATCGATTCTTGCAACGCACGCAATTGAACAAACACCATACCAACTTCGGGGGATCTATTTAATTTCCCGGCCTAAAGTTAGTGAAGTATTTATTATACTGCTTCAATTATTGAAAAATAACGAAAATATTCTGTAGATAATTTTAGCATTCCCATCCAGAAGATTTCACTACAGAAACGGCCTCACCGGTTACTGGTGAGGCCGTTTCCACAAAGTGTAACGTACTTGTGTATACGTAAAAGATATTATGCTGTTGTAATAAATACGACCAGGCTTTTCGCTCCATGCGCGCCCAGTACCAGCGATTGCTCGATATCAGCGGTTTTGGAAGGACCCGCAATAAATACCCCGAAACCCGTTTGCGGAGCGCCTATCTTTTCATAAGCTTCATGCATAGTAGGAAGTAGCTTATCCGCAGGCAGTACAATTGCCAGGTGCTGACATATAAACGGCAGCACCCTTACCGGTATTTCCGCCTCTGTAAGCCATATGGCGCCATTCTCCGCTACCCCCCACTGACCGGGCACAACCGCCATATCCACATCCTCCAGCAAATGCGGATCTTCGTGTATCCATGCACGTTGTTCACTGCCTACCACGATAATACGTTGCAGATGCGGATAATGCTCCGCCAGTAATGCCGGTATCTCACTTTCATCTTTTATCTCAAACAAACTGCCGCCTAATCCTTCCAGTACTTTGCGGTAAGCTTCCAGCGTACCGGGCATATTGCCGGATAACCCTTCCAGGGAAGGTAATACGGATGCCTCCGGCTGATTTTGCTTAACGGCGGCTAATATCTGGTCCCTGCTGCTCATGACTTTTTATTTTTTTCATACCACTGGGAGAATGATTGCGCCGGCGGCGCAGGCATTTCCCTTTGTTTATACCAGGGGTTTAAACGGTTATTCACCATACCGGGGAATGCACGCATTACCCAGCGTCCCATTTTGCCCGCTGTCCGGTAAACACGGGGAGTGGATAATACACCGCTCATAGCCTTCATACTGGCTGTTTTTGCGGCCGTAGTATACCCCTCTTTTACCAATACCTGCCGCCACTTATACAATTGCTGATGAATATCTATTTTCACGGGGCATACATTAGAGCAGGAGCCGCACAGCGTTGATGCAAAGGGCAGGTCGGCATAATCCTTCATATCCAGGTTAGGCGCCAGGATAGCGCCAATAGGCCCTGCTACAGCGGTATGATAACTATGCCCGCCACTGCGGCGATATACGGGGCAGGTATTCATGCAGGCGCCACAACGGATACATTTCAATGAATTGCGGAAGTCTTCCCTGCCCAACTGCCTGGAACGGCCATTATCCACCAATACAATATGCAGCTCCTGGTCAGGCCGGGGCTTTCTGAAATGACTGGAATAGGTGGTAATGGGCTGCCCGGTGGCGCTGCGCGCCAGTAAACGCAGGAATACGCCCAGGTGCTTACGTTGCGGGATTATTTTTTCGATGCCCATACAGGCAATATGCACATCGGCCAGGTGGGCGCCCATATCGGCGTTGCCTTCGTTGGTGCACACCACCATTTCACCGGTTTCCGCTACCGCGAAGTTCACGCCGGTGATAGCCGCTTTGGCCTGCAGGAACTCCTTGCGCAGGTGTTGCCTGGCGGCAGCGGTGAGAAACTGCGGGTCGGCATTCCCGGCGGGCGTTCCCAGGTGTTCGTGGAACAGCTCTCCTATCTCTTCTTTCTTTTTATGGATACAGGGCAGTACAATATGACTGGGCGGCTCTTTGGCGAGTTGCACAATCCGTTCGCCCAGATCGGTATCAATTACATCGATGCCATTGGCGATGAGATGGGGATTCAGGTGGCATTCTTCCGTGAGCATGGACTTACTTTTCACGAGGTGGTGTACCCCATGTTTCTTTAATATGTCTGTCACGATCCGGTTATGCTCTGCTGCATCCGCGGCCCAGTGAACGGTGGCGCCATTTTGTATGGCCTGTTGTTCAAACTGTACGAGATAATCATGCAGGTTGCCCAGGGCGTTCAGCTTAATGCGGGAAGCGGCTTCCCGCAGCTGTTCCCATTCCGGGATGGTCCAGGCCATCTTATCCCTTTTGGCGCGTACCCACCAGAGGGTTTTGTCGTGCCAGTCGACCCGCGACTCATTCTCGTTGAACTTGTCTGCCAGCGTGGCGTGATCAGCTGTTTGCCTGTTCATGGATATTCTGATTGAGAATTTCTGCAATATGCATCACTTTTACGCCTGCATGCTGCCGGCGTAAGATACCTTCCATGTGCATGAGGCAACTCACATCTGTTCCGGTGATCACCTCTGCGCCATGTTTAACGTGATCGGCTACACGATCTTTACCCATTTTTACAGATACTGCTTCTTCGGTCACACAGAAGGTGCCGCCAAAGCCGCAGCATTCATCCTGCCTGTCGAGCGGTACCAGCTCCACTCCTTCCACCATACGCAGCAGCTTTTCCGGTTTGGAGAAAGGCGCCGCCACCAGCTCACTCATCTGGGCAAGGGCGAGGCCGCGCTGCCCGTGGCAGCTCTGGTGCAGTCCTACCTTACAGGGGAAACGTGCCGGCAGGTTTTCCACTTTGAGTACATCCGTCAGGAATTCGGTGAGTTCGTAGATCCGTTCACGGATATGTGTAGCAGCTGTTTCTGCTGCCGGATCGTGCAGATGATCTTTGATATGTAACACACAACTGCCGGAGGGGCCTACAATGTAGTCGTAGTCAGCAAAATTTTTTATGAACAGGCTATTGCACTGGTGTGTAAGATGTTCGTATCCTGAGTTGGCCATTGGCTGGCCACAGCAGGTTTGCCCCTGCGGGTATTCCACTTCACAACCCAGCTTCTGCAGCAGTTGCAGGGTGGCAATACCTACCTGCGGGTAGAACTGGTCAATATAACATGGTATAAATAATCCTACTTTCACGGGTGAAGTAATTTAAATGATCATTGCTGACCTGCAAATTTAGCGGGCAACTTGACAGTAATCCTCCCTCTTTTTTACCGGTTACTGGCTTATTTTTCACTGATACAAATTAAAGCAGTGTTTGGAGAGTGGCAACCCGGTCTGTCCTGTTGCGCGCCTTCGGCGCGGTGCGGAGGTTGTCTTACTCAGGATTACGCTGATTTTGCTGATTTATTTGATTTTACTTTTTGGATTTTTAAATGATTTTAAAGATTATGGGAGATATGAGCGAAAATATCCGCTTATATCTCCCATAATCATTTAAAAACCCAAAAAGTAAAATCAAATAAATCAGCAAAATCAGCGTAATCAGCGTAATCCTGAGTAAGACAACCTCCTAGTCGTTCATAATCTGTTCTTCCTGTTTCTTTTTGAGGTACCACTGGACCACGCGGATTTCAGCGAAGGTGGCGGCATCGCCAACCCGCTCCTTAATGGGGCCTGCGGCGGTAGCGCCTAATTCGCCAATATGGCGGAGGATAAGGCGCATGGTGCCTTCTGTAACAAAGCGGTTGATGTCCATTTCGCCGGCTTCCACGCATTGGGCCAGGTGGCTTTCAATGGTGCTGACAGCGAGTTGGCGTGTGGTGGCGATGTCGGGGATAGATTTACCGGCGAGGTATAGTTCCAGGGTGCCGCGACGGCTGCTGCCCTTTTCCACTTTGCCTTTGGCGGCTTTTTCCTTTGCGGCGGCGGCAGGTGCGGCGGCGGCAGCATCTGCGTCTCTGAGTTTGGTGTAGTCTTTCAGGCCGGTGGTAAAATCCAGGTCCGCGTAGGATACTTCCCAAACGTGACGCAGCTTGTTCCAGCAATCGGCTTCAAGGGCCATGAGCTGGAGGAGATATTTTTTCGACTTTGCTTTCTTCACATCAGCGATGTGCGCCTGCAAAGGCTGGATGAGGTCCTCATAAATGCTTTGGGTAAAGTAGCCGATGGCTTTATTTACGCGTTGCTTCAGCTGTTCCATTTCGCCTGTTTGCACGGCGGTGTCCAGCAGTTGATGCAGCTGTGTCACAAACCTGGCCGCTACTTCCTGCTGCTGTTCTACTTTGGCAGACATGGCGCGGCTGAGTTTAATGGCGGCATCGAAGTCGGGGATCTTTTTATCCTGGATCCATACGGCGTGGCTGCGGATGGTGGCCTGCATACGGTACCAGTCGAACAGCTGCAGCAGGGATGTGGCCTGGAACTTCTTCTTTTCCATTTCCAGCAGCACTACCAGTTCATTGGCTTCGTTTTCCTTTTCTGCGAATTCAATCACCTGGCGGTCTGTTCTGATGCTGCCGTGCCCGATGCGGGAATGCAGTACCAGTCCGTCCAGCGAAGTACAGCGGCTCAGCGCCACGTATACCTGTCCGGGTGCAAAGGCGTATCCCGCGTCGATGATGGCGCGTTCAAAGGTAAGTCCCTGGCTTTTGTGGATGGTGATGGCCCATGCCAGCCGTATCGGGAACTGGGTGAAGCTGCCGATTTCTTCTTCCTCGATGCTGTTCTCGTCCTGGTTATAGGAATAGCGGATGTTGCGCCAGGTTTCCTTTCCCAGTTTAAGCTCTTCATGGGAGCCTGCCAGCACCAGTACAATTTCTTCGTCGTTAATTTCCTTTACGGTGGCAATTTTGCCGTTGTAATAGCGGCGTGGCTGTGCCAGGTCGTTTTTGAGGAACATTACCTGCGCGCCTATTTTCAGTTGCAGCAGTAATTCCGTGGGCAATGCCTTATCGCTGAAATCCCCTTCTATCTTTCCTTCAAAGCGATATACTTTTCCGGGCATATCTGCCAGGCGCCTGGCATTGATTTCATCGGCCTTCCGGTTATGGGTGGTGAGTACGATGTATTCTTCATCCTGTCCCGTAAAATTCGGCTGATAATGTTCATTGAGCAGCTGCAGGTCTTCGTGCAGCACTTCATTATTGCGGATCCTGTTCAGCACATCAATAAAATGCTGTTCATTCTGCCGGTAAATTTTCTTCAGTTCGATATACAGTGGCGGCGCCTGTTCTATTACTTTGGCCGCAAAGAAAAAGGTGCTGTTGTAATATTCCGAGAGCATCCGCCATTCCGCGTCGGGCACTACCGGCGGGAGCTGGTACAGATCCCCGATAAACAATACCTGCACACCGCCAAAAGGCAGCAGTGGTTTATTGCGGAAATGGCGGAGGATCACATCGATAGCATCGAGCATATCGCAGCGCACCATGCTTACCTCATCGATGATGAGGAGTTCCATTTCCTGCAGCAATACTTTTTTATCGTTGGTAAAACGAATATTGCGGAACAGGCCGTGTTTATCTGTACTGCTGATTTCATCCATTCCAAATCCTCTTTTAGTGCCGGGGATAAAGGGTCCGAAGGGCAACTGAAAAAAGGAGTGCATGGTAACACCACCGGCGTTAATAGCGGCTACTCCTGTAGGCGCTACTACTACCGTGTTTTTACGCGTATGTTCTTTGATGTATTTCAGGAACGTAGTTTTCCCTGTACCGGCTTTACCGGTAAGGAAGATATGGCGGTGTGTGTGGTTTATGAAATCTGCCGCCAGGTGAAAGATAGTATTTGTATTATCCGGTTGGGGCATTTGCTGTTAAATTGAAAGGGCGAATATACAGAAAAAGCGGCGAAAATAGCGGAGATATTGCGTGTAACCAAATGTAAAGTATCTTCGTTTTACTTTCTGCCAACAAAAAAATTTTCTCATATGAACGATCTGAAAATTGCTACCGCGCAATTTGAAAACAGGAGTAATGATAAAGCGTATAACCTGGGGGTTATCCGGGAGTTATCGCGGCAGGCTGCCGCTGATGGTGCAGATGCAGTGGCCTTTCACGAGTGTTCAGTGACAGGATATACCTTTGCGAGGAGTTTGTCGCGGGAGCAGATGCTGGAGCTGGCGGAAATAATCCCTGATGGCCCGTCTATCAAGGTATTACAGGATATTGCCGCTGAAAATAATATTGCCGTGCTGGCGGGATTATTTGAGAAAGATGCGGACGACAACCTGTTCAAAGCCTACGTATGTGTAGATAAAAACGGGCTGGTGGCGAAGTACCGCAAGCTGCATCCGTTTATCAATCCGCATTTACAACCGGGAAATGAATATGTAATTTTTGACCTGAAGGGATGGAAATGCAGCATATTGATTTGTTACGATAATAATATTACAGAGAATGTACGCGCAACGGCCCTGCTGGGTGCAGAAATCATTTTCATGCCGCATGTAACTATGTGTACGCCATCTACGCGGCCCGGCGCGGGTTTCGTGGATCCGGCGCTGTGGGAAAAACGCCGGGAAGATCCTACTTCGCTGCGATTGGAATTTGACGGCATGAAGGGCCGCTCCTGGCTGATGAAGTGGCTGCCGGCGCGTGCGTATGATAATGCGGTGTATGCTGTTTTCTCCAATCCTATCGGTATGGACGACGACCAGTTGAAAAACGGCTGTTCCATGATCATTGATCCGTTTGGTGATGTGATAGCAGAATGCCGGAAACTGGACAATGATGTAGTAACGGCTACGCTTACACGAAATAAGCTGACCGAAGCCGGTGGGTACCGGTATCGACTGGCACGCCGTCCTGATTTGTATGGAGAAGTGATTGCGGCGGCGCATACGCCGGTGCAAAAAGTAGTATGGCTCCAGGAAAAACCGTGAAGGCGCGGCGGATAAGCGTTCCGGAGCGGCGGTCCCCGGACTTGATAATTTAAACTAAATTATCATACAAATAAAAAAACACGATTGGTTGCGGGTTTTGGCTGACCGGCCATAAATAAAAGCGACAAATCCGGCTGACCGGTTATCTTTGCAACTCATTTACACCGTTTACAAAGCTTTAAGATAACCCGTTTTTTAGCTTCTTGTATAAGAGAACCGTTCCCTTGTGGAGCGGTTTTTTATTTCCCGGAGGCGCGGATTGCCGGGCGCCTTCGGCGCTTTTAAATTGTCTTGGAGCAGGATTAAACTTATTACGCTGATTTCACTGATTTGATTATTCCGGCGAGAAAGGGACTATTATTGGATATACATGGCTATAGCAGGGATATTACG
The DNA here is from genome assembly GCF_050434005.1 of Chitinophaga sp. W2I13. Classification (NCBI taxonomy): domain Bacteria; kingdom Pseudomonadati; phylum Bacteroidota; class Chitinophagia; order Chitinophagales; family Chitinophagaceae; genus Chitinophaga; species Chitinophaga sp. W2I13. The sequence goes on along the minus strand of NZ_JBNPWD010000001.1, from coordinate 5,402,542 downwards.
TGGCGATGGGATGGGAAATACGGTGGGAATGGGGATGACATGGAGTAAAGGCGGAGTTCACGTGGACTTGATCAGGAACTGTACTGGCAGTAAGAGTTTTGGCGATTTTTTGTTTGGCGGTTATCGCGGGTACCACCTGCATGATATCGGCGGCCGAACTGCGGCGGTTCGCCAATATAGCCCCGTCTTCGGAGGTAATTATTTGTAAAACGTGCAACAGGGCGCCATTGCCCCGGAGGTGGTTATCCAGTATTACGCCGTTGAAGGGCCTGTGGAGGTCGATGGTGATGGTACTGGCACGGCTGCTGATGATGCGCCGTTGTATAAAGCTGATGCGGACAGCGATGGCGGAGAGATGGAGGTGTGTGGCACTTCCCTGGGAAAGCAGCTCCTGTGGGGGTATATCCCAGCTTCCTGCGGGCGTTAGCTGCGGTTGCCGGCAAAAAAACTGTGACACCGGGGTGTGCCTGTTGAACCGGAACCCTGCGAGATCCTGCAGGCGGTTATTCCCAGCCCTGATCAGTGCTTTTGAGGCGGTTTACGCAGGTGTTGTCCGGTATCATATCCAGCAGCGGGGCGATGGCATGCCGGATCAGCCTTCCCTTTTGGCTGGCCATGCCAAACTCCCGGGCAGACCACCTGGTAGCGCTGGTTTGCCGCACTGTTTGCGCCATTGCGCGGATAAAATAATTGCCATTTCTCCGGTAACCTACCTGGTTTTCCAGCTTACCGGTAAAAAGGACGATGCCTGTTTGTTTTGCCATAGTTTAATACACCTGTTTTTTAAAAAATTGTTTCCTTAAAAATACGAAAACAGGCTGGCTGGTGGGACACTGAAAGAAGAGTGAACAAAATGAACAAGAACGGGGCTGTTCATTCCTGTTTTATGCGTAAAAGTTTATGCATAAAAAAAACCGCCCTGGCAAAGCCAGCGCGGTTTATAACGAACTATTATAAAATAAATTATGCCAGTCTTACGTTAACAGCATTCGGGCCTTTTCTACCTTCTTCCACGTCAAAAACTACGCGGTCATTTTCGCCGATGCTTTCTTTGATACCAGATACGTGAACAAAAATTTCTTGTCCTGAACCTTCGATTTTAATGAATCCAAAACCTTTAGCTTCATTAAAAAATTTTACTACACCTGTTTGCATTATATTTAATATTTAATTGTGAACGTGTTCTCGCCATTATTATTACAGCAGGCGGCTACCTGGGCAACTAGAAGAAAGACTGTAAGAAAAAGCTGAATGTGAGAGGTGATCTACCAACAGAATTGCAATACATTATCCTTAAGAAGCAATACGAAGATAGGTGTTTTCCAGAATACAACCCTAATTTTTTTTCAACTTTTTCTTCGCCACCATGGCCTCCTGGCTCATAATTCCGTATTAAAATATATTTTCGCATTCTATATGAAACATCCTGACGCATGGCGAATTAAAGCCATATTAACCGGGTCTGCCGGCAACCTCGTAGAATGGTACGATTGGTACATTTACGCCACGTTTTCCCTTTATTTTGCGCCGGTCTTTTTTCCGAAGGGCAGTTATACCGCCCAGCTGCTTAATACGGCGGCCATATTTGCGGTGGGTTTCCTGATGCGGCCTATCGGCGGCTGGATGTTTGGCCGCATTGCCGATAAACAGGGGCGTAAAGCCTCTATGACGCTGTCGGTGCTCCTGATGTCGCTGGGCTCCCTGCTGATTGCATTTACCCCCTCCTATAACAGCATTGGCCTGGCGGCGCCCGCACTGCTGCTGATAGCGCGCCTGTTACAGGGCCTCAGCGTAGGCGGTGAATACGGCACTTCCGCTACTTATCTCAGTGAAGTAGCCACAAAGGACCTGCGGGGCTTTTATTCCAGTTTCCAGTATGTAACGCTCATAGGCGGGCAACTCGTAGCGCTTGGCGTGCAGATGTTGCTGCAAAAGGTATTCCTTACACCTGAGCAGCTGCACGAATGGGGATGGCGTATTCCGTTTGTGATCGGGGCCGCGCTGGCATTTTTTGCGCTGTACCTGCGCCGGCATATGCAGGAATCAACTTCTTTCGAAAAAATAAAAGCAACAAAAGATAAAGGCTCCCTGAAGCTGCTGTTTAAAAAGCATCCGCGGGCAGTGATGACAGTGGTAGGCTTAACGATGGGCGGTACCCTGGCCTTCTATACTTACACCACTTATATGCAGAAGTTCCTGGTAAACACCGTTCATCTTACAATAGAACACGCTACTACCCTCACCTTTTTCCTCATGCTTATTTTCGCGGTTTTGCAACCGCTTTTCGGCTGGATTTCAGATATCTATGGCCGGAAGCCTTTACTGATCGGCTTTGGAGTGTTAGGAACGCTGTTCACCGTTCCTATTCTTACGGGGATTAGCCATGCGGCCTCCGAATGGACGGCCTTCTGGCTTATTTTAATGGCGCTGCTGATCGTAAGCGGGTATACTTCCATCAATGCCGTGGTGAAAGCGGAAATGTTCCCCGCAGAGGTGCGGGCATTGGGTGTTGGATTTCCCTATGCCATTACGGTGGCGCTTTTTGGCGGCACGGCAGAACCTATTGCGCTGTACTTCAAAAAAATTGGGTATGAACCGCTGTACTATTGGTATGTAACCATCTGCATCTTTATTTCGCTGCTGGTATACGCCACTTCGCGGGATACTAAAAAGACGTCTTTGCTTGATAAGGATGCGTGATCTCCCTGACGGTGCCATCTGCGTTACCGATGATGAGCCGGCTGGCGTAGTGGAGAAATAAACCATTTTCCACTACGCCGGGAATGTTATTCAGCTGTGTATGCAGCGCGGCCGCATTGTGTATTTTCTGGTAATGACAATCGAGGATATAATTACCGTTATCTGTTACAAAGCGGTTATTATCCTTTAAACGCAGCGCGGGATGGGCTCCCAGCGCTGCCAGTTGTTTGAAGGTAAGCTCCCATCCAAACGTGGCTACTTCTACCGGTAAAGGAAATTTGCCCAGGTGCTTCACGAATTTTTTTTCGTCTATCACCACCAGCATTTCTTTGGATGCTGCTGCTATAATTTTTTCCCGCAGCAATGCGCCGCCGCCTCCTTTGATCAGTTGCAACTGGGCATCGGCTTCATCTGCCCCATCTATATCAATATCTATCTTTTCAATTTTTTCAAAATCCACCAGGGGGATCTGCTGTTCAACAGCCAGCTGCTCCGACTGTGCAGAAGTAGCGACTGCCTTTATTTCAAGACCGGCCCTAACTAACTCGCCTATACGCAGAATAGTGTAATATGCGGTGCTCCCGGTACCCAAACCAACGGTCATACCAGGCTTAATATACTCAGCGGCTTTTTCGCCTGCTGCTTTTTTTCCGATATCTGTTTGCATGGAACAAATATAACTATTAGCTGTTAGCTAACGATATCTTGCGGGAGAAAATGCGGCAATATCCATACTGGTATTGGCATTATTGGCCAGTTCCGCCAACAGCTTGCCTGTAGCGGGTCCCAGGCTGAGGCCCATCATAGCATGCCCCGTACCCATCAGCAGATTTGTATGGGAGGGCGCGTAACCGATATAAGGCAGGCCATCCGGCGAACAGGGGCGGCAACCGCTCCATACCTGATTTTTGTCGGGTATTTGTATAGGGAGATTTGTAAAATAACGGTTCACAGAATCCACGATCCCCGCCACACGGTTCATATTTACCTGGTCGTTCACCGGCGCTACTTCCATAGTGCCGCCATAACGCAAACGATTACCCATTGGCGTTAGTGCCACCCTTGCCTCGCAAAGGATGGCCGGAATATTTAAGTTTACGGATGGCGCCTCCAGGGTAACGGAATATCCCTTGCCGGGCATCATGGGCAGCCGTTCACCTGCCAGATGTGCTACAGCAGGGCTCCAGGAGCCGGTTGCCAATACAAACACGTCTGCAGTATGGGTTTCCTGCCCGGTTATTACCGCTGTTACTTTATTGCCATTGGTTCTGATCTTTGTTACTTCGCGATGCGGCAGGAACTGCACCTGTTTTTGTTCCAGGTATTGTTTCAGTTGCTGCATCAGGTCGTTGGGATAGAGATGGCTGTCGCAACGATAATGCACGCCGCCCAGTACATCCAGCTGTACCTGTGGCTCCAGCGCCTGCAGGGCGGCTTTATCCAGCACTACAGCGTCCAGTCCCATGCTATTGGCCTGGGCTGCGAGGTGTGCTTCTTCTTCCGCAACGGCTGCTGTTTTATAATACATGATAATGCCTTTCCGTTCCAGTCCGAAGTTAAACCCGGGCTGTTCTGCCAGCGATGTATACAAAGAGCGGCTGAGCAAATTAATATCCCGCAGCGGCTGCGCGGAAGCTTCCACATGCTTTGCGGTAGCGCTTTTCATGAATTTAAGCCCCCAGCCGATGAGTTGTTTATTGAGCGAAGGTTTTACATAAAACGGGCTTTTGCTGCTAAACATCCACCTGATTCCCTGTGAGATGATACCTGGTGCAGCCAGTGGTACAAAATGACTTGGAACAATCATGCCCATGTTTCCATAGGAGCAGTTGTTACTGAAATCTCCTTTATCGAGTACAGTTACATCCCAACCGCTTTCGTTCAGGTAATAAGCGGTACAAAGACCAATAATTCCACCACCGATGACGATTGCTTTCATGTTTTAATAAGTTAGATCACCTGGAATCCGTGTACATACGGGTCGTCGTCATCCAGTATAATAGTGTTATAGCCGGTTACCATTGCCCAGCCTTCGATGCCCGGTACAATAGCGGGTTTGCCGCCGATGGTGGTTTCTGCTTCAATGGTGCCGGTGAATTGTGAGCCGATGATGCTTTCATGGATAAAGCGGTCGCCTGCTTTCAGTTTCCCTTTGGCGTGCCACTGTGCCATCCTTGCGGATGTGCCGGTGCCGCAGGGTGAGCGGTCGATGGCTTTATCGCCGTAAAACACGGCATTGCGCGCGGTTGCCTCCGGGCTAATGGTGGCGCCGGTCCAGAGAATATGGCTTAATCCTTTGATGTGCTCATTCTCCGGATGCACAAAGGAATAATTTTCGTTTAGTCTTTTCCGTAGTTCCCGGCTCCAGGATACCAGTTGATCCGCAGTATGATTTTCCAGTCCTTCGAAGTTTTCCTGCGGATCTACTATTGCGTAGAAGTTACCGCCATAGGCCACATCTACTTTCAGCATGCCGAGATCGGGGCACATTACTTCCAGATTTTCTGCAGCGAGAAAAGATTTTACGTTGGTGAGCTTTACGGATTTCACTTTCTTTCCTTCCTGTACGTAGCTGACCAGTACCAGTCCTGCTGGTGTTTCCAGTCGCAGCTGGCCGGGGACTTTCGGGATGATCAGGCCTTGTTCAATGGCGATGGTAACGGTACCGATGGTACCATGGCCGCACATGGGCAGGCAGCCGCTGGTTTCAATATATAATACGCCTGTATCGTTTGCTTCATCAGTGGGTGGATACAGGATACTGCCGCTCATCATATCATGGCCACGGGGCTCAAACATGAGCCCTTTACGGATCCAGTCGAACTCCTGCAGGAAATGCAGTCGTTTTTCCATCATGTTGTTACCCTTCAACACCGGGCCGCCGCCGGCAACCAGTCGAACCGGGTTGCCGCAGGTATGCGCATCTATACAAAAAAAAGTCTTGGTGGACATAAGCATTTAATATTTTAACGACTAACGGTGTCCTTTGTCAGCTGACCATCTATTTTTCTCCAGATACCTAAGGGATTCTCATCTTTCAGGGCATCCGGAAGCAGCTGCTGTGGCCAGTCCTGGAAACATAGCGGTCGTGCAAAACGAATGATCGCCGATGCGCCCACAGAGGTACTTCGTATATCCGTGGTAGCAGGGAACGGGCCACCGTGATGCATGGCGTAACCGGGTTCCACGCCGGTAGGCACATTATTTAAAATAACGCGGCCTACTTTCTGGCACAGGGTTTCCACGGCTTCTTCATATGCTAACAAGTCCGTAGGCGTAGCCATTACAGTACCGGTTAGCTGACCGTGTAAATGTAATAACAACTTTGTCAGTTCCGTAGCATCTTTACATACTACCAGTAATGACGCGGGGCCAAACACTTCCTGTTGCAGTTCTTCATTGGCTATAAAATCCTGCGCCGCTACGCGGTAGAGCGCCGGAGAGCCTTTGGTAGCGTCTTTTTCCGGCTTGCCGGCATACAGGGTTTGCACTCCTTTGCGGCGCGACAGCTGGTCCCTGTTTTCATAATAGTGATAACAGATACCGGGATTGAGCATGGTTCCGGCGTTGATGGCAGCTAACTCCTTTTGCAATGCCACCACGAATTGTTCTGTGGCATCGCCGGCCAGTGCTACCAGGAGACCGGGGTTGGTGCAGAACTGCCCTGTGCCCAGTGTGATAGATTGCGCATACTGTTGCGCTGTTTGTTGCGCGGATTCCGCCAGTTTGCCGGGTAACAGCAGTACGGGGTTAATGCTGCCCATTTCCGCGTATACGGGGATAGGCTCGGCCCTTTGGTTCACTGCATCAAAGATAGCGGTGCCTGCCTTGAAGGAGCCTGTGAAGCCGATGGCTTTAATACCGGGATGTTTTACGAGTTGTTGTCCCAGCAATGCGCCCGGGCCATTCAGGCTGGAAAATACGCCATCGGGCATACCGCAGGATTGGGCTGCTTTCTGTATAGCGAAAGCCACCAGTTCGTTGGTGCCTAAATGAGATTCATGGGCTTTGACAATAACGGGGTTACCGGCAGCCAGTGCGGATGCGGTATCGCCTCCGGCAGTAGAGAATGCCAGCGGGAAATTGCTGGCAGGAAATACAAGTACGGGGCCCAATGGCACCAGCATTTTTCGGATATCCGCCCGCGGTAGCGGCGTACGTTCCGGTTGGGCCGGATCGATGATGGCCTCTACCCAGGAGCCTTCGCGCAGCACTGCTGCGAAGAGGCGAAGCTGGTTTACCGTACGCATACGTTCACCGGTAATGCGGGCCAGCGGGAGCCCGGATTCCGATACAGCCCTTTCCAGCAGCGGATCGCCGATAGCCAGTATTTCCGTTGCGATGGCTTCGAGGAATACGGCCCGTTGTTCCGGGGAAGTGTGGCGGTATGTTTTAAAAGCCGTAGCGGCTTTTTCCACTGCCAGGTTTACTTCTTCTGTTGTTGCTGTTGCGAACATTTCCGGCAGGGCGGCATTGCTAACGGGATCGTATGCACGAAGTGTATCCGTTCCCGTAGCAGCCGTCGTGAAGCCGATAATATTTTTGCCTGTTATCATGCAGGGAGTTTTAAGTAATCCGGTAGTTGCGGGCGTACAGCCAGTGCTGTTGCTATTACGTTTTCCGCGTAGGCCAGGTCGGCGCCCTGTGGTATGAGTCGTGGTGCGCGTACATTCTTAGTGCCGATACCTGTAGCAGTGGCTGCCAGTTTAATATATTGCACCAGTTTAGGATCGATGTCCAGTTCCAGTAGTGGCATAAACCAGCGGTAGATGGCCAGTGCTTCCGCGATGCGGCCGGCTTTCACGAGGCGATAGATGGCAACTGTTTCGCGGGGGAAGGCATCTACCAACCCAGCTACCCAACCATTGGAACCCAGTACCAGGCATTCCAGCGCCAGCGTATCCACGCCGCAGAGGATACTGAAACGATCGCCAAAGCGGTTGATCATGCGGGTTACGTTGGTGGTATCGCGGGTAGATTCTTTCACGGCCTGGATGTTGGGCGCTTTCGACAATTCTTCAAACATATCCAATGTAACGAGGATCTTATAATCCACCGGGTTGTTGTAGATCATAATTGGCAAAGAAGTGCTGCCTGCAATGGCGAGAAAGTAGGCCACTGTTTCGCGGTCGTCTGCCTTATAGCGCATGGGAGGCAGGAGCATCAGTCCTGCTGCACCGGCTTCCTCTGCGGCTTTCGCGCAGGCGATACCTGCAGCAGTAGTTTGCTCTGCAATATTCATCACTACCGGTACTTTACCAGCCAGAAAAGCCACTGCGTGTTTTACGAGCGCATACTTTTCTTCGTTCAGTAAACTACTGGCTTCTCCCAGCGAGCCGCCGAGGATAATACCATTAACGCCTGCATCGATCTGTGCCTGCAGGTTTTTGTCGAACATCTCATAATCAATATGATCATCCGCAGTAAAAGGGGTGAGCAGTGCGGGAAATACGCCTTGCCAGTTAATTGCTGCCATTTTTTCCTATCTTTTTTATGTCAACAAAAATAGCCGTGGAGGCCCGATAGCACGCTGCTGTAATTAATCAATACTACGCAGATTTTAACCGAAAAAACTCATCTTCTACCGAAATTTAAAAAATATCCGCATATTATCACCTCACCTATTTTTTGGAATTCTAGCTTAAGTCCGCTAATTTTTGCCCTGAATAAACCGTAAAACATTGAAAGTACCTATCATACTGGCGCTTGCAGCGCTTTTCCCCGGTACCGGGCTGAAAGCGCAGGATTCAACGGCCATCAAAGCTATTAACCCGGCAGATTTTGCACGGCACATCAGCGTACTTGCATCCGACGCCTTTGAGGGCCGTAAGCCCTTTACCCGCGGGGAAGACAGCTCCATTCAATACCTGGCGGCGCAGTTTAAGCAGCTGGGGTTAAAGCCCGGTAATGGCAACAGCTATTTCCAGGAAGTGCCGATGGTATCTATCAGTTCCAAGCCCGCCGGCAACCTGGTAATAAAAGGTGCGGGAGGTGAAGTATCGCTGCAATACCTCGAAGACTTTGTGGCCGCCACCCGCCGCGTGCAGGAGCAGGTAACCATTCCCACCAGCGAACTGGTATTTGCCGGCTATGGCATTGTAGCGCCGGAATATAACTGGAATGACTATAAAGGGCTGGATGTAAAAGGAAAGACGGTGATTGTAATGATCAACGACCCCGGCTTTGCCGACAGCACGCTGTTTAAAGGCCGCATCATGACCTACTACGGCCGCTGGACCTATAAATTTGAAGAGGCATCGAGGCAAGGCGCTGCCGGCGTAATCATCATCCATGAAACCGCCGCCGCCAGCTATCCCTGGAAGGTAGTGCGCAGCGGCTGGTCAAACTCCAAGCTGCACCTGCAAACCGCCAATAACAATATGCATCGTACAGCGCTGGAAGGATGGATCACACTGGATGCCGCCAGGAAGATCTTCCAGCTGGCCGGCCTAACACCTGATATTATGCAGCAGGCCAGGACAAAAGGTTTCAAGCCGGTAGACCTCCACCTGCAAACATCTCTCGTTATCAATAATACTATTAAAAAATCCACCTCGCATAATGTGCTGGCCGTATTACCGGGCGCCAAACGCCCGCAGGAATGTGTAGTATATTCGGCCCACTGGGATCATTTTGGTATAGGCGAGCCCGTTAAAGGCGACTCTATCTACAACGGCGCCGTAGATAATGCCACCGGCACCGCAGGACTGCTGGAACTGGCCACAGCCTTCACCAGGCTGCCACAGCGCCCGGCCCGCTCCCTCCTGTTCCTTTCCGTTACCGGCGAAGAACAAGGGCTGCTGGGATCGGAATACTACGCCGCGCATCCCGTGTTCCCGATGGAGAAGACCGTAGCAGATATCAATTTGGATGTACTCAATACGTTTGGCCGTACCCGCGACATCACGGTGATAGGTTTTGGCCAATCGGAGCTGGACGAATACGCGCTGCGCGCCGCCCGGAAACTGACCTCCTCCCAATAAATCGGGCCATTGAAAAGTAGAGAAATCGGGCAATAATTCATAATTTAAACATGAAAAATTGCTCATGAAAAAAACAAAATTTACCGAAAGCCAGATTGTGTTTGCGCTTAAGCAGGCGGACAGTGGTGTAAAGGTCCAAGAAGTATGCCGGCAAATGGGTGTCAGCGAAGCTACTTTTTACAACTGGAAGAAAAAGTATGGAGGACTTGGAATGAGTGAGCTAAGGCAACTGAAGCAACTTCAGGACGAAAATGCGAAGCTGAAGCAGATTGTCGCAGATTTAAGCCTGGACAAACAGATGTTGCAGGATGTGCTAAAAAAAAATCTTTGAAAACCCGTCAACTACGGCAGTTGGTAACCCATTTAACTGCCGACTACCAGGTATCCCTTCGAAGAGCCTGCCGCGTAGTTTGCATGCCCTGGTCCAATTGGCATTACCGTTCGCGCCGCCGAGAAGATCGGCACCTTCGCCAACGAATGCGCGAGATTTCAGAGGCGAGGGTCAGATATGGGATGTGGCGGATTTACATACTGTTACGCAGAGAGGGGTTTAAGGACAATCATAAAAGGATTCATAGGATCTACAAAGAAGAAGGGCTTAACCTACGCAGCAAAAGACCACGAAGGAATAAATCAGCGGCACACCGTCTGGAAAGACCCAATATCACTAATTTACACCAATGTTGGAGCATGGATTTCGTAGCCGATGCTCTCTTCGACGGACGTAAATTCAGGTCGTTAACTATAGTCGATAATTTTAGTCGCTACTGCCATGCGATCCGGGTCGGGAAATCCATCAAGGGGATAGATGTAGTGGAGGCTCTGGAAACTCTTAAGCGGGAGAATGGCACCGTCCCAAAACGGATACAAGTCGATAATGGAAGTGAATTTATCTCGAAGGATTTTGATCGATGGGCATATGAAAACAAGGTTGTGCTGGACTATTCTAGACCAGGTAAACCTACAGACAACCCATTCATAGAATCCTTCAACGGTTCATTCAGGGATGAGTGCTTAAACGTAAACTGGTTCTTATCCTTGGATGATGCCTATGAGAAAATTAGCAACTGGGTACAAGAGTATAATACCTTTAGACCACATAGCTCATTAAACGAGCTAACACCTGCTCAGTTTGTAGCCAATTGCAAACAGAACGAATATTGAGATGGTAGAAATAAAAATAAATCCTGATGATAAAAAGACGTCTTTTGCGGCAGTAGAATATAAACCAACGGCATCAGAAAAGACATCTTTTTCCCATCAGTTTTGTATCTTTAGATAGCCCGGCTTTCTCTATCTCACACTGACCCGACAAATGGGGGGACCTCAAAACAAGGCCGCGTCACCGTGCCTGAAGCCAATCCTGAAGGTGGCTGGTTTTTCCGCTCCGACCATTTCAACTTCGCCAAAAAGGGCGTGCCGGGATTGTATATCGGCCCCGGCAACGATGCCATCGGCCATGAAACCGGCTGGGGAAAGGAACAGACAGCTGCGTATAACCGCTTACGTTACCACTCCCCTGCCGATGAATTTAATGCCGCCACCTGGAACATGGACGGCATGGTAGAAGATATCCGCCTCTTATTTGACGTAGGCTACCACCTCAGCAATGAAAGCAGTTTCCCTGCATGGAAGAAAGGTTCAGAGTTTAAAGCATACAGAAAATAACTACAGACATGGTTTTATTCGGATTGATAATGATAGGACTCATCCTGTTCCTGTACTTTCAAAATATGTACGGCCGCAGGAAAGGGAAGAAAACGGCGGTGCCTGAAGGGTACCAGTCGTTGTTAGAAGAACATGTACGCTACTACCAGCAGCTGCAACCCACAGAAAAAACCCGCTTTGAAGGCATGCTGCAACGCTTCCTCAAAAGAACCAGCATAGAAGGCGTAGGCACCGAAGTGGAACCGCTGGACCGCGTGCTGGTAGCCGCCAGCGCCATCATCCCCATCTTCGGATTCAAAGACTGGGAATATTTCAATCTTACCAACGTAATCCTCTACCCCGATACTTTCGACGAAACTTACCAGTATGAAGGGAATCGACGTAACATCCTCGGCATGGTGGGCAGCGGCACACTGAACGGACAGATGATCCTTTCCCGCTCCGCGCTGCGGGAAGGCTTCTCCAATGTTACCGATAAAAATAATACCGCCATCCATGAATTTGTACACCTCCTGGATAAAACCGATGGTGTGATTGACGGCTTCCCAAGTAAACTACTGGATCACAGCTATAGCATCCCATGGATGAAACTGGTGCATCAAACGATCCAGGAGATTTCAGAAGGGCATACGGATATCAATCCTTATGGCGCGATGAATGAAGCGGAGTTTTTTGCGGTGATATCGGAGTACTTTTTTGAAAGACCGGATTTATTGGCGGAGAAGCACCCGGAGTTGTATGGGATGCTGGTGAAGATATTCAGGCAGGACCCTGCGGGGAAGGGGTGATGAGAATCTAAAGAAGCCGCAAGCATTCAACTTGCGGCTTCTTTAGATTTAAGTTTATTTGAGAGCTCTGTTGTAGAAAAATCACTTTCCAGATTGCTGCAATCTAAACGAATGCCAATTCGAACTGTTTCTGCGACAATCGACAACGGCGGATAAAGCCCCTCTAACTCCTAATTGCCAACCTCCAATTCATGTTTTACAAAAATTATGCTGTCCAGTTTGGCATTTTGAAGAATATTCTTATGACGTAAATTTAAGTACTTCAGCACTTCTGCTCGCAATTTATCTGAACTATTAGATGATTTATTCTCATTTTTCAAAACTACAAGTATGTCATTGGTTTTAAATTCTCCTTCCTTAAAAAAATAAAACACTAATTCTCTTAATATTTTCAAATAACTCGTTTGAGTTATCGATAGGAATTGGTGTATATTTTCCTTCTTGTACTATTTCTCCCTGGTATCCATAGGCTGTCCATTTTCCATCAGGAATTCCATTCTTAAAATGAATTGAATTTGAAACTTTTCCGTTGTCAAACTTAATCACTGCTATTCCACTAAATGGTTTGTTATCTTTTTGGCCCTGTTCAGCTTCTGTTAGCACTTTCAGCGGCTTTACCTGTTCCTGCTTCCGGGCCTCGATCTGTTGCAGGCGGTAGCCTTCCAACTGATCGGTGATTTCCCCCAGCGCCTGTACTACTGGACTACTGCCCACTTCCAGCCGGTCGGCTATTAACCTGGATAGCTTTTCCTCCTGGTGATGGTTATAAAGATCAAGATTCTGACGGATGGCAAGACCCGCAATATCAGGATGGTCAAGATAGTGATTGAACTTACGGTTCAATACTTCCACCTTCAACGTTACCCGCATCCGGTCTAAACCATCCAACCGGATACCTCCCAGGATTGTAAACCCTAGTTCCCTCCGTTTGGTAAGTAATGGCATCCTGATTATCGATATTGATCTTAGCCATAAAAAATATTTTTTCTTCACCTATTGGTGACAAAGATAATGGATAGGTAAATTAAAAAACAAACTTTTCATTGTTGTTTTTCACCTATCAATAAACTAATTTTACTAAAACGCCGATCAATCAGGCATTTTCATCACTTATTAGGTATGGATTTAGGTAATAAAATAGTACAACTGCGTAAAGAGAAGGATCTTAACCGGGACGAACTCGGTAGGGCGGTAGGCACCTCCGGTGCTATCATTGGCCGTTATGAGCGTAATGAGATTACGCCATCTGTGGAAGTAGCCGCAAAAATTGCGGACGCGCTGGACGTTAGCCTGGATTATTTGGTGGGTAACACTACCTTTTTAGTGAAAGATAAAAAAATGCTCTATCGCCTGGAGCTGCTGGATAAAATTTCAGAAGAAGACCGTAATACCATACTACGGGTGGTCGATGCTTTCTTAAAAGAAGCCCAACTCACCACTACTGCTAAAAAATTAAAAGCATAAAATATAAAAGCCGCAAGTGATTACCTGCGGCTCTCTGTTTTATGACGTTTGGACTACCTTAATTATTACCTACATTAAAAGCCCCATATTACTTCCTCTTCATTATTAATAACAACAACTAATCTAAAACTATAGTTAATATCAATATTAATTGCATTCTGAGTAGAATATCTAACATCAATGATATTACTAACATCATCCTCGCAACTTTTATAGTCAACTATTTTTAATTTCAAACTTTGTCCAGGCTCTAATTTATAATCTGTACAAGGTGGATCTATAATAATCAACAAAGGCTCCTCTGTTGTATTTTCAAATTTTAAAATCAAATCTGTACTTACCATAGCTTTAATACTTTATTAATCGTTTCCAAACGTGCTTGTTGAACGGAGTAATCTTTCTCTCTGGATTTAAATGTATCAATTGCCTTTATTAACTGGCCCTGGTATTGCTTTAAGCCTTGCTTGGTAACGATACCTTCCGATTTGAGATTCTTTACAAAACTCTTGTTAATATCTCCTGCAAATGTCCTGGTCGCTTCAGCTGCTTTAGCAAAGTCCCCTCCAGATGTTTTCGCCAAGCCAAGAGCATCATTATATGCTCCCAAATTTAATTTAGTCGCTTGTTCCGCTGCCTGACCCGTTGTCCTCATAACCATTCCCTCGGCAGCCCCTGATAATTTTCCTAACATTTGAAAAGCCTTACCTACAGGAATAGAGGACAAAATACTAATCGTTGCATCAGCCTTATTCATAGGTTGGCCAGTCTGAAGATCTTTACCCGTAAACAGTGCTTGCGCTCCATTTCCAGCAAAATAAACTGGATTTAAATTTTGATTTACGCCTGCTACAAATTCAGTTACTGTACCTAAGGCATATTGCCCTGCAAATTTGAGTGCAGATCCAATACCAGTTGGAGCGGTAAGGTTATACTCCCTACCTGTAACAAGTCCAACCTGTTTAATTGGATCACCTGGTCCTCCTTCCGGCTCATCCCCTAAAAAGTCGTTATATCTGATGGGATTATCATAGTTCGATACATACGGCGACCATGCTTCCATATTCTCTATCTTTGGATCTATCTGATTCCATCGTCCTATCTGTGGATCAAGATTTCGCAATTGAGCATCATATATATCAAGATCCAGATCATCTGTAAACTCTATACCATTATACTTCTTCCTATTCTCCGGATAATTCGCACCTTTTAATGCATTGGAACTTATCCCACTCATGGTGAGACCAAATGGATAATAATGCGTCTCCTCCAGCAACGGTCCACTTGCCTGCGCCACTACTACATTATCAAAAAACACATCCTGCGGGCTTTCATTACTTGTGTAAACATACAGAAACCCACTCTTCTCCACCACCATTTTATCCTGGGTCAATGTCTGTAATTGATCTGGTTCTGCTTTTACTTGCTTAACTCCGCTGTTCCCATCCACTAATTTAAACTGATCATCGAACAAAACAAAATTAAGATACGCTTTGGGTCTGTCAATGTTTTGCTGATCGGGCTCCTTTTCTTTCAGACGCTGGTAATCATTATTGTAGAAGCTGCTGTTAAACGGCGTTGCCTGTTCATACGAAGCCATCCCGTGGGTGGCATCTATGGAGGCGCCTCCATTAAATACCTGTACCAGATCCTCCAGCATGCTTTCCGCAGGTGCAGTTGGGGTATTCTTATTTTGAGGTCCTGTGGATTTATAGAAAGCTTTGGCTCCTATCTGGATTGTATCCCCTGCCATCACCCGTAGTACAAGGGAGGGACCTATCTTTTTGCCTCCATTGGCGGCTGTCAGCTTCGACACAGATGCGTTATTACCGGCACTCTCATCTGATGGGTACCCTACTGGTTTAGCCGAACGGGTATTATCAATATTGCTAAACAAAGCTGTTTCAGTTGCGGCTGCGGACGTTTCCATTGTTGCAGCATACATTGAGAAATCTGTTTGTTCTGTGAGCACCATCCGTACATTTCCGAGATGATCCTTTACAAAGTAATCGTACTTAAACGCAAAAGGCTGACCGGGTTGAAAAACAGCACGTACACGTCCTTCCTCATGACCTAAAAACTGCAAGGTGTCATTCTGATACACAAAACTACCTATATAGTCTGTGGTAGTGATTTTAGCCGGAGTTACTGTGTTGTCTGTAACCGTCTTCTTCAGTTTATTACCAGCAGCATCGTATTGATACTTAATGACGCCCTTACCGGTAATAGCTATACTATCAGGCAGATTGAGGTAATTATAACGAATAGCGGCTATATTTTTATTGGCATCTTTAGTAAGATTGCCGTTAACATCATAAGTATAATCCGCTGTTTCATTGTTATTGATCTCCTTAAAATCACCCAACTGACTTTGTGTGTTATTTGTCCTGTCTGTTACGAAGGATAATTTATTACTACCTGTAAGATAACCATACTTTAAGCTGTCAATAGTTTGTACAACTGTACCGTTCAATCCTTTCTGGTTCATGGATAAAATATTACCATTGGCATCATAGGACAAGCCGCTTACCGAGAAATTAGCAAGGTTATCCGTCCAGTTGGTACTACCTGTGTTCTGTTGGGTAAACTGTCCTCCCGTCAGACGACTGGCTTTATCATAATTATATCCATAAGCACGGGCAATGCCATTGCTGCGGCTTTTCCATCTGGCTCCGGATATATTGCCGTTATACTGGGAGGTGGTAAAGCCATAGTCATAACTCAGGTCCTGCCCAAACCAATTAGAAGTACTTCCTGCTGTGGAAATAAAGTCTTTATTAATTCCCTTCAGCCAGCCGCGGATATTATATTCATAGTTCAACGTTTCCAGCTGTGTGGTACTTGTTACGCCCAAACGTTTCTTCTTTAGCTGACCTAATTCATCATATTCATTTACAGCTATTGTTTTTTCCTGGTTCACATCATTATTCAACCGCTTTTTAATGTTAAGCAGACGGCCACCGGCATCGTATGCCAACATCGTTAACACCTCGGTTTGTGGAATGGTGCCGCAGCGCTGATTCCTATGGCGGAGATAGGTGCTTAATAACTTCCCGTTAAAATCATACAGGTTAGTGGCTACGTCTTGTCCTCCGCTGAGATTATCTGATAATGTCTGGATCAGCCGTCCCTTGTCGTTGTAATAGTTGGTGGTTGTCAACCATTGATCGGAACCCAGCACTCTTACTTTGGTGCCGGTAACCAGCCCTTTTATCATAGTGCTGGCCACGGCAGGTAATGCCTCTGCATTTAAGTTGCTACCGGCTTGCGGTTTAGTGATATCGGTACTGGCGTAGTTTTGCTTGCCTGCAAATCCGTAATTCTCGTAAAAGGTATAAGTTAGCGGTATTAGTGCACTCATGGGTATGTTCGGCAGCGGATTGGTAACCGTAACATTTGCATTGCCATTAAGAGCCGAGGCATTAATTTCTGCAGTCACTTCCACGCCCGTTCCGGTATCAAAACCATCGGTAAGTGTGATACTGTTGGTGGCCACATAGGAACTACTTCCATTATGAGATGCCAATACCAGGTCGGCTGTTCCGGGGAAGTCATACGACAGGCTTTGTGTATTGCTGGTTGCCGTATTCATAGTACTTTGCAATGTAGCCCGGTCAGTAGCTACATTGTAAAGGGCAGTCATCGTAGGCCGGTTCAGTCCATCATAAAAAGTAACCAGCCAACTTTTGCCCTTCATATTGCCATCCCGGGAGAAAGCCAATCTGTCGCGTACATCATACACCATTTCTGTTGAATCAGCGCCGGGTACTTTTTTTACGATCATGCGGTTACGCCCATCGTACCGGTAGATAAAACAGAGTTCAGCTGCGATAGCGGTGCTGATTGTCCAGTTACTGATAATAGCTTCCACTGCCTTAGGAGGAATTACAAAACGCAGATTTCCCAGGTCATCATATGCATAATAGGTACATAGCCAGCCCATGTGGCCAGTACCCGGATTTGCACCCAGTTGTACTTTTTTAAGAAGAACTTTCCCTTCTTTATCCTTGTACTCAACTACCTGGTTATTTGCTTCATCGATTGATATGTTCTTATACAGCTGACCGGCTGCATACATGCGCCCCGTTACGCTGGTTGGGATAATAGCTCCGGCTACAAAATCCCAGATACGCACCGAATCCGTCACAGCATTTATCAGGTATTGACTTTCCACCGGGTGATTCCCTCCCCTTTCAACCGTTGAAGGATCATTCTTTGCCCAGCTGTTACCTGGAGCATAGGATTTCAATACCCGGTTCAGAGGTGATGCCTCATAATCAACACGACTATAATACACATTTTCTCCACTGGCGCCGGGCACCTGTGTTTGGTAGAAACTCTTTTGCGCGTTAAAGGGATCTGTTTTAAACTTGCCATCTTTTACGCCTTGCGGAACATAAGGCAAATATTTAGTCTGTTCTCTTCCAAATTGATCATAAACTACGGGAGACACAATATCGTTACCACCAAAGCTCATTGCTTTTGATACGGTTTGTAATGGTCTGCCAAGTCCGTCTACATAGGTGGTTGTTTGCCTTACCTCCGCCACCGACCGACTGGATGATGCCACATAGGCAGTATCAGTGGTTGGTGTTGCAGGTTCCCAGGTGCGGAGGTAGTTGATTGCCGAACTGGTATAGGCCGAGGGAATTGCAACAGGGATGGCTGTTGGCAATTGTGTTCCTCCGGGGGTTTGGGCTTGTACGTTGACTGCGATTAAAAGCAACAATATACAATAGGTTATTTTTAAAATACGGGGCGACAGATAAGACATATAATTACTTTAGGTGTCTGCAATTAGCTTAGTTAATTCGTTTGTTTGTATCGATAATCAAACTGTTTCAATATCTTTCCGTTCTGGTCTTTTATAAGCCTAAGTCTTCCAAAACCATCATACTCATAAAAGATTGTTTTACCAGAAGGATCTGTTTCAGATGTCATTCCTTTCAACAGGCTATAAGTATATGTAGTTACCATTGCTCCTGGAAGTTTTATTCTCAGATCTGCCAGTTCTGCACGTAATTGGACATCGTCAGTAGGATTATCGAGAATACTTTGATTAACATACTGTTTCACCGTATCGTACTCCGCCCCGATCACCCTGGCCACAGGATACATTCCTCCATATCCCCATAAATAAGCTTCCTTAACATCATTTGTTTTTTGCTGCTCTGTCAGATTTCCCCTGACATCATATTTGTTGAAAGAAATACGTTCTGTATAGCGGGAATCTTTGGTAACAGCTCCTGTAAGATTCCTTGATGCTACAAAATCAGTTATCGGCACATTGCTTTGTAAACTGTAAACCTTATCCTTTAGAGGTAAATCTGAACGAAATGAAGAGAAATAAGAGGATAGCAACCGTGCATTGGTACCATCCGAATTTGCCTTATAACTGCTAAACTCTATTTCTGGTGCATATACATGCCTTTGCTGCAATAACTTAACACCGGCAGTTGTCGCATCTGTAGCTGTCAGGTTCCCATAATCAGACGCTCTCAGAATATTGGTAATAATCATTTCACCTTTGCTGTCGTTCTTCTTTGTTTGCTTCAGTAAAGTGGTAGTGGTATCATAATCGTATTGTTCCTTAACAATATTTACACTGCCATTATCATCATATGTTTTCACAACAACACTATCAAGTGTGCTATATCCGGATGTATAGTTAAAAGTGGCATGCCTGAAATATTCCTGTAACTGGTATTCATGATGAGCATTGCTCCAAAATGGATAAGAGCTGCCTGGCACCAAATACCTGGATGCAAAAAATGCCTCTCCATAAGCTTTTCTATTACGTTTTAAGGCAGAATAACTTCTCTTCTCATCTGATACCAGGGATGTTCCTGTTCCCTGAATTTTATATACAGATTTTCCTAGTAATCTCCCATAGGTCCAACTATTACCTGTAAAAGGTGGATAAGGTATGAACTTATAATTTTCTCCACCGGGGGAATCGTCAATATTATTATCAAAGGAGGTAATCGTATACCCGTTAGTAGTACCAGTTGTAAGATTGCGTTGTGTTTCCTTTACTGTGCCATATCCAATTACGCCACCCATCATATCAATAATGGGATAAAGACTACTGGAAGAGATTACCTTCTCCTGTTCATTTGAGTAGCCATCGTTTTGCCCGGATAAATCAGTATAGAGAAAATCAGCGTACTTCTCAAAATAATAATTTCCGTTCCATGGAGGTCTTACACCATTACTATATTCATAATCCCTCACCACTGTGTTTCCTGATACGGAATCGATGTCTGTTACACTTTTAAGTCTTATTCCACCAGCTGCAACATTGTCTACTGTTGTGATATACTCCGTATGACAATTAAAAGGCGCAATCTTCATATTGCAAAAAATATCATCCGCGCTTCCTGGGTAAGTCTGGCCAGTATTTTTAGGATACACATAATATGTTCCTTTATTCAATATCAAATTTTTTGTGCACGTTGGGTAGGGATATTGCGAATAACTATCACAAAATAATGAGCTATTCCGATAGGTATAAATGAGATTATTAGTGGCACTATCTCTTATTTCGATGTAGTAATACGGTGGAAAATTACTATACCTGGCATCAAGTGAAGTGACAACTTCTACAGCAGAACTATTAACAGAAACATGAAATTCACGTGGTGCCAGAGCATCTGGATCATTGGGAATAAGAGGTGCAAACTGTACTCCGGTAAAATTAGTGTTAATGTTACCATCACATACCTCAACAGGCTCAGTTGTTGATATAGATTCACTGAAGTGAGGCTCATACACAAAAGTTGTACTGCCACCAGTAGGATATTGAATATTTGTAAGAACAGCCTGGATCGCATAATTAAAATCCGGCTTTTTCAAAAGTGTCAAATCCTTTTGATATCCCATAAATGCATCAAAGCTTCTGCCAGGAATAATGTCGCCAATCCCTTTATAACTTTTCCCATTGGCAAATCCCCACGTATCTCCACCGGACATCAATCGCGAAGGCAACCCTATTGAATGCTCATAGTCGAAAAGATAAGGGGGTAAAGAGCTACCACTTCCACCAGTTTCCTTAACACTATGTAACATTAACCTCAGTTCCTCTTTGGCAGCGGTTCCGGGCACTTCAGCATCTTTATATAAAAAGGTTTTATACAAATACCGGTATTCAAAATTGTATGACTTTACCTTATTATTCTTCACGTTATAAAGAACAATACTGTCTAAACATTTTCCTTGCTGCATATCTTTACGGTCGGTATTTCCATAGAATTGCAGATAACCACCATTGAACTTTATAAACTTTATACGCTGTGATTCGATCTGATTTTTAAAGTTGGTCCTGCTTTTATACGGTGTAAGTTTCGGTGAAAGATTACCGGCTAGTTGTTTAGAGGAATGAATGTCACTCGAACCAGAAGTCCAGTAATAGGTATCGGCAGTTTCATATACAAAACTGATGGTATCTTTCTTACTGGCACTTATAATATTGGTCAGATGCCAATTGAATATATAACTTTCAGATACATGAGTAAAATCATCAGCGGGCTGGGGGCTGAATTCATCATTGATATAGGTATATGGCGTAGTTACAGACAATTCAGGTGTCAGAAACTGGTATTGAGTACCATTTTCGTCTGTAAGATTAAACCCGATAATCGCATTACCTACAGTAATACCTGTATACGAATTTCTATAATTAGTCTGAATTATAGGAGTTATCAAATTACTTGAATAAGGAATTGGATAAACATTTTTCTGGTAATCAAAAACAAATTTACCGCTTATACCCGATACGTTATAACTGAAAAGATCTGGCTGTGCATCCAGCTTTCCTAAACTATAAAGGTTCACCTTATCATATTCCATATACGGGTTGTCTGGAACAAATGTTATCGGATACCGGGCCCAGAATCCATCACTTAAATTATCATCCACCTGTCCCCCCATCATAGTTCTATTGATCACGCCACCTGCGTTTATAGACCATCCTATTCCTACCTCTGAACCAACATCATTGACCCTGATCCCTCCTGAACTGTAAGACAGTGAAACTGGCAAGGATAATTCTCCGGATTTAATTTCAAATAAAGGAATGCTGACAGGTGCAGTTCCGGTGAAACTACCTAGCGGCCAGTTTCCATATCGTTGTATAGCTGCCACATTAGGGGAAGGCAGTATAACATTTTTTGTATTAAGATAATTATTCTGGGCGCTCAGAAATAAAGGGAACATAGAAAGAAAGATTGAAAGACATCTTACTTTTTGACAGAAATTGCTAGGCATATTGTGTTAATCTTGGTTGACATGCTTATTAAACCGGTATTTCACTGTTTAATAAGCTAAGTATAGGTTTTAAAATAACTACCCTCAATAAATAGCATATGCGGATTTAAAAATTATACCCCAGCCTCACCTTCACAGGGTCCGTCCGCGGCACATGCTGGTTATACAAAAAATCAAACAACACCATCATATTCCCCTTCAGCTTACTATTGATTTTGTACTTCTTGCTAATACCAATCAACCCGCTCTGGGTCCACTTCTGCCCTACTCCTTCCGGTACGCCGGCATAATCCGGCTGATAATTCTGCTCATAGCCGCCATTCAGGAAAAAGGTGCCTTTCAGTTTCCAGTCGATGAACGAGCGGATGCCCATACCCTGACCGGAGAAATGGATATTGTCAAAGCCGGTGCCCATGCCCAGTTTGTAAGAAAGCCCAAGACCAGCGCTTCCGTTTTTATGAAACTTATAGGCGGCTTGTCCGGCGAGGTCGCCGGTAGTGGGGAAGAATTTATTGCTGCGCTGGAACTGGATGTTGCTTCCGAATTCCAATCGTTGCAGGAAGCTTTTTGTTTTCATTTCCTTTGGCTTGAAATCCGGCATCTCTGCGGCATTATCAAGATCAGGGAACTTACTTTTCAGTTCATCGAATTTGCTGCGGGCTTCGGCCATCTGCTGGCTTACGGCGGCACTGGCATTAGGACCGCTGCCTAAACGCTGCTGGATGAGCTGTTCCACCTGGTTGCGCGTTTGCAGTCCTTCGAGGTTGGCGGCTGATGCAGTAGCGCCTTGTATATTAAACAGGCTGGCGAGCTGAGAATGCTTCTGCATGAAGTCATTGAAAGCGGGGATCTTCTTAATCACTTCCATCGCTTTTTGCTCTGCTTTCTTTTTATCTTTAAAAACCTCTTTATACTCTTTCAGTTGCTGCGCATAATAGTAGGCTTCTTTATTCAGCTTCTGCAGATCTTTGGTGAAGCCGGTATACTGACTCAACTGATCTTTCAGCAATTGTTTACGCTCACGGATATACGCTTTGATCTGTTCTGCCTGGGCCAGTTTGTCTTTCAGGTTATCGACCGACTTTAACGAGCCATTCAATTTATCGGTAACACCTTTTGATTTTTCCAGTAACCCTTTGGAGTCTTTCAGAAAGGACAATGAATTGCTAAGGCTATCAAGATAAGGACCGCCGGATTGGGTTAAAGCACCGGAGTACTTCCCAAGCTTGCCTTTCATACGGGACTTCAGGCTTCCGAGAGAATCGATCGAATGGGCAAAAAGATTATTGGCTTTCAGGGAATCGATGCGCCCCAATCTGCGTTTGAGCTTCTCCTCCTGTTTCATGAACCGGCTCAGGGCTTTTTCGCTGCGCTGGGTGATCTGGCGCTCCATTTTATCTGACTTCTGTTTTACCTGCGACAGGTACTTACCCGGAATAGCGTTGGCTTTTTGCAACAGGCTGTCCTGGGCTTGTGCTGTACACAAGCAGGAAAATAACAGTAAGGTCAGTTGATAAATAGCTTTCATGGCGAATACAGGGGTTATTTCGTGGCGATCTTTTCTTTAAGCACTGCTACTTCTTTGGTAAGGGATAGCAGTTGCTTATTCATCTCTATAATATACAACATTTGCTCCTCAACTTTCTGCAATAACTGTTTGTTCATCTCTCCTACATCTACTCCGTTTTTCTCCACTTCGCTGGCAGATGGAATGCCGGGGAGATGTTGGTTCTTTACAACAAACTGTTCTACTTCAGACAGGGCTGGCAGTTTATAATCTGCATGGAAAACGAAATCAGGCCAATTGGCATAGGATTTCACGACGACTTTTGTAAAGATGCCGCTGCCATTCACTGCGAGCTTATAGCCTTTGGTATCTGTAGTTCCAATGGCTACGCTGCCGTTGGCTTTTACCAACATGAGGTTTACGCCTGCGCTGTTAACCGCCAGGATATTACTGGTTGTCAGCTTCGCCCCTGTTTTACTTCTGCTGTCAAGTATTATTCCGCCATAGGCAATATCAGAAGCCGGAAGTACATCCTCCACATCAGCTATAAGATAAAGACCCAACGAACGACCTGGGATATAACCCCCTCCGTTGATAACAGGAATATAATTCCCCGCGCTACCAGTGCCATTCATAAAACTCAGTGCGCCATCCAGCGCTGAAACATCAGTTTGTGTAAATCTGGCAAATACAGTTCCAGGCGAACCATCAACATGCAGCCTGGCAGACGGTGAGGTTTCTCCAATCCCAACAAATCCATTATTTGCAATCCTCATCGCTTCAAATTCACCACCACTGCCTCTTACAAAAAACTTCATAGCGGACATCCTTCCTGAAGCGTCAGTTCTCTCTACTTCGAGTTTTCCCAGGTCGAAACCGGCCATATTAAACTTGAGGGCGCCTACCACATCTAAAACGTCGGAAGAATGCGTCAGTTTTATGTTTGACAAACCAGCGGAGTAAATTTCCAGCTTTTCAGTTGGCGAAGTAGTACCAATACCCGCATTACCAGTGGCTTCCAGCTTATTCTGGGCGTAACTGCTCAACGCAACAAAAGAAAGAAGCAGGGAACAAGAATATTTCATAAATAGAGGATAAAATAATTAAACAAACTTATCAGGTATACAAATATGACTTACTATCAGGGCAAACAGTTACATTCTTACTGGGTTGAACACTACAGTTAATTCCGATACAAAATAGTAAAAATCAATTAAATCCAAGGCCAAAAGTAATTAACTTATCATTAATCAGATCATCCCACGTTCGTGGTATTTTGTCATGTGCATTCATCTCAACTTCACATTACAATAAGTGACAATTTAACTGATGAGGCAACCACAAAAAAAACCGCTCCTACTTGCGCAGGAACGGTTCTATATCTCAAACAAAAAACTACAGCGTTTTCACCCTGATATTCCTGAACCTCACAATTGATCCATGTCCCAGGAAACCGATATGACCGGTTTCCCTGTTCAGGCCAGGATGCTTCTTATGATCCAGTGTACCGTTTTTACGGGCGTCTGCAATGTCACCGTCGAGGATAACGGTGCCATTCAGTATTATTTTGATGTGCGTGCCATCAACAATGGCTTCTTCCGTATTCCACTCTCCAACAGGTTTCAGGAAGCCACGTTTGGCAGGAATAACGCCGTATACGGAGCCATGATATTGATATACCTGCAGGTCTTTATAGATATCTGCTTCGTTATCGAGGATCTGTAACTCCATACCTTCGTAGGCAGCATCACCTTCCAGCGGTGCGCGGATACCCAGGCCATTGTTAGCGCCCGGTGTCAGCTGGAATTCGAAACGGAAAGAGAAGTTTTTGTATTCGTCTTTCGTATAGAGGTTACCGTGACCGCCATTGGTTGGATAGATCACGAGATTACCGTTATCGATCACATAGTCTTTGGTGTTGCCTGTCCATTCGTGCATGTTGGTGCCATCGAACAGCATTTTGTAGCCGGCTTTCTTCTCTTCATCGCTCAGCACATAAGGCTTCGGACGGGGAATTTCACGGATGTAAAGATCACGGTATGCTACATAGGTACCATGTGCCTGCAGCTCGATCTGTTCTTCGGGGAAGATCGGCAATCCGCGGTTCCAATAGTTTTCCAGGATGGTGTTATCGGTTACGAGTTCTCCGTTGAGATATACCGTTACGCGATCACCCTGCATGAGGATACGGAAATGATTCCATTCGCCGATAGCGTTGTCTGCAAGTTTCAGTGGTTTGCTTTCATGTTGCTGGTTGTTGTATAAGCCACCGGAGCCAACCTGTGCGCCCACATCGGTGCGGGAGGTGTCCCATATCTGTACCTGCGGGGAACCACGGAGATAAATACCGGCATCGCCCTGTGAGGTGATCTTCCAGTCTACCAGCATCTCAAAGTCGCCATATTTCTTTTCGGTGCAGAGGTTATCACCGCTGCCGCTAAACACCAGCAGGCCGTCTTTTGCGGACCAGCCTTTGCGCATGTTGTCGTTTGCTTTGTCCTGCGCTTTGCTGAGTGCTTTGGCATCCATTTTTCCGCGTGCTATTGGGTTCTCTACGAGCCCTTTCCAGCCGGTAAGGTCTTTACCGTTGAAGAGCGGAACGAATCCTTCACCAGCGGGCATTTCAGCGAGATATTTGCGGATCGACTGCCGTTGGTAATCGGCATCGGGGCCGTTCAGTACTTTGAATGTTTTCTCTAACAAAGCGCGTACGATGGCGCCATTATAACTTTTATCTGCCAGTGCGATGTTCATTACAGCGTTGGCGGCGGCCTGTTGCACGGGTGCATTATCGAGGTAGTTACCTGCGAATAATAAGGCAGGCAGTGTTTTGCAACGCTCTACGCCTTCCAGCACCTTCTGTTGTATTACTGTTGAGGGCAACAGCTCCATGGCGTTGCGGAACATCAGCAGTTGCTGATCGGCGGGCAAAGCGGAGCGGCGGGTAAGCGCCACGTAGCCGGCAAGTGCTTCATCACGATAGGTAGCATCTTCGCGTGCAATTTTTAAGAGCGCAGGGGTAGCGGCCATATCTTTCCAGGAAGACAATGCCCTTACTGCTGCTTTTTTCGTAGCTGCGTCACCGTTATTAAAGGAGGTAACTACCGGTAACAAGGCATCTTTTTCACCGATACCTGCCAATACGGGAAGGTAGCGGGCTTGCTGACCGGCGGGCGCCTGCTTCATCTGTGCAAGTACGTCACTGCTGGTAGCGCCGGCGCTGATGAGCGCAGCCTGTATGCTGGCGATATCCGTTTCCCTGGTGGTGTTATTGAGTAAGGTAAATAGTTCCGGAAGATTTGCCTTTGTGGCCACATCCTTCAATGCGGCAATGGCCGCACTGCGGGTGCCGGCATCTGTGCTGGCGGTGAGGGGCAGTACATCATTTACGCGGCTGTCTGCTTTGCGTGCGGCCAGTACCGTTAGTAAGGCTGTTTGCGCTGCAGCAGGCATGGTGGCCAGCGAGGCGCCGGATTGTGCAGCTACTTCTTCGCCCGGCATAATCAGGAGTGCCTGCTTTACGGCTTCCACGGTAGCAGCATCTCCTGTTTTCATGGTTTGCAGCAGGGAAGGTAAGGCAGCGGCGCCACCGGTTTTGCCAGCCGCTTTGATGGCAGCCAGTTTTACGCTCTCCTCTTTGCTACCCAGTAATTTCTGAAGGGCAGGTAAAGCTGCGGCCACTTTATTATCTCCCAACATAGCTATTACAGCAGCTTTATTGGCATTATCAGGACCCGACAGTTTCTTCAGCCACAAGGCATTAGCTGCCAGGCCGTATTGACCTGCAAATTTCAGTGCAGCATCACGGTATTCCGCATTCTTATCATCCGCAGCCGCTAACAGCAGCGGCATATTCTTTTCACCACGGATGGCAGTGAGCAGTTTTAATGCTGCCGTACGGGTGTGTACCTGTGCATCTGTTTTTGTTTGCTTCAGTAAGTTCTCTGCTATTTTCGCTGCAGCTGCTTTATCAGTGATATTGGCAGCGTAGTACAGATAGGAAGCAGTAGCGTCGGTTACATCGTAGGAATAACCGCTGTTGGCAGCGGCAGTGGCTAATACCGGTGCAGAAGCCGGCGCGCCGATCTGCGCCAGTGCATACAACGCTACTTTGGCGAGTTTTTTATCTGCATTGGTGGCCAGTGGCGCAATAGTAGCAGCAGCGGCAGTATAACGGCTATCACCCAACGCTTCCGTAAGGGTGATGCGGTTGTTGCCGGAAGCGGCGCTGAGCGCCTGTAACAGGGCCTGCTGTGCAGCGGGCGTGTTAACTTTTACCAGTGCGCGCGCAGCAGGGTCGCACAAACGGTTATCTGTAAGATACGATTGCAACGTGCCGGTGGCGTTATCATCTGCCAGGGTTTCCAGCTGCGTGATCAGGAAAAATTTGTTTTCCGGTTCCGCTGTTTTTGCCAGTGCTTTGCAAAGCGCTGCAGAAGCCTGTTTGCGGACGGTTTCTTTTCCCGGCTGGGTAACATAATAAGCATATCCTGCCAGCGCATATTCCAGCTGCGTATTATTGCCCTTTCCGGGCGCAGCCAGCATACCGGCTATAGTAGTAAGCCCTTCTTCCCCCAGCGCCGCAATCGACTCCATATTGGCGTTAAACTGCGTTTTATTGGGTGCCGGCATCAACGCCAGCACATCGGCTATTTTGGTATGAAACGCACGCTGATCTGATGGCCCCTGTGCGGAAACCAGGCTACTCCAGCCAACCAGTAATGCAACGAGTAAGTATTGTATCTTTTTCATAATTCGTTTACTTGATTGTTTAGATAGTCCACGGTCCGCGCATTGGCTGATAGATCAGCGCATTGGCGCCAGCATCCTCTATAAATTCCTGTTTCACCGGGTCGAATTTCAGCGAGCGGTTCAGGCGCAGGGCAATCTTACCCATGTTTACGAGGGTAGCGGAGCGATGACCATTTTCCTCGTTCAGCGCAAACTTCCGGCGGTTCTTTACAGCGTCCACAAAATCTGTTTGCTGTGGGGCGGGGTCAGGGAATGCAGCCAGTTTCTTTTCCAGGTCCTGGATATCTGAGCGGAAACCCGGGTACAGTTTTCCTTTGGGTCCTTCTATATAAGCGGCCTTTTCATCGGCGCCATCACCATCCAGGATGATCTGGCAGCCATCTGCATAGGTGTAGGTAATTCTTCTCCAGGTGCCCACTGCATCAGGATGCTGTTGTGGTGCATCCACTTCCACACTTACCGGGCTGGTGTCATCTTTACCCAGGAAATACTGGATAGGATCCAGGTAATGCTGCCCCATATCTCCCAAACCACCACCATCATAATCCCAGTAACCACGGAAGGTTTGATGCACACGGTGCGGGTTATACGGACGATAAGGCGCAGGCCCCAGCCACATATCATAATCCAGTTCTTTCGGTACCGGCATGGCTTCCAGGTTGGTTTTGCCTACCCAGTAGAATTTCCAGTCGAAGCCCGTATGCTTGCTTACGGTTACCTTCAGCGGCCAGCCAAGCAGGCCGCTGTCTACCAGTTTTTTAATCGGCTTCACCGTGGTGCCCATTCCATAAAAACGGTCTTCAAAGCGGAACCAGGTATTCAGGCGGAAGATCCTTCCATGTTGCTGTACTGCTTCCACGAGGCGTTTGCCTTCGCCAATGGTGGCTGTCATCGGCTTTTCACACCAGATGTCTTTACCCGCGCGCGCAGCGTCTGCGGCAATGATACCATGCCAGTGCGGCGGCGTGGCCACGTGTACAATATCTACCTCTGGCAGGGTGATTACTTCGCGGTAGTCGCTAAAGGTTTTTACGCCTTTACTTTTATCTCCCAGCTGGTCCATTGCCAGTTTCAGGTGACTGCGGTCTACATCGCAGAGCGCCACTACCCGGGTGCCGGCGTAGCCAAAGTGGCCGCGTCCCATGCCACCGGTGCCTATAACGGCTTTGGTCAGCTGGTCGCTGGGCGCCAGGTAACCGCGGCCCAGCACATGCCTGGGCACAATTGTAAATGCAGCAAGCGCTCCCAGGGAATTTTTGAGAAATGCCCGCCTTGAATCGCTGTTTTGTTTCGCCATAATTCAGTTTAATTGAATGCCTGGATTTGTTTTGATTGATAGTATTAGTTCACTGTATGATGATATATTCACTGTATTGTCACATCGTGGTTGTATGAATGGTAAGATATAATCTAACAAGATGATATGCAAGTACAGTAACGAAAATTTGATAAACGGTAAAAAATTAATACCCGGTGTTCTGCGTCATTTCCGGGTTAGATAACATTTCCTTTTCCGGTATGGGCCACAGGTAATCCCGGTCGGTATACGAACGGTCCTGCACCTTTACGGCCACACCTGTTTCTGGATTGGTAGCGCCAAATACCTGCCCGTTCATTACCTGCTTAACAATACCCCATCTCCGGATATCAAAATACCGCTGCCCTTCAAATGCCAGCTCCGCCTGCCGTTCCCGGCGCACCAGCTGCCGCAGCATTGCTGCACTATTGTAGCGCTGCTGGTCAACCACCGGCATGCCAGCCCGGGTACGAACATCATTCAGATATTGTATGATCAGTGGATCCTGCCAGTTGCCCAGCTCAATCACGGCTTCTGCATAGGATAACAATATCTCACTGTAACGGATGTACATAAAATCGAGGGACCCACTCCTGCCCTGCCGGTCGCGCGGATCAAGGTATTTCCGGATCCAGTAGCCGGTGGCAGTAGATTTCTGCACACCTATTTTATCGGTGTTGTTGGTAGCATTATCAAAAGGAGAAAGGATATAATTGGCATCGAGGTACGACTGACCGGGATACAGGACAGACACAGCCAACCGGGGATCACGGTTATTTTTATAGTTGGGATCTTTACGGTATATCGCCATGGAATCAGGGCCTAGCTCCGCCGGGGTTTTACCCTGTTTTGTTTCAAAGTTATCTACTACCTGCGCCGTGGGCGACACGTAGGTTTCTCCCCCGATGCCATAAGGCGCAAAGGTGGTCCAGGCGTTGTCACAACCATTGGCCTTGAAAAAAATACGCTCTTTGTTTAATTCACCGGTGTAACTGAACAATTCCGCATAACTGTTCACGCCTGCTTTTTCACTGCGGTGTAATTTATAAACCCCGGTGCCGATGATCTTGGCCGCCGCATCCCTGGCCACATCATAGTGATGGAAAAACAATGCCAACCGCACGATCAGCGCATTACAGGCCCCTGCGGAAATACGCCATGTTTCATCGCTGTCGTATTCTTTCGGTAAGTTCTCCGCACACACTTTTAACTCGCTCAGGATAAATTCATATACTTTTTCGGCCGGATCTCTTTTCAGTCGGTTCTCCAGCGGGGTAACGGACTTTGTTACAATGGGAATGTCACCAAAAAACAGCATGATCTCCATATGATAAAAGGCACGTAATGCACGGGCTTCATACTTCATACGGGTGCGCAGCTGCTCGTCCATAAAACATTTATCCACGTTTTCAAGAAAACGGCAGGCACGGCGTACATCTATATAATCATCCCGCCAGATCCATTCGGCCACATCCCAGGTAGGGTTTTGCAATCCGCGGGTGTAAATATCGTAGTTACCTCTGAAGTCGCCGCGGCAAACGGCTTCGTCGCTCAGGCCCGACCAGAACATTACATTCCTGCCGCTGGAACCTGCCGGCACCCCGGCATAAATAGAGCCAAGCGCATTATAGGCATGACTCTCCGTTTTCCACCACTCCAGGTCGGTAACACCGGAGGGGTTATCGTGGGTGAGAAATTTTTTGCAGCCCGGTGAACACAGTAATACCAGGCCCAGTATCATCGTTATGTTGAATTTCATTTTCATTGCGAAAAGTTGAATGGTTATAGTTGAATACTTACCCCTGCAGTATACATTTTCATAATGCCATACGTCCATTGGTTGCCCTGGCTTTCAGGGTCTACCAGTTTCATGGAAGTGAATACAAACGGATTTTGTGCATTCAGGTATACCCTGGCACCGTTAACGCCTATACGTTTTAACGTAGTGCTGCTGAAATTATAACCCAGCTGGATATATTTCATCCTGATGTAGGCGCCGTTCTGGATCCAGAAATCGGACGACAGCTTATTGATATCCGGTGTAGTGGTTAAGCGGGGAAAGCGGGCATTGGTACGCTCAGGCGTCCAGTAGTTGTCTGCATAATATTGTGTAGGAACACCTCCGTCAAAAGACATATCCAATGGATAGGCCAGCATACCTGACAGCACCGCATCGCTTTTACTCACGCCCTGCAACAGCATTTCCAGTTCCCATTTTTTATAGGTGATGCGGAAGTTGGCAAAGAAGTCGGCGCGCGGTGTAGGATTGCCGATCACTGTTTGGTCGTTCCCATCAATGACATTATCCCCGTTCTGATCCAGGTAGCGGATATCTCCTGGTTTTGCATTAGCGATCACTGGTACCAGCGGCGTGCCATCCGGTTTAAAATCCGCGGCCTGCAACAAACCATTTGTTTTATAACCATATAAACTCTTCAGTGCATATCCTTCCTTGTCAATGTTCCTGCCACTGATATAAGGGCCGCCCAATACCGTCAGGAAGGTGTTTTTATTATAAGAAACGCCAGGGCGTACAGAGAGGGTGACATCTTTACCAATACGACCATTATAATTCAGCGACAGCTCCACTCCTTTGTTCCGCAATTTGCCTGCGTTGATGGGAGGAGTGCCCATACCGCCTACATAAGATACCGGTGGCTTGAGAATAATACCATTGGTAGTTTTGTTGTAGAAGTCGAACGTAAGCTCCAGTTTACTCTGCAGCAAAGCCAGGTCCAGTCCCAGATCCAACATGTCCACTGTTTCCCAGGTAATATCCGGGTTACCGAAAATTGATTCCACGCCATCTGTGGCGCTGATCATATTCTGGTACTGGTAAAGGTCTATATTCTCATTACCCAGCCGGCCGTAAGATGCACGGAGCTTCATGCTGCTAATAACAGATACGGGCGCCATAAAGGACTCCTTATGTACATTCCAGCCCAACGCTACGGAAGGAAATGTACCGTATTTATGACCCGGACCAAAACGTGATGAACCATCTGTACGAATGGCTCCTTCCAGCAGGTATTTATCTTTATAAGAATAATTTACTTTTCCATAAAACGATAACAGGGAATTTACATCCCAGAATTTACTATTGTTCTCTTCCTGTGAATAGCCACCCATCAGATAAAAGTGATGATCTTTCAGGTCATAGGTATAGTCGGCCGTTACGCCTGCGTAATAGTAAGTAGTCCTATCCATAGCAGCAGTCCGCTGCACACCCCATGTTTGCACCAGTTTACCGGTATAATAATCAAAGAAGTAATAATTGTCACGGGAAGTGCGGGTCACGTCGCTGTTCAACCGGAAGCTGAATTGTCCGCGGAGATTCAGGCCAGGCAATACTTCCCATTTAGGCTGCAGGTTAATACTGGATTGACCGTACTCATTGGCAGATTGACCGCCATGTTCTGCGTAGGCCACCGGGTTTACAATATCCACGTAGCGGCCATACATGACCGGTGCGCCATCTTTTGCCGGGTATTTGGGAAGAATGGTAGGCGGTACCCGGAAAATATCTTCCAATATCCTGTTTCCATTACTCCCATTGGGACGGTTAGGATAAAAAGTATTTCGTTTGATGGCCAGCATGTCCATGTATACCAGGAACTTTTTGGTAAGGGTAATGGAGGTATTGGCGCGGATATTATACTTATTGGAGTGGTTGAGGGGAATCATCCCTTGCTGGTTCTGATAGTTGGCCGTTAAGGCAAAACGTGCGAGGCTGTTACCGCCGCTCACTCCCACCGAGTGACTGGTAATAGGTGCCGCGCGGTTCAGGATTTCCTTCTGCCAGTCGGTGTTAGGATATTTTACCGGGTCGTCGCCGGCTGCTGTATGTTGAATATCTTCTTCCGAATAGAATGGCGCGTTGCCGGCATTCACCTGTGCTTCGTTAAACATGCGCATATATTGCGGCGCTTCCACCAGCGCCGGCATGGAGGAGGGCGACTGCACACCATAATAGCCATCGTAGGTAACGGCTACCCTTCCGGCTACGCCGCGTTTGGTCGTTACCAGTATAACACCGTTAGCGGCGCGGGCGCCGTATACAGCGGCAGCGGCGGCATCCTTCAGGATGGTAACGCTTTCCACGGTAACGGGATCAATATAGTTCATGTCCATCGGCACACCATCCACCATTACCAATGGATTGGAGGCGTTCGTCGTGCTGATGCCACGGATCTTTATTATAGCAGCATCGCCACCGGGCAGACCGGAACTTTGCGTTACCTGCAAACCGGTAACGCCTCCCTGCAATGCCTGTGATAATGCGGTAATGGGCTTGCCATTGGTTTGCTGTGCAATATTTACAGAGCTGATGGAGCTGGCAATATGTTTCCGTTGCTGTTCTGAAAGGCCCACCACTACTACTTCATCGAGGGCAGCTACGTTTTCTTTCAGGGAAATATTCAGTGCATTGTGGCTCCGGATAATGGTATATTCCTGCGCGAGGTACCCCATTTGCGTAAAAACAAGCACCGCATTTTTTTTAGCGCGGAAGGTGAAGTAGCCATCGGCGTCGGTAGTGGTACCAAGACTGTTATTGTCTTTTACCCGGATAGTTACTCCCGGTAGCGCCTGCGGAGGTTCATGCGTATCGTATACCCGTCCGCGTATGAGATAGGTACTGTCCTCCAACAGCGAGATGGTTGACAGGCGTTGCTCCGGCTTACCTTTTTCCTTCGGAATGATGGCTACCTGGTTGCGCATGATGCGGTAGCTGAGACCTGTATTTAACAGGGCTTTGTCCAGTACTTCGTTGATCTTTTTGTCCTGCAGATCAAGCGTCAGCGGTTGTTCCCTGTTTACCAGTTCATCTTTATAAAAGATACGCCAGCGGCTTTGCGACTGGATCTGGTTAAACAGCTGAGGCAAGGTGCCCTGGTGCAGTTTGATGTTGAGGTGTTCGTCCTGCGACTTGCCGGTAGCAGAAACCCCAAGGATAGCGATGAACAGTAAAATTACAGTCAGTTTCATTGTTCTCAGGAGTTTAATGGCAAAAACATTGCCTGGCGGTACCCGCCATTGTGCATAGATTTTTTTCATAACTTCACTACAGTTTTTTTAGTTAAACAAAAAGACAAGCCCGTCCCCGCTTCGGCGGGGCTGTGCAACCGGAAGATGTCCCACCATCTTCCGGCTTTTTTTTGGTGATATGTTTGGTAATTAGTCTTTCTCTTTCAGTACGATGCGCTGTCCCTGGCGCTCATAGCGCAGCGAGTTGGTAGCGCATATCACGTCAAGTACGTTTTCAAGATGATCTTCCAGGTCAAGGTCGCCGGAACAGGTTTCCAGTCCGGGTTGTGTTGATGCAAGGTCCAGCTGTATATTATAGTAACGCGTTAATTTTTTCAGGATTTCTTTCAGCGGTGTACTGTAAAACAGCAGGCGCCCGTCTTTCCAGGCAGTATAGGTTGCTACATTCACAGTGCTTACCTGCAGGGTTTCGCTTTCCATGCCTACCGTAGCCATTTCGTTGGGTTGCAGCTGACGGGAATGTTGCCCGAAGCGGCGCTGTGAAGGCAGGTGGAGGCGCACACTTCCCGATGCCAGTACCAGGGTTTGCTGGTGGTCGTCCGGATAAGCGCTGATATTAAAGGAGGTGCCGAGCACTTCTGTTTCTATACGTGAAGCATATACGAAAAATGGCGATCCGGCATTGGGGGCTACCTCAAAAAAGGCTTCCCCTTCCAGGTATACTTCCCGTTTTTTCCGGTGAAAGGTAGCGGGATAAACAAGGCGGGAGCCGGCATTCAGCAGCACGATGGTGCCATCTTCCAGCTGGAGGCGGGCGCGGCGGCCGTAAGGTACCAACAGCGTATTGTATGGAGCTGTAGACGACAGGGTACTATCCGCATTGATGGTTACGCCTTGACCTCCATATACCAGTGATGCGTTTTTTCCTTTTACTACGATCGCGGGTTGCTGCCCAAGGATCAGGCGGGTATCGGTGGCGCGTTCCAGGTGTTGCTGCTGAGCAAACTGTACCAGTGAGTGCGGAGCCTGGGGCCAGAACAACCAGGTGGCCACGGACAACAACAGCAAGACGGCAGCGGCGATTTTGAGGAACAGGTATCTGTGCACAAATGGTTTGGCTGCTAACCCCGCGGCGATATCCTGCCACAGCAGGGCTTTATCGGCCGGGTCCCACGTTTCTGTGGCGGCGTTTGTGATCATGCGTTGCACGGCATCTGCCATTTGCTGTTGCACGGGATCATCGCTTTGTGCAGGCGGCTCATGGTCATTACCAAGCAGGTCTTCCAGTTTCAGGTGTTTCTTATCAGGCATCTTTCGGCATCTTTGCTATATAGAGCAACAAACAAACAGGATATAGACTCCGGAACGAAACTTTTTTTATTCAGGGATGCTCCCGGGAAATCCAGGACATTAAGAGGATCATTAACGGCAGCACCGGTACCTTTTCCATGTTGGCACGCAGTTGCCGGAACGCTCTGTAGGCGAGAGTGCGGCAGGTTGGTACACTTATTTTCATGATTCCCGCCACTTCTTCGTACGACAGGCTGCAGTTGAATTTGAGGAAAAGGACTTCTTTCTGCCGGGCGGGTAATTCGTTCAGTTCACGGGCCAGCAGCCGGAGCAATTCCTGCTGCTGTTCCGCTGCAATCAGCAGCTGTTCTGCATCCGGCTCATAGAAGATCGAGAAATAGTCTTCCGGATTGGCAGTATGCAGCATAGTGGCATTCTTTTTTACGGCCTGGTGGATTTTCCTGCGGAATGACCGGAGCAGGTAAAACCGGATGTTCACGTCATGCGCCAGGTTATTCCTGTAGTGATAAAGACTGGTAAAAAGCTCCTGGATACAGTCTTTTATCGTGCTGGTATCTTTTATATATCTCAGGCCATACCGGAAAAGCATATCCGCATACATTTCATACAACTCCCTGTAGGCTTGTTGATCCCCCAGGATGACATTGTTCCACAAAATATTATCAGCTGCAATTAGGCGGTCTTTCAAACAGTAAATATTTAGAAGTGGTTGATGCCCCTAATATAAAGGAAAAAGCAGAAAGCTGAAAGCAATAAACAAAAAGCTACTGGCACAGGCACCGGAGCGGATATTTTTTCCGGAGATGAATATGCTCCGGGAACTTACCTGCTTTGGTCATTGCGCCAATAGCTTCTTTTTATTTTATGTTTTTGCTGAACGGGTGGTGCTTATGCTTCCTGGAAGGCATGCCATAAGCTGGCTGCGCCGATCAGTGCTGCGGCTTCGCCGAGGATAGCTATAACTACCGGGATGGTGATCTGTTGTTTTTCCAGTTCTTTTTTTAGTTGGGGAAGAAACAGTTCTGCCGCATTGGCGATATTTCCGCCGATCACTACAATTTCAGGTTGTTCTTCTTTAATAAAGGTGGTAAGAAAAGTACCGAGGTTTACCGCAAACTCATTGAACAGCTGCGGTATCCTATCGTCAACGCCTATACGTGCTACCAGCGCTTTTACATCTGCTATTGCTTCGCCGCTTATTTCTTCATAGCGTTTTACAAACCAGCGCGTAGAGAGATAGTCTTCCGCCATACCCTCTTTAAAGGGAGCGCACCAGCGATTGGCATCGTTGGCTGCTCCGTCGCGATAGATGGCGGAACCCAGTCCGGTGCCCAGTGTAAGGCCAATTACCTGTTGGTGATTCCTGCCGGCGCCGCTGAATACTTCGCCCTGCAGGAAGCAGCCGGCATCATTGATAAAGCGGATTTGCTGGGGGGAAATTCCGAGGCGCGTTGCCAGTAATTCCTTTACATTCAGGTTGTATAAAGCGTCATATTTGTGTTGCCCTTTCATGAGGCTGATCCCCCGCTCATAGTCGAACGGGCCAGGCATCCCGATGCCGATGTGCCGTACATCTTCAGAAGCGTGGGTGAAAACCTCACTGATAACAGCCGCCCAGCCATCGATGATATCTGCTACTTCGCCCTGTGAGTTAATACGTGTGCGGTTCCATGAACTTTCTATGATGGATCTTGTGCCAAGATCTACGAGTGCTGCGGTAATGTGAGAGCCGCCGATATCTATTCCTAACGCCGTGGAATTTGTCATAAATTCAATAATAGAATGTTTTGCTAAATCGTTAAAGCTATACAAATATAAAAAACTATTTGGTTGACATGCTTGGAAAAATCGTTTTAGCAGAGTGAATAATGGTTAAACTCTTCCCAATATAGGGCGTTTTTCCAAAAATCAAAAAAAACGGACAAATTTTCAACGGATATCAAAAAAAACTGCCCGGCATTATCTGAAACAGTTTGCAAAAATGATCCGGAACAACTTATCTGAAAATCCGTGCTAAAGGAACTATCGTTTGCCCGGAATTATTTTGACAGATGAAAAATAATCATCACTTTTACATCGTAATTCATTCTTCAATGGAATCTGATCATTGCTCCGGCAACAACATCCTGATATCTTATATCGCTACGAACTTCAACACTTCGCCCCCACTTTTCTGAAACATACCTGCATGGCCCAAACCCTGATCTGACAAGTCCGTCAGCCGTATCGCCATGCCGTTAAATTCATCTTACACAAATACATACCTTAACAACAACCCTGCAAATGGAAAACACATTTCTCAGATGGGCTTTGCTTATCGGCCTGCCCATTCTTTGCCTTGTACTGTACAAAGTAATTCTTCGTATATGCTTTGGCGTAGTCATTGTACCGGAAGACCGTATTGGTCTGGTTACTAAAAAATTTGTACTGATCGGTAAACAGGAACTGCCGGAAGGCCGCATCCTCGCCACCAACGGCGAAGCTGGCTTCCAGGCGCAAACACTCGCTCCCGGCGTATACTTCTGGAAATGGATCTGGCAGTACAGCGTTGCCTTCCAGCCATTTACCATCATCCCTACCGGTAAAATAGGACTGGTACTGGCTAAAGACGGTTCAGAACTGGAAACAGGTGCTATCCTGGCCCGCAAGGTTCCCTGCGACTCCTTCCAGGACGCAGTGGCCTTTCTCCGGAATGGTGGCCGCAAAGGCCGGCAAACTGCTATTATCACGCCCGGATCATACCGTATCAATACCTTCCTGTTTGAAGTGGAAATCACGGACATGCTGTCCATCCCCGACAATGCGGTAGGAATTGTGACTACCCTCGAAGGACAAGCCATTGAAACCGGCTCCATTGCGGGTAAAACCATCGACAAACACAACAACTTCCAGGATGTGGATGCCTTCCTCGAAAAAGGCGGTTACAAAGGCTTGCAGGAACAGGTGATCCTGGCCGGCTCCTACTTTATTAACCCCTGGTTTGCCAAACTGGAAATGGTTCGCATGACGGAAATCGCGATCGGCCATGTAGGGGTGGTCATTTCCTTCGTGGGTAATGATGGCGTGGATCTCAGCGGCGCAGAATTCAAACACGGTAATATTGTGGCCAAAGGTACCAAAGGCGTATGGGCAGAACCACTGGGACCCGGTAAGTATCCTGTTAATCCCTATATCATGAAAGTAGAATTGGTACCTACCACCAACCTGGTGCTGAACTGGGCCACCGCCAGAAGTGAAGCCCACCAGCTGGATAAGAACCTCTCTACCATCACCGTAAGGAGCCGCGACGGTTTTACTTTTAACCTCGACGTGGCACAGATCATCCACATCCCTACTACCGAAGCCCCCAAAGTAATTGCCCGCTTTGGTAATATGAGCAACCTGGTCACACAGGTGCTGGAACCCACCATCGGTAACTACTTCCGTAACTCCGCCCAGGGATCAGATGTGATCAGTTTCCTCACCAGTCGTAAGGAACGGCAAACCTCCGCGAAGGAGCATATCGGCCAGGTACTGGACCAGTATAATGTGTTCGGGGTAGATACCCTCATTGGTGACATTGTGCCACCGGAAACACTGATGAAAACACTGACCGACCGTAAAATTGCGGAAGAACAGAAAATCACCTATGATACAGAACGACTGGCACAGGAAACCCGCCAGACGCTGGAAAAAGAAACCGCCATTGCAGAAATGCAGAAGGAAATTGTAAAAGCCGACCAGGGTGTTTGGATTGCGGAAAGACATGCAGACGCCTCCGTGAAAAAAGCGACCGGTGACGCCAACAGCGTGCGGTTGCAAGCCAACGCGGAAAGCGACCGGATGAAATTACTGGCCGGCGGTGAAGCAGAAAAAATACGCCTGCTGGCCAAGGCAGAAGCGGAGCGTACTGAATGGATTGCAAAAGCGGATGCGGAAAAAATTGCCCTCACTGGTAAGGCAGAAGCAGAAAAGATCCTGGCTATTGGTCAGTCCAGCGCAGAATCCTATAAACTGGCGGTGGAAGCAATGGGTGGCAACAACTTTACCCAACTGAAAGTAATGGAAGCCATCGGCACGCAGCAGATCCGTATCATGCCGGATGTACTCATCAACGGTGGAGACAGCGCCAACGGACCGATCAGCGGACTGCTCGGACTCAGACTGCTGGAAGACGTGGCAAAGAAAAACGAAGCCGGTAAACAGGCAGAATAGTCACTGCCGCAGGCATAACAAAAAGGGGAGGCCGTGATGCCTTCCCTTGTTGTTTAATAAAGCTCCCCTGGACAGGGTTACCAAAAGGATAGCGTTATCCTTTACGATAGCAGCGCATTGCGTATCTTTATACCCGTTTATACCCGGAAAAAGAAAATTTGAACGTATGCGAAAAGAAAATTCCTCTAATGCCATCAACGGAAAGCAGCTGCGCGGCGACTGCGGCACAGCATATACCCTGTCGTTGATCGGCGGACGCTGGAAACCCAGCATACTGTGGCGATTGCTGGATGGTAAACTACGTTATAACGAACTGAAAAAGTCGATCACCGGCATTTCGGAAAGAGTGCTGGTATTGCAGTTAAGGGAACTGGAAAACGACCACCTCGTTAAGCGGATCGTGTACCCGGAAGTGCCCCCGCGGGTGGAATACGAACTCACCCCGCTGGGATGGAGTATGGAAAGTATGTTGCAGCATATCTCCGACTGGGGAACCATGCACCGGGAAGACGCCATAGCGCGCCAGGCGTCCAAAGAAAAGACCGTAGCGGCTATGGCCGGTAAAGATTAAACAGTAAGTCCGGCGTCTTCCAGCGCACCGGAAGCCAGCGCGGTCCAGTCGGCATCATGTATATCCTTCGCCAGGATGGTTGTGAGCCGGTTCTGCACCAGGTTAGCCAGCGGCATCGGCGGTATGCGATTTCCGCGCCGTTTGCAATACCAGGTCCATATCTTTCAACCCTAATTCCGCACTGAAAGAAGGATTACCCGTAAATTTACGGTCAAGGATCATGGCTCCATAATTCCTGAAGATGGGACCCGAAAATAAAGTAGTCGTGAGCATTTCATATGCCTCTCTGGGATCTACCCCGTTTTTCTCCGCCAGCGCAAAGGCTTCTGCCATCAGTTCCAACGCCCCGGCAATCATAAAATTACCCATCAGCTTCAGCACATTGGCGCTGCCTGCGTCTTCTCCGAGATCAAAAATGTTGCGGGCAAATCCAGCCTCCAATAAAGGACGGATCCTTTCTTTAGCCTTAGCCGGACCGGAAATTACCGAATTACCCGCTTTCGCGGTCGCCGCTTCCGGACGCGCAAATACCGGCGCCCCTACAAATAACACCCCGTGCTTTGCATGACCCGCCGACAACTCCCTGGAAATATCCGGTGATACCGTACTCATAGACACATGGATACCACCTTCACCAAGGGCCTGCACCAGCGCATCGGTAGCTATTGCTTCCAGCGCCTTGTCGTCCGCTACCAGGCTCAGTACAATTCCTCCTTTAACGGCAGTTTCCTCCGGGCTGCCCACCAGTATAGCGCCCAGCTGCTCCAGCGGCAACGCCTTCTCCCTCGTACGGTTATAAATTCTTAAAGTGTATCCTGCCTTCAGCAGGTTCTCTGCAATGGGATAGCCTAAATGGCCAGTGCCGATAAATCCAATGGTTTCCATAATACTTCAGTTAATGACTTCCTGATTCAAATCTATCAATTCAAAACGATTAATAAGAACATATTTGGATATTGCTTTGTTGGTAAAGAAATTTCTGAAGTACTCATTTTCGCTTATTTAACGTATTTTAATACCAGCACTTTATAAACCGCCACCGCTATGAGAACAATCCATCAATGGCTGGACGAGTACGGCAGCAGCCACCGTAACCATACCAACAAACTGATTCACTGGATTTGTGTACCCGCTATTTTTTTTAGTATCGTCGGATTTTTATACGCGATCCCATTGCCCATTGGTGGCGTACGTTCCTACATTTCGGTAGCGCATGTGGTATTGCTGTTACTGATCATTTACTATTTGCGCCTCTCTCCTTCTCTGGCGGCTGGCATGTTGCTGATAGGGGTGATCTGCTTATGGCTATGGCGCCTTATAGCGGCCACTCAGCTGGTGATCTGGCAGGTGGCGCTGTTTATTTTTGTAGCAGCCTGGATCGGGCAGTTTATCGGCCATAAAATAGAAGGCGCAAAACCTTCCTTCTTCAAGGACCTGCAATTTCTGCTCATCGGGCCGGCATGGCTGCTGAGTTTCATCTATAAAAAAGTAGGCATCCGCCTGTAAATGCCTCATGTGGCGGCCGACAAATAAAGCCGTAATACATAACTCATCTCGTATAAGATAAATAAAATAACCAGCGCCCCGTGAAAGGTCCGGTTACTGATCCTGATGGCCAGCAGGCAGAGGACAATGTGCGTGATATTACGGATCGGGTATTCTATCCCGAAATGATGAAAGTAATCGTGTCCTTTTATCAGCGTATCTATTACATCTGCAATAAACGAAAACGCCAGCACCCCAAAGAACCACTTTCGTCGTGAGTAAAAGTAGTCCTGGTATCCTTTATAATCTTTCAGATCGTCGGGGTACAATAGTGCACAGAGCAGGAAAAAGGTGGTAATAAAGGAGATGATAAAGATATATTCCGGGAAAGTCCATTTCTTCAGTGCGTGCAACGGCATTTCCCACCACCAGAAATGCACCAGCATCACAAAGATGTAGGCTACCCATGAAAGGTGTATCCAGTAAGGCTTTTCCCGGTTGGGATGCTGGATGAATTTGGCAGTGCCTTTGAGCAGATGTGCAATGCTGAGGCTCAGGATAAATCCTATCACCATTCTTACATGGCCGAATGTTTCCATAGCGGGGTATTTCTATGAATTTAATTCATTGCCCCTGAAAAAACAAAAGCCCCGATTAAAATCGGGGCTTATTTACCTAAACCTACAACTGTTACACTGTTATTGCAACAATATTTTATCTTGAAAAACTGTTTCCGTTAGTGCATAGCAGACGGATCGAGTTTCGCAGCTTTCTTAGCTTTTACCATGAGTACAAACGGTACGCAAATGAGGAATATCAGGCCCAGGTACAGGAACACATCCATATAAGATAATATGGCGGCCTGTTTCGTAACACTAAAATCAAGTAATTTATAACCTGTATTCAGTGCCTGGTGCGGGTCCATTCCCTTCGCGCCAAAACTTTGCTGTAAGCCGTTTACCCGGTTAATCACATCAGGGTTGTTGGTATCCAGTTTAGATACCAGGTCGCTCCGG
The DNA here is from genome assembly GCF_050434005.1 of Chitinophaga sp. W2I13. Classification (NCBI taxonomy): domain Bacteria; kingdom Pseudomonadati; phylum Bacteroidota; class Chitinophagia; order Chitinophagales; family Chitinophagaceae; genus Chitinophaga; species Chitinophaga sp. W2I13. Next base: position 5,359,558 of record NZ_JBNPWD010000001.1, on the reverse strand, counting down.
TGCAGCATATTCTGGCGGGCCATAAAGGTAGTGATCAAAGCCACCCCAAATGAACCTCCCAGCTGACGCATCATACCAGTAAAAGCTGCTCCCTGGCCAATCTGCTGCCCTTTCAAACCAGACAGTGACAACGTGGTGATAGGAATAAAGAGTAATCCCATACCTATACCGCGAACGATCAGCATCCAGAAGAAGGCATCTGAGCCGGTATCTGCCGGTGTGATAATTTTATATCCCCAGAAACAGAAAACAAAGAAGAGGAACATACCACTTGCCACCATATATTGTTGTGGAATACCTTTCTCCAGCATTTTACCTATCAGCGGCATCATTACTGCGGTAGTCAATGCCGCAGGGATCATCAGCATACCCGACTGGGTAGCGGTCCATCCCAGTGAACCCTGTGTGTACAGCGGGATAATAAAGGTAGATCCGTATAATCCAAAGCCCATGATGAAAGAGAGAATGGTACCTGCCCGGAGGTTCCCGTTTTTGAGCACCCTCAGCTCCACGATAGGGTTCTTATAGGTAAGCTCACGCCATACAAAGAAGAACAGGGCCAATGCACTTGTAACGGTGAGGGCCGTAATAGTGGAGTCATTGAACCAGTCGTCTTCCTGCCCACGTTCCAGCACAAACTGCAAACTTCCTACCATCACCGCCAGGAGCCCTATACCGAGGAAATCTATCTCCGACATCGCTCTTTTCGCTCCGTACTTCGGGCTGCGCACAAACTGCAAAGTAAGCAGGGTGGCGATTACACCGATAGGAATGTTGATGTAAAAGATATAAGGCCAGGAATAGTTATCGGTAATAAAACCGCCTAACGGAGGGCCTAATGTTGGGCCGATGATTACACCCAACCCGTAAATGGCCTGGGCGATACCGCGTTTTTCAGGCGGATAACTTTCTGTGATAATCGTTTGAGAAGTTACCAGCAAAGCACCTCCACCCAAACCCTGTATGAAGCGGAATATGATCAGCTCCCACATGGCAGTTGCGTTACCGCAGAGGAAAGAGGAAACGGTGAATATAATAATAGACGCCGCGAAGTAGTTACGACGACCAAATTGCTGTGATAACCAGCTGGTCATCGGTACTATGATTACGTTACCGATAGCGTATGCAGTGATGACCCATCCGATTTCACTGAGCGTAGCGCCCATGTTACCACGCATGTCATTCAACGCCACATTTACGATAGTGGTATCCACTATCTCCAGCAAAGCGCAGAATATAGCGGTGATCGTAATGATCACCCTGCGTGAGCCGTATTCTATCAATGATTCTTGTTGCATGCAGCAATTATATTTTGAATGAGAACAACCCTACCCGGAGTTAATAATTAATGACGAACATGACCTTTCTGTTGAGGATCTGTTGTTAGAGCTAATCGATTACGCCTGCCTGTTAATTATTGCATGGTTCCCACTAATTATTAACTCCGGATACGTTGCTATTCATGTATATGATTAGTTGAGATGCACGTCTACCAGCACGTTCATACCCGGGCGCAACTGTTTTACCAGTTCATCGTTAGGGTTATCGAACTCGATTTTTACCGGTAAGCGCTGCACTACTTTTACGAAGTTACCAGAGGCATTATCCGCAGGCAGCAGGGCGAATTTAGAGCCGGTTGCCGGAGAAAAGGAAGTTACTTTTGCTTCCAGTCCTTTTTCAGGATAAGCGTCGATATGCACGGTCACTTTCTGACCCAGTTTCATTTTATCCAGCTGTGTTTCCTTGAAGTTGGCCACTACCCATGGAGTAGTGCTCAGTACCACGCTGAATAAAGACTGGCCCGCCGTAACAAACTGTCCAGGTTGTACGAAGATTTTTGATAATACGCCATCTTCCGGAGCGAGGATTACGGAATAAGAGAGATTCAGCTTTGCATCTTCCACATCTGTTTCACGTTGTTTGATACCTGCATTGGCTACGTTGATCTGCTTGGAGGTAGCGCCGCTCTGGGAGCTAACTACGTTTGTCTGACGGCTGGCAGCAGCTTTTTGCCTGGCCAGTACGTCGAGCTGACGTTCAGCAGTTTGTTTTGCAGCAGAAGCCTGTTCAAATTCCTGTTGGGTGATCGAATGATCTTTGATCAGGTTGGCGTAGCGGTCGTAATCCTGGCTGGCTCTCCAGAGGTTTACTTTTGCTGCTTCGATCTGTGCATCAATGGTTCCTACCTGCGCCTGTGCGGTACTGATACCGGCTTCAGCAGCGGCGGTGGTAGCCTGTGCGGCGCCCAGGTTAGCCTGTGCGGCATAGAGGGCGTTTTCAGCCTGCTGTACTTTAATGGCCAGGTCGCGGTCGTCCAGGATCACTAACGTATCTCCTTTCTTCACTACCTGGTTATCTTTCACCCTTACTTCTTTCACATAACCGGATACACGGGGTATAACCGGGCTCACATTGGCATCGATCTGCGCGTTATCAGTTTCTTCATGATGCTGACCATGAACATACTTGGTGATACCGAATGCGCCGCCACCCAGCACCAGCACTGCCAGCACTATGACGAACCCTTTGCTTTTCTTTTTAGGGGCGGTTGTTTCCTGCATGTTTATATTGTTAGTAGGTTTTGTTTGAGTTTGCGTTTCCACGGCTTTGATATTTATTGGTTTGTTGGTATTATTTATTGTTGGATTCCAGTATACCTGCAGACTGTAACAGTTTGTTATATGCTACCAGTGCATCTGCCTTCGCGTACGCATAGTTGAGATGCGCCTGCAGATTTGCAACGTCGGCATCGAGCAGGTCTGTTGTGGTAGCCAGGTTGTTATCATGCTTGTTCTTCGTAATCCGGTAATTTTCTTCCGACTGTTCTATCGCTTTGATATAAGTATCCATCTTCTTATGGCTCAGGAGGTAGTTTTCGTAAGATTGATATACGTCCAGGTGAATACCATCCACGAGCTTCGCCTCATTGGCCTGCACTTCTGCCAGTTGCGCCTTTGCATTACTTACTTTTGATCCTGTTTTCCAGAGGGAAGAAAGATTGTATTTCAGTCCTACGCCTGCATTTACCGCATTGGTAATGGTGATTACATTAGGAATGTAAGCTGCCACATATCCGCCGGTTACTGCGAGTGACGGGAAATAATCTGCTTTCGCTCCTTTGATTCCTGCATTGGCGGCTTTTTCACGTGCGCTGAGAGAAGCTGCATCTTTACGGTTCTGGTAAGCCAGTTGCTCAAACTCTGCCACTCCGCGGCCATCTACTTTATCATCTACTTTAAATACGGTGCTGTCTACCTGGATCACGGTGTTATCCGGAAGGCCCAGCATGATATCCATATTCAGGTTGGCAATTTTCAGGTTGTTTTCAGCGTCCATTAATGCCAGCTGGTAATTGGATTGCTGTAGCTCCGCTTTTAAAAGATCGTTACGGGCAAGGAGACCATTCTTTTCCTTGTTGGAAAACTCCTTCACTCTTTCATCCGACTGCCGGATGTTTTCCTGTACCAGTGCTACTGCGGCTTTTGCCTTATAAAGATTGCTGTAGGCAGCAATGGTATTCTGAATTACATCTTCACGGTCTTTGTCCACATCCAGCCGTGCAGCTTCTGCCAGGTAACGGGCAGATTCTTTACCGCTTTGTATCAATCCACCGGAAAAGATGGGAAGGGATACACTGGCGATACCATAAGCTGCCGAATTCACTTTGGGGCTTTCACTTTTGGCGCCACCATTACTATCATCTCCCAACTTAAGTTTCATGTCGATGTTAGGCTGTGCAAGCCTCAAATAAGAACCGGAAACACTTACGTCCGGTAACTGGCGTTCATGGGCTTCTTTCAGTGAGGCAGTAGCCTGATCTACTTTAGCGTGACTCACCTTTAATTGTTTGCTGTTTTGTATACTCAGCGATATGGCTTCATTTAACGAAAGCGGTTTTACGCTCTGTTGTGCGGATGCTGTCTGAAAGAAAAAAGTCAGCAGTATTCCCGATGCAAGCGCATATAATCGTGTGTATATGCTTTTAGAATTCATGTGTTAGGATTGCTTTGAACAATTTTTTTAAATGTGTACCTACTCTGTTTTTCAAATACTCCCTGTATTCATCGTCATTCAAATCCTTCGCCTCAGGGTTTGTTCTCAATATATGTTTGGCAGGTATTACCTGATGAATAGTCCCGAATAAAGAAGTCATCAGCATTTCCACGTCTACATCTTTATAAAAGATGCCTGCTTCCTGGGCATTTGTAACGATGGGGCGCATCAGACCGAGCATTTCTCCTTTCAGTTGCCAGATAAGATCCCTGATCGGGCTTTGCTGGCTGTTCAACTGTTCACGGCTCATAATGCACTGGAAGTATTGCTCCCCGAGCATTTTGTTGACGAACCGGTCAATCAGACTGTTTATCTTCTCCAGTGGCTCCATCGTATCGTTCTCCAACAATTCATTGATGAACTTCCGGGAAGTCTCCATTCTATATTTGAAAATAGATTCCAGCAATTTGTCCTTTGAACCGAAATAATAGGAGATCATGGCGATATTCACATCTGCCTCCTGGGCTATATCCCTTACCGATGTGCCATGAAAGCCCTGATCGGCAAATAGCCGCTCCGCAACCGTTAAAATTGAGAGCTGTTTTTCACTATACTCTTCCATGTTCCTTTTTTAAATTTGACTTCACAAAGTTAAACAAACGTTTAATTTAAACAAGCGTTTATTTAACTCTTTGTTTAAATTTTGATTATTTACAACTATATATGAATGATTATCAATAAAAATACTTGAAATTTTAAGCTGTTTTTAATATTTATTAATAATCTATTAATAAAAGCGGTGAAAATCTTATCAATGGTGAGGTTTTTATAGTAAAATTTTTTAATTTAAGAGATGTAGTCACACTATCCTGTTTTACCATATAAAAACAAATCACATGCGTCCTGTTTCCTCTTTTCCGGGAACTGTTTTACTGGCCGGCCTTATTGCCGGTACCCTGGACATTCTTTCTGCGTTTGTACATTTTTTTATTGTTACCCACGGTCAGCCGGTCACCAGGATACTGGTATACATCAGCAGCGGTGTATTTGGTAAAGCGGCCTTTAGCGGGGAGCCGGCCATGATGTGGTGGGGATTACTGTTTCACTATCTTATTGCGCTCGCCTGGTCGTTTGTTTTTTTCCTCATTTATCCGAAGATACCGGGACTGCGTAAGCACCCGGTGGCAACAGGGCTCGTTTACGGGTTACTGGTGTGGTGCGTGATGAACCTGGTGGTATTGCCGTTAAGCCAGGTACCGCATGGACCGCTGCGTTTAGTCAACTCCGTTATTAATATTCTCATATTGATGGTCATGATCGGATTACCACTCTCCTTCATGGCGCGCAAGTATTATACACGCTGAAAGCGGAGGGAAATTTCCCTCCGCTTTTGATTTTAATATTTTACGCCGGGAAATTCCTTTTGCGCCTGCAGGAACTCTTCCTCCCAACTGGCGGGCCAGCCGAAAGCAATAGTGGCCTGCGGTTTCAGGTTTACACCTGCAGCGCCGCTCCAGAAATGTATGAACTCTCCCCAGTTCATATCGCGCGTATAGCCATTACCGTTACGGGGAAAATTGGCGGCCAGTATGGTAAAGAAATTGTTTAATACTTTGGCGCCGCCATACTGATGGTAAACCGGGTAAAACCAGTTTTTAAACCATTGTGTACCCGGCCGTGGAAAATTATCTGTATTCTTCATCTGCGTATCAAACCATCGCTGCGCTTCCGCATCCCAGCCCAATGCGCGGTATACATCATATTGATAGATCTCCATCCACTTGCTGTCTTTCCATATCGGGAAGGCAGGCGACCCATGCACTCCTTTGGCGGCGCCCTCCACAATATGCCCCACCTCATGCACAGCGGCATCCAGGTTCCAGCCGGTATTACTCACCCAATCACCTTCATGCCCCACATCAATCACGTTGCGGTAGTCGTGACTACCATCGAAATAGGTAGACGGGTGCCCGCCGCCATATTTGCCGGTATGCAACAGCACAAACAGGCGATTATCCTTACCAAAGGCGCCATAAGTTTTAGTAGTGTAGTTCCATACCTTCGTTAACAACGTGTCCGGCCAGGTAATGCTTTCAGGCGTTTCTTTGTCGTAATACACCGTCACCGACGAGTTGCTGAATACCCTGCGCATCACCTGCGCATGCTCAAACCAATGCTCTTTCCAGGTAAGCGGCGGCATAGCGGTAGTATCCTTCACCACGGGCGCCATCCATCCTGCATTTTTTGCAGCAAAAGCGGCAAGGGTAAAAAGACTGCAACCAGCTAATAATACATTACATAAATATCTCTTCATACAGGGATTTTATAAAAAATGCTAAATCGATTTTCTGATATCAAAAAAGTAGTATCTTAATGGTGAAAATAGCCAACAGGAATCGAATCAATTTTAAAAAATCCCTAACGGATTGTAAACAAAACTTAAAAGCATCGGGAACGGACGTCGTTATCAAGTGAAGAACAGGAAAGGTCAACCAAAAGTAATAAAGCGAAGCATGAGGCATTCTATCAAGCTGTATATCCTGACAGCTGTTATCTGTATTATCGCGTTGGCTATTGTACAGTTTTTCCTGATATATAATACCTATCAGTTGCTGGACAGCCGTTTTAACTACGTGGAAAAAGGAAGGATCGGCGAAGCCTATAACCTGGCCATCGCCAATGATAAGCTGTTCCCGGGAGGGCAGCCGCTGCTGGACAGTATCATTGTGCCGCAGTACCCTTACCTGGAACAACTGTATAACACCAACCGCCACGGCTTCGACACCGCCGCACAACATCTCGTGAACCGCATCATCCGGGAACTGGTAAAGCATGAGAACACCGACAGCATGCTGAAAGCCATCAAGGCCAACGACGGGATCAAAGACTCCCTCTTGTTTGCTTTATGTATTCACCGGCTGGATATCAAGTTCAAAGACAGCCAGTATGTAAACGTATACAACCGCTTTAAAAAGTACCCGCTCATCCCGGCCGACAGGCAAAAGGAAATGGGACTCTTTATTTGCGGCAACCTGCCGAAGCTCAATGAAAACAGCGCAGCGTCTTCGCTGGTGGCCAATTCGCCCCTGCCCTATTCTTATTCCCTGTCGTTCTCATTTTACGCAGATCCCTATAACCGCCGCACCCTGGTGCTCCGGCAAATGAAATATACCATCCTCCCCGGCCTGCTTACCCTGCTGGCGGTGATCACATTGTTTGCCATCACACTCTTCAAATGGATCCGGCAAAAGCATCTGTCAGATATGAAATCCGATTTCATCAATAATATTACGCACGAGTTTAACACGCCCATCACTGCTATCATCGTTGCTAATAAAAATATCCAGAATGAAAAAACACTGGATAATAAACAAAGCGTTACCGCGCTGTCCGAAATCATCCACCGCCAGGCAGAACGCCTGAAACTACTGGTAGAAAAGGTGATCAATATTGCAGCCACAGAGAAACTGGCGCTCAAAACCACCACCACGGATCTGAATGAACTGATCAGCGGGATACTGGCAGTGTATAGTCTTAATACCATGAAACAGCCTGTCCGCTTCCATTTTCACAACAGCGGCCAACCGGTAATGATTGAAGCAGACACCTTTCATTTTACCACCCTGCTGCAAAACATCCTGGATAATGCCGTGAAGTACAACGACCAGGCAGAGAAGGTCATTACCATTACCACGCTGCAGGAAAAAGAATCCATCGCACTGATCATACAAGACAATGGTATCGGCATGAACGCTGCTACCCTCCGCCATATCTTTGAAAAATTCTACCGGCACCAGCCTAACCTGTCCAGGCCCACCAAAGGCCTGGGGCTGGGCCTTTATTATGTAAAACAATGCGTGGATGCGCATGGCTGGACGATTAAGGTGAGCAGTGAACCCGGTGCTGGCAGTACTTTCGTAATTAACATACCTTCAAAAATATAACGCTATGAAACATCACATTCTGCTGGTAGAAGATGAAACGGACCTGGGTAACGTTGTAAAGCAATACCTGGAGCTGATGGACTTTACTGTCGACTGGCAACAAAGCGGGCGATCGGCGTTGGAGGCGTTTACCGCTACTCCTACAGCCTGGCATATTATTCTGATAGACATCAACCTTCCCGAAATGGACGGCTTCGAACTGGCGCAGGAACTGGTGAAAATACAACCCAGCGTTCCGTTCCTCTTCCTCACCGCGCGTGGTGAAAAGAAGGACCGCCTGTACGGCCTGAAGATCGGGGCAGACGATTACATTGTAAAACCATTTGATGTGGATGAACTGGTGCTCCGCATAAAAAATATCCTGAAAAGAAACCAGATCGTAAACAGCATCGCCACCAGCAATGCCATTGAACTTGGAGGCATGCGCTTTCATAAAGACTCCCTGAAGCTCATTGGTAATGGCAAGGAAACTATTCTCACCCCGCTGGAAAGCGACCTGCTGCTGCACTTCTATCACAACAGCAATAAGGTAATCCGCCGCGAAGATATCCTGCACGAGGTATGGGGAGCAAATGATTATTTTGTAGGAAGAAGTTTAGATGTGTTTGTATCCCGCTTCCGCAAATACTTCCAGGGGAATGAAAATATCAGTATCCGGAATATTTATGGGATTGGGTTCATGTTCAGTCTTACTTAATAAAAAAGGGCGGGCGCTACATCGCTTAAGGGCCCGCCCCTGCACATCTCTTACAAGATGTTGTGCCTGTTTATCAACCGTATCTTCATCATTTCAGTAATATCGTGCAAGGGAAAAACATATACAGGAGGGCATTGCCGCTATAGGTGTTTTTCATAGTGATACATAGTTAACAGGGATAACGGAAAAAAGTTCAGCGGATTTTGTCTTTCTCGCTGATTACGCTGATTTTAATGATTTTTCGGATTCTACTTTTTTTGATTTTTAGATTTAATAGTAAGGGGAGATACAAGCGGGTATATTCGCTTATATCTCCCCAAATCTTTTAAAATCAAAAAGTGATCAAATCAGCGTAATCAGTGTAATAAGTTTAATCCTGAGAAAGACAAAATCCGCTTATTTCAGTGAATTGATCCACATAGCAATTTTCGTGGCATCTGCCTGCGGCACCTGCGGGAACGGAGGCATTGGCGTAGCATAGCCAGGCCAGTTCTCCGCCTGCGGGTTTTTAATCAGCGACAGTATCTTGGCAACAGAATAATTTCTTTTTGCTACATCACGGAAACCAGGTCCCACCTGCTTTTTATCAGGATTGTGGCAGGAAGAACAGGTGTACTTGTTCAGCAATGGCTTGATCTGCTCGTAGGTCAGCGTCTTTGCAGGAGCTGGTTTGGCTGCTGTGGAAGCTGCTTTTGCATCCGCCACCTTGGTAGCCGTAGTAGTTGGTTTGGCAGCAGAGTTTTTAGTGCTCAGTGCGGCAACTGCCAGCTTTGCACCATCAGGAATGTTATTCAGGGTGTAGTACACGTCAGGATGTACCAGTGAATAGGAATTTTCCTGGGTACGGATACCATTCAGCGACAGCTTATGGATGTAGTACTGGCGCAGCCCGTCGATCACGAGGCGAACCTTCATACCATCGGGAGATACCTGTACACCTTTGATGGTCAGTTTTTCTGAATTAACAGTAGGACTGCCATATACCGGGTGATATTTATAGATAAAGCTTTCTACATTGTAAGAAGCGATATCTTCTGCATACTTTTTATCTACCGGTAAAGTGAAAGTAATTTCAAAACCGTCAGGCATGGCGCTTACCGTTCTCATTTCAAACGGTACTTTGTTGTTCCATACCAGGCGTTGCAGGCCCTGGTTGGCATCACCGGCAGAACCCCATCCACGGTTGGTTTCACCTACAAAGAGGGAACCGTCTTTACCCCAGGCGAGGCGCAGTACGCCCGACTGGAAGCCGCTTCTGAAATCCCAGGCAGCGCCCTGGTATTCACCTTTTACTTTCTCCAGGAATACACGTACAATTTTGCTCTGTCCCTGATCGCCGATCAGCACTTGTTTGGCAAACGGACCAAAAGCACCTTCGGGGATGGTGGTGAGCTGTGCATTGGAAATACCTAAAATACCGTGTGGCAGCCAAACAGCGGGCACTTGTACTTCAGGGAAATATTTCTTCATATCAAACAGCGTCACAAACTTTTCGTTCTCTACGTTTTCAGGCTTGATAGCACGACCGTTTGCATCCCTGCGGAAACGCGGATCTACTTTGCTGTACAGTTCTTCCGTGGTGAGTTTTACCGGGGAATTTGGCAGATTGGTCCAGCGTAAGCCTGCGGGATGTCCAACAAAACTTCCCTTCTTCACGTGGGTTAACCCACCGGATCCCATCCAGTCGCCCTGGTTTTCTGTGTAGAACAGTTCTCCATCGATCATACCAAGTCCGCATGGAGAGCGGAAACCGGTCGCAAATGGTTCCATTTTACCGTCTTCTGTAATATGCATCATCCAGCCTCTCCAGGGTACCTTGCTTTCACCACGCCACCATTCTTCATCGCCAAAGGCAACGTTGCCGGAAACAAAGAAGGAGCCGTCTGTGCCCAGAACCGGACCAAAACTGTACTCATGATAGTGACCGGATAAAGGCCAGGAGTATACGGTTTCAAACAGGTCCATTTTACCGTCCATGTTGGTATCGGTCATTTTGGTGAGTTCACCGCGTTGTGCGCAGTAGAGGGAACCGTTTTTGTAAGCCAGCCCCAGTACTTCATGCAGCCCGGAGGCCACTTTCCTGAAGTAGGGTGTTTTGCTGGTGGGATTCTCTACTATAAATATATCGCCGCGGCGGGTAGCTACACCCAGGTCGCCATTGGGAAGGGTGCATAAACCACCCACTTCCAGCAGGGTGCCTTCGGGTGAGCTGATACGCGCGATGCGGAAAAAGTCCTCTTCCTTCGGGGACTCCTGTGCTTTTACAGGCGTGATGGCCGTTGTCATCAGGAACATGCCTGCGGCTATTCCTGCTGTAATTCTTTTATAATTCAGTTTCATAATAGTCATTAGTGTTGCTGCTTAGAAGATAACCGCATAACCTGTTTTCGCCTGTACCGGCACTATCAGCTCCGCGCGGCCGTTCTGGTTGCGGATAATAGGATTCGCTTTGGCATCATCCATCTTCACATAATAAGATTTGTCGCCGATCACATATAATCCGGGAGACACCTGCTCAATACTATCGCCTTCGGCTATACGCAGATACAGGTCGGATGCAGGTTGCTTCACCGTAACGGTACGGTGAATACCCTGGTTTTCCGGGAGCACGCTGATATCGTCTGTTACCGCAGTACCATAGATATTGTAGCGGAAAGTAGGTTTGCCGCTTTCATCGAGTGAATAGCCGGTTGGACGGAAGCCGGTACCGGCGGTATCAGTGCTCCAGGCAGTTTCTTTGGTGGCCAGTTTACCAATGGCCAGCGCAGGTTGATTGGTAATTACCTGCACAGTACCCAGCGGACGGGAAGACCCATCGCCACGGTCGTGCCACATAGGCGTGGTGTTCAGGAATTCGCCGCGCCACACCTGGAAGGGTAAGCCATTGTCCATATCGTAGGTGTAATGCACTTTAGCAGGACTGCCCACAGATACGGCGTGTACCACGCGTTTACCACCAGGTACATCCATGAAACTGCGCAACACGGTGTTTTCGTTGGCTGTTACCAGGATAGGATCAGTAGGATCATCCACCGGTACGTTGGCATCGCTGATCACAAATTCGCGGATACCGGCTTCGCTCACGGATAAAGTGATGGACGGTTTTGCCCAGTCGGTATTTTTGACATACAGCACTTCCACCGGGTAACTGCCGGGTTGTAATTCAATGCTGCCGTGGCCATCCCAGCCCCGTGGTGTGACAACAGGCTGGTTATTTACCTTCAATACGCCGCCGCCGCCGGAGGTATGCAGGTTAAAGTTGTATTTACCAGCGGTTTTAATGGCGATGGTAGAGGTGTAACGCACCAGGAAGTCGTTGTCCGGCAAACCTGCAATGTTGGAGGTCAGCAGCGCGGAAGTTCCGGTAGTTAAGGGTTTCAGGGTAGCAAAGTCGGGTTCTTTATCAAAGCCTCCCTTGTACACGCTGTATTTTATGCCTTCCAGTGTTGGTCTGGGAGCACTGTAGTTATTGATCACGATGTTCCTGAAAGCTACGGTGCCGTGGTCTCCCTGGATACGGAGCGGGCCGGAAGCTACTTCATTATTTTGTACGGCGCCGCGGGTAGGTCCGGAAAGCACTACGTTTTCCTGGATAGTTACACCGTTCAGTTCCAGCTTCAGGATAACGGCATCGGCGGTTTTATTGCCGGCGGCATCAAAGCGGGGCGCCTGGAATGAAATTTTCATGTGCTGCCATAAGCCGGGCGCGCGGCTTACATTCTGGCGGGGAGCATGACCGTCGTAGCCTTGCTGTCCTTCCGGTTTGCTGTCGTTCCAGCGTTCGTAGATCCCTCCGTTGTCGGAAGCGCGGGGAGCTGAAGTGCCCCAGCTGTCGAGTAGCTGGATTTCATATCTTCCCTGTAAATAAATACCTGAATTAGAGCCTTTGGACATCATATAGTCCAGTTCGAGATCCAGGTCGCCATGTTGCAGTGTACTGAAAAGGTCCTGTCCATGTGCATTCTTTTCAGGCAGGTTTACCAGGATGCCTGTACCTGCAGTTGTTTGCAGCAGGTTGTTCTGTTGCAGGTCTGCTTTAACGCCACCGGCTATACGCCAGTTGGCTGCGGGCTGCTGAAATGCAGATAAATCTGTTAATGGCAATTTGTTCTGTGCCATCATCTGTTGACAACTGCCAATACTTAAAATCAATACCAAAGTTCTCCGGTCGTACACACGTAACTGTTTCAACTTTGGACGGAACTTGTTCCATCTAAGCATAGATCTGGATTTTTTTTAAAAAGTTTACATTGATTGCTAAATGCATTTAGCTCTATAGCTAATACATCATTATTTTCTATATAGGCAACCCCAATTGTTAATGAAATTTAAATTCTCAACTATCGCTAAACGTGGGACTGGACTAATTTTGATCACGGGTGCCAAAATAGAAATTAATTACAAGAAAGTAGTCAGTGGGGGCAAAAAAATTACACCAGCGGTAAAAAACCTGGCGGATTTTGTCTTTCTCAGGATTACGCTGATTATACTGATTTTTACTTTTGGATTTTATAAAGGATTAAGGGAGATAAAAGCGGATTTTGTCTTTCTCGCTGATTACGCTGATTATACTGATTTTTACTTTGGATTTTATAAAGGATTAAGGGAGATAAAAGCGAATTTTGTCTTTCTCGCTGATTACGCTGATTATACTGATTTTTACTTTGGATTTTTAGATTTTAATAATTAAAGGAGATATAAGCGGACAAATTCGCTTATATCTCCCTTAATCCTTTATAAAATCCAAAGTAAAAATCAGTATAATCAGCGTAATCAGCGAGAAAGACAAAATCCGCTACAACGCCAATCCGAAAGCCGCCAGTTTTTTTACGGTGCTTTCATAATCTGTATGGCAAACGCCGTTGATACCAAGACCCGCAGCTACATCGATGAACATAGAGCGGTCTTCCACATACACCACTTCCGCAGGTTTAACCTGTGCAATATCGAGCGCTATCTTATAGATATCTGCATCGGGTTTGCGGAAATGTACAAAGCAGGAAGAAATGTAAAAGTCAACAAAACGGCTGATATTAAAATGATGGATCCGGTGTTCATTCAGCTCCCTGCCTTCATTATTAACAATAGCAATTTTCAGTTTGTATTTTTCTTTCAGCTGTGGGATCAGCTCCAGCATCTCCGGGTACGGCGCTGACTGGGCAAACATAAACTCGCGGAAATCCTGGCGGCTAAAGGATCTGTCTTCATAAAACACTACGCGGCTCAGGTATTCGTCCAGCGTGAGTTTACCTTCTTCGTAAGTATCAAAGGTAAGGTGATGCCGTTCTTCCGTTTCCAATGCATCCAGCCCAAAAGTTTGTATAGCCAGTTTACGCGCGGCCCTGTCCCATCCGTTAGTTAATAATACGCCGCCTATGTCGAGGAACAGCGTCGTAATCTTTACATGGTTGTCCATCTGCAGAAAAATTTATTGCTACGCTAATGTAAGGATTTGTGCGGAGGTTGTCTTACTCAGGATTAAACTTATTACATTGATTACGCTGATTTGATCACTTTGGATTTTAAAAGATTTGGGGAGACGCGGATTTTGTCTTTCTCGCTGATTACGCTGATTTTTACTTTTAGATTTTATAAAGGATTTTAAATAATTGGGGAGATATAAGCGAAAATATCCGCTTTTATCTCCCCAAATCTTTTAAAATCCAAAATGATCAAATCAGCGTAATCAATGTAATAAGTTTAATCCTGAGTAAGACAACCTCCGCTTCTATCTCCCCAAATCTTTTAAATCAAAAAGTGATCAAATCAGCGCAATCAATGTAATAAGTTTAATCCTGAGTAAGACAACCTCCGCTTCTATCTCCCCAAATCTTTTAAATCAAAAAGTGATCAAATCAGCGTAATCAATGTAATAAGTTTAATCCTGAGTAAGACAACCTCCGCTCTGCGTTATTTCTTCTTTTTAACTTTTCTTTCTGTTATATACCCGTTAAAACTGATCGGCGACCTGTCGCTGCTGGTTACCTGGAGCGATGCATAGCCTTCGCTGGAAATGCTCAGGTTCATCGATTGTACTGATCTGTGATCTTTGGGCTTAATGGTAATATTCCAGCCATCCTTTTTGCCGGGAGTGGCGTTATAGTCGAAAGATTTGGTTTTGAAATCCAGCGGCGACCTGGTGGCGCCATAGTCCACCGATGTATAGGCACGGCCAAAATAAGGCAGGTAGCTGATTACGGAGTCGGCCGCTACTATTACGTTGTACTCCGATGTAAGATTACGCATGCGGCCACTCATGGGCAGGGCATTCTGCGCTACAAAAACGTAATTCTGCGAGTCAATCAGGGATTTGATCTTAGCTACTTTATCCGCTTTTTGCTGCGCTTTTGTTTCCTGTGCAAAAAGGCCGGTAGATATAACGGCTCCCATCAGCAGGAGCACCATTGTTTTTAATACAAAGAACCTTTTCATATGGTAAGTTTTTACGTAAGAGGAAGTGCTAATATCGTACCATAACAGTAAGGAACTTCGTTTTGTTCATCGCCATTGCGATACAAATTGAGCGTAAAACATTACTTTTAAGGGCCAATGATTAAACCCGGAAACATGCCCAACCCATATGTCTCGTTACTGAAAACCGCCTGGAAATATGCCCGGAAAGAGCGTAAGAAATACCTGCTGGTCTATTTCCTTTTCCTGATGGCCAATGTAATCTTTTCCCTGAACCCGGTGCTGTTCGGCTGGTTTATCGGGAGCATACAACGCGACAGCGCCCATCTGCCCCGGTATACAATGATCTTTGGCGCCGCCTACTTCGGACTTAAATTCCTGGAATGGTGCTTCCATGGCCCCGCCCGCGTAATGGAGCGCCACCTGGCATTTAACCTGAGCCGGAACTTCCTGCAGGAACGCTATCACCAGGCCCTCCATCTTCCCGTAAAATGGCACCAGGATAACCATAGCGGCGCCGTGATCAACCGTATCAGAAAAGCATACGAAGCCCTGAAAGAGTTCTTTGAACGCGGCTTTATGTACCTCCACGCGATCTGTAAACTGCTGTTTTCCATGATCGCCATGCTGTATTTTTCTCCCCTCTATGGAAGTATCGGCATTGCGCTGGGCGTGCTATGTATATGGATTGTGCTGCGGTTCGACCGCCCCTTTATCAGAACACTCAATGAAATAAATGAAGGCGAACACGTAGTATCTGCCACGCTGTTCGATAGCCTTTCCAATATCATGACCGTTATTACCCTGCGGCTGGAAAAGAGCATGGAAAACGGTTTACTGGCAAAGATAAAACGCATATGGCCACCCTTCCGGAAAAACACCGTGATCAACGAATGGAAATGGTTTGTAGCAGAAATGATGATTTCACTTATTTACTGTGTTATTGCTATAGGTTATGTTTTCCAGCATTGGGTACCGGGAGAAATATTCTATGTAGCGGGACTCGTGACCCTCCTGGGATATGTAAACCAGTTCACTAGCGTGTTCCAGGATGTTGCCTGGCAATATACCGACGTAGTGCAATACAATACCGCGGTGGGTACCGCCGGCAATATCAGCGACGCCTATACGCAGCACCACCGGGCAGACGCTGCACCGGAACTGCCGGTCGACTGGCAGCAGATCACCATCAGCTCCCTGAGCTTTTCGCACACGGCTACCTATGAGGATAACGCAGCGCCGCAACGCCTACACGACCTCCACATCCTGGTGGAGAAAGGGAAAAAGATCGCTTTAATTGGGGAAAGCGGCAGTGGAAAAAGTACGCTGCTGGCTATTTTGCGCGGACTCTATGAACCCGAACCCGGCGTGATGATACAGGTAAACGGAGCCACATTACCGTTGGCTACCGTGAATGAAAGCGTCACCCTGTTCCCGCAGGAACCCGAAATCTTTGAAAATACCATCGAATATAATATTACGCTCGGCCTGCCCTTTCAGCCGGATGAAATCATGGCTGTGTGCAGCAGCGCCCACTTTTCGGAAGTAGTGGAAATGCTGCCACAGGGACTGGCTTCCGATATCCGTGAAAAAGGCGTGAACCTTTCCGGCGGACAAAAACAACGGCTGGCGCTTGCCCGTGGCATCCTCGCAGCGCGCAACAGCCAGGTGATCCTCCTGGATGAACCTACCAGCAGTGTGGATCCCAAAACCGAAGCCATGATCTACGAAAAAATGTTCCAGGCATTCTCCGACAAAGCCATTATTTCAGCCATGCATAGACTCCATCTGCTCCCGCAGTTCGATTATATCTATGTGCTCGACCAGGGCCGCATTGTGTCTGAAGGTACTTTCCATTACCTGCGCGCCAACAGCGCCGCTTTCCAGGAGCTTTGGAGACACCAGGAAAACAAATAGCTTTTTTTGCTAATATTGCAGTATCATTACAGTCACGTTTTCATCCTATGTAATGGTTCTCTCCCAGCTGATATTACACTATGAAAACGCTATGCAAAAAATTTCACTGTACGACCTGAAACGTAAGCTAAGAAACAGTCAGGAGCCAGATGAAATGATCACCCTCCTCGGATATAACCTTTCGTTTTTTTCACTGGAGGAACGGTCGCAACTACTATGCGATTTACTGGAATACCAGGAAATATTTTTTGAGGCAGCAGAACTGCTGATTGAAGAAGGCGGGGCCGACATCCATTATAAAAAGGAAGGTATTATTCCAATCATTTTCTGTGCAGTAGGCGCCAATAAGCCGCAGGCTGTACAATACCTGCTGAAAAAAGGTGCCTCCCTTCACGTCAGCAACCCCGATTACCTGTTTGCCATTGCCTATATCTTCAAACATCACCGGCTGGCGGCCATCACGGACATACTGCTGATCCTCATCGAGCACAACATCCACTTCAATTTTGTACTGGCCAGTATGGATACCCCTTTGCTGCTGGCTACCCGTCATAATAATAACCGGGAGGTAGTGCAGTTTTTATTGTCGGAAGAAGTGAATAAATACGTGTATGATGAAGATGGGTTTACCGCTATCCATTATGTTCCGTTCGCCAAAGCCCCTCACCTGTATAAAGATATGATCACCTGTATGGCGGATATCCAGGTGAAAACGAAGTTTGCCACCAGCATGGAGCCCGTCTTTGAATGCGTGATCAAAGTGAGTGAACACCATACTTTTGAAGAGTTTATTTATGAAGCCCTGAACGCTTTCCTGGAAAACAGGCACCGCATGTACGATGATATCTTTGAAAAATACTATTACCGCCTTCACCTCATCGCAGAACATATTTCCACTATCCGCGCCAACGCCGGCGACTACGTGTGACGCATTTTAATTTTGCAACAAAGTTGCAATATCTTATTTTTGTCCTCTTACATCATTATTAAATACCACCATATGCAAACATACGATGTGATCATTGCCGGGGGCAGCTATGCGGGGTTGTCGGCCGCCATGGCCCTGGGCCGCGCACGCCGGCAGGTACTGATAGTAGACAGCGGCAAACCCTGTAACCGACAAACGCCGCATTCCCACAACTTTCTCACCCAGGACGGCGCTACACCCGCCGCCATAGCGGCTGCGGCCAAAGCCCAGGTATTGCAATACCCAAGCGTACGTTTCCAGGAAGGAACAATAACCGGCGCCACTTCCACCACGGAAAGCTTTACAGTTACCACCGCTGCAGGCGAACAGTTTGCAGCTAAAAGACTCCTGTTTGCTACCGGCGTAAAAGATGAAATGCCCGCTATCAAAGGATTTGCAGAATGCTGGGGGATTTCCGCACTGCATTGCCCCTATTGCCATGGCTATGAAATAAAAGACACCCCCACCGGTATCCTGGCCAATGGCGACGGCGCTTTTGAATACGCTAAAATGATCCGCAACTGGACCAATCAGCTGACTATATTCACCAATGGCCCATCCACACTCACCGCGGAACAACTCGGAAAACTGCAGAAACACCGGATCGCGGTCGATGAAAAAGAAATCACGGAAATCAAACAGGCAGGCGGACAAATAAGTGAACTCCTTTTTAAAGATGGCAGCACCCAGGCGCTGAACGCTTTATATCACAAACCTGCCTTCCGGCAACACTGCAACGTTCCAGAAGCACTGGGCTGCGAACTTACGCCGGAAGGGTATCTTGTAGTGAACGAATTCCAGGCCAGCACGGTAACAGGCGTATACGCAGCCGGCGATGCCACTAATCCTTTCAGGAGCGTTGCCATATCAGTAGCAGCAGGAACCCTGGCCGGCGCGATGATCAGCCGGGAACTCATTATCAGTGAATTTGAATAAAACAGACCAGTGTTGTGAGCAGTCATTTGTACATGTGGAAATAATTCTATATTTTAGAACAAGTGATTATTTTCCATTACCTAAATTAACCAGAATGCTCACAACACTTACTGTCTTAGCCGCCCTATTCTTCCTGGCCCACGTTTATCTCCTGTTTACCTCATTTGGAAAAAAAGGATTTCAAAAACAAAAATATCTATGGTCGCATATTACCCTGTGGATTACAGGAGGCCTGGCCTGCGTTATTGCCGTCCTTTTCGCCGGTAAAAATGTTTCCGGCGTAATCGATGTATTTGATACCCCCGGCAAAGCGTCCCTGCTTATCCTGATAGCACTGGTGTTGTCGGCCACAGCGCACAGCATCGTGAAACTGCTGGTGCTGCCAAAATACCAACGGGCCGTATAATAACGGAACAGATTATACGAAAATCCCCCGGCGGAACAGCCAGGGGATTTATATATAAATCATACCTGCACGACCATTTATGTTCATTTAACGGTCCGTTTTGTTACATAAAATGTTAAAGGTGGAAAATTTTCTTTCGCCATCAACAATATTCATTATATTTATACCTGTTGATCCTGGTTTCTTATAACCGCCGGCGCTGACTGGCTACCGCAACACCTGCAATACTCCGCGGGTTCTGACAGATGATCACCATCAAAAGAAAAAATTGCGCGTTGAAATCATCTTCATAATTAATTATTTTATTAGCACGAAAAGAGAGACACATTTTTATGAATAAGAAAGATATCTGGAGATATAAATCTTTGGAGCAGTTGGAGAATAAGAGTTGGGCACCGGCCACAGATCAAGATTCGGGAATAGTTCAGAAATGTCTTGCCTTAGTTAAAGTACCAGTAGTAAAATTAGCCGCAAGCGAATTGCGGATCTTAATCGGACAATCCTTTAATCCTTCCTACCTGGTTCCTTTAGCACTGGAGATATTACAAAATGATGTACTGGTAACCGCCGGTATGTATCCTGGCGACCTGCTGAAAGCTGTACTCGACGTTCCTGCTGCTTTCTGGGAAGAACATCCCGATCTTCACAAAAACCTGCTCGACCTGATGCAGGAACGAAGCGAAGAAATTGAAACAGAAATAGACTTACCTGAATTCTGGCGTAACAACCTGGTCATGTAACATGGCTGTTTTCACATTCGCTATTCATCAAAATTGAACAACGAAAGCTGTCCTGACGGAGGAAGTTTCTCCTGGTTCATCGGCGCATCATTGAAATTAGACAGAGTAATGCCTAACAGGCGGATTCGCTTATCTTCCGGATAAGTAGCTGCCAGCAATTGCTTTGCCGTGTCTACAATGATATCGTAATCTCCTACCGGAAACGGAAAGGACTGATTCCGCGTGATCTGTTTAAAATCACTGTATTTTATTTTCAGGGTAATAGTGCGGCCTTTCAGGTTATAGCGCTGCAACCGGTCGTATACGGTTTTCCCGATCTTCTCCAGCTCTGCTTCCATATCGGCGATCAAGGTAAGATCATAGGGGAACGTATCCTCTGCGCCAAGCGATTTGGTTTCCCGGTGCGGCTGCACCTCGCGGTCATCTATGCCCCGCACAATCCGGTAGTAAAAGCTGCCCACCTTGCCAAAATGGGTTTTCAGATCCTGCTCCGACAATTTCTTCAGATCAGCCCCGGTAAAGAGTCCCATCCTTTTCATTTTATCTGCCGTCACTTTTCCCACTCCGTGAAACTTCTCTACCACCAGCGTTTCCATAAACGATTCAATAGACGATGGCCCGATAAATGTAAGCCCGTCCGGCTTGTTGAGGTCCGACGCTATTTTAGCCACAAACTTATTGACAGACACGCCCGCCGATGCAGTCAGCTGTAACTCATCCCGGATAGCCTGCTTGATCAGTTTGGCAATTTCAATGGCAGAGCCGATACCCTGCTTGTCTTCCGTTACATCCAGGTAAGCTTCATCAAGCGATAAAGGCTCAATCAGATCGGTATACCGGGAAAATATTTCCCGGATATGCCGCGAAGCCTCCTTGTAAGCATCAAACCGGGGGCGGACAAAAATCAACTCAGGACATAACTGCAACGCTCTTTTGGAAGGCATCGCGGAACGTACGCCAAATTTGCGCGCCTCATAGCTGGCAGTGGCTACTACTCCACCCCGGCCTTCCGGCGAACCGCCCACCGCAATGGCTTT
Organism: Chitinophaga sp. W2I13; assembly: GCF_050434005.1. Taxonomy (NCBI): domain Bacteria; kingdom Pseudomonadati; phylum Bacteroidota; class Chitinophagia; order Chitinophagales; family Chitinophagaceae; genus Chitinophaga; species Chitinophaga sp. W2I13. The sequence goes on along the minus strand of NZ_JBNPWD010000001.1, from coordinate 5,338,510 downwards.
GCCGCGGTAGATGGGGTTATCGCGCTGCTCTACAGATGCGTAAAACGCATCCATATCAATATGAATAATTTTTCGTTGTATGCTGTTTGAACGGTTCTCCATTTCTACATCCCGGAAGCAAACATAAAGATATTCAGTATTTAGCTATTCAGGCTCACAAAATGATTTTTTTTACGCCTTCACTGCTAAAACATAATCCCTACCTTCACACCTTAAACTATTCACCGTGTCCGGCTACGATCAGGAAATTTCGCACGAACATAAAAAATTTGAAAATATCATCTGGGAGGGCAAAACCATCTCGGGCAGGGAGTTCTACGATTGCCATTTTTATAAATGCAGTTTGAAGGAATGCGTTTTTGAAGAATGTACTTTTGATAAATGCACCTTTGAAGAATGCGATTTATCATTGATACAATTCAAACAAACTTCTTTCAACAAAGTGATCCTGCAACATACCAAAGCCATTGGTATTGCCTGGCATAATGCCCGCAACTCACTTACCGTAGAGTTTCACCACAGCCGCCTGAGCTACTGCAGTTTTTCGGGTAAGAATCTGAAAAAAGGGATCTTCCTCCACTGCCAGGCAGACGAAGCCGATTTTTCCGGCTGTAATTTATCGCAGGCGGATTTCCGCGGCACCGATCTGGCGGGAGCCCGCTTTTCCGACACAGACCTCACCCAGGCTAACTTTGTGGGTGCACAACGGTATGCCATTGATGTACACACCAATAAAATTAGAAAGGCGAAGTTCAGTTTGCCGGATGCGTTGTCGCTGCTGGATGGGTTGGGTGTGGAGATCGTGGAATAAGCGGAGGTTGTCTTACTCAGGATTAAACTTATTTCACTGATTACGCTGATTTGATCACTTTGGATTTTTAAAAGATTTGGGGAGATAAAAGCGGATATTTTCGCTTATATCTCCCCAATCATTTAAAATCCTTTATAAAATCTAAAAGTAAAAATCAGTAAAATCAGCGTAATCAGCGAGAAAGACAAAATCCGCGTCTCCGCTTTTATCTCCCCTAATCATATAAAAATCCAAAGTGATCAAATCAGCGTAATCAATGAAATAAGTTTAATCCTGAGTAAGACAACCTCCGCTACCGAGTATTGTTATAAAAATGGATTTTCTTACTTTGGGAAGAAAACCGGCTGCGTTATGATCAGGAAGAAAGAAGGATTTCAGGGCCAGCGGATGATCGTGATCCCGCGTAATATCCTGAGCAGGAAATGTGCCCGGGAAGCGGTACTCACACCCTTGCACCTCACCGATATTGGTTATTATCCGAAAGCATTGTTCCACCACCGCAAAAGAGCGCAGGGGGCGGAGCAGCACATCCTGATTTATTGCGTGGAGGGTAAGGGCAGTATCACGTTGAAAAAAGAGGTATATACTATCCAGGCGGGCGATTGCTTCCTGCTGCCCCGCAAATGGGCGCATGAATACAGCGCAGATGAGAGTGATCCCTGGACCATCTACTGGGCGCATTTCCAGGGTACCAGCGCAGATGGGATCGTACAATCGGCGGTCAGGGAATGGAATGGCAACCGGGTATTCCTTCCCCATTCCCCGGAACGGATCCAGCTGTTTGAACGGATCTATCACCAACTGCAGCGGGGTTACCGCGATGAAAACCTGGTGTGGTCCAACATGAATTTCTGGTCGTTCCTGTCGTCCTGCATTTACCCGGATTTCACACAGCCCGGAAAGCCCGCCCAGCAACACGATGCCATTGACCAGTGCATCGATTATATGAATAAACACCTCGATCAGATGCTTACCCTGCAACAGATGGCACAGGCGGTAAACCTCTCCCAATCGCACTTCTCCTATCTCTTTAAAACCAATACGGGCTTCTCTCCCATCGAATACTTCAACCAGCTGAAGGTTCAAAAGGCTTGCCAGTACCTGCTCTTCACCCAATCACGTATCAAAGAAATAGCCGCCCTGCTTGGCATGGAAGATCCTTATTACTTTTCCCGGATGTTTACCAAGGTGATGGGTGTATCACCCAATCAGTACAGGGAAAGGAAGTTCTGACCGTAAGATAATCCATCATAATCAGCATATCATCTAGCCACTATTCGATGGTCCCGGCTTATTTTTACGGACGTCAATGAAAAAAACAATGTTCCATTTCTCCACGTTGAGGATTACAGTGAGCCTCACCATAACAGTGGGGGCAGGCCTGCTGTTTGCCGCCTGCCATACCGATAAAAAAGTAGACTTCAGTACCGAGGTAAAACCAGTGCTTAACAAGCATTGTATCAGTTGCCACGGAGGAGTAAAACAAAATGGCGGATTCAGTGTGCTGTTCCGGGAAGAAGCCCTTGGCATTACCAAATCCGGCAAACCCGCCATCATTCCCGGTCATCCCGAAAAAAGCGAATTTATCCGCCGCCTTACCTGCAAAGATCCAAAAGAACGGATGCCGCAGAAAGGAGAACCACTCACCAACGCCGAAATAGATATCCTCACCCGCTGGGTGAAACAGGGCGCGGAATGGGGAGAACACTGGGCGTATATATCTCCCAAAAATGTTCCGGTACCTGATATTACTATTACCAACGGCAACGAAATAGACCACTTCATACAGGAAAAACTGAAACAGGAAGGATTGAAGCCCTCCCCGGAAGCAGATAAAATGACCCTGCTCCGCCGCGTAAGCCTCGATCTTACCGGTTTGCCGCCAACACCTGAAATGGCACAGCAGTTTGCCGCCAGCACCGACGAACACGCCTATGAAAAAATAGTGGACAGCCTCCTGCAATCGCCACACTACGGTGAACGCTGGGCCGCCATGTGGCTCGACCTCGCCCGCTACTCCGATACTAAAGGTTACGAAAGGGACGACAGCCGGAAAATATGGCGGTACCGCGACTGGGTGATTGACGCATTTAACAGCGATATGCCGTACGACAGCTTCACCATCGAACAACTGGCCGGCGACCTGCTCCCCGATCCTACCCGCGACCAGCTCATCGCTACGGCATTTAACCGCAATACCATGACCAACGACGAGGGCGGTACCCAGGATGAAGAATTCCGCACCGCCGCCGTAATGGACCGCGTAAGCACCACCATGGATGTATTCCAGGGCGTTACCATCGCATGCGTGCAATGCCACAGCCACCCTTACGACCCCTTCCGCTTTGAAGACTATTATAAACTGATGGCCTTCCTTAATAATACCCGTGATGAAGATACCCACATGGAACATCCTAAACTTCGTTTGTACGACAGCGTTAGTACGGCAGAAGTAAAAAAGGTAAGCGACTGGGTAGCGCAAAACGGTACCACCCAACAGGCAAAAGATATACAGGAATTCCTGAAAGTACTGGAACCAAAAGTACACGCCCACGTTGCCGATAACTATATCAACGGCGCCCTGCTGGATACCAAATACATGGGCATCCGGAATAACGGCAGCTGCCGCCTTCCCAAACAAAACCTGGAAGGCAAAACACAACTGCTCATGAACTACTGGACCGGCAGCAAAGGCGGCTCCGTAGAATTCAGACTCGACAGCTTAAATGGCCGCACCATTATCAAACATACACTGGCCCCCACCAACGGGCGGCTCGCCATCAGTATGCCACTGCCACCGGTAACAGGCACACATGATCTTTACCTCATTTTCCGCAACCCTTCCCTCAACCCCGCAGATGCGGTGTGCAGCGTGGAATGGTTCGCCTACCGCGACGACATTCCCGGTAAAGGAAAACCAGGTTATGATCAGATCAACAACACCTGGTTAACACTCATTAACCAAAACCCAGACGACGTACCGGTGATGATAGAAAATCCGCCGGTAATGGCACGCGTCACCAACGTGTTTGAACGCGGCAACTGGATGGTAAAAGGGAAAGCAGTTACACCGGATGTACCACACTCCCTGAACCCATTCCCCGCAAAAGCGCCACGCAACCGGCTAGGTTTCGCCATGTGGCTCACCGATACAAAAAATCCCCTCACGGCCCGCGTAATGGTGAACCGTTTATGGGAACAGATCTTTGGCACCGGCATCGTGGAAACCATAGAAGACTTTGGCACACAGGGTTTCACCCCGTCGCATCCCGAACTGCTCGATTACCTGGCCTACCAGTTTATGCACAAATACAAATGGCATGTAAAACCAATGCTGCGCGAAATCGTATTATCTGCCGCTTATAAACAATCCTCTGCCAGCACACCGGAACTGCAGGAAAAAGATCCGGCTAACCGCCTGCTCGCCAGGGGCCCGCATTTCAGGCTTACAGCAGAAGAAGTAAGAGACCAGGCACTCACCGTGAGCGGCCTCCTCAACCCTCAGCTACACGGCCCCAGCATCATGCCATATCAACCCGATAACATCTGGCAATCCGTTTGGAGCGGCGCCTACTGGAAAACTGCCGACGACGGCAACCAGTACCGCCGGGCAGTATATGTTTTCCAAAAACGTACCAGCCCCTATCCGTCCATGCTCTCCTTCGACGGCAGCAGCCGCGAAGTATGCCTGCAACGGCGCATCCGCACCAACACGCCACTACAGGCACTGGTTACCCTCAACGACCCGGTATATGTGGAAACCGCTGCCTCACTGGCCAGGCATATGCTGAAAAATGGCGGCAACGACGCCACTGCGGGTATCCGTTGGGGTTATCAGACCGCTATGTACAAACCATTGCCTGAAAATAAACTGAAAGTATTGCAAACACTGTATAAACAGGCACTCGCGGAATACAAACAAAAACCCGCGGAAGCCGACAAACTGTTGCAACACAAAGATAATACACCACAAAAAGCGGAACTGGCAGCACTCACCGTAGTAGCCAACGCTATTATGAACCTGGATGAATTCCTGACTAAATCCTGATCCGGTATGACTAAGCATGCACGACTGATAAAGGAAGCAAACGATCAAACACTGCGGTATTTCACCCGCCGCCACTTCCTCACGGACTGTGTGAAAGGCCTGGGCGCAGCCGCCTTCAGCTCTTTCCTGGCCAGCTGCGGCAGCAGCACCAAAACCTTGCTGGACCTCGCGGGCAACCCAATGGCGCCCCGCGTACCACAGTTTCCCGCACGGGCAAAAAGCGTGATCTACCTCCACATGGCAGGGGCACCCTCCCAGCTGGAACTGTTCGACTATAAACCCGCCCTGCAAAAATTACATAATCAACTGTGTCCTCCATCCCTGCTGGAAGGTAAAAAGTTTGCCTTCATCCGCGGCGTTCCTAAAATGCTGGGACCACAGGCCGTCTTCTCCCAACACGGGGAATCACGCGCCTGGGTGTCCGACCACCTGCCACATTTCGCTACCATGGCGGACGACGTGAGCTTTTTGAAAGCCGTGCAAACAGACCAGTTCAACCACGGCCCCGCTCAACTGCTCATGCAAACCGGCAGCGCGCGGCTCGGGCGGCCCAGCATCGGCTCATGGGTGACTTACGGCCTCGGTTCCGAAAACGATAACCTCCCCGGCTTTGTAGTACTTACCTCCGGTGGTAAAACTCCCGACGCCGGCAAAAGCGTATGGGGCAGCGGTTTCCTTCCCTCCGTATACCAGGGCGTACAATGCCGCACCAAGGGAGAACCCGTACTGTACCTCACCGATCCGGAAGGCATGAGCCGCGACCTGCGCAAGGAATCTATCAATGCCATCAACGAAATCAACAAACAGGAATACACCACCTTTGGCGACCCGGAAACCCTGTCGCGCATCTCACAGTACGAGCTCGCCTATAAAATGCAGATCTCCGTACCCGAAGTAATGAACATCAACAAGGAACCGGATTATATTCATGAAATGTATGGCACACAGCCAGGCAAGGAATCATTTGCCAACAACTGCCTCCTGGCCCGCAAGCTCGTGGAGAAAGGCGTACGGTTTGTACAGCTGTACGACTGGGGCTGGGATAGTCATGGTACAGATGAAAACCTGGCCATCGACTACGGCTTCCGTAATAAATGCCGCGAAATTGACCGTCCCATTACCGCACTGCTGCAGGACCTGAAACAACGCGGCTTGCTGGATGAAACCCTGGTAGTATGGGGTGGCGAATTTGGCAGAACACCTATGCAGGAAAACAGGGACGGCAAAGACATGCCCTTCCTGGGCCGCGATCACCACGTAGAAGCCTTCACCATGTGGATGGCGGGCGCCGGTATCAAAAAAGGATTTTCCTACGGAGAAACCGATGAAATAGGCTATGCAGCCGTGAAAGGAAAAGTAGCCATCAACGATATTCATGCCACCATCCTGCAACAGCTGGGCTTCGATCATGAAAAGCTCACCTACCAGTTCCAGGGCCGGCCATTCCGCCTTACAGACACCGGCGGAAAAGTAATTACACCCATACTAAGCTAAACCGTACATGAACAGTAACAGGAGAAATTTTATCAAACAATCAGCCATACTGGGTTCCGCATTATGTATCCCTTCCCTGCCGGCATTTGCCACAGGAATACCCGCCGCCGCAAAAGACGGATACCGCCTTATTGTACTGGCCACCAACTGGGGCTACAACGGCAGCATCAACGACTTTTGCGCACAGGCAAAAAAGGCAGGATACGACGGACTCGAAATATGGTGGCCCAACGAAACTGCCGCCCAACAGGAACTATTTGCCGCAGTGGAACAACACGGACTGGAAGTAGGTTATTTATGCGCGGGTTACGACAGCGACTATACGAAACATGCGCAGCAGTTTGAAACCATGCTGAAAGCAGCCACCGGCAATAATAAAGTCAAACCGCTGTATATCAACTGCCACTCCGGAAGAGATTATTTTTCCTTTGAACAAAACAGTGCATTAATAGATATGACCAACCGGATATCTAAACAAACAGGCATTCCGGTATACCATGAAACACACCGCTCACGCATGTTGTTTGCAGCACATATTGCCGGTAAATTCATCGATGCAAAACCCGACCTGCGCCTTACCCTCGATATTTCACACTGGTGCAATGTACACGAAACCTTATTGCAGGACCAACAGGCTACAGTAGCCAAAGCATTGGCACGCGCAGGCCATATACACGCCCGCATCGGGCATCCGGAAGGACCGCAGGTGAACGATCCCCGCGCGCCGGAATGGGCCGCCGCAGTGAAAGCACATTTCAGCTGGTGGGATCAGATCGTGCAACGGCACCAGGCCGCCGGCAAACCGCTTACCTTCCTCACGGAGTTTGGTCCGGCCGATTACCTGCCTACCCTGCCCTATACCAGGCAGCCGGTAGCCGATCAATGGGATATTAATGTATTTATGATGAACCAGCTAAAACAACGTTACAGCAAACCATGAGATTATTGATCAGTAGCGGCAGCTGGAGTATGTTTATTGGACGTTCGCATCCTTTACTGGTACACCTGCCTATCGGCATTTTAATTATTGCATTTATATTAACACTGCTGGCGCGCAGGGAAAAGTGGCGGCATGTACAAACAGCCCTGCCGGCAGTATTGCTGGCGGCTGCCTTGTCAGCCATACTCAGCTGCCTCACCGGCTACCTCCTGTCTCTCGATGGAGGGTACGAAGAAACATTACTGCAAACGCATAAATATCTCGGTATAGGCGTAGCCGTTATCAGCACCGGGTTGTACCTGCTGGAAAGAAACAAACACCGCTTTCCCCGCCTGCAACTGCCTGCTGCCCTGCTGATGGTATTGCTGCTGGGCGCCGCCGGGCATTACGGCGGTAGTCTTACCCACGGCGATGACTACCTCACCCAGGCCATGCCCGCCCCGTTACAGCGGATCACCGGCATGAACAAAGCAGTGACTAACGCCGCCGCTTATACGAATATTGGCGATGCCCGTTTGTATGAAGACCTGGTGCGGCCGGTACTCACCAACCGTTGCTATGGCTGTCATAATGAACAGAAGCTGAAAGGCGGTCTGCGGCTGGAATCCATTGCCCTCATCCGTAAAGGCGGAGAGCACGGACCAGTGCTAAAGGACAGTCTCCCGGAAGAAAGCGAATTATTCAAACGTCTGATACTCCCTGAAGAAGACGAACACCGGATGCCGCCAAAAGGCAAACCGTCCGTAACGCCGCAGGAACTGGAACTGTTGCACTGGTGGATAGCGGAAGGCGCTCCTGCGGGCAAAACAGTAAAAGAGCTGGAAAAAACGCCCCGGATCATGGCGGTGCTGGAAGGAATGCAACCCGCTACCCCACTGGATAAACAGGAATTTGTTCCGGAAGAAAATACCGGTGCGGCCAGTGAACAAAAGATGGCTGCCCTGGAAGCACTAAAAGTAAAAGTAATGCCGGTGGGCGCTGGCAGTCATTACCTCACTGTAGACGCCATCAATGCCGCCGGCTTCAGCAACCGTGATATGCAGTTGTTGCTGGGCTTAAAGGAGCAACTGATCTGGCTGGACCTTTCCGGTACGGCCATTACCGACAGCGCATTGGCCGTGCTCGGTCAGCTGAAGAAGCTCACCCGCCTGGATCTGAGGAATACTGCCATTAAAGGTAATGGCTTAAAAGAGCTGGGCAACTGCAGGGAATTGCGGTATCTGAATCTCGCCGGAACGGCGGTAAATGCAGAAGGATTATTATCGCTGCAGCAAAATAAAAAACTGCAACAGTTATATGTATACCAGGCAGGCTTTACACCGGCAGCGCTCCGGCAACTCCAGCAAGCTTTACCCAAACTGAAACTGGATACCGGTGGTTACCGTTTACAACAACTGGCTTCTGACACAGTCATCTATCATAAAATCAGCGGGTAAATTATCGTGCAGGCATACGCGTTATTCGTACTCCTGCGCGGCCTGTGCCAGTCGCAATGCAATTTTTTTAGCCAGGGATTTGGGGGACAGTACCTTTATATGTTCCCCGAATCCCAGGATTTCCCGCTCCAGTTCAAAGTTCAGTACCACGTCGATACTCACGATGGTGGCCTGTTCATCTTCCTTTAATATTTCCTGCGAATGATGCAGCGGCTTTGTAAGCACATAAGGTGCATGCTTGTTATCAATTTGCAGCACTACTTTATGTGCAGGATCTTTTTCCGTTTTGGTAACGCCAATGAGGTTATCATAATATTCGTCAAAGGGCATTCCGTCCCAGGCCATAAATTGCTCTTTCGGTAATTCCTGTATGCTGATGATCCTGTCCAGCGCGAGGGTAACCAGCTGCGGGGTGCGTTTATTCCGCGTAATAAGGAACCAGCGGTTACGGTATTCTTTCAGCAGGTAGGGATAACAGATAAACTCCTGCGCTTTACTGGCTTTAAAAGATTTATATTCTACCAGGAGGGCTTTTTTATGCAGGATTGCCTGGTAAAGCGGGTTGATATGCGATAAGCCCAGCAGCCGATGGTTATTTTCCAGCTGGATGCAGTTGAGATGTGCGTCCGTAGATTTATACAGGTTGTTTTCCAGCCGGGCAATCATGTCGCTCATATCATCGAAATAACTGAAGCCGTTAAACTGTTTCAGCACCGCTACTATTTCTTTCATTTTATCTACATCTGCATTGTTAATGGGCGCATTGGTAATGCTATAGGCCGCATCACTGTAAGCATAATACTTACGGTCCTTCACAATAATAGGCGCATTATAACCCAGTTTATCGCTGCGCATCAGCTGAATATCCGCCTGTATGGTGCGTTTACTCACCCCGCTGCTGATGCCTTCAAGATCATACAACACCTCCGCTACTTTTTCAATGAGATCTTCCAGCGTCCATTTACGATAACGGTTACGCAGGCACTCATCAATGGCTTTGTACCGGATCAACGCCAGTTTATTGATGGACATACTAATAATTTGTACAAAGAAACAAAAATACTGCGCATTATACCTGCGTAGTATTTTTTCTTTTTAGAAAGAAGGAAATACAAACCACAGATAACCAACTCTTTAAAATTATTTTTCAATAAATATTAAAGTGCGCAGTTATACTGCGCAGATACATGCGCATCTTTGTGTCATCGGAAGCGGTCAAATAAATGTTACTTCACGAACCTAAAGCACATTTATAATTAACGCAGAAGATGGGAAAGCAGTAGTTCAATGGTTGAACACCGGTCGCTAGTTTTAAAATTACCAAAGGGTCAATTGAAACTTACTTCCAGACTCCAATCCGGAGTTGCTGGTTCGAATCCAGCCTGCTTTACGAATCGAGGTCAATTGTTGCTTACTTCATTTTTGGATAAACAGCAGCAAAATTATCTGATTATTAATTACCATTACAATGAACACTTTATTAAGAACAGGATTAACACAACAGGCGATTTACATTCCGCAAACAGTGGTGGAGGAAAACACCTCACAGATCACCCCTGCAGCCGGCTTGCTGGTGGCCAATCTCGCTAAACTGGGATTCGGCGTAACGGAAGATCTCCTGCATGCACTGAACCATACCACACCGGCTTACCAGGCTACGATCCTGGAAACATTCCGGGAAGTGATGGGCGTAAACACCAACTGGACCCCGCTGATAAAAAACTGGCAGGTGCCTACCAATGAATCATTCGTTGATCACCTGGTCACTTATTTCACTAATATATTTAACGGTCCTGGTACTACACTCCAATGCGGCCATATCATTCCTCCCAATACTTTTCCGCTGGAAAGATATAACGGCTGTCCTTACTGCGGTACACCGTTTGAAACCGGCGAACTGGAAAACATAGGCCAGGGAAGTAAGATCCGCGTGCTGAAACGCTGGGATGACCAACTGGCGGCCCAATACCTGGAAGATCTGCTGACCTCCAAAACCGCACTGGATGCTACCCAGGTGGAAAGCCTGAAGGCATTGATGCATACCTTCCCGCTGCCAGCAGTAAAAATCGGGATGAAAGAAACCGTAATAGCCGTAATAGATGTGCTGATCGAAAAAGATGAAGCGGAACAGGCAGGGAAACTGTTTACTACGCCAACGGATATACTCCGTTACCTGTGGTACAAACATACGGGGTTCCTCCAGCTGATCAAACCCGGTGTGATCATTAAACGGAAAACCAAAAACCAGCGGCAGGTCCGCCCGGATATTTACCCTACGGTACAAACGGCATCAACGGCTGCGGCCCTGAAACTGAAATACAGCCGTCAGCAGGGACTGATAGCCGCGCGCTGGCTGAACAACCTGGAAATGGACATAACTACCATGTGCGAAACCATGCACCCGCAACGCGGGATGTGGGTACGCTTCATCCGCGCCCTGCGCCTGGCGGAATTCAGCAAACGTGAAGGGTTTGGTAAACTGCGTGAACTGATGGACCGGTTCTACCGCCAGGATTATACCGTGTGGCAGGAACGGGTGAACTACTACCGTTTGCGCTATGATGAAGCTACCACGCTGCAGCTGCTGAAACAACGTCCGGGTCTTTTTGCCCGCTCGCTGTTTGCCAACATGCTGTGGTTCGGACCGGAAGCGGTGACCGCCGCCTTTGCGGAAATTACGGATAAAGTGCCGGCCCGGCTGTTGCTGACCTTACAGATGTACGCAGGGTATTATTTTGATAAATCCACCACCCGTGCGGTAAAACCACTGGGAGGTATTGGGAAAAGCATCCTTGCCAACCGGCAGATGAACATCTATGAAGACGAGCAGTTGCAGGAAATGCAGCAGGCAGTAACTGACCTTTGCATCCTGGCCATGAAGAAACGCTTTGCCGCAGTGGCCACCACTGCTCAAAGCATCTACATTGCACCGGAGCTGTTTAAAATACCGCTGGCTATCGGCGACCGCAGCGAACAGGTACAAGACCTGCCAGGCGCGTTAATGGGTACCCGGTTTAAAGTGGAAAGCGATAAAATCATCCTGTTCATGCAATGGGGTAAAGGATTAGCCGCCCAGCACCTGGATATGGACCTGAGCTGCCGTATTGCCTACGACAACAACCGTACAGATACCTGCTCCTTCCAATATCTGAAAACAACCGGGTGTATCCATAGCGGGGATATCCGCTCGATACCGGAAAAAGTAGGTACAGCGGAATACATTGAAATAGACATTCCTGCATTGGCCAAGGCCGGCGCACAGTATGTTACTTTCACCTGCAATGCCTACAGCCAGGGCGCCATCGCCGTGAACCTGGTACTGGGATGGATGAACAGCAAACACCCGATGAAGGTATCCGCGAAAGGGGTAGCCTACGACCCATCCTGCGTGGATCATATGGTGCGCGTTACGGGCGGATTAACCAAAGGACTCGTATTCGGCGTCCTGGACGTAGCCGCACGGGAAATCATCTGGCTGGAAATGGCTTTCGATGGCCAGATGATACAGGACCTCAGCACCGCCAATGTACAGGCTATCCTGAAAAAACTGGACAGCAAACTAAGCATTGGCCAGCTGTTAGCCGCCAAAGCGGAGGCCCAGCAATTACAACTGACCAGCGACACAAACGCCGACGAAGTGTATACCATGCAATGGGCCCTGAATACCGCCGCCGTGACACAATTGCTCATCGATTAATTTGTTTTCCCCCTATAAAACAACAGCAGCCGGGCCAGCCCCGTGCTGCTGTCCGTTATATGTTTTAACACACTTTTTGCATACCCCCACGTCAATTTTCTGAAAATCGTCCTATATTCATTCCATTGTCATACATGGATAGAAAGATTTTACTACTACTGCTACTGGTTACGCCTGCTGTAGGGTATGCCCAGCAGGAAAGCACGGCAGACTCAACAGCCACCATCTCAGCGCCCAAAGGTTTTTTTGATAACATCAAGTATTACCTCCAGCATACCAACGTAGAAAAGAAAAAGAAGAAGGTAGATCTCAGCTTCATCGGCGGCCCCGTATACACTCCCGAAACCAGCTTCGGACTGGCCGTAATGATGGCCGCACAATACAAAACAGATAAAAACGACTCCCTGCTGCCCGTTTCCAACGCCGCCGTGTACGCCTCCGGCGCCCTCACCGGCTTTTATGGAATCGGCATCAGCAACACCACTATATTTCCGCACGACCGGTTCCGGCTGGCGTTAAAAGCCTCCTTCAGCTCCCGGCCCAATAAATACTGGGGCATCGGCTATGAAGCCGGCAGCCGCAAAGATGATTATACGGAATACGTGCAGCTCACAGAAAAACTCCAGGCCGACTTCAGCATCAACGTGAACGGAAACCTGTTCGTGGGCCTCTGCACACAAATCCAGAACGTACAAACCAAAAAACTGGATACTGCCGGCGGCAAACCCCTGATGGTTCCCGGAAAGGTACTCGGCATCGGGGCCGGCCCATTTATTGTATACGACACCCGCGACTTTATTCCCAATGCCTACAAAGGCATGTATATACGGTTGGGATACCGTTTCTTCCCCTCGTTCATGGGCAATAAAGCCGTATTTTCGCAACTGGATCTGCAGTTCGACTGGTACAAACAACTATGGAAAGGCGCCGTACTGGCCACCGATCTGTATGCAGAAGAACGCAGTGGCGATGTTCCCTGGAGCCTGCTCGGTGAAGCCGGTGGCTCCAGCCGTCTCCGGGGCTATTATGAAGGCCGGTTCCGCGACAAAAACTACGTGGCCGCACAGGTGGAACTCCGCCAGAAGATCTACAACCGCAGCGGTCTGGCCCTATGGGTAGGTGGCGGCAACGTGTTTCCCCGCTTCAATGAGTTTGAATTCCGCCAGTCACTGGTCAGCTATGGCATCGGCTACCGCTGGGAGTTTAAAAAAAGAGTCAATATCCGGCTGGATTATGGCAGGGGAAAAGATCAGCAGGGTTTTTACTTTGGCATTAACGAGGTTTTCTAGGGAGAAGGCAGCTTTTCTGTCTAAACACCATCGCTTCACCGGCCTCAAATCCTTTACAGCAGAAGGTTCCCAGATCAAGTCCACGTCACCTCCACATCACCTCCGTGTTTCCTCCGTGAATAAGGCATGCGCCAGGTATGTCCTAAGCCACTGCGAAGCAGGTTTACCCCTATGGCTACCTGGTAAGAAGCTTACTTATTCCCCTCCATCTGTTTAATAATATTATTCACCTCCGTTTCGGTGGCGCGTAATTTTTGCTGGCAAAATTCAATAAGAATAGCCGCCCGTTTTACCTTTTCTGCCAGCAGATCTACCGAAACAGCTTCATTCTCTATTTCTTCAGCGATCAGCTGCAATTCATTATAGGCAGCTTCATATGTCAGTTCCTGGCTCATGTACAGTATTTTTTTCAGTAATAGTTGCTTCCAGCGATGCATCCTGCAACAGCACCGTGATATGACTTCCCGGCTGGAGGGAGGTTGCATCGGGAAGAATGTGCCCGTCCTGGTATACAATGGCAAAGCCGCGTTTCAGGATACTGGCAGGACTCATCAGTTTGAACAGGGAGTCGTAATGCGCTACCTGCCCCCTTTTGCTTTGAATAAATAGCCTGCTGAACGAACGGAAACGACCTACCATATTGCTAAGGTCATTCAGCCGGTTGGAAACAATGATCCGCGGTTTGGATAACACCGCGTTGGATACAGTCATCAGCTCCCGGTGGCGGTTCAGCAATATCGACTTCGAAGTATGCAGCACCACGTTGTTACGCGCATGCAACGCTTCTTTATGATTGGCCAGCAGTGTGCGCGACTGGTTAATGATGGCATTGTTGAGATAAGATAATGCCTGGAAATGCGCGGAAAACAACTGCTGCGAACGGATGATAATATTCTGTTGCATATTGACCACCGCTTCTTCAAACAACCGGTTGTGCGCAATGATCAGCTCCGCCGCTTTGGTAGGCGTTTTGGTGGCGGTATGCGCCATCATATCCGTGATGGTTTCATTTTTCTGATGCCCTATCCCGGTGATCACGGGGATAGGGAACTTTGCCACCGCCCTGCCCAGGATAAAAGTATCGAAGATCAGGAAGTCGGTTTGCGCACCGCCCCCACGGATAATTACCACAGCATCGTATGGCACCCCGCGCTGGTAGATGTCTATCAGCCGCTGTTGCACCAGCTCCGCTTTTGTTTCCCCCTGCACTACGGTGAAATAGTTGTCGATTTTAAAGGTATACCCGAAATGATTGTGCTCCAGTGTGTGCCGGAAATCCTGGTACCCGGCGGAGTTGCCGGATGTAATCACCGCCAGCCGCTGGATCACAGCAGGCAACGGCAACTGGTTGTTGCGGGTAATGTAGCGGTCGCCCGACTTACGGATATAATCGGCGCATTCAGTGGTAAGCCGCAACAGGGTTTGCTGCTTCTGCTGCTCCAGCAATCCCACCGTAAAACTGGTATCTATATCCAGCAGCGTGATCTGTAATCCATGCACCTGGTGGTATCCTACAGATACCTTTACCAATACGTGAATATCGTTCTTAAACTGCTGCCCGGTAACAATTTCAAATTCCTTTACCCGGATAGCGCCATTTCCCCAGGCAACCGCCGAAACTTTGGCCACAATACCACCCGCATGTTCTTCTTTTTCCACCAGGTCGAAATAATGATATCCCTTTTGCTGGTAATAAGAATGATTGGTGATATCTGCCACTACCCAATAAGTTTGCTCCGCAAACACCTGTTGAAGCGCCTGCTGGATTTTCCCGGTAAGAACAGATAACTTTATGGATGGAGAATCGGTCATGCTAATAGGTAAAGATAAGTAAAACGTTTATTATGAACCCTCTCATGGAATACCGGGGGAAATGTATATATTGCTGTCCATTGAGTTATGAAAAGAATGCCGGATCAACCAAAACCGTAACAAACACTTAATAACAGACTTATTCCGATTTATATATTTTTGCGCCATGAGAGAAAATGAGCAGATAAAAGGGCTTTTTGAAAGGGTCTGCTATGACAACAGTATCCAGGCGTACAATGAACTATACATAGCATTATGTGCCCGGCTGATACACTTTTCTGCATCCATTGTTTCATCATTCCATCTGGCAGAAGAAATTGTGTCGGATGTATTTCTTTCATTGTGGCAAAAGCGGAATGATTTGTCGCATGTACAAAACCCGGTGGTATACCTTTATGTAAGCACTAAAAATCTTTCCCTGAACACGCTCCGCCAACAGAAAAGACATCAGCATCATTCACTGGATGCGTTGAATACAGACATGCTGGCCATTGCCCCCGATGCAGAGAACGGGATGGTATCCGCCGAAGTATCTCAAAAAATAGAAAGGGCCATCCGCAGCCTGCCGTCCCGCTGCCAGCTGATTTTCCGCTTAATAAAACAAGACCGCCTCAGCTACCGCGAAGTAGCAGAGCTACTGAATATTTCCACTAAAACGGTAGACGCACAACTCACCATCGCCGTTAAAAAAATATCCCAGGCCATCCGCTTCGACCTCTCCGACGAAACCGCCCAAACCTACCTCCGGCTGGACTCATAATTTTTTTTTGATTTCCTTTAGGGAACTTTCACTGTTTAGTTTGTCCTTCTTATAGATGCAGGAACAAAATTGCCTCCTACACTAAAACAGGCGCCTTTTTGTTCTTCACTGACACTATGGATCAGGAAAAACTTTATGCGTTGCTGGCCCGCGAAATGGCCGGCGAATTAACTGAAAAAGAAGCTGCTGCATTGGAACAATTGCTGCAGCAATACCCGGATGCCAGCTACATCCGGGAAGTGTTTGCGCAAAACTGGGCACCGGCAGGTAAAGTATACACACCAATGCAGGTGCAGCTGCAACTGGAAAAACACCAGCAACGCCTGCAAAACCTGCCCGACACTACGCCCTATGAGGAAACGCCCGCAGGCGGACGCAGATGGTTGCTGTACAGCGGCATCGCAGCAGGACTTCTCCTGCTCTTCGCCCTGGGCGGATATTGGCGGTACACACAAAAAGCAAAACTGCCACCGGCTTTATCACAGCTGGTTACCGACAAACGCATGCGCTCACAGGTGCTGTTACCCGATGGTAGCAGGGTATGGCTCAATGCCGGCAGTAAACTGGACTATCCCCAACAATTCGCCGCACATCAGCCACGGGAAGTTACCCTGGAAGGAGAAGCCTTTTTCATGGTAACCGCCGATGCGGAACGCCCCTTCCGCGTTCATACGAAAGCCTTTAATGTAAGAGTACTCGGTACTTCCTTTAATGTAAGGGCCTATCCGCAGGAAGACAGTGCAGTAGCATCGCTCGTGCAAGGCTCCGTGGAAGTGGTGCTGAATGATGCTTCCAGCCAGGTAGTATCGCTGAAGCCCAACGAAAAACTGACAGTGCCTGTACACCCGCAAACAGCCGCAACAACAGAAAACACCACCACAGTAAATATCCCTGTCGTCGTATATAAAACCAAACTCACCACATTAAGAGATAGCATCATTCCGGAAACGGCCTGGGTACAAAACAAACTGGCCTTTAAACATATGCAGCTCGACAAAGTAGTATATATGCTGGAGCAGTGGTATGGGGTGGAAATCAACTTTAGTGACAACCGTAAAAAACAACTCTACTTTACTGGTGTTTTCGAATCAGAAAGCCTGGAAGAAGTATTGAATGCCCTGGAAACAACCCTATCGTTTTCATGGCATAAAGATGCAGAAGGCAAAATATGGATTGACTAACATTTCTTCACCTGTAAAAAAATCAAACTGACAGTCTGAACAACGAGTAATTACTAATTTATCAAGGACCGCTTAAAACCGAAAAAAAACGGGAAATGTTCGCACCATTCCCCGTGTAAATATCGGTTAACAGCTTTGTATTGGGTAAACTTTCCATCAACAAATTAATTAACCAACAAAACAAATGTATGAAAAAAAGTACAGTGGACAATTGGCTTCCGCCCGGCCGGAGGTTGTATAAACTGTTAATTTTTATGAAGCTTTCTATGCTGCTTGTCACCGTTGCCTGTTTACACGTAAGCGCAAAGGTACATTCTCAATCCACCATAACAGTGAAGCTCACGCAGGTGCAGTTGGATAAAGCCCTCACCCTGCTGGAGAAGAACAGCCATTACAGGTTTGTTTATAACGATGATAATCTTCCGTTAAACCATAAAATATCCATCGATGCAAAAGATTGGTCTATCGACAAAGTATTGAACGAAATCCTCAACAATACCTCCCTTCACTTCCGGAAAATGTCCGACAAACTGATCGTGATTGCCCCGGAGGCGGTGGTGAGTAAAGACAACCTGGTAAAAGGACACGTAGTGAATCCTACCGGCGAGGTATTGCCAGGCGTAAGCGTAAGGCTTAAAAACACGTCCATAGGCACTGTTACGGATGTAAAAGGCGACTTTGAATTAAAGGTACCTGAAAATGCCATCCTCGTGCTTACCTACGTAGGCTTTGATCAGCAGGAAGTGTCACTCAGCGGCCGCGAAACCCTTACCATCACCATGGAACCTTCAAAAAATTCTATGGAAGAAGTGATTGTGGTAGGTTATGGTACGCAGAAAAAGCTGAACGTAACCGGCGCCATCGACCAGATCTCCGGTAAACAACTGGCTGCCCGTCCCATTGCCAATGTGATGCAGGGCTTGCAGGGCCTCAGTCCCGGGCTGAATATCAGCTACCCTGGCGGCCGGCCCGGACAAACGCCTACCATCAACATCAGGGGTGTGGCCAGTATCGCTTCTTCTAACGGTAATATTGCTCCGCTTATCGTTATCGATGGTATTGCCGCAGTAATGGACGACCTGTTACGCATCAACCCCGCAGATATCGCGTCCATCTCCGTTTTACGCGATGCCGCTTCTGCCGCCATTTACGGTGCACGCGCGGCCTACGGCGTTATTCTCATCACCACCAAACAAGGTACCACCGGCGGCAAACAAACCGTCAGCTATAGTAACTACTTCGCCATGTCGCGCCGCACCATTATGCCGGACGCTATCACCGATCCCTATATTTACTCACGCGTATTGGAAACAGCTACCGATAATACGCCGTGGGACTATGTAAACTATTCCGACGAGTATTATAAATGGGCAAAAGAAAGATCCGAAAACCCTTCCCTGCCTGATACCCGCGTTGATCCGAGCGATCCTACCAAATGGGCGTACATGGGCAGCAACAACTGGAATGATTACTTCTTCAGTAAAAATAATTTTTCCCAGTATCACGCTATTTCCCTCAGCGGAAGCGCAGA
Source organism: Chitinophaga sp. W2I13 (assembly GCF_050434005.1). Lineage (NCBI taxonomy): Bacteria > Pseudomonadati > Bacteroidota > Chitinophagia > Chitinophagales > Chitinophagaceae > Chitinophaga > Chitinophaga sp. W2I13. Next base: position 5,319,511 of record NZ_JBNPWD010000001.1, on the reverse strand, counting down.
AACAGCGAAGAAATTACCCATCAGCTACCTGCTCTCTGCCGACTATACCAAAGAAAACGGGTTGAATAAACTGGCAAAAGACGACTGGGGACGTTACGGATTGCGTGGAAAGATCAGCCTCAAACCTATCAAATGGTTACAGGTAGATAATAATATGAACATCTACCAGACAAAAGCCGACGCGCCAGCCTATAACATTACGGACGTATACTACCTGCAACCCACCCAGGTAGCCGTAAATCCGGACGGCACCTGGGCCAACACCGCCGCAGGAAATTTAGCTGCCAAACTGGTAGACGGAGGGCGCAACACCCAAACCCGTTTTGGTTTCCAGGATATCATCCGCGGCGTAGCTTCTTTCCTTAACAATGAACTCACCATCACCGGCGATGCCAGCATCAAAAGAGAACTCTGGAAATACCACATCGACCAGAAAAAATATAAGATCGGCTACGGACCAGACGATGTCCGCCAGGAAGGTGGTAACGGCGCGGTGACGGAGAATAACGGAACTATCAGTCATGATGTAATAGACCTCTTTGCCAATTACCACAAAACCCTCGGCAAAGTACACAACATCACTTTACTGGCCGGTTACAACCAGGAAAGTTATGAGTGGCAGCTGATCAATGCATCCAAGCAAAACCTGATCTCTTCTTCCCTCCCCTACATCGCGCTTACCAGTGGTGATCCGGCGGTGGGTACGGAATATTATTCGTATGCTATCCGTAGTTTTTTCGGGAGAATTAATTACACTTTTAAAGACCGCTACATCATAGAAGCAAATGGCCGGTACGATGGGTCTTCCCGCTTCCCTTCCAGCAACCGCTGGGGAATGTTCCCTTCTGTATCTGCGGCCTGGATCGCCAGCGAAGAGAGCTTTATGCGGAATACGCTGCCGGTAATTTCCACCCTCAAATTCAGGGGATCCTACGGAAGTTTGGGTAATCAGAGCGTAGCTTATTTTGGCTATCTCCAAACCCTGGGCACCAAAAAATCAGACTACCTGATCGGCGGCAATGCTGGTCAAACTGTGGTTACCGGCGCACCATCACTGCAGGTAGATCCGGCCAACTACACCTGGGAAAAAGTAACCACCACCAACGTGGGTACCGACATGGGCTTTGTGCAGAATAAATTCCAGGCCAGCTTCGACTACTTTATCCGTAACACCACCGGCATGTTGGCCGCAGGGCAGGAATTACCCGCCGTACTGGGTACCCGCGCTCCAAACCAAAACGTGGCCGATCTGTCCACCCGCGGATGGGAACTGAGCCTCGGCTACCGCAACGACTTTAACGTGGCTTCCAAACCACTGGGCTTCGGAATAAAAGTTATTTTATCAGATGATAAAACAAAGATCACCCGTTTTAAGAACGACCAGCAACTGTTTGGCTCCAGGTATTGGGAAGGTCAAACCTATGGCGAAATATGGGGACTTACCAACGATGGCTATTTTAAAAATAAAGATGAGATCAATAAACTGGATCAATCTGCCATCATCCCCTGGGGCGCCCTCGAAATCGTAGAAGGATGGCCTAAGTACATAGACCTGGACGGTAACGGCAAAATTGAACAGGGTATTTCTGTCAAAGATCCCAAAGACCTGAAAGTGATCGGTAATACCAGCCCGCATTACCGCTTTGGCGTAAACCTCGACATGAACTGGAATGGCATCGATCTTTCGGTTTTCCTCCAGGGCATCGGGAAAATGGACTACTACCCGCATCACTATTTATTCTGGGGCCCGTACCAACAGCCATACGCCAGCATTTACCCCTGGAACCTCGACTATTACCGGGCTACCGCCGACAACGAAGCTACCCGCGCACAGCATAGCGAATCCTATATCAAAGCAGGATTGGCAGATGCCAATACCAATTCGTACTTCCCGGTGTTACAATCGTGGCTCGCAGATAACAATGATAAAAAAGGGCTGGATATTCCGCAATCCAAATACATGCTGAATGCAGCATACCTGCGTATCAAGAATGTCACCCTGGGTTACACCCTGCCTGCATCACTCACCAGGCGTTATCACATCAATCGTTTACGCATCTACGTAACGGGTGAAAACATCTTTGAATTCTCCTCCATCAAAAAATACCTGGATCCGGAATCCATTATTGATGGCTATGGATGGGCATATCCTTACCAGCGCAAATATGCAGTAGGATTAAATCTTGACCTGTAAAACCGGAACGTTAAACATTGCAACATGAAAAAATTTACGAGCTACATAATTATCGGGGTAATGGTGATCAGCGCTTCCTGCAAAAAGGATTTCCTCGATCGATATCCACAGGATGCTATTTCTCCTGAACTGTTCTTTAAAACCGAGGAAGACCTTTCCCTCTATGTGAACGGACTTCTTAACCAGGCAGGCACCGATGAATACCTCGGGGATCAGAACAGCGACAACGCTGCTACTACTGCTGCTGTGGAAATAAAAAATATCATGATCGGTTCACCCAGCTCTCAAACCATTACCAGCGGCTGGGAGTGGAACAGGCTCCGTGACGTGAATTACTTCCTCGACAATTACAACAAGGCCGCTGTTACCCAGGACATCAAAGATCATTATGCCGGGCTGGCCAGGTATTACCGCGCCCGGTTTTACTTTAATAAAATCGCCCGCTATTCTGATGTTCCCTGGTATGGCAGGACATTGAATCCCGGCGATGCTGACCTGCTCAAAGCCCGCGATCCCCGCACCATGGTGGTAGACAGTATGATGGCCGATCTCGTGTTTGCCACTACACACATCCGGGCCAGCGTACCTGCCGGCACACCCGGACTGTGGGCAGCTAAAATGCTCTACGCCCGTATTGCCCTGTTTGAAGGTACCTACCGTAAATATCACCCGGAACTGAACCTCGCAGGCACCGCCGCACGTTTCCTCGACAGCGCACGGGTACAGGCACAGGATATTATCAACTCCGGCAACTTTACCATTTACAACACCGGTAAACCCGACCAGGATTATGCCGCCCTGTTTTCCAGCCAGGATCTCCTGCTTAACAAGGAAGTAATCCTCACCAATATTTACGATTTGAACAAAGGACGTGGCGGCAATATCAACGGGAACGTTTTCGGGGATTATGAACAATCCGTTTCCCGCGACCTGGTACAAACCTACCTGATGAAAGATGGTAAACGCTTCACCGATATCCCTGGTTATGATAAGCTAACCTTTGTAGCCGAATTCCAGAACCGGGACCCGCGTATGCGCCAAACCCTTGCAGGACCGGGCTTCGCCCGCGTCAGCGATACCAGGCCGTATATTCAGCGGCTGAATAAAAACTTCACCGGCTACCACCAGCTGAAGGGATATATTAACAGCAACGACAATGTGATTGCCAATAGCGTGGACTTTCCCGTGTACCGCTACGCCGAAGCCCTGCTTACCCTTGCAGAAGCCAAAGCGGAACTGAATACGCTCACACAAACCGACCTCGATCAGTCGGTAAACCTGCTGCGCGCACGCGCCGGTATGCCTGCACTGAACCTGGCCACCAGCAATGCGGCCCCCGATCCCGTACAGGCCGCAAAATACCCGGATGTAACCGGCGCCATGAAAGGTGTGCTGCTGGAAATACGCCGCGAAAAAAGAATCGAGTTCGCCATGGAAGGTTACCGCTATGACGACCTTATGAGATGGCATGCCGGTAAACTGCTGGAGAAAATCCCGGAAGGCATGTACTTCCCCGGCTTAGGTAAATTTGATCTTACCGGCGATGGCGTGGAAGATATTATCCTGATAGATAAAGGCACAGATATTCCTGCAGAAGATAAAAAAGAAAAGAATTCCCTCGGTATCACGCTGGTTTACTATAAAGCCGGCAGCATCGGGGAAAACGTAACCGTATACCTGAAAAATGGCGTTGCAGGCGGCACCCTGGTAACGGAAACCAACCTGCGCAAGTTCACGGAGCCCAAGTATTACTACCGCCCGGTACCCTATACGCAGGTAGCGCTGAATCCTGCACTGAAACAGATTTTCGACTGGCAATAAACATGAATATGAACAGAAGAGATATCCTCAAACACACCGGGCTCCTGGCAGCCGGCACGCTGCTGGGACCGGCCGCGGTAAAGGCGGCTGCAAGCGGCAAACGTACACCGGTACTCACCGTGGCGCATATAACGGATGTGCATATACGTGAAGACCTCAACGCACCCGCAAGATTTAAAAAATGCCTGGAGGAAATAAAAACCAAAAAGGTGGACTTCTTTCTCAATGGCGGCGACTCTATCTTCGACGCCTCCTACGATACCGTAAAAAGGGAAAGGGTTACACAACTCTGGCAGATCTGGGATGAATGCATCAGCACTCTGAAATCATATGATCTCTACAGCTGTATCGGCAATCATGATACCTGGTGGAAGGCGCCCTCCAAAGACGACAGCATGTATGGCAAAGACTATGTGGTAAAGCGGCTCAACATTCCGCACCGCTACTACAGCTTCACCCGCAAAGGATGGCACTTCATTATCCTGGATGGCAACAATGAAAAAATATCACTGGACGAAGAACAGTACCAGTGGCTGGAGCAGGACCTGCAAAAGCTGCCTGCCGGAACGCCTACGCTGCTGATGTCGCACTACCCGATCCTTGGAATTACCCCCATCCTGGTAGGTGGCGGCCACTCCGATCATCAGCGGTTGAAAGCGCTCTTTTTCAAACACCGCGATAAAGTAAAGGTATGCCTCAGCGGGCATAATCATCTTTCCGACAACGCAGTGTACAATGGCGTACGCTATTGCTGCAATGGCGCCATGAGCGGGTTTTGGTGGGAAAAAGGCGATAAGGAATCTGCCGGCGAAGGTTATTACTTTGAAACGCCTCCCGGTTACGCTATCCTGAAATTATATGCAGATGGTGAAGTGGAAAATGAATATTTCCCACATGCCTGACCAGGTTAAATAAGTGTATGCCTGTTTACAATCTTTGTAAACAGGCATATTTTTTTAGCGGAACTGCGCCAGCTCCCCGGCATCGAACACCCATTCCGGTGTCAGCAGTTTTCCTGTAAATCCGGCCGGGTACCAGGGCGTGGCACCACCCGGATTTTTTCAGTACATGGATGTTCTGCGCAGGCATGTAACTTTGCGCCAGCAGGAAAATTCTTTCACCGGCAGCATTCTCCGCCACATCCATTACAATCACTGCATGACCAGGGGAACCACCTTTAATAAACACATTTCCCGGCAGTATTTTACGTGTATCCTTTACCGGTAGTAGCTCCTTGCTGAGCGATAAGGTGCCTGCCCAGGAGAATACGGTTTCGAGGTAATTGCTGAAACAGGCCGGCCCGCTGCATGCCGCGGCCTTTCTTACTTTCACCAGGCGGTTTTGTTTTAACATAAACCGGTCGCCTTGCATCCAGCTGTTGTAATCCATCAGCGTGCCATCGGTGGCATGAAAAGCAATCTTTCCCAACTGTTTGGTTTGATACAGGTATTCTGCATACAGGCGGATCACGGCATCCGCGCATTGCTGCAGGTCTTTGTTGCCGGTAGAAATATCCAGTACGGCATATTGTGCCTGTTGATTACCCTTTAAATGCCCGTTATAAAGATATACTTTGTTATCCTGCTTCAGGGGCATGGACCGCAGCCAGGCGCCAAAACTGCCGGCCGGTTGCGGCACGCGTGTAAATCCCGCCGGAAGCGGCAGACCGCCTACAGACGCAGGAGGCATTGCTCCATTTGAAAACAGCAGATTAGGGATAGTTGCCGCTGGTACGGACGATGCGCTTGCCAACGGCCAGGCATATACGAAAGTGGCGGGTAAAGTAAGGATGACTATCAGTAATGTGGTAAAACTCCGGGCGCTGATCATAACAATGAATTTCAGGAAAGATGCCGGTACCGGATTTTTCCATAAAATTATTTTCTCAGCGCCGGTGTGAGTATCCGGTGGATAGTAGGTGTTTTTAATTCTTTCCCGATAAATACCAGTGTGGAAGATGGAGTGGCAGTACCCCACTCTCCTGCCGGTTGTATGTGCAGGTACTTCCCGGTAGATTGTACCAGCATTTTTTCAGGCGTGTCCTTTACCCGGATATACCCTTTGATACGGTATAGCTGGTCCGGGTAAGCATTGAAATGAAAATCCAGTACAAATACCAGCATGTTCAGATCAAAGGCTTCCGGCGATTCAAACAATACCGTGTTCACTTTATGCGGATGCTTCACCGGCGCAACAGCCGAAACAGCGGCGCCTACCGGCTTCTCCGGGAATTGCAATTCCTTCAGGGCAACAGACCCATCTTCTGAAGTGGTGATAAACGCCAGCGGGTTCATTTGCTCCAGCTGTTGGGAAAGATAAATCAGTTGCGGTAGCGCCAGCTGCTTTATTTTATTGATGATGATTACGTCTGCACAGGAAAGTTGTTTACCGGCTTCCGGCACCTGTTGCAATCTTTCAAAAATATTTTCCGCATCCACTACACAAACGGTGCTCGTAAGCGCGTAATGCCGCTGCACGTCGGGCATGTGGAACATACCAATGATGTTGCCTGCATCGGCAATACCGGTGGTTTCAATAAATACATGATCCGGCCGCTCTTCTTTTTGCAGGATGTTTCCCAACACCTCCAGCAGATCGTTATCCAGGGAGCAGCAAATGCAGCCGCTGGTGAGTTCATACAGCTGGTCTATTTTTTCGGTGATCAGACCGGCATCTATATTCACCTTTCCAAACTCATTTTCAATCACAATATTATTATACCCGATGAACTGTCGCAACAAACTATTCAGCACAGTGGTTTTGCCCGCTCCGAGGAACCCGGTCAATATATACACCTTGATACGCTCATCCCTATCCATATCTCTGCTTATAAAAAATTAAAAAATAAATACCCAACACAATCAATGGGAGGCTTAATAACTGTCCCATATCCAGCAGGCGGCCAGCTTCAAAAGCCACCTGGTTTTCTTTCACAAATTCGATCAGGAAGCGGGCGCTGAATACACCCGTCAGCAGCCAGCCAAACAGTTTACCAGGCTCCGGGCGATTCCGGTACAAAAACCACAGCCATCCAAAGATGAGGAGATATGCCAGCGCCTCGTACAGCTGGGCCGGATGACGCGGTATATCATCAACCCTGGTAAATACCACGGCCCAGGGCAGCGTAGCTGGCGTACCGATAATTTCGGAATTAAAGAAATTGCCGGTCCTGATAAACGCACCTGCCAGCGGCACTACCAGCGCCAGGTGATCCAGCAGCCACATAAGCGGCACCCGGAAACGGTAACTGAAAAGTACGGAAGCCAATACAATCCCGATGGCCGCGCCGTGACTGGCCAGTCCCTGGTAGCCCGTAAAAGTAAACTGACCACCCGAAAAGGTAAATGGCAGGATGATCTCCCAAAGATGTTCCCCGTAGTATGCCCAGTCGTAGAACAAACAATGGCCGAGGCGCGCCCCCACCAACGTACCGGTGATGATATATACCAGCAGCCGGTTTAGCATTTCGGGCGACTGCCGTTCCCGCCGGAATACATACAGCAATATCATATACGAGGCCACAAAAGCCAGCATAAAGCCCAAACTGTAATACCGCAGCGCAAAACCGCCGATACGGAAAATTTCAGGGGAAACACCCCAGCGTAAAAAGAGCATCAGGATCAGGTTCGTTATGTCCTGCAAACATAATAAAACAAATATAACAAATAAAATAATCTGCAACAACGTTGCAGATTAAAATACCCATCTCAGCAAATCTCGACTTGAAATTTTACCTTTGCCCACATGTCGCTATTTATTACATCATTGAATTCGGGAAGCAACGGAAACTGTTATTACATCGGGAACGACAGTGAAGCCGTGCTGGTAGACGCAGGGATTTCGTGCAGGGAAACCGAAAAACGGATGGCCCGCCTGGGACTTACCATGAGCAAGGTAAAAGCGATATTTATTTCACACGAACACATCGACCATATCCGGGGCGTAACTGTGCTGGCAAAAAAATACCGCCTGCCGGTATATATTACCAACATGACAATGATACATGGCGGCCTCACCCTGGAAGAACAGCTGGTGATGTCGTTTAACCCCTATGAACCGGTACAGATTGGTACCCTGTCGGTGACCGCTTTTCCCAAACACCACGACGCTTCCGAGCCCCATAGTTTTATTGTAGCCGGCAACGCGGTGACCATCGGGATCTTTACCGATATCGGCGCTCCCTGCGAGCATGTGATCCGTCATTTTCAACAATGCCATGCAGCGTTCCTGGAGGCGAACTACGACGAAGAGATGCTGGACAAAGGCAGATATCCTTATTACCTGAAAAAGCGTATCCGGGGCGGGAAAGGACATTTATCCAATAAACAGGCCCTGGAAATATTTACTACCTACCGGCCTCCTTTTATGAGTCATCTCCTGCTGGCCCATCTTTCCAGGGATAATAACAGCCCCGCGCTGGTACAGGAACTTTTTGACCAGCACGCTAACGGCACGCAGATCGTGGTAGCTTCCCGTTTTGAGGAAACGGCCGTGTACCACATTTCTGTCCGCAATATCTGCGAAGTTCTGCCACAGAATGATTAAACGCTTCTACACTTTTTTTTTACCTTTTAAAAGCACTTTACCGCTTCTCCCTTGCCAGTAGCATCATTCCACTGCCTGCCGGTACTGGTATGCTTTATGGTGGATACCTGGTACATCTAAAAAAAATTACCATGGAAACTATCACACCAACTGCCACTAACGAGGTATTGAACGACCTGATTGCCATCAACAACGATCGCATTGCAGGTTATGAAAAAGCGCTGAAGGAACTGGAAGAAGGTAATGCTGATCTGAGACCTCTTTTTACCGATATGATTGCGGAAAGTCACCAGCTCAGAAATGCACTCGGTAATGAAGTACAGGCCAACGGCGGAACAATGGACTCCGGTACCACAGCCAGCGGCAAACTTTATCGTGCCTGGATGGATGTAAAAGCAGTATTCACCGGCCATGACCGTAAAACAGTGCTCTCCAACTGCGAAGCCGGGGAAGACGCTGCACAACGGGCCTATAAAGATGCGATAGAACATGAAACGCTGCCCGCTTACATCAAGGAACTCCTGACACAACAAAAAGCAGAGCTGAGACGCTCGCACGACCAGATAAAAGCATTACGGGACCAGGCTAAGTAAGACAACTAGTATATCGTCAACCTGCAGCAGGGGATGTATCCCTGCTGCTTTTTTTTGGGAAAGAAAAATAACGGTGAATCATTATCTTGCAGGCAAACAATGCCGCTATGGATCATGTATTGCCCGCCTGGTATGACCGGCTCATGAAAAAATACCCGGTAGTAACCCAGGCAGAGTGGCAGTTGCTGGATAACATTGCCTCCGTAAAGCACATAAAAAAAGGAGACGCCTTCCTGAGATACGGCAAAGTAGCCCGCTACTCCGCCTTTGTTATATCCGGCATGTTCAAATTCGCTATCCTGGATGAAGAAGGAAATGAGAAGATCGTAAAATTCGGCTTTGCAGATGATTTTCTCGCCAACTGTGAAAGCTATAATAGAAAAGCGCCTTCCGCTATCAGCATTATTGCCGTGGAAGACGCCGTAATTTTGAGAATAAATATCAAAAAGCTGCAGCCCCTGTACGACCTGCACATGAACCTGCTGCATGTAAACCTGCAGCTGTACCAGGAACTGCTGGAACAGCAGTCCGAACACCAGTACATCCTTTCTTTAAAAAGTCCGCTGCAGCGTTACCGGTTCCTGCTGGAACGGCGCCCCGCCATCATACAAAAAGTATCACTCACCAATATTGCACGGTACCTGTATATCAGCCGGGAAGCGCTGAGCAGGGCACGGTTGTTCCTCCTGGACCGGACCCGTAACTTTTGTGACTGAGATCACGGCCGCCCAATTTTTCCCGTAATAGTTTTGTATCAAAAAAGATATGAAACAAAGCATGATCTTATTGCACGGACTTTTCGGCGGACTTAGTAACTGGGAAGGCGTTGTTACACATTTTCAGCCGCATTACGATATACACATCCCACCTCTTCCGATTTACAGTGCGCATACCGGCGACCAGCTGGGATACCTCGTCGATTTTCTTGATCAATACATCCGGGAGGCCGGGCTCCAAAACGTGATCCTGGTGGGCAATTCATTAGGAGGGCATGTAGCCATCCTGTACACACACCGCTTTCCTGAACGGGTAGCCAGGTTAATCCTCACGGGCAGCTCCGGTTTGTATGAAAATACCAGCATGGGTAGTTATCCTAAGCGGGGCAATTATGCATATATAAAAGAACGGGTGGCCTACACTTTTTACGATCCTGCAGTTGCTACCAATGCATTGGTGGCAGAAGTATTTCAAACTACTACTGATGCACAGAAATGCATCTGCATTGTAAGGATGGCGAAATCTGCCAACCGTAATTATGTAGCGGCGATACTACCGGAAATTCCTGTGCAAACATTATTGATCTGGGGAACGGAAGATAAAATTACTCCGCCGGAAGTAGCCCTGGAATTCAGACGTTACCTGCCGCATGCCACCCTGGTGATGATAGACAGGTGTGGTCATGCGCCCATGATGGAGCGGCCGGCGGAGTTCAATAAAATACTGGGAACGTTCCTTACTGCAGGTTAATGCTTACGTAATAATAATTTGCGGTAGGCCAGCCAGCCCAATGCACCTGCCAGCAGGAAAGGCCATAACTGTATAAAGAAAAGCAGGATGTTGCGGAAAATTTCAGCGCCATTGCGCAGGGCCACCAACAGCTCTGTGCCAAAGCCGGCGCGGGTTACACGGTCCGGATTGATGACCACTTGCTCATCGGTTACCTGTGGCTGGAACAATTGCACCGTGAAAGTAGAATAAGCCACATCATCGAGGATTACGAGGTTATCCATCTGCCGGTCGATGGCAGCAGCGGCTTTCTGGTCTTTGTACTCCACCACATCCAGCGTGGTTCCTTTCTTTGCAGGTGTAACCTTACTAAGCTGCGCTTCCTGTGTTTCCTGGCGCTCATTCTTCAACGCATTGGCCAGGTACTTCAGGGTCATATCCTGGTCTTTCACCACACGGTGATCAATAAACCCTGCGGTGGCAGTGAGTGAATACACTACTGAGTCGAGGTGTTCCACTGGTACCTTCAGTGTGAGGTTGGCAGTGGGCGTGTACAGCTGAACACTCTTCACCGAGTCGGTGGAATAAGGCACGCTGAAATGTTGTACGGATTCATTCTGCAGGTTGCTTTCCACTACAATTCCGCCCAGGCGTGTTACCAGTTGCTCCATACGGGAGGTAGCCTGGAACACGTCACTGACGCGGCACCGCACATCGGCGGACTTTACTCTTTTGCGGGAAGCGGAATTCAATTTTGTGATGTCGTTGGAGAAAGACGTAGAATCAGCAGTAGCTGCATAGTCTCTCATTTCTTTGTTCATACCTCCCTGGCAGGCACACAGAGCCAGCAGGGGTATACCCAGGTAATAGAGTGAAAGGCGCATAACAGGAGAATTTAACCTTTATACAACAGACGCAGAAAAGGTAACCTTTCAGAAATGTTAAAGTGGTTGTGACGGGTTACATGATAACCTGATTTAGTATCTTTAGGTAAGATATAAAATACCATGCCCGTACTTCCTCAGAAATATCAGACCAGGAAAGCAGCAATTACTGCTGACTTTATTGCTGCGGTGAATGAACACATCGACCAGGTGATGGATGGCCGCATAGACCAGATGTATCATATCAAGGATTTTGCGCGCCAGTTGTATATTCACCCGGTGCATCTCAGCAATACTATTAAGTTACACACCGGTCATGCACCGTGCTACTTTTTTGAAATGAGATTAATGGAAGAAGCCAGGAAGATGTTACAGAATCCATCGCTCACGGTGACGGAAATTGCCACCAAGCTAACATTCGACAACTCCAATTTTACTAAATTTTTCAAACGGTTTGAAGGCGTTACGCCGTCCCAATACCGGCTGCAGCATGCGGCTGCCTCAGAGGTAGCGTTGCAGGTAAATGGGCTTTAAGAAGTAATAATTATTCAGGGGCTTGTTATCGAACAGGTCGCCGTCATCAAAATAAAATCCGTTGGTGAACTCTGTTTTGGAGTTGAGTTGTATTTTACCGGTGTTGTGCTCTACTATAAAATACACCGGGATGATCACATGATACTTACCGCTTTTCCCGGTAAATTTATTCCATTTAATATCCAGTTCTTCCAGCCTGAAAAGGCGGGGCTTCAGGTTGCCGGCTACATTGGTGGAGCAATCCAGCTTAGTGATCACACCATGATCCACCTCTGCTTTCAGTGAAAAAGCGAGGCTGGTAGCGCCGCCCTTCATGGGCACGAGGGCTGAATCCATAAACCGGCTTAGCTGCTGATAAGTGTCGATGAAAGAAGGGGTTTGGGCTATGGAGCTGATACCGGAAAAAAGAATACCTATGTGGAGGAAAATGATATAGAAACAGTTAAATCTCATAATATCAGTTTTTCATCTGGAATAACGTTCACGCCTATCCTGTTTTTACTGCATAGTTAAGTTACGATTTCTTCCGGCTAAAAAGAGCGCAGGCGTAGAAAAAATTCAATATAATTGAAACGCACGAGGTTGCATATGGCAGGTAAATATTATTTAAGAGCCGTTGTCTTTCTCCCGGCGGAGCTGAGGGAGAAAGACAACAACAGAGATGTTTACACACTGGCCGGCTGCGGTATTGCCGCCTTCAGCTTTTACGGTGCAGGCAATGCGCGATCCCTATTTCCAGGCAGGGGATGCAGGAAAGTGATCAATATGCCTTTTTGATCAGAATTTAATCGTTTTTCCTGTACGGACCGACTCGCGGGCAGCCGCCAGGATGCGCACCACAATTACATTATTAGCCGGTGCATACAATCCATCTGCCGGCATGGTTACTTTACCATTCAGCACGTCTATCAGGTAGTTGAACGGATCTTCATATACGGGTATATCCGTTGCCGTTATACGGCGTGTGATGGCGGGCGACCGTTCACTGTTGCGTTGAATAAGGGTATTCTTATCGGCGGCAATGAGATAGCCTTTGTCGCCATACACTTCCATATCCTTCCGGCTGAAGCTCCAGTTCCACGAGGCCTGGATGGTACACTGCGTATCGCCGTAATCCACCAGGATAGTGGCGTCATCTTCCACTTTGGGATACACCTGTGGTTTAAAGTGACGCGCCACCGCGGTAACGGATACGGGCAAACGATTTTTCATCAGATGGGTCATGAGGTTGGCGCCGTAACAGCCAAAGTCCATGAGTGCCCCGCCGCCGTTCAGCACCGGGTCGGTGAGCCAGTTTAGGAACTCCGGGCCACAGCCAATTTCTTTAGGTCCCTGGTGGCCGTCGTTTACCGTCACCTTTCTCACTTTCCCGGCGTAGCTGCTGTCTTCCAGCAACTGGAAGGTTTTGGCTACGGAAGGGTACCAGCTCGTTTCATAATCAGTGAGCAGTTGTACTTTGTACCGGCGGGCCAGCGAGTCCATATACACCGCGTCGGCCACGGTAGTAGCCAACGGTTTTTCCACCATAATATGAATATGCCGGGGTGCGGCGGCCTCCACCACTTCCCGGTGGGCCTTGATGGAGCCAAATGCCAGCACTGCAGTGGGCTTTACCGCATCCAGCATTTTACCGAGATCCGTATAAAAGATATTTTCAGGAAGATGATATTGCCTGGCCCTCAATTTAGCGACGGCCGTATCAGGCTCGTAGATGCCGGCAATTTGAATGTCCCCTTTGTTTGGGCGACCAAGAATAAAAGCCGCATGCCCATGTGATACACCGGCAACGGCTACACGCAGTTGTTGGGCCATAATGCAACCAAACACATGCATCAGCAGGAAAGTAAAAATAACAGAACGCATCCCTAAATCTAGGAAATATGTGCAGCTTTTAATAATAGAATAGATAAACGGTCAATGGCCGTCAGAAAATTACAGGCTCACCGCTATTTTAATGACTACTTTCCTTACCGGCATAGGCGTGCTTACCTTGATGTTTGGCATGTGCAGGTCCGTAGGAAAGAAAATGGCAAACATGCCCTTTTCCAACCGGGAGAAAAACATCGGATGCTCTGCAAACAACTGGTAGTCCGCAGTTTCATCATATGCTTTGGAAGGCGCCTGTTCACGCAGGAAGTCGTGGCCAATCAGTTCAGAACCTGACACCATATACTGGATATCGATGTACTTCTTATGCGCTTCCATTTGCTCCGTGGAAGCGTCTACGGTATCATATTCATTGACAATAGCGAAGATATTGCTTCCATCGATTTCGTACTTCCCCTTTTCCAGGCCGGCCAGGTCTGTTTGTGCCAGGTACTCAAAAGCCTTGATAAATTTAACTCCCAGGCGGTAGTAAAGATGGGCATTCTGCAGTGTATCCAGTATCATGTTTTGTAAAAAGGTGTTAATAAGGCGGCAAGATACTTTTTTTTCTATATACCAAACCTTCCGGCGCTATTCTACTTCTTTAACAGGTGAGGCTGAACAGCTTTCTCCCAGATGGCGTATCCCTTTTTATTCATGTGCAGCATGTCATTGAGAAACAGCTCCTCGCGCGACTTCCCCGTTTTGTCGAGCATCAGCGAAAAGATATCGACGTATACGATATGTTTTTCTTTGGAGATGTAATCTTTGATCAGTGCATTCGACTGCTTCACTTTCTCCACGTACTTCACCCGGGAAGGACTGGGTTTCATAGAAATATACACCAGCGGTGTTTCCGGCAGTTTACTTCTGATAGTTGTATACAGCACTTTAAATCTTTGCAGCAGGGAATCTGCGGTGGCTTTCTCATCCACTATATCATTTTCTCCTACGTAGATCACTACCTGGCGGGGATGATAGGGAAAGATAATATCGTTGGCAAAATAGGTGATGTCGTTTGTAATGGCGCCGCCCACTCCCCTGTTCAGCACTATATAGCTGCTGAAATTCCTTTCCAGGTCGTCCCATTTCCTGATGGAAGAACTGCCCACAAACAGGATCGGATGTTCCGGAGGCGCATACATCTTATCAAATTCCTTGATGGTATTAACATCCTTCGCAAAACGCATGGGTGATTGGGCAAACAGGGATCCGGTTACGTGGAGCAATGTAAAACCCAACAGGAACAAATATCTTTTCATAACGATTTAATTTTTCAGCGAGCTTTAAGATAAATGAAAAATATTTAATTTAGAACAAACTATTACATGAATACCCATCCTGTCAACTTAGCCGTACGTTTTCTGCTGGAGATTTTAATGCTGATGATATTGGGTTACTGGGGCTGGCGCCTGGGTAACGGATGGTGGTCTTATGTACTGGTGGTGGTGTTTCCGCTCACTGCTGCAGTACTGTGGGGCGTATTCCGCATCCCCAACGATCCAAAGGCAGCGCCGGTAGCTATTCCCGGTGTAGCGCGACTGCTACTTGAACTTTTCCTGTTTGGATTGGCGGCGTGGGCATTATACTCATTGGGTTATCTGCGCGAAAGCATTGCGCTGGCAGTAGTGGTGATTATACACTACGCCGTATCCTGGGACAGGACCTGGGTGATGCTGCAAAACAAGCCCTACAACGGGTTTGCTGGCAAGAAGATCATGGGAATAAAACCTTAGATATACCAAACGGTTTCGGGCGCTACGCTTATATTCACCGCTGCGCCTTTTTTCAGGCCGGCATCCGTGGTTTTGATGGTTACCACTTCATTTCCCAGCGCCACTTCGGCTTCAAAGAAACTGCCATAGTAGGCGATATCACGGATCTTGCCGGGCAAAGCATCTTTTTTTGCACGAACAATTTTGAAGTCCTCCGGGCGGATAAAGATGCTTTTACCATTCAGTGTAATGCCGGGCAATCCGTCCAGCACAGCGGCTTTCCCCGGGGAAAGGAGATTATATTTTCCGAATAACCCGGCTACATATTCATTCACCGGCTGGTTATAGATTTGTTGCGGAGATCCCTGCTGTACAATTTCCCCGTCTTTCATCACCAGTATTTCATCTGCCCAGGGCAGGATATCCATCGGATCGTGGGAAATCAGCATCACGGTGATACCGAGCTTATCGCCTATATCACTGATCACTTTTTTCAGGATGCTTTTATGGATCATGTCCAGGTTGGAATAGGGCTCATCCAGCAAAAACAGCCTGGGAGAAGAAATGAGGAGTCTTGCCATAGCGATGCGCTGTTTTTCACCACCCGACAACTGATCTGTTTTTCTTTTGAGCAGATGTGAAATCCGGCAGATGTCGTAGATCTCTGCGGCTTCTTCATCGGTGAGCTTATTGGCATAGGACAGAATTTCTTCCACCCGGTAATTATTTCTCAGTTCAAAATGCTGGGAAAGATAGGCTGTGCCGGGATGCCCTGGAATCAATACTTCCAGCGCCCCTTTCACACGTTTGCCTTCAAACATCACCGTACCGGCATCTGCCTGGGCCATGCCTCCCACAATTTTCATCAGGGTGCTTTTACCGGAACCGGTTTCGCCCGCGATCACTATTTTCTGAAATGCGTGTTGTGTGAAGCTGACATTCTTTAAAATATAAGCGCCGTGCAGTTCCTTGCTGATGTTTGAGACTTCGAGAAAATTCATTCGCGCAAATTAATAAAATTAGCGGATTAGAGCGGATTTTGTCTTTCTCGCTGATTACGCTGATTATACTGATTAATTTGATTTTGTTTTTTGGATTTTTTTGGATTTTTTGATTAATAATATTTAAGGGAGATAAAAAGCGAATATATCCGCTTTTATCTCCCTTAATCCTTTATAAAATCCAAAAAACAAAATCAAATTAATCAGTATAATCAGCGAGAAAGACAAACTCCGCGCTAATCGCGCCACGCATCCCGCAGGAAACGCAGCCAGTTGCCATGCATCACATTGTCGATGTCTTCAGCGCTGTAGCCTCTTTTGGTGAGGAGTGCGGGTAGTTGCTGCATATCGGCAATTGTTTCGAGGTCGTAAGGGCATTGCTCTTTACCGAAGGCGCCATCGAGGTCGGTGCCAATGCCTACATGGAGTGAGTTACCGGCGATCTGGCAGATATGATCCATGTGATCGATCATTTTTTCCAGGTTACAGCCCATGCTTTCGGGTGTGGAGGTACCACGAACCCATCCGGGTACCATCATCCAGGCGTCGAGGGCGCCACCGATAACTGCGCCTTTCCGGATGAGCGTTTTGATCATGTCGTCGCTGAACTGGCGGTTATGATTTACCAGGGCGCGGCAGTTATTATGACTGGCCCATACCGCTCCGTTAAACAATTCCATGGCGTCCCAAAAGGCGTCATCGCACAGATGCGTGGCGTCGAGGATCATATGGAGCCGTTCCATTTCACGGATCAGCTGTTTACCTTGTTCATTAAGCCGGCCGGTGGCATCGGTACCGTTGGCATAACGCCCCGGGCCGTAGTGTGCGGGGCCTATGGCGCGCAATCCTTTATTGTAGGCCTGTTCGAGATACTTGAGGTTCACGATAGAGTCGGCTCCTTCGAGGCTGAGGATGTAGCCTATGGGCTTTTTGTCGTTGGGCGTACCATCGTTCCACAATAGCAGGTGTTGTTCCAGTCCTTGTTTATCTTTGATCATCACCATTTCTCCGGCGTCTTCCATCGCTTTATACCAGGCCAGCTGCCCCTGCGTTTGGGCCCAGGCCTGTTCAGGAGAGTGCCATCCCGGCAACGGATTGTCCGGTGCCACATAGCGGCCTATCTGGGTGGCTACTACCAACCCGATGTTACCTTTCCGTAGTTCAGGGAATGCCACCACCCCTTTGCCACGGTCGGGTTTATCGTTCATGCCGGCTTCTCTCGCACGGATGGCGGTTACCGGCTGTTGCAGGTCCCTGTTCCATTCCAGCGCATTCATGCTGAGATCTAAATGTGCATCTATTATAAACATAGTTCGCAGATATCCAAATGTTTAATACAGTTCAAACAAAGCTTCTATTTCCACGGGAATATTATCCGGCAGGGAGCCAAAACCCACGGCACTCCTCACTCCTACGCCATTTTCTTCGCCCCATACCGCAGCAAATAATTCACTGCAGCCATTGATGATGTAGGGATGCCGCTCAAAGTCGGGTGTACAGTTGACCATGCCCAGCACCTTGATCACCCTTTTTACTTTATCCAGGCTGCCCACATGTGTTTTAATGGTAGAGAGCATGGTTAATCCTACCTGTCTTGCTGCCAGCTTGCCTTGCTCCATATCCAGCGCATCTCCAATCCGTCCGATGATCAGTGATTTATCATGCTGTACGGGACCATGACCGGAGAGATACAGGTATTTGCCATCGATAAGGCAAGGCTTATAAACACCCAATGGCGATGGGGCTGGCGGCAGTTCCAGTCCCAGGGCCGCTAACTTCTCTTCTGCATGATTGTTTTCCATATTTGCTGTTTTAATCTGCTTATAAATGTAATATTTTCCATGACCAGCAATGATAAGAAAAACCTTACAATCCTCACAAAGTAGAAATTTGTTGCTTACAAAAGAAAAAGCCGTCTGTTAAGACGGCTCCTAATCTTCCATTACCTGACACTGGAATCCATTTTCATTTACCAGCATCATTATTTTTCCGGGATGAAAATTCTCTCCTTCCACCCGTAACACTTTATCACAGTCTTCCAGATCAAAATTGATTTTACTATCCGGAAAATTACGGAGCAGCAGCGCAACTATTTCTTTCGCAGCTGCTACCCGTTTTACATTCGTTACGAATACTTCTACCATTGTAATAATTTTGATTACATATATTTCATCGGCTCGTATTTCAACAGCCGCCTCCACAAGGCAATTTGCCCGATACAATTGGCTTCCCGGTAAATATTAAAAGTGAGCAGGTCCCAGAGCGACATTTTCATGCCGGGAAATTCCAGCACATGATCCAGTTGTTCATCCGTTACATTTACCAGTGCTGTTTTTAACAACGGGGAAATTTTCTGCCAGTCTTTTTTAAAAATTTCGAGAGATGGATACTGCTGTGAGTCCTTTATTCCCTGGAAATCTTTGAAAAGATCATTCGCCGTAGATGTGGCTTCCACTTTTAGCAAACCGGCCAGTTCAAACCGCTGCTGTACCAGGCTGCCGGCGAGCCATGCAACGTGGTTGGCGGGTGTGTCCAGTCTTTTATGCGCATCTTCATCAGTAATTCCATCCAGTACCTTTGGAAAAAATTCTGTGTGCAGGTCAAATAGTGGAAGGATGCCCTGCATCCGGGTGCTTACAGTTTCCATATAAATTATTTTTTTTGGTTCTCAAACTAACGGTAAGGTACCTCTTAATTTTTGTCCGGATAGATGCTGATAGAGTCAATATTAGGGGGTATTTGCGCCAAATTCGTTATGTTTGAGTAGATAACTAAAAACTGAAAACCATATGCTACAGATTGGGATCCTGCTTATACGCCACTACAAGCTTTTAAGCCTGGCTGCCATAACAGATGTACTGGACACCGTCAATAAGATTTACTATAAAAACGGTGAGCCTGCACCTTTCAGAATAACATTGGTACATACTCCGGAAACGGAACACCTGGCAGCCGCCTTTCCGGATTATGCGTCGCAACATACAGATGCAGCAGGCGTTTTCAACCTGGTGCTGGTACCCTCTTTTACTACGGATGATATCCGCCAGTCGATCATAGAAAACCGGGCTTATCTTCCCTGGATGCAACAACAATATAAAAACGGCGCTGAAATCGCCAGCTTTTGTACCGGCGCATTTTTATTGGGGGCTTCCGGTTTACTGGATGGCAAAATAGCCACCACCCATGTAGATGCCTGCAGGGAATTTTCCTCTTCTTTCCCGGCTGTGAACCTGTTATCGGATAAAACAGTTACCCATGATTCCGGCATTTACACGAGCGGTGGCGCCACTTCTACCTTCCACCTGCTGCTTCACCTGCTGGAAGTTCATTGCGGCATTGAAATAGCGATAAAGACCGCTAAAATTTTTGCCGTGGATATGGGCCGCGACAAACAATCCTATTTCAGCACCTTTCAGCCTGCCCGTAATCACCACGACGACCTCGTAGCCTCAGCGCAGCAAAGAATTGAAACCAGCTACCAGGATGTGGGTACAATTGAAGAAATGATCAGGGACATCCCTTCCAGCAGGAGAAATATTGTGAGAAGATTTAAACAGGTAACCGGTGTAACCCCTATTGAATACCTGCAATTTACCCGGATTGAAGCCGCCAAAAAACTGCTGGAGCAAACCGGCCAGCAAATGGCGGAAGTCATCTTTAACTCGGGCTACAACGATCCCAAGGCATTCAGAAAGGTATTCCGCAAAACGGTGGGAATGACCCCTTCTGAATACCGGGAAAAGTTTAACGCCGCCAGATCATAAATTCTGATCCCTGTCCCAGAAAGCCGGAGGCTCTGTGCCGAGGGCGCGGAGATATACATACCCCTGTCCGCGGTGATGAATTTCATTGTCGAAAATGTAAAACAGGATACTGATGGATTTACCTTCATACTGTCCAAAGGCAGTGATCTCTTTTTGAAATGCTTCCACCGGGATTTTAGGCCACCATTCGTTGAGTTTCTCTGTAATCACATCCCAGAGTTGCAGCAGCTCCGCTTTGGTAGTAGGGGCCACCGACACGCCGGCATCTTTCAGCAATACATCGATACCCAGCCATTCGTCGGTGACAACGCCATATACGGACGGAAAGGCCATTCCGCAAAACTCCATTACCAAAACAGAAAAGGGTCGCATACCGCCCACGCTGAAGGTGAACAGCTGATCTTCCGGGAATACTTCGATCATCCGGCGGGTCAATGCGCGGTGGCCCTGCCAGTGTTTCAGTAACTGATCAGGCGTAATAACGGTGGTAGTAGTTGCGGCAGATAAGGTGTTGTTTTCCATGAGTGTTGTATTTTTTTGTTTACAATACAAAGGAAACACAGGGTTGTGACAACCCTATGTCAGTAGCCTTAAAAAAAGTTTGCCGAACTTTCTACTCCTTTGAATCACCAGCCAAAATATGATTTGGCATTGCCGTAACAGATATCCTGTATGATCTTTCCTACGGCATCGATATCGTCCGGGATTTCGCCCCGCTCTATTTCTTCACCGAACAGATCGCAGAGCAGGCGACGGAAATACTCGTGGCGCGGATAGGAAAGGAAGCTGCGGGAATCCGTAAGCATGCCCACAAACCGGGAAATCAGTCCCATATTGGAGAGTGCATTCATTTGTCTCGTCATGCCGTCTTTCTGATCCAGGAACCACCAGGCAGCGCCGAATTGTATTTTCCCCGCTACAGAACCGTCGTTGAAGTTGCCGGTCATGGTAGCCATGAGTTCATTATCGGCCGGATTCAGATTATAAATGATCGTTTTTGCCAGTTTATCCTGGCTATCCAGTTTGTCGAGGAATTTAGCCAGCGCACGCGCCTGGGAAAAATCACCAATGGAGTCCCAGCCGGTATCGGGTCCAAGCTGCCGCATCATGCGGGAATTATTATTCCGCAGCGCGCCAAGATGGTATTGCTGCACCCATCCTGCTTTCCAGTCCATGAGCGCCAGTTCCAGCAGCAACGCCGATTTAAACTGCCGGATTTCGGTGTAGGTGAGCGACTGACCACCGCGTATCTTCAAAAAGATCTGCCGGATATCTTTCTCCAGAAAATCATCTGCATAAATTTCCTCAATACCGTGATCAGACACTTTACAGCCATGCGCGGCAAATACATCATGCCGGCTTTTCAAGGTCTGTAACAGGTCATCATAGGTATTGATGTTGCAATTTGCTGCCTGCTCCAGTTTTTCGAGGTAACGATTATATACTTCCGGCACCTCTACATTCATGGCCTGGTCGGGGCGGAAAGCGGGAATTACGGGGATTTCAAAACCCTCCTGTTTCAACTGCCGGTGATACTGCAGGTTGTCGGCCGGATCATCGGTAGTGCAAACGATCGATACGTTCCTGCTGCGCAGCAGGTTTTGCACGCTGTATTCCGGCGTTTGCAGCAGTTGATTGCAGGTATCATAGATCTGCCTTGCAGAGGCCGGATTCAGTATATCAGTGACCCCGAAATAGCGTTGCAGTTCCAGGTGTGTCCAGTGATATAAAGGGTTACGCAAAGTATGGGGCACGGTGGCTGCCCATTGTTCAAACTTCTCCCAATCCGTATTATTTCCGGTACAGTAACTTTCCGGTACGCCGTTGGTGCGCATAGCGCGCCATTTATAATGATCTCCGTATAGCCAAGCCTGTGTGATATTCTCAAACATTGTATCCGCGGCTATCTGCGCGGGTGGCAGGTGACAGTGGTAATCGATGATGGGCATATCCCTGGCGTAGTCGTGATAGAGCCTTTCTGCCGCATCGCTATTCAGGAGGAAATTTTCATCCATGAATTTTTTTCTCATCCGTAAAAATATTTAAGTATTACAATGACACCCCTCTTTTCCAGGGAATAAAATCATCCTGGCCGTTAAGGACAGATTTTGCAGTAATGGCGCCGCTGGCCACCTGTATAACGTAGTCGAGTATACGTTCTCCTGCTTCAGCAATGGTTTCTTCACCGTCTATAATAGTACCGGTATTAATATCAATGATATCATTCATTCGCTGGTACAGCTTTGTATTGCTGGACAGTTTGATCACGGGTGCAATAGGGTTGCCGGTGGGCGTTCCCAGCCCCGTGGTAAACAGTACCACGTTAGCGCCGCTGCCCACTTCCGCAGTAGTGGATTCTACATCGTTACCGGGCGTGCAAAGCAGGTTCAATCCCGGCAGCTGCACTTTTTCGGGGTAATCCAGTACGGCGGCTACAGGAGAAGTGCCTCCCTTTTTGGCTGCCCCCGCCGATTTTATGGCATCGGTAATCAGTCCATCTTTTATATTTCCGGGAGATGGATTCATATCAAACCCGGAGCCTGCTTCTTCTGCACGCTGCTGATAGGTACGCATCAACCGGATAAACCGGGTGGCGTCTTCCACGCTGCGGCACCGGTCGCTCATTTCCTGTTCTACTCCGCAGAGTTCGGGGAATTCAGCAAGAATAACGGAGCCGCCCAGGGCCGTCAGCAGATCGGACGTATAGCCGATAGCGGGGTTGGCAGAGATACCGGAGAAGCCATCCGAGCCGCCGCACTCCAGCCCGATGCATAACTTGCTTAATGGCGCCGGCTGCCGGGTACATTGATTGGCGATCATCAGGCCGGCAAACGTTTGACGGATGGCATCAGCGATCAACTGGCTCTCTGCGCCTGTTTGCTGCTGATCAAGTATATACAGCGGCTTTGAAAAACCGGGGTCGCGCTTACTGATTTCGTCCTGCAACATGCTGATCTGCGCATTCTGGCAACCCAGGCTCAGCACCGTAGCACCGGCAACGTTAGCATGGGTGATATATCCTGCCAGCAGGCCGCACAGCGTTTGCGCGTCCTGGCGGATACCACCGCAACCGCCATCATGTGTCAGGAATTTAATGCCGTCCACATTTTCAAATACGCGGCTATGCTGCGCTCCCGGTGCCTCTTCCGTATACACGGTTTCGAGGATCTGTGCAGGGCTGGCGCCGGTTTGCTGCTTTGCGGCAAGTGAACGTGTGAAGGCAGCATACTTACCCGGGCGGGCATATCCCAGTTCCGGCAGCAGCGCTTCTTTCAATACTTCCACATTCCTGTTTTCACAAAACACCAATGGGATCACCAGCCAGTAATTAGCCGTACCTACGCTCCCATCGGCACGGTGATACCCCATGAAAGTCTTTTGCTGCCAGCGGGAAACATCCGGTGGTTGCCAGGTGGTTTTCCGCTGGGCAGCCAGCTCGTAGCTGCTAGCTGCATGATGCACATTTTCCACGGCAATCCTGCTGCCGGCACTGATAGTGCGCTGCGCACGACCTACCAGCACACCGTACATGTAAATCGCATCTCCTTCGTTCATGGACGCCACCGCAAATTTATGCTTGGCAGGAATCTTTTCCTGCATCGTATATACGGCGCCGTTATATTCCACCATTTCTTCCTTTTCCAGATCCTGCAGTGCTACCAGCACATTATCGTGTGGATGCACCTTTAATACTTTCTGCTTCATTTATCTGTCCTTGTTTTTTTTACGATACTGTTATTTCTCCTGCTATTTTTTCAAGATAAACAGCTACCCCCTGTTCCATTAACGCTTTCAGCATCGTAGTTACCAACTGTGCGAAACCGGGAATGACAGTGAGGTTACAGCCCCATATCGCCTCGTTGCTGAAAGAATTTTTCACTACTTCCTCCGGCGTATGCTGCTGCCACTGCGCCGCATACCAGGCGGCATGCTCATCCGTGATGGTATAGCTACTGCCGCCACGCATAAATAACGCATGCGCAGCAAAACCCAGCGCTATCAACGCAGGCACATGTTCTGTACGCCGGTGATATTGCAACAGCACCGGCAGTACCCGCATTTTCAATTTCGCCGTATACTGACTGCAAATGCTTAACCACCGGTGTTCGATCGCCGGGTTGCGGAAGCGGTCCAGTACAGCGCCGGCAAAACGGATGGCCGCATCATTTCGTATATGGATATCTGTTATAGCAGGTATAATTTCATGCATCATCAGTCCTTCCATATAGGCAGCCATTGCCTCATCATTCATGGCCGCCTTCACCGTATCGTGACCAGCCAGGAAGGCCAGTCCGCAGCTAAGCGTATGTGTCCCATTGAGCAACCGGAGCTTCAGTTCGCGGAATACATTGATGTCGGGCGATAATACCACCCCGGCATCTGCCTCACTAAAGGATAATATCTTCTTCACATGATCACTGCTGGTTTCAATGGCCCATAAGCGGTATACTTCTGTCATGATCAGGAGATCATCTTCATAACCGGTTGCCAGGTAGGCCGCACCAGGTACAATGCAATCCACCAATGAATTACAACAGTAGTTACTGTTAACGAGCCAGTGTACAAATCCTTCTTCCAGCTGGTTAAAGGTGCTCAGCTGCAACAGTATTTCCCGGAGCCTGCTGCCGTTATCCGGTATCAGTTCTGTAGGAATAATCACCATTCCTTTGGTGATATCTCCCTTAAAATGGTGATAACGGCGATACAGGAAGGCCAGCAATTTACCGGGGAAGGATGCCGGCGGCGTTGCATGAATACTTTCTTCCACATACACAATACCTACTTCGGTGGTATTGGATATTACTACCTGCATATGCGGACTGGCAGCGCAGTCCATAATATCGTTCCACTGGGTAGCGGCTGTGAGCACCCTGCTGATACTGGCATTGATAATATTTTCCGATACCGCTTTACCGCCATCAATGCCCCGGATACACTGTGTATAAAGGTTATCCTGTTCATCGAAAGCAGCGGTACTGCCTTTATCTGTTGACTTCACCACCACTACCCTGCCATTAAACAATCCCTGTTTATTGGCTTTATCTATGAAGAAACCGGGCAGTCCTCTCAGCAATACGCCTGTTCCAAATTGCAGCACCTTTTCCGGCAGCGTAAAGTATTCTTCCGCCGGAACCTGCAGCCCATCATTTTCGTGCAGCCGTGCCAGTAATTCTTTAGAAAGTTTCATATCCGCATTATTTAGTCGTCATTTCCATTTCGTTGGCAGCTAAAATGTACGCGCCTACGCCTTTAGGATCATTATCAATTACTTTTTCGCTGAGATAATAGGCATAGCTGCCATCCCGGTAGGGATCTCCGCCAAGTCCTGCTACGCTTACCGTACCGCTCAGGGTGATATCTCCTTCCGGATTTTTACGGATAAACTGTTTCAGGATTCCCTTGTATCCTTTCTGTGCTACTCCACGGTAACTGGCCGGCAGGTAGCCTAAACGCATGCCTTTCGCCAACGCATATACGAACATGCAGGAAGCGGAGGCTTCTACATAGTTTCCTGTGCTGTCGCCTTTATCCAGCACCTGGTACCAGCAACCGGTTTTGGCATCCTGGTATTTTTTCACGGCGGCAGCGGTGCGGTTTAAAATGGCAATGAGACTGTCTTTGCCAGGATCACCGGCCGGATAATATTCCAGCGCATCTACCAGCGCCATGGCATACCAGCCCATTGCGCGGCCCCAGAAGTGCGGCGACTGCCCCGTGGTTTTATTGGCCCAGCGCTGTTCCTTTGATTCGTCCCAGGCATGATATAATAAGCCCGTACGGGAATCCCGTGCATGCTGCTCCATGAGTACAAACTGACGGGTAATATCACGGAAGGCGCTGTTTTCACCGGTAAGCACGGCATACTCAGCATAAAAAGGTTCTCCCATGTAAAGCCCGTCCAGCCACATCTGGTAAGGATAGCGCTTCTTATGCCAGAAGCCGCCGTTGTTGGTGCGCGGTTGTCCGCGTAGCTGCTCCCGCAGGTGATCTGCAGCAATCTTATACTTATTGTCCTTAGTGGCTTTATACAACGTTAGCAGTATCCGGCCGTTTTTAACGTTATCAATATTGTAATCCGTGAGCTGGTACGTATGGATGTTACCGTTAGCGTCCACAAAATGATCCATGCTCTTTTGTATGTACCGGAAATATTCCTGGTTGCCTGTTCTTTTCCACAGGCCGGTAAATCCTTCGAGGATCACGCCCTGGTCGTACGACCACCTAACCGGCCTGCCGGGCTGCATTTCCAGTGAGTCTTTCCATATACGCATGACCGTAGCCGCCATGCCGGCCGCGCCGGTTTGGGCCTGTGAAAGTGTAGCAGTGAGCAACAGTGCGGCGAATAGTATTGATGTTTTAAAACGCATGGTCTTCTGTTGATTTGGTTTTAGTATCACGGTAACGGCAACTGTCTGTTGTAATGTTTTTTGTATTACGGGTATCCAGCACCGCTTTGCCGGAAGCGGTAAGAAGATACACATTTTTGAAGTGTATGTTTTCAGCTTCCTGGCACTGTATGCCTTCATCGGCTTTGATCACCAGGTTACTGAGGTGGATATTGCTGACCGGCATTTCCGGCAGGCCGCGTATGAACACTGCTCTCTTTGCCCCATTGCCGGTTACGTTATTAATATAAAAATTGCGGAACCGCGGTGTTGCTTCGGTAACTGGCAGCGTTTCCACACGCGGGGCCACTCTCTTTTCCCCTGCCAGCGGCACCGGGTCTTTTGCAGCGTAGTACATATCAAACAGGATGGCCTCCCCGGGGATATCTTTCATGTTTATATTGGCCGCATAAATATCTTCCACGATGCCGCCTCGACCACGGGCAGTTTTGAAACGCAACCCGATGTCGGTGCCCAGGAACGAACAGTCGGATACATAAATATTCCGGGCGCCGCCAGACATTTCGCTGCCTATTACAAAGCCGCCATGCGCGTGGTATACGGTAGAGTTTTGTATCATTACATTTTCAGTGGGCTTGCCTCTTTTACGTCCCTGCTCATCACGGCCGGATTTAATACAGATGCCATCATCGCCTACATCAAAGGTGCAGTCGAGGATTTGTGCGCCACTGCATGATTCAAGGTCCACCCCGTCGCCATTTTGTGCATACCAGGGATTTTTGGCATAAATACCACGCAAGGTAATATTCTCACAAAGCAGCGGATGCAGGCACCATGCCGGTGAGTTCTGAAAGGTAACTCCTTCCAGCAATACATTTTTACAGGAGGCAATACTCACCATGTTGGGCCGGAGAAAATCTTTGATGCCGGCGTAGTCTTCAATTTTACTGCCTGGCTTGATTACGCCTGGCAGGCTGGCTTTCGCTCCCAGGTAAGATGACCGGGTAGGATACCAGGTAGCACTGTCTTCCCCCACCAGTCCGCCGGAAGCAACCAGTTTGTCCCATTGCGTGGCAGTGAGCTTTCCCTTCTTCACCATGCGCCAGGCATCGCCGCCGCCATCAAGAATACCACTACCGGTAATGGCTATATTTTCCTGGTTATTTGCTGAAACCGGCGGCTGGCAACGTACCGCCGCAAGCCCTTCATATGTAGTGCTGATAAGCGGATACTGGTCGAAGTCGGTGGTAAACTGTAGCACCGCGTTATTCGCTAAGTGGAGGTTCACATTATTTTTGAGCACCACCGGCCCGGTGAGCCACAGCCCGGATGGTATTAACACTACCCCGCCGCCTTTATTGCTGCAGGTGCTAATAGCTTCGTTGATAGCGTTACTGTTGAGCGTAATGCCATCTGCTTTAGCACCAAAAGAAGTGATGGTAAAAGTATCTTTCCTGAAATGCGGTTCATACACTACCGGCAGCTCATAGCGGTATTTCCCTTCAAAGGGCGTTGTTTCCAGGTAAGCGGCCAGCGGCAATTTCTTTTCCCGGATTTCACCAGCAACAAGAGCAGCTATCTTAGCAGCGCCATATGCAGAAAAATGGGTATTATCTGTAATCCCGTCCGGCAGCGTATTGTAATGTCCCGGAGGGGTGGTGCGGAACATTTTCTGAGAGGCTGCTTCACCTTCCTTTACCAGCAAAGCGGCACTGCTTTTTTGCAGATCTACCAGCGGCACCTGCATCGCATTCGCTACGGACCTTACCACTGCGGGATAAGCACCGTGGGTATCTTCCAAAACTCCATGCGTAAACTTGCGGCGCGCTACCGGTGTAATGAGCAGCGGCTGTGCGCCTTTAGCACGGGCTTCCTTTACAAAGCGCTCCAGGTTGGTTTTATACGCGCCTTCCGGGGCAGCATAGCGGGTTGAATCACTGATCTTCCCGTCGTTGTGACCAAACTGGATCATCACCCAGTCGCCGGGTTTTAATTGCGCTAACACACTATCCCAGCGACGTTCATCAATAAAGCTTTTAGTGCTTCTGCCGTTGACCGCATAGTTTTTAATGACGATATCTTTTTCAAAGCATTGCGGGAACAGTTGTCCCCAGCCGCGCTCAGGATTATCTTCCAGTGGCTTGTTGGCCATCGTGGAATCGCCGATCATGAATATAGTAGGTTTGGGACCGGCTGGCGCCAGTCCCAATAATGATAATAAAAGTATCTGGAGAATTTTCATTAGTTATATTTATCGTTCTGCTTAAACTCCTCTTTATTAGTTACCGCATCAATCTGGTCCTGCGGGATAGGCCGCACCGTATGAAACGACTGGAAATATGCATTGGCATCCGGGTTATGCAAGGCAATCCGCTCGCCGAGCTTACCGGTACGTTTCAGGTCAAACCAGCGCAGTTGTTCGCCGGCCAGCTCCCGTGCCCTTTCATCAAGGATAAAGTCGAGGCTCATATCTGCGGCTGTTACCACCATATCTGCTTCATGTCCGGGGATGGCGGCACGTTTGCGGATCACGTTGATATATTCTGCCGCTTTAGCTGAATTGCTCAATTTGAACTGCGCTTCTGCTGCAATGAGATACATTTCCGCGAGGCGGATAATAAATGCGTCTCGTGCGCTTTGTTCTTCGTTCATGGATGCCCGTGTAGGGTCATCAAATTTATCCAGGGATACGTAACGGGTGCGGTCTTTTCCGCCGCCATTTTCTGTATACACTGCATTCCTGTCGTATATACGGTATTTAGTAGAAGCGGGCAGCACATATTTGCTGCAATAGATAGCCGTATCACCCAGCTTCATACCTGCAGGTGCTGTTTTGAGATTATTGCAATACCACATCTGTTTGAAAGAACCTTCGTAGCGTGCATCCGCAGTTTCGTTGAAAAGGTTTAACAGGAACAGCGTAGGCATGTAACGGTTAAATGGCCGCTGGTTCAGGATATCACGCTGCATACCCGGCAGATCATCGTACTTCATGGCAAACATCATGTGTGCATTATTGGCGCCGCGTGAGTGTCCGTTAGGAAACAGGGTAGCATCGGTGCGATCATCAAACACGAGATTCTTCATATAATTTACCGCCCAGATCACTTCTTTATTCTGCAGGTTATCCATTCGCCAGAGATCAGCGTATTTGGGCAACAGCGTATAGCCGTAACTGCTGATCACTTTTTCTGCCAGGTCGGCGGCCTGTTGGTTCATGCCACGGGTGAGATACATCCTGGCGAGAAAGGCTTCAGCAGCGGGTTTAGTTACACGGCCATAGTCAGACGTGGTAGCAGGAAGGTTATTCACCGCCTCGCCCAGGTCGCGGAAAATCTGTGCATAGAAGGTATCCACCGGTGTGCGGTTGGCGGTAGTTACTACGCCAGATGTTTCGGTAAGGGTAAAATGGACAGGCCCCCATGTTTCCACGATATGCCAGTAATAAAAGGCACGGAGGAAATGCAACTCAGCACTGCGCACGGCTCTTCTTTCCGGCGTTAACCCGGCGCCATCTATACGTGTGATCCCTGCATTACATAAATTAATAGCGGCATACAGCTGTTTCCATAAAACACTCATCACGGAATTGCTGGCCTGCAGGTTGTTGTAGTTGGTCATATCAGGATACTTATCGCCGGTGCCGCTTGTCCAGATATCGGTCCCCATTTCGGACATACTGTATCCTTCTTCTTTTCCATACCACCAACGGTTATAGGTATACGCTGCATTTACCAGCGTTTCAAACCCTTCGGGTGTGGAATATACGGCATCGGTGGTAGTACCGCCGGGATTGTATTCTTCCAGCTGCTTGTTGCAGCCGGCAAGACTTCCGGCGGCAAGGCACAATATGATGAGGTACTTATTTATATTGGGTGTCATTGTTACGTTTTTTAAAATTTAGAACTCAACATTTATTCCTGCCACATACATCTTAGTAAGCGGGTTGCTCAGATCTCCTCCCCTTTCCGGGTCATAGTCTTTTACCTTGCTGAAGGTGAAGAGGTTTTTACCGGTAACGTATAAACGAAGACTGCTCAGGCGCAGCGCTTTTAAAGCATCGGCGGAGAAAGTATAACCGAGTGAAAGGTTACGGATTTTCACGAACGAACCGTCTTTATATCCCAGTGTTTTGATAAAAGGCGTACCGTCTTTGGAAAGACTGGCATTGGGCCGGGGATAATCGTTGGATGGATTTTCCGGTGTCCAGTAATTTACAGGCGCACTGTTTTCCAATCCCTGCGGATCATATTTTGCTGCATATTCGGAGTTAATCCACTGGCCAATGCGGGCGAAAACATAAATATTGAGATCAAAGTTCTTGTAACGGAGATCGTTATTGAAACCACCGCTCCATTTAGGCACCTGCGCACCAAGTATCACGCGGTCGGATGTATTGATCGTTCCTTTTCCATCCTGGTCCTTCACTTTGATATCGCCTGGTTTGTAACCAAATTTTGTAGCTTCCGCAGCTTCTGATGTTTGCCAGATACCGATTTTCTCATAGTCGTAATATACTTTTACCGGCGAGCCGATAAACCAGCCATTGGCCACATCGTTGGTGCTGCCATCTGCCAGCGCTACAATTTCTTCTTTATTGCGGGAGTATACGATGTTGGACGTCCACCGGAAATCGCTTGTTGAAATGTTGGTAGTGTTGATTCCCACTTCAATACCCCTGTTGCGGGTTTTACCAATATTCTGCACCACGGTGCTCACACCGGAAGAAGTAGGCAGGGTGCGTTGCAGCAGCAGGTCTTTTGTCTGCGTGTCATAATAATCAATGCTACCGGTGATCCTGTTGTTGATGATACCGAAATCGAGTGCTATATTTTTGGTTGCAGACAGTTCCCATTTAAGTCCCTTGTTACCAGCCTGGTCGCCAATGGTGTAAGCCATGGCTGCATTTGTATCATCCCATGAAAAGGGTATTTTACTAAGATAGCTCATGGTGGAATAAGGATCTACCGCATCGTTACCGGCAATACCATAGCTCACCCGCAGTTTCAGATCACTGAAAAAGGTTTGCGACTTCATGAACGTTTCATCGCTGATGCGCCATGCAGCTGCTGCTGAGGGAAAGAAAGCCCATTTGTTGCCCGGCGAAAGCTTCGATGATCCATCCGAACGGCCGGTAAGCGACAACAGGTATTTTCCTTTGTACGCATAATTCAGGCGGCCGGTAAAGGAAATGAGTTTGCTGGATTGGTACATACTGCGTGCAGCGATGCCGCTTACGTTATTTTGCATGGCATAGTACAACTGCGACGGAAGCAACTGTCCTTCGCCCTGCATAAGCGAGGAATCACGCTGGTCCGACAATACGCTGGCTACGCCCGTGACGCCAAAGGAGTGATCGCCGATTGTTTTATTATAGGTAGCCACGTTTTCCCAGCTGAGGTACCTCCGGGTGCTGCCGTTCGACTGCGACCGCGAAGTGGAAGCGGTAGACCGGTCGATAGAGCTTTTGGAAGCAAACACGCCCTGTTTTGCATTTTCCAGTGTTACGCCAAAGTTGGAGCGGAACATGAAACCACTGAAGGGTGTCAGTTCCAGGTAAGCGTTGATAAATGTACGGGTAGTGCGGGTGTTATTCTGGTAAGCATTCGGCTGCTCATCCGCCAGCGGATTAATGGCTGAGCCGCTGTTGGGGAATAACACCAGGTTGCCGGCAGAATCGTACGGTATGGCCAGTGGAATATACTTATTCGCCTGGTTGAGCGGGTCGCGGCGGGCGCTTTGTTCGTAATACGTAATCTGGCTTTGCGCGCCTATTTTAATGGCATCATTGATCGTTTGATCAATGTTGAGACGGGTGGAATAACGTTTGAGGTCATCCAGTTTCAATAATCCCTTTTCATTAAAATAATCAAAGGAGAAATACACTTTTGTTTTTTCTGATCCCCCGGAGATGCCTGCCTGGTAGTCCTGCTGTAAGCCGTTATGTAACAGCAGGTCTGCATAGTCGGCCCACAGGTTATGTTGTATTTCATTCAGTTCAAAAGCGTTAAATATTTTTGGATCATCGGCCTCGGTGGCCCATCTGCCGGTGGTACGGTTAGCTTCCCTTTTAAGGGCTGTATATTCGGGTCCGTTGCTCATACGTGGATAGCCATTTACTTCAGACGATCCAACATAAGAACTGATATTTACACGGGGTTTACCGCTGGCACCGCGTTTGGTGGTAACCATAATTACGCCGTTGGCGCCGCGGGAACCGTAGATAGCAGTGGAAGACGCATCTTTCAGTACTTCCATCGACTGGATATCATTCGGGTTGATGTCCTGTATATTTTCATACTGTACACCGTCTACAATGTATAAGGGACCGTTGCTGGCTTTGATGGAGCGGTTACCTCTCACCGTTACATTCACTTTTGCACCTGCTGCGCCGCTGCTGCGGGTGATATCCACACCGGGCAGTTTTCCCTGTACAGATTCCATCACGTTGGTAGAGGGTACTTTTTTCAGTTCTTCTCCTTTTACGGAAACCACCGATCCGGTGAGATCCCGCTTTTTTACCATGCCGTAACCTACTACCACAATTTCATCCAGCTTCTTGTTGTTGGGTTCCATTTTGATTGTCATGGCGACATTATCCGCGGTGAGTGTCATCGCTGTATAGCCTATATAGCTGAATAACAGCTCTGTTTTTTTCCCTTCCGGTACCTGGAGGCTAAAATTCCCATGTGTATCTGTTTGGGTACCAGAAGTAGTGCCTTTGACCTGAACACTTACCAGCGGCAGTGGATCGCCAGTAGTGGCGTCTGTCACCTTCCCTTTCACGGTACGGGTCTGTGCAATCGCCCAACTGCTGAAACCCAACAGCAGTAAGCAAATGAAGTAAATTCTTTTCATAACGTTTGGCGTGAGTTAAATGGCAAATAAAAGTTGTGCTATAGTAAGCGTTGATTAACGTGGTGATTAATTGGTCGAAACAGGAGCTCTTTCTTCCGTATTGTACTGTTACAAGTCTACAGAACAATTTGTTAATGGTGAAGTTTATTTACGCAATCGTTCCCGGAAAAATCAGTACTTTCACCATAACAAGAATACCGGAAAACATAGTCCGGAAGCCGTTATGAAGTATAGAGCAGCAACCATAAAAGATATTGCGCAGGCGCTTCGCCTGTCCACTTCCACTGTGTCGCGCGCGTTGCGTGACAGCCATGAAATCAGTGCTGCCACCAAGCAGCTGGTGTTGGAACATGCAGCAAGACTGAACTATCATCCCAACCCGATTGCACTGAGTTTGAAAGAAAAGAAAAGCAGGTCAATCGGCGTGATCGTATCAGAAATTGCCAACAGCTTTTTTTCACAAACAATTAATGGCATTGAATCGGTAGCTAACGAGAAGGGCTATAACGGTAATTATTTCGCAAAGTCATGAATCATTTGAGAAAGAAGTGAGAACGTTGCAATACCTGGCCTCCCGGTCGATCGACGGGTTGCTGATTTCGGTGTCCAGTGCCACGAAAGACCTCACCCATCTCAAGGCGTTGCACCAGTTTGGATTCCCGATTGTATTCTTCGACAGGATCATAGAAGACATCGCCACGCACAAGGTGATGGTGGATAATTTCCAGGGCGCCTACAACGCTACGATGCACCTGCTTCAACAGGGATACCGGCATATTGCCTGTATTACCAACTCGGCGCATCTCTCCATTACGCGGGAGCGCGTGGCAGGATATATGGCAGCACTGGAGAAGCATGGCATTCAGCCTCAACCAGCGCTGATCAAATATTGTTTTCACGGTGGCATGCTGCTTCCTGAAGTAACGGATGCAGTTAACCAGCTGATTAAATTAAAACATAAACCCGATGCTATTTTTGCCACGTCTGATAAGCTCACCACGGGTTGCATGCGTGCCCTGAAAAAAGCGAAGGTGGCTATTCCCAAAGAAATGGCACTGACAGGATTCTCCAATTCAGACCTGATAGAACTGCTGCATGCGCCTATTACGGTTGTACGGCAACCTGCTTTTGAAATGGGGCAGGTAGCGACCGAATTATTACTGCAACTGATAGAAAGCAAGCGACCCGTTAAAGAATTTGAAACAAGGGTGCTGCACTCCGAGTTACTGATACCATCAAAGTAACGGGGTTTATTCCACCCGCCACCAATCCACATCTGCCCAACCGGCATCGTTTGTTTTTACGTCCCGGCTGCAGCACAATCCCATCTTGGCGCCTATCCATTTGCCGGTAGTGGCGGTAAATGGTTCACCCGTGGTACGGAAAGTTTTCCCATCTGTACTGTAACTGAATTGGCATATACCTCCTGCCCCCACTTCTATCCTGAAAAATATATCCGTCGACGTTATCTCCGTTATAGCGGTGGCTGTTTCACGGGAGCCCTTGTCAGCCTGTGTACAGGTGAAGTACGACAAATAAATACCATTCGCTTTTTTCACCAGCGACAACCCCGCATAGTTTGCTCCCATCACCAGGAAGCTGACACGATCCCCATTTTGCCGTGGTTTAAAGCTAAGCTTTGTGGTAGCCCGGAATACCGGCGCCGGGAATTTCTGCAGGAGTACATGGGGTACTTCCCATAAATTACGGGCGCTATCGGGTATCTGTGCGGCAAACAGGCGCAGGCTGCCTTTTGCCACAGACGGAAACGCCCAGCCGGCGGCCGGGTTGGCCTGCCATTGCCATTGCAACCCTAAAGTGCTGGCATTAAACTCATCTGATTCCTGCGGCGTGGCAACCGGGTAACCCGCACCGGTAACCGGTTTGCGGAAGGTCAGCACCGGTTCTCCTTTCCCATCGTTGTCGTTATCTGTTCCTATCACCGGCCAGTTGTTCACCCATTTCATTGGCTGCAGGTGTACTACCCTGCCGTAAGCTTCCAGGTCCTGGAAGTGCAGGAACCAGTCCTCTCCTTTGGGTGTTTGCACCCATGCGCCCTGGTGCGGCCCGTTGACAGGCGTACGCCCCTGGTCCATTACGATTTTACTTTCGTAAGGGCCGTACACATTTTTTGAGCGCATTACCAGCTGCCAGCCGGTGGCGACTCCACCTGCGGGCGCGAAAATATAATAGTAGCCGTGGCGTTTATAAAACTTCGGTCCTTCGAGCGTGGGGTGTTCATCGTGCCCGTCAAATACCAGCACGCCTTCATCCGTGGCTTTTGTACCGGTGGCATCCAGCTTTTTCACCACGATAATACTTTTAATACCGGCGCGGCTGCCGGCGTATGCGTGCACCATATATACGTCACCGTTATCGTCCCAAAGCGGGCATGGGTCAATCAATCCTTTGCCACCTACCACCAGTTGAGGCGTACTCCACGGGCCGGTGATCTGTTTTGATTTCACCACGTAGATCCCGAAGTCGGGGTCCGGGTAGTAAATGTAGAATTCGTTGTTGTGATAGCGTATGGCTGGCGCCCAAACACCATTGCCGTGTTGTGGCGCGGAAAAATGATCGTAAGGAGGCTGGCGCAGCAATGCATGCCCGATAATGCGCCAGTTCACCAGGTCGCGGGAATGCAGGACAGGCAGACCGGGAATCGCATCAAAGCTGGAGGCAACGAGGTAATAGTCTTCTCCCACGCGGATGGCATCAGGGTCAGAGTAATCCGCATACAGCACCGGGTTTTTATAAGTGCCGTCTCCTTTATCAGATACCCATACTTTAGAAATATCCGCGGTCGATTGTGCGATAGCGGTGGTAGCAGTTAGCAGGCATAACACACCGGTGATTATCTGCATAAAGAACTTTAATGGTTTCATAACGTGCTGAAAATGTGCCGGTCAAATTAGTAAATGACCTGCAAAAGCAGGACGTTATTTACGCAATCGTTCCCGTTAAACTGAAAATAACTGATATTTGTAAGAATCAGTTAGCCAGAGAACCATGCAAGAAATTATTATCCGTAAAGCCACTACCGCAGATTTGCCTGTATAGCTGGTGTTTGAGCAAGGTATTATTAGTGCAGAACGCCCTTTTGATCCCACCTTAAAAGAGGGCATTATACATTATTACGATATAGCGGCCATGATCACCGCTTCGCATATTGAGCTGCTGGTGGCAGAAGCAGCCGGCCAGCTGATTGGCTCCGGCTATGCCCGTATAGAGGATGCAAAACCCTATGTCAGGTTTGCGCAATATGCTTACCTGGGATTTATGTACGTGGCGCCATCCTGGCGGGGTAAAGGGGTGAATAAGCTGATCATCGGGGGGCTGAAAGCATGGGCACAATCGCGAGGCATAGTGGAAATGCGCCTGGAGGTATACCATGAAAATACGCCCGCAATTAAAGCTTATGAGAAAATCGGCTTCAGCAAGCACATGCTGGAAATGCGGCTCCCCATATGAGTTTCCGGGATTTCGTAAAAAAATGGCACAATTTTCGACAGGTGGCGGGTTAAAGAACTTAAAACCATGAAACAGATACTCGTAGCCTTAGCTGCAGCAGTCGTTTTCTTTTCCTGCAAAAGTAACGCTGATAATGCCGCCGCTATTGAAAGTGCAAAGAAAGCCACCATCGATTCGATGAATAATGTGAGTGCCATCAAACAGCAGGTAGTGGATTCCATGAATGCGTTGAAAAGCAACCGTTCACACGGCCGCGAAAATGTAGCCGGTACCCAATATAACAATGAAACCGCTCCGGTGGTAGCCAATACAGAAGCGCCCGCGCCGGCCCCCGCAAAGAAAAAGGGCTGGAAATCTTGGAGCCACACCGCTAAGGGTGCTGTAGTAGGCGCCGGCGCAGGTGCAGTAACCGGTGCTATCGTGAATAAAGACCGCGTGAAAGGCGCTGCCATCGGTACCCTGATCGGGGCTGGTGTAGGTGCTGGTACAGGTGCAATTGTAGATCACAAGAAGAAACAAACCGCACAACAGTAACAGGTAATAATAATGAAGAAACGGCGTATCCTCACGGGTACGCCGTTTTTTTATGATATCAATCAGCAGATAACGGTAACGCTACTACGCTATTGGTGTAACCGGCTATCGCGGTGCTGAAATCCCCATTCGTTCAACTGATCCCATACAGGAATAAGCCGCGCAGCGATTTCAGTAAGCTGGTATTCCACTCTCGGCGGTACTTCCGCATATACGGTCCTGGTAACAAGCCCGTCCGCTTCCAGCTCCTGCAGGTGCAGGGTTAGCATGCGATCGGTGATATTGGGAATGTGTTCTTTCAACTCACCGAAGCGCAGCGTTCTGTTCACCAGCTTGTACAGGATATATAACTTCCACCTCCCCGCCAGGATATCAATGGCATAGGCCACCCCGCACACACCTGAAATCTGTTCGCGGTTCAAATGATTGGTAGACGTTTCCTTGCGCTTTGCCATTACTTACATTTTTGTGTGTTGCATACAATAGGCTTCAAAAATACAAATGTAACGTTCGTGGAATAATTTTGTCCGCAGTTATTTAAAAAACAACTTTTATGAAGATATTAATAGTTTATGCGCACCCGGAACCCAAAAGTATGAACGGCGCTATGTTCAACACTGCAGTGACCACACTGCTGGACGCAGGCCATGAAGTGCAAACCTCTGACCTCTATGCTATGCGGTTTAACCCAATTTCCGATCGTAAAAATTTCACCACGGTATACAACGATGCTTTTTTTAAACAACAACTGGAAGAACAGCACGCCTCGCGCGTACATGGCTTTGCAGCAGATATTGCAGCCGAACAGGAAAAAATAGCCTGGTGCGATCTAATGATCTGGCAGTTTCCTTTGTGGTGGTTCAGCATACCTGCCATCCTCAAAGGTTGGGTAGACCGCGTATTTGCAATGGGCACCTCCTACGGGAACAGCCACATTTATGAAACCGGCATTTACACCGGGAAAAAAGCAATGCTTTCGCTCACCATCGGCGGACCGGAAGATGCGTATATTAGCGGTGGCCTTCACGGCGACCTGGAAAACATGCTGAAACCCATTCACCGGGGCATCTTCCAATTCACGGGCTTTTCCGTGCTGGAGCCATTTGTTATACATGGCCCCGCCAGAATATCACCGGAAGAACGCGCACTGGCACTGGAAGAGTGGACCGCCAGGTTAAAACAGATTGCACAAGAAACCACTATTGAAGTAACCAATTATTAATAATGAAGATACTTATCATAGGCACTACCGGCGCCATCGGCAGTAAAGTAAAAGAGGCGTTGTCAGCAAAACATGAGGTGATCAGCGCAGGCCGCAGCAGCGGCGATATCCAGGTAGATCTTACTGATGCAGCTTCCATTGAAAACATGTACAGATCCACACCCGGTATAGATGCGGTGATTGTTACGGCCGGCTCCTCCGGCATGGAGAACTTTCAAACCCTTTCCGAAAAAAGTTTGCTACCGGGCATCCAATCCAAATTACTCGGACAAGTAAATGTAGTACTGATTGGCCAGCATTACCTGAATGAAGGCGGCTCTTTCACGCTCACCTCCGGCATACTCGCTGACGAACCCGCCCGGGATGCCGCTGCAGGCTCGCTGGTGAGTGGCGCCGTGAATAGTTTTACGATAGCGGCAGCCACCGAGCTGAAAAGAAATTTGCGGGTCAATGCCGTGAGCCCCGGATTGGCAGCCGACTCCGCGGATGCAATTGCACATTTGTTTCCCGGCTTTAACCCGGTGCCCATGCAGAAGCTGGTAAACGCTTACCTCAAAAGTGTGGAAGGAGTAGTAACCGGGCAAATTATCCGGGTACATGAATAAGCGCTATGCGGATATCGCCGATTTTACTTTTTCACGGTGACAAAGCCCCCACGCTACCAGGTTTTCTGCTACGGGGAGAATAGTTTGCCCGTATGATGTAATGGCATACGCCACGGTTACCGGTTTGGTGGCCAGCACCGTACGGGTCACCAGGAAATTGATCTCCAGTAGCTTTAGCTCCTTCGATAACATTCGCGCAGAGATGCCATTGATTTCCCGCAGCATTTTTTTAAAGTGATTGCTTTGCGCTGTGCGGTTGGCCAGGTACCGCAGTAACTGCAGTTTCCATTTGCCGCTGAACAGTTCAATGCTGTCGCGCATGGCCGTGAGTTCTTCCTCACAGGTGGCTTCCCGTATCTGCCCTTTGATGTTGATCGTTGCCATATAGGTTCTCCTCATGTAACCGGTTACCTCCGGTATACCTATAGCAAAGGTAACCCAACATAGTAATAATTTTGCGGGATGAAACATCAAATGCAGGCAATCATATTAAACGATTTCGGCGGTGTGGAGAATTTCTCCATGACTACCATTCCGGTACCTCAGCCTGGCGATGATGCAGTGCTGGTGCAAATTGCAGCTACAGCCTTTAACCCGATTGATTACCAGATCAGGCAAGGCGCTACAGAACGCAAACGCATGCACTCCCCGGTGCTGGGCCGCGAATTTTCAGGTGTGGTAGTGAAAACAGGCAAAGATGTTACGCAATTCAGCCCTGGCGACGCCGTGATAGCGGCATCCGGCAGTATGGGCTCCAATGGCACTTACGCGGAATATATCAGCGTGCCGCAGCACATACTGGCGCATAAACCGGCGGATATTCCCTTTGCTACCGCCGCTGCTATTCCAACGGGCTCCCTTACGGCATTGCAATGCATAAACAGGCTCGGACTTCCTCCGCAGGCATCTGTTTTGATCACCGGCGCAGCCGGGGGCGTAGGACTGGTATTGGTAAAACTGCTGCTGCACGCAGGTTTTAGGCGACTGCTGGCCACCGCGGGCAGCGAAGAAAGTACGCAACAGCTGATCAACGCCGGGCTACCCATCTCCCAAATTATCAATTACCGGCAAAGCGGGTTATTGCAGGCAATACTGCATCAGCAGGAAGGAAAACTGTTTGACGCATGTATTGATCTCGTAGGCGGGCAGATGTCTGAAACAGGGGCAGCACTGCTTGCTACCAACGGCATTTACCAGGATGTAACAGCGCTTACCACGGCAGCAGCCAGGGAAACCTTGTTCAACAAAGGCGCAGTAATCATGAATATTTCCAACTATGCATATTCGCTTACCGGGAATTTTAAATATTATGGAGATGGCCTCCGGCAGATAACCACGTTATTGGAAACCGGCGCCCTGTTACCTTCCCCCATATGGATCACTGGCGGATTTAGTGTGGATACCGTACAGCAGTCGCACCAACTGCTGGAACTCAACCAGAGCAAGGGCCGCAAGCTGGTGATGACTGTATTTTCTAATGATAACTTAATGACGGAAGGGATATAACGGCATCATGTTTGAGGCAAGGCGCGCATGTGGAATCAACTTATTGAAAATGCGGACCACCTGCCTAATTTCCTATGGAACCTTATACTGGCGGGGATTG
Source organism: Chitinophaga sp. W2I13 (assembly GCF_050434005.1). Lineage (NCBI taxonomy): Bacteria > Pseudomonadati > Bacteroidota > Chitinophagia > Chitinophagales > Chitinophagaceae > Chitinophaga > Chitinophaga sp. W2I13. Next base: position 5,278,505 of record NZ_JBNPWD010000001.1, on the reverse strand, counting down.
CAGTCATCACAGGATGGCTGATAAAATATCTGTTATCGATTTTTTTGCGTCAATCTGTACGGACACAGCAGGACTTCTCTTTAATACATACTATCCTTTTCCGCCTTGGAAAAGCATTTAACTATTTCCTGCCGTTGCTGCTGCTCAACATGGCAATCCCGTTGATGCGGGTACACCAGCAATATGTACCAACGCTGAGTAAAATAGCAGAAATAGCGCTGACGCTTTCTTTTGCAGCCCTGGTGATCGGCGCCATCAAAGTGCTGGAGGATTATGTGTACCATACCTACGACCTGAAGAAAGTGAACAACCTGAAAGAACGTAAAATACGCACCCAGTTGCAGTTTATCCGTAAGGTGTCTATTGCGCTGATACTGATATTGACGGCCTGTATTATTTTACTAAGCTTCGACAGCATGCGTAAACTCGGCGCAGGACTCCTTACCGGTGTGGGTGTGGGCGGTATCATCATTGGTTTTGCCGCACAGAAATCACTGGGCAACCTGCTGGCCGGCTTTCAGCTGGCATTTACACAGCCTATCCGGATAGATGATGTGCTGGTGGTGGAAGGCGAATGGGGACGTGTGGAAGAAATTACCCTCACCTACGTGGTACTGAATATCTGGGATCAGCGTAAACTGATTTTACCGATTAATTATTTTATAGAGAAGCCTTTCCAGAACTGGACCCGCACCGGTTCAGAAATATTGGGCACCGCGTTCTTTTACCTCGACTATACCGTGCCGGTGGACCAGGTGAGGGCCGAGTTTGAGAGACTGCTGGATACATCCCCGCTGTGGGACAAACGCGCAAAGGCGCTGCAGGTAACCAATACCAGTGAACGCACCATTGAAGTAAGGGCGCTGATGAGTGCTGCCAGTTCAGGCGAAGCCTTTGACCTGCGGTGTTATATCCGCGAAAATCTCGTTAAGTATATCAGGGAACGTCACCCTGACAGCCTCCCTAAAACCAGGGCCTATATTGAAAATAAGGACGACCGGCCTTTGTCAGTATAGCGATTTTTCCAACACGATCATGTGCTTGCATTGAATACCATTTTCATAGATCGGTTCCGGGTAATGCGTGGTGAAATAGTTTTTCTTAATGGCTGTTATTTCAAATCCCTGGCGCTGGTATAAGTACAATTGAGCAATGCTGGAGTTGCCCGTGCCAATACAAAGCTTTTTAGAACCCCCTGCCCTGGCGCGTTGTGCAGCATCCTGCAGCAGGATTTTTCCCAGCCCCTTTCCCTGGTAGGCGGGGTTTACGGCAATGTTCTTAATTTCCAGTTCGTCGTTATCTTTCAACAATACATAGGCGCCAATCACCTGTTTCTTTGTTTCCAGCACATATACGTCGCTGAAAGGGAGGTAACTGTTGATCATCGTTACAGATGGATCGGCCAGCAATAACAGGTCATAGGGCATCTTCTCGTTTGTGGCTAATTTCCGGATAGTTGTTTCTTCCTGCAGGGAGGTCATCGATAATTATTTTGTTGCTATAAATTGGAATAATAGGTGTTTTCTTACAAACCGGTCCCGGGCAACAGCTACAAATAGGTTCAGGGAACAGATTAACAAAATGAATATACAAAAAAAACAGGCATCTGTTTACACAGATGCCTGCAATATGTTTGATTATTGAATAGCGATATACTGGCGTTTTACGTTATGACCATAAATTTCTACCAGCGCATCCTTACTGGTGGCGGTTGCGCCGCCGCTGATGCTGATCGTTTTTTGATCGCCTGGTAATACAGAAATATAATTATCGCTGTAAAATACCGGTAAGATCCTTTTCTTGTTCTGTGCATTTACCAGTGATAGGCGGTTGAAAAATGCTATCGGGCCTCCTACCGGATTGCTGATAGTTACATTAATACTGTCGCCTCCCGCTTTTACGGCCGTTACCTTCACGCCTGCTGCCGGCATTTGCGCTAACCCGGAATAATTTCCTTTGGCATCCGGCAACCAGTACAGGTTTTCATCTACCACCTGCTGCGCGGCGTTCAGCAAACGCAAAGAGAAGAACAATCCCTGCGGCGCTTTTAATTTATCCAGGAGCGGTTTCATATTCATGAATGGCTGCACCGTGGTGGGCCCTACCTCTACAAATACCTGTGTGAGCAGGCTATCGTTGCCCTGCATATCGTATGTTTTTAATTCCAGCATCAGGTCGCGGGCGTATTGAAAGGTGTTATTTACGGCCATTACCATTCCCTCTTCCGGGTTATACATCACATGCAGCGGGGTGGCTCCTTTGCGGGTACCATACAGGCAGGCATTAGGGTCAAGATAGTAATCATACATTTGTCCGCGCAGGGCCGTCCAGGGGTTTTGTGTTTTCCAGATGATCACACCGGTATACCAATCCCACATATGTGAACTGAAACCTTCCATTAAACCGCGGTACTGGTCGTAGTTTACCAGCTGTGCTTTGTTGGCCCACTCTCTCAGGTCATTTGTTTTTCCATAGGGATCCACGGCTTTGTTATAAGCGATATACTTATGGTAATCCCATACGGCGTCGGTTTTACCGGTTTGCGGATCAGGCGGCACCAGGTTTTCCGTGGGTAAAAATCTTTCCAGTGACTCATAATCGCCGGTGCCTACCGAACCTACTTCAGAGTTAAACGGAAAGGTGCGCGTGCTCCAGAAGGTGGACAGTGGCTGAATGCCGTAAGGACCGTCGCCGTTACCACCGAGCGTGTTGTGCGACATGCTGTCTGAATTGGAGTAGTCGAAGAAATAGCGGGTGCCGTCCAGTGACGGAATAATAGAATCCTTCATGGCGGCGAACAAATCTGCCGGAGGCGTAATTTCATTTCCCCCGCACCAGAAAGCCAGCGAGGCATGGTTGCGTAACATTTTCACCTGGTCGGCTACACTTTCGAGGAACAGGGAATGATTGTCGGGGTATTTGCGGCGGGTCCACTGGTCGTCCTTTTTCATGGGGTCCTGCCATCTGCCGTTACAGTCGCCCGAGATCCAGAAATCCTGGAACACCAGCAGGCCGTACTTATCACAGGCTTCGTAGAACTCCGGTCTTTCCGTAAGACTGCCGCCCCAAATCCTGATGAGGTTCAGGTTCATATCGCGGTGGAAGCGTACTTCCGCGTCATATCTTTCTTTAGTGAAGCGGAACATGGCATCGGAGGTAATCCAGTTGCCGCCTTTAATAAATATCTTCTGACCGTTGACCGCCACTTCCCTGCTGCCGGTGTGTGCATTCCAATATGTCTGGATTTCGCGCACGCCAAATTCCACTACTTCCTGGTCATCCGTTTTACCGTTGTTTATAAACTGCAGCTGCAGCTGGTAGAGTGATTGCGGGCCATAGCCGGCGGGCCACCATAACAGCGGTTGTTTCAGCAACAGGTCCGGTAGTTGCACGATGGCGGTGGTATGTGGCTGCAAGGCTACTTTCTTTGTGATGCGGTTCCCTGCGAGGGTGTATTGCAAAGTACCTGTAACAACCCTGGCAGTGGCATTTTCCAACGTGACTTCTACCTGCAGGGTAGCCGGCGCCTGTGGGGCCTGTGGCTGGCGGACGCCGGGTACGCGGGTAATGATGTGCGGGTCTTTAATCCTTACGGCGCCGGTTTTTTCAATGGTCACTTTATCCCATATGCCGGTGTTGCGGTCGCGCATGGGTTGGATCCAGTCCCACCCCGCGGTATACTGCGGGCCATTATTTTTTGCGATGGTACCATCGCCTCCCTGCCCACCGTTGGGGTTACCCGAAAACTGGGGCGGGTACACGATTACAGCGAGACGGTTTTTACCGTTCTTCGCCAGGAAAGGAGTAATGTTATATGTTTGGCGGAGATAGGCGCCATAGTGAGTGGTTTTATTTACGCGATGCCCGTTCAGATAAATATCGCAGCCATCGTTTACTGCCCGGAAGTGCAGCCATACCTGGGCGTCGCCGGTGGCTGGCTGTTCTGTAAAGTCCTTTACAAACCAGTAGGTATAATGATCGCGACCAGCGTGATAGATGTCCGGAATCTTTTCATTGTTCATGCCGTACATCGGATCGGGCACCTGTTTATTATCCAGCATCGTGGTAAGCACCGTGCCTGGTACGGTGGCCTGCGTCCAGCCGGAGAGTGTATAGCCTGGATCTGAGAGCTGCTGACCGGTAACTTTTACACCAGCAATATTGCTGCATTGCCATCCGCTGTTGAGTTCATATTTTTCCTGCGCTGATAATCTTAAAAAAGACAACATCAGCAGGCAGGAGATCGTTGATTTCCGAAACATAGTGCTTTTCATTTTTACGGCCCATAGTTACCTGATACAATAACCGCAAAGATAGCACAACCGTATTCCGGATCAAAGCATGTCCACTTTTTTGGTCAGGAAACAGGAAACCCCTTCGCCTGCCGTGCCGGCAGGCGAAGGGGAACATTAGTTGATAACAGCTTACTGCTGTTCTGATAATTCTTTTACTTTATCCAGCGCTAATGGCCAGGCTTTATTGAAATAGTCTTTAAACTCGTCAGCCAGATCCATTTCTACCAGTAACTCCGTTTTGCCGTTGACGTTAGTCAGCGTATAATTTTCATAAGCGCCGGCCCAGGCTTTTACTTTGTCGCTGGTGAGGTCTTCCACGCCGTTGTCAATTTCACCGAGGTGTTGAAACGACATAAATTCATTGGGCACCTTGTCCGCAATCCTGGCCACCATACCGCGGTTACTGCCATCGTGGAATATTATCTTGCTTCCTTTCTCCCAGTTGGTATCTGCTTTAGAGCCTTCAGCAAAAGGAGCTGTCCACTGCGGATAGGAATTATCGCCCCAAAGTACTTCCCATACTTTTTCGCGTGGCGCATTGATGGTAGCTTTAAACGTTGTTTTTTCCATAACTATTCATTTACAGGGTTCATAATTTGTTTATTGTATTTGTTCCGGTACTCCAGCGGGGTAAGTCCTGTTACCTTTTTAAACATGGTCCTGAATGTTTTTGTATCGATATATCCTACGTCGTAGATAACTTCGTTGACGTTTTTTGTACTGGTTTCAAAATCGCGCTTGGCTGCTTCGATCTTTATCCGCTGAATATATTCTATCACCGTGTTACCGGTCGATTTTTTAAATCTTCTTTCAAAAGTCCTTCTTCCTATAGCCGACATATCAGACAGCTGTTCTACCGTGATCTTGTCCTGGTAACTGGATTCAATAAATTCCTGGGCTTTACGGATAGGTTCGTCGTTATGTGCTTTCTGTCCTTCGAAAATGATGAAAGGCGACTGGCTCTGGCGGTCTATATCAATGGCATATGCCTTGGCGGTAAGGATCGCAATATCCCTGCCGGCGTACTTTTCTACCAGGTAAAGGATGAGGTTGAGATAAGAATAGGCGCCGCCGCTGGTATAAATACGTTCTTCTTCCGTGATGATCCGGTTGTCCATCAGGTTTACATCCGGGTACATGGTTCTGAACTCCCGGGCCATTTTCCAGTGGGTAGCACATTGCTTGCCTTTGAGGAGACCGGTAGCAGCAAGGAAAAAAGCGCCCAGGCATAAACTGGCTACGGATGCGCCCTGCTCGTATTGCTGCCTGATCCAGGGAATAAAATCCTGGTTCATGGCTGCTGCGCGCGACTGATCCCCGTGCAGGGAAGGAATGATGATCAGGTCTGTTTTCTTTACATCGTTTATCAGCACCTCCGGAGAGATGGTAAATAAACGGTTACGCTGGCTTACTTCGGCTGTTATTCCAACCAGCTGTACCTGGAACATTGGCTCCCGGCCTTTTTCCGCAAGGAAGTTATTAATATCCGTTAAAATCTGGTAGCTGCCTTCGATGTTAACTAAACTGGTGTGCCCGAGGGGAACCAGGACAGAAATATGTATCATACGCTGCAATTATAATAGTTTATGCCGCAATTACCCTGAGAATTGTCGCTTTACACCCCTGTTACTTCCCGTAACCCTTACGATTTTTGCATTATAGTTTTCACACAAAAATCCGGTTAAAAATGACCATGATCCATACCTACCTTACTTTCAACGGTAACTGCCGGGAGGCAATGACTTTCTACAAAGATTGTCTGGGTGGAGAGCTGAAGATTCAAACCATCGGAGAATCGCCTGTTTCAGCAGAAATACCCGCTTTTATGAAGCCGTTTATATTACATTCCAGTCTTACCAAAGGCAGCCTGGTACTCACTGCGTCCGACATGGTGCCTGACGCGGGACTTACAGCCGGCAATACCGTTTCTTTATTATTGAATTGCAACAGTGAAGACGAAGCCAGAACTTTTTATGCCCGTCTTTCCGCGGATGGTATTCCTACGCATCCGCTGGAAAGTACTTTCTGGGGGGCTTTATTCGGTGGGCTTACTGATAAGTTTGGTCTTCACTGGCTTATTAATTTTGAAGGTAACAGCCGGCAATAATTATTTATTTCCCGTTAAACGCTTTTTCCAATGCAGCGATATCTAACTTCACCATTTTCATCATTGCCTGCATCGCTCTGCCGGATTTTTCTTTATCAGGATCACTTAATAATTTAGGCATAATGGTAGGCGTGATCTGCCAGGATAAGCCAAATTTATCTTTCAGCCAACCGCATTGCACTTCGCTTCCGCCGTCTGCGGTAAGCTTCGACCAGTAGTAATCTACTTCTTCCTGAGTTTCGCAATATACCGTAAAGGAAACAGCTTCTGTGAACGGAAATTGCGGTCCGGCGTTAATCGCCAGGAACTCCTGTCCTTCCAGGTGAAAGGTAGCTGCGAGCAGTGTACCGGCTGGAATTCCCATTCCTTCCTGGTAATATGACTTATCGGTCACTTTTGAATTTTTGAAGATAGATGAGTAGAAGCTGATCGCTTCTTCTGCATTCATATTAAACCATAATGATGGGGTGATCTTTTGCATAACGATAGATTAGAATTTTACAGATTTTCATTTCGTTACAAAGATACCCGTCGTCTTTCTCTTATTGAAGGTGCAAAAGCGACATTCTTTGGGGGCACTTGCGACAATTGCGCGCGGATTTTGTCTTTCTCAGGATTACGCTGATTTTACTGATTAGTTTGATTTTTACTTTTGGATTTTTTTGGATTTTTAGATTTAAAAAAATTAAGAGAGATGAAAGCGGATATTCGCTTTTATCTCCCTTAACTATATTATTAAACTATTATCAGGAAAATCTAAAAAAATCCAAAAGTAAAAATCAAACTAATCAGTAAAATCAGCGTAATCCTGAGAAAGACAACCTCCGTGCTGTCAGCACTTCTTTGAGTCCCATCATGAGCAGGGAGCCGGCGCCGAAGAGCAGCATCACCCAGGGAGCATTATGAATGCCCTGCGAGGTGATGATCCAGCCGCTGACGGCCGTTCCCAGGGTAACACCCATGTTGCCGAAAGAGATAGATAAGCTGGTGGCAAACCCCGGGGCTTCCGGCGCCGCGGCCACCATGTAGGCCTGCGCCGTAATAAAGCAGGGCGTGTGCAGGAATCCCCATACAATAACGAGTGGCACAGCGAACAGCGGCAGATAGTAAATACCTATGGACACCAGCGTGATGGCAATGAGAGAGGCAGCCATTGTACCGGTTACACTTTTACTCAGCAGTTTGCCGGCCAGGAAGTTGCCGGGCACGCCGGCGGCGCCAAACAGGAGCAGCATTACGCCCACTTCGCCGGTGGACATATGATTTACTTTCCCGAGATAGTCCGCAAAATAGCTGTAGGTGGAAAACATGGCCGATACCATAAACACGTTCATGATACTGCTGACCAGGAAGGCGGGTTTGGTGAGTATTTTCAGCTGCGCGCCATAAGATGGTTTTTCTGTAGCCGGCATCGATGGCAAAAAGGCAAGGATGGCTATCAGCGCAATCGCACTTACAATGGTTTGCACTACAAACGATAACTGCCAGCTGTTATAGATCCCTGCCAGCCAGGTGGCAAACGGGATAGTCGTTACCGTTGCAATGGCGATCCCGCTCATCACAATGGCCATCATTTTATGCGTGTGCTTTTTATCGGCCGCACCAGTAGCCGCAGCGATGGCTGTGGAAATGTACACCGGCTGCAGGAAAGCCGGCAACATCCGCACCACCAGTAACAGCCAGAAGGGAGGTGATAAGGATGATACCACCCCTGTTATGAGAAAAATGGAAATGCTGACAGCCATCAGTGTTTTACGGTTACATCCCGATAACCAGAGCGTCATCAGGGGGCCTCCTAATGCAATGACCAGCGCGAATGCGCTTAACAGCGTTCCTGCCTGATCGATAGAAATGTTGTAATACGCCGCCAGCTGCGGGAGGATACCAATAACACCAAATTCGGTGGTGATGATGCCTAGTAAACCGAGACTTCCGATATATGCGATTCTTTTCATTTTCTTTGCTGTTGAATAATGCCGGAATTTTTTTGCTGGTACAAAAGTGAGGATGTAAATCATATAAAGAAAATAATATGATTTATTAATCCTCATAAAAATATTTATAACTTGCAGGATGGTTAATCTGGAGTGGTACAGAACATTTAAAGCCGTATATCAAACCGGCTCACTGACGGCGGCGTCAAAGATGCTGTTTATTTCGCAGCCGAATGTAAGTCAGCATTTATCCGCGCTGGAAGCGCATATCGGGAAACAGCTATTTGAGCGCAAACCCAAACTGGTGCCTACCGATTATGGTAAGCTATTTTATACGCAGGTAGTGGAGCCACTGGAAAAGCTGGAAAATGTGGAAGCGGATTTCCGTTATTTCTGCATCACCAAACAATTGCCGAATATCCACATCGGCGCTGTAAAAGAATATTTCCAGGCAGTAGTAGCCAAACGCATCAGCGAGGTGCCGGCGAATATTATCATTGAGTTTGGCCTGACCAAAGACCTGCTGCGGCGGCTGCAGAAAGGCGATCTTGATTTCCTCATTGCCACGCAGCTGATAGAAGAAAAGAACATCATCTATGAGCCCATTCTCCGGGAACAGTTCCTGATTGTATCCCACCCGGATCTTGACACCAAACCATTTAAAAACTCCCTGAAAAAGAAATCACTGGATGAAGCGGAGTCGTGGCTGCTGAAACAGCCATGGTTTGCCTATAGCAGCGACCTGCCCGTGATACGGCGTTTCTGGCTGGAAAACTTCCGCAAGCGTCCCGCTATCAAACCACAGTTTATTATCCCGGATATGCAAACGATCCTGCAGGCGATCAGCTGCGGCAACGGGCTTACCATCACTGCGGATTACATGGTAAAAGAAGGCATAAAAAAAGGAGAACTGAAAGAAGTATGGCGGGGCAACATACCTGCCAGCAATACGCTGTACCTTGCCTACGACAATACCCGGATGGCTACCGACCGGGTAAAAATTGTACGGGATCTGCTGCAGCTTTAACCGCCTGCTGAAAGAAATAGTTTATTTTGTAGTACTGAACGATCATTTACTATTTATGAAGCTAAGATTCCACCTAAGCACCCTTTGGCTTATTTTAAGCCTGTTTGGCAGCGCCATGAGCCAGGCCCAATCCACTCCTCCCCGGTTCCGGGTTATCGCCTTTTACACGGCTAAAAACGACCAGGCACACATCAGTTTTGTACATGAAGCCAATAAGTGGTTCCCGGAGATGGCCGCAAAATACCAGTTCAGCTATGATTCCACCAACAACTGGCAAAACCTGAACACGGCGTTCCTCTCCAGGTACCAGGTAGTGATCTTCCTGGACACCCGCCCTGAAGACCCGGCACAACGCGCCGCCTTCCGGCAGTATATGGAACATGGAGGCGGCTGGATAGGCTTTCACTTTGCAGCGTTTGCGCTCACCCCTTCGGATGTGCCTCAAAACTGGGACTGGTACCACAACATCTTCCTGGGGTCGGGTTCCTATGGCAGCAATACCTGGCGCCCTACCTCGGCAGTGCTGCGGGTAGAAGACCACCGGCATCCGGCCACCAAAAACCTGCCGGATACTTTCTCCGCCGCACCCAATGAATGGTACCGCTGGAGCAATGATCTGCGCAAAAACCCGGACATCAGGATACTGCTGTCGGTAGATTCCAGCAGTTTCCCGCTGGGCACAGGTCCGAAGCAGCACGAGATCTGGCACAGCGGCTATTATCCCGTAGTATGGACTAATAAAAAATATAAGATGCTATACCTGAACATGGGGCATAACGATATCGATTATGAACATCACACCAATAAGGAATTATCTTCCACGTTTGCGAATGAAACGCAGAACAGGCTGATACTGGATGCGCTGGAATGGGTGGGGAGAAAGAAATAAAAAAGCTGCGCACCGGATGATTACCCCGTGCGCAGCTTCCGGCTATTTAGCCTGTAAAGTGGCAATAGTTTGCTGTTGTGCTGCTACCTGTTTATTTAAACGTTCTACGTTTTTGTTCAGCTGAATAATATACAGCGTAAGTTCTTCTACTTTTTTCAGCAGCTGCTGATCAAATTCTCCCAGGTCCAATCCTTTTTCAACTACTTCTTTTTCCGATGGAATGCCTTCCAGGTGTTTTTCTGTTGTTACAAAGTGCTCTACCTCCTGCAGGGATGGCAGCTGGTAGTCAGGATGAAATACATAATCTGCCCACGCGCCTTGCTGCACCTTAACACGGCGTGCGCCCAGCGTGCCTTCTACCGTGAGTTTGTAATTGGGCGACGGGCTGGAACTTCCAATACTCATGTTGCCGGTATTTCCATCGGCTGCCATAAAATAGTTAGCACCCCCACTTCCGTCTAGGTTCATATTTGAGAAATACAAATTCGCGCCCGAAGCGCCCAGGCCAAATGATCTTGCGGTACCAGTAAATTCAATGGCGGAGCCGTTATACAATTTCATTGATTTTAGCCAGTTATTGGTAGTCCAGATTGGACCTCCCATCACATCCAGCTTTGCGGATGACCCTTGTGTGCCGATGCTGAGATTTCCCTGTATACCGATGGCATCGGTTGGAACAAAAGGCAGCACATTGGTCACATTATCATCTCTCACCAGCATCAGTGCCTCTCCGCTTGCATAACCAGTGAATGAAAAGAAATTCACCGATGCACTATTTACTATTTCTGCGGCCAGATAACTTTTACTGTTATAAACAAGGGTCACTAATTTCACCAGTTCATTGTAGCTGATCAGGGACCCTTTGGTGGCGTTATACGCGGTAGAAGTATTGACCTCAATGGTCCATTTCCTGTTAAAGGCGGCGGTAGCTCCCCTGATTCCTGTGATTTTCCCCATTACGTGCATGTCGGGTAATAAGGTTCCCGTATATAATTCATGCAGCAATATATAATTAGGCCCCTGCGAATCCTCAGATGCCCCGGCGATCAACCGGTTCACAAAATAATTCCGGTAATTATCCACCACCTGCAACTTACTTACAGGATTAAGCGTACCAATTCCCACATTGCCGGTGGTGCCAATCACATTGGTTTGGGCTTTTACACTTGTAAAAGCGAATATAAAAAGTACAGGGAGTAATTTTTTCATGAGATTTTATTTATCAAATATAAAAGTCGGGCAGAACAGAAAGCAGGACAAGCGATGTTGTCAATCAGGGGTAACGGGTTAACCATTCTGAACACTTTCCGTCCGGGAACAAAGGAAAGAAGAAAGAACAAAAGTATTGCTCACATCTTTGTGTTAATCTGTGCGAAGGTTGTCTTATCCAGGATTACGCTGATTTTGCTGATTATACTTTTGGATTTAAAAGGATTTTGGGAGATACAACGAAAATATCCGCTTATATCTCCCAAAATCCTTTTAAATCCAAGTGATCAATCAAAGTAATCAGTAAAATCAGCGTAATCCTGAATAAGACAACCTTCGCTAATTCATAAACGCCTCTATCTTTTTCTTCTCGTCCAATTTAACAAACTGACCATATTTATCCAGGTACTCCCTGGCTACTGTTTTGAACCCGGCCTTATCCTGTTTATTGAGCAGATAGATCGTTCTTGCACGCAGGTATATTTCCTCGCCGGGTGCGCCGTAAGGCTTTACGGCAGCATAGATAGCTGCCCAGTCCGGGTTAGCGCCATTATCCGGTACAGCGGGTGCAATGAGGTCCTGGTAAATGAGATTCATCATTTTTACCGCCGATTGCCGGGCGCCCATGGCTTTATCGATGGCTTCCCTGTTATCGCGGATAATGGAGAAGCCGGTGTCGCGGGTGCTGCCGGTTACCTGCATTACATAACGAAGGTCTTCTTCCGAATACGGCTGTTTCATGACCGCGAAATAGTCGGCTCCTGCCAGGGCGGCGCCATCTTTATCGCCGGCCTGCACGGCCAGCATGGCCAGCTTTCTCAAAAATTCCGGATCTTTTTTACCATCGATATACTCCTGCAACATGGCGCTGTAAATAGCGGTAGGTTCTGTGAGATCGGCGTCCTGCGCGGCGACTGCGGGAATGGCGCCCATGTCTTTATTGAGGGGTGCATGGATTTTTCTTATTTCGGCAAACGGAATTTTCACTACTTCACGGTCGTAGGTGAGCAGTCCGTTTTGTTCTCCCTCCACATCAAAGGGTTGGGTGTAGATGCTGGCAGATAAGCCTTGCCGTTCCAGTAATTGCAGGTGCTGGTTCATGACGGCGTATTTCGATTTCAGTGCACCTGGCTTTTCCTGGATGTATCCCCAGGCGGTATTGGTGTTCCACTGATGATCAGCGATGAATACACCGATACCGCCGAATTCGCCCAATACGCGGGCCTTTCCGGGCATTTTAATAGCGTTCATGGGGTTGGGATAACTGTGTACATCGGTCAGATCGGCGCCAACGTATGCATCCGGACTCGGACTGCGGAGTTTTTCATTTACATACAGGTATTCGCCGGAGTGGCCGTTGACGAGGCGGGAAGGATCGCTGCGTTTGATCCATTCCGTTAAACGCTGCTGATCAAACTGTCCCCATTTTTCGTTGAACAATACCCAGGTAGTAACGCAGGGATAGTTGTGCAGTTGAGCCAGCGTTTCTTTGCATTGCTGTTCAAAGGCGGCTTTGGCGCCTTCCGGAAGACTGTGATTGGGACTTACCATATCCTGCCATACCAGCATGCCGAGTTTATCTGCCCAGTAATACCAGCGGTCCGGTTCCACTTTAATATGTTTACGGATGGTATTAAAGCCCATTGCTTTGATGGCTTTGATATCAAATGCCAGCGCTTCATCGGTGGGCGCAGTGTATAAACCATCGGGCCAGAAACCCTGATCCAGTGTGCCGAGGTTGAAGTAAGGTTTGTTGTTGAGGAAAATGCGGTCCACTCCTTTTTCATCTTTTGCAATGGATACTTTGCGCATACCGAAATAACTTTTCACTTCATCTTTAACGGTATTGCCTTTCAGCAATTTCACGGAAAGGTCGTACAGGAAAGGGTTGCCGGGCGACCATAACGTGGGGTTTTCCAGCCTCAGCTGCAGCGGTGCGCCGCTTTTGCCTTTCACTTTACCTGCGGGCTTACCGTTGGCGGAGGCGATGGCTTCTACGGTGTATCCGGCAGGTGCGCTTACGGTGAGGTTCAGTTGTTGCTTGTCTATATCCGGCGTGAAATTTAACCCGGAGATATAATCTGTGGGCACTTTTTCCAGCCATACGGTTTGCCAGATACCCGAGCTGGGGGTATAATAAATATTAGCGGGGTTGAGTACCTGCTTGCCGGAAGGGCCCACGCCCCTGTCGGATGGATCGTAGATCTTCAGCACCAGGATGTTTTCACCATTCTTTACAGCATTGGTGATATCGATGGTAAACGACGTATAGCCGCCGGTGTGACCACCCACTTCTTTGCCGTTGAGATATACTTTGCTTTGCCAGTCGACCGCACCAAAATGCAGCAATGTTCTTTCGCCGGCAGCTTGGCTGATATCAATTTTGCGGCGGTACCACAGTCGTTGTTCGGGAAGCAGTGTTTTCTTTACACCCGACAAGGCCGATTCCAGCGGATAAGGCACGAGTATTTGTCCTTCGAAGTTATACGGCGCTGCTTCATCAGCGCCGGTGATGGCATATTCCCAGAGGCCATTGAGGTTTTGCCAGTTGCCGCGTTCCTGCTGTGGACGCGGATAAGCGGTGAGTGCATTTTGCGGGCTCACTTCTTTCGCCCACCTGGATTGAATAGCAACGGGCTTCATTTTATACGTGGTTTGTGCCTGTAGCGGGCAAAGGCCGGATAATAGCAGCGCAGCGGCCAGTAATGGTGTTCTCATCATGGAGTTACTTATTTCTTTGTGGTTAAATTGAGTGGTTGACAGGGTTGTGATCTTCAGTTCATCTTAATGGCTAAAACAGGTACGGCAGCAAAATATACATAATTCCCGATGAATAAACGGACTTAACTTTTAAGGTTTGTTAATCTGTATATTTTGCATTTTCATTAATATTATATTTTACAGTAATGTCATATAATCATCTCTATGATTAAAAAAATAAACAACATCTCTTTATTATAATTAACATTTTATTCATAAATTATACAAAAACAATCTCATCCCATGGCATAATTAAAATATTACTAAAATGAATACTATAAACCTCAACCGCTATGATCACATCTCCGATACCTGGGATGAAATGTACATCGCCGATAATCACCTCCGGGAGCAATACCACCGGATTATCAGTTACCTGGAGAATGAATCTGCCAACGACCTCAATAAAAAAGAAGAACTGGCTAAACGGCTGTTTATGAGCCAGGGGATTACCTTTACGGTATACGACAGCGGAGAAGGAATTGAAAAGATCTTTCCGTTTGATATTATCCCCCGCATCATCACCTGTGCCGAATGGACCTTTATTGAAAAAGGTATTAAGCAACGCCTGAAGGCCCTTAACCTTTTTCTGAAAGATGTATATAATAACCAGTTTATTATCCGCGACGGCGTCATCCCCGCTTCGCTGATCTACTCCTGCCCCCATTTCCTGCGGGAAATGCACCAGCTGAATGTACCCTACGACATCTACATCCATATTGCCGGGATAGACCTTATCCGGGATTTTGACGGCACCTTTTATGTACTGGAAGATAACCTCCGCACGCCTTCCGGCGTAAGCTACATGCTGGAAAACCGGGAAATCACCAAGCGGCTTTTCCCCGACCTCCTGCCGCAATGCAAGGTGCGCAGCGTAACGGAATACCCGTCTATTCTCTATAAAAACCTGCTGTCACTCTCGCCGCGGGCTGTCGCTAATCCTACCATCGTTTTGCTCAGTCCGGGTATGTACAACTCCGCCTACTATGAACACACCACGCTGGCCCGTCTCATGGGCGTGGAACTGGTAGAAGGCCGCGACCTGGTAGTACGCGATCAGAAAGTATACATGAAAACCACCACCGGTCTGCAACAGGTAGATGTGATCTACCGGCGTGTGGATGATGAGTTCATAGATCCGCTGGTGTTCAACCCTAAAAGTGTGCTCGGCGTAGCCGGCCTCATGAGCGCCTACCGCAAAGGCAATGTAGCCATCATCAACGCCACCGGCAACGGTGTGGCCGATGATAAAGCCGTGTACAGCTACGTGCCCGACATGATCAAATATTACCTGAATGAAACACCGCTGCTGCAAAACGTACCTACCTACAGTTTGGGTAACCCGGAACATAAGGAATACGTTTTCCAGAACATGCACAAAATGGTGATCAAAAAAACCAATGGAAGCGGCGGCTACGGCATGTTAATGGGGCATGCCGCCTCGGAATCTGAAATAGAAAATTATAAAAAAGAAATACTGAAAGATCCCCGCAATTTCATCGCACAGCCCACTATCAGCCTGTCTACCGCCCCTTGTTACCTCGATGGCATGCTGCAACCACGCCGGGTGGACCTGAGACCTTATGCCCTCGTTGGGCCAGACGGCATCTCTATTGTTCCCGGCGGATTAACCAGGGTAGCCCTGAAAGAAGGCTCCCTCGTAGTAAACAGCTCACAGGGTGGCGGCAGTAAAGACACCTGGGTACTGGCATCATAAACTAAAACACAAGCCTATGTTAAGCAGAGTAGCCTCCAGTTTATATTGGTTGAGCAGGTATGTAGAAAGAAGCGATGGTATTTTAAGAATGCTGAAAATAAACTACGCATCTTCACAGGACACCATCCAGGAATTTACCTGGACGCCGGTGATCCGTATTTCTTCCGGCAGAAATGAAGCTGAAATATCTTCTATCAAAAACGATAGCCGGTCGGTGATCGAGTACCTGCTCTTTGACCGCGATAATCCCAATTCTATTATCAACATGATCACGCTGGCCCGTGAAAATGCCCGGAGCGTGCAGGAACATATTGCGAAAGACCTCTGGCAGTGCCTCAATGAATACTATCATACCGTAAAAGATCCGAAGCTGCTCTGGTATGTACAAAAAGATGATCCTGTTACCGCGCTGGATATCCTCATTAAGCAGGTAATGCTTTATTACGGTACTGCAGGCAGTATCATGGAAAGAGGCGAAAGCAGGAGCTTTATGAGCATTGGTAAATACCTGGAGAGAAGTATACAGTCCATCGATATCCTGGACATCAAGTTTATCTCTATCTCCAATAATCCCGACCTGCTCACGGATACCTCTTACTGGCAACACCTGCTTTTATCGCTGGGCGGTTATGAGCTTTACCTGAAAACCTACCGTAAAGGCTTTGAAGCGGAAAACGTGCTGGAACTGGTCATGCTCAACAACGATTTTCCCCGGTCAGCAAAATATTCGGTCAACAATATTCACCGGTATTTCGAACGACTGAAAAGTGATAAAAATATTGAACACTATAATAAATTGTCGTTTAACATCGGGCGACTGAACAGTACCATCACCTACAGCTCCGTAAACAGTATGAAAGCGGAAGGGCTGCATCCCTATCTTGTTAAGATCAGGAGTGAGCTGTATGGCATCGGGAACCTACTGAATGAATACTATTTCGCAAACGCTTAACCATCGCATTATTATGCCTGTTTTCAAAATAAAACATATCACGCATTACACTTATGAAACTCCGGTGCGCGACAGCGCCAACCAGATAATTTTGTATCCTGTAAAAGACGATTACCAGAGAGTGATCAAACATGATCTGAGTATCTCCCGTCACCCGGAAGTGGAAACATTCAAGGATTATTATGGCAACGAAGTAGGCATTTTCACCCAAACGGACCCGCATCATGAATTGAAAATATTCTCGGCCATCGTTGTGGAAACTATTCCGCGGCCGCTGCCCACCGATGTGCTTCTTCCTGCCACCCAATGGCAGATGCTCGAGGATATCCGCTACGACGTAGCATTTATTGATTATCTCAAACAGGAATTTTTTGAAAGCGTGGCCTCTTTACGGCAAATTTCGCTGGACCTGAAAGAAGACACCGATACGCCATTCAAAACAGCGGTACGTTTCTGTGACTACGTATACACGCATTTCGATTATATCAAAGGAGTAACCACAGTGGACAGTACCCTTGATGAGATCCTGCTGTTACAGGCAGGCGTATGCCAGGATTTTGCGCACCTGTTAACCGCGATGCTGCGGTTCACTCAAATTCCGGCGAGGTACGTGAGCGGGTATATTTGCCCGAATAAAAACGGTATGCGCGGCGAGGGCGCCACCCATGCCTGGGCAGAAGTGTATATTCCCGAATATGGCTGGCTGGGGCTGGATCCCACCAACAACTGCATCGCCGGGGAAAACCATGTAAAACTGGCAGTAGGGCGTAACTTCAGCGACTGCTCACCGGTGAAAGGCGTATACAGCGGCGGAGCGGGCCATACCCTGGATGTGACGGTATCAGTGGGTTACGACGACCAGGACCAGTTTGATCCTGAACCATTTTTTCCTGCCCAGCCTGCCATGAGCAGTACTGTTGTGGCCGAGCCTGTAAAAAATAGTTACCAGCGCCACCTGGAAGAAATGATGATACAGCAACAGCAGCAGCAGCAATGAATTCCAGGATTACACCGGCCAATGGCGGGATCCCGTCTGCGGAGCCCGTCATTGGCCGGTTTGGCCCCGCTAAAGCAATCTGCTGATTTATTTCTTAAAACAATCTGATAATACACAAATAAAGAAAAATTTATATAGTTTTGCCTTAACCCTAAATGGGAGAACGATCACTACAACTGTCACAACTTAAAAGAGTACAATGCAAAGCTTAGCCATAAAAGGCCGCTGGGATGCTTTCTGTAATACCATCAGCAAAATTCCGCCGAAATACCTGTATGCTTTATTTTTACTAATGGCGGTAGGCATCTCCTTTCATTCCTGGCACTCTTCGCAGGACATGGAAAGATGGACCCGTTATAATAACTTCCTGATTTTTAAACATGCATTCTCACACCTGATACACAACCAGGACCTGTATGTATTATACGAATCTGAGTATTACGACCTGTATAAATACAGCCCGTCTTTTGCCTTGTGGATGGGCGCTTTTGCCTGGATGCCGGATGTACCAGCATTGATTTGCTGGAATATAATGAATGTAGTGGTGTTTATTATTGCCATCAGAACATTACCGGTAAAGAAAGAAAAGCAATCGATCCTGTTGTTGTTTTTGGCTATAGAGATGATGATTGCGCTCACCAGCTCCCAGATCAACGTATTCATCACGGGCTTTTTCATCCTGGCGTGGCACAGCATGGAAAATAAAAAGATCTGGCTGGCAGCATTGCTGCTGGTAGTAACCGTATATATCAAACTATTTGGCCTGGTGGCCATGTCGCTGTTCCTGTTATATCCTGAACGCTGGAAAGCGGCGTTGTACACGGTGTTCTGGACCGTTGTGATTGCGGTGATGCCGTTGCTCGTAATTTCCTGGGATCAGCTATTGTTCCTTTACAGGAGCTGGGCACACCTCCTGGCCAACGATTATTCTGCTTCCTATGGCGTATCTGTAATGGGATGGTGGCATACCTGGTTTGATATGGATATCTCCAAACAGCTGTTCATGCTTTCAGCGGCGGCCGTATTCATGTTGCCGTTCATACCCATCCTTTACAACCGGGAATCGAAATTTAATCTGAGCATGCTGGCTTCTGTGCTTATATGGGTGGTGATCTTTAACCATAAGGGAGAATCCCCTACTTATATTATTGCGCTCACCGGTGTAGCGATCTGGTACTTTACACAGGAGCGGCCATCCACGTTAAATACAGTGCTGGTGGTGCTTACGCTGGCATTCACCTCCTTTTCTTCCACCGATCTGATCACTCCTTACTGGATTGCCAGGACTTACGTAGAACCTTATGCAGTGAAAGCGGTATTCTGTTCTATTGTATGGTTGAAAATAGTGCTCGAACCATTTTTTGCTACCTCCCCGGAGCCGGGAAGGATTACAGCAGAGAAGCTGCAGCGCGCAGCATAAAGATAAAACGAAAGGGAAGGCGTAATACCTTCCCTTTTCTTATGCATTTTGTTTTCTTACGTATTTGGTGAGGATCACGATGAGTTGTCCTTCTATCTTTCCTTCTATTTGTGCTGTATTATCCGGCACAAGACGGATGTTCTTTACCACGGTACCCATTTTTGCATTTAAAGTAGACCCTTTTACATCGAGGGATTTGGTAAGAATAACGGTGTCTCCGTTTTGCAAAATGGCGCTATTGCTGTCCCTGTGCAGATCCACAGCGCTATCGTTTTCATGATCGCCGGTAGCTTTCGCCCAGGCCAGCGCTTCATCGTTGAGGTAAATCATTTCCAGGTTATCTGCCGCCCAGCTTTCCTGTTTTAAGCGGTTCAACATGCGCCAGGATACAGTCTGCACACCCGGAATTTCGCTCCACATTGATTCGGTTAAGCAATGCCAGTGGGTACTATCCAGCTCTGCTTTTTTCTCAATCTGCGACTGACATTTTTCACAGATGAAGATACAATTATCCTGATCACTGTAGGTCTGAGGAGGCACTTCATATACATTCAGCGGTTCTTCTGATTTGCATAGTTCGCACTTGTTTTCACTCCTTGTTAGTAATAGTTCGTTCAGCTTCATAATATCCTTTATAAAAAAATGTGCACGAAGGTAACGTTTTTTGTCCCGGGAAATGCTCATTTTCTTATTTGCCCCGACTATAAGAATATTTATATTAAAATCAGGGCACTACCGTAATAAATAAATAAGTAGCCAGTATCACCAGCAGCACAATTCCCTGCAGGATATTGGTTTTCCCTGCGTTAAAAGAAATGCTGATGGTAAAAAGTGAGAGGATAAGCAGCAACGTAGATTTAGCATCGATACCGAGCGTAATTTTGAAATCCAGTGCATAAGCGACGACGGCTACGGCCGGGATAGTGAGACCAATGCTGGCCAGTGCGGAACCCAGCGCCAGGTTCAAACTTGTTTGCAACCGGTTTTGCGAAGCCGCCCGGATAGCTGCCAGTCCTTCCGGCAGCAGGATAACCGCTGCTATAATAACCCCTACCAGGCTTTTAGGCGCACCCAGGTTTACCACAATGGTTTCAATAACAGGCGATAATTTTTTTGACAACAACACCACCACTGCCAGCGCTATTAATAAAAATACCAGGCTTACGGTGGTAGTAAGCCCCGATGGCGGTGCGGCATGTATATCTTCATCACCCGGCGGCGCATCTTCAGGCAGGAAATAGTCGCGGTGCCTGACCGTTTGCACGGCCACGAAACCGCCATACAGCACCAAAGAAATGATGGCCACAAATATCAGCTGGCTGCTGGAATAAACAGGCCCTGCTTCGGTAGTAGTATAATTTGGTAAGACGAGGGTTAAAACAGCGATCGCCGTTAATGCGACCAACGCGGCACTGACACCGGCTTTTATAAACGCCTGCTCTTTGAAACGATAGCCTCCTATAAACAATGACATCCCGATTATACCGGAAAGGATCAGCATAATGGCGGCGAACACGGTATCCCTTGCGAGCGTGGAGCCCTGATCCGCTTTATTCAACATGATGGATACAATCAGTGATACTTCTATCACCGTAATCGCCAATGCCAGGATGAGCGTGCCATACGGCTCTCCTACTTTATGCGCTACCACTTCTGCATGATGCACGGCAGACAATACCACGGTGATAAGGGATAACCCCATCACTGCCGATAAAACACCACTTTGTTCTCCTGCGAATCCTAATAATGCCAACCCGGCTACAGGGCTGATAAGACACCATAACGGGAGCGTAATTTTCCATTTCCGGTAGAGAAAGTGATTGAATGCCATTTGCTTAATTTACAAAACTTTATGCACATGGCCACTACGGGGAAGAAATGCAGTATATCAACCCGGCGCCAACAGGCATAAAGCTAACAGGCATCAGCCGGTAGGCAACAGGCTGTACACCGCCTCATACAGATCGTTAATGCGGAAAGGTTTCGCTAATAAACTGTCGGCCATACATTGGCTGATGGATTCTTCAGGATAATTCCTGGCGGAGAAAAGAACAACCGGCAACTTTGCTTCGTCCGGCGAGGATTTAATTTCCCTGCATAAATTCCGCCCGTCATAACTGCCCATGGCAATATCCATCAGCAGCACATCAGGAGCGAATTGCGAGATACACTGATGAAGCTTTGCAGGGTCTTCCAGGGTCATCACGTCCATATTTTTTCTGGAAAGGACGAGGGAAACTGCTTCAAGGATATCAGGATTGTCATCTACAACCAGAATCTTCCACATGTGGATTGTTTTAATTCATGAACATTCACATCGGGAACACGTTGGTCATGCTTCCCACAGGTCAGATTGTAAAGGTAGAAATGTTTTTTCTTTTAAAAATTGGCACAGCACGCCTCCCGCCTAATTATTTTGCTGACTCCCGTTATAAGGCAGCACGAACGTGAATACAGAGCCCTTTCCGTGCTCGCTTTCTACTTCAATGGTCCCTCCATGACGATAAATGATACCCGCCGAAATATACAGTCCCAGCCCCATTCCGGGGAAGGTATGCATCTTTAAATGCTGTACCCTGAAAAGCCGGTCAAATACATGCTTTACCTGGTTTTGCGGAATGCCAATGCCCTGGTCGCTCACGCTTACTTTTACGCCCTCCCCGGTATGGGCGGTCGTAATTTTTATTTCCCCTCCATCGGGTGAGTACTTAACGGCATTTGAGATGAGGTTGACCATCACTTCCGCAATACGGCCACGGTCGGCTGTAACGGGTTTTACGGCTTCATCCGGCATAAATACAAGCTGATGTCTCCTGGACAAGCGCTGCATATCTTCCGCCTCTTCTTTGATAAGATGGTTAATATCAAAAAGCGTTGTATTCAATGATAACAATCCCTCCGATACCTGCGCGGAATCGAGCATGCGGTGAATAAGATCCGTAAGGCGGTCTATCTGGAGATCAAGTTTTTGTATCAGGTTAACATTCTCTACATCATTTGTTTCCCTGAATTTTTCCTGCAATACTTCTGCGTATGCTTTAATGCTGGTCACCGGCGTTTTCAGCTCGTGGCTGGCGATACCGATAAACTCATCTTTCTGCTTCTCCATGTCCTTGCGAACGCTGATATTCATGATAAAAACAGCCACCCTCCGTTGTTGTGGCCGGCCTATTCGCTGCATGTAAATGTCGTACCATCCCTTCAGCGGTTCATTTTTAATTTCCATTTCAAAACGGACTGGTTGTCCGCTGGCAGCCACTTTCGCATGAATGTCCAGCCAGATCTCCGGTACATCAGGCAAAATTTCCCGGAAGGTTTTTCCCAGGATCTCCTGTAAGCCGGTATTTTTATATAACGCAGGATTTACCTGGAGAAACCGGAAATCATTTATCTTTTCATTTTCACCCGTCAAAGGTTCTACGATATAAAATCCTTCATCCATCGAGGTAAGCAGGGTACGGTAATTTTCCTCCGACTGCCTCACTGCTTCCTCGCTTTGTACCCTTTGCAGGCACATATAAATACGGGGGGCAAGTTCTTCGAGTAACGCTGTTTCATCCGGGCGCCAGCAGTAAGGTCCCTCCTTCTGCATAATAATGATAAACGTGAGATGGCCATCCGCAATAAAAGGCGCCATTAATTGCGCTCCCACGCCTTTTGTTTTGAACATTCCTTTCTGGGAAGCGATATGCGGATCGTTGGCGATATCATTGGCCACTACCAGGTTCCCCTTTTTCAGGGTCTGCAGGAAGTCGGCGGTAATAAAGGCCCGCATGCTTTGTTCTCCCATGAGGCTTACCAAACCCGGCTCCTTTTTTTCATAAATGGTAGTAATGGAACCGGCTTGTTCATCGATATAGGAAAAAGTGAGCCTTGACAGCCCGAAATGCCGGGTGATCCTTTCGCCGGCAGACTGCATAATATCTTCCACCTTATTCATTGCCACCATATCGCCGGCTATACCCGCCAGTAATACGCTGTTCAGCTCCCGGTATTTACGGTCCGTAATATCATCATACACCACCGCAATTACCCTGCTACCGTCCCCGCCTATACGGGAGGTATATATACTATACCACCGGCCGCCGGCGGATACGCTCCCTTCAAAACGGCTGCTGTTACCGGTAGAGGCAACGGCTCCAAAATATTGCAGCCATGCCGGGTGAACATCGAGTTGCAATTCCCTGGCTGTTTTACCTGTTACATCGGAAACATTGTTCTGCCGTTTAAACTCAGCATTAGCCTCCAGTATCCTGTAATCAATGCCATTGCCCTTCTCATCAAATATTACTTCACTGATGCAAAATCCTTCATCAATAGACTCAAATAAGTTCCGGAATTTTTCTTCTGACGCCATCAATCCCAGTTCTGCAAATTTCCTGGAGGTGATATCAATAAACGTAACTACCACCCCGTTGATATGATCTTCCGCGGTACGATATGGCAATACCCGCATAATAAATACTTTACCAGAGGTAGCTTTTACTTCCCGCTCAATTACGTAAAGCTTTTCCAGTACCTGTTCTGCATCATTTAAAAAATGATGATACTCGAGATGATGGGTGATATCAGACAGCGGCCTGCCCAGATCTGCCGGGATAAGATTAAATATTTCCCTGATAGCCGGCGTGAACAAAGCCACGCGGAAGCCACGGTCGAGGAAGATAGTACCTATGCTGGCAGAGTTGATCAGGTTTTGCAGGTTATTACCGGCAAGACTTGTTTCCTCTATCTTTACTTTCAACTCCTGGTTCACGGTCCGCAGTTCTTCATTGATCGACTGCAGTTCCTCTTTGCTTGTTTCCAGCTCTTCTGCGGCAGAACGCAGTTCTTCGTTCATCGCCTGCAGTTCTTCATTAGAAGCTTTCAGTTCTTCCGCATTGAATTCATGTTGTTCGTTAGACGCCCTGAGCTGTGCCTTCAGGTTCACCAGTTCGGCTTCCAGCTGCCGGGCTACCGGCTCCTCAGTGGTCAGGATCACGTTCCTTCCCGGCTTCTCTTCTGTCACTTTTTCAAACAGTACCAGGATATACCCGCGTACCACCTCTTTACCCTGTAATACCGGTCGTATATGAATGTTGATCGTTTCAATTTTATCGTTGACCGTTACTTTCAATCCTCTTGCTTCTACGGCGGTTTGACGCTGCAACGCCTGGTATAATGCGGAACGCAGCTCCAGCCGCAACTCCTGCCGGATCAGTTTCAGCAGGTTCTGTGAAGGTTCGCCGCCGGATATCTGGAGATAATGGCCTGCCCTGTCGGAAATATGTGCAATTTCATATTCTTCATTGATCAGTATGGATGGCGGCGCATATTCTTCCAGCAGGCGCTGATGGAGTTCCCCGAAAGAAATCCGTTCGAGCGACCTGCTTTCCCTTTCAACAGCGGCAGGCGCCAAGCGCGGCTGTTCAATTTTCAGGGAAGGCAAGGATTCCGGTACCGGGAAAGGCCGGAGCAATTTCTTGCGGCTTTGAAAAATATGAAACTCCCGGTTGAAAGGCATGAACAAATCGCTCCAGCTATCGGCGGACTCTGATGATCCCAGAAGAAGGAATCCGCCCTGGTTCAATGCAAAGTGAAAAGTATCCATCGCTCTTTCCTGGGCCGTGCGGTTCAGGTAGATCAACACATTCCGGCAGCTGACAATATCCAGGTGGGAAAAAGGCGGATCTTTCAGAAAATTGTGGTTGGCAAAAAGGATCATTTCCCTTATTTCCCTTCTGATGCGATAGGATTCGCCTTCCTTATTGAAAAACCGCCGTAGTCTTTCAGGGGAAATGTCTGCGGCATCGTTTAATGTATAAAGACCTTCCCTTGCATGATTAATAGCTCCTTCGTCTATGTCCGTGGCGAAGATCTGTATCTTCGGCGCTTCCAGCTCGTTATCAAGCAATTCTGCACATAAAATAGCAATGGAATAGGCTTCTTCTCCTGTTGCGCAACCGGCTATCCAGATCCTCAGTTGCTGTTCCGCTGTTTTTCCTTTTATGGCCATTGGAAGTACCTGTTGCGCTAATATTTCAAAGGCTTTCTTATCTCTGAAAAAATTAGTAACCGATATCAGCAGGTCTTTCAGCAATGCCACCACTTCCTCGGAATTGTCCTGGAGAAAGGACGCATAAGAAGGCAGATCGGGCAGGTTCCGGATATTGATCCGGCGTTCAATCCGGCGCAACAGTGTAGGACGTTTGTAATTTGAAAAATCATGCCCCGTTCTTACCTTTAACTGGGTAAAGATTTCCCGCAGCGCCTGTTGCTGGCTTTCCTGTCCTTTTTCAGGCGCCAGTGGTATGCGGACCGTGCCGATGCTATTCCTGTAATCGATAATTCTCTGTGGAATTTCTGCCACACGCAATACTTCATCCACCAGGTTGGTAGTGATCGCATTCCTGGGCATTTCATTAAACTCCGACTCCCTGGGGTTTTGTACAAAAGCAACACCTCCCAGTTCTTTAATGCGCTTCAGTCCCATTGAGCCGTTGGCGCCGGTGCCGGAAAGAACCACACACACCGCGCCTGCCCCATGTGATTCCGCCAGCGACCGGAAGAAAATATCTACAGGAGCGCGACGCTCTTCTACTTGTATATTAGGGGATACCAGGATGTATCCATCTTCCATAGTAAGATGCTTATTGGGAGGTATCACATAAACATGGTCTGGTTCCACTAATACTTTTTCACGTACCTGGCTCACCGGGATATGGGAAACGGCCTGCAGTACCTCGGCCAGTTTGCTGTCATGATCAGGAGAAAGATGAAGAATAACCACGTATGCCATCCCTGAATTTGCCGGAACGTGCTCAAAAAAAACCTGCATTGCCTGAATACCTCCGGAGGAGGCCCCAATACCTACTATGAGAAAGTCTTTTTTCTGCTGCTCATTTTCTTCACCCGGAGCAAACGTTGAATTAGGAGATTCCATGTTATGTTTTGTAAATGATACGGATATGGCAGATAGATAACTGCCATGGTATCCACCGTCGCAATTTAAATATTATGGATGTATATTTTGCTTTTCTCTGATTTAAAGCGTCTTCTATTTACTGTGAAGTTGCTTTTTAACAGGTGTTGCTGTTTCGCGCTTTATATGACTGGCATCAAGATTGTCCATTTCGTGCAGCATCTTCCTGACCTGTTCATTAAAGCCGGTGGCATCTTTCGCTTTCTTAAAATACATGGCAGCCAGTGCAGGTTGATTTATTTCCGCAAAGTGATCTCCCATATGATTCAGCAGGTTTACACTTTCCTCGAGGCCGCGTGTGGTATTCCACAAATTATTCTCTATATCCTCTGTAATGGCCGACAGCAGGCTACTTTCAGAGAACGCATGACCGGTATGGCACCGGTAACGGAGTCGCCCACCCTCCTGCATCGCCGCCAGCACGCCATGACATTCGGGACAAGACAACGCCGTTAACTCACCAAAAACAATTCCGGCCTCCGGCAGCTTTTCATGAACAGCTATCTCAATTTCTTTCCTCACTGCTTCGTTATTATCCTTCTCCTGGATGTCAGCAACCCCATCGGGCAGCGGCTCATCAGTTAGCTTCACCAGCAGCCTTGCAATGCCTGATACCGGCACTACATGGTCTACCGCCACCTCCTGTATGGCATGTTGCGGCATGGAAGGCACCTCGGCATCTTCCGGCGCCTGCACGATGGCGAGGCCGCCACGCTGTTTGATATACCATAATCCTGCCGTGCCATCGTCCAGCGCACCGCTGAGTATGATCCCGATTACACGGGAGCCATACGCATAGGCCGCCGAGCGGAAAAGTGGATCTACAGCGGGCCGGAAGCGATTTTCCTTTGGCCCGCGCGTTACACGCATAAATCCTTTTTCCAGGATCAGGTGCCTGTCGGGCGGCGCCACATAAATGTGTCCTGACTTAACCGGCTCTTTATCCACTGCATTGGTAGCGGGTAATCTTTTTTGCTTATTGATAATCCGGGGCAGCACCCCTGTTACCTCTGCTGATATATGCCATACAATGAAAATGGCGGCAGGGAAATCAGGCGGCAAGGCTGATGTAATCGTTTTAATGGCCTCAAAGCCACCTGCAGAAGCACCGATCACGATAATGTTTCTTGTTTGCATAACCTGAGATTTACAGATCCGTTCTTTACACTGTCTCCCAAACGCCTGATCACTAAAATCAGGCCGTTATGCCAACTATACTGCCGTGCTTCCTTTACAAAACAGTATCTACTCCCTGTAATAATCTTTCAGGCTGCCATTTGGGGTGAAGCTGATGAAATACCGCTCCCGGCTGCCATTGATGGACTGGGGATACCAGCTGATGCTGTTTCCATCAAAAATGCCGTAAATATGTTCAAGGGGTTTTGCGCCGGCGATATCTGCTGCTTTACGGTGATAGTTCCTGTATACAGCAGCAACGCTGGCAAAACTGATGTCATCGAGACCAACCAGTGATTTGCTGATATCATCGCGCACAGACATCTGCACCGGTTTGGGTTCCTCCCATTTGCCATCGTTATAGTTGTATTCGTCAATATAGGCGGCGTTCTGCGGATGTTGAATAGTTACATTTATTCGTCCGTCATTATAAAAATGAATGGATCTGTAGAGATGGATACTTTTGCCTGCAAAGGCCGGCAATTCGCGCAGCGCGTGTTCGGCAGCATTCAGCTTTACGGCATTACTCAGAAAATCATGGTCGCCGGATGTTGTAGTGGAGTTATGTATAATCGTAGTGCCATTGCGATGTTCCACAACAGTAGTATTGGTACTGGTACTCGTACTCAGGTGGGTACTGGTGCTGGAACTTGTGGTGGTGGTGGTTTCGTCCTGGGTAGCCGGAAGATCTTTGTAGCTGCTGTCGGTATCACTGCCATACAGGGTATCATGTATGGATTCCCGGAACTGGTTACAGGACATACACATCACCACTACTACTATAATGCCGGTCATCTTTTGTAAACGCATCTTCATAATTTTAATCAGCTATATCACTGGCAAATATTACTTGTTGAGGATTTTCTTTCAGATAAAAAACCGGGACAGACTCCTGCCTGGTCATGCCCAGATCCAGGAGCGGCACTATTTTTTTTAACGAAGCAGTATGGGTTTTTCCCGAATCATCCTGGTAGCGTAACTCAAAGCGTACCTGCGGCTGTTCATTAATATAAGTGCCTGTTTGCTCGGCAGAAACTATCTGTGCATCTGTACGCAAGCCGTAGTACTTAAGCTGCAACGCATTGCCTGGCGTGCCTGTAAAAAGTTTCAACAGCCAGCCCAACCCGATCCCGCTCACCAGCATAATCAACGGACATAAAATAAGCGGATGATAGAAAGCCATAAAGCGCCAGCCTCGTCCGTGGTTCTCTAACATATAGGAATATACGTAGTAGCCGGCTATTGCGGCAACAACCAGCAACCAGGCAAGGCACATCATGATGATCCGGCCTGCTTTTATTCCCACCGTTACGCCGTCCAGGGTTAAATGCGGCACTGCTTTAAGTTTATCATCAATCACCAGCGGAACGGTTTTACCCACCTCATAACGGTGCAGCTCCGGCTTGGTATCGTTTACCTGTAACTGTTCGGTGATTTCCGTGCCGCAGAAATTTTCAAGAGCGCAGGTGATCTCCCGGGTAACAACATCCTTACCTTCAGCGGGTAGTTCCTTGCTGGTTAACACACGTGCATTCTTTCTCACGCCTTCTTTTAAAAGACGCAGGATATTTTTCCTCATGATAAAAGGCAATACAATCCATTTTCTGAACCAGCGCTGGATCAATATCCCCCACAGTATTACAGACAGCGCCAACCAGGTAAGCGCCAGCCACGGCTGCGTACCGCCATCTCCATCACTTACGCCATACTCGGTATTGTAATAGATGAGCATGGGAAAAGGAATCGCAAAGAAAAGCATGTAAATGAACCAGAAGTAACTCCAAAAACCTTTCATTCAGCTAATTTATTTATTAAATTTAAGGGAAAGATGCTTACCATCTGTAAAAGACATTACGGGGTTCAGTCTTTTTTGTAGATCACCTTATTTTCATATTCACCGAGAATCACGCGGCCATAGATCACCTTCGTCCAGCCGTTTTCAAAACCGTGATTATTAGCTATGAGGTAACCTTTATTGGTATCTTTTTTAATCACCTTGTGTGCATCGATGTAGCGGCCTTTTACTTTGCAAAACACAATATCGCCAATGACGTATTCCGCTTGCTTTACAAAAGTGAGCAGGGTGCCGCTTTTCAAAATGGGTAACATAGAGGAGCCAAAGGCTTTCATTTTTCCTGTGCCGGTAGTTTCCAATCCGGACTTTAATCTTTCGTACTTGTTCATGTTGTTTTAATTGATTGAATAAAAATGGATGACCATATAGTAAATGATCGTAGTGCAGGCGCATGGAGCTACTGAAGCCAATATGCGGGAACGGTTAACTGAAGCGGGCAAATTCAATTATAAGCATGATGGTGAAACACTGTTGGGCTACACAAGACAGGCGGGTATAACAAATGGTATGCTGTGAAATAACAAAACCTGCGGGCAGCGCAGGTATCAAACTATTTGGGGATACTGCCGGGGCATTTTCTATAAAGAACAACTGCCGCAAAAGTAATAAAATTTTCTATTCTCCCGGATAAAAAAAACGTGATACTGAATTTGTATCACGTTTTTTTTATGCTTTTTTATTTTGCAGGGGTAATGACGATGTTCCTGAATTCAATAGGACCGTGATCTCCCTGGAAATAGATCGGGCCGGGTTCACCTTCATTGCTATCCAATGCACCGCCGGTAATACCGGGAATGGCGGCATTGCATATGATGGTTTTGCCATTGGCAACAACCGTTACCAGGCGACCTACCAGGGTAATATCAAAAGTTTGCCATTGACCGGGGCCAAGCACCACCATGTCGTTTGGCACCAGGAATCCGTATACCCCACCAAACAGGTGACTGGATGGCGGATCTGTTTTAGGATTGTCGATGATCTGTGTTTCATAACGGCCCCTCAGGTAAACGCCGCTATTGCTACCGGCCTGGTAGCGGAATTCCACATGCAGCTTAAAGTCGGTGAACTTCTGTTCAGAGATCAGGTTAGCGCCGGAATGCGGGCTGGCAAGGATGCCGTCCTTAACGATCCATTGGTTCTGACCCAGGGCTTTCCAGCCGGTGAGGTCCTTTCCGTTAAACAGTTTCACGGGTTTCCCCCAGGTTGGCGCTGCCGTTCTTTTAAGATCCGGCGCTTTTACCCCCGTGAAAGAGTAGGACTGTCCGTCGCTGGTATGGATTGTACCGCTTATCCCGGCATCGGTTACAGTGCCTTCCAGCGTCAGGTCGCGGTCTTCCCTTTCCCATTGCGGCGGAATGGAGAAGCTGAACTTCCCGTTGTCAAAATTTACTTTGGAGATGGGCCTGGCGCTTCCACCGGTGCTTACAAAGCGACCTACCAGGGTTTTAAAACCGGAAAGCTCCACTTCCAGCCAGGAGGGCTTATCTACTCCATTTTCGCTGACCTTGATATCCCAGGCGCCAATCAGGGCCCCGCCTTTAACGGCTTCGGTCTTAATAGCCGATACCTGTGCCATTACACCGGAAGGATTAGCTAATCCCAGCCCCATGCAGCATATCAGACCTGCGATAATACTTTTTCTATTCATGTTCATGTCCATGTTTATTGAAGAAAGCTATAAAGATAAATATTTGATCCTGCTTCTTATAGCACTTTATTGGGTTTATTTAAACCAGCTCCCAAATCTATAATTATCGTGATATTTACCGGTATCCCCTTCTGTAACATTTATTCCAGGGCCTGCGTTAAACATCAAAGCTCTTCCCCATGCATATTTCTACCTATATTAAATTCCCGGTTATTCTCGCGGTTATCCTGGTACTGGGCGGATGCACAAAGGACAAGTGCACCAAAATGATCCAAACTAAAATAAATATTCCCGTTATGATGGCACTGACCGACTATTGGGCCTCTATCAAATCGGAAGCGCCAAAGGAGATCATCCTTACGGGCAAAATCTATGTGAAAGACCAGTATATTTTTGTGAACGAGCCTTACGCCGGCATCCACATTATAGATAACAGTAACCCGTCATCTCCTCAGAAAGTTTCTTTTATCAATGTAATGGGGAATATCGATATCGCTATAAAAGGCGACTTCCTTTATGCCGACAGCTATGCTGACCTGATTGTATTCAACATCAGCGATCCGCGCAACATCAGGTTTGTTAAACGTGTGCCGGAAGCCACCAGTTTGCCGGCCAACGTAAACGGCCTGCTGGTAGGATGGCACTATAACCGTGACAGCATCGTGATTGGTTATACCACCAGGGATACCAGTTATTGCGATTGCGATCCGGATCCTAACATACAATATCTTGCCAGCGCAGAAGTGGCCTCCTCTTATAAAAACCAGGCCGGCACCGGCAAAGGTGGATCCATGGCCCGGTTTACCATCGCTAAAGATTACCTTTATACTGTTAATTCCTGGCAGTTAAAAACATTTGATCTCTCGGATGCCGCTAACCCGGTGTTTAAAAGCCTGCAAACCTTTAATGCCTTTATTGAAACCATATTCCCTTATGGTGAATATCTTTTTATCGGCAGCCAGAACGCCATGTTCATTTATGACATCACTAATCCGGCAGTACCAACCAAACGCTCTATGGTAACACATTTCAGGGCATGCGACCCGGTTGTAGTGGAAGGAAACAGAGCATATGTAACCATCAGGAGCGGTGCAGCCTGCGCAGGCAATTTCAATCAGCTGCAGGTATTTGATGTGAGCAATGTGGATCAACCCATAAAGTTGAGCACTACCGAAATGATCAACCCACACGGTTTAGGTATTGACAACGGGAAGCTTTTCATTTGTGAGGGCCAGTACGGACTTCGCTTCATGGATGCCACAAATGCTACTAACATCACCACTGCAAAGCTGGTAACAGGGCCGGAGACATACGATGTAATTCCCTTTGAGGGCCAGCACCGCCTGCTGGTGAGCGCCAGGGACGGCATTTATCAATACAACTACAGCTCCATCACAAACCCGCAGCTGTTAAGCAAAATAAACGTAAAGGGTAATCCATATTAACAGGGGCTTTCCTGTTAATAACTATTAAAAACAGCCAGTTTATACATATTATCATCCGCTGGTGTGGCAATATACAACCAGCTTTCCAATGCTACGCGGGAAGTACAGGGGCCGTAGGTAATAAGCCTGATCTTTCTCTTTACCGATTCTTTTTGCAGGATCGATAAAACTTCCTGCAGGATTTCGCCTTTGAAGGGCGTAAACATAAAAAATACCGTTCCTTCAGAATAGTCGGCTTCCCGCGCATCCACATTTATAAATGTAACAGCCGGCAGATGGAGTGCCGCAGCGCAGGCCCCTGCATAATCGCAGAAGGCTGGCTCAAATTCAATTCCCCTGGTGGCGATGCCGGTAAGCAGATTTACGAGGATAGCCACCTGTCCCAGGCCGGCGCCGATATCGAAAAAGACATCTTCTTTTATGAAAGGAACTTTTTCTACCAGTTCAAACACGATCCTCGCCGGTGTTTTCTGATAATAAACCATTTCAGGTTCAAGATCCCTGGTCTGCTCCGGCATTGTTTGCAGCGGGGATAATCCATTGATAAAAATATCGAGGTTATCATACCCCGCTTCTTCCCCATGCCCGTTACCATCCGGGTTAATATCCACGTATTTATTCACCAGGTGTTTGAACCCGTTTGTTGTAAATCCGGTTGTACTGATGGTTCGCTGAAGTTGCTGAAACAGGTTAACATCGACTCCTTCCAGCCTGGACTTTACTTTTTCAGCGCGGTTCCTGAGTGCCAGCAATGGATCCGGTTGCGGCGCGTTCAGCAGGAGTTCGTTAATCCGCTCTATCACCTGGAAGTCGATGAAGTCAATCACCTCCATACGCAGATCAAATTCCCGCTCCTCGTAGAGCACCGGATTTTTCTCTGCTTCCTCAATATACTGTTGTAGCTCAAAAAGGGTCATCTTTACAGGATCGCTGTTATACTTAAAGAGGAATTACTTTCCTATCACCTGTTTTCTATGTTCCACTCCCCAGTTATACAATGAGTCCAGCACTTTTTCGATAGATGTTCCATGCTGGGTGATGGAATATTCAACCGTAGGCGGAAAAGTATTGTGCACTTCTCTTTTTATCAGTTTATTCGCTTCCAGCGTTTTTAATTCCTTCGACAGCGTTTTATCTGTAATACCGCCCACTTCCTTTGATATTTGTTTAAAGCGCTTGTTTCCTGTGGACAGAGAAAGCATAATAAGCAGCTTCCATTTGCCTTCCAGGGCATCCAGGGCGTCTTTTATAGCAAGTACATTATGGGGGCAACCTTCCCGTGTCAGCATTTTTTTTCTTTTATTTCTAACGATGTTTTCCCGTTACTTTCCCGATGGATAGCGCTATCCGATGGTATAGTACTATCAGCTGTATAGCAAATGTAGATACTTTTGCTGCATAATTATTAACAGCCTTAAAAAATAACGATGACAGTCAAAACGAAGCGTATCCTATCTACAGTACTGATGGTCATTCCTGCTATAGTACTTGTTACGGGCGGAGTAATGAAATTACTTGGAGCGGAACCTGCATCAGTAATGCAATTCCTCATTAAATCGGGATTTGGCAATTATATAAAAGCACTTGGCATCACAGAACTAATCATTGCAGCGCTGCTGCTTTACCCGGTAACAAATAAAACCGGGTTCCTGTTAGCCACTAGTTATTTCGGCGGCGCCCTGTGCCTGGAAATATCCGGTGCACAGCCCTTTGCTTCCGCTGTGTTCCTGTCGATACTCTGGATAGCCATGTTCCTAAGGTCCAGGGAAATGTTTCTGCCGTTATCTATGGCGAATAGCCAATAAAGCGACAGGGAACGATCCGGAAAATGAAAGCACTATGTCTTCAGTACAAAAATAATGGATACAGGGCTTTGGCTTTGAGGATGCAATGGTTCTTCTATATTCCGGATCGTTAACCCTGCTTCGCTGAACAACGACGCCCATTCGCCCAATGTTCTGAAATACCATTCATAGGGTTGCTGAAAATCTCTTTTCAAACCTTTCCAACTCCCTTCCTTCCATCCGGAAACATAAGGCTCCTGCTGTGCAATTGCGGATGGATGCAACGTTTGAATGAACACCAGGCCCCCGGGCACAATGAGTTTATTAATATTTTTCAACAGTGCATCCGAATCTGTTTTATCGAGCAGCGCAAAATTGATAACAGCTGCTCCGGGTTGGTTTCCGATGGTATATTTACCGGTGGCCAGGTCATTGAAACTGGCTACTGCATAATGCTCTCCGCCCTTTTCAATGGCATTTTCTATCAATGCGCTTACAGCATCCACACCAAAGGCCGTTATTCCTTTGTTTTGCAAGCAACGAGTGAGCCATCCTTCTCCGCAGCCGATGTCTATTATAGATTGAATATTGTGGGAACAAATGGTGTTTACAATGGCATCATTAGTCGCCAGTATCCTCGATTCAATTTCAGCATTATCAATGGACGCAATCCAGTTGTCGGCATTGGCATGCCAGGAGGTAGTTATTTTTGTTGACTGATCCATGATTTAATTTTGATGATGTGATAATTACTTAAGCGCTCTCTGCGCGGGAGGCTATTTTCCGGTATTTATTTCTATAAAAACCTATACTAACAAATTACGAAATATAACGTTTCAGTCCACTTTGCGGGCTGAATTGCATCCATAGCAAGAACATACTTACCCATTTTGTGTATGGGCTCACACAGCTGCCGTTTTACCTGCATGACCCCGTAAACCCAATGATAGTCTGATACATAGAAGAACTTGCTCCGTTGAAAAGCGCTTCTGGTATGCTAATTGCATTTTTGGATTTTAAATCTTTATTGAATAACCAAAAAAACAGTTTATGAAATCGATTCTTAGCGTCATTGGTGTGTTATTGTTATCGGCCATCCTTTTTGCTTCTTGCAGCAAGGACACCGACCCTGCAGACACAGATATCTTTGCTGGTACATTCAGGGGAAAGATCGGGTATGTTGACTCGGAAAAAAACATCAGCCAGGACAATGGCAGCGTTTTCGTTACAAAGGTTGGTACCCGGTATGACTTCAGATTTTCCGACGGCATTCCTGACCTTACCGGCGTTCAGTTTGAGCGGAAGGACGATAACACAATGGTAAGTATGGGATCATCAGGTACCGGTCTTATTACGATCAATAAGGACAAGCTCGTGATAGGCTTTGCAAGGGACGGCCGGTCCTGGACAGCTGACTGCGGCAGATAGTATGATGTAAATAACCCTGCAACGTTACACGCTATAAGCGACCTACCTCTGTCCGGGCTTAACTTTTTTCTATTTTCTGTAGTTAATTTAAAAATGATTTATTACAAGGTGCACAAAGAAGTGCCTTAAGGTCCCGGGACCGGAGGATGCAGCAATGTGTCCGCCGGTTCCGGGATTCTGCTGATTTTGATCATTATTTTGTATATATTCGTCGTAATCTAGAATACAAAATACTTTATGAGAAGATACGCTTTAATCATTCTTTTGCTCGCTTCATTTTCCGGGTATGCCCAGAGCACAATTAATAATTACAAATACGTGGTGATACCGGAAAGGTTCAATTTCTCCAGGGAAGATAACCAGTATGGGCTAAACACCGTAGCTAAATCGTTGCTGGAAGAAAAAGGATTTACCGTTTATTTCGACAATTCAGAAATACCAAAAGAACTGGCCGGTAACAGGTGCAATGCCCTGAATGCGGATGTGGTGCAGAAAAAAGGACTGTTTGTCACCAACCTTACACTTTTATTAAAAGACTGCAAAGGCAATGTCATTTTTAAAAGTAAAGAAGGCAAAAGCCGGGAAAAAGAATTTGCTGCTTCCTATAATCTTGCTTTAAGAGATGCCTTTACGTCCCTGAATGACGTACCATATGCGTATGACGGCACCACCGCTGAAGCGCCTCAACAGGCCGTTGCGCCAACCGTTGCCCCTGCCCCGGTTCCCGCATCAGCCGCTACACCTGCGCCTGCAGTGGCAGAAACAAAAGAAGCTGCTGGTACTTTATATGCCCAGCCAACAGCAAACGGGTTCCAGTTAATTGACACCTCTCCGAAAAAAGTGCTAACGCTGCTGAAAACCTCCGTGCAGGATTATTTTATTGCCGATAGTGATGCATCTCATGGAATAGTGCTGAAGAAAAACGGAGACTGGTATTTTGAGTACTATAAAGATAATAAGCTCATTTCTGAAAAGCTGCTGATTAAGTTTTAACGCGGTAGTTGCTTGATTTTAAAAAAGCCTTCAGGTTGTTAAACCTGAAGGCTTTTTCTTTGCATAGTGAGATATCTCTCTAAAAATACCTTAATCAAAAAATGCCTACCTTATCCACTGCAGGTAAATAGCCACCGGCATCATGGCCAGTATAAACGGTACAATAACGGCAAATGCAGTACCGGAGTAATTGATGAGCGCATTATATTTCACATGATTTAACCCCAGCGATTGAAAAGCGCTTTTAAATCCGTGCAGCAGGTGCCAGAAAAGCGAAAAGCAGCCAACAAGATATATGATCACTTCTACCGGATGCTGAAATTTCTCCAGCATCATTTCATACAGGGGCAGCTCCTCTCCGTGTAAAAACTGGTTGGTCCGGTTCGGAATCCAGAAATTGGAGGTATGCACCACCAGGAACAATAGAATGATCGTTCCCAGCAATGCCATGCTCCTGCTATACCAGGTACTGTTGGCGCCGGGCTTGTTTACCAGGTATTTCACCGGGCGGGCATCCCGGTTGGTTTTCCATAACCACAAGCCCTGTACAATGTGCGCAATAAAAGCAAACACCAATACAATCTCAATCGTCCGGATAACCACGTTGGTGGCCATAAAATGCGCCCAGATGGTAAATGTTTTGCCCCCGTCGTTATAAAAGATGGCCGCATTAACCAAACAATGTACCACCAGAAAACTGATTAAAAACAGGCCCGTTGTTGCCACAAGGAATTTTTTTCCGATAGAACTTGAGAAAAATCTTATAAACCAATTCATGATAAAGAATATTTTTTACTGCCAAAGCAGTTACAGCAGGATATTATTCTGAGGATACAATTTAGGAGGAAGATCTTTTTCTTCCAACAATTCGCGCAATTCTATTTCAATGTCGCGGCATATTTTGGTCAGCGGTACATCGTTCGCGCTGCCTTCAAAAGGATTCTCGGTACTTTCACCTATTTGCTCCAGCGACGTATACATCCAGGAAATCATGATGCTGAACGGAACCACCAGCCATACCATGTGCCCTTTCATCACCCCGTCCACCACCTCATTGAACTGATCAAAATCCTTCAGCAATCCAAACGGCAACAATAGGCAAAATAACCGGATAAAAAAACGGTTAACAATGGCATATTGCCGCGGATACGGACTGTTTTTCAACTGCTCGCATTTAGCCTGGCTGATATAAAACTCTTTCAGCCCCTTCTCCATTTCGAGAAACTGCGCAATCTGCATCTGCTGCTCATCATAGCATATTCGCAGCAGCTTGCCCTGGTTCGACAAAATACGGGCAGTTATACTACTGGCTGCCAACACCTCCTGCAGTTCTTCGTTGGAAATATATTTTCCCAGCTCGGCCTCCAATGGTGTTTCCCTTTCTGCTACGTGAAAAAGTCGCTGGTACTCTGTATTGTGCTTTTTATCGACCGTTTCCCAGGGGCGTGATGACCGCATCTCATACCGCAATGCCGTTAACCAGGCCATATGGCGGTAGATCAGTTCCTTTGTGGTAGCCGGGCTACTGAAAAAATCCCTGCTGAATAGTCCCCACGATCTGCTGAAGCTTACTATAGAGGTCCAAACCTGTTGTGCTTCATTTGTGCGGTTATAGGTCTGCGTATTTTTGAAACCCACCGTAAAAGCTGTGGCAGTACCTAACAATGCCACTACCGTCCAGGGAATACTGATCCATTCCAGGCCGCATGTTTCGTACAGTACCACGGGCACAATGCTCAAAACCAGCAAAACATATACCTTCCTTCGTGTCCAGAAGAGAAATTCCCCGAATTTGTATGATTTACCTACATGCATATTTCCGACTTTCAGTTTTTGTATTGTTCAATAACCATCCCACCACTGTTCCCCGGGGGCCAGCGTTGAATTAAAGGTAACAGGCGCACATTATTAGGCTTCCGGTGCGGATGGTACATCCTCCATGCGGATGGCGTCGTCCAGGAATTCCCCGCGCCTTCTGCGGTATTCTCATTGTGATAGGGCAATATCACCTCGGGCTCTTTCGGTTCTGTACGGCCATCAGGAGTGGGTGTTGTACCAGGGTGCAGCAGATGTGAGAAGATGCTCATGTTATTATCATTTTAAAAGATGAAAAACAGGACGGGTTGCCCGTCATGCCGAAAACGCTTCAGCAGAGGCAATCGATGGGCCAGGCATATAATTCATTAAAAATCAGATAATTACCTTCTAGCCAACAAAAGAAATCACACGATATTTCGTCATTTCACTTGCCTACACACGAAATACAGTGAATCGCTGGCGGTCGCCTGCCCGCTTTTCCTACAAAACTATTTGCACACGTCATATTTAATATTATCTTTGTAACTAAGATAATTAGTTAATAAGATATAAAAATGGATACCGAGGTAATAAAAAGAATAAGAAAATTGAACCAGCAACATTCATACACCTCTATTCAGATGCATGAAGCAGTTGCCCGGAAGGCCGGCCTCTCCGGAACTGATCATAAATATTTAGGGTTCTTACTGGAGAGAGGGCAAATGACTGCCGGCGAACTTTCCAACATCACCGGTTTAACCACAGGTGCAGTTACCGGCCTGATAGACCGGTTTGAAAAGAAAAAACTGGTAAAAAGACGATTTGCGGAAGATGACCGGCGTAAGGTGATCATTGAGCCCATCACCCCTAATATAATGGCATTGCTGGCGCCACTTTATAAAGAATTCCGGAGCAAGTCAGAAATGCTGATTGCTTCCTTTTCTGAAAAAGAAATCAAAGTGATTGAAGCCTACTTTTTAAAGGCAATTGAAATAATGAATGAAACAACCGATAAGCTCAATAAAAAATAATTGAATATGGGAGTTAGCATACTGGATTTTCACGAAATCGATAAAACAAAACTCGCAATGGCAGGCGGCAAAGGCGCCAACCTGGGAGAACTATCCCGGATGGAGGGGATACAGGTACCCGGTGGCTTTTGCGTTACCACCGATGTATATAAAAAAGTTACAGCGAATAATGAAACGTTTAATTCACTGCTGAACCAGCTGTCCGTGTTAAAAGCGGATAACAGGAAAGCTATCAGTGATACCGCTGCAAAAATCCGGAAGGTAATTGAAGCAATAGTCATTCCGGACGATATTCAACAGGAGATCACCCGCCATCTTAAAAAACTGGGTGAAGGACACGCATATGCGGTACGCTCCAGCGCCACTGCAGAGGATCTTCCTACCGCTTCCTTCGCCGGTCAGCAGGATACCTATCTGAACATCACCGGCAAAGAAGCTATCCTGGCGCATATCAGCAAGTGCTGGGCATCGTTGTTCACCGACAGGGCAGTCACCTATCGTTTGCAAAATGGATTTGATCATAGAAAAGTGTATTTGTCTGTTGTGATTCAGCAAATGATTTTTCCAGATGCCGCAGGGATTATGTTTACAGCAGACCCGGTTACCTCCAACAGGAAGGTAGTGTCTATTGACGCCAGCTTCGGATTAGGGGAGGCTCTGGTTTCCGGGATTGTAAATGCTGATAATTATAAAGTCCGGGAGGGCAGGATTATTGACCGGAAAATTTCTTCAAAAAAACTGGCAGTTCTTGCCTCAGCGGAAGGCGGCACCAAACAGCAGGAGATCGGGCCGGAACAACAAAGTGAACCAACGCTTACCAATAAAGAGATCAGAACGCTTGAACGGATTGGAAGAAAAATTGAAGCCTATTTCGGTAGTCCCCAGGATATTGAATGGTGCCTGCATAAAGGTAAGTTCTATATTGTACAGAGCCGGCCCATCACTACTTTATATCCCATCCCTGAAGCAAACGACTCCGAAAATCACGTTTATATATCCGTGGGGCATCAGCAAATGATGACCGACGCCATGAAACCCTTGGGATTATCTTTCTTCCTGTTAACAACAGGTGGCGCCATGCACAAAGCCGGCGGCAGATTATTTGCTGACATAGCCGCCGCTCTGGCATCTCCCGCCAGCAGAAAAAAGATCATATCGGTCGTGGGACAATCCCATCCGCTCATAAAAGACGCGCTCATGACCATCGTGAAGCGAAAGGGTTTTATTAAATCGTTGCCAGATGATAACAAAGCGGCGGATCAGCGTAGCCGCAATAAAGTAATGTCGTGGACCTTTCCGCCCGAATTCGAAAACAACCCCGCCATTGCTGCAGATTTAATCAAAGCCAGCCAGGCATCCATAGAAGCGTTAAAACAGCAAATACAAACTAAGTCGGGCTCAGACCTGTTTGATTTTATTCCGGAAGATATCCAGGAATTAAAGAAAGTATCATTTAACCCCAAAAGTTTGAATATAATCATGATGGCGATGCATGCCGCCACCTGGATTAACCAAAACATGATGAAGTGGCTGGGTGAAAAAAATGTGGCTGATACGCTTTCACTATCTGTATCCAACAATATTACGGCAGAAATGGGGCTGGAATTATTGGATGTGGCAGATGTGATCCGCCCCTACCCGGAAGTAGTGGCGTATTTACAGCAGGCGAAAGACGATAACTTCCTGGAAGGCCTGGTTAAGCTGAAGGGCGGACAGGAAGCCCGGGACGCTATTAATGCTTATCTCAACAAATACGGCATGCGGTGCGCGGGGGAAATTGATATTACCAAAACCCGTTGGAGTGAAAAACCCATTATCCTTGTTCCGATGATCCTCAGCCATGTCAGGAACTTTGAGCCTGGTGCCAGCCGTTTGAAGTTTGAGCAGGGACAACAGGCCGCGCTGAAAAAGGAACAGGAATTATTAGACCGGCTGAAGCAATTACCGGGAGGCAAACGAAAAGCTGCTGAAGCAAAACAAATGATCAGCCTGATCCGGAACTTTGCCGGGTACCGTGAATATCCGAAATACGGTGTGATTAACCGTTACTTCGTGTATAGGCAGGCGTTACTGAAAGAAGCGGCACAACTGGTACGAGCCAACGTTATTCATGAGAAAGAGGATATCTACTATCTTTTTTTTGAAGAATTACGCGAAGTGGTACGCACCAATAAACTGGATTACCAGGTCATCAACAAACGGAAAGATGAATACAAATTATATGATAAGCTAACTCCCCCACCCGTTATCACCTCCGATGGTGAGATCGTTACAGGTGAGTACAAGCACGAAAACATGCCGGCCGGGGCTATTCCGGGCCTGGCTGTCTCTTCCGGGGTTGTAGAAGGACGGGCACGCGTTATCCTGAACATGGAAGACGCAGATATAGAAGAGGGTGACATATTAATCACCACCTTTACAGATCCCAGCTGGACGCCCTTGTTTGTATCCATAAAAGGCCTGGTCACCGAAGTGGGCGGACTGATGACCCACGGTGCAGTTATTGCCCGGGAATATGGGTTACCGGCCGTTGTTGGCGTAGACAAAGCCACCAGGCTGATCAAAGACGGACAAAGAATCCGGGTGAACGGAACAGACGGATATATAGAAGTACTTTGAGAGGAGGGTAAAAAGACCTGCA
The DNA here is from genome assembly GCF_050434005.1 of Chitinophaga sp. W2I13. Classification (NCBI taxonomy): domain Bacteria; kingdom Pseudomonadati; phylum Bacteroidota; class Chitinophagia; order Chitinophagales; family Chitinophagaceae; genus Chitinophaga; species Chitinophaga sp. W2I13. Next base: position 5,236,439 of record NZ_JBNPWD010000001.1, on the reverse strand, counting down.
GGTTACGCAGGTCTTTTTACTATAACAACTTATAGTGCACCTGGACGGTGTTATTATTCAATTTCTTTACATCCAGTAACTCCAGGCGGTTTTCAAACTCCAGGCCGCTGACAAGAGGTAATCCGCTCCCAAATAACACGGGTTCTACCACCAGGATTATTTCATTCACCAATCCTGCTTTCATAAATGCGCTTACTGTTTGCGTACCACCAATGATCACTGCTTCAGTATGTCCTTTAGCAGCGAGCTGCGCTACAATCTTTTCCGGGCCGTCGCTGGTAAACAACACATTGGATTGAGCCGGTGTGGCGCTGGTATCGTGCGTTAACACCACCAGCGAACCTTCTTTAATCGGCAGGTAATTTGGCGCCAGGATGTTGTAGGTGGTTTTTCCCATGATCACCGCCTGTGTACGTTGACATATCGCCATAAACCCCTCCCCGTACTCCGGCGATAACCAATCAGGTACATTTCTTTTATTACTGATCATTCCATTCGCAGAAGCAGCGAGATAAATAACGATTTTCATTTCCTAAGCTTTATTGTAATGAACTAAAATATCACATTACAAAAATACGCTGATCAGATGAGTCACGCCTCCCCTGCAAACGACAATTTAAGGGGGCGTTTGCGACAGATTGGCAAATCCCAAAATGCCGGCACCGGAGCACCTGATGAAGCCGGGTTTTTAATTATCAATTATCTTTGGTATTCAATCAAGCGCTGTTTTTGATCAATAAATATTAGCAATATGAGCAGGCAAATTTTTAACAGGTCAGTTAAAGTTGATGGTGTCGATATTTTCTACCGGGAAGCCGGAGACAAAAAACACCCCTCCATATTACTGTTGCACGGATTCCCAAGCTCATCTGTGATGTTTAAAAACCTGATAGTAGCCTTATCAGACAGGTTTCACCTCGTTGCCCCGGACTACCCGGGATTTGGCTTTAGTGGTTTTCCGGACAAAGATCTTTTTGAATATTCCTTCAGTAATATATCAGCGTATATCAATAAATTTACGGATGAAATAAACCTGAAGTCATTCACTATCTACCTCCACGACTATGGTTGCCCGGTCGGACTGCGGCTATGCGTTAACCATCCTGAAAAGATAGCGCGGATAATAGTACAGAACGGCAACGCTTATGATGAAGGTATCGGCCCGCAGTGGGATGAAACGATTGACTATTGGCAAAACCCAACCCCTGAGAAGAAAGCGAGAGTTTCAGCGTTCTTAAGTGAGGAAGGTGTAAAGATGCAATATACCGCAGGACTGCCGGAGGAACTGCTACCCACGATTAGTCCTGAGTTGTGGCAGCTCGATTGGGACTGTATGAAGCGGCCTGGTAATATTGATATGCAATTTGATCTGAACTGTGATTTTGAAAATAACATTAAAATGTTCCCGGTTTTCCAGGAATATTTCCGCACTCACCAGCCTCCTACTTTGATTATATGGGGCAAGTATGATGCTTTTTTTAGTGTAGAGGAAGCCCATTGCTACAAGAGGGACTTACCCGGCGCCCAGGTTCATATTGTTGATGGCGGCCATATGGCGCTGGAAACAAATTTTGATGAAGTGTTAAAACTGATCATTAAATTCCTGGGTTAAAATAGAAAAAATATGTGGTCACACCTTTACTGGTATTACGAGATACGAGGTAACGAAACTTATAGCCAGCAACTATTAACCAACGATGTTCTCAGCGTTTTGGAAAATACCGGGAAGTTAAAAGCCAAGGGGAACCAGGAATTCTGTAACATGGAAGGTCTTCCGTGGATCAACGTTACTGCTATCAATTCGCGGAATGGCAGCTATGGCAGGGTCGAAGATTTCAACAGCGAATGGGTTAATTTAATCGCCATCATCGGATCAAAATCTACACCTGAAAATGAAACTTTTTACATCAGTTTATTAACTGACATTGCTGAAAAAATAAACTGGGAATTAATACTGGAGGAAGACGACAACGATAATAAAAACGTTGTTTTAAGGAAAAAGACACCATAGCTGTCAATTATATGAGGCCTTATTGATAACGCATAAAATTGTATATCCCTCTATACCCGATGAGGATAATCCAATAAAAAGAAAAATAAAAAAAATCCATGGCTCCCCTCCCCACAGATAAGGTTTAAAAAAGTGTCACCCCGACATTTTATTTACTCTTATAATCAATTATATTTTTTATTTTAGTGTCTATCTACAACTGACATACTGTTGTCACAACCCGTTTATAACTTTGTTTCAACAAACATCCAACACATGAAACAAACTATTCTTGTACTGGCCATCGCAATGATAGCCCTGACTTCCCACGCACAATCCAAAAAAAGCAACAATATGTTTACTGTAAAGCCCTTCAAAATCGATGTACAACAAACTGTACTGGATGATCTCCAAACCCGCCTCCGCCAAACCCGTTGGCCCGATGCGCCTGAAAACATTGGCTGGAAATACGGCACTGACCCAGAATTTCTCAAAAGCCTCGTCGCCTACTGGCAAAACGGGTACGACTGGCGCAAGCAAGAAGCCGCACTTAACAAATTTCCACAGTTTACAGTGGAAATAGATGGTGTCTCCATTCATTTCCTGCACATCAAGAGTAAAAACCCCAATGCCCGGCCCCTGCTGCTCATACACGGATGGCCTGATTGTTTCTATCGCTTTTACAAAGCCATTCCGCTGTTAACGGATGATTACGATGTGATAGTGCCTTCCATTCCCGGCTTCGGCTTCTCGAGCCATGTATCCATGACCGACGACGGTTCTGCAAAAATTTTCGCCACGCTGATGAAAGACGTGCTCGGCTACAACAGCTTCCTGGTGGCCGGCGGAGACGTAGGCAGCGGCATCGCCAAATCCATCGCCAATCTTTATCCTGAAAACGTGCCAGCCATCCACCTGTCGGATGTAGGGTATCCTAACGGCTCGGAAGACTGGAGTACTATGTCCAAAGCCGAACAGGAATTTGGACAGTTCATACAGCAATGGTGGTACCGGGAAGGGGCATATTCCATGCTCCACGCCACGAAGCCGCAAACGCAGGCGTTCGGTCTGAATGATTCCCCTGCAGGCCTGGCCTCCTGGATCGTTGAAAAGTTTAATACCTGGGGATCACCCGGTGGCACTATTGAAGAACATTTCACAAAGGACGAGCTGCTCACCAATATCATGATCTATTGGGTTAGTCAAACCATTAACTCCTCCATGCGTACTTATGCCGAAGGCGCTTATCAGCAACTTGCTTCGGGCCAGAAGGTGAATACTCCTACCGGCGTCGCGGTATTTCCCGGAGATGCACCAACACCACGGGAATGGGCGGAAAGAAAAACAAATGTAAAACGGTTTACCATCATGGAGAAAGGTGGCCACTTTGCTGCATTGGAAGCCCCCGATTTGTGGGTGAATGAAGTGGATACTTTTTTCAAAAGTAACCCGGGAAAATAAAACCATAGCAATTTAAAGATTACAAAAGGGGGTATGAAAATACCCCCTATGTATTTGAAAAACCATCGTGATCCGTACGTATTAACATGAAAAAAGTAACCATCACTTTACTAACCCTGTTTAGTTTTTACAGCCACGCACGGGCACAGGAATTTGACATTGTTACGCTTCATAATAAGGTGTCTATTTGTTATGATGCGAACAGTAAGTTAGATTCCATTACTGCCAATCTTCTTGCATCGGATATTGAACAGATCAGTGGCTTCCGGCCTTCCACCTCAGCAGGTATTGCTGATGTAAGCGGAAATGTGATTGTTATTGGAAACATTCATACTGAAATCATTGCCCGATTCCGCGATAAGATAAACCTCGACTCTTTAAACGGTAAATGGGAAAGTTATGGCTACCGACTGCTGAAAGCCCCGACAAAAAATATTAAAAATGCACTCCTCATTTGCGGAAGCGACGCCAGAGGTACGGCTTATGGCGTGTTTGATTTATCTGCCCGTTTGGGCGTTTCACCCTGGTACTGGTGGGCCGATGTTAAGCCGGTAAAAAGGAAAAAAATTTCCATCGATATAAAAGACTATACCTCCGCCCCTCCCTCCGTAAAATACAGGGGGATTTTTATCAATGATGAAGACTGGGGCCTGCAGCCGTGGGCGGCTAAAACCTTTGAACCGGAACAGGCGATATTGGCCCGAAAACATACGCCAAGGTATTTGAACTGCTCCTCCGTTTAAAAGCAAACCTGATATGGCCCGCCATGCACCCTTCTACCAAAGCATTCTTTCATTTCCCCGGCAATATAAAAACCGCGGAAGACTATCAGATCATTATTGGCTCTTCTCACGCGGAGCCAATGCTGAGAAATAATGTAGGCGAATGGGATGAAAAAACGATGGGCCGGTTTAATTACTTCACCAACAAAGAAAAGATTTACAGCTATTGGGAAAACCGAATCCGGGCAAGCCGTGGCATCAATGCCATTTATACCCTCGGCATGAGGGGCGTGCATGATGGCCAGATGGAAGGTATTAAAGATCTCCGGGACGCTGTTCCCATAGTGGAGAAAATTATCGGGGATGAACGGGAGATGCTCGCCAGGTACATCAACAAAGATGTAACAGCTGTACCACAGGTACTAACTCCTTACAAAGAAGTACTGGAAATATATGATGCTGGCATGAAGGTTCCCGATGATGTAACCATTGTGTGGCCCGATGACAACTACGGTTACATACACCGCCTCAATAATAAAACAGAGCAGGGACGCAGCGGTGGGTCAGGTGTTTATTACCATGCTTCCTATTGGGGCCGCCCTCATGATTATCTTTGGCTTAGTTCCACGCATCCCGGATTGATCCGCGAAGAAATGCTGAAAGCCTTCGAAACAGGCGCCAACAGGTTGTGGGTACTCAATGTGGGAGATATCAAGCCCCTTGAGTACAATATAATGTTGTTCCTGGATATGGCATATAACATAAAACCATTCAGGGACAGCAGGTATGTCAAAGATCACCTGACGAATTGGGCAGGGTCTATATTCGGAAACACCCATGCCCGGAAAATTAGTGACATGCTATGGGAATACTATCGACTGGCGTTCGAAAGAAGACCCGAGTTTATGGGATGGAGCCAAACCGAACCGACTACCCCAACAAATTATACCGGCTATAATCATTTTTTCTTTGGAGATGAGGCCCGGCGCCGGATAGACAAATACAGCATGCTGGAGACAGAAATGAGAAATATCCGGTCACAAATCAACGTTAAGGACACAGACGCGTTTTATCAGTTGGTGTATTATCCCATCGTGTGTGCCGCGCTGATGAATAAAAAATTTCTTTACAGGGATAAAAGCTACTTATACGCCAAACAAAACAGGTTAAGTGCATACGATTATGCCCAATTATCTTCAGATGCTTATGAAAGTATAGTACGGGAAACCGCCTACTATAACACAACACTGGCAGGCGGTAAGTGGAAGCATATGATGTCGATGGAGCCGAGAAGTCTCCCTGTGTACCAGGCGCCCGTTATACCGCCCATCCATATCGACAGTACAAACAGTTGGGATATCGCTCCCGAAGGTTTAGTAACCAAAGATTCTTCCCTGTTAAGCACGACCGGATCGAAGTCGCTACCGGTTTTTGATGTATTTAATAAGCAGAAATATTTTATTGACATCTTCTTAAGTAAAAATCAGCCGGTAGAATGGAAAGCAACCACCTCTGATAACTGGATCCGGTTGTCCAGCAGCAGTGGTGTGTTAACTACAGAACCTGGCAAAAAAGAAATGAGAATATGGGTGGACCTTGACTGGAACAAATTTACTGGCAATGAAAAAATGACCGGTCACATAACGTTCCAGGGAGCTGGCAGGCAGATGCAGGTAAACATCCAGGGAATTAAACGAAATATTCCGGCGCTTTCAGACTATAAGGGTAAAATTGAAAACTGTGGATTTGTTTCCATACAGGCATCTCATTTTTCCCAGCAAGTGAAAAGAGGGCTGCAGCATTGGAATTTTGTAGAAGGACTGGGATATAAAGACACGGTGCTACAGGCTTTGCCAGTGACAATAGCCTGTGAATTGCCGACAGACCCTGATGTTATTAAAAGCAACCACTCTTATGTTGAATATGATTTCTATACCTTCTCCTCCGCAGATCCGGGCATTACTATCTTCACATTACCCACCCACCCGTTAAATAACCTTTATCATTTACGTTATGCTGTTTCCATCGATGATGGGCCATTAAAAATAGTTGACTATAAAACTTTTGGCAGAAGTGAAGAGTGGAAACAAAATGTGTTGCGCAACAGGGCTGAAAAGAAAATTGATATGCCGCATCTAAGCGCCGGAAAGCATCAGTTAAAAATATACTGCATGGATCCGGGGGGAATATTAGATGAAATCCGGATTGACCTTGGAGGATTGAAAAAGGCGTATAGTGCCATTCCGTAATTAAGGCCTCATATCGATAGAAAGCACTGTGAATCACACAAACTAAATTTCTTATTTTTGCAGCAAATAAAAGCGCTAAATTACCACCATATGAAAAACGCTAAAAAAAAATTGTCACCCGAACAATCACAGGAACTCCTCAGCGTATTGAAAACCCGTTTTGAAAAGAACAAGCACCGTCACAAAGGGCTCGACTGGGCCAAAGTACAGGCAAAGCTGGAAGCAAACCCAGGAAAGTTGTGGTCGCTCGATGAAATGGAGCTGACCGGCGGCGAACCGGATGTAGTGGGATATGATAAAAATAAAGATGAATACATTTTCTTTGATTGTTCAGCTGAAAGCCCCAAGGGCCGCAGAAGTATCTGTTATGACCATGAAGCACTGGAGTCGAGGAAAGAACACAAACCGGAAAACAGCGCCATTGAAATGGCTGCGGATATGGGTATCGAGGTTTTAACGGAAGCCCAATACCGCGACTTACAGCAACTTGGCAATTTTGATTTGAAAACATCGAGTTGGATCGTAACGCCCCCTGCAATAAGAAAACTTGGCGGCGCGCTCTTCTGTGATCGTCGTTATGATCATGTTTTTGTGTATCATAATGGTGCGGAATCTTACTATGCCGCCAGGGGCTTTCGCGGATCGTTAAGGGTATAATTCCCATAATACAGTGAGAATGGCAGAAATAGCCCCCCAAAATCTCCCAAACTACCATCGTGCTTAATAAGCTTAAGGACTATCTTTGAAACTGATTTGGAACACGGATGAACATTTCAGCAGCATTCAAATCTGTATTGAAAATAAAAATATTAACTATAAAACCTTTAGTTTATGAAAGCAAAAAAAATCTGGGCGAATTTCAGTGTCAGTGATTTAGAACGAACCACTAAGTTCTATAAACAACTTGGATTTAAGCCAAACGGAGCGCCGGACCAACTCACCAGCTTCTTCTTTGGCGGGGAAGATTTTATCATCCATTTCTTTTTGAAGGATATACTTGAACCTGCTATGAAGGGACAAATAATAGACACCAAATCCGGCAATGAAATTATTTTCACTATTTCTGTTGAAACTAAGGAAGAGGTTAATAGTTGGGTAAAAGAGGTGGAGCACGCCGGGGGAACAATAGTTTCACAGCCAGAGGAATTTGGAAAGGGCTATTATGGTTTCGTGTTTGCTGATCCTGATGGTCATAAGTTCAATATATTTCAAATGTAGTATCGCTGATGAGCGACTGGAAATATTAGTTTAAGCAGATAAATAAAAAGGGTGCTGTAGAAGGCACCCTTTTTGTTATGTCTTGCCACTGGCATCCGATCAACATGACTAGAATGACTTTTTTAAATACTTCAAAAGCGACAAATTAATAGCTATCTTACTATCCGATCATTAATGCGATTGCCATGACAATAAGAAAACTCATATTATTATTATTTTTCAGCTTATTTGCTTTGTCAGCATCGTCTCAAAATCAGGAATATACTGCAGACAGTCTAAGAGCTCAACGGTTGATAAACGACAAGATAACACAACTGGAAACCTTGGGCATAAGCGAGTATTTATATATGTTCTCAGTTGGAAGCTCACTGCTTATTTTGTATAAAAAAGGACAAAGAATAAACGGCATTAGGAACTTGTCTTATTATAAACCGGGATCAAGGTTTCGTAATGTAAGATTAACCAAGCAGCAGAAATCAAATTATACCAAGTGTATTGATAAGGCCCGGATGGATACAACTATAAATTTCTCCGGATGTCACGATGATGTCCATGCATTTAGCAGGATTGTTTTTTCAGCAAATTCTTCCAAACACAGTCTAAACGGGTCCTTTACAACTGACTGCTGGGAAAAGTTGGAAAGAAATGATTTGTATCCACTTGATGATATCTATAAACGTCTTCTAACCAAATATTAGGTCAAAGTCTGAGGTTTGCCACTGTCAGTGGTTTCGGTATATATTTTATAAATCTCCTAAAACAGCAGCCTCTATTTCCGTGTCTGGCAATATTTTTTATGCTAAAAATTATGCTTGTTCAGCTAAAGTGGATTTAACAATCATGGGGATGGCTCCGAAGAACCATCCCGATAATTAAACAAACTGAAACTCAAGGCCCAACATCACCTGTCACAACATCCCCGGCCCGTTTGTAATTCGCTATAATAACCCCTTTAGAAGTCACCTGGCTTTCTGTTAACGTAAATGCTGCCGGGATCCCGCCGTTCTCGAAGAGCTTTTTTCCTTCACCGAGAATCAACGGGTAAATTTTGAGCCGGAGTTCGTCCACCAGGTCGTGTTTAAGTAATAGTTGAACGAGCTTTCTGCTACCCCATACCTGAATATCTGCACCCTCCGAATTCTTCAGCTTTTCGATATCTGCCGGAGTTTTGAGGAAAATGGTATTTTTCCAATCTGATTTTTCCATGGTCTGCGACAGTACGTATTTAGCGCCATCATTAATACCAGGCCAAAAGTCAGCATGTTGAGGCCAATAAGATGCAAAAATCTCAAATGTTTTTCTACCTAGAATATAATCTGCCGGCTTCAGCTCTTCCATCATGATCTTGCCAAAAAGCTCATCACCATAAGATGAAGTCCAGCCGCCATATTTGAAGCCGCCGGAAGTGTCTTCCTGCGGACCACCAGGTGCTTGCATAACGCCATCCAGTGTAATCATTGAAAAAACAGTTATTTTTCTCATTTTACTTTCTTTTTTACAATTAAGATAAAAGTTGTTTTTCTGATATTGAGATCTACCGGTTACTTTAAAAAATTGTTCAGGTAGTTCAATATTGTTGTTGTCTGCATCATCAGGGAAACATGACCTTGTGAAGGAACGATGGCCAATTGCGATTTGGGCATTGTCCCCAGATCAGCACTAACAGCACCTCCCAATAATTGATAGGTTTTTATTAACTCAATTTTATCCAGTCCATCATTATCACCGGATATGATTAACACCGGTGCGGTAATTTTCGAAATATTGGCCTCCCCGAGATTGAATGGCACCGCAGCATAGGCAATCATCTGCTCTAAAAACTTTGTCCATTTTGTTTTATCAGGCGCCACAGCATCATAGGCAGTTTTCATAGGGGTGTTCGCAAAAAACTCCGGCTTCATTTTTTTAAACGCATCGCCTACTACGGGCAGCCAACCGGTACTTTTATAGGTAGCCGAAATGATGACCAGATTTCTTAAGCGTTTAGGACTTTGTATAGCAAACTGGTAGGCTATAGCGCCGCCAAAACTAAATCCTGCTACATCTGCACTGTCAATTTTCAGATAATCCATTACTCCTTCCACATCGCGTGCTAAAGCAGCATGCGATAAGTCCCTGTCTGAATACGGTGTATGTCCGTGTCCCTGTAATTCGATGGCAATTACCTTTCTGGTTTTTGAAAGCTCGGGGATCAATTGGCCCCAGTTTGTATTAATTGTCATAAAAGCACCGTGCAGTAAAATGATAGGCCTGCCCTCGCCATATACTTCATAATAAACTTTGATGCCATTAACAGGTGCATAGCCGCTGCTGGAAGGTTTCGCTTGCTGTCCGCTTGATTGCGATGCTATAGCCATAATTGCAATTAACAGTATTGATTTAAGAAGATGACGTGTTTTGAATAGATTTTTCATATCGCTGTTTGAATGTTAGTTTGAATGTTATTGACAATACAAAACTATCATTCTCTTCAGGATCCGGCATGGGGTGAAAGCGACAACTTAGGGGTAGAATTCCGACAAAACAAGTCTGTTGTGCAGATTTTATCAAGAATGGCTATCAGGCCAGGGGAAAAACCGGTAACCCCTCCTTTACTTTTCATTAGCTGTTGCGGGAGGAACTATGCCACACATCCTGAGATAAATGGCCATCTGGCCATAGTGTTCATTTGCGTGGGTAAGCGCGTAAAATGCAAGATCAAGCCGGGAAAGTTTGCGCCACCTGAAATCAATCATGTCCATCGCATTTTGATCTGTTAGCGTTGAAATGGCCTTTCTACCGGTTTTGAATGAAGCTTTGAGGTAGTCAAGAATGTCTTTTTTGGTGGTGATACTTTTAGGACCATTTACATCTTCAATATCCGGACGTATTGAATCGCCGGTAATGGCACTCCAAATAAGAATATTGTCAGTGGCCAGGTGCATGATCTGGCCACCAAATGTCCGTGCGCCTTTAAAAACACTATTCTTTATATGGAGGTCCTCAGGTGTAAAATTATACTTACTCTCCGGCATTGCCTCTGCAGTTGTCAGGATATCATTCTCAATTTTATCAAATTGTCTTTCTATGGCAGCAGTAATTGATTGCTGACCCAAACAGGCCGTCGCAATAATAAGATGGAAAGTAAGAAAGGTTACTATCTTCGGAAGCGATACCATTTGATAATTATTAGGAATAAGTTACAATAAAAATAGAGAATTATCAAATGGAAAGCCTTCGTTAGTCCCATGCCTTAGAAAGACACCGCAATTAGTGGTTATGGAGAGTTTATTTCAAGTATATAATAAAATGTTTTTCGAAATCAATTTAGATACGATACAAAAATCAGACAACGATCCTGATATCAAGTGACAACTCTTCAATAGAACTTTATAAAAGACTTCAACACACAATTTTTATTCATCTGAAGTCTCTCCCACCAACTACATCTTCCCGTTATCAGTCATTATCCGTTTTACAAAATCCACATAACTAATTAACTTTATCACGAGCTTTACATTCTGAAGAATAATAAATGACCAACTGGACTACAGGCGTCTGCGAAACGAACAACATTAACATACACTACACCAGAACCGGAGGTAACAAACCACCGCTGATATTGCTGCATGGACTAATGACTAGCGGCTTGTGCTGGTCAAGTTTGGCCCAAACGCTGGAAAAAGATTATGACGTGATCCTGCCGGATGCCAGGGGACATGGCAGGTCTAGCGCACCTGATTATGGCTACCAATATGAAGATCATGCAAATGATATCGCCGGTTTGATTAAGACCCTAAGACTTCCTTCCCCATTCCTCCTCGGGCATTCAATGGGAGGAATGACGGCAGCTGTGGTGGCAAGCCGCAAACCCAACCTGCTCCGTGGCCTGATCTTAGCCGATCCAACCTTCCTGAGCCCGAAAGTTCAGCGCGAAGTTCATGATAATGATGTTGCCGGTCAGCACAGCAAAATGCTGGAAATGTCGCTGAAAGAAGTAGTGGCGGAAGCGCGGACCAGGCATCCAAACCGCTCACCGGAAACGCTCGAATTATTCGCCCGGGCACGGCTTCAAACCAGCATGCGGGCTTTTGATGTTCTCACACCGCCCAACCCCGACTATAAGCAGTTAATGAGAGAGATTAACATTCCAGCGCTCCTTCTATTTGGTGACAAGGGTGTGGTTTCACATTCGGTCGCTGACGAATTGCAGTCACTTCATCCCGCGCTCCAGGTTAAACAGATTCCTGAAGCTGGTCACAGTCTCCACATGGACCAACCGGAACGCTTTGCGTCTGTTGTCAAAGCATTCCTATATTCAATTATTTCTACTAAAGGTATCCGGTAAAGCACGCTTCATCGTTGAAAAGCGATATATTTTTTTCACGGATTATAGCATGATCATTCAAGAGAGTCTATCAGGCTTATTAGCCTTCAATACTACAGGAGGGTAACATCAATAATAGTGTCAGGAAAAGGAGAGTTGTTCTCATGCTGAAAGTTAGTAAAGTATTTACCAATTATCACTTAGATCAACTGAATAAGCCCACAACTACGTTTTTCAATATACAGCATCCACTTTCTCCGGTTTAGGCTTGTCTTTCACCGAATTAAACTCCTGAAATCCTTTATAATCATCAATGATACTGAGTTGCGGCCGGCCCATAAGGCCTCCGGGAAGTATCGAGCACTTCACAAAATATGCTTTCCCTGGCTGGATGTTTATTGACACCACATTTCGCGACTCTGTCCGCGCTGATATCTTTGCAGGACCAGTTTTATTAACTTTAATAAGATATCTGGAACTGTTTCTCATACGGCATATTACCGAATCATCCAGCAATACATTATAGGGAGGAGACGCCCCCATGTCCGGACGATATACATACAATAAAGCATAGGTAGCTGTATCGGGGAGCAATACGCTCATAATTGAATCGAAAGCCTTGATTCTGCCTGCTATCACGCCGGGGATATCAGGATGGTAATAAGCCTCTCCCAACAAGCGGTAGCAGGACGTAAACGCATCAGGAGACTTCAGCTCCCTGATCTTAATAATATTGCCGCCTGCTTTTATAGTCTGCGCTTTTGCCTGTTCCAATGTTTGTTCATATCCACATTCGATTTTAAAACCACCATCGGTTACTTTTATCTTACCAACTTTCCTCGCACCATCAGGTACCATATCTTCCTTATTGACAACTAATACCTCCGTAGTATCTGAAAAAGTGCGACCGCTGACTTGTATGCATACATTGAGCAAGAGCAGCAATGCTGCTACTGATTTTAAATATCGTTTCATTTGTATAGGTATCGGCTAAATATGCAAAGATAATTCCTTATTAAACTATAATAAAGATATGTTGAAAAAAAATCAGAAGTCAATTACTGTCAGGATAACTATGGCTCACCAAAGGGATTCACCAATCGCAGGAATACTAAAGAAAACCTATTCGCTCCTAAGACTTTTAATAGGATTCGCTAATGCGGCCTTTACGGCCTGGAAGCTAACAGTACACATGGCGATCAGCAGCACCAGCATTCCGGCCCAACCAAATAAAGACCAACCCATGGTGATCCTATAAGGATAATTCTCCAGCCATTTTACGCCTGCCAGCCATGCCAGTGGAATTGCTATTATCAGTGCAATTATCACCAGCCTCACAAATTCTAAAGACAACGCTGCCGCTATATTCTGGACCGATGCGCCCAATACTTTCCGAATACCTATCTCCTTAGTACGCTTCTCTGCAGAAAGAACAGAAAGACCAAATAATCCTATACAACTTATAAAGATGGTAAGAACGGCGCCAAAGAAAATAATCTGTTTCCACCTGGCTTCTGATTCATAATTCCGCTGATTCAGTTCATTCTTAAATACGTAGGTATACGGACTGAAAGGGAAAAAATTTCTGAACTTCGTTTCTATATATTTAAGGCTGCGGGTAGCTGTATTGGGGCGTATTTTAATATAAAAAGTTCCATAAGGATTTGAATTGCTCATTGTAAACAACTGGGCCCTTATTTTTTCATTAAGGGTGGTAAAATGATGATCTTTTACTACACCGATTACTCCATACGTTTTATTATTCTGAAAGTTGAAAACAACTGATTTACCAATAGGGCCTTTCCATCCCGCCTCCTTTACAAAAGTTTCGTTGACCAGGACAGCATGAACGGAATCGCCCGGGTAATCAACTGAAAAATTTCTGCCTTTTACCAAAGGGATCTTTAAGGTGGCTAAATAAGATTCATCCACTGTTTCCCATGCAAAGTTGATAGATGAGTCGTTATCCAATTTAGCGGCAGTTCCCCAATACCCCCCGTTTTTAGGTGCTACGTATGCAATATCCGGATAGCTAAGCAACTCGTGTTTGAAGACCGCAGCTTCCTGGTGCGACATATTATCCTTGTTAACTATTATGATGTCACGATCATCATATCCCAACTCCGCTTTTGTAAGATAATTGAACTGGGAATAGATAGTAAAAGTGGCTATAATTAAAAAGGCAGCAAGTGTGAATTGAAAAACTACAAGCGATTTTTGCAAGCCCCCATTACCTTTCAGTGTAAATCTGCTGTAGAGGGTTTCAACAGGTTTATATCCTGATAGTATAATGGCGGGATAGAATCCTGCGAGTAAACCAGTAAGCAGGAAGAGTGCAAAATAACCTGCCAGCAGCTTGAAGTCGAACAAGTAACTAATTGCCAGTTTTTTATTTGACAAATCATTAAACAGTGGAAGGGCCAGTTGTGCCAGGATAATTGCGAAAGCAAAAGCTATTGCGCACAATACAAACGATTCTCCCAGGAATTGTATAATAAGTTGTCGCCTGTCACTTCCTATAGCCTTACGTATTCCGATTTCCTTTGCACGCCTTACAGAACGGGAAACGGTAAGATTTACGAAATTGATATTTGCAATCAGGAGCACAAAAAGTGCAATGCCGGAAAGAATATAAGCATAAACAGGATTGCTGGCTTTTTGCAGGCCATTCTGCGCTGAAAGGTCTTTGCTCAAATGTATATTGAGGAACGGCTGAAGGGAATAAGTTTCCAGACGGGAATTGTCGGGTTGCCCAAATCTGGTATTCATCGCTTTCATTGTTGCACTTGCATCTTTCACATAAAACCGTTGCATTTGTTGAGCAACGGAATTCGGATCAGCGTTATCATCGAGTTCAACAAAAGTATTAAGGTAATAAGAAAACCAGTTCTCATTGTTATTTAAATCTGCTTGGGTTTCCTTGATTGGTAGGATGATCTTAAATTCAATGGTGGAGTTTTGCGGGCAATTTTCAGTAACAGCAGTTACCTGGTAGGGCACAAATTTCTCATTCTCTCTTAACATAAGAATCTTACCAACTGCGTTCTCCGTACCAAATTGTTTCTTCGCTTCTTCCTTTGTAAGTACAACAGAATGCGGGTCTTTCAAACAGGATTGTGCATCTCCGTCAATCAACGGAAAGGTAAATACTGACAAGAAGTTAGCATCTACAAAAAGGAGGTCTCTACTTTCTACTTCAGCACCCTTTTTAAGATCTGCCCGGCCATCCTGAACGCGCACAAATGATTTGATCCCGCTTACATTCCGCAAAAACCTGGGTCCCTGTAATAAGCCTGTACTCGAAAATCTCTGCTCTGTGCCATTGACAACTACCCTGGAAACTATTCTGTAAATGCTGGCACTCTTCTTATGAAAACGATCAAAGCTCACTTCATCCTTTACATAAAGTAGTATCAGCATAGCGCAGGTAAGACCAATAGTTAGTCCTGCAATATTGATTAAAGAGTAGATTTTATTTTGCGCAAGTGAGCGAATTGCAATCTTCAGGTAGTTTCTAAGCATATAGGCAATATAAGCTCCCTGAGCATTTCAATGCCTATGCCAAAATGCAAGCATCTGATTAATAATTATTTATATAAGTCCAAATCCAACAAAATGTCCGATTGAGAACATGCAGTGTACGTCAACGGGCAGCAAAAACCCAGATTCGAAATTGTTAATCGAGTTTATATATGCTCACATCTGTAAAATAACCAAGCGTTTCCGGTCCAATCCAAAGTCCTACGCTTCCACGCAGATCTTTGCCCTGCTTCAGGTCATTGACAATCAAAGTAGGTTGTTCAGCACCATTGATATAGAATTTGGCCGTTTCATCTTTTACTTCAATTTTCACCCTGATCCATTCCGCCGGCATCATATCAGCATACGCCTCGTATTTTCCCGGTGTTTCTTCCCGTGATCTATCCCAGGGGTAGCCCGGCAACGAAACATACTGAGTCGAATGATTCCTCCGTACCTGGTCATTGGCCCGGCCATTGGTTGGACGAATGTAAAACAACTCCATTTTGGAGGTATCCTTACTCACCCGGAAGGCAATGCCAATAAACCCACGTGCGCCTTCTCCGGCATTCATCTGTGGTTGTCCCGAAATGGTTGCTTCAATGGTACCATTATGAAAATCGGTATTTTTGAGCAAGGCAACTGTCTTTTCATTAATGGCGTTGTCCAGCATTTGCAAAGCCAGTGCGTTTTTACCTTTGTAATCCGACTGCATAACAGTTACCTGATACGGAATAACACTATCAGCAGCCAGGCAAATACGCTGCGCCTGAGACGATACAAATAAAAAAGTATTCATCCCCAAAGTAATCAATAAAACTTTTTTCATTGGAACTGATTTTAGCAGATATTTCAATGCGCGCGGCCATCCGGACATTGGATTTCAAACGCTCATGCATCCTAAACTGTAATATTCGATAAGAAGATGATGTCCTTGCCAGATTCCATAAATTCAAATGAAAAATATATAAGCGCCCCGGTTCATTCATAATTAAGCTACCTTATTAAATTTGCTTCGATAATCACCCGGCGTCATGCCGACTACTTTTTTAAAGATTTGCCGGAACGCTTTGACGTCACCATAACCCACCTCGTACATTACTTCCAGGATTTGTTTACTTGTTGATTCGAAGCTCCGTTTGGCCGCCTCTACTTTAACACGCTGAATATAATCTGCCGGAGAAAGCTGTGTAGCCTTTTTAAAGCGGCGGGTGAAGTTAATCCGGTCCATAAAACAATGCTTTGCCAACTGCTCTACTGTTAACCGGTCACCGATGTGCTGCTCTATATATTCCTGCACGTTTCGTATCATCTGGTCCTTATGATCCTTCAATCCATTAAACAGGATAAAAGGTGATTGGGAGTTGCGATCAATATCGAGCTGCAGTACTTTTGAACAGTAAAGCGCGACTTCGCGGCCGCTATATTTTTCAACAAGATAAAGTACCAGGTTCAGACTGGAATGCCCACCTCCCGCCGTATACAGCCCCTGATGTTCTGTAATGATCCTGCTGGTCTGCAAGTCCAGTTCAGGAAATAATGCACGAAAATGCGCTGCAGCCTGCCAGTGTGTTGCACAGGGTGTGTGCCTGAGCAATCCTGTGGCGGCTAAAAGGAAAGTACCTGTACATAAGCTGGCCACTTCGGTTCCCCTGCGATATTGTCGTGTTACCCAATCCAGCATCTTTGTACTTTTCTGTATGCCGAAGTCGTACTCACGATCGAAGCTGGGCAGCAGGATCAGATCTGTTTTAGTAATATTTTCGAACGGTGTGATATTTAACTGGAAAGTTCCGTTCAATAACTTCTGCCGAAGGTCGGTACCTGCCAGTTGGATATGATAATAAGGCGGTTTACCCTGCGCCAGATAAAATTGGTTAGCTTTCTCGAATATTTCGATCGCTCCAAAAAGGGTACTTGGTTTTAGTACGCCATCAGCTATTAAGATCGTTACACTTTTCATATTATAAAGGTAAACCACCCTATATGCACAAACAACCCCTTAAATTGCTAAATGTACACCCCCTCGGAGTCGCCGCGTGCGCTCTAATTTTGCTTTCATGAAAAAGACAAATATTCTTGTGAGCGGAGCAGCAGGGCAAAGCGGCGGTTTAATTCTGCGGGAACTGGCTTCGCGACAACAACCGGTCCGGGCCCTGGCACGCAATATAGCAAGCGCAAAAAACGGGACTGATATTCCCTTAATTGAATGGATCGAAGGCGATATGTTGGCCAAAGATATCCTAAGGCCAGCCCTGGAGGGTGTGGAGCGCACTATCCTGATCTCTTCGGCAAATGATCGCATGGTGGAAACACAATGCACCTTTATCGACGCCTGTAAAGAGGCTGGTGTAAATCATGTTATTAAATTTTCTGGTGAAGAATCACAGCAAGGCTACGATGCACAGCAATTTCGTTTTACCCGTGAGCATGAGCAGATCGAGGATTATCTGGAAAAATCCGGCCTTCAATGGACACACCTGCGCCCCAGCCAGTTTATGCAGGTATACCTGCGGGAAACGGCAGCCATCAGCAGGCATGGTGCATTGCGCCTGCCTTTAGCGTCAATCCAGATGTCGCCCGTCGATTTGCGCGATGTAGCGAAAATTGCCGCTTCCTTATTAATTGATGGTGGATACCACGGCCGGTCTCTTCGCATTACCGGACCAGAGGCGCTATCCATATCGGAGATTGCCCGGATATTATCTGACACCACCGGTAAGGAGATTCCTTATGTCCCTGTAAGCTGGGACGAACGGAAAGCAGCATTGGCAGCTACAGGCATGCCGGGTTACTTTCTTGATGCGCTTGCAGAACAGACCGCAGAAAGGGTAAGCAAGCCGCAAGCTTTTATTGATATCAGCACACATCAATTGTTTGATATAACGCCAACCACATTTGCACAATTTGCAGAACAACACAAGCACATTTTTTAACCAGCAATGAAGAAGATAAGCCTGCCAAGGAATTTTGCAGCGTTTATTTACAAAAACAAAAGCACATTTAACAACTAAATATTATGAAAAACACACAGATAAGTTATTCCGTAAATCCGGAAAAAACCGGTGAACACATCGACCTGATACGCGGCGTATTTGAGGAACTGAATCGCAGTCATCTGACAGAGGTAAGCTATAGTTGTTTTCAAACAGGTGAACATACCTTTATGCATATCGCACAGTTTGGCAGTGAGGCTGCACATCAGGCATTTACCAACCTGCCTTCATTTAAGGCGTTCAGTAAAAATTCAGGCGATCGGATTGTCAACAAGCCCGTTTCAATTGACGTGAAGGAAATAGGTGATTACAAAAATAAACTAGCATGAGAAAATTAATTGTAAGCAGCTTTGTCTCCCTTGACGGCGTTGTAGATAAACCCTGGGAGTGGGTCGGGTCTTTTTTTGATCAGGAGCATAAGCAGGACTCATTAACGAAGCTTAAAGATGTCGACCTGTTTTTGTTAAGCCGTCCTACTTATGAACATTTTGCATCGCTATGGCCGAATATTAAAGGAGAGGCCTATTTCGATCACATGAATGCGTTGCCAAAGCTTGTGGCGTCTAAGACCATCAAGGAAGCCGGATGGAATGCGACAGTCATCAATGGGGAAGTAACCGAAGAAATTGCCAGGCTGAAGCAAGGACCGGGTAAGCATATTCTTAAATACGGATTTGGTGACCTTGACAGGACGCTGATGTTGCATCATCTCATCGATGAACTTCAGCTTTGTATTATTCCTGTTGCAGTTGGCAAAGGCCGCCGTATTTTTGAAGGTATGGACCCAGACCAAGTCAAACTCACATTGACTGATATCCGCAATTTTGAGAATGGTGCAGCGATATTAACCTATGTTCCATCCGGTTCAAAAAAGCAATAAGAATGAAGCGGGAGAATACTTATTTAAGTTAAAATCAAAGGCCCCGTGCTTTACATTGATCGTTTCTCCCTGTATGTTTCCCCGCAAATCAATTGGTTGAACCTCTTTAACTTTATACCCATCAGGGAGCTGTACGGTACAGTTACCGGATATACCTGCCTGCTCCCACAATCGCAAAATGGTTCCGCTACTGTCAGGATTTTCACCGAATGCCGTTACTAAAACACCGGTTCTTGAAATAGATATGCCCTTCCTTTTTAAAGGTTGGTTTCCGGAGGCTCCTTCTGCTACTCCTGTCAGTAATGGCACCCGGGCCTCCCAGGATTTTTGTATTAGATTGGGTACGGTTTCCGTGCGTTGATCTGTTGCCCATATCCGAACTCTTTCGCTCCATGTACCATCCTGCCAAAGAGGGTAATTAGTGTTCCACATGTTATTGTAAAGATTGACAAATACCGATGATCTTCTGGGCATATCATCTAAAGAGAATTTCCATAACCCGGGCTCTCCCAAACTGATAAGGGGAGCATCTATCGGCGCAAGCGCCACTCCTGATTTGTTTGCAGCCGTAATGGCAACACCTGAATTCACCGCCATCAAATACCTGTTACTGCCGGAAATAATATCCGTTACCGGATTTATCGCCCCTCCCAAGCGGCCAACCGTGAACGCAGGTTTATCAACGGCAAATGGGAAACAAAGCCACCCTCCTTCAGGTTGTTTGTCTGGGGTTTTAGATGCTACAAACCATTCAACATCCACATACGCTTCCTGTCGCGGAAAAGTAAAAACAATAGTGTAACTTTTTGCATAACCTTTTGTCTCAGTTGTCGATAAAACAGCCACATCGACTATTGGGGTATGATGCACAGATAATTTCCAGTCTTCAGGAGTAAAAGACAGATAAGGGATTTTGTCTGCCGGCGGCATACCTGGTTTACCTAAATCATCCAGCCCCCACCCCTCCTTAATCCTGTTGTATGCATTAAACCATTTATCCACTTCATTAGCACTGAAGCGCTCATGCAAGAACTGTCCCATCACATAGGCAGAAGAACTATCCGCCAGTTCACGACCAGTACTTTTTTCTTTTAAAGATGATATCCCGCCTCTTTTTAAATCGAAAATTGCGGTAAAGAACGGTGTGGTGAGTGTGGTCTTTTCATCAGACGATGTGGTTTCATTTTTCAGTTCTTTTCTGGATATGGTGACATACCCGCCCGCAGGAACGTCTTTCACGAAAATGGTTTTTCCTTTTTCCCAGGGTACCTCCACCATTCCTGAACGTTTCCAGGATAGCGGATTATATACTACGAAACGCTTTTCTGCTATATTTGTCGATTTTGCCAATGCGTTTAACCGGGATGTCAGTTCCTTTGTTACGATATTGTTTGTATTTTGAATATACTGGCGCTTTTCGTCATAAGATTTTAACCATTTTGTTTTGCTTCCTATTTTGGTGTTTTCCGCATCGCTATTGGGCAACCCGGAATAGTCCCCATTCAGGGGAATAGGTTCGGCTTTTGCTTCTTCCAACCATTTCTTCCAGTCATCGCCATAGCTATACCGGGGACCATATCCGGCATTCATACCCCAGGTATGCTCACTGTATAAAAGGCTTTGCTCATATGATTCCGCCAGCCTTTGTGCAACTGACTGATTAGATACGCCCCAGATGTTCATTTGTGTTGAAAGTGCATCCAGTACAGATTCCAACGGACGGATATTCCTGGCAATCTTTGATTCCTGTGGGTTTGCCATCAGGCCATGTATCCATGTATCCGGCATATCTCCGGTAACCGTTGGCAAATCAGGTTTTTCGGCAATAAGCGCATTGGCAAAATCATCGAGGGTTCCGAAATGGATTTTAATCCCCGGCATTTCCTTCCTGGCATAGGTTAAAAGATTCGCTATGTCTTTTTCCGAAGGTGGTCCGGCGTTGTCATTCGTCATTTGCATCGCCAGATAATTTTTACATGGCCAGTTTTCAGTTGGCCTGATATCGGAGCCGTACAAAACGGTATAATTACAAAGTATTTTCGAACCATCAGGGCCTTGCCACCAAAACAATTCAGGCAGACGGGGATACTGGCTGGCAGGATTACAACCCAGCTGCAGAAACTTAATACCAGCATGATTCAATAAGGTTGGCAAAACCCAGGAATGACTCGGCACATCTGTCATTTTTGCACTAATGGTCATTGGTAGCCCGTACTTCCGGGTGACGGCAGACGAATAATAAAGGCCACGAACCAGGTCCTCATAATCGAGCGACTCCGTTTGCATTGTAAAAGGAAGCCCGTGTACTACAATCCGGCCATCCCTGATACTTTTTTCAATTCTTGCCTTCCTTTCAGGAGTTTGCAGAGGACCAAGTATCTGTGCCTGTAAAGGCCAGCCCGGAACTGTCCAGGCGAATCGGTGATCTTGTGATTGAGTGGAATTTTTTTCTATTATTTCCAATGCCTTATCCATCATTTCTGTGCGATAACGCTTGAAAACATTCTGTGGTAAATCGGTAAATCCTAAGTCAAAATGGGTCTTAAATACCACCCATACGTCTGTTACTTTCGAAATATAGGGAGTAGCTGTTTTTCGATCTTGTGCACCTGTTCTTGTTACGAATTTTCTTCCCCCTGTGATTCTACACTTAATTCATGAGGGAACGGTGCACTAAGCTAAATGATATATCCCGGTAACATACCGTCAAAATTGACATTATCCTATGTTATTTTGCCCCTTCAAAGCTGATTTTTATTTTATTTTAGGCGGATACATTATAAATGTTCCTTCGGGCAATTGGTAAAACGACACCGGCTTTTCCAGCTTCACAACGCTTTTTGCGATCATCCCTTTTATTTCGCCGTAGCCTCTGTCGCTGTAAACCAACAAAGCCATACCGGGTATTTTTTGCAGGTATTCAAACGAGGGCAAATAAAACCGGGGCAGTTCGGGGCAGTACCACACTGTTGTTTCCTGCTTTGTATCACCCGGCCTTACCGCATCCGGGGAATAATTGATTACTGCACGTTTACAGAGATAGCCGGCTACAGTCATTGTATCATTGGTTAGTGTAATACCACCGTGCTTTTTCCACCGCTCCGGAAAACCCTCACCGGCATGGTAAACATTGGTCTTCATAAATTCATCAAAATTCATCGGAAGCGCCATTTTGCCCCGCAATTCCATCAGCCTTTTGATTTTGTATTCTATCTGCCAGATTGTTCTATCGCCGTTGGGCAAAATATCCTCTGCATACAAATACCCGGGATGAGCATAAATTACCAAAAGTTTCCAACCGGCCTTTTCTATCCGTTCCTGCTCCACGTGCATCGGCACTTCAGATGGGCTGCTGGTATCTGTTGCCTTAATGTAAAAGCCAAAATCTACTTTATAAATATCTAACAACTGATTGTTTTTTGCTTGGGCATTGCCGTTTGTAAATGTCATAATTGCTGATAACAAGAGCAATAACTGAAAGATTGGTTGTGGGCTCATATTCCAAAAATAGACATTATGGTGCTGACAAATATCCCTGGATACCGGTATTTTATTCTTTGTATTACTGAGTATCTTTGTAATTTGAAAGAACTATAAAAGTTTTGTTGCCAGCCCCAAACATCAATATTGCTATAAAAATTATGAGATTGCAAATTACACCCTTCGCTATTATTTCGATAATAGCACTGATAGCTACGATTTATTATTTACAAGGTATACAAAACATACCCAAAGGCAGGTATGGGGGTTATATTGTCTTGCTAACAGGGTTTTTATTTGTGATTACATTGGTATTAGATGTAATTTTCAGGCTTACCATCAAAAGCCTTCTAACAATTTGGATTGTAGAAGCAGTATTGGCTTTTATTGGCCTCATTGTCCTTTTGGTTTGACACGGAAAATATGAAACAGCATTTGCTCAGTAAAGAAAGATATTGCCATAGTATGAAAACATCGCCATCAAATATCTTGATATTTCTTTTCTTTCTAAACACTTCCGCTATGGCACAAACAGATACTTCTTTCAACCAATTTGAAAAAACCTATACCGCATTTGTTGATAACAGAACGCCCTTTGCCACTTTTTCGGTAAAAAAACTAAGTAGAAAAGAATGGGAAAATTCGAACACAAAAACTGCGGGTAACAAGAACACCTTAATCACACCTGTATCAAAGGGAGCTACCACATTAACCGGAATAAGAGTTGTGGAAGAGATTTATACAACCGCACCAAGGGGTAAAGGAGAACGTGTAGGGCAAACCATCGTCACCAACCTGCAATTTAAGGGACAATATTACGGAATAAAAAGATTGCTTGAGATAAGGATAACAGAATGGAAACCGGCGGAGGTTAAGCTGGTATCGTACCGCGAACTATGGCTGAAAATAAAATTGCTATACCCGAATGATAATGGCGATAAGGTTATTGAGAAAAGTACCTACGATTATATCAGGCTAATACTTCCATTTGATGATAAGCAATAGAAAAACAATCCACATCCATATCGTTTGGCCATACATTCTACGCCACAGCCCTTTTCTGAGTTTATTGGCGCTTATATTTTAGTAAATCGGCCTGTTGCTTGTCCTCTTCCGAAAGTGGTCGTCCTGTTCTCCCGGTGATGGTAAGCAATTCCAAATTTGGCAAAACGATGTTTACATAATCGGAGTCATACGTGACCTCTGAGCCTTTGGGTAAACGATAGCCTAGTAAAATGTAATCGTCGGCCAGCGTTCCCCTGATAAATGTGCTGTCGGCACCAATCATCACCTCACCAATACAGGGCCAACCAAATACCAGTTGTTGATGGGTAAGCGTAACGTTCCATTCATTGTGCAAGCCAACCCTGATAATATCCTTTACCTGTAAATTGAAAAAACGGGCAGGTTTTGATAAATGAACGGAGTCAATATCGTTCAATTGTGCCTCTTTCCTGTAGTTCATATCAAACTCCGTAGCATAAAAAACAGTATCTCCGGCCGAAAGGACAATGCCGGCTGTAGTTTCGGGCTGCTTCAAGATATAAGTATGTAGCATTTTTTGTGGCCTTACCTCCGGTTTATTGATTCCATTATCTATTAATCCGCCCGGATCCCATACCATTACCACCATCGGAAATAACAGCACAGTAGCGCCAATACCCGAAATCCATCTTATACCCGGTTTGCTATTTCTGTGGAGGCAAGCCCAGAGCAGTAAAAAAGCTATTGGTACAGTAATGTACCAATAATAAAAGGTGTAAAGCAGGTACTTCCCAAAAGGGCCAAAGTTAAGATCCATAATTTATCAGTTTATTGCAGTTGCAATAGCGAGATAGGGTACTATTACGCTAGCCGTTTCCTATGGTACAGGAATCGAATTTCCTTTTGCTAAATTTAAAGCAAATAGGTAACGATAGCTCTCTGTAAAATCTCCTAAATGCTATCGCCCTACTCAATCATTCGGTGATCGATTTCTCGTCACAGATTAGTAGTCCGGGTTACGCTTAAAAAATTACTAATGAGATCCAATACCTCATCAAAATTTGTCTCCAATACCTTGTGACCGCCATCAAGGACCTTGCTGCGGCACTACAACCGCCATGCTGTTGGCGTCCAACAACTCGTAGAGCACCGGTGGAGCGGTATTGGTAGCAGTTACCGTGATCTTCCCGTCTGACTGGCAAACACCATTTGTTACCGAAACGATTACATTGGGTTTCGTCTGTGAAAATACAGGAAAAGTTGATATGGTAGTCAACATCAGAATTGTCAGGACAACAACCTGGTAAATGCAGCGTATACCAAGTAAAGGTATCTCCATAAGAAAGGGTTTAGTCTCACAGAAAGAAATATTACGTTCGCGGTATAAAGCTGAAGAAATGAATGTTAGACAACGGGCCTTCAGTGTAACCTTCTAGATAAAAAAGGATGGACCTAAACTGCAGGAGTAAAGGAAAACTTCTTTTAACCCATAACGGTCAAATATTTCTGTCCGGAGCAAATAAAGATTTCTTCATAAACAGCCTGTTTTACTGAATAGGAAAGGATTATAAAACCGAAGTACTGGTAGAAAAAAATACCGGTAATCAGGTATTGTACTGACATGGTTAATTTAGTTGCTTTGTTTAAGCAAAAGGCAAAAAGCTTATATCGAATAGACATAAACAAAAATGTTTTAAGCTGCTTACTACCAAAACATAACCTAATCATTAATATAGATGAATTTTAGATTCCATGATAAGGTATTTCTGAGATTACCACGCTATATAATCCACAAAAAAACTTTCGCTGCGGATTTGACTATAGAAATGATGATGAAGGATGTATTCTTTTTGGAAGCTGTTTATGTAGCTTCTCCCGTCGTCTATGATAAATGCATTAAATTTCAGGCAAACGCTCTTACTGCCGCTGATGTTGATACGTTAGAGCTTACTCTTGCAAAGTACTATACCAGAATGTCAACAAGAAGTACGCCTTTTGGTTTATTTTCTGGAGTGGGAATAACTTCCTGGGGCAAGGGGGACGTTGTTTTTAATCCTGGTAAGATCCGTTGGAGAAGAAAAGCAAGATTAGATTTCCATTTTTTAGCTGCTACAATCAAAAAAATATCAAATTTAACTGTTGCAAAGAGATATTCAGTATACTTTCTAAATAATAGCGGTTACAAAATAAATAATGAATTCAGGTATGTAGAGTTTTTTCCATATGGATTTGCCAGGAAGTATCAAATTGCCGCTATAAAAATATCCGGCCTCATCGAAGAGGTATTTGACTTAACGATCACAGGAGCAACTTTTATAGATCTTGAGCGTTTTCTTGTTAAGAATGGCATCGATGTTAAAGCTGCAAATGAATTCCTCGATTACTTAATTGAAAGTAAGGTGCTGACCTCCGCTTTCGAGCCGTCCCCTGTTGGTACTGATATTCTCCAACAAATTTCAAATAATATTAAAGCCCTTATCGGTTTAGATCTTCCCGATCGCGAAATGAGAGAATTACACGATGCTATGGACTTTATCAATGCTTTGCGCTCGGATCTTCAACACGTAAATGAAAATAATACATTAGGCGTAGGGGCATACAAAAACTTATATCAAAGGTCGAAATTGATAATACCTAACCAGGTCGAAAGTAATCTTATACAGGTAGATTCCTTTTTTGAAGGAGTAGAGGAAGCAGTTAGTGCGGATTACAAGGTGCTGTTAGCGCAATCATTTACTTTCCTAAATTCATTTTTTGAAGGAAATAATCAGGATAAAGAATTAAATCTTTTCTCACAGCAATTTTCAGAAAAGTATGGTGATCGCTTTATGCCCCTCAACCTGATCATGGATTATGATAGTGGTCTTGGTTATCCAGTTAGCAAAAATTTCGGGTATTCGCCGTTTGTAAATGATATTGACCTTCACCAATCGCCTCGTGAAGCTATAAGCATCAAATGGAACTACAGTAATCGGCTGCTTTTTAAAAAAATAATGGCCGGCAGGGATAATCGGGCGTATGAAATATCTTTGACAGACAATGATCTGCCGATCAGGGAAAGACAAACGAACAATCTGCCGTCCACTCTCTCAGCTCTTTTCAGATTGATCAATAACGATTCGTATAAAATTCAGCTGGAAGGCTTTTTTGGTCCCTCAGCTGTAAATGCGATTAGTCGCTTTGCTTACATAAAAACAGATATTGCTGATTTAGCGAAAGATATTATATCATATGAAGAAAATGAACTGGTAAATTGTATTGATGTTGAAATAATACACATACCAAGCGACAAAGCTGCCAATATTGTCCAACATCCAGATTTTGGGCAATATAATCTCGCATATCTCGGGAACTCCAACAAGTCGGGAAAGTATTCGGTAAACATTAATGACCTCTATTTAAAGTGTATGGATGGAGTGTTGTTACTATGGTCAAAAAAGTTAAAGTATTTTGTGCGACCAAGGCTTAATTCAATGCATAATTACAGTTCGAGTAACTTACCTGTATACCGCTTCCTGTGCGATTTTCAAAAGCAAAATTTGAAAAATAATATTAGTTTCCAGTGGGGTGATCTTCTTCATTGTTTCGAGTTTTTCCCGCGCGTAACTTATGGCAAGGTAATTTTATATCCTGCGATGTGGAAGTTGGATAGATCGGACCTACATTGTTTTTATAAAAATGATGGTGATAAGTCAATAACTGAATTAATAGAGGAGTTCGTAAACAGATTCAGGTTTCCAAGATATGTGGTCTTAGCTGACGGAGATAATGAACTGTTGATTGACTTTGAAACGCAGATCACATTCAGGTTCCTTCTGAAAGCAGCAAAGAATCGTTCTCAAATATTAATCAAAGAATTTCTTTATCACGAAGACGAACATACAATTTCAGCCAATCAACTCATGGGGACTGTATTAATCGATGGTTCAAAGGAGTTCAAAATGTATCGAAACTTTCCCCATGAAACCAGAATGGAGCCAGGCAATGATGCACCCGAACCAGAATGGCTATACTTCAAAATTTATTGTGGTGAGAGTTCAGCAGACCACGTCCTCCTAAATTATCTTAAACCTGTGACAGACTTACTTATTGAAGCAGGTCTTATAACGATGTGGTTCTTTATTAGGTATTATGACCCTTACTTTCATTTGCGTTTTAGAGTTAAGCTGATAGATGATAGTAACAAGGGAAAAGTTTATGAAATAATTTGCCGGTATCTGCAGAAAGCTGTCCAAATGAACCTGGTTTCAAGGCTAAGTACAGACAATTATATTCGGGAATTGGATCGCTATGGAGATAAATCCATCGACCTGACAGAAGGTATATTTCATCTTGAAAGTATTAATTTCCTTGACTTCCTTGTTAATTTTAATTCAAATGAATGGGAAGAAAAGAAATGGATGTTTGCGGTTGTCTCCGTTGACTCATTTTTTAACACTGCTGGGTTTAGCTCTTCTGATAAAGTAAGTCATTTAAAAAAAAGTTTGGATGCTTTTTACATTGAGTTCAACGTAGGCAAGGAGGAAAAGAAAGCTTTAAATTTAAAATATCGAAAACATAGGGATAAGCTACAGGAGTTATTATCAAATGACAAAAAATATGACCGCAATGATTCAGATATTTCTTTCATTAAGCATATTGTATCGGCTAATCAAAAGGGTATAGCTGGATTTTTGTCTCATTTTCCTGAGAAAAAAAAAGAGAACGCTGTTTTTTTTAGTGAACTCCGATACTTTAGTAGTGTTACCCACATGACTCTAAATCGCGTTTTTTCATTCAAACCAAGAACTAATGAGATGGTTATTTATTACTTTATTTATAATTACTATTTATCTCATATCGCGATAAATAGCAAAAAATAATTTCTTTAATAGAAATAAAAGCGGATGTCGAAAAGCTATCAGAGTAGACGCAATTTTTAAACCCAGAAACTATGTTATTAAAAGAAGAATGCAAACTTGAAATGGATGATTTAAAGTCATTGTCAATTGAAAAGAGAACCGTAACAGAGTTAACCGAATCTGATATGGCTTCAATTGATGGAGGGTCGACTGTATGGTGTTTGCTGGCAAACCCAGTTGCTATGTTCACACTAATCCCTGAATGGTAAACATCCTGGAGATAAGGTACAGTCCCTTCAATCGGTCTGTATCTTATCTTATTAGGACAAATCACCATGCAGGGCACGTCAATTCGAACAGCATAAGTTGGAGTATGATAATACTAATAATGATTCTTATCCTTAACCCGGAGAAGTTTAAGAAAGTTGATTACAGATAAAGCTGCTGATTGGTTTAATACAAAAAGAATGGAAGATGGGAATTAAAATTAAACAGCATGATCCATTTGATTGTGGCGCTGCCTGTTTGGTTAGTGTTTGTTCTTATTATAAACTTAAAATCTCAATAGCAAGCGTCCGTAGTCTAACCAAAACGGACCTTAGAGGCACAACGGTTCTGGGAATCGTCAAAGCTGCCAAAAGTATGGGATTTATCTCTACAGCATACGCAAATGCACAATTGATTGATTTGGAAGAACGAAAAGAGCCAATTGTTGCGCATGTATTCATCAGTAGGCAACCCCATTATGTAGTCATTTATAAAACTACAAAAAAATATGTTAAGGTGATGGATCCCGCTTATGGTACAATCATTAAATATAGCCATAAAGATTTCCTGAAAATCTGGAGTGGAACGCTGATCACGCTAACTCCGGATGCTGAATTTGAGACTGGTAATTTTACCCGGTCGCATGCTTCTCACTTTTGGTCTCTTATAAAACCTCAAAAATCATTGTTTCTCCAGGTGCTGTTTGGTGGAATAATCTATGCCACACTTGGTGTTTCCACCTCAATTTACGTGCAAAAAATTACAGATTATGTAATCCCCAGCTCCAATAATAATCTTTTAAATCTATTGACTATAATAATGATTATTATCGTGGTGATGCAAGCTTTTATCAATCTTTCCAAAGAGCTTTTAATTATACAAATAGGGAAACTAGTTGATGTAAAATTGATATTAGGATATTATAAACACATTATTTACCTGCCTCAGGCATTTTTTGATGGGATGCGTGTAGGAGAAATTATCAGCCGTGTAAATGACGCCATTAAGATCCGGAGTTTTATAAATGAAGTCTGTATCAGTATCTTTCTAAACGGGGCTATTGTCATGTTATCCTTGGTTTTAATGGCTATTTATTCCTGGAAACTTGCACTGCTGATGTCCCTGATTATACCTCTTGCGATTTTACTTTATTTCTTCAGTCATAGAATTAACCGAATCTATCAGAGAAAAGGAATGGAGGCATCGGCAGTTTTGGAGAGCCAACTTGTCGAATCAATAAATGCTTCAGGTACCATCAAAAGATTGGGCTTAGAAAACTATGTGAACGAAAAAACGGAAAATAGTTTTATCGTCTTTTTAAGAACCATATACCAAGCTTATACTTCAAATTCTTATATTAAAGTAATAAGCGACCTGGTAAATAAGGCACTTATCGTTCTTCTGCTTTATTTTGGGACTTTCATGGTTACAGACGGTATAATTACTACCGGAGAGTTGTTTTCCTTCTATAGTCTCCTGGCGTACTTTACCGCCCCTCTTTTTGCATTAATTGCATCGAATAAACAAATTCAGGAAGCAGTTATTGCATCTGACAGGCTATTTGAAATTATGGATTTAAAAACAGAGGCCGAAAATCAGACCAGCAAGGTTGATCTTCAAACTAGTATGATTGGAGATATTACTTTCAAAAACGTCACTTTTCGATATGGTAACCGTGCAATTATTCTGGATAATATATCCCTTCTTATTCCTCATAGAAAATCAACCGCAATAATAGGGAATAATGGTTCAGGTAAAAGTACAATCATGAATCTTTTACAAAACATGTATCCTATTGACGCAGGAAATGTACATATAGGAGCGTACAGTCTAGATACCATAAGCAATCACTCTTTAAGGAAAATGATAGGAGTTGTCCCTCAAAAAATAGACCTGTTTGCCGGAACTATTATTGAAAATATTACAATAGGCGAGCCCCACAGGATTGATTATGAAACCCTGATGAAAGTCTGTAAACAGATTAACTTACTATCTTTCATAGAAAAACAATCTAATGGTTTTAACACCTACATTGGAGAAAATGGAGTTTTGCTATCGGCCGGCCAAAAGCAGAAAATTGCTATTGCCCGGGCTTTATACAGAAATCCTGAAATATTACTTCTCGACGAGCCAACTTCTTCGCTCGATAAGGGTGGTCATGATTATGTGACTGAAATAATCAGGAATTTTTCGAATGAAAATAAGACAGTCGTTGTAATTTCACATAACCTCTCAAATATCAATGTTTTTGACAATATTATTGTTATAGATGAAGGAAAAGTCCTTATTGAAGGAGGATCTCATCAGGACTTGTTGAATAATTCTGCTTTATATAAGGAAATTATCAGTAAGAAGTAATATGGAGAGATGGAAGCCAGGGATGTCAAGCGTCTAAAAGATCTTGAATCAGAACATACTGAGCTCAAAAAGGTAAGCCGAAACATCGAATCCGCACCTTGACAGACTAACAAATAGTCCAAAAACAACAAAGCCCGCGACTAGCGCGAGCTTTGTAATCTTCCATTGAACCATTGGATATTTTCTATTGTGATGCTAGACCTGCGAACCTAAAGTATGCAACAATTGCTGACAGGATAAAAACTACAATCAACATTGGGAGCATTTTGTATTCTTTCTTCCTGACGTGAACAACCATACCTGCTAACATGATTGAGCAAAAGGCTGCCGCTGCCATAGGTGTCATAATTGGTGCAATGCCTGAAAGCCATGGGACTATAATGCCGATACATCCTAATAATTCCAGAACCCCTAAAATTCGAATTGGTATTATAGACCTGCTCGGTTTCAAATGTCCGTCTGCGATGTGCTTTTCTTTACTTCCTGCAATTTTTCCATAACCAGGCAAAATAAAAAATGTAGAGAGAAGCCCCTGTATTATCCACAAAATTATATTCATCTTTTCATTATGAAGTTAAAAATAAGCTATTGAAAGCGTTGATTGATGAGCACAATAAAATGTCCGGAAGACTTCCAGGTTGTCTCATCGAAAGATTCTACTAAATAAAACCTTCTTTATTCTTAACTTCTGATTAACCCTTTCTAGGCTGATCTAACCAAAGATTGACATCTTCCATTCTATGGAGCAATTTGTGATAAATAGGCAAATATAATAAATAACTATGCGACCAAGAGTATCGCAAAACAACAGATTTAAATTATTTCTGACCTCTTTGCGGGAAAAGACTATAACGATGAAGGTTGGTACAATCCGATTCGGATTTTCATATTTTAGTAAAAGCTGAGTACCCTGAAATCGGGGCTATACCAAAGGGACTCAACTAAAAAGAAAACCCCGCGCCAAGCGCGAGGTTTGAAATCTTCCAGTGATCCCCTTGGGACTATATCAATGCCTTATAAATCGCGGCCTTTCGGGGTTTTAAAAGTTTGTGTAATCTTTTTTGTCACCTCCCGGAATAGCTTATTTTGATCAGGTTTGCAAGAACTTCTTATCTATACAAAGGTACGAAAAGGCTTGCTAAATCAATACAAATCAGCTTAAAATATATTGGAACTATAACCATGAAGTATATACGCTTCATATCAACCTGGAACCTGTACCATCATTATATAAGAAACTGTGATACCAAACCTTCCTCTATTCCTATAAACCTGCAAAATTCCGCCACCGTTACCAAATCTCCCCTCCTCTTACCATTGGCTTTGCGGATCTCCTGGAACATCTTCCTGGCGGTACGTTCACTCCTACCCGTAATATTTCGGATGTCTTTTGCATAAATCACTATGCGATGTGGTACCAATATGTGCAAATTCGGCATAATCGGAATGGAATTTTTTTTGGTTTAAGATGCCTGCTTAGTTTCGTGTGGTTAAATGCAAATTTACTGCATCCTGCGCAGATGTAAACCTAATGGGGCTGGCTATGTAAAAGTTTACTATCTAAAATTGTTTTCAATGGCAAGACAAAGCGGAATAATCCCTTTAAAAGGAATGATTGGCAATATCACCTTTTATAAATCAAAGGCCGGTAACCTGGCACGTGAAAAAGGCGGTGTTGATGCTAACCGTATTGCAACAGATCCGGCGTTTATCCGCACGCGTGAAAACGGAGCTGAGTTTGGCCGGGCAGGTGAGGCCGGTAAATTACTGCGCACGGCGTTTCGTGCATTACTTTTAAATATTGGTGATAGCTACATGTCTTCCCGGCTGGGCCGTGAAATGATGAAAGTCATCCAGGCAGATACTACCAATGTAAGAGGACAACGCAACGTCATTTACCACAGCTATAGATCGTGTTGCAGGAACGCTCAGCGTTGACATTCCGGCCTTTATTCCAATTAACATGGTAGCAAGCCCTGCTGGCGCCACGCACTTCAAAATCTTAGTGGCTGCGGCAGAAATAGATTTTGAAACTGAAACTTTCGTAAATGGGAATGCTGCAAGCGTTGAAATCGCCATAGATGCCACTGAAACGGAAGACATGAACCTTATCCAATGTAGCAGTTAACAACTGAATGTGCATAAAATTATTTCCTTTGCTAAAGATTTTAGTTTAAACTTGTCAAAACTTGACAAGTAATGGCAAACCAGTTCGGCACTAAGATCAGGCAGCTCCGCCAAGACGGCAGGCTTTTGCAAAAGCAAGTGGCTGACCGACTACATATCGACCCGCCGATGTTAAGTAAGATCGAAAGCGGTGACCGCAAGGCTAAAAAAGAGCAGGTTAACCTGTTCGCCCTGGCGCTGAAAGCGGACGGTGAAGAATTGCTGACCCTATGGCTGGCGGATCATTTGCTGGATGTGGTGGCAGGTGAACAACTGGGTCTTAAAGCGATCACGCTGGCAGGTGCGCAGATTAAGAATCATTTAAAAGATAATTTAACGCTGGCAAATGGCTTATAACGTTACCCATACCAAAGAAGAAAGTCGTTTGCAATTGGAACAGATAGTGGGAGTGTTTGCTGCCCAGTATGACGTATACAGTAAAAACACTTATAATGAAGCGCAGTTGCGCGTTGATTTTATCAGCCCGCTGCTGAAGACATTCGGCTGGGATATTGATAACGAATCTGCCCAAACGCAATTCCTGCGTGATGTCATCCAGGAAGAGGCTATCGAAGTGGCCGAAGCCGATGTACTGGCCAAAAAGAATCCGGACTATACGCTGCGAGTGCAGGGTGCGCGGAAATTTTTCGTGGAAGCCAAAAAAGTAGCGGTCGATATCGAGCGCTCGGCCAGGTCGGCTTTCCAAGCTCGGCGGTATGGCTGGAGTGCGAACTTAGGCGTCACGGTCTTAACCAATTTTGACAAACTGGTGGTTTATGATTGCCGCCACCAGCCCCACAGCACGGATGAACCTTCTGTAGCGCGCTACCGGGTTTTCCGATATACAGATTTCGTGGCGAACTTTGATGCGCTATATGACCTGCTTTCCTTTAGTTCGGTTTCAGCCGGTTATTTAGATGAGTACTTTTCATTAAGTGTGCCGGAACTCAGCACCTTTGATGAAGTGTTCCTGGGCCAGATCGAAAGATGGCGCTTACTGCTTGCAGGAAACATCATCACTAGTAACCCCGAGCTGGACGAGGAAACGGTTAATATCCTGGTGCAGCGTTTGCTGAACCGGATCGTATTCCTACGTATTTGCGAAGACCGCGATATTGAAAAATACGAGACTTTAAAAAAGGTAAAGAACTATGACGAGCTGAAAGCGGTTTTTTTGAGTTCTGATCAAAAATATAATTCCGGCCTATTCGATTTCATCGACGACCAGCTCTCTTTGCATATCAACCTGGATGCAGCTATCTTGGTGGGAATCTTTAACGAACTCTATTACCCGGAAAGCCCTTATGATTTCTCCGTGGTGGATCCGGCCATACTCGGGCAGATCTATGAACGCTACTTGGGTAGCCGGATTTCGGTTACCGCACCAGGTCAGGTCACGCTGGTGGAAGAGCCGGAAGTAGCGGCATCCAGCGGTGTGGTGCCGACACCCAAACTGGTGGTGCGGCAGTTGATCCGTGAAACCTTGGAACCCTTGTTTGAAGGCAAAACACTGGCCGAAATAGTGCATCTGAAGGTCGCTGACATCTGCTGCGGCTCGGGTACCTTCCTGGTCGCGCTTTATGATTACTTGCTGGAAAAGATCACGCTGGCCTTAATC
Organism: Chitinophaga sp. W2I13; assembly: GCF_050434005.1. Taxonomy (NCBI): domain Bacteria; kingdom Pseudomonadati; phylum Bacteroidota; class Chitinophagia; order Chitinophagales; family Chitinophagaceae; genus Chitinophaga; species Chitinophaga sp. W2I13. Next base: position 5,201,384 of record NZ_JBNPWD010000001.1, on the reverse strand, counting down.
GCCGCATGCAACCCTGACCCTGAACTTTTAGCTTTAGACAAAACAGGCTCTTACAGCCTGACTTTAAAAGGGAGGCACGCGGTGCTACTTAACCATATTTACGGCGTGGATATCAACCCCTACGCGGTTGAAGTAACCAAGTTTAGCCTGTTCCTGAAGTTATTAGAGCAGGAGAATTCCGGGTCGGTGAATCACTTTTTAGCCCACCATGGTAAAAAGGTGCTGCCTTCGCTGGACGGCCATATCAAAACAGGTAACTCGCTGGTAGATGATAGCTATTTTACTTTCGACCTCACCGCCATTAACAATAATGACCTGCTATATAAGGTCAAGCCCTTTAACTGGTCAACGGAATTTCCTTTCTTAGCTGGATCAGGCGGCTTCGACGCGATCATTGGCAACCCACCTTATGTCCGTATCCAACATATGGTGAAATACCTTGCAGAAGAAATCAAGTTCTACCAACACGCTGTGGCGGGCTATACGGTTGCCCAGTCGGATACTTTTGATAAATACTATTTGTTTATCCAGCGGGCAGTACAACTGCTGCTGCCTTCCGGGCGATTGGGTTATATCGTGCCCAATAAATTCTTTATCGTAAAGGGAGGCCGTGCGCTGCGCCGTTTTATTACAGGCACCAGCGAACTGGCTAAGATCATCCACTTTGGGGTAACGCAAGTTTTCCCGCAGCGCAGCACTTATACCGCGATCATTGTTTTGGGGCCGACTGGCAATGATCAGTTTGAGTTTAAGCGGGTTAAACACATGGCGAAGGAACTATATTCCGGCCAGGCTGCTTATCAAACTTATGAAAAAGGGGATTTCAGGGAAGAACCCTGGATCTTCCTGGCAGAGGAAACCCAGGAGGTCTTTAATAAACTATATGCGGCCGGTACCGCGCCACTGAACAGCGTGGCGGAGATCACTGTGGGGCTACAGACCAGCGCCGACAAGATCTATATCTTCCAGCCAATTGCAGAAACTGCGGCAACCTACAGTTTCCGGAAAGGCGGCGTTGATTATGAAGTAGAAAAAGCGATCTGTAAACCCTGTCTTTACGATTTGAGTTTTGAGCTGTTCGACACTGTACAGGGGAATGCCCAGATGATCTTTCCCTATATAATTACGGACAAGGCGGAAGTATTCAGCGAAGCTTATTTCCAAGCCAATTACCCGCTGGCCTGGGCTTACCTTTCCTTGCATAAGACGGCATTGGAAAAAAGAAGCATCAATGGTTCTAAAGACCCGAAGTGGTACCAGTTCGGGCGTTCACAAAGCCTTACCAAATTTCATGCGAACGATAAGCTGATCTGGCCAGTGTTATCAAAAGAAGCCAGTTATGTGTTTGATGAGGCGAACATCCAGTTCACCGGTGGCGGTAACGGTCCTTATTATTCCCTATTGAGCAGCACAGGCTACTCGCCATTATATTTCCTGGCGATATTGGCTCATCCTTTATTCGAAGGCATGATCAAGTCGGGTGCGAGTGAATTCCGGGGTGCTTATTATTCGCATGGTAAGCAGTTTATGGAGCGCCTGCCTATTCGCACGATAAATTTCGCAGACGCAGTGGAACTCAAACTGCATGATGACTTGGTAGCGATGGTCAAACAAGTAATCAGCACGAAAAAGAGTTACCAGGATATGCATAACCCAGCCAGGAAAGTAGTGTTGCGGCGAAAGCTGGAGTTTTTGGAAACAGGCCTCCTGGAACAGGTCAATCAATTGTACGGGATCACGGCAGCTGATATCAACACAGCACTTAGTGACCAGATTTTTATAACAGATTTTGAAGAATAACGCGATGAAACCCATCATGGTAGAAGATATTGATTCCCGTAAGCTGCGCGGCGGCTATTATACGCCCCAGCCGATCGCTGATTTTATTTGTAAATGGGCTATCACAGAACCGGCTGTGCGTGTTTTGGAGCCCAGCTGTGGTGACGGCAATTTCGTGGAGGCCGTTATCCAAAGGTTATTGGAGATCGGTGTACCGGAAAATGAATTGTTTGGACGGATTAAGGGAGTAGAATTATTAGCCGTGGAAGCGCAGAAGTCTAAGGCACGTGCCGCTAATTATGGACTAAATTCAACAACGATCACCAATGCGGATTTCTTTAGCTTTTTGGCAGCCAACCCGGCCGAACGGTTTGACGTTGTAGTAGGCAACCCACCTTTTATCCGTTACCAGAATTTTCCTGAAGAACACCGCAGCCTGGCGATACAGATGATGCAGGAAATGGGCCTGAACCCAAATAAGCTGACGAATATCTGGGTGCCGTTCCTGGTTCTATCGGCGGGCCGTTTAAATCCCGGTGGGAAATTAGGCATGGTGATCCCGGCTGAGCTTTTCCAGGTGAAATACGCGGCTGAGACGCGTGTTTTCCTGTCGCGTTTCTTTGAAAGAGTAACCATTGTGACTTTTAAGAAATTGGTGTTTAAAGATATTCAACAGGAGGTCGTACTGCTGCTTTGCGAAAAGGAAGTGGCGGGTGCTAAGGGAATACGTGTGGTTGAGGTTACTTCGATGGAAGAACTGGAAACCTTGGATATAGCGGCGGTTCAAAATGGCGACGTTAAAGTACTGGAACACGATACGGAGAAATGGACGAAATACTTTTTAGACGAAGCTGAGATCCATTTGCTGAGGCGGTTCAAAACCGACCCGCGCATCCAATTGGCGGGTGAATTAATGATTACAAACGTTGGCCTGGTGACAGGGATCAACGAATTCTTTATGATCACGCAGCAAACTGCCGAACAATGGGGCATCCTGCCTTATACCAAAAGAGTAGTCAGTCGTTCGGCGCATTTCCGCGGTATTAAATTTACGGAACAGGATTTCCTGGAAAATGCGGCCGCGGAAATAGACAGTTTTTTATTCCTGCCGCCGGATGAAGATTTCGATAAACTGCCACCGGCCTGCCAGGCTTATATCCGTTACGGAGAATCCAAGGGTTATCATAAAGGTTATAAATGCAGGATCAGGAAACGCTGGTATATTACGCCCTCGGTTTATGAACCAGGAGGTTTTGCCTTGAGGCAGGTGGGCGATTACCCTAAGCTGATCGTTAATGAGACCAATGCCTCGTCCACAGATACGATCCACCGTCTGCGCTTCCGGCCGGAGGTTGATTCAAAAAAGGTGGTCTTATCATTTTTAAATTCCCTGACCTTCGCTTTTTCGGAGATCACCGGGCGTAGCTATGGCGGGGGGGTGCTTACTTTTGAACCCACGGAGATCGGGGAAATTCCTTTACCCCTGTTGACCCATGACCGTGTTGATTTCGAGCAGGTCGATGCCTTGATCCGAGAGCGGCGAATTATGGAGGTGATGAATCTGATAGACCGGGAATTATTGATTAAACAGTTGAAGTTTACAACTGCCGAAGTAAAGCAATTCCGTAGCATTTGGAAAAAACTTTCTGGGCGGAGACTGAACCGGAAATAAATGATTATTGTCTTGTAGTCCAAATGGTGATAACCATTACTGTTGTCACCATTTGAGAAGTTTGGGGTTTATTCGAGTTACTTAATTTATTAATAAATTGATTTTTGTTTAAATTGTTCATAATGCCAATTCCGGATTACCAAACTATAATGCTTCCTTTACTACAACTCATTTCTGATAATCAGGAGCATAACTTAAAGGACCTCATCGAAATGCTTTCAAAAGACTTTCAACTTACCGAGGAAGAAAGAGCCGAACTATTACCAAGTGGTCAATCGTTCGTATTTAGTAATCGCGTCGGTTGGGCACGAACCTATCTAAAAAAGGCAGGGTTATTAAGTTCGCCTAAAAGAGGATGTCTCCAGATTACAGATAGAGGGCATTTGGTTTTGAAACGTAAACCCTCTAAGATTGATCTTCATTTATTAAAAGAATTCCCTGAATTTATTGAGTTTCAGAATCTGAAAAAAGAAGATGAAACAACGCTTGCAAAAGAAGAAAATAATATCGAGTCAATAAGTAGACAAACGCCACAGGAGTTAATTGATAGTGCATATCAAAGTATACGAGCCTCTCTTGCACAAGAATTACTAGAGAGAATAAAAGGTTTAACGCCTATTTTCTTTGAAAAACTTGTTCTTGATCTACTATTAAAAATGGGATATGGGGGTAGTATTAAGGATGCGGGTAAATCAACTAAATTAACTAACGATGAAGGTATAGATGGCATAATTAAGGAAGACAAATTGGGATTGGATTTCATTTATATTCAAGCAAAACGATGGACTGACACTTCGGTTGGGCGTCCAGATATACAATCTTTTGTCGGTGCTTTAGATGGGCAAAGAGCAAGTAAAGGAATCTTTATAACAACATCTACTTTCGCAAACACGGCGCGAGAATATGTTAAAACAATTTCAAAAAAGGTTATACTTATTGATGGTCAAGAACTTTCTGAATATATGATAGATTATGGTTTGGGAGTTTCTACAATTCAAACTTTTGAGATCAAAAGAATTGATAGTGATTATTTCGACGAATGATGTCAACCTTCGAGAGCTATTATCCTGGAGTCTTTTCGTGAGGGTCATATGATCAAAGAAGTCCTCCGCAAACGCATACTCAATTCTTTCCAGCGGGATATCCGGCATCTTAAATACTGCTTTCAGGAAAGCAATCTGTTTATCTTTCGTAGTGCACCACTTATTCAACGTGCCTGCTGACCGTTTTTCTTTTCTACTTTTTCTTTGAATTTTTCGTTGTGGTTGCCTTGCCGCCGGGATTGTTGTTGTCCTTCCTCAACCAGAATGAAATTGATAACTCTTGACTTACTTTCATGTTCTTTGTGGGTTTAGGTTAATGCCTTTGGTGTTGTTTGGTGTTAAATGTTTTGGTTTGAAGTCCTAAAACCCTGATCAGTGTAGCATTACAGAGAGAAAGGTTACACTAAATTTAAGTATTGCAGGTGTAACCTTTTATGTTACCATTCACCTTCGTTTTGAATGATAAACCTTTGTAGCCGGAAAACAGAAAAGCCGCGTAAATCGTGCGATTTATGCGGCTTTGATACTGTTTGTATTCTTTGTTGTGATCCCCTTGGGACTCGAACCCAAGACCCATACATTAAAAGTGTATTGCTCTACCAACTGAGCTAGGGAATCGTTTCATTTAATGGGAGTGCAAAAGTAGGAATTAATTTAAAACTTCCAAATAATTCTTAAAAAAAATGCTAACCCCCATGCATACACGTACATCAAATCCCTATCTTTATACCTATGGCAACTCCTAAAGAACTACCCGAACTTTTCTTCGAAACCCAGCAGCAGTGGGAGAAATGGCTCGCAAAGAATCATGCCCAGGAAGATGGCGTATGGCTGCGCATGTATAAAAAAGATACCAAAATCCCTTCTATTAATTATGCCCAGGCACTGGAAGAAGCGTTGTGCTACGGGTGGATCGACGGCCAGTCGAAGTCAGTTGATGAAAAATCCTTTATACAGAAATTTACGCCGCGGCGGGCTAAGAGCATCTGGTCGGAAAGGAATACAAAACATATAGAGCGCCTTACGGCGGAAGGGAAGATGAAGCCTGCAGGTATCTACCAGGTGGAGCTGGCAAAGGCCGATGGCCGCTGGGAAAAAGCCTACGCTACGCAGAGTGAGGCAACGGTGCCGGACGATTTTATGGCGGCATTAAAAAAGAATAAAAAGGCGGCGGCTTTCTTTGAAACGCTGAACAAGCAAAATAAATTCGCTATTTACTTCCGGTTACAAAACGCGAAAAAGGCAGAAACAAGGGCGAAGCGTATCGTCGATTTCATCGCAAAGCTGGAACGGCACGAAAAGTTTCACTGACCGGCCATTCCAGCTGTAAAAAAACTATATCATTCCATTACTATGCGGCAGCTTTGCGGGAATAGCCTGTGCCACCCGCCAGTGCTCGGCCAGCAATCCTTCATGTAGCCGGTATATATCGTAACAAACTACATCTGCAGTGGAACATTGCGCCATTACAAAGTTCCCCTCTCCTATGATGCGGTGAACCCTGCCGTTTTCCAGTACTGAATAACCCATATCATGTGAAAGATAACCGGGCGACAGCAGCGCGGCATCAGGCTCCCGGAGGTATTGTTCTACAATGACCTTGTTACCGGCAGTAAGATGCAGGTCAGTGATGGCAGTGGCGCCCTCCGTTATAGACGCATTTTGCGGCTGTTCCTGCGTGGCATCCCAATGCTCTGCCAACTTCCCCTCTTGGAGGCGATAAAGATCCACAACTGCCACGTTTTTGCCCATAAAAGCCACATCCATATGCAGCATTACGTAATCGCCATCCTCGATGGCACGCACTACGGGCGATTTTGCCTCTGCAGGAGCGGGTTGCTGCTTCAGGTACGCCAGCGCCTCCAGCAAACCGGCCTTGCCGTCTTTTACCATAGGACTGTGCTGGATGTAGGAATCATGAAGATAAGTATCTATTACACCGGTGTTGCGCTCCCCGATGAGGTGTTTGAATGCGGCCAGTACAATGGCCTTATTGGATATTGATGACATGTAATTACCTGGTTAAATGTGCATGTAAGCACCTGTTTGCATTAAAATAGTGTGGAAATATTAAAGAAAGGAAACCCTGTCCCTTTCCGGGGAAAACCGGTTTTTGGTAACCGGGAGGAGATATGTGGTGAAAATACTGATGCCGTAAACCTACTATTTTCCCGGCAAATCAGCTGCATTTAATTTCGACTGGATAAAAAAAAGCGCGTCCCGTGGCAGGACGCGCTTTCAAAAAGTTATCTGGATTACCCCATTGCGTTACTATAAATTCCATTGGCCTCTGCCTTTGCTTTACGCACGTAATCACGCATCGTACCGGCAGATTTCTTTACGGAATCTTTGGCGTCTTCCAGTAAATCCTGTCCCTGTTGACGTTTTCTGAGATATAAGATAACCAGGGAGGCTGCAGTACCTACAGCTGCTGCTGCAAACAATATCTTTTTCATATTTCAGTTTTTAGTCCGAAAACAGAAATCCAATAGTCATGCCAATAGCGGCACACACAACCGTTAGAAGATTTCTTTCCCAAAAGGCGTAAAGCTCAGGCTCATCAGCTTAAAATGCTGCCGGCCCCAGGGAATGCCGATAATGGTGATAGTGAGCAGCAGACCGAAAACCAGGTGTGTGAGCGCTATCCATACACCGCCGATAAGGATCCAGATAATGTTGAAGATCGTGGCCAGGCAACCCGTTTGCCCCGGCACGTCTCTCACCTGCCGGCCAAATGGAAACAAAGTAAAGAAACCAATCTTAAAACACTGCAATCCAAACGGAATACCGATAATCGTCAGGCAAAGGAGAAAACCGCTGACCATATACTGTATAAATGCAAAAAAGCCCCCGAAGATGAGCCAGATGATGTTACCAATTAAGTTCATCTTTCAAATGTAAATAGGTTAAGGCACATTTGGAGGACGCGGGACAATTTCTCTCAAAAAAATACCCTCCTCCTTTTTAACCCGGCAATAATACCGGGATCAGAGAAATACCGTCCCAGTTTTTCGCCAATACCGTTTTCCCTTTATTTGTTACGGTCACCTTCCATTGCCCGCCCAAACGTTTCACGGTAATATCCATATCCGCGCCGAAAGCCCTGATATGGCGCAAAGCCATCTGGTTCCAGGCGGCAGGCAACCGCGGACACATGTCAAAACTCCGCAGCCCCGTGGGAACAATTCCAAAAAGCCCTTCGGTAATCACGCGGCAATACAACGCGCTCTCGCCCGACAAGTGACGCTGATCCCCTTCCGGCCACGCCTCCACCGGGTATGGCACATGCTCACCCAATAAACGCTGACGGGTATAATACGCCAGGTATTTCAGGGTGGTATCAGTAGCCCCCGCAAAAAATAACCCACGGAAAGCATACAGTGTGGAGCGGTCCCAGAAAGTATGATCACCGGCCGCAGTGAGGATACCGTTCCGCGTCCACAAATAAGGCGATAACAGCGCTTTCATGGTCGCATCCCGGCGTTGATTAAGCCCCATCACCAGCGGCAAACAGATCCAGGAGCGCAGCACAGTGTTCTCTTCGTAATAACGGTAGGTATCAAATCCCTGTACACGGCGACCAAAAAACAATTCCATGTCGCGGCCAAGCTGCGTAGCCCGTTTGTTATACAATGCGGCCGTATCGCGATAGCCCAGTGCTTTAGCCAGGTAAGCCGCACCCTGGTATGCCCCGTAAGCCAGGGCATTGGTGGAAAGATTAGCCTTGCCCGCAGGGAAACGTCCCTCCAGCTCATCGGCATCGGAAGTAATGATCCCATCTGCCCTTTTGTGCAGCTCCAGGTATTGCAAACACCAATTAATCAATGGGTACAACTGCTGCGCCATAGCAGTATCGCCGGAAGCCAGTGCAAACCTGGCGGCTCCGTAAGCAATCATGGCCTGATCACCCCGGTCGCCAGCCCCGTTCCAGTACCCATCCCCTTCCGCAATAATGGAACTTGGAATGGGCTTAAAAGCGGGGTTCATATAAGTGGCAAATAAACGGAAACTGTTGGCGGCCGATTCATTACCGTTGAGATTTCCCAGGAAAGGAAAAAACGGGTTGGCATATTCTGCCTGATCATTGGCCCAGATAGCGGCATAATAGGCCCCTCCACCCGGACCGTGCATCAGTCCGGCCTTGGTGTCATAAATACTTTCCGTTGCCCGCAACTTCGCAAAATCGAAGCCGCGGTTAATAGTATCATCAGGTGTTTCCAGCACAAGGTTCCGCATCAGCTCCTGCACAAAAGCTTCCCGTCTTCCCAACTCATAACCCGGCGAAAAATGATAAGCAGGCATACTCATTTTACGGGCGGAATAAATTATCGCTACGGAATGCGTCTCTCCGGGTTGCAAATCAAAGCTGCCATACCCGGTTACTTCCGAACGGATGGCATATTCGCCGTACACGCCTTTATCAGCCGCAGTATGCTGCTCTTTCACAAGGCTGTCCACCTGCACATGGCAAACACGGCTGCCATTATTCACCAGCTCGCGCAATTGTATAAAACCAGCCTTATCTACAGAAGGGAAAAGCAGATCTGTTACCCCCACCGCTGTATTACTGCGGGAATGAATGCGGAGCATTCCTTTGAGATAAAAACCAACAGGTATAGACCGGAGCAGCACACCATCTACCGTCACCGGCGGCAGCTCACTACCAGTAAAATCAACTTTCAGGCTGGCATGGGTATTATTGGGAATGGTGCGCAGCATCGGGAACACCAACTGTTTTTTTAACAGCAGTTCCCGCTGTTCGTTTGTACCATAGGTGATGATGGCCGACAGTTGCTTGCCGCTCATTTCAATGTGATCGGTATGCGGCCGGGAATCTTTTACGGTCCAGCGGATACCGCCATCTGCGGCCAGTTCCCAGCGGGCTTCCTGCGCGGTTGCGTAACAGGAAATGCCCGTTAACAGGCAGCTGAGTAATAACGTGCGAATATGATTCATGTATCATCAAATTAAAAAAAAGGGGAAACAATGGACGAAATATTTATCAATAGCCTGGATTCTGCACCAGTAAATTATTTTTATTCATCTCCTCTTTAGGTATGGGAAACAGGTAATTATTTAAATTAAACTTGCGGTTTTGCAGCGTCGGGTAGGTATACGTAAAAGTACCATCGGCCTTTTTGTCAATGCTTACCCGTTTCAATGGCTTATTATCGGTGATAGCAGCAATCTTCCAGCGCCTGACATCAAAAAAACGGTGCCCTTCAAAGCAAAGCTCAATCATTCTTTCATGATAGATCCGGTCGCGCAGCGCGGTACCTGTAGCGGTAACGTCCGGCATATTCACACTGGCGCGGGAACGTACCAGGTTAAGGTATTTACGCGCATTCACTTCATCGCCAAGCTCCCAGGCCGCCTCCGCATAGTTAAGGTAAATTTCCGCCAGCCGGAAAATAATCCAGTTCTGCGCGCTGCCGCCATCGATATTCGTATTGGTTTCATCCGCATATTTGCGCCAGTTATAACCGGTAAGGCTCGCATTCCAGTTATCCACGTTGCTTTGCGGGCTGTCCATGCCCCCGGTGAAATATTCTACCGTTCTGCCTTTGAACGGGGCGCCGTTAAACAGGATATCTGCATAAAATCGCGGGTCGCGGTTGTCATAGGGATGTGTGGCATCGTACCCCGAAGCCGGATCTGTGACAGGTTTCCCGTTCTTCATTTCAAACTCGTCAACTATATTCTGCGAAGGCACATACGCGGAATATCCATGTGAACCGTTAGGATAAATATAAACATCAATATAGTTATCGCCATAAGTGGCATTCATGCCGAAGGAGAGAATTGCTTCCGGTGTTTTTTTATCAAGAAAGAGCTGTTTATAATCTGTCCGTTGATCCAGCTGGTAATATCCCTGCGCGGCCAGGTCTGTCACGGCTTCGGCCGCATCTGCCGCCAGCTGCCACCTGGCTTTGTCACCGGCAGCATTATTCAGCGCACTGGCAGCATACAACAAAGCCCTGGATTTGAAAGCCAGTATGGCGCCTTTGGTAATGCGACCGGTATTGCTGCTGCTATAAACGTAGGGCACCAGTGGCAACGCCTCATCCAGCTCCTTTATAATAAAATTCATACCTGCTTCATAAGTATCACGTTTTACCAGGAAACTGCTATCGGCAATAGTATACGATTTTGTAATCAGCGGCACACCGCCATAGCGGCATAGCAAATCAAAGTAACACCAGGCACGGATGAACTTCATTTCACCGGTCAGCCGGTTACGCAGGTCTTCATCTCCCTTCACCCCTGCTATTCTTTCAAAAAAAATATTACAGCTGCGGATATATGCATAGTCATCGGTCCAGTTATCCAGGCCGGTGTAATCCGGCGTAATTTGCCCGAGGTTAAAGTGGAATTCGCCTTCGTAGTTCCAGTGGTCATAACCTTCGTCGGAAGCGCCGGAAAGACCGGTAGTACTGGCTTTCGTGGAAGCGTCGATAAAGTGGGGCAATATCCAGTACCTCGAATTCACATAAGCTTCCACCAGCCGCAGATCAGACCACATCACTTCATCAGAGTAGCTCATCGGAGGTTGCTTGTCGAGGATATCTTTATTGCAGGCAGATAAACTTACCCATGCACCTATGCCCGCTGCAAAAAGTTTATATATCGTTTTGTTCATGATTATTAATTATGATAATTTAGAAAGAAAGATTCACGCCCATATTAAAGATCCTCGTTTGCGGATAGTAGTTGCCGGTTACGTTGTTCAACTCCGGATCATACTTTTTCACCTGGCTGAACACCAGCAGGTTAAAGCCATTGGCGTATACCCGCAGCTGCTGCAGCTTGAAACGGGAAAGACTGGCAGCCGGGAAAGTATAGGAAAGTTCTACTGTTTTAAGCCGGAGAAAGGAAGCGTTCCGCAACCAGAAATCTGACTGGCGGTTGGTAATGTCATTATCACGATCGAACGATGCGGGCATATTGCCATTCACGTTAGTGGCCGTCCAGCGGTCTTCGTACATCCATAAGGGTGGTGTTAAGGCGCCGCCGTTCTGCGACGGAAGAATCAGCATCTTTGCGCCTGCCTGTCCCTGCCACAGCACGTTCAGACCAATTCCTTTATAGTTCACGCCCATGGTAATGCCATAAATACTAGTGGGCGTAGTGCTTTCAAAAACCCGCACCTGGTCGTCGGAAGTAATTTTCTTATCATCGTTTACATCTATATAGCGGATATCACCAGGCTGGGTGCCTGCCGGGTGTACGGAACCATCTATTTCAGATTGGTTATGGTAGATGCCCGTAGTTTTATAGATCAGCCAGGAATTCATCGGGTGGCCCTGGATCCGCTGCCAGGATGGGATGTTGGCCGCTTCATCATTAAACACCACTTCGTTTTGCGCGTAGGTATAGTTAAATCCTAGACTATAGCTCAGATCTTTACTCACGCGGTATTGGTGTGCTGCCTCCACTTCAAATCCGTGGTTATTTACAATACCAATATTCTCCGGAGGCAAACTGCCCGTTAACCCGGTAGATGCCGGCACTGAAGCATTCCGCGCTACCAGGATATTGGAGCGGCGGGAAGTAAAGTAGTTGCCATTCAGGGTAAACATCCCTTTCAGGAAAGATGCTTCTATGCCCACATTCTTTGTTTCAGCCACTTCCCAGGTGATATTGGGGTTGGGAGAAATGCCGGCAGAAAGCCCGGGTACTCTTTGCGGATCATTTCCAAAATACACCCCGTTATCTTTATTATACTGTAAAATATACTGGTAAGGATTAATTTTATCGTTCCCCATTTGCGCCCAGGATGCTTTTATTTTGAGCTGATCCATAAAATTCACGGATTGCTGAAAGAAGGGTTCCTCTGAAATACGCCACCCTACTGAAACACCGGGGAAGGTACCCCAACGTTTGTTTTTAGGAAAATTAAAAGACCCGTCATGTCTGATGATAATTTCTGCCAGATATTTATCCGCATAGCCATAGCTCACCCTTCCAAAAACATTTCGCCTCGCCACCTGCGCTGCTGAACCGCTGTTGTCTTTGTCTTTATCCGCACCTAATGAAATCTGGTCTACCTGGTCGCTGAGGAAATTTTTGCGCATAGCGGTGATGCCTTCGTTATATCCTTCACTTTGTTCATACGCCACAAAACCGCTTACCTCATGCTGATGGAATTTTCTTTCATAGGCCAGCCGGAGGTTATAGGTTTTATTATTGTAATGACGGAAGCCTTCATCCAACCGCATGGGGCTTTCTGCATCGCGTACGTTGTTATATTTCTGGGTGGCAGGATCGTACCGGTATGCATCCCAGTTATTGAGGAATGTTTTATCGTTATGGAACTGGAAATCGTAGGCTGCCAGTCCGCTCAGCGACAGGCCCGGTGTGATGGCGGGCAATTTCAGATCGAACGATAAATTAGATTGTACGAAGAAATCCTTCACCTTGTTATAGCCGGTAGCGCCGGAAGCCATCAGCACAGGGTTGCGCCCGCCCGCCAGCCCGGGGCCTGGCAACCCGTTGGGATAATAATCAGGTAACGTGGGATAAGCGGATAATGTTTCGCCGAAGATAGTGCCGCTGCTGTAGTTGGAATATTTCCGGTCTTCCATCCTGCCGGAAACATCCACCGCTACCTTCAGGTTTTTGGAGATGCTGGCGCCTACATTGGAGCGCAGGTTATACTGGTGATAGTTGGTAGCTGATTGGCGATAGATCCCGTCCTGGTATAGGTATTCACCGGAGATAAAATAATCCACGCGGTCGCTGCCGCCGTTTACCGACAGGGCATGACGGTTTTGCGGGGAATATTTTTTGAGAACCGAGTGGTACCAGTCGGTATTAGGATGACCCAGCGGATCGCTGCCGTCGGTATATTTTCGTATATCCTCGTCCGTGAACAAAAGGGGTTTATTGGACCGGGTATATTTTTCATTCATGTAGGTGGCGTACTGCCCTGCATTGAGTAATTTGGTAATATAGGTGGGTTGTGCAACGCCATAGCTGCCATTGTAAGAGATAACGGGCTTGCCAGGTTTGCCTCTTTTTGTGGTAACGAGGATAACCCCATTGGCGGCTTGTGCGCCGTAAATAGCGGCGGAAGCATCTTTGAGCACGGTAATGCTTTCCACATCATCGGAGTTAAGGCGTTCGAAGGAGCCCCTGTTGGCTACACCGTCGATCACTATCAGCGGGCTGTTATCGTTGAGGGTGCCTTTGCCACGGATAAGGATCGACGAAAAATCGTTTCCCGGCTCACCGCTGCGGTTGTTGGCGATTACACCGGTAATGCGGCCTGCCAGCGCATTCGATAAATTCGGGGAAGGACTTTGTTTCAGTTCTGTTCCTTTTACGCTGGATACAGCGCCGGTGACGTTTACCTGTTTTTTAGTACCATACCCAATCACTACTACATTGTTCAACGCGGAAATACTGGCTTCCAGCACAACGTTAATTTCGCTTCTTGTGCGGATGGCTTCTTCTCTTCTCTGGTAGCCAATAAAGGAAAATACGAGTGTGCCGGTGTTTTCTTTTACCCGGATGATGTAGTGTCCGTTCTGATCGGTTTGTGTGCCATTGGCGGAATGTTGCAGCCCTACGCTAACACCAGCCAGCGGCTTTCCTTCTGTATCTTTCACGATGCCGCTAATGGTGTGTTCCTGCTGAAGCGGCATTTTTTCAGGCGCTTCAAATACTACTACCATTTTGTTGGTGATGCGGTAGCCCAGTGGTAACCCGTTGAAGCCGGCATCCAGGATTTGCGGAATGGTGGCATCATGAAGGGAAATAGTGATGACCGGCATCTTCTGCAGGTCTTCATCATTGTAGAGGAACTGGTAGTCGCTCTTTTGTTGAAGGAAATTAAACAGGCTTGAAATTTTTGCTTCTTTCAGGGAAACGGATAACTTAATTTCCTGGGAGTAGCTGGCTGCGCGCAGTTGTAAGATGCACGTCAGTGTAAGGAGTAAGGTAACACGCATTGTACGGGAGATGAATACCAGCAATAGTTTGTCGTCCGGGAGGTACCCGGAGCATCCAATTTTTTTCATAACTTTGTTTAGCATAATAGTTAGACAATACCTGTCTGTTCCCTTTTCACAGTACATACAGGTTGTTTGGCATTATAAGCCGGGAGTGTTCGCGCATTCCCGGTTTTCTTTTTGATCCTGCTTACATGGAATAACTGATTTGGTTGTATTAATCTGTTTTTCTGCGGCCAGCGCTTACCCTTAACAGCTGGCCTTCCCGGGAGAAATGTACCTTCCCGGTTGCTTCGAGGAATTGCAGTATATCATCTAATTGTTCACTTCTGATAATGCGGCCGGTGAAATGCGCGTTACCATCTACGGATGATTCGGTAACAATCACTACGTTGTACCAGCGGGATAATTCTTCCAGGATGTCCGATAACTTTTCGCTGCGGAAAATGAACACTCTCCTTTTCCAGGCGAGGGCAGCGTCCACGTCGGTGGATTCCACAGCGATAGCGCCATTGACCACCGCCTGTTGGCCTGGGGCCAGTAACCGGCTGTTGGTACTGTTTGCCGCGGATACTTTTACGGCGCCGGATACCAGCGTGGTGCGTTCATAACGTTCACCCTTATACGCTTTTATATTAAAGGCAGTGCCGAGCACCTGCACAGTTGTTTTGCTGGTATGCACCACAAAAGGGTGTTGCGGATCAGCAGCTATTTCAAAATAGGCTTCTCCGTCCAGTTCCACGCAGCGTTCCTTTCCGGTAAAGGTGGCGGGGAACCGCAGCGAGGTAGCGGCGCCTACCCATACGTGGCTGCCATCGGGAAGCACTACTTTATCCTCCATTCCTCTGGGCGTAACAAGCTGTTGCCATGCTGCCGGCGCACCTTCCCTGCCGGTGCCGTTCACTGGGTACACCGCTGGCGGAGAAGCCTGTTTCCCACGCAGGTACCATCCCATGGAAATGGCCGCCAATAAAGGCATGGCAATGGCAGCGTATTGCAGCCATCTTCGCCGGCTATTCCGGGTAAGCACTGGTATACCTGGTGCGGCATCCAGGTGGCGTACCTGCATCATTAGTTTATCAAATGCGGTTTCATTTTCCGTTTCACCAAGCGCCGTCACCCGTTCATCCAGGTAACCGGGATGGGTGAGTTGCTGCCATAATTGCTCATGAGCCGGATCTTCTTTTTTCCATGCCTGCAGCTGCTGCTGTTCCGCGGGCGTAATGTTTCCCGCCAGCTGCCTGGCTATCAGCTGCGCAATGACTAGATGTTTGCTGGTATTTTCCATAACTGGTAGTACATAAACAACCAGTTTTAAAAAGTGGGTGAAAGGAGAAGTGGATTTTTTTAAATATTTTTTTTCCTAAAATACTTTGCCTAAAAAGACGAGCAGGTGTAACGGCTGTTTTTTCAATAGTCCGCGCATTAGCTGCAAGGCGCGTGTTTTCTGGGTTTTCACGGTATTAACGGATACCTGTAGCCGTGCTGCTATTTCATGATTACGCAGTCCTTCAAAGTAGCTGAGATAAATTACCTTCCTGCAGCCGGCAGGCAGTTGCTGTAATGCCTGTTGTACTTCACCTGCCACTTCTGCTTCTATCAGCCGGAGCATCATGTGTTTTTCTTCCTGTTCGGGAAGTTGACGGTGCTGGTACCTACGTATTACTTTTTCATGTTTGTAAATATTCAGGCATTTATTTTTAACGGTGAGATAGAGGAATACTTTGATAGCTGACGTGTCGCTGAAACTTTCCAACCGTTGCCACAACGCTACAAATGCCTCCTGGACAAGATCTGCGGCTTCTTCTCCTGCCGGGAGCATGGATTTTGCAAAGAGTACCAGGCGCGCATTAAACAGTTCAAACAGCGCCGCAAAGCGCTTCTCTTTTTCCTGTTGCGTTGGTGCGGCGCTGTTGTTTTCGGTCATGTGGCAGGTACTTTCGCCGTGAAGTTACCAGATTGCAAAATAAAATACACGCAGATATTAACCTGTTTTGCGAGAATATTAACTACTAATGATGCTAAATCTGTTTATTCCCGCTACCTTCACCGGAATGGGAATAATTCTGTTCCTATAAGCACGCCCCTTTTTGCAACAGGCCTTTGACACATTAATTAACAGCTTTATTGAAAGCAAAGTAGGTATCTCAGAAAATTTTTTAAGCAGTCAGCTTTCCAACGACTTAAAAGAAAACCTGTTTCATCTTCACTCCGAAAAAAATATGCTGGCCGCAGGTACCGGTAATCAGTCACTGGTGAATCAGGACAAATCCGTTCGCGGGGATGTTATTTACTGGCTCGACAGGCAACACAACAACGCGCATGAAAATGCCTTTTTTGATGTGATGGATGCCTTCGTAGCTTACCTGAACCAGTCGTGCTACACCGGCATTACCGGGTATGAGTTTCATTACACCTTGTATGAAACAGGTAGCTTTTATAAGAAACACCTGGATCAGTTCCGCAATAACGACAGCCGTCAATATTCCATGATCATTTACCTCAATACCGGCTGGCTGCCCGCCGATGGGGGGCAGCTATCTATTTACCATGCCAATGGCGATGCGCAGCAGGTAGATCCCAGCAGCGGCAAAACCGTTTTCTTTAAAAGCAGTGAACTGGAACATGAAGTGCAGCTCACCCATAAACCGAGGATGAGTATCACCGGCTGGCTGAAACGCTGAGGCCACTTTCTCCAAAACCATTCATTTTCTCCTGCATGGCCATGTCCTCCTGGTACTGCGTGTAAAGCTCATGCTGGTATCCAATCATGTTTATTCAAAGTATACCCATAGTTTACTTACGCATAAGCCGTATCTAATAGATACGAGTTATCTATGGCTTAAATACGGCTTGTCTCAAAATCGGGGTGGCAGCAACGCTGCCTCGGACTTTATTCGGAGATAGGTTACTCCTCCATTCTATCGTTAGATAGTCAATATATATAATATTATTAAGTATAAGAGTATAACCGGAAGGCTAAATTTTTCCTGGCCATCCTGTGTTATCTTACAACATACTATAAATCAACTTACTTAATCAAGTAATAAACAGCTTCAATAGTTATATTATAATAAATTATATGTGCATTTATTATCAGCACATCACACGATTTTTAATCCTTTTTCTAAAAATTATATGAATTAAGTAAATTAATCTTCTACTTTTATACTTAAGTATACTGATCGATCAACCAAAAAAGTACTTAAGTACATTATCTAATTTTTAATTACTTATTTTATGAAATTGTCAGCCACATTTATCTTCATACTTGCCACTGCTCCATTTATTGCGAAAGCCGAAAACAACGATCCCCCTAAAAAGAAAAAGAAAGGCGGTTACTTAATTGAACTGCCCGCTTCTTTAAATACCAGCAACGACAGCGCAAAAGCTATCACCCTTTTCCAGGCTTCAGACCTCCCCTTTAAACCTTCTATCCAGGTAGGCGCCATTGTTCATATGTTCGCCTCCGGCGAGCAAACAGGCTTTGGCACCCCCAGTAACAATAAAACGGCGAAGGACTGGAACAAAGGCTTTTCCATTTACCGTGCCAGGGTACTCGTGGGCGGCCAGCTTACGAAAAAGGCCAGCTTCTTTATGGAAACGGAAATCCCTTCTCCCATCGGCATACAATCCAATGGCGAGAAGAATGTAAAGGTGTCGCCCATCATACTGGATGCACAACTGGAATATACTTTCACCAATGCCTTCCAGCTGGTGGCAGGGATGCAGCTGGCGGCCAACAACCGTAACGGCTTACAGGGCGCCGCCGGCTTAATGGCCAACGACTTCACCTACTTCCAGTACCCTTATAACCTGTTTGCCAACAGCCCGCTGCAGGGAAACTTTGGCCGCGATCTCGGGATCAACGCCCGCGGATTCCTTGCCAACGATAAACTGGAATACCGGCTGGGAGTTTTCACCGGCCGCAATGTAGATGGCGGCGCACCACTCCGTACCGTAGGCCGTGTTGCCTACAACTTCCTCGATGCGGAAAAGGACTATTACTATGCCGGCACCAAACTGGGCAATGGTAAAACCTTCGCATGGGCCGCAGGATTCGATGCACAGGCCACCTACTACAACCTCAGCACGGATGTATTCTTTGACCACCCGCTGGGAAATGCAGGCTCCATTACAGTAAATGCAGCCTTCCAGTACATGACCGGCGGCACCAAACTGGATTCCAAATACTCCTTTGCCACCCTCATTCCTAAACAAACCGTTCAGTTCCTGGAACTCGGCTACTACTTCAAAAAAACAAAACTGCAACCCTGGATCCGGTACGAAAACCAGGATGTAAGCGCCGAAGCCGCACAAGCCGGCACCGTAAAACCCGCCAACTTTGATAAGATGAACTCCAGCACTGTAATGGGGGGAGGACTAAACTACTTCTTCAATGGCACCGGGACTAACCTGCGCCTCTCCTACACTACCCGTACCTACAACGTGGCCACTGCTACCGCCGACGACTACACGAAAAAAACATTCGGACAACTCTGGCTGCAGGCTCAATTCTTCATTTTCTAAAGGACATACGCATTCATTCATCTTCTTTATAAAATAATACAACACATGAGAAACGCTTTCCTGAAACAACTACCCATCCTGCTCCTCGGCGCCACCGCACTCTTTTCATCCTGTAACAACAGCGCCGGAAAAGCCGGCAGCAGCGACTCTGCCACTTCCAAAGAAACGGTTAAGATAGGCGTACTCCACTCCCTCAGCGGCACCATGGCCATCTCTGAAGTATCTTTAAGAGATGCCGTGCAAATGGCAGTAGATGAAATCAACGCCAAAGGCGGCGTACTCGGCAAACAAATAGAACCGGTGATCGTAGACCCGGCATCCGACTGGGACCTGTTTGCAGAAAAAGCCAAAGAACTGCTGATCGATAAAAAAGTATCTGCCGTATTTGGCTGCTGGACTTCCGTATCCCGCAAATCCGTACTGCCGGTTTTTGAACAGAACAACGGCCTGCTCTTTTACCCGGTGCAATACGAAGGAGAAGAATGCTCCAACAGCGTGATCTACACCGGCGCCACCCCCAATCAACAGCTGATCCCAGCCGCGGAATACCTTATGAGTGAAAAAGGCGGCGGCTATAAAAAGTTCTACCTGCTCGGAACAGACTACGTATTTCCCCGCACTGCCAACAAAATCCTGAAAGCATACCTGCTCTCCAAAGGCATCCCGAAAGAAAATATCATTGAAGAATATACGCCGTTCCATCACCAGGATTACCAAACCATCATTTCTAAAGTGAAACGCTTTGCAGCAGATGGTAAAGCCTGTATCCTTTCTACTATCAACGGCGATTCCAATGTGCCTTTCTATAAAGAATTTGCCAACCAGGGCCTTTCTGCCGCTACCTGCCCCATCATGGCATTTTCTGTGGCAGAAGATGAACTCCGCTCTATGGACACGGAATTCCTGGTAGGACACCTCGCGGCATGGAACTACTTCCAGTCGAACGACCTGCCCGAAAACAAAAAGTTTGTAGCCGACTTCAAAGCCTTCTGCGCCAAAAAAGGATTACCCGGCGGCGATAAAAGAGTAACAGATGATCCTATCTGCTGGGCTTACACCGGTGTTTATCTCTGGGCAAAAGCCGCTGAAAAAGCAGGTTCCTTCGATGTATCAAAAGTGCGCAACGCACTGTACGGACTGGATTACCCTTCGCCCGACGGACTGGTTAAAATGGACCCGAGAAATCATCACCTGGCAAAGCCCGTTGTGATCGGCGAAATAAAACCCGACGGACAATTTGATATCATCTGGAAATCCGAAGGACTCGTGGATCCGCAGCCATGGTCGCCGTTAACATCTCCTGATAAAGACTGCGACTGGGTGAACCACAACGGTACTTACGCTAAAAAATAAGCGGGTACTTTTTAAAAAGACAGGCTATTTCCAAATTATCAAATACGATGTGATGAAAATCTCCCTACGGATGCTGATGTGCTGCTTACTGCTGCTACCCCTGAAAGTAGCGGCACAGGATAGCGCCTCCATCTACACCGCACAGCTGCTGCAACCAACTAACGACTCCGTGCGAACGCAGGCTATTGGCAGACTGGCCGCCCTCCGGATACCGGCCACCTTTCCTTTGCTGATGGCGATCAATGATAAAAAGCTATACCTGCTGGATCATAAGGCGGTAACGGTGGACAGCAAACCGACCGGAGAAGGAACCTACCGGCTTTACTCCCTTTATCCCGATAACAGACTCCTTACCAACAGCAGCGGGCAACCGCTGCTGTTACCATTGTCAGCCCTCCAAACGGTAGATATTCCCCGCGCCGACCGGCTGCAACTGGCAGGGATAGCCCCGCTGCTGAACCTGTTCAGCAACGATGCGCAAAAACGTATCCTCGCTTATACTCAGCTGAAAAACGCGGGCGACAGCGCCACACTTCCTATCCTGCAGGCCGCACTGGCAAAAGAAACGAATGCGGATGCGCGGCGCATCGGTAAAGATGTGTTGTACGCCGCCCGCTTATACAGCGCCGCCAGCACCGCTGCCGCCAAAGCGTATATTGACAGTATCGGCGACAACTGGAGCGACAATGCACCCGTGCTGCTGAGAAACTATGCAAAAGCCGGGTTCTTAAATCAGGAAACAGCCCACTATGCCGCAGCACAGGCCATCAGCCTGGAGAAACGCTACGACAGCCTGCAAAGGATACAGAACTTCTTTAGCGGGCTGAGTCTTGGCAGCATCCTTATACTGATTGCCCTGGGACTTTCTATCGTATACGGCCTCGCAGGTATCATTAACATGGCGCATGGCGAGTTTATGATGATAGGCGCCTATACTACTTATTGCACGCAGGTGTTTTTCACCCGCACACTGGGCATTCCGCAAACAGATCTTTTCTTCCTCGCCGCCCTGCCCCTTTCTTTCATGGTAGCAGGCGCAATGGGATGGATATTGGAACGGCTGGTCATCCGCCACCTGTACGCCAAGCCGTTGGAAAGCCTGCTGGCTACCTGGGGCGTGAGCTTAATACTGATACAAACCGCCCGTTTGTTATTCGGCGATCTTACAGCGGTGAAAACGCCGCAACTGTTATCCGGTGGATGGCAGGTATCGCCACATCTTACCTTACCCTATAACCGCATTTTTATCATTGTACTTACCCTGTTGATGGTGGTGTTCACTTACCTGATGTTGTACCGCAGCAGGCTGGGATTACAGATCAGGGCCGTTACACAAAACCGGCAGATGAGCGCCTGCCTGGGCATAGAAACCAGGCGTGTGGCATCCATTACTTTCTTTATTGGCTCGGGGCTGGCCGGCCTCGCTGGTTGCGCCATTACGCTGATTGGCAACGTGGTGCCCGACATGGGACAAACTTATATTGTAGATTCTTTCCTGGTAGTAGTAACAGGCGGTGTGGGCAAACTCGCCGGCACTATCTTCTCCGGGCTGGGCATTGGCTTCTTCACCAAAATATCAGAATCCTTTTTCCAGGCGGTATACGGCAAAGTGTTTATCCTGGTGTTTATTATGCTGTTCATGCAGTATAAACCCAAAGGCTTATTTCCTGACAAAGGCCGCGTTGCGGAAGATTAAAAACCGGGCATATGAAAACGAAAAACAATCCACTGTATTATATATTGTTCATCGCAATTTTTGCGATCCTGTTGCCGGCGGGTTACCTGTCGGGGCTCCTCTCCGTGAATACCATTTCTGTATGGGGGCGGTATTTCTGCTTTGCCATAGCGGCGCTGGGTATTGATCTCATCTGGGGGTATACCGGCATCCTTTCCATGTGCCAGGCTTTCTTCTTTTGTTTGGGCAGCTATGGCATTGCCATGCACCTGCTGCTGAAGAAAACAGTGGCGGCGGGCGCTGTATTGCCCGATTTTATGGCGTGGAATAAAATAGATACGTTACCGTTATTCTGGCAACCATTTCATTCGTTTGGCTGGTCGCTGGCGCTATGCCTGCTAATCCCTGCCCTCTTTGCTTTTGTAGTGGGCTTTGTGTTGTTCCGGAGCAGGATCAAAGGCGTGTACATGGCTATCATCACGCAGGCGCTTACGCTGGCGATGTGGCTCATCTTTTTACGGAATGAAACCAATCTTGGTGGTACCAACGGTCTTACCGATTTCAACACCCTGCTGGGTTATAACCTCTCTTCATCTTCCGTAAAACTTGCGCTGTACATGATCTCCTTTGCAGTATTGTGTGCCGCTTATTTTTTCTGCTACCGGATCACCAACTCCAAGTTCGGGAAAGTATTGCAGGCGATCCGCGACAGTGAATCGCGTATCAGCTACGCCGCCTACAAAGTGGTGGATTACAAGCTGGCGGTTTTCGTAGTGGCGGCACTGTTAG
The DNA here is from genome assembly GCF_050434005.1 of Chitinophaga sp. W2I13. Taxonomy (NCBI): domain Bacteria; kingdom Pseudomonadati; phylum Bacteroidota; class Chitinophagia; order Chitinophagales; family Chitinophagaceae; genus Chitinophaga; species Chitinophaga sp. W2I13. The sequence goes on along the minus strand of NZ_JBNPWD010000001.1, from coordinate 5,178,590 downwards.
CCGCCGTGGGAGGTATGTTATACCTGCCGCAAACAGGCATCATCACACCCGGCCGTATGGATGTAAAAGCATCGGTGGAAATGGTGATGTGGGTAGCGCTCGGTGGCCGGGGCAACCTGAAAGGCGCAGTGCTGGGGGCTTTGCTGGTGAACTTCCTGTATAGCATCTGCACCAGTTTATTCCCGGATTCATGGCTGTTTATACTGGGCTTCCTGTTTGTGATCACGGTATTATATTTTGATAAAGGATTTATGGGCCTGCTGGAGACTATCAAACAAAAGATCTCCGCTGCCCGGTTTAAAACGCCTCAAACTACCCACTGATATGCTACTCAACGTAAACAACCTGGCGGTATCATTTGGCGGTGTGCATGCACTGAACCTGGATCATTTCAGTTTGCGCGATAAAGAACTACGTGTGATCATTGGTCCGAATGGAGCGGGCAAGTCCACCTTCCTCGATATCATCTGCGGAAAAACAAAAGCCGACAAAGGCGAAGTATTTTTCAATGGCAAATCTATCCTGGGGAAAACCGAAGTAAAGATCGCGGAATCCGGCATAGGCCGGAAATTCCAGAAGCCCTCCGTTTTCCCGGGATTAACGGTGCACGACAACCTGTTACTGGCGGCCAAAATGAAGAAGGACATCTTTTCTTCCCTCTTCTTCAAATCCACACCGGCGCTGGCAGAGAGGATACACAGCGTAGCCGTGAAGCTGTCGCTCACCAACGTAATGTATAAACTGGCCGGCGATCTTTCGCACGGGCAAAAGCAATGGCTGGAAATTGCCATCGTGGTATTGCAGGACCCTACACTGATGCTGATAGACGAACCTGCTGCCGGCATGAGTGATGAAGAAACGGAGAAAACCGGTGCGTTGTTACTGGAGTTGTCCAAAGCGCACAGCATCATTGTGATTGAACATGATATGAAGTTTGTAGAACAGATAGCCAACGAACTGGTGACGGTACTGGTTCGCGGCAAACGACTGATGGAAGGCACTTTTGCAGAAGTTAAGAATGACCAGCGGGTAATAGATTGCTATTTAGGCCGTACTAACGCTCAACTTGAAACATTATGATCAGCACACCGGTATTGACCATCAACAATATCTCTGCCGCATACGGACAGAGCATCATTTTACGCGGCACCACCCTTGCCGTAAAAAAAGGCGCCGTTACCACCGTGATGGGCCGCAATGGCGTAGGGAAAACCACCTTGCTCAAAACTATTATGGGACTGCTGCCCGCGCAGGAAGGCAGTATCGTTTTCAACAATGAAAACATTACAACATTGCCGCCGCATAAAAAAGCAAAGGCCGGCATCGCTTACGTACCACAGGGCAGGGAAATTATCCCGAAACTATCGGTATACGAAAACCTGCTGCTGGGACTGGAAGCGCATCCCAACCGGAAAGCAAAGATCCCGGAAGAAGAGATCTACAGCCTGTTTCCCATCCTGAAAGATTTCCGTAAACGCGCAGGTGGTAACCTGAGCGGCGGGCAGCAGCAACAGCTGTCTATTGCCAGGGCACTGGTAAGCAACCCCTCTCTCCTGTTGCTCGATGAGCCTACAGAAGGGATACAGCCTTCCATTGCGCAGGAAATTGGCAGTATCCTGCAACAGCTGGTACAGCAAAAGGGACTGTCGGTATTACTGGTGGAGCAGAAAATAGATTTCGCCAACCAGGTAACGGATCATTACTATTTCATGGACCGTGGCCGGATGGTGCTGGATGGCACCGCGGAAGAGCTGAAGCACTCGGAACTGGAAAAACATATTGCGGTGTGATGCCACCGGGCGCGGGTTTTATTTATCTTTAACATTATGCATCCTGTATCCGAAGACAGAAGTATTTTTAAGATCTTCACCATCCTCTACGCGGTGGCGCTCACTACTATTGCGTTGTTATCTGTATTCAGCCAGATAAAGATCCAGCAGGCGCTGAACCACCAGATGAATGATTCGCATGTAATCAACTTTGCAGGAAAGCTGCGAACGTACAGTCAAACGCTGAGTAAACTGGCGCTGCTACTGGAATCCGGCAGGGATATAGATGATAACCGGAAAGAATTTATCAATACGCTGAAGCAGTGGCAGAAATCGCACGAAGGCTTACAGGCCGGCAGTAACTTTCTCAACTTACCGGCAAACGACCAGGATGAGCTGAAGCAGATGTTCGAGATTATCCGCAATCCCCACCAGGAAATATGGGATGCCGCCAGTAAAATGATTACGGTACTGTACAGCGACAGTGCCTTTAAACCGGAGCGCATCCGGCCGTATGTGCAAACGATACTGGCCTATGAAAAGTCGTACCTGCTGGGTATGGAGCTGATTGTATTCGACTACGACCGATTTTCTAAAGAACGCATCCGCAACCTGAAGGAAATTGAATACATCGTGCTGGGACTGGTGCTGTTTACGCTGATGCTGGAAGCAGGGGTGATCTTCTACCCGTTATCTACCCGCATCCGGAAAATTATCCGCGGGCTGGTAGATGCAGAAGAGCGCGCACGCAAGTTAACAGAGCAGGTGCAACTGGCCAACCAGGAGAAATTGCTGCGCCAGGAAACGGAGCAGCGCATACGGTCGTATTCCATTATCAACGGGCAGGAAAAAGAGCGTAAGCGGGTGGCCGCTGAAATACATGATGGCATCGGGCAAATGCTCACCAGCCTGCGTATGAAGCTGGAACAGATAGAAGACCGGAGTATGCAGCACGATCCTGAAATTGCCATGGTGAATACCATGATGTACAGCATCATCAATGAAACCAAACGGATTTGCGCCGACCTGTTACCCAGCGTGCTGGAAGATTTCGGCTTGCGGGCCGCCATTGATGAACTGATTAAACTTTGCCGGCAAACAGCCCCTGGTATAGACTTCCAGCTGGAAGACACCTTAGCGGCGGCGCCGCTGCCAAAGGAAGTAAAGACAGGCGTTTACCGTATCTTGCAGGAGGCATTGAACAATGCCATCAAACATGCTGATGCAGATACCATTGAAATAGATATTGACGGTACCGCCAATTTCCTGCAGCTGACGGTGAGGGATAACGGCAACGGTTTTCATTTCGATAGCCAGCAGCTTTACTCTTCCGAACAGGCCAAAAAGGTGAATGGCATCCGTAATATGAAAGAGCGGGCGGAATTGCTGGGCGGAACGCTTCAAATCAATTCAACACCCAACACCGGAACAATTGTACAGTTGGCAATAACTTTTTAGCAATGAAAAAAATAGGCGTTTTTTTAGTAGATGATCATGAAATATTCCGGAACGGTCTTAAACAGCTCATCAACAGTGAAGCCGACATGGAAGTGACGGGAGAAGCCAGCAGCGGCGAAGATGCACTGCAACGGTTAGCCGTTATCCAACCGGATGTTATTATCATGGATATCCGCATGCCGGGTATGAATGGACTGGAAACCAGTACCCGCCTGCTGGAAAAAAATCCCCGTGGCAGGATCCTTTTCTTTAGCCTTTTTGATGAACCCGACTACGTAGCAGCAGCCCTTGAAATGGGCGCCAGCGGTTATATTTTGAAAGATACGAGCAATAAGATATTCCTCAGCGCGATCCGCACCATCCACCGGGGGAAATATTATTTTATCGGGGAAGTCAGTGATGTTCTCGTAAAAAAATATCTTGATGCCAGGCAAACGCCCGGCAACAGCGGCACGCAGGAGATCTCCCTTTCCCGCCGCGAGGAACAGATCATGCGGATGATCAGCCAGGGACTCAATAATAAAGACATTGCTGAATCGCTGAACATCAGCATCCGCACCATTGAAGCGCACCGGATGAACATCCTGCGCAAGTTCCAGGTAAACAGTATTGAAGAAGCCGTGGAGTATTGTAAAATAAACGGCTTACTGAAAGAGGAATAAGGGAATCGCGGGATGCGATCCCTTCTGTTATTATTTTTTCCAGCTATTATCTTTTGCATTGGCATCCATGAACAGGTTGCCTTCCAGCCGCACAGCAGTTACTTCTTTCTTCACCGCCAGATCCAGCACAGTAGCTTTGGTATTGGCTTTCCACACAGCGGGTGTTTGATGCCAGGTAGCCGTACTGCCGTCGGCAAAAGTAGCTATCACATCAAACGGGATAGCGAAACCACCCGTATTATCTATCTTCACTTTTATACTTTTCTTCTCTTGTTTTACATCTGATAGAGTAAGATCGATGTAGTTATAACTGAAGAACCAGTTATTCCAGAACCAGTCGAGGTTTTCACCGGCCGCCGTATTGAAGGAATAAAAGTAATCCCAGGGGATGGGATGTTTGCCATGCCAGTTGTCCATATAAGCATGCAGGCATTTTTTAAACCGCTCATCGCCCAGCAGGTCTTTTACCGCGAGGTAGGACAAGGATGCTTTGCCATAGGAGTTGTTGCTGTAGCCCATTCCGCTTACCTGGTTGGACATGGAAATAATCGGCTGGTCTTCTTCCGTGGACGGGTCAAAGATATACTTGGTGACCCTGAATTTTTTGTAGAAGTTATCGGCTACCTCCTTCCCTTTTTCCGCAATGCCAATAAGGTATTCAAAAGTGGTGGCCCAGCCTTCATCCATAAAGGCGTAGCGGCTTTCGTTGATGCCCATGTAAAAAGGGAAATAAGTATGCGCTATTTCATGGTCCTGCACTAATTGCGCAAAGCTGAGGTCGTGCCCGGCCGAACCATCATTTACCATCATGGGGTATTCCATATCTGCAAAGCCTTGTACGGCTGTCATTACCGAAAACGGATACGGTACGCCCGGCCATTGGTGCGAGAACCAGCCCAGTGCATTTTGCGAAAACGCTACCGAGTGATGGAAGTCTGTGGCAGTATCGTTATAGGCTGCCTGTACGCTGGCGCGGCGCATGGTGCTGCTGTCCACGATTACGCTGGCAGCGTCCCACACATAATGGTTGCTTGCCGCAAAGGTAACGTCTGCGATGTGGTTGGCTTTAAACTTCCAGGTGTTCGTGTTGTGCTGGCGGGTAACCACTTTCCGCTGCATTTCATCGAGGGTAGCAATGTGCATTACGTTATCAGCGGTATAAGATTGCTGAAGGCGCTTTGCAAACCCGGGCTGCAGCACTTCTGAAGCATTTTGCAGGTCGCCGGTACCCCACACCACGAAGTTCTTTGGTACAGTTACCGATACGTTGTAGTCGTTGAAGTCGCTGTAAAACTCTACCCGGTCGGTATGATCCAGTCCGTCCCAGCCGTTGTAATCATCGTATACACATACGCGGGGATATGCGTAGGCCATGAAAACCGAGGTACTGTCCAGCATGCCTTCCCGGCCGCTTTGCACGGAGAGGTCGTAGTGCCAGGCGATTTGCAGCTGGAGGCTGTCTTTCGGCTGCAATGGCGTTGGCAATACTACATACGAGAGCGTGCCTACATCATTATTAACTTTTAGCTTCACGCCATTCACCAGCAATGTATCAATGGTGATGCCATCCGTTAAAAAGTTTTTGCTCACATACCCGGAGCGGGGCGCCTGGTATTTATGCAGGTTAACGATGAGGCGAAGTACTATGTGTTTTAATGCATTGGGGCTGTTGTTCACGTAGCTGATTGTTTCGCTGCCGGTTACTTTACGGTCGGGCGGGTTTACTGCCAGCCGGATATCGTACACGCCTTTGTTCTGCCAGTAATACTTGCCGGGGGCGCCGCTTTTGTCCCGGGTTCCATTCACATATGCCTGTTTAATATTGCGGGGCATATACAATTCCTGTGCTGATGCGATGATGTTTACTCCCATCAGCAACAGCAGGCTATAGATAATTCTGTTCATACGCATCTGCCAATTTGAAAACGCTAAAATTAGGGAAAGATAACGAGAAAGGTTGTTTTCAAAACCGGCCGTCGCCTGTATTGAAAACGGACACATTAGAATATCTGCAAAAGTATAAATTTGTTATTTATAAAAGAATCCGGTTCCGGCATTATTTTTCCGGCACCCATTAAAAATAGCGGCTGCATGCAATTGTTTAAATTTACCTTCCGTCATCTTATAAAAAATAAAAGTTACACTGCCATCAATATTATTGGTTTGGCTACCGGTATGGCAGTTACACTGCTGATAGGGTTATGGATATGGGATGAAGTGTCATTTAATCACTGGCATGATCATCATAACCGGCTGGCACAGGTAATGGATGTACAAACCATCAACGGTGAAACCACTACCGGTGAAGCTATTGCCATTCCACTCGCAGATGAACTCCGGAATAATTATGCAGGCGATTTCAAACGGGTGGCTATTGTTTATCCCAACTTCACCCATACGATTGCCGTGGGTGATAAAAAGTTATCGCAATCGGGGGTGTGGGCAGGCCCGGATTTGCCTGAGATGCTCACGCTCAAAATGATTCAGGGCAAAAGGGATGCGTTGAAAACGCCCACCGCAGTGTTGATTAACCAGTCGCTGGCCACTTCCCTGTTTGGCAGTTCCGATCCTATGGGGAAGGCCATCCGCATGGATAACCGCACTGATCTGCAGGTGGCGGGTGTGTATGAAGATCTCCCGCAAGGCACGGCTTTTTATGGCACACAGCTGTTCCTTCCGTGGGACCGGGCCGTGACTACCATTCCGTGGCTGAAAGACGAAGTATCCAATTGGGATACCCATTACTGGAAATTATACGTGGAGCTGAATGAGGGCATTGATATGGATAAGGCCAGTGCAAAGATCAGCAGCGTTGTGCAACAGCATGTAAAGGCGGGCAAAGAAACGCTGTTGCTGCATCCGATGAACAAATGGCATTTATATAACGAGTTTAAGAACGGGCAGGTAAGCGGCGGGCGTATCCGCCTGGTGTGGTTGTTTGGTGTTATAGGTGCATTGGTGTTGCTGCTGGCCTGTATCAATTTCATGAACCTGTCTACCGCCAGGAGTGCCAAACGTGCCAAAGAAACAGGTATCCGCAAAGCCATCGGCGCTTCGCGGGGACGTCTTGTCCGGCAGTTCCTCGCCGAATCGCTGCTGCTCTCCTTTTTATCCTTTATAGTGGCGGTGGGCATGGTGTGGCTTTTATTGCCGCTGTTTAACCGGATCACTGAAAAACAGATCACGATTCCATTTGACGCGCCGGTGCTATGGTTGGCAGGAACAGGGTTTGCCGTGTTTACCGGCCTGCTGGCCGGCAGTTATCCTGCTTTTTATTTATCCTCTTTTCAGCCGGTAAAAATATTAAAAGGAGGTTTTACTATGGGCCGTTTTTCATTGCTCCCCCGCAACGCCCTGATGGTAGTACAGTTCAGCATATCCATTGCCCTGATCATAGGTACTGTAATTGTGTACCAGCAAATTCAATATGCCAAAAGCCGTCCGGTGGGCTACAGCCGGGAGGGATTGATTAACCTCACCATGAACACCCCTGAAATGTTTGGTGCGCCTTACAATGAATTGAGGGCTGCTTTACTGGAAAGCGGTGCGGTGGCGGATATGGCGAAGGCGTCGCATCCTACCACGGAGAATCCCGGCAATAGTGACGACCTGAGTTGGGAAGGTAAAGTACCCGGTATTGCAGCGCCTTTGGGCTTTGTAACGGTATCGCATGATTACGGCCATACTATTGGCTGGCAAATAAAAGAGGGCCGCGATTTTTCCAGGAGCTTCCCTACGGATACGGGCGCACTGATCTTAAATGAAGCGGCGGTGAAGCTAACGGGGTTTAAACATCCTATCGGGCAAATTATACAGGCGGGTGGTGAGCCGCACATGATCATTGGCGTGGTGAAAGACATGGTAATGGAATCGCCATATGCACCGGTGCAGCCGGTGGTTTTTTGCCTGGAATACGGCGTATATAATGCGTTAACTGTTCGCGTGAACCCTGCAATGCCTATGCGGGCGGCATTAACCGGGATTGCCGGCGTATTTAAAAAGTTTAACCCCGAGGGCCCCTTTGATTTTACTTTTACAGATGAGGTTTATGCGAAGAAGTTTTCTGATGAAGAGCGCATTGCGCGGCTGACCACTGTATTTGCCGTGCTTGCAATTTTTATTTCCTGCCTGGGTATACTTGGACTGGCTGCTTTTATGGCAGAACAACGCACCAAAGAAATCGGGATACGCAAAGTGATGGGCGCTACGGTGTCTGGTATTTTGTTGCTGTTGTCGAATGATTTTGTGAAGCCGGTGATCATTGCTTTACTGGTGGCTACTCCCCTTACCTGGTATTTTATGCAGATGTGGCTGAATCACTATGCATATCATACACCCGTATCGATCTGGCTTTTTATAGCCATTGGCGCCGGTACAATCGTCATTACGCTGCTAACGGTCAGTTACCAGTCGGCTAAAGCAGCGCTGATGAATCCTGTAAAAAGTTTGCGGACGGAATAATGCTTAATTCATCTCTACGCCGCCGCGGGAGTACTTTCTACGGTATTCCTGCGGGGTTAAACCGGTGTACCGTTTAAATATCTGCCGGAATGCTTTCTGGTCGTTGTACCCGGCATTGTACATCAGTGTGCTGATATTGATGGCATTTTTCTCCAGTTCTTTTTTGGCGGATTCTATTTTTACGCGCTGCAGGTATTCCATGGGCGTATTGTGTGTGGCGAGTTTAAAGCGTCGAACAAAATTACGTTTACTCATATTAGCCTGGCTGGCGATCTGTTCCACGGAGATCTGCTGATCGTAGTTTTGTTCGATGTAGGCCTGCGCTTTGAGGATGTCTTCATCTTCATGACGGCGTTGTCCCTGGAACACGGCGAAATGGGCCTGGTTAAAGCGGTCCATATCTATCGAAAACATTTTACTCACCCAAATACTTGTGTCGCGGCCACTGAATTTTTCTATCAGGTATAATACCAGGTTCAATGAAATAAAGGCGCCGCCGCTGGTATAAACGCCATCGTCGTCGGTCATTACTTTATCTGGCAGGATATTGATATCCGGATAGCGCCTGCGCATATCGTCGAGTGCCGCCCAGTGGGAAGTACAGGATTTGCCGGTGAGCAGTCCTGCTTCGGCCAGGAAATAGCTTCCAAAGCACAGGCTGGCTACCTCAGTGCCGCTGGCATGCATATTACGGATCCAGTTCACCAGCGCCTTATTCTTCTCCAGCACCGTATCCGGCGGGCCTTCAAAGGCCGGCGCCAGGATAAGGTCCGTATGTTGTACTTCATCGATGGTTTTATAGCAGATAAACTGCGCAGGGCTGTGCAATTGGATATTCTTCATCTTTTCGCTGACCAGCTCCAGTTTAAAGGCAGGTTCCTTTCCGGCTCCAACCAGAAAGCGGTTAGCGCCCAGCAGGATATCTATCACGCTGGATACGGAAGATAAAATGGCATCTTCATAAATAAGCAAAGAAACAGTCTTCATGGCAGTTTGCGTCTGTTACAACACGAATTTACTACTTTCCGGTGGCACAATCACCCCCTAAATAAGTCGCATTCACCCATCTACATTTACATATTAACTCCGGAGATTTGTAAGACATTAAAATCACAAAATCATGAGTACTCCTGTAACGACTGGTTTTAAAGATAGTGCTGTTAAACCCGGTCCCCCGCACAAAGTTGTATCCTCCGAAGAGTGGCTGGAAGCCAGGAAGAAGTTTTTGCAAAAAGAAAAGGAATATACCCGTTTGCGGGATGAGCTTAGCCGTGAGCGCATGGCATTACCATGGGAAAAGGTAGAGAAGAACTATGTATTTGATGGTCCGGAAGGTAAGGTCACCCTTTCTGACCTTTTTGAAGGCCGCAGCCAGCTGATCATCCAGCATTTTATGTTTGGTCCCCATGAAAAAGAAGGTTGTGTTGGTTGCTCATTTGCAGCAGATTCCATTAACGGCGTATTGCCTCACCTGGAGCATCATGATGTGTCCGTTGTAGTGATATCACGCGCACCGTTGCCTGCGCTGGAGGCTTTCCGTAAGCGTATGGACTGGCACTTCAAATGGGTATCTTCTGAAAGCAGTGATTTCAACTACGACTATCACGTGTCTTTCCGTAAAGAGGACCTGGAAAGTGGTAAGGTGTATTACAACTACGATATCGTGGAAGGATTGCCGCATCATTTGGAAGACCTCCAGGGCATCAGCGTTTTTTATAAAGATGAAGCAGGCGATATTTATCACACCTATTCCACGTATGGCCGTGGTGGCGAATTACAGCTCGCTACTTACAACTACCTGGATATAGCGCCGCTGGGACGTAATGAAATCAATGAACGTGGCGATTTAACATCGTGGGTACGGCACCACGACAAATACGAAGAGAAAGGACATGTAGATAATACCGGCAGGTATCACAAAGAGAAAACGCCGGGTTCCTGTTGTTCAGAAGACTAAGTATTATGAAAACACATTGTTCCTGCGGCGCCGCTACGGGCAGCGGCGCCCGCAAAACAACCGCCGCGCAAACCACCGGTCCGCTTACTTTGAGGCAACGCTTTGTAAAAGGCGTACGATGGCTGATACCGGGCATCACCCTCGTACTGCTGCCAAAGTGCCCCATTTGTTTCGCTGCCTATGTAGCCCTGGGTACAGGAATCGGGTTGTCTGTAACCGCTGCTACATGGCTTAGATCAGGACTGGTGGTATTGTGTGTGGGGTCGTTGCTTTACCTGGCGGGAAGCAGGATGATGGCCTACCGGAAACGGCGGCAGTCAGCTTCCTAATTCAAGATCAAATAACATCAGTTCTTCCGCTTCTCCGGGTGGAAGAATGGTGCCCTGCCGGGTAAATCCAGACCGCTCCAATAAACGAACCGACCGGTGATTATCCGGTTGGGTAATGGCAAACAGCCTTGGAAACGGCAATTGCTGCCGGGAATAGGTAATGGTACCGGTAGCCGCTTCGTAAGCATACCCCAGGCCTTCAAAGGCCGGTAAAAAAGCAAATCCCAGGTCGGGCTGATCAAGGTACTTTCTCTTAAATAACCCGCAGATACCAATAGGATTCCCTGTTTCTTTCAGCACTACTACCCATGCGCCATAGCCTTGTTCGGCGTATAGCTTCAACAGGTTATTCATGATATAGCGTTGTGCATCTGCAAGGGTCCGGATCTGCCGGTCGCCGATGTATTGCAGCCAGGAGGGCGTGTTCAGCAATTCCAGGACGAATGCGTCATCTGTAGCGGCAAAAGTGCGGACCTGCAGCCGCAGCGTTTCAAATAGAATTTTCATGCCTTCATTTTAAAGCCTCTTTAATTCATCAACACCCTCCAAAATAAAATTTTCCTGTGAAGGCAACAAACCTGATTTAACCGGTTTATTGAACAAAAGCATGAATGGTACGTTTACAGGATGATACAGCCAGGTCCGGGCAACTGGCAGGGCTTTTATATTAATTTTGCTGAAGCATTTTAGTCCTCGCCTGTAAGCCGTTTCAGCTGCCGGAGATAATCATACTGCAGGTCTTCATGCAGTGCAGACACTATTTTGGTGATCTTTTTCACCTGTTGTTCGTAGAGGTTATTTAACTGAACACTATAGGAAGATAATAAACCGGACAGTTTCATTTTTGTACAGAAATAGATCAGTAGTTCTACTTCGGCGGTTTTGGAACCAGTATATCGTATATGCTTGTTCGTTATCCGCAGGATTTTCCTCAGCCTTTTTTTAGCGTGGTATAATTTATCACCGGCCATTTCAATAAACCCTTTGTCGATTTCTTCTTTCACGGCGGCGATGTACCCTTCTTCGTTGTGGGCTTCAAACAGCAGGTAGGTAAGCAGTTCCTTGTTATCGTTCTTGAATTTGGCCAGCCGCAAACACAGGGCCGACAGCTCTGCCGGAGGCAGGGTAGTTAATTCTTTTTTTATATCGCTGATACTTGCCGCTTTCATAATTCATCTGGTGCTTGTGGGCGAAGATACTACCTATTCCGCAGCATGTGAAGCGTGGGCGGCGTCTTTACGCAACAGCCAGGAATTAAATACGGTATAGAATACGGCTACAATGATAGCGCCCTTGAACATGCCGGTGAATCCCCATGCAGCCATACCGCCAATTACACCGAGGAATAATACCAGGAAAGGCAGTTTGCCGCTTTTAGCGATGAGCAGGGGTTTCAGGATGGCTTCCCCTATCAGGATGCCGGTACCGTAAATAGCCAGGAAGAGCGTCATACCGGGATGACCTTGTGTAGCCATCCAGATGGTTAATGGGATCCAAACCACGAGCGGGCCTATCTGGAATCACCACCAGGAAAAAGATAAACGCGGACAAGCCAAGCGCAAAGGGGATGCCTGCAATTTTAAGCCCAATAAACGCCACCACCGCTGTGATGAAAGCCGTACCCATTACACCGATAGACACGCCCTTGATGGCCATCGTGGTAGCGTTCAACAGATCGGCGCCATCTTTACGTCCCAGCAGGTGCTGTGCAGTAGCCCTGATAGGGCGAACTGCTTTTTCACCGCTTACCAGGAAAAATGCAGATATAATGATGCCGAGTATGAGTTGTCCGGCTGCACCAAGAATACCTGCGCCGCTGGTGATAATATGATGCAGCACCACTCTTACCTGTTGTTCATGTACGCTGGTGGACAAAGTTTCGCGGGGACTTTCCTGTAAATGCTCCCAGAAGTCCACGATATCGCTGCCAACATATGGCATGGTAACCACCCATTCGGGCAGCGCCGGCAATCCGTTTTCCTTCACATTACCAATCCAGTGCAATGCTTCCCGGATATGTGAACTCAGCGCGGCAATGAAATAAGTAACCGGCAGGGCAATGATGGCAACTAACGCCACCGCATATATGGTGGCGGCCAGTTTACGGCGGCCTTTGAACCAAACAACCATGCGCTCAAACAGGTGATGGAAAGAAACGGAAAAGATCAGTGCAAATGTGAGAATACCAAAAAACAGCCGCAACACATCATACAGTGCCAGCAGCAAAGCCAGCAACAGCAACAGCACCAGGATGGATTCAATCATATTTTTAGAGGCAGGGCGGTGGTGATTCATATGACAGTATTTTATACAGGTTTCTTCCTAAATATACTTAAAACAGGTTATAACAGCGACAGGCGCATAAACTGTTGTATTTCTTCATTAATATCTTCGGGGAGATACATACGGAAATGATGATTAAACTGCCGGCTATCGCCCGGTACCTGCGCAATTTTCTGAAAGCATAAATTGTCGGGATACGCCTTTTCAAAAGGGAATACAATGTGTACAAAATTCTTTCCCAGCTGGGTAACCCAGGCTACACGTCTGTCGCCAAAACCGATACCCATCATAGATTTGGTGGGATACAGGTATATCTTTCCCAGTTTTTCATATTGTGAGACAAAGTGCTGCAACAGCATCAATGCCTGATCTGATCTACCAGCAATGAAAGTTTTGAGCAGCGGATCCTTGCTTTGATCCAACAGGGATGTCGACATCTTCCAGGTTTTATCCTGCAATATAACAAATAAGCCGGCCACGGGGCCGGCTGTAGATATTGAAAACCTGTTGTTATTTACAGCAGGCTGTAAATAGTAGTGAAGTAACTATTGGTACTAAAAGAAGTAGCGGTGGGATTAGTGGCCCAGGAGGGTGTAACCATATTCAGACTGCCACCATCGCCATTCCATGCCCATCCCAATACAGTCCATCCTTTGGATTTGGCATAATTCGTTAAGCCGGACCAGTTGGCGCTGCCGGAGCCGGTGCCGAACTCCCCTACCATACAAGGGCGTCCGGAAGTAGCCATTTCATCGAGATCAGCATTGATGAGGGTACGGTTTCTGCCCTGGTTCCAGGCGCCTGGATAAATGTGTGTAGACAGGATAATGCAGCGTAGTTATTCTTCCACCAGTTGGCGGCCGCAGTAAGTTCGCTGGCATTGTCGCTTCCCAATACACTCGCTTTGTGATAAGTGGCGATCACCGCAAAGCCGTTGTTCTTTGCCTGCTGAATCCAGGATTTCGCCAACGTAATACTTACGGTTGGTTCAATTTCAATGCGCACGGTTTTGATTTTTGTTTGCTGTTTCATCAGCGCCCATGCGAAGTTTACATTGCCGCCGTTGTAGTAGGAAGGCTGCAGGTTTACGCCATTCCCAATACCGTTAGTTAGTTCGGTGGTTACCGGGCGCGGAGCCGCTTCCGGTGTTACTGCCGCTTCTTTGCAGGAGCAGGCTGCCAATAGCAGCAGCATTAATGTTCCTGTAATCATGTAGTTCGGGGTGATTGTTTGTTTGTTCATTAGTGGAATTTTTATGGTTGAAAAGACGGGAAATGCTATGCAGACATAAAGGTTCCTTTACCTGTTGATGCAGCGCATACAGGAGTTTTTGTGTTGCTGTAAATGTTAAATAAAAAGGGCTTCGATATCTCTCCGGCGGTAGTATAAAATTATTGCAGGGAGTTAGCATAAAAGCATACTTTTTTATCTGATTACGATGAATTACCACACTTTTTTGGCAGGCGTACCCCAAATGCAGAAATGAGCGCCCGGGGAGGCGCTCATTTCTGCATATAGTCGTTATTGTTATTGATCAGTCTCTCCGTTTACCCGATACCACCAGTACCACACCTACAATGGCTACGATACCGCCGGCATAAGTGGGCCAGCCTATCCATCTGTTTTCTTTCTTATTAATTTCAACAGGACCAATGTCTACCACTTTCTTTTCTGTTTGAACAGAGAAGCCCCTGATAACGATCATTGCAATACCAGCAATAATGAGGATGATGCCAAGTACTTTCATAATGTTGCGTTTATGAATATACCGGCAATCCACATGCCATTGCTGTGGCAGCATTTTTAGCGGTATAATGGGGAAATAGCACCCCAATAAGTAGGATTATTCCATTTTCAGGCTTTTCACGGGATTCATGGCCGCCGCCCGGATGCTTTGGAAGCTGACCGTGACTAAAGCCACTATGATAGTGATGAGCCCAGCCCCGCCAAAGATCCACCAATCGAGGTTTGTTTTATACGCGAAGTGATTCAGCCATTGGTTCATGGTATACCAGGCCAGCGGGAAGGCAATGAGCATTCCTATAAATACCGGCTTCAGGAAACCGGCCGACAGCAACAGGAAAATACTGGATTCGGAAGCGCCTAGCACCTTTCTCACGCCTATTTCTTTGGTACGTTGCGCGGCGGTGAACATGGCCAGTCCGAATAAGCCGAGACAGGAAATGAATACAGCGAGGCAGGCGAAATAATTGCACAGCTGACTTACCATCTGTTCACTTTTATAAAGCTTGGTATATTCTTCATCGGAGAACTGGTAAGTAAAGGGGAAGTTAGGATTTAAGTTTTTGCAGATCCCTGCCAGTCCGGCCAGCACCGGTGTTGTTTTACCCCCGGCGACCCTTACCAGGATATTGCCCCACTTAGGTTTTTCATCCAGGCGGATTACCAGCGGCTCTATGGCGTCGTGCATGGAGTTGAAGTGGAAATCCTTGAGCACGCCCACGATGGTACCGGGAACATTTCCGAGCGTGAATGGCTGTCCTACCGGATGCTGGTAACCAATCCTTTTCACGGCGCTTTCATTCAGGATATAACTCCCTGAGTCATTCCCGAATGCACGGGAAAAGTCGCGGCCCTCCAGTAAGGTGAGACCCATGGTTTTTATAAAGTCGTATCCCACTGCCGCATCCGCAAAAGAGGCGTCATCATTGGGATCTTTCCCTGACCAGCTGATACCTCCTTTGTGATGTTCTATCACCGTTGGCGACTCTTTCATTTTAGAAACAGCCACCACGCCGGGCAGGTTGGTTGCCGCTTCCCTGAATACATCGTACTTGGAAATCAATTCGCCTTCGATAGGAATATAGATAAGGTTCTGCCGGTTGTAGCCCAGGTTCTTTGTTTGCACATAATCCATTTGGCGGTAAATCACAAACATGCCTATCATTAACAGGATGGACAGGGTGAATTGAAACACCACCAGGCCCTTCCGGAAATTGGTAGCGCCGGAGCCAAATTTAAGGCTGCCTTTAAGCACCCGTACCGGGTTCAGGGACGACAGGAACAAGGCCGGGTAGCTACCGGCCACGAAGCCGGTGAGTACCGTAAGGCCCAGTAAAGTACCCCAGAATACAGGTTGTGAAACGGGTAATGCCAATTGTTTTCCACTGAGCTGGTTAAACGCGGGCAGCAGTAATATCACTACCAACAGGGCAATAACCAGTGAAAAAAATGCCAGCAGCATGGCTTCCCCGATAAACTGGATGATAAGGGAAGAGCGCAGGGCGCCTACTACTTTTCTCACGCCTACTTCCTTTGCTCTTTTTACCGACCGCGCCGTAGCGAGGTTCATAAAATTGATGCAGGCAATGAGCATAATGAATATGGCCAGCAGGGTAAAGAGGCGCACGTATTCAATACGCCCGCCATCAGGTATGCCATTGCTGAATACACCGTGCAGGTATTTTTCGCTGTAAGGCTGTAAACCCAGTTCAGTATAGGAATCGTTGTTGCGTTGCTGATAATTATAAACGAAGTCTTTTATTTTGGCGGCTACTTTACCTGCATCGGCATTGTCACGGAGACGGATATACGTCAGCGGGTTAAAGCTGCCCCAATTTCTTGCCCAGGCATTGTCCCTGGTAAAATCTTCCCAGTTGCGGAGGTACTCAAATTGTTGTGATGAATTGGCCGGCACCTCGTACACTGCAGTAACAGAAAGACTTACCGTGTCTTCATAACGCAGTGTTTTCCCCAGCGCCTGTTCCGGGCTGCCAAAAAATAATTCCGCGAGGTGTTTGGAGATAGCGATGGTGCCTGGTTTATCGATGGCAGATGCTTTTGTGCCCTGTAATACCGGGTAGCTGAACATCTGCAAAAAATCAGCGCCTGCATAGGCGCCGGTGATCTTCATTACTTTATCATCTACGCGTAATGTTACCGGCAGAAAAACCTCGAAGCCGCTGGAGTATTCTACTTCGGGCACTTCCTTTTTCAGTTCTGCCGCCAGCGGCCCCTGCGTGAGATAGCCGGCGTTCACTTTACCACCGGATGACTGGCGCACATATACCTGGTATAGTTTATCGCTGTTGGCATGAAATCCATCCATACTTTTTTCATCCTGTACCCACAGGATCATGAGGAGGCTGCAGGCCAGTCCGAGCGCCAGTCCCAGGATATTGATAAAAGAAAATGCTTTATTGCGGACAAGGTTGCGCCATGCAATCCTGAAGTAGTTGCTTATCATGATAGTCAGTATCAGTTACAGCACCTGTTGAAAAAACATGCCATACCAAAAGTTACATACGTTCCAATAGTTTAAAAAGTTATTTTTTTAATAATATGTCCGCTTTTGATACAGCAGGTGACCGCTTGTAAAACTTGAATAAATATACAGCGGTTATTGCGGTGTTAACAGACCTGCACCGCCTCCACTCCCAACAACTCCGCCAGCTTTTTTATTTTTGACGCTATATGCCCTTTGCCTACTGCGCAATGATGCGCCGGTCCATGCGCATTCCATGCTTCCACGAAATTCCTGGCGCCTGTGGGAAACCGGTAACGGCTGTTGGTGTTGCCGATTTCGAGGATAGGGCCGGCTTCCGACATCCCTTCCGCCAGGAGGAACTGCAATTTTCCATCAGCTGTTTCCACTACAGACAGTAATGTTACCGGGCCGTGTGCCACCGACATTTCCACGGACAATCCTTTTCCTACTTTTCCATGATATACCTGTAATGGTTTCAGTTTTATTTTACCGGCGGCGATTACAGGATGGCAGGGCCCATCGTGTCCCATGAGCACAATATCATCTTTATAGTCCATGGCATAGTACTCTGTGAAGGAACCACCTGCACCAAAGCTGTCCATGATTTTCATGGCCTGCGCATTTTTCACTTCGTACTCCCCGGCTACCGGGATGCCTTGCGCCGTTAAGAGAGAGGTACCCATGATCACGGAGCTCATGGTATCTTCATTGATAGCGTTGCCACTTCCTTTATGGTAATACGCCAGGGAACCCAGTTGGTGCTTTGCTACCAGTTTATCCAAAGCCACTGCGGTTTTGGCAGCGCGGTGCAATTCTTCCGGTGAGCAATCGGGTTGTATGTCAAACAACTGTTGCGCTTCCCGGAGCTTCGCGGCAATTTCCGCTTCATTGACCGTATTCCGGAGTCCTGATAATTCATCTACCTCAATAATTTCCATATGTCCGCCTAACACGGCTGCGTGCAGGGTAAGATTGGAGTAAATATCCAGCATGCCGCCATAGTAGTTACCCATCAGGCCCAGCCTGTTGTGATACAGGATGTAGGCTACTTTTGCGGCGGCGATCCATTCTTCCACTTCTTTCCACACCACAGGATCATCCTGCAGCATACCAGTTACCTGGTAAAAAGGAATGTGTGCACGTTTGAATACACTGGCTATTTCCGGCACCGGGCAGGCGGCGCAGAAGGCGAGCCATTCGCCGGTCATGGTGATGCGGTCCGGCAGCTGATTAAATGCGGCATAGTCGATGGCCGCGGCCGGAGAGAGATTTAATACGATCACCGGTACCTTTGCGCGTTTCACTATTGGTAAAACCGTGGAGGATAACGCGTAGGTGGTTACATATAAAAAGATCAGATCAACGTCTTCCTTCCGGAAACGGCTGCCCGCTTCAAAAGCTTTCTCCGGCGTGTCTATCAGGCCGAGGTGAACGATATCGGCGCCGTAGTGCTGCAACTGCTGATGCACAATATCAATATACCCCGACAACCGCTGCTGCAGTCCTTCGAACTGTTCCCAATAGGCAGCGAGGCCTATCCCAAACAGGCCAACTTTTAATGTATTCATAACGCAATTTTTTGAATGGTAACCGGATCCTGTGATAAAGCTAGTCGCGGTGCGATGAATTATTTGATATTTCGGTTGTACTTTATGACACAATCCCGGCGGGTGGCGGAAATTCTTATTACTTTCCGGAACCTTTCCGGCTTTTTATATTTTTATATAAAGAAGAAAGCGTTATGATGAACTATTACAAGTATCTGCCCGTGAGCAGGGAAGATGAGCGCTGGGGCCTTTGGGTACTGAATACCGGTTGTACGCAGGTGGCAGCAGCGGGCATTTACCCGGGGAAAGATCATCCGGCGCATCATCATTTTAATTGGAAGAAAGGAAGGGTATTGAATGAATACCAGGTTATTTATATCACCGGCGGCAAAGGCATTTTTGAGTCCGACAGCTGCCGGCAGCAGGAAATAAAAGGCGGTACCATTATCCTGCTGTTCCCGGGAGAAAGGCACCGCTACCGGCCACTCGCCGAAACCGGCTGGGATGAATACTGGGTAGGCATGAAAGGCCCTGTGCTTGACAACCTCCTGAAGGAAAACTTTTTCACCAGGGAAAAGCCCTGTTTATATATCGGTTACCAGGAAGGTACCCTGCAGTTGTTTCATCTTATTATAGAAAAAACAAAACAGGAGCGCCCTGGCTACCAGCCGCTCATTGCCGGCGCAGCGCTTCACCTGATGGGAAACATCCACTACCTCGTGAAGCAACAGGCAAGCGGGAATAAAGAGAGAGAAGAACTGATGAACAAAGCACGGCTGTTATTCCGCGCCAACATTTCCCGGCATTATTCCCCGGAGCAGGCCGCAGAAGAGTTGCAGGTGGGTTACTCCTGGTTCAGAAAAGCGTTTAAGCAATACACGGGGCTATCTCCGTTTCAATATTATATCCAACTTAAAATAGAGAAAGCGAGGGAGCTATTGAATGATCCCGCTGTATCTGTAAAAGAAATTGCGTATGATCTCAGGTTTGATTCTTCGTTTTACTTCTCCAGGATCTTTAAAGAGAAGACCGGATTTACGCCCACGGAATACCGGAAAAGAGCGCAAGGCGATATTTAACATGGTTTGCTGCCTGTTGTTATTGATGTATAACGTGCACGCGCAAACGAATTCGTCGCTTGTTAACTTCAACCCGCAGCAACAACAAACTATCCGCTTCAGTACTGCCGGCGCAGCCATTGATGCGCACGACGGTGAAATCGCTTATTTCAACGGTACCTATTACCTCTATGGTACCAGCTATGGCTGTGGATTTGAATGGGGCAGAAAAGAGGCTCCCTTTTGCGGATTTAAAGTATATACTTCTACAGATCTTCAGCAGTGGACCGACAAAGGCTTTTTATTTAACGCCCGCACACCGGTATGGCAAACCCGCTGCAATGGCAGTACCTATGGCTGTTTCAGGCCGCATGTGATCTATAATAAAAAAACAAAACAGTATGTACTGTGGATCAATGTATATGATAACCGTACCGGCTTCCGCGTATTTACCAGCCAGCAACCCACCGGTCCGTTTACAGAAGTGGCGGAGCCCCGGATGGCAGTGAACAGCAACGGCGCCATCGCCGGGTTGAACAACGGTGATCATGATACCTTTGTAGATGAAGATGGCACCGCTTATATTGCGTATACCGACTGGCAAACAAAAGGCACCATTGTAATTGAAAAGCTCAGTGCCGATTATCTGACTGGCAGCGGAGAGCATGTAAAAGCAGTGACGAAAGGCAATACCGAAGCGCCGGCGCTCTTCCGGCGCAATGGCAGTTACTACCTGTTGTACTCCGATCCTAATTGCGGCTATTGTGCAGGTACTGGTACTTCTTATCGTCGTGCGGAATCGCCGCTGGGCCCATGGTCCGATGGAATAAAGATCAGCGATCGATCCTGCGGTGGACAACCGTCTTTTGTATCTCTTATTAAACTCAACGGCGACAGCGTTTTCCTGTATGGCAGTGATCTGTGGAACAATGCGGCAAAAAATGAAGCGCTGGCTAATTACTATTGGGCGCCGCTTTCCTTTGCAGCAGACGGCGCTATTGAACCTATTGTTTGTAAAGACAGCATACAGCTGCCCTTGCGCGCTGCTTCGACTCCTGTTATGAAAGTGAAGCCCGACAACAGCAGCGGGCAGGAAGGCTTCCGGTTCCAGTGCGACATTAACGGATGTATACAGCGTTCGCAAAGTTTTACTCCTCCCCGCTCAGGCGTGCTTTCGGCTGTAAGCATCACTGCTTTTAAAAGCGGCTATCCGGACGACGACCTGCATATCAGCATTTACCCGGCAGATGATAAGGGATTACCGGCAACAGGAAAAGTGCTGTATGAGGCGGCTATTCCCCGCGACAGCCTGAGCTGGTCGCCGGAGCCGGTTACTATCAAACCGCGTATAACGGTAGCGGCCAAACGCAGTTATGTGATGGTGATCCGATCGTCCACGGCCAGTGGTTGCTATGGTATTACCTACAAGGACGAAGCCCGCGGTGGTGTTTCCGCTTACAGCGCCGACTGCGGACAGGCATTTACCATTGAAAAGGACCGGGTACTGAAGTTTAGTGCGTATGTAGGGGAGTAATCCGTGCCTGCACATCTTTCAATTTCATCACCATCTTTTGCGCTGACTCCGCGATCCATACCTGGTAATCCGTGACGGCACGGGTACGCTCCTCTTCTGTGATAAAACCACTTTCCACCATCTGCGGGCCTCTTAGTTCCGCTACTTTGGACCAGATGCCTGCCTTTTCTGCGAAGTTATTTTCGCCGCGGGTGTATATTTCATCGGCGTTCAACACGGTGATGTGATGAAAGCCCAATTCTTCAAAAAGCCCCGAGAGGTGATCCGCAATTTCATTATCCATGCCTGCATCTGCACGCCAGGAAAGGAATGCTTTATAAAAGCGCTGCATGCTTTCCGGTGGCGCAGGCGTCCATTCCAGCTGATGATGGTTGTAGTCTAAAATAGAAATATAGCCGCCCGGATTTAACAGGGATTTAAATTTCAGCAGCGCTTCGCGTGGATTACTTAACCATTGCAGCACACGGGCAGAAACGATGAGGTCAAATTTTTCTGCCGGATTGTAGGCGAACAGGTCGGCCTCCAGCAGTGTTAAGTTGGAAAGATCCGCGTGATCCGTGTTTCCTTTAGCGATCAGGTGCGGGCTGCTGTCGATGCCCACAACGCTTCCTGTTTTTCCCACTGCGCCGGCGATACCGGCAGATATGGCGCCTGTACCACAGCCAACATCCAGCACCCGCATACCTTCCCTGAGCAGTGGTATCAGCGTGGCGTAGCTGTTCTGCAAACTCCTGCTGTCTAAAACGCTGCTATCTTTTGGCATGGCGGCTCTTTCATTCGCGGTATTACTCATGGAGGATTTGTTGTTTGTTCAGGAAAAGATGAGTTTAAATATAACATTTTGTAAACAGAAATAAGTGATACTTTAGAATGTATCTAAATTCACAGCCATGACCCGTTATGTTACTCCCGTTATTATATTGCTGCTAATGGCCGGATGTGCGCCTGTGGCAGGCGAGCAAGGCAAAACTGCCGTGATGCGCCTGTATTCAAAAGCGGTGGCCGATTCCTTTTCTATCTTCGTAAACCTTCCGGATGATTACCATCCGGAGCAATCTCAAAAATACCCGGTGGTATACCTCCTGGATGCCAACCTGTATTTTGATGTGATGGCAGTTACCCTGAATAAATATGCCGGAGTAGGATTGGCGCCGAATGTGATTTTAGTGGGTATTGGTTATAAAGATTTTCCGGAGATGGATTCCTTAAGGAACCGGGATGACACCTATCCTGTTGCCATCCCGGAATATGAAATGAGCACCAGTGGCGGCGCCGATAAATTCCTGTCGTTTGTACACAGGGAGCTGATGCCGGTGATTGACCGGCAATATCGCACCGATACCACAAAGCGCGTACTGATGGGACATTCGCTTGGCGGTTATTTTACGGCGTATGCGCTTTACCGTGATCTGGCGGGCGCTTCCACCGGTTTCAGCGGATATATTGCGGCGAGCCCGGCATTACATTATAACCACTACTATTTGCCGGAGCAACTGAAAACAGCGGGGGGAAAGGACAGCATGCGGACGGATGTCAAGGCGTACTTTACATTCGGAGGGCAGGAGGAACCGGAGGCCGGGGATTCCGGGGCGTTATCCCTGCAGATACTGATGGTGCAACTAACGACTTCTATCTCCCCAAAGGTTACTTACCGGGGAGATGTTTATTCCAACCTGGGACATATGGATACGCAGCTGCCTACATTTATAAAAGGATTACAGTGGATATTGCCATCGGAATAGTGAAGCGCTCTTTCAATAGAATAGCGCCTAATTTTTCCCGATTGCGTAAATAATATTCCCTTTTCGCTTACCGGCCGGCCCTCTGCCGGCATAGCTTTGCCGCATTGCAGATGATGCGCCATTTATAAATTAAGATATAATGAAGAAATTCCTGTTTTCTGTTATTTTATGCTGTAGCCTTCAATCACTTTTTGCCCATGCTATCTGGATCGAAACCGTTACTACCGGGAAGATCGGGCAGGCACAGGAAGTGAAAGTTTTCCTGGGAGAATATGCCGATAACGAGCGCGATTCTATTCAGCACTGGTTCAGTAATATGAAAGATTTTACCCTGTACCTGGTAAAACCCGACGGACAAAAAGAGAAACTGACCTGTACCGCCAACGGCAATTACTTCACCGCCACCTTTACGCCTGCTGTTGCCGGCACGCACCTGTTAGCTATTGATCATACCGTGCAGGAAGTATACAGCGGCAGTAAGATCCATTATTATGCGATGGGGCTGGTGAAAGTCAACAATACTTTAACCGGCGCAGACAACGCAAAAGAACATACGGATTTCTCCATGCTGACGAATCTCAAAAAAGCAAACAAGCTGCATCAGCCGGCTACCGTGCAGTTAAGCTATAAGAAGGCTGTTCCTGCTGCCGGTGAAGTAACCGTACAGTCGCCGGAGGGATGGACTAAGAAATTCAAAGCCGGTCAGGCTGGTGATGTTACTTTTTCACCCGCATGGGCAGGCCGCTACCTGCTGGAAGGTACTTTTACCGAAGAAGCCAGCGGACAACATGAAGGCAAGGATTTTAATAAAGTATGGCACTGCGTTACTTACTGCATGGATGTAGATAAGTAAACGTAAAATGACTCAGAAGGGCTGGCAATTTTTGCCGGCCTTTCCCGTTTTATTTCGAGAATATCCTAATTTCATATCCTCTTAATAAGACCCATGAAACAACTGTTCTGTATAGCGCTTCTTTCCTTTTCCCTGTTTAGTATTCACTGCGGCCGGGGAACCGTGATCCCTCCTTCCTCCCTCCCGGATACGCTGCCCTCCATCACACAGGAAGGTAAAAATACTATTGGCAGCCTGGTAAACGGGAAGGTGTTCATTCCACGCGGAAGTGTAGGCCTGCCCAATCCCTCCGCATATTATGACCCTAGTACCAGGAACGGAAGTTTTAATGTATCCATGACCCGGTTCGACTTCGGCGACTCTGTGCAGCGGAGTTTCCAGATTATCGCCACCAACTTAAATAAAACGGGAACTTATCCTGTTACCACGCCTGCGGCGGATGTAGCCTTTGTATATACCCGGCTGCTAATGCGCACCCATACCGGTTGTGAGTATATTGGCATGGATGCGGCAAAGGTGCAACAGGAAGGGCAGCTGATTATCACGAAGCTGGACACCGAGCAAAAAATCATTGCCGGCACCTTTACCTGTACGCTGATAACCGCAGGTTGTGATACCGTTCATATGACAGACGGGCGGTTTGATATGAAGTACTAACCTTTATCCGTTATGATCTCCGCATAGATTTCTTCAAAATCTTTTCCTTTGTGCGATTGCCAGATACCGGCGAATTTTGTTTCCACTCCTTTCAAGAGCTGCACGCATAACTTACGGTCATCGTCGGTCATGTCGTGGAACATTACTTCCGCGAGCTGGCTGATCCGCCGCCTGCATTGGATCAATACTTTTTCGCCTTTGGGCGTTACTTTTAACCGTTTGGAGCGCTTGTCTTCTTTATCGTCATATTCGGCGAGGTAGCCGAGTTTTTTCAGCCGGTTTAACTTATCCGTGCCGGTAGACAGCTCCTGCAACGCCGCGTAGATCGCTTCTGTTTTCCGGGGTTCTTTTAACTGGGCAACCGTATTGAGCAATGAATATTCATCGATTGTGTTGATACCGGTGCCGTCCAGCGCCGCCACCGTGTAAATAGTGTGTAGTTTAAAGATTCTTCCTATTACCCGCATCAAAACGCCTTCGCTTTGTACCGGCAGAAACTTCCCTTCCGGCGGAACCGGTTTCCGTGTTTGTTTGCGTGCCAGGTAATGCCTGCAAAATTCTTCAATGCTGCCTTCCGGATGCTGATCATCAAATGCACCCCATTCAGTCATCAGTTCTACGGCTTTATTCATACCAGATATTTTATTTCCGAAGCAATAATAGAAAAAATACCCCGGATTTTTTGTTTTTACTATATTTCCGTTATACATTTACTTATATTATTTCGATTCTGTCATATAAAAATCATAGTCAGATGTCAACACAGATTATTTTCCAGGGCTTCGTTGTGCTCCACCTCATAGGATTTCTTCTCTTCGCCGGTACTTCGGTAGCGGATTTTGTAGGCTTCCGGCAGTTCTGGAAGCAGTACGACGTGGATAAAAGCAAAGCCGCCACGGTAATGCAGGCCATTTCTGTTTTCCCGGTATTAATGAGAGTAGGAATAGGGCTGATCATTCTTTCCGGCATAGGCATTATGTACATGACGCATGGCGTTTTTGGCGAGCAGTTGTGGTTCCGGGTGAAGTTCGGCCTGGTGATCGTTATTATCCTCAACACCTTCCTTTTCGGACAGCGGCAGAAAAAGCAGTTAAAGAAATCCTTTGAAACATCTGCCGGCACTGTTCAAAAGATCAGGGGCAACATCCGTTTGTTCCACACGATACAATTACTTTTCGTTTTCATCATCATCCTGTTGAGTGTTTACAAATTCAACTGATCAAACTGAACATCATGAAAAAAGATAAAATCATTTACTGGACCGCCACACTTATCCTTACCGGCGTAATGTTATGGAGCGCCTTTAATTTTGCTTTCAATCCTGAAATGAAAGGCGCCTTTGCTCACCTGGGGCTGCCCAACTGGTTCCGGATAGAACTTACCATTGCCAAGGTGCTGGGCTCACTGGCGCTGTTGTTGCCCTTTACGCCGCCAAAGCTCCGGGAGTTCGCCTACTTCGGGTTTGGCATAACCCTGATTTCCGCGGCGGTGGCGCATTTATCAAGCGGCGACAGTGTATTGCTGGAAATAGGTCATACTTCTTTTTTTGTAAGCCTGGTGGTTTCCTATGTTTACTATCGCAAACTGCATCCACCCGTGGTGGTTGCCTGATAACAGAAAGCCTTCGGACCGTATATGTCTGAAGGCTTTCTATTACTATTGTTATATTATTTCACGCCCAGGGCTGCGATTACTTTTTCGCCTGTTAACTGTGCGGAAGCAGGGTTCTGTCCGGTGATAAGGTTACCATCGGCTACTGCAAAGGGCTGCCAATCGGCCCCTTTCACATAGTTTGCTCCACGGTCCTTCAACATATCTTCCAAAGAAAAAGGTACTTCAGCGGTGGTTTGTCCGGCTACTTCTTCACTGTTGGTGAATGCCGAAACTTTTTTCCCTTTTACCAAAGGCGCGCCATTCTTATCCTTTACATTTTTCAGTGCAGCAGGTGCATGGCATACCAGTGCCACGGGTTTTCCGGCGGCATAAAATGTTTCTATCAGCTGCGCGGAGGTGGCATTATCTGACAGGTCCCACATGGGGCCATGTCCGCCGGGATAAAACACGGCATCATAATCCGCTGCCTGCACGTCTTTCAACAAAACAGTATGATTCAATCTTTCCTGGGCTGCCGGATCATTGAAAAATCTTTTTACTGATGCCGTGCTATAATCGGGTGCGGTGCTTTTTGGATCAATGGGCGCCTTTCCACCTGCGGGTGACGCAATGGTTACCTGGAACCCCTTATCGGTAAACAGGTAGTAGGGTGTGGCAAATTCTTCTATCCAGGTACCGGTTTTATGCCCGGTGCTTTTTACTTCGCTGAAGGAAGTCACTACAATAAGTATTTTTTTCATAGACTGATGATTAATTGTTTTTGTATGCTGGCTATATGCCTGAAAAGCCAGAAAGGGCAACAGTAACAGCAATAAGCCCGTTTTTTTAGTTTTCATTCACCTGATTTTTGCACAAAGTTGGTATTTATAAATATGTTGCAAAAGGAAACAGATCACCATTTAATTGTGATACAGGTCACAGCTTTTATGTTAATTTGTATCTTATGAGTAATGCGCTAAGGCAACATATTGAAGTAATCTCCCCACTCACCGATACGGAATTCGATCATATACAGTCGTACTTCACTGAAAAAAAATTACGTAAGCACCAGTTCCTGGTGCAGGAGGGCAACCTGGTAGGACATGAATATTTTGTGGTAAGCGGCTTGTTAAAAGCGGCATATTTTAATGAAGCCGGTAAAGAGCATATTATCCAGTTCGCGATGGAAAACTGGTGGATCACCGATTACCATGCGTACGTAAACCAAACAACTGCAAAGCTGAACATTGATAGTATTGAAGCATCTACCCTGCTGTGTTTATCTTTCGAAAATAAAAAGAAGCTCTGTGAAGCTTCCCATAAAATGGAGCATTTTTTCCGGGTAAAAGCCACTTCCGGCTATGTGGCGTCACAGCAGCGGATCCTGTCGCTGCTCAACAATGATGCGCAGTCGCGCTACGAACAGTTGCTGGCACAATACCCGGCGCTTTTTCAACGGGTTCCCAAAACATTGATTGCCGCCTATCTTGGCGTATCGCGTGAAACGCTGAGCCGGTTCTCAGGGAAGTAACTATTCCTTTTATTTTCTCCGGAAATAATTTACTATGTTTGTAAGGTAAACTTATAACTTTACCTTACTATATGGCTTCCGGAAATCCGCACCAACTTGCCGCACAACTCCGTCCACTTCTTGCCAGGCTGGTGAGAAAGCTGCGAAAGCTATCGCCGGCAAATGAGGAGCTATCGCAGAGTGAGCGTTCTGTGCTGGTATTACTGGACCAGCACGATTACCTGCTGTCGGCAGAACTGGCGGTAATGGAGAAAATGACGCCGCAATCGATGGGACAATTACTCCAGCATCTTTTCCAGCTGAATTTAATCAACAGGACGGCCTCTCCCCACGACAAGCGGAAGATTCATATTTCCTTGTCGGCAGCGGGCAAAGCGCGGATCGAGCGGGTACGGAAAGAGCGGGACGAATGGTTAGGCAAGGCGATCAGCGAGGTTTGCACTAAAGAAGAGCAAGCGATCCTGCTGGCAGCCATCGGGCCTTTATCCAAATTGGTGGAGTACGAATAAAAGCGGGGAACTAACATGAACATCAGCACTTTTAATGCTTTCAAGAGTCGTAATTACCGGTTATATTTCAGTGGTCAGTCCATATCGCTGATAGGCACCTGGATGCAGAAAACTGCGGTCAGCTGGGTGATCTATTCGCAAACACATTCCAAATTCATGCTGGGGCTCACCCTTTTTGCGAGCATGTTTCCTTCCTTTGTTTTTTCCTTCCTGGGCGGTGTGGCTTCGGACCGGTATAACCGGTACAAGCTGTTGCTGATAACCCAGTTTGCATCTATGTTCCAGGCTGTTTTGTTAACGGTGCTGATTTACTTTAAGCACTACGAGGTGTGGCAGATCATTGGACTAAGCGCTTTCCTGGGGCTCATCAACGCATTTGATGTACCTGCGCGGCAATCGCTCGTTTATGAAATGGTGGAGAACAAAGCGGACCTTCCCAATGCGCTGGCGCTGAATTCCTCGATGGTAAATTTGTCGAGGCTCATTGGCCCCGGCATCGCCGGGCTGGCGCTTGAAAAATTCGGAGAAGACATTTGTTTTGGTATAAACGCCATCAGCTTTTTTGCCGTAATAGGATCGTTGCTGTGTATGAAGCTGCCCGCTTATACGCCCAAAGTGCGTACTACCAATATGCTGGGAGAGCTGAAAGAAGGGTTTGCCTATATCCGGGCCACTCCGGCTATTTCACTGATATTAGTCACACTGGCTTCTGTGAGCTTGCTGGTATTGCCTTACAGCACGCTGATGCCGGTGTATGCCAAAGATATTTTCAAGGGCAATGCTTCCACCTTTGGAGTGATAGACAGCGCCATCGGAATGGGCGCATTTTGCGGAGCTCTGTTCCTGGCATCCCTGAAACCAGGGAAAAACCTGCGGAAGATCCTGGCATTTAACACGCTGATATTCGGCGCAGGACTTGTACTATTCTCCCACTCCACTATTTACCCGGTTGCGCTGATATTTGCCACGGTAGCTGGTTTTGGGATGATGTCGCAAATCACGATCAGCAATACCCTGATACAGACAACCGTAGACCCCGCGATGCGTGGCCGGGTGATCAGCTTTTATGCGATGGCATTTTTCGGGATGCAGCCGCTTGGTGGTTTGCTGGTGGGCGCTATTTCCCAATGGATAGGCACGCCCAATACCGTTTTGCTGCAAGGCCTGGTGACCATCGTTATTGGCGGACTCCTTTTCCGGCAACAACGGTTACAACCAGTAACCGCATTGCCGGCGCATGCGTAGAAATCTTATCTTTAAGGCTATATGTTAACCAACCGGATGAAAACAATATTGTTGACCTGCTGCGGACTCCTACTGTTTGCCGCGCTCCGTGCGCAAAACCTTGAAGGCGTATGGAAAGGCTATGCTGCCGCCGAATCACAGGGATGGTTTTATGGCACCGGCAGTTATATAATGGATATAAAACAAACCGCCGCCGGGAAATACACCGGCACTGCCTGGTTTTACGAAACGCCGCAACTGTATGGCGAACTAGCGGTGACTGGCCAACGAAACGACAGTGCCGATAACTGGCGTTTTGAAGAGATAAAATTCAACCAGCTCACCATCCCCAAAAATCATAGCGCCCGGCTGGCAGTCATGAGCCTGAAGTTGTTTGATATTGATGGAGAAACAGTGCTGCAGGGAAGCATGATCAGTTACTCAAAGTACACTGGTAAAGTACATACCAAAAGAGTGCTGCGGTTATCGAAGCTCAGCGGGGCGGCAATTGCTGCCCTGGAAATTCCAGGCAGCGGGAAAACATTTCCTCCATCGGAGGCTACTCCTCCACCCAAACCGGATACAGTACCACTTGCAGCGAAACCAGCGCCGGAACGGAAAAACCGGGTACAGGGAAGCTATGATATCAGCAGTCCGGGTATAGACATCAGCCTGTATGACTACGGCACCATTGATCACGATACTGTAACCGTATTTTTCAACGACGTAAAAGTGGCCGACCGGCAGGAACTTACCGGCAGCCCGTTGCGCATTCATCTTACAGCAGATACCACGCAGGAATACCAGGAGCTGGTATTACATGCCAATAACCTCGGCGATATTCCGCCCAACACCTCTAAAATGGTTATTTTAACCAGTGACAAGCGCTATGAACTGAAAGTTACTTCTTCAGAAACAGAAAATGCGATGATCCGTTTCCGTTATGTGCCGAAGGGAAAGTGAGTGTCAAGTGATGATACCTGGTATTACAAAATATCCGGCTGTCCGTTTTAAAATAAACAGGCAGCCGGATATTTTATAAGATAACGTAAATCCGTTAAAGATTTATCCACGGGCCATAGCCTGCGGCCTTCGTCCAGGTTCTCTGCATCAGGTTATCACTTGGTCCTTTTGCGAAAATATCTATTGAAAGGGAATCAGCTGAAGCAGTGCCGGGTGCTGAATAGATGTTGGCGCCAATGCTTTCCCATGTTTTCCAGGCAGCTGTAACAGACCAGTTAGTTGTCATCAGGTTATGATTTGCACCCAGCGCAAAGATATCCACAGTAAGGAAACCTCTTGCTATGGCAGAAGGAGCAGACGTAATATTACCACCAACGCTGTTCCATACTGTCCTGTCAGACTCTTTTGTCCAAACTCCCTGTACCAGTTGATTATCTTCCCCACGTGCGTACATCTCAAGGGAAGTTGGGTAACGGGATGTTGCAGAAGCAGCAGAGATAACCGTTACATTGAAATTCTGCCAATATAACCAACCTGCACCTTCTCCGTAATAAATAGTTTGCAAAACATTATTGTATCCTTTTGCAAAAATATTAAGTAAGCCGGATGCCCTTGATTCTGCGGCAGGCGCGGAAGTTAAGTTGCCTCCCAGATCTTTCCAGTCGCTCCACCCACCGGTGGTAGTCCAGGTTTTATAGAGCAGATTGTTGGCAGCTCCTCTTACAAACACATCTATACTGTTTTCGTCTTTAGAAGCAGCACCCGGATCAGATGTAAGCGTACCGCCCAGGTCTTTCCATGCCGACCAGCCCGTGCCAGGTATATAGATCTTCTCCAATAACGTATTTGTTTTGCTTCTTAAAAACAAATGGAGTTCTTTCGTACCTCTTCTATATGCGGCTGCAGGTACGCCAAATTCTCCTGGTGTATTTCCATAGAAATAATTCAACGCCACTACATCATTTGGATTAAACGGATGATCTCCGTTATCGATACAACCCAGCATCCAGCTGTAGGCTGCCCCGGTTGTAGGCGTTCCGTTAATATTGATCAGTTCTACCTGGTTATTTCCTGCCCTGTCCATCTGGGCATATGTACAGCTATATGGATTGTTAACATAGGTGGTATGTCTTAAACCAATAGCATGGCCTATTTGATGAGTGATCAATGTTGCCAGGCGGTTTCCATCCGGGCTATTACCCAGCGCGCTCACATTCAATAAAATGGGACTGGAAGGATTTCTTGGAGCAGCCGGGTAAGCGGAAGTCCGCGCCAATGTATTATTACCAAGATTACTATCACGGATTTCAATATCTGCGTTAGCGCTGCTGGTTACTTTTTTAAAGGTGACACGGAGATTTAAGGCATTATACCTGGCGATGGCAACTTCTGCCGCGGTAACATAAGCAGCCGGCAAACCGGATACTGATATGTTGATTTCACGTGGTAATGCATTCAGTGTATAGGAAAATTTATATTGGTCAGCTCCTCCTATAAAGAGCGTAGTATAGCCTTGCCGGGTTTCGAGGTCATTTTCCGTTAAAAATATATCCCCTTCCACCACATAACCGCCGTCCACTTTTGTAACATTCAGGGTATCAAATCCAAGTGAATTGATCCTGGTAATTGTAGCAGCAGGTATTTTATGGTCGTCCGGATGATCTTTTTTACAGGACGATAAAATTACAATGCCTGTAGCCAGGCAGGCGAGAATTCTAGTTAACAGATTCATAGATACTTGGGTAAATCGGATTAAAGGGATTTTTGAGTTTAATGAATTAAGACACAAAAGTAGCGTTTATACTTATTCTCTCCATATTTTTTCACTTCCTGAGATGTTCATAAATAAACACTTTCTCTTGAAAATGCGAGGGATTAAACACTTTTAGTATAAACAACAGGGCTTCCGTTCGAAAAACGGAAGCCCTATCAGAAGCCCTATCATTTATACTAAAGCATTTATTTAACCGGTATTTCCCGGAGAATATGCAACAGGTAATCGTAGAACTTTCCAACGGACGAGATCTGCACCTTTTCATCCGGGGAATGTGCGCCTCGGATGGTAGGCCCGAAAGAGATCATATCCGGGTTGCCCAGGTGTGCGCCCAGGATACCGCATTCGAGGCCGGCATGACAGGCCCCTACGTTAGGTGTGTGGCTGAAATGATCTTTATACAAGGCCAGTAATAACCGGAGTATTGCAGAATCGGCATCGGGCTTCCATCCAGGGTAATCGCCGCCTTGGTTTATTTCGCAGCCGATTATTTCAAATGCGGCGCTCACGGCAGTGGCTACATCGCTTTTAGTACTTTCCACGCTGCTGCGTTGCAGCGATTGTGTAATAAAAACACCCTCCTTTGCCTGTACCCTGGCGAGGTTGGAGGATGCTTCCACCAGTCCCTCGATGTCAGGACTCATGCGGAACACGCCGTTGGGCACTGCGTAAATGGCGCGCAGCAGCTGCGGGAGATAGGCCGGGTCCATTACCAGCGAAGGCATCGCCGTTTCCTTACATTCCAGTACGAAGGAGGGCTCTATGATTTTATACTCGTCTTTTATGGTGGCTTCAAATTCACTGATAACGTTCATGAACTTATCCTTATCCGCAGCCTGAATAGCCACAATGGCCTGTGATTCGCGGGGGATAGCGTTCCGGAGGCTTCCGCCATCTAAACTGGCCAGCTGAATGTTTACCTGCCCTGCTGCTTTATATAGTAACCGGTTCATCACCTTATTGGCGTTGGCCCTGCCCTTATGAATTTCCATACCGGAGTGGCCGCCCAGTAATCCTTTAATGCTGATTTGAAATGCGATGGCGTTTTTACCTGCGGGCACTTCCTTATAAACGCCTTTTGTATTGGTGTCGATGCCGCCGGCACAACCGATGGTCAGCTCATCTTCCTCCTCTGTATCGAGGTTCAGGAGGATCTTCCCGGAGAAGTTAACGGGGTCCAGTTGCTTGGCGCCGGTCATGCCCGTTTCCTCATCGATGGTAAACATGGCCTCAATAGCGGGGTGCGGGACATCCTTTGCCGCCAGTACCGACATGATAGCCGCTACACCGATGCCATTATCTGCACCCAGTGTGGTACCACGGGCTTTCACCCAGTCTTTGTCCACGTACATATCGATGCCCTGGGTATCAAAGTCAAATACCGTATCGCTGTTTTTCTGATGAACCATATCGAGGTGCGACTGGAGGATAACCGTTTGCCGGTTTTCCATGCCGGGGGTTGCAGGCTTCTTGATGACTACGTTACCGATGGCGTCTTTTGTGGTTTCCAGGCCAAGACGTTTTCCGAAATCCATCATAAAAGCGATCACTCTTTCTTCCTTTTTGGAAGCGCGGGGAACGGCGTTCAGTTCAGCAAAATGCTGCCATAAGTGTTTTGGTGATAAATCTTTTATTTCCATTGAAATATATTAACCGTTGATAAAGGTATTTGTAAAGATAATTCATCCCCGGTTGCTTTGGTACGGTTTTTAAACTTTTATCCCGCGTCAATAATTACATTTAAATTAATTTTATGGAACATAATCTTACGAATACCACGCCCAAACAGAAGCTCCTGATAGTGGAAGATGAAGGGGAAATGTGTTTACTCATCAATTTATTGCTCGACGGGAAAGAGATGGAGATAGAGCATGTACAAACAATTTCCGATGCTGTGGAATATTTTCAACAGCAGCCCCCAGCCATTGTATTGCTGGATAACCGGCTGCCGGATGGGTACGGACTGGACTTTATCAGTTATATCAAGGAAAAATATCCGGCCACCAGGATTATCATGATATCAGGGATGGATGCGGCTGCAAAGGATGTGGCGCTGGCTAACGGTGCAGATCTGTTCCTGGAGAAACCTTTTAATAAAACAATGCTATACAATTCTATTGAGAAGCTGATGAACTAAAATAATTTCACCCGGTGCTGCTTCATCCCGGCGCCGGGTGAATAACCCCACCTACTTTTTGGTAGGCGCTTGTTTTGCATTGTTACTCCTGCTAACTTGGCTGCTTAATTATTATCTTTAGCATAATCAAGCACCCGGTAATGACTTCAGAGAAAAAAATTCCCACACTATACGAATGGGCCGGCGGTATGCCCGTATTTGAAAAGCTGATGAATGCCTTTTATGAAAAGGTATTGCAGGATGAATTATTAGCGCCCGTATTCCGGCATATGTCGCCTGCACATCAATTGCATGTAGCGCATTTTATTGCGGAAGTTTTCGGCGGACCAAAAATGTACAGTGAAGAAGATGGCTCTCATTTTAAGATGATCCAAAAACACCTCGGGAAACACCTCACTGAGCAACACCGGAAAAGATGGGTGCAACTGCTGATAGAAACGGCCGACACGCTGAACCTCCCGGATGATCCCGAATTCAGGTCTGCTTTTGTGGCGTATATCGAATGGGGAACACGTATAGCCGTAATCAACTCCAGGGAAACGGAAGTACCCCTGAAGCCGGATGAACCGATGCCGAAGTGGGGATGGGGAGAACCGGGCGGACCTTATATTCCCTGAGGTCGGCCCATGCCCTTTTCCCAGTCCTTCCTGATCCTTAGCAGGATCATGAGATAAGGGATATCTACTAACAACCAGAAAATATTCGTGGCCACTACCACGTAGCCCACCATCCCGTGAGCCATACTAATGTAAGAGCTGTAGCACCCCACCAGTATGGAAATTGCCACCGCTACCAGGGATAACAGTATAGCGTACTTCTTCTCCAGCAAAATTAAAAGGTTAGGCAGGAACCTTATCAGCGGAAGCAACACGGCAGTGGCAATAGAAAATATTACGGTAAGACTGAATTCATTCAACTTAAATACATCAGGATACCGGATATACCGGAAACAGTTGCCTAACAGCGAATAAATGGAAGAAACCATAAAAACCCAGGCATATATTCTCAGCGCAAGCGGCATTATATCGCGGCGGCGAACGGCTGATTCGCCTGAAAAATCTTTGTCAAAAATGGAGGAAATATCGTTGGTCACAGAGATGATTTAAGCTGTAAGATATTAAATTTCTTCTCAACAGGTTATAGTCCTCCCATGATGATCAGGTCTGTTGTAGTGCTTCCATCAGCGGCGGGGTATTGCTTCCGTTGAAGATCCATTATCTTAAACCCGTTTTCTTTCAAAGCATTCACCAGGTAATCAGCCTGATGATAGTACATATACAGCTCATCGCCCGCACTGGAGCGCTGAATGCCGGATCTGGCATAATCATCTTCCATCGTGCTGATATAAAACACGCCACCCGGCGCCAGTAAGCGGGCGGCATCCCCGATCATTTTCACGGCCTCTTCCCGGCTGAGATATGGCAGGCAAAACCCACACATAATCCCCTCGAACAATTTGTTCAGCCGGAGGATGTCCCTGGCATCCATCAGCATAAACTCCGCGGACGGATTATTGCTGCGGGCCAGTTCCAGCATATTGGGCGCCAGGTCTATTCCCAGCACGTGAATGTCCGGCCGCTGCTGCAGCAGGTATTTGGTGATATTGCCGGGACCACAGGCGATCTCTAAAACAGCCGCCTCTTGTTTGGGAATACTGTTGCAGAAAAGATCAAATGAATCGTGGTATAATGCCACGTCCATAAATTTATCCTGGTATTGGACCGCACGTTTATCAAAAACGTTGATGGCCTGCTGTAGCTTGTCCATACCTGAATGTATGAAAATAACAGGCAACTGCCCCAACGAGGGCAATTACTCCGTAAGACCATTGGGATCCATTGTAAGCGCTTCGCTCATGTAATCTAAAAACGGGCGCATGGCTTTAAAGGTCAGGTTTACTTCTTTCAGAAAATCTGCACTCAACACCTCTTTATCAGTGAACTTCCTTACCAGTACAAACTGCTTATGACGCAACAGGTCGATCGCTTCATGATCCGGGGCAAAACCTTTCGGCGCAGTTTTCAACTGTTCTCCCTCCAGTGTTTTAAAATAGGTTTTGAAAGATTTACTGTTGAGGATCTTTCTCAGCGGTGCCGGATCAAACGCGATTTCTTCCCGGATCCGCTTCAGGTCTTCCGGAACGGGCCCCCAGAATCCGCCTGCAACGAAGCTGTTGCCTTCTTCTATATGAAAATAATATCCGCCCCTGCGGAATTTGGTGGCGCGCCGGAAGCTCCCGCTCCAATGTGTTTTATAAGGGGTTTTATCGTTGGAAAAACGGGTGTCCCTGTAAATGCGGAACAGGCTCTTTTTCCCGGAGGGCGTTTCTATCAGGTCATGCACCGAAAGTTCAGCCAGCAGTGCTTCTGCAAATTCTTCTACCAGGCCCAGCTCTTGCTGATAAGTTGTTTTGTGGGCATTAAACCAGTCCCTGTTGTTATTCTCTTTTAATTTACTTAAAAAATGAAAGCCCGACTGGTGTATGTGTGGTTGTGATGTATGCTTCTTTGCCATGATGTTCCGTTATTTATAAAACCTGCTACCCCTGTTGATAACAGGTTACAAAAGTAAGTTTTTTCCCTTTGCCGGGGCAAACGGAAACAGATAATTGCCTATATTCACAAAGCACATGGCAGCGTGATTGTGTTGCTAATTACGAACCCAAATGAATAAACAGCATCCATGAAAATAGCCACTTATAATGTTAACGGCGTCAACGGACGTCTCCCGGTATTACTTCGCTGGTTAAAGGAAACGGCGCCTGATGTGGCCTGTTTACAGGAATTAAAAGCACCTCCTGAAAAATTTCCGGAGCAGGCCATCCGCGATGCGGGTTACTCCCCCATCTGGCACGGACAAAAAAGCTGGAACGGCGTAGCCATCCTTTCCCGGATAGGTGAACCCAAAGAAATAAGAAGAGCGCTCCCCGGAGATCCCGAGGATATCCACAGCCGTTATATAGAAGCCGAAATTAATAACGTTACCATTGGTTGTCTTTATTTACCAAACGGCAACCCCGCTCCCGGTCCTAAGTTCGATTATAAGCTGAGCTGGTTCAAACGCCTCACGGCGCACGCCAAAGAGCTGCTGGCGGCCAAAACACCGGTGGTACTGACAGGCGACTATAACGTAATGCCCACGGAACAGGATGTATACAAACCGGAACGTTGGGTGGATGATGCCCTCTTCCGCCCCGAAACGCGCGAAGCATTCAGGAACCTGAGGGATCAGGGCTGGACTGATGCCATCCGGAAACTATACCCTGATGAAAAGATCTATACCTTCTGGGATTATTTCCGTAATGCATATGGCCGCGATGCGGGCCTGCGTATCGATCACTTTTTACTGAGCCCGCAACTGGATAGTCGTCTCGTTGCCGGTGGCGTGGACCGCCATGTGCGCGGTTGGGAAAAGAGCAGTGATCATGCGCCGGTGTGGATAGAGCTGACAGATGTATGAACATCACCGTTATCCCACCAAATATTAGTACCTTAAAAGACAAATACCTGTAGACTATGACCACAAAAGAAACTTTCACCCTCCACGGCGAAAACCTCTTAAAAAAGATCAAAGAGCTGATTGCTGAAGGGAATGTACGGAAGATTACTATTACAGATAAAGAAGGAAAGGAGCTGATGACTTTCCCGTTAACCATTGGCGTAGTGGGTGCATTACTGGCGCCCGTTTTTGCAGCAGTTGGCGCACTGGCGGCACTGATCGGCGAGTGCAGCATTACCGTAGAAAGAGAACCCAAAAAGGAATAGCAATTTCACGATTTGATAATATTGCGGTAACATAGTCTTCATACGGAAAGGGCACATTTGCGCCTTAAACGTATCAACCACTATGACTGTAGTACGCTACTTTGCTCCATTAGGATTTGTGTTCCTTTTTGCCTGTCAGAAAAACGACACCCCTCCTGATAACAACAATACGTCTTATCCTGCCAAAGCCACCCTGGCTGGTGCTGTAGTAATGACCACCAACATGGCCGGTGTAAAAGTTTACAATGGCGGTTATGGATCTTCTATTGCAAACGTGCCCGGGCAGCCAGGCTATTTTTACCTGATG
Source organism: Chitinophaga sp. W2I13 (assembly GCF_050434005.1). Lineage (NCBI taxonomy): Bacteria > Pseudomonadati > Bacteroidota > Chitinophagia > Chitinophagales > Chitinophagaceae > Chitinophaga > Chitinophaga sp. W2I13. Next base: position 5,140,250 of record NZ_JBNPWD010000001.1, on the reverse strand, counting down.
ACCGACCGCGGTCCGAATGCAGATGGTATCATCAAGGACTCCAAAGTATTTGCCGTACCGGGGTTTAATCCACAGATCGGAAAATTCAAGCTGAATGGCGACTCGCTCGTACTGGTAGAAACCATTCATATCAAATCTGCTGCAAACGTACCCGTAACGGGGCTTCCCAATCCTGCAGGATCAGGCGGTACCGGGGAAACGGCGCTCGACAAAGATGGCAAAACACTTCCTGTAGATGCAGAAGGTATCGACTGTGAAGGTCTTACGGTAGCAGCTGACGGTACTTTCTGGCTGAGTGACGAATACGGTCCGCACCTGGTGCATCTCGACAGAAGCGGCAAAACATTGGAAAGGATCAATCCTTTTGGTACAGGCACCGGCGGCAGGAAGATCCCTAAAGTATTTGCGATGCGCCGCGCCAACCGTGGCATGGAAGGGCTTACCATTACCCCTGACGGCAAAACACTGGTAGGCATTATGCAGTCGCCCTTATACAATCCTACCAAAGATGCGGTGAAAAACTCCCTGTTTACCCGCATCCTCACCTATGATATCGCCTCCGGTCAAACTAAGCAATACCTCTATAAACTGGAAAACAAAAATACCGCTAACAGCGAAATCACCGTGATCAGCAATAGTACCTTCCTGGTGCTGGAGCGCGACGGTGAATTCCCCGGCGATCCGGTTAAACCATCGCTGATCAAAAGAATCTATAAAATCGACCTTTCGGCAGCTACTGATATTTCTGATGCCGGCGACGGCGCGGGCGGCAAGCTGGTGAATGGCAAAACAGTAGAAGTGCTGACCGATGAAGAACTGCAGGCTGCAGGCATCAAAACCGTTTCCAAATCGCTGGTGGTTGACCTGTTGAAAGATATCGCCGGTTACCCGCATGATAAACCGGAAGGTATTGTACTGGTGAACAGCACTACCCTGGCAGTGAGCAACGACGATGACTTTGGCATCGTTCCCCCTGATCCGGTTAACAATACCTATATCCAGAAAATACTGCCGCTTACCGGCAAAACAGATTTTAATACTGTCTATTTTATTAAACTGGTTACACCATTGTTTTAAACGATACATTACCATAACCTGCAACGCCTGCGCCAAGCGCGGGCGTTGTACTTTTATACAAGGCTGTGATCATTATTCCCTTATCTTTCCGGAAAATAAAACAATGTTATTTGCCGGATTGTTAGCTTATACATGCCAAGCATTCCGTTAATCATCTAAAAAAAATTATGAAGATACCTGCAAAATTATCTGTTATCATGCTCCTCTTGTTGGTATACGCCTGTGGCAACCCGGGCAACGAAAAAGGGTTACAACAAGGCAGCGATACCAGCAGTACAAAAAAGGAGGTTGCTATAGACAGCACCGATGTGTTGGAAAATAAAGTACTGTCGTCCAACGAACAGCAGTCATTGACGCCGGAAAGGGTGCTTGATATTTTAAAAGAGGGAAATGAGGACTTTGTAAATGACCGCTTAACGGTCAGGAATACTTCTTCCAGGGTAAGGGCAGCGGCATTGAGCCAGTTTCCTAAGGCAGTGATTTTGTCGTGCCTGGATTCAAGGGTACCCGTGGAAGATGTTTTTCACAGGGGGATCGGCGATGTATTTGTGGCGCGTGTGGCGGGGAATATTGTGAATGAAGATATGCTGGGCAGTATGGAATATGGCTGCAAAGTATCCGGCGCAAAGGTAATCCTGGTGCTGGGACACGAGCATTGCGGCGCGATTAAGTCGGCCATCGATAATGTAAAACTGGGCAATATAACCGCGCTGCTGTCAAAAATACAGCCGGCAGTTACCAGCATCAAAGAATTTAAAGGAGATATGAACAGCAAAAATGAGTCGTATGTACATGCCGTTTGCGAGCAAAATGTAAGGCTAACGGTAGAGAATATACGTAAAAATAGCCCTATTATTGCAGAAATGGAAAAAAAGAAGCAACTGATCATTACAGGCGGCGTTTACGATATGAACAGCGGAAAGGTTACTTTCTTTTAACAGCTACACTAACAGGCAAGGCTATGCTTACACAAAGGGGATTAACGGCCATTACACTCAACAGGGACAAGATCACCACCCCGGGGGAATATCCTTTCAACATACCCGCGTTAAAAAACTTTTCGACCCTGCAGCTGCATCCGAAGGTTACCTACCTTTCCGGTGAAAACGGCATGGGAAAATCCACCCTGATAGAGGCCATTGCGGTGGCCTGTGGTTTTAACCCCGAAGGTGGCTCACTGAATTTCACGTTTTCCACGCGTGCTTCCCATTCGGTATTACATCAGTATATCCGGGTAGCCAGGGCGGCAGTGCGCGCAAAGGATGGCTTTTTCCTGCGAGGGGAGAGCTTTTTCAACGTGGGTACCAACATTGAAGAACTGGACCGGGAAGGTATGGGCCGGCGGGTGATTGACAGTTACGGCGGCGTGTCCCTGCACGAGCAATCACATGGGGAGGCGTTCTGGTCTTTGCTGGTGCATCGCTTTTCCGGTAATGGCCTGTATATACTGGATGAACCGGAAGCCGCGCTTTCCCCTACGCGGCAAATGGCCATGCTCACAAGAATGCACCAGCTAATCGGGCAGCAGTCGCAGTTTATCATTGCCACGCATTCCCCTATTGTAATGGCTTACCCCGATGCCCTTATTTACCAGCTGACAGAAAACGGGATCCAAAAAACCAGTTATACCGCCACAGAAAATTATAAGATCTCTCACCAGTTTATCAATAATTACAAGAACATGGTGAAAATCCTGCTGGAAGATGTTTAATCTTTAAAATCAGGCACCACATAGCTATAGGCGGTATAACGCAGTTCACTCCATGCGTTTTTCCCCGGGAATTTAAATCCCGGGTATAGTTCCTGTTCTACCGGTACAAATACGATCCTTACCCTGATGCGGCTGCGTCCTTTTGTAAGGGCGGCCGGAACCAGCCATTCATCATCGCGGAAGCGGCGGTTACTGGTTTGCACTTCGTACACCCTTTTATCCAGTTCTTTTGGCGGATTGCTATGCATGCAGGTATTGGCGCCGGCCAGGTACCAGGTGCCGGCGGGCTTCCATTTAAGATGGGTGGTGTCTCCGTTGTCGTCTGCGATATATATTGCTGCCTTTTGATTAGGGTGACTGTAATCCAGTGTACGCCGCAGCAGCGCACCAACGTTGGCGGGATCGAGGCGGATGGTGAATTCCGACACGCCGGTGGTATAACGGCCATCTTCTGTGTGTACGGGGTAGATTTCTTTTCTGCCCTGTCCTTTAATGTTAAGCGAATCAACACCCAGTTCGTAACGGGAAACAATGGATTCTACCGGAGATGCCTGCGGAGAATGATAGCCATGTTGCTGTTCACTGCCCGGATCACCGATATCCAGTTCATCTGTTTTTATCAAAGAGGGGGCGGGCAGTCCATACCAGTAGGTAACGGATTCATAGTGTTCGGTGGAGCGATTGTCCACACCATGTTCCAGCTGGATGCGGGCATTGCGTCCAAAGGGCATGAGATCAGCGAGGAGGAAACGGTATGCCGAGTGGATGAGGTCTTTTTTATCTTTTGCCTGCTCCTTCCGGGCTACGCCGCAGGGATGCCCGGCAAGTGGAAGCGACATATTCCTCCCGCCCCAGTAATCGCCGCCACCACCCCACTCTTCCGTACCCGTGCCCTGAGCCTGCGGCGTTTGGCTGTCGTCGAAGAAAAAACGCGGGTCTCCCTCCAGCGTGCCGAGATCGCCGCTATGTGTAAAAATAAAAGAGGTGCCAACAAAACTGCCTGACCATTCGGATTTGCCTTCCATTCCACGTGTATCCAGCAACGTTAGATCTTCTCCCAATTCCGGTGATGGAAAATTGCGGTAGGTAGCATGGAAATAGCTGCTGAATGCGGGCCGCAATTGCTGTTGCTGGTAGCGAATCTCATAGTTAATGAAAGTCTCCCCGGGTGTGATACCAGCCAGTTCAAACTTTGCCGCCTTGAAGAATGGCATCGGATAGTAGCAGGCCAGCACTACATTTTGCCGGATACTATCATAGCGGATATTGATAGGAAAGCCTTTTACAAGGTATTCCCGGGCGCCCGCGTTGTGCAGGGTACCTGCGCCAAAGAACAGGCTGAGCGGCGCATCTATAGAAGGTAGGGAGGCATCATCCCAGGTAACCAACAGGCGGAGTCTTTCCAGTTTTTCCGCGTCTGCAAGCGGAATAGTGAATTTAAGGGCCCTTACTACCGCCATACCACGTATATCCGTCAACGTTACCTTTTCCTGGTTGAGCGCTACCGTTCCCTGGCGGGTTGGTATATGTACCGGTGCAATATCCTGCCCTGCTTTACTGAGCAGCGCTACTACGTCTTTGTCGGGTGCTTTTTCTATATCCCAGCTTTTGATGCGTTGTGAAAGATTGCGGGGGTTGGCAAACAACTGGTAAATGTAGTACCCTGTGCCGTAGTGTGTGCGGGAATACGCGATGCGCAGGGATTGCCGGAATGGAATAGGTGTCCAGATGAGGTCTGCTCCTTTGGTGTCGCCCCAGGTCCAGGCCAGCGGGCGGGGAAACGGCGCAGCCGGGATGAAGGCGCTTGCTTTAATGTTCCGGAGGGCATTTACAGGATCTTCGGTAGCCGTTTCTTTTATGGTATGTTTCTGTCCGTCCGTAGTGAAATGCCAGGGACTTCCGTGCCAGTGGTTGGTACGAAAAAAATAAAGTATGCCCGTTCCCGTTACATCCAATGTAACGTTATCCGTTTCCCCGTTCATGAAAAGATAGTGGCTGGCGTCGGCCGCTTCATTACTGCCGGAGCGGTCGTAGGTACTTCTCATATAAGTTCGCATTCCGAACCGTTGAGAGGGCCATTTGTCCCACATCCGGTATGCATCGGCGCCGGCAGGTATCACGGGGAGGCGCTGAGCCTGAAGCGGCAGCACGGATTTACAGAGGACAAGCACCAGCAGGCAGGTATACCGTAAATACGTTGTCACGCATGATTTCAGCGGGTGTATGTGTTTTGCAACTATCATAAATTGTATTAGCTTCATTATATAATTCCGTTGTATGAAACCGATTCTGCGTAAGGTTGACACCGGCCATAACTATTCGTTCAGCATCCGGGAAGACATCTACCCTTACCTTTATAATCACTGGCATTACCACCCGGAAATTGAACTTACGCTGATCCGCAAGGGCAGCGGTATGCGGCTGGTGGGCGACAGTATGGAAAGATTTGAAGATGGCGACCTGGTGCTGCTGGGCAGTGAACTTCCGCACATGTGGCGGAGCGATGCCATTTACTTCCAGGATCAACCCGGGTTGCAGATAGAAGCCATTGCCATACATTTCGGAGACCACTTCTGGGGCGCCGGTTTCCTTGACCTGCCGGAACTGACAGCAATAAAAGAACTGCTTGCAAAAGCCAGGCACGGCATCCGGATTCATGGCGTTACCCGTGAACTGATCAGCCGGGAAATGGAGAACATCCTCAAAGCCGGGCAGGTACAAAGGATCACCTCCCTGCTCAACATACTGGACACCATCGCCGGTTCAAAAGACTGTACCCTGCTGTCGAGCATTGGTTTCGCCAGTTCCTACAACATCATCAACACCGATAACATCAACAAGATCTATCATTATACCTTCAATAATTTCCGTAACAAAATCACTCTCAAAGAAGTGGCTGCGGCGGCCAACGTAAGCCCCAATTCCTTTTGCCGGTATTTCAAATCCAGGACACTGAAAACGTACTGGCAGTTTTTAATGGAAGTACGCATTGGCTATGCCTGTAAACTGTTGATAGAAAACAACCTGCCTATGTCGCAGGTAGGCTATACCTGTGGATTCAACAACCTCTCCAATTTCAACCGGCAGTTCAAACTGCTCACACACAAAACGCCGCTGCAATACCAGAAGGTATACGTGCAGGCCAAAACGGGCTAGTTTTTTCCATAACGCTTTACGCGCAGGGCAGCCTGTGCTTTATGTCCCGCAAATCCTTCCAGTTCACACAGCCGCATGGCATATTCGCCAATCATAGCGCTGGCTTCCGGCGTGCAACGCTGATAGGTACAATTTTTCAGGAACTTACCTACCCATAGTCCGCCGGTATACTTTGCCGCTTTGCGGGTGGGCAGTGTATGATTGGTACCAATCACTTTGTCGCCGTAAGCTACATTGGTTTCAGGACCAAGGAACAAGGCGCCGTAGTTGGTCATTTTTTCAAGGAATACACCGGGGTTGCGGGTGAGCACTTCCACATGTTCACTGGCCAATTCGTCTGCTACGGCGATGGCTTCTGCTTCGTCTTTTACCAATATCACGGCACCATTATTTTCCCAGGCCACCCTTGCGATGTCCGCAGTGGAAAGAAAGGTGAGCTGTCTTTCTATCTCCACCAGGGTTTCACGGGCCAGCTGTTCAGAAGTGGTGATGAGCACACCCGGAGAGGTGGGGCCATGTTCTGCCTGCCCTAATAAGTCGCAGGCCACCATTTCCGCATCGGCGGTTTCATCTGCAATCACCAGTACTTCCGTGGGACCGGCAAACAGGTCGATACCCACTCTGCCATAGAGTTGCCGTTTGGCTTCTGCTACATAGGCATTTCCCGGACCTACAATCATGTCCACCGAGGTGATGGACCCGGTGCCTATTGCCATGGCGCACAGTGCAGGCACGCCGCCTAAAATGTAGATTTCATCGGCTCCTGCAAGGTGCATGGCACAAACAGTGGCTTCCGGCACCTGGCCGTTGATAGGTGGCGTGCAGGCGATGACCCGTTTTACGCCGGCTACTTTTGCGGTGAGGATACTCATGTGCGAAGAGGCCACCATCGGGTATCTTCCACCGGGAATATAACACCCTACGCTGTTGACCGGGATATTTTTATGCCCCAGGAAGATGCCCGGCAGTGTTTCTATTTCGATATCCCGGATGGAAGCGCGTTGCTGCTCCGCAAAAAAACGGATCTGCTGTTGCGCAAACTGGATATCGCGGATCACCTGGTCCGGTGTGCGTGCTATAATCTCCCGGATAGCTGCTGCCGATAACAGAAAGGCAGGTGGCGACCAGCGATCCAGGGAAGCGGAATACTTCACCACGGCAGCGTCGCCGTGCTGTTCTATCTCACTGATCATTTTCTCTACCGTTTCCTTTACCCGGGCATCGGTAGCTTTTAATGCCGCTTCGCTCTTCCCTTCTTTTAAAAAAACAGCCATAGTATTATTCCCCTGAGGGCTTTTTGAGTTTATAATAAGGATTAAGGGCTTCCCCAAAATCGGGAGTGCCATCGGCGCGCCAGGTAAACGGCTGGATACGCGGACTCCGTGCGCCGCCGCAGCCCTGGCCGGCATGAGGATTTGCATGATAAATGATCCAGTCTTCTTTTCCGTCTTTCGATTTGAAGAAGCCATTGTGACCGGGACCAAATACGCTGTTGATAACGCTCTTCGTGAACACCGGCTGGCCGGCTTTGGTCCAGTGTGCAGGATTGAGCGGATCACCGTCTTTCTTCAGGCGCAGCATACCGAGTGCATAGTCATCTGTGCCGCAACTGCTGGCAGAGTAGATCAGTATGATCTGTCCATCAGGGCCTTTCAGTATTTCCGGGCCTTCATTTACCGGTGAACCGTGTTTTTCCCAGTCATAATCCGGCATGGAAATCTGTACCCTGCCTGCTTTGAGGGTCCAGGGATTTTCCATTTCGGCGATGTAGATGCGTTGTGTGATATCTTTCCCGGAGATCTGGCCGCTCCAGATAAAATAGTTTTTGTTGTTGTAAGTCAGCGCCGTACCATCGATAGCGAAAAAGTCGGCCTGCGGATCGCCTATTTTTCCTTTGTCTTTCCAAACACCCTCCAATGGTTCCGCGGCCTCATTTTCCAGCACAAACAAACGCTGCGTAGCCAGGTCGGATGTGGCGCCGGCTGTATAATACAGGTACCATTTGCCTTGCAGGCGATGCAGTTCCGGCGCCCAGATATTTCTTGAATTAGCGCCGGTAGCGGGAGGCGTCCATACCACTTTGGGAATGGCATTTCTCAATTCCGACATAGCGGCTGTTTTACGGATGGTGATATTTCCGCCATTGGTACAAAGAAAATAATAAGCATTGCCGTTTTTATACACCCAGGGATCCGCGCCGCCATCCAGCAGCGGATTGGAGAAGGTGGTATCTGCAGGCGCCGGTGGCGGCGCCACGGTGGAGTCTTTTGCTTTGCCCGTACAAGACATACTAAAAAGCAGCAGTAATAACCAGGATATATTTTTCATTTAGTAAGATGTATGATGATGAAATAGTTAGTTCCATAACTTCGGATCCTTGCCCCTGTTTTTCCGCCACTCATTGCGCCAGCGGTGGATATCGTATGAGTTGATCGCGGGCATGGGCTTTCGGGCTTTGGCATCCGGGATGTCCGGTACCGGCAACGCTTCCTTTGTGTACCAATAGGCTACACTGGCAAGATCGAGTGTCATCTCGTTATTATGACCATGTTCGATGGTAAACTTCAGCGACTTATTAAAATAGATAGGATCGGTGATGTGAAAGCGATAAAGATGCGTGCGGCCAAGTGTACCGATATCGTTGTTCACCCTTGCATACCCGAAATACGGGTGCGTATATAATACTTTGGGGCCCCAGGCGGTATTAAAATAATCTTCCGTACCGGTACCATTGAGGGATGGTATTGTTTCTCCATCTATAAAAATCATATCATCCCCTTCTCCATACCATAAAGGTGTGGGCGATTGCACATAGTAATTTACGCCGACGAAATGCCCTTCGCCTTTGATATCTGCTATTATATAATTATTGCGGCCATCGGTATTTTGTCCTTCGGGGCCAAAGACCCAATGCTCGTTTTCTATGCTATCCTGTGATCCCATGAGTTGTTTATTGTACCAGGCATGAAAGCGGCCGGTATTGGCGGGCAGTTTGGGCATTTCCACATAGTCCACGCAAAAATAAAAAGGTTGTATTTCCGTACCTGATTGATTCTCTATTTCTATTCTTGCCCCGTTGGAAAAAGGCATGGCAAAATAGCTCACCAGGCTGGTACCATCCATTGGTGCAGCGGCCAGTGGCAATGATGTAAAAGGGTAAGATTCGTTCCAGCCTTGTCCGAAAAAGGGACCGATGGGCGATATCACGGAAGGATATGGTTTCCCGTCCCAATACATGCGGATGATCACATCGTTGCGGCTCAGTTTATCCGGGGCGGGCCACATCGTGATCCAGATATGATTAATAATGCCGGCGCCTTTGATATCCACCAGGGTTCTTTTACCGCCGTTTTCAATGTGTTGCAGGTTGTCGTTCGGACCACCGGCCTTGTCGTAACTGCTGATCCGTTTTGTGGTTACATGCTCTTTGATGAGCGTGAGACCGGCGAGGTCCTGCGCCTGTAAACCAGCGAATGATATCATGAGTAATAAGAAAACAAAATGTTTCATGCGGATAAATTTATTTTGTTGGCACCTCCCAGTGATCGGTGCGGAAAGGCACTACGGGCAAACCGTTTTTACTGAACAGGTTACCAATAGCGGTGTTACTGAAAGCGTAGCGCACAGCCACGGGTTGTTTCACTTTATTGTTCCATACCATCAGTGTGTTTTTTTTCACAGTAGCCCGGGCGGGGTAAAACTGCCGGTCGTTTCCTGCAATAAATAACTCCGTCAGGCTATCGCCTCTTACTGATAGTCCCTGTTGCGCATTTTCAAAAGAGATGATCACTTTATCTTTCTTTATCATCATCTCTTTAAACAACGGATTTTTGTAGCTAAATCCCTGGCGGTGATAAGTTTCCCCCAGCGCCCAGTCGGCCAGCCGGTAGCCTACATCATGCTTATTGGCCGGATGTACATCGTATACGTTGCCGGTAATATCGGTGGTGACAACCATGCCGGTATTGGGATGTTGCATACTTTGTTGCTGCGCTTCCCTGAGCAGTGCGCCGGTATTTTTTTCGCGGTAATTGAATGGGGCTATCTGTACGAAATAAAAAGGGAGCAACTGCTGCCATGCACGCCTCCAGGCATCTATCATGGAAGTAAATAAAAGCCGGTAAGTGGCCGCGGTGCCGGTGTTGTTTTCTCCCTGGTACCAGATAACGCCGGCAATGGCATATCGTGTAACTGGCGCCAGCATGGCGTTCCAGGCCACACCCGGCAAATGCGGGCACATGCCATTGGGCAATATATGCGCAACTGCCTCTTTTAACACCTGGTTGTTGCTTACGATGCTGTCCGGCGTCCATACTTCCGCAGCGGTACCGCCCCAGCTGGCATCTATGAGCCCGATGGGCACCTTTAGTTGTTCATTTAATTTCCTTCCGAAGAAATAGCCGACAGCGCTGAAAGTATTCAGTGCGGCGCTGTCGCACGCAACCCATTGCGCGGTCAGGCGATCCTGTGGATGTGCGGCGGTAGCTTTGGTAATTTTAAAGAACCGGATATTGTTGTTATCAGCAGCCGGCTGAATGGCTTTGATGTCTTTCAGTCCCCAGTTTCCGCACATTTCCATATTACTTTGCCCGGAACATACCCATACTTCACCCAACAGGATATTTTGCAGCGTGATGGTATTATTTCCTTTCAGCGTAATGGTAAAAGGGCCGCCGGCTGCCGGCGTGGTAATAGTAGCCACCCAGGCGGCATCACCCGCTGTGGTGACGGGGTATACCTGCTGATCCCACGAGGTGGTAATGGAGATGTGTTCACCCGGATCAGCCCATCCCCACAACTTTACCTGGCTTTGCTGCTGCAGCACCATGTTGCTGCTGAGCACCTCCGGCAAACGGATATTTGCCCGGGAGGATAACGCACAACCGGCGAGGCACCACAACAGCAAAGGTATTTTCATCTTCATACAACTATTTAAGCATGGTATTGATCAATGATTTTGCGGGTTCGCTGATCGCTGACTTTTGCGTTACTTCCCAGTAGCTCTGCTGTTGTTCTATCAGGATCTGCGAGGTGATGATCCAGCTTTGTATCCAGCCGCTCAGCGTGCACCAGGCGCCCCAGCCTGCATCTGAATTGGAGGCCCAGTAGTCCCACCGCCCGTAGTCGAATGCACGGAACCAGGCGCCGTCGAGATCTTTATGTTTATTGCTTTGTACCTGTATGCGGGTAAGATAGGCCGACAATTTACCGGCGGCTTCCTGGTACTTTTTATTGCCTGTTGCGCGCGCGGCTTCATTCAAACTAAACAGTGCAAAATTGCAGGTGTATAACTGACACGACACTTTTTCCCCGTTTTTAAAAATGAGGGAGCCTTCGTCGGAACCATAGGCAGAATTGGTGTTCAGCGGGTTGAACATTCCTTTCCCTTTTACGCCCAGTTCTTCCCTGATAGCACCGCTTTCATCCTGGTACTTCATAATTTCGGTCACCATTTTGTCGAGCCACTGCCGGTGTTCCGGCGTGTCTTCCACTCTTACCAGCCAGGCTAATGGGAGGATCATGCGTGCGCGCTGTGTTTGCATGCTGCTGCCCCAGCGCCAGTTGCCGGGATAACTTTCCATGGTCACCCGGATGGCATTTTTTGTTTTGGTCAGCAGCGGCTCATACCTGGTTTTGTTATAAAGCCACAGGTACAGCGCCCACATCCACGATTCAAAATGCGGGGACGGATGTACGAAAGAACGGTTGCTGTAAAACTGCCAGCCGTTTTTTATGATATCTTTTTCTTCCAGCCGTTCGCCGCGGAAGCCATCTTTGCCCGTGGTTCTGAAATTAGCCAGTATGGCGGCAGCCATCTCCTGGTCCCACTGGTTGGTATTCATATAAGCGGAGGCGCCAATAATACCGAGGATGGCCCTTGAATTATCATCTCCGTAAAAGGTGGTGGGGTTAGGCGTTGCCCAGCCTATAAGGCCGTAGGCGGGACTGTTGGGATCCCGCTTTGGGCCGGCCCTCATATTGGAGGTTTTCAACGTATAGTTAATAAGATTTACGGCGTTCTGCTGATAGCTTTTAATATTCAGCAACCTGCCTGCGGCAGAAAGGGCCATGCTTACTTCTCCCTGTACATCTGCGCGCATCCAGTAGCGGTATTGCTGGGTACCATCGTAATTGATGGTGGAGGTATGTCCCTCCATGATGCCGAGCGAGCCGTCGCCATCGGGCTTATCGGCACTTATTGGCGGGCCTGTTGGCATTTCGCGGGAGTTGTATTCTTCCCATTCTTTTTGCCAGGCCGGATGCACAAAGAAGCGGCCATGAAAGAACCAGGCGGTTCCCTTCCGGATGGCGTTGAGCCTTGCGTTGCCGGGCAGTGTCGCGTTGCGGCCATACATGGGCTTTACATCCATTGGCCAGTGCTTTATAACGAGGTGCGGGCTGCCGGTCATACGGGCAAGGATATACGTCCACACCTGTTTTATGGAAGCCGCGGGACCATATCGTCCGCGCTCAAAGTTACTCAATGCAGTGGTGGCAATAAAAGCGCCGTCCTGTTTAAACAGCAGCGGATATGATTTGGTGCTGTCCAGGCCATATTCTGCTTTATCGAACCCCACTACTTTAGCCAGTACAATCAACGGATCATTGGCACTCACCGGCAGGATATAACAGTTATGGATACCCAGTATGCTCATGGGCTGTAACGGCGCACCGAAATCGCCGGTAGTTACCACACCGCGTTCCAGCCTCGTTTCCAGCGGTTTTGCAGGAATATCGAGACCCGGGAATGCAGCGGGGTATTCAACATATAGCTGCAGGTGTTTTTGTTTGGCGGCCGCCAGCAACGCTTCCGTAATACGCTTTTCCGGATCAATTGCGGGGTAAGTGTCTGATACGATGAATACCGCCGCGCCATCGGCGGCAGCAGTAATGGCAGCAGCGGGAGTGCTGAACTGTTTCAGTTTATATCCTTCCTGTGTTAAAAGGAAATAGAGACCGTTTTTATTGCTGCCGCAGAACAACAGCGTTTTATCTTTCGCATATACCTGTATGCAGCTGTACAACAGGCATACCAGGGCACTCAGCAGTATTTTCTTTTTCATGTGTTGTTTTTTAACTGGTTCAGCAGGCGGACAGCGGTGGCCTGTAACATAGCAGCGGCCCCGGTTTCCAGGAATGACCACTTACCGGGCCCGGCTTCATATCCTCCTTCGGCGAATCCTTTTATATCCGGAATATAGCCGATGGTATTTTCGGCATATGCCGCGACGAGTGTATGCGTAAATGGAGACGCGCTTTCTATTTCCAATGCGGTAGTGGTAAATGGTTCACCCGGGAGAAAGACGATGGCCAGCTTTCCGATAGCGATCACATTTACCCTTGCATGCGCATCTTCTTTGTTGATGACGGCAGCGGCACGTATTCCAAAGGTAATTTCATCATGTGCGAACAGCAGCCTATTGCCTTCCAGCGATTCGCTGTAGGTATCCTGTTGCGCCACTGCGGCCAGTGCGGCGCCATGTTGCCTTGCAGTGGCGGGCCCTCCGGATACCGTAGGCGGATTGATATCACCGGCGGCGCCATTGATAAACATCACCATGCCATTATTGCCGGTGGCTTCCAGCGCGTTGCAGAGCTCCCCCGGGAAATCGGGCGATACATGCGGCAGGCACATTTCATGCACAGGGTGACAAACTGCATGCACCACCGTTGCGATGATCCCGTTCGCCCCGGTAAACCGGAGCGTATGTACGCGGCGGTCTGCCGGTTCGCGGCGCATCAGTTCCGGTGTAACGGGCTGCATGGAATCGGACATCACGATGCCCTGCGGCGTGGGTATGCGGCGTTGCAGCGAGAATCCTTCCAGCACACCGCTGCTGACGCCGATGGTACATGCGCGCGCCTCTTTCAGCGCTGTATAAATAGCACTACGTATTTGCTGCTGTACTTCGTGTAACCATGTACGATATACCGGTGTTAAATACAATTGCGATAAGGCTACCGATTCCGGTGCATTGTGTGTATGCGTGCACGTTATAATAATGTGCTCCGGCAATATTTCATCCGACAACCCCTGCTTGAATGCTTTCCACCCGCCGGTAGCGGTATCGCTTAACCCTAACAGGTCAAGCGATACCAGTGCGACGGTAGTGGTTGTGGTGGTGAGCGCCAGCACCCTGGCTTTCAGCGGCAACCGTACTGCCGTAAACGGATCGTAACGCCCTTCTACCGAAGAGGTAAGCAATCCGGCTTCCAGCGGCGGGGTGATATCAGCTACGGCTGTTCCTGCGCGTAATATGGAACGGTTCATCAATTACCTGTTTTGTTTCTTTACCCATTGCAGTGATTGCTGCCAGAAGGCATCATATCCTTCCCATAATTCAAAGTTGATTCCCCAGTGCGGAGCGGGATCAGACATGTAGGTCAACACCCTGCCTTTTCCATAGCTGCCGGCCACCACCAGCGGGTGACCGGTTTCTTTTACACGCACCAGCACTTCCCCGGTGCCAGCGGCACTTACTTCATTGTAACCAAATATTGGCGGGAACGTATGCCATGGCAAGCCCTTCACCGCAGGATGATCAGGCGCCAACACTTCCGCAGTAAACCCTGCGGAGGACTCTACCAGGTCTTCAGTAACGAGGCATTTCACGGGCAACGCATCTGTGAGTGTACACCTGCCCCACCCTGATTTGCCCTGTACACCGCTGAACGACAACCATCCGCCGAGCATCATCAGTCCGCCGCCATCATTGATCCATTCTTTAATGAGAGTAAGCCTGTCGGGGAATGTAACCACTTTATTTTCCCGCCGGGAGCGGTCGAAAAAGCTGGGATAAAGATGGAAACATTTTGCCTCCACATCGCTGATAATAAGACTTACAGATTCCTCCAGGAAGGCTTCCAGCTTACCCGGCGCAAGGCGGTACAGCTCCCAGTTGGCAAGCGTGGTAACATCCGCTACATGTTCCAGTGCTTCTGTTAAGCGCTCACCATAGAAATGCAGATCTGCGTCTTTTGTTTCTGTGCCAAACGGCGTTTCTATAAACGTGGGTCCCAGGTGAAATACCCAATCGCCCAGGTATAGTACATGTTCTTCTTTTGTCCTGACTTCTTTTCTAACAGACATAATTATTTTTTTATACTTTTTGAGATAAAGATTCGAAGGATTGCTGCTCCAGTACAGCCCTGCTCACCGTTGCCCTGGCGGCCAGCCACGACAGGTACCTGTTGGCCATCTTTCTAAAAACAAAAAATAACACCAGCGAACCGGACAACAGCCAGGCACATGACACGTAACGTGCAAACCAAGCCTGTGTTAACCCTGTGATCAGCATAGCCGTTGCACCAAAACCAATTACGGCAATACCCATTCCCCGCACAATAGGTTGTATCATATTGCCGCTGTGTTGCTTCCACCAACCCAGTGGACGCGCGCGTTCATAAAATGAATGCAGCAGTTCAGCCGGATCGGGTGGTGTGATCAACGCTACTGTAATCCACAGCGCGGTAGTAAGCGCCATCACTACCAATGTTTGCCACCACCAGGGCAGCACCAGCTGCGACGCCCAGGGAACGTGCAGGTACATTAATAGTTTAGGCCCTAATACCACGATACAAAAAATAGCAGCGCCACCGAAGGATGCAGCGATACGCGCTGCCCCGTTGAAACGCCACCACCACCATTGTGCCCAGTTAGCCGGTAGTTCCGCCGCACTGAGTTGCAACATAAAAATGGCCACATCAGTGATAATGCTCACGTTGAATACTACTGCCACCGCCAACGACAGGATCAGCGCCATTCCCAGTTTTCCGATGAGCATGTAGTGTTTTTCGCTGGCTTTTTTTACAAACCAGCGGCGGTAAATATCACTTACCAGCACCTGGCTTCCAAAGTTCAGATTATCGCCAACGGTAGACATCGTGGCGGCCATCATAGCAGCTACCAATAATCCCATAGCGCCGGCAGGCAGCATTGTTTTCATGAGCTTTCCATATACCAGCTCCCGGTCGGCGCCTTCCACGCGCAGTTCCGGCCATATAACGGCAGCGGATATACTGGGAAGCGTAACCAGCAGCAAGAGCAGGAACATGCTGATGGCAGTTACCACGTACATGGTGAGCGCTTCCGCCGGTGTGCGGGTAGACAGGATCCGTTGTCCTTCCATTGCGCCGCCCATTGGCGCCGCATCACCACCGTAACCAATACTTTGTCCCACCATCCAGGCCATCGCAGCAGCCAGCGGAAATACAGAATGT
This sequence comes from Chitinophaga sp. W2I13, assembly GCF_050434005.1. Classification (NCBI taxonomy): domain Bacteria; kingdom Pseudomonadati; phylum Bacteroidota; class Chitinophagia; order Chitinophagales; family Chitinophagaceae; genus Chitinophaga; species Chitinophaga sp. W2I13. The sequence continues at coordinate 5,124,085 of NZ_JBNPWD010000001.1, read as the reverse complement.
TCGTGGGGTGGCATCAGTTGTAATACTTCCGGATGTGTGCCATTGAAAGCATGGCCCAGCGCGGCCGTCATGGCGGCAGCGCCGCCGAAATGCGCGAGCGTGAGTGCTGCCAGTGTAAGCGTGCCTGCAAAAAATATCACCATCTGGATCAGGTTGGAAATCACTACTCCCTTGTATCCTGAAAAGAAAACAAACAGGAAAGAAATGGGCACTACCAGGTAAAGTGTTTCTGCCTTTGTAAGCCCGAATGCAGGACCCATTATTTTGTACGCCGCCAGTAACGTAATGCCTGTCCATGCCGGCATGGCTATCATAGAAGTCCGGATGGCTATCCATAAGCGCATGGCTGCTGCCGCACGCGGGGGAAAACGAAGATCATAAAACTCCAGCGTGGTGAAGAGGTTTAGCCGTCGCCAGAAAACAGCAAACAATACGCCGCCAAAAAACAAGGCGAGTCCAAACCTGCTCAGGTACCACCAGGAAATAAAAGCGCCCGTTACCACGGCGAGGCCGCCATAACCTGTAGCAGCATCCGGGCTTACCAGGGCAGCCGTGTAGGAAATTCCATTCAACCAGCCGGGTATTTTCCGGCCGCCGAGGAAAAAGTTTTCCAGGTTGGAGCCCGAGAAACGCCGGTGCCACAAAGACATTCCCAGCATGAGCAATAAATAACTGATGACTATCCACAGATCCAGTTGGTTCCAGTTCATAACATTCATTTACCTGTTGGTGACAGTATACCCGCCAAACGTTCCTTCAACGGCGCCAGCGCCGGCAGGTTATTTTCCGGTTTATCGAGATAGAAATAAGCAGTGGCGGAATAATTGTCCAACCGGTAAAAATTAACCCAGCCGTTGGGGAATTTTTCATCGAAGAGATCCGGGTAGCCAGGTTCCTCCAGGATTTTAACCAGGGTGGCCGGTGTTGTAACGGTTACCACTTTTAAACGCGCACCGGCTTTTACAATTTCCCGCAGCTGGTCTCTCCCACCACCACCCATTTGTTGTATCACCACGCGGCAACCACTATGGAAATAAACCGGATCCGGAATATGATAACGGTAAAAAGCGAATTGTTTTTTTGCCGCATCTGCAATAGGACAGCCCTGGTACAGGTGCGCAAACATACCCTGTCCCCAGCCGGTGCCTATGTAGTCTTCTGTGCCGGTACCCACCAGTGTAGGATACTGTGTATCATCATCCAGGTACATTTTCACCTCGCCTTCACCAAACCAGGTGTTGCCATACACAGTATCCGCTATTACGCTCATATTGCTGCCCAGGTAACGGCCCTTCCCTTTGATGGCAGGCAGTATTTCAAAATCCTCTCCCAGTTTGGTTTGTTGATTGCTGCTCCAGTAAGCATGAAAATACAGCAGATCTTTTTGCGGCTGCTTCAGCGCGGTGATATTCACATCATAAAACAACAGGTGCGTTTCCTTTGATTCATTCACCAGCACTATCCTTGCATGCTTATTAAAAGGCATAGGGATATAGCTGTTAAATGACCGTCCTTCGGGATCGGAAAACAGGGCGCACTGGAACGGCGTTCTACGTGCCAGCCCGATGCCGAAGAAATCGCCCAAAGGAACGGATACCGCGGGTTTGGACGCACCTTCCCAATACATATCGATATGAATGGACCGCAGCGCTTCCGGTTTATGGGAAGTGGTGAGCCATATCCTGTTAATGATTCCGGCGCCGGCGTAATCCAGTAAGGTTACACTCCCACCTGCTTTCAGTGTATCGCATGCATGTCCTTTGGCGCCTTTGTTTTCTATTCCTGCCTTCCCTTTGGCGCCGGAGCGGTTCTCGAAGCTGATCCAACGGGTATCTGCATCCGCGGGGAACTTATACAGTTCCTGCGCCACCACGCTCAGTGGCAGGAGGATTAACATCATCAGTATTATTTTCATCCGGTTTATTTTATTACCATCCTGGGTTTTGAAGTAGATTAGGATTTTTATCAGTTTCAGATTTCAGCATTGGCCACAGGTAATGTTTCTTTTCAAAAACCCGGCGTTCAAAAACGGTTCTTTTAAAGAAAGCAGGATCTGTTTTTGATTCTCCTGCATAGATATTTAATCCATACATGTTGGCGTTATCTGTTGTTTCAGAAATCTTCCAGCGGTGGCAATCGAAATACCGGTGCGATTCAAACGCCATCTCTATTTGTCTTTCATGATGAATACGTTCCCGCATTTCGTCCTTGCCTAATCCGCCTGGCAGGGCGGGCAGCCCGGAGCGGTTCCTGATCAGGTTTACATATTTATAGACATCGGCCACGGGGCCCTGTGCTTCATTCAACGCTTCTGCGTAGTTGAGGTATTGTTCTCCCAGCCTGAAGAAGATCCAGGTGCGCAGCGTTCTTTTCTCCTGTGGTTTAAAAACAAAATTCGGGTCAGATAATTTCTTCAGCAGGTAACCTGTTACGCTGTAATTGCCTCCGCCTGCACGTTGCTTTCCGTCGGCCCCCTTGAACCAGAATTCCAGTCCGCCGGTACGCGTTTTCCATACCGACCCCGAGAAGTTAATACTGGCATAAAACCGTGGTTCACGGCCTACATACATATTGCTGGTACCGGCTACATACAGGTTATCCGGTCCGGGAGTATCGGTAAAGCCGGTTTCCGTATAACCAGACAGCGGGTTGATGATGGGCGAATGATCGCCGGTGTAGCCGGTGATAGGGCGTTGTCCGTTTGCCATTTCATACTGGTCCACGATGTCCTGGGTAGGCGCATGCAAAGTAAATCCGGCGAGACTAAGCGGTTCGTTATAAACATCCAGACCATCGTAGGTACCATCATTATAGGCAAAGAATACTTCCTGGTTGTTGTTCATGTAAAATATTTCCTGGTAGTTTTTCACCGGGTTATTACCGGGAGAAGTATAGAGCGCATACCCGGCGGCCTGTGTCTGATCGATACAGGCTTTTGCGGCATCTGCAGCTGCCTGCCAGCGGCTGGCGTCGTAAGCCGGGAACAGCGACACGCCTTCATGGTCTTTTACATTCACATAGTCGGGGTTACCATTAAACAACGGGCTGGCCATGTACAGCAGCATTCTTGCTTTCAGTGCCAGTGCAGCAGATTTGGCGGGCCGTCCGTATTCTGTTTCGGAGGTAATACGGGTCGGCAGCAGTGCAGCTGCCTGATCGCATTGTGATACGATGTATGCCACGCACTTTTCCAGGGGTTGCCGCCGGATGCTCTTGAAATCGGTATCCAGTGAAATGCTGCTGTCGGCGATGGGTACCGGGCCGTATAATCTTACCAGCAGGAAATGATAGAATGCGCGCAGGAAAATAGCTTCTCCTTTCTGGCGGTCACGCGCTTCCTTTGTATAGAATTGATCCAGCGGTACTTTGTCGATATTTTCAATAAAGATATTTGCTTTGCGCAGGCCCGCATAATTCCTGGCCCAGGGATTAATCACGGTGGAATTAGGGTCCCATGCGCCAGACGTCATGCTGTTGCAAAACGACGGCGGGTAGAACTGTTTCAGTTCATCCGCGGCGCCATGAAAAGGATTATCTTTATTATCTGCCCATACCATTTCATCCGGCAGGTGTGAGTATACGTTGGTGAGATAGTTGTTGGCGTAATCGCGGTTAGAGAATACGTCGGCAATAGTGAGATCATCATCCGGCGCTTTATCCAGGAAGTCTTTCTTACAGGATACGGCTGCCAGGAGAAGGAACAGGAACGTACAATATGTTGTGATCGTTTTCATCCTAATGATTTTAATGCTTTAAAAATTTACCTGTACCCCTGCATTGATGCTGCTTTGCAGCGGGTATAGACTTTCCCCGTTATCAATTTCAGGATTCGCTATTTTGATATGATCCCATACGGCGAGGTTGGTGCCGTTGATAAATGCGCGAACGCTGCTGATACCGACCCTTTTGGTGAGGGTTTTGGTGAATGTATACCCTATCTCTGCAGATTTCAGGCGCAGGTAGTTGCCGTTTTTCATGTAGAGGGTGCTGGTTACATAGTTGTTGGTATTGTTGATATCAATCACCGTAGGATATTTGGCGTTGGTGTTATCTGCACCTGGTATCCAACGGTTGTCGTATACTTCGCGCATCACGTTGTAATTCCCTACTCCGCCTGAAAACGCATACGAACTGCGGCCGCTGAGCAGGTAGCTCGTTTTCGCTGCGCCGGTGAAAAATATGCTCATGTCTACTCCTTTCCACGCCACCGTGCCACCGAAGCCATACATGATTTCCGGGTTGCGTGCATAACCGAAATAGGTTCTGTCGTCGGGTGTTATTTTACCGTCTCCGTTGAGGTCGCGGTATTTGATATCACCGGGGCGTATTACCGATTGCAGCGTCGATTGCGAAGGGCTTTTGTCGATATCTGCCTGGTCTTTGAACAGGCCGAGGGCTTCATAGCCGAAGGGGCGGTCGATGCTTTGCCCCCGGCTGTTCTGGTAGGCCAGTGGTCTTACAGGTGAATCATCTTCTACTATTTCATTGTGGGCGTAGGTAAAATTGCCCTGGATGGAATAGTAGAAGCCTGATTTTGTTTTGTTTTTTATTTCGATGTTTCCATCTACGCCTTTATTGTTCACTATTCCGAGGTTGGCATAAGGTATAATCCCTGACGGGTAACCTGCTGATATGGGTATTTGTTGACGTGCGATGAGGATACCATTTCTCCGTTCTTTGAACGCATCTACGGTGAGGGTAATTTTTCCGTTGAGCAGTTCCATATCTACCCCGATATTTCCTTTGGTGGCTACTTCCCAGGTCACGTTCTGATTACCGATGCGGCTTTCCATGAAAGCGCCTGTCTGGTAGGTTTGATTGGCGCCGAACATATAGTACGGATCAAACCAGGTATGGCCGGGGGCTTTATCGATGGTTGTCTGGAACAGGAACCTGGCGCCGCCTATCTGGTCGTTGCCTACCTGTCCGTAGGAGCCTCTTATTTTCAGGAAGCTGATGATATTTTTATTCCAGAAGTTTTCGTTGGACACGAGCCAACCGGCAGCTGCGGAGGGAAAGAAGCCGTATCGTTTTCCTTTGGGGAAATTCTCCGAGCCATTGTAGCCCACGTTAAACTCCAGCAAATATTTGGAGTTATAATCGTAGGTTATGCGGCCGGCGAGTCCTTGTCGCCTGAAAGGGATATTGCCGATAGAACTTCCTGCGAGCAGGTCTACATATTCACGCCGGTTACCTAATATAAGCCCTCCTATCCGGTGATCGCCAAAGCTGCGGTCGTAGTTGGCAGATACTTCCAGGTAGGCGGCGCGGTTGGCGCCGGAGTTGGTATAGTAGCCGAGTGCCTGCTCTGTTTTGATGAGCTGATACTGGTCTACGCCGTTGGCATCCGGGCCGAGGTACTGGTAAGACGCCGGGCTTTTCACGCGCACGGTGGTCATGGCGCCGTAGTAGTCGTATGCAAAAAGTCCTCTCAGTTTAAGTCCTTTTGTAACCAGCGACGACAAATCCCAGGTAGCGCCGAGCGAGCTTTGGATGGTATTCCGGAACCTTTTCTGATAGCCCGTTTGTGTACTTTTAGTAAAGGGGTTTTCATTCAGGAAGGTGCCTAACCCGGGGATGGATCCGTTTGGATTTTTTATGGGGTAAGCGTTGTTGGGCGTCCATCTCAGTGCATCGAATAATTCGGGGGCGCCGCCTTGCAGGCCGGGAGCGTTGCCGTTTTCAATGATGCCGCCAAGACTGAGGTCCATCGTAAGATTTTTGGAGAGATTGGCATCTACATTGGATCTGAAATTGTAGCGTTTTAAGCTGGTATTTGTTTTATAAGGAACGGATTTGTCTTCTTTATAAAGACCATCAACAAACGTATAACCTACATTGGTGTAGTAGCGGAATGTTTGGTTACCGCCTCTTACGCTGAGGTTATTGATGGTTTGTATGGTATGCTTTTTCAGCACTACGTCGATCCAGTCTACATCGGGGTACAGGTAAGGATCTGAATGATCTTTGTATTTCTGTACCTGTTCATCCGTATAGAAAGGAGGCTTGCCGATATTTTTCATGGCTTCATTCGCCAGGATTGCGTATTCGTAGCTGTTGATATAACTGGGAAAGCGCATACCGGTGAGACGGGCGGTTTCTGTACGGAACGAAACGATGGGCCGGCCTTCAGCGCCGCGCTTTGTGTTGATGAGGATTACGCCGTTGGCGCCGCGGATCCCATAAACAGCGGTAGCTGACGCATCTTTCAACACTGAGAAGGTTTCTATTTCCTGTACGTTCAGGTTGTTCATATCGCGTTCGATACCATCTACCAGGATGAGAGGCGACTTGTTACCGGTGAACGTGCCGAGGCCGCGGATAAATACGCTGGCGGCGTCAAAACCCGGTTCCGCGGAGTTCTGGCGGGTAATGATACCGGGCAGCCGGCCACCGATGGTATTTGACAGGGAGGCGGTGGAAGACTGCTGCAGTTCGCTCACCTTCACAGTGGATACGGCGCCTGTAACAGAGATTTTTTTCTGCGTACCAAAACCTACGATCACAACGTCATTGAGTTTTTGGTTTTCGAGGTCAGGCAATAATTTTACGACGATCGTTTTCTGATTGCCGGGGTGTATGATCTGTGTTTTATAACCGATGAAGGTAACCGACAGGGAATCGTTTTCGCTGCCGATTTCTACCAGGAATTTTCCAAACACGTCTGTTACTACGCCTTTGGGTGTGCCCAACACCTTGATGGTAGCGCCGGGCAGGGCTTCTTCTTTTTCGTTGATCACCTTCCCCGATAGTACCCAGCTGATAACTGCCGTTGGTGCGACCGTTTTTTCTTCTGTCTTTTTTCTTCTTACAATAATGGTGCGGTCCAGCATTTCGTAGGTAAAGGGCTGGCCTGCGAAGCAGGCGTCCAGGGCTTTATCTACCGGCGTGTTGGTGATATCAAGGTTGATACGTTTGGCTTCGTTGAGATAACGGGCATCGTAAAAAAAGGTGTAACCGCTTTGTTTGCTGATCTGCTGCAATACCTTTTTTAGCGGCGCGTTTCTCTCTGATAAGGTGACCTCCTGTGACCAGGCCGTTGCACTGACCTGCAGGCAGATACCTGTTAAGAGTAAAGCAGTTAGTTTCATAACCAGGAGTACTTTGGAATGGTTGATAAAGCAATTCCCTGGCACCGGTTTGGATAGGCGCAGATGGTCCTTGCGATGAATGATAAAATTCATACATTTGCGATGTTAAGGTTGAAGGATTTTATTGATACGAAGTCCCCATTAGCCTGACGATAACCGGCAGCGTTCCCGCGCTTCCGGTTTTTTTGTCTTTTGCTTTGCTTATTTTGTCATGTAGATATTCCTGTCGTTTATTTTATAGTGGATATTACTGGTGAGTTCCATCATCTTTAATACTTTCGAAAGACTTACATTCCTTGATATTTCGCCGTTGAAGCGGTAGTCTTCCATACCGGCATAGTCAATATTTACATCGTACCAGCGTTCCAGCTGGCTCACTACTGTTTTAAGTGAGGCGTCGTCAAAAATGAATTTGCCATTCCGCCAGGCGAGTACTTCATCCATGTTTACGCCGGTGGCCAGCCGGATATTGCTATTGGTGCTGGTGTTCACGAGCGATTGCTGACCGGGCTGCAGCACTTTGGTATATTTACCGGCGGCGATGCGGATACTTCCCTGGATTAATGTAGTGGTGATATCTTCTTCTTTCGGATAGGAATGGATATTGAATTTTGTTCCGAGTACTTCCACCGAGTGTTTGCCGGAAACAACGATGAAAGGCGCTTTTTCATTTTTTACTATTTCAAGATACGCTTCCCCGTTAATTTCCACCTTACGGGTATTGCCGGTGAATGCTGCCGGGAAACGGATCACCGAAGCCGCATTCAGCCAAACGTGCGAGCCATCAGGCAGTATTACTTCGTATTCGCCACCATTTGGTGTGGTAATGGTGTTGTAAGTTATTTCTGTGGTAACGGATGCGGATGCATCGTATACCAGCTGGCCATTACCCGATTTTTTGATCACGGTTTTGCCCTGGTTGGCGATTACGCCGTTCTGCGCGTCGTCGAGGACAATGGTAGCGCCGTTGCCCAGTTTCAGCGTGGCTTTGCGGCTACCAGGCGCCACATCGGTGGTATGGATGGCCGCTATTGGTTTACTTTTCTCTTTTGCCAGCTGCAGGCCGGCGGCGCCGGCAACAGCAAGAACAAGTACGGCAGCGGCCCATCTCCAGGTTCTCCACTTACTTATATATATACGTGCTGGTCCGGGTTTAATGCCGGTGGCCAGATATACTCTTTCAACAGATGCCTGCAGGTTAGCCGGATCGGCTTCGTTGCGCGTGATGGCTTCCAGATCCTGACTGGAAAGTTCCCGGAACAGCTGCCTGTTTTGCTCACTGGCTGCCAGCCAGTTGTCCAGCGTTTCCTGCTCCGCTTCATCCAGTTCCCCCGATCGCTGCCGGTAAATAAGTCCGGCGATATGTAATAGCTGTTGTACGTCTTTTTCTTCCATAGAAAATAATAGTATGCAGCCATGACCACTGCGACCACACATTACAGGGCCACGGGCTGCACATCTTTGCTGAGAAAAAATTAATGCCGTTATATAGTGGATACACTGCCCGGATCATTTCGGGTTAGTGGGGGAGAAAGTTTTTTTTATTTTTTTGAAGACGGGGATTAATCTTTGTGAAATGCCGCCAGTATTATTAATGCAAAGGGAAGAATATCTTTTCCCTGGAGTTTTCCCTTTACCAGTTCCAGTGCGCGGAATTTCTGCGCCTTAACGGTATTAACGGAGATCTGCAATTCTTCCGCAATTTTGCGGTTGGGCAAGCCCTCGAGGAAGCCGAGCTGGAATACTCTTTTCATTTTTACGGGTAAACTGTTCACTGCTCTTAATATCTCTGCTTTTACTTCTGCGCGGATAATTTCGTTGGCTACGAAATCGGCTTCGCCCGTCATGCTGGCGGCATAGGCATGATGGCGGTATTGCAGGTTTTTCTCTTTTCTCAATTCATTAAAACAGGCATTCCTGGCGGCGATGTACAGAAACGCCTTTATAGATTGAAAGGAACCGACCTTTGCATGATCGTTCCATAATTTTATAAATGTTTCTTCTGCTACATCTTCCGCGATAGCATGATTCACGACAATCCTCTTCGCAAAATTGGTAATGACCGCAAAATACCGGTCCATAATATAACGGAAAGCCACCTCGTCGCCCTGCTGCAGGCGGATGGCATAACATTCTTCGCTGATGATTTCAGTTGTTTTCATTAAATGACCTCACTTTAAAACCACCCTGTGGGAACGGGAATACAGTGAGATCAAATTATAATATCATTTGCTAAAAAATTCAAAGTGATTAGCAAATTTTGATACTATATTGGCATCTGATCATTTATATGGCTGAGACCGGAGACAAGGCTGTGGCAAACCTGCCACATACCGTTTCATGGTTTCATCTTGTCAATGATTTCCTGCCAGATAAGCCGCGCAATCTGCTCCTGCTCTACTGTATGCAGCCGCTCTTTCAGGGTCACTTCCCCGTCTTCGTTAAACTGCAGGTGTGGCGGCATAAAATCAAGCTTTTCGCTGTGTTCCTCATCAGTGGATACCCGGTAGGTGGTTTTGTCATTCTCGTAATCCACGTCGATGTGAAAACGGTAAGGCTTATTGTCGATATAAACGGTGATATCTGTTGTTTCCATACTATATATTTTATAGTAACCCCGTTCACAAAAGGCACACCAGCTTTGATTGTTAGGAAATTAAGAAATAATGTTATTTATTTACCGCCTTTTAGCGGCTGTAAAGCAGCCTGTCATCTATATATAACAGTATTTAATGAACGTGAACAAATTGAACCCGGATCTGCTAAGAACCAAACAGCATTTTGAAATATTGGATGGATTAAGAGGAATAGCCGCTTTAACGGTAGTTGTTTTTCATTTTATGGAAGTAGTTTATACTGATTACAGTAAGAACTTTGTGGGACATGGTTTCCTGGCGGTCGACTTCTTTTTCTGCTTATCCGGGTTTGTGATTGGATATGCCTATGATAACCGCATTGGCAAAATGGGGTTCAGGGAGTTCTTTAAATCGCGGATCATCAGGTTACATCCCCTGGTTATTTTCGGGTCTGTATTGGGGCTGCTCGGCTTTCTTTTTGATCCGTTCGGCGGTCACCCGGAATTATATGGATTTGGCAAAATAGCGTTGTTCTTTCTTACCAGTATCCTCCTGATTCCCTTTCCACTTATGATGGACCGGGGTTTTAACCTATTCAGTTTTAATGCGCCTGCGTGGTCGCTGTTCTGGGAATACGTGGCCAATATATTGTATGCGCTTATTCTCGTTAAACTAAGCCGGCGCTACCTGGTCATATTAGCCCTGCTGGCTGCTGCGGGTATTGTCGTAGTCGGTTATCATGCAGGGAACCTGATGGGTGGCTGGGGAAAAGATAACTTCTGGGATGGCGCTGTGCGTATTTCCTATTCCTTTCTTGCCGGGCTGCTGGTGTTCCGTTTCAGCTGGATTATAAAGAACCGGCTGGGCTTCATCGGGCTGTCGGCCTTGCTGATGTTGCCGTTCCTGATGCCTCATTTTCAATGGAACTGGCTGGTGGAAGTGCTGGTGGTATTGTTTTATTTCCCTTTACTCATTGTACTCGGAACTGGCGCGAGGCTTACTTCCGGATTAAAAAACTTGTGTGTTTTTTCCGGGAAGATATCTTATCCGCTTTATATGACACATTATGCAGGGATATGGATCTTCGCCAATTACTATACGGCGTATAAACCCGGAACTATGCAGCTGGCATTTATCATCACCGCCGGCACCCTCCTTTTGGTGGGCTTCTCCTACCTGGTGATGGTATTGTACGATATTCCGGTGCGGAAATATTTAAATGCCAGGAGAAAAATGAGTGCCTAAAGTATCTACTGCTACTTTGATAAAATAGTATTCACAAATGCGCCTACATCCTGTGCAAAAAGTTCAGGCTGTTCCATGGCGGCAAAATGTCCCCCTGTTGGCATCTCTCTCCAATAGCAAACATGATATCCTCTTTCAACATATTTCCGTGCAGGAAAGCTAACGGGATAAGGATAGTGTGCAATGCCAACAGGTACTTCTATGAAATCATTTTCTCCGAACGCCAGCGGTTCATTCCGGATCTCATGGTATAAACGCATAGAAGAATGGATCGTTTGTGTGATCCAGAACAGGGTAACATTCGACAACAGTTCATCTCTTGAAAATAACTGCTCCAGCACTGCGCCGGGATCCGAAAAGCTGCGGAAGATCTGGAGTATCCATGCACACAGTCCTACCGGAGAATCCTGTAGGCCATATGAAAGCGTGAGCGGTTTTGTTGTTTGTACCTGGGCATAAGCGCCTTCCGCCTGGAAGAACTGAGCGGTTTTTTGCTGTGCAGCCGTTTCTTCTGTTGTCAGTTTTTCACCGGGCGGTATAAACGGCTTATAGTTGAACGGAATATAGTTCATGTGCAGCCCGGTCAGCTTGTCCGGGTGCCGCATGGCGATATGCGTAGCGATAATGGCGCCGAAATCGCCTCCCTGTGCCATAAATTTATCATAGCCCAGCCCTTCCATCAGCTTCACCCAGAGGTGGGCCATCAATGAGGCGTTTATCCCTTCCTTTGCAGGCTTATCTGAAAATCCAAACCCCAGGAGTGACGGCACCACTACATCGAATGGCAGTGTTTCATTATCCTTGAGATAAGAAATGGTTTTCAGCATTTCCAGGAAAGAACCTGGCCAGCCGTGGGAAATGATGATAGGAATAGCATCCGGGTATTTACTTTTTACGTGGAGGTAATGAATTTTATAGCCATCAATTTCTATGATAAAATTGGGCCAGGCATTGATGGCGTCTTCAGTTTTTCTCCAGTCAAAATCATGGGCCCAATATGTAGCCAACTCTTTCATGTAGGAAAGGCTCATTCCGTATTCCCAGCCGGCTGGATTTATTGCGTCCGGCCACCTGGTGGCGAGAATGCGGGCTTTCAGATCATCGAGTACCGGTTGTCTGATGGCGACCTGGAATGGTTGTGTCATAGAAGATGTTTTGTACCAGGGTGGATGACACAAAAAGAAAGCCGGAATGAGGGAGATGCGAGGGTTTTAGTACGGCTGATAAAACTATCAGATTATCATTTTAATTTGGCAACAACTTTATTAGCTTGTTTTAGTTTATCCGGAAACAAGACTTTTCCGGAAAATTTATCCAGGGATTTATCCCGTATTATTTTCACGCCTAATGATGACGCGCCTTTCATATGTTTTCTCGTATTCATAAATGTGAATTAATGGCGATATATGTCGCAATTATCGGTCTAAATAAACATTGCTCACACTGGGAATTCCAAACGTTGCTGTATTAACAAATAGCGTCTCATTCCAATTACAACAAAAGCCTCCAAATCCTGCGATCTGAAGGCCCTCCATACTTATGTTATAGGAATAAAAAGGAACACTCCGTTAATAGCAACGCACCGCAAACAATGCCGCCGGCACATTGGCAGACGGATGTTCCAGTTCAATGACCAGCGTATCCGTTGTAACAGGTTGCTGCAATTGAATACGGTTGTGCGTCTGGTAATTACCTGTTTTCTCTGCTACTATATTTCCAGCTGCATCTTTAATCCGGTACTGCCTTACACAAAAAGGCATGACCGTTTCAGGATGCGACATCAATACTGATTCCATCGGATGATCATAATCTGTATCGAGGAACAGATCGATGGTACTGATCTGTTGCGGTGCATTCCATTTCAGCGTCAGCCGGGGTTGCGGATCGTTCCAGTCGGCTACCCAGGCATTGGGTGTGGATGCAGGGCGGTCGATTCCGTTGCGGATATTTTCTGCTTTGAATAAGTTTATGCCCTGGTGATATTTTAAATCGATATTATGCCCTTCCGGCCGGCGTTGCGGACACCAGAACTCAAATGCTTCCATGCCAATATCTTCGGGCGGTGTTTGTTTGCCGTAATTGGAGACGGCTTTGTTTACGCTGTTGAACACCGACAGTATCCCCGTCACTCTCTTCTCTGTAAAATGCAATTGCACCAACGGGTTTTTCATGAAAGTAACAAATGCGTAGGCCGTATTTTCTAAAGATGTATTAAAGCGAAGGTCCACACAGTTTCTGCCAGGATGTAACGGAATGGTTTGTTTTGCCAGGGTAATATCCGGCGTATAGTTGCCGCGCTTACTGCTCACGCGTAGTTCCACTTCTATTTCGGTGTTGCTGGTCGCATCTGCATGAAAAATAAAAGGCGCCACCTCTCCTTTTTGTAAAGGCAGCATCTGTGCAACGGAGAGGGTTAAAGGTTTCAGGAGCGGCTTACCGGGAAACTCTTTAAACACCAGCTCGCTGGATGCGGTGATGAGGGCCGATTGCACCAGGTCCTCGTTATCCTTCAACGTTAACCCGGGGATATATTGCCCCGTTTTAAGTAAGCGTTGCTGTAAAATGGCGATGTGCCCCTTATTAAAAATGTCTGCCGGTAAAATATGTTGCTCTTTACAAACCGCCGCAGCCACTCCAACAGCCTGCGATACATATGCTGCGGTAGCCATTACACGGGTAGAGGCAAAGGCCACATGCGATGCGCTGATGATGCGCCCCGCCAGGAAAAGGTTCGTGATATTTTTGCTATACAGGCTCCGGTATGGAATCTGGTAGATGCCTTTGCTATGCCACTGATTGCAGCCTGGTTTCTCACTAAAAACGCCGTCGGCGGGGTGCAGGTCCACCGACCAGCCGCCGAAAGCTACTGCATCTTCATGGGTACGTTGCTCAATCACATCCTGCTGTTTCATCATGTAATCCCCTTCGAAACGGCGGCTTTCCCTTTTACCGGGAATAGCGCCCACCCATTCCAGGGTAAGTGTGGCTGCTTCCGGGAAATTGCCGGAGTTCTTGATATAATCCCATACGCCGTATATCACCTTCCACAGCTCCCATTTGATATCTTCTGTGTCGTGAACAGTGTCAAGCCGGCCTCCATACTCCACCCACCAGAGGCGGCAGCCGAAATCCTTTGCATTGAATGTTTTAAAACGCGGGATCTTTGTAATGTCTTTCAGGGCAAATTCAGGAGGGATGAATGTTACAGGCTTGCCGGTATCTTTACTGTAGAAATACAGGGTATGTCCGAGTAGTTCTCCATACGTGGCGGAAGGAGCAAATTTTTCACCGAATTCTTCGCTGCTTTCTGCGCCCATGCGAAAAGCGGCGCCTGAAAGGAAGCCCACTACCCCATCGCCGGAGGCATCGCAAAATAAAGGAGCGCTTAATAAATATTCCTTTTGGTTCTGGCTGCAAAAAGCTTTCACCGAACTAATGGTAGTGGCATCCTTTTTTTCCACTGCATATACGGCGGTATTTAACAACAGGGTGATATTAGGTTCTTTCTTCACTTTATCCAGCAGCACCATATCAAATATAACGGGATTACCCTCCGGGTTCCGGTACGTGTTTTCTACCAGGATCTCATCTACCAAGCCACCTTCTCTCGCCCAGCGGTTGTTGTTGCCCATATGTGAGGTGGCGCCCAGTATCCATAAACGGATTTCGCTGCTTGAATTTCCTCCAAGTACCGGCCTGTCCTGCACCAGTACTACTTTTAATCCCTGCCTGGCCGCTGTAATGGCACAGCACACGCCTGAAAGGCCGCCACCGGTGATAACCAGGTCCGCGTTAAGCGCTATGCCGGGAAAAGAGCGACTGTTTGTTTCTCCAGATTGTATCATGATTGTACGGTTATAATTTTATTGATCGTGTATTATTCCTTTATACTTTTTGTGACTACTACAAACCCGCCGGGTTTCACCAAGGCTACTGTGAGTGCCTTACCGGTAACAGGTATGGTCACCTCCTGGCTTTCACCCGGTTTCAGCGTCCGCAGCTCCAGTGAATTATTACCATACCTGAGCTGGTAATTGCGTAGTACATAAGAAGGAAAATCAACACGGGCAGTGATCTTAACAATGGCTTTATCTTCATTCAACTTTACCAGTTCAATAACAGCAGGAGAAAATTCCTCCTGCCATACAGGATACACCGCACGCAGTGTCCTGTCGGGCGCCACCAATCCCCATGCACGGTAACCGTTTGCATCTGTTCCGGGATACCGGCTCAGGTAATCATTAAACGTCCATACAGAAGCTCCTATGAGATAATCGCATTGGCGGAAGATCTGCATGGCCCTTCTGAAATAAGCGATACGGTCTTCTTCTTTTCCACTTTGCGGCAGCCGCATACCAAATTCACTGATATAAACCGGCTTGTTGGGATATATTTCATGAATATGCTGGAGATGTGGCAGCTGATCGTTGCCATAAATATTGGTACTGATAAAGTCCACATACAGGGACGCTTCATCTTCCGGACGTTTTACAAATTCGCGCCATACATTAAAGCTGGCAAAGGTGACCAACCGACTGGCATCCAGTGATTTTACGAAAACGCCCATATCTTTCACCCAGGAAATACCTTCCGGTGTTTGCGATTGAAACTCATTTCCCAGGCTGTAGGCGATTACGCTGGGATGATTCCAGTCGCGCTCCACCATTTCCTTCAACTGCGACTGATACTTTGCCCGCATCAGCGGATCGGCCATCTGGCGTGGCGTCATTTGCCAGTTACCGGCTTCGCTGATGATAAGGAGACCATGCTTATCGGCCCAGTCGAGCATACTTTCAGATACCGGGTAATGACTGATCCGCGACAGTTCCATACTACCGCTTTTGATCAGCTGCAGATCCTTCTCCAGCACTGTATCCGGATCAAGGGAACCGTATCCGGGGTAATCCAGCGGCCGGTTGCAACCGCCCATGCGGACAGGCTCACCATTCAGCAGCAGTTGCGTGCCTTTAATTTCCAGCCGCCGGATACCGAATGTTTTCCGCATGGTGTCTGCCCCTGCAATCACTTCAGCTTCGTAGAGATGCGGCGTATCCTGGTTCCATAACTTCGCAGATAACAGTATGCCTTCCAGTGTTACTTGCGAAGCATTGGCAGATATTTGTTTAAAGCGGATGTTATTTTTATTACCTGATTGATAGATGTTCACCTTTACATCGGGCGACAGGTAATCCTTCAGCGAAGCGATTACCTGTATACGGGCATTCCCTTTTTTCAGATCCGGTTCGGCCACTACCTTTATATTTCGTATAAAGGCTGCAGGCCGTGTAATAAGGTGCACCGGCCTGGTGATGCCGCCATAATTCATCCAGGCATATAGCTGGGTGGCATTTGGCGCTTCTTTGGCGTCGCTGGCCTTAGCCCCGGGAATAGTGGTAGTATCCCACGCATTATTCACCGATACGGCGAGTGTATTTTTATCTTTTAGTAAGCCGGTTACCTCTATTTCAAAAGGCGTATAGCCGCCCTCGTGCTCGCCGGCCACCTGCCCGTTCAGCCAGATCTTTGCTTTATAAAACACGGCATCAAACTGCAGGAAGGTGCGTTCGTTTTTCTGCACAACAGGCGCATTGAACTTCTTAAAATACCAGGCCGTTCCGGTATAAAAAAAATAGCGCCTATCCACTGAAAAGCTATGTGGCACCTGTACTTTATCAAAGCCTGCTGAAGCAAAATCCGCAGCGTACCATTTATCCTGTATGCCCCTGCTCATGGGGTCTAACGCAAACGTCCATACGCCACTGAGCGGCGCCTTTGAAGTACCCTGCGCCATCACCAGGAAAGGGCTCAGCAATAACACAAATAGTATATTCTTCATCTTCATTGTTCAGTATTATTTTCAAAGATCACCTGGCCGGTGTTACTATTGTTTACTTTATAAGATTGATTCACCGAGACGAAATGATTATTGGTAATTTTCAACACCTTAATACCACTTGCGTTAATGCCGATAGGTGCATTGGAAAAAGAACAGTGATCAAACTGTATGGTTCCTATTGCCATTGCTTCCGTGCCGCTGTTGCCAATCCCCACCAATCCTGCTTTACCGATGCGCGACACCCAGCCGCTGGCGTTAAAGCTGCATTCCCGGATCATCACATCCTGCGGAAAAGTGGCTTCATTATGAGTGGTAATTTCCGTACCCAGCACCAACGCAGGGTACATAATATGATCGTAGGAAACCTGCTGCAGCGTAGCTTTGGCGCATTTGATAACACCCGCGCACCCGGCGATGTTTCTGAAGGTGCTGTGCGACAACCGGTAGTCGTCAATGTCCCACTCGTACACCGTGATAAGCGTTCCCGCCTGTACAAAATCAGGCAGTGAATCCTGCAGGGTGATGATGCCGTAGATACCACCGTCTCCCGCTGGTTCCAGCTGCCAGCTCACCGGCATTTTACTGACAGCGTTATTTCCATTCCAAAACCCGATGCTGTCGTTTAAGAAAGGCGCTACGCCGGTATATCTTTTCCACACCCTTATTTTATTATATGCGAGCCGTTCCTTCACCTGGAAGAAGGCGCTGTGTACATTCTGTCCGTCCCAACGAACACCTTCCACATACATACTATCTATTGCTACCAGGCCATCGCAGCTGTTTATTTTCCAGGCATCGCGCGGACCTACTGCCAGTTGCCGGCCGGTGGCTTTGAATACCACCTGTTGCCCGGTAATGTTTTTGCAGTCGTAAGTATGGATACCAAATCCTGCGATGTTAACCATCGAGATATTTCTGAGAACAAGATCATCGCAGTTGTTTATTGCCAGCTGGAACATGGTTTGCCCGCCAAAGTGCCACGACACTACATCTCCCACGGCAAGCCGTGATGCAAAGGCAGCGTTGTTCATCCGCATATAATTCTTTTGCTCCCTTGTTTCCAGTTGCCAGTAAAGTTGCTGCGTGGCTATCTCATCAACGAAAGTAAGACTGGACACCTGTTTCAACATACGTGTCGCACTGTCCCATATGTTAGCAGTATAGCAACCCATTCCGTTTACAGCCGGCAATCCGTCAAACACCTGCACCACTGCATGCGAAGCGTCTTTCTCCACCACTGTTCCTGCGGTAGCATACTGCGGATCGTTATCGAATACCAGGTTCTCCATCACCAGGTTATTGCACTGGTCGAAACGCATATGCGGCGGCAGTATCGTGTTATTCTGCTGCGGATTCTTCTTCACCAGCCGGGTGGCAGGCGTATGATCCGCTGCTGCAGCTCCCTGTAAATGCAGCCCTGCATATTCCTTCAGACCAGTGTAAGCGTTCAATGCAGTGGCACTTACCTGTAGCAGATCGTACCGGCCGCTGTCAAATAATATGGTAGGAATGTTATTTGCTTTTGCATAATTCAGTGCGTCCTGTATGCCTTTGGCATCATCCAGGCCATCGTTGGGGATGGCATGAAAATCTTTTACGTGTACGGATTGAGCGGACACGTGGATGCTCGCAGCCAGTAAGATGGCTGCTGTGGTCCTGAAAATTTTCTGTGCCGGTGTATTGTACATAATTATTCTTTTTCTTCTAGTACAACTGTTTTGCTTTCTGTTAACTTTCCATCTATACCGGTTACGGCTAAACGGAATTTCACCGGTTGTTGTTCCGGTAATGGTACCGTAAACTCAAACGGGTAGGTGGTATCCGTGATTTTTGCTTCTTTCCCGGTATTACTGGTATAATACAGGGAGACATTTTTCAGTTTGGTATCATCGTCTTCCAGGTAGATATACAGGCGCCTGCCGTAACTGCCGAACTTAAACAGCATCGCGTGTGCGTTGCCGGTGCTGAGCCTGGTATAATCCCGGCTGCGGTTATTGGTCCCTGATAATATTTGCTGCTGAAACCCGGTGCCTGCATAGGTTACATCCTGAAGCACTACGGAGGCTATGCCGTTGGCGGGTACGGTAACAACAAAGGTGCTGTCTTTGGTTTGTTGCGGCGCCGCGCCGGTGTATGAAATCACTTTACTTCCGGCGGCCGGTTTTATCAATGCGGGGTTTACTGTTACCGTGGCGGTAACGGATTGTGCCGACTGATTGGTAAAAGCCAGCAATAGTTTATGATCCTTCCTTGCAGCGATGTAATTCAGCTCTGTATTGCTGATGCGCAGTAATCTTGCAGGCATCCATAGCTGCACGTCCTTATCCTGGTAAAAAGATCCTTTCTGCATACCATACATATTACTTTGCAGATAGGCGTATCCTTCAATATACGCAGCCGGAAAATGAATACTTCCTTTGCTACGTATATAGGTGTCCGTTACCAGGTAGTCGAGCAGCATGGAAGCCATAGGCAGGATATGATTATAATGAAAAGAATTAACGCTCTGTTCTTTATGTTCATGCAGCGGGAAATCTGCTTTTTCATAAGCTGTAGTTCGCGCAGTGTTGATATGATACCCGGGGAAGTTCCTGTAGCGGCCTATCACGGCCGCTTTGGCGACATTGAGGAGAAAGCTGTCTTTCGCATAATACCCGAGGCGTAACATCCACGGGGCATAGTTGGCCATGAAAATAGCGCGGTGTCCTGTGGCGGTACCGGATGATTCCGGCGTCAGTCCTGTTTCCGAAAGCCGCCAGGCCGGCGCATTTTCCTCAGGGTAATACATGGGCTGATGTCCTTTGGATTGCAGGTACCAATACATGGGCGCCTTCCCGCCTTTATTCACGGTGATCAGGCTGTCGGGCACTACTGGGCACATCCAGGTGAACATGGTATAATTCCGGGCTCCCTGCACTGCTGCATCGAGGAATATTTTATTGCCGGTGAGTTCATACAGCTGTAAAAGCTCTATCCACCTGTTGGTATAAGTGGGCCAGAAAAAGAAGCTGCCGGAGAACGGATCATCAAAAGCAGTTTGTGGCTGGTACACCCGTTGTTCCAGGTATTGCTTTGCCTTTGTTACCGCGGCATCCAGGTAGGTTTTATTGCCGGTGGCGCGGTACAGGTGCATCGCGTTAATCCAGTTGTTGCCTTTTTCTTTTACATCCAGATTGCGTATGCGGTCGTTGTTATATTCCCGCTGCATCATTTGCAGGTAAAAATCATTAGTGCCTCCTGAAAGCTCATAGAGCGCCGCTAACTCCGACAATGGCGCTACCGGACCTTTTAACCTGCGGGAAGGACTCTGGATCTTCTGGATGCTGTCAAGGCTGAAAAGAAACTTCTCCCTTGACAACATAAACTCCATTAACGGATACGCCCTCTTTTCAAACATCGCTGTATCATCTCTTACCAGCGCCAGTTCCAGCGGGTTAAGACTGGAAACATTTTTCACAGCGCCCGGTACATCTGTGGAGTAAGCGCAGCCTTTGAGGCTGTCGATGAACCAGGCGTAGCCGGACATGGCATAGTCCACCATATTATCCAGCGTACTATTAAGCGAAGAGATATCATTGTGCCGGTAATCGCGGAAGCCAAATACTTTTTCCGCAATCCGTTCATAAGTATTGTTGATGGCAAGTGGTTCCGCTACCAGCTGAAGTCCGAAACGGAATGTTTGCCCGGCATTCATGCGGGAACCGTAACCTCCCGGTATAGGTGCATATACCTGTGGCTGCAATTGTTGCTGCGGGTTGAGCAGTGCAATACCAAACCGGCTGTTAGCCAGTACGGGCAACGGCTGAAAAGGAAGGTACTCCGGTGCGGCCAGCACACCAATGGTAGCAGCGCCGTCGTATACCATGGTAGTGGGCAGTGTAGCCATAAATGCCGGTGTAAGATAGGCGGCATCCGGGATCCGCTTTTCCTGCCAGATCAGTGGCTGCCATATGGCAGTGGCCTTCTCCTTTACAGATGCCGGCGCGCCGGTATAACCAATGCTGTAATAGCCATCCTGCAAAGGCTGGAAGCTGTACTGCAATACGGGGTAAGGTTTGGCGGAGGTGATAACATAAGCCGTTAACCGGAATTTTTGGGAAGAGGGGAAACGGAAGAAAACCGTGTCTTTCTTTTGTTCAATGCTATCTGCGACGATCTCTGTTCTTTCCCCGGCGTTAAATATATTCGCGGTTCTGTATTCTTTTTTGCTGCGCAGTATCCTGTCGTCGAAGCCGTCGCCGGCAACCGAAGCATTTATTTTCTTTTGTTTGAAATCGGCCTTCGCGCTATCGGCTACTTTCCAGGTAAGCACATTGTATTCAACTTTTTTAATACCGGCGGGCTTTAGCGCCATACCGGGATCCGTGGCGTTATATAATACCACAAATGACGGAGCAAATGCGTACGACCGGCCGGCAGTGGTGATAACAATATCCTGCTGGTTTACAGACACCCGGCTTTGTGCATTCACCATGTTAGCGGCTATGCACAACCATCCGATATGACCATATAGTTTTTTAGTCGTTTTCATTATTATGTGCTGCTAACCGTAAAACCAAACCGCCTGTTGCGGGTATCATTATTTTCCTGTAATATTTTGCATTGATCTCCGGAGATGTGGATGCAAAAGCGTTGCCATCAGGCGTATCTGTGATCAGTGTTGCTGTATATTTTATTTTTTTACTGAGAAAAGATGGTTGCAGGGTAAATGTGCTGGCACTGTCAGCTCCGTTAATCACGGCTACGTACCAATCGCGCCCCTTCCTCCGGGCGAAAGCGGCCATCCTGCCTATATCGCTGCCAGGCAG
Organism: Chitinophaga sp. W2I13; assembly: GCF_050434005.1. Lineage (NCBI taxonomy): Bacteria > Pseudomonadati > Bacteroidota > Chitinophagia > Chitinophagales > Chitinophagaceae > Chitinophaga > Chitinophaga sp. W2I13. The sequence goes on along the minus strand of NZ_JBNPWD010000001.1, from coordinate 5,102,529 downwards.
CACAATGGTTTCATCCCAGGTTACCGGCAATGTTTTCAGCAGTGGAAGAATGGGTTTATAAATATCATTATCCAGCAAAGTGACCGGGTTTTCCGCTATGCATTGAAACGGCGAATTAAACAGGTATAGCAGTGCCAGCTGATGCGTATTGGTTGTATGTCCGCGGTTGCTAAAAAAGCCGGGGGTATAATCGCCGTGCCCGCAGAGGAACCGGGTGAAAGGCAACGCCGCATTATGCCATGCCGGGATCGGTTCTTTCATAATATTCAGTTCCATGCCGCGGATACCTTCGCGGGTCATTTCATTGGGGTAAGTTTTGCTTTCTCCGGTAGGCGCCTGGCAGCCGTGGAAGTTAACCATCAGCTTCCTGGCGGCCGTTGCTTTTAGCAGGCCCTCTTCAAACGCGATCAATGTTTGGGCTTCGCTGTTCATGAAGTCGGTTTTAATGCCTGCCGCACCCGCCATCACTACGCTGTCGAGGAAAACATCCCGCTGCGCGGTGTCTCTTATCTCTTTAGAGTTTTTCCATACCCATATACGTACCCCTTTCTTTGCTGCATCGCAGCACAGCATTTTCAGCTGTTCCCATTTATGGGGCCATTTGGTTTCCCAGCCTTCATCCAGCAACGAATATTCAAAGCCCAGGGCAGCAGCGGCGTCTATAAACCGCATCTCTTCTGCAGGCTCCATATAGTGTTCATCTCTCGTAATCCAGCTCCATACGCTTTTACCGGGCTTTATGTAGGTGATATCGGCAAATAAACGGCTGTCGGGCTGCGGATTCAGATTTTCAATCACCTGGTTATTCACCATTGCGTTGAGGTTATCTGCATACAGGATCGTTCTCCACGGGGTAACTAATGTACCTTTCACCACGAAGCCGGTATCGCCTTCTGTGAAGTTCACCTGCAAGCTGCCATTGGCGGAGGCTTTGAGCCGCATGCCACTATAGTTGTACAACGCAGCTTCAGTAATCACTGCATATTTTTTTTGTGGCAGTTCAATCACCAGCGGCTTTCCCTGAATGGGGCCTTGTGCTGACACGGTGGATAACTGACTGATGGTAGAGTGTTGCCATAGCCCTGCATACGACTGGAGTTTCCAGCTGTTGTTCCGTTCAAAATACCATACACCGTATGAAGCCGGCACAGTAAAAGCAGTTAATTCTTCCTGCACGTGTTTATCTGCTGTTCCATCTATTATATAACGGAAGGCGCAGCCGTTATCAAACATCCTGCATTCTATGGTATAGGTGGTACCAGGCTCTTTTATGGCGATCGTATAGGCAATGCCCTCCTGTTTAGCTACAGCTGCATTCAGCCGCGTGGGATGTGTTTCCCGGATTATCTCCCTTCTGGAGATGGTCATTTGTTGCACATGGACGCCGGTGGTTTTGTTGTTTACCCTGATGCCCATGCGCGATGGCATGATCACCCACTGCTTGCCAGCCTGCAGCTGGTACAGGAGGGCGCCGTGTGCTGTAAAAAGTTTTGTGCACAGTGTTTTATGCGGACTTTGCAGCAACAGGGTATCAGTTGCCTGTGCAATCTGAACAGGCAATAATAGAAGTATGATTAACAAGCACCGCATATGAACGTGAAATAATTAATACCGTATCAGTTTTTAATCCTTCAAATTAACAGCCTGCGCATCGTAACTTCAAAATATAGGGCCGCTAAAAAAGTTGGGAACATTCCCATTTCACGGGAATGTTCCCATAAAAAGTTGCTGTTGTTACAGGGGCTTTCCCCTTAAAAGGATCTTCCCGATATACACCGTGGTTTTATCGTACTTAGCGGGATTCCTGGTAATATCTTCCAGTTGTTTATCTCCCAGGATTTTTATTTTATCTGCTTTTTCAGCAGATAGCCGGATGGTAACGGTGTGAATACCGGGCGCCAGGGAGATGAACTCGTATTGACCGCGGTACCTATTATTGCAAAAGTTATTGAACCGGTTAATTACGTTACTGCCATTGGGATCTGTTGCGTTCACTATCTTCAGCTGGCGGGCGCCTTTTACACCGGCGTCCGCGAGCCTGGCCGGCTTACCATCCACTATTACTTCCAGCTGCCCCATTTCGGGACCACCGATATCAAAAATGCCAAACATGCTGCCGTTGAATTTAAAGGTAAAGGAAGCGCCTGGCTGCGTTGCTTTCATAATATAGGGGAACCATCCTGTAAACTGCTTTTGCGGGGAATTAGCGGTATTAACGCGGCTCCAGCCAGCACTGAATGCAGCAATATCCTGCGGGGCATACATGCCCGCGTCTTCCCAGTTATTTGCTATCAGTGGTGCGGGTAATGTGGTGGAAGAAATAGCGGTGTGTTGCTTCAACTTATTCATGCCTCTTGCAATAGCCGCTGCATACAGGTTGCCGCCGGCTGTTATCGGGTGTATGCCATCGCGGGAAAAAATAATTTTGCCCGGTATAGCCGTACTGTCACTCTTCCACTCCACCTTCCCTTCTTTCACCAGCACGGAGATCTCCATACCAAGATGTATGGATGGCAGGTGATAATAATCCGCTATTTTTTCGAGGCCCTGAATGTTTTCAGGGATGCTGCCTTCCAGGTAGGTTTTCGTATGTTCGTTGTGGATCGTATAAATAAAGCAGATGTCGATAGTGGGATCATATTTTCGTATCTGTCTCACAATACCTTCCATTCCATCTGTATAGGCGCCGTTCACCGCAAATTCCACAAATACCAGGTCGGGGTGATATTGCAGCAGCTGATCCCGGAGGCGGCAGGCGCCAAGATCAGTGCCTGTGCCGGATACCCCGGCATTGATGCCTTTCATGGTTACCGATGGATACATCGACTGGATATAACGGGTGGCCTGTGGCCGGTAGCATTGATTACCCTGCGTAATGCTTCCTCCTATAAACCCGATCGTCACCGGTTTTCCTGACGCAACTTTTTGAAAGAAATGAGGCGCTCCGTTGCGCACGGTGCATTCCGCCGGGTTGTTGAAGTTGCCGGGGGCTATTAATGGCACAGTATCAGCCGGGTAAAAATATAAAGGCGAGGCGCCTGCCTGTGAAAGGGCAATGAGCTTAGCTCTTTCCGCTTCTTCTTTATGCTGTGCAGCTATTTCTAACGACATTCCCATACATAGTACCAGGATAAAATAATGCTTCATATTGCGATCAGTTGTTATCAAATGTGACAATCCCTTCTTTCACCTGTCCGTTTCCGGTGGTGACCTTTACTTTCAGCACCACTTCTGCTGATATTTTCACGGGATAAAACGAGCTTTCATAAGGATAGGCAGTAATAACACGGCTTTCTCCATTCAGTTGGAAGCTGGCCTGCAACCCCGCTTCAGGCGGCGATTCCAGGTAGGTGTATATGGCATCCCATCCAAAGGGCGAACGTATCCTGAAGGCATAACATTTGCCAATGCCTGTACCCAGATCCAGCACCTGCATACCATTCTTTACCGGCGGTATACTTGTCACTTCGTACTTTATCTTCAGCGGGAAAGAGATGGCAGAAAAGCCCTTACCGGTAACGGGCACACGCAGTTTGCGGTTGTTCACGGGAACAGTGGCCGGCGGAGCAGCGGCAGTGACATAACAGGCAGCAACTACGTTATCCTGCACCGCGACTTCCTTTCCAAGAAGAATATCAGCGGTTACTTTTTCTTGCGATTCATTGAGTAAAAACAACCAGAAGCGGTTGTGAGAAATAGCGGTGACATAATTTACAGCCGGGTTGTTTATTTGCACCAGTCCTCTTTTCATCCAGAGGCGCACGCCTTCATCATCGAATACTTTGCCGCTGCCTCCGCCAAATACCCGGTTATTAAACCATACAAAGCCGTCCTGCTTGCCATAGGGGAAACTCACTTTCCCGTGGGAACGCTGTATTGCTTCGGTGATGAGGAAATCCAGTGTAAACGCCAGATGCGGCGGAATATGATGATAATAAACAGAGCTCACATCCGGACCTTTATAAGGGAAATCCGGCTGCATCGTAATATCAGTAAACCCGGTGGCATAGTAGCCGGGGTAGTTTGAAAAGCGTCCTATCACGGCATTGCGTGCATAGATTTCAAAAATCGTCCGGTTATCTTCAGCAAATAAACGTAACAGGTGAGGCGCCCAGCTGCTCATGAATACCGGTCGCACCAGCTTGCCCGGATCAAAGAATGTAAAGGGTTGCTCAAATCCGAGTCCAACGGGAGATACGAGGCTTTGCGGCACCTGTTTCTCCGGTGCATCGCCTTTCTTTCTTGGAAACCCGAGGCGGTATTTCTCTCCGCCTTTCCACCACAACGTAGTGTTGCCATCGTAGGTACTGCCCGGATGAATCGTTTGCAGCTGTTCCTTTACTTCCGGATACACCCTTACTCCCGCCAGCGTCTGAAAAGCAGTAGTTTCCGCAGCGCGCAGGAAGAACGTATCTTTTGTGATGTCATAAAGGTCTGTGAGATCCCACCAATAGGCGTAGAAAGATGCATTATAAAAAGGCTGCTTGCCTAATGGTGCGGTTTTAGTGCCATATACTTCCGTTGCAATATACTCCTTCGCATGTTTCTTTGCGGCCCCCAGCCAGCTCTTATCTTTGGTGAAACGGTAAGCTGCCAGTTCCTGTGTCCAGGCGGGAATGTTCACTGAATAGCCTTTCGCTGACCTGATATTATTTCCGGGAAGCGCTATTTCTTTTAGCCAGGGATTGGCTTCGCCGAGCAATTGATGCAAGCCCTCGTAGTATGCCGTGGTAAATTGCGAGTGATAGGGGCTCAGCACCAGCGACTGTTTATCTTTGTTAAACGGTGTGCCGGCAATGCCCCTCGACCAGCGGAACCCGCTGCGGGACAGCGTATACTCGATAGTAGGCAACGCCCTGCTGATGAAAAACGCTTCGTCCTTTTCCAGCACTGCCGCTGAAACCACTGCCAGCGGCGCAGCCTGCACAACGGTGGGCGTCACTTTCGGATCTGCTTCGATATCGTAAAAGCCCTTCAGTTCCGGCGCCCAGCCGGCGGCAGTATCGTTCCGGATCAGGTCTGTAATATTGAAAACAGTTTCTGTGAGAGAAACGGGTCCCTGTATGCGATAGTCCTTTACTTTATAGATACTGTCTGATATATACGCCAGTGCATCGTTCCAGCCAGAGGGCAATGCACCCAGTGCAAATTCACGGGTAACAGTCTGACCGGCGGCACGCCTGGAATCATCCAGTCCCAGCACCGGTGATAACGCTACCGGCTGTACGTTATTCTCTTTATTCTTAATGGTAAATCCCATCGGCGAAGTACCTGCTTCTCCCCAATCCAATGGGAAATCGGCCGGTGTTCCGGAAACAAAAACAGCGATCCTCTCCTTCGTTTCCATGATGGCCAATGGCTGCGGCATCATGGCAGAAGGCAGCATCACCGGGTGATCCGGGATGCGCTGGTATTGAAACATGGGAGGCAGCTGTATGGCGGTTACCTCTTCTTTTTTTACTCCTTCAAAACCGGTAACTGCCAGGCTGTAATATCCCGCCTGTTTTGGTATATACGTTAACGTTAGCAGTAAATGATTATTGCCAGGCCCCAGTTGCCAGGTACCTTTCAGGGTATCTCCTGCGGCAGTCTGATAGGTGACATCCAGTTTTTTATCCGATAACTGCTTCACGGCAACCGGCAGGCATTCCTGTAGTGTGCCCGCAAGAAAGGGATTGGTAAGACTTTCAGCAGCCAGTACCGTGAACGTTTTGCCGCGGCTTTGGAAACTACCGGAAGCTGCCGGTCCGTTCCAGGAAGGGAAGAAACTGCCAAAGCTGATCTGCGGATCTTCGGCGGTAAGCAGGAATATTTTGCTTCCTTCGCCATGCGTTTGCATATCGATCCACTGATCGCCTTTCCGGATACTGTTACTGGCTATTATCTGCCGGTCAGTTGTTTGCAGGAATTGCAGGCGGAGTTTACCGTTGCTAATACCAGCGATAACAGTGCCTTGCCCGGAAATATTTTTCACACCGGCTGCCGGTGTAACCGGAGCAGGTGGTATATACTTCACCGTTAGTGGCCTTATTTTAAAACGCTGGAGTGATGCCAGCGGTTCTGTATTTGGATCAAAGCCGGCAGTGGCCAGGAAGATGGCATCACATCTTCCAAAATTACCCTTTGTATCCTGCAGCGCAATTACATTTTCGCCGGCATCAAGCGTAGCAGTACCAGCCTTTTCCCAGTAGTAGCCTTCCTTGCCATGCTGCCCTGGTTCTTTTTCCAGCGGTTGCTCGTTGATGGCTACCTGGAACAAACGCGTGCCGGGTTTATTGGCGGGATAATCCGGGGTACGTACCCAAACAGTAAATGTGCCGGCAGCTTTGCTGTTGATCACGGTAAGCGCATCCGCGGCTTTTACTTTACCGGAAAAAACGCGGAGGATAGTATTACCGGACACTTGTTCGCCCGGCACCTTTTCCACCTGCCAACCGCCTTTGAACTGGAAATCTTCTGCTTCCAACAAGTAGCCGGTTTGCGCTTGTACTGATGATGCGCTGCACAGGCATCCTATTGCAGCCAGGAATAAATATCTACTTAGCCAACAGCTCATAATTTATTTCTATTACATTCAGTCCGTAAGGCGGGATGTCTTCCTGGAATGATGGCGTTATTTCAGTGGTCTTTTTACTGCCGTTTTTACTGATCCGGTAGCAGGCAACCGGCTTTATGGTTTTACCGGGCAGTACTTTGGTGTAATCAATGTCTATCGAACACTTCAACGGATCGTCGTCGCTGTTCAGCAACAGCAGGAACAGCTTATGCTCTTTAGGATTAATAGCACAATAGTAATCGAGGTAAGGGTTATTTGTTTTCAGCAATCCATCTTTCAACAACAAATCCGCACTGGTACCATACACTTTCCCTGCGGCAAAACCATAGGTTTGATGCGGCCCTACTTTCGGTGTAATAAATCCTCTCGGGAATTGAACTTTCCCGGATGAACGCATCTCCATTTCAGCCAGCAGGTAATCGGTGATCCATCCCACCTGCCACCAGGCGTGGTGCGGATAAGGACCGGCGCCTTTATTCATCACATCCCAATAGTAGGAGGCTACGCTGGTAGCGCTGTCTACAAACGCATCTCTTCCGAGCACGGCGGCGCGGGCCATGTTCAGGAACAGGGAATCGCCGGTGAGGGTGAACATGCGCACAAACATACCGGCATGACTAGCCAACAAAATAGGTCCACGATGATTGGCAGAACCAAGGATACCACCATGCTCGAAGCTGAGCCCTGCCTGGCTTATCTCCCAGTCCTGCCGTAATACACCGTTCACCTTTTTACTTTTGGCGGAAGGAACAGGGTGAGTATAAATAGAAGTCGTGTACAATTGCGCGGTGCGCACGGCGGCCTGCAAATACTTGCGATCTTTTGTGATATCGTAAAGATCCAATAGTGCCTGGGCGCTTTGCCCGGTTGCAAAATCCGGCGCAAAACGGGCATCGCCGCAAACGCCGAGGAAATGTCCTTTCGCGGTGGCATTCCGGATGAACCAGTCGGCGCCACGTTTAGCCGCATCAAGGTATTTTTTTTCTTTCAATATTTTCCAGGCTACTATCAGCCCGTAAAAAGTAGGACGCAGGTCTTCCACTTCCGTAAACATTTCCTGTTGCGAAGCATGGTCGTAAGCCACCGCCCATTTCCCTTCAGGCGCCATCCAGGCGAGCAGCTTGTCAGCCGCGGATTGCAGTTCTTTCTTTAATACCGTATCGCGTGGATTAAACAGCAGGACATTACCCATGTCCATCATCATGTAATAGGTGAGACCAATGGGTTCTACATACGGTCCCCATTCTTCTGTAAATCTTTTACTTTTTGTGAGATAATATTGTCCTGCTGCGGCGCCGTGGAAAAAGCCGGGCGTATTATCCTGTTGCTGTAATTTAAAGTTGCGGGCATAAGGCAGGCGCGTTTGCTGCAGTACGCTGTCGCCGGTGATGCCGGCCAGCATCCACATAGCGCCATAATCGGAATTCTTCATGGCATCTTTTTCCGATCCATACACCCCCCCCAGGTAAGATTGTGCGCCGATATCGATCCCCTTATAATTTTCGATGTTCCATAATGATGTCTTATTATTCACTACATATTTATGCATGGATAAGATACGGCTGGTGAGTGATTGCCGCGTCTTTTTCAGCGCCAGGAAATCGTTGAAATGGTAAATATCGTTCACGGCGTGCTTGAACACCGTGTACCAGCCGGCCTTCTGCAGCGAGTACCTGAAAGAAAAAGTCACCTTCTCTCCTCTTTTCAGGAGGGAGCCTTTTTCTCCCAACACCGGGTGATAGAGTGTAGGCGTAAGCGATGCCTTCCTGTTCATAAGGGAAAGACCAAGGAGCCAGTCACTCTGCGTATTCGTGTCATTTTCCCAGGGATCCCTTCCTGTACCGGGGGCGGGTATTACCGCCAGCGTAAGGTTATTTTTGGTTTGGATGAAAGGCGACAAGGTAGCCGCCGTTCTCTCGCGGACAATCACCGGTTTATCGGGGATGCCCTGCATATAGGCGTATGCTTTTATAATATCTTTCTCCACCGCATTACTTTGAAAGTATCCCGGTATGCCTCCCCAGGCCAGTTCATTTTCCGGAACAGTAGCCAGCGTGGGTGTTGCCAGGGAATAGTAGCCGTCTTCCTTTGCCTGCAATGATATTTCCACTAGGATATCTGTTTTAAAGACTTCATCCAGTCGCCAGGAGGAAGTAACCGTAGCCTTATTATTTTCCCCCGTGAAGACCAGCTCCCCGTTATTTTTTTTAACGGAAGAAGGATAGAAATAGATGGCCTCGCCGGCAGTATTCATGGGAACGGGTTTCAGGGCCGCTTCCCATAAAGGAACAATGTATTTGTATTGCTGCTCCAGGAAACTGCTCTTCTTACCCGACTTATCGTATAATGTGATGGGTGTATTTCCGGGCTTCTCTTTCGTATACAGCAGGGTGTATTCGCCACTGGTATGCGGCAGGGATTGCCCGTGAACGGCCACCTCTTTAATATGCCATTCCCCGTTTTTGCTGGTCCAGGAAAGCCGCAGCGCGTTGTTGGCCAATGCGGTTTGTTGCTGTGCCGGTGCAGGTATACAGCAAACGCACACTGCATAAAATAAGATACCGGCTGATAATATTTTTCTCAAAGGATCTGCTTTTTAATTTACCAAATGTGCTGACGGTGAGATTACCGGGTCTACTTTCACCTTGCGGGATGCCCGTAGCGGAATGGCTGCTGTTAACAGGATCACCGTGGCAATACCAGCTACCAGCGTAGCGCTTTTCCCGGAAAAGAAACACAGTCCGAATAACAGCAATGCAATAAATGAAAGCGAAAAAGCGATTACTTTCAGGCCGAATTTGTTTTGCTTTCTTATCTCCAGTTCTTCTTTCTCATCTATTTCACGAACGGTTTCCCTGCGTTGTGTTCTCAGTGCTTTGAGCTGTATATATTCATTGCTGGTGAGTCCTCTATAATAAGCGTATGCTTCGTACAGCGCCAGCATTACAAAGGGCAATCCTACACCCAGCAGCATTTCGTTGGCGCGGCTTAAACCGGTGCCATAGGCCAGTGGAAGGATAATCTTAAATACAAGATTGGTAGCCAGGCTGATACCCGTGATATATAGTGTAGCCTTTCCCGTTAGCCGTTTTGAAAACAGCGCCCATATAGGTGGCGCCAGCAACGGGCCACCGGTTACAGCGCCTATGCTCAGTGTAAATTCAACGATGCCGCCGATATAAGGCACAATTAAGGCGATGCATATCATACCAAGTCCGAAGAACCAGGAGGATATGCGTGCAACACTCATCAGTTTTTTATCAGATGCTTTTGGGTTGATGGAACCTTTGTAGATGTCATTCGTAAAAACGGCCGACACCACGTTCAGCGCGGTATTGGCAGATGCGGACGTAGAGAAGTACATGCCCGTAAGAATGAGTCCCATAAGGCCGGCCGGCAATACATGCTGGCACATCATCAGGTAGGCATTTTCTGTTTCCAGTCCCTGCAAACCTGGGTTGATACTTTTATATAACATGGGCGGCAGCATCCATAGCACGGGGCTGATGATATACAGTCCTGCGAAAAGATACGCCACCTTGGATGCAGACCTGGGAACATCCACGCTGGTATAGCGTTGCACAAAGGTCCAGTTGCCGCCGATATAAAAAACGTGGTACAATGCAAAGGCCAGGATAAAGCCCCAGGTATATTCCCCGTTCACTACGCTGAAAAAACCTTCGGGTGAAAAGTGCAGGAAGTGCTGCACACCGCCGGCGGCATCAAAGGCCAGGGGGATAATAATCAATATAGCCGCCGTGAGGATTACGAACTGCAATATATCTGTTACCATTACTGCCCACAGTCCGCCAACGGCGGTATAAGCAATCATGAACAGGCCCAGCACCACGGTAGACGGCATCAGTGGCAGTCCGAGTGAAGCGCTTACCAGCCTGGCCACAGAATACAGCACAGAACCTTTGATTAGTAACGATACCACCATAAAGATGTAGATATAGATCTTCTGCACATCTACCCCCAGGCGTTCGCGGATAAACTCCGCCGCGGTAAGGTTGCCGGTAGCCTTCCACCGGGGCGCCAGATATAATCCTGTTACGAGTCCGCCGATACACATGGTCCATTGTATGGTAATGGCTACCCATCCGTATTTATAGGCGATAGATCCCCATGCCACGAACGTGCCTGCAGAAAAGAAGCTCATGAAAAGTGAGAGCCCCCCAATGAACCAGGGCACTGATTCGCCTGCGGCAAAAAACGACTTGAGGTTTCTTCCTGTCCTGGAAAAGGAAAAACCTACCAGCATAATAAATAAGGAAAATACAATAATGACTGACGTATCGATTACAGTGTTCATCAAATGTTTCCGTTTAACCCCCGCTTTTCAGCTATGGGGTGATAGTTAAAGTAAGTTCTTTTGTTATTCTTTTTTCTCCATTATAACGTACCGCGGACGCATCAAATACTACTTTGTAAGTACCCGGTTTAGTATAAACATATTTATACGAAGGCAGTACGGTACTGATATTTTTCAGTGCAACACCCGCATCTGGCTTAATATAAAAAGGATCCAGCCCTTTGGTAATCACCCAGTCTTCATTATCATCCGCATTCTTATCACCGCCAAACATCAACAGCTGCGCGGTGGTAACCGTCCACACGGATGCCGGGTTTTTAAAATCGAATGCTTTCCATCCTCCGCTGGATAGTACCGCCACCGGCGATACTACACCATCTGCTGAAATGTTGTTGGCTTCAAAGGTCCGGACTACCCAGCGGTTTTGTCCCTGTGTTTTTTTATAGTCCGTGTATTTAAAAGCAATGTAAATGCGGGCAGCCGTATTTTTTGGATCCGCAAAATCTTTCAGGCTGATAGTCCCTGACGGTGTATTGTCCTGCCCGGTGGAAAAAACGGCTCGGTCAGAAATATCTGTCCAGGTAGCGGCCCTTACATTGGTGGTATCGGCTACACCGGAATAGTTGTTAGATACCAACAACTGCAGGTTTTTATAGATCATCCCAAATTGTACCCATGTCTTGAAATTTATCTGCAGATCATTTTCTGCGGTGGTACGGTCTCTGAACGCATAGTTGTGGCCGGGTTCGCCGGAATAGAAAGTAATATTATCCGGGTTGCCGGTAAAGTTAAAGGTAACGGTATCTCCTGCTTTATAAGTAAGTGAAGAAGTAGTTATTTCCAGCGACGGTGTGACTACCTTCTCCTTTGCACAGGAGATAAATATAATAACAATGATCAACAGGTATAATGAATTTCGCATATTAAATACTTTTTAGCGCGGCGTTACCAACCTTTGTTCTGTTCTGCCAGGTGATTAATGGTGGTTTCTGTAGTAGGAATAGGCAGCAGCACGTTCCTGGCTGTTGTATTCTTTGCCGCGTTCCCTGAATATTTCCATGCGGAGGGCGCTGTCGCTGCTACTTCAGCCGCCAGCGATTGCATTTTAGACAGGAATAATCCCCAGCGGATCAGGTCGTGCTTGCGCGCCCCTTCAAAGCTAAGTTCCCGCGCCCGTTCATCCTGTAATGCTTCGAGGAATGCGTCTTTCCCTAAACCAGCCGGCAGGTCAACGGTGGCATCCGGCGTTGCCGGAGGTTTGCCGTAGCCCCTTCTTCTTACCATATTAATAGCTTCATAAGCTGCTGCTACCGGCCCGTTCACCGCATTCTCCGCTTCGGCTTTCATCAGCAATACATCTGCATAGCGGATCACCGGGAAGTTGGTAGAATTATACGACCTGTTTTTAGGTGTCTGCGTTTCGTATTCACGGCGCCATTTGCCGGCGGTGCGGTCATATATCTGCGTAGCGGTATAAGCCACTTTGGTAACAACGCCATTCACGAGGGAATATTTGTACGGTGCAATGCTCCAGTCCCTCCGCTTATCGGCGGCATCATACAGGTTGAACAACCTCGCGCTGGGGTGTACCGGTCCGTTTGAATAACCGACGTTATCATCCGGTGATTCCACGCCATTTTCAATACCTATGCCGCCTGCCAGCTGGGTGGAACCCTGCTGGTTGCCATACATACCTATTTCCCAGAGGCATTCTTTCGGCTCGTTAATATCTTTGGAGTGATTGATGAAGATGGCGCTGTAATCGGGATTCAGGGAGTGCTTACCGGAGGCGATCACTTTGTCCACATAAGTTAATGCGTCGGCATATTTTGATACATCTTTCAGCGGCTCCCCGGCCATTGTGAGGTACACCTTTGCCAATATGGCCTGCACGGTGGTGGTGGTTACCCTTTCATTATTGGTGTAGGTGCTGATATCGTTCACCAGCGGCTCCGCCGCTTTCATATCGTTGAGGATCGCCGCATACACATCCGCCACGGAAGAGCGGGGCAGCGCGACTTCTACAGGCGATTTGGTAGACGACAATTTCAGGGGCACGCCGCCGAAATTATCTACCAGGATAAAATAATAGTAAGCTCTCAGAAAAAGCGCCTGCCCTTTAATAGCTGCCCGCTTCTTTTCATCCATCTTTGGCTTGTCTACATTTTCGAGTAACAGGTTGGCGCGGTCGATGCCCTGGTAGGCAACTTCCCAGAGTTTGCCTACATCCAGCTGACCGGCGTCAAAATCCATCACCTTTAAATTATTCACGGTAATATTCTTGTAGAAAAAATCATCGCTGATGGCCAGGAAGCTGTACAGTCCACGTGAATACATCCTTCCGAAGTTGTCTATCAGCCTGTTGTATACGCCGTTCAGGGCTCTTTCGAGATCAGCCTCTGTGTTAAAATAATTTTCCGGTGTTACGAAATCTTCCGGCTTTGTATCCAGGAATTTGTTACAGGCGCTGAAGGTACTGCCGGCCAGGATGCACAGCAGGAAGAGCTTTGTTATTTTTCTAACGGGAGATAATCTGATATTGTTTGATTTCATAATCGCAGCTTTTTAGTTTCGTTAAAAGGTCACATCCAGTCCGAAAGTGATGGTTCTTGCCTTCGGATACGCCGACCAGTCGAAGCCCGGTGTTAATGCCGATTGCCTTACAGAAACTTCAGGGTCGAGTCCTGAGTAATTGGTCCAGGTAATAAGATTTTGCGCGGAAGCATACACCCGCAGTGCTTTTATCCTGGCCTGTTTCAGCAGCGGCGCCGGTAAATTATACCCCAGTGCCACCGTTTTGAGACGCAGATAAGAGCCATCTTCAATAGTGCGGGAAGAATATACCAGTGGTCCCTGTCCGCCTACTTTATACAATTTGTTGTTTTGATTTTCCGGTGTCCAGCGATCGGCATAACTGGCGAACATATTCAGGAAAGACCTGGTGACGTCGCCATTTTCAAATTCTATGCGGTTGGCATTCAGGATATCGTTGCCATAGCTCCACTGGAAAAATACGTTCAGGTCGAAGTTTTTGTACGTAAAATTATTGGAGATCCCACCGGTATGTATAGGATTAGGATTACCGATGATGGTGAGATCGCTGTTATCTACCTGTCCGTCGCCGTTGATATCTTTAAACTTGATGTAACCCGGTTGGATGCTGCTTCTTGGATTCCCATTATTCGGCACTTTATCTTTCAGCACATAGGTGCCGTTGGATTGATCAAAGTCGCTGTACTGGTAGACGCCATCAAAAATAAACCCATAAAACGATGCGATCGGATGTCCCGGTATAGCGATATACGGATAAGCGTTGTTAAAATTACCCCAGGTGATGCGGGAAGCGTAACTGGGTTCTCCTTCGTTCAGCTGTATTACTTTATTGCGGTTGAATGAAATATTGAAACTGGTAGACCAGGTGAATTTTTTATGTTGCACGTTCATGCTGTTCACAGAAAATTCCAACCCTTCGTTAGACACTTTACCGATATTCCGGATACCGCTCAGGTAACCCAAAGAGGGCGCCAACGTTGCATTTAACAACAGGTCTTTTGTATTCTTCTTATAATAATCGGCGGTAAACGTGATCCTGTTTTTCAGGAATCCCAGGTCTACCCCGATATCTGTTTGCGCGGTGGTTTCCCATTTCAGTTTAGGATATCCCAGGTTGCTGGGAATAGTACCCTGCGCAGGCGAGTTACCAAAGCTGTAACCAGAGTAAGGAAACAGCTGCAGGGAAGTGAGATAGGCAAAATCGCCCACCCGGTTATTCCCGGTGGTACCGAATCCTGCCCGTATTTTGGCATCCGACAGGAAAGATAAATTTTTCATGAAAGATTCTTCAATGATCCTCCATGCCACGGCGCCGGAAGGGAAATAGGCCCAGCGGTTGTTAACAGGAAACTTGGAAGAGCCATCTGCGCGGAACGACAGTGTGAGCAGGTAGCGTGATTTATAGCCGTAGTTAACACGGCCAAGGAAAGACATCAACGCATTAGATGATTTTGCCGTGGGCGCGGTATTGATAGTCCCTTCGTCCAGGCCGCTCATACCCAGCGATTCGTTTGGCACCTGGCTGGCGGAGAAACCATAACTATAAAAGGCTGACTTCTGCATGGTGAAACCACCCAATACATTCAGGTTATGATCTTTGTTGATCACCCTGGCGTAGGTGAGTGTGTTTTCATTGAGCCAGTTGGTTCTTTCCAGATTGCTTACCGAGCCATTGATGCCCAGTACACTGCTCTTGGGATTTCCGAGGCGGGTATTGGAATTATTGAATATTTCTTTCCGTTGTGCTTCTTTGGTAATACCACCGGCCACTCTTAATGTAAAATATTTTGCAGGTTGGTATTCCACATACGCGTTGGTGATAAGGGTATTATTGAACAGCGGATTATATTCATTCCTGGTAGAAATGATCGGGTTCATGCGGTATTCATTCAGCGGGTCCACATCCGGATCAAAGGGCTGATCGATGAGGGAGGCGTCGCTGGCGGAGTCGCCGGTTACCGGCCGGTAGCCCCAAACGCTGTACATCAGGCTGGAGGTTGGACCGTTGGGTGTTGGCGAAGCTACAGCGCCATATGTTTTGGTAGCTGTATAGTTAACGTTGATGCCGGCTTTCACTTTATCATTCAGCCGCTGATCCACCACTGCCCTTCCCTGGTACCGTTTAAAGCCGCTATTAATGATGATACCGTTCTGGTCCAGCAGCGAGCCGGAAAGCGAGTAAGTTGTTTTATCGTTACCACCTCTCAGGGAGAGGCTGTGATTTTGCATAAATGCTTTTCTGAAGATTTGATCCTGCCAGTCGATTCCCTTTACGTTCTTATAGTCGTCGAGTGTTTTATCTTCGCCGAGGTAGATGGGCGTGTAAAAAGCCGAATTTTGTTCCAGTTGGTATTTCACAAATTCGTAGGGGCTCATCATCTCCTGTTTCTTAATATTTTCCTGTAAGCCCATCCAGGTTTGATAGGTAACGGTTGGCGCGCCGGCCTTCCCTTTTTTGGTGGTGATAAGGATAACGCCGTTGGCGCCCCTGGCGCCATAAATGGCTGTTGCCGAGGCATCCTTCAGTACTTCGATGGAGGCTATTTCTTCAGGATTGAAAATGTTGTTGGACGGATTTTCCATCGGGAATCCGTCTACCACGTACAATGGGGAGTTTTCCTGGGTTACGGAGTTGTTGCCGCGGATAACGATGTTCAAAGAGGATCCGGGCTGACCATCGCTGGCAGATACCTGTACACCCGCCACGCGGCCACCCAGGGCTTCTTCGAAGGAAGGTACCGGCGCTTTTGCCAGGTCGGCTATTTTAAATTCGCCTACTGATCCGGTGACATCTTTTCTTTTTACAGTTCCATAACCGATTACAACCACATCGTTCAAACCCTTTATGGAAGGTTCCAGCACGATGTTATATACGCTTCTTCCACTGGTTAGTTTTACTTCCCTGCTCAGAAATCCTACATAGCTGAATACGAGTGTGGCGCCGGGTGCGTTACTGGCGGAGATGTGATAGATCCCGTCTTCATTAGTGATGGCGGAGGTTTTGTCATTTTTCACGCGGACCGTTACCCCTACCAGGCCGGTGCCTGCGGCTTCTGTTACTTTTCCGGTAACTGATATTTTATCAGCAGACCCCGTGGCAGGCTGCTGTGCTGCTACATCCGTAGCAGGGAAGATGATAAATAGCAGGAGCAATAAATACCCTGCTGATAAGAAACCATTTTTATGCATACCCCCAAACGTGTTTTTTAGATTAAAATCTGTTTAATTCATTTTTATTTTATCGAGTGCCGGTTCAATTACCGGGCGCAGGAAGTTACTCCATGTAATCGTGTAACAGGTGTAATGCGGATGATTGGCATAAGGCGACAGGTACAGGCACGGTTGGTGCAAAAGAGGTTGAGAGCAACAGTTCTTTCATATCGTGAGAATTTATGTGTCCAAAGATTATAACTAACTGTTACCCGATGGTAAAAAAAATGATGATTTTGCCATTGGGAACATTCCCATAAATTGGGAATGTTCCCAATTTTGATATAATTATGTTTCTTTACAAGAAAAAAACCTGATGAAGCGACACCAGATCACCATTGTTGACATTGCGAAGGAGCTTAATCTTTCTAAATCAACCGTATCGCGGGCTTTAACAGGGCACCCCAGCGTGAACGCAGTAACAAGGCAGGCGGTGCTGGACCTGGCGGAAAAACTCGACTACCAGCGTAACATGCTGGCGATCAGCCTGGTTACCCGGAAAACAAATACTATCGGGATCATCGTTCCGGAATTTACCAGTTCTTATTTCCCAAATATTACCATCGGCGCGCAGGAAGTGGCCAGCAAAGCCGGCTATAATACCGTCATTTGTCAATCCAACGAAACTTATGAAACGGAAGTAGCCAATACCAAAGTGATGCTGGCCAACCAGGTAGATGGTGTATTGGTATCGATCACTAAAGAAACAAAGAACTTTGATCATTTAAAGATATTCCAGCGCAAGGGGATTCCCATCGTATTTTTCAACCGGGTATGCGATGAAATGGATGTGCCCAAAGTAATTGTTGACGACTATGACGGCGCATTCCGTGCGGTGAATCATTTGATTGAAAGAGGCAGGAGAAGGATCGCACATTTATCCGGCCCACCTTCTCTCAAAATAAGTGAAAAAAGACTGAACGGCTATAAGGCTGCTTTAAGAAAAAACAATATTGAGCTGGATGAAGACCTGGTAATTCCGTATGACCTGAACCTCGATAAGGTGCATATTTATGTTAATCATCTTTTAAACCTTCCCCATCCCCCCGATGCGATTTTTGCGATCAGCGATCCTACCGCCATTGAGATTATACAGGTGGTGAAGAAAAGAGGTTTGCGGGTACCGGAAGATATTGCGGTGGTGGGATTCAGTAACGACTTTGCATCAGGGCTTATTCATCCTTCTTTAACCACGGTATCACAGCCGGTAAAGGAAATTGGCGGCACGGCCGCACAGCTGCTCATAGACCAGATCAGCCGCGATGTATCGGAATGGAAGAGTATTATCAGGGTGTTGAAAACGGAACTGATTGTGCGGGAATCCAGTTAAGATTTCCCTATATCCCCGCCGTCGCCGCTTTCATTTTCACCAGGCCGGTTTTCGCTACCAGCAAAGCATCCTGCTGATAATAATTGTTGTTAAAAACCTCCAGTGAAATAATCACCGGTTTCCCGGGGTGCTTAATATGTTGCAGCATCTGCTTCAGCGGTGCAATGCCATCTCCCGGGTAAATACGATCCGGCTCAGAAATTTTACCTGGCGTGATCCCCGCCGGGTAGTCGTTTATATGGAAAATATCCACGGCATCCTTACCTACAAACGCCATGCTGTCGGGGTTTGAACCACCTTTGAAAATATGAAAGGTATCCATCAGCACGCGGGCATCTTTATGGCCGCTTTCTGTGATCACATACAGCACCTGGCTTATTTTTTTCAGGTTGGGAGATCCGCCCCACATTTCAAGGATGGGCATTACACCGGTGTTCTTGCCCATTTCAAGGATAGTAAGATATCTTTCCGTTACCACGTTCAGGTCAATTAACGGGTCATTGCTGCTGTTAGCGCCCATTGGCGGCGCCGCTATCCGCTTACAGCCAATTTGCGCCAGCTGCTCCATTTCGCGCTGCAGCTGTTCCAGCCCCGCTTTGCGGGTGGCTTCATCATCCACAATCCATTTGGCAAATCCAATCGCATTCTCCACTTCAATGCCTAAATCATGAATGATCCTTCTGGCTTCCGTTACCGAGCCCCCTTGCTGCAAATACCCCTGAAAAGTATCTATCCATATCTCCACCGAGCTAAACCCTGCTTTGGACGCCGTTTCCAGCTCTTTGATAAAACCCAATTTCTGCCCCCGGATGGTACTCATGTTCAGTGAATACTTAAAAGCAGGCGAAGGCTTTTCAACAGGCGCCTTTGCTGATACCGGTAATTTCAGCAATGCAGCGCCGGCTGATAAGCTGAGCGCTTTTAAGGCTGTTCTGCGATTAAAGGAAAGGTCAGTCATTGTGTCCGAAGTTTTTAGCATAGCGTTAAAATATACATTCCATTCTGGAACTGCAAATCTGCCGCGAAAATATAAACGGGCAACGGCATGAACAAGGTTCTGCATAAAGGAGGATGCCTTGAACAGGCATTCTCCTTTATGCAGACTTGCTACAGCTTACCGGCTGTTGCATTTATTGACCATGTAGTAGGAGTAAGTCTTCTACATTCGGCGGTGTTGGTGACCGCGTCAGACAGGTTGGTAAATATTACCAAAGATCCGGCGGGATATGCAGCGGCCGGGTAATTAGTATTGAGAAAGGTATTGGTAATGGCTGTTTTAGCCACAGAGGTATTATTGAATACATTCGTATTGGCATTCACGCCGGAAACCACCCGGTATATTGAACTGCCATCAGACATTACCGTGATTGCTTCATACTGCGCGGTGAGTGTTCTGGAGCCCGCGCCGTCCATCAAACTGGTGGAGGTGATGGTAACAGGATTCGCACTGGCATCAATTTTCTTGATGGTGATTGTCAGGCCCGCAGGAACAGTGGAAGCCGCTGGTAAAGGAATAGTAATGGCCGCATTGACAGCGTTCAATGGAATAAAATAGTCCTGTTTTATCTTTGAGAGATCAGGAATTGTGCCGATAACGGTGGTATATACAGGCTACGTGCTCCAAGAATATATTCACCTTTGGTATCTTTAAAACGCAGGTTATCCTGCATGGCATCATACCATAATCCTCCAGCCTGTGCCAGGGTAGGATTGTATGGTCCCAATAATAACGGCTGCATAGGTTCCGCGATGCCGATGCTCCTGTTCCTGACTACAGATACACTTGCGGCATTACCTGGCAGCGTAACCACCAATGGGCAGCATTCTGTGAGATCGTTGAGTGGTGCAGGACCGGTGATATACCCCCTTACGGAGGTATCTATATTATATCCCGCTGCTGTTATGTTCTGGATATTCACATTGTGACAGGAAACGCCTACCGTTCCGGACCCGCTAATGATGCCGGTAAAGTCCGCAAAATAGGGCATTGTGAATCCGTTGACATAGCCGCCATTGACGTACAACCCACGGATGTTCATCACACCACTTACATGTTTAATAGTAAAGGTGGGTTTATTGGCCGCATCAGACTGTTCTGAATAAAGATCATTTATAATCAGGCTTCTTATTGCACCGGGAACTCCTTCAGCCGCGTAGAACTGGATATGACCTTCTTTATTCGCCTCTAATTGCGGCGCGTCGATCACCATGTTATTAGCCTGGGAGATGGAAATACCACATCCGGCTTTTGTATTCAGGATATAACAACTTTGCAGCTGAATGCTGTTATTCCCTTCATTACGGAACCACCAGCCATCACCTGTTTGTATTTCATTCGTAAAACAGCGCACAAACCTTGTGCTATAACATGCTTCCCCAACGCGAATGCCGCACTCTGTAAAATAGCCGGTTACGTAAACATCTTCCACCAGTGTACCCGGTGAACTATTCAGTAACAAACCGTTCACACAACCCTGCTCTTTCGGCGCGATAATCTTAAAGCTTGATAGTTGTGCGTATTGCGCATTATTGACTATTACTTTAGCCCCACTATTCAGTACAATAATAGCATCATCACGCGACTCCCCCTTAATGATCTGATGGTCCTGCGTAAGTACAATATCCTGCGTGGTGGCATACTCTCCCTGGGGCAAATACAATACCTGTATACCCGTAGCAACACATGCTGCCAACGCATTGGCTATTGCCTGGGTGTCATCGTCACTCCCGCCAACGCCTTTTGCGCCAAAACGCTTTACATTAATAACATCATTCAGGATGGCTTTAAACCGGCCAACCGCTATGGCTGTCCTCTTAATAACCGATCCGCCGTTATCAGTATCTGTGCTGGTGGCATCCCAGTAAAAATCGCCACCACCACCATCTCCGGGTGAATAATAGCCAAGTAGATGGATCAGATCATTTGGATTAAGTGCAGTTACATCTGCCCGCAAATCAACCATGGAATTAAACTTCATAATTAACATTTTAATGGATAAAAATCGATGAAATGAAGTTATTCCATGGCTACGCATTGAACATGCGTGTCCGTTTTACGGAG
Source organism: Chitinophaga sp. W2I13 (assembly GCF_050434005.1). Classification (NCBI taxonomy): domain Bacteria; kingdom Pseudomonadati; phylum Bacteroidota; class Chitinophagia; order Chitinophagales; family Chitinophagaceae; genus Chitinophaga; species Chitinophaga sp. W2I13. The sequence goes on along the minus strand of NZ_JBNPWD010000001.1, from coordinate 5,081,504 downwards.
GTTGCAAAAAAAGCCGGCTTTTATCAGTAATTGCTGCGAAGCTGAAACGCCTTAGATAGCATCAGTTCATGATCAGGTCCAGGTAATGCCGGCCATCATACGCGATGTTGATTGTTTTGGAGAACCAGCCCACACCGCCTTTCATGGTACCCTTGAAGGAAATATGCACAGAGTCCTCCAGGTTAATGCCCGTTTGACCCAGTTTATTAAAATCCGGTTTCACTGTTACGGGGATGGTGAACAACGCATTTGCCGGCACATTTATCAGGGTATCGATGTGCACATGTCCCAACAGGAAAGTATCCAGCATCAGGTCCAGGTCGCCGCCTTTAAACGTGAATCCGAAACTGTTAGGATTATAGTAGATTCCTTCTATTTTCAATGCCGCCTGTTGCGGCGTGATATTGAAAACCCTGACAGCCAGTTTTTTCGGAAGCCGTGGTTCGGGTGTTTTAAATGCTGTACACCCGGAGAAAAATATCGCGGCAGCAATTGCCAGCAGCAGTGGTAATTTTTTGATGATCATATTCTTGTTATTGCACCAGTTTATCCAATTCTTTTTCCAGCTGGTCTTTTTTATAAAAGTCCAGTGATTGGGCAATCTTTCCGTCTTTTCCCACTATCACCACATGTGGTATGGAGGTGATATTAAAATTCTGTTGCACACCTATGCCTGCTTTAAAGCCGCCTTCTGTAAGCCCCTGCAGCCACTCCATTTTAGTTTCGTTTACAGCGGTCAGCCATTTGGCTTTGTCGTCGTCAACAGACACCGCGACAAATACGACTCCCTTCTCCTTAAACTTGTTATAATGATTGCGCATCTGCGGAATGTAAGCACGACAGGGAGCACACCAGGATGCCCAGAAGTCGAGTACCACCACTTTTCCTGCCATGTCTTTGATAGAAAAGGCATGACCATCAGGATCCGTCAATTTTAATTCCGGCAATGCTGCGCCGGCGCCGGTGCGTTTAAATGATTCGATCTTTGTCAGCAATGCTTTTCCATGCCAGGTATTCCTGCTGGCGGGAGCCAGGAGCGCATACCCTTGCGCTGCTTTATCGGCTGTGGATGCGTTTCTCAGGGCAAGCCAGGCCGAGAGTTCCAGTTCGGGGTTATCTTTCACATATTCCATTTGCGGCTTACTATGCTGTTGATACGCATAAAACTGGTCGTTCATCCGGCCGCCTTTAAAAGAACTGCCGGTCAGTGAGTCGAGGCTGGATTCAACTGTATAGGTAGTGTTTTCCAGGAACAGCTGCACTGTTTTTGTGCTCACTTTAAGCTGTATCAATTCGGGGTGATCCAGCTTACCGGAAAAAGTAAACTCTCCGTTGATGATACGAACCCTTGGTGGCAGCACTGCCGGCTTCCCGGCTTCATCCACATGTTCAAGAATGGCCACGTATCCGCTGATGATGCCCGTTACTTTTCCTTTGATTACAAATCCTTCTCCTGCCAGGCTGTATAAAGGCAGCAGCAGGAAGATGATTATTTTAATGACAGGACGCATAAAGTTGATATCTTTTTTATGTAAACAAAAAAGGGCAACAGCACAGCGGTAGTGTGCCGTTGCCCCTGGCGGAAGTTATGCTGAAGGTATTCCCGCAAACAACCTATTTGATTGTTTCCATTAATTTTTTATCCAATGCCTCCCCATAGAGATCCCTGGCTATTATTTTTCCATCTGGTCCGATCAATACATTGGAAGGAATGTAGCCGGCGCCATAAGCCGCTGCGGCGGTGTCGCCCCAACCTTTGAGACTGGAGAGATTGAGCCAGTTCAGTTCATGTTTTTCCATGGCTTTTACCCAGGCTTCTTTTTTGGAATCCAGTGAGATGCCCACCATTACGAAGTTCTTATCTTTGAATTTGTCATTCGCCGCTTTCAGGAAAGGGATCTGTGGTTTGCAGGGACCGCACCAGCTGGCCCAGAAATCCACCAGTACATACTTCCCTTTAAAATCTCCCAGCGACACCATTTTGCCATTTACATCGGGGATACTGAAAGCCGGCGCAGCGTCGCCGATCTTTATCTGGCCGGGCCTGCCGGGTGCTTCTCCTTCTTCATTCATCTTCAGAGAGAGGATGGATGGATCCACTTTACCCGGATTCTTCCAGCGTTGCAGTATCCTGGAAGCTTTTGCATGTTCACCAAGGCCATCATAAAGCGCTTCCATTTCCTTTGTATTCTTATTAAAATATACCGTGATGAGATAACCGGTAACACCGGAATTCGGATGGGCCAATATCCACTTCCGGAGTGTATCCTTCATCCGCTGCTCCACTTCGGAACCCTGTTTATTGTAGGCTTCCGCTGCATCCTCATCTCCTATTTCCATTGCTTTATGGTATTTCTGCTCCAGCTCTGCAAACAACTTCCCATCACCTTTGTCCGGGGAAGTCATTTCCATTACTTCCTGCCATTCCTTTACCCAGGAATCGCCGGAAAAAGTGGCGTCATTAAAATATCCGCCTTTCCCCGTGATGTTCATCTTGCCTTTTTCCAGGTATACCAATGCGCCTCCCAGTTCCGGTTTACTGCCTATCTGCATAATATATACGCTTCCTCCTTTGGCTATCGGCATCGTTAGCCTGAACTGGTGGTTCTTAATGACGGTGTTGGCAGTATCTCCGGAATAAGGTTCGTACAGCGTCACCGCGGTATCATTCGGGGACTTATCCAGTTTGGCCGTAATGATGGCCACATCCTCCTGCGCATACGCAGCAAAGCTTCCCATGCAAAAAGTGAATGCAAACAGTTTTCTCATCATGATTAAGTGCGTTTAAGTATTAGGCAATCATTACCGCAAAACGGGTGAAGCCTGTTGTTAATTAATTATCATTTTTTCGGCGTGACCGGGTTAGTCAGCATATCTTCCAGCACCGATACTGTTTCAGCGAGGTAAACATCTTTCCCCAGTTTGTCCAGCCATTCTTTGTAAGAGGCAGTATTAACGGCATCATTCTTTTGCATAGCGGGATTAATGTTCCTCAGCATCGATGGCAGTACGGTCAGCACGTCCTTACCTTTCAGTTCTTTGGCCTGTTGTATGTTTTTCTCATACCCGGATGTTTGCTTATAAACAGCGCCGAACGACAACAGTTCCAGTGGTGCAGGTTGCTCCTGCAATGCTTTTAACTGGCGGGTGTTGGCTGCGATAGTGGCAAAGGAAGGATGCTGCTGAACCCGCAAGCGTGCCTGCTGCACTACTTTCTGATAATCAAACCCAAAGGTAAGCCGCTGATAAGGAGGCAATCCGACGGTATCGCATGCGAGGGCAGACGAAAAATCTTTTTCCATTACGGATTGCGAACTCATTCTATCCTGCAGTACAACATCAGGGATTACGCCCTGCAGCTGTGTGGATGATCCGTTAATGCGGTAAAACTTCTCCGTGGTAACCCGCATGGTGCCATAGTTTACATCGGCAATGCCTTTCGCAGCATCACCCATTTTACCGATGGTGATATTCACCTGGGCAGTGCCTTTTCCAAAAGAAGAGGAGGTGCCTACAATAAGCCCGCGGCCACGATCCTGCATAGCGGCGGCAAATATTTCAGACGCAGAGGCGCTGCCTTCATCTACCAACACGGTGAGCGGCCCATCATACAATGGTTCCACTGCCGGAGAGGAATACATCCGGATACTGTCTTTTCCGCGGAGCCAGGTAATAGGTCCGGAGGGCACAAAGCAATAGCCCATGGTGACTACCTCATCGAGGGAGCCACCGCCATTGCCGCGCAGATCCACTACAATGCCATCTACTTCCTGTTCCTTGAGCTTCTCTACTTCCCGGGCTACATCGTTGGCAGAGCCATTTATTTTGGTACCGGAAGGATCCATGTAAAAGAGGGGAAGGAAGATATATCCAAAACGTTTTCCGTTCTTTTCAATCACGGCGCTTTTCGCCCTGTTTTCCAGGTCAATTACTTCATCTCTTTTTACGGTCACCGTTCTTTCTTTTTCACCTGGCTGTTGCAGCCGCATGGTAACGGAGGTTCCTTTTTCACCGCGGATCAAGCCGGCTACTTCGTTGGCGGGAAGCCCGTTTACCGGCAGCATCTCTCCTTTGCTGTCGGCAACGGCGATGATATTGTCGTTCTCTTTTACCTGCCCGCTGCGGTAAGCGGTACCACCCGGCAATAATCTTTTGATATAGTAATCGGATTCTTTTACGCCCAGCTCTATGCCCAGTCCGAAATAACGTTTATTCAGCTGTTCATTCATGAACCGGTCCTGTGGCGCCGCATAGGTAGTATGCGGATCAATTTCAAACATAGCGGCACTTACATACTGCGCAAATTTGTCTTCCGCTCCGCGTTGCCCGGTCGTCTGACGGAAATAATCGCTGTACCATTTGCGTACTTTTTCCCGGGCTTTGGCTTCCAGTGCCGGGTCGGCAGCTGCGAGGTGTTTGGCGGTGTCGCCACTGGCGGCGCTCATCTCCATATAATGCCGCAGGGTGTAATATTTCAGGAGCTTGCGCCACAGTTCTTCGCGCGTTTGTTTACTGGTGCAAAAGGGAAGATCTTTCCTGAAGGCCATTACCGTTTCTTTCTTTTTCAGATCGAAGGGAGTGGCCAGGATCTGCTGGCAAAGCTGGCTGGCTTCATTAGCGCGTTTCTCATATATCGCGTAGGCGGCATCAAAAAAAGTAGTAGCGCCTGTGTTCAGCTGATCGTCGACCTGCGTTTTATATACCGCAAGGGCAGCCACATCTTCCTGGAGGAACAGGTTACTGTTAGGGTCCAGGGTGTGCAGGAACCGGTTCCATACTGCCGCGGAGTAGGCGTCGTCAATCGGCCTTGGATGGTAATGTTTTTTCGTGACCTTATTGATAGCAGCAGTGATAACGGCGCTGTGGTACGACGGCTGCGTAGCGTTAGCAGCGGGCGTTTGGGCTTTAACCGTAAAGCCGGCAATGGCCAACACGCCTGATAGCAGGAGTTGCGCTCCTTTCAATGTTTTCATACAAAAAATATTAATGCGAAGAATATCAACGGCTCCGTACAGGTTATGGCCTGTTACCGATCGCCTGAAGATCTACCTGGTATCTGTTGAGAAATGTGCTGACAACAACATCGTATTTCTTTCTTATCAATCCCTTTTCATCCACCTGGCTGCGCAGTACGCCCGCTTCCAGTTCATCTTTGGTATGACTGGTAATCAATTGAATAAATGCCAGGAAATCAGTGGCCACATTCAGCTGGTTGTTGTATGGCTCCACGATGCCTTCTGCCAGGAGCCTGGCAGGCGGTACCTGTCCGTAGGAAGGCGGCGCCAGGGCTTTGAATGCATCAGGAACAATAGTGCCGTCTGTCCGAACGACGCGTTCCATATAGCTTCGGTGCAGCCAGCCACGCATCTGCTTGCGTTCTGCCGGTGTTTTTTTCGACAGCGTACTATCGGCCCAGCCAATAGCCAGCATACTGCTGGTGGCAGAAAATCCGGTTGCTGAACGGGTATTCCCTGCGCCGATATAGGAGGCAAGTAAAATTTTGTAAGGGAGTGTGGTCTTTAAAAAAGCCTCCGGGTATACGTCCAGTAATTCCTCTCTTATATACTGTAACGTGGATGCTATATAAGCGGGATTAGCATTAAATGCACTATCTGTTTTCTTATCGGAGTAGTTATAAGCATAATCCAGCTGTGTAAATTTATACAGGACAAAAGTGTTGTATTTTTTATACCAGGCCACTATCGTATCATCATACTCATGATTACCCTGTGGGAGCGTATATAAGGGCTGGACAGGATCCGGTGTTAATGCCGCCTCTTTATTACAGGCTATTCCCACTAACAGCACTATCAGGAAATATAATCTCATATATGATTATTTACAGTTGAAAGAAATTATTCCGGTAAACGCTTACCTGCGAATAAGGGATTTTGTGTCAGTGCCGGGTTCCTTGATAGTACATCGGTGGGTATCGGCATTATATACTGCGGGTCGCGTGCCGGCAACCGGAACACCTGCACCGTTACCTGGTTGGGTGTAAAGATGTGTTTGATCGATGGCATGCCGTAGCGTCTCAGGTCAAACCAGCGATGTGCTTCTTCGCGGTATAGTTCCCGGCGGCGTTCTGTTCTGCACATTTGCAGCAATACATCTCCCGGTTTTACGATCCAGGGGGTGAAAGAAGCCCGGTCAATTCTATTGGCGCGCAAGGTATTCAGGCTTACCAGTGCCTGTGCGGCGGCGTTACCATCGCCTGTTTTCCTGTATTTCTGGATGTAGGCTTCTGCACGGTTCAGGTAAGCTTCGGAACTTCTCCACGAATTGGTTAATTCGGCAGAATGCCCCGAAACGGATGGCACATTCTTCATCTGTGAAAAATCGGGCGTCAGGAATTCTTTCATAAATTCCGGATTGATGTAAAATCCTGTTTGCCTGCGCAGGTCATTCTCTTCAAAACAGTTCACCAGGTCGTACGAAATATCATATGCCTCTGAATAAGTGTTTGGTAACTGCTCCTCTCCCTGTCCATAGTTCCAGATACTTTCAATATTAGACGGTCCTATCAGCATTTTATTTTCTGTATCCGGCATCCCTCCCCAGGTGTTCAGGTCCATTAACTGCGGGTGATAACGCAGCACTTCGTCGGCATGACTGATCGCTTTATCCCAGTCTTCCATGTAAAGGAAAACCCTGCTGGCCAGCAGATGCGCAGCCACATGGGAAACCCGGTAATATTCGCGGTTAGCCTTGTATTTATCCAACAGGTAAATACCGCTGTCGAGGTCACTCACAATCTGGTTGTACACTTCTTTCACGGTGTTCCTGCTGAGAAAAGCATCCGAGAGGTCGGCGGTTTTCCTGATAGGCACGCCGGGACTTTTATCGGGTGTAGTGAGGGAATCATTATAGGGTTTTGCATAAATATTCACCAGCATAAAGTGATAGAACGCCCGTAGTGTATAGGCTTCTCCTTTAAACTGGTCTTTGTCGGCCTGCAAGCCGGTTGAATTATCCATATACTGAAGCGCTACATTTACGCCCAGCAGCAACTTATAATAAGTGCTCCAGGTATTGAAATTGATAGCATTGCCGGCAGCGGCCGTGGCGGGCTCCATGTCTGGTTGCCACTGAAAGATGGGAGCCGGCAGGAGTGGCGCATTTGAGTGGGCCATGAGTGGTCCTGTATAGCCCTGGGTGTCGTCATCCAGGAATACCATCCAGGGTTGCAGCAATGTGGAAGCGGTAGGGTATCCATCATAATATAATATTTCCCCGAAATCATGGGTGGATTTAGGTATTACATCTGTTGGAGAATATTCCTGCAGGAACTTCTTGCAGGATACCAGACACAAGGCGCCTATGATTACAAGCAACGATTTCTTCATGCTGTGTTATTGAAATTAGTTACATTAAAAAGTAGCATTCAGGCTGAAAGCATATTGCCGGGTAAGCGGCAATGCAGTGGTGCCGATGCCATCAATTTCAGGGTCCTGTCCTTTTAGTTTCCTGTTGGCAACTGTAAAAACATTATTTACGGCGGCGCCAACGCTTAAATTCTTAATCCCGCTTCCCTTTAGCTTAACAGCAGGAATGGTGTAGGTAAGATTTAGATTGCTGCATCGCATATAGTTGTTACTGACGGTTCTCAGATCAGACATGTTATAAGCCTGGAACGGATCCACGGATATTTCTCCGGCGTTTACATTGGTACGGTTACTGAGCACTTTGTACGGTATAACAAGCCAGTCCCGGGTGGCTAAAAGATCCATCACTACAGGAATATCTGTATGTAATTCGTCACCCGGTTTACGCCAGCGGTTTAAATAATCTTTGCTGAGATTGGTAAATGGCGCCGGCACCCCATTCAATGCATTTGTGCGCGGGAAAGGATCATTGAGCCGTTTGCTGCTGCCAATACTCACGTAAAACAACATCACTGCTGAAAAGGATTTGTACCGGAACACCGGTTGAATACTCCCGGTGAAAGAAGGTTGAAGTTGCCCGGAATACACCAGGAAATCATCCGGGTTGGTGGTTTTTTCCTTGAGATCTAAATTCCTGAACATCGGCAAACCGCTGTTATGATTCAGACCATTATAAATATAAGAGTAGAAACCACTCACTGGTTTTCCGCGTAAGTGTCCGCTGCCATTAAAAAAGGAATTGTAGTCGTTGGGAATAATTTCGTCAGATACCCGGTTGCTGTTCTTGCTGGTGGTCAACGTAAAGGAGAGCGATGTGTTCCGCGATCTGATGGCATCTACATTGATCATCGCTTCCCATCCCTGGTTATATAACTCGCTTCCGTTCCTGTACATCACATCCATACCATATTCAAAAGGAATCTTTATCATGTCCAGTACATCCGTTGTTTTCTTCGAGTAATAATCAACATTCACCCGCAGGCGGCTATTGAACATGGCTACCTGGGTGCCCAGGTTCCACTGGTGGGTTTTTTCCCAGCGCAACTCCGGGTAAGGCATGGTTTTTATGTGCAGGTAGGGTTTGCCGGTAATGGGACTTGTTTCTCCCACAACGGGGGAATAAGTGGCTACCAGGTTAGGTCCTACTGCACTCACCACATTTCCCTGTGTGCCATACGAACCTCTCACCTGCCAGTCGCTGATCAGGGAGCTTACGGGAAACCAGTTTTCTGAAGAAGCATTCCAGCGGGCAGCAATACTGTAATTAGGTAAGAACCTGGAGTTGGAATACTGCCCAAACCTGTTGGAGCCATCCGTCCGGATGGTACCGCTCAATACATAGCGGTTCATCATGCTGTAAGCGGCCGTACTGTAATAGGAAACGGAGTTGTCGATAGCTTCGTTGATTGTTTCTGAACTATATAATTTCCTGCCCATTACAGTCGGAAAGAATGACTTTCCCCTGTCCGGAAAGTACCCCGGTTCCCTGGATGTAAGGCCATTGGCGGTTTCACTTCTCACCTCGTTACCCAACGTAAAATTAAACTGGTCGCGGTCCTTCCGTACGCCTGTATTGTAATCTATGCTGTTCCGCATTCCGAGCGACATACTCTTCTGGTTCATCATATAGGCCATGCCTCCTGTGGGCAGCGCCGTCAGCATCATCTCCTGTGTAGGCACCACCTCCGCGCTCCATCCGCGTTCAACCGCAATAGCATATGTTTGCTCATCAGCTGCGGTTAATCCATCGGCTCCACTCACAATAACGTTGGAAGAATGGCGAAAAAACAATCCCTTCCTGATCTTATAATCCAACGATAAATTCAGGCTGGAAGAATGTGTGCTGCTGTTGTTTTCCGAGTGACTGATTTCATTTTGTATGTTATAAACATACGGTGGCCATACTAACTGTACGGGCTCATTAACCCTCAGGTTGCCCGGCGTGCGCACCGGGTAAAAATCATCCGGGCTGTAAATACGGCTTGTTTGCAACGCATAGGTCAACGGGTTTACCGACTGGTAATACCCGGTGGATTTTATATAATTGCTTTGCATGGACAAGTCCAGGTTCAACCGTTTACCAATCTGCGTGCGCACACTTACATTCGCTGAATATGTTTTCTTGCCATCCTCTTTCGCTGCGCCGTTAAAGCCGCCATAGCTCAGGGAAGCGTAATAGGTGGTTTTGCCCGCGCCGCCACTCATGCTGAGCGCATGCTGCATGCTCATCTGGTTCCTGAACAACACCTTAAACCAATCCGTATTCCGGGTTTCAATAGTGCCTACCCCCGCCCGGAATTCTGCTTCCGTAATTTGCCTGGCATACAACTGTCTTAATAATCCTTCATACGAAAAACGTTCTTCGAAACCACTTTCACTTCCGTTAAAGACCACGCCATCTTCTATCAGTGATTTTGAGAAAGCCACGCGTTCCTTCGAATTCATGAGGTTCAGCTGGTTGTAGGATGGACGCGCCTGGAAAGATATATTTGAATTGTAGGTTACTTCCACTGGACCCGCCTTTCCTCTTTTAGTGGTTACCACAATTACGCCGTTGGCCGCGCGGGTACCATAAATAGAAGTAGCGGCGGCATCTCTTAAAAATGTGATGCTTTCAATATCATAGGGGTTCAAACCACTGATGGCGTTTCCCATCAGTTCATAGTTGGATTGGGAAGGACCGCTGAGTACATTATTCAACAATGCGGAGGAGATATTAACGGGGTCGGGGCGTATCATACCATCGATCACCCAGAGCGGGGCGGCGTTGCCAATTAAGGTGGAGGTACCGCGGATTCGCATAGTAGGCTTTGCATTCACACCACCGGAGGTGTTGATCACCATCAGCCCCGGCACTTTGCCCTGCAACATCCGGTCTACAGACGGCTGACCGGGCTGTAAGATATCGGCTGCATTGAGTTTTAATACGGAGCCCGTGGCTAAACGGGGATCTATTTTCTGATACCCGTTCACCACAACTTCCTGGATTTCCCGGGCAATGGTATCCATTTTAAAAGGGATCAACGGATCGTCTGACACCTTCACTTTGTACAGCAGCGTTTTCATTCCTACCAGGGAGAGGCTTACCTGTTCCTGCTCCCGGGCAACCAGCATAAACATCCCGTCGGGCTGTGTTACGGTCATTTCCTTTGAGGTAAGTCCTTTAATGCTCACCCCTGCCAAAGGCGAGCCCTGGGGGTCGGTTACCCTTCCCCTGAGGATCACCGACTGGCTGGTTGCCTTTTCTGCAGACACCTCCTGTTCGTAGATAATGATCCCGCCCATCTCCACCATAAATTGCAGGCCGGTATTAAGCAACAGTTTTTTGAGTAACGATTCCAGTGAAACCGCATTTACTTTCACCGTAACCGGTGGCTGACGCCGGATTAGCTCACTGTTATAGGTAAAGCGTATATGCATCTTCGTACGCAGATCCTTCAGCACTTTGCTTAAAGATGATTTATTGGCCTCGTAAGAAATCTTTCTCGATAATATTTCCTGTTGTATACTATCCTGCGCCAACGCCCCATTGCCGGTAAGAAGCAGCAAAAGCAACAACTGGTAAGGTAACCGCATGACATAGCGCCGCGCTTCCTTCCAGGCGAAGGACAAGCCCAATAAATTTCTCATTCTGGTTTGGTATTATGGTTTAAGCAGTAACCGGTGGCTACTGGCAATCTGATTGACTCCGGTTGATATTCTTAACTATTGACGTTTCATGATGTGCACTGTTTTGCCTTCCACCCGGAACCTTAAATTACCCATGCTATGGCTGATCTGGTTCAGTACATCCTGTAAAACCGCCGGGCGGCGCATATCTAAAGTAAAACTTATTTTCTCGAGCGTTGGATCTTCAAAAACAAAAACGTAATCATAATTCCGGGCCAGGTAGCCGGTAATATCCAGCAGTGTGGCATCTTCAAAAAAGAGATCGCCTTCCATCCAGGCGGTGAACACCCTGGCTTCCACGGTCCTTTTTTGCAGCGAACCATTTTTATCATTATAAACGGCCTGCTCATCGGGCGCCAGTATGGTATGCTCCTGGCCGGCGGTGACCAGCAGCTTTCCGCTGCTTAAAGTGGTTTGTATACCCGGTCCGTAGGTGTTTACGTTAAAGGCAGTACCCAGTACTTTCATGGTCATTTTGCCTGTATGTACCAGGAATGGGCGTTCTATATCGGCGGCCACATCGAAGTAGGCTTCTCCCTGCACATACACTTCCCGTGACGGGCCGTTAAAGGCAGCAGGATAGATCAGCCGGGAACCGGCGTTGAGCCATACCCTGGTGCTGTCGGCCAGCCGGAGGGTGAATTGTAAGCCGCGGGGCACTTCCAGTGTATCCATCGCCGTTACTACTGCACGATCGGCGCCGGCATCGTATACCAATGACGACTGACCTGCTTTGATAGCGGCGATGCCGTTGTTTTGAATAACCTGTGTGTCGCCGCCAAGCGTTATTTCATGACCGTTGGATAACTTGAGGCGCACCTTGCCCACGGGCATTTCGTTGGCCAACTGCGGCGTGTGCTGCCTGGGCAGGAATGTCCATAATGCTGCCCCGATGGCCAATACCAATATTGCTGCGGCGGCCAGCTTCACCAGTGTGAAACGGCGGGCCTGCCTGCGGTCCCTGGCCTGTACAAAACTCTGCCATCCCTCTTCTTCCGGGAATTTTTCCGCGCCCAGTCTCGACTGCATCTCTTTAGCTGCAGCCAGCATTGCCAGCTCTTCCTCCGTCAGGGATTCCCCCGTTCTGTTCCCATCCATCAGGTCCAGCAGCTTATCCCAGTCTATTTCTTTATCTTTTTCATTCATAACTTCGGTAATAAGGGCAAACAATTATGAAAAAAGGGTGAAGGCCTGTCAGTTATTTTTTAAGAAAAAAAGGAAAGCGATGAAAATATTCATCCACCGGCATTCTTTCCGTAAAAACTGCAGTGCCAGTTTTATCTGCGTTTTCACCGTATTAATGGAGATACCGAGCGTTTCGGCGATATCTTTATATTTCAGTCCATCCCGGTTGCTTAGCAGGAATATCCGGCGGCGCTGCTCCGGCAGCCGGGCTACAGCCGCCCACAGCGCTGCATTGCGGTCGGCTTCCGCTTCATTGTCTTCCAGCGGAAAATGCTGCGTCATGTTTTCAATGACGGCTATTTCCTCCAGCGACGTTTTGCCTGATTTCTTTAAATAGTTCAGTGAAGCGTTGCGGATGGCGCGAACGGCATAACTCTTAAAATCGTGGGTAATACGGATGACATGCCGCTTACTCCAGCAATAAAGGAAAAAATCCTGCACAATATCCCTGGCCGCGTCCTCATCTTCCACTACATAGTAAGCGGCAGTGCACAGGAAGGTGTAGTGAAGTTTGAACTGTTCTTCGAAAGAAACTACTTCACCTGATTTTGGTTGGTACATAAACCACTTTGTAACTTCATTGTTATCCGCACAAAGTATAATAAAATCCGGATTTATTTCCATCATCTGTTGTCCCGCATTATGCTGTTGCTGTTTTTTGCAGATAACCAACGGCCGGCTGCCTCATTTAAATCACCACTATCATCATAGGCAACAGAAAAGTGAAAAAGGGTGAAGCAGGAGGAAATTTTTTTCGGGGATGTAATCCCGGCCATCAACAGGAGCGTCTGTTTTTATTAATCTGAACTTTTTAACAAAGCAGTTTGCACCACGTTTCAGCAAACCGGTCTTACCCGGTTAATCCGACCTTTGATAAAACTAAAATTATGTCCAGCGTTTGGTTTATTACAGGCAGCTCCCGCGGATTGGGAAGGAGCCTTACAGCAGCTGTACTGGCGGGTGGCGACCTGGTAGCGGCCACCGCCCGGCGTCCCGGCCTGTTAAAAGATCTTGCAACAAAGTATCCCGGCAATATATATCCGCTGCAGCTGGACGTTACCAACAACGCACAGATCATCGCCGCCATTGAAAATACCATTCAACATTTTGGCCGGATAGATGTGCTGGTCAATAACGCAGGCGCCGGCATCTTAGGCGCCGCTGAGGCCTACAGCGATGAGCAGGTACTCAGCCAGCTGGAAACGAACCTGTATGCACCTATCGCCATCACCCGTGCAGTGTTGCCATATATGCGCCGGCAAGGTTCGGGCAGGATACTTCAAATCAGCTCCGTAGGCGGCAGGGTGGGCAGCCCCGGCCTCACCATTTACCAGGCCGCGAAGTTTGGATTGAGCGGTTTCAGCGAAGCCCTGGCTAAAGAGGTAAGACCATTGGGCATACTGGTGACAAGTATTGAACCGGGCGGTTTCCGCACCGGCATGACGGCCTCTTTGCCCTGCGCGCAGGAGATAGCGGGCTATGAAAAGACAGTGGGCACCCGGATAACACTGTTTAAAAATAGTAACTTTAGCCCCGCAGGCACGCCTGACAAAGCCGCGGAAGCAATCATTAACCTGGTTAAGCATCCTGCGCCCCCGGTACACCTGGTACTTGGAAGCGATGCCATATACCGGATAAGGGAAGCCAATGCGGAAAGAAATGAGGAAATGGAAAAGTGGCTGCCGGTAAGCGTCTCTACAGATGCAGTGAGTTTTACACAAACGGATTAATACAATTGAATAATGCCTTCACTCAATAAACAACCATCCCCTATCGCGTATTCCTGCTACACCATCAGTACCCGGGAGGGAGAACAGTTTATACAGGACTATGTATTCAGCTACCAGGTGTCGGGAACAATGATCATGAATGATGGCAACAAAGCATATATTTTTAAACCCGGTGATGTCAGACTCGGCAGGCGGAACCGGCTGATGAAGTTCAACAAGCTACCGCCCGAAGGCGGCGAGTTTAAATCGTTTTCCGTTCACTTCGATCAGCCCTTCCTGCGGGAGTTTAGTATGGAAGCCGGATATAAAGCCGAAAAGCAGGTGAATGGCAACGCTGTCATTGCCCTGGAACCCCATCCTTTGTATAAAAACTATTTTAATTCACTGCCGCCCTACATGCAACTGAACGGGGAAGATGATGCCGCGCTGGTTACATTGAAATTAAGAGAAGCAGTGCTGCTGTTGTTAAAAGTAAATCCCGGCATGAAAGATATATTATTCGATTTCAGTGAGCCGGGAAAAATAGATCTCGAAGCTTTTATGAATAAGAATTTTCATTTTAACGTGGACCTTAACCGGTTTGCTTACCTGACCGGCAGGAGCCTGGCTACTTTCAAGCGCGATTTCGAAAAGCTGTTTCATTCAACCCCCAGCCGCTGGCTGCAGCAGCGGAGATTACAGGAAGCCTATTATCTTATTAAAGAAAAAGGTAAAACGCCTTCCGATATTTACCTGGACCTTGGCTTCGAGGACCTCTCGCATTTTTCATTTGCTTTCAAGAAGCAATTCGGGACAGCCCCCACAAAAATTTAACGGGTGCGTGCCCGCCTGTCCGTAAGCATCCGGAAATACCCCAGCATCCCGGCAGATAACACCAGGCAGAAAAAAGTACATACTACCACCGCCCATACCGGCATATCGGGCCGGAGTCCCATGAAATACTGCACTACCGCGTATCCCATGCCGCCTAACATAAACAGCATGGCCAAAGGTATGATGAAATACAGCAGCAGGATCATCCCGGAATTAAAGAAAGAGGCCATCCGCCAGCCCATTGCATATAAAATACCTCCTATTGCAAAATATCCCATTACCAGTAACATAACAGC
The DNA here is from genome assembly GCF_050434005.1 of Chitinophaga sp. W2I13. Classification (NCBI taxonomy): domain Bacteria; kingdom Pseudomonadati; phylum Bacteroidota; class Chitinophagia; order Chitinophagales; family Chitinophagaceae; genus Chitinophaga; species Chitinophaga sp. W2I13. The sequence goes on along the minus strand of NZ_JBNPWD010000001.1, from coordinate 5,066,426 downwards.
CGCTCCACTCATTAACAGGTATTTACTTGTGGAGAACTCGCCGGCGGCAGACATACCGGGTTCATAGCCCACGGTAATCACCTCGCCGATATCCGGCTTGCCGGAGGAGGATACATCGGTTTCCATTTCCACCGGTGTGCCGTCTTTCGTTGTGAAGGCTACCGTGGAGCGATACATGATAGTGTTTTTATTTTTGCTGTCCTTCGATACATAAGAGGAAAAACTGACCACCTTCGCTTTATACCGCGGCAAGGTAAACGCATTCACCACAAAGTCGCCCAATACACCCGCAAGCGTGGCAGAGAGACTAAGCAGGCAAAATACCACCAGCGAAACATAACCTATCCCCATGCAGCCAGGTTTGCCGCCCGGGTTGTTTCGTTTTAATATTTTAACCGCTAACAGTACAGACAATACTACAATCGCAATGGCCGCCCAGCCATAGCTGGTTATACGCAATAAGATGATCAACATAGATTCCGGTAAACACCCTTTTTTGGGGTAAACAATAATTTTCAACTTGTAATATAAGAAGGCATTTCTAATATTTAAGATAAACTATTGCAGGTGTTCCAATGCAAATTTAAAAATGGCATCCCTCCCGTTACTTTCATCATCCAAACTATTGGATATAAAATAATCCGGGGCAATCCCTCCTTCTATATTCGTTCCTTCAACAGAAACAGCCATAGAAGCAGCGTATTTCAGCACCCAGCCATTGGGCAGCTCATAATCAAACGGAGTACCGCTTCCACCGCCTGTTTGATCTCCGATTATAACAGCGTTTGGTAATTCCGACATATACAGCACAAAATCATTGCACGAACTGAAACATCTCCTGTTTGTCAATATCAACATTGGCTTGCCTGCCAAAACAGGATGCCTGGGCGCCAGGTATTTGGCCTCCGGCGGAAGGAAGTCATCATGGCCCGGTCCGCGCTTATAAATATCATACTTCAGCAACATCTTTTCCGGCAGCAACTTCTCCACGATCCTGTCTACTTTTAAAGAACCACCGCCCCCATTATCCCTCACATCAATGATCAGCCCTTGTACATCTGCCAATTTCTCAAACACCCGGTCGATATCCGCTAATGTCAATTCCTCCCCAAAGGACGGAATGTGCAGATATCCAAACTGTTCTATGAAAGTATACGCCAATGTACCCTGGTAGTTAATTCCCGGCAGGTACTTTTCCTTTAACAGGCCGAAATTAAAATTGTGGGGATATGAATTGTAATAACCGGTGTAAGTGTGCTTCTGCTCCCCGTTGATAAGGGCCACATGGCCATCCATCAGCTGATCAAGCATAGCTGTGCAAATATCAAACAATTCCCCGGTGCTGGTTTTGTCAGATACCATCGGCCGGTATTTCCGGTAGGCTTCTTTCCAATCCACTTTCTTATAGGTGAACAGTGCATACCTGGTATCCATCGCATGCCAGAGGCTTTCAAAAACAGCGACAGGGTTTTGCTTGTCTTCTTTTATAATCGCCTTTTCACAGGAAACGATGAATAGCATCATCACCATGCATATGCTGACAACATTCCTCATAATAAAAAAAAGTAGTTGATGGTTAAACTATGCATAGCTGATTGTACCCCGCTCACCTCTTTAATCCGGTAGTATTCCCATTGATAGTGTAAAGACAGGCCACTGCCTTTGCGCATGCTCACCTTTATGCCGGTGTTCCAGTAAAACCGGTTAAGCTTGTTCCAGCTTGTCAGCTTAATATCCCGGGTAATGGTCCGCAATGAGGGCGTATGCAAACCGGCTTGTCCTTCGTATACCGAATACGCTGTGGAAAGCGCAGCAGCCACCGGGCAAAAGATGCGGGTGCTTAGTTCCCAGTTTTTGCCGGCCTGTTTATCACGCCATGAAAATACATAGCTGTACCGGGCAGTGGGGCCAATGGAACTGATAAACTCATAGTAATCACGATTGTTTACGTAATGCAGCTGTTCCCTCAGATGGAGATAATTATCCAGGGCAGCGCCAAATTCAAACCGGGTTCTGTCTGTCTTTCCCAGCGTAAATAAAATATTGTAGTCTAACCCCAAAACTTTTGATCGCATGGCGCCAGATCCTTTGTTGGCATATAATTTTCCCCATGCCCCACGGGCGCCCACTTCCTGTGTTACCCGGCCGGTATGCGAAAACCGGGCGGCCATACCGGGATATGTTCCCTGGTAAATACGGGCAGACATCCCGGCGTCTTTCACCGTTTGCCTGGATAAAAACACGCCCATTGATACCATCTGCTGCGCCGGGCTGCGATGGCACCATAATATCATGAAAAGGCAAAAACAAAAGCCCATTTTACGACCCGGTATGTTCAAACAGCTGTTGATTGCCTTAATATTTAATGGTAAAAGGATAAAAATCTGTCCAGTTTTGCATCCAGTTTTCAGTTCCGAAAGCGCCTATATAATTTACTTTCTTAAAAAATCCCTGGAAAGGCTCCCCGCTGAAATCAGCGCCTGTCAGAGCTGCCGCACCGGTGGTGGGCAATAGTTCAGGCAGCGCAAATTTGAACGGGTTGGTAAGACCGATTTCTTCCGGTTTAACGTACATTTTGTTATGATGATTTACCGCGTAATCAGTAACGCCGGCTGCATCTATTGAGTAAACAGCCCCGGGATCTACGGTAAAAGCATCTGCTGAAATATTACTATGCACCAGGTTGGTGGAAAATTCGGAGGTGCCGTCCATTAACCGCTGTGCGGCGATATCGTCGCTGAATTTAATCCCGCCTTTTGGCATTCCCATCAAAATAGAATTTCTCAAAACAAACGCCCCGCTATAACTTACATTTAAGGCGGCGTTCCAGGGTAAAGCGCTATTGTAACCAGGATTGTTATACGGGCCAACAGCGGTAACGTTTGACAATACCGGGCGTGTATCCGGCGCTACCGGGTACCCCTTGGTATCGTTCAGTACCAATAATGCATCGCAGGTGCTGATAAAAGGTCCGGGGGCAGCAAAATAAGGATGTTTATAGCTCACTATAAACTGCTGCATGCCGGTATAGCCGTTTGAATAAACAAATCCTGCCAGCCGGTTATTAAATGCCACCAGGTGCTTTGCATTCACGGTTCCACCGAAGAAGCCAAACCCTGAAGTTTGTGTATAGCTGGTTTGCACATTTTCAATGGTGGTGCCTGACCCTACGCCAACACAGGCCAGTCCGTATGATTCGGCAGATCCCACTCCTGCAAATTCGATGCGCACATACCTGAGCACACCGGAATTATCCCTGGGATCATTTCCCCCGCCGGAAGGTAAAAGCGCGCCTAACCCGGTCAGGGTCATTTCTGTACCGGCCCCACCGGTATTCTCATCATAAGCGCTGACAGGTGCTTTGCCAAAAATATACAGTCCACCCCAATCACCGTGTTGCTGGAACCCGGAAGGTGTGCCGGAAGTAAATACGATCGGCTTCTCCGCAGTGCCTTCGGCCATAATTTTCGAACCTCTTTCGATAGCAATATAACCGGATCTTCCGGCGCCAGCTGCTACGCTCCTGCTTTTAATAACGGTGCCCGGCTCAATAGTGAGCACGGCATTATTTGTTACATTCACGGATACCGCAAAGGTGTAAATGGTATCGCTTTTCAGGGTGCGGTTTGCGTCGATTTTTTCCGGCAGGGCCACGACTGGCTTTTGGGTTTCTAACTTATTATCATCCTTCTTACATGACAACAAACAAATGGATAGAAAGGCACTGAGCATCATCGGCAGGCAATAGTTTCTGTTCATTTGGCTTATATTATTTTGACGGTGGTATATTACAAAGGTGAGACTGGCATGATATGCCAATCTCACCATCATTAAATGTTCTGAAAATTGCTTAGAATCTTGTCCATCCGAGAGAACCTGATCTTACAGTCGCCCAGTTTGCACCACCTGAAACAGGGAATGCACCACGGTAAGCAACTGAACTGAATCCAGTTGAGAATGCACCGGTGAAATCAGCACCTGTAGCAGGAGCAGCACCGGAAGTGAGGAAGAACTGAGTGGAGTTAACGCTGCTCAGGTTAAACGGATTAACCAGGCCGGCGCCGCTCGCAGCAGCCAGTTCAACATTTGCATTGGTAGCGTTTGTCAGGAAGGTCTTTAAAGTTGCATCTGTGTAGGAAGTAGTTCCTGAAGCAACTGCAAAGGCTTTTCCTGAAGTATTGGAATGAACGAAGTTCTTCCTGAATTCTGACGCACCGTTAGTCAGGGAATCTGCAGTAACGTTTCCGTCAACCAGTAAACCAGCAGCCGGGAAGCCCAGGAAAATGGAGTTACGTACAGACAAGCCGGTATTTCTGCGGAAATGCGCACCAGCCTGGAATGATCCGTCAACACCAGTGGCTGAAGTTACAGGGAAATCCGGGTTAGAATCAGCCACACCGTTGTTACCCAGTACGGTTAAGTTAGAAATGATCGGATGTGTGCGTGGTACGTTAGTAGCTACGCCGGTATTGTCGTTATCACATTCGATACCATTAGACTTAGACTGGTCATTAACTTCAGGATCGCGCAAAGCAACCAGGAACTGTAATCTGCCACTGTAACCGAAATCAAAATCAAAGTCATCATCAATTGCACGATAAGAGATCAGGTGGGTAGGGTTTACTGTACCACCAAAGAACTCAAAGGAATCATCGCCGCTATAGCTTACCTGTACGTGATTAATCACAGTACCGGAACCAACGCCGCCTAAAGTCAGACCATTTACTTCATTGTTATTTCCGAGTGCACCCTGGAAAACACCACCAGCATACTCAATACGTGTGTAAGTGATAGTACCGCTGTTATCTGCAGGCGTTGTACCACCGTACTGGGCATCTGATGTGTTAGGAATACCTTCGATGAAAGTTGTAGCTGGTTTATTGGTTGGCGCCTGGCCGAGAATAATGATACCACCCCAATCGCCGTTGGTAGGAGTAGCTTTAATAGAGGTAAAAATAACCGGGTTGTTCAATGTACCGTTTGCGTTTAATTTACCGCCTTTGGCTACTAACAGTACGCCTTTTTCTCCAGCTACATCATAACCTTTGATGGTTGTTCCGGCTGGAATATTCAGGATCGCTCCGCTCTTTACGGTTACCAGGCCTTTTAAAATGTAAGTTTTGGTTGCGAGTAAATTTACAGTACCTACAACATTTCCTTTAATGGTGTCAACGTTGGGATCTGGGCCGGATACTACGTCACGTTCAATGTTTCCGTCTTTTTTGCACGCTGCAAAAGATGCCGTCAGGGCTGCGATAGTTAACAGTTTACTGATCGTTTTCATTTTTGTTGAAATTTTTAATGATAAAGTGGGTTTCATAAAATGGACATCAGCGCCTTTACAAGGGTTAAGACAAGGCATGCCCACCAGCAACTGTGTTTAGCAATTGCCGTTGTTTGCAGTACAAAAATCAATTACGGTTTTACCAGCTTGTGCGCGCACACATCAAAAAACCGTTTTCTTTCTCCGTGCTACTTTTTAAAATTGTAAGAAATTGTGAATGTGTAATTACTGAATGATTTCCTTGAAAAAGTTGTTCCGTCAAAAGTGTTCCCTGAATACTTGCCGTTCAAATCAAAATCCTGGTATTGTATGTACCTGTCGTTCAGCAAATTGGCTGCATTCAACCTGAGTTCCAGTCGTTGTTTCAATAGCTTTTGCGAAAGTTGTACATCCAGCTGGTTACGAGGGTTTTCATATATATCAGGATAGGCCCCGATTTCAGACCTGTCTTCAGCGGTAGTTCCAACAACAACAATGCGCCGGCCGGTACGATTAATTGCTGCTGAAAAGCTGAAAGTATTTTTAAATGCGTTAACAAGCAACCCTGCATTGAGCAGATAAGGCGACTGCCCCATTAATGGCCTTTCCCGCAATTTCTGTGTAACCTCCAATCCGGAGCCTGCGGTTTCTCCCATTATTTTGGAATGTATCCGGGAATAATTACCAAAGATGATAATGTTACGGAGCCATTCAGGGCCGGTTCCAAAATAGAGGCTTTTACGCAGCTCAAATTCAAGTCCCCATACCAATGCCTCATCCACATTCCTGTACGTGCGTACAAACCTCGTTGTGGATGTTGTTGCCTGCGTGGTAAGTTCCACCGGATCATGCAAATTCTTTTTGAAGATAGATGCCGAAATAATTTCAGCGGCGGAAGGAAACCATTCTACCCGGAAATCGAGATTCTGAATCGTTCCCCGGTTAAGCTCCGGATTACCAATGGTCATATACCCGCTTACAAAATCAAAGTAATTATAGGGGCTTATTTCCCTGAACTCGGGCCTTGTCAGTGTTTTTGAATAGGCCGCCCGCACGTTCATTGATGTAACCGGGCTGTAAATGATCGTTGCCGAGGGTAGTACATCTGTATTATAACGGATATAATCTATAGGCGCCTGGTCATCTCCTGTTCCACCGCTTCCGGGCAATTTGCGGTTTAGCTCCTTGTTGGTGCTCAGGCTCATGGCATAAAACTCCACTCTTGCACCATAGATCAGTTTAAGATTGTCGAGCAGCTGACTCTCCACGTTTACAAAAGCCGATGCCAGATTAGCCCCGCCGGTGTATTGATTCGCAGGCAGCTCATAATTTACTGCCACTAACCCACCGGGCCTGAAGTTTTCAGGACTGAGTATCTTATCTATTGGCTGGCCGAAGTTAATGGCCGAATCACTTGGGAAACCTCCTGTATCATTGCCGGTAGTTAACCCGCGGGCGGCATCAAAATACCCAAGATTATAAGTGATATACTCTCTCTTCCGAAATTGTGTAAAAGCGCCTGCTTTGACAATCTGTGGCTGGCCTGCCACTTTAAAAGGAGTGGATACCGCAAAATTGATATTATAAGCATCTTCCTTTAAATCGGAATATAGTTTACTTGAATTTTCAACAGAACCGAACTCCGGTACAAAGTAATCCTGGTCTTTATATCTCACCGTATCTGCGCGGTACAGGTTTACATAACCTAACCGCACCTGGTTGGGCTCATACTTCCTGATTTTGTTATAAGAAACATTCCAGGTAAATGTAACCGGTGCTTCTATCCCTAACCGATGCTCACCCTGGAGTTGCGCACCCAGCAAGGTTTTTTGCGTAGGGTGCATATCCACTACCCTGCTGTTTACGATATCGCCAATCCCTTCTCCCAATGTTTTCTCCCCATTTTTGATGGTGGTTACTGTTTCAAAGTCCTGGTTAAACATGCTTTTAATGCCTATCTTGTTCTTTCCAAACTGGTAGGTGATGTTCAACAAAGCTCCCGTATTTACCAGGTACCGGTAGGCTTCTTCATTAAAATAGGACCGCATAAACTTCACCGTGTCTCCCGGGCCGGCAGTGCCCTCGTATTTACTATACCGTGCAAGATCATACCGTTCCACCTGGTCAATGGTTTGGTCTTTGCGGTAATTTGCCAACGCTACGATGCCAAACTTCGTATCATTTTTGAAGTTAAAGGTTTTGCCATAGCCAATCTGTACCTGTTGTATGGGCTCTGCTTTCCCGCTGCTTACCGGCTCCCAGCCTTTGCTCAGCGCATTGCTGATCCGGAACCTTTCTTCCGGATAGAGCTGGGCCAACTCACTGGCTTTCATTTTAAATTCATCCGGGACCGCGCGTTTACCATCATCAAAGCCTATCCAGTCATTCTTACCGCTGCGGTCTTTGAAAAATGCTTTCCCTGTTTGCCCGTCATAAAAGCCGGTTCCGAGCGACAGTGTAATAAAATCCTTATCCGGAAAATCTTTCGTGTTCACCTGTACCACGCCACCGGCAAATTCACCGGGCAAATCTGCGGTCGCTGTTTTTGTTACTACAATGCTTTCCACAGCCAGCGCAGGAATCAGGTCCAGGCTGAAAGTGCGCCTGTCGGGCTCCGTGCTGGGAAGCAGCCCTCCGTTTAACAGCGTATAATTGTAGCGGTCTGCAAGTCCCCTTACCACCGCATATTTCCCATCGAGCACACTTACTCCTGTTACCCGCTTAATCGCATCTCCTGCATTCCTGTCGGGTGTTCTGCGTATCAGCTCTGCAGAAATCCCATCGGTGATGGCCGTACTTCTTTTCTGAAGGGCATACAATGCTGATTGCGATTCCCGGCGATACGAGCTGGTGATTACCACATCTTTCAGCCGCTGGGAGGTTTGTTGCAAAACAATATCTAAAGAAGTGGTTCCATTTTCTTTTACCATCACCTCTGTGATCACCTTCGCCTGGTAACCGATGTACCTGAACTCCAGCTTATATTGTCCGGGCTGCAGTTTCAGCACATAGTTTCCCTGGATATCTGTACTGCCGTATGAGGAGCCTCCTGAAGCGATGATCGTTACACCCGGAATGGCTTCACCTGTTTTCCCATCTGTTACCTTGCCCGATACACGTCCTGGTTCCGCCCGTTGGTTCCGTTTATTATTATCTAAGCTGATAAGAATATTATTATTAACAACCTGGTAAGAAAAATCTGTTTTCTCCAGCATCCTGTTCAATATTACATCCAGCGGCGTATCCCTGAACGACATGGGGGCAATGCGGGTTTCTTTAAAAAGATCTTTATTATATGCAAAATATAAACCGGTTAATTCTTTCAGTTTCTCAATGCCAGTCGTTAATTTCTGGTGCTCAAAATTAACCGTCAGTTTGGTATCGGAAAGTTTCTGTGCCCTCACATCCGCTGCGCCAAGCAGAATGCCGGCATTGAGAATGTAAAGGAAACACAATACGGAAATACGTAAAAATCGCTCTAAAGATGCTACAGTTATTTTCATTCGTTTAAACAGGATTACACCGGGTTATTAATACATTACGATTGTCTTGTCGGTAATAGAAAACTTGGTTTTATTGATGGAGCTCAGGAGTTTCATCACATCTTCAATACGGTCTGTTTTTTTGATGGTTGCCGAAAAATGAAGATGATTTAAATCCCGTTTGCCTGTTTTCAATACGTAGTTATAGTTATTAAAGAGAATGGCCTGAAGGCTCTCAAAGTCAACATAATCAAGCACAATAATTCCTGTCCGCCAGGAGCTTACCGCTTTTCCATCGCTGGTGGATTTGATAGATTTATTCAACAGCAGTTTATATTGAATCTCTTCGTTAGGGGTTAAAAATCCAATCACTTCCTTGCCACGGTTCACGCCAACCTTACCGGTGGCCACTGATATTCTCACACATTTAGAGAAATTATAGGCGTCAATATTAAAAGAGGTGCCCAGAACCTGTGTGCTCAGGCCCTTGCTGTGCACAATAAACGGCCGGTTAGTTTCATGCGCCACATCAAAGAAAGCTTCACCTTCCAGCAGGGTAACTTCTCTTGTTTTCTCTGAAAACTGTTTCGGGTAACTGAATTTCGTGGCTGCATTCAACCATATTTTAGTACCGTCCGACAGCTCCACCAGCTTCATTTTACCTTCGGCCACTTCAATCGTATTCATGGCAGCCGAATCTATAACAGCAGCCAGTTGTTGTTTACCACCTGGTTTGCTAAGGAAAAAAGTGATTCCTGCTGAAATCAAAACAAGTCCTACTGCCGCTGCTATTTTTATCATGTTGCCCATCCTTCTTACCGGTGTTCTTTGCGGCTGGGATTTTATTTTACCATGAATACCTTTTAAAATAGCCCGATGCGCTTCTTCCTCTTCCTTTTCAGTAGAAAATGCTGGTGAAGCAGGATGGCTGATATCATAAGATGAATACCAGGCCTCTACCTGTTCGCTCTCCTCTGGCGATAGTGTACCATTCAAATACTGACCTAGCAGCTCCCTGATTTTTTTTTCGTTTAGATCCACAAGTTTGCCTTTATGCTATATACTTCTCTTTAAACGGGGTGAAGTACCATAAGGCAGGTGCGAGATAACAATTCCTTAATGTGCGGATCAGAGAATATTAGCATTTTCCAGCGACTCCCTCAATCTTTTGAGTGCCATAGAGATCTGGTTTTTAACAGTTTGGGAAGATATAGAGAGTTGTTTGGCAATTTCATCATTGGGGAGGTAATGTTTCCTGCTCAGCAGGAAAACCTGTTTCATTTTCACCGGTAAATTATCGATCTCATTATTTAAGAACGTTTCAAGTTCTTTGGCGAGCAGGGGATCATGGCTCTCCTTTATGAAATCAATTTCGCCGATATCAGTTAAGGATAAGTGTGCATTACTTTTGTTCTTATAAATGGCGTCTATCACCTTGTACTTGAGCGACTTGAACAGATATGGCCGGAGTGATAGGTTTTCGTCGAGGTTTTCTGCATTGTTCCAGATAGAAATAAAAATATCCTGGATAATGTCTTGCACATCATCTTTAGAAAGGAGTCTTTTATAGGCGGCATCATAAAGCTCTTTACAATAACGAGAATAGAGCTCATTAAATGCAGGGATATTTTGGTTTTTGAGCAGCGAGATTAGGGTCTTTTCCGAAAACGTTCTCACATTTTTCTGTGTTTAGAAGATGTATGCAAACATAGTACGGAGGGGTTATGTTGAAATGAAAGTAATATTAAAATAATGTTAACAATGACCATATTCCAGACACAGTGCGGGTTTTCATGAATCTGTTCACCTGGGTACAATGGCCTTTTCACCTGGATTACAGGCGCTTATAAATCGTTCGCTTTATTGAATTTCCCGATGGCTTCCTGGAGCGCTGTCCTTTTTTCATTCCTTACCCCGGACATCGTCAGTTTTTCTTTTTGCAGCAATAATAGTTTGTCCTGCGCATTCTCTATCGAGTCTGCATTGGTTTGGTGCATGGCTTGTTGTGCTGCAATTATCCTGCGGTCAAATACCTGCAAATCTTTTACGGACATGTAATAGTTTATGGCAGCGGTTTTTAATGCGGCTCCTTCGCTGATCCCTTCTGCCGGCAATGCGGTTATCTCCCGGATGATACTGTCAAATGCCTGTTCCTGTTTATCTACCGCACGCAGGGCTCCACTGAAGTCGTTATTTACCAGGCATGTCAACTTCTCTTCCTCGGGCCCTCCTTTGCCTACCAAAATCTGGAATGCAGTCCTCTCCTTTTGAGCAATTGCTTCTCTGAATTCCGTTGCCTTCTTCGATTTACAGGAAACCAGGCTTACCATCAAAAAAATTATAATAAAAATATGCCGCTTCATGTTTAATTTCTTTTAGTTTTGATTAACCTGTTGCTTGTTATAAATATAAAAAAGTTATCCAACACCTGAAAAATTGCAAAGGATCAGTTACGCGAGGAAGTACAACACAAAAATATTCACAGAAGGGAACAGGAAAAAACAAATATGCCGCTTTTGCCGCTTTTTGCCGGATTATGCCGGAATCGGGCGACCCGGAAACGGTCATAGTGTATGGGGAATGTATGGGGAGTGTATCATGAGAGTATGGTGAGAGTATGGGAACAGTATCGGAACAGTATGGGGACTATAGGGGGAGTACAGGGGGACTATATGGGGAGTATATGGGGAGTATAACATATACACGACTCCTAAGTATCTGAAAAGTATCGGAGAAGTAACCCCCTGGTTTGTCACAAAAAAAAGGAACGCCCTGTAAAGCGTTCCCTGGATTTATTGACGTTAACCGCAATGAAAAATTATTTTGCTACGTAAGTATATTCTTTATTATAAGATTGACTGGCAGCAGTCGCCACATTTTGCACATTCGTTTCCACCTTGCCATCTACTTCGGCCTTATAACTGATCGTTACCGCGCCTGGAACCTGGGCGTTATTCACGACACCTACACTTAATCCGCTAAAATTAAACGGCTTAACGGTTTCAACTACATATGTTTTTACGCCTCCTACAAAATTATCAATATCGAGTATCATCACATTTTCATTTCCCTGGGTAACCCCGTTTATTTTCCAAACAGGTGATCCGTACTGGCTGGCATCATGATTCCCTGCGGATACGCGAACATCCACCTGATCCTTATTATCAGCGCCTGCTACTGTAACCGTAAATTTAAAGGTTGCTTTTTTACTATCGGGTGCAGGATCGTCTTTACCGCCGCAGCCTGTAAATGTCAAACCTGCCACCATTACCAGGCACAAACTAAAAAAAATCCGTGTTGTCCTTTTCATCTCTTTGCGTGTATTGGGTTAATTAATACCGCAAAGTTATGCTGGTTGAATACCCCCGGCAATACCTGGAAACAAGTATTTTACCATCCTGATTGCCAGGTATATTAATTTATAATCGCTGCTGCTTTAAAGTGCTAAATCTGCTTTTGTTGCGGATACCCAATCCGGTGCATCTTTCACCTCCTGGCGCAATAACAGGTTCAGTTGCGCGGTATGGTGCTGCACATGGCGCATATTGTAAATTAGTATTTCCAATATACTATAATCCTTGTACTCACTAACAAACCGCTTCGTCAAAATATCTTCAGCAGTTAACCTTGTCAGCAGATCCCGTAGCTTCTCACGCCCAAACCGGAGGTATGTCAGCAACTCCGTTTTATCATACACCCGTTCCGGCATCCCGGTGCCAAATTCAGATAACGTAAATGGCGCCGGTGGTAAAAAGTCCTTTTCCATTGGTGTTTCATCAGACAAATAAAAATCCAGGAAAAACAAGGTATGATACCCGATATACCAGAACTTAGCAGGGGTATCCCATAGTTCATCCGGGCAAAAAGTTAACGCATTTTCGAGCATGTCAATAGATGCTCCGAACTGATGCCACAATGTTATTTTTAATGAAGAATCCATAAGAGCTACTTTTATAGATTACCTGGTTTCGCTTATCTTATCACCCTTAATGGGTGAATAATCTGTTTTTACAACGCCGTTTACGTTGAACTTTTCAAAATAGCATTTTATACCGGTTGCCTGGTTGGTGTTCTCCACATTCTGAAGGTGAAAATGCAAATGAGGTTCAGAGGAATTTCCTGAGTTTCCGCATAGTCCTATCAATTGCCCTTGTTTTATTACATCGCCTTGTTTTACCTTAATTGAATGCTGCTTAAAGTGTGCAAAGAAAACATACTCTTTGTTTTTGGTTTTCAGCAAAACAGTATTGCCTGAAACAAACATGGGATTTAGCTCTCCCGGCACATTATCTTTAACCCCATCTACCGCTAAAACTACTTCTCCATCACATGGCGCAATGATGGGTTGTCCAAATGCATAGTAGTCCTCATTTGTTTTCCCATTGGTTTTAAAACTCTTCCCTTCCGGGTTATTAATTACAATATCAAATGCATTTTTCTGGAATTTAACTGCTACGTGATAGTTTAATTCTTTTGTATCCCCGCCCCAGAACACCGTCCATTCCCCTTTAAAAGGCAGGTGCATGGCGGTGATATTCCGCGGCAATACCGGCAATGTATCCGGCACATATGGCTTTGCATATAACCCGTTGATAGTGCTATCCTTGTCGGCTGAAATGTTAAGAAGAATGACACCTTTATCAAACGCTGTTTTGTATACGGCAAATGAAGACTGGTATTCCAAAAATGTACGCTTTATAATATTCCCATAATTGCTTTTCAAATTGGTGAGAAATGCTTTTGTCTTATCTAACGGCAAAGCGTTTTTTGTTTGTTCAGAAAATGTAGCAAAAATGCTATCAAACTGACCGTTGTTGTAATACTTTTCAAACTTTGCCGATATATACCTGCTTCCCGGGCTTTCTGCTTGGGAAAAGGCGGCGCCAAAAGTTAAGGACAGCAGCATTGTCAGGATGGATCGTAGTTTCATTTTCAGCGTTTGCACTATTAGTTGCTGAAAGTAGTCAAAATATTACACTAAGCCACCGTTTGGCTTTTTATATTTATTCCTGACGAAATTGGTATTCTTGCCTGTAAACATTTCGACCATCACCTGCGGCAGTTTAATGTGTAAAGCCATTACCTGCAAGAAAAAAGCCTTCAAACCGAAATGATTTGAAGGCTTTTTTGTATGGTATAAGTTCAGCGAAGTGCTACCATTTGATCCGCAGTTCGGTGCGCCTGTTCTGCTTATAGTCTTCTTCCTTACATGGTACACCATCCTTACAGCCGTTCACAGGATTGTTCTCCCCGTTATTGGTGTAGTAGAGGCGTTTGGAATCGATCCCTTTATTAACGAGGTAATCTATTACCGCATAACAACGTAAGGCCGACAAATCAGTGTTATATTGGTCAGAGCCGCGGTTATCAGCAAAAGATGCAATTACGATCTTCCAGTCGGGGTGACGTTTCAGCACCGCCGCCACCTGGTCCAGGATCCTGCGGGATTCGCTGAGCAGTGAGGCGCTGTTATAATCATAGAAGAACTTCAGTTCTTCCAGCTTCTTTCTATCCTCTTCTTCTTCCGGCGTATGTCCTTTCTTTCCTCCACCAGGCTGGTCGCCAGTCACAGGAGGGGCCGTATGATCTGTTATCACCGGCGGGTTTTCCCTGCGGTTGATCCTGGTAAAGTATTCGGCATCTGAGAAATAATAGATATCATCTTTACCCATGCTGCCTGGTTTGTTCGAAGCCAGGTAACCTTCATAGCCGTTACGTTTCAAAATAAGCCCTAAATCGTCTGCGCCGGAGTTGAAAGGTACTTTCATGTTCTCCGGTATTTCCCAGCTGGATTTGCCGCCTTTTACGCGGTAAATGTCATAACCACCCATTCCTGCATATCCCCTGCTGGAGAAATAAAGAATGCCGTCTTCGTTAACGGTGGGGAAGGTTTCTGCTGCCACGGTATTTATCTGGCTGCCACAGTTGACCGGCGCGCCCCAGGAACCGTCTGCCTGTTTTTCGGCGTACCAGATATCTGTTTGTCCTTGACCGCCCGGGCGGTCAGATACAAAATACAATATATCGCCGCCGCTGCTTAGTACCGCGTGACTGGAAGAATATCCTGTTACATTGATGCCGGGCATCAGTACCGGTGCTTCCCATTTGCCATTCTTTTTTACAGATTGATAGATCTGCAACTGGCGAACACCATTTACCAGTCCTTTACCGGTAACGGGAACCCCTTTGCCCTGTATGTTGATGGTGGCATAGAGCGTGTCTTCTGTGGTGTTCAAACACACCGGGCCAATATGATAATCGTATTTGGCCAGTAGCGCAGGCGCCAGTTCCTCCAGGAACATATCGTGGTTGCCACCGGCATATTGCTGGTAAACGTATGCTTTATAGTAAGGTTGTTCCGTGCGTTTATCGATCGGAGGTTTTGCCTGCGACCCGTTATTCAGTGCCATAGAGCGGTACCCGTTTGACATCAGCAGTAAACCTTTCTGTACCACGCCGGTTACCAGGTCGGAGCCTTGTGTGTTCAGCTCTTTCACCGGCTTTAACTGTATAGGCGCTGCCTGTTTAAGCCATACAACGGCGCTGTCGCAACCCTGCAGTGCAATCTCTTTTAGTTTAAGACTATCTGCATTGGAGGTGGTGAACAACGCATACTGCTGCTTTGCGGCATCATATTGCTCCAGTTGCCGGAGCGCTTCGCCATATGCAAAATAGGCAGACGAAGGCCGGTCGGCCCGCTCCGTGATTTCCTTGTATACATCCGAAGCTTCCTTAAAGTAGCCGATCTCCTGGTAGCTATGGGCCATCTTCATCAGCTGATCTACCGGCATCTTACTTCCCTTGCTGCGGGCAATCCTGTTATAAAGCGCTCCTGCCTCTGCATACTCCTGCCGTGCATAGGCTGCTTCAGCCATTTGCGACATGCTTTTCTGCTCCTGGCTGTACAGGTTGAAGGCAATAAGAAACAGCGGGATGGTAATTATAGTGCGACGTATCATACGGGTAGTAAACTATGGTTAAAAATACCTGGGATTCTTTACAGTGAAATTTTTCGAAGGAATTAAGAAGCCTAGTGATATTTCATGCGATCCTCCCTGGTAACCTGCCATTTTATTAATACTGAGGTCGTAGGAGTACCCGATGCGCAGCGTTTCTGTAGCGTAGAATTCCACCATCACGCTGGCTGCGTCCAGCTCACTCAGGTCCTTCTGCAGGTTGGTTTTGTTCCACACGCCTACACCGGTGCGATAAGAGACGCCCGTCCACAGCTTTTCACCAATCAGCAGGAAAGCATTAATGTCTACGTTGGTAGGTCCTTTAAAATCTTCCTTGATCAGGATCGAAGGCTTCAGCTGGAGGTTGTCGCCCAGCGGAAACATAGCACCCGTGGTAACATACAGGTGCTGTGTTTTGCGGATCGTAGAATAGTTGTTTCCTTTCCAGCTGTAGCGGGTTGCATCGGTATAGAGCGAAAACAGGTCCATGATGGAGGCGCCTGCATAAAAGCGCGGTGTGTAATAATAAACCCCGAAGCGGGCATCCGGTACCCATACACTTTTCTTTCCCAACGGAAGGGCCGCATCATCGTTATCGATGTATTGCAGGGCCGAACCGTCGATAGAGTACTGGGTAACGCCTCCTCCCAGCCCGAAGCAAAGCCGGCGCGTATCCTCATCATCCAGCGGAATCCGGTAGGAGTAAGAACCGTAAAGCGACAAGGCATCCTGCGGACCGAGTTTATCAAACAACATCTGCAGTCCCAGCCCCACCTTGTTATCACTGGCCGGCGTCACCCCGTCTATCGACACGCCGCCCGTACGGGGCGCGCCGGGGAAACCGGCCCATTGATGGCGGTATACGGCATTCACATACAGGTCTTCTTTATAGCCTGCATAGGCAGGGTTAACGCTTAACCCGTTGAACACGTATTGGCTGAACTGTATGTTCTGTTGCGCTGCTCCACGCATTCCTATCGCCAGCAGCATCACCATTATTCCTGCTCTGAGTACTGTTTGCATCTTTTACTTTTTTTGTAGCAGATAATATTTTTGTCTTTTACCGCAGTATTGTTATCCAGCCTTTATACTTTTTGATTCCACTCTCCTTCTTCACTTCCAGTATATAGTAGTAGGTACTTTCGTTCAGGTTAGCACCGTTCCAGTCGTTACGGTAATCCTTCGACTGGTACACCTGTCCGCCCCAGCGGTTGAAGATGTACAGCGATGAACCCGGATATTTCTCCAGCCCGCCGATGATGAACCTTTCGTTCTTACCATCGCCGTTTGGCGTGATCACATTCGGGAAGGATAAATCTGAACCTTCTATTCCTACTGCAGATACCCCTACGTTATTGGCACTGTCGGCGTCCGGCATGTTTGTACTGTAAGCAGTAGCTTCGTTGATCAGCTGTCCGCCTTCTATTACGCGGGCTGTCAGCGTCATTTGTACGGAAGCTCCCACTGCCAGGTCACCGATGTTCCATTCTATCAGCTTAGTGGCTGGCGTTACTACTACCTCCCCTCTTTCTGCGGAAGTATGACTAGGCACATCCAGCTGTACCGGTAAGCGGTCTTCTGCTTTCACGGCGGTTACCGGGATATTACCTGCATTCCTTACAGTGATGCGGTAGGTCAGGTTCTGACCCATGCGATAAGGACCAACTGCCGGTGTCACGATTTCTTTGGTAACCACCAGGTCTCCCGCCAGTTTATCGGTGTCGGTGATCGTAACCGTAGCGTCGCCTGGAGCACCTTTTGTGAAGGTGTAGCTGGCTGATTGTCCGCCGGTGAGCATGAACACCACTGTTTCCGGTGTTTCTACTTCACTGTCGTCCAGTACACTCACCGGTATGGTTACACTGCTGGCGCCGGCCGGGATGGTGATCGTTCCGGTAATGGCGGTGTAGTCAGCATCCGGTGTAGCGGTACCACCTATCATGTATTGTAAAGTGATCGGTTCGGCTGTGCGCTTGCCGCTGGCCAGGCTGATCGTGAACGCCCCGTTGACATTCGGTTCAGTAGCATCCGGTTTGCTGGCGGTAACGAGCAGGTTCAGGTTAGTGTGATCGTCGTCTGCAATGTTTACAGTGGCAGTACTGCTGGTACCTGCCGTGTAGTTAATGCTGGCCGACTTACCGCCTGTGATGGTGAGTACCACTGTTTCTGCTGGTTCTATCAGATCGTCGTCTGTTACATTTACCGGTACTATCACGCTGCTCTGGCCTGCAGGAATTACTGCGGTGCCGGTGAGGGCGGTGTAGTCGGCGCCTGCTGTGCCACTACCAGTTACTGTGTAGGTAACGGTAATGTCTTCCACAGGTAATTTGCCGCTTGCCAGGCTGATCGTAAACGCTCCTGCTGTAGCTGGTTCTGCCGCATTTGGTGTAGTGGCATTTACAACCAGGTCCAGGCCCTTGTTATCATCATCTGCTATGTTTATGGTAACGGTATTGTTGGTACCCGGTGTGAACACAAGTCCATTGGCGGTGCCGCCGGTTGCTGTGATGATCACCGTTTCATTTCCTTCAATCAGCTGATCGTCGGTTACGGTTACCGGTATGGTAACGCTGCTCTGGCCTGCCAGGATCACTGCCGTACCTGTAAGGGTGGTGTAGTCGGCGCCGCCTTTAGCCGTACCTGCTATGGTGTAGCTGGCGGTGATATCCACGGCAGCAGTAACACCGGTTGGCAAACCAATGGTGAAGCCGCCGTTGGTAGTTGGTTCCGCACCGTCGGCATTTTTGGTGACGTTCAGCACCAGGTTATTTTCATCATCAGTGATATTTACGGTAGCACTGCCGGTACCTGTGAGGGTAAAGTTGGTGGATGTGCCACCGTTCAGTGTCAGGATCACGGTTTCTGTACCTTCTATGATCTGGTCGTCTGATACGGTTACCGGTATGGTAACACCAATCTGACCGGCCGGGATAACTGCCGTACCTGTAAGGGCGGTGTAGTCTCCATTCGGCGTAGCGGTACCTGCAATGGTATAGTTCACCGTGATATCTTCTGATGAAGTGATACCGGTTGGGAGACCGATGGTAAAGTGGCCGTTAGTGGAAGGTTCTGCGCCGTCTGCACCTTTGGTGACGGTCAGCGCCAGTTCGGCCGGCGTGCTGCTTTCATCATCGGTGATATTTACAGTAGCATTACCATTTCCGGTGAAGGTGAAGTTGGCAGAAGAGCCGCCGTTGAGGGTGGCTATCACTGTTTCTGTTACTTCTATCACCTGGTCTTCTTTTACAACCACGGGAACGGCTACACTATTCTCGCCTGCCGGGATGATCACGGTGCCGGTGAGGGTGGTATAATCTGAGCCGGCGGTGGCTGTACCTGTTACAGTATAATTCACCGTAATGTCTTCAGATGATGTGATATCTGTAGGCAGGCTCACCTTAAAGCCGCCATTGGTACCTGGTTCAGCACCATCTTTATCTTTGGCGATGGTCAGTGCCAGGCTGGCTGGTGTGCTGCTTTCATTGTCCGTGATGTTTACGGTAGCATTACTGTTGCCGGTGAATACGAAGCCGGTGGAAGTTCCGCCATTGAGCGTCATGATCACGGTTTCAGTTACTTCAATGATCTGGTCGTCTGCCACTGTTACGGGGACGTCTATACTATTCTGGCCAGCCGGGATGGTGATCGTTCCGGTGATGGCAGTATAATCCTTGCCGCTGGTAGCAGTACCGCCAATCGTATAATTCACGGTGATGTCTTCGGAGGACCTGATATTTGCAGGCAGGCTGATTGTAAATGCACCGTTGGTGCCAGGTTCAGCTGCGTCTGCTTTCTTCACGATGTTCAGTACCCGGTTTGCAGGTGTGTCTTCATCATCTGTAATATTCACGGTAGCATTACCAGTACCCGTGAAGGTGAAGCTGGTGGAAGCGCCGCCATTCAGTGTCATGATCACGGTTTCGGTGTGTTCAATCAGCTGATCGTCCTCTACTGTTACTGGTACACTCACGCTGTTCTGACCGGCCGGGATGATCACGGTGCCGGTGAGTGCGGTGTAGTCTGCACCACTGGTAGCGGTACCGGTGATGGTGTAGTTCACGGTAACATCTTCAGATGAAGCAACACCTGCAGGCAGGCTGATGGTAAACTTACCATCGGTACCCGGTTCTGCTGCGTCGGTAGTTTTCACTACGCTCAGCACTTTACCAGCCGGATCACTTTCATCGTCGATGATGTTCACGGTAGCGTTGCCCGTGCCGGTGAAGGTGAAGCTGGTGGATGTTCCGCCGTTCAACGTCATGATCACGGTTTCTGTATTTTCTATCAGCTGATCATTTATCACTGTTACCGGTATGATCACGCTGTCCTGGCCTGCAGGAATGGTGATGGTTCCAGTGATGGCGGCATAGTCTGTACCGCTGGTAGCAGTACCACCGATCGTATAGTTTACAGTGATGTCTTCAGATGAAGCAATGTTTGAAGGCAGACTGATTTTGAACGCCCCGTTGGTACCAGGTTCTGATGCATCTGTTACTTTGGTGACGGTCAGCGCGCGGTTGGCCGCAGTATTCTCGTCATCCGTAATATTTACAGTAGCATTACCGGTGCCGGTGAAGACAAAGCTGGCAGCGTTACCGCCGTTCAATGTCATGATCACCGTTTCGGTATTTTCTATCAACTGGTCGTTTATTACTGTTACCGGTACGCTCACGCTATTTGTCCCCGCAGGGATGGTGATGATTCCGGTGATGGCAGTATAATCCGTATTGCTGGTGGCCGTGCCGGCGATGGTGTAGTTAACGGTCACATCTTCGGAAGAAGCGATACCGGCAGGCAGGCTGATTTTAAATTCACCGTTGGTAGCTGGTTCTGATGCATCAGTTACCTTAGTGACAGTGAGCACACGGTTAGCTGCGGTGTTTTCATCATCAGTAATATTCACAGTAGCATTACCAGTACCGGTGAAGGCAAAGCTGGTGGATGTTCCGCCGTTCAGTGTCATGACCACGGTTTCCGTGTTTTCGATCAACTGATCGTCGATTACGGTTACCGGTACGATCACGCTATCCTTACCGGCAGGGATGGTAATTGTTCCTGTGATGGCGGTATAATCTTTACCGCTGGCAGCAGTGCCGCCGATGGTATAATTTACGGTGATGGCTTCGGAAGTAATGATACCTGAAGGCAGGCCGATTTTGAATCCTCCGTTAGTGCCAGGTTCTGCTGCGTCTGTTGTTTTTACAACGTTCAGTGTGCGGTTGGCAGCTGTGTTCTCATCGTCTGTGATGTTCACCGTTGCTGTGCCGCCACCCGTGAAGGCGAAGCTGGCAGAAGTACCATTGGTGATAGTCATATTCACCGTTTCGGTATTTTCCAGGATCTGGTCGTTGATCACCGGTACTGCTACCTTAACGTTTGGCTGCCCTGCAGGGATTACCACGGTGCCGCTGAGGGCGGTGTAATCTGCTCCGCTGGTGGCAGTACCATTGATGGTGTAGTGCACGGTAACTGCTTCAGATGAGGTGATACCCGTAGGCAGGCTGATGGTAAACTCTCCGGCCGTACCTGGTTCTGCCGCGTTTTTGGTGGCGGTTACATTCAGTATGCGGTTAGCAGCGGTGCTGTCGTCATCGAGTATGTTGACGGTGGCGCTGTTGCTGCCTGTGAATGTAAAGTTAGCCGAAGTGCCGCCGTTCAGCGTCATCACCACTGTTTCTGTATTTTCTATGAGCTTGTCGTCGATCACTGGTACTTGTACAGTAACGCTGTCCTGACCGGCCAGTATTACTGCCGATGCGCTGAGAGCGGTGTAATCAGTACCTGCGGTGGCGGTGCCGCCGATGGTATAGTTTACGGTTACGTTTTCTGATACCGTAATACCAGCAGGCAGTTTGATCGTGAATGCACCGGCTGTAGAAGGTTCTGATGCATCTGCTGCTTTGGTGACGCTGAGTACCCGGTTAGCCGCTGTGTTATCATCATCCGTGATGTTCACCGTAGCACTACTTGTTCCTGTGAAAGTAAAGCTGGCAGATGTACCACCGTTCAGGGTCATCAGCACGGTTTCAGTACCTTCTATTATCTGGTCGTTTGTTACCGTAACCGGTATTATTACACTATCCTTACCGGCAGGGATGGTGATCACCCCGGTGATGGCGGTATAGTCTTTATCCCCTGTAGCAGTACCTGCTATGGTATAGTTAACGGTGATGTCTTCAGATGAAGTAACCCCGGTAGGGAAACTGATCTTAAAGCTGCCGTTCGTACCTGGTTCTGCGCCGTCGTTTCTATTGGTTACCTGGAGCACGCGGTTAGCAGCCGTGTTATCGTCATCTGCGATATTTACGGTGGCATTACCGCTGGTAGTGCTGGCAGTGAATGCAAAGCTGGTGGAGGAACCGCCTGTCAGCGTCATGATCACGGTTTCAGTTCCTTCAATGATCTGGTCGTTTGTTACGACTACCGGTACAGCTACCTCGTTGTCGCCGGCAGGTATTACTACTGAACCGGTAAGGTTAGCGTAATCCGTACCATTCACGGCGGTGCCGGTGATAGCGTAATTCACGGTGATGTCTTCTGCAGCAGTGATACCGGCAGGCAGGCTTACCTTGAAGTTGCCGTTGGTGCCTGGTTCTGCACCATCCGCTGTTTTGGTTACCAGCAGTACACGGTTCGCAGTGGTATTATCGTCATCGTTAATATTCACGGTAGCATTACCGTTGGTAGTGCTGGCAGTGAAGGTAAAGCTGGTGCTTGTACCACCTGTAAGCGTGAGGATCACCGTTTCACTGTTTTCAATGATCTGATCGTTAATCACAGTAACGGGTACCACTACACTATCTTTTCCGGCAGGAATTATCACTGTACCCGTGAGGGTGGTGTAATCGCCGCCGGCCAGGGCTGTACCGCTTACCGTATAATTCACGGTAATATCTTCGGCCGAGGTTACCCCCAGCGGCAATCCGATCTTAAAGCTGCCATTTGTTGACGGCTCAGCTGCATTGCCCGCATTACTTACGCCCAGTACCCGGTTAGCCGCTGTGTTATCGTTGTCTGCGATATCCACAGTATCCTTTCCGCTGGTGCTGCTTGCCACGAGTGTAAAGCTGGTGGAGGTAGCCCCTGTCGCCGTTAATATTACTGTTTCCGTATTTTCTATGATGTCGTCATCGGTCACGTCTACAACTACGGGCACACTACCCAGACCCGCAGGGATCACTACTGTTCCGCTCAGGGCGGCATAATCGGCGCCCCCTGTAGCGGTGCCTCCTATGGTGTAGTGAACGGTGATGTCTTCCGCGGCTGTGTATCCCGTTGGCAACCCTACTGTGAATGTGCCGTCGGTAGCCGGTTCTGCACCGTTAACAGGATTGGTAACATTAATCACCAGGTTAGCCGGGATGTTATCATCATCTGCAATATTCACGGTAGCATTACCACCGGTAGTGCTGGCAGTGAAGTTGAAGTTGGTGCTTGCTCCGCCTGTAAGCGTGAGGATCACGGTTTCGGTGGTTTCAATTACCTGGTCGTTGATAACAGGTACTGTTACCGTTACGCTGTCCTCGCCCGCAGGGATTATCACTGAACCACTCAGCGCGGTGTAATCTTTCGCGCTGGTTGCTGTACCACCGATGGTATAATTTACAGTGATGTCTTCATCTGCTGTAACACCCAGCGGCAGGGTGATGGTGAATACGCCATTAGTGCCTGGTTCAGCGGCGTCGGTAGTTTTCACTACGCTCAGCACGCGGTTAATGGCAGTATTGTCATTGTCTGTAATATTCACTGTATCGCGGCCATTGGTGGTGCTACCGGTCAGCGTAAAGCTGGTGGAGGCGCCGCCGGTAACCGTCATGATCACGGTTTCGGTACTCTCAATCACTGAATCGTCTTGTACAAGTACCGGAACGGCTACACTGTTATCTCCGGCAGGGAGCACTACTGTGCCCGCGAGAGCGGTATAGTCTGTGCCGCTGGTAGCAGTACCAGCTATGGTATAGTTGATGGTAACATCTTCCGATGCCCTGTAACCTGCTGGCAGGCTGATACTAAAGGCGCCGTTGGTACCTGGTTCTGCACCGTCTCCTGTTTTAGTTACGCTCAACACCAGGTTGGCTGCCACGTTATCATCATCAGCGATATTCACGGTGTCGTTAGTGGTACCGGTGAAGGTAAAGCTGGCCGATGATCCGCCTGTGAGGGTTGCTATCACCGTTTCTGTATTCTCAATAATCTGGTCGTTTGCAACAATAACGGGGATGGCTACACTATCCTGACCGGCCGGGATCACCACTGTACCGCTTAAGGCGGTGTAATCCGCACCGGTGGTAGCAGTACCTGCTACGGTATAATTTACGATAACATCTTCTGCAGCCGTGATACCTGTAGGGAAACCTACCTTGAAGGCCCCATTGGTGGAAGGCTCAGCTGCGTCATCAGTGCGTGTAATGCCCAGCACCAGGTTGGCCGGGTTGCTGGCCTCATCATCTGTAATATTTGCTGTGGCGCTGCCGTTGGTACTGCTGGCTACCAGGTTGAAGCTGGTACTGGTTCCTCCTGTCAATGTAACGATCACTGTTTCCGTATTCTCAATAATCTGATCGTTTATTACTGTTACCGGCAGGGACACACTGTCTTTACCTGCAGGCAGCACAATGGTGTTGCCGAGTGCTCCATAATCAGTACCGCTGGTGGCAGTACCGGCTACGGTATAGTTCACGGTAATATCCTGGGAGGCGGTGTATCCGGCAGGCAAACTGATCGTGAATGCCGCGTTAGTGGATGGTTCTGCGCCATCTGTATTTTTAGAGATATTCAGTACAAGACCAGTCGGCGTATTGTCGTCGTCTTCGATATTCACGGTAGCGTTACCATTAGTGGTGCTCGCGGTGAAGTTGAAGCTGGTGCTTGCTCCGTTTATAAGTGTCATGATAGCTGTTTCGTCACCTTCAATGATCATATCATTGGTTACGGTTACCGGAACTAATACGCTGTCCTGACCTGCGGGGATTACTACCGTGCCATTCAGACTGGTGTAGTCAGTGCCATTGGTAGCCGTTCCGCCCATGTTATAGTTTACGGTGACATTTTCTGAAACGGTCACTCCTCTCGGCAGGCGGACCACAAATGCGCCATTAGTAGAAGGTTCAGCGGCATCAGTGGTTCTGATCACACTCAGCACCAGGTTGGCGGCTGTGTTGTCATCATCTGCAATATTCACGGTAGCATTACCATTGGTAGTACTGGCCGTATAGGTGAAGCTGCCGGAAGTTCCGCCGGTGAGCGTCATGATCACGGTTTCCGTGTTTTCAATGATCTGCTCATTTATAACATTCACGGGTATTGTTACACCGCTTTGTCCGGCGAGTATGGTTGCAGTACCGCTAAGTGCGGCATAGTCGGAGCCGGCAGCGGCAGTACCTGAGATACTATAATTTACAGTTACAGGCGCTGATGCAGTATACGTTGCGGGCAAACTGATACGGAACGAGCCGTTGGTGCCTGGTTCAGCGGCATCTTTTGATTTGGCGACACTGAGTACCAGGTTAGCGGCAACCGCATCGTCGTCTGCGATGTTTGCGGTAGCATTACCATTGGTAGTGCTGGCAGTGAAGACAAAGCTCTGTGAAGCGCCATCTGTAACAGTGAGTATCACTGTTTCAGTTCCTTCAATGATATTATCGTTTGTAACGGTTACCGGTACAGGCACACTATTATCACCGGCAGGTATTACCACGGAGCCGGAGAGTGTTGCGTAATCTGTTCCATTAACGGCGGTACCTGTAATCGTATAATTTACGGTTACCGGCTGTGCAGATCTCACACCTGCGGGCAGGCTCACAGAGAATGCGCCGTTGGTGCCTGGTTCTGCAGCATCAGTGGTTTTGCTGACGCTGATCACCTGATTAGCCGTTGTGTTGTCATCATCTGTGATGTTCACTGTAGCCGTGCCATTACCGTTTGCAGGCGTAAAGTTAAAGCTGGTGCTGACACCACCGGTGAGGGTAACTACTACCGTTTCTGTACCTTCTATTATCTGGTCGTTTGCTACCACTACCGGTATAGTTATACTATCCTTGCCTGCTGGTATTACCGCAGTGCCGGTAAGGGCAGTGTAGTCGGTACCTGCGATGGCTGTACCAGCTACGGTATAGCTTACGGTAATAGGCTCGGATGATGTAATACCCTTAGGCAGCTTGATGGTGAATTCGCCATTGGTACCCGGTTCTGCACCGTCACCGCTGTTGGTTACCAGCAATACTTTATTATCGGTAGTATTATCATCATCTGTGATATTCGCGGTGGCATTGTCAGCGGTGGCATCTGCTGTATAAGTGAATGCATTACCGTCTGTACCACCTGTAAGGGTCAGTATGGCCGTTTCTGTATTCTCAATGATCTTGTCATCTATTACGGTCAGCGGTAAGGTAATGCTGTTGCTATTGGCCGGCAGCGTAATAGTACTGATCGAGTAATCGGTATTACGTGTGGCAGTACCACTCATGGTATAGCTCAGCGTAATATTGGCAGCGGACGTATAATCAGCCGGCAGACTTACCGTATAGGCACCAGCGGCAGACGGTTCTCCCGCGTCGGTGGTTTTCACCACTTTCAGTACCTGGTTAGCTGCCACGGCATCATCATCTGCGATGGTCACTGTAATATCATCATTAGCCGGATCAGGCGGGAAGATGAAGGCGTTGCCACCACCATCTGTAGCACTGCCCGACAAGAGCGTAATGGTCATTGTTTCGACCGGCTCAATTATCTTATCGTTTTTCACTATGAACGGTACGGATATAGCATTGGTATTAGCCGGAATCTCAATGGTTCCCAATGCCTCGTAATCCAAACCGGATACGGCGGTACCTGACACACGGTATCCTACCGTAACTGGCCATGCAGAAGTAGCCACACCTGCCAGCTTCACGGTGAAGCTGCCGTTGGTGGTTGGTTCTGCGGCATTGGTGCCGGTAATTACCTGTATTGGTGTACTGCTGGCCGCATTGGCATCTATAATATTTACTACCGCTCCATTACCTGCAGGATCTATTGTAAACGGATAACTGCTGGAGGCTGCGTTGAGCAGGGTCAGTACCACAGTTTCAGGCCCTTCAATGACACCGTCGTTGCCGGCATCCACATCTATGAACACTTCGTTGGCGCCTGCCGGTATCACAATATTACCTCCCGACAGTCCCAGCAAATTATAGTCAATTGTATTATTGGCTGTTCCTCCCGTAGGGGTACCAGGGGTCGTAGGGAGCGCAAAGGTCACCACCACATCTTCAGAGCTGGTAACGCCCGGTGGCAGGGAAATCCTGTACTGGCCGTTCGTACCGCCCTCTATGGCGTCGGATACTTTGGTGAGCAGCACGATATTGCTGTTGGTAACATGATCGTTGTCGGTGATTGTTACCGTAGCGGAACCTCCGCCACTTGCCACGGTATAATTGAACTGTGTATCATTTCCTCCCGAAATATTCAGGATCACGGTTTCATCCGGCTCAATCACGGTATTGTCTATCACCGTCACAGGAACGGTTACATCATTTTTACCGGCAGGTATGGTAATAGTACCGGTGATAGCCCTGTAATCTGTGCCAGGAGTTGCGGTACCGGCGCCTATGCTGTAGGTTACCTGTATGTCCCTGGCTGCAAGGATACCTGCAGGCAGACTCACAGTAAAGCTACCATTGGTGGCTGGTTCTGCTGCATCCGCTTTTTTGGTAACGGTCAGTACCTGGTTAGCGGCGGTATTGTCATCATCCGCAATGTTCACGGTGGCATTACCATTGGTGGTACTGGCGGAATATGCAAAGTTGCTGCTGGTTCCACCGCTGACAGTCAGAGTCACTGTTTCCAAACCTTCTATGGTCTGGTCATTGATCACGGTTACGGGAACGACTACACTATCCTGGCCGGCGAGGATCACCGCTGTGCCGGTAAGCGCGGTATAATCAGACCCACCTGTGGCTGTACCACCGATCGTATAGGTGACGTTGATGTCTTCTGACGGTACTATTCCGCCAGGCAAACTGATCGTAAACGCTCCGTTGGTACCTGGTTCTGCCGCGTTGCCGGTGTTGGTAACGCTGAGTACACGGTTAGCCAGTGAGTTTTCGTCATCTGTAATATTTACAGTAGCGTTAGCATTTGTTGGGCTAACGGTGTAAGTGAAGCCAGTGCTGGTGCCACCGGTGAGCGTGAGGATCACAGTCTCGGTGTTTTCTACTACCAGGTCGTTGATCACACTAACTGGTACGGATACACTGTCTTGTCCGGCCGGCAGGATTACCGAGCCTGTTAATGCCGTATAATCGGTGCCGCTTCCGGCAGTACCTGTTATGGTATAATTTATCGCAATTGGTAAAGCCGCGGTATAATCTTTTGGCAGTCCGATGATAAAGGCGCCATTGGTGCCTGGTTCTGCGGCATCGCTACCTTTAGCTACACCCAGTACCTGGTTTGCCGCTGTGTTATCGTCATCCACGATATCAGCGGTAGCACTGCCGTTGGTAGTGCTGGCAGTGAATGCAAAGCTGGTGCTGGCGCCGCTGGTAATGGTGGCGGTCAGCGTTTCTGTACCTTCCATGATCTTATCGTCTGATATCGCTACAGGAATGATCACGCTGTTCTGACCGGCGGGCAGGATTACGCTGCCACTTAATGTAGTATAATCTGCACCGTTGGTACCGGTTCCGCCAACGGTATAATTAACCGTTACGGCTTCTGATGAGAGTACACCGGAAGGCAGGCTAATCTTGAAGCTACCGTCCCCAGCAGGTTCTTCGAGATCTGACTGTTTCACGATACTGAGCACCCGGTTGGTGGTGGTGTTATCGTTATCTGCAATGTTCATGGTTTCTGTGCCATTCGTTGGGCTGGCAGTGAAAGTGAGACTGCCGGCGGTTCCACTCGTAATGGTTACCACTACTGTTTCGTTATTCTCAATGAGGTCATCATCGATTACGTTTACAGGCAGTGTTACACCTGTTGCACCGGCAGGAATGATCGCAGTACCGCTAAGGTTCGCGTAATCTGTACCTGCAGTGGCCGTGCCGCTTACCGTATAATTCACGGTAACAGGCTGGGCGATCGTTACGCCTGTTGGCAGGTTAATCCTGAAGGTGTTGTGTGTTGCCGGTTCGGCTGCATCTCCTGCTTTGGTGATGCTGAGCACCCGGTTGCCCGGCGTATCATCGTTATCAATGATATTTGCCGTAGCGCTACCTTCAACCGGATCAGGTGCAAATGTATAGCTGGCGGAAGAGGCGCTGGTGATGGTAAGTACCACTGTTTCTGTGCCCTCTATAATCTGATCATCCACTATGGTACCCGCTGTGGCAGTGCTAGTTCCTGGGGAAATAACAGCTGTTCCGGTGAAGTGTCCCGCAGATAGACCGTTATAGTCCGTACCTAATATTGCGGTACCCCCTATCGTATATTTTATCGTTACAGGTTCAGAACTACTAACACCCGGAGCCAGGAGGAAATTGAACCTCACAGTGCTGCCACCTTCAGCCCCATCACGGGCTACCTGGACTCTCACCACAAGATTAGCCGGGGTATTGTCATCATCCGTAATATTTACGGTAGCAGTTTTAGCCGTTGCAGATGCAGTATAACTGAATCCGCCACCGGTTCCGCTGTTGATAGTCATGATCACTGTTTCGGTTGGTTCAATGATATTATCATTGATAACTGTAACCGGCACGGCTATACTGTCTTCCCCAGCCGGTATGGTGAGTGTTCCTGTAATAGCGGCGTAATCCGTACCACTGGTAGCGGTTCCTGCTATGGAATAGGTCACCGTAATAGGTTGCGAAGCCGTGACGCCCAAAGGCAGGCTTACCATAAACTTGCCGGCAGTACCTGGTTCGGCCGCGTTACCTCCGTTGCTGATGCTCAACACACGGTTGGCTGCTGTGTTATCATCGTCGGTAATGTTAGCAGAAGCAGCCGCATTCGTGGTGCTGGCAGTGTAAACGAAGTTAGTACTACTGCCACCGGTGATGGTTAACACTACTGTTTCAGTACCTTCTATGATCTGATCGTTGGTAACGGTAACAGGTAGTGCTACATCATTTTGTCCCGCAGGAATTGTTGCGGTACCGCTTAAAGTCGTATAGTCCGTTCCGTTAGTGGTAGTACCTCCAATGGTATAGTTTACGGTAATCGCCTCTGACGGGAGTATGCCCGCAGGCAGGCTGATGCGGAATCCTGCATTGGTAGCAGGTTCTGCACCGTCGCTCGTTTTGGCGATGCTCAGTACACGGTTAAGAGCGGTGTTATCATCGTCTGAAATATTTACGGTAGCATTACCATTAGTTGGACTGGCCGTAAACGTAAAGCTGGAAGATATACCGCCGGACAGGGTGAGTATAACCGTTTCTGTGTTTTCCAGTAATTTATCATCCGCCACAACTACCGGTACCGTAACGCTGTCCTGGCCGGCGGGTATTATCACCGTACCAGCAAGCGTAGTGTAGTCGGTGCCGTTAGTAGCGGTACCGCCGATAGTATAAGTGACGGTAATAGGTTCTGAAGAAGTAACACCTGTTGGCAGGCCAATTTTAAAGGCGCCATTGGTGGTTGGCTCGGAAGCGTTGCCTGCATTACGTACGCCTAAAACATTGTTTGCAGCGGTATTATCGTCATCTGCGATATTTACCGTTGCGCTGCCGCTAGTGCCGCTAGCCGTAAATGCAAAGTTGGTGCTGGTACCGCCGGTCACCGTTGCAATAACGGTTTCTGTGTTCTCAATGATCTGGTCATTGGCAACGGTGAGCGGTAAGGAGACACTATTTTGTCCTGCTGGCAGCAGAACAGTTGTTCCCAGGGCGGTGTAATCTGTGCCACTGGCGGCAGTACCGGTAGGCGTATAGGCTATGGTAATATCTTCTGATGCGGTGATACCGGCAGGCAAACTGATGGTGAACTCACCATTGGTGCCCGGTTCAGCAGCATCTGTTTTTTTGGTGATGCTCAGTACACGGTTAAGCGCGGTGTTATCGTTATCTGTTATATTAAGTGATGCGCTGCCGTTGGTAGTGCTGGCAGTATAGGTAGCGCCGGCGCTGGTACCGCCCGTGAGCGTTACAAGCACGGTTTCTGTATTTTCAATGATATCGTCGTCGGTTACACTAACGGGCAGGGATACACTGGGCTGGCCCGCAGGTATAGTAGCCGTACCTGTAAGAGCGGTATAATCAGACCCACCTATGGCTGTACCACCGATGTTATAGCTGACGGTGATGTCGTCAGTAGAGAGAATACCTGTTGGCAAACTGATCGTAAAGCCGCCATTAACTGCAGGTTCTGACCCGTCGGCAGTTTTAGCTACACTCATTACCAGGTTAGCGGGTATGTTCTCATCATCTATCACGTTCACCGTAGCATTACCGGCGGTAGTGCTGGAGGTAAGTGTAAAGTTGGCGGAGCTGCCTCCGGTTACTGTCAGCAATACGGTTTCAGGTTGTTCCACGAACTGGTCATCGCCTACAATCACCGGTAACATTACACCATTGTCGCCCGCAGGAATTACAACAGATCCGCTCAGCACACCATAATCGGCGCCTGGTGTAGCGGTACCGGCAATAGCATAATTCACGGTAATATCTTCCGACGAAATAATATTTGCCGGCAGGCTGATTTTAAAGGCGCCGTTAGTTGCCGGTTCCTTTGCATCACTATCCCAGGTTACACCTACAACAGTTTTAGCAGGATCATTACTGTCGTTATCGGCAATGGTCAGAGAAGCGGCTGCCTGTGTGCCGGCGATATTATAAGCGTTGCCGCTGGTAGCGCCGATGGCGTTGTTCAGGGTAACCGTCACTCCTTCTGTTGTTTCAAGTATGTTATCGTCGGTAACTGTTACCGGCAAGGCTACACTGTTACTTCCAGCAGGGAAGGTAACGGTGCCGGTCAGCGACGTGTAGTCGGCGCCGTTAACAGCGGTACCTGTTACGGTATAGTTCACGGTAATATCTTCGGTAGCCGTTATGGATGCAGGCAAGTTGATATTAAAGGAACCGTTCTGTGTACCTTCTGTACCGTCCTGCGCTTTGGTGATGGTCAGCACTTCTTTGACAGCCGTTAAACCGCCAAAGGTGGAGAAGTTCTGAATACCGCTGAATTCAACGTATTCCACGCCATCCTGCTGCCCCGTAGCGGACGGGGTGATCTCTGTAATATTGGCCAGTCCCTGAGGAGCCAGGTCGGCCAGGGTAGCGGTAAAATCACCGGTATGTTTGAACCAGGTCCACCGCTGCGTTCCGGTTACGCCGCGGGTACCGGAGAGCATATTTTCTGCATTGGTTTTTTCTGCAGGATTCCAGAAGAGACGGAGGGTAATACCACCGTTCTGGGTCAGGTTGGCGCCGGTGTAAGCAATATGCACCAGCCTGCGCATCAACTGGGTACCATAGTCGGTACCGCTGTTTTTACCCAGCGCTGCATTCATATCCCTGTTCACGTCAACAACAGCCGACAGTTTGGTTACATCCATGGTATTGCCGTTCAGGGCAATGGAGGCAATGTATTTGTTAGGATCAGATGGATCAATGAAATAAAGGGTGTCATTATTAATACAGGTAGCGGCCACTGTTCTCACGGTAGCATCCGGCACCAGGTTAGCGGTGCGTTCAGGATGACTGGTAATGAGCGTGAACACCACGCCATTTGTAACCGCACTCACATTTTCGAAGCTCACAATACCGCCGTTAAAGGCGGTAGCAGGTATTTCAGTAACGGTGCCGGTAGCAAAGTTACCATCGCCATCCTGGTCGATCATCATGGTGAAATCGGCTGCTGTAGTACCTCCTACCGTGATACCGTTCAGGTCGAACTGCAAACTGAGCGGCTGTGTGCTGATATTATAGTTGGTGTACTGCGCTTTCCATTCCTGCGTGAGGCGTTCTGCGATACAGCTGCCCACCGGCAGATCTGTACCGCTTACGGTGAGGGCGGCGCTGTTGCTGCCAAGTAAGAGATAACTTCTATCTGCACCGAAAGTATTGGTGTTCTCTGCATTGGTAGCAGCAATAGAACGAATGCCGGCGGTGAGGATGGAGCCGGTATGCACGCTGCGGGATTGTTTCTGTACAAGTCCTTCTGCGTCGTCACGGCCTATACCAAAGATGTTGTTTTTATAAGTGTTGTTGGCAGTAGCGTTCCAGATTACCGAGCCATTGGTAGCCAGGTAATCCTGTGCGGTGGTCTGGTCGAGTGTAATACCATATTTAACGCCGAGGTAAGATTCTACCTGCTGCGCCTGGGTAGGTGTAAGCGCTGATTTGTATACGATCACTTCAGGAATCTTACCATTGAAGATGCGACCATCGTAGGTATTATCATCTCCTGTGCGGCCGCCCAGTTCAAAGAAAGACCCATCCGCCTGCGGTGCACAGTTGGTACCGAGGGGGCCTCGCAGGCCATTCAGCCAGGTGCTTCCGTTCAATGAATTGGCGGCATTTACATAAACGCCCCTCGCAATGATGGGCCCTGCATAAGAAGGCGTGGATTGAGCCACCACGCATCCTGCGCCATCAAGACCGTAATTACCGGAGTTCAAAAGAAGTCCCCTGCCCGTAGCACCTGTTGTTGTCCAGTTACCATTGGTGGAAAAAATACCCTGTAACCCAGCTGCGGTACTTTCACGCTGATTCACAGAGAATATAAAGAGGTCGGCCGACGTGTTCCAGTTAGTGAGGGCATTTCCTTTCAGGGATTTGCCGACTGCACCGCTGAAGTCAACCGCCGGGTTGAAGTTAATACCATTGGCAACCTGAACGATATCTGCCGAAGCAGTGATCGGATTTGTATGGCTTGGTTGAGCAGCACGTAATTCAGTAACCATCGGGCCGCTTTGGTTCAGCCATTGCTCTACCTGGTTGCTGCCGTTCACCTGCACATCTGCATTTGCTTTCACCCACAGCATTTCACCCGGCACGCCGCCCGGTGAAGTTACTAAGCTGCTGAAAGTGAAGTATTGGCCATTAGTAAGATCAAGTGTAGTTGAATAGCTTGGAACACCGTTTACATCGGCTGCAGACAGTTGAATGAACTGATCTGCACCGTCAAAAGTGGCGTCGCTGCTCACTACCAGGTAAGGTGTGGTAGCGCTTAACGGCAGCTGGTCTTTCGGAATCGAAATGGCCACTGTACCAACGGTACCGGTTTCCTGTACTTTCCAGGTCCTCGCCATACGTGTGCTTACGGCAGGGTTACCGGTGATAGCGGTGGTAAAGGAAGTGCTGGCGCCATCATCGCCCCATACCATATATGATTTGTCTGCGGAGAAGGTATTGGTATTGGCAAAATTGTTTTCAGCAATGCCGCCCAGGCCCACTATGGGCTGGAAGCCTGCATTGATGCTCCGGGATTGCTTCTGCGTAAGCCCTTCCACATCATCACGGCCAATACCAGCTATGTTATTTTTATGTGTTGAATTAGTGGCAGCGGTCCATACGGAGGTAGTACCGTCTGTAGCGAGATAATTGGAAGCTCCGTTGTTCAGCGTCAGGCCGTATTTGATGGCCAGGTAGCTTTCAACTTGTTGCTGTTCAGTGGCAGTAAGCGCATTGGCATACACAATAGTTTCGCCCAGCGAACCGCTGTAATTCCAGCCGCCGCCATTAAGAACGTTATCACCTAAATAAGCCAATGCGGAAGATGTTGTATTTATAGGCTGATTGCCGACAGCTATAAGTCCAACTGCTGCGGCTGAACCATTGATCCTCATCTGGGTGGCTGCCGTAGTGGTATTGCTTGCATTGGTGTACATAGTGATACCAGGAAGCGTGGTATTGCCTCCTGTATTGCCATAACGGCTATTGGATGTTTCAATAGAACGCTGGCCTCCGCCTATCTCCATAGCATAACGGTTGCCGGTGGATGTTGCAACCTGGTTGCCCCAGCTGATTACACCGCGGTTGGCGATTGCAGCGTTGGCTGTCACAGTAATTGCGGTCCTTGCACTTATACCCAAAGGTAGTTTTGTACCATCCAGTATCATACGATGGCTGGTGCCGTTGAATTTTACAACCGGGTTAAAGTTGATATTATCAGTTGCATTTTGTGCATACAGTGGCTGATTAGCCGTTGTAACCTGTGTTGCGTTGTTCAGGTCAGACGCATAGTCCGTCCAGCCATTGATGGCGGTATTATCCGTTGTGCCGGAAGTACCTGCATCCGCGCGCAGCCACAAGCTGGTTCCTACCACACCCCCAGGCGCCTTAATGGACGCAGCGTACGTGAAGTATTGACCATTGGTTAAATCTACCGTGGCGGCATATTGTTTTACACCGTTGAGCGTGGTGGCAGTTACAGGGATAAACTGGTCTGCTCCGTCGATGGTAGCGTCATTACTGATAATGAGGTAAGTCTGCGCAGCATTGGGCAATGCATCGTATGGCACCGCTACCTGAACATTGCCGACTGTACCGGTTTCCTGTACTCTCCACACCCTCGCCATACGGTAGTTTGCTACCGGGTGACCAGTAAGCGGCGTTTTAAAGAGACTGCTGCCGGCATTGTCGCCCCATATCATGTATGATTTGTCCGCTGTAAATGAGTTGGCATTTTCCAGATTGGTTTCAGACAAACTGTTTAAGCCGATAGCCAGCTGTATGCCAGCTGCCGTATTCCGGGATTGTTTCTGGTTAAGATCTTCCGCGTCATCGCGGCCGATACCAGTGATATAATTGCCATAACCGGTGTTGGTGGCGGCATTCCATACTGTACTGCCATCGGTGGCAAGATAGTTAGAGGCGCCGTTATTCAAACTAATACCGTACTTAATAGCCATGTAGGTATTCACACGCTGCTGCTCATTTGGCGTAAGCGCGTTTGCATAAACGATCAGATCGCCCATGCGGCCACTGTAAGAGTTAGGACCGTTCCAACCAAGCTGGAAAGGAGTATTGTTACCGGTAAGCACACTGTTATTGTTACCATTAGCTACATTTAACCCATTCCGGTAAATGGACTGCCGGTTGGCAGCAAGATTATTGTCATTGGTGGCTGTCCAGAGAATGATCTGGTTATTGATATCTCCCGCGTTATAACTAAGGCGGTTACTGATATACGGTGCATCCCAGTAAACAACATTATCAGACCAGGTGGCATGCAGGGTGAACTGCGTGCCTGTACCGGCAGGTTCTGTATAGATAACAGCGGCAACAGTATTCGATTGACTACCTGCAAAAAATGCTGCTTCTCCGGTGTAAGTACCTGTTTTCAGTAAAGAAGTAACACCTGTCATTGCATTGATCACATTGGCGCCTCCATTAAACTTAACCACCGGGTTAAAGTTCATGTTGTTGGTGGCGTTATTGAAATACACTGGCTGACTGGCCGGCGTATTCTGTGACATATTGTTCCCGTTAGAGCTATAGTCGTTCCAGCTGCCGATCGGCGTATTGTCTGCGTTAGCAGAAGTACCCAGATCCGCGCGCAACCACACCAGTTTACCACTGCTTACACCGCCCGGATATTTTACTGCGGCGCCGAAGGTGAAATACACACCGTCAGGCATCAGGCTGGAATTGAGTGTAATCGTCTTGTCTGTATTCAGCGGCAGTTCCTGGTTGATCGTAGCAAAAGTAGGATCTGTGCTGATCAACAGGTATACTTTCGTGCCGGGCGCATCTGCTTTCAGGGTGATCGGCTGATCAGCCCAGTTGGTTTTATCTACTTTCCATACACGTGGCAGGCGGCGGGTAGCGTTTGTACCGCTTATAATATTTGTATAAGAAGCAGCGGGCTGCCCGTTATCTCCAAATACAAAGAAAGATTTATCGTTGGTAATAGTGTTGGTATTCTGTTCGTTTGTAATCGCAATATTATTACCCAGGGAGATAGTTACAAAGCCAGTATCTACACTGAGCGATTGTTTGGTATTCAGCGAAGTACCGTTATCTCTTCCTATACCGGTAATGCGGGATTTATAGATGGCATCGGCTGTCCAGTATTTCGACCCGTCAGTAGCCAGGTAATCGGTGGCGCCGTTGCCGATCGTAATACCATATTTAAGACCCAGGTAAGATTCTACCGATTGACGCTCAGCATCAGATAATACGCGGTTATAGCCGATCACCTCTCCCATATTGCCATTCCAGTAGAGGGCGCGGGCAGCCATCGAACGGGAGCCTATAGAAATTAAATTGTCAGTGAGTGGCGTTAAATTAATAGCCCCCTGGTTGTCAAGCGTGTAGTTTTGAAAGATGCGTATACCGTTGGGGGTGTTATTTACCTGGGTGGCGCTGAAAATATAGGGTTTACTAGGCAGGATGGTGTTTACACCGGTTACCGCTACAACTGCTGCGGCATTCTCCAGGTACTGTACTTTATTGCCTGTAACAGTCCGGAATTCCATTCCATGACTGGAGCCCACTGCACCCGAACTAAGGATATCCCCTAAACCATTGCCAACCGCGAAAACGGTAGACGTAGCCGGATCTATACGTGTAGTAGTAATATCCAAAAAGTCGTCCGTACCGTCGAATACGAGGCCGTAGTTGAAGTTCAGTGCCCTGGCATCAGTAATAGGCTGACCGGTCACCACACCCTGCAATGCGTTATTGCCAAAGTTGCTATAGTCGTTCCACTGCTTACCTCCGGATGTACCATCATCTGCACGCAGCCAGAAGGAAATACCATCTTTTACACCATTCGGCCCGGTAATCATCCGGGCGAAAGTAAAGTAAGCGCCATCAGGCAACAGGTTACTATTAATAGTAACAGTGCTGTCGGCATTCAATGCGTAGGTAGCATCACCTGTACCAAAAGTAGGATCAGTGCTTACGAGCAGATAAGTCCGCGCGTTGCCGCCGGATAATCTGAAAGTGATATTCTGGTCGGCCCAGTTATTTTTCTGTGCTTTGAAGATGCGAGCCATGCGGCTGTTAACAGTACTGATACCGGTAACAGGTGTCAGGTAAGTAGTAGCGCCGCCATCGTCACCGAAGCTAAGGAAGGAAAGATCGTTGGTAATAACCGTTGCATTGGCTTTGTTGGAAGTGGCAACTGCAGTGCCGGCAGCAATGGTCACCACACCGGTATCTGCACTTACGGATTGCTTCTGATACAACATGCCTCTGTCGTCACGGCCTATACCGGTGATATGTCTGGCGTAGCTGCCGCCTGCGGAGGCTGTCCACATTTTAGTGGTACCATCGCTGGCCAGGTAATCCACCGGCGTGCCTATTCCAAGCGTAAGGCCGTATCGCAACGCCATGTAAGATTGTACCTGCTGGCGTTCCACCGCGCTCAACTTACGGGAGTATAATATTATTTCAGGTATATCGCCATTGAACGGAGCATTGTGACCGGCCCCGATATAATCCTTACTTCCTGCTGGTGAAAGGAAGCTCACTGCATTAACGTTGGCAGTTAGTAATACCTTGCCGTCAATACCAGCCGCCCAGTCATTGGTGGCGCTCCAGATATTCAGCATATGCGCATTGCGCACATTTACGCCAGCTGGGTAAGCAAAATTCCTGCGCGCGGTGCCAGACCCAAAATACGTATAGTGATTATTGTTACTCCAGGTATACACCGCCTGGGTGCTGGCATAAGTACCACCAAACTCAAAAGGATAAGTTGGCGTCGCAACGGTGTTATCTATATTTGATAATTGTACAGAGAATATTTCACCTGCGGTAAATGCATTCGCAAACTCAGGCGCCACAAAATAATTGCTGCTGAAACCGATACCCGGATTAAAGTTGAAGGCTGCTTCTTTCCAGGGCATTGCTCCTCCACCTGCGGTAGGCCATGCCCTGCGTGATGGGCTCAGCTCTGTCCACTGTGTAGCAACGTTGCCACCCGCTACCCCGCTATCCGCTCTTGCCCATACTTCCAGGCCAGCGGCTATACCTGCCGGTGCGGCTTGCACATTAGCAAAGGTAAAGTAAGCGCCGTCAGGCAGCTGATCGCTGTCGAGCGTAACGTTTCCATTTGCATCCAGCACATACGCTTTATCTCCTGTTCCAAAAGTTTCATCATTACTTACCAACAGGTAGTTGGTATTGTTTCCGCTCGTCAGCGACAAGCTGATGGGGCTCTTAGCCCAGTTGGTACGGTCTGTTTTATAGATCCGCGCCATGCGCACGGTAATATTACCCAACCCTGTAACGGCCTGGCTATATGTTGCAGCCTGACCATTGTCACTAAAGGTAAAGAACGAAAGATCGTTAACGATATCACTGCTGTTGTCAATATTGGATGCTGCCAGAACACTGCCTATGCCAATGGTTACATTGGCGCCATCCAGTTGTGAACGGCTTTGCTTCTGAAGCAGCGTACCATTATCATCCCTGCCGAGGCCGGTGATACGTTCACCATAGCCGGTATTTTTGGAAGCGGTCCACATTTTGGTACTGCCATCGCTGCCGAGATAATCGGTGAGAGCGCCGGCGGCGGTTTTTAAAGTGAGGCCGTATTTCAGGGCCAGGTAGCTGTTCACCTGCGCGCGCTCGGTAGTGTTTAACTGCCGGTTATAGAAGATCAACTCAGACATGCGGCCGTTGAAATTGGCGAAATGCCCTGCTCCTATGGCGGTGTTCATCGCTGTACCCCTGGAAAAATTAACCGGGAAGGTAGTGCTGCTACCGATCGTTTTGCCATCAAAATTCAGCGACCAGCTGCCGGGAGCGCTCCAGTTATTTAATAAATGGGGCTGCTGTATATTGATGCCAGTTAACGCGTAACCAGGACGGGTATTAGTACCGAAGTGCGTATAGTGACTTCCGTTATACACGTAAACCGGCTGGCCGGCCACTGCGGTGGGGTCGCCACCAAATTCAAACGGAAAGCTGAAAGCTGTAGAAGTTGCGGCCAGGTTAGATAGCTGTACAGAAAATATTTCGCCCGCTGTATAGCTTTCCGTGAACTTCGGTACGCTGAAATAGTTATTCGCCAGGAAATTGATACCGGGGTTATAGTTAATAGTATTCTTTTGCCAGCTAACGGGCGCGTTGGCAATGGCTAAAGGCCACTCTCTCTGCACCGCCTGATCTTCCCATTTAGTAATATTACCATCCACCACGGTGGCACCTGCATCTGCTTTCACCCATGCCTGCAGATTAGTGGCTACTCCACCTGGAGATCGCTGCTGCTTGCCAAAAGTAAAGAAGGAACTATTGGCCAGGTCGGCGCTGGAAAGGGTTACGGTACCGGTGCTGCTGAGTTTCAGTTCGCGGGTAATGGTGCCGAAAGCAGCATCTGTACTGATGAGCAGGTAATTGTTTTCTGTACCGCCCTCCAGTTTCAGTGTTACCTGCTGACTGTTATTCCAGCCGGCAGATTTCTGCACCTTCCAAACACGGCCCATGCGCTGTGTAACATTAGCGCCGGTTACTGCGGTGAAATAATTAGCGATGCCGTTGTTATCGCCGAATACCAGGAATGATTTGTCCTGCGTGAAAGTATTCGTGTTGGCGGCATTGGAAACGGCAATAGCATTGCCCAATGAAATCGTCACCATACCAGTATCCTGGCTAAGTGACTGCTTTTGGTTTAACATGCTGCAATCATCGCGGCCAATACCGGTGATACGCGTGCCATAACCTGTATTGGAAGCAGCGGTCCATATTTGCACCGCGCCGTCGCTGGTAACATAATCCGTTGTGCCGGCATTGAGTGTAATGCCATATTTCAACGCCATGTATGATTCAATGCGTTGAATTTCTATAGGTGTAAGATCGCGGTTGTAGATGAACACCTCGGGGATAAATACTTTTGAATACTCCCCGTAAGCGGCTCCGCCCACATCCAGCGTCCATACGCCGGCATCAGAAGCAGCGCCGTTTTTCACCAGGGCGCCATTGCTTTTAAATTCATACGTACCGGTTGCCCCTCTTTCAAAAGAATAGAGCTTGCCTTTTGCAGTAATGGCGTTGCCGGTGCTCAGCCAGGCCTCTATATACAGCCGGTTTTCGAATCCCGCATGTGTGCCGAATAATTTATTACCGGTAGAACTGGTGAATACACGACCGTTTTGTGAGCCTTCCAGCTGGCTCAAACCCATCATGGTATATGCGCCGGTTACGCCTGCCGAAGCGGGTACAAGGTGAGCATCATTACCATCATAATAAATAGCGGGATTAAAATTCACCATGCCGGTGGTATTGTCCGGATCACCTATTACGTTCATGTGATTGGCATTCCCGGAAATATCTCCCCACTTCACACCGTTCACCGCCTGGTCTGCCCGGTACCATGCCAGGATGCCGTTGTTCACGCAGGCAGGTCCCTTGAAGGTCATGGGAAGGCTGTTGCCAAACTCCGATGTACCGCAATCGTTGGCGGGTATACGAAGCGTGGCTGTCCAGAAACCGAGGCCGGTGGCGCCGGGTCCTGTATTGTAAGTGATCGTTTGCGTTGATGTGCCGGCGGCTACGCCCGTTAAGGTCGTAACATAATATTGCCCGCTCGTTTTACTCGTAGCGGGATCATTGGCATAAATATCTACCGTGTATTGCGCACCGGCTGTTATGTTTGGTATCGTGAGCTGTAACTGGTACTGCCCCCCTCCCAGCGCGGTGGACGACACCAGTACCGGCGCTTTGCCCGCGGCAGCCGTATAAGTACAGTTACCAGCCGGGTTTGCGATGCCCAGGCTGGTATTATTATAAATGGAGTTGTTGGTAATGACCACCTTGTTGGGCGATTCATTATAAACGCCTGCCCCACCGTTATCACGTATAACGCAACCCGTTACCTCCGCATTCGTTATGCCTGCGCCACCATAAAACCAAATACCGTGGTTAACGCTATTAACTACCGTATCGCCTGTGAGGTCATAGTCAGAAACGGCATTGGCGCCATTGAGCACAATACCGGACCGCACACTGTTGCGGAAGGAAGAGTTAACAATATCTACATTACTGCGTGCAAAATTCCCGGCGAATCCAATACCATCATTATTATTGGTAAATTTTGAATTGGTCACCTGGAAATTAGTCGCCGCTCCGCTTGCAACCACCCCCGCAATATCAAATTCGTTAAGGGTAACATTGTTGATGGTCACACCCGTTGCCGTATTCAGGAAATAGATCCCATAGTCCGAATCATCCGTATTGCCGAGTTTGTCGCCATCCAGTACTGAATTACTGATATTAACGCCATTTACCGTATTTTCAAATCTTATAAAAGTACTGGTAGGGTAAAGTCCGGGCACAC
Organism: Chitinophaga sp. W2I13; assembly: GCF_050434005.1. Classification (NCBI taxonomy): domain Bacteria; kingdom Pseudomonadati; phylum Bacteroidota; class Chitinophagia; order Chitinophagales; family Chitinophagaceae; genus Chitinophaga; species Chitinophaga sp. W2I13. The sequence goes on along the minus strand of NZ_JBNPWD010000001.1, from coordinate 5,024,577 downwards.
GACTCTCCATCAGGGCATTACTGATCGTAATGTTGCTGGCGGCTCCATTGAACCATACGTTATAGATATCATTTTCATTTATACTGATAGAGTCCAGGGTGATACCGTTTGTGGTATTGTCGAAGCGGATAGCATAGTCGCCGTCATCATCCGTACCTATCACATTCATATCCACCGTAGTCCTGTTAATTTCAAAATTGGTAGCAGGATAATCACAATAAATTCCTAATGACACACCACTCCATAAACTATCTATGGTCACATTCCTGAACAGCACATTATTCGCTGTTTCCACGGCTCCACCAGTATTATCTAATATAATAGCATTCTGGAAACCGCTGACATTACTATTCGTCAGTGTAAACCCGCTCACGCCCGCATCCCTGAACACAATACCTTCACTACCGCGCACGTTCCCTGCCGTGCTGAGTTGGATATTGTCCATCACCAGGTTGGTCTGCATGCCGTTGGTAAAATAAAAAGCCCGCCCGATAAATGGCGCCGCACCGGCAGGTTCTACATCCGAGGAATATATATTTTTTACCGTTAGATCCGTAGATGCTCCCTGCACCCTCATAAATGCATTCAGGAAGTTACCTACTGTACTGAAAGACCGTATATTATCAATGGTGATGCCTGTCCTGTTCGGAAAAATGTCCACATCAATGTCCCCGTTATTCTGTATCGTAAAATTCCGGATGGTTACACTGTCCGCATTAATCACAAAAGGATTAATGATGGAATTGGTACCGGTGGAATACAGCAGAATCTTGTTCTGCCCGTCGATAGTCAGCTTCTTTGCCGTTATCGTCGGCATGGAAGAGGTCAGCGTAATCTGCCCATGCACATTGAACGTGATATCGTGCGGCCCCGCGCCTGCAGCGTTTGCATCCAGGATGGCTTGTCTGAACGAACCAGGCCCCGCATCATTGGTATTGGTAACGGGGAAGGTGTTGGCCGTTGCAGCAACGGTCATCATCATGCCAAACACAGCCAGCAACAAACGCTTACAGCTTTTGCTGAAAAATCTTGAATCGGGATTCGGAACATTGAAGAGGGACATAATGCAATAAACTTTGGGTAATGAGGGACCCTGACCACCATGTTAAACATAGCGGACCGGGAAAGATTCCCAGGGGAACCTTTACATGCTCGTATTCAGATATGGTTGCTTGTTAAGACCAACGGACAGCCCTTTTCAGGCATCGGCGGTCTGACACATGTAGCATCACAGGTTTAATAATCAACGGGATTTGTGCCAGCACAAAATGTAAGGCCCGCATGTTGCGGAAATTGGGTAAAGCTCTCCATAGGAAATGTAATGTTAAGATCACAAAAAAAGATACGGGCATCGTTAGTTACTCCTGAAAAACACAGAGTTGTTCACATGACTCAACGGAACAAATCTTCAAAGCAAAAGTAGATAAACAATATATACGCGGTTGTCACTATAGTTCAATATATCTGTAGTATTTACACTACATCCTCTTCGCTTCTGACTGAAAAAAAATCCCGGGAACGCTGTACCATGGCGCTCCCGGGCAATCTACTGTCCGTTGGAGTGTCTTGCACTCATCTTTTATTGATTCCCTATCCTATGAAAATCCTTTGTTGTATCCGTATGTAAAACCTGTTCCGGTTTTACCCGGTGTTCTTTCAGATCATCCTTTCCGATGGAATCCTGGCGGTACTCCCATAGAAGGGATGAGACCCCTGCCGTAACATTTTAGTGTCATATCCACATCTTAAATTACGGGCACTTTCTTATCAAGTCCGTACGCAGGTTGATTTTCAAATATAGCACGGGAATCCCCCTTTTGTTGTAGTAGTTCCCTTAACGTTATATAGTATAAAAAATTAAGGCACTGTAATATATATACGAAGAAAAAAATGTTAATTTAGTGCCGGCAAACAATAATACCACCTATGAGCCCTAACCTAGACCAGCAATGAAAAATGTACTGATAGCAGATGATCACTCTATAGTAAGACTTGGCATGAAACAGATTATTTGCTCGCTACCGGGCGCCATGCTTGTTACTGAGGCCAAAACATTTGATGAAGCCATTTTCCTTATTGAAGCCCAAAATGTCGACCTGCTGATCCTGGACATTAATATGCCCGGCGGAAACAACCGGCAAATGATTTACGCAGTGAAGCTCCGGCAACCCGGTATTAAAATACTGGTTTTTTCTGCCTACGATGAAATACTCTATGCCCTTAACTATCTGCAGGCAGGCGCAGATGGCTATATCGAGAAAAATTCCCCGGATGAAGAATTCAGGGTGGCCATCAATGCTATTCTTAGTGGTGAAAAGTATATCAGCAGGGCAGTCAGGGAACAACTGATAGGTAAATTTACAGGACAGCAGGAACATTCCTCTAACCCCTTTTCAATGCTCTCCCCCCGGGAAATTGAAGTAATGAACCTTCTTACCAAAGGACTCCCCCTGATAAAAATTGCGGAAACACTCCATTTGCAGCTAACCACTGTCAGCACCTACAAAACGCGTATTTTTGAAAAAGTAGGGGTAAAAAATGTGATCGCCTTAATCGAAAAAGCACAGATGTACCAGGTAACTAGTCATTAAGCGGGAGCTGTAATGAAACCTTAGTGCCTCCGTTAACACCCGGATAGGCAAACAACCGGCCGTTTATCACCGTCAGCAATTCCTTTACGAGGATCAGTCCTATTCCGCTGCCCCCCATCTGACCCGGACCGGTATTTTCCATGTGATTGATCCAGTCCCTTACTTCTGCCGGCATACCATAGCCGGTATCAGATAAATGTATGGTTAAAACCCTCTCCCCTCTTTCAGCAGTTAATTCTACAACGCCTTTGGTGGTATATTTAACGGCATTATCCAACAGGTTATGTAAAACAACTGCCAGCAACAGCTTGTTTACTACTACCGTAACTCCCGGTGGAATATGATTGATAAGCTGTATCTCTTTCGATCCGGATACCGGCCCGAAAATCTCCATCTTTTCTTCCACCAGTTGGTGGACATCCACGGTATCTTCAGAAAACGCGCCTGTCAGGAAGGAGATTCGCATGTAATGGATGAGATTATCCACCAGGTGGTGCATGCGGTAAAGACTGTCGTAAGTAACCGTTTTTATTTCCTTCTCCTGCAACACACCGGATGATGGCTCCTCTTTATTAACCCTCAACAAAAACTTCAGCGGCGTTTTAATGTCATGGGTGATAGCAGCAAGTAAACGCTTATGCATAAAACCCTGTTTACGCAGCTGTTCATCGGACTCCTGGAGTATGGTCATCATTTCTTCCAACTCCCGGGTGCGGCTCATTACCTTTAGTTCCAACAAACGGTTTTTCCGGCCAATACTCCTGATGCGTATCTTATACAACAAAATTATCAGGCAGATCAGCATGGTTAATACCGCCAGCCCGAACCACAAGCTTTCATAAAAAGCTTTTTGTACATTGATGATAAGCACCTTTTCAATATACTGATCTCTCCCAAACCCCTTCAGCTTGCGGATACGGATACGATACTCCCCGGATGGCAAAGAGGAAAAAGTGATCGTTCTGTCGCTGTTCACCGGCAACCATATCTGTTCTTCCGGCCAATCATCTTTCTCCAAGGAATAATAAAACTGCAGGTTCCTGGAATCACCAAAATAGGGAGAGCTGATGTGTAACCGGAAGCTTTGAAAATTATTGGGCAGGTTAAATTGTTCCGAAGCTTTTGTTGGTTTCAGGTTATGCTCCACCCAGTCGACATATATTCCTTTATCCGGCATCTCCATCCTGATGGAAGACGGTGTAAACTGCACGAGGCCATCCAGCGATGGCAAAGAAATATCGCCGTCCTCATATTTTAAGGCGCAGGGTTCACAGCCGCCGTTAAACTCGTTTGTATTAAAACCCTGTTCCTTCCCGAAATAATAATAGTACAGGTCGCGCTGCCTTCCGTCTGCGAAATCAAGCGCATCCTGCCGCCTGATCCTGAATAACCCTTTGTTTGTAGTAAGCCAGAAATATCCCTGATCATCTTCGGTAATACAATGGGTGGTGCCCATATACCGCTGGCGGTCCTGCGGCAGAGCTACCAGGCGCTCATTCCTGTAAAGGAAAACGCCCCGGTTATAGGTGGAGATCCATACTTCTCCTTCTTTAGGGACATAGATACTTCTTATGCGTCCCTCTTCCAGGCCCTTGATGGTATCGGTGCGCCCTGATGGCAGATGCACCCTGTATAGTCCGTTATCGGTACCTACCCATAAGATCCCCGGTTTTCCGTTTTTTACAAAGGTAACCTCGTTTACTTTCGCCGGAAGAAGCCGCAATACGGGGTCCGGATCAGCTGTTTTAATATAGTATAACCCAGGATATTTCCCCCCTACCCATAAATTTCCCTCCGGGTCCGCCAACATCTGGCCAATGAGGTTGGGCAATTCAATTTTATGCAGTACCTGGCTGAAATCCGGTGATACGCCCACCAATGTCATCCCATTTCTTCCCCAATACCTTCCCTGCTGGTCGCGGGCCAACGTATATTTTTCCAGCACGTTTTCCCTGTTGAAAGCCAAGGGCTGCCGGCCGTATCCTCCTGCCTGCTGAAAGGTAAGCCCTGACGGCGTTACTACCGCATTTCCGGGGAAAGTGGCCTGTGCATAAAATACTTCATCCCTTGAAACATCCGATTTACGTACATTGAACTGCTGCCTGGTACAAACATAAAGGCCCTTCGTAGAACTGCCGAGGAAAACCCGCCTTTCAGACTGATCATAATAGATGGAAGAAATATAGTTCCGGTGAAAATCAAAATCCCGCAGCACAACGGAGCTGCGTATGCCTACGCCCGGTTCTATCTGTAACTGGTAACAATTTTTATCGGTATAAAGAAAAACCTGGTGCGCAGCCAGGTTCCAGAACAATTCCATCTTACATTTACTAAATGCGGGATCAGACGATACATCCCCAATCAGCGGCACTTGTACCGGCTGCCCTTTCTCCCATCCTGTTATGTGTCCATCCCTGCTAAGGTAGAAAAGCCGGCCGTCGCAAACAAACAAGCGCGACACATCAAGCCGGGACTGTGTTATCCGGTAATCCAATTTTCCCTGCTGTATAAAAGAGATCGTATCATGATAGACTGCAAAATAACTATCTGTACCCAGGGGCATCACAACAGGGCGAACTTTTCCAAAATGGGCAGCCTGATCATCGGGCCATCCCCCGATAGGATAGTAATCATTCTCATTTATAGCATATCGCATATAGCTGTATCCCGACATGTCCTTCCCGATGTGCTTTACCGTACTCTCTGTAACGGTTAATATCTCCCCGATATCCGTTTCTACTGTAATAGCAGTATCGTTGGGATAAATCCTTGCCATCCTGCTACTTTTCAAAGCAGGCACGTTGTCGCTGCTGAAATTGAGAAAGTAATTGCCATCAAACCTGGTTAACCCGTTTTCCGTGGCCAGCCATAAAAAACCATTCCTGTCCGGCACAATAAATTTCACGCTGTTTTGCGACAAACCATCTTCATCAGTAAAGCGCCTGACAAAGTAATGCACGGTGGTGTCCATTGAAACAACGGGCCCGGTCGGCATGAAGTTGGATAAAAACAGGTTGAGACAAAAGATAAGGTTCATCTTGGCAATAAAAACACTGACTACACGACAATACAATATCACAATACAACATCACCGGTAAAATGCGCTTTGTTTGGATATCAGGTAAAGATATAAAATATTTAGTTGCACACCACCCTTCAGGTCGCCGGATGGAGACAATCAACTGAATTGCTCACCGGTAATTACGTATGTATATCGACGTTAGTCACGTATTTCTAAAAAGTAGGTGGCGCCGTATTCAGATCGGAATCCAGGAAATCAGTGATCATGGGTATCAGCCAATCGGTGCGCTGCATCATCCCTATGTGCGTGGTACCCGGCAAGATGGCAAGGCGGGATTGAGGCAGCCCGTGTATGTCACCCATTTTTCCGCCGCCTTTGGCGCGAAACAGTGCCAGTGCATGTTCATAACGTATCCCGTCGGCATCGCCGATGGCCATGAATAGCGGCGCCTTTATGTTCTTTACTTCTTTCGACCAGTCGTAAGGTTTCAGATCTATACTGATGACCTTCTTTACAAATTCCGGGAAATGGGCCGGATCGTTACCAAGACTGTCATATTGTTTTTGCATCGGTGAGCCTTTGAACATATTTGCGTCGATAGTAGCATACATGGCTTCTACATCCGGCCACCATCCGTCGTGGGTATAGGAACCCGATAACACCACGAGCCTGCGTAGTTGCTCAGGATGGCGTATGGCGAACTGGAACGCGATGCCACCTCCCATACTGTATCCCAGTATGTCGGCGCTGTCTGTTTTGAGATGCCGGAGCAGCCCGGATACATCGTCAGCCATGGCTTCGTAACTAAGTTCGCGCGAGATATCCCTTGTGCGGCCATGACCCTGCATTTCCGCCACTATCACTTTCCTGTTGCCGGCCAACAGCGGAATGATGTGCGACCAATTCAAAGGTATGGTCATATAAGATCCGTGCAATAGTACAACAGGTTTACCTTCACCATATACTTCATAGTACATTTTTAGCCCGTTCACATCTGCATAGCCGCTTTCAACCGGCTTCACCGGCTTGGTAACAAGCGTGTCTTCCGGCTTAGCCGGAACCTTTTGCTGATTCTCCGGGCCAGGCTGACAGGATGTTGCTGCCGCCACTACCATAGCAACCAGGAAAGAGCTGATAATATGCTTATTCATATCGTGTGTTTTTGTTTACGATACAAATCTCGGCATACAAACTTTTTCACCCGCAGGGCATATGCGACAATCATGGAGCCAAAAGCGACAGCCGGCAGCCGCGCTAAAAATGACAGCAAAAAAAGAGCCGGCTCCCGTTCAGGAACCAGCTCTTTTAAGTACGTATTTGCATTAATATCCCGGGAACTGTACCAGTTTTTTATTCCGGTCAATTTCACTTTGTGGTACAGGATAAAAATAAAATTTGTTATCCCATTGAGCCCTGGTGAAGGCTACTATCCTTTTATGAAATTCGGGATCAGACAGGAAAGATCCTTTTTCAATGTTCATACCGTGGAATTGCCCACCCTGGTGCTGATCCGGCGTGTTCGCCACTTTCCAGCGGCGCACATCCCAATAACGGTGGCCTTCAAACATCAGCTCTATCTGGCGTTCCAGGTGAATTTGCTTACGCATTTCCGCCTGGCTGGCGCCGGCCACCAGATCAGGCAGCCCGCCCCGGTTACGGATCTTGTTAAGATATTTTAAGATATCAGGGTTTCCCGGATCGTATTCATTCAATGCTTCTGCATAGTTCAGGTAAATTTCACCAAGACGGATCATCATTGCCGGGCGGGAAAAACTACGGCCGCTTCTGAAATCTGTATTGGGATGAATATTTTTACGGGCGGTGTAGCCTGTAGTAGGCCAGTCCCTGGGGGCGCCGTTCTTACCGGAATTGCCGGTAAAGAAAAACTCCACTCTTGATTGCCCGTTTTCCGGAACCACCGGGATCACTGATCCGTTAAAAGTAACATCTACATAAAACCGGGGCTCCCTTCCATTATACATATTGGAGGTACCACTTACATAATACGGGGTAGCGGCGTCGGTAAATCCGGTTTCCGTATAGCCGCTGCTGTTATCCGTAATAGCTTTGCCGTCTGCCGTACGGAAAATATCCACCATTTCCTGGGTGACGGCTATACCATTCCAGCCGGAGCCGTTAGCGCACCTCGGAGAACAATGCCGTTCCCAGTTACCCACATGATCAGAGTAGGTACGGATCCAGATCGCTTCTTTTTGCCAGCCATCAAAGAATAAATTCCGGCAGGAAAGGAAAGCCGCCCGGAACGGATCTGCATCTGCTACAGTATATAATTCCCACCTGTTAAGATCTATTACTGCTTTAGCGGCATCGGCTGCCTTCTTCCACTTTTCTTTGTCGAAAGATGGGTTAAACAAGGCGGCGCCATCCGGGTTCTTAAAGTTGCTCATCTCGGTATTACCATTGAACAAGGGGCTGGCACTATATAACAATATCTGCGACTTCACCGCCAGGATAATGGGCTTTGTGATGCGGCCTGTTTGTGTAACATCCGGCTGAGTGGGGTCTACAGGGTTCATATGCAGTACCGGCACATCCGGCATTGCTTTATCCATTTCTGACAATACATAGTTTACGCAGTCATCCCATGGACTTCTTGGAATCTGGAAATCGTCTTCCGGGGCTTTGGGTTCTTCTCCCATTATTACTACCGGTCCGTATTGCCGCATGAGCAACCAATAGTAGTAGGCCCTTAAAAAGCGGGCTTCTGCTTTATATTGCTTCAGCAGCTGCTCACCACCGGGTTGTGCGAGGATCTCCTTGTTCTGATCTGCATTTTGCAGGAAGATGGCCGCCTGCCGGATGGTCTGGTAATAACTGTTCCAATAGGATGGATTGGCGTTATCCGCAGTAATGGCGCCTGAGTTCATACCGGGTTGTACCCATGCGTAGTCTACTTCGTCGCACTGGCCTGTCCACGGAATACTGTAAGGCTGGTTCCACATATCCGGCATCGGATTGTAGATGCGCGCCAGCCATTGTTCTGTCATCGCCCTGTTTGTAAATACATCTTTCAGCGTGGTGATATTATCCGGTACTGTATTGAGGAAGCCTTTCTTACAACCGGCTGTAAACAGTAACAGCAGCGCCAGTAAAAGGATATTTTTTTGGAAGATATGATGCGTCATAGTGGTGCTGTTTTATTTGAAGTTAGCGCGGATACCAAAATTGAAGGAAGTCATGTTGGGATAAGCGGTGCCCCTGCCATCGCCCAGTTCCGGGTCCCATATTTTCCAGGGCGAAATGGTAAACAGGTTTGTTCCGTTCACATAAGTGCGTACACTTTTCAATCCATAGCGCTGAAGATTACTGCTGCTGAATGTATAGCCCAGTTCGGCACTTTTTAAACGGATATAGTCCGCCCGTTTCTGCCACCAGGTGCTTTCGTAGTAATTGGTGGTAATATCCTGGCGGGTTGACATTCTTGGATAGAAAGGCCGGCCATCAGTTTTCTCGGGTGTCCAGCGGTCTTTTACTGCGGTATACAGGTTACCGATCGTAGGTCCTTCGTAAAAAGGATTGGTGGCATGACCGCCGCTGTACATAAAATCTACCATTGCCACACCCTGGAAGAACAGGCTGAGGTCAAATCCTTTTGCGCCCACACTGAAGTTAACGCCATACACAATACGCGGTACCGAGCCATAACCTATTGCCTGCTGGTCATAGCTGTTAATGATACCGTCTTCATTCAGGTCTTTGTATTTGATATCTCCGGGACGCACATCTCCGGCCTGTTTGGGAGATCTCGTAATCTCAGAGGAATCGGTGAACAAGCCAAGGGCTACATAACCAAAACGCTGGTCGATAGGATGGCCCGTGCGGTTCAGCCAGGGATACTGCCATGGTGGTAAACCGTCATACACATCTTTATTGATATTGAAGTTGAAATTTCCCCGGAAGCCAACCCAATAGTTACCGGAAAATGATTTATTATAATCGAGGGTTACATCAATTCCTTTATTCTCTGTAATACCTATATTCCTGTAAGGGATATTATCGGTAGTATAACCGGAAGCGTAAGGGATATCATATTGCCGCAGCAGGATGCCTGTTCTGCGCTCTTTAAATAATTCCACAATCAGCGACAGGTCGTCATGCAACGCCTTTATTTCAATACCCAGGTTTTGCCGTTTACCTGTTTCCCAGCTCACCTCGGAACCGATCTGGTCTTCTTCCAACCCGCCATAGCCGGTGGTGTTGCCCGGTACGCCGAAAGTATAGCCAAGATTGCCATCACTCTTTATCCTGGTGAGAAACAGGAACCGTGATCCGGTATTACTGTTCCCGGATAAACCATAGGTATAGCGGAGTTTTAAATAGCTGATCACATTAGTTACCGGGGCAAAAAAGCTTTCATTGGATACTACCCAGCCCACGCCATAAGAAGGGAATAAACCGTACCGTTTATTAGGCGTAAAGTTCTCGGAACCATTATACCCGAAATTAACTTCTGCGAAATAGCGGTTCTTATACCCATAAGTACCTCTTCCACTCAGCCCCCTGATGCGGTAGGGAATAGAGGAAATAAGGGTACCGGCATCGGCGTCAATATAATCGGATTGATTATATAACAGCAATCCGGAAACATCGTGATCACCGAATTTGTTAGCGTAGTTTAACGCGGTTTCCGTATAAAACCGGCGGTTGCCACCTCTTGATACATCGAATCCCAGTACATTGGACCCGGGGTCTACAATCTTTGTAAGAAGATTTCCTAACGAATCGCGCCCGGTGGCATAGTAGGTTTGTACTTCTCTTTTCCGGTTAAGATTATTCCAGCCATAAGCATCAAAAGCAAACATGCTGGTAAATGATAACCCTTTAAGAATGAAATCGAAGTTTTGCCGGAGCCTGATATTGGAACGGATGGTGTTGCGGTATTCCGTAGCATAACCGGATTGCGTAAGGTTACGGTATGGACTGGGATAGCTGCCACCCGGAATTTTAGGCCACTCCCCGTTGGAATACTGCGGTGGTATCAGGTGAGGTGGTACCTGTGTAGCCAGGTCAAAAAGTGCGCCGGTACCAATACCCGGATAGTTACTGTTAATGATAAAACCGTTTACGCCTAATTCAAGCTTGGTTGTTTTGGTGATATTGGCATCTACGTTGGTGGTAAAATTGTATCGATCCAGTTTTATATCTGAATTATAGGACTGCACACGATCCCGTTTCAGCAAACCCACTTCTGAATAATAACCGGCAGAAATATAATAGGTAGCAAATTCGGATCCTCCGCGTACATTCAGGTTCGCTCTTCTGCTTTGTCCCCATTTATTAAACAGTACTTTGAACCAGTCAACATTGGGATAGAGATCCGGGTCCTCACCGGAAACATGTTGTTGTATCCGCTCTTCTGAGTAAAGCGGTGTCCTTCCTCTCATCTCCAAACCTTCGTTATACAATCTCATAAAGGTGGGGGCGTCCACAAACTCAGGCAGCTGTGTAAATTTTGTGATGGCCTGGTTGAGTTCCACGTTGATTTGCGGTTTTCCCGGTTTACCGGTTTTGGTATTTACCAGGATAACGCCGTTGGCGCCACGGGTGCCATATACGGCAGTAGCGGAAGCATCTTTCAGCACCGTAAAACTGGCGATATCTTCGGGGTCAAGATCATTGATACTACGATCGGGCACACCATCTACGATCACGAGCGGACCGCGCGGACTGGAACCAAAAGTGGAGATACCACGAATCCAGATATCAGAGCCATCATAGCCCGGCTCACCGCTCCTTTGCACCGCAACAATCCCTGCCAGGCGGCCACCCAACGCATTCGTCAGGCTTCTCACCGGCAGCTTCAGTTCTTCCGGTTTGATGGTAGACTGCGCACCTACCAGGCTTATTTTCTTTTGTGCACCAAACCCTACCACCACTACTTCATTCAATCCGCCTTCCTTGGCCAGCATTTCCACGTTGATATCTACTTTATTCCTGACGGGGATTTGCTGCGACTGGTAACCGATGTAAGAAAATTCAAGGACATCGGTGGGTTCCACATCCAGTTCATAGTAGCCTTTATCATTGGTGGTAGTCCCCGTTGGTGTACCGAGGATTTTCACGGTTACTCCTACCAATGCGGCGCCCAGTTTATCTTTTACGGTACCGGATACTTTCAGCTTCACCACCGGTTTACGCACCGCAACATGATTCTCCGCCGATGTAATCACATACTGTGAGGGGCCTATTGCATCCAGCTTAAGACTATGCCCCTGCAACATTTTCTGCAAAAACGGCACTACCTTTTCGGCATCCATTTTTAATACTTTGTCAGACAGATAAATATCTTTTGCATACTTGTCGTTTAGTGCAATCCTGAGCTGATATTTTGTATAAATTTTTTCCAGCACATCCTTCAGCAATATCATTTGCGACCTGGCCGGATCGGAAGGGCTGTATCTGCTGCGTTCCTGCCGGGTTTGTTCCTGGATGCCGGCCATGGCATCCTGTGCACGCAGAGACGAAGTTATCGCACTCAGTACAAGGCACAGGCCAGTCGCTCCCTTCAGGCAATGCCGTAGAGATCCAAATTTCATAACGGAAAAATTTTGGTTAAAGACTACATATTGGTTTAAAAAACTACTTCATTAAAATGGGAATGAGATTACCGTGCTACACGTGGCTGCTGTTCAATTTGTTCCTGTTCAATATGGTTATAAAAAACGTATCTGTTCAGATAACGGAGGTGATACAGTCTCTTTCACCATGCTTATTTTGGTTGAATAATAATCCGGTGGCCATCTTTCCGCACGTCTGCTTCCAGCATAGCTCCCAGCGCCTTACATAAACTTATGTCATCTGTTATCAGCACACGTCCGCTGATCCGGGTGCCCCGGAATTTTTTTGGTTGTAATATTTCTACCTGGTATCCATAGTTCGCGTACAATAGTTCTTTTATTTCATCTATAGTTGTGTTTTCAAATTTATAATCACCATCTTTCCAGGCGGCATATAACTGCGGGTTGATATGATCCATCTGTATCTGGCTGTCGACCACCATCCCTCTTTCCCCGGGATGCAGCAGTAATTCCCTGTTAAAGGCGGTTGCTTTGATCAGCCCTGTGTTTACCACTACCGCCGTGTGGCGTTTATCTTCGTTTACGGTGAAAGAAGTTCCCAATACCGTTACTGTCATGCCTGGCACATGCACCCTGAATGGTGTTTGCGCTTTCTTCACCACTTCAAAATAGGCGCTGCCTTCCAGCCATACTTCGCGTCCGTCTCCCTCTTTTATATCCCGCATCTTCACCTGTCCGCCGGGCTTTACCCATATCCGGGTACTGTCTGGCAGCAGCACCATTTGTACCGATGCTTTTTTATGCACCAGTGTTACCAGGGCTGCGGGCCGGGAGCCGGTATGCATAAACAGGTAAACTCCTGTGCCTCCAGCCAGGATCAGCAGCAGGATTGCCGCGGCATACTTCAGCCAGCTAAGTTTCTTTACAGTTGTTACCGGCTGATCTGCTGCCGACAACTGAGCCAATACCCGCTGCCAGCTTTGATCGGCATCGGCTGCCGTAATTTTAGCCGCCAATTCCTGGTCGAGGATGTCTTTTACCTGGAAATACAACGCCTGGTTGCCCGGGGAAGCCTTCAGCCAGGCGACTATTACCTCAGTTTCCTCAGGGCTTGCCTTCCCTTCAATAAACCTTATTAAGATCGTATAATCCAATTCGTTTGTATTATGGTGTAGTGACATGTCATTTAATTAGACGACAAGGAGATAATTTCTACGTACTCTTTTTTAAAATTTTTTTTAGAAAGAAGAAAAGAGGGGATGACCGGGATTACAGGCTACAATAAAATAAAAGAAAACAGGTAGTTCACTTTCCTGACGATTCCTCTGAGTTGCTTAATCGCCTTATATAATTGTGTTTCTACCGTGCGGGAAGAGATGCCCATGACAGCAGAGATTTCGCCGGTTTTAAGCCCTTGCAGGTAACGGAGCGTTACCACTTCCCGGCATTTAGGCGGCAATTCCTGTATGGCCCGCCACACGCTGGCCTCCAGGTTGTCCTGCTCCAGGAGGCTTTGCCGGGGACTGTCCGGGTTAAAATAGTCCAGTTCGGCGGCCGTAAGACCCGGTAATGCGGCATTCACATACCGCTGATGCACTGCCTGGTGTTTAATATAATCCAGGCAACTGTTATGAATACTGCGAAACAGGTAACTTTTGATATTGGAGGTTAATTGGAGGGAGGCACTTTTCCGGTGTATTTGTACAAAAACATCCTGTACGATGTCTTCAGCGGTTTCGCGCAACACGAATTTACAGGCATACGCCAGGAGAACTGCATAGCACTCTTTAAATACCAGCTCCAGATCGGTAACTTCCGGCTGTACTAACGTGGTGGCTTTTTGCCCTTCCTCTACAGGCTCCCCCATGGCTTGACAAAAGTGTTTTGAAACAATTCATCCAAGATAATGATAATAATATTAAAATACAATACCGGTAACCGGGCGGATACCCTCCCCTGTTTGCATCGAAATGCGTGTTGCGCCTTTGCGTTTTGGCCCTGAAATAATATGGCCACTTATTAATTAAACGTTTGCCGGAACTCCAGGGGCGACAGCTTCGTTTTCATTTTGAATAAGCGGCTGAATGATTGAGGATGCTCAAAGCCTAACTCATAAGCCACTTCACTGATGGTGAGATTTGTTGTAGACAACAGCTCTTTGGACCTTTCGATGAGTTTTTGATGAATATGTTGTTGCGCATTCAGTCCGGTAAGTGACCGGAGCATATCGCTGAGATAATTCGGTGTAAAGTTGAGTTGCTCGGAGAGGTGTTTAACAGTGGGTATGCCATCACTGGCCGGCTTGTCCTGCTCAAAATAAGTATTGAGCAGTTCTTCCAGTTGCTGGAGCAAATCATTTGTAACAACCTTCCGCGTAAGGAACTGGCGATTATAAAATCGTTTAGCGTAGCTCAACAGCAGCTCAATCTGGGCGATAACTACCTCATGGCTGAATTCATCGATCCTGCTATTCAGCTCTTCCCCGATAATCTTGTAAATGGCAAGCACAGTTGACTTCTCCTGTTCAGAAAGGTGCAACGCTTCGTTGATAGCATAAGAGAAAAAGCCGTAGTTTTTGATCTTCGTGGCCAATGGATAGCCTTGCAGGAAATCCGGATGGATGATCAGCGAATAACTTTTATTACCCTGGTAGTTGTTTGTAGCACCTACAACCTGGTTTGGTGCAGTGAACAAGAGACTACCTTCGTCGAAATCATAATAGCCCTGACCGTACCGGAACTTTCCTTTCAGTTCGGTGATAAAGGAGATCTTATAGAAACCTGAGATATAACCGCCTGGAAGCCGGCTCATATCGATTTCACCGTTTGTGGCATCCAATAAGCTGATGATAGGATGCCGTGGACCGGGAAGCCCCAGCTGGCGGTGAAGTTCCGCTATGGAGTCCAGCTTAGGGAGTTTGGGCTGTTCATTTTTCATAATTAAAGATAATAACTTTAACCGGTGACTATTTCGGCCACCGGTCATTAATTAATTTTACTGTGCTGCAATTACCACGGCGAAGGGCCATCAGGCCCCGTAAAGCTGGCGGTCGGACCATCGGTTTCAAGTGCCACGCGTATCGGTTCACGCGAGCCTACTTCAACGGAATCAGTGCCCTGGAAATTATTCAGTGCGGTGGCCGTATAGCCGGGGCTTGTTGCATTGACTTTAATGTTTTCCTTTTCCAACTCGATGGCAAAAGCCATGGTAACAGCATTGAGGGCCGTTTTGGAGGCAGCGTAAACAACGTTAAAGTGATCCCTTGCCCAGCAGGTGGGGTCGGCAATCCAGGTAAGAGAACCCAATACGCTGGATACATTCACAATGCGTGCGGCCGTTGACTTCCGGAGCAAAGGCAGCATGGCCTGACTAACAGCAATGACGCCAAATACATTGGTTTCCCATACAGTGCGGATTTCATCCAGTGAAGCGGTGGTAGCACGGCCAGCTTCCATTATCTCCTCCAGCGTCCTGCCCGGCTTCCCCGCATGAGATATGCCCGCATTGTTAACCAGCAGGTCCAGGCGCCCCTGTTCCTTTTCAATACGTTCTACTGCTGCATCGATTGTTGCCTTCAGGGTAACATCAAGTTGAATAGCATACGCATTGCCACCAATTTCGGCCGCCGCTTTTTCTCCGTTGCTTTGATTACGTGAGCCAACATATACGGTATAGCCGTTGGCAGCAAGCGCTTTAGCGATCTGAAATCCAACGCCCTGGTTGGCGCCTGTTACAAGTGCTACAAGTTGATTGTTTGCTGACGATCTGATTTGATTTTCCATAATATTGATGATTAATAAACAATGCAAAACTCAGGAATCATCATCTTTCCATGATAACCGAATCAAGGATATCCATAACCAAAATGAAAGAGTTCCTTATATTCGTGCGCTGTGCAACAACTTATCATCTTAACGATAGTAATCAATGCGGAAAGTCCTGATTTTAATTTTCATTGTAATCATCACCATTGCCTCAACCTATGCCCTCATTTATTACGTTGGGATGCAAGGTTTTGCATTTGCCTGGGCGCTTAATTTCCTGTTGATGGGCTGCGTGCTTTTCTTTACGGAAACATTGAAAGCCCCGCTTACTTCCCCTTACTATAACGAAAGGCCATGGGAACAGGGAGGGAAAATATATCAGTCTCTTGGAATAAATATTTTCAGAAAATTATTGGTTTGGATTGGCTGGGAAAAACTAAACAAAAAATCCAGCCCGGTGGAAAAGAATACCAAAGCTTTAATGCATCTGCACTACCGGACAAAACAATCTGAATTAGGGCATATCATTATTTTGATGATAGTTTTGGTGATTAATATTTTCGTGGCATTTAAATTTGGATTTCTCAAATCACTGTGGTTGTTAGTACTGAATATATTATTCAATCTATACCCTATTTTGCTTCAACGATATAACCGGCCACGAATTGAAAGGGTCATTAATATGAGTAAACATAGATAAAGTGCCCGCGCATTATGGCTGATTCTTAATACCTGTTAAGAAATCCCGGCATTACCCGCTCTCTTACACAACGCTTAATTTGACCATTACCAATGCTATTTTTGCAGGGGCTGCCTCTGTCATAAATTCCACGTGAACATCGATTGTTTTAATATAATTTCGCCGTGAACATGAACGCAATACCGGGGAATAACATTACCGGAAAAACAAATACAGTGATCGATGAAAAAAATCTTAGTATTATTTACATTGCTATGGTATTTCACTACCGCCTCCTCACAAATTACAAAAAGCTGGACACCGGATCTGGGCAATGGATATTTCACTAATCCGCTCATGTGGGGCGACTGGCCCGACCCTGACATTATCCGGGTGGACGATAAATTCTACTTCATTTCCACCAGTATGCATTATGTACCCGGTTGCCCTATTGCGGTTTCCAAGGACCTGGTAAACTGGGAAATGGGGGGCTATGCCGTTTCACGGTATGAGGAAGATCCACGTTATGACATGAAGGGTGGAGATATGTATCTGAGCGGCTCCTGGGCTGCCACCATCCGCTATCACGACAGCACCTTTTATGTGGGATTCTGCACACCTAAGATGGCAACAAAGGAAGGGCGTTTTTCCATCTGTACCGCCAAAAGCATAAACGGCCCGTGGACAAGAACAATATTCAATGAGTACCTGTATGATCCGGGACTTTTTTTTGATGATAACGGCAAAGTATATGTTGTGCATGGACAGCAAACGCTTTATATCACAGCGCTAAATAGCGATGCGAAGTCCGTGAAAGTTCCGCAGCGGAAGATCTACGACAATCCTGCTTTTCCCTATCTTGAAGGATCGCATCTATACAAAGTCAATAACAAATATTACATACTTGGTTCTACTGGTGGCACGCGGGGGCGGGAGGTTTGTTTGCGTTCAGATAGCATATATGGCCCCTATGAATCGAAAGTAATCATGCAGGATGATCATACTTATCCCGGCAATGGCTTACATCAGGGTGGCATGGTACAGTTGAAAGACGGCTCCTGGTGGGCTATTATTATGCAGGATCGCGGTCCTATCGGGCGTGTGCCAAACCTGGAACCGGTTACCTGGGAAGATGGCTGGCCGGTATTTGGTAAAAAAGGGATAGGGGTAGATACATTCCCAAAACCGGTTACAGGAAACTCCTCCCCGATTACTGTTCCTGCCAGCTCTGATGAATTCGACACTACTTCATTGGCATTGCAATGGCAATGGAACCATAATCCTGATAATAGTAAATGGTCATTGACTGAGCGACCGGGGTATCTCCGCTTAAAAGCGGGCAAAGCCTCCACCCTGTTTCATGCCATCAACACTTTGACTCAGCGGGTAGAAGGTCCGTATTCCGAAGGGACAATAGAAATGGATATCAGTGGAATGAAAGATAATGACGTCGCCGGTTTGGGTATATTCCAGGTTCCCTATGCTTATGTGGCCGTCCGGCAAGCTGCAGGCAGAAAAGAAATTATTATGGCAATGAATGATAGTACCGTATCAGTTATTAATTTAAAGCAGCCTAAAATTTGGTTTAAATCCGTTACAAGAGAAAAAGGCTTTGTTGCTACTTTTTTCTACAGTACTAATGGTAAGGATTTTCTTCCTATTGGAAGCGAATTAAAAATGGGCCTGGGACTCGATTGGACGGCCAACCGGTTTGCATTATTTAATTTCAATACCAATCCATCAACACTTGCGGCTGGCGGCCATGTAGATATCAATTGGTTCCGGCGGTAACCTGGCATTAATTTATAAGCGCGATACAATTGTATCACGCTTATAAATCCTATGATGCAAAATTCGACCCACTCACTGGCGGATTTAAAACTGCTATGCTATTGATAGCTGATTAAGATTTAAATCCTTAGCCAAATTTCTTTTTAAATCATTCTCAATCCCTGGGCTTGTGCTTGTGAGGTTTTAAAGGAGGATAGTCAGGCTTTTTCTCAGGTGTAACTCTTCTCCTTTTATCTAATTCATCATTGTCTTTCTTTGGTTTTGGCCCTGGTTTAATAGCTTCAATTTTTCCCATAGTGAACGTTTTTAAATTTTGGAAGTTTGTTTATACTTTGCTAATATAACAGACTATCAATCGGAATACTTACGGTTTTCCGTAAGATCCCGGATAAATATTCCAGGTCTATAAACATCTTCCTTAAAAAATTCAACGCCAGTAAATAAAATGGCAAAAAATGATAAGAATACATTAGTATACAAGAAGCAGAATGAACAATTTGCGGCTGGTCGGAAGAATGTACTCCCTACACTCATCTAAAAACCACCCATCCATCACAGGAGCATTGGAGACGGCAGGTGTATCTGCGTTAAATATTCATACCGAATCCTTTGGTACAATTACCCGGTATCGGAGAATGATACCCTGGTCCCGGAACAAAACAACCTGGAATCCAGTGAATTGATGATAGAATTTATTAAATCGGGGAAAAAACTACTTTGGGACCAGCGTTACCGGTCTATCCTGGAATTTGCAGAGGCCAATAATATTAATATCTCCTCAGGTTGTCTCTTTGGAGATTGTGGAACCCGCCTTACAAAATTGCAACAAGGCGAAATTAAATATATCCATTCTACAATGGTTCAACCTGGGAAAGACAACTGTTTGCCCTGCAGTTGTGTGCCTTCCAGTCGTCTTACGCTGAACGCGTGATTTTTTTATAGCCTGGAGGTTAATGATGATCACGCCGGTATTTAGTGTGATCATCTTTAATCGCTATTTACACCTTCTTTACTTTTTTTTAAACCGTATTTCAGTATCCTTTCGCTCTTTTTAATTGTATTGGTTGTGATTTGGTTCCCCCGGTAACTTCATACAATCTCCAGGTATTTTTGTCGTTCCCAACTTCCAGCTTCCAACTTTTAGCCGGATCGGCCAGCAGTATCTTTACCTGGCGGGGAAATGCATTGGCAGCGCGTGCATCCTCCCAGGTCCGGATAACTTTAAATATGGCGTCTTTTTGCGGACAACTTTCCACCTCTTTCTGGTTCAGCCGCATACTATATGTAGTACCCAGCCCCACAGAAATGGCTTGTATATGCTCGTACTGCTCCACCGTGGATTTGGCCGTAATAGGAAAGTTCCCGCCCATGCCCACCGGGAAGAAATTGGCGTATGTTACGTCACGCAGATCTTTTCCCTGGCTGGTAGTGCTCCCCCACTCCCTGGTATCAACATCATACAGGTTTTTTCCTCCGCCAACATTCCAGATGCTCTGGTAATGCCAGGAGCCTTCCGACAATGTAGCACCGGTGAAACGGATATATGGCACGCCAACTGTGCGGGCATGTTCAAACATTTTGCGGAAGAATCTTTTGGCGGAGTAATAACCATGCCCGTTATTGAACAGGAATTCCTGTCCGTCGAAATCATAGTAAGCCAAACCATTGATCTTACACACCTCTCCATAATACTTTGCTATCTCATCCTGCAGTTGCATGTTTGGGATCACCCCGTCATATCCGTAATTAACGGTCACCTGCAGTTTGTAAACAATAGCCCCTTCCTCATGGCTTACCGGAACTGTATTCCAGTAGCCACGCTTCACGTTCAGCAACCGGTATGGCGGCTGATCCGATACACCCAGGTAATGTATCAGCTCTTTGCCGATCTTTATCATATTCAAGTCTTCGCAATGTCCCTCCCAACTGGCAATTTCATCCATATATTTTGGATCATTTACAAGGATAACCGTATCCCCAGGACTAAGCTTGCGGATAAGCAAACGCTTTTGCTGATAGCACAGGCTGTCGCTCGGAAAAGGACTGGCATCCATGGTGCCAGGCGCCAATGAATTGGTGATAGGCGTTCTGCCGATCAGGATACCCTGCCGGGCAGCCAGTGCTGCAAATTCCTTGTGCGATTTGTTACTGGCCGTCATTTTTATCGGCTTCCTTTCAAATCTGCTACCATCCATATATCCGTTAGTTCCCCTGTCTGGTCTCAAAAATCCCTGGTCGTATAAACTAATCGCCTTAAATCCCAGGCGGGCGGTATAAGATATGATGCTGTCGTATAAGCCACCGTCGGTAAGAGCGTCCGGCACAAAAGAAGCTGGGTCTTTTATCCACTTACCATTAATGACAGGATGAGGTAATTTCTCCGATATAACAATTCCCTGGAGCACGTCCAGGAGTGCCGTACTATCCGGGCTGCCCCATAAGGCTACGGAAGAACCAATATAATCAACACCGGCTAATGGCTGCACCTCAATGTGATTGGGCTTATTTGCGGCCATATGCGGGATCAGTGAAAACAAAATTTCCCGTTTGCGGGAGCGATCCCTGGATTGATAAGAAACAGAAATACGTCCCTGTTCATCTACCTGTGCTGCATCACCATACATAATCCGGTACCACGGCTCCTTGTGCGCATAAAACGCCACATCGCTGATGCCATTTCCGCCCAAACTAAATACCTGACCTTCATGCAGGGTATCCGGCAATGGGAATCGCTTTGCATCCGGTGTATGAATGATATATTGAAACGGCGCGGCGTCTCCCACTGTTGCTATGGTACCTCCCAGGGTGTTGTCATTCAGCGCCAGCATGCCTATCGCGTAGTTTACGGCTGCCGTGGTATCTCTTGCAACACCAATGATCTCTCCTAAAAGGTTGTTGATATTTGTATGATATGCCCCCCATTGAATGCCTTCAATACTGTTTTTGGAAGATAAGGATAGCAAGGTGAGTTTCAGGTACTTCGCATGCTGCGTGAGGCGCACCTGCGCTATTGACCCATTGGAATAAGTTAGTGAAATCAATTTATCCGATGGCTGGTAGTATGCCTTTACCGGTTCATAATATTGCTTGCCATCGTACAGCTGCATCAGCGGCGATGGTTTATCTGCCGGGCTGAATTCCCGGTACGGTCTCACCGTGATATTCTTCATACTGGTGATAAAGCCCCGCTTATCAATATGAATCTTAAAATAGTTGGTTCGAAAATCCCACTGCGCGTACAGGCTACAGCTATATAACGTTACCAGCAAAACAAAAAATATCTTTTTATTCATCATCGTTACTTTATTCTCTCCGGAACAATCAGTAAAGATTAAAAATTAATAATGGTGTAACAAGCAGGATTTTGACAAGATATGCTGTTATTTTTGCAGTTGAGAATCTGATTGTGGTGAATATGATGATGCGGTGACTCACGAGCGTAAATAACAATACTATTTCAACGATACGATATTATTCCGGATGGCATACAATACCAAACCGGTAACATTACGTGAACCTGTTTTCTGCAGCAGGTTATTCCGGTGACCATTGACCGTTTTTACGCTGATAAAAAGTTCCTGCGCAATCTCTTCTGCGGTATATTGTCTGCATACCAGCTGCAAAATCTCTTCCTCTCTTTTGGTGATGGAGAGGTTCTGCGGTCTGCTCCTGACAGTTCTCACCGTTCTGAGTTGCAAGGCCTTTAACGCGCGCTCATTGATGTAAGATCCTTTTGTGTACACAGCAATAATGGCTTCCTGTACTTCCTGTGGCGCACTGTCTTTCACCAGGTACCCATGTGCACCGCATTGAATTAACTGGTTAATGAAATTCTCATCATCATGGACCGACAGGATAAGGATCTTCATTTCAGGATAGGTAACCGCGAGCTCCTGGGTAACGTGCTGACCGCTGTATTCTTTGTCCCCATCCGGAGGCAGGGACAGGTCCACCAGCATCACGTCCGGGAGAACAGCCGCCTGGCGTAATTTATCCGGCACAGAGTAACCGTCAGCAGATTCAAATATCACCTTCATATCCTGCCAGGTATTGATAATCGCTTTCATCCCCTCTCTGAAAAGCACCTGGTCTTCCACTAATCCGATGTTGATCTCTTTTTTCATATGGTAAAGTATTATGCAGGTAATGTTAATCGGACAATGGCGTAGTATCCGCCTGATTCCTGGTTGCCCATTTCCAGTTTTCCTCCGAGCGAATTCACCCGGCCTTCAATACTCTTGAGACCCAGGCCCTTGTTGGCATTACCACCTGACAGTCCTCTCCCATCATCTGTATAATAACATACCAGTTCCTGGCCGTGCCGGAAAAGATCTATTCTTATCGATCTGGCGCCAGCGTGTTTGAACGTATTATTGATCATTTCCATGATGATGCGGAACAGGCCGAGGTTCATCAGCCAGGGCAGGTCGTCCATGGGGGCTTCACAACCCAGTTCTATCTTTATTTCACCGGCACTGTTGATCTGTTCCGTTACCGACTCAAGCGCGGCCTTCAGGCCGAAAGATTCCAGCTGTGGCGGCATCAGACGGTGGCTGATACTTCTCACACTAGCCAGCGCCGTCTCCGACAATTGACGAACATACTGCAAGGGCGCCTGTAATTGCTTTGTGTCATCAGCACTTTGCTGTTCGAGTACCATGATATGCATACGCATAATAGACATCACCGCTCCCAATTCATCGTGCAGGTCTTGTGCAATACGTTTACGCTCTTCTTCCTGCGCATGAATATTTGAGCGAAGCAGGTCCTGTTGGTAGCTACTCTTCAATGCCTCCTGTCTGAGTTTCTGCACAGACAAATTCTTTTGAAAATGCAGGTTCAGGAACACTACCCCAATACCGATGATGAACACAATAACCGCCAGTGGCAGCAATGCATTTAAAAAACTCAGGTCTTTGATCGCTTCCATAGGCCGATAAAAAAACAGGTGTACATGACAATGGAAAAGAATGAGTGAAATACCCAGGTGTACAAATTCAGGTTCCTGCTGAAAGCAGTGATAACAGCGCCAAAATAAAATATCAGTATGCTGGAAGAATAATAGATAAACAATCCTGAATTGATCCAGTTAAGACTGCTGATATTCCGGCCGCTTGTTTCTTTTACAATATCACTCAGAAAGAACCGGTAAGTGAACAATGCCAGGATCACAATGAGAATGCCCTCTACCGTTAATGCGATAGAGTTGAAAGTATGAACAGGCTGAATGAACAAGGAGTTGATGGTTGTAAAGAGCAAGAATAATATGGCGATGGACCATATTATTCTTGCATCTATGAATCCATTGAGCAAGGTGTTATAGAACCATGCCAGGCAAAGGAATCCTGCCGCTACGTATATGTGCAGCAGCGGCATGTTGTTTTTGCTGACGAACCAGAAAGCCAGGGAAGTGAATTGTATAACGCCCGACAGGAAAATAAACCAGGAGAACACTTTCAGCTCACGGGGCAATTTACTGTAGTGCACGGCAGCATATACTACAGTGAGTAAAACGGGTACATGTGATAACAGTATTATCGTTTCTGAGAAGCTCATATATCAGCGGTATACTTTAAGGGGGCCTGGCTGTGGGCAGGTATTCGGACAAGGGGCGTTGAGATCCAGTACGTACTGGTCGTAAGCAGCTGTTCCTGTTGAATCAATATTTGCGAGAATGGGATTTGCACCTTTGTCAAGTATAACATCCACCCCAGCGTTCCACTTGCTGGGGTCCCTGCCTTTCAGGCAGGCATTATCTACCGGTACGAGGTACAACTTGAACCCTACCTTTTCCTGAAACCCAAGATACACCCGGATGTGTTTGAACCGGCATATAGACGAATCGGCGAGTTCCGGGGGCAGCCCCATGGCAGCCAGGAGATCTACCGCACGGATGGTATAGGATTCTACCGGTGCAGTACCTTTCCAGTGGATGCGGCAAAGGCTGTCGTATGATTGAATGCTCTGACGGGCTGTTACGAGGTTCACCAATACACGGCCTACACTATCTGTGATCTGGTTGCAATCATTTCGGGTGGAGGTTTCCGGCTTAGCTGTGCCGGCGGACGGCTGATTTTTACATCCGGCGGTGGAGAGGCCCAGCACCAGGATAAGAGGAAAGAGGTGTTGCTTCATTTTAAGTTTATTTTATAGGATTTGGTTGATAGTGCAAGACAAAGATGCTGTAATGTAATTACAAAAAATGTCGCTGACGCCCGGGGGCCACAAAAACAGGTATAAATACCTGCGTCTTTTCTCAAAACAGACAATAATACCTGGTTTTCAAAAATACTCATTTCTTCTCAGTCTGCGATCAGGCGCAATTTTACAAAGTAAAACCTGATGCTAATTGCCTGCGTTTCTTCAGATTTTCCTTTTACGGATTGGGTAGCCGCATTCCTTAGTGTGGGGTTACATACTGATACATGGAAAGCTCTGCGCGTTTGCCGCGTAAGCTGAGAGGCAAAGTAATTTATGAATAAAAAGGCTTACAGGGAAAACTAAAAAGAACAGTAAGTGCTAACGCCCTTGCAGTCTATGCCTTTCATATTTTAGGAGTATTTACGGTTTCCTTTAATGACGTTATTATTTCTGGCTATATATTAGCCTGGTGATTAAGCCCTCTAGCAGCAAATCAGTAGGAGTCGCCAAGTCATTTAAATGATAAAGACTTGATCCACCTAATTCAGTAACTGCGAATTATAATGATTTATCAATTGACTTCTTAATTGTTTCCTTGTCGCGATAGTCCAATAAAAATGGAAGATATGTTGGTAGACGATATACTCTGAAATCAAATGAAGTAGTTTCATCAAATTTGTAATCCTTGAAAGATGTTATCTCTTGATGGTAGGGTAATTGCCCATCAAAATCAATTGTTAATACATGTCCCAAAGGAGGAAACGCTAATTCAGTTCCTATTATCCTTCAGGACCGTTGCCAGAACGATAAGAACTCATTATCTGGGTATTCTCAACTTCTTCAACAAAAGAGCTACCAATGCGGCTGCAGAATCATTCAATGCAAAAATAAAGTCCTTTAGAAATGCGCTAAGAGGGGTACGGGATGTAGAGTTCTTTCTTTATAGATTAACTAAACTCTATGCTTAAAATTTATGACCATCCCCCAAGTTTTCAACTTGATCCAATAAAACTGAGTAACTACGAAACACGAATCCGCACTTTGATAGACTAACAAATAGACCAAAACAACAAAGCCCGCGACCAGCGCGAGCTTTGAAACTTTCCAGTGATCCCCTTGGGAGTAGCACGTATCTTCGTAATGCCTTGTAGAATGGGTGTTTGATAGTGGTGAGCGTTTATTGCTAACCGTTATGCTAACCTAATAACGTCTGACCGTTATCGTCAGGTATGTGATACAAAAATATAAAAGAATTCTGTTACTCTCAAAAGAATCCGCTATAATTTCCTATTGTCAACCGTAGCGCGTATCGATGATTCTTAACTTGTACTCATCAAGCCTTAATTCCAGAAGTGGCCTTATTTGGTTATAAATATCCCTTTTCACCCATTTCTGTATTTTTTCACTGGTTTCCTCTTTGTCTCCTAAATGTTCATAAAAAGCTACACTGGCGGCATTCCATAAATCCTTTGTCTTTTGCTTAAAACACCATTCAGCAAAATCATAACTCCTTTTGAGCTGCTCTATGTCATTATTTCTATGTGCTGCTACTGTCGCGGGCAACAATTCAATAAAAACATCGTAAATCGAAATATCTGGCTTTTGAAACTCCTTTTTAAACTCAGGGAGACATTCCATTGCCTTTTTTCTCCAAACGCTCATAGCTGCAAATGAACTGTTTTTGTGGTATTTTTTTGTGTTGCCAATTTATGCAAAAAATAGTAATAATTCATAATTCGTCCTAGAAACTACGTACAGCCAGCTATGTTTTGGTAATACCAAAACCCTTAAAATTTTCATGCTTCGCATTCAATACTCTATAACAGAAATGGTGCAAGAAGAATCAAGCACCATTGTCATCCAATTCTATATTACACAAAAAAACAAACCCACTACTCTTCTCCGCTGCTGAAAATGGAGGCAACAAGATCATTGGTAACCTCCTCTGCAATTTCCCTTATCTTTTCCTTTTCGGCCTTACTTAAAGCCTGTATCAGCCTCCCTTCAACCCGTTTATCCATCCCCCGCATCTTTCTGTAGAACGTGGGGGTACTATAATTACATTCCTCACAAACGCGCTCCCTAAAAAGAACAGGCAACTTAGAAAACTTAGTATGCAGGTCAAGCAAAATGTTTACTGGGTGGGATTTAATACTCATAAGTGAAGTTTGAAAGGTTAGTACTATTCGCTTTTACATTCTGGATCCGTTTCTCAATGCTTAATCCGTGGAGCTTTACGAAAAAAGTCTTAAAATAATTGCCTGTGATAGCCGCTATTGTTCCATCTATCCCGTTGTCGCCATCAATCAGAATGGAAATATATTGATCCAATGCGGTTTCCAGCTCCGGCAATTCAATACCTGACTGAAAACTTGATAACTCACAAAGGTCACTTTCAAGCTCCTTTATGAGCGAAGGCGTTAAATCCTCAACACCATCCCTTCGTAAGGCATTACGAATACTAAAAGCCGCAATAGTGTTAGTTCTAAACAACGCATAGAACATCATGAAATCAGCCCGTTGGTCCCCTGTCCAGTTATCAGCAGTATTACTGCTAATGACATTTGATAACTCGTACTCGCAGACCTCAATAAAGCCACCTGAAGTGCCGCAGACCGTGATTCGATCTAAGATGGTTAATAGATTCTCCATAACATTTAATTTTAAAGGTGATTATTGGCATCAACTACAAGGCTCTCTGCCGGCAGGCTTTTGGCTACGCAACTCATCAACGCGACCAGCTGTCGCTGGCTTTGTTGTATGAACCTTCCAATCTGCTTTTCCTTTAGGAGGTCGGACAGGTATTTGCCGGTGCATTCCTGTATCTTGTTTTTTTCGTTGATGATGTCTTTAACGGCTTGCGTGTAGAATTGTTCGTCGGGGTGTTTTTGTTCGGTTGATGCTTGTTGCAGGTCAACGTGAATAAATTTTTCAAAAAAGGATAATGGGTAATACTGTTGCATATTGGTGGTTTTAAAATGTGCGCAGTATAGTTTTGGTTGCGTAATGGTCATTCATAGTCACATGATCGGGGTCTGGGGTTGTGATACGCTAAGTATCAACAGGGGTTGCAATAAAATATATCGGGCAAAAAGAAGATGTTAATGAGTTGTTAATCAGATACTTATCAAAGCAGACGGGCCTTTCAGCCTGTCTGCCTTGATAAGTTAGATTCAGGCCACAGCCTTGCTCAGCTCAACGTAAAGTGTTTTTCTGGAATTATAAGGTAGGTATAGCTTCAATCAACCTATCTGCATAGGCAAAAGCTGCAGCTTTCACCCAATCTTTTCGTATAACTACAATCCATAATAGTAAAAGCGCTATTTGGGCTCCTTGAATGAAATAAAAATTAGCGGACATACCCAAAAGCTGCCAGTTCTGATGTAAATATGCGGCATGTATATAATTCCCAAGAATAATTGCAACCAGAACAAAAATGCCTATTGGCCTAAGGCCCCAGAGATTACGGCGATATCCATATCCAGCATTTTCTTTGTAAATCAGTGGAAATTTCTTCGTATCACGGGTATTCCTTAATAGGAAACGGTTCCAGGACTGATACACACCGTCTGCAACAGCTGGATTCGCCATTTCAGAGGCATGGTCAGGCAGTACCGGCACCGGTGCTAAACGTTGTAAATGATTATGGTAGCGTTCTTTGGTATGATCATCGATCTCGTTATTTCTCCAGCGCAATAGTTGTATCGATGGAGCACCACCCCACTCTGCCCATAACTCTTTCTCTTTTTTCTTACCAAAAGTTCGACCTAAATGGGCAAGAAAATACCATAGTGCTCCCACGATTATCGAGGAAGTGAAAAACGGGATTAATGTGGCAAACTCAATAGAGTACTGCACTCCAAGTAATAATATTGGGAAAAGAAGAATTATAGTTGGATACACCCGTGCTCGTAATGTGTACGTGTCAAACATATTATTGATTTAAGTGTAAACGAATGGTAATACCGCTGTCGGTGTCATGATCAGCAAGAAAACTGGTAATGGAGGGTTCAACACTCGGTACTGCTGTAGAAATGCCTTCATCGTAGCAGCATCCGTCGTACTCATATTATTCGGTCCACGCGGATGCGAGTGCCATTCACCTATATACCCAAGCTGCCCTCCTGTGTACGAATTAATCTCAGCAATGGCATCTGGTAACCCTTTTGTACCTCGGAAGAAGCAGTTGGCATCAGCCCGACTATCGGGAGGAGGAGGAATGCTTCTTGTTACATAAATTGTCTTTGTCTTATAGTTGGCACATCCTACCAGCACTCCTCCAGTTTCAAGCGGTGAGGCATCAATCATTTTCTTCCGTAACTCTGCTAATATCCCTGCCGCAAAACGTACCTGCCAATCAGATTTATTCCTTGTGGAAAATACTTCCACTGGGCCGAAAGTGAGTAACGATACTTCATTATGGAAATAGGGATCAAAATCGAGTTTATTGAAATAAACCTTTCCTCCCTTAGTGGATTTCTCCTTCGTTTGGCCTTTAAATAGACCAGAAATCACAGCACCATGTAATGCTACTACATCATCAGGCATAATTACCGTTTCTGAATTGCATCCAATACCAGTAACTACCGTTTCCGTTTTCTCGTTTGCTTGCGACTCGCGTTGCAACCACGAAGAAATTACCGAATTGGTCATTGCCGCATCATAAAGCAACGCTTGCAGATCATCGATTCGAGGATTACGTGATGGGCCTTCAATGTATAGTAGGCCAAGGTTGCCCTTGTCAGATATTAACCCTCTACAGACCCGCACACTATGCTTAAGGTTAGTAGTCGTTAATTCATTAAAGAATGTCAATGAAGCAGTAAAATCCATTATCCATTCCCAACCACCTTTTTTGTTTTTTCCGAACTGCAGTAACCCCTCGTTGACTTTACGTGAAAGACCTAACACTGATTGTCCAGGATATAAAGCGGTGGCTTCCTTCTCGAATGCCTTTGCTTTATTTACATGCACGTGTCGGGCGCTGAGCGGATGTCGAACAAAATTGTGCGATAAAAATTTATCATGGTCACATACTACCATATTGATCGTTCCTGACTTCAATAAATGAAGTGCTACTCGGCTTCCCAGCGCGCCTAATCCAACGACTAACGTCATAGAAGTAATATCAGCATTATATCCTGAAATTTCTTTGGCCTTCGATGGCACAAGTATTTGGACATGCCTGCTAAAGTAGACTGGAGTTTCGTCACTTACCAATTCATCTTTTCCGACGATCACAACGAAGTTGATAAACTCTAGGGCTCCAGGAAAACCAATAATTGGCTTAGGGCGGAGAATAGCAACCGTTATCGGAATTTTTTCAAAGGCAAAGTGCCGACTTGAAGCCACCTCCTTGATAAGACCAGATAGCTCAATCCTATGTTCTTTACAGAAATGTTGAAACTCTAACCAGTTTGTTGGCAAAATGGTCTGGTAGATATCAACAGGCGTCGGATCATCCGACCATACCAGAAATCCAAGTAGACGGTTATCCTTTATATCTCCGTCAGTATTTCCATTCTCTTCAGTTGGGCTGCCTGTAGAATTTTTAGCTATCTGCACTCCACCGAACCACAAATCAACGTCAACACCGGCATCTTCCACACGATTTATCCAGCTTACTCGAGCAAAATTGCCTCCCACGTCAAAAGATTCTCGTTTGTTAACGATGCCGAATAACGTCGGGTAGTTGTAAGTAAAAGAGCCTATGTATCCTTCTAATCGAATAGGATCAAACTGGGCTGCGTCAGTCACCAAATCACCGGTACCTGCATCGCGTAGCCAATTTTGTGTACGTATTAGTACGTCCTCGATCCGTCGATTAGCATACCACTCATCAAGCCCCTCCACACCGCCTCTCGTCAGACAAAAAGCGGGCGGTTTACCAGGACGCGCAACATACAAATGTGGCAACTGGCTACTTGGAAAATCAATCCTATCAGGGAAAACCAATGGAGCTTTATGTGGATAAAGCTTAGGGTCAAATATTAAAAGGATTGGTTCCATTCTCTGGATATCCACTCCCCCGGCGGTGCCGAGGGGTGGAAGATCAACTTCAATATTTACGCTTACTGCAATACGATTACCGTCCCAAGAATATTTGCGGACTGTCGTATTAGGAGTGATTCCCTTTAGTACTTCTATTGTTTGAGCTAGTTCACGGTTCTGAATTGTACCCGCATATTGTTTTAAACTATTACTGTACTTTTCCAGAGCCATACGAAGATGTTGTTGATACCGATGATAAACCAGCTCCACCTACTGCTATTGCCGCTCCCTCATCAATCTTAGGCTTCATTGGGCCATACTGCGTTACTTCAAAGACAATCGGCTGCGGAGTTTTACCAATCTTCTTGTAGGTAGCAGTATTCAGAAAGTTCGTACTACCGACGCTATTAACGTATTGCTCCTTTGCCTTGTAGTGTGGTGGATTATCATCGTTATTTATTATCTCCTTACTGGATGCAATCACGCGGGCATTCTGTCTCCTATTTCGGAGCACATCAAGCGACGTATTTTTTGGCGTTGGATTTTCCTTTTGAGGACAGTCGTTAAAAAAGGTCCAGGAACAGTGATGGGAGGCCATCAGCAAATCCCAATTCAGCGCTTTATGTCGAACATCATTCCCATAACGCTTTGTCTTGTCAAGAATTTCCGCCCAGGCGATGTGGTCTGCATCACCGCCAAACATTGCCAGTGTGCAAAAATCCGTTGAATAAGAGTATGCTTTGAATCTAGCCTGAAACACTACACTTACACGATTTTTTTCCACCTCTTCATCTGAAAGATGTTTTTGATAAGGAGAGTGGACAAAAATCGAAAACGTATTTAAATCACGGTCATTAAAACGCGTAACAATATTACCGGGCACATAACGCACCAGGTCGAGACCATTTAAATCTTCATTTCCATCATAGCCAATAATAACAATTCTATTTCCCGGTAGATTCGCATCTGCACTCTTTTCACGATGCAATTTTATCCTGCGCTTTGCCTCCTTATTAAAGACTTTCTCATCTTCATTGGTGGCCACTCCCATTACCATGGGTGAAAACCAAAGTACATCGATAAAAATTTCACCAGCATCTTTGTGCTTTTGTTCATATTTTTTCGGATCACCTTGATAGAAATGCTTTTCAAAGCCGTGTAGGTGATCATCATCCCCATGTGTAAGTATAAAAGCATCCACATAGGAGACCCCTCTAATAGCATTAACAACTCTGGTGTTCAGGCTTTTTAAGAGGTCTGCTTTTACATCAAATAACTCAGGTTCGGAATTCCCTTCCGCGGCATCGCGCATACGACAATCCACCATCAAATTTGTAATGTATCCATTCTCATCGATGGAAATCAACGACTGATCGCCGTTGTCAACTGGGTAGTATTTAATTTTGCTTCCCATTCTCTTTTAAAATTTTGTTTAATAATAAAATTAATACGCCCCCCTTCCGGTATATTACCATCCGGGAGCTAAACCACCGTATTCACGTGGTAGTTCTGATTTTAAAAGAAGCTGTAGAAAGCAGGTAAAATGTACCCCTCTGTTAAGGTAGATTTGGTTGTATCATTTTTACGCATACTTTTGCGCAACAAAAAACAAAACAACAAGGGCTGCATCAATTTGATGCAGGGTTCCAACGCCTTTCCTTGAAGTTTTTGCGAGCCCGGGCTGAAGCCTGGGCTCCTTTCATTAAAAGAACTTCTTCTCGTATTTCAAACCTTCTGCCAAGTGGGGAAAAAATGACACAATTTCAGCGAGAATGTCGCACCTAACCCCTCTGATGCTTTTTTCGCCAACCACTATACTATTTTGGCATTTTAAAGCTCAAAACACTGCCATATTTTCACATTTATTTAACTTATCATGACAAAGCACATTTGTATAAAAAAGCTATTAATTGATTATCAATGAATTACGTTCATCTACTAATAATTAGTTTTTTCTCTTAATATGAGAAAGGTAAATTTCACGCTACAGCCTTGCTCAGCATGGATTCCGGCAATTTAAGGTTAAACCGTTGCTTCAATACCTGCATATCTTCACTCACTTTACTGGCGACTATCTTAGCATAGATCTGCGTGGTGCGGATGGATTTGTGCCCCAGCATGGCGCTCACGGTTTCCAGTGGTACACCGTTGGCCAGCGTAACGGTGGTGGCAAATGTGTGCCGCGCGGTATGCGTGGTGAGGTTCTTATCAATGCCGCAGAGGTCTGCTATTTCTTTGAGGTATCCGTTAAAGCGTTGATTGCTTTTGATGGGGAGTAAAACGTTGTTGGCAACGCAGTGCGGGTGTTCGCGGTACTTCCGCAGAATCTCTTTGGCTAACGGTAACAGGGGAACGTTTTCACGGCACCAGGTCTTTTCTCTGTTCTTCACGATCCAGTCTTCTCCGTCGAAATATTTGGAGATGCTGTCGGGGGTGAGCAGCAGCGCATCTTTATAGGCGTAGCCGGTGAGCGTCATGAATACGTAAGCGTCTTTGGCTTCCTGCAGGCGGGGAATGGAAAATTCTTTATGATACAGTGCGCTGAGTTCCGCCACGGTGAGTATATCCCGCTCCGGGTTGATATAGGAACATACATAATCTTGCAAGGGGTTGCACTGTAACCATTTCCGCTGGACCGCCAGTTTTAACAGCTGCTTAGTGTTCTTCAGGTATTTCATAGCGGTGTTATCCTGGATGCCTTCTGTAAGGGTGAGATAGTCGAAGAAATCCTCCGCGAAGGAAAACTCAATTCTTTCGAGGGAGATATCTTTCATTTTGAGAACGCCGGAAAGAAAGGCAGTGATTTTATCCTTTGTGGTGAGCCATTTTTTGTAGGTACTGTATTCGCGTTTCCCCTTATCTACTTTTTCTTTGAACTTCCCATTGTGAAAGTCTACGACCTGCAACAGTGTTTGTTTTTCCTGATGAACACCCAGGTAAGCGTTTTTGATCATAGTGGGGGTAACAGTTGATCCCTGCTTCTTCAACAGGTTGTAATGCCGGAGCAGCTCACCTTTAACATACTGGATCTGGTTGTTGATTTCAATGACCTCCGCTGATCTACCAATTACAGCGCTGGCTCTCTTATCAAATTTGGAAGGGTCAACCTGATAGCCGATAGAAAAGCCATCTTTAGGTAATCCGGTAACGGTCATACGGACGCAGATGGTTGCTTTGCCGCTGGGGTTCATGGTGTCGTACCGGAGATAAAAGAGGATTGATAAATCTTGACTTACTTTCATAGTCTACTAAGTTTTGGTTACCGATTTTTGGTGTTGTTTGGTGTTTTTTGGATTGGTTTGCAAGTCGCCAAATCCTTTGCCGGTAAGCATCTCAGAAAAAATCGTCTACAGTAAATTAAAAAAATTTACTGTAGACGATTTTGTAGACTCTCAAAATCGTTTGATATGATTTATCTTTTCATACCAAAAGCAGAAAAGCCGCTTAAATCCTACGATTCAAGCGGCTTTAATTTCCTTTGATGTTCTTATGGTGATCCCCTTGGGACTCGAACCCAAGACCCATACATTAAAAGTGTATTGCTCTACCAACTGAGCTAGGGAATCTTTTACCCCGTCTTTTTGTTTAACGGAGTGCAAAGATAGGAATTATTTATTTCCAGCCAAATTTTCCTGAAATTATTTTTATCACTTCCCTGTAAACACAAGCTTGTAGCGGATTACAGGATCATCTTTTTCCTCGGCACTGAAAATATGCAACATATAATATTTGCCCGATACCCAGTCATTTACACTATTATCATAAAACGGACTACCCGGATTTCCGCTTTGTCCGCCGGGGTAAATACCATATGCTTCTGTTTTGTCTGATAGCTGCACTACCATGCGCCAGGAAGGACCATGTGTTTGCTTCGTGGCATTCACAATATGCTGCCCACCGCCTGTATTCAGGTGTAAGGCGCTGAAAGCAGGAATGCCGCGGGAAAGGTGATTGATATCTGTACCACGCGCTTTTCCCAGCTCGAGCCTGCCCGCCTTATTCAACTCAGAAAGTTCAGTGACGGTTTGTGCAAATGCACCTTGCAACAGCTGGGATAACGTTTCTTTTTGTGGTGTATTGATGTTGTCGATAAAATGGAAAGCAGTGTCACGCAGCAGCAATTGCAATGTGGTGATAGACTGCGGATAGGTCAGGATGGTAGTATCTTTAGGATGCAGTTCATCCTGCCAGATGGTATCTTCAAGATGTGCCCATAGCGTATTGAAGATGTTGGCCGCTTTGCTGTCGGGCGTGGCCATAAAATCCCAGGAAGTTAAGAGCTGCCAGTAGGGCTGCTGTTGCGCAGTAAGTGAACTGGTATCGATATGTTTCCGGATCATAGGCATGGCTGCAGCGGCGAACAGGTTCTTATCATCATTTTGCAACTGCATCATATCCTGTGTGGTAATGGCGCTCATGGCTGATAACCTTTCATTGATACGCTTGCCACGGAAAAGGTCATATTCTCCATACAGGGCATATGGATAGGTGCTGTCGGTTGGACGTTGATTGGCAGAACTCACAAATCCTCTTTCCGGATTTTTTATATGCGGCAATTCCTCATGAGGAATAAATCCCTGCCAGGCATAGGTGCTGTCGCTGCCGGGCATGATCCATTTGCCCTGATCCTTCCACCGGAGTGGATACTGACCATTATGCCAGATGGCGATATCGCCGGCTTTATCGGCAAATACAAAGTTTTGCGCGGGACAGGTATACTTGTTCAGTGCATCCAGGTATTCGTCGTAATTACGGGCTTTATTGAGCTTGTTGAAAGTAGCCAGTTCATTAGACGGGTCCAGCGCTTTCCAGCGCATGGCCAGGAAGGTTTGCCCTGCTGTTTTATCCGGGAAAGTATTATCAAAGATAACCGGGCCAAATACCGTGTAGGCAACGGTATCGCGAACGGTGGCGCCGCCTCTCACCTTAATTTCTTCTATGCGCAGGTCTGCTTTACGATAGCTGCCATTGTACAGGTATTCGCTGCGGCCGTTACGGAACTGCATGCTGTAATAATCTTTCACATCTTCTTCTCCGTTGGTAACGCCCCAGGCGATGTGGTCGTTGAAACCGATGATCACGCCGGGTGCGCCGGGAAGGGAAGCGCCATACACATTCATGCCAGGTGTATGGATCTGTACTTCGTACCAGAGTGAAGGCAGCGACAGGCCAAGATGCGGGTCACTGCAAAGGATTGGCGCGCCGGAGCGGGTTTTGCTGCCGCCTACTGCCCAGTTGTTGCTGCCATTATCCGGATCTGGTTTGTCCGTTTTAAACTTCATGTACGCTGCTGCGGCGGCCAGCACACTGTCTGGCGGGGCGGCGGGTTTTATGGTGGCGGCCGGATAGGCGGTACCTTTCGGGATGATGGGGTCCGTAGCTTCGTGGAAATCAGGATACATCAGGTCAAAGTCCTGCAAAGAAAATAAACGGCGTGCATTGGTGAATTCAAGGTCATTGGCGAATCCCGCGAGGTCATGCGCCATATACTTCAGTAACAGGGCCGATTTGATGATATCCCATCTCTCAGGCTTATAATCCAGTATTTTATATTCTAAGGGGTAAGTGGCAGGCGTAAGGGTGGCAATAAAAGCATTCACACCGGCAGCATAAGAGGTTACGGCCACTTTGGTAGCCGGATCTGCCAGCATTTCCTTTACCGTTCCTTCCGCAGCGTATACCATCCCAAGGCGGCGTTGCTTCCGGTCGTACTGCACCAGTTTAGGACCCAGTATTTCCGATAAGCGGCCGGCAGCGGCGTAGGTCTGCAATTCCATCTGCCAGAGACGGTCCCGTGCTGTTACATATCCCTGCACATAATAAGCATCCTCTTCATTTTCGGCAAAAATATGCGGCACCATGCGGTCGTCATACCAAACCTCCGTTTTACCGGACAAGCCCGGTAATACCAGCTGTTCACGGGGAAATTCACCAATAGGTTCAGCATTCTGCCAGAAGCCCGTTTGCGGACTTAACAGCTTTCCCAGTGGGGGTATCTGTCCCAGTTTATGACTGAAAGCGTATGTAAGCGATAAGGTAATGGCTGCGGTGATAACTGCGGGGATGATTCTCATATTACATATCGGATGTAATATGTAAAATACACCAAATTTGATTCATAACCGCTTATGCCTGTAATACTTTTGTAAGATGGTCCACCTCTTCCGGCGTATTAAAACTATGCAATACAATGCGAAGGCGCTCCGCTCCCCTGGGAACCGTAGGATGCAGGATGGGCCGCACATCCAGTCCGGCCGACTGTAATCGCTCTGCAATGCCGCGGGTATGCTCATTACCGCGTGTCAGCACCGCCTGTATGGGTGTGGTGCCCGGCAGCAATTCCGCATTGACAATACCGGCGCGGAATTGCGCAATCAACTGCGACAGCTTTTCTCTTTCTGCCTGCATGTACGGAAATGCGGCATAACCCGCCTCTATGGCAGCCAGTGCAGCGGGTGGTAGGGATGTAGTATAGATAAAGGACCGGGAGAAGTTGATCAGGTAATCGCGTAATATCTCCGAACCCAGCACCACGGCGCCATGACAGCCAACTGCTTTTCCAAAAGTATGAATACGCGCAAAGCAGGCGGCCGTTAATCCGAGATGCTGCACCAGCCCTTCTCCTCTGTTGCCGATAATGCCGGTAGCATGCGCTTCATCCACTATCAGGTGGGCGTTGTATTGCCCGCAAATGGCTGCAATAGCAGCCAGGGGAGCCAAATCACCATCCATGGAATACACCGATTCTATCGCAACAAAAATATTTCCCGTGGCATGTTTCAGTTTCTTTTCCAGGTCAGCAACATCGTTGTGTACAAATGAAAACGACTGTGCCGCCGATAAACGCACACCATCACGGATAGACGCATGTATCAGCTGATCGTAAATGATGGTATCTCCCTTGCGGCCAAGACAGGAAAACACGCCCAGGTTGGCATCATATCCCGAGTTATAGATCAGACCTGCTGCTGCCCCATGAAAATCTGCCAGGTCGCGTTCCACAGAAACAATCCACTCATAATTACCCGCCAGCAGCCTTGATCCGGTGCTGCCATGCGCCGGGTGCCTTTCCTCCATCAACGTATGTATATACTCCCTTACTGTTGCATTCCTGGCCAGCCCGAGGTAATCATTGGAACAAAAATCCACGTTATCCCCCGGCAGGCTCAATTCGCGGAACGACTGCTGTTCCCTGCGCTCCTCCAGCAACTGCGCTAAAAAAGAAGTACTGTCTTTACTCATGATCTGTGTTTATCGATGCACAATTTAAACTTTGCCGTTATCTTCGCAAAAAAGCCGCAGGCTAACCGCTATTTTCATATGAGCAAAGTATCAATACTCGGACTAAAACTGCCTACCGATCCACGATGGGTGAATCTGGCCGCCATTTCATTACAGGACATTCTTACGGATCACGCCTATTGCGAACAAAAAGCGGCATCTTCCGCTATTTCGCTGATCCAGCGTAATCCCGAAAGAACAAAGATGGTGGAGGAACTGGCGCCCATTGTTACAGAAGAATGGGGACACTTCCGGCAGGTGCTTGCTGAAATGAAAAAACGCGGCCTCTCTTTAGGACGGCAACGGAAAGATGATTATGTAAATGCCCTGATGGATAACCGGGTGAAAGGTGGTCATGCAGACGACAGCTTCCTCGATGCCCTATTGATCTTTGCACTGATCGAAGCCCGCAGCTGTGAGCGTTTCCGCCTGCTGAGCGAGGGTCTGGAAGACGAATATATGCGCGAATTCTACCGCAAATTCATGATCTCCGAAGCAGGACACTACCGCCTCTTTATTGACCTGGCCAACGAATATTTCCCGGAAGAAAAAGTGCGCAACCGCTGGCAGGAGTGGCTGAAAATGGAAGCGGAAATACTGCAAAACATCGATGTCCGCGGCGACCGGATGCACTAGCGCGGATTTTGTCTTTCTCGCTGATTACGCTGATTATACTGATTTCTTTGATTTTTACTTTTGGATTTTTTTCTGACTTTCTTAAAAATTGATATAATTAAGGGAGATAAAAGCGAATATATTCACTTTTATCTCCCTTAATCCTTATAAAATCCAAAAGTAAAAATCAAAGAAATCAGTATAATCAGCGTAATCAGCGAGAAAGACAAAATCCGCATTAAAAATTAAACCCGAGGTTCACATAAAACTTCAGCCGGCCCGACTGGTCATTGTACATCACCGTAGCCTCTACAGGTCCCAAACGGCTGCTGTAGCCTCCGCCCAGGCCATAACCGGCGAGATATTGGTATTTTCCACCACCGGAAATTTCCCCGTCATATACGGCTGCGCCAACCCTTGGAATAGCAAAGATATTGCGCAGCACTTCGTATTGCCAGGCTACCTGCACCGCACTGACTTTTGACGTAATTACCTCTCCCTCGTATATCCCCACGAAAGGCACCTGGTTCCGGGTGATATTGGTCATACCGCCAACGACAAATGCATTAACCACCGATTCTTTATAATTAAGATTATACCCGATATTACCATCCAGCTCTATGGCCGATTTACGGCCCAACGGGATATAGTATTTCAGGTTCAGCGCCAGGCGCTGATAATCTTGGAAGCTTACACCAAGCGTATCATAGTCCTGTTCCACCCCTTGCGAGCTCACTTTAATGCCCGGATGCTGGTTATAGATATGTCCCGCTTCCAGGTCCAGCAACAATCCCCTGGTAGGATATATTTTCTGGTTGAGGGAATTGATACCGAAATTAATATAGGTATTCAGCTGGTTGGTACTGCCCCGCACCTCCATAAAATTGGACAGCTGCGGCTTGTATTTAATGTACTCCCAGCGTGTTCCTGCACCCACCGACATATTCCGGTTGAAGGTATACTGCATATCCACGTTCACGTTCGCATACTTGCTGCGATAAGGTTGTAGTTTATTAAAATCAATATCGTAAAAGGTAAGACCGTTGTTCTC
The DNA here is from genome assembly GCF_050434005.1 of Chitinophaga sp. W2I13. Taxonomy (NCBI): domain Bacteria; kingdom Pseudomonadati; phylum Bacteroidota; class Chitinophagia; order Chitinophagales; family Chitinophagaceae; genus Chitinophaga; species Chitinophaga sp. W2I13. The sequence continues at coordinate 4,985,112 of NZ_JBNPWD010000001.1, read as the reverse complement.
GTAATAGGTGCTGAGCCCAAAACCGAAATTCCGGCTGCGGCCCAGGTATTTGAAATATTCCGCCTCCAGCCGGGGATTTTCACTGATCACCGCTGTCACAAACGACCGGGAGTTAGGCACAATGAAATTCCGCTGGGTTAAATTAATAATAGCATTGGCGCCGGTAAAAGTGTTATAGTTCAGCGCAAATTTCACGTAGGTAAGCGGATTTTCCTCTACCTGTATATCCATCCGGCTTTTGCCATATCCTTCCGGCACGAGGTTATACGTAATCAGTTTATAAAAGCGGGTGCCGTAAACATTCAGGATGGCATTTCGCAGCTGTGCCGGCGTATAACAGCCACCGGGCTTGAGATGCAGCCGTTGTAAAAAAAATTTCTGATCAGAGTGAACGAGGCCGTTCACCTGAACGCCGCTCAGTTCTATATCCGTGGCAAACGGGAGCCGGTCGGCTACAAAAGGAGGCTGGGGGTATAAAGCATTCAGTGAATCTGCGAGGTGTTTGAAAACAGGATACATCTCCCTTCCTTTCCTGCGGCCTGCTTCAATAATAGAGTCCACGCTGCCGAAGCTCGCGGCGGAATAGTTCTCCAGCTCCTTGTTCATCGGCACATAAATATCACATTGTTTAATGGCTTTGGTGAAATCGTCTGCATCTTTATAAAATCCCAGCTGGTAAAGGATATCAAAAGGAGTCACCAGTTGATCCGCTCTACGCAAACCACCGCTTACATTGGCGCCAATCACAATATCTGCGCCCATTTCCTTGGCGGTGATAACGGGGAAGTTACGGACTACCCCTCCATCCACCAGCTTACGGTCGCCGATTTTTACAGCCGTGAAAATAGAAGGAATGGCCATACTGGCACGCAAACAGGTCACTATTTCCCCGCTGTCGAGTGTTACAATATCACCAGTAGATACATCAGTAGCAATACATTTAAAAGGGATATTAAAGTCTTCAAAGTTCTTGATGTCCTTCACCGGCCAGCAGAGCTTTGCGAGTTCCAGCCACAGCGCTTCACCGGAAATTACGCCGGAAGCCAGCTTAGGCTTACCATATTCGAAAGGAATTTCAATGATGTATTTGTTGTACTCCCGTTTTTCTTCATAGGAAATATCAGTAAGAACGGGTTGATTGGAGAACAGGCTGTTCCAGTTCAGCTTACGGGCGGCCTCTTCTATTTTGTTCCCGGAATAACCCATCGCATACAACGATCCTACGATACTTCCCATACTGGTACCCGTTACAATATCAACCTTCAGCCCTGCGCTGTCTATTGCCTCCAGGATACCAATATGCGCCAGGCCACGGGCGCCGCCGCCGCTGAGCGTTAATCCTATTTTAGGTCTGTTACTGATCGTTTGCTGAGCCTTCACGGTATAGTGACACGTAATAAAAGCTAACAACAATAAACTGAGAACCCGGGTGATGTGAGCTTTTGATCCCTGCTTCATTGTAAATAATTGGCCCTTATTAAAGATAAGGCTTTATAAACATTCCCGGATGTTAAGCACAAGAGATTTTTAGTTGGACATTTGCTCTCATTGTAAATATTCATTATCTTATTCCCCGCAAAAAGCTCAGTACAAAAAGCTGGCGTTTACAATTAACACGTATGAAGAACTCGCTCCCCTCGCAAAACATCTGGCAGGTTATCATGGCCTCGTCGGCTGGTACGCTCATTGAATGGTACGACTTTTACATCTTTGGCAGCTTATCCGCCATCATTGCTGAAAAGTTTTTCCCGCCCAGTAATCCGCAGCTGGCCTACATCGCCACGCTGGCTACCTTCGCGGTGGGCTTTATTGTGCGTCCCTTTGGTGCCATTGTATTTGGCCGTCTCGGCGATATGGTAGGACGTAAATACACGTTCCTGCTCACGCTGCTCATCATGGGCGGCTCTACCTTCGCTATCGGCCTCATTCCCAGCTACCATACCATTGGTATACTGGCGCCCATACTGGTACTGATACTCCGCCTCGCGCAGGGCCTGGCCCTGGGTGGCGAATATGGCGGCGCCGCTACTTACGTGGCAGAGCATTCGCCCGACAACCGCCGCGGCTACTACACCAGCTTCATACAAACCACTGCCACACTGGGCCTGTTTGTATCGCTGGGCGTGATCCTGGTTACCCGTATGCTCATGACACCCGATGATTTCAACAACTACGGCTGGCGGATACCTTTCCTCCTGTCGGTGCTGCTGGTCATTATGTCCTATTACATACGGATACGCCTGCACGAATCCCCCCTGTTCGCCCAGATGAAGAAAGAAGGGAAAACCTCTTCCAACCCCATCAAGGAAAGCTTTGCCAATAAGGAAAACCTGAAACTGGTCATGATAGCGCTCTTTGGCGCCGCAATGGGTCAGGGCGTGGTTTGGTACACCGGACAGTTCTATGCGCTTTCCTTTCTCCAGAAAACCATGAACATAGAATTTGTGCAATCCAATATCATCATTGCCATTGCACTGCTCCTGGCTACACCGTTCTTTATTTACTTCGGCTCCCTGTCCGACCGCATCGGCCGTAAAAAGATCATGCTCACAGGCATGCTGCTGGCCGCTCTTGCCTACTATCCCATCTATAAAGCGATGGATAATATCGGCAATGTGCAGCTGAAACAGGAACAAACAGAGCTGTTCAGGATAGAAAGTAATTCTTCCAAAAGTGAATCCGGGGAACTGGTACTTAAAACCACCCGCGTGCATAGCTATACCGATGGCAGCATCCTGAAGGAAACAGCTGACAAAAAGGAACTGACCGTAAGCCGTATGAATATCATGTGGCTGGTGATCCTCATATTCATCCAGGTACTGTTTGTAACCATGGTATATGCGCCTATTGCGGCTTTCCTGGTGGAACTGTTCCCAACGCGCATCCGGTACACCTCTATGTCGCTGCCCTACCATATCGGTAACGGTGTTTTCGGCGGACTGTTACCCACCATTTCCACCATCCTGGTAACCAATACCGGCAACCACCTGGCAGGATTGATTTACCCGATCGGTATTGCCGTCATCTGTTTTGTAGTAGGTATTATTTATCTGAAAGATAAAAGAGGCATTCCGTTGTAAACGGGGTAAAGCGGAGGGACATTCCCTCCGCTTTACTATTGAAAACGCTGCAGCAGATCATCCAGCTTCAGTTGCGGATGAGCCGCCATCAGTTGCTGTACCTTTGCGGCGTAATGTGCCAGAAATTGGCGGTGCTGGGCACTTTCAGGGTTAAAAGGCCGGTGATTGGCCGCCCGGTTTATTTCGGCAATGCTATGCAGCAATTCCTGGCTGCCAGGACTGATACCCGCCTTCACCACCTGCTCCCAAACATAGTTAACCGCCAGTTCATTGGGATGCACCATATCTTCTTTATAAAAACGATAATCGCGCAAATCATCTATTACCAGCTCATATGCCGGGAAATAAAACAGCCGGTTAAACTTGTTCACCAGGTGATGAACCGCCTGTAGTAGTATGGCTTTGCTGAGATTATTTTCCACCACCCCATCACGGATGTAACGCACCGGGCTAACGGTGAAGAGTATATTAATTTTCTTATTGCGGAAAAACAGGCGATGCATTACATTATCCAGCGCGGTTACTATTTCATCTACCGTGAGCAGGCGTTTGTAGAAGTTTCCGGCCGGCACCTTATGACAGTTACCCACCAGGCGGTTATTTTCTTTCAAGATGTAAGCATGCGCAGACCCCAGCGTAATGATGAGCCAATCGGCGTTGTCAATAGCATGCGTGGCGGCCGCCTGCGTCCGGTGAATGTTTTCCAGCGTGGCTTCCGCCGTAAGGCCGGAGAAACGGCTGTGATGATCCCAGCTGTTCCACAGATCATTGTGCTGGAAAAGATCTCCGGCAGTATATACTTTCCCGTCGAGATAGGAAGTCAGGGCTTTTGTAATGCTAAGTGGATTATATAAAATGCCGTGAGGGTTTACCACGGTATTAAAGCGGTGTTCCTGCAGCTTTTCGCCTATTTCTTCCGCAAAACAGGACCCCATCAGCAATAGCTCATGATCGTACTGAATGGCTGAAGACAATGGCGCTACCGGAAAGCTTAAATGAAATTGCATGTAATACAGTTAATCTTTAAAAACAGCATCTGCCAGTCGCTGTGTGCCCCTCAATGCCGTCATATCCAGTGTGAGCGGCTCTTTCCGCTGATGACAGAAAGCGATGAGGTTCTCCGTTGCCAGGTTGCCTACCAGCTCATCTTTGGCCATAGGGCAACCGCCGATTCCTTTAATGGAGCTGTCGAACCGTTTGCAACCCTGCTCATAGGCGGCCAGCACCTTATCTTCCCAGTTGTGCGGCGCCGCGTGAAAATGTGCGCCGAATTCCACGTCGGAGTAGGCCGGTATGAGGTGTTTGAACAGACCGGTAATAGTAGCAGGATCTGCAACACCTACCGTATCTGCGAGGGATATAATGCCGATTTCCATCTTCACCATTTCTTCTACCCACTGTAATACAATTTCCGGGCTGTAAGGGTCTCCATAAGGATTACCAAAGCCCATAGAAATATAGATCACCAGCTCTTTCCTGTTCTTAATGCACAGCTCCTGCATGGAATGTACCTGCTCCAGGGATTCCGCAATGGTTTTATTGGTATTTCTTAGCTGGAAAGTTTCTGATATAGAGAAGGGAAAGCCCAGGTAATTGATTTCATCAAATACCACCGCTTCTTCTGCTCCCCGCAGGTTAGCCACAATGGCCAGCAGCTTACTTTTGGAACCAGACAGCTGCAGCCGGGGAATTACATCTTTCGTGTCAGCCATCTGTGGGATGGCTTTGGGAGATACAAAGCTGCCAAAATCGATGGTATCAAAACCTACTTTTAACAGGGAATTCAGGTACTGCACTTTTTCATCCGTACTGATCATTCTGTGCCAGCCCTGCATGGCATCACGAGGGCATTCAACTAGTTTTAGCATAGTAAACCATTTTCTTTGCGGGTTCCCGCGGGTCCGCTTAAATATTTACCGTTCTTTGTTTCAGTGCTTCATACAAAATGATGCCGGCCGCCACAGATACATTAAAAGATTCGAAGTTGCCAGCCATCGGAATACGGAACAATACATCGGAAGCCTTTATCAGCGCAGGATACACGCCTTTATCTTCCGAACCCATGATCACTGCCACCGGCTCCCTGAGATTGCAATCGTACAATTTTATTTCTGTTTCCATTTCACTGGCCATCACCTTGATACCATTGAGATGCAGGGTATCAATGGCTTTGTTCAGGCTGTTGACCCGGCAAACCGCGATACTTTCCAATGCACCGGCAGAAGATTTCACAGCTTCTTCGTTCAATGCGGCAATGCCTTTATCAGGAATAATGATGGCCTGTGCACCGCAACACACCGCACTGCGGGCAATAGCGCCTATATTACGCACATCTGTAATACCATCCAGTATGAGGAACAACGGGGTTTCTCCCTTTTCCGTAACATGCGAAATCACATCCTGCAGATCCAGGTAGGTAACGTTGCCGGCAATGGCTACCACTCCCTGGTGATTGGCCTGGGTAAGCCCGTTGAGCTTCTCCACCGGAACATAATTAATGGGAATATTGTTGGTTTGGGCCAGCTCCCTTATTTGAGGTATTATATCGCCGGTAGCGGTGCGCAGCATAAAGATGCGCTCAATCGACTTCCCCGTGCTCAGGGCTTCCAATAACGGCTGACGGCCAATAATCATAGTAGATTGCTTTGGCCGCTGCGTTGCATATTTTTTCGGGCCACGTTGCCCGTCTTTTCTTTCACCTTTGAAAGCGTTAAATTTCCTTTCCATTTGCTGCAAAGGTAACGGGTTTATTTGTTTAATAAGCCTTCATAGCCCATTAGCTTTACTTTTTGTATAGCCGCTACCGATAAGGAATCCGTGATTTCAAAGTTATTTACCATCTGGTAGGCTTCTTCAAAAGGCACTTTTTTAACGATCAGCTGCTCCGTTTCTTCCGGCTCAGCCACCCGCTGCTCCAGCCCCCGGGCCAGGAACACCACCCCTTCTTCATCAGAAACAGAATTGGAGAGCGCCATACGCGTAATCACTTCCCAATGAGATGCCACCAGGCCGGTTTCTTCCAGCAATTCCCTTTTGGCGGTGTCCAGCGCCGTTTCCTTTCCCAGCGGAGCACCTCCTTCGGGGATTTCCCAGCAAAACCGCTTTAACGGGAAACGGTATTGTCCGACGAGGTAAATATTCATCTCATCATCCAGCGCCACCACCCCTACAGCGAGGTTCTTAAAATGAACCACGCCATAAATGCCGGCGCCGCCGGCGGGGTTCAACCCCTCGTGATGCCAAATGCTGATCCAGTTATTGTCATATCTCATTTCCCTGGAGTGAATGGTCCAGGGGTTCTTGGTTGTATCCATCGCTTTGTGGTGCTGCGGGGAGATCGCCTTCGGCGATGCGGATTTTGTCTTGAGCGCTGATTATACTGATTTTTTTGATTTTGTTTTTTTTGATTTTTCTTCTGATTTCTCTTTTGATTTTTATACTTAATTAGGGAAGCAAGTATGTTAACGTACATTTTACTTTTTTACTAAGAAATATGTCAACAAGAAAATCAGAAGAAAAATCAAAAAAAACAAAATCAAAAAAATCAGTATAATCAGCGTAATCAGCGCTCAAGACAAAATCCGCATCGCCGAAGGCGATCTCCGCGCGTTTTTTAAAGTGCTTTATAATAGTAGTAGGAGTTCGTGTCTTTCCTGAACCCTTCTTTTTCGTAGAGTTTCTGCGCCCCGGTGTTGGCAATGTAAGTTTGCAGCATCAGCCACGCCGCGTTGGTGGACTTACCGTATTCCGCTGCTTTATCCAGCAAGGCTTTGCCGGCGCCCATGCCCCGGTGTTCTTCCAATACGTATAGGTCGTTGAGCAGCCAGCCTCTTTTCATGCCCAGGGAAGTGAAGATGGGATACAGCTGTGTGAAACCAATTATTTCGGCATCCAGCATCACCACAAATATTACACTGTCTTTTTGCGCAATCCTTTCAGTAATAAAACCAAGTGCCCCTTTAAAATCGGGCGCCTGATCATAATAACTGCGGTAGGCGTCAAACAGTACCGCCACTTCATTCGTATGTAACTCCGTTGCCTGAATAACATCCATAAAATAACAGATTTAAAAATCCATCTCAATTTAATTCATTTCCCATAACAAAAGAAAAGATGCTCCGTCCGGTAAACACCGGGGTGAGCATCTGTCTATTAACTTCTACCTTAAAAAATTATAGCTATTATTATTTTGCAGTCGCTGCAAGACTTTTCTTACTTTTATTCACCGCACTGTTTACCAGGTACACGCCGCCAATAGTGATCAGGGAACATACACCCGTTAACCAGGTAAGGCTTTCATGCAGGATGAGCCATCCCAGCAACACCGCTACCACGGGATTGATGTAAGCATAAATAGATACCTGTGCAGGCGGAAGATTATTCAACGCAAACACATAAGCAGAATACGAAAACACCGAACCTACCAGTACCAGGTACAACAGGCTTTCCCACAATTCAGTCGTAAAACTTTCTACTTCCACGTGCTGTCCCAGGAAAAAAGTTGCTACCAGCAACATAATGATTCCGCTGAAAAACATCTGGAATCCTGCGCCATACAGGTAATTCACGCCCAGCGACCACTTGGCAGTGAGTACAGATCCCAATGCCCAGAATATACAGGAAATGAAACCAATGATGATTCCGAACTGGAAATCCGGGTTCATAAGACTTGATAAATAATTATAGAAGATGCCCGCTACACCGCCAAAGCCCAGGATCATACCAATGATGAGCTGCAAACTAAGCCGGGTACGTTGTACCAGGAAATAACTGGCAATGGTGATCCAGATAGGAATGGTGGCCGCAATGATCGCTCCCAGTCCGCTGGGAATATACCTCAGCGCCCAGGTAAGTAAACCGTTACCACCGCATAACATGAGTGTACCAATGACAAATAATTTCGACAACACTATTTTTCCCGGTAACTTATATCCCTTCAGTAAAAAAAATCCGGTGATCAGGAATCCGGCTGCCGCCTGTCTTATGCCTGCCAGCATCACCCCGTGCATGTGTCTTACGCCCACGCTGGATGCCAGGTAAGTGGTTCCCCAGAAAATACTTACAATGGCAAGCGCGATGTAAGCATTTGTATTTGATTTACGCATAAGTATATTTATTCACTATTTTCTCCGCCAGTACTTTCATGGTGTCATAGGCCATCAATACATCTTTTCCGCTGGTACGCCAGTTCACCAATGCCGCGCGGATGGCCTGCCGGCCGGCATACGACGTGGCCGTCATACATACCACCCCGCTGTCGTTCAGCGCATCCAGGAATTCCTGTACCGCTTCTGCTTCTACTTCCGGCGCAACTTCCAGCGTGAAGCAAACCACGCAAAGCCTTACCGGCGACAACAACACAAAATTGGGGTCTGTCTCCAGCAGGCTGCCCAATTGTTTGGCCAGTGAAATATTATTTTCAACGATCCAGCGGTAGCCTTCCTTTCCGTAGGCCATCAAAGAAAACCAGGCCGGTAAAGCGCGCTGACGGCGCGAGTTTTCAGGAATATGATTAATGAAATTAAATTGGGTTGCCGGATCGCCTAAGTAAGCGGCGCCCGCGTTCTGAAACACAGCCGATTGCAACTGCGGGTGCCTGCAAAATATCATCGCGGCATCATATGGTACATTCAGCCATTTATGCGCGTCGATGGTGATACTGTCTGCCTCTTCCCATCCATTCAGCAGGTGTTTCCACTGATCGCTGCAGGCAGCGAATCCGCCGAAAGCGGCATCCACATGCAGCCAGAAGCCATATTCCTTTTTCAGTTGCACCAGTGCGGCGATATCATCAAAATCAACGGTATTCACGGTGCCTGCGTTGGCCACGTAAATAATAGGAGTTCCTTTATGTGCTTCGAGATATTCTTTCAGCGCCGCAATGTCTGCACTTTCACGACCAGGCAATGCGGGAACACGCACCAGGTGATTGCGTCCTATGCCGATCATGGAGATGGCTTTACCGATACTGGAATGTGGTACGGCAGATACTACTTTTAATCCGGGGAGCGCGGCTACGCCATCCGCGGCAATGTCTATCCCATGCTGCAATCCCACCCATTGCCGGCCGGTAGCCAGGCCGGTGAAGTTGGACATGGTAGCGCCGGAAACAAAGCATCCCAAAAATGCTTCCGGCAATCCGAATAATTCTTTCAGTAAAGCAATGGTTTCCGTTTCAATATAATAGGCAACTGAACTTTTGTCAGAAGAATTAAGATCCATCGCAGCGGCCAGCCAATCGCCCATCAGTGCGGCAGGCGTAACGCCGCCGGTTACAAAGCCCCAGTAGCGCGGCCCTGCGGCTGCGGTAATGCTGTTGCCATATTGTTGCCGGAAAGCTTCCAACGCAGCCGCCCCACCTAACCCTGTACCGGGAACGGATACACGGCTGTTGATGTCCACCTTTTTATCGGCTGCCAGTTTATCTATTGCGGATAAAAACCTGCTGCTGAAATCTTTGGTTAACTGCAATAACTGATCTGTATGTTTAAGGTCTTCCTGCAATTTCAATTCCATGATTACTCGTTGTTGATGAGAATTTTCGGGTGGTAATGCAGGAACAAAATTGCGATAAATTATTATCTGAAAACAGATCCAGTTTTAGAAATATCGACCATATCAGATTTATCAGAACAAACCGGTAAATAAATCAGTGCGCTCATGCTCCAGGAGCCAGCGTTTGCGCCAGAGGCCACCGGCATAACCCGTGAGTGTGCCATTGCTGCCAATTACACGGTGACAGGGCACAATGATGGCCAGTTTGTTTTTACCGTTGGTAGTGCCCACTGCGCGGATGCTTTTGGGATTATGTATCCTGCGGGCGAGTTGCTGGTAAGAAATGGTTTGTCCGAATGGAATAGCAATTAGTTGTTGCCACACCGTTTGTTGAAACGCGGTTCCTTCCTGGGCAATAGGCAGGTCAAAAACTTTACGGTCGCCCGCGAAATACTCATACAGCTGTTGCGCGCAATCCAGCAGTAGTGCGGGCGCCTGGGGAAAATCCACCGCGGGTTGATCTGTAAAAGAAACAGCAGTTATAACGTGTGCGGTACCACTGATCAGCAGCGGTCCAACGGGGGAGTCTATACGTAGATGATACAATCCGTCTTCCATGAAATTAATCTATTGGGGTAATAATGATCTCCACAAATAAAAAGTGGCATACGCTGCATGCTCCTTCCACGGTTTTGTATACTCCTGTAACGCTGGCATAGAAGGCTTGGCTTCCAAATTTAATCTATTTTTTATTGCATTCTGCAATCCAACATCTTCCAATAAAACAGATTGCGGAAAACGGCGGTACTTCATCAACGCATAGTTGGCCGACCAGTTACCGATTCCCTTCATCGCTACCAGGCTTTCACGCGCGGCTTCATAGCTCATGGTATCCAGCCTGGCCTCGCTGAGCGCGCCGCTGGCCATTTGCCTGGCGGTTTCCACAAGGTATAATGCTTTGCTACGCGAAAACTGCATGGGTGTAAGCTGGTCAGGAGTTAATGCAGCTATCACCTTTGGATGCGGGTATAAATAAAAATCGGTGTTGTCTACTACCACATGATAGCCAAACTGCCGGATAAACCGCTGCCGCAGCGTATAGGCGAAGGCGAGGTTTATCTGCTGACCTATTACCGGCCAGGTGATGGCTTCAAAAAGGTCGGGCATACCTATGAGGCGCAGGCCATTGTATTTTTCTGCGAGCCCTTTTAAGAGCGGGTCTGTTTGTGTATACTGGTAAAACGGTTGCAGATTGGCATCCAGGTGCCACCAATGCGTGATATACCTGATAATGGGCGCTTCTGCCACTGCTTCGCCGGCAGGCGCCAGTATGGTGGCTTCCAGGAAGTCTTTCTTTGAACCAGGCGCAATTTCCACTACTACAGGCTCCCCTTCCGACAACAGCATACGCCGCACCTTTCCCTGGTGTATATAATGCAAACATTCTTTATCCGATCTTCCCAGGAAACGCAGGCATTCTTCAAAGGAGAAATGCGCCGGGTCATTGATGGGGATCATTATTTTCTGCAAAGCCATGTCGCGAAAATACGGAAAGCGGGCATCTTTGATTTACGGATTCTTGCGGATTTGGTGGGACTAAGCCAGATACACCAGCGCCCCCGGCAACATACCTATCATACCGCCAATAATGCTGGCCACCGCGTCCATTACGTCGTAGTGCCCTTTGCCGGTAATTAATGAAAACAACTCAAAGCCGTAGCTGATAACGATGACCACTGCCAGGGCCACAAGGGCTGCCAGTAGCGGGCTGCCCGGGAACATCATTGCCGAAGCCACTTCAAGCACAGCCCCCATGGGGATACCAACGAAAAAATGCTTCCACTTATCAGGCGCTATCTTATTAAACATATCCAATATAAAATTACCCGCCAGGAAGATAATATATATTCACGAAGGCGCCTCCAACTAATGCTTCAGCCGGAGGCGCCCTGGTAATGACGGGTACAGTCAGTCCTGTGGCAATGTCCTGGAAGTGATCGCAATGCGGTTCCAGGAATTAATGGCCACAATAGCCATCGTGATCGTGGCAATTTCCTGTTGTGTAAAAACCGCCTGCGCAGCTTTGTATACTTCGTCCGGTACACGGGAAGTACTTATCAGCGTAACCGCTTCGGTAAGTGCGAGGGCTGCACGCTCCTTCTCCGTATAGTAAGGCGATTCCTCCCAGGCGGGAAGCGCGTAAATGCGTTGCTCCGTTTCTCCCATCTGCCGGGCTTCCTTGGTATGCATATTCAGGCAGAAAGCGCAGCCATTGATCTGTGAGGCGCGGATTTTAATCAGTTCTGTGAGGGTTTTATCAAGACCGCTTTCATTAACAAATGTCTGTAATCCCATCATAGCGTTAAATGCGCCGGGCAGGAGTTTGTACACGTCCATTCTTGCTTCCATAATTATATTTTTTTAAGATGATTTAGTAGAAGAACTGCTCGCTGATAATTTTACCGTCACGTACTTTATAGATACAAAGTTCATTTCTCATGCGGCGGCCAACGCCATTGACTGTTACATCCATCAGTAACTGTATGGCGAAATAATCATCTGCCACAACCGGATCGGAGATTTCCAGCAGGTGCCTTTCCGTGATGCTGTCGAGGAACGCCTGTTCCTTTGCCATGATAGCCGGTAACCCCGTAGTGGTGCGGCCATCCGGCTCCAGGTTCACCGCGTTTTCATGAAACAGGGTGGCCTGCGCTTCCGGAAACTGCCATGCCCTGCAGAGTTGTACCAGCGTTTGTGCAATTTGTTTAACAACAGTCATGCGTATCAGTTTAAGGTTACAAATTAACGGCAAAAAACACCACCAAAACAGATACAGAATTATCGATATTAAACCATAACAGATTAACTTTGGAAAGATGAAAAAGAACAACGGGTTTATATATCTTCAGCTGGCTGAAAAGATCCAGCATATGATCAGTGAAGGCGTATATGCGGTGGGCGACAAACTCCCTTCTGTAAGATCCCTGCACCAGGAGCATGGCATCAGCATCAGTACTGCCCTGCAGGTATACAACCACCTGGAGAAAAAGGGCTGGGTGGCCTCCCGGGAAAAATCAGGATACTTTGTACACTATTCAAAAAAGCTGCGTCCTGAACTGCCGCCGGTAACAGATCCAGTACCTACTGCGCTGAAAGTGGAGATCAATGAAAAGCTGGCCATGTTCCGGAAAACCAGTGAATCGCATAAAACCATTTCGCTGATAGGCGCCCTGCCGGATGTATCGCTGCTGCCGGATGTAAAGCTAAAGAAAGCGCTGCAGCTGGTAGCGCGGGAATTGGATCCTTCCTACATTCCGTACGGTGATGTTTATGGTCATGAACCTTTCCGGAAACACATTGCCAGGCATTGCCTCAACTGGGGCCGGGCCGTATCACCGCAGGATATTATTGTTACCAACGGCGCTATGGAAGCCGCCAGTCTTTGCCTGCGCGCTGTAGCCAAAGCCGGCGACACTATTGCCATTGAATCGCCTACATTCTTCGGGTTGCTGATGGCCATTGAAAGCCTGGGCATGAAAGCGTTGGAAATACCCACCGACCCGGTAACCGGTGTAAGCCTCAGTAAACTGGAAGACGCTTTCAAACAAAAGAAGGTACGGGCCTGTCTTTTTGTAAGCAACTACAACAACCCCATGGGCTGTTGTATCCCCGACAACAGCAAGGAACAACTGGCGAAACTCCTGAAAAAATACCAGGTGCCACTGATAGAAGATGATGTGTACGGCGATCTGCATTTTGCACCGGAGCGGCCAAGAACCGTAAAATCCTATGATGAAGAAGGGCTGGTGCTTTACTGTTCATCCTTTTCAAAATCCATTGCTGCAGGCCTCCGCATAGGCTGGGTGATTGGCGGCCGTTACCAGGAAAAAATAGCACAGCTGAAGTTCATTACTTCCGGCGGCACCAGCATGTTGCCGCAATTAGTACTGAGCAAATTCCTGGACCAGCAGCGACTGGACCTTCACCTGAAATCCCTGCGGCAATCGCTGAACATGCAAACCATGCAGATCACGAAAGCAATACAGGAATATTTCCCGGAAGATACACAACTGACGCGCCCCAACGGCGGCATCAGTTTATGGGTGGTACTTTCCCCCAAAATCAACACATGGAAGCTACACGAAGAGGCCGTGGAGCAAGGGATCACATTTACGCCCGGCGCCCTCTTTTCAAGCCAGGACCGCTACCAGAACTGCCTCCGTCTTACCAACTCCAACCCCTGGAGCGACGACCAGGAGTGGGCTATTCAAACATTGGGCCGGCTAATGGGAAGGCACGATCGCCGCGGATTTTGTCTTGGCTCAGGATTACGCTGATTTTACTGATTAGCTGGATTTTTACTTTTTGGATTTTTTTAGATTTTTTGATTTTCTTATAATATTAATTAAGGGAGATAAAAGCGAATATATCCGCTGCTATCTCCCTTAATCCTTTATAAAATCCAAAAGTAAAAATCCAGCTAATCAGTAAAATCAGCGTAATCCTGAGCCAAGACAAAATCCGCACAGACTTAATTTTTGTACTTTTGACCAGATCAGATCAACATTGCCATGATAAAAACTGCCGATCACCTGTACCTGCAGGTAGCTGATAATATTGAACAGCTGATAGAAAAAGATGTGATGAAAATCGGGGAAAAACTCCCGTCTGTGCGGATGCTCAGCAAGCAGCAGGGAATCAGTTTAACCACGGCTTTCCAGGCGTACTATCACCTGGAGGCGAAGGGGCTGATTGAGTCCAGGCCAAAATCCGGTTACTATATCCGCTTTAATTCGAGGCGCATGCCTGCTATGCCGGGCACCTGTTCGCCGGTAAAAAAAGCCAGCGAAGCCACTGTGAGTGATATGGTGATGGAAGTGTTCAGTCATATGCGGAACCCGAACATCCTGAACTTTTCGGTGGCTACGCCTCCGCCGGGATTGATGCCGGCCGCCAAAATGGCGAAGGCAGTGGTGCATGCGCTGCGGAACCTGCCTAACAACGGGATCGGGTACGAGGAGTTACAGGGCAATAAGCTGCTGCGCGGACAAATAGCCCGGATGTCGCTTGCCTGGGGCGGCGCCTATACGGAAGATGATATTATCACTACGAGTGGCTGTATGGATGCGCTGACTTTGTGCCTGTCGGCTGTAACACGCCCCGGCGACACCATTGCCATTGAAAGCCCTGCGTACTATGGGTCTATGCAGCTGGCGGAAAGCCTTGGGTTAAAAGTGCTGGAAGTACCTACCCACCCGGTTTCCGGCATTGATCTGGATTATCTCGACAAAGCCATTCCGCGTCATAAAATCAAAGCCTGCCTGTTTGTAACCAACTACAACAACCCCCTTGGTTCCTGTATGCCGGACAAAAATAAAAAGGCGCTGGTAGACATGATGGTGAAGTATGATATAGCGTTGATAGAAGATGATATTTACGGCGACCTGTATTTTACGAAACAGCGTCCTGCAAATTGCAAAACGTTTGATAAATACGGTCATGTATTGCTGTGCAATTCCTTTTCCAAATCGCTGGCGCCAGGCTACCGCGTTGGCTGGACGTTGCCCGGAAAATACAAGGAAAAGGTGCTGCTAATGAAACAGAACCACTCTATCGCCTGCGCATCGCTGCCACAAGCCGCGGTGGGGCATTTCCTGGAGATAGGCCGGTACGAATTCCACCTCCGCAATTTGCGGAAGGTGCTGCACACCCAGTGTTTACGGTATTCCCAGGCAATCAGCGAATACTTCCCGGAAAGTACCCGTATATCCCGGCCACAGGGTGGCTGTGTGCTATGGGTAGAACTGGACGAATCCATTAATACATTTGAATTATTTCAACAGGCGCTGAAATATAAGATCAGCTTCTGCCCCGGCAGGATCTTTTCTTTACAGAATAAATACAACAACTGTTTACGTATCAGTTTTGGTCCGGTATGGAGCAAGCAGGTGGATGACGGATTGAAAACGCTGGGGAAACTGATCCGGAAGATGAGCTAAAAAAGCGAAGACCGGAATAAGATTATTCCGGCCGCTGTTAAACCTACAACTTAAAGTTTTTAAAGTTGCTGCCAGATACCCGTATAGCAAGCGGCATCCGGCAGGCAACCAATGGGGTTCGCAAACATCCTAAACAACCGTTAACTGTAAATCAACAAGAATTTTGTCTTAAAAGAGGATTTTGTCTTGGGACGCTGATTACACTGATTATGCTGATTTTCGGGATGTTATTTTTTCAATTTTGATACTGATTTAAATTATATGCTGGTACCTCTCTTTATCTTCCATTTTCTAAAAAATAAAATCAGAAATGATAAATCAGTATAATCAGTGTAATCAGTGTTCCAAGACAAATTCCGCCAGTCCTTGCTGCCGGTGCAGCATTTACACAATGCTGCACACTGCAACGCCAGGATCATTTATTAAGCGATCAACGGGTGCACCATAAGGCCGCCGTCTACATTGTATTCTGCACCTGTAATAAACGAAGCATTGTCGGATGCCAGGAAAGTAACCAGGCTCGCAATATCTTCCGGTTGCCCCAGTCTGCCCAGCGGCGTGATACTGCTCAGGTGTGTTCTGGCTTCATCCGGTAATCCTGCTTTTTCCAATAGCGGCGTGCTGATAATACCGGGGTTCACCGTGTTAACCCGTATTTTCCTTGCCGCCAACTCCCTCGATAATGTTCTGCCCAATGAGTTCAGTGCTGCTTTACTGGCAGATAGTACGGTAGCATTGGGTGTTCCTGAATATGCATTCAGGGCCGACAGTAGCGTGATAGAGCCACCATCGCTGATGAGGGGAAGTAATTGCTGGATGGTGAAATAAGCACCTTTGAAGTTAATGTTCATTAATTCATCGTATAGTGCCTCTGTTACCGTTTCAAACGGTGCTAATTTCGCCACGCCAGCATTTACAAATAAGGAATCTATTTTCCCGAAACGGCCCTGCAGGTAATCATACAGGCGCCGTATATCATTCATGTCTGACTGATCCGCTTTAAAACCTTCTGCAGGGTGGCCCAATGCGTGTACGGCCTTTTGTACCGCGCCAGGCTGACGACCTGTTATCAAAACCTTTGCTCCTTTTGCTAAAAATGCCTTTGCTGTTGCGTATCCTATGCCGCTGTTACCGCCAGTGATAACAACTATTTTATCCTTCAGAGATGACATGAATGATGTTTGTTTGAGGTTAACCGATTAATGGATGAACACTGATACCTCCGTCGATATTGTACTCTGCACCTGTGATAAATGATGCGTCGTCTGATGCGAGGAAGGAAACCAGTTTTGCAATTTCTTCCGGTTGTCCTATTCTGCCTATCGGTAATGATTTGGCCATTTGTTCTTCATTGACCGCTTCTTTTGGAATACCTGATTTTTCAAAGATAGGCGTAGCCACGGGGCCGGGGTTTACAATATTTACCCGGATCTTCCTGGAAGCCAGTTCTCTTGATAAGGTGCGTCCCAATGAGTTTAAACCTGCCTTGCTGGCGCTGTACACGGATGCTCCCGGCATACCGGAGTAAGCATTTACGGAAGACAATAAAATGATGGTGCCACCGTCGTTGATCAGCGGCAGCAAATGCTGCACGGTGAAGAAGGCGCCCTTCAGGTTAATGTTCATGATCGTGTCGAAAGAAGCTTCCGATACATCGGCAACTGACTCGAATGCCGCTACGCCCGCATTTACAAATAAGATGTCTATTTTGCCATAACGGTCACGCACATACTCCGCTAATTTTTGTGAATCGGCGGTGATGCCCTGGTCCGCGATAAAACTATCTATCTCTCCTCCTAACGCTGTGGCGGCCTGCTGTACGGCCTCCGGTTTGCGTCCTGTTATTAATACCTTTGCTCCTTTCGCCAAAAAATCTGCTGCTGTAGCATATCCTATACCGCTGTTACCGCCCGTGATGACAGCTGTTTTATTTCGTAACTGATCCATTCTATCGATTTATTTAAGTTTATCAATGTTTAATCTCCAAAAAAAAGAGAAAATCTTTCTCTATCAATCCATTAATTTAAAAGTATCAATATATATAAGTATAAAAAAAGCTGTTGGTTACCCGCCCGGTAGCACCTCAGCCCGTTTTGTACCTAACTTAATTGTAAAAAGAACATAGACAACTGTTTCATCATCTCTTTATTGAGCGTTAGCTCCAGTGATCTTCCATTTTTCACAGAATGCAGTACGCCACTATCAACCAGGATCTTAACGTGATGCGACACCGTAGGCTGCGACAAACACGTAAACCCACACACATCACCACAAACCAGCTTTCCCTTCTTAACAACCTCCATTATAATAGATAATCGATGTTTGTCGGCGATGGCATTTGCTGCTTTTTCTATAACTGCTAAATCCATGACACAAAAGTAAGACTATTTTTGAAATATCGAAATATTTCGATGAATATTTTTTTCCGCTCCTTCATTTTTGGCCTGGATTTGCTCTTTCCGGTAGGCTGCGGGGGTAACCCCGTAATACTTTTTAAACAGCCGGCTCATATGGCTTTCGTCTGTAAAGCCCAGCTCATCGGCGATTTCCGCAATGGTGAGGTCGCTATAGCTCACCCGCAGCTGCACCAGGTTGAGTTTGTGATGAATAATGAATTGTTGCAGGCTCTCCCCCGTTTGCTTCCGGAAAAACTCCCCGATATAGTGTGGGGAAAGATTGAATTGTTTCGCCAGGTACTCCTGCTTCAGCATATCAGGGTAATAAATATGCTGCCGGATATACCCTATCATCCGGCTGATCAAAGGAGTAGCGTTGTCAGTACCATCTATATTTATATCTTCCGCCACATTCCGTGCTACTATGTTCAACAACAAACTTACATAATGCTGCAGGTTTTGCTGGTAATAAGGCGGCTTCTTCTCATATTCATCCATCATATTACAGATGAGCGCCATAATCATTTTGCAATCATCCTCCTGGCTGATCAATAACTGCTCCTGCCGGTTGTGATAAAAAAACAGGTACTCCAGTTGCCGGAGCCATTCTCCCAGCCGTGCTTTTTCAGGCGCGGAATGAGACATGCCTACAAACATCTCGGAAAAGCGGACCGATACAAATTTGGTAGGCGTTTCTTCCTCGAATCCGCGGCAATCACGCGGGGTAAATAAAAACAGGCTGCCTTTATGATAAGGGAACCGGTTGTCGTTCACCGTACGAAACCCGCTGCCTTCGCGGATATGAATGAGCTCAAAAAAGAAATACACCTTCGGCTGCGGATCCCAGTCCGACATATCTGCCTGGAACAATTCAAACGGCGTATATAAATTTCTTTCTCCCATAACCTGCAAAATTACAATAATCACCCCGGATTCTACCTGTTCCATGTTTACACGCACACTTAATTTTGTGCTATAAAAAGATAGCAATGAAATTACTGGAACCGGTTACCTCAAACACATTCACATTAAACAACAGAATCGTGATGGCGCCTATGAGCAGAAGAAGAGCTACCAACAGCGTACCCGATGATATGGTGGCCACGTATTACAGCCAGCGTGCAGGCGCAGGACTTATCATAGCAGAAAGTACCGCTATAAGCCCCAATGGGGTGGGCTACTACCGCTTGCCTGGCATTTACAACAACGAGCAAATAGCTGCATGGAAAAAAGTAACGGATGCCGTTCATGAAAAAGGCGGTACCATATTCCTCCAGCTTGTACATAGCGGAAGAATTGGTCATCCGCTGAATCTCCCCGGTGGCGGGCCTTTGCTGGCGCCATCAGCAATAGCTGCCAATGGCAGTATAACCACCGTACAAGGCCCCATGCCCATGCCCGTTCCTGAAGCCATGAGCACTACAGCGGTAGAAGAAATGATCAGGTTGCACCTCAAAGCAGCAGAAAATACCATCGCTGCAGGCTTCGACGGCATAGAAGTGCATGCTGCACATGGTTATCTCATTGAGCAATTTATGCATCCACATACCAACAGACGCACGGATAAATATGGCGGCAGCATTGAAAACAGAAATCGCTTTTTACTGGAGATCGTTCAAGGTACCATTGATATTGCCGGAGCACACCGGGTAGGTATCCGCTTCTCTCCTTTTGCGGCACACAATAACTTACCATTATACGATGAAGAAACAGCTACTCATTTGTACCTGATCCCGAAACTAAACCAGATGGATATACGCTATATTCATCTCTCTGATCAATCTACCAACGGTAGTTTACCAATACCTTCAAATTATATCGGTTTACTACGCCAGCAGTTTAAAAACTGGCTGATCCTGGCAGGTGGTTTTACAGCAGACAGTGCAGAAAAAGCACTGCAGCGAAATGAAGCAGATCTTATTGCATTCGGACGGCCATTTATCTCTAATCCTGATCTGCCAGAACGTTTCAAACATCAGCATCCACTGGCGCCAGGCGATAAAAGCACTTTCTATCAAGGTGGAGCAGAAGGACTGATAGATTATCCATGTATGAACATATCGCAGTAGTTGCACGGGGTATATTTTATACTATCTTTATGCCATTACACTGCTGTAAGGTGTAACAAATATGCCAAACAACTATTGCTATGAAAACCATGAAAAACTACTTTATCTTGTCTGCAGCGTTTTTTATTTTTTATGCCTGCCAGGAAAGTAAAATACCGGAAGAAAAAGTTTCAACAGATGCGGCGCCACCCGTGCAAACCGTAACAGAAAGTGACAGTCAGATTACACGCCCCTGCGCTATACTTCATACGCCAGATAGCATTCAACTGGAACATCTGAAAAAAGATAACGGGGAAGAAGCATTTTATACCATCAATGAAGATTACCAGAATTACATGACCGATGCACGCGCTTTCCTGGAAGGAAAAGGTGTAAAAATTATTGAACCTGCCGGCGGCAAAATCAGTTTTCATTCTGCCAAAGGAAATCCGGCTACGCTCAATTTAAGTGATGTTAAATACAATTGGGAAATGTGGTTATTTGATGGCGATCAACTCCACAAAATAGATGTCATGGATATTGAAAACGAATACAAGAAATACATGAAATAATTTCCGGCAGGCAGTTTCGTTTTTGAAACTGCCTGTTTCCTTTTATTTGTTCCAATGATCGTATGCCGCCTTTGCAATTTTAGCAATGGTGCCCTCCCGCCCTTCTTCGCTGGCTTTTGCATCAGACACAAATACTGTAATAGCCAGATGATGCCCGTTTGGCAGGGTAATAATACCTGCATCATTAGTGGCGCGGGTTAACCCGTTTGTAGTCCACGAAGTACCGGTTTTATGCGCCACCACCGTGCCCGCAGGCAGCAGCCCTTTTAATCTTTTAGCACCGGGTCTGGAGGTCACCATCAGGTGCATCAGGTAGTTCCTGCTGCTGTCGGACAACACAGTATCCCGGTAAAATATTTTCAGCAACTGTGTCATGGCCATGGGTGTGGACCAGTTCTTATACTGTATCATTTCACTGGGCACCTGCACTTTTTCCGTGGTGGCAATCGCGATCTGTTTTACGCCAAGGTTGTGCACATATGCGTTTGCTTTGCCGGTGCCGCCCAATAAGCGCAGCAGCACATCACAGGCGCTGCCGTCGCTGGCGCGGATATTATAATCGATCAGTTCTGCCAGCGGCATATCAAAATTCCCTTCCGGATGCTGATCCCGCACCGGGCTTACTCCTCTCGGTCCAATCAGGTCGTCTTTTGTTACGTGTATAGGCTGATCCAAGCGGAATTTGTGCTGGTCAACCTGGTGGAGCATCGCCATGGCGATCGGAAATTTATACACACTCTGCATAGGGAAATGCTGATCACGGTTAAAGGAAACAGTGTCCCCGGTTTCCAGGATTTCCGCATATACGCCAACTTTTCCAGAGATATTTCCGGCGATACCGGCAATTTGCTGACGGAGTGTTTGCTGGCCGTTGGCCGCTGGGAGATAAATAACAGAAACAGCCATAGTGGCTGTTATAAACATGGCGACAAACTTTATCATATAGCGAGTTAAATCAATGTAAGGAGTCAAATTAAGGCTTTTCCGGTATCCGGAATAAATTATGCATTTAGAATTTCGCCACCTTAATATTATTTTAGGCTCCAAATAGAGCAGAAATTGAGTAAACCGATATTAGTTATAAAATTTGGAACAGCGTCGATCACCCATCAGAATGGTGACCTCGACGAAACCGTAATTGCCGGTATAGCGCGGCAGGTAGCAGAGTTACATGCAGATTATCATATTGTACTGGTTTCATCCGGGGCTGTGGCCGCGGGCAAACAGTTCTTACGTCATTACAACGGCACCATCAGTGAGCGCAAAGCCGCGGCAGCCGTGGGTAATCCGTTATTATTGAATAAATACAGCCGTTATTTTGCCCCTTATAGTATTGCGGTAGCGCAGAGCCTTTGTGAACGCCAGCATTTTTCCGACAGGAACCAGTTCCTCCAGTTAAAGCGTACCTATGAGGAACTATGGGCGAGCAACATCATCCCCATTGCCAATGAAAACGATGTGGTGAGCAGCCTGGAACTGAAATTTTCTGATAACGACGAGCTGGCCACGTTGATAGCCGTGGGTTTTGGCGCATCGTTGCTGTTGTTCAGCACCTCTGTAGCCGGCGTATTGGACAGGTCCGGGCAGGTAGTACCACAAATAGATGTTATTGACAAGGCAGCCCTGGGGCTGGCCGATAAAGAAAAATCCAGTCTCGGCTTAGGTGGCATGGTATCCAAGCTCACCTTCGCCCGCCTCGCCACCCGGATGGGCATCAGGGTCGTTATTTTTGGGATCCGGACAGAAGATGGCATTCTCAATGCTATTGCCGGCAAAACAGGTACCTTGTGCCTGCCACAGCCCTGCAGCATGCCTGCCCGCAAGAAATGGCTGGCCAGCGGCAGCCTGGTTACCGGCAGGATCCGGATTGACGCCGGCGCACAACAAGCACTGGAAAAGCGTCACAGCCTCCTCGCCGTAGGCGTGCAGGCCGTACTGGAGAAGTTTGAATGCGGGGAAGTCATTGAAATTGTGAACGAAGACAATATCGCCATCGCCGTGGGCAGGGCTAAAATTGCTTCAGACACACTCGATACCCAACACAAAGCACAGAACATAGAAGTGGCCCATGCCGATGACATCGTGCTGTTATAAAGAAAAACAATCATGCAAACGATACAACCATTACTGGAAAAAGCGCAGCAGGCGGGCGTTTCTATACGTACCCTCCCTGATGCACAGAAACAGGCATTGCTGCTCAAACTGGCATCCGTGATCCTGATCCGGTCGGAAGACATTATCACAGAAAATAAGAAAGACCTCGACCGCATGCCGGACGACGATCCGAAAAAAGACCGGCTGCTGCTGACGGATGCGCGCATCCGCGACCTCGCCTCCAGCCTGGAAGATATTGCCGGCTTGCCTGATCCCGCCAATGTACTGGTGCTCGAAAGAACCCTCGACAACGGCCTGCTCGTGCAAAAGAAAACCGTGCCGCTCGGCGTAGTGGGCGTGATCTATGAATCGAGGCCAAATGTAACCGTGGATGTAGCCGCCCTCTGTATCCGCTCGGGCAACGTATGCGTGCTGCGTGGCGGCACCGATGCCTTTTATACCAACACTATTCTCGTAGCGCTGATCCAGGATGTATTAAAGCAGTTTGAGGTAGATGAACATGCAGTGCAACTACTGCCTGTTGACCGCAGCTTCGTGATGGAAATGCTTACTGCCGTAAAGTATATCGATATCATCATCCCGCGTGGCTCCGAACAACTGATCGAATTTGTCCGCACCAACTCCAGGGTACCGGTAATTGAAACCGGCGCCGGTGTATGTCACACCTACGTGGAAAAAACTGCCGATCTGCAACAGGCCGCCGCCATTGTTACCAATGCGAAAGTCTCCCGCCCGTCGGTATGCAATTCATTGGACACCGTGCTGGTGGACGAAGCCGTGGCTGCCGGTTTCCTGGCATTACTGGCGCCGCAGCTGCAGCATTATGCAGTCGACATATATGCGGACCCGTTAGCCTTCGATATCCTGCAAAAGAATAATTATCCGCATCTCTTCGCGGCGCAGCCGGAAGATTTCGGCAGGGAATTCCTTTCGCTCAAGTGTTCCGTTAAAGTAGTGCCCGACACGAACGCTGCATTGTCGCATATTCAAAAATATTCTTCGCGCCATTCAGAAGCAATTATTTCAGGCGATACCGCCATCAGCGAGCGTTTCCTCAATGAAGTAGACGCCGCAGCTGTATATGTGAACGCCTCAACGCGGTTCACAGACGGAGGCGTATTTGGCCTGGGTGCGGAAATAGGGATCTCCACGCAGAAACTGCATGCACGCGGCCCCTTTGCATTGGAAAAACTGGTAACGGAAAAATGGTTTGTACGTGGCAATGGCCAGGTGAGGTGAGCAGAGGAACTTTCCTCCGCTCCCACTGCTACGCTATCGTTATCTGTTCGTTCAGGTATACATCCTGGATCGCATTCAGTAACGCCGCTCCTTCCACCATCGGGCGCTGAAAGGCTTTGCGCCCGGAGATCAGTCCTACGCCGCCGGCCCTTTTATTAATAACCGCCGTGCGTACGGCTTCTGCCAGATCAGCCTCGCCTTCGGAGGCGCCGCCGGAATTGATCAGTCCCATGCGCCCCATATAGCAATTAGCAACCTGGTAGCGGCACAGGTCAATGGGATTATCAGACGTGAGTGTAGTATAAATACGTTCATCCAGTTTACCATAGGAAGACGCTCCTGTATTCAAAGCCTTATAACCGCCGTTCACGACCGGTAATTTCTGCTTGATAATATCCGCCTGGATAGTTACCCCGAGGTGATTAGCCTGCCCGGTAAGATCCGCTGAGAGATGGTAATCCACATCTTTCTTAAACGCATCGTTCCGCAGGTAGCACCAGAGAATAGTAGCCATGCCCAGTTCATGCGCCCTTGCAAAGGCACGCGACACTTCCACAATTTGCCGGTCGGACTGCTCAGAGCCAAAGTAGATGGTGGCTCCAACGGCCACTGCTCCGAGGTTCCAGGCTTCTTCCACGGTACCATACATCACCTGGTCCGCCCTGTTGGGATAAGTAAGCAGTTCGTTATGATTAAGCTTGACAATAAAAGGAATACGGTGTGCATAACTGCGCGATACCGACGACAATACGCCAAAAGTAGAAGCGACGGCATTACAGCCGCCTTCAATAGCCAGCTTCACAATATTTTCAGGATCAAAATAAGCCGGGTATTTGGCGAAAGAAGCACCAGCACTGTGTTCCACGCCCTGATCTACAGGGAGTATAGACATGTAGCCCGTGCCTCCGAGACGCCCGTGCTGAAATAACTGGCCCAAACTGCGCAATACCTGCGGGTTACGGCTGGAAGGTTGGTAAATTTTATTGACGGTATCCGGTCCGGGTAGATGCAGCAGGTCTTTACTGATAGTTTTGCTTTCGTGCTGCAACAGGGTATCGCTTTCTTTGCCTAATAATTCGCTGATTTTTTCCAAGGATAACATAAGCATGACTTTTTTGATACACCTAATTTAAGGATTTAATACCGCACCGGCATGCGGCATTATTCAGTAAGGAGTTGGCCCATTCGGGCGGGGTTGTTCTTCCCGCTCTTCGGTTACCATCTCCGTGCCTTCAAATGCGCCTCCGGAACCATCGTGAATAACGGGTTCCGGCTTTACTTCGTCTTCCTTTTTGACTGGTTTTTCTTCGTTGGGATTGATACTCATTTCCATAATAACAAATGTACTGATTACTTATAAATCGTTATTTGAGTATGGCATGAAAAAAATGAAATGAATTTAAGTTTAGGAATAAATACTATAACTTTGGTTGCCGGCGTTCATACCCCATAAAGAGGACACCGGAAGAATTATCAATAGGATAATACCCTCAGAAGATCATTAGGTTTCTATGAAAAGATTTTTTGCCTGCAACACAAACTGTTATCGCCCTGTTGTTTAGGGTCATCCCGAGCTTAACTTTACTTAAACCCTACGATGCTTAACATGACTATTAAAATTATTAAACGGATTCAACAAGTAGTAAAATCAATTACAAGAGCAGGTACACAGGGGCAAACAGATGATGAATTGATATCCAGGATGATACTTGTTAATACACTAAGCCTGGTGCTTGCCTCTTTAATCCTGGTTGTAGGATCCATATTTATAGTATTTACAAGAGAATTATCTATTCTTATACCTGCTTCCATAGAATTTATCCTTACGATTTCAGCGATCTATCTGAACCACAGGGGATATCACAGAATGGCAGGTGCCAGCACTTTTCTGGTACAATGTTTTGCCTCCATCTACTTTGGAATACTACTCAGTAATATTATTGAACTGCAGGCAATGATCATCTTCCTGATCTCCATTATATACCTGATATTTCCTGACAGAACATCGAGAAGAATATCACTGGTAGTGGCCGTAGGCATTCTTCTGCTACTGGAAACCTATTACCATTATCATTTTACAGAAGCGATACACCTTCAGAAAGATGTAGCATTTATTTTCCGCATCTCGGCGATGGCAGGCGTTTTAACACTTATCATTGTGGTAAGCAAACCTTATGTTCACAGTAATGATGTCAATAAACAGTTAAAGAGGAGTAATCACTTTAAAAAGATATTTGTATACCAGGTATCACATGAGCTGAGAACGCCGCTGAATGCAATCTTTGGTGTGGGACAGTTATTAAAGCGGGAGATAAAACTAAATGATCAGCTCAGGGGGATAGAGCCATTGGTTGATCAATTATTACTGGCAAGCAACCATACCCGTAACATTGTAAATGATGTGCTGGATATGGCACAGATAGAATCAGGAAATTCAGATGTACTGAACAGCGAAGCTTTTGAAATAAAACCATTTATTGAAAAATTAGTGGACATCAACAGGATAATAGCAAAAACCAGGAATATCAAGATTAAACTCAGTATCGGTGAAATACCTCCTGTGATTATTGCGGACACCTTGAAACTCAATCAGATTATAACAAATTTGTTAGGGAATGCCATTAAATACTCTAACAAGGGAACTACCATTAACTGTTACATTGCTGCCAGCAAAAATTCCTGGTCTATCCATATTGTTAATATGGGCGACCACATCACGGATGATAAATTGAAAACGATATTTGATCCATTTATTACCGATAAAAGAAAGTATACAGAAGGTGCGGGCCTGGGGCTTTATATTGTACAGAATAAGGTTAATTCCATGAACGGCATTATTACTGCAGAAAGCAGCCCTACCGGGATAAACAGTTTCAAAGTAGTGCTTCCGCTGGTACCGGGCCAATCTGATGATATCAGACCAGACAACAATGATGAAGAGGAGATGACGGACCTGAGTGACATTCATGTAGTAGTTGCCGAGGATAATGAAATGAGTGCCTGCTGATATCCAGGTTTCTTACCCAAACCGGCTGCTCTATTTGCCTGACGGCCAATGGGGCTGAAGTATTGGAGGAAAGCAGGAAACGTATACCGGATATCATCATCATGGATTACCATATGGACATAATGGATGGGAAAGATACCTTAGTCAGCCTGAAAAAGGATCCAATATTGAAACATATACCTGTTATTATCGCCACCGGGGATGCCTTTTTAGAGTCGCGCGAGCTAATGATGGCAGCTGGCGCCAGTGCCTTTATTGAAAAACCAATTGATTATAAATTTCTGATAAAAGTACTTAGTCAGCAACTGCATCCACTCAGTGGCGAATTACAATAATAATTTAATGCGTTTAAACTGCCTCAGCAATAGCTGGCACTAATTGCGTTTCCTTCCAGATAGAATTTGGCCGTTTATAACGTTTGGTATAAATCTGCCACACCCAACTGGCTTGTACACATCGTTCCAAACCTGCAATATGTGCATCCAACTTATCTACCATTTCTGAGTTGGCAGGTAATTGCTGATAACTCCTGTTCCTCACCCTGTTCACCAGCAATCCAAATTCCAATAGCAGTTGTTGTACAATGGTGGCAGCCTTGATAATAATTTCCTCCAGTGGAAGACCGGGGTCATTTAATGCCAGGATCATCAGCAGATTCGAATCTGAACTATTGTCGATCACCTCTTTCTCAAAAGAAAAAAGATCATTCATCAAACAGCCAATAGCAGCCGTAACATACTGCAGGCGCTGCATATCAGTTTTAAGACCTGCTGCTTCCATCCATTTCCAGTCAAGAAACTGTCCGTCGCTATACTCTATCAGCTGGATGGTATGATGCATCCCGGAAATATGCCCCCTCATGTCAATATATTCTTCCACGGTAGGAATATGCCCAAGGGAATGGGTGTTGCAATCCAGGTGCGTTACATCAATATGATAGTTGTACATTTTTCTAAATTCCCTGAACCAATGAGCCGGCGAAGTATGGTAAATATCCAGCAGCATTTCTGCGTTCGCCATTTCCACGCCATGGGCTTCCGGCACGTTTTCAAAAGGATAATCCATGCTTCCGATACGTTGCCTGACCGCATTGCTGTGTTCCTGTTCATTGACACTCAGGTGGGTGAAAACCTCGCGCCCCATTGTATCATTCAGAAAAAAATCTACAGTACAGTTCTTAAGAATATTATTCATGCGGTACAAATTGGCGGTAGGGAACAGGTATATGGCGCAAGTGACATAATGCTCCGCATTTTCATGCCAGATACCATACCGCTCGCAAAATTCCTGGGCTCCCCGTTTAAGCTGACGGGAATATGGGTGAGGCCTGAATGACTGGCAAAATTCATCCAGTCTGAATTCCTCCTGGTTAAATAATTGAAATAAAGAAAAAGGTGCTACACCCTCCCTCATCATAACAGCATATTCTTTTTGCATTTTTTGCATACTGGCATGAGCCAGCATCTGAACATTGTGTTTCATAAATGTTAATTTTTGAGTAAGAAATAAGGAAACTGTATTAATTGGATCCGGTTATAGGGCATGTTGATATCACAGGAATAAACAGCCAGGGATGAAAGTAGTATTGGGCGACACTCCGAACAAATATATTATACTTTTAATATACAAAAACCCGCTGAATTCTATCTGCGCCGGGAATTTTAACTATTAACCCCGAGGCCTTTTATATATATTTGTCCCCCGGAATGATTAAAAGACCCAATATGACCCAGATCGCTATTATCCGTCACGGTACCACTTCCTGGAATAAAGCTGGCAAACTGCAAGGCCATTCAGACATCCCGCTGGATGAAGAAGGCATCACGCAGGCCCTGAAACTGGGACAACGGCTCGCCGGCGAAACCTGGGACCTCATTTATTCCAGTCACCTGCTCCGCGCCCGGCAAACAGCGGCCATCATTGCACAAGAGCTTAACCTGGATAGTGTAATTGAAGATAAACGTATCGGGGAAGCCGGCGGCGGCCTCATTGAAGGTACTACTGAGGAAGAACGCATCCTCCGGTGGGGTCCAAGCTGGAAACTGATGGACCTCGGCATGGAAAGCAATGAGTCTGTAGTAACTAGAGGCCTCTCCTTTATGCAGGACCTCCTCTCTGAAAATACCGGTAAAAAAATACTGCTGGTAAGTCATGGCAGCTTTATCCGGCAAATGCTGGATGCCCTCCTGCCACAAATGCATCCTACCCCCGCCATGAAAAATACTTCCATCACAAGGCTCCAGTTCTCCGACGAAAACTGGAACTGCGAACTGTTTAATTGCGTGAGCCACCTCGAATAGAATTATATTTGTTGTTCATGAAACTATTACTGATAGAAGATGAACCTGCTGTAGTATCTGTTATTACCCGCGGCCTCTCGGAAGCAGGCTACGAAGTAAGCGTGGCCCCCGATGGTACCAGCGGACTACAAATGGCGCTCAATAACCCATCATTCCGGCTGATTATACTGGATGTAATGCTGCCCGGTATGAACGGCATAGAAGTATGCCGCTCCCTCCGCAACGCAAAGCTGGAAGTGCCCATACTCATGCTCACCGCCCTGGGGACAACAGAAAATATTGTAATGGGCCTCGACAGCGGCGCCGACGATTACCTGGTGAAACCATTTAAACTACAGGAACTGGAAGCCCGCATCCGCAGCCTTATGCGGAGAAAAGCGCCCGTAGATACACCCGTTCCCGTTACCTCCCCCGCTGTACTCAGCATGGCCGACCTGGAACTGGATACCGACACCAAATCCGCCAGCAGGAACGGAAGAAATATCCAGCTCACCGCCACAGAATACCGGCTGCTGGAATATTTACTGAAAAATCCGAGGAAAGTACTGTCCAGGCTGGAAATACTGGAACAGGTATGGGGCATCGACTTTAATATGAACACCAAAGTGGTGGATGTTTATATCAACTATCTCCGGAAAAAAATTAATAAATATAACCCTACAGAACTGATACATACCGTAGTGGGACTGGGTTATATGATCAAAGAAAATAAGGCCGATGAAGATACGCACTAAGATATTGCTGTTGTTTGCCGGATTAACGATTTCTACCATCCTCGTGATGACCGGACTGGTGTATTATTTTGCCAACCAGCACTCGTTCGAAGACTTCTACAAACGCCTGGAAATACGCGCCTATCTTACTGCAAAAGCTACCCTGCCCTATTACGAATCCGACTCGGTGATCTACAACGAAATCCGGGAAGAACACCTCGAAAAACTGCCTGCTGAAAAAGAATATTTCCTGCAGGTAGCCAGCGATGGTACCGTTCATAAAGATGAACAACTCACCCTCCCCAACTCCTTCTACGAACAGGTACACCGCGAAAGCAAAGCCACCTACCGAGAAGGCGACCGCTTCTATGAAGGGGTGTTGTATAAAAGCAAACAGGGATTGTATATCGTGATCGTATCCGCTATTAATCAATACAGCGTGGAATACCTGGGCTGGCTGCGCAAAATCCTCATCATCTGCGCCGTGGCCTCCAGCGTCATCCTGGTAGGCGCCGGAATTTTCTTCTCCAGGTATATTCTAAAACCCATCCGGCACATGATGCTGCAGGTAAAAAGCATCAGTTCCCGTAACCTGCACCTGCGGCTAAATGTAGACGACAGTGGCGATGAGATCAACGACCTGGCCAATACCTTCAACAATATGCTGGACCGGCTGGAAACTGCCTTTGAAACACAAAATAACTTTGTCAGCAACGCTTCTCATGAACTGAGCACCCCGCTCACCGCTATTATCGGTGAGGCAGAACTGGCGCTTAATAAGGACCGTACCCAGGATAAATATGTGTACTCCCTGAAAAATATCCTTCATGAAGCAGGGCGACTGGAACATATCACCAAAAGCCTGCTGCACCTCGCCCAAACCGGCTTTGATGGCAAGAAACAGGAATGGGGACAGATCCGCAGCGATGAACTGTTGTTCACCGTAAAAAACACGATCGATAAACTGCACCCCGGTAATAAAGTGGAAATAGATTACAGCCTGTTCCCCGAAGAAGAAGAAAAATTAATCATCCCCGGCAACGAACAACTGCTGGAACTGGCACTCAGCAACATTGTGATGAATGCTGTGAAATATTCCAACAACGAACCGGTGTCCATTGCACTCGCCGCCACAGAAAAGAAAAATATTATTATCGTGAAAGACCAGGGCATCGGCATTCCCCCGGAGGATCTGCCATATATCTTCTCTCCCTTCTTCCGCGCCTCTAATACCGGCCGTTTCAAAGGATATGGTATCGGCCTGCCATTAGCCATGAATATTATCCGGATGCATAAAGGAGACATCATTGTAAACAGCCGTGTAAACCACGGAACCGAGATCAGGGTTGAACTCCCACTGTAGCGACTGCTTTTCTTACCAAATTCTTACCACATTCTTACTATCTTTTAACGCTGCTCTTACTGGTTACTTATTTCACAACAATAATTTTGTTGTTATAAAAGCTACCAGATATGAAAAATATACTCATACCCACAGATTTCTCTATCCGCTCACTCAGTTATGTCCATAACATTGTAGCGCAACACCCAGGCGAGCAGGTAAACATCATATTAATGCACGCACTGGAAATGCCGGACTCTTTGTTTGACCTGATGACTTACACCCGCAACAGCAGGCATCTGGAACTCATCTCGTCCGACTTCCAGGATGGGTGTGAAATAATCCGTAACAAATATTCATCTGCCATTAACCAGTTGAAGATTGAATTCTTCCATGGCAACACCCGTGCGGCATTACGCAATTTCCTGCTGGCCCAAAACATCGACCTGATCATTCAACCTGCCGATCATGAATTTAATGCGCCTTCCAAAAGAAGCTATGATCCGCAGAAACTGATCAGCAAATGCAATTATCCAAAGATGAAAATTCAACTCCAGAAACGGAAATATGTGGCAGACAAGTCTACCATCTCAGCACTATTGCTGGCAACAGAATAAAAAAGCAAGGTTATGTTACTGAAAAATAATATCCCCTTAAATTATGTTTTTGGTAAGATAAAGATAGAGATCCTGCTGGTAACCGTTTATTCGCTGGCTATTAATATTCTTTACTACCAATATGATTTCACCAACCTGGTTATTCCTATAGCTGTACCAATGGTGCTGGGAACGGTGTTGTCATTATTACTCGCATTCCGCTCCAACCAGGCTTACGACCGCTGGTGGGAAGCCAGAACCATATGGGGCGCGATTGTAAATGATTCACGCTCACTGACAAGACAGGTACTAAGCCTGATGGATACTACGTATCAATCGGACGACCTCACGCTTTTCCAGGAGCGCTTTATAAAGCGACAGGCAGCATGGTGCTATAGTTTGGGACAATCGTTACGTAAGACTGATCCGCTCAAAGGTGTAGACAGATTATTATCAAGAAGGGAATTAAACTATGTGATGAGATATGATAATGTGCCGGCTGCCTTGTTGCTTTTACATGCAAAAGACCTGAAACATGCAATGGAACAGGGTTGGATAAACCAATACCAGCAAATTGCCCTGGACCAGACGCTGACCAGGCTCTGCGACGCAATGGGTAAATGTGAACGTATTAAAAATACCGTGTTTCCGGCTACCTACAGTCTTTACACCCATTTCACCGTGATCTTCTTTATACTGTTATTGCCGTTTGCCTTAATAGATGTCCTCGGCTTTATGGAAATACCACTCGTGGTAGCCATTGCGTCATCGTTCCTGCTGATCGAAAAAATGGCGATCAACCTGCAGGATCCGTTTGAAAATAAACCTACAGATACACCGGTAACTACCATTGCCCGGAAAATTGAAAAAGATCTCCGGCAGATGTTGCACGAACAGGACAACACACCGGAAGAGCAGGAGGAAACACCCGCTTACTACGTACTTTAAAACTGATTTGTGTTTAAGGTGCCCTCTCCTAAAGGGCCGTAATTTATAGCGTTAAGACAAAGGCTCCGGTATCCACCGGAGCCTTTTCTTTATAATGTAGCCAATTCTTTTTTTGATAACCATACCCACTTGCGGATCGTTCGCCTCACATAGCGGGGATGCAGATCTATTTCCTGTCCCGTTTTTTGAAATTGTGCCCGTGCTTCGCTTGTCCGGCCCTGTTTCTTCAGCAGCAACCCATAATAATACATCGCCTCCAGTGAATGATGCACCCGGATTATTTTCTGGTACTCCTCTTCGGCCCTGGCGGTTTCCATTGTTTGCTCCAGCGCCCGCGCATACATCAGCTCATCTTCCGCCTTGCTCATCCGTACGCCCTTGAAAGTATTCATTTTATCAAAGCTTACAATACTTGCCGCATACTGCCCGTTCAGGAATTGAAGCCGCGCCAGTTGCAGGATAATACCAGGATCTTTGGTAAAAGTGTTGGCACACTCCTGCGTCAGCGCAATGGCTTTATCGTATTGCTTTTGCTGCGCATAAGCATCTGCCAGCTGCATTTTGTTGGTAACTGTATCGGATATACGTACCCGCTTCTCCCACTCCCGGATACGTCCGTTTGGCCATAAAGTACGTAACAGGTTCTCCCCGAAACTGCCATTGGTAATATCCGGCAATATTTCGCGGATAAAATAAACCACCACGCCTATCACCGGGATAAACAGGATAAAAAATAACCACTCCCTGCTCCTCCCCGATTTCAGCACATGCACCACACATATAATCTGCAGAATAATAACTAGATAATAATAGTCACTCCAAAATGGGAACATAGCAATATCAACAACCAGGGTTAAAAAAACTGATTCCCGGCAAAAATAATAAAATAAGCTAATTTGTAACCCTGAACTAAATGGATATTATTGAAGAAGATGTTAAAAATTACCGGTTATTCCCTTTCAGCCCTGGTGCTGCTAATCAGCATTTACCTGTTGGCCGCCTATACGCTTTCACGCATGAGCACCAACAGGGAAATAGTGTCCGATGCGGATATCGCTATTTATATCCTTACCAACGGAGTACACACCGACCTGGTATTACCGGTACGCACCGCACAAATAGACTGGAGCACACGCATCCCCTTCAGCAATACCACTGGCAAAGACACCACCGCACAATGGCTGGCCTTTGGCTGGGGCGACAAAGGCTTTTACCTGGAAACCCCTACGTGGGCTGACCTCAAAGCCAGCACCGCTTTTAAGGCAGCATTTAGTCTTAGCACCGCCGCGATCCATGCCACCTACTACCGCAACATCAGCGAAGATGAAAGTTGCCGCAGGATCATGGTGAACAAAGAGCAGTATGCACGGCTGGTTCACTACATCAGCAACAGCTTCCGCACCCCTGCCGGCGAAATGCCGGTGTACATTGCCACCAATGCCAACTACGACAGGAACGATGCCTTTTATGAAGCCAAAGGCAGCTATCATCTCTTCTATACCTGTAATACCTGGGCCAATAACGGCCTGAAAAGCTGCGGGCAAAAAGCCTGCAGGTGGACTATCTTCGATACCGGCATCTTTTATCATTACCGCAAATAAAAATGCGGGTATATTGTAAATTTGAACCGGACTATGAAAGATTTTATTCCGCGGCAGGAATTGCTGGAAACCAATCCGGTTCACCTGATCAGCATGAACCAATATGTACATGAGCTATCTACGGTAGCGCACCGGCACGATCATTACATGATCATGTGGATCACTAAAGGGCATGGCACCCAAATGATCGACGGACAGGAACACCAGATGCTGACCAACAGGGTGTTTTTCTTTCATCCCGGGCAGGTGCATAAAATGAATGATTTTGAGCGCGACGGCTGGATGCTCATCTTTGATGAACCAATCTATAAACTGTTCACCCGTTTTCATCCGCAGGAAGAATTAAACGGCATGATGCAGCAAGGCGGCCACGAACCCTTTGTGGACCTGGATGAGGACACCGCGGTACTTTATGAACATATCACCGCAATGATTCAAAAAGAGCTGTTAAAGTCGCCGAAAAACTTTCATATGCTTATTCACTTTGTATCCCTGTTGCTGCTGGCAGGAAATAAACTGCACGAACAAAAGCATACGCTGGAACTAAAAAATAAAAACAGCTCCAAACAGTTGATACGTAACCTCACCCTGCTGATTGAGCAACACTTTAAAAAAGGAAAGCCGGTTTCATTTTATGCAGATGCGCTGAACCTGCAATCCAGGAATCTCAACCGGATAGTGAAAACCAAATTAGGCTATACCGTCCACGACCTGCTGCAGGAAAGACTTCTCACGGAAAGTAAAATCCTGCTGACATCTTCCCCCCTTACTATTAAAGAGATCAGTTATAGTCTTGGTTTTGCAGATCCTTCCTATTTTAACCGCTTTTTTAAAAAGAACACCCATGTTACCCCCGCTGCCTTCAGAGCAAAAGGCGTTTAATCCGGCTGCAAAAAAGTACTATGGTACTACCAGAAAGTACAATTAACCCTTCTTTCTGATTACTAGCTTTGCTGGTATTATGATGAATTTTATAATGATAGCAGTCTGTATCACGGCTGGTATGATCATGAAGGCTGCCCGCATCATTCATCCGGATGCGCATAAAGGAATCAACACCTGGATATTATACATCGCCTTACCCGCAGTATCTTTCAAATACCTGCCCAAGGTAGTCTGGTCGCCCGCCATGATCCTGCCGGTGGTAAGCGCCGTGGTGGTGGTGGCGGGGAGCTGGTGCTTCATGCATATTTACTGCCGTCATAAACAGTATTCAAAACGCACCCGTGCTACACTGGAACTGGCAGGTGGGTACAGTAATACCTCCTTCATTGGCTTTCCGTTGATTATCGCCTATTTTGGCGAGCAATTTATAAGCATCGCTATCATCTGTGACCAGATGACGTTCCTGATCTTATCTACCTTCGGTATTATTACTGCCCTGAAAGGCGGCGCCAATAACACTTCCGTGAGCGCCCGCTTTCTCCTTAAAAAGCTCCTGACCTTTCCTCCATTCCTTGGTTGTGTGCTGGCACTTTTACTCAGCAGGTTAACCGACCTTTCTATAGCGGAGCCATTCTTCGATAAACTGGCGGCCACCGTAGCGCCGCTGGCATTATTTTCCATCGGCCTCCAGTTAAAATTTAATGGCTGGAGAAAAGAGATTTCCCAGGTATCGGTGGTGCTGTTGTACAAGCTTTTGCTGGCCCCTGCGTTGGTCCTGGTAGCAGCCCTGTTGTTTAAAGAACGGAGCGACATCGCCCGGATCAGTATTTTTGAGGCGGCGATGCCTACATTGGTCACCTCCGGCGTAATAGCCGAACAGTTCAGGCTGAACACCAGGGTGATAAACTTAATTATCGGTATCAGCATCCTGGTGGGCTTTTTGACCACTGCCGCCTGGTTTGAAATACTCACACGTTTTTTTTAACTGTCCGCCCGTTTTCAGGCATACCCAGGATAAGTTTTAACCCTACAATGAGACTTTACAAGGAAGGAATGAGATGTTTTAACGAAAAAACATCCACATAACCTTCTATTTTTGTTCCCACCGGGTTTCCAATCCACCTTATCCGGCTATCCATAAATGATCATACAGATGAGATTTAAACTTCTTGCACTGGCTATTTCCATCCTTCTGGGGGGTGTTCGTCCTTCAATGGCCCAGCAGGTGCGGGCAAACATCCCGGGCGACTTTGCAGATCCTTCCATTATCCGGAAGGGCAACAGCTTTTATGCTATCGGCACCTCCAGCGAATGGGGACCGCATTTTCCCATCTTCCGGTCAAATAACCTGCAGCAATGGGAACAAACAGGTTTCTTATTTGACAAAGCTCCCTCCTGGACCTCCTCGTCCTTCTGGGCGCCCGAATACTTCTATCACCACAATACCTATTACGTTTATTATACGGCTAAAAGAAAAACGGATGGCGTTTCCTGCATAGGCGTGGCCACCTCCGCATACCCCGATCATGGCTTCAAAGATCATGGTATCATCATCGAATACGGCAAAGAGGCAATTGACGCATTTGTGTACAACGACAACGGCCAATTATACATCACCTGGAAAGCCTACGGCCTGGATGACAGACCGATTGAGATCCTCGGAAGTAAACTCTCCGACGACGGGCTTTCGCTGACGGGCAATCCCTTCAGCCTGTTGAAAGATAATGCCCGTTCAGGCATGGAAGGACAAAGCATTATAAAAAAAGGTAACTACTATTACCTCTTTTACTCCGCAGGTAACTGTTGTGGCGTATCCTGCAGCTACCTGGTGAATGTAGCCCGCGCAACCGCTATCAC
Source organism: Chitinophaga sp. W2I13 (assembly GCF_050434005.1). NCBI lineage: Bacteria > Pseudomonadati > Bacteroidota > Chitinophagia > Chitinophagales > Chitinophagaceae > Chitinophaga > Chitinophaga sp. W2I13. The sequence goes on along the minus strand of NZ_JBNPWD010000001.1, from coordinate 4,947,919 downwards.
CGGACCATATGAAGAAGATACCAACAATCCTGTGCTGTCTGACAATGGCGCCTGGAAATGCCCCGGACATGGCACCTTTGTAAAGGATACCGCCGGCAACGACTTCTATATCTACCATGCCTATAACAAAGCGAGCAATGTGTTTACCGGCAGGGAAGCATTAATTTCAGCATTGTCGTGGAAACCAAACCAATGGCCGGAGCTGAAGCCCGTTCCGGTAGAACCGAAAAGCAAAGAGAACATTCATCTTCATTATAACTTTGCCAAACCAACAGGGAAAATTTTCTGGCAGTGGGATTTTAGAAATATGAAGCCGGTATTCCGGCAAACAGGAGCGCAATTGCAGGTGTCGGGGTTATACAACAGCCACCATACGGCCGGCATAGCGCTCACCCTCAGGCCTTATGCAGCCGCTTATGAAATCAGTACCGCCGTATTGAATAGTAATAAGGCCAGCAAAGGATTAATTATTTATGGAGATGTATCTGCCGCTGTTGGCATTGCTGTTCGCCAGGATAAAGTGGAGTTCTGGGTAGTGAAGGATGGAAAAAGAAATGTGCTGGGCGAACAAAAAATCACGGATACCGGTAAGCCGGTACACCTGAAAATGGCGATGCTACCTGATTTTACCTGTAAGGTTTATTGGAAACAACAGGCAAACTGGGAAGAGCTTACGCCGGGTAAAACAGCATACCCTATAGGGTTTCTCCCACCGTGGGACCGCAGCCCGCGGCCGGGACTGAACTTCCAGGGCACCCCGGATGAAAATGCTGCATTCAGCTTCTTTGATATCAGGTACACCGGCGAACAATAATAATAAACACATCCGAATGAGAAAACACACGATCCATCATTTAAGCAGCTTACTGTTAATACTTTTTACTTCCTTTACAGGTAGCAGTCAAACCTATACAAAATATGTAAATACTTTCATCGGCACTGCACCCATGACGGACCCTAAAATCCTTGGCTATAAATTGCCGGACGGCTGGAGATCATGGGCCGGACTCACCTTTCCTGGCAGCTCTTTGCCCAACGCAATGGTGCAGTTAAGTCCTATGACGGAATATGGCTCCGGCGCGGGCTATGAGTATGAAGACTCCGTGATTTACGGTTTTGCCCATACCAATAAAGGTCACTGGAACCTCTGTAATATACCCGTGCTGCCGGTTTCAAATCCCGGTGAGAAATTCGGCTCTCACTTCTCCCATAAAAAGGAAAGTGCTGCACCCGGATTCTACCAGGTGTACCTGGATGATTATGATGTGAATGTAAGTCTTACTTCCACCCTAAGATGCGGATACCACCGGTATGAATATAAAAATAACACGAACCGGCAAATCCTTTTTGACCTTGCCAGGGCCAATAATAAAGTAAACGGCTGGAACATTGAGCAGGTAGGGGCTTCCGCGTTGCAGGGCTACCAGCAGGCAGGCGGCAGGATCTACTTCTATGCAGTCCTCAACACCAATATTGAGCAACTGGAAAAGAAGGAAGAAGGCAAAAGCAATGGCTTTGCCATGGTTCATTTAGCCAACGGCAGCACAGGTCCGGTGGAACTGAAAATAGGAATATCGTTTGTAAGTACGGAAAACGCCAGGGAAAACCTGGAGAAAGAAATCGGCCACAAATCTTATAATGATATCCGGAAAGAAGCTACCCAAAAGTGGGAAACGCTCCTATCGTCTATCCAGGTAAAAGGCGGCACCACCAAACAAAAGGAAATGTTGTACTCCTGCCTGTACCGCTCCTTTCTGTGGCCCGCCCTGCGCAGCGATGTAAACGGGCAGTATACTGATGCAAAACAGCAGGTGGCCAAAGCTGATTTCAACTATTATACCGAGCCTTCGTTGTGGGATACTTACCGGAATAAAGATGTGCTGCTGGGATTGATCTCCCCGCAGGTAACGCTGGATGTTATTAAATCTATGAAAGATGTGGGAGATAAAACCGGGTTTATACCTACCTTTTTTCACGGCGATCACGGCTCCTCCTCTATTGCAGGGGCTTACCTGAGAGGCATCGATGATTTCGATATCAAAGGCGCCTACCAGATACTGCTGAAAAACGCCACCGTTGAAGGCGGAGCGCGGCCATTCATCAAAGAATATATGGAAAAGGGATTCATCAGCGATCCTGATGTAACTAACCCGCACGTAGAAACGAAAGGAAAAGCAGGCGTATCCAAAACGCTGGAATACTCCTACGACGACTACTCAGTAGCGCAGATTGCCAAAAAACTCGGCGACACGGCTAACTACAACATGCTGATGGCAAGGTCAAAGAACTACAAAAACATGTTTGATCCGTCTACCCGCTTTATGAGGGGGAAACTGGAAAATGGAGAATGGATTAAAAATTTCAATCCACAGTACCCTTATTATGAATACATGTACCGCGAGGCCAACGCATGGCAGGTGTCTTTCTTTGCACCGCATGATATGCCCGGCCTGATAGCCCTGTATGGCGGCGCCAAAGGATTTGAATCCAAACTGGATTCCCTGTTTACCGTGCCCTGGAACCCCAGTTACATTGCAAGAAATGTAGAAACGATGATAGGCCAGTATTGCCACGGCAATCAGCCCGATCATGAAGCGCCGTTTGCATACTATTTTATCGGAAAACCTGAAAAATCACAAAAGATCATCGACACTATTTTAAATACTTTATACGGCATCGGCGATGAGGGACTTGCGCTTTGTGGAATGGATGATGCCGGTGAAATGTCGTCGTGGTATGTATTCAGTGCATTAGGGCTCTACACCTTTTCCGCTACCGATCCGGAATACCTTGTTACCGTTCCGCTGTTTGATGAAGTAAAGTGGAGAACCAGCAACGGCAAGTTGCTGACTATATCCAAACCGGGCAAAGGCCGGAACTTAACTGCCATTAAAGTAAATGGCAGAGAGCACAAAGGATACATTGTGCCGCACGACCTGTTTAAACAAGGAGGGAAGATAGAAATCATTACAAAGTAAGCTATTGATCATATTCCTGCCGGCCACCTGTTTTTTCCAGGTGGCCGGCAGGTTTCAGTCAATAATCCGCCACATCAAATTTCCTGTCTTTATAATAAAAGTGCCTGTCTTCTTCTGTAATGGTGCGCACCACCCGGCAGGGGTTTCCCACTGCAACAACGTTATCGGGAATATCTTTGGTAACAACACTACCCGATCCTATTACCGCATTGTTGCCGATATTAACACCGGGATTCACGACGGTATGCCCGCCAATCCACACGTTGTTGCCAATCGTGATACCGATTCCATATTCATAACCGGAGTTTCTTGAATCGGGATGTACAGGATGCCCTGCAGTGAACAGGGAAACATTGGGACCAAACATAACGTTATCGCCAATACGCACTTTTGCCACATCCAGGATCACGCAGTTATAGTTGGCTACAAAGTTATCCCCTACCTCAATATGCTTACCATAGTCGCAGTGAAATGGAGCCAGCACCAATATGTTTTTACCAGCCTTTCCAAGAATACTTCTGATGTATTGTTCTATTTTTTTGGTTTCATGCGGCGGGCATTGATTGAAGTGATAGATCTTCATTTTATTCTCCAGCTGCTCTTCTGCCAGTCCGTCCATCCATGCCTTGTAAGGCAGGCCGGCCAGCATTCTTTCTTTGTGGTTCATACTTAGGTTCTTTTATTGAATAAGCTTAACTGTATCTGACCTGATACCGTTTGCTGTACTTGTTCCAAATATATATCCCGGCAACGAAATGGAGCAGGTTTTTCCCGATATCCGTGCGATGTACCAGGTCGATTATATGAAGCTTATTGATTAAATCATATGTTTTGTCCAGCGTTTGCCCAAATTGCGCTGCATAAACATCTCTGAATGCTTCCCCGGTTTTCCGGCATCTTATAATAATCCAGTTTCCCGGATCTTCGTCTTCTATTTCTTTCCAGACAGAAAGGTGATCATTCATTAATACGCCACATTCATCAATATCACGCAGTATATCGAATGTCAAATCGAATTCCTTACGCCCAAACCTGTCCTCCACTATCCATAGTGCATACGTATACATTCTCAAAAAAATCACGTTCCTTCTGTTCTCGAGATATTGATCGTAGGGTAATAACCACCGGTCGATCGCATGCTCCACCTGGCATCCTTTGAAGAAATCAATCATGATCTACAGGTAACGGTCCTTTACGTAATCATCTACCCCGGATAGAAACAGGATCATCGTCTTTATAAATTCGAGAACACTTACGGGCAGGCTGGGATCAGGGTTTAGTGTCTCAAGACAATTGATGGCGAAATCTGTCATAAAAGTCCTGTCACCCTGGGATGTATCATCTATATCAATAAGTGTTACGGTTAACACGAAATTTAAAAATAATTTATCATAATTCCTGCTCGTCGGGAAAAAATAAATCGGGACATATGCTAAATCTTCGTGGCATCTCGGGGCTAAAAGAAAATTTCGTGGGCTAGAAGTGGCAAAAATCGGGTCTTAAAAAATGGATTATTAATGGCTTGTTTTGCTGCTTTTTATAATTTCATAAATGAATAAAGGTACCGACCAGCCCATCCAAAATAGGGGACTTTGTATGTCTTCTATTTTTCCGAGCTCTTGTATGAAATGGATTTTCAAGGCAAATCCTGATATCAGAAACCCCAAGGTAATGATATAGCTTCTTACCATCCACTCGTGATGTAGCTTAAACCGTTTTTTTACAACCATGTAATAAGCTATGATGGTAGCGGATAACCAGACACCTGCCCAAATTTGTAAGGTAAATGCAACTGCCCAACTTACCTCGTACGTTGTAGTAAATGCTAATATTAAGGCACAGGTACTGCTCACTAATACTGCCAACAGGTATATGAAACCGACAATACGGTGCAGTTGCCAACTGAATGTTCTGAGTTTTTTCCAAAATTGTATTATCCCAAAAATCAATGTACCTCCACCTGCGGTAATATGCGCAATGATTATCCATTTGAAATCATAATATTTTCCTAATGCTTCGGGGGTTAATGCTAAAAAATGGTTAACTCCATGCATAAACAACCAGGTCATAAAAAATATAGCAGCGAAAATCAGTACCGGTAAAAAATCTGTTTTATTAAGTTGAAAAGTCCTGTCTGCTGTGGATGTATTTTTATTCTTATTCATTTTAAACGTTTTATCTTCATGGCAAATTTCCCTGACAAACGTTTTCTAAACAATAACCGAAAAAAGATTCGGTATACATGATCTCCTTTTTAAGTAATTAAGGGCGTAAATTTGTAACTCGAAACACAATACTTATGTATACAAAAAAGATAGAAGAAGATTTGGACTGCGGATTACGGATTGCGGGTAAGGTGTTTGGTGGTAAATGGAAGTGTTGCATTTTAGATGCGATCAGTAAGGGCATCAACCGGCCCGCTGACATCAACAGGTATATAGGGGAAGCATCACTACGGGTTATCGAAATGCAAATAGCCGAATTGCTTTTTTATGGTGTTGTTGAAAAGTGTTCGGAAAAAGTTTATCCTAAAAAATCGGAATATAAATTGACGGCTTTCGGCGAAAGTATTCTTCCTGTTTTAGTAGTGATGGATGAATGGGGACTGAAGCACTCACAGCTTGTAAAAGACAGGCAAAGCGAGTTACTGGATGCCGAAGGGTGATATATACCGGGAGTATCTGACAGACACTCCCGGTATTCTCCGTCGATTAAAATTTAACGCCACCCCAATCCGGGAGCCACATGCTTTAAAATAGAGGACAGTACATGTACATTGTAATCAACTCCTAATGTATTGGGTATTGTCAACAGAATCGTATCTGCCTCCTGAATTGCCTCATCCTCCGCTAACTCCTTTATGAGTTGATCCGGCTCCGCCGCATAACTTCTTCCGAAAATGGCGCGCTTCTCCGGTTCAATCATTCCTATTTTATCGACCCGGTTGGTTTCCTGCCCAAAGAAATAGCGATCCTGATCGTTCACCAATGCGAAAATAGACCGGCTCACCGAAACCCTCGGTTCGCGCTGGTGCCCGGCTTTTTTCCAGGCATCTTTGTACAGCCTGATCTGCTCGGCCTGTTGTATGTGGAAAGGCTTGCCGCTTTCATCGTACTTCAAGGTAGAACTTTGAAGGTACATGCCATTCTCGGCTGCCCAAACAGCAGTAGCATTAGAAGCGGCTCCCCACCAAATGCGTTCCCGCAACCCTTCCGAGTGTGGCTCCAGGCGCAACAGGCCCGGCGGATTCGGAAACATCGGGTTCGGATTAGGCCGGGCAAATCCAACACCTTTCAGCTTATCCAGGAATTCCAACGCTTTGCGGCGTCCCATATCTGCGTCAGTTTCTCCTTCGGCCAGTTCATATCCAAAATAGCGCCACCCATCTATTACCTGTTCCGGCGAACCTCTGCTGATACCCAATTGCAATCGACCCTCCGAGATCAAATCGGCCGCGCCGGCATCTTCCACCATATACAGTGGATTTTCATACCGCATGTCAATTACACCCGTTCCAATCTCTATCTTGCTTGTTTTGGCGCCGATAGCCGAAAGCAATGGAAATGGGGATGCCAGCTGCGCTGCAAAATGATGCACACGAAAATAGGCGCCATCTAAACCAATTTCCTCTGCGGCAACAGCCAAATCAATAGATTGAAGCAACGTGTCACTCGCCGTACGGGTCTTATAGGCTGGGTGGTTAGACCAATGCCCAAACGATAAAAATCCTATCTTCTTCATAAATTCTTTTTCGTCCTGAAAAATAAGCCATTATTATCAAACAATTTCTTTCCTGTTATTCTTTTCAAATGCAAATATCATTTTGGAAGATGTGATTTGGCTTATTTTTCCAGAGGACAATAAACTAACTACCTGTTATTAAAAGAAGATTTTAATCAATTGCTATACTGTTAATTGCTTTCTGCATAGCAAACTCCTTCACTCCCGGTACTTTTAGCCCTTCAGCCCGGAATATCGTCAGATCTGTCATGCCTAAAAAACCAAGGAAAGCATTCAGATAAGGAGCTACAAAGTCGTTGGCTTTGCCTGGCCCCTCTGAGTAAATGCCTCCGGAAGACATTGCGACATACACTTTTTTTCCTGCTACCATTCCAACAGGACCATTTTCACCATACCCAAAAGTGATCCCGGCCCTGGTTATATGATCAATCCAGGCTTTTAACGCGGTATGAATAGTGAAGTTATAAAGCGGTGCACCTATCACAATGATGTCTGCAGCCAATAATTGTTTAACCATCTCATCAGAAAAACGGACGGATTCTTTTTCTTCTTCCGTTAGCTGCTCTCCTGGAATAAAGAATGTACGAAGGACAGCAGGAGTAAGATGTGGAATTTCGATATTGACCAGGTTTAATTCTTCAGCTACACTGCCCGGATACTTTTCCTGAATTTTTTCGACGATAGCGCGACCCAGCTGAATGCTGTGCGATCCGTTCTCTTGCAGACTTGATATTAAATGAAGGATACGTTTCATAAAAATTTACCTGTTTAATAATTATCAACTTTAAATTCATTAATCACCGATATCTTTTTGTGTCAATGGTGAAACAATTCTTTCGTTCGAATTATCAAAGGCAAAATTATGTTTACCAGGTGGTCAAATGGCACTACTTACCCAAAGGGAAGCGGTTACATTTAGGTAATGTAATTACATTTGTATCCATGGAGATGATTATAAATGAGCCCCTTCCAGACAACGACGCATGTGCAGGATCGCTCAAAAACGTCCTTGATGCACTGTCTGTTATTAATGGGAAATGGAAGCTGGCTTTGATTCTTTGCCTGGTGCAATCATCAAAGCGCTTTAATGAAATTCAGCATGAAATCCCTGGTATTTCTTCCAGGATACTGGCTAAAGAGCTAAAAGATCTGGAATTGAACGACTTTGTCAGGCGCAATGTATATCCGACCACGCCGGTTAGCATTGTTTATGAAGCGACTGACTATAGCCGGACTTTAAAAAACCTGATAGGCGAACTAAGTGCCTGGGGAGGACAACACAGGGAAAAGATCAGGCAAAGCATGCGGAAACAGTCATGAGTATGTGCCCACGAAGAGGTTAGTATGATTGAAAAGACCGGCTCCATTCGATAAAACGATACCGTCGCTTATTTACTGATACCTTACCATCAATTGCTGCAACTGTTCCCATATCGGGATTACGCCATTTTCAGTATTTGCCAGCAGGATGATTTTCGTTTTGCTTTTCGGGATGTACAACATAATCGAATTAAAACCTGCAATACCGCCGGTATGCCAAACTATAGGCGTACCATATATCTCAGTCAATGTAAACCCAAGGCCGTAACCATATCGTTTCAGGTAAGCAGGTGGTGGCGGCGGCACAAAGTTATTGGGAAAGAACATGGCCTCATCAACAGGTTTGCCACTACTTGTAAGGGCATACGTTGTCATTTTCTGAAGGCTGCTCTTTTTGATGATCTTGCCGCCATAAAGCGCATCCAGGAATTTGATCAGATCTGCAGCAGTACTTCGAAGCGAGCCTGCCGTATATGGCATTGTATAGTTGGTCGGTTCCTTAAAGGTGGTATCATTTATTTTCTGATAACCCTTTGCCCAGGTATCGTCCAGGTCATGGCCCTCGTCCCATAAGGTCTGGTGCATTCCTGCTTTGCTTAATACATGTGCCTTTAGATAGTCCATATAGGGAAGTCCGCTCACCTGCTCAATGATTTCTCCAAGTAGCACATATCCTGAATTGGAATAGGAATGTTTTGTGCCAGGCTCGAAAAGAAATGGTTTCTTCATAGCCTGCAGGTACAAGTGCGGATTTTTACACATAGGAAAGTTACCTGGCGTATTGGCGGGCGTTTCGCCTTCCCACCAGTTCGGAATACCGGATGTATGCGACAGTAGCTGGTAAATGGTGATACTATCACCTTTCGGGTAATCTTTGAAATACTTTGAGAGCTTATCGTACAAACCTACTTTACCTTGCTCGACAAGGGTCATCAATGCAACGGCCGTAAACGGTTTAGTGATCGATGCAATGCGGAATTCACTTGCCACGTTCACTGGTTTTCCGGTGGTAAGATCCGCAATGCCGTATGCTTTTACAAAAGGCTGCTGGTGATCATTTTCTATGCCCAGCATAAAGCCCGCTGCTTGTTTATTGGTGATCAGCGTTTGTACGAGACTGTCGATGCTATTGGTAATGGCAGCATTCACCGGCGAAACTTCAGTGGCCTGACCTGAGGCCTTGCCGGCAAATATGATAGCGCAAAATGTCAGGACGATAAGATATCTCATTAGATTATTGCTAACTGGTTGATCAACAATTGCTATTTGTGCGCCAAATTTATAAACTATTGATTGTGAGCAATACCTGTAAATTCTTATATAAATTATTGTTCAATATCGAACGGCGTATGTGCGCTGGCAGACAGTGATCAAAGAATAAGTATGAGATAAGGCGATCTTAATGGCCTCATATACTCACCCATCATACGGATATGAATGAATTAGCCGTGCCATCCCGGCAAAGATTATTTCTTCAGCGATCCAACGTGCTTATAAGTGTTGACAAGCAAACCGGTGGGTGTAGCTTTCGAGTCAACAAAAGCAAGTTCCCGGGCGTCAATACTGTCAGCCAATAAGCGTTTACCCCGGCCGAGCAAAACCGGGTAGGTAATGAGCACAACTTCGTCAGCCAGTCCCTGGTCGAGCAGCAAAGAGGTTAACGTCGAACTTCCCACAACGATCAGGTCGCGGCCTTCCGTTGACTTGAGATCGCGAATCGCCGCTGTAATGTCCTCACCCAAATGCTGCACCGGTCCCCATTCCAGGCTATCGGGCCTGTGCGTGGCGATGTATTTCGTTGCAGCGTTTATAGCATTTGCCATAGGGAAATCTCCGGCATTAGGCCAAAAGCCACTAAATATATCATAGGTGTGGCGGCCAAGTATCAGGTCAAAATTCGGCCCGTATGCCTCAAAGAGCATCGCCGCCCCGGCAGGGCTTCGATAGGGTGTAGTCCAGGCGCCATAGGTGTAGTCTCCATCATGTTCTATCACGCCATCCAGCGAGATGTGTTCGAAAATTCTGATCTTTCTCATTTTATTTGTTTTTGTTTGATTATTGTTCAAAGTTAACGAGGACAAGGTATACAGGTGAGGTGCAATTGCGACAATATGAGGGTGTTTTTTAACCATTTGCATTTGTATCAATACCTTGTGGTTTGGACAGGAGAAAGGTTGCCAGCAACATCGCAAAAGCCTTTGGATGTGTTATGAAGCCGTTGTGTCCTCCGGGAAATATTGTTATTTCTTTCCTTAAAAATTCAGCAGTACTTATAGTACATTGATGGGCTAAGTTTTCTCCGGACGTAGCACCGGCCGCTAAAAAAATCTTATCTGCCACTTGTTGTAATTCAACGGGGTTAAGCCGGTATTTCCGGACGGCAGGTGCATCGTGTTGAAGAAAGAAAGCAAGATCGGCAGTTCGTTGAGGTGTTGGCTTCGGGAACTCCGCATCGGGCTCCTTGTCTTTAAAATTGAGACCCGCCAGCGCAACAAATTTTTGCATGGCCTCAGCAAGACTTTAATAGTGATGATCTTGTTTACAAAGGCTTACCGACCGTTGAATTCATGACAAATTCATTGAAAAGGCCAAGGAAAAATTATCGACTACGGATTTGTCGGTTAGTCAAATTGCCTATGAATTGGGCTTTGAACATTCGCAGTCGTTCAGCAAGTTGTTTAAGACAAAGACCAGGCTTTCACCGTTGAAATTCAGGGCGTCATTTAATTGATGCAACCGGGGATCATTGCTCACTAACTTTCTTTCTGTGGTTTTTACCCCATAAAATCATTTCTTTAATAACAGGCAATAGGGAATGCATATAGTGGGGCACTTTATACTCTACCGCAAGCGGTGCTTGATAAACCGTCCTGACTACTAACTTGTTCTCTTCAAGATGTTTTAATTCTTTTGACAAAACCCTGGTTGTAATTAAAGGCAAACTTCGCTGTATATCCCGAAAGCGATAACTCCCACTGTGTATTGCTCTGAGTATTGGGAGCTTCCACTTTCCGCCTACGACAAACAAGGTGTCTTGTAAATATTTCAATGCCTGTTCTTCTGTCATTCCTTTCATAACAAACCGTTTTGGTATCCTTTAGGATATTGGTATCAAAAGTACACCGTTTTTAGAGATACATTTGCATACAGCAATCAAAAAATAATAGACATGAACACAGAAATAGTTACTGATATTGATGGCAATATTTATCACACAATATCCATTGGAACACAAGTATGGATGGTGGAAAACTTAAAAACCACCAAATACAACGATGGGACTGAAATTCCATTTATAGTTGATACGGCTGAGGCTTGGCATGAGCTAAATTCACCAGGATATTGCTGGTATAATGATGATAAGTTTAATAAGGAAACTACAGGCGCTTTGTATAATTGGCACGTAATAAATACCGGTAAACTATCCCCTAAAGGTTGGCACATACCAACAGATAAAGAATGGTCGATATTGGCAGAATTTCTTGGTGGCGAAACGGTAGCGGGTGGAAAAATGAAAGCAACCGGTACGGAATTTTGGTCCGGCCCAAACACTGGTGCAACAAATTCAAGTGGATTCGTCGCTTTATACAGCAGTTTTCGTGGTAAAAGCGGATTTATTCCTTCAAGCAATGGCACGCTATTATTTTGGAGCAGCACAGCCTTTGACGATATAGATGCCTGGGCTTGGTATTTGCGATTCGACAGTGAAGCTTTAGGTAGAAACCACGGTGGAAAGTATCACGGCTTTTCCGTACGATGCTTGAAAGATTAGTAAACAGTAAAGTACAAAATGCTTTTCAAGCAGGATTAAATGACAATGAAACAGCATTGAAGGAATACATTAGAAGCAATCAGAGGATATGATTTATGCACACATTATGTAATGGTATTCGAACGTATATATCTATAACCCAAAAAGCACTGAAATCAGTGCTTTTTGGGTTATGCGGAGAGTCAGGGATCACAGTCGAACCCCTCATACCCCTTTTAACTTTCTTTAATGAATTGAAATTATCTTGAAAGTTAGAGAAGATTATTTGCCAGAAATAACCTTTTCTTGAAAAACGAGATTCCCTAAGCTATATTATCTTGTCAATGCCAAAGGTTCGTAAAACCCTCCATCGCAAAATCCGTCATGATCTGCGAGTGCTTGAATTAGTACCGGCCTCCAATAATTTGTCCCCAATCTATTTCTTAGGTTTTTTGCTGTGCCATTTAGGTAATAACTCACCATATATTTATTATTTCCTGATTGTTCATACGCTTCATGCAGCATAAAAGATAGGTTGCTTAAAAATGTATTAATTTCTTTTGATAATCTTTGATTCAAATTTATTCTTTCAAATTGAAAATTCATCTGTTTATGAAGCTGGTCAGAAAGTTTCGGTATTTTGTTAATTTTAAATTCAACTTGCAGACTTATATTGCTTAAACAGGGACTACCGTACCTCTTGCCGTTGTATACAATATGCACAAATATTACCTTACAAAACGTCTGGTTGCCCGAATAATGTTATATATAAGATATGACGAAGGAATAATGCTTAAAGTATCAATTATATAAAGCAGGTGTTAAAGGCTGAATGGGGCTTAAGGGAAAACTTTGGAGATAGAGATTATCGTACTCGCGGAGAAGTGAGCAATCCGGATATTAGAGGATAACGGGCAGTTTCAAAAAAAAACATGGCAGTTGCAACGGTGCTAATTGGGAGGAGATATATTGATTATAAGATCAATTCTGATCCATACCCGCAATGCTACGCAGCGGTTAAGCAATTTTGTGGGTTATGTATGCCACCCGGTAAAGGAGCATTAATAATTAATCCAATTTAAAAAAAATTCGCCACTGGTGTGGAAATATATCATTGTGATAGAAGTGTACTGATAGCGTACGCAGGAAGGAAAACCCCATGGTATCAGTAATAAAAGGGATTTCACCCTTTGGTTTAGCTTGAATCTGCTTTATAAAGTCCTCCATATTCTCTGGAAGGGTTACACTGGATTCAGAAATCATATCATCATGGATGTTTCCCTGGAAATAGGAAATTTCAGTTTGTAGGGGATCTCTATTCCAGTTTGGGTAGGAGGTCTGAAGATTCACTGTGCCGTTATATTCCTGCCGTAAAGCGTTATAACTATCTGGCTTATTAAGCACAGCCATCAGTTCAGTAATGATCAGAATTAACATCGAGCTTTTATCCTGGTACTCAAATGCTTTTTTTCCTGATGCTGCTGTTTCCACCAGTGCGTCAATGTTATCATTAAACTCCGGCAGTCTATGTCGCATGAAGGAAACCATTTCAATACCCTCGAGTACACCAACCAGGTAGGTGTTTAATAATGCAAGGTCCCGGTGGGTGTGATATTTGCTGTTAAGCACGAACAGGCTTACCAGTAAAATAGGTGCAGAATGCCTGTCCAGCAAGGGGCGTCTGCTGCCTTCATTATTTTTAATAATAGTAAAAAGCGTTTTAAGCTGGGAGCTGTAGATTCCCTCAAGCTGCCTTTCAGAGGGCTTAATACCGGTGGGCACGCCGGCTTGAACTAGTTGATAATAGAAAATTAGTTGTGAAATGTAATCCATGACCCGAAGGGGGAAGCCAATATTTTCGAACATTCCTCCTTGCTCTACATACAGGCCACTATCTGTTACAGCCGCCGGCAGGGTTTTATCAAAATACTGTTCCAGTATCTGGCAGTGAGATTGTAGTAGCTTGTTGTATTGCTTTATGACAGCGGCTTTTGCTGTCATATTTCCTTTGAGAATCCATGCCCAGGTTCTTAATAGGATAAAGGAGGTGCCTGTAATGGCAGGAAGTAGGTTATTATTCTCCTTGGAATACGTCCAAAGGATGGTGCTTAAAAGGTTTAGGGTAGTAAAGAGCTTTGTAAATGCTCTACTGGCTGGCTTCAGGGTCTGGGCAAGCAGGTTATCGACTAGGATAAAAAAATCCTCCATTTCATAGTCGTCTGAGTCCATTAAAACGAGCGTACGCTTAAATAAACGGACATTTTCTTCCTCCGTGAGCAGGTATTCACCGAATAAATAGTTACTGAACTGGTCTGTTAGGTTATAGATATCCCACTTTCAAATTCCATTTTGCCGTCGCCAAACAGATCCTCAATAAGCCCGTCGAGTAGATGTTTGGCGTTGGGAACGACCACCCCGTTGTGGACAAGCACGATTTTAATGGGCGCCTCGTTAAACCCTTTAATACCGGAATCTTCGTACTTAGCAAGTTTAGCAGAGATAAGAGAGTCTCTGATACCATCGGATTTTGAAATGGATAGTTCTGTAATGTTTTTATCGCTATGACCCTTTACTTCAATGTAAAACCGCTTTTTGATCCCATCCGCATCCTTACCAAAGGCTATAATATCCTTGCCTTGCTGGCTCATGCCTTTTGCCTCTTTAGCAGTACGGACAATTTTGAGTCCCTTTAGTACCAGTAGCAGGGGTAATAATTTGTCGAGTTCTTCATCCTCGCTTAACGTATTCAGATAGTCCCTGACGATAATATTGTTCGTTCCCATGGTTTAAAATCTTCGCTCCAGTTTGAGTTAAAAAATACGCTCAGTTCAAACTCCTCAGTTTCCGGCTTTAAGAAAATGGTACTGGGTAAGGTGAAAGTGACGCTTGAAGTATGGTAGCCAGAAATGTTACCATCAGGATGCAAGCTACCTCCCCTTCTCCCAACGGCAACTGGCTTTATAAGTCCCAGTAAACCATCTGCTTTATGCTTCTGCTTCTGGGATGAATCTTGAAACATCTTCTTTGAATGTTGCTTATAGGCTCTTGCCAGCCTGGGATATTGCACCTCTGGCAGGAACTCCCGGATATCCTTTTTAAGTTTAAATCGCTCATCTACCTGCCGCAATACCTCTTTTATTCTATCTTCTATTTCCTGTTTACCTGCCAGGCCTGAAATTAACCCGCTGAGATACTCAAAAACCCGTTGGTTATATCCTAAAAAGGCTTCTTCTATTTTACATATTGCCAGCTCTCTGACGATGGGTGAGCTGGAAGATAGCAGGGGTATTATAAACGTTAACTGTTCCTTTCCATGCAGGCGGTCATTGACAAGGGTTATTATAAATTTATACTGTTCCAGTGGATTTAAGCTATGCAGGTCAAAGGTGATATCCCCCTGCCTACAATAATCCTTCAGGGAAAGCAGCAGTCTAAGACCAGCGTACCGTACCTGTCCCTGGTCATCTGTCATCATTTTGATGATGTGATACTCAAACCCTGATTTATCATCTTCATGTAGCAGATAAATCGCGTCCTTAAACCTGTATGGATCAAAGGAAAGTCCCTTATAAATGGAATATTTATACAAAAACTCAAAAAAATCAGGGATGCTTTTATGAAAATTGTAAAACCCGCTGATGTGTTCCGTGTAATCGTCCTTATACTTTCCACCGTTAAAAAGGTTGAGTAATAGGCCACTTAAAAGTTCGGTGAGCTGGATGCCGAAACTGAATATTTGGATGGTTTGTATGACCACATTTTTATCTGTGCTTTCTACGCCACGGGCTATAAAGCCTTCAAAGAATAGTTTTTGGTCAGTGATAAGTGTGGCACCAGACGAAAGGATGGTGATGACTAATTTCACTGCCTCTGGAAAGGTCCTGGAATCTACTTGGATGTTTTTAAGGTATCCACAGATGGTTTCGATCTGGCTATTTTCTAATGTTGGGCACCGAGTGAGCAGTACAATGGAGATGGTAAATAGCGCAGGCGTTTCCATCATAGTGATTACTTCTTCTGTCGGGGTCACCACCAGCTGGTGGATAATTTGTAAAGATATTCCTGCCAGGTAGTCCTCGATAGGGTCACCTCCAAACTTACTGATCACAATGTCCCTGTATTGATGGAGGTTAGCCTGCTGTGATAAAAAGTATTGATGGAATATTGGTAGGATTTTAGGCCATAGGTTTCCGGGGGCAGACTGATCCAGCTTTCCCTGCATGGTTCCAAACGCCAATATCATATCCCATACAGCGGTAAATGTCTGGTTCCAATGGGTAGGATTATCAAAGATGGCCCTATAAAAAGTAAGGAAATAGGGGCTTTCTTTTAATAGCGCTTTGCCCTGTTCAAAAATAAGGCCAAGTGCTGGCTTATCTCCCATCAGTAGCAAAAAAGCGGAAAATCCATGTTCTAAATATCCGGACATGCAGCGGCCATCTATCAGGAAATAATCAGCCACACTTTTATGGAAGGAAAGTAACTTCTCAATATCAGGGGCATATTTAAACCCCTTTCGCTTGTTAAATTCCTGATAAAAACCATAGTAGAGTAAAGGGTGGTTTGCAATACTGTGAGTAGCATCGGCAGGCCCTCTTCCATCAGGGGCTATCAATCCCTCCTGTAACAGCAGTGGGAACTGAGTCTGGGCGTCCTTTTCACTTAACCTGATCGCTTTCTGGCTCACGGCATCACTTAAAAACCTTTTTAATTCGGTGGCAACCGGGCCGTCACCGTTATAGATATTTTCCAGCTGCACGGCACTAAAATCGGGGATTTTCATTTAAAAAACCTCTTTAAGAATAAGTAATCTCAAGGAAACTGCGGTGGCAGGATCTTCTAAAGTGTTAGATGGCGTTACCATTTAACCATACAACTAAAATACGCAATTTATTGCTTTTCAGCATGTTTGAAGATGGCAACTACAGCCCATGTGGATCACTTGAAGGTAAATGGATAACCAATGAGGTTAGCCGTGATACCTATGATAGATGGTACGCTACGATAAATACCAATATTAGAAATATAAATGCCGCTATCGAACGATACAGCCAAGATCCAAATAAGGCATGGAAGATTCTAAATAAAAATATTGAGTTAATAACTGACATGGGGAATGCTAAAAAGATCCCTATCAATCAATCCCAAGCGATAGCATAATTTAATTATTGCAGAAAATGTTGAAAGAGGATTATCCCCGTGTATCATATCTTCTTCTTTCGGGTTAATAGAATCAATAAGAAATTTTTTCAAAATCATTCCTAGTAAATCATCGATTTTAGAAGAGCCTACAATAACAATTGAGCGTTCTTTACGTTCACCCAGGAAGTCTTCTACAAAGGAGTCAAATCGATTTGTTTCCATTACATATTTTTATCATGATCATAATAAGGCACATTCTCCTACTCATGTTTTGTATTGTGATGCTGAAAATAAATTATCTCACATACTGACTAGTTTATTCATTAATTTTTTGCCTCGCTCTCTATCTAGTTGGAAAGATTTAATTTTCAGTGTATTACGCTACGAATTCGTTAAAATGGATTATCACTACTTCCAATTAATCCTGATATTTTCTACACTATACATTTTATCTCCCACATTCCCATAATCAAGTGAAAGAATACACCTGATATGAAAATTTGTTAATAACTGAGTTCCTTTATCCAATTTATTAATCCTAATCGTAAGTTTTCGCATTTCAGTATAGGGAATCTCCTGGATAACATGGGCCACCCAACTAAACTTCTTGTCCCCAAATTGTATGAAAGGAATATTGATATATCCTTTATTTGTATTAACTGCGTTTACGTCTGTATGCAGTTTGTATTTACGGCCTTTAGAATCGGTTATCCCGAAATCCTCGAATCCGCCTAGTGCTAAATATACCCTAGCTACTTGTGAATAATCATTTTTGAAATTCATGATAATTTCAACAGTGCCTGTTTTAATATTACCACTGGCATGTACATCTGATAACCGAAGTGAGTCAAACGGTGCAATGATTTCAGGCTTGCTAATCTCCTGCGCAGAACATTTCAATACCGTCAAAGCGCATATTAACGAAATCACATAGAAGGCGGGCAAAAATTTCCTTTTCATGAAAAGGGGTTTTTATTTAAGATACAAAAAAATCTTTACTTTTTTGGGTCTTGTTACGGTAACTTTAAATTTAAACAATCCTTCACTCAGTTTGTATATCCTATAAAGGAAAGGATATGCCTACTGCCTTCCTCTATATCAGAGTCAGCACCGATGAACAAGCCATTAAAGGTTTCTCCCAACGTAGCCAGGAGGATCGTCTGATGAAATACTGCCTATCAAACAATATCGAAGTGTTGGAAGTTATTTTTGAAGACTATTCTGCCAAAACCTTTAATAGACCAGCCTGGACATTACTACTATCTACCATAAAAAAGCACAAGGCTCTCCGACCAAACCTAATTCTATTTACCAAATGGGACCGATTCAGCAGAAATGCTGGTGATGCTTATTACATGATCGCTCAACTACAAAGTTTCCGTATTTATCCTCAGGCAATTGACCAGGAGCTGGATTTGTCAATTCCTGAAAATAAAATAATCCTTGCCGTTTACCTGGCAACATCAGAAGCCGAAAACGATAGACGGTCTTTAAATGTCAAACAGGGTATCCATAAAGCTAAGCAAGAAGGCCGTTGGATCACTCATCCCCCTATGGGTTACAGTTACAGGCTATTTGCCAACGGCCAAAAATATATTGGCCCAAAGGAGCCAGAGGCAACGTTCGTAAGAAACGCTTTTTCGCTAATTGCTCAAGGAGAACAACCTACGTGTTCTGTATTTCGCCAAATGAAGTCTGAAGGTTTAAAATGCAGTAACAGCCATTTCTGGAGAATGCTTAGAAATCCCGCCTATTGTGGCAAAGTCATAGTGCCAGCCTTCGAGAACGAAAAGGAATATTGGGCAGAGGGTATACATGAACCGCTTATTCCTGAAGTGTTATTTCTTAAGGTTCAGCAGGTATTGAATACGAGAGGACAAAAAACCACCACCAATAATAATAGTAACGAAAAATTGATCTTAAGGGGCTTCTTTTACTGTCCTAATTGCAACAAAAGACTAACCGGCAGTGCATCGAAGGGTAAAACCAGACTGTATTATTACTACCATTGTGTATCCCCTTGTGGTTTCCGAATAAGGGCAGATAAAGTGCATCAGTTGTTTAATGAGCAATTAGTGATGCTTCATGCAGATAAACCCTATCTGGATTTATATAAAGATATATTAAAACATACCAGGCGTGATATATTCATTGAACAATCGATCATTCAAAAAACAATAAGCCAAAGTATTGAACGGCTAATAGAAAGAATTCTTAAAGCAAAAGAACTATTACTCCAAGGGGAAATTGAAAGCGATGATTTTCTCTTGATAAAAAAAGATTGTGAGAAGAGAATTAGTATGATGGGAATTGAATTACAAAACGCCGCTAAAAAGCATGAAATCCATATAAAGAATCAATATGAGCTTGTTCTTCAGCTCTCCCAGTTGAGCAAATTAATGGAAAAATCAAGCCTTCCTGATAAGAGGAAATTACTAAAGCTAATACTTAGTAACAACCCGATATTAACTGCTGACATGTGGATAGGCAATATTGTCAACCAATCAGTATTGTCTGTGTACAATTTAAAAGCGACTACGGATATAAAACATAATGCAGATTCTCAAAAAAGTATAAATACTGATGATGCTTATGCAGCCGGGATCATAGCTCGAGTAGCCGAAATTGAAAACAAAAAAGGCCATAAGACTACAAAAACATCAGCACGCAACCTCCTTAGCTTCCTATTAGAATTCGCTCGTTTTGCAACTGCAAATCTTTAATCCCCATTAGATTATTGATAAGAAATAAATTAATTAATCGGGGTTCGAATCCCTTACACCTATTGCTTTTGGGTCAATCCGCAACAGATTAATGAATTACTTCTATTAATCCTAAATCACTAGTAGTCATATAGATAGCTAAAAAAGAGAAGAATGTCAGAAATGATGACTCGAAAAAATCTCTATGCAAAATATCACTATCGAACACACTTTTCAAATCGAAAACATCTGATAAACACCATCTTAAAAATAAAAATGTGATACAAAATCCAATAATGAACTTTTGTATCACATTTAGCGGAGAGTCAGGGATTCGAACCCCGGGACCTGTTACAGTCAACAGTTTTCAAGACTGCCGCAATCGACCGCTCTGCCAACTCTCCAGGCTGCGAAAGTATAAAAGGAATTCATTCTAAAAAAATTTGTTTTACTTTTTTTATTAGAAAAATTTCGTTAATAAGCAATCCCCTGGCAGACATCAGGCTGCCGTTCTGATTTACGTATAGCCATCACAGATATAATATCCGCCCGTTTGACCCAGGCTTTTTACACCACTTTTCCGTAAATTTAAGTATGAACATATTTTTTGAAGGACCAGTATTATGGTCACAGATAGACGCTAATATGCACCTGCGCCACTCGGCCTATGCCGACTTTGCCGCACAGGCCAGGCTTAGTCTCCTTGAACAGGTAGGGCTTACCGCAGTTCATTTTATACAGCAACAGCTAGGCCCCATCCTTTTCCGGGAAGAGCTGTTCTACCACCGGGAAATCAGCCCTAACGACAAAGTGCGCGTAAGCTGTGAAATGACCAAATGCCGGGCAGATGGCTCCCGCTGGTCCATTAAGCACGAAATTTTCCGGGGCGATGGCACCAAATCCGCCACCGTATTAGTAGACGGCGCCTGGATAGATACCCGTAAACGCAAACTCACAGGACTTCCCCCTGAACTCATGGAGAAGTTCAAAGCCATACCACGGAGTGAGGATTTCGTGGAAGAAGCGTAGGTTGTCTTACTCAGGATTACGCTGATTATGCTGAGTAAGACAAAATCCGCATCTATCTCGCCGTCAGCGGTTTCGCCAGTTTATCAGATTCCAGCTCTTTTATAAAAGGCAACTGGTTCTGAAGGTACACCCTCGTCGATTGTTCCAGGTAATTGTCCAGCTGAAAGAACTTGGCCGCCCTGGTAGCGCCCAGCAGCTTGTTAAACTTCCGGAAATAACGCATCTGCAAACGTCCGAACTCCAGATCGTTGTTAATGAACTGCCTGGTGAGAGAATTCATCTTCTTTTCATCAATAGAAGAAAACTCCTCGTTGTACATCTTCAATAAGGCAATACGCTCCGTTAACCACGGACTCTTCTCCGTTTCGTACTCAAGAAATGCAGATTGAAATGCCCTTTCTTCCAAAGGCGAAATTCTTAGAAAATCATTCAACAATGACTCTTTGTTTTTGCCAAAGATTTGCGTTACAAGATCCTCAGTTGGCAAAACGACTGCAGCTGGCGTAATTTGAGCAGTTAATTGCCAGCCGGCGCCCAGGATCATGAACAGACAGATAAGCTTTTTCATGCACTGAAAATTTAGGATTAATGGCAGGTTCAGCCACAAGCCTATGTATTCAGGGGGTAACGAACACCAGCTTGGTATGGTGTAGTAAAATAAGAAGCAGGTGTAGTGCCCACTACATTATGGCAGTGAATCCACCGTCTTATTAAAACAATAGTCGGGGAGAAATGGTTGCAAACAGTATCAAATAATAACAAAACAGCCTGAAAGCGATTACTTTCAGGCTGTCTTTATCGAAAAATGGTGAAATGGGACTAGTTCATGGATTGCTGATTAGATTTCATAAAGGCGTCATATGCTTCTTTTGTCCAATGCTGATAATCTTCCAGGTTGATGCCCAGTCGCTCATCCCGTTCTACTTCTTTATATTCCCGGCTGTCCCAATAACCTTTCGCCAATGACTGAATATTCTGGGAAACCGTGGCAGGTGCTACTTCGTAATCATCAGGATAACTTTTGTAGTTGCCAATTGCCAATACCTGGATTTCTTGTTTTACTGTGTCCTTGCTTTGCTTTGCCATGGTTAAAATTTTTTGGTTAACCCCTGTAAAACAAAAATGGTTCCTGTATGATACCAATCAGCGCCCTTTTAAGATTATATTAACTTAAAATTATGTTAATGGCATCAGGGCTGGGAATAAGTCACCAGGTCAATACCCAGGCCATTGGGGTCTTGTATGGCGAAATGCCGGTCGCCCCACGGCTCATTGCGGATCGCTATTTTAATGTCCACCCCCTTCGCTTTAATAGCCTCATATACCTTGTCCACATCGGCGACCTCAATGGTCAAATACACGCCCTTTCCATTAAAAGCGGTTTTAAACAATGGCTGCTGCGATGCATGCTCCGGTAACAAAAAACTAATCTCCGCCTGCTTATCCGGTGTATGCAGCAACAGGTAAAATTCGTTTTCAAAAGACACTCCGAATCCTAATATATCTGTATAGAATTTTTTACTCTCCGCTAATTTAGCCGTAATAATTCCTGCGTTCAGTTTCATTTTACCGGGTTTTACCTGTGAATAAATATTAGATACAGAAAAAAAGAAAATAAACAGTAATAACCATCTTTTCATATCCTGCTAAGTTTTATAACAGCAAAACTAAGATAGCGGGGAGAAGAAAAATTGTAAAAAACGGACAACTTATTTGCCAAACACTTTAGCCGGGGTAAGGCCATAAAGCGTTTTAAACTCCCTGATAAAATGGGCCTGGTCGTAGTACCCGGCGCCGAGGTAAGATCTGTTCCTGCGGATGTATTCCGGAGAATGGGTAAATTGTAATATCCTCTGGAAACGCACCACTTTACTGAATGCCTTGGGCGTGTCACCAATATAAAATTCAAACAGGCGCCTCAACTGGCGGGAACTGATCCCTGGAGGGAGCTCCTTTTCAATACTGATGATGCCCGAATGCCGGACAATCAGATCCACCGCTTCAAGCAGGCGGTTATCTGCCGGTGACATCTTTTGGGCAATGCGATCGCGTAAAAAACCATCCAGCAGGGATTTCAACTGCTGTTCGCTCATTTCTGCATGAAAGCAATCCCGCAAAAAACGGGTAATCGCCGGCGCCACATCCTCTAATGAGATCACCTGCTTACTTATTTCCGCAGCATTTAACCGGAACAACCGGGGAAACATGCCCGGCAAAAAACGGATGCCCACATAATTAAAGCTTCCTTCCAGCGGAAAACAGGTATAGGCATCGCTGAATCCCATGACAAAACTCTGCCTGGGATCATGCAGCTCAAAAAAAATATCCATGCAGCCATCGGCCACCACCCGGTAATGAAAAGGCGCGGTAAGCGGGCGGGTGGTTTTAAGCTGCCAGTAACAATAAATGTATTCCTGTAAGGGTAGGTCCGGCAAAAACTCTCGGTATACCACCGCCCCCTCCGGCTGCTTTACAAACGGCTGTACAGGCGTGTATATGTGAGAATTACTTTTCATCATACGTCCGGATCGTTCTGCAATTATAACATAATTGCCCTGATATAGGCACTCCCATAATTCCCCCACTTACCTAGTATTTTTGAAACGGATTCGAAGATGCCTTTATTGTCTACCGGTTTTCCTTTTACAGGAGGCTTCAGCGCATCTTCTTTTATATCATCTATCAACACTTTAGTGGCAAACCAGGTAACATGCTCGTGCGGCAGGGCCACACCGAGAATCATACCAGGCAAACCGCTAAACGACTCGGGCCCGCCAGGAGTAACAATGGCATCAGTATAAAAAGCCACCACGTAAATGGAGTCCATAATAATAGCATTCGCCCGCCGGCAATCAAACCCGGCGATCTTACGGGTTTCATCCGTGATTTTCCAGCGGATCCGGCGCACCGTGTCCTTCACCAGGTACATCTGCTCAAATACCTGTTTCTGCGAAATACTTTGCAAACTATCGAGCCGGGAATATACCACATTCACCTCGGCCGGTGCGGATTCCCATATGGGCTTTTTATTATCAGGATTATCCCTTCCCGGTTTATACAGGGACGTTTGACGGGAGAATGAATAATCGAAATAAGTGACCTGGTATTGCGACATCCCTTTTTTCAACATATCCGTCCATGAATTATCCTGCCCCTTACTCAGTTCATCCATGCGGGCAAACAGGTTCACCCGCTTCTCAAATTCTATCCTTCCTTGCTGCAAAAAAGCAGTGTGCTGCGCCCGTGCCGGGAAAACAGCCATCACCACCAATATAACGGTCAGGATTATACGGATTCTTGTAATGATACTTTTCATAACACTATTCTTTTGGAGCCGCCGCACCCAGTTTGTTAAAGTTCCAGATAAAAGACAACAAGCCATAACGCCCAATGGTACTGTAAGTCCGCTGACTGATCGTATTGGTAGACACCGACCTGTTGAAGCCAATATTCTGATTCAGGATATCACTCATGGACAAATTGATCTGTACCAGCTCTTTCTTACCAAACTTCTTTGCCACATAAGCATTCAGGATAGCAGCATTGTTGTTGGTAGCAAACACCGCTGTTTTCTGCCGGATATTATAGTTCAGATCCGCATGCAATACAAATTTAAGCGGCAGGAAAAAACTCACGTTAGGTGAAATATTATACGTCCAGTATTGCGTCCGTAAAGATTTATCCACAGAAGATACGCTGTTGTTAAAATTCGCCTCTCCCTCCAGGGAATATTCATACTTTTTGTCTTTGTACTTACCCAGGTTGATTCCCAGCCCCGTATTGGAAGAATTCGTAGTATTCAATAAACCATTCACATAATTTACATTCCTGTTCAAGCCACCATTTGCCCTTCCTCCCACTCTCAGGTCCCATGGATTGATCTTCCAGCCTATATATAAATTGAACTGTGCGCTCCGGTTTCCATTTACATTTACAGCCTGGCTGGTACTTACTCCTGAAGTATCTATCACGGTCCGGTCGCTGATGGCATTCGTAGTGGATCCATACCTCAAAGACGCCCAGATGCTTCGATTGGTCATTACTTTGAAATCATTAAAATTAATACTGAAGTTATTATTAAAAGATGGCTTCAGTGCAGGGTTTCCAACCTGCAGGTGGAGCGGGTCATCATTCACGCGGATAGGCTGCAGGTCGTCGATGCCAGGCTGACTGGTGTATCCGTTATACTCAACAGTAAGTCGACGTTGCTGCGAAAAACTATACCGGAACATCGCGCGCGGATACCAGTTAACAAAATCACGTTCTACTTTAGTGTTCCGGAACATATCTTTCTGGCTGAAGCTGGTAAGACCTACATTGCCGCCTATGTTAATGCGGATTTTGTTTTTCGTATATCCGTACCGGATACCACCCTTATGCGTTAGTACATTAAACGCATAGTCATTACTGTATAAAGAATCCAGGGCAGTATACTTACCATCGGTCTGCTGATTATAGGAATTCCTGTTGGAATGATTGTTATCGATATTAATGCCATAGTTAAACAGCAGCGAAGAGGCCACAGACAATGGTTCTGTGTAAGTAAAATTACTTACGATACTAATGCTTTCATTATTGGTGGTTTTAAGCTGATCCGTATTTTGTACCGAATCCAGCTTACCCTGCTTGTAGTACTCCGTATAGGCATCCAGCATTCCTTCGCCGTTAGTGCGGGAATAATTCTCCGCGAGGTTCAGTGATATGGTACGCCCTTTTTTCTTCAATTTTTTACGCCATAAGAAGTTTGCATTCATACTGCCAATGTCCGATACATTGGAGGTTTTACGCTCTCCCTGGTTCACGGTTATATCATTCAGTTCCATTCCGCTGCTGCTGAGCCGATTGGCTATTTTATGATCGAGACCGCCATCTATTTGTAATTTGACGGATGAACTAGAGTCGAGCTGCCGCTCATAGCTGCCACTAACACGGTTCCGGAGAATATTGTTATTGAAATGCTCTTTAGAATGATTATAATAAATAGTATCTGGTAAGATATTCTGCGACATGCTTTCACTGTTCCCGTCGATATATAATTTCATCAGTTTATAGTTGGCATTCAGGTTCTGCCGGTCCCGGTCCCATTTATCTGAATAATGTAATCCCCCGGTTTGTACCAGTGGATAACCATCGCCGCCGTAGCGGCCATCCCAGCTGTCAAGATCATCACCCCGGAAACTAAACTCCATATCGCCATCATCGTTAAAAGAGAGTTCACCGCTGCCGGAGCCGAACTTCTCCCGTTCGCCCCAGTCGAGGCCTACCTTGCCGGTATTGGACACAATGCCAAAGGCAGCCAGTTTCTTCTTTCCGCGGAATACATTCAACATAGCCTGGCTATCGTGAAAACCGTTGTCGCCGGCGCCTACAGCCACTTTGCCAAAGTAACCGCGTTTCTTATCTTCCTTCAGCTGTATGTTAATCGTTTTTGATCTTTCTCCATCATCGATACCCGTAAAGGCCGCCTGATCACTTTTCTTATCGTATAACTGTACTTTATCCACCATATCTGCACGCAGATTTTTAGTGACCAGGGTGGGATCATCTCCAAAAAACTCTTCGCCATCTACCAACACTTTCTTTACTGTTTCGCCCTGCGCGGTAATCTGTCCTTTGCCGTTTACCTGTATACCCGGTAGCTTTTTCAACAACTCTTCCACAGAAGCATTTGCCGCGGTTTCATAGCTGCCGGCATTGAATTCCGTGGTATCTCCTTTCATCTTTATAGCAGCTACTTTTTGCTGTATCACGACTTCCTGCAGCAATCGCGATTTAAGTGTCAGCATAATATTATCGAGTTGCACAGCAGAAGTATCTGATAACGTTAAAGGCTCTACGTAATCTGCAAAGGCAGGATAACTTATCAGCAAGAGGTACTTCCCCGATTGCAGGTGCTTTAATTCAAAGTGTCCTTTTTCATCACTCCGCGTGAATTTATATAAGATAGAATCTTTCGCCTGAAGCAGTGCCACTACGGTATTGGATAACTGTACATGATTAAGTGTGTCTGATACAATACCCTTCACCGTGGCTTGTTGTGCCAGGCAGCAGTGGGTAAGGACCATGCCGAGGATCAATCCGGATAGTTTCTTCATTTGTGGATTATACAGGTTATCGTACAGATGCTGTGAAATTAAAATTCCATAATAAAAATTGAACTTTTGTTGCCATGAGTGATAAACATCTGTTAAATGGATAACCTACTTATCATGTAGAGAAAGAAGATTAATAAAAAGATAACCGGCCATATGATAACAAAATCTGTCCCTGTTCATTTTTGAAATCCATAATTTATTGTATCTTTTAAAATATCCACTCCCGTTATGAAGCAAGAAAATTCACTGAGAAGCGCTAATTGGTTTGCCCGCGGAGGCAAAGATGGTTTTATTTACCGTGCCTGGCTAAAGAAGCAGGGTATCCCCTCACATGAGCTGGAAGGCAAGCCAATAATAGGTATTTGCAACACCTGGTCGGAGCTCACACCGTGCAACTCCCATTTCCGGGAACTGGCAGAAGCCGTGAAACGCGGGGTACTGGAAGCCGGTGGTTACCCGTTGGAATTCCCGGTAATGTCGTTGGGCGAAACACTTATCAAGCCTACTGCTATGTTATACCGCAACCTGGTCAGCATGGATGTGGAAGAATCTATCCGCGCCAACCCTATCGACGGGGTAGTGCTGCTATGCGGTTGTGATAAAACCACCCCGGCATTGGTAATGGGCGCCTGCAGTGTAAACATTCCCACCATTGTGGTATCGGGCGGCGCTATGCTCACCGGCAGGCACCGGGGCAACAGTATCGGCACCAGTGATATCTGGCGGTTTAGTGAAGATGTAAGGGCCGGCAGGATGACCAACGAAGAACTCGCTATGGCAGAAGCAGGCATGTGCCGCAGTGATGGCCACTGCGCCGTAATGGGCACCGCCTCTACCATGGCCTGTATGGTGGAATCCCTCGGACTTTCCCTTCCGCAGAATGCCGCTATTCCCGCACCGGATGCCGCCCGCAAAATACTGGCACAATTGTCTGGCAACGAGATCGTGAAAATGGTCCGGGAAAACAGGCGCTTAACGGATATCCTGACAAGAGAAGCTTTTGAAAATGCCATCCGGGTGAACGCTGCCATTGGCGGCTCCACCAATTTTGTCATCCATTTGCTGGCCATTGCAGGCCGCATAGGCGTAGAACTGAACCTGCAGGACATGGATACCTTTTCTGCCAATATCCCGCTGATTGCCAATCTGCAGCCCTCCGGCAGTTATTTCATGGAAGATCTTTATTATGCCGGCGGATTGCCAGCTGTGATCAACGCCCTGCTGGAGCATCTTCACACCGATTGTATTACGGCCAATGGCAAAACGATCGGCGCCAATTACGCTAACGCTGTCAGCTACAATAAAGACGTAATTTCATCAATAGCAGCTCCCTTTAATACGGTATCAGGCATCGTGGTATTAAAAGGAAATATTTGCGAGGAGGGCGCGGTGATCAAACCATCTGCCGCAAGCGCTCACCTGATGCAGCATACAGGCAAGGCAGTGGTGTTTGAGGATATCGACGATTATAAAAAACGGATTGATGACCCTGCGCTTGATGTGGATGAAAACAGTGTGCTGGTGCTTAAAAATGTAGGACCTAAAGGCTATCCGGGGATGCCTGAAGTAGGGAATCTCGGCTTGCCCGCAAAACTGCTGGCCAAAGGAATTACAGATATGGTACGTATTTCCGACGGCCGGATGAGCGGTACCGGCTTTGGTACCGTAGTACTGCATATATCGCCCGAAGCCGCTGCCGGCGGCAATCTCGCCATTCTCCGCGATGGCGATGTGATTACACTGGATGTACACCAGCGCCGGCTGGAGGCAGCTATTTCCCCTGAAGAAATTGCGCGCAGAAAAGCGGCGTGGAAACCGGTGTATCCACAGTCCACACGGGGATATGTACAACTCTACCAGCAACACGTGGAGCAGGCCCATCTTGGCGCGGACCTCGGCTTTCTGAAAGGCAGCTCCGGCAGCGAAGTAACCAGGGACTCACACTAAAAAACGGCTCATGACATTTGAAAAGAAAGTAGCGATTGTTACCGGCGCCGGCCAGGGCATCGGTTTTGAGATAAGCAAACAACTGGCGCTGAAAGGCGCTACGGTTATACTGAATGATATTGATGCACAGCTGGCGCAACAGGCTGCCGGCGCTATCACTGCGGCAAAGGGGCAATGCATAGCCCTGCCCGGCGACTCGGGCGATATTGCCTTTATTCAGCAAATGGTGAACACGGCGGTGACACAATTTGGCCGGCTGGACATTGTGATTGCCAACGCCGGTATTACTTTGTTTGGCAACTTCTTCACTTACACACCGGAAGCATTTAACCGCGTTATGCAGGTGAATCTGGGCGGTACCTTTTTCCTGGCGCAAACCGCCGCCAATCAAATGAAGCAACAGCCGCAGGGCGGCGCTATCCTGTTCACCTCTTCTGTAACCGGCCACCAGGCGCATAAAGATCTTGCGGCCTACGGCATGAGTAAAGCAGCGCTGGAAATGCTGGCAAAAAATTTAGTGATTGAATTATCTCCTTTTAAAATTACAGTCAACACCATTGCTCCCGGCGCCACCCTCACGGAACGTACGCTGGACGATCCTTCCTATGAACAGATCTGGTCCAGCCTCACGCCGATGGGACGACCCGCTTATACGCAGGATATCGCCGATGCTGCGCTGTTCCTGGTTTCCGATCAGGCGAGGCATATTACAGGCCAAAGCCTTATCATCGATGGCGGATGGACCAGTATCAGTCCCTCGCCGTTCTGAGCTACCTTTCTGCGATCAGGTCCAGTAATTCCCGGGCATTGAGTTTACCGGCCTGGTCACTGCCTTCAAGCAGCTGATCGGCCAGATCCCGCTTGCTGTTATGCAATGCAATAATCTTTTCTTCAATAGTATGTTGCGCTACCAGCCGGTAAATAGTTACCGGCCTGGTTTGCCCGATCCGGTGCGCCCGGTCGGACGCCTGTTCTTCAATCGCCGGATTCCACCACGGATCCATATGGATCACATAATCAGCAGCGGTTAAATTAAGTCCCAATCCACCCGCTTTCAGGCTGATGAGGAATAATTGCCCTGTGCCTGCCTGGAAATCTTTTACCAGCTTATCCCGTTGCGATATCGGCGTACTTCCATCGAGATAGAGATAGGTAATTCCCAGTTGATGCAGGGCTTCCCTTACCAGGTCGAGATGCTTTACAAACTGGCTGAACACCAATGCCCGGTGGTTGTTGGACACCAGTTCCTCCACTATTTCCCGGAATACCATTAATTTGGAAGATGGGATATCGGCTTCAGCATCCACCAGCTGCGGGTTACAAGCCGCCATCCTCAGCCGGCTGATTTCCGCCAGTGCCCGGATGTGTTGCTGTGCCATACTACCTTCCTGCGCCCTGATATTTTCCAGCGCTTTTCTTCGCAATGCTTCATAAAACGACGCTTCCTCCTGTGATAAGCTCACCAGCTTTACAATCTCGGTTTTGGGCGGCAATTCATCCAGCACGCCTGTTTTGGTACGCCGCAATATAAAAGGCGTGATCAGTTTTTTCAGGTGTTGCTTCACCGTGCTCTCCGGGTTCCTTAGAGACGGGAAAACAAATTGTTTATTGAAATGATCCAGTGTACCCAGCAATCCCGGATTAAGGAAGTTAAACAGGTTCCAGATCTCGCCCATGTGATTTTGTATAGGCGTTCCCGTTAGCATAAGTTTAAATCCGGCCTGCAGCGACATGGCCGCTTTGGAAGTTTTTGTCTGGAAATTTTTGATTGTATGCGCCTCGTCGAGTACCAGCGTAGGCCATTTCACGGCGGCCAGCAGTGTTTCTTCTGATTGGAGTAAACCATAAGTGGTCACTACCACGTCAAAAGCGCCGGCGGCTTTTATCAGGCTGGCACGGTGACCGTTATGCAGGAACACCACGTTCAGGGAAGGCGCAAAGCGGCTGATTTCATTGCTCCAGTTATTTACCACGGAAGCCGGGCAAATAACCAGCGCAGGGCCATCCGGGGCGCGATGCAGCAACAAGGCAATCGCCTGGATGGTTTTACCCAGGCCCATGTCATCTGCGAGGCAGGCGCCAGCTCCCCAGGCCGCCAGGTGCGTCATCCAGCGGAAACCTTCTTCCTGGTACGGGCGTAAGGTGGTTTGGAGTGTAACCGGCACCGTTACTGCCAGTTCCATCGCGTTGGTACGTTTACGTGAGAAAGCTTTCCACGCTGCATCAGTAGTAACGCTGCCCGCCTGTTCCAATAATTCGTCCAGTACCGGCGCGGCATAGGGCTGAATGCTTACATTGTTACGGTCAATATTTGCTACGCTGGCCATTTCGTTTAGCCGGCGGCGTAAGTCGCTTGTCAGTGCCAGGTACTCTCCATTCTGTAAGGCAATAAACCGCTTCTTTACAGTACGCGTAGTATCAAGCAAGTCCTTTAATGCGAGTACCGTGGTTTCATCCACTTTTAATTCGCCGGTACACATAAACCAATGGTCCTTTTCCTTCAATGAAATGCTCAGGTGCGCAAAGCCTGCCTGTTGCTTCACTTTGTAACGCTCCCCTTCCGGCCACTCTGCCCTCACCAGTTCGGGATGCTGGTGGATAATTTCCAGCAATTGCAGACAGTCGAGCGGATCTTCAAAAATGATGGTATCATCAGAAAGGTCCTGTTCTATTGCTCCCTGGATGAGGTTCAGCAGGGCAGTTACATTACTCTTTTCTTTTGCCAGGTCCCGGATCGCCTGCCAGCGTTCCCCGTTGCTGATACCGATAATATTATGCGCACCAATGCCCGGCTTGCAATACGGCGGGTCACTGGTAAATGGTTTTACATAAATACCGGCTTTCAATCCATCGCCCAGAGGCAGCAGCTGTATTACAATGCGGCTGTCGCCGGGCCGCCGGCTGATATTAGCGGCCATATCGCCCACATCCGCATGGATGGTCAGGTGCGCGCCAATGCTCTTCAGCACCTGGATCAGCTTGTCTTTCCCGGCTGCCGGCACCACGGGGATCTGCTGCAATGTTTGCAGCAGCCGCCTCTGCTGCGCGGTGAGATGGATGATCTTCAGGCGGGTGTTGGTTTCCTTTACAAACACCGTTTCACTGATATAATCATCCACGTTGGCGCTGAAAGTATAGCCTTGCCCGGACCTGTTAACGCTCAGCTCCGGTTGGGCTTTTACTATTTCCACGGAAACAGTGATATCATCTGCAGAAAATAATAACGGATGGCCGGCAATTTCTTCCCATACCGTTTCAGCAAAGGAATAAGATTCCCCGTCGTAGTTATAATAATGATCTTTCTGTACGGTGGCGCCTATCCTGAAGTCCTGTTCTGTCATGGCTTCCGCCTTCCCTTCCTTCAGCTTCTTTAATGCCACATTACGGCCGCTGCTCCAGGTATTATTGCCCTGGGAAGTTTGCAGCACCGGCTGGATTTTGTACCGGTCAAAATCTATCAGGTAAATTAACCGGGAGGTCACTACATTTTTTTCTTTTTTTGTAAGATGTGTATCTGCGCCCAGCAGCGTATTTAATAGCCGCTCCCAGTCGGGCGTTTGTTCCATCTGGGAAAATACCGGTGGGTGCACGGCAATGGCGCCGGCTTCCATGAACATACTTTCATATCCCTGGTAATCATCTCCCTTAAATAAATATAAATATTCGTAGGTCAGTAACCGGTAGTGACGCTCCATGCCTAATGCCAGCAATCTTGCAACGGTAGTACTAAAAGTGCGCAACAATTTACTTTTGGGATGCAGCAGCTGCAAACACAATACAGACAGGTAGCTGAGCAGGTTGCCCTCCCCTCCTTCCAGTATCAGCAATAACAACTGCTCGCCTTTCTCCTTCCGGCCTGCATGAAAATGCAGCAAACAAACGGCCGGGGTAATAGCCGGGAACAGCTTGCGTTCATAAGCCGCTACAATTTTAGCGATCAGTGGATTCGTTTGCTCACCGGGCAACACCGCCAGTGTGAATGCATAATAAAAAGCAAACAACGGCGATAGCGGCAGGCTGTTCTTTTTATCGTACTGCCGTTGACGTTTGATTCCTTTTTCAAAGGATGTCAGTGCTTTTGCCGGTTGCCCGCTGTACAGTAATGTCACCGCCTGTGCATAAAGGTCATCTGCTGTTTTATCTGCCGGAGGCAAATTAAGATGCCCCTGTAATAGTGACAACTCAGGAAAATCCGCACCATACTGCCGGCGAAAACGCTCCAGTTCTTCCACCGGCGGCATTTTCAGCAGGTTATATTTTAAGGCAAAAGATACCATCCGGTCAAGGCTTTCCTGGCTGAAAAAAGGTAACAGTTCTGCATAGGCCGGGAAGTACAGCAGGTAGGATAAATAAGGTTGATACTCATCCAGCTCCATTTCCAGTTTCCTTACAGGAGGTGATAATAAAAAGCGGTCGCCTGTAAAATAAGCGGTAAGCAATTGCTGCAGGTCCTGCAACCGGGCGCTCATGCTGTAAAACGCATGCACTGCGTGTTGCGTTCTTTGGAGCAGCACCGAATAAGCAGGTTGCTTTATATTTACCGGGAACAGCAGGAAATTCATTTCCGGTACCAGGGAATAATTGCCCGTTACATTTTTAATGGCCAGTCCGGCTGCAACCAGGTGCTTCAATATTTCGCTGACCCTGGTGCCTTTCATTTCTCCCACACGGTTCACAGCGTCTGTAATGGTAAATGTTTCCAGGGGATACAGGTACACAGACATGACGTCCATTACAAGCCGGGTATTCCTTTCCTGTGATTCATATTGCTCTGAATAGAAACGCTCATTGACCATAGCAACAAAAATAGCTGAAAATATTTTGCGGGGGAGACAACCTTTTTACTGTTTTTATCGAATACGCATAGGTACGGATTACCGAAACAGGTTGTTACTGACCAACAACCCGCAATAGCGTATTGATTATTTCAAATTTCAAAAAAAATTTTAACAGCATGAACTCCGTAAAAAACACCCTGCTTTCATTGATAGCCTTGTCTGGTATCGTTTTCTTCAGCGCCTGCGGCGGAAACGATGACAATCCCGACACTCCTGCGCCTAAGCCCTTGGTACAACTCAGTGCCAGCGCCACTTTAGGAAATCACCTGACAGATGTGGACGGTAATTCCCTTTATTATTTCTCCAACGACTTTGATGGCAAAAATAACTGCGCCGGTGGATGCGCAGCAGTATGGCCTCTTTATTATGCCGGCGATAACCTTTCCCAGACTGCACTTGGCACTGGTCTGGACATCAAAGACTTCACCACCATCACTACTATCGATGGCAAAAAACAAACTGCTTACAAAGGATGGCCCCTGTATTACTTTGCGCCTGCTGTGGGTGGCGTAAACGTGCGTGAAGCGCCCGGTAAAACAGATGGGGAAGGCGTTGGCAATATCTGGTATGTAGCCAAACCTGACTATACCATACAGTTGATCAATGCCCAGCTGGTAGGCGCCGATGGTAAAAACTACCTGGAAAACCACACCGAGGGTACCGGTAAAACGTTGTATTTCAGTGATGGTAAGGGTCTTACACTTTACTCTTTCGTTAAAGACAGTTTTAATATCAACAAGTTCACCAAACCTGATTTTTCCAACAATGCGGTATGGCCTATTTATGAAACAGACCAGATCGTAGTACCGTCTACTCTCGATAAAACACTATTTGGCAGCATTACCGTTGCTGGCAAAAAACAATTAACCTACAAAGGCTGGCCGCTGTATTACTTCGGACAGGATGCGGGCGTAAGAGGCGCTAACAAAGGCGTAAGCTTCCCTGCACCAGGTGTATGGCCGGTAGTTACAAAAAACGTGGCAGCCGCTCCTAAGCTATAAACAGTGCCCGTAACCGTAAAACAGAACGGCTCAGTATTAATACCTGTGTATTAATGCTGAGCCGTTGTATTTTGATGAAAGATTAAACTATTCTCTTCTGCTTTCCACGGTATACACGAAGCTGTCTGCCCGGTAATAACCCAGGTTATATTCAATCGGACGTTCGCCCTGGTCGTATACAAACCGTTTCCTTACAAGGATGGGGTGGCCAGGTTCCAGTTCCAGTTTAGCCGCAATAAATTTGTCCGCTGATCTGGCGCTGATTTCCTCTTTGGATAAAGTAGCTACTGTCATGTAATCCTTCTCCAGGATGTCATACAAAGGACGTTTGAAATCCTCTTCTCCGGTTAACCCTACCCGTGGATGGAAATAGGAAATGAAATATACGAAAGGGCCTTCTGCCTTCCCTCTCAGGCGTTCCAGTTTAAGTACTTTCTTAGTTGGACTGATCTCAAAAAAATTGGCGATGGTTTCATCCGGTAATACCCAGGTGACATGCAGCTCAAAATTTTTGATGATGATGCCGCGCGCGGTCATTTCCTGTGTAAAGCTCAGCCAGTTCTTGGATTTAGAGCTGATGGCAGCTTCCGCCACTTTGGTGCCTACTCCTTTTTTCCGGGTCAGCAATCCTTCGTATACAAGTTTGTTTAAAGCATGACGTAAAGTAGATCGGGAGATAGCCAGCTGTTTTGCTAACTGGACTTCGTTGGGTAAAAACTTTCCACCTGCGTACTGTGGATCTTTTATCATATTCCTCAACAGGTTTTCCGCCTGTATATGAAGTGGTAAAGGATTTTTATGATCTATACTCAAATTCATGCCTGCAAAGCAACTGGAAATAAACAAGAAAAACAATTTTAGCCCCCCTTATTTTGAACGTATGTATGTTCCGGAGAAAAAAACAGGATCTCTGCAGAGGATTGTTGTCCTGCCGTCCATCATCATATAGCATCCAGATAATCAACGGCTTATAAAGCAAGTTGCCTGTTATAGCTATGTTAAAAACTTTTCTTGCAATAATTAAATTATGTTTATATGTTTGTACATAATATCCGGGGCCACATTATGAAAAAAGTCTTTTCTATAATTCCGTTTATTGCTGGCATCACTGCTCCTGTATTCCTTTCGGGAAACGCGACTGCCCAGGATAACACCAGGACCCTGGCGGCAGCTGTATTAGCAGATAGCCGGCTGGATACTGTACAGGCCCGCGCATTAAGACTACTCACCGGTTTCTCTGCCGGCACTTCCTACGGCGAAGTATGGATCAGGGATTTCAATACTTTCATTAATGGCTCGATGCAGGTATTACCTCATGATCAGGTAAAAGAAATGCTGTTGCTGTTTTTCCGTATGCAAGGCACAGATGGAAATATACCCGACGGCGTTATTCCACGCGAAAAGGCAACTGTGGGCTACCAGTACCGGTACTCCGATCTGGCTCCCCAATGGGCCGCTCATAAGAATACCGTGGAAACCGACCAGGAATCTTCCCTGATACAGGCGGTTAGAAAATATGTGGCTGTTACCGGCGATAAAGCCTTCCTTTTTTTGGCCATAAATGATAAAACGATTTTGCAACGGATGGAAGCCTCTATGGCCTATCTGCTGAAAGAGCGCTGGTCGGAAAAATACGGATTGATTAAAGGCGCTACGACCATCGACTGGGGCGACGTGCAACCCGAAACCGGCTGGGGCGTGGCGATCAATGAAAAAACAAAATGGGCGGTCGATATTTATGATAATGCCATGTTTGTGATGGCGATACAGGATTTCCTGGCAATCAAACCAGCAAACTACCGGGCACAAAAGGATTGGAGCAAAATAGCAACAGATATCCGGAAAAATGTACGCAAACATTTATGGGATAACAGGGCACAGAAATACATACCACATCTTTATTTGAACGGAAGCCCGTTTTCCCCCTCATTCAACGAAAAAGAGATCCTCTACACCGGGGGCACTGCCTGCGCAATACTGGCAGGATTTCATACACCAAAAGAAATAGTGGCCATTAACCGGCAAATGACTCAGGCCGCCGCTAAAGAAAAGTTCGCAACCATAGGGATCACGGTGTATCCTCCTTACCCGGCAAAGGAGTTCCCGAATATGCATCCTTATGTGTATCAGAATGCCGGCGACTGGACCTGGTTCGGCGGACGCATGATCCAGGCGCTTATCATAAACGGATTTATACAGGAAGCCGTAGCAGAGCTTAAACCCATGACCGATCGCGTCATTGCTCAGAATGGCTTCTTTGAATGGTACGACGTTCAGACTGGCACGCCAAAAGGATCGGGAAATTTTCGTGGAGAAGCAGGTGTTTTATCAGATGCCATTACACTTTTAAAAAAGTGGGCAATTAATCAGCAGTAGAATAAACAATTGGGCCTGCTCAGTTATTATTTATTCGTCAACCGGATCTTATTAAAAAACATAGTATTACCATAATCTTAAAACCTAATCTCACTTGTTATCACAGGGACTTCCACGTATAGCTCCTGTGACTACTATCAACTGAAACACCGGCTAATATTACCTCATCACTAAAGACTTGTTATGAAAGCAAAACTATTTTATGTGCTTGCATGCCTCCTATTTTCCATGCATGCAATGGCCCAGATCAAAATAAGCGGTAAAGTTACCAGCGCCGCTGACGGGACCGTCATTCCAAACACTACGGTGGCCATTAAAGGCACTTCCAGCGGAACCATCGCCAATGTAGACGGCGTATACTCCCTGTCGGTGCCTAACGAAAACGCCGTGCTGGTGTTCTCCTTCACCGGATTCGGCACCAAGGAGGTCAGGGTTGGTAATCAAACCACCATCAATGTAGCATTGGAAGTACAGGTAAGTACCTTAAGCGACCTTGTGGTAATTGGTTACGGATCCGTAAAAAAATCTGACCTCACCGGCGCGGTGGCGTCCCTTAAAGGCGAACAGGTAATGGATAAGCCTGTTCCCAACATTTCACAGGCACTGCAGGGCAAGGTAGCCGGCGTGGACGTAAACATCAACAGCAGCGCCCCCGGCCAGGCAGCTAAGGTGCGTATCCGCGGTATCGGTTCTATCAACTCTTTTGTGGATCCTTTGTATGTAGTAGATGGAGTGGCGGGTGTTGATGCAAATGCGCTCAACCCGAATGATATCGCTTCCATTGAAGTATTGAAAGATGCCTCCTCCACTGCTATTTATGGTGCGAGAGGCGCCAACGGTGTAATTATGATCACTACCAAACGTGGTAAGGCCGGCCCCACCCAGGTAAGCTACCAGGGCGACGTAAACGTAAGTACACTGGCCAGTCATCTTCCCACCTTAAATTCAGAGCAATTTGTAAAAGTATATAACGAATCATTTGCCAATGCCACCAAGTTCGATCCGGACCATGGCACCTGGGCACCCACCGCTATCCTGGATCATGAGCATTTCCCGCTGCTGTTTGACGAGAACGACAAACCGCTGTACAACACCAACTGGGAAAAAGAAACCTATAAACCGGCCATGTCTACCAGCCACCAGGTGAACTTCCAGGGAGGTAATGACAAACTGCTCTACAGTGCGTCCCTTGGTTACCTGGATCAGAATGGTTTAATGATAGAATCATGGTTCAGAAGATACTCCGCCAGGGCCACTTTCGATGACCAGGTAAAAGACTGGTTGAAAATTGGCGGTAGCCTGAACATCGTATCCAGTACGCAGAGAGTCGTATCTGATGGTAACGGTTCCTTAAACGTACCGAGAATGGTAACAGAAGAAGTACCTATTGTACCGGTAAGATACCCCGACGGTAAATGGGCGGGTAACTACGATATTCCCGGGCTGGAAGGTGGTCCGAATCCTGTACAGATTGCGCAGAACAGGTATACCCTCAATAACCAGGTACATACCCTCGGCAATTTTTACATGCAGTTCCAGATCACTAAAGACCTGAATTTTAAAACCGACTTTGGTTACGATCAGATCAGCAATAAAGCCAATTTCTATTCCGCCGGCAATCTTCCTCACCTGTCGCAGGATCAGGGCGGTATAGCCAGGATCACTACTAACTACAACAAATACTGGCAGTCAGAAAACTATCTTACTTATAACAAACAGTTCAAAAATAATAACAGCTTAAACGCAGTAGTGGGTATTTCCTTCCTGCAATTCAGTAATGAAAATGCCCTGGCGGAAACACAAAATTTCCTGTCGGATTACTTCCAGTGGAATTCACTGGCGGCAGGATCCGTACGTAACAACATCACTTCAGAAACGCAGCCGTGGTCAATGAATTCATACTATGGCCGTGTTAACTACAACCTGAAGAATAAGTATCTTTTTACCGCTACTGCGAGGTATGACGGATCTTCCAAATTCAGTAAAGACAACCAGTTCGCCTTCTTCCCTTCCGTAGCGGCCGCATGGCGCGTTTCTGAGGAAGACTTCCTGAAAGGCAATAAAACCATCAACAACCTGAAGATCCGCGCCAGTTATGGTACCTCTGGTAACCAGGAAATAGGTCAGTTCCAATACTCTCCACAGTACCGTCCGGATCAAACCGTGATAGGCGGCGCCAACCAGCCAACGCTTGTACCCGGGTATATAGGTAACTCCGATCTCAAATGGGAACGTTCCAACCAGATAGATGCCGGCGTGGAACTGGGGATGCTGGATAACCGCATTAACCTGAACGTGGATTACTATAACCGTAAAACATCGGACCTCCTCCTGGCAACACCTATTCCGTGGTCTGCCGGTATGTACACGCCCAATGTGTATAAAAATATAGGTGAAGTAAGAAACACCGGTCTGGAAGTAAACCTGAACACGGTAAATATCCAGAAACCAAACTTTACATGGTCCACCACTTTCGTTTTTGCTACCAATAAAAACAGAATTCTCACCCTCAACGATGGTAACGCAGATATCTTCCCTGGCCCTAATTTCCTGGGACAAACCAATATCCTGCGTGTAGGTGAGCCTATCGGTTCCTTTTACGGAATGAAAAGGTTAGGCACCTATGGTACTGATGAAGCGGCAGAAGCAGCCAAGCACTCCCTGTTGCCGGGCGACAGGAAATATGAATACGATGCTGCCGGCAATGCCGTGTATGATATCATAGGCCGCGCCTACCCAAGATGGACCGGCACCTTCAGCAGCACCATCAAATACAAAGGATGGGATTTTACTTTTGACATCCGTTTTGTTCAGGGCGTGAATACAGCAGCCGCATTCAAACACTCTGTGGAAGACCGTCAGACATTGGCCAACAGCCTGGCTACCGTATTGAATGCATGGAC
The DNA here is from genome assembly GCF_050434005.1 of Chitinophaga sp. W2I13. NCBI lineage: Bacteria > Pseudomonadati > Bacteroidota > Chitinophagia > Chitinophagales > Chitinophagaceae > Chitinophaga > Chitinophaga sp. W2I13. The sequence continues at coordinate 4,908,096 of NZ_JBNPWD010000001.1, read as the reverse complement.
GCCGGAAAATCAGAACACGCATATTGCCCAGGTGCGCAGTTATAAATTTACACAGGATTCCCACTTTGATACCTGGTGGGTAGAAGATGGTTCCTATATCCGGGGACAGAACTTCACCCTTGGTTACACCTTCCCTGAATCCTGGATGCAAAGAAGCCATATCCGCAGGTTCCGTATTTATGGTAGCGTGCAAAATCTTTTCCTCATTACCAAATACACCGGTTATGACCCTGAAGTAGACACCTTTAATTTTGGTTATGGCGCCAACACCGGCTTCTCCCAGAATATCGACTTCTTCCCTTATCCCCGCCCGCGCGTGTGGAACCTGGGTGTGAATCTTGATTTCTGATGAAATCGTATACCCGTTGATGTGATAACCTTTTTTGTGATTAAAAAAATATGAAAATGAAAACGACTAAACATATCATACTCGCGTTGCTGGTGTTGCTCAGTTGCTCCTGCAAAAAATTCCTGGAACAAAAGCCCACGAATTTTCTTCCGCCGGATGCTGACCTTTCCGATCCTAAAGTGGCACGCGCGCTGGCAAACGGATCTTACCAATACCTGCAGGGGTTCTTACAGGGACAACCATCTTCCTATGGCGGTAATACTTACAACCTGATGGAGTTCATGACAGGTAAGGCCAACAGTGATCTCGGGCAAACCGGGTTTGCCTCCTTTCAGAACCTCAGTTATAACGCTACCTCTTTTTACGTGGATACCTGGTGGCAACGTTTATACATGGGCGTAGGCGCCTGTAACCTGGCCATTGAAAAACTGCCACAGGCCGCTGTGCCGGATGCAGATAAAACCAACATGCTGGCAGAAGCGCATACGCTGCGCGCACTTTATTATTTTCACCTGGTAAGACTATACGGCGCCGTTCCCAAAGTGACCGAGGTGCCTAAAGATCTCAACCTGAACCTGCCCCGCACAGAAGCGAAGGCGATTTATGATGAGATCATTATTCCGGATCTGCTCACTGCCGCAAAATCCACACTGCCCTGGTCAGATAAAACGGGCAAAGTATCAATGGGGCTTGTTCAATCACTGCTCGCAGATGTATACCTGACTTATGCCGGCGCAGCCATCAATGGTGGTAATCAATACTACGCATTGTCGGCAGCTGCCTCCAAGTCGGTGATTGCGAACGGTGGTTATTCCCTGTTCCCGGAATACACGAATATGATCAACCCCGCCAATAAAAATCTGGGGGAATTCATTTTCCAGGTGCAGTACGCCGCTTCCGTACCAAGCATTAATCCGCTTACGCCGCTTACCATTCCAAACTACGCGGGTATTTCACAATATTCTGATGAGTATGGATCCGTATACCCTACTCCACAGTTTATTGCATCATTCCCTGCGGGTGATAAAAGAGTGCAAGAAAGACAATTCTTCTACACCAAGTACAAGAAGAAATCTCCCAGCTCCGATACCATTACTTTTAAAGGCCGGTATATCTACAAATGGTTTGATTCTTTAGCGGTGGTAAGCACGGCTAAATCAGATCTTAACTATACGCTTTACCGCCTGGCAGATGTGTACCTGATGTATGCAGAAGCCTCCAACCGCGCAGAAGGCGGACCGAATGCAGATGCTCTTCGTTATGTAAACGCCATCCGTGCCCGTGCTAAGCTGGCGCCGCTGGGCGCGCTATCACAAGTTGCTTTTGAGCGCGAAGTATGGCTTCAACGGTATTTTGAACTGTGCTTCGAAAATAAAATGTGGTTCGATATGATACGGACCCGGAAAGTTCACAACGATGTAACCGGCAACTGGGACGACTTCGTAGGACATAAAACTGTATTCGGCGCTACGTTCGCCGCGAAACAACTGCTATTCCCTGTTCCTAAACAGGAAAGCGATGTAAACCCGAAGTTATTGCCAAATAACCCGGGTTTCTAACATATCACATTACGTTTTCAGGGGCTGACCATACTTTTGGTCAGCCCTTTTTTAACCCTGTATCCTTTCCGAATATTGAAATATGTCCGTATGTTTGTACATATGAAGCATATAGTAGCAAAACTCCTGTTATGTAGCTGCTTTCCGGCCGCCCATGCTAGTGCACTGGGTCTGGAATTTCCCGGTTCACATAGCGGGGATTTAGCCCTTTCTCCTGCCGGCGCTGAAATATCACAGCAGGCAGCATCCTTTACCAGCATTGAACTGCAACCCACTATCGCTTACCTGAACCATCACGGCACTCCCGCCCGGATGGTAAGAATGCGCTTTCATGGGGGAAAAAGCTATCAGCCCGCAATGGTGTATATGTACTTCAATGGCCATGAAGACAGTCTCTCGCTGGCCGCCAGCCCCGATGGCATCGCGGACTATGAGCTGCCGCTGCCCGGTGAAGCAATAGACAAAGACACCGAGTTGTTTGTTCGCCTGCTCAGTGCCGGGCAAACCTATACCGCCCGCTGCATTGTTTCACCCACCCGGCAATGGAACGTATACCTCATGCCCCACTCGCATGTAGATGTAGGATATACCAACGTACAGGCAAAGGTGCTGGCCATTCATATGAACAACATCGATGAAGCAATTAAAATAGCCGCCCGTACGGCCGGCTATCCGCCGGAAGCTCGCTTCAAATGGAACACGGAAGCGCTTTGGGTGGTAGATAAATACCTCGCCGCCGCCAACGATGAAAAGAAACAAACTTTCCGCGAAGCCGTAAAAAAAGGCTGGATCAACCTCGACGGGACTTACGCCAACACCAATACCAGCGCCACTTCATCCGCGCAGTTGCTGCAACTGTTTTCTTTGGGGGCCCGGCTCGCAAAAGACTACGACATTAACATCAACACCATGTTTCAGGGGGATGTTCCAGGCGCCTCCTGGGGACTCATCAGTCAATCGGCCATTACCGGCATGAAGTACTTCCTCAGCGCACCCAATGCCAACGACCGCATCGGCAGTTCCGGGCAATGGCGCGATAAACCCTTCTACTGGCGGGATGCCTCCGGGAAACAACAGGTGCTCTTCTGGCAGTCGTCGCCCTACTCTATCGGCTATACGCTGAAAGGAAGCAAAATACCCAACTTCTTTACCGTAGAAGACCCCAAGCCTTATTACACCGGCAAACCCACCGATAATTTCCTCAATCCCTATCTTTTTGATTATCTCTCCCAGCTGGAGCACAACCACTTTCCCTATAATATGACGCTCCTCACCTGGGCTATGAGCGACAATGCCCCCATAGACCCTGAGCTGCCGGACGCAGTAAAAGCATGGAACGAGCGGTATACATCTCCCAAACTGATTATTACCTCGGTAAAGCAATTTTTCCACGACTTTGAAGCCGGATGGAAAGACAAAATTCCTGTGTTCACCGGCGACTATACTGAATACTGGACGGATGGCATCGCTTCTGCTGCAAAAGAAACCGCCATCAACAGGAACGCATCTGACCGGCTGCAACAGGCCGGCGCTATCTGGGCTATCAGGGGAAAAACCGGTTATCCGGCCGACTCCTTCCGCAACACCTGGACGGACCTCATCATGTTCAACGAACATACCTGGGGCGCTTTCAACAGCGTGTCTGATCCAAAGGATCCTAAAGCCGTTGCCCAATGGCAGTTTAAACAGCGCTTTGCGTTGAATGCCCGGGGCCGGTCCGAAGCATTGCTGCACAGCAGCACTAACGGCAACGGGTATACCGGCAATACCATCACATCCGCGGTAGACGTTTACAATACCCTGGGACATTCCCGCACCGCATTGGTGCGCATACCCGCCACCCTCAGCACCTCCGGCGACGTTGTAAAAGATCTTAACGGCAGGAAATTGCCCGCCCAGCGGCTCAGCACCGGCGAACTTGCCTTCCTGGCAACCGCGCTGCCTCCTTTCTCTAAACAACGCTTTACCATTCATCCCGGAGGCGGAGCACCATATAAAAAAGCAACAGTTACAGCCTACAACCTCGAGAACGGCATTTATTCCGTGGGGGTGGACCCAAAGACAGGCAACATCATTCAACTGCTGAAAAAAGGCTATAACGGCAACTTTGCTGACTCCGCAGGATTGAACCAATACAGCTATATGCCTGGTGACGCTGCTGAAAGAATTCAATACAGCGGACAGGCAAACATCCAGATAAAAGAAAATGGCCCGCTGGTGGTGAGCCTGTTAATCACCACACCTGCGCCCGGCGCCCGCTCCCTCACCCGTGAAATACAACTCGCTGCAGGTACAGACCAGGTGATGCTGACTAACACGATTGATAAAACTGCCATTGGCAGCAAGGAAAGCGTACACTTTGTATTTCCGTTCCGTATCCCCGGTGCACAGGTACGTTACAGCATCCCCTGGGGAAATATAACCGCTGAGGCTGATCAGTTGCCCCATACTAACAGGAACTGGTATACGCAGCAACGTTGGGTAGATGTATCCGGGAAAAATACAGGCGTTACCTGGTCCGCTCCCGATGCGCCCCTGTTTGAAATAGGTCAATACCCTACTGCAGGACTACTCGGCGGCCTGCACAACTCTCCCCGCTGGATTTCCTTTATAGAGCAACAGCCGCTCATTTCTTCCTGGGTAATGAATAACCTGTGGCATACCAATTTCCGGAGGGACCAGGAAGGGATCACTACCTTTCATTACTACCTGCAGGTGCATGGCCCGTTTGATGTCGCCGCGGCTAACAAAACCGGCTTGGAAAATCACCAGCCACCGGTTGTTGCCGCCGCAAACGGCGCTCCTTCGGAAAGCCTGTTCTTTAACATCAGCGGGGAAAATGTATTTGTGGAAAACCTTTATCCTGCGGCCAACGGCAATGGCGTATTGCTGCAACTGGTAAATACATCCGCTCATACGGCCACGGCTACACTAACATCAAAAAATAAAACCACTGCTTTAAATATTTCAGAAAGCGATATACTGGAAACAAACAAGCACACAGTTCCCGAAAGTTTCTCCATTCCCGGCAAGGGAGTAATAATGATCCGTGTGGAAAAAAAATAAGATTATGATCTGGCGAGAATCAGCACAGCCCTTGCTGCCGGAACATGCAGCCACCCCACCGCCAGGTACCTATAACAGGTACCCGGCCCATCCGCTGGGCAATGGGAAGATACAGACAGGATACGAATCACTGGCCAAATGGATGGTACAGCACCCGGTGGTGCTGATAGACGGCTATGCTGGTATTTTCTGGGATAAGATCAGCGCTGCCCTGCAAGCGGAATTTACACGTATAGGCGTAAACGTTAAATGGCATGATACGCATTGCCTGCTAAAAAACAGTGATAACATTCAGGAGCTGGTCGATCCCTTTATTGGCAACGAAGGTGAGCTGTGGGGTAGAAAGACATCTTTACAGATCACCGATTTCTTTGATGAGGAGAAACTGGGGGCATTGTCATTCGATGGCCCCTATGACCTTCACATTGTATGGGGCGTCGGCGCCGGGCTCACCCATACCGCTGCCCCGCTGGTGTACCTGGACCTGCCCAAGAATGAATTACAGTACCGTATGCGCGCAGGCACTATTACTAACCTGGGCTGCCATACCGCCGGCGGCAGTACGGAAATGTATAAACGGTTTTACTTCGTGGATTGGGTAGTGCTCAATCGTTATAAGCAAACCCTGCTGCCACGTATCCACATCATGGCAGATACGCAATGGCCGGATCATATTGCCTGGGCATTTAATGAAGATCTGCAGGCGGGCATTGACCACCTTGTTCATTCCACGTTCCGGGTGCGGCCCTGGTTTGAAGCCGGCGCCTGGGGCGGGCAGTGGCTAAAAACACATATCAATGGTATCAACACCGAAGAAGTAAATTATGCATGGTCATTTGAGATGATTGTTCCGGAAAACGGGGTGCTCTTTGAAAGCGATGGCTACCTGATGGAAATTCCCTTCGAATGGCTGATGTATGCGCAGCACAGGGCTATCCTCGGCAATCATGCCCCGATCTTCAAATATGAATTCCCTATCCGGTTCGACTTCCTAGATACCTTCGACGGCGGCAATCTTTCCATTCAATGCCATCCTACCATGGATTATATCCGCACACATTTCGGTGAAACATTTACGCAGGATGAAACTTACTACATCCTGGATTGTAAAGCCGGCGCCGCTGTATACCTGGGTTTCCAGGATGGAATTGATCCCGGAGTGTTCAGAACCAAACTGGAAAACAGCCGGGATCTTGGTATTCCGGTAGAAATAACAGATTTTGTACAACAACATACAGCAGATAAACATACCTTGTTCCTGGTGCCTAACGGAACTGTACATAGCGCCGGCGCCAATAACCTGGTACTGGAAATCAGCGCCACCCCGTACATTTTTACATTTAAAATGTACGACTGGCTGCGGCCCGGCCTGGATGGAAAACCAAGGGCCATCAATATAGCGCATGCATTTCACAACCTGGATTTCAGCAGGCAGGGCAAGGCAGTAAAAGAGCAACTCATTGCTGCCCCTGTGATAATAGAACAAGAGGCAGACTACCGGCTGGTACACCTGCCTACACATGCGGCACATTTTTATGATGTGCACCGGCTGGAATTCAGCAACAGCGTTAATATAACTACCAACGGCAACTGCCTGGTGATGATGCTCGTAGAAGGCAGTACAATAACGGTTACTACCGCCAACGGGCATACGAATATGTATCACTATGCGGAAACTTTCGTGATACCGGCGGCGGCGACAGCCTGCCGGATTACCAGCAATAACGGGGAACCGGTGAAACTGATCAAAGCTTTTTTAAAATCATCGCATCCGGTTTATCAACAAATAGCATCCACCTGAACATGCAGCAACACGGTCAACATCTCACCTTTATTACGCTGGTAGCCTCCCTGGGCGGCTTCCTTTTTGGTTTTGACATGGCCGTAGTATCCGGTATCCTTCCTTTTGTGGAGCGCCGGTTTTCTTTGTCGCCCGCACAACTGGGCTGGTTTGTTTCGTCGGCGCTGGCAGGCTGTATTGCCGGGGTCATTTTTGCCGGCGACATCAGCGACCGGCTTGGCAGAAAAAAGTTGTTATTCCTTTCAGCAGCCCTGTTTGTACTCACCGCGCTGGGCTGCACCTTTATCCCGGTATTTTCCTGGCTCATTGCAGCGCGCATACTTGGCGGCATGGCGGTAGGTATCGCCTCCAGTGTGGTACCCCTTTATCTCTCTGAAATTGCCCCCGACCACCTACGTGGCCGGCTGGTTACCTATTACCAGCTGGCTGTGACCATCGGTATTTTCAGCGCCTATGGCAGCAATGCGCTGCTCCTGAAATATGCAGCCACGCCCGCCCAAAGCGGATGGCTGCTGATCACCGGCCTGGAGGTATGGCGCAAAATGTTTGGCGTGGGCATTTTCCCCGCACTGCTTTTTTTACTGGGTATCGCGTTTATTCCGGAAAGCCCCCGCTGGCTGAAGCACAGGCATACTTTAACGGAAGATAACGCCACCGGTTATACGCAATTGCTGGCGCCGCGCTACCGCCGCGCCTTGTTGATTGCCATCCTGCTACCGTTATTCTCACAGTTCAGCGGGATCAACGCCATTATTTACTATGGCCCTACTATACTGCACCAATCCGGGCTTACGCTGGACAGCTCCCTCATCAGCCAGCTGTTTTTTGGCGCAGCAAACGTGCTCTTTACGTTTATTGCGATCTGGAAAGTAGACAATCTTGGCAGGCGCCCTTTATATCTGTGGGGAACAGCCGGCGCGGCGGTGAGCCTGTTGCTGACCGGCATCTGTTTTTATGCAGGCGCCGTTAATGGCATCTATCTCTTGCTTTGTGTATTGGCTTTCCTTGCTTGCTTCGCCTTTTCTATCGGCCCGTTGAAGTTTGTGATTGCAGCCGAAATATTCCCTGACAGCATACGCGCGAAGGCACTGTCGCTCAGCATCATGGTAATGTGGACCGCCGATGCGATCATGGGGCAGTTAACGCCCGTTATGCTGGCATCTGTAGGAACGCCCCAAACATTCTGGTGCTTTGCATTATGCTGTGTATTCGCTTTTATAACGGTATATAAGCTGGTGCCGGAAACCAAAGGCCAATCGATGGAAGCCATCCAGCACCACTGGCTGCATTAATAGAAAGCCCTGTAAAACATTGTACAATCTGTCCTCTCCTAAATATCAGTCCGTGGCTTTTCATCCACGTTTATAATGCCTGCGTGTGCTATGTAACAGGCTTTTTGTTGTCTTCTGGCCTGACCTCCCGACTGGTACGGATTTTTATGCGGTGTTTAATAATTAACGCCAAAGTGCATGACGCAAATACTTGAAACAGTGTTATGGATACAGGGAATCTATTTCCTGGTTACAGGCATCTGGCCGCTGGTGTATTATACCAGCTTTGAAACAATCACCGGCCACAAAACGGATGTATGGCTCGTAAAAACAGTAGGTGCACTCCTGGCGGTAACAGGATGTACCTTATTAAACACGGCCTTGCATCCAGGGGCTGCAACAACGGGAACATTGATTATTGGCGCAGGCACAGCGCTTGTATTACTACTGGTAGATGTGATATATGTATCCAAAGCAGTGATATCAAAAATATACCTGCTGGATGCCGGTATACAACTCTTGCTGATCACCTTGTGGTGCCTGCATATTTTAACCCTGGAGCATGCTTAAATATATGATTTATGGAAGGAGTTTCACCTCATGCAACGGCCATTAATGAAATATTCAATAATCCCGAATTAAAAGAGATCTTTTACCAGCCATCCGGCGCCTGTCATTACTATGTATACTGCGCAGGAGATGCCTTATGGGTGTTGGCCGAATGGCCCGAAGGCCCCCGTGTTACTTTCAGGGCGGTATACGCCCCGCACGACAAAATTGTGATAAAGCAAACCATCAAGAAAAAAAACCAGGCTGTTTTTCATCTGCAAACACTGGCAGCTTCCTATATGGTAACGCTGGACCTCTATAATAACGGATACTCCTCTATCCGTTGTAAAACAACCGTTACACCAGTTGTTCCGCTCATCTTTCACTACTGGCCACGTGATATTATGCCCCTGAAACGAACCGGTTACAAGGGTATCCCGGAAGGTGATATACATCTTTCCCAAAACGGTCCGCGTACAGGAATGATCTATTTCAGCATAAAGGAACCTGGCTCGGGGTCCGTACTATATCTTCAAAACCTAACATCCCTTGATAAATACTGTGAGCAAACGAAAACATCCGCCAGTAATTCAGTGGGGGGCACATGGCCTGATATAGGCTTTATGCTGCCTGTTTCAGATGGACAGTCCTTAAAGGCGGGCAAAACCTACACCATTAGCGACGCATTTGTGGTAATGGACGACAAAGCACCCGCTGACGAAATAGCCATGTCGAAACAATTTATGGACCTGTTGGCAGAAATATATCTCCATCTTCCCAAACCGGCAACACAATATCACCACTGGCCGGAAATACTGGATAAAACATGGCACGATCTGGAACACAGCGCCGGCAGCTGGTGCCAGGTAAATGGCCATGCTTTTCTGAACGCTTATGTGTGTGATTATAAAACACCCCCGGAACTGATGGTGCAGCTGAGTGTTTTGCTCCCCCTGATAGATTACCAGCAATGGAGCCGGCGCGAAATGCAGACGATAAAGGATCTTGTAGCGGTGATACCGGATTTCTATGATAAAAAACATAAAACATTGGTCCGGTGGCTTCCCGCAGCCCAGGACAGGCTGGATAAATCGGAAGAACATAAAACTCCTTTGTTAATGGACAGCTGGTACCTTCACCACCCGTTAATGAACCTGGTAAGGCTGATGAAACAGGGACATGAAAGTATCAGGGAAATGCTTTTCTCATCCCTTGATTTCGCGATAAAAGTAGCCCATCATTTTAATTATAAATGGCCGGTGTTCTATAACATGGAAACATTGGAAGTAATAAAAGCGGAAACTGCGCCAGGCAAAGGCGGAGAAAAAGATGTAGCCGGTATTTATGCAAAAGTGATGTTGCTGGCATGGGAGCTTACGCAGGAAGAAATATATCTGCAGGAAGCGAAGGCAGCATGTCTTTCGTTGCAGGGAGAAGGATTTCAGATTTTTTACCAGGCCAACAATACAGCTTTTTCTGCTTTTACGGCATTGAAGTTATACCTCCTTACAAAGGAAGAGGTATTCCTGGATATCAGCTTTCTCTGTCTCGCTAATATGTTTAAAAATGTATGGCTGTGGGACTGCAATTATGGTTATGCAAAAAATTACCCTACTTTTTTCGCGCTTTTTCCCCTGCCGGAAGCGCCATATACAGCCGTTTACGAGGAAACCGAATGTTTTTCTTCCTTCGGGGATTATCTTTTGATGTCGGAAAACATCCCCATACCTGAATCAGTCAGGTTACTGCTCAGTGAATTTACACGCTACTATATTTATCGGGCAGCCTATTATTATCCGCCCATGTTACCGGAAGATTGCCTGTCAGAAGACACCAAAACCGGGGAAGTAGCGAAACAGTTGTGGATACCTGTGGAAGATCTACAGGAGGGCTGGAACAAGTCGGGGACCGTAGGCCAGGAAGTATACGGTTCCGGCCTTGCCTTTGCTTTGATTCCCCGCCACTATTACGTGGTTCCCGGCGAATCGCTCCTCATTTTCATCGACTATCCCACCAGCAGCTTTACCATAAAAGGCAAAACGGTGACCTTCCGGGTATTGGGACATAAAAAGGGAGTCTGTCATATGCGTATGATAGCCATCCAGAAACGTACTGCCCTGCCCCGGATCAAAGTAACAGATGAGAAAACGGAAATAAACGGCACGCCGTGTGACAACGGACATCTTGAATTTAAACTCAAAGGAAACCAGCAGATTACCATCTCCTGGAAGTAAACCATTTAAAAAGTATTCTTATGGAGCAAACAAATTTTTCATCAATCGGTAAATATGAACCGGAAGAACTGACAGGAAAAAAAATCCTGATTACTGGCGGCACCACCGGAATTGGCAGATCTACCGCCCTCCTGCTGGCCTCGTACGGCGCAAAGGTGATGGTTTTCGGCAGACATGAGCCAGAGCTGAACGATACTATTCAGGCGTTTAAAGACGCTGGCATGGAGGGAAAGGTGCATGGGTTTACAGCAGATATTGCAGAGAAAAAAGGGATTGAAGAAACATTTAAACAGGTAGATGAACATTTTGAAGGCCTCGACATACTAATCAATAATGCCGCGGTGCCATTCAAGGGCATACAGGAAGGCACCTACGATGATTGGCAATATGTACTCAACACCAATCTGCTATCCTACCTGGCCTGCTCACATGAGGCAGTGAAGCGTATGAAAGACAAAGGTGGGGGGCAGATTGTGTTTATCGGCTCCCTCAGCGCGGATGTAAGAACGGCCAACAGCTCCGTGTATACCGCCACCAAAGCCGGCATCCAGGCCTTTTCAGAAGCGCTGCGAAAAGAGGTACAGTCATCGAATATCAAGGTATCGCTTATTGAACCCGGATTGGTGGGCACTGACCTGCTGGATATGCCGGCAGAAAAAAAACTGGAAATGCAGCAGAAAGAAGAAATGCTGATTCCCGAAGATATCGCCTCACTGGTACTGTTCCTGCTGCGTCAACCCTGGCGTTGCAACTTAATGACCAGCAGTTTACTTCCCACTCAGCAATCCATCTGACAAAAAACAGCAGGCGCCAAAAAAGACGCCTGCTGTTTTCACCTCTTCATTCACCATGTAACTAATCGTTACCTTCTACCTTAACTATCTTATTGTAAATACCGAAAAGCAGGAAGGGCGCTGCCCACTGACCAATGAAAAGGCTCACATGTTTCTTGCCTAAACATTGCAGGGCCAGCGACAATCCCATGGCACCTATAGATGCCCACAAAAAAGTATCGGACGGCAGTTTTGCCGTTTGATTTTCTATCGCCTTTGCTACTTTTCCTTCATCACGTTGCTGGTTCAGTATGTTTTCCATAATAACCTGATTTAAGAATGAGTAATATGGTTTATTTCTTCCTGAAATACACTTACAAAATCGTGCCATCCACATCAGCAAACGCAGCAACAACAAGCATTCCAGGCGACACACATGGCATAATTAATGAAGGAATACCAGAAACCATTTACTATGTTAGTACCACTGATCGCATTGATTGTAGTTATTATTGCCGTTGCCGTTTACCTGGGAATGCAATCCAGCCGTAAAACAAAAAGACACCGGTAATAAGTAACCACATCATTCAGACAAACTGTTTCACTATTTCCTCAGTAATGGCGCCGGAAGCTAATATATAACCGGTATTAGGTCTGGCTTGATTTTGTTAGTCATTTACCTGTATAATTTTTATTCACTGTTATATTACAGGTTATGAAAACAAATCAGAAAAAGCCCTCCTACCTGAAGCGAAAAGCCTACTTCTGGGTAACGCTATTCCTGTTCTTTGCTTCCGTAGCATTACATTGGTACTTTGGATGGAAAGATTATCTGAATGAGCAGATGGCGCATTCGCAACCCGCGGAAGTACCGGAATATGCCGTACAGATGATGCGGGAAACAATGGAAAACTGGCAGTCAGAATTTCTCCAGCTTATCTGGCAGGTAGTGGGATTATCCTTCCTGTGGTACTGCGGATCCCCTCAATCAAAAGAAGGTGACGACCGGCGGGAAGAAAAACTGGATTTTATTATTAAACACCTGGAACCCGGCAAAGCTGAAGAATTACTGGAACAATGGAAAATAAAATATCCGGATAAATAATCCGGATATTTTATTTTATTCAGCAACTAATTGGTCAATACACGATGTAATAGCCTCAAAGGGCCTGTTTCCCGTGAGCAGTAAACTTTTCCTGATATCTCTTACCTGTAATAATAATGAAGGGAAACGATGGATGCCCCGGTATTTTGTTTCCTGCATATCCGCCCGGAAGGCATCAATAGCCTGCTGGCTTGTTAACTGCGCTGCAAATTTCCCCGCATCAAACAAGGGATTCTCTTTCGCCAGTTCCTCCGCCGTGGAGATCAACACGTCCTTCCGCGCAATATTTTTTGCTTTGAGCATCACCGCAGTCCGCAACTTAAAAAGATATTGCGCAGCTAATTGCTCCGATTGCAGGGCAGCACACTTTACTGCTACACAGGCCGGGTAAGAAGATGCCGGCGGATCTGTGAACCAGATGGTATCGTTCAACGCTACACCCGTCAGTTGTTTTGCCTGCATCCACACTGGCCCCATTTGTATAGGCCGGCTAACCGCATGCAGTGTATCGTGATAGTTGTTCCATCCCGATAGCATGCCGCCCATGCAATAGCGTACCGACAACCGTTTTCCGTACTCATTAACAAGCCGCTGAATAACCGGCTCAAACGCCCAGCTCCAGCAACAAAGCGGATCAGTATAATAAACCACTTCAAGATGATACCCGGCATCTGCTGCCTTATTTTTTTTATTTCTTTTTAGCGTGGCTTGCCTTTCCATTGCTCTTTTTTTGTACGCCGTCGGTATTGTTATGTTCACTCCATGACTGTTCTCCAATCGGTACGGCCATGTTTATTTCCTCGCTTCGCTGCAGGCTTAAACTCTTGTCTATTTCATCCACACCCTGCAGGGTTCTGCTGGTGCCGGTTGGTTCCACATCCAGCAGTCCGTTTGTTTGCAATACATAACTAACAGGATCTTCAATAAACTGCCAGGTTTCGCCGAGTTGGGAAGATTCGCCTTCATTCCATGCCCCGCGGATATCAGCGCCGCTGGACATATTAAAATAGAGGTTACTGTACCGCGGATCAGACTGCAATACGCCCGGAGGAAAATTGGGCTGTATGGAATCCAGCGCTGCTTCAAACATCTGGAAGTGCGCCACTTCACGGGTCATCAGGAAGTTAAGGGTTTCCTTTACATATGGATCGTCAGTAAATTGGAGCAGGTATTCGTACGTGATTTTTGCGCGTGATTCCGCTGCCATATCAGAGCGGAGATCTACTGTAAGATCACCGTTACAATCGCCATTGATATAGGAAGCCGACCATGGAACACCCTGGCTGTTGGTGTATGCAGGGCCGCCTCCGGAAGACACCAGCAGCTGCGGCGCTACAATTGCTTTGTGAATAAATTCTTCTTTCGCCTTTTTCCCATCCAGTAACTGCATGATCTCCGACTCTTCTGCCGCCTTTTTCAAATCTCCGTTGATGCCTTGCAACAGCATCTGGATAGTGGCGCCCACTATTTCGAGGTGGCTGAATTCTTCTGTGGCTATATCCATCAGCAGGTCGTACTTGTCCGGAAATGGATTCCTGGCGCCAAATGCCTGTCCGAAGTACCTGAGCGCAGCGGCCAATTCGCCGTTTGCACCGCCGAACTGCTCCAGTAATAAAGTAGCAAATGCAGGATCCGGTTTTGATACCCGGGCATTAAACTGCAGGTCTTTTACATGATAGAACATACTTCATCATTTTTGAGTGAACAATACTTTCGTATTTCATTCGCAAATGTGAATCCATACCAATGACATCTTACACGTAAAGCAGCCTGATACAGCGAACCTCGCTCCTGTGTTGTTTTCTGTCAACATGACTGGTCGCAGTCATTCATGTAAGTTTCCCAGGATGGGGTTACTATGAGAAAATGATTACACATTACTGAGACGGATCTCCTCAAACGTGTGGCAGTGACCGATTTCGCCTTGTTATCGTATATCAAATGTAGTAAGTACCGCAGCATGATCGGAGGGCCACACGTCATCTATCTCCGGTGATGTCCGGATAATTTTAGAAGCGATTGCTTTAATGCCCGGCCCTTTGTAATATATAAAGTCGATCCGCGATGTTTGCAGGTGCCCGTAAATCACCGCAAATGTGCCTGCCGGATGCGTTACTTCATTGGGTTGCAGCTCGCGGTAACTATCACGGTAACCCCGTTCCAGCATAAACCTGGAAGCCGGTAATAACACCGGACCATATCCATAATGTAAAAACGCCGCCCTGGCGGTCCAGTCGAGGTGGCTCCCCGAATTAAAATCCCCTGCCAAAATCACCGGCAGCGAGGTATCTGCAGATGCAACCGGGTTAATATTCTGCTCCAGGTTTTTCCGGGCATCTGTTACCGCCAGTTCACTGTCTTCCCTGATCCAGTCGTTAGTATCCAAACCCGGAATAGGATAAAAATCGGTGTACTCATGTTTACTGGCATACCTCAGCCACCAGTTGCCGACCAATACTTTCCGGCGGCCCGGCAGCAGCACCGTTGCGGTATTGGATTTAAAATTATCACCGGATGCATGCTGCTCCAAAGGGTAACGGCTGAACAGTGCGAGGTTGGCACCCGGGGCGGGTGTTTGCAGGTGAAACCCCAGCGTGTCATTCAGGAACTGTTGTGTACCATAGGCTTCCTGCATACTGATAATATCGGCATTGGTCCGCAGCAGTAACTCCTTTACCCGGCCGGGACCATTATTTCCTAGGTGCACGCCACCATGCCAGATATTCCATTGCAGCAGCTTCACCATATGTGCATTGGTAGCAGAAGAGGGTACTACTGTTTTCATAATGTTGGTGGGTGCTGCTTCCGGCGTATAGGCGGTGCCGTTTAAAGCAAATGAAGCAACATCTGCATACAAAGTATCTCCTGGCACCGCGTTCTTTTTTACATCGAAGGTTACCAGGAAATAATTTACCCCGTCTTGCAAGGCATATCTATCTGCCGGAGGCAAAACTAATTTCATTTCTTTCCCCGGGGTATTACCTGTTCCAAACAACTCCTTCCTGCTGTTGGAGCGCGGCGTCTGACCGGCAGCATATACATGCACTGCCGTAATATCGGATAGCCGGGTATTGCGCGATAAATCCAGCTGCAAAGCAGTCAGTTTCAGCGGCTCCTTACTACCGTTAGCCACTATACGTAGTTTAAGTACCGCGTCGTTAGCGCTGCCCGGATCCGCATCCCATTCGCTTTGGATAGTTACCGCATTAAACAGTTGTTGCTTCGGGTGCGGTGTTACAAATAAAGGATTGTTATTTTTCACCAGCGCCGCCAACGGCGATGTTTCTTTATACTTTTTCCGTGTATTCCGCATATGATATGCCTGGTGACCTTTCCCCACCATGTTAAGACATACATCGTCCTGCATATCATCGAAGGTATAATAGCCCTTGAGTGCCTGGAAGTCAGGGTGCGAAGGGCCCAACGGCTGATACATCCACCGGCGGAGGGTGGCGGGAGCCAGTGCGGTAGTCCATATCCGTACTTCATCGATACAACCGCCAAAGGTGCTGGAGTCCATATCGTTGGTGCCTATGGCGCCGGGCAAAATATCCACCGCGCCTTTTGCGCGGCCCACTTCTTTTCCATCCAGGTAAAGTTTGGTTTCCAGGCCATTGCAGGTGGCGGCTACGTGATGCCAGTTGCTATCCAGTATCCCGCGTGCGGTTATATTCGCTTTTTTGCTGTGTAAATGACCGTTTTTAACCATCAAAGGGAGATTGTCGATGTTGGGATAGGCTGCATATTCACCGCCGCCTATAACCGCCTCGCGTTCTTTCCAAACTTTATCGTTTCCTTTGATCCAGGCTTCCACGGTCCAATGCTTCCGGATGATACCCATACCAATACAGGGGTTGTTATCATTGCCATCCAGCAGGAGCGCCTGGTTAGTCTTTTGTGCATATGAGGTAAGGCTACCTGCAAGCAGGAAGATGCCTGTCAGGTATGCTTTTCTCCCGCGGCGGAAGAGCAGGTTGATTTTCATTGTTCGCTATTTTTGTCCACTTCTGCCGCAAAATAAATAACCCGTTTGAGATAACTGTTTTTATTTTTCGGGAGACAGGGGCATTCGGAGGGAACAGTAATTGCTGTATGGAAGGAAAACAACCGGTATGGAAAACATTACGTTAATCGAGGAGAAACTTTATAAGAAGTGGTTTGCAGTGGCGCCCGGCGTTTGGGGTATACACGACGTATTTGTGAATATGTACCTCATTCATGAGCCAGCCAATAATTCCTGGGTACTGGTAGACGCGGGATTGCAAACCTCCGCCCATAAAATTATGCAGGTGGCCAAACATCTCTTCTGGCCACAGGCAACACCATCGGCTATCATTCTTACCCACGGTCACTTTGATCATACCGGCGCGCTTCCGGCGCTGCTGTCGGAATGGGATGTGCCGGTGTATGCGCACTACCTGGAAGCCCCTTATCTTACCGGCAGGTCTGCCTATCCACCTCCCGATCCATATGCCGGCGGCGGTATGATGACATTACTGTCGTGGACATTCCCCAAACAGGGGATTAATCTGAACGGCCATTTGCTTATGCTCCCGGAAGACGGATCCGTACCCGGGCTGGAGGGATGGCGATATATTCATACGCCCGGGCATACACCGGGACATATCAGTCTTTACCGCGAATACGACGGTGTACTGCTGGCGGGAGATGCGTTTGTAACCACCCAGGCGGAGTCGCTGTCTCACGTGATCACCCAATCGAAAAAAGTATCCGGTCCTCCCAAATATTTCACACCTGACTGGATCTCTGCAGAGAGCAGTGTGAAAAAACTGGCGGCCCTGCAACCCCAAACGGTGGCTACCGGCCATGGGAAGCCGTTAACCGGCCAGGAAATGCAGCAACAGCTGCAATCACTGGCAGATAATTTCAAAGCATCCGCCAGGCCCCATTCCGGCAGGTATGTAAATGAAGCGGCTGTTGCCGGGGTGAACGGCGTGGAATACATTCCGCCTGCCGGGAATACCCGTTGGTGGCTGCTGGCAGGCGCTGTGGCATTAGCTGCCGCTGGTATCTGGTATACCCGCAAGCGGACTAAGGCTAGGTTTAATGTTTAAGTGTCATATCTTATTGATAAAATCCCCGGTTCGAGGCATGGCGCTTTTTTTGATATCCTTTCAAAAACTGGAATGATGAAAACATATCCTGTTCTAACATTGGCTGTGGCTGCCCTTCTCTCCTGCGGGCAGCAAAAGAAACCGGACCAGCAAACGGAAAAAGACAGTACGGTGGCGATGAAAGAAAGTATGGATCATCTGCCAAAGGCTACCGTTAATTTTATCACCACCGCGGCTGCCGCTAACCTTAAAGAAATAAGGCTTGGACAACTTGCAAAAAGTAAAGCCCGGGATGAACGGGTGAGGCAGTATGGTGCGATGATGGAAAAAGATCACACTGCCGCCAATGAACAATTACAGGCCATTGCCAATAAAACAGGCGTTACCATGCCTGCAGATCTTACAGACGATGCAAAAGCGACAGAACAAACGCTGACAGATATTAAGAAAGAAGATTTTGACAGGGCCTATATTAAACAGATGATCGAGGATCATAAAAAAACGCTGTTTGAATTTAATAATGCAGTAGCCTCTAAGGATACCGCCATCAGTACCTATGCCAGGGATATGGTACCGAAGTTAAATACGCATTTCGAAGAAGCAAATACCATCCTGGAAAATATGCGTAAACTAATCAACAAAAGAGATATTTCCCATAACTAGTGTGAATGTTTGAAAAAGTAAAAGCCATTCGTAAAGGAATGGCTTTTTTTAAACATGGGCTGCTGTCGTGACGAAACTATTTCGCCGTTTCCAATAATGGCCGCGGGTCAAATACCACCTGGAACGAACGGATACGGTTGTCCTGCAACTGATACCAGCCGCAGCTTAGTATGGGTTTGTCATCCATAATTACATCGTACCAGAGGCACACATCGCTGTCGTCAGCAAACACCTTCCGGATGTTATATTTCAGCTTCATCCGCTCCATATCCTTGAAGTAGGCATCAGCGCCATTACGGGTTCCCATTACACCGTTAAACGTAAGATCATCGGTCACACAGTTGCGTGCCGTGGTAAAATCTTCTTCATTCAATGAATTAATGAAGCGAAGTACGGTTTCTGTTGATTGTGTTGCATTCATACTTTCTGTTGTTAAATGGTTTAAAATTAATGGTGTAAAGATCCACAGATCCAACCATTTTAACCTGTGACAATCGTCACAAACAAGGTGCCTATCTCCTGCTGCGGATGCGGCTTAATGTTTCCCTGGCTACGCCAAGGTAGGACGACAGCAGGGTAAGCGACACCCGTTGCAACAAGCCGGGGTCATGCTCCTCCAGGAATTCGTAACGTTCCTGCGGACTCATTAATTTAAACATGGCGGCATGCTTTTCCTGTTTTGCCGCAATCTGCTGAAGGCATTTCCGGCCCAACGCTTCTATAGCAGGGTCCAGCAGGGATACTTCGCGCAGCTTCTTTACGTCAAAGCGGATAGCCGTTACCGGCCCCAATGCCTGGATGGAGAAAGCCGACTTTTCACCGGTAGCCAGGCTGTTGATATTGGTAGCGATATCATTCTCAAAAAAGAAAGCGGTATTAATATCCTGCCCATCCTTGTTATAGAAGGCCCTGCAGTATCCGCTGCTCACAAAAAACAAGGCGTCACAAACTTTACCGGCCTGTAACAGGTATTCATCTTTGGAGAACACCACCGTTGTTAATGCCGGGGCAAGCGCACACCAGTTGTCTGGCGTAAAGTTGGTGAGAGAATGGATATACTTCAATAAATTTTCCATACTCAAACTTAACATGATTCTTTAAGATATCAGCCTTCTTCATGAAGTTAAAGGGTGGGCTGACAGGATAACCTTTCCCCTCCTATTAAGAGGGTAAATAATGTCAGTTTTCCTGAAAAAAAATCAGTTTTTTGACGATGGCATATCGATTGTAAATTTTTTTTTGAGGCTGGCCAGCCAACTAACGAAATCATTATTTATTGCTCACTATTTAAAAATGGAGGTTAATATGTCACTTATTAAGAGGAACGGGAATCAGTTCCCCGCATTCCCGGCTTTGTTCGATGACTTTTTTGGCCGCGAACTTTTTAATTGGGGAAACAATAACTATTCATCCACCAGCACTACGGTTCCGGCTGTAAATATCCGGGAAACGGACGATAACTTTGAAGTTGAAGTAGCCGCTCCCGGCATGGATAAAAAAGATTTTAAGATCACACTTGATGGCAACCTGCTCACTATTTCTTCTGCCAAACAACATACAGAAGAAACCAAGGAAAAAAATTATAGCCGCAGGGAGTTCAGCTATCAATCATTTCAGCGCAGCTTCGAACTTCAAAAGGATGTAGTGGATGAAGAAAAAATAAATGCCCGTTACGAAAACGGCCTGCTGTTGCTTACTATCCCAAAGAAAGAAGAAGCAAAGCAAAAAGCACCCAGGACAATTGAAATTGGATAAGATCCTCCGTATAGAAAATGGATCTGCGGAAGCTGCTGATACGGGCCAGCAGCTTTTTTTTTATCAAGTACCCGCGACTTTTTACCGGGAACCAAACTTGTCGTCTTTATACTATCCTTTAATAGTAAGGAAGGCTAATTTCATTGCCTAAATACTATTTTATGGAAAATAAAAGAAAACGATGTTTAAAATGGAATGTAGCGGCTAAAACAGTTGCGGTACTTTTAATTGCACTGGTAGGATCATTATCGGTTCATGCCCAAACGCTTCCTCCTCCCCGGTCTAATCCATCAGGGCCTGTACTTTCTGAGTACGAGCGGGAATACAATTATGGTTACGCCGAAGGTGAAAAATTTGCAGGCAGAAAGGACCGTGCTAATTTTGAATATTTCCTCAGAAGATATTACGACGGAATAAGAATGTACCCGGAAAATGACACTTTCTACCGCGCAAGGTTTGAGGGCCTTACCTATGGCTGGATGGATAACCAGCCGGATCCCGATTGGACACTGTATAATAAATTCAAGAAGGCATTGGAACACGATCACACAGAACCTTGAGTTGATTGGTTCAATTATTAAAATGAGCTAAAAGATATCTGGTCGGATATTTTTAGCTCATTTTAATATTTTACGGATAGGCAAGTTTTCCCGATATCAGTTATGGAATAATTTACAGGAAGCCGATACTGGTTACGACAAGAAGGGCGGTTCAAAGAGTATCCAAAACTTTGCATATTTAGGTATTCAAAATCTCATATAGCGGTACAGGTAGATACCTCGTCCCCCGTATGTGAAGCACATGGAATACCTTAAGAAGGACGGTTCAATTAACCATTACTGTGATTCAAACCGTTACTATCACGCCTCAATGATCATTATACGTAATAAGTCAGATACGGCGGTATCATTAGGGATTACCTTCAGTGTTTTCCAGATGCACCGGGAAATGCTGAACAGCCGGGGACAATGGGTAAAGACAAGTGAAAAATTGTGTAAGGATTGGTTTTGCGGCACCGGGCAGCCTAATATATATTTAATGCCTGGTGAGTTAATCGTGTCGAAAATTAGCCATTTTAGCGGAAAACATGCTGTACGCTGTCGCCTGACATTAGGTTGCTGTGATGACATACCTCAGGTATACTCCAATATTTTTACCGAACACGTAACCGATGAACTATTCTACATCGTTGAGGAAGGCTGATATGGGTTGTTATATAGGTCAGCTGGATAATCTAAACCAATCATGAGTTATATTTGCGTTATCCGGCCAGTCACTGCGCTTTTTTGTTAGATAGCCGAAAAAATAATAGCTTGCGAAAACTACACAAAGGTTATGATACGATATCTAATAATAGTCTTGCTGACCTTGTATGCCTTACCAATGACAGCCCAAAATAAAATGAGACAAGTTGAAGAACTAATCAACAAAACTGATCCGGGATGGATATTTGTAGATGAGTGGATTAAATCCGCAAAAAACAAAGTTGAGATCTTACCGGTTGACACCTCAAAAGCAAAAGATGCGTTGTACAAAACCCAGGTGACAACCCGTTCCCCAATGGGTGCAATTATTTATATGACAGGCGGACTTTTAATTGATGATGGCTGGATTAGGATTCTTGGTTCAGGTAGCTCAAAAATTAATCGGACACTTCCTGATTGGAATAAAGGGAAATCTTTTAAAGAATTTGGTGAAAGTCCATCATTTCTGTTAATTGCCGATGATGCTATTGGAGGCTTTTATCTTCTAAATGGCGGAGGGCTTGGCAAGGACTTAGGAAACGTCTATTATTTTTCGCCAGATAATTTGGAGTATGAACAAATGGACCTTACTTATACCCAATTCCTGGACTTCTGTTTCAACAATGACTTGGATAAATTTTATGAGGGCAGCAGGTGGACAAATTGGCGGGACGAAGTTTCAAAGTTAAACGGCGATAAAGTCTTTAACTTTTATCCTTTTCTTTGGACAAAGGAAGGAAAAGACATTAATGAAAACTCCCGGAGAGCCATTTCGATTGAGGAACAATATGATTTTAACCTCGACATGAGAAAACAACTTGGGTTAGACAACTGATAAAAAAACGCCTTCGATAACTTGAAGGCGTTTCAATTTATACTGTCTTTTGTAACAAGTAAATCCTCCGGTATCTATTTCCCCGGCTCATAGGTAAGTTGCACTACACCCGACTTGAAAACATTGGTTTCAATCAACCTTAAACCTATTCGTTCTTTCAAATCTTCAAACAATGGTTTGCCAGCTCCCAAAACTACCGGGTGCACTGATACTTTATAGACGTCAATAAGACCTGTATTTATAAATGTTTTAATAAGACTTGCCCCACCGTATAGCCAGATATCTTTACCATCTTGTCGCTTGATTTCAGCAACCCGGTTTGCTATGTCGGAGCCTATGAAGGTAGCTTTGCTGTCTTGTCTGCTCTGGCTTGAGAAAACAAATTTATTTTTTGAGTGTATTCCCTCCCACATCTCTTTTTCTGCAGGACTGGTAGTTGCATCAGGTTGGAAATTCCCCCAGGCATCATAGCTCACTCTTCCGTAAAATATGGTGTCGACGCTTGCAATAAAACTTCCAAAGTCCATATCGTCGTCCATAATGCACCAATCAATTTCACCATTTGGCCCTTCAATAAACCCGTCTAAGCTGACCGCTAAATTCAAAATTACTTTTTTCATTTAAAATCCTTTTACGCAAAATTAAGTACCTGGCCTGGTTTATCTTTTGGAAAAAAGCGACAAAATTAAAATTGGGAAGGCGTGAGTCCCGTGTGTTGCTTTATTTCATTGGTAAGATGTGCGTGATCATAGAAGCCGCATTCAAACGCTATATCTGACAAGCTTTTCTTTGGGCTGTTGTCACTCATCATAGAAAAAGCCGACTGGAAGCGAATGATCTTTACATACTCCTTGGGGGTTAATCCAATATGGGCTTTAAAAATCCGCTCCAATTGCCTGACAGTTATAAAATTATTTTTTGCCATTTCAGAGATGCTTAACATTCCTTTAGAAATATGGATATCGTTTAAAACAGGCTGAAGCAACTGGTTGATATTTCTTTTCCTGTCCAAAAAATATCTGTTGAGATAAACATGGGGATCATTATTTATCTTATCAACATCAAATGAATGGGCTAAGTCAAACTCAATAGTATGATCCGTCAACTCATTTTGTGGCGCATAGTTATAAAAAGACGAAAACATGGCTGGTTTCAGGCACACTCCCATTAGATGGGTGTTGCTGTCGATAAAACTATCTTTAAAGGAAGTCATTGCTCCTACCACGTATGTTTTCCCGTGATCCATGGTAGCCAGGCCGTTGTCGGTTTTGCAGGATCCTCCTAAATTTATAACGATCCCGGGGCAGCCATCAGGAAATATCCGTTCCCATTGGTGGTCGCTGTCATCTCCTTTCAATTCCCAGAAAGAATGAATATAGGTGGCTAATGCTAAGCAAGGTTTAACCTCGTTATGTTTCATTGCTAAAACTAAATTGGTTGTTTGTAATCTGTGCGTACAAAACCCGGGATTTCACAACCGGATATCAAAATTAGTTAATTACACAATTCTTTCCCTGTTTTAGCTAAATCAAACGCAGTTTTGGATAAATCAACCTCACTAAAGCAACTCATCTTTGTGTCAACAAAAGAAAAAACAATCATGCGTGTATTCGTTACAGGAGCTACAGGCTTCGTCGGTACTGCCATTGTGCAGGAATTATTAGCTGCCGGCCACCAGGTATTAGGGCTGGCCCGTTCAGATGCCTCAGCCCAAAAGCTTATCGAAGCAGGTGCAGAAGTTCATCGTGGCGACCTCGAAGACCTGGAAAGCCTTCGCAGCGGCGCCGCTCAGTCAGATGGCGTGATCCATGCCGGCTTCATCCACGACTTTACCCGGTTTAAGGAAGTATGCGAAGTGGATAAAACAGCCATTGGAACCATCGGCGATGTGCTGGCCGGTTCTGACCGTCCTTTGATCGTTACTTCCGGCACAGCCCTGGTCAGTCCCGGCAAGCCGGCTACCGAAGATATCATTCCTCCGTTCAACCCGGCCTGGCCCAGGGCTTCTGAACAAGCCGCAGATAAAGTAGCCGCGCTGGGTGTGCGTACAGCAGTGATCCGTTTATCTCCATCGGTACATGGCGATGATGATAAACATGGTTTCGTACCCATTCTGGTCAATATCGCCAGAGAAAAAGGAATATCTGCTTATATCGGCGACGGACAAAATCGCTGGAACGCCGTACACCGGCTGGATGCTGCCCATTTGTACAGATTGGCTTTGGAAAACGCCGAACCGGGAGCCCGTTATCATGCTTCAGCCGAAGAAGCGATTACAGTTAAAACGATAGCG
The DNA here is from genome assembly GCF_050434005.1 of Chitinophaga sp. W2I13. NCBI lineage: Bacteria > Pseudomonadati > Bacteroidota > Chitinophagia > Chitinophagales > Chitinophagaceae > Chitinophaga > Chitinophaga sp. W2I13. The sequence continues at coordinate 4,883,524 of NZ_JBNPWD010000001.1, read as the reverse complement.
GAAGCCATAGGTAAACAACTGAATTTCCCGGTAGTTCCGGTAATGCCGGAAGCAGCCGCTGAACATTTTGGCTGGTTCTCACAGATGGCCGCCATCGACTGTCCCGCATCGAGCGTTTGGACACAGGAGAATTTAAAATGGCGCCCAACGCACGCTACCTTGCTTACCGATATTGAGAACAGTATTTATACCAAATAACCAGCGATGAAAATTATTGTTACAGGTTCCTTAGGGAACATCAGCCTGCCGCTGACAGAAATATTGATCGCCCAGGGACATGCGGTAACCGTTATCAGCAGCGACATCCAAAAGCGGGCAGCTATCGAAAAAACAGGCGCTACCCCTGCTATTGGCTCGATCTCCGATGCCCGGTTTCTGACCGATACATTCACCGGTGCAGATGCCGTTTATGCAATGATTCCCCTGAGCTTTACGGAACCTGATATGGGAGCTTACCTGCGCCGGATATCGCAAAACTATGTTCAGGCACTCAAAGAAGCCGGCACCAAACGGGTTGTACTTTTGAGCGGTTGGGCAGCAGACCTGGTGAAAGCCGAAAACGCAGAGCATGTATTCGACGGACTTAACGCCTCCATTACCATCATGCGGCCTGCGGCCTTTTATACCAACTTCTATCAGTCCATCGACCTGATCAGAGGCAAGGGCCTTATGGGCAAATTGCTGGCACTACGTTATTACGGCCCTGGGGCGTTGTTAACCGGCAAAACCGGCCTGCTCATGGGGAACTATGGAGGAGACGACCGGATCGTTTTTGTATCGCCAAAAGATATTGCGGATGCCATTGCGGAGGAACTGCTATTATTACCCAAAGAAAAAACCATCCGTTATGTAGGCAGCGAGGAAATGACCTGCAATGAAGCGGCAAAGATCATTGGAAGCGCAGTAGGCAAGCCCTGGTTAAAATGGGTGCTGCTCTCTGAAAAGCAAATGCTGCAGGGATTGAAGATGGCTAAAGTGCCGGAAAAGTTGGCGGAGACCCTCGTGGAAATGCAGGCGGTTATGCACAGTGGCAAAACCCTGGAGAACTTTCACCGGAACCAGCCGAAAATGGGGAAGGTTAAACTTGCCGATTTCGCTCAGGAGTTTGCCCGGGCTTACCATAAAAAATAACGAACTTTATCAAAGCTATGAATAAGCAGATTTTTCATTTTCACACAATTACCGAATATCACCGGGCTGCGGGCCTGCCCAAGCCCGCGCACCCGCTGATCAGCCTGGTGCGGATGGACGACCTGACCAGGCCCCTTGCCGAAGGCAAGTTCAGTTTGATCTATGATTTTTATACAATATCCATGAAAAGGGTAAAGAATGCTAAATTCAAATACGGCCAGCAGGCCAGCGATTTTGATGAAGGTGTACTCTTCTTTATGGCACCCGGCCAGGTCTTTGGAGTGGAAATTGAAAATGGTGGTATGATGCACCGTCCGGAGGGCTGGATGATCCTGATCCATCCGGATTTTTTATGGAACACGCCGCTGGCTAAAACCATCAAGCAATACGAATTCTTCAACTACTCCGTATACGAGGCGCTTTATTTATCAGACAAAGAAGAAACAATGCTCGCATCTATTGCGCAAAATATCGAGCAGGAGTACAATGCTAATATCGACCGGTTCAGTCAAAGCGTGATCATTGCCCAACTGGAACTATTACTGACTTATTCAGAGCGGTTCTACCAGCGCCAGTTCATAACCCGCAAGATCGCCAGCCATGAGATACTCACCAAACTGGAAGATCTGCTCACCAATTATTTTAACAGCGGCATGCTTGCTCAAAAAGGCCTGCCCACCGTTGCCTACATTGCCGAAAACTTAAATATCTCACCGGGTTACCTGAGCGGGTTACTGAAATCCCTTACCGGCCAGAATACCCAGCAGCATCTGCACAATAAGCTCATAGAAGTGGCTAAAGAAAAACTATCAACCACCAATCTCTCCGTCAGCGAGATCGCCTACGAGTTGGGTTTTGAACACCTGCAATCCTTCAGTAAATTGTTCAAGACCAAAACCAACCTGTCGCCGATGGCGTTCCGTCAGTCTTTTAATTAAATTATTGGTTAAATGGTTTGAGACCTGTACCAGTACTTTCACCTGAATACCCGCATTATCATTGTTTCACGTAATGAAGCGCTATAGCTCCTGATGGAAGCATTCTCGAGTCTGCCAGTTTTAAATCCCGCTGAGCCGGACCTGTACCATCCAGCAACCTTCTTCCCTCACCCGCAATGATGGGATGAACGAGAAAATAATATTCATCCACCAGGCCAAGTCTGATTAATTCCCCAGGCAGGCTTATACCTCCGATTGAAATATTTTTGCCGGATTCCTGTTTCAGTTTTAAGATTTCTTCTGCGAGGTTCTCACGAATAATTCTCGTATTACCTTCAACCTTGTCTAACGACCGGGAACAAACAATTTTATCAATGGCGTCAAATGTTTTCGCAAATTCGATCTCCGATTTCGTCCCGGATTGTTTTTTTGCGACGTCAGGCCAGTAAGGAACCATCAACTCGTAGGTTTTACGTCCGTAGATGATCAGGTCAGCATCCCGCATGAGGTCCGTGAAATACTCATGGATTTCCGGGCCGCCACTTAACTGGGTATGATCACAGCAACCATCTGCAGTCAGATTGATTCCGTAGATTATCTTTCTCATCTGATCGGTTTTAGTATTTAATTTTTTATGCTGGTTTCAGATACAGTCCAAAAATAAATACTATAGTTATCACCGTAAAGGCCATCTGCGACAAAAGAAGGGGCATTCAGGCCATTCGGGGAAAGGGAAAAAGCAATTTTGCCTCACCCACTGTTTTCACTATTCAATCTTACCCATTATTTGGGCAATTAAGGAAATATGTTCCTTTATTTTTACTTTCTGAAGATTATCCACTTTTTCTTTCCCTCCTAATCCTAACAGTGGGACAAATCCATAGCATTCATCATATTCCGGTTCACCCAACCTTTCCTTTGCGATGAGATAATTGGTATCATTTAAGTTATCTCTTAAGAAACCCTTGTCCGCTAAATCCATATTAAAAAACCATTCCATGTCATCCCCGCTTTCGATAATGGAATCGCCACCATTTTTGAAGTAAACTGCGCGTATCGCATCTCCCGTCCAGGTCAGGAAATCGCCAAGACCGGTAACCGCAAAAACAATTTCCTTGTCCTTATTATTATAGGCTTCATCAAAAACCGATTGATACTCCGATGGGTCAACCAATTTCAGGTAACCATTCATAAACGTTCCAAATCCGTAAGCGTTCAAAAATTGGATGAGCTGAACCGGCAGCTTGCCAATATACTCATCCACGTTATCGCTCTTCGGTTTTTGGATAATACGATAGTCTGGATATTTTTCAAAAAATGTATCAAACACGGCTTTAGGGTTCTTTAGTGTTAATTGCTAAGTAGTAGAAATTAAGATAAGCATTTTTGGGGATTTGAAGAAGGGCAACCTTTCACTCATTCATTCCACGGATATACTTATCGATAATATAGACAGTAATTGGCTTCAGCTGACGGCCAAAGACCACCGGGTGCTCTCCTCCCGCTGTATAGTATTCTATCTTGTCGTTAATTTTAGAATACCAAACCTTTCCTATAGCCTGGTAGGTGATGGTGTCCGGCCTGGTTATCTTCCTGAAATTTTTCAACTTCATTGTATCTGCCGCTATGACCCTCCCATTAGCTATTTTCTGGTTACAGGCTACAGGCTCGTAATGATCTTCCTGCCAATACATGCAGTTACCGCCGGGCCGCGGATTATCTTTCCACCACCACATACCACCTGTTCCCAGTGCCAGCGATAATATAACCGCGGCGGCCAATGTTCTCGTGGATCTCCCTCTTAATTTTTTTTGATTACTGGTTTCTGCGACTTTAACACCCGCGCCTTCCTTTTCCTTTGAGCTATACATCAGGAATGGAATTGCCGGATTTTCCGGAATTATCGGATTTCCGGTTAATTCATCCCTTCCAGCTACGAGCGGGGTGGCTGGGGAACCCGGTGCCGTTTCCTGATCTACTGTTGCCGGGGTAGCCTCATTTAACACAGGATCTCCATTTTCATCATCATCACCGGAGTACGTTTTCCCCAATTCCCAGGGCCTGCCAGGAAAGTCAATCAGCCAGGCAAGGAGCTCGATATTCTTCTCATCTGTACTTTCAGACCTCCCATTCAGGTAATTTATCAACGGCCGGAACTTATCCCTGTCGCATCGCTGCATAATATCATGGCAGCTTCTCTCTTCATTCAAATCTCCACAGAAATCCCTGATGATTTTTTCATCCCGCCTATTTACCTCTTTTGTGCATTTCTTCACACATTCCTCTTTGACCTTCGCCGGCTTCAGGTGCATCAAGCCGTGAGGTAGCGTACTGTTTTTCTTCTTTCGTTCAAACGCCCGCATGACGAGTTGCCGGTAATCAGGATAATGTGTCGCCATAAATAAAATTATAGAACTGAATAATCGGAATTAAACCCGCATTCCCGGAACTATAAATGGAATACCAGGAATTAGCGGAATTATTGGAATTGTTTGTAAATCAACCTTTTACCTCGACATATCTTCGTTTTGCAATCGGGTAAATGCCTCCTTAGCTACGAGGTACTCTGTACAGAACCTATTCACACCCCGGGCAAAGAAAGCGGAGGCCGGTTACCGGCTTGGGAAGCGACAATCAGCTTCCGTGATCCACGCCCACACTTCCCAAAAAAAGAAGAAGCGCTTCTTCAACCACTCGAAACTCCGCTGCCGGATGCCCGGCAACCGGCAGCCTATTGCTTAAACATTTTAAAAACTAAAACAATGTTTCACATCATATTAGGCTTCTTCCTGGCATTCCTGAGCCCATGCCATCCCAATAACAGCAACCATAACAATGGCGAACAGGTCACTACTTTGGACGATACCGGCGGCGAAACCGGAACAATTCCTCCAAGGAAACCCTGATGTATCATCTCCGTGAGGCAAGAAGTTCTTGCCTCACTTTTTTAGCGCCAACCAATAATAATTCCTCAAAATTGAGAAATTCGATACTTTTAAGAGAAATAATTCTTAGTGCGCCCCTCAAACATTATCCTGCCCCTACTCCTCAGCGGTTTTTTAGCCTGTACTTCCAACCAGGAACCCCCGCAACCGATTTCTGCACCCACGCTGGAAAAAGGGGAATCATTTTTCAATAACAACAACAACGATTCTGCCTTTTATTATTTTAATCTCGTTGCCACCGGGGCCACAGACAGTTTGGAAATTGCAATGGCCTATACTTATATGGGTATCATCCAGGCATATGAGGGAGACCATTACGGAGGACAGGAAAGCCTGTTGAAATCCCTTACTTATCTTGATGAACACAAAAAAGAAGACCAGGAATGCCTCAGCTCAATTTACCATGAGTTGGGCAATATCTGCCTTAACCTTAAAAACTATGACGCAGCTATCGACTACTATCGCAAGGCACTCAAATATATAAAACATCCAAAGGCCAGGACCATTGCCCTTAACAGCATAGCCCTTACTTATCAGAAAAAAGGCGACTATGACCAGGCTATCGATTTATACAGATCCTTGCTGGCTGAGAGTAAAAACAAAAAAGAATATGCCCGGGTACTTTCCAACTATGCCAAAACTAAATGGCTGAAAAACGCTGCATACTCCGCCGGCCCTGAGCTGCAACTTGCATTGCAAATCCGTAAGGATTCAAACGATATCAGGGGACTCAATGCCAGTTACGCGCATCTGTCAGACTATTATTCGCTCTCCCTGCCCGATTCGGCGCTTCATTATGCGGTAAGAAGGTACGAAATTGCCAGGGAAATGAACAGTCCGGACGACGAAGTCGAAGCACTTTCAAAACTTATTACCCTCAGCCCCACTAACCTGCTGAAACCTTATTTCATCCGCTACCAACACCTGACGGATAGTATCCAAACGGCCCAGAACGCCGCGAAGAACCAATTTGCATTAATCCGGTACGAAGCCGCAAAAAACAAAGCCGACAATCTTCAGCTGCAAAAAGATAATGCACAAAAGAAAACCCAGCTGGTAGTACAGCGGTTCATACTGGCGCTAACCATCCTGCTCTTCATTATCGCCGGAATCGCTTTAATCCTTCGGTACCGCCGGCGCCGGCAACAAATTGAATTTGCATCCCGGCAGGCAATACAGGAATATCAGCTTAAAACCTCCCAGAAAGTGCATGACGTGGTAGCAAATGGCTTGTACCGCATCATGACAGAACTTGAGCATAAAGCGTCTGTAGATCAGGAGGAATTAATAGATAAGATCGAGGTGCTGTATGAGCAGTCCCGCGATATCTCCTACGAAAATCCCACTATCTCAAAGATCCCTTTTCACGTTAAAATTGACAACCTGCTGGAATCTTTTGGATCTGAACAAATCAAGGTCCTGATCTTCGGCAACGGTCCTATGCTCTGGAGCCGGATCAGTGTGCAGGCTCAGCATGAAGTTGAATATATTCTCCAGGAATTAATGATCAATATGAAAAAACATAGCCAGGCCAACTCCGTGATGATAAAATTCGAATGTCAAAACAACCAGCTTCAGATTCTCTATACCGATGATGGCATCGGTATTTCTCCGCAAGTTAAGTATGGAAACGGACTGCAGAATACGGGAAACCGTATTAAAAGAATTGACGGGCAATATACATTTGAGCATCCTGCTAAAGGATTAAAAATTCACATTTCCATTCCAATAGCTCAATCCTTATGATTAAAAAGGTACTTATTGCTGAAGATATCGAAAGCGCCAATATTTCTCTGCAGAAAACACTGGAAGATTTGGCTATCACAGATATAGCACATGCCTATTATTGCGATGATGCTTTGTATAAGATCACACAGGCAGTTAAAGCCGGAAACTCCTTCGATCTCCTGATTACAGATTTATCATTCATTCAGGATGATCGTAAGCAGGTATTATCTGGTGGTATAGAGCTGATTGCCGCTGCCCGGGAAGTACAGCCCGATCTGAATATCCTGGTCTTCTCATTGGAAAACAAGCCGGCTGTTATTGAACAACTTTACAACAAGTACGACATAGACGGTTTTGTCGCCAAAGGCCGAAACGACATCCGGTCGCTTAAAGAAGCCATCAATGAAATAGCCCAGCACCGGCGTTATTTGCCATATCATATCAGGCAGTCGATCGACAAAAAGAACGCCTACTCATTTTCAGAATTTGATATCCTGATCATAACGTTGCTTGCGCAGGGAATGCTTCAGAAAGACATACCCGCGCACCTTCAACGCAACGGGATAAAACCATCCGGCCTAAGCAGCGTAGAAAAGAAACTCAATCAGATGAAAGATGCACTTGGCTTTACCAAAAATGAACAACTGGTGGCCCACTGCAAGGATTTAGGTGCTATATAAGCATCTCAAAAGAAATTTCAAAAGAAAATAACTGATTACGGTTTCCCATAAAAAAAGGAGGTTGATGAAATATACTTTTGTTTCATAAATTAAAAACAACACTATGAAACAGAACTATTATGTAAACAATAACCCCCAGCTCAACGGCGATCATGAAGTTCACGTCAGTACCTGCGAATACTTTCCCATGATGTATAACCGGACCTATCTGGGAGGATTTGAAACCTGCCAGGAAGCGGTTCGCGAAGCAACAAAACGCTACAAAAAAGCGAATGGCTGTATTCATTGTTGCAGGCTTTGTCATACGACTTAACCAATAATGCCAGTTCTATGTGCCCCTTTTCAGAACCGATCGAACCATGAAACTCCTGTATACCTGGCTGCTTATAAGCTATACTCACTGCAACCCAATAACGGTGTATGTCTGCGACAGCAAAAGTGCTACAAAGTATCATTATAAATCGGATTGCCGTGGGCTAAGTAATTGTAAGCACCGAATCATCAGCATTTCCCTTGAAAAAGCAATGACAACCAGAACCCTTTGTAAGTGGGAGCAATAAATTGACCCGATCGGAACTATATTTCAATAAACTCCAACCTGTACTATTATGACAACTCCAAACGACGCGCCGTATAAATATTTGCAGTTTAAGGGAGACCAATGTTATCGCAGATATATCGAGGAAGATATTCCTGCCAAGTCGCCTCCGGTAACACCTAAAAAGCAGGACCTCCTGAAGGTTAAATCGCATGGCAGTTATGGCGCCCTTCTATTTCACCCCAACTGGAAGGCAAGACGAAAAGAAATACTACACCGAGATATGCATCGTTGTGTGCATTGCCGTAGCGACAAAGACTTGCAGGTACATCACCGGCAATACCAGTTTATAGCAAGCGAGCAGAAGTTCCGCCTTCCCTGGGAGTACCCCGATCGCTTGCTCATCACGCTTTGCGAATCCTGTCATAATAAAGGGCATAATAAATATAAGGTGCCGACAATCACTATTTAATAAAACATATGAGCCTCTTCAATATTTTCAACCGGCAACGTCAAAATGGTCATAACCACCATCTGGCAATTGAAAACGCAATACCCGATATCCCGGAAACTACTTTCATTGAGAAGGATGCACCGGGAGACCAGCCTGACGGGAAAGCTGCTACACCGCTCAATGGTGGACTACATCTTCTATACGATTTCCTCGACAAGAATTATGAGTCTAAAGGGTATAATGATGCTCTGATAAATCCGGATATCACTCATTTGGATCAAAATGTGATCGCGTTGAAGAATGACCTGGAAAGATCAATCCGGAAGGTAAAAACGTTTTACGACGACTTTATCCGGCAAATAAACTTCCACATCTCCAGCAGGAGCAGAAGCGGAATGATAGATACGGTGGAAGAGCTTACCGTAAAAAAGGAAATTGCCGAAAGCCACATCAGGCAGGTCAAAGAAATCGAAGAACAGGCAAAGCTCAACGAGGGAGTCGGGCATGGCATCATTATCAGCTATACCCGCGGATTCAGGAATGGCCTTGCGGCAATTTCCAGTCACATGATTCTGAACAAAAACCTTTAAAACCCTGCGCTATGAAACATCTCTGGATCCGTTTCGGCTGCTTCCTCACCGGATACAATTATAATATCCTGCGGAACTGCAGCGAAGCCGCATTCAAATCCGTGAAAAAGTACACCGCAGCCATGCTGATCGTTTGCATTCTCTGGTTCTTCATTGGTTTTACTTTTGCCCACCGTTACCTGTCACTCAGTTTGCCGGGTTGCATACTGGCCGGGCTTCTCTCCATCGTCATCATTGTACAGGTTGAAAAGCAAATCATCTTATCCATCCATCCGAGCTGGCTACTACGATTTTTCAGATGCTGCCTGGCGCTAATTATGTCTGTTCTGGGCGCGGTGATCATCGATCAGATAATATTCGAAAAAGATATTGAGATAGAGAAGATTTCCTACGTTTCGAACAAGGTTGACAGTATACTACCCTCGAAAACCGAAGAATTAAGAAAGCAGATTGCAGCGCTGGACACGACGATTAATAAAAAAGAACAGGAAAAAGATAATTACATCGCAGATATCAGTAAACATACCACCACAACTGCCACAACTACGCAAACAGCAACAAGACGGGTACCCGTGGCAACAGTTACATCTTCTGGCAGGGATACCACCACCTGGAAAACGATAAGTGACATTACTGTTGGAACTACGCTGGTGCCAAATCCCAAAATAGCATTGCTACCGTCCCTTGACTCCACCATTGGCGCCATGCGGCAACAAAGAGCCCAAAAGGAAAACGATTTACTCCACATTAAGCCTGCACTTGAAAAAGAAATGAAAGCGAATACAGGATTCCTGGATGAGTTAACGATCATGATGCATATGTTATCCGCATCGTCCGTTGCATTAGCTTTCTGGTGCCTGTGGATCCTGTTTTTCCTGTTTATAGAGATGCTGGTGCTTTTCAGTAAGGCGAGCGACAAATCCAATGATTACGAAAAGGTGGTGCTGCACCACATGAACTTACAGATACGACGGCTCGACGCCCTCGGAAAAGCAGTTCAGTAATAGATTTCCAACAACATTAATATAAAAAAGATGGATTTCAAAGATGAAATTAAACTCTTCGGCGACAAAGTCGAAAAGCTTAAAAACCAGATTCAAACAGAAGAGGCTACTAAAAATGCTTTTATTATGCCTTTCATTAAAGTACTGGGCTACGATGTATTTGACCCATTTGAAGTAATGCCGGAATTCATTGCAGATATCGGGATCAAGAAAGGCGAAAAAGTCGATTATGCAATCCTGAAAGAAGGCAAGCCTTCCATACTTATCGAATGTAAGCATTGGGGAGAAAGCCTGGATCCGCACAACTCCCAGCTTTTCCGGTACTTTCACACTACAGCCGCTAAGTTCGGACTATTGTCCAATGGAATAATTTACCGGTTTTATACAGATCTTGCAGAGCAGAATAAAATGGATGAAAAGCCATTCTTTGAATTTAATGTTACAGATATAAAAGATAACCAGATTGAAGAACTAAAGAAATTCCACAAGTCATATTTCAACATAGAAAGCATTCAAACTACTGCAAGCGAGCTAAAATATATGAATGAGCTCAAAACGCTGATAAATATTGAATTTCAAAATCCTTCTGAGGGGTTGATCAAGCTCTTTGCCAAACAGATATATAAGGGGATGTTAACGTCAAAAATTGTTGAGCAGCTGGGTACGCTTACCAAAAGGTCAATACAACAATACATTAATGACCTGATAACTGAAAGGCTTAAATCTGCGTTGAAAAAGGAAAATGAGGCTGCGCCATCTGATGCTGAAAAAGAATTAGCAACAACAAATGTAGAAGAAAAGGCCCCGGTGATTGAAACCACCGAAGAGGAAAAGGAAGGTTACATGATTGTAAAGACGATGCTCCGTCAAAAGATAAAACCGGCCAGGATAGCATATCGCGATGCTCAATCCTATTTCGCTATACTGCTGGATGATAATAATCGAAAAACGATATGCAGACTGTATTTTAACGGTGTACGGAAATACATTGGCACTTTTGACGAGCAAAAAAAAGAAACGAGGACGGAGATTTTAACTATCGATGACCTTTTTAAGTTCGAAGAAATACTGCATAAGACGGTTGATTGGTATGATTCAGAAAAAGTTCAGGCTTAAACGTGCTAAGTATATAGCAGCAACTGTTATGATGTCGTTCAAAAAATCTTTTAAATAAACCTCCATCAACTATGAAAAAAGTAATCTTAATTTTGGCAATTATAACCCCATTCTATTCGGCTTTTTCTCAAACGGCGAAACCCAATACAGATCTAAAAGAACAAAAAAGCAAGGCAGAGCTTTTCTCAAACAAATCCGGGTCTCTAATACAAAGACAATTTACGGACGTTGGATCGCTGAGGGGCTGCCAGATTCAAGTTGCCCAATTTACAGACCTGATTGGCGGAGAAACCGCCAAGGCAGTACGTTTTGAATATGCGTATTCCGGAGCATATTCATCCGATACAAAAATAGGATTGCTTGATATAGATGAGGTTGATGCGCTTATTAAATCTTTAAACATAATAAAAGACAAGATAATGCCGACCACACCAGAAGTATATACTGAAGTTGAATATAAAAGCCGCGGCGGCTTGCAGGCAGGCTGCTTTTATTCAAAAAAGCAATGGTCCACCTTTTTAAAAATAGAGCGATTTGATGAGAAGTCCTATGTGTTTATGAAGGATGGGGATGTAATTCAATTGCTGTCACTATTGAATGATGCGAAGGCCAAACTCTGATTGGCAGAATAATGTGCCTTAAAGGACAGGGATTTAAGATCAGTCCACAAACAGCTGCATACAACCTATGCTGCTGTTTTTCCTTCTTTCCCTGTTCTCCTTTTTAGTTCTTTCACGCACGCCATCATTTACCTCCATTCCCGACGGCGGTTCATGAAGCTTATATTATTTCCCGACAATTTTCTTCCGATGTACAATGCCCCAATCTGTCAGATTGCTGATGATGGTTTGTAGTGTATCACCGTGTTCCGTAAGCTCATATTGAACCGTTATGGGTTGTGTATCTAAAACGGTTCGCTTTACCAACTGGTTTATTTCTAATTCCTTTAATTCTTTACTCAACATCCTGTTGGAAATTCCTTCTACATCATTCAAAATATCTGAAAACCGCCTTTTGCCGTAACAGCAAATAGATGAGATGATAGAAATCTTCCATTTCCCATTCAGCACGTCCATTGAATCCTGAACAGCTTTCATTCTTTTCTTTTGTTCCTGTTGGAACTCTTCTATTTTACACCCCATAATGTTACTTTGTTACACCTATGTTACTGTTACTTTTCAGCACGAAGTTACTAATAATAACTTACCAATCCTACCTTTGTCGCTCAAGCATCAAAAAAAGAAACAATGAGTAGATTAAAGAACAAAGTAGCGGTGGTTACAGGTGCATCAAAAGGAATAGGCGCATCTATCGCCAAATATTTTGCGGCGGAAGGCGCAAAGGTAGTTGTGAATTATGCCAAAAGTAAAGAAGGCGCAGATAGCGTGGTTAAGGAGATAACTGACAATGGAGGCATCGCCATTCCGGTACAGGGCGATGTATCGAAGGAAGCGGATGTAACCAGGCTGTTTGAAGAAACAAAAAAGGCTTTCGGCACGTTGGATATTTTGGTAAACAACGCGGCCTTTCAGGGATACACGCCTATTGAACTGGTATCAGCAGAAAGCTTTCACCAGCATTTCAACACCAACGTTTTGGGGGCTATACTTACTATCCAGGCATCTTTGAAACTGTTCAGCGGTAAGGGCGGCAATATTATCAACATCAGTTCTGGCGCAAGCAAAATGCCACTTCCTGCAGCCTCGTTGTACTCTGCAACTAAAGCAGCCTTAGACGCCATAACGATTTCCTTGTCGAAAGAACTGGGTGCAAAAAACATCCGTATCAATTCCATTTTGCCGGGCGCTACGGAAACAGAAGGAGCACGTAGTGCCGGCGTCACTGCTGGCAGTGAGTATGAAACAATGTTTATTGCCAATACGCCGCTTGGCCGCAGAGGCCAGCCCGAAGATATTGCGAAAGCCGCCGTATTTCTTGCGTCCGATGATGCAGCCTGGATTACGGGAGAGCAGATTTCCGTTTCGGGTGGTATGTATGGTTTTTAAATTTGCTTTCAAATCCCTGTTTCCGGATGAAGCAGGGATTTTCTTCCGCTAATTGAAAGATTGCCTGAATTTGCTTGGTGAAAGAGCAGTATTTCGTTTAAATAATTTATTGAAGGATTGTGGGTGTTCAAAACCCAATTGGTAGGCGATTTCGGCAATATTCATACGGGTAGTTGTCAGCATCACCTTAGCCCTTTCTATTAACCGGTCATGAATATGCTGCTGTGTGCTTTGCCCAGTTAGTGTTTTGAGCATATCCGTCAGATATCTGGGCGAAACATTGAGATGCCGGGCAACCTCCTGAACAGTAGGTATTCCATCTACGTGATCTGTGAAGCGAATAGCCAGGAAGCTATTCATTTGACTGATCAGGTCATTATTGACAGCTTTCCGGGTAAGGAACTGACGGTTATAAAACCGGTTACTGTAATTAAGCAGCAATTCAATCTGCGAAACCAACACGTCCTGGCTAAAAGCGTCAGTATTATTATCCAGTTCGGCAGCAATACTTTCAAACAGGGCACCAATTACTTTCTTCTCTTTGTCAGAAAGAAACAAGGCTTCATTTACTGCGTAGGCGAAGAAACCATATTGATCCATGTTTTTGCCTAATGGATAATTGCGGATAAGATCGGCATGAAAATACAGCGTATAGCCCTCGTAGCTGCTTTCATCACCCGTCATAGTAACCAGTTGATTGGGCGCTAAAAAAGCCAGGCCCCCTTCTTCAAAGTCATAATAGCCCTGCCCGTATTTAACCTGACCCCTGAAATTTTGTTTAAAGGAAATCTTATAAAAGTCGATCAAAAAACTTCTTCCTGCGTTTTCCCGGCTGATCCTGGTAGCATCGTAATTTACTACAGCCACCAAAGGATGCAGGGGTTTGGGCATACCCATTCCCCTCATCAATTCAGAAATGGTTTTAAATATAATGGGTTGCTGTGCAGGTTTCATGATTCATGCTAAATTAAGTTTAATCCTGTACACTTGGCCGGACAACAATATCTCCCACTTCCACATGATCCGGCTGGCTAATAGCATAGATCACCGCAGCTGCTATTGCATCAGGAGTGATCGCGATTTGTGCTGCCTTTTCCTTAACAGCTATTCTGGCTGCTTCGTCTTTGATATGATCTATCAGTTCTGTATTAACCAAACCAGGTGAGATTCCGGTTACACGGTATAGCCCGCCTGACTCCTGGCGCATGGCCTCGGTGATGGTACGCACTGCATTCTTGGTACCGGCGTACACACCCTGCAGGGGCACAATTTTTATACCGGAAGTTGATATGATATTGATGATGTGACCAAAACCTTGTTTCAAAAAAATTGGTAAGGCAGCTGCGATACCATACAGGGTTCCTTTGAGATTGACATCAATCATCTCTTCCCAATCGCTGACCTGAACAGCGTCGACCCTCGACAAACGGGCAATTCCAGCGTTATTTACTATCACATCCAAACGCCCGAAAGTTTCACAGGCTAAATGAACCAATTGCACTAAATCACCGCGGTTTTTGATATCCGTCACTAAATAAACTGCTTCGCCACCTGCCGCTTTGATCCGGCCAACCAAATCTTCTAATCGATCTTTACGACGGGCGCCCAAAACTACTTTTGCACCCTGCGCTGCCAGCATAATTGCCGTAGCCTCACCAATTCCACTGCTGGCCCCTGTTATAGCGACTACTTTTCCTTTAATTTTGTTTTCCATTTTACAAAGGTCGACAAAGGCATTGGTCATAGCTTAGCCTAAACCGTCAAATGTGTAGCCTGAATCCCTAATTGAGTTTACTTCTGCTATCCGTAGGATGATTAACAATAGAAATATTTAACTTTAGTTAAGGTGTAAGATATTTTAAATATAAATTTTTATAGAATTTATGGCTTCTTTAATAAATGTGATTGTTCCGTTTGATGTATTTGTGGATAGGGTGAAAGATTTGATGGAGAAATACCAGGTGCATCTTTATCTGGAAAAAAGAGATGCAGCATTGCAGGCGGAGTATGTTAAATTGGATGTTTTTGCTGACCAGCTGGATATGGACTATAGTCAGTTTTTCTTCAGCGCTCAGGAAGTTACACTGAATGATGACACGAATTTTTATGCAGATGACGTATTTGATTATTGCATTGAAGGCAAAGGGGGCCGCCAAACAGATACGGATGTAGAATTGCTTGCGCTGCGTTTAATTAGTAAAAATCCAATGCCCACGATTAAGTCCTTCTTTAATGCGGTTCACAACCGTTTAAAGAAAGATAAGGATTTCGATGCTGGAATATACTCTGGCAGCGGGGTTGCCTTTTATAAGAATATTTTATACCTGAAATCAGCTGCGCAGGATAAGGTAATGTGGTTTGATTTTAAAAGGAAAGACAAACCCATTACACTCGAATAATTTAAAGCCCTCCATTCCGACCATAAAAGATCGTAACGGTTAATGGCCTGCTTAATCGCCGTTATATTGAAACTGTCGTTCCTTTTTGCTATGCCGTTTTCAATCATCAATATCCACATTTGCTCAATCAATTCATATTTTATCCGGTGAACCTAACAGGCAGATTTATTAAGAACAAGGATACTATTTCTGTTCCTGGTTTTTACGACGGCAATGGCATTTATAAAATCAGGTTTATGCCTCCAAACGAAGGAAAATGGAACTATGTAACTTTAAGCAATGTCAAAACCTTACTAATAAAAAAGGAAGCTTTGTATGTACCCCCGCGCAAAAAGATAATCATGGTCCTGTAGCAGTAAAAGACAGTTTCTATTTTGCATATGCCGACGGTACCCCGCATTATTCGTTTGGAACCACCTGCTACGGCTGGGTACACCAGGGTGATAGTTTGGCCGAAGTAACGCTCCAAACATTATCGAAGGGTTATTTTAATAAAATGCGCATGTGCATTTTTCCAAAGAGCTATGACTGGAACAATAATGAACCTGTGTATTATCCTTTTGAGGGATCACCGCTAAAAAACTGGAACTATAACAAATTAAACCCTGCCTTTTTCAGGAACATCGAAGAAAGAATAAAGCAGCTCGACTCACTAGGCATTCAAGCAGACCTTATTGTTTTCCATCCTTACGACCGTTGGGGATTTAGTTCGCTCGACAGAGCTACCGAAGACCTTTATATCAATTACATCATTGCACGATTCGCAGCTTTCAAGAATGTTTGGTGGAGCATGGCCAACGAGTATGATTTTATGCAGAATAAGAAAATGAGTGACTGGGACTATTATATTGAGCAATTCGCTACTAAATAAGTTTCACCACCTCCTTAGTATTCATAATGGTGTTCGGTTCTATGATCATACCAATCCCTACATTACGCATGTAAGCATTCAGGAAGAAAACACTTATGAGGCAAAAGAGTACAGGACGAAGTATAAAAAGCCTGTTATTTTTGATGAATGCAGATATGAAGGAAACATACCGTGGTCGTGGGGTAATTTAACTGCTCAATCCATGACTGAAAAGTTTTGGAGAGGTTTTACCAATGGAGGATTTGTAGGACATGGAGAAACTTATGTTACTGAAGATCCTATCCGGCTTCCTGGTGAGTCATCCGATATTTTATGGTGGTCGAAAGGCGGTGTGATGATAGGAAAAAGCCCCGATCGGATCAAGTTCCTCCGCCAGATTATTGAAGCGGCACCCGGGGAATTAAAACCTATTCCTTTATTTACGTGGGCACCATTTTCATGCGTCGGCATTGAACATGAATACTATTTGGGGTATTTGAATGATGCACAACCGCGGAGCATTGTTATTGATCTTCCTACAGACGCATCCTACAATGTTGAAGTGATTGACACATGGAATATGACCATCACACCATTGGAAAAGAAATTTTCAGGACACAGCTTAATCGGGTTACCGGGAAAACCATATATTGCTGTGAGAATTGTAAGAAATAAGTAGGATAGCAATGTACCTCATCATAACTAACGGATATCTCTATTTATTCATTTACCTGTTAACAACTGCAATTACCATCCCATCATGTTCTTTAATACCAACGGTTTGCAGAATAGTAGCTGTAACATTTTTGTTTTCCTTCAGGCTTTCATTTAACCGAAATCAGTGGCATTTATCCGGCATTTTTCTAAATACAAAAAGCCTGTAGATTTTGCATCTACAGGCTTTAACCATTTTAACAATGTGGTTGCGGAGAGTCAGGGATTCGAACCCCGGGACCTGTTACAGTCAACAGTTTTCAAGACTGCCGCAATCGACCGCTCTGCCAACTCTCCAGGGACGCAAAAGTATAAAAGAAATTGAAAATAAAAAAAAATTCGGCTATTATTTTTTAAACCCGCCAGCAGCAAGCCTTCCGGAAATAAAAATCCCGGTTTACAACGCGTAAACCGGGATGGTATGATAAAAATGACGGACCTAAGCGATCTGTTTCGGGTAGTGATTCAAAAACTCTGCTGATGGTCTTTCGCTTTGATCCGTCATTTGCAGTGGCTATTTCCAACCGCCACCCAAAGAACGGTACAGGTCTACCATCGCATTGAGGCGCTGGCGGTCTATATCGGCCTGGGCCAGTTCAGCCTGCAGGGAACGTGATTGGGCAGTAATTACTTCGAGGTAATTAGCCATACCGCTGCGGAACAGCAGCTGAGCCTGTTGTACTGCCAGTTGCGCAGTATTTACCTGGCGGACAGCAATTTCCTGCTGCACCTTTACTTTGTCCAGCTTTACCAACGCATCACTAACCTCTCCTACTGCTGTAAGAGCAGACTGCTTAAACTGGATCACCGCTTGTTCACGTTGAATTTTAGCTACTTCCAGTTGTGTTTTTAACTGGCGGCGCTGGAAGATAGGCTGTGCCACACTTCCGGCCACTGTACCAAACAGGGAAGCAGGAAGATTAAACCAGGTGCTGGCTTTGAAGGCATTTAATCCGCCACTGCCGGTAATAGTGAGCGTAGGATACATACTACCCCTGCGCCACGCCTACCTGTGCATTAGCAGCTACCAGTCCCATTTCGCTGGCGCGTACATCCGGGCGGCGGCTGATCATGGCCGCAGGAATACCTGCCGGCAATGAGTCCAATACCTGGAAGTCGCTCAGTTTGCTGCTACGTGTAATCGTTGACGGTAGCTCACCGGTTAAAATGCGTAACGCATTTTCCTGGATGGCAATACCTTGTTCCAGTTGTGGGATCAGCAGTTCCGCAGTTTGTTGCTGCGAAATAGCCTGTTGCACCCCCAGCTCTGTTACATCACCGGCGGCTTTCTGCAGGCGGATCATCTTTACGATGGTGTCGCTGAGCGCCAGGTTTCTGCGGGCCACACTGAGCTGGTTGTCCAGCATCAGCAGGTTGAAGTAACTGTTGGCAATAGCTGCCACCAACCCGGTTTGCACGGCGTGCTCGCCTTCGTACGATTGCAGATAGGTAGCCAGTGCGGCTTCTTTCTGACGTTTTATCTTACCCCAGATATCAATTTCCCACGACATGCCCACACCGATATTAAAATCTTCGATATGGTCGCCGAGGTTATTAACAGCAAGGTTCAATCCATTAAAACTATTCTTGGAAGGGAAGTTGGTACTGCCCGATGCGGTAGCTGTAAAAGCCGGCAACCAGGCCACTTTAGCCTGTTTCAGGTAAGCCTGCGCCGTTTCCACTCTTTTCACCGCCAGCTGCAGATCGTAGTTGCCGGTGAGGGCCTGGCTGATCAACTGCTGTAAGGTGGCATCTGTAAAAAACTTCTTCCATTCTATTTCTGCTATGCTGCTGGTGTCTGAAGGCGCAGTGTCATTATTGAACTGCTGCGGCAACGCCACCGGGGGCCGCTCGTAATTGCGGCCTACCCGGCATGCTGCTAACCCTACAACTAAGGAGAACAACAAAAAGTAAAATGAGCTATATCTTGTTTTCATTTGTCTTTTTTCTGAATCTGATAATATATTTTTCTGCCGCTATTAATGAACCAGCTTTGCCTGATGTTCTGCTTCCACTGCCACTATCGGTTTACGGCTGATTTTCTCTTGCAGGAACTGGAAAATTACAAACAGCACAGGTATGATGAATACCCCCAGGACCACCCCGGTAAACATGCCACCTACAGTACTCCAACCGATCGAGTGATTGCCTTTGGCAGATGCACCTTGCGTAAAGATTAATGGCAACATACCAACAATAAAGGCAAAGGAAGTCATCAATATTGGACGAAGACGAAGCTGTGCTGCTTCCAAAGCCGCCTCAACAAGCTCATAGCCCGCCCTTCGCCGTTGTAGGGCAAACTCCACAATCAGGATCGCATTTTTAGCCAATAATCCTATCAGCATGATCATACCTATTTGTACGTAGATATTGCCCTCTATGCCGCTGAAGCCAATGAAACTATATACACCTAATATACCCGTAGGTACAGTAAGGATTACTGCCAGTGGCAGGATATAGCTTTCATACTGTGCAGCCAGCAGGAAGAATACGAACAACACACTCAATAAAAACACAAATGCAGTTTGGTTCCCTGCTCTTATCTCTTCCCTCGTAATACCCGTAAACTCATAGGCATATCCCTGTGGCAATGCCTTTTTCGATACTTCTCCAATGGCTTTAATTACATCACCGGTACTATAACCTGGTTTGGGCGTGGCATTAATGGTAACAGCACTATACAGGTTGTTTCGTGTAACTGTTTCCGGACCATATACACGTGTGAATTTGGCCACTGTACTTACCGGCACCATCGTACCCAGGTTGTTCTTTACATAAATAGCATCCAATGAACTTTTATCCATCCGGTAGGAAACATCGGCCTGCGCCATTACGCGGCTATACTTCCCGAAACGGTTAAAGTCTGAAACAAAACTACTACCATAATACGTTTGCAGCGTATTCAACAAATCACCAACAGATACACCCAATTGTTTCACTTTTATATCATCTATATCAATGGTGTATTGTGGATTCCCCGTATTAAAAGTAGTGAACGCACTCGCCACTTCCGGCCGCTGACTTAATGCACCAACAAAACCCCATGCCGTTCCCGCTAATTTCTCCAGCGATCCGTTTGTTCTGTCCTGCAACATCATTTCTACCCCGCTCACATTACCGAAACCCTGTATTGTTGGGAAACCAACAAAGAAAGTCAGGGCATCATGTACTTGCATTGACTTGCCTAACAAACCGCCTGCAATAGCAGTGGGGTCTTTTACAGCACCTCTCTCCTTACGATCTTTTAACCGTACAAATATCGCAGCGTTAGGGGAAGCGTTCGCATTTGTTACGAAGTTCATTCCATTTGCAGCCCATACATCGCTCACACCCTCATCTTTCATCGTAATTTTACTGATCTGGCTCGTTGCATTCTCCGTTCTGCTAAGTGAACTACCGGGAGGTGTTTGGGTAATACCAACAACAAACCCCTGATCCTCATCCGGAATAAACCCGGTAGGTGTTGTTTTGATCAGCAAAACTGTAGCAACCACCACAAGCAATAATCCGGTAACGGCCACCCATCTGTTCTTCAGCAGGAATTTGATGCTCCGTATATATCTTGCCGTCATTGCATTAAAAGCGGTATTAAACGCATCGAAGAAGCGGGCACCAAAACCTTTTTTCTCTCCACCTTCGCCTATATGCTGGTTCTTTAAGAATAAAGCACACAACGCCGGACTTAGCGTTAACGCATTCACCGCAGAAATAACGATAGCAATGGCCAGCGTAAAGGCGAATTGTTTATAGAATACGCCTGCAGGACCTTGTACAAAGCTCACTGGTACAAACACTGCTGCCATTACCAATGTGATCGAAATAATCGCACCGGATATCTCACTCATCGTTTTAACTGTTGCCTCTCTTGCCGGTAAATGCTCTCGTTCCATCGTTGAGTGTACGGCTTCTACAACCACAATTGCATCATCCACCACAATACCAATAGCCAGTACCAGTGCGAACAATGTAAGCAGGTTAATACTAAAGCCGAATAATTGTAAGAAGAAGAAGGTACCTATAATCGAAACAGGAACAGCAATTACCGGGATCAATGTAGAGCGCAGATCTTGCAGGAAAACGAAAACCACGATGGCCACCAGGATGAATGCAATGATCAGTGTTTCTTTTACCTGGTCGATTGATGCATCCAAAAACTCCTTCGAGTTGTACATGATCTTAAACTTCATACCATCGGGTAACGCCTTATCAAATTCTCCAATCTGGCGTTCCAGTTCGGTAAGAATTTCATTGGCATTGGAACCCGGTGTTTGCAAAATACCAAAACCAGTAGCCGGTTTGCCATCGAGCAAATTCGAGGCAGTATAAGTATAACCACCAAGTTCAACCCGGGCCAAATCTTTAAGGCGAAGAACAGAACCATCGTTATTTGCCTTAATCACCATGTTTTCATACTCTTCAGGCTTGTTCAACTTTCCCTTGTACTTAATAATATACTCGAAAGATTCTTTACTACTTTGTCCCAAACGCCCTGGTGCAGCTTCTACGTTCTGATCTTTGATCGCATTCATCACTTCCGTTGTAGAAAGATTATTAGCAACAAGCCTGTCGGGTTTCAACCAAACACGCATCGAATAATCTTTCGACCCAAATGGCTGTACCTGTGCCACCCCTGGTATACGTTGTAACTGAGGGATGATATTAATTCTTGCATAGTTATTTAAGAACAGTTCGTTATACTTAACGCTATCCTCGCTATATATCGCCACAAACATCAGGAAGCTGCTCTGCACTTTCTGTGTAGAAAGCCCAGCCTGTAATACTTCGGGAGGCAACTGGCTATTAGCTTTAGATACGCGGTTTTGTACGTTTACCGCCGCAATATCAGGATCCGTTCCTTGTTTAAAATAAACTGTCAAGGTGTAGCTACCATCGTTGTTGGAATTGGAGGTCATGTACGTCATGTTCTCCACACCATTTACCGATTCTTCTATGGGGGTAGCAACTGTACGGGCTATCACCTCCCCGTTGGCGCCAGGGTAATTAGCGATAACCTGTACAGATGGCGGCGCAATCTCAGGGAATAAGGCCGTAGGCAGGGAGAATAAAGACAACGCTCCCAGTATAACCAATATGATAGAAATAACCGTTGATAACACCGGCCTTTCAATAAATCGTTTTAACATAAATAACAATTATGGGTTGCGGTATGTCCGCACGAACACAAACAGTGCATGTGTGTAACAACACTGCCTGCGTCACAATTTGAATAATGTTTTGTGTAAACGTTCTTAACACTGGCGTGCTTTCACGCTTAACTATTTTAAAGCAGCGGCTTTGCTTTCAACAGGCTATCTATAGATACCATCTGTGGCTGAATAACAACACCATCTTTTAAACCACCCATCATCATGGTAGATTGAGAAGATAATACAATCTTATCTCCCACCTTAACGCCATCAGTAACAAAATAATAATTAGACGTTTTGCCAGAAATGGTTAGTGGTTTTGTAACGATTTTATTACTATCGGCCACTGTATAAACAAACACTTTGTCCTGCAATTCAAACGTAGCTTCCTGAGGAATTACCAATGCAGAAGCATGTAAAGTAGGTACTCTGACTTTACCGGTACTACCACTTCTAAGTACTCCCTGTGCATTAGGAAAGCTGGCACGTAAACTAATTGCACCAATAGTTTTGTCAAACTGCCCTTCCACTATTTCAACTTTTCCTTTTTCAGGATAAACACTTCCATCTGCCAGGATTAATTCTACCGCTGGCATTCCTTTTACTTTTTCAGCAACACTATTACCTGGATATTTTTCCTTGAATTTGAGGAAATCGGTTTCACTCAAAGAAAAATAAACACGCATATCCTTTACTTCAGAAATAGTAGTCAACGCGCCTGTCATTCCCCTGCTAATAAGGCTTCCCGTTTTAAAGGGAATACTACCTACATAACCATCGCTGGGTGCGCTGATATTTGTGAACCCAAGATTGATACGGGCGGCTTCTACCTGGGCCTGTGCCTGGGCAACATTAGCTTTCGCTGAATTGTAACTTGCTTCGGCCGATTTTAATTGAACATCCGATACCACATTATTACTAAGTAGCGGTTTCAATTTATCAACATTGATTTGTGCATTCTCTAATGCCGCTTTTGCAGCTTGTAAATTTGCAGTGGCATTGTTGAGTTGCTCTACATAAGGTCTGCTATCGATCGTGAAAAGTGTTTGACCTTTTCTAACGTAAGCACCTTCATCTACTGAAATATTCGTTAGATAGCCATCTACCTGTGGTCTTATTTCCACATCACGGGTTCCTTCTACCGAAGCAGGGAAGTCCTGAAAGGTTGTAGCAGGTAATGTAACTGCTTTAATTACAGGTAAAGATGCTGGTGGCGGAGCCTCATTCTTTGCCTGCGATGTGCTGCAGGCAGACAATACGGAAAGAACAAAAAAACTATAAAGTAAGCCTGCCGGCAAATTTGTAAACGTTGATTTAAATGGTTTCATACTACTTTGTTTTAAACGACTAACAATAAAATTCCCCGGTACGATCAAGGCCAATAAAAGGCAGCCTTGCTTCGCAGCAATCAATATCAGTGACAGCAATCGGGTTGTGAAATACAGGTAGGTAGCCCCGCAACACTCAGACACCTATAATGTTACAGCACATTATACGTTTGAGCACAGCAATTTGTTACTACTGTAAAAAAGAAAATTGAAGGTTTGCGGTCGGCCGCTAAAAAATTCTCATCGGTTTTCAAAATTTAGAATGATGCACGGGCGACATCATTATTTTAAACACAATGCAAAAATAGATATTTAAAGTTAACGCACGTTTAAATTATTACGGGTTTAATTGTACTTTTCACGGATACTCTTTTGAAACGATGCAGGGGTGAATCCGGAATGCTTCTTAAAGAAACGGTTAAAATAGGCATCATCTTCAAAATTCAACTGCGCAGCAATCTGCTTGATAGAGTGCTCACCCCAGTACAGCAGGCGTTTTGCCTCCATGATCCGTTTCTCGTCAATGATGAATTTAGCATTCCTTCCCAGCAACGCCTTCACCGTGTCATTTAAATGTCCCGGTGAAACGTACAACATTTCTGCATAATCCGATACCTGCGCTTTCTCATGAAAATGCTGATCTACCAGCATCTTAAACTGCCGCGCCATATTATATTGCGAACTCTCTGCATTCATCCAGTTACCGGAAGGTTCAGAAATACGCCCGCACGCTATAATAAAAGCGTTCAACAGGTTACGGATGATGGCATCCTTGCGTAATTTGTTGCTGTTATACTCTTTCCTGATCAAATCTGCATAAGACAATACTTCCTCCAGCTGCTCTTCGTTCAGCGGAACCATACCGGAGCTGAATACACAGCGCCAGCAGCTCACCACTCCCTGCATTTCGGGCACCAGGAAGTCGTTGGTGAAATAAAGATTAATGAGCTCCGCATCAGGATCCATCTCATGCTGATGCACCTGGTTAGGTTCCATCAGCATGAGCGCCGGCGCTTCCATCTCGTATTTTTTAAAATCAATCACCTGCGTTATGCGGCCCTTGATCAATATATCTATACTATATCCATTGTGACGATGCGGAATGTTCAGATCACCTGCGCACTCATAACCATTCCACTCCCCCATGAAAAAGTTGGCCCCTTCTGCGTAATCACAGTTATAAACCTGTACATCCGAATTGCGTGTTACAACACGTTCTAATACTTCCATTGGTTTAATATTTTACGGTAACCACCATTTAAATTTTGACGCGGTAAAGATAGGTTATTAAATAACCTTGCTCCAACTATACGGCCTATAGATAATCTCTATACCACCTCAGGGTATCCGTTATATCATTTCCCTTCCTCTACCTTTTCAGCAGGTTTTTCCTGCACCAGCACAAGATCGCTCAGCTTCACATTGATAGGAATATTACCAATTTTTACGATGGCACGCTTATCACGGATCTCCAATACCTTGCCCACCTGCCTGTTGGTAACAATTTTCACCTGGGTGCCTACCTCTATCTGGCCTTTGATCTCCTCAAATTTGTCCTGTACTTTTTTGTTGAGTTGTTCAGTATGCTGCTTTTCACGCCGGCGGAACAACAGGATTTCTGCCTGCTTCATTACTTTCTCCTTATCATCGGCACGTTTCCACTCTATCACGATCTGCTTCAGCTTCCGCTCCATATCTTTCAGGTATTGCAGGTCATCTTCCTTGATCTGGTTCTGTAATTTCAGTAAAGCATATTGCTGCTGCTTACGCTCTTTGTCGGCCAGCACTTCATATTCCTTCTTCAGGCGCTCGTTTTCCTTCAATAACTTCTGCAGTTCCTTTTCTTTGCTTTCTACTTTCTGCAGATCCTGTTCGGCTTTGTTCAGCAGCTTATCCAGCTGGAAATGCCCCTCATCCACGAGTTTCTTGGCGCGCGCAATCAGCGACGGATGCAACCCTATCCTTTCAGCAATAGAGAAGGTATACGAGCTGCCGGGCTTCCCCACCATCAGCTTATACATAGGCATCAGCGTTTGTTCATCGAAGCCCATGGCCCCGTTAACGATCCCCTTTACCTTGTTGGCCATCACTTTCAGGTTCAGATAGTGCGTGGTAACTATACCATACGCATGTTTCTTGGCCAGTTCCTCCATGATCACTTCTGCAAAAGCGCCGCCCAAGTTGGGATCCGACCCGCTTCCCAGTTCATCTATAAAGAAAAGCGTTCTGCCGTTGGCGTTTTCCATGAAATATTTCATGTTTTTGAGATGGGAACTGTACGTGCTCAGCTCAAACTCCAGCGACTGGGTATCCCCGATATGGATCATCAGTTGTTTAAAGATCCCGATCTGGGACGATGGATGTACCGGCACCAGCAGTCCCGATTGCAGCATCAGCTGAATAAGCCCGATGGTTTTCAGGGTCACCGTTTTACCACCGGCATTGGGTCCGCTGATCACCAGGATATGCGCATCTTTATCCAGGTTGATGCTTACCGGGATGGTAGGCTTCTGGTTTTTCCTGTTATAAAGCAGCAGCAACGGGTGATAAGCCTGTATAAGATTAAGCTGTGCATGCGGCAGCAGCATGGGATAGTTTGCGTCCATATCCAGCGCCAGCCTGGCTTTTGCCCGGATAAAATCGAAAGTACCCAGGATTTCATGGTAGCCGTTCAGCAAAAACGAAAAACCACTTAATGCGGCCGTCATCGCTTTGAGAATGCGGTACACCTCGCGTCCTTCTTCCCTTTCGAGCGACTGGATATCATTATTCAGCTCAATGGTTTCTTCCGGTTCCAGGAAGGAAGTCTTCCGCGTATCGGATTCGCCATGAATAATACCCTTTACCATGCGCTTATTTTCGGCGTAAATAGCCACAACCCTGCGTCCGTTGAGGAAAGCCTCTTCCTGGTCGGCCAGGTAATTGAGCTTTTGCAGCTTCTGCAGGATACGGTCAAACACGCGGCGCAGCTCTGTACGTTTGCGGTACAGCGAAATACGGATGCGGGCCAGTTCCGGGGAAGCGTTATCCCTTACCTGTCCCAGTTCATCCAGCACTTCATCAATGGTAGCGGTGATCTTTTTCTCATAATGGGTTTCTTTGATCACTTCATACAACGCGGAGTACTGGGTACGGCGGTCGTGATCAAAGAAACGGACAATGCTATGCATGCTTTCTGCCAGTTTACGCAGCAGCATGGCCTGTTCCCCGGTTAGTACAGCCCCTTCAATAGAAAGCAGGCGGAGTTCTCTTTTAAGGTTCAGGATGAAATCGTTCGGAAAATTTTCCTGTAACAGGGTGAGTTGTTTATATTCATGTGCCTGTTGCAGGGCGGTTTTTACGTAATCTATATGCGTGTGCAGGCGGAGCGCTGCGGCCATTTCCTTGCCGAGCTCTGTTTTGCAATGCTCTTGCAGCAATGCCTGTACTTTGTCGAATTCCAACTGCATCAACGCAGATTCAGGAAAATATTTCAAGTGTTATTTATTTAAAGTAAGAAGGCACCAACAATCAGGTATTGTTCGTGTCTGCGTAAAAGGTTTACGTTCATGTGCGCGTAAAAGCGCTGCCAACATGGTGGCGGAGAAAGCTGATCCGGGAAAATTATTAATTCTTGTTCATCTTTGTTGTCATTATGCTATCAAACGTTATCCGGCAATTCCGGCTTATACTATCGGTTCCTGCTGCTGCTGACGTATGCTTTTGGGCGGTTTTCAGGGCGCTCCTGGGTTCCTGGAAACTGCAAAAGAATGTTAAAGTTACTTAACTTGTCGCTCTCCTCCATCATATATTACGTAAATTATAAAAAGGAAAGGCTCTTTAAAGATGCCAGGAATAGCTGCAATCCCTTAACAGCATTACATTCCGGACATATAAAAAAAGCTGCATCTTTGAAATTTTTATTTTTATGAGAAAATATTCAATATTCATTTGCCTGATTGCAATGGCGTTTTCTGCCTGTGCCCAGCAAAAAAAAGACAAAGTGCCCGGAGATATGGAAGTAACCAACAATGGAAAAACGGCTACCGCTACCTTCGGAGGCGGCTGCTTCTGGTGTACAGAAGCTCAGTTTCAATACCTGGACGGTGTAACTAAAGTAGAATCCGGCTATGCCGGCGGTGATGTACCCAACCCTACCTACGAGCAGGTATGTACCGGTACTACCGGCCATGCGGAAGTGATCCGCGTTACCTACGATACGTCAAAGATAAGCTACGAAGAACTGCTGCAGGCTTTCTGGCTGAGTCACGACCCCACCCAGCTGAACAGGCAGGGCAACGACGTAGGTACCCAGTACCGCAGCGTGATCTTCTACAATAACGAGGACCAGAAAGAGAAAGCAGCGTTTTATAAGAAGAAACTGCAGGAATCCGGCGCGTACGACAAACCTATTGTAACGGAAATTGCGCCGCTTACTACCTTTTATGAGGCGGAAGATTATCACCAGAACTATTATAACCAGAACGGATCACAGCCATATTGCACTTTTGTGATCAAACCCAAACTGGAGAAGTTCAAAAAAGCATTTGCCGGACACCTGAAAAAACAACCCTAAGGGGAGATAGTGCATGGGGAGTGCATTGATAGTGCATTGGAAGTGCATCAGAAGTGCATGAGAACAGTATTCATAGTGCATGGGTTAGGCAATGCTTACCCATGCATCAGGCATCTGAGAAGTATTGGTGAAGTAACAGACAAACATCGTCGACCTCCCCTCTACCGCATTTATTGCTGAATCCTAAAAAACTTTTATTAACTTATGCAGCAGTTAATAAAAAGTTCCACCATTAATGAGCACTGTACAAGTATGTCCCTGGTGTGGGAGCACGGATCTTATCCGTACCATACCGGAAAAAGACCCATTTCACGTACTGTTTATCTGCCAAAGCTGTCAAAAGGTAGTGAACGACCAAACAACCCCGGAAAACCGGAAAAACATCATTTCTAAACGTACCATCGAGGAAAAAGCGATACAACTGAGCCTGCATTCCGGAAAATTGCATGCCGTTAAATACTACCTGACAGAAATGAACAAGCTCCCCGGCACCAATATTGGCCTGCTGGAAGCTAAAGAGGCCGTGGAGGCGCTTATTGGCGCCCGTGGGGTAGCCAGTGCAGTGAAGCAACCCAGCCGGAATGGCTGCGTGATTGCCCTTATCGTACTGGTTCTCATCATTGCCAGCGTGGTTTACTTCTATACCCACAGATAAATTTTTCCATTCTCCCCTATTATCGTACTTTTGTACTGTAATAAAGTCGATTACAGAATGAACAACGGAAGATTTCCCATATCACTGCATATACTCACGCTGATGGCCAGCGCGGAAGGGGAACTGTTGTCGTCCGACTATATTGCCGGCAGCATTAACATCAACCCGGTACTGGTTCGAAAGGAAATCAGCAACCTCCGCAACCACGGGCTCATAGAAAGTAAGGAAGGTAAAAACGGAGGCGCCACCCTGGCAAAACCAGCCGATAAGATCCGGCTCTCAGAAGTATACCACGCCGTACAACAGGCTTCCCTGCTGGGAAATAGCAAAAATAAGCCCAACCCCGACTGCCTCGTAGGGAAACAGATCAACCAGCATCTGGACAACCTTTACCAGGAAATTGAAGGCGCACTGCTGCTTAAACTGGACAAAACAAGCCTGGCGGACTTCTTACGCCAGTTCGCATAAATTTTATCATCAACGGCATTGCTGCCATCAGGAGGAATAGCATGCAACTCAACGATCTCAGGAATATTACCGGCGAATTTAAAAACAGCGCCCGCATGCCCGTTATGTTTATCGGGCACGGAAACCCCATGAACGGTATCATGGACAATCCCTTTACACGCGCCCTCAGCAGCATGGGAAAGGACTTGCCTCAAAAACCTAACGCCATCCTGGTAATATCCGCCCACTGGCTCACCAAAGGCACCCACGTGCTGGTAGCCCCGCAACCGGAAACCATCCACGATTTCGGCGGATTCCCGGAAGCACTTTACGCGGTACAATACCCTGCACCCGGCGCACCGGAACTGGCCCGGGAAACCAAACAGCTCATCACTTCCACTAATGTTATAGAAGATGACCACTGGGGCCTCGATCACGGCTCATGGACGGTACTGAAACATATGTATCCTATGGCCGATATCCCTGTATTCCAGCTGAGCATCGATTATCACCAGCCACCGGAATACCACTTCAAACTGGCGGCAGAACTGAAAGCACTACGGGATAAAGGAGTACTCATCATCGGCAGCGGCAACATTGTGCACAATCTCCGGCAGGTAGTGTTTACAGACAATGCCAAACCGTTCGACTGGGCCCTTTCCTTCGATGAAACGGTGAAACAGAAACTGGAACAGGGCGCCTTCACCGACCTGGTAAATTATCATACCCTCGGCCGGGAAGCGCAATTGTCCATCCCAACCAACGATCACTATCTCCCAATGATCTATACACTGGGACTGGTAAATAAAAATGAGGAAATAAAATTCACGTACGAAGAAATACAGAACGGAAGTATCAGTATGCGGTGTTTTAAAACCGCTTAATATAATGCAGCGCCGGGCAATTACTTACCCGGCGCCTTCTTTTAATCAGCCCGCAAACTCTTAACAGGATTGGCCATCGCAGCTTTCACCGCATGAAAACTCACCGTCGCCAACGCAATCACTACCACCGCGCTGCCTGTAATCACAAACACCCAGATGCTGATGCCCGCATGATAGGCGAAATTATTCAGCCACCGGTCCATAATCCACCAGGTAACCGGGAATGCTACCGCAGCGGCAATAAGTAACAATTGCAGGAAATCTTTCGATAATAATTTTACAATATTCGCGGTGGAAGCCCCCAGCGTTTTGCGTACGCCTATTTCCTTTGTTCGCTGTACCGCCGTGAAAGCCGCCAGCCCAAAGAGTCCCAGACAGGCAATAAATAATGCCAGCATTGCAAACAACATAAATATCGTTTCCTGCTTCTGCTCACCGGCATACTGCCTGGCGAAATTCTGATCTATAAAACTATAATCGAACTGATGCCCGGGATCAAAGGAATGAAACACTTTTTCAATATAGGCAACTGCAGCCGGCACATTGGACCTGCTCACCTTCACGTACACATTGTCCTGCGCACCGGGGAACGGCGGCATCTCCAGCACCAGCGGCGCTATTTTATGCTGCAGGGAATAGATGTGAAAATCTTTTACCACGCCCACCACTACACGCTCGGTACGATTCCCTTCGGCGTCAATCTTAAACTGCACCCGCTTGCCCAGTGGCTGATCCCAGTTGAGCATTTTCACAAGCGTTTCATTGATCAGCACCGAATGATGCATATCCGATTCACCGGTATCTGAAAAATTACGCCCGCTTTGCAGCTTGATGCCCATTGTTTTCAGGTAATCCGCGTCCACCATATAATTCTGCGCAACTACAGACGCCTCGGAAATACTGCCGTTCTGCTCAAAGAAAAAGCCGTGACCACCAATATTATTCCTGCCTATCGGATTACTGGCCGCAGCTACATGCTGCACCAGCGGATTCCGCAACAACTGGTCTTTCAGCACCGCCATTTTACTCCGCATCTGCTGGTCAGGTATATGAAAAGACAACACCTGGTCTTTGTCGAAACCCAGGTTCTTATGCATCATATACTGCAGCTGGTCATACGCCACCATGGTGCTTCCTGTTAAAATAATCGCAATGATAAACTGGAAGGTAACAAGCCCCTTCCGGAAACCAGCGTGGCCGCTGTTTCCCAGCTTCCCTTTCAGCGAATTGATCACTTTAAAACCAGACATAAACACCGCCGGGTAAATACCTGCCAACAGACCGGTGAGTAAAGCCAGCATTATAATAACAACGATGGTTTTTGCCAGTCCGAACTGCCATAACTGTACCTGCGAACCGGTGAAAGCATTAAACCAGGGCAGCAATACCGCTACCATTCCCACAGCAACCAGGGCGGCAAAGAAAGTAAGCAGCATGGATTCTGTCAGGAACAGGCGCGCAATTTCTTCCCTGCCCGATCCCATACTTTTACGCACCCCTACTTCTTTTATACGCGCGCTGGCGCGGGCCGTAGCCAGGTTCATATAGTTAATACAGGCAATCAGCAACGTCAGCAAACCAATACAAAGAAAAATATAGATGTACAGCATGTTGCCGTTTGGCGATATTTCATAATCGAGGTGGGAATGCAGGTGGATATCTGTCACCGGCTGCAGTTCCATTTTATACGTTACTTCTCCCATACGCGGTTTTAAATACCGCTCAAAAAACGCCGGCAGCTTACTTTCCAGCGATTTTGCATCCGCATCTTTCTGCAATAACAGGTAAGTATATACGTCGAAGTTCTGCCAGCCGTTAGCGTTATAGTCCGGCGGCATTACGCGCAATGCGCTGAAAGAGAGATGGGAATTGGAGGGCACATCTTCCATTACTGCGCTCACAGTATAAGCAGTGCTGTCATCTGTGAGGATGGTTTTTCCTATCGCCTCCTCAGGGCTGCCGATGAGTTTTTGAGCAAGACTCCGGGTCAGCACCAGCGAATTGGGTTGGGCCAGGGCAGAAGAAGCATCCCCTGCGGCTATCGGGAAATTGAACACGCTAAAAAAGGTGCTGTCCACAAAAAACATATCCCCTACTTCCAGTTTCTTTTCGCCATATTTCAATGCGGCGCCGCCATCGGCTTCTACTCTTGTTATCTGTTCTATTTCGGGGTAGTCTTTCTTCAATACCGCGGCAAATGGGGCGGAAGTAGTAGCCAGGTGCAAATTACCGCCTGTCCACGTAGCATGATTAACAGCCCGGTAAATACGATCCGCCTGCGGATAAAAATTATCATAACTGGTTTCCCGGTGTACATACAGCAACAATAACCAGCAGGCGGCCAGGCCAATAGACAACCCGGCAATATTGATCAGGGAATAATATTTAAACCGGACCAGGTTACGCCATGCTATCAGGAGATGATTTTGAAACATCGGGAGAAATTTAAAGTTGATAACTATCTCACATTATTCTCTTCTCCACACCTGAAAAGCAAAAACATGCCATCCCGGATGTATCCTAAATACCAACGCTAAACAGATATTATTAATTTAAATTTGTCCGGTTTCAGTACAGCGCCTGTACGGTATCATGCCTTCAGCAGTTCGCCCTCCCGTTGTACCTGGTTATTTTCAATGCTGAGATCAATGGCTTTCAGGATCTCTTCTTTCATTTCTTCGGTTACACGACTGTAGCCGAACATCCTGGCAATGAAAGGTACGGCATCTTCGCGTTGTATGGCCACCGCATCCTTCACCACTTTTTCCAGGGCTACGCCTATTTCTTCTGCTGCTATGTAGTTGATTTTCCTGGCGGCGGCCGGCAGTTGGCTGCGGTTGCGCACCACGGGCGTAGGCAATGAAGTATGCCAAAGGAATTGTCCTTTAATTTTTATGCGTTTGCCGGCATCGGAATGGCGTACCGCATGACGCAGTATTTCCCGGATACGGGGTCCCACCCTGGTAATACCTGCTGCTTCTACCATCCGCCGGGCTAACTCATCAAAATGAACCGGGCTTTCCACTGTTACTACCTGTTCTATCCAGTTACATAGTTTACCAATGGGAGACAGATGAAATTCCTGCGCCCGGATTTCATCCGGTAATACTGCGGTTTCATATGCCGGCACTTCTTCTTCGGTTGCTTCCACTGCTTCCCGGGTCAGTACCTGTGGGGATTCTTTCTTTGCATCTTCGGCTACCTGGTCGTCGATCGCAACAGCGGCTTTTGCTTTTTCAATAGCAGCCACCAGGCGGTTCAGCTCCCGCTCCGGATTACGGAACCAATCGGTGCTCCACACCCGGTGGATCTTCCAGCCAACAGCTTCCAGCACCTGCTGCCGCAAGCGGTCACGGTCACGGGCGGAACGGGCAGAATGATAAGCGGCACCGTCGCACTCGATCCCCAATATATAACGGCCCGGATTTTCTGCATCTACAATAGCCAGGTCAATATAAAATCCTTTTGACCCTACCTGCTTGCGTACAATATATCCCAGCGATTCCAGTTTAGACGCCACATTTTCTTCAAACGGACTATCTGCCGGAAGCCCTGTTTCGGCGGTCATGTACAGCTTACCATGCTGTGCGAAATACAGGAAATTTTTCAGCGATTGTATACCATAGCTCTTGGTCCTGTTCACATCAATATCATCAGCGGTAATATTGGTAAATACTTCGCAACGCGTTTTCGCCCGCGTGATCAGTACATTGAGTCTTCTTTCCCCGCCTTCGTTATTCAGCGGCCCAAAAGACATGGCCACATATCCTTCCTCCGTACGTCCGTAACCGATAGAAATAAATATTACATCCCTTTCATCTCCCTGCACGTTTTCCAGGTTCTTCACAAAGAAAGGTTCGTCCTGGTGCGCCATGAAATATGATTCCAGCTCAGGTGATTTACGGCGCCGCAATTCCAGCGCATCACTGATCGCCTGTCGCTGCGAGGTACTAAACGCTACCACTCCTAAACTCATTCCGGGATTTTTACGGGCATGTTCCATTACCGCATCTGCTACAATTTCCGCTTCCTTAGGGTTGGTGCGGGTTTTACCACGGTCGTATGCCGTATCTTTCAGGTGATGAAATACCAGTCCTTTTCTTTCTTTATCACCGGGACTCGGAAATATCACCAGTTTATTCTCATAAAATTCATGATTCGACAACGTGATCAGCGATTCATGGCGGCTCCTGTAATGCCAGCGCAACATACGTTGTGGCGCACCCTGTGCATCGCACAAACCGAGGATGCTCTGCATATCTGCGGTAACATTTTCTTCATCATCGGTTTCCCGGGTAAGGGAATCAAAGAAGCTGGTAGGTGGCAATTGTTTATTATCTCCTACTACCACCAGTTGTTTACCGCGCAAAATAGCGCCCAGCGCTTCTACCGGCTTCACCTGGCTGGCTTCATCGAAAATAACGAGGTCAAATTCCAATGTGGCCGGCGGTAAAAAATTAGCGATAGACAATGGGCTCATCATAAATACCGGCTTAATAGCCTGTATCGCCAAACCCGCTTCCTGCATCAGTTTCCGGATAGGCATATGCCGCGCCTTTTTGTTAAACTCCGTGCGGAGGATGTTTACCTGTCCGCCGGCATCTGCGCGAGGCATTTGCTCCCAGTGCTGTAACGCAGCACGGGCGCGGTTATACTGAAGATTCAATACGTCCAGTTTACGAAACTGCTGCACCATTTCTTCATGACCTGCACGCTCAAATTTACGCAATGCAGGCTGCGATTTTACGGCTGTTTCCACCAGGTATTCATACCATGTTTTTTCCAGCGCTGTTCTCAGTAATCTGGCACCGCCTTCCCATTCCTGCACCGGAGTGAGCAGGCATCCCAGCTGTTCCTGTATAGCCGTTTCCGTTATATTGTTCCACGCAATGAGGTGGTGTATTTCGGGTAGTTTATCTGTCCATGTTTGTAACTGCCATTGCTGTACATCCAGCAGCACAGGAAATTGTCCCGGCGGAATTTCCAGCTTCTCCAGCACGGCAGTGTTGCGTTGCTGCTGCTCTGCCAGCAATTGCGCAAGCTGCTGCTGATCTGCAAGGGCATCGGCGGCGTTGCGGTGAGTGTGTAACCATTGAGCTACCTGCGCAGGACAGCTGCCCGCTGAAATACGTGTATGCAATTCCGTTAGATAGGCCGTTGCTTCTTCCAGCGCTGGCCAATCGGTATGTGATTTCTGCCAGCGGCTGCCGAACAAGGTGCCGGCTAATGCAGCATGTTCTTTCAGCAGTGTATCCTGCCGGCGGAATTCCATGATCGCATCCACATACTGCAATTTTTCTTCCTTGTCGTCCGGCAACGCGTGTTTGCATAAAGCCGCCAGTTGCCGGTTACTTTTTTTGTACGCGCCAATCAGGAACTTGTACCATTTGTGGCCATGTGCCAGCAGGTTTTCCCGGATCTCCATTGCGTTTTGCTCCCATGCCTCGGGAATAAAGATTTCCTGGTACTGCTGCTGAACGGCAGTAGCAGCTACACCTGCGGTCAGCCATTCCGCGATATCCTGCTTTTGCAATACCCACGCTTTATTGGCGACGTCTAATTCCTGTAGATCCGGTTGACGCGCCAGCAGCGCGCAAATATCAATAAGCGTATGTACCGCGTTAATATCTTTGGGAGATGGGATACTCATTTTTCCTGCGATCGCGGAAGTCGTTTGCACCAGTGCTTCCTGGGCGGCCAATGCATCCGCCAATAGCCGGGCAAAAGCGGTTTGTTCATGCGGCAGCAATACCGTGAGCCGGCTGCCGCGGAAAGCGAGATTGGCCGGCACACCTGTTTCCTGCAAACAGGCCTGTATCCGCAACGCCATTGCGGTAGCCTTGTTCATTGCAGCAGCATCCCAGCGGGCGATATCCGGCAATTGTATATGCGGTAATGTGATACCTGCAGTTTCTTCGTTTAGCCGTAATAGGTAACCTATTACCTGGTGGGCAGTTAAACCGCTTCTTTCGATAGCGCCATTCACTGCAAGACAGTAATCATTCAATTCTTTCTTGTAATTATCCAGGAGCAACACTTCTTCCTGTAACTTCTGGATAGACGGGCGCCCCAGTTCCAGCACCTTTCTCAGTTCCTGGTGCAGTTCTTTTTTATTGGCTTTATGACTGTGCAATTCCAGGCAGGCTTCTCCCAGCTGGATATTATCCAACCGGCGTTTCACCACTTCCAGCGCTGCCATTTTCTCTGCCACAAATAACACTTTTTTACCGCGGCCAATAGCGTCTGCAATGATGTTGGTAATCGTTTGTGATTTACCCGTTCCCGGCGGGCCCTGTATCACCAGGTTACGGCCTTCCTGCACGCTCAGCATGGCCATGATCTGGGAACTGTCGGCATCCACTACCTGGAACAGTTCATGCGCATTGGTATCGTTGTCGATAAACACATCATCCGGCAGTTGTGGAGCAGTATCTGAAAATCCGCCGCCAAAAAGACTTTGAATCACCGGATGCGTTATAATATCATCCTCCTGCTGCCATTTGGAAGCATCCAGGTCGTTATAGATCAGGAATTTGCCAAAGGAGAAAAAGCCCAGTTCCACTGTATCGGCCGCCACTTTCCATCCCTGCATGGGCTCCACTGCGGCAGCCACTTCCGCCAGGTAGGCATTTACATCAAAGTCTTCCGCATCCGGCAAATCAGGGATATGTATATTAAAGTCGGCCTTCATTTTTGCCTGCAGGGAAATGTTGGCGCCTACTTCCTCAAGGGAGTATTTCAACCGGAAACGTTCTCGCGCGCTGGACCTGTCCAGCAGCACCGGCACCATGATCAGCGGTGCAAACCGCGCTTCTTCGCTGCCGGCGGCCTCATACCACTGCAACATCCCCAGGGAAATATAAAGAATGTTCACCCCCTGCTCTTCCATGCTCATCCGGGCGGCATAGTAGGTGTTGAGCAGCCGGGAATGCAGGGTTACCTGGTTTTCATTGGTTTGTAAACGGGTATCGGTTAACGCATCTTTCGATACCGGTTCATTATACTGCACGGCTTCTTCTTCCTGCTTTTTTTCGGGCCGGCCGAGGAACGACATGGTTTTACCTTCCCGCACCAATATATCATAAATGGCAGCAGATTGTTCTTCTACAATATGTAAACCTTTGCCGGCTGGCAACTTGTAATTCAACAATGGATTTCTGAGACCTAAATCCAGTAACTCTTTCCTGGAAGATTCAAGCCTGGTTAATATGGATGCGATCATAATGGCAAAATAAAACGCTACAAATATAATTTTAATAAACGGTGAAGAAGGAGAAGAAGTATACAAAAAGAGAAAATCCTGCGCTATCACCTAAATGCCTTCAGCCTCAACGATCTCACCGAAAAAAATAATTTTTTTATCCCGAAAGTTTTATAACTTCGGTTCACCTAGCTATTATTTGTAATAAATAGTAATCAGAAGTACCCCGGATTGTGTAAATGCCCCAATAGTTTTCTGGATATTTTATAGATATAACCTCAGTCACAGAAGATATTTTTCTAAAGGAATTGTTATGCTTTTTTTGTAATCCCTATAACCCCCGTGCTATGTTTAATAGTATTGCCCTTGACGTAGTCATTGGACTAACATTTGTATTCCTGTTATACAGCTTGTTCGCCTCCATTTTACAGGAAATAATAGCAAAATACTTACAACTGCGTGCATTAATGCTCCGAAAGGCGCTCCGGCGGCTCTTGCAGGATAGTGAGTTTACGGATAAGCGGAACCTCGCCATGCGCCTGCTGGCCGGCAAAAAAACATTAAAAGAGAAAGAAGATTTCGTACATCATTTCCTGGAATATCCTACCATCAAATACCTGGGAGAAGGCTCCTTCTTTCGAAGGCCCGCCTATATCAAACCCGAAACATATGCGGAGGTGCTGGTCCGCATACTCCGTGGAGCCAACTATACCGGGCTTGAAAACCAGATGCAACTGATTAAAGACAACCTGGCTGCAGACACAGGGGTGCCTGTCAAGGATAACGATAATAGCAACAAGCACCTTAAAATAGATACAGAAACACATACCATGTTCGTACAAATGATGTACGAGAGCAGTAACGATATTGATAAGTTCAAATCCAAGCTGGTGGTTTCATTTAACGAGATGATGGAACGCGCGGAAGGCTGGTATAAAAAGCAGACCAGGCTGCTGTTATCTATCATTGGCTTTGTATTGGCGGCCTCTTTTAATGTAGATACCATTCAGATTACAAAAGTTTTAATCGACAATAAGCAGGTGCGTGATAACGTGGTAAATACTACAGTAGCGAACTTTGATAAAGTTAAGCAACTGGTCGGAAAAGACACTTCTTCGCCCTATACCCAGGATGATCTGAAAAATATATCCGGTCAGATCACTTCACTCAACAACATACTAGGCTCAAAGAAGATGGCGGAAGAAAACCTGGTTAACATACATATTTTCGGTTGGGGCATCACTTTGCCCAATTATCTGTCCATCATCGGCTGGCTCATCACGGCTTTCGCTATCTCGCTGGGCGCTACTTTCTGGTTTGATTTATTACAAAGATTAATCAGTATCCGGCAGGCAGGTGTAAAACCGGAAGAGAAGCAAGCTAAGAACGACGGCAAATCAACAGCATCCACTATTGTTGAAAATAAAAAATTGCGTGTAGGATGATAGTCATCGCCAATAAAGCCGTTAATACACGCCTGGGATTTCCGCATACTTCCGCCACCAATCCAACTTATATCGAAGACGGCCATGAGCTCGATATCGTTGCGAAAGTATATGGCGAAACCCTTGAAGGCAACAATGAGTGGTATCAGACCATCATCGATGAATACTATTGGAGCGGTGGTTTTCATACAACACCGGAAGCATTAGCGTTACCTGTTACACAGCAATCCACATTGTTTGATGAATGGCGGATAACAGACTTCTGGAAAAAAGGGATAACAGGCAAGAATACAAAAGTAGCTATCATCGATATGGGCTTTAATCCAAAGAATAATGCCGTCGCGCATCTCTTTGGGCAACATAACAGCACACAAATGCAATTCCCGGATACAGGCCATGGTACTTATATGTCATCCATCATTGGTGGTAATGATGCCAAAAATGGTTTCCTCGGCATTGCTCCGGAGGCGGAGATCGTTATAAAAGAATTAAACATCACCAGTAATTCATTTCGCATGTCTGCACTGATGGACCTGCTGGAAACGCTACATGATTTTGATGTCATCTCTATGAGCTTTGCCTTTACCGGCGGTTTAAACGACACTGCGAATACCATTACCAGGTTCAATAGCATTACCAATGAACTGGTGACTAATGGCAAAACCATTTGTATTGCTGCCGCCGGCAACGAAGCACTTACCGCCATCAAATATTATCCCGCGGCCTATAACCAGGTAAACGCCGTCGCCGGCACAGATGCTACGGATAATATTTTGGCCGGTTTAAGTAATATCTGGCCAGGTGTACAATTAGTTGCACCTTATCGCGGCTATTTCGACAAGGTAGATGCCGACAGGTTCGGCAAATATTTTAATACTAACAAAATCAATGGAACCTCCTCCGCAACTGCATTTACCGCTGGCATTATTGCGTTGATCAAATCTTATCATAACCAAAGAAACCTGCCCTTTACCAATAAAGATTTGCAGGATAAATACTTAACACAAACATCGGTACACAGACCTGATCGGCCGGATAGCCCATTCCAGTCAAATACGATTAATAAAGAAATGTTTTTCTCACTCTTAAAATAGCATTATGAAACATTTAGTACTGTTTATCTCCCTGCTGCTTGCAGGCTGCCTTACCTATGGACAAAAGCCGGTTGAACTTGACTTAAGCAATAAAATAGGAAGTGATAAAACCATAGGACTGAAAACCACCGGCATCAAGCTCTTGAACATGTCGTTGCAATACAATTACAAAATCAAAATTACCGTAAGAGAAGAAGCAGATAATGCTTCGCAGAACGGTGGTGAAATGGGCAGCGACGCCTGCCATGAGGCTAATCCGAAGTTCGTTGGCTTCCTGGTATCTTTGCAAAATGAAAAAGATGAGGCAAAAGTAAAAGACCTGATTGATTCAGTAAATAAGGTACTGAAAGATCTTAAAACAAGTGATTGTAAAAATACATTACAGAAAGAGGCTGATGCGGTAATTGAAAAAACAAAACGTGAATATTCCTTTGAATCATTGACGGCTAACTTTACATTAAAGAATAACCAGGATATCATTGTTACAATAGAAGCATACAGCGCTGATGGTACCAAGGCAGATAAAGCCTGGCAGTTCATCCTCCGCACGCCACGCAGCGTAAGCTATCTCACTCATTTCGGTTTCACGTTTTCTCCTAATCTCATTAAAGGGCCTGATCAGTTCTTTAGCAAAGCATCCGGTAAAAGTATATTAAGTCCAACCACCGATTCCTTCACCATTAAAAGGAAAAGTAATAATGGCACTGATTTCTGGAAGGACTTATCCATCACCGCTAACTTTATTATGCCGGTAAAATTCAATCGTAAACAGGAGCAGCCTAATATGTTCAACTTCGCCTGGTCTGCCGGTTTTGGTGTAGGGGGAGATGCCCGTTTTACGGTGTTTACAGGTCCGACCCTGTTGGTGTCCGATTTTTTTGCGGTGAGCCTGGCCGGTGGCGTAAGCTATGCTTATAAGTTGAAAGGTGAGTATGAAGAAGGGCAGGGCTTAATGCAAAGTCTCGACTTTGATCAGTTACACGACAGAGGTATCCGTCCAAATATACTGTTGTCCTTTAGCTTCCGTCTCTCTAAAGATGAACTCTCGAAGGCGGTAGAAAAAATAGGAGGCAAATAATTTCGGGAAAGAAATAAAAAAGGACAAATCGATATAAACCGGTTTGTCCTTTTCTGTGTCCTGGATTGGATTCGAACCAATGGCCTACTGCTTAGAAGGCAGTTGCTCTATCCAGCTGAGCTACCAAGACTTATGTGTTTGTTTTCCCTTGAAATGTGAAATAAATTACTATATTTAACTCGCATTTTGGGAGTGCAAATTTATGTAAATTTCTCCCAATAAATCAAATTTAATTTATTTTTCTTTAAATATTGACGTGAACACTATGGATGTACAAATAGAATCAAGCTGGAAGGAAGCGCTGAAAGATGAATTTCATAAGTCTTATTTCGATCAGATCGTCATGTTTCTTAAACATGAAAAGGCATTGGGTAAAGTAATTTATCCTGCCGGAAACCTGATCTTTAATGCCTTTGATAAAACACCGATAGATAAAGTAAAAGTAGTGATTCTTGGTCAGGATCCTTATCACGGTGCAGGACAGGCGCATGGACTCAGCTTCTCCGTACCGGATGGCGTAAAACCTCCTCCTTCGCTTGTGAATATTTACAAGGAAATGAAAACAGATCTCGGGCTGGAAATACCTACCAGCGGCAATCTTACCAAATGGGCGGAACACGGTGTACTGTTATTAAACGCCTTTCTTACTGTAAGGGCCGGTGAACCCGCGTCCCATAGTAAAATAGGTTGGGGCGATTTTACTGATGCCGTGATCCGAAAAATTTCCGATCAGCGGAGCGATGTGGTATTCCTGCTCTGGGGCCGCTTTGCACAGGATAAACAATACCTGATAGACGCTACCAGACATCATATATTGCAGGCCGCACACCCCTCTCCTTTCAGCGCTGATAAAGGATTTTTTGGATGCAGGCACTTTTCAAGAACAAATGAAATACTCGGAAAGGCAGGAATAGCACCGGTAGACTGGAGACTGTAAAAAACAACCTTATGTTTAAAAATATCTTCGGCAGAATATTCGCGGCATGGATGTTAGTGATGTTCGCACTAACAATGCTGGTAATATTCATCCCGGTATGGATCATTTCTTACCTGCCGGAACCACGTAGAACAAAAGGATTTCTGTTCTTTGGCAGGATATGGATGAAAGTGTATCAGCCACTGATCGGCTGCCCTGTACGCAAAAAAGGACTGGAATATTTTGCACCCGGACAAACCTATGTCGTAGTATGTAATCACAACTCGCTGATCGATGTGCCGGTAACATCTGCAGAAATTCCCGGCATCAATAAAACACTCGCAAAAGCATCTCTCGGCAAAGTGCC
Organism: Chitinophaga sp. W2I13; assembly: GCF_050434005.1. Taxonomy (NCBI): domain Bacteria; kingdom Pseudomonadati; phylum Bacteroidota; class Chitinophagia; order Chitinophagales; family Chitinophagaceae; genus Chitinophaga; species Chitinophaga sp. W2I13. The sequence continues at coordinate 4,841,314 of NZ_JBNPWD010000001.1, read as the reverse complement.
GCTGTTTGGTGTGCTGTACCGTATAGGTGGTATCCTGGTAGACCGCAGCAGTGAAGCGAGCCGCAAACAAAGCATCGTTGAAATGAAACATGCCCTCAGTTTAGGCATACACATCCTGCTTTACCCAGAAGGCACACGCAACCGCACAGATCAGCCTTTAAAGGATTTTTATGACGGCGCCTTTGCATTAGCGATAGACACCCAGGTGCCATTGATGCCGTCGTTACTGTTTCACACCAAAAAAATATTACCGGTAGGAAAGAAATTCTTCGCATGGCCGCATCGCATCGATTATCATTTCCTGCCTCCCCTGCCTACTACAGGACTAACAAGAGATGACCTCCCCGCTTTTAAAGAAAAAGTATTCCGCCTGATGTGGGATTATTACCTGGCCAACAACACAAAGTAATATAACGAAAGCGGGGATTGCCAATGGCAATCCCCGCTTTCGTTATAAATCCTGGAACTGTCTCGATCGGTTTATCCGCAGATCACGCAAAATACCGGCTTTCGGATTAATGGTAATACTAAACTGCCGGAACGTACCAAACGGAATCAGGTTGATCGACATCTGCCAGCAGTGCAGGTCGCGCGAGATATACATATTCGTATAGGCCACCTGCATATTGGTAAAGTCGAAACCACTGTTCAAACCAATCTTCCATTTTGGCGTGAGGCTGAAGTCGCCGTTAAAACTTACATATTGGGTAATACGTTTCACTACGCCCCCGGAATCGGGAATAACGGTATTGGTATAAGATAAGCTATAGGAAAGATCCACACGCCACGGAATATCGAAATCCACGTACTCACCAGGATTATTACGCACCATCTGCAGCTGCCGCTGCTGCGCGGCAAAAGCGGCGTCAGCGCCCTGTACATTCTCCATGGAATCGATCTTCTGTTCTTTCTCCTGGCTCTTTTTATCCTTCGACTGGAACGAGGTACTCATGGAAATGCTGGCGTTGGTTAAACGACCCAGGCTGATTTTTCCCTGCTGCCATACGTATTTATCAAGGCGGTGGCCGCGGGCATCTACCTGGTAGGGATCGATGTTACCACTGGCGGAGATGTTCAGTTTATCGAACAGGTTGGTACGGGCGTATAAGCTGAAAGTAGACAACTTAAAGGAGTCGGCCACCAGGTTGTAGCTGCCGTTGATCCCAAAACCATCCAGCAGCTTTATTTTCTTTTCGTGATTGCCTGTGGTATCCTTCTTAGAAAACACCTTCATCTCCAGGTTATTGTCCAGCCCGAAGTTCAGGCCTCCAAACGCGCCAGGGGAAGGCACGCCGATGATGGCTCCGTCAAAGTCGGATACCATTTGTTTATCGCCCTCCTTGTTGTATTGCAGCTCATGATAATATTTGCTGGACAGATCGGGGCGGTAACTGGCACTCAGCGTGGGGCGCATCACATGGCGGATGGCTTTGATCTTTGAATCTTTTTTAAACGTGTACATACCGTATATGGCGGTAGACAACGACATGCTGGCGCTGATATCGCGGGCACTGTAAAATCCGGGAATGTAGGTGGTATCGATGGCACCAAGCGTATCCAGCCCCGGGTTCCATTTGTTCGGATCCCATTTACGGGCAAATTTCTTCGTATACCAGTATTCGGTATAGTTGATCCCTGGGGATAACGTAAAGGTTTTAAACACCGGGATAGAAAACGAGATCGGGATATTATGCTGCATGCCGGTTTGCATGGCGTCAAACATCGCCTGTTTACCAAACAGGGAATCCTTGAAGTTAGCCTGGTTGCGCAGGATAGTATTGTAGGAAACCCCAATCTTTTCGTACCATTTTGGCGTGCCCACCATTTCCTTTGGCTGGAAAGGATAGATCGTATTTACCGTGAAAGTGGCGTCCGGGAAGGAGATAGACACATCACGGGTGCTCAGGTTCTGCGAGTGGTTCAACCCCATGGTGAGGTTGTAGGGCTTCCCCTGCCAGGTTTTGGAGAACGTGATAGACGATCCGATGTTATTATTTACACGTGTATTGTAGTCATACACGTTGTACTTGTTATAGGAAGAGGTTCCAAAGTTCACGGCAGCGCCAAAGTTCACGCCGGGGCGCGCCTTGCTGTCCATGCTATGGTTCCAGGTGACCCTGAAATCCTTTGAGGTGCTGAACTCTGATTTTACAGCCGGATCCCCGAAGCGGGTATTGGCAAAGCTCAGGTTAAGCCCGCCGTTGTACTTATAGCGTTTCCGGTAAGTGGGACTGGCTGTGAGGCTCCAGCTGCCATAGGAATACACATCCCCCCGCATGGTCAGGTCGAAATGGTCGCCTAAACCGATATAGTACCCGCCGTTTTCCAGGCCTATCCCTTTCTGCTGGTTCACCACGTACTGTGGCGGCAGTATCCCGGAGCGCTGGCCCTGGGTGATGGGGAAAATGGCAAAAGGTATATACAGTGGTGTGGGAATGCCTTCTATTTCCAGGTTAGCCGGGCCGGAGATCACCAGTTTATCGGGGATCACCTTTATTTTACGGGCCCGGAAGCTAAAGTGCGGTGTATCCAGGTTACAGGTAGTGTACCCGTTTTTAAAGCCGAAAATGGTATTATCCGCCGCCTTTTTGGTTTGCTGGCTGTGAATGTAGCCTTCCCCGTACTGGGAGCGGGTATTATAAATCTTCGCTTTCTGGGAGGTAAAGTTATATTTGAGGGTATCCGATTCAAAGCTTTGTCCGCCGTCGTTCATCACCGGGCCGCCAAACAGCTTACCGGCTGTATCTTTGGCGTTGGTAGCCTCGAGGATGCCGGTTTCCTGGTCGAAATTCATTTTTTCGGCAGAAAGGTCAATCGTTTTGTACTTTGTGTTGGCGGTACCATATAAATAGAAGCGTTTATCGGGTACCATCAGGATGATTGAATCCTTTGCTTTATAATTTACCGGCGCATCCAGCGTGTCTTTTGATATCTTTGGTACGAACAAGGTATCTACGGTCGTTTCACCGCTGGTGTCCACACCCTTGGTTAATTGGGTGGAATCGGCTGTGACAGGGGAAACAGGTACCGGTTTTGGTAATTTGCCGGTATCTTTCCGTATCAGCGGAGTGGTATCTGCCAAACTTTTGTTAAAATAAGTAACAACTTGTGGCCTTTCACCCGCAACTGCATCTATAATAAAGGGAATGGCGACGAACATACCGGCAAAAACCAGGTATGTATGCCGAAAAAACTTTTTATAATTATTTTTGTAGCTAGCGTTCATGTGTTATGGCGGCAAACCTACAAGATTTTATACAATTTATTACAAATGGTAACTTGTAATGTTTGTAAGGTAATATAACGAAAGGTAGCGGAAACTCGCGTGGAACAAGCGGATTATTAATTTAACAGATAAACTTATTTTTTTATTTTTTGTGAAAAACAGCACCCATTAAAATGAGAATCATGCGCTGGAACCGATTTTGGATTTTAGGACTGGGAACACTACTCACCTGTACCCTATTTATTCAGGCCAAAACAAATCCCGTTTCCGATAAACAGGACAAGCCTATACGAACTATTGTTATTGATGCCGGCCACGGCGGTGAAGATCCCGGCGCAAAAGGCAGCTATTCCACGGAGAAACAGGTAACTCTGGAAGTGGCACTGAAACTGGGAAAGATCCTGGAAGAAAACATGCCCGATGTAAAGGTAGTGTATACACGAAAAAGTGACCGCTTCGACGATCCCCGCAAAAAAGCCCAGATTGCCAACGACAATAAAGGGGAACTTTTTGTATCCATCCACTGCAATTCTACCGGCAAAATCCGCAAGGTGGTGGACTATAAAACCGTTTACCGTAAAAAAGGGAAAAAGAAAATTGCCGTTAAACAACCCGTATACGCTTACTACCCGAGCAATGCCAAGGGCACAGAAACGTATATATGGGCGACCAGCAAAAACAACGCTAAAATGGAGTCCCTGAAACAAAACTCCGTTATCGTACTCGATGCCAACTCAGAAGAAACCCAGCAGCTGATGAGCGACGATCCTGAAACCTTCATCCTGCTCAACACCCTGAGAAATGCCTATTTCGACCAGAGCCTCCGCCTCTCTACCCTCATCGAGGATGAATTTACCCGGGTAGGACGTATCAGCCGCGGCGCCAGGCAAAGAAATGAAAAAGGTATCTGGGTACTGTCTGCCACCGCCATGCCAAGCGTGCTCGTGGAACTGGGCTTTATCAGCAACCCGGAAGAAGAAGACTATCTCAACTCCAACAACGGACAACAGGAACTGGCCAATTGCATTTATAAAGCCATTAAGCGTTACCGTGAGGAACTCGACAGGTTTACCAATAACCGCAACACCCAGCCAGCTACCACCAAAGTATCGGCTAAAAGCAATAACACTACCGCATCGCTAAACACCAGCAACAGGAGCAGCAACAATAAGTCTGCCCCCGCACCCGGCGACAGCTACTGCGTACAACTCATGATCACCGACAAATTTTATAAACCGGGAGCTTCCATTTTCAGGAAGCTCCACGGTGACGTGAACCGCCAACGCATCGTGATGAATAAAAAAAAACTGAACAAATATATCCTGGGCCGGTTCAGGACCGATGAACAAGCCTCCGGCGAGATGCGCAAAGCCCGCAAACTGGGTTTCAAAGATGCTTTCGTAACTTCCTGCTAATCACACTGCCTCCTCCCTCCCCCCTTCTTATTACCCCGCTTTCCTCTTTTTTATTACTAACATTTTCGTACGACCACTTCCGTGCATGCTTTTTGATTATTTTTGCGTGAACGTATACGAATCTCATGCTCAAATTATCTAACGAAACCAAAGTAGGTGTATTAACTGTGCTGGGTATAACCTTACTTGTGCTGGGCTTTAATCTGCTGAAAGGAAAAAGCCTGTTTTCTCATAATAAAACCATTTATGCCGTGTACCACCAGGTAAACGGTTTACAACCAGCCAACGCGGTACAGGTAAATGGCCTGGTAGTCGGTAATGTAGCTAACCTGGAAGTAATGGATAAAGATGCCTCCCGTATCCTGGTAGCCATCACCATTACCAAAAAAATTGAAATCCCCCGTAACTCTGTGGCCCGTATCAGCAGCGACCTGCTGGGTACCAAAACAGTACAGCTCGACCTGGGTAACGCCGGCGAATATCTGAAAAGCGGCGATACCATCTACGCAGCCGTAGACGGCTCCATGACAGACGCCCTGAAAGAACAGCTTAACCCGCTGGTAAAAAAACTGGAAGGCACCCTGTCTAATATCGATTCCGTACTGATGTCGGTAAATGCCATTCTCGATACCACCGCAAAAGGTAACCTCCAGGACGCCATCCGCAACCTCAATACCACCATGCGTAACTTTACGCATACCTCCGCATCCCTCAACAGTATGCTGGATCCCAACAACGGTAACATCCAGAAAACATTCGATAACCTGGCCGCCGTTACCGGTAACCTGAAAGAGAATAACAGTAAAATTACCGGTATCCTCGATAATGCCCAGAAAGCCACCGGTGCACTGGCTAACGGCAACATCGATAAAACACTGGCGCAATTACAACAAACCGTGACCAGCCTTAACCAGACCATCAATAAACTGAATACCACCGATGGCACTGCAGGCATGCTGCTGAACGATAAAAAAGTGTACAACAACCTTCAGTACTCATTGGGTAACCTGAATAAGCTGCTGGAAGACCTCCGCGTCAATCCAAAACGCTATGTACACTTCTCCCTGTTTGGCAAAAAAGATAAAACGAAACCGTTACCTTCTGACACAATAGCGGTACAATAAAAAGAATCAATGCATCGATACATAAAATCAGGGATTTTTCTGGCCGTCATCTGCCTGCTGGCAGCTACGGCCAACGCCCAGTTTCCGGCCCAACAAGCGCCGAAAGCCGGGTCGGTAATTGAAATTATTCACGCGGACTCACTGATCATGAATGACAAAGATTCTGTCAGCGTTACCCGCTTCATCGGCAACGCCCTCTTTAAACAAGGTACCACCCTGTTTAACTGCGACAGTGCCGTGAAAGATAATAAAACCAATATCATCGACGCATACGGCCATATACATATTAACCAGGCCGACAGCGTTCATATCTACGGTAATTACCTGAACTACGATGCCAATACCCGCCTTGCTCTCCTCAGGGAAGATGCAAAACTGACAGACGGTAAAGTAACCATCACCGGCCCCGAACTACAATATGACATGAACGCCAAAATAGGCTCCTATGTCAAAACCGGTAAACTCGTAAATGGTAAAAGCGTACTCACCAGCGATGAAGGATACTATTACACCGACACCAAAGAAATGCACTTCATGCGGAATGTATTACTGGTAGATCCGGAATACACCCTCAGCACAGATGAACTGCTGTATAATACCGGTACCAAAATAGCCACCATCGTTGCGCCTACCACCATCAACAATAACGACAAAAGCGTGATGTACGCCACCAGCGGTTATTATGACACGGAAAAAGGCTATGGTAATTTTGGGAACCGGCCTACCATCGAAGACAGTACCGGCACCATCACCGCCGATAACATAGAAATGGATAAACTTTCCGGTATGGCCTATGCCACCGGTAACATGGTATATAAGGATACCGCCCGCAAAATGTCGCTGCTGGCCAACAGGGGCATCGTAAACCAACGCGAAAAAACAATCCTCGCCACCCAGAAGCCGCTGCTCATCATGGAAAAAAATAAAGATACCCTGTATATGGCCGCTGATACCCTGTTTTCAGGCGTGATCAGACCAGACGACAGCTTATCTATTCCCTCTGTAGCCGGCCTGAAACGCATCCCGGATTCTCCCACCAAAAACCTGAAAAGCATCCGGAATATTCGACCGCCGGAGAAATTTACCGCTACCATATCCCCCATCACCCGGGGTGATTCCATCGCCCGGCGACAACAGGATAGTGTAGCCGCAAACGTTATGATGTTCATCGCCGACAGTACCCTCGCCAAAACCAGGCAGAAACTGGATTCGGCCGTGACAAACATCAAGGTGGCGCCCATACCGGACGTGGTCCTGCACGATTCCCTGCCGGGTATCAAGCACCATGCAGACAGTATGGCGCTCACCGCACCTAAAGACACCAGCGAGCAACGTTATATCCTCGCCTACCATCACGTGAAAATATTCTCCGACTCCCTCCAGGGCGTAGCAGACAGCGTATACTATTCCTCGAAGGATTCTATCTTCCGCTTCTATGGCACCCCGGTGCTCTGGTCTAATAATACCACCCAGCTGAGCGGCGATACCATCCTCATGTTCACCAAAAACCAGACAGCAGATAAAATGCTGCTCAAAAACAACGGCTTTATTATTAATGAAGCCGGACCGGGCATGTTTAACCAGATTAAAGGCAATGTGATTACCGGTTATGTACTGGGTGAAACCCTCGACTGGATGCATGTGGAGGGGAATGCGGAAACGATCAATTATATTAAAGACAAGGCCGGCGCCTATATGAGCGTCAACAAAGCCCAGTGCGCCATTATCAATATCTTTTTCAAGAAAGGAGAAGTAGATAAAGTGGTACTGATCAAAGATCCGGAAGGAACTGTGTATCCGTTTACACAACGTCCTAAAGAACAGCTCCTGCTGGAAAACTTTAAGTGGGATATCAAACGGCAGCCGAAAACGAAGTACGAGCTAATGCAATAATAATTTTCGTTAGAACAATACCTGGAAATGGCTGCTTCACCGTAGCCATTTCCATTATCACATCTCCCGGAAATATTTTTCACTAAAAAGAATGCTGTGATTAAGAACTCTATTAACATCATCCGGAAAACATTGATATCCCCTATCCACACTTTCCTGAAAGATAGTCGCGCGGTAGGAATTGTACTCATTGTATGCACCATCATATCAATGGTACTGGCTAACACTGGCGCCCATGAAGATTATATAGGATTCTGGAATACATTATTTGATCCCGCAGGCGGCCACCATTATCAATACGGGTCGTTGCACCTGCCCAATTCCTGGCTGTTATGGATAAACGACGGCATGATGGTGCTGTTCTTTTTCCTGGTAGGCATGGAAATAAAAAGAGAACTCACCGTAGGAGAATTATCTTCTGTACGCAAATCCATTTTGCCCGTACTGGCTGCCATCGGCGGAATGCTGTTTCCCGCACTGATCTTCGTCCTCTTTAATAAAAATACCGCCTATGCGCATGGCTGGGGTATTCCGATGGCCACCGACATTGCTTTTTCACTGGGCATTTTATCCCTGCTGGGCAGACGCGTACCGGTAGCACTCAAGATCTTCCTGATGGCGCTGGCCATCATCGATGACCTGGGCGCCATATTAACCATTGCCATCTTCTACACTCCACACCTCGATGTAAAATATTTACTGATCGGTGGCGGCGTTTTACTCATACCACTGTTGCTGAACTTCCTGAAAGTACAACGCCTGATCTTTTATTACATTCCTGGTATTGTGCTCTGGTATTGCCTTTTCAATTCAGGCGTGCATGCCACTATTGCAGGCGTATTGCTGGCATTTTGTATTCCACAGGACCGTATAGCCGCACTGGTACATAGTTTACATGATCCGGTGAATTTTATTATCATGCCCGTATTTGCGCTTGCCAATACCGCTATCCTTTTACCGGCAGATATCAGCGGTGCGCTGCATAATAACATCAGTTACGGCATCATTGCCGGGCTGGTATTGGGAAAACCACTGGGTATATTTACACTTTCCTTTACTGCCGTAAAACTCAAACTGGCTACCCTGCCTTCAAAATCGGGCTGGTTACAGCTTGCCGGCGTCGGACTTATTGCCGGTATTGGTTTTACCATGTCTATTTTCATTTCTTCACTGGCTTATCAAGAGAGGGAAATGCAGATTATAGCCATCATGTCAGTGATTGTTGCCTCTCTTGCAGCAGGTATCGCAGGATTCATTTTTCTACGCCTGATCAAACCGGTTGGCACTGTTCTTGCAAAGCAACCGTGAATTAATTTCGTCGTGTATATACTTTAGAGAACAAGCCAACGTTTCTGAACGTATATTTTTAAGTTTCATTCAAACAACACATCTATGAAAAAAGTCGTGTTACTTTTCAGCCTTATTGCTGTAATTGCGATCCAGGCAAACGCGCAGAAGAAAAAAAGCTATCAGAGCAGCGATCCATCCAACTACGAAACTGCACTGGGTATCCGCCTCAATCCGTGGGTAGTGGGCTTTACCATTAAGCACTTTATTACAGGTCCGCATGCCATCGAAGGACTGGTAACCACCAATCACTCACACAAAACAAATGTTACTTTTACCGGATTGTATGAATACAACTGGAACATAGGTATGCCTGAACTGAACATGTATGCCGGTGGTGGCGCGCACGTAGGTTTCTACGACCGTCGCGATTACGACTGGGACCGTTATGTGGAAAAAGGCAAGGGTACTTATGTGTCTCCCGGTCTGGATGCCATCATTGGTATCGAATATACTTTCAAGAAAATTCCTTTGAACATCAGTGCTGATCTGAAACCTTACGTACAGTTTGTTGGACCCACCAACTATCTTGGTGAGGAGATCGGCGGTGTGTCTGCCAGATATACTTTTTAATCCCGGCGACCACTTCATTACAAACGGATCATGAGGCAAGCATGGTCCGTTTTTTTATGTTCCTTATTTTGGAGTAATTTTAATGTTCAACTTTCCGACATGAAAATCTTCTCCGCTGCACAGATCAGGGAGGCAGATGCCTTCACCATCGCTCATGAACCCATCAGCAGTACACACCTGATGGAAAGGGCGGCCGGACAATGTGCAGCCTGGTTGGAAGATCATTATTCTCCCTCCCATCCTGTTTATATTTTTTGCGGAAAAGGAAATAACGGGGGAGATGGACTGGTCATTGCCCGTTTAATGCTCGGGCATGGCTACGAAGTACATACCGGCATATTGCAGCATAGCAGCAAGGCAAGCCCCGACCACGAACATCAGCTGCATATCCTGCAACAACAATACCCTGCCGGAACTTATACCATCGGCGATATATCCGACTTCCCGGAACTTCCTCCCAACGCTATTATCATTGACGCTATTTTTGGTACCGGTATGAGCCGGCCGGTTGACGGATGGGTAGCAGGTATTATACACCTTATCAACGACCAGCGCCACAAACATCCCATTATAGCCATAGATATGCCCTCTGGGCTGATGGCCGACGAAAGCAGTGTGCATAATCCCGTTGTACAGGCGCATACCACCCTGAGCTTCGAATTTTATAAACTGGCTTTCCTGTTACCCGAAAATGCACCCTACGCAGGAGATGTACATATTCTGCCGATCGGGCTGCACCCGGAGTATATAACGCAAACGCCTGCACGATATCACCTGTCCGATCGCGAAATGATGCGCACTATTTACCGGCCGCGTGATCCCTTCGCACATAAAGGCACCTACGGCCACGCATTACTCATTGCCGGCAGCTATGGGAAAATGGGCGCAGCAGTATTAAGTGCCCGCGCCTGTTTACGCGCCGGAGTGGGACTGCTTACCTGTCATGTTCCCCAGTGCGGCACCCAGATCATGCAGATCAGCGAACCGGCGGCTATGTGCATCACTGATGAAGACGCCCACTACAGCACCCATTTTCATAAAGGAATCAGTTCCGCCGGTTACAAAGCCATCGGTATTGGTCCCGGTATCGATAAACAGCCCGGAACCGCCAAATCGCTCGAAGCGCTGATGGATGCCTGGCAACGCCCGATGGTGATAGACGCTGACGCCCTCAACCTGCTTTCCGTATATTCCTACCTGTTATACAAAGTGCCCAAAGGATCCCTGCTCACCCCACATCCGAAAGAATTTGAGCGGTTATTCGGCAAAACTGCCAATGATGTGGCGCGGCTGGAATTATTATCAAAAAAAGCGGTGGACCTGCAGCTGTATATTTTATTGAAAGGACGGTATACCGCGATTGCCTGTCCTGATGGCGCGGTATATTTTAACCACACCGGCAACCCCGGTATGGCTACCGGTGGCAGCGGGGATGTGCTCACGGGGATCTTAACCGGTTTGCTGGCGCAGGACTATACCCCCAAAGCCGCTATGCTGCTGGGCGTGTGGCTGCACGGTTATGCCGGCGATCTGGCAGCGGCGCAGCTCTCGCAGGAAGCCATGACCGCCTCCGATATTATCGCCTCACTGGGCAATGCCTTCCGGGAAGGCATCTGAGCGCTTTATTTTTTTTCGCCTGAAATACTTACCCATGGCCCATGTGTACAATAATTTTATTTACCGGGTACACAATTAATAATTTATGTTTTATATTCATTTGAATATTTTTTTTTGGAATCCTATTTTTTTAATTACTAAACTTTTTTTGTCAACCACGTATTTGTAAATTTCGCTTACATGAATATAGTTTACCTCGTTCCATGTTTTGGATTATTGGCTTTGTTGTATACGGCTGTTAAAAGCTCCTGGGTGACACGCCAGGATGCAGGAAACGACAAAATGAAAGAGATAGCCCAGCATATCGCTGAAGGCGCTATGGCATTTCTGAAAGCTGAGTATAAAGTCCTTATTTATTTTGTGATTATTGCCGCCCTGCTATTGGGATACATGGGAGCAACACATGAAAACTCCCACTGGTCCATCGCGCTGGCTTTCGTGATTGGCGCAGTGTTCTCTGCTACCGCAGGGTTCATAGGTATGAAGATAGCCACCAAAGCCAATGTGCGCACTGCGCATGCGGCACGTACCAGTCTTGCTAAAGCGCTGCAGGTGTCTTTTACCGGCGGTTCGGTAATGGGAATGGGTGTTGCCGGTTTGGCTGTTCTCGGATTGGGCTCCTTATTTATTATACTGAAATCATATTTCGGGGCGGAAGCGAATACTGCTGAAATGATCAAAACCATTGAAGTGCTCACTGGTTTTTCATTAGGCGCAGAAAGTATTGCCCTGTTTGCCCGTGTGGGTGGCGGTATTTACACTAAAGCGGCCGATGTGGGCGCCGACCTGGTAGGTAAAGTGGAAGCCGGCATCCCGGAAGACGATCCTCGAAACCCTGCCACCATTGCGGATAACGTAGGCGACAACGTAGGCGACGTAGCCGGTATGGGCGCCGACCTGTTCGGTTCTTATGTAGCCACCGTATTAGCCACCATGGTACTGGGTTCTGAAACCGTTTCCCATGATGCATTCGGCGGCATCGCTCCTATCCTGCTGCCAATGATCATAGCCGGTGCAGGTATCATTTTCTCCATGATCGGTACCCTGTTTGTACGCATCGGCGAAGGCTCCGGCCTGAATACCGGCGTGGTGCAAAAAGCGCTGAACATGGGAAACTGGGGTTCTATTATATTAACAGCCATTGTTTCCTACTTCCTGGTAAACTGGATCCTTCCGGAAAGTGCCATGACCTTACGCGGTCATGAATTCACCCGCGGACAGGTATTTGGCGCCATCATGGTAGGACTGGCCGTAGGTACACTGATCAGCATCATCACAGAATATTATACCGCGATGGGTAAACGTCCGGTAAAATCAATTATCCGTCAATCTGCTACCGGCGCCGCCACCAATATTATCGGTGGTTTGTCTGTTGGCATGGAATCCACTACCCTGCCCATCCTGGTGCTGGCTGCCGGTATTGCCGGTTCCTTCCACCTGGCGGGATTATACGGTGTGGCCATTGCCGCAGCCGGTATGATGGCTACAACGGCCATGCAGCTGGCTATCGACGCTTTCGGCCCTATTGCTGATAATGCCGGTGGTATTGCTGAAATGAGCGAGCTTCCAAAAGAAGTAAGAGAAAAAACAGATATCCTCGATGCAGTAGGTAACACCACCGCCGCTACCGGTAAGGGTTTTGCCATCGCCTCTGCTGCCTTAACCGCACTGGCGCTGTTTGCAGCCTTTGTTGGTGTAGCCGGTATCCAGGGTATCGACATTTATAAAGCGAATGTATTGGCAGGTTTGTTTGTGGGTGGGATGATCCCGTTCATCTTCTCCTCCCTGGCTATTGCGGCGGTAGGTCGTGCAGCTATGGCGATGGTGGAAGAAGTACGCCGCCAGTTCCGCGAAATCCCCGGCATCATGGAAGGCACCGGCAAACCGGAATACGATAAATGTGTGGCTATTTCCACGCAGGCATCCATCCGTGAAATGATGCTGCCTGGCGCGATCGCTCTGATTTCACCTTTACTGGTAGGCTTTATAGCCGGTCCGGAAGTATTGGGCGGATTCCTCGCCGGCGCTACAGTTAGCGGCGTGCTGATGGGAATTTTCCAGAACAACGCCGGTGGCGCCTGGGACAATGCAAAAAAATCTTTCGAGAAAGGCGTTGAAATCAATGGCGAAACCTATTACAAAAAGTCTGAGCCACATAAAGCATCCGTAACCGGTGATACCGTAGGTGATCCGTTCAAAGATACTTCCGGCCCAAGTATGAACATCCTCATCAAACTGATGTCTATCGTATCATTGGTGATTGCGCCCACGCTGGCCGAAATGTTTCATACCAAGCAACCACCGGTTCCCCCTACTGTTAAAACAGAAACCGTGCAGCCGGCAGCAAAAAAGGTGAGCAGTAAAGCGACGGCCTACCTCTTGGAAAAGAAATAGCGGATGTTGTCTTTCCCGCTGATTATACTGATTTAAAGGATTTTACTTTTTGGATTTTAAAGGATTTGGGGAGATCTAAGCGGATATTTTCGCTTGTATCTCCCCAAATTATTTATAAAACTATCTGAAAATAAAATCAAAGAAATCAGTATAATCAGCGGGAAAGACAACATCCGCTTACATCTCCCCAAATCCTTTAAAATCCAACACGGTCAAATCCCCTAAATCAATATAATCAGTGTAATCAGTGAGAAAGACAAAATCCGCTTGGTAATTAAAATATCTTCCCTATCTTTGTACTGTAATTATTTTTATTACAGATCAGAGGATCTGTTTTTTTATCCTCTAAACTGTAATATTTTTTCTAACAATTAGAACAATCAGCACGGGCAGGCTGTATTATTTAGTCACTACAAAAAATTAACATCATGAAAGTTGCCATCATCGGAGCATCCGGATTTATAGGATCAGCCATTTTAAATGAAGCGCTGAACAGAGGACATGAAGTAACGGCCATCGTTCGTCACCCGGAAAAGATAACCGTTACCAACGCACATCTTACTGTAAAGAAAGGAGACGCCACCAACGAAGCAGAAATCACTCCGCTGCTGGCCGGCAATGAAGCTGTGATCAGCGCTTACAGCGCCCACGACTCCGCTACTTACGTAAAGGCTATCAATGCCATTATTAATGCTACCAAAGAATCGGGTATCAAAAGACTGATCGCTGTTAGTGGTGCAGGCAGCCTGGAAATAGCCCCTGGTGTACAATTGCTGGATACCCCCGAATTCCCCGCAGAGTGGAAAGGCGGCGCCACTGCCACCCGCGACGCATTCAATGTGATTAAACAGTCCACAGACCTCGACTGGACCGTAATAAGCCCGGCTATGATGATAGAACCAGGTGAACGTACCGGTAAATTCCGTTTGGGTACCAACCAGGTAGTGTTCAACGACAAAGGAGAGAGTAAAATTTCTTCAGCCGACTACGCAGTAGCCTTGCTGGATGAACTGGAACAACCAAAACATATCAAACAACGCTTTACACTGGCGTATTAATACTAAAAAAGGACAGGAGCAACCGTTGGTTGCTCCTGTTCTTTTTTAGTTAACCCCTGACTTTCCCGGGACTCACCCCGAATTTCTTACGGAAAGCAGTACTGAAGTGCTGAGGAGACGAATATCCGGTCTGCTCTGCGATGAGCGCCATGGGCAAATCTCCGCCCAATATCAGCTTCCTGGCCAACTCCAGGCGGTGGTCGTTCAAATAACCAAATACCGTATTATCAAAAATGGCTTTAAAGCCTGATTTCAACTTAAACTCATTCAACCCTGCTTTGCGCGATAACTCCTCCAGGCTCAACGGCTCCTGGATATGCTGCAATACCAGGTCCCTCGTATAATACAGCTTCTCTACATCCTGTGGAGTGATTTTATTACGCAAAGGCGTACCGGACGATTGCGCCACTTCCATCTGCTCACATTGCAGGGCAAGCAGCTCCATGGCTTTCGACTGCAAGAACAGCTTTTTCAAACCTCCCTGGAACTTACACTGCCGCACTTCCTCCATTGCCATGCGCATACGCGGGGTAATCCGGGGATTATACTTATCGGCTAGCGTCACGGATTTATTCCCGGCCACATTATTGGCCAGCTGATCCAGCACGCGCCCATTATTCTCCGCCAGCTCCAGGAACCGCGCCGGCGTAAAGCTCATACCCAAAAAGAGAATGTCCCGCTGCTTCTTTACGCCCACAGTCTCCAGTTGCTCGGGACTAAACATGAGATTATGTTCCTGTGTGGAAAACCTGAAATTGTCCGAAATCCCCCCAAGGGTAGTAGTAATGTCTCCCTGCTCCATGAATAACATCATGACACGGGGCTCCATAAAATCTGAAGAAACATGGATATTTTCATACACCTCCGCCTTGCAACAGGCAATACTGGTGCCCTCGAAATTATATTCGTGCACAGTTGCGGAGCCAAAATCCTTATGCAGTTCCTGGGTTTCTTCAATCATTCCCCTGGAACGGATCTTATGGTAATCGTAAGGAATTTCTTCCACTAGCAATACCTGGTTGGCATCATCTGTAATAACTACGCCCATAAAAAAATCCGTTTCGTATAATTGATAATCCGTCTCGTGTAACAGCTATATGGGATAACAGTAGCAAATTTGCATAAAAATATTCCGAATCAAAAAAAAATTATCATCTATGTTGGGAATATTCCGTACCAATATTACAACTGTTCAGGATAGAAACAATGTTATTGACGCCATTTCAGCACAATTTACCGTAAATGCCTGTAGCGTAGACCTGGAAGACTGTGACAAAGTATTACGTATTGTAAGCCCTCAATCACTGGCAGAACAAACAATTATAGATTTTGTAACCCGGCTCGGGTTTAACTGTGCCATCCTGGACTGACAGGGCTTCGTATTTTATTGAAAAAGGAAGGCCGGGGCCTTCCTTTTTTCGTTAAATCATGTTGTAACACAATTATGATTTAAAAAAATAATTTATCGCCGTAGGGGTATCATATTTTTGCGACGTCTTATATGCATGCTACAAAAATGCAACAGACATTATATAAAACTGCATCTGACTTTTATGAAAACTAAGGTAACCATGTTGCTGTCTCTGCTCATTTTAATCCTCGCAGGACAATCAACAACCGCACAGCAGCAACGATATACCGTGAGCGGCTATGTAAAAGATAAGAAGAACGGGGAAAGCCTGGTAGGCATCTCTATTGGTAAAAGCGGCACCAGTCTGGGTACGGTGAGCAACCAATACGGATTTTACTCCCTCACGCTTCCGGCCGGAGAACATGAACTGCAGTTCTCCTACATGGGCTACGGTACCTATAAAACTACTGTTAACCTGAAAAAGAACGTAACGCTCGACGTAAGCATGGAAGCCACCAGCAGCCAGCTGAACGTAGTTACCGTTAACGGCCAGAAACAGGAAAGGACCGTCAATACCCTGAATACCAGCATCAATAAACTGGATATACAGCAAATGAAAAAGATGCCCACCTTCATGGGTGAGGTAGATGTACTGCGGGCCATTCAAACCCTCCCCGGTGTGAACACCGTGGGTGAAGGCGCTTCCGGCTTTAACGTACGCGGTGGTAATAGCGACGAAAACCTCATTCTCCTGGATGAAGCACCTGTATACAACTCCACCCACATGCTCGGCTTCTTCTCTGTATTTAACCCCGACGCCGTTAAAAGTCTCAACCTGATCAAAGGCGGTTTTCCCGCTGAATACGGTGGCAGAACCTCTTCTGTACTGGATATCCGTATGAAAGACGGTAACAACCAGGACTTCAACGTAAACGGCGGTATTGGTAACATTTTCAGCCGTTTGTCGGTAGAAGGCCCGCTGGTAAAGGATAAATCTTCCTTTATAGTGGCTGCCAGAAGATCTTATATAGATATCCTGATGAAGCCTTTTGTAAAAGGTGATATGAAAGATACCAAGCTCAATTTCTACGATCTCACCGCTAAAGCCAACTACAAGTTCAATAAAAATAACTCCCTGTTTGTAAGCGGTTATTTCGGCAGGGACGTTTTTGGTTTTGGAAAAGACATCAACATGAACTGGGGCAACAGTACCGCCACCGTAAGATGGAACCATGTATTCACCAACCGCCTGTTCATGAACTTTACTACTTATTATAGTAAGTATGACTATAGTCTGAAGTTCAGCAACGACTCAAAGAAAGCAAACGGGGAAGAATCACAGGGTTACGACTGGACATCCAACATCATTAACTACGGCGTAAAACCTTCCTTTACCTACTACATCAATGCCGCTAACAGCCTGCACTTCGGGGCACAGGGGATCTATTATACCTTTAAACCAGGCACAGGTACCAGCACAGAAGGTGCACTGCAACACGTTAAACAAATTAACGATCAGCACGCACTGGAATCAGCCGTATACCTGGATCACGAGTTTAAACCCACAAAAAAATTTGGTATCCAGTACGGTGGCCGCTTATCAGCCTATCAATTCATCGGTAAAGGAACTGCTTATTATTTTGCAGATACAACACCTGGCATACGCAAAAGATTGATCAGCAGCAAAGACTTCGACGCCAATGACCGGATCAAAGGCTACTATTACTTTGAACCCAGGATCAGCGCCCGGTACGCGTTCACAGACCAACACGCTGTGAAGCTGGCCTATAGCAGAACTACACAGTTCATGCACCAACTGTCTAATACCGCATCCCCTACTCCCCTGGATATCTGGACGCCCAGCACCAACAATATTAAACCAATGGTGTCTGACCAGTACACTGCGGGCTACTTCTACAATGCGCCTAACGACGCCTACGAACTGTCTGCCGAAGTGTTTTATAAGACAACAGACAACCAGCTGGATTATATCGACAATGCTAACCTGCAGCTGAACCCGCTCATCGAAGCAGATCTGTTGCCTTCGCAGGGACGCGCATACGGACTGGAACTTTACGTGAAAAAAGATATCGGCAAAACTACCGGTTGGGTAAGCTACACCCTGTCACGCACAGAAAGGAAAACCATCGGCATCAGTATGGATGAATGGTTCCTGAACCGCTACGACCGCACCCACAACCTTAACCTGGTGTTAACGCATACTTTCACCAAACGTACTTCCCTGTCGGCCAACTGGGTGTTCGCCTCCGGCACACCAGGCACCTTCGCAGACAACAGGCTGGAATTCCAGGACTGGGACATTCCTTACAACAGTACAGAGAAACGCAATAACTACCGCCTGCCAGCGTATCACAGACTGGATTTGTCTATGACACTGAAAGGCAAACAGCTGAAACGCTGGAAAGGAGAATGGGTGTTCTCACTGTATAATGTATATGCCCGCAGAAATGCTTACACCATTTACTTTAAGCAAAACGACGATGATCCTACCAAACGGGAAGCAGTACGCATGTCTATCATAGGCTCTATCATTCCTGGTATCACATATAACTTCAAGTTCTAATTGTCCAAAATTCAAGATCAGATGAAAAAGTCATTATTCCTCATATTGTTTGCTGTTGCTGCGGGTTTTACGGCCTGCGAAGACAAGATCGACCTGGACATTGCGAAAGGAAAATCCTATCCGGTACTGGATGCGTGGATTACCAATGAAACCGGTATACAAACCATTAAGTTCACCATGTCGGTACCTTATACAGATAACAGCCCGGCGCCCATCATCGACGATGCAAAGATCACCCTGTTTGACCTGACCAGCGGCGAGTCTTATCCATTCCTGTTCAAAGACAACAAATACACCTACGATGCCTCTACCAAAGCTATCGGCATTATAGGCCATGGATACAAGCTGCATGTGGAGCTGAAAGGTGAAATATTTGAAGCGTTCGACAGTATCAAAAGAGTTACCACGGTAGATTCCATCTCTTATGAATTCAAAACAAAAGAAGAATCTATCAGCGGCAAAGAAGGCTACTATGCCAAGTTCCACGCCAGGGACCTGTCTGGTGCAACAGACTATTACTGGATCCGCTCTTACCGCAATGATACACTGAAGCGCCTGGAGGATAACTTCTCCATTGATGGTTCCTATGATGAAGGCGTTTCCGATGGCAACACTTTCATTTTACCGATAAGAGAAGGTATTACAGATTACGATAAACCTTTCCAGGCAAATGAAAAGGCCATTGTAAGAATGCTTTCCCTTACCCACCCCAGCTACGATTTCCTTACCCAGGTAAATAACCAGGTAAATTCCGGCGGATTGTTTGCCAAAGTATTGGAAAACGTAAAAAGCAATGTACATAACACCACCCCTTCCGGTAAAACGAGGATCCTGGGTTGGTTTGGTACATCTGCTGTAAGCCGCGCAGAGAGAACATTTAAATAGTGCCTGTTTTTTAAATATTATAATGCAGCGGGGAAGCTTTTTCTCCGCTGCATTTTTGCTTTAGTTACCGGGAAGCCCCGCAAAAATTCGTTAACTTCCGTAACAGAAAGTTACCACATATGCCTCCCGACCTGATAACATATGCCATTCCCGGATTTGTGCTGCTGATACTGCTGGAAATCATTTTCACAGCGATCGACAAAAAGAACATGTACGAACCGAAAGATGCACTCAGCAGCATTGCGATGGGCCTCGGTAATGTGTTTATCGGGATCTTCACCAAAGCCGTTATTTTCGGCATCTATCTTTTTCTTTACCAGTTCCGGCTGTTTACCCTGGGCTTTACCTGGTGGGCATGGGTATTATGTTTTTTTGCAGATGATTTTAGTTACTACTGGTTTCATCGGAGCAGTCATAATATCCGTTTTTTCTGGGCCTCACATGTCATCCATCATTCGTCTGAAAAATACAACCTCGCCACGGCCGTGCGCCAAACATGGACCGGCAACTTAACCGGCACCTTTACTTTCTGGCTCTGGATGCCGCTCCTTGGGTTCCATCCGGTAATGATAATGAGTATGCAGGCGATCAGCCTGATCTACCAGTTCTGGATTCATACAGAGGTGATCCATAAATTACCGGCGCCTATAGAGTATATATTCAATACCCCCTCTCATCACCGCGTGCATCATGGCTCCGACATCGATTACCTGGACCGGAACCATGCAGGCATCCTCATTATCTGGGATCGCATGTTTGGCACCTTCACCCCGGAAAAGCGGCGACCGGTATATGGCCTCACCAAAAATATACACACCTATAATCCCTTCCGTATTGCCACCCATGAATGGCTGGATATCTGGCGGGATGTGCGGCATGCCCGCTCCTTACGCGAAGCAGTGCATTATATTTTTGACGCACCTGGCTGGAGCGCGGATGGCAGCCGGAAAACCACGCGGCAGCTACGACGCGGGGAGACCTGAGCGGAGGTTGTCTTTCTCGCTGATTACGCTGATTACACTGATTTGCTTGATTTTACTTTTAGGATTTTTTAAAGGATTTAGGGAGATAAAAGCGGATATATTCGCTGATCTCTTCCCAAATCCTTTAAAATCAAAAAGTGATCAAATCCTTAAAATCAGTATAATCAGCGTAATCAGCGAAAAAGACAACCTCAGCGACAACCTCCGCGAAAAAAAATTCCGCCCGATATTTTGCAATTACGAAAACTATCGTACATTTGTTTACGAAGACATTCGTACAACAATCATCATCATCCATAAATCATTGCTTTGAAACAGATCCGGCCTACAGAAAGTGAATTGGAAATTTTGGGCGTTCTTTGGGAGAAAGGCCCCAGCACCGTTCGTGAGATACATGAGATCTTATCTCAAACGAAAGATGCCGGCTACACCACTACCCTCAAACTGATGCAGATCATGCATGAAAAAGAGCTGTTGCAGCGCGATACCAGCAGCAAAACTCATGTATACACTGCCGCCATTTCACAGCAGAAAACACAGCAACAATTACTGGACAAAATGATAGATACCGTTTTTGGCGGTTCCGCTTCACAACTGGTAATGCAGGCCCTCGGCCACCATCAGTCGTCTGGAGAAGAACTGGAAAAGATCCGGCAATATCTTACTACAATAGAAAAACAACAAAAGGAAAACAGGTAAATCTAGTACTATGAATGTATTACCTATTACGGGCGACTTTGTACGCGCCCTGGGTTGGACAATCCTTCATTCCATGTGGCAGGCGTTCTTCATTTACGCATGTTTACGGATAGTATTAAAACTCTGGCCCCAGGCCGGCGCACGGATAAAATACAACCTGTCACTGCTCTCCCTCTCGGGCATTTTTACCTGGTTTCTCGCAACGCTGTATATGCATGTACAACGGCTGCAGGAAGCAAGAGAAGCAGTACAACACTTCAGTGGCACCCTTACCTTACACGAGCCGGTTCATCTTACCGCCGTATATCCCAGCCAGGACCCGCTGATATGGCTGTTTCCCAACCTTGAGCTTTGTTTTCCTTTTGTGGTAACACTATATATTGCGGGCATGACCGGCATGATCATTAAACTGCTGTCCGATCTGTTTCAACTCCGTAAAATCCGCACAACCCGCATAGAGCCAATGGGCGATGCGTGGGACAAACACCTGGATAAACTCGCCGCAAGATTGCAGATTCCCCGTAAGGTGAAACTGCTTATCTCCAGGCATGTACAGGTGCCTGTGATGCTGGGATTTATAAAGCCGCTCATCCTCTTACCGGTGGCAATGGTGAATAACCTTACGGAAGCCCAGCTGGAAGCAGTGCTGCTGCACGAGCTGGCCCATATCAAACGCAATGATTATCTGTTGAATATCTTCCAATCAATTGTTGAAACAATTCTTTTCTTTAATCCTTTTGTATGGCTGATTTCAAAAATCATCCGTATGGAAAGGGAACATTGCTGCGATGACCTGGTAATAGCCAGCACCGCCCAACCACTGCAATATGCGCACGCACTGGTAGCGTTGGAGGAATACCGCCTTACCGCCAACCGGCTTACCATGGCTGCTGCAGACAGTAAACAACATCTGTTTCACCGCATTAAACGCATCATGGAAATGAAAACTAAACATCTTAATTATAGCCAGAAATTTTTAGCCGTACTCATCATCGCTACCGGTCTTATATCCATCGCATGGCTCAACCCTGCTAAAGGAAAAGATCAGAACGACCAGCAACAACCGGCAAAAGTAAAGACCGTAAAAGACAGCACCCCGCAGAAAAAACTGGCTGCCCTTGAACCGGATGAAACGACCCGCAAATTCCGTGAACAACTGGAATCTGCTACGACCGACACCGTTCTGCCGGCGCCCCCACCACCAACACCTGCTCCGGCCCCTGAACCAGCTAACTGCTCCTGTGCCGGCGCCACTACCACCTGTAGCACCACTGGCGCCATTAAAAGGCGATCTGTCGGTAGATGTTTCAGATATTCAGGTAACAGACCAGAGCAACGTTTCCACCAATGTAAATACACAGGTAAACGTAAATAAGAATAATAAACACACTGCAACAACCAACAAAGCGCAGGCATTTAATTACAATTATAAATTCGACTACCAGTTCAACAAAGACGAAGTGCGCCAGCAAATTAAAGAAGCGCAAAAAAGCGTCCAGCAGGCCATGCAGCAGCTGAACCAGGTGGATATGAAAAAAGTACAGGCAGATATAGCCGAAGCCACCAAAAATATCAAATGGGACGAAGTATCTGCTGAAGCCCGTAAAGCCCAGGAAGAAAGCGTAAAAGCCCTGAAAAATATCGATTGGAGCAAAATCAGCGCGGCCCAGAAAGAAGCCGCTGAAGCCCTGAACAGCATTGATTTTGCAGCACTCAACAAAAATCTGCAAGCTGCATACGCCAGCGTAAACACAAAGGAATTTTATGATAAGATAAGCAAGGAAACAAAGGCTGGTCTTAAAGCAGCCAGCCTGGCAACACAAAATGCTACCTCCTCTCTGGAAGAAGTCCGCAGAAACAGGGCAGAAGCGCTCGCTAATGCTGCCAGGGTGCGGGAAAATATCGCCCGTGACAGAGAAAATGCCAAAAGAACCCTGGAAGGGGAAATGAGAGCGAAAGAAGGCGCTGAAAGAGCCAGAGAAGGTGAAAGAAGAGCAAAAGAAGGTGCAGAAAGAGCGAAGGAAGGAGAAAAAAGAGCCGCCTTTTATAAAGAAATGATCTCCCAAATGGAGGCTGACAAGCTGCTCGATGCCCAAAAAGGCTACAAGATTGAAAAAAATGAAAACGGGCTATTCATCAATGATGTTAAACAACCGGACAATGTGGCCGCCAAATACCAGAAATACCTGCAAACAAAACGGCTTACCATAAAAGGTTCTGCAAACTCATATCATTCCGATATACAAAACTGATTTACTGCCATTCTATTGCAGATTGCATCCGTACCATTACCGTTCATACGGTAATGGTATTTTTTATTATACGGGTTCACTTATCTTTAGGTTAATAATTTAATGAGATCGTATATGAAAGCATTTTGTTTAACCCTTGCCCTGTTCACCGCCTTCGCAGCGGGTGCACAGGAAAAGGGCGTTGTAATCAGCAATCTGGAAAATGGTAAAATCAATGCAGCCACCCCGGTTAAAAATCAGGGCATGACTGGCACCTGCTGGTCATTCTCTTCTACTTCCATGGTAGAATCGGAGTGTTTACGCAAAGGACTGCCTGAACTGGATCTCTCTGAAATGTTTACCGCCCGCAATATTTATATCGAAAAAGCCAAAAACTATGTGCGCCGACAGGGCTTTGCCCGTTTCGATGAAGGCGGACTGGCCCACGATGTAATCCATTCCATTGCCGCTTATGGCATAGAACCGGAAAGCGTTTACAGCGGTTTAAAAAGCAATGCCACCGTTCACAACCACTCAGAAATGGTGGTAACCATGAAAAAATACCTCGACAGTATCATCAAAGTATCCCCTGTGCCGGATAACTGGGTAGCTCAATTCACCGGTATCCTCGATCAGTATATGGGAGCGCCGCCGGCCACCTTTGACTATAATGGTAAAACATATACCCCGCAGAGTTTTGCGAAGGAAGTGGTAAAATTCAATGAAGACGACTATGTTTTCCTGACTTCCTTTACGCACCACCCTTTTTACAAACCTTTCATCATTGAAGTACCAGACAACTTCTCCAATGGAGCTTATTATAATGTGCCCGTAAAAGAACTGACCGGTATTACCGAGGCTGCCCTTCAAAAAGGCTACACCGTGTTATGGGATGCAGATGTAAGTAACCGCGGGTTCGCCAGTAGCAAAGGCTTTGCGCTGCTCACCTCACCGGAAATCACGCTGAAAAAAGATAGTATCGATCCGGATATGACTGAACCCGCTTATACACAGGACTCACGTCAAAAGCTATATGAAGAGCTGATTACACAGGATGATCACCTGATGCACATTACGGGGATCGAAAAATCGCCAAAGGGTAAAACGTTCTTCCTGGTAAAAAATTCATGGGGTAAAAACTCCAGTCCGTTTGGTGGCTATGTAAATGTATCCGAGGCTTACTTCGCTGTAAATACCATCACCATCGTTGTTCCAAAAGCCGCACTGGATAAATCTTTCCAAAAGAAATACACCAGTACCAACTAAATATGCATGACAAAAGCGCAAAGAAATTTTCACGGTTGTATTCAGTTGCGTTGCCACGTAAAATTTCTTTGCGCCTGTTGTCTGCCGGTCACGGATAGCTTTATCTGCGATTGATTGGCATAGGTAACGAAGCACCTGCTGTTACCGGACCAGGGATTTATGAATAAAGGATAGTAAACCCTTTGATATGTTGTACATCACCATCGGTGATTTCCAGTTCCTTCACTGCAGCCATAGCAGGCCCAGACCTGCACCATGCAATAAAGTCTTCCATTTCTTCCGCCGTTCCCTCTGCCAGTATCCACACACTTCCGTCCAGCAGATTTTTGACTTGCCCATGTATATGCATTGAATCGGCTACACGCTTTGCATTAGCTCTGAATCCTACTCCCTGCACACGGCCCTTCACAATAATTTCTTTGTGTACAACTGTTCTGGTTGCCATAAATTTATAACGATTTACCCTGTAATGGTCTTCTTCGGATGGGGTTATATCACATGAATACAGCTCCCACTCAAAACATACTAAATATTCGTCAAAGATACAAACAACCGGAAAACTAATTACAGCCAGGGACCTTCAGGGCATACCAGAAAAAGAAGAATTGGTTATACAAACAACTATCTGAACCAGGATTTACCGGATTTATGGATACGCAGCAACCTATGAAAATGTGTGCCTACGGATCAAATAACTACCGCAATTCCACAGCCAACCTGTGACAGCAGGCGAAAAACTGCAATAGCAACAGTACGAAAGGATGGTTAACTTGAGGGTAACAAACATTGATGAAAATTGATATAGGGGATAACAAATTATTTTATCCGTAACATCTTCACCAATCCTGCGAATCTACCATCCGGTAATTCCTGCATCAGATTATAGTGTACTGCTTACGCAGCAGCATAATTAAACAATGAACCTACCATGTGCTCAATATCTCCAAAGACAAAGTCTTTCACCCGCTCATACTTACCACCGGACGCTGGCCTTTTCAGCAGGCTAAAACAATGACAGTTAAAGCTGCGTACAAAAATCTGCTGCGCCAGCAATGGCATAATCATATTTACCTCCGCATCCTGCAAGCCTCTCGCCAACATAATATGCGGCTTGAATGTTTGTGGCTTCAACTCAAAAGTTTGCATAATACTGCGGTGCAAATCGATCAATGGCTTGGGGTTAGCGACATTAATGAAAACACTGTTGTGCCCGTCCGCATGCCTCAAGGCATCAATCTTTGCCGTATAGATGGCAAAACCAGCCTGTTTACGCGCTACCTCTTCCAGCATATCGACAAAGTCGTCCTGGAAACGTTCAGGAAAAGCAGACCTGAACAAGGCCACATGAACCGGTGCGGCAGACATCATCGTATCGCTTAACTCAGTTGCTACAAACTGACGGATACGGGTCACATCTTTCGCAACCAATGCATCCGGATTCACTACCACTAAATAATCAAATACCTCTTCCGAAATTTCATAATTCGTATTCATAACCTGATATTTTAATTCTCCCTGTTAGAATGACAATACGAATATACAACCTTTTTTCAGAAATACTAATATTTTTAGCATTATTTACTAAAAAAATACGCAGCCTTTATAACTGCGTATTTCTCAATTACTTAAGATAACTTTTCAATAATCGCCACAAAGTCGGCTGCCACCAGGGAAGCGCCGCCAATCAAACCACCGTCTACATCCGGGCTGGCAAACAGTTCTGCCGCATTTCCCGGCTTCGCGCTACCACCATATAAAATAGAAGTATGCAAGGCTGCCTCACGGCCAAATTTATTAGCAATCTGCGAACGGATAAAAGCATGCATGTCCTGCGCCTGTGCAGAACTGGCTGTTAAACCGGTACCGATGGCCCAGATAGGCTCGTAAGCAATCACCACATTCTTCAGCTGCTCTTCTGTAAGATGAAACAAACTTTCTTCCAGCTGCTTGGCCACATAGGCATTCTGCGTTTCTGCCTGTCTTATTTCCAGCGGTTCGCCACAGCAGAAAATAGGCTTCAAACCGTTAGCTAGCACCTGGTCTATCTTCTTTGCCAGCATAGCATTGCTTTCCTGGAAATATTCCCTTCTTTCAGAGTGACCCAGAATAACATAATCAACACCTATTGATTGCAGCATTTCCGCAGATACCTCACCGGTATAAGCACCGGATTTTTCACTGTAACAGTTCTGTGCCGCCACATAAAAACCAGGATAGCTTTTCAGTAACGATTTCGCTTTCTGCAAATAAGGAAACGGTGTAGCCACAATTACTTCCTGTCCCTCTTTCAGCTTCAGTCCTGCCTGCAGGATATCGTTGATCAGCTGCTCACCCTGTGCCAGCGTAAGGTTCATTTTCCAGTTACCTGCAACAATTTTCTTTCTCATACTATGATATTAAGTTTTAAGGTCTTTCTGATTTATTTGTGCATATAATGCTTCCAATACCTGCTTATCCTTTTCCGTAAGCTCCTTCCCCTTCAAAGCCATCCAGTTACCGGCATCCTTCAGGGCTTCTGCCAAACGGTAGGCGCCCTGGTCTCCCCAACTGTATGAACCCACAAATTTGGGCGGAAAATGCCCGCCAAACACGTTGCACGACACGCCGATCACAGTACCGGTATTCAGCATGGTATTAATACCGCACCTGCTGTAATCACCCATCAGCAATCCACATTTTATACCTGCAGACACCGCCTCACCCTGCGCCTCCATCCATACTTTCACCTCAGATACATTATTCTTCAGGTTGGAACCGGATGTATTGGCTCCCAGGTTACACCATTCCCCTATCACCGCATCGCCCAGGTAACCGTCATGGCCTTTGTTGGAATAACCAAACATCACACTGTTCTTGATCTCGCCTCCACCCGTACAGTACGGCCCTAATGTTGTAGCGCCATATATTTTACTTCCCATTTTCAATACAGCTCCCTCTCCCATTGCAAAGGGTCCCCTGATCATACAGCCTTCCATCACTTCCGCATCCTTCCCTATATAAATCGGGCCGGTAGCAGCGTTCAGTATACTGTACTCTACCTTCGCGCCTGGCTCCACGAAAATGTCCGTATGATTGATCTGTTGATTGGTGTGTGATAAGATGACAGATTTCCTGCCTGCTGTAAGCAGTTGATAATCTGCCCTGATTGCTTTATCGTTGAGCGCAAAGATATCCCAAGGCTTATAAATTCCCAGTACTTCCCCCGGATAATTTTTCCTGGCGCCCGGAGCCAGCAGGGAGGCGCCATCCCCCTGTACCACTTTAGCCAGTAACTGGTTGTCTTTATACAACTCCTCTTCCGGCTGTAACTCAAGAATAGCAGCTACCAGCCCGGCGTCCGGCAGTATATGTCCACTCAGTAAGATGTTAACGGTTTGGTTGTCTTTGTACAACAGGGGGAATTTGTCCTGCAGGTGCGGTACAGTGAAATGACTAGTACCCGTACCCAGCCAGTGCTCCCACTTCTCCTGTATAGTGAGTATCCCTACTCTGCAGGCTGCAATGGGTCTTGTATGCGTAAAGGGGTATAACAGTTCACGTACGGGCGTGTCAAAAAGAATATAGTTACGCTCCATAGGGGGCTAAAATAGAAAATCCCA
The DNA here is from genome assembly GCF_050434005.1 of Chitinophaga sp. W2I13. Classification (NCBI taxonomy): domain Bacteria; kingdom Pseudomonadati; phylum Bacteroidota; class Chitinophagia; order Chitinophagales; family Chitinophagaceae; genus Chitinophaga; species Chitinophaga sp. W2I13. The sequence goes on along the minus strand of NZ_JBNPWD010000001.1, from coordinate 4,813,069 downwards.
TCGGCTTATCGATGGGATTCTTCTAAAAAAATATTTTACTTAGAAACTATGCTTTCTTAGCGTAGCGCTTGTTGAATTTGTCAATACGTCCTGCAGTATCCACCAACACATTCTTACCAGTATAAAAAGGGTGAGAAGTATTGGAAATTTCCAACTTAATCAACGGATACTCATTACCATCTTCCCACTTTGCAGTTTCTTTGGAAGGAGCGGTAGAGCGGCTTAAAAAGCTCTCGCCGTTTGACATATCTTTAAATATCACAAATCTGTAACTTTCTGGATGGATTCCCTGTTTCATATCAAAATTATTGTAAATACAGGGTGCAAAGTTAACTAAATTTCTTTAACACCCAAAGATTATTCGTAAAAAAATCAGGATTTCATGTTAATATACTGCAAAGGTATACCCAGGTTGGATTCCTTCGCCTTTTGTATAACCTCCTGTAAGTCATCAATCTTCTTCCCGGTTACCCGTATAATATCATCCATAATGGCTGCCTGCACCTTTAAACCGGCGTCCTTGATCATCTTCACTATCTTCTTGGCATCTTCCTGCTTAATACCATTGCGTACAGGTATTTCTTTCTTAAATACCTTCCCGCTCTGGTAAGGCTCCTTGCTCAGGTCGTAAATACTGGCGTCCAGCCCCTGGCGCATGGTCCTGCTTACCAGCACATCCAGTACCTGGCCCAGCTTCATATCGCTTTCTACCTCTATATTCAGCACCAGTTCTTTCTTATTCAGCTCAATCTCCACATGTGAACCCTTGAAATCAAACCTGTTGGTGATCTCTTTCTTCACCGTGTTAATAGCATTATCCAGTGTCTGTAAATCTACTTTGCTAACAATATCAAAGGATGGCATAACTTAAAATTTTATATTCGAACAACAAATATAAAAAAGAAAAAGCAGGTAGAGAACTACCTGCTCGTTATATACTCTAAATCTAACTTGTTATTATATCTTGCTGATCTTACCCATTCCGGATACAGACTGGGTAACATTCGGTTCTCCTTTATATTTTACCTTTCCCATCCCGGAAATACCTATCTCCAGTTTCTTCTGCACAAATACATCTGCCTTACCGGTACCGGAAATACCAATCTTTGCATCATCAGTAGCCAGATCCAGCGCTGAAATATCAGCGGACCCTGAAATACCATAATCAGCCTTGTCTGTATTGCCTTTCAGGACAATATTACTGGCCCCGGAAACACCTACCTTCAGTTCATGGGTACGGATGTCCAGATCGGCACCAGCTGCGCCACTAAACCTCAGCTGGATGCGGTCGCTGGTAAGCTTTCCCTTGCTCGTAAAACCACCGGCGCCGCTGGCCGACAACTTATCTACCTTCTGCAGCGTGATGTATACTTTGATTTCTTTGGTAGGCTGAATGTTATACCCCTTCTTGGTATGGATCGTTAACTCGTCGCCGGCGATATCTGTCTGGATATAAGGCAGCAGGTTATCTTCTGCCTCTACCCGGATACTGTGGGTATTCCCCTGTTCTATAATCACCTTATACACACCGGAAGTGCTGATATCTGTAAACGCAGACGCATTCCGGGATTCTTCTTTCACATTCCCGTTTCCCGTTATTCTTTGATCGCTCTGATGCGAAAAGGAAACAAGTACACTGGCAGTGAGCAACAATGGCAAAGCAACCAGGAAGTAAGCAGCAATTCGTTTCATAGTGTAGTATTATTTTAAAAAGATTTTAGAATGGCGTTCTGATCTGTTTAATACGTACCCAGGTTTACATCGGTGTTTACACCGCGTATTTTTATATAGGGAGATGAATCACTTCCTCCCCCCGCATGTGCAGAATAACGCAGGGTCGAATTCGTTTTATTGGACACCACATTCTTCAGCTCCAGCCCGCCGGTATCCAGATCCCCGTTTACCAGGTTTGCTTCTATCGACAATGGTTGCCTCGCTCCGAATCGGATATCCAGATCCGAATAGGTGAGTTGAAAATCTGCCTGCTTGAATCCACTGCTCACTTTTTCTATCTTCACATCTCCATAAGTCATGTTTAAATCAACAGACTGCTGCAATTCCTTTAACCGCACATCTGAATAAGTACCCCGGCCAGACACTGTACCCACTGCATCTATTTTATAATCATCGTAGTTGGAAGAAATTTTCAGGTTGCCCACCCGGCCGAACACATACTCACTGTAATTGGAATTGGCATTCAGTGATTCCAGTTGCCCGCCCCGGATGGCGGAATAATTCCCCTTCACCGTTACATTACCTGCTTTGCCCACCTTCCCCTTATCACAATAATTTATTTTGAAGAGAAGGTCCTGCGCCTCGCGGATATCAAAGGTGCAATAGTTCATTTCCAGCGTCACAGGAAAACTAAATTTATCCGCAATCACATCGCCAAACTGGTTCTTCACCAGTAAATTCTGCAGGCTTTGCGGAATATAAATATCGTAGTCAATGTTCACGTAGTCTTTGGAATCCATTTTTCCTCCCCATGAAAACCAACCGGAATTGTTTTTCGACGGGCTGTAATAAGTGCTCAGCGATACCCCATTATTACTCTGGTTGGTGTTCACTTCCACCATTTCTGCAATGGCTTTGGCCTGTTCATCATTCTTACCAAAACCTGTAACGGTGATGGTGGCTTTGATTTCATTTTTGTTCGATGTGTGAAAAATGATTTTGCCATACTTATTGGAAAGGTTCAACGTGGCGTTATCATTTACAGTAAACTCCTTTACAATAGTTCTTTTATAAGCCGTAGCTCCATTGTGGGCCTGCGCCATTAATGGCAGCAGCAGAAATAACAAGCATTTAAATTTCAGCTTCATAATGTTTTTTTGTTTGACCGGGAGCTACATGTTTATTGTGCAACTCTTCCAAAATTTTATCCAACAGATCCAGCTTCAGCTGGTAATAGCGGACCATAGCAGCGCGGATTCTTTCATTGCCCGGATTATTTTTTAATTCTTTCTCCAGTGCTTTATAAGTATCATTGCGAAGTTCCAGTTCCTTACGGGCAGCGCTATCCAGCCCCAGCGCTGAATCGGGATAAGCATCAATCAACTGCAATTTTTCGTTTATACGCGACGTATAGTAAACGCCTGCTTCCTGGATGTCAGGCGCTAACACGGCAAGTTCCTGCTGCTGCGGCTGACGGTTTTTGGTGAAGTAAAACAGCGCGCCGGCATTGGCCAGCAAAACTGCGATCACGGCTGCTTTAAACCAGTTTTTCTGTAAAAGGGAAATCACCTTTCCTTTGCGCCTGCCCGTCAGCTCCTGCTCCAGTGCGCTCCAAACCCTCGGTGAAGGGCCCTGTTCCTCAAATTCGTCCCGGTGCTGGCGGATAAAACCTTCAAAATTGTCTGGCATTAACGAGTTACATTTTGCTGTTTTACAATTTGTCTTACTTTCTCCTTTGCACGCATATACTGCGTTTTCACAGTGGATTCGGTGATACCCAGCATCTCTGCTATTTCCCGGTGCGAATACTCTTCAAAAAGATAGAGATTCAATACGGTACGGTATCCCTGCGGTAAACTATGAATGGCAGACTTTACTGCGGCTACGGTCCAGGTAAACTGGGCCTCATCAATCCCCTCTTCAGCCAATACTTCCACTTCATCCACGTCTTCAAAATACACCTTCTTTTTACGTAGTGTATTCAAACAATGATTTACCACAATCCGCTTGATCCAGGCACTGATACTGGCCTCACGCTCCAGCTTATGAATACTTTTATGCACCTGGATGAAAGCCTCCTGCAAAGTGTCTTCCGCATCACTCACGTTATTGGTCATACGCAGGCAAATGTTGTACATCGCAGCCGAATAGGCTTCGTACAATTCACGAAATGCACGGACATCTCCTTTTTTGCAGCGTTCTACTATATATGCTGCGAGTGGCGTCTGATTCAAGTTAGTGGCTGATGCTTTCATTATAAAGACAGTAATTGTAAAAAAGGTTGCATGATGCTGACGGGGAAATTTCCGGTTTGGTGAGACTTTGTCCGTTTAATTACCAGCAAAAATTTGTTATCTGATTAATTATTAATTATTTATAGAGAATGGATGAAAGTGATATCCGGTAAAAAATTTCTTCAAAATTATTGTAAACACCCTCGCTTCTATGTCAAATTATACCAAACTGCCGTTTCCTGTGATGAAACCGGCACATCTGTATACCGGCGAAATTGGTAAGGAAAACGCAGCCCGGTAAAGGGCCACGTTTTTCCATCCTTATATACCTAAAAAACCATCTTCCCAACAGGCTGGCCTAGTTACCACCCTGTTTTACACGATTTTGTTCCGCTTCCAGTCCGGTTTGACGGCTGCGGGCTGCTTTTACATTAGTATTCCCAAAACGGTAGTTGAAGGTCAGGCGAAACTGTTGTGCATCCCATTTGCTGGAAACAGCAGTATATCTGCCTGCATTATCAAAGTCCCCGCGGAAATAATTAGTTTTAAACACATCCGTTACATTGAGTTTCACAGATCCTTTCCCTTTCAGTACTTTCTGGGAAACACCCAGATCCAGGGAACACATAGATTTCATCTTGAACAGCCCATCTTCGGTCACCTGCGGAGATACGTAAAAGAACACTGCTTCTGCAGACAAGTCCTTGCTCAGGGTGAATGTTTGCTGGGTGCGTCCGAAGAATCCGGCAGACGACAGTTTCACCTGGTGATCGTTTACCACGGTTTCAAACATCGCATAAGATACTGACACCGTGGTAAGGCTCATCCACCACTTGGTAATGGGCATCGGTACCGTTACGTTCAGGTTAAAGTTGTCGGCCTTAGCCACGTTCAGGTATTTGTACCGCAGAATGGAAGTATCCCCGGTCGCCTTATCCACATCAGACTCCAGTATCTGGGTCATCAGGTCTTTTGTATGCGCGTATCCTACGGAGGTGATCAGGAAATCCTTAAAGGTATGCGTGATCTCAAAATTGTTGGAATACTGTGGCTTCAGGTTAGGATTACCAGACTCCTTTGTATACCTGTCCAGGTAAAATTCAAACGGATTCAGATCTTCATAGCTCGGACGCTGAATACGGCGGCTATAGGTCAGTCCAAGCGTATTATCCTTATTCAGTTTATATGTCAATGCCATGCTGGGAAACAGGTTAAAGTAAGTAGAATCATTCTTCACTTCCATCTGCTGCTGGTTCTTCATCGACACTGATGTACCGGTGATATGCGTTTGCTCACCGCGTAATCCTACCTGCACATTCACCTTCTTAAATTGTTTGTTGAAATTGATATACGCCGCGTTCACATTTTCCTTGTAGATAAAGTGGTTGGAACGGTTTTCATCCAGCACCCAGTTGCCCATTCTCAGGGAGTCGAAACGCGCATCATTATCGGTTTTCACAAAGCTCACCTTTACGCCGGCTTCAAATTTTGCCTGGTTCTTCAGCGGATGTATGTAATCAATTTTGGCAGTTTTGATATCGATGCTGGAAGGCTGATTGTTCCGGGAAGTATCGCTGCCCAGGAAACCTTTTTCAGCCCCATCGCGGGATACTGCATATATAGTAGCATGCTGCGCATCTTTGTTTTTTGCGTAATCCAGGTCAATATTCAATTCCTTACCGGTAGTATCCAGGATGCCGCGGTAGTTTAAATTAAATGCATTCCGGGTCCAGGTTTTAGCGTCGTTGGTATTGGTTTTCAGGATAGAGTCCACCTGTCTGCCATTGCCAATACGGGTGGTGGCATAGCTGGGGATTTTGCGGTCGCCGCCGGATAAATCTGCCATTACACCAATTGTATGTCCTTTACTGATAAAATAGTCTGCTCCTATTTTACCAGCTTTGTAATTGGATTTTGTGTGCATGTTGTTTACCTGGTCATACACACTCAGCTGATTATTTTCTGTGAGGGAGCGGTATAAACCCAGGTCCTGCTGTTGTTCACGGTGACTGTAATTACCGGAACCATATATATTGAATTTTTCATTGCGGTGGTTAAGGTTTAGTGCGCCGTTCCAGCGGGGCCAGAAGCCATAGCCACCACCCACGGTTATATTACCATTCGTACCATAGCTGGTGTTCTTCTTCAGTTTAAGGTTAATGATTCCCGCGTTGCCGGCTGCGTCATATTTGGCGGAAGGATTAGCGATCAGCTCAATCTGATCTACATTGGTGGCTGGCATGCTTTTCAGCAGCTCGGCAACATCCTGGGAAGTCATATTGGTTGGTTTGCCATCTATCATGATTTGTACACCGCTCTTGCCTTTCATGGAAATATTACCGTCTTTGTCTACGGTTACCGTAGGCGATTTTTCCAATACTTCCATAGCAGAACCACCCGATGCAGTGATGCTGCTTTCCACATTCACTATCATCTTATCAGCTTTCTGCTCTACAAATGGCCGGCGGGCAGTTACGTCTACACCCTTTAAGGTTTTGGAGGCGGCTTCCAGTGCTACAGCCGGCGCTTTTATGGAGCTGGCGGCTACTTCAAAAGCGGGGCTGTAACGTTTGGTCATGCCAACTGAAACCGCGGCAACCAGGTATTTACCCTGTTTTACCTGCTCAAATTCATATTTACCATCTATATCTGCAATGGCTCCTTTCACCAAAGAGGAGTCTTTTGCTTTTAATAAGGTTACAGTAGCGAACGCTACAGGCTGGTTACCTGCCTGGATTACTTGTCCGGCTACTTTAGGGGCATTCTGCGCAAACGAGGTCAAAGCAGTCACTAACATACTCATTGTTAATGTTATAGCTTTAAAACTTGCTTTCATATGAGGTGATTTAGAGTTTAAACGTTGTCGATTTAGATTTCTTTTAGTTCCTTGGTTTGTATACTACAGTAGTTAAACCACTACAGTAGATTAACTACTACGATGTAAAAGTAGGTATTATGTATTACACAGTACATAGCATTACACAAACGGCATATAGACAGTGACGAATGGTAAAAAAACAGAGAACGATTAAAAAGACGACTGGCGCAAAGGAAAGTTGCAGGTAGGTTACAGCTATTTAAAATAGCGGTGTTAATGGAGGATGACCGGTATTATATAAGGACGGTGGCTGGTTTTTACAAACAGGGAATAAGGCCATGGCCTTGTAACCAGGGTTACAGTAACTAGTTATATGTTAGGGAGATGGAAAAACGGCATGGTCCCTTCTCAATTCAGGCGCTCATCCACCTTCATGATTTTCCGGTAACCGGACTTGCGGCGGTGGTGATAATAATTCATACCATAAACAAACAATACCATACAAAGTATTATCAGCAACATGGAAAGCGTGCTTCTGATTCCGAGTAAAAGATTATCAATCGATAGCATTCTGCCAGCTACGGATTCGGAGGCAGGCACCCAACGGGAAGATTGATCTGTACGCGGATTATAATCGGCGTAACCGTTTCCCGGAGCAAAACGCGCAGCAGCAGCTACAATGGCTAATTGCTGCTTAATCTGCTCCAGTTCCGTTACTTTACCGATAGCCGTAAAACAGAGTGCCCCCTTTCTTCCTAATAATCTTAACTCGTAATTCAGCATCGAAGGCTCATTTTTACCAAAATGTAAAACGCGGGCCCAATGCAGGGAATGATTGTTTTTATTATAATAAGGAGTAAAGGCCCAGTCCATACCGGAGATCTGCCCCACCCCTTTGCCGCTGCGTAGCAGGTTATCGTTTTTCAACTCCTCTTTCATCTCCGTCAGCAACTTCGTGTAATCAATCTGGCGGATCGCTGATTCCTCCATATAACCCGAAGGCTCAAAAGAAATCACAAAACCATGGAAATCTTTATCCATAGGTCCCATCCTCGCCGGCAACAGCAGGCCCAGTGTATTCGGATTTTCCGGGTTGCCCCATAAATGCTCCACCAGCACACGGCTCTGCGCACCATCGAGCAGGCGGTACCCTTCCGGTACATTTAATATTGTACCCTCACCCAACGATTGTTCACCTGCTTTATAATAAAAGGAAGCAGCCACCATTTCAGAAGAATCCAGCTTGTCGTACCTGCTAAGACTGTCTTCCCTGGATAGGCCAAGGACATTGAGGCTGACAGTTAAGCAACTAAACACAACTACACTGTAAAAAAACGCACGCATAACTCTAATTGAATAGCCCGGGTAAAATTTACCAGCCTAACAAACAAGGATAAATTGCAATAAGGTATACAGATAATTATTGAGGCAATATTACAGATACATAATGCTGCTATAACTCCAGTGAAAAATTAATATTTAAATCAAAACCTGACAATAACACGTTAAATACATTTATGGATTTTCCAGTTTGAGGTTATCGAGGATATGTGGAAGTTCCAGTTGCAGCAGCTCAAAGAATTCCCGCTCTTCCCTGCGGATATGCGCTTCCAGGCTGCACGCCAGCACATCCATTGCGGCATCCATATCATTGCTGTCTGTGAGAGTGCTATACATACGGGAAATGATCAGGTGTTCTTCCTGCAACTCCCGGATCATTTTGTCAATCGCTTCATGCTGGCCTGCACATTTCTCAAAAAGATATTCTTCCTTTTGAATATGCGGTACCATCAGCTCCTGGAATATTTTTATGATATACTCAAATCTTGCCTGTGTTTCCAATGGGAAACCCTCGTACGGCGCGGCATCTTTTTTCAGGTAGCGGCATACAAATAAAAGGCGCTTGTGCTCGTGCGACAAGGGCACTAATGAAGAGTGACGTTGCATATACTATAATCAGGAAAGCTTATTTGCAGCAGTATTATTTTTACGATAGATGCCAATCAGTATAATACCACCAATTACCAGGAGCGTGGAAATGATTTCTGCCTGGGTGGGATGAAAGCCAAAAATATCATATCTCGTATCTACCCTGATCTTCTCTATAAAAAATCTTTCCACCCCATTTAATATCAGGTAGATGCCGAAAATTACACCTGGGATCTTTATTCTTTTGCGGATCGCCCAGAGGATGCCGAACAAAACCAGGCAAACAATAATTTCATATAACGGTGTGGGATATACGGCAATAGGTAATACTTTACAATAAGGACCATCACAACCAGCGATCTGTACTCCTTCTTTAATAACGTTGTGCGGGTAACCGTAGGCAAACAACCAATCCGGTAAAAAGCCCAGTGCCGCCGGTTTTTCAAAAGCAGCATGCGGTATTTTTTCTACTGATGAATATTGCTGCTGAAAGAAACCTGCATTTTTCTGAACAATGTCCTGGAATGTGGCAGGCGCCATTTTTACAGCGTGACCGGTATTGGTATCCACTCCATAAGCGCTGTTGTAAATACCCCAGTCGCCATCTCCGGAAAAATGGCAACCCATTCTCCCGATAGCATAGGCCAGCATCAACGCAGGTGCAGCGCTGTCGATTAACGCACGGATATTGAATTGTTTTTTACGGGCATAACTGATGATCACAATCGCAGCTACAATCAGGCCGCCGTAAAAGGTAAGTCCGCTGAAAGACAACAGCGCCCCGATGGGGTCCTGCACAAAGTCGTTCCAGTTTTCAAGATTGTGAAATATTTTAGCGCCGAGTAATCCGGCAATAGCCGCCATTACAATAATATCCGGTACGCGGTGGTGTGGCATCACCAGCACCGTTTCTTCTTTTGGCTTAGGGAGTGCCTGTTTCTTTTTGGTGTAATATTTATATCCCGCCATGGCTGCGGCTACCAGGATACCGGCAAAAAGACTGCCTTGTCCCGAAAATACAAACGACTGTAAATCCTGTGAAGCGGTGTCCCACTGAAAAAAGATCCCCAGGATCTTGTATCCTATAATAAATCCTACTACGGCATTTCCAATCAATTCACCCTGCGAAGCCGGAAGCCCGGTTACTACTTTTTCAGGAATACCTTTCAGCAACCCCAGTGCTTCATAGCGTTTCAGTTCACGTGTTAAGATATAGGCGCCGGCCAGAAAGGCTATTGCCACAAAAAAACCAAACGTCTGAAAAATCTTTAAAAACGGAATCTCTAAGCCAAGCAGATCTCTGAACGCGTAATATAAATTAGGATACATAGCCGTAAAAAAATTGGTGATCTGAATCTTCCTATGAACAAAGCCGAATTTAATCAAAAGGAAAATCAAACCACCAAAGTACGATGCAATTTCGAATTTCTAAATTGGAATTTAGAAAAAATCGAATATTTAGCAATACTGTTCAAATGCGTCAGCCAGGTTCGCAGCAATCATTTGCGCGGAACGGCCTTCGATCATGTGGCGCTCAATAAAGTGCACCAACTCACCATTTTTAAACAGCGCTATCGCCGGGGAAGAAGGAGGATAAGGCATCAGGTGCGAACGGATTTGTCTTACCGCTTCACCATCAAAACCCGCAAAGCTGGTAGTCAGCCTGTCTGGCTTCTTTTCGCTGTGCGCTACTGCCAGCAATACACCCGGACGGGCGGTACCTGCAGAGCAACCACATACAGAATTGATTACCACCAGGGTAGTTCCTTCTTTCTGTAAAGTATTATCCACGCTCTCTGGTGTCAGCAATTCTTCAAATCCGTTATCTGTTAATTCCGCCTTCATGGGCATTACTAGTTCCGCTGGATACATATAATAAGAGTTTTTTCTGTTTATATTTTTTACAAAGTTAGTTATATGTACCCAGAAAGTAAAAAAATGGATAGCGATATAGACTTTTTGACACAAAACATACAATCATAATGACACAATGTCATAATCTGTAATCTTTTTACTAACAAAATAGCAGTTTTTATGGCATGGTATCCCATTTGATCTGTACTAGCTGTCAAACAATAAAAATTGATTTCACACTAAAAAAATTTATAGGAACTATGACACACATTAAATTTAACCACAGCCCGCTTCCCAAATCATTTGGTGGATTAGTAGAAGACATTCTCAATGGAGGATTAAATAAGTATGTAAAAGATGATTTTCTGACCAACGATTACTTTACCACCCATCCTCCGGTAAACATCGTGGAAACGCCGGAAGCCTTCCTGCTCGACGTAGTAGCTCCCGGTTTCTCCAAAGAAGATTTCAAAATCAGTGCAGATGATAAAGCAATTACCATCAGCGCGGAAAAGAAAGCAGAAACAAAGAACGAAGGCGACAAACAGGTACGCCGTGAGTTCACCTTCAAATCTTTCAAACGGTCCTTCACCATCAGCGAACTGGTAGATGCAGGTAAGATTAATGCGAAATATGATAACGGAGTCCTGAAAGTAACCTTGGGCAAAAAGGAAAACAAACAGGATGCCCCTAAAGAAATAGTAGTGGAATAAGGGAAGCAGGGCTTCCTGTAAAAAGGAGGCCCGCTGTAGTAACATGAGGGTTTAAAAGGGATGCCTGTAAAGGCGTCCCTTTTTTGTGTATAATTCACACGAACGTTGAATCTGCTATTGTTTATTATGCAATAATTTGCCTCTCTAAGCACGCACTCATGGCAAAGCTCTTCCCGAAAGGCTGGTTACTCATAAAAAGCATTTACCTGAACACTGAAAAAGCAGTGATAGGCAGCATGCTTCTTCATACAGAAAATTCATACGAACAAGCGAAGATCAAACTGATCTTTGATTATGCTTTCTTCTATATTATGCTGCTCCTGAGCTTCCTCTTCGTAAATATGCTCAGCCAGAACACCGTGAATATCATCATCATTCCTGTAATCATTCTCGATCTGGCCATTTGCCTTTTACTGTTGAAAAAAGGAATAAGCGCTAAAACAGTTGGCCTGTTTGCCTCTTTATCCACACTCATCCTTCCTATTTTTTCGTCCCTGCTGAACAACCAGGACCTCGGCCCCAAATACACGCTGATATGGGTAATGAGTATCCTCGTTTGCTATATTACCGTCAACCTGTTCACCGCCCTCATCTGGAGCCTGATCCTTTGCACCTACCTGATAGCCGTTGCCTGGATCAAGATCAATAACGTGATGATATTCGTTTCACCTGGTTATTCATCCGCTTTCCAATACCTGGCTAACCCGTTTACGGTAGGCATGTATGTATTGTTCTTCATCAGGGCACTGGGGCAATACTACCGCAACCTGATTTCCATGGAACAAATGAGAACCGCCGAAAAGCAAAAACAACATTTATCGCTGATCAATCAACACCTGACCAAGCAGTTTTTACTGGTAAAAGGATTTTCGGCCTCAGGGAAAACAGCCGTTTTGAAGGGGGAAACAGAGTTACTGGAAAGTTGTTTTGAAGAAATTGAAAAACATTGCGGCTCCGCTGTCGACTACCTCAATGATTCTCAGGCGAAATGATACCTACACATCTGTGTTATAAAAGAATGCTTCCATATTAATATTATTCCTGCTATACTAATATGTAAATATTACCGTTTGCAGCGTTTTCGAACATTATGATAATAAATTCATCATTCTTACTGTATTCGGGGTAAAAACAGATTAGAAAAAATTACAACTTTTAGGGCTTACTGATACCTGCCGATAACGCTATCTTTGTAAGATCAAATATTCATCTCCTATTTTCCTTATGCCGGATGAATATCATCTAACCTATGCCATGATAGGGCTTTCAGTAAAATGAAAGCCTTTTTTTATCAAACTGAGAGAAAAAAAATGAAAAAAATAAGCCCCCCGAATAATCGGGGGGCTTTCAGTAGGATTACTAACCCATTTTTTTAATAACCCAAAATCTTCAGCATGCTCTGGGCGGTTTGCTCCTTGGCATATAACCAATCTTTCAACTGCCCGTTCTTGTCATATCCTACAATCACATGTTTGGGTGAAGGAATAAGACAATGCTTGATGCCTCCGTATCCGCTCAGCTGGTCCTGGTAGGCCCCTGTATGGAAAAATCCAATGTACAGCGGCTCTCCGGATGCCTGTTGCTTTGGCAGGAATACGGCGTTAATATGTTCTTCAGATGTATAAAAATCGTAGCCGTCACAGGTAAGTCCACCGAGATGTACCTCCTGGTATTCCTGGTCCCATTTATTAATAGGTAACATCAGGAACTTTTCTCCAATGCCCCATGTATCAGGTAACGTAGTAATGAAAGAACTATCGATCATGTACCAGGATTCCCTGTCATTCTGCATTTTTTCACCTATCACACTATAGATTACCGCACCGCTTTCGCCTACGGTAAAGGAACCAAACTCTGTGTAAATATTCGGTACAGGCACCTTATTCTTTTTACACATACTCTTAATGTTGGCCACAATCTCGTTTACAATATAGTTGTAATCATAATCGAAGCCCAAAGAGTGCTTGATCGGGAATCCGCCTCCAATATTGATACTGTCCAGTTCAGGGCAGATCTTCTTCAGCTGGCAATAGAGATTTATTACACGGTTAAACTGGCTCCAGTAATAAATATCGTCTTTAATCCCTTTATTCATGAAGAAGTGCAGCATTTTCAGCTCAAACTTCTCATTACCTTTTATTTTATCTACATAATATTCAAGGATATCACGCGGAGGAATGCCCAGCCTGGAGGTATAAAAGTCGAAACTTGGCTCCTCTTCTGCCGCTACCCTCAATCCCAGTTTCACCTTATCCTTACTCCTGATATTTCGCTTATAATCTTCCAGCTCTTCCTTATTATCCAGGATTGGCAGCACATTTTTAAACCCGCTGTTGATCAGTCGCGCTATGGCCCTGGTATATGCTTTGGTCTTAAAACCATTACAAATCACATAGGTCTCCTTATTTATCTTCTTGCGCTCATATAATTTATTGACGATATCAATATCATATGCAAAAGAAGTTTCAATATGTACCCCATGCTTCAGGGTCTCCTCCATAATAAAGGAGAAATGCGAACTTTTAGTACAATAGCAGTAAAAATACTCACCTTCGTACCTGTTCTTCTTAATGGCGTCATGGAACATTTTCTTCGCCTTATTAATCTGCATCCCGATTTTAGGCAGGAAGGTCAGTTTAAAGGGTGTTCCATATTTGTCTATCAATGCCTTTATATCCAAACCATTAAATTCCAGGTAGTTATCTTTTACTTCAAAGCCCTCCTGGGGAAATTCAAAGGTCTGTTTTACCAGGTCTGTGTAGGTGTTGTTCATTTAGTACTGCAAATGAATTTTAGGAATTAGTAATAGAAAAAAATAACAGGATAACAATCCTTTTTTCCCTCACTGGGAAACTCCTGGTTTACACACCTACGTCAGTTCGAACCCCAGCAAAATAGGTTGCAAATCTAAAGATTTTGTTGATTGCCACCTTAATTTTTTTCGGGAGGTATTCCTCGGAAAAGCCCAAATACCCGGGCAAATATACAAACAATTACAAGCCAACAAGTTAAATAATATTATTTGCTATTCCATTCAGCCCTTTTTCAGAATCTCCAATGATTGCTTTCCCTCACAAAAAAGAAGGTCCAGGATACTCAGTCCCGATATGAAGCCGGTACGCTCCTGGAACACCTGCGTATAGCCGGGCTCGCTTTCTGTAACCGGTCCCGGCAATATGCGTTCCCGCGCATCTGTTACACCGGACACTTCCTTTTCATAACTTTCGGTATAGGTGATGGGCACCTCAATGCCGAGCTTGCTATTCACCCATTCAAAACATGCCAGGTTCCAATCCATTAAAAATTGAAAAGGCTTTTCAAATAAAACCTGCAGGTCCGCTTCGTAATATTCAAACCAGGGAGACCGCCTGTAAGCAGACACGAGCGTTTTCCAATGCAAACCCTGCCATTTTTCCTCATTACTGATCCTTACATCCTTCATCACGGTCCGCTGATTCTTCCCCCGCGCCAACGGCACACTTAAAATCATCCGGCCATTTGGCCCGGCAACGTAACAACGGTTCCTGTAACTGAGCTTTTGATAGTGCTCATATTTCTCAATCTTTAATATGTCGTGCTTTATTAAAGTCTTATATGAATCAATTGGTGGAAAATATTGAGATTCAATTAACAATACCTTTTCTTTTGCATTCTCTGTCATAATGTCAAAATTTTGCATGCAGATGTTGGAATTCCGTTCGTTTCACCTGACAATCACTTATACCTAAATACTTAACAATTAACTTTAAGTGGATGATAAACAATTCATAGAATTATTAATCATATGCTAAATAAATTAGCATAGCCTACTTTCAGCAAATGATTACTGAAATGCAAAAATACTAAAGAAATTAGTGGCTTTTTTGTTCAATTTTAGCGAACTCAGGAAGGATTGCGAAGATAGCATATTTCTTTAAGACAACCTTTTATTTATATGTGTTTTATGCATTAATTATCTAAGCAGTCTCCCCCGTTTTCAAAAACTCCCCCGTTAAAAGTTTCCCAAATCCCACCCGATTTTTTGATAACTAAAAGCTTTGCAGTAGGTTTACATAAATTCAAATACCTGGTCAACTGATGAAAGTGTTCCGATTATTAGCCGCTGTTTTTCTGATCTGGGGAGTAGCAAGCTCCTGCGAAAAAAACAAGGATATTCAATTTGTGAGAGTAGCCGGTATCAGTATGGATGAGCTAGGTATGTCCAAGAGTATTGTACGGATGACCTTGGCATATTACAATCCGAACAACTATCGCCTCCAGTTAAAAGATGCCAACTTCGACCTGTTTTTTGATGACACCCAGGTAGGTCACTCCCTCCAGGATACCACCATTTCTATTCCGGCAAGGGACACTTTTTACTTCCCCGTGAAATTGGAAGTGAACATGGCCAACGTATTCAAAAATGCATTAAGCGCTTTCGCCAATAAAGAAGTAACCATCAAAGCCACCGGAAATTGTAAAGTAGGCAAGGCGGGTATTTTTCTTCCTTTCCCGATAAAATGCGAAACCAAACAAGCGCTGAATTTCTTTTAACCCGGCTATAAACGGAGTTCCAATAAGGCAATAATTTCCAGAATATGCCCGCTTTCAGCAGTGCTTCTGAGCGGAAACAGCCGTAAGTTGTGAACCTCCCAGGGAAAGCAGGCGCATATTTATTTCAGCAGGATCAGATTGGAAAGCGTTTGCTGGAATGCAGAAAAATGATGCTTCAGCGGATTAAACAGTATCGGAATAACGGTAAGCTTTAAAGGATGGAGCATTTCAGGTAATGCGGATACGGCTGACAGAAAGCCACGCCAGAAAACAGC
Organism: Chitinophaga sp. W2I13; assembly: GCF_050434005.1. Lineage (NCBI taxonomy): Bacteria > Pseudomonadati > Bacteroidota > Chitinophagia > Chitinophagales > Chitinophagaceae > Chitinophaga > Chitinophaga sp. W2I13. The sequence goes on along the minus strand of NZ_JBNPWD010000001.1, from coordinate 4,797,039 downwards.
TCAGCCTTCAGTAAACCGGCAACCACCGGACACCAAAGGCTGAAACAGGTTGATTAATGTTTTTTCGGGTCCATACCACCGCCATCTTCCGGCTTCTTGCAGCAGGTAGGCAATTTGGCGTAAGATTCCGGGTTCGCTGTTACGTTATCAGCATCATACCCCACATTGGCAATACCCGTTTTGATATTCTCAATGTTGGTACGGTCGGTATAGTACTTTACCGTTGTAATATGTTTTTTGAAATCCACTTTTACGGATTGTACGCCCTCTTCATGTGACATATACCGCTCAATACGGTTTTTACACGACTCACACTGTACGGTTGGCGTGCTGATCTTCGCTGTTTCCACAGCTTTCTGCTTTTGCTGTGCCATTGCCACGCCAACGCCGGCAAACAGGAACAACACTACTAATTTTAGGATACGCATAGTTGTAATATTAATACCCGAATATACAAAATAAGTGATATACAATTTTCAGCTACTTACCCCACTGGTCCGGCGCACTTCTCCAGGCCTGCAGTGTAGCTATTTCGTCAGCAGATACAATGCCTTTTTCCTCGGCCAGGGCAATCATAGCGGAATAATTGCTCAATGAATAAAACGGCACACCCGCTGCTTCAAAAGCTTTCACTGCTATATCAAAACCATAGTTGAAGATAGATACCATCCCGATCACTTCCCCACCAGCTGCACGAATGGCCTGCACGGCTTCCAGGCTGCTTTTGCCCGTAGAAATCAGGTCTTCAATAACCACCACCGGCTGTCCGGGTTGCAATACCCCTTCAATCTGGTTCCCCATACCATGCTCTTTCGGCTTGGATCTTACATAAATAAACGGCAGCTTCAGCTGATCCGCTACCAGCGCGCCATGTGGAATACCAGCAGTAGCCACTCCCGCAATCACGGCTGCATCAGGGAAGGTTTCAAACACCAGGTTGCACAACTCTGATTTAATATAGTCACGCACATAAGGGAAAGATAAGATCTTCCTGTTATCGCAATAGATCGGCGATTTCCAGCCGGAAGCCCATGTAAAAGGCTGTGCAGGGCTTAACTTCACGGCCTGCACCTGCAGTAACTTTTCTGCAACTTGTTTTTCGCTTACTTTATTCATACAATCGCCAAAAGTACTATCATTTTATTCAATTTACGAATTACAATAAACGAATTTGCAGAGAGCGCCGGGAATAGGTTTCCATCTTCCTAAATTCTCAATTTGTATTTCATAATTGATAATTACATTTGCGGCATGCAAGCAAATATTACGATCTATCTCAACGAGCGTCCACTCCTGCTGAGTGCCGATACCACTACCATCCCGGCCCACTTTAACGGCGCCAAAGTATACGATAACCCGGATACAAAAAAGATGGAAAATGTATTGCAGAAACTGGAAGATGGGAAAAAAGACGCAGCAGTGTTTATTGCACCGGATGTAAAACAACTTTTCAAGAAAGTATCGCTGCATTTTACTACCCTCGTAGCTGCCGGGGGATTAATCACCAATCCCGACGGTGAAGTGCTCATGATGTTCCGCCGCGGCAAATGGGACCTGCCTAAAGGCAAACAGGACCCGGGGGAAGACCTCGAAACCTGCGCGCTACGGGAAGTAGCGGAAGAAACCGGCCTGCACAACGTTTCACTGGAACATAAAATCACAGAAACGTTTCACTACTATCCCATGAAAAATAAAAAAGTATTAAAACATACCTACTGGTACCGGATGTTGTTTACCGGCACAGAATTAACGGTACCACAAATAGAAGAAGACATCCAGGACCTGCAATGGATCAAACCTGGCAACGTGGAAAAATACCTGAAATACTCCTACGAAAATATCCGGGAAGTATTCAGGGCCGCGAATATCTGATAACGTTTAGTTCCGCATCCCGGTTAAGCGGAACTATCTTTTTGCCAGTATCGCCACCGTAAGGCGGCTTACGCATACCAGCTTGTGATGATCGTCGGTAATACGGATGTCCCATACATGGCTGGTGCTCCCGATATGCAAGGGCCGGGCGCAGGCATGCACATAACCTTCTTTCACTCCTCTTATATGGTTGGCATTGATTTCCATGCCCACACAGATCTGCTTCTCCGGGTCTATGATCAATCCGGACGCCATACTGCCCACCGTTTCTGCCAGCGCCGCAGATGCGCCGCCATGCAGTAACCCATAGGGTTGTATGGTTCTGTGATCTACCGGCATCATCATTTTAAGATAATCCGGACCTATTTCCGTAAACTCCATCCCTAAACAGGTAGCCATGGTAGTGCCACCCATCTCGTTCAACTGGTCCAGTGAGATCTTAGTATTATGCCAGATCGTTTTCATATTATCTGCTTTATAAAATTATTTCTTCGTGCGTTTGATGCCTTCCAGCACAGCGGGAGGCAGGAAAGGTGACACATCTCCACCGTATTTGTAAATATCCCTCACCAGGGTAGATGCAATACTGGAGTACTGCGGAACAGTCGTTAAAAAGATCGTTTCAATACCCGGCGCCACAGTACGGTTTACATCAGCGATCGCCTTTTCATATTCAAAATCACTTACGTAACGGATACCGCGCAAAATAAAACGGGCGTCCAGTTGCTTACAGAAGTCGATGGTGAGTCCCGAATACGAAGCCACTTCCACCCGCGGATCATCTTTATAGATCTCCCTGATCCAGCTCATCCGCTCTTCCAGTGCAAACATAGGGGTTTTACTGCTGTTTACCCCGATCCCGATCACGAGGCGGTCAAACAGATCAAGCCCGCGGTTAATGACGTCCGTATGTCCCAGCGTTATAGGGTCAAATGTACCTGGGAATAAACAAGTTCTCATAAGGGTGCGATTGATTGATAGATAAACGGTCAGCGTTTTAATTCCTCCCGGTTAATAAAAATGGAGAACACCGTTGCGCCATAGTTCCTTTCAGAACGGTACCAGGAATAATCCTGGAACTTCTTATGCTGGGTATGTTCCACCACCAGCCAGCCTTCCGGGTTCAGTAACTCCTTTTCAAATATCAGTCCCGGTAACTGATCCAGTGTTGCCATCATATACGGCGGATCAGCAAAAATGAAATCAAATTTCTCCGTGCATTGCTGCAGGTATTTGAAAACGTCCATTTTTACCGTTTTCAGGTTTTCAATCCCCAACGACAAAGCTGTTTTACTGATAAAAGCAGCCATTGCCGGGTCTTTCTCCACCACAGTCATATCAGTGGCTCCCCTGGAAGCCAGCTCAAAGCTGATACTGCCGGTGCCGCCAAAAATATCCAGTGTTTTTAAAGATGGAATGTCCAGGTTGTTTTCGATAATATTAAACAATCCGCCTTTTGCAATGTCTGTAGTTGGCCGGGTATGCGGCATTTTTGCAGGCGGTTGTATCTTTCGTCCCCCCCTCGTTCCTCCGATTATACGCATAACGCTAACGCATATAAGTTATGAAAATAATAGCCCGGGATTTCCTGCATTTTTGTAATGTAACTGAAACCCGGGATTCGTTGTATCCATTCCAGGTGTGGTATAAACTTATACATCTCCTGGTATACGCCGGCATCCGTAGCCACCACTCCTCCCAGCTTTACTTTCACCAGCTGCTCATTCAGCTCCAGCTGACGAAGCACGTTCACCAGACTATACACCACATCCAACCCGGTTTGGTAATCGCTTTCCTGTTGAATCAGGAGCTTACCGCCGGCATAAACAGTCATCGTAAAGCGGTGCTGATCCACCTCGATAAAAGCCACGCCGTCCTTTGCCTGGAAATCCAGGTCCGTCGGGTAAGATTGCAGCAGTGCCGAATGGGCATGTATCACCAGGTCTGTAGAAAACTCCTTGCGTAAAAACCCAAGCAGGTCTTTATCCACGCTGTAAACATTTACCATTGGCAGGGCCGGCAGCAAATCCGACAGGATGGCTTCCTGTATTTTCTCCGGCGCGCCCAGGTGCAGAAAATCCTTCTTCAGCGAGGGCGAATAGTACGTATGCGGTACCAGCACACCTCCTCCGGTATTAAAAGCCAGCAAAATAGATTTAAAGGCAGTAAACAACAGTTTGTCGGTATCAAACACCTGTTCTATCATCTCCAGATCGGCCAGGGCCAGCTTCCGGGGAGTAAAATGATAGGACTTCAACGCCAGGAATTTCTTTGCAACCGGATCAAACACTACATAGCTGAATGTTCCGCTTCCTACCAGTACCAGTAAATTACAGGCAGTGAGATCAGTTTCCAGCAGGGTTTCATCGTCTACTGTAAATGCAGGATGGATGTTATAAGCCACGGGCATATTTAACCTTTCAAATGAATTACAATAATACTCTTTTTAGTTAATTGGTGAGGGCGTTTTGTTGTTTTATATAAGGGAGATGATCAACAGATAGCCATATCTTTGTTGCTATACCCATAATCGGCTAAAGATTCATGCAACTGGAAGTCACCACCCGGCAAATTATCAAAATAGCAGGACCCATCTGCCTGGCGCTCATTATTCCGCAGATCAATCACATCACTAATACCGCCTTCGTAGGGCGCCTGGGCGAATTTGAACTGGCGGCCAACGGGATCGCCGGTATCTACTACCTGGTGATGTACATGATTGCCTATGGCCTTAACAACGGCATGCAGGTACTCATTGCCCGCAGAGCGGGCCAGCAGCAGTTTTCCGGCATCGGGCAACTGTTCTCCAATGGCATACAGGTTGGACTCTTTTTCTCTGGAATCGCTATTTTACTCACCCTGCTGGCGGCGCCCTGGTTCTTTTCCAAAAGCCTGCACGATCACCATATCATCGCTGCAGCCGTTTCGTTTATCCGTATCCGTATATGGGGCCTTCCTTTTCTCATGCTGCTGAATATGGCCAACGCATTTTATATTGGCAGCGGCCACTCCAGGGTGCTGGCAGTTACCTCGCTTTTCCAGGAAATGATGAACATTTTCTTCGATTATACGCTCATCTTCGGTAAGCTGGGATTCCCGGCAATGGGGCTCAATGGCGCCGCCACGGCTTCCGTGATTGCGGAAGTTACCGGTTGCGGAGTTGCTTTCAGCATCCTCTTCCTGAGGCGTTATCACCTGCAATACAGCCTGTTCAGCTACTTGCGGCTCAACTGGAGCATTGTCCGCAACATCCTCAACGTATCCGCCCCCCTGATTGTGCAGTTCCTTTTCAGCATCGGCGGATGGTTCGTATTCTTTATTTTCATTGAGCACCTGGGCGAACGCCCGCTTGCCGTATCCAATATGCTCCGCAGCATTTTTGGCTTCTTTGGCATCTTCACCTGGGCGTTGGCGGCGGCCTGTAATACAATGGTAAGCAACATCATCGGGCAGGGACGGCCAGAACAGGTTTTCCCCATCATCCGGAAAATTGTGGCGCTCAGCGCAGGATGCGCTATTGCCATGTGCGTGGTGGTTAACCTCTTCCCCTATACGTTGCTGCACATTTATACCAACAGTGCCGACCTGATCACCATGGCCATCCCTTCCATCCGGATTATCACGCTGAGCACCATCCTGATGGCGATAGCAGCGGTGGTAATGAGCGGCGTGGTGGGTACCGGCAATACAAGAATTAATCTCGTAACGGAAATTATCGCCGTTATCGGCTACCTGGTGTACTGCAATATTGTAATTGAAAGAATGCGCAGCGAGCTGCACTGGGCCTGGGGAGCAGACTTTATCTACTGGATCATTATCTTCGGAATAAGTTACTGGTATCTGCGCAGTGGCAAATGGAAAGGAAAAGAAATCTAAAAGATAATTCAAAAATCATAACATCATTACAACATCCAATCAACAAAATCAATAAAATCACTATTAATCCTGGGAAAGACAACCTTCGCTTACTGCAAATCATCCAGCATTTTCCTGCAATCCGCTTTGATCCCGGCATCATCCTGGGTGATATTGCGCAGGGTCAGCGCTTTCTTCAGCACTTCAATGGCTTTTTCCTGCTGGTCATCTGCTTTATAGGCGCGGGCCAGTTCATAATAGTTGAGGATAAAAGCGGGGTCCAGCTGCCGGCACTTTTCATAGTTGCTAATGGCGTTGGCCAGTGAGCCATCCGGCAATCCGCCAAAAAGCATTTTTGCTGCGCCTCTTTCAAAGGCATTCAGGTTGGCTACTTCATAATTCCATTTACCTAAAACGTGATAGCCCTGCGCCAGTGAAGGGTTAAACTTAACCGACAGTTCCGCATATTTCTTTACTTCTTTGGAGGCGGCTACTTTATCTTTTGCACCGGAGATCAGCGACATACGTCCCATTGCAATAGCCATCGATAAATTGGATTCGGGACTATTGGGATTTACCTTAAGCGCTTGCTCGGCATAGCTTTTAGCGAGATTAAAATAACTGATCTTATCGTCTTTGCTTTTCTGCCGGTTGCCAATGCGGGAACATAACTGGCTGGCCTGGTTCAATGCGTCCAGTTCCGACGGTTGTATTTTGAGGATGTCCTTATCTTTTTCAAATGCTTCGCTTTCTTTCATCTGTTTCTCCAGCTGCCTGGCTTCTTCTACCATTTCACTGACACTCTGGGCCTGTACAAACAGTACCGCTGATAATAAAAAGCAAACTGCCATGATCCGTTTCAACATAGGACAGGTTTTTACAGCGTAAGAATTTGTTGATTAACTTATAGCTATAAATTTACGGAAACATCATATATATCCCAAAAAATAGTAACTAGTAATCCTTCTCCAGGGAAACCAGGGAGTTGCGGACAGTAGCGCCCATGGGCGGATTCATTTTGCGGAGGGTAACGGTGCTGTGCTGGATACCGGGATACCGTTGCTTGAGTGCATCGGTTAATTCATACACCACTTCTTCCAGTAATGGCCGTGGAACGGCCATCACAGCCTTTGCTATTTCATAGATGCCCTGGTAGTTAACCGTTTCAGACAAATCATCTACGGGCACGGTGCCGGGTATACGAACTGCCACATCCAGTACAAAATGATTACCGATGATGGTTTCTTCCGGGTATAAGCCGTGGTAAGCGTAGAAAGTAGCCTGTTCGAGGGCGATGGTAAGCATAAGCCGAAATTACGGACAACAAATAACGGATTTACAGGAATGTTCTCCCTGTAAATCCATTATTCATTATCCTGTTTATTATTGGTGGTGTTCTTTTGCTGATAAATATCTTTCTGCATCCAGGGCGGCCACACATCCGCTGCCGGCGGCAGTTACCGCCTGGCGGTAAATTTTATCCTGTACATCACCGCAGGCAAACACCCCTTCCACGCTGGTACGGCTGGTGCCTGGTTCTGTAACAATATATTCCTGGTCGTCCAGTGTCAGGTAGTCTTTGAAGATACCGGAGTTGGGCTGGTGACCAATAGCTACGAAGAATGCGCTTACCGGTATTTCTTTCTTTTCGCCGGTTTTGTTATTCAGGATGCGCAGTCCTTCTACTTTCTTATCTCCCAGTACTTCGTCTGTTTCAGAATTCCAGTATACAATGATATTGGAAGTTTTCAGTACGCGGTCCTGCATTACTTTGGAAGCGCGCATTTCATGACGGCGCACCAGCATATGCACGGTACTGCACATTTTAGAAAGATAAAGCGCTTCTTCAGCAGCGGTATCACCGGCGCCTACAATAGCCACTTCTTTACCACGGAAGAAGAATCCGTCGCAAACAGCGCAGGCGCTTACGCCGCTGCCGTTCAAACGTTGCTCGGAAGGAAGCCCCAGCCATTTGGCAGAGGCGCCGGTGGCGATAATGATCGCATCGGCAGTGATTTCCTTCTCTTCGTCGATCGCTACTTTATAAGGTTGTTTACTGAAATCCACGGAAGTAGCCAAACCATAACGGATGTCGGCACCCATGCGGGCTGCCTGTTTTTCAAAATCCACCATCATTTCGGGTCCCTGAATACCTTCCGGATAACCAGGATAGTTTTCAACTTCAGTGGTGATGGTTAATTGTCCGCCGGGCTGAATGCCCTGGTATAATACTGGTTTAAGGTTGGCTCTTGCAGCATAAATTGCAGCGGTATAACCGGCAGGGCCGGAACCGATGATCAATAAGTGTACATGCTCTTGTTGCTTGTTTTCCATTTTGTTTGCTGTATGTATAATTACCTGCTAATAATAATTGTTTTATAGGTTACTGTATAACCGCCCCAGTAGCCTAATGCGCCGTGTACATTTCCAAGTATCTTCGTGGGCGATGAAAATGGATTGCCATTACTGTTATAGGCAAAATCAAGCGTTCGCCAGAAATCCCAGGTTGCTTTGTCAATATTACAAAACTTCAGGGTAACAGTATCCCCCGGCTCAAAGAACTCATCGGGCCTGTCATCAGGATCCAGGTTCTTATTAACGCCGGCGTCCACAGGAATTTCAAATGTTGTGCCGTTCACCAGCTGGTCATCCAGCACAGAATTCAGTCCGGGTAAATAGGGCTCACTGTTTCGCCTGGTAAAGTACCTTGCATAGTTCCCAAACGCAGGAGCATCCGTGATCTTCACCCAAAGGCGGGCTTTCGTGGAGTCATCCACCGTCACTAATGTCCACCAGACCGAGTCCAGTTTCATGCCGCGCTGCGGTATAGTTGTCACAGATTCATATGCCTTATTGTCAGCGTTAATACGTAAAGTATAGGTGCCCGGCACATTTCCAGTGAAGTTGTTTGCAGGCTGCGTAAGATCCGGCAGGTATACAAAGAACTTCATGTTGCCGGTATCTATTGTCCGCTCCTTTAGTGTCATGGTTTTGCTGCCATTGGAAACGGTGACAGTGGCGTTATGAACAAATGCATTCGTTAATACTGCCGGATCTATCTGTGAAAAATAGTTAAGGCTGTGTGTGAGAATTACCAACGGGTAGGAGCCGCTTTCAAATCTGCCTTCCACCACCAGTTGTGGTTCCTGTTGTGGCAGGTTAACGCTGATATCTTTCTCGCAGGCGGCAAAGATCAGTATAACCAGGAGTAAGAAAAGCGGCATACGCATGAGTGCAAAAATAAGGGGTGTTCACTAAATAAGAACACCGGCCATGTATTTACAAGGCCGGTGTTCTTATAGAATAAAGAGGATTAGTAGATTTATCCTTTCGTTAATGTTAACTAACTAATGAATAAAGGTATTTTATCCCAGGTATGATTTCAGGGCGCCACTATAGCGGGCTTTCTGCAGCCTTTTGATAGCACGTTCTTTAATCTGCCTGATTCTTTCTTTAGTCAGATCGTATTTCTGACCGATTTGTTCGATTGTTGCGCCATTTTCACCATCCAGACCAAAATAAGCATTCACAATTTCAGCTTCGCGTGGGCTCAGGGATTTTAATACCCGGCGTATTTCCTCGCGGAGTGAATCTCTCATCACGTCATCATCAGTAATATCTCCACCTTCCAGCAGGTCGCCCATTGCTACGTCTTCTGCTTCGTGCACGGGTGCATCCAGAGACATGTGACGGGTGTTGCTTTGGAAGATATTGTTAATTTCTGATTCAGACATCTCCAGGATTTCTGCGAGCTCCTCGGTAGAAGGCTCACGCTCGTTTTCCTGCTCAAATGCCATGTAAGCTTTGTTAGCTTTATTATAGGTGCCAATTTTGTTTTGCGGAAGACGAACAAGACGACCCTGTTCAGCCAGCGCCTGCAGAATGGATTGGCGAATCCACCATACTGCATAAGAGATGAATTTGAAACCTTTCGTTTCATCGAAACGTTGTGCCGCCTTGATCAAGCCGAGATTACCTTCATTAATCAGGTCACTCAGGCTAAGGCCCTGGTGCTGATACTGCTTCGCAACAGAAACAACGAAACGTAAGTTTCCTGTAGTCAATCTTTCAAGAGCCTTTTGATCGCCCATTTTAATGCGTTGCGCCAAAACGGTCTCTTCCTCAGGTGTTAACAAAGGGATCTTCGAGATTTCCTGCAGGTACTTTTCTACCGCCTGCGAATCACGATTGGTGATCTGGGTGGCAATTTTAAGTTGCCTCATATGAAAAATTGTATTGGTTTATAAATAAATAACAGCGAAAGAAATTTTTTGTTCGAAACTTTTAAAATTATTAACTTACAAAGTTTCCCGCGCTTTATTGTTTTGTTTCAAAATAAGTCTGCAAAGATCGTGCTAACCAACCACTCTACCAAATCCTTCTTATATTTGCCAGCCATATAACAAAGTACAGTTTTATAACGGAATTTTATAGTGCTTTAGTCCCTGTACAGCGTTGGTTTATACAAATTTTAACAATTGATAAAGAATCATATTTAAATTAACATCTTAACTAATTTATTCGTTAAGCCGTTGCAAATTTTTCAATAAAATGATTGACTTTAGAAGCGACACTTTTACACGTCCCGGCCCTGGCATGTTACAGGCTATGCTGCAGGCAGAAACCGGTGATGACGTTTTCGGTGAAGATCCCAGCATCAACAAACTGGAAGCCATGATGGCAGAATATTTTGGCAAACCGGCAGCCTTGTACTGCCCTTCCGGCACTATGAGTAACCAGGTCGCCATTAAAGTACATACGTTGCCCGGGGATGAAGTGGTTTGCAGTAATCTTGCTCACGTATATATTTATGAAGGAGGCGGCATCGCCTTCAACTCCGGCGCCCAGGTACATGCCCTCATCGGCGACCGTGGCATGATCCGCGCTACCCAGGTGGAAGCAGCCATCAACCCCGACGATGTGCATAAAGCCCGCACCAGCCTCGTTTGCCTCGAAAACACCTCCAACCGCGGCGGCGGATGCTGCTACGACTGGGAAGAAATGGTGAAAATAGGCGACGTGTGTAAAAAACATGGCCTCGCACTGCACCTCGACGGCGCCCGTCTCTTCAACGCACTCGTGGCCACCGGCCAGGACCCAAAAACATACGGTCAACTATTCGACAGCATCTCCGTTTGTCTTAATAAAGGAATGGGATGCCCCATGGGCTCCGTACTGCTCGGCAGCGAAACATTTATCAAAGCCGCCAGGCGTATCCGCAAAAAACTCGGTGGCGGCCTCCGGCAAGCCGGATTTATGGCAGCTACCGGCATCTATGCCATGGAAAATAATATCGCCCGGCTGGCAGAAGACCACCACCACGCCAAACAACTGGCGCAGGCCCTGCTGGAAAAATCCTTCACCGGTCACATGCTCCCCGTGGAAACCAATATCCTCATCTTTGAAGTAACAGGCGACTGGACTCCGCAGCTCTTCGCCGATTACCTCAAAAAACAGGGTATCCTCGTAATGCCCATCTCACCAACGCAGGTAAGAATAGTCACCCACCTCGATGTTACACCGGAAATGATTGCACAAACCTGCGAAATCATCGCAGAGATGGCATAACGGAAAGGGCAACTATTACTGCCCTTTAAATTTCCATCTCTCCTTAATCTCCGTTATTTTTGCAACCTTATATTATGAATAGCATGGAACTTTCGAAAAATTACCTGCCTGCAACGGTTGAAGAAAAATGGTACCAACAATGGATGGATAAAGGCTACTTCCGCTCTAAACCGGATGGCCGCCAACCCTTTACTGTCGTCATCCCCCCTCCAAACGTCACCGGGGTCCTCCATCTTGGCCATACCCTCAACGAAACCGTACAGGATATCCTGGTACGCCGGGCTCGTATGAGCGGCTTCAACGCCTGCTGGGTTCCAGGCTCCGACCACGCCTCCATCGCCACGGAAGCAAAAGTGGTAAATATGCTCAAACAGGAGAAAGGCATCGAAAAATCCCAGCTCACCCGCGAAGAATTTCTCAAATATGCATTCGAATGGAAAGATAAATATGGAGATATCATCTACCACCAGATAAAAAAACTCGGCTGCAGCTGCGACTGGGATCGCGTAACCTTTACAATGGACGACCACTACTACAAAGCAGTGATCACCGTTTTCATTGACCTCTATAAAAAAGGAGTGATCTATCGCGGCGCCCGCATGATCAACTGGGATCCAAAAGCTAAAACAGCACTGAGCGACGAGGAAGTTGAATATAAAGACCTCCAGGGTAAGCTCTATCATGTGAAATACGCCATCACGGACGCCACCGGCACGCCAACCGGCGAATATATCACCATCGCCACACAGCGCCCGGAAACCATCATGGGCGATACCGCCATCTGCGTAAACCCGGAAGATGAAAGATACGCCCACCTGAAAGGTCACTTCGCTACCGTACCACTGGTCAACCGTCGTGTTCCGGTAATATTTGATACCTACGTAGATAAAGAATTCGGTACCGGCGCCCTGAAAGTAACGCCCGCACACGATATCAACGACTATAACCTGGGCCTGAAACATAACCTCGAAATCGTTGATACCCTCAACGACGATGGCACGCTCAGCGCCGCCGCCGTTGTTTTTGTAGGAGAAGACCGCTTCGTTGCCCGTAAAAAAGTAGTAGCCGCCCTCGCAGAAGAAGGCCTGCTCGTAAAAGAGCAGGAATATACCACCCGCCTCGGTTACAGTCAGCGTAACCCCGATACGGTAGTGGAACCCCGCATCTCCACCCAGTGGTTTGTGAAAATGGCAGAAATGGCCAAACCCGCCCTGGACGCGGTAGTGAACGGTGATGTAAAAATCCATCCCGGCGACCGGTTCCTGGCGACTTACAAATACTGGATGGAAAATGTTAAGGACTGGTGCATCTCCCGCCAACTCTGGTGGGGACAGCAAATCCCTGCCTGGTACGCGCCGGACGGTTCCTTTGAGGTAGCCGCCACCGCTGCTGAAGCAGTGCAGCAGTTTGCCGCCCGCAGTATCACCGTCAAAGCAGCCGAACTCACACAGGACCAGGATTGCCTGGATACCTGGTTCAGCTCCTGGCTCTGGCCCATGGAAGTATTCAACGGCATCTCCCAACCGGATAACGAGGATATCAATTACTATTACCCTACTTCGGTATTGGTAACCGGACAGGATATCATCTTCTTCTGGGTAGCCCGTATGATCATGGCCGGACTGGAGTTCAAAGAAGTGAAACCCTTCAGCGACGTATACTTCACCGGAATGGTACGCGACAAACAAGGCCGTAAAATGAGTAAGCAACTGGGCAACTCCCCCGATCTGCTGGAACTCATCCATGCCTTTGGCGCCGATGCCGTTCGCTTTGGTATCATGATTTCTTCACCCGCTGGTAACGATCTCCTGTACGATGACTCCAGCTGTGAACAGGGCCGTAACTTCTGTAATAAAATATGGAATGCCCTTAAACTGGTGAAAATGTGGGAACAACGCCAGGAAAATGACAGCGCCACCAACGCCGCAGCAGCTAACTTCGCCGTGAAATGGTTTGAAAGCAGGCTGAATGAAGTACAACTGGAAGTAGCCGCCCTGCATAAGGACTTCCGCCTCAGCGAAGGCCTCAAAGCCATCTACAGCCTGGTATGGGACGATTTCTGCAGCTGGTACCTCGAATGGGCAAAACCGGGTTTCGAACAACCGATCCCTGCTTCCATCTACCATAAAACAGTTTACTTCTTCGAACAACTGATGCAACTGCTGCACCCGTATATGCCTTTTATTACAGAAGAAATATACCAGCAACTCGCGGCACGTGCAGCGGATGATTCCCTGATGATAAAACAGTTTATCACCCCGCAGGCGCCGGTACACGCTACCCTGCTGGAAGGTTCGCTGGCAAAAGAAGTGATCAGCAGCATCCGCGATGCACGTAACAAACATCAGATAAAACCAAAAGATCCGATCGTACTGCACATAGAAACCAAACACGATAACGCATTCAAACAAATTGAAGGCATGCTCGCCAAACAGGTGAACGCAAAAGCCATTCACTATGTACAGGAACCCGTGCCAGGCTGCATTACCCTCGTGATCCAGAAAGATAAATTCTACCTCGGTACAGAAACTGCACTGGATACCGCCGCACAAAAAGCAGCGCTCACAAAAGATCTCGAATACCTGAAAGGATTCCTGGTATCTGTTGAAAAGAAACTCAGCAATGAGCGCTTCGTACAAAACGCAAAAGCAGAAGCCGTAGACGCAGAACGTCAGAAGAAAGCAGATGCCGAAGCAAAAATTGCAGTCATAGAGGAAAGTTTAAAGTCCTTATAATTTTTAGGATCGCCCGGTCGTTACTATACCGGGCGATTTTTTTATATCCCGGTACTATCATGCAAAAACATCTGTTACTTAGTTTCTTATTAGCCACTGCTGTTACACCGGTCATTGCACAATCCGCAAAAAAACCGGCGACTGCCGTAACCAGCAAAAGACCCATGAAACTCCGCAGCAGCTGGGGCATCTACCTGAGCGACACGCTACCAAAAAGTGAAGTCATTAAATTACTGGACTCCGCGTTAATTGTGCGGGACGAAAAGAATATCAAATACCCGGTGCTCTCATTTGCTTTTACTTTTGAAAAACATGAGCCTTATCTGAACGATACTACCGGGCAACCCGCTATATACAAAGATTTTACAGGAGATAATTTCAAAGCAGCTTCCCTCCCCGCCGCGTGGAGCAAAAACCTGAAGGAAACCCTGCAAACCGGTGATGTCTTGTACTTCGACGACATCATCATCAAATATGCAGAAGAAAAATTCTACAAAGCTCCTTCCCTTCAGATCAACGTTAAGTAGTCCATCTCCCTAATAATTAAACAACTGCTGGATCGGTATAATAAAATCAAACCGGTTCTGCGCATTGTCTACGGGGTCCTGGTCAAACAGGTGACTGAAACGCACGCCAAACGTAAAAGGCAGCGCATTACCTATGCGTGTATCAAAGAATAACTCGGTACCGGCAGAAGTATAACGGGTATTGATATCCACATTGTTACGGGAAAAATTAGCCATGCTGTAATCGTAAAACAAATTAGCCCGGATACGGTTGAAATACAGGATCTGCGCAAAGCCCCAGTCGGGATATACCAACGGCAGATGATAGTTTGCTCCCAGTTTATAAATACGCGTATACGACGGCGTATTATACCCTCTCGCATATACGAAATTATCCGTGAAAGTATAATTGAACGCATTATCGCGTTGCTGATAAGCGGCCTGCAATACCAGGTTATGATTCTGCCATAATCCCGGCAAATACTGATCCAGCCGCGCATACAGCTGTTCGGCATACAAGCCCGACACAGAACTGTTATACTGCACCGCGAGATACTGCCCGAAATGTGTGTAAATGTTTTGTACTGCCTTGATCCGTTGGTTGTTAAAGATGATGGTGTTGGTCAGGAACTGCAGATCGTGTCCTTTGTACTTGCTGTCCAGGTAACGGTGACGGATATTGTAATTACTACCGAAAGATACACTGCGGCTGTAAAGTCCCGACGACAGGTTCAACGGGATACTGAAGCCCACATGCGCAGTGGCCTCATTCCAGTACACCCGTTGCCGGTTCTGATCCAGCCCATTACGGTTAATGGTATAGTCGGCTCCTACTGATAATACCGGGAACCAGCCCCCGAAAGTAAAGCCTGCCGCGAAATCCGAGCTACCCTCATTCCGGTTGTACGTATAGCCGATACTGGTAGACGTAGTGCTCAATATATTTTCACCGATCAGTGAAATACTGTAATCCGGGTCATTAAAAGATGGTACCCAGCTGTGGAAGTTAAATGGACGGGTGAACTGCGGATACTTCTTCACCGGCAGGGAATCATGCGGCGCCAGCTCCAGGATATTACCACCTTCTTTAAAATGAGGCTGCAGCCAGGCGCTGCGCCCGTCTTTACTTACGTCGGCGGGTTCCCAGGCGGCTTTGTTCAACGCAGCGTGATACAGCTTGTATCCTTTCACGGTGAATTCACTGAAAACGAGACTGTCGCCTGCCGGATCTACTGCCATATGCAGCGCACTGTTCCCCCTGTCGGTGACTTCATACGTTTTTCTATCTGCTAACGTAATCGCATATACGTTGTTCACATCTTTCAGGCCACTGGTGAAATAAACCGTATCCCCGCTCACAACCGGTATACCCATTACAGTATAACTGAACGGCGTAAGCATGGTGCTTTCGCCCGTAGCGAGCGACTGCTCAACCAACGCCATCTCTCCCTTATTATTTCTTACCGCACTGATCACGGCCTGTTCACCGGCAGCAAAACGCGGATAGGTATAATACCAGTTTTCCGGGTTGGGCAACTGCTTCTCCACCAATGCTGTACGCGCATTGATCAACTGCAGGCTGTATTTCATTTCAGTGGTGGTAGCCACTGCTATTACCTTTTCTCCATTTTCACTGATATCCGGGGAGAAGAATTTCCCCTTCGGGGAAACAGTTTTCGTATGCCCGGTAGCGTTATCCCACACCCGGATCACGGAAAAATCCTTCCAGCCCCACCGCGCATCGAAACGGGCAGCAGCCCATACCACGCGGCCATTGCGGTAACTGAAAAAGTCATCGTATAAAATACCGGGACGTACCAGCAAACGTTCTTCGCCGGAAGCATTCAACCGGTAAATACCGGGCACTCTATTCCAGGCATTTTTTAATATCACCCATTCATTATTACCTGCACTGTATACATAGTTATAGTTGGTAACTGGTTTGGCAACCGGCAGCAAAGGCTGCGCCGGCGTGGTATCCGGCCGGGCGGCATAATTATTCCACAGCGGCTGGTATTCTTTCAGCACGGCATTATAAAAGCCGGTTACATTCATACCTGTTCTCTTCTTCAGGCTGTGCGACAATGGGTAAAACACACCGCGGAAACGAACGGCATCACTGGTCACGTTTCTCCAGAACGTGTGTCCGTAATGCTCCCGGCCATAACTGGTCATCATATATCCCAGCGGGTAATGATCCGGTACATAATCTACATAGGAACCATTACGGATTTTCATATAGGCGTAATGTTTACCCGCCAGCGAAAGGCCACGGAAGCCGTCAAAGAAACCCGGGAGCCGTCCCCTGCCCTGCGGCGTTAACGCAGTTTCCATTACCACGGCATCACCTTCCCAGAACCAGTTGGGTACTGCGATATTGGTTACCGCTGCTTGCCCCAGCTGCCCGCCAAGAATAGAAAACACTTTGGATACCCCCTGCCGGAAGTTCATGTTCTGCAATACGTGCCGGTACTCGTGCACAGCCAGCTGGTCTACCCAGTTAAGAGAGCCCAGATCGAGCGAGCTAGGAGGTGGTGTCAGGTAAAATTCAGAGCGAAAAGGGCCGAGTTGTACATATCCGTTAGATTGCAGCGTTTGATTCTGCAATACAATACTTACTTTTTTTTGAAGACTGCCAATAGAAGACCGGGTATAACGGTTAAGATAGTGAACCAGGTTGGCGACCCGCTCACCCTGCCCGGTCATCCCATGAGGGAAAATCACCCGCACTGTATCTGTGTTGATCTGTTGCCATTTCAGCGAAGGCGGATTACCTCCGAATTGCTGCGCCGATAAAGAAAGGGAAAAGGAAAGAAGAGTAATGGCAAGGATAACACGCATAAAAAATAACGAATTACGGATCTAAGCAGATGATGATAACGTATAAACGAATATATGGTTCTTTCCTTATATTATAACCGATATTCGCCGTAATCTGCTTTTAAATCTGTAATTCGTTACCTGGTATCTTTTAACACTCCGGCAGGCTGATAGGAATATTTACAGCCAGTCCTCCGTCGGAAGTTTCCTTATATTTTGAATTCATATCCTGTGCTGTTTCCCACATGGTTTTTACTACCGCGTCAAGGGAAACCTTTGCCAGCTCAGGATTGCTTTGCAGCGCCAGTTGAGATGCCGTAATCGCTTTGATGGCGCCCATTGTATTCCGTTCTATACAAGGTATCTGTACCAATCCGCCAATAGGATCGCAGGTGAGGCCCAGGTGATGTTCCATCGCTATCTCCGCCGCCATCAGTACCTGGCGCTGGGAACCTCCCATGCACTCGGTAAGCGCTGCCGCCGCCATGGCAGAAGATACACCTATCTCTGCCTGGCATCCGCCCATGGCTGCCGAAATGGTGGAGCGCTTTTTAAAGATGCTGCCTATTTCAGAAGCCGTAAGCAGGAACTGCTGGATCTTTTCTTCCTGGAAACCATCACAGAAAGCAATGAAATATTGTAAAACTGCCGGAATAACGCCTGCAGCGCCATTGGTAGGCGCCGTTACTACTCTTCCGAACGATGCATTTTCTTCGTTTACGGCCAGCGCAAAACAGCTAACCCAATCGAGCGTATAGCTGAAATGCTCTCCACCCGCCCTGATGGCGTCAATCCAGGAGGCATAGTCAGTATAGGTACGGCCCTTTAATAATTTTTTGTTGAGTACTGCCGCACGGCGGCCAACTTTCAGTCCGCCGGGTAACTCCCCACCGGTATGACAGCCACGGAAGGTACATTCCTGCATCACGCGCCAGATGTTCAACAGCCCTTGCCGGGTTTGTTCTTCCGAACGCCAGGCGTGTTCATTTTCCATCACCAGTTCAGAAATGCTGTACCCGGTTTTAATGCACCACTGCAGCAGCTGGCGGGCAGTATCTATCGGGAAGGGCAGATCCACCTGCTGGGCGCCACCGCCTGCATCCCCCTCCTGCACTACAAAACCACCACCAATGGAATACCAGGTGGAAGCCAGCTGTTCACCATCCATCAGGGTAACCAGGAAAGTAAGGGCATTGGGGTGAAACGGCAGGGATTCTTCAAAGAGGAAGTCAATATCTTCAACGGGATCAAAATCTATTTCATACTTACCCGCTATCTTCATCCGGCGGCTGCGGCGGATATCATCCATTTTAGGATTGATCTGGTTCACGTCAAAAGTTACCGGATCATCCCCGCAGAGGCCCAGTTGTACCGCAATGTCGGTGCCATGCCCGTGACCTGTTTTGGCAAGAGAGCCATATAATAATACCTGTACTTTATTAACGGCCGCCAGTTTGCCAGCCTGCTCCAACTGATCCAGGAAACGCAATGCTGCGCGCCACGGGCCTAAGGTATGGGAACTGGAAGGGCCAACGCCTATCTTAAAAATGTCAAATACGGAAATACATTCGTGTGCCACTAATTTTTTATTTATCTGTAAAATTAACGGAAAGCGGGGGAATAATACAAATGGAAAAGCGGTACCGGCAGAACCGGTACCGCTTCACGTTATTTCTTTCTCCATTATTTATTCACATAATCTTTCAGCTTCACGTTGAATACCAGTACTGAATTCGCCGGGATTTTAGAATAGGCCGTCGGGCCGTAAGCATAAATAGAAGGAATAATCAGGTTGATTTCTCCACCCTTCCGGATTTTAGGAATCCCGATCGTCCATCCGGTGATCACTTTATCAAGGTCAAACCTGGCGCTGTCGCTGCTGTCAAAAACCGTTTTATCCAGCAACTGGCCTTTGTAGGATACCCATACATTTGCAGCGGCATTAACAGAATCGCCGGTTCCTTTTGTTATAATCTGGTAAAAAAGGCCACGGGGATCATGTTGCACATTGGTGAGATTATTGGCGGCGATATACGCTACAATTTTTGCGGAGTCAGCATCATATTGTGCAATAGCGTTATAGGCAGGTGCATCATCTTTTTTTGAACAGGCGGCAAGCACTAACAGGAATAATCCTCCCAACAGAAAAACTTTCTTCATACAGTTACGGTTTCAGTTTTAGTATAATTAAAAGGTGAAAATACAATTGGTATAAGATAATACATCTACCGGATACTTACCAGTTCCAGGTCAGAAATAAGAATGGCGTTGGGCGGGATAACACCGTTAACGCCCACAGAGCCATAGGCGAGGGCGGATGGGATATACAACCTGATCTTTCCTCCCTGGGAAATCTTCTGCAGCCCTATCTGCCAGCCAGGAATATGGTTCTTAAGCATCCTGTGATCGAAATCGGTGGGCCCTACGGAGGTACCTACTACTTCGCCCGTAATTAAATAATTGGTATAAATAACGGTGGGGATGGAGGTTGCTTTCACGAAATGGGTACTGTCTCCCGGAGCGTCTACCCGGTAATAAAGTCCCGAAACGTCCCGGATCGCGGTTTCATTATGCTCGTGCAGGTATTGCTGGATGGCATTTTCTGTGACTCCACCCATCCTGAGTTCCTCCGAGCTGCTGTTCTTTGAACAGGCGCCCAGTATCAAAAGCAGGCTTGCGCAAATTATTTTTACAACTGTATTCATCCGCTGCTGTTTACTATCTCGTTATTAAACGGAAATCTTATGATAAAGTTACAGCGGAAAGGTGATCCGCATAAAAAAACTCCTGCAAGACCTTGCCTGCAGGAGTTTTTATGATTATTCTTGATATTAGTAGTCCATGCCCATACCGTGGCCACCACCGCCCATAGCAGGAGCAGCAGATTTAGGTTCCGGTTTGTCTGCGATTACACATTCGGTAGTCAGCAGCATAGAAGCGATAGACGCAGCATTTTCCAGTGCAATACGGGTAACTTTAGTTGGATCGATAACACCGGCAGCCAGTAAGTTTTCGAAAACTTCTGTACGTGCGTTGAAACCGAAATCAGCTTTACCTTCTTTCACTTTCTGTACTACGATAGAACCTTCGATACCTGCGTTGGCAGTGATCTGACGTAATGGTTCTTCGATAGCGCGTTTAACGATGGCAATACCGGTCTGCTCGTCGTTGTTAGCACCTTTCAGTGAATCCAGGGCTTCGATAGCGCGGATGTAAGCAACACCACCACCAGGAACGATACCTTCTTCAACGGCAGCGCGGGTAGCGTGTAATGCGTCGTCTACGCGATCTTTCTTTTCTTTCATTT
Source organism: Chitinophaga sp. W2I13 (assembly GCF_050434005.1). Classification (NCBI taxonomy): domain Bacteria; kingdom Pseudomonadati; phylum Bacteroidota; class Chitinophagia; order Chitinophagales; family Chitinophagaceae; genus Chitinophaga; species Chitinophaga sp. W2I13. The sequence continues at coordinate 4,776,376 of NZ_JBNPWD010000001.1, read as the reverse complement.
CTACTTCAGTAGCAGCACCAACGTACAGTACAGCCACACCACCACTTAATTTAGCCAGGCGTTCCTGTAATTTTTCGCGGTCGTAGTCAGAAGTAGTTACTTCGATCTGCGCTTTGATCTGTCCGATACGGGACTGGATCGCTTCTTTTTCGCCTTTACCACCTACAACAGTAGTATTGTCTTTATCGATAGTGATAGATTCTGCTTTACCGAGGTAAGTCAGGTCAGCATTTTCCAGTTTGTAACCTTGTTCTTCGCTGATAACGATACCACCGGTGAGGGTAGCGATGTCCTGCAGCATATCCTTTCTTCTGTCGCCAAAGCCAGGAGCTTTAACAGCAGCAACTTTCAGGGTACCACGCAGTTTGTTTACCACCAGGGTAGCCAGTGCTTCACCTTCCAGATCTTCGGAAATGATTACCAGCGGAGCGCCCTGCTGAGCAACTTTTTCCAGGATGTGCAGGATATCCTTCATAGTGCTGATCTTTTTATCGTAGATCAGGATATAAGGGTTAGCCAGTTCAGCCTGCATTTTTTCGCTGTTGGTAATGAAGTAAGGAGACAGGTAACCACGGTCGAACTGCATACCTTCTACTACTTCAACAGTAGTGTCGGTACCTTTTGCTTCTTCTACAGTGATAACACCGTCTTTGGTTACTTTCTGCATTGCCTGGGCAATCAGTTTACCAATTTCGCTGTCGTTGTTGGCAGAGATGGAAGCAACCTGCTCGATCTTCTGTGTATCGTTACCAACTTTTTCGGACTGTTTTTTCAGGTTTTCAACAACCGCTTTCACAGCTTTGTCGATACCACGTTTCAGATCCATTGGGTTAGCACCGGCAGCTACGTTTTTCAAACCGTCGCCGATGATAGCCTGTGCCAGAACGGTAGCAGTAGTAGTACCATCACCTGCCAGATCAGCAGTTTTGGAAGCTACTTCCTTCACCATCTGCGCACCCATATTTTCGATTGCGTCTTCGAGTTCAATTTCTTTTGCAACGGTAACACCATCTTTAGTTACACCCGGAGCGCCGAATTTTTTCTCGATCACTACGTTACGGCCTTTAGGGCCCAGGGTTACTTTAACAGCATCAGCCAGGGTGTCAACGCCTTTCTTCATCTTGTTGCGGGCGTCTATATTGAAGAAAATTTGTTTTGCCATAATACTTTGAGATTTTTCTTTTAGGAATTAATTCATATCGCAGACAGCTCTTAAACGATCGCCAGGATATCAGATTCACGCATGATTAAGTAATCTTCGCCTTCGATAGGGAGTTCCTGACCAGAGTATTTACCATAGAGTACAGTATCACCTACCTTTACAGTGATCGGTTCATCTTTTTTACCAGGACCGGCAGCCACCACGGTGCCTCTCACAGGTTTTTCTTTTGCAGTATCGGGGATAATGATACCACCAGCTGTCTTCTCTTCTGCTGCTGCAGGTTTCACGATTACCCTGTCAGCTAAAGGTTTAATACTTAATTGTTTAGCCATAGTAGTTTTTATTTAAAAAAGATGTTTGTGATTGTTCCTTCCGTCCACGAGAATTGTGCCAAGGCGGTTTTCGGGTCAAATTTACAGGTCACGAAGGTATCGACTTGCTTCCATACTGACAAATCATGACAAACAACCCGAAAAAATGACAGCTAGGCGGATTTCGCGGATTTTGTCTTTCTCACTGATTCCCCTGATTATGCTGATTAAAAGGATATTATTTTTTTGCGAAGATTGTCTTTTGCCCTGATTCTCTTGATTTATTATTAACCAACCAGGGTATTTTTCCAGGAATAATAAGGCACATAAATACATCTTTCTAAAAATCATTAAAAAAAATCAAAAAAACAATTAATCAGTATAATCAGGGGAATCAGTGAGAAAGACAACCTCCGCTACAAGCTCCGCGACAAACTCCGCTTCGAATATGGAAATTTTTCTCTACTTTTGCGCCCTTATACCAGTTCTTTTTTATAAGATGATCAGTAGAAGAAATATCCGGGTAAAAGTAATGCAAACACTTTATGCCCTGGAAACGATGGAGCAAAGCAGTATTAAGCCAGGCACGGCCACCAGACTTTTAAACGAAAAGCTGGACCAAACCTGTCAGATCTTTACCTACTTACTTAACTCAGTGGTACAGGTAGCACAATACGCCGAAATTGATGCGCACGCCCGTGCTTCCAAACACTTACCCTCTGCCGAGGACCTGCAGGTGAACACCAAAATTGCAGGAAATGAGTTTATTTACCAGATAACCAGCGACAAAGGCTTCCAGGTAAACCTGGACCAATGGAAAATGAAGCTGCAAACAGATGATGATCTGCTCAGAAAGCTTTATAATCAATTGGTAGCCACAGATACCTACAAAGCCTACGCGGCGGAAGGTAGCCGCACTAAAGCCGGTGAAAAGGAAATACTGGAATTCATCTATAAAGAAATACTGGCGAAAAGCGAGCCGTTCCTTCAACATATGGAAGATACCTTCCTCCACTGGGGCGACGACGAAGAAATGATGGGCATTCTGATCAATAACTATTTCAATAAGCCGCATCTCTTCAATTTCCTGCAGCTGATCAGTAAAGAAAAACTGGATTATGCAAAGGAACTTCTGCTCACAGTAATCGACAAAAAGGAATACTGCCTCGAACTGATCAAGCCCAAATTACAAAACTGGGATTCTGAACGTATCGCTGCAGTAGATATGTTACTGATGGAAATGGGTGTATGCGAGTTTCTCTACTTCCCCACCATTCCTACCAAAGTAACTATCAACGAATATATAGACCTGGCGAAAGCCTATAGCACACCTCAGAGCGGCCAGTTTATCAACGGTATCCTGGATAACATTCTGAAAGACCTGGAAAAAGAACAGCTGGTACAGAAACAGGACCGTCCGAAAAAGTAAGTGGGAAAAGTTATTTTTACCGTAAAATAGCAATGCCATGAAAAAACTGTTCTGTTTACTCGCCTGTGGAAGCCTGCTGATGGCGGCTTGTAACAATAGTGCAAAAAATAATACCGCTGCTGAGGCAGCCGGTAACGGACAAAAAATCGAAACTGGTCAATCCTCCGCACTCACCTTTGAAGAAAAGGTGCATAACTTTGGAGAAATTGTAGCAGGTGAAAAAGTAGAGTACTCCTTTAAATTCACCAATACAGGCACCAGCCCGCTGCTCATCGAAGATGCCATCTCCAGCTGCGGTTGTACCGTACCGGAATGGCCAAAAGAACCCATCAAACCCGGTCAGTCCGGTTACATGAAGGTTATTTTCGACAGCCACGGAAAATCAGGCTATACCGAGAAAGAAATTTCTGTTAAAATCAACAATAAAGACGGTTATGTGGTAGGACCTAAGATCCAATGCAATATCATTACCAAGTAGTCCGGACAAAACTATTAAATCAATTATAGAGATGAACATCCTGAACATTTTATTAATGGCGCCTCAGGGCGGTGCCCAAGGCGGTGGTAACTCCTGGGTTTCTTTCCTGTTTTTTGGCGGTATGATTGTCGTTATGTGGCTTTTCATGATTAGGCCTCAAACTAAAAAAGCAAAACTGCAGAAACAATTTATCGATAACCTGAAAGAAGGTGATAAAATCGTCACTATCGCCGGTATCCACGGTAAAGTGAAGAAAATGAACGACAACAACACCGTTCTGATGGAAGTTAGCCCAGGCACCAGCTTCACTATCGAACGCTCTGCTATCAGCATGGAATACACCACTGCTCAGCAAAAAGCAGCTGAAACTAAATAAGCATTACGAATCAGAGTAATTACTGTTTACGGAGTTACAGGCAGATGATTTTCGCGGATCTATTCCACGGCATCTGCCCGTAACTCCGTAATTCATATGGGTAATTCGTATTTTTTTATAAATTGGGGGCTATGTTAAAGATTGGAATCACCGGAGGCATTGGCTCCGGCAAAAGCACCGTTAGTAGAATATTCGAATTATTGGGCGTTCCCGTGTACTACGCGGACGACCGGGCCAAAGATATTATGGTCCGCGACCCCGAACTGGCTGCACAGGTAAAACACCACTTCGGCGAAGAAATGTACGATGCCCACGGCGCCTTAAACCGCAAACTCCTCGGAAATATCGTTTTCAACGACAAAGACAAGCTCGCTCTCCTCAACTCCCTCGTACACCCGGCCACCATACGGGATTCCGACAACTGGGCCCAACAACAACACACCCCCTACGTACTGAAAGAGGCCGCTCTCCTCTTTGAAACAGAATCCTTTCACCACCTCGATCAGGTAATCGCCGTTTTCGCCCCCCAGCCACTGCGCATACACCGCGTCATGAAACGCGACAACGTAACCCGCAATGAAGTACTGGCACGTATGTACAAGCAAATTGACGAAACCATCAAAATGCGCCTCAGCGACCACGTGATCTATAACGATGAGCAGCATATGGTGATTCCGCAGGTACTCGACCTCCATAAAAAGTTCCTGGAACTGGCCACAGCAAAGTAATTGCGCTTCAAGTCCACCTCAAAGGCGTACATACCCCCGGTTTATACCATGTTTAAAGCGTCTTTGCGTTAACTACACCCACCACTTACCTCGGGTATACCAGCAGGCAAAACCGCCCCTGGTTTTCCCTAACTTTGAAAAAAATACGGATAATGGATAACGTGAACAGGTCTCCCATTCAACTTACGGCCAGTGCTGCTGAAGTAGTGAAACAATTGTTACAGGGGAATACAGAAGCCCCCTACCTGCGGGTAGGCGTAAAAGGCGGAGGTTGTTCCGGTGTTGCCTATATGCTCGGCTTCGATGCCCGCATGGAAGACGACGACCTCTTTGAGATATCCGGCATCCCTGTGATCATGAAAAAAGCACATGGCATGTACCTCATGGGCATGGAAATAGACTACCAGCAGGGAAGCGAAGCCGCCGGGTTTGTATTCAGGCAGCCGGCCAGCTGATAAATATCTCCCAAAAAGATACTGCATAAAAAAACCTCCTGGCAAGCCAGGAGGTTTTTATTTATCAAACATTATTTCAGTTAGATCTTACTTATTTGGCAGCAGGAGCCGTTTTCTTGGCCACCACTTCCACTGACTCACCTTCATTGGCCAGCTGATTCTTCTTGTCGAAGTCAACCAGTACTGGTGCCGCAACGAAGATAGAAGAGTAAGTACCGGTGATCACACCAATCAGCATCGCGAAAGCGAAACCACGGGTAACTTCACCACCAAATACAAACAGGATCAGGATGGTCAGGAATACGGTCAGCGACGTCATAATGGTACGGCTCAGGGTATCGTTGATCGCTTTATTGATCACGGTATCCCTGTCGCGGCCATGAGCGCCGGTCCTGAAGTACTCACGGATACGGTCAAACACAATCACGGTATCGTTCATGGAGAAACCAATCACCGTCAGGATCGCAGCAATAAAGTGCTGGTCAATTTCCAGTGTAAACGGTACAAAGGATCTGCACCAGGAGAATACTGCCAGCGTAACCAGTACGTCGTGCAGCAAAGAGAAGATAGTACCGATAGAGTACTGCCACTTGCTGAAACGTAACAGGATGTACAGGAAGATCACTACAATAGACAGGATCGTTGCCTTCACCGCACCTGCACGCAGGTCATCGGAAATGGTAGGCGATACTGTTTGCGAACCTACAATGTAACGGGAGGTAAATACGTCAGGCGTTACGGAAGCGTCATAGAACTTCTTCAGGCCATTATATAACTTATCAGCCACTTCTTTATCAACCGCCAGGCTCTGCTGCTCAATTTTGTAAGCAGTAGTGATGCTCAGCTGGTTGGTGCTGCCGATAGTTTTAACGAATACTTCTGAGTCAAATTCTTTCTTCAGCACATCTGCCACTTCTTCGCGGTTCATCGGGTGCTCAAAGCGAACAGTATAACTGCGGCCGCCGGAGAAATCGATACCGTGGTCGAAGCCATGGAAGAAGGAAGAAACACCTGCCACCATTACAAAGGCGGAGATGATATAAGCATATTTACGTTTGCCTACGAAATCAAAAGCGGCATGTTTGAATACCTTACGGGAAATAGGTGTGAAGTATTCAAAATGTCTTTTTCTCTTCATCCAGAAATCAGTTACCATACGGGAAACCAGGATACCGCAGAACAGGGACAGGAACAAACCTATGATCTGTGTGGTGGCGAAGCCCAGTACCGGACCTAAACCGAAGTAGAACAGGATGAAGGCGGTGAGCAGGGAGGTAACGTGACCATCGAGTACAGGTGCATAAGAGCGTTTGTAGCCCTCCGCCACGGCATCGTGGTAAGATTTACCATGCGTCAGCTCGTCCTTGATCCTTTCAAAGATGATTACGTTGGTATCTACCGCCATACCGATGGTGAGTACCATACCGGCAATACCGGCCATTGTTAACGTAGCACCCATAGAAGCCAGGATACCAAAGGTAAACAGCAGGTTCAGTACCAGTGCAATGTTAGCTACCCAGCCGGCTGAGTTGTAGTACACCAGCATGAGTACGAAGATGATTCCGAAGGAGATCATAAAGGATTTCGCACCGGCGGCAATAGATTCAGCGCCGAGGGTTGGTCCTACGATCTGTTCCTGTACAATTTGTGCAGGAGCCGGCATCTTACCGGATTTCAGGATGTTGGCGAGGTCATTCGCTTCTTCAATGGTAAAGCTACCACTGATAGAGGAACGGCCACCGGCAATTTCACCCTGTATAGAAGGGGCAGAGTAAACGATGTTATCGAGCACTACTGCTACATAATTAAAGGTAGCGGGATCTTTTGGATTAGTAGGAGCCAGTTCACCGGTCAGTTTTTTCCACTGGTGGGCGCCTTCATTATCCATGGTCATGCTGATTTCCGGCTGGTTGTTCTGGTCCATGTCCTGACGGGCATCAACGATGCTTGCGCCACCAACACGGGGTTCAGGGCTGGCCGGGTTCACTTTCAGCGCATATACCGCTAAAGGTCCGTGTTTATCTTCTTTATTTTCAGCACCAAACGCAAATACCAGGTCTTTCGGCAGGATCGACTTTACAGCCGGCAGTTCCATGTAACGGTTGAAAGTAGCGGTATCTTTTGGTAAAATCCTTCCAATAGACGGACCCGGATAAACTGAGCCGGATTGTGGATCTACGTTAGGGAATAATACCATGAACAGCGGGTTCTGCGCCTGTTGTTCTTTCAGCTGCAGTTCTTTGCTGGCATTTTTGCTGGTATCTTTTTTAGACAGATAATCTGTCAGGCTGGCATCTTTACCGGTATCCTTCGCAGCAGCGGTGGTAGCAGCAGCAGCTGAATCCGGTGTAGCGGCAGGAGCAGCGGTAACTGCGGCCTTAGCATTTCTTACAGCATCGTTCACCGGGGATAATACATTCTGGATAAACTCCGGAGAGTTCTTGTATACTTCCCTGAATTCCAGGTTGGCAGTTGCCTGCAGGTATTTGTGTACACGGGCGGCGTTATCAACACCGGCGAGTTCCACGGAGATCAGTCCTTTATTTTCATCCAGGCTGATATTAGGTTGTGCCACACCAAATTTATCAATACGTTTTTGCAGTACGATATAGGTATTCTTAATGGCAACACGTGATTCCTTGCGGATCATGTCCAGCACCTGCTGATTGGAGGAATTGAAGGTGATGTCCTTCTGGTAGGCATTTGCAAAAATAGAAGCCAGTTTACCCTGTGGTGCTACCTCGGCGTATGCTTGTCCGAATAAAGTAACAAAATCGGCCTGGTTAGTTTTCTTCAGCTCATTTGCCCTTTCCAGCGCTTTGTTAAAAGCAGCATCCTTGGATTGACCGGATAATGCGCGGATAACATCTTCCACGCTTACTTCCAGTACTACGTTCATACCACCTACCAGGTCCAGACCGAGATTCAGTTCTTTCTCTTTGGCCTTGGTATAGGTGACATTCCATGGAAAGCCTGCAATTTTTGTGCTGCTGGTACTGTCCACAATCTCTTGTCTCCTCTGTTTAATAAACCCTTTGAGGGTATCTGAGTAGAAGCCCTGCAGTTCCGAACTGCCTGGATATTTCTTTTCAGGTGTAGGGTATTGCTTGGCCACATCGTTCTCGGCCTGCTGCTCTATCTTCTTCTCATAGTTCCGCACCAAAAACGTGAAGGACAATTGGTACAAAGAGATAAGGATCAGTGCGATGGCAAAAAATCTTACCAGTCCTTTAAGTTGCATACTGTTTGTTTCGGGTTTATAAAAAAAAATTTTAAGAGTTGCAAAGATAGAATTTAAATCGATATATTAAAGTCCTTGTTAAAAGACACGCAAAATCAATATGCGCTTGCCTTTGCAGGTTGGTTGGCACACTTTTTTTAAATCTGCAGCTCCCGGATTCTGGTCTTTTTAAATATATTCCTTTGCTTTACAATCCATAACAACGACAAATATATGCAAACCCAACATTATCCGGCAACAGATAATTTTCTGGAAGCTTTGCTGAAAAGTCAAAAAAGCCGGTTAGGCGCTGTGTTCAGCGATCCTTCCACTTACCGTTTACAGGTGATTTTTACCCGCATAGACCGGGACGGGCAGCAGCGGCCTCACTTCACAGACTATTATTATGGTGTGTCGCCGGATACCTACTTCTATCCCGCCTCCACGGTAAAACTGCCGGCAGTGGCACTGGCACTGGAAAAGCTGAACGATCTGCAGGTCCCCGGCCTCGATCGCGATACGCCTTTTTTTACAGCGCCGCTCCCGGATGTGAATACCGGCGTGCGCCACGACCATTCCGCGGCTTCCGGCCTCCCGTCTGTAGCCCATTATATAAAAAAAATATTCCTTATCAGCGACAACGACGCCTATAACCGCCTTTACGAGTTTATAGGGCAGGAACCTTTTAACCGCCGGTTATGGGAAATGGGATATTCCCAGGCCCAGATCCGCCACCGGGTGGGACTTCCCCTCTACGAGGAAGCCAACCGGCATACCAACGCCGTCAGCTTCCGCGAAGGGAACAGGATCCTTTACCAGCAACCCGCATGCTGCAGCAGCCTGGAGTTTTCCCCGCGGGAAGACTTTGCCGGGAACGCCTGGTACAATCACCTCGACCACCTCGAGCACCAACCCATGAACTTCTCCCACCGGAATAAACTGCCCCTCTCCGACCTGCATAATATCCTGCGCAGCATAATTTTTCCGGAAGCTGTAACAAATCGTCAACGTTTCCGTTTAACAGGGAAAGATTACCTTTTTTTGTACAGATGTATGTCCCAGCACCCGGAAGAATCAACAGATCCGGTGTATGATCCGGAACAATACTATCAGGCATATACCAGGTTTTTGCTTTTTGGAGGTGACCGGAACAGCCGGATACCTGAACACATCAGGATTTTCAACAAACCAGGATGGGCATACGGATTTCTGACCGATACAGCATATATTGTTGATTTTACCAGTAAAACAGAATTTCTGCTGTCTGCCAGTGTTTTTGTAAATACCACTGGTGTATTGGGAGATGATCAACCGGCTTTTGAAAAAACAGGCAAACCTTTTCTCAAAGCACTGGGAGAAATAATTTATGAATCGGAAGTCCAACGTAAAAAGAGCATTTTACCGGACCTGTCCCGTTTTGAACCAAACGATAAAAAAACAACCGATCAATAACACAATTTAAAAACTGAGAGCAAAATGCTAACCAAGAAAAATCGCGTATGGGCAGTTGTGGCCCTGTTGACAGGAATCATCGGATTATCTTCCTGCCTGAAGAACGATAACAATTACACACCACCAAGACCACAGGCACAGATTTCAATTCTGAACAGTTCCACCAGTATGATCGCAGGTACTTTCTTCGATAATGATCAGAAAGTAACTGAAACTGATTTCACTTATAATTTCTACGCCCGGTATGCCGTTTACGGAGGCCTGCACAAATTTGACCTGAAGAAGAAAGGAGGCGACAGCTTGCTGGTCACCACTACTTACAATTTCGACTCCACACAGTACTATACTTACCTGATCTGGGATAAAAGCCCCATGAGATCTGCTATTATCAAAACAGATCAATCCAACTACAGTCGCGATAAAATCGGTATCCGTTTCCTGAACCTGAGCGCAAACGCAGGCCCGGTAGATGTATTCATCGGTACTGAAAAAATCGACAGCAACCGCGTTTACTTTAACGGCGATGTATCTTCTGCCAGCGCTTTCAAACTGTTCAACAGCTTCAGCGTAAACAATGCCATCACCATTAAGGAAGCTGGCACTGGTACCGTACTTGCCACGGCAAGCAGCACTGATCTTCGTGTCGGCAGTTTCAACGCAGGTAACTTCTATACCATTTACATCGTAGGCGTTAAAGGCAGTACCGGTACCGACAAACTGGTTACCAACGCTATGTTCAGTTTATACTAACAATATTACATTGCTGTAAAAAGCAGTAACATAAAACGCAGAACGGGCCGGTTATCCGGCCCGTTCTGCGTTTGTACAGCAGCCGGGAATGATCTTTCCATGTATTATCTGGTTTTTTTCTGTACGTTTGTTCCGGTCAATTCAATGTAATGATATGAATCAACTAGCAGACAGGCTGTCACGGATTTCCGAGCCGCAAACAATTAAAATGGCTAAACTCGGCCGCGAGTTGAAAGCCCAGGGGATAGATATTGTGGACCTCAGCATCGGAGAACCGGACTTTGACACCCCGGCACACATCCGCGAAGCCGCCAAAAAAGCAATTGATGAAGGGTTTACACACTATACACCCGTGGCTGGCTATGCAGACGTAAGACAGGCAGTAGTACACAAATTAAAGAGAGATAACGGTCTTGACTATACGCCGGAGCAAATTGTAGTATCCACAGGCGCCAAGCAATGCCTGGCCAATGCAGTGCTCAGCATTGTAAACCCCGGCGATGAAGTGATCATCCCCACCCCTTACTGGGTTACCTATTCAGAACAGGTGAGCCTTTGCCAGGGTGAAGTGGTATTTGTTCCCTGCAGTATCGAAAGCAATTATAAAATTACACCGGAGCAACTCGAAGCAGCTATCACACCAAAAACAAAGCTGTTCATGTTCTCCTCTCCCTGTAATCCTACCGGTTCCGTATATTCCAAAAAAGAACTGGAAGGACTGGCTGCCGTATTCGCCAAACACCCGCAGATCTTCATCATCTCCGATGAAATATATGAATACATCAACTACGAAGGCAAACATGAAAGCATCGCGCAGTTCGGAGATCTGATCAACCGCACGGTCATCATCAACGGCCTGAGTAAAGGCTTTGCCATGACCGGCTGGCGTTTGGGCTACCTCGCCGCACCGCTGGATATTGCCAAAGCCTGTGATAAGATCCAGAGCCAGTTCACTTCGGCTACCTGCTCTATCACCCAGCGCGCCGCCATCACAGCCCTCACCGGTGAACTGACCACCGCCGTGGAAATGGTTGCTGAATTCAAAAAACGCCGCGCCTACATTCATGAAGCCCTGAAAACCATCCCCGGTTTAAAGGTAAATGACCCGGAAGGCGCATTTTATATGTTCCCGGATGTAAGCGCATTCTTCAACAAATCATTTGAAGACTCGCACATTAAAAACGCAGACGACCTTTGCATGTACCTCCTGCATAAAGCCCACGTGTCTACTGTTACCGGTGGCGCTTTCCAGCAACCCAACTGCATCCGCCTGTCTTATGCCACCGGAATGGACAAACTGGAGAAAGGAGTGGAAAGAATGAAAACCTGGCTGGGGAAACTCGCTTAACAAAACGATCATCTTTGTGATGAATATGATTACCGGCGGATGTTATAAAGTACACATCTCCCGGTAATCCTTTTTATTTTAAACCGGTACCCTACAATATATAAATATCTTTATATATATTTGTGCACATAAAGTAATATGATGGGCAGTCTTGACTTGAATACACTATTATACATCGCACTCGCAGTTGGAGCAGTGGCAATCGTATACCCAACGGTAAGAGATCTTTTTAAGAAGAATAAAACAGCAGATACCACAACTGACAGCAAAGAACAGCCGGTAAATGCTGCCGTGCTTCCCTTACAGCTGCAGGCCTACGAGAGAATGGCGCTTTATGTAGACCGCATCACGCCGCAAAGCCTGATAGGACGCACTTATCAGCCGGGCTTAACCGCCGTGGATATGCAGATTGCGATGGTACAGCAAATCAAGGCAGAATACGAACATAACGTTACCCAGCAGATCTATGTGTCGGCCATGACATGGGAAGCGGTGAAAACATTAAAGGAACAAACCATCTCCGTGATCAACCAGGTAGCCGTGCAACTGCCACCGGATGCACCCGCTATGGAACTGAACAAACAGATATTGGAGGTATTTTTACAGGCCGGCGAATCTCCTGCCGAACTCACTTCCCAGATCATTAATGCGGAAGCAAAAAGATTGATGCGGTAATCACTTCGCGTTAATCACCTCATTCAACAGGTAACTTTTTCCATTAAATAAGATATACAACGGCATTCCCTGATACCAGGGAATGCCGGCCTTTTTAGCATGCACCTGGATATGCAGGTGAGGTTCTGAGCTAAAGCCTGAATTGCCGACGCAGCCAAGCGGGTCGCCCCGCTTTACATACTGCCCTTCCCGTACCACCACGCTTCCCATTTTCAGGTGCGCCATAAACACGTAATACCCGGGCGTTTCCAGTAATACCTGGTTGGTGTTTTTAGGCCCGCGGTTCATGGCGGGTGGTATATTATCCGGGTTATTGCTGTACGCCCTCATCACCAGCCCGTCGCAAGGCGCATACACCGTGTCGCCGAAAATCACATAGTCTTCCAGCTTACGGGAAAATATTTTCCCTGCGCGCCCGCCATAGTTGTTCAGTTTCACGATATCCATCGCATAAACAGCCCCCCGCAGACTAAAGTGGAACACGTTGGTAGGTAACCCTTTACCGCCCTGCAACACAAAGTATTTACCCGGCTTAAACGGAAATGCCAGCGCTACCCGCGCTGGTTTACCGGTAGTACCGGTAAAGTACAGCACAGACATTACGACAAAAATAAAGGTAAGAATGCCATTGCTGACCTGTTTCCACCGCGGCGTAGGTTTAGCCGCATGATCGTGCTTACGCACTGCATAAGCGGCCATGTTCAGCAATAAAAGTCCGCCAAAAATATACTTGGCATAAATAGAAAGGTACACCCAGGTACCATATAAATACAGGAACCAGCCCAGCGAAAGCCCCAGCAGCAAATAGCTGTAGGTGGCTGTCAGCCGGCGGCTTCCTGCTTTCCAGACAAGATATAAACTATACAACGCCAGCGCGATCGTTGCGCCTAATAAACAGTAAATGATCATAGTATCCTGCCAAACTTTCACACAAAATATCAATATTTTTCTCAGCGGCGAAGTACCATAATAATTATGTAACATTGCAACGCTAGTTTTAGATACTATGGAAAAAACCATTCAAACCGATTCAGGCATTGTAATAGCACCGGTATACACACAGCCGGTGCCTATGGACGAGCAGCCCGGCGATTTTCCTTACACCCGTGGCATACACGCCACCATGTACCGCGATAAACTGTGGACCATGCGGCAATACGCGGGCTTCAGCACGGCGGAAGAATCGAATAAAAGGTATCATTACCTGCTGGGACAGGGCGTTATGGGACTGAGCGTGGCCTTCGACCTGCCTACACAAATTGGTTACGATTCGGATCATCCGATGTCGGAAGGTGAAGTGGGAAAAGTAGGCGTAGCCATAGATTCCCTGGAAGATATGGAAATACTGTTCAAAGATATTTCACTGGAGCAGATCTCCACCTCTATGACCATCAACGCCACCGGATTTATCCTGCTGGCTTTTTATATCGCGCTCGCCAAGCGGCAGGGCGCCGACCTGAAAAAGATTTCCGGCACCATCCAGAACGATATCCTGAAAGAATACGCTGCCAGGGGCACTTTCATTTATCCGCCAAAGCCCTCCATGCGGCTCATTACCGATATTTTTGCCTATTGCAGCAAAGAAGTGCCCAAGTGGAATACCATTTCTATTTCCGGTTATCATATCCGGGAAGCCGGCGCCAACGCTGTGCAGGAACTGGCTTTCACGCTGGCTAACGGGAAGGCCTATCTGAAAGCAGCACTGGACACGGGACTGGATATCAATGTATTTGCCAAGCGGTTGTCTTTCTTTTTTAATGCACATAATCACCTCTTTGAAGAAGTAGCCAAATTCCGCGCAGCACGCCGCATGTGGGCGCATATCACCCAATCGCTGGGCGCTACCGATCCGAAAGCACAGATGCTGCGGTTCCATACGCAAACAGGCGGCAGCACCCTCACCGCACAACAGCCACAGAATAATATTGTACGTGTAGCCATTCAAACGCTGGCCGCAACAATGGGCGGTACACAGTCACTGCACACCAACGGCTACGACGAGGCCTTGTCGTTACCCACCGAAGCAGCGGCACGCATCGCGCTCCGCACCCAACAGATTGTTGGCTACGAAAGCGGCGTGGCAGATACCGTAGATCCGCTGGCAGGTTCTTTTTATGTGGAAGCACTTACCAACGAAGTAGAAGCCAAAGCCTGGGAACTGATTCATAAAATTGATGCAATGGGTGGAGCTGTAAGCGCCATAGAACAGGGTTTCATCCAGGATGAAATAGCAAAGAGCGCATACAGGTACCAACAGGAAATTGAAAATAATGAGAAAATAATCATCGGTGTCAATAAATTTACAGCATCAGACCAGGTAACACCGGAAGTATTCCGCATCGACGACAGCATCCGTACCTTACAGTCGGAACGCCTGAAATCCTTACGGGAACGCCGCGATAATGCAGCCGTGCAAAACGCGCTGGCACAGATCCGGCTGGCTGCCGGCACCGATGAAAACCTGATGCCCCTTGTAGTAACCGCAGTGGAACACTTATGTACCCTCGGAGAAATTGCAGATGTACTGCGGGAAGTTTGGGGAGAGTATAAATAATTATATAAGCGTATTCAATAGTCCAATGAGTTTAATCTATTACAACAACTGTCCGCTTTGTGGTTCGTCACAGATACATGAAGCGCTTACCGCCAAAGATTACACCGTATCGAAAGAAACATTCAACATCTTCCATTGCGGAGGCTGTGGCGGCCGCTTTACACAAAATGTGCCCGATAGCGCCCACATAGGCCGCTACTATCAGTCGCAGGAATATATTTCCCACTCTGAAACAAAGCAGGGACTCATTAACCGTTTATATCACAGTGTCAGGAAAATTACGCTGCGCTCCAAACAAAACTGGGTGCGCAATGCCTGCGGTATAAAAACAGGCACCCTGCTGGATATAGGCAGCGGCACCGGGGCATTCCTGCATTATATGCAAACCGGCGGCTGGACTGTCACCGGCCTCGAACCCGATGAAAATGCACGCCGCAACGCCAAAGAAATTTACAAAGTGGAGGCACTGCCCATTGAACAGCTGTATGCTTTACCTGCGCAGCAATTTGATGCCATTACCATGTGGCATGTACTGGAACACGTACACGACCTGCACGGCTACCTGGATCACATCCGCACCCTGCTGAAACCCGGAGGCGCACTGCTGATCGCCGTTCCCAACTACACCTCCTCCGACGCCGACTATTATAAAGAATACTGGGCCGCCTACGATGTGCCCCGGCATCTCTATCATTTCTCGCCGGGCTCCATGGAAAAACTACTTGCACAGCATCATATCAAACTGGCCAAAAAACACCCGATGGTATTCGACGGCTTCTACGTAAGCCTGCTCAGCGAAAAATACAAAACCGGCAAAAGCCGGCTCCTGCAAGGCTTCTTCCATGGCTTCCGCTCCTATCGCAAAGGCCTGAAAACCGTGGACCGGTGCAGCTCTATTGTTTACGAATGCAAGGTTTAGAGCGGATTTTGTCTTTCTCGCTGATTACGCTGATTTTGCAGATTTTACTTTTGGGATTTTATTTTGATTTTAAAAAGATTTGGGGAGATATAAGCGGATACATCCACTTATATCTCCCCAAAATCATTTAAATCAAAAGTGATCAAATCTGCAAAATCAGTATAATCAGCGTAATCAGCGAGAAAGACAAAATCCGCTACAATAATTTCATCTCGTCGATCAACCGCGTACAGCCCGCGTATTTGTCCACGATAAACAGCACATAGCGGATATCCACCATGATATTCCGGCAAATGGAAGGGTCGAAGTTAATATCGCTCATCGTACCTTCCCAGGTGCGGTCGAAGTTCAGCCCCACCAGGTGGCCGTACGCATCCAGCGCAGGACTGCCAGAATTACCACCGGTGGTATGATTGGAGGCAATGAAACACACCGGCATCTTGCCATTGGCGCCGTAACGGCCATAGTCTTTCTTCTTATAAAGCTCTATTAACCGGGCAGGCACATCAAATTCATAATCTCCGGGAACATATTTTTCCATCACGCCATCCAGGTAAGTATAGAAATCGTAGTGGATAGCATCGCGGGGATTATAGCCATCTACTTTTCCGTAAGTAACCCGCAGCGTGCTGTTGGCGTCGGGATAGAAGCTTTTTTTACTGCCCATTACATCCATTTGCGCCTGCATATAAGTGCGTTGCAGGTTGTTGATGTTCAACTGCAGATCCGCCAGCGGGCGGCTTACATTATCCACATAACCTTTGCGCATAGCCATTACCAGCCGGGTAGCCGGATCTTTCCACATCTGCGCCACCACCGTATTATAGGGTTGTTGTACAAAAGCGGTTAGTTTATCGATAGAGGTTAAGCCGGATATCGCATATAGTTTGTCAGTCAATGCGCGGCTGTCTTTGTTGTTTTCCTGCCAGATCTGTGCAAACTCCGCCCCTGCAAATTGCGCCGGAACGCCTTTGGCATACAAGGCAATCAGGCTCACAGCCACATCATGATCTACCTTTGCATTGTAATTCTGATAAAATCCCTGCATAGATGCGAGGAACTGCTGCCGCATGGTTTCATACTGCGCTTCTCCCCTTTCATGCACATCGTTGAGGAAGGTGATGAGGCGGTCGCCGACAGTGAACAGCTCCACATTTTTTACCAGCTCACTGTAATAGTCGCGGGCCTGTGCATAAGGTTGCACCTGCTGATAGTACCCGTTGAGCGAATCCAGTACGCCGTTGTACTTTTGCTTCCATACCGGGTTGCTTTCCAGCTGCTGCCGGTAAACATCTTCATACTGTAGTTTTTTACCTACGCCGTTGGTTTGCTTTACGCCCTGCATTTCTCCCATCCATTTCTTCCAGTAGTTGGCGGTGCCGGCGAATTTAGCTGCATACTGGATTTTTATCTGCGGGTCTTTCCGCATGTAGCTATCCATAATTTTGAGGGCGGCATCGCGCATTTCCACTTTTGCGGCATCGAGCACCTCTACGGTTTGCTTTACTCCTTCGGAGGGCAGATATTCGGTGGTGCGGCCGGGAAAACCCATCACCATAGTGAAATCATTTTGTTTCACTCCCTTCAGGGAAATGGTAAGGGCATATTTAGGCTTTAAAGGCACGTTATCCTTTGAGTAAGGCGCCGGGCGGCCATCCTTACCAGCGTAGATGCGAAACATCGAAAAATCGCCTGTATGACGCGGCCAAACCCAGTTGTCGGTGTCTGATCCGAACTTACCAATGGAAGAAGGCGGCGCGCCTACCAGGCGTACGTCGCGGTAAGTTTCCGTTACGAACAGGAAATACTGGTTGCCCTCATAAAAAGGCTTTATCATGGTTTCCTGCCAGCTTTCCCTGCGGGCATTCTGGCGGATTTCGTTCAAACGTTTGTCGATAGCCGACTGCCGCTCTCTTTCGCTCATACCGGGCGTTACATCCTGCAGGGCGGCTTTGGTCACGTCATCAATGCGTACAATGAAGGTGGCAAACAAACCGGGGTTAGGCAGTTCTTCTGCCGCCGACTTTGCCCAGAACCCGTTTTCCAGGAAGTTATTTTGTAAGGAAGAGTGCTTCTGAATGGCGTCATAACCGCAGTGATGATTGGTGAGCAGCAATCCCTGCTCAGAGATCACTTCTGCCGTACAAAAACCGCCAAAGCTCACGATGGCATCTTTCAGGCTGCCTTTGTTAATATTGTAAATATCCGCGGCAGTGATTTTCATGCCCATTCCCTTCATCTCTTTTTCATTAAGACCGGAAAGCAGCTGTGGCAGCCACATTCCCTCGGTGGCATAAGTGTGCCCGCCAAGTACCAGGAGTACCAATAACAGCACCGGTTTCACGATTCGTTGCAACATATCTGATATTCTTTTTATAAAAGAGGCAATTTACTATAATTCGGGGAGCAGCGAAAAGATAACCCCATGTTTCCGATCATTCATCGACATAAACCCACGATTTACAGAGAAGACAGCTATTATCCGGCTGGAAAGTCAGAATTTCAGCCCTATATCTATCTGTCGCAAATGTTCCGGTTAAAATCTTCGGTAGTAATAGCACACATTACAGGGTGGCTGATATGCCTGAGTTTACCCCTGCTGTTTGTCAGTGGGCAAACGGGCGACCGCAAAGCGCTCTCTATCTTATTCTCAACAGATTACCTGGTATTCCTGGTAACGTATGTAGCACTGTTCTATTTTCATACCACCTTCCTGTTTCCCAGGCTGTACTTCCGGAAACAATATGTTCTTTACTTCCTGTCTGTTTTACTGTTGCTGATCATGGTCAACTATATGCGGCCCTATGATCACCTGTTCTCATTGTCGCATCCGCGTGGAGAAATGCCATGGCGCCAGCAAATGCCGCCCGGGGCAGCACCAGGCCCGCGGCCACCCGGCAGACCACACCGGCCCATCGATATTGTGAGCGACTTCCTTTTCCTGCTCACCATTGCACTGAGTATGGCCATCGAAACCACACGCCGCTGGCGGCAAACCGAAAAAAGAGCACTGTACGCAGAAACCCGCAAAACCCAGGCAGAATTGTCCTTTCTGAAAGCCCAGATCAATCCGCACTTCCTGTTTAATACCCTTAACAATATTTACTCCCTCGCTATCACACGCAGCGATAACACCGCCATGAGCATCATGAAGCTTTCTAACATGCTGCGCTATGTAACCGAGGATACGAGAGATGATTATGTACTGCTGGAAAGCGAAATTGATTGCCTCCGGGATTATATTGATCTCCAGAAACTCCGGCTCACCACTAAAACGAAAGTCAATTTCGCAGTTACCGGCAGCCCGGGCATTAAGTGCATTGCCCCGCTGGTACTGCTACCCTTCCTTGAAAACGCGTTTAAGTATGGCGTCAGCAATCACGAACCGTCTGAAATTACCATCCTGCTGCAAACGTCCGAAAACAGGATCCACTTTTACTGCAGTAATAAATTATTCAGAATGGCGCCGGACACAAGCCGCACGGGCATTGGCATTTCCAACACACGGCAAAGACTGGAACACCTCTATCCCGATAAATACGAACTGCAAATCAGTGAAGATAACGGCGCATATTCTATTTCCTTACAATTACAGGTATAAGCGATGGAGATTAAATTTATTGTGATAGACGACGAACCGCCCGCCTTACAGGTGACCAAAACCTATGCACAGGAATTTCCCTGGCTGAAATTACAGCATACTTTTACAGATGCCATTTCCGCAGCGGAATACCTGCGGCAGTATTAATATCGTCGGGGAATGCCATCTGCGTAGTTCCTTTCAGTTTATCATTCACGTATACCTGTGCATGAATATGCGTTACCCGGCCTTCATACCAGCCCGGATAAATGGAAGTAAATTTAACCTGCCCGGCTGTATCCGAATACTGCAATTCCCTGCAGAAAACCAGCGCGGTATTATCCTGCGTACCGAGGTATCCCCGGTTGCTGTAGCCGGAATAATAACCATCCTTATCGCAATGCCAGATATCTACCCTCGCGTTGGCAAGCGGCTTGCAGCTGTTGTTGGTGTTCAGAATGTTAATGGTAATGTGCAACGGGGTACCTGTTTTGCCATCGGTGATATCCACGCGCTGAATGGAGGAGCCCCTGCTGTTGTAGAGTGGATAGGGACCATCTGTTTCTTCCGGGGAAACGGTACAGGCGCCGCTGCTGCTATCTGTTCCGGGATCGGCAGCATCACTTTTCTTACAGCCTTCAATCAGCACCGGCACAGCGGTAGCGCTGATAAACAGTTGTTTCAGGAATTGTTTACGGGAGTTTTCCATCTCATCATTTTTGATCTGCTATAAAGGTTTTGATTATGTAACAGATTTACAAAAAAAGATAGATGAACCGGCCCTATGTACCGGAGAATAGCATTTCCGGAGCGGAAATAAAATCCCGGCTCCGGAAATGTTTTAACAGATTAGCTCATGCAACGATTAGTGATACAGATAATTAAGCGCAATGATATCATTGGCATTAAATGTACGGTTGCCGCCATTGGAGCAGGCCAGCATCCAGGAGTTGGCATCCGGTGCAGAAGGAGTGCCCGGAATATATACTGCGCCTACATTGCTTGCGCCTTCGTTGGTGGCAGTACCGCCGCAGCTGTAGGAACGGTCCATGTAATCGGTATGACGCATACCAATGCAGTGACCAATTTCATGCTGGATAACAGAACCTACATACAATACGTTGGGATTAGATCCGTAGGCGTACTGGTTGGTGTTCATCTTAATGGTGCCATACGGATTACCACCGCTGGTAGGAAATCCGGAAGAACCGAGTGTGATGTAACCACCGCTTGGTCCCTGGTTAAATCCTCTGATGGTAATGTCAGCGGCGCCGCTGGTTACACGCTGAAAGGTCATGCGCAGCCCCAGCCTGTTGTAACGTGCAATGGCAGTATCAGTGCCAGCGATAAAGGCAGTACCTAAACTGGTCACCTTAATTCTGATAACGCGGGGTAATGCTGTAACCAGGTAATTAGTGCGGTACTGTTCTGTTTTGGCCACCCGTAAAACAGGGCTCGTAACGGTTTCTTTCAACTGTGCAGCTGTAAGCAGGATGTCACCTTCCACAAGGTAGCCATCTTCGGTTTTTACCACGTTCTCTGTGCTAAAGCCATTTGCTTTAATCTGGGCTAACACTTCTGCTGACACGGGATCGGGCTGCGCTTCTTTTTGTGCGCCGTTCTTCTGACAGGACGCAAAGAGGAAAGCCGCTGCCATGCAGCAGAGCACAGGAATTGATTGTGTTCTCATAATTCAGATTTTTGGTTTTGGTTTAGAAAAAAAAGTTCAGATTTTTGGTTTAGAGTTTAAAAAAAGATATCCCTGTCGCCTGTTTTTTCAAACAGGCCACTGTTAACAACACTAAATGCCCGCGCTGATCTGTGGCTGAATAAGACGTGGAATAAAAACAATTTCGTACTAAAAGCACATTGTTTTTTTTCTTCTTATTGCCGCAAACGCGATCGCCCAGCTTTGATTATCTTCCGGAAACTGCAGTTGTGATACTGTGCTCTCGTTTTCGGATACATACAACAGCTAATATGCCCTGCTATGGCATAGCATCAGTTTTTAATGGGTTGGTAGTGATTCAGTAATGCCGGTTATTTCCGGTGACTAAGATTTGCTCTATCAATTAAGAAACTGTGTAACAGATTCAGATCGTTGTTCAGATTTAGTTGAATTTTATATTAGGTTTTCCTCTTTCAATATTACAACATTCGTTTAATTTAAAAAAAATATTTTGTTTTAGTATTGATAAAAAATTGTGTTGAAAATCTAAATACAGTAGCTTTAGGTAGCAACACTAAACCAAAATCACTCACCCGTTGCCGACACCTGCATGCGGATAATACCCTCTAAAATATGGCCCTTGCTGTTTTTGCAGCTTTGTTATTTTTACTATGCTGCTGCACAGCAATCACACTATCCCGACAGCCTGGTGCAACGGTATGCTACCGATACGTTTTCACTGCAACGGAAAAGTGGTCCTTTCCTGGTGAAGTTTGCAAAACTGCCAAATGAGTCAAAGCTGCAGCAATGGGGACTTGTACAGCCTCTCTCCCGCTATCATTACATATTACAACACGTACCGGAAGATAGTACGCTCGTATATTGTTACAGTGCAGGTTATAATTTTAAAGCAAGCATTCCGCTGCTGCAACAACTGGAACAAACATCCGCGCGGGATAGCATCACTATACAGGTGTCATGCCACCCGGCAGAAAAGCAATTAATGTATGCCCGCGTGCAGTCGTACTCCACGCAGTACCACGTAGCCAGGGCAAAGGTTAAAAAGCAGGACTGGCCCCTGTTTATCAGTCAGGCGGCCATACAGTTCGCAGACCTTATCCGGCGACCGGTCCCTGAAATTATTATCAATACCGGCAACCTGGCAGTGAACCGGATCCCTTTCGCACAACAGCAATTTCCACTTATCACAGGAAAACGTATAACCGTTTCCGTTAAAGAAGATTTATTTGATACCACTGATATCGATTTACAGGGACGATATATTCCTTCTTCCTATAATTCCTCTCTCCAAACCGCGCATGCTTTAATAATGGCTACGCTGATTGGCGGCGCGGGCAACAGTGGTGCAGGTGGCAAAGGCGTGGCGCCTGAAGTAAAGCTGAGTTCTGCAGACTACAACAGCAGTCTCCTTCCGGATGATGATGCCTATTATCATCAATCCGGCATCACGGTACAAAATCACTCCTATGGTACCGGCATCGAAAATTATTATGGCGCCGAAGCCGTGGCCTATGATCAGCAGATTTATGAAGCAGATACTTTAGTGCATGTATATTCTTCCGGGAACATTGGTACATCACCAGCCTCCGGCGGGCGTTACCAGGGCATTACAGGGTACGCTAATTTATCCGGCAATTTTAAACAGGCTAAAAATATTATTGTCAGCGGTGGTACAGATGGCGCCGCGCAACTGATCGCACTCAGTTCCAAAGGCCCAGCCTACGATGGCCGCATTATGCCACATGTAACCGCTTATGGCGAAGACGGCACCTCCGGCGCAGCAGCGCTTACCAGCGGTGTGGTGGCATTACTCCAGGACGCCTGGCGTATGCTGCACAACACGCCCGTTTCCGCCGCCCTCATCAAAGCCGTTATCATTAACAGCGCCTTCCGGCCCCCAGGCGTACACCCATCATTTGGCAGCGGATATGGCAACCTGCACGCATATGGCGCTATCAAAACCATACAGGACAACCGCCTCCTCCAGGGCAGTGCCGGCAACCATACGGCTACGTCCTTCAACATCGCTGTTCCGGAGGGCATACAGGAGGTGAAAGTAACCCTGTGCTGGAATGATCCACCGGCCACTGTTAATGCCGTTAAAGCGCTTATAAACGACCTCGACATAACAGCTACCACCGCCGACGGCAAAAACTGGCTGCCGTGGACGCTGAGCACCTATCCGTTAATTGATTCATTATTGCTACCCGCAAAACGTGGCAGGGATAGCCTCAACAATACAGAACAGATCAGTATTGAAAATCCGGTGCCCGGCAATATGCGGGTGCAGGTATCCGGCGCACAGGTTACTGCCGGCACACAGCCTTTCTACCTGGCTTATGAACTGGTGCCGGTAAAAACCTTCCAGTGGCAAAACCCCGCCACAGGCACTACGGCAGCCGCAGGACAGGCATTACCGCTGCAATGGGAAACTACGTATAGTGGTAACAGTGAGCTTTCCTACAGCAGCGACAGCGGCCGCACCTGGCTGCCCATTGCACAAAACATCCCGGTGGAAAACAGGCTGTATAACTGGAACGCACCGGATATTTTCAGCCCGGTGATCCTGAAACTAACGTTAACGGATACCTCGTTTATTAGCAACCCTTTTTACATTTCGCCGGCACTCACCATGCGCGCAGGATTCAACTGCACGGATACGGTATTGCTGTACTGGAACGGACAACCGGGCGCCACTGCATACCAGTTGTACACCATGAGCAATACGGCGCTGATTCCGTATAGCCAGGTCCATGATACTTTTGTTTTTATCCCCAAGGCAACGGCGTCGTCGTTGTATTTTGCAGTAAGCCCCGTCGCTGCCGGTGGCTGGACGGGCATCCGCAGCTATGCCGTTAATTACACGCAACAGGGTGTAGGCTGCTATGTACAAAACCTGCTGGCCGATCCTACTACCGATAATAAAGTAGCACTGTCGCTCACACTGGGCAGCACCTGGCAACTCCAAACGGTTTACTGGGAGCGGTTTACACGGGAAGGCTGGATAACGCTGCAACAGCAACCCGTAGGCGATGCCATGAACTTTAACTACCTCGACGACAGCGCACCGGAAGGACTGCTGCGTTACCGGGTGAAGTTGCTCACCTCTAACGGGCAATATATTTATGCCGAACCGGTTACCGTTACCATCATTGCAGGTAATCATATCTTACTTTTCCCCAACCCCGTAAGCAGCCAGTTCACCGTTTTGGATGGCACCCCACGCAGCCGCCAACTGGTAATTACGGATATGAGCGGACGGATAGTATTGCAGCGGAATCTTGAAGATATCCAGGAAACGGTGGAAGTGCAGCGACTGGCAAATGGGATTTATAACTGTAGTATTTATGCAGATAATAAACGGATCTACTCCGCACAGTTTGTAAAGCAGCAATAATTGCTGCGCAATGCCGAGTTATGATGAGCTTCCTGCTAAACAAAACAGCTGCTCCGGTAAACCGGAACAGCTGTTATTATACTTACAATAAGATAAGACTACAGGTGAATTGCTTCGCCGTAAGCTACTTCTATGGCGTCTTTTACAGATTCGCTCATAGTTGGATGCGGGTGGATGGAATCCAGCACTTCCTGGTAAGTAGTTTCCAGTTTACGTGCTACCACTGTTTCTGCGATGATTTCAGTAACGTTGGCGCCGATCATGTGGGTACCTAACCATTCGCCGTACTTGGCGTCGAAGATCACTTTTACGAAACCTTCAGTGGCACCGGCTGCAGAAGCTTTACCGGACGCAGAGAATGGGAATTTACCCACTTTCACTTCGTAACCGGCTTCTTTTGCTGCCTTTTCAGTATAACCTACAGAAGCAATTTCAGGTGCGCAATAAGTACAGCCCGGAATGTTCATGTAGTCAATTGGTTCTGGTTTGTGCGCATATTTCTTTTCATTGTATGCGATAGCTTCCACGCAGATGATACCTTCTTTAGAGGCAACGTGTGCGAGGGCTTGACCAGGCACCATATCGCCGATAGCGTAAACGCCCGGGATATTTGTCTGGTAATATTTATCAACCAGTACACGGCCTTTATCGGTTTTGATACCCATTCCTTCCAGGCCGAGATTTTCGATATTAGCAGCGATACCTACCGCGCTCAGTACCACATCTGCTTCCAGGGTGATTTCGCCGGTTTGGGTTTTCACTTTTGCTTTCACACCGTTACCACTTGCTTCAACAGCTTCTACAGAAGCGTTGGTCATGATTTCGATGCCTTTCTTTTTGTATATTTTTTCCAGTTCTTTGGAGATATCTTCATCTTCCACTGGTACAATGCGCGGGAGGAACTCAACGATGGTTACTTTAGTACCCAGGGTTGCGTAGAAGTAGGCAAATTCAACACCGATAGCGCCGGAACCCACAACAATCATGGATTTAGGCTGCTGAGGAAGGGTCATTGCTTCACGGTAGCCGATTACATTCTTACCATCAATCTTCAGGTTTGGCAGCTCACGTGCACGTGCGCCGGTAGCCAGGATGATATGTTTTGCGTCGTGTACAGTGGCTTTACCGTCTTTATCGGTTACTTCCACCTGGCCTTTGGATTTTACCTTTCCATTACCCATTAACACGTCGATCTTATTTTTCTTCATGAGGAACTGAACGCCCCTGCTCATTTTATCAGCAACACCGCGACTACGTTTGATCACCGCCTCGAAATCCACTTTTGCATCACCGATCGTGATACCATAGTCTTTTGAATGCTGTGTATATTCAAAAACCTGTGCAGTTTTTAACAAAGCCTTCGTTGGAATACAGCCCCAGTTTAAACAGATACCACCCAGACTCTCTCTTTCCACTACTGCAGTTTTAAATCCCAGCTGAGAAGCACGGATAGCAGCCACATATCCGCCGGGCCCACTACCAATTACGATTACGTCGTATGCCATATTGTTTAATTTTTAAATTGAACTTGCCAAAGGTAAATAAATAAGCAGAAAGCACAAAGCCTATTGCAAAAAGCCACCGGAGCGGAGATTACGGGGATGTTTTGCAACATTTACCGCTGTAATCCGCGCTCCGGTGGCTGTTATACTAAAATCCTATACTATCGCAGATCTACTACTTCCACGCCAGGGTAATTTTTGGCATCGAAAGTAAAGGTAGCATCGCTCAGGTTGGTATTTGGTGTAAAATTGGTGATTTCGTAAGTATAATGGTTACCATTCTTCTCAAACACCTTCATCCTGGCAATGCTCTGGTTTTTCTTATCTACAGAAACAATCACCTTAAATATAGTCTTAGATTTATCTGTAGGCGTCAGTTCTACATTCTGGAACACCTTACCTTTTTCCTGCGTTTCTGCTTCCAGTTTGTACAGGTAATCTTTATCGTAGAAGTTGGTGAACAGTTTGGCCGGTGTCATGGCGCCACTGCTCTGATCCACGTTATTAATAGTTACTTCATTCACATCTTTCGCGTATGTCCAGGAAGTTTTGTTATCGCTGATGATTTCCTGTCCTGGCAGCGTTACTTTATATTTAGCTCCCTTCAGATAAACAGTACCTTTTTTAGAATCTGACACGCTGTTATTAGCGCCTTCTACTTTTAATATAAAATTAGCGACTACTGTTTTTAATGACTTAAATTTATTACTAACACCATCCAGAACGGTTTTTGCCTTTGGGTCGGAAGCGCCCTTAGATTGTGCCATGCCGCTGAAAATGATACCACTCAACAACATTCCGGTTAATACAAATTTCTTCATCGTAGTTTTTTTTAGTTTGTGCTATCCAACAAAGACAAATGCCATGCCGGTATAGCCGTGTAGGTTTTTACAGGGTGCAAAATTCATTATATTTCCTGAAAAAGGGTAATAAATTCCGACCGCCTTAACATATTATAACAAATTATTAAGGATTTCATTCAGCTCGCTTTCTGTTTTCACCAGCACATCCCTGGCTTTGCTTCCCATATTGGGGCCTACGATGTTGGCAGCTTCCAGCTGGTCCATCAAGCGCCCTGCACGGTTGTAGCCCAGCTTCATCCTGCGTTGCAGGAGGGAGGTGGATCCCTGTTGGGTGGTAACAATCACCTGGGCGGCCTCTTCAAACAGCGGATCCCGGTCGGCGATACTCAGTTCGCGGCCATCCGGGTCCTTGTCATCCACATACTCAGGCAGCAGGAAAGCATCGGGGTAGCCTTTCTGGTTACCAATGAATTCAGCCACGTTTTCCACTTCCGGCGTATCCACGAAGGCACATTGCAGGCGTACCAGTTCCCCGTTGAAGGAAACCAGCATGTCTCCCTGCCCTATCAGCTGTTCGGCGCCGCCGATATCCAGGATGGTACGGGAATCTTATTTTTGAAGATACCTTAAAGGCCACGCGGGCCGGGAAGTTAGCTTTAATAGTACCGGTAATGATGTTTACAGAAGGGCGCTGGGTGGCAATGATCAGGTGAATACCTACTGCACGGGCCAGCTGGGCCAAACGGGCAATCGGCATTTCCACTTCCTTACCGGCTGTCATGATCAGATCCGCAAACTCATCTACCACCAGCACGATGAACGGCAGGTAGCGGTGGCCTTTCAGCGGATTGAGACGGCGTTGCGTAAATTTACCATTGTACTCACGGATATTGCGGGTACCGGCTTCTTTCAGCAGGTCGTACCGCAGGTCCATTTCAATACACAGGGCATTGAGCGTGTGGATCACCTTTTTGGTATCGGTAATGATCGCATCATCTTCACCGGGTAATTTGGCCAGGAAGTGTTTCTCAATGAGCTTGTATAACGACAACTCCACTTTTTTCGGATCTACCAATACGAACTTCAGCTGGGAAGGATGCTTTTTATACAGCAATGATACCAGCAAAGTGTTGATACCAACGGATTTACCCTGACCCGTAGCACCTGCCATCAGCAGGTGGGGCATCTTGGCCAGATCGGCAATAAAGTTTTCGTTGTCGATCTTTTTACCAATGGCAATGGGCAGATCCATGGTGCTGGTCTGGAATTTTTCCGAGGCCAGCATATTTTTAAGAGATACAATGGTTTTCTTCACATTGGGTACTTCAATACCAATGGTACCCTTTCCCGGAATAGGCGCAATGATACGGATACCGAGCGCCGACAGGCTTAACGCAATGTCATCTTCCAGGTTTTTAATACGGGAGATACGAACGCCGGCAGCCGGCACAATTTCGTACAGGGTAACGGTGGGTCCTACTGTGGCACTGATCTTCTGAATGGAAATATCATAGTTCTTGAGGGTATCAATGATCTGGTTCTTATTCTTTTCCAGTTCAGCGGTATCCTGTACAATCACTTTATCCGCATTATGATTTTCCAGCAGGTCCAGGGTCGGGAACTTATAATCTCTCAGATCCAGGGACGGATCGTAAGGATCTACCGGTTCCACAGGCCGTGTAGGCGCAATCTCTTCCACTTCGTCTTCCTCGTCCTGGTAAGTGGGTTTTATTTCGAAGGCCACTTCTACCGGTTCCCCTTTCTTTTTGCTGACAGGGGCAAGCGGTTGTTCGGGCGTTTCTTCTATATACAATAATGGTCCCGGATCTTCTTCTTCCTCTTCTTCCTCCTCCTCTGCAGGCTGCCCGTTTTCGTAAGCTGGTTCGGCAGGCAGGTAAGCTGCATGGGCAGAAGGGATCACGGTGATGTCTTCCCTTTCCACCAACTGCATAGGTGGCAGGTCTTCCTCGTCTTCTTCCGGTTCCGCATGCGGCGGGATTACCATTACGCCACCGTCGTCGCGGAGACCGTTTTTACGTGCGTCTTCTTTCGCCGAGGCGGCGGATGTTGCCGCAGTGGTTTGCATTACAGGGGCCACCGGTGCTGTGGCAGGTATGGGTTTAGGTGCTTTTATTTTTTTCTCCGGCCATTTGAAGTCGAAGTTGAATTTCCAGATAAGCCAGGAGAAGCCAACAACCAGCAACAGCAGGGCGGTTCCTGTTTTGCCTACGAAGCCGGTGGTCCATTTATTCAGGGCATCGCCCAGGGCGCCGCCCCAGGGGAAATCGCCGCCGCCGATGGCAAAGGCCATTGTCATGCTGATAAAGAGCACACCAAACAGGATATATTTTATACTGCGCCAGATACGGAATACCCGGCGGCCAACGATGAAATTTACACCGATGATAAAAAAGAAGTAGCAGAACAGGTAAGCGGCAATACCTACGCCATAAAAGAAGAAGTTATGCGATACATAAGCACCCAGGCGGCCGAGCAGGTTATCTACTTTTACATCTCCAAAAAATAATTCCCGGGTAGAATAATGGAAAATTTTATCCTGGTCATCTTCCCAGGTAAAAAGATAGGAAGTGAAAGCAATAAAGCAATAAACAGACAATAAAAGAAAGAACACGCCCAGTACCTTGTGGGTGCGCTCATCTTTTACCAGCTCTTTTACCTTCACCTCGGGCTCCTTGTCTTTCTTCAATACATCCGGGTTCGGTGCGGGGCCTTTCGGTGGTTTCTTGCTTTCCGGTTTTTCGGTTTTCAGTTTATTCTTGGACATATTATAATTTCAGATTTGGGACTACCTGTCCTCCGACGGCGGCAACTGTAAGATCCAGTGTGCCATAAACTCGGGAACCAGGGGATCAATGGTTTGCTCCAGCTCTCCGTATTCGTTCACTTCACATGTTTTGCAGCGCTGAAACAAATGGTTTAATCCATCAAACTTACGGATTGTTGTGAGCAGATTACCATTTTCGTTCAATGCGCGTTCAATTTCTTTCAGATTGGCGGTAGCATCCACCTGTATATCTGCGGTGCCGTTGATTGCCATAAACGGACATTTGATCTGTTTCAGGTAGGTCAGCGGCTTATATCTTAATAACGAAATAGTTTCCGGACTCATATTGGCTCTCCGTATTAATTCATCCTCTGTTTGTACCTTCTTAACGTCTTCGCTTGAATTACGGTATATATCCCGGAGAATTTCCTGTGCCCTTGGCGTTATGGCTACGATGTCGCTGTCGCTTGCCAGGAGGTCCCAGTATGGCTTCATGCGTGCCTGTTCTGCCAGGATCAGGCTATCCGGTTTGCCGGCCACTTTCCCTTTGGCGAAAGCTTGCTGGTCGATCAGTTCCCGGCCGCTTACGCCCACTCCTGCCATGGATATTACAAAGGCCACTCCCGGATTGTTTGCTGCCACTATTTGCGCCACAATAGCGCCTTCGCTGTGTCCGAGTACCCCCATCCGCGAAATATCCACATCCTTCCTGGCTTTCAGGTATTTCAGCGCGGTGAGCGCATCGTGCGAAAAATCGTAGATATCGGATGTATAAAAATCGCCGGTGGAGGCGCCAAATCCCCTGTCGTCGTATCGCAGGGTAGCGATACCGTTACGGGCAAAATAGTCGGCCAGCACCAGGAAAAGTTTATGCCCTGCTATTTCCTCGTTCCTGTCCTGCGGACCGGAGCCGGAGAGCAATAACACTACAGGATACTTGCCCTGAGCTGCCGGGCGGGTGAACGTTCCGGCGAGTGTTACACTGTCTTTTATGTTATTAAACCTCACCTGTTCCGTGTAATACGGGAAAGGCGGCTTTGGTTCCTGTGGTCTTTTGTACATCTCGGCGGCCGTAATTTCTTTCCGGCCAAGGTCGGCATGACTTTGATCATCGCCCAACCCGGTAATGCCCCTGAACTGCTTTGCAGCCGGGTCCCATACACCGGTAAAGGAAAACCGCATCCCGTCTATACGCAGCAACAGGGTATCCTTGCGATACACGACTGTTTCAATCTCAAACCGGTCGTCGTCCGACATTTCGAGCAGCTGGAGTGTTCCTTTATAGCCCTCGCCGTCTTTTGCCAGGTCTACGATCATACGGTATTTATCCCCGTAATATAGTTTAAAGGTGCCGTACCATTTACCGGCAATATTTGCATTATCCTGCGCCATTCCCACTGACCCTGTCAGTAAACTCACGATCAACACCCAAAAACCTCTGTACATATACGAGAATGCTTTATGCTTTTAATTTTAAGACTCCTGCCAGCAGGCAGATCCAGCCGGCAATAAAAAACACGCCGCCAACAGGCGTAATGATGCCGATGCCTTTCAGGCCTACGTTGCCGGTAGTTTTGAGCAGCGTCATCAGATACAGTGAACCGGAGAACAGGATGATGCCGATAATGAAGCATCTGCCAGCCCAGATTAACTGGTTACCGGGCACATGAGCAAATAAGATGCCGGTAGCGATTAATGCAAATACGTGATAGAACTGATAAGTAACCCCTGTCTGAAAAGTAGATACGGTTTCGGGAGGCACCAGCTCTTTTAGTTTATGTGCGCCGAATGCGCCTAAAATTACTGCCAATGCACCTAATACCGCCGCCCAAACTAAAAAACTCTTATGCATATTAGAAATTTTGCGTAAAGGTATCCAATGAAATATTATCAGATGTAATTATATGCTTCGATTGCTGGTAAAAAGGAAGACGCTCTGCCATTTTCTTCTCTACAAACCCGGTCAGGTCTTCATCTTCCAGACCGGCAATCAACGGCCGTTTGAATTTTTTACGTTGCAGGCGTTCCACCATTACATCTACAGAAGGGTTGATCCAGATGGTAGTGCCATGTTCGTTCATAAAATCCATGTTCTCCTGGAAACAGGGCGTGCCCCCGCCGCAGGAGATCAGGAAGTTTTCCTGTTGGGATAACTCCCGGAGCAGCTGACTTTCCTTTTCGCGGAAATAATCTTCGCCCTTGCTGGAAAAAATATCAGCAATGGTCATCTCCTCCGCTTCCACAATCACTTCATCCAGATCGTAGTAAGGCAGTTGCCAGTGATCCGCCAGTTGTTTACCCCAATAGGATTTTCCGGCACCCATAAAACCGAGTAAATAAATCTTCATAAATAACGCGACAGTGCTTAATAAATTCGTTCCTCACGCAGGATGAGTCCATGCCAGGCATAGGTCATTTTCCATAATATATTGCAAATATAACCGGGTATTTGTATCCTGTTTGTTAAAATCGGCGGTGATGAAACCGGCCTGTTGAAAAACAAAGGGATGCAATTTCATATTCTCCTTAAAATCAACGCTTCCCCGGCCATACCATTTAAACATCGCTTCTTTGGCGCTCCAGCAGATTGTTTTATGCGACAGCTCCTGTTTGGGATCGATAAACGACCGTTCTGAAGGCGACAGGAACTTGTGAGACACCAGTTCTATTTTAGGTTTTACCTCTTCAATGTCTATGCCCACCGCTGCTTTGGTACTAACGATAGCGGCAGCATAATCGCCGCAATGTGAAATGGAGAAGTGGTGGCTATCACCTGCCAGCACCGGTTTACGGGTATGTGTAAACATAATTTCCTGAATGGGGAATTCCGGGAAAAGCGTTACCAGTAAATACCTGCCCGCAAAATGCTGTAAGCGTTTATGCGGATGGTGAATAGCCCGGCTGATGCTTACCTTTTCCTGGAAAAAATTTTCCGTTTCTGTTATCTTCCATACACCCAGCTTCGTTTCCGGATCAATTTGTATCGTTCGTATTAATGGCATATCTTGCCAAATTAAAGCAAAAAAGCAGAAAAAACAGCTTTTGGCAGCAGGTCTTTCACTAAATGCCAATAGCTGAAAAATAAAAGCTAACAATACAGCTCACTAAAACTAAACGAACCTAAGCATGATTCTGTCAGACAAACGGATATTGGAGGAAATTGAAAAAGGCACTATCGTTATTGCACCCTATGACCGGAAATTTCTGGGTACCAATTCTTATGACGTGCACCTGGGGAAATACCTGGCTACCTACAAAGACCGTGTACTGGATGCGCGCAAACACAATGAAATTGATCATTTTGAAATTCCGGAGGAAGGGTTTGTGTTACAACCCGGCACCCTTTACCTCGGCGTAACAGAAGAGTATACCGAAACGCATGCACATGTGCCGTTCCTGGAGGGCAAATCCAGCACCGGCCGCCTCGGGATCGATATCCATGCCACCGCCGGTAAAGGCGATGTAGGATTCTGCAACACCTGGACCCTGGAAATTTCCTGTGCACAACCTGTACGCATATACGCAGGAATGCCCATTGGCCAGCTGATCTACTTTATGGTAGAAGGCGAAGTAGAAACGCTCTATAACAAAAAAGGAAATGCCAAATATAATGGTCGCACCATAAAACCGGTGGAGAGCATGATGTGGCGGAATGAATTTTAAATAAGGAAGCAGTCAGCAGCCGCCAATGGCTAACTGCTGACTGCTATTTTCAACTCATGTGCTTCTGTAATGGTGGGCACTTCCAGCTTCCTGACCAACCGTTCCATTGCTGCCGCCGGCACTACTTCCTCCCGCTGCCGGTTTTGCTGTAACAGCTTCGCTGCCGGCACTTCCACATACACAATTGTTACTGCTGCTTCATACGTTGTAAAAAGACTGATCACCTGTTCCCTCATCTGCCGTGTAATGTTGGTGGCGTTCCATACGAAGGATTTTTTTTCCCGGAGATAGATCCTGGCTTGTTCCTTCGCAGCCTGGATCACTACACCATTGCCGCTTTTATCAGTAGGACTTATTTTCATGGTTTGCCGGATATGATCCAGGGAGATGACCGGCAGGTGTTTATAATGCCGCTGTATGTACGTGTCTTTCCCCGCGCCAGGTAATCCGCTCATCAGTATGACCGGTGTTTGCAGCGTTTCAAAGGGCACATAGTCCGGTGAGTTGCCGGTTTTTAACAGGTATTCCATGCGCGCCTGCGGTGTGGCGAACGGGCGTGGTTGTCCCCAGCAGTTATTTTCCCGGCACAACTCTTCGAAGCAATCCAGCCGGTAGAGCAGGTCTGCCTGATCGGCACAGTTGCGCCCAAGCGCATCGGCGCGCGGCCAGCAATGCCAGCAGCTGTGTATTCACTTCCAGGCTGGCGGTGATCAGCGCTTTCTGCGGATCCGGCTTTTCAAAGATCCAGAGCGGCAGGCCGTGGTACCTCACCAGTTTGGCGATTTGCTCGCGGACAAGGAAGGGCGCCGGCACATCCCTGTAAAGGATTTGCCGGGCCCGCGCTTCCCCTTTGCGGGCATGACCCGCAGAAGTGATGCGACCATCCGGTTCAATAACCGTAGTGCTGTATTTTTCCACGTCGTGCAGCAGTGCGGCTGCCCACAGCAGTTCCTGGTCTGCCGCCGGCAATTGCCGGTAGCCCGGCAACTGTTGCAAGGCTGCCAGTACCATCTGCGTATGTACGGCCACGTTACCTTCTGCGTGGTGCCGCGCGTCCTGCGGAACTTCCTGCATCACGCGCACCCATTCAAATGTATGTTCCAGGTGCGACCAGTTTTTATTTTCACTGAGCTGCCACATAGTTACCTCCTTCATTATTTAACCTGGCACGGCGCCAATGGCGGGTCCAGTGCTGGTCTGTTTTTACATGTCCTTTGCGGACATACTTAAACACGTTGTCTGCAAAATCGCTCACCGCATATCCGTTGGCGTTGCGGGATACAATGCCTTCCATGGTAACGGGTTTACCGGTATGCACGTCGTGCGGATCAAAGGCGCCGGAACCGTTTACCAGCCCTAGTATATCACGCTCAAACTCCTGGCGTGTAGCCGGCGGCGTTATACGATTTACTTCCGGCACCACCGGCAGGCCGAGCATTGCCGCGTAGAATTGGGTTTCCTCCCAACTGAGCCACTGCTGGCCTTCCCGGATGCCGAATATATAAAAGTGATGATCCAGGTTGCGGTATTCAATAGAATGTACCGCGTAAAGATTTTCGAGGAAGATCTCCAGGTCACCCAGGTCGTTCTTTATGCTTTGCCAGTAGCGGCGGATGCTTTCCGTCCACGGCGAAGTAGTGGGCGCCGCATGTGAGCGCGCAAATACCCCGTACCGGGATAAGCAGTTATTTTCTCCGTCCAGTTTTTCCGTATGGATCAGCACCGGTATCTGCTGCAACGATTGCCAGTATTCATATTGGATACGGTCGTCGCTCGTAGTGCCGGGCGAAAACGGATAATGCCAGGTACGGCCATATTTCTGAGAAATTGCCATGTCATCAGGGTTTAAGTTAAACAATAGTTTCACAGGCCGGTTCCGGAATGGAACGGCGAAAGGAATGATTTAATATGCCTGTGAAATTACATGGCTCAAGTGTTTGCAGTTTTTAATCTAGTACGCCGCAAAAGTAAAGAAAATAATTAAATAGTATATTACACAGGCTTTTGAAAACAACAACAATCATCTTCTGCAAATGAAAAAATTCCTTCTTTGCGCAACCGCCGCAGCTGCCCTGGCAGCCTGTAATAACGGCAACAGCAGCAATCAAACCAAGGGTACCGACAGTACGCTGAATAATGCTTTCAGCGCCTACCAGGCACATTTTATTGATGCCCTCTGGAAAGAAAACCCCGACTGGGCTACCAGTGTGGGCTATCATAAATACGACTCGGTGCTGGTAGTGCCGGATAGCACGGCTGCCGCAGCGCGACTCGCATTTGCGCAGCAACAACTGGATTCCCTGAAATCCTACGATCCCGCTGCGTTGAATGACGCCAATAAAATTGATTACCAGCTGATACAGAACTACCTGGAATCGGTACAATGGGGTATTAAAGAGCAGAAAAGCAACGAATGGGACCCATCTTCCTATAACGTTAGTAACACGTTTGCCTTTATCTTAAATGAAAACTACGCGCCGCTGGAAACCAGGCTACGCAGCTTTGGCAGCAGGTTGAAAAATATCCCGGCTTATTACGAAGCCGCTAAAAAACAGATCAAAGATCCCGTACCGGAACTTACTTCGCTGGCAATAGACCAGAACAACGGGGGCATATCGGTATTTGAAAAAGACTTTGCAGATTCGCTGAAGAAAACGGGTATCCCGGCAGCAGAGCAGACCGCCATGCTGGCCAGTGCCCAAACTGCCACCAAAGCGATCCGTGATTACGCCGCGTGGCTGAAGGCATTGAAGCCGGAGCATCCGCGCAGCTTCCGTTTAGGCAAAACGCTGTACGATCAGAAGTTTAAATTTGACATCCAGTCGTCCTTTACTGCCGCGCAGATCTATGATTCCGCGATAGCACGCAAAGCTTTTGTGCATGGTGAAATGACAAAGATCAGCCGCCAGTTGTGGCCGAAATATTTTGGCAATACACCAATGCCATCCGACTCGCTGGAACTTATCGGCCGTATGATCGATACGCTTTCTGTGAAGCATGTGAAGCCGGAAGAGTTCCAATCGGCCATAGAAAAGCAGCTCCCTTCGCTGATTGCGTTTATCAAAGAAAAGGACCTGTTGTATATTGATCCGTCCAAACCATTGGTGGTACGTAAAGAACCGGCTTACATGGCAGGCGTGGCAGGCGCCTCCATCAGTGCGCCCGGTCCCTACGACAAAGGCGGCAACACCTACTACAATGTTGGCAGCCTGGAAGGATGGCCAAAAGATAAAGCAGAAAGTTATTTGCGTGAATACAATCAATACATCCTCCAGATACTGGATATTCATGAAGCTATACCGGGGCATTATACCCAGCTGGTGTATGCCAACCAATCCCCCAGCCTCATTAAATCGCTCATGAGCAATGGCGCCATGATTGAAGGATGGGCCGTATATACTGAGCAGATGATGCTGGAAAACGGCTATGGTAATAACGAACCCGAAATGTGGCTGATGTGGTATAAGTGGAACCTGCGCACCGTATGTAATACCATTTTGGATTACAGTGTGCATGTAAAAGATATGAGCAAGGAAGATGCAATTCATTTGCTGACCAAAGAAGCGTTCCAGCAGGCCGCAGAAGCAGCAGGTAAATGGAAGCGGGTGAGTGTATCCAGCGTGCAGCTGACCAGCTATTTCACCGGTTACAAAGAAATCATTGATCTCCGCGAAGCTTACAAACAGCAGCAGGGCAAGGATTACAGCCTGAAAGCATTTAATGAGAAATTCCTGAGCTATGGCAGTGCGCCGGTGAAGTATATTCGCCAGTTGATGCTGGCTCATTAGCGGATTTTGTCTTTCTCACTGATTACGCTGATTATACTGATTTCTTTGATTTTACTTTTGGATTTTTTTTGATTTTTAGATTAATAATAACTAAGGGAGATAAGAGCGAATATATCCGCTTTTATCTCCCTTAATCCTTTATAAAACCCAAGAGTTAAAATCCAGAAAATCAATATAATCAGCGTAATCAGTGAGAAAGACAACCTCCGCGTCAGGTGTCGCACGTAACATCGTCCCAGAACTGGTTCCTGTAGTTGGTGAGCCAGTTGAGGGCGTAGTGCCGTTCGTATACGATGCCGGGATGCAGCGGTTCTTTTTCGCCTTTCAAGCGGGCGTCTACACAGGCCCAGTTGGCGCGGTAGTAGAGGTCGTTGGCGTCGAGAATTTCTGTGGCGCTGCGCAATTCTGTGGCGCCGGCCAGGAATGCTGCGGGATCGGAGGCAGGGCCGCGGAAGGGAAAGGCTTCTTCCGGCACCATATCGAGGTTGCAGAGGGCGTCCATTTCGCCGAGAGACGGTACTTTTTTCAATGCCCAGAGCAATACCCAGATGTCTTCACACTTCCAGGTTTCCCGTGTTTTGGCGTCTTCCTGCGGATCTTCCAGGAAGGCTCTTTCGGCGGGTGTGGTTTTATCCCAGAGTTGATGTTGTTGCAGGTAGCTGATAACGGTGGGGCTTTCGAGGTATCCGAAGGCCACGGTGTTTACGGCGGCGAGTACGGCTACCCGTTGGGCTGTTTCTGCGGCGGAGCGCAGCACGACTTCCTGCTCATCGCGGATAACAGGAAGGTTGACGGTTGTTTTCACCTGCATTTCCTGCAGGAGCTGTATGTTCCGTTGTTTTCTTTCTGTTGCGGAGGAGGAAGGTGTGTCCTGGTTATCGAAATACCGTGCGTTGATATTTACGGTGAGATTGGTAGCGGTAGAATGACCATTTACATCGAGCAGCAGTGCGCCGGTTTTATCCCAGAAGCCTTGTACTTCGGTGTTGAAGATGAAGTTATTTTCGCAGAAGAAGATGCCATCCAGTTCGTCGGCCAGGTCCATGATGGCGGCCCGGAGGTCGCCGTTGAATGAAGGTGTGGCGAGGATAACGATTTCCGTATTGAGCGTCGCTACTTTTGCGAGCAGCAGTTCTTTCAGGGCCGGGTTTTCTGCCGGCAGCTGCTGTACAAAGCCGTACATGCCGAGCAGGTTGGTGGTTACCGGGTCGTCGTTCCGTACCAGCTGGTAACCGGGCGTGGCGCGTTGCCGGTAGTTGATGGTGAGGGTATGACCTTTTCGCAGCAGTTTTTTCCCTGATGTGATGGTCAGTTGTTCCCAACGGTTCGCCGGTCCGTTTACTTTCACTGCCTGATCTCCAAAATGCGCCCTCATACGGGTCAACACTTTCTCCATTTCCACCTCATGCGTATAGAGCGTACAATTTTCCATGCTATTTCTTTCGAGGGGGCAAAGGTAGCTTAAAGCGGTTAAAGATGGTACCGGATTTGCCTTGTTACAGGAAAACGGACGACATACACATATTTATTCCAAGCATAAACATTTTCATATGAGTAAGCGATCATTGCCTGTACTGGCTGCCTTCCTGTTGTTTATAGCTGCGAGCTGCGTGCCGCCGAGACGTCCCCGGCCGCCTAAACCACCCCGCCCCCGTGTTCAGGTTATTTTGCCTTTTTCGCTCCCGGCCGGTTCTGCAGCAGGTGGAGGATTTTATTCAGCTTAACCGGGTCGTTGATGTAAGGCGACAGGTCGAACAGTTCTACTTTCCGGAATGCCACCGGGTGACTTTCGCTTTGCAGGGAGATAGAGCCTTCGGATAACAGTTTACCATCTTTTAACAGTCCTGGTTGCGGATGGGAAACATTGCCCCCGCCCATTTGCGGTTTATTGTATACAATAACAGTATCGCCTTCTACAATGTGTTTAATAACGGAGTCGCGCAGCACCAGCGCTTCCGCGCGCACCCAAACATCGCCCTGGTATGTTTTGGAGGTGGAACTGATGCAATGGTCTTTGATAAGTTTTCCATTCATTACCACATTGGTGCCCGGCGTACACAGGTTGGCCGTAGAGCGGGGATCGGTGCCATTACCGCCCAGTAATTGTTCTTCCAGCGAAATGGGGAAGTCCTGGTCTTTGGTCATGCTGGCGGCAGTTTGTCCGTGCAGCATGATACCACTGTTACGGAAAGCCCATCCGGGGCCGCCTTTTACCTGGTCGCCGGTAAATTTATATTCTACTACCACCAGGTAAGCAGAAAAGTTCTTTTTATAGAAGATGTGTCCATATTGTTCCCTGAACTCGTCATAATTTTCGTAGCTCACTTTCAGCATGCCGCTGTCTACCCGGAAGGTATTCCCGAAATTATCGTTCAGGTCATGCCCGGTTATTTTAACGTCCCAGTCTTTCAGGTCCTTGCCATTAAAGAGTTTTAACCATTTATTGGGTGCAATTTCCTTCTGCGCTGAGCTATGGAGGCCGGCCAGCAGTAATAGCGCGGTGAGTGCTTTTTTCATGTGTTCTTTTATTTACCGGGTTAAGATAGCCTATCGCTAAGAGAAATGCAAGATGTGGTTGGCATATAATTCGTGCTGCCACAATCATATTTACTTTCTTATGAAAACACTGTTACGTATACTTCTTCCTTTGGGAGTACTGATTAGTTCCGTTGCTTACGGACAGGAAAACGGCAACTGGCAAAACGTGCTGGAGCAGCAATTACAGGTATTGGCTACTGCGGCGCCGGAGGACTGGCCACCGCGGATAGACACGCTTACCGCATTGGCGGAGGCGCATCCGGAGGAATGGTTGCTGCAGTATTATGCGGGGTGGTCGGCTACACAGTTATCGTTTAAGTCGGATAAAGCGGCTGCCGACG
Organism: Chitinophaga sp. W2I13; assembly: GCF_050434005.1. Lineage (NCBI taxonomy): Bacteria > Pseudomonadati > Bacteroidota > Chitinophagia > Chitinophagales > Chitinophagaceae > Chitinophaga > Chitinophaga sp. W2I13. The sequence continues at coordinate 4,736,432 of NZ_JBNPWD010000001.1, read as the reverse complement.
CGTTGTGTGAAAGGGCAGGACCTTTTGTGAAGAAGGCGCTTTCCATGCAACCGGGTAATACGGAAACGCTGACATTGATGGGGTATTGGCTGTCTGCCAGGATCAATGCTACTCCTTCCCGCGGGGTTTCCCTGGGCGGCCAGAGCAGGAGTTATGCAGAAAAGGCTATTGCGGCTGATTCTTCGAATCCGCGGGCATGGCTGGTAAAAGCGTTGAATATTTACTATACACCCGCTATTTTTGGCGGCGGTAAACAGCGGGCTAAGCCGACAGTAGATATTGTGGCGGCCAAGTTCGCCGCATTCAGACCGGATAATGCGCTGGCGCCTAACTGGGGTCAGCAGATCTTTGATGCGCTGATGGCTTCCTACCAGTAAGCATGTTTTCCCCTTGTGAGCGTAGTGTGTAAGAAATTACGCACCGTATCGGATGTGCCACAGGAACATAAGAGAAGCCATCATATTTATCTTGCTAAATATCAACAAATTAGATCATTTACCACAAAAGTGCAGGGTTTTAGCTGTAAGTTCCCCAAACTGTATATATGAGTTCCTTAACACAACAACTTAGTTTTCAAGATCCACAACAACCAAAAGCAGGGTCCATATATGATAGCTCCAATATCATCAATGTTACACCCGAAGGCCGGATTGTCTCTATTTTTTCCGGTGCATGGCTGCTCGGCAGCGCCATCAGTAAAGTAGATAAATCGCCTGTATCCAGTCTTTTAAAACTCCTGGGAGCCGGTTACCTGTTATACAGAGGTATCAGCGGTAATGACCTGGTAAATGGATTTCTGGGTAAACGGAAACCGGATAAGCATACTGCGTCTGTAAATATCAGGACTACCATCTCTATTGATAATCCGAAGGAGGAGGTGTATTATTTCTGGCGGCAGCTGAACAATCTTCCGGTGTTTATGAAGCATTTGCAGTCGGTAGAAGAAACGGATCCATTCCACTCGCATTGGGTGGTAAAGGGGCCTGGTGGCATTGGTACGCTGGAGTGGGATGCTGAAATTGTGAAAGAGGTACCGGGAGAACTGATTGGCTGGAGATCTTTGCCGGGGTCCTCTATTGCTACTGCGGGCAGGGTTACCTTCCGGGAAACCTTTAACGGGGGAACCGAAATTGATGTGATGATCACCTACCGGCCACCGGCCGGATATGTAGGCTCCGGGCTGGCCTGGTTGCTGAATCCGGCGTTTGAAAATATGCTGGTAAAAGATATCAAACGTTTCAAAAATTATATGGAAACCGGCGAGATACTGAAGTAGTTTTACCCAATAAAAAAGCGGAGATAATGAACCATCTGTTTGTTATCTCCGCTTTTTTTATGTGAACTATCATTACGACAATGCTTCTCTTCTGAACCTGTTGTAAACGCCCTGGCTTTTATTAATCAGTTTCAGCACTCTTTGGCGGGCGTCGTCCTGCAGGCCGCTTATTTCGTGTTCGAATACTTCTTTCAGATCCGACAGATCTTCTCCGCCTTTTCCTACCAGGCCATTGATCTTATGGCGCCAATCATCTGCTGTTGTTTTGATTTTTTTGCGGGTTTTATCGCCGCTATCAGGGGCTGTTAATAATCCAATTACTAAACCGGTAGTTAGGCCGGCTATAGCACCTGCAAGAAATTTCGTTGTAGACATAATTTCTGGATTTTTATGGTTTAACAAATGATTTGTGTGCATGGTTCATTCACACGGTAACCAGAAATTTTCAAATATCAGGCCAGTAAAAGTAATGAGCGAAGATCCGATCTTAAAGAAATGTTATTGTGTAAAATAAAGGGAAGAAAAACCACCTGCTAAGAGAGAGTAAATGTACCAGTATCAATATCGTGAAAATTCGAAGGGAACGCTATCCAGGACAACATCAGAGTTGACATTGTCCCGGCAGGTGGATAAGATAAGCGTATTAGATAATGGAATTTATAAAAGTCAAACGGAGCAGTAAAATAATTACATTCTGGTATTTTTCAAACCTTTTTGAAAGAAATGAAATAATAAATTTTATTAAAAAGTAAATCCTCCCGGAAAGTAAATACCAGAGAGGATTTGTGTGTTCCGGCACAATATTATACAATAGTCTTATATCTTCGGTATAATACCTTTTTAGCCTGAATATCTGAAAAGCACCAGGTATGAAAACGGAATGTTAACGGGAAAATAACCCTTGCGTATACCTTAAGAATACCTCCATCATGCTTTGACTACGCTTTATCCATGCTTCATCCACGCCCTTGATGTGGACTTGATGTGGACTTGATGCGGAGGTGAGGTGGACTTGATCCGGTCTACTTTGCATCCAGCATATTGGAAACCAGGCGGTTAAAGTCGGCCTGGAATTGTTCATAATGCTCACCTGTTCCGGGGCCGGAAAAGCCGGTATGAACCTCCTGCACGTTCCCTTTTTTATCGATAAAGATAGTGGTAGGGAAGCCTTTGATGCCAGTGAGCTGCGGGAGCGTTTTCTCTCCTTTCTCAGGATCAGCGGGCGTTACGCCGGTGATCAGTACCGGGTAGTGCACATCAAAACGTTTCAGGAAGCCTTCCAGCGCATGTTTCGACTTTTCGAAGTCGGTGGTGCGTTCGTAGGCCAACCCGATCACTTCCACGCCGCGGTCTTTGTTTTTCTCATACCATTTGCTGAGGAAGCCGGTTTCGTCCATGCAATTAGGGCACCAGGAACCCATCAGGGTGATGATCACCACTTTATTTTTGAAGCGGTCGTCTTTGATACTCATCTTGTTGCCGTTGAGATCGGGGAAGGTGAAATCCAGTTGTTGCTGACCAGGTTTCATGGTGGCGATGGTTCTTTCGTCGGGGAGTTTGGCGGTATCATTTTTCACGGCCGACCAGTACTCGAGCCCGTCGCCGATACCAGCGAAGAAGCGGCCGTTTGTGATGCTGTCTTTCCCCACGCGGGCGGTAAACAGGTAGGCGTGGGAGCCGTCGAAGGTAGAAAGGCGCAGGGTATCGCCATCCACCACGCCGTCCAGGAAGCGGTAGTCGCCGGTGGTGGTGAGGAACGTGCCATGCACGGTGTTACCGGATTGTTTAAACTCACCGATGGCGGTGGAAGGGGCTTTGTCCTTATCTTTTGCAGATACGAACTGTGTTACCCAGCGGCCGGATACATTGGCGGTGGCCGGTGTATTTACGGCGAAGCGTTCTGCTTTGCCTGCGACGGCAGAGAAAGGAATGCTTACGTCCTTATCGGCGAGGTGCCTGATCCAAAGTCCTTCTGCTGCGCTGTCGGAGGTGAGCTTTGCTTTGAATTCCGAGTCGAAGAAGGGCATTTTAATCAGCAGGGAGTCGCCGGTTACAGACACTTCATCTACCAGTAATTTATCTGTCGCATTCAGCACGTACAGCACCTTTTTACCAGCGGTAGTATCTTTTACTTCAAAGTTGAAAACGATGTCTGCCCCGTCGGTGCGGTGCAGTTTTGCCTGCCACACACCATTGGCGGGGTTTTTAGTAGACTGACCGGTATTGCAGGCGGTGAAAGCCAGGCTTATACCTGCCAGGAAGATGCTTAATTTTTTCATAAGACTACGTTTGTGAATAGTTCCTTTCGCCAAAGAGCAGGCTGCCAATACGCACCAGGGTACTCCCTTCCTGCAGGGCGAGGTGATAGTCGGCGCTCATGCCAATGGACAATTCTTTAAAGGACGCTTCGTTGTTAAAGTAAGTGGTTTTAACGGATCCGAATAACTCGCGGAGCTGGTGGAACTCTTCCCGGATCTGTGTTTCATTGGAAGTGTTGGTAGCCATGCCCATCATGCCGGCAATGCGTACCTGTGAAAAAGCGGATGGACTGGCCTGGTATGTTTGCAGCAGTTGCTGTAATTCCTGCGTATCCATACCAAATTTCGTTTCTTCTGCTGCAATGTGAACCTGTAACAGGCAATGTATGATACGCTGATGTTTAGCGGCCTGTTTATTGATTTCCTGCAATAGTTTAAGACTATCCACTGCATGAATCGTATGCACAAATGGCGCAATGAATTTCACTTTATTGGATTGCAGGTGACCAATAAAATGCCATTCTATATCTGCCGGTAAAAGTGTTTGTTTTTCTGTTAGTTCCTGTACGTAATTTTCGCCAAAGATCCTTTGTCCTGCTGCATAAAACGCAGCGATATCTTCCACTGGCTTCGTTTTGGAAACGGCTACCAGCCGGGCGTGATGAGGATGGAGCCGGTCGAGTACTTCGTGGTATGCTGCTAAATTGATTGCCATCGCGCAAAGATAGTGCGAATTTTGTCTTTCTCAGGATTACGCTGATTTTACTGATTTTACTTTTTGGATTTTTTGGATTTTATAACTGATTAAAATATTAGGGAGATATGAGCGAATATATCCGCTTATATCTCCCTGATCTTTTTAAAATCCAAAAAATCCAAAAAGTAAAATCAGTAAAATCAGCGTAATCCTGAGAAAGACAACCTCCGCGAAAATCTACGCTAAGATGCTCCGGCTGATAACGATGCGTTGTACTTCTGAGGTGCCTTCATAGATCTGGGTGATCTTGGCGTCGCGCATGAGGCGTTCTACGTGGTATTCCTTCACGTAGCCGTAACCGCCGTGAACCTGTACGGCTTCGGTGGTTACCCACATGGCGGTTTCAGAGGCAAAAACTTTGGCCATAGAGCTGCTAAGGGTATAGTCCTGGTCCTGGTCTTTATCCCAGGCGGCTTTGAGGCATAACAGGCGGGCGCCTTCTATGCGGGTGGCCATGTCTGCCAGCTTAAACTGGATGGCCTGGTGCTGGGATATTTCTTTACCGAATGCTTTTCTTTCTTTGGAATATTTCAGGGCCAGTTCATATGCGCCGCTGGCGATGCCGAGCGCCTGGGAGGCGATGCCGATACGACCGCCGGCGAGGGTTTTCATGGCAAATTTAAACCCGAAGCCGTCCTCTCCTATCCTGTTTTCCTTTGGCACTTTTACGTCCTGGAACATCACGCTGTGGGTATCGCTGCCGCGGATGCCGAGTTTATTTTCTTTGGCGCCGATAGTGATACCGGGCATTTCTTTTTCCACGATGAGGGCGTTGATACCTTTACTTCCTTTTTCAGGATGGGTTTGCGCCATTACCAGGTATACGCTGGCCGAGTTACCGTTGGTGATCCAGTTTTTGGTACCGTTGAGCAGGTAATGATCTCCTTTATCTTCTGCGATGGTACGCTGGGAGGTAGCATCAGAACCGGCTTCAGGCTCACTCAGCATAAATGCGCCTATTATCTGCCCGGAAGCCAGGGGTACCAGGTATTTCTGTTTTTGTTCTTCTGTACCAAAAGCTTCGAGACCCCAGCAAACAAGGGAGTTATTCACACTCATCACCACGGAGGCAGAGGCATCTATCTTAGAAATTTCTTCCATTGCCAGTACATATGAGATTGCGTCCAGTCCTGCCCCACCATATTTCGGGCTCACCATCATTCCCAGGAAGCCGAGTTCCCCCAGTTTTTTGATCTGTTCAGCAGGGAACTTCTGGTGTTCATCCCTTTCTATCACACCCGGCAGTAATTCCGCGACAGCAAAGTCGCGCGCTGCCTTTTGTATCATCAGATGCTCTTCCGTCAATTGAAAGTCCATGGTTTTAATTTTATGTGGTAATCCACTCAAATTATTTATAAATCATCAGCTAAAAAAATAGCCCGATTAAAATTCAACGTTGTCAACCAGAACAGGCGAAATATTGAACAAATCGCTACAATAACGCTACTGTATTGGATTTGATTCAGATATTATATACAAGTTTTTCACCATTACACGTTCTGCTGCTTTGGGCGTTCACATAAAATCCTGTAGCTTGCCTGTAATGCTATTTTTATGAAGAATATTAAAATAATAGAAGTAAAATCGGAAATAGGAGCAGGTACGCGTGGCGCCAGTTTGGGTGTGGATGCTATTAAGATCGCTGCGCTGGACTTTATGAGCAACTTTTTTGTACACTTTCCCACCGAGGCCATTGAAACGGAAAATAAGCTATTGTTTGAACCTATTGAATCGCCCTATGCCAAAAGGATCAAAGGTACTTTTAACATGTACGAGCGTATCAGCAAGAGTGTATGTGAAACGGTGAAAGCCAACTGGTTCCCGGTATTGCTTTCCGGCGACCACAGTACTGCCGGCGCAACGATTGCAGGCCTGAAGATGGCACATCCCAAAGCCAAGCTGGGCGTGATCTGGATAGATGCGCATGCTGATCTGCATACGCCTTATACCACCCCTTCCGGTAATATGCATGGTATGCCGCTGGCTACGGCTATTGCGGAAGATAATATGGATTGCAAGGTGCATGACCTGGATGAGAATACTGCCAAAATGTGGAATGCCTTAAAAAACATTGGCAAAATAGCGCCGAAGGTACTTCCGGAAGATATTGTATTTATTTCCCTGCGGGATTATGAGAAAGAAGAAGATTACCTGATCAAGCAATATGGTATGAAGGTGATCACTACCAGTGAAGTACGCCGGAAAGGGCCGGAAAATATTTCCCGTTCCGTGTTCCGTTACCTGAGTGATTGTGAGTACATCTATGTTTCTTTTGATGTGGACAGTCTGGATGCTTCCATTTCCAAGGGCACCGGCACGCCGGTAAGTAATGGACTGAGGGAGCGGGAAGCGGAGGATCTGATTGCCAAGTTCATGCAGCACCGTAAGATCTGTTGTTTTGAGATCACTGAAGTAAACCCTACACTTGACCGTGAAAACCTGATGGCAGAAATTGCCTTTAATATTTTACAGCGCAGCGTGAATGTGCTGATGATGAACTGATGTTTGTTATAATTTAAAGTAGGCGATAAGCCAGCCGGTGACTTCGCTGTAGCTGCGGATCCCTTTCTCTTGCTTATTAGCTTTGAGGTAGCGGTCGTACAGCAGGGAGGAATACGCATCTACTTTTCCCGTATAGGGTTCATAAAAATCGATGATCGCTTTATAGTCGGCTTTTACGCCGGGAAGCGCCCTTTTCCAGATGTTGCGGGCGAGGGTGGTATCGCGGAGGGCGAGCTGACGGACGCTATAAAGGAACATATCAAAATTGGCGGCATAACGGAAATGGCTATCCGGAATGCTGGTTGCCGCCAGGTAACCTACAAAGTTCGCTTCTTCTTCCGGTGCATAACCAATCTGGTGTGCAATTTCATGACAGGAAACAAATGGCAGCAATACATCCGGAACGGTGGTATTGACCTGTGCTTCGTTGGTAAACGGGTTAAGGTAGCCGGTAACACCGGGGTAATTAAGCCAGTGCCCGAACATAGCCGGTTTTATGCTGGGTGCTTTATAACGCAGGGCTGGCCAGGTTTTGGCGGCTGCGTCGTAAGCGGCGACGGCTCTTTCAAAAACAGGTTTGCCGGTGGTATCTGTTTTCATAGTGCCGGTGGTATCGCCGGTATTGGTTTTTTCCAGGTTGACGAGTTGCAGTAATGTATCCGATAATTGATAAAGCTGTTGCGTATTATAAGTGCCGGTAACAAGGTGTGTATCGCGGGTGAGTGAGTTGCGTTCGTAGTTAAAACCCCATAGCACGAGGAAGGCGAGATACACACTCAGCAGGAACTGAACACCGCGGAGCAGTTGAAAACCCAGGGCTTCCCAGCGTGCGCGGATGAGTTTATAACATAGTTTTAACAAATAGAGTATTCCTCCGATAATCCAGGCAGTATATATTACATCGCCAATACTGAATGGAACTATACCTGTTACTTGTCTGAACGCCAAACTACTCCAATCGTACCACCTATGGAAGTAGAAATCGCTGAAGCGGTTACTCCAGGCGAATAATCCTTTTAACAATAGTATAGCCGTAAGTGTTAGTACAATACGGACGATTTTCTTTTTAATCCGGACTTTTGTCTCCATATAATGTGGCGGAACATGATAGATGAAATTCTACAAAAACAGTTAAGCGCAGCACTTTCCGAACATTTGAAAGTAAAAATACATATTAATGATGCAAAAAGCGTGCATGGTGGCGATATTAACGAATCTTTTCGTATAGGCACCAACGAGGGGTATTTTTTTATTAAGATGAACGATGCGGGGAAGTACCCGGATATGTTTAAGCAGGAGTATGCGGGGCTGCTGGAGTTGCAGGCTGCCAAAGCATTGCATACGCCCAGGCCGCTGGGTTACGGGAGTGTGAACGGACGGGCTTACCTGTTGCAGGAGTTTTTGACGAAGGGGCAGGCTGTAGCTGATTTCTGGGACGACTTTGCTGTTTCGCTGGCGAAGCAGCATCATGTAACGCAGCCTCATTACGGGTATGCGGGTACCAACTATGTAGGAAGTTTGAAACAGTATAATACGCCGTACAGCAGCTGGCCGGTGTTTTATGCGTTCAACCGTTTATTGCCGCTGATCCGGATGGCTTATGACCAGCAGCTGGTAGACCGGCAGCTCGTGCAGCAGGTAGAGCGGTTGTGCCGCCGGTTGCCGCAGATATTCCCGGCAGAGGCGCCGGCGTTGCTGCATGGTGATTTGTGGTCCGGTAATTTTATGGTGGGGAGTAAGGGGCGGGCCAGTGTTTTTGATCCGGCGGTGTATTATGGTCACCGGGAAATAGACCTGGCGATGGCGCGGCTTTTCGGTGGTTTTGACACGCGGTTTTATTATGCATACCAGGCCGCTTATCCATTGCAGCCGGGGTGGCAGCAGCGGATAGGCATTTGCCAGTTATACCCGTTGATGGTACATTTCATCTTATTTGGCGGCAGTTATTACAACAGCATGAAAGAGGTGCTGCAATCGTATTGATTATTCGCCGGGGGAATCGATAAAATCGCGCATTTTGCCATATTCTTCTTCCACGAGCGGATAGTAGCGGTTTACATCTTCCCGTATTTCATCAAAAAGCCGGCAGATTTCTGTGCTGTGCAGTTCCTGGTTGATACGCAGGTAATTTTCCAGTTCCTGCATTTTGGCGCTGATCCAGGTGAGGCCTACCATGGCGAAATTCGGTTTTAGTTTATGTACCTGGAATTTCATGGCTTCCCATTCGTGGTTGTCCACCATTACCTGCAGTTTGGAGATTTCATCCCGGATGGTTCTGATAAAAATTTCAAAGAGGTCTGCGGCATAGGAAATATTGCTCTCATAGAGATCTGTGAGATATTTGACGTCCAAATCGTTGTTAAACTCAAATCCGCTTAAGTTCTGCACTTCTTCCATTATTAGTTCTGTTTCGTCTTCGTTGAGATATTTATTAAAAATCTGTAATAGCTGATCCGGTGTATAAGGTTTGGTGAGTATATCTGTTATTCCGGCGGCCCTTGCCATGATGGCGGTGCTTTCCATTGCTACGGCGGTGGTGGCGATTACCGGCGTGGCCACATTCGGTTGTTCCTCATCTCCTCTTATTTTTTGTGCCAGTTCCATGCCATTCATGCCGGGGATACGGATATCCATGAGGATAAGGTCGTATTGCCTTGATTCGAGGAACCAGGTAGCGTCCGGGCCATTGGTGGCGAGCTGGTAGTTGATCTTATATTTTTCCAGCAGGCTCATGATATAGCGCAGGTTCATCTGGTTATCTTCCACTATCAGTACCCTTGCGTCTTCAAATGAGCGTTGCAATAATTTCCTGCTCAGTTTACCGGCATTTGCCGTGAGTGGCCGGCGGCTATCCAGGAAGGGGATATTGAAGCTAAAGCAGGTATTAAAGCCGGGGAGTTCTTCCACGGTGATGGTACCGCCCTGAATTTCAACCAGTTGTTTAACGATGGCGAGTCCCAGGCCTGTGCCGCCGTATTTCTCGCGGATATCGCCTTCTGCCTGTTTGTAGTTCCGGAAGATGAGTTCCAGTTTATCCTTTTTGATGCCGATGCCGGTATCGGATACCCGGAAGCGTATCCAGAGTTTATTCTCCTGCCAGCTTTCCTGGGTAGCGGTAATGGCGATGATACCTTCGTTGGTGAACTTCTCTGCATTACCTAACAAATTGATTAGTATTTGGTTCAGTAGTACATCGTCGCCAATAAGCCAGGTATCGAGCGCCGCGTCCAGTTCGGCGGTTATTTTAACCGGGCGTCGTCCCAGTTTTAGTTCAAAAGTGTTGCGTAATGACTGGATCAGTTCACGGAGGTTGAATTCGCGTTGGTTAACCTGTATTTCGCGGGCTTCTATGCGTGAAATATCGAGAATATCGCTGACAATGCCCAGCAGTATGCCGGAGGAATTTTTGAGGATATTGACGTATTCCTGTTGTTGCGGGTCCAGGTGGGTTTCTTCCAGCAGGTGTGCCATGCCGATGATGGCATTGAGCGGTGTGCGGATTTCGTGGCTCATGCTGGCGAGAAAATCTTTCTGGGCGCGCTGGGCTTCTTCTGCCTGGCGGCGGGCTGTTTCCAGTTCCTGCTGCAGTTTTTTCTGATCCGTGATATCCATGTGGATGCCTGCTCCGCCGGTGATGTTGCCGTGGCGGTCGTAAATATTGGTGGAACTGGCGAGAATCCAGCGATTGGAGCCATCTTTCAGCTTTATTTCCATGTCGTATACGAGGGGTACATTTTCATCGAGGCGTTTTTTGCGGAGGGCGCGGGCGAAGGCGCGGTTGTTTTCCGGTACAAAAACGTCGGTGATGTTCCTGCCGATGAGTTCCTGTTCGTTATAGCCGGAGAGGCGGCAAAAGCTTTCGTATACGCGGGTGATATTACCTTTTACGTCGGTTTCGCACATAGCGGCGTTGAGATTATTGAGGATGACCCTGAATTTTTCCTCATTGCGTTTTATTTCTTCCTGGACATTGTGGCGGCGGGTGATATCGATGGCCTGCCAGATGCTGCCACTGAAAATTTCGCCGTTAAATACGGGGAGGTAGTTAATTTCCCAGATGTGGCCGTTGCGGAAGGGCACTTCCCAGCCGAACCAGGGCTTTTTTTCCCGGCGGAGGGATTTCATTTTGGCTTCAAGCGGCACATAATCGGCCACCATTGGTTTGAGGTAGCGGATCAGTTCAGGGTATGAGCAGTTCAGGGGGATATTTCCATCCATATACCGGCTGAATATGTCATTTACCCATATGCAGCGGTGCTTTTCGTTGGTCACGAGCAGGCCGGCGTTTGTGCTGTTGAGCCAGGCGGTTATGGGCAGGGAAAAGAGGTCCGGTGCGCCATTTAATGGCACGCCGGTACTACCAGTTATTTTCTTACTGTATTTTCCTGTGGCCTTCATCGTTTTGATGGAATGGGGATACGGGTTTTCAATAAATTCGTTGAATTGTGAAAATCAGGTATAAGATAAAAGCTAATTACGTACCTTTGCGCCTCACGCCTGGATGCCACAACATCAATATGGCTGATATTTTATGATATAAATATATATATAAATAAGATATCGTTGGTGAACAAATTTATGAAATTTTTGCAATTGCAAATATTTAATTACCTTTGCATCCCTCTAAAAGTGAGGATATTGATATGAAACCACTCCGCGAATTTGATATAGCCTTTGTTGGATTAAACCCAGGGGAACATTCATTTCACTATGCTATCGGGGAGCGTTTCTTTGATAATTTCGAGGAGCCGAGGGATTTCAGTGATTGTGAGGTGAGTGTAAATCTCACTTTAGACAAGAAGAGTAACTTCTTCTTACTGAAATTTGCGATAGGTGGTAAGGTAACCGTTACCTGCGACCGGTGTGGAGAGCCCTTTGAGATGCAGCTATGGGATGATTTTAACCAGATAGTAAAGCTGGTGGAGAATCCGGAAGAGCTGGCAAGTGGAGAAGAAGATCCGGATGTATCGTATATACTGAAGACAGAGAGCCATTTGAACGTGGCAGAATTTATATACGAGTTCATCCATCTGAGCATTCCAATGCAACGTATACATCCCGACAATGCGGACGGCAAAAGCGGGTGTAATCCGAAAGTGATTGAAATGCTGGAGCAAATGAACCAGCAGGCAAAAGAAAACGATAACCCAATCTGGAAAGGATTGGATAAATTTAAGGACAATTAAAAATTAAATAAAATGCCAAATCCTAAACGCAGACATTCTCAGCAAAGATCAGCAAAGAGAAGAACGCATTATAAGGCGGTAGCGGATACATTAAGCACAGACAGCGCAACCGGTGAAGTGCACCTGAGACACCGTGCTCATTGGGTGGAAAACAAACTGTACTACAGAGGAAAAGTAGTGTTGGAAAAACAGAGCGCAGCTAAATAATAAATTATTTTACTATTTTTACCCGAGCTAACAAGAACAAACCTTGAGTTACATGAGAATCGGGCTTGATATGATGGGTGGCGATTTCGCTCCCACAGAAGCAGTAAAAGGAGTAAAATTATATTTAGACACTGTTGCATCTGAGGTGCATCTGGTTTTAATTGGAGACGAACAACAGTTAGCTCCTTTAATTGCAGCCGCACAGCTGGACCAATCAAAATATTCAGTTGTTCATTCATCCCAGGTAATCGGGATGGATGAACACCCTACCAAGGCGCTGAAAGAGAAGCCACAATCCTCCATCTCTATCGGTTTTCATTTATTGAAGAATGAAAAAATAGATGCTTTCATCAGCGCAGGTAATACCGGCGCCATGATGGTGGGCACCTATTATTCCATTAAAGCCATAGAGGGAGTGCAACGTCCTACTATATCTACTCTGGTACCCCGTGAAAACGGCACGTACGGCCTCTTGCTTGACGTAGGTATCAACGCCGACTGCAAACCTGAAAACCTGGCACAATTTGCCCTTCTCGGATCCCTATATTCCAAACATATTCTTCAGGTACCCAATCCTAAAGTTGGTTTACTGAATATCGGCGAAGAAGAAGGCAAAGGCAACCTGCTTGCGCAGGCAACTTACCCGCTGTTAAAAGAAAGCAAACAAATTAATTTCGTCGGCAACATTGAAGGAAGGGATATCCTCTCCGAAAAAGCAGATGTAATTGTATGCGAAGGCTTTACCGGAAACATCGTACTTAAGATGGCCGAATCATTCCATGAAATTGCGCTGAGACGTAATATCCAGGATGACTACATGAAGAAATTTGACTCTGAATCATATGGCGGTACTCCCGTTTTAGGCGTTTCCAAACCAGTAATTATTGGTCATGGTATTTCCCAGGAAACTGCCTTTAAAAACATGATACAACTGTCGCAGCAAATGATCGAAAGTAAACTGCTGGAAAAAATTAAAGAAAGCTTTGTAGCGAAAGACGACGCACAACAGCAGTAAACAGCAAGAAATTATTTTGAAGACGCTCTGGTATTCCAGGGCGTCTTTTTTTTTGCGGGGATCGCCGATCGCCTTCGGCGATGTAAATTGTCTTGGAGCAGGATTACGCTGATTATACTGATTGCACTGATTTGATTATGTTTTGATTTTACTTTGAGTTTGTGGATAGAAGCGGGTTTTGTCTTTCTCGCTGATTACGCTGATTATACTGATTTACTTTTTGGATTTTTTTTGATTTTATAACTGATTTAAATATCCGGGGAGAGATGAGCGAATAGATCCGCCTATATCTCCCCGATCTTTTAAAATCATTTATAAAATCCAAAAGTAAAATCAGTATAATCAGCGTAATCAGCGAGAAAGACAAAACCCGCTGCATTAGCGCCCTTGCAGTGGCAGCTTTACGTAGAACGTAGTGCCTTCGTTCAGCTTCGTTTCGAACCAGATCTCCCCTCTTGCCTGTTCAGCGATGTTTTTACACATGGCCAGTCCGAGGCCGGTGCCGGACGACTTGGTGGTGAAGTTGGGAACGAAAATGCGGGATTGAATCTCTGTGGAAATGCCTTCGCCATTGTCGGATACGCTCACGATCACGTGATTGTCGGACGTCATTTGCAGCCGTACCACGATCTGTCCTTTACGGTCGTCGGGGATGGCCTGGATGGCATTCAGCAACAGGTTGGTGAACAGCCTGTTCATCTGGGTTTTATCTGCAAATACATAAAAATCGTGTGCGGGTTGTATGTAGGTAACTTCACAATCTTCATGCCCCTGGTACAAGGAGGTGAGGGAATACAATACTTCATTGAGCAGGAATTCTTCGTTGTTGGGTTCACCGATGCGGGCAAAGGCAGAGAAGTCGGACGCAATATTAGACAGGTGTTCAATCTGTTCCACCAGTGTGCCGGCTACTTTGCGCGACAACTCCTTTACATTGGGAGAATCGCCGGCGATAGCGCGTTGCAGGTATTGAATGCTCAGCTTCATGGGCGTGAGCGGGTTCTTGATTTCATGGGCTACCTGCCGCGCCATTTCACGCCAGGCCCCTTCCCTTTCGCTTTTAGCCAGGCGTACCGCACTTACTTCCAGCTTGCGCACCATTTTATTGTATTCTTTTACCAGCGCGCCGATCTCATCATCTTTATCCCATTCTATTTCATCGTTGCGCTGACCCAGGTTTACGTGCCGGAGCTTTTCTGTTACCAGCGAGAACGAGCGGGTGATGGAATTGGTGATCAGCAACGCCACCATTCCCGCAATGAGGAAAATGAAAGCGTTGAAATTGATGAGGGCCACGAGGAAGTTCGAGATCTGCTGGTTCAATTCCGTTTGTGTGGCGAAATAAGGAACGTTCAGGTAAGCGATCACTTCATGTGTATCATGATTGCGCAACGGCATGTAACCCGACAGGAACGGCATCACCCCAATGTATTCTGTATGGATAAACTGGATCTGTTCCAACCGGTATAAGCTGTAGAAGGCCTGCGGATCTATCTTCGTGGAGATTAAACCTTTATCGGTCATCATCGGCTGCGTGGTTTGCTGCAGGTTGCCATCACGGTCGTAGATATTAATATCCAGGGCCCTTTCATTGGCAATATCCGAGAGGGAGGCCGACAGCTTTTTCATCAGTTCTGAATCATACATATCCCCTACCTGGTCCAGGTCGCGTTGGTTTTCCAATACCTTTTCCACATCTTTCGATACCTCCCTCATGGTTTTGCTGAGCCTTTCCCGGTTCTGCATTTCCGAGCGGTAGATAAAGAATTTGATGGTGGTGATACCCAATATCAGGAAGGAGAAAATAACAACAAAGATGATGGTGCCATGTACTTTTTTGCGGATGCTGATATTGATCAGTGCCCGGAGGTTGCTGATCCGCATTCTTGCTTTGATGAGCAGGTCGAATGCTTTATATACGGCGATGATGAGCAGGAACAGGCAGAACATGTAGGCGAACAGGGTGATGAATTCCACGAACATCCTGTTTTCCTTTACCACTATCACTACTTTTTCGGGGGTAGCGCGGTAGATCAGTTCTGAATAACCTTTGATGGATTTTACGGTAACATCTGCGGCTGGCAGTTCATGCGCATATAAACGGACCGGGAACGGGAAGTCATTGTTATTGCTTACGAGAATGCCTTTATCGTATACGGCAAATGAATAAGCGCCTGCGTATTCGCGGCCCGGATCGCTCATATCCCCTTCCACCAGCAGTTCCGGATAAAGCCGTTCGCTGCTTACCGGCTTTGGCGCCAGGGTGTATACCAGCCAGCCGGTAACTTCCCCGTTGGCGTTGTGAAACTCTTTTTTTGCGATATAGCTGTAGTCGTTGAAGCTGCGTTCATAATAATACAGGTCGTTGCCGGGCACCAGTGCAGGAGAGGCTTCCGATTCGGTAAATATCTGCCGGTTAAAAGTTAACAAGCTAACGGTATCCGAAGAAAACAGGGAGGCGCCGTTTTCGTCATATGCATAAATGTTCACCCGGAAGCGGCTCAGGTAGCCCTGGAAGTATTTGGGCAGGAGCAGGGTGTCGAACGCCGACTTACGGTGGATCCTGCTGCTGCGGTCCTGGAAAAAAAACTGGATGGCCTCATCATGTTCTATCTTTTTACCGATATCATTCAGCAGCATTTCCAGGTAAGGGTCCTTTTGCTTGGACAGGTCTTCTGCGAGCTTCTGACGGGCATACAGCTCCTTATGATTGTTATAATGTACCAGTGCGCCGGAGGTGGTGATGGTGAGCAGGAAGAGCCAGAAGAGAAAGGGTACGGTGGCCATACTGCTTTCAAAGCGATCTGCGAGAAAATCGAGCAGCACGATGTAAATCAGCAGCCAGATCACCATTGTAACCGAAAACGGCAGTTCGGGGTTATGGATACGGAACAGCAGCCAGATGATCCCTACAGCCGCCAGCCAAATGTATTTGGTGCGGTACTGGAAATTGGTGAGTTCATTCAGCAGGTAGTTGATGATCTGGGAGAAGAACAAAAAGCTGAAAGATATAAAGCCCAGTACCATGAAGCCGATAATGCTGTAGATGATACTGTATTCTGTAAGACTGAAGGGGTTGGTAACATCGAAAGAGATCTTGGAATCTATTACAAGGCTCTGGATGAGGTCTGCCAGGAATTGCTCCACGATATAGAGGATCAGGCTGGCGATGATGATCACCACGCTTTGCGCCCATCTTTTTTTGAGCACCGGCGGGTTGATGGTTTTTACGTGTTCCCGGAAGAAGAGGACCATCCAGAAGGTGAGTAATACGTTGATCAGCAGATCGCCGAGTGAGTAAAAGATTTCATCTTTTGCATAGATCCTGGGATCGAAGATATTGAGTTCCTTCAGGTTAAACGGAAACGGGTATACGTAGCTGAGCACCCGCATACCGAACACGATAAGGAACAGGAACAGGAAGCCATACAGCGGGTTGGTGCTTTTTGCCAGCAGGGTGGCAAAGAGGTTGAGGAATATCAGTACGCAGATACAGCCCAGCACCCGCAGCAATATGCTCAGGTTGTTGGAGGGATGTACGTGCATGCCGGTGTTGTAATCGAGGAAGAACAGCGTTTGTTCCTGCCCGTTATTTACCGGCAGGATAATATGTTCCGGCACCACCAGGGCGGGTTGTTCCCGCAGGATGCTGTACTCCTCTCCCAGTTCTTCCTTGTCATAAAAGTGATTGACGAGGTAGTTGTTCTTAATGGCATATTCCATGCGGACCGGAATGGCTGCCACCAGGTATTGGGCGTGGCCCGGGGCTGATTTCACCCTCCGGGTGATGACTTCGTAATAGCCATTTTTCAGCTTCATGAACCGCTCGCCGTTTTCCAGTGACGTTTGCAGTTCTTCCGGCTGTACCTGGCTGGTATTCCAGAACGTAAGCCAGATGCCGGTGTTATTGGAATCGTAGGCAAAGAGGTAGTACTCCATGCCGGTAAGTTTGTCCAGTGTTTTCTGGTCGTAGCTGCGCCGGAGGAGCGAGGCGGTGAGGCCGGTATCTTTAACGAGTTTTTCGAATGTTTTTTCGCGTTGGTGGATACTCTTTTCCATGCTGCGCTTCACGCCTTGCGGGGACGAGTAGTACGACCAGTAGTTACTGAACAGGAAAGCGAAGGTAAACAACCAGGCTGCAATGATCAGGAGATAGCCATGTCGCAGGAAAAAAAGCCGTATTTCTTTAGTATCGATCAATGCGGGTGTATTAAGGAACGATTTATAATTGCTCTGTGGCTTTCACCTTATTCCAGAGTGTATCCATTTCCGTTAAGGTCATATCGTTGAGGGTACGGCCCTGTTCCAGTGCCAGTACTTCCATTGCCTGGAAGCGGCGCTGGAACTTTTTATTGGTGCGTTCGAGGGCATTTTCCGCGTCGATATTAAGGAACCTGGAATAGTTCACCAAAGAGAACATCACGTCGCCGAATTCATCTTCCATATCATTTATATTCCCGCTGCTCACTGCTGCTTCCAGTTCATTTACTTCTTCTTTTACCTTATCCCACACCTGTGCGGTATTATCCCATTCGAAGCCGGTTTGTTTGGCTTTTTCCTGGAGGCGCATGGCCTTTACAAGCGCGGGGAGCGACAAGGGAACGCCACTGAGCACGGATTTCTTACCTTCTTTCAGTTTAAGTTTTTCCCAGTTTTGTTTTACCTGGTCTTCCGTATCGGCTTTTACATCGCCATAAATGTGCGGATGGCGGTGGATGAGTTTATCGCATACGCCGTTTATCACGTCGTTTATATCAAATTTTTGCTGTTCCGAGCCTATTTTGGCGTAGAACACGATATGGAGGAGGATATCCCCTAGTTCTTCTTTGATGGACTTCCAGTCTTCATCGGTGATGGCATCTGCCAGCTCATAGGTTTCCTCGATGGTGAGCTGACGAAGCGTTTGAATGGTTTGCTTGCGGTCCCAGGGGCACTTTTCCCTTAAATCGTCCATGATCTGCAGGAGGCGATCAAATGTAGCTGTCTTTTCCATATTTTGTAAAAATAGGGATCATTTGGGGATTTTAATATTCATAGATGATTCCGGGCAGGAACGGGTCCGGAGAACCAAATGCGGACGTGTAAAAATGGGGAATACTTTTTCTTGGTAAAAAGGCCATTTTAGTTACATTTGCGAGCTATTAAATGGTAGCGATTTCATGGTTTGGAGATGGTAATTTTTGTAATTATTGTGGTTACAAAACCGGCATCTGGCAATCAAAAAATCCCAAAATGTATTGATTTATGAATCCGAAACACATTGCGCTTATTTCATCGGAGTTGGGTATTTCCGGTAAACAGGCAGAAAACACCATGGCCCTGTTATCTGAAGGTTCAACGGTTCCATTCATCAGTCGTTACCGTAAAGAGGTAACGGGAAGTCTGGATGAGGTGCAGATAGGCCGTATTGAAGACCTGCAGAAGCGTTATAAGGAGGTGGATGACCGTCGTGATTTTATTATCAAAACGATCACTGAGCAGGAAAAAATGACGCCTGAGTTATTATCCAAAATAGAAAACACCTGGGTACTGGCAGAGCTGGAAGACATTTACCTGCCTTACAAGCCTAAGCGTAAAACCCGTGCCACAGTGGCCATTGAGAAAGGCCTGGAACCGTTGGCTACCCTGTTGTTTGAGCAGCAGGACGGTGATATTTCAGCGGCGGAAACATTTATCAATGAGCAGGTAGCTACGTCTGAAGAGGCGTTGAAAGGTGCGCGTGATATTATTGCGGAGTGGATCAATGAAAACGCGGAGTGCCGTGATAAGCTGCGTAAGTTATTTGCCAATACCGGCAAGCTAACGTCTAAAGTAGTAGAAGGAAAAGAAGCCGAAGGCGATAAATATAAAGACTATTTCGAGTTTTCAGAAGATCTGCGGGAGATGCCTTCTCACCGGGTGCTGGCAATATTGCGTGCGGAGCACGAGGGTATCCTGTTCAGCTCTATTGCGCCGGTAGAGGAAGATGCCAATGCATTGATCAGCAAACAATTTGTGACAGGTAAAGGCAAGGCCGCAGAACAGGTAACCAAAGCGGCGGCAGATGCTTACAAGCGTTTGCTGCGTCCTTCCCTGGAGAATGAGTTCCGGACAGCTGCAAAAGAAAAAGCGGACCAGGAAGCAATCGAAGTATTTGCGGAAAACCTGCGGCAGCTGTTGCTGGCAGCGCCACTGGGACCAAAGGGCGTTATTGCCATTGACCCGGGTTACAGAACAGGTTGTAAAATAGTAGCGCTGGATAACCAGGGCAATATGCTGGACAACGATGTTATTTTCCCGCTGGAAAAAAATTACAAAAGAGATGATGCAGAAGCCCTGCTGAAGAAGTGGGCAGCTAAATATGATACCGAAGCTATTGCTGTGGGCAATGGTACTGCGGGCCGTGAAACAGAAGAGTTTGTGAAGAAGATTGATTTTGGCAAAAAGATCAATGTGTTTATGGTGAATGAAAGTGGCGCATCTGTATATTCTGCTTCAGAGGTGGCCCGTGAGGAGTTCCCGGAGCATGATGTAACAGTGCGTGGCGCTATTTCCATTGGCCGCAGGCTGATAGATCCGCTGGCCGAACTGGTGAAGATAGATCCGAAAGCTATTGGTGTGGGACAGTACCAGCATGATGTGAACCAGTCGTCGTTGAAACAGAGCCTGGACCGTGTGGTGGTGAGCTGTGTGAACAATGTGGGTGTGAACCTGAACACGGCATCCAAGCACCTGCTGGCGTATATTTCCGGTTTGGGCCCTTCCCTTGCGGAGAACATTGTAAAGTACCGTAAAGAAAACGGCGCATTCAGCAACCGTATGCAGCTGAAGAAAGTGCACCGTTTAGGGGATAAAGCGTTTGAGCAATGCGCGGGCTTTTTGCGTATTGAGAATGGCGATAACCCGTTGGATAATTCAGCGGTGCATCCGGAGCGGTATGACCTGATCAAGGAAATGGCGGCCAAACAACACAGCACTGTACAGGATCTGATGGGCAAAGAAGAGCTGCGCAAGCAAATTAACCCGAAGGATTATGTGAGTGCCGAAGTAGGTTTACTGACTTTGGAAGATATCCTGAAGGAGCTGGCTAAGCCTAGCCGTGATCCGCGCGACGAGATCTCTATTTTTGAATATGCCGAAGGCATTCATAAGATGGAAGATGTGAAGCCGGGGATGGTGTTGCCGGGCGTGGTGACCAACATTACTGCTTTTGGTGCATTTGTGGATATTGGTGTAAAGCAGGATGGGCTGGTGCATATTTCCCATCTCTCCAATAAATTTATCAGCAATCCTAATGAAGCGGTTAAACTGAATCAGAAGGTGCAGGTGACGGTACTGGAAATTGATGTGGCGCGTAAGCGTATTTCCTTATCGATGAAAGACAACGAGAAAGGCGGTGGCGGCGGTTCCCAGCAGCAGGGAGCCAGAAGGGAGCCCCGCGGCGAGCAGCCGCATCAGCAGAAGAAAGTGAATAAGCCGGCGGCTAAAGAGGCGCCGCTGAACGACTTCCAGGCTAAGCTGGCCGCGTTGAAGAATAAGTTTGATAATTAAGATAAAGAAAGAAGGAAGGCCGGTGGTCTTCCTTCTTTCTTTCAGCGTTCATATTTCTGCATCCACTGCAGGAATTTTTCCGGGTAGTCGGTATCTCCTTTTTCGCTGAAGAGCATGAGACTCCTGTTCACGGTGAAGCCGATGTAAATGATGTCCCGATCCATATCTATGGCAATAACAGCTTCATCATAGCCTGATTTTCCGGGCATATATCCTTCGTTAAAAAGTATTTTATTTTCCACTTCTATGGGTGGTGTTACTTTTAATCTTTCAAAAAAAGATTTGCGGGCTTTACCTATCAATGCGTTAAGCCTGCTTTTCAGTGGCTCGGCTTCAAAAAGACCGCTTTCCATGGCATATTTGCCATCGAATTGCAGGAAACTGTTCCAGGAAGCGACCATGTCTGTCTGAATAGTATCGCCACCAGCGATCATGGTATCGGTAGGTGGCAGGTTAGACTGGTCGGCCAGTACAATCGCCCTTACTTTCTGGGCGGGGCTATTACATGCAAACGCGCAGATAGTGAGCGATAAAAGTGATGCAACAGGAATCCTTCTCGCACTCATGGTTAAATTTTTTTTGTGATACTAAAGGGGGCGAACAACAACTATCGGGTACCACTTTTCCCGGCAGTTAACAGCATTATTTATCAGTGGAAGGTTAACAAGTCACATATTAAAAATAATGGTTTTCAATAAAGTTCCGGGCTATTTGCCCTTAAATACAGGAGGTCTTTTTTCAATAAACGCCTGCATGCCTTCCTTCTGATCTTCAGATGCAAAGAGAAGATAAAAATTTTTACGTTCAAAATGTAATCCTTCTTCCAGGCTGGTGTCAAAAGTTTTTAAAACGGCTTCTTTGGCCATTTTAAGGGCTACCGGACTCATGGCGGCTGTTTCCGCAGCAAGTTTTATGGCTTCCTGCAGGAACAGTTCCACGGGCACGATACGGTTAATAAGTCCGGCCCGGAGTGCTTCTTCCGCCGTAATAAAGCGGCCGGTCAGCACCATTTCCATGGCGAGGGCTTTTCCTACCGCGCGGGTAAGGCGCTGTGTACCGCCGGCGCCGGGCATCACGCCGAGTTTTATTTCCGGTTGTCCGAAGCGGGCTGTTTCGCTGGCTACAATCATATCGCAGAGCATCATGAGTTCGCAGCCGCCGCCCAGGGCGAAGCCGCTAACGGCGGCTATAATGGGTTTCTTTATTTTTTTTATAGTGTCCCAGGTGCTGAACTGATCGATATTATACATGTCTATGGCCGATTTCCCGGCCATTTGTTTAATATCAGCGCCTGCGGCGAAGGCTTTTTCGTTGCCGCTGAGAACGATTACCCGTACTTCATCGTCCGCATCCAGGGCTTTGAGGGCATCTCTCAGTTCGCCCATGAGTTGCAGGTTTAATGCATTCAGTTCTTTTGGGCGGTTTAATTGGATGTGGGCAACATAGGGCGCCACTTGCTGGTGTATGATAATAAATTCCGGTTGCATCTTTTAAAGTTAAAGAAATATCATAAACATCAGTAAAATGTAGATGAGGAATACGATGCCTGTTGACATCCCATAAGCTATGCTCAGCACAATGCCTTTCAGCAGGGATTTCCTGAAGCTTTGCTGGTAATTGTTCCAGAGCGCCAGCACCAGGTAAATGAAGATGATCCACCAGCCTATGGTCATAAAGATATCGTTATGGAAAATAAATTCCAGGAGAAGCCCGGTGAGGCCGATAATAAAGCTAAAGGAATGCAGGTGGATGGCAAAAATGGCGTGGTCGGCATACAGCCATTTTTTCTGCTTGCGGTACATCCACGTCATGAACAGGGCAAAAAGCGGCAGCAGGACAAACATCAACTTGGGCACATTATGGTTGAACATTTCAATAATGGCCTTTTTGGAGTCTTCTCCATATTTCTGGCGCACGCCGATAATCCGCCGGTATACCGACTTTTCTGCGCCGTGAAGGCGTTCCGAGTCAGGCAATTGCCGTTGCGCCGCATCAAATTCTTCCACTGTATGATAGCGGTTCATATTCTTCTTTATACTGGTGGGAGAAGAATCAGAGAGCGCCTGGTCCAGGGTTTCAATGCCTGTTTTCACGGTATCGCCATTGTTTGCCTGGGTCAGGGAGCGTTCCGTAACGAATTCGCCGGATTCCTTTTCGTTGCCGTGTTGCAATGTAAACAGGCCAAAAAAGAAAACGAAGGATATAAAGACGTATAATTTTATCGGGTTGACGTAGCGTACTCTTTTGCCAGCCATATATTCCCTGGAAAGGAATCCTGGTCTGAAAAGCAGGTATTTGAGGGTAGTGAGGAACTGGGAATCGTAATGAAAGATATCTGCCACGAAGTGTTTAACCAGGTGGGTGAATGTTTCATGTGGTACGGTATTTTCCTGTCCGCAGTGTGTGCAATACCGTTCAGGGACTTCTGTGCCGCAGTTCAGGCAATTTTTCTCCTTACGTAAAGGTTGTGATTTCAAGAGATTTAGATATTTTTGGTTGTAACAGCAGGCAAGATAAAAAAGAAATGATGAATTATAGCCGGTTAAAGTCCGGTTAAAAAATTTTAATATGATTTTTGCGTTTTACCTTTGAACATTCAAAAATCAGCGATTTTACGGGCATGAAGAAAACGATCCTACTGGCACTGAGTATACTGGCATTTGCGGCCAGGGGTTTTAGTCAATATTACTTCCAGGACATTTACAACACGCAGCAAACCGTAGCGACTATGGCGCTGCTAAAGGAAAACAAGGTAAAAACGCAGCAGGTGCTGACGCTGGATGCAGATATGCAGCCGGACCGGGACTTCCGTTGTGAACGCAACCTGAATCCCACATACCGGCAGATGAGGGCGCAGACACAGTCCAGCTCCACCGGTTATTCGGCTATGACTTCTACGTTTTCTGCGAAGGGGCAGTTGACCAGAACAGTAGACAGTTCCGGTGCAAGTGTGACTACCACGCAGTACCGTTACGACGAAGGGGGGCGGCTGCAATATATCAGCAGCACTTCCATTGCGCGAGATAGTAAGCTTCGTTTTGATGAAAGCCGGACGTACCGTTATGATACGGCGGGACGGTTACAGCAGTTGATACAGCGTAAGGGCGGCGACTCCACGGTGGTAGCGTTTAAAACCGACAGTGCGGGGAATGTGATTGAAGAGCTGGATACGCGTCGTGGGACGAAGATCTATTATAACTACGACAAGGCGGGGCGGCTCACAGATGTGTACCGTTATCAGCCTGCGAAGAAGCGTATGTTGCCGGACTATATTTTTGAGTATAATGCGCAGGGAAAGCTGGTGAAGATGACTACCGTTAACGCACAAACGTCGTCGTATACAATCTGGCAGTATGAATATCAGCCGAATGGATTACCTTTGAGTGAAACGTGCTATGGCAAAGGGAAAGAGTTGTTAGGGATGGTGAAATACGGCTATGAGCTGAATCCCTGATGCAGTTTAAAAAAAAGGCATTCGTAAAATATTTTAATTCAACGTTAAAAAAATTTTGCAGCTTCGAAAAGATTCCTATCTTTGCAATCCCAACAAAAAAAGTTCTTATTAATAACGCGAAAGTAGCTCATTTGGTAGAGCACGACCTTGCCAAGGTCGGGGTGGCCGGTTCGAGCCCGGTCTTTCGCTCTGATTATTCCCTACAGACCCTGGTGGTGGAATTGGTAGACACGCGGGACTTAAAATCCCGTTCGCAGCAATGCGAGTGACGGTTCAACTCCGTTCCGGGGTACTTCTCAGGAGTGACACTTCTGAAAGAGAGGTCTCATCGAAATCGATGAGACCTTTTTCTTTTAAAATCAATGCGTTATACCTGAAGACTCCTTCGATAGTAGCGGTTCGATATAGCCTCGCTTTAAACACCAGATTATGTTTGAACACCTTCTTAATTAAAGATTACTTTTCTGATAAATCATTTTCAGGTTCATTCATCCATTTCTCTTCCTGGTTGTGAATTTTCTGTTCGACTCTCTCTCGTTGTTTTTCTCCTTCTGGCAGTATTTTTAAACTTTTCTTGAAATGGTCCTTTAGCCCGTCCTTGCATTCAGTAACTATATGGTCCACCTGTTTTTCAGAAAAACTTAAAAGCTCCATCATAGTATGCAATTTCTCACCTGGAAAATTATCGCTCTTATGATGCTGGCATCTGTAATACAGATAATATTTATTTCTACCTTTTGAATAGGCTGCTGTCATAGGAGTACCACATCAACACCTCAAAATACAGGCAGCCGGCAACTGGCAAAAAGTGCAAATAAAAAACGCTTTCATATAAAAACGCTCTTAATATTCGGACGTAAATTAGCTGGTGCAGGCAGGCCAACCGAAGGATATTATTAATTTTACAAACAATCTTTACCAGCACTGTTATGCCAGTGGGCTCCCGGTGTTCAATTCTATCCCGTTTATGACGCGAATATTAGCAATTATTATCAGTTTCATATTGATCCCCGATCTATGTTTTTCACAAAATGGTATCCTACACAACCGGGCTTCCAAAATAATTACAATTACCACTCCTGATCAAAAGCTTTCCATCAGGATCGACTATTCAAAGGGATGCATTATTAAACAGGTAAACCTGAAAAATAAAAATACGATATCATCTTCGGGCGTATACACCAGTATCACTGCAGGAAGTGGGACCGCCTCATCTGCTGATCAAACAGGCGATATTAAAATAACAAATACCCCGAAAGGCATATCGCTAAGTGGTATCACCTATGGAACCGGGGCGCTTCAAATTAAAGAAACATGGGACTTTACCAGCAAAGGAGATAAAATAACCTGGGATATTACCCGCAACTATAGCACAACAACCGACCTGGAAGACATGGCCTTTCCAAAATGGAATTTTACAGATCTATCCGTTTGGAAAGGAGGAATTATTGATAACGGCGGGATGGTTTGGTGCAAATACCTAAAACAAATTAACGATACCTATGGCGTTCATACCGGTGGCGTAACATTCTGGAATGCTGATTCGGGAGATGCGTTAAGGATATCGCCTCAACCAGGAAGCGCAAATAAAATGGCTTCAAAATATTCCCACAGCGAAAATGGCGAATTCACTTTTACACAATTGCTAACTGACTCCAAATTGCAGCAACGCCATCACCTGAGCCGCTTCGTATCACAAAAGTACGATGTATTTGCTCCCTTCCAGGTAAAAAAAGGACGCGTAAAGTTAAGCCTGGAACTACAATACATTGATTACAATAAGGAATATGCAAGAGGAACGCTTCCCGGTATTGATGCAACAGCAGTACGCGAGCTTTTAAATACAACCGGGCGGTATGGCGTGGTAGACAACAATATAGTAGGCGCAAATGGCTGGCTCACCAACTGGAAATGTCTCCATGAGCCATTTTTTGCGCAGATCGGGATGGCATTGAATGATCCACACTATATAAAAAACCTGGCCGCAACATTGGACCAGGAAAGAGATCAGGCGATGTTCAACGATGGTCGTGTGTTATCCCGCTGGCATAATGTACCCGGTGATGAAATTCCCGGCACATATAACCCGCAAACAGGCTATTATGAAGCCATGTGGGGATATACCATTGACTCACAAACGGGCTATGTGATCAATACTAGCGAACTGTTTGAATTGAATGGTGACCTGCAATGGCTGCGTGCACATCAAGCAAGCTGTGAAAAGGCGCTGGACTGGCTGATAAAACGGGATTCCAACAACAACGGGATCTATGAAATGATGAATAACGGCGTAGCGGAAAAAAAGGCAAGCGACTGGTTAGACATTGTTTGGGCAAGCTTTGAAAACGCTTTTGTAAATGCGCAATTATACGAAGCATTAACGCTATGGGCCAAATGTGAAACGATTTTAAGCAATCATAAAATGGCCGGCCATTATTCAGCGATAGCCGCCCGTCTTAAAAGTGCATTTAATAGGCCGGTTGATGAAGGCGGCTTCTGGTCGCCGGACAAACAGCAGTATGTGTACTGGCGTGATAAAGACAACACCATTCATGGCGATAACCTGGTTACTCCTGTAAATTTCGCTGCCATTGCCTTTGGATTGTGTGACGACAAGGAACGAATAAAACTTATTCTTGATCAGATAGAACAAAGAACAACGGCAGAACACCTGTTTCACTGGCCGCTTTGCTTCGATTCCTTTAAAAGAGAAGAGGTAAGCGATGGCAACTGGCCTTTCCCTAAATATGAAAACGGGGATATATTCCCAACATGGGGATATCTTGGTATCAACGCCTATGTGAAATATGATAAGCACATTGCGCTTAAATTCATTAATCATCTCCTTGATCAGTATAAAAAAGACGGACTCTCTTCCCAGCGCTACAGCAGAACAACCCAACTTGGACTGGGGGATGATATCCTGGCTGGCATCTGTACCAGCATTACAGCGTTATACAAGGATATTTACGGCCTTCGTCCAAAATGGAACAGGATGGGGCTGGAACCCAATATGCTTGAAACCCTGAACGGAACGAAGTTTTCATATATCCACAGGCATACCGTTTATCACCTTGAATTGAGCGTTAATGATTATTTAATGAGCACCGGTAGCTTTTCTGTAAAAAGCAGCGAACCTTTTGGTGCGGATAAAAGCGGGAACACGCTTAAGTTCTACCCTGGTAATAAAGATACTGCGCAACTCCTGGTTCGTGCAGATCCGGGCAACCGTATTGACATGAAAATTACTTCGTGGAAGAATGATGTATTTGCATGGACTATTTCATCACACGGCAACTATCAATTCACCATTAATGGATTGCAACCAGGCTCAAAATATGAAGTAGTAACAAACAAAGATATTACCCGGCTTCAGGCGAATAACAATGGCAGCATTTCCCTGAATAAACATTGTAGTACGCCTGTTAACTTTTCCATCAGGAAAACATCTCATTAAACTCCTCTTTTCAATCCAACATAAACATATAAAACCGGGGCCCTGAAAGAACCCCGGTTTTATATGTTTTACACAGTTTATGGAATGTACTTTGAATCAGCATTACCTGATGGGCCTATTGAACCCCGGCTGTATAAATCAGCGGGTTCTGTGCATCATCATCCAGCAGATCCCCGACTTTCAACCTGGTTACCTGCGCATCACTTAATATATTCTTTATGCCGTTAAATCTAGCGCCATCAGGCATATAAGCGCAAGTCATCGCTCTGCGGAAGCCATTGGTCATATTGGCCCCGGCGCCGTGTATTGTTAAACCATTATGAAAAGAACAGCTACCCGCCTTCATGGGTGCAGCAACAGCGCTTCTAGTTACAAGTTGCGGGTAAACCTGGAATATTGCATCCATATTTTTCCCGATACCCTGGTTTTCAAAACCGGTTTCATGATAAGACCCGGGAATAAAATACAGACAACCGTTTTCATTTGTAGCGTCGTCTAAAGCTACCCATATTGATAGTGCCCGCTTATCGGTGAACGACCAGAAAGGCGTATCCAGGTGCCACGAAGTAGGATTGGCCCAGGGACGTTTTATGAGCACCTGGTCATGCCAGATCCGGGTACCATCCCACCCTGCTAATTCTGCGGCCATTTTGCCCAATCTCTCATCAAGCATAATCTGCCTTGCCGCATCGTTTGTTTGCCAGATATTAATCATCTGGTCAAACACCTTTCCAAAATATTCACTTTCCTTATTGATCCCGTCGTCTTCCCCCATTTTTTTATCACTGCCGGGCATTTTCCTGCCATCCCTCTGTTCAACGGCCTCCGTAATAACCTGCCGCCAATGGGAAAGTTCTTCCTGGTTAAGAAAGTTCTCAATTAATAAAAATCCATCTTCCCGATAAGATTGAATCTGCTTTTGCGTGAGTAACGTGTTCATATAGCTGCAACTTTTTGAAAAATATCAGGCATACCAGGCAAATGCCTGTAAGCCCATAGTATTATTATTTTACCTGTATTAACTTAACGGGGCCTAACAAACCAGCGTCATATTTACTAAAATCGGGCACACCTACCCAGCCCCAGGTGCGGAGCTTGCCCAGATCCGATTTCACCCACATTTCATTAACCATCAGGTTCCCGACCCGTATTCTTATTTTATTTTCTCCCTCCTGCAGGTACTTGGATATATCAAATACAAAGGGCGCCCATAGCCGGTCTCCAACGGGTTTATCATTTACAAACACTTCCGCCATATATTTTACATCACCAAGATCTATAGAAGTCCTGGTATTTACATCTTTCAACACAACAGGCATTTCATAATCAATATATCCTGAATACTGCTGAAGTCCATAGGCATACCAGGATTGCAGGGTGCAGTTTGCTTTACTGCCAACAATAAATTTCAACGGGGCAGTCAGCGTCTGCTCACTTTTGACGGACCTTGCAAACGACAGCAACCGTGCATCAGCAGGCAAGTCAATTGACGCCGCCGCTACGTTTGTTTTTACGCCATCCATCCAAACCGTTGTGCCAATCATATTATCAGGGAACACTACTGTTTTTGCACCGACTGGTATATTGACCCTCCAGTAGCGGTAACCGGTGGCATCATTATCCTTTATTTCATCCTTCTGCCCATCCCCGTTCCGCTTTTTCGCTGTCATAAAACTGGTATACTTCCATTTTGAATCATTATATGCCAACAACATAAGATCTTCACTTAACCCGTTGTCGGCTAACGTGAATGAAGTGGCCGTGGTTTTATAAACAGTGTCTTTCCCCGGATAACTGATGGTCCATTTATCATCGAGCTTAATTTCTTTTAAATCAGATTCATGCTGTACCAATGGATTCATATCGCTTGTTCCGGGCTCAAATACAAGCCAATAACCTTCGTAAGGTTGTAAAGTCATTTTTACTTTGTTATATCCCTTCTCCTTCATGTATGCAACGGGTGTACGTTCCCCGGTTTCGCAATTCCATATCTGCGCCATGCCATCGCCATCCCTGAACCAGGCTGAAAAATTTCTCACGGTATCGGAGTTATTGGCAAGCCAGTAAAAGTGGTTATTGGAAATAGTTCTGTGAGCAGTGTAGAGCCGGCCTGAGTTCTCCAACCGGATCTGTGGCCGGACCCTTTCATTCAAAGCAGTAACCATTTTACTCAGCCTGTCTTTATCTCCCGACAGATCAATAACATTGGGCAACCGCTTTAATGCATTCATCTGGCTAATGATCAACGCATCTTTCATGCCTTTCTCCGGCGATCCTTCTGGTGTTGTACCCAGGAGCAGCACAGCGCCTCCTTTTTTAGCAAATTCAAGTATCTTACCTGATACGGCATGAGAAATAACACAAGCCGGTGGAAGAACGATCGCCGAAAAGTTGTGGTCATTAATAGTGATCTTTGCACCGCTATTAATGGCTCCTGTTTTTCCTTTATCCAGGTAATATTTATCAGCGATTAAAAAGTCGATGTTATTTTTATTTAATTCTCTCATAGCATCGGAATACACCTGGTTGATCTCGAGTGAAAGCGTATCCCAGACTTCTTTGCCTTCCAGCAAGCCAAAATTTTCCTCATGCGTAAAAAAGCCTTCAGCATTTGCCCAGATACTTTCAAGCGGGTTTACCAGGAGAACATCCGCCACAAGCTTACTTTGCCTGTTCACAAAAGCAGCTCGCCTGGAAAAGTCCGTCCAGTTATGCAAATAAGGCCAATATGGATTTTCGGTAAACCAATCCGGCGGATACGGATCCTGGACAATTTTCCGGTTAACGTTAATTCCATGTGGCACCACGTGGTTAATACCAAATGATGTAATAGAATTAATAGTCATTTTCATCATAGCGGGTGTTTGCTCCCATCCTGCAACGCCCATAATTTCACTCATAAAAGGACGATCTTCCAATTCGGCTACTGTTTGCACTTCCTTAAAATCATGAACATCCTGCGATTTCATTAAAAGACAATCTGTTCCGGGCATAGTTGCTGTTCTTGTAATGCGCATAAAATCGCCCATGGCGGCAGTTTGTAACAACAATGATTCTTCCCACAGATTGGAGATGTAATACATGTTGTATTGTTTGAGCCAGTTCACCAAAGGCTCAAAGTAACATTTGTTATATACGTCTGAAACAACATCAAACCAATCACAACGGGCTTTTGCAAACAAACCGTTGTTGTCTTTTTCTGTCAAAAGGGGAAGCCATAAACGGATATCCTGGTTTTTCATTTCCTTATACCGTTTGGCAAGATATTCTGACCACGCCATCCGCCAGCCATAGTCGCCTTCATTGTCAACAAAAACGCCAGGAATTGTTTTCCCCATATCATTTGCAAAATGTTTGGCGTACTGCGCGTGAACAAGCGGGATAAAAACTTTCATTAATCCGGGATCGAGATAGTTAACTTTCCCACCGTCAATTCCGGGATGGAATTTTTTTGTGTAAGTATACACCACCCATTGGCCCGGTGGCGCCGTCCATTTGAAATGGCTTCCTTCTCCAATGATCCGCAGCGATGAGGCATCAATGGCATTGCCGGCTATTTTACCTGCCACGGCAAAATCTGTTGAATCATAATAAACGGTCGATTTCCCCGTTACCTTATACCGTTTCCAATCCAGGTATTTTGCCTCCAGCTCAGGATGCTGCGCTAATACCCGTCCTGCAGCCTGCCCACTTGGCCAGTCGTATTCATCACAATAACCCAGGGTAAATCCTTTGTTCTTTGCTGCCTGCATAGCATTCCCGAAACTGCTGAACCAGGGTTTTTCCAGGTATTGCTTATATGGCAATGAAGAAAATGCCGGGTTTAAGCGATCCATTGAACCCCGGGGATGTGCATATCCGGGGTTCAGTCCCTGCTTCATCATTTCCTCTGCCATAGTAGCTGTAAAATGATCATCCCTGATGGTATCATCCCAGAACCAGAAAGTATGCGGAGCATAGAACATTGGGGGGCTAACAAACATTTGTTGAACCGTTTTGGGGTCGCTATATTTTTTTTGCCATTCAGATTGCCCGGATATATTCAAAGTAATTGTCAGCAACCAACCGGTAAAAAAGATGTTCAGATATGTATATTTCATTACTGTTTTGAGTTAATAACTGGTATGAATATTATTTTCAATAGAAATCCATCAATGCTACACGCGATATTAATTATAGCCGGGGTTTTGCACTAACTTATCGTTCTTATTCATTTCACTCCTTGCGATTGGTAAAAAGTAGGCCTTATTATCCCACTTTCCACTTGTGATCTCCACGGGGGTAATAGTAGGAATGGTGGCAGTTGTATGATCGGGATTCAGTTTGTACACCACCTTAACCCCATGCATTGGGTGATAGGCTTCCGGCCCGATCATCCAGCGGCGCACGTCAAAAAAGCGGTGGTTTTCGTACACCAGTTCAATACGCCTTTCATTCCGGTATCTTGCTGACAAGGCTGCGCCGGCATCCATTACATCAGGCATGGCCGCTTTTTTCCTGATCATATTAATGTAGGTGCGTGCTTCCGCCTCCTCTCCCAATCCAATACAGGCCTCTGCATAATTGAGTATGATTTCACTGTAACGGATGAAGCGCCAGGTGAGGTCATCCTGGTGATTTACATACATATCGGTTTTGCGGTTTATAAATTTAAGCATACAGGTACCGGTATTATTATAACCGCCTCCATAAACCACGCTGTTCCTGCTATCTAACCCATATGTATACACGATTTTATTAGCGGCGGCATCCCACTTTTCCCAGGTACCTACCTGCAAAACTCCTACGGGATCGGCTGCCAGTAAGCTGGATGGCCTTGACCTGAACCTTGCCCCTTCGTATAAAATGGAAGCATAAAAACGCGGGTCCCTGTTTTTATATGGTTCGAGATTCTGTGCAGGGTTGGTTCTGGAGAATTTAGTGCCATCACTCATTTCATAAGCGTCTACCAATTCGCTGGGGGCGCCGTTTGTTTCAATACCGCCATATCCATTTGGGAAAACCTGCCAGTAGTCAACTCCCTGGCTTACGGAGGCATTGTAATAACGAATAAAGATGTCTTCTATACTATTTTTTGAGATAAACAGGTCCTCATAATTCTGAACAGCCTCCTCTGTTGATGCAGGACCGGGCTGATACAAACCATATATGCCCAGGTCTATTACAGCCTTAGCGGCCGCTTTGGCTGCCTGCCAGCGTTGCTTCCTGTCGCCATCTACATATCCCAGGAGCTCAGGGTTGGAAAACCCGGAAAATGTTGTATTATGAAGATCGCTGGCCGCATAAAGCAATACTCTTGATTTAAGCGCCAAAGCGGCGCCTTTTGTTACTCTTCCTTTGTTGACACCTGTATTCACCAGGGGTAATAATGCAGCCGCCTTATCACATTCACCGGAAATAAATTGCACGCACTCTGCATAGCTGTTCCGGGCGGCGGAAAAGTTGTCTGTTAATTTATAGGATTTCGTAACCAGGGGTACACCGCCAAAATAACTGATGAGCAACTGATAATACCAGGCCCTGAAAAAAGTGGCTTCGCCCTTCAACCTGTCTTTTAGTGTAACGCCATCAATCAGCGCCGGATCATCCGGCAATTTGTCTATATTTTCCAGGAATATATTGCAGTCCCGGATAGCGCTGTACCTGCCGTTCCAGTCGCCCCAGCCTGCATTATCAGGCGACATCAGCATGTTGCTCATATTATAATCATTTCCTGCATCATAGCATCGGGCCTCATCTACAGCCAGCGAAGTCATGAAGAACGACCAGGGGTTCTGGTTATAAATGCTGTTCATGTTCAGTTGTATGAGGTTGGGATCAGACCAAACATCCGCTTCTGTAAATTGCGTGGAAGGTTTTGTGTCAAGGAAACTTTTGCCACATGATGTTAGCAGCAGTGACATAAACCCGATAGTGATATATATTAAGTTTGAGTTTCTGTAATTCATACACTTTGATTTTAGAATGTTGCCGTTAATCCTACGTTAGTGGTTTTGTTCAATGGATATACTTCACTGTTCACCCATATGGAGCCTGGAGCGTCGTCAGGAGATTCAGGATCAAAATCCTTCATCTTTGTAAACGTTAAAAAGTTTAGGGCGCTGACATAGATCCTCAGCGATTGTATGCCTATTTTTTGCGCAATGCCGGATGACAGGTTATAACCAACCTCAAAGTTTTTCAATCTTAAATAATCACTGCTTCTAACGAAGTAGGTATTATTAGGTTCCCCATCTGTCATCCAATATGCGCCGCCACGCTCCCATACTCTCGGGTTAACAGCACTTGGATGTTCCGGTGTCCAGCGGTCTTTTACAAGGTTGTACATAAAATTCCCGACACCTGGCCCGCCGGAAAAAGTCCGGTAGGATCTTTCCGCACCGGCCGCTCCCTGGAATAATACATTTGCGTAGAAGTTCCTATACTGTAAATCGATACTGAGCCCGCCGGTAAATGTTGGTATGGTAGTTTTGTTGCTTCTAACCTGGTCCTGTCCATCAATCTGTCCATCGTTATTTACATCTTTGAATATAATATCTCCGGGGCGGGCGCCTGTCCAATGAGGGTATTTATCAATCGCTGCCTGGTCTGCGAATACACCTATTGCCTGGTAATACAATCTTGCGTTCATCTGGTTGCCGGTAGACTTCTGATAGTCGGGCACGCCGGGTGTTTCATCCCAGAACCTGATATGATTCTTTGCCCAGGCGCCGTTGGCAGACACCTGGTATTTGAAATCGCCAGCACTACCGCGATATGATGCCTGTAATTCAAAGCCTTTGTTAACCACTTCCCCGATATTTTCCTGCGGCAGGCTTAATCCGGCAGAACCTGGCACAGAAGCGTTTCGGTAGGCCAGGATATTGGTACGCAGGTTGTAGAAATAATCGGCGCTTACCGCTAATTTATTATTGAGCAGTTCCACATCAGCACCGATATTGGATTGATTGGCTACTTCCCAGGTAACCCCGGCGTTTGGAATACGTAATGCTTTCAACGCCTGTTGCGGAACATTTTCATTAAATACATAACCACCATTGTAGCCATAGGTTGTAAGGTATTGATAGGGCCCTATCCGGTCGTTACCTGTTTTTCCCCAGGAGCCTCTTATTTTCATTTCATTGATAAAAGCGATATTATCTTTCCAGAATTTTTCATTAGAGATCCTGTATCCCAGGGATATCCCTGGAAAAAAACCAAATTGCTTGCCGGCCGGATCAAAAATATAAGAGCCATCGTACCTCCACACAAATTCAGCGAGGTACTTTGCGTCATAGGCATAGCTTAGTCGTCCGAAATAATCTAACCTGCGGGCCACACCGGATGATCCTCCATTATCTTTTAATTCATTACTTCCTAAATCCAGTTCGTCAAGAATATCGCTGGTATAGTTTCTCCTGAAAGCCCAGAAATTCATGTTATCACCGGCAATACGTTCCGCCGCAAAAAGAACTTTAATATCATGCTTATCAAAAACCCTGTCATAATTTAACAGCGCATTGAGGGTTACATTAGAATTGTTATCCATCCACTGTTGCAGTCGCGGATCAGTGTTTCCTTTCTTGGATGCTACCAGCAGCGGAGTTCCATTGGCATCTAAACTTGTTTTATCCCAGGTATAGAGGAACCATGGCTTTCTGAATTGTTTGGTACTGACAATAGTTCTGTCCATTGCTGCATTACCGGTTAACGACAGTCCTTTTACCCATGGAATAGTAACCACGAGCCTTACATTACTCTGAAAAATATAACTTCTTGATTTGGTGTACCCCGTGGCATCTGTAACCAGCACTACCGGGTTAGCGCCATATTCAATATCCGGTCCGGGCAAGCCATTAGGCCATCTCGCGGGCCAGGTAGGAAAAGACCTGTTTAATGCCCAGAAAACATTTTGTGCCTGATCGGCGCTTCCCCCATTGGCGCCACCGCCTGAATAGTTCCTGTTTTCCTGCCGCCCAACCACATCAAAACTCAAACGGATGTTGTTAGTAACTTTTGCGTCAATATTACTTTGAAAATTAGTCTGCGAATAGTTGGTAGCTCCGTCCCTGAAAATCCCGTCGGTAAAATTCGATCCAAGTGAAATGAAATACTTTATGGCCTCAGCGCCGCCTGACAATGTTAAGTTGCCATAGCGTTGCGGGGAATTTTTCCTGATTGTTTCTTTAAACCAATCCGTATTGGGATGCCCCCAGGGATCAGAGCCATCCTTATACTTCTGGATATCTTCTGCCGAA
Organism: Chitinophaga sp. W2I13; assembly: GCF_050434005.1. NCBI lineage: Bacteria > Pseudomonadati > Bacteroidota > Chitinophagia > Chitinophagales > Chitinophagaceae > Chitinophaga > Chitinophaga sp. W2I13. The sequence continues at coordinate 4,700,553 of NZ_JBNPWD010000001.1, read as the reverse complement.
TAAGGCAATGGGTCGCCGGGATGATAAGCAGCGGAAATTTCATTCTGTAACTGTGCATAAAGGGGCGCATCCGCCATTTTGGGAAGAACGGTAGGTGTATTCCATCCCTGGTTCAGGGAGAATTGAATGGTGGGCTTACCGGATGCGCCGCGTTTGGTGGTGACAAGGATAACGCCATTGGCCGCCTGTGATCCGTATATCGCTGCAGACGCATCTTTTAAGATCGTAACAGATTCAATGGTGGCGGGGTCCAGCCGTTCCAGGCTTCTGCCGGCAATGCCGTCAACAACCACCAGCGGGGAATTATCGCCAAGTGTATTGGCCCCACGTATTCTTAAGGTGGATCCGTCATTTCCAGGCTCGCCTGTTCTGGTAATAGCCACCAAACCAGGTAACCGGCCTGCTAAGGAATTGGAGAAATTACCCGCCGGTGATTTAACCAGGTCGCTTCCTTTAACAGAAGCAATGGAGCCTGTCAGTGTTTCTTTTTTGCGGGTTCCGTATCCAACCACCACAATGTCATTTAACCTGGCATTGCTTGGGGTAAGCATCACCGTTAGTACCTCTCCATCTTTCATGGCTGTTACCTGTTTCACTTCATATCCTATAGAAGAAAAAAGCAGGACTGCACCCTTAGCAACGCTAATCTTAAAGGAGCCGTTTTCATCAGTGGTTCCACCGGCAGTCCCGCCTTTTATTCTTATAGATACATTGGAAACGGGTTGACTGCTGTCTGACACAACATTACCGCTTACCACTATTTTTTGCTGAGCAAAGGAAATTTGTGAGATGCCCAAAAGGAATAGCAATAAAAATGATGCTTTGATAGGCAATAGAGAATCAAATTGCTTGTTTAACATAACATGAGATTTTGGTTTTAAACATCGCTGGTAGTGGAATTATTTACAATTTAGAAATGACGGTTACTGCTGTGCGGCGGCAGGCCGACAGGTGGTTGATGCATTCATAAAGATTAATTTTTCAAACGTGAATTTAACCCCCGGTTGCTGATCTACAGCCGGAATGAAACGTTGATATCATCACAAAAAGTGCTACTTTTATATGAAAACTTTCTATCAAAAATTTCCGCCATAAAACAATTTAAAGTCAGTCGGATTAAAGTCAGTCGGAACTTTAATATTTCAGTAATCATCTATCCTGTTTTTCAATTAAGTTGGTAATGCAAAGTAACCTGAATCTAAAAGGTGCAGTGATAAATTCTGATGGAATCATTTAACTTTTTGACACACCAATGAAAAATAAAAGGAATCAAAACGTCAATTACCTGACAGTAAATGAAACAGACGAACTGTGGGGATTATACACCACTACTATTGGTTTCCAGGTTATATCGCCCAATAGTGACTACCCTCCTAAAAGCCATCCTTCGGCATATTGGTTCAGTCCCAATACCGGAAGGGTATTGCAGGAATACATCCTGCTGTACATTACAGAAGGAGAAGGTTCATTTGAATCGGCAAGCTGCAAGCTAACTAAAGTCGTTGCCGGTACTATCCTGTTGTTATTTCCCGGCGAATGGCATACCTACCGGCCGCTTAAAGGCAAAGGATGGAATGAATACTGGGTGGGTTTTAATGGTAGTTATATGAAACAGTTAACCGGTAATCTTTTCTTTTGCAGGAAAAGCCCGGTCTATAATGTGGGGTTTAATGAACAGATTGTGGCTTTGTTCAACCAGGGTATTGAAACAGCCAATTACCAGAAAATGGCCTACCAGCAGGTACTTTCCGGCATTACCAGCCTGCTGTTGGGCTTCATCTTTTACGCTGAGAAAAACAACTCTTTCAGAGATAAAGCCATCATCGCTCAGATTGATAAAGCAAGAATGATGATGCGCGAAAAAACCGGTGATAATGTTACTCCCGAATCCATCGCTAAAACGCTAAACATAGGCTATTCCTGGTTCAGAAGAGTATTTAAACAGTATACAGGATTTTCACCCGCACAATATCAACTTGAAATAAAATTGCAGAAATCAAAAGAATTGCTGGCCAGTACGATATTACCGGTAAAGGAAATTGCCTTTCACCTGAACTTTGAGTCTGCCAGTTATTTTGTAACGTTCTTTAAATCAAAAACGGGATTACCGCCCGGTGAATACCGCGATAAGATAAAAGGCAAATAAAGCGATGAAACATAATTACCTGCAACGGCGTTTCATTCAACGGCAAATGTTTTACGATAAGTATTAGGAGAAAGGCCAACTTTCTTCTTAAAGATCCTGGAGAAATAATAAATGCTGTCGAACCCTGTTTGATCTGCGATTTCCTCCACGTTAAGCAATGTTGATTCAAGCAGTTCTTTTGCCCTATCTATGCGTAAATTTAAATGGTATTGATTAGGTGACAACCCCGTTACTGCCTTAAAATTCTTCCTGAATGCAGAATATCCCATAGGCAATTGCCGGGCAAGTTCCGGGATATCTACAGGGTGCTCCAGTGATTCCTGTAACAGGAACTTTGCTTTCGTTATTGCCTTTTCCAGCGGACTATGATCATATTGTTTACTTAGCGATATGGTATTGACCAAACCGAGTATCTGAAGTGTTAAACCCGCAATCTGTTGTGAGTAACCTACAAGCGAGGCATTTACAACATCAATCATCTTTTTAAATAATACCAGCATATCTCTATCCAGCCCTGTTTTGATACATGGCTGATTGGGATCAAAAAAGCCTTGTTTCATCAGTTGATCAACATAGTACCCGTGAAAGCCAATCCAATATTCTTCCCATCCCGAGCGGATATCCGGCCTGTAACGATGCCATACTCCCGGGAAAAGAAAAAAACAGGTTCCCTCCTCAATTTCCACCGGCTCCGTTAATGCCGAACAGAATGTTCCTTTTCCTTTTGAAATAAATATCATGTAATAGTCCGTCAGAATCCTTCCCCTGTTCCATGTAAGCTGATGGCTTTGGGGATGTTCTTCTTTAGGATAACGTTCATTCGGTGTTACTTTTGAATACCCCACCGTAGTTACATAAATTCCCCATTTCTCCTCGACTGGACTTGTACTCAGATATTTAAAAAAGTTATTGCCCATTGAATTATCTTTTCTCTTAAGTATTGGTGGCAACCGGCGTTATTAAAGGCGGGAAATACTGCCGCCGATCAACACAGCATAACGTGTTAAGAGATAAAGTTAGCAAAAATACGTTAGCAGGTAAAATAATGTGGAGCTGAATACATGAGGGTTATTGTTGTGGAGCAATTATATCTCTCAGCAGATGCATCATAAATAAATTCACTTCCCATTGTGAAGCTACCGGGGTATTACCCGGCGAAGTAGTCCACATATAAGGCGGTGGCCCAAACTCCGTTGTAATGGTAAGTAGGGATATGCCTTCGGCTTCCTTTTCCCGGATGATCCCGGACCACAGGCCGGTAAAGTAGTTCAGCGGCTCGGCCCATTCCGGCAGTCGCAGATCAGGTATCTGCGGTCCTTCAGGAAACCCCACACGGGCATGTATATGTACGGTGCGCCTGATTGCTTCGTCAACCGTTTCTTTGAATCCTTCAAGATAGCTTTCTGTAACACAAACCCAGTGTGAGAAATCGGCGGTTACTTTCATGGAAGGTCTTAGCTTAAACAGTTCTTTCGCATTGCCCGGGCTGAATCCAATTCTTCCCCGGTGCGTTTCATGCGCGATAACAATATTATTCCCCGCTGAAAAATTTTCCGCCGCATCAATAACGGCAAGTTGTTCATTGATCGTAAAGAAATCTCTTCCTGAATGCGAATTAATAATTACCGGTTCACATTCCATTGCCGCATTCAGATGATATTCAAAGCTCCTGCAAAAGGCTTGTATATCCGCACCTTCCGCCTGATGCTGTTGCACAACTATTGGTAATCCCAGTTCTTTGCTACGTTTGATAAATACCTTCCTGTCATTTTTATTCTCGGGTAGCCAGGAATCCACGCCGTCATATCCTGCGGATATTACCTTTTCGAGAAAAGCTTCTACGGGGATGTTTTCGTGGCCCCATCGCGTACAAAGGATTTTTATCTGCATGTTATCAACTAAAGGCTTTGTATTTATAAGAAATTGCTTCTATAGGGTAGAGCTTTAGCTTACAAAAATAGGTGGTGGAGTCAGCGGTGAAGAAACATAAATGAGATTTTTTTTGTGTTTTCTGACATTTTTGGGGAACAACTGTGACGATAGGCAGCATGATTGTTGTGGATCGACCTTATTAAACGGTAAACTGATACACCTCGTCTTTTGACAGATCCCATTCATAAGCAGCTACAGGGATATCCGCTAATTGCGTTTTCAATAACGGGTGATCGATCTCAACATTCATCAGTCCCTGCCCATCCCTGATTTTTTCAATCAATCTGATTTCATATGGAATATAATTTAACGAAAGGATCTCGGAGAATTTATCTTTTAAATCCAATGAGCTGTAGATATGAAAATCACAAAGCTCCAACAACAATTCGCTTAATAGCTTTTCATCTGTTGTTGACCAATTATCCAAAAACTTTTTATAAATATTCCCTTCCGGCAAAGCTGCATACAGCTGCTGATTGATTTCTTTTGTTTTGTTTAAATCATACAAGATCGCCATGAATAAATGATGCGTTTCCTTTTGCTCATATTTTCCCTTATCCTCCTCAAACAGCCATTGGAAATAGTCTCTCGAGCGCTTCGCAAGATCGTTCATACCCCAAAGAACTGCTAAGCCGATAATTGGCCCTACTGATCTTGACGTTACTTCTTTATAAGAAAAAAGGGTTTGTAAAATATGCTGCTGCCACAACAGATAACGGGTGATGAACATCCATCCTTCTTTTTTATCATTCAAGATCAAATGTTTAGGATATTCGCCGGAATGCACTCCAATTCCTATTGTGAGATTCCGTGCAATTGTTTCCTTAAAACCGTCTTTGATATCGTCCTGGATGCTTTGCTTTATCAGATCATAATATTGATGGATTTCTTCCTGACTTACGCCTTTTTTTTTCGTCTTATCTATCTGTTTTTTAAAACTGCTTATTATTTTTTTCTGCTCCATATGCTTAGACCTTATATTCTATAATAATCAATCTTTCCAACAGCCATCGTCCAAAAATGTCCTGATTTTTCCAGATCCTGATCCATTACCTCCTTTGCTGCTTCATATGAGCCATCTGCTTTCATTTCAGCAATAGCAGCCGCTATATCAGTGGGAACAGCTGCTCTCCAAACTCCAACAGAGATTTCTAAAAAAGAATAACTATACGGTACTTCAAAGTCATCAATTTCTCCGTTATTTTCATTTGTTAGCAAAGTTACAAGCTCATTAGCCGGAAGTTTGAAAGGGCTGATACCATAAATATTGAATTCGGAATTTCCGGAATAGGGTCCCTGACATTCGATAAATTCCAATAAGCCATTCTTATCAAGATCAAACCTAACATCCAGATTTTCATAAAAAACCTGATTTTCATCCTCGTAGTCCGGGCTGCCAAGTAAATTTATAAGATCGTTCTTTGTTTGACCAAAGCTTATTTTACTTTCATTTATGATAATTCCTTCTAATGGTTTTAATGTAATTCTGTTCATAGCTTTTTGAAAAATAAACTCTATTTTAACATTAAAATTTTATTTAAGCATTTAAAAGTTTTTACCAAACATCCCCATCCCCAGCCTCATTTCCCCGATAGAAGATAATGACCAATCTAAAAATTATTAACTATTTTCGTTCACTAAGTCGTGTGCTCGCATATTGAGCGATAGGAAAAATTATAGTCCGGCGCATTACCCGGAAGAAACCGGCATCTAAATTATTGCGTCACAGCAACTGTTCAGACATTTTTGATATACCCTCCTGCGAAAGCTCATATTTTCAAAATTATTTTTTAAGACGAACTGTTAACGGTATAGGATTGAGCAACAACAATTTAAATACGGAACCGGATGAGCGGGAGACACTGAAACTGGTTGCACTGGGGGATGAACGGGCATTTAGTCGCATCGTCAGAAAGTACTCCCAGGTAATCTATCCCTACCTGCTTTATTGGCTTAAATCGCCTCAACTGGCCGAGGAAGTGGCCCAGGATGTTTTCCTGCGCCTCTGGAAAAACAGGCACAAATTACCGGATATCAGCAATTTCTCAGGCTATGTATATGTGGTTTCCCGGAACTGCGTCAACTCCCAGTTTGAACGCGGATTATTAGAAACAGCTGCTCCGGATGTGGCTCAAATCGATCTGGCGCTGACCAATCCTCAAACAGACCTGGAGACTAAAGAACTGGCCACCATTATGGGGCAGGCCATTGAATCCCTGCCACCACGACGCAAAGAAGTATTCCTGTTAAGTCGCAACGAACAGTTAACGTACGAGGAAATTGCCGCTCGGTTGGGGATTTCGAGAAGTACGGTGAGAGAGCATATGGTGGAGGCATTAGTCTTCCTGCGAACTTATTTAAAAAGAAATGCCGGGATCATTATCACCCTGTTATGGGCGTTAATTAACCTGTTGTGAAGAGACGATTAAATAATTACCAGATTTTTTTTATTCCCGACCCGTCCTACCCCTCTTTAAACCGGGTCTTTATTACTGATTACAATGACTGAAGAGCAACTGACATATTATTTTGACAGATACGCCCAGGGAAACCTGAGCAAAGAGGAGCGTATTGTGTTCGCTGACCTGCTCAAAGATCCGGCTAATAAGGACATGGTAGCGCGGATGCTGGACCAGGATTGGCCACTATGGGAAAACAATCAACAGGATTTTTCGCAGGAAATTGCCCGTATTGAACAGGGGGTGACCGCCAGGATTTATGCTGACCAATCCCTCCCAGATGCGCGTCCTGTACCTCGTATACATTCCCTGAAGAAATGGGGCTGGGCCGCTGCGGTATTGATGCTGTTTGGCGCCGGTACTTATCTTTATACGACCTCCAAAAAGACGGCAGGGGATTTCGTAAAAGGAAAAGTAATGCCCAATCATGATATTCTACCCGGATCAAATAAGGCGTTGCTGACTTTGTCAGATGGAAGAGCTATCACATTAGACAGCGCTGCCAAAGGCGCCATTGCCCAACAGGGTAATTCTTCAGTTGTTAAAACAGCCAACGGTGAAATTATTTACGATGTGAAGGGGCACTCCGAAGGCAAAGTGATGATGAATACCATGTCCACGCCCCGCGGCGGGCAATACCGCCTCACGCTTCCTGACGGTACAACCGTATGGCTTAACGCTGCAAGTGCTATTACCTTCCCGGCTGCATTTACAGGGAATGAGCGAAAAGTAAAAGTAAAAGGTGAAGTGTATATGGAAGTGGCGAAAAACGCCAAAATGCCTTTCATCGTGGATGTTGACGGGCAAACCACCGTTGAAGTGTTAGGCACCAGTTTCAACATCAATGCCTATACCAACGAAGGTACCATTGCCACCACACTGCTGGAGGGTAAGGTCAGGGTGTTGGCGGGTAATATAGCTGCTGCATCATCCGACCGGCAGCTTACGTACCAGGCGGTAACGCTGCGTCCTGGTCAGCAAGCCTTACAGCCGGATAACACCACCACCATCACCATTAATTCCGGCGCCGACCTGGAACAGGTGCTAGCCTGGAAGAAGGGCATTTTCAACTTCACGGGCAGGCCGTTTCAATCCATCATGAAAGATATTGAACGATGGTACGATATTGAGGTTAAATATGAAGGAGCTATTCCAACAAGGAAATTGAAAGGAGAAATGGACAGGGGCGTTCAATTAACTGATTTGATTCGCTTTCTGCAGGGATTCGGCCTGCATGTGGAACTGAAGAACAGAACATTGGTCATAGGAGAAAAGTAAATAAATCCCTGTCAGCCGAAATATGATATATACTTTGCCGGCAGCCAACCACCGGAACAGATCCGTGTATACGTGGATCACCTGTTCCGGACGATGAATATACTGAATAATTATCCCGGCAATTCCCTCTTAAAAGGGCCAGCATATACAATTCCTTACTCAAAACGAAAAGCCAATGATGGGGAAACATCATTGGCCGGGTAGTTTAGGTAACATTCAAAACAAAGTCTGCACAGACTGCTTATTAAGCACCTAAAACAGTTCCAAAGGTATGACAAAAACTGCTTTTTGTGGATGGCCCTCCCGTGGGGGTATCCGTCAAGTCACCAAAATCTTGTTAGTAATGAAACTAACTGCATTTTTTCTTACAGCCGCTTTTCTCAACGTATCGGCCATTGGATTTTCTCAAAATGTAAATTTCTCGGGCAAAAATGTATCGCTCGAAAAAATTTTCTCTGTTGTAAAGCAACAGACCGGCTACCTGTTTTTATACCAGGAAACTGATCTATCAGCAGCCAAACCTGTTACCGTTACGGCCACCAACGAGCCCCTATTACAGTTCCTTGAAGAGGTGTTCCGGAACCAGCCTTTAAAGTACCTGATTAGCAGCAAAACCATCAGCATATATCCGGTTGCAGCGCAGCCCACCGGAAATAAGGTTACAACGGTTGGTGAGCTTGCGACATTTCCTTTCAGCGGCGTTATTCTTAACCGCGACGGGGAAGCGCTCCCCGGCGCCAGCATCGTTATCAAAGGCACCAGAACGGGTACTGCAACAAAGACTGATGGCTCGTTTACCATCAACGTTAATGCAGGCGATGTTTTAGTGATCAGCAGGATTGGATATGGAAGCATAGAATTAAAAATGACCTCCGCCACCAATGCTGTTGTAGTGTCTTACCCGGCTGGCAAAGGTGACGGGGCAGCTCTTAAAACCGGTCAATCTATCTCTTCCGGCTTAGGCGGTTTTAATTTAATACTCCCTCCGTCTGTTTCTAAACTTGATGAAGTGCAGGTTATTGCTTACGGCACCACCACACAACGTTTTAATACAGGCAGTGTTAGCAGTGTGAAAGCGGAAGACATCGAGCGGCAGCCTGTAAGTAACGTGCTCGAAGCATTGCAGGGGAATGTACCAGGACTTTTCATCACGCGTTCCAGTGGTAACGCTGGCAGCCAGATGAATATTTCCATCCGTCAACAGCAATCCATCCCGCTACCCACCGGCAACAAAAGTATGCCGCTATTCATTATCGATGGGGTGCCATTCGTGGAAACGCCATTTGCCAGTGCAGGAGCCTCCGGTGAGATAGATCCCATGAACTCCATCAACCCTGCCGATATCGCTGAGATATCTGTATTGAAAGACGCCGATGCAACTGCTATTTATGGCTCCAGGGGCGCTAATGGTGTTATCCTGGTGACCACAAAGAAAGGCAAAACCTCCGAACCACATTTCGATTTCAATATTTATACAGGCGCCGGTAAAGTAACCAACTATTTACCGATGCTGAATCTTTCCGATTACCTGGCTATGCGGAGAACTGCTTTCGCTAATGATAAAATAACACCCGGTTTTTCAAACGCTCCGGATCTCACTATCTGGGATACAACAAAATCCAGGAATTTCCAGAAAGATTATATCGGCAATACCGCCAATCAAACAGAGGTTACCGGCGCATTTTCGGGTGGCAGTCAATATTTGCGTTACCGCTTTTCCAATACCTTCCGGCGTGAAACGACGGTATTTCCCGGCGACTGGGGATACAACCGCTACTCATCTCACCTGAGTATAGACAATACGTCGCGCAATGGTAAATTCACGCTGGGTGCTTCGGCCATGTATACCAAAGAATCCAATAACCAGGTGGCCAGCGACATTACCCGGTCGGTGTACATATTACCACCCAACTATCCCGTGCATAACCAGGATGGCAGTTTAAACTGGACAGGCGGATTCACCAATCCTGATTCCTACCTGTTGCAATCGGCCAGGTTCAAGTCGGATAACCTTTTAGCGAATGCCACTTTACGATATACGATACTGGCAGGATTAGACGCAAAGGTGAGTCTTGGGTATAATAAAATAGCTCAAACCAACGAAACATATCTTCCTAAAACCTCCCTTGACCCGAATAGTGGCTCAGGTGAATCAGCGGCTACGTATACATCCGACTATATTGAAACCTATATCGTGGAGCCACAACTAACTTACAACAGATCTCTGGGTGAGGGTACACTGAACGTGCTGGTGGGTGGTACCTGGCAACAATCCAGCTTTGCAGAACCATACTTTGTAAGAGCCACCGGCTTCTCCAACGATAAGCTGATGAGCTCCTGGACAGCAGCGTCTGATATCACTTTCAAAAGCAGCAGCTTTAAAGAATACAAATACGTTTCCGCATTTGGACGCATCAACTATGTACTGAAAGATCGCTATCTGTTCAACCTTACCGGCCGCAGGGATGGCTCCTCCCGTTTTGGTCCGAACCGTCAATTTGGTAATTTCGGCTCCGTTGGTGCAGGGTGGATTTTCAGCAGTGAGCAGTGGGTAAAAACAGCCATTCCATGGTTAAGCTACGGTAAACTCAGGGCCAGCTACGGAACAACGGGGAATGACCAGATCCCGGACTACGGATACCTTTCGTCCTATGGCAATCTTTTCTATCAATATGGCAGCGCTGGGATTTATCCTTTGCGAAGCGCCAATCCCAATTATGGATGGGAGTCCAACCGCAAATTGGACATCGGCTTAGAAACCGGATTTATAGAAGATCAGCTCTTCCTTTCGGCTTCCTGGTTTTCCAGCCGTACTGATAACCAGTTGGTGACTGCTCCCCTGTCTTCCCAATCGGGATTTTCTTCCTTTATCGGTAATATGCCGGCATTGCTGCAAAGCTCCGGATGGGAATTTGAGTTGAAAACAAAGAATATCAACCATAAAAAATTCTCCTGGAGCAGTTCTTTTAATATTACCATCCCCCGTAATAAGCTCATTTCCTTCCCTGGTTTAAAAACAACCGCCTATGCTTATGTATTTATTGAGGGACAACCTATCAACACTTATAACGGCTATCATTATACAGGCCTGAAAGATGGAATTGCTACCATCGCGGATCTCAACAAGGATGGGAAATTTACAACCGGCTTGTTAGAAACAGCAAACGGAGATTACCAGATTATATCCTCCAGTATTCCCGATTTCTATGGCGGGTTCAGTAACTCGCTCAAACTCGGCAGGTTTCAGTTGGATATCCTGTTACAGTTCGTGAAACAAATCAAATCCTCCGTTCGCTCCGCAGTAGGAATGCAACCAGGTGGATTGTCCAATCAGGACGACAAAATCATTACTGATGGCTTCAAGCCATCTACGTTGTCCGGCAGTGACGCTACTTATGCCTATAAAAATTACTACCTGTTTTCCGATGGAAACTATTCAGACGCCAGTTTTATAAGACTTAAAAACCTGAACCTCTCTTACGAGCTTCCAGGTTCCTGGACAAAGGCGATCCGGTTAAAATCAGCCGGGGCATTTATCAGGGCGCAAAACCTGTTTACCATCACCCGTTACCTGGGATTTGATCCTGAAACCGCCGGTGCAGTATTACCACCGTTAAGACAAATTGCCGCTGGTATCCATTGCTCACTTTAAATAATAGGGAAATGAAAAAACAATGCTTTTTATATACTTGTATCGTGTTATTGGCCGCCTCGCTCCTGAATGGTTGTAAGAAACTGATCGAGATAGGGCCACCAAAAGACCAGCTGGCTTCCAACAGTGTATTCCTGGATTCAACTACGGCGGAAGCAGCTATGATAGGGTTATATGCCAGTGTGGCGAACCCGAATCCGGGCAATGATTTGGGCACTTCCGTTACCATGTTCAATAGTATGTCGGCCGATGAAACGTACGCATATGCCATGAATTATTACGATGATTTTACGAATAACTCCTTAACTCCCATGATCTACTACGTAGATGGTTTATGGAGCACCATGTATAAAAATGTGTACATCGCCAATTCCGTTATCACCGGGATGGCTGAATCTCCCTTATCTGAATCATACAAACAAAGGGCTGCCGGGGAAGCCAGGTTCCTGCGGGCATTATGCTACTTTTACCTGGTGAATGAATATGGCGCCGTGCCATTAGTGTTGTCTACTGATGTAAACAGCACTACCACGCAACCCCGTGATAACGTGGATGCCGTTTATGACCAGATAGAAAGAGATCTTACAGATGCGCAAAAAGTATTGCCTGCCACCTTAGACATCTATGGCGGCATGCGTATACGCGCTACCACCTGGGCTGCCGATGCCTTCCTGGCCAGGGTATATCTTTACAGGGGAAAATGGCAACTGGCTGAAAGCATGGCTACTGCCGTCATTAACAATCCGGGGATGTTTAGTATGAACGACTCCCTCAACCAGGTATTCTTAGCCAACAACAAAGAAGGCATCCTTCAATTTGTAAATGGTATCAGCAGTTCATGGATCGCCAACAACTTCGTTCCTTCTTCATTCAGTACAACGCCTAAATTTGTAATCAACGACAGCCTCTATAATAATTTTGAACCCGGAGACAGGCGAAAAACCAGCTGGGTTGGCTATAAAAGCTATGGAGGTATTAACTATCCCTACCCCGCAAAATACAGGTATATGGCAGGTGTGGGCGCAGTGGAATATAACCAGGTATTGCGTTTGACAGAGCAGTTTTTAATCCGCGCTGAAGCCCGTACACAACAATCCAACTACATACAGGCAGCAGCTGACCTTAATAGCGTCCGGTTAAGAGCAGGTTTATCCAACACGAAGGCCAACGACAAAGCCACGCTGATGGCTGCCATTGAACATGAGCGCCGCATTGAATTCTTCTGCGAATGGGGACATCGCTGGTTAGATCTGAAAAGATTACCCGGCATCAATAACCCTGCTATCTCCAGGGCCGACGAAGTTTTATCGCAGCTCAAAGGAGGCCAGTGGCAGTCGACAGATGTTCTTTATCCCATTCCGCAATCTGCCATTAATTCTAATCGAAACCTGGATCAAAACAAAGGATATTTCTAGCGCCAGGTAAAAACCAAACATATGATGCGTTATCAATTATTCAGGCAATGGCTGCCTGCTGCCCTGCTCATGACCGGAACGGTCGTAGCAAAGGCACAATCCAGACAAGCAAAGCCGTTCATACTAAAGGGGCAGATAACTGCCCCGCAGTACCCTGTCAAACTTTATCTTCAATACGAGTTGAATGATAAAGAGCGGGCAACTGATTCCGCTACGCTGCAAATGGATGGACATTTCACCTTCAGCGGCAAGCTGGGCAGACCGGTATCTGCAAAGCTGTACATGATGCCACCGGGTGGTAAGTATGTTTCACGAAATTTCTACCTGCAACCTGGAAAAGTAGACATCCACACAACCAATTCCCTGGATTCAGCTACTGTGAAAGGCAGCCCCAATACGGCTGTCCTGGATGAATTTGTTCAACATGGAAATAAGTACGCAAATACTTTTACCTCTCTGAATACAAGAGCTTATTTCAACCGCGGACTGAAAGATTCCCTGCTGGCTATTAATGCGGAGCAGGAACAGGTAAAAAAGAAATTTGATGAGGAAGTAGCCGGTATCATCAGGCAGCACCCGAACGCCTATGCCTCCTGGGACATGGTTTATAGTTACCGTATAGCTTTAGATCCTGAAACGGTTGCCCCTTTATTCGAAGCGCTTAGCCCGGGGTTTAAAAATTCGGCAGATGGAAAAGCTTTGGCAAAACAGATCGCTAATGTCAGGAAAATAATGGTGGGTTCGCCCGCTCCGGATTTTACGCAGGCAGATACAGATGGCAATGCCATCAAACTGTCCTCCTTCCGGGGTAAATATCTGTTGGTTGACTTCTGGGCCAGCTGGTGCGGTATCTGCCGCGCGGAAAATCCCAACGTACTGCGTGCCTACAATGCTTACAAAGACAAAGGCTTCACCGTACTGGGCGTATCGATGGACGATTCGCTGCACCGGCCTCAATGGATACAGGCCATCCGGGATGATAATATGCCCTGGCAACAGGTATCTGACCTGAAAGGAAGAAATAATGAGGCTGCCATCCAATATGGTATCAAGGGAATCCCGCAGAATGTACTCATAGATCCTGAAGGCAGGATAATCGCCAAAAACAAACGCAACAGGGACCTGATGAACACCCTGATGGAAATCTTTGACCGGGGGCATAATATGCGTATGGATGGAGAGATAAAAGGCGAGAACGACAGCATCATTGTTTTTAAATATTACAACCGCAATAGTTACCGAAACGATACGGTGTCTATCCATAACGGCAAATTCACCTGGCTTGCTGAAATGCCGGAGCCACAGCGGGTAAACGCCACCATCCTTCCAAAAGGCGAACAGCTTAGCTTCTTCTCCGATATCGGGTACCTGCAGTTATCAGCTAATATCGATTCGTTGCCAAATTTCACATTAGAGGGCTCCGATATCCAGGATGAAGCCAATGCCTTTTATGCAACTACCAGGGAACTTAGTCCGCAGCAAAAGGAATTGCTGCAACAACTCACGGATGCCTCACAAGAGGAAAGGTCCAAAATAGGAGAACACTTGCTTACCCTGACAAGAAGCCGGTATACGGCTAGTGTTAAGGACTATGTAGAGAAACATCCCCTCAGTTTATTTTCCTTGCAACTGGTAAAGGATATGGCGGAAGATATGTCGGGGCCCCGATATAACACTGTTTACCCGCTTTATGCATCGCTGCCGGAAATAATCCGTGGAACGCCCACTGGCAAAAGGATAGCAGGAATGTTACCGTTGATGAAAAGAAGCGCCGAAGGCGCAATGATTGCAGATTTGTCTCAAGCCGATAGCAGCGGACAGGAAATTTCCCTTTCCAGCTTTAAAGGGAAGTATGTACTGATAGATTTCTGGGCGAGCTGGTGCGGGCCTTGCCGTGCCGAGAATCCGAATTTGCTGAAAGCATACAATAGTTACCAATCCAAAGGGTTTACAATCGTGGGCATCTCCCTGGATACCGATGCCAGCAAGTGGAAGAAGGCCATCAAAGATGATCAACTGCCCTGGACACAGTTGTCTGATCTGAAAGGCAGGGAAAATGCCATTGCAAAGTATTACAACGTGCGGGGCATACCCTGGAATATCCTGGTTGACAAGGATGGTAAGATCGTTGCTAAGGATTTAAGAGGCTTTGCCTTGGAGGAGAAACTGCTGGAGTTGATCAGGTAGATGACCGGTTTTATTGCCTTATGTCTTCAAAAAATGAATTATTTAATTATATTATTACCTTCATGTATGAAACAAAACCCAACGGTATTATATCAGCATGAAGCGAATGAATAAACGGGAGCTGCTTTTTATATGTCTTCTTATAATTTCTTTTTCCTGCGTGGCGCAAAGCCAGGGAGGCTTTGTGGGGTTTGGTCAACTTCCCGTAAAAACTCCGGATTCGCTATTGCAGCGACTAAGGCAGGCGGGTGATATTAAAGCAAAAATGCTTGCCACGGAGCCTTTAATGGCATTTCATGCTGCTCACGGCACAACAGATTCGGTTATCTTTTACTCCCAACAGATGATCGACGCGCTAAACAATAGTGATATAAAGGCCCGTGACAAGCTCCCCTATCAATCCACCCTGTACCACACTTTAGCGAAAGCTTATAGCGAAAAAGGGTTGTATGATGAGGCGCTGCGCTATTACCTCGAAGGCATCCGGTATGCAGAAGCGCTGAACAATGGTGCTGCTGTCAACGAAAATAAACTGGGTATCGCAAATGTATATTTTGCCCGGAATGAACACAACAAAGCCATTGAGGCATATAACGATCTGCTGAATACCTCCCATGATGAGCAACTGATACATATTGCGTATCAACAACTGGGCATTATCTACCTGGAGAGAAAAGATCTCGTGAAGGCAAAAGCCTATGCGGAGAAAGCGATCGTATTCTTCCGGCAGGAACACCAGTTAAAAAACGAGCTTCAAACAAAATTAATCCTGGGTATTGTTGCTGAACTTAGTCAGCATACAGAAGAAGCATTTTCTATATACAACGAAGTAAAAAACCACGCAGCCGCCAACCAGTTTTTCGACTTATATATTAACGCAGGTCAAAGATTGGGTGATCTTCTTATTGCTGAGAAAGAATATGAAGATGCCAAACGGTTACTTTCCATGGTATATGCAAATGCCATCCAATGGAACGACATGAAGGCGCAGCTAAAAGTGTTGAATAGCCTGCGAGCCGTGCACGCAGCCACTGGCGACTATAAAAATGCCTATGCCATCATGACGCAGTACATGGGTATTTCCAGGGAAATACTGGATCTGCAAAATAAAAAAGAGATCAATGAGCTGGAAATAAAATATCAGACCGTTCAGAAAGAAAAAGAGATTTTAAATAAAGAAAACGAACTGCAACATCAAAAAACAATAAAATATAGCCTGTTAATAGGATTCCTGGTGATCCTGTTACCTGTTATCGGCCTGCTGTATATGTATTACCAGAAGTTGCAGGCGCAAAGCAAGCTGAATGCCACCATGGATGAAGTGAATCAGCAAAAGATAGCCGTGCTGTTAAAAGATAAGGAACTGGCATTGCTGAAAGCCTCTGTGAGCGGGCAGGAAAAAGAACGGAAACGAATTGCAGAAGAACTGCATGACAGCATTGGCGGTAACCTTGCCGCCATTAAGCTTCGCCTTGCCCATCAAAATAATGTGACTGGAATAAAAGAGGTGATAAAACAGATTGATGACACCTATCACCAGGTGCGTGATCTTTCACATGATCTCATTCCACAGAAGTTCAATAATACCGGGTTTACAGAACTGATTGCCGGTTATCTCAGGCAATTTGATGTTCCGGGGAACGCCAAAATATCTTTCCAGGCTTATCCCAGGGAAGAAATAGATCTTATTGGCACCACGCTGAAAGTGGAAATCTATAAGATCATGCAGGAGCTGATCACCAATACCCAAAAGCATAGCCAGGCATCGAAAGTTGAAATACAACTGACAAAGATCGATGGTTTGCTAAAGCTGTTGTTTGAAGACAATGGCAAAGGTTTTCCTGTAGAAACCACCAAATATGGTATTGGGTTTCAGAATATACGGGAGCGGTTAAAATTATTTGATGGGGTGCTTTCTATTGACTCCTTTCCGTCGAAGGGCACCGTAATAGATATTGAAATATCCTTAAAACCAGAATGGTATGAAGCATAATATTATTCTAGCAGATGATCACAAATTATTCCTGGAAGGTCTTATCAGGCTGATAGAAAAGGACGAAAACCTGCATATCCTGTATTATGCGCATAATGGCAAGCTGGTGATGAATTACCTGGACCAGCATCCGGATGAGCAGGTAGACCTGGTAATCACAGATATCAGCATGCCGGATGTGGATGGCATCACGCTGAATAACCACATTAAAGAAACACGGCCGGAAATCTGCACGCTGGTGGTGAGCATGCACACCGACAATAATATGATTGATGCCCTTATTCAGCATCATGTGGATGGTTTCCTATCAAAAAATGCAGATTCCGATGAATTTCTTAAAGCGATAAAGATGATCCTGAAAGGTGAAAAGTACTTTTCAGACGCTGTAAAACAGGGTTACCTTAACAGTGCTTTTTACAAGGAAAAAGAAACCCTTGAAATGCTGACCTCGCGGGAAAAGGATGTGCTGAAATTAATTGCAGAAGAATACACCACCCAGGAAATTGCCGATAAACTCTTTTTAAGCAAGCATACCATTGAAAGCTACCGCAAAACACTTATCCTGAAATTAAAAGTACGCAACCTGGCAGGCCTCACCAGGTATGCTGTAAAGCTGGGACTACTCAGCTAACCCCCTGAAAACAGGGTATTGATTTTCACTGAAAACCATGTTGTTGCCCGGCATGCGGCGGTATACCTTTGTTTCAAATAAAACGGGATGATAGTTTTTTTTGGAATGAGGGAAAAAAAGATCGGCCTGCAGCCAGTGTATCAGCACTCCTGCAATCATTGTTCGCAGCGGAAAAGTCTGCACATACAAACGAACTGCGTTTACCTTCATGTGTTCTGGATCCCTGTCTTTCCCATTTATAAAAAAGCTTACAGCATTTGCAGCAGTTGCCGGCAGGCATTAGCCAGCAACGCCATGCCTCCGGACTTACATACAAAAGCCCGCGAACTAAAAAAACAAGCGAAAGTTCCCTGGTACCTGTTTACCGGTTCGGGCCTTGTAATGCTGTTCCTCATTTTTGCAATTTTCATTTCTAATACTAAAAATTAATCACCATGATTTACGGAATCTCTCTGATCTTATTAAGCATCATTGCTGTCCCTTCTCTAATACTATCCAGAAAACCCAACGCAAAGGAATTGTTGGAAAAAGTAGAACCTTATCAGGGATGGATAGGCATTATTTTCTGCTTCTGGGGGATCTGGGGTGTAGTAACTGCCGTGCTCCATATGGGCTGGCTTACCGCCGCTCCGATTTGGTGGACCACATTAACAGCTGGCAGCCTGGTAGAAGCCTGCCTGGGTTTTTTACTCGGATACCCGCTCATCACCAAATTATTCCTCTCCAAAAGCGAAAAGGCTATGGAAAAGGCGGTACAGATCCGGGCGAAAATTGCCCCCAAACAAGGTAAGCTCGGCATATTGGGCATTATCGTAGGCGTATGGATGATTGCTGCCTCTTTGATCTTTACGATAGCGTAGGAAGTTATTCTTCAGCAATTCAAAAATAAAACCAATGAAAAAAATATTATTGGCCGCAATGATGCTGTTTGCAGCATTGAACAGCCATTCACAGGGAAAAGAGAGTTCCATTGAAGTCAGGGGCGTTGCTAAAATAGACAGGGAGATTGAATCCTACCTGGTAGATTTTGCTATAGCAGCCGAATATGGAGAAGGGGAAGGGAAAAAAGCTTTTGAAGATCTTAAGAATACCTTTTTTGCCAAAGCGAAAGCGGCAGGCTTTGAAGAAAGCCGGTTTAAAGAAGATAAAATGGGATATCAGGCGTTGCAATATTACAGGGAAGGCAGCTTATACACATTTGAAACCCGTAACAAAGAAGAACTTTTAAAAGTTGTTAAACTGGCAAATGGAGTGGTGGTGACTATCGTAAGCACCCGGTTAAAATATAAACCTGTTAAAGACAGCGAAAAACTATATGCTACTGCATTCAGCGACGGCAAAGAAAAGGCTGCCACCATTGCAAAGGCCATCAATAAAAAATTAGGTGCGGCCATTACCGTGACAGATCTTACCTCACCTGAATCAGTATCTGAAGAAAACTTCTACTATAAGCCGGTAACAGATCAATATTACTATCTGTCTGTTAAATTTCTGATAGAGTAATAGTGATTTGCTACCGGCCTGCCATTCATTGTTATTACCCCAATAATTAAGCGAATAAAAAAGAAGCTGCCTCATAAATGAGGCAGCTTCTTTTTGCTTAAATACTTGAAAATGCTATTTGATGATTCACGCCAATTTTACTTCGCTAAAATATAAACCGCAATCCCAGCTGGGTTTGCCAGCGGCTTAACAAATCCGGACTGGCAATAAACGTTTCTTTCAAAGAAGGATCGAACTGGTAAGTAGGCACGCCATTGGTTACGCCGGTTACAGATATTGGCTGGAAATAACCTGAGTTGCTGGCATACTTCCGGACGCCCCATTTGCTGCTGATCAGGTTACCGAGGTTAACTACATCCAGGCTGATTTGAACAGTCCGGATTTTTTCTCCGCTCTTAAAATAAAAGTCCTGTAATACGCGCATATCCACCTGGCTGAACCAGGGGCTTACTCCTGCATATTTTTCTGTGTACATACCTCTCCGGCTCCGGAGGTAATGATCTTGCTCGATGAATGCTTTATACGCCGCCTTCTGGGCGGCTGCATTCTGCACTACCCCGTTTACGTCAGTAAGCGGTGCGAACTGCATTAAGTCGATTTCGCTGTTCTTGGGAACGTAGAGCAGGTCGTTGCTGGTAGTGCCATCGTTGTTGATGTCTCCTCCATAAATATAGGCAAAGCGGTTACCGCTGCTCCAGTTACCGAAGAGGGAAACGGTTGTTGCATATTTACCTTTTCCGTAGTTGAACTTTTTGCTGGCGGCCACTACGAAGCGGTGGGTATTTCCATAAAGGGAAGGTGTATTCCTGGCTTCGTTGGCATTATTGAGAATAGGATTCCGGTCGAATGCGTCGCCGCTGATTTCTGCGGAAATGGAGCTTGCATCGCGCGATACGAGGTAGTTATAGGCGCCGTATAAAAACAGGTTATTGGCGAACGTTTTTTGAACGGTGAAGCTGGTGTTGAACTGATCGCCTGTTTTTGTATTGGTGAAAATATACGCATTCACGGCTCCTTTGTCGGTGTCTTTGTATACGCTTCGTGTATCACCGATGCCGCTGTTCAGGGAGCCCGTAGGCGTGCCCAGCTTATAGTTCCTCACCATCATGGCATTTACATCTTTAGAGTAGGCTACATCTACGCTGAAAATGGTTCCCAGTCCGGCCCTGATATCCGCGCCGATATTGGTGCGCCAGATCTGTGGCCATTTAAAATCGCGGTCGGTGGCGCAATAAAAACCGGAAGTGGGGTTGCCAATCTGGTTACCGATCCAAACAAATGGGAAACGGCCGGTAAAGAGACCCGAACCGCCTCTCAGCTGCAGGCTCTTGTCGGCTTTCACATCCCAGTTGAAACCAATCCTTGGAGAGAACAGCGGTTTGGACGAAGGGAGCCGGGTATTGTCCAGTTGTTTTCCCTGGCCGTTTGTAACCCGTTCTCCGTGTTCATCGAAGAGGGTCAGGTCATCGTTATTGGGGATGGTGGGAGACGTTTTTTTGCCATCCGGCGATTGAAAGGAGGAATTCATATAAAGCGGAATATCCATGCGGAGGCCGAAGGTAACGCGCAGGTTTTCGGTGGCTTTCCACTCATCCTGCAGATATGTTGATAACTGTGCCACGGTGATATAATACCAGTTCCATTTATCGGCGGCGCCTGCGGCTCTTGCTGCCGCTACATCCACATCCAGCGGGTATGCACCAAAAACATATTTGCCGCTCACAGGAACACTGTCCTTGAAAACCTGGATATCTGCGTCACTGAAAAGGGTGGCGCCATAACCGGTAAGGTTAAACGAATTTCCGAATTTAAAGGACTCATACGACCCTCCAACGGTAATAGTATGTTTGGGAAGGATGATGTTGAAATTGTCTGTTACCTGGAAGGCATCCTGGTTCAGCCGGTTGTTGATAGAAAATGGCTCATGCCCTGCCACGATGTACATGGTACCGTATTTGGTGATATTCAGTACAGGGAAAGGCTCAGAGAAAGGCGTCCGTTTATCCTTGAAAGTGGTATACACAGCCCTCAGCTTATTGGCGTAATGGTTGCCGAAACTGGATTTCAATTCCGCGCCGAAAGATTGCAATCTGTTTTCGATCTCATAGCCGGAATTCCTGAATTGTAAAGTCTGGTAATCAGGACCACGATCGCGGATGGCGTTGGGGTGCGCAGGTTTTTCTTTAGTTGCCTGCAGGCCATTGTAGGTAAAAGACAGGCTATGATTTTCGTTGATCACCCAATCGAGTTTTGCTAACCATTTATAATTTTTTTGCTTGAGATTAAAACCTTGCCAGGGACCGGTTTCATAGTTGAACTTGTCCCGCAGGATATCGCTTACAGCTATCAGGTCCGATTCCAGCACGCGGGAAGTGTTATTGTTGTCGCCATTGCCGGCGGTTCGGGCCACGTAGCTGCTGGCAGCGTCGTCTCTTTGTTCTGTTTCAAAGTTGGCGAAATAGAAAAGTTTGTTTTTGACGATGGCGCCTCCTACTGCAAAGCCGGCCTGCAGCTGTGTGAGATCCGGTACGGCGATTTTGTTGCCGTCCACTTTTTTGCCGGTCATGCCCTGGTTGCGGTAAAAACCGTACACGGTGCCGCCGAAAGTATTGGTACCTGATTTGGTAACAGTATTAACGCCGGCGCCGGTGAAGCCCGCCTGGGTTACATCGTAGGGCGCCAGGTTCACCTGGATCTGGTCGATGGCATCCAGGGAAATGGGTTGAGCGCCTGTTTGTCCGCCGGGTGTAGGTGCATCCAGGCCAAATGGGTTATTGAATACGGCGCCATCGAGCGAATAGTTATTGTATTGCCCATTGCGGCCGGCGAAAGAGGTACCGTTGATCGTTGCGGACGCGGAGGGCGTCAGCCGGGTAAAATCATCCGCAGAGCGGGAGATGGTTGGCAATTGACGCAACTGACGCGAACTGATATTAGAAGAGGCGCCGGTACGCTGGTTATCGAAAATTTTGGAGCGGCCGGTAACGGTGATGCCCGACAGGTTAGCAGAGCTGAGTTCCAGCTGTAAGTCCAGGGCAGTGTTTTGTCCCAGTTCCAGGAAGATGTTCTCTTCCGATTTTTCTGAATAGCCCACGAAAGTAGCCGTCACTTTGTAAGGGCCCCCTACCCTCAGATTAGGCACCTGGAAGGAGCCATTATTCTGGGTGATGATTACTTTACTGATACCGGCTTCCCGGTATTCGATTTTCACGGTGGCACCGGCTAATGGTTTGCCTTCCTTACTTTGGATGGTGCCGCTCAGGGTGGCAGTGGTTACCTGTGCATAGGTTATTAGACTGGTGAACAGGCATAACAGGATAAGGCATCCGGTAAGAACTGGATTTCTCATAGCAGCAGTTGATTTTGGTTGACTATGAATATATCAATTTTCCGTAACCTTTTGTTAACAAATTTTACACAAGGATATTATGTGTTTTCATCAATACTCATTTCAGTAATAAAATAAAAACAGCGAAGTGATGCCACTCCGCTGTTTTATTTTATTTAAAGTAACTGTTCTGTTATTGTTGATTCGCCAGGGTGATCATGGCTGATACTTCTGCCACCGCGGCATCGTCGCCGCCGCTGAAGCCCGTGAAACGGAAACGGATGTTACCTTTGCCATCGATAACAAACTTGGTAGGAATGCCATTCACTTTATAGCTCTCTACTACTTTGTTTACACCGGTTGCAGGATCTTTGAGGTCCATCAATACTTCAAAAGGAAAGTTATTGCCGGTAACATATTTCTTCGCGTTCGCGGTTGCATCTGCTTCTTTTTCCCAGGTATGCACGAACAGGAATTTCACATTCGGATCGTTTTTGTACTTGTCCATTGCCTTTTTCATTGCAGGAAATGAGGCCTTACAGGGGCCGCACCAGGTGGCCCAGAAGTCCAGTACAATGGTTTTTCCTTTGTAATCTGCCAGTGACACGGTATTCCCATCTACATCTTTCAGGGTGAAGCCAGGAGCCGGTTCTGTGATGATCTGTTTGGCGAATTCTTCCTGCATTTTTTTATCCAGCCCGCTTTTCAGTGAGTCTATATATCCCTGCAGGTTGTTATCACCACGTACTTTGGCATAGGCGGTAGCCAACAGTTCTTTATTGTTGTCGTTCAGTTTGCCCTGTGCCGCAATTTCAGTCATGCGTTTGAGTACTTCTTTATATTCTCCTTTTGCCAGGAACACTTTTGCATACATCTCGTTTACCTGTGGTCTTACAGGTGTTTCTGCCTCTTCTGCGCGTTTAAGGTACACCAGTGCGGAGTCATATTCTTTATCGTTGTAAAGCAGCTGTGCATAGGTACTCAGATAGCCTGGATAGCCCATCGCTGCAAAGCCGGCTGCCATTTCATTCTTACGGGTCGTTCTGAATTCCCAGGCATCATCAACGGCTTTTTTCAGCAACACTTTTGCTTCCGCGGTGTGTCCTTTTTTAATAATGCGTTCAGCAGTTCCTGCCCACCCCTGCCCTTTCCAGAAAGGGGATTCTATACTGTTGGCATATTCCAGTGCTTTTGGCAAATTATCGGCGTTCGCATAGGCAGTGCCCACACTATTGCGGGCATAGTCATAAACGATCACATCGTTGTCCAGTTTGCCCTGCGGGAATTTCTTCATCCATGCTTTATAGAGCGCTTCTTTTTTCACCGGGTCATTTTCGTCGTAGATAGGTTGTACCTGCTTATCGCGGACGGTGATACCAGCAGGGAATTTTTTTTCAGCTGCCTGCCGGATAGAGTCAGAGACATTTACCTGCTTCAGCTGGTAAAAGAAACCGGATGCCGTAAGCCAGTCGGATTCCTTTTTACTTTTGGTGAGCGCATATAGTTTAGTCACCAGCAGTGCCTTATCGGCATCACTGCCTTTAGCGAGCTGCGTATAATATCTCATCAGGGAGTCCTGGCTAACTTTTGCCTGTCCGTTTGATTGCAGGGCGGCGGTAAGGAGACTACCACTCAGCAAAATCGGGAGTACTTTTTTCATATTGTGCATGGTTGGTTTATGATTAGTTTGTATATCCCGGGTTTTGAGTTAATGCCGGGTTAGCAACACGCTGTGCATCGGGAATTGGATAGAGTATGTCGGCGTTTGTCCAGGTGGCAGGACGCATGCCGCCTATCACCTCATCTGCACGGGTTTTACCTCCGCTGGAAATTCCAGGTGTACGTTTAAGGTCAAACCACCGGTGTCCCCATTCTCCGAATAATTCCGCTTTTCTTTCATTTTCGATGGCCAGCAGCAGGCTGGGCTGGGTGATGTTATTATCCAGCATTGGGAGCCCTGCTTTAGCGCGGATGGTATCCACGTCGGCAATGGCGCCGGTGAGGTTGCCCTGTTGGGCGCGCGCTTCTGCTCTTATCAGGTACTGTTCAGCCAGGCGCAGCATCACGTTAAACTCATTGCCGGTGGTGGTACCAGCGGCGAGCACCCGCAATTTATATTTTGTGATCACTTTATAATTGGTGCCCCCGATATCGGTTGCTGCTACCCAGCTGGTTTTCCGTTTATCGCCTGCTTCCAGTGAATTATAAAGTGTATCCGTTAGCGTTACTGCCGGAACGGAACCTGTTGCTGCTGCATAGCTGCCTCCATTGGCACTCCTGTTGGTAGTATAGGTGGATAAGCCGGTAAGCGTAGCCAGTTGCCATATCACTTCATTGCTGGTATTACTGAAGGTAGTGTTCAGGTCTTTATTCAGACTGTAAATACCGGAGTTGATCACGGTGCTGGCGGCAGATTCTGCATTGGCCCATTGCTTCTGGTACAGGTAAGCCCTTGCCAGCAGGGCGTTCGCCGTTTGCCGGTTAATCCTGGTTCTCAGTGTGGCGGGGTATGCATCTGTGAGTATACTTTGTGCTTCTGTAAGATCCTTTATGATCTGCTCCCATACCTGCGCTGCCGGAGTACGCGCCAGTGTGGCATTTGCCAGCGGATCGTCTGTAACCGGCATTGGCACGTCGCCAAACATATTTACCTGGTACATATTGACGAAGGCTCTCCATACTTTGGTTTCTCCCAGTAACTGGTTCTTCACGGGAGCAGACAAGGTAGTGCTGCGGGAAATACCATCCATCATGGCATTGGCCTGTGCAATGGTGGAGTAAGAATATCCCCAGAGTACGAAGTTAATCACGCTGTTGGTGATGGTGATGCTGTTTGTTTTAAACTCATCGAAAGCGGGACTGGAAATATTGTTCTGCAGTTCATTGGCAGAAAGTCCCGGCATTTCACTCAAAGGGAAAAGTACATCCCGTGTAAAGCTGGCATTATAAACCCCCAGCACTGCGCTGGTGGCAGTTGCATCGGATGCAAAGGCCTGGTCAAGGCCCACCTGCGTTGTAGGCGGACCAATTTCCACCAGTTTTTTGCAGGAAGAAAAAGCAATTCCTGTCAGTAATATTGCTGCGGTTACCTTTTTATTTATTTTGAAGCAAGACATCGAATTCAGATTTTAGAATGAACAGTTAATACCAAATACAATGGTCCTCAACGGCGGCATGGCAATCATACCGGTACCCAATCCCGGAGGACCTCCTGAAACACTCGTTTCGGGATCGTAGATGTATTTATTCTTCGCCCAGGTAAACAGGTTCTGTCCTTCTGCATATACTTTCAGGTTACTGATCTTTGCTTTTGTAATCCATGCCCTCGGGAATGAATAGGAAAGAGAAGCAGATCTCAGTTTCAGATAGCTTGCATCTCCCCACCATGCGGTAGAACTGTAATACGGCGTATAGCCGAGATAGATAGGCGTGCCGGAAGTAGAGGTAGCTGCCGGGTAGGCTGCTTTATCGCCTGGTTGACGCCACCTGTCGAGCAGAGATGTGTTCTGATTATTTGTGCTGCTGCCAATGGGTATATCGAAAGTATTGGTAGCTCCCTTCCTGTGGTTATATTGCAGGAAAAAGCTCAGGTCCCAGTTCTTATAGCTGAAACTATTGTTCAATCCTCCGAAGAAAGGCGTACCTGGTTTGATGATCTGACGGTCATTGTTAAAATCAACACTTCCATCTTTGTTCACATCCACATACTGCGGGATTCCTGTATTAGGATCATACCCGGTGTAAATATATTTTCTGACAAGGTCAATAGGCTGCCCTACAAGATAGCTGCTGGCATAAAAGGATTTCTCAATCCCTGGAAATTTCACCAGTTTATTTTGGTAGAAGGTTACGTTGACAGATGACCTCCAGCCGAAATTCCATGTTTTAAGATTGAGGGTATTCAGCTCCAGTTCCACCCCACTGTTTTGTACCAGGGCTGGTACATTTACAGTATAGCTGTTGTATCCCGACTGTGTAGCCAGTGCGGCTGACAGGAGTTGATCGGCGGAGCGGTTACGGTAGTAACTACCGGTAAATGCGATCCTGTCGTTCAGGGCGCCCAGCTCCAGGCCAAACTCCAGCTTGCGGGTAGTTTCCCATTTCACACCTGGGTTCGGCAGCGTTCCCCGGAGCAGTGCGGAAGCCCCCTGGTAAGTACCTGCGGATGACAACAAAGGCAGGTAGATGTAGTTATTGATCTGGTCATTACCAGTGGTACCATAGCTAGCTCTCAGCTTACCGAGACTAAGCCAGGGAAGTGCGTCTTTAATAAAATCTTCTTCAGAGAACAACCAGGCAGCGCCCACTGCGCCGAAATTAGCCAGGATATTATCCGGTCCAAACCTGGAGGAAGCGTCGCGGCGGAAGGTTACATTCAGCAGGTATTTTTGTTGGTAATCGTAGTTGATACGGCCAAACAAAGATGCGTAACGGTAATCGAAGTAGTTGCTGGAATTCAGCACAATAGTACCTGCACCAACCAGAGAGCCTAACAAGGCTTCGTTGCTGTAATTCTGGCCGAGTATATTTTGACCGGTGCTGAGCGTTCGCTGGTAGGTACCTCCTACCAAAAAGTTCAGTCTGCCTTGTTTCAGATCGATACCATAGTCGAGTGTTGGCTCCACGATGTAGTTCTGCGACCGTGTGTTCGCAAAAGTGGCGGACGACTGCGGATTGTTGACCGGATTCTGCGTAGATGCCGGCAGTGGATTCACCTGATCCAGGGTGGTATTGGTATAACCAAGATTTACTTTGAAGTTGAGATTTTTAATGATGGTATAACGCAGATTGGCGTTTGTCATCAGGTTAGTTGTTGTATTGGTATAGCGGCGTTGCAGGAGCGCAAGCGGGTTATCGTAACGACCAGTCCATGCAAGTTTGCCGGTGCTGTCGTACAAAGGCATGTTAGGTGGCAGGTTGTACAGGGAAATAACATCTGATGCCGGCAGAACGGTTTTATCGTTGGAATAGTTGGTTGTGAAAGCCGCATAAAATTTATTGTTGGCAGAGGTATGGTCAACAGATAAACGGCCAGTGAGGCGCTGGCTGTTGAAGTTACCGGGGTACACAGTAGTTTCCTTATGATATCCGCCGCTGAACATAAAATGCGTTTTGGTATCCCCTCCTGAAACAGACGCCTGTGCATCGGTGGATCTGGCCGTTCCTCCTACCAGGAGTTTCTGCCAGTCGGTGTAAGCATGCTGGTCCCATACGGTGAGTTCCGGAGCATTTGCTGTATTTGGTGTGAGGCCATCATTTTTAAAGGCCTCTTTTCTCAGGTCCAGGTATTGCTGAGTATTCATCATAGGGATGAAGTGGTTTACTTTTCCCGATCCTGTATAGGCATTGAGGTTCACCCTTGTTTTGCCGGATTTACCTTTCTTTGTAGTGATGAGGATCACGCCGTTAGCGCCCCTGGCGCCGTAGATGGCCGTTGCGTCGGCATCTTTCAGGATATCCATCCGTTCAATATCATCCGGGTTGATCATACTGAAAGGGCTAATCCCGCCGTTGGCGCCACTGGTACCAAAGGAGTTGAGGTTATCCGTAGGAGGAAAAGATCCGTTGTAATTGGTAAAGGGTACGCCATCAATCACATATAAAGGAAGGGTGCCTGAGTTCAGGGAACCCTGGCCCCTGATCTGTACCACTGCAGCGCTACCCGGCAAACCATTCTGCTGGGTGATCTGTACACCCGGGATACGTCCTGGCAAGGCAGCCAGTGGATTGGAGACAGGTTGCGTTTCGATATCCTTTGCCGTAATGCTGCTCACCGAACCGGTATTCAATCTTTTAGTAGTAGTTCCATACCCGATCACTACTGTTTCAGTTAATGCATTTACCTGCTCCTTTAAAACAACGTTAACAGTAGTACGGTCTTTAACAACGATTCGTTGTGTTTCATAGGAAAGATAGGATACTACGAGTACTGCATCTGCCGGCGCCCTGTTGAGGACATACTCTCCATTTTCATTCGTCATTGCGCCGAAGGGAGTACCTGGAATCACCACGGATACCGCAGGAATCGGGTTTCCTTTCTCATCTGTTATTTTCCCGCGGATAGTAATCCCGTCATTTGCCGGTTTCGCTTCAGTGCCCGGGGCTTTTTTTACCCTGATTACAATAAATTTCCTTACCAGGGAATAAGTGAAGGGTTGGTTATCGAAAAGTAATTTCAGCACATCTGCCAGCTCCTGATTTTTTACATCAATGTTTACGGGCGCTGCCTGGCTGAGTTGGTTCTTCCCATAAATAAAGCTATACCCCGTTTGTTTCTCGATTTCCCGGAACGCTTTTTCCAGGGAACCTGATTTCATGTTCATAGATACTTTCTGTGCGAAAGTCTGGGTGGCCAATAGCAGGCATCCCATGAGTAAATAAGTCCTGAGGTAGTTGGCACCTGGCTTTTTCTCTCCTGATTTCGAAAGGCATAAAGCGCTCATCAGCTTTTTTACAAGCATAGCTTCTGGTTGATTTTTGATGAACAATACCGCTTTGCGGATAAACTAAAATCTGGCAACATTTCTCCCGCCGGTAAGGTGGCCTGCCTTACCGGATCGGACGATTGAGCTGGTGTATGTACTATTTTATCACAGTAATTTTCCGTCCTTCAATTTTGAAATGAACGAGATCGGTCATCTCCAACAAGTTCAGCAACTGAGATACGGGGACATCCCTCGGAATTCTCGCGACAAAAGCATCTTTAACATCGGTCTGAAAGTCGACGTCTACATTATAATATCGTTGCAGCTCTGACATTATGGTGGCGATGTCAGCGCCATTAAAAACAAATAATCCTTCCTTCCAGGCAGTTACCTGCTGCAGATCGGCGTTGGTGAGCAGTTGTATAGCACTCCCTGCTGTTGCCGCCTGTTCGCCCGGATGCAGCAGCTGTGAAGCGGCGGCGGTATTTACTTTTACGGTACCGCTAACAAGGGTGACCTTCATTTTTTCTTCGTCCCGGAAGGAACGGAGATTGAAAGCGGTTCCCAATACTTCAATGGTGGTTTTATTGATGCTGGATTTTACAATGAAAGGCTGGTTGCTGTTTTGTGCAACTTCAAAATAAACCTGTCCCGTTGCGGATACTTCGCGTTTACCGCCACTGAATGCAGCCGGATAGGTAAGTGTAGAACCTGCATCTATCCAGACTTGGGTGCCGTCGCCCAGTACAATCGCGAGCGCCTTGCTTCCATTTGGAACCTGGATAGTATTAAAACTAACGTCGTTACCAGCGCTGTTATAAACGATCTGGCCATTCGCGTTTTTGGAAACGCTGGTTTGTCCCTGCATGGCAAGCGTGCCATTGCCCGCTGTATCCAGCAGGATCTGTTGACCATTACCCAATGTAAGTACGGCGTGATTACCGGCCGGCGCCACAATATCATTCTTAAAACGGACCGCCTGGGGCGCCAGCGGTTGTTGCCGCTGTTGCTGATAGAAATAATAGCCGGTACCTAGCACCAGTGTTACCGTTGCTGCTGCGGCCCACCTGTACCACCGGACCACTTTCCCTTTGGGCCTGCGGTCGAGTACAGGCTGTAAACGCAGGCGGATCGCATCCTCCAGCAGCTGTTTATTGCCCAGCAGGTGTTCATCCCAGCCTTCCTGTTGCTGAAAAGCATTGAACAGCTGGTTGTATTGCAGCAGCTCTTCATCCGTAGCTGTGCCGGATATAACTTTTTCTGTTAATAATATTGCCTCTTCTCGTGTCATGCGTAACCTGTCATATACATAGGCAATTGTAAAAGGACATACCCTTAAAAGAGTCTCAAATTTTTTTTTGAGCCGGGCATCTTAATGGTAATGGGTCATCACCGGGAGTAATAACAAGGCGAGCAGGTGAGGATCTACTGCTGCGCGGATACGTTTCAGAGCTATTGTTTTCTGTGCCTCGACTGTTTTTATGGAAATATTCAATAAGTCTGCAATCTGTTGATTCGTCAGTTGCCCGTCCCTGCTCAGGAGAAATATCTCGCGGCACTTTTCCGGCAAACTGCGGATCACCTGCCCGATAATCGACTTCAGGTCGCTCAGCTCCATAAAATCCTGCGGACCCGGTGTTTCGGGTAAAGACAACCCCGCCAGTTCTGTATAAAATTCCTCCCTCACCTTACTGGAGCGGATATAATTAGCCACCTTAAACCTGACAGCGCTCCGGAGATAGGATGGCACCGCCTGTATATCCAGTTGCTCCCGCTTCTCCCACAACCATGCAAAAATGTCCTGTATGATGTCCATACAGGCGCCCTGGTCGCGCAACAGGTAATATGCCGCCTGGTACATACCGGACCAATGACGGGCATAAAGCAGATCGAACGCTGTCACATCGCCTCTCTTCAGCATAGTTATCAGTTCCAGGTCACTATAGGAGTTATCCCTTATCAAATTCGCTCATTTTCTGCCCTAAATTAAAGAAAGCAAGGTAGATTCAGCATACATATGCTATAATCGATATATAAATACCCCCATAAAAAAAGCCTTTACCTGACCAGGCAAAGGCTTTTCTATCCAATAATACCAGCGTATTAATGATTATAGGGAGTCACCAGGAGTTTATATTTTCCATCTTTCAATAATTCTTTTTCAAACATTATCTCCACCCGCTTCTGCTCTCCTTTTAACAACGTAAAATAATTATCATTCATGATGGCGGGCAACACGCGTTCGTTATTGTCTGCCCTTAACAGCTGCACATGTACTGCAAAGGCGGGGGCAGATGAGGGATTTGTGATGGTAGCAATAATGCGGGTACTGTCGCCATGCTGTTCCAGTTTGGAGGAAGTTTTCAATTGCACCCGGGGCAGTTGATCCAGCGCGGTATAATCTGCCATTCGACTGCTTCTCCAGTAGAAATTTTCAGACTGTAATCTGCCCCGTCCATCTTTCAGCAACAAGCGGATGAACTGTACATCCGTCAATGCTTTGCTGCGTTTGCCGTACACCTCCATGTCATACAGCGAATAGCCCCATTCTGTGGCGCGTTTACGGCCAAGCATACGTACGTAACGCGCTTTTACGGGTTTAATAGGGATGGTTTCAATTCCCCCGCTGCCAGTATCTGTGGCGTACACATCCTGCCAGGATTTTGCATCGGCGGACACCTGGAGGTTATAGGCACGGGCATGAGCGCTTTCCCAATGCAGCATCACGCTGCTGATTTCCTGTACTGCATCCAGGTCCACATAAACCCATTCATTGTCGGTGTAGTTGCTGCTCCATCTTGAACCGGTGCTGCCATCCGCTACGGCCCCGGCGCCGGCGCTTTCCGGTGATGACGAAGATGCTACTGCTGATTTTTTAAAAGCAAGGTTATCGATATTGAAGTTAAGATCGAAACATGGTGTGGCTGTATTGGAAGCTGCATCTACGGTTGCTTTCCGGCCGAAGGTTGGCGCCGGCGTTCCATCCATATTGTAAACGATGGCTTCCGCCTGTAAACCATTGTATTGATCCAATGTAGTGTTGATCACTTTCACGGAATTATCTGCCGCACTCCATTGAATATGCAATGGCTCACAGGCTTTTTTAACGCCCCAGTATGCACCGGTGAGGTCGTAGTAATAATCGTAGGTTTGCCACACCAGGCTTGGATAGGCGCTTTGGCTCATCCAGGTCATTACACCGGAGGCATCGTTCCACATATGGTGCAACCAGCCTTCGTATAATGCCTTGTTGGTTTCTATATTTAACAGCTGCGCTTTGCGGCAATAATCTTCAATACCGGTGGCTTTACCATAACTTTTATTAATGGCGTCGTCGTACCGGTCGGGGCCTGCGTTTGCGGCAGAGGGACCGAAGAAGTGCAGATCCCACATTTTATTGCGGGGCCACCAGCTGCTGTCGGGCATAAATTTTTTAAAGCTTTCGAAAGAGGTGAAAACGGCGGTACCTATTTCTGTGCGCATTCCCCATCCGGGTGTTCCTCCAAAGCCACCGGGATATTTTGTGAAGTACCAGGCGGGCATGAAATTGGCCCAGGGGCCGCTGCCGGTTAATCCATCCGAGTGGGAATTTGCCTGGTAAAGGCGGTCGTTGCCATCGTAGGCGCTCACATCTTCCTTTAACCAGCCATTCAGCGGCGGTAAAGGATAACCTTCGTTATCGCCGCACCAAACCGCGATGCTGGGATGATTACGGAGGCGTTTGATTTTCTCCACGGCGTTCCTGTTAAAGGCAAAAACATCTTTTGGCAGGTTAGGATGTGAGTTCAGCCAGAAGTCGTCCCATACAAGCATTCCATACTTATCGCAGGCATCATAAAACTCTTCATCAGTAACACTGCCTATCCAGTTGCGGATCATGTTAAAGTTCATTTCCTTATGCAACCGCACCTTCGTGTTGTATTCTTCACCGCGACAGCGCAGCATGTATTCAGACATGCCCCAGTTGCCGCCTTTTATAAAGATACGTTTGCCGTTCACGCTGATGTGCAGCACACCGCCGAGGGTATCATAGCTGTATTGCTTTACCCCAAAGGTTACCTGTTTGCTGTCGGATGATTTCCCACCGGATACAAACTGCAACTGGCAGGTGTACAGTGGCTGACTGCCATAGCCATTGGGCCACCACAACTGCGGGTGTTCTATTTCAGGATGAAACATTACCTGCTCCGATTGTCCTGCGGGTAGTTTTATTTTTTTAGAAAAACGGATATTGCCCGGCTGGATAATACCGGATACTTCTCCTTCCTGTATGCCGGCCGAATGATTATCCAGGTCCATACTGATGCTGAGCTTTGCGCGCGATGAATCCGGCAAAGCAGTGCGGATCCAGGGATCTGTAATTGTCACCTGGCCGGAACTGCCAAGATATACATCGTCCGTAATGCCCATGTTAAGGCCGGGCACATAAGGCATCCAATCCCAGCTGGCGCTTGAAATGTAGGTAGGACTGGAATAATTCACGATGGGGGTACCTGGCCAATGCACTAATAACAGGAGTACATTTGGCCGGTCATATCTCAATATGTCCGTTACATCAAATTTGCCGCGATCCATAAAACCATCCAGAGCGCCAATACGCTGACCATTCAGGTATACTTCCGCTTTACGGTTCACGCCTTCGAAATTCAGCCACTGCTTTTCAGCAGTATTACGTATAGGCGTAAACGTGGCCCTGTACCAGAAATCGTGGTCATATTTTGTTTTATCTACCTGGTAAATATTATCTCCGAAGTTGGGATCTTTCTCCAATCCTGCTGCTACAAATGCGCCGAATACCGTACCCGGCACCACGCCGTTCAGCCAATTATGGTCGTTATAGTCCGGGGCATGGAGACCAGGCTCCTGGCCTGCTTCCGCTGCTTTTATTTTCCAGTGTACGGCTTTATTACTGCTGTTTAAGCTGAACGTCTTTTCCTGCGCTTTCATTGCCAGCCCTGAGATCATTAACAGGGCCAGCATTTTTTTTCCTTTGTTGAACATGATTATTTGCTATTGCCAATTGAATATCCGTACAAAATACGGCCTGTACCTGTCGGCACTACCGGGACTGTTGAAGTTGGTGGAAAAATCAGTGGGGTTGATATTGTAAGAAATCACCAGCTCCCCTTCCCTGCTTAGTGCATGGTGCACAAATGAATTATAACTGATGAAACCTACGCTGTATTGATCCGGGATATGGTACAGTGTCCGTTTATTCGTCCACGGTCCTACCGGCGTATTTGATTCCAGAATATAGATATCCAGTCCGAAAATAATTTGCTGCGATACGAGGTAATATTTACCATTCTTATAAAACACGTTCGGCTGGCTGATGTCATTACAAACATTGTATTTCACCGGTGTGGTACTCCATCCGGTTCCGTTGTAATATTCCCAGGCGCCGGTGAGATCATGGTTGGCTGCGCGGGCCACGTACATAGAGGAAGTGAGAAAACCATTCTCCGTACTGTACATGTATGTATAGCCATCCGGCGCTTTCATGCTGCCGGCGCTGTAGTTGCTGAGCGTATCCTTATCCTGGATCAGCTGGTTCAGCTGCATGGAGGGCAAATCGAAGATGGCGAGGTCTGTGCTTACGTGTGCAAAATCCCAGGTGCCGCTGCCGGTTTTCTTCACATGACTTAGCAGCATCTGTACTTTGTTATTATATACCTGTCCGGCGCCGGGCCAGTACCAGTCCTGGTCTTCGGGCGCATTGCCGTATTTGATCCAGGTTTGACTGGCACTCCCTGAACCAGGGTTAAGTTGCACAAAGCTTTGCAAAGAAGTATCCAGTTGCAGGTGTGCAGCGTTGCGCAGCATTACGTTATTGGTGCGGTTACGGTCCGCGCTTACCTGCCCGAAGAAACTATCCTGGAATGACCATAGCAGGCGGCCATCCGGCAGTAACACCGAATAGCAGCCATCGCCGCCGTTCCAGCCCTGGTAGCGGGTAAGATAATCGTTGTAATCAAGATCGCTGTATACTCTTACTGCCGGGTTCCACTGGCCATTGTTTGGCAGCAGTTGCAAACGCGGACCGGCAGCTGTTGTCTTTTTCATGATGCGTACGTACCAGTACTTCTGCTCCCCGGATTCGGAAGTGACGCGGTAAGCATAACGATTGTTATTGGCAGCAAAATCCACCTTCACTCCCGGCGCGGGCAGCACAGTCGCGTTTTTGGATACCATCACCAAAGGGCTCACGGCACTCAGGTCCACATCGTCTTCTACCCATACCGTAACGGTGGCGGAATCTGTTCCGTTTATGATCTCTGAAGTACCCACCTGGCCTTCGGGTAACCGGAAGGAAATGATGGCGCGTTCCTGGCTTTGATAATCACTCAGCGGGTTCTTCACACAGGAAGTAAAAATGCCGCCGGTAATCAATAGCAATAGCATTTTGTTCATAAGATATTATTTAAAGCTGATTTGGAGACCCAGGTTGATCACGCGCTGATTGATGTAGGCATCCCCGGCGGAGTTGCTGGCTACTTCGGGATCCTGCTGGTACTTATCGTAGTTGGTCCACGTAAGCAGGTTATACGCGCTCAGGTACACACGTGTATTATTCAACCGGCCCGGCAGCCAGCGGCTGGGCAGCTGATAGCCCAGGTCCACTGTTTTCAGCCGCACATAGCGCGCATCTATCAACCAGAAATCCGACATATACGTACGCGCACTGTTTACCGTGGTAGGATTGCTCGTGAGCCGCGGGAACTGCGCCTTATCAGCATTTTCCAGCGTCCATCTCTGCTGGTGAATAGGCTGGAACTGGCTCTGGAAAGTTTCAATACCGGTGCCCACTACGCTGAAGCTGTATCCGAAGGAGCCCTGGAACAGCAGGTTAATACTGAAGCCTTTGTAATTGGCGCCGAGGGTAAGTCCCAATACCGTGCTGGCCAGGTTGGGTTTTCCAATGGGACCCTGGTCGTTGTTATCGATCACGCCATCGCCGTTGATATCTTTGTATTTGAGGTCGCCTGCCTGTATAGGATATTCGCTGAGTGGTGCAGCGGGTTTATCGTGTGTATTGGCCTGGATCTTCTGGATATCTTCCGGTGTGTAGAAACCGATAAAGGTGTATCCGAATGGCTGATCGATTGGCAGTCCCGTTTCCCGCAGCCAGGGATAGGCGGGTTGCGCTTCGTCTTTAAACAGTACTTTATTTTTGAAATACTGGAATACAAGGCTGGTATTAAAATTTACCTGGCGGATATTCCCCCGGTAGTTGATCTGCCCGTCGAAGCCCTGGTTACTGGTTCTGGCCACGTTGGTAGGACTGTAACCAATTCCAATCATGTTGGGCACAGAGCCTTTCCGTACCAGCTGATCGAAGCGGATATCGTGGAAATAATCTACCGTAAAAGATAGTTTGTCTTTAAAGAGATTTACATCGACCCCTACGTCTGCTTTTTTTGCTTTTTCCCAGCTTACGTCCATGTTGCCAAGATCGCCTTCGTAGATGGAGCCGGATTGCGTATCATTCTCCCCAAAAGAATAACCGCCGCCATTGAGATATTCCTGGCGGTACAGGTAACGGTTACCTGACGTAACATCAGAACCTACTACACCGTATGATCCACGCACTTTCAGAAGGCTTACAAAGCTGTTGTTACGTTTGAAGAATGGTTCTTCCGAAATACTCCAGCCTACGCCCACGGCAGGAAAGAAGCCGTTGCGTTTCTTCGCCTGGAACCTGTCGGAGCCATTGTAGGCGCCATTGAAATCGAGCAGGTATTTCTGTTTATAGTTGTAGCCTGCCTTGAAGGAAAAGCCCCTGAAGTTGGCAGGAATATCTGCCTTCGACGTATAGCTTTGCCTGTTATACAGCGCCAAGCCATTGAATGTATGATCACCGAAAATACGGTTATAGCTAAGGAAAGCCTGTGTATTTACATTCCGGCTGTAGAGGTCTGTGTTACCTGTTACCCGGTATTTCTGCAGGCGGTAGTTGCCGCGGGGATCGAGGGTGTACGACTGATCCGCCGGGTTATAATAATACGATGGCGGTTCGGCTTCGCGAAATAAATTCCTGGCATACTGTTCGATACCTCCATATGCAATGCGGCCTGTGAGCGACAGCCCCTTCGTCAGGAAATCCAGCTGTTGCGTGATGTCGTACAGCACATCGAAGTCTGTTCTTTTAGTGCGGCTGTAGCCACCGTTGGCCAGCCGTGCATTGAGCGTAGGCAAGGCATCTTTTGTATCCACGGCATAGGCGTAGCTGCCGTTGGGGTTCATTAAAGGTGCGGAGTAGGGATGTATTTTTTCAAAGTTGTATACTTCTGATACCACGTTGGCCGACCGAGGCTGGTTAATATCACCGAAACGGGTGGTGAGATTGAGCCGCATGGTTAACGTTTTGGTAGCGCGCATATCGAGGTTGGAGCGGAAATTATACCTGCGGAAGAAGTAGTTGGTATTCACTTCATTCCTGGGATCAGAGAAGTCTTTTACCAGGCCGTTCTGGGTGAGGAATCCGCCGGAGATAAAATATTTCACGGCTTCTGTACCGCCGGAAATATCCACGTTGGTATTGGCCTGGTAAGCGTGTTTTTTGAATACCGCATCATACCAGTTGATATCCGGGTGTCCGTAAGGATCGGCGCCGCTGCGGAAAAGTTCCAGGTCCTGGGAGGTAAATTTCGGCGCCAGTCCATCGTTTTTGTACGCTTCATTTACAAGGGTCGCCGCATCATAGGAGTTCAAAAACTTTGGTGTTTTCACCGGCGACTGCTGGCCTGATTCCACGCGGAGGTTTACCTGCGGAAGTCCCACCTTACCACGGCGGGTGGCCACCACCAGTACGCCGTTGGCGCCTTTGATACCATATATTGCCGTGGTGGACGCATCTTTCAGGATAGAGATACTTTCGATTTCATTCACGTTGATCTGTTGCAGCTGATCATAGGAATATTCGATGTCATCTACAATGATCAGCGGTTTATTTCCATCGCTGTTGAGCGAGCTAACGCCACGGATAAAGAAATCGGAAGCATCCTTTCCCGGCTGTCCGGAGCGTTGCTGTGAAACGAATCCCGGCAGTTTCCCCATCAAGGCATTCTGCACATTAGCGGTAGGTACGTTCCTGATTTCAGCGCCGGTAATGGCACTTACAGCGCCGGTGCTGGTGATACGTTTGGCGGTGTTAAAGCCTACCACCACTACTTCGTCGATGCCCTGGGTGGAAGATTGCAGCACTACGTCAATCGCATCGCGACCGGCTATGTCAACTTCCTGCGCGGAAAACCCGATCAGTTTTACGATCAGTGTATGGGAACTGCCTTTCAGGGCGAGTTTGAACCGGCCGTTGGCATCAGCTATCACGCCGTTGGTGGGCACGCCTTTTTCCGAAATGGAAGCGCCGGGCAGTACCCCATTTACGTCTTTTACCGTACCACTTATATTTTTTTGCTGGGCTGTTGCCACAAATGGTGCAGCAACCAGCAGCAGGAGAAACAGTATAATATTTTTCATCTTCAGTCAGTTAAATTTCTTGTAAGGAATATGACTTTACCAGCCCGGATTTTGGCGCATGTTATCGTTCTTCACCACTTCATCGTATGGAATGGGATACAAATACATTTTGGGCGCAATAAACACCGGTTTAAATACTTCCGCCAGGTTGTAGCTAAAGGCAGGTCCTTCCTTGATGATGTTCATACCATGCAGTGCCTTTCCATATACCTGCTGCGCAATTTTCCAGCGGCGGATATCCCAGAAGCGGTGTTCTTCAAAGGCCAGTTCTATCCTTCTTTCGTTACGCACTACATTGCGCATTTCATCTGCTGTCATATTTTCCTTCAGACCATACATGCCGTTATCGCCGGCTGCAATCCCAGCACGGGCGCGCAGATCTTTCAGCACCTGGTATACTTCCGCAGTGGGGCCGTTGGATTCATTTTCTGCTTCGGCAAAATTGAGCAATACTTCCGTGTAGCGCAGGATGATCCAGTCGTGGCTTGTATTGCTGTACTGCGTGGCATTTTCAAAGTTGCCCATGAACTTGCGCATATAGTAAGATGTTTTCGTACCGGGTTCTGCGCCGCCGGGCCGGTGCTGACCGCCCTGAAATGTTTGCAGTTCGG
Organism: Chitinophaga sp. W2I13; assembly: GCF_050434005.1. Taxonomy (NCBI): domain Bacteria; kingdom Pseudomonadati; phylum Bacteroidota; class Chitinophagia; order Chitinophagales; family Chitinophagaceae; genus Chitinophaga; species Chitinophaga sp. W2I13. The sequence continues at coordinate 4,661,513 of NZ_JBNPWD010000001.1, read as the reverse complement.
TATTCAGCCAGCGGGCGCCATTGTACAGGATACTCATGGCCAGGCGTGGATCGCGGCGGGCATAGGGTTCATTGGAGTTGTAGCCTGATGCGGGATCGGTGATCGCCAGCCCGGCATTGGTAGGGAAGGCATCCACCAGTTCCTGGGTGGGATTGGTGCGCCCTCTTGCTACCGCGGCAAAACCTACCGGTCCGTTGGTACTTTCAATTTCCGTAGTGTTTCCCCCCTGGCGGAAGAAGATAACCTCACTGTTGTTTTGGGTGATGAATACATCTTTGAAATTGGGTACTAGCGCGAAAGTCTTTTCATTGATCAGTTCCCGGGCGGCATCTGCTGCCAGCTTCCAGCGTGCTTTATCATAACTGCTGTAACCTGTCAGCGGATTACTGGCCTCGATATTTTGCCCGTTGAACAAGGGACTGGCTGCATACAGCAACACCCTTGCTTTTAAAGCCAGTGCAGCGCCCCTGGTGGCACGGTGGCTGTTCAACTCCGGCGCTACAATGGGATTAGGACGCAGGCTGTCTTTGATGGCGTTGCATTCGTTTACAATATAGTTTACGCAATCTGCGAAAGAACTGCGCGGTATCTGCACATCATCTCCCAGCTCTCTTACTTTATCTCCCATAAGTGGTATACCGCCATAGCGTTTCAGCAGTTCAAAATAAAACAGCGCCCTGATAAAACGGGCTTCTGCTTTCCATGCGTAGCGGATAGAGGCGCCGTTGGGTAATTTTTCCTTTACGGGCGACACGTCGATGTTGGAAACAAAAAGACTGGCAGCGCGGATAGCGGCGTAGCAATTGTTCCAGGGCGATTCGTCTGTGATGGGTGCATAAGAGGTGAATGCACCTGTGGCAAGTTGTGATACCGCGGAGGTACCTACCAGGCCGGAGATGGCATCATCTGAGGCTGCATCGAGCAAATCGCCGCCTACACGGTTGTAGCCACCGGGAAGTTTGGAATAGATGCTGTTGAGAAATTTGTTAGCATAGGTACCCAGTGAATCATCCTGGTCAAATACATACTCGATGGTTACTTTTTCGAGTGGAATAACTTCGTAATCTTTTCTGCAGCTGATGATGACTGTCATACAGCCGGCCAGGAAGATCAATATGCGGAAATGTTTCATGGTGCGTTGTTTAGATGGCTGACTAGAATTTTATGTTGATACCGGTGTTCAGTACCCGCTGGATGGGATAAGCTCCCACTCCTACTTCGGGGTCAACGAAATCGTATGCAGCATGTGTAAACAGATTCTGTGCATTGGCAAATACCTTTACGCTGCCCAGCCTCACGCGGCTTGTCCAGCGGTAAGGGAGATTGTAAGCAACATTTATATTTTTCAGCCGGAAGTAATTACCATTACGTACCCAAAAAGAGGAGCTGAATTTATTGTAGTTGTTGTTCGCGTCGGCAGTCAAACGCGGATAGGTAGCGGTACCCGCTGTTTCCGGTGTCCAGCGGCCGGTGATCTGTTCATAAGCCTGACCGTAGGTGAAGTTCTGAAACTGGAAACCTGCTTCGGTGGCAAAATTATCTACATAGTTAATTCTGTTACCCACACCCTGTAACAATGCGCTGGCTTCTATTCCTTTCCAGGAAAAACCGATGTTAACGCCATAATAAATACGAGGCTTATGCGTACCGATAGGCGCTTCATCAAACTGGTTAATGACGCCGTCGCCGTTCAGGTCTTTGTAACGTATGTCGCCTGCCAGTGGTTTATAACCGGCGATGGTAGCGCTGCCGGCCGCTTCTTCCGCTGATGCAAAAAAGCCATCTGCTATATAACCGAAGCGCATGCCTACCGGCTGTCCTGTTCTTTTGTTCCAGTCGTAGTCGCGGCGCTGTTCATCCATAAACACCACTTTGGTGCCTTCGATACTTCCATTGGCAGTAACGAAATAGTTAAAATCCTTTATCCTGCCCTGGTAGGTTACCGTAAGTTCTCCACCCTGGTAGAGGTTAATACCGATATTTTCCGGGGGATAGGCGGCGCCGGAGAGGGCGATACTTTTTCCGCGTATCTGCAGGAGATTTTCGTAGCGGTCGTGATAATAATCGGCCGTTACCTGCAATTTGTTATTAAATAACGACAGGTCCATTCCTACATCCATTTTCCGCGCGGTTTCCCAGGAGATATTCACATTGGCCAGGCCATTCTCCTTAAAGCCGGAACCTGCGGATCTCGCTGTCCCCTGGGAGTATATGCCGCCGCCAATGCCATTATCTTCGCTAAAGTCCTGGCGCCAGATATAATAGCCGGAATTATCGATACCGTTGCCGGTGTGTGCATAGGTACCTCTTAGTTTCAGCTGGTTTAACCAATCGTTGTTTTCTTTGAGAAAGTTTTCCTGTGCGAGGTCCCAGCCGATGCCGCCGGCGAAGAAAGTGCCATATTGTTTACCCGGCAGATAGCGGTTATAGCCGCTCCTGTTGAGGGCGCCCTCTATGAAATATTTACCTGCGTAGTTGTAAGCTACTTTACCTGATATGTTGGTAGATTTACCAGGCAGATCATAGTTAAAGATGGTTTGCCTCGTATCGGCCAGCACTACGGCATTCACGCCATGCGGACCAAACTGTCGGTCGTAGTTCAGTGATGCCTGTCCAAAGAAATACTGCGCATTAAAAACGGAAATGAAATTATTCTGCTGCGCCACTGCGTTACCTGCTTTGGTATACAGCGTGTCTTCATCTGTTATCGATACGCGGTATACCAGGTCACTTTTACTGCGGTCTATTGCATTGGCTGATTGTATAGACAGGTTGCCTTTTCCTTTTAAGGACAGGCCGGGCAGCCAGTCGCCAAGATTATACTGCAAATTTACATTTGCCATCACATCTTTGCTGTTATCCTGTATATAGCCGCTGTTAATGGTTTGCGACAGGAGGTTGCTGGTGAGGTTACTGGTACCGCCCCAGCTGCCGTTGGGATTGTAAACGGGATAAGCGCCGTTCGGTGTTCCGAGGAGGTTTCCCAATATGTTGTTAGTTCCGGCGCCCGGTTGCGTTCCTTCCTGCAGGCGGCCAAAGAGCTGCATGCCTACATTGAAGTTACGTGTAACGTCAATGTCTACGTCGGTATTGATCAGGTAACGCTTTAATCCTGCGTTGGTGTTATAGTTATTATCAGAAGAAGTTTTGAATATACCCTGTTGACCGGTATAATTCAGTGACACGGAATACCGGGCTACATTACCGCCGCCGTTGATGTTGAGGTTGTAGCGGGACATAGGAGCGTTATCGCGCAGGATGGTGTTATACCAATTTACGTCCGGGCTGGTGTAAGGTTTTGTATGATCGCGGAAGGCGATAAAGTCGGATTCCTTGTACAGCGGCGCTTTGCCATCGTTCTGCAGGGCTTCGTTCAGCAGGTAAGCATACTGCCATGCCGGCAAAGGCTTTGGCTGGCTGAGAGATTGCTGGATGCCTGTTTGTGCAGTAAAGGATACGCGTGGTTTGCCGGCGCGGGCGCGTTTGGTGGTGACCAGTAATACCCCGCGGGAGCTGCGCTGACCGAGCATGATGGTAGACAATCCATCTTTCAGCACTGAAATCGATTCTATATTTTCAGGATCGATGGAAAACACATCCCGCTGTATTCCGTCTACGATTGTTACCGGTACCTGCCCGCGCAACGACAGATTCATTTCTGTATTATCATTGGGTTCCGATGCGCCTGGCCGGGGAATGTTCCCGATAAAGATATCTACATCGAAGTTGTTACCTGTGCCCGGGTTCCGGAAGCCGCTTACCTGCTGGGTATACAATCCTGCCAAGCGGCCTGGTAATGCGTAGGCAAACAAGGTGGCCGGTGTGGTAGACAATTGATTGGTGTATACCGTACCGATGGCGCCTACCGAACTTTTCGGGGAGGCTTCTCCATAGAGTACGGGAATACGTTGGGGTAAAGGGATAAATAGTTCGTCCATGCGCAGTGTGAGCGCGGTGGTATCGTGTATTTTTTGTTCTATTGCCTTGTAACCGGGATATTGGATAACCAGCGTGCTGTTCAGGGCCGCATGGATACTGAATGCGCCGTTGGTATTGCTGCTGGCAGTGTCGCCGGTATTTTTTACAGAGATGGCCGCCCCTGCAAGTGGCTGGCCATAGTTATCTATCAGCCGGCCGGAGATGATACCGGTTTGCTGTGCCTGTGCATTCGCGCAAACCGCAAGTACACAACAGGCAAGGGCTGAAATATATTTATTGATGTAGCTGTGAGCCATTGTTATTGACATTTGAAGGTGTACACAAAAGGGGCAGTGGTATTGCTAAATCCTACTTTCACCGTGCCGGTAGCATCTGTAAAAAAGTATTCGATCTTCTCCAGCGTTTGTCCTTCCTGCATGTTAAAATATGCGCGGGGCCAGATGGTGATAGCAGATTTATTACCGGTATAGCTTTTCAGTTTTGAGCTTTCCGTTTGCGTGCAGGCTTCGAGGATATGTCCATCGCTGGTATATCCTTTTGCGCAGAGATAAATGTTGCTTACGCCATTGAGCGCTGTAGACACTACATCCGGGTCGAAGCTCAGGGTGAGGAAGTCATTGTCGGTGGCCATGCCGGGGCTTACCGCCGCTATCTGCGGATTGCAGAAGTCGATGAGATCGCCCTGACCATCCGTGATGGAGAAGCAATCTTTGAACATGCTTTTGTATACATTGTTGGAACCAAATACATCGCTGAGTCCATCGCTGCTGGTGCCAAGGAAGTAGCCGGTTTTAAACTGTACATTTTCCGGACCTGGTTTGATCACCATGGTAACATCGATCTTATCTTTAACGCCTTGTGGTACATTATAGGCCTGATCTGTCCAGAACACTACCCATTCGAGGTTGTCTGTCATATAGTTGCCGCCCATGCCGAACCTGTTTTTCAGTGCCGCCGGCCATGACAGGCCGCCGACGAGAACAGACGAAGGCACCGGCACCATTTTACCGTTGCCATAGGAAGTGGTGGTATAGGTAATCGTTGAATTGGCTGCTGCCGCCCAGTTTTTAGGCGCCAGGAAACCAATGATCAGTCTTACGCCGGTGCGGCCGCCGTCGGCTACATCGATCCGGTTATGCATGGTGATGGTGATGTTCTCTCCTGCTTTAGCAGCAGAGGGCTCGTCCACCCCGTCGAGGAATACGCAACCAGCCAGCAGTAAGAGGAACAGGATGATACCGTATGTATATTTTTTCATAACGTGTTATGTTGTGTTGGATCAGGGATGCAATCTTTCGAGTGTGTAGTCGTATGTGTTAGCGGTGCAGCCAGGACTGAACGAAAAGTTGATGTTCCGTTTTCCGTTTACCACCGGGTAAGTGAAGGTGGTGCTGACCGGGCTGCTGACGCCCGTTTGACTGAAGCTGATCCGGAAAGGATATTTGGGATCATCCAGTGCGTAGCTGCCGTTTTTACTGACCACGAAAGGCAATGGATTTTCAATGGTATATTGAAGATCGGCGGTGAAGCGTATCCTGAACTTTGTGAAGTCCGTTAGTGTAGTGATATCCACGCCATTGCGCACTGCTTTAACGATGCGCCATTCGCCTGCAATATCTTTCACCGGCTCGGGCACCAGTATTTCACTGCGGTGACAGGAGTTGATGATGAGTACCAGTATTGGCATCAGTAAACATATCTGGAATCTTGATTTCATAATGTTGCTTTTTACCAGGATGGATTTTGTTTTAACTCAGGCGATTTCGCGGTTTCTCCCTGCGGGATGGCCCACAGGTACATGGCTTCGCGGAAATTGTGTTTGCGTACGGGGAAGATGGTATAGGTAACGTTCGCGCCGTTGCGTTTCACTTCCATGCCGGTCATTTGTTTATTTTCTGTTTGCGGGGCGATCTTCCATCTTCTTACATCCCAGAAGCGGTGGCCTTCAAATGCCAGTTCCACTCTCCTTTCCGCGTGGATGACCTCTCTCATTTGTTCTTTTGTAAGTGCTGCCGGCAATTCATACGGCGATAGTCCTGCGCGTTTACGTACCAGTTCCACCGCATTGTATACTTCCTGCACCGGGCCTGCATATTCGTTTTGTGCTTCCGCGAAGTTTAGCAGAACTTCTGCATAGCGCATCAGCGGAAAACAGCGTTGCGAGCCGTGTATAAAGTTGGCGGCAATATTTTCATCGAGCATTTTATTGGTGTAGTAACCTGTGGGTGTTCCGGCATGTACCGCATCCTGGCTTACGCCTTTGCCATCGGGGCCGAGAAAAATATTGACCGGTTCTTTCAGGCCGGTGTTTTGTATCAGCGGCGTTTGGTCGCGGATGACGGAATAGGCCAGTCGTGGATCACGATTGCTGTATGGATCGGCTGCGTTGTAGCCTGATGAAGGATCGGTAATAGGTTTACCGTTTGCCATGCCGAAGGCGTCTACAAATCCCTGGTAAGGGAAGCCTCCCTGGGCGCCGTTCCGCGATGGCGGTTGCCAGGCGCTTTCGAGTTCACGGTTGCCGCCCTGCATCCTGGCGAAGATATACTCCGGGTTCACCCGAAGGGTAAATAATTTATAAAAGCCATAACCTGGAGCAGTGGTATTATCTTCATTCAAAGAATAAGCAGCGGTGTTCATTACGGCAGCAGCGGCATCGGCGGCGAGCTTCCAGCGTCCCGGAACATTGTCGGGGTACCCTGTAGGCGCCTCCTGCGGATTGATACCGCCACCATTGAAGAGCGGGCTGGCGGCATACAGCAGCACCCTTGCTTTCAGCGCCATAGCAGCGCCTCCGCTGGCGCGGCCGTAATCTTCGCGAATCCGCACGAGTGGTAATACAGCGGCGGCTGCATCGCATTCAGATATGATGTAGTCCACGCACTCTTTATAGGAGTTGCGCACCGCGGGGATCTTATCTTCCACCTTATACACAGAGTCGCCCAGCAGCGGAACACCTCCATAATGTTTCAGCAGATCGGCATAATACCATGCTCTCAGGAAGCGTGCTTCCGCGGCCATCACGTTGCGGATAAACGACGGGATGGGTGAGCCGGGCAGGTGCTTCAGCAGCTGGTTTACCCTGCGGATATTGGTATAGGGCAGGTTCCAGGCGTCGGCGCTGATGATAGAAGGATTGACGGTACCGGTGGCAAATTGAATGGAGGTGGTCACCGTGGCAGATTTCTGTGGTTCCGCTTCATCGCAGGAGGCATCGAGGCCGCCGTTGCCAAAGCGGGTAGCGTTTTCCGCAAAGCCAATGTCGACATAAATGTTGGAGAGGAAAGCGACGGTGCGGGCGCTGTCGGCAAATACCGTTTGCTCGTTCAGGTTAGTCGTTTCCGTCTGATCCAGGAAGTTCTTTTTACCGCAGGAAGCGAGGGTAAAAATTCCTATGCACAGGCATACAGGAGCAGTGAACGCAAATTTCATTTTCATAACGTTAATACGTGTTAGCATCCAGCTTTTGGTGATAAAAATTTACATACGTGGCATGACATCGCCTGTTCTGTAAAAGCGGTCTTCTACAGTGGCCTATGATGCGGGATCTTTTTTGATTGGTTACGGTTTGTCCCTATGGTATGACACCTTAAAAAGACCCTACCGCCATTCTTCCATTAATTTTTATTTAATTCCCCAGTTTTTTGCCGGCTGGTTACCCATTTCCAGTACCAGTGTGCCGCCGGCAGTGATATCTGCGTGGTTGATATAACAGTGGGCGTATGGTTTGCCGTTTAACCAGGCGCGCTGGATGTAGCGGTTGGCAGACGAATTATTGCGGGCGCTGATAGTAAACTGTTTGCCTTTGGCGTAAGCCGGATCCAGGGCGATGCTAATGTTATCAAACACCGGGCTGGTGATCTCATACCGGGTACTTCCGGGGCATACCGGATGCAGTCCGCTGGCGGCCAGTACATACCAGGCAGACATCTGCCCTACATCTTCATTACCTACCAGTCCTTCCACCGAATTATGATAAGCGCGGGCGCAGATTTCGCGGGTCCATTTCTGGGTAAGCCAGGGGGCGCCCAGGCGGTTGAATAAAAACGGAACGTGATGAACCGGTTCGTTGGCATGGTTGTAATAATCGTTCCACATCATGTTTTGCGGAACTTTATCAAAGAATACGGTCAGATCTTCCAATACCTTTTCTTTTCCACCCATGAGGGCTACCATGCCGGGCACATCGTGCGGAACAAACCAGCCCTGCTGATAAGGGCTGCTTTCAATAGTGCCATATCCCTGTTGCATGCGGCCCTGTTCCGGCCAGGGTTGCCAGCTGCCATCGTCGTTGCGCGGGCGGAACCATGCTTTGGCGGTGTCAAATACATTTTTATAATTGGCGCCTCGGACCAGGTATTTTTTCGCATCGTCCTTTTTGCCGAGTGCGCCGGCCAGTTTGCCGAGGCACCAGTCGAAGTACGCGTATTCCAGCGTGAGCGATACGCTTAGTCCGCCGGTGGAATATCCTTTGCTGCCGTTCCCAAATTTCTCTACGGAATTTTTGGCGAAGGCATAGCCTTTACTGATATCAAAGCCACGTATTCCTTTTGCCCAAGCATCTGCCATCACCGATACGGCGGGGTTGCCGATCATGCAACCGCTGTAGGCGTTCAGGAATTCCCAGCGTTCCAGGTATTGGTTGCCGCTTTCATCTGCCAGGGTGACCAGTGAATTCACCATGTCGTTTACTACGCGGGGATTGATGATGCTTTGGAGGGGCATCTGGCTGCGGAATACGTCCCAGCCGCTGAAGATGGTGCGTTTGGTGAAGTTTTTCACGGCGTGAACTTTTCCATCTCCCCCGATATATTTTCCATCCGCATCAGAAAAATTGCGCGGGTCTATCATGGTATGATACAGGGCTGTATAGAATATTTTCTTCTCCTCTTCCGAGCCTCCTGTTACCGTTATTTTTCCCAGCGCTTTGTTCCAGGAGTTGAAGGTTTGCTGCCTGATACCATCAAAATTCCAGTCTTTGATCTCTGTTTCCAGGTTATTCCTGGCGCCATCGATGCTAACGAAGGAAATGCCTGCTTTCATCAGTACAGCTTCCTTTTCTGTTGTGGCAAATTCTGTATAGAAGCCGAGATGTTTACCTGCTTTTTCTTTAGTGCCGGGTATCACCGTTGCTTTTTGCGATCTGTTGCTGGTAGCGGGCGCTTTCAATGTCTTCCCGTTTACGCGACCATCCGTCGGGGATGTCTGCACTCCAGACGCCGCATTTTGAAAGTGGTTTACTGAATTGTGCATAAAAGTATACCGTGTAATTACCTTTACCATCGCCGTTTCCCCAGCCGCCGCCTTCCGGTGTGCACTGCATGTACCCTGCGATGGTGCTGTCGTTGATCACTTTCACTTCCTGCCAGGTGGAGGTACCGCCTACCCGGCGGGCCAGGTCGATTTGTAGGCGTGATTGCTGATTGGCGGGAAAGGTAAAGCGCATGATGCCGCTGTGCGGAGCGGCGGTCATTTCTGCTTTGATATTATTTTCTGTGAGCAGGACGGAGTAGTACCCTGCGGTAGCCTTTTCTTCTTTTTTTGAGTAGGTAGAACGATACCCTTCTTCCGGATGTTGCCGGCTGCCGGCGGCAGTTTGCAGGGGGCCGGTGGCGGGCATCACCAGGAAGTTGCCAAGATCTCCATACCAGCCGATGCCGCTCATTTGCGTAAAGGCAAAGCCTTCTATGGTGGTATGTTCATAACTGTATCCTGAGCCGTTGTCGCCACCGGTAATGGTATTGGGGCTGAGCTGCACCATGCCAAACGGCGTGGCGGCACCGGGAAAAGTTTTGCCGAGGCCGTGGTAGCTGCCGGCGGCATCTTCACTGGTACTGGCGCCGATGAAAGGGTTTACGTAAGCAGCGGGCCCCTGGGCCTTACCAACCGTTGCAACCAGGAAGAGTGCGGAAACGAATATAGAAGCAGTGATTTTCATCTTTAAATTTTAACGATCTCAATTTTATGAAGCACCGGTTTGTTGATCGTATAGATCAGTTTAACGATGGTATCGATCTCATTCAGCCAGGCCGTACGCAGTTCTTTGTACATGGCTGTTTCATAATTTCCTTCGTGGAAGCGCAGCATACCATCTGTTTTTGCGGCGGTGCGTACACTGTCCAGTGCTGCGGCATCATCCTGCAATAATGAATTTCTTTTATCAAAAAAGTTACCCTGTACCCAATAGTAGCTGCGTAAATGGCCTTCCAGCTCTGCACGGCGGAGATTGAGCTGCATGATGGAATACGCCTGTTTGTATTGCGGCGTTTCCGGCAGTGTGGCGAGGTTAATACCTTCTGCCAATGCGGTAGCCGACCATTTGCCCAGGGCGTGGCCGTCTATCAGCAGTGTATAATCTCCGGACGACAATCCATCTACCTGTAACATTTCCCGGTTAAAATCTTCTGTAAAAGGTATCCAGTTCAATGCATCAGATTGTTTCTGGTCATTACCCCAGATGCGGGACACCGTATCTATGGGGAAGGGCAATGACGCGGCCAGGTAGCCGAAACTTACTTTATTACCGGAAGCTGTCAGCTGGCTGATATTACAATTCACCGCCTGCTGCAATTTACCAGCGCTCGCGTTAATCCTTACTGCTGCCACAGGTTTGCCTTTCAGTCCCTGGCTTTTCAGGAAGAGGGAAGCCATTACCAGGTGTCCTGCATTACCGGGATGGATCCTGTCGGGGCCAATCATGGTAAAAGTGGAATCCTTTTGCTGCAGTTGTTCATTCAGCGCTTTCATGGGCCGGAACAGGTCTGTAAAAGGCCAGTTATTTTTCTGTGCCGCCTGCTCCTGGAACTTTATTATTTCCAGCATGGCCTGTTGTTTACCGGGAAAATAATTCCCTGGTATCTTCGCGGTTTCATCGTATGGCGGCGACGACATCATTACTTTTTGTATAGCCGGCAGTTTGAGCAGCCGTTGTTCTATTTGCTGATAACTGCTGCGGGACGCGGCAATCCGTTCAGCGGCGGTTTTAGCAGCATCGCTGCTGTTAAATTCAAAGTAGCCGGTGTCGTTCATACCGAATGTGAGCACCAGTACCGTAGGCTTTTTAGCCAGGATATCATAATCCAGGCGGCGGTATATATCCGATGCTTTGTCGCCGCCAATGCCACCGTTGAGGATCACCAGTTTTTTGCCGGGGAAATGGGTCATGTAGTAGAGATAAATATACGAGACATAGGCTCCTGCTTCGGTGATACTGTTGCCTACAAAAATCACGCGGTCATTTTGTTGAAAGGGTTTTACCTGCGCCTGCGTGAACAAGGTGGCGAGGCATAACCCGATGGAATACACGAACTTTTTCATATTGTGGTTTAGTTATTTACAATTACATTTTTCAGCCGGATGGTGCGGATACCGAAACGTGGTATCGCCAGGCGGATGATTGTTTTGCCTGCAGTCTGCCGTTGTTGCAGGGTTTCCACTGCCTGTCCATCCAGTTGTTCTATAACAGCCTGCGCCGCTTTACCGTTGAAAGACAGTTGCTGCTGACCGTTATTTCCACCCGCATTGTACAACCTGATGAGCAAATCTTTTCCATCAATCTGCAGGGCGGATACCTGCCAATGATCATCCGCTACTGCCAGCAGGGAAAAATCTTTTCCACCGGTGGCAGGCAATATCTGCAGTGGTTCGCACCAGCGTGCTTCCTCATTGGGGATGGCGCCCGTTTCCCAATTGCCTTTATGCGGAACGATGGCATAATTCACTTCTGTAGGGCCGGTAATATCATAATTACGTCCCCAGAGCGCCCTGCCTGCATATTGCAACGTAAGACCCAGCGGATAATCCTTTCCATGCACATAACTGGTAGTATGATCGGTAAACAGGGCCAGTCCTGCGTTGCCATCGGTTACATCCACCCAGTGGAGGATGACATTATTTTTAATGCTGTCCCAGCTGCTGAAGAAAGTATTTTCCAACCGGCTATTCGTTACATCAAACGGTGCATCTTTACTGAGTTTTTGTGAAGAGAGAGAAAGCGGGAACAGCACCTGCAGTTTGCAGCTATCGTTATAAAATGCTTTGTGATATGCTTCCGTACTATAGTTGTTAGCCTGAGAATAGGCGCCTATGCCGGGATTGCCCTTCCAGTTTATGGTTACTTTCATATCTATTCTTCGCTGACCATTGGTAAGTGTAAGCTGTTGTGTAAATGGGTGACCGGCAATAAAACCGTTGATTTCCGCCGACACGCGGGCTTTGTTATTTTCAGTAATGCGGATAACCGCTACCGTATCCATGCTGGAGCGCCAGGCGCCTTCCTGGTAAAAGTATCCCCTGAGTTCATTGAACCCGCGATTGCTTTTTGTGTCTACCATTTCTTTGCCGGTGGCTTTAACTACCAGGCTGGTGATAACGCCGCCTTTGGCGGGGTCTATTTCTACGCGGTATAAGTCTGTTTCCAGCAGATAGCGTCCTGTTTCCGAACGGGTATCTTTTTCTGTACCTGTTATTTGCTGCAACCTGTAAACGCTGAATCCCATTGGCGGCACGGAAACTTTAACGGATCCCTGCGCTGTTTGCACCTGTCTTCCTTTACTGTCTGTTACTTTCCAATTGCCACCCGGTAAATCAATCCATTCTTCGCGGCGGCGTGCAGTGGTATTCAACACGCGTATAAAAGCAGCGCCGTTATTATTTTGTTGCAAGATACTGTCACTTACAGCGATGGTGTTATCTGTCCAGTGTTGTACTTTATCGATCCAGGTATCATCCTTGCTGCCATTGTAAGGCACGATCCAGCAGTCGTGATGCTGGGCCAGCAGCAGTGATTTCCAGGCGGTATCCAGTTGTTGCTGCGGCCATGCAACATGATCACATAGCGTGGCAATGGCGGCATATTTTTCTGCTGCTATCAGTTTATTTTCTGCTGCTCTCACCTGCTGTGCAATACGCTGTAATACCTGCGCACCCCATACCAGGCTTACCTGGATGTCTTCCTGGCTAAAGCGCCATGAGGGCACATTTGTTTTGCCGGCCACGCTGCCGATATAATTCCGCCACGTTTCATACTGTGCATTATCTTTCAGCCAGGGGCCGTTGCGCCAGCCGGCATCCTGCAGGCACATGCCCACGGGATTGGCGATGCCGGCGGCCCGTGCGGATGCTAAATATTCTTTGCTGTTGTTCCAGGCGGTAGTTTGCCAGGTAGAATTGGGTAATAAGGCTTCCGAACTATATCGCGGCACGGTTAGCAGCCGGCTGCCATCGGGGCCCTGCCAGTTAACCAACTCTCCGCCAAATGCGCGGGTGTAGCCTCCCCAGCAGGTATTCGGATTTTTCAGGGATGCATATTTAAATCCGAACGAGCGGAGTACCTGTGGCAGAGCGCTGGTAAAGCAGGGTTCTTCACTTGAATAAGTAGTGAACCGGGCGCCGGGAAAATGTTCCCTTACTTTTTGTATGCCATAGCTGAACTGGCGGATCATACTTTCACCGGAGCTGGTGTAGAGATAACTCTGACCATATGCCGGGTTCACATATTCTATGCGGCCGTTGTTGGATTGATCGGCAAATAATTGTTGGAAAACCGTATATGCTTCCGGTTCACTGGTCTTCACCATATCCCAGGTTTCCGGTTCTATTTCCAGGTTAATTTTCCAGTTAGGGTTTGCCTGCAGCTGGCTGTTTATAAACCGGGTGTATCCTACGGGATAGTGCCCGTAAACGCCGCCATGATAGCCATCAATAAAGTAAGGCTGCTGGGCAAAAGATTCCTGTGCCGCAGCGGTGAGTAAAACCGCCAGGCAAATAGTCATTCGTTTCATGCTGTTGTTAAAGGGCCAAGTCCGGGTTTTTCTGAACTTCAGCTAATGGTAATGGAAATTGAAAATCAGTTTCTTCGAAGCTCCGCAGGTGGTTGGGGGCTTTGTATCCGACGAGGTTAGTCATGCGGCCGCGTGCCACATCAAAGGCTTTGCGGGTACGCAGCATATCGTACCAGGTCTGGAATTCAAAACACAGTTCCCAATATCTTTCCCTGAGAATATCATCTGTTGTTAAAGCCGCAGGCTTAGGCGCTGCCGGAAATGCCCGGTGGCGTACCGAATACCAGGCGTCGATAGCCGCGGCATCGGATGTAGTGCCACCGTCGATTACACTTTTTGCTTCTGCACATAAAAGCAAAATATCCGCGTAACGTATCAGGGGAAAGTTAGCTCCTGAGCGGCCGGTTTTTTCTGCTTCCTCATCCCAGAATTTGAAGATATAAGGTTCGGAGAAAAAGATGGTTTCGGCCGGGTTGCCATAACGCGGGTATTTCGTATAGAAGAAAGCCTTTTCCTGTTTGCGTCCGTCGTCTGCTGCATACGAATCATAAAACGCGGGCGCTGGCGCCATGGCCCCACCATAGGCGGGTTGTATAGAAACCGGCTGACCGGGATATGGAAGATAGGCCCAGTGAATGTTGCTCACCGCCACCGTAGGATGGCGCTGCAGCATAAAAATATGCTCCCGGGTATTTTGCACCGCGGGGTTACGCAGATCGCTGTATTGCTCAAACAGGGAAAACTGGTGGCTGTCGATTACTTCCATCGCCTTGTCATAGGCCTTCTGGTAATAAGGCATTCCTTTCTGCAACGGATAACCGGCCATGGTGATGTATACTTTTGCCAGCAAAGATTTTACGGCGCCCAGGCTTACATGCCCGCTCTGATCCGTCCAGGGGAGACCGGCATTTTCTGCTACGGTAAGGTCCTTCACAATCTGTTCATATACGGCTGCTTTCGGCGAGCGGCGGATTCTTACATCATTAATATCTTTTGTGGTGGTGAGTTTCAGGGGAATGTCGCCAAAAAGCCGTACTGCCTGGAAGTAATACCATGCCCGCAGGAAATGCGCTTCACCGAGGTAACGCTGCTTGGTTAATTCATCTACCACCAGTGTTACGCTTACGTTTTCAATCACGCTGTTACAGTTTTCCACCGGGTAATAAGTAGCGTTCCACCATCCCTGTAATTTTGAGTTTGCATTATCGAGCCGGTCTAACCGCAGGAACTGGTCATCTTCAAAACCTGATGGCCGTGGCCGGCGGCTATACCCTGTGATATATTCCAGTGAATACACCGGGCTAACGGCTACGCCTATATTAGCCACGAAGGGAGTAGCGAGGCCGTCGTAGGTACCGTTTACCGCAGCGCTCACCTGTTCAGGTGTTTTGTAGTAGTGTGTGAGGCTGAGAGAACCCGAGGGTTCCTCTTCCAGGAATTTGTTGCAGGAAGTAATCAATATGATCATCCCCAACAGCACCAGTTGTTTCATATTTCAATTCCTTTATTCAGAATGTAACATTTAATGTGAACGCCAGCGTTTTTGCTTTCGGGTATTGATACATATCCACTCCCTGGTTAAAGTCGCCATCGAATGAAGATGCTTCCGGATCATATCCTTTATACTTTGTGAACAGGAAATAGTTTTCTGCGCTGACGCTGATGGCGGCTGACTTTATATGATACCGTGCGAGCCAGTCTTCCTTTAGCCTATAGGCCAGTGCGATATTGCGAATGCGCAGGAATGTTCCTTTTTCTATGTAATAACTATCCATTTCATTATCGAGTCCATCCTGCGGCAGCCGCAGCGCCGGGTTCATGCCGCCCTGTTGTTCCGGCGTCCAGGCATTGAGCAGGCTGCGGTAGCTGTTGATGGTGGGTGCTGCATTTTCCATGAGCATCCTGGTAAAGTTTGCCAGGCTGTGACCATAGATCGTTTGCACATCTACCAACAGCGAAAAATTTTTATAGGTAACCGTGTTACTCAGGCTTGCTTCAAAATCGGGCATACCGTTACCAAGTACCGTCCGGTCGTTGGCATCTTTCACTTTATTATTATTCCCGTCTGCGTATTTCAGATCACCAGGCTTTTTGCCATAGGCAGCAGCTTCCGTTGCTTCCTCTGTACCCCAGGTACCCAGGCGGCGGTAGCCATAAAATTCATTCAACGGCCGTCCTTCCATGATGCGGCCACCCCAGGGATACATGATATCGCCATTCAGTTCCAGTACGAGGGAGCGGTTCATGGAATAGATCAGGGAAGTGTTCCAGGAGAATTGTTTGCGCCGGATATTGTTGGTAACAAGCGACAGTTCAACACCCCTGTTACGGATAGAACCGATATTGTCAAACACGCCCTCATAGCCGGTGGTAGCCGGCATCAGCCGGTAATACAGCAGATCTTTTGTTACGCGGT
The DNA here is from genome assembly GCF_050434005.1 of Chitinophaga sp. W2I13. Classification (NCBI taxonomy): domain Bacteria; kingdom Pseudomonadati; phylum Bacteroidota; class Chitinophagia; order Chitinophagales; family Chitinophagaceae; genus Chitinophaga; species Chitinophaga sp. W2I13. The sequence goes on along the minus strand of NZ_JBNPWD010000001.1, from coordinate 4,645,376 downwards.
TATAAACGTCGCCGGTAAATTGTATCCTGTTGTCCAGCAGTGAAACATCGACCCCGATATTCAGCTGATGGGCTTTTTCCCATTTAAGATTTTTGTTACCCAATGCTTCCAGCATAACTGCGGGCGCCGCCTGGCCATTGAATGCCACCTGGCCGCTCCGCAGCCTGTCCTGCGTTACATAATCGCCGATATCCGCATTGCCTACGATGCCGTAGCTGCCACGTATCTTCAGGTCGTTGATGCTGCGCACATCCCGGAGGAAAGGCTCCGACGACAACCGCCACGCGCCCGAGAAACTTGGGAAGTATCCATACACATTATTGGCTCCGAAGCGCGAAGATCCATCTGCACGGAAAGAAAATCCCAGCAGGTAACGGCTGTCGTAGTCGTAGTTGAACCGCATATAATACGAGTTCATTGCTGTATTGCTTGTTCCCGACTGCGGCCGTTGCGGTACCAGTCCTGTTTGCAGGCTGTTATACGAAAAGAAATCATCGAAGAAGCCTTCGCTTCCTGCCTGCGTGTTCATGTTCCCGAAATAGTACCAGCTGGCGCCTGCCACGGCAGTGACTTTATGTTTGCCAAACTGGTTGTTCCAGGTCAGGTAATCTTCCGAAGTCCAGGAGCCGGAATTACCATTTGCCCGTGTGGCTACTCCCTGTTGCGTATCCGAATATCCGCGGATATCCCGGCCGGAATAATACAGGTTGTAGGTGGCGCCTGTTTGTCCGCTCAAACCCGCTGTGATATGCAGTTTGCTGTTCAGGCGGATGGTAGTGATCAGGTTGCCCATGGTATACGTGCGGCCGGCCACCGATTTTACTTCCTGCATAAGTCTCACCGGGTTTTCAGAATCCTCTGCACCGGGATAATCTCCTTTGCGCGAATACGTGCCATCTGCATAGCGTACCGGCAGGAAGGGCAGAAATTCATATATCTGGCGTACGGCATTTAATCCGAATGTATTGATGTCGACATTATTCTGTTTGGCTGCCCCGCTGTTGATGACCGCCTGTACGTGCAACCATTTTGTGACGTCCCAGCCGAGGTTGATAAAGCCATTGATCTGCCGGGAGTAGCTGTTGATCAGGATTCCCTGCTGGTCGTTGTAAGACAGGTTGACCAGGGCGGAGAAGCCATCCTTTCCGGCAGACAGTGACAATGAATGTTCGTGGGACACTGCCAGGCGGCTTGCTTCCTCCTGCCAGTCTGTATGATATTTAGGCGAACCGTCTGTATTAAAAAGTTCATCCTTCCGCGGAAACTGGCGGGTAGGATCGAGATGCGGCGCGGTGCGGCCAGGCAGGTATTCATATTCCCGCTTAAACATCTCCAGTGCTTCTTCTGCATTCATCAGCTGTACTTTGCGGGCCAGTGCGCCAAAGCTGAGGGTGTTGCGGAATGAAATAGCCGGGCTGCTTTTTGTGCCTTTCCGGGTGGTGATCACGATCACGCCGTTAGATCCTCTTGCACCGTAAATGGCGGAGGCAGCGGCATCTTTGAGCACATCCACCGAAGCCACAATATTCGGATCAAGGATCAGGGGATCTGCGCCCACAATGCCGTCTACCACATACAGCGGACCGTTGTACGCGTTGATGGAACCGGTCCCCCTGATTTTTACGATAGGATTACCGCCGGGTTTTCCGGAGTTCATCATCACGCTGACACCGGCTACCTTTCCTGCCAGTCCCTGCATGAGGTTCATGGTGGTAGCACGTTCCTTTAATACATCGCCGCTCACGGTGCCTACCGCTGTGGTAAGTTTCTCCTTGCTGGAAGTGCCGTAACCGATCACCACTACTTCTTTGAGTGATGAATATTTCGCCAGCATGGAAACATAGAGCATATTGGCGCGTTCCACGGGAACTTCCTGTTCGCCGAAGCCGGGAAGGCTGAAGCGCAGGGTATCCCCCGGATCGGCATGTATGCTGAAGGAGCCATCCGGCTCTGTTACGATACGTGGCGGCGAACCTTTCTTCATGACATATACACCCGGCAAGGGGTTGCCGTTGGTATCCGTCACCTTTCCTGTTAATACCGAAGCCTGGTTCAGTGGCGGCGCTTCCTTCCGGGTGATGAGGAGGTTCCTTCCACGCAGTTCATATTGCAATACGGATGGCAATAATTTCAGCACCTGTTCCACCGGAATATTCTTTTTATTGATCGTTACTTTTCCACTTTTTGCAATTTCCGACGGGTTATATACAAACCGGAATGTGGTGGAGGCTTCCACCTGTTCAAACACTTTATCGAGTGTTTCATTCACAACATGTATATCTACCGTGGTTTGTTTCAGCTCTGTTGTTGTTCCGGATTGGGCCATCATCCGCGGCGGGTACAGGCAAAACAATGCCAGCACCAGGCAGGCAAGCCACCTGGGCGTCATGTGCACGCACTCCGCTGTTTTCACTTTCATAACTTGAAATTATCACGCCACATGGCTGATCCTTCCGGATTATTTAGTTGGTTGACTTTTTTTGTAAACCAGGTATTCGTTTTTGCCCGGCGTTTGCCGGTAGCTAAACCCATAAATATCACACAACATGCCCAGTACGTTTTTAAACGGTACGTTGGCATCGAACCGGGCGGTGAGCAATGAGCTGGCAATTTGTTCGCTGGCAAACCGGATACGTACGTCGTAACGGCGTTCCAGTTTTTGTGCAATATCGCGGAACAGCGCTTTCTTAAATATCAGCTGACCCTGTGTCCAGGCGCTGACGTCTGCCGCAGCGATGTTGCTTGTTTCCAGCTGATCTTCCGCAGCATGGTATATGACCTGCTGATTGGCCCCCAGCGTGGCATGGTTGCGCTGATTGTTTCCAATGGCGACCTTTCCGCTGGCTACTGTTACCGTTACTTTTGCATCCGGCGTGTAGGCGTCGATGTTAAAGCTGGTACCAAGTACATTGATATGAAGCGTGCCGGCATGCACCAGGAAGGGAGCGCCTTGTTTGGGCGCTACTTCAAAGTAGCCTTCTCCTTCCAGCCAGATCTCCCGGCCTTTTGTTTCTTCATACCGGAGTTTACTATCTATATTCAGCCATACAATGCTGCTATCCGGCAGGCTGACCTTCTTGATGCCTTTTTTACCGGTTTGTGCTGTCACACTTGCAATGGGCATTCCCTGCTGAACCGGTTGTTTCCGGGTCAGGAAGAAGGCGCCTGCGGTAATGAGCAAAGCCACCGCGGCGGCTGCGGCCCACCAACGAACAGACCGGTAGCTAACCCGTGGCTCCGCAGCTTCCACCTGGCGGCTGATGCGCAGGAAGATCAGCTGCTCCAGCGCGGTGCGTTGCTCCGGGCTGAATTGCGCAGTGAAGGCCGGATCATTTTCGAAAGACCTGTACCAATTGTCCACCTCACTGATTTCAACATCAGTGGCTGTACCGTCCAGGTATTTATCCAATAATTCTTTTAACCGGGTGTTGTTCATATCCATAGTCTCTCTAACATTAGACACCTGAAAAATGGCTTACCGCCATCACGATTCAAAATAGTTTGACATTTGCACTCCACAGCAGCAACAGCGATACCAGGCACCAGAACAGGATGTAATGATATTGTTTCAGGTGAGCGCGTAATATTTTCAGGGCTTTCACCATATGTTTCTCTACGGTGTTCACCGAAATATTCATTTGCCGGGCGATGTGCTGGTACGACAACTGCTCTCTCCTGCTCAGGTAAAATACTTCCCTGCATTTTTCGGGCATGCTGGCGCAGGATTCATCTATATGCCGCTGCAGTTCTTTTAATTGCAGCGTGCTGGCGGCGTCTGACTGATAAAGACCGCTATCATTCAGTACATGCTGCTGATAGGTGTTGCGCACCAATTGTGAACGGATGGTATTCAGTATCCGGTTTTTCAGTGATGTATGCAGGTAATTGCGGAGCGATGTGTTAAGAGAAATGGTTTCCCTTTTCAGGTAGAGGTCTACCAGCAGGCTTTGCACCAGCTCCATGGCCGCTTCCTGTACTTTTACACGCCGGTAGGCGGCATCCAGTAACTCCTGCCAGAAGCGCCTGTACACATCCTCAAACGCTTCCTTGTGTCCCTGTTTTACAAACAGGAACAACTCTTCATCTGTATACGTGGAAAAATCTTTTCGCATCGACATGAATTCGAACTACGGGCTAATTTAATCGTTTCAGTACGAAATTCTTCATGTCGGTACGAAAATATCGGCAGCCGTATTTTCACCGGTCGCTCAGCGAGAAAGGTTTGTCGGCATCGGCGATGCCCCGGTTGACAGCCGGTTTATTACCCATTTCCAGCAGCAGCACACCGCCATTAACGATATCTGCATGCCGGAGCCAGTTGTGCGGCCACGGTTTACCGTTGAGAACCGCCGACTGGATATATACATTCTCCGGGCTGTTGTTATGGGCTTGCACCACAAACTGCTTCCCGTTTTCAAGTGTTATTGTCACTTTCGGGAACAGCGGACTTCCGATCACGTATTGATCCGTGCCTGGGCACACGCTGTAAAAGCCCATAGCGCTCATTACGTACCAGGAGGACATCTGCCCCTGGTCTTCATCCCCGGGATACCCGTTTTCTCCTGCATTGTAAAGTTGGTCCATTACTTTCCGCACATGCGCCTGTGTTTTCCAGGGCTGGCCGGCATAGTTATAGAGATAGATCATATGTTGCACCGGCTGATTACCGTGTGCATACTGGCCCATGTTGGCGTTTACCATTTCCGTCATTTCGTGGATCGTTTGTTTGTAAGCGCCCACGTTCACTTTATTGGGGGCGCTGAAAACGGAGTCCAGTTTTGTGATGAAGGGCGTATTTCCTCCCATCAGGTTAATCAGGCCTTGTACATCATGAAATACGGACCACTGCCAGTGCCAGGCATTCCCTTCTGTATAGGGGCCGCCCCATTCATACGGATCAAAGTTTTCCTGCCAGTTGCCATCCAGTTTACGGCCGCGCATAAACCCGGAGAGGCTGTCGTACTGATTTTTATAATTATACATGGTGCGGCCAAAAACGTACTGATAAAAATTGTTGCCAGTCAGCTTGGCTAGTTGATACCCGCAGAAATCGTCGTATGCATATTCCAATGTTTGCGAGGTGCTGCCCTGTGATTCGGGGAAGCTGACATATCCCAGCTGATAGTATTCTTTCCAACCGGCGCGGCCGTTGGCGCCGCCCCAGGGGCCTTTGTTCATGGCTTCATGATAATAGGCGTCCAGCGCTTGTTTGGGATCGAAGGTGCGGATCCCTTTCACCCATGCATCTGCCAGCAGGGAGATGGCGTGATTGCCGAGCATGCCGCCTGTTTCGCCGGGGAACGACCAGGCAGGGAGCCAGCCGCATTGTTGCTGCGCATCCAGCAGCGCCTGCATGTAGCGGCCTTCCATGGTGGGGTGCAGGATGGTGTTTAGCGGGAACTGCGCACGAAAGGTATCCCAGAAGCCGTTGTCAGTGTACATGTACCCGTTATGTATCTTTCCATCGTACGGACTGAAATAATAAGGGGTTCCTTTGCTGTTGTATTCAAAAAAGATATGTGAAAAAAGATTGGCGCGGAAAAGGCAGGAATAAAAAGTGGCTTTGTCTTTTTCCGTTCCGCCTTCCACCCGTACCCTGGCAAAGAGCGTGTTCCATATTTTGGCGGCCGCCGCTCTTGTTTGTTCCAGCCTGGTGAAGGGTTTCAGTTCCTGTTGCCAGGTGAGTTCCGCCTGCGCGGCGCTGATATAGGAAGAAGCTACCCTGGCCTGTACCACCGCACCATTCTTAAAACGGATAAATGCACCTGCGCCTTTCCCTTCGGCCGACAGCGTATCTGCGAAGATCCTGTTGTTGGTATTTTCCCAGGTGCCGCTGGCTTCGAAAGGCTGGTCGAACACGATCACAAAATAGTTACGGAAGCCTTTGGGGATGAAGCGCCCGTTGGTGACGTACCCGGTAATTTTTCTTTCTGCCGGAAATATTTGTACGCCACTCAGCGCATCATAGCCATCCAGCACAATGTAGGCGGGTTTCTTTGCCGGGAACGAAAAGCGCAGATGTGCGCCTCTTTCAGTAGGTGATAATTCCGTGGTGATGTTATTGACGAAAGTTACCTTGTAGTAGTCGGGGCGGGCTACTTCATCCGCATGACTGAAAGCTGTGGCGCGCTCCTCTTCTCCTACTGCCAGTTTACCTGTTACCGGCATCAGGCTGAATACAGCGTAGTCGCCCACCCAGGGGCTGCACTGGTGCGTTTGCTGGAAGCCGCGGATGGTGGTGGCTTTGTACTGGTACTTCCAGCCGTCGCCGTTTTTACCTGTTTGGGCAGACCAGGCATGCATACCAAAAGGCAGCGCCGTGGAAGGATGGGTATTGCCATTACTGAGTGAGAACTCCGAATTGGTGCCCTGTAGAGTATTGGCGTAGGCCACCAGTTCTTTTTGCTGCGCTGCAGTGGCGAGGGAGAAACTGCAAAATAAACCGGTAAAAAACCGGCGTGTGTTTTTTATACGTGGTAGCTGCATTGCGTGGTAACGGCTTTTAGATTAGACACGCAATGGAACAGTTACCGCCATTTAGTACTTGTTTTTTGAAGAAATATTTTTAAAGAGCAGCGGGAAACAGCCTTCATGTACTGGAATTACAAACCCGTTTTCCCTTCCAGCCAGAAACCGGCCGTAAATATTCTGCCGCTGATATTATTATTCTTCAGTACTCTTCTAAAGGTTTGAACTGACTTTACATTTCCGGTAAGAATGTAGTTAGCCGTGAGCCAATCGCCAGCCCTAAAAATCGCCAGGTCGTTTATCCACTGCTCATTCCTGAAGTGATTGTTTTTAGGAAATACTGTGTAGTTCTCCAACCCCAACAGCCGGGGTACCTGTTCGTTTGCTTCATCCAGTTCAAAATAAAACTGAAACTCGTGATTGTTCTTTTTCAGGTACGGTTGAAAAGACACCGCCACGCCCAACGATGTTTCATCGCCAAACAACAACTGCTTTTTCACCGCCGGATCATATTGCTTTTGCCCTCTTGGCATGCTGACCCTTACCTGGTCACCAACGGTTAGGCGATCCATAAAAAGACATCCTGATGCAGCACCGTGCAGGTGAAAAATAATTTCCAGGATACCATTTTCAACATCGCTGAATGATACCGAGTAATTTCTGTATTCCGTATCACTTACCCTGATTATAACGGCATAGCCTAACTGGAAATTCATCCCTGAAAGATTCCCTTTAAACCGTATCTTTTTTATGTTCGGATTGATATAATTTGTTTCCATTACCTTCATTAATGGAAACCTGGATCCCAGCAAGCCTTCCATTGCGTCGCCTAACCATTTTGCTGTTCTTGGCATTTTACACAGTTTATTATAGCCTGCAAAGCAAGGCTATATTTCTGCCGGGAACAATGGCAATAGAAGTGTAGTTGCTGGACTATTCGAGGTTTTTTTTCCGGAAAGCTATCGCCGTCATTCCCGTTACTTTTGTAAAAAACCGTGAAAAGTAGGCATAGTCGTTGTATCCCAGTTCGGTGGCAATTTCTTTAACAGACTTGCCGGAATGGCAGATCAGGCGTTTCGCCTCCAGTATAATGCGTTGCTGAATATGGTATGAAACGGGAAAGCCGGTGGCATTCCGGACACATTCATTCAGGTAAGGGGTGGAAATATTCAATGCGGTCGCATAGTCGGAAGGCCGTTTGACCCTGGCGAAATCGCGTTCCAGTAATAATTTAAATGCTTTTGTAATAGTATCGAAGCGTGAAAGTTTGCCGGCTGAAGCCGACTGCTCCAGGTATTGCGAAACAATCAGGGCTACCAGTGTATTGCAGGCGCCTTTAAGCAAAGATGGGTATAACTTATCCTGTTTTCTTTCAAAAATATTTATACATAGCCATATTGCCTGGCTTACAATTGAAAAGCTACTTTTGGTTAGTGACAAAGGCTGTGCAGGAACAATTTGCTCCAGCAATTCCAGGTTTTGGGAAGTCAGATTTTCGTTAGTGATCCCCAGCAGGTAAAGGTCTGTTTTCCCGGATTTTACAACCCGGTGCACCTGGTTAGGATGGACATATAACACATGAAATGCCTTGATATGATACTTTTCCAGGTCAATTTCGATATGCGCCGTTCCTTTTTCCACCAACAGGAAAAAATGTCCATCGTGCCTGTGCGGCCTGTGGGCTGCATGGTAGGACAGCAAATTGCCGGACGATATCTTTCCCACGACAACTCCGGGGTCCAATGCGGCTGCAAACGGATTTACAGGAATTGATTTTACTTTCTTACCCATTGTTTTTAAATTTACCGGGTAAAGATGATTATGCCGGTTTGGATCCACCGGAACCGGGCCTCCATCAGGCGCCATATTCTTCCTTCAGCTTCTTTTCAAATATAAACGGCACAAACGGCAGGAACGATCCCACGAAAAAGCCGGCCACCCTCATGATGCTCCATCTGTACTTAATCCAGCAGGAAAGCAGGAGTACAATAAACAGGATAAATAATACGCCATGCAGCCACCCGAAGTACTTTACCGGTTCAGGCACAGAGAAGAGGTATTTCATGGGCATGGCCACAAATAATAATATCAGGTAAGATACTGCTTCGATTAATGCTGTTTTACGATATATGTTTATCATCTTAAAAATTTCAAAAGATCAATTAAAGTGAGGGCAAAGATAAGTGAAGATCAGATCCGGTTAATGTTATTATCGATTCGGATGTATTGGGGGCCAATATCCCGGTTATTTCCCTGATGCTTCATCAATGCCTCAGCCCTGCGTATGTCATGGACTATCCATGCACTCCTCATGCACTCACCTCGTCTCCCTAATATTAATATATTTTAAAAACACTCCTTTTACGGGGCAAAATTGTTTGTAAGAGATCATAACAATATTTATCTTCGCGCCGTAGCCTTGAATGCAATCATTAGTATTTAACCCTTTTCAACAATAAAAACCTTTATTATGTCTGTTTACGCACGATTCGGTTTCGTATGCGCTTTGACGATGTCATTTGCGTTAGCCTCAAATGCTCAATTGAAATTAAACACAAAAACACTGGGCGCCGGCGCCAAAGCAGTGAAAGCAGCCACCCTCACAGATGACGATGTGATCAGGTATACCAAAGAGTATATCCAGTGGATGGATGAGCACAACCCCGTTGCTCCTGCAGATGATCCGATGGCACAGCGCCTGAAAAAGCTAACCGATCATGTTACCGGCTACGAAGGCATGAATCTTAACTTCAAAGTGTACCTGGTAAGGGATATCAACGCCTTTGCCTGTGCAGATGGCAGTGTGCGTGTATGCGCCGGGTTATTACAAACCATGACAGACGACGAAGTAATGGGCGTAATAGGCCATGAAATCGGGCATGTAAAAAACAAGGATTCCAAAGATGCGTTCAAAACAGCGCTGATGACCTCCGCGCTGAAAGACGGTGTTTCTTCACAAGGCGGCGCTGCCGGCACCCTGAGCGATTCACAGCTCGGCGAGTTGGGAGAAGCGGTTGCTAATTCTGCCTATTCCCGCAACCAGGAAAGCCAGGCTGATAACTATGGTTACGAATTTCTGAAAGCGGCCAAGCTCAATCCCTGGGGCATGTCTATGGCTTTCGAAAAATTGTGGAAGGCATCACAGGAAAGCAGTGGTGATAAAAAGAAAGGCTCACAATTATTCTCTTCTCACCCTGATACAGAAAAAAGAATGAATACGATGGCGGAGAAAGCGAAGAAAGACGGGTTTGAAAAACCTGTTGTAGCAGCGAAGTAATTATTTTTTAAGAAGATATAGCCGGATGGGATTAGTGAATCCCTTCCGGCTATATTAAAGTTCAGGATGTTGCAGTTCCCGCTGCATGGCGTTCTTAGTTGCACTGTCGATCAGCTTTTCAGGCAGCAGTGATATCAGAAAAGTTTGTATGGCATGAGGCCAATAAGGCATAATACTTTTTCTGCCACAACCCACAATGGCCAGCACGTGCTTTGCATAGGTGGCCGCGGCCGGCCGCATAAAGGTGACGGGCTTTTTATTTGTCCCGGTGTTTACACTACCTGTTATCAATGAAATCACTTCCACATTTTCTAATTCACGCGCCAGCGAAATGGAAAAGGCATTGTTATATGCCTTTGAGCCTGCATAAACCGCTAAATAAGGTGGTGGAAACAAGCCCGCATACGAAGAAACATTTAATATAAGCCCGGGTTTTCCCAGTTGTGGCAGCAAGCTACGGGTTAGCTGTGAAGGGAAGGCCATGTTGAGCGTAATTGTTTCATCAATTTCCCCGGCGGAAAAATCAGCCAGTGCATTCATCGGTCCTATTCCTACATTATTCACCAGTACTGTTACGGGCAAATGCTCAATTTCTTCCACATTTACCCGGCTTTCCCTGCTACCATCATGTAACAGCAACACTATCTTGCACTGCGGGTGATCCCTTTCAATGCCCATTTTCACCGCCTGTAATTTTGCTTCGTTTCTGCCGTGTAAAACGATATTAAAGCCTTTCCCTGCCAGTGCCACGGCGATTGCTTTCCCGATCCCATCAGTTGCGCCGGTGACCACCGCAAAGGCGCCCGGCTTCTGATATTTTCTAAGATCCGAACGGCGGATATAAGGATAAATGAATTTTATCGTCCTGTATAAAAGCCATAAGAGGCATATTATTCCAACCGTAAAAATGATATGATTGCCCATCCGTTATTTTCCTGCAAAGTTAGTCACAGCTATGCCCTGGTAAAATGGATAGATAGAGGGAACCATTGGATTATTTGCGGCTGTTGCGGCGGAATCGCGATGGCGACTGCCCTTCTGCATGGGAAAAATAGCGGGTAAAGTAAGCATGGTCAGTAAACCCCAACTGGCTGGCTATTTCTTTAACGGATGCATTGGTAGCGTACAATAGTCTTTTTGCTTCCATGATGATAGTTTGTTGTATCCAGAAACTTACGGTAAGTCCTGTTGTTTGTTTTACGGCATCATTCAGGTATGCAGGGGTTATATTTAATGAGGTAGCGTAAGCGGAAGTAGTTTTATGTGTTTTAAACTGTTGCAAAAGCAACCGTTTAAATTGCTGTGTTAAAAGATGTGTGCGTGATAAAGGGACCTCCCTATTTTCCTGCCTGCGATAGGCAGAAGCGAACATCCCAACACAAGCGCTGATCAACGAATGTATTACCTGTGGCATAAAATCCAACGGATGGCGGTTGCGCACTATGGATGCCAGCAATTCAATGCTATCATCCAGCGGAGTACTTTCTAAAGTGGATATGGTGATGGGGGCATTCTGAAAATAGTAATCATCAAAAATTCTCCGGTAATCTTCTTCTACAAAATTAGTATCCAACGTAATCAGCCAGGCTTCCGTGTCATTGTTTGCCGTAACGCCATAATGAATTTGTCCTGGCAGTACGCATAATACCGCGCTTTCGATTAACGCTACTTCCTTAAAATCTATCATGACCGTACTTCTGCCTTTTTTTTGAAAGATAAACAGGTAATGGTCATCCCGGCGGTGTGCGGCTTTCTTGTAAAAGTCCTCCTTATTCTGCGTTCCGATAAACTTGTTGATGCTAATCTCCTGGTCTGTAATATCTTTCAGCGATTGTATCAGAATGTTCCCGGTCATTGGAGGCTTTTTTCCGGCTAAAGCTATAATAAAAAAACGCAACCGGCAGGGTAAAAATAATGACGAAAGAAGACGAACCCTGCCACAGCCCAATACCCACTTCAGGGAAAAAATCCTGCAATCTGCTCAACCTGTTCCACAACACAGCATCCCATGCTTTTGGCCGTTAATGCCGGAAAAGCTGGTGATTACGATACAGGTATCATTTATGCAGTGACCTGAAAAAAGCCAGGAAGTATGTTTATAAAAGCAGCATTAAATGGTTCCAGGTCGAAAGCAGACCATCCGAATGTTCCGGTTACGACAGATGAATTGGTGGAAGCCGCTAAAAGCGCCGTTCTCGCCGGCGCAGACGCCATCCATTTCCATGTACGTGACCGCAACGGTAAAGAAACCCTGGAGCCACTCTTTGTAAATGAGCAGGTAAAAGCAGTAAAGGCCGCCGTGCCGGAAACTCCTGTGGGCATCAGTACCGGCGCCTGGATAGTACCGGATATCGATCAGCGGCTCGCGTATATCCGTGAGTGGGAAGAACTACCCAACTTTGTATCTGTGAATGGGCATGAAACCGGTTTTGAACGTATTGTACAGGCCATACTGGACAAGAAGATCGGGGTGGAAGCGGGACTTAATTCCGCGCAGGCAGCAGCGGATTTCAGCGGCAGCGGATTATTGAACGAATGTTTCCGCCTGTTAATTGAACCGCAGGAGCAGGACCTCAACGCAGCGCTGGCAACGGTGAAGGCCATTGAAGACAACCTGACCGGCAGGCAACCGCATCAAACGGTGGTATTGCATGGTTTCGACAGTACCTGCTGGGAACTCCTGAAAGTAGCCAAGTATAAAGGTTACGACCTGAGAATAGGATTTGAAGATACCTTACTCGACCCATCCGGCGCTATTGCAGAAAGCAATGAAGCTCTGGTAAAGGCAGCATTTCACTATAGTTGATTATTTCTTTTCCAGGCTCAGCACGTTGGCGCCCAGTGGTTCTTCAAACACGCGTTCCAGTTGCTGCGGATGCACTATAACAGTGATCTCCAGCGATCCGGTGCCAACGGTGCCACCTAACATATGTCCGCCGAAGGCGTTAAAATCTTTATCCGTAACCGTGCCATGCGTATGCAGTGACACTTTCCCTTTCTGCCATGCAATAGACCCGTTCATGCCGGACAGTTCCATATTACTGAATTCTTTGGGCTCGTACTTTTTCGTTTCCCTGTTAAAATACCCAAAGGTGGCGTTCACAAATCCGAAGCCGGTGAAACTGGCGGAGGGAATCTTTTCCTTTTCTGCAAAGGCCTCCAGTTGCTTAAAAATATCATCTCCCTGCCGTAATACCATGAGGTAGCCGGTATTGGTTTTGATATAGCGGGCGGTATCCTGCGCAGTAGCTGTAGCCATGACGAATAAGTTGATGATGAGTAAGGTGCATATTGTTTTCATAATAACAGGCATTGCATTTAATATGCCATCTGTACGCCCTCGGAGGTCATCACCACCCGCTTCATGGTATCATCCGGATTGTAGTAGAGGTAGTCGATGCACACTGAGCGCCGGTGGCTGCCCCCGTTTTTCAGTCCCCCGTTGTGATAAATAAAATAAGACCTGCCGTTAAAATCCAATATCGCCGGTCGGTTAGTTTCGCAATTCCCTGCCAGCTCATTTAGTATCCCCTTAAATTCCCACGGACCTTCCATGCTGCGGCTCATCGCATATGCCACTCTCTCCGGCATCCCGTAACCATAGGACAGGTAGTACCAACCATTGCGTTTATGCAGGTGCGCGCCTTCCTCAAATCCCGGCAGGTCCAGTGTTTTAATCGGTCCGTCCAGTTCCGTGAGATTGGATTTCAGCTTTGCATAAAAGCATTTCCCATTACCCCAGAAAATATATGCCTGCCCGTTGTCGTCTATCATCACCGTTGGATCGAGATTGGCTTTTTCGTGCACACCCGCTGGCAGCATATCAAGGGTAACCAGCGCTGATCCGCGGGCATCTTTAAACGGACCCTCCGGATGTGTGGCCTCTGCCACACCAATGGCTGATCCCTTAATAGTAGCGTGGGCGGTGGCTACATACCAATAAAATTTATTATTGTGCGCTATTACTTTTGAGGCGTAAGCATTGCCGCTGCCCCATGAAAAATCGGTTGCTTTTAATGGTACAGGATGTTCCGTCCATTCCGTGAGGTTGTTGGATGAGAAGCAGAGCCACTCATTCATTACATAGGCTTCCGTGCCTACCGGCGCTTCGTCGTGGCCGGTGTACAGGTATATAGTATCATTGTGGACCAGTGCGGTAGGATCGGCAGTGAATTTATGCCGGATTATTGGGTTTTGATGAGGTAGCATGATCTGCGGGTTTATTTTTCAGCAGATTTGATATCGATAACTGTGCCATGGGGAATCTTACTCGAACACAAAGTTCGTCGCCGGAAAAGCCTGACGTAAAACCCATGGAGTACATCTACCCCATTGTACCTGTTATATCAGACAGAACACTCAAAGTATGATCCGTACTGCTGAAACAGGCATCTGCGGAGCAAATAAATCAAAGTTTCAATTTTGCCGAAATTACCTCAACTTGCAGCCTTATCCAGCACTATAAACATTGGACTCAGCAAACGAAAAAAACCTTAAAAGGGGATTACAGAACAGGCATATCCAGCTGATTGCGCTGGGCGGCGCCATCGGAACAGGTTTATTCCTGGGCATAGGCCCGGCGGCGGTGCTGGCGGGACCTTCTGTTATTTTGGGCTATGCCCTGGCCGGTATTATTGCTTTCTTTATTATGCGCCAGCTGGGCGAAATGGTAGTGGAAGAACCGGTATCAGGTAGTTTTAGTCATTTTGCCTATAAATACTGGGGCTCATTTGCCGGCTTTTCTTCCGGGTGGAATTACTGGATCCTTTATATCCTGGTGAGCATGTCGGAGCTGACTGCTATTGGCGTGTATGTACATTTCTGGTGGCCGGAGATCCCGTTATGGTCTTCCAGTCTTTTTTTCTTCATTGCTATTAATGCGTTAAACCTGAGCTCTGTAAAAGTATACGGAGAAGCAGAGTTTTGGTTTTCCATCATAAAAGTAGTGGCTATCATTGCCATGATCGTTTTTGGAATTTATTTGCTGATAAGCGGAAGTGGCGGCTCACAGGCCAGCATCCGGAATCTCTGGAACGATGGCGGATTTTTCCCGCGTGGATTATTGCATGCCGATGGTAAAGGTGGTTTCCAGGGATTGTTTGCAGCCATTGCCCTGATCATGTTTTCCTTTGGCGGGCTTGAACTGATTGGTATCACTGCTGCAGAAGCAGACCAGCCGGAAAAAACAATCCCCAAGGCTACCAACCAGGTGATCTACCGTATCCTGATCTTTTATGTTGGCGCACTTGTGATCCTGTTTTCTTTATCGCCATGGAAAAGTATTACTACAGACAGCAGCCCGTTTGTAATGGTATTTCAAAGCTTAAAAGGATTCCGGTTTTCCTTTTTGGGTAAAACCATCTATTTCACCAGCCTGATTGCAAATGTGTTAAATCTGATTGTTTTAACAGCGGCACTTTCCGTTTACAACAGTTGCGTATACAGTAACAGCAGGATGTTGTATGGCTTGTCGAAGCAAGGCAATGCACCCGCTTTCTTATCTCAGCTAAATAAAAACCATGTACCTGTAAAAGCAATCCTGGTATCCGGTTTATTTGCTGCTATTTGTATTGTGGTAAATAAGGTGATCCCTGAAAAAGCGCTGGAAGTACTGATGTCGCTGGTGGTATCTTCATTGATCATTAACTGGCTGATGATCACCGTAGTGCATCTTAAATTCAAAAAGAGCAAACGGGAAGCGCAGATCCTGACAAAGTTCCCTTCCTTTATTTACCCGGTGTCCAATTACATTTGCCTGGTCTTCCTGGTGGGCATCCTGATCCTGATGTGGATAACGGGAATGAAACTGCCGGTAGAACTGATCCCGGCATGGGTGGTGTTTTTGTATGTGTGCTTTTTACTGGTGAAGAGGAATAAGCGGAGAAGTTAATAGTTATCTTCCATAGAACACCTTACAAAGGATAATCTCCAGCAATCATATATTAAAAAACATAATAAATAATTCAACTAACCAATTTTGAACAAATTTATATAACTTAGTATTCTGCTTTAAAGCTTATCCTCAAAAAATTTGACCATTCTGCGTGTTTGAACCTATATCTAACATCCCTATAATTCCAGATAATTAGACCACAAAAAACATCCTAATGATCAACAATAAATTTGGCTTCCAAAATCTGGCTAAGAAAAGTCTTGCTGTGGTAACAGCCGCGTTAAGTGTATTTTCCCATACCAAAGCCGAGGTTCCCAATAACACTAACCACGAAATTGAAAATGATAAAAACATCCCTGTTGAGAACACTCATAAAAATGTATTGAAACCTAAACTAGTGCTGAAACTCAATATAATGGATCCATCGAATAGCCTTGTTTCCATGCATAGTTCGCATAGCTCTCATCGTTCTCATTCTTCGCATAGCTCTCACAGTTCGCATTATTCCTCGTCTTATAGCTCTGGCAGTAGCTATACGCCATCCCCTACACCTGTATATGTTCCTGCGTCGTCCTCCTCTTCAGGGCATTCAACCTCAGGAGGTACTGTGAAAAGTACTCCCGGAACAAACTCTACCGGAAAAAGTTCTGGTGCGACTCCTTTCTATAACCCGGGTGCGGCACGTATTTCACCTTCAAATAGAACTACAGATGCTGTACATGTAGCAGATTCCTCCAGTCTAAAATTGGGAGATCGGGTACTATTCAAAGGATGCGAAGGAAAGGATGTGGAAGTGCTGCAAAGGATATTAATGACCTTAAAAAAAGACATGTTTATAACCGGATATTTTGGACTACAAACAGAAGCAATTATTATTCATTTTCAGCAAGAAAATGAATTAAGGCCTGATGGTAAAGTAGACGCTAAAACACTTAATGTACTAAGAAATAAAGCGAATGAAATTTCTACAAGATAATAACACGCTCTCTTTTACGGTTGCTACCGAGCTATACCCTGAAGTTGTTTTGTTTAAATGTCTCTACTGGTATACTAATGCCTTTGAAGTAGATATTATAAAGACAGATCCTCTCCAGTATAAAATAATACTAACTCGTCTCTATAACGCGGAACCTGTTGACTGGAAAACCATAATAGTAAAACTAAAGCAGGATCTCATAGATTTCAAGCTACGGCAGTGTATAACAGATGAAACAAAAACGATCAGGGAGCTTATTATCGCTAAAGCTTTCGCATATTATGAAAATGAGACAATACCCATGTCGGAGATAAGTGACCCCGTAGGCTTCAGCCCCCAATCCATACAACCATGAAATCAACACCGGTAACAACAAGGGTAAGCAGGAAATTTAAAGAATTTGAAGCTTATACCACGTCAATACCAGAATATACTTTACTTCCATTCAGATTCCACCGTATTTCCAATAAAAAAGAAGTGATTGTAAATGAAATTGGAGACTTTCTGGTAGTACCCGCAGGTACAACAGCCAGGATCGTGGCGCGGGAAATAAAAGCCGGAAATAGTGAGGACCAGGAGCTATACGCCGATTTAACAGCCAATTTCTTTATTTCGGGGAATTCCGTTCCAAATCTCATTGATGTTCTTGCGACCCGCTACCGTACAAAAAAGTCATTTCTTGATTTTTTTACATCACTACATATTTTTGTAATCAGCCTGAGATGCGAACATACCTGTCACTACTGCCAGGTATCAAGAGTTACTTCCGATAAAAGCAAATATGATATGAGTATCCCTCATATTGACGCTGGTATAGCTATGATGATGAAATCACCTAACCCACACGTGACAATGGAGTTTCAAGGTGGTGAGGCATTATTAGCCTTTGAAAGCATAATATATGCTGTTGAAAAAACAAAAGTCGAGGCAGAGAAGCATCATAAAGAGGTTACTTATGTAATCTGCACTAATCTTGCTCCACTGACAGATGAAATGCTTCAATACTGCCATGAAAACGGAATTTTAATATCGACTTCGCTTGATGGCCCTGCATTTATACACAACAAAAACAGACACAAGCCAAATGCCAACAGCCATCAGCTTGCAGTTGATGGCATTGAAAAATGCAGGCAGATTATAGGGGCAGAACATATTTCAGCATTAGTTACCACTACTAAGCTGTCGTTGGAATATCCGCATGAAATAGTGGATGAATATGTCAGATTAGGATTTAAAAACATTTTCCTGAGGCCTATAAGCCCATATGGTTTTGCGACCAGAAGCAAGGACAAGAATAAATATGAGACAGGAAAATTCCTGGAATTTTACAAAAAAGCGCTGACCAGAATTATTCAATATAATATAGACGGCTATTTTATCAGAGAAGACTATGCAAGTATCATTTTAAAGAAAATGCTAACTCCATTTCCCGTCGGATATGTCGATCTTCAATCTCCCGCCGGACTTATTAATAGCGTTATTGTGTTTAATTATGATGGGGCAGTGTATGCCTCGGACGAGTCCAGAATGCTCGCGGAAATGAATGATTTTACATTCCAACTTGGGCAGTTAGGAGAAAATACATACGAAGAAATCTTTTACGGAGAAAAAGCCCTGGCACTTAGTGATGTAATGACCAATGAATCACTGCCAGGTTGTTCTGAGTGCGCCTTCCAGACCTATTGTGGAGCTGATCCTGTTTTCAATCACACTACACAGGGCGATTTATACGGCCACAGACCGACAAGTTCTTTTTGCCAGAGAAATATGGAAATAATGCGGTATTTGATTGAGTTAATGGATGATAATAAGGAAATAGAAAAAATATTCAGAAACTGGATAACAGGTAGAAGCTAATGCTATTAAAAACAAAAGGTATTCCATCTGAAATTAATGCGCCAATAGTGGGCAGAGTAACTTTTGGCTCTGACACAAAGGGGGAAGTTTTGATTGCAAATGAGAACATCCCAATGCATCTCCAACATTATAAAGTAATCCTCTCAAGCAATCAAAAAGTCAGTTTATTTGATAAACCAAGTGTATATTCAATCCCTGATGTTTCTCACTTATGCGAAGGAGATATCGTCGTCGTCAATACTGATGGCGTGATTTCTACTTTATATAGAATAAATTCCCCACACAATTTCCTATTGTTTACGGAAAGATGCAACAGCAACTGTTTAATGTGTTCTCAGCCTCCCCGGGATAAGGACGATACAGATTACTTATACAATATCCATACTCAAACAATTCCATTAATCCCGAAAGATTGCATGGAATTAGGCATTACGGGAGGTGAACCAACCCTCTCCGGTGATAAGTTTTTTAAGCTCCTGGCACAAATACAAACGCAGCTGCCGGATACCGAAGTACACTGCTTAACCAATGGGAGGTCATTTGCGTGGCCTAACATGGCCGACAAACTTGGAGATATGTCTTTTAAGAGACTTATGCTTGGCATACCTATATACTCGGATTACCATGCGCAACATGATTATATTGTTCAAGCCAAAGGTGCATTTGATCAGACCATTCAAGGGTTATATAACCTGGCAAGAAGAAATGTCAGAATAGAATTAAGAATTGTTCTACATAAACAGACGTTACCCCGGCTTCTTAAATTGGCGAAGTTTATTTATAAAAATCTGCCGTTCGCAGAACATGTGGCCTTTATGGGATTGGAGCATCAGGGATACACGCCGTATAACCTGGATAAACTTTGGATTGATCCGATTGAATATGGAAAAGAACTTACAGAAGCGATGACTTATTTATCGGATTTTGGTATGACCACCTCCCTTTATAACTCACAACTTTGCACTACACCCCGTGAGATCTGGCAGTTCTCGAAAAAATCTATTTCCGACTGGAAAAATATCTTTCACGAAGAATGTAATCAATGTTCAATGAAAAATGATTGTGGTGGTTTTTTTGCGTCTAGTGTATTCAAGCACAGTAAAGGGATAAAAGCCTTCTCTTAATCCCACCCCGAAGGAGTTAGTTGATTCCCCCCTACTTCATCACCTGGTTAAATCCATACCGCAAATTGATGCTCGCTATAAAAGCGCTGAAAGGGTCTTTCTCTTTCAGGTAGTTATCAATGCCTGCTTCGGCCACAATCCATATACTTTTAGCAACCCTGAATTCAGTTCCAAAATTGAACAGCAGGGATTTGTCCAGGTTATCATAGTTCTGATATTTAAACTGTGTTTCCGCAAATCCCCTGAAACCGGAGGTCCCCAGGTAATAGCGGACATTCACTGTTGCGTTGACGAATGTACTGTCTTTAAATTCAGAGCGGGGTAAGCTGAAACTACCCCCCAGCAGCAGCTGGCTGCTTTTCCCGATGCCAAGGGCCCAGGTGACCCAGGTATTGAAGGAGGCGAAGCCGGCGTTTTTAATCAATGAATCGCGGGATTGCCCTACCCACGCAATGGCGCCATCCAGGCGGGTAGCGTTCCAATGTTCGCTTTTAAATTGCTCTATCAGGTCGTCTACTGCCGCATAATATTTCTTTTTATCAGTGTCGTATCCTTTTTTAAAGGCGTCGTAGCTGGCCTGCAAGGTTGTATCTGGGTTTTCCCTGAGATATTCTTCTGCTTTGTTTTCCGCGAAATCCCAGAATTCTTTGTCATGCTCGGCTCCATATTGCGCGCGCTCTGCAGGTGGCACTTCCTTATGCACAATAATGATCCAGTTATTTTTAAATTCCCGGAGCGCCAACTGCGCCTGCTGTTGTGCAAGAAAAACCGCCCTTCTTTTTGCGGCATTCAGTAACAGGTCATCTTTCTTTCTCACAATAGAAAACCGGTAGCCTACAGCCAGTTTGGAGGATACATTTCCTGAATCAACGATTGCCCCGATGCTGAAGGAGGAGTTATACCAGAACTTCCTTTTGCCATAATCTTCCAGCGTCCAGTTTTTGCTGGCCAGTTTCCCCGGGGAAAATTCCACGGCGAAATTACGCGGGATAACGCCCTGGCCGTTTGAATAAAACGGCGATAAGCTGAGCGCAAACTTTTGAATATCCGAAGGACGCAGCAGGTTGGAAGGATCTGCTCCCAGCGCTTTAAACGCCGGCATATCCGGCACAGAAAAGTTTAACAGGTAATGCTCGGTACTGTCTGTTTTAAACTGCGCAGATGTCCGGAAAGAAATAAGAGATAACAGAATGAAAATTATTTTCCGTGCTGACATACATATATTTTAAATAGGGGTAATCAATCCTGTTTTACGATCAACTGCAGTAAAATATCTTCCTGTTTGCCGGTAACATCGGTACCTAAAGTAGCAGTAGTGCCATAGCCAATCTGGCTGCTGCCTATTACTTTGGCTGTATTAAAATCATCGCCCTGCAATACGCTTACCCTTAATTTATAACCATTGTCGTCCTCGTACTTTCTTACCCTGAAAGAAATATCCAGTACTCTTTTGTCGAAATTGATTAATGGTTCACCGGGTTTATAATCGTTTTGAATAAGATAGTAATCCGGTTGGGGCAGCTCATTGCTGTTTTGCCGGAGGGGCTTTGTTAGTATAGGATGTTCATCGGCGGTAGCCGCCCACATCTGGTAGATGTAAGTAATAAAGTAAATGCCGGTCATATCTATCCTTATCCACAGTTTTCCACCATTAGGGTCATAGGCCACCTTTTTCATAATATACAGATTAGGACATAAAAATAGATATTTAAAATTTATAACTATATTCAGAAATATTCTGCCTTTCTTTTTTGCTGTTGACATAGGGTTGTCATACCCGCCTGCTACTTTTACATCAGACAATAAAAATTTCATCCTAAAACAAACCAAATGAGCAACACAAACATTTTAAGAGGATTTGCCACGCTGAGCTTTTATGCAGCAGATCACGAGGCGGCAAAAAAATGGTATACGGAGTTAACCGGTATTCCTCCTTACTTTGAAAGGCCCGGCTATGCAGAGTTCCGCCTGGGCGACTACCAGCATGAACTGGGTATTATCGACAGTAAGTATGCGCCAAAATCGCTGGGCAGCGGACCCGGCGGTGCTATTATTTATTGGCATGTAGACGATATACAGGCGGGGTTGGAAAAATTGCTGCAACTGGGAGCTACTGTTTTAGAACCCGTTACAGAACGGGGACATGGATTTGTTACCGCCTCCGTAATTGATCCTTTCGGCAACGTACTGGGCATTATGTACAATCCTCATTATGTGGAAGTGCTGAAAGCCAATGAAAAGTAATAACACCACCGGTTGGAGCATGCTTTTGCCAACCGGCTTTTTGTTACGGGTGCGCCTCTACCACCAACACCCAATCATTGCCCACGCCGGTAGCCGGAGGCACAAATGTAACAGCGGAGCTTTGTTTCACAACTCCGATGCTTGTTCTTTCCGCATTCCGCGGATTAAACCACCAACAATTTAACCGCGCGGATTTTATCACAGCAGTGTTCACCTGCAGCGATTTTCCTATGGGCAGATATACCATCAGGTAAGTACCCGCCGCATCCTGGAAAGCTTCCATATGGCCTCCTCCTTCCCCCTGACCCGACAAGATCAGGGAGCGGTCCGGTACGCGGTTTAGTGCGCCATGTATGGCTATGAGCCTGCGAAGATAACCCGCCTGGAAAGCACCGGGCCGGTCCAGTGCATTCATCCAGCCCCGATCAGGATAGTTAACGGCTTCCTCCCGCGCACTCATAAATTGCCACACCGCATGATGACCGTAGGTGACGCCGCATGCGCCGGCAAATACAGAACGGTACAATTGCTTACGCACATCGTAGTCCCTGAAATAACCATTGTCGGGATTCCATTTAGGCCAGGGATTCACGGGATGGTCTTCATAATTAGGTTCGGCGTCAAGGGTAGGTTTGGCCGGTAAAGATTGCCGGTCCCTCCGCACCAGCTCCCAACATGGTACATCATGGCCGCTGCCATGACCGCTCTGGAACATGTTGATATCCAGCCAGTTTTCCTGCTGCAGCCATTGCGACGTGGAGTTAGCTCCTCCGGAAGGATGATAAGCAATGATGCATTGCCCGGCAGTGCCTTCCTTTATACCTCTTGCCATTGCCCGCCAGATGGGTCGCCAGTCGCCGCTGTCGTTAACCGCCGGGCGATCACCACCAAGTATCCAGATGATGTTTTTATGATTACGATACCTGTTCCCTATCCATTTCCCATATCCGTAAGCGTTAGTGGTATCAAACACCACAGGGCCTTCGCCCCATAACTTTGTCACCTTATCGCCCCAGGCAGGCAGCAGCCCTATGTACATTCCTCGCTGCATTGCCCAGCTGATGGTGCTGTCTATTAACGTGAAATAAGCGTTGTTGGGAGTGGCAGGGTTTTCATTCAGCAACGGCAGTTGTCCATAGCGGTTGGGTTTGCGAAGACCATCAAATTCCGCCAGCACTACTGCCTGGATTACGGTAAAGCCTTTGCGGGCACGGTTATCGAGGTAGTATTTAATTTCTGCGGTATCCAGCCGGTGAAACAATTCCCAGCCGGTATCGCCCAACCAGAAAAAGGGTTGCCCGTTGGCATATTGAAGATAATGACCATCCGGGGTAACCTGTAAACGCTCCGGCAACTGCGCCTTGGTGCATAAACAGTAAAGGAGGCTGCTGAGAAACCATAACTTACTTTTCATAACGGGAATATGTTCCAGAGAAAAATAAAGCTTTTTAGGAATAAAAGCAGCAGTAATTGTTTTCAGAGAGATGGATAGGCAGCAGCTATTATTGTAATTCAATCACGGTGCTATCTTTCGTAAAGCGGGTATCTTTTACTGCGCCAGTGCCATTGAACCGGTATTGCACACCGACGATGCCGGAAGGCGGATTGGAAAACGTGAGCTCCGCAGCAGCGCTGTCGTTCACAAAAAACTGCAGGTGCCGGTCTTTCGCCACTACACGGAGTTTTACCCATTTTGCCAGGTCGGCGCCAAATTTCGAGAGGTCAGTGTTCCGGCTGCTGAGGGCAACGCCGGCGGCAAACAGCGACAGGTCTCCCACACATCCGGGCGCGCACAACGGGATGGAGATCAAATCATTTTTACACAGGAGCAACACCTCCACCCGCTGACAGGCAGCGGTGCCCAGTTGAAAACCGCTCTTCAGCGTGGTTTCAAAAGTAAAGTGATCCGTTTGCAGGTCGCCAAGGGGCTGTACATTATAAAAGCGTAAGGCGGGAGGAACAGGTTGCAGCGGAACGTGATATGCCGACAACAACGCTTCATTCACTTCCAGGCCGTTTCCTTTTATGACTTCATTCTTCCGGAAATACAGTGGTGTGCCAGGCTCCTGTTCTACCATGGCCAGCCAGCCACCGGAGCTGATCATCAGTTCGTGTTCTTTTACGATCTGTTTACCCACCATCAGTTTCGCCTTGAAATAACCTGGCTCATAATAAATAGCAGTGTATGTTTTTTCTTTGGCAGATACCGGCATTTTCCGCCTGATATCCCAGGTTTGCGCAATGAACACAGAATCCTTCCCTGCTGCGGCAGCATTATAGCTGAAAATAACAGAATTAGGCACGCCATCCATAACTACTTTATTGGAGCTGAACGAAAATGCAGTTGTATCAATTGGTTTGCCTGGTTTGGTATTGGATAACAGTAAGGCATATACGAGAATTCCTATTGGTACCAGGGCGAGCAGCCAGTAAGTCCATTTACTGCGTTTTGGTGGCGTTGCTGCGGGTGAATGAGTGGCAGTGGTCACACCATTGCCTGTTGCATAACCGGATACTGTCTGACTGACAGGAGTTTCCCCCGTGGCCATATTTAAAGATGTGGCATCATCAACTGGCAACGACTCAACCATCGCTTTATGGCTGGTTGCCGCAGTCGTAATATCCCCAGGCAGCAAGGTGGCAAGACGTTTAAACTCCCGCCAGTCGGCATACCCGGCAAATTGTGCCAGGGTATTCAGCGTAGTGGTGGCGGGCATATTGGTGTACTTCAGTTT
Source organism: Chitinophaga sp. W2I13 (assembly GCF_050434005.1). NCBI lineage: Bacteria > Pseudomonadati > Bacteroidota > Chitinophagia > Chitinophagales > Chitinophagaceae > Chitinophaga > Chitinophaga sp. W2I13. The sequence continues at coordinate 4,620,802 of NZ_JBNPWD010000001.1, read as the reverse complement.
TCCCCACAGCCGTTTCAGGGTAGTAACGCTCAATATCACCCCCGTAGCTTCTTCTATGGCGGCACTTAGTTTTTCAAAATCATAGCTTGTCCACTCGCTGGCGTCACCACGGTTCAACCGGGCTTCTGCCAGCTCGAGGCACTTTCGTATGTAATTAATCTCAAAACTATTATTCATTTCCTGGTAGTCTATTACAAGCTTGCACGGATTTGCACACACTTGATGCGCCAATGATTCGCCCTGAAATTAGTTATTATTCAGATTTGCTGCAGCATTTAAATTTAAAACACTGGTCATGACAAAAATCCGCACCGCATGCTTATTCCTATTGCTCCCATTATGCGCAGCAGCACAAAAAAAAAGAAAACCGGCCATCCCGGCAGTCAGGATATTATCAAGGTCCCGCTGGAAGCCGGACACTGGTCGTTTCAACCCGGCACGGTGGAATTTATCACGTATAAATCGGTACCGGCCATGAAGCTGTTGAACCGGAACGACACCGTAGTGCTGAAAAACCTTGACTTTACAAACGGCACCATCGAATACGACGTGCAACCTGTTTCTACTTTCACATCGTTTTATTTCAGGCGCGCCAGCCGGAAAGAGAATGAATGCTTTTATTTCCGTACGCCTTCTTCCGGTAAAGGCGATGCGGTACAGTATGCACCGCATATCGATGGCGTTAACCTCTGGGATATGCTGGACCAGTACCAGGCTGCCGCCTGGATTTCCAAAGACGACTGGAACCATGTGAAGCTGGTTATTTCCGGCAGGCAAATGCGGGTGTACGTGAACGATACCTCCCGGCCGGTAATGGAAGTGCCGCGACTGGAAAGCAATACCTGGCATGGCGGCCTTGCATTCGACGGGCAGGCGGTCATTGCCAACCTGGTGGTGAAACCGGATCAAACGGAAGGACTGCCTCCCGGTGAAGGCATCGACATTACCAACAATGACGCCGCCTACCTCCGCACCTGGCAAATCACCCAGCCAATGGCTACCCCTGATCAAATTGATTTCAGCAAAGCATGGATACCCGGAAAAGAAACACCATGGGAAACCATCCGCGCCGAAAGGCGGGGACTGATCAACGTAACCCGCAAATTTGGCGGCGCTGAAAACCGCGCCCGGCGCATCGTGTGGCTGAAAACAAATATCCGTTCTGCTGTAGCGCAAACACGACAACTGCACCTCGGCTTCAGCGACGAAGTATGGGTATTTGTGAACGATAAATTTGTGTACGTAGACAAAAACCTCTACTCCTACCCGCTGATGAAACAACCGGATGGCCGCTGCACCGTGGATAATGCGTCTTTCTCCCTTCCGCTGGTAGCTGGCGACAATGAAATACTGATCGCCCTGGCCAACGACTTTTATGGATGGGGAATCATGGCAAAACTGGATAAGTTTGAAAACATGACGTTCGACAAATAACCCCTCCTTCCGCCAGGCAGCTCCCGTGAGGGCTGCCTGGCTTTACGGGGATTACCGCACTTCCATCTCTCCCGGAAAAAAATACCCGGAAAACACCACTCCAAAAAATATCATGCAGAAATAAGTACTTAAATAGTGGAAGTTTATTTTGTTTCCAATAACTTTAGGTACCATGAAACAAACATTGGCAGATACTGAGCTGACCGGGCCGGTACAGCAAATGAAATATGCTACCACAGACCCCGATGGCAAATATTACGGGTATGAACTCTCTTTTTTCGATGAAAAAGGATTATTGCTCAGATGGGAGGATTATACCTCCACCCACCAACTGGATAAAACCCTTACCTATACTTTCGATGAACAGGGAAACCTGCTGGAAAAAGCGCTGACTTCTGCAGCAAAGGGGCCCATCTACAAAAACCGCTACTTTGAAAACGGGGCGCTGAAAGAATGTACCGAATACTATGGGGAAGATACCTTTTACACCCGGTACGATGAAGCAGGCAACGTACTTGAACAACTGGAAAACAACGACCCACTGCCTGTAGAAGAAGATCCGTACAACGAGCAATGGGAAACCAACACCAGCACTGATGACGACGGCTGCCGGATAGAAATTACCCGCTACTACTCTTTTGGTGCCTTGCAGGAAATCACCAAAAGTAAGTACAACAGCCGGCAGCAGCTACTGGAAGAATACAAATTCGAGGACGCTGATGGTTTTGACAGCAACCAGGCAGTGGAAACCATTATTTGCCAGTACAATGAGCAGGGACATCTTACCGCGAAAATATCCGACAGGGTTACCACCACCGATGCTGTGGAAAGAACCGTGTACCGGTATGAATTTACCTACGACCTTCATCATAACTGGATAGAAAAAGTGGAAATCATGAATAACAGGGTAACGGATTATAAAGACAAGGTCCGTTTTATCCGCCGGAGAGAAATTTTATACGCTCCATAAATTTGCGCACATGCTATCTAACCGACACCAGATCTTTATGGAAGTGGCCCATCAGAAAAGCTTTTCAAAGGCCAGCCAGGCATTGTTTATTTCCCAGCCGGCAGTAAGCACACATATCAAAGGGTTGGAAGAACAGTATAAAACCAAATTATTTGAAAGAAAAGGTTTGCAGATAGAGTTGACAGAAGCCGGTCAGCTGCTGTACAACCGCCTGCTTACCGTACGTCATATACAACAGGAAACTGAGTTCGACATTTCCGTGATCCACGACCAGCAGCAGGCCACCGGCATGCTTAACCTGGGCGCCAGTACCACTGCTGCGCTGTATATACTACCCAAAGTAATGTCGGCCTTTCACCGCGAATACCCCCTGGTGGATATTTCCCTGCTCAACCGGAACAGTGAAATTGTATTGCAGGCACTGCTCGACAAAGAAATTAATATAGGCGTTACCGAAGAAAAAGGACAACTCAGCAATATTACCTACCAGTCATTTCTGAAAGACCAGATCGTAGCGGTATGCAGCCGCGACAATCCTCTTGCCCGTAAAAAGAACTACGCGCTGAAAGATATCCTGCAGATGCCTGTAGCTATCCGCGAACGTGGCAGCGGCACCCTGGAAGCGCTCAAGAAGGGGCTACAGAAAAGCAGGATCCGGCTCAACGACCTGAAAATAAAGGTCAGGCTGGGAGGCACCGAGGCGCTGAAGAATTTCCTCCTGGAATCCGGTTGCGTAGGATTCCTCTCTACCCGCTCCATTGCTAAAGAGCTGCAACACGGCGAATTAACGATCCTTTCCTTTGAAGGCCTGCGGATAGAACGCAGTTTTTACTTCATTCAACGTAAAGGCGAAACCAGCGACCTCAACAAACGCTTCATCAAAATGGCCAGATCCATTTATAATTATTAATTATAGGTCATAATATTTTCATATAGCCAGGATTATAGGCGATGGGCTACATTTGAGCCATACAAAATAACCTGTTGACATGAACATGCTTTTTTATTACGACGAACTATATAAAGCGGCTGTAGAAAGAATTAACAAGCTGGTAGACATTTCTGTTACCCAGAAAAATGCGTTAATCCAGCGGCTGAAAAGCCAGGCGCCGTTTATCGCCACCACTACCGAAGATATCGACCTGGTTGCCCAAAGGATGATGAATTCCCTGGGAATGGTATTATGCCCGGATGCTGCTGCAGATTTTGCAGGCGGCAGTAAGCTCCTCGAAATGGAGATGCTCAATAATGGCGAATAACGGGCCGCTTCCTAAATAAATTTTTATGGAGAGGTGAATAACCCCGCTGCTCCCGGATTTTACTGTACCGGCGGAAAAGGCTCCGCCATTCCCCGCTCAAAAGGAGTGAACGGCTCTCCTGCGGCCACACGTGCCGGCCAGTTTGGATTGGCGAGTGCCGCCTTTCCCAGCGAAATAAGATCCGCATGCCCTTCCGTTAAGGCCCTTCCGGCCACGGCCAGTTCTTCCATACCGCCGTTGGCAATTACCGGCCGCTGCACAATGCGTTTAGCCATACCCGTGAGCGTTTCCCCATGTTCATAAGCGCCCAGTTTTTCCCAGGTGCTGCCTTCCCCTGAAATATGGATATAATCCGGAGATACCTTTCTTACTTCTTCAAGTAGTGCTGCTGCTGTAATAGCGCCATCGGGCCAGCGATAGGTGAAGTTGTTCACTTTTCCTTCCGACAGGCGCAACCCGATAATGAAATGCGGGGGCACTGCCTGCCTGATAGCGGTAATGATTTCCGCGATAATACGGAAGCGGTTCTCAACAGACCCGCCATACTCATCATTCCGCAGATTGGTATACTCCGTTAAAAACTGATCCGGCAGGTAACCATTGGCGGCATGCACTTCTATTCCATCGAAACCGGCGGCTACGGCATTAACCGCCGCGGCGGCATATCCTGCCACTGCGATGGCAATATCATTGCGCGTCATGGCAGCCGGAACCGGGAAGGGACCGTCGCCGCCACCATAGGAGCGCAGCTTGCGGCCCAGCGGCGTTACCACGGAAGGCGCCAGCGTGTTCGGCAAATGCTGCGATAAAGCGCCGGCATGCATCAGCTGTGCAATAAATAAGCTGCCAGGTGTTTTTACTTTGACCGCCAGCTCCTGCCAACCGGCCACCTGCTGTGATGTAACCAGTCCTGGCTGATGCGGATACGCCTGGCTGGCTACTGCATCGGTATATAATCCCTCGGTGATAATGATCCCAAAACCGCCGAGGGCAAAACGTTCGTAGTAAGCGTGCATGGCTGCTGTGGGAATGCCCTGCAATGTAGCGCTGGCGCGACTCATAGGCGCCAGCACCACCCTGTTCTTAACAAATTGCTGCGCCAGTGTAACAGGCGTCAATACCGGGTGTGTGGTCATATATAAAACTTTAGCACAAAGTTGTACACTTCGGTGCGCCAAAACAATGACAAATGATAAGAAATTTAAAATGGCTCCTTTGCTATTTTTCGACGTAAACGGCTCAACGATTCGGGCGTAATGCCCAGGTAAGCCGCTACCTGGTGCTGGGGCAGCCGTGTTTCGAGGAAAGGGTAGCAGCTTACAAACCCACGGTACCGCTCTATGGCAGGCTTCTGCAGCGACAGGATACGACGTTGCAACGCGATGTAGCCTCGCTGGGAAATAATGCGGTAATACCGCTCCACCGCCGGGATATCGTTAAATAGTTGTTCCAGTTGCTGCCGGGTGATGCGCAGCACCTCGCCTCCTTCCAGCACATCAATGTTAAACCGGGATGGCTGACCGGATAGCATGCTGTCGAGGTCCGTGATCCACCAGCCTTCCACGCTGAACTGCAACACATTTTCTTTGCCGGTGGCATCTTTTTCATACTGGCGGCAACAACCTTTCAGCACAAAAAATTCGTAGCGGCAAACGTCGCCTTCCCGCAACAGGAACTGCCGGCGGCGGGTACGTAGCGATTCAAAATAGCCGGGAATACGTTTAATATCGGCATCGCGCAGCGGTACATGTTGAAGGATACTATCTGTCAGCAATTTCATGCTCCTGAAAATAATAGTTATTTTTCAAAGATAGCCCTGTGCAGGAACCCTTCAAAGAATATTCTTACTGCGGCCCCATCTTGCCAAAAAAATACTGGAAAGTGATCATGACATAACGTTGTAAAGCATTTACCTGCTTTGTTTCGGTATAGGTAGCTGTTGTTATGTTAGAAATATTGGTGTTGTTATTAAAAAGATCGTTTATCCTGCATTTTAGTTTCAGCTGCTCCTTCTTTCCAAAACTGTAAGCTACGGCACTGTTACAAATAAAATAACGGCGTTGATCCGGCGCCGTTACCTGCGAATTATAATTGTACGCCATATCGCCCGACAACTCCAGGCGCTTAACAGGAATCAGCTGCCATTGCAGGTTAAAACGTTGTGTGGTATAGTTAACATTGTCAATACCAGGCAGCGAATAAACGGTATTATTCACATCTATGTTTACAGCTGGCGATATTGTCAGCCACTCTTTGTAAATAACGGAAAAATAAACACCCGCGCCGACGGTCCACCCGTTGGAGATATTTTCCTCACCCGCTACCAGGCCAATACTCCTGTTCCGGTTCATACTCACGTTAAGGCCATTGTTAAATGTCCAGCTGTTCTTTTTTTTCTGAAGATTGATATTTCCATGTACCATCATTCTCCACGTACCATTCACGTTCTGAAAGGTACTGATTTGTCGGCCCAGGGAATCATACCGCTGATCCGCCACAATTTCATTACGGACTACTGCCCCGTTGGCGCCGAGATTGAAACTAAACCCTTTCACCGGCTGATAAATGTAAAACATCAGCGCAACGTTTTGGGTAAAGGCGCCTTTCAGCAAAGGGTTGCCGACCTTCATGAACAACGGGTTGGTGTTATCCACTACGGGCGACAACTGCTCTGCCGAAGGAGCGGAAGAAGAAATGGAATAGTTGGTGAACAATCGCCCGTATTTGCTGAGGGAATAATTCAGTTGCAGGTTAGGCGCAAATTGCTGCTGATGGATCTTAATCACGGAATCCAGCCACAACAGGCGGTTTTCCTGTTGCAGGATCCGCATACCGGTGTTCAGCGCTATGCTCAGGCGATCATTTTTCCAGGCCAGCTGCACAGATGGTGTATGGGTAAAACTGGTATTTCTACTACTGCCGGACAAAGCGCTGTCCCGCATGCCGTATTTGCCGGACACGGGATCTTCTTTAAATACTTCCCGGAGCTGCCCGTTGTACATGGTACCCAGCGTATAGTCCAACGCCACCACAAAACCATGTCCTAAGGACGCCGATAAATTAAATGTAAAATTATTATTAAAACTGTTTTCAGCAGAGCTGATATACTGATTTACAGAATCACGGTGACTAACACTATCATCTGTATAAAAGTTATTAACTGAATTATTGTATTCGTTTTCCTTTTTACTGCCGGCGTCAAACTTCCAGGTGGTATTAAGGTTGAGCCTGCGGTTTCGGCTGGTTTTATTGAAATTGATTTCGCTGCCGCCATTACGCGTATGTGCTTCCCCGTTACTCCGGGAAGAGAGTGTGTTCAGTAAAGTTCCGCCGGAGGTTTCCGACAGGGAATACATTTGTAAATTATTGCTGCTTTTCCCTATACCCGCGTTACTCCTGAAGGTCCAGGTGGTGAGTGAATCTTTTTCATAAACAAGATTCGTATACAGCTGATGCTGACTGTTCCCGGCTACAGCATCACTATTGGTTTGATTATGGAAGCTGTTATCCGGTAATAAATTGAGCCGGTCGGTGATGGTGGTCTGGCTATTTTTGGTATTGTTATAATTATAGTTCACATCCAGTGTGAGCTTTTTACCTGGTTTTGTGTTGATGTTGATACTGCCGTTGTTGTATTCCGGTAATCCTCCTCCGCCACCGACCATACCGGATGGCGACATCATTATAGCGCCGCCCGTTTCATCTGTAACATTCTTTGCCGCCGCCATCACACTGATGCGCGTAGGATTGCGCATGGAGCTGATCATTCCATCTGCAAGATAACGGCGATGGCTACCCGCACCGGCAGTGATGTTTCCCATGATGCCGGTATTTTTATCTTTTTTAAGGACGAGGTTAACGGTAACATCTTCCGCCGGGGCTTTCACTGCAAGGGAACGTTGGGCGGCAAGGTCTTTGGTGTCGGTTACTTCTATCTTATCAATGATGTCTGCAGGCAGGTATTTGGTAGCGGCCTCTTTATTATCTCCAAAAAATTCCCTGCCATCTACTTTGATCTTTGTCACGGGTTTTCCGTTTACAGTAATGCTGCCATCACTGCCTATCACCACACCGGGCAGCTTTTTCAGCAGCTGCAATACGCTGGCATTTGCAGCCAGCCTGATGGCCGAAGCATCAAATTCCAGGGTATCGTTACGAAGTGTAAAAGGCGGTTTGGCAACGGTTATCTCCACCGCTTTAAGTCCAATGATTTTGGGATGGGCAGTATCGGCTTTGGTTGCCGGCAGGCTGTCCGTAGTCCGCCCCTGCGCCGTAGCGCAGGAGACGGTTACGAAATATCCGGCAAGGAAAAATGCGATCCCGGCGTATAGTGCTTTCACGTTTATTTAATTACTTTCCGGCACCAGTATGGCGCGGATATAGTTAGCATTGTTAAAATATTTTACAGCCGTTTGCTGTAAAGTTTCCGGGGTGATTTTCTGGAGCCGGTCTTTTATATCCGGTTGTTGTAAAGGATCACCGTTAAACAGGGCGGAAGTAATATAATTCAGCCAGAAGCCGTTTTCTTTAAACGCTCTCTCCACACTGCTTTTATAGCCTGCCTTATATTTTATCACATCGTCGTCTGCCACTCCCGTTGTTTTCAGTTTCATGATTTCACTGTTAACGCTGAGGATCAGGGATTCCACGTTGCGTGGATCGCAAATAAAATTAATGCCAAACATATATTCCCCGGAAGGGACCTTGCGGGTATTGGCATTTACGTTAACGCTGTATACGCCGGCTTCCTGTTCGCGGAGCCGTTCTGTAAGACGAATATTGAGTACGCCTGCCAATGCTTTCATCTGGTCGCTGGTGCTAACATCATACGGAAATGAACCACTGAAAGCAAGGGTAACAATTGCCTGCGGTTCTTTACCGGCTATCACTTTTTTCACTACCCTGCCCTGCGGATAATTCAGCTGAAGATCCTTCACTTCCTCCCGGCGATGTAAAGCAGGCAACGATCCCAGGTACCTGGCCAGCAACGGTTTGATGCTATCCGTATTAAAATTCCCTACGAAGGTAAAGGTAAAGCCGGCGGCATCTGCAAAACGGTTTTTATAGATAGCCAGTGCCTGATCTGCATCAAGCAGGTTCAGTTGTTGCTCCGGCATCTGCATCTTACGGAAGTGGTAATTGGCCATTACAGCGCTGAGGGTATCGCTGTAAAGTTGCCGCGGCGCTTTGTTTGCATTGGCGTACGACAACCGCGCCTGTTCTGTCATATTGCTGAACATCACGGGGTCTTTACGCGGACTGGTAAAATACAGGTATACCAGTTGCAGCGCAGTTTCCAGGTCTTCATCCGCGGAACCGCCGGAAATGCCTTCTGATGTTTCGCTGATGAATGGCGCCACTGATACATTTTTCCCGGTGAGCAATTTGCGTAATTCCGCCTGGGTCATATCCGATACGCCGCTGGCGCTTATGAGTGAAGCGGCGATGCTGGCGTTATAAAAATCAGCGTCGCTTACCTGTGATAAGCCTCCAGGGTTGAAACCATTAAATAAGATTTCATCTTTTTTAAAGGTGGTTGGTTTCAGCAATACTTTTATCCCGTTACTGAATTCCAGTGAAGTAATGCCCAGGTCTTTGATCACTTCCTCGCTGGTAATCACGCCGGGTTGCGGCGCGTTGTCCAGCAACGTGGTGCGCAATACTTTTTTATCCTCATAAGCCGCGATAGGCGCTGAGGCGGCTTCGTTCATCCATTGCAGTACCATGGTTTCCGAAGGAAGGGAGTCTTTCTGTTTATCGTTGGCAACGAGGATAAGATCGCGGTCGGTATCCTTAAAGTAAGATTGTATAGCAGCATTAAAGCCCGGCAGCGTAAGTGTATCGGCGCTGGCTTTATACAGGGCTGTTTCATATGCGTTACCCGGACTTGCTTCGCCTTCCAGGAAGTGCCTTACATATTCTTTTACATATGATTCCGACGGGGTTTTGTCCCGTTCCTTGTAGCTCAGGGAAATACTGCTGAGGAACGATGTTTTTGCCCGTTGCAATTCACCCGCGGTGAAGCCATATTGCTTTATCCGTTGCAATTCTGTCCACCATGCTTTGACGCCTTTTTCCGTTTCACCGGGTTTGAGTACTACCCTGCCGCTAAGCCCGCTGATATTGGCCATCATTTTGCTGAATCCTGCGCTGCCACTGAGGAATGGCGCATTTTTTTGCCGTGCCACCTCATTTAAACGATCGCTGACCATGCTATTGAACAACGATTGGATGAGGGTATTGCTGAAATCTGTTTTTGTTTTAATGACGTTACCCTGTTGTTTGATGGAGAGTTCCAGCCGCGTGGTAGCCACTTCCGGATCTGTTACCACCAGGAACTGGTTTTTCCCGGTGAGCGGGATGGTGGTGTACTTACGTTCTTTCGGCTGCGCGGGTGAGCGCAAATCGGAGAACATAGCGCGGATCGACTTCTCTATCTGCGCCACATTTACATCTCCCACTATTATCAGCGCCTGCAGGTCGGGCCGGTACCAGTCTTTATAAAAAGCACGGATCTGTTCATGTCCGAAATTTTTCAGTACTTCTTCCGTGCCTATCGGGAGACGGGAGGCGTACAGCGATTGATTCACCGACAGTGGCATCACTTTATCCTGTATGCGTTGTGCGGAGCCCAGATGTTGTCTTTTTTCTTCCAGGATCACGCCTCTTTCATTATCTATTTCCTCATCGCTGAGCGTGAGTTCTTGTGCCCAGTCGCGCATGATCTGCATGGCATTACGGAAAACGGTTTTATCTTCCGTAGATACCGGCAATTGGTATACAGTTTCATCGAAACCCGTGTAAGCATTGAGGTCAGCGCCAAATCGCACACCCGACTTCTGAAGATAATTTACCAGTTCATTTTTGGGATAATGGGTAGTGCCGTTAAACGCCATGTGCTCCAGGAAATGCGCCAGCCCGCGTTGTTCGTCTGTTTCCAGGATAGACCCGGCTTTGTTTACCAGGTACATTACCGCTCTTTTTTCCGGTGTGATATTTTTCCGGATATAATAGGTAAACCCGTTAGGGAGTTTACCTATTGTTACTTCCGGGTCCATGGGCACTGCCTCACCGGTTTGTTGTGCATGAGCTATGCTGCCGGTAAATACAGACAATAGCATCCCCCATGCTGCAATGCTGCAACAAAATTTTATCATGATAACTGTTATTTTTTTAAAAAGATGATTATGGCATCCACCAGATTTTGCTGGTGAAGATGTCGATAGGTCCCTGCGCCAGGAGGTTTTCCTTATTCTGCACCATTTCTGATAGCGGGTAAGGGCACCGGATCGGCATGGTATTGCCCACCCTGGCGGGGTCGTACGACAATGGGATTTCCGGGAACGCGCCGTTGCGGCGATAGTCCACCCATGCTTCAAAAGGTTCAATACCATTAAAGGCCATGTATTTCTGGAACATCAGCAGTTTGTATTTATCCGGCGCGGCGGCCCAGCTCACCTTTGGATTGGCGGCAGCTGTTTCCGCATTGTACCAGGTATTGAAAGCATCGTCCGACAGGGAAGGCACCGTGGTGTTACCACCTACATTAAGCCACCGGAAGGATTCCTTTACCGCATTCTTATAGGCCGTTTCCGGATCACCGGGCAACCAGCCGCGCTGAATGGCTTCTGCCTGGAGGAACGCACTTTCTATACTGGTGATGATCCAGCAGGGCATGTCATAGCCTTTTATAATGCCGGTTGACAAAGGCGATACGGCCGTACGGAAAGTTCGTACACCGCCCACCTGCGATACATACTCCGTGCGGTTATAAGGAAACTGCTGTTCATCTACCGGCAGGCCAAATTTATTGCCCCTGTATTCCTGCAGACCGGGTTGTGCGAATGGTTCCGGCGCATTGGCAGGCAGTGGAACACGGGCAGGCGAGTAAAAGAAACCAAGACGGGGATCGCGGTTCTCTTTCAGCATATTCATGGCGGTTACATTTGCGGATGCAATCTGCCAGTTGGGAATAGATTTATTACCCGCTAACCCATAATAGCGGACATACACATCATACTGCGAATATTTAGCGTAGTACTTGGAAGGTTTCACATCGGTAAAGCCTGGATTTACACTGGCATCTTCTCCACTGTTCAGGAAACCGGAGCCTTGTGCGGTAATCTTTGCTATTTCACCTTTGATATAATTTTCCCTGCCGGGCTTATTCGCCTGATGTATCAGCATGCGCAGTTTGAGGGTATTGATAAACCGGAACCACTTTTGTTTTTCGCCATGGAACATAATATCTGCAATGGAGATACGGAGCGCTTTGTCCTGCGGAGCATCGCGGATGAGGATGATGGCCGAATCCAGCTGCGTCATCAGGTCTTCATAAATGAACTCCCCGGTATCATACTTAGGTTTCCGGATACTGGTATTATTGGCCTCGCTATAGGGCATGTTGTTATTGTTATCTACCGCGCGGCTCCATTGCAGCGCCCGGATCGCTTTCGCAATTCCTATGTAATAGGGCTGGTCATGCAACCTGGCATTGGCTTCCCAAAGGAGAATGGCCGGATCGGGGGAACTGGTTCCGAAAGAACCGTCATTTAACTGGTAGTAGGTAAGCTCTGCGGAGCCGGACGCATATTCAGCATATGTCCAATAACCCATCCATTGTGCTTCCATTTGATTCTCCACGCCGGATATGCTGTTGAACAACATATCGGGTAACATGAGATCCGGTGTGGCATTGTTTTCTGTAAGCTGCAGCGGATTGTAGTTAATGTCTATCCAGCCTTTTTTACAACCTGCCATAAAGGTGGCGGCAGTTAGTAAGGCTCCCGCTAAAATGTGATATCTTTTGCGCATCAGTTTAATTTTTTGTTGTTAAAAACTCACGGTAGTGATTACGCCGTATTGCGCCACACCCGGAACGGTAGAAACACCGGACGCAGATCCGGAAAGGTTGTCGGGAATAGTACGGTACCCTCTGTCGCCAGGGCCTTTGATCAATTGCGGATCCCCTGTTTTATTTTTCTTTGTGTAGAAGTTAAACACGTTTCTACCGTATACACTTAAATTGAGTTTCTTAATTGTTTTTGTTTTGAAGAACCTTTCGTATCCTATCACCACTTCGCGTATTTTGAAGAAGTCGGCTTTGGTCAGATAGCTGGCAGAAGCGTTCTGGAAGTGACTGTATAATTCCTGGTTAGCACTTTTCGTATATACATCTGCGTTAGGGACCAGTTTCCCGGGTACCATCGTCATACACGGAATTCGGATAGATAAATGGTTTACGGTCGTTGTACACAGTGAGCACGCTGAACCCGTACTGCACATCATATTGCATAAGGTCAGAGTAGTGCATGGCGCCGGTATTGAATTCTCCCAGTACGGCCAGCGTAAATCCTTTAAAGGCGAAGTTCAGGTTCATTCCACCGGAATATTTGGGTAAGGTGCGTCCGCCGTAGATCGGGTTATTAATGTCCGCGTCCGGCATACCGGTTTCTTTATTTACGATCACCCTCCCTTCGGCATCTTTTTTCAAATCATACACCTGGTATTCAAATGCACGCTGCCCGGTGCGGGCCACTACTCCGTACATGCTTCCGTAATAAGGAGTTCTCAGCGGGAACAATCCATCATAGGCATCGCTGATAGAGATCACTTTATTATCGTTCATGGCTACACGTATATCTGCACTGAAAGTAAATCCGCTCCTGGTTTTAATGATGGGGTCCAGTTTCAGATCGGCTTCCCAGCCATAGTTGCGCATGATGCCCAGGTTATCGATGGTGCTGCCACCGCTCAGCCACGGGATCTTTACTTTCATGATCACACCATTATTCCGTTGGGTATACCAGGTGAAGTCCAACGCGACTCTGTTCTTCCAAAAGCCTGCGCTGACGCCGTATTCCTGGCTGAGGATCTTTTCCGGTTTCAGAAAAGGGTTGGGATTACCCTGCATATAGTTATAAGCAATTACGCCTTCATCGGATGTGCCGGGATAAGGGAAGCCGTTAGAATAGGCCATTGAAAGGGTCCGTTCAGACTGGTAAGGTTCAATGTTCATATTGGCCGTGGTGTTTACCGCGGCTCGTAACTGCAGGCGGGATAACCAGGTATAATTTTTCAGGGAAGAAATAACTTCATTCAGGATCACGGAAGTATTACCGCCCACGTAGAGATCTTTTCCCCTGCCGGCTTTTGCGCGCTTGGAATCCCAGTCGTTGCGTGCCATCAGTTCCACAAACACTTTATCTTTGTAGCCAATGCCTGACGTACCAAAAAAGGAATAGTTGCGGGTGAGCAATGATTCCTCGGCGCCATATGGCAGATCGCGGGAAAACGCGAGGTTGAATACCGGGATGATGGGATTACCACTACCGGAAACTTTCTTATAATAATTTTCTTTTACAGAGCTCCCTAACGTAGTGCGGAAATTAAAGTTGCCTGCATGGTTTAATGCTGTGATCAGCAGGTCGTTGTTAAGCGTCGTATTGGATCGGGATTCCTCTCCCAACTGGGTAAGCCTGTCGCGGAAGCGGTTATAGCCGCCATATTGTTTGGCAAAATCAGAAAAATTCATTGGCTGTGAAACGGTTTTTTCGTAGAATCCATCATACACCACGCTGGGTTTGTCTGTTACCGTTAGCCACGGCAGTACCTTTGCGGTTAGTATCAAACCCGTCACCAATGCGTTATCGGTACTTTTCTTTCTCCGGTCTGCCGCCTGCTGATACGGACTCATCACGTCGTTATCATTCCAGTAGTGGTTTATATCTGCCCACTTATTGTTCTCATAATTTTTGTAACTGAGGATAGGGATATAGGTAGGTGTGCTCAGCATATCGTCGAACGTAGGACCTTTATCAGCGGTGGTACGGGAGTAATTGAGGTTCAGTTGCACATTCAGTTTGCCCAGTTTACGCCCCGCGCTGAAGAAGAGGTTTACGCCGTCTTGTTTATCGCCCGGTATCATGCCTGTTTGATTGACAGCGTTGAGGCCGAGATAGAAATCGGAGATAGCATCTGACTGGGAGATGGATAAATTATTCTGGATGGTGCGACCTACGTTGAAGAAGCGCCTTGCATCCTTTTTATCGGAGTAGGTTACCATCTGGTAGTCGCCGTTTTCATCGGCTCTTCCGATGGGTACCAGCCGGCCGTCGTAGGCGGGGCCCCAGCCGCTTTTATCCAGGCTGCTGTAAATACCGTTTCCTTTGTCGTCTACCAGGCCGCTACCGGTACCGAAGCGTCTTTGCTTACTGTTGTCATTCCGGAAATCGAGGCGGGAAAAATTTACGCTGTTGCGGAAATTGATAGTAGGTTTGCCTTTTTGTCCTTTTTTTGTGGTGATGATGATCACGCCATTCACACCTTCCGGTCCGTATAAAGCCGTACCGTTGGCGCCTTTCAGCACGGTTACATTTTCAATATCCGCAGGGTTGATGTTATTGATAAAGTCCATGATCATGGCGGCGGAGTTAATGTCCGACCCAAAAGATAACGGCGTGCCATTGAGGATGAACAACGGCTGGTTGTTGCTGGTGGTACTGAAAGAGCGGATACCGCGGATCAGCACCCGCATCTGCGGGTTCATGTCGGCGCTTTGTATAGCGATATTTAAACCGGATACTTTACCAGCCAGCCCCTGTAGCAGGTTGCCGGAATTGGCGCGGTTGATATCTGCCCCGCTCACTTTGGCTACGCTATAGCCTACTTCTTTCGAACTTTTTTCTATACCAAAAGCCGTTACTACCGTTTCATCCAGTTTAGATACACCGGGGTTCATCATTACCGTGAGGAAGGGTTGGTTGGGAATGATCTTCACTTCCTGTGTTTCATATTGCAGGGAGGTGATGATCAGCACATTGCCGGGCTCGGCGTTCAGGCGGAAGTTGCCTTCTCCATCGGTAATCGCTCCCCTGTTCTTTCCTTTTATTTTTACAGATGCCGATATGATTGGTTCTTTCGTGGCAGCATTCAGTACTTTACCGTTCACTTCAATAAAAGTGCTTGTGATGAAAGGCAGCTTTCCTTCCAGTGGTGGTGGCTTTTCCGCGAACGTAATCACTTTTCCGGTGATCGTATAATTCAACGGCTGATCTTTAAAAGCCGCTTCCAGGAAGGCCGTCAATGGCATATCTTCCGCTGTTACCGTGACTGGTTTCGCTGTTTTCAGCAATTCACTGTTGTAGAAAACTACATAGCCTGTTTGCTGTTCAATAGCAGTAAAAATTTTCTTCAGGGAAAGATCTTTCCCTGAAAGTGTAACACTTTGTGAAAAAGTTGACGCATGCACACTTAGAAAAGTAATAGTCAGCAGTAAAAAGGTAAGCCTCATTACGAACAAGATTTTGGTAATGTAACGATGCCTCCACCATGACAGGTGGCCACAATAAGCATTTTTTTGCATAAATTGCATTTGGTTTGGTTGATAATAGATTCTCTTACGGAAAATTTAAAACGACTGAACTACTAACCGGAAGTGGGTCCAAGCACTTTCGGTTTTCGTTTTTTTAATGATTGGTTTATTTAGGTTGTATGATCAATTTTCCTCCCGGCTCCAGTCTGAAGTGAATGCCGGCATCGGTCAATATTTTCAGTAATTGTGTGAGGCTTACATTCCGCACTATTTTGCCGCCGAACACCACATCCGGCACTTCCTGGTCGTACACCACCTCGATGTTATACCATCTGGCCAGTTGCCGCATTACCTCGCGGAGGTGTTGTCCTTCAAAATTAAACAGGCCGCTGCGCCACGCCATTACGGCGCTGGTATCTACTCCATTCACCACTTGCGGCGTTTGTGTGCCGGCCGTTAAAACAGCCTGCTGGCCCGGCGATAATACCACCGCCTGCGCAGCGCTGAAGCGGATACGCCCTTCCAGCAAGGTGGAACGGATGGCTGCTTCATCGGGGTAGGCATTTACATTAAAGTGGGTTCCCAGTACATCAATATAGTTTTCCTGGTTGCTGATCTTTACCCGGAAGGGTTTGTGTGCGTCCTTTGCCACTTCAAAGTAGGCTTCCCCGCTCACTTCCACCAGCCGTTCTTTGCCGGTAAAGGCAGTGGGATAACTAAGTGAAGATGCGGCGTTCAGCCATACTCTGGTGCCATCGGGCAGTACTACCTGGAACTGGCCTCCACGGGGCGTTGTGAGTACATTTATGCCGGCCGCTTCTCCACCGGAGGAAGGCGCATAATTCAGCTGGCCGTTTACCTGCTGGGCAGTGGCATTGCCCAGCTGTATTTGCCGTTTGGCTACGCTGTCGAGTGCTATCACAGAGCCATCGGCCAGTTTTAATACGGCTTTACTGCCACCAGGCGCCACATCGTATTTCGTTGCCAGCTGTTGTTTACCGGATGGTTGCTGCCAGCGCAAAATGCCGGTCGCCACGAGTAACAGCAGCGATGCTGCCGCTGCCCACCATGCATACTGCCTGTAATTTAAGCGGCGGGGGGGGTTACCGGTTGCTTTTAGTGGAGTGACCGGTCTAATATTGGCATACATTTCCTTCAGGGGGGCATCCTGCCCGAATGCCGAATGATCGGTTTCTGCCAGTGCTGCCAGCAAACTTTCCAGCCTGGCGGTGTTACGTTCATCCAGCAGCATCAACCGCCATCGCCGGAACTCTTCCGGTGTCATGGTATCTTCCGTATACTTGCGGAACAATTCATCAAATTCGTTATCGGCAGGTTGCATGCATTAAAATAATAATGGTTGATGTTGTTATTACCCCTTGCTACTATAGACGTAAATACATCCCGGGGGTAATGCATACTTTTTTAAAAAAAAGCAGAAAATAATGGCGTCAGGTATAAAAGGGCTACCAGTGCTATTTCCGGGAAGTTTTCCTCCAGGTATTTGCGGATAATGGCCAGTGCCCGTACCAGGTGACTTTTAGAGGTAATGGGTGAAATATTCATGCGTTGTGCGATTTCCGTATGGGTTAAACCCTGAAAACGGCTTAGCATAAAAGCGGTTTTTAGTTGAGGGGAAAGTTGGTCTACGGCCTGTAAAATGGCTCCTTCCAGCTGTTTCAGCGCCAGTTGTTCTTCTACAGAAGGTGTTGTATCGGTAAAAAAACTGGTCAGGTATTCTTCCTGCTCCGGAGCCGCTACTTTTTTTCGCAGGTAATCCATCGCCATGTTGCGGGTGATGGTATTGAGCCAGGGTCTGAATTGCTGTACAGTGAACAGTTGTGACCTTTTTACCCATATTCTTACAAAAACTTCCTGGGTAAGATCCTGTGCGATCTCCGGTGATTTCATCAGGCGCAGGGCGAGTCCATACACATGCCTGGCATAATGTTCATAAAGTATACTGAATGCCTCCTGATCGGCGTCGGCTACCTTCCGGAGCAATTCCTTCTCATCTTCTAACTGGTGCATTCCATAAAAATCTAGGCGCGGAGAGATCGGTATTTTGATTGATGTCGTAAAAATAGAAAAAAAGCTGTCATTCGTGCTTCTTTTTATTTACAGATATCTTTTCTCAGCACTTCTCCGTCCTTCATGCCGCGTGTATTAAACTCAATAGTTTCCACGGTTCTGCCACGGGGTAATAGAGGCGGATTTCATAGTCGGTATCTTTTTCCAGTGTCAGATTAATTTCCCGGCCGGCTTCGCCGATATTCCCGTCATTGCGGGTTTACTCCAGATTTTCACGCCGGTGCGGCAAGAGTACATCCCATAATGTGACAACATAGGAATTCCACCTACAAGACAGGGGGATAACGTTACAACAGGTACAGCACCATCGCCGTAATTGCGCCAAACAACGTATTGCTGAAGTTCACCGCATCATTACCAATAATATGTTTTCGCTCCAGGGTGGCGCCCAGCAGGGAGTCTGCCAGGTTACCGGCGATACCCGCGATGGCTACAAACCATACGGTTTCGTCCATACCAAAGCTGATACCGTACAGCAAAGCGAGGATAGCTGCGCCTGCGGCGCCCAGCAGGGTACCTTCCAGGCTGATTACGCCATCCAGTCCCCGGGTATCTTTTTTAAAGGTGAGGATATTATAAAAGTTGCGGCCGTATACCATTCCCAGTTCGGACGACAGTGTATCGGCAGTGGCAGCAGCCAGGCTGGCGGCCAGCATCATCTGGTACATATCGTCGATGTCGGGATGCATGAGTGCCAGCAATGCCATGAAAGCAGCTACTCCGCCATTGGCAAATACCTGGCCGGCCGTGCGTTGCCCCGGGTGATTTTCTCCGGGAAAAATTTTCAGATCCTTTTTATGTGAGGTGGCGATTACGCCCATGATAAAAAATGCACCGAGCAATAACAGTCCGCCGTAGCCGGCGCCTGCTGCTACCAGCAGCGCTACTGCCGCTGCCATTACGCCACCGCCCGGGGTAAGCTTACGTTTTATTACACATAGCACCGCAATGGCGATGACCGCCACCGGTACAATAATCAGTTCGGGAAAAGAAGATAGTTGCATAACAAGCCGCAAAACTATACAAATATCCCGTTCCTGGTCTTTTAAATGTAATGGGCGGTCTTTTCTTTAATAAAGGAATGGTGTGCGCTCCAGCTATCCCATACTGCCTGTGCCCATTTTTTCATGGCGGCGTATAGTTCCTCCTCGGTGGTTGCTTTGAGTACATCCTTAACGGTGAGGGCGCCGGTGGTAGCGGGAGGTTCCAGCTTCTCCCATGATTGCTGCGGGATAATGCTGTGCACATGTTGTACCTGCCGCCCGGTGTAATTTTTTTCCAGCGCCAGATACAGCCCTATCAACGCGTAGGCGGTGATGATGTTCCGGCTCACGCCACCGGCATGTTGGGCGCCGTAGGCATCTACAGACAACTGATGATGAAAATCCGGGTGCTGAAAAGCAAAGGTGCGGTCGGCGAGCTGATTGAAGAGATCCAGGCATTCACCGGATGCATTATATCTTTCTGAAGGGGCAAATTGCTGGTACGCAAGATGTAGTTTACAGCCCGGGCAAATGATATTGTTTTCTGTCATGTGCTGCTGAAATTAAATGCTGGTGTAAATACTAAATTTAAGGATTTTACACCAGCATTCGGGCTATTCTTCCAGCAATAAATTGCGTTGTTATTTCGCGTACCAGTCGCGCAACCTTACTTCAATCCCTTTATTACCTGCATCTACCAGGCTTTTGAACTTATTCACATCCGCCAGTCCGCCTTTACCACGGTAGTGATAAGGGTACACTATTTTTGGCGCAAAGGCCAGCACTGCATCTGCGGCTTCGGTTACATCCATCGTATATGGCAGGTTCATGCAAACGAAAGCCACATCAATATTTTTCAGCGCCCTCATTTCCGGAATACCCTGGGTGTCGCCGGAGATATAAACCGACTTGCCTCCTACCTTCAACACATAACCGTTGCCCCTGCCTTTGGTGTGCATAGCGGTAGCGCTTTCGGGCAGGTTGTACATGGGGATGGCATGGATGGAAATTCCGGCTACTGTTTTGGACTCCCCGTTTTTCAGGGTCACGATCTGCGCGGCTGGTATCCCTTCCAGTTTAGCTGTTACTACTTCCGGGGCAACAATGATAGTATGCGCCGTTTTAACCGCGTTGATGGTAGCGGGGTCAAAATGGTCACCATGAATATCCGTTACCAAAATGATATCCGGCGCTGCCAATCCTTTATGCGGTTCGGCACCACCAGCAGGGTCCACATAAATGGTTTTGCCTGCCACCGACAATAGAAGGTCGGCATGGTTAATGGGCTGGATAGTAAGATTTCCCTTGGAGGTAGAAATCTCATCTGGTGCAACCCGTTGTGCAATGGCACTGCGGGTGGCAAAAAGCAGGAAAAGTGCGAGGAAACAGTTTCTCATAATTGCTGATTAATGTGATCGTAAAGTTAACAATTCCCGCGCTGCTTCTCCCTAAAAATACTACTTTCGTGCTCGCTCCAAAGTATTTAAACAGATGGGATTCAGGCTTACATTTCTTTTACTGGTTATTTTTTCTCCCCGTATACAGGCGCAATCGGACAGCAGCCTGCCCGTGGTGGCTGACAGCATCCGCCCGGTGATCAACGCCAGCGATACCTTAATACGGTACCGCATAAACGGCGCCTACCTGGGCAGTATCTGGCAGGACCTGAAATATACGGTAGCGCGGCCCGCCCATTGGGAGAAAAAGGATTACATCCGGCTGGGCGTAATTACCGGTGTGACCGGCATCCTGCTGGGAGGGGATTACGGCGTAAAACAATTCTTTGTACGTCACCAGTCGAATTTTGTTACCAGCGTAACCGACCAGATAGAACCCTTTGGCAATGCCTATTCCCCGTACATTGTAGCCGGTATGTATGTAGTGGGAGTGATTGCAAAGGACCGCAACCTGGAACACGGCGGATTGATGGCTGCCAAATCGCTGATCATTTCCACCGCCATTTACGCCACCCTTAAAAGTATTGTGAGACGCGGACGCCCTACCTATTACGATTCCCCGTTCAGCTTTAATGCTCCCTTCAGCAAAGATAAACAGCATACCTCTTTCCCGTCGGGGCATAGTCTCACCGTTATGACAGTAGCCACCGCGATTGCGGAACTCTACGGAAAAGATCATCCGTGGGTGCCATGGGTATCCTATGGCATTGCCGGCCTTACCGGCGCCACCCGCCTGTATGAAAACCGGCATTGGAGCAGCGATGTATGGGTGGGGCTGGCCCTGGGCCATTTTGTAACCAAAAGCGTTTTCCGGCATCACCGGGAACTGGAGCACAAGAAGGCCATGCGGCTGATGATGGCGCCGTGAATGCAGCGGATTTTGTCTTGGCTCAGGATTACGCTGATTTTGCTGATTAGTTTGATTTTTACTTTTGGATTTTATAAAGGATTACGGGAGATAGAAGCGGATATATTTGCTTTTATCTCCCTTAATTATTATTAAGAAAATCAAAAAATCTAAAAAAATCCAAAAGTAAAAATCAAACTAATCAGCAAAATCAGCGTAATCCTGAGCCAAGACAAAATCCGCATTTGGCAAATACCCCCGCCTGCTTTATCTTCCCGTAAATTTTGAATTTGCATGAAAAAGATGGTAGCAGTTCTTTTATCTGTATTTGCTTACAGCGTTTGTTTTGCCCAGGAAGATGAAACATGGGTGGAGCCCAGCAAAGAAAGCCAGGCTTATCACGAGTACCGCCTGAAAATAAGCCGGCCGCCGGATGGATTGGAGAAAGTGCTGGCGCTGATTGCGAAAGCCGGTCATGATGAAGACGAGAACACCCCGTTGCCCCAGAAGGAATACATGGCCTTATCCATGCGCGAAAAGCTTACTTATCACCTCATTCATGCAGAATCGTATAGCCAGAACTGTGATGCCATGCCGCCGGTGCCGGACGAACATAAAAAGATCTTTGCGCAGTTGCCGGATGCATTCGGTGAATACAGCTGGAGCCAGCGGCAGTCGAATTTCATGACCGCTAACCGCGACTCCGCTATCGCGTTAATGAGCGCTTCCATCCAGCGCAGTAACCGCATCGGCGTTAACTATAAAAAAGCCATCATCGATATTAATGGCCGGGAAATGATCCCTTTGCTGATCAGCACTTATAACCGCGATCATAAAGATCATGATATACTCACCCTGCTGATGATATTGATGAAGAATAATGAATACGCACCTTTTTTATCTTCTGCTTCCTACAAAAAGCTGTATGCCGATGAAGGAACCAGTTACCAGGCTTACCTGAATTTCAATAGTGCCAATGAAGCATTGATCATTGAACGGGCTACTGCATTTTACAATGGGCTTCCTAAAAAAGGTTAGTACCGCGTTGCTGTTGCTGAGTGGCTATGCCGGCTCTGCACAAACGCCCGGTGGGTACGTATTGGTACCCGCCGGCAGCTACCATATAGGTGGGCATCTACATACACTTAACCCCGAAAGACAAGTAAGCGTCGATAGTTTTAACATTGCAATATATGAAACTACTAACCGGCAGTTTGCTGCATTTGTAGCAGCCACCGGTTATATAACTGATGCAGAACAACGGCACGATGCGCTGGTATTTGCACCAGGGTTACGCGAGTTTGAATGGAGCAACGATTCCACTGCCTGCTGGCGTTTCCCCAACGGCGTGCGTGCCGGCGGTATTGAAAACAAAATGGAGCACCCGGTTACCTGTATCAGTTATAAGGATGCGCAGGCATACTGCAACTGGGCAGGTGTACGGCTTCCTACGCTGGAAGAATGGGAAATTGCTTCCCGTGCAGGCGCCCGCACCACTTATTTTTTTGGAGATAAGAAAACGCTCATTGGCCGCTATGCCAATATCTGGCACGGAAAGGATCACCTGCAGGCTGATAGTTCAGACGGATTCATGTATAGTGCCCCTGTTGGCAGCTTTCAACCCAATGCCTGGGGCCTATATGATATGTATGGCAACGTTTTTGAATTCTGTTCCGGCCACATAAAGCCCGGCGAAAGCCCTACCCTGGCACATGCCCGCGGTGGATCGTGGTGGTGCAGCCAGCGATCCTGCTCCTTCTTTAACTCGGTAGATATTGGCCGCGTTCACCAGCGTGCTTCCTTCAGCAACCAGGGTTTCCGGACCGTAAAATAACTATGGCTTTACTGTTACCGGCAGATCTGTTTTGATGGCTTTGGCCGTCATGCTTTGCAGCAACACAAGTGGCTTAAAAGGCACTTGCCATTCATTTCCAGTTACCTTTA
Source organism: Chitinophaga sp. W2I13 (assembly GCF_050434005.1). Lineage (NCBI taxonomy): Bacteria > Pseudomonadati > Bacteroidota > Chitinophagia > Chitinophagales > Chitinophagaceae > Chitinophaga > Chitinophaga sp. W2I13. The sequence continues at coordinate 4,597,504 of NZ_JBNPWD010000001.1, read as the reverse complement.
CGCCCTCGCAACCAGTAAGCCGGAAAGCTGGCCGTTCTGCGCCCTGTGGCAAATAGTCCTTCGTCCAGGAAATACGGTTACGCATAAACGATAAGTTGCCCGTGCTGCGGGCTGTTAACACCGGGTAGTCGTAGATACGAAATTCATTATCGGTTATCCGGATGTTATGATGCACCATAAAACCTTTCAGCAGCTGATGATTTTCCGGTGCTATTGCAATCACATAATTGTTATCAGGCGCCAGGTTATACCCGCAACCTTCAAAGGTGTTACCGCTGATCAGCACATCCTGTACCGGCCCGGATTCAAACCAGCTGGCGGCATCATCGGCAATGAGGATGGCATGCATACCTGTTCTGTAGAACCGGTTATGTTCTATCACCACTTTCTTACGGGTGGTTACCAGCAGCCCTCTTGTATTCACAGCTTCAAACACGCAGTTACGTACGGTGAGCGACGGTACCCACGTGATATTTTCGAGGCAGTCGCCGGCAATGATCCCTTCGGGTACATCGCCGCTGAGCGTTACTTCCATCTCCCTTTCACTGATCATGCGGGCGGCGGTGATGCGGCCGTTTGCATACCCCTGTAACGTAGCCGCATGTACGAAAGTGATACTGTCCCCGGCAAAGAAAGCCTGAAACCCATACGTTTGATGATGCATGAACCGCAATTTCACTACCCGTGGCGCCACTTTTTCCGTGATCACCAGGTGCGTGCCGTGTATATTCACCGGATCGTCGTGCAGGCCTTTAAAATGCGAATCCGTAATAGTGATGTTTCCTTTGCAGCCGGAGAAATGCATGCCATCTGCAAAAGTGGCCATTACACGGCCGCTTTTTTCATCCGGCATGATCTGTATATGGCTGTAGTGAAGCTCTTCAGAGAACTGCGATACAATGCCGAGGCCGTGCATGTAACGCATGTTGATATGATCCAGCTGCACATTGCGGCAATGCCGGATAAAGGCGCCTGCCTGGTCGCGGATGCCATCCCTCACGGTAAACACGTTTCCCGGCTCACCTTTGAAGCCGGAAAAATCGCCGGTAAACTGTACCGTGTTAGGCGCAATGGTGACGGCCCTGCTTTTCAGGAACGGCGTCCAGGAGGAATAAGTGTATATACCCTTGGCGGTATCCGCCAGCACTGCATGGAATATGTTCATGCCCCACCTGGGACCATGCCATTCGAGGCGTCCATCAATGATGGTGTATTTGGAATCGGGATGTATGGCGGCGACCACCATTTCCGGCGTCACCGTTTTCAGCGTCATTTCCGACATGGAAGGCCGTTCCGTATCTATGACCACATGACGCATGGTAATGTTCTCGCACCGGTCAAAAACCCAGGTAGTCATCTTTCCATGAAAAACAAATTCCGCTCCATTACCTTCGATAACAAGGTCTTTAAAGTTTTCAAAAAACAATCCGATGGTTTTTGTTTTGTCCGGCACTTCTGTTTCACTGGAGGTGTTGGAAATAAAATATACTTTCTTCACGGCGCTATCCGGGTAAAAGTCATAACGGCCGGGAGCAAATTCCAATACCGCGCCGGGCTTATCCTTACAGGCGGCAATGGCCTGCTGTACCCTGGTAGTGGCATCTGTGAAGGTATTAGGTTTAAGTCCGAAACTATTTACGTGTACGCGTTCCTGTGCGGCAACAGTGAAAGAAAAAACGATGCCGGTGCCGGTAAGTATCTTCCTGAAAATATTCATTTGTTGATGATGCTTAAAAATTCTTTACGTGGAAAAATGATAAACTCAGAACAGGAACCAGATCATAGCCACTGCGGCGGCAGTCATCAGCAATAGTGTAAGCCCTCCGAGGATATTGGACAACTTTGAATTGGTATACTCTTTCATGATCTTCTTATTGTTACCGATATGTATGATCATCACAATCATTACCGGCGCAGTAAGGCCATAGGCAATGGCCGTGTACAGCAGCGCTTTAATAGGACTCACGCCGAGGAAGTCGAGCGATAAGCCTACGATCAGCGAAATGATGATAGAGATATAAAACGGCTTGGCCTGGGAGAATTTCTTATCCAGTCCTGCCTCCCAACCCGAGCGTTTCCGCAAGCATATACGACTGTGAACCTGCCAGTACGGGGATGGCCAGCAACCCGGTTCCCAATACGCCCGTAGCAAAAATCAGGTAGGTCAGTTTTCCTGCCAGCGGCTCCAGCGCTTTAGCTGCCTGGTCTACGGTATCTATCTGTTTCACGCCGGCGGGAAACAGCACGCTGCCCGCCGTGAGGATAATAAAGAACATCACAATATTTGAAAACAACATGCCCGTGTTTACATCTGTTTTCATTTCACTCAACACTCTTTTGTCCACCACAATTCCTTTGCCGTTATGTGCCTGGTCTTCCGCCTCCATCGTGGTTTGCCAGAAAAAAAGGTAAGGTGAAATAGTGGTACCCAGTATGGCGACAATGATAGAGAAGAAATCTTTATTGTATTGAATGGTGGGAATAAAAGTATGCCTTGCGATATCGCCCCAGTTTTGCTTTATCATAAAGGGCACTAAAATATACAGCAGCAACGACATGCAGAGCCACTTCAGGATCATGGCAATTTTTTCATAAGAGAAGCGGATGATTACGAACATCATTATCGCGGTGACGCCCACACAAAAAACGGATACCGGTACTGCGGGGAAGATCATATGGCACACCGCTCCCATGCCCTGGATATCTGCACCTATATTCAGTGTGATGGCCGGAAAACTAAATAATAACATGAGGTAAAGCACCGGCCTGGGGTAGTTCTTCTTTAAAGTAACCGTCAGGCCCTGGCTGGTGACCAGCCCAATGCGGGCACACATACCCTGGACAGCCGCCATCAGCGGGAAAGTGAGCAGGGAGGTCCATAAAGTTGCCAACCCGAACTGCGCACCTGCCTGCGAATACGTGGCAATACCGGATGGATCATCATCGCTGGCGCCGGTAATTAATCCCGGGCCCAGTTTTTTAAAAAAAGTGGCGAGTTTATTGGGAGAGCGTTGCTTATCCATGAACCTGTTCATTAATGGGTATATGGTAAGTTAGTGGAAATCCGGGATATATCGGGTTACCTTTGCAACCCTTCATCCGGATAAGGTATGTGATAGTATTCTTTGACCGCAGGGCGCTGCGTTTCGGGCACCAGAAGATCAACCTGCATGAAAAAGGCAGGGAAATAGATCCCAAAGCGCTTGCACCCACTATGGGATCGGCGGATCTGTGCTTTATTGCAGATACGCCGGTGGAAGAAATCCTGGTGGAATTAATGACGCTGAAAATAAACATCCTGGAAGGCGGAATTGTAGAAAGGACCGGCACTACAGGCAAGATCCGATCTATCTATTTCAGGGACCCCGACGGCAACCTGCTGGAGGTAAGTAATTATATTTCAAAATAAACATCCCGGAGAATATTGTTTTTATGCAAAAAACAGTATATTTTTATGCCGCTAATGAGAATCATCCTGTTTTGTTTTCAGCCTTGACCCGCTGTAACCTGACATGGACCCTATAACCAAAATTTGAACATGCTGTACTGATTGTTTTTTGTTATTACTATTTGCTTATTGAGGACGTATTTTAATTCCAACTGGTTCTGGAAGCATAGGTATCATTGGTTGTAGTGTTGCCAACTACAAGCGGATGCTGCATTTAGCCTTTTATATAGCAAATTTGTGCGCCGGATTTAGTCCGTCCGGGGAAGCATGATCTGTAAACAACAAAATTAGCACAATGCTATAAGCCTTACCAGGCTTTAGATTCCTATAGAAAATAATAGTTGATCCATCAGAATAAATTGACTTCATCTTTAAACCAAAATCTGTATAACTATGAACAAGGCAGGCGACTGCGATTGGCAATAACCCGATGAATTGAACCAAAATCTGACACAAGGCCGCCCGCCCGCAACATTTTCTTATATATCTAAACCAAATTGAAACCGTATGAAAAAAGGTTTACTACTATGGCTTTTACTAGCCATCGGTGTGGTGCATTCCTATGCCCAGACCCGAACGATTACTGGTAAGGTAACAGATGCCCAGGACGGACAAGACCTGCCCGGCGTATCTGTAATCATCAAGGGTACCAAAACAGGCGTTGTATCAGGCCCCGACGGTAAATTTACCATCCAGGCAGATGCCAATACCATCTTACTGTTTTCTTTTGTTGGCTATGAAACGAAAGAAGAAAAACCCGGCAATCGCCAAAACATTAATGTTGCCTTATCCGGCAGCAATAAAGTACTGAATGAAATACTTGTAACCGGTTATGGAGAGCTGAAAAGAAAAGATGTGACTTCTTCTGTGAGTCATGTATCAGCCGGACTTGTCAATAACCGCCCTGCCACCAGCTTTGACCAGGCGTTAACTGGCCGCGCTGCCGGTGTGAACATCAGTACCAACTCCGGTGTACTGGGCGACAACGTAAACATCCGCATCAGGGGCATTAACTCCATTACCAACAGCTCGCAGCCACTGGTAATAGTGGATGGTATCCCGGTAAACTCCCTCACTAACCTGAACGTTTTCAACAGTGGTAACGGTACCCGTTACAACCCGCTTGCAGACATCAACCCCAACGACATTGAATCGGTGGATGTGCTGAAAGATGCCGCTGCCAGTGCATTGTACGGTTCCCGCGCTGCTGCCGGTGTAATTATCATTACCACTAAAAGAGGTAAAAACGGCACTATCAATGTAAACTACAACGGATACGTGGGTATGAGCAAAGCCGTGAGATTACCAAAACTGCTGAACGGCGATGACTTCACTATTATCCAGAATGAAAAAGCAAAGAACGCTACTAAAACAGGCGGCGTTACTCCCATCCTGGCAAAAGACGTTGACATAAACGGCGATGGCAAACCAGACAGAACGGACTGGCTGGATGAAGTGTTCCGCACCGGCGTTATCCAGAATCACCAGTTATCACTCGCCGGCGGCACGGAGAAAGCGAAATTTTATGCATCCGGTGAATATGCCGATCAGCAGGGTATGGTGCTTGTTAACCGTTTACGCAGAGGTAGCATCCGTATGAACCTGGATGTAACCCCTAAAAAATGGTTGAAATCAGGTATCTCTTTATACAGCTCCAAGTCTTTGAATAACGGCGTATTGTCCGACGGATACCTCGCAGGTTCCACCTTCTCTGCATACAACGCGATGCCGAACGTACCGGTGTATGACAAAAACGGCAACCTGTATATCAAATCCAGCAACGGAGATCTGGCAGATGGTAATAACATTACGACCAATAAACTGAACCGTTTCTTCCACCCGCTGTCCAACTTACAGTTTGGAAGGAATGATAATACCGCCACCCGCGTATTATCCAGCGCTTATATAGAAATTGAGCCTATCACCGGTTTGAAAATAACTTCCCGGTTTGGTGTTGACCTGGTGCAGAACTTTGAAGACCAGTACAGCGGACCGTTACAGGCAGGTTTGGGATTAGGCAACAATGGCCTGGTGCAGGAAAACCTCTTCCGCCAGAACCTGTGGAACTGGTCTAACTTCGCCACCTATACGAAATCCATCAACAACCTTCATTTCATCAGCGCTACAATAGGTCAGGAATCCCAACATACTGAACAGAAACAGTTATACACCGGACAGGGTAACCTGGCAGATTCTTATTTTAAAGAAATCTATGACGGTTTATTTGCCGGCTCTGAAAACAGCTATACCGGTGGTGGCCGCGTTGCCACCTCATTCGAGTCTTACTTCGGTAAGATAGGTTATAACTACGGATCAAAATACTACTTTGATGCAACCCTGAGAGCAGATGCTTATTCTGACTTCGGTTCCAATAACCGCCGTGGTTACTTCCCCGGCGTATCTGTGGGATGGAGAATTTCTGAAGAAGGCTTCTTTAAAGATAATATCTCCCTGATCAGCGACCTGAAACTCAGAGCCAGTTATGGTATGGTGGGTAACTCCAACATCCGTGCATACGCCTTCCGTTCCTTGTATGGCGGCGGACAGTATGGCGATATCAATGGATTTGGTGTTGCACAGATCGGTGATCCTAACCTGCAATGGGAAAAATCAAAGAAACTGGATATAGGCGTGGACGTTACCCTGCTGAAAAACAAGATCACTTTTGTGGCCGACTACTTCCACAGTAATATCGACCACCTGATCCTGGATGCGCCTATCCTGGCTACCGTGGGTACGCCCTGGGACCCTGTTACCGGTGCGGTGGGTTCTATCCTCACTACCAACATCGGCACCATGTGGAATAAGGGACTGGAACTGACATTAAATACCCAGAACATTACTACCAGGGACTTTAGCTGGAATTCCAGCATTAACTTCACCATTATTAAAAACAGGGTGACGGCCACTGCTGATGGATCTGATATCATCAAAGGAAACAACCGTGTCAGCGTTGGCAAAACCCTGGGCGTGTTCAAGCTGATCGAATGGGGCGGCGTAAACCCGGATAATGGTAATCCAATGTACTACAACGCCAAAGGCGAACTGGTGATGTACAACTTAGACCCTAACGTACCTACTGCCAGGAAATGGACTTCTCCGGACGGTACCAAGCCAATGAGCGCTGTTACAGGCTCTGACGCTCAGTACCAGGATAAATCCGGTTACCCAACCTGGTATGGTGGTTTCAATAACACTTTCAACTATAAAGGCATTGACCTGAGTATCCTGCTTCAGTACAGTGGCGGTAACTATGTATACAATTCCACCAGGGCTGCCCTGATGAGCAACTATTTCCAGAACAACCTGCAGGAAATCAAAAACAGATGGACTCCCGAAAATAAAAACACGGATGTTCCCAAGCTGGTACTCTCTGACGCGCCAACCAACCAGGCATCCACCCGCTGGATGGAAAAAGGCGATTTCCTGAGAGGTCGTGAAATCAGCCTCGGTTATACTTTCCCTGGCATCAAAGATAAAATCGGTTTGAACAGCCTGCGCGTTTACGCCCTCGTTCAAAATGCCTTTATCATTACCAAATATACAGGCGCTGATCCTGAAATCAATACCAACCGTGATAGCAATATCAACTACGGAACAGATAACAGGGGTATGCCTTTACCAAGAATATTCATGCTGGGCTTAAATGTTGGATTCTAATTGTTAGCGATTAAAAAAACTGAATTATGGAATTAAAATATAAACCGAACTCCCGGAAAAAAACAAGCATAGGTTTGGCCATTGGCGCAGTAGCGATAGCATCTTCGATGCTGTTTTCCTGCTCCAAGGTAAATGACCAGATCCCCTTTTCCAAACTGACGCCGGAGGAAGCCTTCAGCACACCGGAAAGAATTGAAAAGTCCGCGATCGGTATGTACGATGCCCTGCAGAACGGAGAATTCCTGGGGGGCCGTGTACTGATCTACTCGGACGTGAGATCAGTGGATGTAAATATCTCCTCTTATTTTGGTAATGTACCTACTTTTAATATGCTTTCCAACAATGTGTATGCGTTCAACTGCTGGTCGGGCGGATACAGGACCATTTTTGAAAGCAATTATTTCTCGCAGAACCTGAAAGATCATGAAAGTGTAGTTGGCGCAGAGGTAGCAGCAGGCTATTACGCAGAGGCAAAATTTATCCGTGCCCTCACGTACTTCTTCCTGGTAAATACCTATGCACAAACCTATACTTACCAGGCTGATGCCGGACATATGGGCGTGCCGTTGATACTCACCGCTGCAAAGGATGGTGGCGAAGCCATTGATCCGAAGAATAAAGTTCCCCGCAACACGGTGAAGGAAGTTTATGACCAGATGATCAAAGATCTCACTGAAGCAGCAGCCGTACTTCCTGTTACCACCGGTGATGATTACAATGACCGCAGCCGTGCCACCAAAGGCGCCGCCCATGCACTGCTTTCCCGCATCTACCTGTATGAAGGCAACTGGGCCAAAGCCCGTGACTATGCAGACAGCGTACTGCTGTCGTCCTTTGGTTACGACCTCGACGCCACGCCAGCCGATGTATGGTCTTCCACAAACTACCAGACTTCCCTGGAACGCATTTTCTCTGTAGCCATGAGCTCCGGTGATAACCCGAATACCAATAACGCCATCGGCCAGCATTATGGCAGTTCAGGCAGGGGTGATATCACCATCAGCCAGACCTACCTGACGCTCCCCAATTTCGATCGTTTCACCGATCTGCGGGCGAAACCACTGTTTACTTATACCATCAGTGGTGGCGATACCACCGCATTTTATACCAAGAAATTTTTTGGCGCCAGCACCGTAGATGCCTGGGTGCCCGTTGTACGCCTGGCAGAAGTGATGCTCACCAAAACAGAAGCATTGGCCAGGCTAACTCCCGGCGTAGCTAATCCCGAAGCTATCACCCTGCTGAATGCCATCAGGACAAGGGCCAAGGCTAAGGTACTGGCCCCGTTAACACAGGCGGCACTGATCAACGATATCCTCACCGAACGCAGAATAGAACTGGCTTTCGAAGGACATGGCGAATTCGACTTCCTGAGAACACACCGTGCAATTCCTGCCCACGGCGGCGTAGATGCACAGGAGTGGAATGATGATGCAGTGGTATTCCCGCTGCCAAACGCGGAAGTAGAACGTAATCCAAACATGAAACAGAATCCTGGCTACTAAAGCCATAACACTTATTCATAACGAAGGGGCTGGCCAGTAATCTGGCCAGCCCCTTCGTTCTTCTTTCTAAAAAAATTATTGCAGGATAATTTTTCTTACCGCTTTTCCAAACCGCTCTACTACATAAATATTCCCTTCCTTATCTGTACAAATACCATTAATGCTGTTAAAGGTGGCCTGGTTCAACGTTCCGTCATCGTTTCCTGATACCGGGTTACTACCGCCTTTCCAGCCTGTGATCCGTGTTACCTGGTCGTTGGCGATTAACCGGATGGCATTATTATCTGCCACGTACATTTCGCCGGTTACCGCGTTGCGGGCCATGCCGGAGATAATGCTGAATTGTGCGCCGGTAAGCGATCCATCGCCGTAGCCATACTGGCCGCCGGCATACAGCGTTTTAACGCCACCTGTAATTTTTGAAACAAACGGGTTATCCGAATCGCCGCCAAAAAACAGGGTTCCACTATTATCTATTACCAGTGTACCCGGTGCGCTCTGATATACATTCGGCGCCAGCGGGCTGGCATTGCCGGCGCCATCAAGGCGGTATACACCTGCGTATTGTGCGCCTATGTACACTGTTCCGTTTTTATCAATACCCACACCAATAGGCGTAAATGCCACACGGGCAAACGTAGTTACACTGCCGGCCGGCGTAATTTTGCGGATGCATCTGTTATTCTGATCACATACATAGAGATTATCCTGCGCATCTATTACGCAAGCCACCGGGTAATTGAATGCCGCGGCTGTTCCGTTGCCATCCACATTCCCTGTGGAGCCATCTGTTTTTCCTGCAAAAATGCTCACCGCCCCGCTGGCCGTTACTTTCTTTATCACGTTCAGATCCAGCACGAATATATTCCCGCGGGAATCTACTGCTACGCCTTTCGGATCATCGAAAAGGGTTTGTGACGGGCCGCCTGCAACCGTGATCACTCCTGCCCTGCGGAATACCGGGCCTGTGGCATCCAGCGTGCCTACTTTTACTTTCAGCGCGCCGGTGCTAACGCCAACGGGAGCGACTACACGCAGCGTACTGTCGGTGGCTGCGGTTACCGGCACCACTACCCCATTGAAGGTAACGATGTTCTCTGCCGCGTTGGTACTGAAGCCAATCCCTTTTATGGTTACTTCCGTACCTGCGAGACCGTTATCCGGTAATAATTGTAAAATGCCCAGCGACTGTTCTTTAAACAGCGGTCCTTCCGATTGCTGCCCGTTCACGATGAGTTGTATTTTCCCGGTGCCTGCTCCGGCAGGTACCTTTACGCTTATGCTCCTATCAGTTGTGGCAGTAACAATAGCGGCATGCCCGTTAAAGGACACCGTTACTTCATCGGGTAACGTGCTGAAGTAATCGCCTGCAATATCCACAGCAGCACCTGCCGGTGCGCTCAGGGGCGTAACCGTTCTGATTACCGGTTTAGGAACTACGGTAAACACCTGGCCAATAGTTTTCTGCCCGTTGATGCTTACGACTACCGGTCCTGTAGCTACGCCTTCCGGCGCTGTCACCACCAGTTTGCCGGCAGCAGCGCTTATAACCGCCGCCGCTTTACCATTGAACGTAACGCTGTTGCCGGCGGCCAGGGTATTAAACCCTTCCCCGTTAATGGTTACCGCCGTGCCGCTACCACCCTTCAGCGGTTTAATGCTGCTGATGACCTGGAAAGAGAAATCAGGTCCGCTTACTTCTTTTCCATCTACCATTACCACTACCTTGCCGCTGCCTGCACCTTCCGGCACAGCCGCTACCAGTAACGTATCGGATGCACCGGTGATCAGTGCGTCCTTTCCATTGATGGCTACCTTTGCCGGCGCTTCCATGCTGCTGAAGCCCGCGCCGCGGATAGAAATATTCGTACCTGCGGGACCGTTAGCCGGACTGATACCATGCAGGCTCAGTGCCTGGTAAGTGTAGGTGCCAAGTTCCATTTTACGGTCGCCGGACTTTACAGCAAGTGAACCGGTGCTGCCATTGTCCGGCGCCAGCACTATCAGCACGGAATCGCGCGCATCCAGTACCCTGGCTTCCGTGCCGTTAAAGCTTACCTGTACATCTTTGGTGAGTCCCTGTCCCTGCAGGGTAACAATGGTACCCGCATTTCCACTATTTGGCCAGAACGTTTTTACATTCATGGCCACCGTGCTATTATCCCGGTCTTTTTTGCAGCCTGCCACCAGTAACAAAATTACCGGCAGCAGGTATAAAGCATATTTCATTGTTGGATGATTAACATTGATTAAAAAGAATATCTTAATCCCAGCTGCACCTGCGCCCTGGAGTTGAGGAAATCAACGGAGTAAGGCTTACCCGGATTTTCGAAAGTATACACCGGGTATCCGCCGGGGTTTTGCCCTGCCGGGAATACCGGTGTTAAGCCGGTGCTGGCAGTGGAGTTAAATGTATTGGGAGAGAAATATACCGTGCCCCAGTTGCTGTTGATCAGGTGCGTCAGATTCACTACATCCGCAGTAAAAGTGATGAACTGCTTTCCGCCAAAATGATACTCCTGTGCAAAGTGCAGATCTGCCTGCACATTCCACGGCGTGCGGCCGGCATTACGCTCTGTGAACTGCCCGCGACGGCCGCGCAGGTATTTATCGCCATCTATATAAGCGTTAAAAGCAGCTGCCTGCTGTTCGGCAGAAATGCCTTTCCCGCGGAAGTAATTAATAGCTTCATCTGCATAAGGAATATATAACAAGCTTACCTGTTGTGGTAATCCCTGGATGCTGTTGTTAACCACACCGTAGGTAAACGGACTGCCGGATTGCGCGGTGGCGAATATAGTAACGGTGGTTACCCAGTTGTTGCTCCAGGCTTTGTGGTAAGTAACGTTACCGACTATACGGTGACGCACGTCAAAGTTGGACCATGCCAGTCCGGGATTATTGGGACTGAGCGCCTGGTTCAGCTGCCAGTTGCTTTCCATAGAGTTACGGATACCGTTGGAGATATCTTTGGAACCGCCGTAGGTATATGCCAGCGACGCCTGGATACCTGAAGGGAAGCTACGGTTGACGCTACCGGTGAAGCTGTAGCGGTAACCCTTTTTTGTATTGCTCAACAGGTAGGCGTTAGAGAAATGCGGATCTGTAGTACCGCTGTAAATCGGTTGCTGCCGGTCTTTATCATAAGCATAATACTTTGGATCATCTTTGATATTCACCTGCTGAAATAATACGTCCTTCAGCGTTTTGGTGTACATCGCTTCCACGGTGTATTTAAATCCTGCCGGGCTCACATAATCCAGTCCCAGGCTGCTGCGCCATACCTGCGGCATCACGAAGTTATTATCAATTACATCCACCTGTGTTTTACCTGCATTCCGGTTGTTCATCTGTGCGCCGTTTTGCTCAATAAACTGCGCGATACCGTTAGGATTGGGTTGCAGCGGATCGCTGCCGGGCACAAATACTTTTGTATCTGCTTTCTGATCAAAGGAGCCGTAGTTGACGCCGTTGTTATAATAGGCATAGGCGATCCAGGCAAAAGGGATGCGGCCGGTGAACAGGCCGGTACCACCGCGGAGGATAAGGCTTTGATCGTTTTTCCAATCGTAGCGGAAGCCGAGGCGGGGCGACAACTGCACTTTGCCCAGGTAGCCATTATTGATGCGGTTCAGCGGCGTATAGGCGTAGGTGTTACCAAAAGAACCATCGGTATAGGCGTTCTGTGTTTTATCACTCAAGGCGGGTTTCTCTGGCAGCCAGGTATAATCGGCACGTATACCGGGGATCACCTTCAACTTGTCTGTTACCTGTATTTCATCCTGTGCGTATACGCTGTGCATGTTTATATTAAACTGCGCTTCCGGGTGCGCGAGGATGTATTCGCGGCTGTTATTGGTATAGTTGTAACTGCCACGAACACGGTAAGGATTGTTGTTAAGATAATCTTCAATACTCAGGTAATCCACTCTCCCATTCCAGCTATTCACAAAGCCATAATCGATATGATACAGTTCATTGTGGGTGCCGAGTAATATGGTATGTTTTCCTTTTCTGAAGGTAAGGTTATCAGAGATTTCGATGGTACGTTGTTTCATATCAAAGATGCTCGCCTCGCGGTCAGTACCGAGGTAGATGGTAGTACCGGGTGTGCGGCCGGTGATCTGCACCTGTGGCAGTGACGGATCTGAACCGGGGTTGCGCTTATCGTGTACTACGCTGAATCCTGCGATGAAACTGTTGGACCAGCGGTTATTGAACCGTGACTTCACTTCCATCACGGTGGAGCTCTGGTTATTCACCTGTTGATAGGCCATGCTGCTGAACCGGAAATCCTGTTGATCCCGGTCCATGTTCATGGCTTTAGACAGAATGGTATTATTGCGAAAGGAGAGCTGGTGTTTATCGTTGATGTTCCAATCGATGCGGTTAAAGAATTTCTGCGAGCGGGAGTATGCCGTGTAATTACCGGCAGTACCGGGATCAAATCCTTTACCATAACGGCTCAGCGTAGCGTTGCGGATATCGTCTGCATCTTTGACGCTGAGGATCTGCGCCGTTTCCGGTTGACCGGCCAGCAGCTGTGCAGGGTCCTGGCGGGAAGTTATTTCTTCGTTGGTAAAAAAGAACAGTTTATTTTTTATGATGGGGAATCCTATCCGGACGCCGGCCTGATAGTCGTGGAAGTCGCTGTTCATTTTGCCATTGGGACCTTTACCGGTGAGCGCAGCGTTGCGGCCAAAGCCATACACCGAGCCTGTTACCGTATTGGTACCGCTGCGTGTAACGGCGTTGATGCTGCCGCCGGTGAAGTTGCCGATCTTCACATCAAAGGGGGCGAGGTATACCTGCATGTCTTCTATGGCATCCAGCGACACGGCGTTGGTGCGGGTACTGGAGCCGGGCATGCCGGAGCTGCCGGTAATGCCTCCTGCAGAGGGGCTGAAGCCAATAGCATCGTTGTTGATAGCACCATCGATGGTTACGTTGTTATAGCGGAAATTGGTACCTGCAAAGGAGTTATCACGGCTGCCCTGCGGAACCATCTTTGTCATATCCTGAAGGCTGCGCGAAATGGTAGGCATGTTTGCCAGTTGTGTGCGGCTGATGTTTTGCCCTGCGCCGGTAGTATTGGCGGAAGCGGTTTTCTTTGTGCCTTTGATAGTTACAGCAGCAAGATCTTTACCGGCAACAGCCATTACCACATTGAGTTGTACGGGTTCGCCGAGGCGGACGTTGAGCTGTTCTCTTTTCTGCGGTTGCATTCCCATCATGGTGATGCTTACCGAGTAAGGACCGCCGATACGCAGGCCGGGTAAATAGTAGCGGCCATCGGCGGTGGTGATTGCGCCGTACTTTGTACCCGAAGGCTCGTGGATGGCCAGTACCGTAACGCCGATGAGCGGTTCGTTTTTATCGCTGGTGATCTTCCCGCTTAGTGTGCCGTTTGTTTCCTGTGCGTATGCCAAGGGGCTGGTAGCCAGCAGTACGGTGAACAAGTAAGCTATGTATAAAATTTTCTTCATCACTACTGATTTTCTTTTAGTACCTGGTCTATGATGTGGAGTACGCCGTTGCCGGCCATAACGTTGGCTTTCTTCACCTGTGCGGCCGCGGTATTACCGGGTCCGGTGATGCTGATACCCGTGTATTTCACACCGGATTTCAGCAGGCCGATCTTCACGTTGTTACCGTTAAGCATGGCCTGTTCTGTTTGATTGGAGTCACCGGTGGTGAGGATATAATCGTATATGAATTTCCTGCCGGAGAACAAATGGTATTGCAATAACTCCCGCAGCACGGCAGGATCTGTTGCGTTGATACTATCTGCAGAAGAAAAACCTGCGCTGCGGAAGGCTGTGTTGGAGGGTGCAAAAAACGTGTAGGTGTTACCGGTAGTGAGCAGCTGTTTCATTCCCGCCTGTTGAAGCGCTACGTTCAGGAAGGTGAGCGTGGTGTCTGAAGATATAGCGTCCGACAATGTTTTATGTACCAATGGCTGCAGCACATTATCCAGCACCTGTATTACGCCGTTGCTGGCGGGCAGGTTGTAAGCGAGTAATGGCGTGCCGTTGATGGTGAGCAGTGTATCTGTTCCTTTCACCCAGCGGGTAACGAACATCTTCGCGCCCGTGATAGCGGCAATTTCCTGGTTGAATTTAAACGGTAGTTTGTTCAGTTCCCAGACGCCGTTCACAACATGATAAGAGACCAGGTTACCGAGGATGGTACCATCTTCTACCAGCACTGACTGATCGGTGCTATAGCCTGCTTTTGAAAAGGCGTTGTTATCCGGTATCATCACTGTATATGGGCCGGGGCCGGCCAGTGTGGTGCGGTAACGGGTTCTGCTCAGGGCAGTGCTGAAAGCGGAGAAGTTGAATTTATTATCATCGATGACGTAGGTGAGGCGGTTGTTTTCGTCCGTACCGGCCACCTTATCATTGTCTTTTGTACAGGCCGACAGCAGCATTAACAGCACGCCGGTATACTTCAATATTTTCATGGGTACATTTGTTTAGTTAGGCCATTTGAAAAGATCATCTACTTCATGGATCACGCCGTTGAGCACACGGATATCCTTGTTTTTGAGACCGGTATATGGAGTGTTTGCAGCGTGTCTTTTTACGCCGGGTTGCCCGTTGTTGCTGATAAAATCAAGACTGATGTATACCGGCGGACTGCCATATAGCTGTCCTTTCAGGAGCATCAACCCGCTAAGCTGCTGTGCATTATCGGCGAGATCGTTGGAGAAGTATACCGGTCCTATTCTTGCATCGCCGTTGAGCTGCGAGGCGATGTATACTTCCACACCGTGTGCAAAAAGAATGGAGTCGATCGCTGTCACCGGCTGCTGGTAGTACATATTTTCATCATAGTCGCCGGGCGGCAATGGCCAGGAGCGCAGGCAATAATTCAGGATATCATCTGCATTATGAAATCCATTCTTTATAAATGCGTTGTTGTTGGGTGCGTACAAGGTGAATTGCGCAAGCGATTCTGACGATTGCAGCAGGGTCATGATACCCATATTCATCCATACCGAGTTGTAGAGGCTATCGCATATGAGCAGTGCATCGCGGTAGAGGCTGAAGCGGGGTTCTGTGCTGATGTACTCCCACATTGTTTGCTGTGGTTTGGTGATGCAATGTTCTACCGGGTAAATGAGGCCGTTGACAGCTTCCTGGTATTGGCCCCATCTAGCCTGGGCAATGCCGTTTACCAGGAGGCTGTCGCCATGTTTGCCGAGGAACAGGAAATCGATATAGTTTTTGCTGTACCAGTTGTCCCGGCCCGCCATTGAGCGCTCTGACAGGGTAGCGCCGGGCGTGTTGCCGGGTACTGCTGCAATGTTTTCCGGTGTGAGGCGGGCAGGCATCACATATATGGTGAGCAGTTCATCCAGTTCTTCTTTGGTGGCGGCTTTTATTTTTGCGGTGGTCCATCCGGCTTCATCAAAAGCTTTATCTGAGGGTACCAGCACCGTGTAGAAACCTGACCCGGATTGCTTTACTTTTTCATCCATGCCGGACAATTGCCATGCCTCACGGAAACGGGTATACGGAGAGCAGCCAGCAGTTGTTGCCAGGTTTTATCCGGGCCGGCTTCATGCGGCACCGGGTTGCCCACCGGCTCCGGTTCGATATCCTGTTTGCGGCAACCGGCCGCCACCAGCAACAGTAATAAGAGTACGTGTATCTGTAATTTCATCTGATTCATTTTATTGCTTCATTAAATCCGGGTTAAACACCAGGTCGTCTATCACATGTACAATACCGTTGCTGCAGAGGTGATCAGCATTTGTGAGTCCACCTTTATATTGTACTGTGGCAGGTCCTTCTTCGTTTGAGCCCCAGTTTATGCCCATTCTTTTGCCGATGTAGACCGCCGATTGTTCTGTACCGTTGTAGTTATTCCGTATATAATTGGGGGTGATACTGTAAGTATCGTTGAAGTAAATCACATTGGCGCCGTATACGTTTGTGCCAGACAGGATGTAGCCATCGGTAGAAAAAATATGCATAGGCCGCATCATGAGGGTATAGATGCCGAAGGTGAGTGGTTTGTAATCTGCTGGCTTCAGGGTGGCAATTTTCCCTGCTGTTAAGCCGTACTTCAGGAAAGCGTTGTTATCCGGTGCGAATAAGGTAAGCGGATCTTTTATTTTCAGATCATCCCAGAGATTGAACTGTTTCAAGACAGCGGCGAAGAGGGCAAGACTGGTATCTTTAGAGATATAGTCCTGTACTGTTTCCTTTTTATACTGCAATGGTTTGGCGAGGATGTGGATTACCCCGTTGGCCAGTGCGATATTGCGTTTGGCGCCGGTCATGATGTAGGCGCCATTCACAAATGTGAAGATGTCGTCTTTGATAAATTGCTCCTGTTTATCTACAGACACATAGAGTGCGTCACCGGTGAGGGAGAGATACTTATTATCCATCTGTTTGGGGAAAGTGGTAATAAAATACCGGTTGCGGATCATGTGATACCGCAGCATAAACCGCAGGCTGTCCACGTCCATACGGTCTATCTCTGCGGGTGTGCTGATACCTATCCTGTTAAAGGCCGCGTTATCCGGTGCGAAGAGCGTGGTGGCTCCCGGCTGGTTTAATGAATCCAGCAAACCGGTTTTTTTGAGGGCGGCGCTTAACAGGCTCAGGTCGTAGTTATTTTCAATGAACACCCCTATGTTACGGGGGATCGTGGTTCTATCTACCGGGGGGATGAGGTCATCTTTACTGCACCCTGCCATCAGCAACACTAACAGCAGTCCCATCATCTCCCTAAATCTTTTAAAAGTTATATTCAGCATATTCATACAATAAGATGTTAATAAACAGGCGGCGCAAACTTCCGCTGGATGGTGGTTACATAAAACTTGCGGTTGATGTATTCAATGGTATTTACCGTAGCAAAAGAGCGTGGGTTGGCAGTACCGGAATGAATACTGACGATGAGTCCTGTGCGCAGGTCTGTTCTTATTTTGAAAGGCAGGTGAGAAGTTTTGTTAGCATCCCCGTAATCGCCGAGGATAAGCGCTGAGTAGGCGCCTACCGGCAGGAAGTCGGGATAGCCGAGGTTTTCCGGGGAAAACCCTGCTCCAAAAAATCCGAACTGCTGGCTCATGTTACCTGTAAAGATTTTATTGCCGCTGGTATCTGCAAACAGCGGGAAGCTGTAATATGGCGCCACACGGGGTTCCAGGGAATGTATGATTTGCCCCATAGGTACGCCCCTGTAACCTGGTAAAGGGGTGAGAATGGCATCCTTTCTTTTATTCAGTGAATAATACACCTGCATGGTATCCTGCAGCTTCGTGCTCACCAGGTATTGGTTGGTGATTTCATTGGGCGCCAGCCGGTACCAGTTTTTCGAGCTGAGGTTGTAAAAATTTACATACACCATAGAATCCGCAAAAGGCTGTTTGGTAAACGTTTCCTGGCGCAGGTACATAAACGGCTGCTGGCTTGTATATTCCGCAATGAGTGCATGCATGGTATATACTTCACCGGCGGTGAGATCGATAGTTGTATCGATCAGGGTAACACCTCTTTCCAGTTTATCCAGTTCGAAGTAAGGCGTGTTGTTCAGCGGCCGGGTACGGAAAACAATGTGATGTTTTCCTGACGGCACCTGCGCCCAGCTGGACAGATCATATCCATTTAATATTGGACCGGCCAGTACTCTTTTGGTACCGGGATATTCCTTTTGCCAGATCACATTGCTGGCGGCATCGGGGTAAGGCATAGCCCATTCGCTGCGGCGATCCAGGAAATCGCCGGTGATAGCGGCGTTTACCGGTACGCCTGCATCATCCATTACAGGATCTACCAGGAACACGAGGAAAGGCACCGGCACATCTTTATTATCGAGCGTGGCGTTGTACTCCAGGCAGTTGAACACGCGGAGATACGCCGGGCTGTTCAGGGTGGCATAATCCGTTTTGCGGCAGCTGTTAAAGAGCAGGGCGATGGCACATAAAAGCAGCAAAAAATATTTCGACTTCATACTTAACTCAGTTGTTGTGTTTCACAATAATCATCCGGGCTTTTTCCGTGGCATTGGCGGATGTGCTGCCAATGAGCGCTACCGTATAGATACCGGGCTCACTTTGCGGCAGCTCCGGTGTTTTATAAAGTTCAGGACGGGCAATAAACTGGCGGCTCTTCAGCGGGGTGATGGTGCGGATCCAGTTGCCAGGAAGGATGCCGGGTGCCGATGCGTATGCCAGGATCCTTTGCGGAAAATTGACAAACATCATCACGTACGGGTTGTCTGTTACCGGAGTTCCCAATTCGATATGCTGTGCCGCTGCGTTAGGGATATTCACCGGGTTGGGAAATGGAAGACCATTGTCCGTGGTGAAAGTCATTTCCTCCAGGTCGGGACAGAAGTTCATAAAACGGATCCAGCAGGGGTAGCTGTCTTTGAACATGCCGTAAGTACCGTTGTCGGTAGCTGTACCGCCATAGAATTTCCCGCTCAGGTTATTGGCAGAGAAAGTGATCGCAGGGGCGCCATCTTTATGCTGGTAGTACCATAGCGTAAGGTTATCGCCTGGCTGCAGCGGCAGGGAGCGTTCTGCCAGCACCTGTCCTTTTTCGTCTATTGCTTTTACTATATGCGTGCCCGTTATATACCGGCTATAGGTGGTTTGTTGGGTGTAGTCCAGTGTGGCTCCCATCGGTTGACCATCTACCTGCCAGGATATTTTCCTGCCGGCGGCTACATTGATGCCCTGCATGCGGGCGTAGGTCATATTCACCGGCTCGGATATATCTGCGATGATGCGAAAAGAATTATTTTCTGTGATGGTAGTTTCCCCGTTGGGGTTACCGGTAGGCACTTTGGTATCGTAGTTATATGCCACCACGATGGTATAGATACCGCCGGGCTGGAATGTTTTCAGCGGTGCATAGGTAAGCCAGGTATCCTTATTGCCACCGATGCCGGGTGTTCCCTGCTGGTCCATTAACGTGCCGGTTACGGGGTTGAGTAAATTATATTCCCCGCTTGCCGGCACTTCTTTTCCTTCGCTGCTGAGTACTTTAAACTGATAGGTACCGTAGGGCAGTTCCACATAACCGGAATAAGCGCCGGGCATGATGTTGGTCAGGCCGGGTACAGCAGTGCCATCTGCCAGCGTGAGCGTCATTGGTCCGTGGCGGAAAAGGCCCGGCATGGAATTGCCGGCCGGCATGGAACTCAGATTAAGCAGCCGCACCTTAAACCCGGCCGGATCTGATGCCGGCGAAACAGCCCGGGGAATGCGGAACAGCGAATCCGTGAAGCCGGCGGCGTTGGGCCGGAAGCGCACGAAGTAATAATCCGAAGGGTTGTTCACTTCTTCCTGCACACTAAAAGGACGCGGTGGTGGCACCGATAACTTTGGAGACAGGCTGCTGAACAGGATACTATCTGCGCGGCCATTTTTCAGTAATTCCGCCGGAATGGTGAATGTGGTACCGAGGCGGCCATTTTCCGGGAACCAGCGGGTAGCGCGGGTTTCATTGGGGCCATAATAGCCTTCATCATCCGGGGCTATAAAGCTGGTGAGCGGTTGCCCGGCAATAGTTAATTCTGTGGCGCCTACGAGGTTTACCAGGCGAACGGTGGACGCAGTAACCGGCTGTTGAATAAATCGGTTATCGTAGGTGTAGTCCAGTTTCTTGCTGCAGGCGCTGAACAAGAGCGCAGCAGCCATCCCTATATATGTAATTTTCATTTTCATCATTCAGGTTTTACAGGTTGTAAGTCAGGCCCAGCATAAATTCTGTTCCCCGGTAAAAACTTCTCCGTACATACTTTTTGCCGTAGAACTTACCACCGGTGCCGGGGTTCGCGTATACTTCCTCCACGGGCCTGTCCAGGATATTTTTGGCGAAGCCTTTTAACGTGAGGCGTTTCAGCAATTTTTGCGAGCCCACAAAATCCAGTACAGGATTTGGCCGGGAGTAGAGATCCGGCGTGCCATCGAGGTTTACCTGGATAAGCCGCTCTCCTACCATATTAAAAGTGGCCGTGAAGTCGGTACCTGATTTAGTATTGTTGTAGTTAATGAATACGTTCACGGAATACGGCGCCTGTTCAAACAGCGGGCTGTTGGCCGGTGCGCGGCGATCGATGGCGCGGGAAGATTCCAGCCGTTCCTTTGTTTTCTTAATTTCACTTTGCGCCAGCAGCAGGTTGGATCCCAGGAAGAAATTTTTCATGGGTGCCCACAGCAGGCCGAGATTTTTTACTACTTCCAGTTCTATTCCGTACACCCGTCCTTTGTTGGGATCGTTCTGAAATTCTATCGCGGGAAATTCGGGGAACCGTGCTTCCAGTCCGGATGAATTTTGTTTAAACACCTTTGTTAACTGGTTATCTATCTCCTTATAAAAAACCGACGCAGACAATACCTCACCTGGCGCGGGGAACCATTCCCAGCGGAAATCGTAGTTGGTGGTTTGTTGGTTTTTCAGGTTGGGATTACCTACCACCAGTGCAAACTGGAAAGGATCAAAATCAAATACGTTAGTGAGTTCCCTCAGCTCCGGTCGGGCCAGCGTAGTGTTGTAGCCCAGGCGGAAGTTCATGTTCTTATTCAGTGTATAGGTAAGGTTAGCAGAGTAGTAAGGTTCGTAATCGGTTTTGTAGACAGAATTAGGCTCTGTATACACCAGGTTCACTTTATTGCCGGCAGCATCGGTAGTGGTAATACTGGGATCGAGGAAAACATTGGATGTATCTACAGACGCCTGGATGTCGGTCATTTCAAAACGCACGCCGCCGGTGAGGCGCAGCTGTTCCGTGAGATGCAGATCGAGCATACCATAGAAGGCGCGTGTTTCGTAGTAGCCTTTGTAGTTGTTGGGCGACTTCTGGATATTATACAGATAGCCACCATTGCGGGGAGCGCCTTCCCCGTTATACGACGACTGCGGGAGGATACCGATACGGTCGTAGCCGATGAGCTGATCGAGATTGCCGCTTACTTCATATAAAGGCAGCGCGCCGTTGGCCGAGTAATTTGATCCCGGAAGATAAAGTACATTTTCATTAAAGCTTCTCCTGCGGTGCAGGTAGTTGACCCCGGTTTTAAATTCCTGTTTTTTGTTGAGCACTTTAAAAGGCAGGGTGAGATCTGCTTTATAGTTATAATTATTTTCGTTGAGATGACGGAAGCGGCGGCCGTTTGGATCGGCCTGGATGATACCATAGGGGCCATACCCATTTACATACCCCGACACCAGTGAATACAGGCTGGGCGAGAACATGTCCGGCGGCGTACCGCCTGGTTTATCCGGTACCCCGGGGTAGCTGGTACCGCCGTTAATGCGATAGTCGGCCAGGTTTACAAAACGATAATCCGGGTCGTCCTGTGCAGAGGAAGAGGTAGCGAGGTTGTAGCTCAGCTTTGGCGCATATTCCTTTTTTGTGAACTTATGCTCGCCCTGCAGGTTGAAGGTGTTGAGTGTGCGATAGCTTTGGCGTAAGGAATACACGAGGTTATACACCTTTCCCGGCAGGCCGGTATATTCATAGGCGCCGTGCAGGTTACTGGCGCGTGTTTCCGCACCACGGCTGCCCAGGTACTGCATACTTATTTCGTGCTGAGGGCTGAAGCGATAGGTAAGTCCACCCAAAAATCCATAGTTGAGTGTCTGTGTGCCGGTGTTTTCCTTATAATTTAAATACTTCCCAAGATTGATGTTGTTGGGTGTAATGTAGTTAGGGATCACCCGGGGACTGTACAATGCGCTGTTGCCGGTTAACACGCCCTGGTATACGCTGTACTGGGTCAGTTGTCCGTCGTAGATATCGTTGGTGCGGTTATAATAATTGGCGCCGGCTATTAATCCTACCTGGTGTTTCTTAAATACCGTATAGCTGTTACCGTAAGTAACCGCATAGATCTGGTTCAGCGGCGCCGATTTATACTTTGTAGTGAGCACGGGATCGAAGCCGTGCATGATACCGCTGATGCGGTTGGCTTCTGCCAGCAGGGCCGGATCGTTGCGGCTGTTGGCGATTTTGTGCTGGATATCGCCTAAGCCGTTTGGGTACTGTTTGGACAGTTCCCTGAATTCCGGCGACAATCCCTTTGATTTTACCTTTTGCCCGAGAAAGCCCATGTCGCTGTTATAGAAGCTGTTCACTTTGCTGCCGGTTTGTGAGTTCATGCCGGTTTGCACGGTGATGGTGAGCATTTCTCTGTCCGGCACCGACTTTGTTTTGAGCTCCACGATACCGGCAGCGGCATCGGCAGGTTTATCGGAGGTAGTGGTTTTGTAGATGGTGATATTATCCAGCAGGCCGGCGGGCACCAGGTCCAGCGGGATGGCGCTCCTGTCGGGATCGGAAGATGCCAGGCGGATACCGTTCAGCTGCCCGATCACCGAGCGGTCACCCAGGCCACGGATAGCTACATATTTATCATCTGTAACCGTTACGCCCGATACCCTTTGCAGGGCCTGGGTGGTGGTAATGCTGGCAGTTTTTTCGATGTTCTGGGCAGAGATCCCGTCGGAGATCATGGCGGAGTTTTTACGGTCGTTCAGCAGCATTACTTCCGTATTGGAGCGCCGCCGGGCATCTACCGTTACGCCGCTCAGCGTTTTGCTGTCGGGTTTCAGTTGTACTGACAACACCGGCGCGCTGCCGGCTTTGATCATTTTAGTGGCGTAGCCTACATAATAGATCACCAGTACATCCGACGTGTCCTTTACTTCCACGGAGAAACGACCGGATTCATCTGCCATCACCACACTACCGGTACTTTGCGCCATGATTTCCGCGCGGGCAATGGGGCTGTTTTTAGTTGCGTCTGTAACCATCCCGCTGATGGTACGTTTCCGGGGCGCTGTTGATTGTTTGATAATGATTTTTCGCACCACTACCTTCCTCCCATCTACCGCTTCAAATTCCAACCCGGTATTCTGTAATAACCAGGTGATCACTTCTGCCACGGTTTTATTATTGAGATCGGCCGTGTATTTTCTATCTACCGCCTTCATATCGGCAGGATTGTAGAAGAAAGTAATGCCGCCCTTCTGTTGTAATCCTATGAAACACTTTGCGATGGGTTCATTCCTGAAACTGATGCTGATCTTTTTCTGCAGGAAGCTTTCCTGTGCCATTGCCGGCAACGTAAAGCAGAGCAGGACCCACATACATCCGTGTAAAATTTTTTCCTTCATTCGTTTGTGATTTAAAAAAGAAGATCCGTTACCAGCAGCGGTACGCCGATGGTTGTTAGCATTTGTTCTATGTGTGGTGTTATTTTATGACGATGACGCCCTGTTTGTTTTTGTGAATCGTTAGCCGGTACGACAGGGATATCACTTTGAGGATATCGTTCATCGTATCTGTATCCTCGAATGCGCCGGTGAATTTCAGGTTGCTGACACCTGGCGTGGTTTTTATTTTTACGCCGTACAGCAATTCTATCTCCCTGAAAACATCGTTCAGCGCCGACTCATTGAACAGCAGCTTTTTGCTGGTCCAACTGGTGTTCACTTCTGCTTGTTTGTAGATATAGATGGTTTCCTTGTCGTATACCAGCTCCTCGTTTTCCGTGAGCTGTTGCACCGCCGTACCCGCAGTAACCGCTACCCTGCCCGTTTTCACACTTACCTTTGGTTTTTCGATGCTGCTGCTGTCCGCCACCACGAAGCTGGTGCCCAATACCTTTACGCTTACATGCGGACCGGTGATGACAAAAGGCGCCGTTTGCGGTGTGACCTCGAAGAATGCTTCCCCATTTACTGTAATACTTCTTTGTTTACCGCGGAAATATTTGGGATAAGTGACCGTAGTACCGCCATTCAAAATAGCCACAGAGCTATCCGGCAGGACGATCTTTTTTACCTGGTATTTCAGCGCCGTAATACTTTGCATGGGGATGGGATCTAGCCAGTCCTGCAACGCGAGGCGATAGGTGTAGGTGGCCCCGCCAGCTATAATGATAAGGACCGTAGCCGCATACCGCCATACCCTGATGCGTGGCGGCGCGATTTCCCTTTTCAGGTTATTCCATACCTCCAGGCGCTGCTCTTCCACATCGCCAGGCACCTGCTTTTCTTTCCAGGCCTTATCGAGGTAGTTGTTCAACAACGCCGCTTCCCTGCGAGTGGCATTGCCCGACAGGTAATTACTGACCAATCTTTTAAACTGTGTGATATTCATCCGGAACATTCTTCTATAGATATGTTCCTTCAGCAGGGGTGCTTGTCCCGAAGAAGTACGTTAAGGAATTATTAACTCATTATTTCCGCGAGGATCAGCGCCGCCGCAATATGATGCCGGAGCGCCTTCAGCGCCATGTGCAGCTGGTTCCGGACTGTTTTTTCGGAGAGATTTAATTTGCCGGCGATTTCCGTAACAGATAAATGATGCCGGCGACTCAGCAGGAAGATTTCCCGCGTTTTTTCCGGTAAGGTGGTTAACCGGTTATCGATTTCTTTAAATACATCGGCCGTTTCCATCTTCTCCCAGATATCGTTTAACACCGGCATGATATACTCCTGTACGCGGTCCAGCTCCTCCGGCCGGTTCATGATTTCCTTTAACTTTTTAATAGACTGGAAGCGGACGGCCTGGTGGAGATAATTTTCCAGCGGGCCACTCAGGTTTAGTTTCTCTTTCCGTGACCACAGGGAGATGTATACCCCCTGTACTACGTCTTTTGCATCGTCTTTATTGCCGAGGATTTTCAGGGCGAAGGCATAGAGGGCAGGCCAGTGCTGATTGAAACACCTTTCGAATGCTTTTGGGTCACCGGTACGGATAAGCGCTATATCATCATGAGCATGCAGCATGGCAGTGGTTTGAGCAACGGGGCGAAAATAGGGGATTTTGTTGGGGAGGTGGTTTAAGGTTGTGTTATGTTTTTTGTTGGTGATAAATTGCGGCGCCGTGGTATATTTTTCTTTTCCATTTATCAGCTATCAGTTATAGCTTTTTTGTGACCTACATTCTTTTGTGGCCAGTTTGAAAATTATGTCATGCTTTTAATCTATAGACATGGGTCGCTCATTGATTTTATATATTATAACGGACAAAGCAACTTGGACAATATCCCCTTTCCATGTATAATCCGCGCTTTAACCACGAGTAAACTACGAGTAGAAGCAGCAGCAAAAAGAGAAACTCCCCTATCAAAATCGTACCGCGTATACTCCAATTCACTCCTTAATTTCTATCAATTTTACGTTCAACACTGCAATTGAGAGTATCAATATTGTACAATTCATATCAATTTGAACGGAAATTTTTCCGCTCAAAATACAACCCTAGTTTAGTGGAAGTGATTGCAATTTACTACACCATGCGCAGGTGTAAGTTTAATGGGACTAACTACCAGAAAGTCCCTTATTAATTATCTACTAAATTTAAAACAATGGCAAAACAAAATGGGATCATTCCCCTTCAAGGAACGATTGGCAATATCACTTTCTATAAAACAAAGGCGGGTTTTCTTGCCCGTGAGAAAGGTGGTGTTAGCGCCAGTCGCATTGCAACGGACCCGGCATATGCCCATACCCGTGAAAACTCAGCAGAATTTGGTCGTGCAGGTAAAGCCGGCAAAATATTGCGAAGTGCGTTCCGCACGCTGCTTACGAACATTAAGGATACCTACTCCAATTCCCGGCTGTTCCGTGAAATGGTAAAGGTTATCAAGGCTGATGTAACCAATGCACGAGGTCAACGGAATGTAATTGATGGTGAAGCAGAGCTTCTGAAAGGTTTTGAGTTTAACAACAATGCGAGATTAGGGGCGACCTTGTTTGCTCCTTACACCGCCACAATTGACCGTGCCACAGGTACTCTTACTGTGAATATACCAGCATTCAGCCCTATTAACATGCTGGCTACTCCTGGTGGCGCCACGCATTTTAAGATCCTGGCCGGCGGTGCAGAAGTGGACTTTGAAGCGGAAACTGTTGTAAATGGCGATGCCTCCGGTACGGAGCTACCTATTGACGGCTCCGCTACCACGGAGATGAATCTGGTAACCAATGTTACTTCCAACAGTACGAGACCACTGTTTCTATCCCTGGGAGTTGCGTTTTTTCAACAGGGAAACGGAACATTGTATGCCCTTAAAAATGGTATTAATACGCTGTCACTGGTTAACGTTTCCGGCATGCCGCAACCACACCAGCTCCATAACCATCAAACCGGGATCAAATTGATCCCGGTATTCTTCAACAATTAAAACAATGCAAATGAAACTCGCTGCACGTTTAATAGCTGAAACACCGCCCTTCTTTACCAAAGCCCGTAATATAGGCCTGGTATTAACGGCCATCAGCACCGCTCTGATCGGACTTCCGGCAGTACCTGTTATTATCGCTAAAATAGCCACCTATCTGGCGGTAGCAGGAACTGTACTGTCGGGAATAAGCCAAGCGGCAGTATATGAGGAAACCTCGCCGGAGGAATCTGAATAGACAAACGATCCGGTTGTTGCAAAGGCTCTCGCAAATACGAGAGCCTTTTTTATGCTGTAGTCGATTTTTAGCTACCGACCATGATTCCTCTTGCTCAGTACACGTGTCAGTTCCGCACCTGTTCTTTAAGGAACAGGTGTTACCAAAGCTAAGGACGGATATGATTGGATTTCTATCCTTCCATTAGTTTGAGGATGTCACTATACTTATAGTACATTAAACCGCCCACTTTTTTGTGGGCAAGCGTACCATTATTACGCATGTTTTGAAGGGTACCACCTGAGATGCCCATCATATCACTACTTCGTAGGACTTAAGCCATTGGCGGGGAGGGTTAAACGTGGCAGCGATCTGCTCCAATAATTTTCTCAATTCCCCGATTTCTTTTAATATCTCATATTTGAGAATCTCCAAATCTTGCTGGGTCATGTCATTTTTCATTTTTGCATTCTGATTACAGAGTTAAACAATTTACCAAACTCTGAACTGTGGATATAATCATGTATACACAGATATGGTATTAACAAACTAGGTTCAATGACATGAATTTGGGAAAGAATGAGATACTCTGATAAAGTATTTTACTAAAATAGGAAATTATCGTGGAATATGAACTATTGTTTCAAAAAAGGGTTCTTACTATTTTCTATGTGCCAGTATCTTCTCATTTATTAAGTCGTTGATATGACTCAACTGTATTGCAGACCAACAAGGTAACTAACCTCGCTCAAAGAGCTAACTACTCTAACACTTTGCTTTTCGCTCTACATTCACATCGTAGAGATACAGCACATATTCGTACAGGGTTAGAACTGGCAAGTGTTGTCGCTGTATTTCGCAAAAATCTTGTCCTTCTGTTCTTAAAAGTACCGTGTTCTCTGCAATAATACAAGCATACCAACGGGTCTCTTCAATCAAGCAATCGCCGTAGAAGACTCAAATAGGTCATAATCGCTCAATATTACTCATATAAATAATGCTCTAGGTATACGAGCGACAAGGTATCTCTCTTCTCACA
This sequence comes from Chitinophaga sp. W2I13, assembly GCF_050434005.1. Lineage (NCBI taxonomy): Bacteria > Pseudomonadati > Bacteroidota > Chitinophagia > Chitinophagales > Chitinophagaceae > Chitinophaga > Chitinophaga sp. W2I13. Next base: position 4,569,469 of record NZ_JBNPWD010000001.1, on the reverse strand, counting down.
GTAAACAATTACAAAATTTATTTGACGTTTAATCCACTCCCAGGAGTTCTAACATTGTCGTCTAATTCCAAGCTAACATCACCAGATTTCATATATATGGGAGTAGGCTGTGTCATCCATTTGCGGGCAGGTTTACTCATCAAATAGTGATCAAAAAACTGTTTCATGCGAACACTGAAGTCTTCTGCCTCATCTCCCAAGAGCGTATGATTGCCTCCATATTCCAACAGCCAGCATCGTTGACCTAGGCGCCTTAGTGCTGTAAATAACTCCAATGCATTGGAAAATGCACAAAGTTCATCATTGGTGGTATGCATCATTAGTAATGGGGTAGTCACCTTGTCAGCATTCAGAACGGCAGAATTCTTAATATAAATATTGGGCTTTCCCCATAGGGAAGCACCAACTCTTAACTGTCCTTTTTCATACATATCTTGCGAAGATTCTCCACCTAACATTAGACTTCCATAACCGCTTATCCAATCTGACAATCCAGATACAGAGCACGCTGCTGCAAAAAGGTTAGTATGTGTAATCAAGTAGTTAGTCTGGATCGCGCCCCAACTACTCCCCTGAATACCAATCTTCTTTGAATTTACATACGATAATCCGGATAGGTAGTCAACAGCTGATATAATGGCGTCGTACGTACCTTTCATAGGGTCTCCGATCCTATAATAAATGTCAGGACAAAATACTAGATATCCGTTACTAACATAGTATGGAATGTTCAATGAACTTCCCCCTGTCAATGCCTCAGGCTCCATGTAGCTATACAATCTATCTGACATTCTTTCATAAAAAGAAAAAATAACTGGATAGCTAATAGAAGAATCGAAATTCTCAGGTTTATATAATATCCCTTGAAGTGTACTCCCATCTAATGATCTCCAAGAATGAAGTTCCGAGGAGTACCAATTGTATTCCTTTTGAGGCTGAATATTAGTTATTACCTTGAAGGTCTTAAAATCAGACGTAAGATAATAATTTGGAGCCTCTATTACACTCATGCGTCGAACTAAATACTTGTCACCAAATTTTGATTTAACAGGTGGAAAATTAAATTGCGCAGGCAACCAGGGATTCTCCGAAATACAGTATAAATATGGTCCAATAGTCAACGAATCGGGGTCCTGGCTTTTACCCAACTCTATTCTATAGAATCCATTATCCTTAGTCAGCGGATTAAAAGCAGTGAGTATTAGCTTTTCTCTTTCTCCTAGAAATCTGTAGCTATATTCCTCCAGAGCCAGAAAAAATCTAAGATTATGCCGTGAGCCGTAGCCATTAGTCAATCTTATGGGAGCTTTTACCCCGATAGGATCAATCTCCCATATATCATTTTTTCCATATATCAACAGTTTTCTATCACCCTCAACCCAACCGCAGATATACTTATAACCATAAATTCCGTCATCGGGATACTTCTCCCAATTCTCCTTAAGTCCTGAAGTTATCGACCTAATCTTCTCTGTCGCGATTTCGTAGGTAAAATAATTCTTTAAAAGTCGATCATAATAAACAACATACTTACCCGAAGGAGACATTAGTACAACAGTAGCGCCATTTATAAAATCCAATTTCCTTCTATTCCCATTTTTTGTGTATAGTAATTCCCAATCTTGATTATACTCTCTTAACCGACTTGACGTATCCTTACTGAAATCTCTCTTGCGACTAATCAAGCAGATAGTATCGACCGCCTTCTCAGGGCCGGGAAAATAAACTACTTCATTCGAAGATTGTAAAGAATGAATTACCTGATCCGAAAAAGAAACAACTGCCAAAATATTGACTAATTTACGCTGTCCGATTTGCTGTAGAGTCATTTCAAAATCAGAATAGTCCCATAAATTCAAACAACTATCTGCGACGGGAGAATCATCTCTACCTCCAAGTGACATAAATAAACGATCCCCATCTCTACTAAAGCCAATTAGCCTATTAATAATAATAGAATCATCTCCCTTTCTAGTTTTCAAAGGGACTGTTCCCTTAGATGATTTATAATGCCACAACGTATCGTTCGCCATAAAACAAATTTGGCTACCACTAGAATCAACAACCAAATCCCCGACAAACGAACCACTCCAGATGCTAGTCTCTTTACCATCAATCATATCCACCAATTCAATCGATTCGTAAGGCTGTCCCCCAACTAGATGTTTACGTAGCAGAACCAGGCTCTTTAGTCCCTCACTTAGCCAAAATCTAGAGACAGAAGAGTAAAACATTGTATTTCTTGTAGCCATATTTTTTAGAACTAAAACGTCCTTAGGGTTTCTCAACTTATAGATCAAACAATTATTATACAACCAAAATCCTCCCACATTGGGAATGCATGACAACTTAAAGTCAGCCAATGACATAATACATAAACTATCAGGGGATAACATCCAAATTGCGAAACGACTATCAGGAGTGAACCACGATCGACCAGCACACCGAAGCTCAATAGTACGATCATTACGAGTATCAATTATATAGAAGGACTTCCAATGAGTTCCCAAACTTCCTTTAGTGAAGCTAACATAACTCGCATCCAAGCTAAAATCAATCAATTTAGCTGTTCTCCATTCACTATAAACTGAAGGTGAGATCAATAGTTTGCTATGTCCGACCTCACTGCGTTGAGCGGAACAAGTATTAATAATAAGAACAAAAAGAAAATACCTCATAACATCCCATTAAACAAAAATGATATTAATTCTTAACCCCATCGTTAAACTTAAAATCTCATTCGCATCAATTCAATAAAAATCAAGGTGCTATTAATTCGCTAATTCGATGAATTAGCTTCCTTCTTTTGCTTAATAAAATAAGTAAATCCAATAAGAAAATAACGTTGTAAGACGTTAGTTCTCATATCCTCAATATAATTAGGTCCGATTGAGCGACTAACACTTAAATTCTGGTTAAGCAAATCAAACGCTTGTAGCTTAATAAGTGCCTTCTTATTATTAAGGAATGCTCTGGAAACATATGCATTTAAGCTAATTGAATGTGTATCAAATCCAGTTTTACTCCCTGCATTTATAATATAACTCAAATTACTACCAGCAACAAAACCGAATGGGAGGTCAACATTTCCATCGAAAGAAAAACTGGAATTCAAATAGTCTGTAGCATCTAATTGCTGATTCGAGTATGAAGCACGATAATAGTTAATACTTCCAGTTATAAAAACAGAAAGAATCTGCTTATATCTATAACTAAACGCAATTGATTGTCCAATGGACATGATATTATTATTCCCCTTTACCTCATTCACAAAATTCATATCTCGTCTAAAACTTAAAAAGGAACTAACATTTATAGCTGTCTCTATCCTTTTTAAAGGAAAACTATTATCAACATTAACTCCTAATTCGTAAGCACCGTCAATATTAATGGGCATACTCGTTTGTTTCTTTAGTGAATCAAGCCATATGCCATTAATTATTTGATTTCGAATAACTCTTCCATTAAAAACCACGTTAAAGTATCGCATTTTTAAAGGATCAATTGAGTTATAAGATAAGGTCACTCCGTGCGTTCTTCCAGGTTTTAGATTCGTGTTGCCTACCTTAACGAATAGGGGATTACTATTATCCGTAATCGGCTGGAGTTGATCTACTGTAGGTAATATCTGATTTCCAGTAAGAAAAACTTTAATTCGCTTAGAATCAGAAAAAGAATAGCTAAAGTATCCCCTAGGCAACACTGTTATACTACTTAAATGTGAACCATCATTTAAAGAAGGATTCTTTACATACAAACGTGGAACCATAACCATAAAAGAAAAACTAAGGTCAAAATATCTTCTATTCATTTGCAAGCCGACACTACCAAACTGATTGACAATATAGCTGCGAATACTACTCGTTAAACTATCGTTTAAAATATCGTAATTATGACTAAGTTGATTATAATTAAATGTCGTTCTTTGAAAAGGATTATTATATCTTAGCATCCCATAAGATGTAATCAACGAACTGTTAGAAAAAATTGTCAGAGTGTGAGTGATCATAAACTGAAGGAGTCCGTACTTGGAGTTTATTCTATTAAACTGATTGATCGTGTCCCATCTATTCTCTCCGTTTACCTGTGCATATAGAGTATTAGAAAAATTAAAACCATTCTCAACTCTCTTAGTGTCAGAATAACTAAATTCAACATTCAATTTTTGACGATTTCCACCAAATCTTCTCTCAAATGAAACACCATTAGATAGGCTAAATGCATCCCGCTTATCTTTATTGTCTAACATTCCGCTATCCAATAGCTGATTTTGATCACCATATATGAAGTTGTCACTAGTTGTTTTCTCTAAACTTCGACCATATGCAAAATAGCTAGAATAAATGAGGGAAGACATAGAATCGATTTTATAGGTTAACCTAGTGCTAATTGCGTGAGAAATATTATCCAGCCGCTGATTCCATTCCTGATTATAATAATATGTAGCCCCGATATTATTCTCCCTGTCAATCGACTGCATATTTGATCGCCGGGAATCCTCAATTTCATACCTTACATTTAAAGTCACTCGCCTACTTATATCTTTTGTATAATTAAAATTAGGAGTCCACTTTCTCAATATACCACCGCCATTTGCAATATTCTGAAAGCCATTGACGTTATCCCCATCAGCCATAAAAACCAACTGTTCATTAGCTTCAAAACGGTTTACACTAGATTTTACCGCGAATCTATTATTCGAACCATATCCAATCATAAATGATCCAGACCATAGTCCTATCCTATCTTTCTTAATAGAAATATTCAGAACCTTCTCTGTTTGCATGTCATCCAAAACAGAAGGATCACGCTCCTTAACCCTTCTATCAATTAACTGTATCTTGTCAATTAAGTCTGCTTGCAAATTCCTCGATACCAAACTAGGGTCATCAGAAAGAAAAGGACGGCCATCTATTAATATTGTCTTTATAGTTTCGCCGTTCATTTTTATTGTCCCATCTGGTTCAATATGTATACCAGGCAACCTTCTTAATAAATCTTCTACCACAGAATTCTCTCTTACCTTGTAATATTTTGCGTTAAACTCTATAGTATCCTTAATTACTCTAATTGGCGGAGTGTTTCCAATTATTCTAACTTCTGCAAGGGTGACCTGTTTACTCGCCAGTGTAATAATGCCTAAGTTCACCACAGAAGATCTGAAACTTCTTCTGATTTGATAAAAAACTGGGTTGTAACCCATATAACTTAATAATAAGTAGTACTCCAAATTTCTTATACTATCAAATTTAAACAGTCCGTTCTTATCTGAATATGTACGGTAGATCAATGAAGAATCCTTGGATAAGAAAAGTGAGACAGAAGCTCCAGGCAAGCCCTCTCTACCTTGCATGGAATATACCTGACCTTTCAATTCAATCTTAGTGTCGACTTGGGCCAAGGCGCTAAGACCTAAAAAGGCAGTAACAAACAAAAATAGCCAATGCTTCATACATATTAATTACCGGAAGTGGAAATTTCTGAAATATAATTGCAACGGAACCGCAGTAGGAGATCCATAAATTAAATAGCACGTTAACCAAAGAAAAAATATTCGCTGTATGGTAGTTGCAGTGGATAAAATTAATTTTGAACTGATAAGAGATGTAAACCCTCAAAATGCCACCACATATGATAATGAACATGCTTCAGTCTAGGAAAAAAGTACCGCCTATAATGTGCTACTTATGACAAATACTACTTTCAGAATACATAAAAGATAAGGGTTCTATAATTCAGGGGTATGATATAGTTTTGATTAAGCATGAACTAATTAACCATTTAGAGATGAATACAACAGAAAAACCACTAACAAATAATCCCGAAGCTGAATTAGAAAAAAAAGGTACCTCCAACTCAGGAAGGATACTTTGGAACTTCATATTCAAAAACCAAACACATAAATGGTACGTTATAATTGGTATTGTCTCTATAATCTTACAACTTACAATTTTTAAATACTTCTATCCATATGCTGGTTTCATTAATGGAGATTCATATGCCTATATTGAAACCGCATATCATAACCTCTCCATCAATACTTATCCTATAGGATACTCAATGTTACTTAGAATACTTAGCGTTTTCACTAAGTCAGATACGATACTGGTAGTAATCCAGTATCTGCTGCTACAACTTAGTGTATTAGCTTTCATTTTTACTCTATTCTATTTCTACAAGCCAGCACGTCTAACTAAAATATTGCTTTTCAGCTTTATGCTATTCAATCCGGTTTTCCTGTATTTAGCAAATTACATTTCTAGTGATTCATTCTTCATTTCACTCAGCATGATTTGGTTCACACAGTTATTCTGGATAATAAATCAGCCCAATAACAAACTAATTCTAATAAATTCTCTTGTTTTATTCCTGGCATTTACAGTACGATACAATGCGTTATTCTATCCTATAATTGCAGTAGTTTCTCTATTCCAAGGCAGACTTAAAACATGGCACAAACTGGGAGGATTAGCGCTAAGCACAATATTAATATTTTCTTTCATAACATTCACTAGTTCCAAATATTATAATCTAACTGGACACAGGCAATTTACTCCTTTCACGGGTTGGCAGACTGCCAATAATGCTCTATATGCATATAGATATGCTGATACAAACCACATAAAAAAAGTGCCAAAACGATTCCAAGAATTAGATAAAATGGTCCGAACTTACTTTGACACAACTAGGGACATAAGAAAATATCCCAAAGAAGGACTAGTTGCAAGTACCGTATACATGTGGGATCCTTCGTCTCCCTTGTGTATTTACACTGAGAATCAATTTAAAAAGGACTCTACAGCCACACAGTTAAAAAAATGGGCGACAGTGGCTCCTTTAATGGGAGACTATGGATCCTTCTTGATTAAGGAATATCCAAGAGAGTATGTCAATTATTACTTGATGCCGAATATTATTAAGTATTACGCTCCCCCAATAGAATTTCTAGAATGGTATAGTACGGGAGTCGATTCAGTATCTATGGTTGCGCAAGTTTGGTTTAACTACAAAACAACTAAACTTAAAAGTCACTTTAAAGATTACAAAGTCCGATCATTATCCTTTTTCCCTATACTGACAGGTACGATGAATATAGTACTATTATTTAGTCTGATTAGTTTCATAATTCTACAAGGATATAAAAAATATCCTCGGTTGAAAAATGGTATGCTACTTGTGATCACATTATGGCTGGTGAATTTTGGCTTTAGTGTATTAGCATCTCCTATAGCACTAAGATTTCAGCTTTTCCCAATACTTGTATCATTCTCATTCACTTTTTTCTTAGTCGAATATCTAATAAAATCTGCATCAGGTATTGAAACAACACTAAACTCGGTTGACATTCAAAATAACTCATTGGAGCCTGCAGCATGATTCTACATTTAATAAGACAATGATGTTGAAGATCTTGAAAACATTGAAAACACAAACACCTAGCATGAATAAGAAAGATCTTATAGTGTTCTCAATAATTATCTCTGCGGGGTTCCTTCTATATATTGGGTTAGGTAGTGTAATAGGCTATCCCATATTTAAAACCAACGGAGAAAAAAATATTTTAGCTCCTAAAATTACAGGCAAGGAAGGCATGCTAATCCCCTCCTTCCAAATTCTACTTAGCGATAGTAGTCTCCTCACTAATATTAGGGAGCATAATTCGGACAAGCCAATTGTTCTTTTCTATTTTAGTCCTTACTGTCCGTTTTGTCAGGCAGAAATAAAAGAAATAACGAATAACATGAACCAGCTTAAGGATATTCAATTTTTTGTACTTACCCCCTTTAGTTTTAATGAGATGAAAAGCTTTTATAATGAAAATGAACTGCAAAAATATGCCAACATCAAAACCGGTATTGATATAAACTATTTCCTTAGCTCCTATTTCAAAATAGGCGCAGTTCCTTTCCTGGCTATTTACGGAGAAAACAGCAAGTTAAAGGCTGCTTTCGCGGAAAAAATCTCCGTCGATCAACTTTTGACTGTTCTAAAAAAATAATATCTGACCTTGTTGCGCAACACTGGCTAATGGGATCTTGCAAGAATAATTAGCCGCAATGGAGAAGCCGAAAACCATCATAAAAGAGTAGGCACATTTATACAAAACAAAGTTTAGCTTTTTATTTAAAAAAAGCATCTATCATTATGAAACAAGCAAAATTCGCATTAACAGCTGTAGCCGTTCTGGCAGTAGTAGGTGGAGCATTGGCTTTTAAAGCCTCAAGAGGAGAAACTTTAGTTGGTTTTTATGCAACTACAGCAACTGCTCAGTGTACTATTCCAACAGCAATAGCTAATCGTACATTGCAACCTAATGGTGCTGGCGTTACTACTCTGTTTAGTGTAATTTCAACCACTAAACCTTGCCCAGTTGTTAATACTTATGTACTGCAGTAATTTCCGGTACTAGGAAGCTCTAAGACCTTTCTGAATAGTAATATACATCAGTAAAGGCTTAATCATCTTACGATGATCTCCTTATAATAAGGGCTATCACAACAGATAGCCCTTATTCGCTCGTTCTATATATCTGAATATCTGATAATACTGCCTTTTAAGAAGTATGTAAAATGAAAAACAATTAAAATAACTCATATGAAAAAAGCACAGTTATTGTTACTAATAAGTATAGCATCCAGCATCGCTGGCGGAGCGCTAGCTTTTAAAGCGAGAAATAATCTTTCTATTTTCTATATGGAAACGATTTCGGGAGGACAACGCCTTTGTACAGTTCCAACGGCCATACACTCTGTTATTACAGATTTTGGAAGGTCAACACTTCTTTCAACAAGTCCAACATACACTGCTTGTCCAACAATTCAAATAACGACTGATCTCTAAAATGCTAATCGCAACAATATCCACAAGTTTGAGCTATCACCATACTATTATCAATAAAGCCACCCACTAAAACAATCCAATATGAAAGGAAAAAATATCATCTGTACATTAACACTTGTATTTTTAACCAATATGTGGCCCAAAACACTTTAAGATAAAATATTACATGACTCATCTAGGATATAAAGAGATGGCACTACAGTTTACCATTATGATACTTCCAAATTTGACTACTTAGATAATAGAGCCCTAAATTCCATTAGGTATTGAATCGCTGCACATACTGCAAGTATTACTACAACCATAAATTGCGCGAGCGCATTACGCAAATAGTAATGAATCAAAGTTCATCAGTAATCGCTACATACTAATTCTCATAAAGAGTATCACAATCCTAGTAAGGTTTCCATACAAGATTTTAGAATTACTATCAATCATTGTAAAATATAATGGACCCGTGTCAGCTAGACACGGTCCATTATATACTATCAGCGACTAAAACTTTAGTACAATAATCCAGTCAATCATTTTTTCCTTGCATATTGGCAGAAACACTTCGATTAATCCATTCAGGTGCGGGATCTCCTTTTAAAAAATGATCAAAAAACTGAGCCATTCGAGTCGTAAAATCCTTAGCAGATCGTCCACTAACTGAATGATACCCATCGGTATATTCAAGCATCCATACTCTCTTCCGTAACCTCCGCATTGCTGTAAAAAATTCTATTGCTTGCGAAAAAGGGCATACCTCATCATTTGTGGTATGCATTATTAGCAAAGGAGTTGTCACTTTATCGACATTAAATATAGGAGAGTTCTTAATATACATTTCAGTAAGTTCCCATGGAGCTCCACCCATTCTACTCTGTCCCCCCTCATAAATACCTTGCAAGCTGTATCCATTCTTTGAAATACTTCCATAGCTACTTATAAAATCGGATTGCCCTGATGCTGCGCATGCAGCTGCAAATATATTCGTATTAGCTGTAAGATAATAAGTTTCAACCCCTCCCATACTAAATCCTTGAGCGCCTAATTTTGAAATATCAATGTAAGGAAAATGCGACAAATAGTGGACAGCTGATACTACTGAACTATACACGCCCTTCATTGGATCACCAATTTCGTATTCAAAATCTGGTGTAAAGACTAGATAGCCATTACTCACGTAAGTAGGTATATCAATGGTTCCTGTAGAAAAGTTTGGAATTAAGCATACGTTAAGGTTGAACGTCTTCTTTTCATAATAATTGAAAATAAGAGGATACTTTCTAGAGGAATCAAAGTTCTCAGGTTTATAGAGGATTCCTTGCAGTACTCTTCCATCATCTGTTGACCATGAATGTAATTCAGTTTTATACCAATTATATGCTTTTTCAGGGAAGATAGAGCTTAATGGAAGAAAAGTTTTAAAGTCAGAAGTTAAAAAAAAATTCAAGGACTCATCTGCATTCATTCGACTAACAATATACTTGTTCACATTTAATGCCTTAATTGGCGAAATACCCAGCCTGTTTGCGTAAATGTTATTATATAGATGAAAAACATAAGGGCCAAATATCAGTGGCTCCGGTTTTTTATCATCTCCAAGATCTTTGAAAAAAAAACCGTTGTCCTTCGTGACAAGATTCGTAGCATTTAGAATTATTTTTTCATCCTTCAAAATAGGTGCCTCACGAAACTTCTGCAGAGCTATATAAAATACAATATTCTGCTCCTTGCCGTATCCATCTGTCAAATTAATAGGCCTCTTTTTCTCCTTCGGATCTAATAACCAAATATCATATCGATCGTAAATAAGAACAGCTTCATCATTCTGAATCCATCCTGCTACTCCTCTTGGAATCGAATCCCGATCTCCAGAAGAATACATTGACCAATCCGTCTTAACATTCTTTGTAATATTCCGGTACTCACCTGATGCAACATCATAAATAAAATAATCCTTCCTGTCAGTATAAATCACGAACTTCTCTCCTGGAGATAAAGTCCCCGTATTTGATCCTAGATTATCCAAAGGCACTCTTTCCCCTGTTCCAGCTGACACCAAGTACGATCTTGGTTTCGCAACTTTGTTCCAAAGCTGTTCCGCCATATCCGATTCAGGATCTATATGTAATATCAAACCCTTATCATGTTCAATTTGTTTATAAAAGATATCGCCTCTTTGACTTAGACAATTAAGTCGCTGACTTTCCAAATCGAAGCTATACAATATAAGAAAATCACCAACCGAAGATTTCTCTTGAAGAGACTGTAATTTTTTATCTAAATAACTCCATATTTTAACATCAACTTTTTGTCTAAATGTATCAGGTACGGGCTGTCCTTTTCTACTCGCATTAAACAACAGCAATGACCCATCATTATTAAATCCCGTTAAATAATTGATCTCAATTATCGTATCCCCCGCAAACGAGTTATTATCAAATAAAAGGCGACAACTGTTTGATCCAATCTTATAATACAAGCATTTTGTATTCGGCTTATTTTCAATAGTATCTGACACCATAAATGCCAACTGTACACCGCTATCATCCATTCTCATACAATTAAAGCCTTCTCCTTTCCAAATATTATATATCTTATTCTCTTCAACTTTTATCCATTTCAAATACTTTGTCCTTCCTGAATCTTCCTTTCCTTCTTGAATTAATGCCAAAGATTTTCCGCTCTCACTCAAAATGAACTCACTAACATTTGGAATCAAGTCATCACGTCTACTTTTACAGTCATATAATATAAGCTCATTCGATTTCCCATTTCTCCTGAATATTGCAATAAGATCGTGTTTTGCTTTTTTGGGAACCTGTACAAATTCTACGCTTGAATATCGAGCAATGATGGACTTACCAAGTTCAACTATAAACATACTGTCATTCGACATTTTATAGATAGCTAAACGACTATCGTTTGTAAAAATTAGATCTTTTGCTCCAAGTACTCTGTTTTCCCAATGACCACTACAAGACTTTATTACCAATGTCCAACTACCTACTGGCAAATTAGTTATAATATAGGAAACATACTGCCCATTGTCACTTATTATGGGATTGCTAACGGATTGCCAAGATCTATAAGCGGAGGAATCAATTAGTAACTTCCCCCTCGGTAATTTAGGACCAATATCATCTTGCGCAAATCCCTTTAAAGAAAGTAAATGCACAATCGCGTTTAAAATTAATACTGTGACAAGTCTACAATACATTTAATAAATAATTATATTAATAAATAGAATAAAGTATTATTAGCTAGAACATTCATTAGATAAACTAACAGATTGAAATGTAAGCAACTCAACTGCTGCCGCCCTGCAGAAACAAAAATCAGACGACGAATTCAGGCCTACTTTATATACGTATATAATTCGAATACCCAAATCATGACCTATCGTACCATGGGAATTCACATTTCGACGATAAATCCAGGTTAATAACGTACAAATCATGCTATGAGAATTATCTGATAGTACCTATATATGGAAGAAAGTGTATTATAGGTATGGCTGAGAATTTTCATACTAATTAATCATTAGCTAATAACTTATTTCATATGATAAAACTACTTCTACATAGACCAGTATTCAAATGTCCAGTTTTAATTTTAATCATATTATTGATAAGTTTCCCCAATTTCATATTTGCCAATTTAATGCCGCTGCAATCTCATAAAATTACTTTAGTAGCCTTGAAGATACCACTCAAAGATGTCTTTGATACAATAACTAAACAAACTGGGCTGTTGATTTCAAACAATTTCAAGGAAACACATCTGAGTGAAAATAAAACAATAGCCGTGAATTTTAGGCAGACAAACATTAATGATGTAATGAAATTTATACTGAGCGATAATAAAGCATTAGGATTCAAAGTGGAAGAAAAAAAAATCGTCATTTCACTAAATTCCCTCTCCAGCACTACCGCATTAAATATGTCGAAGGTTGATACAAGTATTAGTAGGTTTCCCATATCAGGGAAGGTTACGGATAATACTGGAAATTCATTACCCGGCGCCACAATTAAGATAAAGAATACAACCCGAGGTACTATATCAAATGAAGACGGTACATTTCAATTGCCCAACGTCAACAACGGCGATGTTATTATTATAAGCTCTATCGGATACGAATCAAGCGAATTAGAAGTTAAGGGAAAAAAAATTATAGCTCCTCTCAAATCACATGCAAATAAACTTGATGAAAGAGTCGTGATCGCATACGGAAGCACAACAAGACGATTAAATACTGGAAATATCGGAAGCATTAAAGCCGTTGATATTGAGAAACAACCGGTAAATAATCCCATACTCGCAGTTCAAGGCAGAGTAGCTGGAGTCTTCATAGAACAAGCATCAGGGCTTTCAGGAACAGGTGTTAAGATTAATATACAAGGAACAAACAGTCTTCGTAATGGGAATGATCCTTTCTATGTAATCGACGGAGTCCCATATATTTCCCAGTTAATCCAGCCATCAATATCAGGAATAACGGCCGGTTCAACTGGATTAACTGGGAATCCATTAAATTTTATTAACCCTGCCATTATTGAAAGTATAGAAATACTAAAAGATGCGGATGCAACCGCAATTTATGGATCACGAGCCGCTAATGGTGCTGTGCTTATTACGACAAAGAAAGGAAAGATCGGCTCTATGAAAGTGGATCTTAACGCCCAAAGTGGATGGGGAAAAGTTGCCCATAAACTAAATGTGCTGAATGCACAAGATTATCTCGCGATGAGACACGAAGCTCTAAAAAATAACAATATCACATCTCCTTCTCAATACGACTATGATCTAAATGGACAATGGGATACAACACAGATTAAAGACTGGCAAAAGGAATTAATAGGAGGGCCAGCCAATTACAGCGACATACAATTAAGTGTCTCAGGAGGCTCGCAGCTGACACAGTATTTAATTAGTGGAGGATATCATAAGGAAACAACTGTTTTTCCGGGAGACTATTCAGATGTTAAAGGAAGCTTACATTTTTTTATTAAAAACTCCTCAGTTAACCAAAAGTTTAGTATTCAGCTCTCAGGGTCCTATATGAAAGATAACAATAGACTTCCTCAGACTGATTTAACTGCAAATGCTATTAAGCTTTCGCCGATTGCACCATCACCACTGAATACAGATGGTAGCCTGAATTGGTCACCAACACCAGATGGTGCTACAACATATTATAACAATCCATTAGTATTTTCTAGGGTAGAATACTCAAACAAAACCTCCAATTTGACAAGTCAGGCAATGTTGAGCTACGATATATATTCTGGATTGACATTCAAAACAAACTTTGGATTTAATAATTTATATTCCGACGAATTAACACCACGGCCTCTTTCGTTAATATTCCCAGAAAACAGACCATACACATTGCGTCAAACAACATTCAGCGCTTCAAAAATGGAGTCTTGGGTAATCGAACCTCAATTAACATTCGATAAATCAATTTTTAATGGCAAACTAAATGCATTATTAGGAGCAACACTTCAGAATAACTATAATAGCAGACAAGAAATCTCTGCATCAGGCTTTAATAATGACCTCTTGATGAAGGATTTAAAATCAGCAACCACTCTTCAAGTCAATCAATCAGTAAATGAAACGTATAAATATAGCGCAGTATATGGTCGCCTAAATTATAACTGGATGGACAAATACATCGTAAACTTAACCATACGCAGAGATGGTAGCTCGAGGTTTGGGCCTAGAAATCAATTCCATAATTTTGGCGCGATTGGAGCTGCATGGATATTCTCACAAGACCTTTTTATTCAAAAGCTTCTCCCATTCTTAAGTTTCGGCAAATTGCGAGGAAGCTATGGAACTACCGGCAGTGATCAAATTCCCGACTATCAATTTCTTGATTTATACCAAACGAATGCAGCCCAAGTTCCCTATCAAGGAGTTTTGGGTCTTGCGCCAAACCGCCTATTCACTCCTGATTTACAATGGGAAGAAACAAAAAAACTGCAAGCAGGTATAGAATTAGGCTTTATAAAAAATAAAATTTTATTCACTCTCAACTATAACAGAAACAGATCTTCAAATCAATTAATAGGCGTTCCAATTCCATACATAACAGGAGCACCTGATATAACAAAAAACTTCAATGCGGTAGTTCAAAACAAGGGATGGGAATTTACTTTCAATTCCACTAATATTAAAACAAAAAAATTTAGTTGGAATACATTTATAAACTTAACAATACCACAAAATAAGCTCATCTCTTATGAGAGCACGACTAATACTTTATTCAAAGTTGGTCAGTCAATTACCTCGATCCCCGTATATGAACTAGCCGGAGTAAATGACAGTACAGGTGCTTTTCAATTTAAAGACGGTAAAGGGAACTTAGTGGGATTACCATCTGCAACATCCTCATATGTAAATATCGATCCGAAATTTTATGGAGGTATACAAAACAGTTTTGTATACAAAGGGTTTTCTCTGGATTTTCTATTTCAATTTGTCAAAAAAACAGGAAAAGATCTATCACTGGGATATAGTTCAGGATCAGCAGGAGCATTTAGTAACGGAGCGGCAAATCAACCCATAACCGTCCTATCACGTTGGCAAAAAGTTGGAGACCAAACTACACAACCTAAATTTAATAATACCTCAAGTGCGATTCTGCCACTGTTATATGCACGCTCAAGTGATGCTGCGTACTCAGATGCCTCGTATATAAGACTAAAAAACATTTCTATTTCCTGGCAATTACCACAAACGATCATACAAAAAACTCAAATCCAAAATGCAAGAATATACATTCTAGGGCAAAACATATTTACTCTAACCAATTATTTTGGTCTTAACCCAGAGAGTCAGGGACTTGGACTCCCTCCTCTAAGAGTAATTACATTTGGAGCTCAAATTACATTCTAATACTTCAACTTCAGTAAATTATCTAATATGCGTTCCCATAACTTTATTAACAGATGGGGTTTATTGCTTTTTCCGGCATTGATATTACTCTTCTCTGGCTGCAATAAACTAGTAGACATCAATAGTCCAGTTACAAGTATAAGTGGCCGAAATGTATACTCAAATGATGGAACGGCAATAGCTGTATTGACGGGAATATATACAACAATGAGTCAGGCGTCAATAATGGGTGGAGATCTAACTAGCATTGGTTTTTTAACAGGCTTAACTTCGGATGAACTTACCTTATTTGATGGCAACATGGATATCGGACTTGCTGCATACTATAAAAATATGTTATCAGCAAATTTATCTGGAACTGATTCGTGGAATAGTATCTATACAAGATTGTATATAATCAATTTTGCAATCGAGCAACTTACTCAGCAAAATGCACTTACCAATAAAGTGAGAATTCAACTACTTGGCGAAGCCAAATTTCTGAGGGCTCTGAGTTATTTCTACCTCCTAAATTTATATGGAGACGTTCCATTAGTCATCAGCTCTGATTATGCAGTAAACGCAAATCTCTCAAGAGCTTCAAAAAAACAAGTATGGGATCAACTAATATCCGATCTGAAAGATGCACAATCTATTTTAAGCGAAGACTATCTTGATGGAACTCTATTGAAAACTACAACAGAAAGATTGAGGCCAACAAAATGGGCAGCTACAGCTCTTCTAGCAAGAGCCTACCTTTATACCGAAGATTGGAAAAATGCCGAGCTCCAATCAAGCAATATAATTGCCCAAACTGCACGGTATGGCCTAAGTGACTCTCTAAATGACGTTTTTAAAAATGCTAGCAGGGAGGCTATATGGCAACTCCAACCCGTTTTAACAGGATGGAATACTGAGGATGCAAAAGCATATATTATACCTGCTGACTACGGACCTAATGGCGCAAGTGGGGTCTACTTAAGCGGTCAACTACTTAATAGTTTCGAGGTAAATGATCTGCGAAAGCGAAAATGGATCAACACGATTAGCTATTCTGGAATAATTTATTCATATGCCTACAAGTACACGCGTAATACATATGGCGATATTATTGATGAATATAATACAATTCTTCGCTTAAGCGAACAATACTTAATTCGTGCAGAAGCAAGAACTATGGAAAATAATATTCAAGGAGCACGCGAGGATTTAAAAATAATACGGCAACGAGCTGGCTTGCCAAACACTACTGCAATTAATAAGGATGAATTACTGGAGGCTATACTACATGAACGACAGGTAGAATTATTCACAGAATTTGGTCATAGATGGTTTGATCTCAAAAGAACTAATACAATAAATAAAACAATGAGTTTAGTAACTCCGCTAAAAGGAGGGATTTGGAGTGCTAATTGGCAACTATTCCCCATTCCGCTATATGACATTCAAACAAATATAAATATAAAACAGAACATCGGATATTAATCCGACAGTATAAAAAATGGATTTCCGAATAAAACATTGGCATTGTAAAAAATAGAAAAATGAAAATAAAACACAAGCTCCTCATTCTATTTTTGTTAGTGAGCGGTCATGCATTATGCAAGAATCAGCATGACACTTTGATAAATAACAAATCAGATTACAAAATAAGCCCCATCCATCTCCTATCAAGGTGGGCCAAAGATGTAAATCCAAAAAATGCATTAAAAGAATATCCACGGCCTCAAATGCAAAGAAACAATTGGGAGAATCTCAATGGATTATGGGAATATACCATTACGGATTCCATTACAGAGATTCCTGTGACTTATGATGGCCAGATCTTAGTTCCGTATCCTATTGAGTCCGCACTTTCAGGTGTAAAAAAAATGCTACTTCCGACGCAGAGATTATGGTATCGACGAACTATTAATATAACCCATCCCGACGGAGATAGTCGATTAATATTAAATTTTGGAGCTATAGATTGGCAGGCGCAAATCTTTATAAATAGAAATAAAGTCGCTGAACACAGTGGAGGATACCAACAATTCTCAGTTGATATTACAGATTACATTAAGTCTGGAGAAAACGAACTTTTGATAAAAGTATATGACCCAACCGACCAAGGTCCTAATCCACATGGTAAGCAAGTATTAAATCCAATGAATATATACTATACGCCATCAAGCGGGATCTGGCAAACCGTTTGGTTAGAAAAAGTACCTCATTCCTATATCAGTCGAATAAAAACTACTCCCGATATTGACAACAAGCGATTAGAGATTGCAATAAACATAGCCAATAATCATTCAGGCGGAAATATTGAAGTTGTTGCAACTGCAAATGGAAGGGCAATAAGCGAAAAACGATTACAATATGCAAATAACAGTAAGCAAATCATTACACATTTAACAATACCTGATGAACATCTTTGGTCGCCTGATGATCCATTTTTGTATGACTTATCTATTAAATTAATAAATAACGACAAGACAATAGACCAAGTAAAAAGTTACTTTGGCATGAGGAAAATTGATATACAAAAAGATGAGAAAGGAGCAGATAGGATTTTCCTAAATAATAAATATACATTTAATTTAGGTGTACTTGATCAAGGTTATTGGCCCGAAGGAGGATATACGGCACCAACGGATGAGGCATTAGCTTTCGATATTAAGGCGATCAAATCCATGGGCTTTAATACAATAAGGAAACATATTAAAATTGAACCTGAAAGATGGTATTACCATGCAGACAAAATTGGCGTATTGGTATGGCAAGATTTTGTGAATCCCCCACAACATTTACCAAGTGGATCAAAAGCGATCTTCGAAAAGGAAGTAAGAGAAACAATGGCTCAGTTACATAACCACCCTTGCATTATTACTTGGGTAATCTTTAATGAAAGATGGGGCGCATATGATCAACAAAGGATCACTGAATGGGTAAAAAAAAATGATCCTAGTCGGATTGTAAATGGACATTCAGGAGAGCTTTTATATGTAAATGATCAATTACGAGCACCATCAGACTCACCTTGGATAGGCAGCGATGTAACAGATGTTCACTCTTATTCAGAACCTAGAAATACCCCAGGTCAACCAGGAAAGGCCAAAGTGATCGGAGAATTTGGTGGAATAGGAGTACCAGTACCGTTTCATCAATGGGATGACGTGGAAGGTTGGGGATACACACAAGTAACCCCAGCTGAATTAAAAGGTAAATATGAGAGCATGAGTTACTCCGTGAAGAAGTTTGAACTCGCTGGACTCAGCGCTTCAATATACACCCAACCCTTTGATGTTGAAGGGGAGGAGAATGGAATACTTACTTATGATAGAGAGGTCATAAAAATACCTATAAATGAGCTGCGAAAAATAAATATGAATTTAGTTCCTCAAACTAGAGGTTTTATGATTGATCCGAGCTTTAAAATAGCAATGAATAGCAATATAAACGATAATGATAGCCGGTATCAAGAATTACTAAAACAATATGAAAATGGTCTAAAAGATTCAACCTTCTTGAGAAGGTTGACTTTAATGGCTATTCGTCAAAAAGATCAGTTAAGAGCTACTCAAATAGGAAACGATTACATAAATACATTATTGGAACCTTTCTCAAAAGAAAATTTGATTTTCATAGGGAAGATTACCAGAACAACGAAAGATAGAGGATTTGAACTCTTCAATGCGTATCCTGAAAGAATCAATTCTATACTTGGTCAAGTTTCCGCTGAATACACTGTTAAAATGATTATTGAACATGAAGAATTAGCTCCTTATTTTTCTCATAATTCAATCCCTGCATGGGATTCTTTACAGAGCCAAATGAACAGCAAATACGGAGTATTAGGTGAAGAAGTTATTCTAGGAAAGAGAATGATGTACTGCGCCGAGGCTACACAGGATTGGAAGGCTTACGGTAAATACTATGTACTTTACTTTCAAAAGGCGATGAAACACCCTGATTACATAACAAATAATTTAAGCTGGAAGGTGTTTCAACATGTTGATGATTCAGATGTGCTTGAATTCGCATTGAAAGTGATGAAATATGATCTAGAAACCTGGGATCAAAATGAGCCTCAGGCTTATGACACCTATGCAAATCTACTCCATAAACTAAATAAATCCAGCGAGGCTATTAAATGGGAGGAAAAAGCTATACAATTAAAAAGGAATGAGGCAGAGGAAAAAGTATTTGCTGAAACCCTTCAAAAAATGAAAGCCGGCCTCCCTACCTGGCCACAAAATAATTAAACTCTACGCGGTGTAAGTGGGTGGATGGTTTACACCCCTTACGCACTCATGTGTCGGTCGCTAGTATTCCTATTAGTGACCCATTTTTTCTCAAAATAATATTTTTTCATATTCATAGTACGTAGAGGAATTCGCATGTGTACTATATATGATTAACCTTAAAAAAGACGAAAGCAAAATATTAAGATACAAAACTGAATAGGCCAGATTGAAATAGTTTGTTGCTATCCTATAAAAACACTTCAATCAGCCCGGTCAGCAGGCAAAACAATAACAGACATTTTTACACCACTTTCACAAAAAAAATAATGTTATGAAAGCGCCCAGTAATCTCCCACGTATACCTTTAAGAATCGATGAAGATGACCAGGATTTCATCTCTATTGAAAGTTTACCCCCGGAATATCAGCACCTGGCCATGCCGGCTGCTAAAATCTCTTTCAGAAGTGATGACTATGTGGATATCATCAGCCAAACGATAAAGTTTGGCCGGTTCACACTCCGTACGCATGAAGTATTCAATAAGGAACATCCCATTATGCTGGTTCCTTATACAAAAATAGAGCTGCTGGCCCTGCACTTTATGGCTGGTGGTGAAATAGTAGCAGAGCTCACCGACCAGGGGCCGTATATGATGGCCAAAAGGGAAATGACCTTATTCAAGCTGGAACCCAGCGCACATAAAGCACCCATGAACCCCTGGGATAATATGTTCAGCTTCCATATTAATATCACACCAGAAGATTTGAAGGAGCTGGCACTGGAATACCCGGAACTGGCGGCAATAGTTAAGAAAACATCCAAAAAAGGCAGTGCGCCCATCAACGCAGAGCCGTATCATATCAACCTGGCGTGTACAGACCTTATTGATGCCATCTGCAACTGTAAGTTTGTAGGCAAACAGGCAGAAATATTCATGCACAGGTGCTGCCTGGAGCTGTACTTCAATTTTGCGGCGCAGGATAAACTGGAGGATGAGCCCATGCGGGTGTTCCCGTTATATGTATCTGAAAAATTAGAGGAATCCATTAAATACCTGGTGAACGTCACCAACGAAAAGTTTTCCATGGCTAAAATGGCAGTACTGCTGGACCTCGGCACACAGGAACTGAGAGAAGCCTTCATCAACAGCTTCTTTATGACGCCTGAGCACTTCCACTTCCAACGCCAGATGATCCAGGCATATGGCACCGTTATCACCTCTCCCGATCCCCCTGAAAAAATTTGTACTTCTATAGCAATGAACAATGCAGACGAATTCACTACCCTGTTTGAATCCTATTTTAACTGTTCCATCGCTATCATTCGAAGTAGTCAATGAAGAGATTGAATATCCCCATTAGTATGCCGGATCAATCCTGATCCGGCAATCACTTGTCCCTCAAAATAACCCTTGCTTTTTGCCGTCAGAGAAAGATTCCTTAAATTCCTTTTTCTTTTCTCACCGCTAAAAGCAAGGGTTATGTCATTTCAGCAACGTACCATCTTTATTACCGGCGCAAGCCGCGGCATAGGCAAAGCCATTGCGCTGCGACTCGCCAGCCGGGGAGCTAATATTATCATTGCCGCCAAAAGCGTGGAAGAAGATCCAAGACTGGGAGGTACCATCTACTCCGCCGCTGCAGAAGTAGAAGCTGCCGGCGGTAAAGCACTCGCCGTACAGGTAGATATCCGGGAAGAAGCACAGATAGCCGCCGCCGTACAACAAGGTGTAGAGAAATTCGGCGGAATTGATGTAGTGATCAACAACGCATCCGCCATCCAGCTCACCAATACAGAAGAAACACCTGCCAAACGCTTCGACCTCATGTACAATATCAACGTACGCGGCACCTTCCTCGTTACACAACATTGTCTCCCCTACCTGAAAAAAGGAAATAATCCGCATATCCTTACGCTGTCGCCACCGGTGAACCTCGACCCAAGATGGTTTGGACCACACGTAGCCTATACCATCAGCAAATACAATATGAGCATGCTGGCCATGGGCTGGGCCAATGAACTGGAGAAATACAACATTGCCTCCAACGCACTATGGCCCGCCACTACCATCGCTACAGCAGCAGTAAAAAACCTGCTGGGCGGCGATTCGCTGATCAACAAAAGCCGTACCCCGGAAATTATTGCCGACGCCGTAGAATATATATTACAACAGCCCTCGTCATACACAGGAAATACATTGATTGATGAAGATGTGTTGAAAGCGATGGGTATCACCAACTTCGATAAATATGCAGTAGTGCCGGGCGGCAAGCTACAGCGGGATTTGTTCCTGTCTTAAAAAAATGGCCCGGTAAAACAACTTTACCGGGCTTTTCCCCCTCCCTACTCTGGGAATATGCGCGGCATATCCCTGAAAATAAATTGTTTGTATAACTGATCTGCAACAGGATAAATATCATCGGGAATAGCCACCGTTTCCCCATAGTCCGACGTTTTATACAATGCGCACCGGATAGCGCGCCAGCAATGAGAAGTTTTATCATATAACAGTGTCTCCATAGTAGCCTGTTGATCCTGCATAATAGTATCCTGGAACACCAGGCTGTAATCTTTCCAGGAAGCTTTCACGGCTTCATCATCGGAGAACTTGAGCCAGTGACGCACATGCGGCGTTACCTTCTCCCACTCCCTTAAACGGATTAGTATAGCTACCAGGCTGTGTACATGATCCATCACATGCGGGTCCAGCTCAACAGCCCGGCGGGCGAACTTCGCCGCCAGATCCATCCGGGTATTCAGTATATACAGGCACCAGGCTACCCGGTTCAAATCGCGGGCCGGCAGGCGGAGATAATTGTAATTGAGCTGTTGCTCCATAAACAACAGCAGGGAAACCGCGATGGACGTTTCTCCCTGATCTACCAGGAAACGCAGGTAAGAAATTTTTGCCTGCAGCAAATCGTAGCTGCTCCCCTTCTGATCTACCGCCTGCTGGTACCAGGTATGCGCCAGCTGGTAATCCGTAAGACTTTCCGCATACAACTCCGCCAGTGCGCGCATAGGCTGGCATTGGTCGCTGCCGCGAGCCGACATGGCGGCTTTATACAGCTTTTCCGCCTCGGCATACTCTCCGGTTTCTTTATAGCAATGTCCTATCAGGAGTTGTAAGAAAGATACCTGCTGCACAGATGCCGGCGCATGTTTAAACACCGCTATCGCCGCTTCATATCGACGCTGGTCCGATAATAATTTGACCAGGTGGTGACAGGTAGTTACACAGTCGGGGACATTTTGCAGGTGTTGGCTCCAGAGAGCGGCAGCAGTGTGATAGTCTTTTGCCAGGTAGTAAATTGCTGCCAGCTCCTTATGCACATTAAACGTAATGAACTCAAATTTTCCCGCCCACTCCAAGCCATTATTCAACAAAGAAAGATCGCCCGTTTGCGCTGCCACGGCGTGCAATGCATCCAGGTAAACTTTTGCCAATATGTCGCCCTGAGGAAAATAGTCATCAGATAAGGTAAAAGCCCGCTCAAAATAATGAACAACCATCCGTTGTTCGCCCAGCGCATGATGGCTGTATGCCAGTATTAAGTAGAAGGAAATTTGTTCCTGCTGTTGCCGCTGGTTGCCCTGCATGGCTTCAAGATAGGCAATGTCCGTTTTTCCCAGCATGCCCGCTGGCCGGGGAGCCTTATGCTTTTTATTCAGCCGCTGCAGAAATGCCGGTAAATTCCTGAGGATTACCTGGAGTGATGCTTCATTCATAACGATTGGGGTTAGTATCCTTGCCGCATGTCACACGTGCAAATAATAATACACTCCCATCAGGCAGAAGGTACCATAACTTTCACCACCTATGAGGGGAATTCGCCGGGGGACTCCTTACTGATTAACTGTTGATATACAACTTCCACCTGGCTTATTATACTTTCAGGAATCACCGATGCCCGCCCTTTAATAGTAGTTTTTAGCAACGCATATCTGATAATTATCCAAAGTCTGGAATTTTCTTCCTTTAATAATCGCTCTACCATCGTTTGTTTATTCGCTATAACAGCATCGCGGAACAATGGGAGATAGTCGTCCCAACGATCTTTCACAACATCATCGTTTGTATAGGCCACCCATTTTAGTATGTGCCGTTTCGCTTCAATCCATTTATTTCTGCGGACCAATATGCAGGATAGTGTATGTACATAAAGCTCCGGATTGTCTTCCAGTTCAACAGCACGAGATGATATTTTTTCTGCCAGATCTAATTTTAAATTCAATAGGTAAAGGTGCCAGGCAGCATTATTCAGTACATCAGCAGACAATCTATGGTAACCCTCATTCAACAACTGCTCCATCAATAACACCAGTGAGGTTGCTTTCTCAGGTTGATCTGTATCCATCAGGAATTGCAGATATGATAATTTACAACATAGTGTTTCATAATTACTTCCTTTCTCCCGAATAGCCATCACAAAGCAATCTTCAGCAAGATCAGGATCATTCAGGTTATTAACATA
The DNA here is from genome assembly GCF_050434005.1 of Chitinophaga sp. W2I13. Lineage (NCBI taxonomy): Bacteria > Pseudomonadati > Bacteroidota > Chitinophagia > Chitinophagales > Chitinophagaceae > Chitinophaga > Chitinophaga sp. W2I13. The sequence goes on along the minus strand of NZ_JBNPWD010000001.1, from coordinate 4,545,051 downwards.
TAATTCTGCCAGCAAGCAATAAACAGCACCTTTTGCGTCGTAATCATGGTCAATAACCATCCGGTAATATTTTACCGCCTGCGTGTAGTTCTTCAGCCTTTGATAACAGCCACTTATAAGCAATTTTAGCAGAGGTCGGTCCCGGATACTTACCGGAGCCTCTTTAAAAACGGTGATAGCTGCTTCATGCTCTCCCATCCGGAAAGTCAAAGTTGTTATCAGTTCCTCATAAGTAGTAACATGCGTAGGTTCTAATTCCAGATACTTCTTCCATAAACTCACTGCCTTTTCATATTCTTTTGCGTGGTGATATACCATTGCTAACTCCCGGTACAATCCGGAAGAGGAAAGGTTAAATTTATCAATCCACTGCAAACAGTTGTTTAACATCATTAAGGAATCGGCAATAGGAAGAACTGCCAGCACTACATCCAGATAAGCTTTAGCTAACAGTTCTACTTCGGGCAAAAAATTATCAGACACCGCAAAAGCCATATCAAAGTAATACAACGCCATACGACTATCTTTAATTACATAATAGCCATAAGCCAATACGAAATATAAAATAGCCCGCTCCATAGGATACCACTCGGCGATATACAGGCTTTCCAGGAAACATAGGTCCACCCATTTCAGCTGAAGCGATTCCAGGTCTGTAAAAGATCTATTCTCCAAAAACCCGGCAAATGATTTCTCATCAGGATGAAATTCAACGACCTCCATTGCCAGTTCCATTATCACCTGGCAATTTTTTCCGGTTAATACACCGGCTAAAAGTCCCTTTACCAGGTGTGGTATAACAGCAACACCACTGGTCCAGCACTTTACATTCAGAAACTGAAGGTACCAATTAAAATAATCGTTGGTTTTAAAGTTGACATCAACCCGCAGTGTTTCAATAATCTTGTCAAGCCGGGTGAGTACTTCCTGCGCGATAGGATTATGGCCTTTCTCCCAGTTGTGACGAAACAGCTTTCTGTCGGATGCGCCAACACGTCCATTGCTAATAAAAGGATGCTGTGAAGACAATTCATTTAACTTCTGGGTAACATCAATACCAGGCCAGTAAAGAGCTAGTACCTTCTCATCTATTTGTAACAGCATGCTTAAAAACATCACGTCCTTTACGAGTTCCATGTTACTACTGGCATACTCAAGAAACCCTTCTGCCGATTGCATTACCGGGCGCACATTGCCTTCTGATGCCGGTATTTTGTTCCCGGCTCCGCCTGAAACCAGCTTGTGAGCCCAGGCATTCTTTACAGGCTCTTCCACGTTATTCGCTACGGGCACAGGACTAAAATTAAAATACTTTGCATTTTTGCGGGGCCTTCCAGGTCTTCTGTTTTTAGCCACCAACTGTTGCAGAAACCCCGGCAGATCCTCATAACTTTCTCCATATACTATAGGTATAATATTATCCGGTAGGTCTTTCGGCTCCTCACCAGCTCTTACAAGAATAAAATGCTGCGTTTGAGAGTTCAGGAACTTCCCTTTTGCCCAGTTTAAAAATCCTTGAAAATTAGGATCGTCAATACCTGCACCAAAACCCATAAAAATAATGGAATGATGATATTCTATACTTTTCAGAAAAGTTTGTATAAAGTCATCTGCTCCAATTCGGCCATAAGATTTTAAATCCAACACAATTGTTTCCGGATGCTTCCAGCAACCGTGTACATGCAGCACTGCTGGACTTTTACCTTTTATGATCTGTGAACAAAGCTCTGGATTTTCCCATATTACCGAATCTCTACCCAGTACTTTTTCTATCAGGGTATCAAAGTTGGTAGTTAGAATAGGTAATTTTAATCCTCCAATCGCGTCAATCAGCTTCCTGTCCTTAACTGTGAGTTTCCCGATAGTCCTCTCCAGCCAGGCTTCAAAAAGTTCTTTCCCTAACTTTCCGAACCTATCCATCACCTGTGTGGCTACATTTAACTTGTCATACACATCTCCTTCTTCCAGATCGCGGTACCTTCTTTCTATCCATTTTTCATCCGGCTTATCAGAAAAATGGTTCTTACAGGTCATAACACCATGACGTAGCAACCCATTCCAACTCGATAATGGGTCATTAGTGGTGGCTATTGAAACCCCTGCGCCTGCCAAAACAATAGCTTTATTGCTACGAATGGCTTTTAATAGTCTTTTATCCATATGAGTGTTTTTCTACTGTTAATGTTCTATGTGGTTAACGGGTCAACACATAGAACTAAGGAAGGCAGGTATGAATCGGATAGCGGCCACCAATATCTAATAGTGGGTTTACTAAAGCTGGTTAACTATTATAACATTCAGCCAATATTCATCCTCCTGCTAAGAATAGCATAAGCTCTTTTAATTATGCTTGTTACTGCAACGCGAAGTAAAAACAATGCATCGGAAACATAATTATTACACACAAATAGATAAAAAAGTACCAATTAGAGTGAAGAGTATTTCAAATTAATTCCGGAAGTGGTACTTTTTAAATGAAAAAGTCATATTAAAAATGACTGAAATTGAATAGTATGGCTGCCTTTGCAGAAAATGTGTATACATATAGGCACTTTGTCGTACACGCCATGTATTACTTCGTATATGTGTAACAGTTACACATCTTTTTAACATACATCACCTCCCCGCATAACTCCCCGCCGACGAGGTCACCGGCCGCCGGTTCACCACATGCAGCAGGTATTCACCGGAACCGGTTTCCATGATATACCGGCCTTCTTTATACCCCTTCTCTATCGCTACGGCTACTCCGTTTACGGTAACATCTGAAGTGGATTCTGCGGGTGCATAAATAGTAGCGCGGCAATTGGCAGGTATCCGCACCCGCAGGGTAAACGTGTTGTCTTCCTTCTTCCAGTCGCTCACAATTTCCCCGTAAGGAGAAAGGTAGCTGGCTTTGGCGGAGGTAACATCCCCCACAGGTTCCGGGCGGATCACGATATCGCGGAAGGCAACGCTGCCGGGCGCCTGGCGGATGCCGGCAAGGCCGCTGTAAAACCATTCCATCAGGTGGCCCAGCATAAAATGATTGTTGGAAGCATCGCGATAGGCCTGCCACGATTCGGTGAGCGCAGTGGCGCCTTTGGCGAGTTGCAGCCCGTAACCGGGAACATCGCTGCGACTGTTCATATCAAAGATTACATCTGAGCGGCCTTCGTCGTCGAGCACGCGGAGCAGGTAGCGGTAACCAATGTCGCCGGCAGTGATACTGTTGTTGTGCTGACGGATATCCGCCACGATGTTTTCCACTACGCCGGCTTTATAACGGGAATCTGTTAGCTGCATGTATACCGACATGGCGTTGGCGGTTTGACTGCCCGTAGCATATTGTTTAGTGCTGTCGTTGAAAAAGGCGCGGTTATAGGCCTGCCTTACAGCTTCGCTTTGCGATTCGTACTTTTGTGCGTCTGCTGTTTTTCCTAGTACGGTGGCTACTTTCGACAGGATGCTGAGATCGTAATAGTATATAGCCGTAGCCGTTATACCCTTTGGCGTGAGCTGTGATTCGCCGGGGAACTTGGGGCCAATGTCGTACCAGTCGCCCAGGCCGTGTGACAGAATATGATGATTTGATTTTTGCGAGAGATAGCTTACGTAGCGGGTCATCATCGGGTAACTTTCTTCCAGTACCGATTTATCGCCGTACCATTGATACATGTACCAGGGGAGGATGATGCCGTTGCTGCCCCATTCCGGTGAGTCGCGGAAGCCGTCATCGAATTGCACATACTCCGGGGCGATGTCGGGGATCAGGCCATCTGCGGTTTGTGCATGGATCATATCACGCACTACTTTGCGGCAAAGTGCGGCAATGTCGTAATTATAACGGATAGAACTGCCTACCAGGTGTGCTTCTTCCAGCCATCCCAGTTTTTCGCGGTGCGGGCAATCGGTAAACACGCTTGCTGTGTTACTGCGGATGGCCCAGTCGATCAGCTTAAAAGTTTTATTAAACAATTCATTGGAGCAGCTGAATTGCCCGATGGTGGGCGCTGCGTTGCGGGTATGCAGGCTATACAGTGTTTGTATTTCCGGCAATCCTGCAGGATTGCTTTTGCCGGCAGGCACGGCGCCGTCGATTTGGATATAGCGGAAACCATAGTACATAAACTGCGGCTGCCAGGATTCTGTACCTGTTCCCTTTAAAGTATAATTAAAAAATACCGGGCTGCCTACGGCGGATTGATCTGCCAGGCCCTTTTCCGTGATCAGTTCAGCAGGCGTGATACGTACCACCATTCCTTTTTTTCCTTTCAGGGAGATGGCAGGAATGGCGGACGCATTTTGCCCCATATCGTATACCCAGGTGTTAGTACCGGTTTGTGTTATTTTAAGCGGCGTAAAGCGGTCGAATATTTTCAGGGGAGCTGCGTTTTGCGCTTCCAGCTGCGGCGGCCCGGTTACCGTTACGGCGGGCCGCCAGGAAGCATCGTCGAAGGAAGGAGTGTCCCATCCTGGTTGTTCCAGGGTGGCGTTATAATCTTCTCCGCCGTAGATGCTGGAAAAAGTTACAGGACCGGGTGCTGCTTTCCAGGTAGTATCGCTGATAATATTTTCCGTGGTGCCATCATTGTATTGCAGATGCAGCCGGCAAATGAGTTGCGGGTAGCCGAACGCGCCGGTGAGTTTACGGTATCTTTCACCGGGCACATAAAAGAAGCCGTTGCCCAGCATTACACCGAGTGCATTGGTACCGGTGTGTAGTTGTTCCGTTACATCAAAGGTAACATAGAGGGCATGTTGATCATATTTTGTCCAGCCGGGATCGAGGAAATGATCGCCTGTTTTTTTTCCATTGAGATGAAGATCAAACTGACCCAGTCCGCTGATATAAACAGTGGCCTTTTGCAGTGGTTTGGCGATATTGAATTCCTTTCTCAGCAGGGGTAGTATGTCTTTCCGGTACCGGTATTTTGGGGCGTTGTCGTTGGTAATAGCGGGAACGATGCGTGCAGTATCCGGCATTTTCTCATAACCGATCCATTGCGCCTGCTGCCAGTCGTGCGGCGAAAACAGGCCCGTATGCCACTGCGCCGTTTCACTCCATGCCGACGGCTTTCCCTGCTGATCCCATACCATTACTTTCCAGTAGTAGGTAGTAGCGGGCAGCAGTGGTTTGCCGTTGTAAAGTACCTGCACCGACTGATCCGACGGCACCTTTTTTGAATCCCAGATGCGTCCGCGGTTTTTATCCAGTGCAGTGGGATTATCCGCTACCAGTACGCGGTAGGCGGTTTGCCGGATGTTGGTGCCTTTACTTCGCAGTTGCCAGCTAAGCGCGGGGTGCGGGGCATCTATGCCCATGGGATTATCCTGGTATTCACATAGCAGGTGTTGTAATGAAACAGGTTGCGCAACAATGGTATGGGTAATACCCAGGAGCAGCAACAAGAGCCATGATTTCATCATCGTCAACTGTTTTTGATATCGGTTAAGGGATCAGATATCTATGATCGCCTTTATCACTCCGTTACGGGGATCCAGCCAGGTGGGAAAGGCGGTTTTTACGTCGCCAAATTTCACCCGGTGGGTAATGTATTTATCCGGATGCACCTGTCCTTCTCTGATACAGCGGATCACCTGTTCAAAATCTTCGCGGGTAGCGTTGCGGCTGCTCATCAGGGTGGTTTCCCTTTTATGAAATTCCGGATGGGAAAACTGGAGCAGGTCTTTCTGCAACCCGATGAGTACATACCGGCCGCCATGTGCCAGGTAATAAATGCCGTTGTTAATGGCTTTCTGGTTACCGGTGGCGTCTATTACTACTACCGGCATATCGCCGCCGGTAATATTGCGCAGCTGCGTGGCTACGTCTGCAGCGGCATTAATCGTAAAAGGAATGCCCAGCATTTGCTGTGCAAACTGCAGCCGTTTATCCTGGATGTCGGTGGCAATTACCTGTGCGCCGGCAATGCGGGCAAATTCCATGGCGGCCAGGCCGATGGGGCCAGCACCCATTACCAGTACGAACTCACCGGGTTGGACGGCTGCCCGGCGGATGCCATGTGCGCTTACCGACAGCGGTTCCACCAGTGCCAGCTGTTCGGCAGTGAGACCATTGCCATGCACCAGCAGGCGTTCCGGCACCGACAGGTACTCTGCCATGCCGCCGTCTTTATGCACGCCCAATACCGCGATATTTTCGCAGCAATTGGGTTTGCCGTTGCGGCAGGCAATACAAACGCCGCAGTTTTCATATGGAATAACCGTTACCAGCTCCCCTATGTGAAAGCTGGTAGATGTTATGCCGTCCAGATCTACAATTTCACCAGCCAGCTCATGCCCGAGGATGCGGGGATAATTAAAATAAGGCTGGGTACCTTCAAAAGCGTGCAGATCGGTGCCGCAGATCCCTATTTTGCGGATGCGGATAATAGCATGCCCAGCCTGCACCTGGGGCATTGCCTGCAAACCATATTCAAAATTACCGGGAGTAGTACAAATGAGTGTCTTCACCATAATTAATTTAGAAAAAAAAATCCGTACCCGGACGTTTTATTTTCACCGGTGGATAACAGCATGATATTCAAAGAAACAGGATTAAAGAAGATATTTCTTATAGTATATTATCCTGTCTGTGATATATATTGATTATTCCCGGTGAAAAACCCTTCAAGGGTAAGCTATATGTCATCCGGACACTTAATATTATACACTTGCATTTTTACATAATTTGGGTATTTTTACTATCATGCGCGAAGATATCCCCGAATTGCAAAACAAAATATACACCGGTGATACACAGGCATTTAAAGAATTGTACGATGACTTTTGCGCGCCATTACTCCAATTAGCCCTGGCGATTGTTCATTCCAGGGAAATGGCGGAAGAAATAGTTGCAGATGTGTTTATTGCCGTATGGAAAAAAAGGAAAAGCCTTCACCAGGTAAGCAACCTGAAGTGGTATCTCTATGCAGCCACCCGTAACATTGCGCTTAACTATCTCCGCAAATATGCCCATAAAAAAACGCTGCATCTTGATGAAGCCTATTTATTGGAATATGAAATAAATCCCGAAGCGCAACTGATCAGCAATGAAATGATGCGGCATATTAATACGGCCATCAGCGAGCTTCCCCCACAGTGCCGCCTCATCTTTAAACTAGTAAAAGAAGATGAGCTCAAATACAGGGAAGTAGCCATGCTGCTTAACATCTCCATAAAAACGGTAGAAAACCAGGTAGGCATCGCGTTGAAAAAACTCACTAAAATAAAGTCCTTCCTCACTACGCCGCTTCCGGGCGACCAGTAATCTTTCTCAAAAAAAAATTCCTGCCCTCTTGGGGGTATTATCTCCTTCCGGTTGTCTTATACCCCGAAGTGCCCTTCGTCAACCATTTTCAATAGTACTATGAGCAACGACCGTATATGGATATTACTCGGTAAACAGTTCAGCGGCGATATTTCACGTGAAGAACTGTCAGAACTGGAAACATTGCTGAAAGATGATCCGGAGGCTGCCGCTTCGCAGGAACTTGCTGCCACCATCTGGCAGTCGCCTATGCAGGAAGTGACTGATATGCAGCACAGTAAAGAACGTATATGGGAAACTGTGAACCCGCAACTTCCCCGCAACAATATACGCAAACTGGTAGCGATGGCAGCGGCAGCAACAGTGCTGACAGCAGCCTGGACGCTGTGGCATTTTACGCGCACCACGGCCCCTGCGGTACAACAACTCAGCTCCGCTCCCGGCGGAAAATCGAAGGTGATACTTCCCGATGGTTCCATCGTATGGCTCAACAGCAACACGCAGCTTTCTTACGAAAAAAACAGCTTTGGCCAGCAACAGCGGGAAATTACACTTACCGGTGAAGCCTTTTTTGATATCGCCAAAAGCGAAGGCGTTCCTTTTATTATTCATGCGGGGAAAGTAAACATCCGCGTACTAGGCACCGCGTTTAACGTGAAAGCCTATACGGGCGACAGCGCCGTGTCCACTACGCTGGTCCGTGGAAAAATTGCGGTATCGTTTGGCGGAAAAACTGTGGTAATGCAACCTGAAGAAAAACTAATGGTTCCGGCAACCCGGCTGGCGCCTGTCTTGCAGCAAAAACACCTGGAGAAAGACAGCAGCGGACAGCTCCGCGAAATATCCTGGCTGAATAATAAACTGGTATTTGACAACGAAACCTTTGGTGAACTGGCGGTGAAAATGCACCAGTGGTACGGGGTTACTATACACTTTGAATCTGCCCAACTGCAACAACTCCGGTTTTCCGGCATCATCGATACAGAATCAATAGACGAGACGTTGAAAATGCTGCAGCTATCGCGGCCCTTCAATTTCCGGATCAACGGGAAGGACGTCCGCATCAATAATTGATACCGTATTTATCATCTTCAAAAATAAATGCTATGACATAAAAACATTACAAACCCGTTCTTTTAACTTTCGTTCACCCTCTTACATTCCATGTTATGAAGATAATGTTCCTATGGACTTTTATTAAAAGTCTGCATGGCAGGCTGCCTGGTATACTCATCCTGGCCTTGCTGCTAACCGGTATCACGCCGGTATACGCCACCTCCGCCACCCAGGAAAAGATCAGTATCTCCCTGGAGAAAGTCAGCATTAAAACAGTGCTGAAGGCTATTCAACAAAAAAGCCGCTACCGGCTGATCTACAACGACGATATTTTACCGGAGAAACCGCCGGTATCCATTCACGCAGAAAATGCTACCGTAGAGCAACTGCTCACTGAAACCCTTTCCGGTACTACGCTTCGTTACACTGTACTGAACGACAACGCTATTGTAATTGCATCCAGAAATATCATCGCCGCCAAATTAAGCGGCATTGTAAAAAATGAACACGGCGATCCGCTGATTGGTGTTTCCGTAAAAGTAAAAGGTACCAATATTGGTACCATGACCAATGAACACGGTCGTTTTGAACTGCAGGCTGCCGCCGGCGTTACGCTGGTATTCAGCTATGTAGGTTATGAACAAACCGAAGTGGTAAGCACCGCCGATCCCATCAACATCATCCTGAAAGAAAGTGCCAGCGGATTAAATGAAGTAGTGGTGGTGGGTTACGGCACACAGAAGAAAACTTCCTCCACCGCCTCCGTGGCAGCAGTACAGGGTAAGGAGCTGGCAAAATCGCCGGTAACCAATATCTCCAATTCGCTGGCAGGAAATGTTTCCGGTATCAGCATGCGTCCCAATGGCGGCCAGCCTGGCAGGGATAATCCTGATATTCACATCAGGGGTATTGCCACCACTGGTAACAATTCACCACTGATAGTAGTGGATGGTATCATCCGCAATAACATCAACGAGATTGCGCCCAGCTCCATCGCCTCCGTGACGGTATTGAAAGATGCCGCCGCAGTAGCCCCTTACGGATTGGGTGGCGCTAATGGTGTAATCCTCATCACCACCAAACGCGGACAAACAGGTATGCCGTCGTTATCGCTTAACGCTTATTACGGTTGGCAAACGCCCACTTATTATCCTAAAATGCTGAATGCACAGGACTATATGCGCCTGCGTAATGAAGCCTATATGAATGAAAACCCCGGTGGCGCACAGCAGCCATTCTCCGAAGAGCTGATCAACACGTATGCAGACCTGAACGCCAAAGATCCCGATAAATATCCCATCAGCAATACCAAAGACCTGGTGCGCATGCGCGCGCCGATTCAAAACTATAACCTGCAACTCAGTGGCGGCACCAAAGTGGTGCGGTACTATGCCGGTATTGGTTTCCTTAAACAGGATGGTATGTTTGACCCGATCAACTACAAACGTTACGATTATAATGTAAACATGGAAGTGAGCGCCACGTCCACCACCACGGTATCACTGTCGCTTATTGGCGCCATTGAAAATACCAACAGTGTAGATGCTGCCACTACACCCGGGCAACTGTTCCGTAGTGCATATAAACTGATCCCCATCACCAACATGTATTACAGTAATGGCCTGTGGGGCGAGTTTGCAGGCAATACGCCGGTAGGTATCCTGAAAGCAGGTTACTCCCACCGCAATGCCACTTCGCTGCTCACTACCCTCGCCGTGGAACAGCAACTGCCTTTCATTAAAGGGCTTAGTATTAAAGGTACTTTCAGCTATGATCCTAACGACTTCACCGTGAAAGGATGGCATACGCCGTTTTACTTTTATTCGCAGAATACCTCCACTAACCCCTACTCATATACGAAACAAATATCCACTTCGGAAGGAAGCGCTGCACCCTACACCTGGCTGAACCAGGAGTATTCAAAGAACCAGTTCTATACCTACCAGGGATTCCTGAACTATCATAACAGCTTTGGCAAGCACGACTTCACAGGACTGCTGGTAGCAGAAGCCCGCAAGAATGACTCTACTGGCTTCTCTGCCCGGCGGAATAATTTTGCGGTAAACATCGACGAGCTGGGAATGGGCAGTTCCAACAAAAATGATTTTGATAACAATGGCTCTACTATTACCGGTAGTCAACTTGGTTTTGTATACCGCGTAGGTTACATCTACGATCAAAAATATCTTTTTGAAGCAGCCGGCCGGTACGATGGTCACTATTATTTTGCGCCTGGCAAACGCTGGGGTTATTTCCCTGCTTTCTCCGCAGGATGGATTATCTCCGAAGAAAAATTTATGAAGGAATCGTCCCTCTGTGCTGAACTATCTTAAACTCAGGGGTTCCTGGGGAAAATCGGGTAACCTGGCCGGATCTGCGTTCCAGTACCTGAACGGTTATAATTTATACGGTAACGCCTATGCTTATGGCAACGGCAATATGGTACAGGGTTCCAACATCAGCAGGGAAGCCAATCCCAATATCACCTGGGAAATATCTACTAAAACAGATATTGGTATAGATGCTACTTTATGGAAAGGTTTACTTACACTGGAAGTAGATTATTTTCATGAAAGAAGAACAGGTATGCTGCTGCCGCCGGCAGTAACGGTACCGGTAGAATACGGCCTGGGGCTGTCCGACGAAAACCAGGGTATTATGGAAAACCGTGGTATTGATATTTCCGCGGGTACCAGCCACCGTTTCACCAATGGCCTGCAGGTAAACCTGAACGGCAATTTCAGCTATGCGAAGAATAAAATGATCCAGGTGTTTGAAACTGCTGCCACACGTGATAATCCCAATCGCAGCAGAACAGGCCGGCCCACCGGCACGCAGTTCGGCTATCATGCGCTGGGATTGTTTTCCCAGGGAGATGATAAAAACAGCGATGGTATCATCAACAGTGACGATGGCTACAACGTTACCCAGTTTGGCGTGCTACATCCCGGCGACATCCGCTATGCAGATATAGGCGGTCCCGGTGGTAAACCCGATGGTAAAATAGATTCCTATGATGAAACAGTAATCGGCAACCCCGTGTATCCTTTCATCACCTACGGTTTCACGCCCAGCGCCTCCTGGAAAGGATTTGACCTCAGCCTGTTTTTCCAGGGATCTGCGCTGGCCAGCCTGAACATCCGTGGTTTCCAGACGGTGCCGTTTAACAACAACAACAGTAATTCAGCTTATGAATACTACAACGACCACTGGACACCGGCCACGCCCAATGCAAAGTATCCGCGTGCGAACCAGTCGCCCTACGCTAATAATACACAGAACTCCGATTTCTGGATGATGAAAACGGGTTATCTCCGCTTAAAAACTGCCGTGCTGGGATACACCCTTCCTCCCAATATTTCAAAAGCTATGAAGATGCAGAGTGTCCGTTGTTATTTCTCCGGGCAAAACCTGCTCACCTTCAGCAAAATGAAATTCATGGATCCGGAAGTAGGCTACACCGACCTGGAAACAGCGTATCCTAACCAGAAAGTATTTGTGTTTGGACTCAATGTCACCTTTTAGATTCATCCTGTTAAATAAAAATATTATGATCCGCTTCATACATCTGTTGCCCGCCGTTATACTGCTGCTCAGTATCCTGTCGTGCAAAAAAGAATTCCTGGAAAATACCGACAAGTCGAAGCTCACCGACGAAACCCAATGGAGTACAGAAGGGAATGCCGATCTTTTCCTGAACGATATTTACAGCGCATTACCGAACTACTGGAACCAGCCGGAAAACCTGGATAACTTCACCGACGACAACGACGCCGGCTTTTATTACACTTCCTACAACTGGAAACAGGGCATTGTGGAACCTTCCTCCAACGACTATACTATTTGGGGAGGCATCACGGGTTCCGGCGATCTCACCAACTGGACAACCATCTTCACTAATATCCGCAAATGCAACACCTTCATTACAGAGGTGCGTAATAACGCTGCTAACTTCTCGCCCGAGTGGCTGAACAAACGGCTCGATGAAGCCCGTTTTATCCGCGCCTTTTTTTATAGCGAATTGTGGATGCACATCGGCGGATTGCCTATTATTACCGTGCCCGCCGACAGGCGCACCATGGACAGCGCCGCCATTTACACGCCCCGGAATACTTTTGCGGAAACAACAGACTTCATCACCACGCAACTGGATTCCATTGCCAAAGATGGTTACCTGCCGGCTAAATACAACAAGGGCGACGCAGATGCTGGCCGTGCTACACTGGGCGCTGCGCTGGCCTTAAAAGGATGGGTGGAATTATATGCCGCCAGTCCTGCTTTCAACGCCGCACAACCTGCCGCAGGCAACGACCCGCACAAAGTAGCCGGTTACAATAACTTCGATGCGCAGCGCTGGAGTAAGGCCGCCGCTACTTTCAAACAGTTCATCGACCTTTATGGCAACGGTAAATCATACGAACTGTTTCCCGAACCTTCCGCTATCTGGTACGAAGCCAATGAGTACCATTCGGAAGTAGTGTGGGATCGCCAGGTAGTAGCCAACACTATGGGGTCTTCCTTTGAACAATATGGCGGCCCGGTGTGGATCAATGGCGCTTATTATACCTGGGGCAACTACAACCCTACCCAGGAACTGGTAGACCAGTTCAATATGGCCAATGGCAAACCCATCACCGATCCCACTTCCGGCTATGATCCGCAACACCCTTACATAGGCCGCGAGAAGCGTTTTTACGACTGGATCGTATATGACGGCGCGCCTTATAAAATGAACTGGATGGATAAAGGCGACACCATATACACCCGCATTGATAAAGTACGTCCTTCCAAAAACCAGATTGATTTTGGCACCGATGACGTAAGCAATACCGGCTATTATTTTAAAAAGCGGCTCAACCCACTGGTGCGGCCCGGCGGTGGCGCAGTAAGCGGCGCCAACTTTATCTACTACCGCTATGCCGAAGTATTACTGGGATATGCCGAAGCGCAAAATGAATCCGCAGGCCCCGATGCCACCGTATACAATGCCATTAACCAGATCCGCAAAAGAGCTGGGTTGCCCAACCTGGCGCCGGGATTATCTCAGGCAGAGATGCGGGCTGCTATTTATCATGAAAGACGCGTGGAGCTCTGTTTTGAGAACAAACGCTTTTATGACATCATTCGCTGGAAAACCGTGAGCACGGTGATGAATGTGGATAAACATGCCATGAAGATCACGAATACGGTGCCCAATAACAACTCAGGGGTATGGAAATACGAAATTGTGCCGTTGAACCACCCGCATGTGTTTACCTCAAAAATGTACCTGAACCCGGTACCGCAGGATGTGATAGACCGTAACCCGAAGATTGTGCAGAACCCAGGATATTAAGAGATATCTATTAAAAAAAAGTTGCAGGCAGGTCCTGCAACTTTTTTATTTTATATGGCTGTGTGTAAGAATGAGGTGATTAGGAAGTATTTGTAACTTATATTTTTGCAATCGTCTTATGCACATTTTTCTTCTCTTTTTTCCTTAATTCTTTATTTGTACTGATATTATACGCCTTGCCTTTCTCCGCCAGCAAAAACCAGCTGAGTGCGGGTATTGTATTGTTTGAGTGCAGCTCCAGCCTGATAAACAACTCATCATTAGGAAATTCTTTATTATGAATAATACGGCTTAAACGGGTTTCATCGATACTGATCTCCGCGGCGAATTCCTTTTGCTTCTTTTGCACGGCCCGGATATAGGCAGAAAGGAAATAGCCGAAGTGCAATGAGCCCTGGTATTCCAGTGATTCAATTACGCTTTCCATCTGGTACTTAACTTGCAATAAGTCTGCTCTGAGGTGATCGGCTGGGGTCATTTTATTCCACTGCTGCATACGAAACGCTGCCATTTCTCTATCTGCAGCAGTTTTTTCTTCTTTGGAAAGGCCGTGAGGATAAATGTTATCCACAGATAGTTCTTCACTTATTTTCTTATTCTTCTTCATAATTAATCGTTTTCCAAATAATCTGTAATGAGAGTAATAGAAATTTCACCGTCTAGCATAGAGCTGTGCTCCCATTGGAGAAAAAAAATATTTCCTCATATAATGAGATATTAATACCGTCTTAGGTATCAAAAAAACAAAACCATTAAACCCTTCTTTAAATGACAGTTTACATGCAAAAGCAATCAAACAACCTGCCAGCCTATCATACACCTTAAAATCACCTCTATTCTCCCGTGACAATTCCAACAATCTTATTTCACATCTACGCTCTGAAGAATTAATTTGAACAGACATCAGTCCAAGAATATAATCATCATTGATAAATGTGATTTTATAGGTTTCAATTTCTACTTCCCTTTCCCAATCAAAATCAAATCTCTTCTTTGTGGCGCCTGTTAACTCCACTTTTCGTAGTAAAGTTATACGAGCCTCTTTATATTTGCCCGATGCAGTATGTAGAACTCTTATAAAGTTATGTAAATTTATTCTATTTGTCAATTAATTGATAAAAATCATCAATTAAAAGAATAAATGACCCAACTTAAAAGCAACTGTATTGCGGCTGAAGCATCATTAATTATTACAAAATGGGAAGCAATATGCGTAGTTAATTAACTGATAAGAGGAAATTCCCCGGGGTTATACAAAGTATAAAACAGCTGAATATTTAGTTTAATTAAATATACACAGATATCGCAAATCAGTACTATGCAATTAATTAAATTCAAAACAAAAAGCCATCAATAACGACAGCTTTTGGGGTTAATCTTCGGAACAGTCTCTCTCTCACTCTACCATTCTCCTCACCCCTTCCGTCATCCACACCTTCACCCCGCCCTGCGCATCCACATACACCAGGTATGCATCCAGATCTTTCCGTTGCGCCAGGAACTGTTTCGTTGCCTCTACTCCCATTACCATAAAAGCGGTATCATATCCGTCTGCGGTAATAGCATCTTCAGAAAACACCGTAACGCTCAACAGCGAATCGGGTGTGGAGTAGCCGGTTTTGGGATGAATGATATGCCCGGATACAGTACCGTTTTGCTCATAGTGATCGCGGTAATCACCTGCCGTGGTAGCAGACCTGTTATACAGCCGTATGGTAGCCAGTTGCTGATCGGGATGCAATGGGTTATCGATGCCAACGGTCCACGACTTGCCGTTTTTAAGCCCTTTACAGCGCACTTCTCCGCCTATCTCTACCATGTAATCGCTGATGCCGTTGCGGTCCAGTAATACGGCTAAAACATCCACACTATAGCCTTGCGCAATGCCGTCGAAATCGAGGCTTACGCCTTCCTTTAATTTGCGCACGCCGGTTTCATCAAAACGGATATTGGAAAAGCCTACATATTGCAACAGGGAATCGGCCTTTTCCCACCACGGGGTATGTGTTCTTTTGCCCTGCCGGTAAGCGGTTGTGAGCGGCATGACAGTAGGGTCGAAAGCGCCTCCGGTAGCGGCGTATATCTCGGCGGATTTTTTTAATACCGGGTAAAAATAAGGCAGCTGGAATTCAAGGGAGGTAGCGCGGTTAAATAAAGAGATCTCGGAGTCTTTCCGGTAAACAGACAGGCACTGGTCGATGTCTGCTAAAATTTGTGTTATCTGCGGCGTGAAATCCCGCTGCTGCACATCCGCATATTGAATATGCCAGGTAGTGCCCTGCGCGCTGCCTTCCAGGTGTATCATGGAAGGGGCAACGGCGGTATGCAACAGCAGCAGGATATAAACGGCGTACATGTTTAATTTTTAAGCAGGTCCATCAGTTCGGGGAGATGATCGGTGTATACACTTCTCGGGCTGCCGTGGTATTTATTGGCCACATAGGCGGCAAAGCCTACTACTTCTCCCATCATACCACAGGTGCGCATTACGCGGGTACTGCCAAAGGCTACATGCGTGGTGCTGATATTCCGTCCTGCCATAAACAGGTTGTTGATATTTTTAGAATATAAACAACGGTACGGAATGGTATACGGGGCCACCCTGATATGTTTGGTGCCGGCAAAAAATTCCTGTCCTTCAAAATACTTTTTGTTGACAGGATCCGGGAAATGCAGGTCGATGGTCCAGGTGGCGGTGACAGCGCCATCCGGGTACATTTTACCTTCCTGTATATCCATCTGGGTGAGCACATGATCACCGATGATCCTCCGGGATTCGCGCTTACCGCCGATATAGGCTACCCAGGCCAGTTGCTGTTTGCCATATTTTTCGGGCTTGCTGTTTTTAAGATAGGACCAGTTACCATAAATCGCGCGCAGGTTATGATCGCGGATTTGTTCGGCTTCCGTGATGGTATTGAAATTACCAAAACCGGTTTCCCATTCCCAGTCGGCCTTAGACGCATCAATATGATATTCGTCTGAAAACTGCAATGCCCAGGGCGTGGCAGGGAAAGCAGTAACGCTGTCTGTTGGCAGGGAGGCCCACAAGTTAGAAGTGCCAAGTGTAAAGCTATCTGGCTTCTCTGCGGCGAGCGATTCGCCTGTTTCTTCTTTGCTTTCTCGGCCCATCCTGAAGGCGGCGCCGGCAAGATAACCTATCGTGCCATCGCCGGTACAATCAGAGAAATAAGTGCCGGTAAAACGTGTTTCCTGGTTGCTCGCAATATCACGGCCGGTAACCGCTACAATATGATCTTTCTCTTTTTCTACTTTGAATACATAGGTATTGAGGAACAGGGTAAGATTTTTTTCTGCTTTAACGATGGCTATTTTACGGGCATCGCCATATTCTTTTGCATCGGGGTTACCGTTACCGGGATCGCCGTTATCCATTTCCCTTACAATGCGACCCAGCTTGGGATAGTAATTTTTGTCGATATCGCCCATCAGGTGCACCCGTATTTCCGAGCTGTTGTTACCGCCGAGTACGGGTCTGTCTTGTATCAACGCTACTTTCAAACCCATGCGGGAAGCGGATATAGCGGCACAGGTGCCGGCAATGCCGCCACCTACTACCACGAGATCAAACGGGCCGGCCTCTTTTGGCGCGGCCGTTAAATGCAAAAGGTTACGCCGTAATGCGCTCAGTGCGGCCGCGTCATCCGGCGGGGTAAATTTCCCGGTGGTAAACATCAGGGCATCACAACGGCCATTAAAACCGGTGAGGTCGCGCAAGGCTATTTTTGTGGCGCCGGCAGCCACGGTGATCTCGCCGCCGTCGTACCATTTCCATTTGTCGTTGCCGCTTTCCCCAAACACCGTTTTCACCGGTGCATCATTCACTACCACCTGGAATTTTCCTGGTCCCTTCGGGAAGGGCGCCCAATCTTTTGTGCGCACCCATAAATGATAAGTACCTTTCTCCGGAAAATTGACGGTAGTCACCGCATCTTTTACCGGGCGGCCCATGCCGTGCGCCATCAGGTAGGAGGAACCCATTACGGGAAACGACTGCTGGTCGATGACCCAGCCGCCTTTTTCTGTAAAGGATTCTGTTTCCACAAATACCCGCTGTTGCGCCTGCAGCCAGGGTGTACATATACACAACAACAGGATGGTGAGCCAGCTATTTTTCAGTTGGATGAAGCGTTTGTTCATATTCATGCATCTTAATTTTTACGGAATGATTCACCGGCTGCTGTTGTAACAGCAACGCATGGATAGCGGCTGCCCGTGTGGCATCGGTGTTTTTCAACTGGTTGGCCAGCTGCTGTATCGCCGCATCCGGCAAGCCGGGTGTAGCCTGCAATGCGGCCAGTATTAAACGGAACTGTTCCTCGTTGGCGCTGCCGGCTGCATTGGCGAGTTGCTTTGCCATTGCGTTGCTCAGTGGCACGGTGGCCAGTTTACGCAGCATGGTTAACTGTAACGGGTACACGCTTTTAGTGTAAGTATCCCACAACCACGACTGTGCCTTGACGCCGCTGATAAAACCGGGATGTACCTGTTGCAAAGTATACCTGGCAATAAAAATATTTTTGCCATTAATCAAAGTACGGATATCATTTTCAAAACCCGGCATTATCCTCCCGTTTTTATCCATCACCTTTTCAAGTGCTTTATACTGATAAGCGTGATTGGAGGAAGACAGAAAACGATGCAGCAGTGCGGGATTGATATAGGTATCTGTAATACGGGCGATTTCATCTGTCACGGTACCGTGCGCGATATGCCACAAGGTATAACAGGTGTACACGGCGCCGGAAATCACTTCATTTTTAATGGTTTTCAGCGTAGCGCCGGTGCGGGCATCCACCGAATCGCTGAGACTTTCCGTTCCCGGTACAATGAGGTCGGTGATAGCCAGATCAGCCAGCAACGAATTGGGCCGGGCCAGTATGTCCTGCAGCTTTTCATAATCGTCGCGTTTAAATTCTTTGTGATCCAGCTTTGTTAATACTTCCTTTCCGGGCAGATCATAACGGATATAATTGCCCAGCAGGTCCCAGTAAAGGTTGATGTATACCGGTTTACATTCTCCCGTATAACAAACCGGCGTAAAAATATGCCGGTAATAGTACAGTGGCCTGTTATCCCGGTCCAGCGCCAGTTGCAGCTCATAGGCAGCAGTGTCGCGGATACGGTATGTTTTATACGAGGCAGCCACCGGTAACAACGAACGGTTACCCAGCACGTCTTTCACGGCGCCGGTATCAACGGGATTTTTCCCGTTGGCTGCCTGGCAACACCACATCAGTAAACAGACCACTGTATATTTCATGCCGCTCCTTATTTATATTCCAGCCATGCAGTAGCGTGGCAGTTTTTATTGCTGGTAAAACGGATCCATCGTGCTTCGAAGCCATCGGGGAACTGCCAGTTCAGCGTTTCTCCCGGGGCAACGGTAACGGTTTTATACTTCATCCAGGCGCCGTTGCCCACCGGGTCGATGTCCAGGGTAAATTCAACCGGCGCGGCAGCATCATGCGATAATTGCAGTTGCCGCTGTGAATAAAAACCAATCAGGTAAGGATCTGATGCCTTGCCTGCTTCCACCGCCTCATCTTTCCACGGACCGCCGCGGCCCACCGGCCGGCCCAGCTGCCAGAGATCATCGATAGCGCCTGCCCATACCATCGCTTTTTTATCTTCCGATACAATGATATGTTCGCCGGCTTTGGTACCGGGAGCAATGCCTGTCATTACCAGCATACCGCGGTAAGCGGCGTAGTCGTTGATCCGGAAAGGATGCGATGCTACCGGTCGTATTTTCGCGTAGCCGTCGGCGTTTTCCGCAGGCAATTCATAGAAGGTGCCCATACAATTAAACAGGTCCCTTTCTGTTGACACCTCGCGGCAAATGCGCAGAGCGGCTTTCCCGGTAAGCCCGGCGAAGGCTTCGTCGCCTAATGGCAACCGCCATCTGCGGCCTTTGTCGTCTACAATCAATACAGCGCCGGCTTCCACTGTCACCGCCTGTTGCGGGATGGCGAATTTCTGCCGGATAAAGTCCGCCGTTTTAGGATCGTCTTTTTTTATCAGGTCCATATTAGCATCCAGCTCGTAATAGCCTTCCACTGTAGCGTCGCCATTTTTATACGACTGTGCCAGTATGCCAAGTGCGCGGCGATCGTTACCTAAACCATATAATAATCCGCCGTTGGAAACGGCATCGGTTACTTTGCTTAGTCCGCTAAAAATAGCCGCCGGGGCTGTTTTGCGGGCATCAATGGCAGCATAAAAGAAATGCGCGGTGGCAACTACCGGTTGTGCGGCAGTGATGCGGATCCATTCTCCCGGCATATCTTCCGGGAAAATAATGTCACCGGTTTGCCCGGGCGCTACGGTTACTTTTTGCGCAACACTCCAGTTGCCGTCGCCTTTATCTGTTTCCAGCGTGAACTCCACGGCACATTTGTCGTTGTGGGTGATGCGCGCGCTGCGGTGAGGCCAGCCGGCAAAAAGGAAAGGCTCGGAAGGCTGTGAGGGTGTTACGGCTTCATTCAGCCATACGGCGCCTTCGGCGGTGTTGGGTCCCAGCGCATCGGGTTGTTGCAGGGAGGTAAACCAGAGATTGGAATTTGATTGTCCGGGTCCTTCAATACTTCCTTTGGCGGTACGCTTGTTGAGAAATTCTTTTTGTGCGGCATCGTCACAACCAAACACCAGTTGATCGTGCCAGCGGGTGAAGTCGCCGATCACTTTCAGGTAGGCACTACGGGGACGGATACCCGCAGTATGCCCGGTAGAAAACTGTCCGGGGAAATGCCAGAACAGGCCGTGCATGGTCATGAGGTAATCCGGTTTATTGTTGGCGCCGATATCGCGGATACGCGGCCATTCGGTGTTCCAGCCATGTGCGCCGTCGTAGCTGTGACTGGCCTTTGGCAACCGGAAAAAGCTCCATTTGCCCTGGTCGCGCAATCCGAGTAACACCGATTTATGATCCCAGCTCGTTGCCCATATGGGATCTGTGGCCGGATTTTTATTTCCGGAGATACCGCCCGGGCCGGTGATTTCCGTGAACTGGTTCCGGCGCACCACTTTCCAGTCCTTCCCATTCCATTCCGATAACGACCCGGCTTCAATATCAAACTGGGTCAATGCTTTGGGCCCGGGTTCCCCGTTGTTGGAATAGATCATTACGCCCTGCCCCGAATACAGGCCTTTACCATGCGCTCCCGGCAACAAGGCGGAAGGTGAGTTGGCGGTAGTGTCTGCGCCTTTTTTGTTTTTTACATTTCCATCTTCATATAATAAAGTAGGCTGAAGGGTTTTTACATCTACTTCATAAAAACCTTCTTCCATAGTGCCATAGTAAATTTTGCCGGCGGGATCTGTAAGATGCCTGGCGTTACCGGTATGCCGTCCGGGCATTGCAGTGTAAGGGATGACGCGCACCTGGCCGTTTTCTCCAATCGCATATGGCCCTATGAACAACTGGTGGCTTTCCGGGTGGATCATGCGGTTGGCTGGTGTGCCGCCAATGCTTTCGCTGCGTACCACCTGTTTCAGGTCGGGGGTTATTTCATACAGTTTATCAGATGAACCAAAAGGCAGGTGCGGGCCATAAGTAATTACCCACAGTTTCCCCGCCCACGGCACTACTGCACCGGTACCGCATTCTCCTTCCTTGTTATACATCGCCAGTTGCGGGTAAATACCGCTGAACGATCGCGGCGCCGCGGCTTTTTCACTTTTACAGGCAGCTCCCAATATACCGATGGTTATTAATACTGCTGCCAATCTATTTCTTTGTGTCATGTGCTGGCTTAATAATTTGGGTTCTGGGTGAGGTGACTGGTCAATACTTCTGTAGATGGAATAGGCCACAGGTATTGGCGCGTGGCATCAAACTTTCGCACGGTGATCTGTTTTACCAGACCGGCATTATACATCGCGGTAAAATCTGCTATACCATCTTCATCGATAGCCGGCGTTTGCGGGAAGAACCATAATCCAGGCTGCACTATTTTTGTGCGCAGGTCCGCGGGTTCCAGCAAACCATAGTTTGCTTTGTTCAGCACTTTTTCTGCCAGCTTCCAGCGGATGATATCCATGTAGCGGATGCCTTCCAGCGCAAACTCCATTCTTCTTTCCGTACGGATAATTTTACGCAGGGCAGACTGATCTGCCGTAGTCACCGCAGGATACCCGCTGGTATTGGTGTACACGGTACCATAGGCGCGTGCCCTTACTTTGTTAATAGCATCGCGCACCAGCTGATCTGTTTCTCCCAGCTCTGTTTTGGCTTCTGCATATATCAGCAATACATCTGCAAAACGGATCACGATATTATCCGGTTCTGATTTCCAGGAGTTGAGGAGCCAGTCGCCGTCAATTCCTTTTTTCCATAACAACCCGTTGAACGATGCGTACTGTGCAATGGTGCGGGTATCTTTATTTTCTACGTATTTATTGTCTGATACGGATCTTACTTTCACGGAGTCCGGGTGCGGCTGGAAAATATATCCCAGGTGCGGTGTCTGAAACTCCACGATGGTGGCGGCACAGCGCGGATCACGGTTATCAAACGGGCGGCGGGGATTAAATAAAGGGGATTCATCTACCGGTAATCCATCTTTACATAAAAAACTGCAAAAGAGATCCCATGACGGATCTTTGGCAGCCCAGCCACCGGCGTTACGCGATACATAATTCTGGCAATCGTCGAAAGTAACTTTTAAGGTCACGGATCTTGGCAGGCCAAAAACTGTTTCGGTGGAGTTTTTTGTCTTCGACAGGAACAAGTTACCAAAATTATCGTGCAATTTATATACATCGAGATCGATACATGCTTTAGCGGCGTCGCGTGCAACGGCCCAGTCGCCCATATACAGGGCAATACGCGCTTTCATGGCCAGGGCAGCGCCTTTGGTGGCACGTTTCAATTCCGATGTACCGTAAGTGGTTTTCAAGGTAGCGGCAGCGGCATCAAAATCTTCATAGATCTTTTTCAGCACCGTGGCTTTGTCTGTTTGCTTCAGCTGCAATGCCTGGTCGATATCGAGCATGGAATCGGTGTAAATAATATTGCCGTAATGCGATAACAAACGGGAATACATACACGCTCTTACAAAGCGGGCCTCTGCGGTGTAGTTGTTGATCTGGTCGGCCGACAACACCTTATCGGCGCGGGAAATGCTTTGCAGGATGTTGTTGGCGCGGGCAACGGCTTTGTAGGTATCTGTCCACCACTTCTTTACAAAATCAGTTTGCCCATTGATGGTAGCGCCGGTAATAGCGGTAGTAACGTCGCGGTAGATCCAGTCGTCGGTCCACTCATCGTCGTCCTTCATCCAGAAATTGATTTTATACAATCCGTTGAGCGACATTTCAATTTCTTCCGCATTGGAATTCCAGGTTTCACTGGAGCCGTCGGACAGCGGGTTCAGATCCAGGCTGCCGCAGGCGCTGAAGAAAAAACAAGTGATGCCGGCTATGAGAATAAGTTGCTTCATGTTCGTGGAATTTAGAATTTAACAGATGCGCCAATAACATAACTGGTGGTAATAGGATAGCCCAGCGAAGGTTGTTCAGGATCCCAGCCTTTAGGGAAATTATGCACCGATAAAAGATCGCTAACGCTGCCGTATATACGAACACCTTGTATGCGGATCTTCTTTACCCAGTCGTTAGGCATGGAATACCCCACACTGATATTTTTCAGGCGGAAATAGGCGCCGTTGATCAGCCAGAAATCGGACATGGCGTAGTTATTGCCTGCGGAAGTATTGCTGTAACGCGGATACCGGACTGCTTTGTTCTGTTCCGGCGTATTATATTTGCTCCAGGAATTGCCATCGAGGATAGCCGGGAAATTGCCGAAATTTTCCATGAGGGGCCGTACCATATCCACAGTAAGCCTGGAGTTTTGTTTGCCTACGCCCTGGAATACGATACCCAGATCCCAGTTGCGGAACCCACCCTGCAAATTGATGCCATATTGGTAGCGGGGCAACGAACCACCCAGTAATACGCGGTCGTATTCGGGGGATATTTTGCCATCGGGTACGCCATTCGGACCGCTCACATCGCGGTAGCGGATATCGCCGGGCCTCACATTGGCATTGAGCTTGGCCGATTTATCTACTTCATCTTGTGTCTGGTAAATTCCATCAGATAAATAACCATACCATTCGTTAAATTCACTGCCTTGTCTTTTTATAGAATCTCCGAGGAACTGTGTACCACCCAGGTCGCCCATTTTTGATACAAAGTCTGCTACGTTCACGGATACACTATAAGTGAAATCACCGATGCGATCGTTCCAGCCCAGTTGCGCTTCCCAGCCGGTTGTAAACATTTTACCGGTATTCTGGTAAGGATTGTCGAAACCAATGTAATCAGGGATTTCCAGCTCCAGCAGGATATCGTCTGTTGTCTTCTTAAAATAATCACCGGTGAAACGTAACCTGTTATTGAGGAAGTTTACATCAGCGCCGAGATCCCATGAGTGGGTGGTTTCCCAGGAAATATCACGGATCGCATATTGCCACTGTGCGGCAGATTGCGCGGATACGGCGTTGTTGCCTTTATAGAACAGGGAGTTATTTTCAAAGCGCAGCAATGCCTGGTAAGGGTAGTTACCGATACGTTCGTTACCCAGCGAACCCCAGGAAGCACGGAGCTTTGCAAAGGATAACCAGGGCGCGGTGGATTTCATAAATTTCTCTTCTGATATTACCCAGCCGGCAGAAAAAGAGGGGAAAGAACCCCAGCGGTAGCCTGCAGCAAAACGGGAAGACGCATCATAGCGGATATTACCCTGGAACAGGTATTTGTCTTTATAGCTATAAGTAACCCTTCCAAACCAGGAGCGGTAAGCATTTTCATATGCGCCGCCGCTGTTGTCGCGGAACTCCAGTGGTCCCAGGTTGAGGTAGGGATAGTTGCTGAGGATATATTGGCCACGGGAAGCGCCCAGATCTTCATTGAATGCCTTATAAAATTCATATCCGCCCATCAGGCTGAAGCTGTGGTCTTTGATCTGTTTACTATAATTGGCAATAAACTGGGTGGTATAGCGGTAGTTATCGTTGCGGACTTCTTCCAGTTTGGTTTCCGTAGCGCCTTCAATATATCCCGAAATGATGTTGGGATTGTTGAAAGACGTATACGGCACTTTGCGGGTAAATTTCTTTCCTTTATCGAAGTTAATAAAAGGCGATACGACACCGGAAATTTTCAATCCTTCTATGGGCGTAAAATCGATGCCCACCTTTCCGCCAAGCTGGTTATACCAGTTGTTGTTAAAGCCGCCATACTTTGTTTGCACGTATATATTCGCGCCGTCTTTTCCCGCGCCGATGCGGCCGTCGGACCACATGGCCGCGTAAATAGGCGGCATGATACCCATCTTGTACATTGGGTCAACGACGGGTTGTTTAACGATAGTGCGTTTGTAATTCACGTCCACGCTGGCGGTGAGGTATTTATTGATGACGATGTCGTTATTGATACGTGTGGTGAGGCGGTCGTACGAGCGGTCGTCGTACAGTGCGCCGATTTTATCATATACCAGTGAAACCCTGGAGCGCAGTGCCTTCCCGGCGCCGGCAATGCTGAGTGCATGGGTTTCGCGGGGTGCGCTGTTGTTGAGGATCATGCCTCTAAAATCAGTATCCGGATATTGATCCGGATTTTGTGCATGCAATGTGGCGTAGTTATCCACAATATCTTTGGTATAGGTAGGATATTCGTTGGCGTTATTACCATTATCGTTCCACCGCAGCTCATTGGTAAGTTGCATATAGCGTACGGCATTGGCATAATCCGGCAATTTGGTAGGCTTTTCCACCCCGTATTCATAGCTGTAGTTCAGGTCCAGCTGCCCGCTCTTTGCGCGTTTGGTGGTGACCAGGATCACGCCGGCGGCGGCCCTGGAGCCATAAATAGAAGCAGAGGCGGCGTCTTTCAATACCGAAATATTATCGATATCATTTGGGTTGATGGAGTTGATATCATCTATGGGTACGCCATCGAGGATGATGAGCGGTGTGGCGCCGGCATCAGAAATGGTGGTGATCCCTCTTACGCGGATCTGCGCCACGGCGCCTGGTGCGTTGTTGGTACGGGTAACCATTACGCCCGGCACAGCGCCCTGGAGTGCCTGCGATACCTGCGTGGTTTTGCGGGAAGCGATGGCATCGCCTTTCACGGTAGACACAGCGCCGGTGAGGTCACTTTTCTTCATGGTGCCATAGCCGATTACCACCAGTTCGTCGAGTGCGGTGTTGGCGGCTTTGGTAAGGCGAACGTCCAGCTTATACTGCCCATTCACGGTGATCTCTTCTTTATTAAACCCGATGTAGGAAAAAACGATCACGGCGCCATCGCTGATATTGGAAAGCCGGTATTCGCCCGTTTCGCTGGTCACAACGGCGTTGCTGGTTCCTTTCTGCAATACCGTAACGCCGGGCAGCGGTGTATTGGAATCGTCGGTAACCCGGCCGGTGATGGTCATTTGCGGGATCATCAATTTCAGGAGGGGCGGAAGTGTGAGCGGCGGCCGCTGCTTCCTTACTGAAATAGTTCTGTCCAGGATGGTAAAAGTCATCCCCTGGTCTTTCAGGGCAGCATTCAGCACTACCGCCAGCGGCGCGTTTTCCACGGAGAGGGTCACCGGCTTGCTGTTTTGCAGCAGCTGGTTGTCGTAGAACACCACGTATCCCGTTTGTTTTTTGATGGCGGCAAAAACTGCTTTGAGTGATACCGACTTACCGGAAAAACTGACCGTTTGCGAAAGGCCGGCGGCACTTACGTTCAGGAGCAGTAATGTGAACACAATCGTTAACTTCATAGCTAACAGCATTTTGGTTGAGCATAGCGTGCGATGCCAGGAAACCCTGCTGCCTGTCCGGGAAATAACGCTCCGGGTAATAGCAACAGCTGTCCGGCTGCAAAGAGCGATACAATTAATTTGCATACATTTGCATTGTTTGGTTGAATGAATAAGGAGTCTTCGCCGACTTTTTTGTTTCTGTTATCCAGACGCCGCCGGAAATGTTATCAGCGTTTCCGGCTTTATTATGCATAACAGGTGAGGATACATAAACTACAGGAGCTTATGCAGTGGAATTTGTGTTTCTTAGTTTAATAGTGAATCAGTAACGTGGTTTTTTATTTCAATACAATAATATTTTTCCCCTCTATCTTAAATTTCACCCCATTTTCTTCCAGTATTCCCAACACTTCCGTTAAGGGCAAAGAGCGTTGCATACCGCCGCCAAAGCTCTTTTCAGGAACAGGTCCTTCATAAGTCACTTTAACGTCGTACCACTTCTCTATTTGCCGCATTACGGCAGGCATATCTGCGTCGGTAAACTGGAAGAACCCGTTTTTCCAGGCGATGATTTCATCGGTATCTATATTTTCAGTAACGTGTAATACTTCATCTTTGCCTACCCTCGCCTGCATGCGCGGGTGGAGTACGGTGCTGT
This sequence comes from Chitinophaga sp. W2I13, assembly GCF_050434005.1. Taxonomy (NCBI): domain Bacteria; kingdom Pseudomonadati; phylum Bacteroidota; class Chitinophagia; order Chitinophagales; family Chitinophagaceae; genus Chitinophaga; species Chitinophaga sp. W2I13. Next base: position 4,517,963 of record NZ_JBNPWD010000001.1, on the reverse strand, counting down.
TGCTGCCGGCAGTTACGCTTACGGCGCCATCTACCAGCGTGGTGCGGACAGCCGGTTCCTCCGTATAGGCATTTACGTTAAATCGTGTACCCAGTACCGTTATAGCGGTATTGCCGGCTGCCACCCGGAAAGGCATATTGGCATTGGCGGTTACCTCGAAATAGGCTTCCCCTTTCACGGTTACTTTTCTTTCCTTACCGGTAAATGCGGCAGGATAAGTAATCGCAGAAGCGGCGTTCAACCAAACCTGTGTGCCATCCGGTAAGGTAAGGTGGTATTGACCGCCCCGCGGGGTGGTCATGGTATTATACATGGCCTCGCCGTTGCCGTTGCCCACATAAGCCAGTTCGCCGTTGGCCTGTTTGATGATCTTTACGGCGCCCTGCCGGCCAAGTAATCCGTTGCCGGCGCTGTCCAGCGCAATCACGCTGCCATCGGCCAGGGTGAGCATGGCGCGGTTGCTGCCCGGCATCACTTCATTTTTATATCGTTGTTGTTTGCTTTCTGCTACCGGCGATGGCGACCGCTGATGCTGCCATGCCCATACGCCTATGCCACCCAGTAGAAGGATACTGGCAGCTGCCCACCATATTTTATAATACCGGGTACGCGCCTGCATCACGGGTACCTCCGGCGCACGGCCAAACATGGCTGACACAATGCGGTCCGACATTTCATCCGGCATCATGATCAGCGGCACATGTGATGCCCAGGCTTCTCCCAATACGGCTTCCAGCACGGTATCATCCGTTTGCCGGTCGATCCATGCCGCCAGCTCCAGCTTTTCTGCCGGTGTACAGGTATTATCAAAATAGCGTGTTGCCAGGTAGCTGATCCTTGCTGAAGTCATGCGGTGTTTTTACATTAATGCGGAATCTGTCGTATTATAGACACCCGGGCGGAAGGATATAACTAGTGTCCCTGAAAATATTTTTTCAGCAGAAGCCATCGATGATCATCAGGAGGCAGGAAGCGCCGGTAATGGAATGCAGGTGCGGGCCCAGCTGCTGGCGGATGGTGCGCAGGGCGGCAATCATATGATTATTAACGGTAGACGGGGAAATATTAAGCTGACGGGCAATTTCTTCATGTTTCAGTCCCTGTTCCCGGCTCAGGGTATACACCAGTTTTTGTTTTGGGGGAAGATGATCCAGCGCGTATTGTAACTTTTCCCTCACCTCGCGGACACTCAGGTTATCCGCGGCATCGGCGGGGGCGGCATCCTTGATCGTCCTGGTGAGTTCAGCCAGGATCAGTGTTTCTTTCGCCATCCGGCGGAACGCATTCAGTACCTGGTGTTGGGCCATCCGGTAAACATACCCGCCAAACTGTTCAATGTTCACCAGGTTTTCACGGTCCTTCCACAATTTCAGGAATACGTCCTGTATTACGTCTTCCGTCATTTCGGGAGATTCCGTTAAGCGCAGCAGGAAGCTGTACAACTTATGCCTGTACAGGAAAAAGAGTTGGGTAAACGCCTCCTCATGGCCTTCGGCAGCCCTTTGCAACAATTTCTTTTCAATGTTTACGTGCTCCATGGAACCGGATAAAGTGGAATAGTTTTACATAACGTCGTTGTATTAAAAGTAAAGAAAATGATGGAACGGGGAGAAAAAAATAAAAAAGGGCTGTCGTTTCCGGCAGCCCTCTCCTGTAAATTCGTTTTTGTTACTGTAATTCTCTTACCCAGATATTCCGGAAGCTGAGCGGCTCACTCTTATCGCCATGTGCCTGCAGCTTGATTGGGCTGGCGCCATGCGCCTGGCGGTAAGATGCCTGACCAATGTATTGGGTAGGGCCTTTCAGCTCATAGCCATTCTGTACCACTACGCCGTTAAAAGTTACGGTTACTTTTGCGGGAGATACCAACGCGCCATCTGCACCAAATACGGGCGCTGTCCAGATTACATCATACGTATTCCACTCCCCTGGCTTCAGGGTAGGGTTAGCCAGTGGCACGGACTGCTTGTAAATGCTGCCGGCCTGGCCATTGGTATACGTTTTATTGTTATAGGAGTCCAGCACCTGCAATTCATAACCGGCATCCCCTTTACCAATGGAGGCGAGGAAAACGCCGCTGTTGCCCCTGCCCTGACCAGTACCGGTGATATTGGCGGGAACGCGCCACTCGATATGTAACTGGTAGTTCTTAAAGGACTTCTTTGTTTCAATATTTCCTGACTTTTTGTTCACCGTCAGAATGCCTTTGTTCACCAGCCATTCTGCAGGTTTCTCCCGGTCGTCGGTCATTACCCACTGATCCAGGTTGCTGCCATCGAACAGGATGATCGCATCCGAAGGCGCTTCACCACATTTTTTTCCGGGTTTTACCTCCGGCGGCACCGGGGTATATACTTCTGTATCTTCAGGTTTTGCTTTCTCCTGGGCATTGGCGGCGCCAATTCCTCCGGCCAGCAGCATGGTAACTAAGATTCTCTTTTTCATAATCAATATTTAACTGGAACTAATTTATGGGTCAAAAAATGTAACCGGCGGCACAATAATATATAAAATAGTATCGGTAAGCAAGCATTTTTATGTCAGCGGCAGCCCGTTTGGTAACATACAGTTAACACTAAAAAACATTCTTTGCGGATTGATTACACTTAATTAATACGTGCTGTCATTACAAATGAAACGTTTTCTTCAGTTTATCGTAGTATGCTTATCTGTCTTCCCGGTAACCGCCACCGCTGCACAGGACACCCTGCAAATGCAGCTGGCAGCCGCAGGAAAGCTGAGCCAGGAATCACCGGATGCCGCCTTTCTTGCCCTGCGCAAAATGCACGATGCAGCTATCAGTAACAAAGATGAAGCCACTGCCGGCAAATGCCTCCGCCAGATGGGAAAAATCTGCTTTACCCTGGGGCACTACGCCAAATCGCTGGAATACTACCAGCAGGCGGCCACTCTTTTTACCGTCACCGGCCATAAAGCCGCCGAAGCGGCTGTACTCAATGATATGGGCCAGCTCTATTATCGCAATATTAATAAGCCAGGCGCCAAAAAGCAGTACGATAAAGCCCTTCAGCTGTACCGGCAGGTAAATGATCCCGCCGGCATTGCCGCCACCTATGGCCACATTGGTCACTACTACGAAAAACAGCAACAATACGACAGCGCCCGGTATTTCCAGGAACTGGCGCTGACACAATACCAGCGCGCACGCGACACGTTCGGCATGGCCGGCATCTACGAAAACCTGGGCACCATTTATGAAGACCTCGAAAAATACGATACCGCCCTCTCCTCCTTCCGCATGGCCCTGCAACTCTTTGAGGCAAGCCATGAACGGATAGCCGGCATAGAAGTATTAAATAATATAGGTGATGTGCTCCGGAAAACCGGCGATGTAAAAAACAGCCTGCCTTATTCCAGAGCAGCACTCGCCCTGGCACAGCAAACCAATAACAAGTACCAGGAAGCCGCGGCCTGTAAAGACATTGCCAAAGCGTTTAATCTCCTCGGACGGAACGACAGCGCCTTTTATTATATGGAGTACAGCCGCAAATGCTTGCTCGACATCTACTCTGCCCAAAACAACCAGCAGATGAATTTCCTCCAGATCCTGTACGATACCAATAAAAAGAACGACGAAATCCTCCAGCTGGAAAACAGCCATAAAATAAACCGCATCATTTATACGGCGGTAGTCATTGTAGTGGCATTACTCATCCTCCTTTGCCTGCTTACCATTTCCCGCCAGAAGCTGAAGATCAGCCAGGCCCAGACCGTATCTGAACGGAATGCCGAAATAAACCGCGTGCAGAAAGACCAGCTGGAACTGAAAAGCAGGCAGCTAGCCACCCATACGCTGGACGTGATCCAACGGAACCAGTTCCTAGATGAACTGCGGAATACCCTCTCAGAGATGGTACAGGAAGATAAACGCGACCAGAAAAAACAACTGCAGCAACTGGTGCTGAAAATTAACCAGACCGTCAATCACGAGAAACAATGGAAAGAATTCACCGGCATCTTTGAACAGGTACACCAGGTGTTTTTTGATAAACTCAATGCGTTGCACAGCGATCTTACCAACAACGATATCAAATTACTGGCGCTCCATAAAATGAATATGGACTCAAAAGATATGGCTACCATTCTTGGTATTTCATCCGACAGTTTACGGGTGGCAAGATACCGTCTCCGGAAAAAATTAAACATTCCGGAAGGCGATACGCTCAACACTTTTGTGCAAAGCCTGTGAAGCATAACCTTCCGGTAACGTTGCGGTAACATAATGGTAATGGCGACTCCTGTTACAAATAAACACCTAACTACCAACAACTTACATCTTGTTTGTATACGCTGATCACGCTTTGTTTACGGTGTTGTTAACGCTGTTTACGTTTTGCTTACGCTGCTTTCTTGCATTTTTTTTTGGAGCAGCCCACATTTGCGATGCCATTCGCCACTAACACGAACGGCATCAAATTCACCAAAAAGATGAAGACACTTTTAACAACGCTTTTATGTCTGCTGCTGAGCGTCACATTTGCCAGCGCCGGCAGTCTGAAAGGACATGTGTACGATCAGAAAACGGGCGAACCGCTGGTAGGCGTCACCGTTGTAATGGACCAAACCAAACTGGTAGCCCTCACGGGGCTTGATGGTTCCTTTGAATTTAAAAAGATCACCGCAGGAAAATTCACCCTGCACATTTCCCATCTTACCTACAAAACATTAACAAAAGAAGTTACCGTACAGGAAAGTGACAACCCCGCGCTCAACATCTACCTCAGTGAACGCAGCAGCAAAAACCTGAGTGAAGTAGTAATTGCCGGCGGCACCAAAGCCTCCTCTGAAAACACCGCCCGCAAACTGGAACAGAAATCCGTCCAGGTGATGAACGTAGTATCCGGTCAGGCAATAGAAGTATCGCCCGACCTCACTGTGGCCAACGTGATCCAGCGCGTTTCGGGTATCTCCATAGAACGCAGCAGCAACGGCGACGGGCAATACGCCATTCTCCGTGGTATGGACAAAAGATATAACTACACACTTATCAACGGGGTGAAAATACCAAGCCCGGATAATAAATACCGCTACGTGCCGCTGGACATCTTCCCGTCGGAATTGCTGGACCGCCTCGAGGTATATAAATCCTTAACCCCCAACATGGAGGCTGACGCCGTAGGCGGCGTAGTGAACATGGTAATGAAAGACGCCCCCGGGAAACTGTCGCTCAACGCCAACGTAGCCACCGGCTACAGCCAGATGGTGCTGGATAAAGGCTTTACTTCCTTTGACGCCGGCAACATACAATCCAAATCACCTTACGAAGCGCACGGTAAAAGCTACAATGCCACTCCCGCAGATTTTGCCACCGGCACACTTGATTATAAAAACAAAAGCTTCGCCCCCAACCTGGTAGCAGGATTATCTGTTGGCCAGCGTTTCCTGCACAATAAACTGGGTGTGATCCTCGCCGGCAGTTTCCAGAACACCTATCGCGGTACTACCAGCACATTCTATAAGAATGATATGGATACGGGGCATTACTCTGTGCTTACCAGTATGCAAAACAGGCAGTACAGCGAACAACAGCAGCGCAGTGGTATTCACGGGAAGATCGACTATGTGTTCAATGAAAATAATAAGCTGTCGCTTTACAACGCCTATATGAACCTGCAAAGTTTCCAGACAAGGGAAGGTATTACCACCAACTTCTCTGATGGCGTATTTGATCCTGCAGCCGGCAATGCACAGCTGACGTTTGAAAACCGCTCCAGGAAAACCACCCAGCAGATCTACAATTCCACCTTGCATGGCGATCACCATATCATTCCGGGTAAATTAAAGTTGCAGTGGTCTGCCGTGTTTTCTTCTGCCAAAAATGAAGTGCCGGACAATACTACCATCGCATTAAACGGGGTAAGGAACAACTTCCAGGACACACGCACCACTATTGAAAACAACGGTACCTCCCGTCGCTGGGAACGTAATACAGACAATGATCTCGCGGGCTACCTCGATCTTACGTACACTGCCAGGATAGCCGGGACCAAAGTAGATTTCTCCGCAGGTGGCCTGTACCGCGACAAACAACGCAGCAGCTTCTTTAACAACTATACCTTCCGACCTGCGAATATCAATGCAGTATATGGCAAAGATTTTACCAGCTATACAGACATTGTATGGGAGATCCAGAATCCCGGAGGCGCAGTAGGCAACCCGCTTACTTACGACGCATCCGAAAAAACGACGTCAGTATATGGTATGTTTAAATTCGAAGTAGCTGAACTGGAAATAACCTTTGGTGCACGCATAGAGCATACCGACCAGGGTTATCATATGTTTTTTCCACAGGGAGAAGACCGCCCCACGGGCAACCAGGTATATACCGATGTATTGCCAAGCCTGAACCTGAAATACGAGTTATCTAAACACCAGAACTTACGCGGTTCCTACTTCCGCTCACTGAACCGTCCCGGTTTCTTTGAAATTGTTCCTTCCAAAATTATACTGGAAGACTACCAGGAACGCGGTAACCCGGACCTGAAGCGCGCTATCGCGGACAACTTCGACCTGCGTTATGAACTGTTCCCGAAACGCTCCGACCAATTGCTGGTAAGTGTATTCTACAAAAGGATCCAGGACCCGATTGAAAATACCATCCGCGCAGATGCCACCCGCCCGCAGGATCAGTATTATTCTGCCGGCAACTTTGGTACCGCCCGTAACTACGGCCTGGAAATAGATTATATCAAATTTTTCAGTAAGATAGGATTCAAAGCGAACTACACTTATACACATTCTTCTATCACCACTTCTAAAAGCGTGAGGATCCGGGATGACAAAGGCGATGTTGAGACCATCGCTGTGGATCAGACCCGCCCTTTATACGGACAGTCGGAACACATCGGTAACCTTTCCGTGCTGTACAAAGACATTCAGTATGGATGGGATGCACAGCTGGCCGGCGCTTACACCGGTCCGCGTATCAACACTGTTTCCCAGTACATCGATAATGATCTGTGGCAGAAAGGATTTATACAAATGGATCTTTCTGTAGAAAAAAGGTTCAGAAACAACTTCAGCATCTTCGTTAAAGCAGGTAACCTGCTGAACACTCCAACAGAAATATTTATCAAAGGAACAGATCCTGCCAATACCAATATGCCCGGACAGGGAAAGGCCAATGAAACCCTGATCAGGAAAGAATATTATAAACAAACCTACCTGCTCGGCGTACGTTACAAGTTATAAACTCATTCTAAAATATTCATCTCATGAAATATAAAAATATTCTCTTTTACGCTGCATTGATACTGACTATTGTCGCCGGCTGTAAAAAAGCAAACAGCGATGTAGACCTCAGCGAAGGCATCATTGGCTCCGGCACTGTTCACGGCGATGTATGGGGCATCTGGCCCAAAGGCAGTATTCAACGTGTTTCCGGCGATATCACCGTTCCTGAAGGCAAAACGCTGGTGATTGAAGAAGGCGTGCTGGTAATTATGGATACGCTTGTGAAACCCGAAGTAATTGTAAAAGGAAACCTGTATTCCATGGGAACACCTGAACAACCAGTGCGGTTTACCATTGAAGAAAACTACCGCACCGACAGCCGCAAGTTTGGTAAACAATGGGGCGGTATCCTCGCGGCGAAATCCTGTGCAGAGCTATTGTTAGACAATACTATCCTTGAATACGGCGGTGCTGTCACCACCGAATCATCTACCTCTGTAAAACTGGGTTTGTATAAAGCTGTGAGCGGCGAAGCGCTGCCCGCGCTATGGTACAGTAATGTGAATGGCAAGCTGGTTGTTAATAACTGTATCTTCCGCAATTTTAATGAAGACTGCACCTACATTGAAGGCGGTAAGATCATCTTCTCCAATAATAAATTCTATACTACCGGTATTACCGGCGGAGAGGGTATTAACATCAAATCCGGCTGCATCGCGGATGTAAGTTATAATCTCTTCTACTCTACCAATACCAACGCCCTTAAGTTATCCAATTCCGGTGAGCGCACGCCACAGGCGCACGTGATTGCCTATAACAACACCATGCTCAAACACCGGCTGGAGAAGGCCTACTGTAAAAGGCGGCTCCGTTTGGGTAGAGGCCACAGTATTCGTGGAACTGCACAATAACCTGTTTGCCAACACACGTTTTGGTATTAAGAGAGATACTAAAAAAGTAGAGGACAGTCGCTCGGTGATCAGCAACAATCTTTATTACGGATTTAATCAAACTACGGTAGATCAGTTCCAGCCCGCGAAAGATATTGTTAGCGGCGCCAACGACGTTATTGGTACCAAAGCCGGTGAGAATGACCCGAAATTTGTAAATTACCCGCTAAGCACACCAATGGATAGCCCAAACTTTAACACCAGCTGGGACTTTCATTTACAGGCCGGTTCGCCCGCGCTGGGCAAGGGTACCACTGCTTTTACCCGTAACTTCCCGAATGGTCTGGAGCTGAATGGGAATAACTACGCTTCTCCCGCTCCTTCCTCTTTTATTGGTGCATTTAGCACTAAAAACTAAAACAGCGATCTCACAGTAATGACTACACGCAATATATTATTTTCCGCAGCAGTTCTACCCGGACTGCTGTGTTTTCTTGCCTGCGCAAGACCGGCGAGCCGGGCTAACGGGCAGGTATATACGGATACTGCCATTATTCAGCCGGCGATAATCACCGAACCTGTAAAGTTTGATTCAGATGATCCGGCGATCTGGGTAAACCCGCAAAATCCCGCGCAGAGCCTGGTGATAGGCACTGATAAATCGGCCCAGGGCGCCCTGTATGTGTTTGACCTCGAAGGGAAGATCAAACAGATAGTACCCAACCTGCAACGCCCCAATAATGTGGACATCGCATATGGGTTGCTCCTCAACGGAAAACGTATAGACTATGCCGTTACCACGGAACGCATCACGCATAAACTCCGCTTCTATTCATTACCAGACATGCAGCCCATCGATGATGGCGGCATCCCGGCATTTGAAGGCGAAACCGGCACACAGTTCCGTGATCTTATGGGGGTGGCTGTTTACACTAATAAAAAGAACGAACACTATGTTATAGCAGGCCGTAAAACCGGCCCGCAGGATGGGACCTATTTATGGCAATACCGTATCTCTGATAACGGTGCAGGAAAAATAAAAGCCACGCTGGTACGTAAGTTTGGCCACTACAGTGGCAAAAAGGAAATAGAAGCTATTGCGGTAGATAACCAAGCCGGTTATGTTTATTATTCGGATGAACAGTACGGCGTACGGCAATATTACGCTGATCCCGAAAAAGGTAATGAAGAATTAACAGTTTTCGGTACCACCGGTTTTACAGAAGATCATGAAGGCATCTCCATTTATAAAACGTCTTCCACCAAAGGATATATCCTGGTATCTGACCAGGGTGCCAACAAATTTCATATCTTCAACAGAGCAGGAACAACACATATGTTGCTGAAAACAGTGAAAGTAAGCGCCAGCCACAGCGATGGCTCTGATATGGTAAATGTGCCACTGAACAATACTTTCAAACATGGATTATTTGTAGTGATGAGCGACGACCGGACCTTCCATTATTATCGCTGGGAAGATATCGCCGGTAAAGAGCTGGAATCAGCGCCAACAAAAAAATAGTGTCCCATATATGAAATCTATCTTTCTCGCTTCCCTGTGCCTGTTGGCCGGTTTAGGCCCGGTGCAGGCACAGGATGCTGCTGTTAAAAAAGACCCCATCGCTGCAAAGCTGATCCGTGGTCCTTACCTGCAGGCAGCAGGTACACAGCAGATGCTGATCCGCTGGCGCACCGATGCATCTGCCCGCAGCCGTGTGAAATACGGCACCGCTCCGGATAAGCTGGATCAGCAGGCAGACGATGCCAACCTGGTAACAGAACATAAAGTATTGCTTACCCACCTGCAGCCCAACACCCGCTACTATTATTCCATTGGCGGCTATAAGGAGGTATTGCAGGGCAACACAGACAATTACTTTATGACCCTGCCCGAAGCCGGTAAAACAGACCTGTACCGCATTGCAGCATTGGGCGATTGCGGCGACGGCTCTCCCAACCAGCAACTGGTAAAGGAACAACTGGTAAAATACATCGGCAGCAATTACCTGAATGCATGGATATTATTAGGCGATAATGCTTATCCCAACGGCACCGATGCGGAATATCAAAGCAAGTTTTTTAATGTTTATAAAGATGACCTGCTGAAGAAATATCCCCTGTTCCCGGCGCCCGGCAATCATGACTACCATGATACCGATATCTCTGCCGCTGCCGCGCAGCAGTCGCACCAAACAAACTACTACCAGAACTTCTCCATGCCATCTGAAGGAGAATCCGGCGGATCACCTTCCCACTCGGCTTCGTTCTATTCCTTTGATATCGGGAACATTCACTTCCTGTCGCTGGACAGCTACGGCAAAGAAGACAGCGCCTACCGCCTGTACGACACCACCGGTCCGCAGGTTACCTGGATAAAGAAAGACCTCGCCGGAAATAAAAATAAAGGCTGGGTTATTGCCTACTGGCACCATCCGCCGTATACTATGGGCTCCCATAATTCCGATGAAGAAGATGAACTGGTACACATCCGGGAAAACTTTATCCGGATACTGGAGCGCAACGGGGTAGACCTGGTGCTGAACGGGCATAGTCATGATTACGAAAGATCCAGGATGATCAAGGGGCACTACGGCCCGGCTAACAGCTTTGATCCTGCCAAACATAACGTGAGCAACTCTTCCGGCCGGTACGATGGCGGCAGCAATTCCGCACCATACATCAAGGACAGCATCCATACCACCGGTACTGTATACGTAGTGAGCGGCTCCGCCGGTAAGCTGGGCGGCAAACAAACCGTTTACCCGCATAATGCCATGTATTTTGCAGATGCAGAACACGGCGGCTCCAGCATTCTTGAAATACAGGACAACCGCCTCGACCTGAAATGGATCTGCGCAGATGGCACCATCCGCGACCAGTTTTCCATGATGAAAAATGTAAACCGGAATACCAATATCCGTATCAAAAAAGGCGAAGCAGCAACATTAACCGCGTCGTTCATTGGTACTTATAAATGGAATAACCGTAAAGACACTACGCGGAGTATTACCGTAACTCCCACGGCTTCCACCACAAAATATACCGTAGTGGATGCATACAATAATGTAAAAGATACTTTCACCGTATATGTATCGAAATAAGGTCATCTGGCTGTTATTCAGCCTGCTGGTAGCTTATAGCTTTACACCATCCACGGATGACCGCGGTGTTACCCATACCATTGCCATTTTCAGGGAGGGCGCCAACGGATTTTCGGCGGCTTCCCTGGAACTGGAACAGGCCATACAGGCAATTGATAAAGATGATCCGGCCAGCCTTATGGCTGCCAAAGAAGCGCTGAAAAAATGCCGCTTACAATACAAAAGGATCGAGTTTTTTCTTGATTACTTTTTCTTCTCTTCTTCCATGGTGTATAACCGCCCGGCCAAAACGGAAATAGATGAACCGTACATGGAATACCAGGCGCCATCAGGGTTACAGCAGATAGCAGTACTGTTGTTTGAGAACGATCCTTTCTCCCGGAAAAAAGAACTGGTAACAGAAGCGCTGGTAATCCGCACTGCCGCCACCGATCTTACATCGCTGCTCTACCAGTTTACTACCAGCGACAAAGCCATTATGGAAAGCATACGGCTCGAACTGGTACGCCTATACGCAGGAGGCATCACCGGTTACGATGCACCGGAATTAAAAACAGGCATTGCAGAAACCGCGCAATCGATGCGAACTATCCAGGCAGTGATGGAACCCTGGCTCAGCAGCTCTTCTCCCGAAACAAAATCCGTAGCCCATTACCTCACCCTTTGTATACAATACCTGGAAACGCATCCGGGTTTCGATGACTTTAACCGGCTGGAATTCCTCACCACCTGCGGTTTGCCCCTGCAGGAGAGCACCGGCGCACTGATACGCGCTTTACAGCTGGACCAGCACACCCGCAGCGCGCTGAACTATAACGCTCCAAACCTTTTCAGTAAAAACGCCATAGACCTCAAAGCTTTTACTAACGGCGCAGTATATACGGAAAATGAAAAGGCACTGGGAAAACGACTATTCTTCGAAAAGGCACTCTCCGGGAACAACACCCGCCATTGTGGTACCTGTCACCGCCCGGAATTATACTTCAGCGACGGACTTCGCACCAGCAGGACGCTGGATGATAAAGCCGTGGTAAGAAGAAATGCGCCGGGCCTCACCTATACCGCATTCCAATATGCGCAGTTCTGGGATGGAAGAGCGGGTACCTTATCAAAACAAATACTCACCGTGATCAGCAACCCGCAGGAAATGAACGGCCATCCTGCCGTGATCGTCAGCCGGTTAAAAGACAGCGTGCATTACCGCGAAGCCTTTGCGGCCGCCTTCCCGGAAGACAGTACCGCTGTTACCATGCCCCACCTGGCCACCGCCATTGCTGCTTACCTCAGCACCCTCGCTCCTATGAACAGCGCAATGGATGAATATTTTGCCGGCAACAAAAACGCCATGACACCCGCGCAGATCCGGGGTTTCAACTTATTCACCGGGAAAGCGCAATGCGCTACCTGTCACTTTGCCCCGCTGTTCAACGGTCTAACGCCGCCCTTATACCAGTTCACGGAATTTGAAAACCTCGGCATGCCTGCCAACGATGATCTCCAGCATCCGCGACGCGATACGGATGCCGGCAGGTTTGAATTTTTCCCGATTGCTTATTATCAGCGCGCCTTCAAAACGCCCACCGTACGCAACAGCGCTATGACCGCTCCCTACATGCATAATGGCGCATTCCGGGATCTTGAAAAAGTAATGGAATTTTATAATGCCGGCGGCGGCAATGGAGTGGGAATGACTGATCCTTATCAAACGCTTTCTTCCACGCCGCTGAATCTCCGGGAAGCGGAGATTAAGGACCTGATAGCGTTTATTCATGCGTTGACGGATAAGATGGAAACCCGAAGATAATATAGACAAAAAAGGCGAATAACATTCCCTTGCAAACAACTAATTATCAACACTTTATAAACGGCATTCAAAATTGGCACAGTAATTTAGCATTATCCATATGACAAATATTGAATCTGAAATTGCTTTGCAGGATAGAAAATTTACTGCTACTATTGAAAAAATAAGAAAAAGAAATTTTAGCAATAACCTGCCGTTCCTGATGCTCTCTGATAAACTACCGGAGGGACAAGGTTTTTATGAATATGCAGATGGTCATATTGAAATTCAAGAAGTTTATACTATTGGTGCTGAAATAGAAACGCGGCTTGTGCGTCGTTTATCAGATCTGGAATCTAATACCATCAGGCAACAGTACCGGAGAGAAAATGGATTACTCTAAGCCAACACTACTAGTCATTTCCGGGCCAAACGGAGCAGGTAAGTCCACACACATTGAATCGATGTTACCTTCACTATTTGAAGGCGTTTTACCTTTCGACAGGGACTTAACGCGGACAAATATTGAAAACAACTGGAGAAAGATGGAATGTCACCAGACCAGATCAAAAACCGCTCCGCACAAATGATGGAAGATTTTTTGATTTCTAAAATGGACGAAGCCATTCTTGCAAATCACCACTTTGTTTTGGAAACGCCCTTATCCCATCCTGATTACTGGAAGTACATAGACCGTTTTGAAAACAAAGGCTATCAAATTCAACTTAACTACCTATGTCTCGATAAAATAAAAGATTGTGAGCAAAGAGTGAAAGAAGGTGGACATGCTGTAGATGCAAGGACCATTAAGGGCGTTTATGAGAAAAATCTGGAACACATCAACAACTATAGCAATACATTTAAGGTTATTTGCCGGTATGACGGAATGATTAAACCTACTTTACTTGTTAAACTGGAAGATAACGAAGTAGTAATGGCTAAAGAATCTTCATTGAAAAAGACCTGGTTAAAGAAAGGACTACCTTCAATTGCTAAGATGGTGGCAGATTATCTGCATGCCCAGCTTAAAACTGTGAAAAAAAATTAATATCCTGTCCCCTCATTCTTTGATTTATACAACTCTTCCTGTTATTTTCACAATTTCCGGATCAGCCGTTACCCCTACCTTTGATCCAGCAAATCATAAAAAAATGGAAAAAACACAAATATCTCCCGCCGCCACCTTTCTTTTAGGAGGCGAATTCAATATTAACCGTGTGGGTTACGGCGCTATGCAATTAACCGGCAACGGCGTATTTGGCGATGCAGCCGACCGTCCCAATGCCATTAAGGTATTACAACAAGCGGTGGCTTCCGGTGTGAACTTTATTGACACTGCGGCGGCTTATGGTCCAGGGACCAATGAACGCCTCATTGCGGATGCGCTGCATCCCTATCAAAAAGGCCTTATTATCGCTACCAAAGGTGGCTTTCAGCGCCCCGGCCCCAACCAGTGGGTACCTGATGGCCGCCCGGAATGGATTGCCAAAGACATCGACAACAGCCTCAAAAATCTGAAGACGGACATAATAGATCTCTGGCAGTTGCACCGCATTGATCCTAACATCCCGGTAGAAGAAACCCTGGCGCCGGTAGTAGCAGCAGTAAAAGCCGGTAAAATTAAACATGTGGGGCTGTCTGAAGTAACTATTGAACAGATCGAGCAAGCAGAAAAGGTAGTGCCTGTTGCGTCTGTACAAAACCTGTACAACCTCGGTAACCGCCAATGGGAATCCGTACTGGATTATACCACTGAAAGAGGCATTGCGTTTATTCCCTGGTACCCACTGGCTTCCGGTCCGCATACCCTGGAAGAAAAGATCAGCAAAATTGCTGCCCGCCACCATGCCACCACGGCGCAGATTGCACTGGCCTGGCTGCTGAAACGCGCCAGCAACATCCTGCTGATACCTGGCACCAAAAGCATTGCCCACCTGGAAGAAAACCTTAAGGCAGGATCGATCACGCTCTCTGACGAGGACTTCGATGCGCTGAGTAAATAAAACGCGGAGGTTGTCTTGAGCACTGATTACGCTGATTTTACTGATTACCCGGATTTTTACTTTTTTGATTTTCTGGATTTTATTAAAATATTCAGGGAGATACGAGCGAATATATCCGCTTATATCTCCCTGATCCTTTAAAATCAAAAAAGTAAAATCAGTAAAATCAGCGTAATCCTGAGAAAGACAAAATTCGCCGCGATCTTCGCTTACTTCTCCCCGAATCTTTTTAAAATCCAACCTGATCCAATCCTTAAAATCAGCATAATCAGCGTAATCAGCGCTCAAGACAACCCCCGCGAATTTATTTCGAAAACTACTTACCTTTGGTTACTGCTAACCCAGGGAAGTTAAAATATATGCAAATGGATAAAAGACATCATCCTTCAGCAGAAGTATGTGCTGCCTCGCTCGCAGCAGTGGGAGACGCCATGTATGCCATTGGCGGCAAGTGGAAACTGAAGATCATTGTGGCTATGATAGATCACCGCAGGCGGTTTAATGAACTGCAGCGTTTAGTGGAAGGTATTTCGGCAAAGGTATTGTCGAATGAACTGAAAGAGCTGGAGCTGAATGGTTTTGTGAAAAAAATACCGGTAGCCGGCAGTCAACTTATGGAGTATGAGCTGACCGATTACAGTGACACCCTGGGAGATGTGCTCCATTCATTAACGGTATGGGGCGCCATGCACCGGAAAAAAATCACAGGGCGCAGCCTGAAATTGCCTGCCCTGGAAACGGCATCAGTTGATTAACGTAGCTTTCACCGGCAGCTGCAGCTGGTAGCCTTTGCTGCCCATGTATACATATCTTTTCACGGCCGTAAACCGTATTTTCTTTTTGCCTTTCAGCAGGCTTTTCACTTCATCCGGAAGCCCGTCGGTATCCGTGGCAGTAGCGGTTCCCTTAAGGGTGATTACAATATCGCGGAAGTACTTTTTATCGCCCGCCGGCACCGTATACTCACTGCTCCAGCTGGATAACCCTTCCTCCGCTCCGACTTCTGTTCGTTCTGCGTTGTGAGCAGCCATTACCTGCTGATAGCCGCCATTGATTCCGGCAACCAGGAAATAATCGCCATAGTATGGACCACCTGCAGGTCCGTTGCTATGTTTAATCATAAACGCATACTGATCATCGCCTATCAGCAGTGGCTTTGGCGTGGGGCACTTAGAAAAAGCGCCGTACGCCTGGATAGCCGGTTGAAACATCCTTAGTTTCCAGCCCTCGTCGGTGAGTACAAACTTGGCAAGGCCGAGGAGTCCGCCGGTGAAACGCGAAGTCTGGAAACCTTCTTCATCAAATACCGAATGGTTAAAACTGATCACCTTATACTGTAAGCCTGTGGCATCTTTAAAATCCATTTCATTGATCAGGCGGGTGGCCACGCCTTCGGGGTAAGGAAATACAGGGTTGCCGTCTTCATTTACATCCGGGTAAGGTTTGGGTTTACAGGTTTTGCATTCCCAGTTGATCAGCTCATTCCGGTAACTATCTTTGGTGAGATTGTAATATTTTCCGGGGAACAGTTGCAGCAGCGCTTTCTGTGCATTAAAAGTACCTGCCAGTAACAGGGTGCGGTTCTGTAAAATGGTATCGGGGACATTCTTCTTTTTCAGGTACTCATCCGACTGTGCAAAACAGGCGGCTACCCATCCGGCCAGGAGGCATACCACAACAAACAAACGTTTCATCATAACTTTAAGCTATTATCTGTGCCGGCAAAGGTAGTATTCACGGCGCAAAAACGATATCCCGGGAAATCAGTAATTTAGTTACTTCAACCTACAACTGATTCCAACAATGAACCGCTTCGACCGATTAACCGCTATTCTCATTCACCTGCAATCCAAAAAACTGGTGCTGGCCCAGGAAATTGCCGACCGCTTTGATGTGAGCCTGCGTACGGTGTACCGCGATGTACGATCGCTGGAACAGGCCGGGGTGCCTGTTATCGGCGAAAAAGGACTGGGATATTCCATTATGGAAGGCTATCGCCTGCCGCCGGTAATGTTTACCGAAGAAGAAGTGATTGCCTTCCTGATGGCGGAAAAAATGCTGGAACACCATGCCGACCTGCAAAACAGCGAACGCTTTAAAGGCGCGATGTTCAAAGTAAAAGCTGTACTGCGTAATGCACAGAAAAAATTGCTGGAAGACCTGGAAGAAAACATTGCCGTTAAACATAAGGTATCTGAACATAATCACCTGCTCAACGACACCCTTCCCCTGCTCATCAGGGCAATAGGTGAAAAGAAAGTGCTGCATATCCGGTATGCCACCGAAACCGGTGTTAACGAAAGGGACATAGAGCCCATTGGTATTTTCCGGGAAAACGGCAGCTGGAATGCCATCGCCTTTTGTACCACCTCCAAAAAATATCATCCTTTCAGAACAGAGCGGATGCTTTCGGTAAAAGATACCGGCCGGCCATTTCACCAGGAACACATCTCCCTGACGGAATACCTGGCAAACAAACCTAAAAATAACGGGCAGTCGTTCCCGGTAGTGATCAACGTGCATAACGATATGGCCAGGTATCTTACGGAACAGAAATATAATTATGGCTTTAACAGCGAGAAAGCAGGCAAAACCCACACCCGCATGGAGTTTGAAGCGCCCTGTATACAAGCATTTTCCCGCTGGTATATCACCTTCGCTGACCAGGCAGATATTATTTCACCAGCTTCCCTTAAAACCCTGGTAAAAGACCGTTTGCGGGAGATGCTGAAAAAAGTTTCCTGACCCGTTTTCTCAACTGACATACCGTTGTCACACCCCACCGGTAATTTTGGGATATGAACAGCTTGCAGATCATACAACACCGGCTGCATCAGCAGCAGCTCCTCCATTCCCGGTTTACCCGGCCCGCCGACCTAGTACGCTGGATGGGCTGCATCCAGGCGCAGGATTATGCAGGCGCCAAATGGGCCATCGGGAACCGTATTAAAGGCAGCACCGACGCCTCCATTGAAAAGGACTTTAACGAAGGAAAGATCCTGCGCACTCATGTACTGCGCCCTACCTGGCACTTTGTGGCGCCGGAAGACATCCGCTGGATGCTGCAACTGACAGCGCCTAAAATAAAAGCCTTTAATAAACGGCTGCATGTAAAACTGGGCATCTCCGACAAAGACCTGAAACGCAGCAGCGCCATTATTACCAAAGCGCTCAGCGATCATACCTACCTTCCCCGCACAGCCCTTCTTCCGCTGCTCGCCAAAGCAAAGATCAACACCGATGATATCCGGCTCGGATTTCTCCTGATGGATGCGGAGCTGGATGGACTTATCTGCAGCGGCCCAAGGCAGGGAAAACAATTCACCTATGCCTTGCTTGCCGACCGTGTACCCGCCACCGCGGCGCCCGGCCGGGAAGAAGCCATCGCCCGCCTCACCCTGTGCTACTTCAGCAGCAGGGGACCTGCTACTATCCAGGACTTCCAGTGGTGGAGCGGGTTAAATATATCCGATATCAAAACAGGACTGCAGCTCAACAAAGCACAGCTCACTCATACGGTCGTCAACGGCCAGGCCTATTGGTTTACCGGCGGCACGCCACTGACTAAACGCACCACTCCCTCTACCTTGCTCCTGCCCTGGTACGATGAATACGCCGTGGCCTACAAAGACCGCAGCGATATCCTCCCGGCCGAACATCAATCCACCGCCGGTTATGGCATCTTTAAGCCCGTAGTAGTGATCAATGGAAAAATTGGTGGTATCTGGAACCGGAAAGAAGGGAACCGGCATATTGCACTTACCACACAACTGGTTTCTCCCGGCAAGAAAACAACAGTAGACACCGCAGCGGCTGCCTATGCGGCTTTTATGGGAAAGGAGCTGCAAAGCGTAACCGCTATATAAAAGCCCTGTGGCAAAAGTGCCTGATATTTGGTTACTTTGTTTGACTATAGACTCATATTAGAAAACGATAACCAGATTATCAGATGATAGACGATATTCAACTTCAGCTAAGAACGGTGAATGTAACCCGCTACGTAACGCCGTTACGTGAAGGGGGTTCGCTGCCGGCCATCGCCGAAGCAGACGACGGATTCCTGTATGCCCTGAAGTTCAGAGGCGCCGGACAAGGCGTAAAAGCGCTCATCGCTGAACTAATAGGCGGTGAACTGGCCAGGATACTCAAACTGAAAATACCGGAACTTGTATTTGCCCATCTCGACGCCGCCTTTGGCCGTACAGAACCCGACGAGGAAATACAGGACCTCCTGAAAAAAAGCGTGGGCCTCAATCTTGCCCTGCACTATTTATCCGGCGCCACCACATACGACCCTACGGTAAATACCATCGATGCTTTAACTGCATCGAAGATCGTGTGGCTCGACTGCCTCCTGACCAATGTAGACCGTACTGCCCGCAACACCAACATGCTCATGTGGCGCAATGAACTATGGCTTATTGATCACGGGGCCTCGCTCTATTTTCATCACTCCTGGCAAAACTGGCAGGAACAGTCCCTCCGTCCCTTTGTACAGGTAAAGGATCATGTGCTGTTGCCACAGGCAAGTGAACTGGAACAAGTAGATGCTGCCTTCAACCTGATCCTCACACCGGAACGGATACGCGCCGTTGTAAACATCATTCCCGAAGAATGGCTGCGCAGCGACGACAGCAATGATGTTACACCGGAAGAAAGACGCCAGGTATATTTTGAATTTTTAACAAACCGGATCAGCCACTCCGGCATTTTTGTAAAAGAAGCACAACATGCAAGACAATCACTTATATGAATACGCCGTAATACGGGTGGTGCCAAGCGTAGAGCGGGAAGAGTTTCTGAATGTTGGTGTTATCCTCTATTGCAGGCAACAAAAATTTTTACGGGCGGTATATGCATTAAACGAAGAAAAATTACACGCACTTTCTCCTGAAACAGATGTCAACACCATCCGCCCCTACCTGGATGCCTTTGTGGAAATTTCCAACGGCAGCAAAGCAGGCGGCCCGATCGGGGCACTGGATATTGCCAGCCGCTTCCGCTGGCTAACTGCCACGCGCAGCAGCGTGGTGCAAACATCGAGGGTACATCCCGGTTTTTGCAGCGCCAATGCGGAAGATACGCTGATGCGGTTGCACCGGCAGCTGGTGCTTTGAGCGGATTTTGTCTTTCCCGCTGATTACACTGATTATACTGATTCAGGGGATTTGATCACTTTTGATTTAAAAGATTTGGGGAGATATAAGTGGATATATTCGCTTATATCTCCCCAAATCTTTTAAAATCCTTTATAAAATCCAAAAAGTAAAATCAAGCAAATCAGTATAATCAGCGTAATCAGCGAGAAAGACAACATACGCGCTTATTGCCTTACAAAAGTATACGTCTTTCCTGCCTGTGTATCCAGGTCGTATAATATTGTCTGGGGCAACGGCAGTTCTTCTACCTTAGCTTTTTCACTCACCAGGGCCGGAGCTGTTGGTGTTACTTCAAAGAAAGGATTGGTTTGATCACCACCGGCTGCTTTCAACTGTCCGTTTTCCCGGAGCGCATTGGGTACGCGGAGACGGCAATTGCCACCCAGCGTGGAACGGATGGTGATTTTACTGAGCTGACCATTTTCCCATACCATCTCCCGGATTTCAAAACCGCCCCGGGCACGCAGGCCGCTCACACGCCCGTTCTTCCAATCGTCCGGAAGCGCCGGCAACAAGTGGATGGAGCCATCCTGGCTTTGCAGCAGCATTTCACAGATCCCTGCGGTGCAGCCATAGTTCCCGTCGATCTGGAAAGGAGGATGCGCATCAAAAAGATTGGGGTAAGTACCGCCGCCACCATACTTTACATTACTTACGTCCACCGGGGTAAGCTGGTCTTTGATCAGCTTCCAGGCATGATTGCCATCCAGCAAACGCGCCCAGAGGTTTACCTTCCAGCCCATCGACCAACCCGTGGACACATCACCACGTTGCAGCAGCGAAGTACGTGCAGCGCTGAACAAAACAGGCGTGCGGTAGGGAGAGATCTGGTTGGCAGGATACAAGCCAAATAAATGCGACACGTGACGGTGCTTGTCGTCCGGATTATCCAGGTCCTGCAACCATTCCTGCAACTGGTTATGCTGGCCCACCTGCATAGGCGGTAAGCGTTTCCGGGCGGCTTTCATTTTTTCCACCAGCACTTTATCAGTTTGTAAGATTTCAGCAGCATGGATGGTATTGGTAAACAGATCAAATACCAGTTGATTATCCATGGTGGCGCCTGCCGCAATGGATATGCCGGGGTAGGCTTTTGGGCTATTTTCCGGCGACATGGAAGGCGATACCACCAGCCACTTATGCACCGGCTCTTCTACCAGAAAGTCCAGGTAAAACTGCGCCGCGCCTTTCAATGCGGGATATACTGTTTGCAGATATTTCTTGTCCCCGTTAAACAAATACCTTTCCCATGTGTGCCGGCTTAACCAGGCGCCTCCCATTGGCCACATAGCAGAATAAATCCCGTCTACCGGGCCTGTAATACGCCACAGGTCAGTGTTATGATGAGCCACCCATCCGCCGGCGCCATACATCACTTTTGCCGTTTCCCGCCCGGTAACAGATAGGTCCTTCACCATTTCTATCAGTGGCTCATGCATTTCAGAAAGGTTTGTTTCTTCCGCAGGCCAGTAATTCATTTCTGTATTGATGTTGATCGTATACTTACTTCCCCAGGGTGGATTCATGAGCGGGTTCCAGATGCCCTGCAGGTTTGCCGGCTGGCCACCCGGTTGAGAAGCAGCTATCAGCAGGTACCTGCCAAACTGGAAATACAATGTTACCAGCTGCGGATCGTTGCCGTTCCTGAAATCCCTTAACCGGATATCTGTTGTATTTTTGATAGAATCGGTAGTTCCTAAATCCAGTTGTACGCGGTTAAAAAAGTGCTGGTAAGCCGCTATATGATCTTTCAGCAGACCTGCGAAATTCTTTGGCCATACCTTCGACATATACGCCGTGGTGCGCTTTACTTCATCGCCGCTAATGTCGGCGTAGTTTACAAAGTTGGTGGCAACAGACACATAGATGGTTACCGCATCAGCGCTGGCAACACTAATGGCGCTACCATTGGCGGAGGCTTTACCACCGCTGGTTTTAAACCTTACCTGCGACTGGAATTTCACTTTTCCCGGTACACCTTCTCTGTCTCCGCTGATACCGGATAACACCAGTTCATTATTCCCGCTGGTAACTACATTCGATTTTTGCTGGCTCTTCATGCCGGCGTTAAAAGTAATGCTGCCGGGCTTACTGGCAGTAAGCTGAATAATTATCGCCTGATCCGGTATAGAAGCAAATACCTGCCTGGTATACTTTACGCCGTTTACCGTGTAGCTGGTAGCGGTTACCGCTGTTTGCAGATCCAGTTCCCGCGCATAACCGGTGTATTGCTCATGACCGGGAAAAACCAGTTCCAGGTCTCCCACCGGCTGATAACACATGCCGTTGATTTTTTCTGACTGGATATTTTTTGCCGCCATCTCGCTGGCCTCTTTCATTTTACCATCGAAGATCAGTTGCCTGATTTCCGGCAGTGCAGCCAGTGCATGGGGGTTATCATTGCGGTTGGGACTTCCGCTCCAAACCGTATTTTCGTTTAGCCGTATCAGTTCGCTTCCGGGATTGCCATACACCATAGCGGCCAGGCGACCATTGCCCACTGGTAATGCGGCTTCCCATATTTTGCCCGAAGGCTTGTCGTACCTGAGTTTCAGTTCTGTGCGCTGCGCCAATGCAGGCAGCGATGTTAGCAATGCTATAACGCAAACGGCTATAGTGTGTTTGTTCCTTCGCATGAGTTTTTGTAATTAAGTGGAATTTTAGCTACTCCGGACTGTTTTCTTTCAAAACGCCGGACTGATCATTGGGGCAGACGCATTTTTTGAAAAATGCGGCGGCAAGGAACAAAATACAAATTATAATTGGCTGTGCACCATCGAAAATAATGGCAATTTTCTTCGCCTTTGTTTTGCCTTCAGGGGGCATTTCCAAACGCGTTAATTTCCCAGGAGCAGGGCGCTCATGATAAGATGATAAAAATTTTCCGGAACTGCCGGTATGGGGATGCTATTCTGCCCGCATGCTTTTCACCGGATCTGCCAACGCGGCTTTCAGCGCCTGGTAGCTGATTGTGCCAATGGCAATGATACCTGCAATGATGCCCGATACGGCGAATACCCACCAACCAATACTGATCCGGTAGGCAAACTCCTGCAGCCATTTGTGCATAAAATACCAGGCTACCGGTGTGGCTATAACAAAGGAGATTAATACCAGTTTAAGAAATTCTTTTGATAACAGGTTCACGATATCTGTAACAGATGCTCCCATTACTTTGCGGATACCCATTTCGCGGGTACGTTGTATGGCGCTGTAAGAAGTCAGTCCTAGTAAACCAAGACAAGAAATAATAATCGCCAGCAGGGCGAAGTCGAAAAAGAGTTTACCAAAACGTTCTTCGGCGCGGTATTGCCTGTCGAAGAATTCGTCCAGGAAATAATAACTGAAAGGCCGGTTAGGGATCAGCGTTTTCCACTTCCGTTCAATAGCGGCGATGGTACCTGACAGATCACCGGGGGCTACATTCACAGACACCACTTCGCAATCCTGCGGCTCCATCCGGATGGTAAGCGGCTTAATATCCTGCTGCAGTGAGCGGAAATGAAAATCCTTTACCACACCTATAATAGTGCCTTCATGGCCCCATTGCCGGTAGCCCCTGCCAATAGCTTCATCGGGAGTGGCGTAGCCAAACAGCTTTGCGGCCGCTTCATTGATCACCAGGGCATGGGCAGAGTCGCTGCCATAGTCGCGGGAAAATCCGCGTCCGGCAACTATCTTCATTTTATATTGCTGCAAAAAATTATAATCCACGGAATACAGGTCCAGGTTGGCCACCTGCATATCGCCTTGTTTGTTCTGAATTTCTGAGTAAGCGCCATTGGTTTCCCCGCCGGGGATACCTGATGAAATGGTAACGGAATTTACTTTTGGAATATCTTCAATAGATGTCCTGAAAGTGTGTTTCGCCGGGTCGCCATGTGTATCGATCACCAGCACCTGGTCTTTGTTAAAGCCCAGGTCTTTACTGTGTATATAATGCATTTGCAGGTACACCACAATAGTGCCTGTGATCAGTGCAATGGAAATAGCAAATTGTGTTACCACCAGTCCTTTGCGGAGGAAAATGCCTCTGGTACCGGTAGAGAACCGGCCCTTCAATACCGTTACTGGTTTAAAGGACGACAGCACCAGCGCCGGGTATACACCCGCCAGCAAACCTATCCCTATGGCTGCCGCCAGCAATGCCCCGATGTACCAGGCATTGGCAAACAAACCGGTGCTGATCGTTTTACCCGCCAGCAGGTTAAAGGATGGCAGCAATACTGCAAACAATATAATAGTGAATACAAATGCCATTAAACACAACAACACGCATTCGCCGATAAACTGCCGGATTAGCTCCGCACGGGTGGCGCCTACTACTTTACGTACACCAATCTCTTTCGCCCGCTCTACCGACCTCGCAGTGGTAAGATTGATGAAGTTAATACAGGCAATAAACAATATAAAAATGGCAATAACGGAAAAAATGTACACATTGGTTATACTGCCATTCTCAAAAGAGGACCGGTCGGAATGCAGGTAGATCTGCTCCAGCGGTTGCAGTAAAACGGTATAGAGCATTTTGGCCTTTCTTCTCTCGTCGCCATTATGCCGCTCTATAAAATCCGGGAACTTTGCCGCAAGCGCAGCAGCGTCTGTATTAGGTTTCAGCAGCAGGAAAGTAGTTGCGCCGAAATTGCCCCACGAGTCATCGAGGCGCGGATTTCTACTCACCAAAAAAGACATCGACACCAGCATATCTGCTTTGATCAGCGAATTCTGTGGCATGTCTTCCATCACGCCGGTGACTGTGACCGGTACCAGCTCGCCGGTGAGCTGCACGGTTTGTCCTACCGGATCTGTATTCCCGAAATATTTCTTAGCAGCTGTTTTACTAAGTACCACAGCGTTCACATCTCTCAGCGCTGTAGCCGGGTTACCATAAATAAGTTTGAAATCAAATACCCGGAAGATCGACGAATCCGCAAACATGGAATGCTCTTCCTGGAAACTCAGGTTACCTTTCTTCACCAGCAAATTAGCGCGGTTTAGCCGCGTAAATGCTTCTACCTCCGGAAAGTCGTGCTGCATGTTCGGCCCAAACGTCCATGGCGTACTTCCGCTTTTTATCATTTCGCTGGGCGTTTTTATGTCACAGATAACGCGGTAGATACGGTCTCCCTTACTATGAAACTTATCATAGCTAAGTTCAAAATGTACATACAGGAAAATGAAGAAGCAGGCAGTAAGACCAATAGTGAGGCCCATTACATTGATAAAAGAAAAAACTTTATTTCTCCAGAGATTGCGCCAGGCAATTTTGAGATAGTTTTTAAACATCAGCAGGAAATTGGATTTTGAAAGATATCTATCTCACGGGACCGCGGACTTGACTGCGAAGAAAATGCCAGTGACGAGGGGTATTAGAATCAGGCGGAATTGAATGTATTAAAAATATAATTTGTCCGGATTTAAGACAGGGGGTGTTCGGAAATGGACACAGGTAGGAATATGCTCTAATCTGAAGAAAGTTGCATTATTTAACGTATAATTCTTTGGGAAGCCCCCATTTAATAATGGCAATTCTTGCGGCTTCCAATTTTTTGATAAAAAAGTCTTCTTTGCTGTAATCCCTCATAGCATTACAAACCCTGATATTTGAAGATATATTTTTCTTCTTTCTTACATACTTTAAAAACATAATCAAACATTTGTTATCAACAAAAATAAGACTATTTCCGAATTACCAGAAATGCCTCAAAATTAACCCCTGATTCAAATACTTCCCATTCTCCTTCAATGCGGCCATAAATCCAAAACAATGATTTAATTGTATCCAGATGGGCATTGATCCCCATTTGATACAGTCTCGTTTTCGCCGGAGAACTGCCCTCTGCATAGACAGGTATTTTTCCATGCTTTTCTGTAAACGAAATAATTGTGGAGGCAACGGTTGCAAGCACTTTATCCCTGTCATTATTACTAGAAACAATGCCGTCATCAATTCTTTCCTCCACTTCGTTCCAGTCACCAAATGCCAAATTCCTTACAGCAGAACCATCGGGTAAAAAAATACCAGGAATCTGCTCATAATTTACAACCTTTCTAATGGTTCCGTTCGGACCTATGCTATCAAACGTAAAACTACTGAATTGAGAATCAGCAGTACATTCATACCTCTCCAAATTCATTCATTCAATTTAGTGACATCCCTTAGTAAATTTCAAACAGTTCGACCGCCGCCCGGCGCAGATCCAATAGCTCCCACCTTTCACAGGTTCTTATGGGTTAAACAATATGCCAACAAATGTATCTTTCCAATACAAAACATCCGTAAAGAACAGGTTAAAAGAAAATGATTAACAAAAAAAAGATGACCAGTAAAAACTGATCATCTTTCATAACTCCGAAAAAAAAATTACCACACAAAAGTAGCCACACTACCGGCAGGCAAAACAGGTACCACCTGCTTCCCCTGGTACTTCAGGTTAAAAGAAGCAGCTGCATTATTATCATTCAATACAATCAGCGCCTTTTTTCCATCTGGGCGTTTAAAGGCCACACTGTATAAATTCCCGCCATTGTTGCTGCTAATCCGTACGGAACCCGCAGGTACAAATTTGGATGCATGTGCAATGATATAGTAGGCCACATTCCGCGTAACATTGCTGCCGCTGACGGTAAGCGCACCTTTGCATTCGGTGCAGCCGCCGGGGGTATGCGGACCGTAATTAGGATCGTTGGCCAGGTTCCATTCCAGCGCAGTACGACTGTAATTACGCATACTCCCGATGATCACATTTTTTATATGCCATTTCAGGTCGCCGTCGAAACCGCCGGTAGCACTGGTCCATTGCTCGGTAAAATACAAGGCCTTATCAGGCGCCGCAGCATGAACAGTAGATAACGCGCTGATGTCGCCTGCATAGAGGTGAAAGGCACTGCCATGCACAAACTTCGCGGCCGCTGCGTCGGCGAGGATGGTCAGCGGATAATCCGGGTGATCGCAGTTGTGATCGTATATAATAATTTTGGTGGCGATTCCCGCCGCCGCAAAGGCCGGCCCCAGGTTGTTTTTGATAAAGTCGCGCTGCGCTTCCGCCACCATTTTCAGACTGGGATTATTGTCGGGATTCAATGGTTCATTTTGTGGTGTGATGGCATCAATAGTAATACCGGCTGCTTTCATCTGCTGCAGGTATTTCACCAGGTATTGTGCATACACTTCGTAGTACTTTGTTTGCAGGACGCCTCCTTTAAAAGAAGCATTGTCCTTCATCCATACCGGTGGGCTCCATGGCGTTGCGAGTATTTTCAGCTGCGGATTGATCAGCAGTATTTCTTTCAGCAAAGGGATCAAACCTGTGCCTGCGGACATATCTGCCTCCAGTGAAAAATGCGTCAATGATAAATCGGTTTGTCCTGCCGGTACATCATTATAGGTAAAAGGCGTGGCATTCAGATCAGAGGCGCCTATGCTGATGCGCAGGTAACTGATGCCAATGCTGTTAGCGGTATTACCAAACAGCTCCTGCAACAGTTGCTGCTTCGCGGTGGCATTCATGGCATTGATCAGCTGCGCGCTGCCGCCGGTAAGAGTATAGCCAAAGCCATCTACTTCCTGGAAAGCTGTGCTGCTGTCCACTTCAATAGTCGTATAACCGTTGGCGTTGGAGCTACTGAATACCGGCTGCCCGTTTCCAGGTTTCAACAGGCTTTGCTGATCCCCGGTGGTAACCCACCAGTTAACTGTGGCGCCGTTAGCACCACTGGTGTCTACCGGTGTTAAGGGTTGTGTAATGCCTTTACTGCCGGAGCAGGCGAAGAGTGCCAGCGCAAGGCCGCCGGCAAATAATATAGGGCGAAATATTTTTTGCATATGAAAGGGTATTTAAACAAAGAGCCTGGTGTTATCCAGGCTCCTGTTCCGTTTTCATTCTTATAATTGCACTTACTTATTAATGTTAGGATTGCTGTCTATTTCGTCCTGCGAAATAGGGAAGTATAATTTATCCGTAGTTACGTTGTAGTTCAGGTTGTTGCCATTGCCATCTTTCTGTGCATTCATTACCGGGATGGCGCGGTTAGTGCGGAGCAAATCATACCAGCGATGGCCTTCAAACGCCAGTTCCAGCTGTCTTTCCTTTTCCACTGCCAGGCGCAGTGCTGCCTGTGTTTTGGCCGGGGTGTCGCCCAGCTTTGCACGATGCCTGATTTTATTGATGTAGTATTGCGCGCCGTTGGCAGTGTTATCCAGCTTGTTCAGCTCTGTTAACGCTTCCGCTTTCAGCAACAGGATGTCGGCATATCGCAGGCGGTAAGTATTGCTTTTACCATCGGCGTCGTTGTATTTATAGATCACCGGGACCGGTTGTTTCCAATAGTCGTCCGTCCAGGAAACATTCACAAATTTAATGCTGGCCGCTTTCCGCACCGCATCGCCTTCTGCATCAAAAGCAGCTACGATTGTATGCGAAGGAATATTGAATTTTTTCCAGTCGCCCCACATAAACGGTGTATTCATACCCGTTACCCAGTTCTGGTGCAAAACACCATCAAATTGTGTTTCCCAGATGGACTCAATATTATTCTTTCCTGCTACGGTAAACAGGGTAGCAAAATCCGGCACCAGGTCGTAACCACTGGCGGTTACTGCATCACAGTAGGCAACTACTTTGTTCCAGTCGGGGTTGGGTTTCTGTGCATATACTTTTGCCAGCAAAGCATTTACGGCTCCTTTCGCCACAATCCCTTTGTTACCTGCAGGTGGATTATCACGTACACGGGTCAACGCATATTCCAGGTCCTGTATGATCAGCGCATATACTTCTTCCGCAGGCTTTTTAGCCACGTACATACTTTGCAGGTCTGTTGGAATAGCAGTGATGATCGGGATTTCCTTCCAGCTTCTGATCAGGTTGAAGTAATGCCATGCGCGCAGGAAGGATGCCTCTCCCATGATCTCCTCGCGGCGTTCGGGCGTTAATCCTTTATCATCCGTGGTGGGCGTGATGCTGAGGATCAGGTTACAGTTTTTTATATCGGTGTACAGGTATTTCCAGTCTCTTTTTACGTTACCGTTGATGGAATTAACGGTGAACTTATCAATGGAAAAGTTTGCCGCGTTGTCACCACCTGCATAACCATTATCTGCAGATACATCTCCGTTGGTCAGGAAATCGGAGGTGTAGTACTCGTCATACATATTATCGTAGGCGCCCAGCAGCAGCGACTCTGCAGTGGCAGTTTCCGACTGGGAAATTGGCTTCTTGTCCAGCAGATCCTTTGTGCAGGATGACAACAAAGACACGCTGAGAAAACCGGTAGCTATATAAGAAGTGAATTGTTTCATACTTGGAATAATTAATTGTTAAGACTAAAACTCAGCATTCAAACCAAAGATAAAGGCGCGTGATTGTGGATAGGTTCCATAATCGATACCCATAGCCGGACCGTTGGCTGCATCCTTGCTCACCTCCGGATCCAGTCCTTTGTACCTGGTAAATGTCAGCAGGTTTTGTCCTGTCACGTACACATTCAAACGGCCAACGCCGATATGTTTCAACAGATCATTTGAAAATTTATAGCTCAGCGTAGCTGATTTCAGGCGCAGGTAAGAACCGTTTTCCACGAAGCGGGAAGACGATGCACTGTTGATGGTATTTCCTTTTTCAGCTTTTGGGATATCTGTAACATCCCCTGCCTGTTTCCAGCGGCGCAATACTGCGGTACTCTGGTTCTTGGAGTCGTACAAACCTTCCAGCTCCATACGGGTGGCGTTGAATATCTCGTTGCCCTGGATACCCTGGAAGAAAAGATTCAGGTCAAAGCCTTTGTAACTGATGCTATTTGTGAAACCATAGATAAAGTCGGGTTGCGCATTGCCGATCCAGGTGCGGTCACCATCAGATAACTTCTTGTCGCCATCCAGGTCTGCGTAAATCATGTTACCGGTAGCAGGATCAACGCCCTGTGCCACGTAACCATAAAATGCACCGAGGGGATGACCCGGTTCTACACGGATAGCGTTACCTCTTTCATATACATCTCCATAACCTAAACTTGGTGTAGGACCGAGGTTCAAGACCTTATTGCGGTTCATGGAAATATTACCATTGGCATTCCATTTCACTTCTTTATCGATGATCAGTGCATTCACACTCAGTTCTACTCCTTTATTTTCTATGCTGCCCACATTGTAACGTTGAGTACCAAAGCCGGAACTGGCAGGTGGCTGGATATCCACCAGCAGGTCATTCGTTTTCTTGATATAGGCATCAGCGGTAATATTGATGCGGCTGTTCAGGATACTCAGGTCCACACCCACGTTGCTCTGCGTAGTTTTTTCCCAGGTCAGGTCGTTCTTTGGCAGGTTGGTGAAGTTTAAACCACCGGTGCCATTGCTGCTGAACAGCCGGCGCCAGTCGTAATCGCCGATACCGTCGTTTCCGGTTTTACCCCAGCCTGCACGGATTTTCAGGTCATTTACGATACCGTCTTTGCTGAAGAAGTCTTCATTGGAAATACGCCATGCTGCTGATACAGACGGAAACCATCCGTAACGTGCATCCGGTGCAAACCTCGACGAGCCATCATAACGCATGGTAGCGGTGAACAGGTATTTATCGGCATAGCCATAATTCAGGCGGCCCAGGTAAGAACGTTTGCCCCATTGACTTTTCGTTACTTCCTGTTTTTCACGGATAGTGGAACCTGTCAGCGTAGGTATCTTATCACTGGTATATCCTTTGGCAATATCATCGGTGAAATTATAATCAGATTCCTGCATGGTATGACCAACCATAGCGCCCACATTGTGTTTGCCAAACTGTTTGCTATAGCTCACGGTGTTTTCCCATAACCATACAAAACGTTCGATCGACTGGGATTTACCATAACCAATTTTTTCCTTCGCGCCGTAATCAGTAGAATAAGGGTCCAGGAAATAATCATACCGGTAGCCTTCCGATTCCGCACCGAGGTTAGAACGGAAATGCAGTTCCGGCAGGATGGTGAAGTCTGCACTTACATTTCCCAGGAAACGGTTGTTGATGGCTTTTTGCTGTGGTGCAAAAGCATAGGCGATAGGATTCTGCCAGCTTTTGTTATTTGGGTTAGATGTATAGGTGCCATCTGCGTTATAAATACCGATGGTTGGCGGTGATGTTAAGGCCGACAGGATGGTGCCTCCTCTCGCTACGCCGCTGTTATCCGGCACATCTACGTAAACGGATCTGTTGAACGACAGGTTAGAGGCCAGTGTCAGCCAGTCTTTCACTTTATTATCGATGTTGGCCCTTACAGAATAACGGTCATAATCTGCCGGCGCCACCACTCCTTTTTGTTTCTGGTAACCGCCGGACACATAGTAATGTCCTTTCTCGGTACCACCGGAAACACCTACCTGGATATTCTGCTCACGGCCGGTTTTAAATGTTTCTTTCTGCCAGTCGGTGTTCAGGTTATTGGGATCGGTGATGCCCAGTTCGCCCATCAGCGTTTGATATTGAGCTGTATTTAGTACATCCATTTTCTTAGCGAAATTGGACATGCCGGTATAGGCGTTTACAAATACTTTCGACTGGCTGGTTCCTTTTTTAGTGGTAACGAGCACCACGCCATTCGCTCCGCTGGCGCCATAGATAGCGGCGGAAGACGCATCTTTCAGCACAGAGAAACTTTCAATATCGCTCGGATTCAGGAAGTCAATGTTTGGTACAATCACCCCGTCTACTACAAACAGTGGGTTATTGCTGGCATTCAGGGAGGTATTACCACGGATACTCACGTTCAGTCCTGCACCGGGTTTGCCGGAAGGTGCGGTAACGGTTACACCTGCGGCCTGGCCCTGTAAGCCTGCTGCGGCGCTTACAATCGGTCTGCTTTCAAAAGCGTCTGCTTTCACAACAGATACTGCACCAGTAATATCTTTCTTCCGCTGGGTACCATAACCCACTACCACCACTTCATTCAGCTTACTGTTTTCTGCGGTCAGCTTTACGGTGATGTGCGTTTGTTCTCCTACCACCACTTCCTGCGGCTGGTAACCAATAAACGAAATCACCAGTACCGCCTGTTTGTCGGGAACCGGCAGGGTGAATTTACCATCCTGGGAGGTGGTGGTACCTGTGGTGCTGCCTTTTACTCTCACGGTAGCGCCGGGCACCGGTAAACCGTCTTCACCGGTTACCACACCGGTTACCACTATATTCTGACGGCCATCGGCAGGTGTGAGGAACAGCAGGACCTGCTGGTTGTCTATCACCTTAAAGTCGATGCCCATAGGCTTTAAAATATCATCAAAAAACTCCTTCAGCTGTCTGGATTTCAGCTCTACGGATACCTTCCGGTTTACATCCACCATATCGCTGCTATAGGTGAAATTCACGCCCGTCTGGGTCCGGATCTGGTTCAGCAGCTTCCTCACGGAAGTTTGCTCTGCCGAAATGGAGATCGGTTTTTCCAGCACAGACTGTGAGTTCACCTTATTGGCGTACAGCGACAGTGAAAAAACGGAAGCAAGAATAAGTTGAACAGCAGTTAATCTCATAACGTAGTAGATTACGGCAGCGAATCGCTTTTTTTTCATAACTTGTGTGGCTTTGTTTCGTTAATTGAAAGTTTGCGGACATAGCGCATTTTAACCGCGGCAAACGGTTAATTTTACTAAACTGGTAATGCCCCACATTACCAGTTTTTTCTTTTGGTGACTTTTATAGTATGTTCATTAATTACATCCTTTCCCTTTTATATAAATGGTGGTACCCTTTACTTCATATGAAGCCTGAACAGATTGGCAAATAATGTCCAGCTTCTCGTATAGATGTTGTTTCGTGATATCTCCTGTAAAATGACAACGGCTGAATTGCCCGTTATCTGTTTCAATGGTAATGGCATAAGTATCTTCCAAAGCCTTTAATACCTCTTCCAGCGAAGCATCTTCATAACTGAACGTGGGCTGCTTTTCCGGTGCTGTTACCGGCTTTGGATCGTCTACTAACGAGGTGGTGAACTGGTTATTTTCTGTTTTATATGTAACCTTCTGGTTGGGTGTAATAATAATGCTGTTGGCAGATGCTGTAAATAAAGTATCATTCTTTTTCTTCCGTTCATAAACAGATACTTTCCCGGTTACCACGGCTACTTCTACTTTATGACTTACTTTGTCGTGGCTCACATAAAAACTGGTTCCCAATACCTCTGCCAGCACTCCTTCGCTGGTGTGTACGATAAAATGCCTGCTGGCATCGTGCGCTATCCGGAAAAATGCGTTTCCGCTGAGGTACACATCTCTTGTATGACCACTGAATGCAGGCGGATAATACACTATGCTTCCCGGTTCCAGCCTCACCTCCGATCCGTCACTCAGTGCCACTTTCCGGTTGTTGTCCGTTTCATTGAAAACGGATACGTATCCTCCCGGGATAGGCTCCTGCGTAAATATGTTCCTTGGCGTAATGGTCCGTTGCTGCGACCACCAATACCAGGCGCCTGTAACGGCCAGTACGAGGCAGCCCGCAATAGCTAACCGCGCTACCTGCCGGGGCCACATCCGCACTACCGGTGTTTCCGGTTCCCCACTGCCAACAGTGGCAGTTACATTGGACCAGATCCGGCTTTCAATGCGCTGCTTTTCTTCTGCAGATATCTCTATTTCACTTTCGTTGATAAATGAACGGTACCAGGCCAATACCAGTTTTTCCTCCTGCGGGGTGCATTGCCCCGAAAGATATTTTTCAAGCAGGTCGTCGAATTCATATTGGCTCATGGAATCAGTTTATCTGATTACATTGACGCATAACTGAATTAAACCCCTAAAAAAAATTTAAAGAATTTTACAGGAAGGAAGACATATAGCCGCGGAGCCGCTGCCGCAGCAGTTTTATAGCCTTTGTGATATGATATTCCACGGCCTTTTCGGTGAGATCGAGGTTGCCTGCTATTTCGCGGACCGACTTATTTTCAAAACGGCTCAACCGGAAAACGGCCTGGGTTTTCTCCGGCAGCTCCCGCAACGTTTTTTCGATGTCTTTCAGGAGAAGCTCCCTGTTTACATCTTCTTCTGTTGTATTTACCAATGGATCGGTGTCCAGTGTTTCCATGTATTTTTCTGCCGTCATCTTCCTGCGCTGGGAATCGTGCAGGCTATTTCTGAGCGAAACAGCCAGGTAAGCGCCTATATTATGGATCACCACCTTGCGCCGGTTGGTCCACAACCGCTCAAAAATGGTCTGGATCAGCTCCTCCGCCTCGTGCTGGGAACTTGTGCGCTTCACAGCAGCGCTGTATAGTTTGAACCAAAATCTTTTATAGATTTCTTCAAACGCACGCATATCCTCACTCACCTGGAAAGCTGTCACCAAATCCTCCTCATCATACAGGGAATAATTGCTGCTATCTTCTTTCATGTTGCTCTACCAAACCTAACCGGCAAAATAAGCGCTTTTATCCCGGATGCCCAAAATACCTTTCCATTTATCAGCGCATTCCCGCCACCGCGCGATATATACGCATTTGGCATTTCCCGCACTTATCCTCTTGATAACGAAGGAATTTAGGTGGAGATTTGTTAAAGAGGCAGGGGCCATTATAACAGCACAAACAGTCCCCAAAAAATTCTAGTGAAGAACACCCCAAAAGCACCTGCTTCCGATTTAAAATAACCCCAAAAAATAATGTCATGAGCTACCAGTTCAAAGGCAATTTAAAGGGCCTCCTGTGCGATAAATATTGCATAGAAGCCATTGCCAATGTTAAGATCCGGCTTTACCGGGCCGCCGTTTCCCGGGAAGTTGTCCTGCAGGCTACTGCTGCAGAGAAGGAAACCTTCCATGAAGTATCTGCAGAAGAAGCCAAAAAGAAAGCCGGCAACCTGCTGGCAGAAGCCCTCACCGATGCGGAAGGCAACTTCGCCTTTTCTCTTGGAAGGGAAAGTAAATATGAAGGCGAAGCCTTCGAAATCGACTTCGAATGCGGCAATGTGCCACGGCCCAAACCTTACCCGGGCAAACTGCCTACCCTGCAGTTTCACATCACTACCCTCCAGCCACGGTGGCGCGGACAGGAAAATGATTTCTTCGCCTCCTGGGAATATGTAATCCCCAACCGCTGGTGGTGTCTTATCCGCGCTAAATACGATGCATGGGTCATCTGCGGCCGCGTGATCAACTGTAAAACCCAGAAACCCCTTGAAGGCCTGCGCGTAGCCGCTTTTGATGTAGACTGGCTCCAGGATGATCCGCTTGGCAGTCAGCTCACCGATGCCACCGGGCATTTCCGGATAGATTATACGATGGCCGACTTCAGCCAAACGCTGTTGTCGCCCTGGCTCAACGTGGAATGGCCGGCAGGTCCCGATCTCTATTTCAGCATCACCGAACCCGTATCGGGCGCGGTATTGCTGAAAGAAGACCGCAGCGTGGGCCATCGCGCCGACCGTACCAACCGCGGCCCCTGCTTCTGCATAGAACTCTGCGTACCGGATGATATCACACCTAATAATGAAGTACCCGCCCTCTTTGAAAGAGTAGGCGCCTACGACATAGGCCCCACCGGCGCCCAGTTTGATGCACAGGGTTATACTACCGATGTGCCGCGTCTTTCTTTCTACGGTGCGCTTGATCTTAACGGCACCCTGCCCAGCGGCACCAACTCCAATGAAATGGAATACCGCTTCCGCATCATCAACGCCGACACCAGCTACGAACTCAGCGCCACACAGGTACTCAGCGCCCTGCTGCCATTCAAGATCGGTGAACTGCTGAAACAAACCGGCCCCACCACCTGGACGCACGACGCGGTCATTGTTACCCCGGCCATCAACGGCGCCGGAGAAGTGTGGATCCCGGTACCACGCGGCAATAACTTAACCACTGGTATCTTCACCCCTACTAATGGTGTACTGGCTATCCTCAACACTTCCCAGCTGGCACTCAATGCCACCGGCACCACCTTCGCAAGGGATAATTTCGATCTCACCGCCCCCGCTGTGCTCGTAGCCGGCAACGCCGTACCACCTACGCAAAGGGCAGGCATCCATACTTTCAAAATTATCTTCGAAGCAAGAAAGGTTGGCACCACTACACTCACCGCTATCAACACCTTGGAGAAAATAGTCGTGTCCAATGTGAATTATAAACAAAGAAGACACCCCGGATGGGGCTACACCGGCGATGAAAATATTCTCGCGGCAGCCATGCTGGAAATCGGGGAAACTACCGGCAGCGGCCATGGTTGCGGAGGCATCACCACCACCGTTACCGCGCAATACACCATTGCCCACCCGCACATCGAGGCATTCACCATCCGCTTTGAAGGCAACCCGGTACTCCCGGCGTCCTTCCACGGCGGACCACCACCGGCAGCGGCGGAATACCATAACAACAGCCTGGTATTCTCTACCGCCGGAATGGAACCCTGCGCGTATATTCTCTGGCTGGATCTGCAATTAGGTCTTACCAACGGCTACCAGAAAATACCACAGGT
This sequence comes from Chitinophaga sp. W2I13, assembly GCF_050434005.1. Classification (NCBI taxonomy): domain Bacteria; kingdom Pseudomonadati; phylum Bacteroidota; class Chitinophagia; order Chitinophagales; family Chitinophagaceae; genus Chitinophaga; species Chitinophaga sp. W2I13. The sequence goes on along the minus strand of NZ_JBNPWD010000001.1, from coordinate 4,481,402 downwards.
ACATGATCATATTGCTTTCTGCAAAACAGCTTAACATAAAAAAGCAGCGAAGGAAATCTTCGCTGCTTTTTTTATCCATTAATTCCAGCTTTCAGGCCCGTTTTAAAACGTAAAGGATCAGGAGTAAAGTGAAGTCGCCAAACTGTTCGCGCAAACTTTCGAGCGCACTATATATCAGCTTGTAGGCGCCCACTACATTCATGTGCATAATGTCAGCGATCTCTTCGTAAGAAAGATCCTCATAGTATTTCAGGAATACCGCCTCCCGTTGCCGGTTAGTAAGAATAGAGAGCAACATATCTACTTTGGCGGTAAGTTCCTCCATACGCTCTTTCCTCACCATCGGATGTCCGCCGATAAGTTCCAGTTGAAAAGGAATATGTTCTCCACTCAGCTCTTCCTCATGCCGCGAAGGATTATAATCCAGCTTCCGAAGCAGGATACGCCGGAAAGAAAGATACATGTACTGTTTCACCACTGCCGGACTTTCAATACGCTCCCTGTTTTGCCATAGCTTCAGGAAAAGATCCTGCATGCTTTCTTCTATGCATACATTATCGGGCGTAAATTTAAATCCGTAGTTCGTGAGCGGGGAATAATACAATTCATATAATCCTTCCAGGGCTTTTACATCTCCTTCTTTATAGGAGTACCATAATTCATTATCATGCATGACGTTGGAATAATGGGATTAGTTTCATAAGAAGGGGCAAAATACAGCAAAAATCGTTTACGGCAAAATGCGCAACCGTTGCCGGGACGAAATTAACCGTTCCTGTTTTTTTGCTCCTGATGGTATAATAATTTTAGTTAAATTAGCCTTATACACTATGATAAAGTACTGAAGAAGATAAGATACCCGGTAAGTTTTTGCTTTATTTATCAAGTCGGAGCCATCATCAATACTGCCGGGAAGCGATAGTGATATCAACCAGAATGTAATATTAAACCCTTATTGCCTCATATGCATTCAACCAAAAGATGTAGAAAGCTGGGTGCGTTTCCCTACCCTACATTGCCCGGATTATATTCAATTAAATCGCTGTTAACTATGAAGCTACTGTCCCTTTTTCTGCTCGCGCTTTCTTTGCAGGCAAGCGCCAGGGATTCCCTGGAAAAACTCCCTCCCGGCGTACTGCGGCAAACCGTCAAAGCTGCGGCACCTGTGCACGGCATTATCCGCAACAACAAAGGAGAACCATTACCTGGCGCCTCGGTAAAAGTAAAAGGCACTACGAGAGGCGCTATTACCAACACCGCAGGTGCATTTGACCTCGAAGTACCGGATGGCGCCACGCTCGTGATATCTGCCGTGGGCTATAAAACCCGCGAAGTAAGAGCCACCAACAACCTGGTAATTTCCCTCGAAGAAGATGTAACAGAACTGGGAGGCGTAGTAGTAACCGGTTTCCAGAATATCGACCGTAAGAAATTTGCCGGCGCTGCCGTTACCCTCAAAGGGGATAATGTGAAAATAGACGGCGTACAGGACGTAAGCCGTATGCTGGAGGGCCGTGCTGCCGGGGTAAGCGTGCAAAACGTTTCCGGTACATTCGGTTCTGCGCCTAAAGTGCGTATCCGCGGCGCTACTTCTATCTCCGGTGAAAACAAGCCACTGTGGGTGGTGGACGGCGTGGTACTGGAAGATATCGTAAACGTTTCCAACGAACAGCTCACCAGCGGTAATATCAATACGCTCCTGGGGTCTGCCGTAGCCGGATTGAATGCTAACGATATTGAAACGTTCGATATCCTGAAAGATGCGGCGGCTACCGCGCTCTATGGCGCCCGCGCCATGAACGGCGTAATCGTTATCACCACCAAAAAAGGTAAGGCAGGCAGGGCGGCAGTGGCGTATACCGGCAACTTCGGCGTACAACTGAAACCCTCCTACGAAAACTACGATATCATGAACTCCGCCGACCAGATGTCGGTATATGCTGAACTGGAACGTAAACAACTGCTCCAGTATTCAGAACAGATCAACGAACGTACGTCGGGCATCTACGGAAAACTGGGGCGCCTGCTCCAATATCCCGATGGCAGCGATAAATTTTCGGTACTGAACACCCCGGAAGCACGGCAGCAATGGCTCATGCAATATGCCAACGCAAACACCGACTGGTTCGATATCCTGTTCCGTAATTCCCTCACCCAGGAACACTCACTGAGCCTGTCCACCGGCAACGAAAAATCACAACTGTATCTTTCCACCAGCTTCTATAACGACGCCGGATGGACCATTGCAGATAATGTGAAGCGATATACGGTGAATATGCGCGCCAACTATACACCTAATAATAAGCTAAGCTACGGCCTCCAGATCAACGGTAACGTACGCCAGCAACGCGCACCAGGCACAGAAGACCGCGTATCTGACAAAGTACAGGGCACCTATACCAGGGACTTCGATATCAATCCTTTCTCCTACGCACTCAGCACCAGCAGGGCACTCAGGGCGTACGATGAAAACGGTCAGCTCGAATACTTTACGCGAAACTTTGCCCCCTTCAACATCATTGAAGAAACCAGGAATAATTTTACAGACCTTAACGTCATCGATTTCAGATTACAGGGTAACCTGAATTATAAATTCAGTCCCCACTTTAATTATGATTTTACCGGCGCCATCCGTTATGCACGGACAAGTGCGGAGCATAAATCAAATGAAAACTCCAATGAAGCCAATTCCTACCGCGCCAATGGCAACAGCATCATCAATCAGCGGAATCCATTTCTCTACAAAAACCCCGACTTCCCCAACGACCCGGCTGTAGTAGTACTGCCCTACGGAGGATTTTACCGGAGAAATGATGTGGAACTGAAAAACTATACCTTCCGTAACCAGTTCAACTATAACCAGTCGTTCAACGACGATGAACACCAGGTATCCGCACTGGTTGGCCAGGAAGTAAAATATGCCGACCGCCAGACGTCCAACAACGTAGGCGTGGGTTATCAATACAACAGCGGCGGAACACCGTTTGTAGATTATCTCTTCATCAAAAAAATGACAGAGAAAAACCAAACCTACTATGGTGTGAGCAACGACTTCGACCGGTTCATCGCCTTTTACGCCAATGCCAGTTATACCTATAAAAGTAAATACACCCTGCAGGCCACCGTCCGTGAAGATGGTTCCAACAGGCTTGGCAGCTCTCCCAGTGCACGCTGGCTGCCTACCTGGACCGTTGCCGGTAACTGGAATGTGGACCAGGAAGCATTCCTTAAAAACTCTTCCGCGGTCAGTCACCTGATGCTCAAAGCCAGCTATGGCCTGAACGCCAGCACCGGCGCCGCTACCAATACCACCGCTATCCTGCGGTCGTTTGTTACCGCCCGGCCATATCTCGTAGATCAGCAAACCGCTATCCTCATACAGGCGCTCGAAAACTCGGATCTTACCTGGGAGAAAAAATATGAACTGGACCTCGGAGCGGATATGGGATTTTTTGATGAAAGACTCGGACTTACCTTCGACTACTACCGGAGAAAAAGTTTTGACCTGATCGGTCTTATTAAAACTTCCGGCGTAGGCGGACAGGTAAATCAATTCGCCAACTATGCCGATATGAAATCACATGGCGTGGATGTAGCCCTTACCGGCAAAATCATCGCGCAAAAAAATGTAGGCCTTACGAGTACGTTCATCTTCAGTTATAATAATACCCTTATCACCAATGCCAGAAACAACCCGGTCATCTTCGACCTGGTGGGTGAAGGTGGCGGCGCACTGGAAGGCTACCCTGTACGTGGACTGTTCTCCCTGCAAAACGCAGGACTGGACCCATACACCGGCGTGGCACGCTTTATCAACGACACCGGCACGGTATCGTCCGGCGTGTACCTGCAAAGCCATAATGTGAAATACCTGAAGTACGAAGGCCCCGCCGATCCGACCATTACCGGCGGCTGGAGCAACACCTTCCGGTATAAGGATTTCTCCCTCAGCGCACTCATTACTTACCAGGCAGGAAATAAGATCAGGCTTACACCGGTATACACTACCGATTACACCGATTTTAACTCGCTGCCAAATGAATTTAAAGGAAGATGGAGTTTACCCGGAGATGAGAAGAAAACAAATATCCCCTCGGTGGCAGACATCTATACACAAACAGATCTGCTGTCAAATACAGCCTATCCGTATAACAACTATAATTTTTCCAGCGACCGCATAGCAGATGGTGGATTTGTAAGATTAAAATCAGTGACCCTCAGTTACCAGATCCCCGCGCCATTGCTGGGCCGCATAGGATTAAAAGGCGGATCACTCACGGCTACAGGAAACAACTTATGGCTTATCTACGCCGACGAACGCCTGCATGGGCAGGACCCGGAATTTTATAATACCGGCGGGGTAGCAATGCCTGTCAACAAACAGGTAACCGTTTCACTGAAAGTAAGCCTCTAATCCAAAAAGTATTCATTATGAAAAAACTACTGATCTATATAGGCTTATTTGCCGCCGTACTAACATTACCCGGCTGTAAGAAGTACCTCGAAACACTGCCCGATAACAGGACGGTGATCACCTCACCGGAGCAGGTAACCCAGCTGCTCACGACCGCCTATCCGCATGCGAGTTACATGTTGTTTTGTGAAGCGCTGAGCGATAATGTGGAAGACAAAGGCAACACCGGCGTAGGTATTGATCCGCAAACTTTCCAGATCAATACGCAAACTTTTAAATACCAGGATGCAGATGATATTTCTGCCGATGGCCCCATTGCCTACTGGGATTCCTGCTATGCCGCTATTGCGGTGGCTAACCAGGCATTGTCTTACTGCAACGGTCCGGACTCAGCGAATTATTCCGCGCAAAAAGGAGAAGCCCTGGTATGCAGGGCCTATGCACACTTTATGCTGGTAACCCTGTTTGCCAAAGCATATAACCCGGCTACTGCCGCCAACGATCCGGGTGTGCCCTACATGACCACCATCAGCACCTCCGTTTTCAATAAATACGACAGGAGCAATGTAGCGGCGGTATACCAGAAAATTGAAAGTGACCTCACCACTGGTTTACCCCTGCTGAAAGATGAGCTGTATGCCAATGCGCCTAAATACCATTTCACCCGCCAGGCTGCAAATGCTTTCGCCGCAAGGTTTTATCTATTCAAAAGGGATTATGCCAAAGTGGTTGCACATGCCACCGCTGTTTTTGGCAGCGTCAACCCGGCTAACCTGATCCGTGACCAGGATGCATTCTATGGCATGTCGTACGATGACATGGTGGTATACTACAACCACGCATCCAATCCTGCTAATATTTTACTGCAGGAAGCGCCCGGCACAAAATATCCTGATAACTACTACAGCTACCGCTATGGCATAGGCACCGAAATTAACCAGGAATATTTCCTGTCGGACAATGTGACCGGCGGCAACCTGGCGATGTCTATATATGGCTCCGGCCCGCAGTATTTTAACTTCCCGAAATTTAAGTCGGATGTTACTGTGATGTCGCTCCTCAGCATGGATGAAGTACTGCTGAACAGGATTGAAGCGAATATCCGCTTAAAGAATTACACCGCCGCTGTTACGGATATGAATACCTGGGTGAGCAAAAATATTTCTGGCTACAGTCCATCCCGGCACAACGTCACCATCGCAAAAATGATGTCGTTCTATGGCCTGCCTCAGGACGCATCCATGATTGAAACTACACTCTATATGAAAAGGGTTACTTACATGCAGGAAGGTCTACGCTGGTTCGATATCCTCCGGCTTGATATCCCGGTAGTACATACCGGCTCGCCTAATTTTAACACGACACTGGCGCCCGGCGATAAACGAAGATTGTTACAACTACCGCCGGAAGCAGTTAACGACGGTATGGCATTGAACCCGAGATAATTCATCTGTTGTAAACCTTTTAAAATGAAACCAATGAAACTACAGATAATCACCGGCATCTTCCTGCTACTACTAATGGGAAGCGCCTGTAAGAAAGAGAAGGTGAGCCTCACCACTCCCCCGGTTGGACTTGGCGGCGACTCTACCGCCAACACACCGGAAGATATTTTTATACATGATAGCCTCACGGTACCTTATAACATCGCCGTTTATTATAAATGGCTGCCCGGCCAGCTGGACTTTCCTTACGAAATTGTACCACCCAAGGCAGAGAAAATGATCCCGGCATTAAAAGCTTTGCTGGCCGTTACTTTCAGACCTTACAACGAACAAACCGGCAGCAACGTTTTCCTGAGAAGATACCTGCCTAAAACATTTAAAGTGGCAGGGTCCGCACAATACCTGAGCAACGGTTCCATCATTCTCGGCCAGGCGGAAGGCGGCACTTCCATGGTGCTGTTCGAGTTTAATAACTTCACGGCCCAGGCAAAAGACTCCAATACGCTGAAACGGATGGGACATACCATGCACCACGAGTTTGGACACATCCTGAATCAGAATATCGTGGTTCCTCCTTCATTTAAACAGATCACACCACGATACACCGGCAACTGGTATAATATCGCCGATCAGGAAGCGCGGATGGACGGATTTATTACCGCTTATGCAGAGTCGGACCCCAACGAAGACTTCGTGGAAATGGTCGCTTCCCTGCTGATAGGCGCCGACAATGGCAACGATGGGTATGATGACTATGAAAAAATACTGGCCGATCAGACAGATGGTCCGGGAACACCCGGGTATGAGGCCATCAAAGCAAAAGAAGCAGCGGTAGTGGATTATTTCGCCCGGTCGTGGTCCATCGACTTTTACGCCCTGCAACGCAAATGCCGCAGAGCACTGGCCGCCTATTATCAATAATTGTTGATCACCCTGAATTATTATTTATGAAAAAGATATGGATATATTATTTCCTCGGCCTGGCAGTGATGCTCTCTGCGTGCGACAGGAAATCTGACCTTAATATTGACGGGATACCAACAGATGTAAGGATAGCACAGGCCCTGGCCACCTATCAGCAAAAACTTACAGACGCTCCCTATGGATGGGTGGTTACCCAATTCACCAACGGTACCTCCACCAATGGCGGCGTTACCCGCAACGGGCCTAAAGCGGTATTCTCCTACTATATGAAATTCGACAAAAACAGCCAGGTATCGATGTTGTCGGATTTTAACATGGGAGCTGCCACCGTTTTTAACAATACCGGCTACCGCATCAAAGCTAACCAGCGTCCTACGCTGATCTTTGATACCTACAGCTATGTTCATCTGCCCTGCGATCCGGATGCCGCTATATCTAACAGTCCCTTTGGATCAGGGTTCGGATGGGGAACCGATTTTGAATTTGCTTTTGCAGATAACGTTGCCGCAGCGGAACTGGGCGACACCATCCGTTTGAAAGGTAACCTGAACCAGGCGGAAGCGGTGATGGTAAAAGCCACACAAGCCGAGCAAACCTTGTTTAATACCAATGGATTCGGTTCTTACAGCACCTTCAATAAAATCCTCGAATATTTCAAGCGGGTGAATGCCGGTGGCGTTGTCTTCGAAATAACTCCCGGTGTTGGCGGCAGATCATTTGATATTAAAACAGCCGGCAGTCAAAACATTACCAATGTGGGCTGCCAGTTTGCACCGCACAGCATCATACTGCAGGAACCCGTTACCATCGGCGGACTCACGGTCAAATCCCTCGACAACCTCGTCTGGAACCCTGGTACGCGTACTATCAGCGCGAGCGTCAACGGTACGCCGGCTACCATTTCGCCGGCACTGGCGCCCATATCGCCGGAACCAGGCGTTGCACTGGCTTTCTACAACGAAGGCCTCGATAACCCCTGGCTCACCGTTCCGGGCTTCCATATCAGCGGAGTGGATGATGCTTACAATATCCGGGGACTAACCTTTCCCGGCCGTACCTATTACCGGTATGTATACTACCCCGGCCTGGTAGACGCAGGTGGTGGCGATTTCTATGATGTGTTGTCGCCCTTCTTCGTAGGAGCCACCAACGGTTATCCTTACCTGTTTGCAGGCGGAGTGGCATACCCCTATTTACAGAGCGGCGGCCGCCTCACTTTCGAAATGCTCGACGGCGGCGATCCGATCGTGAATCCGCCAAGCATTATCGCTACCAACAATGTTTTTAATACCGGGAAAACAGCACCCCCTTATTTCGCTAACTCCGCAGGTTTTTACATTGTTCGTAAAGCAGATGGAACTACCATGGATATGGTAACTGCCGGCGATGCCCTGGGATGGATAACATGGAACCACCAGTAATTTTATTATTTAAATTTTATCAGATGAAAAAGATATTCTTCATAGCTGTTATAACTCTACTGGGCGGCAAATTAGCGCAGGCCCAACAGAGTAACCTGTCGCCGGTGAACCAGGTAAAACAAGGCTATAATCAAACAAGGGCCAATACCGATTATAGCATGATCTACCTGAAAAACATTTCAGTAACCGATACACAAAAACCACAGGTAAATAAAATAATCCTGAACTACCTCGACGCCAAAAGAACATTGGCGCTGGCAAACAAACAAGACCTCAGCGTTTACAGGCAGCAGCAGCCCGCCCTGTTCAACGACTTTAAAACAAAACTTGCCACAGTGCTGAGCAGCCAGCAAATGTCTGCGTTCCTGGCGTCAAAGCCACCACTGGACGACAAGAAAAATTTATTACGAGGATTATTTTATTAGCGTGATCGCAGCGGATTTTGTCTTTCTCACTGATTACGCTGATTATACTGATTACCCGGATTTTTACTTTTGATTTTATAAAGGATTAAGGGAGATAGAAGCGGATATTCGCTTTTATCTCCCTTATTTATCTTAATCAAATAAAATCCAAAAGTAAAAATCAAACTAATCAGTATAATCAGCGTAATCAGGTGAGAAAGACAAAATCCGCGCAATCCTTTACAAAATAAAATGTTAAAGTATCAACCCCTTCCACTTTCCACCAACAGCTTCCAAAATGTCTCTCACAGCCATCCCGGCTGATCTGCATTCCCTTTTGCTTAAATGTTCCCCGTCACTATCCTTTTTGTAACCAGTTACACGAAGCAAACGTAACCATTCCGGTACTATTTTCGCTCCACGGATGCCATCCAATTGCATACATGAAAATACTTTGCCAGCTACTTTCGGTTTTACTGATTGCCCTTATTCTTATTGCCGCAGGCGTACCTCATACGGCCCTCATTGTTTCACCGGATGCATTGGACAGCCTCCCTGCCGATACTTTGCCCATTGCCTCACCCGATAGCATGGATGCCCCTATCCATTACAAGGCGAAAGACTCTATCGTAATGCAGATACCCAAAAAACGTATACTCCTGTACGGTAGCGGCGATACCAAATATAAAGAAACCAACATCACCGCGGAGCGTATCAGCTTCGACCAGGAAAACGGGATGGTGGAAGCCACCAAAATGACCGATACCGCCGGCAAAGCCATTGGCCGCCCCGTAATGACAGACAACGGCCAGAGCTTCGAATCTGATACCATGCAGTTTAATATTACCTCCCGGAAAGCAAAAATTTATAATACCAGGTCGGTATACGGAGAAGGATTTATCACCAGCCAGCAATCCAAACGGATGCCGGACAATACCATCTTCGGTTTTAAAAATACTTTTACCACCTGCGATCTCGATACCCCACACTTCCAATTCCGCGCCCGCAAAATAAAAGTGATCCCCGATAAGCTGGTGATCTCCGGCCCGGCTAACCTGGAAATTGAAGGCATACCCACACCGTTGTATATACCCTTCGCCATTTTCCCCATCACCCACGGTCAGCGCTCCGGGATACTGCCGCCGCAGTACGTGGTGAACCAGCAAAAGGGAATTGGCCTGGAAAACGGCGGGTACTATCTCGGCCTGGGCGACAACTTCGACCTCACCACGCGCATAGACCTCTACTCGTACGGCAGCTGGGGCATCAAAGCCAGTCCCACTTACCGGAAACGCTATAAATACAACGGCGGCTTTAACTTCGACTTTGCCAACACCCGCTTCGGCGATCCGGAAGTGAAATCAGAGTTCAGTACCTCCAAAGATTTCCGGGTCACCTGGAACCATAGCATGGACAGCAAAGCACGTCCCGGTGTAAACTTCGGCGCTGCCGTGAACTTTGGCACCTCTTCCTATAACAAGTACAACGTGTATGATTACAACACACGTGTAAATAATAACATCGGGTCGTCTATCACGTTCTCCAAAACCTGGCAGGGGAAGCCCTACAACCTCACCATGGGGTTGAACCACTCGCAGAACCTGAGCACCCGTGATGTGTCTATCTCCTTCCCGGACGCCACTTTCACGGTGAACACGATCTATCCTTTCCAGCCAAAGGAAATGGTGGGCGCACCAAAGTGGTACGAAAAGATCGGGATCTCCTATAATACTATCCTGCGCAACCAGGCTAACTTCAAGGATTCCCTGTTTGGTAAACAAGCCATGTTTGACGCCATGCAAACCGGCATGCAGCACAGTATCCCGATCTCATTCTCTATCCCGGTGTTTAAAAAAACCTTTACGTTATCACCAGGGATTAACTATACAGAATACTGGTATACCAAGAAATTCGTCCGCAAATGGGATCCCAATAAAAAGAACCCTGGATCGGATACCGCGGGTGGCGCTATCGATACCACCTACATTCCCGGATTTTACAGTGCCCGCGACATCAGCGCCAGCATGTCACTGTCTACTGCCATGTACGGTATGTACACCTTTAACAAAAACTCGAAGATCAAAGCCATCCGCCATGTGATGCGGCCCACCATGAGTGTGAGCTACCGCCCGGACCTTTCCAGTCAATATTACCATGAGCTGCAATACAACAAGGAAGGCGATAAACAAATGGTATCCGACTTCGACGGAGCCATCATCGGGGTACCTTCCCCTGGTGCTTTTGGAGGTATTAACTTCGGGCTGGATAATAACCTGGAGATGAAAGTATTCTCTAAAAAAGATACCACCGGGCACCATGAAAAGAAAATAAAACTACTGGATGGTTTTGGCATCAACGGCAGCTACAACCTGGTGGCCGACTCCTTTAAGTTGTCGACTTTCAGCTTATACGCCCGTACCAACCTGTTCGATAAACTGAACATCTCCGCCAGCGGCAATCTCGACCCCTACCAGGTAGATGCCCGCGGCCGCCGCATCGATAAATACGTGTGGCAGCAGGGAAAAATCAGCCTGGGTCGTTTAACCAACGCCAGCATTTCCATGAGCACCTCCTTCCAATCGAAAGATAAAAAGGGCGCCGCCAAAGAACAAACAATGGATTCCCTCCAAAACGTCCAGGGTGGCGACGCCGCCTTTGCCGCGCAACAACGCCAGCTGGCGCAAATACGCAACAATCCCGGTGAATACGTGGACTTCGATATCCCCTGGCGCATAGATCTTTCTTATAGTCTATCGTATACCAACACCATCATCCCCGACTCCGGCGGCGTAGTAAAACGTATCACGCAATATGTAAGTTTTAACGGCGACTTCAGTCTCACGCCCAAATGGAAGATTGGCCTGAACAGCGGCTTCGATTTTACCAACATGGAAATCGCCTACACCAACATGTATATCTCGCGGGATCTGCACGACTTCAATCTCTCCATCAACCTCATTCCCTTCGGTACCTACCGGCAGTTCAGCTTTACGATCAGCGCCAAAGCCAGCCTGCTGAAAGATCTCCGGCTTAACCGCACCAGGCAGTTCTTCGACCAGTAAGCGAATTTTGTCTTTCTCGCTGATTACGCTGATTATACTGATTAATTTGATTTTAACTTTTTTGATTTTATAAAGGATTAAGGGAGATATAAGCGGAAATATTCGCTTATATCTCCCTTTATTATAAATCTAGAAATCAGAAAAAAAATCCAAAAGATAAAATCAAATTAATCAGTATAATCAGCGTAATCCTGAGCCAAGACAAAATTCGCACACCTCTTCGAGCACCCCCACCACCGCAGCAATTTCTTTATTGTTGAGGGAAGCGAAGCCGAAGCGTAGCGCATTCTGCGATGCAGCGCCATAGTGGTATTGCCCCCCGCTTGTCATGTGCAGGCCGAGTTCCGCTGCCTTTGCAGCGATTTTTTTGAGCGGGTATTTTTTGGAGAAGCGCAACCAGATAGCCATTCCGCCGGAAGGAACCGTAAACTTTACTGCGTCGCCGAGTTTGGTGCTCAGTAAATGACAAAGCAGGTCCCGTCTTTCTTTATAAATTTTATTTGATTTTTTAAGATGCCGCTCTATGGTACCATCCGCAAGCAGGTTGGCTAATGCCTGCTCAGAAAGATTATCCCCGCGCAGGTCCATCAGCCGACGCAGGTTGGCAGCGGCTTCAATGAAATCCGCAGGAGCAATCATAAACCCGATTCGGATTGATAGTCCCAGCGATTTGGTAAACGACCCGATGTAAATGACGTTACCTCCATGATCTGCACTGGCTAGCGGTAAAATGGGCGCCGAGCTGTAGTGGAAATCATAGTCGTAATCGTCTTCTATCACAGGCAGTTTGTATTTCCGGATCACAGCCAGCAGCTTCATTCGCCGCGCTGCGCTCAGCGTAACCGTGGTAGGATGGTGATGATGCGTAACCAGGTACAGCATCTTTATTTTCCGCTTGCCGCAAAGTTGTTCAATCATATCCACATCAATACCTTCTTCATCTACCGGCACCCGCAGCAGCTTTGCGCCGAGCTGTTCGAAACAGAGGTCTGCAAAAAAATAGTTCGGACTACCAACAATTACCAGGTCATCTTTTTTAATGAGCAACGCGGCAGCCAGGTAGATAGCCATTTGCGCACCACGGGTAATCATGATGTGCGGCATACTGATGTTTAATCCGCGTGTATCAGAAAGGTACTCCAGCATCTGCTTCCGCAGCGATTCCAGCCCGGTAGCGCCACCATACATCAGCAGCTTGGCATACCGGGGACTTTCAATCACCGAGCGGCATTCCTTTACCCAGTCGGCCAGCGGCGCCAACCGCGCATCCGGAAAACCATCGTTGATGATCAGCGTACCGGCAGCCGGCGGCACACCTGCCAATGTGATGGTAGGAACCTCGTGAAATGGAAAGGCTGCTGCATCCTCATAGGGAGAGGCAGCGTCCCGGTAGGTCCTGGGCTTCATCACCGGCAAATTGGCCGCCACCATCACACCCTTGCGCGGCATTGCCACCAGCCAGTCCTGGCTCACCAGCTCATCATAAGCCGCAATCACCGTTTTCCGGTGCACCTCCAGCTGCAACGCCAATACCCGGCTGCCCGGCAGGAACAGCCCGGGTTTCAGTATCCCTTCCTGGATAAGCCCGATGAGCCGGTTGGCAATTTGCTGGTACACCGGCAATTTCAGCGTTTTATCTGTTTGTATGAGCGTTTTAAATGGCAGCATCTGGACTACTTAACAATTACAAAGTGGACTACTAAGATACTCCAGTTGATGGTAAATTTGTGGATCATTTTTAATACAAAACAATTGACGATGACAACCAGATTTTTGATGAACGAAACGGAACCAGGCGCCTACGCCGCTATGCTCGGACTGGAAAAATATCTCGCTACTACCGGCATTGCCCCGCTCCATCATGAGCTGATAAGAATACGTGCCTCTCAGATTAATGGCTGCGCCTTTTGTGTAAATAAACATAGCAAGGATGCGCTTAATTTAGGTGAAACCATGCAGCGGTTGCTGCTGCTCCCCGTATGGCGTGAATCACCGCAATTCACCGAAGAAGAAAGGATTATCCTGGCTATGACGGAAGAAATTACGCTCATCAGTGAGCAAGGTCTTACTGATGAAACCTATGAAAAAGCGCTGGCCGCATTTGGCCTGAATGGTACTGCCCAGCTGATCATGGCGGTGAATATTATTAACGCGTGGGACCGTATCGGGATTACCACCCGGCGCATTCCTCAATAAGCCCATTTAAACCAAGCGATATGGTGTCTGTAAAAACTGCCCGCAGTGAAGCCGACCTGCAGGCCTGCAGTGAAGTCATTCTTTTTCTCCGTCCCTTTCTGGAACGGGAACAGCTGTTACCCCAGCTGAAAGAAATGCAATCTGAAAAATATGAAATTGTGTATATCACGGCAGAAGAAGATCCTTCCAAAGTGGCGGCCTTTGCAGGCTTCCGTCATATGAACAAGCTATTTACCGGGAAAACAATTTATATAGATGATCTGGCCTGCCTTCCTGAATACCAGGGCCGGGGTTATGCTGCCCTGTTGCTGGATCATATAAAAGCGCTGGCGAAAAGTGAAGGATTGCGTTCTGTACAGCTGGACTCCGGACACGGGCTGTATCCTGCGCACCGGCTGTATCACCGGCAGGGATTCCGTATCTCCGCCCACCATTTTTCGCAACCGTTGTAATGGCTGCCGGTAACGATGATACCCGTGTACGGGCACACGGCGTATCACCGTTACTGTTTTTTTGCCTGTACGTTCAGCGTTACTGTGAGCTTATCATCGATGGCATTATCCGGCCCCACCTGGAAGTCCTTCCGGTTAATAGTAAACTTACCGGTCAGCTGCACCGCTTCCGCAGATACTACTGCTGTAAACGGAAAGGTGATGGTCCGAGTAATTCCCTTGATGGTAAGCGCCGCAGTGAGCTGGTACGTAGAGGGCTTGTCTGTAGCTGCAATGGCGGAAGAAACGATCTTCATCACCGGGTATTTTGCCGCATTAAAATATTTCTCCTCCAGCAGGTCCCTGTCGCGCTTACCAATACCAGTGCTGATGGTATTTACATCCACGGTAGCGTTTATTGATGACGACTTCAGATCACGCGGATCAAAACGGATACTCCCTTTTAATCCTTTGAAATAGCCATTCACCGTAGACGTAAAAACCAGGTGATTGATAATGGTAAACTGTACTTTGGAACCAGCGTCTGTGGGAACATAATGCTGCGCGTGTGCAGATACACTGCAAAATGCCAGGAGGCATAACAGCCGTATACGCCATGCGTTTTTGGGTGCTTTCATACCTGCTAAGTTGGCCAATTCCCCGCTTATTACCAAATCATAAAAAAAACAGCAGGCAGCCCTTGCAATGCCACCTGCCGTACATCTATCATTATGAAAAAAAGCTACTTTTTACCGGTTTCTTCTTTATATGCGCTCACATATTCGTGCATAATTTCAGTGAGGCTCTCTCCTATCAATGTATAAGCATCGGTAGGTAAATTGGCCAGTGATACCCTTACCGACCATTCGGGGCCCGCAAAACCGCCGCCATTCAGTAATACGATCGCTGTTTTTTCTGCCAGCCGGAAAAGAATGTCGGTGGGCTGCATTTTTTTCTGCAACCATTTCAGGAAATCATCTCCATAAATTTTCGATGCCCAGGATGCAATATCTATTTCAGAATAATAACCGGTATTAAGCGGATCTTCCAGCTGCTGTTGTTCCAGCTTATCCCACAATAGCTTCAGCCGTTTATGCACCAGCGTTTGCGCTACCTGTTTATAATTGTTTTCTTTGTCGAGCAACGCAAACAGGCTGAATAAAGTCATTTGCGTTTGCTGCGGCAACGACAATCCTGCCGTATGGTTCAGCGCCACCTGGCGGCTGTCGGCCACCATGCGGTCAATGAACTTCATTTTTTCCGGGTGCAATGTAGTGGTACTATACCGCTTTGCCAGATCTTTTTTTGCAGTAGCCGGTAAAGCGGCGATCTGTTCATCAAAGATATTATCTTCATGAATAGCGATCACGCCTAAACGCCAGCCGGTACAACCAAAATATTTGGAGAAGGAGTATACGCAAATGGTGTTGTAGGGAATTTTTGCCAGCAACGACTGGAACCCGTTCACAAACGTGCCATATACATCATCCGTTACAATCATCAAATGGGGGTTATCTTTCTTTACAATCTTTGACAGCTTATCCAGCGCATCAGGCGCCAGCGCCCTTGATGGCGGATTGCTGGGGTTTACGCAAAACAATACTTTGATGCCGGGATCCTTTAATTTTTCCAGTTCTTCATCCGGGTACTGCCAGGTATGCCGGCCTTCTTTGGTTTCGCCCTTTGCGTTTATATACACCACTTCAAACTGGTACCGGTCCAGTTCCGGTATTTCCAGGTAAGGCGTAAAAACAGGCACCATCAATGCAATCTTTGATCCCTGTTTCAGCAGTTTATTCTGCATCAGTGAATCGAAAATATAACACATCGCCGCGGTGCCGCCTTCTACGGCAAACAGGTCGAATTTGCCTTTCTGCTTTTCCCCCTCGCACATCTCCTGAACAATATAATCATGCACAATTGGTTCCATGTGCGCCAGCATGCGGCCGGGCACCGGGTATTCATTGCCGATCACGCTTTCCGCCAGTTCAAATACAAAGGCATCGTCGTTAAACTGGTGTGCGTTTTGTCCGTATAAATAGGCCTGTTGCAGCAGCGCTGCGCCAGGCGCATTTTTATGCAGGGCCAGAAAACTCTTGAAACGATCGGCAATACCGCTTTTCTCCGGCACACCGGTAAATCCATGCTCTTCGGGCATATTACGACGGCATTCTGCAATACCGAATTGCCCCAGCAGGAAGAAGGCTTCCCGTGGTGTGGCGGCCGTCCAGTTGGGATTACCACGCCCTGCATTCAGCATTACTTCAATACTTTTTTGTGCGGTGTTCTGTGCCAGTGAAATCAGCGTGTCCTTCAGTTCAAAAGGGCTTAATTTCTGCAAGGCACGTTGTTCTGCAACGGTAGTTTTGATATAAGACAGTCCCATAAAATGATATTTTCGGGTCAATAGGTGAAAAAGTAACTCTGCAACATATCCTTATTGCTTGTTTTGGTAAGTCCGAGCATCAGGAGGATCCTGGCTTTCTGCGGGTTGAGGTCATCACTCACAATGGTACCCAGCGCTTTGTCGTCTACTTCATCATATTGCGTAACGCGTCCGGAGCCAACATGACTGGAACGCACTACCACCACGCCTTTCTTTATGGCTTCGTCGATAGCGTTGTAAAAGGCTTTGTTGAAATTACCGTTGCCCACACCTGCAATAACAATTCCCTTGTAACCGTCTTTTACAAAATTATTAATGGCTACCGGATCCGCATCGGCATACATATAGGCGATGCCTACTTTGGGTAGTGAGGTAACGCCGGCAATATCAAAAGGTGTTGCTTTATTTGCTTTCCGCATGGCGTTCTGGTAATAGGCCACCCTGCCATCGTACACCTGGCCCAATGGCCCGAGGTTGGGGGCATAGAAGGCATCTACTTTGGTCGTATTTCCTTTTGATACATCACGGCCGTCAAAAATGCTTTCATTAAATACCAGCAGTACACCCCGACCGGCAGATTTGGGGCTGGCAGCCACGGTAACGGCATCAAATAAATTTTTGGGGCCATCCGCGCTGATAGCGGTAGAGGGGCGCATGGAGCCGGTGAGCACCACCGGCTTATCCGAACGTTCGGTGAGGTTCAGAAAATACGCCGTTTCTTCCTGCGTATCGGTACCGTGCGTGATCACAATACCATCGGCTTCGTTGTTCGCATATATTTCGTTGATCCGTTTATTCAGCTTCATCCAGATATCAATGGTCATATCCTGGCTGCCTACATTCGCTACCTGTTCACCGGTAATGTCTGCAATTTTCTCAATGCCCGGCACCGCTTTCAGTAAAGATGCAATGGGCACCTTACCTGCCGTGTAAGCCGCCCTGTCCGCCGAAGCGCCTTCCCCGGCAATAGTGCCGCCGGTAGCCAGGATGATCACACGTGGTTTCTGGGCAATGGAGGATATGCAAACAAATAATACAATGATTAAAGTACTTAAGATTTTCATACGTAATACCTTTAGATTGTTTGGCGGAGTTGTCAGGATATTAGAACAACGGAAGTCCGCGGATTGTTCATGCGGATTTTGTCTTGGAACACTGATTACGCTGATTATACTGATTTGCTTGATTTTTACTTTCTGGACTTTATAAAGGATTAAGGGAGATAGAAGTGGATATATCCGCTTCTATCTCCCTTAATTATTATTTAAAGAAATCTAAAAATCCAAAAGTAAAAATCCGAGTAATCAGTATAATCAGCGTAATCAGCGAGAAAGACAAAATCCGCATCACACGCTCTCTGCGACCTTCTTCAGGCCGGCCAGCACCTGCCGCCAGTTGTCGCGCGAATGATCACAGGCTTCCTGGTTTTCAAAATTTTCCTGGGTGATGGTAAAGCCGGTAGCGCCGTTACCGTTGCTGTTCAGGGTATAAACGATGACGGAATAGTTTTCCGGTTTATCTTCTTTGCCGGAACTCAGGTAGGTGAAAGATAGTTTTTTGTCCGGCTCCATCGCCAGTACTTCGCCTTTTTCTTCGTAGTGTTGTCCTTCCCATTCACCGGACCAGATCACAGGACTGCCCACTTTCCAGTCGCTGGTAACATCTGTTCCAAAAAAATATTGTTTGATCAGGGTCTTATCAGTGATGGCGGCCCATACTTTTGAAACGGGGGCGTTGATACTGGTACTTTCCGAAAGTTTTAACTGCTTGTCCATAATACATTGTTTTTGATAGTACAATATTAAGCAACGGCTGTTCCGCCCGATTGCATTTTACGGATTAATTCTAACGGAATTGGGAGTGACCCCGAACTTCTTTTTAAAAGCATTATTAAAATGCTGGGGCGTGGAATAGCCCAGCTCATAGGCTATTTCAGCGGATGTTTTCTGTGTTCCCTGCAGGTACTGGTTAGCCAGCTCCAGGCGTTGCCCGGTGAGATAATCGAACACCGTGGAATTAAATGTTTCTTTAAAACCGCGTTTGAGTTTATATTCGTTCAGTCCTACGAGTTGCGCTATTTCACTGAGGCCAGGCGGGTTACTAAGCCGGTCGTTGATCAGGTCTCTGACAGCAATGATCTTTTCTTTATCTGTTTTATTTTTTATAAAGATGTCTTTCTTCGCGGTGTAATTATATGCTTCGGCCGATAGTACCAGCAATTCAATACTCTTTGACAGGAGGAATAATTTTTTCAGCTGACCCGTAAAACGGCAGTTCAGTATCTGGCTGATTACCTGTTGAATACCCGCGTCAATAGGGCCCCAGTTTTCAGACAGCAATACGCTTTTTCCACTCAGCACGGCTTCACAAAACCGTTGCAGGTGTTCATTCCCGTTTTCGGTAAATTCCAGGAATTGTTTTTTGGAGAACTGGATCCCGAATGTTTCTATCTCAGTGGCTTTGGGCATTATTTCGATCTCAAAGCCATTTGAATACATAATATTATGATGCCCGCCGATGAGGTCAAAAGAACGGTCCAGTTGTTTATACGAAAAAGCATAATCGCCTTTCATACCAAAATGGAGGCGTACCACATCGGTATCGTTGCTGGCACGGATTTTATCGGGCTTTGTGTAACGGGAAACGGTATGCGTTAACCGGATATCATCGCAAAACCAGTCGGTGATATCGGTAACGCTGAATGCGGTAACTAACTGATGTTGTTTATCGTGGTTCATAATGGGCCTTAAAAATACGAATATTCGGTACCTTTCGTACAGGGGGTATCTTTGATTTGCACAATTAATACTGTCATAATTACAACTATACAAGTATTACGCCGCCTATCTTTGCCTCATTGTATTACAGCAACCCGAAATTACATTATATGAAGTACAGAACACTCGGAACAACAGACGTACAATTGTCAGCCATTGGACTGGGCTGCATGGGAATGAGCCATGCCTATGGCACACCGGACGACGTGGAATCCATTGCCACGCTGGAAAAAGCCCTGGAAATCGGGATCAATTTCTGGGACACCGCGGATGTGTATGCTGCCGGTAAAAATGAAGAGCTGATTGCGAAAGTATTGAAGCCTAACCGCAGCAAAATATTCCTGGCCACCAAATTTGGATTCACTTCTTCGCCTGCTTCGCCCGGCGCCGTGCAGTTCGATGGTTCACCCGCGTACATGAAGAAAGCCGTGGAAGCCAGCTTAAAAAGATTACAAACGGATGTGATTGATTTATATTATGCCCACCGCATCGATCCGAATGTGCCGCGTGGAAGAAATGGTAGGCGCCATGGCAGACCTGGTGAAGGAAGGAAAGGTACGCTACCTCGGCCTCTCTGAAGCTTCTGTTACCAGCCTGCGTAAAGCGCATGCCGTACATCCCATCAGCGCATTACAGAGTGAATACTCTTTGTTAACAAGGGATGTGGAGAAAGAGATCCTGCCTGCCTGTAAAGAGATGGGCATCAGCTTTGTGCCATTCAGTCCGCTTGCGCGGGGCCTTGTTACCAACGACCTCGATATATCCAATCTTGCTGACAACGACTTCCGGAAATCTCTCCCCCGCTACCAGGGCGAACATGCGGAAAACAACCGCCTGCTGGCCGCCGGATTTGCGGAACTGGCTGCCGGTAAAAACTGTACCCCTGCTCAACTGGCACTGGCATGGGTATTAGCACAGGGCGAAAATATCATCCCGATTCCGGGCACCAAAAGAAGAAAATACCTCCTCGATAACGCCGGCGCTGTAGACGTGAGTTTAACACCTGCTGATCTGCAAAACCTGGAAGACTTACTGCGGAAGTATCCCAACACCGGGGAAAGGTATAGTGAAGCAATGAACAAACTGGTGGATCGGAGCTAGTAGCGCGAATTTTGTCTTTCTCGCTGATTACGCTGATTTTGCTGATTACTCGGATTTTTACTTTTGGATTTTGTAAAGGATTAAGGAGATAAAAGCGGATGTATCGCTTTTATCTCCCTTTTTTTATATCCTAAGAAAATCAAAAAAATCAAAAAGTAAAAATTCGAGTAATCAGCAAAATCAGCGTAATCAGCGAGAAAGACAAAATCCGCTTACTTCTCCTGGAAAGGATACAACGCCGTCTCCACGTGTGCTTCGCGCATGTAGGCGGTCAGTTTGCGCGTAATATCGGGATGGGCGGCGGCTATGTTCTTTGTTTCTCCGGGGTCGGTGGAAAGGTCGTATAATTCCAATGCTCCATCGGGGTGTTGAGCGGCGTGGAGGCGCACGGCTTTCCAATTTCCCTGCCGCACGGCCTGGCGGCCGCCGTCTTCGTGGAATTCCCAGTAGAGATAGTTATGTGGTTGCTGTCCTTTTTTACCGGTGAGGGTGGGTAGTAGTGACACGCCATCTGTATAGGGTACTGCGGGTGCGTTGGTGAGTTGCGCCAGTGTGGGCATGATGTCCCAGAAAGCGCCCTGGAAGCTGTTGGTACTGCCGGCTTTGATGTTGCCGGGCCAGCGTGCAATAAATGGTTCACGGATACCGCCTTCGTACAGGTCGCGTTTAACGCCGCGGAAACCTCCGCTGCTGTTGAAGAATGCCGGATCGGCGCCGCCTTCTTTATGCGGACCGTTGTCGCTCGTAAAAATTACCAGGGTATTTTTATCCAGGCCCAGTTCTTTTAAGCGCGCCATCACCTCTCCTACATAATTATCCAGCCTCGTAACCATGGTGGCAAAGGCAGCATGCGGATATTGCTGTGAAGCGTAACCGGGCACGGTGGCGTTAGGACCGTAGTCGTTGCCTTTATAGGGCTTCTCTTCAAACTTGCCTTTAAAATGCCGGAAGAGGCTATCATCCGGCACCTGCAGCTCTGCATGTGGCAGGGTGTAGGTGAGGTATAAAAAGAAAGGTTTGTTTTTATTATCATCCAGGAAGCGGAGCGCCTGCTGCTGGATGAGATCCGGCGCATAAGTGTTCATGTGCTCCAGCCGGCCGTTTTGTTCCAGTACCACTTTGGTATCGTTGTCCCACAGGTGTGTTGGGAAAAAGCGGTGCGATTCGCGCTGGCAGTTATAGCCATAAAACCGGTCTGTCCCTTGCTTCATCGGATCACCTTCCGAGCCTACCGGGCCCAGTCCCCACTTACCAAAGATGCCGGAAGTATACCCGGCTTTTTTCAGTACTTCCATTAGCGTGATAACAGTGTCGGCTATAGGCTGTTGTCCTTCGGGTTGTATTTCTTTATTGCCGCGGATAAAAGTATGACCTGTATGCAGGCCGGTAACCAGCGACGCACGGGAGGGTGCGCATACCGACGTGCCGGCATAGAATTGTGTAAACCGCATGCCCTGCTTTGCCAGCTGATCGATATGGGGCGTATTGAATTTTCGTTGACCATATGCACTCAGGTCGCCATAACCCAGGTCGTCGGCCAGAATAAAAACAATATTGGGAGGGGGTGTTTTCTTTTGCTGTGCCGCTACGGGTGCGGTTAACAGGGTAAATCCTGCTGCAATGGGCAGCAATGTGTTAAAAATTTTCATGTTCATGTTGCTATACCTTGCAATTACTTCGCTGATCCAAAATACAAAGTATTCCCGTCTTTTTTCAACAATGGGGTAACGCGCAGACTAATGGGGACAAACTGATTATTAAAGCGGAGGGAATGTCTTCCCTCCGCCTCGTGTTTTACATTTTAAATACTTTACCTCCCACCATTACTTCCTGGGTGGCTTCATCAAAGGTGGCTTTCATACCGGTGCGGTAGGCCGCATTACCCATGATGAGTGCAATAGAATGTGAGTAGGCCGCTTCGATCGGCGCATTGGGTTGCTTACGTTCACGTACCGATGTCATCCAGTTGCGTACATGCGCGTTGGTGAGCGGGTCGCCGCCGGTGTTGGCGCTGGTGGTGGCAGCTTCGTCATTGCTGAGCGTTTGAGGCGTCAGCAGGTTGGCGTGCATCCCCATTTCCTGGGCTTCTCTTTCTGTGAGACCACCGGTAGCGCTTATTTTGTTGGTAGACATATCAATAGTGCCACCATTGGAGTAATAAATTTCTTTGGTACCGCCGGCGGAGTTGTGGAAACGGCTGCTGTACATTACCTGGAAACCGTTGGTAGGATCATTCTCCGGACCGTAGTCGAAAACTGCGGTGAGGGTATCCGGATTTTTACGACCGTCTTTCCACATATAAATGCCGCCGTTGGCGACCGCGCTGCGTGGATGTTTCAATCCGCTGAACCAATGCACGGTGTCTATCTGGTGTGTCATCCACTGTCCGAAGATACCGGAAGAGTAGGGCCAGAAGAGGCGGTATTCGAGATATTTACGCGGGTCCCAGCTATCCTGCGGGCGACCTGCCAGGAAGCGTTTCCAGTCGGTATCTGATTCTTTAATGGAATTTACCAGGTCCGGGCGGCGCCAGCGGCCTGGCTGGTTAACGTTCCAGGTCATTTCCACCATCGTAATGGGACCAAATTTTCCCTGCTGGATAAAGTTGGCGGCTGCATGATAGCTTGGACCACTGCGGCGCTGTGTACCCACCTGCATAATGCGGCCCGAGTCTTTCACGGCTTTGAGAGCACTGCGGGCATCTTCCATTGTTTCCGCGAAAGGTTTTTCACTGTATACGTCGCACTTGTTTTTTACTGCTTCAATGGTATGATAAGCATGCTGAAAATCGGCGGAGGCGATGAATACCGCATCCAGTCCTTTGATATTGTACAGCTCATCGTTATTCATACAGGCCTGTACATTATGCCCGGTTTTCTGCTGCAGGAAAGCCTTTCCTTCGTCCCTGCGGCGGTTCCATATATCAGATACAGCCACCAGGTCGAAGTTCAGTTCCTTGTTGTTATTAAAGAAAGATGGCAACAGGGCCTGGCGTGCGCGATCGGAGAATCCTACCAGTCCCACATTTACACGGTCGTTGGCGCCCATGATGCGGGCGTAGCTGCTGGCGGGCATTCCCATAGCACTGATCGTGAGGCCGGCTCCTGCCAGTAACGACTGTTGCAGGAATTCCCGTCTTGTTTTTTTTGATTCAGACATATAAAGGCGTTTTTTTATAGTGTGTTGTTTATTTGGCGTAAGCTTCTTTCAGTTGTCCTTCGAGGTAGTCGAAGGCTGGTTTGTACTGCGTAGCAGGGTCGTCCCAGCGGCATTCCATCATAATATGACCGGTATATCCGATTTTATGCAGGGCGGCAAAATAGGGCCGGAAATCGTCGCCGGCTACACCGGGAGGTGTACGTTTATCCCTTTCCGCGATATGGCAATGTACCAGTACTGCTTTGGCATTTTCGATGCTGGCAGGAGATTCATGCTCTTTAAGCATATGATAGATATCTGCCGTAAGCCGGAAGTTAGGATGTTGTATGGCGGTAACGATCTCATAGCCTTCTGACAGGGTATTCACAAAATTAGTCTCGGTGGAATTGAGGTTTTCCATAGCAATGGTCACGTTATATTTTGCCGCCACCACTGCCATTTTACGGCACAGTTGAATGAATTGTTGTTTACATTTGGCCCGGTCCGCGCCCTCCGGTATTTTCCTGGCTTCCCCGCTGCCCAGTACAATGATCTTTATTCCGGCGATTTTTGCCCGTTGCATCACGGAGTCCACATACCCCAGCACTTTAGCTTCGTCTACTTCGTTGCCGGTTAGTTTCATGGTTCCGGGAATAAATACGTTACAACTCTGGATCTTGCATTTACTGCTGCGGATGGCATGCAGCTGTTCCCTGAACTGGGCCTCGCTCAGTGCAGGTGAAAGGATCTTCCGCACGGTTTCTTCCATGAAAGTAAACCCGTTGGCAGCAGCGAGACTGTCGTTGGAAAAAGAAGAACAGATGCCGATGGCAGGCAACGACTGTGCATTCGATTGCAAAAACGGGGAGAAGACAACGGCTAAAAGGAGTAGCAACCAAGTTTTCATAACGTCTGGTAAGTTTATGTGGAAAAAGGAACAGCTTTAAGATAATATCTAATTCCGGAAAAACAAAACAAAAAGACGGGGGCGGGAAAATGGAGGGCTATATGGTTCGCCTGGACCTGGCCGTGAACCGGGGACACCGTAGCTAAAAACACGCTTCCCGGTCGTGCCGTGACTACTTCACCGATACTTCTGAGTTGCCTCATCCATGGGTATACCATGGATCTTCCATACAGTACTAATACTGTTCGCATGCACTCCCCATGCACTCCTCATGCACTAAGCATGCACTCCCCATGCACTATCTCCCCTTTTTACCCGCCGAAAAACAACACAGGCTATGATTGGTAAAACACTGGTAGGTACCCAGCGATTGACAAATCATAGCCTGTATTCTGCGTTCATCGGGATAGCCTGACGAAATAAAAGGTAATTTTTGAATTTATATGGGAAGGAAAAGCAGAAAGAAGTGCTGACTAATTATATTCCTTTTTTAAAAAGGCACTTAATTCCTGTTCGAGTTTTTGCTGTTCTGAATGGAATGGCGAAAGCCGGTACAATACATTGCCGCTACCCGTAACAATAAGATCCACTAAAAAGAAAACCGCCGTGAAAATAGATGGTTTTGCAATTCTCTCTATCATAATTTCATTTTCTTCTCTTGTTACCTGGATCGATACAAAAGCAGACTTCTCCACAAAAATACTTTGCTTGTTACCGAAATCAAATAGTTCATATGAATACCTGTCGGAAAACTTTTGCTTTAAAGTCTCCGCTAATTCGTTAATGGAAGGAAGTATTTTTGAGGCGGCAATTTTCATCTTTTTATATTTTCTATATTAATATAACTATAAATTCCGACAAACCCTCAATAAAAAAACTGTTGTTACAAATTTCCCTTCTTCATTTCACTCACCGCATAGCTCGCAGCCCTTGCCGTGAGCGCCATATATAAAAGCGAAGGGCTTTGATTGCCGGTACTCGCCATGGCAGCGCCATCTGTTACAAATACATTTTTACAATGATGCAGCTGGTTCCATTCGTTCAGCAACGAAGTACGGGCATCCTTCCCCATGCGGCAACCTCCCATTTCGTGTATGTCCAGACCCGGGGCCTGCTTGTTATCATGCTGCTGAATATTTTTACACCCTGCCTTCTCCAGCATCTCTGCACTTTGCGTCAGGAAGTCACGGATCATCTTTTCGTCGTTATCATCATAATCAACAGACATCACCAACAGTGGTATGCCCCACTGATCCTTTTGGTCGGTACTTAATCTCACCTGGTTGGTTTCTTTCTGAATAGTTTCTCCCTGCATATACATATAAGTGCTCCAGGCGCCCGGTTCGGATAACGCTTCCTTACACGCAGCGCCTATGCCCTCCCCGTTTCCCCGCCCGCGATGCGCGCCCATAAAAGTGGTGAACCCACCTACATAATCAGTGTCCTGGCGGTGCAGGTTCCGGTAGTTGGCAATGATAGGCTCCGTAGGATTACGCCCATAGTAGTATTGATCTTCCATTCCTTCTATACCGCCACTCACCGACGCCCTGTAATTATGAAACGCTACATACTTACCCAGCAACCCGCTGTCATTACCAAGACCGTCAGGGAAACGACGGCTGGTAGAGTTGAGCAACACCAGGTTGCTGTTCAGCGCCGAGGCATTTACAAAAATGATCCGTGCAAAAAAATCGGTGACCTGTTTTGTGTTGGTATCAATTACCCGCACACCCGTAGCTTTGCCTTTTTGTTCGTCGTAAATGATGGAATGCACAACAGAAAAAGGCCGTATCGTAAGGTTCCCGGTTTTCTTTGCCCACGGCAGCGTAGAAGAAACGGAGCTGAAGTAGCCGCCGAAAGGACATCCCCGCATACATAAATTCCTGGCCTGGCATTTTACACGGCCCTGCTGGAAATGTATTTCTTTTGGCTCGGTAAGATGCGCCCACCTCGCATGTACAAGGTGACGGTCTTTGTAATTTGCATGGATCTTTTGCTGTATCGCTGCTTCTGCGCAGTTAAGATCAAATGGCGGCAGAAATTCGCCATCCGGCATGGCTTCAATGCCATCTCGGGTACCGCATACGCCAATGAACTTTTCAACATGCGAATACCAGGGCGCAACCGTTTCATAATTAACGGGCCAGCCGGGGCCATATCCATACCGCTCGGGGGCCGTAAATTCAAAATCACTCCAACGCTGGCAGGCACGCCCCCAGGTGAGCGACTTCCCTCCTACCTGGTAGCCGCGTATCCAATCAAACGGCTTTTCCTGTATGTAAGGATGATCTTTATCTTTGATAAAAAAATGTGCAGTATCTTCTCCAAACCCCGCAGCCTTGGAGATCAAAGGATTCTCCTGTAAAAACTCCTTCGTCATTTGCCCGCGATGCTTAAATTCCCACGGCGCTTTAGTCGCAGTCGGATAATCTTTTACATGCTCCACATTTTTTCCCCGCTCCAGCACCAGCGTTTTTAATCCCTGTTCACATAACTCTTTCGCAGCCCACCCGCCGCTGATCCCCGAGCCGATCACAATAGCGTCAAATGTATTTTGCTGAATGCCTGTTGCATTGATGAAGAAGGAACGCTCTTTCATAACATGGATTGTGGAAATGAATTGCTAAAATAGGGAAACACGGGCTATCCGCGTCACCTAAAATTTTTTCAGCAACCGTTCCAGATTAATCCCCCTTCCCAATACCGGTTTAAAAAGATCCCCTTCCGATTTGACACGTGCCAATGCGTTCTCAATGGTAAAATCGGTCATCTTTAATCCTTTCCTCACTTCCTCCCAATACAGGGGCATGGAAACCGTGGCTCCTGGCTTGGGCCGCAATGAATAAGGTGCGGCAAGCGTAGCTTTGGGCCGGTTCTGCAAATAATCGATGTAGATCTTTCCCTTTCGGTTGCGGGTCATCCGCTCAATACTGGTAAATGTTGGTAACTGCTCCTGTGCTTTGGTGGCAACCAGCTTTCCGAAAAGCTGGCACTGATCATAGGAATATTTTGCGTTCAGGGGAATATAAATGTGAATGCCCGTAGAGCCGGAAGTTTTAGGATAACTTTTAATTCCTAATCCCTCCAGTACCTCATGCACCACCTGCGCAGTTTGAATCACCTGCGCGAAAGTATTACCCTTATCGGGATCCAGGTCAATCAGACACCAGTCGGGATTATCCGGGTTATGAATGGTGCTGTTCCAGGGATTCATTTCAATGGCTCCCAGGTTAGCCATCCAGAGTAAACTCGCTTCATCTTCTACTACCAGGAAATTTTTGTCTTCCCCTTCGCTGGTGCGGTAGGGAAACTGTTTGACCCATTCAGGCGCTACAGCGGTCACATCTTTCTGGTAAAAACTTTTACCTTCTATCCCATTGGGAAAACGGTTAAGCGACTGGGGGCGGTGTTGAAGATAAGGAAGGATGTAAGGCGCCATCTGGTAATAGTAATTCAGCATATCCCGTTTAGTGTATCCTTCTTTAGGCCAGAATTTTTTTCCAAGGTTACTGAACTTCAACTGATGCTGGCTCACCTGTTTTACCTGTGTTGCCTCTGTTGGATTCAACAACGATTTGCGGCTGCGCGTACCAACCGGTTTGGTTAACCGCACGGTTTTCGTCTTTTCTTTTTGAGGGAGTATATCCACTAATTCAGCGGATTCTTCGGCGGTAACAGCTTTGGCTGGCTTGTCGGTCCGCATGCCTTCAAAGCTTGGATGCCGCATGACGCCGTCGCCCGTGATTTCTGCATAGCTCACTTCACAAACCAATTCGGGCTTCAACCAGGTAGCGGTTGCCACCGGCGGGTTTGGCCGGAAGCGGGAAGGCTGGTTTACATCAGGCGTTTCTATAAAAGGACATTTCTTTATTTTCAATGGCTGAAAGCGCTGCATCAATTCTTGCTGCTGCCTGGTATTAAACCCGGTGCCGATTTTACCGGTATACCGCAGCTTCCCGTTTTCATACACGCCTACCAGCAGGGAGCTGAATGCCTTGGGAGAACCTTCGTTATTAGTAAACCCGCCGATCACTACTTCGTGCCTTTTATTGGATTTTATTTTTAGCCAGTCCCTGCTCCTGTCCTGGATATAAAAACTGTCTGCTTTCTTCGCCATAATCCCTTCCATTCCCATTTTCTTTGTAGCTGCCAGGAGATCAGTGGCGGACGTATTAAAAGATTCGCTGTAACGGATGATGTCTGTTCCGGGGATAAGGGCCTCCAGCAGCCCCCTTCTGCTGGTAAGCGGCAAGCCGGTAAGATCCTTTCCGTCGTACCATAACAGGTCAAAAATATAATAGATCAGTTCCCCATCCGCCTCGCTCCGCCAGTTTTGCAGCGCGCCAAAATGAGCGATTCCCTTTTCATTGAGTACACAAATTTCACCATCAATCACTGCATTTTTATTCAACTGCAGCAATGCCTGGTGAACAGGATAAAATTTATCATTAAAAGATTTGTTATTCCTTGATATCAGGTTTACGTCACCATTTTTACATAAGGCAACAGCACGATAACCATCCCACTTCACTTCGTACAGCCAGCCTTCTCCACCGGGGGGCTGGTCTACCAGCGTTGCCAGCATGGGCTTCACTGTTTTGGGGAAAGGCTTCTCCGGTGCATCTGTAAAACCATACTTCCGGAGTAGTGTTTGCAGTTTTCCGGACACCTTGCCGGCCTTTGCCGGGGGAGAAGATCTTTTCTTTTTAACCGTTGATGTTCGCATACTTTCTTAATAGTAATTCTTATGCCAAAAGTAACCGTTAATAAAAGCGAAGCCTGCGTGATAACCGCGCCAGATGAGCCTGTAACAAATCCCTCAGGCTGTTTACCCACTGCGGCATTATTACACAATTGAGTGATATTATCCCCACTTATAAAAAAAGACAGATCCCGCTGAACGGCCACCACAGCCATTTTATAATCATATCATCATCCGGCACCTGATTTGTTTCCGGATTAAAATGTAACCAGATCCCAATATTGTGTCGTATGAAAAAGAAAATTACCAGCCTTCTCATTGAAGAAAAAGCAGATCAACGCATCCAGTTTTACCTGTCCTTAGACCTGCTGAAAGTTAACCAGGCCTGTATTTGCCAGGACAACACCTTTGAGGCGCTTGCCTATCTGAAACTACAACCCGGTTTCGTCCCCGATTATATATTTATTAGTTCGGGGGTACCAGTTGCACATGCTGCCTTGTTTATTCAGCAAATCCGCAGGTTAAAAAGGCTGGCCACTGTACCTGTGATACATTTTGCAGCGGCCGCAGAGCAGCTACCCCTTGATAACCTCAGCACGCATGGCTTCTCGGACTGTTTGCCCAAGCAGCCTGATATTTATTGTTTAAGAGATGCACTGAAAATCATCTTTGAAAAAGATTACAGCAGGACAGTTATCGCAGAACCTGTTCCGGTGCTGAGCAACGTGGCTTCACTGATAAAGGAAATGATGCACGGAAATCAAACAACACAGGAAGCGCCCCGTCGATTATCTGCCTGATCCGTTATTTTAAATACAACATATGGCGTTACAACCTTCCGGCAATATAGCAAGGAAGGCAGGGATACTCCTGCATATTACTTCATTGCCCGGCCCTTTTGGAATAGGAGATATGGGGCCTGCTGCACGGAAGTTTGCTGACCAGCTGCACAACAGTGGCCAGCAGATATGGCAGGTGCTGCCTGTAAATCCTGTTGATATTTCCAATGCATCCCCGTACAGTGCGTTATCCGCTATGGCGGGAAACATTTTGCTGATCAGCCCGGAATTGCTGATGGAAGACGGATTGCTGGATAAAGAGATGTTGGTAAAATTTACTTTGCCTTCGGCAGATACGGTGGATTTCAATGTGGCCGCGCGGTATAAAATGGCCATCCTGGAATCGGCCTGGTTAAATTACAGCAACGGCGTTTATCCTGCAATAGCGGCCGACTTTGACGCCTTCTGCAATCGTGAGGCAACATGGCTGAAAAGCTATGCCACGCACAAAGCGCTGTCTGTCAAATACGGCGGCAAACCCTGGCAGGAATGGGATGCGCCCGACCGTAAGAAAGATGCCCGTCTCAGCACTGAATACGCCGCCATCAGTTTAAAGGAACAATGGTGGCAGTTCATCTTCGACCGGCAGTGGCAGCAACTAAAAACATATTGCCACCAGCGGAACATTCAATTGTTCGGAGACCTGCCTTTTTATATCAGCCACGCGGCAGCAGATGTATGGAGCCACCGCGAACTTTTCCTGCTGGACGATAAAGGTAACATGACCAGCGTAGCAGGCGTACCGCCGGATTATTTTAACGAAAACGGTCAACGGTGGAATATGCCCATCTATCACTGGCCACAACTTAAAAGTACCGGCTACGAGTGGTGGATGCAAAGGATTAAACGGAACATGCATTGGTTCGACCTTCTCCGGCTCGACCACTTCAGGGCCTTTGCCGCTTTCTGGCAGGTGCCCGCCACGGCCCCCACTGCAAAGACCGGCGAATGGCAACCAGGTCCGGGTGGCGACCTGCTGAAAGCGATGATCAGCGCTTTTCCCGGCAATCCCTTCGTAGCAGAAGACCTCGGCGACATCGATAAAGCGGTGACAGACCTCCGGGACCAGTTCCGGTTACCAGGTATGAAAGTATTACAGTTCGCCTTCGGCGATGATATGCCCGTAAGTGTGCATATCCCCCATCACTATCCGCAAAACTGCTACGCATATACCGGCACACACGATAACAATACCATTGCCGGATGGCTGGAGGAAGAGGCATCGCCGGCAGCATGCAATCGCCTGAAACAATACGCCGGCATTACGCCCGGTAAAAAGAAAAAACACCTCCTGCCTGCCCGCATGATATATGCTTCTGTTGCGGCCAATGCCATACTGCCCATGCAGGATGTACTTGGGCTCGGCGCTGCCGCCAGGATGAACAAACCCGCAGCAGAAGGGCAACATTGGGCATGGCGAATGCTGCCGGGGCAGTTCGACAAAAAGACGATCACGAGATTAAAAAAATGGACACAGCTATATAACCGGTAATTTTATGAGCAGATACGATTTGGCAGGAATATTCACCAACGCAGATGGAGCTACCACCTTCCGGCTGTGGGCGCCTTTCCGTAAGGAAGTGGCGTTGCAACTGCACGACCGCCTCTTACCAATGGAACGTTCAGCGGAAGGATATTGGGAACTAACGCTAACGGACATACGCCCCGGAACACGGTACACCTACCTGCTGGATAGCCACCTGCAACGCCCCGACCCGGCTTCCCGCTGGCAGCCGGAAGGCGTACACGGCCCATCCGCTGTTCCTGAAACGTCGTTCACATTTACAGATGATCACTGGACCGGTATTGACCCCGAAAAAATGATCATCTATGAAATACATACAGGCACATTCTCTGCCGGAGGCAACTTCCGGGGCATCATCCAACACCTGCATTATCTCAAAGAACTTGGCATTACAGCCATTGAAATAATGCCCATCGCGCAATTTCCGGGTAACCGCAACTGGGGATACGATGGCGTATATCCGTTCGCGGTACACAACAGCTATGGCACACCGGATGAACTGAAAACGCTTGTTAATGCAGCCCATGCATTGGACATCGCTGTGATCCTGGATGTGGTATATAATCACCAGGGCCCGGAAGGCAACTACTTCTCCGACTTCGCGCCCTGGTTCACCGATAAGTATAAAACACCCTGGGGCGATGCCGTTAACTTCGACGGCCCCTGGTGCGATGGCGTCCGTAACTTTTATATACAAAACGCCTTAATGTGGCTGGAGGAGTTTCATATCGATGGCCTCCGTCTCGATGCGGTGCACGCGTTCTCCGACAACAGCGCTGTGCATTTCACAGAAGAGCTGTCGGCAGCCGTAAAAGACCTGCAGGAGCGCACCGGCAAGCGGAAACTGTTGATCGGTGAAATAGACCTCAACGATCCACGCTTTATCAACTCCGCATCATCAGGAGGTTACGGCCTTGATGCGCAGTGGGTGGATGAATTCCATCATGCCTTGCATAGCCTCCTAACCGGTGAGCAGCAAGGATATTACGAAGACTTTGGCGCCGTGTCACATCTCGCCCGCTCCTTTGAAAACGCCTACGTTTATACCGGCCAGTATTCCGTTCACCGCAAAAGAAAATTCGGCAGGGAACCTTCCGGTAACCCGTTCCACCAGTTCGTTGTTTTTTCACAAAACCACGACCAAACCGGCAACAGGATGCTGGGTGAACGGCTGTCGTCACTGGTTCCGTTTGAAGCGCTCAAACTGGCTGCTGCCACCGTCATATTATCTCCCTTTATTCCCTTATTATTTATGGGAGAAGAATATGGAGAAAAAAATCCGTTCCTGTTTTTCACCTCTCATACAGACCCCGCACTCATGAAGGCAGTAAAGGAAGGACGGCAGCGGGAATTTGCACACGCCGGCGAAGCGCCCGATCCACAGGATGCTGCTACTTTTCAGCGAAGTAAATTAAGCTGGAATACCACTGGTGATAATAACACGGCCCTGCTCAACTGCTATAAAGCATTGCTGGCGCTGCGTAAACAACAACCGGCTCTTTACAACACCGCCCGGGAAGGCACCCGTGTGCACCGTGCAGAAAATGAACGCCTGCTGATACTGGAGCGCCGCATGAACGCTGATACGCTGCTGATCATATTTAATTTCGATTCCAATACGCAAACAGTACCCTACACCACCCACGGCAAACTGCGGCAGATATTTGATTCTGCCAGTACGCGGTTCAACGGACCAGGTACATTACCTCCAGCTGAAAACGAAAACCAACTGGTAATACCACCTTTATCTGCTGTTGTTTATGAAATAATTGCTTATGAAAACTGATACTACTTACCCTCTTTCCACGTACCGCATACAGTTCAATGATGCATTCACCTTTGCACACCTGGAAGAAATACTCGACTACCTGCAGCAACTGGGCATCACCACCATTTATGCATCTCCCATATTCGATGCAGTACCCGGCAGTTTACACGGATACGATGGCATTCATCCCCATCGCATCAACCCTGCCATTGGCACACTGGACGACCTCCGCAGGATCAGCGCTGCACTCAAACAACGCGGCATGACCTGGATACAGGACATTGTACCCAATCACATGGCGCTGCATCCCGGCAATGCCTGGCTGATGGACACATTGGAAAGAGGCCCTTCCTCTCCCTGGTATCATTTCTTTGATATCGATTGGGAGTACCGCGATCCGCAACTCCACGGCCGGCTGATGGTTCCTTTCCTCGACCGGCCATTGCCGCAGGCCATCACTGAAAAACAGATCGCCTTTACAGCTGATACGGAAGGCTTTAAATTCGATACCGGCGGACTGCAATTCCCGCTGTCGGCTACCGCCTATGATATTCTCCTCGATGCCTTCGACGATTTACATCCGCAGATATACGAATGCCTGCTTACCCTCAAACAAAACAGCCGGCTGCCATTATCGCCGGAAGATTGGTCTGCACAGAAGCAACGGCTGTTTACCGGTTTGCTGCAAACAACCATACTCAACACATTCCTGGAACAGGTGAACAACCACGAAGCGCTGCTCACCCTGTTGTTGGAACAACAATACTATCTTTTTACCTACTGGCGCGAAGTGGAGCAACGGATCAACTACCGCCGCTTCTTTACCGTAAATGGACTCCTCACCCTGCGGATGGAAGACAAACAGGTATTTGACACCTGGCACAAATTCCTGCACGAGCTATACCAGGAAGGTCTTATCCAGGGACTACGCATCGATCATATCGACGGCCTGATGGAACCGGCTATGTATGTACGCAGGCTCCGCGAACGCTTTGGGGACAACTGTTACATTATAGCAGAAAAGATCCTGGCAGAAGGAGAGTCATTGCCGGAGAACTGGCACCTGGATGGCACCACCGGCTATGAATTTTTGTCGGATGTAAACCATCTGCTCACCAATCACTGGGGCGATGAAAAGATCAGCCGCTTTTACCGGGCCCTGTTCCCCGGACTCGCCAAATACCGTCAGCTGGTGCAGAATAAAAAAACAATGATCCTCCAAACACAACTCAGCGCCGAATGGGATAACCTGGTGCACCTGTTGTTCCAATACCAGCTGGCGCCAAAAAACACCGACCGCCAGAAGCTGAAAGCGGCGCTGGGATTATGGATGGTATGCATGCCTGTATACCGTGTTTATCCTGAAATATGGCCACTGCCTGAAAACGACATACATATTCTTGAAGAAGCGCTTACCGCTGCCACACAACGTGTGCCTGCATTAACAGAGGAGTTTACCCTGATCCGCTCCTGGTGGGAGGAAGATTTCGAAAAACCTGCTGTTGCTTTAAAGTTTTTAAAAAGACTGATGCAGTTCACCGGCCCGCTCACCGCAAAGGGCGTGGAAGACACCGTATTTTATGTGTATAATGCCCTGCTTTCGCACAACGAAGTAGGAGATTCACCCGCAGGTTATAAATGCACACCGGCGACTTTTCACGAACGCAGTATCAAACGGCAGGAATTATTTCCGGGATCACTGAATGCTACAGCCACGCACGACACCAAACGTGGCGAAGATGCGCGCATCCGCTTAAATGTACTCACCCTGCTTCCCGACCTTTGGATTCAGCAGGTACAGCAATGGCATGCCATGAACAGCATTTTCCGCGAAGAAACCGCACCGGCGCAAAATGATGAATACTTCATCTACCAATCCATCATCGCAGGCTTTCCTGAAAATAATGATCCCGGAGAAGATTTTATCACACGGCTTTCCGATTATCTCATCAAAGCGCTGCGCGAATCAAAAGAACACAGCAACTGGACTGCGCCGGACGAAGCTTATGAAAACAGCTGCCTGCGTTTTATCCAACAGTTGTTTTCCCCGGATCATGGCTTCCTGGAAAGCCTCCGCATTTTTATGGAAAAGATCAACCAGCATGCGCCTATATATTCACTCAGCCAGCTGCTGCTGAAAATTACGGCGCCGGGCATACCGGATATCTACCAGGGCTGCGAACTGTGGGACTTCAGCTTTGTAGATCCCGATAACCGCCGCCCGGTAAATTATCTCAGCCGCACCAATATGCTGTCACTGATACAGCAGCTGGAAGAAGATGATCCGGCCGCGTTAATAAAACTGCTGAAGGAAAACCGCCACTTTGCCTGGGAGAAATTATTTGTTGCTGCCAAAGCTTTACAATTCAGGAAAGCACATGCTGCACTTTTTCAGCAAGGCGACTATCTCCCGCTCAGCGGCGACCAGGATCCGCTGATAGCCTATGCCCGGCAACATGAACAGAATATCTGCCTGGTAATAGCGCCGCTATTAAATGCGGATAATAATATTGGCCAGCGGTGGTTGGTGCTGGATAACAATATGCCACAGCAATGGCGTAATATATTTACGGGAGAAAGGATAACAACGGAAAACGGGAAGCTTCCGCTGGCATTATTGGATCGCTTCCCGGTTGCCCTGCTGGAAATGGTATCAGGCTGATTTATCTTCTTCCTTCATTAATAAAATAAGCGATCTGCCCGCTGCCATCAACTGGCTGCCGGCGGTATATTCATCGCCTTCCTCATTGGTGGCAGTGTTCACCACCATCTTCCAACGGTCGCCATATGCTGCGGGAGGCAGCTGAAAACCCAGTTCATCATGATGTGCGTTAAAGATGATATAAAAGCTGTCGTCCAGGATTTTGTTTCCTTTTTCATCGCGGGTGCGTAAACTGAGTCCATTGAGATAAACACCCAGGGAACGGGCAAAGTCGGTATCCCAGTGCTCTTCAGACATAGGCGTACCTTCCGGCAGGAACCAGGCGATATCCTCTACGCCCACACTCTCCACCGGCTCGCCCCGGAACCAGCGCTTGCGGCAGAATACCGGGTGCTGCCGGCGAAGCGCAATCATCTTTTTTGTAAAGGCAAGTAGTTCTTCATCTATGCCTGCCCAGTTCAGCCAGCTCACTTCATTATCCTGGCAATAGGCATTATTGTTTCCCTGCTGTGTTCTTCCTGCTTCGTCGCCGGCCAGCAACATCGGAACGCCTTGTGATAAGAACAGGGTGGCGATGAAGTTTCTCTTCTGCCGGAGTCGTAATGTATTCACCAGCGGATCATGCGAGGGTCCTTCATTGCCGCAGTTCCAGGAGCGGTTATGACTTTCTCCGTCTTTATTGTCTTCCCCGTTGGCTTCATTATGTTTCTCATTATAAGATACCAGGTCGTGCAAGGTGAATCCATCATGCGCGGTAATGAAATTAACGCTGGCAGTGGGGCGGCGATAATCTTCTTTATAAAGATCCGCACTGCCGGTGATCCGGGAAGCAAATTCCGCGAGCGTGCTGTCGGCTCCCCGCCAGTAATCACGGATACTGTCGCGGTATTTGCCGTTCCACTCTGCCCAGCCGGGCGGAAACTTACCTACCTGGTAGCCGCCTTCGCCCACATCCCAGGGTTCTGCAATAAGTTTTACCTGTGAAATAACCGGGTCCTGGTGGATGATGTCGAAGAAGGCGCTGAGCCGGTCTACTTCATGCAGCTCACGCGCCAGCGTAGCCGCCAGGTCGAAGCGAAAACCATCCACATGCATGTCTGTAATCCAGTAACGCAGGCTGTCCATGATCAGGCGCAGTACATTCGGTAATCTTGCATTCAGCGTATTGCCGGTACCGGTATAATCCATGTAATACCTTTTATCCTCTGTAAGGCGGTAATACACCGCGTTGTCCACGCCTTTGAAGGAAAGGGTGGGGCCCAGGTGATTGCCTTCGGCGGTGTGGTTGTATACTACATCCAGTATTACCTCAATACCGGCGGCATGCAGCGCTTTTACCATCTCCTTAAATTCCGTGACCTGTTCACCACAACAGCCGGAAGCGGCATATCGTGCATCCGGCGCAAAAAAACCAATGCTGTTATATCCCCAGTAATTCGTTAATCCTTTATCTACCAGGTAACGGTCGGCCACAAAATGATGTACCGGCATCAACTCCACCGCGGTAACACCTAGCTGTTTTATATATTCAATAGTGGCCGGATGCGCCATGCCCCTGTAAGTGCCGCGTATTTCATCCGGAATACCGGGATGCAGTTTGGTGAAACCCTTTACATGCGTTTCATAAATAATGCTTTGCTGATAAGGTGTTTTAGGCGGCTTATCATCACCCCAGTTGAACTGTTGATCTATCACCACACTTTTGGGAATAAAAGGAGCGCTGTCTGTTTCACTGTAACTCAGGTCTTGATCCGGATGCCCCGGTTCATATCCGAACAGCGAATTATGCCAGTTGATAGTTCCGCTCACCGCTTTCGCATAAGGATCTATCAGCAGTTTATTGGGGTTAAAACGGTGTCCTTCCGCCGGTTCATACGGGCCATGTACCCGGTAGCCATATAAAAGGCCAGGCTTCGCGCCAGGGAGATAGACATGCCATACATTACTGCTGCGGTCCGAAAGACGGACAGTATCGTATGCGCTTCCTGCAGGATCATTAAACAGGCACAGCTCCACCCGGGTAGCATTTTCTGCATACAACGCAAAGTTTACCCCCTGGCCGTCCCAGGTGGCGCCCAATGGGAACGGGCTTCCGGGATATGTTGTTGTTTCCATATATCAGGTTACTACTTTTAGCATATGGTTATTCAAAAGGACCTACCTCTCATCAAAGCCGATGCCATACATAGGAAACGTTTTCCTTGACCGCCCCTGTAAACAGATTAAATTATCCATATATTTGCTTAGACCAGCATTTGAATAATGGACCCACTATCTACCCTGCATATCCGGATCATTAACCAGGTTTTTGAACTGGACAAGAAAACAAGTACCAAACCGGAGCTGCTATCCCTGCAACGTAATATAGACCGGATCAAACAGCATTTTGAAGAAGCCGGATATACCATTCTTAATCCATTGGGTGAACCGTACCGGGAAACACGGGTGGATTACGAAGCCAGTATCACCGGTGATATGTCGCCGGACATGGAAATAGTAAATGTGATCAAACCTGTTGTATATTATACTGCCGGGGGACAAAAGTCCATTTTACAAAAAGGGGTAGTCATTGCCGCCGCAAAATAAACCTATGAACAACCAAATTAATTTCGGTATCGACCTGGGCACCACCAACTCCCTGATCGCCAGGTTCCAGAACGGCGCCGTGGAAATCTTCAAAAACCCGTTTGGCCAGAAAGAAACACTGCCTTCGGTGGTGGCCTTCCGGAAAGACAGGATCATTGTTGGCGACAAAGCCCGTGAACTGATAGAGAAAGATCCGGAAAATGTATTCTCTTCTTTCAAAAGAAAAATGGGAACATCGGAATCTTTTTTTGTGCCCAATACCAGCGACTTTAAAACACCGGTAGAACTCTCTGCCCTTGTACTCCGCGAACTCAAAAACTTTATCTATACCGGTGAAAAACCGGAAGCAGTGATCATCACGATCCCCGCTTCTTTTGATACGATCCAGTCGAACGCTACCAAGAAAGCAGGTAACGATGCAGGCTTCAGTGAAGTACTGCTGTTGCAGGAGCCCATTGCCGCCAGCCTGGCTTTTGCCAACAAACAGGCCAACGCTACCTCCCTGCAGGGCCAATGGCTGGTGTATGATCTTGGCGGTGGCACTTTCGACGTGGCCCTCGTGAAAATTGTGGACGGTGAAATGCGTGTTACCGATCATGAAGGAGATAACTATCTTGGCGGCGTTGACTTCGACATCGCCATCATAGAGCAACTGGTGATCCCTGCCCTGCAACAACAACACGCCTTCCCCGACCTGCTCAACGAGATGCGCAGCGCACGCGGTAAATACAATACCCTGTATCATATCCTGCTAAAAAAGGCAGAAGAAGTAAAAGTGCAGCTCACCGCCAGTTCTTCTGCAGAAATAGAATTCGAGATCACTGATGCCGGCGGACAGACACAGGATATTTATCTCACCATCACCCGCGAACAATTTGAAACCGTTATATACGACCGCATACAATATTCCGTTGATCTGGTAAAAAGGATTATCAGCCGTAACCACCTCACCGCTGCCGATATCAAAGAAGTAGTGATGATCGGCGGCAGTACCTACATCCCGCTGGTAAAAAACCTGGTTACTGCGCAACTGGGCATCCCGGTTAACTGCAGCGTAGATCCTACCACCGCGGTGGCCGCAGGCGCAGCATGGTATGCCGGCACCAAAACAATTACTCCGTCCAAATCCGCGGCCAGCAAACCTTTGGCGGCAGGCATACCGGACATCCGGTTTAAAACTGCCTACCAGAAAAACACTGCCGATAAAGAAGAATATTTCACTGCCATCGTAACCGGTCCTGTAGCCGGACTAAGCTATCGCATTGTGCGTACCGACGGCGGCTACGACAGCGGCATCAAACCGCTGCAGGAACGCATATCCGAAATGTTGCTGCTCGCCGAAAATACCAGCAACGCATTTAATATCCTGGTATTCGATGCCGCCCACAACGAACTGCCGGTACAGGCACCGGTGATCGCTATTTCCCAGGGCAAGTTCAACATTCATGGTCAGCCACTGCCCAACGATATCTGCATTGAAATAGATGACCTGGAAAATAATACGACCAAGCTGGAACTTATCTTTGAAAAGAACGCCATCCTCCCGCTGAGGAAAACGATCATCAAAGAAGTGATGAAAACCATCCTGCGCACCGGCCAGGACAGCCTGCTGATCAACGTACTGGAAGGAAGTCGCTATGCCATCCCGGGCAGTTGTATCCCTCTCGGCATGATTGAAATAAAAAGCACAGACCTCATCACCGACCTTGTAAAAGGCTCCGATGTGGAAATTACTTTGCAGATCAGCGAAAGCAGGGACCTGTCCGTGAAAGCAGTATTGCTCATGAACGAACAGGAATTCTCCGAAGTATTTAACCCTATGGTCAGGAAAATAAACACTGGTAAACTGCTCGACGATATCCGGCAGCTGCGCCTGAGTGCATCTGAAAAAATAAAATCATTCAGGAGAAGCCAGCAATATGAACTGGCTGCCACGGTACAAGATATCATGGTGGATCTTGATCATATCAGCAACCGCCTGGAACTGCTCAGCACAGACGATGTGACCGATGAAAAATATCAGCTGGAAGAAAAGAAACGTAAACTCGCGCAACACCTCGACAGCACCGGGAAAGACCAGCTGATCGTAGAAATTACCGAACTCTATTTTAAACGGAAAGAATATTGTTTGTATAATATCCGGGAAGAAGAAGACAGCGCCCGCATGATCCGTTTTGAAAAGGTCATTGCCGATGAAAGCGCCTGTCTTTCTTCACAAAGCTACTATGCAATCAAAGCAAAAATTGATGAGCTGAATGACCTCACCTGGGAAATAAGACGCAATAAACCCGAAACCTGGATCAATGCGTATTATTACTATGCCAATGTAAGTACAGAAGATTATACTGACCCGCAAACAGCTGCCCGTTTCAAGGAAATCGGAGAAAGAGCGCTGGAACGGAAAAATTATGAAGAACTGAAAGTAGCCGTGAATCAACTGTACAACCTCATGCCGGATACCAAAAAAGAAGCCGATCAGCTGAAAGGAACCGGGATCGGCTAATTGGCGATTTCCAGCTCTATGCCTGCGGCATTATTTTCCAGCAGGTTGAAGTGGAGACTGGTACTGTCTGTGAGCCCGATTTCAATAGGGATATTCCGGTTGGAAGTGGCCCAGTAATTGGGATCCAGTTTGAAAATAAGGCTGCTTTCTTTGAGGAAGCCTTTGGAATTTTTATAAGGCAGGAGGAAAAAGCCTTTTGTGCGGTATGCATGTACATCGCTCATCGGGTATTTAGCCTCCTTTGTTCCATCCCAGTATTGCCCTGCATAAATATACAGCTGGTTAACCGAGAGCTGTAATGGTACAAAGGCACTGTCGGCCGGCGCAATATAACAGGAATAAAAAGTATCCGGCGTCTGGATCATGGCGATGAAAGGAACTGTTAAACGGTTATAAAGGTGCAGGCTTTGACGGAAAATAGTGTTTGCTTTTGTGGTTGGTATAGTAATTCCAGGCTCCCGGTTTATAAAACGATCTTCCTCCTTTTTCAATCCAGCCGGATCATTGGTATTTTTGAACAGGTATTTATCCAGCGCAGCCATAAAATCGGGGCCATATACATCTGCGCCCGTTTTCGGCATTATGGCCATATCGCTTCTGCCGGAATCAAATGCGGCAACCTGCATATTGTCTAGCAGGTATTTCACCGCCGCTTCCGTGCGGCTGCCGGCAAAATAATTTGTAGATGCAGGTAACGTGGGGTTGTGCCTGGTAAACATCGGTCTTACGTTGATAACAAAAAAAAGTATCAGCGCAATACCAATGATCAGGGAACCTGCACCCTGTTCACTTAACCATTTCGGCCGGATAGGCGCTACCCAACGCCCAATCCGCTGTGTAAGCGACATCTTTTTCTCCTGCTCCTTCCAGTACCCTTTCATCTTCGCTTTCCATCGTTGCATTTCCTCCTGCACATATTCCGAGGTCAGTAATTTCCCTACCAGTCCAAGTGTAGCCATGCCATTTGTAAAATCATTCCGGTAAATAGCCAGGCCCAGGTTAATCATGCAGATACCGTAATCACTTCTCCACTCATGAAACACTTGCGGCAGCTGATTCAGTTGTTTCACCAGGAGAATATTGGCGAAGCCCCACAGCTCTTTCCATGGCATCACTTCGCCGGCCCGGAGTTTCGTTATAACAATTTTCGCCTGTTCTTCCAGTACTCTCAAATAACGGAATATCCGCCCATAACTGGTAGTAGTATGTTCCGCATCCAGCAGCCAGGGATTGGCAAAAAGATGGGAGGTATTTTGCAGCCGCTGATGTTTCAAACTATCCAGTACCGCATTTGTAAACAGCGGTTCATAATAAGGAGAGATAAATTTCAGGAACGCATGCTCTTCGTAAAGCGGGTTATTGGCAAACCGGCCGGTGATGTCACCCGTTTCCAGGAAATGCAGCAGTACGGGGTCGGCGGCGATTTGCGCATGATAGCGCAGCTCATTGCCTGCCGACAGCTGGTCAAAAAACTG
Organism: Chitinophaga sp. W2I13; assembly: GCF_050434005.1. Taxonomy (NCBI): domain Bacteria; kingdom Pseudomonadati; phylum Bacteroidota; class Chitinophagia; order Chitinophagales; family Chitinophagaceae; genus Chitinophaga; species Chitinophaga sp. W2I13. Next base: position 4,438,736 of record NZ_JBNPWD010000001.1, on the reverse strand, counting down.
CAGGAGCTGGTGCTTATTGAATACCCAATCATTTACTTTAAGTTGCTTATCATCGGAAAGTTCCAGTTCTGCCAGCATTTTTTTCCGGAGAAGGGATAACGCAGCACTGTTCCCGGTATCTACGGGTCCACCATGAACGGCTTCCAGGAAACTAAGGGGATTCACATATTTCATAAGAAAGCAAAATAAATAAAAAAGCGGCTACTCCATCGGAATCAGGTCTACGCCGTTGAAATTATTGGTCAGCTGCCGGAGTTGCAGTTGCTGTTGCAGTTGGTTCTTTTCGGATAAGAAAACTTCTACCGGGATATAACGGTTGGAGTGCTGCCAGTAGCTGCTATCCAGGTTGAGCTGCAGGCACGACGTTTTCAGGAACGAAAGCGCATCATAAACAGGCATAAGAAAAAAACCTTTAGCACGATAAGATGCTACGTAGTCCATTGCATACTCCGCCTTCCATTCCGGGTCCCAGCCTGTGCCGGCGTAAAAGTATACCCTGCTTATGGAAAGCGGCAGGGGCACAAAGGCGCTGTCGAACGGCGCTATGTAACACGAGTAAAAAGAGTCGGGCGTTTGCACCATCGTAATCAGCGCTCCATCCTGGCGGTTAACCACTTGCATGCTTTGCCGGTGCGCGGCATCGTTCCCGGAGCTGTCTTCCGGCGCCCACTTCCTCGACCGGCCAAAAGGCGGACGCACAAAGCCGGCGCCGTAATCTCCCTGCATCCGTACGGCTTTCATAAAATCGGCGCCATACACATCTGCGCCTGTGGCAGGAACTGGCAGCCTGGTACCTTCCAATAGCTTCTTCGCACGCTTTTCATTGTCCATCAGTAACTGTGATAAAAGATACTGCATGGTCAGCGATGTACGGGCGCCGGTAAAAATGCTGTTCGCGCTTTCCCTGACCTTTATACGGGGTACCTGTTCCTGTTCAAAGCGTGCGCCGATAATGATGGCCACGATAATGGCCAGCGCAACTCCTCCCTTCAGCAAGGTATCGCGGAGCAGTTTCCGGCGTTGTTGTTTCGTTTTATACTCTCTCCCGAAAAACCTGCCCAGCAATGATTTGCGGCTGGCAGCTTTTTCTTCCAGTTGCTGTAAATATTTGGCTGTTTCTTCTCTCACATACGCGCCGCATTTCAACGCTTTTACGGCATACAGGATTTCCAGCGCTTTTTTATTTTCACGGGTACCATCCAGCGCCAGTGCGAAGTTGATCATGAGGATACCAGAGTCGTTTCTGAACTCCTGGAAAATTTCCGGCAATGCATTCAACACCTGTACCTGTTGCAAATTCACATACGGCGCTGCGTCCTTCCACCCCGAGCGGGGATCCGCCCTCCTGCGTTGTTCTGCTGCTTCCAGTATTTTATAGGATTCCTGTAATGCCCGGAATATTTTATCATAACTCCGGTGCTGGTGTTCGCCGTCCATTAGCAGCGGGTTCGCATACAGTTGCTGTACTGCCGGCGCCTGCTGTTGTTTCAGGCTATCGAGTACCGCAGTGGTAAACACCGGCTCATAAAACGGAGCTATAAAAGTGAGGAAGGCAGGCGTATTGTAAAGCGGGTTATGATTAAAAAATCCTGTCAGCTTACCTGTTTCCAGGAAAACCAACAGGACGTTATCATCCCTGATCTGTTGATGTAAGTGTAATTTGCCGGGCGACTGCAGTTCATCAAAAAAAAGCAGCAGGTCGTTTTTGCTGAACCATTGCGCTCCTTCCCGTAATACCTTTTCTTCCGATAATTCCAGCTCTGCCATCATTTTTTTCCGGAGAAGGGATATCGCAGCAGTATCCTCTGTTGATACGGGTCCGCCATTCATCTTCTCCAGGAAAGCAAAGGGATTCAGGTATTTCATATACCGGCAAAATACTAAAAAAAGTAATCAGCCGGTTCAGGAAAACAGCAGGTAAGCCAATATCAGTGTAACAATTACATTAAACGTTTGGGCTATCAGGAACGCATATACCGGTTTCCTGCTTTCTGTGCCGATCAGGTCCTTGAAATTTGTTTCCAGCCCGATACTGGTAAATGCCAGCGCAAACCACAGTCCCTGTAAACTTTTCAGCGATCCTTTCACCGGCGCAATAGCAGCGGGCGACAACAAAAAGGAGAACACCAGCGACGCAATGATAAAGCCGATCACAAATTTTGGAAACCTGTCCCAAATCACCTTCAGCGTGGGCTTTTGCTCCTTGTCGGCCGCATTCGGATGTTTGGTATATGTCCAGTATACGGAAATCGCAAAAGCGGCAATACCCAGTAACACATTCTGCGAAAATTTCACGATAGTGCTGATCTTCAGTGCAGTTTCACCTACCAGTGATCCGGATGCTACCACTGCCCCGGTAGTATCTATACTGCCGCCCAGCCAGGCCCCTGTTACTTCTTCGGGGAACTGGAAATGGTGGGCTATCATCGGCATAAAGATCATCATCGGGATGGCCGTGATCAATACCAGTGAAATCACCAGCGATAACTTCTTTGAATCGCCTTTAATAGCGCCGGAAGTAGCGATGGCGGCAGACACCCCGCAAATAGACACCGCGCTGGACAACATCATGGTCAGCTCTTTATCTATTTTCAGTTGTTTACATACCCAATAGGAAAAATACCAAACAGAAATAACGACCACCAATGCCTGTATCAGTCCAAGGGAACCGGCTTTCAGCACATCTGAAAAAATAACGGTGGTACCGAGCAATACCAGGCCTATCTTCACAAAAAACTCCGACGTAAGGGATTCCCGGAACCAGGCAGGCAGTTTAAACAGGTTACCGATCAGCAACCCGATGATGAGGCTGAAAATTACCGCTTCCAGTCCCAGTTCATTCAACGCGGCATTACCCGCTACAATCAGCGCCAATGTGGTTAATATAAACACTGCCGGGAATACCAGCAGGGTATTTTTTAATGATCTGCCGGTAAGAAAGGATCCCAGCAGGGCCACCAGCAACACGTAAATAAACTGTGCGCCGATCTTTAAAAAGTTGGCGCCGGTCAGCACCTTCATGGTAAGGTCACCGGCGGTGCTCCATTTGTAATCCGGTAAAGCAACATGTACTCCGGCCAGCGAAAGCAGGATGATCAGGAACCCCAATACAACAATGGCCCAATCTTCCTGTAAATAAGACTTAACTCCAGGCATATTTATTCATTAAGATAGTGACGGTTTAAAAAAAATCTTTCAGCACAGTGTTGGCAGCATGGTAGCCACACATGCCATGAACGCCGCCCCCCGGCGGTGTGGCAGAGGAACAGATATAGATTCCTTTGGCAGAAGTCCGATAGGGTGAAATGCGGCAGGCAGGGCGCGTGTACAACTGCCTGATGTCGATGATGCCGCCGTTGATATCACCGCCTACATAGTTTGGATTATATATTTCCATCTGTTGTGCATTCATAGTATGTTTTGCCAGGATCAGGTCGCGGAACCCCGGTGCAAAGCGTTCTATCTGCTGCTCAATGATCTGGGTCATATCCGCATCGCTGCCGTTGGGCACGTGACAATACGCCCATGCTGTATGCTTTCCGGCGGGCGCCCTTTCATCAAACAGGCTTTGCTGCGATAACAATACAAAAGGGGCCTTACAGATCTTACCATCGTATGCCTGTTGCTCCGAGAACGCAATTTCCTCAAAGGTGCCTCCCAGGTGTACCGTGATGGCCTGCCTGCATTCGGGCGCTGTAAAAGGAATGGGGCCGCTGAGCGCCCAGTCCATTTTAAACACGCCCGGACCGTAACGATAGCGCGACAGTTGCCGTTTATAGAATGGTGAAAAGTGATCACCGGCAATGGTAAGCAGTTGTTTTGGCGTGAGATCAAACACCACTGCATGATGCGATGGCAATTGCGACAGTGAACTAACGTGCACGCCTGTTTGAATTTCCCCGCCTAACGAAACAAAGTATTGGGCCAGGGCATTGCCAATGGCTTGTGAACCGCCTTTGGGAACCGGCCATCCGTAACGATGGCCTACCGCCGACAATACGATGCCGATGGCCGCAGAAGCTACATTGGTCAAGGGCTGTATGGAGTGTGCTGTCATGCCGGCCCATAAACCCCTGGCTGCCGTAGTGGAAAACCTGTTGGCAACAGCCGATGCTGAGCGCAGCGCATTCAACCCAAAACGGGCCATGATCAAAGGATGCCGCGGAAACGAAAAGGGTCCCAGGCTATCTTCCGCTACTGCCTCCCAATTGTCGGCCACCGGTTTTATCAGTTCCCGGTACACTTTTTTATCTGCTCCCAGCGCACGGGCGGTATCGTCCAGCGAGCGCGCCAGGAAGGCCGCCGTGCCGTCGTCAAACGGGTGGGCCGCTTCCAGCGGGGAATAGGCGAACTCCAAACCGTAATCTGCCAGCGGCAATTTGGAAAAAAAAGGAGACCCCATCGCCATCGGGTGCACCGCAGAACATACGTCGTGGTAAAACCCCGGCAACGTAAGCTCGGCAGTACGCATGCCCCCGCCAATGATGTCCTTTGCTTCCAGCAGTAATACCGATACCCCTTGCTGTTGCAGCCTGATGGCGGCAGATAAGCCATTGGGTCCGGACCCTACCACTATTACATCGTAATCTTTTTTCTCCATGAGCTGCTTGCCGCGGTTGAGAGGTACTACCCCCGCGCTGATTTATTAGTCTACAAACTTAGTATACTATTAACGGGAATGCAAATTATTTTTGAGAAAGATAATATTTTATTTCGCGTCTTCCACCACCACGCCCAGGCGCAGGGCTTTCAAACCGCTGAGGCCCTGCAGGTCTTCCAATTCCAGTTCCTCCAGCTCCGGCTCCAGTACACCGGTTTCCTGTAAATAGCGGATAAACGGCAGGTAATCATCTACGTCGTCTTTGTCGGAATAGATCAACGCAATTTTATCAGGCTGGGTTAACCGTTCTTCGGTATTCCGGATATGTACTTTATCGATCCGCTTCTTGATCATCTGGTAACGGATGTTATATGCACCCTCCACATCAAACTTCCGTTCATCTGCCCGGAAGCTGATATCGATAGGATGGTTATGCACAAAAATAAGCTGGGTGGTAAACAACTCCTTCTCCATTTGCGCGATCAGCGAGTGGGTTAGTTTGGTGATGGCTACCATGGAAGATAACTGCCATAACCGGAGGTTTTTGAGATGAAAATGATTGAACGGTCGCGCCGGTGCAATAGACTGACCAATGTAAATATCATACTCCACGCCATCCGTTCTGAACTTTTCAAAATAACAGGGATAAGAATCCTGCAACTTGGCTTTCTCTGACTCCAGGTAGTTGTTCGCCGCCTGGGTAATCAGCTGCATAGATGTTTCCAGCGCATCTTTATTCACATTACCCGCCATGCTTTGCAGGCAGGTGTTAATCGTTTCGCGGGTATCAGGATATTGCGCCGCAATATGTTGCAGGTAATTCACCGATTCCTCTTCCAGGAACCTGTTCAGCGCGTTTTCATCGGAAGGGCTCAGCTGTTGATGCAACAGGGCCTGCTGCCACCGCTGGCTATGATAGATCATTTCCTGCAGCAGGTCATTCTGCTGGTACTTGCGCAGCAAGTCCAGGGTATTGGCAAGGATGCTTAAATGACTGTCCAGGTCAGCGATGATGGCCTTATTTCTTTCTATAGTAGAATTCCGGATATCAATAGCGCCATACAAAGGGTATACTTCTTTAAACAATATATTGGTGATGACAGCCGGCCGGTTCTTTTTCAGCCTGTACAGGTAATGCCAGGCGGCCTCATTAAATTTCCACTGCACGGCCGGTTGTATGGAAGTAAATTTCTCTTTGATCACCTGCTCTATCTCCCCGTTAAATTCGTCTATATAGATCTGTAGTAGCTGGCCTATTGCGCCTATGGCAGGTTCCAGCAGCGACAACGTTTTCTCGTCAAAACTATGATCGCTCCAGGTATGTGCCGCAAATGCCCCTACCGGTTCACCCATATGGAAAATGGGCATAATAGCCAGCGACTTTACTCCCTGCTGACGGAAATGTTCCAGGAAGGAATATTCTTCCCGCGTTTCTTTTACGATATCCCCGGAAAAAAAGAAAAGTGGTTTCGACATAAAGGCCTTCGCATTCCTGCTGAATTCTTCCGGCGACAGGCGGCTTTCACCCCACACGACAAACAATACACCCGTTCCACCTTTTTCAAAACTATATACGGGATTATCATTTACGCGCAGGAAAGGAAACAGGTCGAATTCAATCCTGCTGTCACGCACCAGCGATTTAAGCGATAAGATCACCCGTTCGTAATTCTGTTCATCAATCAATGTAGTACGCGATAACCGCATACCGGCAATATTCTCCACCGCTTTCTCCGCCGTTACATCTGTTACGGTGATCACACAAAATCCACGGAAGCTGAACAGGTCCAGCGGCAACATATCTTCCAGTATCTCTTCACCACCGCCTTCACTGAAATGCGTGTACAGCTGCACAAAATCAATGTCCGGCAGCTCACCCTTCGCCGTCACGTCAACAAAGTCGGTGCTGATGGCCACCGCATAATATTGCAGCAAACCGGTAGCTGTATTTACTCCTGCATGGTGTTGCTCCGTTTTTACCGGCGCCTGGAAATTATACAGCCGTTGCAGGATCAGTGAATACACCAGCTGCAGGCGCTCCCGGTGGTAATCTGCCGGTGTGCGGGTTACTTCGTAATTATACTCCGGCGAATTATTTGCCAGCAGTTGATAGATCAGGTCTGTACCATAAAAAGTAGTGGGAAGGAACGGGAAGCTAAGTCCCCAGGCCAGCTGATATTCCGGGCTCATGGCCGGAGAAAGGCAGGCATATACATATTCCAGCAGGCCGGAATACTGAGGGGTTTCTTCCAGGGGAATATCCCGCCGGCCAATATCCGATGCTTCAAACGCGGCCAGCGCTTCTTTATACAACCGGGCTTTCACGGTGGGTTCTTCGTGGATCCGCTGCCTGAGATAGGCGATAAATGGTTCAAAGGAAATGGCTGCATCTATGGCCAGTGGCTGCGCCTTATTTCCTGACACATCCAAGATGGTTGTTTGCATAAAGGGGAAAATTCTTTTTCAGGATCAAAGGTAGGGGAAATCCTGGCTATTTACGAGGTGTAACACGCATGCGATCGCGGAAAGCAATAAATATCTTACCTTGTTGGACTGTAATTTCACCCCATTACGAACATCTCTTAAACAGCTGCAAATCATGAAAACAATTTACCTGTTAACAGCTGCGTTATGCCTGTTAATTAACTCCGCAACCTTTGCCCAGCAAGACTCTGCCGCCATGATGAAAGCGTGGGCAGACTACATGACACCAGGCCCCGCACACCAGAAAATGGCAGAAACCGATGGCGAATGGACAGCCGACATGACCTTCTGGGAAAAACCGGATGCACCGCCCAGCAAATCAACCGGCACCGCCACTTACAAGATGATCCTTGGCGGCCGCTATTGTGAAGGCCGTTACACTGCCAACATGATGGGCATGAACTTCGAAGGCATTAGTACCATGGCGTACGACAATGCAAAGAAAAAATACTTCTCCACCTGGGTGGATAACATGGGCACCGGCATCATGGTGATGGAAGGTGAACCCCTCAAATCCGGCGATGGACTTGAATTTACCGGCAAAGGCCTGGACCCTGCCACCGGCAAAGAACACAACGTACGCCAGGTATTAAAATGGCAGGATAAAGACCATCACACCATGGAAATGTACCGGTTAACCGACGGGAAAGAAACAAAAGACATGGAAATCAAATACACCCGCAAATAACACCAGATCTGGCAGGGGAATTAACTTCCGGGTGGAAGCTATTTCCTCTGCTTTAAAATATCATTCACCTCATAGTCCGGTGCACCTCCCGCATAAGATGCCACCAGCGCTCCGAGGGCATTGGCAAACACCAGGCACTCCCGCGCCGCACGCCCACGGATCACACTATGCAGGAACCCCGCCAGGAACGCATCCCCGCTTCCGATGGTATCTGCCACCTTCACCACAATACCAGGTTCCACATAAAAAATATCGTTCATAAACAACAACGCACCCTCACCGCCCATCGTTACCACGATAGTCGCAATCCCAAAACGCTCCGATAACATACGCACGGCCTGCTCCTTATCCACATAAGGATGATACCATCCGCTGATCAGCGCCAGTTCATCCGTATTCAGCTTCAGGATATCACACTCCGCCAGTAACCATTCCACATGCGCCTGCGTATAATGCGGCTCCCTTAAATTAATATCCAGCACCTTCACCACTTCCTCCTTCAATGCCTGCTGCAACGTATGCAACGATACCTTGTCGCGCGAACAAAGACTTCCGAATACAAAATAACGTGTAGCCGTATCCTTTAGCCGCGCCGCCAATGCCGGTGTGTAATCAATAAAATCCCATGCCGCCGGGTATACGATATCATAATGCACATTATGCGGATCAGTCATATCCGCATATACTTTCCCCGTTTCCTGCTGTTCATCGGTCTGAACCAGGCTGGTATCCAGCCCATACCGGTGCAGCATGTCCAGCAACCCCTGCCCGCGGGCATCCCGTCCCACACGGGATACCAGCGACACCTGCTCTCCCAGCTTCTGCAGGTGGTAAGCTACATTCATCACCGCGCCACCGGGTAATTCTTTCTCTGGTAAAATATCCCAGAGCATTTCACCAAAACATACAATCCCGTTTGCCATAACTTTCCAATTTTGATTAAAGGTGATGATCGCTTACATTGTTCAGACAAAATACGATAAAGCACTTATATTTATAACGTGAAGCCCTCTAAACCCGGAAAAAGATGCACCAGGAAGAACACTTAAAAAGCTCAGATTTTATTACAGACATGGTCATTGGCATGAGCGACGGATTAACCGTGCCCTTTGCCCTGGCCGCAGGACTCAGCGGCGCCGTGAGCAGCAACAACATCATCCTCACCGCCGGTATCGCCGAAATTGTAGCCGGCTGTATCGCCATGGGCCTCGGCGGATACCTCGCCGGGAAAACAGAACTGGAACACTATGAAAGCGAATTAAGAAGAGAATATACAGAAGTGGAAACCGTACCCGACAAAGAAATGGAAGAAGTGAAGGAAGTGTTTGCGGAATATGGCCTCAGTCCCGAAGTACAACACCTGATTGCCACTGAACTGTCGAAAGACAAAACCAAATGGGTGAACTTCATGATGAAATTTGAACTGGGACTGGAAGCACCCAACCCAAACAGGGCGCGGCAAAGCGCGCTCACCATCGGCGCCTCCTATTTTGTAGGAGGACTGCTGCCACTATCGGCTTATCTTTTCACGGACACGCCTCAACGCGGTTTGATAGGTTCTACCGCGCTCACCATCATCTGCCTGTTTGTATTCGGCTATTTTAAAAGTAAAGTAACCGGTCAACCTCCCGTGCAGGGAGCCCTGAAAGTAACCATGATAGGCGTGCTTGCTGCAGCAGCCGCTTTTGCCATCGCAAAATTGGTTTCCTGAAAAATGAACATATACAAGGCCCGGCTGTTTGTAATCAGATCATTCGCATACCAGGAATATGAAGATATCGCCCAAAGCAAAAATATGGCTGAAAGTATTGGTGGTCCTGCTCATCCTCAGGATAGCCATTGGTGTGCTGTTATATTATCTTGTAGAACATAAGTTCGTAAACATCATACAATACATCGTCAGCAAAGAATCCGGGAATGCCTATAGGTTCGACGCGGATGATATTGACTTCTCCCTTTTCAAAAGAAATATTGTGATCAGCGGCGCACGGCTCACCGGGAAAGACACCGTTAACGTGGCCGCTCATTTCGATGTGTCCATTCCCAGGGTGTATCTTTCCATACAATCCTGGCGCGCGCTGATATTGCATAAAAAACTGCTGGTCGACAGCCTCTCCGTGATCAGCCCTGCGCTCATTATCCATGAACATGTGGCGCGCGGCTCCCGCCAGGAAGGATTCCAGCTTTCATCTTTAGTACAGCACCTGGAACAAACCCTGCAATATGTAAATGCCCGCATCGTTCACCTGCAAAACGGTTCCCTGGTATACAGCAAGGTAAATGGGCCGCCGCCCCTGCGCGTCGATCATTTTAATTTCTCTATCCTCAACTTCTCCAAGGTTACCAACTCCGATAATCATATTCTTGGATCTGATGATGTGGACTTCTCATTCGACCGCCAACACTGGATCCTCCCGGATGGCAGGAATACCATCAGCTTCAGGCGGCTGCACTTCTCCGGTAAAAAACAGATTTTTGAACTCGACTCGGCCACCATCTTCAGTGCCGCCACTGCCACAAAAGGGGAAATGTCGCTGCAGGCAGATAAGTTCTACTTTAACGCCCGGCATCTTCCCGCTATTTATATGCGGGAAGAATTACTGATTGATACGCTCGTATGTATCCGTCCTGTATTAAAACTCCCTGGCAAGAAGGTGAGCACCAAAGATAAAAAGATAGCGCTGGACAGCCTGCCCAATACCCTGTTCAAACGAATGAACTTCCGGTACATCGAAGTAAAAGACGGCGAACTGCTGCTTCGTGGAAACGTGTCTACCGGCACCACCAAACGTACCAACCTGAATATTTATAACCTCAATATTGCACATGATTCCACACCAGCCATCACCGCCGACAGCATCGCACTCAACCTCGATAAAATAAAGTTCTATTCGCTCGACAGCATGTTCCAGCTCAGTGTGGACGAATTTATCCTGCAACGGAACGATGTGATCTTTAACAACGTGGAATACAGCCCCACGCCGATGAACCATTCCGGCAAAGGATTAACATTCCGCGCTCCTTCCCTGCGGCTCAACAACGTAAGCCTGGAACACCTGCTGAGAAAGCGTTTAAAAGCCACCAGCGCAGTGCTCTATCAACCGGGTATTACCTTTCTTACCAAAGCAAAGAAACGGGTTAAAGGCAAAGTTCCTATAGACAGCACCGCTATTAAAATGCCGGCCTTCTACCAAACGCTGCATGGTCTCAGTGAACTGATACAGGTGAACACCTTCCGGATAGTAGATGGCAATATCAATTTTACTTCCAACGGCAAATCAAAGGTAACGCTGATGGTAAAAAACCTGAACACCGATATCCTGCTGCATAACTTCCTGCTCAGCGATTCGCTGGTAGATATCAAACATTCCATGCCCAACCTGCATATTTTGCAGGTGAATGTGATCTCCGATAAAGCTAATATCACCATGGATAACTACAGCTTCGATGGTACGCACCGGCATAATAAAGCCACGAAAGTAGCCGTGGCACTGGAAAACGGCACCCGCATAGCGGCACGGGATCTTTACTGGGAAGTATTCGACTGGGACGTATTTCAGCAATCAAAGGACATACAGGTAGATGTGTTAAGGATCGGGGCCATCGATATACAGGCACATCACAATGGCGCTAAAAAAGAAGGTCCTGCAAAGGATTTGCCGGTAATACGGGTTGCCCGGCTGGATATAGGCAAGGTGCAGTTCAACAGCGAAGGCGCCGGTGAGCACAGTAGTTTTAATGCGGATAAAATAGCTTTGAAAGATATGCGCACTCGGCAGCACTTCTTTACCTGGGCATCCGCCACAGGCCAGCTTAACCACATCAGCCATCACAGTAAAAAAATGGATGCTACCATTGGCAGCGTACGGTTTAACAGCAACGGTTATACGTACATTACCGATGCCGCAGCCACACTGCATAACAGTAACGGGCATACTAAAATAACCACCCCTTCTCTCGATATACAAACCAACATCCATAACACTGACTTCAGCAGGATAGCCATTAGTAAACTGGCTACGGGCAATGCCGCTGTTTCGCATACCAGCATCAAAGAACACGACACCACCCACCTGGAAACACAGGCCCGGCTAACGGGGAACCAACTGGAAGTAAATACCGGCAGTCAACAGTTGTTGCAATATGGCGATATGAACATGCAGTTATCGGCGCTCTCCTACAGTCATACCGGTACAATTGCTTCCGTTCCGCAGCTATCCCTGCAACTCAGTAAAGGTTCGTTGCATAAGGAGAAGTCCGGTCACCTGTCGCTCCGCTCAGGTGTGGACCTCACCTGGCAGGAGGCACAGTTCTCCCTGCACCAGGCCGATACGCTTGAACTGGTATTACAAAAATTATCGGGCATGTTTAAAGATGCATCCTTCTCCTGGAGCCAGGGTCATAAAATAAAGTGGCCCTCATTCATCAACAATACCACGCTCAGTGAAGGCGGATTGCACTATCGCAATAAACAGGTTCATGTCAACGCGGAGAACTTTAAACTGGATCCGGCCACCCAAACATTTCAGGTGCGTAACTTTGAAGTGACGCCCAACCTTTCGGCAGAGGAAACTTTCCGCACTGCCCGCTGGCAACGCGATTACATTACAGTGAAAGGAGATGCATTGCAGATCAGCGGTATCAATATGCATCACCAACCCGGCGACACCACCATTGCTATCCGTAAAATTACGGTGGACAATACACAGCTGACAACGGCGAGGGATAAACGAATTCCGTTTGAACACGGCATTGAAAAATGGATGCCCACAAAATTAATTCATACCATTCCATTTGCGCTCCGGGTAGATTCCATTGTGGTACAACAATCTGCGGTAACGGTCAATGAATCGTCGAAGTCCACGAACAAATGGTCAGCCGTACCCATTACGGATATCAACGCCCTGATTACCCATTTCGGCAACACCTACAGCAACGCCGACAGCCTCCTGGTACAGGCTACCGGCAGGCTCCTGGGAAATCCTATCCGTTACTTTTCCTATCATGAATCCTATGGAGATTCCCTTTCCGGCTTTACAGCAGAAAGCTATCTTGCTCCAATGGACCTGAAAGATTTTAATGCCGTAGCCATCCCGATGGCAGCTGTAAAGGTAAGACGCGGTTATGCGGATACGATCTTCTCACAATGGTCCGGAAATAAATACGCTACACTTGGCGCCATGAATTTTTATTATCACAACCTGAACGTACAGGTGCTGAATAAAAAGGATTCCACGCGGCAGGGTTTCATGGCTAACCTGGAAACGTTCCTGGCCAACCTCTTCCTGAAAAACCGCAATCAACGGCCCACCCGGATGTTCTTTATCCGCGACCGGGAAAAGTTCATCTTCAACTATTGGGTAAAAGCAGAAACTTCCGGTATCATAACAGCCGTAGGCGTTAAAAAAGACCGGAAGTACCTGAAGAAATATAATAAAGCAGCAAAGAAATATTCTTTACCAAAAAAGTAACTTATTCCCTGATAATAGCCAGGGCCTTGTCCAGCAGCTCGTCCCTGTTTTCACGTATACCCTTCACCGTTGGCTCCATTACAATATCCGGCACAATCCCCACCCGTTGCGTTTCCCGTCCATCAGGATAGTACACGCCAATGCCGGTGATGAGCGTTTGCACGCCACCGGGAAGTGCGAAATAAGAAACATTTCCATCTGCACCGGCGGTAGTACTGCCCAGCACCACAGCACGCGGCGCCAGCCGGAGCGCCATGGTTACAAACTCGGCGTTGCTTTGCGTGGTGGCATCCACCAGGATAACTATCTTGCCTCTGTAATAATCTTTGTTCTTTGCGCCGGCCTTCATTTCACCTGTCACGCCAAACAACCCTGGCTGCTGTACACTGCCAACAGTAAACTTAGCAAAAGGTACAGGCGACGGCAGCACATACTTCACAAGTGAAGCCAGGAGGTTGTCTGCGGGATAAGAACGCATATCTATCACCATTCCTTTGGTGTTTTTAAAGGCTTCCCCTACCGAATCCATTTGTGTATTCTTAAAATAACCGGGATATACATATCCTACGTCTTCCCCGATCATCTTCCAGGAAACAGATGGGCGGTCGCCCGCTATGATGGCCTGTTTATAAGTAGTGGTAGCCAGCGTTACACTGCTGATCTTACCCTCTCTTTCGTATTCCAGCTGCAGGGTACTGTCCTGCGTTTGAAACAGGATCCGTTCAATCCTGTTCAGTTGCGTGGCATAGTTGGAAGCAGAAGCAAGCGGCAATAATCGTTGTACCATAGCCGTCACCGGCTCTTTATTAACAGCGGTAATCACATCACCAACCTGCAATCCGTATTTTTCATCACCCACTTTCACCAGCACCGCCTTGTTTTCCACAAACCGTGCCCGCAGTGGCAACGTTCTAAACCTGTCTGTATTGCGAATCACCACATTGGCGCCATATATACCTGCATGCGAATCGTGGATACCTGCAATCAGCCGCAGCAGCGCAGTTTGGTATGCCGCAGTATCTGCCGCGTTAATCATTGCCGGTATATACTCCGCCAGTTTATTATTCCAGCCTTCGGTGATCAGGTGCTTATAAGGAAAACAATACTGTATGATATTCCAGTAGCGGTATAATGCCAGCAGGCGGAAACCGGCGTCAGGATAGGCCATGGTGTTATAGGCCTGCTCATTTTTAAATGCCGGATTACCAGCAGGCTCCAGTCCGAGGTAATAACTGGCATCATCGCGGTTCATGGCGGCCACTGTCTTCAGGGCTGCCGATAATGCCGTACCTAATGTTTTCTCATCTGAAATCCAGTCGAGATCAGGGGTGAATTTAATCACCATTTTACCGGTGTGCATACGCCGGAACTCCTGCGGCGCCGTAAGCTGGTTGGTCCACCGAAGCAGGACCTCATTCCTGGCCGTTTCGCTGGTACTGCTCAATACCTCCGGTAAGATCCGGAATAATTCATAGTCCCAGTTGTACTCCCCGGCCATTATTGCAGGATGATAATATTTCAGGAAGCCCCAAACCTTTCCAAGTACTTCCAGGTGTGTTGCCTGCAGCGGGGTAAGACTGGAAATACTGATACCCGAGCCTTTGTCAAACGCATGATCACTGTCGGCTTTATACACGTGGAGCGGTGGTGCGTCCTTCAATGATTTGCCATCAATCAATACTTCCAGGTTATCCGCCCATACGTTACCATTGCTGTGATTAATGGCGCCGGCGTATACTGTGCCGCCACCGGACGGGAGGGAAAGGGTAATGTTGTATTGCTGCCAGCCGGTAGTTCCCTGCAGCCGCCGCTTCTGCATATTATCCATTTTGTATACGGCACCCGATTTATCGTCTACCCGCATAAACAGGCCGGCATAACCATCGGTAACTGCATCCAGCTTCAGGTAGCCTTTGAGCGAAATGGTTTTCCCGGCAAAAGTAACGGGTATACGTATCACGGTACAACCATAATCATTCATTCCTCTTTTTTCAAATGGTGTAATGCGCAATGCTCCATGTCCTTCGTAATAGGTGCTGTCGTCGACGGCCAGGCGGTATTTACCGCCCCAGTCGACCCACCCGTCAGGCAACGCGCCTCCCGGTTTTTTACTTTCGAAGCTTCCGTCAAAAGATGCAGGGTATTGTGCTACAGCGGGAAGCGATAAGGCACACGATAATACAAGGGCAGGAAAGCGCATAAGGAAAAGATGTTAGTTTCAAATCTTCCTTAAAATAACAGGTATTTTTGGAGACTAAAAGTTAAAGTGTGTACTTGATTATTTTAAGATTTTTGGCGTATTTTAACCTTCTTTCATTTACAACTTTTTATCCGACATTTGTTACCCAATTTTAAACGAATATGAAAGTTTGCATTGCTGAAAAACCAAGCGTGGCAAGGGATATTGCAGAAGTGATCGGTGCGAAACAACGCAAAGATGGCTACTATGAGGGCAATGGCTACCAGGTAACCTGGACTTTCGGACATTTCTGTACTCTAAAGGAGCCGCACGATTATTACGAACAATGGAAGTTCTGGCGACTGGAAGATCTGCCCATGATCCCTCCCAGCTTCGGTATCAAACTAATTGAAAATTCAGGTGTACAAAAACAGTTTAAAATTATAGAAAGCCTGGTGCAGGCCTGTGAAGAAGTGATAAATTGCGGGGATGCCGGGCAGGAAGGAGAACTAATCCAGCGCTGGGTGCTGCTGAAAGCGAAATGCGCCGCCCCCATTAAAAGGCTCTGGATTTCATCTCTGACAGTGGAGGCTATCCGCGATGGCTTTCAAAACCTGAAAGCATCCGAGCAATATAACAACCTGTACGCCGCAGGCAGCGCACGCGCTATCGGCGACTGGCTGCTGGGCATGAACGCCACCCGGCTGTTCACTAAAAAATTTGCACAGGGTAAGGTAGTACTGTCCATCGGAAGGGTGCAAACACCTACCCTGGCCATGATTGTGCAGCGGCAAAAGGAAATCAATGCCTTTGTGTCGGAAGACTACTGGGAACTGAAAACCATTTACCGGGAAACAGAATTCACCGCGGCCATCGACCGCCTGAAAACACCGGATAAAGCCGCCAAAGGGCTCGCCTATCTCAAAGAACACCCGTTTGAGGTGACTTCCTTCGAAAAGAAAGACGGAAAAGAAGGCAATCCGCGCCTGTTTGACCTCACCGCCCTGCAGGTGGAAGCCAATAAAAAATTCGGCTTCTCTGCAGATGATACGCTCAAATATATTCAGAACCTTTACGAGAAAAAGCTGACTACCTACCCCAGGGTGGATACCACTTATCTCTCGGAAGACCTGCATCCGAAAATTGCCGGTATCCTGCAGGATATGACGCCCTACAACGCGCTCACTGCACCACTGCTGGCTGCTCCTATCCCAAAGCTAAAGACTGTTTTCGACGATAAAAAAGTAACAGATCACCATGCCATCATACCGACCGGTCAGCATCCCGGTGGTCTTCCCCTGGAAGAAAAAAGGATCTACGATCTGGTAGCCCGCCGCTTTATTGCCGCTTTCTACCCGGAATGTAAGATCTCCAATACCACCGTACTCGGTAAAGTAGGACAGGTACCTTTCAAAGTAACCGGTAAACAGATTATAGAACCGGGATGGAAAGAAGTATATGCCAACGATGTAAAAGAGAAAAAGGAAGGGGAAGAAGAAGAGAAAATACTCCCTCACTTTGAAGTGGGTGAAAGCGGACCACATACCCCACGCATCCACCAGGGCAAAACCTCTCCGCCCAAAGCCTTTACAGAAGCGACCTTGCTGAGAGCAATGGAAACTGCCGGCAAGCAGGTAGATGATGAGGAAATGAGGGAACTGCTGAAAGACAATGGCATCGGCCGGCCTTCCACCCGCGCCAATATCATCGAAACCCTGTTCCGCAGAAAATATATCGAGAAGAAAAAGAAAAATATCTATGCCACCCAAACCGGCATGGATCTCATTGACACCATCCAAACAGAGCTGCTGAAAAGCGCCGAACTAACCGGTCAGTGGGAACGTAAACTACGCCTCATAGAAAAAGGCGAGTACGCGATGGACACCTTCAAAGATGAACTGATCCAGATGGTAGTTGACCTTACCAAAGAAGTAAAAACATCCAGCTACAAGTTCATCACCATTGCCCCTGATCCCCCGCCTGTACCGGAAGAAAAAGAGAAACCCAAAAAGGAACCTAAGCCCAAAAAGGCCGTAGTGATAGCGGAAATGCAATGCCCGAAATGCAAAACGCATCCGCTCAAAAAAGGCAACACCGCCTATGGCTGCGCCAATTTTAAAGAATGCGGCTTCAAACTTCCGTTCGAAATACTGGGCAAAAAATTAACCGACAAACACATTGCGGACCTGCTGACCAAAGGCAAAACCGCTAAAATAAAAGGGCTCCAGGTTCCTGGCAGCACGGAGGAGCGCGAAGGGAGGCTCGAGCTGGGGGCGGACTTTAATGTCACGTTGACTTAGTGCAGGGGACCGGCGCGTATTTTGTCTTTCTCGCTGATTACGCTGATTATACTGATTACCCGGATTTTTACTTTTGGATTTTATTTGATTAACATAATTAAGGGAGATAAAAGCGAATATCCGCTGCTATCTCCCTTAATCCTTTATAAAATCAAAAAAGTAAAAATCCGGGTAATCAGTATAATCAGCGTAATCAGCGAGAAAGACAAAATACGCTGTGATCCATCCTACACAATCGCCGTTCCCACTGTTACATCCTTCCACTGCTCCAGGTCAGCTTCCAACGTGGCTATTTTTTGATTCGCGAGATTGTAGGCGTCTTCTCCGAGGAAGAGATGCAGCGGTGCATTGTCTGCAGCGGCTACGTCGATAATGGCGGCTACTGCTTTTTCGGGATCACCTGGCTGGTTGCCGTTAATCTCCTCCTGATGCGCGTGCTGGGCAGCACGAACCGACTCGTATGCGGCCAGTTGGTTCACAGGCAGGCCCAGGGAGCCGGAAGAGAGGAAATCGGTTCTGAAATAACCAGGGGAAACGATGGTTACAGAGATGCCAAAAGGTTTCACTTCAACCGCCAACGATTCAGATAAACCGTTTACCGCGAACTTGGTAGCGCAATAGATACCGAAGCCGGGGAAGCTACCGGTAAGACCAGCGATAGAGGAAATGTTGATGATGTGTCCGGACTGCTGCGTTCTCATTTGCGGCAGGATACTGCGGGTTACATTCAGGAGGCCAAATACATTCACATCAAAATTGCTTCGTGATTCTGCATCCGACAGTTCTTCAATGCTGCCTAATTGTCCGTACCCGGCGTTGTTCACCAGTACGTCGATGCGACCGAAGCGGCTGATAGTTTCCTTTACTGCTGCCTGTATGCTATTTTCATTATTAAGGTCAACGGCCAGGGGCAGGAAATCCGCGTCCGTTGCAATTTTGCGCAGGTCGTCGATACTACGTGAGGTGGCGGCTACGTTATATCCTTTGTTTAATAATTGTTTTACGAGGGAGCGGCCTAATCCTTTGGAGGCGCCGGTTACAAACCATACTTTTTTGTTGTCCATGATCTTGTGTTTTTTGTTAACACAAAAGTAGAACAGGGAATGCTGCTGCGTGTTACGCTATTCAAACCAATAATTGCAAAAATCAAACAACGCGGAAAGCGCCGGGAGGGATACTGGTTTGTTTTTTGAAAAAGTTGCTGAAGTGAGCAGGTTCCTCAAATCCAAGGGCATAGCTGATTTCTGCCACATTCCAGTTAGTATGCTTTAATAAAGCCTTTGCTTCTGCCGTTACGCGCTCCGCAATGTGTGCCGTGGTGGTTTTTCCTGTGGTTTCGCGGATGGCCCGGTTCAGGTGATTCACGTGCACAGACAACTGCTTTGCGAAATCGTTGGCAGAACGCAATGCAAACCGCTGTGCCGGCGATTCAATGGGGAATTGCCGCTCCAGCAGGTCCGTAAATACCGCCGTGATACGCGACTTCGCATCTGCATGCTGGTACAGGGTTTCAGAGGGCTGCATCTTTAAGGCATAATGGATGATTTCTGTAAGGTAGCTACGCAGCAGGTCGTATTTATAAACGTAGTCCGTATTGATTTCTGTGAGCATCTTTTTAAAGAGCTGTGATACTTCTTTGTCCTGGGCCTTTGTCAGTATATAAGAAGGAATACCCCCCGGCATCATCATGGGCAGGTCGTGGATGTTGCCACGGGTGGCGCCTGTAAAAAAGGACTCCCGGAATATGCAGAAATAGCCGCTGATGTCGTTCGTCAGGGGCTCCCATCCGTAAGGAACCTGCGGGTTAAAGAAAATCAGGGTGCTGCCTTTTACTTCAATGGTTTTATCTGCATAGTGATAAAGGTTGGCTCCCCTTAGCAGGCTTACTTTGTAAAAGTCACGGCGACTGTATTTCACCGTTGAAGCGCCGTCTACAATGCAGTCCTCCAGCCGGAATACATTAAAGTGACCTATATCCTGCTGTAACTTATCAGGAACTGCCTGGAACTTATGTTCGTAAAACTCCTGGAGTGTTTCTGTTTTGTTCATTCAGCGAAGTTACAAAATTCACACTATGATTAGTAGTGATTATTATGATTTCCCGGGTAACCATAATAATCACATCTCTTTAACAGGCCAGTATTAAATCTTCCGGTTCGCGGAATTTCCGTTCACTGCTTTTAATAGGCACATCGTTGATGGCGGCCAGCCTGCGTTGCATGAATCCATCGGCATTAAACTCCCACAGTTCATTGCCGTACGACCGGAACCAGTTACCGGCATGATCATGCCATTCATACTCAAAGCATACGGCGATGTGGTTGTCGGTAAAGCTCCAGAGTTCTTTTTTCAGGCGGTAGTCCAGCTCCCGCTGCCATTTCTTTGTAAGAAAGGCCACTACTTCTTCCCGGCCGTTGATAAACTGGTCGCGGTTGCGCCATACGGTGTCGGGCGTATATACCAATGATACCTTTTGCGGATCACGGCTGTTCCAGGCGTCTTCTGCCATCTGCACTTTTTGCAGGGCGGTTTCATGCGTAAATGGAGGAAGGGGGAATTTCTGTTCCATGAGATAATTGTTTAAAAGTGATCAGTATAATATTACAGATAGATCGATCTGTCTATTTTAAAAGATTAAAAAAAAGATGCCGGGCATCTTTAAATTTATAGAGATGAAATATGCACCTGGTCCGCATTACAACAATCCCAATGCCATTTTTCTCGCTTCCTGCACCGGCCACTGGTTCCGGTAAAGCTGACTTTCCACGATCGCGGATTCAAACAACAGGTATACATGATCCTTTACCAATTGCTTCTCATTGGTGAGGATCTCACCTAAAAAAGCGCGCAGGTCTTTTTTATGATCCTGTATGACCGTCAACACCACTGTGTCCTTCTCCGTAGTTTCCGACAGGATATTCAAAAAGGCGCAGCCCCTGAAATGCTCCCTTTCATTATTATCAAACAGGAAGTCAAACGCTGCCGCAATTTTATCCTTCGGCTTGCCGGCCTCGTCTGTAAAGCTTTTCAGCCCGGCCATCCAGTCGATATGACGCTGATGTAAAAACGCCAGGAGCAAAGATTCCTTCGATTCATAATGCAGGTATAAACTGGCTCTCGCCACACCAGCTTCCTCAATCACCTGGTTAATGCCCGTGGCGTGATATCCCTGGTTATAGAAAAGTGCTGTGGCAGTATCCAGCAAACGCTGCTTTGGATCTCCTGTTTTCTTCTTCATGGAACAAAGATAGTACAAAATAGACAGATCGATCTATCTTTTTTCCATTTACATAAAACAATTAAAAAAAAGTACGGCTTACTTTATCTTGTTGGCAAAATAATCAAGCATTTAGCATGTATTCAACATTCCGGAAACTATTTCTGTATCTTTTAATTTTATGGTGTGCAGTATCAACGGTGTACGCCGGTGCAAAAGCCACTCCCTGTGAAGCTTCCCACCTGAAATGCGAACACCTGGTAATGCCGCTCGGTGTAGACGCTGCTCATCCGCGGCTGTCGTGGCAACTGGAAGATGCGCGCCCGGGCGCGCGCCAAACGGCCTACCAGATCCGCATATCCACCGATTCACTGACCCTGGACACCCACCCGTTGTGGACTTCCGGCAAAATTAACCGCGCAGATATACTTACCAGCTACTCCGGGAAACCACTGCAACCATTTACCCGCTACTACTGGAGCGTGGAAGTATGGGATAAAGACGGCGTAAAATCCACTCCACGCCGCTCCTGGTTTGAAACAGGCATGTTGCAGCAAAGCAACTGGAAAGGCGCCTGGATCAGCGACGGTGAGGACACCCGCCTGAAACCCGCCGCCAACTTCAGAAAAATTTTCACCGCTACGAAATCTATAAAGTCTGCCCGCGCCTATATCGCCGTAGCGGGCCTGTATGAACTGTATATCAACGGGGAAAAAGCAGGCGACCATCGCCTCGATCCCATGTACACCCGCTTCGACCGCCGCACGTTATACGTTACCTACGATGTTACCTCCCTGCTGCAATCCGGTAAAAACGCCATCGGCGTAATGCTTGGTAATGGCTGGTATAATCACCAGTCCACCGCCGTATGGAACTTTCATGAAGCGCCGTGGCGCGGCCGGCCGGCATTCTGCCTCGATCTGCGGGTAACCTATACCGATGGCACCGTGGAAACTGTTACCTCTGGGAAAGACTGGAAAACGGCATTGGGACCTATCGTATTTAACAGCATTTATACCGCAGAACATTATGACGCCCGCAAAGAACAACCAGGATGGAACACCGTTAATTTCGACGACAACAAATGGAAAGAGGTTATTTACCGTGCCGCGCCTTCCCAAAACATTGTATCGCAACAATTATATCCCATCGAAAATGTGGAGGAAATTCCTGCTACCGCCGTTACCCATCCCAACGACAGCACCTGGATATATGACCTGGGCAGAAATATTGCCGGCGTAAGTAAGATCCGCGTAAGCGGTGCAGCCGGTACTATCATTAAGCTGAAGCACGGCGAGCAACTGGATAAAAAAGGATTTGTAGACCTCTCCAATATTATAGTGCATTACCGCCCCACAGATGACACCGATCCTTTCCAGACAGATATTTTTATCCTCGGCGGCAAAGGAGAAGAAACCTTTATGCCCCGCTTCAACTATAAAGGCTTTCAATATGTGGAAGTGACCAGCAGTAAACCGGTACAGCTCAATAAGGAAAGTCTCACCGGCTATTTCATGCACAGCAATGTACCTCCGGCAGGCCACATTCATGGCTCCGATACCATGATCAATAAATTATTCACGGCCACCAATAATGCCTATCTCTCCAACCTGTTCGGTTATCCAACGGATTGCCCGCAGCGCGAAAAGAACGGCTGGACAGGAGATGCACAGATTGCCATTGAAACCGGGTTGTATAGTTACGATGGCATCACCATCTATGAAAAATGGCTGGCAGACCACCGCGACGAGCAGCAGCCCAACGGGGTGCTGCCCTCTATCATTCCCACCAGCGGCTGGGGATATGAATGGGGCAATGGCCCGGACTGGACCAGCACCATCGCCATCATTCCGTGGAACATCTACCTGTTTTACGGAGATACTACACTGCTCTCGGCCTCCTATGATAACATGCGCCGTTATGTGGACCGGATCACGGCGATCAGTCCGTCCGGACTAACCACCTGGGGCCTCGGCGACTGGGTGCCGGTAAAATCAAAATCACCCGTGGAATTCACATCCTCGGCTTACTACTATGCCGACGCGCTGATCCTGGCCAAAGCGGCGAAATTGTTTGGCAGAACATCAGACCATAGTAAATACAGCGCACTGGCAGAGAAGATCAAAACCGCTTTTAATGCCAAATACCTGAACCGTGAAACCGGTATCTATGGAGAAGGCGTACAAACAGAGCAAAGCGTTGCCCTGTACTGGGGATTAGTGCCCGATGCCATGAAAAGCAAGGTAGCCGCCAATCTCGCAAAGAGAGTAGCCGCAGATAACTTTCACCTCGACGTGGGTTTGCTGGGCACCAAAAGTATCCTGAATGCGCTGAGCGAAAACGGCTATGCAGATGTAGCCTGGAAACTGGCCGCGCAACGCACTTTTCCATCGTGGGGCTGGTGGATCATGAACGGCGCTACTACCCTCTTCGAAAACTGGGATATCAATGCCTCTTCAGATCTTTCGCGCAATCACATCATGTTTGGTGAAATAGGCGCCTGGCTGTACAAGGGACTCGCTGGTATTAAGCCGGATGAAAATGCGCCCGGGTTTAAAAACATCCTGTTATCTCCTAATTTCGTAGAAGGACTGGATCATTTTGAAGGAAGTCATGACAGCCCTTACGGAACCGTGGTTTCTTCCTGGAAAAGAAACGGTACGGTCATCACCTACCGTGTGACAGTGCCCGCAAATGCCGGTGCAGACATCTTTTTTCACATCTCACCCACACAAAAAATATATGAAAACGATAAACCGGTAATTACAGAAAACACTGGTAAAGGGTTACGTTATCATGTAACCGCAGGTACGAAAGAGTTTCAGATCAGGTAAGCAGGATCTTTCTGAATAATTTCTACTCCCTTCTTTCCCGCTATGATGGCAGCATGCGCCATATTATAGAAAAGCGATGTTTCGAGAATACCCGGAATGTCCTTTAAACGATAATTGAGGCTGTCTAATGGCGGGAAGGAACGGAACCAGATATCAACAAGCAGGTTGCCATTCTCGGTAATCACGGCTCCATCTTTTTTATTACTAAGCCGGATCACCGGGTTAGCCAGTGAAAATATTTTCTTCAGCTGCTTCAGCACAAAGGGAACTGCTTCCGGGATCACTTCTATCACTACGGGAAAAGTAGTGTACAACTGCGCTACATACTTGGAGCCATCGCCGATAAGGATGAATTTATCTGCCATTGCGGCCAGCAATTTTTCCCGTGTATGAATACCACCACCGCTCTTCAGGGCATTCAGCTGATGATCAAACTGATCGCATCCGTCAAAATAAATATCCAGCCGGGATACGTCTCCTGGTTGTTTAGTGTTGAATCCGTGTTCCTGCAGTAGTTGCTGTGTGTTAAAGGAAGAGGTAACCGTGGTAATGCTTTTAAATAACGTTTCCTCCGTTTTCAGGTAGTTCACCAGATGTGCAATGGTACTGCCTGCACCCAGCCCGATGGTATGGCCGGGTTTTATATAATCCAACGCTGCCTTTGCAGCCACTTGTTTCAGATCTTCCATATGGGTTGTTATGAAAGGTAAAGATGCGATTTTTTTGTCTTACTCAGGTTAGACTGAGTAAGACAAAACTCCGCCACTTTATACTGCTATATGATACTTCATTCCTTTCTTTGTAGCGAAGCGCAATACGCCGTCACTATACTGATGCGGTATCACTGCTCCGCTTCGATCCTTTACCACAGCGCTTTCCGGCAGCAACAGGCGGCACTCCGCACCGGTATTGGAGAGCAGGTTGAGTTCCTGCACTGTTTTATTTTTCCAGCTGAAATCCACTACAAAACCATTGATAGCGCAAAGTCCCTTTACCTGGCCGGCAGCAAATTCCTCCTTGTCCGGCAGGGCGGGTAGCAGGCGGATTACGTTATCGCCCCCATGGCTTTGCAGCAGCATTTCCGCGATACCGGCCACGGCGCCTAAGTTACCATCAATCTGGAACGGCGGATGTGAGCAGAACAGGTTGGCGTAAGTACCTGCCCCGGAGTGCATACTGATTTCGCTGGTAGCGGCGGCAGGCGCCAATAATTCCTGCAACATGGTATAGGCGTGATTACCGTTGCCTAAGCGGGCCCAGAAAGCAATTTTCCAGGCGCGCGACCAGCCGGTGCCACCATCGCCTCTTCTGAGCAGTGTTTTTTCTGCTGCCGCAGCTAATTCCGGTGTATCCCACGGTGTAATTTCGTCATACGGATACAAACCATATAATGGTGATACGTGCCGGTGATGCGGATCTGCTTCTTTATAATCTTCCAGCCATTCCTGCACACCGCCGGTACTGGGGCTCACCTGGTTTGGCGCCAGTTTGGCCAGTACTCCCTGCAGCGTATCTGCCCAGCCTTTATCCGTTTGCAGGATGCGGGCCGCTTCCTGGTTGGCTTTGAGTAAATCCCTTCCGATCTGCATATCCATGGTTGGTCCCATGCAGGTTTGTCCCTGCTGCCCGTTGGGCAGGATGTACGCATTTTCCGGCGAGTTGGATGGCGCAGTCACCAGCCACTGATGCGATGGTTCCGTGATCAGGATATCTTTATAAAAAACAGCGGCGCCTTTCAGTACCGGGTATATTTCTTTCAGGAACTTTTTATCGTTGGTATACTGGTAATGTTTCCAGAGATGGGTAGCTACCCAGGCGCCACCGGTTAACGTAGAACCCCAGTCGGCCCCTTCACCGGGAGAAGTAAAGCCCCATGGGTTGTTGATCACATGCGCCACCCAGCCATCTGCTTTATAGTAGGTGCGGGCGGTGCGCTGACCGTATTTCGCCATTTGCCTGGCCAGTGTAAACAGTGGCTGGTGGCAATCCGACAGGTTTGTTACTTCTGCTGGCCAATAGTTCATCTGTACATTAATGTTGAGATGATAATCGGCGTTCCATGGTGTCTGGTATTCTTCTGCCCAAAGCCCCTGTAAGTTGGCCGGCATGCCGCCATTGCGGGAGGAGCTGATCAGCAGGTACCGTCCGAAATTAAAATACAGGGAGGCCAGGGAAGCGTCCTTTTTACCATCGTGCAGGCGTTGCAGCCGGTCGATGGTAGCGAGGGTCTTCACCTCATCATTGCTGTTATCGGTAAAGGATATACGACAACGGTTAAAGAACGACGTATAGTCCTTTACGTGCGACTGTAATAACGCTTGCCAGGAAGATGTGGTGGCTTTGTTGATATCTGCCAGTGTTTTCGGCAGCGGGGCCGGACCTGGTGTTTCCACCTCCGGCCAGTTCATATTGGTACGGGCGGCTACCAGTAATAAACATTCAGTAGCGCCGGTAATGATGATCTGGTCATTGCTTTGTGTACGGGTACCGCCTTTGAGTATTACTTTCAGTACGGCTGCATACTGAACACCGGGGTCGTTGTTGCCGCCATTGAGCGTACCGCTCATTTCCAGGTTGCCGTTTACCACTTTCAGGGCGGCGCGTTCCTTCCGGTATAAGCCGGTACTGAAAGAAAGACTGCCAGGTTTGCTGGCGCTGAGGCGTACTACGGCCACCTGCCCTGGAGCTGATACCAGTACTTCTTCTTTAAAAGTAACCCCGTTCTTTTCCCAGCTTACGGCGCTGATGGCGCTATCCAGCCGTAGTTGCCGCTGGTAGTTGCTTACCGCCGACGTGGTATCTTTCCACTGGATAAAAAGGTCGCCCAGGGTTTGATAGCAACCAAACTTCACATTGGCGCCACCACTGCTTCCGGGGCCTTTGCACACAAAATATTGCTGCAGCATTTTCTGTGCTTCAATATTTTTCCCTTCCAGCAGTAATGTCCTTATCTGTGGCAGGTAATTGCCTGCTTCTTTGCTGTCGGCATCCTGCACACCGCCAGCCCACATCGATATTTCGTTTAATACAATCCGTTCCCTGTTGGTGTTGCCAAATACCATAGCTCCCATACGCCCGTTTCCCAACGGGGCAGATGCCGTGAAATGCCGGGCTGGTTCACTGAACCGTACCGTTACATCAGATTGCGCCGATAACGTAAGGGCGCCCAATAAAAATGCAGCTTGCAGCGTGGAATATATCTTGCAGTTCATATGCTTCAAGATATATAAAATAGTTATGCGGCGGAAGCGGGTGAGGGGTAATTGCTAATTACAAATTAAAAAATGCGAATTCTGTATTGGTGCCGCGAAGGTTGTCTTGGCTCAGGATTACGCTGATTATACTGATTACCTTGATTTTACTTTTTGGATTTTGTAAAGGATTTTGAGAGATATAAGCGGATATTTTCGCTTATATCTCCCTAAAATCATCTAAAATCCTTTTAAAATCAAAAAAGTAAAAATCAAGGTAATCAGTATAATCAGCGTAATCCTGAGCCAAGACAACCTTCGCATAATCGCTTTATTCCTTCCATGCACGCCCGCGCATTGTGGTAAGGACACTTCCATAGTCCGGCTTTGTCTTCCGGGATGATGCTGTAATCCGCGTACACGCCCCAGAACCATTCGCCGTTGGTTTTGTCGATGATGTGTTGCGTTATAAAGTTCCAGGTGTTTTGTGCGTGTTGCAGGTAACGGCCATGTGGTTGCAGTTGCCAGGCGTTGATAAAGCCCACCAGCGCTTCGGCTTGTGGCCACCAGTGTTTCTCTGTATTCATGTGGCGCCGGGAGGTTTCATATTCGTACCAGAGGCCACCATCCTTATCTATGCCGCCCTGCAGGGTGGCATTGGTGATCAACAGCGCCAGTTTGCGGTATTGTTCAGTGAGTGTGGGATCGCCGATTATTTCAGCGGCTTCCAGCAGGAGCCAGCTGGCTTCAATGTCATGTCCGTATGATACATGATTACCCTTTACCTGCCATTGTTCATCAAAAAACAAATGCAGATGCCCGCTTTTCTTATCGATGATCTTATCGTGAAATACCTGCAATAACCGTTGTATTTGTATACGTAGTTTCTCGTCCGGCCAAACGGTGTATAGATTTGCATACGCTTCCACTACATGCAGGTGGGTATTCATGGTTTTCTTTTCATTGGCATCTTTTGCACTGAGACGCAGATCCGCTATTTCCTGCCACTCCCGTGTGAATGCTTCAAAGTAACCGTCATGAACCGGATCATAACTGTGCTGTTCTATGTTGTTGTACAGGGAAATGGCGGTAGACAGCACCTCCGGGTGTGGCGCCGCTTTGTAGTATTCACTGTATGCGTAAAGGGCAAATGCAATGGCATATACCTGTTTCTTTGTTTCGGCCGGCTGGCCGGTATAGTCTACCGTCCAGTATACGCCCCCGTAAGCAGGATCAATAAAGTGTGTATTAAAATACCGGTATGCACGATCTGCTATTGCCAGGTAGGCCGGGTTGGGGGTAGTGTTGTAGGCGGCTGCAAATGTCCACAGGATGCGGGCATTTAATACCGCACCCTTTGCCGCTCCGGGTACGGGAACATTATCATTTCCCAGCTTGCCAAAGAAGCCGCCATATGTTTCGTCCGGCGTATATTTCATCCAGTAGTCCAGGATGGCGGTAAGTTCTTTTTCCAGTGATGTCTTTAATTCCTGTTGCATTATTTCCTTCTTTGTTCCAGTTCAGCAGAGATAGTAGCGATGCGCTCTTCAGAGAGCGGGTACATGGCGATAAATATGATAGACAATACCGACCCGATGGCCGGTAAAAAACTAAGCATTAACAGGATGCCGTTTTGTGCAGCATCGGCCTGTACTTCGTTGGCTTTAAAACCAAAGGCGCCCAGCAGCCAGCCGGTGAGCGCTCCGCCGATCGTCCAGCCAAACTTCTGCGACATCGACGAGGAAGAGAAGATCAGGCCAGTGGCACGGCGACCGTTTTTCCACTCGGAATAGTCCGCGATATCTGCGTACATCGACCATAACAATGGGAAAATAATACCTGCACAAATACTAATCAGGAACTGGAATATAAAGATCAGGGTGAGTTGTCCGCGGCCCAGCCAGTAAAACCCGATACTCAGGATAGAAGCTATCAGCATAGCGCCCAGGTAAGTATTCTTCTTACCTATTTTATTACCAATGGGAGAAGCCAGGATTACGCCTGCTATATTTGCCGCCTGGCCAAGTACCAGGTACAGCGTGGAATAGGTAATGCTGACACTGCCCAGTTTAAAGGCCTGCGCATTCTGTATATAATATTTGAAATAGTACAGGGTGGCGCCGTCGCGGATAGAGTTGAAGATCAGTGCGGCAATACCCGCTCCCAGCAATATCCACCAGGGCTTATTTTTCCAGAGATCCTTTACGTCTTCTTTCAGTGACGACTGCTCCTCTTTTATAGGCTGCACTCTTTCTTTTACCCAGGCAAAGCATAGCAGAAATAAGATCACACAAATTACGGCGATCACTGCTACGCCCAGCTGCCAGCCCATTTGCAGGCTATTTTCTCCTCCGGCTTTACTAAAAAAATTTACCAGCGGCTCTATCAACGCCAGCGCAATAAGACTGCCACCAAAAGCAAAGGCCATCCTGAAAGAGGCCAGCGTATTCCTTTCCTTTCCGTCGGCAGAGATCACGCCCAGTAACGATGCATAAGGCACGTTAATCAGGGAATAGATCATCATCATGGCGGAATAGGTAATGTAAGCGTATACCAGTTTTCCGGTGGCGCCGTAATCCGGCGTAGTGAAAGTAAGTACGCCTATAACGCCAAAAGGCACTCCCATATATAAAATGTAGGGTCTGAACTTCCCCCACCTGGAATGGGTTCTGTCAGACAAAGTACCTACTACCGGGTCAAAGAAAGTATCCCATATACGGGTAATCAGGAACATAGTGCCTACAGCAGCAGCAGCGATGCCCATCACATCTGTATAAAAAAACAACAGGTACATACCAAACAACTTCCAGAACATGGAAGAAGCCATATCTCCAAAGCCATACCCTATTTTTTCCTTTAAAGAAATTGTGTTGCCCATAGGTGGAATTCTGCTTAAAAATTACTTTATACAATCAGCAAATCTATCTCTATAAAAGATCATTTTTGTAATACTTATTTATCTATTCAGGGTGCTTTGTTATCCATTGAGGAGATTAGTCTTCCGCAGGAGTAATTTCAAACCTGCCGGCGTAATGCAATGGTTCCACGGGTCTGCCGGTAAGAGCGCCCCAGGCATAGGTAAAGCAGGCGCCGAAATAAAAGATCAGGGAAGAATAAAACATAAACAACAGCACCAGCACAGTAGACGCAGAAGCCCCATAAATGCTGTTAATACTGCTGTAGGTGAGCATTACTTTCAACACCATTTTCCCGATGTTAAACAGGATGCTGGTTACCAGTGCGCCGGTAATCCCTACCCTCCATCGCGGGCGGCCGTCCGGCAGGAAATGGAACACCAGGAAAAACCAGATGGTAACAATGATCACAGAAATAACATAGTTGAGCGTGCTGTTATAATAACTGCCCAGGGCAGGCAGATACAGGTCTATATACTTTCCAAGAAAGATGCGCGCAGTTTCTGCCACCAGGTCGATGATAAACAAAACTCCTGCGAAAACGATCACCAATACTGCTTTCAGCCGGGATACCATAATTTCTCCAAAACTGCTTTTATGGATCAATCTTATTTTCCACAGTTCATTCAGCGAGCCTTTAATAATTTTGAAGAGCGTAGTGGCCACAAACAACAGGAAAATAAAGCCGGCGATGGCGATGATCCAGTTCTGCGCAATGCTCCGGAAGGCTCTCAGTGTTCCCAGGATGGCTTCGGTTGTTTCCTTTCCAAACATTCCTTCCAGCTGGATCATAAGACGCTGACCGGCATGTTGTATCCGGAAAATAATACGTAACAACTGGATAATAATGATCAGGATAGCTGGTAAGGCAAAAGTGGTGAAAAAGGCAGTGGCGCCCGCCATCCGCAGCGGATCGCTGGCCTGCAGTGCCTTGTATGCTTCTTTGAAGGAAAGCAGGAAAAGCTGCCAGCGCGGCAATTGTTTTTCTGTTGTAACAGTGTCCATACCTGCGCCCAATTTACCGATAAATTTGCTTTGCCGGTTAAATGGTTGCAGGAAATTAAAACCGGCGATATTGCTATTTCTTCACCATCTGCGCAATACCGCGGCCGAAAGACCAATCCGCCAGGTCATTTTCCACGAAGATGATGATAACGTCATCTGCACTCACTGGTGTAGCGGCTGCTATACGGCTGGCTATCTTTTCATACAGCGCCTGTTTCATATCCGGTGTTCTGCCGGCCCTGGCGGTGATACGGATAAAGAGCAGGTTTTCGGTGTGCGGTACCTCAAAGTAGCTTTCCGGGTAAAGAATATCGCCGGGTTCCATGGCATGGATCACTTGGAAATAATCCGTTACAGGAATACTGAAGATATCCACGAGACTCTGATGAACAGCGAGGGAAATGTCTTTTTTATTTTGTTGGGAAAGATGTTTTCCCAGGTAGATCTGTACAAAAGGCATGGCTTATTTATTTATGATGATAGTAGGCTGCTCCGACGCCAAAGTGGCCTGGTCCATCTTTACTGTTTCTACAGTCAGGCCAGTCAGGTCCTGCTGCAACAATGTTTTCCGGGCAGTTGGCATTTGTGCGGCCGCTGCCCCGGTAGTTAGCATGCTCATGATCAGTAATATGTTTTTCATGAATCAAATTTACTATGGTTTCATACATTTGCAATATTGAAACATTTAACATTATACTTTAATAAAACTAAACTATGATAACAGACCTCCTGGAGATGGACCCTCCGTACTTTTGTGCTGGCAGTGGATCTGGATAGTTTTGCGCGGGCGGCCGACCAGGTAGCGAGGTCGCAATCGGCTGTAAGTTTGCAGATGCAGCGGCTGGAGGAAATTACCGGCCAACAGTTATTTATCAGGCAGGGACGAGGCTGGCAGCTCACTCCTGCCGGCGAAATATTGCTGGGATATGCCCGGCAACTGCTGGATGTTAACCAGCAGGCGATCAATGCCCTAACGGCCACGCATATAGCAGGGAAGGTAAAACTGGGATTGCCGGCAGACTTTGCGGAAAGTGGTCTTCCGGTGGTGCTGGCACGGTTTGCCGCTGTACATCCGCACATGGAAGTGGAGGTGACGATCGACCGGCAGGCGGTGCTGCAACAGCAGCTGCAACGCGGTAAACTGGATGTGGTACTTTCCTTTGGAAAAGATATACCAGATGATGCCATCCTGATAGGGCATGTACCTATACGATGGATTGGTAACACGCAAAAGCACATCGCGCAGCTGCGGCCGTTGCCGCTGCTGCTGTTTGAAGCGCCATGCCTGTTCCGCAGTGCGGGGCTGGCAGCGCTGGAAAAAGCTAAACGTACATGGCGGCCGGCGCTCACCAGCAGCAGCGTAGCAGGGATGTGGGCTGCAGCCCAGGCCGGATTGGGTATCACCATCCGCACAGAAATGGGACTGCCTGCAGGCTGTGTAGCACTCACAAAGACCAGTGGTTTGCCAGCACTACCTGATGTTGCCGTGTTTATGCTCATCCGTAAAAAAACGCCCTCCCCAGCTGTAAAACGGCTTACCGATATCCTCTTTGAAACCATCACTGCACAGGTGAATGAGCTTCGGAAACGAGCGAAGAAAAAATAAAAAGCCCTCCGGAAAACCGGAGGGCATGTGAATGTTTGTTCATCATTCTCTACAGTGCAATCTCCTGTACGGGGGAGAAAAGCATATCTTCTACGCCTGCTATCTTTAAACCAATCCGCGCAAATACGGAAGGCTGTGCCGGCACCACGTCCGGTATATCCAGCTGCAGACTGATATTCGCAGGATTAACGATATCGCCACCGGCCATATCGGCTGTTTGAATGCTATTGCGACCATCCACAAACTGCGTTTTACACACATACAGGAATACCCGCTCAATATCCCGCGCATTAACATCCTTAATGATCTTTTCCGCACTAAAGGTAGCCGTGAGCTTTTTCGCCACTGCTGTAAATTTCGGAGAGCGGATCATGTAATACGGCATTACCTCGATATCCTGTTGCAGGCTGCCGGAGATCGTCAACGGAATGGTGTCTGTATTGGTTGTTTTGTCCGGAATGGACCTGAAAGGGCCCTGTGACGCGGGAATCACCAGCTTATAGGCAGCATTGAACAACAGTGCGGAAAATGAACCATCCTGGCTTACATTAACGTTGATGGGTATACTTTTTCCCCAACCAGGTTCCCAGAGTTCAAAATATACATCGTTGTAACTAACATTTACCGGCTCTCCCTGGTATACCAGTCTTCCATTAAAAGTACTGGAGGGCGCCTTGTAGTTATCTTTCTTACAGGAGGCAGAAAATATACCTAATGCAATGAGTATGATATACTGAATTTTAGTTCTCATAATAATTCGCTTTACTGGTTAGGATTCTTTACTATTTTAGGATTATTATTCCGGATATCGTCATCGATATACCCATAATAATTTCCCATCCGGAACAGATGCGCGGAAGTAACCGCTCCCGGCAATACCTGTTTAAATATATACTTACCATTATTGGCGCTTCCCGGATCGTATACCTTGTAAGGCCACAGGGCAAATACCCGGTTACTTACCGCAGTTGCAGTGCCAGGTGTAGTAGTCAATGGTGTTTTCACACCATTCCATACCTTATGTGCCAGGCGCCAGCGTTTCATATCCCAGAATTCGTGGCCTTCAAATGCCAGTTCCACTTTCCTTTCATGCACAATCCGGTCGAAGGTGATTTGCCCAGCCGTCAGCGGGGTTTTGAACCCAGCCCTTTCACGTACTTCGTTGATATAACCGGCTGCCACACCTGCCTGCCCCAGTTCAAACGCTGCTTCCGCAGCATTGAGCAACACTTCTGCATAACGGTAACGGATCCACCATACTTCGCTTTGAGTGCCTATACGACCCGATCCGACGGTGGGATCCATATACTTGCGGATAATAAAACCGGATTGGGCGCTGAACTCCAGGTTATTTACCGGCCCGTCAAATCCAACTACCTGCACATCCGGTCCATTCGGCTCCAGCTTGGCTTTTGCCCCGAAGTTGTCACCCGTAACAATGCTGCCATCCTTCTTAATATAACCGGCCCATATATCTACTTTCTTGTCCTTAAATTCAGATCCGGGTAACATAACAGTAGCGGCTAAACGAGGGTCTCTGTTGGCAAACAAATCCATCGGATCACTATAGTACATATAACCGCCACCTGCCGCATTGATGGGAAGCGGGGCAAAAGTATTATCCAGTAACTCGAACGACTGTACGAGATTCAGCGACGGGTTTAAACGGCCGCCCTGCTGCTCTTCTGCATTGGAACGTGGCTGGCTCCACAAGGTCCAGGGTTGCACACGTCCGCTCTGCAATTTGTAATCCTTTGCAAAAATCACTTCCGGATTGGAACCTTTGTCGATAAACAGACTGACAAAATTCTGCGTGATGTTATCCGAATTCTTTTTGTACAAAGAATAACTGCCGGTGGCAATCAGTTCCTGTGCTGCCTGCAGGGCAGTAGTATAATAAGCATTTGCTTTTGAAACGGGGATACCTACTTCTCCACCGGGCAATGACACCTGCGGTGTTTCTGCGCCGTGTTTTGCGATAGAACCGGCATACAATGCCGCCCTGACTTTGGTAGCCAGAGCCAGCCCTACAGTTACACGGGTTTTACTCACGGGGCTTGCAGGCACATATTTCTTTACTGTATCCATTTCGCTGATCACAAAATCATAGATCTCTGATTCTTTCGCACGCGGATGTTGCAGATAAGCAGGATCGTTTTTGTAGTCATACTCCATTGCCTGCAATATCAACGGCACACCGCCCACCCTTTTTACTTCTTCAAAATATACCACCGCTCTCAGGTAACGGGCTTCGGCAACAAACCTGTCTTTTACCTCCTGTTTCAGTTTTGTGGAGGCTCCACACTTTTCGATGAATATATTCAACTCCCTGATATACGCATAATCCCAATAGGTCACTTCGCGTCCACCTTTTACAATCATACCGGGAAATACATAAGGATAGTCGCTGGCGCTATGCCGCCAGTACTGGCCGCTTTCAGATGCGAAGGCCTCATCAAAGCGGGCAAACTCGCCCCAGTTATCTATGGTTTGTACCACCATTGAAGGTATCGGCGAATTCTCAACATCCGTTTGCCTGTCCGGGTAACGGTCGTACAGATCGGCGAGTACAGAAAGGATGAGCCCTTCATCATTCCATAACTGCTCATTCTGCAGGATGTTGGACGGTGGCACGTCCAGGAAGTCTTTGTCCCTGTTGCAACCCGTATTCAAAGCGAGTACACAAAGACCTATATATAACAAACTTTTTTTCATAACGAATCTTATTAATTACTTAGAAAGTAAAGTTCAAACCAATGTTTACCAGCTTATTCTGCGGATATTGCAACCCGTTCTCGTCTGCTATTTCCGGTTCTATTCCAAGGTCTTTTACGTTATCGAAGGAGAATAGGTTGTAGGTATTTACGTATACCCTTACCTTCTTAAACCTAATTCTGTCCAGTATTTGCTGAGGAATAGAATAGCCAATTTCCATTGTTCTCAAGCGCAGGTAACGTACATTATGCAACCAGAAAGTAGATGCCTTGTTATAGTTACTATGACCGCCCTTGTTGAATCGCAGTGGTGGGTTTTTACCGGGAATCCATTTGCTGTTCAGGTCAAAAGGATCTTCACGGTGCCAGCGATCGTCGTAGAATTGTTTAAGCAGGTTGCCGCCATTCTGATAGGGCCATCTCATTTCCCAGTTCTGATTGTAGGAATACATGGAACCACCGGAGAAGTCGGCTGCAAAATCAAAACCATTCCATCTTACGCCGAAGTTTAAACCAAAGTTAACGGTAGGGTTACCTGTTGTTTGATAGCCAATAGGCCTTTCATCCAGGTTATTGATCACGTTATCACCGTTCATGTCTTTATAGATGATATCTCCCGGTAACAAAGTTTTGTTGCCTTGTCCGTCCACATTCACAGGGTATTTATTGATTTCATCCTGCGACTGGAATTGGCCGATGGCTTCATATCCCCAGTAGATCCCATTCCAGCGGTCTTCAATGGAATTCCGGTAATGATCCCAGGAGTTGCCCCATATCGGCTTATAGGTTTCGAGCAGCCTGCTTCTGGAATAAGATACGTTACCGCCAATCATAAAGCTCACTTTACCTGCCTGGCCGTTATAGGCAGCAGAGAATTCGCCGCCCCGCTGTGAATCGCTGTTCACGTTTTCATCCGGCAGGTTGTAGCCAATTTCACTTGGCACCAGTACATCGTACTTGCGGCCACGTAACCCGGAACGTTTACGGTTGAAGAAATCGAGCGAGCCGGATATTTTTCCATTCCACAACTGGTAATCCAGCCCTACGTCAGCAATTTTACTGGTAAACCAGGAGAGACGGTCGTTTGGAACACCTTTATCGCGGGAGCCCCTGATAATGGTGCCATCCAGGATTACAGTAGACGTGCCGTACGTATAGCCGGGCAGGTAGTCGTAGGCACCGATACCAATATCATCGTCACCCAGTTCTCCATAGGAAGCCCTTAATTTCAATTCTGTGAGAATAGAATTCCCTCCCAGCAGGTTTTTAACAAAAGGTTCCTCTGTTAACCTCCATCCTCCGGAGATAGATGGAAAGAAGCCCCATCTTTTATCTGGTGTAAACTTCCAGGAGCCATCGTAACGGCCGGCTACTTCCAGGAAATATTTGTCACTGAAACTATAGTTTAAACGACCTATATAACCCACACGGGCTTCTGTCCAGTCGTTGTCATTGTAAGTATCCATATCGGAAAACTGGATCAGTGGCAGCAGGTTGCTTTTAGGCACTGCATGCACCCACACATCCAGCTCCCGGCGTTTGATGCGCTCAGACACCAATGTAGCGCCGATGGTATGTTTACCAAAAGTGTTGTTATAGTTGATCTGGCCCTGCAATACGTTTTCCAGCACTTTATGCGTGCCGCGTTCCCTCCAGGGATTGGAGCTTCCGCCGGTACGCAGGTAAGTATCCGTAGCCTCCTGGTAGGTGTAGGTATCGTACGTATATTCGTGACCGTTCATCAGCTTGTCAGCGAAATAGTAGGAATACATTCCTTTCAGTGTGAGCCCTTTGATAGGTGTTTCGTAAGTAGCGTTGAAGTTGGTTTGCAGCACGCGCCAGTCTTCCGTCCAATAGCCGGAGATGGCTTTTGACTGTACCGCCCAGTTCTCCGTGTTGTGGCCGATATCATTCGGGTACAACGGGTTATCATTGGCGTATGCTCTTTCTGTAGGCCTGTTGCGGAACAG
Source organism: Chitinophaga sp. W2I13 (assembly GCF_050434005.1). Taxonomy (NCBI): domain Bacteria; kingdom Pseudomonadati; phylum Bacteroidota; class Chitinophagia; order Chitinophagales; family Chitinophagaceae; genus Chitinophaga; species Chitinophaga sp. W2I13. Next base: position 4,401,562 of record NZ_JBNPWD010000001.1, on the reverse strand, counting down.
TGCGAAGCGGGGCGCCCAATAGTCGTCGCCGCCGGGAACGCCGGGGTTATCGCGTTGCTCAATACGACCGTTGATCTGTACGCCTACTTTTACACGCTTCGCCACTTTGGCATCCACGTTACTCTGGATATTGGTACGGTTAAAATCAAATTCTCTTCCCAGCACCGATTTTTGATCCAGGCGTGTGAGGGAAAGATAGTAGTTGATATTTTCAGAACCGCCCGTAGCATTCACATTAATAGAATTCTGCGGGGCATTTTTCTTGATAATAAAATCGTACCAGTCGAAACTCCTGTATCCCTTTTCTGTTCCCGCTTTCCACTTCTCCAGTTCCTCTCTTGTGATATCTGTATGCGGGTTTTCGTCATTCATTTCGGCATCGGCTTTACCGAGCATCCACTCATAGGCATTTACCGTTTTGGGGAATCTCGACCAGTTCTGCCATCCCGTATAGGCATCTACGTTAATGGTATTTCCCGCGCCCATTTTACCTCTTTTGGTGGTTACCACTACCACCCCATTTGCGGCCCTTACGCCATAAATAGCGGCGGAAGCATCTTTGAGTACAGTGATGCTTTCAATGTCGTTGGGGGAAATGTTGTTGAACTGGCCGGCATCTTTCTGAATACCGTCAATTACATACAGGGCATTTCCGAAATTACGGATCTGGATGTTGGCGCCTGCGCCGGGTCTGCCGTCGGGCATACGGAAAGACACGCCCGGTATTTTACCCGCCAGCGTGGCGCTCACGGTAGAAGCGTGTACCCTTTCCAGGTCTTTGCTGGTTACGCCGGAGATAGCGCCTGTCAGGGATTCCTTTTTTTGTGTACCATACCCTACCACTACCACTTCTCCCAATCCTTTGCTATCCGTTTCCAGTTGTACGTTTACTACTTTTTTGCCCGATAATGGTACTTCCTGTTTCAGAAATCCCACATAGGAAAATACCAGTACGGCGTTGTTTTCCGGAACAGAGAGCGAGTAATTTCCGCCGCCATCTGTGGCGGTTCCTTTATTGGTGCCTTTTATATTCACTGTTACTCCTACCAGTGGTATTCCTTTATCGTCTGTTACCTTACCGGTAATCACCATGTCTGCAGGCGCAGCATGGGCCATCAGGCCCAAGGAAAGCAACAATACCGTGAATAGCCGGCAATAGCCGCCCGGTATCACCTTCCGGATTAAATTGCGGAAACGTAATCGTTTTTTCATAACAAATGTTTGTGTGGTCTTATTAAATTATCAGTCTTACATGCTGTCTTTTTGGTTGAAATATGCTACGCTATTGTTTATTTCACTACCGGGAATGCTACAATTCTCACTTTGGTGCAACCATAGGGCACCAGTGTAATACTGGTTTCTTTGTCATTTACTTTACCTTTATAAATACCGTTCCGGTCTGTTACGGGTTGGGGCGCCACATCATCCACCAGTTTCCACTCAGGGAGTTGTTTACCGGTGGTGGTGATCGTTACCGGCGCATGTGCCAGGTTCCATACGAATGTGTCTGTTACCGGTTTCACGGTGCTCACCTTCAGGTACTTTGCCGGCTCGCGGATGATCTTTTCAGGCAGGCCGTAGTTCCATTCACCTTTGGGGTAAACACTGAAATAATCGCCTTCCACTTCATCATGTCCTTTCTCCCACTGCTCTTCTAACTTTAACGCATATACGAGTGGTCCTCTTTCCACGGTGCGTGAATTACGGCCCCAGTTGGAAGTGCGTATCTGCATGGGCAGTTGCAGTACCAGCTGATCATCGTTATTCCAGCTGCGGTTCACAGTAATGATCTGGCCGCCTTTTTCAGAACGTAGTTTCCGGCCGTTGAGCAGTATTGTTGCTTCATCGCACCAGGCGGGGATACGCAGTTGGAGGGGAAAGGCAACTGCCTCCCGCATGTTCATCCGGAAACGGATCTGATCTTCAAACGGGTAGCCGGTTTCTTCGTGAATGGTAACAGGGGTATGATTCTTTCCTACTTCAGCAGTTACTTCATTGGGGCTGTAAGTAAGTGCCGCGAGGCCGTTACCGGCAGCGCCATACCACAGGTGCGAGGCGAACTTCGTCCAGCCCTGGTGCATATTGGCCAGGCAACAGGTATAGCCGCTGCGCATGCCCAGAACATTATTCATTTCCCGGTCGAATGGCAGGGAGAAATTGAAAACGCCTCTTTTGATATTCACCTGGTTGGCTACCTGGAAATATTGTTTGTTGTTATAATCGTCGGTTGTTTGTGTAGGCAGTGCGTTAAAGGTCATGCGCTCCAATGCTTCCATGTACAACGGATCGCCTGTGATACCGATAATTTCCTCCAGGGAAAACATGGCTTCCACAATGGCGCACAGTTCAGTTCCCTGCGTAGGTGCGTTACCGTGAAGGTCTTCATCGGCGGAAAAGATGCCCATCGGCAAGCCGTGGAGGCTCATGAGGTCGGTAAAGCCGGTGTGCAGGTCCTGCAGGTATTTTTTGTCGCCGGTGCGCTGGTAGTTCATCACGGGATCTTTCAGTCCCATACCTACATTTACACCGTGGCGGCGCATCCAGTGCTGGTCATTTTGCTGTGCAGCAGCATCTATTACCCAGCTGCGGTTGCCGAGCCAGCTGCTCCAGGTAAATGCCTGTGATTGCAGCAGTGCTGCCAGTTCCAGCAGTTGTTTGTCTTTATTGATACTGTACAGCCATTGTGCTACCATTACGTTTTCAGCGCCACGGGAGGTGGCCCATTCTGTCCATTTGCCCAGCGGGCAGGATTTCAATACCTGCAACTGGTAGTGAAAATACCGCGTCATAAAAGGTAAAACACGGGGATCATTTGTGGCCGTATAATATTGTTGCAGTACTTTCAACATCACCATCTTTGGCCACCAGTCGTCGCCATCAGCGGCATTACTAACGCCAATGGCTATATTCTTTTCCCGCTCGGTTTTGGTGAGCGGACCAAAATAACCGGAAGGCCGCTGGTGATCGAGGGTCCAGTTGATATAGCGGAGTACTTTACTTTTCAGTTCTTTGTCGTTGAGCAGCCAGGCCAGGGGTACTGCGCCATCCAGCCAGTAGGGTGTTTCCTCCCAGCCGTCGCCTTTTCCGCCCAGCCAGCCGTTGTCGTTCTTCACTTTACCATATACTTCATCGAGATGGCCGCTGGTTCCGTTGCGCATGATTTGCAACTGGTGCAGCAGCCAGCCCTGTGGCTTTACTGCGCCGAGTGGAAGGGCCTGGTAAACGGGGGCCACAAAGGCATTGGTGTCAGCCCTGGCACCCGGCGGATGCGCTGCATCCGCCGGGATAAGACCAACAAAAAAAGCAGAAAGCATCAATAAGCCAAACAACTTTCGCTTTTCCATCATTATGGTTTTATAGTTACCAAGGCCGGGTTATACAATTTCTGATGAATCAGTTTCAGTTTGTCCAGTGGCATCTTCTGCACTTTCCGGTCGTAGGTCATCAGGCCGTTTGTCTCCACTTCCACATCGGTGGTTTGTGTGTATACGGCGGCTGATAGTCCTTGTTTGATCAGTGCTTCCAATCTGTCGGTGAACCCGCTGTAGCGTTTAAAAAGATCTTCCTCGTTTTTAAAGCTCTGGTATCCCCAGTTATCTTTTTGCTGCCATACATGTCCGTTCACCGGCAATCCCAGTCCGCCGAATTCACCCAGCACGATGGCACGTTTATCGCCATATATGGCCGGATCCGGCATTGCTGGCTCGGGGTAGTTATGCAGGTCGATGATATGTCCTACCGGGTAAAAGTTACCGCCGCTGGCAGTATTCACGAGGCGGGACGGATCTTTCTTCATAGTCCATTCTGCAATCTCTACTGTTTTGAATTGTCCCCATGCTTCGTTGAATGGCGTCCATACTACAATAGAGGGATAGTTATATAATTCATCAATGATGGTGTTCCACTCTTTCCGGTAGTAGCTTTCTGATTCAGCTGAGCGATGCTGATCGGTGCCGCGTCCGATAATACCGGGGCGTGGCTCCCAGCCGTTTCCGAGATCGCCGCTCGGCATGTCCTGCCATACCAGCATACCCAGCTGATCACAGTAATAGTACCAGCGTGCAGGTTCAACTTTAATATGTTTCCTGATCATATTAAAGCCCATTGCTTTGGTTTGTGCGATATCAAACTTCAGGGCCTCATCTGTGGGGGCGGTATATAATCCGTCGGGCCACCAGCCCTGATCCAGCGGGCCATATTGGAATACGAATTTATTGTTCAGCAGCATGCGTTCTACGCCATTGGCATCTTTTCCAATGGAAGATTTACGCATGGCGAAATAGCTTTTCACTTCGTCTACTACCTTGCCTTTTCGTGTAACCGTGAGGGTGAGGTTGTAGAGGAAAGGGGATTCCGGCGACCATAACTTTGGCGAAGCTATTCTCAATACAGCATTTTCTCCGTTGATGGTGCTTTCTGCTACTTTGGTACCATCATCGAATGCGGTTACTTTTACTAGATCACCTGCTTTTAGGTTTTCCACATTAGCTGCTACCGTAAGTGTTTCCTGGTCGATATCGGGTGTTTGTTTGGTAGAAGTGATGTAAGTATCTGCTACGGCTTCCACCCATACTGTTTGCCAGATACCGGTTACCGGGGTATACCAGATTCCTTCCGGACGCTTCACCTGCTTACCTCTTGGCTGATCGCCATCGTCGGTGGGGTCCCATACTTTTACTGCAATTTCCTGTTTACCCTTTTTTACTAATGACGTGATATCGAAGGTAAATGGATCAAAGCCGCCTTCATGGCTGCCGGCTTCTTTGCCATTAACGTATACGGTAGTACGCCAGTCGGATGCACCAAAGTGCAGCAATATCTTTTTACCCTGCATACCGGAAGGCAGCGTGAGCGTGGTGTTATACCACAGTATGCTGTCTTTCCCCACAGTACGGCCTACGCCGGAAAGTGCTGATTCAACAGCAAAGGGTACCAGTATTTTGCCGTCCCAGGTGGTAGGTTGACTTTCCTCTTTTGCTTTGATGGCATAATTCCACAATCCGTTCAGATTTTTCCAGTTGCCGCGAACCAGCTGCGGGCGCGGATATTCCGGCAATGTAGCTGCCGGCGATACCTGTTCGCTCCAGGAAGTAGCGATCTTACCTCCCACTATTTTCCAATCCTGTTGTTGTGCTATTGCTGTACTGCTGCCCAATCCAAGTGCCAGTGCAAAAAATAGGTACTTCTTTTTCATATATTTTCTTAAAGTGATTTACTCTCCTGAAGGCTTAGTGACCCATGTATTTATTTTCACCGGTTCACCAAAAAATGGCGTGCCGTCTGTATTCCAGGTGATCTTTTGTATGCGGGGATTACGTTGGTTGCCACATCCCTGTCCGGCTTTTGAGTTGGCGTGATAAATGATCCAGTCTTCTTTTCCGTCCGGCGATTTAAAGAAACCGTTATGTCCTGGTGCATAAGCGCCGTTCTCCGGCTTGCTTTGCAATACGGGATCAGGCGATTTAGTCCAACTGGCCGGCAGCAGCGGATCTGCGCCAGGCTTTAATTTCATGATACCGAGTATATAATTTTCTGTCCAACACCCGCATGCGGAGAAAACCAGGAAGATTTCTCCTTTGGCATTCCGGAGGATTTCGGGGCCTTCATTTATCCCGTTTTGTTCCCATGGATATTGAGGCGCAGCTATTTCTATTTTTGAAGAGGCCAGTGTCCAGGGATCTTTCATGCGGGCGATATACAGGCGTTGCACCGCATCTTTTCCGTTATGCCCGCTCCAGATAAAATAGTTATTGCCGTTATATTGTAAGAGGGTGCCATCAATGGCGAAGTGCTCCGGATGGGCGGGATCGGTGATCTGTCCCTTATCAGTCCAGCTGCCGGTGGTTGGATCGGCGGCCGTATTTTCCAGCACAAATGTGTGTTGCGGATGAATGCTATCAGACGATCCGGCGGTATAATACACATACCATTTCCCATTTAAACGGTGCAGTTCGGGCGCCCAGATATCCCTCGCATTAGGTCCTTTGGCTGGTGGTGTCCATATAACTTTTTGAGTGGATTGCGCCAACGCCGACATGCTTTTTGTTTTCCGCATCACCAGGTTATGACCTGTGGTATGCATATAATAGTACATACCGTTGTGTTTTACAACCCAGGGATCGGGGCCGGAGGTCAGCAAAGGATTTTTGAACATACCGGTGGTATCCTCAGAAGTGGCGCGGCATATACCGCTGATAAACAGTAAAAATACCAGTGAAAGTAGTTGGCTACTTTTCATAACATGGATTTAGAAGATGGCTTATTTAAGTGTATATTTCACGCTTAACACACTTCTCCAAAGAAAGACTATCCGCTGAATACTTGTTTGCCCATTTATCTCAATTTTTATCTCTTTTGTATCATTTTAGCTTTTAGCCGGATGGTGGTGGGTTTTAGCGGAAAAACCATTAGTTTTAAGCTTTCCACTAAACGAACACATGCCAAAAATCCGCTATTATATCCTGTTCATGTTGCTGCTGCTAAGCGGGGCGCTATATAGCCAGTCGCCCGGTTTTGTACATTACCAGGTAGAGAACGGTTTGTCGCACAACGCCGTTATCTGCACGCTGCAGGACAAACAGGGGTTTATGTGGTTTGGAACGATGTATGGCTTGAACCGGTTCGATGGTTACACCTTCCGGGTATTCAGGCGAACAGAGCAGCCGGGAAGTATTGGTGGCAACTACATCCTCTGCCTGTTCCAGGACGATGACGGCCTGTTATATGTAGGATCGGACAAAGGGGTATTTATATATAATCCGTGTAATGAACAGTTCCGCGAGCTGAGTAAAAAAACGGAGGGAGAAGTACGGTCCATCACAAAAGACAGGCAGGGAAATATCTGGATTATATCTGCAGGCCGCCTGTTTCGCTACCGGGCAGCTACCGACCGTCTGACAGAAGTCCCCGGCTTCCGGGACGCCTCCTCTGTTTGCCTGGATGGCGAAGGGCGCCTCTGGTTGTGCTCTTCGGCGGGCAATATGGCGGTCTATCATTACGACAAAAACAATTTTACCACTTATTCCCTCTTCACACATTCTGCCAAACCCAACTCCTATGCTATCCAGAAAATTGTACCAATGGGCAGGGATACCATCTGGGCATGTACCGCAGGGCAGGGCTTAAAACTGTTTAATACACGGACACGTGCCTACGAAGATTTCCTTTCCAGGGATACAGCCGGTATTGAATTGTATGTGAGGGACATTATCCGCCGGAACGATGATGAATACTGGATTGCATCGGAATCCGGTATCTATATCTATAATATTAAAAGCAGTAAGATCATCAACCTGAAAAAAAATTATGATGATCCTTACTCTGTTTCTGATAATGCCATTTATAATATTTGTAAAGATAAAGAAGGCGGCATATGGGTAGGCACTTACTTTGGCGGCACCAATTATTTTCCACAACCTTATACGTATTTCGAAAAGCTATTTCCGAAAACAGGTTCTTCTTCTCTCAGCGGTAACGCAGTGAGAGAGATTCATCCCGATAAATATGGTCATTTGTGGATAGGTACCGAAGATGGGGGGCTGAATAAGTTCATCCCATCGGATGGCAGTTTTTCGGCCATCCGGCCTTTGGATAAACATGCACCTGGTTTATCGCATACCAATCTTCATGGTTTACTGGTTACCGGGGATTCCCTCTGGATAGGCACTTTCGAGCATGGCCTGGATGTCATGGATATCCCCAGCGGAAAATTTATCCGGCACTATGCACCGGGTGACGGGCCACATCAGCTGCACAGTGGTTTTATCTATAGCTTGCTGCGTACCAGCAACGATAATATACTGATATGTACTACCTGGGGATTATATGAGTATAGCCGTTCCCGTGATGAATTTAATACCGTAAAAGAAGCACCTCATTATATTTTTTATACCGCTGTTTTTGAAGACAGGGAGGGCACTATCTGGTTAGGCACGGTGAGGGACGGATTATATTTCTATAACCGCCGCACGGGGAAGAAAGGGCTTTACCTGCATGATGCACATGACAGCACCAGTTTGAGCAACAACCGCGTGAACAGAATTTTTGAAGACAGCCAGCAGCGTTTATGGCTGGCCACAGATGATGGCCTTTGTTTGTACAACCGGCAGCGTAATAATTTTACGACTTACAACACCCGGCATGGTTTCCTTAGTAATATGATGTTTTCTATCCTGGAAGACAAGAGCGACCGCCTGTGGGTAACTACTTCCAAAGGGCTGGCGTGTTTTACACCCGCCACTGAAAATGCAGTGGTATATACTAAAGCCAGTGGTTTATTAAATGATCAGTTTAATTATAATTCCGCTTATAAAGATAGTTGTGGCAATATGTATTTTGGCAGTGTAAAAGGATTGATCCGTTTCAACCCCGAGTCGTTTGTGCGTAACAGTTATCTGCCACCCGTATATATTACCGGCTTCCAGGTGTATAATAAAGAAGCCCAGGTGGGTGACATCCTTAAACAATCTATTTTCCTGACGGATACGATTGTCTTATCGCACGACCAATCTTCTTTTAGCATCAACTTTGCGGCGCTGAGCTACACTTCCCCGGAGATGACGGCTTACACATATAAAATGGAAGGGCTTGACCGTGACTGGACTTACCTGGAAACTAACCGGAAGGCGTTCTTTACCAAATTACCACCCGGTACTTACCGGTTTATGGTGAAGTCGGCCAGCAGTGGCGGCAGCTGGAGCATTACGCCGCGTGTGCTTACTATTGTTATCCTCCCACCCTTCTGGGCCAGCTATTGGGCATATGCCGCCTACATCGTCCTGCTATGCAGCCTGGCTTATTTTATTATCCGGTGGTATCATCAGCGTGCGCAGCAAAAGCAAAAACGGCAGCTTGAATTGCTGGAGCATGAAAAAGAAAAAGAGTTATACCAGGCGAAAATTGAATTCTTTACACATCTCGCGCATGAGATCCGGACACCACTTACGCTGATCAAGGGGCCGATGGAAAAGGTGATCCGCAAATCCGATGAGGTACCACTGATCCAGAAAAACCTGCGCATCATGGAACGCAATACCGACCGGCTGCTGGAGTTAACCAACCAGTTGCTCGACTTCCGCAAAACAGAGATCAATGGTTTCAGCCTGAATTTTGTGCGTACTGATATTTCTGAGCTGCTGAAAGAAAACCATCTGCGATTTACGCCAGCAGCGGAGCAGCAGGATATCCGGTTTAAAATAGAGTTATCAAGCCTTCATTTTTTTGCTTATGTAGATGCGGAAGCTCTACATAAGATACTGGGCAATCTGATCAACAATGCTATCCGGTATGCCGCTACCAAAGCATCCATACACCTGCAGCCGGTGGATGAAAACGATGCAACTTTTACTATCCTGGTGAAGAACGACGGATACATTATTCCTGCTGAAATGAAGGACAAAATATTTGAGCCATTCTTCCGTGCGAAGGCCACGGCCGATAAATCCGGTACAGGTATCGGGTTATCCCTTTCAAGATCATTAACGCTGCTGCACAAAGGTAGCCTCGAGTTGCTGCCGACCGATGGGACACTAAATGTTTTTTCACTTACTTTGCCTGTTCACCAGGAAATAGAATTTAACCTGAGCAAATGGAAAACAAGCCGCTGATACTGTTAGTAGATGATAATGAAGAAATACTTTCTTTCATTGCAGACGACCTGGAAGATAAATATAAAGTAATCACTGCGCGCGACGGGCAGGCCGCCTTGCTATTATTGCAGGAGCAGCCCGTGCAGCTGGTGATCAGTGATGTGATGATGCCGGTAATGGATGGCTTTGAACTTTGCCGTATTATTAAGTCGGATTTTGTATCCAGTCATATTCCGGTGATCCTGCTTACGGCACGCAATACAATGCAATCGAAAATAGAAGGGCTTGAACTCGGCGCCGATGCTTATATTGAAAAACCATTCTCACCTGAATTCCTGCAGGCGCAAATTGCGAGCCTGCTCAGCAACCGTCATAAAATAAAATCCTATTATGCCAGTACTCCGCTGGTGCATCTGCGCAGCATGGCCTATACCAGCGCCGATGAACAATTCCTGGAAAAGCTGAATGACCTGATCAACCAGCATCTCAATAACATTGATCTCGATGTGGAACAGCTGGCAGATTTTATGAACATGAGCCGCCCTACTTTCTATCGTAAAATAAAAGCGATATCCGATCTTACGCCTCATGAGCTGATCAATATCGCACGTTTGAAAAAAGCAGCGTCTTTATTATCCACCGGATCATACAAAGTGAATGAAGTAGCGGAGCTTTGCGGCTTTGCTTCCCTGACCAATTTTGGAAAGAATTTTCAGAAACAGTTCGGGATACTACCGTCGAGATATGTAGCGCAGATACAGGCAGAGAAGGAGCGGTAGCCAAACTTAATCTTGCTTCCCCGCCGGAAAAATAATATATTAGCAATATTCAAAGGTCCGGAAACTGGCATCTGACACATATGTGCGCTGATTTCTCAGCGCCATAAAAGTACATCACACGAAACATTAAATCGATTATTACTGTATGCATCTACCATCATTGATCATTGACCTGGCATTAATATTAGGAGCGGCGGGAGTTATTACATTACTATTTAAACGGCTGAAACAGCCGATGGTGCTGGGGTATATCATCGCTGGATTTATAGTGGGGCCCAATTTCAAACTGTTTCCTACTATCGGGGATGCAGAAGGGATAAAAACCTGGTCTGAAATCGGTGTTATCTTCCTTTTATTTTCACTGGGACTGGAATTTAGTTTTAAAAAGCTAATGCGGGTGGGGGGTACCGCCACCATTACCGCATTTGTAGAAATAGCGCTGATCACCGTTGCCGGTTATTTTACCGGTAAACTGATGGGCTGGGGTTTTATGGACAGCCTGTTCCTCGGAGGTTTGCTGGCCAGTTCCTCTACCACTATCATTATCCGTGCCTTTGAAGAATTAGGTATCAAGAAAAAGTCATTTACCAAAATAGTTTTCGGCGTGTTGGTGATAGAGGATATTGTGGTGATCCTCATGATGGTATTATTATCTACGATGGCGGTGAGCCGGAAATTTGAAGGAACGGAGATGCTGTTTACCATTGCCAAGCTGATGTTCTTCCTGGCGGTTTGGTTCCTGGCCGGGATTTTTCTTTTACCCACCGCACTGAAGAAAATAGAACGCTACCTCAATGGAGAAACCCTGCTGATACTGAGTATAGCGCTCTGTTTGGGCATGGTGATCCTGGCCACCAAAGTGGGCTTCTCCGCGGAACTGGGCGCCTTTATCATGGGTTCCATCATAGCGGAAACCACCTCCTCTGAAAAAGTGGAACACCTCATACAACCGGTAAAAGATCTTTTTGGCGCTATCTTTTTCGTATCGGTAGGTATGCTTATCAACCCGGAGATGATTGTAGAATACCGGTGGCCGGTACTGTGGATAACGTTGTTAACCATCACCGGGAAATTTTTCACCACCACAATGGGAGCGTTGTTATCCGGTCAGCCGCTGAAACAGGCTGTCCAGGTGGGTATGAGTATGGCGCAGGTAGGTGAATTTGCCTTTATTATTGCAACACTGGGGCTTTCCCTCGGAGTAACCAGCGAGTTCCTTTTCCCGGTAGCAGTGGGCGTTTCGGCCATTACCACCTTCACTACACCTTACATGATCAAGTTTTCCGTGCCATTTTATAACTGGTTGGAGAAGATCATCCCTGGTCGCTGGCTAACTACTCTTAACCGGTACAGTGCCAGTTCACAAACCTTACAGGCGGAAAGCGACTGGCGTATTGTATTGCGCAGTTATGTAAAAGTGATTGTACTGAATGCAGTGATCATGTTCGCCGTGATCTTACTCAACACCTATTATATCGGTCCGTTTGTGATTAAATATGTGAAGAACCTGTTCCTGGCGGAATTACTGAGCGTGATCATCGGTATTGCCATGATGTCGCCATTTATCTGGGCCTTGATGGTGCAGAAAATTTCGAGCAATTCCTATAAGGCGTTATGGCTGGATTCCAAATACAATCACGGTCCGCTGGTAGTGGTGGAAGTAGTGCGTAATGTGGTGGCCGTACTGCTGGTAGGTTTCCTGGTAAACCAGTACTTTCCGTTCTGGCAGGCGTTAATGGGTACTGCCGTTATATTGGCATGCGTGCTACTGGTGTTGCGTTCACAACTACAGAAATATTATAACCGTATTGAAAGCCGTTTCCTGACCAATCTGAATGCCCGTGAAACTGCCGATGCAGCCAATAATAAGGCTACGGCAGCAGATTTACTGCCCTGGGATGCGCAGGTATCTGAAGTAGAAATTGATCCCTGGTCTACCCTGGTGGATAAACCGCTGATAGATCTGCAGCTGCGGGAAAAGTACGGCATTAACGTAGGCGCCATTAAAAGAGGCAATGTGACGATCTACGCACCCACCCGCGATGAGAAATTATTTCCGCACGACATCCTTACCGCCATTGGTACGGAAGCGCAGCTGGAGGAATTTAACCGCGTGGTTAACACCCTCAACGTAGAAAGAAGCGACGATGTAGCGGACGAAAACATCGGCCTGACCAGCATCGTAGTGGATGAACACAATGGCCTCAAAGGTCAGACCATCCGCGGTTCCGGCATCCGGGAAAAAACGCAGGCACTCGTAGTAGGCATTGCCCGCGGCGGCGAGAAAATCCTCAACCCCGCTTCCGAAACCGCATTTGAATGGGAAGATGTAGTGTGGCTGGTAGGCAACCGCCGGAAGATCCTGGAATTTTCGCGGGGCAGGTAGCGCGAGTTTTGTCTTTCGCGCTTAAGCCTTCTCAAGAAACGCCCGCAGCACATACTGTAAAATGCCTCCGTGGCGATAATACTCGATTTCTATCAGGGAGTTCAGCTTTGATTTTACTTTGAAAATAATGGGCGGCCCTTCAGCCGGGATGGCCGTTACCGTTAGTATTTTGTTGGGAACAAGACCGGTGGAGATATCGCTGATGGTATATGATTCTGTTCCGGTTAGATTTAAAATGGCTGCATTTTCTCCTTCCAGGTACTCGAGCGGGAGGATACCCATGCCTACCAGGTTGCTGCGGTGAATACGTTCATAGCTTTCCGCAATTACTGCTTTTACGCCGAGGAGATTGGTGCCCTTTGCTGCCCAGTCGCGCGAAGAACCGCTGCCATACTCCTTTCCGGCCAGTATGATCAGCGGCACTTTTGTGGCCGCATATTGCTGTGCCGCATCATAAATGGGCAACACCATTCCGGATGGAATGATAGTGGTAAAGCCACCTTCTTTGGGCGACAACTCATTTTTAATACGCACATTGGCAAAGGTGCCGCGGATCATCACTTCGTGATTTCCCCTCCGGGAGCCATAAGAATTAAAGAGACGCGGATCAATGCCCCGGTCCAGCAGGTATTTACCGGCTGGCGTGTCTTGTTTAAACGAGCCTGCAGGGGAGATATGGTCTGTAGTAACAGAGTCTCCCAGCTTCAGTAACACGCGTGCGTCTTTTACATCTTCCACGGAAGACGGAAATTCAGAGAGCCCTTTAAAGAACGGCGCTTCCCGGATGTAGGTGGAGTCGTTACTCCAGTGATAATCTTTGCCCGAGGGCGCCAGTAAACCGCGCCATTGTTCGTCGCCGTCGAATATTACCTTATAGATGTTTTCAAAGTCTTCCTGCTTTACTGCGGCCGCTACGGTATCATTGATTTCCTGTTGTGTAGGCCAGATGTCGCGGAGGTATACCGGTTCGCCGTTAGGGTCATAGCCCAGCGGGGCGGTAAGTATATCTACATCGATGCGGCCGGCAATGGCGTAAGCTACTACCAGCAACGGCGAAGCAAGGAAATTCATCTTTACCTGAGGATGTACCCTTGCCTCAAAATTACGGTTACCGGAAAGTACCGATGCCACCACCAGGTTACCTTTTTCCACCGCTTCCGCAATGGCAGGAGGCAGCGGACCACTGTTACCAATACACGAAGTACAACCATAGCCAACAATATGAAAACGCAATGCTTCAAGTTCAGCCAGTAAACCCGAGCGCATCAGGTATTCGGTTACCACCCGTGAACCCGGCGCCAGGCTGGTTTTCACCCAGGGTTTCACATATAACCCGCGACTGATCGCTTTCTTTGCTACCAGCCCCGCCCCTATCATTACACTTGGATTGGAAGTATTGGTGCAACTGGTGATGGCGGCGATGGTGATGGCGCCGTCGCTCAGCACATATTCTTCATTTTTCAGTTTAATACGTACGGATTTAAGATAGTCGAGTTCCACCGCTACTTCTTCCACATGCTTCTGTATTTCGTAGGTAAAGGTGGTGCCGGAACCGCCTTCCGCCAGCCAGGCGGTATCACGCCGTTTGCCTTCAGGCGTGTACATGCGCTTGAATTCCTTGCTGAGCAGGGTTTCAAACTCATTGTGCAGATCACGGACCAGGATACGGTCCTGCGGGCGCTTAGGACCGGCCACAGCGGATTGTATTTGCCCGAGGTCCACTTCAATGATATCCGTATAGGTGATTTCTTCGCTGCCATGGCGCCAGAGCATATTTTCTTTGCAATAGTTTTCTACCTGCGCAATATCCTCTTTGGAGCGGTTGGTACGATGCATATATTGCAACGTTTGTGCATCTATCGGGAAATAGGTAACGGTGCAGCCAAACTCCGGCGACATATTGGAGATAGTAGCGCGATCAGGCACGGAGAGGAAGTCCAGACCGTCGCCGAATACTTCCACGAATTTGTCGACCACCCCATATTTACGCAGCAACTGCGTGATGGCAAGCACCATATCCGTAGCAGTAACGCCTTCCGTCAACCGGCCGGTGAGCCGCAGCCCAATCACCTGGGGGCAGGAGAAATAGATAGGCTGGCCTAAGATAGCTGCTTCGGCTTCAATACCACCTACGCCCCAGCCCAATACGCCGATACCGTTAACCATGGGAGTATGAGAGTCTGTGCCCACCAATGTATCGGGAAACAGCCAACCATCACGGTTAATAACGCCTTTGGCGAGGTATTCCAGGTTTACCTGGTGACAAATACCCATGCCCGGAGGCACTACTGTAAAATTATCGAAGGCCTGTTGCGCCCATTTGAGCAACTGGTAACGCTCTTTATTACGTTCATATTCATAGGCCACATTTTTTGTGTAGGAGTAGTCTGTTCCGAAAAAATCTACCTGCACGGAGTGATCTACCACCAGGTCAACCGGTATGGCCGGGTTAATTTTAGCGCCGTCTTTCCCTTTGCGGATCACTTCCGCACGGATGGAAGCGATATCCACCACAGCGGCAACGCCTGTAAAGTCCTGCATCAGTACGCGGGCCGGTTTAAAAGGTATTTCGTTGTCTGTTCCCGCAGGATCCCAGTTCACCAGTGTTTCCACGTGTTCATCAGTGATGGCGAAGTTGTCGTGGTTCCGCAATACATTTTCCAGTAAGATCCTGATCGAGAAAGGCAACCGGGAGATTTTTCTTCCGTCCTGTTCCAGTTTGCTGAGTGATGCGATACGTGGCTGCATAAGCTGAGTTGTTGACATTTTTAATGAAACAATGATGCTACCATTTTGTTTATTAAAGATACCTTATTATGAATCGTTTATAAACGGTTCATATTAAAATAACCCTGCCGTACCTATGCATTGCGCTATATTAGCTTTATTGTAAATGCACCTCAAAATGACCGGAAAACTAAAAGTACCCTCCACTTCGCGCCTGGTGCTGGAAGCAGCCATGCAATTGTACACCTCTCCACTGCAGCAACAATATATGGAAGCGATCGATTTCAGTGAAACCAGTGGTTTATATGATGAGCTGAAACGACAATATCCATTTGTTACAGATATGATCTGCCTGCGCAAACAGAGCATCCGCAGGATGTTGCACAGGCGCATCCCTGAATTTGCAGGACAACAGGTGATTATGCTCGGCGCCGGACTGGACCCTTTATCTTTATATCTCCTGGAAAACTACCCGCAGCAGATCAGCCGGATCATAGAAGTAGACAATGGATATATTGAAGAAAAGCAACGGCTATACGAAGAAATTATTCCTGGCAATCCGCTGATCGCTTTCATCAAATGTGATATAACAGATACGGCGCTGCTATGGAATAAATTATTGAAAAATGGCTACCGGGAGGAGATTCCGGCCATCATCATTTTTGAGGGTGTGCTTCACTACATCCCCAACCAGGCGTTTGTGCAGGTGATGCAACTATTTAAAACGCAGTTTCGGCACAACCAGGTAATGCTGGATTATTCTTTATCTGAGGAAGAGGTGCCTGTAAATTTTTTGTCTCATCACAAAGCGGTAAAAGAGGTGCTGGAAAGCTATATTGGCCGGCCCATCAATGTGAATAATCGTGCAGACATAGCAGGATTGCTGTATCAGCTGGATGGCATACTTGAAACAGTGGAGCCTTTGTGCGAAACGGAAAAAAGACTCACCGGGGGCAATCAGCTGTTTCATGCACCCGGTGAAGGCATTGTGGAAATGGTGAGTTTCCGGATATAGGTATTACTCCCACCAGTGCTCCTGCGGATAATGTGCGCCTACGACTACCGGCTCTCCTATGCGGGGAGTAGTAACCAGCAATCCTCTTTGTGCACCGGCAGCGGTCACTCTTTTCGGGGAATCATTCCAGGCGTGCATGGCCAGCACAAATTTGCCCCAGTGCACCGGCAGCAGGGCTTTTGCCTGCAGGTCGACAGCCGCCTGCACGGTTTCTTCCGGTTTCATATGGATGAAAGGCCAGTAATCATTGTATTGTCCGCATTCCAGTATCACGAGATCGAAGGGACCGAATTTATCACCGATGGCTTTGAAATGCGTGTCGTATCCTGAGTCTCCCCCGATAAAAATCTTATACCCAAAAATTTCCAGTACAAAAGAAGACCACAGGCTGCCACCTCTTTTAAAGCCGCGGCCGGAGAAATGCCGTGCAGGCGTAGCCGTTAGGGTGATGTCTGTAGCAATTTCACGGGTTTCCCACCAGTCCATTTCCGTAACGTTGTTGCCTGTTGCCACGCAGCGCTGCAAATCGTGACCAACACCCAGGCTGGTATAGATGCGCTTTGTATGTGGCTTCAGCTGCGCTAATGTTTTTTTATCAAGATGATCATAGTGATTGTGAGTGACGATCAAAAGATCTATTTCCGGCATATCAGCGGGCGTATAGGCATCTGCTCCCGGGAAAGCTTTTACCATAAATGACATGGGGGATGCGCTGCCGCTGAAAACCGGGTCTACCAATATATTAAAGCCCTTTACATGGATGAGGTACGACGAATGACCAAACCAGATGACCACCGGTTTCTCCGAGTATAATGTTTTCAGGTTGGTGTGTACGGAAGGCATCGCTCCCGGGGGGCGAACATCTGCCGGGCGTCGCAGCACTTTGCGGAGCATGGTGAAATAGGTAACATCGTCAGGTTTCATCGGCGTAACGGACAGGTTTTGAAACGCCCCGTTCCGGAAGTTCTGCGAGTGTTGTATTCTTTCTTCTATGGAAGGTAATTTCCGCTGCATGTATTAAAGTTAAGAAGCTTTTATACGAAGACGGACAGTGCGGAGGAATATTTTACCCGGTATAAAAAAAGGTCCGCTCAAAAGAGCGGACCCGTATTTCAACCTTTAATGCCGGCAGGTTAAGATCGTGCCAGCAGTCGTTTTCCCCGGGCCATTAACCGCAGCAGGCGGGTATTGCCATAGAAAGCAGAGTGATACTTTGCGGTGGCCTTGCGGCGTTCACCATAGGTTCTCAGCACGCCATCGGCAGTAACGATGCCTGTCAATTTCTTTCCTTTGTCGAGTACCGCCAGGATATCCGGCGGGTAGCTATCGAAGAGTTCTGTAACGAGATTGATATTATCGGCGGGATACAGGTATGGTGCAGATGACTCCAGGAGCTCGCGGACAGGCGTATTGCTTCCGGCCGACAACTGCTGCCTGTTAACATAGCCTTTAAACTGCCCGGCGCTATCTGTTACCGGCAGGTAGCGGTAGTGATAAAAGACGGTTTGCAATAACTGGTCTGCCTGCGCTTGCGTCATTTGCTCCTGCAATGTAACAGGAGGTTGTGTAGCAACGGCCGCCACATTAATCAGCTGCATCATATCAGGGGTATATTCTTCCGGGGTGGCAACACCTCTGCGGCGGATCTTTTCCGTCATGATGCTGCCTTTCATGAGGAAGAACGATACGAAATAAGCGGCTGTGCAGGCAGCTATCAGCGGCAGGAGGCCATGTGTTTGCCCGGTTGTTTCCAGTGAAAATACGATGGCGGTGAGCAATGCGCGGGAAGCGCCGGCAAACATAGCGGCCATACCGATCAGTGCCGCCGTGGCGATATTGATGCCGCTGCCGGGGAATAATTGTATTACGGCCACGCCCAGTAAGGCGCCAAAGGCGCCACCAATGGTAAACAGGGGCGCCAGCGTTCCACCGGAAGTGCCGCTACCCAGGGAAATCACCCATGAAAGATATTTAAGGATACAAAGTGATACGAGCAGTGCCAGCGGTGCGGTGCCGGTTAGCAATGTTTTGATGTTATCGTAGCCCACTCCCATGGTGTGCGGGGCGAAGTAGCCGATCACGCCCACCGCGATGGCGCCGAGTGCCGGCCACCACATCCAGTGGATGGGTAATTTCTCGAACAGGTCCTCCACGAAATAAACAGATTTTGACACGTAAGCGGCGACTACACCTATTACGGCACCCATTAGCACATAGGTGACCAGGGCAATATCGGTTACGGCAGGGATGGGGGGCATGGCAAAAACCGGGTTGCTGTCGAACAACAGGATGTGCATACCGGCGCCGGCGATACAGCCTATGGCCACGGGAATCACTGAGCGGGGAGAGAATTCGAACAATAATAATTCAATGGCCAGCAGGATAGCGGCCAGCGGGCTGCCGAAAATAGCGGCCATACCGGCACAAGCGCCGGCTGCCAGTAATACTTTTCTTTCTGCAGAAGAAATGTGAATCACCTGGCCGGTGAAGGAGCCAATGGCGCCACCGGTGGCGATGATAGGGCCTTCGGCACCAAAGGGACCACCCGTACCGATAGAAATAGCAGCGGATATGGGTTTCAGCAAGGTAATCACCGGCGGGATCTTGCTTTCATTGCCGATGATGTTCTCCATGGCTTCCGGGATACCATGACCGCGGATGGCTTTACTGCCAAAACGCGCCATCACGCCTACTATCAGGCTACCTATGATAGGAACTATTATTACGATCATACCCAGGTGGTTTCCGGCGGGCCCTGCTTCTTCAAATGAAAATTTACCGTAAAACGACAGGTTGGTAATAAGACTGATCAGCAACACCAGTGCTTTTGCCACTACGCCTATAACCAGGGCGTTGATACATGCCTGCAGGCTCAGGTAAAATACCCTCCTTGACATATTTCCGGCAAACTTTTGCTCTTTTTTATGATTCATACTATACAAAATGACAATTATATCTTTAAAACAATGCAAAAATATGATTCAAATCATATTAAAACCTATTTTTTCTTCCAAAAACACAAAAAAACACTAGTATTGCAGTCATGAAAAAAGCCGGAACCTGCGATCTGAACACCTGTTTTTTATGCCAGTACAGCATTCCCGAATGGATTGCGGCGGTATCGGATCACAGGCAGCATCTTTTTTATAAGAAGAATGAAACAATTTTCCAGGAGGGCAGCCCGGTAAAAGGGATCTTTTTTTTGTATGACGGCAACGTAAAGGTGCACAAGCAATGGGGCTCTGAAAAAGAACTCATTGTCCGCTTTGCACAAAAGGGGGATATCCTCGGGCACCGGGGGTTAGGCAGCGGTGAGCGGCTGTATACGGTTTCCGCCACTGCGCTGGAAGATACCACGGTATGTTATACGGAGCTGTCGTTTTTTGAGGCATCGCTGAAAGTGAACCCCAACCTGGCATTGAAGCTGATGCAATTTTATGCCGATGAATTACAGGAGGCAGAACGGAAGATGCGCAACCTGGTGCATATGGATGTAAAAGGCAGGCTGGCGGATGCTTTGCTGGAACTCAGCCGGTTGCATAAGGCGCTTCATTTTACGATCAGCCGCCAGGATCTCGCCGCTTTTGCAGGAACCACCTATGAAACGATTTACCGCAATTTGCAGGAATTTATGGCAGAGAAACTGATTACCGCGGAGGGAAGGGCGATTACGATATTAAATGAGAAGAAACTGCGGAAGTATATTGTTTAATGGGGATTGAGGGGAAGTAAGCCCGGCGTTGATACGACGATGAGGTGGACTTGATCCGGGAATGCCCTCAGGCACTGGTTTCTGTGAGCCTGAGCAACTTGTTTTCATTCAGGATGGTGATACTTTTTCCTGAAACTGCTACCAACCGCTCCTCTATTAATTCATTCAACACCCGGAAAGTGGTTTCATAAGTAGCCCCGATGTAGGAGGCCAGGTCTTGCTTACTCAATGCAAGATCAATAAACCCATCTTTGTTAAAGCCAAACTTTTGTTGTAACAGTATCAGTGCATTGGCCATGCGGCCTTTAACGGACATATGTGCGAGGTTGCGCATCTGCTTTTCGGACGTTTGCAGTTCCTGCGCATAAAACAGCATCAGTTCATACAGCAGGTCGTGATTGATTTTAAGAGATGCCTGAAAAAAAGTCCATCTCTATAAAACAAACTTTTACCGGTTCCAGGGCAGTGGCAGATATGGGATAATGGTGTTCCGTACCGCCTATGCCGCGGTGACCAACGATATCGCCTTTTTGTGCAAAGCGGACAATAAGTTCTTTTTCAGAGCCCCAGTGTTTATGCACTTTCATGCGGCCTTCATAAATAAAGTAGATACCTTCTACTTTATCACCTTCTTTAAACAGAGTTTCTCCTTTGTTCAACGAAAAATTTTTCCGGTACAACGCTGTTGCCGGAGCCCACTCTTTCAGGGATAACCGGCAAAGGAGACAAGTTTTACCATCACAGCCCTGTTTATCTTTCTTCATGTATCGTATTACTGTTTTGTAATTGTTGTAATGTTTCATCTGCCAGCAGGGATTGCAGCTTTACTACCTCTCCTACTACTATAATAGCAGGATTTCCCATACCAGCCGCCTGTGCACGCCAGGTGATATCCTTTACGGTGCCGGTCACCATTTTTTGGCCGCGGCGTGGTGCCATCCTGGATAATGGCTACCGGCGTGGTTGCTTTGCCATGTGCCTGGAAAATATCCATGATCGCTTCCAGTTTGCTCATGGCCATTAATATCACTACGGTGGCGGTGGACTGTGCCGCCAGGGCAATGTCTTTCGAAATATCGCCGCTTTGGGTAGTGCCGGTGGTTACCCAGAAGCTTTCCGCCGTGCCCCTGCAGGTAAGCGGTATCATTTGAGATGCCGGTACTGCTACTGCACTGGAAATCCCTGGTATAATAGCCACTTTGATCCCATGTTTCCTAGCGGTTTCAATTTCCTCCACCGCCCTGCCGAATATGAACGGATCGCCACCTTTGAGCCGGACCACATGGCCATGGGCCAATGCCATTTCCACGATCAGGTGGTTTATTTCCTGTTGGGAGAGCGCATGGCAGCCATATCTTTTACCTACAAACTTTATTACCGCGCCTGGCGAAGCATAAGTGAGCAGCGATTCGTTTACCAATGCATCATATAATATAACGTTGGCCTGGCGGATGGTATTAATCGCTTTCAGCGTGATCATTTCAGGATCTCCGGGCCCTGCTCCTACTAAAGATAGAAATGGATTTGACACCTGCATACATATGATATTTAAAATTATGTGATTATTTAACAGCTATGCATGCCTAAAATTAAAACAAAAACGCTTAATTTTATAATTAACATCATACACCTACCTTAAAAATCATCTCCAAAGCAAAAAATACTATTATATTAATTAATTTATAATATAACTCAAGATTTCTGATCCTTAAATATAATCGAATGAAAATAGTAGTAATAGGAAACGGTATGGTGGGATACAAATTTTGTGAGAAGATCATTTCCAAATCTGCCGACACCCCGATTGAACTGGTTGTATTTGGAGAAGAGCCCCGTCCCGCCTACGATCGCGTACATCTCACCTCCTGGTTTGACGGCAAAACAGCCGACGACCTGCTACTTGCTACAGCCGACTGGTACGTAGAGCAAGGCATCCGCCTGCACCTGGGCGACCCGGTATTGCAGATTGACCGTATTAATAAAACAGTGCAGTCATATAAAGGTATCGTGGAAACCTACGATTACCTCGTAATGGCCACCGGCTCGGCCGCATTTGTACCGCCGGTACCCGGCATGGATAAAAAAGGCGTATTCATTTACCGCACGATAGAAGACCTGGAAATGATGAAGGCTTATGCCCCGGGAGCCAGCAGCGGCGCCGTAATAGGCGGTGGGTTGCTGGGACTGGAAGCCGCCAAAGCCCTCCTGGACCTCGGTATTAACAATACGCATGTGGTGGAGTTTTCCTCCCGCCTCATGCCACGCCAGATAGATGAACAAGGCTCCTCTATCCTGCAGAACAAGCTGGCCAGTCTGGGACTGAAAGTGCTTACCGGCAAAAACACCCGTGAAATACTGGGTGAAGAGGCCATAACAGGATTACAGTTTTCCGATGATACCATCCTGGAAGCAGACATTCTGGTAGTGTCTGCGGGCATTAAACCCCGGGATGAGCTGGCACGCGCTGCCGGCATCACCGTTGGTCCGCGCGGGGGGATTGTGGTAAACGAACAGATGCAGACAAGTGACTCCTTTATATATTCCATCGGTGAGTGCGCACTTTACAACAACATGATCTATGGCCTGGTGGCCCCGGGTTATGAAATGGCAGAAGTGGCCGCCTCTCATATCACCGGTGAAGCCAAAGCCTTCACCGGTTTCGATATGAGTACCAAACTAAAACTCATCGGGGTGGATGTAGCCAGCTTCGGCGATCCGTTCCCGGCTCCGGAAAGCTGTCACAGTATAGTGTTTGAAGATAAATTTAAAGGCACCTACAAAAGGATCAACATTACGCATGATGGCCAGTTCCTGCTGGGAGGTATATTAATAGGAGATGCAGCTGCCTATAACATGCTGCTGCAAACCACCAAAAACAAGCTGGCCCTGCCGGCTAACCCGGAAGATCTATTGCTGGGCAACAGAAGCGGCAGTGCCGATACCGGCGCCGGCGTTACGGCCCTTCCGGATGAAGCGATTATCTGCAGCTGTGAAAGCGTCAGCAAAGGCGCCATCTGCCAGGTGGTAACCGATGGTTTTGAAACGCTGGACGAAGTAAAGAAATGTACTAAAGCCGGTACCTGCTGTGGTGGCTGTACGCCGATGGTAAAAGACCTGATCACCGCCACCATGAAGTCACAGGGCAAATATATCCGCAACGTGGTTTGCGAACACTTCCAGTACTCCCGCCAGGAAATGCTGGATCTGATCAAAGTAAAATCACTCCGTTCCTTTGATGAAGTACTGGATCACTACGGCAACGGCGAAGGCTGCGAAGTATGTAAACCGGTAGTTGCCTCCATCCTCGCCAGTTTGTGGAACGACATGATCCTTGACAAAGGCAACGACACTGCGCAGGATTCCAACGACCGCTACCTCGCCAATATCCAGAAAGGTGGTACTTACTCCGTGGTACCGAGAATTCCCGGCGGAGAAATTACGCCGGAAAAGCTGGTAGTGATTGGTCAGATTGGTACTAAATATAACCTCTATACGAAAATCACCGGAGGACAGCGTATCGATTTGTTTGGCGCGCATCTCAGCGATCTGCCCAATATCTGGGAAGAATTGATTGCGGCGGGTTTTGAAAGCGGTCATGCTTACGGTAAAGCACTCCGCACGGTAAAAAGCTGTGTAGGCTCTACCTGGTGCCGCTTCGGACTGCACGACAGCGTGAGTTTCGCTATCCGGATAGAAGAACGCTACCGCGGATTGCGGGCGCCGCATAAAATTAAATCGGCGGTTTCCGGTTGTATCCGGGAATGTGCAGAGGCGCAGTCGAAAGACTTTGGCATCATCGCCACAGAAAGAGGCTGGAACCTGTATGTATGCGGTAATGGCGGCTCCAAACCGCAGCATGCGCAATTACTCGTATCAGATATCGACAGTGAAACCTGTATCCAATACATCGATCGCTTCCTGATGTTTTACATCAAAACTGCCGATCCGCTGACCCGTACAGCTACCTGGTTCAACAAGCTGGATGGTGGCATGGATTATTTACGCAATGTGGTGTTGAATGACAGTCTTGGTATTGCCGCCCAGCTCGAATCAGAAATGCAGTTGCTGGTCGACAACTACAAATGCGAGTGGCGCGAAGTGGTGGAAAATCCTGAGTTGCGTAAACGTTTCTCGCACTTCGTAAATGCACCGGCTGATAAAGACCCTACTGTAAAATTTGAAACGATGCGCGCCCAGAAGAAAGCCGCAGAATGGAAATAATCTCTTTACACAAAAAATATACTGCTATGTCTACTACTCACACAACTACTACCAGCTGGTTCCTCGCCTGCAAAACATCAGATGTACCTACCAATGGCGGCGTTTGCGTAAAGTATAAGGAGGAGCAGATAGCGCTGTTCTTTTTTGCCCGCAGAAATGAATGGTACGCCACTCAGAACCTTTGCCCCCACCGCCAGCAGATGGCGCTCAGCCGCGGCATGACCGGCACTGTACAAGATGAGCCTAAAGTAGCCTGTCCTTTTCATAAAAAAACATTCTCCCTGAAAGATGGCCGTTGCCTGTCTGATGAACACGAATGTTCCCTCACTACCTACCCTGTAAAGATCGTGGACGACATGGTGTATATAGGCGTAGAAGCTGAGATGGAGATGGCAGGTGTATAATAAAAAAACGAAACCCGGTAGCTGGCAGGCTAACCGGGTTTCTGATCCGGAAATGATTGGCTCATTCAAAATCAACCAAAGTTACATGAAAAAATGGTTTCCAGGCAAGGTATCATTGATACTTCCCGGACTGCTGTTATCGCAGTACGGCTATGCCCAGCTCTCACTCGGTGCGCAACTCAGGACCCGCACCGAACTACGTAACGGACAAGGCGCTCCGCAGCCTGAAGGCGCCGCACCAGCTTTTTTTACTTCCCAGCGCACCCGGTTAATGGCCGGATTCAGCGCTTACCGGATCAAGCTGGGACTAACAGTACAGGATGTACGCGTATGGGGACAAGACGGATCCACCATTAACCGTACTACCACCCCGGATAATAACGGGTTTATGCTGCATGAAGCCTGGGCAGAAATATTGCTGACAGATACTGTGGTGAAGAATAAGAGCCTTTCTCTGAAAATCGGCCGCCAGGAACTGGTGTATGACGACAGCCGTTTGCTGGGTAATCTCGACTGGCTGCAGCAGGGCCGCCGGCACGATGCAGCGGTATTAAAGTATGAAAGTAATGCGTGGACCCTGCATGTGGGCGCCGCGTTTAACCAGAATAAAGAAAATGCCAGCGGCAGTGTGTACAATGCCACGCCTCCCGGTAATTATACCGCAAATACCAATGGCGGCAACATGTACAAAAGCCTGGAGTTTGCTTATGTATCCAGGAAGCTGAACAAAGGCAACTTATCTTTTCTTTTCCTGACGGATCAGTTTTCAAAATACCACATCGACAGTGTAGAGCATGTGGCCGTAAAAGTATATGAAGGCGCGGTAAATACCCGTATGACCACCGGGTTGTTTTACACACAGGCATTTAACAAATTTACCTATACAGCTGCCGCGTATCATCAGTTTGGTACCAACGGGAACGGACAAACGGTGAGCGGCAGTTTACTTTCCGGTTCTTTCTTTTATAGTGTAAATAAAACTTTCAGCGCCGGCGCCGGGGCAGATTATACCAGTCCTGATTTTGATCCGCTGTATGGCACCCCGCATAAGTTCTGGGGTAATATGGATTATTTCTATGTGGCCAGCGGATTTGGGAATAAGGGATTACAGGACTATTACGTAAAAACAAAACTAAAGCCGGGACCGCGTTGGGCATTGACCGGCGACGTACACGAGTTTTTCAGTGCAGCCGATGTAACGGGCATGAATAAACAGTTTGGAACAGAAGCAGATGTAACAGCAAATTACACACTTACCAAAATGATAGGCCTGGAAGCAGGTTACAGTCACTTCTGGAGTACTGCTACCCTGTCTTCTCCTACTGTTAAAAATGTAAAAAACGCTGCTCCAAACAGTAACTGGGCATACATATCGGTGAATATCCGGCCCGAATTCCTGATTAAATAACCTGTAAAAACACAACACATGGCTGCTCCTTTAGAAAAATTAAAAATATTCAGTCTTGATACCATACAGATGCGCACGTTCCATATTACGTGGCTCATGTTTTTCGTTTGCTTCTTTGGCTGGTTCGGGTTGGCGCCGCTGATGCCTACCATCCGCACGGATCTTGGTTTAACCAAATCGCAGGTAGGTAATATCATCATTGCTTCCGTATCCGGCACTATCATAGCGCGGCTGATCATTGGCCGGCTCTGTGATACCTGGGGGCCACGCAAAACCGCCATCCGGCTGCTGCTGATAGGTTCGTTGCCGGTATTCCTGGTAGGGTTATCAAAAGACTATACTTCGTTTATGCTGTTCCGTTTAGCCATCAGCGTTATAGGCGGTTCTTTTTGTTATTACGCAGTTTCACACCTCCCTTATGTTCGCCCCTGCCATCAAAGGCACCGCCAATGCTATTACCGGCGGCTGGGGCAACCTGGGCGGGGGCGTTACCAACATGGTGATGCCGGTGATATTTGCCGCAATTGTTGGTTTTGGTTATACAAAGCCCGAAGCGTGGCGCTATGCGATGATACTGCCGGGAGTGATGATGCTCGGTGTAGCGTATCTGTATTACCGTTATACAAAAGATACGCCTAACGGAAATTTTGATGAGATTGGTTATAATAAAAAAGATAATAAAACGGATTGGTCGGTGTTGGCCGACTGGCGCATCTGGGCGCTGACAATGGCATACGGAATGTGTTTTGGCATGGAGATCACTTTTGATAACGTTGCCTCTTTACATTTTGTGGATACATTTCAACTTTCGCAGGGCAGCGCAGGGTTCTGGGCCGGCATCTTTGGTTTTATGAACCTGTTTGCGCGCGCATTGGGAGGCATTATTTCAGACAAGGCAGGCGCCAGATTTGGCATGAAAGGGAAAGGATGGTTATTGGCTCTGATGCTGCTGGCGGAAGGAATCGGATTATTGTTATTTGCGCAGGCAGGATCACTGGTAGTAGCTATCATAGCGATGCTGAGCTTTGCACTGTTCCTGAAAATGGCCAATGGCGCCACTTATGGGATTGTGCCTTTTATTAACGAAAAAAATGCCGGGCTGGTAAGCGGTATTGTTGGCGCCGGGGGAAACCTGGGCGGTATGATGTTCGGCTTCCTGTTTAAATCAGACAGCATCAGCTACGTACAGGCGTTCACGTATATCGGTTATGTGGTGATTGGCATTTCCTGTATTGTAATGCTCACACGCTTTACCCGGCAGCCTGCCAGCGAGGAAGCACCGGTAAGAACACCGGTAGCGGTATCATAAATCATTGTAAAACCTTTAGCATGCAAGCATCATTCAAAACCACCTGTTGTTACTGCGGCGTAGGCTGTGGAATAGTGGTACATAAAGACCGGCAGGGCAAGCTGCATGTGGAAGGCGATAAAACACACCCGGTTAACAAGGGTATGCTTTGTTCCAAAGGTATGAACCTGCATTATACCGTGATGGATACATCAGACAGGTTGCTGTATCCTGAAATGCGGTATCACCGTAATCTTCCACGGCAAAGGGTTACCTGGGACCAGGCATTGGAAAGAACTGCTGCTGTATTTGCAGCCATCATCAAAAAACATGGTCCGGATGCCGTAGCCTTCTACGCATCCGGGCAATGCCTTACAGAAGAATACTACGTAGTAAATAAGCTGATCAAAGGATTTATTGGCAGCAACAATATAGATACCAATTCGCGGTTGTGTATGAGCAGTGCAGTAGCTGCTTATAAAATGGCTTTGGGAGAAGATGCAGTGCCTGGCACCTATGATGATATAGAGCAGGCCGACTGCATCTTTGTGGCGGGTGCTAATCCAGCCTGGTGCCATCCCATTTTATGGCGCAGGGTAGAAGCCGCAAAGGCAGCCAACCCCGCCATGAAGATCATTGTAAGTGATCCAAGGGTTACACAGAGCTGCGCGCTGGCCGATCTGCACCTGCAGGTGAACCCGGGTACCGATATTGTATTGCATCATGCCATAGGCAGGGCGCTCATCACTGCCGGCTTTACCGACAGCTCCTTTGTAGAAGCGCATACCAATGGTTTTGATAAGTACAAGGATACCGTGATGGAACGCACCATAGAAGAAGCGGCGGCCATTTGCGGTGTTGTAGCAGAAGATATTCACCGGGCAGCAGATTACATTGGCAATGCCACTGGTTTCATGACGTTCTGGACAATGGGGCTGAATCAAAGCTCGGTGGGTGTGCATAAAAATCTTAGTCTTATTAACCTGCACCTGATCACCGGGCATATCGGCAAGCCCGGCAGCGGTCCTTTTTCCCTGACCGGTCAGCCCAACGCAATGGGCGGCCGTGAAGTTGGCGGTTTATCCAATCTTCTGCCTGCGCACCGGGTGCTGAACAACCCGGCGCACCGCAAAGAGGTACAGGCTTTCTGGGGAGGCACAGAGCTTTCTGATAAGCCGGGCCTTACTGCCACCGAGATGTTCACCGCACTGAACGACGGACGGCTGAAAGCCATATGGATCATGTGTACCAATCCGCTGGTGAGCTTACCCGACGCCCGCTTTGCCGAAGCAGCACTGCAAAAGGCAAAGTACGTAGTGGTGCAGGAAATTTCCAGCAAACCGGAAACATTGCGCTATGCAGATGTCGTATTGCCCGCCGCAGCCTGGACGGAAAAAGAAGGCACCATGACCAATGCAGAACGCCGCATCAGTTATCTCTCCAAAGTAAATGATGCACCTGGCGAAGCGTTGCCGGATGCCGAAATTATTTGCCGCTTTGCGCAAAAAATGGGGTATCACGGGTTCGACTATACGAATGTATCAGAAATATACGACGAACATTGCCGGCTTACTGCCGGTACCAATATTGATGTAAGTGAACTGAACTATGATATTATAAAGGCGCAGCGCAGCGTGCAGTGGCCCTATCAATCGGGCAACGGCACGCCGCGCCTGTTCCGCGACCACCGGTTTTACACCCCTGATGAAAAGGCGGTGATACATAGTTTTGACGATGACAACAGGTCAGAGCCGCTCAGCCATGAGCTGCCGCTGATACTGACTACCGGCCGCATACGCGACCAGTGGCATACCATGAGTAAAACAGGTAAGGTAAGTAAGCTGAAGCAGCATATTTCCTCCTCCTTCCTTGAAATACATCCCGAAGATGCGCGGCAACGTGGCATTTCGGCAGACGATATTGTTACCGTTACCAATGGACGCGGTACGGTACGGGTGAAAGCCCAGCTTAGCACCACCATCAAAAAAGGAGTTGTCTTCCTCCCGATGCACTGGGGAAAAATCCTTCAAAACGATCTTCACCGCGCCAATAACCTGACTAGTCCGCTGCTTGATCCGATTTCCAAACAGCCGGATTTTAAATACGCAGCGGTACAGGTAGCACGCTACCGGAAGCCGGTGCAAAAAATTGTGCTAATAGGCGCCGGAGCCGGCGCCTGCGGATTTGTAAAGTCGTACCGGGAATTAAACACCTCGGATGAAATAGTGGTGTTCAGTAAAGAGGACCTGCCGTTTTACAACCGGGTAATGCTTCCGGATTACATCAGCGGCACGCAGCAATGGAAACAACTGGTAAAAATGACCCGTGCGGAAGAAAAAGCCTATAATATAGCCTTGCACAGAGGCGTCAGCATTACGCATATCGACCGTACCAATAAGTTGCTCACTGACAGTAACGGGAACGTGCATACGTATGATATCCTGCTGATGGCCACCGGCAGCCGGGCAGCCACGCTGCGTGATACTCCGCCTATACCCGGCATTTTCACCATGCGCACGCGGATGGATGCAGATGCCTTCAAACAACATATAGATCCTTCCAAAGGGAAAGTAATGATAGCAGGAGGTGGATTATTGGGGATAGAGCTGGCAGCATCTCTCAAAGAAATTAATATAGACGTTGGCGTTATACAACGCACTTCCCGGTTAATGGACCGCCAACTGGATACACTGGGCGGGCAGCTTCTTTATGAAGAACTTACCGACAGGGGTATTGAGATTTATTACAATGATGAAATTAACCGTTTCTCCGGGCAGGATCAACTGGAAGGCATCCAGCTGAAAAGTGGTTTGTACATTCCCTGCCAGGCGGTGGTAATGTCCATAGGAACGGTGCCTAATATAGAACTGGCCCAGGCGGCGCAACTGGAGTGCAACCGCGGTGTAGTGGTGAATGAATATCTTCAGACCAGTGATCCGGAAATTTATGCTATTGGCGAGATTGCTGCTTTCAATGGCACCTTGTACGGCATCACTGCCGCTGCAGAGCAGCAGGCGGAAGTAGTGGCCCGTTATCTTAACGGCGACATCAGCAATTATTACCAGGGTTCCCTGTTTATGAACATCCTGAAGATGCATGGCACTGATCTTTGTTCGCTTGGTATGGTAGAAACACCGAAAGACCCGGCTTATGAAGAGGTTGTTTTTATTGACAAGGCGAAACGTTATTATAAGAAATGTATTATTCACCAGGACCGGCTGGTGGGCGCCATCCTGATTGGCGACAAATCGGAGTTTGCAGAATTCAGGGATCTGATCCAGCAAAAGATCGAGTTATCAGATAAGCGGCTGGAGTTACTTCGTTCAGGTAAGAAAGGAACACCGGTAATTGGCAGGCTGGTATGTTCCTGCGGCAATGTGGGCGAAGGAAATATTACGGAGAAGATAGCAGGAGGTTGCGATAGCCTGCAACAGCTTTGCCAGGCCTCCGGCGCCGGTTTGGGCTGTGGCAGCTGCAAATCAGAAATAAAGACCTTGCTGGAAAAATCGATTCAGAAAACCGTGGCAGCACTTGTATAATTATGGCTAAACACACGCATACTTTACCCGTTAATTTCACCGGTGGCATTATTTCACCGGGATACCTGCTGGAACTGCTGGAAACAGCTGCAGCAGCGCAGGCTACACATGTGCGCTTTGGCTTACGGCAACAATTACTGGTGGATATACCGGATAAAAATTTAGCGGCCTTTAAAAAGAACTGCGCAGATAAACAGTTGCCCATAGCAGACCAGCCTAATATCATGAGCTCCTATCCTGCTGCCGGTATCTTTATCCACGACAGCTGGCTGAGTGAAGGAATTTA
The DNA here is from genome assembly GCF_050434005.1 of Chitinophaga sp. W2I13. Classification (NCBI taxonomy): domain Bacteria; kingdom Pseudomonadati; phylum Bacteroidota; class Chitinophagia; order Chitinophagales; family Chitinophagaceae; genus Chitinophaga; species Chitinophaga sp. W2I13. The sequence continues at coordinate 4,370,210 of NZ_JBNPWD010000001.1, read as the reverse complement.
TAAAGATGTATTTAACGGCTTCGACTATACGCCCACACTGAAAATCAATATCTGCGATAGTCAGCAAACATTTGTACCGTTGTTCACCGGGCATATCAACTGGATCTCTTCAGGCAGCCTGCATTACTGGTACCTGTATATCCGCATGCCGGGAAGCCAGCAGCTGTACGCCTGGCCGGAGCTAATCTATACCAATAACATTGCTGCCATGAGCAAGCAACTGGAGCAGAGTATCAACGAAGGCGATACCCCCGAGGAAGTATACCAGCAGGTGAAACAAGTAGCGAGCTATATTGGCCGCCCGAAGGAGAAGGAACCTGATCTGCCGGCTTTCCATTTACCATACTACGAAGGTTTTAATAAGTTCGAAAATAGTTACTGGTTAGGTATTTACCGGCGGGATGAAGATTTCCCGATAGCTTTTTTGAAAGAAGTATGTACCATTTGCCTGGAAACACGCATCGGGCAATTGTATGCCACACCGTGGAAGTCGCTGATCATAAAAAATATTGAACCGGCCCACCGCAAGCTATGGGATTATGTGTTAGGGAAATATGGCATCAATGTGCGCCATGCGGCGAATGAATTAAACTGGCAGGTCGAAGACAACTGTGAAGACGGCCTTGTGCTGAAACGTCATATCATCCGTTACTTTGATACGGCCGATGTACGTACCTATGGTTTGTGCTTCAGTGTAAGGATTAACCGGCCGGCAAGTCTTTTTGGAACGGTGGTGATCCGTAAGCAGGAAAACAAGCATGGCAGCAAGCTGAAGTATATGCAGCGTTACGACATTCTGTATACGGCCGGTTACAACGCCAACTCCGCGCAGTTGTTGTTATACCGCGAAGGTGTTTCCAAAGAGCACCTGGGGCCTTACATTGTAGCGCTGTGCAGAACTTTTTACGAACGGGAAAGCGAGGCGGATGTATTACAGCATTATGTAACCGAGCAGCAATCGCTGGCGCCTGTTGCCGCTGTTGAACGGGTAGTACATCAATGCCAGGTGTGCTTAACGGTGTATGATGATGATGCCGGTGATCCGGAACAGCAAATCCCTGAGGGTACTGCCTTCAGTGAGTTACCGGAAGATTATTGCTGTTCCGTATGTTCATCCCCGTTAGACGAATTTAAAGCGATCAACGAAGCGGATTTACATCCCGCTACTTTATCCACACACACTGTGTAAATGCGCCGTTGGCGGCAACGTCCCATAATTCAAACCGCACCCATTTACGGTTTTCCAGATTGGTATTAAATGTAAATGTGGTGGACCCGAAAGATTGTGTCTGATGCAGTGAGATTTTTTCCCGGTAAACCTCTTTTCCATCACCTGAGATGATTACCGCATAGTTAAGCGGGAAAGTCCAGCTGGCAGTTACTTTCACAGTTCCCTTCTCTGCAGCGGTGATCGTATTGCCGGAAGATTTCCCATTTACCGTAAAAGCGGGTAACAGTATTTCACCGGTGGTTACAAAAAACTTTCCCTGCTGCATGGCATCCAGCACAGGCTGCCAACCCTCTTTAAAAGCAGGCAGGCGATCCAGTTGAAGATAGTTTACGTTGAGGTGTCCGTACAGTTCATCTTCCGGCGTGATACGGAAAAGATCTGCTTCCGCAATCATTGTTTTGTGCAGGCCCCAGTTGGCCATATCATCCAACAGATCCAGTGCCCGCTTGCCGAGATAAGGCTGTGAAAGATCGCCAGGCAAAGCCTTCCAGGCGGCGCCCATAAATTTGGACGAGGTAAAAAATGCTTCCTCCTTATATTTATCAGGGAACCCGGTTGATCCTTTGGTGCGTGCGTGGGCAGTCCAGGCCATGCCTTTTTCCGTTTGCAGCAGTTGCAGCATTTCTTCTTTATTGCCTACACGGTATACCTTCCCGTAAGTTGGATCATTGGTTACAAAAGGCTGTGCCGGTTTACGATCCATCACCCAATAAACCGGTTTGGGAAAGATGTTCATCCAATGGCCACCGAAGAAGTTGTTAGGTTCTTCGCCTGGGAGCAATAAAAAATTTCCTGCAGACAATCGCTCGCACTCTTTGAATAGTGTTTGCTGTTCCAGGAAGCGTTCACCTTCCGGACCACGCGGATGGCCGGGGCCGTGGAATTCGCCCAGGTGGACAATATTCACGCCCGTTTCACGAAAAGCTTTTATGAAAGCCGGAATTTCGGGCATCGGCAGCTTATTTAACACATCGGCGGTATGCTCCTGGTGAAAATGGCTGCTCATCGTATAGTATCCGGGAAGCGGCGCATAGACGTCACTGTGAGTATAGCGGCGAACATACTGCAGCGTTTGCCCTGCTGGGGTGTTACTGAGCAAACAAAAGAAATGAAGGCGCTGCGCCGTGCCTGGAGGCGCGTTAAACCAGGGCACCCATCTTTTATCTCCTCCCGGTTCCTGCCGGATACCGATACCATAGCCGGGTGCATCTTTATTATAATTATTTCCGTACCAGGTGAAGGACTGGTTGAAACAATTATCCAGCGGGTAAAAGAACTGGTGCGGCGCGGGGAATAATGCCAGGCTGCCGGCTTTGCTTTCACCGATGATGGTGCGGTATTTAACGGCGACGTTGGTGCTTTGTGTGCCCGCTACTGCCGGCACTGACTTCATCATGCCTTTGGGATCGGACCAGTGAATTTGCTGCCAGGGTATATCTGTAGCCGTTAGTCCGGCATCGTATAATATTGCAGTGGAATCTTTTTGGGTGGTCATCACGGCGGCTATATTCATTAGTCCGCTGCCATTGTAAAGGGTTATTTCTACCACGCCGTTAAAGGGACCGGCCGTAGCACCTGCCACCCGTAATACCGTGCGGGAGCCATCTGTAATAACGGCTATACTGTCTTTCTGCAATTGTACCGGATAAGTGGTACGTGGTAATTTATCCGTTTTATCAAAGAAGATATTCCATCCGTTTTGTGAAATCAGGTCGCGCTTACCGGTAGTAAGGAAAAATACAGGCTGTAACCCTGACGCCACCTGCTGCCATTCTTTTTTGCCGGCGTTCCAGCTGAGGCTGCGGATAAGCGGATTTTGCTGTTCCATGTTCAGTACAATACGCGCTTGTGTATTAGCACCTGCATTCCACACGGCGGTGAGCTGTTGATCTGCTACGCTTACCTTTACTTCTTCGGAGGGCTTGAACGCATGGAGGTCAACCGGCACCTGCGCCGCTACAGGCAGGTAAAAAAAACAACAGCAGGCAATATATTTAAAGAAGGACATAACACGTGGACGTTTAAATACAGAAAAAGGGAGAAATCATTACCTCGACGGTAATCATCTCTCCCCTACAAAATATATAATTGTCCTGAAAACAACCTGCTATTTTTTATAAACAGCGGTTGCTTGTAACTGGTTCAGTAAAATGACCGGTGGTTGTGTGGCAAACTTAATAAAATCTGCTGCGCTCACCTGACCTTCGTAAGGTATGAAAGCGCCTTCCTTTGGCCCGTTGCGCCAGAAGAGCGCATAAGACATCTGATACTTTTGCAGTACGGGCAGGAATGTTTTTGTCCACCACTCCGCCTGTGGCGTATTGATGTTGCCCACTTCCGTGAGTGCCGGTACTTTGTGGTGTTTTGCGGCTATTTGCTGAAGGATACTTAACCGGTTGTTAAGATCTTTTACAAAATAGGCTACGTCTTTATTACAATAAGCATCAAAGCCCAGCACATCCACATAGGCATCACCGGGATAGCGTTCCAGGTATTCTTTTTCTGTAGCAAAATCCGCGGCGGAATAAGCATACAGCAGGTTATGCAATTGTTTCACATCGCGCAGGTAGTTGACGGTGAACTGCCAGATGGCTTTAAACTCTTCCGGTGTGCAGGACGATTTGCCCCACCAGAACCAGTTACCGGTATGTTCATGAAACGGACGGAACAATAAAGGAATTTCTTCTCCCTTATTATTTTTTACTTTATGAAGATAAACGGCCAGTTTATCCAGGTAAGCTTTGTAAGCCGCGTGATGCGCACCACCGGGGATAATACTTTTCACCGTGTTCGGATCAGTACTCCAGGCGGTGGCTTTTGTAACCGGGTCGTTGAAATGCCAGCTGAAAGTATTGATGCCGCCGTTTTCGTATACCCATTTCATATATACCACAATAGAATCGAAAGGAACACCGTCCAGGTTATGGGTGCTGTCTTTCTCCAGACGACCCAGTTCCCAACCGAACACGCCGGGGTACTGCCCCGTTAACCTTTTCACATCAGACTCGCCTGTTTTGTAGGCCCATTGCATGCCGTAGGCCAGGTCGTCCTGGTGGCCGAGGATGACGCCCTTATCCAGCAGCGCCGACATGTTATGCAGCAGCTGCCTGGTTTCCGGCGTCGCCTTTTTATCGACAGGCTGCTGCTGGGCGAGCGCCGGTATGGCGCCCATCAATGCAGCAGTGATGATGGTTCTTAACTTCATGTTGTTCATTTAAACATTACAGAAATGACTGGTTCTTACTCACCTGGTCGCATATACGTTGTACGGTACTATCGGACGTAAAACCATCTACCGGTGTATTGATGGCGTAGTCCAGCATTTTATCCACCGTGGTAACGGCAACGTGCATACGCGTATCTGACGAAGCATAATATACAAAGATATTTCCTTCTTCGTCTGTTACCCAACCGTTGGAAAATAAAACGTTGGATACGTCTCCCACACGCTCCTCGCCTTCCGGCGCCATGAAATAGCCGGCAGGTTTATGTATTACCTCGGTGGGTTTTTCCAGCGAGGTGATAAATACATAGAGTGTGTAACGCAGGCCTGCGGCGGTGTTGCGAACGCCATGGGCTAAATGTAACCAGCCTTTACTTGTTTTAATAGGCGCTGGTCCCAAACCGTTCTTTGCTTCATATACGGTGTGGTATACTTTTTTATCCAGCAGTTGTTCTTCGTGAATAACAGCGTTGGTAATATCGTCTGCCAGTCCGAAGCCGATGCCACCGCCATTTCCGGCTTCAATAAATCCATCCTGCGGACGGGTATAAAAAGCGTATCTACCGTTTACAAATTCCGGATGCAGTACTACATTCCGTTGTTGCGGGGAAGGTGTTTGCAGATCCGGCAACCGCTGCCAGGAGCGGAGATCTTTGGTGCGGACAATGCCGCATTGCGCCACCGCAGCAGATTGATCGCCCGGTGCTGCAGCCGGATCCCTGCGTTCCACGCAAAACAGTCCGTAGATCCATCCGTCTTCATGCTGTGTTAAACGCATATCGTATACGTTGGTTTCCTGGTCGGCCACCTGTGGCAGCGCAACGGGATAATCCCAGAAGCGGAATTGATCGATACCGTTTGGACTTTCAGCTACGGCAAAGAAAGATTTACGGTCGCTGCCTTCCACCCTGGCCACGAGGTAAAACTTATCATTCAGCCGGATAGCGCCGGCATTGAACACCGCGTTGATGCCGATACGTTCCTGCAGGAATGGATTGGTATCCGGATTCAGGTCAAATTTCCAGAAATAAGGTATATGCGCTGCCGTTAGTACGGGGTACTTATACCGGTTATAGATACCATTGTATGTTCCTGAAGGTTCATTGGTGCGTTGTACCAGTTGCTCATATTGCGCCTGCAGCTGTTCTACCTGCAGGGTCGTGTTTTTCATTGTATACTCCATAAACATGATTTAATATCCACTGGTCTGTTTCAGGTTGCCCTGCGACAGGTCAATTTCTTTTTGAGGAATGGGGAAGGTGGGATATTTACCACCGGCAAATTTGCTGATCCAGGTACCATAGAATTTTCCTTTCAGATCGCCCCTTGCTTCATATCCGTTGGCGCCCCATTTTTTGTAGTAAGCATCCAGTGCAACGGTATTATCCGTACGGATAAGATCCCAGAGACGAACGCCTTCCATGCCCAGTTCTACGCGACGTTCATGTGCAATATCTTTCAGCAGTTGTACATCGTTGGTATACACACGCATTGGCAAGAGGTTGGCAGCAACGGTAAACTGTTGCTTTACACGCACCGGGTCTGTTTTAGGTGTGTTGTTGGCACGTTTGCGTACTTCGTTGAGATAAAATACGGCGGTATTTACATCTTTAGCGGCAGTTGACCGCACGAGTGCTTCTGCATACAACAGGTACATATCTGCCAGGCGGACAATTTTTTCGTTCATGCCGGCGCCGCCGGTGGTCATGCCGTCGCGTTCGGCCTGCAACATCATCACTTTATAGGAGTGGTACTGATATACGTTGTTGATGGAATTCTTTTCTTCCACCTGTTCCGCCGGTGTTTTTGCCTGGAAAATATCTTTGGAATAGGTAAGCGTATAAATGATACGTGGGTCGCCTGCTTCAAACTCATTGGCCAGGTCTTGTGTTGGCTGGTTAAAGCCCCAGCCCCAGGTGTTGCGGGATGATTCGTATACATTGCGGATAGCGCCTTCTCCATCGCTGGACCAGTTCCAGGTATTGGTATAGTTGATTTCAAAAATATTTTCGGCGTTGAAATCGCCCGTACCCGGACGCCACAGCGAATTGAAAGTTGGCGACAGCTGGTAGCCTCCGTTCTTTACCAGGTCTGATAATACAGGCACGGCTGCATCATACTTCTTCTGAAACATCAGTGACTTTGCGAGAATAGCCTGTGCGGCGCCTTTCGTAGCACGCCCTAACTCCGAAGAAGGAATGGTTTGTTTTGTATAAAGTGCGGGAATAGCTTCCGTCAGGTCTTTTTCCACTTGCGCCCATACATCTGCCACCGGTTTCCTGATCATCATTTTCGGATCTACCTGTGTGTAGTTGGTAACGCCGTTGGTGAACAGGGGCACATCGCCGTAGGCCATTGCCAGGTAATAGTAGCCCAGGGCGCGGAGGAACTGTGCTTCTGCGCGGTAGCGGTTCTTCGTGGTTTCATCTCCTTTAAAATCCGCTTTGGTATCAATACTCTCCACCAGGATATTTGCTTTCGTGACGGCTTTGTAACATTGTGTCCACAGCTTATAGGACCAGTCGTTGGTAGACAGTGGCCGGCATTCCACCAGGGCTTCCATATCCGGGCCGTCGCCAATGGTTTCACCGCCTTTCAGGGCGTCGTCGCTGGCCATATCGCCATATACGAAGCGGGCCAGTTGTGATTCTTCTTCCTGGAAAGCATCATAGGCGTCCATCAGGGCCATGTTTACTTCCTTTGCATTGCTATAGAACTGGTTGACGTCTGTTTTGGCAGGCACGTCGCCTTTGATAAAATCTTTTGAACAGCTGCCCAGTAAGAGTGCTGCCGGTAATGCTATACATATCAGCCTTTTCATTTCTTGTCAGTTAAAAAGTTATTAGAATTTCAAACTTGCACCTACCTGCATCGTGCGCACCTGTGGATAAGTGTAGTTATCCACCCCAATCAAACGCGACATTTTATTCTGGTCGCTGCTGTTTAACTGGTAAGCGCCTACTTCAGGATCCAGACCGGTATACTTTGTGAAGGTGAACAGGTTTTGTGCAGCTACGTATATCCGTAACTGTTGTAGTCCCATGCGTTTGATCAATGCTTCCGGCAAAGTGTATCCCAGCTGGATATTTTTGATGCGCAGGTAGCTGCCGTTTTCCACATACCAGTCGGATGCGCGGTAGTTATCGTTCGGATCGTTCACCGACATTTTCGGATATTCGTTGGAGTGATTTTCCGGTGTCCAGGCATTGTAGGCAGCGCCGGCCTCCACGTTGTTAAAGCCAAGCGGATGCTTTGTTAAATATTTGGTGGCATTGAACAGTTTATTTCCGGAAACGCCCTGCAGGAAAAGCGAAAAGTCAAATGCTTTGTACGACAGGTTGATATTGGCACCGTATGTAAATTTGGGGTGCGGGCTGCCGATGGCGGTTTTATCTGCATCGTTGATCACGCCGTCGCCGTTCAGGTCTTTGAAGCGGAAATCGCCGGGGCCTGCATTGGGCTGGATTACTTCGCCTTTGCTGCTCTTGTAGTTGTCCACATCAGCCTGCGACTGGAAGACACCATCTGTTTTCCAGCCATAGAATTCACCGATGGGATGGCCTTCTGCTGTTCTGGAGAAACTGAGTACACGCAGTTGCCAGCCTACGTCTTCCACATATGGCTGACCACCGCCGAGGCTCAGCACTTCATTTTTATAGGTAGAAATATTACCACCAACAGCATAGTGTATTGCACCAGCATCGCCTTCATAATTCGCGGAAAGCTCAAAGCCTTTGTTGCTTACGTTACCGGCATTCACCCAGGGATAAGGCACGCCAAACATGGAGGCAGTTGGCATAGCGATGAGCATATCCCTTGTTTTGCGGTTAAAATATTCCGCTTCAATTTTCAGGCTGTTTTTAAATAATCCGAGTTCCAGTCCTACGTTCGACTGCTCCGCTGTTTCCCATTTGATATTCCCGTTGCCAAGATTATCCATAGAGTAGCCCGGCATTACCACGGATGTACCGTTACCAAGCAGGTAGTTACGACCCAGGCTGTTGGCTACAAACGTGGTGTAGGCGCCGTTGGGAATGTTCTGGTTACCTACTTGTCCCCATCCTGCGCGCAACTTTACATTGGTCAGCCAGGCAAGGTCGATGTCCTTAAAAAACTGTTCCCTGCTGATCACCCAACCACCGGAAACGGCAGGGAAAACACCAAACTGTTTATCTGTACTGAAGTTAGAGGAGCCATCGCGGCGCACACTTGCGGAGAACAAATATTTATCGGCGTAGCTGTAGTTGGCACGTGCAAACTGTGATATCAGCGACCAGCGCGCTGCGCCGCCGCCGCTTTTGTCGTTCATGTTACCGGCATCGAGGAACCAGTAGTTTTCTTCGTTGCCCAGCTGGCCTTGTTTGCTGCCATTAAGATAGGTGTCACGGCTGCGTTCCGCGCTGATACCGGCCAGTACATTCAGGCGATGCTGGCCGAATGTCTCCGTCCAGTTCAACGTGTTTGTCCAGTTGTAATAATTATTAGATGCCTTTGAAGAATTGGCCTGCGGCGTTTCCAGCAGGTCGCTCGGCTTCATATAATAAGTAGGGCTGAAAGTCCATTCATCTGCGCGGGAAATGTTCAATCCGAAGCGGGTAGTAAACACGAGGCTTTTGAGGATGTTTACGTTGGCGAAAACATCTCCTACCATCCGCAATGTATTTCGTTTGCCTACTTCCCTTGCCAGGATCGCTTTAGGGCTGCTGCCGAATACGGTGGCAGAGGTAGCCCATTTGCTGTATGGATCGCTCTGGTCTTTTGATGGGTCCAGCACGGGGATCAGCGGATCGTAGGGAATGATGTTGCCCATGATACCGGGGATTTCATCACCGATTACATTTGTTTGTTCGTTGGAGATGCTGAGGTTTTGACCGATAGTAAGCCATTCTTTTGCTTTCGCAGAAGTGTTGGCGCGGAAAGAGATGCGGTTAAAATCAGAGGGATCGATAATACCTTTCTGATCGAAGTAACCGCCGCTGATGGCATAGGTTACTTTGTCGGTGCCACCGTATACACCGAGGTTATAGCTTTGCACAGGAGCGTTCTTCTTCACCGTTTCTTTCCACCAGTTAGTATTATATCCTTTGTTATACTGTGTCAGTGCATCTTTATACTGATCGGTAGTTTCGCCGTACACATTTTTTACCATGTAGAGGTATTCATCGCGGCCGGCTGGTTTATAATCTTTCCACGGACTGTTGAGACCATAATATGCATCCAGCGTGATCTGTGATTTACCGGCTTTACCTTTCCGGGTGGTGATGAGCACAACGCCGTTGGCAGCGCGGGAGCCATAGATGGCGGTAGCAGAAGCATCTTTCAGGATTTCCATGCTTTCTATGTCAGCAGGGTTGAGATAGTTCATACCACTTACCGGCACACCGTCTACCACGTAGAGAGGGTCGTTATTATTTACCGTTCCTATTCCACGAATGCGGACCATTACCGGTGAGCCGGGGACGCCGGATGCAGACGTAACAGTTACGCCGGCGGCGCGGCCCTGTAATGCCTGTTCCACGCCTGTTACCGGTGCGCTTTTTACACCGGCAAGATCTACTTTGGTAATAGAAGAAGTAAGATCGGATTTGCGTTGCGTACCATATCCTACCACGATAACTTCACCAAGCGCTTTGGTATCCGGTTGCAGTTGAATGTCGATCGTATGGCGACCAGCAAAGGGTTCCTGTTTGGCCAGGTATCCCATGAAAGTAAAGCTGAGTTGCGTGCCATTAGCGGGGATATTCAGCTGGTATTTACCAGTGGCATCTGTTACCGCGCCGGCAGTAGTGCCGGTCACCTGTACGCTTACGCCCGGCAAAGCTATGCCGGTGGTGGCATCCCGTACCACTCCTGTTACTGTTTGCTGTTGTGCATAAGTACCCAGTGGTACTATCAGCGTGAGAAAGAAAATAAAAAGAAGGCATCGTTTCATAACGGTCATATTAAATTGTGTAGTACAGATAGGCAAAAAGATTCCCTTTCCGGAAACGGGTGTTTCCGGTGAACTGTTTTTATATGTGAATAATGGCTTGGTTGCCGGCTGACTTCAGGAGATATTTAAACCGGTACTTTTTTAATCCGCAGCTTATGCTTACCTGTAATACCTGTTAAGCCCGGCTGATATAATATCAAATGATGCAGTGCTGATCCGGATTGCTTTTTTCTTTGGCAAAGAAGGCTGGAAGTCCCGTAAGTACTGCTTGTAAAAGTAGTTTTGTTCATAACGTTCGTACGAGTGTTATCAGGACACTAAAAGTACGGACGTATAAAATACTTTAATGACACTTTCTTTTCCAAATGTTGTACTATTTCAATCAAATAATGATGTTAAGCATACGCGGAAGAAAAACATCCTTGATAAGAAGCGCCTTTTTTTCTCTAGGAAAAGAACTTTTAATATTTACTTTTATTCCGCAGCGCTTACAATGCGCTGGATTTAAACCTATTTCCGGATGAAGATAAATTTATACTGTAGCATGAGTGTCCAAAAATTACTTATTTCAACCTGCGTAATACTACTATCAGTTCTTCAGGTGACTGCACAACACAAACCCTTCACGTTTGGAGTAAACGCCGGGTTTAACCTGTCGAATGCCCATGAAACAGTGAACTATATTATTGGAGACAAAAAGAGTAAGCCCGGATTCCAGGTGGGATTTATTACAGACTACAACCTGTCGGATGCGGTTTATTTACGATCCGGTGTTTCACTCACCGTCAAAGGGACCATACACGAAAGTGCTGAAAGGTGGATTGGCGGCAGCAATGCGCCGATCACCTATAGCAAAATAATAACCAATCAAACTTATCTTCAGTTGCCTCTTCTTATCGGGTATAAACTCCCGCTTACTTCCAGTACCCGGCTGTTTATAAATGCAGGACCTTATATTGCTTATGGTATCGGGGGAAAAGAGGTAACAAAGAACAAAACAGTTCACTCGTCCGGGAAAACCGATTATGAAAAAACCTCAACGGATACATTCGGGGATACACGACACCCTTTATCAAGAACGGATTTCGGGATAAGCTCCGGTGTGGGGGTGGAATATAAAAGGTTTTCTCTGGGGGTAAACTATGAGCCGGGTTTGATAAATATCGGGGAGATTAAGGAAGAGGGTACTTATTCCGAACGGGATTATAAAAACAGGAATTTATCTGTTACTGTGGGGTATAGGTTGTGATCTCTTATCAATGAAGATAACAATATTTAAGTACCTGTTGCCGAGATAATGCTTCATTCAAAGCCGCCATGGAGGAACAGGCAACAGCGACTCCCGGCCACTCCCACATCCTGGCGGAAAAAACAGCATCTTAGCAGTTATGGCTGCGGATATATTTTGATCCGCAGCCATAAGTATGTATATTTGTATAGTTATGGCTGCGGATAAAGATATATCTGCAGCCATAACTATCAAAACATTAAACTATTTCAATATGGAAAAACTGATCGGGAGGGAGAGCGAAAAAAAGACACTACAGCAGACGTTAGTTTCTAAAGAAGCAGAACTTGTTGCTGTATATGGAAGAAGAAGGGTAGGAAAAACCTTCCTGATCCGGCAGTTTTATCATAAACAGCTCATTTGCGAATTCTCAGGCGTACATAATGCCTCTGTTCAACAACAGCTGGAGAATTTCAGAAACAGTATTGCCATTGCATTAAATTCACCCATACCGCCTGCGGTTCCGAAAACCTGGACGGAAGCATTTCTTCTGCTCATAAAATTTTCGACACCGTTACTGGGAAAGGAAAAGAAGGTGATATTTTTTGATGAATTTCCCTGGCTAAGTTCTCACAAATCTGGTTTTTTATCCGCATTTGAATATTTCTGGAATTCATGGGGATCAAAGCAACCTCAACTGATAGTCGCTATCTGTGGCTCCGCAGCATCATGGATGATTCAGAAAATTGTTAATAACAAAAGAGGACTGCATAACCGGATTACAAAAAAAATCCGTTTACTACCTTTTACCCTTTATGAAACATCGGTTTATCTCCACAGTAAATCGGTGAATCTGGATACATACCAAATATTGCAGATATATATGGCTTTTGGCGGAGTACCGCATTACCTCAAGGAGATCACAAGAGGGGAAAGTGCCACGCAGGCCATAGACCGCCTGTGTTTCACAAAGGACGGACTGCTTATAGGTGAATTCAATAATCTGTATCACTCATTATTTGAAATGGCTGACCGCCATATCACAGTTGTAAAGGCACTGGCGGCAAAGCCGTCAGGTTTAACAAGAAAAGAGATCATTAAAGCCTGTAACCTGCACACTGGTGGTACCACAACGAGGCTGCTTGATGAGCTGATCCAGTCCGCTTTTGTGAATATGTATATGCCATTTCAAAAAAATACACGGGATGGGGTTTATAAATTAATTGATGAATACAGCTTATTCTACCTCAAATTCATTGAGCATACCAGGGCAACAGGAAAGGGGACCTGGATGAAACTGTCGATTTCTCAATCATGGAAGAGCTGGAGCGGTAGCGCCTTTGAAGGTATTTGCCTGAAGCACACCAACCAGATTAAACATGCTTTGGGGATCTCCGGTGTCTATACAGAAGAATCTGCCTGGAGATCAACACCTGAAAAAAAAGAAAAAGGTGCCCAAATAGATTTGCTGCTTGACAGGCAAGACGGCTGTATCAATGTCTGTGAAATGAAATTTTCAAATGCCACATTTTCTATTGATAAATCCTATGCTACTGAATTAGAAAACAAATTGCACGTTTTTAAGGAAAAGACGGGTACAAAAAAGACTTTGTTCCTTACAATGGTGACTACTTACGGTACCAAAGACAATGTATATAAAACAGGAATCATTCAGAACGAAGTAACGATGGAAGACTTGTTTAAACGGTAAAATACAATCCCCTGCATTTCCAAGGCGATTTCTCCCCGGATTTGCCTAATTTTGCGTCGTCAAATGCCACAAACAGGTGTGTGAGCGCAGATCATGTTAGCAAATATTCAAAATGAAACCGATGCCAGGCAATACCGCATCGCTATCTCCGTCTTCTTTTTCATCTCCGGATTAGGTTATTCCTCCTGGGCTTCCAGGATACCCTCTATCAAACAACAATTGCATTTAAACGAGGCGCAGTTCGGATTGGTATTATTAGCCCTCCCTATCGGGCTGATGCTTACAATGCCCATTACCGGCAGGCTGCTGGGGCTATTCAGCGCCAGGAAGATCATGGTATTTGGCGCGATGGTGTTTAACCTGATACTAAGCCTGCCGGGTTTCACCACCAGTATCTGGCAGCTGGCGCTGGTATTATTTTGTTTTGGCTCTGCCCGTAACCTGCTGAACCTTTCCATGAACTCGCAGGCGGTACAGGTACAGCACCTGTTCCCGCAATCTATTATGACCACCTTTCACGGCATCTGGAGCGTGGCGGGCTTCGCAGGGGCGGCTATTGGATACCTGATGGTTACCATGAACGTGGCGCCTTCCTATCATTTGCTGATGATCAGTGTTTTATTACTGGTATTCACCATCTATTACTATCCAAAAACATTACCGGACCAACCGGTGAGGGAAACAGTAAAAAGAGCGGCCTTTGCGCTTCCTGATAAATCATTGCTGAAATATTCTTTGATCTGCTTCGCGTGTATGGCTACGGAAAACACCATGTATGACTGGAGCGGGCTATACTTTGAAAAAATTGTTGGCAGCACTAAATCCACTGCCGTGGCTGCATTTGGTATATACATGGTAGCCATGACCACCGGGCGTTTTATCGGCGACAGACTCGTCAACAGGCTGGGTATTAAATCAATGCTGCTGTATAGTGGCTGGTTCATCCTCAGCGGGCTATTGCTGGCTATTTTGCTGCCTTATCCGGTTACTGCCGGTATCGGGTTTATTTTTGCCGGACTGGGCGTGGCATGTGTAGTGCCACTCGTATTTAGTTTGGCTGGACGCTCGAAGAGCACCAACAGCGGGCAAACGCTGGCCTCTATTTCCACCATCGGCTATCTTGGATTCATGATAGTGCCGCCACTGGTGGGATTAGTGGCCCAGGCGACCAGTTTACGCTGGTCGTTTGCCATTATGGCGATGTGCGGTTTAGCGATTGTGGCCCTTGTAAAAGGAATGAAGGAATAAGTAAAAGCGGAGAGAATTCCCCTCCGCTTTTACTGCTAAATAGTATACTTCTCTTTCAGGATCGCCCGCTCCTTTTCCCCGATACCTAATTCTTTCTCAAAGAAATTTTCCACTGTGCCGTACTTGCCTTTAATAGCATTAAAAAGGCTGTGCAGCAGCTCCGGTTTCAGTTCCAATGCTTTACGGATGGTTTCTTCATCCATACCTGTACTTTGCTGCATACCCTGGAACATCCGCTTATTCATGGGCAATAGGTATACGTTACTGGCGGTGAAGTCGGCTTCAATTGTTTGTTGCGGTACACCTAATGCATAAAGGAACAAAGCGGTAGCCATACCGGTTCTGTCGCGGCCACCGGTGCAATGGTACATGATGGATTCATTGGCCGGTAACACCAGCAGTTTCTGGAACAGTGGTTTATAACGATCGCCCAGGTATTGGGTGTTGCCATAAAACTTCTCCAGGAAATTACCCTTCTTAATAATTTCGCCCATTTGTGCAGCACCTGGCAAACTATCGCTGCCAGCGGGACATAACAGGTAATCCGTTTTTGGCAGCAAATGATCCGGCGCCGCAGCGGCTTCTTTTACCCCACGGAAATCTATGACGGTATGAATATGTTTCTGCTCCAGTACGGTGAGGTCCTGGTCTGTCAGGTGGCTTACATCAGCAGAGCGGAATACTTTACCCCACACTACTTCTTTACCATCTGTTGTTTTATATCCGCCTACATCGCGGAAGTTAACCGCTCCCTGCATGCGCACAACTCTTTGCGCACTATCGGTCAATTGGGCAAAGGTTGCCATGGGTAAGGCTATAGCCAGTACCAGCATTATTCTTTTCATATTGTATTTGTTATTTTTTTTGAGAGATGATGTTATTTGATGATGTCCCACCGGATACCAGCCTGACCACGACTGCCATACCATTCTTCGGCGGCAACACGGCGCTTGTCACCCATATAGGTTTTCAGTGGTTCGTTGGTGATATTGTTCAGCTCTGCAAACACCCGTATTTTGGAGGTGATGTTTACAATAGCGGAAGCATCTACGGTAAAGTTCTTATCTGTCCAGATATAAAAATCCTTACCCAGCTGCTGGTTGATCGTTTCCACAGATGCGCCGCGGTAATTGCCTGCAATACGGATCATAAGACCATTGCGTTCATAAAAGAGGATGCTGTTAAAAAGGTGACGCGATTGGTTGGGCAAACTGGTTTTATCGGTGATCTTATTTCCGCTCACGGTTCTGGGTACTTCTACCGAAGAACTGATAAACGTGTAGTTCAGCTCAGCGCCCAATCCACCGAGGATGCCTGGTAAAAAATCGAAGCGTTTGTTGATCCCTGCTTCCAGCCCGGTGAGCGTTGCATTGTTCAGGTTCTTTGCCTGTGCCACCACATAGTTCACGCCATTCTCCGTGTAATAATTTTTATTGGCAAAAATTACATTGCTGATCTGTTTATAAAAAACACCACCGGAAATGAGACCAATATTTTTGAAATAGTATTCGCCCATCAGGTCGAAGTTATTGGAGAAGGTTGGCTTCAGATCAGGATTTCCTTTGGTGATGGTCACGTTGGAGCCGGTGTTGTCCACAGATTCGCCGGGTGTGAGATCCGTGAAATTCGGACGGATGAAAGTACGGGTATAAGCGGCGCGCAGGTTTGCCTGGTCGTTGATACTGTATTTCAGGTGCATCATGGGCAGCAGCGCGTTGTAATTGTTTTTGACGGTGGCTGGTGTAATGGTGGTTACTTTTGGAGTGCCTTCAGCAGTGGCTTTGGAGCCATGCAATGTAAATGCCGTGTATTCATTTCTGACACCGGCAATCATTTTCAATTTATCTGTGAGATCGATTTCTGCCATGGCATAAGCGGCTGCTACATTTTCCGTACCCGTATAAATGTTGGTGGCATTGGTTTTAGATGTGTAGTCGGCAAAGCCGTTCTTGCGCAGGGTGGCAGTATCATACAAATCAAACAGCTGTTGTTTGGTGATGGGATCTATCATGAACTGATCATAGTTACCTTTCAGTCCCTGGAAGAAGCCGCCACGTACCGGGAAATCGGTGCGCTGGAGTGTGTTCAGCGGCAGCAGGTCCGGCGATTTGGGGATGCCCAGTGCGGCGCCGGGGAGGTATACGATGTTGGAGCCATACATACCGGCGCGGTCTTTATGCCTGTATTTGGCGCCGAACTTCAGGTTTACCCGCGAAGAGGCGCTCACTTTGAAGTTCAGCTGTGCTGTTTTATCTTCTTCTTTTGTATCCAGTTGCGCAATTACTAACTGCTGCAAAGTGAGTTTCGACGGGTCCATTACTTCCCCGCTGTTTTTGATGCCGGCATCAAAGTGCAGCGGATCACCGCCCACACCTTCCGGTGAATCGAAACCCCAGTACCGTTTCCCATCTGCAGAAAGATTATTAAACCCGCCGGTTATTTTCTGACGGAAAGTAGCGATGGGTAATCCTTTATTATTGTTGGTAGGTGGTGTTTCCAGGAAATATTTTGTGTAGTAGTCGCTGACCGTCCAGTCCATTTTCACTTTGGAAGACAGCTGATGTTCGCCCCCCAGTTCACCGCCGTTGAGTACGGTCTGGTAGTAAGAGTAGCGGTAGTTGTACTGGTAGCGGCTGTTATTGTAATCCACATAGGATTCATATACCGGGCGGATATCGTTGAATTTATCCATCAGGCCACGAAAGAATATTTTATTGGAGGAATTGAATTTATATTCAAGTCCGACGTTGGCGCCATAGGTCTGGCGCTTACCCATATATCGTTTCAGCATGACGGTGCTGATAGATTTTTGTTGTGCGGGATTGGTCAGGCCGGTATTGTAGGCCACTTCATACGCATCTGTTCCCCACTGGCGGTCCCAGATGGCGCCGGCAATCATGACGCCCAGTTTATCTTTAAAAAAGCGATCTCCGTATACCAGGGATGCGTTGTAGGTAGCGTCTTTTGAAAAAGTATTGTAACCGCCTGCCGCGCTAACATTGAGTGTTCTTTTAGCGGGGGCGGTGCGGGTGATGAAATTAATGGAACCGCCAATGGCGTCGCCTTCCATGTCTGGTGTGATGGCTTTGGCCACCTGTACATACTGGATAATTTCTGAGGGTACCGCGTCCAGCACCGAGTTACGGTTACCGAGTACGTTGGCGCTTGGCAGGCGGCTGCCATTGAAAAGGGTGGATGTCCATGCGAAGGGCGTACCTCTCACGGTGGCGGCATCGGCTTCTCCGTGATAGCGGGCTACCGCCACACCCTGTACACGTTGTACCGCTTCGGCGGCATTGCGGTCCGGTAATTTACCAATGGCATCGGCCGCGATTACATCCATGATGGCGAGGGAATTCTTTTTAATGCTGAGGGCCTTCACCGTGGAAGGCGCCATGGTTCCCTTTACCAGTACTTCTCCCAGTTTACCGCCGGTGGGCGACAACGTGATATTACCGGCGTCGTTGATACCGGGTTTTACGGTTAGTTCCAGTCGTTGCGTTTCGTGTCCTATATAAGATACCAGCAATGTTACTTTACCGGTGGTGTGTAGGTTGATGGTGAAGGCGCCATTCAGATCGGTGGAGGTGCCTTGTCTGGTTCCGGCGGTTTGTACAGAAGCGCCGGGCAGGTGTCCTTCCCTGCCGTTAATAATTCCCTTGATGGTTTGTGCCTTTGCCGTGCCGGCCATTACCAGTAAAACCAGTAATGTGCAGTAACGGGAGCGTTTTAATGGTATAAAAATGCGATCCATATGAAGGTATTTTTCAACAAAAGTGAGGTTTGCTGATGATGACTACGACCGCATCCAACTACTGCTACGCGCAGGCGTATTTTCTGTTTTAAACGTACTCACTTTTATTGAAAACCAATACATTAACATGTGTTACGAAATCATTACCAAATGGATCACCAGCCATCCGATGCAGCAGGTTTAACATTCCGGTAATATTGGTTTTATACTTTCGGTGCATATCCGCACTATGATATATGTTATTGCCATCGGAGCATTTCAGGCACTTACCGCAGTTGCTTTACTAGGCAGCAGTAAGTTGCGCAGTAAAGCAGATTTTCTGCTGATCCTGTTGCTGTGTAGTATTGCTGCGCATCTCGCTATCAAGTTTTGCATTTATTCATTTGTGAACGACCCCGAAGTGCGTACGCAGATGAATACATTTATCGGTTTTTGCTACGGTCCGTTGCTGTATTTATATGCCTGTCAGCGGCGGGATACCGCGTTTATTCCTGCTTCGCGGTGGTATGTTTTCCTGCCGTTTATGCTTGGCGCAGTGGGCTATCTTACGGTGGTATGCGTGTTGATGTGGTCCGCGGATGCCGGTCATGCTGTATTGTATTACTACAATGAAACCACCACATGGCTGATGATGGTGTTGGGTTTCCTGTTTCCGGTATTATCACTCCGCATTGCGAAACAATTACCTGATATGCCGCAGGAGAAGAAGCTGATCAACAGTATCAGTTACCTGCTGGGCATTATCAGTATTATTTCATTGGGATTTAAAACCGCGCAATCGGCGCATATGCTGGATGGCTCGTATAATATTATCTGCAGAGATATCGTATATTCCTTACTGTTAGTGGTGTGCCTGGTGATTATCAGGTACAAGTATGTGGGGATCATGGGCACGCAGCCGGTGAAAGTAATAGCCGGACCAGCAGCGGAGGTATTGCCTTCCCGCAAAAATGCATCTCAGTACTGATGAGCAGCGGCTGCTGTTACAATCGCTGGAAGCTTATCTTCATAAAACAAAAATATTTACGGATGCGGAGCTGAACCTCGATAAACTCGCGCAGGGCGCCGGGATCAGCAAGTATCATATTTCAGAAACGCTGAACAGTTATGCCGGCAAGTCGTTTTACCAGTATATCAATGAATGGCGTATCCGGCGGGCGATGGAACAGATCCGTTTCATGAATGAAAAAGCGTTGCCGGTGAACGTGTTAACACTGGCGTATGATTGCGGCTTTAAAGCCAAGTCATCTTTCAACCAGTATTTTAAAAAGATAACCGGCCTTACACCTACTGAATATATTAAATCACTGGTGGCTGCCAGCGTAACTATTCACGACTGAAGGACTATATAGTTCTGTAGAAAATATCCGTTGTACTTTATCTATTTCCGCCGCATACATTGTTTTCTTCCGTGTACCGAAATACAGGGTATTTTCCATGATCGATTCTCCTTCCCACGCCAGTTTCATGCTGCCTGTTTCAATTTCGCGGGCGCACAAAAAGTCGGGTACTACTGAAAAACCGGTTTCTCCACTGAGACAGCGCACAATAGAGCAGATATTTGGAACAATGTAGTTGGGTTTAAAATCCATTTGATGATGGAAGTTGAACTGCCAGAATCGTTTCAGGTGCTCCATGTCCGCCGCGGTGCTGTACCACAGCTGTTCTTTCAGCCAGTTCTCCGCTGCTTTGAGATCTTTTTTCTTCAGTAAAGCGTTCAGTGGTTTGATATCTGTTTTGCCACCGGCCACCAGTACAATTCTTTCTTTTGAAAAAGGTTTAAACTCCAGGTTTTTCTGATCCCCTTTTTGCGGTGTGATAATAAGATCCAGCAATCCTTTATCGAGGTCGTTGATCATTTGCGGGTAGTCGCCGAATTTGATGATGACGTTAAAGGGCAGGGTGGCAATATATTTCTCCAGTGTATATTGAAATGTTTCAAAGCACATACCAATGCTGATGGTGGCTCTGTCGGCCCTGGTACTTTTATGAAAAAGCTGTTCTGCATTTTCCAGTTTGAGTAAAGGTTCCTCGATAAAATTATAGATCACTTTTCCTCTTTCGGTAGGCACCAGTTTTTTGGCCGAGCGATCAAATAATTTATAGCCGGTATATGCCTCGAGGGAATTGAGGTGCAGGCTTACGCCTGGTTGCGAAATAAAAAGCTCCTGTGCCGCCCCGGTGAGGGTGCCCTGTTCATAGATGGATTTGAAGGTACGGAGCCATTCCAGGTTGAGTCCCATATAATATCATTTTTCTGATACAAAGGTATAAGTTAAATAATTATGATAATAATAAATTTTGGAAGAATTTTGCCTTATCAAAATACGAAGACGATGCTTTTTAAAGAATATACGCTAGGCGGACTTCACCTGAAAAACAGGATTGTAATGCCGCCAATGACCAGATCCAGAGCGGCCCGCGGCGATGTAGCCACCGCATTGATGGCAGAATATTACAGTCAGCGTACCGGGGCGGGCCTGCTGATATCAGAAGGCACACAAATCAGCCGCCAGGGCCAGGGCTACGCCTGGACCCCGGGTATTTACAGCCCGGAGCAAATAGCGGGCTGGAAACAGGTAACAGACGCCGTGCATGCCAATAATGGCCTCATCTTCGCCCAGTTGTGGCATGTGGGGCGGGTTTCGCATATCTCCATACAGGAAAACGGCGCCGCGCCGGTAGCGCCTTCCCCTATCCTGGCAGAAGGCGTGAAAGTATTTGCCGATCCCACAGGAAAAGGAGCCGAAAACGGCGCCGGGGAAATGATCCAGCACTCTATGCCCCGCGAGCTTACCAAAGCCGAAATACAGGCTATTATCAGTGATTTTGCGCAAGCCGCTAAAAATGCGGTGGCAGCTGGCTTCGACGGCGTGGAATTGCATGGCGCCAATGGCTACCTGATTGAGCAGTTCATCGATTCACAAACCAATCACAGAACAGATGAATACGGCGGTTCGCTGGAAAACCGCTTGCGCTTCCTGAAAGAAGTGGTAACCGCAGTAGCAGATGCCATCGGAAAGCACCGTGTAGGCGTGCGCCAGGCCCCGTTGACCACGTTGATGGGCGCTATGGACGATCATCCGGAAGAAACTTATATCGCGGCAGCCAAGGTATTGAACGACATAGGCATTGCCTATATCCACATCGCGGAAGCCGACTGGGACAATGCACCCGTGATGCCGGTGGCTTTTAAGGAAGCTTACAGGGAAGCCTTCTCCGGTACCCTTATTTACGCCGGCAAGTATACTGTTGCCAGGGCGGAAGAAGCGCTGCAGAAAGGATGGGCAGACCTCATCGCTTTTGGCCGCCCTTTTATTGCCAATCCCGATCTCCCTTACCGCCTGCAACACCAGTTGCCGCTGAATGAGCCTGACAGGTCGAAATTTTTTGGTGGCAGTGCGGCAGGTTATACCGATTATCCGATTATTAAAAAAACAACCAATGCTATTATTTGAACCATATACCGGCAAAGGCCTGACATTAAAGAACAGGATCGTGATGGCGCCCATGACACGCGCACGGAATCCTAACGGAATACCCAATGAAATGAATGCGTTGTACTACCGGCAACGTACCAACGCAGGACTCATCATCACGGAGGGCACTTCCATCTCCCCTACAGCATCGGGCGTATTGCATATTCCCGGTTTGTTTACACCGGCGCAGGTGGAAGGCTGGAAACTGGTTACCAGCGCTGTTCACGCAGCAGGCAGTAAAATATTCACGCAGTTGTGGCATGTGGGCCGCGTATCGCATACCACCAATCAACCTGGCGGCGCTGCACCGGTAGGCGCTTCCAATATCCAGGCCGCCAACTCGCATGCATGGGGCTACAATGAAAACGGCCAGGAAGCTTTTGTTCCCTGCGCTGTTCCGGTAGCCTTAACTACCGAAGGTGTAAAAGCAGTGGTACAGGATTTTGCCAATGCCGCTGCCAATGCAGTAAAAGCGGGCTTCGACGGAGTAGAACTCCATGGCGCCAACGGTTACCTGATTGAGCAGTTCCTGAATCCTTTTGTGAATAACCGCACGGATGAATATGGCGGCAGCATCGTTAACCGCAGCCGCTTTTTGCTGGAAGCCATCGATGCCTGCATTGCCAATATTAGTGCGGCAAAAGTAGCGATCCGTCTTACGCCGTATGGAGGCCTGCATGAAATGCCGCACTATGATGAATTGGAGACTACCTATAATTATCTCGCTGCGGAACTTGGCAAGCGGAACATTGCCTATATCCATATCATGGACCAGCAGTCGAGAGGCAGCTTTGCTTTACCCGACGGCTTCCTGGAACGGTTCAGACAACAATACAACGGCGTGATCATACTGGCAGGTGGTATGAACCGGGAAAAAGCGGAGCAGTACTTAACTGACGGCATCATCGACCTGGCTGCATGGGGAGAACCTTTTATTGCCAACCCTGATCTCGCTGACCGACTAAAAAACGACTGGCCATTAAATAAACCCGAACGGAATTTACACTATGGAGGGGCCGCACACGGGTATACAGACTACCCGGTGTACGAAGCAACACGATAAAAAGAAAGCATTACGATTCATACCGTAATGCTTTTTTTATGGAATTGATTTTTCTTAGCTGAAGATAAAACCGTTGTAAAATACTGAACCCGCCTGTGACAGCGGGTTCAAGTCAACTAAAACAAACTTTAGCCATTGGGCATCCGGCTATTAGCATACCCAAAAAGTTTCCCCGCAGGAGATAAACTGTGTGGTGGGCAAAGTACGTTCTTTGCTTTTCTCCTGTGGCGCTTTACTAAGGCTGGCAACGGTAATTTTTGTGAGCTTCAGCTTTGAAGTGATTTTCTTTTTCATATTGATACAGATTTAGGTTACTTCAATCTACGATAAGAATCTGTTACCATCAATCACGTAAAAAGGGGATTTATCACTGCTGTGCTCCTTTGCTGATCTTGTTATTAACGATACGGGCGTTGCCGTCGATATCCAGACTACCATTCACTGCTTCAGAGATCACTGCACCGGTATTGCGGGCGGGTGAATTGGGAGCAATGTGCAGGTCCGGTATTGTTGTACTGATAAGCAAAGGATCTGTACCATACACGGAGCTGGCATCGGTGCCGGAAGTGCTTTTCCAGGTATTGAAATCCGTAATGATATTTGTATTGGTACCATTCCAGATCCATTGCGGCGTACCGGTAGTGAAGTAAAGGTTGTTATCGATGACATTACCGGAGCCGGTACCGGTATATTTATGCACAAAGATATCTACCGGCCTCGCATATACGATATTATTACGGATCACGTTATCAAAGCATTGTTCCGTGAGACGGATCTCTCCTTCTATTTCGCCAAAAGCGCCCGGCTCGCGGTCGTTGAACAACAGGGTATTGTTTACCACGTAGCAATTGCGTGTACCGCCGGATGTATAACCGAGGTAGCCGCCGAGATAGATGCCGGTGCGCCAGCAGTTAGACACAAAATTATTCCTGACGATGCAATTGCTGGTGGGATATGCATCATTTTCACTTACGATACCGATGCCGCGGTCGGCTTCATGGATGCGGTTTCTTTCCACGGTAATATTCCGGGCGCCGTCTACATAAATAGCGATAGCGCCGTGACCATGCGTTCCGCCAACGGGGCCGCGTGTCATGTCAATGTTATACAATTCATTTTCGGTGATAAGGCCATTTCTTGCATAGTTCAATGCAGGGTTGGTATTGGCCGCGTAGCCACCGGCTGCATCGATACCAATGTTTTCGGTGTTGTAGATCGTGTTTCTCCTGATCGTAAATCCATCTACATAACCATTGATGGTGAGGTTTTCGCTGTACCCGGTTTTAGTGTCATGAATGATATTATCTTCCACGAGGATGTTCTTCATCACATCGGCGGTGTTGCCGATAATTTCGATGCCATGACCGCTCCTGCCCTGCGATGGTTCCACGTTATGTTCTATGTTATAAATTTTATTTTTCCGGATGATGATATTACTGGCACCTGCGTCTGCTGTAATCCCATTCACATTTGCCCATGCTGCAGTACTTTTTAAATTGCAGATATCAAATCCCTCCAGCACCACATAGCTTGTATTACTGATAGTAACCAGCGCTTCCCTCCCGGTAACGATCATGCCGGTGCCATCAATCACCGCCTTTTCACCGGGATAGGCTTTGAGTGTGATGAGTTTTTCCAGCCGGCCGGCGCGTGGAAAAACCACCCTTTCCCCGTAAGTACCGGCTCTCACCATCACGGTATCGCCGGGAAGCGCCTTTGCCAAAGCGATGTTGATGCTGCGTACCGGTTTGCTGATAGTTCCTGCAGCCGAGTTATCGCCATTAGCGGCAACGTAGTAAGTGTGGGTTTGTGCGGCATCAACGGTAGTAACAGCGGTAGATCCTTTACTACAGGCGCCGGCCAGCATAGCGAATAGAAAAAAATACATGTTCCTGTTTAACATCTTTTTAAAAATAAACGGCGGCAGTAAGTGACCGCCGCCGTGGGTTTGCATATAGTTTATTCTGAAATTATTTTCCTGACCCTGTTATTATTCTTATCCAACACATATACGATCCCATCTTTGTCCACTGCTACGCCCATTGGTGCATTAAACGAGGCGGCAGCGCCGATACCATCTTTAAAACCAGCGCTGTTGCTACCGGCATAGGTAGTCACGTTCCAGGTGTTAGCGGAAATAGCGCGGATACTTTCATCGGCATTAGCGCCGTAACTGCCATTACCAGCCACATATATATTGCCGGTAATGTCTACTGCTAGTCCCCATGGATTTGCAAATCGTGCAGCCGTACCCGTGCCGTTTTCATAACCTGCCACGCCGGTAGCGCCGGCAATAACAGTAGGCTGCCACGTACCCGCTTTAAACTGGATAATAGTATTGCCCGTGTTACTGGATATGTAAAGATTGCCGGCTTTGTCGAAGTCCATACCACCTGGCGCCGTAACGCCATTAATAATAGCCACACTGCTGCCATCCGGCTTCATTTCAAAAACGCCGCCGCCGCCGGTACTGCAATAATATATTTTGCCGGATGTTTTATCTACTGCAACATTCCAGGGTTCCTGTACTGTACCTCCCAGGGTAGTGGTAGTACCATCCGGTGTAATTTTGCGGATGCTCCAGGTGCCCGGATCCGCGGTATACACATTTCCCTGTGCATCCAGTGCCAGGCCGTATGGAATCTGGAAACGCGCCGCAGCACCTTTGCCATCATCGCTTCCGCTGTTACCGGGACTGCCGGCCAATACAGTCGCATTTCCTTCGCTGTCTATTTTACGGATACAGGCGTTGCCCGGATCTGCCACATATACGTTCCCGTTATCATCCGCACCAATCCCCATCATCCGGTACCAGCTTTGCCCGTTAAAACTAAACAGTGCGTCAGCGCCTTTTCCGTTGGCAAATCCGGCGGTACCGTTGCCGGCAAGTGTGGTGACTGTTCTGGAAAACACGTAGGTAAACGGCGTACTGCTCACCACACTGTCTTTTCCAACTTTCACCACGAGGTTGCCGGTGCCGCATTTCTTTGGCACTATTACCATAATCTGTTTCGTATTGGCGTTCACGATAGCACAACGTTTACCATTGATCGTAACAGTGATATCGGATGTATCAGCAGAGAAATTATCACCTGTAATCAGTACTTCCGTGGTACTGCCGCCGGTAGCGGGAATGAAGTCGGTAAGCAGCACCGGTTGCCCTTCCGCGTGTTTCAGATCGTCGTCTTTTGAACATCCCGCCAACAGGGCAGACATCAGTAAACAACCTTTCAGTATATATGAATTCAGTGGCCTGATCATAGCAGTTAGTTAAGAATTAAATAAAGAAAAAATTACCAGCCCGGGTTTTGCACTAATGCGCGGTCCCTTTCCAGGTCCTGTTGCTGGATAGGGAACATATACATCTTATTATCCCAGTATCTTTTCTGGAAAAGTGTGCGGGTATAAAAACCGGTGAAAGAAAATCCCTGGTCATTATCTTTCGCATTTATATTCATGCCGTAAATCGCCTGGTTTTCCGGTTTACTCATCAGCAACCGGCGGATGAGCGTGTAATAACGATCGCCTTCAAAGCAAAATTCTACTTGTCTTTCTCTCAAAATATATTTCCTCATTTCTTCCTGGTTACCTATGGCACCCGGATATACGGTTTCAATGCCCGGCAGGCCTGCGCGTGTTCTTACCTGGTTAAGGTATTTCACGATATCCGGATTAACCGGATCATACTCATTTAATGCCTCTACATAGTCGAGTAAAATTTCTGAGTAACGGATAAGGATATACGGAGAACGGTAGGCGTCGGTAGACATGCTGCGGAGGTTATCGTTCGGGCTCAGTAATTTAGCGGGAAGGTAGCCGGTGATGATGTTGCTGCCCATTCCCTGCATGCCTGATTTACCACTGTAGTAAAACTCCTGGCGGCCGGTACCATCTTTATTTTTTTCAGAAGAGAAATAGTTTTTATCATCTACTGATACCGCTGCAATCACCGGGCGGCGGTTGTAAGCGATGTAAGCATAGAACCTTGGTTCACGCTTTGCGTACATGTTCCAGTCGCCTTCCTTATTTTCCCAGTAATGCTCACCATCCTGTGCAGCAAAGCCTGTTTCTACATAGTTGGAAGTAGGGTCCGTAATGGTTTTACCATTGTTCATATAAAAGGCATCCACCACGTTTTGTGTAGCGTTGTACAGGTTGTACCCTGCAGGGCCGGGAGAGGAACAGATGGTATATCCCCAGCGTTGCCAGTTCATGGAAGCAAGGATAATTTCATCATTCCAGGAAGTAAGGAATACATCTCTTACAGAAAGAAACGGATCGAAGGTAGTACCGCCGTTATCGAGGTTGGTAAACAGTTTATACTTGTTGGAATCGATGATCGCTTTTGCTGCCTGTGCGGCGATGCGCCATTTATTTACATCGAAGCCGGCGGGCGCCAGTGGTGTACCATCCTGGTTTTTGAACGCAGCAAGAGCGGGATTACCGTTCCACAAGGGGCTTGCCGCCCACTGTGCAACTTTTGCTTTTACAGCGAGACAAGCGCCACGGGTAGCACGGCCATTATTACCTGAGGAGCTCCATACGAAAGGAAGTCCGGCTGCCGCGCCGTCCATCATTTCATTGATGAACTTTACGCAGGTGTCGAAAGGCGCTCTCGGGTATTTGTTCATGTCTTCATCCTGGCTAACAGTACCGGTGAGCTTCACGAATGGTCCGTATTGTCTTAGCAGCATCCAATAAAAGTAACCGCGCAGGAAAAGGTTTTCCGACTTGTATTGCGCTTTCAGTTCGTTGCTCAACTGATCGGCAGGTACTTTATCGATATTTTGCTCGAAGATGAAAGATTTCCGGATGGCAGTATAGTAGCCGCCCCAATTATAGAAGTACCAATCGGACGCGCTCCAGTTGCCACCCACCATGTACCTTACCGTAGTACCGGGAATGGAAACAGAGAGTTCATCCGCGGCGCCGATGCCGGCATAGTCGCCGCCGGCCTGGCGGGCGCTGTAGATATTACTCAGGTATGCTTCCGCGTTAGCCCTGGTTTGCCAGATCTGATCTTCAGTGAGAAGGTTATCCGGCTTTTTGTCCAGGTACTTGCTGCAGGATACCAGTGTGATGGCAATGATACCGATGAAAAAAAGTAACAGGTATTTATATCTGGTCATAACAATAATCTTTTTGATCTTGATTAAAACTGTGCTCTTACACCCAGGGTAACGGTTTTCGGATAAGGATACCTTGCCGCGAAATTGCCCAGTTCCGGATCCCATAATTTGAACTTCGTGAACGTGAGCATGTTGGTAGCAGTGGTGTATACCTGCAGACTGCTGATGCCTTTGCGTTTCATATCCGGTGTGATAAAGGAGTAGCTGAAAGTGGCCTGTTTCAGACGCATGAAACTACCGTCTTTAATCCACCAGCTGCTACTTAAATAGTTATTGTCGTTGGTATTAGCTACGGTAAGACGTGGATAGCGCACATTCTGACTGGGATTTTCCGGTGTCCACCTGTTCATCATATCTTCCAGTACACTGGCGGAATATTGCCCCATGCCGGCGAAAGGAATAACACCTACGCCATCGGCCCCGGCGCCATTGCCGCGTACATCTATGCCATTGGCCATAATGCCTACATCTGCCACGCCTGCAAAAACGGCAGAGAGTTCAAATTTCTTATAGCCAAAATTAAAGCCGTAACCGTATGACCAGGTAGGGAAACTGGATTTACCTAGATAGGTTTGGTCGTTACCATCGATCCTGCCATCGTTATTGAGATCTGCATACTTTATATCACCGGGATGCACTACCCTGAACTGTTGCGGGCTTTTCTCCACATCATCCTGACTGGTGAATAACCCGAGGCTCTGGTAGCCTTTGAATTCGCCAAACTTATGTCCTTCCTGTTGTGCATATGCATACAGGGCTATGGGATTATCTGCGTAGATGATCTTGTTTTTGGCGTAGGTAATATTGCCGAATAAACGAATCGAAATATCTTTTCCGATATGACCGGTATACTCCATGCTGCCATCTATTCCTTTATTCACCATTTCACCGATGTTACCATAGATACTGCTGGAGCCGTATCCTGCAATGGGTGAAATGGATTTGCGGGCAACCAGGATCGCACTTCTTTTATCCTGGAATCCATCTATGATAATATTCAGTTTATTCCACAAACCCACTTCCAGGCCGATATCGGTTTTGGCAGATTTCTCCCAGGTGAGGTTTTCTGTACCTATTACATCTGCATTAACGCCTCCATTATAGGAAGGCGTACCGGAGCTGCCGAAAGACACTCCAGGCGCACCGCTATTATAATAAGTGAGATAACCAAAACGGTTCCCGTCGATCTGGTCATTACCTGTCATCCCGTAAGACCCGCGGATCTTCAGGAGATTGATCACTTTGGTATAAGGCAGGAAAAAGTTTTCTTTGGAAATCACCCAGCCAACGGAACCCGCCGGGAAGTAACCCCATCTTTTTCCCTGTTCAAAGTTTTCAGATCCGGTGGCGCCCATATTCATTTCTGCCAAGTATTTATCCATATAGGAATAAGTGACCCTGGCTGCAGCGCTCTGGTTACGGTAAGGAATGGCTCCTTTTACATCTCCGGCAGAACCCACCAACCTGTTACGGATACTACCTACCAGTAATCCACCGAAATTATGTTTACCAAAGCTATGATCATAGGTGAGGTTACCTTCCAGGTACATCATGCGTTCGCCGGTGGAAGAGGCTCCATAGCCCAGGTAAGTACTGCCTATCCTGGTTTGATTATAAAAGAGACTACCATCTTCGTTTCTGCCGGGCGCATAAAACAGGTCATTTACACCGGTTCTGCTGTTATCAAATTCGCTGTAAGTATCAAAAGAAAACCGGGCATTGGCGCTCAGTCCTTCTGTAATTACATCCAGTTTCTGATTAAGGGATAACACGGATTGGATGGAAGGTCTGAATTCTGTGGAGTAGCCAGCGTTTTGCACCAGGTTAAACGGGTTGGCACCACCGTTGTTAACCGGGCCTGCCCATTTACCATCCGGGTAGGATACCGGGAAAGAGATGGGATTGGTAGCGTAAGTGGAATACCAGATAGAACCGGCGGAGTTACCCGGGTAGCGGGTGTTTACCAGCATGGAAGCCAGGTTGAGGGAAAGCAGTGTTGTTTTGGTGACGTTCAGGTCCACGTTGCTCCTGAAATCATATCTTTTGAAATTGAGGTTGGGATTGTAGCCGATGTTATTCACTTTGTATTGTCCGTCCTGGTTGTAAAACGACATAGACACATAGTAGCGCATGGCTTCTCCGCCGCCGCTTACATTCACATTGGCGTTTGCCATAGTGGCCCAGTCCTTATAAATAGTTTTGATCCAGTTTACATTTGGATAGATATATGGATCGAGTCCGCTGGCTGTTTTACGGATCAATTCATCAGAGTATACCGGTTCATCGCCGGCATTGGTACGGGCTTCGTTATACAACTTCATATAATTCACGCCGTCCAGCATTTTCGGCATCTGGGTTAGCCCGCTGAAACCCGTTTCTGCTTTAGCGGATACCTTTGGTTTACCGGCCACCCCTCTGCGGGTGGTGATGATCAGTACGCCGTTGGCGCCTTTCGCGCCATACACTGCGGTAGCGGAAGCATCTTTCAGCAGCGAAATACTCTGGATATCTTCCGGATCAATGTTATTAAAAGCGCCGCCGTAGGTGCTGTTTACATCTTCCCTTTGCACGCCATCAACAATGATGAGCGGGGAAACGCTTCCCTGGAAAGTACCGATACCGCGGATGGTGAAGTTGGGATTGTCATAACCCGGTTCCCCTCCGGCGCTCTGCATGGATATTATGCCAGCTACCTTGCCCACCAATGCGTTAGTTAAGGAGCGCACCGGCGTTTGCATATCGGCCATATTTACGGTGGATACGGCGCCCGTTACCGTTACTTTTTTCTGGCTGCCAAAACCTACTACCACCACTTCGTTCAGCTTATCCACCTTTGCGGTTAAGCTCACTTTGAGTGTTTTCTGATTCACCACTTTTACTTCTTCGGGATTCATGCCCATCATCGCCACTTTGATGATATCATCTTTGTTGGCCGCAATGGAAAATACGCCCATTACATCGGTAACAGTTCCTTTCTTACTGTCTTTTACCGTAATAGTGGCGCCAGGCAGGGGATTTCCATCTACATCCATTACCTGCCCGCGCACCAGCCACTCCGATTGTTTCTCTGCCGCCGCGGTGACCGTGGTTTCCGGCACCGCTGCTTTCTTGTCGAGTACAATGCGGTTACGCTGCAATACGTAGCTGATATTTTTATCTTTAAAAATAAAAGCCAGTACTTCCTCCAGTTTTGCCTGCTGGAAGTTGAGCGACATTTTTTCCCCATCGTTCAGCAGTTGATTGCTGTACACCAGGGTAAGCCCTGTTTGTTTTTTGATGGCCCGGAAGATCTGCAGGAGGGTTACCTCATTACCGGTAACCGTGACGATTGACTGCAGTGAAGGCGGCGGTGTTTGCGCCTTCACGCTCGAAAAGGAAGTGCATATAAGGGTACAGAGCACCAACATGCGCACTACGTTTCGCATAGCCAGCTGGCAGTGGCGTATACTTTTTCTCATTCGGGAATGTTTACAAGTTAAAATGATGGTACAGCAAATCACCGTAGCAAATGCTTTCATCACAACTACATCGTTTTTCAGAAAACGGGTGACAAGGAGTAGTAAAAATATTTTTTGAGAGAAGAAAAATCTATCTCAGGGTAATTTCATTACCTGATAAATGGTATTCGATATGGGCAGTTGTTTTAAGATCGGATAAGAAATCCTCCAGCCGGTTACGGTCCATCAGGCCCGTTACCACCTGTCCGGCTTCTTTATTTTTGTCTAATACAAAGCGCATCCCGTAGAAGCGGGAAGCGGCGGCGATCAGGGTTGTAAGCGGCATGCGGTGGTAATAGTAAACCCCGTTGCGCCAGGATAACACTTCTTCTTCATCAAAGTGGCTGGTAACAAATCCCTGTCCGGCGTTGTAGTCGGCCTGGATACCCGGTTGCAGGGTTTGGCGTTCGCCCGTTTTCCCTTTGGTGATAACGCTGCCCTGTACGAGGGCCGTTTTTACTGTTCCCGGCTGATAGGTGTTAATATTAAAAGCTGTTCCCAGTACTTGTACGCTGGTAAGTGCTGTGTGTACAATAAAAGGCTTTTCCGCATTGGCGGCCACCTTAAAATAGGCTTCCCCTTCTACATATATTTCTCTTGCCGCCCTGCCGAAATGAAAAGGAAAACGCAGCCTGGTGGCGGCATTCAGCCACACTTCCGTACCGTCCGACAAGGTAAGCTTGTAGCTTTCGCCGGCAGGAACGTCGAGGGTATTTAATACGGTGTCGGCAGAAGTATATTGCAGGGCGCCGTTGCTGGTGTTCAGCGTGGCGTTGCTAAGTGCGATGGTTTTGGCGCTGCTGTCTTTGCTCAGCTCTACTTTTTCGCCGTTACTCAGCAACAGGCGAACCGGTTGCTTTTGCTGCTGCATGGCCACCGATGGCGAAATTACCGGTGCTGTGCGGGTAAAGAAATAGTACGTACCGCTGCCTGCCAATAGCAGTATAGCGGCTGCGGCCAGCCACTTTTTCAGGTGTATAACCGGGCGGCGTGTTGTTCTTTCTTCCTTAATGCGGTGCAGGGCCGCATCAGAGTCAATCTGCTGAAGATACCTGTCTGTATGAAGGGTCATGCTCTCCTGTTCCAGCTGATCCCACTGCGCTTTGAAGCCGGCATCATGCTGCAGCATTTCCTGGACATACTCCTCCTCTTCTGCGGAGAGTGTTCCCGACAAACGTTGTAGATATAATTCAAATATTTTTTCCTGTGCCTGCTCCATTGTTAACAAAACGCGGGCTAATACCCCTTATTAGTAATTGCATGACGTAATACTTTCAGCCCTCTTTTCAGGTGGGTTTTGAAAGAATTGATACTGATGCCCATTTCATCCGCTGCTTCCTGGTACCGTTTTCCCTGGATATACACCATTTGTATAGCCGATCTTTTTTGTACCGTCATATCGTTGATGACCGTTAATACCTGTTTATAATAATCCGGTGAAACTTCGGTGTTTACCATACAGGTTTCATCCTGTAACTGGGTGAATGCCACCTTATTTTCCAGTTCCGCCTTTTGCTTTTTAAGATACGTGAGGCAACGGTTTTTGACGGCCTGATGCAGGTATCCCTTGATATCACCTGAAAAATGAAGGTATAATTTTTTGTCCCAAATGTCCAGGAAGAAAGTCTGTACAAGATCATTGGCTTCTGCCTCATTCCGCAGGAACCAATAGGCATTCAGGCAAAGCAGCTTGTGATACTTCATAAATAAAGCATCATATGCTGAAGCATCGCCTTCCTTTAACCGCTGCACCAATACTATGTCTGAAGAATGACTCATGTAACCGGAACCTTATTGGTAATTATTCATTACAGGTAGCTTAAACACATAACATATCTGTAACGCTGCCAATTGGCAACCTTATTACAGTGACTTTGATTAAATGATCCGGAAGAAATTTAATTCTTCCATTGTTCACGTTGATACTAAAGATTTTGGCTAATTGACTATTAAACTGGAATCAAGGTAAATAATAAAATCGGAAAATTATACGGGCGCGGTAAAAAAATTAAAAGCCCCGGTAAAGGATACCGGAGCTTTGTTTTCATGGGGGTTTCAGTAGATAGCCTATAATTTAAAGAAGATCTTCTTTTTAAACAGCCAGTAGCACAGGCCCCATTCCAGCGCCAGTACTGCAAAGGCGGATAATATTTCCCGGATGCTTTCCGGGATTCCGGCCAGCGCGGTAAATCCTTTTACAAAGATGCCGGTGGTGGGATTTACCCATTGAGCGCCTACCGTTTCAAAGAAGAGGTAAATAAAAATAGCGTTCATACCCACTACGGTGGCTATCCAGGCGTAACGCACGTTTTGTTTTACATCTATAATCCAATACAGCACGGCCATTACCAGCATTACCCATCCCCCGGAAGCCAGTGTAAAAGAGGCAGTGGCAATCCGTTTGATGATCGGCGTGATGCCTGCCAGGTCCAGTCCGAACCCGGTGACAAGCCCTATCAGCCCTGCGATCACCAGGATCTTTATTTTCTGCGCCCGCGGCCGGTCGCTGATCAGTAACTTCCCGGCCAGCGCGCCCCAGATGGTATGCGCGGCGGTGGGGATAAAGTTAATGGTCACCCATCCGTCA
The DNA here is from genome assembly GCF_050434005.1 of Chitinophaga sp. W2I13. Lineage (NCBI taxonomy): Bacteria > Pseudomonadati > Bacteroidota > Chitinophagia > Chitinophagales > Chitinophagaceae > Chitinophaga > Chitinophaga sp. W2I13. Next base: position 4,336,128 of record NZ_JBNPWD010000001.1, on the reverse strand, counting down.
GGGTTGATCTTACCCATCAGCACAGTATCCATAAAAGCTCCGAAGTTATGACCTTGTATAAATGGCTCTTCGAAACCGGGCAATAAAACAAACCGGTACATTAAATCAGTTGCCAGCAACAGTAAAAGGCTTATGGCCAGCTGGAAACCAAAGGAACGGCGTATGATAAGGTAAGCGATCAGGGTGGTTACAGATAACTGCGTGAGCACATTCCATAACTCCCATACTAACCTTCCTGCATATACGCAATGGAGGGCAGTACCAAATATAAACAACTTTAAACAACGCAGGGCAATATGCCGGAAATTTTGTGACCAGGTAATACCCTTTTGCGTTTTATAATAGTAAGAGATGAACATCGCAGCACCGGCCATTGTCATAAAAGCAGGTTGCACCAGGTCCCAGGCCCGTAGCCCGTTCCAGGGGTGGTGAAAAAACTGCGTTATTAGACTGCCGGCTACCCCCGTGGGGTGTAAATGTGCTATCGACTCATAGATGCGGGCGCTTTCTCCGGCCAGGAGAATCATAATAAGGCCACGCATCACATCCAGGGAAATCAATCGTTGACTGACATTGGTTGTTTGGCTCATTGTCCTGTTTGTAGGCTTAAATTAATAATTTATTCCGGCATATTTAATAAAAAAGCGGCAGCGCCTTCATCGGGGATGGTGCCCAGCTGTGTGGACCAATCGCTGGAAGTGGCCACCATGCCCAGCCGTATAGCCGTTCCCGTAAAGCCCTTTATTTTTGAGCGGTCCAGTTTTCCTTCAAAACGGATGGTCCCCCCTTCTTCTTTAATGGTGCCCATCGTAAAGAAATCCGTTCCTGATTGCACATCGAAACTGAAGCTGGTTTGCGGTCCGTTATGATAATACATCGCCATCGGGATAGGCGCCGTGTTCTGATTGAGCAGCAGCTGCCCCTCCAGCAATACATCGTAAGCCGCGCCGGTAAACAGGGAAGTGATCAGGCCCGTGGCGTCGCTGTTGTCGCTGTCGATATACACGTCGAAAATAGCGCCATCGGCCAGTTTACCGCTCATCTCTCCATAGAAATACATAAACTGTCCGTCGTAATCGAATTTCAGCTTTTTGAAAACGCCGCCTGCCGGACCGGCAGTGATCACATTCTGGCTGATGGTATCCCAGTCGGCCAGGCTGTTATCAGTGAGTTTCACCGGTGAGGTTTTGGAGATCCGGATCACGGTAGACCCTTCCGCAGTAACCCCTGCAGCGGAAGTGGCGTACAGGGTTGGCACATATTTACCCTTACCCTGGTAGGTATGCACCGGGCTTTGCTCGGTGGAATTAGTACCATCGCCGAAGTCCCATTTCCAGGAGGTAGCACCGGTAGTAGTGTTATTAAAAGATACCTGGTTCCCTTCTACTTCAATGGTATATACTACCAGCGGCGCCGGGTTGGTATCGTCTTTTTTACAGGCGGAAGCTGCGCACAGCAGCATAAATATATAGAGCAGTTGCTTTTGCATAATCAGGTGGTTTTAAGGATTCTGTACGCACAGTTTATTGGTTTCTATTTCATCGATGGGGATGTAATAGATGATCTTCGGATTATCAGGCTGCACTACCATGCCGGCATAACCGGAAGGATTTACTGCCGGGTTGATATCCGATTCTTTCAGGCCCGGTAAATGATAACCCCAGTAGGTTCTGTTCATGGGCTTCTTATTGCGGTACACATCATAGGCGCGGTGACCTTCAAAGGCGAGTTCCAGTCTCCTTTCCTTTAGCACCACATCCAGTGCGGTTTTCCCGGCAGGCAACTGTTGATGATACAATGCACCCGACAAGCCGCGGTTGGTGCGGATCATATCCAGGTCGTCGAGCGCCGCGGCTGTTTTGCCCGCTTTGGCTTCGGCTTCCGCCCTGTTCAGGTACATTTCCGCAAGGCGGAAAAGAATGGGTGAGCTCAGCGTAGGACTTCCCCCCTGACCAGAGAATTTGGAGATATAGTAGATATCGATGCCATTCTTTTGCTGCAATACGCCATTGTCATCTTTCAGGGGTATAATATATTTCCAGCGTACATCTTCCGGGTTAGCGGACATGGTATCCCTCAGCGACGCGGACGCAAATTCTTCTCCCCAGCCGGAGTTACCGTTGGAATAGATCATAGAGGCGATAGAACCAAACTTACCGTAGTCGTCCAGTTGCGTAAAGGCCACACAGAAAATGGTTTCAGTACCGGCGGCTGCGTTGGCAAACAGATCGGGATAAGTAGCGGAGGTAGCCAGTGAATAGCGGCCGGATGAAATTACCTGCGATGCGAAGTAAGTGGTGCTGTCATTGTTCCCTTCATACAGGTATGCCCTGGAAAGCAGTGCCCATGCCGCTTCGCGGGAAGCGTACTGTGATCCCCTGCTTTGCGACATCAGTTCCGCTCCTTTCCTGGCGTCTGCAATGATCTGTGCATATACTTCTCCTACGCTGGCCCGTGCCTTTTGTGCAGGATCGCTGGTAGAAGTACGCAGGATTACACCGGGAGCGCCGGGGTTCTGTGCGTATGGCATGGCGAATAATTTCACCAGGTTAAAATGACTGAAAGCTCGCAGAAAGTAGCATTCACCCAACATCTGTTGCGTGGTAGCATCAGGATTGGCCTGCTTTTCCACCGCTTCAATAACGGTGTTGGCGTCGTTGATAATTTTATAGGAGATATACCAGAAATAGCGTGTATTCGTTTGCGTTGGCGAGTGGCCAAGTGAGAAACTATAAAACAGGGGATCTTCTGTTGTTTGTCCGCATACAATATCATCGCTGGCAAAATCCGACAACTGGAAATACTGCCGCAGGTACATGTTGTTATCATCGGTGGTACCATTAAACGGCACGTGATCTTTCAGCAGTGAATATGCTCCGTTCACGGCATTTTTCAGCCCTTCGGGAGAACCTGTAATGGTTTCTGTGGTGAGGGCATCGCTTGGATTCACATCTTTCATACAACCTGTTTGCCATAACAACACAGGCAGTAGTATTAATATTATAATCGCTGATCTCATGACAGGCATTTTAGAATCTGAAATTAATGTTGAACAGGTACTGGCGGTTGTTGGGATACTTGAAATCCGAAACGCCCGGCATCACCTGTGATCCGGGTGTGATGGTAGTTTGCGGATCCTGTCCCAGGAAATTGGTGAACGTATGCACATTATCGGCGGTGAAGCCAACGGTTACACCATCGAGGCGCCACCTGTTTACCAATGCTTTTGGCAGTTCATAACTCAGACTGATGTTACGCAATGCCCAGAAACTGCCGTCTTTCAAAAAGCGTGTAGACGTTTGCGTGCTGTTGGCAGAATTCTGCGGACTGGGCTCCGTGGCATTGTCGCCGGGCTTTGCCCAGGTACTGCTGCCTTTGGGCAGGTTCACCTGGTTATAGTAAGGTTCGTTGCCATCATTTTCCACAAAGCGAAGGTTATTACTGTATACTTTGTTGCCGGAAAGGAAATAGATATTTGCGCTTAAAGAGATACCGCTATAGGTAAAGGTGTTGGTCATACCTCCCTGGAACCTTGGCAGTGCGGAGCCTACTTCCTGGTAGGTGGCGCTGGCATAATCTGAGGTAGATGACCTGCTGCCATCTTTATCCACCACTTCCCATAAAGGTGCACCGGTTTGTTTATCTACCCCTAACCACTTGGGCATATAAAATTCATACAGGTTACCGCCATTGCGGTAGATCTGTGAAATACTCCAGGTAGATTGTGTGTTAATGATACTGGCCGGGAATTTTTGCAGCTTGTTGGTGTTGAAGTTGATATTAAAATCGGTGCTCCATTGGAATTTCCGGCCGCGGATATTCACCGAGCTGATGCCCAGTTCCACACCGTTATTCACCAGTTCCCCTACGTTCTGCCACCGTGTTTCAAAGCCAACCGACAGTGGTTGTGATACCTGCAGCAGCAGGTTTTTGGTGATGTTGTTATACACATCCACACTCAGGTCAATGCGCTTAAACAACCCGATATCGATACCGCCGTTCCACTGGTATTTGCTTTCCCACGTGAGATCCGGGCTGGGCAGCTGTGATGGTGTTGCCGCTATTTGTCCGTTGTACTGACTAGCCAGTGAAAACAACGCCAGGTAGCGCGATGACCCTATGTCCTGTGTACCGGTAACGCCGTAACTGGCGCGGAGTTTCAGATTAGTGAACACCGCATTATCTTTCAGAAAATCTTCATTACTCATTAACCATGCGGCAGAAACAGATGGGAAAGATGCCCAGCGGTTACCGGATGGGAAATTGGAAGAGCCATCCACACGGAATGATCCTGTGAGGAAATATTTATCCAGGTAACTGTAGTTTACCTGTGAGATGAACGACTGTATAATGGCTTCATTGATACTACCATTTACGATCTGGCTGTTGGCTACTACGTTCAGCACTTTTAACCCGGCGGGCAGTCCTTTCCCGGAGGCGCCCAGCACGTCGGTATTGCTGCCTTCAAACGCCACGCCCGCGAGGCCGCTGATGCGGTGATCGCCCATACGGAAATCTACTTTCAGCAGGTTGTTGGAGATGTATCCATAGTTAAGTGTACTGAATTCACTGAGGTAACCGGTACTATGGTATTGCCCGGCCACATCCGGCGAATACCAGGTTTTATTTTTATTGTATCCCAGCGAAAGCCGGTTAGTACTGGTAAAGGTGAGCCAGTCGGTGATACCGATGTTAAGCCCCATGTCATAATTCACATCAAAATTTTTGTAGGGATGCTCTGAATTATTAATGGTGTGAATAGGATTTACCTTATCGCGTGACCACCATTTGAAGGGCGAGTTACCATCTACATACAATGCTTTACCGGAGCTGTCGTACGGGTTATCCCAGGGCATGTTGAGATAAGCATAATACATATCGTTGTAGTCGTATGTTTTACCAAAGGAGCCGCTGAGGTTGATGTTGTTGGTTAAGCTGATACGTTTAGTGAAGTGGTAGGTAGAATTGGCTCTCAGGTTTACGCGCTGGTAGTTGGTATTCATAAAAGTTCCTTTCTCGTTGTAGTAAGAGAGGCCCAGGTAGTAGTCTGATTTTTCCGACTTGCCACTGGCAGAGAGATATATGTTCTGCATGGGTGCACGTTGGAACATATCGGTTAACCAGTTGTAGTTCTGGTTGCGCAGGTCGAGCGGCCGCTCATTGTAAAATTTCAGCAGGTCTATTTTATAGGAGTTGTTGGAAGCGCCGGGAATATAGTCGCGGTAATATTCTTTCTGGCGTTCATACAATTCACTGCCGTTCATCATGTCCATGGTGCCAAAGTCGGGCGTGCGGAAGCCGGTGGTTACTTTTGCCTGGAACTGTATTTTACCCGAGGCGGCTCTTTTGGTGGTGATGATGATCACACCTGCGTTGGCCTGCGAGCCATACATGGCAGTGGCGCCGGCATCTTTAAGCACCGTTACGCTTTCAATATCGTTGGGGTCGTAGTTGCCGCCAATGATACCATCCACTACTACGAGCGGGCTTTGCGACGCGTTGACCGAAGAAATGCCGCGCATGCGAATTTCTGCCGCGGCGCCGGGCACTCCGGAACTGCTTACCACCTGGAGACCAGCTACTTTACCTTGCAGCATAGTACCTACGTCGTTGGTGGTAACGTCTTTCAGTTTTGCGGCGTCTACAACGGTAACGGCGCTGGTTAATTCGCTTTTCTTTTTATCGGAGTAGCCTACTACCACTACCTGGTCCAGCTGACTGTTGGCGGTTCGCAGGGTTACCTGCATGCCGTTGCGGGCGGGCAGTTCCTGTTTATCATAGCCGGTGAAAGTGAATACCAATATTTCGCCGGCGTTGGCGGCTACGGTGAATTGCCCGCCTGCATTAGTGGCGTTGCCCCTGCTGGTGCCTTTTACGATTACGGTAGCGCCGGGGAGCAGTGTGCCGTCAGGGCCACGTACTATACCGGTAATACGGCCAGTGGTATCCACTGGCGGTGGCGGGGGATCGGACTTTGGGCGGATAACGAATACGCCGTTGTTGATAGAAAACGTTACCGGCTGGTGTTGCAGGCATTGCTCCAATACCGATTGCACGGAGGCGCTGCTTACCTGTAAGGTAACCGGGGTGGTATTTTTGAGGGCGGATTCATTGTATACGATGGTAGCCCCCGATTGCAGGATTATTTCTGCAAATACTTTCTGTAACGGCATATTTTTCACAGAGAGGGTAACCTGTTGTGAAAAACTCCTGGCGCTTACATGTAGGCAGGCGATCAGGATAAGCCAGGTGGTCATTTTCATAACCCGCAAAATTTTGGTTAATAAAAGTCCCTTTGGGAGAAATGGTATCTCCTTAAATTTTAAATGCATACTTTTAATAAGGTTTAGAATTCTTAAATGATCGTCGCTGATCTTACAGGATGCTGAGCTGCTGCCGGGGGTGTGTCACCACCTCCGGCTTTTTTCATTGTTCAATGTGTTACTTCATATGCTTTTTTTACAGGTTTTACGGTAATACCACTACTTTATTTCCATCTGTTTTAAAGTGATTAGTTCCGTTTTCTTCTAACACGCGCAATACGGCTGACAAATTAAGATTCCGGCTGATTCCGCCACCATACAGTTCTTTACCGGGTGGGGACTGATACACAATTTCCACATCATACCAGCGGGCAATTTCCCGCAGTATGGTTGGCAGGTCCATATTATTAAATACAAAGAGTCCGTTTTTCCAGGCCATAATTTTATTGACGTCGGCATCGCGAACGGTGAGCTGGTGGCCTGACAGGGCCAGCACGGCCTGCTGACCGGGATGCAGGATCTTATCCTGTACTTTTATTTTTCCATCCACCAGGGTAGCGTTGATCGTAGGTTCATCGGGGTAGGCCATCATATCGAAGCGGGTGCCCAGCACCAGCACTTCCATTTCATTGGCCTGTACTTTAAAGGGTTGTGCGGCGTCGGCGGCAATTTCAAAGTAGGCTTGTCCTTGCAGGATCACTTTCCGTTCTGCTCCCTGGAAACTTGTAGGGTAACGCAGGGAAGTGGCGGAGTTGAGCCATACCCTGGTACCGTCCGGCAATACCAGCTGGAATTGGCCACCACGGGGCACGGTGAGGGTATTATACACCACTTCGCCGGTGGCATCACCTGCCTGGTAGGACAGTTGTCCTTTTTCTTTTTTAATGATGTTTGCGCCGCCTTGTTTACCGAGGGCGCCATTGGCTGCGTCATCGAGCGTGATAGTGCTGCCATCGGCCAGGGTAAGCATGGCTTTTTGGTTGGCCGGCGCTTTATCTGTTGCGGTGGCGTTATCCGCCATAATATTTTTTTGTGGAGATGGATACCGGTGCTGCCACCCTATTTTCCCGGCTACTGCTACCAGCGCCAGCAGGGCCGCGGCAGCGGCATAACGCCAGAAGGGGATCTTTTTCACTTTGGGCGCCTGCATCACTGGCTTCAACCTGTTCAGCAGCCGCTGTTCCAGCATCCGTCGGTCTTCCCCTGGCTCCACTGGCAGCTGCACTTCGCTATCGTCGAAGCTATCATACCACTCGTGAAGCGCTTCCACTTCTTCGGGTGAAGCATTGCCTTTCAGGTAACGTTGGATCAGGTCTTTTAGGTGCTGCATAATAACAGAGTACAGAAATTCTGCTGTTACCCTTAGTTGTTTTTAGATTTTTTTTCAGAAGAAGAAAGAAAGATAGGGATACACGTCTTTCAGGCGAACGCGCAGGTGTTTCAGGGCCTTTGTCAGATGGGCTTCCACCGTTTTTTCCGACAGTTGCAGCGCGGCGGCGATTTCTTTATTGCTGTACTGATCGCGGCGGCTGTATAAAAATACGAGGCGGCATTTTTCGGGGAGGTGGGCGATTTCCTGTCCCAGCCGCTCCTGGAGGCGGCAATAATCCAGGTGGTCCATATCGGGGTTTTGCACCAGTTGCTGCGCCATATCAGCCGTATCCAGCGGATGATCCGGCAATAAACGGCTGATCTGCCGGAACACGGCATACCGGGTAGCTGTAGCCAGGTACCCGGAAAGATGGCGGATATCCAGCTCCCCTTTTCGTACCCACAGGCTGGCCAGTACTTCCTGCACTACATCTTCCGCTGCAGCGCGGGTACGCAGGCGGTTGTATGCAATAGCATACAGTTTCTCCCAATAACGATGAAATATTTCGGTATACGCCGATTCATCGGATTGCCGTAGTCTTTGTAATAGCGCTATGTCACTTTGTTCCTCCACGTGTGGTAATTGGTTGATATCCGGGTGCGCTATAAAAATAAGTAAAATGCGGCGGATTTTGTCTTTCTCAGGATTACGCTGATTATACTGATTAGTTTGATTTTTACTTTTGGATTTTTTTTAGATTTTTAGATTAATAACATTAAGGGAGATAAAAGCGAATATATCCGCTTATATCTCCCTTAATCCTTTATAAAATCACAAAAGTAAAAATCAAACTAATCAGTATAATCAGCGTAATCCTGAGAAAGACAACCTCCGCGTGATCGCCGAAGGCGATCCTCGCTAGAGGGCGTGTACGCTCGCTCCCCAGCGGCGATCGGGCGAGGGGCCCATTTCCAGCTCCAGTGTACCGCCTTGCGTGAGTTGCTGGTGGGTGAAAAAGGGAGAGGTAAGTACTTCTCCGTTCAGGCGGGCGCTTTGGATATATTTATTGGTATCCGAACAGTGGTTGGCAATAATGGTGAAGCGGCGGTTTTCCGGAAGGGTAATGGTGATCCTGCTGAATATGGGGCTGCCGATGGTATAGATGGGGATACCGGGCGTAACGGGGTAAAAGCCCATAGAGGCAAACACTACAAAGGCGCTCATGCCGCCGCCATCTTCGTCGCCGGGGATGCCGAATACATTGTCTTTAAACCAGAGGTCCAGTAAAAAGCGGACGCGCTTCTGCGTTTTCCAGGGGGCGCCGGCATAATTATACAGCCAGGGAATGTGAAAGCCGGGTTCGTTGCCCATAGAAAATTGTCCCACGAGGCCAGTGGCATCTGGGAACTTGTGCCATAGTTCATAACGGGGCATGCCGGGATCTTTGCGGAACAGTTCATCCAACCTGGCTTCAAAACGTTTTTCGCCGCCCATTAAACTGATGAGCGCAGGGAGGTTATGTTGCACCTGCCAGAGATAGGTCCAGCCGTTGTTTTCATCGTAATAGTCGCGGCCACCAGGCCCGCCGTCGAAAGCGGGATCTATATTGATCCAGTTGCCGGCAGTATCTTTTGGCATAAAAAAGCCATTGCCTGGGTTCCAGAGGTGGCGGTAATTTTCGCCGCGCGCAGCAAACAGCCGGGCATCGGCATCCTGCTTTAATGCCGCTGCGAATTGCGACAAGGCCCAGTCATCGTAACTATGCCCTAACGTAACGGCTACCGCCTGCCGTTTTTCAAAAGGATGTACGGTGCTGACGGTTTCAGTGTCGCCGGGTGATAAAGCAGGATAATATCCGTGGGTGTAATAAAAAGAATCGAGCGGACCATTGGGTCCATTGCGCCAGGGCAGCATGGTAGCCATCAATGCGTTCTTCTTCATCCCGGCGTATGCTGTATCCGGGTCTGTTAACGGAATGCCTTTGCGCAGGGCATCGAGGAAAACAATGGTGCTGTGAAACCCGTTCATACAGGGATGATCGCCATACAACCGGGGAAAGGTCGGCATCCAGCCACTTTGCCGGTACATTTCCGTATAGGACTGCAGCATGTCGGCTTCCTGCTGCGGGTGGAGGATCATGCGAAGGGGATGCAGCGCCTGGTAGGTATCCCAGGTGGCGTCATCTACATAAAACGGGCGGGTAGTATGATTTACTTTTTTATTATACCCGCTGTAGTAAAGCGTATCTTCTGCGATATCCACCATCCGCTCGTAGCAGCGGTAAAGGGCTGTATAAAAAGAGCGGCGCTGCGCTGTGGTGCCCCCTTCTACCCTGATCTGATCGGTTATTTCCTTCCATCGCTGCTGAGCATTATTTTGTACTGCGGTGAAATTCCTGTTACCTATCTCCCGTTTAAAACTATTTTCCGCACTCGCCATGCTAACATAAGAAATGGCGTACTTCAGGGTAATGATGTTAGTGGTGGTATCGGGGAATGAAAGGTATTGCAGTGTATCCGTGAGCGTTATAACGTTAACGGGCGTATTAAATTCTCCATACAAGTATACCGGTACATCATCATGATAAAATGTTTGTGCAGTAAGGGAGGTTCCGTTGTGTGTGATACCCGGCGCTGTCGAGCAATAAATATTTCCGCATGCCGGCAGGATAGGTAAAACGATAGATCCCTGTTTTACTTCCTGGCGTAAACTCCACGGTGGTATTGCTTTCCAGCAAATCGGCGTGATAATACCAGGGGTGAATAATTTCCCGGTCGTAGGTTTGTTTTTGTTGCCAGGCGGCGGGTGTAAGTTTACCGGTGGCAGGTTGCACAACAAACAAAGGCCCGCTGTTGTGTGCGGCCACCTGCAACGGAAACCCGCTGACCTGATCATCGGTGTGATCTTTCCTCAACGGGTATACGCGGATCATTTGATTGGGCAGCTGCATCACAGGCCTGGTCGGCTGCAATAACGTGGAAATATTGCCGATAGTAGGGTCGATATACTGTTCTGTACTAATTTGCGGGTTGGTGCTGCAACCATATAGAAACAGTAAGGCGATTACCGGCAGGTAACAGAAAGGTGACTGCATAGAATGCCTGTTCATAACACGGGCCCGCATCAGCAGGCCCGTGTTGATAAAAAAGAGGTGATTATTTACGGTATTCCACCGTAGCCATTACGGGGAAGTGATCTGACGGCTCCCTGGCAATATATTTTGACATACGCACTTCTTTGGGGAAGTTGGCGTTTGCCTCAGGAGTGGCGCCCTCCGGGCGTTTGCTGCGATAGGTATCGGTAAGGATACCATAACGGCTCACTTTAAACTGTTTGGTCAGAAAAATATGATCGATACGGCTGTCCGTTTTGCTGTCGGTTTTAAAGCTGTTGAAGGTACCGTTCAGCGCGTAGCGGATGGCGGTGGTTTCATATGCGTCTTCCAAAACACCGGAGGTGTGCAGTACTGCATACGAATCACTGGTTTGGTCTACGTTGAAATCGCCGGTAAGGATCACCGGTTTGTTACCGGTCATCTCTTTTATTTTTGCAAGGATCAGTTTTGCACTTTCTGAGCGGGCAACCACACCCACATGATCCATGTGGAGGTTAAAGAAATAAAAGGTAAATCCTGTTTTAATTTCTTTAAACTCGCCCCAGGAGCAAATCCTGGGCAGCACAGCATCCCATCCTTTATTGGGCCGGTCGGTAATGGTGGACATCCAGAAATCACCTTTTTTCAGCAGTTTGAATTTCGATGTTTTATAGAAGATAGCTGAGTATTCTCCTTTTATTTTGCCATCGTCGCGGCCTATGCCGATATAATCGTAACCGGGCAGGCTGTTTTTCACATCTTCCAGCTGGTGGTATAAACATTCCTGGGTACCAAAAATGTCAAAGTCGTGGAACGCAATCAGCGAGGCGATCACCGGGAACCGCTGTTTCCAGCCATTGCCTGCAATGGAATCATCTTTGTTGTTATCATTGCGCATATTGTAGGTGGCTACATTAAACTTTTGCGCTTTTACTCCATAGGAGAAAATGACTACACAGGCCATTACCAGCATTACGCTTTTCTTCATCTGTTGTTATTTATACGGTTATCAATACTACTCTTCCCAGCCTGGATTCTGCAGCAGGTTTGGATTGAGCTGAAGGTCGTTGTAAGGAATGGGATACAGGTACTTGCGTTCCAGCCATTCTTTTGGCACGTTATCCAGCCAATGCAGTTCGCCGTAAGTGCCATGCGACAACTGCTGCGGATTTACTCCGCTACCCAGCTGAGGAGATACGTTGATATAGGTAACTCCCTTTACAGGATTGGCCGGCATCGTTTGATAGAAGCAAACATCCAATACGCCATCGCTGTCGAGATCCATCGGCACATTCAGCGCCGGCACGTACATACCGTTCCAGGATCCAGTGAGCAACGGCGCCTGTCTCCATCTTACCAGGTCATAAAAACGGAAGCCTTCCAGTACCAGCTCTATGCCTCTTTCCCGCCTGATTTCCAGCAGGGAAGGATCGGTAATATCGTTAAAATAATTGCTTTTTAAATAGCTATCAATGACCACCGGTTTACTGGCAATACCACCGGTAATACCGGCACGGGCACGCAGTGCGCCTACGGTTATTTTCCAGTCATCGTCGCTGAGCAGCTTCAGTTCTGCGCGGGCCTCCGCATAGTTCAGCAGGATTTCCGCATAGCGCATGAGGGTAATAGCGTTGATGTTGTTGGTACCATTATCGTAATAAGTGTCGTCCAGGCACCATTTAATAGGCATATAACCTGTATAGGTATACGAAAATACCGGCGGTGCAGACACCACAGTTCCGTTGCTGGTGCGCTTGTATCCCGGCGTGCGGATGGTTTGCTGGAGGCGGTTATCGCGGCCCAGTGTTTCTTTATTAAACGGCAGCGTATCATATCCCGGTGTGCTGGTAAAAGGCGTACCATCCACATTGAGATAAGTGTTCACAAATTTGCGGGTGAAGCTAAGCCGGGAGCCATAGGTTGCGCTGGTATACCACCAGTTGGCGTCGTTAAAGGCGCCGAGACTGGCATTAGCAATATTGGCCAGCATCACTTCGGCGGTAACCGGCGCCGTGCTGGTAAATAATTGCCGGTATGACGCCGTGGCGCCACCGATCTGGTTCAAACTAAACGCCTTACTATCGATCACCGTTTTAGCGGCGGCGGCAGCGGCGGTCAGGAGACTGTCGGCCCCACCCGCCAGGCCCAGCTGCGTCTGGTATTTGCGGAAGGTGCCTTCAAACAGGCATACGCGCGATTTAAATCCGTACACCACATTTTTAGTGATCTGGCTGCAGGTAGGATCATTGGTGAGCGTAATATTGGCAGCGGCGTAGTCCAGGTCGGCGATCACGGAGTCCATGATCTTTGTACGCGGATCACGGCCTGCATATAACGCGGGATCATCTACTTCAAAGGGTTTACCAATCCAGGGTACATTGCCGAAACGTTTTACTTTATCGAAGTAAAAGTATGCCCTGAAAAAACGGGCCAGTCCGAGGTAGTTATTTCTTATTGCTTCCGGTACGCGCTGATCAGTACAGTTGGCGATAAAATAATTGATGTTGCGCAAATTTTTCCAGTCCCATCCCGTGGCAGTCCTGGAAGTATATCCGCCCTGTCTTAAAAAATCGGGAACGGAATTCACGGCGCTGTAATCGGCCATTCCGTCTGCTTTATAGATATCATTGATACCGGGCAGTACGTCGTAGAAAGAGTTAGCATAGAGTTTCAGACCATCGGCACTTCCAAACACGGCGTCTTTAGTGGCGGTGGATACCGGTGATTGATCCAGGTTCTTTGCACAACCGGTCATAAACATCCCTGCTGCCAGTATCAATGCCGCCCTTTTCCGGAGTAATGCAGTTATATATTGTTGCATAGCTTTTCCTTTTTATTTATCAGAGTGTGATGTTGATCCCGATCGTATAGCTTTTCAGAATGGGATAGTTATTACCATTACCGGAACTGTTCTGATCCGTTACAGCATCGGAACGGCGGATACTTTCCACATCAAGGTCGCGGGTAACTTTATACAGCGGCGACCACGACCAGAGGTTTTCCGCGGAGAGATAAACGCGTGCGGACGTCATCCTGGCACGCGATACCAGCGAGTGTGGGAGGTTATAACCCAGCTGCAGGTTTTTGAGCCGTATGTATGCCACATTTTGCAGGTATTTTGATTGCGGCGGGTTTAATTCACCCGCGCCGTTTTGCGCCACATACCCGCGATAGCGTGGGAAGTATGCATCCGGGTTGTCTTCCGACCAGATCTTTCCCTGCTGTGATTTAGGCATAAAGTTATAGGGCCTGTTATACTGTCCCCAGAATACATCTGACTCTGATCCCGGCCACCAATCCTGTTGTAATACACCCTGGAAGAAGGCGCCGATAAAGAAGTTATTCCAGTCGGCGCTCAGGTTGATTCCATAGGTATACCGCGGCAGGGTGTCACCGATGATGGTAAGATCTCCATGCTGGCTAAGTGTATTTGCACCATTATTAATATTAGGATCGCCGTCCAGGTTTTTAAACCGTATATCGCCTGGCAGCCATTGTCCGCTGTTGGAGGCTTTAAAGAGCGCCTGTGTTTTGGCGGCCTGGGATACGTTATCTTTTGTCCAGTAGCCATCGTTGGTATAACCCCATATTTCACCGAAGCGCTGCCCTACATAATAATCCGTGAGTTTATTATTGGTGTTGTTGTATTTGGTGATGGTGGCTTTATAATCGGCCATAGAAACGCTTACTGCGTAGTGCAGTGACTTTGCTGCTACATTAAACTGGTCTTTCCACCCCACAGTAACTTCCCATCCTACTGTTTTCAGGTCGGCATAGTTTCCTTTGGGTACATCTGTACCAAATACAGCGGGAAGTGTTTGTCCTACGGTGAACATATTTTTGGTGATTCTCGTATAGGCGTCCCCGCTAATGGTGAGATGGTCATTGATAGCAGAGAGGTCCAGTCCGAGATCGCGGGTAGTGGAGGTTTCCCAGGTAAGGCCATCCGGCAGCACCACAGGTTGTGATGTTTGTTGCTGCTTTACGCCGTTGATCACGCGGGATGATTGTGTGATGGCCAGTTTTTCCTGGTAGGCGTAGGATGCCACATTACCATTACCCAGGGAACCATAGGATCCTCTTATTTTCAGATCGGAAATAATTTTTGGCGATACTTTCCAGAAAGGTTCCTGTGCTACCCGCCAGCCTGCGGATACGGAGGGGAAGAAAGCATAGCGCTGATCGGAAGGAAATTTCGACGAACCGTCGTAGCGGCCGTTCACTTCCACGAGGTAGCGGTCTTTATATGCATAGTTCAACCGGAAGAATTCACCCATGATGGCCCAGCGGTCGTAGCCGCCGGTGGTGTTTACATTGGTGCCGAGCGCGAGACTGAGATCTTTGGCATCGCTGTACACCAGGCCGTTGCGGGTGGTAGCGAATCCTTTGTAGGTCGACTGCTCATAGTTGAACCCAACGAGGGCTTTAAAGTAATGCACATCTCCCCCAAAACGGTTTTCATATTCACCATACAGATTAGAGGCGAGGTAGAGGGTATTGTAATTGCTCATCATAAGATCGTTGTAGGCGTTGCCCACATAAGCAATTACACCTGGCGCTGCGCTGTAAGGTACGGGTACGCGTAAACGTTTCTGGTTATCGGCGGTATTCTGGAAGGTAAAGTCGCCTTTCAGCCTGAATTTATCTTTATAAATATTTGCTACAAAGCCGGTGGTGTTCCTGAATACCTGTTTGTTCCAGTCGAGTCCGTTTTTACCATAATACATATCCCCTACCGTGTAAGCGGCAGAGGCGGTGAGGGTACCATCCGGGTTGAGCAGCATGGAAGAAGGATGCGCTTCATCGGCCATATTGCGCCAGATACCACCCCCTTCGCCTACGTTGAGCGGGTTATGATAATCCCTGTTGGAAAATTCTGTATTGTTATACACCTGTAAAAAGGGGAACAGCTGGATGTTTCCTTTTGCGCGCAGGTTATACATTTTATAATCGTCGGTGTTAAAGCGGAACAACCCATCCTGGCCATAATAACGACCCGTGAGGTAGTAGCTGGCTTTACCGCTGCTGCCGGAAACGGTGAGGTTCTGGTCTGTAGCGGTGGTATGGTTTTTATATAGCAGGCCGTACCAGTCGGTATTGCCATAATACTCATAGTTACCTGCGGCATTCACGATTGTTTTTGGCAGGGAGGGATCATCCTCATGCGCTTTCAGGGCATCCAGGTATGCTTTAGAGAAGGGTTGTGTTTTATTAATGTTTTGCGGCGACTGGGAATAATCATTCCAGGCGCTCCAGGCTTCATTGAAGTTTTTGGCATATTCGTAACCGTTAGTCACCATATCGGGAACGGTAGTAGGCTTTTTAATAGAGTAATTAGAGGAGTAGCTTACACTCAGCCTGTCTTTCACCGGTGTTTTTGTGGTGATGAGTACTACGCCGAATGCGGCTCTTGCGCCATAGATGGCGGCAGAAGATGCATCTTTTAATACAGTGACGCTGGCCACGTCGGCGGGGTTGAGCATAGCCGGATCCCCTTCTACCCCATCGATAAGGATAAGGGCACTTCCTCCCTGTCCGATAGATGTTGTACCGCGGATATTATAGGCGGGCGACTGGATCGGTTTTCCATCGCCGGGTACCAGGTTGAGGTTGGGGATCATGCCCTGTAACCCCTGACTGAGGTTTGGAAGCGGGCGGTTTTCCAGTACTTTACCGGATACCTGTGCAACGGCCCCGGTAAGATTTGCTTTCTTCTGCGTACCATATCCTACCACTACCACGTCGTTGAGGTTGGATATATTATCTTTTAATACTACCTGGATATTAGTTTGATTACCTACGGCGAGGGTATCCGGTTTGTATCCGACAAAACTGAATATCAGGCGGTCGCCGGCAGTAGCATTGATACTGAAATTACCCTTGGTATCGGTGTTGGTGCCGGTGCCCGTGCCCGACAGTTTAATAGACACCCCCAGCAACGGCTGGCCGGCGTCGTCGACCACCCTGCCCTTTACCGGGTGCGATTGCGCAGTGCTTCTGAATGCGTAGCCTAGCAGCAGTAGAATGCATAACCATCTCTTCATGGTGATTCTTTGATTTTGTAGATCAGGAATAATAAAATGTCTGCTGCAAATAAGGAAGTGCGGGTTAACGGGCGGGTTAACTGGTGATTAACGGCGTGAATTAACCCAAAATAAATTATGAAATGCGTGTATAATCGCCTAAATTAACACTAGAAAAGTTTCTTAAACTAAAGTTAACTTTCAGATCGGAGATAATACTTATTTAGCGAGTAATTTGCCACGTTATTGAAAGCCGGTGACCCGCTTTTACCATAGGATAATTGAAAAATTCTTACAGCAATAATTGTAAGGCCGCCAATGTACAGATCTACTCTTTTGTTATTAACGTTACTGACTATTACTATCATCAGCAAAGCCCAGGAAGCTTACGGACTGGAGTTTGCGTGCAAGAATATCCCGCAGGAATCGCGCACTTCCCTTGATCTTTTCCCCGGGCAACCTTTGGTTGTGAAAGATAAATATGCCCTTTCGTTTGACCTGTCTTTCCTTCCTTTTTCTTCTTCTTATTTCGGGTATATTTTCCGGATAACCGATGAAAAGAAACAAAATATTGACCTGATATATAATGTACATACGTATGCGTTTAATGTGGTTACCGGTAATGAATTTTCCGGGATTTCTTTTAAGATAGACCGGGATTCCCTGTACCATCAATGGAATAACATCCGGCTGGACATTAACACCCGTGCGCATACGCTGCTCGTTACTGTAAACGGGAAAGCAGTAAAGAGTATCCGTCACCCGGTTATTTCCGGACACCAGCTGAATATTTGCTTCGGCGCCAATTACCGCAAAACATTCAAAACCTTTGATGTAGCGCCCATGCGGCTCAAGGATGTGAAAATTTCCGCCGGGCAGGAGTTGCTGCACCACTGGCCGCTAGACCAGGTAAGCGGTACGGTTACAAAAGATGGGTTCACCGGGCAAACTGCCACCATTAAAAACCCCATTTGGCTGCGGCCACAATTCACCGGATGGCAGCTGGCCGATTCCTTTTCTATTAACAGCAATGCCAGTGTAGCGATGAACCCCGCTACTGAAAATGTGTATATCACGGGGAGGGATTCCATATATCAATACAGTTGCAGTTCGCACACATTGGCTGCCAGTACGCTCGGGCAGCCACAAGGCACTCCCGCCGGGATCCGGTCGGCATACGACATTGCGCGGCATCAACTGTACAATTTATTTCCCGACAGGCAACAGGTGGCCCGGTTTGATTCGGGTACCGCCAGCTGGAGTCAGTCTATTGATGCGGATGCAGTAACCAACTACTGGCATTCCAATATTTTCTTCTCCTTATACGACAGCGCCATTTATTCACTGGGCGGATATGGCGACTTCCGCTATAAAAATGAGGTACACCGGTATGATCCCGGTCATCAGAACTGGGATACCGTACATGTAACCGGCGACTTTTTCACGCCACGCTACTTAGCCGCTGCCGGCGCCAACAACGCGGGGGATTCTGTTTATATACTGGGTGGCTACGGCAGTATTACCGGTGACCAGCTGCTGAATCCACATGCGCTGTACGACCTCATGCTGTTTGATGTAAAGCGCAGGACCTTCAAAACTATTTATAAGCTGAAGGAACCGGAAGAACCTTTTGCTTTGGCCGGTAACATGATCATCAACAGCGCGCACCAGGAATATTTTGCACTGACATTTCCCAACGACCGCATGAATTCTTCCCTGCAGCTGATCCGGGGTTCGCTGAAAAACCCTACATATGTTAAAATGGCGGCCAGTTTGCCGTACAATTTCTACGATACCAAATCAGCTGCCTACCTGTTCTATTGCCCACAAAATGATAAGCTGGTAGCCGTTACCTTCTTCTCCCCAAAAAATAACATTACAAAGGCAAAAATATATACGCTTAGTTTTTCACCTTACGGCCTTGCTGTAAAAGCCCCCGCCAATGAGCGTATACCCGAATACGTTATGAGGCTGCTGCTGGCAATAGCCATTGGGTTTTCCCTGTTTTTGCTGGCGGCTGGAATTTCTGCTGTAAAAATTAATAAAACAGTAAAGGAAGATGATGAGCCGGTAATGCCCACTGAGCCACGGCAGGAAGCGCCAGCGCCGCCGGTACCGGCAACAACTATCCTTCCTGCGCAACCAGCAACGGCTGTTTATTTATTCGGGCATTTCACGGTACTCGACAAAGAAGGCAACGATATCACCCGGTTATTCAGCCCGCTGCTAAAAGAACTGTTCCTGTTATTATTCCTGCATTCCTTACCGGGTAAAACGGGTATATCTTCCGAAAAAATCAATGAAATACTATGGCCGGGGCGCTCTGTGAAAGATGCCAAAAATAACCGCTCTGTAAATATTGTAAAGCTGAAAAGTATCCTTGATAAAACCGGCATCTATACACTCGCGAAAGAAAACGATAAATGGATCTTTCATTTTGACGATCCGCAGATAAAGGTTGATCTGGCCGAGTACCTGCACTTATTGTCCGTTATTACAATCGATGGAAGCAATATTCACCGGGTTGCAGACATTGTAAAAAGAGGCGCTTTTTTGCAGGAAACAGAATACCCGTGGCTGGACAAATTCAAAGCGGATATTTCCGCGCAGGCAATTCCGCTGCTGATCCACCACCTGGAGGAACATGCAGCGGAGCCGGAAGAGGTGATCAGTATCTGTGATTGTATTCTCACCTTTGATTCGCTGTGTGAAGAAGCGGTGATGCTAAAATGCAAGGCATTGGTAACGCTGCGGCAGCATGCGTCTGCGAAGAAAATATACACTTCATTTATTGCCGAGTATGAAAGGATTTACGGAGAAACGTTTGAGATAGAATATACGAAGGCGATAGAGCAATATTAAATTAAGAAGGTGTACCATCCGATACACCTTCTTCTTACAACCGTTGGCGGATCACTTTCACCGCATCCCCTCTTTCCAGTTCATTATGCTCCTGCCAGCGGTCCTGCTGCTGTTTTACCAGCTCGTCCGTTTGCCAGGCGAGGAACTTTGCTTCCAGTCGTTCCAGGCATAGCTGTTTATTCTGCAGTTGTGAGCGGCTGTCCATTGCCAGCACCTGTAATCCGCTGGGGCGGTGAATACCACGAACGGCGGTTTCCACTTTATTCACATGCTGACCGCCCGGACCCGCGGCCCGGCAGGTTTCCAGCGTTACGTCTTTCGGATTCCACTGCACCTGTTTTTTGATATCGAATACAGATACGCCCACGAACCAGTTTTTACGTTTGTGAAATTTACGGTAGGGACTTTGTGCAATCCACTGCACCGTACCTTCCCACGATCCGCAAAAAGCCGTTATATTTTTCCCCTTGAGCAGCAGCGTAGCAGAAAGCAGGGTACCGTTAATATCTCCTTTGATATTTTCCAATACCTGTATGCTGATGCCTGCTGCGCGGCCTTCCTTTATCATTATTTCCTGCACCTTTGCCACTACCCTGCAACATTCTGCAGGGCCGCGGCCCGAGGTGATCTGTATAATCAGTTGTTCCATGTTGTTAGTCTTTATTCATTCTTACAATGGCGGGCATAAACCGGCCCTGTATGTCTACTAATTCCTGCTGTGCGCTGATAACATCTTCAATGTCTTTATACGCCAGCGGGTTTTCTTCCACGCTGCCGCCGATGAGGGTAACACCTGCAGCGGCCAGCATTTTTTTCAAACCGGATACGGTCATGCTTTCTTTGGCTCTTTTGCGGCTCATAGCTCTTCCTGCGCCGTGGGAGGCAGAGTATAAAGCATTGTCCACGCCCTTTCCTATTACGAGGTAGGCCGCAGTGCACATACTGCCGGGAATGATGCCCATTTCGCCGGCATGAGCCGGGGTAGCGCCTTTGCGGTGAATAATCACGGACTGACCGTTTGCCAGGGTATCTTTCCAGGCAAAGTTGTGGTGATTTTCCACTTTTGCGAGCGACTGCAAACCTAGTGCCTTCATGAGGTTGAGGTGAATGCGGTCGTGACACGCTTTGGCATAATCACCTGCCAGGTTCATGGCCAGCCAGTATTCCTGACCCGCTTCACTGTTGAGATCCAGCCAGGCCAGCTGTTGCGCCGACTTTGGCAGCTTGCAGGTATCCATAGCGATGCGGGTATAATGCTGCGCGATGTTAGCGCCCAGGCCACGGCTGCCGGAATGCGACAACAATGCCAGGTACTTTTTGGGTGGTAGCTGCAAGGCATTGTCTTCCTTCAGTTCTATTAAACCGAATTCCACAAAATGGTTGCCGCTGCCGGAAGAACCTAACTGCCGCGCAGCTTTGGCCTGTAATTTCCGCAACAGTTCTGTCGACTGGAACGCTGTGCTGTCGAGCACTTCATGTTCCTGTGGAAATTCCAGTCCGCCTTCCATCCCAAAGTGCGTGTATTCTTTCAACGCCACTTTTACCTGGTGAGAGAAGCGTTTTAAAAAGCTTTCGCCTTCATCAGAGATGGTGAGCGCCATGCGGCAGCCAATATCCACGCCTACTGCAAACGGCAGCACGGCATTATCGGTAGCCAATACGCCACCGATAGGCAAGCCGTAGCCCGTATGTGCATCCGGCATGAGGGCGCCCTGTATGGTAACAGGCAAAGACATCGCCGTTTCCATTTGCTGTTTGGCGGAGCGTTCTATTTCTTTGGCGCCGTATACTTTCAGCTGGCCTGTTTTTTCCAGCAGGTCGTACGACTGAAAATTGCATTCCACCGGTTCATCCATAAAGGTGTCCGCTATTTTTCCCAGTATCCCGTGAGAGCGATAGCTGGCCGGATCTGCTTTGATGGCGGTTAACAGCGCCATAAGATCTGCCTTCGCTTCGTGTTTGAAATGCTTTGATATAATATTAATGACGAGGCTTCTGGCCTGGTCGTTTGTATAACCTATTTTACTAAGTTCTTTTGTTTTTATACTGCCCATAAAAGGTGATGTATGTGCGGTGATGCGGCCTTTAAAGGCACACCACAGCGGCGCCGGTAACCCGGTGCGGTATTAAATATAAATGAATGTAAATGTTGTTCCGTGCAGGAACACACCTTCCGTTGAAAGGAAAGATAAAGCAAACGGGGGCACTAACGTATCCGTATATACGAAATGTATTTATACAAAAAGTATAAGATCCATGCAAGTATTATTCCGGCTTATGTAAAAGGTAAGCAGCAACGTTTGCCTGATCAGGCAAGGAGCGAAAGGAGCGATATGTGGGTACGTTCTGTCATGATTCCTTGTATTTAAAAAGATGAAGAATAAGGAATTCGGGTGCAAAGATATAGCTATTTTATAAATACAGCCGCATTTTTTTCACATAATAATTTTAGCGCAGATAGTCGCAGATTTTAACATTTCTCCAGCCTATAAAAAAGGGTTTATAACTGTGCATGACGTAAATTTGTATGTACCCGCATTTTTAACCTCCGGAACCCGCTCCGGACGGGCTACATCAACATTATAAAACTTTTTCTTATGGACAAACAGCTCATCCGCAACGCCTATAAAGTGTACTGGCTGGAAAACGGCAAAGCGCCCGTTTCTGTTTATGCGCTCTGCAAACTTGTAGACGTTTCTGAAACCGAATTCTATGAACAATACAGTTCACTGGAAGCGGTAGAAAAAGACATCTGGTTAGCTATCTTCCAACAAACATTGGATCAACTGCATGCAGATGAAATTTATCAGCAATATAATGCGCAGGAAAAATTGCTGGCCTTTTATTTTCTCTGGGTACAGAAGCTAAAGGAAGACCGGAGTTACCTGTTATTACAGCGCAAACACTTCCGGTTACCGGACCTGTACCGCAACAAACTGGAAACTTTCCGTCACGCGTTTAGCAAGTATGTAAGCGACCTGGTGAAAGAAGGTTATCAATCCAGCGAAATCAAGGAAAGGAAATATATCTCCGACCAGTATGTACATGGTTTCTGGTTACAGGCCCTGTTTGTGCTGAAATACTGGCTGGATGATACCAGCAACCAGTTTGAAATGACCGATGCCGCCATTGAAAAAGCGGTTAACCTGAGCTTCCAGCTGATCAAATCCAATACACTGGATAGTTTGCTGGACTTCGGGAAATTTATTTTTACGCGGAAATAAGCATCATGAAAGAACAATCCAATATTCCCACTTCCAAAGTGGAAAGGGCAGGCAAATTCGTTACGACAGGACTTAAGGTAGGTACCAACTATATCAAACACTACACCCGCAAACTGATGGATCCTTCTACCACCAAAGAAGAGCTTCACCAGGACAATGCCGCGGATATTTACGATACGCTGAGTAACCTGAAAGGCAGCGCACTGAAAGTGGCGCAGATGCTGAGTATGGATAAAGGCATGCTGCCGAAAGCCTATACCGAAAAATTCGCCATGTCGCAATACAGCGCTCCCCCGCTGAGCGGCCCGCTGGTAGTAAATACTTTTGTAAAGACATTGGGGAAATCGCCTTCACAGCTGTACGACCAGTTTGACCTGCAGGCTTCTAACGCTGCCTCCATAGGGCAGGTGCATAAAGCCACCAAAGATGGTAAAAAGCTGGCCGTTAAGATCCAGTATCCCGGCGTAGCCAATAGCGTAAAGTCAGACCTCCGTATTGTGAAACCCTTTGCCATCCGCATTGTGGGCATGAACGAGGTAGACATGGACAAATATTTTGACGAAATAGAAAGTAAGCTGCTGGAGGAAACCGACTACAAACTGGAACTCCGCCGTTCTATGGACCTTTCCAGGGAATGCGCGCATATTCCTAACCTGAAATTTCCCGATTACTACCCTGAAATGTCGTCGGACCGGATCATTACCATGGACTGGCTGGATGGTCAGCATCTGAAAGAATTCCTGCTGACCAACCCCTCGCAGGAAGTGCGGGATAAAATTGGCCAGGCCCTCTGGGACTTTTACCAGTTCCAGGTACACAGCCTGAAACAGGTGCATGCAGACCCGCATCCCGGCAACTTCCTGATGCGCCCGGATGGCACTGTCGGCATTTTTGATTTTGGTTGTGTAAAGGAAATACCGGAAGATTTCTATGAGAATTACTTCCTGCTGGTTGACAAAGAGGTGTTAAAAGACGAGAAACGCCGGCACCAGATCTATACCAACCTGGAAATGATTCATCCGTCGGACAGCCCCAAAGAGGTGGAATTCTTCTCCGGCCTTTTCCAGCATATGATCGATTTGCTGACCCTTCCCTTTACGCTGGACAACTTTGATTTCGGCAACGAAGTTTATTTTAATGAAATATATGCCTACATGGATGAACTCTACAATATGAAAGAGATCCGTGATTCAAAGGTAGCGCGTGGCTCCAGGCATAGTCTTTATATTAACCGTACCTATTTTGGGTTATACTCCATTCTGAGCGACCTGAAGGCGAATGTAGTCACCGGCCCCGCCAGGATACAGGAACTGATGACCGCCAGGAAAACTGCTTAACAAGCTTTCCGGGAAAAATCCTGGAAAGCTTTGTTCTTTTCCGTGTTAGTCGTAGAATTATTACAATTGGTCGCAACTCTGCCTTGATAATTATACAAATCCCCTAATTTGCCGCCATGAAACAGGAATGGTACCAGCAGAAATGGGCAATAGTAGCCAGGCATATACTCGCATGGCTGATATTCTTCTCTCTTCCCTATTTGTTACATCCTACCAACGAAAAATATGACAGGGATCTCATGAATGAAAAACAGGCGTGGACCCTGTATATGTATTTTACCTACCTGGTATTGGTCGTGTTTTTTTACCTGAACGCCTGGGTATTTATTCCGAAACTGGTTTATAAAAAGAAAATTTTCGATTATACCCTTTACATAATAGGGGTATTTATTTTCATGTGCACCATGCGGTATGGTTTTGAAAAGATATTCCTGAAACCGCATCATATAGATATTAAACCCGCCATCCTGTTCACTTTCTTCACTTTTTTCTTTGTACTATCGGCTAGTACCGCCTTTCAGATGATTGTAGATAAAATGAAGCTGGAAAGACAAAGCAGTGCAAGGGAAAATGAGTTGCTGAAAACGGAATTGTCGCTGCTCCGTTCGCAGGTAAGTCCGCATTTTATGTTTAATGTGCTCAACAACATGGTGTCGCTGGCGCGTAAAAAGTCGGATGTGCTGGAACCTTCCCTCATCAAGCTTTCGTCGCTGATGCGTTATATGCTGTACGAAGCGGATGAGGACAAAGTTCCGTTGCAAAAAGAAACCGAATACCTGCAAAGTTACATCGACCTGCAGCAGCAACGTTTCGGGAAAAATGTAACTATCCAGGTATCGTTGGAAACGGGCAACACTTGTTATGAAATAGAGCCGATGCTGCTGATTCCCTTTGTGGAAAACGCTTTTAAGCATGGTACCGGCATGATCACCGATGCTACGATAGATATCCGGCTATATACGCGGGATGACAAATTATTTTTCTCTGTGCAGAACCGTTTCAATAAAGATTCTTCCGAAATAAAAGATAAAACCAGTGGCATAGGTCTTACCAATGTAAAAAGACGTTTGAATTTGTTATATGGAGATAATTATGTTTTGCATATAGATAAAAAAGATGACTGGTTTATAGTATCCTTGCAATTAAATCTCCACTGATGATGAAATGTATCGCCATAGACGATGAACCGTTAGCGCTGGACCTGCTGGAAGACAATATCAGCATGGTTCCATACCTGCAGCTCACCGGCAAATGCAACAACGCATTTGAGGCGATGGAGATTTTGCGGCATCAGCCGGTGGACCTCATCTTCCTGGACATCCAGATGCCGGGACTTACGGGGTTACAGTTCCTGGAATCACTGCCCAATAAACCACTGGTGATACTGATTACGGCCTATGAAAAATATGCCTTGCAAGGCTTCAATCTCGCAGTAACGGATTATCTTGTAAAACCGGTGTCCCTGGAGCGTTTTATCAAAGCCTGTAATAAAGCACAGGAGCTTTTCCTGCTCAAAACAGGTGGAAAAACAGCCCGGGAAGAGGCTGATTTCTTTTTTGTAAATGTAGATTACAGCCTGCTGAAAGTAGTATACTCCGATATCCGGTGGATAGAAGGACTAAAAGACTATGTAAAAATCCACCTGAACAGCAATCCCAAACCGATCATTACACGCATGAGTATCAAGGGATTAGAGGAGCAGTTGCCCAACTCCAGGTTTGTGCGTGTGCACAAGTCGTATATCGTTTCCATTGCCGCCATCACTGCTATCCGGAAAAACAGTGTATTCCTCGATACGCTGGAATTCCCGGTGGGCGACACCTATCGTGATGCGGTATATGCTATTGCCGGAAAGGCCGGTCAGTGATCCGACAGTTCGTAGCAGTTTTTTCCCCACTCATCTCATTTAATTTATTTTATCCATCTGGTGGGTATACTTTTGCATGATCTGAATTTATATAAAATGCAAAAGATTTATTTGTTTATCACCCTGTTTTTGCTTTCAATGAGTGCTGTAGCTCAGCCTCCCGCAGGCGCCAAAATGCCGATGGGTATGGGCATGAGCGGCCATGTATATGGCAAAATTATTGACCCCGATGGTAAAGCCGTTCCTTATGCTTCCGTAATTATCCTGCAGAACCGTATGGATAGCGCCACAAAAAAAATGAAGGAAAAACTGCTGAAAGGCGTGCTGACCAAAGGTAATGGTGAGTTCAGCCTGGAGGACCTTCCCGCCAGAGGCCCGCTGAAACTGCGGATCACTGCCACCGGGTACAAAACTGTGGAACAACCGGTGACCTTTCCTCCTTTTGAAAAGGATCTCGGCAATATTAAGCTGGCAGTAAGCACCACCCAGCTGCAAGGCGTTACTGTAGCCGGCACCAAACCGCTGATGCAGATGGATATCGATAAAAAGGTATTTAACGTGGAGAAAAACATCGTCAGCGCCGGTGGTACCGCGCTGGATGTGATGAAAAACGTGCCTTCTGTAAATGTGGACATCGACGGAAATGTAACCCTGCGTAACAGCGCCCCGCAGCTGTATATCGACGGGCGCCCGACCACCCTTACCCTGGAACAGATTCCGGCAGATGCGATTGAAAACGTAGAGGTGATCACCAATCCTTCCGCCAAATACGATGCGTCCGGTGGTAGCGCCGGTATCCTGAACATTGTGCTGAAAAAGAATCGCAAAACGGGTTACAACGGTAACCTGCGCGCCGGTGTCGATAAACGCGGCGCTGTAAACGGCGGCGCGGACTTTAACCTGCGCCAGGATAAGGTAAATATTTCCGCCAGCGTAATGGGCAACCAGATGAAAGGACGTACCAATGGTACCACCGAGCGTAACAACTTTGCAGATGAACCGGCTACCAACATCAACCAATACAACGCCAACAAAACAGATGGCGGTTTCGTTTTTGGTAAACTTGGACTGGACTGGTTTGTTACCAACCGTATCACCTTGTCTGTGGCCGGGATCAAGGTGCATGGCTCCATGAACCCTTCTGAAAGGATCGATATTAATACCGACACCCTGAATAAAGCCGGTGATATAAGGTCCTTCAGTCAGCGTAACTCCAGTTCCCATAACAAGTTCAACGCTAACGGCGTGGTATTGGGCATGAAACACCTGTTCCCTAAAGAAGGGGAAGAACTGACCGCCGACTTCAACTATTTTGGCGGAAAGAGCGATAATAACTCCGACTACCGGACCGACCGTTATGCCGGCAGCAACATCAGCGGCAGCGATATACAACAGATCCTGGGTAATGGCGCCATGAGCTTTATGACCATCCAAACGGATTATGTAAAGCCCTTCAATGGTAAATTAAAGCTGGAAACCGGGTTAAGAGCCTCTGTCCGTAAAATTAAGAGCAACTTCAACAACTATATGCTGGACCCGGAAACAAAGGAATATGTACTGATACCGGCCGCCTCCAATAATTATAAAAACAGTGATAATGTATACGCCGCTTATGTAAGCATATCCAACACCATTGGTAATTTTGGTTATAAAGTAGGTGTACGTGCAGAAAGTTCCAACTACACGGGTGATTTGCTCAACAACGGACAGCATTTCTCCAACAACTACCCGGTAAGCCTGTTCCCATCCCTGTTTTTAAGCCAGAAGCTGAAACACGACCAGGAACTGCAGGTGAGCTACACCCGTCGTATTAACCGGCCTAACTTCTTCCAGCTGATTCCGTTCACCGACTCTACCGATAAGCTGAACATTACCAAAGGTAACCCCGGGCTGGTGCCGGAGTTCACCACTTCACTGGAAATGTCGTACCTGAAAACGCTGAAAGGAAACAATACCATATTGGCATCTCTCTACTACAGGCATACCAACAACCTGATCACCCGTTACCTCACAAAGGAAACCGATCCGGTAAATGGCCAGGAACTGCTGGTGAACACTTATATCAATGCGAATTCCAGCTATTCTGCCGGTGCGGAAGTGACTGCCATGTATAATTTCACCAAATGGTGGAGTGCTACCGCGAATGTGAATCTCTACAATTCGAAGATCAATACAGATAATGTAACGCAATCGCAGGATGCGCTCTGGAGCTGGTTTGGTAAGCTCAACAGCACCTTTAAGCTGCCGGCAAATTTTGAAGTGCAGCTCACAGGCACTTACCAGTCGAAAACCAATCTGCCGGTGAATGACAACAAGAACGTGCAGGCCGGTCCGCCTATGCAGCAGTCGCAGAATGCTTCACAGGGCTACATCGCCTCTTTTTATGGTGTAGATGCCGCCATCAAAAAAAGCTTCCTGAAAAACAATGCGGCTTCGGTGACCTTTAGTATAAATGATATCTTCAGGACACGCTGGTCTGACCAATATTCACAAAGCGATTATTTCACGCAGTATTACAGCCGCCTCCGCGACCCGCAGATGATGCGCCTGACATTTGCTTACCGGTTTGGTAAAATTGACGCCAGCCTGTTTAAGAGAAAGAACATGGGTGCAGGCATGCAGGGAATGCAGGAAGTGATTCAGTAAGAAGTTGCTTTAAAGTTTAAAGCACCGGAATGCGAGGGCATTCCGGTGCTTTTTTTTTATGGATTCCGGCCGTTCTCCCCCGGATATAGCAAATACACGGCATCACTTTGCCACACTTCCTTCGTATCCACATTCATGGCGGATATTTTGCCTTTGAAGGCCGCGCCGGTGTCGATGTTATGCACGTTGCAGGCGATCATGGGGAGTTCCTCACCGTAATTAAGACTAGGGGTATGACCGATATAGATTTCTTTGAACTGCAGCAGTCGTTTTGGATAAAACATAGAGTTCTTCGGAATGCTGCGGTCCATTGCCAGGGCGAGTTCCCACAGGCTTCGGTCCCAATAGAGCATGGGTTCAAACCTTTCATGGGCGGGGCCGTGGGTGGAAGTGAACCCGGCGTGTATATACAACCTGTTTTGGTCATCGATGTAATACATGCGCATGCGGTTCAGAAATTCCTTGTGGCCTTCCAGCGCTGCGGGCGATAATTTATTGAAGCTGTCTACCGTAGCTTTGCCACCGTTGCGTTGCCATGAGGCTTCGGGCATTATGCCATTCAGCCAGGATTCGCACCAGGCGTCGTGGTTTCCTTTTATAAAAATACAGGTGTGTTGTGATGCCAGTTCCATGAGCCAGGTGATGGTTTCGGCAGACTCAGACCATCCATCTACATAATCACCTAAAAAAATCAGTGTATCGGTTGTTTTCGGCGCGATACGCTCTACCAGCTGTTTGAGGGCTTTCAGCGCACCGTGTATATCACCTATTACGTAGGTTGCGGGCATGTTTTGTTTTATTTGTACATAATGTCTGTTCGCAGCACATATTTCACACCGGCGGTAAGCAATGCACCTTCATGCCGCAGCGGGTGATGAAATATCAGGGCGGTACCTGTTTCCGGGCGGATAATTTCGCCGGAAGCAAAAATGGTTTCCCCGCCGGTATATGCTTCGTTCAGATAGATCATAAAAGTATACTGGCTGGCTTCAAACCTGTTCCGCTCAAAGCTGCCGTCCTTGTGCATTTTGAAGCGTTGTCCCGGGCTGTATTTATAGAACCGGAACAACTCATTCACACCGGAGGCCGTTCTGTTTTCTTTTCCTTCTGGAGCAAAATTTTTCAGCCGTTCCCAGATAAAGGTAG
Organism: Chitinophaga sp. W2I13; assembly: GCF_050434005.1. Lineage (NCBI taxonomy): Bacteria > Pseudomonadati > Bacteroidota > Chitinophagia > Chitinophagales > Chitinophagaceae > Chitinophaga > Chitinophaga sp. W2I13. The sequence continues at coordinate 4,306,354 of NZ_JBNPWD010000001.1, read as the reverse complement.
CATAAGCCAGGTCTTTATACAAGACCCGTTCATTATTTCGTACACCTTTTATCATCCGTTGTACACCGCCGCCTACGTCTACGGTGGCTTCCTCGTAGCCCATTGCTTCACTTTTTTCTATGAGCTGGGCGCATTCTTCCGTGCTGAGGAAATTTTTGACGGTCAAAATTTCGGAGGTGTAAGTGATTTTTTCCATAACATCAGGTTTCAGTGGGAATATTGATCTGGAAACTATTTTTCTTCAGTTGTTTATTGAACTTGTACAGTTCAGGATGCCTGTTCTTCAACCCTTCACGTTTCAGGCCGGTGTTGATCACGTAGGCGGCGTCCAATATTTTGCGGCGGAAGTTGCGCCGGTCGATGGTTGTTTGCAGGATACACTCATACAGTTCATGCAACTCCGTAATGGTAAACAGTTCATCCAGCAATTCAAATCCTACGGGGTAATACTGGATCTTTGACCGGAGCCTTTGCTGCGCCTGTTTAAAAATATGTTTATGGTCGAAGCCCAGGGCAGGCATTTTCCTGACATTGAACCATTTTACATCGTTGGCCATACTACCAGCCACCACATCGAATTTAGCGGGGTTAATGAGTGCGTAATATCCCACAGCTATTACCCGGCCACGCGGATCCCTGTCGGGTGCGTCAAAGGAATAAAGCTGTTCGAGAAATACTTCCTTCATGCCCAGCTTCGTTTGCAGGATGCGGGAACAGGTGTCCAGGAAGGTCTCTTCCATTTGCAGGAAGCCGCCCGGTAAGGTCCAGCAGTCTTTGAACGGCTCCTCCTTACGGTTCAGCAGCAATACCGACAAGGTATTGTTGTGGTAACCAAATACCACCAGGTCTACCGCCAGGGAGGGGTTCTTATACTCGTGGAAAGACTTCATACTCTGTTTGCGTCATTTTAACGTGAAGTTAAGGATTTTTTAGGGAGATAACCTAAAAATGAGGGGATTTTATCTGTAAACAAAAAGGCGGCGCCGAAGCACCGCCTTTTTTTATTTGGACCCGGGATAGGATTATTCCAGTCATCTCATAACCTACAACTGTTACACTGTTAAAGTAACAAGATGCAAATATACACCCCGGTATCTATATAAAGTAGACCGCTATCCCGAAGGTTACCAGTATTTATGGATGATGGGCCAAAGTCAGGATATCTTTTACTTCCAGCACCGGTTTCTTGTAGCCAAAACGGGTAACATTGATCATTGCCTGCCCTACTTCTGCCAGCGTGGACACCCACTGTGGAAAAACCCGCCGGAAGAACGGGTAAGCCCAGGTCATATACTTATAGTATTTCTGGGTATACCTCAGTCCATCGGTAGGCAGCATGAACCCCGGCCTGAACATATACGCCGCCTTGAACGGTTGCTTCAGCAGGTCATTCTCGGTTTTGCCCTTTACCCGCGCCCACATGCTGCGCCCTTTCCCCGAGCTGTCGGTGCCCGCACCGGAAACATAGCAAAAGATCATATCTGAATTAAGCGCGGCCAGTGTTTTAGCCACTTCCATGGTAAGATCATAGGTGACCCGCTTATACCGGTCCTCCTTCATTCCCACAGAAGAAACACCCAGGCAGAAGTAGCAGGCATTATATCCATGCAGCTTTGTGGCGATAGGCAGCATGTCATAAAAATTTTCATGAATGATTTCCTTTAGCTTGGGATGCTGCACGCCGCAGGGCCTGCGGTTAATCACCAACACCTCCTTTACATCCGGATGAAGTAAACATTCGTGCAGCACCCCTTCTCCTACCATCCCGGTACTTCCTGTAATAATGGCTCTTATCTCCATAGGAATATTTTAATTTCAGATATCCCTGAATTTAAACCTTTCATTTAACTTAATAAAATATCTATGCCGGGATGCTGTCATTGACTTCTCTTTCCCAGAAACGATGCTGTGCAATGGCGTTTATAAAGTCATTACTACTTTTGTTCAGCAACAGACCAGGTTCATTATTTTCTGTTTGCAGATAGGTTTTCTTCAGCACTTCTACGCCTTCACCACTTACCGCAATCGCCTTGCAATGTTTATAGGCTTCGTTGATAAAATGCAGCGCTGCCGGCTCTTTGGCTAACACGGATGCACTAGCCTTGCCTCCTGGTACATATACCGCATCAAACAATACAGATGCTGCCATAAGAAAACTCTGATCGGCTTCGAGGTCTGCGCCGCCATCTACCTTTATGATACCCAGCTTTGGCGCTATCAACTGCACCTGCGCTTCTGCGGCCTCCAGATCTGCTTTCATCTGAGCGATGTCTTTGCCGGAAACGCCGTCTGCTACCAGGAAAGCCACCTGCCTCGACTTCACCGTATTTTTCACGGTATTGGCCATGCTCAACGCCGGAGAAGTATCTACCTGCTGTTTTACGGTTCTCGGCTCATAACTTTCCACATCCGCATCCGCAGGCCGTATGTGGTTAACAGGATACTCTGGTTTCTCCGGGACTGGTAATCCCAGGCCTTCAGCCACCTGCGCGGCAAGTGACCGGTCGACCTGTGTCAAGACCCCGACCATCCGCTCGCGTATATCCGTACGGGTTACTTTGCCAAGTTCAAAACGCAGGGCGTTGATCAAATGCCTTTTCTCGGGTTCCGACTGACTGTTATAAAATAAAGTAGCCTGGCTGAAATGATCAAAGAAACTTTCGCTGCGGCCACGGATCTTCTTAGCATCTATCCTTTCTTCATAAGAAGTAAAACCGCCGTCTTTCATTTTTGCCTGGAAAGGACATCCATTGCTGATCGTATTAGGCTCATAAGCAGTTTCACCCCGGTTGATGGTTTGCCGCATGTGACCATCGCGCTGATTATTATGCACAGGCGCTATCGGGCGGTTGATGGGGATTTCGTGGAAATTGGGACTGCCCAGTCTTGATAACTGCGTATCCGTATAGGAAAATAATCTTCCCTGCAACAGCGGATCATTAGTGAAATCTATACCTGGCACGAGGTGCCCGGGGTGAAAGGCCACCTGTTCTGTTTCTGCAAAAAAATTATCCGGGTTACGGTTCAATACCATTTTTCCGATACGCATTACCGGTACTACTTCTTCAGGAATTATTTTAGTGGGATCGAGGAGATCGAACGGAAATTTATGTTCATCTTTTTCTGCAACTATCTGCACACCAAACTCCCATTCGGGAAAGGCGCCTGATTCAATGGCATTCCACAGGTCGCGGCGATGAAAGTCAGGGTCCTTCCCGGAGATCTTCTGCGCTTCATCCCATGCCACGGAATGAACGCCCAGCAAAGGCTTCCAGTGGAATTTCACAAAGCTGCCCTCGCCTGCCGCGTTGATAAAACGGAAAGTATGCACCCCAAATCCTTCCATCATGCGCAAACTGCGGGGAATAGCGCGATCACTCATTGCCCACATGATCATATGCATGCTTTCCGGCGCAAGGGATATAAAATCCCAGAAAGTATCATGCGCGGAAGCAGCCTGGGGCATTTCGTTGTGTGGTTCCGGTTTAACGGCGTGCACAAAATCCGGGAACTTCATGGCATCCTGTATAAAAAACACCGGCATATTATTACCTACAAGATCATAATTCCCTTCATCTGTATAAAATTTCACCGCAAAGCCGCGCACATCACGGGCCAGATCAGTAGAGCCGCGTGAGCCCGCTACTGTGGAAAAGCGGACAAATACCGGCGTTTGTTTCGACGGATCCTGCAGGAAACCGGCCTTTGTATACTTCGCCATAGACTCATACACCTGGAAATAGCCGTGAGCGGCCTCTCCCCGTGCATGCACAATTCTTTCGGGGATGCGTTCGTGGTCAAAGTGTGTAATTTTCTCCCTTAAAATAAAATCTTCCAGTAACGACGCACCACGTTCGCCCGCTTTCAGCGAGTTCTGGTTATCATTAATGCGCACTCCCTGGTTAGTTGTCAGGAATTGGTCCACCCCTTCTTCTGTATGCGGGGTAAGACTATCCACTTTCCTGTTTGACGTTCCGATAATAGGATTTTTTTTCTTTGCCATGGTTTTGGTGATTTTAATGATGAGGCAGGACCCTATCATTCACACAAACCATACCTATTCAAAACGCATTTTCATCTCCCTTAATCGTATTCCTGATCGTTAAAAATATAATACGGAGATCGAGATATACAGACCAGTTTTCCATGTACCAGATATCATGTTCAATCCTTTTGCGCAGATGCGATTCTTCTGTAATTTCCCCACGCAGACCGCAAACCTGCGCCCATCCTGTAATACCGGGCTTCAGAAAATGACGGATCATGTATTGCTGGATCACCCGGGAAAATTCTTCGGTATGACGAAGCATATGTGGACGGGGACCTACAATAGACATATCCCCCATAAAAACATTGAGGAACTGCGGCATTTCATCCAGATTTGTTTTACGCAGGATACGCCCGATCCGCGTAAACCGGCTATCGTGCCGCGTGGCCTGCTTCGCGTTCGCCTCGTTATTCACATACATGCTCCGCAGTTTCAAACAGGGGAAGTTCAGGTTATTACGGCCTGTACGATATTGAATAAAAAACACCGGTCCCCGCGACTCCAGCTTGATCAGCAGCGCCAACAAAGGGATCAGCCAGGTAAGAATAAAAACAATCACAAGACTGCTGAAGATAATATCAAACACCCGCTTACGGATGCGGTTGGCAATATCATCCAACGGTTCAGAACGCAATGAAATAATGGGAATGTTATTAAAGTAATCCACAAAGATCTGCCTGTTTACAAACAACTTGAAATCGGGCACAAAGCGGAAATGAATCAGGTTTAATTCTGCTTCCCTTGCCAAAGTATACAGGTAAGGAAATTTTTCGGGAGATAATGTAGAATATATTTCACGGATGTTGTTAGACTGTGCATAAGGCACGCAAGCCTCCAGGTTGCCTATCACCGGGTAATAAGACAATTCATGCACATTGCTGTATTCCTCAAAATAACCTTCGAACTTGAGATTGCTGTTATCCCCTATCAACTGATCCGCCAGTTGCTTGGAAAGATCATTATACCCGAGGATCACCACTTTCTTTTCCACGCCGCTGCGATGCAGGATATGCCGGGTAACCTTGTAAAAAAGCCACCGGCCCAGCAATACCATGCACAGGAAGCTGGAGCAATAGCTCAGGATAAACAACCGGGAATATAACTGCTTGGTCAGAAACAAGGACAACAACAACAGCAACAGGTACAACAATATGCTCTGTATGGTTTTGCGGGCGATTCGGTCAAACGACAACTGCTGACTGAGGAAATAAATACCGGTAGTGTATAAAGCAACCAGCCAGGAGAGATTTGATACCACGAGGAAAATATCCACATTAATATCCTGCATGCGGTCGTACCGCTGCAACCAGGAGCTGGTTAAAAAAAACAATACATTCAGCCAGATAAAATCCAGCACAATCAACTGGATACTGCAAATTTTGAGATACCGGTTCAGCATAAAATAGAATATGGTTGATCAATAAAAGAAAGCGCTACGCCACCTGTTCTTTAAAGCGCGTCATCACACCCGAAATAGAAAGATGGCTGGCTGCAAATTCACGGGCATTCCTTGCAATGTCGGCAGTATTTTCCCATACGGCCCTGCCTATTCCTGTTTGAAGGGCTTCCTGGTTTTCCGCCTCTACGAGGATGCCCATCTGATGCCGGCTTACCAGCTCATGCAGGCCGGTACCCTCATTGGCCGTAATCAGTGCAATACCGCCCACTGCAAGTATGGTCGTTAGTTTGGATGGCATCACGAGATCGCTGGCGTGTGATTTTTGTATGACCAGGTGTACGTCTGCCATGTTCAAAAAGTTATTAAACTGTGCAAGCGGTTGCAATGGAAAAAAGATCGTGTTCTTTAACTGCAGTTGCGATGCCACCTGTTCCAGCTTGGCTTTATATGGGCCGGAACCACAGATCAGGAATTTCATTTCTTCCCGGTGCTGCCAGGACGCAGCAGCATGCAGCAGGGCTTCCAGCCCTTGTTTTTCACCGATGGCGCCGGAGTACAATATAATTTTATCAGTGGGCAAAAAACCGAACGACTGCTTTAATATAGCCTTATCCGTTAGCGGATGAAATTGTGTTACATCCACCCAGTTTGGAAAATAAAATACTTCCCTGCCCGCCTTGTCACTTATTTTACGGATCATCCCGTCTGCTATGCTGCTTACATGATCCGCCTGCCGGAGAATCATCTTTTCCAGTTTCAGCAGCGTGTTAATCAGCCGCGGGGAGCGGATCATCTGTAAATCGCGCGCGGCCTCTATTTGCAGATCCTGCACATGATACACGAAGCTGGCGCCCCGCAGTTTTTTATAGAGGACCGCCAGCAATCCCAGGTGAAACGGCGGCGCCACTGTAATTACTATATCATATTTCTTTTTCCATACCAGCTGCATCACTTTTACGAATGCAGCGGCTGCAAAAGAAAAATCCTGCAACATTCTTTTCTTACCGGAAGGCTCTGCAGGCACATATTGCGGACAACGGTATACCGTCAGTTTTCCTTTCCCCTGCGGATGTACTTCTTTTTTAAACCAGTTCTTGGAGCGCTCATAGGGCGGTTGCACCTGCCATTGCGGATAATAGGGATAAGTAGTTATTACCGTGCAGTCGTACCCGTTATCTGCCAGCCAACTGATCATTTCTCCGTTGTACTTTCCTATTCCCGTTGGCTCTGGTGAAAAATTGCCGCCTATCAGTAATATCCGTTTGCCCATATACGTTATATTTAAATATTATTTCCGCCAACTCCACAATACCCCTAACATAAATCCCACGTTATCGGAGAGCTGTCCCTGGTCCACTGCTATGGATGCTTTCAGGGCAAGTCCTTTCGACGACACCTGGTACTGGAACTCCTGTAGTGTATACCATTGCCGTTTCATTGGTTTGAAAAGGGCGGTATTGGTGTAGGTACCATAATTCTGTGTGTAGGTAATTAATGTTCTGCCGGTAATTTTTTTCGGGAGATGATAAAGTGCGCCAATATGCACTCCCATTACACGATTGTTAATAATATTCCCTCCTTTTGCTCTCAGCGAATCCTTGGGATCATTCCAATTGAACGGTTTCATGCTGGGGAAGTAATGCTGTCCGCGATCCCGGTCGATGAACAACGGCGTGCCGATCACGCGCTCATGATAATCCCAGCCGGTAAGGTATACGCCGTTGTTGTAGTAGCTTTCGCGCTGGTGCAACGGGAAGAAATCATTCATCTGTTTCGTATAAAGAAACTCTGCTGTAATCTTCTCCAGCCAGCTGCCGGCTTGCTTATTGGTATACACAACGCCCAGGAGCCGGTCGATGTTCCGGATATCAATGCCCTGCCCGGATTCAAAAGGAGTTTGATTATACAGGCGAAGCGACAACTGGTCATTTTCCCACTCAATCCCCCCTTCTATAATACCGCGGTGATCGCCGGGACGGTTAGGCTGTATATCGGTGGTGCCAACGGTTCCATCATCCTTCGTTTTTACAAGCAGCACATCCATAAATCCCTGCCAGTCGGCAGTGATCTTTGGCAGGTCTTTCCGGTTACCACCCCATACCGCATAATGCTGTATGCCGCCAAATACCTTTAGTTTTCTTTTCCCTATGCGGAGATAGAAATTTTTCTCATGCAGCCAGGCATCCTTGATGTACTGGTCGTTTCCCATCCAGCCATGGCTGATGAGTCCTTTGAACTGCAGCCAACCATTCGTATAGGGAATATCGGTATACTGTGTTACCGCGATGCCTACTTTTGGGATGGGAAGCGCATTGCCGCTGATTCCCATAGAGCCGCTGCTGAGGTCCTTGTCTGTTTCCCCGACGATTTCCTCATACCGTCCAGCCCTGATTTCCCAGTGCTTGTAACCGGCTTTCACATATCCCTGCTCTATAAATGTTTGATGAAACTGGTCGTTATTGTATACATCCAGCCCATACCTGACGTAATAATCCTCCTTCCATACATGCCCGTTGCTGAAGCCTACATGGGTAGATACATCTCCTTTACGATCGCTGATAGTGCCAAAATGATTCGCCATGAGCCAGAGCGGCTGGTAGTCTTTCGAAGCAACAGTTCCTACTGCACCGGCATGCACCTCCAACGAATCCGTAAAGTGAACCTGCGCCACTGCCATGGCAGGGCCCATTATTAACGCGATATGTAAGCACCATTTCTTCATATAGCCGCTGTATTTAGCAGGGTTACTGTATGTCCCTTCATTTCCCGTTTGCGAACTGCCACTGCAGGATTCCCGGAATAAATCAGCCAGGGTTCCATCTCTTTTGATGCCACACTATTCACCGTAAGTACCGCATGGCTGCCACAGGTAACACCTGCACAGACCACCGCCATAGCGCCTATCCAGGCGCCATTTTCAATATGAATAGGACCAAGCCGGTAAGGAAAATCCGGTTGTTTGTAGTCGTGGTTGCCGGTAAGCAACAAGGCGCCCTGCGAGAGACAAACATGATCTCCCAGCGTTACCGCAGCCAGGTTGTCGATCCACACCGATTCCCCTATCCAGCAATGATCGCCGATGGTCAGCAACCATGGATACTTGATACGCACTTTTGTTTTTATGACAAGTCCCTTCCCTACACGGGCGCCAAACAGCTTCAGCAGCTTACTTTTGAACCCATAAGGCCAGGGGAAAGCACTGTTGAAAATATAGTAGTTACAGAAGTACCATAACAGCACTTTCCACTTAGGGCCGGCATAATAACTGCCTGTATTAAATGCAGCAAGATTAGTGGTCATGTGATATCAGATATGAATGTTATAATCCTGTTTTAGCAACGCCATAATATCTTCCCGGCTTTCGTTTCCATCGAGCTTTTGCTGAAATTCCTGCACATTAACGTCTACGAGCAAACGATACCAGTACCCCTGCATGAAATGGAACAGAAAGCCTTTGTAGCCATCAAGGAAACCGTAACGTAGCACATAGCGGAACAGGAAGTACAGCGAGGCCCGCATTCCAGGCGACATAGAAGCGTATACCTTCTCTTTCAGGAACCGCTTGCGTTTGGCTTGTGTTCCACTCTCCCGCAGCAGCCTTTCATCGGTTTGCCAGAAACCATAGCGGATGTTCAGCAGATCTACCATTTCACGGATGGCGTAGTTGTTATGTTTGTTTACCCACCAGTGAATGGAGTTCAGGTTATCGTCTACAATATGTTCTTTAAACAGCATCGTAGCGCCGTCGGACAATACAATATGTTCATCCATCCAGCGCTGTTCGATGCTGCCTACCCCGTTGCGCCATATCCGCAACAGGGTATGCGGGTAGAAACCACCGAAGCGGATCCATTTACCTTTGAATAACACCTTGCGGCGTATATATATGCCTGTTATACCGTCCGGCACTTTATCCATCCGTTGCCGGATTTCTTTTACCAGTCCGGGTTCCAGGTATTCATCTGCATCCATGCGCATGATCCAGGGTGTTTCAATGCCGCAATGGTCCAATGCCCACTGAAACTGGTTGGCATAGTTCACCCATTTACGCTGAAAAACCTTTGCGCCATATCTTTCCGCTATCGCTACAGTATCATCTGTTGAAAAAGCATCTATTACGTACAGCTCATCCGTTATTTGCCGGAGATTCTCCAGGCAGCGTGCCAGGTGCAACGATTCATTAAATGTGAGTATAACTACCGCGATCTTCATCTAGCTACATTTTTCATACAGTTCTACATAAGACGATGCCAGCGTGGCATCATTGAAATCATTACGGATCTGTAAAGGGGCAGACCGTGTAATCCTTTGCCGTTGCCCCTTTTCCTGGTAAGCAGCAGTGAGCTGCGCTGTAATCATCTCCACGCTATCGATTCCGGTAATCCAGCCCAGATCATGCTGCTGCACATAGGTTGCCAGTCCCACCTGATCGCTGATCAGCACCGGGGTACCGGCATACAGCGATTCAATTACTACAATGGCAAAGTTTTCATTACGGGAGGTTAGCGCAAAAAGGTCGGTGGCAGCGAGGAAATGAAATTTATCCTCACTGCCTTTCCAACCTACCCATTCGACGCTATTATCCATATCGAGCGACGCAATTAAATCCTTTAATATTGCTACATACTGCGCATCACCACTGCCGGCGATCTGCAGCCGGTAGGGAAATGTTACCTTCGCTAATGCACGGATCAGCAGATCCAATCCCTTCTTGGGATCTACCCGGGAAAGAAAGCTGATGGTAAATACCTCGTTCTCTTTCCGCACAAAACTCCCCTCCGGTAAATCCACGAGGTTAAACACCTGTCCGCCCTCCCAGTGAGTATTCACCTGCCGGCATTCCTTCCACTCCAGTTCCGATGATACATGCAGGTAAGTATTTTTTAGCAAACGTTTACCCATTACCGTGTGCAGCAGTTTCTTCTTACGGTTGTTCCGCGCCGTCAGCACATAGTCACAAAACATGCCATGCGGAGACAACAGTGGTTTTAGCTTTCTCCATTTACAGATAAAGGAAGCGCCCATCACCAGGAAATTCCACCAGGAGTGAATATGTACTTTATCAAACTGTTTTGCATTAGACCAAACTGCTTTCCACAATGCCGGCGACACATGCGTGTGATCACCGGTGATCCTTTTGAAATAGGTTACCTTCACCCCATCCATGATCACCGTGGTGTTAGCCGCTATATCCAGTTCCCTGGCGCCGTTGGCCGTGGTAGTATATACTTCCACCTGGTGCCCCATTAACACCAGTTGCTCCGCCAGCCGCGCTATCACTACAATAGGGCCTCCGTACACGTAGGCCGGTTTGTAGGAAGGAACAATAAAAAGTATCTTCATAAACAAGGGTTATTTATTCATTGAATCCAGCGAGTGAAAAGCATTATCCACCATAGCCGTCATGGTCAGATTTTCTCCCACAAATTGTTTGGCATGTTGCCCCAGCCTGGTGATCTCTTCATCTGACAACTGATCCAGCACATACAAACACTCGTCCATGCTATCGAAGATCAGCCCGTTGTAGCCATCGCGGACATAACTATACTCCACGCACTGCAGCACTTCCTCACTGCGCCTAAAAGTGCATACCGGCTTGCCATAAGCCATTGCTTCCACCGCCGACAATCCCACCCATCCCGGCTGAAAATACAGGTCGGCGATACCAAACAGCTCCTGTTTTATAATCGGATCATACACCGCCCCAAAGTCATGTACATGTGGATAACTGCTGAAATCGGGCTTGTATTTACCTGCCCCAATGATGATAAATCCATACTGCTCCGGATCAGTTTCCTGCATCAGCTTCTCCAGCAAATCAATACGACGGCCGGTTTCATTAAAGCGGGCGCAATAGATCAGTATCCGTTTTGAGCGGATATTATACTTTTCACGGAGCGCTGCTTTATCGGGCGCCTCCCGTTGCATAATCTTTTCCACTTCAGAAATCGTATTGTTCAAAGCCACTGCCTTTAACCCCGGCATTTCCTGTTGCCAGAGCGCCATCTCTTTTGGTGTGTAAAACCAGGTAGCATCGGCCAGTTGTATCATCCATTTCAACAGGCGGCTGGGTCGTTGTTCTTCCTGCACATATCTCTTCACCGAAATACCATGTCCCCAAAGGATAACTTTTTGTTTCAGCAAGGGTTTCAGCAACAGGATCATCCAGGTAGACAGATGCGCGAAATTGAGCATCAACACCAGTACCTTATAGTCTTTATTAAAAAAACGTAACGGGTTATATAACACAAACGGGCCTACGCTCCAGGCAGGCAATTGCTTCACTGCGGTGTTGCCGGCAGACAGGTTTTGCTGTTTGATAGCATCTGCCTGATCATAACAATACAGATCGAAAGGCGCCTGCTCATTGAGCCGGTTAAAAAAATGTTCGCGGTAATGCGGCACCAGTGGCTGCAGAATGGCAATCATACCAGTACATTTTTATGTGCATGAATAATACTGCTCACATCATAACCATAGATCATGCGGCGGCCTTCGTGGATGGAGTCGAACGCCACCACGTTACCATCACGCTTCCAGCGTGGGTGTAAATCGCAGTGGAGACCGCTGCGTGTAAAGGCCATCTGTTCCAGCGAAAACGCTTTTAACACTCCTTCTTCCACGCCGGCCAGTAAAGGGTGCGCCTGCTTCAGATCAGGTTTATCGTCAATCATACGGTAAGTACCCAACGTCACTTTCTTTTGCGTGCTGTACTGGAAAAGGAACAGCGTCCGGATTCCCTGTTGATTGGGATAAGTATCACAAATCATCCAGTCGCGGTCAGCCGGGCAAAACATCGGGTGCCCGTCTTCCGTAATAATATCTTTCGCTAACATAGCCGGAGCCCCGTTATCCACATCCTCCAGTAACAACCAGTTGAAGGGCGCTACCGCTTTTGCACCTTTCTCTTTTGTATACAATAATTTCTTCAGCACTTTCTTTCCCCCGGAAATCAATCCGGAAGGCATCATTTTATACAACAGGGAACCACGCAGTTTTTCGATGTTACTGCCTGTTCTGCCCCAGATAGCGATGTGTGAATCATCTTTCCAGTCGAAATGACTGAGAAAGCCTGTAGCCAGGCATTTCAGGTCGCTGCCATCCACACCGATCGTCATGAGCCGCGTGGTTTCACCTCCGTCTTTTAACTTATAGCGGTGCAGGAAGGCCAGCCGTTGCTGCGAGGGATTCAGCAGCAGGTGCGTGATATAATGATGTTGTCCCAAAGCGGGATTCATTTTATAATTAGCGGCAGCAGCAATAGACAGCAATAATGTTTGCTCACCGGTATATACATTGTGTTTTACAATACCGGAGTTATCAGGTACGTGAACGTGCGCATACTTATCAGCAATACCGGTGTATCCATATCCTCCTACACGATACAGCCTTGCGTAGTCGATACCAAAGGCAACGCCTTCATCTGTGATCACATGGGCGGGCTGATGCAACACACTCACACATTTGCCGGCATTTGTATCATATATCCGGGAACCCCATACATCATCAACCCGGTCATTCACGATAAAAGTATCTGTATCGCCGATCCATTGCTGGCGGGCTCCCTGTGGATAATTATAAGCGTAGGTGTCTCCCATCCGGCGGAATTGCTGCGCTGCATCGAAATAGCCAATGCCGCAGGGAATGCGCGGATCCGGGGGAACAGTAATGTCGGGTGTTTGTAATGCAAGCAATTTATCACCTGCAGCATTCCAAGCTACCAGGTCATGAAAACCAAAAAAGAAATGTCCTGTTCCTGCTGATAAAATAAATTCCTGCTGCATATATTAATGTGTTGTGATGAAAGATGATTTATCCATGCACTTTTCTTTTCTCAATAAAAAAGTCTGATCATGAATCTTATTATCAATACGTCTGATAACATCTTCTTCAGATAAATAGAAACCGTTCACACCCTGCAGTGTTTTTAACAGGTCCGTTTTTACAATATCCCTGGCCATAAATTCTGCGCTGATGCGATTGCCGGAGAGGGTTTTAATTTTCTGGTGAAGAAATGATTTGCGGTAAAGTTTTACCGGTGTAGCATTGATATTATATAGTTGAATCGCAGCCTGCCAGTCCATCCATTTAAACTCAGCCACACCACTGCCCTCTGTGTGCGGTGTAGATAATATAAAGCGGTGCCAGGGCACGCGTAGCGCATCGGCGAGGATGGCGCCGTGCATGGCTTCCGCAATCACATACTCCGATGCGGCGATTTCCTGCAACGTATGTTCTACGCCTTGCTCCGAACGTGGTGAGATATAATTATAACCCAGTTTATTACAAAGTGCTTCCCAATCGAAAAACGGGACTGATTTAAAATAAGGAATCACGCTCACCTTGTGCTTTTTCTTCATCTTCAGGAATTTATCAAACTCCGGCAGCTGGCGAATGGCGTAGGCAGCATCTGCGATGTACGGGAACTGGTTATTAAACGCATAGGCCGACAATGGCCCCCGCAGGAAACGGATATCCCAACTGCTGTCGAGACTGAAGGTTTGATGAGAAGGCCTCACGCCTGTGCCGAAAACAATCTTGCATTTGTCCGGTATATCCCTGAATAGCGGAGAGCCGTCGAACAGGATAGAACCAATGCCCAGGAATGCTTCGGGATCATCGATATTGCCTTCGCCAAACAACTTGGGCCAGAGCCACCCGTTCAGGTCATCACCAAAATTCCCTTTGGGATCTTTATAATAAACATAATTCACGTTGTAGTCATTTACAGGTTAGCAATACGTAGTACTTTTACTGCATCGTTACTGTTGATCCATGCTGTAAAGTCAACTGCCCGTCGTTCCCAGCTGTGGGCTTCGCTATTCACCGTTGCCAGCGCCAGCTTGCCATTGGCCAGTTTGCTGATCAATACCGCCAGTGATGCCGGTGCATTGTTGTTGAAATAATATCCCTCGTGCCCGAATATTTCCAATGGCTCGCCAATAGCACAGGTAAACACCGGCTTGCCAAATGGCAGGTACATGTAAATCTTACTGGGACAACGCGCCCAGTCCTGCACAGTATCATTCAGCGGGGAAATAAATGCATCGGCCGCGGTGAACCAGGAACTGAGATCTTCTTCGGGTGCATAGCCCAGGAATTCAACCTGTGCATCCAGCTGCTTTTCCTTGACAAAAGCTTTTGCTTCCACCATATGCCGGCCCTGTCCCAATAACATTAATACCACATCACTTCTTTCCTTGCTTACCATTTCCATTGCCTGCAACATCGTAAAGAGGCCATAGTTGCGGGTAAGTGTGCCCATATAGATCAGTATCGTTTTGCCTTTATAAGCATCCTGCAATTCATCCAGGCGGATCCGCGGCGACGCTATCACATCATTATTGAAGGCGTAAGGCGAGTACAACACCGGAAGTTGTTTACGGAACAGCTGCGCTGCCCTTTTCGTATATACGTTACAGAGATACTTGCTGGCGCACAGCAATCCGTCCGCATACAACACCGACCAATACTCCAGCGCCAACATCGCCAGTTTGCGGATGCCTTTATTATCCGGGATACCGGAAGGCAGCTCCGAATGTTCGATAAGTATTTTGGGTTTTACGTTGAGCTTACCTTTGGAAATACGGTTACGGAAACTGAAAGAACAGAATAACACATAGTCTGGTGCAATCTGGTTTACCAGCTCTGTTTTAACCCTGACTTCTTCTCCTGCGGAGCCAGGCTGATAGTAGTATACCTTCACTGCCTCACTACACTCCATGGCTATACGTTTCCGGTTCTCTTCACTGTCCTGCGCAATGATAGACACTTCCCAGCCTAGCGACAGCAGCGGTCCGGCCATGCCTATCGCCCGTTTCATGGTGGCAATGAATTTAATATCCCCTAGTGTAATGAAGCATATTTTCATAGCTGATGTTTTTTTACCGTTTATATTTTCCCTTCGGGAGATAGCATATCGATCGTTTCATTTATTTGTACGGGTACTTCCTCCGTGGCAGATTCTTCCATAAAATCATAGTAGGCACGCAACAGCACTGCACCGATGGCAGGTATGTTAAATCTTAGTTGTTGGATGGGGGAAAAAAGAAAAGTCCATATTACCCCAATCGTCATCAGTACCAGTACCGGGTACAATGCTGTATCCGCAGCGTTGCGAATGAGATAAAATCCCATTCTCAGCAGGAATATGAATATCAGCAGTACCGCAATAAATCCACCCAGCCCGCAGTTTACCCAGGCCCCCAACAGGATCGAGTGACTGGGGATCAGGTGGTCTGTTGAGGTAGCCAGTTGTTCATTCATTTCTTCATTCTGGTACAGCAACAGGATCCGGTAATATTGCAGGTTGTCGTCTTTTGCCCAGGAACCATGACCGAACAGCGGTGCATCGGCAATGGCTGCCATTGCAGCAAAGGTTTCGCCCCTGCCTGTCATCAGTAATGACAACGGATTATAAGGATTATCGAGCCGGTCGATTTGCTCGGAAGCATGATCTCCTCCTATTTCATGATTCATCACTGCATTTACATAACATACATAGGCAAACTGGAACAGGATAGCGCCTGCAATCCCAAACACCAGCAACCGGTCGCGGGTGAGGTACATACCACTGTTAAAGCAGTAAATGATAATGGCGCCCAGGAAAAAGACCATGCCTGTTGAGCGCGAGTCGCGGGCAAAACATAACAGGCTGTAGCCTAATAGCAGCGCCAGCACTGCCTTCCATTGTCCTCTGCGATATAAAAGGAAAGAACAGATATAAACAGCGTACGACAGGATAGGTACCATCTTAAACTTGAAGTACGACATATCCGTATCGGCATTATCATCTGTCCAGATAATATTTTTGATAAGGGTCATGCAAAGGAAGAAGAAGATGGCCTGATCATCTTCCAAAGTTTTAAACAGGAAAATAAAAGAGAGGATAGACATAATGATGGCCGCCCAGCCCCGCATGAAATTCTCTGAAGAGCTGTGTACAATAAACAGATCAGTAATAGCCTGGAACACGAAGAGCGCTACCAATGCAAAGATGATCTTGCGGAACATGGGGTATGCTTTAAAGTCCCGCAGGTCAAATACAAAGGGGGTAGACAGCAGCACCATGATCTCATTGAGCTTCAACTGCCCCACCAGTGCTACATTCACGCCACTCAACAAAGTGTACATGGCTATTTTGATCCGGTTAAACATAGGCAGGCATTTTACCGCGAACCGCGTAGTGAACAATTTGCTGTAGCCGTTCCCGGTTTACGTCCAGGCTGTATTCCTGTAAAAAATCTTCCCGTAACCGCGCACCCTTATCCGTTTCCGGATCAAAAGCCAGCAGGGATTGCTTAAACGCTTCAGGTTCATCAGACACAATAAAGTGATGACTCTTCACGCCTTCCACTCCCTTCCGGGTACTGATAATCGGTGTACTGAGTGCCATTGCTTCCAGGCATTTCAGGCGTGTACCGCTGCCATGCACCAACGGAATGATCACTGCGCTGGCCACGGAGATATACCACTTCACATCATCCACCTTTCCAAAGGCTACAATATTGCGATATTCTTCTTTGCCGGTAATTTGTTTCAACGCTTCTTTAGAACCTCTGCCTACGAGCCACAGGTCGTACTTTCCGGCCAGATCATCATCCCACACGTTTTCGATAAACCATTTGAGGCCGGCGAAATTCATATATACGCCGAAGTTAGCCGTCATCACCAGCACACGCTGCTGCTTCTTCCCGGTGAAGTGATAATCCTTCGCATCCAGGAAGTTGGGAACCGTAAAAACTTTCTGTTTAGGCAGGAAGCGTGTGTGATAGGCATTATCATCTTCACTAACTACCAGTACCGCAGCAGCTTTGTTAAAGTACATGCGCTCATGCAGTTTTTCCATACTAAACAGCTGCCACTTGCGCAGCTTATCCACAATATTTTTTGAGGGCAGCTGCCAGGTGATCATGGGCTGTGCGTTGTGTGTGCCCAGGATAACGGGGATCTGCTTCTGCCTGAAATAAGAAATATAATGACCTACATAGCCATAGTCCAGGATAGCTGCTGCCAGCGGATATTCGCGGCAAACCTCTTCAAAAATGCTCATAACGGTGGCAGAGCGCTGGAAGTATTGTTTACCCGTAATACGGGTCAGCAGATCGAAAGGTTTTGTTTCATAAGTATAAAAAGTGACGTTAGGGAGATGGTATTTTTGCAGGTCCACCTTCTCCACATTCTGTACCACGGCAATCACCTCATAACCGAGCTGCGACAAAGCTTTGATCAGATAGTAGCTCCTGATGCGTTCTCCCCCGTTTTGCGGGAAGGGAGATATGTCTGTGAAGAAAAGAATGTTCATATCTTAATTCGCTTTTAATACCACTAGCCGTGCCTGTAGTTTTGTGAAAATCCTGTTGAGTAATTGTTCCACTTTCGCGGTTTCATCGGTGGTTAGCCCGATGAGCCGGATGAGGAATACGATGCTGATGATACTTATTGTTGTGGTAACGCCCAGCCGCATAAATCCTTCTCCCATGAATAGTTGCGGGATGCAGGCCAGTCCGGCTGCCAGCAATGCCGGCACTATTGATTTGATGATCACCTGCCGGGTAAACACTGCCGGCGATAAGCCCGTAATAGTTTTCGCCGCCATCATGCGGTAAATGCCGCTTACTACTTCTATGGCGATGGCACTGATCAATACCGTAGCCGCGGGATATCCTGCCTTCAGCAGCAACCAGGCAATGGGTAAATTGAACAGTACCATTGTGCTGACTACCACCTGGTACTTTCTTATTTTCCCTACCGACTGTACCGCTACCTGTATGCCTGACGACAGCTGGTTAATTAATGTAGTGATGATAATCAGGCGGCACATCATGACGGTAAAATCAGGTACTTGTTTCAGCCAGCATTGCAATACAAATGGCATTTCTATCATCATGGGGATGGCGAAAAAACTCAGCAGGAAAAAGGAAAACTTGCTGGCAATCATGGCCAGCCGCAGCATCCTCGGACGGTCGCCGCTGCCTTCACTTTTAATGATCTGCGGATTTAATGCCCGCAGCATGGTAACAGAAAAGTAGCTGAGCTGTGCATTCACCTGGTTAGCGATGCCATAAGCTGCATTAACGATGGTGCCAAAGAAAACATTCAGCAGAAGAGCGATGCCCTGGTTACGTGCCACAAAACTGCCGGCGCCAAACATATTCCACCCTGCGTAGGCAAACATTTCTTTCAAAAGGCTTTTGTCGAAATACTGCCGGATGCTGATGCGGCTTTCTTCATACTTCACCGCGCAATACACCTGCTTAAACACCAGCAGTAATACGGTGAGCAATGCCATAAGACCGCCATACACAATGAGCCGGTCGTATGAAGTGTATTGCAGGCTGAGTGCTATCAGCAGTTTGCCTACGGATTCCACTATTCCCATTATAGCTACCATCACCATATTTTCCTGTGCAATCAATGTAGCATCGTAAGGCACAGAGATGATCGTAAAGAACGCGCTGACCACCATGAACTGAAAAATAAGTTTGGCAGCCATGGTGCGGGATGCAGGATAATTGAGCACATGATCAAAAAGATAGCTGCCTATCACTTCAAACAGCAGCACCAATGCCAGGCCCAGTACAAAATGCAGCAATACGCTGGAGTTAAACACCACTTTCAGTTTGTGTGCGTCTTTGGTGCCAAGGTGAAAAGACATATACCGTTGCGTGCTGATGGTCATTGCCATGTTCAGGAAAGACAACATGGCAATGACCCCGCTGATCAGGTTAAACAATCCGTAGTCTGCCGCGCCCAACAGGTTGAGTACCAGCCGGGTGGCATATAAGGAAATAAAAACGGTGATCAGCATCCGTCCGTAAAGCGCGCCTGTATTTAATATCACCCTGTTCGCTACCTGCATGTTGATTTAATTATCCGATTAAGTGTTCCAGTTGTGTCACTTCTTTCTTTGCAAACAATGCCACGTCGCTGGCCATCATTTCCTTTACCAGTGCAGCCAGGTCGTAGGCTGGTTCCCATCCGAGTACTGTTTTGGATTTGGTAGGGTCGCCTATCAGCAGCTCTACTTCCGTAGGGCGGAAATAACGCGGATCAATAGCGACTACCTGCTTTCCTAACGGCAACGCATATACTTCGTTTGTGCAGGCGGCTACGGTACCCACTTCCTCAGCACCGGTGCCGGTGAAGGCGATTTCGATACCCAGTTCTGCAAAGGACATGCGTACAAACTCTCTCACGGTAGTGGTAATACCGGTAGCAATTACGTAGTCATCTGGTGTTTCCTGTTGAAGGATGCGCCACATGGCTTCTACATAATCTTTTGCGTGGCCCCAGTCGCGTTGTGCATCCAGGTTACCGAGGTACAGTTTATCCTGCAGTCCGAGTGCGATCGCAGCAGCGCCCCTGGTGATCTTCCGGGTTACGAAAGTCTCTCCGCGCAGCGGGCTTTCGTGGTTAAAGAGGATACCGTTGCAGGCATACATTCCATAAGCCTCGCGGTAGTTTACCGTAATCCAGTAGGCGTATAACTTCGCCACAGCATATGGGCTGCGCGGGTAGAAAGGCGTTGTTTCACGTTGTGGTACTTCCTGTACCAGTCCGTACAACTCGGAGGTGCTGGCCTGGTAGATGCGTGTTTTCTTTTCCATTTTCAGGATGCGCAGTGCTTCCAGCAGGCGCAGCGTGCCTATACCATCTGCGTTGGCAGTATATTCCGGGGTATCAAAACTTACCCGTACATGGCTCATGGCAGCCAGGTTATAAATTTCATCCGGTTGGGTTTCCTGTATAATGCGTATGAGGTTGGTGCTGTCGGTCATATCGCCGTAATGCAAACGGAAGCGCACATTTTCACTGTGCATATCCTGGTAGAGGTGATCAATTCTTTCGGTGTTGATCAGCGAAGCGCGGCGTTTTACACCATGCACCATATATCCCTTTCCCAGCAGCAGTTCTGCCAGATAAGCGCCATCCTGGCCGGTAATACCTGTTATCAGGGCTACTTTCATACGATCGTTATTTTTTAGTGATAAAAAGAAATAAGTTATTGCATAAGGGCATTTACCGGGGTAGCAGCTGTATTGCCGATACCATAGTAAGTGAACCCATGTTTTACCAGTTGTACGTCATCATAGATGTTCCTCCCATCGAACAGCAGTGGCGTTTGCAGCAGGCTGCGCAGGCGTGGCCAGTCGGGCATCCGGAAGGCATTCCATTCCGTTACCAGCAATACGGCGTCTGCATTTGCAGCGGCGGCATACATATCATCCGCAAAGGTGACGCTGTCGCCCAGCAGGTGAAGCGCTTCTTCCATGGCAACGGGATCGTATACACGCACTTGTGCGCCGGCTTCCAGCAGGCTGCTGATCAGCACCAGCGAAGGCGCTTCGCGCATGTCGTCGGTGTTGGGTTTGAAAGACAGTCCCCATACGGCGAACGTGCGACCTTTGATGTCGCCGTCGAAGTGACGGAGCACTTTATCGGATAATATTTTCTTCTGATCTTCATTCACGGCTTCCACTGCTTCCAGGATACGAAGCTGATAGCCATATTCGCGGCCGGTTTGGATCAGGGCCTTTACATCTTTTGGGAAACAGGAACCACCGTAGCCGATGCCGGGATACAGGAAGTGTTTCCCGATGCGGGGATCGCTGCCGATACCTTTACGCACCTGGTTGATATCTGCACCCACGAGCGTGCATACGTTGGCGATATCGTTCATATAGGAAATCCTGGTAGCCAGCATGGCATTGGCTGCGTACTTAGTCATCTCCGCAGAGGCGATATCCATAAAAAGCAGCGGGTGTCCGTTTAACACAAATGGGCGGTATAATTGTTCCAGCACTTCGCGGGCGTGGGTAGTACTCACGCCCGCGACAATACGATCAGGTTTCAGGAAATCATTTACGGCGGCGCCCTCTTTCAGGAACTCCGGGTTGGAAGCCACATCATAATCGATGATCAGCTGGCGGGCCGACAGGCTCTCCTTTACTGCGCGGTTCACGCGGGCGGCGGTGCCAACGGGCACGGTGCTTTTGGTTACCAGCAGCAGGTAATGCTCCATGTATTGTCCTACCTCATGCGCTACCTGTAATACATACTTCAGGTCTGCACTGCCATCTTCTCCCGGTGGTGTGCCTACGGCAATAAATACCACTTCAGCTCCGGGCAATGCGCTGGCCAGCGAGGTAGTGAAAGAAAGACGGCCGCTTGCCTGATTACGCATCACCATTTCAGGCAAACCAGGTTCATAAATGGGTAATACCCCTTTCTGAAGCCGTGCTATCTTTGCTGCGTCCACATCCACGCAGGTAACACTGGTTCCCACTTCAGCCAGGCAGGCGCCGGTAACCAGTCCAACATATCCTGTTCCTACAATGACTACTTTCATACCACTGGTTTTAAGGTTGTAATTTGAACTGATCCTGTTGTAGAAAATCCCTGTAAGCCATTACCAGTCCTTCTTTCAGGCTGATGCTATGTTTCCATCCCAGGCGATGCAGTTTGGATACATCCATCAGCTTGCGCGGCGTACCATCGGGTTTGGTAGCGTCAAAAATGATTTCCCCTTCATAACAAACCACTTCCCGGATGTACTCTGCCAGTTGCTTAATGGTGAGATCTTCTCCTATCCCGATGTTCACCGGTTCTTTATCATTGTAATGCTGCATGAGATATACGCAGGCATCTGCCAGGTCATCTGCAAATAAAAACTCCCGTTTAGGCATGCCCGTGCCCCATACTGTTACGGATGGTTTCTGATTTACTTTCGCTTCATGAAACCGGCGGATCAGCGCCGGTAAAACATGTGCATTTTCCGGGTGATAGTTATCGCCAATGCCGAACAGGTTAGTAGGCATTACGCTGGTAAAGTTGCAGCCATACTGATCGCGGTAAGCCTCGCATAATTTGATGCCGGCAATTTTTGCAATTGCGTAGGGTTCATTGGTTTGTTCCAGCGTGCCTGTCAGCAGAAAGCTTTCTTTAATTGGCTGCGGCGCCATGCGCGGGTAGATACAGGAACTTCCCAGGAACTGCAACTTGGTAACGTTATGCTTCCACGCCGAATGAATAACGTTGGCGGCAATCATGAGGTTATCGTACAGGAACTCTGCGCGGTAGGTATTATTAGCGTGTATACCGCCTACTTTGGCGGCTGCCAGGAATACATATGCCGGCTTTTCTTTTGCAAAGAATTCATCCACTGCGGCGGCATTGCGTAAATCCAGGCTGCCGGATGTGCGGGTAATAATGTTCTGGTAACCTAAAGTTTCCAGTCTCCTTTTAATAGCACTTCCTACCATTCCGCGGTGGCCGGCTACATATATAAGATCGTTTGCCTCCATACGTGTTGATTGATTGTGTTTATGTTTAGAGCAGCTCCGGGCGGTTTTCCCTTACCCATTGATGCAGTTGCTTAATATCCTGTCCACTTCCTTTCTGCATGATCAGCAGTGCGCTTTCTGTATTAACCACCACCATGTTTTCCACGCCCACCAATGCGACCAATTTATCTTTTCCGATTACCATACTTTTATGCGGATCGCTTTGAATAAAAACCGCCTGGTGATTCCTGTACTGGTAGTGTTGCGACAATGCGTCTGCCAGTGCTTCGTAGCTGCCTACATCGCTCCAGTCCATTTTGCTGGGCACTACTTTTACGATGTCACTTTTTTCCAGCACGGCATAGTCGATGCTATCTGAAGGAATGGCTTCCATACTTTCTTTCGATAACACACCGGTTTGTTTCCATTCTTCCGCGGCGATGGCAGCAGCTTCATAGATAGCAGGTGCATGTTTTTGCAGCTCCTGCAGCATGATGCGTGCTTTACAGCAGAAAATGCCGCTGTTCCAGAGGAAGCCGCCGGCGGCCAGCATGGCTTCTGCTACGGCGCGGTCGGGTTTTTCCACGAAGCGGAGCACATCATGACCGGAGTAGCTGATGTAGCCGAATCCGGTGTCCGGGCGTGTGGGCACCAGGCCGATGGTAACGATATGATTTCCCGCAGCCAGCAGGCCGGCCGTTTCAATGGCCATGGCATAGCGGTCGGGCGTACCAATCAGGTGATCGGCCGGAGTGATGAGTAGTATGGTTTCCGGCTCCGCTGTAAAGGCAGCTAGGGCAATGGCAGCAGCAGTATTACGGCCTACCGGTTCGGCCAGGCATACCGGGGCAGCTGCGCCTGCCTGCATCAGTTGCTCCTGAACAATTTCGGACTGTTGTTCATTAACAATCGCCATTACTTTATTACAGGCAAAACGGTTTCGCCGGAAAGCGAGTTGTAAAAGACTATAGCCGTCGAACAGGGTGAGTAACTGCTTGGGCGTTTGTTGGTTGGACAAAGGCCATAACCGGGTGCCGGAGCCACCGCAAAGGAGAATATGCTGCATCATAGGATGATTGGTTTATGGTCAGTAATGATGTCCGTTCACCGTTTTATGGCCGGTGACCACCGTTATTTCCCTGGATGGCACTGTTGCTACGAGCATGCAGCCCAGGCTATTCAGTTCCACTTTCACGCGGTTACGGCTGATCTGTAAGATCCTGGCCGTGGAAGGAGAACGGTTTTCTTCTTCCTCTGCCCGGATAGGAAATTTTTCTACAGATACATCTTCATAATCACGGAGAAAATGGCGGATGAGCGCTATTTCGTGGTCTGGTATCACGGCCGGTTGCCCCAGCCAGTATACGAAGTTGACCACGTTGTCTGTTTCCTTTACCACCCAACTCCTGCTTTCAGGAATGTGTACGAATACGTAGGATGGAAAAAGAGGTTCCTGGATGATCTTACGGGCACGCACCAATGGTTTAGCGGGGACGTAGTGTTCCACCTTTTTACGGGTGAAAAGGTCTGCCACTTTTTTTTCGCATTTGGGCCGGGTATATACCGCATACCAGACCGGAGGCTGTTCATTAAACATAGTAGCCGGTTTTTAGGTGATCGGATAGTTTTGTGTAGAATTTATAAAGGCAGGAACGGGCATGACTTCGCCCTTTGTTATTTAATTCGACTATAGCGGGCTGCATTTACTTTACGGTGCGCCTGAATAATCCGGGTTTCTTTGTTATTTCCGTGTAACCGTATCCGTTAATATCACCATATCCGGATCCGTATCCGTATCCTGCCACACCTTGCCGCTTGATACCGTTAAACACAATGTTCAGCTTTCCTAATTCTTTATTCTGATACAACTCTTCAATCAGTTTAAGATAATTTTTCGGGGTACGCTGGTGACGCACCACATACAGGGTAGCATCGCAATAGGGCGCTATCAGGCGGGCGTCTGTTACCAGTCCAACAGGGGCAGAATCAATGATGATATAATCGAAACGTTCTTTCAGTTCACTCAGCAACCTTTCCAGTTCACCATTCAGAATAAGTTCACTCGGGTTTGGCGGCATAATACCGGCAGACAGTAAATACAGGTACTCGTTGTCTCCAACAGGTTGCAATATCTGCTGCAGTGATGCTTTTCCAACGAGGTAGTTCGTAATACCCGGATCCGCGCGCATGTTCAGCATCTTGCTGACCATTGGCTTTCTCAGGTCAAACTCCAGCAGGGCTACTTTCTTTTTGGCAAGTGACAAACTCATGGCCAGGTTAACGGATATAAAGCTCTTTCCTTCGCCAGATATGGAAGAGGTTATCAACAATGTTTTGCGATCGCCGTTTAATCCTATATAAGACAAAGATGTTCTCAACGCCCTGAACTGTTCTGCCACGGCTGTTCTGCTGTTATTAGACATCACGATCGCCTCTTTGCTGTCGTGGTACATAATTTCTGCTGCAATCGGCGCCGTCGTTATTTTTTCAATATCTGCCCGGAACATCACCTCACGGTTCATCATATCTTTCAGCGATACAAATCCTGCTACCAGTGCAAGTGCCGCCAGTACGGAGATACCGTACACCATTGGTTTCTGCGGACTGAAAGCATAGGCTGCTGCTTCCCCCGCATCTACCACGCGGCTGTCGGATACGGCGGCCGCGTATGCCAGTGCGGTTTCTTCTCTTTTCTCCAGCAGGAAGGTGTAAATATTATTTTTGATCACCTGCTGCCGGCTTACTTCCAGCAATGCTTTTTCTTTTCCAGGTACACTGCGGATGATACCCATGTTGCGGCTGTTCTCCGCCTGAAGGCGTGCTAAGCCAGCCTGCAGATTGGCGCGCAGGCTCCCGATGTTCTCCATGATAGCAGGTTTCAGGCGTTCTACCTGCCGTGTGAGGCTTGCCAGCAGCGGGCTGTTTTCGCCGGTGGTTTTGCGGAGTCTTTCCAGTTGTAATTCTGTTTCAGACAACTTGCTCACCAACTCCAGCAGCACCGGATCAGAAAGTCCTAATGTACCGGGTACAATGTTACCTCCCGGATTCTGGCTGGTAACATATCTTTCAATGGCATCCAATACGGAGATCTGCATATTGGCTTCACTGATCTTCCGGTCATTTTCCTGCACGCCTGCCAGGAATATTTTACTTTGTTCGCTGATATCCACAATGCCCTGGGAGGTTTTTGAAGTGTTCCACTTCTGTTTCAGCCTGGCCCAGTTCTGTGCTCACGATGCGCAGGCGTTCTTCCACGAAGCGCATGGTGTTTGCGGAAGTCCTGTTCTTATCTTCCACGGCAGCCTGGCTATATACCCGGATGAGTTCATTCACAATATCTTCCCCACGTTCCGGCGCTTCGTCTGTATATTCAAGATCCACTACACTGCCGGCTTTCGCGGCAGGCATAATTTTCATGGTACCGAGGATGATCTGCATCCATGTTTTTTCGTTCATGATATGCAGTACATAACCAGCGGTGGTATCTGTATGCCGGGCTTTTGCCTGGATGAGCATTTTTCCCCAACGGGTTTGTACCGTATCATTCAGCGGATATTTTTTACCGTCGATGGTTATACGCTTTTGCACGGGATCATAAGTGAAAGGCCAGTTGCCGGTAGAAGCCATCTGGATAGACTCCGGTTCCAGGAAGGTAAATTTCACCGGGCTATCTTTATAAAGTACAACGTCTCTTATTTTTCCTTTTTCTATTACTTCTCCATAAAGATTCAGGTTCCTTACCACTTCTTTTGTGAGCGTGCGTGATTTCAGGATTTCTATTTCATTTTCCATCACGGTTTTGCTGCCACTCATCAGGTCGAGCGATTGCAACATATCGCTGGCGCCGAGCCCGTTGGTGGCTTCCTGTACCAGGAGCACGCCGGATATTTTATACAGCGGAGTGGCATAACGGAGATAAAGGAAAGCAGCTATCAGTGCGGCTACTACGGCTCCTGCAAAGAAAGGCCAGTATGGCAGATAGCGGGAGCGAATGATAGTAAGCAAACTCTGAGGCGCTTCCGTGTGCTGGGTTTTATGTCCGTTAACTTTTTGCATAACCTAATTATTTATAACTAACCGGTCCAGGATAATAACAAGTAGTGAAAGACTGCTGAGAATAATTGGCAGGATTTGCCGCGAACGATCAGCCGTCGCCACTTTTGACTTATTGGGTTCTACATATAGGATATCATTGGGTTGCAGAAAATAGTAGGGTGAGTTCAGAATGCTCTTGTCGTTCAGATCGATGCGTCGTATAATCCGCTGCCCGTCTATCTCCCGGATCAACAGAATATTATTCCGTTTACCGAACACCGTTATATCTCCCGCCATTCCCAATGCTTCAAGGACCGATATCTTTTCGTTGGTTACGTTTACTACGGTTGGTTTACTTACCTCTCCCAGTATGGTTACACGGTAGTTGAGGAACCGTATGCTCACTACCGGATCTACCAGGAGCTTTCGTTCAATGAGCTGATCATGCAGGTATACGGTGAGTGCTTTTTTGGTGAGGCCTGTTACTTTTACGGGACCCAGTACGGGGTACTGTATAAATCCCTGTTCATCTACCAGGAAGCCTCCCAGCATGGCACCGGCTCCTGCATTGGCGCCTCCTGCGCCGGAAGCGGAGGTCATGTTTGATACATTATAAATGATCACATCCTCTGGATTAAGACTGCTTACGTTGATCTGTAATATGTCGTTCTTTTGGATACGGGGGTCGAAACTGCTATCTGACGGCATTAGCACCGTATCCCTTACATCATTGAAATAAACAGCATTTTTGGTTGACACGCACGAAGTAAACAAACAACTCAAGCATAGCAATCCCAATCCTATCCAGGTTAAGCAGGCTTTCAATATCATCGATATGGCATTTAACATCATCACTTACACTGACCGTTCCTCTCAATACAATATTACTTCAGAACGGGGTGGGATTCAATTACTCACTACAGTATAAATTGAGACGATTAGTTTGGGGTCCTTACTTATTAAAGTAACTTACCGTTCACAGCCACTGACATATTACCAAAAACGAAAATTTGATTATTTTATCTGAAGAAGGGCAAAAAACAGGGCAATGAATAAATTATTTGATAAAATTTTTGAGATTAACTCAGATTTGGTTGAAACATTCAATTTAAAATATACTTTTTTCAGATGTTGGTTTACAGTGAACACGGTTACAAACAACTTTGCTGCCATTTCCTTATATGAGTAGCCTTCCTTGAGCAAGGCCACCAGTTCATACTCCCTGCGGGTAAGTTTGTCTTTAATACTTTCCAGCGGATCTTTATTGATATGAGTAATGAGCAGATGGGCAGCACGGGGAGATAAAGAAGCGCCGCTTTGCACGGTGTCCATCACCGACTGATAGATATCACTAAGGCGGCTGGATTTAATCACATATCCACTCGCACCATTTTTAATGGCCTCAATAATATATTGCTGCTCCTCATGACCGGATAATACAATCACCTTTGTATCGGGATACACCCGCTTTACTTCGCGGAGCCCTTCAATACCGGATATACCTGGCAAGGTGATATCCAACAGGATTACTTTTACATCCGGGTAAGTAACCGGCAAGTCCATAAATTCCTCTATCGATTTGCAGGCAAACATGACCTTACACTCCTGGAAGTCCTCCAGGAACTCGCGGTAATTACTTAGCAGAAAATGGTTGTCTTCAATGATTCCAATGTTGATCATGGCTAAACGGGGGTATGGTACTCGAAATGATATGGTTTATTAAAATAATCTGATAGTAAATATAGCCGGAAAAATGATAGTTATCTAGTATAATTTTTTATGAATATGTTAAAGGCTTATATACAGATGAAAGAAAAATCAGTCCGCTCAAATAGTTATATTATAATAAATTCTATGTAAACAAATTCTCACTACATGTTAAATAAATGTAACCAAATGCTACTTTTTTAATAATATGAATAAGTTTCGTATATTGTGTACAGAACCATTTACGCTCCTAACCCGGTATCCTTCGAAATAGAAAACCTTTTTAAGAATCAACCAAAAAAAGAAGTATGCTGAACCATATCAAAAGGCATGCAGTTGGCCAAAAATCAATACTGGAAATGCGATCGGATTTCATTGCCATGGCTACCCATGAATTTAAAACACCGATCAGTGCCATCTCGTCTTCCATAGAATTGCTGGAAACCAAAATGCAGAGAGATGAATTGATGTTGCCGTTTTACGAACGCAATTTATCCCGCATTAAGGAAGAAATAGACATTTTGAGTAGCATGGTAGACGACATCCTCACCACTGGCAGCATGGTAGCCGGCAATCCTGTAACACAACCGGAAGAAACGGAGCTACCTATTTTTGCCAGTATGATCCGGCAACAGTATTTCAGCAACCGTGCCGACCAGCGCCAACTCCGCATCAAAGTATCCGGGCGCCCGCGGAATATCTACATCGACAGGAGCCACCTGGCCGGGATATTCACTAATCTCATCAGCAATGCGTTTAAATACTCTTCCGGCGATCCGCTACTCGGCCTGCATTTCCGGAAAAATCACCTCTGCATTAAAGTAAAAGACAATGGCATCGGTATACCGGAGGCGGATATACGTTTTTTATTCACGCCTTTTTTCCGGGCAACAAACGCTCACGGTAAAGAGGGCACCGGCCTGGGCCTGGCCATTGTAAAATCCTATGTTGCCGCCAACAACGGGCATATCAGCGTTACCAGCGGCAAAAATGGTTCTGTTTTCTCGGTTACCTTTAACTACTAACGAACCAACATCACCGTTCCCTTCAATAAATGCTGCTCATTGCGGCTGTCTGTAAACGTACATATATATACATAGGCCTGCACACCCGCCGGCGTGCCTTTAAAATTCCCGTCCCACCCCACCTCGGATGCATTACTCATAAATACCAAGGCCCCCCACCGGTCGTATACCCGTAACCGGTAGTCATGAATCACATCATATACTTTCGGACGGAACAAATCATTTAGGCCGTCGTTATTAGGACTGAAAGCACCGGGCATCACCACCAGGCAGTTTTTCCAGGGAGATTCCACCTTAACGGTTACACCGGCGCTGTAGTCATGTGCATCCATAATTTCCGCTACATGGCTACCCGCTGCAAGCCCGGGAAACACGCTATCGGTTTGCCATTGCCCATTGTCCAGCCGGTAACGGTAAGGCGGCGCACCACCGGTTACATGCAGCATAATCCTGCCGTCGGCTACTTCCCCGCAACTGCAGGGCTTTACACTAGCCTGCACAGCAGGCGGTATTAATGGGTCAATAGCCGAAAGATTGTCCATCAGCAGCGCTATTCCATACATACTTTTATTACAGGCCGCTGTTGGATAAGCCCAGCAGGAAATATAAGCATAGCTGCGATGCGGCCTGAATATGGCATGATACCTTTGCCAGTTTTCATGGGTAAAATTACCGGATGTCCATAACAACTCGGCGGTATCTCCCGGGGCATTACCCCCGAAGATCGCCAGGTTGCCATAACAGGCGGGATACAAATAATAAAGTGTAAACGCCAGATCCAAACTCAATACATAAGTGCTGTCCTGTTTCAACGAGGCAGGCAACTTTTGGGCAATGCCTTCCAGGAATCCTTTACCACTATGCACCCCTACATAACTCTTACCTGCTGAAGGAGCCAGCAGGATTTCAAAAACACCGGGCTGTGTGTCCGGCGTACCATTAGCCACCAGCCAGCCAGAAGGAACCAAACCTTTCCCGGTACGGCCTTCCAGCGAAGGGTTACTTAAGGGTATCTGCTGTGCCTCCGCAGGCACACACAACGCCAAAAACAGCCAGCAGCATAGTATTCCGTATATAACTGTGAGATCTGAAAACATGCCGCTCATTTACCGGATTAAAATTACCGGTTATATAAATGATGACATATACTCATACCAGTAGTTTGTCGTCTTACTTTTCTTTTGTTTTGTTTGCCTGAAAAAATATCTTTGCCCACAAAATACCCCGGCACGCGATTGTGCCATAGCTTAATCCGAAAAAAACTTATCATGAAAAGATCCGTACTGTACTTAGCCCTGGGAACCGCCCTTCTCACCACGTTTACGTCATGTAATGAAACTGGTAAAAAAGACAGCAACGCTGCGTACGAAGATAAATCTGCATCTTCCGCAAATGATGTAATTGAGTACACCAACCTGATTGTAGACCTTTCTAACAAGAACTCCGACTACGTAGTACGGCTGGTTAATAATGCCGACCGTGTAACCGAATTACTGTCTGGCAAAGGTAATCCCGCCTTCCTCAGCAGTATCATCAAACCTATTATGATTAATATGATCAGTCATGGTAAGGTGAAAGTGGAAGAACCGGTAGATGCCTTAAATAAGGCAGACCAGCAGTTTTTTAAAGAAAAGGTAACCAGCTTTAAAGGCTCGTTCGACAAGTTGAAAACTACTTACACGCAACTGGATGATTACCTGAAAGCACAGGACTACAAAGACGACAAAGGCGCAAAAGGCCTGGCACTGGCAGATTCTATCCGCAGCAGCGCCCAGGTATTTTTTGAGCAGAAAGCTATCCTGATGAAAAGAGTGAACGAAGTAGCAGATGCAAGTGAGGCCATCATCCTGAAAGACAGCCCCATAAAAGATTACGTATTGGCCATGAAAGCCGATATGCAGTCGGTACGTGATTACATTACCCTGCTGGGAGAAGGCGGCGCCGATTTCGCGAAGATCAGTGACAAAGCACAGGCAGCTTACGACGCCCTGGAAAAAAACCAGGCGGCACATGCGGGCATGGATATGGCCAATGCCGCGAAAGAAAACAAAGATTCATATTATAAGAGCTTCTATGACAGCTTTCACCAGTTCCTGCTGACAGCCAAAAGGATCATGCGTGACGCCAAAGAAAAAGGCGAAATGACCGACAGCCAACTCGAAACCCTCGATAACGCGCTGGATACCATGATCGGCAGATACAACAGCTTCACAAAATAAATTAACAATGGGTAGATATCCATCGCGGATATCTACCCATTTATCTTAGCCGTAACTATTTCTTAAATACTTCTTCCAGCTTCTTCTCTAATTCTTCTCCGCGTAAATTCTGCGCTATTATTTTTCCGCTGCCATCTATGATAAAGTTGGCAGGAATGCCTGAAATTCCAAACTCCAATACAGGATTACTTTTCCAACCCTTCAGATCAGATACATGCGTCCAGGTGAGTCCATCTTTTCCTACAGCTTTCAGCCATGCTTTTTTATCGGTATCCAGTGATACACCGAGGATATCAAAACCCTGATCATGGAAGCGCTGATATGCTTTTACCACGTTAGGATTTTCTGCACGGCAGGGACCACACCAGCTGGCCCAGAAATCTACCAGTACAACTTTTCCTTTGTAGTCGGTCAATTTCACCAGTTTGCCGGTGCTATCAGGCAGCGACATTGCCGGCCGGGCGCCCACGCTCATTTTAGCATGTTTATCCATCGAGGCTTTGATAGCCAGTCCGTAGTCCGTTTTCCTTGCGGGATCTGCGAGTAGCTGATAGGCGGCCGCCGCTTTTTCCGGGTAGGAATAATTGATATACCTGTCCAGGATCACAAATGCGGCTACCGCGGAACCGGGTGAACGCTTTACAAAAGCGGTAATGGAGCTATCCAGTTCTTTATCCAGATCGGCAAAACCGGCTGCTACCACCTTTCGCTCCACGCTGTCTTTGTTTTTTTCTGCTGCATCTGCACGCTGATATAATTTACCGGCTTTCTGGCGTATCGCTTCCCATGTTTCCGCCCACCCGGCATATAAAGGCTGATTTCCCGAGCCTGCTATTTTTGCGGCTCCCATGGAATCCTTATGAGCGGTAATGGTAATAGTGCTATTTTCCAGGAAAAATGATATCCCGTTATATTTATCAGCGGCAGTCCATATCGAATACAGTTGCGGTGAGCCTACTTTTCCTTTAAACGTAAACTTTCCATTCTTCAGCATGGTGGAATCCGGCTTATGGTCTGGCAACATGAAAGTATTCAGGTATACCTTACCGGTATCCTCGCCGTGGATAACGCCATTAATCGCATAGCCCTTACCGTTTTGTGCCTGTGCCGACAGCATACCAACAGTGGCTGCCAACAGGACGATTGATTTCTTCATATTAATAGTGGGTTTTGATGGTTATGCTGCTTTATAGGTCATACTTACAATTTTGCCGAAACCGGTGAACACCTTTACATCCTGGAAATCGCCCAAAGGACTGATCTTATAGCGGTACAATTTTCCTGCTGTACCGTTCCAGGTACCTACCATTACGTCGTCGCCCGTACACTGGAAGTAAGTTACCTGCTCTCCTGCTGCAATAGTCTTAATGGTCCTTGCTTTACCGGAGGGGATATCATACAGGTAGATGTTGCCGTTAACGAGAAAATAGATCTGTTGCAGTTTTTTGGAGCTGGTCATTTTAGTGAAGGCCGCCAATTCAGGAGCATCGCCTGTGATCAGTTTTTTTGCGACGGCGGGGTCCGAGCGGTTGCCATCTATCTGGTACAAATAATAATTACCATTATCCTTGAAGATAGCGTTGTTCAGGAAAGGCGCATTTCCCTGGTCCATAGCAAGAAGATCCATCCCGATGTTACGCATATCAAAGTAACTGCCCGGCTCGGGTGCGCTGAAAGCCACCAGGGAAGGGATCAGGGAAGCGCCTGACAGGTACACAAAGCCTTTGGTTTTTGTATCAAAAAAGAAAGCGGTATAGGGTGTTTTCTCACCAGTATAGGGTTGCGGACCGACTCCTGTATAAGAAGAAAAATAATAGTCATCGCCCTTACCTCCCGGAAAAGGAAGGGTATTGAGATATTTTACATCTCCCGGAAAACCTCCGGCAACACGTACCTGCAGATGACCGTCGTTAATCAGGATATTCATGCCGGTATTGATTTGCCCGAACTTCTGCGGATGGAACACGGCCGGTGTTTCCCAGAACCAGCTGGTGTAGTCTGTTAGCTTCGTCATTTCTGTATACTCCAGTTCTATGGCGTTGTCAGTGCCAAACATCCATACCGATTTAGCACCGTAATAGTTAGTGGTAGCTACCTGCAGCGGTTCATTCAGTACATAGTCCTTATTCAGCTCTGTGAAAATATGATGGAAGAAGGTATCTGTTTTCAGGATGATGGTCATATCTGTTTTGCCAGCCACATCTTCCATCACGAGCCATCCTTCGCTGAAGCGGTTGATTACCTTCAGATTGAAGAACTTAAAGTAAGAAACGCCGGAAGCTTTCACGGTTACTTTATAAATGAGCCTGTAAATGCCAGGTTTCACACGGATAGCCTGGTGAAGGTAACGGGTGCTGTCGAGGATATATACCGGATAAGCATCTTCAGAATCATTCTGGTGGATGCTCCATTCATATACCAGGCCATTATCGCCTGCAGGCACGACTTCTTTAATATCGGGCTTCACAGTTAATGTGTCAAACTGCAGCACGGCGTCAACTGCCGTAGTATCGGAGATACTGAGCACGTTAATAGGGATAATATCTTTATTGCTGTTGTCTTTCAGGCAACCGGACAGCGTGAGCATCACCAGCATTGAAACACACAACCAATTATATACTGACAATTTCATATTGCAACTTTTAGGATAAAGAAATAAGAGTGCAGGTTAAATAGCAGGGAAAGTGACCCGGTTGCCATTTTCATCTATCAGCGGCCCGTTTGTATTTTCGTAACGGATCAGTTCTACCCGCATCTTTTGCAGGATAGACATGATCTCCGAAAATTGTGCGCCTGTTCCCATTGTGATAGCGGTGGTACCTAACCGTGATACCATGAACTGATGCTTGGTAAGTGAATATGCGCCATAGAAGAAGTCGCTCCAATCAGCGGGTTTCAGCAACATATCCGTTATCCTTATCTGGTAATTAAGGCTATTAGCGAATCCTGCGGCAAAGTCATCGGAGGAGGCTATACGAAAATAAACAGAGAACACTTTATTCTTCATGTCCGGGGTGCGGAACAGGTATACCGGAAACTTTATGGCATATTCACCTGCCTTTATAACGGCAGGGCCTATATCAAAATGTGTTCCTTTTACAGCGGTGGAGCTGTCTGTTATTACGAGGTTGAACTTCCTGTCGGTAGCAGTAGCCAGCCCGGTGATCCGCATATTAAGGTACACGGTATCTTTCAATACGGTATCCGGTTTTACCACAAATGTATAATTGATACTGTCGGGTAGTACAAAATCCCTGGAAAAGTAGATCGCAGGCAATTCTTTGTACATCAGCCGCTCTTCCTTGCCACATGCACTTACCAGCAGGTATAATATGGCTGTTGCTATCAGCCTGTTAATATTCTTCATGTTTGATAATTTAAAGAGATGCAGAGATGATTACTTTCCAAACTCGATTTCCTGGTTTGGCAATGGCAGTACGTACTGCGTATTATTGATGGTGCCATTAAGGGCGCCCTCAATTTTAGCCAGGTTTAACCGTTTGTAATAATAGAAGAGTTGTCCCACGCAGATAAAGTCCCTGCGATACTCTTTAAATATTTCATTCTGTAAAGTAGTTGCGTCCAGTCCTGCAGGCAGTTCTATAATATTCCTGGCAGCGCGGACTTTGTTCAGCCACTTAAGCCCTTCAGCAGGAGCCGGTTCACTTTCTGCGGCGATGTAATACATCTCTGAGAGAGAAAGCACCGGTATTCTCTTCTTTAGTGATTCCCTGTTTTCATCTACCTGCCAGAGCTTACTGGGGAAGATAATACCATTGCTTACGCCCCACAAGCTGTTACTTACAAAGCGGATGTCGGTACTGCCGCCTGCTGCCGTTTCAAACACTGCCTTTCTGCGTTCTTCAGTGATGGTAAATTTCTTATACATCTTATCACCGGTAGCCATCATAAAATAGCTGCTCACGGGATCTTTCAGCTTGGATACATAAATGGAGAAAATGTGTTCCGGTGTAAAGGTCCTGTTGAGATCAACGGCATTGGTAGTTAATTCACCGGAAGTAATAAAGCGGAAATTATTGCTGGCAATTACTTCTTTTGCATAGGCGAGTGCCTGTACTTTATCGTTATTATAGAGATACAGTCTTGCCAGTAATGCTTTTACCGCCCAATAGTTCATCCGGTTGTTGCGAAAGGCGAGGAAGTCGTCGTTGCTACCGGGGTTGTTCATTTGCGGATATACTTTCAGTAATGCTTCTGCTTCTTTCAGATCTTTCTCACATAAGGTAATCACCTCGCTTACTTTTAAGCGCGCCTGTGGTGTTACCGTAAAGGAAGTCATATAAGGAATGGCGGTAGCAGTAGCATCTGATTTAGGAGAAGGTGCATATAAACGCAGCAGATCGAAGTGTATAAAAGCCCGCAGTGCCAGCGCTTCGCCTTTGATAATATTATAGTTATCCGCTGTAAAGATTGATTTTTTGTTGTCGATATTTTTCAGGATATAATTTGTTTGCGCGATGGTGGCATACATATTACCCCAGATACTATTGATGATGCCTGTTATACCGGCATTGCTATACTGGTAGGTGGCGGCATAAAAAAAGTCGTGATCTATTTTCGTGGTGTTGTCGTATCCCTGCGATAAGACTTCCAGGAAACTGAAAGTCAGGTAGCCACCGTATAGTTGCCCGTCGGCCGCTTTCTGATAGCTGCCATACAGTGCATCTTTGAAACCCTGTTCAGTAGAAAACTGTTCTGATTCCTTGATTTCTGTCTTGGGTCTTACATCCAGCCATTTCTTGCAGGAGGTAAGTGTGAGTGAGGTGATGGAAGCTACCAGGAAAAGTATATTGCGTAGATGTTTCATGTTCAGATCCTCTTAAAATTAAAAAGTGGTTTGTAACTGTAAAGTGAAGCTGCGGCTGAAAGGATAATCCAGGCCTCTTTCCCGCTTAATGCTGGACCACCAGAACAGCTGGTTGGTGAAGAGGGTGAGCTTGGTATCGTGCAGGCGTAACCGTACGTTCTGCGCGTCACTTAAGCGGTAATACAGCGAGGCGCTTTCGAGGCTCAGCCAGTCGTCTTTCTGTACAAAGCGGGAAGTGGCGTAGGTGATGGTGTTAATGGTGTACCCGTTATTATCCACAATTCCCTTATAAAAAGTTATGTCACCTGGCTTTTTCCAGCGCTCTTCAAATACACGGCGGTCCACATTAAATCTCATGTCAGCGCTTTCTACCCTGTCAACCAGTGTTTGGTTATAGGTATAGCCACCAAACCGGTACCGGAAGTAGAGGTTCACCCCGATACCTCTTTTTTCAAAATTGGTTCCGAAGGTTCCTTCCAGTGTAGAGCGGGCATCTCCTACTATTACCTGGTCCAGCGGATCATACACAGTAGTAGTAGTACCGTTGCGGGTACGAAAAATTTCTCTCCCGGTAGAAGGGTCGATGCCCAGCGAAGGCACTGCCCAGATAGCGGTGGTACTACGGCCTTCAGCAAAGCGGGCCAGCGGTGTGGTGCTGAGTGAATCAGTATTTCTTTTGTTTAGTTGTTCGAGGGTATTGGAGATTTTCTCAATTTTATTCTGCACATGAAATCCGTTGGCAAAAACGGACCAGCTGTCGCGGTTCCGCGAATTAGAGAAAATGGTGTAGCGTAAATTTACTTCATACCCTTTGCTTACTACGTCGCCCATGTTATCCATATACATGGAAAAGCCGGTAGATGGGGCGGTGGTGATAGACACAACAGAACCTTTTGTCTTCTCTTCAAAATAGTTGGCGGTAATATCCAGTCGTCTGAAAAAAGTACCGTCAATACCAAAGTTGCTTTTGGCGGTCTGCTGCCAGGCAAGATTGGGGTTACCAAAGCCAAGCAGGGAGGTGCCGAGGTGATATAAATAATCCTGGTCGGTATAGTACCTGCTGGTGGTAAGACCGAGGTAGCTGGCAAAATTGGAAGAGCCGGTATATCCGTATGAATAGCGGAGTTTTAGCCGGTTGATAGCGGTACTGTTTTCCAGGAATTTTTCTTTATGAATATTCCATCCGCCGCCTACGCTCCAGAAAGAGGCAAACCGTTTATTGGCGCCAAACTGGGAAGATCCATCCAACCGGTATGAAACATCCAGCAGGTAACGGTTATCGTATGCGTAACTCACATTGGCGAAGTATCCCAGCAAACGGGTAAGCCCTTCTGTGCCGAATGGCCGTGCACCTGTTTTGTATCCGTTTCCCAGTGTCACCTGGTCCAGTTTATCATTTGGGAACCCGTTGATGGTATAGGATTCTGAAGTCAGTTTTTCCTGGCGCAGGGTGGTACCGAGTGAACCAAAAAACATGTGTGATCCGAACGATTTGTTTAAGTCGATGGTGAAAGCCCCATCGATTGTATTCCTTAAACCGTAACCTTTCGTGTAAGATCCTTTTTCATAATATCGTTCCACAGGGATACTGTCGAAGGCAGTGTGTTGCGCCGGCAGGAACTGATCTCCGCCGTTGGTGGTACGCTGATAGGCAAAGCGGCCGGTAAAGCGCAGCCATTCTTTTGCCTGCCATTGCGCAAAAAAGTTGTTAGTGATATTTTGCTGTGTATACTGATCTACTGTGTGCAGGGATACATTATAAACCGGGTTCAGTTGTGAAGCCAGCCGGGTGTCATCAAAGAAGCGGATATCTTCCAGGTAGTATTTGGGATTTCCGTTTGCATCGTAAGGCGACCAGTAAGGATTTAATTTAGTATAAGTATAAAATGAGCCATAGGGTGAGTTAACTGCCTTGTTGAAATTGAGGGTAAGATCATTTCTGAATAAAAAGTTTTTATATCGATAGGACAAATACGTGTTACCGGAGATATTCTGCCGGCTGGAGCCTTTCATGACTCCCTCTGTAGTGTTGTAGGTACCATTGAGGCCGTACATCACCGATTCCGAGCCACCTTCCAGGTAGAGGTTATGGGTACTGCCAATGCCGTTGCGCAGGGGTACATTGAGCCAATCGGTATTGATACCTTTGGCTACTTCCGCCAGGCGGTAGTTATACTGGAAATCTTTTTCTTCCTGCCAAACGGGGATGGGATAGCCGTTATAAAGACCTGCTTCTTTTTCCAGCTGGAGTTTCTCTTTGGAGTTTACCAGGTCATAGCCTTTGAGGTCGGGCAGTTCTGCCACCACACTACCGGTATAGGTTACACGTAAACTGCCTTCACGGGGTCTTACGGTTTCAATAACAATTACGCCGTTAGCTGCACGGGAACCATAAATAGAGGTAGCTGCCGCATCTTTCAGGATAGTGACCTTTGCGATGCGGTTCATGTCAAAATCGTTTACCCGTTGTAGTGATACTTCAAAGCCATCCATAATAAAGAGTGGTGTATTGGGGCTGGTGGTAAAGTCGTATACGTTGTTTTGATTAGTGCCATTCAGATTACCGAGGCTGTTGCCGCCTCTCACCACTACACCGGGCACTGCGTTGGGGTTGGAGCCGGCAGCGATATTTTCCGGCATCTGGAAAGAGGGATCGAGTGCGCGCAGTGCGCTTAATACGCTGTTACCCGATACCTTGTTCAGCTCTTCTTTTGTATAGGAAGATGCTGCACCGGTGAAGTTTTCCGCCGGCCTGGAAAACAGTCCGGTTACCACTACTGCGTTCAGTGACTTGGAACTGGTACTGAGTTTAACCGTGAGGTTAGCGGATCTGCGTACTTCCACTTCCTTTGTTTCATAGCCAACATAACTGATAAGCAGGGTGGCTTTACCGGCTGATACATCCACCGGTATTTTAAAGGCGCCTACTTCGTTTGAGGTGGTGCCGTTCAGTACTTTAGTTCCTTTCTCAATAACAGTGGCGCCCACAATGTGGTCGCCGCTTTTTTCATCGAGGATACGGCCGGTAATAACTGCCTGTTGTTGGAATAGTTCTGCTGCTTCATTGTCCGAAATGCCGGGATTGGCAATAGGTTTTACATACAATACCACGCTGCTGTCGACCTCCCGGTAGGCGAGATTAGTATTCTCCAGTACTGCATTCAGCGTAGCGCTTACGGAACGGCTGGCAGTGGGGAGCGTGATATGTTTGTACTTCGCTACTGCTGTAGGGGGATAAGCAAAAAGAAATCCGCTGGCCTGCTCAATTTTCTTAATAGCGCTGTGGAGCGTTTCATCTCTGAGGCCGAGTGTAATTGTTTTCTTTCCCAATTCCTGGCCCCACACCGGTGAGGCTATCAGTAGCTGAACGGACAATGCCAGCAGAAAAGAATACAAGAAAATTATCTTCATAATAAAACCTGTTTTGCCCTTTTCCCTAATGTATGGTTGGTTGATTCGCATAGGGACATAGCGATCCCTCATGGAGATTAGATCCATAATTCTGATGGTTGATTTAGATAATTACAATTAAAAAAATTAGCAGCTACACGCGGTGCACAACGCGCTTTACCGGATGAAGATCTTCACCGATATTATATTCCGTTTATTGATTGACTACCGTTTATAAGCGTTTATTTATTGATTGGCACATCCTTCACCGTTCAGTACTACTTTATCGTTGGGATAAATGGTATACCCGGCATTTGCCACACTGCAAATAATGGTCAGCACTTTCTCCAAAGGCTGGTTATGAAAAAATGTTCCTGCAATACGGCAATTTTTTAATGCCTCATTGGCAAATAATATTTTCACATGGTACTTATCTCCTATCATAACAGCTGCTTCCTCCATACTTACATCGTCCAGCACCAGGAATTCGTCTTTCCATTTTACCACTTCCATACTTTTCACCTGCGCCCTTACTACTGTGCTGGTAAGCATATTTACTGATAGCTGCTGATCTGCTACCAGTACGCCATAGCTGCTTTTCTCATCATTTACCTTTACCTTACCCCTGGTTACGGTAACCACTACACGCTGCTGATCGGTTGATGCTTTTACATTAAAAGCGGTCCCAAGTACCTGCGTGCTGAGCTTACCGGTTTTCACGATAAAGGGTTTATCCGGCACTTCTTTAATATCAAAATATCCTTCTCCCCATAACCGCACTTCTCTTTTATTCCCTTTGAAGTCGCGATTGTATTCCAGGCGGCTGTTATCCGCGAGTAACACTGTACTTCCATCGGGCAGGCGTACAAACTTCGTTTGTACTTCCACTATTTCTTCCACGGCAGGTGTAGCTGCGGGTAGGCTAATGGCTACCAGCGGCTGTTTTTCGACTGCATGCCACCACCACCAGCCGGCGAAAGGCAGCACCAGCAAGCCAGTTACAATGGCAGCCAGCGCCAGCCTCCGCATGCCGCGGCGACGGTTCCGTTTAAGCGGGATAATGCTGGCAATGTGTGATTCGGCCGACATGATATTGCCGATCATCTCATGATAGCGCTCAAATGAAACATCTGGTTCCATGATGCCGCTATCCCATTCCGCATCTATCCGGTTCTTTATTTCTTCATCAAAGTTGCCTTTGTTGATCAATCCCCTCAATTCATTCCACTCTGCCTCGCTGGCTTTCCCGGCAAGGTATTTATCCATTAATCCATTGAATCCAGGGTCGTTCGTCATAACGATTACAATAACTTTACAGGAACTTACAGGTAGTTTTTCAAAACTTATATAATAACAGACACCTGGCAAATTCCGATGGTGGAGGGTGAATAAATATATTTTTTATTGTTATTTAACAAGAGTGATCATCAGGAGGATACTGATGCTGCCGTTCAGGTAACGGCGGATCGACTGTAACGCCCTGGCCATATGGGATTTCACGGTAACGGCGGAGATATGCATGCGGCTGGCGATGGCTTCATGGCTTAGTCCTTCTTCTTTGGCAAGGCGGTATACTTCCCGTTGCTGGGGCGGCAACTGTCCGAGGGCGGTCTGGATAATTTCCCGGTATTGGTGTTCCTGGATCCGGTGGTCAGTATCGTTTACCATTACCTCCCGGCGGCCAAGCTCTTCCTGGGCGGCGGCCTCATTGGCCCGTTTGCGGAAACGGTTCAGGACCAGGTTCCTGGTCACAACTTTCAGATAGGCATCCAGATTTTTTACTTCCGGCAGGGTTTCACGCTTCAGCCAACACTTCAGGAACACATCCTGCACCACTTCTTCAGCGGCTGCCTGCGACCGGAGAAACCGGAACGCCACAGAATACACCTTCGTACGGTAGCGGCTAAACAGCTCCGTAAAAGCATACTCACTGCCCTGTGATAACAGTTCCAGCATTGTGTTCTCATCGTAATTACTCGGGGAAGGCATATCCACGTAATATATGATTGCCCGACAAAATAGTTCAAAATATTTTAGCAAAACAAAAAAACCGCAGCCAGGAATGACTGCGGTACTTTTCTTATCCACTCGTTTATCGTTGTAAACTCAACGCTGTATTATGCGAAAACTGTTGTAATGTAGCCGTTACAGTCCTTTCCAGTTCGGCGCCGGCCAGCTCTTTGCGGAAAGCTTTATCCTCCAGTGCGGACATCACCTTGTATAGCGGTTCATCATTTACTTTCTTCTGCAGGTTAATTTCGCTGCTCTCTCCATAGATCTTATCCCAGCTTTTACGGACTACCGCCCAGAAAGCTTTATGCTGCTCCCACCATTCCTTAGCCTGCTGACATTTACTTTCACTGGTGCGGTTATAGGTATTTAATCCCTTTTCTCCCACAATCACCTTATCCATGCCATTTGCGCGGATCACCTTCTGGTTATCCTGCTCGTGCACAGAGCCGGTAGCGGTGATTTCATGATGATTTACCCGGTGCAATACGTTATAGTCCTTACGGGTTGTGTATTCCCTGCGGGGTAACGGCGCATCTGAGGCGGCTTCCCAGTAGTGGCGGCCGTCTGCATGTACCCAGGTAGCGGAACCTTCATAGCGCGGTTCATCGTCCACGCCATATACTTTCTGTGACCACTGACCTTTTACCTGTGCGGCGGGCAGCGTGACCTTCTTCCACTGGTTATCCTGCGTATAGGTCAGCAACTGTTGGTTTTCATACTGCCAGTCCTCTGTCCAGTGTTTAATCACGTTGCTATCTGCAATCAGCAGATGTTGCAATACAATGCGGTGCGGATCTTCTGAGGCCACCGTTACATATTCAATAGCGTCAATAATCTTATGATATCCTTTAGGCTTATAGCTGCTATCTGCCGGGAATGTTTCTGTGTATTCAAAGGTCACGTCCTGGCAGCCACACATACTTTTGATCGCTGCTTTATCCTGCGATAATTTATCGCCGCCCTTTTGCTGGGCGGTTGCTGCCAGCGTTATGAATGCGCTGATGGCTAAAATGGAAATATGTTTCATAAAAATAATAATGAGTGGTTAGTTGAATTGGCGTGTGCCATTTGGCTGATAAGCAAACCGGAAATTATAATAACGGCTTACTGAATTCTGGTCCGGTGCAGCCGGCGCATCCTTATAATAGCTGGTCACTTCCAGTTTGGCATAATTACCATTCGCGGTTTTCAGTACAATCACAGCGCCTGTTACCGGTGAAATTACGTGTGTGGTCATGTTGTAAGCATACCAGCCGGTGATGGCTTTCTTTGCAGCAGCATCGGTAGTATAGCCTGTTTCCGGCGCTGTTGCCAATTGACTGAATACACCGGTAATCACCTGGGCTTCGGCTTTACCAGGTCCGCTGGTGCCGCCATTGATGATAATGGTAGTGGCTTTGAAACCAATGTCCCATTTGGTGGTGGCGGAATCGCTGTTCGGAATTACTTTATTATCTGCGAGGCTGTATAAAGTAAAGCTGCCTTTATTGGCTGCATCTGCATCAATGTTTGTTACCGTTTTGGTTTCCACTGCAACTACCGGCGGTGTAACGGCATCATCATCCTTGCTGCAGGATCCCAGTGTAAAAAGCGACAGTGACAGCATACCAGCTGTGAGTATTTGTTTCATATAGTATTTGGTTAATGGTTTACGTGATGATAAAAATTCCAGGTGGCGCTAACGGAATAGATCCTGCCTGGCATGGTGCTGATATGCTGTGCATCCGTGTAGTTAAACACGTTTTCCAGCGTGGCCTGCATACGCAGCTGCCGTTTGAACAGGTATTTAGCTGCCGCAAGATTTACCGTAGCATAACCGGGTACAAACTCACTGTCCTTATCCGGTGTGTTATTCCCGTTCTCGTCGGTGAAGCCGTATTTACTTCGGTACAGCATTCGTGCATTTGCATCGATACCCAAACGGTACAGGCTATACGCTATTTTCAGGTTGGCTGAATGATGTGAGCGGTTAAATAATCCGAAGTATTCGCGGCGGGTAAGTGCGCGTGTTTCTCCGGTGGTTTCATCTTTCGTATATACTTCCCCGTTTTTCACCTTTTTGAAAAGATCATTATCTTTTGAGCGAAGGTATTGGTAGCCGGCGGACAGCTGCAAATGCCTGCCTACAGCCTGTCCCAGCTCCGCTTCTGCGCCGGCAGTAGTAATGCTGTTGATGTTTACGTAGCTATATACTGCCAGGTCGTTTGTTTTTACGGCAATAGCGCGGGTGTCTATCAGGTTTTTTACACTGTTATAAAAGACATTTACTTTGGTGGTGGTATGGGAAAATGGTTTCCCTTCCACTCCCAGGTTATAGGACCAGGAGCTTTCGGCATCCAGGTTTTTCAATTGTTCCGGATCGATGTTCACCTGTTTGATCTGCCCCTGTTGCTCCATTTCTTTCAGGATATCCGCTGCCAGTTTGGTACCTACTACGGTGTAACCAACTGCTGCGTTATTAAAATGCAGGTATAGCTGCCTGAAATCAGGCGCACGGTAGCCGCGGCCGATGGTGCCCAGCAGGCGCCAGTTGGGCGTTAGCTGATACGACACCGATAACTTCGGACTGAACTGAGATGGGTATTGGTTATGCGTATCAAAGCGGCCGCCGAGTAATACATTCCATGCATTTGCCGGTTTCCAGTTTTCCTGTATAAATACATACCCGGTATTAAAGGCCATCCGTTCCTCATAGCGGGTGGCTTCGAGCGATTCATGCACATATCCCACACCCGCGGTGAG
Source organism: Chitinophaga sp. W2I13 (assembly GCF_050434005.1). Lineage (NCBI taxonomy): Bacteria > Pseudomonadati > Bacteroidota > Chitinophagia > Chitinophagales > Chitinophagaceae > Chitinophaga > Chitinophaga sp. W2I13. The sequence continues at coordinate 4,261,663 of NZ_JBNPWD010000001.1, read as the reverse complement.
CTGATGTTTCGGATGCAGCTGCCAGTCGGCCTGATATTCCGGTTTCAGATATTGCTGGGTAAAAAATGATGCATCATACAAACTTTTGTCCTCCCGGTAATGCATAGCTTCATTGGTGGAATACCGCGAATAATACACCCGCCACGTTTGTTTGAAACGCTGTACCGGCGTATGAATCAGCTGTAACGATCCGTTCATGTCCTTCTCCTTTCCGATATCATCCACCATTCCTTTGGCATCCGGGAAATAACTGTTATACTTTTGTTCATAGTAGCGCCCGGAGAGGATGGTGCTCCATTTGCCGGACCAGTTGTGCTGCCAGCGCGACTGTGCCGTATATGCTTTAAATGGCGATACAGTAGGCGCAGTGCTTTGGTTACCAAGCGTGTAGCCGTCACTGTTATAAGCATTTACACTGGCGGAGAAAGAGCCTTTCTTATAAGGAATACGTGTACTGCCATCGAGGGCATAGGTATTATTGGAACCATACCGCGCGCTGATACTGCTTATTCCCTCCTTGCTGTTGTTGCTGGTAATGATGTTAATAACGCCGGCCAATGCATCACTCCCGTAGAGTGAAGAAACAGGCCCTTTAATGATTTCAATTCTTTCTATATTACTCACCACAATCCTCGACAGGTCGAACGTGCCGGCAGTTCTGCCTATGAGCGGTTCTCCATCCAGCAGTATCAGTGTGTACTCTGCCTCCAGTCCCTGCATCTGCACACCTGTTCCATGATTGGAGGTGATGAACAGGCCGGTTTGTTCTGCCAGCACCTGTTGCAGCAATACCGCTCCCATGGCCTGTATCTGTTGTTTATGGATGACGGTAACCGGTACCGGCACTTTGCTTAGCAGTTGTTCATTCCTGGTAGCGGTAACCACTACTTCCTGTAACACTTTACTGCCGGAAGTAGTGTCGGTTTGGGCAAAAAGGGTCCCTACCCGCATGATGCAGGTGAGCAGGAATAAATATTTATACATCTTAAGGTTTATCTGAAATTGTGAAGCAAAAGTACGGGCATAAACAACAGCACCTTTACGAGTTTGGGAAAGTTATTTACGAGATCCGGAAATTTGCTGTTAACTTAGTTAGTCCGGAAAACTAACCGTTACCGGAACAATTTTAAATCATTACCTGTTCATTAATATATGAAAACACAATACTTCCCGGCGGCCGACAGAGGCGTTAAAGACATAGGCTGGCTGAAAAGTAATTTCTTTTTCAGCTTCAGCGATTTTTATCATCCCATGCGCAGCGCTTTCGGTACGCTGATTGCGTTCAACGACGACTATGTAGCAGCCGGCAAAGGCTTTGGTACACATCCGCATGTGAATATGGAAATCATTTCCGTTTTACTGAAAGGAAAGATGAACCATAAAGATTCCATGGGATACAGTACCGAGATAGAAGCACCTGCGGTGCAAATCATGAGTGCCGGCAGCGGGTTAAGGCATGAAGAGTATAATATAGGTACGGAAGAAGTTAACTTCTTACAGATCTGGATTCTTCCCAAACAACAAAACATTTCACCGAGGTATCAGCAACGGAGTTTCCCGCAGGAAAAAAGAAAGAATAAACTGGTGACGATCGTATCCGGCGAAGAAGGGATGGAACACTGCTGGATCAATCAGAATGCGAAGCTGTCGCTCGGATACTATGAGCAACCGGCCAGTGTTACCTATACCTTCAACCCCTTGAATAAGTGCCTGTTTATCTTTTCTATTGACGGCAGCCTCAGGTTGCAGGACCAGGTATTACAGCCACGTGATGCGATAGGGATATGGGAAACCGGTGAGGTGACATTGCAGTGCGGCGAAAAAACAACATTCCTGGTTATCGAAACGCCTGTCAATCAGAAGTAAATCCCTTCTTAATACATATTAAATACAGACATGTTATTACTTTTCTAAAATAATAACATCCAATTTATTCATACAGGTAATTTATTCCACCGGGAATCATTAAATTTATATTGCACCGCTTCAAAGGCTCAATTACCTGTATGATTAATACCTCCCAAAATAATTACATAGGTTTCGAGGTACTCTTTAACCATGCCACCATCAGCATACTGGTTGCCGACAATCAGCAGCGGATCGTGATGGCCAATCCCTTTCTGCTTAACCAGTTTGGCTATACGAAAGAAGAAGTGACAGGTCAGCTGGTGAGCCTGCTGCTTGTCAGCGATCATAAAGAACAGTATGCGGTAAGGAAAAACGGCAGCCAGTTCCCGGCAGAGATCAGCCAGGCTAACCACTCCACCCCGGAAGGAATACTAACCATTATTTACATCACCGACACCACCGATCGCCGGAATGCGGAGATGACCCTGCGGGAACTTTCGCAGCAACGCAAAGAAGCAGCTGTGAAAGACGGCTCGCTCCAGCGCATGAACAGCTTCCTTAACAGCTTATGGACCAGTACCGGCGCCATGATCATCGTAATCAATAACGATGGTTTCATCCGGTGGTTCAACCCTGCAGCAGAGAGGATTCTAGGCTATAAAGCCAGTGAAGTGGTGGATGTATATACCCCGATGCTGCTGCACGATCCGGAGGAAGTAGCCCTGCGGGCAGAAGAATTTTCACAGCAGCTGAACCAGCCGGTGGCTCCCGGTATGGAAACGCTCACCATTAAAGCCAGGCTAAACCTCTATAACGAATATGAATGGCAGTACATCCGGAAAGATGGTAGCACGCTGCCGGTTTCCCTGACGGTATCCGCCATACGGGATGCGGCCGATATTACCGGGTACATTGGTATTGCCATCGACCTCTCCCGCATTAAACAGGCGGAATCTGAGCTGAGAACTTCCCTGGAAAAAGAACGGGAGCTTAATGAACTTAAATCAAGGTTTGTATCCCTCGCTTCCCATGAATTCAGGACGCCCCTCAGCGCCATCCTTTCTTCCATCTACCTGGTGTCCAAATATGAAGCAGATGATGACGTAGCCAAACGGAGCAAACACATTCAACGTATTATTTCCGCGGTAAATATGCTGACGGATATACTAAACGACTTCCTCTCGGTAGGAAAAATAGAAGAAGGAAAGATCCAGGTACGCCACAGCACCTTCGACGCCGGTAAACACATCAGCAACATCCTGGGCGAAATGGACGGACTCAAAAAAACCAAACAGAATATTTACTATGCGCACCACGGCGCCGCCCATGCCTGCATGGACCCTACACTATTAAAACACATTGTTATGAATCTTGTATCCAATGCCATCAAGTTTTCTCCGGAGGGAGCCATTATTTCCATCCGGTCACAATGTAGCGACAACAGCTTCCAGCTATCCGTAAAAGACAAGGGAATAGGTATTTCAGAAGAAGACAGGCAGCATCTTTTTGAGCGGTTTTTCCGCAGCCAGCATGTGTCCAATATTCAGGGCACTGGACTTGGACTGCACATTGTAGCCAAATATGCGGAATTGATGAATGGTACAGTTTCCTGTAACAGCGGTCCGGAAAAAGGCACAGAGTTCCTTGTTACGGTTCCCTTCCCCCAAAACTGAGGCTCATGGAAAAAATACTGCTGATTGAAGATAATGTTGCCATCTGTGAAAACGTGGCGGAAATCCTTGAACTGGCCAATTACCAGGTGCTCACTGCCACCAATGGCAAAGAAGGCGTGGCCATGGCGCTCGAACACCTGCCCGACCTTATTGTATGCGATATCATGATGCCCGTGCTGGATGGCTATGGCGTTTTACACATGCTGCATAAAAACAAGGCCCTCCAGAAAACGCCTTTTATCTTCCTGACAGCCAAAGCAGAAAGAACAGATATACGGAAAGGAATGGAGCTGGGTGCAGATGATTATATTACCAAGCCCTTTGAAGGCACAGAGTTGCTCAGCGCAATAGAAAGCCGGCTGAAAAGATGCGCTGAGATCAAACAGGACACGGTTACCGGCTTGCACGGGCTCCAGGTACTGCTGTCGGCCAGTACCGGCAAAGATCAGCTCACCCTACTCAAAGAAAACCGCAATACCAATCACTATAAGAAGAAACAACGCATTTACGCTGCCGGCAACCGCCCGGATCATTTATATTACCTGCTCCAGGGAAAAGTAAAAACCTATAAACGTAACGATGAAGGAAAAGAACTGATCATAGGTTTATATAACGAAGGGGATTTTCTTGGATATAATGCCCTGCTCGAAGGCGGCAACTACCAGGAATATGCGGAAGCGATGGAAGACACGCTGGTAGCAGTGATCCCGCAAAAAGATTTTGAACAGCTGATCAGCAGTAACCCGGAAGTGCTGGGGAAATTTATCCAGCTGTTATCAAAAGAAATGGCGGAAAAAGAACAACAACTGATCGGGTTGGCGTATAACTCGCTCCGTAAGAAAGTAGCGGAAGCATTGCTGATGCTCGACAAAAAATACAATACAGCCGGCAGTAAACATTTTACGATCGATATCAGCCGGGAAAACCTTGCCGCGGTAGCGGGAGTCGCAAAAGAATCATTGATACGCACGTTGGGCGATTTCAGGGATGAACAGCTGATTGCCCTGAAAGAGGGGCAGATCGCATTTTTATCTCTCAAAAAACTGGCGGCGCTGGTAAACTGATGCCTATACTTTTTCTGCCGCTATAAAAATGAGGAATGCCAACTTTAAACGCTCGTACTCCTGCATCATTCCCTCCATATCATTTTTCAGCACCGCATAAAGATGCGGCGAAGGCACGCCAGCCGGCTGCTTATTCAGCCAGTCAAGCTGCTCCCTTATTTCATGCCGTAACAGGATCAGCGACTCTTCCCGGTCCAGCATCGTGAGCTGAAATTCTTCTGCCTCCTCAATAAACGACCGCCGCGTAGTTTCTTTCAACGCAGCCGCCAGCCGGTTAATCAGCGAAGCATTATCTTCTCTTAAAGCTTTCAGGGTTCTGATCCAGTTGTTACATGCCTCCCGGTAGGCCGCAATATCTGTTTCAGTGCTAGGATCATACGGCATATTGATAGTTGCTAATTATAATAGGTTTGCTGCATGTGCAGATTTTTATCTGCACCCCATTTCTTTAATAGCTGACATAGATGTTGCTGGTGATGATTCATTTGCCGGATACCTGACATTAACTCCATAATATGACGGAGATATTGTTCGCCCGGTAAATAGTTTTCCTTTCTTGCCACGTCTTCCAATACAGACAACATCGTTTTGCTTTGCAAAACAAATTCCTTCACTACCTTATAAAGTTTATTGATGTGTTCCTGTGCGGGCTCCCCTTCCGGTTCCCGTTTTTTAGACCTTCCGGCCGGCTGCAATTCCTGCTTCATATTACGCAGGATTACATTGTGGTAAATAGATACCTCCCGGTAGAAATGAATGATGAGATCACTGAAATCCAGGTAAAGCCCCGGTAAACTACCGGCTGATGCCTGTACCTGTGTATAAAATTCTTCCAGTTTCAGCATCACCTTTGCCGTTTCAGGCGCCGCTTTATCTGCGATACAGCGTTGTATTTCTTCTGCGTACCGGTCGTTGTTACCCGGCATACCCAGTTGCATATCCAGCAATGTTTTCACACCGGCATGACGTCCGTATTGTCTGAAAATATGATTCCCATATTTACGTAAATGCCTGATGGGAAAAAAAAGAAAACCTTCACAAAATTTCCGCTGACGGGATGTAGGAGTTAATCCGCTGAACATGATTTGCATTTTTTTAACAGTAGGTAAAAGTACCACCGCTGATAGAACGGTGATACCTTCTCAACAGCACATCTTCGCTTTTTGTTTACGCCAAGGAATCCAGGTGGATGTCCAAATGCTGCCGTAAAACTAAACCGGAATTCGTTGCTGAACAATGACGGGCATTACTCCTTCTGTTGACAGTCATCATTTTTTTAGATGACCGGGATCATTAGCGGACTGATGAGGCTGGTAATTTATACAGCGGAAAACGAGGAATTTCCTTACTACGCGGCCTTGCTGGGTAACAACAATAGGAGGCAGCGACCGCACGGAGCTAAAGAACGGCGCCAGTTCTTCTGTTACAAATTCCTGTTCATCCACATCATCATTTACATCGGTCAGTGAATTGATAAACAGGGCATTTTTTCCTTTTAATGCGTTTATATTGGTTCCGATAAAATCGAACTGCAGTGCATTCTCACCAATAATATTACGGGAGTATACCATGCGCCCCAGGTAAAGATTGAGCATCGCACTGGTTTTATAATCATCGGCAGAAAAAATAAAATCATCGGGGTATTCTTTCGACAATGCCTTCACACCATCGCCCAGTCCTTTCCAGCCGATCATGGTATCATCTGAATGAATGGGTACAGGATAAAAAATGATTTCCACTGCCAGCGCCAGGTGTATCACCAATGAACAGATCCATTGCCAGCGTACATACTTAAAGGTGATCCAGGTGCTTATCCATATAGTGCCCGTTATATAAGCAGGCATCATCCAGTTTATCTTTACCCAGTAAATGGGAGAAATCACCAGGAAAATACCAAAAACAGGAATAAAAAAACATAAGAGGAAAAGCTGACGGGCAGAGATCCGCGTAATATGCCATCTGTATTTACGAACCAGTTTATACACATAATATAGCAATGCAAAAAATAATACCGGCAGCAGAATAGCCGCCTGGTGACCAACGACACCGAAAAAGTCCAGCGGACGGAACTCCACGCCCTCTACCCGGTCGGACGACTGGAACCGGAAAGACGCAAAGTCGTTATCCACATTCCAGATCACCACGGGCAAAATGGTGATGCAGAAAAACACGACACTGGCCAGGAACCAGGGGGACCACAAATACCGCCGGTGTTCTTTCGACAGTAATAAATAAAGCACCGCTCCCGCCGGCAGGAAAACAGCCGTGTATTTGCTGTCGAATGCCAGCCCCATGGCAATCCCTGCCCATATCCAATAGGCTTTACGCTGCTCAAATACCGCCCGGTACACCGCTATCAGCGATAAAGTCCAGAACAATAGCAACGGCACATCGGGTGTGGATACCAGTGATAAGATAGTGACCATCAGCGTAGCGCTCAGCAGCAACAAGCTATTCCAGGCACGCTCCAGTGGCAGGAAGCACCTCGATAAACTGTAAAAGGCCAGCAGCGTACCAATGGTAACCAGGGTATCTGCCAGCTTGATCACAAATACATGCCGGCCAAATAAGTCTGTAAAAGCACGCAGGATCCAGGCAATAGCCGGTGGGTGATCGAAATATGACAGGGCGAAGTGTTGTCCGTAGAAATAATAATAGGCGTCCTGGGGCATGGCACCCATAACACCTATAAACGAAAATCTTAGCAGCACAATCATTCCGATGGCGATAGCCATCCATTTATGCGCTGTGATATAAGCAATGAAACGATTACTCCCCGGTAGATCCTGCATATGATAGGCTGACAGTTGTAATTATAACAGATGATGTGGTCAGATGCCCTCCTTCCACAATCTCTGTGCCGCTTGGTAATTTCATACCTGCTGCTTAACTATAATTAACATTACTGTACCCCTTCGTTCAGCTTCAATAAGGGATTATTCCGCCTTCAGACTATTTACAGGATTAGCCCTTGCTGCCCGTAGCGACTGCAGTCCCACGGTAGCAAAAGCAATGAGTAATGCGCCGGCTGCTGCTATCGCAAACAGGTACCAGCTGATGCCTGTCCGGTAGGCAAAATCCCTCAGCCAGCGTTCCAGTAGATACCAGGCTACAGGTGTGGCAATCAATACAGAAAAGATCACCAGTTTGAGGAAATCTTTTGACAACAACGCTACAATCCCACCTACACTGGCTCCCAATACTTTCCGGATGCCTATTTCCCGGGTACGTTGCTCCGTCATGTATACCGTCAGCGCCAGCAAGCCCATTACAGAAATGAAAACGGAGATGAAGGTGAACACATGAATGATATATTGTACCCGCGTGTAGCTGCTGAATACCTGTTGAAAATTATCATCCAGGAATGAATAGCGCAGCGGAAATCCCGGCTCTATCGTTTCCCATAGGGCACTGATACCTGCCAGCGTTTTATCCAGGTTGGCCGTATTCACCTTCACCAGGAGCGCTCCTCCCGACTGATAAGTGCAATGTGCATTGGAAATACTGTACAGGGTGGGACGTACATAACTATCAAAACCCTGCACCTGGAAATCTTTCACTACCCCCACTATCTGGTAGGGCACACTGTCGCAGGAGGCATAGCGGATCTGTGTACCCACAGGATCAACCACGCCAAGCGATTTGGCCGCCGATTCGTTGATGATGGCCGTGTTGTCCTGGTCCTCCGGGTGTGCATCCGAAAACATCCTGCCAGCCAGGACTGCAATACCGAGCGTGGCAAAAAAATCGGTACTTACCCGCACGGAAGAGAGTGCCCTGCTGCTGCCTGCATAATTGAAAGTGCTGAAAGAAGTATCTATATCGCCGCCGGGAACCGCCGTGGTTTTGGATACCAGTTGCACCCCGGGAATACGTAGCAGCTTTGCTCTTGTTTGCTCAAAATTCTTTTCACGGGTTGGCTGCATCGCTTCTATCTGTACTACCTGCTCAGGATTAAAACCAATATCCCGGTGTTTCATAAAATTCATCTGGTGCGCCATCACCAACACACTCACCATAAAAAATACAGATACGGCAAACTGCACCACGATCAGCGAATGGCTGAAACGCTTGCCGGTATTGCCCATGCTGAAATTACCCTTCATCACATGTACTACGCTCCTGCGCGCAAATACCAGCGCCGGGTACAAGCCCGAAATAAGTATAATAGCCAACAAAGCAGCACCGCCCTGGAGGATCATTTTATAGGAATACAGCTGACCGGAGAAAGACAACGACAACCCAAACGTTTGGTTAAACAAAGGCAGCATGATAATACACAGGCACATGGCCAGTAACAGGCTGATACCGCATTGAATGGTTACTTCCATCATAAACTGTCCAAGTATCTGGGAGCGGCTGGAACCCATCACTTTTCGTACTCCCACTTCCCGTGAGCGTTTCAACGTTTTTACCAGTGACAGGTTGCTGGAATTCAGCGCGCCGCTCAGCAATAGTAAACCTGCCAGCAGGAACAGAATCATGGTTGTTTTAAAAGGGCTGCTTCCCAAACGTGGGAAATTATGAATATCCGGTACGGCTTCCGTAAACAGCGAAGGCGCATGTCCCGCTTTAATATAGGCTGCGTAAGATTCATTACCTGTTTTCAGGCGATGCTCATAAAAAATACGGTTCACTTTATCTTCCAATATTCCCGGTGTTAATGGCTCTCTTAAACGGATATACGAAATATAGGAAATATTACCCCAGCCACTATTAGCAGCCATATATGGGTCTCTCAATATAATGGAAGCGTTTATATGCGAAGGCGTGGCCGGTTCCGCAATAACCCCGGATACAGTGAAAGCCATCCGGTTATACACCTTTATCACTTTCCCCATGGGATCTTCTTTACCAAACAATTTTTCGCTGACCGCTTTTGTAATCAATGCAGAAGCAGGTGCATTGAAAGCCGTAGCTGCATTTCCTGCCAGTAGCTGCAAAGGAAATACCTGCAAAAATCCGCTGTCAGCCATCACCACGTTTTGCTGATATATTTTGCGATCATCTACACTGATCAGTATTTCATGTTTACCCGAGGGTATTATACGGGTGTATGCCTCCACTTCCTTCATATGTTCCTGCAGCAAAGGCGCCAGGGGAGCCGGCACAGGATTGTTGGCGAAATTACTTTCCGTTTGCCGTGACACACGGTATACCTGTTTCAGGGAAGGATCCCAGCGATCATAACTGAGTTCATAGTTAAGATATAGTAAGATAATGAGAAAACTTGCCAGGCTTATTGCCAAACCACCGATGTTAACAAATGAGGTGAATTTGCTTTTCATCAGGCTTCTGAAAGCGATCTTACAATAGTTGCGGAACATTGCGGTGAGATTTGAAACATACTTATAAAAAAGGTGCCGGAATCCGGCACCTTTGGTTATCAGTTCCTTATAATTAAGCACTCGATAGACAATGTTCACTTTCGTATGGAATATGTTCATTTTCGAACGCCGGCAAATACGCTATGGCTGCATCGTCCATTGTTTTTCCCACTGGAAGAAATCAGGCGCGGTGGCCGGCTTCCCTTCTAACTGCGCAGTGAGATAAGTAATATACATTTTCCAGCGGGGGAGATAAAAATTCCGCATCAAACCACCCCATTCCTTGTTGGCATAATCATGCAGATCTGTTTCCGGGTTGTCCGGCCCCCAATAAGTAATCTGTGTTTTGGCATTCTTTACCAGCAGGGCTTTTTCAGCGGGTGTTTGTCCCATACTCTGCGCTGCGGTTATCCAGGTATCCAGCCTGAAATGACGGCTGCCACTCAGCAACAGGTCTTGCTGCTTTATGAGCGCGAAGAAAGCGTTGGATGTTTGTTTAAATGCTGCCAGGTCTTTTTTCCGGTAGGCAGCCACCATACCGGCAAATACCTCTTCGCCCTGGTTGGCGGTTACCTGGCGCTGGAAATCAATGGCGTCAATTTCATAGGTAGCGTTATCCTTCATTTTGGGCGCTGCCTTCATGAACTCCGCTACCGCTTCGGCAAATTGCCGGATATCATAGTTCCGCTTGCGCGTTCCCCAGGATGACACGGGTTTATCTTCCAGTGTGGGCCTTGCACAGAATACCGACTCATTGGGGCCTTCCTGGTATTGCGGAAAGCTGCTGTAAGCGGTAGCAATCAATCCCTGCCACGCAGCCTGCAACTGCGCATTATCGCTGCCATAACGGTAACGTACATATGATTTTATCCATTCCTTTATGTCTGTTTTCTCCGAATGCCAGGCCAGTTCGAGCATTAGGTCGTAGATCACCGGGTTGTTGTGGATTCCTTCCGGCATAATACCTATGCCTTTGAACTTGGCAGCATACGGACTGTGCGCCGCGCGCCATGTTTCATCTGCAAAGCGCTGCAGCTTACCATAGAGCCCGGACTTTTCCCCAAAGTTGGTGACACTGCACCAGATAAAGGGCGTGCCTTCATATCCTTTGCGGGTTTCCCAGTTGGCCGTATTTTCTCCAAAAAGTTCCTGCACCAGCACTTTCGATTTATCAAGTCCCGCTAGCAGTGCGCCCGAGGGATTGGCCTGCCATCCCTGCAACACCCAGGTGCTACCCGGGAAATGCTGTAACATGGTTTGCTGAATAGTACGGGCGGCGGCGGTTACATCTACCCCTTTACTGATCCCTCCTTCATGAAAGGGATCACCGGCAAAGAAGCGGATATTGCTGCCGTAGAGCTTTTTCATCTCTTCATAATAAATACCGGCTATTTTGGTAAAGGCACTATCTCCGGGCACCAGGAAATCCGGGCGTTGGAAGCCACCCGCCCATTTGCCTTGTTCCACTACCCTGATCTTCATTTTCTCCTTCAGGCTTACAGGGATCATTCCATAAAAGCCCTGCATCACAGGGGCAATACCGAGTCCCTGCATATGGGCAAGCACCTGCTTCTCCAATGTTGTTTGCTGATCGATCATTTGCTGGGTAACCGGCCCGCCCCATCCTTCGAGGTTGCCCATGAGCCACCACGCAGTGAATCCAGGACCTGCCACAAACTTACGGGCCTCGTCGCTGCTGTATCCTAGCCGCTCCAGCGTATGCTGCCACACCGCTTCCGTACCCATGGTAGCGAGCATTACGTTTACGCCATTAAGCGCCATCCAGTCCAGTTCATGTTCCCAGTCCTTCCAGCTGTAGAAGCTCATCGTATAGCTGATGGTGCAATAATTGAGCGCATAACGGTAATCGTAGGAGGTATTGATGTGTACTTTGTCCTTTATGGAGGGCAACGGGGATACCGGCGCCAGGTTATCGCCCATGTGCGACATGGAACGGTGACAATAATACTTCAGGTACCAGTTGAGGCCTGCTGCAGCGGCGCTGGGGCTGGAAGCCATGATTCTTACTTCTTTGCCGGGGGTGGTGATTTCAAATACATCTTTGCCGTTTTCTGCGGGGATACTTTTCAATACCAGCTTATCAGCCAGCCACGGTACTCGGCGTTGTGCCAGTTGTTTCACAGCGGGATAATCCTGCGCAAAAACAGACGCAGACAAGCATAGCAGCAGCGCTGCCAGCAGTTGCTTATTTTTCATTGGTTCACTGTTAGATCAATCAATCTTTAAAGATGGTAAAAAATTATGAATTCCTGATCCTTAATTCATAATTCGTAAATTTAACAGACCTCTTTTCACCAAAACAACCCTGCATGGCTGGACAGATCAATTTGCCGGAGCATATCAAAGGTTTAGATGAAGCAGCCGTTACCGCTTCAAGACAACAATATGGCAGTAATAATCCTCCGGAACCTGTTACCAGTCCGTTGAAAGCCGTATTAAAAGAAATCATGGAAGAACCCATGCTGGTATTGCTGATAGCAGTAACGGCTATCTACTTTGTGATGGGTGAACTTGGCGAAGCCTATTTTATGCTGGCGGCCATTGCGCTGGTATCAGGCATTTCATTTTACCAGGATAGCCGCAGCCGCAAAGCGCTGGAGGCGCTGGAGAAAATGAATGAGCCCCTCAGCAAGGTTATCCGCAACGGAGAATTGAAAAGTTTACCCACCAGCGAAATTGTAAAGGGAGATATGATGCTGGTATCTGAAGGTAATACGATCAATGCCGATGGTATGATTGTACACAGCAATGACTTTTCCGTCAACGAATCCGCGCTCACCGGCGAGGCTTACGCCGTATTCAAGCAAAGCGACAGTGAAGATAACAAAGTGTACAGCGGCACGGTAGTGGCATCCGGACTGGCCATCTGTGAAGTACAGGAAGTAGGCGCGCAAACAAAAATCGGCCAGCTGGGGGAAGCCATCCTTAATATCAAAGAAGAAACAACACCACTGCAATTACAAATCCGGCAGTTTGTAAAATGGATGGCCGTGGCCGGCGCCATCGTTTTCCTGGCGGTATGGTTGTTTAATTATATCCGCAGTGGCAGTCTTACCGACAGCTTGCTGAAAGGATTAACCCTGGCTATGTCGGTTTTACCGGAAGAAATACCAGTAGCATTCACCACCTTTATGGCACTGGGTTCCAGGCGACTCATGCAGATGGGAATCATTGTAAAAAAGATCCGTACGGTAGAAGCGCTGGGCAGTGCTACCGTTATCTGCACCGATAAAACAGGTACCATTACTGAAAACAAAATGAGTTTGCAGGCGGTATATAACGGCGCCGACTATACGCTATATGAAAAAGGCCATTTTCCGTCAGTGCTGATCAGCACGGCGATGTGGGCCAGTGAGCCCGTACCTTTTGACCCGATGGAGAAAACACTGCACCGGCTATACGAAGAAATGACGCCGCTGGATGAGCGTACCAATTACACCATGGTACATGAATACCCGCTGGAAGGCAAGCCGCCTATGATGACGCATATTTTTGAGAATGCTGCCGGCAAACGCCTCGTGGCAGCAAAAGGAGCGCCGGAAGCAATATTGCAGGTTTCCCATCTCCCGGAAAAAGAAAAACAAATGATCCTCGACCAGGTAAATATATTGGCGGCAAAAGGCTACCGGGTATTGGGAGTAGCCACTTCTGATTTTACCGGCAACAATTACCCCGCCACTCAACAGGAGCTGCCGTTTGTTTTTACCGGTTTGCTGGCTTTCTACGATCCTCCCAAAAGCAATATCAGTGAGGTGTTCCGCCAGTTTTACCAGGCCGGTATTAAGGTGAAGATTATTACCGGTGATAACGCCGTTACCACCCGCGCCATTGCAAGGCAAGCCGGCCTGCAGCAGTCAGATGAAGCCGTGAACGGTGATACCCTGATGCAGATGAATGAAAAAAAGATGCAGCAAACATTGCAGTCCGTCAACATTTTCACCCGCATGTTCCCGGAAGCAAAACTGGCGGCTATCAATGCCTTAAAGGCAGATAATGAAGTGGTGGCCATGACCGGCGACGGCGTAAACGACGGCCCTGCGCTGAAGGCCGCTCACATCGGTATTGCCATGGGCAAAAAGGGAACAGAAATTGCCAAACAGGCAGCAGCGCTCATCCTGGTAAATGACGACCTCAGCAACATGGTGGATGCTATCGCAATGGGACGGAGAATTTATACCAATATAAAAAAGGCGGTGCAGTATATCATCTCTATTCATATTCCTATCATACTCACGGTATCGCTCCCGCTGTTCCTCGGCTGGATTTATCCCAATATATTTACACCTGTGCATGTCATCTTCCTGGAAGTAATTATGGGCCCCACCTGTTCTATTGTGTATGAAAATGAACCGATAGAGGAAAACGCGATGTTGCAACCACCCCGGCCCATTACCCAAACTTTTCTCTCTTTCCGGGAAATGAATATCAGCATCCTGCAGGGCCTGATCATTACCGCAGGCGTGTTATCAGCCTACCAGTGGAGCGTGGCGCAGGATGCGGGAGAACTGCTCACCCGCAGCATGGTGTTTACCACACTGGTGCTCGCAAATATTTTTCTTACCTTAGTTAACCGTTCGTTCTATTATTCTTTTATACACAGCATGCGCAACCGGAACAAACTGATGGTTGCCGTAATTGGTATCACCCTGCTGCTGCTGGCAGCAATGCTATATATTCCGCCGGTGGCAAGGTTCTTCAGTATTACCGGTCTTTCACTGTATGAACTGCTGCTATGCACCGCTATCAGCGCAGCATCGGTACTATGGTTTGAAATATGGAAACTGGGGAAGAGAAAATTTCAGCGCAATTTAAACTGATGATATGATGAAGGTATTCACAACAAGGATTATTCCGGAAGAAGGATTATCACTCCTGCAACGTGCGGGCTTTACCGTTACACAGTGGTCGGAAGAAAAGGAGATGACAGCTGCGCAAAGAGTGCAGTATTGCAAAAACAGTGACGCCTTGCTTTTCGCTGGTGGCGAAAAACTGGACCGGGCATTTTTAGAACAATGCCGGCACCTGAAAGTGATCAGTCTTTTATCCGTAGGGTACGACAACGTAGATCTGAAAGCCGCTACAGAGCTAGGCTTACAGATCACCAACACACCCGGCGTATTAAGTAATGCCACCGCCGACACCGCTTTTTTACTGATGCTCTCCGTGGCTCGTAAAGCGTTTTATCAGCATAAAAGAATTTTAAAAGGCGAATGGGGATTTTCTACTCCTACCGCCAACCTCGGTACCGACATAGAAGGGAAAACACTGGGCATATGGGGCCTGGGCAATATAGGCACGGTAATGGCTAAACGCTGCAAGGCTGCTTTTGGCATGAAAATAATTTACTGTAACCGGCACCGCAATGAAGCCGCCGAAAAAGAACTGGATGCCACCTTTGTAACTTTTGATGAGCTGTTGCAACAAAGCGATGTTATCAGCATACATACCTCTCTTACACCGGAAACAAAAGAGAAATTTAACCGGGAAGCCTTCCGCAAAATGAAGTCCACTGCCATTTTCATTAATGCGGCGCGTGGAGGCATCCACAATGAAACAGACCTCATTGCCGCTTTACGCGAAGGAGAAATATGGGGCGCCGGACTGGATGTTACCAATCCCGAACCCATGCAACCGGATAATCCACTGCTGGAAATGCCTACCGTAGCAGTACTGCCGCACATCGGCTCCGCCACACTGGAAACCCGGAACGCCATGTCCAGGATCGCTGCACAGAATGTAATTGCTGCGTTAACCGGCCAGCCGGTGCCGAACCCGGTGAATCATATTTATGACCTGTAAACAAATACCGCGGTTGATTGTTGGGCTGGTACAATTCAGTAACTTTAGTTAAAGCACAGCAGCATGAAAAAGGTCGCTATCATTGGCGGATTACGTGTCCCTTTCGTAAGATCCTTTAAAGAGTATAACCATATCAGCAACCAGGAAATGTTGACCACGGTACTGAGTGCATTGGTGGACAAATATCAGCTTTCCGGGAAACGGCTTGGAGAAGTGGCGCTGGGCGCATTACTGAACCGCTCCACAGATTGGAACTTCGCCAGGGAATGTGTACTGGGCACTTCCCTGGACCCGCATACGCCCGCCTATGGCGTACTAAGAGCCTGTGGCACCAGCCTGGATACCACTATACAGCTGGGACTCCGTATTGGCTGCGGACAAATAGATACCGCCATCAGCGGCGGCAGCGATACCAACAGTGATATCCCATTGCTGTTTCAACAACAGCTCGCATGGAAGCTGGCTGACCTGCGCGCTGCCAAAACCTTTTCCCAACGGTTAAAAATATTCGCCTCCATCCGCTTCAAGGATCTGAAACCATTATACCCTTCCATCGTAGAACCCAGAACGGGATTATCGATGGGCCAACATACTGAAAAGATGGTGAAAGAATGGGGAATTACACGGGAAGAACAGGACGCGTTGGCCTACCAAAGCCATATGAATGTCGCAAAGGCGTATGAGGAAGGCTTCTTCAATGACCTCATTATTCCTTACAAAGGCGTGAAGAGAGACACTATTGTACGGGCAGATACCACGCCGGAGAAACTGGCTGCACTGAAGCCGGCTTTCGACTTCAGCGGCAAAGGTTCCTTAACAGCGGGTAACAGCACTTTATACACCGATGGCGCGGCTGCTTTATTGATGGCCTCCGAAGAGTTTGCCCAGCAGCAGAACTGGCCGGTACTGGCGCACCTCGTGGATGCAGAAACTGCCGCCGTGGATTATGTGAACGGTGAAGGCCTGCTAATGGCGCCCACCTATGCTGTGGCACGCATGCTGAAACGCAATCACCTGAAGCTCCAGGATTTTGATGTTTATGAAATCCATGAAGCCTTCAGCGGGCAGGTACTTTGCACGCTGAAGGCATGGGAAGATGCCGCCTATTGCAAAAAACTCGGATGGGATACGCCGCTCGGAAGCATCGATCGAAACAAATTAAATACCAAAGGCGGCAGCGTAGCTATTGGCCATCCCTTTGCAGCCACCGGCGCCCGCATAGTTGCCCAAACCGCTAAGATATTGCAACAACGGGGCAGTGGCCGGGCATTGATTTCTATCTGCACCGCCGGCGGCATGGGCGTAACGGCTATCCTGGAAAGATAAGCATCAATTCCTCCTTACTTTTTTAACGATGCCAGGTAGGTAACCAGGTCCACCAGTTCCTGCTGCGGCATGGCCGTAGCAAGGCCGGTAGGCATCAGGGAGTGTTCATATGCTTTCCGCGATACGATGCTGCTCTTCTGCAGTTTTACACCCTGGCCACCCGCCGTACGCACATCCACTTCGTCTTTTGTTTCCCCTGCAACATAGCCCAACACCTGTGAGCCATCTTTCAGTTTAAAGAAATAGCCTTCAAAGCCAAAGCTGATGCCGGCATCCGGTTCAATGATGGCGTCGTAGATAGCGCTTTTGGTAAGCTTGCTGCCAATTTCTGTTAAAGCAGGACCAAAGTTCACACCGGAGTTTCCATCCAGGTGACAGGTAGCACAATAATTATTAAATACTTTTTTTCCTCCGGAGATGTTGCCCGGCAAGGCTACCAGCTTATCTACAGGCGGCAGCACGTGGTGTACGGCTGCAGGCTCATAATAGGCTACAGCTTTGGCCTTGATGTCTTGCCGCCATGCGTTGGTGAGTACTGCCCTCGCCACCGTATCCAGGTCGGCAGGAAGTGATTTGCCTTCTACCATATTCCACAGATCTGCAAATCCGTCCCATCCATGACCGAGATTGCGGGTCGCCTGCTGCCGTAACGTTAAAGGGTATACGTTGTTACGCATCAGTGAAGCAAGTAACGCACGGTTAGTGCGATCCTGCGCTTTGCCAATGGCGTTTATCAATATAACGCCGGATACTGAATCCTTTTTTGAAATGGCTTTGATTACCAGCGGCTGGCCGCCGCATTGCAGGAGGGTTTTCATGGCGTATCCTTGAATGTCGTCGCGTTTTGACTCCAGCACCATCTGCAAAAGCGCTTCATTCTGATCACGGACATGATACTTTAACACGAGGTCGATGAACTCCATATGTCCTTTAAATGCACTCAGGCTGTTGCGGAGCAGGACTTCAATATCCCGTGTTTTGGGCACTGCTTTCGCATCCAGTTGTATAAATGCCAGTGCATTGATATAGGCTTGTTGCGGGTGCTGGCCTTTCAGTAATCCCAGCAGCACCGGTGTGCTTTCTGCGGCGGGATAGAAATCGAATGCGCGGAAATAACGTTTGTTTTGCAGGGGATCTGTACCCGGTTCCAGGATCAGCACCGCTAACAACGGTAGTGCTGCCGGTGTTCTGGCGCGCCAGATAATATCGTGGTCTGCTGCGGGATTTTTTGTATTGGGTGGCAATTTCCGCCACTCGTTGAAGCAGGCGTCCCAGTTGCCATCTGCCGCGATGCCCAGTGCTTCCAGGTACCACCGGTCTTTCCCGTTGTATTGTGCAGCGAGCAGTGCCCAGTTGGCCGGCATGTCTTTTTCGCGGCTATGATGCATGGCCAGCAATAACTGGCGGCGCACAGCGGCAGAAGTATCTGCCACCAGCAGATTGCCATAGGATACACCGGTTTCTTTGGCAGCGCGGATGGCGGTAATGCGGATATCTTCATCTTTATCTTTCAGCGCTGTTTGCACATACCCGTTGCCGTTAGGCAGCCTGCTGAGCAGCCACAGGGCGCGGGCGCGGTAGCGGGAGTTATCACTGGCATATAGTTGCTGCAACTCCTTTTCTGCGGCTGCACCCATGCCGGACAGTTTCGTCCAGGCAAGATAACGGGTACTGAGATTAGGGTTCTTCAATGCAGTAATGGCATCGGCCGCGGTGTTGAGCACCGGTGGCTTTACTTTATACTGGCTACCGGGAGGGGCTATACGAAATACCCGTCCCCTGTTCAGGTCGCCTACCTGGTGACCACCAACACCGGGATCATACCAATCGGCTACAAACAGGGAACCATCCGGTGCCACACATACATCTGATGGCCGGAACCACTGATCGGAACCGCTTTCCAGGATATTTTCAATGGTGGCCGTATAGCCGGCACCGTATTTTTTTACAGGATAGGATCTTACCACATTATGGCCGGGCTCTCCGTGGATCATCTGGTTACGGAAAGGAGCGGGCAACAGGTCGCCTTCATAGATCACCATACCGGTAGGTGAACCTGAACCGGTTTGCAGCAGGTTAGGCACTACACCGGGATCATTGAGATGCCAGTGCCGGTAAGGAATAGAATCTTCCATATTCATACGGCGGGATGACCAGCCAGCGCCGGTCATCTCATCCGTATAACCATAGTTGCCGTATTCAAGAATATAATTGATGCGAACACCCCTGTTACCATCGTCGTCGTTATCACTCTGCCACATGTTACCAAAAGCATCCACCGCCACTTCGTAGTTGTTGCGGAAATTATGTGCCATTACTTCCAGGTTGCTGCCATCTTCATTACAGCGGAAAATCATTCCCTGCCGGTAAGGCTTTCCCTTGTTGGCGATAAGGTTACCCTCTGCATCACGGATAACGTTTCCATTTTTATCAAGTATGCTGTCGCCGGCATTACCGAAATTAAAATACAGTTTTCCATCAGGACCAAAAGTAAATGAGTGGATGGCATGATCATGCTGTATGCCGCCAATACCGCGGAAAAGCAATTCCTTCTTATCCGCTTTATCATCTCCGTTGGTATCTGTAAAAATAAAAACGTTCGGGCTGCAAGACACAATCACTTTATTTCCCAGCACGCAAATACCTAATGCTGCATTAATGCAGGTATCCTGGTAAAACACTTTGGCAGTGTCTGCCTTACCATCGCCGTTAAGATCTTCCAGGATCATAATACGGTCACCGGCAGCCTTGTAGGGATGACCGGGATTTAATTCATTGCGGTAATTATAGGCCTCGGTGATCCATACCCGCCCCTTTTCATCAATATCCATGTTGGTGGGATTCATGATGTTGGGTTCACTGGCAAACAGGGTTGTTTCCAGGCCGGAAAGTGTTTTCAGCCCGTGTACGGCATTTTCAGGCAAGCGTTGCTGCGCTTCCGTTAGTACAGGCGGGATAGCCGCAGGTTTATTGGATTGGCATGCGCTGATAGCAACGGATACCATAAATAACAATCGGTGAATGTATTTCATATACGTGGAAATAATTAAATGTCAATATAACACGTATTAAAAGTAATAAAATAATTCACATTTTTTCATAAAAAAACCCGTCCCGGGAAACCGGGACGGGTGGTCCATTGTCATCCATTTCACCGAATAAATAATTCGTTGTAGGTATAGTGCAGATACCATGCCGGAAATGAATAAACAGATGAGGATTAAAAACTTAGTGCAGTATTTTTTCCAGTTCTTTTTCCAATGCTTCCCCCCTCAGATTAGTAGCAATAATGCGCCCCTGCGGATCGAGCAGGAAATTCTGCGGAATGGAATGAATCATATACAATTTCGCGATATCACTTTTCCACCATTTCAGATCGCTCACATGATGCCATACAAGACCATCCTTTTCAATAGCAGCAGTCCATTTTGCTTCATCACCAGTTCTGTCGAGTGAAACGCCCAGGATATCAAAGTTCTTATCTTTAAATTTATTGTATGCTTTTACCACGTTAGGATTTTCAGCGCGGCAGGGGCCACACCAGCTCGCCCAGAAATCAAGCAATACATATTTACCTCTCAGGTCAGATAACTTCAGCGTTTTACCATCAGGAGTAGCAGCAGAAAAATCAGGAGCTACCTGGTTCTTTCCCAGTAATGCAGAAGCTTTCAGCAGTTCGGCTGCTTTTTGCCCGAGGCTTGACTGCCGCAATGCCGCTGGAAATTTATTAAACAGTTGCTGCGTACCTTCCACGTCTTCCACGCGGCCACCCATGTTTTCATAAAGGGTCGCCAGGCTCACATAATAATCGGTGTGTGCGAGCATAAACTTTTCCTGCAATGCATCTTTCTCTGTTGCCAGTTTTCTGAAAGCCATGCTCAGCGCATAATAACCGGTAGTATCTCTCTCGGCCTGCGTCATCATTTTCTGACCGATAGCGCGAAGGGAATCCATACCTTTTGTAACAGGCGCCAGCGCCGCCTCCATTTCCTGCTGTTGTTTGGTAATGGCGGAACCTTTGATCACTGCACCGGACAATGCGTTGGTCTCACCAAGCGTTTTGAGTGTGAAGGTCATCTTGTCGTTCGGCGTAATGTACAGGGCCTGGTTGCCACGCAGTGGTTTATCTGCCGCTTTGGTCGCTACGCTTAACATCGCCGCTAAAGTATCGGTTACTTCATACTGCAGTTTGAAAGCGCCTTTTTCTATCAGGGCAGAATCCAGCTTTTTGTAGCCGTTACCGGATACATTGAAGAGGTAGATGTACTCCTTGTCAAAAGCCGCGGGTATTTTACCGGTAATGACAGACTTCTTTTGTGCAAATGCACCTGAAACGGCTACTGTTGCCAGGCAGCCGAGAATCATTTTTTTCATACGATGAATGATTGGTTGGTTTTGCCCGAAAGTATAAAAATGCGGCAGCCCCTTCAAATGCTTAATGACAGGCGGTCGATGAACCATGTTTACCGGCGTGACTCAGGGAATGAGTACCAGCCTGCTGCCGCCGGGTACTTCCCGCGTCCAGGCAGCGGATATTTCACTGAGAGGCATCTCTATAGTATTAATCTGCAGTTTCCCTTCGGCGGTATTCTTCATAATTTCGGGAAGCATTTTAAAGATGGCTTCTATAGATACGCTGCCAATACCACTTCCCAGGATCTCCAGCCGCGAACTGCGCAATGCGCCGGAAGGGAGCGAAATAGGATCTCCTGCCATAGCACCCACCTGTATGAGGCGTGTACGCGGTGTTTCCTTCGCCATACTTTTAGTCATTAGTGCCGTGATAAGCGCCATTACCGGCTCGCCCCACAGGTAATCCAATACCACATCATAAGGCTGGGTGGCAAAAGCTTTTACCAGGTTTTCGGGAGATTGATCCAACGCGATGCACTCATCTGCTCCAAGCCCGCGCAATTTTTCCAGTACGGCTTTATTGCGACCGGCGGCAATTACTTTGCCTGCCCCAAGCAATTTTGCCACCTGTACTGCCAGTTGACCGGATGTGCCGGTAGCGCCTAGCACCAACACCGTTTCCCCTTGTTGCAACTGGGCCCGGTAGGTTAATGCCATCCACGACGACATAGCGGGATTAAAAATAGCGGCGGCAGTGGCATCAGTAAGGTTGTCCGGCACCGGGATATGCCAGCCGGGAGTGGTAATGCTTAATTCTGCGAAAGTGCCATAAGGCTTACGTACGGCGCCGAAATATACCCGGGAGCCGTCTGCCAGCAGCCCTATACCATCCACACCAGGAATAAAGGGCTGATCGCCACCCGCAGAATAATGCTTTCCCGCTGCAATAGACTTTACTACATGATGTATGGCCGCGGCCTTTACCTGTATGATTTGTTCTTTTTCTCCGGCGGCAGGATCGGCGAAATATCCATATTGAGGAGCCTGACCGGGTGTTACAATTGCTGCATTCATCTTCTTTGCGTTTTTATGTTACAAAGGTGCACGACGAAAAAACAGGATCACTTTACATTTGTTAAGAAATTACCGCTGGAGTTTATTCCTGATCCGGCTAAGGGATACAGGGGTAATGCCAAGATAGGAAGCTATGTATTGCAGGGGGACCCTTTGCAGGATGTGCGGTTGCTCACGTATCAGCGCCTCATAGCGCTCCTGTGGCGTGTCACGGATCTGGGATATGAACATTTTAGCGTAACGCAGCAAACGCTGGAAAGTAATTTCTTCCATCTTCGACCTGAAACCCGGCATACTATCAATTACCAGGTCCATGTTTTCTTTCGAGATCTTATAGAGCCGGGCGGCAGTAATAGTTTCTATTGTACACATACTTGGCTGGCCGGTACGAAAACTTTCAATAGAAGACACCCCTTCTCCCTCAAAGAAAAACTGGAAGGTGGTATCTTTCCCTTTATTGTTAAACCACACGCGCACCGCTCCTTCTATGATGAAATAAGCATACCGGGATATTTTGCCTTCCTCCAGCAAAACAGACTTAGCAGGTACGCGGATATCTTCATAGAGGTGCTGGTACCGCGACCAATCAATGTATTCAGATCCATTCATAAGTGTTGCAGCTGAAAATATCCGAGATAAATGGGATCTGCTGCCACACCATTTGCCGGGCTGATCTCCAGTGTATACCTTTCTTTGAGATGCGCCGGTAAAATATCTTTTACGGTATGCACATCATCCACATCTACGCCATACTTATCATCCACATGTGAAGTGGCTTCTCCAAATGAAGTATGCTTGTAAAAGGCCGTTTGTTTGGATGCCCGTATTGATGCACCGATGTCTTTCTGCACGCTGAGGATCTTGTAATGAAATTCTTCCATTTCATCAGGCTTGTAACCGCCCAGGTTCAGGAAAAATAATTGCATCTCCTGGCGCAGAGGCTCCTTTTTCTCCACTACCCTGATCCGGTGGTTATCCACCATATTCACTTCCCGGTACCCATCAATGTGAAGTTTATCTTTGGCCTCCGGCCAGAAGGCCTTCATATCAGGAATCAGGTCACGCAGGTGATGACCGATTCCAAAAAAAACATCGTGTTGTTCGGTATGACGCCCTTCCAGCGAACATCCCAACACCACCATGAACAATTTTAACTCTGCCATTTTTTTACAGTTTGCAGTAAGAAAGGTACAGCATTTTTAGTTCCTGTTCATGGCTTCCCGGAGCTGTTTTTCTTTGTCTGCGCTCCAGTATTTGCAATCAAGGCTCATAAAAACGGAAGAATAGGCCAGTGTGCTGTTTGTTTTCAGCACCACCACTTTAAACAGTCCCGCTGTTTTATCCATCTTAGAAAAAACGGAATCATGCAGTAAGGTTTGTACGGACTGTCCTTTAAAAATCTGTTGCAGCGTATCGCGGTAAGCAGCGGCGCCCGGTACATATAACAACTCTTTATCCATGTAAAGGGTTGGCTGAACATGAGTACTGCGATCCAGCCCTTGAACCGTATAACGTGCCACTTCCGGCATCGCTGCACCGGTATTGATATACACCATTCCGGGCGACGACTGCAGCGGGAACGCCTCATCGGCAATAATAATCCAGTTACGGTGCCCCAGCAGCGGCAACAGGCTATCCAGCTGCAGTTGCCACGATGGCTTTGCCACAGCAGCTACTGGTCCGTTTTCCATCTTACAGGAAAACAGCAATATAACTGCTATGGCCAAACGAAAATATGATTTCATAAATTATACGATAGTAAGATGAAAATGCTGGCCGGCCTTCAATTGCAGTGGTGCGGACAGTTGAATAGTTACAGCGCCGTTTTCTTCTTTGAAAGTGGCGGGTATTTTCTTATCTCCCAGCAATACCTGCTTCGCGCCGGTATGCTGCAAGCACAGTGTATTTATTTGCAGTTGACCATACTTCAACTGCAGTGTATGCCTGCTCCCCTGTTGTGTATAAGTTCCCCAGCCTTCGGCGGTGACAAAAGGCGCTTTGAAATGCTCCTTGTTCATAGCAGGTGCAAAGGCGATAAAACCTTTAGGACCATGATAGCGGAATCCGCTGGCAGTAATAAAAGTACCATAGCTGGCCATCGCCCGCGCATAGTGATCACTGCATTCAATTTCGTTAAACGGATTACGCTTTGCTGCATGGTACCGGTCGTGTACGGCGCGGGTAAGTGTAAGCGCTTCATCTGTCATCCCTTCCGCCATCATATGCGCCGCTACCTGGTGTTCAAAGCCGCTCATGCATTCATTAAAGTAACCGAGCTGCCAGGCATTCTTTACGCCGAATGGAAATTCTTCATTGCGGGGATTCGTATTCAGGATCATACCTCCTTCGCCTGCGAGGGCATAGGGCCGGCCTCCGGGATGAGCGGCGATATAAGGTCCCACGTCTGTCTTAAAATTATATTTATACAGCGCCTTTAAAGCCGACAATGTTTTTTCACGGTCAATTACCCGGTCCATGCCTACCTGGAAAGCCCAGCTCTGGCCATATACCTGGTCGATATGACAGGTATTGTAAGAGCCGATCACCGACCTCCCCTTTACCTTATCCGGCTGATGAATAAAATATTCGCCGTTGAATAACTGCGTTTCCATGTTCCGTTTCCCTTTCTCCGTATAGTCGTTGCAGATAGCAGCGAAGGTGGTGTCATTTACTTCTGCGGCCATGAGTGCGGCGGCTTTAACAGCGGCGATACACAGGCCTACTATCCAGGCAATTTCCCCGTCCCAAACGGCATCCAGTGTATTCTCCATCGGTGTGTCTTCCATGCCGTCGTTATTACGGTCCTGGCGGATCAGGAACAGGGTGGCCTTCTTTATATTCGGCCAGTTTTGTTTCAGGAAAGAATGATCCCTGCTCATCTGGTGCTCGCGGTAAATACGCAATATGGTGCCTGCTTGTCCGTCGATAGCCGGGCGCTTTTCTGCTTCTCCACGGAACAGGATGCCGCCATCAGGCATTTGGCCGATGCCGAGGTCTACCCGTTGCCGCGTGTCGCGCTCCAGCGCCGGGAAGATACGTCCAACAGCCTGCGCATACTGCCATACGTGCGTGCAGGTACCTTCGCAGGCGCCAACGCCTTCCCAGGCATAAAAACGTCCGGAACGGAAACGGTGTGCCGTGGTGGTTGCCAATGTTGATATGTTGAGAAAAGTACGTTCCATAAACCACCATGGCAGTGATGCATCGTACCAGGTATCTTTCCACAAGCGGCTTTCACCGGCCAGGCGCGTATAATTTTCCTGTACGTATTTCATTACTGCCGATGCATCGGTAAATTTATTGGCATAATAACGTCCCTCACCCTGGATATCTTTAAAATGCAGATTGGCCGCATACCAGGAGATCGCAAAATCAGTACGTATACTCTTGCCCGGTAGTATCGTATGCCTGGTGGCAACGGTGCCGGTCAGCTTCTCCCCAACTCCTTTTACTGCCTGCTTTGCAGACATCAGGGAAAAATGTGCGGCCGTTAATTCACCAGGGGGCATCGCCGGGTTTACCATTACTTTACTACCTGCTGCAGCAATACAAAAATTTCCATAGTCGTACTGTTTTTGAAAATCCTCCTCATTGCCGCTTTTAGTACGTACTGTTTCATAAATGCCCTGCCAGTTCTTTCCTTTCACAGTAGTATTTACGCGTTCATGGGCATCCCCGACAGAATAAATAGCCGTCTTATTTTCCAGCCATCCGAGAACGGTTGCAGTAACAGGTACGGTATCTTTGTTCTCTATTTTATAAGATAGAATGGTTACAGGCAACCCGGAATCATCTTCATTCAAAGGAATAAAAGGTGAAAATGCTTCCAGCGTTACAACAACCGGCAGCGCGGGATCTGTATAACGGATAGTGGCCATCGGGTAAGTGGCTTCAAAACTGATTTCAGGCCAGCTTTCTTCATCGAACCGGCGGATAATGGTTTGTTTGCCCCAGGTAAGCTGCAACGCAAATCCCTGGTCGAGCGGCCGGATATTTTTCGATGGCTCAATATAGCAGGCGCCATCCCTGGAGCGTACTTTTTTGCCACCATCCAACACATTGGCGCTATAGTTAACCACTTTGGGTTCTATTCCTTCCTGGTTTTTATTAAAAATGTCCCAGAGCCACAGGCGGCCATCACCGCCGAGGTACACCGTGCCACACATAATACCTCCCACCGGCATACCGATGTATTGCAGTTCATTTTTGCTTTTAAGATAAGTGGTAGCGTTGCCACGTTCATACAGGGAAGCGATCCAGGCGGCATCCGGTTGCCGGGTGAACAATAAGCGGCCACTTTCTGCCATAGCGCTGCCTAACACCGGCAGGCGCACCGTTAATGCGCCAGCCATTGTTAAACCAATATTTCTTAGAAATTTCCTGCGTTCAATACCCATAAAAAAGTGTTTTATTTCCAGGCAGCTGTTTGTACCAGGTTTTTATTTTTATCGAGGGCCGATTGTCACCTATACCGGCATTACAGAAATTGGCAATTTTGGAAAGACCGGTCATCACGCGCAGGCATAACGCCCTAAGGGCATTACTATCATTGTTCAATGTCATATCTTCCTGCCTGGTATTAATCATAACGGTGGTAAAGCAATATATACAACCTTCTGGAGGGATCCTACCGTATGTTAAGGTAGCGTCAGGAAATGTGAAGAAATCATCAGGGATCGCTTTCGCGAATTTTGTCTTTCTCAGGATTACACTGATTTTGTTGATTACCAGGATTAGATTTTGTTGCTGATTTTAATCTTGATTTTTGTAAAATATCAGGGAAGATAACAGCGGATATATTCGCTACTATCTTCTCTAATCCTTATAAATCCCGTGAACAAAATCTAATCCTGGTAATCAACAAAATCAGCGTAATCCTGAGTAAGACAAAATCCGCGCTACCATACAAACGTAGCCACTTCTCCCCCGCGAAGGGATGCAGCCGCCACTTTGCCTTTTGCTTTGATCTGGAAGTCCTGCGCCGCCGCATCGGTGTTTACCACAATCAGTACGGTTTTGCTGCCAGGCGTTAAAAAGGCGACGTTATCAAGCGGACCGGCAATATTGGAAGCGATTCTTATGGAACCGGCAGGAACAAATTTAGATGCATGGCCTATTACGTAGTAGGAGGAGTTGCGTGAAATAGCCTGTCCATCAATGGTAATGCCACCGAGGCATTGGGAGCATCCACCCTGATCGGTATGCGGATTCCAATGCGCATCAGCGGCGAGATTCCATTGCAATACATTGCGGCTCCAGTTACGGGTGGCGCCTACAATCAGTTTGCTGACATTATTTTTCAACTCGCCGGAAAAACTGCCTTTTCCATCAGACCATTGCTCTGTGAAGTAAAGGTGCTTTTCCGGGAACTCATCATGTACTTTACTCAGTGCATCAATAGTGCCGCCATACAGGTGAAATGCAGAGCCATCCACGTAAGGATAAGCGGCTTTGTCTCTCAGAATAGTGAGCGGGTATTCCGGTTTATCACAGTTGTGATCATACAGGATAATTTTTGTTTTGACGCCGGCCTTTTTAAAAGCGGGGCCCAGGTGATCTTTAATAAAGATGGCCTGGTCTTCCGCCAGCATCAGCATGCTCGGATTATTTTTAGGATGTAAAGGTTCATTCTGGATGGTGATGGCATCGATGGTGATGCCAGCGGCTTTCATCGCCTTTACATATTTTACAAAATATTGGGCATAAGCGCCGTAGTATTGCGGTTTCAGGCTGCCTCCAATAAACGAGTTGTTTGTTTTCATCCAGGCTGGCGGCGTCCAGGGAGAGCCTAAGATTTT
Organism: Chitinophaga sp. W2I13; assembly: GCF_050434005.1. Lineage (NCBI taxonomy): Bacteria > Pseudomonadati > Bacteroidota > Chitinophagia > Chitinophagales > Chitinophagaceae > Chitinophaga > Chitinophaga sp. W2I13. The sequence goes on along the minus strand of NZ_JBNPWD010000001.1, from coordinate 4,233,380 downwards.
AATACCCGGATTTAGTGCGGTAATTTTTTTCAGCACAGGGATCAGGTCTTTTTTCTCTTCGTTGATATTGAAATGCTTCAGTTCCGGGTCTGTTTGTCCTTCGGGCATATCGTCATAGGTAAATACAGAGGCGCTCAGGTCGGAGGCGCCGATGCTGAGACGCAGGTAGCTGATGCCAATGCCATTTCCCTTTGTGAGGAACAGTTCTTTCAACAACGCATCCTGTTGCGCAGCAGGCAGCTGGTTGATCAGCGTGGCGCTACCACCGGTGAGGGTAAATCCGAAGCCGTCTATCGACTGGAATTTCTTTGCGGCATCTACCTCAATGGTGGCGATACCTTTATCCTGCGCGGTAAAAGGCAATGTAGTTGTTTGTTGCTGCAGCGCGATGGATTTGTCGGGAGATGTTAACCAGTAACTGATCTCTTTATTTTTTTTCTGCTGACTTTTTACTGGCTGTATACTTCCTGTCAGCAAGGCGAGGCAACATAGGAGTTGTCCGGTTCTCTTCATCATAGCAAAACAAATTATTAATCGGTAAAAGTATTCAGGAAATTCCGGATTTTCTTATTTGGAGCAATTGTTTCGTTAGAAAATATCAACCTGAATTTTATTGCTCAGGCGTACGGTCTATACTTCCAGTATAAATGCCAGCGCCCTTTTTTCTGACCAGTAAAAATCTTCTCCAAACTTCACAAAGCCTACATGGCCTCCCTGGTGCGGAGTTTCCAGGAAAAGGTAGGGACTATCGGCCGCTATCTCATAAGGGTAACACTCCTTTCCCAGGAACGGATCATCTTTGGCGTTGATCACCAATACCGGTATCCGGATAGAGGACAGCAACGGCCGGGAACTGCATTGTTCCCAATAGGTAAGGGCGTCTTTAAACCCATGCATGGGCGCCGTATAGCGGTCGTCGAACTGCCGGAAAGAACGGATGTCCGCATACCGGTCGAGGCTGATGCTTCCCGGAAACTGCAGCTCTTTCAACCGCAGCTTTTCCCCCAGGTCGCGGATGAACCGCTGCATATAGATGATATTGTGTCTTTTCTCTAACTCCGCAGAGCCGCTTTTCAGGTCACACGGCACAGAAATAGCCACGGCCGACTTTATAGCACTGTCCAGCGATGCGCCCCTTTCTCCCAGATACTTTAATGTTACATTCCCTCCCAGGGAAAAGCCTACAAGGTGGATGGCCTTATATTTTTCCAGCGATACCAGGTATTGGATCACGGTATGCAGGTCCTCCGTTTCACCGCTATGATAAAAACGCAGATTTTTATTCGGTTCGCCACTACACCCCCTGAAATTCATGGATACCGTGTCAAACCCTGCACCATTGAAGATATGCACCATTCCCAGCACATACTTGCGGGTGGCGTTACCTTCCAGTCCATGCAGGATCACTACAATACGCTCATTCCCCTTTTCACTAAAATCCAGGTCCAGGAAATCGGCATCTGGCGTAGCAATCCTCTCCCTCCTGTAAACCGCCGGCCGGATGCTGCGGAATAAAGAGGGATAAATGGTAAGCATATGGCGATTCTGCAATAAAAAAGGCGCCTGGTAATCTGAGTTATGTAATACGGGCATCCTGCAAATTTACGGATTCAAACACCTTAATCCGTATTTTCGCGGCATGTCACTTCCCGTTTTTGGTATAGAGAAAATATTTAATCTCCCTTACAAAAAGGAAGATTTTAAAATAGTATATCATGCACCGATCAATATGACGGTGATACCGGAAGCGCATAAACATGACTTTTTCATGCTGCTGGTGATTAGCCAGGGAAGCGGTGTTCATACCATCGACTTCAACGACTACAAAGTGAGCGCCCGCAGCGTTTTTTTCCTGGCACCGGGCCAGGCGCACCACTGGCAGCTGTCGAAGAATACCAGCGGCTACCAGGTGATGTTTTCTGCGGAGTTCATGTTACAAAAAGGGCCCCTGTGGCCTTTTTTCACACCATCGTCCAAACCGGTATTAAAGCTGGACAACGCACCGTACGACCAGCTTTTCCGGGAACTGCAGCTGATGGAGCAGGAAACCGCCGCCATTATTACGCAACACCGGCTGCAGATTGTGCTGCTGTTGCTGCAGCGCTGGTACGCCGCCATCCACCCGGAAGAAGTGGCTGCCGCGGGGAATCACCTGGTCAACCGCTTCCTGCTGCTGCTGGAGAAACATTATGCGCAATATCATGAAGTGGCCTACTATGCTGCCAAACTGCATGTTACAGCCAGTTACCTGAACCAGGTATGTAAGAAGGAAACCGGCAAAACCGCCGGCGCCTACATCCGGGAACGGCTGCTGCTGGAATCCAAACGCATGCTCACACTCACCGATATGGATATAAAAGAAATCGCCTTTACGCTGGGCTTTAATGATACTTCTTACTTCTCCCGGTTCTTCAGAAAATATACGCTCCTTACCCCCATGGATTTTCGGCGCCAGTTATAAAATGTACCCGTGATATTATAACCAGTACCATTTTCCACCTCCATACGGGGATACCTTTGCTGCTATAGCATAACATTCGTATGAAAAAAATACTGTTCTCTTCGCTGATACTGTTTTGCGGGATATCCGCATTCAGCCAGCAAAAAAAAGCCGACCTGCTGATCAGGTCTGTACGCATCATTGATGTAAAAACCGGTAAAATCACTGCCAACCAGGCCATCGCGGTGCGCAACGACAGTATCATTGCTGTGATAAATAACAAACAGGCCACGCAATACCAGGCCACGCAAATGGTAGATGGGCAGGGTAAATATGCCATGCCCGGCTTATGGGATATGCATATGCACTTTGGTGGCGGCGACACACTGGCCGAAGAAAATAAAAACTTCCTGCCGCTATATCTCGCCCACGGTATTACTACCATCCGCGATTGTGCCGCAGATATCAGCACAGACGTTTTAAAATGGCGCGATGCCATCAACAACGGCCAGTTACAGGGTCCTACCATTTTCACCTCCGGTCCAAAGCTGGAAGGTTACAAATCCGTTTGGCTCGGCGACCTGGAAATAGGTACTTCCGCAGAACTACAACAGGCGCTGGATTCCCTGCAGAAACTGAAAGTCGACTTTGTAAAAATTACAGAGAATACCATTAAGCCGGAGATCTACCTCGAAGCATTAAAAGAAGCCAGGAAGAGAGGGATGTTCATTTCCGGACACGTACCTTATGTACTCACCATGCAACAGGTAACAGACGCAGGACTCAGCTCCGTAGAACACCTGACCTATGCCTGGAAAGCCGGCGTAAAAGATGATGCGGCTTTTGCGCGTGCCATCGCCAATGGTGAAATCAAAGGAAAAGATATCAATAAATATATCCTCAACAACTTTGATACCGCCGCTGCTATGAGCACCTACCGTCACATGGCAGAAAAAGGTACCTTCATAACGCCAACGCTTACACTGGGAAATGTAATGGCGTACTTTGACCAGGATAACCACGCACACGATCCCTACCTGCAATATATTGGCAAAGGTATTCAACGCACTTATGAAATGCGCGTGAAGCGCGTAATAGCAGATGATAGCGCTGCCATTGCCTGGCGCAAGATGATCTATGAAAAATCATCTTCTATCCTGCCGCTGCTGCAGAAAGCCGGCGTTACCATTATGGCCGGCACCGATGCTGGCTACCTGAACTCATTTGATTATCCGGGCAACGGTCTTCACCAGGAACTGGCACTAATGGTAAAGTTCGGATTAACTCCGTTACAGGCACTACAGGCCTCCGTGATCAACTCACCCGCTTACCTGCATAAAACCAATTATGGCGCTATCGCTCCCGGCAAAAAAGCAGACATCCTGCTGCTGGATGCCAACCCGTTAGCTGATATCCACAACACACAGAAAATCCACGCCCTCGTAGTAAAAGGCAAATTCCTCAACAGATCCGCGCTCGACGGCCTGCTGGAGCAGGTAAAAGCCAACGTCGCGCGTACGAAGTAGAGCGCGGATTTTGTCTTGGCTCAGGATTACGCTGATTATACTGATTACCTGGATTTTATTCTTTTGGATTTTATAAAGGATTAAGGGAGATAGAAGCGAATATATTCGCTCTTATCTCCCTTAATTATAAATCTAAAAATCCAAAAGTAAAAATCAAACTAATCAGTATAATCAGCGTAATCCTGAGCCAAGACAATTTAAAAGCGCCGAAGGCGCCCTACTCTATCGCCGAGAACAGCCGCCCCCAACGAATACGGTTATGATGAATGCTCATCCAGATGATCCAGGCTTTGCCCACTACATGGTCTTCGGGAACATAGCCCCAGAAGCGCGAATCCATCGACTCGCGGCGGTTATCCCCCATCATCCAGTAATAATCCATTTTGAAGGTATAGGTATTGGTTTCCTGGTTGTTGATATAAATTTTTCCGTTTACTACGCGTAGCGTGTTATGTTCATAGGTATCTATAATGCGGCTGTAAAAGGGCAGTGTAAGCGTGTCCAGCGTTACGGTGGAACCTTTCCGCGGGATATATAAAGGGCCAAAGCAATCTTCATTCCACTCGTAGTGTTTTGTAGCAAAGGGAAACACCCTGGAATCCGCGAAGGCGTCATATACATAACGTTTTACGGTAGCGGCCATCGACTTCAGGGTATCTATATTGGCGGTGGTGAGGTTGTAAATAAACATACCTGAATCGCGGGTAGCCCGTTGGATATGGTCTGTTCCCAGCACATCCCGCATAGAGTCGCTGAGTTCTTTCTTATCCGGCATGGTAACATAATACCTCGCTTCAAAATGTTCCGGTGAAGCGGTAGGTATATGATTGATATACACGATGCCATCGATGATCTGCAGCGTATCACCGGGAATGGCAATGCATCGCTTGATCCAGTTTTCTCTTTTGTCGACCGGCCGGGTTATAGCAGGAGGATAATTTTTATGAACGTATTCCGCACCAAGCGACCGCATATTCGTGTAGTAATCCTCATCATCGCCGGTAATGGTTTTCAGTACGGTATCCCCGCAGGGATAATTAAATACTACCACGTCGTTTCGTTGAATACTGCTGAAACCCGGTAACCGTGTATAAGGCCATTGAACAGCTGTGGAAAAGGGTGGGGTGTTTCTGGTAAACGGAAGGGTGTGATGGGTAAAAGGCCAGGCCAGTGGTGTGATGGGGATACGCGGACCGTAACTGATTTTGCTGACAAAAATAAAATCGTTGATCAGCAACGTTTTTTCCATAGAAGCGCTGGGGATAACAAAAGCTTCAAAGATAAAGGTACGGATAAGGGTAGCGGCAACCACAGCAAAAAGAGCAGCTTCTATCCATTCTCTCACCTTCGATTTCTTCCGGGTACCTTCCTCCGGCTGCTTTACATCGCTGAAAGAAAAATTCATTTTACACGTGGTTTTGGATAAGTAACTACTAACAATTTAATTAATTATACCCACATCTTTTCAAAATTTACAGGAACAAAAAAGGCTGCTGCAATGACGCAGCAAGCAAGGCGTACAAACCTTTACAGCAGTATCATACAGCTGAAAACAAGGGTTGCTGCAGCGAGGTATCTGTGTTATTGAAGCCAGTACATCCTGTTGTACTATTCTACCCGTTTCCGCAAAAAAGTATTACCTCCCGTTATCCTTTTTAAAAAATTTCAACAAGATAAAATCGTTTTATTAAATTGCTCTGCGTAACCACTTCAGTAGTTGCACATTTACCCACGTTCCAAACATAATTACCATGCATACGTCGAGACGTTCTTTCATACAACAAACCGGGCTGATAGCCGCAGGTATGATGTTACCCGGTGCGCTGGCCGCCATGAACGGCAACAAAGCGCTGCCAAAGAAAATAGGTTTACAGCTGTATACCCTCCGCGACCAGCTGGCCAAAGACCCCAAAGGCACGCTGGCCAAAGTAGCAGGCATCGGCTACAAAGAAGTGGAAACGTTTTACGGCTACCAGGGAGCGGGCGACAAAGCTGAGTTCTGGGGACTGAAACCCGCCGAACTAAATGCCGTGCTGAAACAACACCAGCTCAGTACGCCCAGTGGCCATTACCAGCTTAACGACTACCTCACCAAAGGCAATGGCAACGCAGATGCACTGCAGCCACAAATTGACCTGGCCGCCGCGCTCGGACAACAATATTTTATCGTTCCTGTACTGCCCCTCTCCCTCTGGGATAAAAAGCTGGGCGTAGATGATTATAAGTTCATGGCCGAACAATTGAATAAAGCCGGCGAACAATGTAAAAAAGCCAACCTGAAAATCGGTTATCATAACCATTATTGGGAGTTCAAACCACTGGCAGACAACCCCGGCACCGGTTATGAGATTATGCTGAAAGAAACAGATCCTGCACTCGTTGCCTTTGAACTGGATCTTTTCTGGGTCGTAAAATCCGGGCACGATCCCATTACGCTGTTTAAAGAAGCACCAGGCAGATTTGTCGCCTGGCACGTGAAAGACATGGACAAAGCCAATACTGCCAGTCTTACCGCTGCAGGCACAGAAAACAAAACCTCGATGGAACTGCTCTCCGGCGTTACCTTTGCAGAAGTAGGAACCGGCAGCATCGACTTCTCCAAAATATTTGCCCAGGCAAAACTTGCCGGTGTAAAACACCTCTTTGTAGAACAGGACAAAATCACCATCGAACCATTCGACAGCGTAACGCAGAGTTATAAATATGTGAAGAACGTTTTGTTGAAATAGCGAATTTTGTCTTACTCGCTGATTACGCTGATTATACTGATTAGCCGGATTTGAACACTTTTGATTTTAAAAGATTTGGGGAGATATAAGCGGATACATCGCTCTTATCTCCCTTATACTTACCGGTATTTATACTGATTTTGTTAATTTTATAAAGGATTGGGGAGACATAAGCAAATATCTGTTTATATCTCCCAAAATCTTTTAAAATCCCAAAGTAAAAATCCGGTTAATCAGTATAATCAGCGTAATCAGCGAGAAAGACAAAATTCGCGTAGTTTTGCACCAAAGCAAGTAACCTATGGCGATGCATGAAATTGAAACATTGGTGGAACTGTCTGTTCTTTGCCTGGATAAAAGCCAGGAAGAAGGACTTGATCGCAGGAGCCTCTTTTTTAATCTGTACAAATTACAACAGCAATACGACACCGGCTTTACCCATTTCCGGGTAATGGATGTATTAATCAAACATCATTTCGTTTATACCTTTCCCGTTACTGCGCATCCGGCCTATGCCACGCATGCGGCCTGGTTTGATGCACTGGCTGCCAGTCAGAAATTCAGCTTTATTTATGAAGAGCCTACTGCTGAATGGGATCAGGAAACCAATCCTGTAGCGGGTTACGCCAATTTCGATTTTGCCACCCAATCCTATATTTTATATTGCGATGCGGGATCTTCTCTCTGGGCCGCTATGGTAGCCCATGGCGCTCTTACCGGCGACGATGCCGCAGCGCCGGAAAAGATAGATACCTTCCCGCTGGCGCATGAAGTGGCGGAAGCAGCCGGCGAACAAAAAGATAAAGATGTGCTGGGCCTCTGGTACCAGCTCCTTCCTTACATGGTAATGGAGGCAGAACAGGAAGGTGAGCCCATTCACTACAAAGCACTGGAAGCCATACTGGAACTGGTAATAGCCAACGACGCCATTCCTGATGAAGGATTGCCGCCGGCAGATGAACTGCCCGTAGGCGGTGAGTTGGGGAAATTCTGTAAGTGGTGGTACGCTCCCGCAGCAGATAAAATGCCCGCCACCGCGCCGGAAGATGTGGAAGAAGAAATAGACCTCGAAGCCGTACCATTTACAGAACAGGTAGATAAAAGTGCTGCCTGGTACGAACAACAGGTGGTACAGATCCTCCAGGACGCCAATGCTGCCATCACGCACATGGAAGACAGCGGCCCCAATGAAGCCACACAGCAAAGCGTGTATGAGCGCCTGCAACAAGGATTAGTGTACGCCAATAAAGGACTGGAGCTATCACCCGGTCAGCCGCCACTGCTCATGAACAAAGGCTCCATACTGATGCTGCTGGAACAATACGATCAGGCACTCACCGTTTACAACGAAGCACTCGCCATTGCACCCGAAAATCCATATGTGCACCTGAACCGTGCGGTACTCTTTTACCATATGGAACAGATCCCTGAAGCCATTGCCTCTTTTGAACAACTGCTGCAACTGGAACCGGGCAATGAATTCGCACAACAGTGGCTTTCACATCTGAAAAGCTTATAAAACGATTCCAGGATGTTGGGTTTACATATGCACCTGAATACAGCCGGAGCATGACCCTCCTGTTCTTCAATATACTGCTGGCCCTGGAGATACTGGAAACGGTAAAGGTGTTTGAAAAAAGCCATGAAGTAAAAATCAGGATTATCCTGATGATATGTATGATTGCTGTAAGCCGGAAGATCCTGATGCTCGATATTTTTGAAGGGAATCCTATGTCGGAGATAGTGCTGGCAGCGCTCATGGTCGGGCTCTCCGGTGGATATTACCTGATCAATAAAAAGCCATCTGTCAGATCTGAAGAACAAAACTAGTGGGCCCCGGCCTGTTGCAACAGCTGTACGATCTTTTTATAGCCTCTTTTTTGTGCATGTTGCAAAGCCGTTACACCGTCTTTGTCCGCTATATTCACATGGGCGCCGGCGGCAATCAGCATCTTCACCACCTGCTGATGCGCGGCGCCACCCTGGCCTAGTATCACTGCCTCCAGGAGGGCAGTCCAGCCCAGGCGGTTGATATGATCTACCGGGAAATTTTTATCTGCCAGCAAAATGGCTATCACTTCAAGATGTGCGCGCTCGCAGGCAGGGATCAACGCAGAGCCGCCATAGCGGTTATACACTTTATAATCCGCACCGGGCAGGTATAGTTTTACCAGATCGGTATAGCCCTCCGCACCGGCATACAGGAAAGGGGAGTTCTGCAGGTGATCCTGCGTATTTACATTAGCGCCGGCAGCGAGCAGTAATTTTGCGGCAGCAGTATGATGATGATAAGTCGCCACCATTAACGGCGTACGCCCTTCCGCATCTTTTGCTTCCACCTGTTCGCCCCTGGCAACCGCCGTTTTGATAGCATCGGTATCATTGGCCGCAGCCGCTTTAAAAATGATCATATCACGCATAGTCATCTCCTTTTCTTTTTGTGCACAGGCCGGATGCATAACCCAGAGCAGGCCCAGTAATAAGGTTAGTCGCATTGTCGAGGATTGTTACACGAAAATAAATCAATGCTGTGTTGATAACTGGTGCTATTCATGCATAAAACAGGACTAATTAAAACTACTGTTCTTCTTCCGTCCATTAAAAAGATATATCCGTTCATCTATTTTAAAGCCAAAATCCGGATTTATTTGCTAACTTATTAGTGATTAAATCCGGTAGAAAATGCCACAGGAAAACGACCAACAAAACCATCCGCATAAAAAGGAAAAACATGAAGCCCGCCGCGACTTCCTGAAACAATCCTCCGCGATGATGGCACTGGCCCTCACACCGCCGCTGGTAATGAAAGCAGCGCAACACGATGAAGCCATTGCCGGCATCTTTGAGAAGATGCCGGTTAGCATGGAAATAAACGGAAAAAAAGTACAGGTTACTGTAGAGCCGCGTGTTACATTGCTGGACCTGCTCCGGGAACAACTGGATCTGACCGGTACCAAAAAAGGCTGCGATCACGGTCAGTGCGGCGCCTGTACGGTGCATGTAAACGGCCACCGTATCAATTCCTGTCTCACGCTCGCCGTTATGCAGGAAGGCAAAAAGATTACTACTATTGAAGGCCTCGCCAACGGGGAACAACTCCACCCGGTACAGGAAGCCTTTATTAAGCACGATGGCTTCCAGTGCGGCTATTGCACGCCCGGGCAAATCATGTCGGCGGTAGCCTGTATCCGCGAAGGCCATGCCGGTTCCCCGGAAGAGATAAGAGAATTTATGAGTGGGAATATTTGCCGCTGCGGCGCATACGACAATATCGTTCATGCCATCATGGATGTAAAACAGGGAGGGAAAACAGTATGAACCAGTTCTCCTATGTACGCCCCGCCACTCTGAAAGCAGCCATAGATGCGGTGGCAAAAGATAACACGGCCCGCTTCATTGCCGGTGGTACCAACCTGCTGGACCTGATGAAAAGCGGTGTAATGATCCCGGAAAAACTGGTAGACATTAACCGTTTGCCGTTAAAAGATATCCAGCTAAATGGTAATACCCTGCATATAGGCGCACTGGCACTTAACAGTGAACTGGCCGCACATGAGCTGGTTACCACGCATCATCCGCTGCTGTCGCAGGCATTACTGGCAGGTGCGTCACAGCAACTCCGTAATATGGCTACCGTAGGCGGCAATATGATGCAACGTACCCGCTGCACTTACTTTTATGATACTACCATGCCTTGTAATAAACGCAGCCCCAACAGCGGCTGTGGCGCCATTGGTGGTATCAACCGTATGCACGCCATCTTTGGTGCCAGCGAAAGCTGTATTGCCGTACACCCCAGCGATATGTGCGTGGCCCTCGCCGCACTGGATGCTACCGTACTGGTAAGCGGCCCAAAAGGTAACCGCCGTATTCCTTTCACAGATTTTCACCGCCTGCCGGGTAATACCCCGCAGCTGGACAATAACCTGGCAAAGGGAGAACTGATCACAGCGGTGGAAATTCCTGCTAACGCCTACACGAAAAATGTATACTACCTGAAAGTTCGTGACCGCGCCTCTTACGCATTTGCCTTGGTATCGGTAGCTGCAGCGCTGGATATCAGCAATAATGTAATCAGGAGCGCCCGGCTGGCAATGGGTGGCGTAGCGCATAAGCCCTGGCGGCTATATGAGGCAGAGAAAGCACTGGCCGGTAAAGCGCCCACGGAAGAAAATTTCCGCGATGCCGCCAACATCGCCCTGCAATCTGCCAAAGCATACCAGCATAACCGGTTTAAAACCGGTTTATCTGTCAACAGTATCCAAACCGCCTTACTTAAAGCTGCCAGCGTATGAAAAAGCAACAAACAGGACAGTCGATGGACCGTGTAGATGGCCGCCTGAAAGTAACCGGCGGGGCAAAGTATTTTGCCGACCATCACTTGCCGGATCTGCTGTATGCCGCGCTGGTATGCAGCCCTATCAGCAATGGCACCATTAAGAGCATCAATACTACCAAAGCTCTCAAGGCCCCCGGCGTGCAGGATGTGGTGTCTCACCTCAACGCGCCGCCGGTGCCGGGATACAAGAATTCCGATCCCAACGCGAAAGACGGTCTCAAAATATTCAAAGACAACCGCATCTACTCCAACGGGCAACCCGTAGCCATAGTGATGGCCAATACAATGGAACGCGCCGTATATGCCGCCTCCCTGGTGGAAGTACAATACAACCAGGAAACGCATTATACCGATATGAATGCCAATATGGGCAAAGCCTTTCAGAACAACCGGATGAAAGACTATACACGCGGGGAAGCAGACGCCTGGAAAAAAGCGCCGGTAACCATTGATGCCACCTACAGTCTTCCGCTGGAAGTGCATAATCCCATGGAACTGGCTGGTATTATTGCCCACTGGGATACGCCGGATTCACTGGTAGTGTATGCCAAAACCCAGGGAGTAAAAAATGTACAGGACACCATCAAAAGATTATTCCAATTACCCGAACAGAATATCACCGTGCATTCACAGTTTGTGGGCGGCGGTTTTGGTATGGCACTCCGCGTTTGGCCACTTGAAATAGCCACTATACTGGCCGCAAAAAAAGTGCGCAAACCGGTGAAGCTGGTGATAACGCGTGATCAGATGTTTACACTGGTAGGTTACCGCCCCGCCGCCGTACAGCAATTAAGCCTGGGCGCCACAGCGGATGGTAAACTCACCGGTATCACCCATGAAGCGGTGGCAGTTACCTCTCCTTACGAGGATTTTACCGAAGGCATTGTAGCCATGAGTAAATTCATGTACGCCTGCCCAAACGTAAATACCCGCTATAAACTGGTACCGCTTAATATCAGCACGCCTATCTGGATGCGCGGCCCCGGCGAAGCTACCGGCGCATTTGCGCTGGAATCGGCGATCGATGAACTGTCGTATAAACTCAATATGGATCCGCTGGAGCTCAGAATACTGAACCACGCGGATACCGATCCTGAAAAGAACCTGCCTTTCTCCAGTAAATATCTCCGGGAAGCTTATCAGCTGGGAGCTGAAAAAATTGGCTGGTCGAACCGCAAAGCCGCTCCCCGCAGCATGCAGGAAGACGGTATGCTGGTTGGCTATGGCATGAGCAGCGGTACCTTTGGTGCATTCCGCGGCAAAGCTACGGTGTCGGCTACACTGAAAGCAGATGGTGCGCTTATTCTCCAGAGCGCCGCTGCCGATATTGGTCCGGGTACTGCTACCGCAATGGTACAGATAGCAGCAGATGTAACCGGCATTGCCCCTGCGAAAATAAAGTTCATGCTCGGTGAATCTGCCTATCCATTCGCACCACAGCAGGGCGGTTCTTCTACCGTATCTACTTTAGGCAGCGCGGTAACAGATGCCTGTAAGGCGCTGCAGCAAAAGCTGGCGGACCTTGCCATCAACCATGTGCCGGCGTTTAAAAATGCTGCCCCCGAAACAATTACTTTTGAAGATGGACAACTGCAGAGAGCCGGGCAATCTGAAAAAATTTCTTACGAAACGATCTTACAACAACAACTGCTGCCGGAAGTAAATGTAGTCGCCACTTCGCAAAGCGGGGAAGAAAGAAAAAAATATTCCATGTATTCTTTCTCCGTTCACTTTACCAAAGTACATGTACACCCGGCTACCGGCGTGGTTCGTATAAAACATATTGTAAGTGTGGCAGATGCAGGTACTATTGTAAACGCTAAAACAGCCCGCAGCCAGATGATTGGCGGCGTGGTAGGCGGCATAGGCATGGCGCTCACCGAAGAAGCGGTCATGGATCACCGTTTCGGACGTTTTGTAAACAATAACTATGCAGACTACCACGTTCCTGTAAATGCAGATACACCACCCACCGATGTATATTTTATTAACAAGAAAGATCCTTACATTAATCCGATGGGTTCAAAGGGCATGGGAGAAATAGCGCTGATAGGCTTTGCTGCCGCAGTTTCCAATGCAGTGTACCACGCTACCGGCAAGCGGATACGTGACCTGCCTATCACTCCCGATAAAGTGCTTGATGAGAAAGTATACCAGTTGGAAACGAGAAATAAAATGAATTCATGAAAGAACTGGAAGATATCGTAAAATCATATTATGCTGCCTGCAGCCAGGGCATAAAAACCGCGCTGGCCACCGTGGTACACGTAGAAGGCTCTGCTTACCGGCAACCCGGCGCAAGGATGCTGGTTACAGAAACCGGTGTGCTCACCGGCGCCATCAGCGGCGGCTGCCTCGAAGGAGACGCCCTCCGGAAAGCGCAACTGGTAATGATGCAGCAACAGCCCATGCTGGTAACCTATGATACCAATGATGAAGATGATGCCAAACTGGGCGTAGGACTCGGATGCAACGGTATCATTCATATATTGCTGGAACCGGTGAACGCGGAAGATCCCACCAATCCCGTGGCCATGTTGCAGGAAATAATATCCCATCGCGCATCGGCAGTATTGGTGACCCTGTTCACCCTGCGCCAGCGCAAAGCGCCACAACCCGGTACCTGCCTGGTACTCACCGCCAATGGCCAGATGCAGCACTGCATAACAGACGGCGACCTGCAAAACGCCGTCACCGCAGATGCACATCACGCATTGCAAACACATACGCCTTTTACAAAAACATACCTCTCTACCGGCAACGACTATACGGCACATATAGCTTACATCCCGCCAGCGCCACAACTATTGATCGCCGGCGCCGGCAACGACGTTATCCCGCTGGTAAAAATAGCTGCGCTGCTCGGATGGCACACCATCGTTGTGGATGGCCGCCCCGGTTACGCTACCACTATGCGTTTTCCGGAAGCCACACAGCTGATCACCGCCAAGCCTGCACAAGTGCTCTCCCAGGTACAAACAGATCACTATACCGTGGCAGTGCTGATGACGCATAACTACAACTATGATCTCGCCCTGCTGGCGCAACTGCTTCCGCTGCAACTGCCTTACACCGGAGTACTGGGTCCCGCCAAAAAGCTGCAGCGCATGTTCGACGAACTGGCTGAAAACGGCATCTGCGTTTCCGCGGAACAACGGGCACGTATATACGGACCAGCAGGACTGGACCTGGGTGCAGAAACAGCGGAAGAAATAGCCTTGTCTGTTATCAGTGAAATAAAGTCTGTACTCTCTGCCGCTGCCGCTACATCACTCCGGGAAAAAAGCACTGCTATCCATTCCCGCGAACAACAGATCATCCTTCAACAACAACTATAATGGAAACAACTGGTATCATCATCCTGGCCGCCGGAGCCTCAAAACGACTGGGAACACCCAAACAACAACTTCCCTTCCAGAACAAAAGCCTGTTGCAAAATGTAGTGCATGTTGCCCGCCAGTGTGATATGCCCACGGTGGTGGTGCTTGGCGCCTTTGCCACCCAGATCAGGGAACAGCTTGTGTCAGAAAAAGTACACACCGTGGTAAACCCCAACTGGCCCGCCGGCATGGGCGGCTCTATCCATACGGGATTGCAGCACCTGCTACGTATAGCCCCTCACGTAAGTAATGCTTTGCTGCTGCTGTGCGACCAGCCTTTCATTACCACTGCGCTGCTGGAAGAAATGTTTGCACTGAAAGATGCTACCGGCAAACCCATGGTAGCTTGCACCTATGGCGATGCTACCGGCACACCGGCGCTTTTTGGCAAATCATTCTTTCCACAACTGCTGGCTCTCAATGGCCAGGAAGGCGCCAAAAAAATATTGCTCCAACACAGGGAGCAGGTAGCTACCGTCGATTTTCCACAGGGAGCAGTAGATATAGATACCAATGGCGACTATGAACAACTGCTTACCAGTACAAAATAAACCGCTGTTTCAGGGTACAACTCCAGTATGAATACACCCTTCTATCTGTTACCCAACCGAAGGAACCTTTATGGTACTGTATTACAGGTGCCTGACCGGGTATCGCTTTCTCCTTTCTGAAAAAATATTTTTTGGTAAATAAAATGACATACTTATATTTGTCCACAAGATTGGTAGACTAATAAAAACATACCGCCATGAACACAGATCAGTATTATCTAAAGCTGCGCCAGATAAGCGCATCAACCAACCACCCCGCAATAGCGGCGTCTTATTGTTGTTGTTAATTCCCACTCCCCCCTGCGGCCACCCCACCAATTGCCGCGACACCATTTTCTATTTCAACAACTGATTTAACACTGTTAACAAAAAATTCGTCATGAAAACGACCAACCAACCCGTATTCTCCCTTGCCGGAGGAGTCACTGCAGCGCATCTTGCCTGGTTCCGCACCTATGGCATCATACAGTTCAAAAACTTTCTCGACAAAAGTGCATTGGCAACCGTGCATGAAGAAGTGGAACGTGTACAGGAATTATTGATCAGGAATAACATCCAGAAAGTAAACGGTATTCCGCTCAAATTTGGCACAGACGTGGACGGCAGCCCGCTGATCCAGCGCATCGCCTTCGCATCGCACTACAGCAACGTGCTGCGGGAGCTATTAAAAGATAAAAGACTGCAAACACTCACAGCTTTGCTGGGTCCTTACTCTGGCAGGATCGGTGAAAACGAAAAAGACGGACTGGTGGTAAACCACTACGTCAACACTACGGAGAGCCAGTTTAAACAACTGGGCTGGCACACCGACAGTCCGCGCGATCTGTTCCTGGGCTCACGCATCCTGCCAATGCTCAATGTAGGCATTCATCTCGACGATTGCCCGCTGGACAATGGCGGCCTGAGAGTATTACCCGGCACACATGAACAGGGAATACTGAAGTTATTATTCAGAAAGAAATACTTCATCGATAATAACCCTGATCAAAAAGAAGTAGGCCTTGAAATTGAAGCGGGTGACCTCACGGTTCACGATGGGCGCCTCTGGCACCGCGTACAGCAGTCGCCCTACACCGGCGAAAAAAGCCGCCGGAGAGTGATGTATATTCCTATCATCACCGGCGCCTATCAGCCTAAAACAGCCAGCAGTCCTACTCCGTTTTATCACAAACTGGCACATCTCAAACAACATCTGTATGGTGGCAAACCACAATGGGCACATATAAAAGCCCGGTCCGAAAGCCTCGCAGAAGTAAACACGCCATCTCTTTAAAAATATATTCCGATGTCATACGCATTAATAACCGGCGCAGCAAAAGGAATAGGAAAAGCCATTGCTGCACAACTCGCGGAAAGAAATTATCACCTGTTGCTGGTAGATATAGATGAAAAAAGCCTGGCAGCAACAGCGGAAACACTCGCGGCGCAATATCACGTGAACGTACATACGTTACACCAGGATCTGTCCGCCCCCGATGCTTTATCAAATGTTACAGACTGGAGCTGCACCTGGCATCATTCGCTGACCGTAGTAGTGAATAACGCCGGCTATGGCATCAACGGACAGTTTGAGCAACTCACGCTGCAGGAACAGTTCAACATCATTGATGTAAATATCAGGGCACAGGTAGGCTTATCGTACGCCTATATACCGGTACTGCGGCAATTTTCTAAAGCATACCTGCTCAATCTTGCCAGCACTACCGCCTATCAAACGGTGCCTTATCTCAATATTTATGCGTCTACAAAAGCCTTCGCGCTTTCTTTTACACGCGGGCTCCGGTATGAACTCAGGCATTCCCCCATATCAGTGAGTGCCCTGAGCCCCGGGAGCACCGACACGGACTTTGTGAACCGGGCACGCATGGGTGACTACACCCGCAACATTGCCAACCGCTTCAATATGGCGCCGGAAAAAGTCGCCAAAATTGCGATAGACGGCCTCTTCAAAGGCAAAGCGGAGATCATTCCCGGCTTCACCAATAAATTGAACGCATGGCTGCCAAAATTCTTCCCGAAATTATTTGTAGAGAAAATTGCAGCAGGTATCTATGAACCAAAAGAGAAAGAAGCCGGCACAGTAGCCCTCACCGCATAATACAACCCCATATACATCAGAAAGCGGCATCACGCCTGGTGCCGCTTTCTGATGTATATGGGAACAACATTTGCAGCGCTCTTATTAAAAAATGATGGCAACTGCAGGCATTCATATCGGCACATCCGGCTGGAGCTATAAGCATTGGCGCGAAATATTCTATCCAACAGGATTAAAACCCGTTGACTATCTTCCCTGGTATGCAAAACAATTTAAGGTAACAGAAATAAATACCAGCTTCTATCATCTCCCAAAACCTGCAACGGTAGCCGCCTGGATAGAGAAAGTGCCGGCGCGTTTCCGCTTCTGCCCAAAGATCAGCAGATATATCACTCACGTGAAAAGATTACTGGATCCGGAAGAATCACTGCCCAGGTTCTTTGATATCTTCGATCCCTTCATCAAACACCTCGGACCCGTACTCATCCAGTTGCCCGCAACGGCTGCTTTTGATGCAGAAAGAGCTGATCATTTCTTTAATGTGCTGACTGAAAACTATCCCGATTATCATT
Source organism: Chitinophaga sp. W2I13 (assembly GCF_050434005.1). Taxonomy (NCBI): domain Bacteria; kingdom Pseudomonadati; phylum Bacteroidota; class Chitinophagia; order Chitinophagales; family Chitinophagaceae; genus Chitinophaga; species Chitinophaga sp. W2I13. The sequence continues at coordinate 4,215,805 of NZ_JBNPWD010000001.1, read as the reverse complement.
TCGCACTGGAAGCGCGACACGAAAGCTGGCTTTCTGAGGAAGCAATGACGTTATTGCGGCAATACAAAATTGCCTGGGTAATTGCACTATCCGGGCGCCGGTGGCCGTTTGCAGAAGCCATAACAGCAAAACATATCTACGTCCGCTTCCACGGACCCGACGGCAAATACGATAAACTATATCCTGAAAAAACAATGGATACCTATGCCGGTAAATTCAAAGAATGGCAACAGGACAAACATACAGTCTGGGCATTCTTTAACAACGACGGGCACGGCTACGCTTTGCAAAATGCGGAACAGGTGATGGCACTACTCAAATAGTTCCTGCTCATCCGTATAATAAGTTTTCCGGCCGCCGCCGGTATCCTTCTTAATAGGAGCACCACCGGGACTCTCCGTTAATTTAGCGTTATGTACCAGCATAAAATCGCGGACCTCGCCATTAATAATATCAGGGTTACTTTTCAGGATTTTCTTTTCGGCTCCTTCGAGTATTTTTTTAACTGATTTCAACAACGCTTTGATCTTTGCCGCCGGTATTTTATTGGCAACAGAAAAAGGAGAGATCTTTGCATCCCATAAAATATCATCTGCATAGGCGTTTCCAATGCCCAGTACATTGTGCTGATCCAGCAAGTATTTTTTGATGGTTATTTTCTTCTTTGCCAGCTGGGCGGTCAGGTAACTTTCATTGAAGTCTTTCGACATCGCATCCGGCGCCGTTTTTTCTTCCGGATCGAGGGTGATATTGGCAGCCGCCTGGAAATCCGTCAAAGCCAGCCCGGTGCCATCGGCAAACAATAATTCTACAATAGTATGCTTCTGCTCATTCTTCTTTTCAAATAAATACAATTTCCCGTGCAGCATTAAATGCATCCCCAGCACATGCCCGTTTTTAAATACAAAATGCAACTCCTTTCCTACCCGCTGTATATGTTCCAGTACCTGCCCTTCCAGGGCCGCCTGCAGGTCTGCCTCTTTGGTATGTAATTTCTTCGCGTTCTTTAGCGTAATTGACTTCAGTTTTTTATGAAGTAGCGCCTTTTCCAGGTTATGCCGGAAGGCTTGCAGATCAGGTAACTCAGGCATAATGAATATTTTTAAGATAAGTTAACGAATATGGAGGAAATAATAAAGGGCCGGCAGCAATAACCGGCCCATTTTTATGGCAGTTTTTTCCTTTTACGAAACAACAAACTAAAGATAAGGATCATAGCAGATCAGCTTTTGCTGATATTGTCCATCATTTAACCAATATTAACCACTTATACATAATTTTCATGTATGTGAACGGCCTGTTAAAATATCCGCTCAGCGGCCTCAGGCGCGGATTTCAGGACTTTTTAAACCTAAAAATCGGTATATTTGCAGTCTATGCCTTTTCTCTAAACCAATAAAACACGGAGTGTGAACATGAAATTGAAGAAAGTGATTAAACCGTTGATTTTTATTATTACCATTTGTCTTTTCGTATTCCTATTTACAAATTTTACAAACCTTACTACTGCCGGAACATCCACCGCGGCTATTAAACCAGCTACCGCTGTAAAAACGGACTCGGTTCAACGGGAAAGTTTATACGACATGATGCGACTGGATACCACCGGTCTTTCCAGGGAGGCGTTTGACAATGCCCTGGTAGGATACGAGCATCTGCAGGAAAACGGAAGGATCAAAAATCCGGATGTGTTGTCTATTATCGACTTCTCCCTGCCCAGCACCAAAAAGCGTTTGTTTGTGATAGACTTGAAGAATAAGCTGTTACTTTTTAATACGCTCGTTTCTCATGGCCGGAACTCCGGTAAGGATATTGCCAATGCTTTTTCCAACAAGATGAACAGCTTTAAAAGCAGTCTTGGTTTTTATGTTACCGGCGATACCTATAACGGCGAACATGGTTATTCTCTCCGTTTGGAGGGAGAAGAAGCCGGCATCAACGATAATGCCCTCAGCAGGGGTATTGTGATGCATAGCGCAAATTATGTGAACGATAACCTCGGTAAATTACAGGGTTATATTGGGCGCAGCCTGGGATGTCCCGCCATCCCCGAAAATGTGCACCGTAAAGTGATCAGCAGCATCAGGAATGGTACCTGCCTGTTTCTTTACAGCCCGGATAAATATTATTCTGCACATACCCGCATTCTTGTAAAAGACAGCACCGCGTCTTAAATTCATTTAAACAGCTTTTCCTTAAAAACGGCGTCATGCCCATATACATCGGAGGCAAAATATAATTTGCCTCCTTCTGTCCATGCCGTGAAATAGGTAATAATCACCGGCACCGGATCTTTCACCGCCACAAACTTTTCCTTTCCGCTGTTCATTGCACTGTCAATTTTTTCGTTGGTCCATTGGGGTGAGTCCTCCAAAACAAACTGCGCCATTTTTACCGGATCTTTCAGTCGAATACAACCATGACTATATGCCCGGTTATCACGGTCAAAAAGACTTTTCTCAGGCGTATCATGAAAGTAAATATTATAACTGTTCGGAAACAGGAACTTCACGCGGCCAAGGGCATTACGTTGCCCGGGGCGCTGGCGGATCACCGGCAACCCGTTCGCCTGCCCTGTTACTTCCATATCTTTCGAGGCCAGGTAGCCCCTGTTACGCTGAATGGCTGGCAGAATTTCCTTTCGCACAATGCTGCGGGGTATATTCCAGTAAGGGCTGAATACCACCTGGTTCAACATTCCTGAAAACATAGTCGTACTGTGTCCTTCTTTTCCCACCACAATATCCATATCGAACAAACGTTTATCCCCCTCCGTTACATGTAGCATGAAAGCCGGTATATTCACCAGGATCAGCTTCCCCTGCGGCTTAACAGGCATCCATTTCATGCGTTCCATATTCAGCAGCAGCGCCTGCATCCGCTCTTCCGCAGAAACGTTCAGTGCATTGATCACTGTATCATTCAATACACCGTTTTGCGTATATCCATTGCTGTTACGGAACGTATTGATGGCAGTTTCCAGTTCATCATTAAATACATCGGTGCTGTCATTTTGCTTCAGCTCCCCGGTTATCTGCAACCGTTTTTTTACGGCTATAATTTCGGGAGATGATTGCCCCTTTTTTAACCCCTTCTTTATCACGGGCAATGGTTGCCAGCCACCATTTTTTACATACTCCCGGTAGGCTTTGAGCGGTTCCTTCATGGGGGCAACTGCCGGAAACATTTTATCATTGGTTTTAAGCATGGAGTCAGCCAGTTCCATCACGGTGTAGCGCTGCGCTGGTATCATATGTTCAAGCTGACCAATACTGCCGCCGGTTTCCCTGAAATAATTGATGAGCCGCCAGGTAAGCTGCAATTCCGTTTTAATGAATTCTTTGTCTGTGGCGCTCACCACCAGGCTGTCTTCATCCATAAGGGCGTTCAGCCGCTTATCAAGCGCCCGGTTGCTGGTACTATCGTTACTGTAATTGTACAGGCTCCGGAAGGCGGCGGCTTGTTCTACAGGCCCTTTACTGTCGAACCAGGCAAACTCGAAATTACGTGCATTATAAAAGCTGCGTAACCGGTCAGCAATGGTATCGTTCAGTTTTTCTGCAGTGATGAATGCGGCTATCGCCGAACTGTCCAGGAACAGGTCGTTATAGGCATTTTCAGGGGTAATCCCGGCGTTGCGGGGACTAATGTGTTCAGCAGACGTGGCTGGCGCAGACGGGGAGTTACAGCCATTGAGTATGTATGCAAACAATGTAATCAGTAGTAGCCTTTTCATACTGGTCTACTATCAAATTAGAAGCCGGTTGCCAGATGCCATGCTACAGCGGCAAAAGGAAGAGCGGACGTAGCCGCGACGGAACAAACTGTGCATATAGCTCAACAAAAAGCCCTCCCGAGGATACCAGGAGGGCTTTCTCACGAAAATATCTGTGTTAATTTTTTAGTCCCAGGTATTGCTGTACTGACTTATAATTCTTCCAGTCCACTCCACTGGCGCTACGGGCAGCAACGCCGCCAGGAACCAGCACATAACGGAACTGCTGGATCACTTTTTCGCCGGGGTAATTGCCCGAGCTGAGATCATGACTGGCCAGGATAACGATTCCTCCTTCGGAGGCGCGGAAACTTACAAACAGGTAGGGGTCCACGTAAGGCAAAGGCACGATATAAGGTGCATCGGCCGAATCAATGTTGAAATAAACATTTATGACGCCTTTGGATAGTATCTCCTTGGTCAGTTTGGGAATTTCTATGGCGCCAATAAAGCCATCGCCGGTTGGCACGCCATTTTCATCCCGGATACTATCAAAAGCAACGTTGAGCCAGTCCGAGTAGATCACATTGGCCACACCGGTATCACCTTTGGGGCCACCGGGGCCGGCAGGACCGGCGGGGCCCCCTGGACCAGCAGGGCCAGGATTTCCGGCAGGGCCCTGGGCTCCGTCTTTGGAGCAGGCAGCAAAAGCCAGAATTACAGCAAATAAGCACATCAGGGGCAGGTGACGGGAAGAAAATTTCATAAAGGAAGATTTTGGATGATTTAATATAATTAATGATATGTGGAGATGCAAGGCAACGGGATCTTTAACACGTTAGTCAATATACAAAAAAACAAACAACAAAAATGCGATAATTTAGTTCAGGTAGCCCTCCATAACTTCCTGCCCCTGGCTAAAACAAAATCGCTCTTTGTTGGTTTAAATACAATAGACCCTTTTTATCATCTGAACCATTTCTTTAATAACCTATAGTTAAAATATGACCGTGCACCGCAAACTCTGTGTAATAATACCTGTACATAAGTCCGTGTTGTCCGAGGAGGAAACGTTATCGCTACACGCTTGCTACAGGCATTTAAAAGCATTCGACTGTTTTCTTGTTTTCCCGGAAGGCTTGCCCGTCGACCTCTTTCTCGCAATTCATCCCGGGCTCATCCCAAAACCGGTAGCTCCGTCATGGCTTTCTTCTCTGGCAAACTATAACCGGATGAAATTATCTGTTCCGTTTTACCAGCAATTTGCTGACTACGAATTTATGATGACCTACGAACTGGATGCTTATATCTTCAGTTCCAAAGTACACGAGCATCATGGATTCGATTTCGATTTTATAGGAGCGCCTGTTTTTGAGGGATACCTGAATGCAACACCGGATGCACCATTCCATGGTGCGCTTAATTCCGGTTTTTCTATCCGGAATATACAGTCATGTCTTAGCGTGCTGAAATTACTTAGAAGATATAGGCTAAGATGGAAGTTCTACCATTTTATTTATGCCAACTGCGCCGCTTTACGGAAAAGAATAAAACAGGATCAGGACGCTATCTTTTTTAATATCCATCTTAAAAAATATTATACCGGGAAAAATTTTAATGAAGATATGATCTGGACGCAGGTAGTTCCACTCCTGGATCCCTCATTCAAAACAGCTCCGCCGGAAACCGCCGCTGCATTCAGTTTTGAAGTAAATCCAGAACGGCTGTATGAATTAAATAACGGCAGGTTACCACTCGGATGCCATGCCTGGTTCAGATTTCCTTTCTGGAAAGAACATATAAAGAAGATAACTGTGCACTGATCAGTTATCCTTGTTTACCATGCATCATTTTATTAAATTTACTATACATCTATTTATCAGGTATGGCCAATTATCATGTGCAATCACCTGTCCTATTATTATCCTTCAACCGACCTGATACTGCCTTAAAAATATTTGAACGGGTAAGAGAAGCCCGGCCCGCTAAGTTGTATATCGCTGCAGACGGACCACGAGCCGGTGTAGAAAAAGATACACAGCTATGCCGGGAAACAAGAATGATTTATGACCAGGTAGATTGGGACTGCAGCGTGCACAAACTATTCAGTGAAGAAAATAAAGGTTGCAAGGTTGCTGTAGCGGAAGCTGTGACCTGGTTTTTTCAACAGGAAGAGGAAGGTATTATCCTGGAAGATGATTGCCTGCCCACCAACGACTTCTTCTACTTTTGCGATCAGCTGCTTCCCCGGTACCGGCACGATACCCGTATGGTAAATATCACCGGTACCAATTTGCAGATGGGAAAAAAGTGGGGAAACGGCAGCTATTATTTCTCACAATACAGCCACATCTGGGGATGGGCAAGCTGGCGGCGGGCATGGGAAGCATACGACATCGACCTGGAACACTATAACGAAAAAGACGCCGTTGCTGTACTGGAAAATATCTTTAGTGATCAGTTCCTGATCGATGGATGGATCGAAATCTTTCAAAAATTAAAAAGAAAAGAAATAGATTCCTGGGACTACCAGTTTAACCTGATTAACTTTTTCCGGAATGGACTATGTATTACACCAAATGTAAATCTGATCAGCAACTTAGGGTTCAGGCCGGATGCCACCCACACTTATAATGTCCCGGAAGATCACGCCAATTTACCGGCGGAACAACTGGAAAAACCTTTGGTGCATCCTTTGCATTTTACGCCGGAAAAACGCGCCGATTATTATTTTTTAAGCAAAGACTTTAGGCTCGAAGAGAAATGGCAAAAAGTAAAAAAAGAGCAACTGCTGAGAAGACGGTTTAAACGGTGGGTAAGAAGTCTTTTTAAATAAATCATCCTCAAACGTCCAGCAGTATGTTTAAAAAAATGATAGAAAAATCTGCCCTGAAAAAGATCCACCCCTATTACGAAATAGATGGATGGCTAACCGAACGGGAAGCACTGGGGCTGTTCCTTACCGCACGCAAATTGCGTCGCGATGCGGTAGTGGTGGAAATTGGCAGCTGGCAGGGCAAAAGCACTTACTGCATTTCAAGAGGACTCCGGTCAGGAAAAATCTATGCGATTGATCCATTTAATGCAGACGCAGGGTTCGACCAGGGAAGCCGGAAAGAATATGCAGAAAAAGGCGCCACTACCGATCTTTTGATCCGCTTTACGGAAAATATGGAACGCCTGTCTGTTCATGATAAAATCATCGTGAAGAAAGGCTACTCATATGAAATGCACAACGATTTTCAAAAGATCGACTTCCTCTTTATCGATGGCGACCACTCCATCGCAGGATGCAGATCGGATTTTGAATTATACGCCTCTAAAGTGGTAAGAGGCGGCTACATCGCTTTCCACGATTACTACCCGGACCGGGATGAACTGGGACCTACTTATGTAATCCAGAACCTGGCAGGCGACCATTTTAATTTTTCCAGGCAATATGACTCGTTATGGATTGGAAAAAAACGATAGATTATTCGCTGGTCATATGCACCTTTAACCCGGACGAACGCATCCTGCAACGTTGCCTGGAAGCAGTATACCGCCTGGACACTACCGGCATTTCCACCGAAGTTATTTTAGTGGATAATAACAGCGATCTCCCACTCCACCAGCAATCATATGTAAAGGAGTTTGAAGAAAAGATCCCCGGCATGCACCTCCTCCTGGTACCTGAACAGGGCGTAAATTATGCACGGATGGCGGCCATAGAAAAAGCCGCTGGCAACTTTATCGTATACTTTGATTACGACAATGAACCGGAAAGGGATTACCTCCGGGAACTAAAAAAACTAAACGAACAATTCCCTAACGTGGCAGCCTGGGGCCCTGGCAAGGTGAAGGTGGATTTCATTGACGGCGTAGATGCTGCCATTATGCATTTTGCCAGCATGGCCTTTCAGCAACGGGAAGAACAAACGGTAAGAACCGCACGCGAAACTTCATGGCAATCCTGTTATCCTTTTGGTACCGGTCTTTGCACCACCGCTTCCCTGTTAAAAGAATTTGTGCAGCTGGCCCGCCAGGGACGCTTTACCGCCTCGGGAAGAAAAGGGAATAAACTCAGCAGCGGAGAAGATACCCAAATGGTACTACACTGCATCAGCAAAGGATACGAGGCAGGCGTATCCCCCGCCCTGAAACTTACGCATATCATACCCCGCAGCCGGGCCAACAGCCAATACCTTCAACGCTTGCTGTATGGCACATTTATCTGTTATGAAACCTGCCTGTTACAGGTATTCCCTGAACAAAAAAGATCGCTCGAACAAAAAATAATGCCGCGATGGAAATTCTCCCGGAAATCCCTGAAGAAATTCATCAGGGCCCGGTGGAGTAAAGATCCGCACAAGTTGTTTGACCTCGTGGAATTCATTGCCACCAATGCGGGCACCTATACCGCACTGGATAAACCAATACCGTTGCCGGTAAACCAGATAGTAAGGATACTAAAAGTGGAGTAGCTTAAAAATAATTATCAATATGAAGTGGAAGATTCCGGAAAGTAATATGAAAGGCGTTTCAGTTATTATTTGCTGCTATAACAGCGCTTCCCGGCTGCCGCAAACATTAGCGCATCTGAATGAACAGGTAGTTCCGGAAGATTTTTCCTGGGAGATTATATTAGTTAACAACGCCTCAACAGATAACACCGTTGAATACACCAGCACGGTGTGGAAGGAAAATAAACCGGCGAACGCCACCTGCCGGGTAGTGGAGGAGCTTACACGCGGGCAAATGTATGCCCGGAAAAGAGGCGCCAGGGAAGCTAATTATGAATGCCTCATATTTTGTGATGATGATAACCTGCTGGATAAAAACTACGTTTATCTTTCATGGCAGGTGATGTTGAAAGATAAAAAGATAGGAGCTGCAGGCGGACAAAATGTTCCGGTAACAAATTCGGCAGCTTATCCCGACTGGTTTGAAGAATATAAAGATAAATATGCCATTGGCATTCCCGCGGAAGAATCGGGCGATGTAACACATCGCGGGTTTGTGCTCGGCGCCGGGCTGATTACCCGCCGGGCGCTGTTCCTGCAGGTATTTGACGACAGGTACCCTTCCCTCCTGAACGGCAGGAATGGGGAAAAACTCACCACCGGCGACGATTTCGAATACTGCAAACGCCTGCTCCTGTGGGGGTTTACTTTATATTATGATAAAGATCTGAAGCTGAAACATTTTATACCGGCAGAAAGATTAACAATAGATTACAGGGACCGCCTGATGGACGGCATCCGCGAAGCCACAAAAGTGCTGAGCGTGTACGACAGGGCGCTCTTCTTGCACAACAAAAACAAACATAAAAACAGGTGGCGCTTACTCGCAATAACTCCCTTCCGGATACTGCTGGCAAGAATAGGTTTATCTAAAAGGGATCTGACAACAGAAAGACAGGTACTCTTTTACCTGTCGCCATTTGCACGCGAACAGGACGAAGTAACCAGCTCAATTAAAAAATTCTTAAATAATAAATGATGGCAAGAGAAAGAAGAAAGCAGTTTAAGGTATTCTCTTTTTATAATCATAAAGTAAATCCCCGCGTACCCCGGTACCAAAAAGCGGTGTTTGGTAAATTCGGAGTACCGGTACATCATATTATTGATGAACAATTCAGTCATGGCGATTTTCTGAATCATATATGCAGAACCGTTACTGATACCGACTACCTGATTTTTTTTGATATTGATTGCGTGCCCACGCGTAAAGAGTGGCTATCTGATCTTTTGGAAGATCTTCGCGAACCCCGTACCATTGCCGGCGCCGCGCAAACGGCTAATCACCTGCGCGATGCAAAAAACCTGTACGTTTCGCCATTCTTCTTCGGTATTTCCACGGCTTATCTGAAAGAGCTGGGATACCCGGATATGAATATGACAGAAGATATGGATGCAGGGCAAAACCTGACAGAAGAAATTATCCGGCAGGGCGGCCATGTAAAATACTGGTGGCCCACCCATATCGAAGACGAGCAATGGTATCTGCATCATCCGGAACATAATAAATTCGGATACGGCACTACTTACAACGATCGCATTTATCATGCGTTCCTGTCGCGTCACGATTTATCGCAACGCTTTATAAAGAAGTGTAAATCAATATTACCGTTATTTACCAAACTCCGTTTGAAGCTCACGGATAAAAAACAATCTCCTCCCATAGGACAATAAAAAAAGCGTCTCCTGTTAAAGAGACGCCTTCAGGTAAATATTATTATACTCTTCCCATTACCGGGTCGCTCATGCTTTCTTTCCCGGTTTCCACCCTGCCGGCATAGCGCTGTGCAAACACGTCACTGCCGGTGGTCTTTACAGAGAAATCGTACCAGCCGTGGCTTTTAGCCAGATCTATTACTAAGGTGGCGGTTGTTCGTGCGGCTACTGTTTTCTTCAGCACGCCTTTGTTATACCCCAGGTCGCTGATGGTAAAGGTAGCCGGCTGTGTGCCGCGGTTTACCAGTTTCAATTCTACGTTCCCGGTCAGCTTCTTACTGTTGGTAAGGGTCCGTTGATAGCTGCACTGGATTTCCACCTGCGGGTCGCCGGCATCGCCGGTAAACTCGCGATAAAACCCGTTGGGGCCATATACTCTCAGGTGATAATGCGCGTCTTCAAAAGACGATAGCGGCCAGGTATCTTTCAGTTGGTCTCCTGCCTTCACAGCGTACGACCAGGTGCGTACCGGTTCCATTGTTTGCGTGGTTTCCTGCAGGTATTTGCCGGGCGCATATACATTGAAGGGAGCGCCGGCAGCCCGGTCGCCAAATACCTTGCTGGCCGCTTCAAAACTGATCTCAAACGATTGCCTATCCGCTCCCAGTTTTCCGCCTACGTATAATTCATAAGGCAATGCGTTGGCAACACGGATACCTTTCTCCTGTTGTGGCATCCATTCTGCTGTGGCGGGATTGGCGTTGATCTTCGCAATTTCCTCCGCAGTGAGCAACTTAAATTCATCCGGCAGCTTCTTGAACTTCGCATTGTAGATCGTTTCAATGAACTCGTTCCTTTCAGGAAATGGCACTGATATTTTTTCCCCATTAAAAGGACGGAATACGGAAGTAAGATCACTGCACACCGTACGGCGCCAAGCAGAGATGTTCGTTTCTTTAACTGGCTTACCGGTTTTATGCTCCAGGAAATGCTCCATTAACTGCAGGATGGAAGTATGGTCGCATACCTGTGAATTTACATAGCCACCACGGCTCCAGGGTGATGCAATTACCAATGGTACGCGGTATCCAAGCCCGATAGGGCTTTCCCTGATTTCATCTGCGCTGAGATATTTCTTTGCTTCTTCTTCCGCACGTGTTACATATTCAATACCGGTATCAATTCCTGCAGACACTTTGCCGGTACCGGGTTTATGCGGTGCGGTAAACGGAGGTACGTGGTCGAAATAGCCATCATTCTCATCATAACATAAAATGAAGATGGTCTTTTTCCATACCTCTTCCTGGCGGGTAAGGATATCCAGTACCTCAGATACGTACCAGGCGCCATACCATGGCGATCCAGGGTGATCGGAGAATTCGCCCGGTGCCACCAGCCAGGAAATAGTTGGCAGCCTGCCCTCATTTACATCTGTTCTGAACTGGTGGAGGATATCTCCTTTTGGCACCTGCACAGTTCTTTCCGTGTCTCCGTCTTTGTAGGTGAGAGTTTCCAGCTCATGGTAATCAGGATCGCCAATATTGGTGGTAAATGCTTTTTTATGAAGATTTTGCGCGCGCTGCGGCAATTTTGCAAAATTAGCCGCTGTAAACTTTTCTGCATCAGACTTTGCTCTTTCCAGTTCCGCTTTACGCTGATCCAGTTGCTTTTGCAGCTTGGTGGCTTCCTCCCCGGAAGTGCCAGCCAGTTTGGATGCCAGTGTTTTTATTTCAGCGGGCAGTTCTTTGATTTTGCGTTGCAGGTACTGGATATGCCCCGCTGCGAAACGAACATTATAGGCAGCGAACCACTCTATAGGGTTATCGGTAAAGTTGGCCAGCATGCCGTCCTTTTCCCCTTCCAGGCCCGCGGCGCTGATTTCATTCTGGTAAATTTTCCAGGAAACGCCGTTGTCTTCCAGGCGTTCGGGGAAGCTGGTCCAATGCGCTTCCCGGCCATAGTCCACATCTTCGTTCCATACGTTAGCTTTGGAATCAGCCTTCTGCTCATCTCGCAGGGTACCCGTCCACAAATAAAGCCTGTTGGGCGTGGTACCGGTTAATGAGGAGCAGAAATTCTGGTCACATACGGTAAACGCATCTGCCAGGGAATAATAAAACGGGATATCTTCCCGGTTATAATAACCCAGTGTGAGGGGCATCGGGGCCCAGTCTTTATTGCCTGATTTTTTTACCAGCAGCCACTTATCGTATTTGCCGTTGTTACGGGCATCTACCTGGTTACCCCATGAATGCGGCAGGCTGCTCATCCACGTAGCCTTTGTTTCTTTCAGGTTAAGCCGGAAAGGGGCATACGTTTCATTGTTGGCATTGCTCTGCAACCACACCAGGTTTTTATTGGGCAGCTGGATAGCACGTGGATCATTGTAGCCCCGTACTCCGCGGAGCGTTCCATAACAGTGGTCAAAGGAGCGGTTTTCCTGCATCAGCACTACAATGTGTTCTGCATCCAGGAACGTGGTACCCGGCTTGGGATCAATGGCCATTGCCCGCTGGATAGACGCCGGCAGGGCACTGAAAACGCCGGCAGCTCCGGATAGCAACGCCGCCTTCTTAATAAAATCTCTTCTGTTATCCATTATTCGTTGAATTTTTCATGTACACTGTAAAGGGATTACGAAAGATGGAAAATAGTAAAAATCCTGTGCTATACGCAACTTACTATGAAGAATGGCTGTTATTTTATTATTATGGTTCCGGTTTAACGGAAATAAAAAAGGCGCCCGTTTCCACGGAAGCCTTTATATATGTTGAGAAATGGTAAAGCCGGTTTACTGCGCAGAAGGTATCAACACAATTTTCACTCTCACTTTGGTAGCCGGTTTTTGTGAGTTAACACCGTTTACACCTTTGATATCTACTTCTACTGCCTGATCATCGTGAATAATGAAATAAGACTGATTGTTATACACCTGCGGCAATAATTCAAATGACTGTGGTACCACTGTTGGGTTGCTGGCATCATATCTGGCCATAGAAACGATCACACCATCCAACTGGTTTACATTATTTAATTCCGATACAGGAATGGAGTAAAAGTAAACGCCGGTAGCAGCATCAAATCCCCAGTCGTTCGGGTTTATTTCAAACAAAATCGTTTGGTTAGGGATGACTACTTCATTGGTTGTTTTTGTGCAACCGGGCAATATAAAACCCAGTAACAGCAGCGGCAGGTAAAACCATGTTTTCATATTGAGTTGCTTTTAATTTATTTTACCAAATACAATGCCATAAACATATAATTCCGCGCTAATCCGTATTTTTATGGTATGTTACTGCGATACCCAAAGGCCTTTGAACATATACCGGCCGTCCGGCAACAACATGCCGGGAAGTCACTGGTGGCGTGGTTCAGGCAATCTAGTGAACCCGGTGAAGAACAGGGGTTTCTTACAGAAAACTCCCTTGTGTTCATTCTACGGGGCACCAAGCATATGCACTTCCCGGAAGGTGATATTATTGCACATGCCGGCGACCTGGTGCTGCTGAAAAGAGGCGTGTATCTGATGACCGATTTTATTACGGATGGCACCGATTACCAGTCGCTTTTACTCTGCGTAGATGATACCTTGCTCCGTTCCTTTATCAGTGAAGATGGCATATCCGCTCCTACCACACAAGCGGGATCCCCGGTAGTCATCTCCTGTAAAAATAACCTGCTGCAAGTGCGGAACAGCATCCTGGATTACCTGGAGCATCCCAACACCCATACCACCCGGTTGCTGGAACTGAAAATACAGGAAGTACTGCTGCTGTTGCTTTGCGGCGAACACCGGCAATCTGTCCGGGCATTCCTTTCCCATCTTTTCGACAACAGTGCGGAAAATATTTCCCTGATCATCCGCAATAACCTTTTTCAACCTTTTACCCTGGAAGAATATGCGAAAATGTGCGGGCTAAGTCTTAGCAGCTTTAAAAGGGAATTTGCCCGCCTGTACGATGCTCCTCCAAAAAAATGGATCAATGAAGAACGGCTGAAACATGCCCGTGAACTCCTCCTGCATTCCCGCAACAATGTCAATGAAATCGCCTACGAGTGCGGCTTTGAAAATGTATCTTACTTTATAAAACAATACCGGCAGCTATACGGCACTACACCCAAAAATGCACAACGGGCTAAAAATGCTATTTTCTGAACGATTCCTGCTACTGCTCCATCTCCGTCGGATATACCTTTGATAAAAATATTATCAACTATGAAACGTATATCCGTATTGGCTTTCATCCTGATGGCCGGTCATACTTTTGCACAACAAAAACTCAATAATTCCGCATTTATGCACGCGCCGGAAAGCGTAGCAACAGACAACAACAGCTATTATATTGCGGACATTGGCGAAGGCGGCAACCCCACCAAAAAAGATGGTAACGGGATCATTTTCCGTATGGACAAAAAAGGCAACGGCACCGTCTTCGCAAAAGGACTGGATGCACCTAAAGGCGCTTTTATCCTGCATCACACGCTCTTTGTAGCAGATATCGATAAAGTAAAGGGATACGACCTGAGCACCGGTAAACAGTTATACAATATCAGCTTAGCACCCGCCACCGTTTTCGTGAATGATATCACCGCCATCAACGACACTACCCTGGTGGTTTCTGCAACTGATGTAAATAAGCTCTTCCTGGTGTATCCCGGTAAAAATCCGCGCGTTGAGGAACTGGTATACACCACGCCCATAAAAGGTACCAATGGTGTGACATATGACGCCCGCAGTAAAAAGCTGTATGTGTGCGGCTTTGGCGGCAATAATAAACCAGATGGACAAATTGGTTATATAGATATGACAGCAACGGAGAAAGTATTCAAACCCCTCACCAGCCGGCCGGGTTATTATGATGGCATTGCACTTGCAACACATAATACACAGCTGATCGTATCCGACTGGGTAGCTTTTGAGAAGAAAGGAATACTGCTTAAACTGGACCTGGCCAGTGGCCTTATCACCACGCTGAATGAGGAACTGATTGCCGGCCCGGCTGATTTTACACTGGATGCCACCGGTGCGGCGATTGTACCTGCTATGCTGGAGGGAAACGTGTTACGGTACAATATCTCAAAATAAAAATATTTCAGTGGAGGAAGTGCGCTTCCTCCACTGAAAATAATGCTTACAATCTTACCTGTACACCGGCGGTTCCGCCAATATATCCACCATGAAATTTGTCGTTGTTCCTATGCTCGGACCATACATAATGGTTGCTCAACTCCGCTCCCACAGCATGTTCCGTTTGCACGAAATTAAGCGTAGGCCCGGCAAATACTTCTACCCTGCTGCCGAAGCGGTAGGCGGGAAATATGCCCAGTGTTTGACGGTGATAATATCCTTTTTTGAAATCGGAAAGCACCAGCGTGGTGGCTTCTGCATTGATCCTGAAATGTGACAACAATGGAAGATGCGCACCAATACCCGCCTGCAGGGCGTACAGCGGATTGGGATTATCTTTAAAGTTATATCCCACTCCGAGAATACCGTACAATATTCTTCCGCCTGATTTGAAAGAGGCAATGGTGGTGGCAGTTTCATCGATGCTTACACTCACCTGCTTTTCCCCGCCTTTCACGATGTTGATCACACCAATCGGGCATTCGCTGCTGTCCGCGATGTTAATAAAACCTATCTGCACGCCTTTCACCTTTTTGGCAATATTCAGGAAACCGGTTATCTGTGTATGCACATTCTCCGCTTTATTCATAAAGCCGGCTATCTGTACGTTGGCATCTTTCTTTACAATATTTGTAAATCCTGCTACCTGCGCCTGTGAATTATTAGCGCCCATATTCATAAAACCTGCTATCTGCGTACCTTTTACATCCTGGCGCACGAGGTTGGCGAAACCTGCCATCTGGAAACCTTGCAAACTGCCGGACAGGTTCAGGAAACTTGCCACCATAACGCCGTTGGCGCTGGTTTTCACCTGGTTCATAAAACCTGCTACCGTAACTGCGCGAAACGTTTTACCAATGTGATTGGAAAACCCCGCTACCTGTACACCGGTAGCGCTGTCTTTGATGATATTGGAAATACCCGCGATAGCCGCGCCTGTTTCAGCTTTGGACATGCCGGCAATAATATGTAATGAAAAATGATTGGTATAGGCTGCTGCATTTTTTCCATTGCTGCTCAACGGGTATACAAAACCAATATGCGCAGGACTGGTAAGCGGCGTTTGCGCGTAAGCCGCTGTGACAAAGAATAAAACGGAAACAAAAAAACAAATGATCCGGCTGCTGAAGTAAAATGTTCTCATGGTGTGTTAGTTATTTCGTACTGTATAACGACACGTTGAAGAACTTATACCCCTATGCGGAAAATGAAATTTAAAAAAGACTGATACCAGCCTGCCATCCCAGCCAGGAAGTAACTGAGTTGCCTATATTAAAAGAGGGATAGTGCGCACCAAAATCGACCGACTTATAACCGGGCATGGGTCTTATTTTATCGTCAAAATAAATCGCCATCGCGGGCCCTGCAAATAAGCTGATGCGTTTGGATAGTTTCACCTGGAGAGAAGGCTGTAAACGGAAGATCTGTGTATTACGCTCCCAGCTGCCCAGGAAAATATTCTGCGCGGTAATTTCTGTAGATAACGACAACGTTTTATTAAACGGGATAATTTTACCGATACCATATCCCAGCGACCATGCCTTATTGTTTTCGCCAAAATCCCCGCCACCCAGCAGGATGCTGTATAGCTCACTGCGACCGGCTTTCCAGGCGATATTAAAAGGCAGCACATCTGTACTGAATAACACCACTTTTTTGTACCCTTTACGCACAATATTGATGATGCCGATACTATACCCCGTTACCGTATCTGCAATATTTACCAGCCCAATCTGCACACCATCCATTTGCCGCGCATAGTTAAAAATAGCGGCAATCTGCACGCCTTTCATCACCCCACGGTTAATATTGCCGCCACCTGTAATCTGCGCACCATAAACGTCTTTTGCGTTATAATTGGCCAGGCCGCTCAGTTGCAGCCCGTCGAGATTTTTACCGTTATAAGTAATTCCACCGGCTACCTGCCAGCCTCGTGTATTACCTCGTATCACACCCGCGATCCCTTGTATAGATGCCCCATTCATATTTCCGTATACCTGGCCAATACCGCCGGTGATTTGCACACCTTCCATGTTGCCTTCCGTGATATTGCTGATACCAGCCACCTGTACGCCCTTCATGGAGTCCAGTACATTATTGTGAAAGCCTGCCAGTTGCACGCCTTTGGTTTTTCCTCCAACTACATTCACCATGCCGGCGATTTGCACATGCTGCATATCGTTTTTCACAATATTGAAAACAGTACCTATTTCCACGCCATCTACCCCGGCAGCATAGCCACCAAGCATGTTCATGGAAAACTTATTCACTACCTGTCCGCTCATTTTGCCATGGGTTCCCAAACCCGGCGTGAGAGACACCTGGTATGGCTTGTCAGCCAGGAAGCCACCAATATTCAAGCTGGTCAGCTTCTGACGGGAAGATAAAAACATGTTACCGAACCAGGTTTTTTCCACGTGCGAGTGCCCGGTTATATCCACCACTTTCAGCTGATAAGTAGCAGGAGCAATACTTACAGTAATTTCCTGGTCGTAGCCAGTAGTAAGCAAAAGAGAAGTATCTGCATAGAGGTCCTTACTAACACTAATGGCTGCGGTAGGATATTTATCCTTTAACCGCAGCCTGAAGAAACCGTCGTTGTTTGTTAGCGTAGAAATGAGTTGCTGTCGTTCATACACACTCGCATTGGGTAGCCGTTGTCCTGTTTTCCGGTCCGTGACGACCCCGCTGATCAGGTAGTATACTTGTCCCGACGATTTTTTCAGCAGGATGATATAGTTCCCCGATTCTTTATATAAATAATCACCGTTGAATAAAATATCGAGTACCTGTTTTACCGTTTTATTTTTTTCGGAGATGCTTACCAGGCTATCCTGTGGGAGGATGGTACTGAGATACGAGAAATAAAAGTTGCCCTGCTTGCTGATGGTGGTAAGCACTTCCGAAAGTGGCCGCTGCTTCGCATCGATGCTAACCGTTTTGTTCAGTAGCTGCTGGGCCGCCAGTGGAAGTGAAAAACAACAAACAAATAATAATGTCAGCAATTGCTTAGGTAGTAACATACAGTACGAAGGCTATTATTTCAGTGTGATTTGTGATCCCTGTTTCTCCACGGTGATCTCGTAAGTAAGCCCGATTACTTTTAAAGTGCTATCCAGCGAACTGTTGGTAAAGGTAGAGTTAATCTGCAGATTGCGTTTATCGTTATTTGCAATAACAATGTTTACGCCATATGCTTCATTCAGGATCTCCACCAGTTTCCATAAAGGAGTGTTATTGCATACAAATGTTTGGGTGCGGTAGTAGTTATACAATTCATCTGTATTACTTTGTTTGCTGGGAGCGGTCTCCTGGTCTGTTACCACCGCTTTTTCATGTTGCTTCAGTTGTACGCTGTTATTGTTTTTTGTTACTTCCACGGCGCCGCTTTCCACAATTACTTCTGTTTTACCGTGTATACTTTTAACATTGAAAGAAGTACCTAATACCGTCACTGTTACATCATTCACCTTTATCACGAATGGTTTTCCGGGGTCCTGTGCCACGTTAAAAAAAGCTTCGCCTTCCAGTTTTACCGAGCGTTGTTTCCTGTTGCCGGCATAGGTAATAGTAGACTTTTTATTCAGTGTTACCTGGGAGCCATCCGGCAAAACGTCCTGTTTGATTTGTTCCCCGGAGCTCACGATCAGCGGGGTATTCCGGTTTTGCGAAATAAACCAGGCGCCGGCAGCGCCTATCATGACAATGAATATGGCGGCAATGCGGAGTATAGGTCGCCAGGCAATGCCGGTATCCAGTTTTACGATGCGGGTGGTATTTTCGTTGGTGCCTACCCGTTGCTGGAAGCGCGACCATGCATCACTTTCACTCACAGTGCTTACTGCGGCCAGTTTACGGCTCTCCTCCCATATCAGGCGGAAGTGTTCAAAATAGCGCTGGTGCTC
This sequence comes from Chitinophaga sp. W2I13, assembly GCF_050434005.1. NCBI lineage: Bacteria > Pseudomonadati > Bacteroidota > Chitinophagia > Chitinophagales > Chitinophagaceae > Chitinophaga > Chitinophaga sp. W2I13. The sequence continues at coordinate 4,196,902 of NZ_JBNPWD010000001.1, read as the reverse complement.
CGTATCCTCTGCCAGCCATGCGTTTACGGCTGCTTTTTCGGATGGTGTGGTAATGTCCAGCAGGTGTTTTACCAGCAGGTCGTCGTTTATATGTGTAGATGTCTTTTTCACGGATGCACTTTTACAGGTGGAGCAAAATTAATAACAAGGGCAGAAAATCTACCAGGTTGAGTCGTAATAAGCGCAACGCTTTGCCCATCTGATTTTCCACAGTTTTTATAGAGATATCCAGGCGATCTGCTATTTCCTGGTATTTCAGTTCTTCGAAGCGGCTGAGCTGAAAAACGGTGCGACATTTTTCAGGTAGTGCCATTAAAGCTGCGTCCAGCTTCTCTTCCAGCTCCCGCAGCATTACTTTGCCGGATGCGTTACCGGTATCATGGTCATTGCTCATCTGGTATTTGGTATGTGCCTGGTGGGTAGCCTTCACTTTCTGGTGCCGCAGATAATTAATGCACTCGTGATACACTGCCCGGTATAGGTACCCCGAAACAGATTGCTTTATTTTTATATCACCTGATTTTTCCCACAGCTTACAAAAGACATTCTGTACCATCTCTTCCGCCATCACTTCGTCTTTTAATAAGGTACATGCATAAGCATGCAAGCCTTTAAAATGAGTTTTAAAAACCTGTTCAAATGTTAATGAGTTTTCTATTACCGGTGCTGCAGTGTTACCCGGATTTATAAATTCCATGCCTAGGGTTTGATATCTAACGTCAAATATAATTCCTTCTGCCAATTGAACTGATTTATTATACGACACCTTTCTAAGCACTTACCCCTACGCGGAGTTTGTCTTTCTCAGGATTTAACTGATTATGCGGATTATCTTGATTTTATTTTTTTGATTTTATAATGATTATATAATATATAAACCAATGTTTTATAACATGTTATTAAGTAATCTGAAAATCATGCAAAAACAAAATCAAGGTAATCCGCATAATCAGTTAAATCCTGAGAAAGACAACCTTCGCGCGTCACTTTAACATTACTTTATATTCGTGTTAAAGAATATTTCACAACTGGACGATTATTATTGTGGAAATTATCCCGATGAAATTTATCTGTACACTTTGCCTGTTACTGTTAGGAAGTACTGTTCTGTTTGCCCAGTCCAAAACGGGCTACATCAATTTTCAACAAATGATTGGTATGATGCCGGAAAGTAAGCTGGCAGGAGATTCATTAAATATCTTACAGGAAAAGCTGAATGCCGACGGGCAGCAGCTGGTGGCCGAGTACACGAAGAAGGTGACTGATTTTGACAGTACCCAGCATACGTTAAGTCCGGCTATAAAGGAAGTGAAAGTATCTGAGATCAAAGCGCTGCAGGCCAATATCCAGAAATATAAAGAGATGTCCGAACAGGCAATGAATACCAGGGAGCAGCAATTGCTGACACCTATTCTTGATAAAGCAAAAAAGATTTTAAAAGCGGTAGCTAATGAAAAGGGCTATACGCTGGTGATTGATAACTCCAGAGACGCGGTGTTGGTATCCGCAGAAGCCGATGACCTGATGTCAGCAGTCAAGGTGAAGATGGGAATCAGGTAGAAGGGCATTTGAATATTTAGTTATTTAGTTATTTGACTGGTCTCAATGCCTGATGAATCTTCCGCCATTCTGATACTGATAATGTGGATGGCCCGCAAATAATTAAATAACTAAATGTCAAATGTAAAATAAAGAGCTATATGTGTAAGCCATGTGCCAGCAGCGTTTTCCACTGAGGATTGCTGCGTACGAATTCAGCCACTTTTTTGCTGGAAGGCACCATACGGATATTCTGTGCAGAAATTTCCTCCATAACTTTTCCCAGCATCATTGGCAATACACCCTGCTTTTCCAATACCGGAGGCACTTCTGCACCAGTCAGGAAAATACGGCTTCCGTTTCTTTCGTAAATAACTTTAGCCATTTGTCCGGCGATATGCGCCTCAAACTGCCTGGCCTCTTTGTTGTCAATAATTTTAAAATCCTTCATGATCATAATTATTTTTTACATGATGTTTCTAGCGGTAGCATACTAAAGGGAAGTATCTTATGCAAAGGGAAGTTGAAATAAGATAGTACGAATGGTATTAAAATACCCTGAAAAAGCTGATTCCGTCTGCAAATATACTAATAATATAGCAGAAAACCGTGAAACAATAATATGTAAAAATAATTAATACCTAAAGTAGTTGGCAGGTAAGCCTTTAACAGGTAGCCTTACGTGAAACACACTGCCACTAAGGGGGAATTCAGCCACCTGCCCGGTTGTCATGTGCTCCCGTGCGGTTGTAATCAACAGTTCATTCATATCCGGGCCGCCAAAAGCACAAGAAGACACATGTGGCGCCGGTACCTCCACTTTTCCCAGCAACTCACCGGTTTCAGGATTCCAGCAGTATACACCGTAACCGCCCCAATGGGCTATCCACAACATCCCTTCACTGTCTGTTGCCATGCCATCCGGCCAGCCCATTTCCGGCGGAATATGCAAGGCCACTCTTGTAAAGGCAATCGCACCAGTGGAAACATCATAACTAAATTCCTGTACCGTACGGGTATGCGTATCGTTGTAATACATTTTATTTCCTTGCCACACCAACCCATTGGAAATGGTTACACCGCCCAATTTTAATACAGGCGCTGCTGATCCGCTGATGCAATACAGGTTACCCGTTCCTTCTTCTGCCGGCATCTGCATGGTGCCAATCCACAACCTGCCCGCAGGGTCACATTTACCATCATTACAGCGCACCTGGCTGCGTTCCTCCAGCACAGCGATACGTTTACCCAATCCCTGCTCCGGAGAAAAAAAGGCAATGCCATCTTTCAAACCCACCACCAGCTCATTCCTGCCGGCAACCGGCACCAGCGTGGTTACATAGTCGCCAACATAAAATTGCTGCTGGTAACCGTTTACGTCCTGTATATAAATTGTAAACCCAAGGATATCCACCCAGCACCAGCTATTCCTTTCCGGCCACCAGCAAGCGCCTTCGCCTAGTTCACAAGTTAATGCAGATAATATGGAGGCCTGGAATGTTTTCATGTTCGCGCTGTTGATTTAAATAAAAGCAGTATTGCTATTCATTTCCGTACACCACAATATATCGTTTTGTGCGCTGATATTGTATATTGCAGGAGTTAACGAGTGTTAATTCCAACTACCTTAACTCCATCTATGAACATTAAAGTATTTGAAAAACTCCGCGCAGCAGAACTGATAAATGATGCGGAGCTTACAGCAGTTAAAACTGCGGAAGATCAGCAGCTATTCTCCCTCCACTGGGAAATCAAAACACTACTGTACCTGGGCGTACTGCTGTTGAGCGGTGGCCTTGGCATCCTGATCTATAAAAATATCGACACTATTGGTCACCAGGTAATATTGATGATCATTGGTGTAATCTGCGCCGGTTGCTTTAGTTACTGCATCCGGAAAAAAGCGCCTTTTTCATGGAGTAAAGTAAATTCGCCTAATGCTTTTTTCGATTATGCGTTACTGTTAGGTTGCCTCACGTTTGTCACCTTTGTGGGTTATCTCCAGTTTCAATACACCGCATTTGGTACTGCCTATGGACTGGCCACTTTTATACCACTGGCCGTGCTCACCGTGAGTGCCTATTACTTCGATCACCTGGGAGTGCTGTCGATGGCGATCACCAACCTCGCCGCCTGGATGGGCATTGCAGTAACGCCCTTCCAGCTATTATCCGCCAACGACTTTGGCAGTGTACAGCTTATTTATACGGGCGTGATACTGGGCGGACTCCTGTTAGGGCTGGCATTCCTGTCTGCCTGGAAAAATCTGAAAAAACACTTTGCCTTTACCTACCAGAACTTCGGGGCGCACATCATTTTCATTGCCTGTATTGCTGGCATGTGCGTGTTTGACGCCAGCTGGCTCGCCTGGCTTGCATTCATGGCAGTTATTGGTTTCTTTCTTTTTAAAGAAGCATTCAAAGAGCGGTCGTTCTACTTTGTGCTGATCACCGTTTTATATGGCTATATCGCAGTGAGTATTGCCGTGGTGCGTTTACTTATATTAACAAACGATATCGGCGGCCTGTATCTCGGGTTATTGTACTTCATTGGTTCTGCCATCGGGGTCATTGTATTATTGATCAGTCTCAACAAAAAAATTAAACATGCTAGCGTATAATTCCCAAACACTCGACAACCTTGAAATAAAAGAAGAAGCAGAAAAAGCGCTTCGGAAAAACTGTATCACCGTGCCTGCTTATCAGGCTATTGAAGCAGCGCACCCGGTAAATTTTTATACACCAAACCCTGTGATTAAAATCGGTTTGTTTATTCTTACGGTGGTGATCATTTCTTTTTCGCTTGGCTTGCTATCGCTGATGGCAATGGATCTGCTGCGTAACGAAGACGGGTTTGCCGGTCTTTGTATTTTCGCCGGATTGGTATGTTACGGTATCCTGGAAATGTTTATCCGTGAGAAGAAGTTATTCCGCGCGGGAGTTGATGATGCCCTGTTATGGGGCGCTGTAATGCTTATTTGCAGCAGCATGGTCATCGTAGACCGGATCTCTGCTTCTACTATCTGTTTCGTGGTTGGCTTTGTTACCGTGCTGGCTGTCTTACGCTTTGCAGATATGCTGATGGCAGGTGTGGCTTATTTGGCTTTTTTAGGATTTATATTCGCCGTGGCGATCAAACTGGGGCCTGTTGCCAAAACCATTGTGCCGTTCCTTATCATGTTCGTCTCTATTACGGCGTACGTGGCAGCAAAGAAAATATCCGCCTATCATAGTAGCAGGCATTATAAACATTGCCTGACGGTGGTATCTGTATTGTCTTTACTCACGCTTTACCTGGCTGGTAACTATTTCGTGGTAAGGGAGCTGAGTAATGCGATGTTTGATCTGCAGCTGCAGGACGGAGAAAGTATTCCGGGCGCTATCTTCTTCTGGATCTACACAGCCGTTATCCCGGTAGTATATCTTTACCTGGGCATCCGTAAAAAAGATGCCGTGCTGCTGCGCACGGGTATGATATTGCTGGCGGCTATTGTATTTACCATCCGTTATTATTATAGCGTGCTTCCGCTGGAAACTGCAATGGTGATAGGCGGCCTTGTACTCACGGTGGGCGCCTGGGCGCTGATCCGTTACCTGAAAGAACCGAAGCATGGCTTCACCTATGCAGAACCTGAAGATCCTTCGCTGGCAGATAAACTAAGACTGGAGTCGCTGATCATTGCGCAAACTTATGCGCCGGGTGCGCAACCTGCTGGTAATGATGTACAGTTTGGCGGTGGTACCGGTGGTGGTGGCGGGGCAAGCGGAGGATATTAAAAGTGGAACAGTCTTTCCCCTCCGGGCATAAAAAAAGCCTGACTGAAATGATCAGTCAGGCTTTAGAGCGAAAGACCGGGCTCGAACCGGCCACCCCGACCTTGGCAAGGTCGTGCTCTACCAAATGAGCTACTTTCGCAGATGTATTAAGAACTTTATAAAAAACTGGAGCGAAAGACCGGGCTCGAACCGGCCACCCCGACCTTGGCAAGGTCGTGCTCTACCAAATGAGCTACTTTCGCAGGTATTAAAAACTTTGTTATTTTAAGAACTCTCCCATTGAACCGCATTCTTTCGTTTGCTTTGCCCCGTGGCGTTTTCGTTGGGATTGCAAAGATAGGAAACGGACTGAAAACACAAAATTTTTTTTGAAACTTTTTCGAATATTTTTTACGCCGCTGTATAGAGCAACTTCCTGTAACACAACAGGGAAAAGCATTTCAACAGAAAAATAAGTAATACTTTTTATTTACATTGTGCTCGGTACCGCAGATGCACGGATCACCACAGGCTTCTTTTTCGATTTCTTCCGCTTACCCCACCATACATAAAAACCCGTTACCGGTAACGATGCACAGATCAGGCTGATAATGAAGGCCAGGATCTTACCGGGCAGCCCTGCAATAGCGCCTACATGGATATCGTAATTCATATCTATTAACCGCTCTCCGGCATTTTTATGCGAGTCGTTCCTTCTTCCAAGCAATGCACCGCTGTATTGGTCGAAGGTAAGGTTATCCGAGCCGTAGTAGGTTTCGGCTCTTTTATTTCCGCTGATGATGTTCACGCCGGTTTCACCTGCTGCCGGGTAAATGAACAGGCGCTTTGCATCTTTCAGTATGGGCAGAGCTTTGCTGTAAGCGATATCCAGCGGGTCCTGGCTCAGCTGTGCAGCCGTTTTGGCAGATTGATACTGTTTTATATCAGGCGGCGTAGTGCTGCGGGAAGCCACTACATATACTGTTGTCTGGAACCAGGTAAACGCCCATACCATGCCGGTAAAAGCTACCACCAATGCAATGAGCATGGCATAAAAACCCAGTACATTATGCAGGTCGTAGTTCACTCTTTTGAAGCCTGCTTTCCATTTTATTTTAAAACTCTTATCACGGTTAGCTTTGTTCCACTTCTTTGGCCACCACATGATCAACCCCGTGATCATCAGGACCACAAAAATGAGAGTGCTCCAGCCTACAATGGTTTGTCCGTACTTATCGTTCAGCAACAGGCTCCAGTGGATCCCTTTTACAATCGAAAAGAAATTGTATTTATAGTCGATCTTCCCGGTCACCTTTCCCGTGTAAGGGTTCACCAGCACCGATTCATAGTGCTCCAGGGTGCCAAAATAGGTCAATGCCGTATCGTTGCCTTTATAGGACATAAACTCCCAGGCCATATCCGGCCTGGTGTAGGTGGTGATCGTCATTGCCGGTTTATCAGGCCCTAGGACAACCTGCGCCGTCTTTTTCAGCTCGCTTACCGGGCGGAAGGGTGTATTTTGCGGGGTTACATATAATATTTCACGATAATAATAATCGTTTATTTCTTTCTGAAAAACGAATAAACAGCCGGTGATGCTTACAATAAGCACGATAATGCCAGCCCCCAGCCCCAGCCAGAGATGCAACTTATCCACAACTACCCTGAACAGCGACTTGTGCTGCTTCTTCTTTAACTTGTCCGTCCGTTTAAACATACTAACACCCTCCGGTAGATATCATTCCGGAGATACAAAAGTCGATTCAAATGGTCAGAAAAACGGATCGGATCGGGAATTTTATTTACGCAAAACGGAAAGGCATAAAAAAGCCTCCACCGGAAAACCGGTGGAGGCTGGATAATTATGTTGAAGCCGAAGCTTATTTATATTTCGGATTGTACAGCGAACTTTCCTGCACCTTTACTTCTGGCTTGCCCTTGTATCTGTGTGCGTAAAGCCCGTAGCTAACTCCCACGATAAAGGCTACCATACAAAACAATTGTACGTAGAAAAGCCAGCGGGAACGGGAAACCTTGTCTATAGTGATATCGTACTTATTTTCTATTGTATTCTGTTCCATAATCAGTTTATTTCCGGTGCAAACCTACATAATATTTTGAAATTTTCGAATTTTCATACCGGGTTATTTTGTAAGATAAGCAACTTTTCCCGAAGCCTGCCGCTGCCTAAATCAATTCAGAAAAATGTTTGTGTCCAAGAAAATAATAGCGCCAGATCATAATACCATGAAACACACCACTCATTTTCATCAGCTTCATTTCCGGCAGGTTATCTTTCTTCACATAGTTCCTGCGCCAGCGATAATAATCCCTATAGGCCCGGTAAATAGCCGCCATATCCTTTGGCTTTCCCGCTACCAGGCTTTTAACGCCTGCCAGTATATCCAGGAAAAAACGTTGTACCAGTACTATCCAGCGGTCTTCGCTATGCAGGTTTTTCCACAGCATCATGAGGTTGTTCCTGAAGTTCAGGTACAGCTTGCGGGGATTGCCCTGGGGCAGGCTCCCTCCTCCTACGTGAAACACCCTGGAATCGGGGCAGTAACAAATGCGGTACCCCGCTCTTTGCAGCCGCCAGCAAAGGTCTACTTCTTCCATATGTGCAAAAAAATCGCGGTCGAAGCCTCCTACCTGGTGATAACAGGCCGAACGAATAAACAATGCCGCCCCGGTTGCCCAGAAAATATCCTTCACATCATCATACTGTCCGTTGTCTTTCTCTGTGGTGTACAGGATGCGTCCCCGGCAAAACGTATAGCCCAGGATATCCATCCAGCCACCGGCTGCTCCTGCATATTCAAATTCATCGGGATCTTTGTAAGCCCGCATTTTAGGCTGACAGGCAGCAATCTTCGTATCCTGCTGCATCAGTGCCACTACGGGCTCTATCCAGCCTGGTTCTACCTCCACATCCTGGTTGAGCAGCACGTAAATGTCGGCCTGCACATGCTGCAAAGCATCATTGTACCCGCCGGCAAACCCATCATTCCGGGGATTCTGAATAATCCGGATCTGCGGGTAATGCTCCGCCACAAAAGCCACGCTGTCGTCCGTAGAGGCATTATCGGCCAGCACCAGCTGCAGATTGCCGTAGGTAGAACGGCAAACTGATGGCAGGAACTTTTCCAGAAAAGATCTCCCATTCCAATTTAAAATAACAACTGCTACTGATGGCAATACGGACAACGGCAATTACGTTTATGCGTGAACAATTATTTTTGAGATGCAAATATGCAACAAAGGATTCTAATATTTGCGAATCATTACAGATTCAGGTAAGTCGAATAAGGCTTAAATTAGAAGTATGTTTAAACAGTATATCGGTTGGAAGTTTGTACTGGCCTCCATAGCAGTGCTTATCATAGGCACTACTATCTGGTTTGTAAGTAATTTATCCCGGAACATTCAGGAAGAAGAAAGAAAAAAAGTTGCTACCTGGGTGGAAGCCAACCGCGAACTCCTGCGGGCAAGTTCCGAAGCCAACCTTAACCTGGCAGTAGATATCGTTACCAACAACACTACCATCCCGCTGATACTGACCGATGAAACCGGTAAGATCCTGGACAGCCGTAACCTCGACTCCATGCGGATCATGCAGGACCCCAACTTCCTGAGCAACGAACTACAGGCGTTTAAAAAGCAACACCCGCCGTTTATCATGGAAGTGGATTCCAAACAGAAACTGTATAACTACATCTACTACGGCGATTCGCTGATACTCCGGCAGATCCGCTATTACCCGTACATTCAGCTGATTGTGGTAACCCTTTTCATTGCCATTGTGCTCTTTGCCCTGTCCAGTACCAACCGCGCCACCCAAAACCAGGTGTGGGTAGGACTGGCCAAGGAAACGGCCCATCAGCTGGGTACCCCCCTTTCCTCTATGGAAGCCTGGCTGGAAATCCTGCGCGACAATGAAGCCAATGCCACTATCGTAACAGAACTTTCCAAAGATGTAGACCGGCTGAAACTCATCACCGACCGTTTTTCTAAAATAGGCAGCGTACCGAAACTGGAAGAGAAAGACATCGTGGCACAGATAGAAAATATGACCAATTACATCCGCAAACGCGCGCCCCAGAAGGTAATACTCACCGTTCACAGCGCAGAAGATGAGCTGCCCGCCATGTTCTCACCCCCGCTTTTCGACTGGGTAGTGGAAAATTTATTAAAAAATGCCCTGGATGCGATGGAAGGAAAAGGAAAGATAGATATCACCATAGAAAACCACCCTACTTTTATCACCATCGATGTGGCCGATACCGGTAAAGGCATTCCTAAACTGAGCTTCGAAAAAGTGTTCAAACCCGGATTCAGCACTAAAAAGCGGGGATGGGGCCTGGGGCTGTCGCTGGCCAAACGGATCATTGAAGAATATCACCGCGGCCGGCTGTATGTGAAGTCGTCCGAAATAAATAAAGGCACCACTTTCCGGATCTTATTGCGGAAATAATGACCCTTTTCAGTAAAATATGAATAAATAAATTTGCTTATTTTAAAAAAGCCATTATTTTTGCACCCCATTCTACCAGATGCGAAGGTGGCGAAATTGGTAGACGCGCTACTTTGAGGTGGTAGTGCCTGAAAGGGCTTGGGAGTTCGAATCTCCTCCTTCGCACACGAAAGGGTAATGTTTTAAAGCATTACCCTTTTTTATTTTTGTTGTCTGAAACCTAAGCCCACACCGGAACATCGTATTTTCTTGAAAGCTCTACTCCTTACTCACTTTATGGCAATTCCAATAGATTTTAACTAAAATACTTTATGGTAGAGCATTTGCATTTTGAAAACCGGATATTATTCCGGCGATGTGTTTTCACCGTATCCCCGGAAATATACAGTTCACTTCCTGATGTCTTTGATTGAGCACCCCTTGATGATCAAACCCAGTATTTTTTCTCCTGTTGAGACAGGGAACAGGAGCGGGCGTAATTAAAACAATCAGGATATTTCCCACTTTTTTTTATTCCGCATGGGTATCATCTCCCGTTCAGTATACTTCTATTATTATGAACTTACCGATTCACGTTATAGAAAAATACCTGCGTGGGGAAGCCAACGAGGAGGAAACCCGGCTGGTAAACGATTGGTTCTATTCGGCAGACGCAGCAGAGGCTCCCGCAGATGAAGCACTGGCAGCATTAAGAATGCAGATAGGAAAAAGGATACATGACCGCCTGGATAAAAGTATAGACCTCACTATAAGGCAACGGAAGAAACAGCGCGCAGGAGTGCTTAAAATCGCAGCAGCAGCGGCTGTTATACTGGGCATCGGAACATATTTCCTGGTCCAGAGGGGAGTGTTCTCCAACAAACCGCTGCTTGCCGCTAAAACAACAGTAAAAAAGGGAGATGCCGGAAATAACAAAGCAACGCTGATCCTGGCAAACGGGAGGCAAATTGAGCTGGATAGTACTGCAGATGGACCTATCGACAACAAAAGCGGAATACAGATCATTAAATCCGAAGATGGGAAGGTAGCCTATGTGCCAACACGTGAACACGTGCAGTTGTCATCGGTGGCTTATAACACTATTATTACCCCTAAAAGCGGACAATACTGTGTTACCTTGTCCGATGGAACAAAAGCCTGGCTTAATGCGGCATCGTCACTCAGGTACCCGGTAGCATTTAATGCAGACAGCAGGGAAGTGGAATTGTCGGGAGAAGGATATTTTGAAGTAGCCACTGTGCTTTCAGAAGAGGGCAGGAAAATTCCGTTTATTGTATCCGTTCGTAACACCGGGCTGCCCAATGCCATGAAGATAAAAGTGCTCGGCACAAAGTTTAACGTGATGGCTTACGACGATGAAGCATCCATTGAAACAACATTACTGGAGGGAAAAGTGGAAACCGCTTATTCCACAGGCACTGCCTCACTATTGCCGGGTTTACAGTCGACACTGGAAAAAACCAACCTGAAATTTAAAGTTTCTAAAGCCGATATAGAGCGGGCGGTTGCCTGGAAAAACGGGGAATTCCGGTTTACCCGGATGGATATTAAAGGCATCATGCGGCAAATTGCACGCTGGTATGATGTTTCAATAGAGTACAGGGGCAATATGGATAATATTAACCTGTCCGGTGTTTTTTCCAGGAAAAGTGACGTAAAACAGATGCTGGATATTTTGGAGGCTACTGGTACAGTGCATTATCAACTGGAAGGAAATAAAGTTATTGTATCAACCAAATAAGAATCTAATGCCAATGAATAGTACATAAAATTCCGCGTACATGCAGATCCAAAAATAAATCCGGAAGTGCGGTCACACTTCCGGACGATAACATTTGGGTCCAAACAGCCTGTAACAATATCACTTTACAACCATTTATCACCCAAACATTATAAAGATAATGAATCTTATTTCCATTTGGGGCAGATTTAAACGTCTGCGGCCCTTCCATGCCTCGTTCTTTCTAGCCATGAAGTTAATTGCTTGTTTTATTCTTGTTGCCACTTTCCAGGTGAATGCCACCACTATGGCCCAAACAGTAACAATAAAGGGAGCGAACATGTCGCTGCCAGCCATCTTTGAAAAGATCAAAACACAAACCGGTTATGCTTTTGTATACCAGGACGACCTGCTTAAAAAAGCGGTACCAGTTACTATTAACGAGGTGAATAAACCGCTGGAAGAAATACTGGTGCAGATCTTCAAAAGCCAGCCATTTAGTTATGAGTTAAAATACAAAACAATTGTGATCAGGGGAAAGCCTGCTCTTCAGCCTGTATACAGGCAGGGCCGGTATATTGAAGCAACGGGAACCGCTTATAATAACATAGGGGAACCACTGGTGGGGGCTACTGTAGTGATCAAAGGAACACAAACCTCCACCATCACCAACAATGCCGGCAAGTTTACTATAAAGGTGCCCGATACGGGGGCCACTTTGGTGATCAGCTATGCCACTTACATTTCCCAGGAGATCAGTGTGCTCAGTACTACCCGTTTTCCTATTGATGTGGTACTGCAATTGAATGCAAAAAGTATTGAAGAAGTGGTAGTAGTAGGATACGGTACGCAAAAACGGAAATACCTTACCGGCTCTATTGCTTCTATTGGACCCAGGGAGCTAAGGCAAAGCCCCGTAGCCAATATTAGCAACGCGCTGGCCGGCAGGTTACCTGGCCTCATCACGGTGCAAAACAGCGGAGAGCCTGGAGCTGACGGATCCAACCTCTTCATCAGGGGATTAAGTACCACCGGTAACAATAGCCCCATTATCCTGGTCGACGGTATTCAGCGCTCCTTCAGTGATATCGATCCAAACGAAGTGTCAGACATCAGTATCCTGAAAGATGCAGGTTCTACTGCCATTTATGGTATCAACGGCGCCAACGGCGTAATACTGGTTACTACCAAAAGAGGTACTACTTCCAAGCCACGTATAAATGTGACGCTGCAAAACGGATGGCAAAGCCCTACCAGGTTACCGGAGTATGCCGACTCTTACGACGGGCTTACCATGTACCGCGAAGGGCTAATCAATGACGGGCTGCCGGTGGCCATACAGTACACGGATTCCGTATTGCAATACTACCGCAACAGGAGCAAACCCGCTTACCAGTATATCTACCCCAATGTAAATTGGATGGATGCCATGCTGAAGCCCTACTCCCTCATGCAACAGGGAAATATCAACGTTACAGGAGGTAATGAATTTGCCAAATACTTTGTATCCATGGGGTATTTAAGACAAAACGGGTTATACCGGTATGAAGACCAGATCGAGGGATACAACATGCAGGCCATTACCAACAAGTATAATTTCCGCTCCAATATTGATCTGCAGATCTCGAAAGATCTCAGCATGGAACTGGGATTGGGCGCTATTGTGCGCGACAGGAACTACCCGGGCGCCAATGCAAGCGATATTTTTAACGCCATTAAATCAGCGCCTGCCTGGTGGTACCCGGTTACCAACCCGGATGGCAGCCCCGCTGCATTTAATACCGTGCCGGCCTCTCCATATGTGCAGTTAACCCAATCGGGCTACCAACGGAACTTTGAAACGAATCTTCAGTCGACCGCAGGCTTTAAATGGGATATGCATTATTTCCTGAAAGGACTCAGCTCAAGAGTAAGACTCTCATTCGACAACACCAGCTATCGTAACGTGAAACGGGGCCTTTCCAGGCGCACTTTCCTCTACAAGTTACTGCCAGGCGTAGTAGCCGATACGGTGACCGACCTCGCAAAAAGCGGCACCTACCAGGTGATTGAAAACGGGGATGGCACCCTGGGCTATGACGTAAATGCCAACGGCACCAGGCGCACCACGTTGGAAACATACCTGAACTATGATAATACTTTCGGCAGGCATACCATACAGGCCATGGTGCTTTATACCCAATCTTCCTTTTTTGACGGCGTTGGCGGCGGAGTGAGTAATGCTATTCCCGGGCTTCCCTATAAAAACCAGGGCGTTGTAGGAAGGGTGATGTATAACTATGATGACCGCTACACAGTGCAATTTTCCGGCGCTTACAATGGTGCGGAAAACTTTCCGTCCGGTAAACGCTTCGGGTTTTTCCCTGCTGTTTCTGCAGGCTGGGATATAGCCAAAGAATCATTTGTCCGCTCCGCTCCGGGGTTATCATTTGTAGACCAGGTAAAGATAAGAGGCTCTTACGGGATCACCGGAACTTATGCTTTACCATCCGGAAGGTTCTCTTACCTAAGCCAGTGGAACCCTGATGATGCAGGCTACCAGTTTGGCGTAAACCGTGATGGTACCGGTTATGGCGGTGCTTATGAGCAACGGATTCCTAACCCCAACCTTACCTGGGAAAAGGGTTATAAAACCGATGTAGGACTGGATGTGGGATTATGGAAAGGAGGATTGAATATGACCGTAGAATATTTCAGGGAGAAACGTAAAGACATTCTTATTAACTCCGAACTGGTGCCGGCCACCGTGGGACTTTTGAATCAACCCGCTTTGAATGCCGCCATTGTGAATAAACAGGGAATCGACCTGTCTGTTGAGCACCGGCACGAATTCAGGAAACAGGGCTATGCCGTTCGTGTTAACTATTCGTACGCAACAAACAGGATAGCCTATTATGCGCAACCGGACTATAAAGGCAGGGAATGGCAGGCCAGGGCTGGCAGCGAAGTGGGATCCATATATGGATATACCGCCATCGGTTTCTTTAAGAATAATGATGATATAGCGAAAAGCCCTTCACAATCCGTGTTTGGAACCGTGCAGCCCGGCGATATCAAGTACAAGGATATTAATGGAGATGGTATTATTAACTCTCTCGATGCCGGTTTCCTGCCGGGTAAACGTAACCAGCCCACTTCTATTTTAGGCGTAAGCTTTTCTTACCACTACGCCGGTTTTGATGTAAGTGTATTATTCCAGGGTGGTTATGGCGGCTCCCTGCTGGTGAACGGGTCTGGTATCTTTCCTTTCTCAAGATTTGCAGGTGTGCTGGAAGATGTGAAAGACAACCACTGGGTAGCTTCCAATCCTGACGGCGATTATAAATATCCACGCCTCTCTTCGCAGGACAATACCAACAACCAGCAAAATTCCACGTTCTGGATTTACTCCAGCAATTACCTGCGCTTAAAAACAGTAGAGATAGGCTATAATATTCCCCGTTACTGGCTTAATAAAATAGGATTCAGTAATGCGAGGATTTTTGTAAATGGTATTAATCTCATTACCTGGGATAAATTGAAAATTTTTGATCCGGAGATAGCCAGCGACGGTACCGGCACTTATCCGCAACAGCGGGTCATCAATACAGGATTGACCTTCTCATTTTAGTAAATCAATGCGATCAGGCACCTGTTATCTGAATAAAATTAAAATCAACAACAAATGACACGTAAAATATTATTCCACGGACTCCTGCTTCTCTGGGTAACAGCCATATCCTGTAAGAAGTATCTGGATGTTGTTCCCAAGGAAATTGTTACAGAAAAAGATATTTACGATAATATAAATACGGCGGAACGGGCCTGGGCCAATATGTACACGTCGTTAAATACAAGTACCACGAACATCTACTATAATACAGTGTTGGGCGCCTGTACGGATGAATGCAAAAATCACTGGGAAAATGTGCCGGAGTTGAAATTTAACGCTGGCGCCTGGGGGCCTACGGATAATTCGCTGGATAATTGGGGATGGTCTTACCAGTTTATAAGAAGAGCCAATATTTTCCTGAAAAATATAGATAACACCCCGATTCCTCAAGACCGGGCAGATTACTACAGCATCCGCATACCCCAGTATAAGGCAGAGGTACGTTTTCTCAGGGCCAAATTATATTTTGAGCTGCTCAGATCCTATGGTGCAGTGCCGCTGCTGGGAGACGATGTTACGGATGTAAGCGAAGGTATTCCTGATGTACTGAATACCAGGAAGCCGGTAGATGAGGTGGTAAACTATATAGTAACAGAACTGGACCAGTTAGCGCCGGTGTTGCCCATCGATTATACCGATAACCCAGGGGAAACCGGGCGCATAACCCGTGGCGCCGCGATGTCATTAAAAGCTATTACGCTCGCATATGCTGCCAGCCCCTTGTTTAACGGGAATACCATGTACGCCGGCATAAAAAATACAGACGGTGCACAACTCTTTCCACAAACTTATGATAAGGAAAAATGGAAAAAGGCAGCCGATGCAGCAAAGGCAGTATTGGATATGAATGTATATGCGTTGAACAATCCCAATCCATCGAACCCGATAGATAACTATGCACGCCTGTTCTACTCCCGTGAGTATAAGGAAACCATTTTACCCTATTTGATAGGCTCCACCAGGGATTTGGACCAGACGATGCAGCCGAATGGGCAGGATGCACAGTCGGCCGGCGGAAATGGTAAATTCAGCGTATTCCAGGAAATGGTAGATGCCTACGAAATGAACAACGGGCTGCCAATTACCGACGTCCATTCGGGTTATACTAAAGATGGTTTCTGGGATGGCCCTCTCTGGGACGGGAAAGCATACCGGCAGGCAAAAAATATTTCCAACATGTACAAAAACAGGGACCCGCGTTTCTATGCCAGCATCAATTTTCAATATGCCTTCTGGGATTCCGCCAACCACAGGCGCCCGTTAAAATATGCCTACTTTGGCAACAATGGCGGGGCTTCTGATGGATGGCCAAAATCAGGCACCAATTGCGAGAGCGGGTATAACTGGAGAAAATGGTGTGACCCTGGTGTAAACCTGAGGGGAGGGGGAAATGGCAACAGGAATTTCCCGGTGATACGACTGGCCGAAATTTATCTTATTTATGCCGAAGCAATGAATGAATACCTGGATGCTCCCAGCCAGGATATGTACGACGCCATCAATAAAGTAAGAGCCCGCGTATCGATGCCGGCATTACCGGTGAGCGGCACAAATGATAATACAAAAGCGGGAATGCGAAAACGAATCCAGAATGAATGGCGCGTGGAGTTTGCCTTTGAAGGAAAACGTTTTTGGGATGTGCGCCGCTGGCTGATCGCTGAAAATGTAGATAACGGGGATGTGCATGGTATGAATGCCCGGCCCTCCTCAGGCGAACTACAGGCTACCGGATTTGATCCGGGTAGCGAGGAAGCAGGCCTCGCCGTGTTTTACAAGCTCACCACCATACAGCGACGCGTGTTTACAAAGCGGCACTATCTTATGCCAATTCCTCAAACAGAAATAGATAAGGGAGGTGGTAAACTGGTACAAAATTTTGGCTGGTAAAAACAAATAAAAAGCGCCGGTACCTTTGCAAAGGTACCGGCGCTTTTTATTATCCTAAAAATGAAAAAAGCATATGCCTGAGCCGGAACTTTAAACGTTCCAGAGCTTTATGGATCTGGTTATCCACTGTTTTTTTGCTGATGTTCAGTGTTTGGGCAATCTCCCTTGAGCTCATTCCTTCTTCCCGGCTGTATTGAAAGATGAGCTTGCATTTTTCCGGTAACTGGTCTATTTCCTTATATACAAGTTCCAGTATCCTCCTGTTATGTACGGCATCACTGATTTCGGGTACTAATTCAGGATGGTTGTCCATAGCAGCATCCCTGGTATATTTCCGGGCGTAAGCCTTCTTCCTGATCTGGGTGAGCACCTGGTATTTGACTGCCGTTACCAGGTAGTTTTCGAACTGGCCTATTTCCACCTTCTTCCTGTTGTTCCACAAACTTAAGAATACATCATGTACCACGTCTTCTGCTGCCACTGCATCTTTCAGGTGCTTATTGGCAACAATGAATAATTTTTCCCAATACCGTTTGTATAAGTCGTTAAATGAATCTCTATCACCGTTGGCTAAAAAAGTAGGTGATTCTTCAGACGTGGACATAAATATAATAACCTATTTAATCACGAATAGATATACTGATCTGGATTTTAAAGAGATCTTCGCTATAGCACAAATATAGTATATTCCGGGAGCATTATGGCTCCATCATGCGTTTTTTGGTAATGCGGATTTGGGGGAGATAAATAAAATCCGGTATACTTACTTGTCCATTCCCGTTGTTGCATGTGAAACGCCGGTAAGATAGGTGGTGCTCCCATACGCCTGGGTAAGTAACCATTTTTTGCCTCTTGTTTTTGGGCAAAAACCGGCCCGCTACTTAAAAAGCACTTGCGCAAAGTTGAACAGGTTATTCCGCCATACCGGCCAGGTGTGGCCGCCTGGATATTCGCTATAGGTATGCTTTATATTCAGCTCATCCAATTTTGCCAGCATCAATTGACAATTCTTGTAGGCGATATCTTCCTTTCCTCCCATTGCAATCCACAGCGTTTTCAAATTATTGTTAATCGTGGCGGTATTGGCTTTCATAAAATCGTACTGCGCATCCGCAATACCGGCCTGCCGCGACTGTATCCAGCCAGAACTGAATACACCCAGGGAAGAAAACAGATCCGTGTTTTTAATACCTGTATAGAGCGTATGGATGCCGCCCATCGACAATCCGGCTAATGCCCTTTTCTTTGCCGTCGCTTCCACACGATAATTTTTTTCTACCAGGGGAATAATTACCTCCTTCAGTTCCGATTCAAATGTCTTCAAGGCGGATTCGTCGAAAGCAGTGCCACCTACATTGGCATCAGGCATCACCACCAGCATAGGTTCGGCTTTCTTTGCAGCAATCAGGTTATCCAGGATCAGATCCGTTTTACCCTGCGTAGCCCACCCGGTTTCGTCTTCGCCACCGCCATGCAAAATATAGAGCACGGGATATTTTCCGTTTGTATTTGCATCATAACCAGGGGGAACGTAGATATACAACTGCCGCCATGAACCGGTAACCTTTGAGAAATATTTTTTGATACGGATATCTCCATGCGGCACATCTCTTAACGCATAATAGTTACCGCCGGCAAACGGTATTTCAATACCGCTTGCCATTCTTCCCATGCCGTAAAAGGTTTCACTGGCGGGGTCCGCAACGGCTACTTCATCTATCAGCAGCGAATAGTAATGAAATCCTTCGCCGATGGAATCTGTTGTTACGGTCCATACACCACCGGTGTCTTTCACCATGTCATATTTGCGACCCAGGTCAACCCGGACTCTCCGGGCTTCCGGCGCTTTGACGCGGAAAACAACGCGATGGTCTGCCATTACCTGTGGATACTTTGCATTGCGCACATTGGTTGCTGCAGGGGCGCCTACCACCGGGTACTTTGAGAAGGTGGTAGTATCCACCTGTTTAAAGATCAGCTGCGAAAACATAAACAGCCCGTTCTTCCACACTTTAAAGTCATGTACTCCCGGTTCAATGTAATAGATATGCGGCACATCGTTTTTTTTCAGGTAATCATGTGTACGCTTGCTGAAAGAAATTAATCCGTCGCTGGCGCCGCAGGAGATCCAGAGTAGTTTTATTTTCTGCCTGGCACTGGCAGGATCCGGTACCAGTTGCTCCGGTGCTTTCGTGTTTGGAGCAGACGAAAAACCGCCGATCCATGCAAATGTATCCAGGTTACCCAGTCCGAAATTCAGTGACTGGCCTCCTCCCATCGACAACCCGGCGATGGCCCGGTGATCCTTGTCGGTATAAACAGGATACTTCTTTTGTATATAGGGAATAAGATCGTTCAATAAATCTTTTTCAAAAGTGGCAAACGCCTGCACCTTATCGGGAGCCATTATATTACCCGTAGCCCGGTCATCTTTCATGGCCCTTCCGTTAGGCATAACAACGATCATAGGCTCAATTTTCCCTTCGGCATACAGGTTATCGAGTATTACATGGGGCGTGCCGCCGTTCAGCCATTCTTTTTCGTCGCCGCCAATGCCATGCAACAGGTATAACACAGGGTATTTATGCTTCCTCGAAAATCCCGGCGGCAGGTATATCAGCGCTTTGCGCGGATTGCCTACGGTTACGGAGCTATAGCTGATGGTATCGATCCGGCCATGCGGTATAGCTGCATGCAGGGTATCAAAACCAGGCGGTGCATGCTCAATAGTGCCTTGCGTAAAAGCAGTGAGGGTAAACAATAGCAGAATGACAAGATTAAATACTTTCTTTTTCATGTTGAATGATTTTTCCTGTTACAAATGCGCGTAGTGGGTTAAAGCACCTGTTAATAAAACAAAAATACAGGGACCCGCTTTTAACCGATGGCTTATTTGTTGAAATTGATAGTATAATTGTCTTATGGACAATAATTTCCATCATAGGAAACAATTAAAGGGTTAGTGCGGCGTACATCATAAGCGGGCGGCGTCTCATAGGATCTGAAGCACGCTGCCCGTCAACTGGTATTTGATATCCGTAGTTTTCGACAGGTTATCCATAAATTCCGGCAGCCCTTCTTTTTTGGTAAGCACCCCACTCACCGTGATGTTTTCCGCACCCGGCGCAGTGAATTGTACCTTCACGTCAAACAGACGCCTGATCACCACTGCAATTTCTTTCAGGCTGGTATTCCTGAAGTAATATTTTCCTTCCATCCAGGCAAGCGTATTCCTTGCATTGAATTCATCCACCCTGAAACCATTGCCTTGTTGAGGATTGTAAATGGCTTCATATCCCGGCGACAACTGTACGCTTTGATTACCGGTTTTACTTTTCAGGGAAACCTTACCCGAAGAAAGCGAAAGTCGGGGGCTGTTGCTGCTGTAGGTGTTGATATTAAAAGCAGTACCAAGTACGTTAACAGAAAACTGCCCGGTATGTACAATAAAAGGGCGGTTAATATCTTTGCGGACAGAAAAATAGGCTTCACCGCTTACAAACACTTCACGTGTGCGGCCATTGAACGATACCGGGAACCTGATTTCAGACATCGCATTTAACCATATTTCTGTACTGTCTGGCAACGTAAGCTTATAGTCTTTCCCTGCCGGCACCTGCAACAGGTTCATCGCAGTAGGTGCGTCGGTACCTGCGGCCTCGTATTGCAGGCTTTTGGACGACACCCGCATCTGCGCAGAGCCGATATTGAGCAACGATGACTGCGTGGTATCGGAAAGCACAATGGTTTGTCCGTTGGCCATCTGCAGGATAACACTGTTAGCCGGCGCGGCGCTTTTTATAGCAGCAACCGGTTGCCGCGGCTGTTCCCTGGGAAAAAGAAAGTACAAAGCACTTACAAGCAGCAACAATATGCCGGCAGCAGCCCAATACAGTACCCGCATGTTGCGGGCATTATTCTTCTTAAACAGGTGTTTTCTTTCTTCCCACAACTGCGATTCATCCAATTGATCGAGGTATTGTTTTGCAGCAGGCTCATTGAATTGCTGTTGCAAACAACTGAACGCATCTTTCAATGCCGGATCGGCTGCCATGAGCTGCTGCAGCGCATGGTCATCTTCCCCGGAAATACTCCCGGTTAGCTTTTCCAGCATTAATTGATCAATATGTTGTTTATCAGAGGTCATTGATAGTAAACTTAAGAAGATAGGTGAACGCTTGCAGTACATTTCATTCCGACACTGGTGGATGCAGTTTGGTGCGCAGTGTTTTAACAGCCATTTTAAGATGGGTTTTCAGTGAATTGATGCTGATGCCCATATTGTCGGCCACTTCATGATACTTCTTTTGTTGCATGTACACCAGGGTAAATGCCCGCTGACGTTGAGCCGGAAGCTCGCTCAGCAATTCATGCAACTGCCGGTGAAGCTGCTCCTGCGCGCTCCAACGGTCTTCCATATCCCTTTCTTTAAGTATATTCGATTCGTGCTGGTAAGACTGGTCAACCGTTTCCGCATATTTCTCAATCTTCTTCAATGCCCTTTGCTTCACCTTATGATAATCATTCACCTGGTTACGGACTGCTGTGAGCAGGTAATTTTTAAGACAACCTTTTATATTCCGGTACAATTTCTTTTCCCACATACCGCTTAATACCAACTGCACAAGATCGTCTGCCGCCACCGGATCGCTGGTGCCGACATAGGCTTTTGCCCACATTAACCGGTAATATTTCTTAAAAATAAACTCAAAAGCATCACCGGCATTTCCAGTTTGTAATAACGCAAGTATGACTTCATCTCCCGGATATTCAGGCATAAAAATACTTTTTAGGCTGGTTGATCAGATAACGCGGATAATATTCATTTGGGACATAGAAATTAAATATAAGTCGTTTGTCTGATAAAATGTTAGTTTGACAATTATTAATTTTTTTAAGCAAGCGGGATAACGTTTTTCATTCACCCGTTTTTAAAATGCGTCGTCTTAGTATAGTGCACCACAAAAAGCAGGCACCCATCGTTACCACGTTACAGTCATTGTCAACCAAACAAGGAAAATGAAAAGAAGTATCCCGTTATTGAATACTGGCCGGCGTTTTTTTGCCGGGTCCAGGGTGTGTATCACCATTTTTTTGCTCTTTTTTCTACACTTAAATGCACGAAGTCAGCAAATTCCTGCCTCCACGGTAACTATCAAAGGAAGTAATATGACGCTGGAAGGCATTTTCCAGGTGATTGAAAAACAAACAGACCTTACCTTTTTTTACAGCGACGACCTGCTGAAAAACGAGGTAATCAGTGGTCCCATCGACTACACGAATGCCAGAGTGGCCACCGTGCTGAACGAAATATTGAGAGGCCGCAGTTTGTTGTACGAGCTGAAGAAAAACGTGGTGCTGATTAAACGGGGACCCAAACCCGCTGCCGACGATGCCAGTCCGGCCGAAAAAAAGAATCCCGGCGCTGCGCAGGACCGCCAGGTAGCAGGCCTGGTACTTGCCGAAGATACGCGGACGCCTTTGCCCATGGCGACAGTGATGCTGAAAGGAACCACCACCGGCGCTAAAACAGACCAGGACGGCCGTTTTAAACTAAAAATCACCGGTGATAACAGAATACTGGTGGTGCAATACGTAGGCTACGTACCGAGAGAGGTACCCGTTAAAAATATCGTGGGCGATTACGAGATATTACTCTCGCCGAAAGACAACACCATTAAAGATGTGGTGGTAGTAGCTTACGGCACCCAGAAGAAATCCAGTATGGTCAGTTCCATTACCGCCATTGACCCAAAAGAACTGAAAGGACCTACCGGGAACCTCACCACGATGCTCGCCGGCAGAATTCCGGGCGTCATTTCCTACCAGCGCAGTGGCGAACCCGGAGCCGACAATGCACAGTTCTTTGTAAGAGGCGTGGGTACCTTTGGTGCAGGAAAAGTGGACCCGCTTATTTTAATTGACAACATAGAATCCTCCTCCAGGGATCTTGCCCGGCTGCAACCAGATGATATCGCCGGCTTTTCTGTGTTGAAAGACGCGACGGCTTCCTCGCTGTACGGAGCCAGGGGCGCCAACGGCGTGATACTGGTTACTACGAAAACAGGGAACCTGGGAAAAATGCGTTTCAATTTCCGCATGGAAAATTCTACCTCTGCCAACACACAAAATTTTAAACTGTCCGATAATATCACCTATATGAAGCTCGCCAACGAGGCAGTGCTAACCAGGAACCCGTTGGGCGTATTGCCATACTCACAAAATAAGATCGATCATACCGCTGCAGGAGACGACCCGCTATTATATCCTAACAACAACTGGATTCAACAGCTGATCAAGGACCGCACCACCAACCAGCGTTTTAACATCAATGCCAGCGGGGGATCAGACAAGGCAAAGTACTACCTGGCCATGACCTATAATATTGATAATGGTATCCTCAAGGAAAACGCACTGAATAATTTCAACAATAACATCAAGCTCCGATCCTATTCCATCTTATCAAACGTTACTTTAAATCTCACCAAAACAACAGAAGCACTGGTGAGCCTGAAAGGGCAGTTCGATGACTATAACGGCCCTATCGGCGGCGGCGCCGCTACCTTTAATAATGCCATCTGGAGCAACCCGGTGGCATTTCCGGCAGTATACCCATCGGACCTCATGCCCTATGCCAAACACCCCCTGTTTGGAAATGCCCTGGTACCGGGTGGCGGCGGGTTATATGTAAACCCTTATGCCCAATCGCTTTCCGGATTCCAGGCCACCAATACCAGCACACTGACAGCCCAGCTCAGTTTGCGCCAGGACCTCGCAGCCATTACGCCCGGCCTTTCCGCTAGGATGATGGCATATACCGGCCGGTACGCAAATTTTGCCGTTTCCCGCCAGTATAGCCCCTATTATTACCAGGCAGGGTCACTGGACGGAAAATTTACCGGCTTAAACCTGATCAACGATGGTAGCGTGGGAAGCGTTGGAACAACTCCCACCGAGTACCTCACCTATACACCAGGCGATAAAAATGTAAACACTACGACCTACGCCGAAGCAGCCGTAAACTATTCCAGGATCTTCGATAAGGTACACAACGTAGGAGGTATGGTGATTGGTACCATCCGCAATTACCTGACCGGCAATGCCTCCACCCTGCAGCTTTCTTTGCCGGCCCGCAACCAGGGTATATCCGGCAGGTTCACCTATGGCTACGACAGCCGTTATCTCTTTGAATTTAACTTCGGATACAACGGCTCTGAAAGATTTGCCGCCAACCACCGGTTTGGATTTTTCCCTTCTGTGGGAGGAGGCTGGATCGTATCTAACGAAAAATTCTTTCAGCCGCTGGCGAATACCGTTAACCAGCTGAAGTTCCGGTTCACGTACGGACTGGTGGGTAACGACCAGATAGGCAGCGCCACCGACCGTTTCTTTTATCTCTCGGATGTTAATTTAAACGGCGCTTCAACAGGATACTTCGGTACCAACTTCACCTACAACCGGCCTACCGTAGCCATCAACCGTTACGAGAACCGCGATATCACCTGGGAGTTGTCGAAACAAACCAATATCGGGATGGACCTCACCCTGTTCAAAGATTTCACTATTACAGTAGATGCTTATGAACAAAACCGTTCCAATATCCTCATGGTAAGAGGCACGGTGCCCAGTTCCATGGGATTACAGGCAAATATTTCATCCAATGCAGGAAAGGCATACAGCAGGGGAATAGACCTGGCAGCCGATTACCGTAAAACATTTAATAATTCCCTCTGGATACAGGCACGCGGTACCTTTACCTATGCTAAAAGTAAGTTGCTGGTAAATGAAGAACCACAGTACGCAGAAAATAACCGGAACCTGTCGAAAGTAGGCAACTCGCTTGGCCAGATCTATGGCCTGATTGCAGAAAAACTGTTTATTGACCAGGCGGAAGTAAATAACTCTCCTCTGCAATATGGCAGTATTATGGGCGGGGACATTAAATACCGGGATATTAACGGAGATGGAAAAATTACCGATGCCGACTATGTACCGATCGGCTATCCTACCACGCCGGAAATTATATACGGTTTCGGTTTCTCTGTTGGATACAAAAATTTTGATCTGAGCACTTTCTTCCAGGGTTCCGCCAGGTCGTCTTTCATCATTAACGCCGCCAATACCACTCCGTTCTATCTGAACGGCGGCTACCAGAATGGTTTGCTGCAAGTTATTGCCGACAGCCACTGGTCGGAAGATAACCGCAACTCCTATGCTTTCTGGCCGCGGTTAAGTAATACCATCTCCGAAAATAATACGCAACCATCTACCTGGTGGTTAAGGGATGGCTCCTTTTTACGCATGAAATCAGCAGAAATCGGGTATAACCTTACCGGTCAGCTTTTGAAGAAACTACACCTGAGCAGTGGACGCGTTTATGCCAATGGCCTGAATTTATTCAGCATCAGCGCCTTTAAGCTATGGGACCCGGAAATGGGCGCATCAGGATTGGGATACCCTGTTCAAAAGGTATATAACGTTGGGGTAGTTGTAGGTTTCTAACATTCAAATAAAGCATTTAATCATATGAACGATAATAAGTTTAATAGCAACAGCCTGGTAAGCACACCCGCTTACAGTAACACCGGGCATCGTATTGCCGCTTCCATCATCTGCCTGCTCATTATGATCATTTCCGGAATGGCCTGTAAAAAACCTTTCCTGGATGTAGTGCCGGATAATGTAGCCACCATCGATAATGCTTTTACTTCCAAAACGGAAGCAGAAAAATATTTGTTCTCCTGTTATGCATACATTCCTGTAAACTACGATCCTACTTACAACGTAGGGCTTTCGGCCAGTGATGAGGTGTTTGTGCTGGATCCAACCAATGCTATCAGGTCGACCAATGTATTAAGGCTGGATTATGGGGACCAGAATACATCAAATCCTATCGCCAACTACATGACCGGCGACAGGGATGGAGTGAGCTGCTACAAGGCTATCAGGGATTGTAATATTTTCCTGGAGAATGTAAGCGATGTAAGTAAAGTAGTAGATCTCGACATCGACACCAGGAACAGGTGGGTGGCGGAAGTCACCTTCCTGAAAGCCTACTATCATTTTCTTATGTTCAGGGCTTATGGTCCTATACCGCTGATAGACAAAAATTTACCCATCAGCGCTTCTCTTGAGCAGATGTTTGTTAAACGCCAGCCGGTAGATTCGGTAGTAGATTATATCGCTGGTTTGCTCGACGCCGCAGCAGTGAACCTGCCGGTAAGTATCGCCAATGTCTCTTCAGAATTAGGGCGTGTTACAAAGCCCGCCGCATTAAGCTTAAAGGCCAAATTGTTAGTAACTGCCGCCAGCCCGTTATTCAACGGCAACTCCGACTACGGGTCTTTTAAAAATAAAGACGGGGTACAACTTTTTAATACTGTTTTCAACGCCTCAAAATGGCAACGCGCGGCAGACGCCTGTAAAGAAGCAGTAGACCTCTGCACTGCACAAGGCATCCGTTTGTATACTTTCCCCGCGCAAACGATACCGCTGAGCGACACCACTATGACGCAAATGAGCATCCGCAACTCTATGAGCGAACCCTGGAACAGCGAACTGGTATGGGGTTCTACCAGCGGCGTTACCTGGGGTTGCACCTTCCTGCAACGCTGTGGTATAGGGCAGTTTGATTTTGTAAATGCCGTGGCATCAAAAACGGGAGGACATCCCTTACTGGGGCCCACTATCAAGATGGCTAAAATGTTTTACACGCGAAACGGCGTTCCGATCGATGAAGATAAAACACTCGACTTTTCAAATATCGCTGCACTGCGGGTAGGTTCACATGCCGAAAGATTTAACATCAAGGAAGGTGAAACTACTGCCCGTTTAAATTTCGACCGGGAACCAAGATATTATGCCGACCTGGGATTTGACAGAGGCATCTGGTACATGGCCAACAGCCCGTCGAAAAGCGATGAGAATACCTTCTGGCTGATGGCCCGCGGCAGTGAACTGAGCCAATCGTCGCCGGTGCCCATAGCAGGATTTTATATGAAGAAAGTAGTGAACTGGCATATGGACTGGAACACGGTCACCTACCCATCTTATCCCTATCCCGAAATACGCCTGGCAGATCTGTATCTGCTCTACGCGGAAGCGCTGAATGAAGCACAGGGACCTACCGAAGATGTATATGATTATGTTAATAAGATAAGGGCCAGGGCTGGCTTGCAAACCGTGCAAAGCTCATGGGCAAGTTACAGCCGGAACCCATCCAAATACACTACTAAAGAAGGAATGCGCTCCATCATCCAACGGGAAAGAGCTATTGAACTTTGTTTTGAAGGACATCGCTACTGGGATCTGCTACGCTGGAAAACTGCTGCACAGGAACTCAGCGGCAATATCACCGGCTGGGTAGTAAGCGGTCAAACGGCAGAACTGTATTACCGCGAAATTTCTTTTCTCTCCAGGCATTTCGTAGCCCCCCGCGATTACCTGTGGCCGATAAAAGAAAGCGACCTGCTGGCGAATCCCAACCTGGTGCAAAATCCTAACTGGTAACCTGCACACCGTGCGGATGTATTAACATTAAATCATTAAGAAGTGAAAACAATAAAACCAGGTACAATCTTATATACAGCCTTTTTCCTGATGCTGATATCAGGTTGTAAAAGAGATGAGCTCAATAAAGCCATTATTACCAATACCAATCCTCCCGGCGTGGTAACTGGAATAACAGTAGCGAACACAAATGGTAAGTCAGTGATCACGTATTCCCTGCCGCCCGATGCAGATCTTTCCTATGTAAAAGCCGTGTATGAAACTTCTCCCGGTCATCCGGCAGAGGTGAAAGCTTCGCACTATGAAAATAACCTGACGGTGGATGGTTTCGGTGATACGCTGGCGCACACTATTAAACTGTATTGCGTAAACTCCAGCGAGATATCCTCCCCGGCCGTAACTGTTACGGTGAATCCCCTGACACCTGCTATTAACCTGGCTTACAGATCTCTGGATATAGAGGCCACGTTCGGCGGATTCAATCTTACCTGTAATAATCCAACGCTGGAAAATTTAGCGATCATTCCCCTGGTGGATACGTCCGGTACCGGAAAATGGGTACAAACATCGGGAATGGACAATGTATACAGCAATGACCCGGTGATCAAAAGCGCAGTGAGGGAACAACCTGCCGTTAAAAGAAATTACGCCTTTGTGGTAAGAGACCGGTGGATGAATTTTTCAGATACCTTGTTTGTATCACTCACCCCATTTTTTGAACAACTGTTACCAAAATCAGATTGGAGCAACTACGTATTGCCAAAAGATGCAGAGATCCTGAATAACGGTGGCAGAACAGATGTACGGTACATCTTCGATGGCGACTTACACCCGGGATGGCCACGTTGCCTGTTTACCGTGGAACAGGCCGGCAGTCCGCAAACAGTAACGCTGGACCTTGGCAAGGCGCACATCTTCAGCCGTATGCAGGTAAATCCCTACAAAGAGGTTGGCGACAACTACTATGTAAGAGGCAATGTGAAAGACTTTGAAATATGGGCTTCCAACGCCCCCAGCCTGAGCGGCGACCTGGATGAAAGCTGGACCAAACTAACTACCTGTCATGTTGTAAAACCATCCGGATCTCCTTATGCCACTGAAACCGCATCGGACCAAACACTGGCTTACAACGGCTGGCAGTTTGATTTTCCTGCAGGACAAACCCCTTACCGCTACATCAGGATAAGGAGCTTGTCGAACTGGCAGGGATCTTACTTTATCAATATCGCGGAGTTTACATTGTGGGGTAACTAGTTATGATCAATCAACGAAATTTAAAACAAATGAAACAGCATCAACTTACAGCTTCCTGTATCATTCTGGCACTGGTGTTAATTATAAGCGCCTGCTCTAAAATGGACGACTACAGGGATAAATATATGACCGGCGGAGCCATCACCTATCCCGGAAAAATGGACTCCGTAGTGGCGTTTTCCGGTAAAAGCAGGGTGATGATTACCGGTCTTTTTACCTCAGATCCCAAGATTGCCAGTTACAAAGTATTCTGGAACAGCCGCCAGGATTCTATTGAAGTAGCCGTTAAAAGAACCGCCGGTGTGGACACCGCAAAGGTAATTATCCCCAATTTGCCGGAAGGACTGATGAACTTCGAGATCCGGACTTACGATGCCGCCGGTCACGTTTCTATCCCGGTAAATACTGCTGCTAACGTATACGGACAGCTATACGAAAGCGCGCTCATTAACCGGGGTATCGCCAATGCGGAAATGCAGCCCGATGGCTCCGCCCTGATCAGCTGGGCAGATGTGAATGCAGATGCCGGCGTGGTGAACATGCGGATAAAGTATGAAGATAACGCCGGTAACCTGCACGATACCGTGATCGTGTCCGGCAGTACCGCCTTCACCACTTCGTTGCCCGCTTTTAAATCAGGCAATGCAATCAGTTACCAAACGGCATACCTGCCCAATACAACGGCGTTTGACACCTTTTATGTCGCCTTCCAGGACCATAGCGTAAAAGCCGATGTAACCGCCCAATACCTTCAGAATACCGGTCCTTTTGCAAGGGCCACCTACGACGGCGGCAGATGGGGCACCCTGGCTGCGCCCTGGATCACCAGCGCCAACGTAATGAACCACTCCGGTTTTGGTGGCTACGCAGCAGATGCCGGCGGTTGCCTGGTAATGGAATCCGGATGGAGCGGAACTGCTAATATCATCAATGGTAAAATTTATCAAACGGTTACTTTACCTGCCGGCAACTATATTTTCCTGGTGAACTACTACACAGAAGCGCTTGACCCGGTATACGTGGTAGCCGCCGCCGGCAATACGCTGCCGGACATCAGTGACCTCTCCACTACAGCAGGATACACCGCATTTACCACCACCAGGTTCGTGAACGGAACCGCACAGTGCCAGTTTACCCTCGCCCAGCCACAAACCGTTTCGTTAGGCTTTCTGGCCACTATGACTTCCGGCAACCAATACTGGCGCGTGCCTTCGGTTAAACTGATAAAAAACTGATCCTTTTTACCTATGCCTAAAAGCCTGTTCCGGTAACGGACAGGCTTTTTTTAAGACTTACTACAGCGGCAATCCACGGCAGGGTTTGTCTTGACCTGATTCGTCCGTAAAAATTACCTGATAAGGATAGTTATATAAAGATTTTTGTAAATTAGGTTTATATACCTATTATTTGTAGCAGATGAAAAGAGTAATTCACCCATACTTTACTTCATAACCCCAGGACATAACTTATTGATGCCCGGCCTGTTTTAAAACAAGTGTACAAAACAATACAAAATAATAACCTCTGAAATTAACACCATGAAAAGATTTCTATTTGCATTAGCAGCATTATTCCCCGTAGCGGCTTTCTCCCAGAACGCACCAACAGTAATAGAACCCGGAACAAAACAAATGGCTGCGCAGGCCCTGGTGGAAAAAGGATATACTACTCCTTCCGGATGGACTGTTAAACCGGGCGATGAACTTAAGATAGGAAAGGGATCCATGCCCAATAAAACTTTTTCGTTCATTTATCAGTCGCCCGCAGGATTTGCAACAGAAACTTCCGGAGACAATTATAGCAATAAGCGATATGCGGGTACAAATATGGCCGGTAAATCAACAAAGGTAAAATCATTGATTGCTTATGGAAATAAGAAAACAGGGTACACCATTGTTGCAAGGGTTGGCTTTGGAGAGCTGGTTAACTATTGGATCGAAATAGATAATGCCGTTGACGGCGGAGAACTCATTCCACCTGCTGCATATGCCAAAAAAGAGCAGGGTGGTACTTCAACAGGAGGCTCTATTGCCGATGAATTAAAAAAGCTAAAAGAACTTTTAGATTCGGGCGCCCTTACCCAGGAAGAATATAACGCGCAAAAGAAAAAGCTACTGGCACAATAACAACATTGGCTAAATGTATATAAAAAAGCCTGTTCCTTACCGGAACAGGCTTTTTTCGCTATTGGCAATCTCCGCTACAGGCACCCTCCAAAACCGGATAAGCCATAAATAAGCCATAGAAGGGTTCACATATCGGTAATTGCGAATATATCCGGAACACATCCTTAACAATTCCCTAACCCACACTTAACTTCCGTCTAACAATCATTTCCCATCTTGCCGCTGTTACCCCCGCCAGGAAATGCTATCCAATTGAAAAACCCGACTAACGTTGTTTGTTTTAGCCATTATTGATGCAGAAGGAAGGAAGAGCAAGCGCCTTCCTTTTTTTATTCCGGCCACCAAACCCCTATCTTTACGTAATTTTTTACTGAGATACTATGGGAACATCAATTACCTGTCCCAGTTGCAAGCACCAGTTTGTCATGGAGGATGCTTTTGCAGCGGATATAGAAAAAGAAATGCGGGGAAAAATGGAAGATGAATGGCGCCGCCGCCTGAAATCTCTCCAGGAGGAAAAAGATACACTTCTTTCTGAAAGGAATAAGATGGCACTCGAACGCCGGCAGATAGAAACGTTAAAGCAGCAGCAGGAAGAAGAAGTGACCCGCCGCGTACTTGCAGAAAAAAAACAGCTCCAGGAGGCCATGGAGCAGGAACTGCGTAAATCCATCACCGCCGATTTCGGCAGCCAGCTGGCAGCACTAAAGGAAGCCAACCAGGAACAGGAGGAAAAGCTCCGGGAAGCCCGCAAACAGGAACTGGAGTTCCTCCGCAAGGAGCAGGACCTGAAAACCAAAGAACAGGAACTGGAAATTGATCTGCAGAAAAAATTACTGGAAGCCCGGTCGGAACTGGCCGACCAGATACGAAAAGAAGAATCTGAACGTAACTCCCTGAGAGATACAGAACACCAGATGCGCCTCCGTGAACTGGAAAAGCAACTGGAAGACCAACGCAAACTGGCGGAAGAAATGAAACGCCGGGCAGAACAAGGCTCCACGCAACTGCAGGGGGAGGCACAGGAACTGGTACTGGAAGAAATGCTGCGTCTTCATTTCCCGTTTGATGAAATAACATCGGTGGGCAAAGGCATCCGCGGAGCAGATTGTATACAGCTGATCCGCAATCAATACGGACAGGAATGCGGGCGCATCATCTATGAAAGCAAACGCACGAAAGAATTCATCAAAGACTGGGTAGAAAAACTGAAAGCCGACATGCGCAGCCAGGGAGTGGATGTAGCTATCCTTGTTACCCAAACCATGCCGAAAGACATGGAACGGTTTGGCGAAAAAGAAGGCATCTGGATCTGCACCTTCGCAGAAGTGAAAGCGCTGGCTTATGTGCTGAGAGATGGTATCATCAAAATTTCGGGTAAGCTCCGCTCACAGGAAAACAAAGGGGATAAAATGCATATGCTCTACGAATACCTTACCGGTGGCGAATTTGCAGAACAATGGAAGGCTATCCGGGAAGGGTTTATGTCTATGAAATTATCCATCCAACGCGAGCGCGATGCCATGGAAAAACTCTGGAAAGCACGCGAAAAACAACTCGAAAAAGTATTGCTCAACGCAGCGCATATCAAAGGCTCTATTGAAGGCATTGCCGGCAGCGACTCGGTAGACCTGCAGCTACTTGAAGATGCAGCCGATGAACTTCCTGAATAAATACTAACCTATGCAACACAAAAAGATCAACACAATTATATTTGACCTTGGAGCTGTATTGATCGACTGGAATCCCCGTCATTTGTACCGTAAAATTTTTTCTTCAGAAGAAGAAATGGAAACCTTCCTCCGCGATGTATGCAGCTCCGACTGGAACGAAACACAGGACGAAGGCAGAACCCTCGCGGAAGGCACTGAGCTGTTGGTGAAAACCTTTCCGCACCATGAAGAAAACATCCGCGCCTATTACGGCAGATGGAGTGAAATGCTTGGCGGGGAAATTGAAGGCACAAAAAATATATTGCATCAACTGAAGGAAAGCGGACAATACAAATTATACGCGCTCACCAACTGGTCGGATGAAACTTTTCCCATTGCCTGGGCCATGTATCCGTCCCTCCACTGGTTCGACGGTATCGTAGTGTCTGGCAAAGAAAAAATGCGCAAACCCGACCACGCCTTCTTCCAGCTGCTGCTGGACCGCTATAACGCAGATGCATATACGTCATTGTTTATCGATGATAATTTACGTAATGTAAAAGCTGCGCGTGAGTTTGGTATAGATACCATCCTGTTCGAAAATCCCGAACAGTTAAAAACAGCATTAGAAAACAGATCTATATTAATTTAATCCACTACATTACTTATTGTATTTGTTAACCCCTCGTCCACTTTAAGATTTCATTAACACTCCACAGATAAACTTTCTGTAACAATCAACCATCTAATCCGTTCAAGAAGCATACACGGAAACCGGAATGTCAGGATACCAATCTGCTTGGTTCATGACCGTTAGCCTGTATATTTTATTTTTTTAAATTAATACGCTAGGACATGAAAAGAACTTTGTTTTTATTCAGTGCCGCTGCCGCGTTGGTAGCGATGGTTTCATTCAGTAGCTGCCGTAAAGATCCCCTGAAAGATATGACTAATGAAGAGTCGAGGATCTACATCACTAACCACGACAGCACCGCTAATTTCACCTCTTATTCCACTTTTAGCATAGTAGATTCAGTGGCCGTGCTGACACGTAGCAGCGATTCAGCTAAAAAAGAGCTGACCGACTACGACAAAAAACTGATTGCCTCCGTAAGCACTGCTATGCAGCAACGGGGTTACACCCTTGTGAGCAAAGCCGCCAAACCTGATCTGGCTGTCAACCTCACACGTATCGACAACTCCTATACCAACATCTCCTGGAACCCGGGATGGTGGGGCGGCGGCGGCTACTGGGATCCTGGTTACTGGGGATATCCGGGTGGCGGCTGGTACTGGCCTTCCTATTACACGGTTTACCAGGTGAACGAAAGACAGGTAGCCATCGATGTGTTTGACCTCAAAAACCCCAAGAACAATAAGCTGACAGCTGTATGGAATTCATTATGGCGAGGCTCAGGCGTATGGAGTATCGGTAACATCGATTCAATGGTGCAGGCATCTTTTGCCCAATCACCTTACCTGAGTAAAACCGCTAATTAATGTTGATTGAGAACTTTTAAACTGACAGGAAATGAAAAAGATAAGAAACTGGATATTGATTTTTGCCGGATGTTTTGCTGCCCAGGCAGTATCCGCACAGGTTCGTCCGCCTTTATCCGTAGATGTGAATTATTCCATTGCACAGCCCCTTGGCTCATTAAAGGATTATTCCGATAAAACCAGCTTCCGTGGCTGGAGTGCAGGGCTCCAATATCAATTGAACAACCAGTGGTCCGTAGGAATACGTTCCGGGTTCCAGGACTTTTACGAACGGCTTCCGCGTGCAGTATATCCCGATAAACAAGGCGATGTATCTGCTGTTCAGTCACGCACATTGCAGGTAATCCCGATCCAGGCAACGGTGAGTTATGCATTCACAAAACCTGCTGCAGCCGTTATTCCATATGCTACCGTAGGTGTAGGTACCGCTAATATGAATTATGAAAAATACTGGGGTGAATTTGTAGAGAAAGATAACAGCTGGCAATTCCTCGTGAGCCCGGAAATAGGCATCAATGTGCCTTTTGGCAAGGCTTCACCGTTGATGTTCAATGCCAATGTACGGTATAACTACGCGCCTTATAAGTATGGCGATATCACTAATTACAATACCGTTCAGGGAAATATTGGATTGAAGTTCTCATTGAACTAAATCCTTTTGAGTCCATATTCTAGGAAGAAAGTGTGAGTGTGAGTCCCGTCCGTGAACCAGCGAACGGGACATTTTTTTTCAGAACTCCATATACGCCTTAAAGCCTTTACTAAAGGCTTCCTTAATGGCGCCATCTGTGCCTTTATAAATATAAATAGCTTCCAGTCCATACTCCGGATGCTGTGCAATATAGGCGAGCCCCTTTTCCACACCCATCAGGATAAGCGGGTTATCAAAAGCATCGGCAGTAAAACAATCCTTTGCAATCACCGTTACGCTGATAATATTATTATGCAGCGCTATCCCTGTTCCCGGATGGATTGTATGCGCAAAACGTGTACGCCCCTGGTCAAAAAAGCGGCGGTAATTCCCGCTGGTAGCGATGCCTTTACCAGGAAGCCGTACCAGCCCCTGTACCGGCTCATAGGTAGTATCGCCGGGCGATGGCCTTTCTATCCCTACACTCCATACTTTATGCTGATGGTTATGCCCTTTTGCACACAACTCCCCTCCTACATCCACCAGGTAATTATCGATTCCCTGTTGCGATAAAAAATGCCCGATCACATCTACCGTATATCCCTGGGCAATACCATTGCAATCGATCTGCACGCCTTTCTTTGCAGCATACAGCTGGTTGCCTTTTACACGGAGATAACGGTAACCAATATACGACATAGCGGCCTTGATACTGTCCGGTGGCGGCACGCCTTTAAAAGAAGGTTTGGTAACGCCAAATCCCCAGAGGTATACCAGCGGCTTTACCGTAATATCAAAGAGGCCATTGGTGGCTTTACTCGTAAACAAGGCTTTCCGGATAACCGCTTTCATGTGCTCATCCATCGTGATATGGCCGGTTTCATTAAACCGGTTGATGGCTGATCCGGGTTTATACAGGGACAACGACTGATCGATTACTCCAAATAAAGAATCAATGCGTTTATCCATTGACGTAGTATCGGCCGATAAATATTTCACGAGATAATAAGTGCCCTGTGCTTTCCCTTCGCAGGTGATCAGCTTCAGGGCAGGCGCCTGCTGCGCCCGGGTGTTGGCAGACCACCCGAGAATGGCCAGAAAAAAAAATCGTTTCATGTACAGCTGTTGGCAGTGAGTATAAGCGGCTAAACACTTATACTGCTATTTAAATGCGTCTAACCCGGTAACATCCATACCGGTAATGAGTAAATGTATTTCGTGTGTTCCTTCGTAAGTCATTACGCTTTCCAGGTTCATCATATGCCGCATTACCGGGAATTCGCCGGTAATGCCCATTCCGCCGAGAATACTGCGGGCGTTGCGGGCAATATTGGCAGCCACTTCACAGGAATTGCGCTTGGCCATTGAAATCTGGGCAGCCGTGGCTTTCCCTTCATTTTTTAATACGCCAAGCCGCCAGTTGAGCAACTGCGCTTTGGTGATTTCAGTGATCATCTCCGCCAGTTTCTTCTGCGTAAGCTGAAATCCGCCTATAGGGCGATCAAACTGGATCCGTTCTTTCGCGTATCTGAGGGCCGTATCGTAGCAATCCATCGCCGCGCCCATCACTCCCCAGGCAATACCATAACGCGCAGAAGAAAGGCAGGTTAACGGGCCTTTTAACCCGCGGGCTTCCGGCAAAATATTTTCTTTAGGTACTTTTACATTATCAAATACCAGTTCCCCTGTAGCACTGGCCCGCAAACTCCACTTCCCTTTTGTTTCCGGCGTGGTAAAACCTTCCATTCCTCGCTCCACAATGATACCACGGATCACACTACCTTCATCCTTCGCCCACACTACAGCGATATCCGCAAATGGCGCATTGGAGATCCACATTTTTGCGCCGTTCAGGATCACATGATCTCCTTCTTCCCGGAAATTGGTAAGCATTCCGGCGGGGTTGGAGCCGTGGTCCGGTTCAGTAAGGCCAAAACAGCCCATCATTTCTCCCGTAGCCAGTTTAGGCAGGTATTTCTTTTTCTGTGCTTCGCTGCCAAAAGTATAGATCGGGAACATCACCAGCGAACCCTGTACCGAAGCAGTAGACCGTATGCCGCTGTCGCCCCGCTCCAGTTCCTGCATCATCAGTCCGTAAGCAATATGATCCATTCCGCCACCTCCGTATTCCACCGGGATGGTAGGGCCGAAGCAACCCAGTTCTCCGAGTCCTGCTAAAATCTGTGATGGGAAAGCGGCGCGCTGGCAGTAGTCTTCAATAATGGGGGATACTTCTTTCTTTACCCATTGGCGTACGGCGTCGCGGATCAAAAGGTGTTCTTCTTTCAGCAAATCATCAATGGCAAAATAATCAGGCGACTGAAACAGATCTTGTTGCATTAACTACGGGTTTAATACCCAATATAAGAAATTACCTGTTAGGAACCACGTCCACGGGGAGATTTCAGCCATGGAACCTATATTTTTTTTCTGCAAAATACCTGCACAACAATCACGTTTTTTCATGACAAGTTTGTACCTTTCCATCAAATTCGACAACTATGGCAAGCAAAGTTATACCTGCGCTTTTGCTATTGGGATTTTTAGTCATTGTGATGTTATCATTTCACCCCACACCATTACAATCTGTTGCACTAAGCAAAGTGCTCCCCCCAAAAGTCAAATCAGGCGCACCACCTGAATTAAAAAGGTATTGGATGGTTCTGCTAAAGAAAGGTCCCGTCCGGAACCAGGATACTGCCCTTGCGGCAAAAATCCAACAGGCTCACATGGACAATATCAATAAAATGGCAACTGCCGGCAAATTGCTGGTAGCGGGTCCTTTTGAAAATGATGAAGAACTGCGTGGTATTTTAATTATGGATTGTAAAGACAGCCTGGAGGTAGTGTCGCTGGTGAACAAGGATGCTGCTGTAATAGCGGGCCGGCTGAATTTCGAGGTAAAGCCGTGGTGGACCGTAAAGAACTGTATTTTCAAGTAAAAGATCAGGGAGATGCCGGTACCTGGCGCCTGCTGCAAACCGCAGCTGCCAGGTACCGGTATTAAAAAGTTATTTACACAGTAGCTACAATCTTGTTGAGATACCCGGCCATTTCCACCTGGTATTGTTTTGCTATGCGACGGGCGTCTGTAGCAAAATCGTCTCCATTACCTGCATAAATGATAGCGCGACTGGCGTTTACCAGCAGTCCGCAATCCTTATTCATGGCTTGTGTGGAAATTTCCTCGAGGCTTCCGCCCTGAGCGCCCACACCTGGTACCAGGAAGAAATGGTCAGGTACCAGTTTACGGATATATCCCAGCTGTGAAGACTGGGTAGCCCCAATCACGAACATGAGGTTGTCCGGAGTGCCCCATTCCATGCCGGCTTTCAGCACTTTTTCAAAAAGGAACTCATCTCCGATCTGTTGCATCTGGAAATCCTGGCTGCCTTCATTGGAGGTTAATCCCAGCAGGATCGCCCATTTTTCAGAGAACTGGAGAAAAGGCGTTACACTGTCTTTACCCATGTAAGGCGCAACAGTCACTGAATCGAACTTATAGGTTTCGAAAAATGTTTTGGCGTACTGGGTGGAAGTATTGCCGATATCACCACGTTTGGCGTCTGCAATAGTAAATATCCCGTCCGGGATATACTCAATGGTCCGTTGTAAACTTTCCCAGCCGCGCATGCCCATACTTTCGTAAAAGGCTGTATTAATTTTATACGCCACACAAAGATCTTTGGTAGCGTCAATAATCGCCTTGTTAAAGGCAAACACCGGATCTGCATGAGAAAGCAGGTGTTTTGGAATCTTTTGAATGTCCGTATCCAGTCCTACACACAGGTAAGACTGCTTTTCCTTAATCAGATTCACCAATTCCTGTCGATTCATAGTCGGTTAATTTGGGGCGCAAAGTTAAGAAAAACTTAAGCATTGACGCTTCTTTAAACATATTATGATTACCTGTAATTGAAAAACAACGCTATTTATTCACTGTGGTAGTTGTGGTTTACCGACAATGTTGGATATTTTTTTAACGCGGAAGATTAAAATAAAGATATTCCTTTTTGGGATTACGACCATCAACAAAAATAAAATGTTTCCGTCTATTTTTGGGTTGACCGGCGGGCTTCCATTTCTGCAGCCACACGTAATGAATTTTCATCGCCCAATGCCCGCAGATGAACGATTACGCTGAAATAATCCGCATCTTTTTTATTCTGGCTGAGCTTATAATTGGCATTTACCTCGCGGATGCTCATTTCAAATCCCACAATAGCTTTTACATTGTTGCTGAGTGTTTTATCATCAAT
This sequence comes from Chitinophaga sp. W2I13, assembly GCF_050434005.1. Lineage (NCBI taxonomy): Bacteria > Pseudomonadati > Bacteroidota > Chitinophagia > Chitinophagales > Chitinophagaceae > Chitinophaga > Chitinophaga sp. W2I13. Next base: position 4,157,944 of record NZ_JBNPWD010000001.1, on the reverse strand, counting down.
ATCGCTGATATGCACCGGGCAGGCAGATGCCGCCTCGTAGTGATCCACCAGCGCGCCCAGCGCCTGTACTACTTCTGCTTCTTCCTGGATACGGATGGTACCGTGAATATGCACGGCCATGTAATTCCAGGTAGGTATCTTTTCCTTTTCATACCACGAGGAAGAAATATACGCATGATGTCCTGAAAACACCGCCAGCGTTTCATTTTTCTCAAACCATTCCCACTGGGGATTGATCCTTGCGATATGTCCGTGTAAAACAAATTCTCCCGGTGTTTTTTCCACCAAGGTCATGGGAATATGCGTAGCATGCGGGGTTCCGGCATTATCTGTATTGATCAGCAATCCAAAACCATTCTCCCTGATAAAATTGGCAATAGTATCCCAGTTGGTTTCCCGGGTGAGTTTTGGTGTATACATACGGAGTTGTTAGAGAAAAAAATTACGGATCACAGATATTCCTATCTGTAATCCGTAACGGATGATTCTTTTATACAATAATTTCTACAATCCTGGTAGGAGCAACATTGGCGTTGCGCATAGCGATGCTGCGTGCAGCTGCGCCGGCAACATCCAGGAAAGCCTTGCGGGTTATTTTATCGTCGCCGGCCATAGCGGGCACACCGGCATCACCGCCTTCGCGGATGCTTTGTACCAGCGGAATCTGGCCAAGGAACGGAATATCCATTTCTTCTGCCAGTTGTTTTCCACCTTCTTTTCCAAAAATGTAATATTTATTTTCCGGCAGTTCAGCAGGGGTGAAATAGGCCATATTTTCCACTAATCCGAGAATTGGCACATTAATCTGCTGTCCCATGAACATGGAAATGCCTTTTTTGGCATCTGCCAGGGCTACATCCTGCGGCGTGGTTACAATCACAGCGCCGGTAACAGGCACTGTTTGTACCAGGGTGAGGTGAATATCACCGGTGCCGGGCGGCATATCGATAATGAGGTAATCCAGTTCATCCCAGTATACATCCGTAATAAATTGCTTCAAAGCACTGCTGGCCATAGGTCCGCGCCATACCACCGCCTGTCTTTCATCTATCAGCAAACCGATGGACATCACCTTGATACCAAACTTTTCAATCGGCTGGATCATGCCTTTGCCATCTACATTCACCATCAGGGGCCTTTCGCCGCGTAATCCGAACATAATGGGAACGGAAGGACCATAGATATCCGCATCCATCAGCCCTACTTTGGCGCCATCACGGCCCAAAGCCAGCGCCAGGTTGGCTGCCACAGTGGATTTACCCACTCCTCCCTTTCCGGAGGCCACCACAATGATATTTTTTACATTAGACAGGACACCCTGCCCGTTTGCTCTTTTGGTATTTACATTGGCCGTCATGACAACTTCCACTTCGGCATCCTTGCTTACCAGCATGTGAATAGCGTTCACACAGGCATTGCGGATCAGGTCCTTTAACGGACAGGCGGGCGTGGTAAGAATGACCGTAAATTTCACTTTATTGCCATCAATCTCTATATCTTTTACCATGTTCAGCGTAACGAGATCCTTGCCCAGATCCGGCTCTTCTACGTTGCTCAGGGCCTTTAAAACCTGCTCTTTCGTGATCATAAATTGTTGTTAATTTTGAATCCAGACAGCAAAGTTAACCCAATTGGGATTTAATTTACAATTTCTCTGAGCAGGTGATCAACTGCATGGAAACACGTAATTAAATTTTTATATCTTAGGGCCGGCATGCATCAGAAAAGATCCTACATACTGTCACTCATAATTGTTTTCGTTTTATCTCCTTTCCTTTTGAAAGCTCAGATCGCGGAATTCAGAGACAGCGTTATACAAATTTCGGGTATTACCATGACGGCAGACAGCCTGCGGGCCATCCCCGCGGTGAGCATCCTGGTAAAGGGGCAAAACAGGGGTACTATCTCCAACAGATCCGGTATATTCTCTATCGTTGTATTCAAAGGCGATACCCTGTCGTTCACCGCAGTAGGTTTCAAGCATAAAAATTACCGCATACCTCCGGATATCAAAGGCAATAGCTTTTCTCTGATACAACTGATGGTGGAAGATACCACCTATCTCCCTGTAACTATTATCAAACCTTATCTTTCCAGGGAAGAATTTGAAAGGGCCTTTGCCAATATGGACATTCCCGATGATGCCTATGAGGTAGCACGAAAAAATACCAGTAATGCCAGGCTTCGCGCCATGGCCCGTTATACACCTATGGACGGCACGGAAGGCACCAGTCAATACCTCAAGAAACAGGCGCAAAGCCTTTATTATGCCGGTCAGCCACCTCCGCAAAATATCTTTAATCCACTGGCATGGGCCCAGTTTATCCAGGCCTGGAAACAGGGCGACTTTAAAAGGAAAGACGATAGTTATGGCAGTTACTAACTGTAACGCGTAATACCTTAAATTAGCGCCTTATTCAATTCCGACAAATCACTACACCATGCAAAAAATTGCGGTTATAGGCGCTGGTACTATGGGAAATGGTATTGCGCATGTATTTGCCCAACACGGCTACGCCGTAAACCTGATAGATGTTTCGGCCCCCGCACTGGATAAGGCGCTGCAAACCATTACCAAAAACCTGGACCGCCAGGTGGCAAAAGGCACTATTACCGAAGCCGTAAAAACTGATACCCTCAGTAATATTTCCCTGCAAACCGACCTGGCAACCGGCGTAAAAGAAGTATCCCTGGTAGTGGAAGCCGCTACAGAAAATATTGCGCTGAAACTGAAAATATTCCAGGACCTCGACCTCCATGCTCCTGCTGACGCCATTCTCGCTACCAACACCTCTTCTATCTCTATTACAAAAATTGCCGCAGTTACCAAACGCCCGGCAAAAGTAATAGGCATGCACTTCATGAATCCCGTACCGGTGATGAAACTGGTCGAAATCATCAATGGCTATGCAACTGATAAAGAAGTAACCAACACGATCGTGGCACTTTCCGAAAAACTGGAAAAAGTTCCCTGCGTAGTAAATGATTATCCCGGCTTTATCGCCAACCGCATCCTGATGCCCATGATCAACGAAGCTATCTGCTCCCTCTTTGAAGGTGTAGCCGGTGTAGCGGAAATTGATACGGTCATGAAACTGGGAATGGCCCATCCGATGGGACCACTGCAGCTGGCCGATTTCATCGGGCTGGATGTTTGCCTCTCTATCCTGCAGGTGCTGCACGACGGCTTTGGCAATCCAAAATACGCACCCTGCCCGCTGCTGGTAAACATGGTTACAGCGGGTTATCTTGGTGTTAAAAGCGGTGAAGGATTTTATAAATATACGCCCGGTAGTAAAGACCTTGTTGTAAGCGGGCGGTTTTAATAAAAAGGCCTTTAGCGATTGACTTTGTCAATTGCTAAAGGCCTTGTATAATGAGATTATATAAAAGGTTGAAATTTATCAGCTATCATACTGCATGCTACAGAGAATAAATGTAGCATAACTCCCAAATGCTGTCTTTAGTAGCCTTCAGTCCAAATTTATCAAAGAATGCTTTCATCTCACCTTCCAGATTTGAAAACTCTTTTTCAATCACTGCTTCACATTTCGTTTTGCTCTTCAGCACTTTTACATCACTGTCTGTTACGGCTAAAATCTTCCTGAAAAAAGGTAACAGATAAGCGGTATATACCTCATGTCTTCTGTTATTGACAGACGGATCTGCCAACTCTTTTTTTGAGGTAGCCAATAATGACGTTAAAGCTCCTTCTTCGATCAGGCGGATGATCTTCTTTTCACAATTCCGGAAAAAATTCTCATCAAGGACTTGGGTGTAGCCAATATCCACCTTAATGTGAGCCGAAAGGCTACTAAGCCCATCATCAGGCCTGTCAATAGGTCCAACCCACAAAGTGGTTTGCAGGGAACCATCCTCCTTATACACCCTGGCGATGACATAACAATAGAAAATATCTTCGATATGCTTGCTCAATGCCACCAAATGGGAATACCATAATTTCTTCGGCTGTTTAAAATCAAATTGCTTAATCAGATCTTCAAATTCATTGACTACGCTAAAAAATTCAGACATACTATATCTCTTATTTTAGTGGTGACCAGGGTATGTTTTACCATGTGTACGCGTTATGCCGGCATCATCCATTTTCTTCAGTAAAGCCTTCATTTCTGTCGCTACACCTGGATCATGATCAAAATGCCAGTGCGGATCTGCTCTTCCGGCAACTTTGTTGGCAATATCTTTATCTATCTGTTTATCCATCCTGGCTAAAGATTCTTTTGATCTCGGGCCTTTGGAGAAGTTATCAGATTTGAACTCAATATCCTTGCCGTCATAATATTTATCATAATTACGACCGCTGATAGACCGTCCCTTATTACCTGTTCCAAATATCTCATCGGCACGTTTATCATGCCATTGTTTGGCCCAGTTGAGCCAGCCCCTGCCTGATCCCGCTCCTGCACCACCAGCCAATCCATACACATCTACCCAGCTATTCGGATCATGCACATAGCTGTAAAACTTCATACCTCCCAGCAATCCAATTGGATCCTGGGAAATATACATGCCGCTTCCGGAGTCGTAATACCGGAACCTGTTATAACTTAACCCTGTTTCGGCGTCTTCATATTGTCCCTGATAAAGATAATTACAAAATGTTTTATCACCATGCAGGCGTCTCACTTTTCCGTAGCAATCAAGTTCGCGCTCCCAAACTTTATTTCCTGATGTATCAAATGCGTGCACCGGCGTACCAAGGTGATCTGCAACAATACTGTAAGATCCTGCTGCGGTGAGCTTCGCGCAGGGTACCAGGGAACTTTCTTCAAATACCCAGGTTACCAGGTTGTCTACCGGCTCCTGTTCAATCTGCAACGCCCCATCGGCTACTGCTTCCAGGTGTGGTGGATAATCACCTGTATACTGCCATTCATGCAATGGCACATTGCCATCCCATAACCAGCGGGTTACCTCCTGCTTCCGCTTATTTACCTTCGCAATACGCCTTCCCAGCGGATCATAACTGAATACAATTTCTCCTCCCGCCGGTGTGATCACTTTCCACAGCCATCCGTTTGCTTTCCACTCATATACCCAGCCGGTACGGCTTCCCTTCAACACTATTTTGTTTGCTTTGGCCCATACCTGCTTATCTTCCGCTACCTGGTGGTTGTGACGGAATTCCTTGCAGATAAGATTTCCTTCTCCATCATAGTAATAGAAGTAATCCGGGCATTCCAGCAGGCGTCCGCCTTTGCCATACACGCGATCAGTTCGTGCAGGAGTTCTGAAAAGATGCCCCAGCTTATCGGGTATGCGATAAACGGTGTCGACCGCGTTACCGTTTGATTGACCGTAGGTGGCACTTACCAGGTTATCAAATTCATCGTAGGAAAACTGCGCCTGCGCACCATTCAGTTCATTCACCATCCGCCGCAGCTTTGTATTTCTTCCCCATTCATAACGAATGCGGCTCTGTTCTGCCTTATGTACCCCGATAGATTGCCTCACCACCTTTCCCTGCTTATCACGCTGCGTTTGCACGGTTACTCCACCGGATAACATCCGCAATACTTCCAATCCACTTTCATTATGTTTCCACTGCGCCTGCCAGGAATTATCGGTTCCATCAGTTGCCTGCATTCCATCTACATATCCTGCGGCATGGTGTTCCAGGTGAATAGCCGCGCCCAACGTACTTCCTACAAAAACCGATTCTCCCCATTCATTATATTCGCGGGTTACTGCGTAAGCGCCTTGTATTTCACCGATAGTGTGGCCATACGCATCGCGTTGAATGGTAACTGCACCGTCTTCATTGAAGGCGCCTGTCAGCTGCCCGTCTTTGTTATATCCATATGCCGTTACGCTGCCGTCACTGTACTCCTCCCGCACCAGTAAACCGGTACCATCATATTCGCAGGCAGTCCAGCGATTGTCTGGCCGGAATATCTTTTTCACACGGCCTGCGGCATCCCGCTCGTAGTGGTAATGCACACCATCGAAGCCCCATTCATTAATGATATTCCCGTTTGCATCCGGCTCCTGCCGGTACAGCTCTCCTCCTTCATTGGCAATACTGCGTAACTGCAACTCCTTGTCATAATTAAACCGGACATTTACGCCATGCTGACTTCTTCCCGTTAACACGCCCAGTGGTCCATAAGTAAAACTTACTTCCCGATGGCCGTCTCCTGCCTTTATCATGTTGTCAGCGGCGTCGTAGCTAAACAGATGAATACTGCCATCGGCTTCTTCCACGCGAATAACATTACCGGCAACATCATACTCATATGCGTACCAGTAACCCGTTTCAGTGGTTTCTTTTATCAACTGCCCCAATTCATCATACTTCCAGTGGCGCTGTGCATTTTCAGGTGACGTAATTTTGCTGAGGTTATGTTGCTCATCATATTCCAGCTCAAAGGTGCGGCCATTTTTATAGGTTACATGGGTAAGATAAGGGCCTGTATACCTGTATTTCGTTACCACTCCCTCCATGTTCTTTTTCCTCACTATCAGCCCTTCGTCGTTGAACATCCATTCCATTCGTTTGCCACCGGGCGTTTTAAGCCCTGTTAAGCGCTGCTCTTCATCAAAATAAAACAAGGTGGATTCCCCGTTACCATTGGTTTCTTTCACTTTATTTCCAAAGGCGTCGTATTCGTATTTCTCAGTGTTGCCGGCAGGATCTACCACTACTTCCAGTTCGTCATACCTGTTGTAATGCTGCAGGGTAACGCCGCCATTGCCATCAATGAATTTATAAATAAGCTGACGTTCGTCGTAATAGTAAGTTGTCGTGTGCCCAAGACCGTTAGTAACAATGGTTTTCCCTTTTTCATATCGTGCATGGTATTCCAGTACGCCTTCGTCTCCCCACGTATGCACACAGCGTGCATCATCTCCCTTACCTTCATATTCCCAGTAAAAATTCATTCCGCTCTGGTTCGTTAGCCGCACCAATAAGTGTCCTTTATAAAAAAAGTATTTGCTGACATCCCGCGCATTGGTAGTGCTGCTAAGATTACCGCCTTCATCAAAGGAATAACGTACCAGGTGAATAACTTCTGCTCCTTTGTGGGTGTAAATATCTTCAATGCGGCCATAGTCATCGGTGGTTACCTGTAACAGCCGGTTGCTGCTATCCACGATCCGTTGCAGATAGCCTTGCCCGTTATACCGGAACTGGATATGGAACCCGGCGGGGTTGCGGATTTCAGATAACATACAACTGCCATCGGGCCCGGGCCGGGCGCTGAAGCGATATTGAAGTTGTTCTTTATCTTCCAGGTAATAGCCACTGCTGTCACGGCGCCACCATAACTGCTCTCCCCTGTTGAAATAGCTGCTGTTTGGCGGTATTGCCGGCATCACGGTTTCGCGGCCGTCTGCCAGGCGGATGCTGAAGTAACCGTTACGCAGGTCATACAGGCTGAGATTGTAGCTATGGTGCCAGTTGTACCCTAATGGCCCTGGCACTTCTGCGTCGCTGTAATACGTGCGTTCCCATACCAGTGGGATAGGTCCGGGCAATTCAAAATCTATATTGTTGGAAACCACCCTGCCGGTTACGGCATCCACTGGTTCTCCAAATCTTTTACATTTAAAGTCCTGCAGCATACCAGCCAGTTTGGGAAACCGGCTTTCCATTTTATTGACGGTTTTCTGCAAAACCGCGCCTGCTGCTTTGGACATTCCTTTCAGGCCCAGCTTAAACATCAGCTGAAACAGGTCGATGGTCGGCGGACCGCCTACCAATACCGGTTTTCCGGAGGATGTCATGATCAGCAACATGGACGTGGGCGCCATCAGCGCCATAGCCGTACTTTTTTTATTCAGCCTTGGCGGCGAAGGAAGTCCTACCAGGTTACACGACAATGCCGGATGGAACTGCGTAGAAAAAGGGCCGCCATCTGCCAGCACGGTAGAACTACCCATCCACATTTCAGAAGCTGCTTTGGGCTTCACGATCGGGAAGGGCAAGTGTGCAATGATGGCGGGTAAATGCAGGATAGGTGTACCTGCATTGGCTACCCATTGGTTATGAACTTTTACCGAAGGGCTGAGCGCATGTACCAGCATTTGTGCGGTGGCAGCCAGCGAGAATGGTTCCGGTGCGGGTTCTTTCCCTTCCTCCACTGGCGGAGGAGGTGGCGGTGGTGGCACTACACTGGCAATAGCAGCCATAATAGCGCCTATGATATCGAACACCATACCGATGTGCGGCACCGGCAATAACGGCGAAGGAGGAAATACGGAATCGTGAAAGTCGATGCCTATGCCGAGGTCAAAATATTTTGCAGCGGGCATTCCCGGGAAAGCAGGTAGGATACTGGCCATTCCTTTCTGGATATGGTCCAGTGAGTTTTTCTTTTCTGCAAATAATGCCCCAAAGCCTTTGTTTTCTACAGCCATGATATGATTACTTTACTCCCTCTTGGGATAGGATCTTAGTTAAACTCAAACAAGGTTGATTTACGTCTTACAGTGGCTTTATCCATACCATCTGCCTGTAACAATGTATGCCAGTCGTCGCCCAATAATTCCTGTAAGTTGCTTTCCAGTATTGCCAGATCTTCCGGCCCGCGGATCTTTTCACAGAGGTGTACAGCCATTGCTGCGGCATGCAGGAAAGTGGATTGTCTTCTTACTTCCCGTTCCAGGTAACTGCCGCCGGTCATTGACAGCAACAGGTTTTCAAAAGCCGTATTCATTTGCCCCAGTTCATAATGCAGGTGACCGCAAAGCCGGTATCCTTCCATGATCATAAAAGCATCGCCTTTATTCACGGCCTCCAGCGCCAGCGCTTCATAGAGTGCAATGGCCTGTTTTCTTTTCTTCTTACCGGCCAGTATGGCGGCGCGGATCATCACACAGGATTTCCAGGTGGGATACCCTGCGGGATCATTCCTGTCCATCAGCTGCCTCGACAACCGGATGGCTTTATCGGCGTAGCCTGCGCTCTTATCGGATTCACGCGCCATGAAATAAGCCTGTGCGGCTATCATCATACCAGCTACTTCATGAGGCTCGCCCCCCATTTTTTTGCTCAGTGAAAGCAGCACCGATATTTCCTGGTCGAGCGTGGGTGAATCGGGTTGTGTGGTACAATCCATCACTTTACGGATCTGTTTACGGAAACGTGCATCTACACTGATGGTGTCGGAATTGCCACCGCCTTTATCCATTTCATGGTTAATAGCGGCCACCATTTGCAGTGATGGCTGTAATATCTTTACCTGGTGGGCAAATGTTCTCGGTATGGTTATACGGGAATTAGCCGCTATATCTATCGTAACAAGCCGGATACCGTCCGGCAGTCCTTTTTTCAGTACATCAGCATACCAGGCGCCTGCATCGGGCTGCTCGGGTCTTAAGGGAGGAAAATAAATACAGCACCCGGTTTCTTCCAGTCCGTGCACACAGCCCATAAAACGCCGCAGTTCTTTCCAGATGCTTTGTACTGTTGGTGCGAGGTGGCGGTCGGGCTGATAATCTGTTTTCAGCAGCCCGTCTTTTTTCAGGGCACCGTAAACATCATATTCTTCGCGGGGTACGGGCTCAAACCATTCCAGGAATTCATTCCACAGCGACTGTTCATATGCCTCGTGATCTTCCTGGTAAGGGGAATCGAATCTGAAAAATATCTCTTTAAAAACACCAATGGCGGTACGTTCGGTTTCCAGGAATTTATCGATAATTTCCACATCCGCATACTGTATCAGCCAGATAGCCAGTTTCCATTGGTGATCACGGTCGGCGGCAGCCCATGTTTCCCTTACTTTATAAAACTCCTGCCCGATAGTTGGTGAGGTTGTCATAAGTGAGCTTTAAGGATCAGGAATTTATTTTCACCAGCCCGCCGGAAACTACTACGTCGCCATGCCCGGTCACGGTAACATCTTTTGTACCATTTACCGAAACGGAGGCGCCGGTAACGTTGGCATTTTTGCTTCCGGACGCCAGCAGGTCTTTCGATAACAAGGTGAGTGACTCTCCTCCTTTCACGATAGCGTCTTTACTGTTTACGGTTACCGTTTCGGTGCCTTCCAGGTAGATTCCTTTCTTGGCTGTGATAGAGCCCTGCTCGGAGGCTGCGATGCTGAATTTCTCTGAGGTTATTTCAACTTCTTTGGAAGATATGGACATTTTTGTTTTGGAGAAGAGGGACATTTTATCTGTGCCATCAATGAAGATGGTGTTACCGGCTTTATCTGAAACGGTAACGCTGCCATCGGCATCATTCAGCAAAATGGAGATGCCGGTGCGGGTACGGATGGCTTTCATGTCGTTGTTGGCAGTACCAAATCCCGACTTACCTTCCCCGTTATAAGTGGTTCCCAGCACGAAGGGAAGTTCGGGGTTCCCTCCTTCAAAATCCACTACCACTTCTTCCCCTTTTTCCGGTACCATGTACATGCCTTTGCTGCCACCAGCGTGCGGGCCAACCACCCTCATCCAGGGGGTCATGCCTTGTTGCTGCCATTTGAAACGGGCCCTTACCCTTCCCAGGTCCTTCGGATCATGATTGTCTACTACAATGGCGCTCTGCGCCTCACAGAAAGGCATATTTTCCAGGTTCACCGGCGGAGCGGCCGCATCTGCAGGGATACCTTCAAACTCGTTGTAATAGTCGCCGTTGCCGGTTACGTGATGGGTGAGGCCCCAGATCATGAATTTCCCATGATCATCTTTTGCATATACGTTCTCCTGGATAGAGATATGATCTCCTACGCGGAGCGCAGTATGCCTGCTGCTGCCTTTCAGTTGCACCATAGCGGCCATACGTCCTTTTTTCTGCCGGGTTACCAGCGTATCCAGTTCTGCTTTGGCATTGCTGGTAAAGGCGTGGGTCATTTTATAGGTGGATGTATTGCTGTATAATTTTTCGCTTAGTCCCTGTACATGCGAGGTATAGTCATTGACTTTTCCGGCGGGCTGTGCCACCGTGGTATTTTCCACTACTTTATTGTTCCGGTAGTCAAATCCGTTCAACTGCTGATTGTTGGGTTGCACCTTCATTTCGAGGTCGAAGCTCATGAGGTCAACCAGGTGAACCAACGATACTTCGCGGGGTTGATATTTTCCAAAAACCAATTGTTGCCCGTTATAAAAAAACCATTCCCCGAACCGCTCGGAGAGCCGGTGGAGGAAGTCGAATGATGTTTCTTTGTATTGTACTATATACTTCAGCGGCGATGTGGTATTGGGGTCTACCATCGGGCGTGCCACATATGGGCCGCAGGCTTTCAGCGTTGTGTTTACAATAGCGCCCAGGTCCTGGTTTTCAAAGGTCTGTACATGCAGGTCGTTACTCAGCAGAATAGTGGGGCTGTATCCGCGGATCACGCAAAAGCCGTGGGTGCCGTCACTTTCTTTGCCCGAGCTCACAGACATCACAATACCATTGAAAATAAGCGGTTCATAGGTTTGTAATTGTTCAAAGGCCTGTATGGTAATGCTCACTTCTTTTCCCAGAAATGCTTTGGTAGCCGACACTATACCGGGGCCCAGTTCCTGCAGCCAGTCGTAGCCTATTTTTAGCTCAAAATGATGATGTCCCTGTAACTGTTGTTCCAGGCGCAGGGAATGAAATTGTTTAAACTGTTTGTCAGCAATAGATACGGTTGTTATGGTATGTAACATATACAGGGGGGCTTTTAAATTAATATGGTCCTATATCTGATCTGAAAAAGCTGGATGGGTGCTGCTGTATAAGCAACTCTCATCTCAAAAAATACCTGAAAAACGGGTTAAGGAAATCCTAGTTAACAAAATTAAATTTAAGGAAATTTATATTACAACCCCCTCATTTTATGGAAATGGGGAAAATATTTTCAGGGTTATTTTTTGGGGGAAGATGATCCTGAAGTACGGATTCCTATCTACATGTTGTAACATCCGCCCGCTTACCAGGATCATCCATTCTTCTTATTAATTTTTTTGCGGTTGCACCTGCAATCCGTAAATATCTTTTAAGCGCAGCAGACAAAGTTCTTCACCTGATTTCGGAACGCCTATCACCATTTCGCAGAACAACTGAAGTTCCTGTGAGATAACGGTGCAGTTATTTTGCTTTACCACCATCATCACGTCGTTCATGATGGTATAGTCGAAGCTGAGGTGGTATTTTGCTTCTATGTTTTTCTGGATCACGGGGATCAGTTGCAGCACCATAGCGGCGCTCATCTTATAAGCGTTGATAAGCCCCGGTACACCGAGCAGGCTGCCGCCGAAATAACGCACTACTACAATGAGCACATCCGTAATCTGTTTACTGTCTATTTGCCCCAGGATGGGCTTGCCTGCTGAGCCGGAAGGCTCTCCATCGTCGCTGGCGCGGAACTGGAGCCCCGCGGTGCCAAGGCGGTAAGCATAACAGTGATGGGTGGCCTTTGGGTGTTCTTTTTTCACCTCTGCAAGGCATTCTTTTACTTCTTCCGGCGATTTAACAGGAAATGCGTATGCGAGAAATTTGCTGCCCCTGTCTTTGAACTCTGCGACTGCTGTTTTATCAATTGTAAAATAAACCTCCATCAAAATAATTTAATACGCGCTTAAAGCTGCGCGGGATGATAAAAATCGATACGATCGCCCGCTACCTGCAGGGTATGCGTGAGCAATGCGTTGGTGAGTACCGGCGCTGCCAGTCCTTCCGGTAGTGTACCCGTACCGGTTATAACACGCGCCTCATCCCACAAACCGGCCGCAATGAATTGCTGCAGCACCGCCTGGCCGCCTTCCACCAGGATGCTCTGGATCTGCCGCCGGTGTAATTGCTGCATCAGTTGCGGCAACAGGGCGGTATTGAAATCCAGTGGCAGGGTTTCGGTAAGACCGTGGGTTTCCGCCAATGCGGCAGTGATAAAGATGGTAGGAATGCTGCCATCCCACACATGATGGGACCGCGGCACTTTCAGATCCCGGTCAATAATCAGGCGTACCGGGTCTTTACCGGTCCACAGCCGGTTGTTGAGCCGGGGGTTATCATTTATGGCAGTGCGGGTACCTGCCAGGATGCCCATTTCTTCGCTACGCCATTTATGCACCAGGCGGTCGCTGTATTGATTGGATATCCGCACGGGCGCCCCGCCTGCGCCGGCGATCAGGCCATTGCTGGTTTGCGCCCACTTCAGTACAATATAAGGCCGTTGTTGTTCATGAAAAGTAAAAAAGCGGCGGTTGATTTGCCGGCAGGCTGCTTCCAGCACGCCTGTTTGCACCTGTACACCGGCTGTCTCCAGTTTTTCAATACCCTTTCCGGCTACTGCTGAAAAGGTATCCACGCAGCCAATCACCACCTGCCGGATGCCCTGTGATACGATAAGATCTGCGCAGGGCGGCGTTTTACCGTGATGCGCGCAGGGTTCCAGGCTTACATACATGGTAGCCAGCGGAATGAGCGAACGTTCTTCCGGGGCCACACTGTTCACACAGTTCACTTCCGCGTGGGCCTGCCCGTACTGCCGGTGATAGCCCTCCCCGATGATACGCCCCTGGTGTACCAGTACGGCGCCCACCATTGGATTAGGCGCCACCTGACCGGCTCCCATAGCAGCCAGTTCAAGGCAACGCTGCATATAAAATTCATTGAACGTGCTATTCATAATCACCGCGCGAAGTAATATTTTTGCAAAAGTATCGTTTTTAACGAATGGAAAATGCCGCTCCCCCAGGTTTGCACTTTTCCTGTCACATGCCTTAAACTGATTATATTGACTATACAAACGGCCTTTACCTATATTACAGGCGCCATCAGTGAACTATATGATGAGCGGGAAGCCGCCAACATCGCACATATCATAATGGAATATCTAACGGGTATGAGTAAACTGGACAGGATTGTCCACAAAACAAAAATCCTTTCCCCCGATCAGAAGCAACGTCTCCAGGCAGCCATAGAAGCGCTGCAACGCCATGAACCGGTACAATATATCACCGGCACCAGCTGGTTTTACGGCATGGAACTCATAGTTAATAAAAATGTACTTATTCCCCGCCCCGAAACAGAAGAACTGGTAGAATGGATGGTGCAGGATGCGGCACACCGCCACCGGCTTCACTTGCTGGACGTAGGCACCGGCAGCGGATGTATTCCGCTGGCACTGAAAAAATCACTGCCGGATGCGCAGGTATCTGCCATTGATGTAAGTGAAGGCGCGCTGGAAGTAGCGCGCAGCAATGCAGCACGCCAACGGCTGGAAGTAGAGTTCCTGCACCTTGATGCATTGAACCCTGAACAGATGGCCGGTTTACCGGAGTTTGACATGATTGTGAGCAATCCCCCGTATATCACGCAGAGTGAGCAAACCTCCATGCAACAGCTGGTTTGGGGCTTCGAGCCATCACTGGCCCTGTTTGTTCCCGATAATGATGCCCTGCTGTTTTATCGACATATCTCCGAAATGGCACATTCCAGGCTGGTTCCCGGCGGCGCCCTCTATTTTGAGATCAACGAGGCGCTGGGAAAAGAAGTAGTGGCACTGATGGAAAGTATCGGGTTTACCGCAGTAACGCTGAAACAGGATATGTTCGGGAAAGACAGGATGGTAAAAGGAAAGAAGGCATAAAATAAAAAAGACCTGGTGGTATCGCACCACCAGGTCTGCTATACATTAAAGGCATTATTACTTATGTGCGGTGGCCAATACTACTTTGGCTCCCATCTCCCTGGCCACTTCCATCACGCTCACTACATCTTCCACCGGTACAGATTTTTCCGCATTGATAACAATGGTGGGATCAATCTTTTCATTGCCGATAGAAGGCGCCAGCGCCTGTTTCAGGTGATCAAAGGTTACTTTATTGGTGCCTACAAAAAACTCGCGTTTATCGTTAATACTCACTACTACCGTTTGTTTCGACTTGGTATTGCTCTTTGCTTTCGGCAGCAGCAGTTTGATCACATTCGGATTAGCCAGGGTGGAAACAATAAGGAAGAACAACAACAGAATGAACAGGATGTCATTCAGTGCTGAGTTGTGCATTTCCACCTGTCTCTTATTTCGTCTGCGTAAATTCATGAGGGTGGTTTTAGCGGGTTGGTTCCTGCAAAATATCGATGAATTCAGCAGAAGCGCCTTCCATCTTGTTTACTACCTTGTCTATCTGGGCGTTCAGGTAACTGTAGCCGATAAAGGCCACGATACCGATAATTAAACCGGAGGCGGAAGTAATCATTTTTACATAGATACCGCCGGCAATGGTGCCCAGTGTGATATCAGAGGTGATGGAGATATTAAAAAAGGTTTGGATCATCCCTGCAATTGTACCGAGGAAGCCGAACATAGGGGCAATGCCTGCAATGATAGACAGGATCACCAGGTTCTTTTCCATCCGGTAAATTTCCAGCTTACCCACATTCTCCATGGATTTTTCAATATTCTCAATAGGCTTGCCTATGCGCTGAATCCCTTTCTCGATCATACGGGCGATTGGTCCGTAGGTATTTTTTGCCAGTGATCTGGCAGATTGCATGTTACCCGTGGTGATCTGATCACGGATCATGGGCATAAAGTTATCAGGCAACCGGCCGGCTTTACTGATGGTGATGGCCCTTTCCACGAATACATATACCGCTATCAGCGAAAGTATTCCCAGGGGGATCATCAGCACACCGCCTTTCATCAGCATATCTATCAGATGGATTTCCGGCGCCGGGGCTCCGGCAGCACCAGCTGCCAGGGCTGCTGAATCAGCCGGAAGAGACGATAAAGAATCCTGTAATAATGTAATAAAACCTAACAACATGAACTATATTTTAACGGGTGCATAAGTAGAACACTACTATAAACGGTTAAAGTAATAAAATATTTGCGAATGTGCGTGGCAATATTTTACGCCTTCTCTTCCCAAACCTGTGCCAGATACACAATTGTTTGCACGGCTTTCTGCATATCCTGTATGCTCACGTATTCATGTTTGCTGTGAAGCGCCATTTCACCGGTAAAAATATTGGGGCACGGCAGGCCCATAAACGACAAGCGGGAACCGTCGGTACCACCGCGGATGCTCATTCTCAGGGGCTGCACACCCTGCACGGCGAATGGCTTCTGCCGCATTGGCCGTTACCTCGGGGTGATTTACCAGCACCTCTTTCATATTGCGGTATTGCTCTGTTACTTTCAGCGTAGCCTTTGCGCCATGGTGCTTTGCCAGCACCTTATCCATGATCCGGCGCAGGAAAGTTTCATGTGCTTCAAGGTGGTCAGTTTCAAAATCACGTATAATAAAATCGATCTCCGTTTTTTCCACAGTGCCCTGTATGCGAACCGGGTGAATAAAGCCCTCCCGGTCGTCGGTGGTTTCAGGGGAAAGACCGTCTTTCGGTAACGCATCTACGATTTCACCGGCTATTTTGATCGCGCTTACCAGTTTATCTTTTGCAGCACCCGGGTGGGCGCTGATGCCATACACTGTGATCCTGGCGCCGTCAGCCGAAAAGTTTTCATCTTCCAGGGAGCCCAGTTCACCGCCGTCCATGGTATAACCAAAATCTGCGGCCAACTTCCTCATATCCACTTTTTCCACACCGCGGCCCACTTCCTCATCCGGCGTAAACAGGATGCGGATAGCGCCATGCTTCACTTCCGGATGCGTCATCAGGAAGTTGGCGGCGTCCATGATTTCGGCCACGCCGGCCTTATCGTCTGCTCCCAGGAGCGTGGTGCCACTGGCAGTAATAATATCGTCGCCTTTTTTGCTGGCCAGGTAAGGATGTTCTTTTGCACTGATCACCACTGTTTCATCGTCGGGCAACACAATATCGCCCCCATTGTACTGGCGATGCACAATTGGCTTCACGCCGGTGCCGCTGCTGTCTGAAGAAGTATCCACATGTGAACAAAAGCAGATCACCGGCACTTTTTTGTCGGTGTTGGCCGGAATGGTGGCGTATACATAACCATGTTCGTCCAGTGCTGCATCGGTAATACCCATTTCCTGTAATTCCTTTACCAGCAACCGGGAAAGATCCTTCTGTTTTTCCGTGGTAGGAAAAGTGTTGCTCATCGGGTCCGACTGTGTATCTATCTGTGCGTAACGCATGAAGCGTTTATCTACTGTATATGAGTAATTTGTAAACATATTGCAAACGTAAGGAAAATCATCTTCACACTCCTGCCGTAGATTATTCTGTTTTACCATCTCTCACAATATCATCAACAGTAAATTATTCTTCAAAATGCTACTTTTTTAAGACAAAAAACCAAAATTATCCGGAATGATCGGACAAACACCTAATAATAATAGGTTTGTATAGAATAAAATACATCCTATATGCTAACCAACATTCCAGGCTATCCGAGAATAGGTAGCCAGCGTGAGCTGAAAAAAGCCTGCGAAAATTACTGGGCCGGAAAAATTTCACTGGAACGTCTTGAGCTAACGTCAAGGCAGCTACGAAAAGAAAACTGGAGCGGGTTACAGGAAGCCGGTGTTGACCTGATCCCTTCCAATGATTTCTCCTGGTACGACCAGGTACTGGATATGTGCATGACCCTGGGCGTAATTCCTTCGCGTTTCAAAGCATTGCAGCAAACATTTGCCAATCCCGGTTGCCCCGAGCTGTATTTCGCGATGGCAAGGGGTTACCAGAAAAATAACTTCGATATCACCGCCCTGGAAATGACCAAATGGTTTGATACCAACTACCATTACCTGGTACCTGAATTTGAATCCGCTCAGCAATATACCCTTCACCAGCCCAAGTGTGTGGAAGAATTCAAAGAAGCGCTTAGTCATGGTATCACCACCAAACCCGTACTCATCGGGCCTGTTACTTTTCTCTTATGCGGAAAAATTAAGGGAGATGACCTTACGCACACCCGGCTGCTGGAAAAACTGCTGCCCGTTTATATCGAATTGCTAAGATCCCTTCAACAGGCGGGCGCTACATGGATCCAGCTGGATGAGCCTTTCCTGGTGACCGACCTGGACCCCGCCACCAGAGACCTTTACCAGGCCGCATATACTGCTATCAGCCAGGCATTACCTGCGCTCAAAATACTGCTCACCACCTATTTTGGGGCGCTGGAAGACAATACCACCCTGGCTTTGCAGCTGCCGGTGCAGGCGGTGCATATCGACCTGGTAAGGGCTCCGGAGCAGCTGGACGCCGTACTGGCGGCCCTGCCTGCAGATAAAATGTTGTCACTCGGTGTAGTGGACGGACGCAATATCTGGAAAAATGATTACGCCGCTTCCGTTACGCTGATTGAAAAAGCAATACAACAAATCGGTGAAGACCGGGTACTGCTGGGAACTTCCTGCTCCCTCCTGCATGTTCCCTATAATCTGGAAGATGAAACCGCATTAGACCCGGAAATAAAACAATGGATGGCTTTTGCCAAACAGAAAGTAGCCGAGGTAATAGCGCTGAAACACATTATAGCCGGCGATACTTCCCTGCTCATGGACAATGAAGCGGTGATGAACAGCCGCAAAACTTCCTCCCGGATACACCGGCCGGAAGTGAAAGCCAGGCTGGAAAGTATTACCACAGCGGATACACAGCGGCACAGCATCTTCCCGCACCGCCAGAAATTACAGCAATCGGTATTACAACTTCCCCTGTTCCCCACCACTACGATCGGCTCTTTCCCGCAAACCACGGAAATAAGGCAACTCCGTGCCGATCTTAAAAAAGGGATCATCACACCGGAAACTTATAACGCCGATATCCGCCATGCCATTACGGAAACCATTTACCGCCAGGAAAGCCTCGGACTGGATGTGCTGGTGCATGGCGAGTTTGAGCGGAATGATATGGTGGAATATTTTGGCGAGCAGCTGGACGGATTTGTATTTACCCAAAACGGCTGGGTACAGAGTTACGGAACGCGGTGTGTAAAACCACCGGTCATTTTTGGAGATGTACAACGGCCGGAACCCATGACCGTTGCCTGGAGCCGTTTTGCGCAGTCGCTGACCAATAAGCCGCTGAAAGGTATGTTGACCGGCCCCGTCACCATTCTGCAATGGTCGTTTGTAAGAAATGACCAGCCCCGCATGCAAACCGTTATGCAGATTGCACTCGCTATCCGTGATGAAGTGAAAGACCTGGAAGACGCCGGCATTACGATTATACAGGTAGATGAACCAGCCCTGCGCGAGGGCCTGCCGCTGCGTAAAGCACAGCGCGCCGCCTATCTGGAACAGGCTGTGAAAGCTTTCCGCCTGGCCGTAAGCACGGTGGATGATTCCACGCAGATCCACACGCATATGTGCTATGCGGAATTCAATGATATTATTGAGCACATCGCCGCAATGGATGCCGATGTGATTACCATTGAAACATCGCGCTCACAGATGGAGCTGCTTGAAGCATTTGCAGGATTTAAATATCCGAATGAAACAGGTCCGGGTGTATACGATATCCACTCGCCAAGAGTACCGGCGGTGGCGGAGATAGAGGCATTACTGCACAAGGCGGCCGCATTACTGCCGCTGCGCAATATATGGGTAAACCCCGACTGCGGATTGAAAACGCGGAAGTGGCCGGAAACAGAGATGGCGTTGCGTAATATGGTGACTGCTGCAAAGAATGTGCGGCAGGCGGTGAGCAATTAGCGCCGGTGGCTTTGGTAAATGCAGCGAAAATCATCCGCGCTGCATTTACTGAATGCTGTGTAAAATCCGTAATTTTAGGGATGGCATGTCATGAAACCGTAACCTGTCCGCGGTGCGAACGCACCTTTGAATGCCGCGTAGGCACTATTCTGCGCTGTCAGTGCCAGGATGTGGTGTTGAGTGAAGAAGAGCGATATTTCATCCAGCAAAAATACAGTGGTTGTCTTTGTGCAGACTGTTTACGTGATATGAAAACGATTTACCAGCAACCGGAAACATCGTCCTGAAACTGTTTCCCTTAATGGGTTTCCGCCGTTGTTCCATCTCCCTGAAAATCAGGCAGCAGCATAAAAAAATTTACGGATGCAAGGGTAGTGTTATCCACCGGTTCCTGCATCCGTAAATCAAAAAAATAACTGAATATTATGCGATTTCAACCAGTTCGAGGTCAAATACCAGGTCTTCGCCAGCCAGCGCGTGGTTAGCATCCAGGGTAATAAATTCGTCGCCGATAGCGGCTACTTTTACCTGGAAAACCTGTCCCTGGGGATTGCTCATCTGCAATTCCATACCTACTTCAGGATTCAGATCAGCCGGGATATTTTCTTTTGGAAAATCCATGATCATTTCATCACTTTTGGGACCATATGCCTGATCAACAGGGATATGAATGGTTTTCTTGTCGCCAACTTTCATGTCCAGCACACCATTCTCAAAACCTTTGATAACCATACCGGCACCTACCTTGAATTCGAGCGGAGCTCTACCTTCGGAAGAATCAAAAGTAGTTCCGTTCGTTAAACGGCCATGGTAATGCACCTTCACTGTATCCCCGTTTTTAACAGTTTGCATAAAAATTAATTGTTTAGTGTTAATAATTACGCGCAAGATACAAAAAGCAGCCATAATCCGAGCTTTTTGATACAGTCAATAAAGCTTTGCATTATCTTAACGGTATGAACCGTATTCTCCTTCTTTGCATCTTCCTGGCAGGATGTATTTATGAAACCTCCGCGCAATATGCGGACCATGTATTGCCAGGCGCCACGCAAACAGCGCGTTACCTTCCGCTGCTGAAAAACAAGCGGGTAGCGATGATGGTGAATCAAACCGCCACCATCGATAAAATGCACCTGGTAGATTCCCTGTTGAAACTGAATGTAAAAATCCAGAAGATCTTTAGTCCTGAGCACGGCTTCCGCGGCAATGCCGGTCATGGCGAAAAAGTGGCCAACAGTATCGATTCCGCTACCGGCATTCCCATTGTATCGCTCTACGGGCAACACCGTAAAGCTACCGCTGCTGATCTGAAAGATGTGGATATCCTGTTGTTCGATATCCAGGATGTGGGTACCCGCTTTTTCACCTACATTTCGTCCCTGCAGGAACTGATGGAGTCCGCAGCGGAAAATAAAAAAACACTCATCATACTGGACCGCCCTAATCCCAACGGCGACTATGTAGACGGTCCCATCCTCGATACCGCCTACCGTTCCTTTATTGGCATGCAACCCATTCCTATTGTGCATGGCATGACGGTTGGCGAATACGCCCGGATGCTGAACGGCGAACGCATGCTTCGCAACAGCGTGCAGTGCGATATCAAAGTTATTCCCTGCGAAAACTACAGCCATAAAACATTTTACCGGGTACCTATCAAACCTTCACCCAACCTGCCCAATATGGCCGCTATCAACCTGTATTCCTCCCTCTGCTTTTTTGAAGGCACCGCACTTAGCCTGGGACGTGGTACCGACAAGCCTTTCCAGGTGTATGGCTCACCGGATTTTCCTAAAAAGGGTTACTCATTTACGCCCCGCGCCAGCGCTATCAATCCAACGCCTGTGCTGAAAGACCAGCTGTGCTACGGCTTCGACCTGAGCAATGCGCCTGAAGCCACGCCGCATACCGGCCGTAAAATTGAATTAAAATGGCTGCTGGAGGCCTATCGCATGTTCCCTGATAAATCTAAATTTTTCATTCCTTTCTTCAGCAAACTTGCCGGTAACAACATACTGCAGCAACAGATCGTGAAAGGGATGTCTGAAGCAGAGATCCGCAAAAGCTGGGAACCCGGACTGGCGAAGTTTAAGGTTATAAGAGCAAAATACCTGTTGTATTAAAAAGCAGAAGGGATAGCTTTCCGCTATCCCTTCGCTAAAATCCGCGAAAGGTCGTTATTTTTGCATCCTATGAGTAAAGATCTTCGCATTGTTTTTATGGGTACCCCTGATTTTGCAGTGGCCTCCCTCGATATATTAGTAGAGAACGGATTTAACGTAGTGGGTGTGATCACAGCGCCCGATAAACCCGCCGGTCGTGGTTTACAGCTGCAGGAAAGCGCAGTGAAACAATACGCAGTAAGTAAAGGACTTACTGTTTTACAACCGGAGAAACTGAAAAATCCCGATTTTATTGCAGCCTTAAAAGACCTGAAAGCTGACCTGCAGGTAGTAGTGGCCTTCCGCATGTTGCCTGAAATAGTATGGAATATGCCGCCGGAAGGCACTATCAATGTACACGCCTCGCTGCTGCCCAACTACCGCGGCGCCGCGCCTATCAACTGGGCTATCATTAACGGCGAAAAAGAGTCCGGCGTTACCACCTTCAAACTACAGCATGAAATAGATACCGGCGACATCCTGTTTAGCGACAAAGTAGCCATCCGTGAAGATGAAACCGCCGGTGAACTGCATGATGCCCTCATGCAAACAGGCGCCCGCTTACTGCTGAGAACTGTACAAGCCATTGCTGCCGGCGATATCAAGGAAACACCGCAGGCCAATATTCCTGCGGCAGCAATAAAACATGCGCCAAAAATTTTCAAGGAAACCTGCCAGATCAACTGGCAGGAGCCATTAAATAACATCTACAACCTGGTACGCGGCCTTAGTCCCTACCCCGCTGCCTGGACTACCTTCCAGGGCAAAACGCTGAAGATATACAAAGCCCATAAGGAACTTACTACACCCGCAAAAGCACCGGGCGACTTCGACACCGATCAAAAAACCTATATAAAAATAGCAGCGCCGGACGGTTATCTCTACCTGGATGAAATCCAGCTGGAAGGCAAGAAGAAAATGGATGTGGAGTCTTTCCTCCGGGGTTATCGCTTCTAATCGCGCGGATCTTGTCTTTCCCGCTGATTACGCTGATTATACTGATTAGCTGGATTTTTACTTTTGGATTTTTTTTTAGATTTCTAGATTTTCTTACAATAATAATTAAGGGAGATAAAAGCGAATCTATCCGCTTCTATCTCCCTTATCCTTTATAAAATCAAAATGTAAAAATCAAACTAATCAGTATAATCAGCGTAATCAGCGGGAAAGACAAAATCCGCGATCATCAATCCTCGTAGCTCAGTTCGCAGTAGAACTTCGTTTCGTTGCTGCCGAGTGCCTGCATGGCGCTGTCGCTCAACTTGATGATGAGGCCTGCATTGGCTTTCATCTGTGGTATTACATCCAGTACTTTGGCGTATACCGCTTTGCCGTTGAGAGGGTTGGTTACTTTGATGATGGTGCCGCGTGGTGCAGTGTTGTGCAGCGCATAGTATTTGCCTACTGCATTGCTCTTAAACCAGGTACCAGGGCCCTTTTCGGAAGTAGTTTTCTTGCCGTTATTGGTTTGCTGCTCATACAATTGTTCAAAATCAGTGCTGCTGCTAACAGGTGCAGCTTTAACCGGGGCAGGCGCAGGAGTTTCTGTTACTTCTGCTACGGGGCGTGTTTCAGGTTCTTTCTTAGCTGTTTCCTTTTCTACCGGAGGTGGGGGTGGTGGTGCCTGTGTAACCACTGGTTCAGGCGCCGGTGTGGCTTTCTCCTTTACTTTTTCAGGACGGGGAGTTGCTTCTGCGGCAGCTCCGCCGGCTTTCATAAAGCCCACAACTATGTAGCTGTTTTTTTTGAGTCCATCTCCGGAAAAATTATTCCATTGACGGATATTATCCAGCGGCACTTTATTGTAGTTTACGCTTACACGGTATAAAGTTTCTTTTTCGGATACTTTATGATATACGGGTTTGCCGGATGCATCCGCCTTTTGTGAAAAATTGGCGGTAGTGAGCGGGATGTGAAGCTTGTGGCCAAGCTGTAATCCCTGTTCCATATTCACTTTATTGGCCGCAGCAATTTCCTTCGGTGGTAATCCGTAAGCGCGGCTAAGGCTATAAAAATTTTCTCCTTTTTTAACAACATGGGATATATAGAGAGCGGGGGAAGTACCTTGTACTTCCAGCGTGTCCTGCGCCTGCGCCGCCGCTGCACTAAAACCAAACAAGACGATTGATAGAATCGATTTTATCATACTAACTCTGTTTATGATGGATATGCTGACTACTGCTCTCTTTCATTTTACGGAAACATCTGTTCCGCAAAGCATATTAATCCGGTATCACAGCAGCAGCAGATCCTGAATTTTTATCTGCTATTTCGGGCAACGAATATATGCGTTAAAATTGACAAAATTATTTAATAAACCAAACGGAGAAAATCCCTTTTTGTTGTGGCCACCGGTATAAACGGCGCCCCGTTGGCACTGTATTTCAAAGTTGGTATCATTCCCGGATAAATAGCGCCCGGCTGTTTTTACACCCCGGTAATTTCTTTCAGGATGCGCAATTCTTTGGGGTAGTAATTGTTCATGCGGTTGGGTAAAATTTTCGCCCAGCCGAGGTTCATGTCCTCATATCTTACCAGTGCCCAGCCACGCACCCTTGTATTCACTCCCGGATCCTCCTTTCTCAGGTATTGTAATGCCTGGCGCAAATCCAGGGATACCACCGGCAGCTCATCAGATACCAATGTACTGGCTGCCAGCTGATGATCGGGAATCAATTCCTTCGCACTGGGATGTCCCGCTTTTACACCCGCCTTGCGAATATACAATTGTTGCCGCAACAATGGTATTTCTGTTGCCACCAAAGGTGGTAAAATCAATACTTCTTCCTGGTGCATGAAATACTGGTAATTGTCGGGTATATTTATCCAGGGGGTAATCACTTCCTGCTGGCGGGCAGTTAATGCTGTTGATTTATGCTGCTTCGGTTTACGCGGAGTTTCGCTGCTGCGCTTACGGAAGGCAGCTATAAAAAACCCTTCTCCCTTCAGTTTGTCCGGGTAAAACCGGTAACCGGCACAATTTCGTTTGTGCGTTACCGTTGTAACAATACTCCATTCCGGGTTCAGGGTAACCGGGATATTTTCCAGTTCAAAATGATCCGCCAGCCAATCCAGGATCGCTTCATCTTCTTCTGCAGAAAAAGAACAGGTGGAATAAATGACAACGCCGCCTTCTTTTACACTTGGCAGCATATCTGCCATAATCCTTTGCTGCCGCTGGCTGCACAGCGTTACATTTTCCGGCGACCATTCCTCCACCAGTTCCGGATCGCGACGGAATAAACCGGAGCCGGAGCAAGGCGCATCCACTACTGCCAGGTCGAAATAACCAGGCAATCGTGAAAAGTCACGCGGATCATTATTACTCACCACTACATTCGCAGCCCCCCATTTTGTGAGATTGTCTGACAGCAGCGCAGCGCGTGGCTTAATTACCTCATTGGCCACCAACAGGCTATCCTGGCTGATCAGGGATTGCAGTAAAGTGGATTTTCCGCCCGGAGCAGCGCAAAGATCCAACACCTTCAGTGGTTGCGAAAGATCTACTGTTGCCCGCACCATTTGTTCCAGGAACATAGAAGATGCCTCCTGCACATAATAGGCGCCCGCATGAAAATAAGGATCAAAAGTAAAGGAAGGCCGCTCCGGTAAATAATACCCCTCCCTGCTCCAGGGGACTGGGGTGGCACCGGTGACAGACAAGGATTGCAGCACGGCTGCCGCCCGTTCCGGCGTTTTTATTTTATTGGGATTCAATCTCAGTGAAGTAATCTTTTCGGCGGCGGCATGCACCTGCTCAAATGTTTCCCGGTTATAACCCGGAAGTCCCGCTAACGAATCTAATAGCGCTGCTGGTAATTGACTGGACAAAGGAAATTTTTTCCGCAAATTTAGCAAAAATGCGGAGATATGAGCGTAGGTTGTCTTTCTCGCTGATTACGCTGATTATACTGATTAGTTTGATTTTTACTTTTTGGATTTTATAAAGGATTTAAAAAGATTTGGGTAGATAAAAGCGAATATGTCCGCTTATATCTACTCAAATCCTTTAAAATCCAAAGTGATCAAATCCCTAAATCAGTATAATCAGCGTAATCAGCGAGAAAGACAAAATTCGCGTTATACCTCCTTGATAGCGGAAAGCAGCTCCTGCAACACCTTCTTGGCGTCGCCGAAAAGCATGGAGGTTTTGGGTTGGAAAAAGAGGTCGTTTTCGATACCGGCATAGCCAGGTTTCATACTGCGTTTATTAACGATTACCACTTTGGCGTTTTCAACTTCCAGGATAGGCATGCCATAAATAGGGCTGGCCGGATCGCTCTTCGCTGCCGGGTTTACCACATCATTGGCGCCTAAGATTAATACCGCATCTGTTGTGGGGAATTCGGCATTGGCATCCTCCATTTCCAACAACTTTTCATAGGGCACATCTGCTTCGGCCAACAGCACATTCATATGCCCGGGCATACGGCCTGCTACCGGGTGGATCGCATATTTTACTTCCACACCTTTCTCCTCCAGCTGCTTCTCCAGCTCGTGACAAGCATGCTGGGCCTGCGCCACCGCCAAACCATAACCCGGTACAATGATCACTTTATTGGCATATGCCAGTACTACGGCGGCATCATTCAAACTAAT
This sequence comes from Chitinophaga sp. W2I13, assembly GCF_050434005.1. Lineage (NCBI taxonomy): Bacteria > Pseudomonadati > Bacteroidota > Chitinophagia > Chitinophagales > Chitinophagaceae > Chitinophaga > Chitinophaga sp. W2I13. The sequence continues at coordinate 4,131,647 of NZ_JBNPWD010000001.1, read as the reverse complement.
TTCTTTATAGTTGCCCTGCTCCTTTCCGGAGGCAGCAGCGCCGGTCGCACCACCGCCGAAAGAGCCTATCAGCACGTTTTTCAAGGAACGGTTCATGGCCTTACACATGAGGATGGTGAGGATAGTTCCGGCTGAACCTACCAGGATACCACCGGTGAGCATCACTGGATTACTGTACAGGAACCCGCCACAGGCCGCTGCTACGCCTGTAAATGAATTCAACAGGGAAATCACCACCGGCATATCCGCCCCGCCAATCGGCAGCACGAATAATACCCCATAGAACAATGCCAGCAGGAAAATAACATAAAATACAACCATGCCTGTTCCAGGCGACAATCCAAAAATACACACCAGCCAAACAGACAGCCCTACTATCAGCGCCAATACGCCCATGTTGAGGAAGTGCTGTCCATTGAAAGAAAAATCCTTCACCTTTCCGGTGAGCTTTCCCCAGGCAACAATACTGCCTGCACAGGATACCGCGCCAATGATCAGGCTCAGCAAAATGATGATCACCATGCCTTTGGATGCAGACGACTCCAGTAACTGAAGTGCCAGATGATCGTCAGAAACAGGTGCATATAAATTCTTTATCAACTTGATCAGGTGGTCAAATTCCACGATAGAAATAAGCGCCGCACATGCACCGCCCATCCCATTGAACATACTTACCATTTCCGGCATCGCCGTCATCTTCACTTTCTTTGCGGACAACACGCCTATTACACCACCGATGACCAGCCCGGTGAATATCCAGCCATAATTATGCAGGGGGGCATCATTTACCCGGTAGAGAAAGATAGTGCCGAGAATAGCCAGCGACATTCCTGCGGCAGCCACCAGATTGCCTTTTCGGGCAGTATCCGGTTTACTTAACATTTTCAGTCCGAGGATAAAAGTAACAGAGCCGATCAGGTAAATAATTGATAAAATGCTGGATCCCATAAGTATTATGCTTTTAGCCGTTAGCTATTTCTTTTTGCCTTTGAACATTTCCAGCATACGGTCGGTGACTACAAAACCACCTACCACATTGATCGTACCCAGGATCACCGCCAGGAAGCCGATGATCAGCGCGGGATAATTATCCGCTTCGGCCTTCCCCATCACAATGATGGCCCCGATAATTACAACGCCGTGAATAGCGTTGGCGCCGCTCATCAATGGTGTATGCAATACAGACGGCACCCTCGAAATCACTTCTATTCCTAAAAAAACAGACAGGATAACGATGTAGATAAGATCGATATGCTGGTGAAGAAAAGTTAAAATATATTCCATATCAGACGGGTATTTTTACGATCTCGACTACTAAGCTGGCTGCATCAGGTTTTTCACACGGTCATTCACAATTTCACCGTTGTGCGTAATACAGGCGCCTTTCACAATATCATCTTCAAAATTCAGGTGCAGCGCTCCCTCTTTTGTTAATATCAGTTTCAGGAAATTGAATAGATTCTTTGCATATAACTTGCTGGCATCCGCCGGCATAGTGGCAGGCAGGTTGGAATTCCCGATGATGGTAACTCCTTTGTACTGCACGGTTTCATTGTTCTTTGTAACGCTGGTGTTACCGCCCGTAGCGGCGGCAAGATCTACAATCACGGAACCGGCGCGCATGCGGTCCAGCATATCGCTGCTTACCAGTACCGGTGCGGCTTTACCCGGGATTTGCGCGGTGGTGATCACAATATCTGCTTTCGCAATGCTCTCCGCAATACGTTGTTGTTGCTGCTGCTTATAGGTTTCGCTTTGTTCTACCGCATAGCCGCCGGCGGAGGAAGCATCTGCCGCTCCTTCCACTTCCACAAACTTGGCACCCAGGCTCATCACTTCTTCTTTTACCGCAGGCCTGGTGTCAAATACTTCCACCACAGCACCCAAACGGCGGGCAGTGGCAATAGCCTGCAAACCAGCTACCCCGGCGCCTAATATCAATACTTTGGCGGGAGCAATACTGCCTGCTGCAGTCATAAACATAGGAAAGTAACGGGAATAGCTATACGCAGCCAGCAATACCGCCTTATAACCGGCTATATTGGCCTGGGAACTAAGCACATCCATTACCTGCGCACGGGTGGTGCGCGGGATGGTATCCAGGCTGAATGCGGTGATATTACGGGACGCCCAGTGCTCCACCTCGTTCACCCGGTACAGCGGTTGCAGAATACCCGCGATAATTTTCCCGGAAGGGATCTGGTCTGTTATTTCTTTTGACGGAGGCTGCAGGGTAAAGATGATATCTGCCCCGGTGAGGATGTCCGCAGCTGTTTTTATTTCCGCGCCCGCCTGCATATAGGCGTCGTCGTTATAAAAGGCATTGTCGCCGGCTCCCTGCTCCACCCACACGGTTACCGACATTTGCTGCAGTTGCTTTACTACTTCAGGGACAAGAGACACCCTGGTTTCGCCGTTTTTTTCTTTTAAAATTCCTGCAATCATCTGGTGGAAATTTATAATGGAATTTAAAGAAAAAACGGCAACAACGAACTATTTTCCTGTTTAATTTTTCTTCAGCGAAGCGGCCAAAGCAGCCGCATGTTGCAGTAAAGCCGGGATGGCTACGCCTTGCAGGTAGTTTCCTGCAATGTGAATACCTGGATATTTTTTTTCAAAGTCTGTTACAGCATTCCGCAACTTAACATGACCAACATTCAACTGTGGAATAGCCTTATTCCAGGTACTGAACCGCTGCATCACCGGCGGGGCCGACAGGTGCAGTAAAGACTGTACTTCCGAAACTACCTGCTGCTGCAGGGTTTCCGGATCCATCTGGTCAAACAGGCGTTCCTGCCTCGCTCCTCCCAGGAATACCGTAAACAGGATTTTCCCTGCAGGCGCCTTATCCGGGAAGATAGCAGAGTTGCAGATAGCACCGAGGAAATGCATATTTTCTGCATTCGGCACCAGGAAACCGAAGCCTTCCAGCGGCTGTGGCAGCGCAGCAGCGTCGAAGCCCAGGTGCAGCACGCCCATGCGGGGATAATGAATGTTGTTTAATAAGGCTGCGGTGGCCGCATCAAGTTGGGTGATGGTTTCCGCGGTGCTGTAAGCGGGAGTGGTCAGTACAACTTTTGAAGCAGTATAACTTTCCGAAACACCGTTTTCTACCGCACTCACAATGTACCCACCATTGGCAGCTGTGATGCCGGTTACGTTGCAATTAAAGCGTACAGGAGTAGTGAGTAACTGTTGTAAACGGTTTGTGAGCAGCTGGTTTCCGCCTTTAAAGCTGATGATTTTCCGGCCGCCCATAGCCCCTTTGTCTTTCATCAGTCCTTTGGTTACGCTGCCGTATTCCCGCTCCCATCGCGGAAGTGCAGGTAATACTTCCGCTACGCTCATCAGATCGGGATTACCGGCATAAATGCCTGATAATACCGGATCAAAAACATATTCAGCAATCTCTTTATTAAATCTTCTTGTTACAAAATCACTTACTGTTTCTTCTCCAGATACGGTTGCCGGTTTACGGAAGCGCTCTGTAAACAGCCGCCACTTGCTGCTCCGGCTGAGATACGGGGAAGCCATGATCTTAAAAGGGTGGGGAGAAACTGCATGCAGTTGTTTTCTTCTTACCAGGAAGCGGTTCTTGCTGGCGGCAGCAGCGGTCAGGATTTCCTTGTCAAGCCCCAGTTCTGTAAAGTATTGTAGCAATTCAGGAGAGGCTGCAATGGTATTGGCGCCTGCATCCAGCTCAAAACCATCTTCCCGTATAGATTTGATTACACCCCCGCTATGATCGGAAACCTCCAGTACCTGGTAAGGCACCTGCAGTTTCTGCAATTCATATGCAATGCTCAGCCCGGACAGGCCGGCGCCGACAATCAATACGGGTTGATCGGACATATGTTAAATTTAAACGGCTTCGGTTGCGATTATCTGCGTGCAATATTTAACCACTGCTTTTACCCACAACGGGTGAATATTCAAACACGGAATCATGGTGAAGGATTCACCACCGCTGTTCAGGAAAGAATGCTTCCCTTCTACTGCAATCTCCTCCAGTGTTTCCAGGCAATCTGATACAAAAGCAGGACACACGATCAACAGTCTTTTTTTCCCTTCGGCGGGCAATGTTTCCAGCAAACCTGCGGTGTAGGGCTTCAGCCACTCTTCACGGCCCAGCCTCGACTGGAAAGAGATGCCCCATTTTTCCCGCGGCAGTCCCAGCTTTTCCGCTACCAGCTCAGTGGTCACTGTAATCTGGTGACGGTAGCAGTAGTCATGTGCGGGCGATTTTACATGACAGCAGTCGTTTACCTTCATGCAATGAGCGCCGGTAGGATCAGCTTTGCGCATATGCCTTTCCGGTAACCCATGATAACTGAATAATACGTAATCATAGTCCTGCTGAAGATATGGGCGCATGCTTTCTGTAAGTGCATGGATATAGTCCGGTTCATCATAAAACGGCGGCACTACCGATAGCTTGAATTTGTATTTTTTCTTTTTGTAGATTTCCTGTGCGTATTCCACTGCTGTTTCATAAGAAGACATGGCATAATGCGGATACAACGGCAACAGCACTACTTCTTTCAGGTCAGGATTTTGTTTGAGCAGGTTGTCGTAGGCTACCTGCGGATGCGGATTACCATAGCGCATAGCTATTTCCACCGGAATCTCCATGTCGTTCTGCACCGCCATCTGCAGCTGCTTTGTTAAAGCCACCAATGGTGATCCTTCTTCCCACCAGATAGATTCATAAGCCCGGGCAGATTGCTCCGCACGCTTAGGCACAATGATACCTTCAATTAAGATCTTGCGGAACAACCACGGATAGTCAATTACACGCTTGTCCATCAGGAACTCATTCAGATAACGCTTAACATCCGGCACGGCGGTAGAATCAGGCGATCCGAGGTTCATTAATACTATTCCAACATCAGATTTAGATACCATTTCTTTTAAATTGGTGCAAAAGTAAGCAAAAAGCCGAAAGCGAAAAGCATTATAGTCGCCATGCAGCCTGCACGATTAGTGTCATTCTTTTGTAAAGGCAAAACCTGATAAAAATCATTTTTTCGTCGTAATGATTACCAGTAGTAGAAATGACACACTAATGACAGCTAACCCCTTTTGTTTGGGACGTATGAAAGTACTTTTGCAACCGGAAGCTTATACAAAATCATGCAGGTCAGTCATTCAAAAGAAATAGCAAATTTTCATATCGTTGGCATCAACTATAAGAAAACAGACGCTGCTATCAGGGGATTATACGCCATCAATCCGGCTCAGTATCAACAACTCCTGGAGCATGCCAGGGTAGTGCAATTAGACGATCTTTTTGTGCTCTCTACATGCAACAGAACGGAAGTATACGGATTTGCAGCGAACCCGGGGCAGTTGTTGGATTTGCTTTGCAGGGAATCAAACGGCGACAGAAGCCAGTTGGAAGAATTAGCTTATACCAAATCGGGAGAAGAAGCTATCAGGCATTTGTACCAGGTAGGTACAGGCCTCGACTCCCAGATCCTCGGCGACTACGAAATCATAGGTCAGATACGTAACGCCACTAAATTTGCCAAAGCGCATCACAGCCTCGGCAGCTTCCTGGAAAGGCTTGTTAACAGCGTTTTACAGGTTTCCAAACTCATCAAAACTGAAACAGGACTCAGCAAAGGCACGGTATCAGTGGCTTTTGCCACCGTAAGGATGCTGGAACGCATTTGTCCTGATATAAAAGATAAAAAGATTGTATTGCTGGGTGTAGGCAAAATTGGCCGCAATACCTGCAAGAACATGATCGAATACCTCGGCGTAAAAGAAGTAACCCTTATTAACCGCACCCTGCAGGTGGCCGCCGAATTCGCCGGTCAGCACGGGCTGAAATACGCTCCTATCGAAGATATGGTCAGCGAAATGCAGCAGGCAGATGTGATCCTCGTTGCTTCCAATGCCCCGCATCCAACGGTATTGGCAAAACACCTCGGCAACACTTCTCCCAAACTCATCGTCGACTTATCCATTCCTTTCAATGTAGAAGCTGCAGTAGGTGAACTCCCGCATATCACCCTGGTGAATGTGGATGAACTCTCCAAAGTACAGGACGAAACCCTGCAAAACAGGCTGGGAGAAGTACCAAAGGCGATCTCCATCATCGATGAACATATGGAGGAATTCCTTTACTGGTATAAAATGCGCAAACACGCGGTAGTGTTGAAAGCCGTAAAAGATAAACTGCAGGAAATACATACCCGCGAAATACAGCAACAGAAAAACGGAGGACACTACAACATGGAGGATATCGAACTCGTATCTTCCCGTATCATACAAAAAATGATTAATCTCATGGCTGGTAAAGTACGCAAGGAAACAGACAAAAGCGACCAGTACATCGCCATGATCAACGATATTTTTGAGACCGGAGTTAACCAGGAATAAACAAATGGATAAAGTTATCAGGATAGGCACAAGAGAAAGTCAGCTGGCCTTGTGGCAGGCAAACCAGGTAAATGATCTGCTCACCGCACAAGGTTACCGTACAGAACTGGTACCTATCAAAAGCGAAGGAGATATAGACCTGGTAACACCCCTGTATGAAATAGGCGTACAGGGTATCTTCACTAAAAGCCTCGATCTGGCATTGCTCAATAACCGTATAGACATTGCCGTTCACTCCTTCAAAGACGTTCCCACACAACTGCCGAAACAAATTGTGCATGCCGCTATCCTACAACGCGGGCCGGTAAAAGATTTGCTGGTATACAAAAACGATACAAATTTCCTTTCACAACCCGGTTATATAGCGAACATCGCTACCAGCAGTGTACGCCGTAAAGCCCAGTGGCTGCGAAAATATCCACAACACCAGCTGCATAACCTGCGGGGTAATGTAAATACCCGCCTGAAGAAACTGGCGGAGGAAAACTGGGACGGCGCCATTTTCGCGGTAGCCGGACTGGAAAGAATTAACGTCCGTCCTGCCAATTCCATTGATCTCGACTGGATGTTACCGGCGCCTGCACAAGGTGCTGTAGTAGCAGTTTGCAGGGAAGATGATCAATTTTGCCTGGATGCCTGCGCAGCTTTTAACCACGCAGAAACCGCACTCACTACACATATTGAACGCGAATTTTTACGCACGCTGATGGGCGGATGCACCACCCCTATCAGCGCTTACGCATATATACAAAACAATCACATACATTTCAACGGCGAACTGTGTAGCCTGGATGGCGCCCGGTTCTTCTCTGTTTCACGCGAAGTGCCACTGGAACAAGCCAAACACCTCGGACAGGAAGCTGCGGAAGATATTATGGCCCAGGGCGGCGCTGAAATTGTAGCACAGATCAGAAATGCAAAATGATAAATACCGCATATTAAGCACCAGGCATTTAACAGACAGCTCTGTGGCTGTTGCTGGTGAAAGTGGTATTCACATAGATGTACAGGATTTTATACAGATAAAGCCGCTTAAAAATGAAATGCTGCTGGGCGAAGAGCGTTTGCTGCAGGTGTTCCGGCCGGAAGCAGTACATGTGTTCACCAGTGCCAATGCAGCAAGAATACTGGATAAATACTATCTCCACCAGGATGATACGTTTTATGTGATCAGCGAGCCAAATATCTGCTGTATCTCCGGCAGCACGAGGAAAGCAGTGGAAAACGTGTTCACTGATTGTAAAATCTTAGCGGAATCGCCCTATGGCAGCGAACTTGCCAGGATAATTATACAACTTGATATAACTTCCGTTAACTTCTTCTGCGGCAGTATCCGGAGAAACGAATTACCGGATACCTTACAGGAAGCCGGTATTGAAGTAAAAGAATTCGTGATCTACGAGAATATTCCCGGTCCGGCCGTAATAGCGGACCATTACGACGGCATATTATTTTTCAGTCCCAGTGCGGTAAAAAGTTACCTGTCGGCCAACCGGCTAAACAGTAAAACCGTTTGCTTCGCCATTGGCAGAACAACTGCCACCGAACTGCGGGAACATACCGATAACAAAATTATTATCAGCACCGATATCAGCGAAGAAAGCATGGTGCAAACTGCTATATTTTATTTTAACAACATTAACTGCTACGAATGAGCGCATTGAAGAACGACTTATTGCTGAAGGCCCTTAAAGGCGAAACTGTTTCCCGCACACCGGTATGGATGATGCGTCAGGCTGGTCGCTATTTACCGGATTATATCAAACTGCGTGATAAATATACGTTCTTTGAACGCTGCGAAAACCCGGAGCTGGCAACGGAAATAACGGTGATGCCGGTAGACCAGGTAGGCGTTGATGCTGCTATTATCTTTTCCGATATCCTGGTAGTTCCACAGGCAATGGGCATGGAAGTACAGCTGGTGGAAAAAGTAGGACCACTCCTGCCCGCTCCCATTAAAACCGCGCAGGACCTGCAGCGTTTATGCGTTCCCGATGTACAGGAAAGATTGCACTATGTATTTGATGCCCTGAAGCTCACTAAAAAAACACTGGATGGCAGGGTGCCGCTGATCGGCTTTGGTGGCGCTCCCTGGACCTTACTCTGCTACATGGTGCAAGGCAAAGGGTCCAAAACGTTTGATGAAGCAAAAGCATTCTGTTATCAGCAACCGGCTGTAGCACACCAGCTGTTGCAGATGATCACCGATACCACCATCGCTTACCTGAAAGCACAGGTGGCCGCAGGCGCCGATACCGTACAGGTATTTGACTCCTGGGGTGGATTACTCAGCCCGCAGGACTTCGAAGTATTCTCTTTACAATATATCCGCCAGATAGTAGCCGCGATGAAGGATGTTTGTCCGACTATCGTATTTGCAAAAGGCGCCTGGTTTGCCCTGGAAGATATGGCCGCTACCGGCGCGCATGGACTGGGCATCGACTGGTGTATTAAACCGGAACTGGCCCGCCAGTTTGCCGGCAGCAACATCACCCTGCAGGGAAATTTTGACCCGGCTAAATTGCTGGCGCCCATCCCTGAAATTGAAAAGGCCGTAAAGGAAATGCTGAAAGGTTTTGGCAGACAGCGTTACATTGCCAACCTGGGGCATGGAATCTTACCAAATGTTCCGGTTGATCATGCCAAAGCATTTGTGGAAACAGTTAAAGCACACGGATAATTAACCATGAGCATCAAAAATAATTTCATATCATTCATACACGGCTTGCAGGATGAAATCTGTGCCGCGCTGGAAAAAACAGACGGCAAAGCTACTTTTCTGGAAGACCGCTGGGAGCGTCCCGGCGGCGGCGGTGGCAAAACACGGGTAATTGCCAACGGGAATGTATTTGAAAAAGGCGGTGTAAATACTTCGGTCGTGCATGGCGAATTGCCGGAAGCGATGGCACAACAGTTCGGCGTTACCAACAGCCAGTTCATGGCATGTGGTATTTCGCTGGTGCTTCACCCGGTGAACCCTTTTGTACCCACCGTGCATGCGAACTTCCGCTATTTTGAATTGTATGACCAGGATGGAACACTGAAAGACAGCTGGTTTGGTGGTGGTGCAGATCTTACGCCTTATTACCTCGAGGAAGAAGACGGTATTCATTTCCACCGTACCTTTAAAGATGCCTGTGATCCCTTTGGAAAGGAATTGTATCCGGCATATAAAAAACACTGCGACGAATATTTTATCAATAAACACCGTAACAACGAAGCGCGTGGAATAGGCGGTATCTTTTATGATTACCTCCGTCCCAACGCGGAAAGAACCGCAGAAGAACTCCTGAATTTCTCAAAAGCAAATGGAAATGCCTTCCTCGAAGCATATCTTCCGCTGGTAGAGAAAACAAAAAACCTGCCTTATACCGATGCACATAAAAACTGGCAGGCGTATAGGCGCGGACGTTATGTAGAGTTTAATCTTGTTCACGACCGGGGAACTTTGTTTGGGTTGAAAACAAACGGCCGCACAGAATCCATCCTGATGAGCTTACCACCGGTAGCCCGCTGGGAGTACGACTTTCATCCTGCACCCGGCAGCCCGGAAGCGCAGCTGGAAGAGTTCCTGAAGCCCAGGGAATGGGTAAAATAACAAGGCAGGCGACGATATAAAAACAATAAAATTTTTATAAAGATGATCAGAAGAAACAGAATTTTAAGAGTATCTCCCGCTATTCGTGCAATGGTGGCGGAAACAATTTTAACACCCAGCGATTTTATAGCGCCGTTATTTGTTACCGAAGGAGAAAATGTGAAGGACGCGATCAGCTCTATGCCAGGTTATTTCAGGTACTCCCTGGACCTTACTATTAAAGAAGCCAGGGAGCTCTGGGGCCTGGGTATTAAAAGTGTACTGCTGTTTGTAAAGGCGCCCGACAGCGTAAAAGATAATAAAGGCACCGAAGCAGTAAACCCCAACGGGTTGATGCAGCGCGCCATCCGAGGCATTAAAAACGCCATCCCCGAAATGGTGGTGATGACCGACGTTGCCCTGGATCCCTATTCTTCCTACGGCCACGATGGTATTGTGGAAGGAACAGAAATTGTAAATGATCCTACTGTAGAAGTACTGGCACGCATGAGCCTGAGCCACGCACAGGCAGGCGCCGACTTTGTAGCGCCCAGCGATATGATGGACGGCCGCATCCTGGCCATCCGCAACATCCTCGAAGAAAATGGCTTCGATAAAACAGGCATCATGGCTTACAGCGCTAAATACGCTTCCTGCTTTTACGGTCCTTTCCGTGATGCACTCGACTCTGCTCCGGGCTTCGGCGATAAGAAAACCTACCAGATGGACTATGCTAATTCCCGCGAAGCGATCCGGGAAACACTGATGGATATTGAAGAAGGCGCCGACATAGTAATGGTAAAACCTGCTATGGCTTACCTCGACATTATGCGCATTATTAAAGATCGTGTAACCGTACCAGTTAGTGCTTATCATGTAAGCGGCGAATACGCCATGATCAAAGCAGCTGCAGAAAGAGGCTGGCTGGATGAAAACAAGGCCATCATGGAATCTATGACCAGTATGAAACGCGCAGGCGCGGATCTGATCGCTACCTACTTTGCAAAGGATGCGGTAAAACTGCTGAATGCATAATTCCCTATCTTGCGTAAAATAATAAACCACGAAACAGATGTACAGTAAAAGTGAAATGTTATTCGGGAAAGCAAAGCAGGTAATTCCCGGCGGTGTTAACTCTCCCGTACGTGCATTTAAAAGTGTAGGCGGCACGCCCGTATTTATGGAACGTGCCAAGGGCGCCTATATGTACGATGTAGATGGCAACCGTTATATCGACTACATCAATTCCTGGGGCCCAATGATCCTCGGCCACGCATATGAGCCGGTAGTAAAGGCTATACAGGAATATGCCACCTACTCCACATCTTTCGGCGCGCCTACAGAACTGGAAACAAAGATCGCAGAACTGATTACAGGCATGGTGCCTAATATCGATATGATACGCATGGTAAACTCCGGTACGGAAGCCTGCATGACAGCCATCAGGCTGGCAAGGGGTTATACCGGCCGTAATAAGTTTATCAAGTTTGAAGGTTGCTACCATGGTCACGCAGATGCCTTCCTGGTAAGCGCCGGCAGTGGCGTAGCCACCCTGGGCATTCAATCTGTGCCAGGCGTTACCACTGCAGTAGCAGAAGACACGCTTACTGCCCCGTATAATAATTTACCTGCAGTAGAACAACTGATTGCCGATAACATCAACCAGATTGCCGCTGTTATCATTGAACCGGTAGCCGGCAACATGGGCTGTATCCTTCCGCAGCCGGGCTTCCTGGAAGGGCTCCGCCAGCTTTGCGATGCCAACAATATCCTGCTCATCTTTGATGAAGTAATGACAGGCTTCCGTTTGGCCCGTGGCGGTGCACAGGAATTACTGGGCATCAGGGCCGACCTCGTAACTTTTGGTAAGATCATTGGCGCCGGTATGCCGGTAGGTGCAGTGGCCGGTCCGAAAGAAATCATGGAACATCTTGCCCCCGCCGGAAAAGTATACCAGGCAGGCACATTAAGCGGTAATCCGATTGCAATGATTGCCGGTTATACTTTATTGCAAACGCTGAACGATAATCCTGTTATTTACCAGCAACTGGAAGATAAAGCCAGCTACCTGGTGAATGGATTAAAAGAAGCATTTGGCGCTGCCGGCATTGTGCATAGCATCAACCAGATGGGATCAATGCTGAGTGCACATTTCACGGAGTATCCAATTGTGGATTTCACCGCCGCCTCTGCCGCCAACAACGAATTATTCAAACGTTTCTTCCATGCCATGCTGGAACGTGGTATTTATTTGCCGCCTTCCGCTTTCGAAAGCTGGTTTATGAGTAATGCACTCACTACCGAAGACCTGGATGAAACCATTGCTGCCGCTAAATCTGCCATGCAGGCAATAAAATAGTTAACAATTCAATCCTGTGCAGAGTGGAAAGGGCTGTCTCTATAAAACGAGACGGCCCTTTATTTTTAAAACAACCTTACCATCTATCAAAAAATAATCCCTTTACAATAAACTAATCTTCAAATAAACTAAAAACTATTAATTTTGCGGTTTAATGAATGATCGTACGTACATATTAAAACGTTGGACCCTCGTCTGCTTCCTGCTGTGCTTACAGCTGGCAACAGCCGTCCTGCCTTCGTTTGCGGCACATCGTCATTATTTCCTGTTGCCTGATCTTCACAAACAACAGGTAGAGCAGGACCGGTTATTAAGTCTTGTTAATAAAATCCCGGTACACCTCGAAGCGGATGATGATAGTGCTGAAATATGGCACGTCACCAAGCATCGACGTAAAACACGGTGGTACCTTTCTGCTGCGGCTCCACAGGTAAGTACTGCCACCCGCATTGTATATCTTGATGCGGACAATACTGCATACAGTCTTATTCCTGAAAATAAAACCGGTGAGTATGGCAGCCAGAAATCTTTCCGGCCCGCCTACTATTCCTTTCTCTTCCGGTTCACGCCCTTTTGAATAGCAACACAGTTTCTATTGTAATCATTTTTAATTTTTCTTAGGGAGATGCCTGTCTTTTCTGCTATCATAGCGGATGGCCTCCTGATGTGTTGTATTCACCTATTCCGGTTATGCCGGGATCAATATCTTATTGCTATGCGTCAATATACAGGGATTTTAACATCGCTGATCGCTCTTTTCATGGCTGGTTGCGCCACCAAAGGAGAAAGCACCAACAAAGAGGATCTGAAAGTTTTGCCGGTTACCACACTGGTAACAAAAGATACAGTACTGCACCGTTCTTATGTAACAGATATTCAGGCAGTACAAAATGTGGAAATACGCGCTCGTGTCAACGGCTTTCTTGATAAAATATTTATTGACGAAGGACAGGAAGTAAAAAAAGGACAACTGCTTTTCGGGATCAATGACGCGGAATACCGGGCTGAACTGGCCAAAGCAAAAGCCGTTCTCAGCAGCGTGGTTGCAGAAAGCAAGGCCGCCGCACTGGAACTGGACCGCGTAAAATTACTGGTGGAGAAAAAAGTAGTAGCGCCCTCCGAACTGGAAGTAGCCAGTGCAAAGCTCGCCGCAGCCCAGGCAAAAATAGAAGAAGCCCGCTCTGCCGCCGCCAATGCGGAAATGCGGCTGTCTTACACCAGCATCCGCGCACCTTTTGATGGTATCATCGACCGTATCCCTTTAAAGAAAGGAAGCCTCATCAGTGAAGGCACCCTGCTTACTACGGTATCGGATACACGCGAAATTTATGCTTACTTCAACGTATCGGAAACAGAATACCTTCAGTATAATAAAGCGCTGGCCAAAGGCGACAACAGCTACCGCCAGGTAGCGCTGGTACTGGCTGATGGCACCGATTATCACCATACCGGTAAAATAGAAACCATAGAAGGTGAATTTGAAGAAAATACCGGCTCCATTGCCTTCCGTGCCCGGTTCCCCAATCCTTCCAAGCTGCTGAAACATGGCGCCAGCGGTAAAGTTCGTCTTACCACTGAAATAGACAGCGCCGTAATCATCCCGCAAAAAGCAGTATTCGAAATGCAGGACAAAAACTATGTGTTCGTGGTAGACGGCAGCAACAAAGTGAAAATGAGAAACTTTACTCCACAGGCCCGCTTTGCACATTTTTATATTGTTCAGTCCGGACTTCAGCCCGGAGAACGTATTGTGTGCGAAGGTGTACGCAACATCCGCGATGGTATCCGGATTTCACCACGCGGCGTTGCCATGGATAGTTTACTCAGTTTATAATCACACAGCTTTTGAGCTGAAATCACGGAACAATGTTTGAAACTTTTATAAAAAGACCAGTGCTATCACTGGTCATATCGCTTATTATCACACTGGTAGGCCTGCTTGCGCTATTCACCTTGCCGGTCACCCAGTTCCCCGATATTGTACCGCCTTCGGTAACGGTAACGGCTAAATATACCGGTGCCAACGCCGAAGTATCTGCCAAGGCAGTGTCTACACCGCTGGAAAGGGCCATCAACGGGGTACCGGGTATGACGTATATGTCGTCTGTATCCAGTAACGACGGGATCACCGTGATACAGGTATTCTTCCAGGTAGGTACCGACCCCGATCAGGCCGCTGTTAACGTGCAAAACCGCGTGGCCACTATTATTGATGAACTACCGGAAGAAGTAATCAAGGCCGGCGTTACCACGGAAAAAGAAGTGAACAGCATGCTGTTATACCTCAACGTAATGAGCGAGGACACTACCCTGGATGAACAGTTTATCTACAACTTTGCCGACATCAACGTACTACAGGAATTAAAACGTATCGACGGTGTAGGCCGTGCGGAAATCATGGGCGCCAAGGAATACGCCATGCGCGTATGGCTGAAACCCGATCGCATGCTGGCTTACAACGTATCTGCGGATGAAGTGATCCAGGCGATCCGCAAACAGAATATTGAAGCGGCGCCCGGTAAAACCGGCGAAAGCTCTGATAAAAACGCGATGATGCTGCAATATGTATTACGCTATACCGGTAAATTTTTTGAGCCGGAACAGTACCAGCAAATTGTGCTGCGGGCAGGCCAGGATGGTTCCGTGCTGCATCTCAAAGATGTAGCCGATGTGGAATTCGGCTCGCTTACCTACAGCATGGTTTCCAAAACAGATGGCAAGCCTTCTGCTTCCATCATGCTCAAACAACGCCCCGGCTCCAATGCGCGCGAAGTAATTAACAATGTGAAGGCAAAAATGGAAGAAATGAAGAATTCCTCCTTTCCTCCGGGCATGACCTTCAATTTCAACTACGATGTATCCCGCTTCCTCGACGCCTCTATCCACGAAGTGGTGAGAACTTTATTTGAAGCATTCCTGCTGGTATTTATCGTGGTATTTATTTTCCTACAGGACTTCCGCTCCACCCTCATCCCGGCGCTTGCAGTACCGGTAGCGCTGATTGGTACGCTGGCGTTTATGCAGATGATGGGCTTCTCCATTAACCTGCTTACGCTGTTTGCATTGGTGCTGGCTATCGGTATCGTGGTAGACAATGCCATTGTGGTGGTGGAAGCCGTTCACGTGAAAATGAGCGAGGAACACCTGCCTCCGATGGAAGCCACGCTGGCCGCTATGAAAGAGATCAGCGGAGCGCTGGTGGCAATTACCCTCGTTATGTCCGCTGTGTTTATACCGGTAGCATTTTTGTCCGGCCCGGTGGGTGTATTCTACCGGCAGTTCTCTCTCACACTGGCCATTTCCATTGTGATTTCAGGTATCAACGCAGTAACGTTAACGCCTGCACTCTGTGCCATCATGCTCAGAGATACACATGGCAAACCCCGCAAAAAGAGCCTGCTGCAGCGCTTCTTTAACGGTTTCAACAAAGGCTATAATGCTACCGAAAATAAATATGCGAAGCTTATCAGCTTCATCGCCGGCAGGAGATTGATCACGCTGGCCTGCCTGGTGTTTTTCTTCACCGCTACCTGGGGTGTTAGCGCCATCCTGCCTTCCGGGTTTATTCCTACGGAAGACCAGGGCATGATCTATGTAAACGTGACTACTCCCCCGGGCGCAACCGTGGAACGTACCGAAGCCATACTGGACCAGGTGCAGGCCATTGCCGCTGAACTGGGAGAAGTGGAATCTGTATCCACACTTGCGGGATATAGCCTGGTAAACGAAGTAGCCGGCGCCTCTTATGGTATGGGCATGGTGAACCTGAAACCCTGGGACGACCGCAAAGCATCTGTTCAGGATATCATTGAAATATTACAAAAGAAAACAGCCGGTATTGCAGATGCCAGCATAGAATTTTTCCCGCCGCCTACCGTTCCGGGATTCGGTAACTCCAGCGGGTTTGAACTGCGGCTGCTCGATCGCAGCGGCACCGGCGATCTCCGGCAAACGGCGCAGGTCACCAACCAGTTCATCGACGCGCTGAAAAAACGCCCGGAAATAGGCAGCGCCTTCACCAGTTTTGATGCGGAATTCCCCCAGTACCTGATCCACGTAGACCAGGCGATGGCGGCGAAAAAAGGCGTGAGTATTGAAAATGCCATGAGCAACCTTCAAACACTAATGGGCAGTTTCTATGCATCCAACTTCATCCGCTTCGGGCAAATGTATAAGGTAATGGTGCAGGCGGATCCTTCCTACCGCACCAAACCCGATGACCTGCTGCGCCTCTATGTAAAAAATGACCGCGGCGAAATGGTATCTTACTCCGACTTCGTAAAACTGGAACGTGTATACGGACCGGAACAACTGACACGCTATAACATGTACACTGCCGCTATGATCAATGGCGACGCCAAACCAGGATTCAGCAGCAGCCAGGCCATTGCCGCCGTACAGGAAGTAGCCGCCAAAGAGCTGCCCAGGGGATACAGCTATGAATGGAGTGGTATGACGAGAGAGCATATCCTTTCCGGTAACCAGGCCTTCTACATTTTCATCATCGTGCTGGTGTTTGTATACCTCTTGCTCGCCGCCCAATACGAAAGTTTCCTGCTGCCGCTGCCAGTATTGCTATCATTACCTGCCGGTATTTTCGGCGCGTTCCTTTCCCTGAAGTTACTGGGCCTGGAAAACAATATCTACGCACAGGTAGCATTGGTAATGCTGATAGGGTTACTTGGTAAAAACGCCATCCTCATCGTGGAATTTGCGATCCTGAAAAACAAACACGGGGCTACCATCCTGGCCGCAGCTAAAGAAGGCGCCGTATCCAGGCTGCGCCCTATTCTCATGACGTCTTTCGCTTTCATTGCCGGGTTAATACCCTTGTGTATTGCCTCCGGTGCAGGCGCCATGGGTAACCGTTCCATTGGTACCGCCGCAGCCGGTGGCATGCTCATCGGAACCATTTTCGGTGTACTGATCATACCCGGATTATATGTGCTGTTTGCTTCCATGATCAGGAAAAAAACCGTTGAACTAAAAGATTACACCAATGAATAAACGAATATATCAATACACCTTATATGCGGCGATGGCCACTGCAACAGTGGCCTGCAGCACACAAAAAGAACTGTCGCTGCCAGAACGTATAAGCGTTCCCGTTGTATCAGGCAATAACAGTGATACCATTTCGCTGCACAATTTTGCACAGGTGTTCAATGATCCGAACTTGCGAAGCCTTATTGATACCGCATTGCGTAACAACTACGACCTGCTCTCCGCCGCACAGCGTGTAGCTACGGCACAGGCTAACCTGATGATGGCTAAAAATGCCTGGCTGCCATCGCTGAACCTTGCCTTGTCAGCCGGTGTGGATAAGTATGCGGATTATACGCTCAATGGCGTTGGTAATTTCGATACCAACCTGTCGCCCAATATCAGTAAAGACCAACGCATTCCCAGCCCCACACCTGAATATTTTGCCGGCCTGAGAAGCAGCTGGGAAATAGATCTCTGGGGGAAACTGAAAAGTCAGCGCCAGGCCACTTATGCACGCTTTCTCAGCAGTGAACAGGGACGCCGCCTGCTCACCACGCAAATAGTGGCAGGCGTTACCGGGCTGTATTACGAGCTCACTGCGATGGACAACGAGCTGGCTATTATACAACGCAATATCAAATTGCAGGAAACGGCGGTAGCTACCGTGCATATTCAAAAAGCCGGCGGACGCGCCACCGAGCTGGCAGTGCAACAATTCACCGCCCAGTTGCTGAGTACACAGGCATTGGAATATGGCGTAAAACAGGAAATCGCTTCCCTGGAAAACCAGCTCAACGCCCTGCTGGGGAGGCTGCCACAGCCAATTGTACGCAGCACGGTAAAAGACGCGCAGGCGTTGCCGGAAGCGATTAAAAAAGGGATACCCGCCAGCCTGTTATTGCAACGCCCGGATATACAGCGTGCAGAGCTGGAGCTGGCTGCTACAAAAGCAGATGTAAAAGCTGCGCGTGCTGCCTTCTTACCCGGACTTACCATCACACCGTATGCGGGCTTTAACGCTTTCAAAGCAGGACTGTTGTTCCAGTCACCCGCGTCTATCGCATGGGGCGCTGTAGGCAATTTAACCGCCCCCATCTTCAATAAAAAACAGATACAGGCACAATACAATATCAGTACCGCCAATGCCTGGACGGCATTCTACGAATACCAGCAGGCAATTGTAAATGGCTACCAGGAAGTAGCTTCCGCCTTAAATAAAGTGGAAAACCAGCAGGAAGCCTATGCGCTGAAAAGCAAGGAAGTACTGGTATTGCAGGAGGCTGTGTCTACCGCTAACATTCTTTTTACCACCGGATATGCCAATTACCTGGAAGTGATTACTGCACAGAAGAGTGTACTGGAAGCGGAGCTGGCGCTGGTTACTACGCGCCGGAATGTGTACCAGGGAATGGTATCGCTATATCGTGCGCTGGGAGGCAACTAATTGTTTTTAAACACAGCGGATCGCTTTACGAGGCGATCCGCTGTATATTTTATTTTTTACGGTGCTGAAACAACCACGGCATTACGCCTGGTTCCACAAACATATTATCCCAGCTATTGTGACCCACGCCGGGGTATTCTGTATATTTTTCTTCTGCACCAAGCGTTTTCAGTTTGGCGTCATACGCCCTGGAGGCTTCTACCGGTACTACTTTATCATCGCCGCCATGAAAGATCCACACCGGCACTTTTTTAGCAAACCTGTCCGCCGCCTCTACGTTGCCGGCGCCACAGATAGGAAATGCAGCTGCAAATATATCGGGGCGTTTGGTGATTTCGTAGAAGGTGCCCATTCCACCCAGTGATAAACCGCCGATGTACACCCGTTTGGTATCCACTTTTCCGCCGGCGAGTAAACTATCCAGTAATTGGTTGAGTAAGGCGGTGGGCGGTGTAGGATCGCCCTCCAGCGGAAAATCTGCCTGGATTACCTTACCGGTGCTGTCGCGCACAAATTTCATGGGCGCCCAGGTTTGATTGGCAGGGCATTGCGGGAAAACAACGAATGCCGGGTAATTGGCGCGGATGGTATCACGCAGGAACATGGCGCCGCCATGCAGCAGCTGCGCGTTATTGTCACTGCCTCTTTCACCGGACCCATGCAGGAAAACGATCAGCGGATATTTTTTGTGACGGTTATAGTTGGCGGGCAGCAGCAGACGGTAGCGGAGGGTATCACCCTTACGGATAAACGATTCCCTGCTGTACTGGGAAAGATCGTCCTGTGCAGCCGCCACCAGGCTGCCGGTGAGCGCGCAGGCCAGAAAGAATAATTTAAGGTAACGCATAACGGGGTATTTTTATTCCCAATATACTACGGCAAAGTCAGTATTTCAGGGTGAAATGCTGCTTGACTTTAAAATCTTTCCGGAAAAATACCAACCCGATAAAAAAGAGGTCGATGGTCATGGTTACCTGCGGATGTTCCTGTATCGTATGCCAGGCGGCTTCCATATCAGGCGTCCAGTGGATATCGTCGAAGATAAAAACAGAGTATTCATCTGCAAACTGCAGGCATTGCTCAAAATAAGCCAGCGTGGGTTCCTTGCGGTGGTTGCCATCGATATACACCCAATCAGGCAACTGCATTTGTTTTAACACATCCGGTAACACGGTATCAAAATTTCCGGTTACCTGCGTGATGTTTTTGATATGAAGCGCTTCGAAATTCTTGGCGGCCCTGGCTGCTATATTCGGGCAGCCTTCAATGGTATAAATGCGGGCATGGGGGGCGGCCTTTGCCATATACGCTGTAGAAAGCCCCATAGAAGTACCCAGTTCAAGAATACGGGCCGGCTGGAGGTATTGTATCAACCGGTAGAAGAATTGCCCGAATTTAGGCTGTTTTGCTGCGTAGCGGGTAATATCCTTTACGCGGCGTTCATTGCCGGCCGATATCAGCGACCCGGCGCCCAGGTCGGTTACCTGGAGCGTTTCATTACTTTGCAGCAACTGTTTGCGCAACTGTTCTATTTCCCGGAAAGCCGGCTGCTGTTTCTTATCCAGCAATACATCCTCGATCAGTGAAAATACAAAGGGAGAATGTACGTCGTGACGATTGCCTGAGGTAAAATAATACTTCAGGTATTTTCCGGCTAAATTATACTGTTGCGCTAACCCCACTGCTAAATTATTTTTTAATAGATTTTTCCTTTTACGATGCCCCACATATGCAAACGATGCTGCAGTGATACTCTCAAAACACCCAACCCGTAAATGGCGCTGCGTTTGAAATTGATACTGGAGGCCTCGTCGAAGTATTTGGTAGGACAGGTAATTTCTGCAATATCGTATCCTTTCATAAATATCTGCGAAACCATTTCATTATCAAATACAAAATCGTCGTTATCAGCCATGTAGTTGATATTACGCAATACTTCCGATGAAAAAGTACGGTAGCCGGTATGATATTCACTCAGCTTCTGACCAATCAGGATGTTTTGTGTCAATGTTAAGAAACGATTAAATATGTATTTGTACATCGGCATTCCCCCTTTCAGGGCGCCTTTTCCAAGAATCCTGGACCCAAAAACCACCGGGTACACCTCATTGGCAATAATACTGCACATCGCTGTAATGAGCTTTGGTGTATACTGATAATCGGGATGCAGCATCACCACAATATCAGCTCCCAGGTCCAGTGCTTTATTGTAACATGACTTCTGATTACCGCCATAACCCTTGTTGTTGTCGTGGCGTATCAGGTGCTGAATCCCCAGCCGCTTGCCGACTTCAAGGGTATCGTCTCTGCTGGCATCATCTACCAGCACTACATCATCAACTATGTCAAAAGGGATTTCCCGGAATGTTTTTTCCAGCGTAAGTGCTGCGTTGTAGGCCGGTAATACAACCACTATCTTTTTGTTATTAAGCATGAAAGTGGATCAAATTTGGCAGCAAAGGTAACTCACCTGCTGATAATTCAAAATATATCCGGAAAATGCATTCCGGACACCACCTATCATGATTTAATTTTAACTGTTATTAATTATTTATCTTTGCCTGATGATGTTTTTGGCATCATATTTTCTTAAATTTTTGTTAACAAAAAGCAAAAACAATATGTTAAAACACCTACCAACGGAAATGAGGCACGATAAACGCTTGACCAGCAAGCCCGATGAGTCATTACCGTTAGTACACCTGGCTCAAAAATTCCTGACGACCAGATGGATTAAAGTGCTACCAGCCCCTCTTGTTTTACTTTTTACTTTCCAGACAGCTTATGCACAGGACCCGGAACTGAAAAGCACCACGTCTCCTGTTATCAAAACCCAGGATACCACTATCCGCAAACTGCTGGAAGATGTACAACGGATCACCGACAATGACAAACAAAACTCTACCGCTATACAGGCCCTGTTACAGGGAAAGGAAATAGATAATATCACGAAGTACGACCTGATAAAAAATAATATCATTAATGCCAGTGAAACGTATTATCTGCTGAATAAGAAAATTATCGATCTGAAGTCGCGTACTACGACCAATAACCTCGATGTTTTCATCACCTCCCTGAATAACCCGGAAAGTAAAGCGCTGGGCTTTTCTTTGAGCGACCGTATTGTAGAGCTGGTGGAAAAGATCATCCTGAAAAATAAAGGAGATAAAGGAGAGAAGAATTCTAAAATTGTAGAGTCTACCAAATCCATCATCAACAGTCCTATTTTCCAGAGCTTTACCTCCCTCACTCCTCCGCTGGCGATTGCCAACTCAGTAATGAACTTTCTGCACAGTGTGAGTGTGAACAACAAACAGATTAACCAGAAGTCATTACAGGATTTCGAAAAAGAGCTGAACAAATATGTAGTGTATTACACCGCATTGAATGATGCCAACCAGAAATTTGAATATGGCCTGAACTTTAATAAAGATCAGCTAAGCCTGTTACAGGATAACCTGTTTGATCATCTTTCGTTTACTGCCACTTCCCTTAAATTCCCTGCTCCACAGAAAGGGAATCAGGGTTTGAGCCAAACAATGAATGAATACTTTTTTGATTTTAAGAAAGAAAAGGTAGTTGATTACTTCGCGAAACTGGAAGAGAAATATACCAAAGGCAAACGGATCGATTATGAATCCCTGCTGCGCGAAAACTCTTCCCTGAAAGAAGTAAACAACCAGCTGGAAGACCTGGTTTTACAAACCAAGCGATTTGAAAATCTTTATAACGAATATTTCACGCTGTTGGATTCTTACTATACTAAAGTAAACAACTCGCTGAAAATAGCCCAGGACAACGGCTTGGCTGATAAAAGCATCATCGATGCCAAACAGGCGGAGTTCAGGAACCTGAAAACAGAAGCAGTAGGAGAAATCCAGGCGTCTATCAATATCAGGGAACTGTATAGCAATACAGAAAAAATCAAATACCGTTACAGGATATTCTAGTTAAACATATTACTATAAAAGCAACAGGGGGTAGTGAAGGATTTCACTACCCCCTGTTGCTTTTATAGGTTTTAACGTCTTCCTATAGATTTTATTTATACCTTTGCTGCACAATCTTACAGGAAATGACGACAGTTCAATTGGAGTACATTGTTGCGGTAGATACATACAGAAGTTTTGTAGTAGCAGCAGAGAAGTGCTTTGTAACCCAGCCAACGCTGAGCATGCAGATTCAGAAGCTGGAAGATGAGTTAGGCATTAAACTGTTTGATCGCAGCAAATTACCGGTAGTCCCTACTGAAATAGGTATATCCGTGGTTGCCCAGGCCAGGATCATCATTAAGGAAAATGCACGCATCCGTGAAATTATAGCAGACCAGAAAAAGGAAGTACAAGGCAATCTGAAAGTAGGCATCATTCCTACATTGGCGCCTTACCTGCTTCCCCGTATCCTAACCGGGTTTATGAAAAAATATCCGAAGGTGCGCCTGGAAATATGGGAATATCCTACCGAGCAAATTATGCAGCAACTGAAACAGGAACTGCTGGATTGTGGTTTGCTGGCCACTCCCCTGCATAACCCGCACCTGGAAGAACATCCTTTATTTTATGAGTCCTTTGTGGTGTACACTGCTAAAAGCAATCCTTTATACGAGAAAAAAATCGTAAAAACAGACGAGCTGGATATCAAAGATGTGTGGCTGCTCAATGAAGGGCATTGCATGCGTAACCAGGTGTTGAATATCTGTAAGGATAAATTTACCATGGGCGATAACAAGAACCTGGAATACAATACCGGCAGTGTGGAAACGCTGAAAAGAATGGTAGATCTCAACGAAGGCTATACAATTTTACCGGAGCTGTCGTTACAGGATCTCTCCTCCCGGCAACTGAACATGGTCCGCTATTTCAAGGCGCCGGAACCGGTAAGGGAAATCAGCCTGGTAACCCATCGTCACTTTATTAAACAGGCGCTGATAGAAGCCTTTAAAAAAGAAATCCTGGCACATGTGCCCGAGAAGATGAAGGTGCAGAAAAATAAGAAGGTAATTGAGATTATAACGGAATAAGGGAAGATATAAAGAAAACGGGCTGGTAATACTACATTACCAGCCCGTTGCTTTTTAAAGACCCTATGCTTTCGCCGGTGTATAATACTTCATTGCTTCCGGCATCAGCTGTTGTAATTTTTGTACGCGGGTAGCGTCGCTGGGGTGTGTGCTCAGGAGTTCAGGTGGTTTCTGACCTTTACTCATACTGGCCATGCGTTGCCAGAAAGGAATTGATTCCTGCGGATTGTAACCGGCCATCGCCATGAATATTACTCCCAGGTGATCGGCTTCCAGCTCATTACCACGGGAGAAGGCGAGTGTACCTAAGTTGCCGCCTACGCCAAATGCCTGGTTAAAAAGGTTTACCGCGGTAGGGTTCTTGTTCAGCGCTACAGCGCCGGCTACCTGGATACCCTGCATTACCAGTCCCTGGCTCATACGTTCGTTACCATGACGTGCAATGGCATGTGCTATTTCATGTCCCATTACACAGGCCAGGGCAGTTTCATTCTGGGTTACGGGCAGCAAACCTGTATACACCACTACTTTACCGCCGGGCATACACCAGGCATTTACTTCTTTGTTATCTACCAGGTTAAATTCCCATTTATAGCTGGATATTTCACCCCCCATATTATTCTGGTTCATGTACCTGGTAACAGCCGACGCAATGCGCTGCCCCACTCTTTTCACCATCTCAGCGTCTTTACTGGCAGTTTGCGCCACTACTTTGTTTTCAGACAAAAATGATTGGTATTGTTGCACAGCCATTGATTGCATCGTGCTTTCAGGAACGAGGTTCAGCTGACTACGGCCGGTGATGGGTACACGAGAACAGGCCGCCAATGCGAGGCTTGCAGTAAAGAATAAAACATACTTTTTCATGGGAGCATCAATTTAAATATGCGAAAACGCAAAAAGCAAAAAGCAAAAAGCATGCACATTTTTATGGCTGTCGCTTTTTGCTTCCTGCTTTAATATATAACTGTAACTAGTTCTTGTCTTTTCTGTTCTTGAATAACGGCACTTTACTTTCTACACCTTTCAACAGCCGCGTGATATTCTTCTGATGGGTTAACACCACCATTAAAGCTACAGCAATAGCAAATATGCGATAAAAGATTTCAGGTTCATTGAAGATATAGAGGATCAGGATCGGGAAAGCGATACTGGCAATAATAGAACTGAGAGAAACGTATCTCGTTAAAAAAAGGATCATTAAAAATACACCCACACAGCATAAAGCTACCAACGGCTGTATGGCAAGCACCAGCCCGAACAGGGTAGCAATTCCTTTACCGCCCTTGAAGTTTGCCCAGATAGGGAATATATGACCTACCACTGCAGCGAGCCCCAGGCCGATCTGGAGGTTCACCAATTGAGTAAGATGTTCAGGATCAAGATAATAAGGAGCCAGATAAGCTAAACGTACTGCTAACACACCTTTCAGCATGTCTACTACCATTACAAAAGTACCCGCTTTAGGCCCCAGCACCCGGAATGTATTGGTGGCGCCGGCATTGCCGCTGCCATACTCCCGGATATCCATACCAAAAACGCCTTTACTCACCCAAACAGCTGTAGGAACAGATCCTATCAGATAAGCACAAAAAAGCAATAAAATTTCTATCATCACTACAAGTTAGGAATGCTAAGATAACAAATTCTGTGTTAAAATAGAGAGAATATTAGAAAAGATTATAACACAAAAGTTGGATTATCAACGCTGTTTATATGTAAGTTTTAATCTATTTTGAGTCCGGTACAGAAAATTGGAGCGCCAGCCAGTTGTCTTTTTCGATCCGTTTCTCCATGATAAATCCTTTTGAAACCGCGGCCGCTGCAATGTTTTCTTCATCCGTAGGTAAGATGCCGCTCAATAGTAATTTGCCCCCCGGCATTAACAAATGCCCCATATCTCCCATAAATTTCAGTAAAATGTTATAGTTGATATTTGCCAGCAATATATCATATTTTCCGGTAATTGCCTCAAGGTTGTCCGCATGCCATACTTTTACCTTGTTCATCCCGTTGGCAGCAATGTTCTCCAACGTATTATTTACGGACCATTCGTCGTAGTCAATTGCATCCGCTGTATCAGCCCCCATCATCTCCGCCAGGATGGCGAGGATACCGGTTCCGGTGCCAAAATCAAATACCTTTTTGCCCTTAAAATCCAGCGGCTCCATGAGCTTTATCATAGAGGCCGTGGTAGCATGATGCCCCGTACCAAAAGCCATCTTAGGCGTAATAATAATTTCATATGCGGGCTGCGGATCAAATGGCGGATGAAACTCCGCCCGGATACCACAAAAATTATCTACCTGCACCGGTTGGAAATTGCTTTCCCACAGGGCATTCCAGTTCACCGGTAAAATCGTTTCTTTTGTATAGGTTACCCCGTAGGCTGCCAATTGCTGCTGCAATACGGCCTCGTCAAAGTCAGTGGCAGGAATATAAGCAATCAGCGTATCCGGCTGCTCCTCAAACCCTTCATATTTCAGCTCAGATAATTGGGCAATCAGCAGGTCTGTTTGTGCGGCGCCGGCCCGCATGGTAATAGCAATGTAAGACATAGGCAGCAAATATAGCCATTAGCTGCTAGCTTTCAGCGTTTTGACACCCCATCCGCAGCTAAAATCATCACTCAATATTAAAAATTGTTATATTTGATTAATAAATCATATCATATATCCTATGAAAGCATTGTTCCTCCTGCTCACCGGCGTGGCGTTGTCCCTGTCGGGAATGGCCCAGGTAATTAAAGTACGGCCTCCTGAACCTATCACAGATTCCATCATTTACCAGACTGAAAATGTAACATTGATCTTTGACCGGAAGCATCTCACGGAATATATGACGGGTATGGATTCCACCCTGCGCAACAGTAAATACAGTAACAAGGTATTTAACAGCGTGCAGTTTGCACACCTGAATGCCATAGATATGGGCAATCATTTCCGCAAGGCTTATTGCTACCTGGAAGACACTGCCAACAAGGACTTCAGCTACAGTACCGGTAAAATGAATATGTTGTGGGCAGAAGATGGCGGTATTATGCTCCCCTACGTGGAAGAAATTATGCCGGACCTGCTGGCTGGCGGGGAAGTACGGGTGATAGACAGGAGTACCAAAGCGCTGCAACCTGCTTATAAGATGATTGCCGAACCGGTGGATGGCAATAATTACCGGGTGTTTCGCCTGAACAGCGGCCGCGAAATTTTCAGGGAAAGCACTTTCCGTGTAGAGCAACTGACCAGGAGATAAACCACCTTGTCATAAAAATAAGAAAGCAGCCACCAGGGTGACTGCTTTCTTTTGTATTTAATTCCAGTTATCTGCTAGCTATAACAGCGCCTATTCGGCATCAAAGGTAGGCTCCTGAGGTTTATCAGGACCGGCGTTGTAATTTCCGCCACCACGGTTACCGTCGCGGTTGAAATCACGTCTCTCGCCGCCACCGCGTCTGTCATCACCGCCACGTCTGTCGTCACGGGGACCACGTCTGTCGCCACGATCACCGCCGCGGTCTCCACGATCTCCACGATCACGGAAGTCGCCTCTGTCGCCACGCTCTTCACGTTCTGGTCTTTCTACGTAACCTTCCGGTTTAGGCATGAGCACTTTGCGGCTCAGCTTAAACTTACCGGTTTTAGGATCGGTACCAGTCAGTTTTACTTTTACTTTTTCGCCTTCTGTCAGCACACCTTCCATTGTTTCCAGGCGTTTCCAGGAAACTTCGGAGATGTGGAGCAAGCCTTGTTTACCAGGCATGAACTCCACGAAAGCACCGTAAGGCATGATGGATTTTACAACGGATTCATATACTTCACCTACTTCAGGTATTGCAATGATTCCTTTCACCCATGCAACTGCTTTATCGAGACTTTCTTTCTGAGCGGAGAAGATACTTACTTCACCGGTTTCACCAACTTCTTCGATGTTGATGGTAGTACCGGTTTCGCGTTGGATCTCCTGTATAATTTTACCACCGGGTCCGATAACAGCGCCGATAAATTCACGGTCGATGATGATCTTCTCCATGCGTGGTGCATGTGGTTTTGGTTCAGGACGTGCAGCCGGCATTACTTCGTACATGGCTTCCACGATATGCAGGCGGCCTTTCCTGGCCTGGGCCAGTGCAGAGCGCATTACATCCATGCTTAAACCATCTACTTTGATATCCATCTGTATACCCACAATACCATCGCGGGTACCGGTTACTTTAAAGTCCATGTCACCCAGGTGATCTTCATCACCGAGGATGTCGGTTAATACTGCCCATTTACCATCGGAAGCGCGGGAGATAAGACCCATTGCCACACCTGAAACGTGTTTAGGCAGGGGCACACCAGCGTCCATCAGTGCCAGCGAACCAGCACATACGGTAGCCATGGAGGAAGAACCATTTGATTCCAGGATATCAGAAACCACCCTTACAGTGTAAGCGTAGTCGCTGCCTGGCATCATTTGCTTCAGGGAGCGCATGGCCAGGTTACCATGTCCTACTTCACGGCGGCCGGGACCGCGCATCATTTTCACTTCACCTGTAGAGAATGGAGGGAAATTGTAGTGCAGGATAAATTTGGAATAGTTGGAAACGGCTGCGCTTTCGATCAGCAGTTCATCTTCCGGAGTACCCAGTGTAACGGTAGTCAGCGACTGTGTTTCACCACGGGTAAACAGGGCGGAACCGTGAGGAGAAGGCAGGATATCTGTTTCCATTGCCAGCGGACGAACCTGATCCAGTGCACGGCCATCCAGACGAACGGATTCATCCAGGATCATGTTGCGGATCACTTCTTTTTCCAGGTCATGCAGATATTCTTTTACCAGTGGCTGGTCTTCTTCCGGTAATTCACCCAGGCGTTCTTTCAGTTCGGTACCGATGGCAGCAAACGCATCGCTGCGATCGTGCTTGGCTGAAGCTGACTTAGCTACCTGGTAAATTTTATCTTTTGCAAAAGTTGCTATTTTTGCTTTCAGTTCTTCGTTCTGATGAGGTTGTGCGTATTCACGTTTGCCGGTTACACCTTTCAGGTCACGCAGTTCTTCCTGTGCTTTAACCTGCACTTTGATCGCAGCATGTGCTGCTTCAATAGCGAGGATCAGGTCTTCTTCCTGGCACTCTTTACTTTCACCTTCCACCATCATGATGTTCTTATCGGTAGCACCGATGATGAAGTCCATGTCGGCTTTAGCCAGTTCAGTACGGTTAGGGTTGATCACGAATTTACCATCGATGCGCGCTACGCGGCATTCAGAAATAATTTCCTGGATGGGAACGTCGGATACAGCCAATGCAGCAGATGCAGCCAGACAGGCCAGTGCATCGGGCATTACTTCGGGATCAGATGAAATCAGGGACACCAGTACCTGTACTTCACATAAATAATTATCGGGGAACAGGGGACGCAGAGCGCGGTCAATCAAACGGGAAATAAGTACCTCGGAATCAGACAACCGGCCTTCACGCTTGAAAAAAGAACCAGGGATACGGCCGGCGGATGCAAACTTTTCCTGGTAATCAACTGTAAGGGGGAAGAAAGACTGGCCTGGTTTGGGTTCTTTATTTGCTACCACGGTGGCCAGCAATATTGAATTCCCTAAACGCACCGTAACGGCACCGTCAGCCTGACGGGCCAACTTGCCGGTTTCGATGGTCACCATACGACCGTCTCCTATATCGAATTTCACTGAAATAGGTGTCAGATTCATAATAAAGTGAGGATTAAAAATAAAATTATTCTTTTTTGATCGCTAAAGAATAACAAAAGGTATACATACAAAAAAACTATTCCCAACCATATAAGTTGGGAATAGCGCTATAATTAAGTCATGGTTATTTCCTGATACCTAACTTCTCAATGAGGGCACGGTAGCCTGTGAGGTTGGTTTTAGATAAATAGGAAAGCAAACGCTTTCTCTGGCCAACCATCTTCATCAAACCACGGTGGGTAGAAAAATCTTTTTTGTTTTGTTTCAGGTGACCGGAAATGCTGTTGATACGCTCAGTCAGCAGTGCGATTTGTGCTTCCACAGAGCCTGTATTTTTTTCGCTTCCACCAAATTCCTTAAAAATATTGGCTTTCTTTTCAACAGTTAAGTAAGACATCTTTAAAAATAATAAGTAATAATAATGTTTTTTGTCGCTATTTTTCCGGTGCAAAGGTAATTTAAAAAATAGGAATTACCAATTAACGGGAAATTAATAATAAATGAAGGATAATGTACATCCGTAATATTTTCTTTCTCAACAACTCCTAAGAAGAAAAATTCACAGCTGCATTATCCGTTACGTGCCCGTTTTCTGTACGCAGTACTCTCGACGGGAATTTCTGTAATACTATGTAATCGTGTGTGGCCATCACTATGGCAGTTCCTTCACGGCAAATACGGAACAACAGCTGCATAATACCATCGGAAGTTTCCGGATCCAGGTTACCAGTGGGCTCATCCGCCAGGATTAGTTTTGGCGAATTCAGCATAGCACGGGCAATATCCACACGCTGCTGCTCCCCTCCCGATAACTCGTACGGCATCTTAAAGCCTTTGGTACCCAATCCCACCTTTTCCAGTACATCGTTGATCTTATTCTCCATTTCCTTAGGATCCTGCCAACCGGTAGCCCGGAGCGCAAATTTCAGGTTATCATGCACGTTGCGGTCGGTTAATAACTGAAAATCCTGGAATACCACACCCAGATTCCGGCGAAGATACGGCACTTTTTTCCAATCCATCTTCTTAAGATCAAAACCAACTACCTGTCCCGTGCCATCATTTAAAGGTAAATCTCCATACAATGTCTTTAACAAACTGGATTTCCCGGTACCGGTTTTACCAATGAGATACACAAATTCACCCTTGTTCACCGTGATATTCACATCAGCTAATATCAATGAATGGCCCTGGTATATACTGGCGTTTGTTAATTGTATGATAGGTTGTTCAGGCGTCATGTCCTTTCTGTTTTTTACGGTCTGTGCGGACAAAAATAACTAATTAAAAAATAACTCGTTGTGATAATATGTCAAATATCCATCTCTCTGAAACTAAAAAAATAGTTGTCAAACTAAACTATTAGTTATAACTTGGTTTTACAAACGAGAAATATGAAACAACTCACCAAAGCAGAAGAACAGATCATGCAGGCACTCTGGGAAACCGGCCCGGCCTTCGTGAAAGATATCATAGAAGTAATGCCCGAACCCAAACCGCATTACAATACGGTGTCCACCCTTGTGAAAATACTGATTGAAAAAGGGTTCGTCGACTTTAAAGCTTACGGTAAATCACACCAGTATTTTGCCCTTGTAACCAAAGATGCTTACAGCCACAAAACAGTCAACAATATCGTGAAAGGCTATTTCGACGGCTCCTTCAGCAACATGGTTTCTTTTTTTGTGAAAGAAAAAGAACTGAGCATCGCTGAACTGGAGAAACTGGTACAAAAAATTAAAGCAGCCCAAAAACCTTAACCATGACAGTTCTGCTCACCTATCTCTCCAAAGTGATCATCTGTTCAGCCGTTTTATACGGCTACTACTATATCGCCCTGCGTAATAACCGTTTCCACCAATGGAACCGGTACTACCTGGTGCTCATCACCCTGGTTTCCCTGCTCACCCCCCTCCTGAAAATTCCACTGCCAGGCCAGGCGGCCGAAACTTCCACGGTGCTGTCTTATACAACACGCATTGTTAATATCCGCGAAACCGTGATACCGGCCAACCCCGGGATCAGTTCCGGCATGGTGCTCAACACCCTGTACATCGCGGTGATAGCGTTGCTGCTGACACGAACACTGATCAGTCTTTTCAGGATTAAGAACCTCATCCGCCGCAGCCAGGTGCAGGAAATTCCTCCCTACCGGTTTGTAAAGAACAAGGACATCAAAGCGCCTTTTTCTTTCTTCCGCTATATTTTCTGGGATCAACAAACATCATTGAATTCTCCCGAAGGGCAACAGATATTTAAACATGAACTGGTACACCTGCAGGAGAAACACAGTACGGATAAACTATTCATGGAACTGGTTACCGCGGTATGCTGGATCAACCCCTTCTTTCACCTGATAAAAAGGGAACTGGCACTGGTACATGAATTCCTGGCCGACAAAAAAGCAGCCGGGGAAGAAATAGCCGGCTACGCGCAAACCATCCTCCAGATGGCCTTTCAAAGCAAACAATTCAGTATTACAAACGACTTTTTTCATCCGCCAATAAAAAGAAGAATCCTTATGCTGACACAATTCCACACTCCCAGATTCAGTTACCTGCGACGCATCATGGTATTGCCGCTGGCTACCTTCATTTTTTGCTCCCTTGCATTTGTGGCCGATAAGCGTCCGTCCGCCATTCCGGCGCTTACCACCACTGCTGCTGCTATTCCTTCGGCCACCATCGCAGTGGATACCACACCGGTTAAAAAGGTAACCACCAGGAAAGACAACGTTTATACTTCGGTAGACCAGCCTCCCACTTTCCAGGGCGGAGAAGAAGCGCTTGCAAAATATCTTTCCAAAAACACCCGGTATCCTAAAGCTGCACAGGAAAAAAACATTACAGGCACTGTGTTTGTAAGTTATGTGGTGGATGAGGAAGGTAATATTACAGACGTTCGTACAGTGGGAAAAAACCCAGGCTTTGGTCTTGCTGAAGAAGCGATGCGCGTAGTAAAAGGAATGCCGCAATGGATACCCGGCAGGCATCAGGGCCGGGCTGTTTCCGTACAGTTTAACCTGCCTATCCGCTTTATGCTGGATGCTGGCAAACAGACACCGAAAACCGGTGATCATACCGTCAATTTCCCGCCACCTAACGATAAAGAAGTATTCACCTTTGTGGAACATCCACCGAAATTCCCCGGCGGCGAAAATGCCCTTGGATTATATCTTAGTAAAAATATCCGTTACCCCAAACAGGCACAAACAGCGAATATAAGCGGTACCACCTTTGTGCAGTTTATTGTAGATGCAGATGGCAGCATCCATGATGTGAGAACAATAGGCGCAAAGAAAGGTTACGGCCTGGAAGATGAAGCGATAAGGGTAGTGAAAGCCATGCCGAAATGGGAACCAGGTGTGCAAAATGAACGCCAGGTGGCGGTGCAGTTTAATCTTCCTATCAGGTTTAGTCTGCAAAACTAACACAACTATAAATGATCAATAAGGGCAGGCCACGGTTTTACACTGTGGCCTGCCCTTATTCTATTCATCATCCTCAGCTTGGAATTACTTCAGGGGTACTTCGCCAATGCCTCATACCTGGGTATACCATGGATCATCCATGGACTCTCCATGCACTTCTGATGGACTCCTCATGCACTATCAATGCACTCTCCATACACTCCCTATACACTATGACCTAATATTCAAAGGTTCCAGCCGGCGCTTTCACGGTTACTTTCTTCTCTTCTGCGGCTTCTACCCTGCCTATGATCTGTGCATCGATATTAAAACTTTTGGAAATGCTGATAATATCAGCTGCTATTGCTTCCGGCACATACAGTTCCATTCTGTGTCCCATGTTAAACACCTGGTACATTTCCTTCCAGGGAGTACCGGACTGCTCCTGGATAAGACTAAACAACGGAGGCACCGGGAACAGGTTGTCTTTGATCACGTGCAGTTTCTCAATGAAGTGCAGCACTTTGGTTTGAGCACCGCCGCTGCAATGTACCATCCCGTGAATCTGCGGCCGGAATTGCTCCAGCACTTTCTTGATCACAGGGGCATAGGTACGGGTGGGCGATAATACCAGTTTACCTGCATCCACCGCGCCAAAGCCAGGAATATTTATTTTATCTGTCAGCGATTTTTTACCGCTGAACACCAGTTCATAAGGAATATTGGGATCAAAGCTTTCGAGGTATTTTTCCGCAATAGCTTTGCTGAAAACATCATGACGCGCGCTGGTGAGGCCATTGCTGCCCATACCGCCATTGTATTCCGTTTCGTAAGTGGCTTGTCCGTAGGATGCCAGCCCTACCACCACATCGCCTGCCTGGATCCGGTCGTTGGAGATCACGTCTTCACGTTTCATGCGGCAGGTAACGGTAGAATCCACGATGATGGTGCGTACAAGGTCACCTACATCAGCGGTTTCTCCACCGGTAGAGTAAATGCTGATACCGTGGTTCCGCAGTTCTGCCAGGATTTCTTCTGTGCCATTGATGATGGCAGCAATTACTTCACCCGGCAGCAATTGTTTGTTGCGGCCAATGGTGGAAGAAAGAAGGATATTGTCTGTAGCACCCACGCAAAGCAGGTCGTCCATGTTCATAATAATCGCGTCCTGGGCGATGCCTTTCCATACACCCAGATCACCGGTTTCTTTCCAATAAATATAAGCCAGGGAAGATTTGGTGCCGGCGCCGTCTGCATGCATAATATTGCAATAAGCTTCATCGCCTCCTAAAATATCAGGTACAATTTTGCAGAATGCCTTCGGGAAAAGGCCCTTGTCAATGTTTTTAATGGCATTATGCACATCTTCCTTGCCTGCTGAAACACCGCGTTTGGCGTAAATATTATTATCCACCGGGAAATAAATAAATATGTAAATAAAAAGTAAACTAAATAAAGATGCTCTTCAGGCTGCAAAAGTAACAGATTCCATGCAGAATGCCCGCCGAATGTGTTAGATTTGCACGGCGATTTTGATAGTTATTGATTTATATGCAGGTTCACAGGGACTTAGACCATTTACCGGAATTCCGTAATGCTGTTATCACGATAGGCACTTTCGACGGAGTACATGCAGGCCACCGCTTCATTATTGAGCAATTGGAGCAGGCTGCCAACACCTGCGGCGGCGAAACCGTGATCATTACCTTTGATCCGCATCCGCGGGAGGTATTACAACCCAAACCGAATAATATCCGGCTGCTGACTACCCTGCCTGAAAAAATTGCCTTGCTGGAGCGTGCCGGCATTCATCACCTGGTAGTAGTGCCTTTTACGAAAGAATTTTCTGAGATGCCCGCCCGCAGTTACCTGGAAGACTTCCTGGTAGCGCGCTTCAGGCCGCACACCATTATTATAGGCTACGACCACCGGTTTGGCCACAACCGGGAAGGCGGACTGGAACTGCTCGAAGCAGAGCAGCAGCAGTATGGCTTTACCCTGATCGAAATTCCGCAGCAGGTAGTACATGATCTTACGGTGAGTTCTACCAAAATCCGTAAAAGCCTGCAGGAAGGCGATATCCGGCTGGCCAATGAATTGCTGGATTACACCTATTTTTTAACCGGCACCGTAGTGCATGGCGATAAAATGGGCCGGCAACTGGGTTATCCCACCGCTAATCTGCACCTCACCGACGAAAGAAAGCTGATTCCGGCTGAAGGTATTTACGCCGTAAACGCCCAGCTCAGCGGCCGCAGCGAATTATTACCTGCCGTGATGAGCATCGGCTTCCGCCCTACTTTTAATGGCACCGATCTCCGTCTGGAAGTACACATCTTTGATTTTCATGAAGATATTTACGGGCAGGAATTAACGGTTCATTTTGTAGCATACATCCGCTCCAACCTGAAATTTGACAATATAGATGCGCTGATAGTACAAATGGATAAGGATTCTGCGCAGGCAAAGGAGATACTGGCGAAGATTTAGAATTCTTCTCCCAGGAGTTCCGTTTTTTGCTCGTCCTTTTTAGGGGGCTTCATTAAACGAACCCCACGCCATAGAAAAAAGGCAGACGCGATTACATAAAAACACATGATCATAGCCGTGTTGGTGCTCATGCTAAGATCCAACCCGATCGCTCCACGATGAAGAGTGATGATGTTCATCAGCACAATTAAAGCGCAGCAACTACTTAAAACGAAACACAGCAGGCCAAACAGCAATCTGAATATCTTCTTTACCCCAATAGCCATAAAAAACAGCATAATTAATTAATTCATCACCTTATACATCAGTTCTTTCATCAGTTCCCCGTCTTCCACGCCACTATCGTTAATGCCTATACTCCGCAGGTTATACTGGTGCAGCAGCAAAATAGCTTTCTCGGTTCCTTCGGGTCCGTATTGACGGGCAGCGTTCATATAGTCCTTTACAAAAAACGGATGTACACCCAGCGCCGTGGCCACCTCTTTTTCGCCCCCTTTTACGCTGAAAATGAGGTTTACTTTAGCGAAGAAATTATAGAGTGCGGGCAATGTCATCTGGATGGGCGCTGCTTTGGGATTGGCGGCAAAGTAAGCGATGATCCGGAATACTTTAGCCGTATTCTTCTGTCCCAGGGCGTTTTGTAGTTCAAATACATTGTACTCTTTACTGATGCCCACATACTTTTCAATATCCGCTTCGTCGATCTTTTTCTGGGCGGGAAGGTTTACCAGCAACTTATCTATTTCATTGGAGATACGGGAAAGGTCGTTACCGATATGATCTACCAGGAGGATAGCCGCTTTTTGTGAGATGGCCAGTCCGCGGCTGCTCACATAGCTTTCAACCCACGTGGGCAGCTGGTTATCATATAATTTTTTGGTAGACAGGAGTACGCCTTTTTCCTTTATGAGCTTGGCCATTTTACTCCTGCCATCTATTTTGCCCTGTTTATGCGCCACTACAAACACCGTAGAAGTAAGCGGGTTATCGATATAGGTTTCCAGTTTCAGCAGATCGCGCATGGCCTGCGCCTCTTTGAGCAGTACCACCTGTCTTTCAGCGAACATCGGGTACCTGCGGCAGGCGTTGATCACCTGGCTCCAGTCAGTATCCTTTCCATAAAGGACCGTGAGGTTAAAGCCTCTTTCTGATTCAGGTAACAGCTCATGTTCTGCATAGCTGGTCACCTGGTCAATAAAAAAGTCCTCATCTCCTTCCAGCCAGTATAATGATTTGAATTTTTGCTGCTTCCAATCCCTGATGATATCCTGGTACTCCATTACTAGAATGCTTTTTGTCTATTTTTTTACGATAATAATATCTTCCTGTGTCAATGCCGGTAAACGTTTGAACTTCAGCAGCAGCTGTGCTACCGCCAGTACATCCTTCTGGCAATAGGCGGCAATACGTTCCAGATCTTTTTCCTCCCAGTATACCTTGCCTACCATGCTGCCGTCTATATCGTCTTTGGGCGTATCAATACCCATAACGGCCGTTAGAAGTTTCAGGGAAATATAATGTTTAAAGTCCCCGAAGCGCCACAGATGCAGGGTATCGAGCATGGGAATTTCCCAGGGTTTAAATCCGTGCAGCTGTAAAGGCTGTGGCAAAGATAATTGATGGATAACAGACCTCCTGCAAATAAAAGGAATATCAAATTCTTTGATGTTATGCCCGGCAAACTGGAACCGGGGATATTTCGCATAGAATTTATTGATTAATTCTAAAAATCCTGACAGCACAACTGCTTCATCATCATTACAAAATGATTTCAGCCTTAGCTGGTACCTGTTATTTTCAAGACTAAAGAAGCCGGCCGAAATGCACACAATTTTCCCAAATTCGGCGTAGATGCCAGCCCTGTCAGCGTATGCTGAATCTTCATTTCCGGAAACTGGCGCAGTTTTTGCAATTTTGTCACGCCAGAGCTGTTGCATGTCTTCGGATAAGTGCTCTATAGCAGGAGCTGCGGGTGTTGTTTCTATGTCCAACAGTAATAATTGATCTAACGCAATATTTGGAAGCACGATTGAAAAACAGTTTTATAGCTATTTATAAAATAGGAATATTATAAGTACTTTTGAATAACAATTTTTAACCATATAACAATAAACATAAAACTCACAACTATGACGGAGAACACTTTTAATTCACCTGCACCGGGATCACCCGGACCAGAAAAACCACGTAGCCGCAACGGTCTAATTTACGGTATTTTAATTGCAGCATTAGCCGGTACCTGGATATATATGTTGTATGATAAGAATAAATCCAACGAGCAAATTGTTCAAAAAAGCACCCAGATAGATTCGATCTCTTCGTCACGTGACGCACTGCAGCAGGAATACAATGCGGCCAATGCCCGCCTGGATGATCTGGTTTCACAGAACACCCGGATGGATAGCCTGGTTAAAACAAAAGATAAGGAAATACAGGATATGAAAGCCAGGATCTCTACTATCCTGAACAACAAAAATGCTACACAGGCGCAACTGGCGGAAGCCCGTCGTTTGATTGAGCAACTGAAATCCAATATTGAAGGTTATTCAGAAACTATTGAACGCCTGGAAGGTGAAAAAATAGTATTGGCTGGTGAAAGAGATTATGCACGTAAAGAGCGCGACTCTGTGTCTGTGGTAAAGGACAGTCTGAATAAAAAAGTGGACCTGGGTTCCGTACTCCATGCTTCCAACATTAAACTGTTACCGATCCGTGTAAAGAATAACGGTAAAGAAGTAGAAACCAGCAAAGCAAAACGCGCTGATATGATGCGGGTTACTTTTGACCTGGACGACAAACCGTATTGCACCAACCGGTGATAAAGAAATTTTTGTGGCCATTACTGCTCCGGATGGAGCGCCACTGGCTGTAGAAGCGCTGGGTTCCGGCCGTTTTACACTGGAAGATGGTACTGAAAAATTATATACTGCCAAGAAAACAGTTGCTTATACTACTGGTCAGAAACAAACCGTAAGC
This sequence comes from Chitinophaga sp. W2I13, assembly GCF_050434005.1. NCBI lineage: Bacteria > Pseudomonadati > Bacteroidota > Chitinophagia > Chitinophagales > Chitinophagaceae > Chitinophaga > Chitinophaga sp. W2I13. Next base: position 4,093,299 of record NZ_JBNPWD010000001.1, on the reverse strand, counting down.
ATGGACTGGAAACAGAACTCCGATTTCAAGGTAGGCGATTATGCAGTTGAAATCTATCACAACGGTTTCAAAATAGGACAAGGTAAAGTAACACTGAAAAAAGGCGGCTTGTTTTAGTAACAATCAGCATTCAGGATAAAGTCGATGGCCGGAGCAAAGATTATTCTTTCACTCCGGCCATTCGCTTTTGTGGCGGTTTTATAGCGGATTCATGGTATTTTTTTCGCTTATCTCATTTGTTAATGATTAGTTATTGACAAAAAGATATATATAAAAATAAAATTAAATTAACGTTCTTTGCTGCACAATTAAAGATAGCCGGAGGCCACTGCACTCCCCTGACCAATGCTTAAGAAGAAGAATGTGACAGGCATATGATGCCGGTTTAGCCCGTGATTCATTCTTTAACATCGTCTTATGTGCGCCTTTTGTTATTATTGGATAAGATCAGAAGCCCAATTAAAACCGAAGCATGGAAGACATGAATAAAATAGTGTACGTTGTAGATGATGATGAAATATTTCATTTTATCATCAAAAAAATGTTGGGGCACCAAAGCAATCACCTGATAGTTACCTCTTTTCTCTGTGCAGAAGAGGCCCTGGAGCAGCTTTCCAGTACCCCGCAAACTACCTTACCCTCTCTTATCATTCTTGATATGAATATGCAGCGAATGAATGGCTGGGATTTTATTGAGGCCTACAGAGGATTGAAAACTTCTCTGAAAAATACCATCCCGATTATAATGTGTTCTTCCTCTGTGGATGTACGTGACATGCAAAAAGTGCAGCATACGCCGGAGCTGATGGCGTACATTACAAAGCCGCTCGATAAAAATAAATTAAAGGTAATAGAGGAGTATCTGTAAGATATAAAACACCATTAAAAAAAGAAGCGAATGACCGGCAGACCATTCGCTTCAATTATTTTCAGTTATCTTACTTTTACGCTAAAACCGCGCTGCCGTACATTTCTTCACGCAGAGCTTTCACACGCTCATCTGCCAGGTACTCATCAAAGGTCATCAGCCTGTCGATAATGCCTTTAGGCGTCAGCTCAATAATACGGTTGGCTACTGATTGCATGAAGGTATGGTCATGGGTGGTGAACAACACCACGCCTTTGTAGTTGATCATACTTTCGTTGAAAGACTGGATAGATTCCAGATCCAGGTGGTTGGTAGGCTCATCAAGTATCAGCACATTGGGATCCTGCAGCATCATGCGGCTGATCATGCAACGTACTTTTTCACCACCACTCAGCACCGAAGTTTTCTTCATGATCTCATCTCCGCCGAATAACATCTTACCCAGGAATCCACGCAGGAAAGGCTCATCCACATCTGTTACATGTGGTGGTACGTATTGACGCAGCCAATCCATCAGGTTCAGGTCTTTATTGGTAAAGAACGCGGAGTTGTCGTTTGGCAGGTAGGCACTGGTAACAGTGGTACCCCATTCAAACTTGCCACCGTCGGCTTTTGCTTCATTGTTGATCACTTCAAAGAAAGTAGTGAGGGCCAGGTGATCTTTAGACAGGAATGCGATCTTATCTCCCTTGTTAACGGAGAAAGTAACATCTGTAAAGAGTTTGCGGCCATCCACCAGTTTTTCCAGTTTCTCTATGTTCAGGATCTGGTTACCTACTTCACGCTGTTGCTTGAAGATGATACCCGGATACTTACGGTTAGAAGGCTGGATATCTTCCACCACCAGTTTTTCGAGGGCTTTCTTACGGGAAGTGGCCTGCTTGCTTTTGGAGGCGTTGGCGCTAAACCGGGCGATAAAGTCCATGAGGTCTTTACGCTTATCTTCCATCTTCTTGTTCTTATCTGCAATCTGGCGGGCCATCAGCTGGGATGATTCGTACCAGAAGGTGTAGTTACCACTGAAGATCTGGATCTTTGCACGGTCCACATCTGCCACATGCGTACATACGGCATCCAGGAAGTGACGATCGTGGGATACCACGATCACGATATTTTCATAATCGGCCAGGAAGTTTTCCAGCCAGCCGATGGTTTCCACGTCAAGGTCATTCGTAGGCTCATCCAGCAGCAGGATATCAGGATTACCGAACAGCGCCTGTGCAAGCAGTACCCGCACTTTAAGGCTGCCGGCAATGTCTTTCATGAGCACTCCATGCATTTCTTCCTTCACACCCAGATCGCTCAGCAGTACTCCTGCATCGCTTTCTGCGGTATAACCACCCATTTCGCCATATTCAGCTTCCAATTCGCCTGCGCGCATACCGTCTTCTTCGGTAAAATCTTCCTTGGCGTAAATAGTGTCCCTTTCGTGCGCTATTTCCCAAAGCTTCTTATTACCCATCAATACGGCATTCAGTACGGTAACCTCATCAAACCCAAAGTGGTTCTGCGTGAGCACGCTCATGCGCTCACCGGGGGTGATTTCCACAGTACCTTTATTCGGTTCTATTTCACCGGACAATATCTTCAGAAAAGTAGACTTACCTGCTCCATTGGCCCCAATCACACCATAACAGTTCCCTTTTGTGAAATTGAGGTTTACTTCGTCAAACAATACTCTCTTACCAAAAGAGAGCGTTACGTTTTTAACACTGATCATGCTGGCTATGTAAATTTTGAAGCTGCGAAGGTACAGATTTTATGCGGGGTTTCCAAGAAGGCGTCCTGCCAGGCATATCAATAAAAAGTACTCGTTAACCCATTCATCATGAAAGGGTTGTCTGCATATATCTTTCTATGCGTATCTTTAGCGCATAAAAATGGAACCGCATGACAGCATATAACGAGATATTTGAGAACAATAAACGTTGGATAGCTTCCAAAACGGCCACAGACAAGGAGTTTTTCGAAAAAATGGCCGACTCCCAGAAACCAGACTATCTGTATATTGGTTGCAGCGACAGCCGCGTTCCCACCAACGAGATCATGGGGCTTGAAGCAGGTGAAGTTTTTGTACACCGCAATATAGCCAACCTTGTTCCCAATACCGACCTCAACGTAATGGGCGTCATCAATTATGCGGTAGTACACCTGGAAGTAAAACACATCATCGTATGCGGGCATTATAACTGCGGCGGCGTAAAGGCAGCCATGCAAGCGAAAGATCTTGGCATCCTGAACCCATGGTTACGCAACATCCGTGATGTTTACCGGCTGCACATGGACGAACTCAACGCTATCGGCGACGAACATGCACGCTACAACCGCCTCGTTGAACTCAATACGCAGGAACAATGTATTAACGTAATCAAAACCGCAGCGGTACAGAAGTCGTACGTAGGAAAAGGATTCCCTACCGTACACGGCTGGGTGTATGACTTGAAAAACGGCTTGCTGAAAGACCTCCAAATTGATTTCGAAGGCGTACTGCACGAAATTCAAAAGATCTATGACTTAACAGGTTCCGGCCTGATGCAAAAAGATACCGAATAATCATGGGTCCGATCGGCATATTCGACTCCGGCTACGGCGGATTAACCGTACTCAGGGAAATAGTAGCGGAACTCCCGCAGTACGATTACATCTACCTGGGCGACAACGCCCGCGCACCTTACGGCAACCGTGGCTTTGATACCATTCACGCTTATACGCTGGAATGTGTACAAAAACTGTTTGCGATGGGTTGCCCGCTGGTCATCCTGGCCTGTAACACGGCCTCTGCTAAAGCGCTGCGCACCATCCAGCAAAAAGATCTGCCCAATATAGCTCCCGACAACCGGGTACTGGGCGTGATCCGTCCTACTTCAGAAATGGTAGGTACCATCACGCAAACCGGTGAAGTAGGCATACTGGCTACCAATGGTACGGTGTCATCTGAGTCTTACCCGCTGGAAATCCATAAGTTTTTCCCGCATGTAAAAACACATCAGCTGGCCTGCCCGATGTGGGTACCGCTGATTGAAAATAACGAACACGAAAGCGAAGGAGCAGACTACTTTGTAAAGGAGTACCTGGATAAGATATTATTGGGCTCACCAGGTATCGATACCCTGGTACTCGGTTGCACCCACTATCCCCTGCTGATGAAAAAGATCAAACAGTTTTTACCCGGCGGTATTACTGTTTTGTCGCAGGGTAAAATTGTGGCGCACAGCCTGAAAGACTACCTGAAACGTCATCCTGAAATGGAAAGCAGGCTGAGTAAGCAACAGCAGCGTAGTTTTTATACAACAGATGATCCCGGAATTTTTGATAAGATGGCGGAGATCTTTTATGGGCAAACAGTAACATCTGCAAAGATGCTCACCAAATAAAAAAAGCCTGCCGGCATCATGTACCGGCAGGCTTTTAATTTTTTATCTCCTTCCTTACTTCCCTTCAAGCTTCAGCAGGAATGAATACTCCAACGCCACTTCCTCCAGTGCTTTAAACCTTCCGGAGGCGCCACCGTGGCCAGCTTCCATATTGGTATGCAACAGCAGTAAATGATGATCTGTTTTCATTTCCCTTAATTTCGCCACCCATTTTGCCGGCTCCCAGTATTGTACCTGTGAATCGTGCAGCCCGGTGGTTACCAGCATATTCGGATAAGCCTTATGCTCCACGTTATCGTAAGGAGAATAGGATTTCATGTAATCGTACGAGTCTTTATTTTTTGGATTGCCCCACTCATCAAACTCACCAGTGGTAAGCGGAATACTTTCATCCAGCATGGTGGTAACCACGTCCACAAAAGGTACCTGTGCCACGATGCCATTGAACAAGGTAGGCTCCATATTAGCTACAGCACCCATCAGCAGGCCACCTGCACTGCCTCCCATCGCATAAAGATGCGCGGTATCCGTGTAATGTTGCTGTATCAGGAAGTTGGCGCAGGCAATGAAATCGGTGAAGGTGTTTTTCTTTTTAAACATCTTGCCATCTTCGTACCATTGCCGTCCCATTTCCTGGCCACCGCGGATATGCGCGATCGCAAAAGCAAAACCACGATCGAGTAAACTTAACCGGGTAGAACTGAAAGTGGCATCCATGCTGTTGCCATAGGAACCATAACCATACAGCAATAACGGCCCCTTGCCATTTTTTTCAAACGTTTTCTTATATACAATGGACACCGGAATTTTAGTACCGTCTGTGGCGGTGGCAAACAACCGCTCTGTTGCATAATCTTTCGGATCATAGCCGCCCAGTACTTCCTGCTGACGCTTCAGTTCATTGGCGCCCGTTTCCATATTGTAATCATACACCGAGTTGGGTGTGATCATGGATGTATAGTTATACCGCAGTTCCTTGCTGTCCATTTCCGGGTTACTGCTTACGGAAGCAGTATACGCTGCTTCTGAAAATGGCAAATACTTTTCCGTGTGTGTTTTATCATTGATGATCCGGATATGGGTTAAACCGCCCTTTCTTTCTTCTAATACCGTAAACTCTTTAAACAGCTCCACTCCTTCCAGCAATACATCGCTGCGGTTAGGGATCAGTTCTTTCCAGTTTTCACGGGAAGTTTTATCCAGCGCGGTTTCCATCAGGCGGAAGTTGAGTGCGTTCCAGTTGGTGGTGATGTAGAATTTATCATCACGGTGATCCACATGGTACAGCATATCTTTTTCACGCGGTTGGAAAATGCGGAATGCTTCGTTGGGTTTAGCCGCATCCAGTATCCTGCTTTCAGATGATAAGGTGCTTTCGCTGTTGATGATAATATACTTGCCGGATTTTGTTTTAGATACATCTACATCAAACGTTTCATCTGCTTCGTGATACACTTCTTTGTCGGCTGCGATACCCAGTGAGTGTCGCATGATACGATCGGCCCGGAGGGTAACGGTATCTTTGCGGGAGTAGAACAGGGTTTTGTTATCACTGGCCCAGGTGCTGCCGGCGGTGGTTTCATGAATTTCGTCTGTGAGCAGTTCGTTTGTTTCCAGGTTTTTGATCCGGATGGTATAACGTCTGCGGCTGACCGTATCTATCCCGTAAGCGAGTAATTTTGCATCGGGGCTTACACTCAGGCCGGCCACGTGGCAATAGGCATGACCTGCAGCCAGTTCATTCACGTTCAACATTACCTCTTCCGGTGCTTCCAGGCTGCCTTTTTTACGGCAATGCACCGGGTATTCCTTTCCTTCTTCGTAACGGGTATAGTAGTAATAACCGTTTTTAAGATAGGGCACACTCATGTCTGTTTCCTTGATCCGGGATTTCATCTCGGTAAAGAGTTTTTCGCGGAGCTTTTTTTCGGGCGACAAGATCGTGTCGAGATAAGCGTTTTCTGCGTTCAGCCAGGCCAGTACATTCGGATTTTCCCGATCATTCATCCAGTAGTAATTATCGATCCGTTTGTCGCCGTGGATGCTGAGTTCTTTAGCTATCTTTTCTGCTACCGGAGGTTTTATATCAGCCTGGTCGTTCATAGTATTTTTCTTTTGATTACAAGACAAAAGCACCGTTCCCAAAAGCAACCAACAATTACCCTGGAAGTTTTTAAACATAGGAGATAGATTTAAATAGTAAGGTTTTAACTCAAAAGCATTACAAATTACGAATTCTCCCTACACTATTTTCATATTTACCGGGTCCCAGTTGATCAGTTTTTTGCTGAAGTAACTTTCATTTGTAACCAGGGCTGGTCCTGCAGCGCGAAGACCGAATACGGCGTCTTCCACAACGGGTTTACCGGAGCGCATGGATTCAAAGAAATTGGTGAAATGTTCCAGCCGGTCGTCGTATCCTTTGGGGGGAGCGTAGGAGTTGGATGTTTCGATGGCATTGCGTTTATCTGCCGGGTATTTGGCATTATACTCTTTCACATATTGCGCCTGTTGGGCCTTGGTGAAAGTGTTATAAGTGTCCCAGCCACCGTAGCCTGGCGCTTCGGGCAGTTTGTGTTTCTTGATTTTAAAGTCGTTCCAGCCCAGTTCCAATACACCTTCGGTGCCAATAAAACGTGTGTATTCCCCACCGCCGCTGCCGTCGGCGAAATTCACGCGGAGTGTCATCTGGAAGGCGGGATGTTCTTTAGTTTCGGGATAGTCAAAAATGGCCACTACCACATCCGGCACATCGCGGCCATCTTTCCATTGTACCAGGTTGCCGCTGGCATAAATAGATGTGGGGCCAAGCGATCCGGTAATAAAATGCAGGCCGGAAATCAGGTGTACAAACAGGTCGCCGGGGATGCCGGTTCCATAGGCACGGTAATTACGCCAGCGGAAAAAACGCACCGGGTCGAAAGGCACCTTGGAGGTATCTTTCAGGAAGGTATCAAAATCCACGGTAGCAGGGGATGCATCAGGCGGGATGGAATATTGCCAGGCTCCGAGTGCGCTGTGGCGGTCCATCCGGGCTTCCACTACGTTCAGCCGTCCTATTTCACCGGCCTGGTAACGTTTACGCGCCTCCGCAAGCGCTACGCTGCTAACGCGCTGGCTACCCACCTGGAAAACGGCTTTGGTGCGTTGTTGTGCGGCAATTACTTTATGGCCTTCTTCTATCTGCTGTACCATCGGCTTTTCGCAGTACACGGCTTTACCGGCTTCCATTGCAGCGATGGCAATCGTATCGTGCCAGTGATCGGGTGTAGCTACAATAATGGCATCTATATCTTTTCGTTTGAGTAATTCGCGGTAGTCGCGGGTAGTATATACCTGCGGGCCAAACACTTCCTTCACTTTGTCGAGGTGACCGGTGTACAGGTCGGCAGCGCCCACAAATTCCACTCCCGGCACTTTGATAGCAGTTTCCACATCTCCGAATCCCATAATACCCATTCCTACACATGCGATACGGATTTTGTCGCTGGGAGCGATCCTTTTTTCGGGCTGCAGGATTTCTACATGTTCCTTTTCATTTGCGAGGGCCGCCAGCTGGCCTATTCCGAGCAGTGCGGCAGTGCTGCCGATGTGTTTGATAAACTTTCTGCGTGATTGTTCTGACATATGTTCTCTGTTTTACATTGCGTGGAAAAAACACATGATAGTAAAAAAATTTAGAAAGATAAAGTTCGATGGATGAGCGGGGGGAGCGGAGGTTGTCTTTCTCAGGATTACGCTGATTATGCTGATTTGGGGGATTTTATTTTTTGGATTTTTAAGGGATTTGAGGAGATGACAGCGGGTTTTGGATTTTTTGTTTTTTGGGAAAGAATGTAAAAAGAAAGGAGATAAGAATGAACAAGCCATTCTTATCTCCTTAGTATATTAAAAGAAAAAAATCAAGGTAATCAGCCTAATCAGTGTAATCCTGAGCAAGACAAACTCCGCGCGCGCTTATTTCTCAGAAGAAAATCCTGCTCCAATGAACTCCCTGTTGAGGCGGGCGATATTGGTGAGGGAAATTTCCTTCGGGCATTCTGCTTCGCAGGCGCCGGTGTTGGTACAGCTACCAAAGCCTTCCTTATCCATTTGCGCTACCATGTTGAGGGCGCGGGTTGTTCTTTCAGGCTGACCCTGTGGCAGCAATGCCAGCTGGGATACTTTGGCTGATACGAACAGCATGGCGGAAGAGTTCTTACAGGCGGCTACGCAGGCGCCGCAACCGATACAGGCAGCAGCTGCGAAAGCCAGGTCGGCTTTATTTTTATCTACCGGTAAACAGTTCGCATCCTGTGCGTTACCTGTGTTTACGGAAATATAACCACCTGCTTCGATGATGCGGTCGAAAGCAGATCTGTCTACCGTCAGATCTTTAATTACCGGGAATGCGCCTGCTCTCCAGGGTTCTACCGTAATGGTATCGCCATCTTTGAAAGCGCGCATGTGCAGCTGGCAGGTAGTAGTACCATCCCACGGACCGTGTGCGCGGCCGTTGATATGCATGGAGCACATACCGCAGATACCTTCGCGGCAATCGTGGTCAAATGCTATTGGTTCTTTGCCTTCATTGATCAGCTCTTCATTCACTACGTCAAACATTTCCAGGAAAGACATTTCAGAAGAAATGTTTTTTGCCTGTAAAGTTTCAAATCTACCCTGATCGTTTTTGTTTTTCTGCCTCCACACTTTTAATGTGAGGTTCATGTTATAATGTTCCATATACCTTGGACAATTATTTGATTTATAATCCTGGCTAACCGTTAAACGGTTTACCAATAACCATTATTTGTAGCTACGCTGTGTTGGTTTACATTCAACGAATTCCAGCGGTTCTTTGTGCAGTTCATACTGGCCATCGCCTTTGTATTCCCATGCAGATACGTAGCTGAAGTTTTCGTCGTCACGTTTGGCTTCTCCTTCCTCTGTTTGTGATTCTTCGCGGAAGTGGCCACCACACGATTCGCGGCGGTTCAGTGCATCGATACACATTAATTCGCCCAGTTCCAGGAAGTCGGCCACGCGACCGGCTTTTTCCAGTTCGGGGTTGAACTCATTGGCTTCACCGGGAACACGCACATCTCTCCAGAACTCAGCGCGCAGCGCTTTGATTTCTTCGATCGCTTCTTTCAGGCCCTGTTCATTACGCGCCATACCACATTTGTCCCACATGATTTTACCAAGTTTCTTGTGGAAGAAATCGACTGATTTGGTGCCTTTGATGTTGATGAGCTTATTAACGGTTTCCCTTACTTTATTTTCTGCTTCCACGAAAGCGGGATGGTCGGTAGGGATTGCCTTTGTGCGGATTTCATCTGCGAGGTAGTTACCTACTGTGTAAGGAATCACGAAGTAACCGTCGGCCAGGCCCTGCATCAGTGCAGATGCACCCAGGCGGTTAGCGCCGTGGTCGGAGAAGTTAGCTTCTCCCAGGGAATATAATCCCGGAACGGTGGTACCCAGTTCATAATCCACCCAGAGGCCACCCATTGTGTAGTGTACTGCAGGATAGATACGCATAGGCAGTTCGTAAGGATTTTCACCGGTGATTTTGGCGTACATGTCGAACAGGTTACCATATTTCTCGGCTACTACTTCTTTACCCAGTTTAATCACTTCTTCTTTGGAAACATTGGAGAGCTGGCGTTTACCCACTTCAATATTACCATAACGTTCGATGGCTGCGGCAAAGTCGAGGTATACTGCCTGTTTGGAAGTACCTACGCCATAACCGGCATCGCATCTTTCTTTTGCTGCACGGGAGGCCACGTCGCGGGGAACGAGGTTACCGAATGCAGGATATCTTCTTTCCAGGTAGTAATCCCTTTCGTCTTCAGGAATGTCGCTGGCTTTGCGGGTATCGTTTTGTTTTTTAGGCACCCAGATACGACCGTCATTACGCAGTGATTCTGACATGAGGGTCAGTTTCGACTGGTGATCGCCGGAAACCGGGATACAGGTAGGATGGATCTGTGTGAAGCAGGGGTTAGCGAAGTAAGCGCCGTTTTTAGTTGCTTTCCAGGCGGCGGTTACGTTAGAGCCCATGGCGTTGGTAGACAAGTAGAACACGTTGCCATAACCACCGCTACAGATCAGTACGGCATGACCGAAATGGCGTTCCAGTTCGCCGGTGATCAGGTCGCGTGCAATGATACCGCGTGCTTTACCATCGATTTTCACGATGTCGAGCATTTCGTGGCGGTTGTACATTTTCACGTTGCCGAGTGCTACCTGGCGTTCCAGAGCGGAGTAGGCGCCGAGGAGCAGCTGCTGACCGGTTTGACCGGCGGCATAAAAAGTACGCTGTACCTGTGTACCACCGAAAGAGCGGTTACTTAACAGGCCACCGTATTCACGTGCAAAGGGAACACCCTGTGCCACGCACTGATCTATAATATTACCGCTCACTTCTGCCAAACGGTGTACGTTAGCTTCGCGGGCGCGGTAGTCACCACCTTTTACTGTGTCGTAGAACAAGCGGAAAACAGAGTCGCCGTCATTCTGATAATTTTTGGCCGCATTGATACCACCCTGGGCAGCAATACTGTGTGCGCGGCGCGGACTATCCTGAAAGCAGAATGCTTTTACTTTATATCCCAACTCTCCTAATGAAGCCGCTGCTGAAGCGCCGGCCAAACCAGTACCAATGATAATCACTTCCAGGTTGCGCTTATTGGCAGGGTTCACCAGTTTACAGTGTCCTTTATAGTCTTCCCATTTGGAATTTAATGGTCCGGCAGGAATTTTTGCGTCAAACATATATCCTTACTTTACAGAATTATTTGAAATAGATTACAACGGGGATGATGGCAAAACCGATAGGAATTGCGATACCAAACAACCATATGCCAATGAAGCTGAGTAAGCCGTTGTATTTTTTATGATTTAAACCAAAGGTCTGACAGGCGCTTTTAAAGCCGTGGATCAGGTGGAAAGACAAACCGATCATCCCGATCACGTACAATGCAACCAGCCAGCCATTCTTAAAGGTTTCATAAGATAAAGCGTACAGGTCTTTCAACGGTTCAATGCTGCCTTCATAAGTACGGGTGGGCATTTCCGCGTAGTGGAATTGTCCCCAGAAATTAACCAGGTGGATAACAATGAAGATTAAAAGGATACTTCCCATAATGGCCATCTGACGACTGAACCAGGAAGATGTCTGATTACCCGGGTTGATGGTATATTTCACCGGACGGGCTGCTCTGTTGCTGAACGTGAGCTGGAGCGCAATGATGGCGTGCAGCAGTATCACAATTTTCAGCCCCCAGGCAATAAACTGAATCAGGCTGTTGTGTCCCATAAACGCAGCATATGCGTTAAAGGCCTTGCCTTCGTCGTTGTACAACAGCTGGAAATTACCTGCCAGGTGTACAATAACAAAACTGCAAAGAAACAAGCCGGTAGCACCTACCAATAACTTCTTACCGATAGAGGTATTAAAAAACTGTGACCACTTCATAAGTAAAATTCTAAGCTTCCTAGTATAAAAAGATGTTTGAAATGTCGGGCAAATTTAACGCAGGAAAAATAAAAACCAAATGATATTTATCAGGTTTTTATACGCATATATTATTATTCATATGCACTATGTATTCATAATCATACAAACACGCATAATATCTTTCATTTTGTAATGAAAATTAATATTATTCCAGCCGTTTTAACATGATATTATCCACCATATTGAACAGGTGTAATGGTTGATATGTCCGCCATTTATCATCATCGAGCAGGTGAACATAGTAGTGCAGGCGGGCTCTTTCAAACTCTTCACGGGTTTGTACCGGCATGTTCAGGCTTACGATCCAGCCGCCTTCATCGCGGATATCTTCCCACCATTCTTCATAATAACAATCATCGGAGGAATGGAAGTTCATCACATTTTCCGTGATGAGAATATATTTTGTGATGCCCTGGGCGATAAGGGTATCGATGATATTACGCTTCATGGTCATGATGTCGTTATCAATGGCATCATTCCATTCTCCCAGTAATTCTATGATAGCGAAGTTAAACTGGTAATCGATGAAGAGGATTTTCATGTACAGGTTGCGTGAGCCAAATTCATCCCACTGTGGGTGTATATAATAGTTATACACCGAATTGGAATATTCAAACTCACTGTATTCTCTTCCATAAAAGGGAGAGTACTCATCTTCTTCGGCGGTGTACAAATGCCGCCAGTTGTAATATGGCTCTATGTTGTGCATACCTGGTTTATGGGTGCAAAGGTTTTTTAAATCATTTTCCGGTGAAGTCGTCCACCGCTTTTTTCACGCTGCCGGCCTTTAACAGCAGTTGTTGCGCCTGTTCATAATCGGTGAGTGATAATTGTTCCATGAGCATTTTCACGCCGCGGTCTACCAGTTTTTCGTTGCTGAGCTGCATGTTCACCATTTTGTTATCTTCTACCCTGCCGAGCTGGATCATCACGGCGGTAGACAGCATGTTCAGCACCAGTTTCTGCGCAGTGCCGCTTTTCAGGCGTGTGCTGCCCGTTACGAACTCGGGGCCTACCACTACCTCCACGGGAAAGTCGGCCGCCGCAGATACCGGCGTATCCGGGTTACAGCTGATACTGCCCGTAACGATACCATGCTTGCGGCATTCATTGAGCGCGCCTATTACATAAGGCGTGGTACCGCTGGCAGCGATGCCCACTACTACATCTTTATCGGTGATATTGTATGCCTGCAGATCTTCCCAGCCCTGTGTGCGGCTGTCTTCCGCAAACTCCACGGCTTTGCGTATGGCCGTATCGCCGCCGGCAATCAATCCTACTACCAGGCCTTGCGGCACGCCAAAAGTAGGCGGACATTCAGAGGCATCTACCACGCCCAAACGGCCGCTGGTACCAGCGCCCATATAAAAGAGGCGACCGCCTGCCAGCATTTTATCGGCTACGGCTGTTACCAGTTTCTCTATTTGCGGGATGGCTTTTTCCACGGCTAACGGAACGGTCTGATCCTCTTTGTTCATGTTGGTCAGCAGTTCCTGCACGCTCATCTTTTCAAGGTGACGATAGTGTGAGGCCTGTTCCGTTACTTTTACAAATGACATATTGAATGCTTAAAAATGATTAACGATGATATTCCAGCAAGCCTTCCATGGGCGTGCGCAGCACTTTGCCCATAGGCAATTCATACAGTTCACACAATTCGCTGATGATGTCGCGGAAGTGCCATGCAACGCCACCGGTAAAATGCAGTGCTGTGGTCCAGCTTTCCCGGTATTTATAAATATGGTTAAAGAAGAAGTCGTTCAGCCCGTCTTCCAGGATGTTCTGGATCATATAATGCTCACGGTTTTCCGACAGGAACTCTGTAAACCCTGCCAGGTAACGGTTGGCTAACGGCTTCCGGTATACGCTTTCCAGGATCTCGTCTTTATTGGTATGGTACTTATATTCGAAGCGGGCGTGCAGGTCGTCATCAAAACTATGGTAGAGATAATACTGCAGCACCTTACGTCCGAGGTAGGCGCCACTGCCTTCATCGCCCAGGATAAAGCCCAGACCCGGATTATTTTTCACCACTTCTCTACCATCATAGTAACAGGAATTGGAGCCGGTGCCTAAAATGCTTACCACGCCTCCCTGTGTGCCACAAAGTGCGCGGGCTGCGCCCATGAGGTCGTGCTGCACATCAAATGCAGCACCTGGCCATACTGCCTTTATTGCATCGGATACCAGTTGCAGGTTCTTAGGCTGCGACAGGCCTGTTCCATAAAAGTATACCTCTGTTACCGGTTGGCCGGCAGGTAATTGGGGAACCAGTTCCGTTTCGAAGATGGCCCTGATCTGCTCCGCAGATTGAAAATACGGGCTCACACCCTGCGTTTTCAATACCAGCGGTTCCGCCGCGCCCAGCAAGCCCCATTCCGTCTTCGTAGATCCGCTGTCTGCTATTAACTTTATTCCAGCACCCATATCCGGTTATTTATGAAATTTAAGAATCCTAAAAGTTTGCACCCGATTTATGCTATTTTTGTCACAATTTAAACAAAAGGGGTTCATAAAAACAAATGGCCCCTTTAAGTTTAGATGATGATGATACATGTATGCAGCAGATTGCTTTCCGCCAGGTGCTTTTGCTACATGGATATAAAGATTGGTCATATAAATTAGCGGGATAATAATCTGATTATGTCTAACAGGAAGTTGAATGTTTTTTTACCTCTTCTCTTTGCAGTTGTATTAGCCCTGGGAATGTTCCTCGGACATAAAATGCCTGGATCGAACAACGGAGGGGCGACTGTATTTTTTACCAAACCCAACAGGGGCCCGTTACAGGAAGTAATGGACCTGATCAAAGCGAAATATGTAGATTCACTCAATACAGACGATTTACAGCAGGAAGCGATAGAAGGATTATTAACCCACCTGGACCCCCACTCCATATATATACCTCCTTCCGAACTGCAACGGGTGAATGAAGATATGGAAGGTAACTTTGAAGGGATCGGGGTAGAATTCAATATCACGGCAGATACAGTGAACGTGGTGAGTGTGCTGAGTGGCGGCCCGTCTGAAACCGCAGGCGTGCAAACCGGCGATAAGATCCTGAAGGTGAACGACAGCCTCGTAGCCGGTAACAGCATTACTCCTGAAAAGATCCGCAAACTGCTGAGAGGCCCCGCGGGTTCTACTGTGAATACCATCGTATTGAGACAGGATAAAAAAATTACCATTCCCATCAAAAGAGGCGTTATTCCTTTGTATAGTGTAGACGCCAGCTACATGGCGGCTCCCGGTGTGGGCTATATCAAGATCAGTAAATTCTCCGCTACCACCTACGATGAGTTTATGAAAGCTATCCGTCAGCTGGAAAAACAAGGCATGGAGAAACTGGTCATTGACCTCAGGCAAAACCCCGGCGGCTACCTGGATGCAGCCACCCGCATAGCCGATGAACTTATCGACGACCAGAAGCTGATTGTATACACGAAGGGCAAAGATTTCCCGCGTACGGATTATAAAACGAAACGGCCGGGCCTTTTTGAAAGAGGCGCCCTCGCGGTACTTACTGATGAAGGCTCTGCATCCGCCAGCGAAATTCTTGCAGGCGCCATACAGGACTGGGACCGTGGCACCGTTATTGGCCGCCGTACCTTTGGTAAAGGCCTGGTGCAGGAACAATATGACCTGGACAACGGAGGCGCACTCCGTCTTACCGTAGCCCGCTACTACATTCCTTCCGGCAGAAGTATTCAGAAACCCTACGGAAAAGGACATGATGATTATGATGACGACATCATTGAACGTTACCACCATGGCGAAATGGTAAACAAAGACAGTATCAGAATAATAGATACTGTGCTTTATAAAACAGCAGCAGGCCGCCCGGTTTACGGCGGTGGCGGTATTACACCGGATATTTTCATTCCGTTTGATACCTCCCGCTTTACACCTACTTTAACAGCCATTTATACCCGTAATACGTTCAGTAACTTTGCGTATCAATATTATACCACGCACCGGGAAACCTTCAAGTCCTATAAGAATGCAGAAGCTTTCACCAAAAATTTCCAGACCACACCAGAACTGATCAGTGACTTTAAAGCGTACGCCCAAAAAGACAGCGTACCTGGCCTGGATCATCTTACTGCCCGTGACGAAACAGAAATCCGTACAAGGCTCAAAGCCATGCTGGCCCGCCAACTGTACAGAACAGAGGGTTTCTACGAAGCCATTAACGCCGAAGACCCTATGGTAAAGAAAGCACTCGAAGTGGTGGGCAAGGAAAAAGGCGCCTCTGACTAATCGCCTTCGGCGATTTTAAATTGTCTTGGGCACTGATTACGCTGATTATACTGATTGTTCGGATTTGATCATATTTGATTTTAAAGTTTAAGGGAGATAGAAGTGAATACTCACTTTTATCTCCCTTAGTTATTTATAAAAAAATCTTAATAAAATCAAAAGAATAAAAATCAAGCCAATCAGTATAATCAGTATAATCAGCATAATCAGTGCCCAAGACAATTTAAAATCGCTGAAGGCGATGAAAGCGATCCTTCTACTGGTTCTTACGCTGCATCTTAGGCAATGACTGAACGATCAGGTCGTTCATTACGTTCACGGCTTCATCGAGATAGATGTCTTTGGTTCTGATCCTGATCCAGTCCTTGTTACGGGCTATCTTGGAAGAGTCGCTGCCAAATTTCTCCATGTCGGATTTGATGTTTACGATATTGAGTTCTTTTACTTTATCGTTTACTGCGTCATATTTCTTGAGTGCAGCGGTGTTTGTTTTTTGTTCTGTTTTGTAAGTCTGCAGGTTCAGGGAATAAGTTTCCTGTTTTTCCAGCTTCTTTAAAGTGTTCAGGTTTTCATTGAGCAGTTTAAAGGCTGGGCTGGTGGCCATTCTTTTTTCGCTGTTCTTTTTCAGTGATTCTGCATTTACCGGGTTATACCATGCGGTGAAGCTTGCGCGCGGAATTTCATCCCATGCCAGTGCGTCAGAGTCTTTGCGTTCAGCTATTTCGTAGTATGGATCCGGCAGTACAATATCGGAAGCCACACCTTTCAGCTGGGTAGAGCCGCCATCGGCACGGTAGAATTTCTGCTGCGTAAGTTTCAGGGCGCCGAGGCTGCCACCGTCTTTTACGGGGTAGAAATCATCCAGGTTGAAGAGACGCTGTACGGTACCTTTACCGAATGTTTGGGTGCTGCCGATGATAACGGCACGTTTGTAATCCTGCATGGCTGCGGCCATAATTTCGGAGGCGGAGGCGCTGTATTCATTCACCATGATGGCCAGTGGTCCTTCGTATTGTACATTCTTATCGCGATCGCGCAGCACTACCGCGTCGCCACCACGGGAACGTACCTGTACCACGGGGCCTTCCGGAATAAACAGGCCAGCCATTTGCACTACATCCTGGAGGGAGCCACCGCCGTTGAAGCGGAGATCGAGGATGATACCTTCTACGTTTTCTGCTTTCAGTTTAGCTACTTCTTTGGCAACGTCTTCCGCGCTGCGGGCGCCGTTACGGTCGTTGAAGTCGGCGTAGAATTCCGGCAGGTAGATATAGCCTATCTTATGTTGTCCGTTGATGATCGCTGATTTGGCGAATGTTTCTTCGGTAACAATTTCATCACGGATGATGGTTATTTCTTTGGTGGTACCATCTACGCTTCTCACGGTCAGTTTAACGGGGGTACCTTTTTTACCACGGATCAGTTTCACCGCATCTTCTACGGGGTAACCGGTAATATCCACTGGTTCGGTATTTCCCTGTGCTACTTTCTGGATTACATCGTTGGCTTTCAGTTGTCCCTGTTTCCAGCTTGGACTTCCGGTAACGATGCTGATTACGCGGATTTTGTCGCCTTCTTCTTTCAGCTGTGCGCCAATACCAAAGAATTTACCGGCCATCTGTTCTTCGAACGCGCGTTTTTCATCCGGCGGGAAGTAGTCGGTGTGCGGATCCATGGTAGTGGTGATCGCATTTACATAAAGATTAAAGCGATCATTATCGTTCTGTCTGTTTTTCAGACGTTCAAAATAGCGGTCGTACAGTTGTTTTACCTTTACACGGGCTTCTGCTTCCAGTTCCACATCGGTTTTGGTTTTAATACTGTCCTTTCCTTTATCTTTCTCCCTCATTTCCTGGAGGTCCGTCAATTTTTCCAGCGTACGGTATTTCAGTACTTTGCGCCAGGCTTCTTTACGGGCATTTTCGTCTGCAGGGAAATCCACTTTATCCGGATCCAGTGTTACCTTTTCATCTACGGTGAAATCAAAAGGTTTGGACAGGATTTCGGGATAGATCGCTGCTGCTTCAGCCACCCGTTGTTTGATCAGGGTGTTGATGCTGCGGAAACAGTCGATCGGTGCGCCTTTCAGTTCATCATCAATATGAACGGCGAGCGGCATGAGCTTATCCACATCTGTTTTCAGGAAAAATTTCTTTTCCGTATCCAGGCTACGCAGGTATTTATTAAAAACTTCGGTGGAGAATTTATCATCTATTGCTTTAGGTTGATAATGCCCTTCTTTCAGCATCTGCCCTACCAGGTTCATGATCACCTCGTAACGACCGGGAGGATCGTCATTATGTCCGAGCTTATTAAAAGCCAACACGCCTGCGGAGATGCTAAGCAGCACAACCGGTATAATCACTTTCAGTCTCATATGTATCTCAATTGAACTTAAACGTTGTCAAATCAAATATAAAATAAAATCACCCGTCGGTCGTGCAATTTATTTCCTTTTAACAAAAAATTGGGCCAAACGGGCACCAGGCGAGATACATGGCTGAAAAGCGTTGCTTTTCCCGCTCGCTACAGTACCTGTAAGGATGTTGTTGCCGGTCCTTTAATACGGCTCCATGACCGGAGTATACCCTAAGTATACGGGGAGTATCCCGGGAGTATCCTCCTATGAAGGGTGGACCCAGCGTAAACGATTAAGGTGGTGGCCGGAATGTTGAAAATTTATTCTTTTACCAGCTTATATACTGCTCCTTTAAAGCCACTGCTGCCGGAAGTGCTGGCAAGCATATAAAGTTCGCCCTGTTCATCCTCTCCCCAGCTGAGGATCTGGAGGTTATCGGCAGGGCGGCCGGTGAGTTCCAGGGGAGCGCTGTCCCATTTTTGCCCGTTGGGCCTGAGTACAAAGGTTTTCCCGTTATAATCGCCGAAAACATATAATCCTTTCAGTGCCGGGATGGCGCTTCCGCGATATACATAGCCGCCGGTGATACTTATCCCCACATCGTGGCTGTATTCGTGGATAGGTGCAATCAATGCCGACTTATCAGCACCGGCAGGCACATTATAATCGTGGTTGCCTTCCAGGATGCGCCAGCCGTAGTTACCGCCCTTGGTGATGATGTCTACTTCTTCATACTTATTCTGTCCAACGTCGCCCGCAAAGAGCATCCTGGTGGTTTTATCGAAAGAAAAGCGCCAGGGATTCCGAAGGCCGTAGGCCCATATTTCAGGCCGGGTGTCGGGCCGGTTAACGAAAGGATTATCCGGCGGGATGGAATAGGGTGTTCCATTGACATTTATTCTTAATATTTTACCCAGTAAAGTATTGAGGTTCTGACCATTACCGATAGTGCCGTGTTTGTCGCCGCCACCACCGCCATCGCCGAGTCCTATATACAGGTAGCCATCGGGACCAAACTGCAGCTGGCCGCCGTTATGATTGGATTCCGGTTCATCCACTTCCAGCACAATCCTTTTGGAAGCCGGGTTGGCCAGGTTGGGATTTGCTGCTGTAGTGGTAAACTCTACCAGGCGGCTGGTGTGGTCGAAGCCGGACTTTTTGGTGGGCGAGCTGTAATACACATAAAATTTATGGTTCGATTTAAAATCGGGATGAAAGGCCATTCCCAGCAGGCCGCGTTCATCATACCCGGGATTTACGGAGATCATATCGCTGCTTACATCCAGGAAAGGGGTGGGAAGGAGTTTATTTTGCTGCACGATCCATACTTTCCCTTCTTTCTGACAGAAAAATAACCTGCCGGTACCATCCCCGGGCACGGCCATATTTACCGGAGATATGAACTGGTCTGTTACCAGCTGCAGCTTCGCTTTCCGGGGCGCATTAGCCGGAGGCTCCGGGCCATCATCGTTGGAATTGTTGCCGGCACAGGCAAACTGTATGAATATCGCCGGCAATAAAGCCCGGAAAATGAGGGTATGTATTTCCATAGAACTGCGGTATTAATGCAGAATAAATATAAACCAGAAATGGGAAAAGAAGAAGTGATTGTGGTGGGCGGTGAAAGCGGATTGTCCGATATTCTGCTGTCGCCGTTTGTGATTTTTGTACCTTCGCAAAAAACTCATCAGGTTGGACACTACGGCACCGAAAAAGAACGACCCATACGCTTCGCTACGCTTTCCGGAATTCAATTATTACCTGGTAATCCGCTTTGCGCTTGTATTTGCGCTGGCTATGCAGTTTGCCATTATAGAATGGAAAGTATATGAAATTTCAAAAGATCCCTTCTCACTGGGATTGATAGGTTTGGCAGAAGTAATTCCAGCCGTGTTGCTGGCGCCGTTTGCCGGTCACATGGTGGACAAACGGGAGAAGCGGGGCATGCTGCTCAATTGTGTGATTGCTTATTTGTTTATCAGCTCGGGATTATTCCTCTTAACCTGGGACCGTGCCGTAGCCGGTGTTTCAAAGCACTGGGTGCTGAACCTCATTTACCTGCTGGTTTTCCTGGGCGGCATTGTGCGGGCCTATACCAGTCCTTCCAACTTTACCCTGATGTCGTTGCTGGTACCGCGTGAGTTGTATGCCAATGCCTCTACCTGGAGCAGTTCCGCCTGGCAGATAGGCGGTGTGCTGGGGCCTGCGCTGGGCGGGCTTTTCATTCACTGGTTCGGCGTGCACTGGTCGATGTTGATGGTGGTATTCGTTTTCCTGGCTCCTTTATACAGCTTGCTGAAGATAAAGCCCAAGCCGGTTTATTATAAACCGAAGGGTGAGAGTTTTGTGACTGGTCTTACTGAAGGGATGCGGTTTGTATGGAAAACCAAAGTAGTTTTAAATGCGATGGCACTTGATATGTTTGCAGTATTATTTGGCGGCGCGGTAGCGATGTTACCGGCATTTGCCACGGATGTGCTGCATGTGGGTTCCCTGGGATATGGGTTGCTGCGTTCTGCTCCTGCGGTGGGCGCATTAGTAACCATGTTTATACTTGCGCACCGGCCATTGGTGAATAAACCAGGTATTAAGCTGCTGGCGGCGGTATTCGGCTTTGGTTTAACCATTATATTGTTTGGTCTTTCCACGAGCTTTTACCTGTCGATGTTTGCGCTGCTGATCAGCGGTGCGCTGGATGGTATCAGCGTGATCATACGGCAAACGATTTTGCAGTTAAAAACGCCGGACGACATGCGTGGCCGGGTGGCATCGGTAAGTTCGATGTTTGTAGGTTCTTCCAATGAGCTGGGGGCGTTCGAAAGCGGCTTTATGGCCAGGGCAATGGGACTGGTGCCGTCGGTGGTATTTGGAGGGTGTGTTACATTGGGTGTGGTGATCACCACTTATATTATTTCACCGGCTATGCGTAAGCTGGATCTGAAGCCGTAGTGGGGCGGTCAGCGCTGTGAAGCACCAACCGCTTCCGGCACCTATCTTTATAAATCCATCTTTTCCTTTAACTTTTCCAGTACATAATAAACAGCCGGGCAAACGGTGCTGTTTTCGTAAGTGATCTTCGGGCGTTTAAAGAAGTCGTAACTATCTGTGTAGGGATAGTTGGCGCAATCGCCGGGACGTACATCATAGATGCCGCAGTAGTTGTCGGCGCCCAGGAAAGGGCACGGTGTGAACTTCACCACATAGTCCTCATCCTTATCCAGCCGCAGGTAGGTTTCAATGAAATCGCCTTCCTTCATGCCCAGGTGTTTGGAGATGCGCCTGATATCGGGTCCTTTAAAGCGGGGGCTGATGGTTTTGCAGCAGTTACCGCACTGGAGGCAGTCAATTTTACTGAATGCTTCCTCATGCAGGTCCGGTAAAAGTTTCTCTACTCCTTTTCCACGGCGGGTTTGCAGTTTTGCGAGAAACTGTTTATTCGCTTTTTGCTTGTCCTGGGCCTTCTGTTCCCAGTCTTCTAATATTTTGCTCATTTGGTGCAAAGATAGGTAATTAGTCTGTGGACAAAATTATGACATATACGCCCATCCCTGAAGTATCATTTATCACTGTTTTCCCCCGCCAGTATTGATTGTTTGGCCGTTGCTTAAAATCTGCATAGCTTTGCGCATTCTATTTCAAATTACCTGCTTACATCATGAATCTTTTTGATATTCAACAAAATGAATTCGTGCACCGTCACATAGGGCCGAATGAAAGAGAGACCAACCAGATGCTGGAAACCATCGGGGCCTCCAACCTGGACCAGCTGATCAGCAAAACCGTTCCGGGCGCCATCCGTATGCAACAGCCACTGGCTATTCCTGCAGCGATGGGTGAAAGCGATTATCTCCGTCATCTGAAGGACATATCGCTGAAAAACAAAGTTTACCGCAATTACATTGGCCAGGGTTATTTTGATACGATTACGCCGAGTGTTATCCTGCGTAATGTATTTGAGAATCCAGGATGGTATACCCAGTATACTCCCTACCAGGCAGAAATTTCCCAGGGCCGCCTGGAAAGCCTGCTGAACTACCAGACGATGGTATGTGACCTGACAGGGCTGCCAATTGCCAACGCTTCCCTGCTGGATGAAGCCACTGCAGCGGCAGAAGCCATGACGATGTTCTTCAATGCGCTGAACAAGGATCATGACCATGTAACCAGGCCTAAATTTTTTGTAGATAACAACGTATACCCGCAAACGCTGGATGTAATTTATACCCGTGCTACCCCGCTTCAGATTGAAGTGGTAGTAGGCGATTACAAAACTGCTTCCTTCGACGAATTATATTTTGGTGCGTTGATCCAGTATCCCGACAACGTGGGTGCTGCGGCCGACTACCGTAGTTTCATTGACCAGGTACATGCAGTGGGTGCATTTGTTGGTGTGGCAACAGACCTGCTGGCACTAACCCTGCTTACTTCTCCCGGCGACATGGGCGCTGATGCGGCCTTTGGTTCTGCACAGCGCTTTGGTGTTCCATTAGGCTTTGGTGGGCCGCACGCTGCTTTCTTTGCAGTAAAAGACGACTTTAAACGTTCTATCCCGGGTCGTATCATTGGCGTGAGCATCGATGCCAACGGCGGCCGTGCGCTGCGTATGGCACTGCAAACCCGTGAACAGCACATCAAACGTGAAAAAGCAACTTCCAATATCTGTACTGCACAAGCTTTGCTGGCCAATATGGCCGCTATGTATGCCGTATATCATGGACCGGAGGGACTGAAAAATATTGCCACCCGCATTTCGCTGCTGGCCAATACACTGGCCGGTAAGCTGAAGGCGAAAGGGCTGAAACTGGCGTCAGACAGCTTCTTCGACACTATTGTAGTGGAAGGCGCGGCCGCTGATGTTAAAGATGCTGCAGAAGCATTGGGCATTAACTTCCGTTATTTCGCCAATGGCAATGTAGGTATCTCTCTCGACGAAACCACTACCATTGCTGATGTAAATGATATCCTGCACGTATTTGGCGCAGGTACTACAGATGCAGCAACCGTTTCCAACGGTACCACCGGTGTTCCTGCTGATCTGCAACGTACCTCTCCCTACCTGCAATACCCGGTATTTAACAGCTATCACAGCGAATCACTGATGATGCGTTACCTGAAGATGCTGGAAAACAAGGATCTTTCCCTGAACACTTCCATGATCTCCCTGGGTTCCTGCACGATGAAGCTGAATGCAGCTACCGAGATGATTCCTCTGAGCTGGGCACACTGGAGCAAAATGCATCCGTTTGCCCCTAAAAACCAGGTAGGCGGCTATTTACAGATGGCGGACGAACTGGGAGAATACCTCAGCAAAATTACCGGCTTTGACGCATGCAGCCTGCAACCCAACAGTGGTGCACAGGGCGAATACGCCGGCCTGCTGGTGATCCGCGAATACCAGAAGAGCAGAGGTGAAGGCCACCGTAATGTAATGCTGATCCCGATCAGCGCACACGGCACCAACCCTGCATCTGCAGTAATGGCGGGCTACAAGGTAGTCATTGTAAAAGCGCTGGAAAACGGCTACATCGATGTGGACGATCTGAAAGCAAAAGCAGCAGCAAACAGTAAAGACCTCGCCGGTATCATGATCACTTATCCATCTACCTATGGCGTATATGAAGAAAGTGTGAAAGATATCTGCGCAACTATACATGAACACGGCGGACAGGTGTATATGGATGGCGCCAATATGAATGCCCAGGTAGGTTTAACCGCACCCGGACTGATTGGCGCAGACGTTTGTCACCTGAACCTGCACAAAACTTTCGCTATCCCTCACGGTGGCGGCGGTCCCGGCATGGGCCCTATCTGCGTAGCCAAACACCTGGCGCCATTCCTGCCAGGACACGTTACGCTGAACGACGGCAAACCATCCAACGCAGTATCTGCAGCGCCGTTTGGTTCTGCCAGCATCCTGCTGATCTCTTACGCTTACATCCGCATGCTTGGATTTAAAGGCGTTAAACTGGCGTCTGAATTTGCGATCCTGAATGCCAATTACATGAAGGCACGACTGGAAAAAGCATACGACATCCTGTATACCGGTGTTAACGGCACCTGTGCGCATGAATTCATTGTAGATCTCCGTCCGTTTAAAGCAGCTGCCGGTATTGAAGCGGAAGATGTGGCCAAACGCCTGATGGATTACGGTTTCCACGCTCCTACCATGAGCTTCCCGGTTCCGGGTACGATCATGATTGAGCCTACCGAAAGTGAGGATAAAGGTGAGCTGGATCGTTTCTGCGATGCAATGCTGGCTATCCGTGAAGAGATCCGTGCGGTAGAACAGGGTCAGAGCGATAAACAAAACAACGTACTGAAAAATGCACCGCATACCCAACAGGTGATCACTGCTGATGAATGGACCCGTCCATACAGCCGCCAGCAGGCAGCATTCCCACTGGAATATGTTAAGGCAAATAAATTCTGGCCTTCTGTAAGCCGTATCAACAATACATTCGGCGACAGGAACCTGATCTGTACCTGCGAACCTGCAAGTGCCTATGAGGAAGCAGCAGTATAAGCTGTTGGTTTAATATTAAAAGAGAAGGGGATAGACATGGCGTCTGTCCCCTTCTCTTTTTTATGCAGATATATAACAGTTATTGTAAGACAGGCTCCAGTACTTCCAGGCGCCCGTCGATAGGCTGTGTAATATCCAGGCCAAGTATTCTTGCTACTAACGGGTACACATGTACGTTTTCAAAAGTGGCAATACGGGTATGGGGTTTAAAGGCCGGGCCCCAGGCCATGAATATAGCGTTCATGTTGGTGAGGTTATTATCATAACCATGATGACCGGGATGTGCTTCTTTTGCCGGTGTAAATATATAGTTGGCTTCTGCCAGCAGGACAATATCACCAATACGGTTGTAAATATCTTCCTGGCCATAGTGCCATCTTTCCGGTGTTTCCTTTTTCAGGTAAGCGGTATAATGATTTTCGTGTTGTTTGAGATAATCGTAAGCGGTTTTGATTTCCTCATCGGTTTTACCGTATAGCATTACCTTTTCGTTCCCCGGCATACTTTTCAGGGGTTGCAGAGCGGGTACATCGGGCAGGGTGATGGTGTGAGTGGTGTCTGCCTGCATCATGCCGTGATCGGATACCACGATAAAATTTACCGGCAGGTTCAGCTGTGCTACAGCTGTCACCATTTTACCGATGGCGGCATCCACGAATTGTACGGCGCTGCGTAGGCTGTCGGCGTCCGGTCCCCAGGAATGCCCCATGTGATCCACTTCGGGGAAGTAGAAGGTAATGAAGTGCGGCCGTTGGTCTTCCGGCAGGCGGAGCCAGTTTACTACTGTTTGGATGCGCTGATCGATACCTGTTTTTTCCTGGTACTTAAAATAGTAAGTAGGACGTATATTTTGAATGGCGCTTTCTGATCCAACCCAGAAATAGCTGGCGCTGAGCATTTCCTGTTTCTCTGCCAGCACCCATAATGGCACGCCATTGTACCAGGTACCATCCTCCACGGCATCGCGGTTGCCTACTTTATAAACGGCATCCCGTTTACGGTCGTAAAAAAGATTATCCACCAGGCCGTGATGAGCCGGGTAAAGCCCGGTAGCCAGGGAATAATGATTGGGAAAAGTAAGTGATGGAAATGCCGGCTGCATGGCGGTAGCGCGAACGCCCGCTCCTGAAAGACGCAGCAGGTTTTGTGCATTGTATTTTTCGGCGTAATCATACCGGAAGCCATCAATGGAAATCATGATCACATAGGGCCTCGATTGCTGTGTTGCGCTGTTCTTCCTTCCTTCCACCACCAGTTGGGCAGTATCCTGGGCATAGCCGGCAAAGCTGATCGATAACAGGATGGCGGCTAATAAAAAAATCCTTTTCACTATTTACGATGTTTATGATTGCATAGTAATAATTGGGGAAGAATAACAGATGATGGGTTATAATGCGGGGCAAATTAGAAAACTATTTCCATTCAAAACGGGATCAGCAATTATATATCCGTTAAAAAAAGACAGTTGTGAGTTACCACAACTATTAAAATCCCCATAAACATGTAATAATATTTTAACACATATTTTCTCAAAACAGCTACATATCAGCAAAATGATAATCACTAAATAAAAAATTATATATATAATTTTAATTAATTAATTGTTTATCTATATATTAGCCTACTGAAAAACCATCTAACAACTATGTCTGATTACACCTTTATTACAACTGAGGAACATTTTTTATTACAGGATGCGCTGAAGAGGAACAAGCAACAGTTAACAAAATTCACCCTTATCGGTTTTGGGCTATTATTGATTGCTGCTGTAATACCCCAAATTTATTTGTACACTCACAACAACCTGGGTGATGCGGATGATTCGCTCCTGTCGTTCAAAAACCTTTGGTTCTGGGTATGGCTGTTATGCTTTGTGATAGCGTTGATATTTGCGTTGATAAAAGTAACTGATATACGCTACTGGGCTATTAAAAAGGATTTGTCGGCCTTGCAGAAAGGCACTTTACAGGCGCCGATGGAAGCGGTATACCTGGAAAACAATGATACGCAAACCAATATTATGATCCTGCTGGAGAATAAAAAGAAACGCCTGTTTTACTGGATGCGTGGGGCATTGGAAGGATACAGGGCCGGACAGGAAGTGGAAATCACCTATGCCCGTTATTCCCGCGTAATTATCAGTATCAACAAGAAATAATTTACCACCGTTTTGAAATGCCGGCCCTGTGCGTAAGCTTAATAGCTGACGTACAGGGCTGTATTATTTGCAAAATGTAACATTTAGCCGGTAAAAGCGTTTGTATCATAAACCCTGTACCCGTGGGGGATGCGCTTGATAATTTGATGTTGTTTTTCACCGGAAACTATCTATAAAACAGTATTTTTAACCAGGTTGTTAATGCGTTTACTTTTGCTACATCCAATAAAAATCCTGCTGTATTGTACTGCGCTGTTGCTATTCATCATAGCGCCCGCCTGTCAATGCAAAAAGGATAATAGTGTTACTCCCCCACCCCGGCCTGAACCACCAAAAGACATTTACCTCGTTACCTCCATCCGTGTAAATAACGTACCGAAAGACAGCCTCGTTTATAACGATCAGCACCAGGTTACAGAGAGATGGGATTACAATACATCTTACCGGATCTGGCAAAATTATGTGGCTTACCAGTACAACCAGGAAGGGTATGTATCGATGGCCAGATATTATAACGAAAATGACAATACCATCAAAAGTCTTAGCCAGAAGGACTCTGTAGCATGGACAACAGACAGGATTATCGTTTACACCACCTTTTACAGGGAACTCGGTAATGAAATTTCCGGATACGATACGCTTGGTTATTTACATATTAACAATCAAAGGCTACTTACCCTGGCAGGCACTAAAGACACTATTCCTATTGGTGTAGGAGTAGCTGTATTATACAAACAATACCAATATAACGGGAAAGACATCACGCAATTCCTGGATTGGAACTGGTATCATGTAGCTAACGGGCAACCCACTTCCTTCATGAACAAATTTGATTTGGCATATCTTCCATTTGGGAACCCTTTGTTTCCACAGGTATCAAAAAATCCACTGTTGTTCCGCGCCATTGGTGGTGATAATTTCCCCTATTCTTCCAACGAATATTACCCTTACCTGTTGAGTGAACACCTGGCCGGGGCTTTTACCTATGAAGCAGATGATGTACCTTCGAAGATATGCCCTGTAACCTATAAAATGTACGATACCACGCATTATCCACAAACGCAAAGCATTGCAGGCATCAATAAAACGATTGATTATACTTATAAAGTGATTAAAGCAGAGTAAGAACAGATTATACCATGAAATATATTATTCTACCCGCCATTGTCCTTATAATACTAAGTACCACCGGATGCCGGAAAAAAGATCAGCCAAATGGACCGGCAGGACCGACAGGACCGGCGCCTTTACAGATTACCCGCCTGCTTACAAGCATTTATAGGGATAATATTCTTTATGAGCAGTTGGACTATAACAACAACCAATTGGTTACCTTCCACCATTATGAGCCTACTGGTGGTGCAGGCAATATGCGCCTGGAATTTAAAACCGATGCGGACGGGAAGCTGACAGGAACGGTTCTCTATCGAAAGGACGGAGCCAATTTTAAATTGGCAGAAAAAAATACGATACAATCATTCGAAAAAGAATTGAAGATAACAGGGAGCCTCTATCCTCCATTCACAGGAATAAAGGACACTATACCGGATACCATGCGATTTGGTTTTGACGACAATGGCAGACTAATTCAACTCACGGATACACTAACAACGGAGAAGGGTACGGATTATCTGCGTCAGCTTATAGCCATCACTACCTATAATTATTCCGGCGATCAGCTCAGCGGCCTGACACGCAATGGTTATGGTTATTATGCATCACCCACCTTGCCAGGCGGAGAAGAAAATAAACTGCAAATCACCAGTGAATTTCAGTTTGAATACGATAATACACCTAACTTTTTCTATGCGCTCGGCAAAAAATATCCTTATCTGCGATTAATCATGAAACCGGACCATCCTTTATTTGCCGGCCGCTTCAATGTAAAAAAGCACTTGGGAAAGCATATCTCTCCCGGCAGTCAGACCGAAATCACCCATCTCTTTCAGGATACCCGCGATGATCTCAACGGCCATATTATTTACACCACGGAGGTGACTATACAAAATGGCGTTACCAGTACTACCCAGTGGCAGTATCATTACAGGCTTCTTCCATAATTTCCGGAAATTTTCCTGACTTTTGTAACCAGATATAATTGCTACTCATGAACCTTGCACAATTTCAGGAATATTGCCTTTCATTACCCGGCGTTACAGAAGAGTTTCCTTTTGGAGATGAAACCCTGGTATATAAAGTTTGCGGAAAAGTATTTGCACTCAGCGGCCTTTCAAATTTTGAATCCATTAATCTCAAGTGCGACCCGGAAGAAGCCGTTGAACTACGGGAGCGCTATGAAGGCGTGATCCCCGGCTATCACATGAATAAGAAACACTGGAATACTGTGGATGTACATTCCGGTATCCCCAATAAATTGCTGCTGGAATGGATCCGGAACTCGTACAACTTAGTAGTGGCGAGTTTGCCAAAGAAAGAAAGAGAGAAACTGGGCCAATAACCGTTCCCCATATACCTGGCAATCATCCCCCGTTTTTTTATTACATTAGCCCGAAATCTAAATCTAAAATAAACTGTTTATGAGAAAATGGCTGCTGCTGGCCTGTGCCGCGCTGTTTGTAATTCCGGTGGCATGTAAGGCCGTTAACCAGGATTCACTCTGGATGTATGAGCACTACACAAAAAAGGAAGTATACATCACCATGAGGGACGGTATTAAATTGTTTACCTCTATTTACCTGCCAAAAGATCAATCGGAGAAGCATCCCATCCTGATGA
This sequence comes from Chitinophaga sp. W2I13, assembly GCF_050434005.1. Lineage (NCBI taxonomy): Bacteria > Pseudomonadati > Bacteroidota > Chitinophagia > Chitinophagales > Chitinophagaceae > Chitinophaga > Chitinophaga sp. W2I13. Next base: position 4,063,517 of record NZ_JBNPWD010000001.1, on the reverse strand, counting down.
CGCGCACCCCCTATTCCTGCGCGCCTTATGGCGAAAATGTCTTCCGTCCGTTGTATAAAAATCATTACAAGGAATACCTGAAAGAAGGCTACATCATGGTCATACAGGATGTAAGAGGCACCTGGATGAGTGAAGGTAAATTTGTAAATGTAAGACCTTTCAATCCCGCTAAAAAAGGGAAGAAGGATATTGATGAAGCCAGTGATACTTATGATACGATCGATTGGCTCGTAAAAAACCTCGGTGGCAACAATGGTAATGTTGGGATATTCGGTATTTCCTATCCTGGCTTCTACTCAACAATGGGCGCGCTGAGTGGTCACCCGGCCCTGAAAGCCGTGAGTCCGCAGGCGCCTGTTACGGATTGGTTTTTGGGAGATGATTTTCATCACAACGGTGCTTTCTTTATTGCAGATGCCTTTTCTTTTTATACCGTGTTTGACCATCCGCATCCCAAACCCACTACGGAAGGACCAAAAGGTATCGACTACTATACGCACGACAATTACAAATACTACCTGGAAACCGGCGCGTTGCCCAACTTCGCCAAAATCATCGGCGACAGCGTAACCTTCTGGCATGAAATGTATGCACATCCTACTTACGACAGCTGGTGGAAAGCCCGCAACGTGCGCAACTTCCTGCAAAATGTAAAACCGGCTATGCTGATTGTAGGGGGCGTGTTTGATGCGGAAGACTGCTTCGGCGCGTGGAATACCTATAAAGCAATTGAAACTAAAAGTCCGGCTACCAATAACCGTATTGTAATGGGTCCGTGGTACCACGGACAATGGGCATCCAATGATGGTACCCACCTAGGGAATGTGCGCTTTGGCAGTAACACCGCCGAATATTATGCGCAAAACGTTGAAATTCCTTTTTTCAACTATTACCTCAAAGGCAAAGGCGCTGCACCTGATATCGCAGAAGCCACTATTTTCTTCACCGGCGAAAACAAATGGAAACAACTCCCTAAATGGCCTCCGGCTAACATGGAAGATGCACCGGTTTATTTGCAGGAAGATAGTAAGCTCTCTTTTACCAAGCCCGCTGCTGCTAATAGTTTCAGCGAATATGTAAGCGATCCTGCCAAACCTGTTCCGTATACAGAAGATGTGCATTTTGGACGTACCATTAACTATATGACCGACGACCAACGCTTTGCCGCCCGCAGACCAGATGTGGCTGTATTTGAAAGTGAAGTACTGGATAAAGATATCACCCTGGCCGGCCCGGTAGTGGCAGACCTGATTGCCAGCACCAGCACTACAGATGCCGATTTCATTGTAAAAGTGATTGACGTATTCCCCGACGATTTCAAATATGAAGAAGACGCACCTACCGAACATCGCCGGGTGCCTTCTGCCACTTACCCGATGGGCGGCTACCAGATGCTGGTACGTGGAGAGATCATGCGTGGTAAATTCCGCAATAGCTTTGAAAAGCCGGAAGCATTTGTTCCCAATCAACCTGCTGAAGTGAAATTCACGATGCCGGATGTAGCCCATACCTTCCAGAAAGGACACCGCATTATGATCCAGGTACAAAGCAGCTGGTTTCCGCTGACAGACCGGAACCCGCAGCAGTTCATGGATATTTACAGGGCCACAGATAAAGATTTTAAAAAGGCTACTATCCGCATCTATCACGATGCACAGCATCCATCCAATGTGGTGCTGCCGGTAGTGAAATAATCAATTGCCGGGATGATGCCGATGGCATCATCCCGGTATTATTACCACCGTACTTTTCCACCCCCTCCCCATTCGATCCAGTCGGAAGCTGCTCCGTTTACGGTTTTAAGTCCGAGTTGTAAAAAGCCGTATTTAGCAATGTTATAACGGATAGCCAGCCGCATAAAATAATCGCCTTTTTCATTATCTCTTTTCCACACGTAAGTACCCACTTCTGCCCTTACCTGGAAACGCTTAATATTTAATACATAGGCCAGGTGTGTGCCCATCAGCATTTTATCGCTGGGGCGAACTTCGCCGTAGCGCTGCTGGTAAGTCCAACCCAAGGAACCGTCGTAGAAACCATCCAGGCCAATGCCAACGCTGCTTTTATGACTGAAGCGGTAATCATAACCCAGTATCAGGGAGGCGGTGCCATAAAAGGCTTCCAGCTTTTCATCGCTGGAGGCCTGCACTACACCAAAAGCGCCGTATAAACTGATTTCATGATAACGTTGCAGCGGTGACACCGGCGTTGTAATGAATGTAGGGCGGCGTGCGGCTTCGTATGTGGGGTCAATCTGTTGCTTTACGATACTGCGGATGGTATTATAATGATAACGCACGCCAATATTCAATCCCGCCATATTGAGCCCCAGGTTGGGCGTATGGGTGCGCCCGTTTGAAAAATGGGTAAGATCAATGCCATAAAGAAAATCGAATGAATTCGACACTTTCAGCACTCCGGTGATGCTGAAATTAACATAGGCATCCAGCTTAGACCCGATGGCGTCGTTGAGCGGGTTGGTAGTGGAGTCGTAAGGGTTCAGGTCGTATGTGATACCGAGCGACAGACCCGCTTCAAAGTGATTTCTTTTCCGGCGGTGGAAGGGCGCATAAAAAAAACCGTATACCCCGCTGGGGTTGCCGAGAATGGTAGGGTTACCGATATCGCCGGTGTAGAATCCAATGCCATAACTGGGATAGTTGAATACCCGCTGCCACTCTTTTTCCCCGGTCGACTGCCACCCCATTCTTAGTTCCATCGACTTATAACCGTCGTTCAGCGCGTTTTTCAGCTCATCGCCGGTATAAAGATGCGTGCCCCCGTGGAGTTTCAGTTCAATAAACTTATGTCTTCCCAGGTTTGGATTCAACCTGGCTTTTTCCCACAAATCCGTGGTATCCTGTGCCGGCAGGCATCTCCCGTAAAATAACAGTAAAACAAACAGGGTAAATTTCCACATAATAAAAACAGATGAAAACAAGGTAACGTAATCGAATGTTCATCTCTGCAAAAGGCTTGCCTGTGAAATATTATATTGATTAACTTGCAGCATCTTTAAAAAGCCTTATTTTAACTAACATTTCTGTCTATTATTTATGATGTACAAAAAATACCTGTTCATAGGAGCCCTGGGATGCTTATCCATACAAGGTTTCAGTCAGGCTAAACCTGCACCTAAGAAGCCAGTGGCCAAAACAGCCGTTAAGTCGCCGGTATTGAAAAACAAACTGGATTCCGTGAGCTACGGAATTGGGGTGAGTATTGCGGAAAACCTCAAAGCCCAGGGACTGGAAAATGTGAATCCTGCCCTCCTGTCCAAAGCGGTACAGGATGTGTTGAAGAATAAACCATTAACACTGTCAAAAGATCAATGTGATATGAGCATAAGTAATTATCTGCAGCAGCTGAAAGCAGACAAAGCTGCCAAAAACCGCGAAGCAGGACTTAAATTCCTGGCGGAGAATAAAGTAAAACCAGGCGTGGTAACACTGCCTGATGGTTTGCAGTACCAGATCCTGAAAGAAGGCAATGGCCCTAAACCTACAGCCGCCGATAAAGTAAAAACGCATTATCACGGTACCTTAATCGATGGTACGGTGTTCGATAGCTCCGTAGACAGGGGACAACCTATCTCCTTTCCTGTGGGCGGCGTGATCAAAGGCTGGACAGAAGCGCTCCAGTTAATGCCTGTGGGCTCCAAATGGCGTCTTTTCATTCCTTCTGAGCTGGCGTACGGCGACCGTGGTGCGGGTCCGAAAATCGGCCCTGGAGCGGCGTTGATATTCGATGTGGAGCTGCTGGCGATAGAGCAGTAATGCAGCGGGTGGGCGCCTTCGGCGCTTTTAAATTGTCTTGAAGCAGGATTACGCTGATTATGCTGATTGAGATGATTTTCCCACCTTTTGTTGTTTGATATTTTGAGGGGAGATAAAAGCGGATATTTGATTTTATTGATTTTTTTACCTTTTTGTAATAAAATATTTTGGTGAGATGAAAGCGGATATTTGATTTTATTATAACCACCAGATTAACAAAATTCGGGGAGATAGCAGCAAATGTTTTTGCTGTTATCTCCCCGAGATATTTAGTCAAAAAATCAATAAAATCAAATACCCACTTTTATCTCCCCTCAAAATATCAAACAACAAAAGGTGGGAAAATCATCTCAATCAGCATAATCAGCGTAATCCTGCTCCAAGACAATTTAAAAGCGCCGAAGGCGCTACCCCGCTCTAAACACCCGCGGGCGGCGCTGTTCCAGCAGGAAGAAGTCGGCCAGTACCATAGCGGTCACCGCTTCCAGTACCACTGGTACGCGCAGCGCGATGCAAAGGTCGTGACGCCCCTTCACGCTGAAAGTTTCCACTTCTCCGCTTTTTATGTTGAGGGTTTGTTGTTCTTTCGGTGTGCTGGATGTAGGTTTCACAGCGATGCGGAATACCAGCGGGTTGCCATTGGTGATACCGCCCACTACGCCGCCGGCATGATTGGAGGCAGTTTTACCGGTTGTATCGATGATGGGATCGTTATGTTCCAGTCCTTTCATTTTAGCGGCGGCAAAGCCGGCGCCAAACTCAATGCCTTTGATAGCAGGGATCGCGAAAACGGCATGCGCCAGTGCGGATTCCAGCGAATCGAAGAAGGGTTCGCCCAATCCAATGGGGAGGCCATTTACCACACACTCTACGATACCACCTACCGAATCTTTTGCTGCAATAGCTGCTTCCAGCCCGGCTTCCGGATCGGGGTTGCCCCCTACTTCCGTGATAGTAGCGTTTACCTGGATTTCTTCGCCCAGGATCTTTTTAGCGATTACACCGGCGGCTACCAGGTTGAGAGTGAGCCTACCGCTGAAATGTCCGCCGCCGCGATAGTCTTCAAAGCCGCCGAACTTTTCGGTAGCTACAAAGTCGGCATGCCCCGGACGTGGGAATTCCCGCAGCTTTTCGTAATCAGTACTGCGGGTATTGTTATTTTCAAAAAGAATAGTCACCGGTGCACCGGTGGTGAAATCGTTGAAAACACCTGACTTGATAAAGGGCAGGTCTTCCTCTTTGCGGGGCGTAGTGCCCCTGGAGCCGCCTTTACGGCGTTCCAGGTCTGCCAGGAAATCTTCCTGCTTTAACGGGATACCGGCAGGTATACCATCTATATTTACGCCAACGCTGGCGCCATGTGATTCTCCAAAAACATTTACCCTGAATAATCTGCCAAAACTGTTCACACGCTGATGATTTAAAGTGAAATTATACGGTTACTGCCACCTTACCACCCAGCAATTCCAGGTGGTCATAAAATTCCGGGTAGGATTTATTGATTGCTTCTGCATTGTCGATGATCACCGGGCCATCTGCTGTGAGGGCAGCTACCGCGCAGGCCATTGCAATACGGTGGTCGTTATGTGAATGTACGTGTGCGCCTTTAATGCCGGTGCCGCCATGTACCAGCATGATATCGCCTTCGAGGTCAATGCTGATACCCATCTTGCCAAATTCTGCCTGTAGTGTTAAGCCACGGTCACTTTCTTTATGGGCTAAACGGCTAACGCCTTTTATTTTCGTAGTACCGTTACAGTTAGCCGCCAGCGCTACCAGCGGAGGGAACAGATCGGGGCAGTCGGTGGCATCTATTTCAAATGCGTTCAATCCGCCTTTTTCTATGTTTACGGTGAATACGCCGGACATTAAATGTGCCCCGGCTTTCTCCAATGCTTCCAGGATGGCTTTATCCGACTGGGCAGAGGAAGTGTTGAGATGCTGTACTTCCGCTTTACCGGCTACTGCTGCAGCAACCAGCAGGAATGCGGCGCCGCTCCAGTCGCCTTCCACCGTATAGTCGCAGGCGTTATATGCCTGTTTCTTTCCGAAATGAAAGGTTTCAAAATTCTTTTCTTCCACCTGAACGCCAAAATGCGCCATCAGTTGGAGGGTTAACGCAATGTATGGTTTGCTTTTCAGATCTGTTACGGTGATCGTTACATTTTCTGCGGCAGCACCGTAGGCCATGAGCAGGCCGGTGAGGAACTGAGAGCTGAGAGAACCATCAATCGTAATATCTTTCGGATGTAACGGGCCCTCGATATGCAGCGGTAATTTACCGCCCTGCGTGGAACACTTTACATCCAGTTGTGGTAATACTTCTTCAAAGAAATCCATCGGGCGGGTAGTTAAACTACCGTGGCCTTCTATGGTGATGGGCAGTGACGACAACGCTGCGATGGGTGTAAACATACGGATACCCAAACCGGATTCGCCGCAGTTGATTTCATCATAAAACGGTGCTACACCGTTGCTGGTGATTTCGAAATAGTCGTATTCCCGTTTGATTTTAGCACCCAGGTTTTCGGCTACTTCCAGTGCTGCCAGGCAATCATTGCTCAGGCCGGGATTACGGATAATACTCTTCCCTTTTGCCAGCAAAGCTGCTGCCACAGCGCGTTGCATGGCGCTTTTGGAAGGATTGGCCGTAACCGTGCCTTTAATGATGGCTGGTGATACAGTAACTTGCATATGTATATTTCGTCTGCCTTTAATTGATTAGAAAAAAAATTTACAATTCCTGCAGTAACAACTTCAGTTCTGCAATGGGAACGGGCATGGTGGTTGCTTTCCCGATCTGTTCCAGCAACACAAAATGTATTACATCCTTCTCCCGTTTTTTATCCAGTTTAAAGATGTCGAACACCGCGTCTTTATCTGAACTAAAAGCTACGGGCAGCTGGTAATCGCTGATCAGTTTTATCAGGCGGATGGTTTGATCTGGCGGCAGGTTCATTAGCTTTTCCGAAAAGCGGGCAGCTGCTACCATTCCTATCGCTACCGCTTTACCATGCGCTATATGTTCGAGTTTTTCCACGGCATGCCCGAGGGTATGACCAAAGTTGAGCCATCTGCGCGGACCGATTTCCAGCTCATCTTCCAGTACTACTTTCGTTTTTGCTGCTACCGATTTTTCCACCAGGTATTGCAGTACTTCCACATCACGGGCCAGTGCTTTCTCTCTGTTATTTTCGAGATAATCAAACAGCGTGGCATCCATGATACAAGCGTATTTGATAATTTCAGCAAAACCGTTGTGCCATTCTTCTGCCGGCATGGTGAGGGGCAGGGTGTAATCGAAGAGGATAAACTCCGGCTGACGGATAATGCCCAGCAGGTTTTTCTGTTTACCATGACTCACCCCGTTCTTTCCGCCAATGGAGGCATCTACCTGCGCTAATAAGGTGGTAGGTACAAAGCCAAAGGGAATGCCGCGCATGTATATGCTGGCGGCAAATCCTGCCACATCGGTGAGCATTCCGCCACCAATTCCTACCAGCGTGGTTTTGCGGTCGGCTTCGTAAGCAATAAGACCATCGATGATCTTATCTACCGTAGCCATATTTTTTAATTCTTCCCCAGAGGGCACCACAATTTTGTTCCAGTTGTGCAGATGATGACCGTGATAGTATTCTACATTTTCATCAATTACCAGTATGGCCCTGTGACGGTTTACATGATTGCCCAACTCCATCAGGCTTGCTCCTAAAAAATAGGTCGTTTCCTGTTGTTGAAACTGGTGGGTTTGTATGAGCATGGAGCGATTAGCTTTAGCTGTCAGAAAAACTACTGCCGGCTGTTGTGATTGTCCAACAGCCGGCGGCTGATGGATCTACTTATCTTCGTTCATTACTTTGTTCTGGCGGTTGATGGATTCCAGGTGAACTGCATCGAAATATTTCACGATGAAGTCTTTGGTCAGACCCAGTTTCTCACCCTTGGACACTGCACGATCCAGGATTTCATTCCAGCGGTTTGTCTGCAGGATGGTGATGTTATTTTCTTTCTTGTACACACCGATCTTTTCTGCAATTTTCATACGGTTGCCGAGCAACAGCATAATTTCATCATCTACCTGGTTGATCTGCGCGCGCAGTTTTTCCAGTGCGGAGTTGAAATCTTTTTTATCGGAATGTTCTCTTCTCCAGGTGATACCATCCAGCAGGTCTGCTAATTTTTCAGGCGTGATCTGTTGTTTAGCATCGCTCCAAGCATTATCCGGATCTACGTGAGTTTCCAGCATCAGACCATCGTAGTCGAGGTCGATTGCTTCCTGGGAAACTTCCTGCAGGATATCGCGGCGGCCGGAGATATGCGAAGGATCGCAGATCATTGGCAGTTCAGGCATACGGCGTTTCAGCTCAATAGCCAGGTGCCACATGGGTGCATTACGGTATTGTGTGTTGCCATAGCTGGAGAAGCCACGGTGAATTAAACCAACTTTATTGATACCTGCTTTCTGGATTCTTTCCACGGCGCCAATCCACAGTTCCAGGTCAGGATTGATAGGATTCTTAATTAAAACGGTAGTGTCCACACCTCTCAGTGCATCGGCTACTTCCTGTACAGAGAAAGGGTTTACGGTAGTACGTGCGCCTACCCACAGAATATCCACACCGAAATGCAGCGCGTCTTCCACTTGTTTGGCAGTAGCTACTTCCACCGCCAGTGGCAGGCCGGTGATTTCACGGGCTTTCTGCAGCCATGCCAATCCCTTTGTACCGATGCCTTCGAAAGAACCGGGGCGGGTACGGGGTTTCCAGATACCAGCGCGTAAAACGTCCACTTTACCTGTTTTCTGCAGGGCCAGTGCGGTGGCTAATACCTGCTCTTCGGTTTCTGCACTGCAGGGTCCGGAAATGATCAACGGCTTTTTATCGGAAGACGGATCGGAGAATTTTGTTTTAGATAATATCTGTTCCATTGTCTGTACCATAGTATTGAAGTTAAGTAGATTATCAGAATTTAGTTATTTCAGGATCTTCCTGATTTTATTGGATTTTTGAATCAATTTATAAAAGGTGCCGTAGTCTTCGTTTTCCAGCAATGTTTTCATCTGCTGTAACTGGCTGATGTGTTCTTCCAGTACATCGAGCACATTGTTCCGGTTGTGTTTGAAGATAGGTACCCACATATCAGGGGAGCTTTTCGCCAACCGCACGGTGGATTCAAAACCACCGCTCGCCAGTTCGAAGATGCGTCCTGACTCTTTCTCTTTTTTCAGCACGGTTAAGGCCAGTGCAAAAGAAGTGATATGGGAAATGTGGGATACATAAGCCGTGTGCAGGTCGTGTTCTTCCGCATTCATATATACGGTGCGCATCTGCAGCCGGTCTACCATGTTTTCCACTACTTCAAGTGCATCTTCATCGCTGTTTTTCACATCGCAGAGCACCATCGTTTTGTTAACGAAGAGATTGCGTACAGCAGCATCGGGGCCGGAATACTCGGTGCCGGCCATCGGGTGAGCCGCTACAAAGCGTCCTCTGTTGGGATGACCGGCAACGAGTTGCAGTATTTTTTCTTTGGTAGAACCTACATCCATAATCACCTGGCCGGGGCGCGCTTTATCCATGATGGCGGGCAGGGCTTGCAGCACTGCATCCACCGGGATGGCCAGTATTACCAGGCCGGAGCGATTCATGGCATCCTCCAGGCTCGCGCCTTCATCAATGATGTTCAGCTCCAGTGCCCGTTGCAGGTGCTCCTGGTTCTGATCCACCCCGATGATCCGCTCCGCCACGCCTTTTTCCTTCAGCGTGATGGCAAGCGAGCCGCCGATTAAACCCGTTCCTATTATTGTTGCAATCATTTTACGTTGGTTTTGATACGTTCTATCGCTTCCTGGAAAACCTTTTCATCCTGGCATAAACTCACCCTGATATAGCCGTTACCGTTACTTCCGAATATTCCTCCCGGAGTAATGAATACACGTGCCTTCTGCAGTATTTCATCAGTGAGCGTATATCCGTTCTCGTTAGTGGATGGTATCTTCGCCCAAACGAACATACCCACCTGGTTTTTATCGTAGGTGCAATGCAGCAGATCCAGTAACTGGAATACTTTTTCCCTGCGTGCACGGTAAATTTTATTTAAGTCGTCGTACCAGTCTTTTCCCAGCTGCAGTGCTTTTACAGCGGCCATCTGCATAGGCTGGAACATACCGGAATCCATATTGCTTTTGAAGCGCAGCACCTGTGCAATCCATTCTGCCTTGCCCACCAGCATACCGATACGCCATCCGGCCATATTGGATGATTTGCTGAGGGAGTTCAGCTCCAGCACCACATCTTTTGCCCCTTCAAACTGCAGCAGGCTTTCGGGTTGTTCATTCAGGATGAAGCTGTACGGATTATCGTGACAAATGAGGATATTATGCTGTTTGGCGAAAGCGATGAGCTTTGCGGCAAATTCCCTGTTTACTTTTGCGCCGGTAGGCATATGCGGGTAGTTTACCCACATCAGTTTCACCCGGCTCAGGTCTTTTTGTGCCAGGGCATCCAGGTCTGGCAGCCAGCTGTTTTCTTCTGTCAGCTCATAATCAACAACAGTAGCGCCACTGAGGTTCACTGCGGAGCGGTAGGTAGGATAACCGGGGTTAGGGATCAGGGCCTCATCACCTTCCTGCAGGTAAGTCATGCAGATATGCATAATCCCTTCTTTGGAACCTATCAGCGGCAATACTTCCGTATCGGGGTTCAGGGTTACGTTGTAATAGCGTTGATACCAGTCTGCCATTGCTTTACGCAGGGCGGGAATACCTTTGTATCCCTGGTAGTTGTGCGTATTCGGCAAAGCGGCATTTTCGTTCAATGCAGCCACCACTGAAGGATGAGGAGGCAGATCGGGGCTTCCGATACCGAGGTTGATCACCCTTGTGCCGGTTTGGTTCATTTCCTCAATTTCCCTGAGCTTTTTGGAGAAGTAGTATTCTTCTGTGCCTTGTAATCTTTTAGCAACCTGTATCTGCATAAAACTGATTAATGTGTTTTTCCTTTTTTATAAATACCCAGCACTTTCAGGTGTTCTGTGAGTGGCTCTATTTTCGATAATGCTTTTTCGAAGTGAGCGGCGTTATCAAATTCCATGTCGGCGTGGAAGTAATAATTCCATTCTTTTGCCGGGATCGGAAAGGATTGCAGCTTCGACAGGTTGATGCCGGCCACTGCAATCTGGGTAAGTACTTTAGCCAAACTGCCCCTGTCGTGGCTTGTTTGAAAGTATACAGATGCTTTGTTGGCATCTTCCGGCGTAGCGATGGGCGTACGGGATACAGCCAGAAAGCGGGTATAGTTATTTTTATTGGTGTGGATATTAGGCGCTATGATATCCAGTTCAAAGATTTCGGCGGCCAGCTTACCTGCAATAGCAGCCGTACTTTTCAGTTTCTTCTGTCTTACGTGCTTGGCACTGAGGGCGGTATCTTCTGTTTCCACCAGTTTGATATGCGGGTATTTTTCCAGGAAATCCATACACTGCAAAAGGGCCATCGGGTGAGAATGCACCTCCCTGATATCTTCCATTGTTTGCCCGGGCAACACCATGAGGTGCTGATTGATCTGGAGATAAATTTCACCGGTGATATGCAGACCGGAGTTTTTAATGAGACTGTAGTTTGGTAAGATGCTACCGGCAATTGAGTTTTCGATGGCCATCATACCTGCATCCACATCGGTTTGTTGTTTTGCTTTTTTAACCAGTTCTGCAAAGGAGGCACAGCATTCTATTTCAGTTTGTTTACCGAAATACCCCTGGGCAGCAACCTGGTGAAAAGACCCTTCAAACCCCTGTATGGCAATTTTCATGTGTATGTGATTGATTTTATTCAGTTATAGTTGCTACAGCAACTAGCTATTTAAAACAGAAAGGGTCCCGATCCGGGACCCTTTGCGCTGTACTTTTATATGTAAGTATGTTATTGCAAACGAGTCCCCTGCTTCTTCGCATAAAAGAAGTAAGAGAAGTAATAAAAAAAGTATTTGCCTGAAACTGGCTGTAACATATACTTATTTGTTTGTTGGCATCCACTGCCGGTTTATGGTATTAAAAAAGGCCTTCCGGTTCCGGAAGGCCTTTTTGTAGTTCTTTTATCTTTTACAAACGACCTCCCTATTTCTGGTACCAGAAATAATAAAAGCTAAAAAAGCCGAAAGAGGTTTGCTGTGTCATATTATTATTTGTTACTCGTTTTGAGCGTAGGACAAAAATACGGCACGATTTTAATTATCCAAGGGCTAATATCAAAAAATATGCTTTTTTTAATAATAAAGGTCGTTTATTGAATAACTTTCAAAGAAACATATTTCCGTAACCAAAAACAGGGCATAAAAAAACCGTTCAGGCTAAGCCGGAACGGTTAATTATAAATTCTAAAGTCAGATTAGTGATGAGCAGCAGCTGAATCAACAGTTTTAGCAGTAGAATCAACAGTTGCTTTTGCAGCGTCAGCTACAGAGTCAACAGCTGAAGTAGCTACCTGAGCAGCTGAATCGATAGAAGCACCAGCAGCGCTAGCAGTAGAGTCAGTACCATTTTCAGTTTTTGCACCACCGCAAGCAACTGCGAACAGACCGAAAGACAGAGCTAAGAAACCAATTTTGATTACGTTCTTCATGTTACAATTATTTAAGTTGTTTTTGAATGATTTAACCTTTATACCGGGATCACCTAAAAGGTAACCCAAACTTTTAAAAATATTTTTTTTCGCTACTTTGGGTTACCAAATGCCTAATAACTGTATTAAGAGTGAAGCAAAATCAAGACATAACAAGAGACCGGGAATTATTGCTGGGACTGGCAAAAGGCGAGGATAAGTCATTGGAAATCATCTATTCTGAGAATTTTCCGGTGGTATTACGAATGATCCTTCAGCATAATGGCTCCGAAGATGACGCAAAAGATGTGTTCCAGGAGGCCATTATAGTATTATATGAAAAGGTACAAACCAGTGATTTTACTTTAAGCAGCAGGCTCAAAACCTTTCTTTATTCGGTTTGCCGCCATCTCTGGCTTAAAAAAGTTCACCGTACCTACGGATTATATGCTTTAACGCCCGAACTGGAAGAAGTGATTCCGGCTACGGAAGAGCTGGAAGAGCACGATGCAAGGGATCAGGAATTCAGGATCATGGAAGGCGCGATGAGCAATATTGGTCAACCCTGCCAAACCATCCTGGAAGATTATTATCTGCATAAAAAATCTATGCAGGAAATAGCAGAAAAGTTCGGATACACCAATGCTGAAAACGCCAAGAACCAGAAGTATAAGTGCCTGATGCGGTTGAAGAAGTTATTTTTTGATCAATACAAAACACCACTATAAGCAGAAAGCAGCCATGAAAGAAGACATGATCTTATTACGTGAAATTGAGCGTTACCTGGAAGGGGAAATGAGCGAACAGGAAAAAACTGCTTTCGAAACTTTACGTCATACCAATCCCTTGATTAACAAACAGGTAGAAGAACATCAACTGTTCCTTCAGCACCTGGGCAATTACGGCAAACGCCAACAGTTACAGGCAAAGCTCAACCAGATACATCAACAACTGGATATGCCAAGCCTCCGCAAACAGGCACAGGAAGAAAACCAGACTGCAAGAAGATTAACCATCCGCCGCAGAACCATTACGAACCTGGCTGCCGCCGCCTGTATAGCACTGGTTACTTCTTTATCCACCATTGCGATCATACAGAATGTATCTAAAAGTAAATCAACTGCACAATACGAAGATGTAAGAAGGGTACTGAATAATATTCAGCGTTCCCAGAATGCACTCATCAACGATATGAACAGCAAGAGCCGGGCTCCGTTAAACCCCGGCACTTATGGAGGTACTGGTTTCGCGGTATCCGGTAATGGCTATATCGTTACCAACTATCATGTAGTAGCCGGCGCCGACTCCGTATATGTTCAGAATAATAAAGGAGAGGCTTTTAAAGCCATCAGCATATTTGAAGATATTTCCAGTGATCTGGCAATACTGAAGATTGCAGATTCTACTTTTAAAAGTCAGCCCCTGCCTTATGCTTTGAAACCACAGAGCGTAAAACTGGGCGAAGAAGTATTCACCATGGGATTCCCCCGCGATGAAATTGTTTATGGCAAAGGTTATATCAGCGCCAAAACAGGTTTTAACGGGGATACCACTGCCTACCAGGTATCTATCCCGGTGAACCCGGGCAACAGCGGTGCTCCTCTGCTGGATAGCAAAGGAGATGTAGTAGGAATAGTAACCGGCAAACAAACTACCTCCGATGGTATCGCCTTTGCGGTAAAATCTGCCCACCTCAAACACCTGCTGGATGAGATGCCAAAAGACAAACAAACCAGGAAGGATTGGAATCATAAGAGCCGCCTGGAAGGAATGAACCGGGTAGATCAGATTAAGAAGCTGGAGGACTTTGTATATATGGTGAAGGTGTATAATTGAACCAACACCTATTAACATAAAAAAGCGCGGGATATAACAATTGTTATATCCCGCGCTTTTTTATGTTCCAGCCTGGTTATTTCTTCAACCAGGATTTGTATTTATCAGTAATCCAGTACAACAGATCGTTGTTATTAATGGTACGCATGGTATTATAATCAGGATAATTATCCCTCATAAACAACTGGAGTGAGTCGCCTTTAAGCCCTGTTACCCGGCTTACCAATACCGGTGTAAAGCGGGAGTCTATAAACTTCTCCTTTTCCATCTTCTCATAATTCTCTTTAAACTGCCGTTTTTGTTTTTCTTTTTTGGGAGAAACGGGTAATCGGACTAAACACAATACCAGCACCTTCAGGCGTACTACCGCCAGCCAATGGCTTGTTTGGATTATCCAGGATATAGCCGTACTGGTTACGTCTTTCCATTGAATCTATCTGGTAAGGACTGTACTGGGAGGTGATTTCCACTCCTTTCAGGAACTTACCGACAGATTCCATCACCACGTTAATGGTTTGAGTACCGGAAGTTTGGGTAACAATGATCGTATCCGGCTTGTACCCTACGAAAGTAACCAGGAGCCGGTCGTTGCGGGAGGCTGATATCCTGTAATACCCTCCCTGGTCAGAAAGCGACCGCTTCCCGGAGTTGAGATTGCTGACGGTGGCATAGGGCAGCACCAGCTTGTTGCTGTCTGAAATCATCCCGGTAACAGTTACCTGGGCCTGTACCTTTGGAGCAAATGCCATACTGAATATACAGCCTAGTGCTATGATGCGCATGAAAACCTTCATATAAAATATAATAATTTTTACAGCCGAATCCCTTCCATTCTTTACAAACAGATCAGTATAGACATTGTTCATCTACCCTAATGAAGTACAAATTAAAGAAAATGCCACGGTGTTTTAAAAACAAATCCTTCCACCCCGGGGGCGGAAGGATCGCTGTATTTAAAATTTCAGGTTGTACCAATCAGGCAGACTTCAGTAAATCGATCACTTCGTCCCGGCTTTTACCCAATTTCTGCTGCAGTTTTCCGATCAATTTATCTTCCTGTCCTTCTTCGTACAACAGGTCATCGTCGGTCAGGTCTGCATACTTTTGTTTCAGGGTACCTTTTATTTCGTTCCACTTTCCTTTGATCTGTAACTTGTCCATAATCTTTCAATTTATATGGTGATATAATCGGGTTGCTTATGAACATGAAGAGCCAAAGAATATGCCATCACCCTTATTTTATAAAGATACCTGGATGCGGGTACTGAAAACCCTGCTTTCGCCGGCAGCCAGCTGAACCAGTCCGAGTCCGTTGTTAAAGGCGTCCGGCGCGCCGCTGAGGTTTTCTACAGCGATGCTGGTACGGTGCGGTGGAATATATATCTGCAGGATGGGATAGCTATTTTCGGGATAGAAGGCAATGTTGATATTTTTCTTCGGATCGTGGATCGTGGCCAGCGGTTGTGGCTTTGTGAGATCCAGTACAAAGGAATTATCCAGCTCCACGCCTTTCAACACCTTTCCTTCAACAAATTCGGTATATGGCAAAACGTTTCCTGTAGGCAGCAGTTTTTCATTGAACTCCACTATTTCTTTGGAAGCGAAGGTAAGTACCAGCTCATCTACCGGTGTACCTGTGCTGAAGTATGGATGCCAGCCATCCATCACGGGAATGGCAACGCCACTCTTATTCACGAGCGTGGTATTCAGCTGCAGGTCGTTGCCGGCCCGCAGGGTAAAGGTAGCGATGCAGTCGTATGCAAAGGGGTACCCTGCATCATCGGTTTGTTTAAAATGATGGGTAAGGGTTACCGATGCCTGCTGGTCATCTGCCTGTTGCGCTGTTACGGTAAAGGGCGCATCATATAATAAGCCGTGGATGGCATTTCCGGGTGCCAATGTTTTCTGGATAGTGTAGGGTTTGCCTTCCCAGGTATATTGTGCATCCTTCATGCGGCATGCATAGGGACTAAGTTTTACGCTTTTGAAGCTGGTGCGGAGATTTGCTTCCAGGTCGGCGATATCTTTGTAACTATCTATCAGGTTCAGTGGTCCTGTTGTATGCTTTACTTTGAAAGCATGCAGCAGTGCGCCGAAAGAAGGAATTATTTCCACCTGTGTACCTGCTTCGAGATCCTGGAGCGCAATGATGTCAAATCCTGCCTCTTGAAAAGAATGGATGCCAAATTTCATTGTTCATTATTTTGGAAGAAAAATAAAACATTTTGGGATTTTACTTTGGGATTATTTGGTAACAGCCATTTGTTGCTACCGGTAATCCAAAGCAAAATCCCAATAGTATATTAGATGCTTGCGTTGATCAGGTTTTCCAGCCATTCCTGTTTGCCGCTGGTTTGTTTAGGCTCTCCGTTTGCCACTGCAAAATTGCGGAGGTCTTCCAATGTAAGTTTACCCGCTTCAAATTCCTGTCCTTTACCGCTGTCGAAAGAAGCGTACCGGTCCTGGCGGAATTTTTTATATGGTGTGGCGGTCAATACTTTTTCTGCAACAATAGCAGCTCTTGCGAAAGTATCGATGCCACCTATGTGTGCGTGGAAGATATCTTCCAGGTCGGTGGAGTTACGACGGGTTTTTGCGTCGAAGTTTACGCCGCCGCCGGCAAATCCGCCAGCTTCGAGAATAACCAGCATGCTTTCAATGAGGTCGTTGAGGTTGGTGGGAAACTGATCGGTATCCCAGCCATTTTGCGCATCCCCGCGGTTAGCATCGATGCTGCCCAGCATCCCCGCATCTACTGCCACCTGCAGTTCGTGCTGGAAGGTATGGCCTGCGAGCGTAGCGTGGTTTACTTCGAGGTTCAGTTTGAAATCTTTATCGAGACCAAACTGGCGCAGGAAGCCGATCACTGTGGCGGCATCATAATCGTATTGGTGCTTGGTAGGCTCGCAGGGTTTAGGCTCTATAAAGAAGGTGCCTTTAAAGCCCTGTGCCCGTGCGTAATCGCGGGCCATGCCCAGGAAACGGCCCAGATGTTCCTGTTCGCGTTTCATATTGGTGTTGAGCAGGGTCATATATCCTTCACGACCGCCCCAGAATACATAGTTTTCGCCGCCCAGTGCGATGGTGGCATCCAGTGAATTTTTCACCTGGGTACCTGCATAGGCCAATACGGCGAAATCAGGATTGGTAGCAGCGCCGTTCATATAGCGCGGGTTGCTGAATACATTGGCAGTGCCCCATAACAGTTTTACACCGCTGGCTTGTTGTTTCTGTTTAGCATAGGCAACGATCTGCTGCATACGGCTTTCATATTCTGCGATGTTGGCGCCTTCGTCTACCAGGTCTATGTCATGAAAGCAGTAGTAAGGAAGCCCCATTTTGGTAATGAACTCAAAAGCTGCGTCCATCTTGTCTTTAGCACTCTGATTCGCATCCGGGGAAGCGAGCCAGGGGAATTGTTTGGTACCAGGACCAAAAGGATCACCACCTGTTCCGCAGAAGGTATGCCAGTAGGACACGGCAAAACGGAACAGTTCTTTCATAGATTTACCCGCGATGAGGCGGTTTTCATCATACCATTTATACGCCAGCGGGTTATCTGACTGTGGACCTTCAAACTGTATTTTACCAATCCCTTTGAAATACTCGTTGTTTCCTAATGTAATACTCATAACTAATATGGTTTTTTAAAATGCCAGATCTACTTATATGTTTCCGTTAATGCATCAGGGTACGGAGACCGTTCAGCCAGTTGCCATAAACATCCCGGTATTGTGATTGCAGGGCGGGATCCGGTTCTATTACTGCGAGGCATTCCATGCTACGGAAAGCATCTGCCATGCTAACATAACCGGCGCCTATTGCTGCGCCGCGGGCTGCGCCCTGTGCTCCATCTGTATTATATAGTTCTATCACAACATTGGCGGTATTGGCAAAAGCTTCCCGGAATAAGGGGCTGAGGAACATGTTGGCATGTCCGGCTCTTACGCGATGGATGCTGAGGTCCATTTCAGCCATGATATCCATGCCATAGTTCAGACCAAACACGATGCCTTCCTGTACGGCACGCATAATGTGCGCGCGGCTGTGGCGGTTGAACTCAAGGTTGCGGAGGGTAGCGCCGAGGCTCCTGTTTTCCAGGATACGTTCCGCACCATTGCCAAAAGGAAATACCTGCAGGCCGTTGGCGCCTATCGGCGCCTGTTGCGCCAGGGTATTCATTTCGGGATACGTGATATCACCTACCAGGTTTTTGAGCCAGCTGTTGGCAATGCCGGTACCATTGAGGCACATGAGCACACCGTTTCTCGTATGGGCGTGGTCGTTATTCACATGCACAAACGTGTTGACGCGACTTTGCTGGTCGAAGCTGTTTTTATCGTGCACGGCATATACTACGCCTGAGGTTCCTGCCGTGGTGGCGGCTTCACCGGGTTGCAGCACATTGAGAGAAAAAGCATTGTTAGGCTGATCGCCGGCGCGGTAGGTAACCGGTGTGCCGGGCGCCAGTTTCAGTGTAGCAGCTGCAGCCGCTGTAAGCTGGCCCTGGATGCCGAACGTAGGTACGATGGCAGACAGCAGTTGTTCGTCTATGTTATAATATTTCAGTAATGATTTGGAAACTGCATTTTCCTCAAAATCCCAGAAGGTACCTTCTGATAAGCCCGAGATGGTGGTGCAGGCTTCGCCGGTTAATTTCATGGCAATGAAATCGCCGGGCAACATTACTTTATGAATGCGTTCATAAATATGCGGTTCATTTTCCTGGATCCAGCGAAGCTTCGAGGCGGTAAAATTACCGGGTGAGTTCAGCAGGTGCTCCAGACAGTACTGTTCGCCAAGTGCTTTAAAGGCAGTATTGCCGGTATTTACAGCGCGGCTGTCGCACCAGATAATGGCCGGGCGCAGCACCTGCTGTTGTTTATCCACACACACCAATCCGTGCATCTGGTAGGCAATACCTATTCCTTTGATCTGTGCAGGATCCACTGTAAAACGGTTCAGCAGCAGTTCCGTAGCGTGAACAATTTCCTTCCACCAGCTCTCGGGGTCTTGTTCTGCCCAGTCGGCGTGTGGTACATCAATGGCCATCTCTTTTTCGGGGCAGGTGGCGGTGGCCACGCAGGCGCCGGTGTCAGCGTTAAGCAATGCTGCTTTGATAGATGATGACCCAATATCGTATCCTATAAAGTACATAACGTGAGAAATTAACAATCTGAAAAAGGACCGGATATTTTACGACAGGAAAATGTCCTAAAATATCCGGATACCAAAATAATAAAATGTTCTTATTACCAGAATACAGTATACAAGGCGATAAGGATACCTACAATCAGTAAGGCGCCCACCGTAAAGCCCAGGTTGGGTTTAAACATGCTGGCATCGATAGCCAGTCCTTTCGGATTGTTCACACTGCGTTTATCCGACAACGTGATAATGATCATACCTACTACGCACACTACAAACACCAGTCCCATACGATCGATGAAAGCCATTTCGTATAACCCGCTGTCCGGGTTCAATGCGGCAAAGCCAAGCTGATGCAAAGGTTCCAGGTTCACCCATGCCGGCATAAACTTCAGGAAGAAGGAAAGGAGTAAACCACCTATCATCGCAAACATGGCTGCGCTGGAGGTTGTCCGTTTCCAGAAAAACCCGAGGGCAAACATGGCGAATACGCCCGGAGAAACAAAGCCGGTATATTCCTGGATAAACTGGAAACCACCTTTTTTATCTATGCCAAGGAAGTTGGAGATCACGATTGCAATGATCATGGTGATAATTACCACAGCACGGCCTACGCCTACGATCTTCTTTTCATCGGCATCTTTGTTATATATCTTCTTATAAATATCCAGGGAATAAATGGTGGAAATACTGTTGGCTTTACCTGCCAGGGAAGCCACCACTGCAGCTGTTAAAGCAGCAAACGCGAGTCCTTTTAAACCGGAAGGCAGGAGATTGAGCAATACCGGGTAAGCGTTATCCGGGTTCAGGGAACCACCTTTCATCATGGATTGTGCAAAGTCACCGTGATTCTGGGCATACAGTACATAAGCCGCAATACCAGGTAATACTACGATCACCGGCATCAGGAGTTTCAGGAAGCCTGCAAACAGTAATCCCTGACGGGCAGTTTTCAGATCCGCACCCAATGCACGCTGCGTAATATATTGGTTACATCCCCAGTAGTTCAGGTTTACGATCCACATACCCCCTATCAGCACGCTCAGGCCGGGCAGATCGAGGTACTTGGGATTCTCTTTATGAAGGATCATATGGAAATGATCGCTGGCATGTTGCGTCATCAGGGAGAAGCCTCTTAATACGCCTTTTTCGCCGAAGTGCTCAGACACCAGCTGTAATGCCAGGTAGGTAGTGGCTAATCCGCCGAGGATAAGGAAAAACACCTGTATCACATCGGTGTAGCCGATCACCTTCATCCCTCCCAGTGTAATGAGGATGGCGAAGAAGGCCAGCGCCACCATACACACATAGAAGTTAATACCAGAGATCGTGGACACCGCGAGGGCGCCAAGGTACAGGATAGAAGTAAGGTTTACCACCACATACAATAACAGCCAGAAAACGGCCATGATGGTACTTACCGTTTGATTATACCTGCGTTCCAGGAACTGGGGCATGGTATAGATCTTATTTTTCAGGTAAATCGGCAGGAAAAATACTGCCACCACGATGAGCGTAGCAGCCGCCATCCATTCGTAAGTGGATATGGCCAGCCCCATACTGAATCCGTTTCCGGACATCCCGATAAACTGCTCCGCAGAAATATTGGAAGCAATGAGTGATGCGCCGATAGCCCACCAGGTAAGGGAACCTTCTGCCAGGAAAAAGTCTTTGGAATCCGTTGTGGTCTTCTTCTTTTTCTGATAGATATAGTAACCATAACCAGCCACTATTAAAAAATATACCAGGAATACCAGGTAATCAAAGATGTGTAAGGATTTTGTTTGCATAACGTTCAAACGTGGTTATAAAAAATTTAGCGGATCAATATACATAATAAATGTAAAAAATACGCTTACAATTGTTTTTTTTGCGTGAAATAAAAAAACGCGAGGGCTGCCGCGGTTTACCGGGTGTTAAAACTATACATTTAAATTGCTCATCATAGTGCATTTATGTAAAAAGAAACAATTGATACCCTTTACTTTCACAAAAGGTACCTGTGAACGGAATAAAATATCTTCCAGGTTGATTTCCTTTCCTTTATGGGGGTGGGGAATTGTCAACTGAATGCCTGGTAGCGTGGAAATAAAAAATAAATATAGAGCACAGAAAACCGGGAAGCAAGTTTTTCCGCTCCGTCGGGAAAAAACATTTTAATCAATGGGCAGGTCGGGGCAAATCCCGCGGGCGCCTTCAGGACTCCAGTGCCATTACAGCGATGTTATCCCCGATTACAGAACCGATGGCCACTCCCATTCCTCCCATGCGTACGCCCATGATCACATTATTCGTATGTGCTTTTACGATAGGTTGTTTTGTTTTACCAAAAGCCATGATACCCGTCCACTTGTCGGCTATGGTTACCTCTCTGCCGGGCAGTATTACGGTGCGCAGCAATACTTCCAGTTCGTGCTGGATCCGGTCGTTGAACCGGAAGTCGGTGGAAGTTTCCCCGGCGAAGTCGAGCTGGCGGCCACCGCCAAGCAGTACCCGTCCTTCCAGTTCCCTGAAATAATAATATCCTTCTTCCATGTGGAAAACGCCTTTAAAGGGCAGGTCTTTTACCGGTGTGGTGATCAGCACCTGTCCCCTGCCGGGCACTACTTCTTCCTCCGGGAGCAGCCGGCGGGTAAAGGCATTGGTGCAGATGAGCACCTTACGGGATGAAAAGGCAATATCTTCTTCCAGGGTATGATGCGGCACGATAACGTTCACACCTGTATGAAAATCGTCTATTGTTTTCACGGTGCAACCGGTTTTAATTTCCACTCCTTTTAATACAGCTGTATCGATCAGCGCCCGCATCATTTTGCCGGTATGCAGTTCACCCTCAAAATTATTGCGGATAAGTGCTTTTACATACGCTGAGGCAAAACCGAAAGCAGGAAGACGGTCGTTTGCCAGCGTGAATGCGGGTTCTCCGTTGAAGAGCTCACCCAGGATGTGATTTACTTCCGGGAGCTGGTGCAGGGCCCATTCTTCACGGGGGCCAATCAGTTCATGGCTGCCATTTTCCTGGTAGCCGATGGTGGTATCGCCGAGGCGGCGGCGCAGCAGGCGTAAGCCTTGCAGCCGCAGCAGGACCAGGTCCCTTACCGCATCCGCGGGCATTGTTTGCAGATCGGTCAGTATTTCGGTGAGGCTTCCGATGCAGGCGAAGCCGGCATTTTTGGTACTGGCGCCGGTGGGCAAAATGTCCCGTTCCAGCACCAGTACCCGGCAGCCGGGCGCTCTTTCTTTCAGGCTGATGGCAGCCGACAGACCAACGATACCGCTGCCGATAATGATATAGTCGTATTGCAACAAGCTTTCCTTCTCCCAGAAACTTAACATACTTGATATTTATACAGTGCCTACAGATCCGCCGTCTACCCGGAATACCGCGCCTGTGATGAAGGAGGCGTGATCAGAAGCCAGGAACGCCACTATGCTGCCGGTTTCTTCCGGGGTGCCGGGGCGGCCCAACACCTGGTAGGGACGGTTTTCTTTCAGGAATTCTTTGGCCGCTTCGGCGATAGAAATATTTTTTCCTTTTGAGATGCCTTCCAGCATTTCATCTACCAGTGGTGTTTTGATAAATGCCGGCGAAACGGTGTTTACCAGGATATTATCTTTTCCGTAATTCTGCGACAGCGTTTTTGAATAGTTATTCAATGCGGCCTTTGTAGCATTGTAATGGCCCATGTTGGGGTCCGGCTGTTCCGCATTTTCGGAGGAGATGTTGATGATCCTGCCGCCACCCTGCTTTTTCATGTGAGGAATTACCAGCTGGGTGAGCGCTACCAAGCCGAAGAAATTGACTTCAAACACCTGCCGCCACTGCGGCATGCTGATGGTGTCCAACGGACCGAATGCGTCTATACCGCCGGCGTTATTTACGAGGATATCGATGTGACCGAGCTGCTGCACCGTGGTAGTGACCAATTGCTGCAGGTCCGCTTCTTTTGTCATATCTGCTACTACCGCCAGCACGTCCAGTCCCTGCAGGCGGAACATAGCGGCTGTATCTTCCAGTTCATCGGCATTACGGGCGGTGATCACTACGGTAGCGCCTTCCTGCAACAAAGACGCCGCGATCCCTTTGCCTATACCTTTACTGCCACCGGTAACGATGGCTACCTTTCCTTTTAAATTAAGCTCCATGATCTTATATTTTAGACCAAAAATAAAAACCGGGTATCTGTTTATTACTGTATAAGTTATTGAAAAAACAGTAAAAGCAGCTGTTTAACCCCCGCAGGATTCCGGATAGTACAAATTATGTAGCTTCGGGGGACTAAAATTATACACCATGATTGCGACAAAAGCTTATGCTGTGCAGGATGCTGCATCACCCTTGGGTCCCTGGAATTTTGAACGCAGAGAGCCGGGACCGCATGATGTGCAGATTGAAATCCTTTATTGCGGGGTATGTCATTCCGATATTCACCAGGTGCGGAATGAGTGGGGCAATTCAATTTACCCGATGGTTCCCGGCCATGAAATAGTGGGGCGGATCACCAAAGTGGGTGATCATGTCACCAAATTCAAGGTAGGCGATCTGGCGGGGATAGGTTGCTTTGTGGATTCGTGCCGGGTGTGCGATCCCTGCAAATCCGGAGAGGAACAATATTGCATCACCGGTGGCGCCAGTACCTATAATGGTTACGAAATGGATAGAAAAACGCATACCTATGGCGGATATTCCACCCATATTGTAACAGACGAAAAATATACGTTGAAGGTTTCTGATAAGCTGCCGCTTGAGGGAGTAGCGCCGCTGTTATGCGCTGGCATCACCACTTATTCCCCGCTTCGCCACTGGAAAGTAGGCAAAGGTCATAAAGTAGCGGTAGTGGGTTTGGGCGGTCTGGGCCACATGGCGGTAAAGCTTGCGGCGTCTATGGGGGCTGAGGTAACGATGCTAAGCACCTCTCCCTCCAAGGAAGCGGATGCCCGCCGGCTGGGCGCCCATCATTTCGCGCTGATGACAGATAAAGCGCAGGTAAAGCAGCTCTACAGTCAATTCGATTTTATCATCAATACTATTTCCGCCCCCCACGATTACACGACTTACCTGAACCTCCTGAACCTGGATGGTGTGATGATTTGCCTGGGAGTGCCACCGGAACCGTCCGTGGTACCGGCCTTCAACCTGATCATGGGACGCAGGAGCATTGCCGGATCATTGATCGGCGGCATCCGCGAAACGCAGGAAATGCTGGACTACTGTGCGGAGCATAATATTACCAGTGATGTGGAAGTAATTAATATTAAAGATATCAATACCGCTTATGAGCGGATGCTGAAGGGTGATGTGAAGTACCGGTTTGTAATTGATATTGCCAGTTTGAAATAAGTGTAGCCGGAGTGGCCACTTTATTTATACCCGTTCCGGTAAACCGGAACGGGTATTTTTTTGTTATGCAGTTGTTAAGCAGAAATTGTCCTTTGATTTTGTTGGTATATTAGTCACTATCCCTAAATTTCCCGTTATGTCGAGTACTACCTCAAAGAACCACAACAGGTACCGGCACCTGCATTTAGCTATAATTAGCACGGTTGTTATAGCCATTGCCGGCGTTTTACTGTACTTTTTTGTTAAGCGGCACACGCCTGATTTACCGGATATCGCCGCCAACCTGCATCAGGCAGTAATGCCGGAAGAAGATACCAGTGTAGGAAAATGCGCGCAGTATCCCATCACTGCATTAGAGCTTCAAAAGCTATATCTGGCGAATGATCCGGTAGCCGTGGAAAAGTATACAAATGAAACGGTGTATATAAACGGTGTTTACATTGGTACTGGTATTAACCCGATGGGTACTGCCTACATGATCCTTAAAAGTGGCGACAGGTCTCATTCCATTAAGTGTTTTCTACAGAACAAAGAAGATATTAATTTAACGAAGGGGAGCCGCGTTTTACTGAAGGGTTATTGCCGGGGGCAGATATGGGATCTCAAAATTGAGGAGTGTGAATTACTGGATCTTCCGGTTGTAACATCGCAAAAAAAATAGCGCGCCCTTTTACGGGCGCGCCTCATCTCTATACAAGATATCCGAACAGGCTGTCGTCTTTATTGAGTTCGGTGATCTGGAAATTATATTTCTGACAATTGGCAATCAGTTTATCATAGTCCTCGCGGTTTCGCAGTTCCACCCCTACCAGCGCGGGACCTATCTCCTTATTATGTTTCTGGATATATTCAAACCGGGTGATGTCATCATCCGGGCCGAGTATATCGTTCACAAATTGTTTCAGGGCTCCCGGGCGTTGTGCAAAACGTACAATAAAATAGTGTTTCAATCCTTCATACAGGAGTGAACGTTCCTTTATTTCCTGCATGCGGTCGATGTCGTTGTTACTGCCGCTGATCACACATACTACTTTTTTCCCTTTGATTTCCGCGGCATGGTCGTCCAGTGCTGCGATGGACAAGGCGCCCGCGGGTTCTACCACAATTGCATCTTCGTTATATAACCGGAGGATGGTGGAGCACACTTTTCCTTCCGGCACGAGGTGCATTTTATCCAGCACATCTTTGCAGATTTCGTAGTTGAGGGTACCTACTCTTTTAACAGCAGCGCCATCTACAAAGCGCTCTATTTCATCGAGGGTAACGGGACCGCCGTTTTCCAGTGCGCGGAGCATAGAGGGTGCGCCTTCCGGTTCCACCCCGATGATACGGGTATTAGGGCTATATGTTTTGAAATAAGTGCCGAGGCCGGCAGCAAGACCGCCGCCGCCAACGGGTACAAAAAGAAAATCGATAGCGGACTGGTCTTCCAGGATTTCAACGGCTACGGTTCCTTGTCCTTCAATTATTTTCGGGTTGTCGAATGGCGGGATAAAGGTCATACTATTGGCTTTTGTGAAAGCCTGGGCTTCCACAGAGCAATCGTCGAAGGTATCCCCTACGAGGCGGATTTGTATATGATCGCCGCCAAACATATTTACCTGGTTAACTTTTTGTTTTGGTGTGATCACCGGCATAAACACCACGCCTTTAATATTCATGGCTTTACATGCATAAGCAAAGCCCTGGGCGTGGTTACCGGCGCTGGCGCAGGTAACGCCTTTAGCCAATAGTTCAGCAGGCAGGCTGCTGATCAGGTTATAGGCGCCGCGCAGTTTATAAGAGCGTACAATCTGCATATCCTCTCTTTTCAGATATACGTCGCAGTTATAACGCCGGGAAAGATTGGCGCTATACATCAGCGGAGTGCGGGTAACGATTGGTTTCAGTTTCACAGCCGCGTCCAGGATATTCAGGGAATTGACACTACTCATTACTTCAGACATAAAATGTAATTAATACAAATGGCAAAGCATTTTCGGGATTATCGAAATCATGGAACCTGTATTCAGTATCAGAAAGATGTATTCTTCCGTACTAAATACGAGCGCCAATAATTTCAATAATTCGAAAATGCTTTGCCATTGTAATGTATAATATTTGCTATTACGCGTTGTTAGGGCGCAGCTTACGTACGGCCGCACCAGCCTGCCACATTTCGCTTTCACGGAGTTCTTTCAGTTCTTCGTTCAGTTTCTCACGGTAATCCGGAGTGCTGTTGGAAGCGATAGAACGGGCAGCTTCTTTACCTGCAGCAACGCTGGCATACAGTTCATCAAATACAGGCTGGGTAGCAGTTTTGAACTTCTTCCACCAGTCGAGCGCACCGCGCTGAGCAGTAGTAGAACAGTTGGCATACATCCAGTCCATACCATTTTCTGCTACCAGTGGCATCAGCGACTGTGTGAGTTCTTCTACTGTTTCATTGAAAGCTTCAGAAGGTGAGTGACCATTCTTACGCAGTGTTTCGTATTGAGCAGCGAAGATACCCTGGATACAACCCATGAGAGAGCCGCGTTCGCCGGTAAGATCGGAGAAAACTTCTTTTTTGAAATCTGTTTCAAACAGGTAACCGGAACCAACACCGATACCCAGTGCTACTACGCGTTCTTTAGCGCGGCCGGTAGCGTCCTGGAAAATAGCGTAGCTGGAGTTCAGACCCTGACCAGCCAGGAACAGGCGGCGCAGTGAAGTACCGGAACCTTTTGGAGCTACCAGGATTACGTCTACATCAGCAGGAGGAATGATACCGGTTTGTTCTTTATAGGTGATACCGAAACCGTGGGAGAAGTACAGTGCTTTACCAGGAGTCAGGTGTTGCTTTAAAGTAGGCCACAGGGTGATCTGTCCGGCATCAGACAGCAGGAACTGAAGAATAGTACCTTTCTGAGCTGCTTCTTCGATATCGAATAAAGTTTCACCAGGAACCCAGCCATCAGCAACTGCTTTGTCCCAGGTTTTGGAATTTTTACGTTGACCTACAATAACATTAAAGCCATTGTCTTTCAGGTTCAGTGCCTGGCCAGGACCTTGTACGCCATAACCAATAACTGCAATCACTTCGTTCTTCAGCACTTCCCTTGCTTTTTCCATAGGGAATTCTTCTCTGGTTACTACTTGTTCGAGTACCCCTCCAAAATTGATGGTTGCCATGTGTTGTTTTTTTAGCTTTTAGCTACTAGCTGTTAGCTGTTAGCTGAGGTGTGATTTGAATGAATAATGATTAAGATGTCAGCTGCCGGCGGCTGGCCGGCAGCCAGTTATTTGCTGAAAGCACACGGCTAAATGCCGGGAGCTTCCTGTGTGTGTAATTCTTTCAGGTGCTCGTGGAAACGGCGGCTCCATTTTACAATGGCTACCCTTCCGCTCTTAGTGTACTCTATCAGGCCATATGGCTCCAGTTTCTTGATAAAGTCGGTCAGCTCCTGCTGGTGACCTGTTTTCTCGATCACAAAATAATCCGCGGTGATCGTCAGGATACGCGCATTATTTTCACGTATCAGTCTTTCAATATCACCTGTATGTAACGACCGGGTAGAAATTTTATACAGCGCCAGCTCCTGGTATACCACTTCATCTTCTTCATGCACAAAAGCGCGGTGAATTTCAATCAGCCTTTCTATCTGTCCAACTACTTTATCCAGCTTCTCACGTGTAGACATCACCGTTATTACAAACTTATACACACCGGGAATTTCTGTTTCAGCGGTGGTTAAGCTGGTGATATTAATACCCCTGCGGGTAAATATTATGGTGATACGGTTGGTTATACCTATACGGTCTTCCGTATATACCGTTACTGTATACTCTTTTTGCATATACCTGTTGTGAATTACAAATGATCAATGTGAATCCTCCGGGATGCTGCTACTCCAGCCTGATGCTGGAAACAGGAGCACCTGCGGGCACCATAGGGAATACGTTATCTTCTTTTTCCACTACCACTTCCAGCAGATAAGCACCCTTGTGCGCCAGCATTTCATCAATAGCGGCGGATATATCTTCCCTTGCTGTTACTTTTTTGCCGGGGATATAAAATCCTTTGGCAACCTGTACAAAGTCGGGATTGACCATTTCAGTGGAGGAATAGCGCCTGTCGAAAAACAGCTGCTGCCATTGTCTTACCATTCCCAGGAAGTTGTTATTCAGGATCACTATTTTCACACCAATCTGTGACTGGTGAATAGTGGCCAGTTCCTGTAAGGTCATCTGGAAACAACCATCGCCGATAATAGCAACTACTTCTTTTTCGGGCGTACCGGTTTTAGCGCCCATTGCTGCCGGCAGCGAAAAGCCCATCGTACCCATTCCACCTGAGGTGACATTGGTATTGGGATTTTTGAAGCGGTAATAGCGGGAGGCTACCATCTGGTGCTGACCGACATCTGTTACCAGCACTGCTTCGCCTTTGGTTTTTTCTGAGATCAGGCGGATTACTTCTGCCATTTTCAGCTCACCTTCCTGTGGATACAGTTCAGCATGCTGTACTTTATCATATTCTTTTTTATCAGCGGCGCGGAATTCTTCCAGCCAGGCGGCATGCTCAGCAGGGTTTACCTGTTTGATCAATGCTGCCAGGGCTGGCTTTGCATCTGCGTGAACGGCTACATCAGCTTTGATGATCTTATTGATCTCTGCTGCATCGATTTCGATGTGTATAACTTTGGCGTTGGGAACATAGGTGCCTACATCGCCCGTTACACGGTCATCAAAGCGCATTCCCACTGCGATCACCACATCGGCTTCGCCGGTGAGCATGTTAGGACCATAGTTACCATGCATTCCCAGCATACCTACATACAGCGGGTGATCTACCGGTACGGCAGACAGGCCCAGTAAAGTAGATCCGATAGGAATGGCGGCTTTTTCCGCCAGCGCGATCAGTTCTTTTTCGGCACCTGATAACAGTACGCCATGGCCACAGAGGATGAATGGCTTCTTTGCACCGTTGATCAACGCTGCTGCTGCTGTTACCGCATCCTGGTTTAATTCAGGAATAGGACGGTAACTGCGGATATATTCACATTTCTTGTACTCGTATTCAAATTCCCCGAACTGTGCGTTTTTGGTGATATCCACCAGTACAGGGCCGGGACGGCCGCTGCGGGCAATGTAAAATGCTTTGGCCATTGCGCCCGGAATATCTTCCGGACGGGTCACCTGTATATTCCACTTGGTGATAGGCATGGTAATGCCGATCACATCTGTTTCCTGAAATGCATCGGTTCCTAACAGGGCGGCAGCTACCTGGCCGGTTACGCATACCATTGGGGTACTGTCCATATAAGCGTCGGCCAAACCTGTAACCAGGTTGGTGGCGCCCGGACCGGAAGTAGCAAAAGCTACACCTACCTTACCGGAACTGCGTGCATAACCTTGTGCAGCATGAGTGGCACCCTGTTCGTGCCGGACGAGTATGTGATGGACCTGATCCTGGAAATCGTAAAGGGCATCATAAATAGGCATGATCGCCCCGCCGGGATATCCGAAAATGGTGTCCACTCCTTCTTCGATCAGGGAGCGGATCACTGCTTCGGAACCTGTAATCACAGGCTTTGCAGCTAACTGTTTATCTGCTATCTCAGGCTTCATCGGTAACACATCCTTCTGTTGCATTTTTTACAAGTTTTGCGTACTTAAATAAGATTCCATTGGTCACTCTCAATGCGGGTTGTATCCACGCTGCCCGGCGTGCGGCCAGTTCTTCGTCACTGATTTCCACATTGATAAAGTTCTTCGTTGCGTCTATTTCGATGATATCGTTGTCTTGTACAAGTGCGATATTTCCCCCTTCAAAAGCTTCCGGGGTGATATGGCCTACCACAAATCCGTGGGTACCACCGGAGAAGCGGCCATCGGTAATGAGGGCTACGCTTTTGCCTAATCCCACGCCCATGATGGCGCTGGTAGGTTTCAGCATTTCCGGCATACCTGGTGCGCCTTTCGGGCCTACCTGGCGGATCACCACTACATCTCCTTCTTTTACTTTACCGGAGGTGATACCTGCGATCAGTTCAAATTCGCCGTCGAATACACGGGCGGGGCCTCTGAAGCGTTCGCCTTCCTTACCGGTGATCTTCGCTACGGAGCCTTCTGTGGCGAGGTTACCGTAAAGGATCTGGATGTGGGCGGTTGGTTTCAGTGGTTTTTCCAGCGGCACAATGATATCCTGTGTGCTGAAGTCTATGTCTGCCACGTTTTCCAGGTTTTCGGCGATTGTTTTACCGGTAACCGTCATACAATGGCCGTGGATATATCCTTTTTTCAGGAGGTATTTCATTACCAAAGGAACACCGCCGATATTGTGGAGGTCTTCCATGAGGTATTTACCACTTGGTTTCAGGTCGGCGATCAGCGGTGTTTTGTCGCTGATGCGCTGAAAATCTTCCAGCCTGATGGAAATGCCTACTGACTTCGCGATGGCGATAAAGTGCAGTACGGCGTTGGTGCTGCCACCCAGGGCCATGATGATGGTGAGGGCATTTTCAAATGCCTCTTTGGTCATGATGTCCTTAGGTTTAATATCTCTTTCAAGGAGCAGGCGGATGTATTTACCGGCAGCAATACATTCATCTTTTTTGTCCTGGCTCAATGCGGGGTTGGATGAGCTGTATGGGAGGCTCATACCGAGTGCTTCGATAGCGGAAGACATGGTATTAGCGGTGTACATACCGCCACAGGCGCCTGCGCCGGGGCAGGAATTCTGTACAATGCCTTTGAAATCGCCTTCATCCAGTTTACCGGCCATTTTCTGACCTAATGCTTCAAATGCAGAGATGATGTTGAGATCCTGGCCTTTATATTTTCCGGGTGCGATAGTACCACCATAAACCATGATAGAGGGGCGGTTGAGGCGACCCATCGCCATCAGGGAGCCGGGCATATTCTTATCGCAGCCTGGTACGGTGATCAGGGCGTCGTAATACTGTGCTCCTGCAACGGTTTCAATGGAATCTGCAATCAGATCACGGCTAACAAGGGAATAACGCATCCCCGGCGTACCATTGCTCATACCATCGCTGACGCCAATGGTATGGAAAATGAGTCCGACCAGATCATTTGCCCAGACGCCTTTTTTGACATCTTTAGCCAGATCGTTCAGGTGCATATTGCAGGTGTTGCCATCGTAGCCCATGCTAACGATACCCACCTGTGCTTTTTTCAGATCTTCTTCTGTTAAACCAATTCCATACAATTGTGCCTGCGCAGCTGGTTGCGTAGGGTCTTGCGTGATCGTCTTGCTGTATTTATTTAATTCCATTGCTTTTTGTTATTACCCCGATTACAGGTGTTTATAGGTACCCTATTTTAAAAACTCTCCACAAATTACCCGGTGGCGTCGTCAAATTCAAACCAACTTATTCCAATTTACCGGTCTTCAAATCTGCCTTTTAAGCTTTAAAACCCTTTACTGTAAAGGATTATAAGTTTTTCGATTTACAACCTTCAAAGGATTTTAACTGTCAGCTGTTAGCATTTAGCGAATGCTAACAGCTAACAGCCAACGGTTATGCCAGTTGAGCTTCGCGTTGGAATGCTTTTTCCAGCACTTTAGCTTTGTAGGCCTGTTGGAGTATTTTTCCGAGCGACTGTGCCCAGGGCTTGCTGAAAGACTGACCGTCCAGGGAGTCGATACCGATGATTTCTGCTGCAGTACCGCAGAAGAATGCTGCTTCGGCTTCTTTTAATTCCGGGATGGTAAATAATTTTTGTTCCAGTGGGATATTCAGTTCCTGGCAAAGTTCGATAACAGTGGCGCGGGTGATGCCTGGGAGGATGTTACCGGCGGGAGGAGTGTATATTTTGCCGTCTTTTTCAAAGAAGATGTTAGCACCGGGGCCTTCTGCAACGTAACCATTCATATCCAGCAGCAGCGCTTCATCGTAACCTTTTTCTTTTGCTTCCTGCGAGGCCAGTATTGAGTTTACATAAAGGCCGGCCGACTTGGATTCTATTTTAAAGGCTTTGGGATTTGGTCGTTCGTAGGAGGAAGTCATTACGCGCAACAGCTTTTCTCCCAGGTAAGCTCCCCATTCCCATGCGCAGATCAGGATGTGCGACTCTGCGGCGGCTTTCAGCGTCATATTCGGCGGACAGAACACCAGCGGCCTGATATAAGCTTCTTCCATGTTATTCATCTCCAGTACTTTATAACAAGCGGCGATCAGCTCTTCGTTATCAAATTTGTAGGGGATGTGGATCAGTTCGCAGGAGCGCTTCAGGCGGTCGAAGTGTTCTTTTGCTTTAAAGATCTTCACTTCGCCGTTTGCGGTTTTGTAGGCGCGGATGCCTTCAAAAACAGCATAACCGTAGTGGAGCGACTGACCATACAGGTCAGTTGTAGCAGCATTTGCTTTGGTGTACTCACCGTTGATGTAAAGAAAAGTGTTGTCGTTGTAATAGCTATACATAAAATTGAAATTATACCAGGAATATACAGTCCAAAAAAAAGCCTCCCTCTTTGCGGAGGAAGGCGTTATATTTTGTGATTATATGCACGTTTACCTATCCTCCATACTGGTGGCTAATAATGACAACGACGATAATCACGACCTTCGTGATAGCCCAGTTGAGCTGAGGCACGATGTGATTAAGTTTTATATTGTCTTTATTTACCCACATGGAGGTGCTTATTTTCTTTAGCGTTTCTACAAAAGTATTCGTGAAAAAAATAAAAAACAACAATACAGGCAATATTTAGTAAAAAATTAATCACATTAAGGGTTTTTGAAAATATTTAAAAAAACAAGGCAATAGTTGCTTATTTTCTAAACAAATCACAGGATCGTTATAAATTAATCTACTGGTTTTGTGTACAAAAGACGCGGATTTTGTCTTTCCCGCTGATTACGCTGATTATACTGATTACCCGGATTTTTACTTTTTGGATTTATAAAGGATTAAGGGAGATAAAGCGGATGTATCCGCTTTATCTCCCTTAATTATTATTTTAAGGAAATCTAAAAAATCTAAAAAAAATCCAAAAGTAAAAATCCGGGTAATCAGTATAATCAGCGTAATCCTGAGCCAAGACAATATCCGCTCAAAAAAAATCCCGGTGCTTCCTGCACCGGGATAAAATGATTTCATTTTACTGTTCACGTTCTAAAAATGATTTCATTTACTGTTCACTTGTTACATTGACGTGCAGGCATTTATCGATGATATCCTGCAGTACTGTTTCTTTTTCCATGAGCCGCTGCAGTAAAACCAGTTGATTTTTTGCGCGGTCGTAATTGTGTGTCGGGTACTTGATGGGATAATATACGTCACCGTTCAGATAATCGGTGAGGAAGCGTATCCCCTGCATGTAGATCATAAACTTCCCGGCAAAGAACAGTTGTTCTTTTTCTACTTTTGTCAAAGTACCGCCAATCTCTGCGAGATACCCCTGCATAAGGGCTTCGTAGTATTCTTCGCGGATAACGATCTGGCTGAAATCCCTTTCTTCTTCAGACACGGGGCAAACATAAGTGCGTACCATGTCACCGAGGTCTGAGATGATTTTTCCGGGCATCAGGGTATCCAGGTCACATACACAAATACCTTCATAAGTATCCTTGTTGAGCAATACATTATTGATTTTGGTATCGTGATGCATCAGATGGTCCCTGAATTCAGGATTTGTTTTCAGTTGTTCATACGTTACTGCGATGTCAGAATAGCGGAGGAAATCTTCAATCATCTCTTCTGCTGCAACTTTCCGGTCTTCCTTTGCCGTTCGGATTGCCTCCTGGAAGGCGCTGTACCGAAGGGTCAGGTTGTGAAAGTTTGGAATCGAAGCTTTAAACGGCTTCAGGTCAATTCCCGAAAGGTAACTGGCGAGGCGGCCAAATTGTCTGGCTGCTTCATACGCCTGCTTTGGGTTGTCGGCCTGGTCTACCGTTACGGAATCCGCAATAAAAGGGATCAATCTCCAGTATTCGTTGTCAATTACAAAGAGCTCTTCCCCGTTAACCGTGGGGATCGGCGTAATAAACAGATAGCGGGGATGATGAACTGCCAGGTAATCCGCTGCCATTCTCTGGTTGGCGGCGATAACTCCTGGTTCCTTAAATACGTTTACATTGATCTTTTGTAAAACGTAGCTACTGCCGTCCTGCTTTTTTTCTAACAAAAAAGTGTTGTTGATGTGTCCTGATCCAAATTTTCGGACATTTAATCCTTCAGGCTCAAGTCCGAAAGCCTGAAGGATCCTGCTGTTGGGTTTTATTTCCATAAATTGTCTGGATATTCTCCATTCTTAACCAGCGCCGACAAGCTGGCCTGCACTCCCGGTGCATCTTCTTTGTAAGTAACGCCAAACCATTTTGCACTGGTTGGAATTACTTTTACCTGGCCTATACCACGGCGGGTAAATTCATCGGCTACAATCGTAATAAAGAATTCAGATTTAGGATTGCTGCTGTTTTTCTCCAGAAATTCGCTGAAAAGGCCCTGGCTCAGTTCAAATACGCTCGGGTGGAATCCCCAGAAGTTCATGGATACCGGCGTGTTGGCAGGTAACGGATGTTTGCTGCCATCTGCTTCTTCATAAACGATCTGGTCGTTTTCAGCATATATCTTGGTCCTTTCGTTGATAGCCGCCAGGTTGCCGTCTGCGCTTACTTCGCATACGCCGCGGGAAACAGAACCGTGCTCACTGATAGTTTTGCCCAGTTCATAGCCAACTACGCTGTATACGTTGGGCTTACAGTCGTTATTCAGGAAAGCAGCCATTTTAACGAAAGCATCTGTACCATAAAAGTCATCTGCATTGATCACTGCAAATGGCTCATTGATAGCGTTTTTGGCGCAAAGAACCGCATGGGCAGTACCCCATGGCTTGGTTCTGTCGGCCGGAACCGTATGATCTCCTAAAAATGCATCCATTTCCTGGTATACAAAATCAACAGCCACGCGGCCTTTGAGCTTTGGTTCAAAGATTTCCCTGAACTCAGCCGCAAAATTCTCGCGGATGATGAACACTATTTTTCCAAAACCGGCGCTGATAGCGTCGTAAATAGAGTAGTCAACGATAGTTTCACCGCTGGGGCCAAATTGCTGGATTTGCTTTAAACTGCCGTATCGGCTGGCCATACCGGCCGCCAAAATCAATAAAGTCGGTTGCATTTTTCTGATATTAGTTTTATAAGTGTCAACTATTTACCTAAAAATATCGGCGCTAAATTTAATCATTAAAACTATTTTCACACTTTCTTTTTGTAGTAACGCCCTTTTTTAAAGATTAATTAAACTGAACAATGAAGAGATTATTAGTGCTGGGAGCCGTTGCCATGCAGCTTCTTACTACTGCCAATGCGCAACAGAAAACAAATCCGGATGACATTAAAGAAAAAATGCAGTGGTTCTCCGATGCCAAACTGGGCATTTTCATTCACTGGGGCATCTACTCTGTCAAAGGAATCGATGAATCCTGGTCATTCCACAACAAAAAAATATCCTACCCCGATTATATGCAGCAGCTGAAAGGCTTTACTGCAAACAATTACAACCCGCAGGTATGGGCCGACCTGATCAAAGAATCCGGCGCCCGCTATGCAGTGATGACCACCAAACACCACGATGGCGTAGCGCTGTGGGACAGCAAATACAGTAAACTGGATGTTGCCAACAGTACACCGGCGAAAAGAGACGTGCTCACCCCTCTCTACGCGGCTTTGCGGCGCGATAATATCAAATGTGGTGCCTATTTCTCCCTGATCGACTGGAGCCACAACGATTATCCGCAGTTCCTGAAAGACAGCAACCGCTATGATATCAAAGCCCAGCCCGAAAGATGGCAACGCTTCCTGAAATATTATGAAGGACAAATGGCCGAGGTAATGACGAAGTTCAACCCGGACCTGTGGTGGTTCGATGGCGACTGGGAACACTCCGCCGAAGAATGGGAAGCCCCCAAAATGCGACAAATGCTCACCTCCCATAATCCCAACACCATTATCAACGGACGCCTGCAGGGATACGGCGACTATGAAACGCCGGAACAGAACTTCCCCGTGTCACGCCCGAAATACCACTGGTGGGAACTATGCATGACCATCAACAACAACTGGGGATGGCAGCCACAGGACAACAACTGGAAAACACCTTTTGAAATTATCACCATCTTCGTGGATGCCGTAAGCAATGGCGGCAACCTCCTGCTCGATATCGGCCCCAAAGCCGATGGCAGCATCCCGGAAGAAGAAGTTCACATGCTGAAAGAACTCGGCGCCTGGAACAAACGCAATGGCGAAGCAGTGTTCAATACCATCGGTGGTATTCCGCAGGGACACTTCTACGGCCCCACCACCCTCTCAAAAGATTCCAGCACCCTCTACCTGTTCCTGCCGGCTAAAACCAGTGGCCAGGTAATGGTGAAAGGACTTTCCAATAAAATTGAAAGCATCACCGTACTGGGCAACAACAGCCAGCTGACCCACAAAGTAGTCGGCAAAATTTCCTGGAGTCCTGTACCCGGACTGGTTTTCATAAACGTACCGGAAAATGTACAGGATAAATATATCACTGTGCTGAAAGTGAAGCTGGATAAGGCCGTGAAGCTGTACAGAGGCCAGGGTGGTTTCCTGACCAACGATTAATAAACGATTTTGATTTTATATTTGGGGAGATGAATGCTGCAATATGCCTTCATCTCCCCGATCTTTTTACTGCCTTATCACTTAATCGCTACATGCTTTCTTACGATAACATCACCCTTGAATCCTTTCAAACTTCCTGGCTGCCGGAGCATATCCAGGCTGCCATGCTGCGTTTGGATAAAATTCACCCGGAAGTATCCGGGAATAAGTGGTTTAAGCTGAAATACAACATCGAAGCGGCTAGGACTAATAACCGCAACGGCATCCTTACCTATGGCGGCGCTTACTCCAATCATATTGCAGCCACCGCCCTGGCCTGTAAGGAAGCAGCCTTGCCCTGTGCAGGAATTATCCGTGGAGAAGAGCATAAGGGCCAGTTGAATCATACGCTTCAAACCGCAGCAGACAATGGCATGAAGCTGGTTTTTATTAGCCGGGAAGATTATCGCCATCACAAAGCAGGTAACACCTTATATCCCGGCTATCATGTTGTTCCGGAGGGCGGTCACAATGCCCTGGGCGCCCGGGGCTGTGAAGAGATCCTTTCTATCTTCCCCACAACAAATTATACACATATCCTTTGTGCCGCAGGCACAGGCACCACACTCGCGGGCCTGATCAACAGTGCTGCACCGCATCAGCAGGTAATTGGCATTCCCGTATTAAAGGGCGCTCAGTACCTTGAAAAAGAAATTACTGACCTGCTGCATCCCGGTAATAACAACCGCTGGCGGCTATTATACGAACACCACGGTGGCGGCTATGCCAAAAAATCGCCTGCACTTATAGATTTTATCAATACTGTCTATCAAGAAACAGGTATTCCCACAGATTTTATTTACACCGGCAAACTGGTAATGGCCTTTCGTGATCTGGTCCAGCAGGGCTGCTTTCCGGCGAACAGCAACGTATTGCTGGTACACACCGGAGGCCTCCAGGGCAATCTTTCCCTCCCTCCCGGCGTTCTTTCCTTTTAAAAACTGTTCATTATATTTGAACGGTAGTGTATTTTTGCCAACTTTAAGAGCTCACGGAATAATCAGTATGAAGCAGATTGTGCGTATAACATTTGTTATTGGAATTTTTTTATTGACCGGATTTGCAGGAAAGGCTCAGGCACAGGAGTTTGTGCCACCTGTGCTGCCTAATTTTACCGCTTCTATTAAAACCGGTAGGATACAACTGGACTGGATCTCCGGCTTCACACAGGTAAAGGAAATAGGTATTCAGCGCTCGCTCGACAGCGTACTGAACTTCAATACCATTGGTTACGCCAGCTACCCTACTCAAACAAGGAACGCCTATCTTGATAATAAACCGTTACCGGGCAGTAACTATTACCGTCTCTTTATTTTATTCACCAACGGACGTTTCATGTACAGCAAAACGGTACTGGCCCTGTCCGACAGCACTATCCGCGCCGATCAGAAATTGCAGTATGCCGACATCATGGATGCTTCAAGGGGCCTGAGAGGCAAGGAACAGGAAAACAGGGAGCCGGAAAGAGCATCCTGGCACCCCTCCAACTATATTTACACTACTGCCGATGGCAATATCAACATAAAGCTGCCGGATGCACCGCAAAAGAAGTACTCCATTAAGTTTTATGAATCCAACGGTACTTTCCTTTTCGATATCGACCAGGTAAAAGGCCCTTCCCTCATTTTAGAGAAAGCTATTTTTATGCATGCAGGATGGTTCAACTTCGAAATATTCGAGGAGGGAAAATTAAAGGAGAAATGGAACCTGTTCATTCCGCTCAACTACAAAATGTAACTATACCATTTCAGCGTTAAACACTTCGCCGAAATGTTTACTCAGCTTAGCTTTCACTTCTTCCAGGCTTACCGGCTTACCCACTTCTTTATCTAGTGAGGCTACCTGTTTGTCGGCAATACCACATGCAATGATGTTGTTGAAGTAGTCCATCAGGGTATTCACATTCAGGGCAAAGCCGTGCATGGTTACCCAACGGCTGCAACGAACCCCCATAGCGCATATTTTACGGGCTTTCGCTTTATCGTGCGGATCCAGCCATACGCCGGTTTCTCCGGAAGAACGGTCGCCGGTTACGCCATATTCCGCCAGCGTGCGGATAATCACCTCTTCAAGGCAACGCAGGTATTTACCAATATCTGTAAAGAAATTTTCGAGATCCAGGATAGGATAACCCACCACCTGGCCGGGACCATGAAACGTAATATCTCCGCCACGGTTGGTAGGCACAAAGCCTATCCCCTGCTCCTGCAGCTCCTGTTGGGAGATCAGGAGGTTTTCCATATGACCGCTTTTACCAATGGTATACACGGGAGGATGTTCGCAAAACAACAGGTAGTTGGTAGTGGCTTTTGGCAACTGATCGGCTACCCTGGTTTTCAACTGCACATTTTCCTTCAGCAACTGCTCCTGGTAATCCCAGGCAGCCTGGTAGTCTATTACGCCGAGGTCTCTTACTACAATCTTCTGCTTTACTTTATCCATGATCATATTGGTCTTTTTCAGCTGCGCAAAGGTACGCCAATTCGCTGTGATACGGAACATTTGCCCACAGGGCTGCTAAACTGCCAACTAAGCTTTACCTTTGCAAAAAATTATATTAATGGCTGAAGAATTGCTGGAACTGGAAGATGAGCTGGAAAACGGGGATGGCAGTGAGGAACTATATGAAAAGATTAATATGGTGGTCGACAAAGGACAGGACCCTATCCGTATTGATAAATTCCTTACTAACCGCATAGAAGGCGCCACCCGCAATAAGATCCAACAGGCCCTGGATGGTGAACTGGTGTTGGTGAACGACAAACCCGTTAAGGCCAATTACAAGATCAGGCCACTGGACAGGATTGTCGTGTTTTCCAACCGGAACCCGGAAAATACCGACATCATTCCACAAGAGCTACCGCTGAATATTGTATTTGAAGACGACGATATTATGATCATCGACAAACCCGCCGGCCTGGTAGTACATCCCGGCTGCGGCAACCGCGATGGTACACTGGTGAATGGCCTGTCGTGGTACCTGGGCGATAAAACCCAGGCTACCGAGCCGGAAATCCCGCGCTTCGGGCTGGTACACCGCATCGATAAAAATACCAGCGGATTGCTGGTCATCGCCAAATCCGAAAAAGCGATGAATGACCTGGCCAAACAATTCTTCGATCACACCGTGCATCGCCGCTATATTGCGCTGGTATGGGGCGACTTTGAAGAAGACGAAGGCACCGTGGTGGCCCACGTAGGCCGCCATCAACGCTTACGTAAGATTATGGATGCATATCCGGATGGCGAATATGGCAAGGAAGCCATCACCCACTACCGCGTACTGGAACGGTTTAATTATGTAACCATGGTTGAATGCCGTCTTGAAACCGGCCGCACCCACCAGATCCGTGTACACATGCAGCATATCGGCCACTCGCTGTTTAACGATGAAACCTACGGCGGTAACCGCATTGTGAAAGGAACCGTATACACGAAATACAAACAGTTTGTGGAAAACTGCTTCAGTATTATGCCACGCCACGCCTTGCACGCGCAACAGCTGGGCTTCATACATCCCCGCACCCGCGAGCAGATGTACTTTGAAAGCAACCTACCTTCCGACTTTACCTCCGTACTGGAAAAGTGGAAAAGATATATTGCAGCCAGACCGCTGAAAGACGACGAAGTATAACTTATAACTGGTTTTAGCGGGGAACTGTCTCCGCTAAAATCATCTTCTCCTAAAATTCATATTTATTATTATAAATATTCTACATGTTTAGGTTATCTTAGCAGCAATTACCCATGTCATTACATGAGAGACCAAATATCTGTTTTCTGTCGATTCTTATTCCTTATGCCGGTTTTGCTGGTATGCTGCCTGTTTGGCAACAAGGCCGGCGCCCAGAACACCCCCTTTGCTGTATCCTCTACCTGTGTAAACGATACTTCTTTTTTCCTGATCATCAATCCCGCGGGCATTGACTCTGTGAAGTGGTTTTTTAACGATCCCCCTTCGGGAGATAAAGATTCTTCCAGGAGCATGCAGGCGTATCATATTTATAACAGCGTTGGCACTTATACCGATACCCTCATCGCCTGGCGCAATGGCCTTCCGGATACCACCATTCAATCTGTTACCATTGTTACGCCTGTGATCTTCGATCTCGGCGACCAGGACATTACCCTGTGTGAAGGCGGCACCATGACATTGCAGGCGCCCATCATTCCCGGCGCTACTTACCTGTGGCAGGACAGTTCCACCGGCAGCAGCATTCTTGTAGATACTTCCGCTACCTATAAAGTAAAAATAAATGGCTGTCCGAGTCCCGACTCCGTCAATATTTTCTATACACCCATCCCGGAAATAGAGCTTGGCAAAGACCTCGTGCTATGCACCGGCGAACATATTGCGCTGGATGCTACCGCGCAAAACTGTACGTATCTCTGGAGTACCGGGAATACAGAGCCCACGCAGGATGTTTACACCTCAGGCACTTATCACGTAGACGTATATCCGAAAGGTTGCCCTACCGTGTCGGACGATATCACCATTACGTTCACCGGCGCCCCTTATCCCTTTTCACTGGGTCCGGATACCCTGCTTTGCCCCGGAGAATCGATCCGCGTAGCTCCTGCCATTCCCGAGGCCACCCGGTGGGAATGGAGTACCGGCGCCACCACGCCGGCGGTGACTATTAGCAATACCACTAACCTGTGGGCGCTGGTGGAAATTAACAACACCTGCAGTGTGGTAGATACCATCTTCATTAATTATAACCGTTTAAAAAAACTGGACCTGGGCAACGACACCAGCATCTGCAAAGGAAACTTCCTGGTGCTTACCGCCGATTTCGGAAACGGGCAATATCTCTGGCAGGACAGCTCCGATCAGGCCACGTATTATGTGACCAAGCCCGGCTTCTATTATGTGCATGCACAAATAGGCCGCTGCGAATCGATGGATAGTATCTCTGTAAAATTTGAAGACACCCTGCGGGTAAACCTTGGTCCGGATACACTGCTTTGCAGAAATGAAGTGTACCAGCTGCGCGCTACCGGCGCCGGCGGGGGTACCTATAAATGGCAGGACAGTACCAGCACACCCATGTATACCGTTACGCGGCCAGGGTTTTATGCGATGGTGGCTACCAATAGTTGCGGGCAATCCGTTGACTCGGTAGAAGTAAAATACCACGATTGCGAATGCCAGCTGTATTTTCCTACTGCCTTTTCCCCCAACGGAGATGGAAGAAATGATTATTTCCGGCCGGTATACCGGTGTCCCATATACGATTATACACTCAGCATCTATAACCGCTGGGGAGAACGGATCTTCTTTACCACAGATCCGCAGGTTGGCTGGAACGGGCGTGTAAACGGTATTTTAGCGGATATTGCCACCTATGTATGGATTGTGGATTATAAAGAAGTGATCACCAGGTTTGCTGTGCATAAAACCGGTACCATTACTTTGGTGAATTAGCTATCACTGCGCCCCTGTGAAATTCAGGAACCTGGCTGCGAACACGGCTGTTTCCCTTTTCTTGAAGGGTACGTTCCAGGTGCCGTTATAGGTAACCAGGGCGGGGATCAGGAGGCCATTGTATTTGGTCATCTGTACATCCATCTTCACATTAAAATCAAACAACATCGTTTTGTAGGAAAGAGCATATTTACGGCCAACGATCTCAAAATTATCTTTGTTAAACCAGGTGATCAGCTCATCTATCACCACATCTGCCCTGTCGATGCGGCTCAGGCCGGGCTTTGTTTTGGCGGTAAACACATAGCAGGAGGTCCCATCCACATAGTTTGCAGCAGTGATGGAAAAATCATAATACCGCATTACTTCACTGTTGAAGATGGCTACTTTGGGCCCTACGATGGGCACGCCGCGGATAGGCTTCCCGGGGTTAAAGATCAGCTGTTTCAACTGCGCCTTGTGCCGGGCGAGGCTGCCGCTGGAGCGGTCGGGATCTTCACCTGATTCATCTGTACATACGGTGCCTTTGGTAAAGAAGAGGTTAGCGTATAATTCAGCGGTATAATAATTATAATTTCCTTTGCGGGTATAGAAATCGCCGGTTACTTTTTCGTTAGAAACCTGCATGGTGCGGCACTTCCCTTTCATTTCCTGGTGGGTTTGATTATAAAGGGAGGCCTGTACCTGCGCATTTTTGCCAAGTACCTGGATATCGTTGATGGCGTCAAAACCTACGATATGCAGGTTTTTGAATGCGCGGTAAAAGGTGGTGTCATCTTCCACCCTTTTAATAAAGCTGTTAACGTCGAAGCCTATACGCTTTGCAGCTACAATAACTTCATCCAGGTTAACCGTCATTCCTTTATAGCGGGCTGTGTCCTGAGCGTTGAGTTGTAAACATTGTAACAGGCTGAGGGCAATGGTTCCGGCTATATTTTTCCAAAAATGTGACATAGCTGCAATTTAGTAAAAAAGAGCAAAGTGGGTGCCAGGCAAATACTAAAAACAGAAAGCCGTTGTAAGTAGCACTTACAACAGCTTTCTGTTTTTCTTTAAAAGGAGATAGAGAAGAACTATCTCTTTTTATCAACCGGGGATTTTTCCGGCCACATACATTTGTTCCATAGTAGGCTGCAGCGCACCACCTTTTTTCTCCAGGGTAACAGCAAACATTTGTGCTTTGCCGGTTACTTTCATTTTCTGGAGGAGGCTGGCTGTATCACCCATTTCGAACACGCCCATATCAACCGGTTTGCCATCTACGATAGCCCAGAGTTGATACTGTTTGTCGGCAGTTGGTTCTGGCAGTTTGTTAACTTTCAGATACACTTCCTGACTTTGCGGGTTCCAGAATACAGTAGCTAATGCTTCAGGGAACGCTTTGGTACCTGGCATCGGCACTTTCAGAACTTTAGGATCCTGGATAATTTCCATAGATTCCTGCATTTGTTCTAAGCGGGTTTTGTAAAGATTGCTCTTTGACAAAATGGAGTTCTGGGATACGAGCAAAGATTGGTATTTATCTTTGTACTCCTTGAATTCCTTGTACCGGTTAAAGAACACATAATTTAAAACAAGACTTCCCACCAGCAGCACGGCAGCGGCGGTGGCAAGCCATTTCCAGGATAGGCTTTTAGTTTCTTGCATGGACACTACTTTTGGTTGTTGCAGGTCTTGATCGGGTACAGGTTCACCCTCCTGCAAATTGGGTTCATTATTGATTTGTGTGAATAAACGTTTTTTAATATCCGTCTCCGGATTTTTGCCCTGCAACCTGATATATTCTTCCATACTGCGGCGATAGGCTTCCACCTCTTCGGCCACAGCCGGGTATTGGGCCATAGCGGCTTCCAGCTCCTGAGTTTCTTCATCGCTGGCCATACCTGCTATGTATAGCTCAATAATTCCGGACGATATGAAAT
The DNA here is from genome assembly GCF_050434005.1 of Chitinophaga sp. W2I13. Taxonomy (NCBI): domain Bacteria; kingdom Pseudomonadati; phylum Bacteroidota; class Chitinophagia; order Chitinophagales; family Chitinophagaceae; genus Chitinophaga; species Chitinophaga sp. W2I13. The sequence continues at coordinate 4,018,847 of NZ_JBNPWD010000001.1, read as the reverse complement.
GTTGTGGGTCCACTATTGGAAAAAATATTTACTTGTTTAAAATGGTTCTTAATTGATTAATGGCATTGCGCATCCTCGTTTTCACGGTACCCAAAGGGATGTCCATCACCCGGGCAATTTCTTCCTGGGTACAACCTTTATAATATGCTAAATCTATCAGGGTACGCTGTTCTTTGGTAAGCTTTTCCAGGAACCTGGAAAAACCAAGGTAGTCGGCAGATGGCTGCACAGCAATGAGGCTGTCGACTACATGTACGTCATCCGGCATATTCCGGATTTTCTGCTCCATCTTATGTGATTTGGACCGGAGAATATCTATCGCAGTGTTCCGCGCAATATTCAGCATCCAGGTAAAAAGCCTGCCTTTTGTTTCATCGTAGCGGTCGAGATGACGCCAGATCTTCATGAATACGTCCTGCAATACATCCCCGGCGGAGTTGTCGTCGTTCAGTACCTTCACAATCACCCCATATAATGCCGGTGAATACTGGTCATACAGGTAACTGAATATTTTCTGGTCACGGGCTTTTAAACCTTGCACCAGCTCAGCTTCTGTATATGTAGCAGCGTATTCCAAAACAGATTGGATATAATTTTAGATAGTTAGTTACGGATAGATTTCACAACACGACAGAACGGAACATGATCATCATGCCTTCAGCTTTCACGGATATTTTTTTTATAACAGTTGTGCTTCTTTGAAATGGTTAATCGGGGTGCCGGTAAAGGCAAGATACTCATTTATCATGATAAACAAACCCGGCGTTATTTTGCCAGTTTTGCCGACATGCATACCTGGTCCATACTGGGGTCCTGGCTGCCGCCTTTCTTTTCAAGCGTAATGGCAAAGCCTTGTGCGGCAGCCACCGCTTTCATTTGTTGTAACAGTTGTGACGCATCGGCTCCGGTGAGGAACACACCTGCATCTACCAGTTTCTTATTTACTATGGCCCACAGCTGGAATTGCTTACCGGCCGGAGGTATAGGCATTAATTGTGCCTGCAGGTATACGGCCTGTGTGTTTGCATTCCATCCTACGGCTACCAGGTTGCCTGCATACTTGCCGCCGCCGGGGATCTTTGTCCATTTAAAATCGGGGTTATTCAGCGGATCTGCATCTGTTACCACATTGGCGGGCGTTTCCTTCAAACTGGTCAGCGCCTGTTGTTCCTTATCTGCTTCCAGCTTTTCTTTGGTGGCTATGAGCGACTGGTAGCGGCTTTTATAGTCGGTGGATTTACGGAAGAAAAAGAAGTTCATGAAAACACTGCCCAGCAACAAAGCTACAATGGCGGCTGTGAGATACTTCCATAGCTTGTCATTTGATTTTTTTGCCACCGGCAGCTGTTTTACCGGTGTTTCCCGGGCGGGTTGCTGCACTTGTTTTTTCTTTTTTCCGTTCAGGGGAGCGGAGATGGGTGTACGCAGTTCATCCGGCAGCAGGTAGTTTCCTTCCTGCGTGTTTTCCTGACGGATCATTTCCATCAGCCGTTCCTTAATGCCGTAAGGAGGCGCTATCGCGTACAGCTGCACAAAACGCTCCTTGTCATGCTGCAATGAATCCACTGCAGCTTTAACGTCGGGGTATTGAGACACGGCCGTTTCTACCTCACCTTGTTCTGTTTCCGGTAACATACCGAATACATAGCTTTCAAGGATTCCGGATGATATGTATCGTTGTACATCCACTATTTCTTATAATTACAATTGTTTTAACAGTGTTCTCAATTGTATAATAGCATTGCGCATGCGGGTTTTCACCGTACCCAATGGTATTTCAAGGGACTTGGCTATTTCTTCCTGGGTATGTCCCTTGAAGTAAGCCATGTCAATAATAATACGTTGATCTTTTTGAAGCTTTTCAATCACTTTAGTTAAACCAAGATGGTCCACAGATAAATGCACCGCCAGTTGTGGTTCATACATCAGTGCCACGCTGTTTACATCCTGTACGCGCTGTTCCAGTTTGTGATTTTTTGAGCGGAGACTATCAATTGCTGTGTTGCGGGTGATATTCAACATCCAGGTGAATAACCTGCCTTTTGAGGCATCATAACGGTCAATATTCCGCCAGATCTTTACAAATACTTCCTGCAGCACATCTCCGGCGGCTGTTTCTTCTCCCACTACTTTCAGGGCTACACCATATAAAGCGGGTGAATAGTGATCATACAAATAAGTGAATATCTTTTCATCCCTGGCTATAAGGCCCTGAATCAATTCAACTTCAGTGTATGTTAAGGTAGCTCCCAAGTTTGAGGATATGGATGTTATACTTTATGATACCAAAATAACAGGTTTTCTTTACATTACAAAATTATTTCCTATTTAGGGAAAGTCATCCGGTAATCTACTCTTATTTTACCTTTGGTAATATCTTCCAGCTTACTTTTCAACATTCTGCGCTTTAATGGCTTCAGGTGATCGATGAATAGAACCCCGTCGATGTGGTCATATTCATGGAGGATTACCCGGGCAGTCACGCCGGTGAACGTTCTTACATGCGGGGCAAAATTCTCATCCACATAGCTGAGGGTAACGGTTTCCGCACGGGTTACATCTTCGCGCACCTTTGGAATGCTCAAACATCCCTCATTATACGCCCACTCTTTTCCGCCGGTTTCCACGATATGCGCATTGATAAATACGCCTTTTACCCCTTCATCTCCGGGATAATCGTTCTTTTCGTCTTCTTCCAGGTTATGAATAATCTGCTCACTATCTACCACAAACAGCCGGATCGCCTTATTTACCTGTGGAGCAGCAATGCCCACACCGTTAGAACCATACATGGTTTCCCACATATTGGCAATCAATTCCTTCAGGTTTGGATATTCAGGAGTGATGTCTTCTGCTACTTTTCTCAATACCGGGTGCCCGTAAGCTACAATTGGCAAAATCATGTTCAAATACTTGGTTTAATCCGCAAAGATAGACAATTTCGGAGTTCAGCGGAGGTTGTCTTTCTCAGGATTACGCTGATTTTGGTGATTTTTTATATGTTATTATATTTTATTACGGAGGTACTCCTGTAATATAATAGTGGCACTTATTTCGTCTACCAGGGCTTTATTCCGGCGGTCCATTTTCTTCAGACCGCTGTCGATCATTGTCTGGAAGGCCATTTTAGAGGTAAAACGCTCATCTACCTTTACAACAGGGATATCGGGGAAATTCTTTTTAATGATGCGGATACATTCCACCACCAGTGCAGTGGCATCGGTAGCGTTGCCATCCAGTCCTTTGGGTTCTCCTATTACAATCGTTTCCACCTGTTCGGCGGCGAAGTACTTTTTCAGGAAAGGGATCAGGTCGTGCGTGGCCACGGTGGTTAGCCCGGTGGCAATCATCTGTAAAGGGTCTGTTACGGCCAGTCCCGTTCTCTTTTTTCCGTAATCTATTGCCATCAGGCGGGCCATATAGTAGCTTTTAACAAGGTTAGGGCTAATGAAAAACGAGCATATCCGTGATCGCAAAAACAGCGAATACCACGCTCGCAATCCCGTTGGTAGTCATAAACATAATATTGATCCTGCTGAGATCATTGGGTTTTACCAGTAAATGCTGGGAAACGAGCATCACCACAAAAACAGCCGCTCCTATCCAGTAAATCCAGTGAAAATGCCCGGTTAAGCCGATAGTCACTACCAGTGCAGCCGCTATCACATGAAGTAATTCCGAAAAACGCAGGGCGCCGGAGAGTCCCAGCCAGGCCGGAATGGAATTCAGCTGCTGTGATTTGTCAAAATCCTCGTCCTGCAGGGAATAAATAATATCAAATCCGGATACCCAGCATAATACCAGGAAAGATACCAGTACCGGTAACAGTGCAAAACTACCGGTTACTGCCAGGTAAGCGCCTATAGGCGCCAGCGACAATCCCACGCCCAGCACCAGGTGGCAAAACGCGGTAAAACGCTTGGTATAGCTATATCCCAGCACCACCAGCAAAGCTACCGGCGACAGGTAAAAGCATACCGGGTTGATAAACCAGGTAGCGATAATAAACAATACCACATTGGCTATAATAAAGAACAGGGCATTTTTGGGAGATATGATACCGGCCGGGATTTCCCTTTTTGCCGTACGTGGATTGAGCTTGTCGATATCCACATCCAGCCACCGGTTGAACGCCATTGCAGCACTGCGCGCAAACACCATGCACAGCACTACCAGTAAAAAAGTAACCCAGTTGAAGCCGCCGCCTCCTTTGGTGGTAGCCATAAAAAAGCCGGTGAGGGCAAAAGGCATGGCAAAGATGGTATGACTGAACTTTACCAGCGATAAATACTTGTTGACCGTAGAAATCATATAATTAATCCTTTAAGCCTTCTTCAATTTTACAAAGATATCCCAAACCACAATACCAGTGCTCACGGAAATATTCAGGGAATGCTTCATGCCCAGCTGGGGAATTTCGATACAACCATCTACCAGCTTCATTACTTCCCCGTCCACCCCACTCACTTCATTCCCAAAAACCAGTGCCAGCGGCTGATCTTCCGGAGGCGTAAAACTATTCAGCATATAACTGTTCACCGCCTGCTCAATGGCCATCACCCTGTACCCGGCTGCTTTCAGTTCCTGTACTGCGCTCACGGTGGTGTCAAAATACTGCCACTCCACCGTTTCGGTAGCGCCCAAAGCCGTTTTATTGATATCGCGGTGCGGTGGCACCGGCGTATAGCCACAAAGAATGATCCCCTGTACCAGGAATGCATCCGCGGTACGGAACACTGATCCCACGTTGTGCATGCTGCGTATATTATCCAATACCAGTACAATAGGCGTTTTATCGGCAGCCTTGAACTCTTCCACCGTTTTACGGCCCAGTTCATCCATGCTTAATTTTCTCATCACCTGCAAAGATAATAGGATGGGATGAGTTTTATATATTTGCGCCATGGCAAAAAGTAAAACGGAAGAAACACCGCTCATGCAGCAACATAAGGCCATCAAGGACAGATACCCTGATGCCGTACTGTTGTTCCGTGTTGGCGATTTTTATGAAACGTTTAATGAGGATGCAGTTATAGCCGCCCGCGTACTGGGCATTGTGTTAACCAAAAGGGCCAATGGGTCCGCCTCTTATGTTGACCTGGCAGGATTTCCCCACCACTCGTTAGATACTTATCTCCATAAACTGGTAAAAGCCGGTCACCGGGTGGCCGTGTGCGACCAGCTGGAAGATCCCAAAACAGTAAAAGGCATTGTTAAACGTGGCGTCACCGAAATGGTCACACCCGGCGTAGCCATCAACGATAAGCTGCTCGAAAACGCCAGCAACAACTTCCTGGCGGCGGTTCATTTTGGTGCAGACACCACCGGTGTGTCTTTCCTCGATATTTCTACCGGCGAGTTTTTTATTGCAGAAGGCAGCACGGAATATGTGGATAAGCTCCTCCAGAGCTTCCGTCCGGCGGAAGTACTGTTCGCCAAACAACAACAGAAAAATTTCAAAGCCACTTTCGGCACCCGTTTCTACACCTATACGATGGATGAGTGGATATTTACCACCACCTATGCGGAAGAAATACTGCTGAAACATTTCCAGACCCATTCCCTGAAAGGATACGGCGTGGAAGGCCTGCCCGCTGCTATTATCGCTGCCGGCGCCACCCTTCACTACCTGAAAGATACCGAGCATCCCAACCTCCAGCATATTACCCGCATGCAGCGCATCAGCCAGGACGATTTTCTCTGGATGGACCGCTTCACCGTGCGCAACCTGGAGCTGCTCAACAGTAGCGTGGAAAACGGCCATACCCTCCTGAAAGTACTGGACAATACCGTTACCCCCATGGGGGCACGCCTGCTCAAACGCTGGATGGTATTCCCTCTCCGCGATATCAAAGCCATCAACGAACGACTGGATACCGTGGAATACTTTATCAAAGAAACCGATCTCTCCAAATCCCTGGTACACCACCTGAAACAAACCGGCGACCTGGAAAGACTGGTATCCAAGATACCGCTGAAGAAAATAAATCCGCGGGAAGTACTACAGCTGGCCCGCTCCCTGCAACAGGTACAGGCCGTGCAGGCACTCCTGGAAAACAGCAGCAGCGACTACCTCCGCCGGCTAAACGAAAAGCTGGATCCCTGCGTTCCCTTACTGGACCGCATTCTTAATGAAATCATGGAAAACCCGCCGGTACTGGTTAACAAAGGCGGCTGCATTAAAGAAGGCGTAAACGCAGAGCTGGATGACCTCCGCAATATCGCGAACAAAGGGAAGGACTACCTGCTGCAAATTCAACAGAAAGAATCCGAAGCTACCGGCATCCCTTCCCTGAAAATAGCTTTCAATAATGTATTCGGCTATTACCTGGAAGTAACCAATACCCATAAAAACAAAGTGCCCGACCGCTGGATGCGCAAGCAAACACTGGCCAACGCAGAACGCTATATTACACCCGAACTGAAAGAGTATGAGGAAAAGATTGTAGGAGCGGAAGATAAGATCCAGGTGCTGGAAAGCAGATTGTTCGACGACCTGGTACAAAGCCTGCAGGCGTTTATTAAGCCGGTACAGGAAGATGCGCAGGTGTTTGCGCGAATCGACTGCCTCCTGTGTTTTGCACATAATGCCATGCAGTACAAATACCGCCGCCCGAATATCACGGAAGGATTTGACCTGGTCATCAAAGAAGGCCGTCACCCGGTGATCGAAAGAGGACTCCCTGCCGGTGAAAGCTATGTTTCCAACGATCTGCAGCTGGACAAAGCATCCCAGCAGATCATTATTCTTACGGGACCCAACATGTCCGGTAAATCGGCCCTGTTGCGGCAAACAGCGCTCATCACCCTGATGTCGCACATGGGCAGCTTTGTACCTGCCACCAGTGCTGATATTGGTCTTACCGATAAAATATTTACCCGTGTAGGCGCTTCCGATAACCTGAGCGGCGGCGAATCTACGTTCATGGTGGAAATGAACGAAACCGCCAGCATCATCAACAGCATTACCCCGCGCAGCCTTGTGATACTGGATGAAATAGGACGAGGTACCAGCACGTACGACGGGATCTCCATTGCCTGGAGCATCGTGGAATACCTTCACGATATGACGGCGCACTGCCCTAAAACGCTGTTTGCCACGCACTATCATGAGTTGAATGAACTGGAAAACAAACATGCGCGGGTAAAGAACTTCCATATCACTAATATGGAATCGGGGAACAAAATTATTTTCCTGCGTAAACTGGCGCCGGGCGGAAGTCGCCACAGCTTTGGTATTCATGTGGCGCGCATGGCGGGCATGCCGCCAGAACTGATCAACAGGGCCAATGAAGTGCTGGCAAATCTCGAAGAAAAACATATTGATGCGCCATTGCAGAAAAACATAAAACAGATCAGCACACCCTCTCAGAAATTACAGCTGAATATCTTTGACGCCCACAGTGATGTGTTCCAGCAGATCCGTGAGAAACTGGATACCGTGGATATTAACCGGTTAACACCGGTGGAAGCATTGCTGAAGCTGAGCGAGATTAAGAATATGATCGGGTAGGTTTCTGATCATCATTATAATAAAAAAAACGTCCCGGAATATCCGGGACGTTTTTTTATTATAATCATTGTTCACTGGTCCTTAACGAACGTCCCAGAAAATTTTGATGTTGGCTTTGTCCTTTGACGCTACCTGAGCATAGTTATCAGGATTGTAAATCTGCTCTGTAGATGGATACAGCAAACGCTGTGGTGGCGTAGTGGAACCGGAAGATGTACCGGTAGCAAAAGGTAATACAGGATAACCTGTACGTCTTACTTCTGTCCATGACTCGCCTGCCTGCAGGATGAAGAAGTTCACCCATTTTTGTGTCCAGATCTTTGCCAGTTTTTGCTGGGAAGTACCGGTATAGGCAATGGCTGGCTTGGCAATGAAACTGCTGATAACAGTGCCGGACGGTGTAGGCAGTATAGGCCACACACCGGAGCTGAATACAGCAGATTGGTTAATACTGTAATAAAAATTTACTGATTGAGCAATACCGTTTTCATAATCTGTTTGCGGTGTACCAATGCTCCATCTTTCACCTGCTTCTGCTTTCAGGAAGCTTACTTCAGATGCCGTAAATATTACGCCAGGCACATTGTAGTTATTAAAGAAAGTAGCGGTATCGTAGGTAGCATACCCTAAGTTTTCATAATCAGTAGCAGTACCATTTGCCGGGAAACCATGCATACCGTGCTCTGCACCCGCATCCCAATAAACATCTGTACGTGGATCACCATTGATCGCCATCACAGTATCCAGCAGAAAAGCAGGTGCAAACGGACTACCCGTCAGAGCGCTTTGCAGGTCGCTTTTTAAAGTAGGCGAACTCATTTTGATCAATACGTTCTGAGAATTGTCACTCACCAGCGGATATTTGGACGGGTTGGTCAGCATAGCTGTTACCGCTGTTTTGGCATTAGCTTCTTTCACATAAGAAGTATGCATCAACAGGCGCAGGCGCAGGGAGTTAGCATAACGCCTCCAGGCGGTAAGATCACCATTCAGCACGAAATCAGCTCTCTGAAAAGCGGCTAACGTTTCAACAGAGATAGAAGCCGTTTCAAAATAACTGTTCAGGTTGTCCAGTCCGGCAATCAGTGTATCATACACAGCAGCTGCATTATCAAAAGGTGCAGGTATCACCACACGGTCCGTGTTGAGAGAACCAGCCTTGCTGAAAGGAATATCTCCCCAGAGATCTATCATTTGTGCAGCCTGATCGTACAACACCACTTTGGCACAGTTCAGGAAAATCAGTTGATCTGCCTGCTGGGCGGGCGTCAGGTTACTATAAGTAGTTTCCATTTCCCGGTAGTTAGCCATGATACCCGGACCAACATAGTTCAGGTCATTATCGTCGCTTTTGCTACCTGCGTAAAAATCGATCCAACGGTTCTCTGTATAAGCCGGAGTAGGAATATACATTTTTATGGATGGCGACAGTGCCGTTGTTTGCGAAAATGCTGCAGTGGTAGGCAGTATAAAGGTCGCGTAATCCCAGTAAGACGGGCGCATACGCTTGTTCATGTACATACCGCTGAGCAGTTTGCTCATTGAGCCGGTAGTAGTTAACTCCGGGTTCGGGTAGGCGTCTGCAATTTGTTTCTTACAAGAGCTGAAAGTAGCTACCAGCAAGATGAGCAGTGAAGTATTTATTAAAAGGCGTTTCATTTTAATCTGTTAAGTTCGTTTACAAATCAGTATTCTGCTAGAAACGGGCACGCAGGCTGGCTCCCAAACTTCTTGTTGGACCAACGGTACCACCATCAATTCCCTGGCTAAACCATTGAGAACCTACTGCTACTTCCGGATCTAAGCCTTTTGGTAAAGTCTTCCATACATAGAAGAGGTTTCTGCCAACCAATGAGAACTGCAAACCCTGGAAGTGTAATTTTTCAACAATGCTTTTAGGCATGTTATAAGTAAGGGTTACTTCACGAAGCTTAATATAACTGTTTTTCATTACAGCATTCTCATACAGGCCATTGGTTTGCCAATCATACTGATTCATGTAATATTGCGCAGCAGTAATTACCTTTTCATTCTTCTTACCATCAGCAGTTACACCTGGTAAAATCACACCATCGTGATGTGCACCATTCGGGTTAGCCACCAGGTTACCACTGGCATAGTCAATTGCATCGTAAGCAATACCACCATGAGCAGCATCCCTGTATTGCAGGGTACTGTTAAACATACCTGCACCGATCTGATAGTAGTAAGGAATAGATACCAGATCGCCACCTAAACGGTAATCCAGCGTAAAGTCCAGCGTAAAGTTTTTATAGCGGAGCGAGTTGGAGAAACCACCCACTACTTTAGGCATGATGTTACCGGCTAATTCCCATGCGTTGGTATTAGCGGTATAAATACCATCTGCATTTACCAGGTAGTTACCGTTCGCGTCTTTATCACGTGGGTGTACATAAATGTTACCCAATGGATCACCTACGTTGGATTGCAGCAACAGATAACCACCGTCATAACTCTGCATGGTTAAGGTTGTCATACCATCTCTCAGCGCGGTCAGCTTGTTCTTGTTGATGGCAAAATTAAAGCGGGTAGTCCAGCTGAAATTTTTGGTAGTGATGGGAGAAGCATTGATAGCTGCTTCAAAACCGGAGTTGCTGAGGTCCCCTGCATTCATGATCTGAGAGGTAGCACCACCGGATGCTGGTGTACTCATAGTCAGGATTTGATCCATGACTTTGTTATTATAGTAACTGAAGTCTACACCAATCTTATTTTTCAGGAACCTTGCCTCGAAGCCAACCTCAGTTTCCCTTTTCTTTTCGGATCTCAACTCTTCATTACCAAAGGCGCTGGGATTGGTTTGCTGATAGGGAATGTTATTTTTACTGAGGGTAACCGTGTAAGGATTGTAGGCAACATTAGCCTGGTACATGTTTGGATGATTACCCACCAGACCGTAAGAAGCCCTGAATTTCGCATAATCAACGAAAGAAGGCAACTTTACTACTTCTGACAACAGGAAACCAGCATTCACGGAAGGATAGAAGTACTTGTTATTTTTTACCGGCAAAGTGGAGGTAGACTCATAACGACCGGTTCCTTCCAGGAACAAAAATCCTTTATAAGCCAGGTTCACCATACCAAAGCCGGCTACATCAATCTGTTCTGCGCGAACTCCTGTTGCGTACAACGGATCAGCAGAGTTGGCCAAACTGAACCAGTTTTCATCCATCAAACCACCTTTCGTCTGGGTAAACTGATTCTTATATTTCTGTTTGCGGCCCGTAACACCACCGGTGAAAGACATATCAAAGTCCTTCGCTACTTTAGGGTTATAGATCAACATCGCATCTCCATAAAAGGAGTTATTATTACGGGTATTCAGCGCATACTGACCGGTATAGCCATAAACAGCCGGTTTGGTGTTGTATTGCTGATCGGAAGTTGTAACATTGGTGAAGTCACCACCTACACGGCCTCTGAAACGTAGACTATTCAGAAGGCTTACATTCAGCGTAGCGCTGTTGATAAAGCGATTCTGTGTTTCATCATACCTGTTACGCAGGTTATTCCACAGATAGTCCATCAGGTTGGTAGCCCTGAAGCGGTATGCCATTTTCTCATCCTGATCGTACTGGTTATTGTCCGCAGCTACATATTTGTAACCGTTACTGGTCTGATATTTATTGAAGAACGTACTCATGTCATCGAAGCGGCTGAAGAAGCCATCGAATGACCCAAATATGTTACTCATCACATTCGCGCGGTTGTGAACAAAGGTGTTATTATAAGTAGATATCAGATCTACGCTAACCTTGTCACTTAATTTTAATGTACCGTTGAAGTTAAAGTTGTTTTTATAGAGATTACTTCCTGGCATAATACTCTTATAATCTACACGATTGTAAGAAAACCGGAAACTACCTTTATCGCTTGCGTTGGAAATAGCCACGTTGGCTGCAGAGTTATAACCATTCTGGAAGAAGTCCTTGTAGTTATCTTTCTGCGCTACATACTTGCGGGTAGTGCCATCCCAGTATTTCACGTCGCGGCCGTCGAATTTTGGTCCGAACTGATCATATGCTCTGTAATAAGGATGCATAGCACCATCAGCGTCTGTAATCCAGCCGTCGGGTGTAGCACCTACGGAGATGTTGGTTGCGGGGTCATAACCGGGACCATATTCATTCTGGTAATCCGGTGTAGCTGCGAGTTTCTCCTGGTTGTAAACATAATTAACGTCTACATTCAGGCCGCGGCCTTTCGCTCCTTTCTTGGTGGTAATTACCACCACCCCGTTAGTGGCTTCAGAACCGTACAAAGCAGATGCACTGGCGCCTTTGAGGATCGTCAGTGTTTCAATGTCTTCCGGGTTGATATCCAGTGCACCATTCCCCTCAATCCTTGAATTGCTGGTACCAAAAGTGTTGGTGGTAGGATCATTAAAGTTTCTCAGCGGTACACCATCCACTACGTACAGCGGTTGTGTGCTCAGGCTTACAGAAGAAACTCCTCTTACCTGCACGGAAACACCACTGGAAGCGCCACCGGGAGCAGATACGATTTTCACACCGGCTGCTTTACCATACAAGGCAGAAGCAAAGTTGGTACTTCCGCTTTCGGTAATTTCTTTGGAACTTACGGTACTAACGGAGTAACCCAGTGCCTTGGCTTCTCTCTTAATACCCATAGCGGTAACCACTACTTCGTTCAGATTTTTGTTGTCTTCTTTTAATACAATGTTTACGGCAGACTGTCCATTAACAGCTACTTCCTGGTTGATAAATCCAATGTAGGAAAAAACGAGTGTAGCGCCGTCAGCTACCTGGATTTTGAAATTTCCATCGGGGCCGGTTGTAGCTCCGTTGGAGGCGTTTTTCTCTTTTACGGTAACACCTGGTAAAGGCGTTCCTTTTGCGTCCTTAACGGTTCCCGCAACAGCTTTCTTATCCTGCGCCCACGCAGTGATACAGCAGCATAAGAAAAGCAACGTGGTGAGAAGAAGTGATCTTCGCATAGCTTCCTTTTGGTTTAGTGAATTATAACAAGTGAATCAGACACATAAGCAAAAAAAGACACGAAAGACCCGCTACCATTAACTTGCCTGCATTGCACAGGAGTCCTGATGGTAATCACGTGGTTTCCGTTCTTAAATAATCAAATGGAATTACTCCATTGGCATTAATTGTTATTCTGACATCATACCAGTAGTAAAACGTTTTAGCAATACCACATAAAAAAAACCTGTACCCCACTTTCACATTTCTTTTTCACTACAAGTTTGGCTGATCCGTCTGAATAATGGTTTCAAACTTAGGGATAATTATGAGAAGTGCAAAGAAGATTTAACAATTTTTTTATTTATCGTTAACAGCTCGTTAAGAAAGAGAAAATAATATTCTATGTGATTAAAATAGCATTACAACTCGTGATCGCCTTCGGCGATTTTAAATTGTCTTGGAACACTGATTACGCTGATTATACTGATTTTTTTGATTTTACTTTTTGATTTTGTTTTGATTTTACTTTTTGATTTTGTTTTGATTTTGTTTTGATTTTGTTTTGATTTTGTTTTGATTAAAAAGAAGAAGGGAGACATAAGCAGATCTGTATATATCTCCCTTCTTCTTTTTAATCAAAATAAAATCAAAAAAGTAAAATCAGTATAATCAGCGTAATCAGTGTTCCAAGACAACCTCCGCGCCAATCACCGCCGCGAAGAAGACGCCCGGATAATCAGCTCCGGTTCCAGCACTACCTGTTGTTGTGGAGAAGCAGGTGCCCCTGCCGGATGATTTAATTCTTTCATCAACACTTCCACAATACTTTTCCCGATGGCAGCAATAGGTTGTGAAACACAGGTAATGGACGGACTATGCAAACGAAACAGGTCGTGGTCATCAAAGCCTACCAGCCCGATCTCTTTTCCTATTTCCCATCCCATAGAGCGGATGGTTTCAATACCTGCAATTCCCAGGTAGTTGGTGGCAAAAAATACGGCGTCCACACCCTTTGCAGCAGTGAGGAATTTTTTTATTTCATTATTGAAACTTTCGCGGTCCAGGTCGAACGGCAGGCGTTTCACAAACGATTTATTAAAAGGAGTTTTATGGTCTTTGAGTGCTGCCGTGAAACCATCCAGCCTGTCTTTCATCTGCGTTTGATCAGATGCGATGGTAACAATCGCAATTTTCTTATAGCCTTGCTCCACCAGGTGCGCAGTAGCATCATAGGCGCCCTTATAGTTGTTGAGCACCACATAGTGACTGTTCACATGCGGGAAATAGCGATCCACCAGCACCAGCGGCTTCGCAGCCGATTGAAGCAGTTCTATTTCTTTGTCGAGGTTTTTGGTGGGCGTAATAATATAACCATCTACCTGCCGGTATTTCAGCACTTCCAGTAGTCCCTTTGCCTTTTCTGTATTATCTTCTGTACTGCCGTAAAGTACTTTATAACCGTGCTTGTCGGCCTCGTCTTCCACTACTTTAGCCAGCGTGGCGAAGAAGTTGTTCGCAATGTCCTCCACAATAAGACCAATCGTTTTAGTTTTACCGGTTCGCAGTCCGCGGGCAAGCTGGTTGGGTTTATATTTCAGCCGGGTTGCAATTTTCTGGATTTTCTTACTTACCTGTTCACTGATTCTTTTCTCCTTTGCTTTACCGTTGAGTACAAAAGATACCGTTGTGGGAGATACTCCGGCCTGTTTTGCAATATCTTTAATAGAGATCCCTTTCATAGAAAAAATGCTACATCGATTTAGCCGGACGTAATTTACAAAATGAAGTTGGAAATTACATTGTTGTACTAATTATTCCAAGTACCCTCGCCAAAACTATTGCCCTACCCGGTTGATTTTCTATCACATAAAAAGGTTATTTTCGGGAAAATGATATTTTTTTAACCAATTTTTAATAATTTGGCATCATTCATAGGATGATATCAATACTACTCACTTGCCTGCATAGGGTTCCCCTGAGCCAGGATAATGGCGATGGTAATAAAGTATAGGACGGTCACAGTAATATAGTAGCTTAAATTAATACATGAATGAAACCCATCCTTATTAAAGTTGGGGCTTTTGCCGATAATCAGATCACGATCATAGAAAGAAGTGATCCTTATTTCAATACACCATTTCACTTCCACCCGGAGTGCGAGCTGGTATATGTTACGGAAAGCCATGGGAAGAGAATTGTAGGGGATAGCATCGAAAGCTTTGAAGAAGGCGATATGGTGTTTCTCGGTCCGCATATTCCGCATGTATGGTATAATGAAGAAGAATACTATAAGGGAGATGAAAATCTGAAAGCCCGTTCTGTGGTTATCTATTTTCCCAAAGACATATTCGGGGAGAAATTTTACGGATTGCCGGAAACCAAAGCACTCAGTGAACTGTTTCACCGGGCACAAAGAGGGATGAAAATCACCGGCGCCACCCATGAACTGCTGAAACCCGAAATCCTGGCGCTTCCGCGGAAGGAGGGACTGGACCGCATCATTTCCCTTCTCCATATCTTAAAAACACTTTCGGAAACCCGCGACTGCTACTACCTGGCCAGCACCGGTTACTCCCACGCCTACAACGTAAAGGATAATCATAAGATCGATGAAGTGTTCAAGTACGTCATGAATAACTTCTCCAAGGAAATATCCCTGCAGGATGTGGCCAGCATCACCAACCTCTCACCCCAATCCTTCTGCCGCTTCTTTAAAAACCGTACAAAAAAATCCTTTGTACAGTTCCTCAACGAAGTACGTATCGGTCACGCCTGTAAACGGTTAACCGAGGAAGACTGGTCCATCGCGGAAATCGCCTACTCCTGCGGCTTTAAAAACCTTTCCAATTTCAATCGCTTCTTCAAGGAAATTGTAGGCAAAACACCCAAGGAATATAAAAATGAACTGCGCCTGAAGGAAGCATGATAAAAAATGTAATTATTTTATCATTTGGTTCTTTAGTTATTTTAAAAAGTAAGCGTCAAATGTCAGAATATCAAAATTTTCTTCTTACATTCATTTCAGTAATTATCAACCAAAACGCTTAATTACTACTGTAATTCGATGTACAGCAGTTATTCCGACAACCAGCTAATTTCGCTGCTGAAAAGCGACGACAGCGCTGCCTTCAATGCCATCTACGACCGCTACAGTAAAATGCTGTATTTATTCATACACAGCAAACTGGACGCCTCAGAGATCAGCAAAGATGTGCTGCAGGAACTCTTTATTTCCCTATGGGAGAAGAGACATTCACTGATCCTCAAAGAATCATTGAAAGCTTACCTGTACCAGGTAGCCCGCCATAAAATCATCGATATTTACCGGAAAAACGCCACTTACCGCAAATACCTGCAGCAACTCATCGAACATTTCGATGCCCAGCCGCATTCCATCACGGAAACAGTAGACAATAAAGCACGGACACAGGAACTGTTTGAGGCGATCAACCACCTGCCCGACCGCATGAAAGAAATTTTCATGCTCAGCCGGTTTGAAAACCTCACCGTAGAACAGATCTCCACTCATCTTGGCCTTTCCCAACAGACGGTAAAAAACCAGATTACCAAAGCATTGAAGATACTAAGGACCAGTTATGCCAGGACCGACCTGATCGTACTCCTGATATATATTTATTTGTTTATTTAGCCCGCAGGCCCGTAGCCAGGTAAAAAATAATTAAATGTACATGGTACCTTTTCCACGTTATTACGACTTATCAACACATAAAACGGCAACAGGTGGACACAGAACAGATTAAAATATTGCTGGAGCGATATAACCAGGGGAATTGCTCACCGGAGGAAGCTGCTATAGTAGATCAGTGGTTTGAAAATATCAACCGGCATAAGTCCACTTACATAGCAGATAAAGAACTGGACCACGAGCTCGACAGCATCCGTTTACAACTCAATGAACATATCACACCCACGCCAAAGGTGCGGCATATCCATACCCGTTACTGGTACGCCGCAACTGCGGCTATCATATTACTGGCAGCGGGGCTTTTCTGGTTTAACCAACAAACGCCCCGTACCGGGCCAGGTGCCGGCAACTTCCAGCCTCCGGTTATTGCGCGGCAATCCAACCGGATCATCAGGAACGGATTTGTGGAAATCACCACGCCCAAAGGCAATAAAGAAAGTATTACGCTGGAAGATGGCAGCTCCCTGGAACTGAACGCCGGTAGTAAAGTACGCTACCCCGAACATTTCGACAGCAACAGCCGCACCATTTTCCTGGAAGAAGGAGAAGCCTTTTTTAATGTAGCCGCCGACCCGGCCAGGAAATTTGTGGTGAATACCGGCGAACTGGCCACCACCGCACTCGGTACCGCCTTTAATATACGCGCATATGCCAGCGAACATAAAGTAACCGTAGCACTTGTGAGCGGCAAGGTAAAAGTAGACCAACTGAATAAAAACAGCCAATCCGCTTCATCACTCATTTTGCTGCCAAGTGAACAGATCAGCTACGACCCTATTTCACTTAGCCTCGTAAAATCTATTTTCAATAAACCCGAAGACATCACCGGCTGGAAACAGGGATACCTTGTATTCAAAGATGCCCCCTATAATGAAATAGTAACAGGTATAGAAAATCGTTATGACGTTACCGTTATCAACGAAAGCGACAAAAAAGAATGGAACTACAACGGCTCTTTCAAAAACGAAAGCCTGAAAGACGTCATGGATATTATTTGCCTGGCCAAATCCCTTTCTTATACCATTAAAAACGATACCGTTCACCTGCAAAACAAAAACTAGTCCATATGAGGGTAAAGCCATGCCCCATGATGTGGTTTGTATCCATGGGGTTGATGCTGACACTACTGTTGGCGGGGAGCTTGAACACAACGACTAGTGCCATCACGCAAACACCCGACCCGCCCACAGGTATAGTTGTCACCATACAGGTAAAAAACAAAAACCTGGAAGAAGTAATGGCCGAAATTTCGGTAAAAACAGGACTAAACTTTCATTACGACAAAGCTGATCTTAACCTGAAGAAAAAGATTACGTTAAACTGTACGAAAACACCCATTGACGAAGTACTTGCGTTATTATCAGGTCAGGCCGGATTAAAGTTTACCCTTATCAACAACAAAATCATTGTAGGCGCAGAAAGTGAAGCCAAACCCTCACCCACTGCAGACCTGCTGAATCATGTATCCCTGGAGAGAGAGATCAGTGGAACAGTACGCGATAACAAAGGCACGCCGCTCCCGGGAGTCACCATTCAGATCAAATATTCCAATAAAGGAACCCAATCTAACGCCGATGCTGGTTTTTCACTAAAAGCCAGCACCGGCGACGTGCTGGTGTTTAGTTCCGTTGGCTTTATCACCCGGGAAGTTACCCTGAGCGCCGATCCACACCTCGATGTACGCCTGCAGGAAAATGTAAAGGCACTCAATGAGCTGGTGGTTACCGCACTAGGCATCCAGAAAAAAAGCAGGGAACTGCCCTACTCTACCCAACAGCTGGATGGAGATGACCTGCAACTGGTGAAAGATGCGAACGTTATCAACAGCCTGAACGGAAAAACAGCCGGCGCCACCATCACCCGCAGCGCCTCCGGTGTTGGCGGCTCCGTGAGAGTAGTACTGCGCGGTAACAAATCCACCCGCGAAAACCAACCCCTTTATATCGTGGATGGCGTACCTTACGCCAACTACACACCCGCGCAACCTTCAGATGTATGGGGCCAGTCGCACAACATCATCGGCGCCGGCGGCCGCGATGGCGGCGATGGCATCTCCAACATCAACCCCGACGATATTGAAAGCATCAGCATCCTGAAGGGCGCTTCTGCTGCCGCCCTCTATGGCAGCCAGGCCGCCAACGGCGTGATCCTCATCACCACCAAAAAAGGAAAACCCGGCAGAAGCAAAATCGACGTTTCTTCCGATTATACCCGGGAAATGCCCGCAATCCTGCCCCCGCTGCAATATCGCTATGCACAAACCGATACGCCCGGCGTAGATAAAGTAGGCACGCCACAACCCGGATCACTCGGCAGCTGGGGCAGACCTGTGAACGCACCCGATCATGTAAAAAACTTTTATAACACCGGCTCCACCTTTACCAACACCATCGCCTTCAGCGGCGGCACAGAAACCGCACAGAGTTACTTCTCCTACGCCAACACCACCAATAAAGGAATTCTTCCCACCAACAAATTCGACCGCCATACGGTGAACCTGCGCGAAACCCTGAAGCTGCTGAACGACAAACTGGTAATGGACGCCAATGTATCCTTTACCGCACAAAACACGACTAACCGGTTGTCATCCGGATTGTACTACAGTCCTATTTCCGGGCTCTATACCTTCCCCCGCGGGCAGGACTTCGACTATTACAAAAACAATTTTGAATACTACGACCAGGGCCGCGACCTGTACATGCAGAACTGGTGGAACATCCGCAATGATAAAAAATGGATTGGCCAGGACGACCAGCAAAACCCCATGTGGGCGCTGTACCGCGACCTGCGCCTGGATTCCCGCTACCGCGGCCTCGCTACCATATCGCTTACCTGGCAATTGAACGATTGGCTGTCGCTGAAAGGGCGCGGCAACTTTGACAAATCGCTCGATCAATACGAACTGGAAGCATACGCCGGTACACAAATCGTACTCGCCGGTTCCAACGGCCGGTATACCCTCGAACGGGAATTTAATACCCAACTGTACGGGGATATCATGCTGAATGCCAGCCGCAAAATGAACAAGTGGCTGCACCTGGCCGGTAATATCGGTGCAAGCATCACCGACACCAAAGCACACGAACGCACTTTTAACGGCTCCAATCCCAATGCCGATCCGGGACTCACGTACCCTAATAAATTTTCGGTATCCAATATCCTGAGCACCTCGCTCGATGCACAACACAGCATAGATCAGAAACAATTGCAGGCCGTATTCGGCAATGTGCAGGCAGGCATCAACAACTACCTTTTCCTGGATGTCACCGGTCGTAACGACTGGTCCAGCACCTTTGCCTATACCTCTACCCTGCATAAAGGATACTTTTATTATTCCGCCGGGCTGTCTGCCGTATGGAGTGAGATGTTTAAAATGCCCGCCTTCATTGATTTCCTGCGTTCCCGTATTTCCTACGCCAAGGTTGGTAATGATATCGCCGCTTACGCATCCCGGCCGGCGGCATTTACGTTACAAACCATTGCCGGCGTAACACGGGTAGTATTGAATCAACGTACCCTGTATCCCGGTCTCAGCCTGGAACCGGAAGACAACCGTTCTTTTGAAATAGGACTGGAAACACATCTGCTGAAAAACAGGATCACCGCCGATGTAACCTTCTATAAAAATAATAACTACAAGCAGTACATGGAAGTGCCGGCACCATTGGGTAACAGGTATAACACCTACTACCTCAACATGGGGAATATACAAAACCAGGGCTGGGAAGCTACGCTCACCTTAATGCCTATACGTAATAAGGCAGTATCGTGGACCAGCACCATCAACTTTGCCGCGAATAAAAATAAAATCGTTTCTCTTTCCAATTCCAGGATCATTGGAGCGGATACGAGCAGCATGTTTGTGCTCACCGATTTCGGGGTAAATATGTTTGGCTCCTTCATTATGGAAGGCGGCTCCTGGGGCGATATCTACTCCAATAAAGAATTGTTGCAGAACGATAAGGGCGCTTATGTAATTGATGCTGCCGGCAAATTGCAAACGCGCAACGCATTTAAAAAAGTAGGCAATCCCAATCCTGATTTCACATTGGGATGGAACAACAGCATCGACTATAAAAATTTCAACCTGAGCTTCCTCATCGACGGCCGCTTCGGCGGCAAGGTGATGAGTGTAACACAGGCGGTATTGGACTGGTATGGCGTAAGTGAAGAGAGCGCCAAAGCCCGCGATAAAGGCGGCGTGGAAATAAATGCGGTGAACAGCAATGGAACGCCTTACAGCGGAAAACTGGATGCGCAAAGCTACTATACCACCATTGGCGGCAGGGCCGGCATCGGTGAAATGTATATGTACGACGCCACCAACATCCGCTTACGGGAACTGAGCCTGAGCTACCGCATACCGCTGAAGTGGAAATGGATACGGAATATGCGGATGGGCATCGTAGGCAGGAACCTCTTCTTTTTTGAGCTGCACGCACCATTTGATCCGGAAGTATCGATGGGAACAGGCAACGGACTGCAGGGCGTAGATGTTTTTGGCTTACCGCCCACGCGAAGTATGGGGATCAACCTGAGATTAGGCATTTAAAATACTCACCAATGAAAAGCTGGAAAATCGCCACATTATCCGCCGTTATGGCAATTCTGCTGGCAAGTGCATGTACGAAGAATTTTGATGAGATTAACAGAAACCCTTTCGACTTTACAGAAGAGGAGCTGAAAGCCGATTACCGGCTGATGGGGGAACCCTTATCCCAGGCGCAACTGAACCTGCTTATTTATAACGACCCGCCTACCGCGCAGTTACAACAGAATCTGAATGCAGATGTTTTCTCCGGCTATATGATGGCCCCCACTCCTTTTGAGGGCAATATCAATAATACCAACTATGGCCTGTTATACTACTGGAACAATAAACCATGGCAGGTAACTTACAGCAACGTAATGAAAACCTGCGATTTTGCACAGTCGAAAGCGAAAGGCCATTATGCCGATTTTTATGCCTGGGCGCAGATCATCAAAGTAGAAGCCATGCACCGCATCAGCGATATTTACGGTCCCGTGATCTACACAAAATATGGTATACTGAATGAAGAAATGGGCATTGATTATGATTCACAGCAGGAAGCGTACTATGCTTTTTTTAAAGACCTGGATGAAGCGGTGGACACATTAACCGGTTTTATAAACAGTGGCTTCCCCCAACGCTTTGCAGCCTTCGACCTGGTATACAAAGGCGATTACACCCAATGGGTAAAATTTGCCAACACCCTTCGCTTACGGCTGGCCATCCGTATTTCCGGGATTGATCCGAAGAAAGCAAAGGAAGAAGGAGAAGCAGCGCTGCGGCATCCGCTGGGATTGCTCACAACACCTGCAGATAACTTTGCAGTGAATATTTCACCGGTTACGCATCCGCTGAATATTATGTGTTATACCTGGGCTGATCTGAGAATGAGCGCTCCCATGGAATCAATCCTCACGGGATATAAAGATCCGCGATTGGCGCATTATTTTGTACCTACCGACGATGGTGTGAATATATACCACGGCATCCGCAACGGCATTAAGATCGCCGCCAAAGAAGAATACAGCGGTTTTTCACAGCTGGTGAAATTCGACAGTAAGATATTGTTTATGACCGCCGCGGAAGCCTGGTTCCTGAAAGCCGAAGCTGCGCTGTACGGCTGGCAGGGCGCCGGTAATGCCGCTACCAATTATGCTGCCGGCATCAGCACTTCTTTTAATCAATACAGCATTACTAACGCTAACGTATATATGAATAACAATGTGGATAAACCCCACCCATATACGGATCCTCAAAATAGCGACAATAACATACCGGAAGGCGATCCGCATTTAAGTACGGTTACCATCAAGTGGAATGAAAGCGCTACGCTTCAACAGAAACTGGAACGGATTATCACGCAGAAATGGATTGCCATGTTCCCCGAAGGACAGGAAGCATGGAGTGAATTCCGCCGCACCGGTTACCCTAAATTATTTCCCGTAGTAATTAACAACAGCGGCGGCACCATTTCTACCGAAAAATTTATCCGCCGCCTGCCCATGCCGCAGATAGAACTCGTTACCAATCCTAAAGCAGTAGCCCGCGCAGTAGCCACGTTAAAAGGACCCGACACCGGCGGAACACCACTCTGGTGGGATCTCCGGTAAATCTCAAAAAAAATTAAAAATAATTTAAAACAAGATAGTACTAAATATAACTCCGCACGACTCCTTTCCGGAAGCGCCACATTTGAACGCTTTATGCTACGCAGCCTGTAAAAAACAGACGTTATTAAAAACAACATTTCATGTAAGGAAAACACATAACAACAAACTGCTTTGCTCAACCCGGTCAACACATTGCCATAAGCGATGAGGCCTTGCACGCCCCTATAGGCCGGTAAATGCATGTAACACGAAGAAAAAACAGCCGCTAAAGGATGGTAAGCGCCATGCTAACGGACATCTCATTTCCAAACAATGCACGCAATAAAAAAATGGTCAGTTTAATTCAACAATACAAATCCCATTTATTAACCAATAAAAAAGGCAAGTATGAAAAAAAAACTACGCCTTATGAAAGTGTGCGCTATGACCGGTCTGGCCCTCACTTCCATATTAGCAGACAGTGCATATGTGAAGGCAGCCAGCTATGTATGGTCGCCCGCATCTTCATTCCGTAGCACTTTCCAGGAAAAAGAAATCAGCGGCACCGTAAAGGACAGCAAAGGCAATCCTCTTCCTGGTGTTACTGTACAAATTAAAGGCGCCTCCAAAGGCACCCAAACAAGCGCAGAAGGTAAATATCACATCAATGCCAAAACCGGTGATGTACTTGTTTTCAGCTATGTTGGTTTTGCCATTAAAGAAAGTACCGTTGGCAACAGCGCTACCCTCAATGCTACCCTGGAAGACAATGTAAGAGGACTGAATGAACTGGTAGTTACCGCGCTGGGCATCCAGCGTAAAGCAAAGGATCTCACCTACTCTACCCAGCAGGTAAAAGGAGAAGATCTCACGAATGTAAAAGAAACAAACGTTATCAATAGTTTATCCGGTAAGGTATCCGGATTGCAGATCAACCGCAGCGCTTCCGGTGTGGGCGGCTCTGCCAGGGTGATTTTACGCGGACAAAAATCTATCCGTGAAAACCAGCCGCTGTACGTGATCGATGGAGTACCCATCGCGAACTTCACCAGCGCACAGCCAGGTGATCTCTGGGGACAAGCATCAGGCGCTTCTTCCGGTGGCCGCGATGGTGGCGACATCCTGAGCACCATCAACCCGGACGATATTGAAAGCATCAACGTACTGAAAGGCGCTTCTGCATCTGCACTGTACGGCAGCCAGGCGGGTAATGGTGTGATCATCATTACTACCAAAAAAGGGAAAGCCGGTCAGGCAAAAGTGAACTTCTCTTCTAACTTCACTATCGACAGACCTGCATATCTGCCCGAATCACAAAACTCCTATCTTCAAACCGGCGCCGGCACTATTGATAGCTGGGGTAAAGCAGGCAGCAGTAAGGAAATTGTAAAAGACTTCTTCAAAACAGGCACCACCTGGATCAACTCAGTAAACGTAGCCGGTGGTACAGAAAAGGCACAAACCTATTTCTCCTACTCCAATACCACGAATACAGGAATAATGCCTACTGCAAAGTATGGTCAGCATACGCTCAACTTTAGGGAAACAGGTACTTTCCTGAACGACAAACTGAACATTGACGCGAATGTGCAAATGACCACACAAAATGCACATAACCGCCCTACTTCCGGTTTATACTATAACCCGCTTACCGGTTTATACATCTTCCCAAGAGGACTGGACTTCGAAAGTTATAAAAACAATTACGAATACTTTTCTGCCCAACGTAACGTGAACATGCAGAACTGGTGGAATATCAATTATGATAAGGGCCAGGCGGGAGAAGACTTTCAACAGAATCCATACTGGATCCTCAACAGGAACGTTACCGAAAACAGGAAAGATAACCTGATTGCTTCGCTGAGCCTACGTTATGCTATCAACGACTGGTTAAATGTACAGGTACGCGGTAACGCCAACAAAGCATGGGATAAGTATGAGCTGAAAGCAAATGCCGGTACACAAACTACCATTGCAGACGCCAACGGCCGTTATACCTACGATTACCTGACCAGCACACAATACTACGGAGATCTGTTAGTATCGGGTAACAGGAAACTGTCCGATAAACTCGGGTTCAATTTCACTGCCGGAACCAGCATCAACGACCTTAAACAAGACCGTACCTTTATAGATTCCAAAGACGGCGACCTGGCCTTTGCCAACGTATTCCACATTGGTAACCTGAACCTGAGCCCTGCCGCAAAATTAACGCCCACAGGCGCCAGAAGGCAGATCCAGTCGGTATTTGCAACAGCGGGTGTGAACCTGAGCGAAAAAGTATTCCTGGACCTGACCGCCCGTAACGACTGGTCATCCACCATGGCTTATACCCCTTCCATGAAGAAAGGTTACCTGTATTATTCAGCTGGTTTAAATACTATTCTGAGTGATGTATTTAAGATGCCTTCCGCGATCACGTATTCAAAGATCCGCGCATCTTATGCGAAGGTGGGTAACGACGTGGACCAGTTTGTAACACGCCCTACCAACCAGATCATTTCCGGAACGCTGATATCAAACATTGCCGGTCCTTTTGGCGGCGTGGCATTGAAACCAGAGATCACCACTTCCGTTGAAATCGGCACAGAGTGGAGATTCTTCGACAATCGCCTGAACCTGGATGTGACCTGGTATAATTCACACACCAAAGACCAGTACTTCGACTTCCCCGTATCCGTAGGTTACCTGTATCCTAATGCTTACCTGAATGCAGGTGATGTACAGAATACCGGTATAGAAGCCACGCTGGGTTTCCAGGTAGTTAAACAGAAGAACGTGGGCTGGAATACCGCCTTCAACTTCACCCGTAACAGGAATAAACTTATCAAACTGGCACCGCAGTTAAACGGTGATTATACCCTCACACCAAGAGGCGATAACGTTAATACATATGCGCTAGTACTGCATGAAGGAAGCTCCTATGGCGACATTTACGGCAGGAAAGCAGTGCGCAGTGAAAGCGGTGCACTCGTAATAGATGACGAAACCGGTAAGCCAAAAGCAAAAGACGGCAAACTGGAATACCTCGGTAATCCCACACCAGACTTCCTCCTGGGATGGAGCAATACTATCAACTGGAAAAAGTTCAATGTAAACATCCTGGTAGATGGCCGCTTTGGTGGTAAAGTAATGAGTATTACCCAGGCCATGATGGACCAGTATGGCGTATCAAAAGCGAGCGCAGATGCCCGTAATAACGGTGGTGTGGATGTACCTGCTGTTTATGCCAGTGGTAAAGCATACACCGGAAAAGTTCCTGCAGATCTCTACTACCAGGGCATTGGCGGTCGCGCAGGCATCACTGAATTCTACATGTATGATGCTACCAACATCCGTTTAAGAGAATTATCCATCAGCTATAATTTCGCATTGAAACCAGGATTCTTCAAAGACATGAAGCTTGGACTGGTAGGACGTAACCTGTTCTTCATCACTAAAAAAGCGCCTTACGATCCTGAATTGAGCATGAGTACCGGCAACGGTGTACAAGGTGTGGATGTATTTGGTTTACCATCTACCCGCAGCTTTGGATTGAACCTGAAATGTGCATTTTAACCTGATTAAGAACAACAAAAACAAGAGCTATGAATTATAAAATATTCAAAATAGCTGGTCTGGCGATGGCAGCCACACTATGCTTCAGCAGCTGTACCAAAAACTTTGAAGACATCAACAAAAATCCATACGGCTCCACTGATGAGGAGTTAGCGGCTGATTTCGCCCTGGTACCTGCCCTACTGCAACAGGCACAACGCAGTATTTACCTGTATCAGCCGGCGCCAACCTTCCAGCTGCAACAAAATCTCCTGAGCGATATTTACAGTGGTTACATGATGTCTCCTACTCCGTTTGGCGGCAACATCAACAACATCACATACAGCTTCGTGGATGGCTGGATCAACACTACTTTCAGCACCGGCTATACCAATGTAATGAACCCCTGCTATAAAGTAGCCGGTTTTACAAAAGGTAAAGTACCCGATAGCTACGCCATGTCGCTGATCGTGAAGGTGGAAGCCATGCATCGTACCTCCGATATCTTTGGCCCCATCATCTACAGCAAATACAATACACCCAGCGGTGATGGTTCTGTTGAGTACGACAGCCAGAAGGATGTTTATTATACCTTCTTTGAAGAACTGAAAACAGCGATCGATATTCTAACGCCGCTGGCCGATAAACCGTCTACAGAGCTGTTTAAAAAATCAGATCTCGTATACGGTGGTAATTACAAACAATGGTTACAGTTTGCCAATACCCTCCGCTTAAGACTCGCACTGCGTATCGTAAACGTAGATGCTGCAAAAGCCAAGCTGGAAGGTGAAGCCGCACTCGCCAATGCCGGCGGACTGCTGCAAACTTACAAAGATAACTTCACGGTGGATATCGGAAGCACCACGCATCCACTGAACACCATCTGCGGCTCCTGGGGCGATATTTTAATGGGCGCACCCATTGGTACTTATCTCGGTGGTTACAACGATCCACGCCTGCCCCTGTACTTCAAGAAAGCAGTGGACCCAGCTGTAAAAGACAGGTATATCGGTATCCGTAATGGTATTAACATTGACGGTAAGGCACGTTACGCCGACTATTCGAAACTGGTAGACCTGCCTGGTAAACTGCAACTGGTAACAGCTGCCGAAGCCTGGTTCCTGAAAGCAGAAGCCGCCATCCGCGGATGGGCAGGCGCCGGTAATGCACAAACCAACTACGAAACAGGTATCCAGACATCCTTTAATCAATATTCATTAGGCAGCGCCAGCACTTACTACAACAATGCCACTTCCCTGCCTGCTGAATACATTGATCCCAAGGCCATGACTGCCGGACAAAATGATATTAAGAAGGGTTCACAGTACCTGAGCACTGTTACCATCAAATGGGAAGAAGGCGTTACACTCGACAGGAAGCTGGAACGAATCATTACCCAGAAATGGATCGCTAACTTTCCTGAAGGACAGGAAGCATGGAGTGAGTTCCGCCGCACCGGTTATCCTAAACTGTTCCCTGTTGTTGTGAATAACAGCGGTGGAAAAGTAAGTACAACTGATTTCGTTCGCAGGGCGCCATTCCCAAGTAACGAGTACTCTACCAACGGTGCTGCTGTTGCGAAAGCCGTGAGTACCCTAAGCGAACCAAAAGACGTAGGTGGTACCCATCTGTGGTGGGATCCGAAAAAATAATTACCAGACATTCTTATTTTGAATCGCGTGCATAAAAAAGGCCGGTCTTGTTGAGGACCGGCAGCGAATTTTGTCTTTCGCGGATTTTGTCTTGGCTCAGGATTACGCTGATTATACTGATTAGCTGGATTTTTACTTTTTGGATTTTTTTGGATTTTTAGATTAATAATTAAGGGAGATAGAAGCGGATATATTCGCTTTTATCTCCCTTAATTCTTTATAAAATCCAAAAGTAAAAATCCAGCTAATCAGTATAATCAGCGCAATCCTGAGCCAAGACAAAATCCGCGAAAGACAAAATCCGCTCTTTACCTTTGAAAGAACTCGTGGAAAAACAACAGCTGGTATTTCACCGCGTTAGCCCAGTATTTCCAGTTGTGTTCTCCCGGGCGCTCCGTATAATCGTGGTCGATACCCGCCAGTAATAATTTTTTATGAAGATCCCGGTTTACATCGATGAAGAAGTCTTTCACCCCGCAATCGATGATGATGGACAATGCGCCGGATTTGAGGCTATCTACCTGCTTGAGGACCGTATAGTCGTACCAGTTAGCGCCATCTGTTCCGGGTTCACCCAGGCGTTTTTTCAGATCC
Organism: Chitinophaga sp. W2I13; assembly: GCF_050434005.1. Classification (NCBI taxonomy): domain Bacteria; kingdom Pseudomonadati; phylum Bacteroidota; class Chitinophagia; order Chitinophagales; family Chitinophagaceae; genus Chitinophaga; species Chitinophaga sp. W2I13. The sequence continues at coordinate 3,990,764 of NZ_JBNPWD010000001.1, read as the reverse complement.
CAGTTTTTTGGGAAGGGGCGGAAATCCACGCCGCCGCTCATGCTGCCGGCGGCTCCAAATACATCCTGGTGGCGGATGGCAAGAAACATAGCACCATGGCCACCCATGCTTAAACCGGCGATGGCCCTGTGAGCGGGTTCGGGTAAGGTTTGGTAATGCTGGTCAATGTATTGTGGAATTTCCTTCGACACATAGGTTTCAAAACGCATGGAGCTGTCTACGGGGCTGTCGAAATACCAGCTGGTTACCGCGCCATCGGGGCATACGATCATGCACTGATAGGTGTCTGCCAGCTCTTTGATAATGGGGACATTGGTTACCCAGTTAGCGAAGTTGCCACCGGCGCCATGCAGCAGGTATACCACCGGGTAGCGCTGCGTGCCGTTTTTATAGGTATTGGGGGTGATGACCACGCATTTGTAGGCGCGCTGCATTTTGCCGCTGGGAATAGAAACGGTATCTACATCCGCGGCCCTGGCTGTTTGTGCCAGGCATATCAACAATAAAAATCGGGCTATTACTTTCATAACTCGGGCTTTTAAAAGAATCTAAAAAATATAGCGGCTACCATACCAGGATGATAGCCGCCACAAAATATAAAATAGCTTGTTTATTTTGTATTTGCTTTCTTCATCGGGTTATCACCACTGGAAGCGCCACGAATACCGCCCGATGATTTAAACAACTCAAACCTGGAGGGTGCGGCCTCCCGCGGCCAGCTGTTGTTGCTTTCATCGATATCGGCTGTTTCACGTAATGGGTCGAGCTTCACGGCTACTACCTCTTTATCTTTTGCAAACACCTTTGTAACGGTGTTTTCATCTTTGCGCCAGATGTAGGCAGAGATCTGGTCGGTTTCTTTGGTACCATCTGCAAACGTCCACTCAATGATGAGCGGCATCACCAGCCCTCCTTTATTAGAGAATGTCAGCTGGTAAAAGTTCTTCTTACTGTCGTACAAGGCTTTTTCTTCTTTGCTCAGGCCGTTATAGAACTGCGTGTAAGCCGCTTTATCTTCCTGGCTTACCTCGAAGCGGTTCCATTTGCTGTAGAAGTCCTGCAGGCTGGTATCCTGGTCCACCGTGTATTTTACGCCGGCCGCCTTATTTCTCTGCCTTGCTACGTGATCCATATTTTTATCGTAGGCTGCCTGCGCTGTTTTAGCTGTTTCTTCCGGGTTTTTACCATCCATGCGATACCATTTGAGGCTGTCGATAGAGATATCCACCGGTTCCGTTCCGAAGAACCATCCGCGCCAGAACCAATCCAGGTCTACTGCAGAGGCATCTTCCATGGTACGGAAGAAATCGGCCGGTGTGGGATGTTTGAAGGCCCAGCGGCGTGCGTATTCACGAAATGCAAAATCAAACAGGTCGCGGCCCATGATGGTTTCGCGGAGAATATTCAATCCTGTAGCCGGTTTTGCATAGGCATTAGGCCCAAACTGCACGATGTTCTCGGAGTTTGTCATGATGGGCTCCAGCTGATCTTTCGGCATCTTCATATAATCCACGATCTTATGAGCAGGCCCGCGGGAAGAAGGGAAGTTACTGTCCCACTCCTGTTCCGCCATAAACTGGCAGAAGGTATTGAGGCCTTCATCCATCCAGGTCCACTGCCTTTCATCGGAGTTCACGATCATGGGAAAGAAGTTGTGCCCCACTTCATGCGTGATCACGCCAATCATCCCGTTCTTTGTTGACTCACTGTAGGTACCGTCTTTATCGGCGCGTCCATAGTTAAAACAGATCATTGGATATTCCATGCCGTTGGCCGCTTCTACGGAAATAGCCACCGGGTAAGGATACGGAATAGTATGTTTGGAGTAGGACTGAAGGGTATGCGCCACTACTTTGGAAGAATAACGGCGGTAGAGCGGGTAGGCTTCCGGCCCGTAGTACGACATGGCCATTACTTTGTTGCCTTCCACGTTGGTAGCCAGGGCATCCCATACGATGCGACGGGAAGATACCCAGGCGAAGTCGCGCACATTCTGCGCTTCATATACCCAGGTGTTTGTTTTGCCGGCGTGGCCCTGCATGGCTTTCTTTGCGTCGTCGAGGCTCACCACTTCAACAGGCTCTTTACTGTTCTGCGCCTGTTGCCAGCGCTGGTATTGGGCCGGTGTGAGTACTTCTTTATAGTTCTGGCATTCACCGGTGGCGCCCACTACGTGATCTGCAGGAACGGTCATGCGTACACGAAAGTTCCCAAAGGTGAGGGCAAATTCTCCCCTGCCGGTAAACTGCTTGTTCTGCCAGCCCTGGAAGTCGGAATATACTGCCAGTCGCGGATACCACTGGGAAATGGTGTACAGGTAATTTTTATCTTCCTGGAAATATTCATACCCTCCGCGGCCCCCGATGGTCATGCGATCGGAAATATTATACCACCAGGATACTTTAAACCGGTACTTCTCACCGGGCATCAATGGCTTTGGCAGGTCGATGCGGAGCATGGTCTGGTTGATAGTATAAGGTAGTGCTTTACCATCAGCATCTGTGAGCTTTACAATCTTTACGCCCAGGTCTTTCCCGGAAGGCAGAATGCTGTTCAACGTAGCCAGCGTCATTTTATCAGACATACGGCTTTCATTGAACTGCTGGTTATCGCTTTTGCTGTCGTGTTCATTCTCGTCGAGCTGTAGCCACAGGTAGGTGAGCGGATCGGGAGAATTGTTAAAGTAGGTGATGGTCTCTGCGCCGGTGAGTTTCTGCTGCTCATCATCCAGTTGCGCCTCGATGTCGTAATCCGCTCTTTGCTGCCAGTATTTAGGGCCGGGAGCGCCGGAGGCCGAGCGGTACATGTTGGGTGTTTGCAGCATTGTTCCCAGCTGCTCAAAACGGTTGCCATGGTTGGATCCCGGGTTACTTTGCGCCTGCAGCAACAAAACGCTGCAACACAATACCCCCGCGAGGTAAAGTTGTTTTCTCATAAACAGTATTATATAAACAGTGCTCTTACGCTTTGAATGATCATTAAAAATGCGACGCCAAAGGTGGCAGAAGAAAGGAACATGTTCCAATCCCGGCGTTTTACGCCTCCAAAATTCACGATCGCAGAGGAAATGAGCAGTATGCACATCACAATGATGATCTGCCCGAATTCCAGTCCTAAATTGAATCCCAGCAGTGGCTTTACAATATCTGCCTGGCTTCCCAGCAAACTTTTCAGATAATTGGAAAATCCCAGTCCGTGAATTAAACCGAAAAATAAGGCGTAAAAATAGTTCAGCTGCAGCTTTTGCGGCTCATCGTCTTTCCGGATAATGTTAGAAACAGCTGTTACACAAATAGTGACCGGTATCAGGAACTCAATAAGCGCCGCGGGTATACGGATAATATGTAACACACTCAAAGCCAGCGTAATAGAATGACCGATAGTAAATGCAGTCACCAATACCAGGACTTTCCTCCAGTCACGCAGCAGGTAAATGGCACTCAACGCTATTACAAAAAGAATATGGTCATACGCATCCCAGTTTATAATATGTTGCCACCCCAGCTGAAAATACAACTCATCCATTGTTCCCTTTTCTATAATTTTGGTAATTATAAAAAGTAAAAGTTAATTTTTTTTAAAATCTTAGTCCAGTGGGTTTATTATTATGTAAATGGTGGATGACTTTGTGGCTCACAGCCCTGCACCCCTTCTATGCAAGCGTGACAGAGATTTCGCACGACGCCGGTAAAAAGGAACTGCAGGTAAGCTGCCGCATTTTTACAGATGACCTGGAAAATACCCTTAAAGCTCAGTATAAAATTCCTCTGGATATCACCCACCCTGCCAACCGGAAACAGGTGGAGGGCTATATTTCCGCCTATCTTTCCCAGCACCTCACGATCACACTCGACGGTAAAAATGTTCCCCTGCACTTCATTGGCTATAAAATAGAAGAAGATGCCGTGTGGAGCTTTCTGGAAGCGGAAAATGTGCCCACGCCAAAACAGGTACAGGTAAAGAATAACCTGTTGTATGAACGCCACGCTACGCAAACAAACATGGTGCATGTGCTGGTGGGCGGAGAGCGGAAAAGTGTGAAGCTGGATAACCCGAAAGAGGTGGCGGTGATGGGGTTTTAGACCATAAAGAACAAATTTCAAAAATCTAAATTAAATTTCATTTATTGAAATTTAATTTATACCTTCGAGAGGTAAACTCTTGTTATGGTGATCGTTTCGAAAACTGCAATCAATGAGTTTTCCTTAAAACATCCAGACGCTGTTGACCCTTTATTATACTGGTATTATATTAGTAAACTGGCTGACTGGTCAAAGTTTTCGGATATAAAGGAAAGCTTTAATACTGTAGACTATATTGGTGACGACTTATATGTTTTTGATATAGGTGGAAATAAATTCAGACTAATAGCAAGGATTTTCTTTCGTGTCCGAACCGTATATATAAGATTTATGGTACTCACAAAGAATATGATAAGGTAAAACCTGACTCGCTTTAATAACAGGCCCATCTGCACATGGGGTGATGTGTGCACACAGTAAAAACGATAATATGAAAAAGTTACCCAACCCTTCCTTTTCTACTGAAAAAGAGTATGCTGCCGCAATGCAACGTATTCACCTATTAATGAAAAAAGGTGAATCCAATTTAAGTGCTAATGAATTAAAAGAACTTCAACAACTTTCCATCGCTGCTGAGCATTATGAAGATACACGTTATCCAATCCCTAAGCCAACTACATTGGCTGGCATGATAGCATTAAAAATGTTTGAAATGAAACTCAAACAAAAAGAGATGGCAAGTATGTTGGATATAGGAGAAGCCAAATTTTCACAGATATTAAATGGCAAACGAGATCCGGATGTGGATTTTCTGAAGAAAATTTATCACAAGCTCAAAATTGATGCAGAGTTTATTATGCAGCATGTTTAACTCCTGTTATCCAAAAACTTTACCGGCTTCCGGCTGTTCTCCGGAAACTGCATCCGCATAATATCCTGCTGACTGGTATACCGTACCTGTGGAATGACGCGCAGCTTTGCCTGCAGATATGACTTTATCTTCCGGTCCATTTCCTCTGATTCTTCCCGCGGCCACAGGTGCAGCAGTATTTCATCCGTACCAAGTTCATTGGAATACACTTCCACCACAAATTCTTTCACATCTTCCATATCATTGAGCAAATCAAACAGCGCAGGTGGATACAACGTAGTACCCTTATATTTGATCATCTGTTTTTTACGGCCTATTACGGGAGATAACCGGAGCGTATGTCTGCCGCAGGAACAGGCTTCATAATGATACTGGCAGATGTCGCCGGTTTTATAACGCAGCAGGGGCATGCCTTCCACGCCCAGGGTAGTAATAGTTACTTCGCCTTCTTCACCTGGGGCAACAGGCTGATTGTTTTCATCCAGCAACTCAACATAGAGCAGTTCCGGATGGTGATGACCGCCCTGCCCGGCTTTACATTCAGTAAAAGCAGTTTGCATTTCAGTGGATGCGTAGGTGGAATAGAGCTGGATATTCCATTGCTCCGTAATCTTCTTACCCAATACATTCAGCGAAAAATCCGTATTGCGGATATTCTCCCCAATGCAAACAGCTTTCTTTACAGACGTCTGATTGATATCTATATGATGCTCTTGGGCATAAGCAATCAGCTTTACAATAAAAGAAGGAACACCTACAATAGTGGTAGGCTGTATCCGCTGGATGTTTTCCCACTGCATGCTTGGTACACCAGGCCCCACACGCAGCACGCCCGCTCCCAGTTTACGGATGCCATTGTAATAAGCCATACCTGCCATAAACTGGCGGTCCAGCGTAAGCATGAGCTGATAGATGTCGCTATCGGTGCCATCTGCACAACAGAAAGAAATATATTCATTATAGCTTAAACGCTGCAGGTCCTTTTCTGTCAGGGCTATGATCACCGGGCGTCCTAAAGTGCCTGATGTAGTGGTGTATTCGGCTATTTTACTTTTATCTACACAAAGAAATTCCCAGTTGTGTTCCTGGAGATCTTCCTTTGTTACGGGCGGGATCTGTGAAAATGCTTCCAGCGATTGAACCTGGTCTGCAACGATGCCGTGTTTTTTAAACCATGCTTTATAGAATGGTGAAAATTCACGCAGGTAACCCAGCAGGCGCATTACTTCCTTCTCCTGGTAGGCCCTGATGGCTGCTTTCGACTGTAGTTCAATATCCGGTATATACATCTGCTATAAATTTATCCTTCTAAAATCACCATTGCAACAGCGGCACTTTTTTCATGGGATAAGGATACCCATATTTTCCTGATGCCTGATGATGCATATCTGTCAGCACCATTTCCTATTAAAAATAATTCCGGTTTCCCAACTTCATTATTACGGATCTCTATTTCATCGAAGTTAACACCGCCGTTTCCCCAGCCGGTACCCAATGCTTTGAGCAGGGCTTCTTTCGCAGCGAAACGCGCGGCATAGCTTTCTGCCGGCATCGCCTGGTTTTCACAATAACTGATTTCAAAAGGAGTAAATACCAGGTTCCGGAATCCATCTCCCTTCGCCAGCTTGGCCGCGATACGCGGTACTTCTACGATATCTGTTCCGATGCCAATGATCATAGTGGTTAGCTTTTTAGTTTAGCATTGCACAGTGCCAGTTGTTTGCGGATGTGATCTTCCTCTCCTTTGGTAGCAATTACTTTTGTTAACGCCGTTTCGTAATAACCTTTCGCCTTTGCATATGCTTTCTGCTGATACTCATAATCGCCGGCCAGCACATAAGTATGATAGTAGGCCGGGTTGGAAGCGATCAATGCTTGTATATCCACTGCCTTTCCTTCTTTCAGCTGGTCTCTCAGCCTGCGGTAGGTTTCAAAGGCAAGATAATCTTTTGACAGCAGGAAACTGTCAGCCGCAATGTTCTGCGCGCTGTCATATACTTCATGATCGGTAGCAAGACCATGCATGCTGAAAATTTTATTCAGATCGTAAGCCACATACTGCCCCAGCTGGTAAGGAGCTGTAGATACCCATACCATCCCTTTCTTAGGTTCAAATACGATTGAGTGATGTGCAATCAGCTGGTTAATAGCTTTCTCATTCCCCATCCCGATATCGGCATTGTGTAAACCACCGCGGTCGCGCAGGATATCCACCGTTTTCTGAACAGTATTGGGTCCTTTCTCTTTCATCAGCTCTGTCAATCTTTCGTAGCGGTATTCAGAGGCGCTTTCCTTTATCTGTAATTTGTTGGACGCCAGGCTGCCCAGTGAATCGCCCTGGAAGTGGTTGGTACAGGTAATAAAATTTTTACCGGAGCTGTACATATCCATGCCTTCCGGCGTTTTTTCAATGAGCACCGCTTTATTATCTTCCGCTGAACCTACGAGGAAGGATTCTGAAACAAACATCTTACGCTTCCGCGCAATCTCCCATGCTTCCTGGATGTTCTTCGCATATTGCAGTATTTCCCGCGCTACCAGCGATACCGGCGTAGCAGCAGCTGTAGGCACGCTGGTTTTGGCTGCATTGATCGTTACGGTGAGTCCCTTGTCGTTCATGCCGGAAACCACGCCGGTAAAGCCGCCCCAGGTGACAAACATAAAGTTGTGTCCCTTTTCAGGACGATAGAATACCACCATCTTCTCTTCCGCAAAGGCATCACCCATGTAAAAATCGAAGTTGCGGCCGATGATCAGGTTACTGTCGGCCGATTGATCATTCCAGGTACCGAACGACGTACAACCCACCAGCATCATGCCTTGCAGGGCATGTCCAATGTCGTGCGCTGCATGATAGTTCATCAGCCGGGCATAGTTGGTCCCGATATAATCGTAGTTGGGAGAAGCAGAAAAAGACTCTCCGTAAATTTCTTCCTTAAACTCTTCCGGCACATGATCCGCCAGGTCGCGGTTAAACCAACCGATAAAATATTTCAGGAAATGCAGGTAAAAAGTGGACGGCACCATTTTACTGAACTGTGCCACAAATACGTCTTCCTGGCGCCGGATCAACTCCCCGGAGAGCTTACCGTTGATCACGCCTCTTTCAAACGGAGCGCCTTCCACATACATCTCGTATAAACCACTGTTGCTTTTACGGAACCAGTTGTTACCCAGTGTGTAGGCGGTGCTGTCCAGTTGTGTACGTTGCAGCTGCAATGCACGCTGGTCGGCTATTACCGGCGGCGGCATTTTACTTACCGATACCAGGTAAATGGCCAGCCCGATAAAAAGCAATACAAAAAAGCCGATGATGTATAGTAGTATGCGCCCAAATCGTCTCCAGCCGCTGCGTTTCTTATTTTTCACTTCAAGTATATATTGACTGATTAATTTCATTTACCAAAAAATCCATTCCCAGCAACTCTGCCGAGGTGATCACACTGCTGATAGTTACCCCTAAAATTCCATGCAAGTTCAGGTTTTGACCGGTAAGATACAAATTGGATAGTTTGGTGCGGGCCGAAACCATTGTCCGTAGCGGATCTGCACTATCTTTTGCTATGCCGTACATACTGCCGTCGCTGGTACCGATGTAATCACGATAAGATAACGGCGTAGCCACATAGGAAGTATGAATACAATTACGGAAGCCGGGAAACTGTTTTTCCACGCAATCGATCAGCAGGTTGGCTTTTCTTTCTTTAAAAGCTTCATAGTCCGCGCCCCTGCTGCCTGTTTGCAACACTGTATTAAAAGTATGCTGCCATTGCTTTACTTCGTCGTACCGCATGTAGGTCATGATGGATAAACTATCTGCCCAGGTTTCATGCCGCGAGCTGGCCGACACATACATCGCATAGGTTTGCGGCCAATCTTCTTCTTTATAGTCAATTCCTGCCCAGGCGTTGCCCGTGGCATGGTAGTAATGATTGTAGTTAAGGTATTTAAAGGTACCTGGTTTCAATGCCACGTTCAATACAAAAGCCCCTATAGAGTTCTCTAATCCCTGCATACGGCTGCGGTAAGCGCCGCGCAATACATCGCTATGGGTAATCGCCATGGTTTGCGCCGGATGCAGGTTGGAAATATAATGCGTGGCCTGTACCGTTCTCCCATCCTGCAATACAATATGATTTACTTTATCACCTTCGCCGTGGATAGCGGTAACCGCCATATTGCGGATTACCTCTCCGCCGTTCTCCCGGATCTGTTGGCACAACAGCTTTCCTATTTGGGAGCCGCCATCCACACACTTCCAGGAGCTTTTCATATAACTGTTTAACACCAACGCGTGTACGTAAAATGGTGTCTTCTCCGCTACACCAGCATACAAAAGATTGTTACCAGCCAATACCTGCTGCAGCTTTTCATTGCTGGTAATACTGCGCAAATACTCAGCGGTATTCAGCTGTAACACCGACCGCTTCTCTTCATAATCGCCGGTACGGAGATTATACAGCGGGAACTTACTGCAGACTTCCGTGATTTTATTGCAATAAGCACGCAATGCGTTTTCTTCCCCAGGGAAATCTTCCAGCAACGTGCGGATAAAATTTTCTTCTCCCTGCGCTATCCGGTATACTTTATCATCGCCGGCAAAACTGATATGGTCAAAACCATCCATATCCATACGTTTCAGCCGGAGCTTATCATAAATGCCGAGGTATTTAAATACTTTGTAGAGATTTTCACCGGGCGCCAGTCCGCCAATATAGTGCACCCCCGAGTCAAAAATAACCTTATCGCGTGACCATGTTTGCAGGCATCCACCCGTTTGCCTATTTTTTTCGTATATGCATACACGATACCCATGCCGGCTGAGGATAGCTCCACATACCAGTCCGCCAAGGCCGCTGCCTATAATGATCACATCATAGTGGTGCATAATCCTCCCGGGGAAGTTTTTTTATCACAAATATTACGTTAGAGGTATACCGCGTATTGTCTATTTCCTCCGCCACCGCGCCGTATTTGTGAACAAGACTACGGACATGTGCAGCTGAGAAAAACGACAATGGCTGGTCTTTCGTTTTATTAAACCCAATTACTTTTGTAGACATAAACTCCGTGAACTTCGTCCGCTCGTGCCTTTTGGCCATGTCGCTGTCGCCATCACGGATTACAATCACGCCATCCGGCGTAAGGCGCGCTATACACTGCTGCAGCAGCATTTCCTGCTCACCGGCAGGCAGGTAGTGCAATACATCACTCAGTATAAAGGCGTCGTATTCTTTAAAAGGAGTAGCCGAAATATCTCCATGAATAAATTGCAGCTGTTCCGGCTTATTATAACAGTAAGCGGCAGTGGCAATCTTATCTTCGTCATAGTCAATACCTGTGATGGTTCTGCCCGGTGCGGTCCAGGTAAGCATGTAATCCATGAATCCATATCCGCAGCCAATATCCAGTATACGTCCTTCTTTGGGCAGCAACTCATGGAACAGCTGGTAATTGTTTTCCATCGCCGTTTTCACGCGCATATACCATTCCAGCACCGGCCCTTTGTAGATGTAATTATACTTCAGCTGCTCCCGGAAATACTTTGGCACTTCCGTTTCTGCGCGCAATAGCTCGTATTGTTGTTTAAAATACCGGCTGATAGATTTCGTACGTGCGCTGTAGTTATCTCCCCACGACTTATCCTCCTGCCTGATACGCGGCAGGTATTTTACCGATACCGTTCCATCTTTCAACAGGAAATCTCCTTTACTCATCGTATAGGCGGTACCGTGAATCACCATTGGTAAAATATCCAGCCCCAGTTGCTCTGCAATATAAAAGGCGCCTTTATGAAAACGCTTAATAGCCGGATCGGGAGAACGGGTGCCTTCCGGGTACACCACAATGGAATAGCCCGCCTTCACTCTATCTCTCAGCCTGTCAATAGCTCCTTCTGCGCCATCCGCTACGGGGTAGTAATCCGCCAGGCGAACCACTGACCCAAACACCGGCGATCGCCATACCCATTGATTGGTAAGCAATATCACCTTCGGGTGCAGCATAGTGGATACCAATATATCGAGGAAAGACTGATGATTACTGATAATCACCGCCGGTTTCTCCAGTTGTTCATTGGAAGGATTGATGATGCGCTTCTTCACATTGCGCATAATATACAACACGCTGTGCGTATAAGCAGAAAGTATACGGTGATACAACACCTTGCCCTTTTCTTTATTGAACGGATTCCAGCGTATCAGCACGGTACCAATAGCGGTAAGGATAAAACTGCCCATGGCAAAATAAGTAAAGGAAAACACAGACAGCGTCCATCCTTTGAAAGTCCATGGTGCAAAGCCCTTCCGTACACGGCCGGTGATCAGCCAGTTAAACAGAAAAGGGATCATTACCTGCGAAATCAGTACTACAGTGCTAATACCGATAATAGAAATCAGCGCAATAGATTTAAGCGAAGGATGTTGTGCAAAGATCAGCACACCAAGCCCAAGAATAGTGGTGATGGCCGACAGGAAGATAGATGATTTAAAAGAAGAAAGGGTTTTCTTTCCGGTTCTGTACTCCTGCAACAGCCCATCCATCATAAAGATGCTGTAATCATCTCCCAAACCAAAAATAAAAGTAGAAAGGATAATATTTACAATATTGAACTTAATCCCGAAAAGCCCCATAATACCTAATATCCATACCCAGCTGATGGCCATCGGGATAAAGGTGATGAGCGCCAGTTCAATGCGGCCATACGATAACAACAAGGCAAAAAATACCAGCAGGGAAGTCATCCACGCAATGCTGTTAAACTCATCTTTCACTACTTCCACCAGGCGGTTAGCGGCGTATTGCTTGTCCAGCACTGTCGTATTCGGGATATTTTCCAACGCATCGTATACTGCCTGTTTGTGCGCCGGATCTACTTTCAGCAATGTTACTACGGAGGTAGTGCCGTTCTTCTCTATGATAAAATCTCCCAGGTTGCCGCTGCGCAGTACCTTCAAAGCATCCGGATCAAGTGGTTTGAAATCATTGTTTATCAGCTGATCGAACGGATCAAAAGCTGCCTTGCTAAATCCCAGCACACTCCCCTCACTACGGAGATATTCCAGCAATTGTTGTTTCCTGTCTGCCGTCCAGTATTTGTTCCAGCGGTCAATGCGTGCCTGTTGTTCTTTATTGGATAACAGTAACGCCTGTACGCCGGCATACTTTTTTACGATGCCCTTCTGCTGCAACCGTTCAATAACCGGCAACAGCTTTTCGCCGCTTTCAAGCGCCCCTTCCAGGTCCCGGCCATCCGATACTACATATACCGACTGCGCTACATAGGAATTCACACTGTTGAGCTGTGCTTCTGCTGCTTTTAATTGCGGCGTCATGTAATTCATACGCATCATATCGCTTTCAAAGGATACGTTGCGCGCGGTATAGAAAAATACGATCGTCAGCAGGAAAATAGCGCCTACCAGGTATTTATTTTTCTCCGGCCGGTATGCCGATAATTTGTCGAGCCAGTTATCATGATGCGCGGCTACCTGCACCGGTTGTTGTCCCATCACAATCCAGTGGGGCAGGAAAATCAGCGAAAACAATGCAGCGCCCACCAGGCTGAGTGCGGCAAACAGCCCCACATCTTTCAGCATGGGGGAATGCACGAACTGCAAACACAGGAACCCGCCGATAGTAGTGAAGCTACCGAGCGTCATAGGGGTAGCCAGGTCGCTGATTACTTCACGGATATCCTGCGAATGGCGGTAGTGATTAAATACATGCAGCGAATAATTCACCGCAATACCGAGTACTACAGCGCCCGCACCCATGGCCATTACAGAGATATGCCCTTTAATAACGTATATCCATGCCAGTGAAAACAGTCCGCCGAAAATAACCGGCAGCATGACCAGCACCGGCGCTCTTTTCTTTTTAAAAAACAGGGCGATCAGCACTATCAATAGTACTACGGTAATGCCTTGTGTTAAAAAAGTATCCTGTCTTAGCTGCGTGGCATTGCCCACAGATACAGCGGTTCCCCCGAAGTAAGAAGCGGCAATGCCGGGGTATTGCCGATCAAGACTATCTTTTATTTTATCCAGTCCTTTCAGGAACTGTGCATTGATTTTTGTGGCGCCCGGCGGATTTGCCGGGGTGATAAAGATCATCAGGTGTTTATGATCCCTGGTGATGATGTAGTTGTCGTACAGTTCAAACTGGTCATCATACTGCAGGTGTTGCAGTTTCTTTACGCCTATCCAGGAGATGCCTACGGGATCGGCCTGGATCATCTTTTTTAACACCAGTCCTGTTGGTGATATCAGCGTATTATAATCATATTGTAACGATTGCTGCAGTTGCCCGGGTAACAACAAACTATCAATCTTCGCGTAATCATTTTTTTCCAGGAAGATGGGCAGGTGTTGTTGTATCACCTGCATCAATCCCATTATCATGGCGTCGTCTGTTTGCGACTGGATCTGCCTGATATAGGGCGATAGCTGCGTGCCCGCCCTGGCAGACAGTTCTGCGGCATAAGCCGTTAGGCTGTCGGGCCGGGCTTCCTGTGTAGTATCTTTTTGGGAGATGGTAACAATCAGCTTGTCTGCAAATCTGGAATCCTGGAACACCTGTTGCAGTTTATCCAGTTTCTTATCCTGCGGTAAAATTTTGGTAATATCTTCTTCCAGCTTTATTTGTGCAGCAAAATATCCAACCAGCAAAAAACTGGCGATGGTGCAACACCACAGCCATGCCTTACGCCGCTCAAAAAAATTATAGATCGCTACAAAAAGATTACCCATTTCTTCGTTCTTTTCTAAAAATTGTCAGTATTGCCCAACTCACTATCCAGGCCAGCAATCCACCCAATACTGCCAGTGTAATACTGCCAAATACATATTGTAACAGGTTATCCCTGATGGTGTCGAAGTTAATACCATTGGAAAATACCAGGTCTTTGGCAGTTTGCCCCATCCATACCCGGCCGGCCAGGAAGCTGGCAAAGATCACAAACGGCGTTAGCGGCGGCGTGCTAATATGCGCAAAAAGCAGTACCAACGCCTTATTCAACCTGAATTTTATAGACAACAGGATAGATACCAGCAGCTGGAATCCCCAGATAGGTATGATCCCCATAAAAATACCAAAGCCAATGGAAGCCGCTTTCCTGATATTGGATTCGTCAGACTTCAGCACTTCTTCTTTCCACATCTTTTTCCAGTTTTCTTTTTTTAAAAGAAAACGGATCAGGTCGCGGGGCTTGATATATAAAAAGGTGACGAACACCAGTATGGTATTCAATACAGTAATACGCGAAACATCCCTTACCGGTCTGAAATGTGATACCCGCTCTTCCGGTGGCGGGTAATATACACGCACAGGTGTCCAGTCCACCTTGATACCTTTCCACGCACTACGCACCAACACCTCTATCTCAAATTCGTATTTGGTGCAGAAGTAATGCATTCTCCCCATGCGCTGCAGGGGATACAGGCGGTAGCCGGATTGTGTATCGGGGCCTTTTAATCCGGTAGTTACGTGAAACCAGAAGTTAGATACTTTATTGGCAGAAGTACTTTTGCCCGGCATATTCTCCTGGTGCAGGTTCCGGGCGCCTATGATCAGCGCCCCGGGATGTTCTTCAATCTGCTGCAACATGGTGGGCAGGTCGGTCGCAAAATGCTGCCCGTCGGCATCCATGGTGATTACATAGTCGTAGCCCTGCTCCAGCGCATAGGAAAATCCGCGGCGAAGCGCCACTCCTTTACCACGGTTGGGGCTATACGAAACTATTTGCAGGGAAGGGAACTTTTCCAGCACCGCAGCTGTTTCATCTGTAGCGCCGTCGTTTACCACAATCACATGACTGGTATAGGTAAGCGCATCAGACAATACAGCGCCCAGGGTACCGGCGTTGTTATACGTAGGAATGAGCACCGCGGCGCGGTGACGTTCAAAATGTTCGTTATGTGTAGGCTGACTGGTCACTTAATTGAATATACCCTGGAACTTCATAAATATTTTATCGTCGCGCTTCAGCGTAGCATTCACTTTCCACCCTCCTTCATCTTCTTTGTAGGTAAGTGAAACATCCACCAGTGGCTGTTTCACCGGGTCTATCATATGCAGGAATTTCATCTGGCTGGCCTTTTTCAGCATCACCTTTTTATCCAATACGCTTTCCAGCATTTCCGTAATGGTCTGCATCATGCATACACCAGGCACTACAGGCTGTTCCGGAAAATGACCCTGGAATATGGGATGTGCCGCATTCAATTCGATGGTGGCAGTCACCTGCCCTGGTTCCCGGGATTGCGCTGTGACGGTATAAAAATTTCCTGCTAACATTGAACTTATGTGATTATATAATTAAGGTGACGTTTTACTTTTCTACTTTCTGCAATGAAATATTGAATTTGAAATGCTCATGACGGATGTTGATCGTATCCGGCACACCATTGTTATAATGCTGCATCCATACGGTGACAGCCGGTTTGCGGCGCGACGACTTTTCTA
Source organism: Chitinophaga sp. W2I13 (assembly GCF_050434005.1). Lineage (NCBI taxonomy): Bacteria > Pseudomonadati > Bacteroidota > Chitinophagia > Chitinophagales > Chitinophagaceae > Chitinophaga > Chitinophaga sp. W2I13. Next base: position 3,975,407 of record NZ_JBNPWD010000001.1, on the reverse strand, counting down.
TCCGTACCAGTTCACTACAAGCCGTGTCCGTGATATAATAGTTATTACCTTTTTCGGTAGGTACCACTGTATAACGGTAACGGTTATCCACAGCTGTATGTGCCGCCCGCAGATCGGGCCGCAGCAGTACTAATGCAAAGTCCTGCTGCAAGGTTCTCACCACCGCCTTCTTGTCCATTTTGGCCATCAGGTAGTGTTTGGTAAAATTTCCCTGCTTGTCAAATTCAAAATCAAAGAACTTAAATCCCATCTCATTGGCAAATACCACGCGGATACTGCTATCCGGCATCTGCTTAAAAAACAGGAGTCCGCTCAGGTGATGCTTCAGGATATCCACCTGTGTGCTGTACAGCGTGGAGGTAAACTGCGGGCTGAACTGCCTGATACAAGTCACATCGCCGTTTACAGGCTGCAACCCTTTGTACACCGACCGGCAACCTGCCATCAGCAACACGATGCCCAACAAGCTACTTAGCAGAAAATACCGCATCCGGGATATTTGTGTTCAATTGTTTATGTAAAAAACTAATGGTGGTATCATCACCTGATGATTCTGCCATTGTAATCTTTGATACAGAATAGTCCTGTTTATCTACCAACAACACAATCGTTTGAAAATATGTTTTCATCACCTTGTTTACCGGCGTAAGCTCCAGGCGGTAATACTGCGCATTTTCAGCGGCTTTGGTAGAAAAATCGGCGTTATCCAGCACAGTTCCTCTTACACAATCCACCGTAATTTTATTGATCTGCTCAAACAGCTTATTATTCTTTCCCGATACTTTATTCTCTTTCTGTGCATCTTTGATACGGATATCTTTCCCGTTAATCACCAGCAGATAATAAGAAGGCTGGAGGTATTCCATTCTTACTTTATTATCTTTCTTAAACCAGAATTTCCCTTTAGACACAATTTTATCAGACAACATGCTCAGGTTCTTTTCCTGTACAAAATCGCACTGAATACTTTGTGTACTCTGAGCCGCTTTTGCAAACTGCTGTTTCAGCGGCGCCATATCCGCTACCGGTTTAAACCCGGACTGCGCCTGCATTTGCAGGCTCACCACACATCCAATTAATAATAACAGCCATTTACACATATGCTCGAACATTTAACATTTTATCAATTCTCTCCAGGCGGTATCCCTTTTCACGGATGCCCCGGATCAGCTGAGGCAGTATGTCGGCGGTTATTTTACAGGTATCATGCAACAAAATAACTGCTCCCGGTTTCAGCTGCTGCATGATCCGGTGCAACAAAACCGTTTCATCTTTTGCTACTGTATCCAGTGAGCGTATGTTCCAGCCTACCGGCAGATAATTCCCTGCCTTTACTGCCCTTGCCAGGTTAGGATTGGTTACGCCGTAAGGTGGCCGGAACAACCGTGGATGCAAGCCTGTAGCATTTACCGTAAGCGCATCCATTTCCTGCATATCCTTCAGCATGTTACCAGACAACTTCATATCAAACCAGAAGTGATGTGAATAAGTATGATTGCCTATTACATGTCCCTCTTCGTATATCCGTTTCAGTAAGTACTCATTCCCCCTGATATTTTTCCCGATACAAAAAAAAGCAGCAGGTACCTGTTCCCGATACAGGATATCCAGTATCTGCGGCGTATATGCCTCCTGTGGCCCATCGTCAAAAGTCAGTGCCACTACCTTTTCCGTAGTACTGGCCTCACAGAACGCCTTTAAAAAAAAACCCGATTCAATATTCATCGCCCCGTAAACAGTTACCGGGAGAAAAATAAGCACCGGCAAACTATACCACCAGAAAGAAATACCATACGCCATTACTTTATCCAGGAATAAAAGTACCAGGAGCGTGATAACAGCAATGATATTTACAATCCTGTTGTTTAGCATGCAGTGAGTAATACCAGTGAATGATGTGTTCCCTGGTGATGATTATAGATTAATACTTTTTTTATCTTCTCCGGCGCCCTGCCAAAAAACACTGCTGCTTCCGGCACTTCCTGCTGCGCTATAATGGCATTCGCCATCCAAACGCCAAATGCCGCTGCTGTAGGGTATTCCCCGCAGAGGTGTTTAAAGCTGGCTTCCGCATGATCAGGAAATAAGGCATCGGCTACTTCTTCATAAATTTCATCCTGGTCAATATCCCCGTTCCTGCCGGTAACGATCAGATCGATATCTGCAGGCGTGCAATTATTATCTTCCAGGAATTTCATGATGTGCCCGATCACTTCTCCTTCCCAGAGCGGCTTGTATAAGGTGCTTACACCGGATAATTCGGCTACAGCGCCGGGTTGTTTGGCAATACCCAATGTAAAAAAGGCGGCGCCTTCTCCGGCAATAGTGCCCCTGGAAGGACTATTCAGCAGTTCCATCGTTTTTACCGGCGTCTTTTTATAGAGTCCGAAACGCGACAGCAACTGGTGACTGTGATTCGTAATTTCATCCACGCCACCGGCGAGAATATGTTGTGCCGAACCTTCTTTCAATATCATGATAGCGTCCAGCAGGGCGTTTTCAAAAGAAAAGCCGCGATGAACGAAGGTATTGTTATATCCGTTGCAACCCAGTAGCAGCGCAATCTGGCCGGCTACGGTGTTGTGGGTGCTTTGTATAAATGCAGTAGGCGTCAGCATTTCCTCCTGCTGGTTTACCATTTTGGTGAGGAACACGCCGGTGTCGTCCAGGCAGCCATAAGCAGTACCGGTAATGATAGCATCCGGGGCGGTAACACCGGCTGCTTCCAGGCTTAAATTCGCTGCCCCTACTCCCATTTTCACCACGCGGCTCATCCTGCGGATCTGTTTCACATCAATCCACTGTTTGTAGTCCGGGTCCACTGTCGCCAGGCGTACCTGCTCATATTCCCTTGGAGCCGCCAGCAAAGGGCCTCCCTGTGCAGTTTCCTGCGGAGAAATACAACCGGTGCCATTTTATATAGATCTGCATAATTTATAGCTGTTAACTGGCCCTTGAAAATACGAGGCTGGAACAATTGCCGCCAAAACCGAATGAGTTGGACATTACATGTTGCAGATCATGACCTGCAGAAAAGGCGGTAACGGGTGCAAACGGTAACTCCTTCATCTGGTGTTCGAAACGTGCATTCGGGTAAATAATTCCTTCCTTTACTGCCAGCGCCGAAAATACAGCTTCTATGCCGCCGCTGGCGCCCAGCGTATGACCTGTAAAGGATTTGGTAGAACTCATTGCCGGGAAATACGGTGCAAAGAGCCGGTTTATAGCGATTCCTTCCGATACATCGTTGTTCTGTGTACCAGTACCGTGTAAATTAATATAACCAATTTGTTGTGGCTGCAATCCGCTCATATCCAGCGCACCTTTCATGGCCAGGTAATTACCGGTGCCATCCGGCGAAGAAGCCGTTTGGTGAAAGGCATCGTTGGCGTTGGCGAAGCCGCTGAAGCGGCACCAGGGCTGCAAACGGGCAGCCAGGCTGTCGGACACCAGTACCACATAACCCGCGCCTTCGCCGAGGTTAAGCCCCGTACGGGTATCATCGAAAGGCCGGCAGGGTTGCTGATCCAGGATCATGAGGGTGTTGAACCCGTTGAGGGTAAAGCGGGTCAGCGCATCTGTACCACCGGCAATTACTACATCCACAATGTTGTTGCGGATCAGCCGGGAGCCATACATAAGTGCGTTGGCGCCGGAAGAACAGGCGGTGCTGATGGTAGAAATATGATGACGCACCCCAAGGCTGTCGGCCACCAGTTCTGTGATGCTCCCGCACTCGTGGTGAAGCAGGTTTTGCAACCGGCCACCACGGGGATCAGACAGGTACTCCGCGAAAAAATCCTCGGTTTTATCCATCCCACCCACGGTATTACCTGAAACAAACCCTACCCGGTATTGGGAAATATCTCCCAAACCGCTGGATTGCCACGCCTCACGGGCGGCAATCATGCTCAGCAGGGCCGTACGGCTGATATTTTCCGGCATCCGTGCTATATCAGCAAGGGTGGCGTTATCGGCCTTTACTTCCGCTACCGGAAAAGTACTGCGGTGAACAGAAGACAGGTGCTGCATGGCTTCCATACCGGGCTTCATGTCCCGGAATGATTGTATACAGGCAGGTACGTCCAGCCCGATACCGCAGATCACACCACCACCTGCTATCCACACCTTTTCACTCATGCCTTTACGGTTTGATTTTCGGTAATATACACCGCCATCGTGCGCACCGAGTGGAAGATCTTCGGTCCTTCTTCAGGATTGGCAATGCGGATATTGTAGTGCTGTTGCAGCAATACAATCAATTCCAGCGCATCGATAGAATCGAGCCCAAGCCCCTCCTTTGTAAACAACGGCTGATCGTTGCCAATGCTGTCCGGTGCTACTTCCTGCAAGTTCAATTGTTCTATGATCTGCGCTTTCAGATCCGCCATCAACTTTTCCACTGTAGTTTGATTAAAGTTATTAACTGTTTTTTTGTTGATACAACGCTGACAAAGCCGCCTCCGTTAACGGGATGGCATTGTTTCGCTGTTTATTTTCCACGAGGAATAATACTGCCTCGTATGCTTGTTCCATTACTTCCACCCACCCGCAAATACAAGCCTGTAAAGGCGTTTCTGCCAGCAGCTGTGCCGGATAGGTACTCATTAAAGCCGTATCAAAAATATCTGATACAAAAAAAGTATTCTCTCCTTTAAAACCATGCCGGATAGAAATCTCTCCCATCACGATATTCGGCAGGGTATACACAAACAGCGCCGGACTGGCAAAGTCCTTTACAGTAGCGTAATACCGCAAATCCGTATCCAGGCTGCTGCTCCGGTTGGACAATACCATGCCCGTTTGCTCCGGTGACAACGAATGGATGCCGGTATCTTTCAGCAATACTTCCGCTGCCAGCCAGCCCAGCTTGCTGAGGGCATCCATTTTATGGAATTTAGGATATTGACCGGAAAAACGGTCATATCCCGCCCGCAGAAATTCAGGTAATTCCAGCGCGGAATCCGCTTCCCACAACAAAGAGCCATTTAAATAAACCCTGTTTTGCCGTATGACGCAACTCCCCGTAATATATGTCGATCCGCTATTCAATCTCAGGGCTGCTTTTTAATTTTTCTGTTAATTCAATAGTTCTTGCCAGACGTTTTAAGGCAGTATCATGATTTTTCACAAAGGGATTGTTCATATCCCACACATAACCAGCCAGTACAGAACAAATTTGTCCTTTTATCAGCGGATCAGCATCTTTTTTAAAGAAAATAGTATCCAGTGTACCTTCGTACCAGGCCATTACATAAGAGCGGAACGTATTCACGCCCTGCATAGTAGGCTCCATATACTCTTTCTCCCAGTCAACCGCCTCACCTTTCAGTTTCCGGATCACCAGTTTTGCCGCCGTTTGTGAAGAAACACAGGCCAAAGTTACACCAGATGAGAAAATCGGGTCCAGAAATTCTGTCACGTTGCCTGTCAGCACAAATCCATCCCCGTAAAATTTATCCGTGGTGGCAGACCACGACTGTAAAACACGTGGTTCAAATACCAGCTCTACATCGCGGAAACGTTCCCTGGTATAGGGTTCCGCCTCCAGCAGGGCGCGGTATTTGTCCTCATCAGTGCCGGGGTACTGCTCAAAAAACTCAGGATCTCCTACAAAACCCAGGGAAGTAACCCCGGTAGAGAAAGGAATGATCCAGATCCATACGCCTTTTTTATGCACCACCGCGGTAATGCGGTTTGGCTGGTCGGCCATGGAACGGCGCACATCCACCGTATGGGCAAACAACGCCTTACGGGGTTGCAGGTTGGAGTTTTTCTCCAGGTTGAATAATTTGGGAATTACCCGCCCGTAGCCACTGCCGTCTACAATGAAACGGGCGGCTATCTGCGATTGCTGGCCATCTTTATCTTCCACGGTTGTAATGGAATCGGATCCATTAAAACGTATATCCGTTACGGTTGTTTCATAAGCTACCGGCACTCCCATACTTTCTACGGTGTCGGCAAGCGTTTTGTCAAAATCGGCACGCGTTACCTGCCAGGTCCAGGTCCAGCCCGGCGTAAATTGCTCTTCGAAAGTAAAATCGCAGAGCGCATCTCCTTTTACAAACTTTGCCCCATACTTCTGCTGAAAACCTTTTGCTTTGATGGCATCAATAAATCCTGCTTCTTCCAGGGCTTCCATGCTGCGTGGCAACAGGCTTTCGCCGATTACAAAACGGGGGAATTTCTGCTTCTCCACCACTTTTACCTTGTACCCTGCCTGATGAATAATAGACGCCGCTACTGTTCCCGCCGGACCTGCCCCTATTACCAGTACATCAACTTGCTCAGTTTTCATAAGTGACGATTTTGGGAGTTATAAATTTTATGCGATTGGATTGGTTATTTTTTTTGACATTTCAACAAAGTATAATTCATGCCCATCTGGTCATTTTCCTCGATAATCGTTAACCCCGCATCGTCAATACACTGGAAGAAATCATCTGTGTGATACATCTGGCTGTTACCATTAGCCATAGCGGTAAAGTACAGGGAAGTCTGCTGCAGGCAAAAAGCGGCGGATTTAAATTGCTGGCGGTTCCAGAAAGGTTCCAGGATATATACTGTTCCTCCGTCGTTGAGCGCTTCGCGGCAACGTTTCAGGATGGAAACAATTTCTGCTTCAGAAAAACAATCGAGGAACTGGCTCATCCAGATGGCATCAAAGCCCTTCGGAAAGGGTACTTCCTCGTGGAGGATGTTTGCAATATGAAAATGCACGCGGTTTTCCACGCCGGCATCTTTCATTTTCTGCTGTGCCAGTCCTGCCTGACCCGGCAAATCAAAGATGGTTACTTCCACTTCCGGATCTTTGGCCGTGCAGGCCAGGGCCCACTTACCGGTGTTACCACCGATATCGAGCAAACGTTTCGGTTTCTTTTCAAAAACAATATCCAGCGCCTGAGGAGTGGCAAGGTCTGAATAGTAATGGTCGAAGTCGAACCAGCTTTTACCTACTTCAGGTGGCAGCAGCGACAGGCCGGGATAAATCGTATCCCAGGGACCGAGTTCGCGCAGGCCGGCGGGCTTTCCTTCTCTCAGGCTTTCCTGCAGGTGATTCATGCCTTTGTAGCAGATATCCTGTGAAAAGTCCATATTGATGCGGGTAAGCTGATCATGTAAAATAAAGTAACCGGTTTTGGTGAGGGTATACCGTTTATCGTTCACGATCACCAGCTCCATACCTAAACCTGCTTCCAGCAACACTCTTACGGCATAACGCGACATTTTGGTTTGCTCCATTATTTCCTCAATGGTAATACCGGCAGAGCGGCTGTTGCTCACTGCCGTTAAAATGCCCATATCACGTAATGCCCGGGTAGCCTGAAAAGCAACGGGGGCAAATGCCAGACGCAATGCCGCTTCTTTTGCTTCGAGTGCTGTTTTTGTTTCTTTATTAAACACGACAATAACTTTGTTTAGCTGTTAAGATTAAAAACCATCGCTGCATTGCATCCACCGAAACCTGATACTGTTTTCAGGAAGTGGCGGGATGTTTTTTGCAGCGGGGTATTATGAACATTCACCGGCATACTTACACCGGGTATTTCAAATCCTTTTGTCGGCAATACCACACCGGCTTTCATGGCCTGCATGCTGATGATTGCTTCAATGAGCCCGGCGGCGCCCAGCGTATGACCGTAGTAGCCCTTCAGGCTGTTCACTGGTACTGCTGCCAGGCCTGCGTGGTGCAGCGCCTTCGCCTCCATTTCATCGTTGTACAGCGTGGCAGTGCCATGCGCCGATACAAAACCGATGTCGGCAGCGGTTAGTCCGCTGCCATTTACCGCGAGCTGCATTACTGCCGCCAGTTCTTCGCCGGTACGGGAAGGACCGGAAATATGATTGGCGTCGTTGCTGATAGCGCCTGCACCCAATGAAAAGAGCGCATTCCCTTTCTCCCTGCTGAGGATCACGGTGGCCGCGCCTTCTCCGAGTGTAACACCTGTTCTGTTGGCATCGAATGGTTTACAGGGAACGGCGCTTACCGCCTGGAACGACTGAAACCCCGATAACACAAAGCGGGTGAGCACATCTGCGCCGGCCACCACTATATGGTCATAACGTCCCGATTCAATGAGCCGTTTGCCGGTTAAAATGGCTACCAGTCCGGAAATACAGGCACTGCTAATCACCAGCGGTTCATTAGCGGCGTTAAAATGGGCCGCCAGCTTCTTTGCGGTGGTGTACAGCTGCATGTTGGCCAGCGGCGGTACGGCGCCTTCGGGTTGCTGCTCCAGTAATTCAATATTTCCTTTTGTAGTGGAAACAATGAAGCCGGTACGTGTATCCGTAAGCGTAACAGCAGTTTGCTGCAGGGCCGATTGTATGGAGGCAACCAGCAGCCGCTCAAACCGCGTATATCCTTTTACGTTAGTGTTTGCCGTAAAGGCATCCAGTAGCGCAGGCGTTGTGATGGCGCCATAAAACGGAGCAGCGGCATAGGCAGCATTGTTGTGCTGCGCTATGCCACTGTTGCCAGATAACACCTGGTCAAAATTTTCCCGGGTAGTACTGCCAAGAGGCCCCACAATATTATCTGCTACTACATACACCTGTTGCATAGTACCCTTTGGTTATACCAGTCCGTGCTTCTTTTTCCATTCACTGAAAAAAGGAGGAGCAATCAATTGCAGGGAAGAAGTTTCCTTGTCCAGGAATACCTGTACGGAAGAACCCTTTGCTACTATTTCCCCTGTGGCGGGATTGGTAAGGATGTATTCAAATTTTATTTTTGCTGCCAGGTCGTCCACATACCTTGTTTCTACTATTACCCTGTCGCCGTAGCGCAAAGAGCGTTTGTAATCACATTGTACATTTACTACCGGCACGGTGAATCCTTCTTCAAAAATATCCAGGTATCTGAGCCCATATTTTTCTCCGAAAGCTTCCCTGCCATCTTCAAAATACCGCACATAATGCCCGTGCCATACTATTCCCAGCGGATCTGCTTCATTAAATCTTATCAGTATGTTGGTGCATTCAGTGAGTATCATAATTTATCCTTTCTTCTTTGGTTTCTTTGTTGCGGGTGTTGTACCGGCAGCTTTAGTTTCCTTCTTTGCTGCTGGCGCCTGCACTACCGGTTTTGGTTCCTCCGGATCTTTGGCGTCAGCATATTTGGTTTTCAGTTTGCTGTAATCATCATTGATCTCTTCCAACGCGCTTTTAATGGTAGCCAGCCAGTAGTTGCGCCATGCGAAGCTCCATTTCTGGCCTTTACCCACATAACGTTCTGTGAGCAGTACATTTTTCCGGTCCATATCTACTATGGCCAGCCACATAGACGCACTTTTGCTGGTTTTGCTCATACCTTCCATTACCAGCATTACGCCAATTCCGTGTTTTCCGGAAAAATCATACGATTTCACCACTTTGGTGATGTCTTCCGGTTTAAGACGTTCAAAGTCGGAAGATTCGTCGGATTTCAGCGCATCTTTATTGATGGCTTCATTGCGTTTGTTCACCAAACCAATACTGGTATTGTATTTATCGCGGTGAAATGCGCCTGGTACATCGTACTTCTTTTGTTCGTTCACAATTACCTGGTTCAGGGCAGTAAACTCGTGGTCTACGATCGCATCTGTTTTGGCAGCGGCGTCACCTATCAGTTTAGCCTGTGTAAAATCCACGCCCAGCCAGGTAAAGCTCGAATCTTTGTTGTCCAGGAAGTTCTTCAGTGTCTGAGCATTTGCTGTCATAGCCATCATGCTCAACATCAGCAACGGAAGTGCAATTAATTTTCTGCAGTTCATGTGTGATTAAATTTGGGGATTGATGAATATTTTCATTTCACATTGTGCCATCAGGCGGCCGTCAAACATTACTTTGCCGGTTACCATAGTGGCGTTAAACACTTCACCGCCGATTTCGGTGGTCGTTTCTATCATTTGTCCTGCCGGCGGCAGCTCCAGTATTTCCAGGTCTTTCACCGCGCCAATAAATCCCAGGGGAACGGGTGTATTTTGTTGTTTGGCGATATAGCCGATGCGGGCAGCGGCGGTTTGTGCAATATTCTCCATCAGGCCGGGCGCCGTAAGCACTCCATTCTCCACAAAAATATTATCAGGTGCGATATGAAGACCGGTGCGGGTGATGGGGCCATCTACTGCCAGAATACCACTGATCATTACAATGGGGGTACGCTGGGGAATATAGGCGGTGATATCGTCTGAATGAATAAACATCTGCACAAGTTATTATTAAATATGAAACACGAAATAAATAGAATTATACGAAATTATGAACAGTAAAAACACGCATTATTCCCAAAAATCGTAATAATTGAACCATTGCACCGGGTAACGGTATACTTTTTCTTCCACATGATGCACAAAATCCTGCAGGGCGGTTTCTACTCCCTGGTTACGCCGGCCGTGGTACTGACGGGGCTCGGTCGCAAAAAAATGATAGTGGGCAGACGATTCCTTAAAGGCGAATACCACGGAAACCGGCACCCGGAAGGTGGCGGCTAACAGGAAAGGACCCAGCGGGAAACGGGCGTCCTGTCCTAAAAAAGGGACTGTTACAGTTTTATTACCGGGCAGAAACCTGTCGGCATGCATACACACCAGTTCTTTATTACTCAATGCTTCATTGATAGCATAAATGTGCGACAGGTCGTCTTTGATCACGATAACATTCATATTCCGGTCGCCCGTAATACCAGACAGGTAATCTTTGATCCGCTGGTGTTCGCCATCGAACATCACGATATTAATACGGGTTTGCAGGCGCTTAAACAAATGACCTGCCACTTCCCAGTTACCCACATGTGCGCTCAACAGGATACCGCCTTTGCCACCGGCAATCATTTCACGTAAATGATGTTCTCCCTCAAACTCAAAGGTGAATTTATTGGACATATCTGCCATTACCACCACCTTATCGATCAGTGTTTGACCAAATACGTAATAATTCCGGTATAAACTGAGCAATGCGCGCGCCCTGCTATAACCAATTTTTTTACGGAGATAATGATAGACAGGTTTTGAGGAACTCCAGGAAAATGCAAAAAAATAGAAGGCTACAAATCTCAGCAACATATACGCAGGCACCACCCCTCCATGCTTCAACAGGAAAACAAAACAACTATATCCGAACTTACTCCCTTTAGATTTTCCTTGCCAGGAGGGCATTATACCAGTTCTTTTTGTTGTACACGAGTGGCTACATAATTGTAGAAATCCTGGAAAGTAACAATAGCCTGGAATTCTTCGGGATTTACTTTAAATCCGAAGTTATCTTCTATTACTACCACCATATCGATATAATCCAAACTATCCAGATCCAGTGTGGATTTCATGTTTGCTTCCGGCGTGATGGCCGCGGGGTTTGCTTCAAACTCCTCTACCAGAAACTTATTCGTAACAGTTATTATCTCTCTAATGTCCATAAAGTGTGAAATCAGATATAGGTCGGTTTAAAAATTGTGTTTACGTAGTCCATTGGTCAGCTAATCCTATTCCGAGCGCCCAAAGTTAAGGATATTTATTTTCCATTCCACCCCCTTACTACCAGGGACGAATTTGTTCCTCCAAAGCCAAAAGAATTCGACAAAAATATATTAAAATTTTTATTAATTGTACTGGTTACAATATTTAGCCTCGCGGCATCCTCATCGGGGTTATCCAGGTTGATATTGGGGGCAATAAAGCCGTGCTGCATCATCAGCATGGAATACACAATTTCACTGGCGCCCGCCATCCAGCATTCATGGCCGGTCATGGATTTCGTAGAGCTTACGTACGGGCGCGAACCGCCAAATACTTCATGAATCGCTTTGGCCTCGCTGGCATCGCCGGCGGCGGTAGATGTAGCGTGCGCGTTGATATATTCTATATCTCCCGGCTGTAACCCTGCATCCTGCAGGGCTATCTGCAGGGATCTTACAGGTCCGTCTACAGTAGGATTGGAAATATGCGCGCCATTGGAGGAAAAACCATATCCCAGCACTTCACCTAAAATAGTGGCGCCCCTGCGCTGCGCAGATTCAAGGCTTTCCAGGATCACGGTGGCAGCACCACCACTGGGTACCAGTCCATCCCGGTCGCGGTCAAATGGCCGGGAAGCCCTGGTAGGATCGCTTTCCCTCACCGAAAAAGCGGCAATGGCATCAAAATTACCCATGGCATACACATTCACTTCCTGTGCCCCGCCGCAGATCACAGCGTCCTGCATACCGTTGCGGATAAACATATACCCAAGCCCGATGGCATGTGAACCACTCGCGCAAGCTGCACTTACAGTGAAATTCACGCCCCTGAGCTTAAAAATAGTAGCCAGGTTCATATTTACCGTGGAGTTCATGGTCTGGAAAACAGATCCTGAACCCACCAGCATCGTATCTTTTTTAGCCCGCATTATGTCATTGGCTTCTACCACCGGTTTTGCGGAGCTGTCGTTACCATATAAAAGTCCTATAGGTGTGGAGTCGATATATTCAGGTGTCATGCCTGCCTGTGCAAGGGCTTCCCGGGTGGCCATATAGGCAAATTCCGCCTGTTCAGGCATCATAAGCCTGGCCCGGCGATCCAGCAATCCTTTGAGTTCAGGTCTTTCTATATACCCGGTTAAACCGGAACGGTAACCAAATGTCTTTCTTTCAGGATCCAGTACAATACCGGATTTGCCCTGATACAATGAATCTTTCACTTCCTGCATGTCCTTTCCGATGCAGGAATAAATTCCCATCCCAGTGATCACTACTCTGTTCATAGCTCTTAGCTTTTAGCGGTTAGCCTATAGCCCAGTAATATTGACGTTATTAAGTGTGCAGCCCCCCATTGATGTTCAAAATTTCTCCGGTAATATAACCTGCCGACCTGGAAGCCAGGAAGGCCACTGCATCTGCCACCTCTTCGGCTGTGCCAAAACGGTTCATGGGAACCTGCGCTGCCAGCTCCTTTTCATTCAGTTCAGCCGTCATATCTGTTTTAATAAAACCCGGCGCAACGGCGTTCACCGTTACCCCTCTTTTGGCTACTTCCTGTGCCAGCGCCTTTGTAGCGCCTATTACCCCTGCTTTGGCGGCAGAATAATTGGTTTGTCCGGGTAAACCTTTAATACCGGACAGCGATACCATATTGATGATACGTCCGTAACGTTTCAGCAACATGCCATTCAGCACCTGCTTGGTTACGTTAAAAAATCCATTCAAACTGATATTGAGTACATTACTCCATTGCGCCTCATTCATCCAGAACATCAGGGAATCTTCCCGGATACCTGCATTATTCACCAGCACTTCTATCTGTTGATCTTTATTATTTTCCACCCAGCCTCCCAATACCTGTTGCACTTCGGCGGCATCGCCTACGTTAAATGGTATCAGTTCACCGGTACTGCCTTTTGCCTTCACTGCTTCCAGCGTTTCCAGTGCTGCTGCCTCATTTCCCTTGTAGTTGATCAGCACATGATAACCTGCTTCGGCCATCTTAATACATACTGCCCTTCCTATTCCCCTTGACCCTCCTGTTACTAATGCACATTTCATGAATTACAAATTACGAATGACGAATGACGGCTAACCACAATTATCTGATCAGAACTGGATCGGCATATTCTTTACCAGGTAAGCTTTAATTTGCTGAAGATCTTTATAGCGCGGGCTGTCCTCAATAAATTTAGGGAAAATTGCTCTCACTTCCTGGTATACTTTGTGTGAAAATCCCGCCAAACGGTCCTGGCAATTCAGATAATCCACCGCCTGTAACACTGTCATTACCTGTATAGCCAATACCTGGAAAGTATTTTCTATTACCTTGCTGGTCATAACAGCCGCATTGGTTCCCATACTCACAATATCCTGGTTATCGTTGTTGTTCGGAATACTGTGTACGTACATCGGGAACGACAATGTCTGGTTTTCCGCCACGGTGGAGGTTGCCGTAAATTGCACTCCCTGCATTCCAAAATTAAAGCCAAGTTTACCGAGGTTCATAAACGGCGGAAACTTGTGATTCAGCTTATCATTCAGCAGGTAGTTGAGTTGTCTTTCTGCCAGCATCGACAATTTGGTGATGGCTATCTTGATTTTATCCATTTCCAGGGAGACATAATCGCCGTGGAAATTTCCGCCGTGGAAAACGTTTTCCAGGTGATGATCCACTACAGGATTATCACTCACGGAATTCAGCTCCTGTACCACCAGCTTCTCTGCCTGTGCAAGGGTATCGTAAACAGGCCCCAGTATCTGCGGTACGCAGCGCAGGGAATAATATTCCTGTACTTTATCTTTAAAAATTTCTTCTTCCAGTTCTTTATAGAGATGATCAGGGCGATGGCGCACCATTTTGCTGCCAGTAAGGATCTCCCGCATTTTTGCGGCAATCTGCTGCTGGCCTTCATGCTTTTTCACGGCATTCAGTTCGGCCGACAGGTGATCGTCGAATGCTTCTACTATTTCATTGATCATGGCAGATAATACCACCGACCATCCCAGCAGCTTCTTCGCTTCAATGAGGTTTACCAGCCCGATACCCGTCATGGCGGAAGTGCCATTTATAATGGCCAGTCCCTCCCTCACATGGATGCCTATAGGTTTCAGGTTCAGTTTAGCAAAAACATCTGCCGTAGGCTGATATTTATCTTCATACCAAACCTCTCCTTCCCCGATCAGTACCAGCGCCAGGTGGGCCAGCTGTACCAGGTCGCCGCTGGCACCTACGCCTCCATGCTCAAACACACAAGGATATACGTTTTTGTTGATCAGGTCTTTTAAAAGATGTACCACTTCCGGGTGAATACCGGAATGCGCCTGCATAAAGCTGCTCAAACGGGCGATCATCAGGGCTTTGGTATGCAACGGCGACATGCAGTTGCCGGCGCCGGAGCTATGGCTGCGGATCAGGTTATACTGCAACTGGAAAGTATCTTCATCACTGATGCGGTATTGGGCCATCGGACCAAAACCAGTGTTGATACCGTAGATCAGTTTCTTTGCCGAAAATTTCTCGAGGAATAAAAAACTAGCTTCCACCTGCTGCAAAGCCGCTGCTTCCAATGTCAGCTCTTCCCCGCCCAAAAGGACCCTGTACACTTCTTCCAGAGACAGTGCCTTACTTCCTATTGCAACCATTTTATCTTAAATTAAATTATTTGTATATGTAAAAAAGTGCTCAAAATTAGCATAAAGCTAGATTTATCCAAATAAATAACAATCCCATTCAACGAATTACGGGTAATTACGCATGCGGTTTTTACTTATCAGGGAAGGGAGCAAGCTTATTCTTCTTCGTTTGTTGTTGGCGGTGTAACCAGTACTTTGTCGATACGATGCGCATCCATGTCCACTATTTCAAAGGTAAAATCTCTCCAGGAGAACTTCTCTCCCGTTTGAGGAATGTGTTCCAGGTGATGCAGGATAAACCCTGCCAGCGTATCAAAATCCTGCTCAAATTCGGTCATCCAGTCTTCTTTATCAAATTCTTCCAGGAAATCATAAAACGGGATCTGGGCATCTACCAGCCAGGTCCCATCTTCCCGGAGCACCATTTCATAGTCGTCGCTTTCAGCTGTTTCCGGCATATCGCCCACTATGGCTTCCAGGATATCATTCAATGTAATCATTCCCAGGAAGGTACCATATTCATCTACAATAAAAGCGGCGTGCAGGTGCGTTTCCTTAAATTTCTCCAACACCTGGTAAGCGGTATTATTTTCCGGCACAAACAACGGCTTACGGATAATTTCTGTAAGCGGGGTCGACTGGCCCGCTACCGAATACAGGTCTTTGATGGTAATTAATCCCTTAATACTGTCTATCTGCCCGTCACACACGGGATATACCGAATGCAGGCTGTCGAGGATCGTTTGCCGGTAGGTGGCCGGTTCATCATTGATATCCAGCCAGGTAATATCATTACGGTAAGTCATGAGCGACGTGATATTACGGTCGCCCAGGTGGAATACCCTTTCTATGATCTCCTGTTCTGTTTCTTCAATGGCGCCGGAACTGGTACCCTCATTAATAATGGCTTTGATCTCTTCTTCCGTAACATGGGGTTCACCGGATTTGAGATTTAACAATTTTATCAGTGCCGCAGAAGAAGCGGTTAATAACCAGATAAAAGGAAAAGTAAGCCAGGAAAGCACCTGCATGGGCTTCGCCATAAACTTGGCGATCGCTTCCGGTTTGGCCAGCCCGATACGTTTCGGAACCAGTTCTCCCAATACCATAGAAAAATAAGTGATCACCACTACAATGAGAATAGTGGCCACCACACTGCTGTAAGGCTGTATGGCCGGAAAGGTATTGAGCCAGGCCATCACATCAGTTTTGATGTTCTCGCCTGAATAAATACCCGTTAAGATGCCGATCAGCGTAATACCGATTTGCACGGTAGAAAGAAAGGTGTCCGGATTGTTGGCAAGCTTTAAAGCTGCCTTTGCTTTTTCATCCCCTTTATTGGCCTGGTTCTCCAATCGGATCTTCCGGGCCGAGACCAACGCTATCTCCGACATCGAGAACAGGCCGTTCAATAAAATAAGGATGAGGATAATGACGACTTCCATATATAAAGCCTAAAAATAAAAAATTATTCAAATATCAGGGTTAGAAATGCCAGAAGCAAGCCTACGGCTATTGCCAGCACTTTCTTCCTGCTGAGTTCATGATGTTTTGTACCACTTTCGTAAAAGATAGTAGTGGAAATGTGCAGAAATGCACCCACCACCAGCGCTACCACGTATAAAAAGTAATGTTGTATCACTTCAAATCGGCTTCCCAGCCAACCCGCCAGTACTGCGGCCAGCGGCGTTACCAGCGCAAAAATGATCAGGATCCGCCAGAGATCCGCCCTTTTCTTATGGGCATGCATCATCACGGTAATAAGCGTTAATGCCTCCGGGATTTTATGAGCAGCAACGCCCGCCATCAGTGAAGGCAGCGCAGAATGATCATTATATTTAAAGCCCAGCGGCAACCCTTCCATGAACGCATGGATGGAAAGCCCCAGCAAAAGCGGGGTAACCGCAATATGATGGTGATGCTCCTGCGGCATATGGGTATGGCCATGTTCCATTCCATGCGAAAGCTGCTGCAGGAATACCTGCAGGAAAAATCCCAACACAATATAAACACCCGCCTGGTGACCCAGCGCCTCGTACACTTCCGGCAGCAGGTGCATAATGATCACGCCGAAAAGAAAAGCCCCCGTAAAAGCGAGCAGGTAAATGGAAAAGTTGGCATTGACGCGTTTTACTGTCATGGGAATCATCCCACCAGCAATGGTTGCAGCCAGTATTAGTATCAGATAGTTCCAGTTCATGATGCGAGTTCAGACTCCAGTCTTATGCGGCGTTGAAAAAAACTGCCGCTCAGCAGTCCGATTAAAATACCCAGTACCGCACCTCCTGCCACATCGAGCGGATAGTGCACCCCTACGTATACCTGAGCATAGGCAATAGCAGCCGCCCATGCAAAGAATAACCAGGCGTACCGGTGAAATGCCTGTTTTAAAGTTATGAAACAAAATGTAGCCAGTGCAAAATGATTGGCGGCATGATTAGAAGTAAAACTTCCACTCATAGGACAATACACCACCAATACCCGGGCGTAATGCGACACCAGCGGATCACGGCAGGGCCGCACCCTTCCGATCGCGCTTTTCAGGTACAAGCTGCTCTGATCTGCCACGCCAAAGCACAGCAGGAAAAATAATATCCAGAAAAGGCCTTTCCAGCCATAGTTAATAGTTACAAACAGCCCCAGGAACAGGTACAGCGGCGCCCAAACAAAAGGCTCCCTTAAAAAAGGCAGCACCACATCCAGGAACCCGTTATACCATTGACCATTAATATGAAAGAAGAGCCGGAGATCCCCGCGGAGTATCGATTCAAGCATGGCTATGATTTTGTGGCGATGATGATCAGTCGTGGCGAACGTTGTTCATCATAGCTGTTAAAGTGATAGTCGCCGAATATTTCTGTTATTTTGAGTCCCTGTTTGGCAAACATGACCTCAAACTCCTGCCTGGTAAAGGCATTCACGCTTTCTGTGTAAGTAGCGCGGCGCATTTTTTCCTTATCCAGGATACTGATTTGCTTCATAAATTTATGCGCCTTCAGTTCCCGGCGGATATCAAATACCACATTGTCCTTTTCCTTTACTTCATCATTCACCAGGTGGGCAGCTACATAATTACTGTTCAGGTAGTCCAGCACCAGTTTACCACCCGGCTTCAACGCATTTTTGAGTGTACGCAATGCGTTGTCATTATCGCGCTGCGATTCAAAGTAGCCAAAGCTGGTAAAGAAATTAAACACCACATCGAAGTAGTTTACCCAGAAAGGTAAGCGCATGTCATGCTGAAAAAAGCTCAGGTGATTATTTTCCAGCTTTCTTGCCACATTAATACTTTCGATAGAAAGATCGATCCCGGTTACATAATAACCTTTATCTGCCAGGTATTTGGCGTGCCGTCCCCTTCCACAGGCTACATCCAGCATTTCCGCATCCGGCGCCGGTTGCAGATAGGTGAGTAACTTATCAATAAATGCCGCGGCTTCCCTGTCATCCCGGTTGTTGTACAACAGGTGATAATAAGGAGAATTAAACCAATCTTTAAACCATAGTTTATCTACTTCCATATTTTGTGCAGCTATAGGCAGAAACTAACAGCTATTTTTTATTATTAAACATCAAATATCGGGTGCTTTCGTAAAAGCCACGTGTTAAATTATCGAGGCTTTTCGCTGTATCCGGCTGCTGGGCACGGATATTCTTCAACGGGTCGCCCTTCAGATCATACAGAGCAGCAGCATCCGTAACCAGGTTGATTTCGTACAGGTAACGATCGCCCAATGTAGCGTAAAAAGGCATCTGATTACGCAGGTAGGTCATGAACACATATTTATCGTTTACCCGGGTGCTGTCAAACAGGTCTACGCCCAATGTATAATTTTTATATGGCATTCCCACCAGTTTTGCCACGGTAGGATACACATCCAGTAAGCTTCCCGGCGTATTAACCTGTTGCGGCGCCAGGTGCTTCGGACTGTACATAAATGCGGTTACATGCACGCCGCCGGTGGATAACTCATACTCCGGCAACGGCATAAAACTATATGGATTGAGCACACAGTTATGATCACCGAAAAATACAAAAATGGTGTTATCAAGATAGCCATCTTTGCGCGCCATATCAATAAGGTGCCCTACGTTATAATCTTCATACCTCAACGCATTGAACTGATCCACCGACACAAAGCCCGATTGTTTAAACTTTTTCATATCGAGGTCTTTCTCCGTCAGCTTCTTAAAATCGCCGGAGCCGCTGGTGGTGGTATACGGCGGGTGGTTATCTGCCAGCTGGAGGAACGCTACAAAAGGTTTCTTCTTATCATTATCTTCTTTAAAAATACCACTGGCCTCCGTGATGAGGTCGTAATCGGAAATACCCCATACATCGGCCTTTCCTGATTTGTACATCCCCTCTTCATAGATGCGGATACCTTCCACGTTATTGGTAAATACCGCGCGGATATTGGCCCAGTTGGTATTTCCGCCAAGCAGGTACAGTTTGTCGTATCCTTTGAACTGGTCCATCACAATACGTTGATCCAGCATTTTAGGATGACGGCTCGCTGTTTTTACCGCGGTAATGTCCGGTAAACCGGTGTGCACACCAAATACTGTTTTGGCGGTGCTGATAGCCGGCACATAAAAATTCTTAAACAGGATACCGCTGTCTGCCAGGCGCTGCATATGAGGCGTAGCCTGCATGGGATTTCCATACATACTGGTTACCGCCGCACCGGTAGATTCCAGCATCACCAATACTACATTGAGCCTGGGCTTGCTGCTATCGCCGGCAACGGTACGAACATAATTGAGATTATTAACATCCGTGGAATCCACTTTCAGGTAGGAAGCCAGGTAAGGATAATATTTTTTGGTGGCTTCCAGGTTGTAAGTATCTCCTTTTACGGAGAAGTTGGAAGCGAAATACAGGATGGGATTGAGTCCCAGGCTGGTTACGCCGTTATCACGGGTAAACATGGCCTGGCTCCAGCGCAGCGGGAAATAAGCGATATTCCCATAGATGCCGGCGGCAAACAGCAGCACCATCCCTATAACGTAGCCGGTAAAGGGCCAGTTACGCAGGTAAGTAACCGGCTGGGCGGCAAATTTTTTCCAGGTAGCCTTTTGCAAACGGTATACAAGGAACATGAACACCACAATTCCCAGGGCGCCCCGCACTACGGGGTAACTTTGCCATACCATCCTGGCATTGTCGGCCCGCTCCCCCTTTGCCAGGAACCTCAGTACAGAAGGATCTAGACGTTGTCCGAGATAGTCGTAATGACCCAGGTCAAGAATATATAAAAGCGTAAGTAACAGGTAAATAAGGAAAAAATAGATAAAACTGGTATTACGTATAGCCCTGGAGGTAAAAAATTTATTCCGGGTAATCAGCGTTAATAACAAGATGGGGATCATGAGGTAAAGTGCCAGCCGGAGATCAAATCTTAGTCCCAGGTTCCAGGCTTTGAGTATCGCTGCATGCTCTGTAATGGTTGTTTTAAAGAAAAACAGGTAAAATATAGCCCTGAACATCACCATTAACAGGAAGAGGTAAAGCGTTTGAACAAACACATAACGAATATACCGGGGTATATTCTTCCACGAGTATTGCATGTAACGTATAGCTGTTTTTTGAAAAGCGTAGCTGCAAATATAGTGAAAAGTGATGGCGGAAAATTGAAAAACAGGAATGACAGCAGCGTATTCGTGGTCATCTTTTCATAATTAGGATTTCTGGAATGGATTTTTTTATATTTGCCTTCCTTTAAAATTGAATCTTGTGGCACTGATCAAATCGATATCCGGCATACGCGGAACCATAGGCGGTAAGCCCGGCGAGGGGCTTTCTCCATTAGACGTGGTGAAATTTACTGCTGCCTACGGCACCTGGCTGAGCCGGCAAACAGACAACCGTAAGGTGGTAATAGGCCGTGATGGCCGTATTTCCGGCGAAATGGTAAAAAACCTGGTAGTATCCACCCTCAACGGGCTGGGGATTGATGTGATAGACCTCGGTTTATCCACCACCCCTACCGTGGAACTGGCGGTAACGATGGAAAATGCCGCAGGCGGTATTATTCTCACTGCCAGCCATAACCCCAGAGAATGGAACGCCCTGAAGCTGCTGAACAGCAAAGGCGAGTTCATTTCCGGTGAAGATGGTGCACAGTTGCTGGAAATAGCCGAACAGGAAGACTTTAATTTTGCAGATGTAAATAAGCTCGGCTCCTACACCGTCGACGATTCCTATCTGCAGAAACATATCGACCTGATCGTGAACTACCCATTGGTGGATGTGCCTGCCATTAAAGCACGTAACTTCAAAATTGTGGTGGATGCGGTAAATTCTACCGGCGCTATCTTTGTTCCACCTTTGCTGAAAGCATTGGGTGTGGAGGAAGTAGAAGTGCTGTTTGCAGAAGTAAACGGCAAATTCAGCCACAATCCGGAACCGCTGGCAGAAAACCTGACCGCTCTTTCCAATGAGGTAAATAAATCCAATGCCGACCTCGGTATTGCCGTTGATCCGGATGTAGACCGCTTATGCTTTGTTTGTGAAGATGGAAGCATGTTCGGCGAAGAATACACGCTGGTGGCTGTAGCCGATTACGTGTTAAGCAAAAGAAAAGGTAACACCGTTTCCAATATGTCTTCCACACAGGCGTTGAAAGACGTCACCCTCAAGCATGGTGGTGAATACACTCCCTCTGCAGTAGGTGAAGTGAATGTGGTAAAGAAAATGAAAGACACCAACGCGGTGATCGGGGGAGAAGGTAATGGCGGCATCATTGTGCCTGACCTGCACTACGGCCGCGATGCCCTGATCGGTATCGGGCTTTTCCTGAGCCATCTGGCGCACAGCAAAAAAAGCATCAAAGCTTTACGCAACAGCTATCCCGACTATTTCATCTCCAAAAATAAAATAGAGCTGGATAAAGGTGTGGATGTAAAAACTATCTTCGAAAAAATCAAGGTAAAGTATAAAAACCAGCCTTTAAATACCGAAGACGGATTGAAAATAGAGTTCGACAAAGACTGGGTACACTTGCGCACTTCCAATACAGAACCCATCATCCGTATATACGCCGAAAGCCAGAATGAAACTACGGCAGACAATATCGCCAAAAGGATCATGCAGGACATTAAAGAGTTTATGCACTAAATCGCCTTCGGCGGTGCGGATTTTGTCTTTCTCGCTGATTACGCTGATTTTACTGATTAGCTGGATTTTTACTTTTGGATTTTTTTGATTTTCTTAAAATAATAATTAAGGGAGATAAGAGCGAATATCCGCTTCTATCTCCCTTAATCCTTTATAAAATCCAAAAGTAAAAATCCAGGTAATCAGTAAAATCAGCGTAATCAGCGAGAAAGACAAAATCCGCTTACATCAATTCTTTCAGCCGCTCCACTACCTTGTCCACTTCTTCTTTGGTGTTATTTTTACAGAAGGAGAAGCGCACCGCAATTTGATTAGGATTGCTGTTGATGGCGCGAATAACGTGAGATCCCGCATTGGCGCCGGATGTACACGCACTGCCGCCGGAAGCGCAGATGCCGTTGATATCCATATTAAACAGGATCATCTCTGTTTTCTCAGATTTGGGAAAAGCCACATTCAATACAGTATACAAACTACGGCCATACAGGTCGCCGTTGAAAGCTACTTCAGGAATATGCTTTTGCAGTTGTTCTGCCATGTACATGCGCAGGCCATTGATATGTGCGCTGTGTTCTTCATGGTGTATGGTGGCCAGTTCCAGGGCTTTGGCAAAACCGATGATGCCATACAGGTTTTCGGTGCCGGCGCGCATGTTACGTTCCTGGCTGCCTCCCTGGATGAAAGGTGTTATCTTAACATTTTCATTGATGTACAGGATTCCAACTCCCTTGGGGCCGTGGAACTTATGCCCGGCGCCGGTGATGAAGTGTACAGGCGTATTACGCAGGTCAAAGGGGTAGTGACCTACGGTTTGCACGGTGTCTGAATGAAAAATGGCGTCAAACTCTTTGCAGAGGTTGCCCACGGCATGAATATCCAGCAGGTTACCGATTTCGTTATTGGCGTGCATGAGGGATACCAGGCAACGCTCCTGAGCATTCTGCAGCAGTTCACGCAGGTGGTCCATATCAATATGGCCGCTAGGCAGCACATTCACAAAGGAAAGGGCTATGCCATCGTGGTGATGCAGGTATTCTACGGTGTGCAGCGTAGCATGGTGCTCGATTGGCGAAGAAATGATATGCTTGCAGCCAAGATCCTTTACTGCCGCATTGATGGCCGTATTGCTGCTTTCGGTCCCGCCGGAGGTAAAGAAAATTTCTCCCGGATGTGCATTGAGTGTTTTGGCGACTGATTTACGCGCGTTTTCGATACCCAGTCTTGATTCCCGTCCGTAAGAATAGATAGAGGAAGGATTACCGAACTTTTCCGTCATAAATGGCAGCATTGCTTCCAATACCGCTGGATCCAGCGATGTGGTAGCTGCATTGTCGAAGTATATTCTTTCCAATGTTTGGTGGTTTTTGATAAAAGAATAATAATTAATGGTGGTTGGTGGTCTTAAAAGGAAGCGAAGTTCCGAAAATTTTGGGATTTTTGATTTTGGTTTTTTATGAACGGAAATTTAAAAGGAAACAGCCCGCCCAACCTGTTGAAGCGCGTTGTTTCCTTTTAACCCACATCTCCCGAAGGGAAAATATATTATGAATTTCTGTTAATCACGTCATAGAACCGGTCGCGGTACCCATCTGAAATAGGGATCGACTGGTTGGCGATCATCACGGTATTCTTCTCCACGCAGTTGATTTTATTCAGGGAAACGAGGTACGACCGGTGTACCCGGATGAATTTATCGGCCGGCAAACGGGTTTCAAATGATTTCAGGCTGCGCAGCGTGAGTACGGGCAGGTTTTGTGTATAAATCTTCGTATAGTCTTTCAGTGCTTCAATGAAAAGAATGTCTTCCAGATTGATCTTGATGATCTTGTATTCTGTTTTTATGAAGATGTAGTCATTTACCCATGCGGCGTCCATCGGGATGGCATTATTGCCGGCGCTTACATTTTTCTGCTGGGTGGCAGACCATGTTTCGCTGGCTTTGGCGGCCGCCTTCAGGAAGCGTTCAAAAGGAACGGGTTTCAGCAGGTAATCTACCACATCCAGGTTAAAGCCATCCAGGGCGTACTCTCCGTAGGCAGTGGTAAACACCACCATTGGCGGGTATTTGAGGGACTTCAGGAACTGGATACCCGTAATATCAGGCATTTTGATATCAAGGAATACCAGGTCTACCGGTTCATCCTGGATGAAGCGTAACGCGGTGGCCGCGTTTTCGAATTTACCTGCCAGGGTCAGAAAAGGAACCTTACGGATGTAGTCTTCCATGATTTCCAGCGCCAGCGGCTCGTCATCCACTGCAATACACTTTATCATTTTTTCAACGCAATTTTAAGATCAACAATAAATTGGTTCTCGGTTTCCGTGATATCAATCTCATGTTCATGCTCATAGAGCAATGCCAATCGTTTTAATACGTTGTCCAGGCCAACGCCCCCCCTTTCGGCTACCCGTTCTTTAAAGTGACTGTTCTTAACCGTTAATCTGATCATATTTTCAGTTGTAGCAATATCTATGTCTATAAAGGAATCTTCCGTGTAACTGATCCCGTGTTTAAACGCATTTTCCACAAAGGGCACCAGCAGCATAGGCTCTATCTCTACGCCATCTGCATTTCCGTTTAACTGGTAGGTGATCTCTATGTCCTTTGGTAACCGCAAACGTTGTATTTCAATGTAATCATGGAGGTATTTCAGTTCGTGCGACAGCAATACCCTGGCTTCATTGGACTCATAGATCATATAGCGCATAATGGTTGACAGCTTCAGAATGGCGTGTTCTGTTTGCGCCGATTGTTTATGCGCCAGCGAGTAAATAGTATTTAGACAGTTAAAAAGGAAGTGAGGATTAATCTGCGACTTTAAAAATTTTAATTCCGCATTTAATTTCTCCACTTTCAGCTCTTCCCGTTGTTTTTCACTTTTAAACCATTCGAGGGCAATCTTTATAAATCCGCTCATAAACAACATGAGCAAGGCAAAAAATCCGGATCTCCGCAGCACTTCCGGAAAAAACAGGTACTCCAGGATAGTTGGCGCATCCGGCTCCATTGGCGGCATTCCGGGCGGCAAGGGAGTAGCGGCTACACTGGCAACGGCAACACCGGCGGTATCGTTAGGCGTGTCTCTCGTCACAGTTGCCTGCTCAACAGGGATCGCCTCTGCACCCGCCATTCTTTCCCTGATCATCATACGACGACGTTGAAACGGCGGAAAGTCGTCGGATGTTACTTCTGAATTGTTAAATTTTTTATCCAGGCGAATAGCCATCATCGGATGCGCCCTGTGCGCATAATTCCGGAAGAAATAAAAATTTAAGACTGCCTGTTGCGCCGTAATAAAAACGATCAGCAAAACGATCGTGCTGAGATAAATAGCAATCTTTTTCCCGTTAAAAAAACGGGGGATCAACACATAAATATTGAGATAGAATATACCGATTAAAAACAGGTTGTCAATAAGTTCCTTAATAAAGAAACCTGTATGCAGAATCTGGATGCGATAAATGAAAAATGGAAAAAACAGAAAGCACGCCCAGCCAAGGATGTGCAGTGAAATGAGGAAGGGACGACTTTTGATAATCCGTTTAAAATTTAGCATCACATTATTTGATGCGATAAACTTACACCAGATAGGGTTAGGCTTGTGTTAAAATTTGTTAATCCGATATAAGGGTTTGTTAAATTTAATAAAGAAATTAAAAACAGCTTAAAAACGCGGAAATTGTCTTGGCTCAGAATTACGCTGATTATACTGATTACTTTGATTTTATTTTTTTTGATTTTATAAAGGATTTGGGAAGATAACAGCGGATATATTCGCGCCCATCTTCCCAAATCCTTTAAAATCCAAAGTGATCAAATCTCTAAATCAGTATAATCAGCGTAATCCTGAGCCAAGACAAAATCCGCGCGCGTTATTGCGCTTCCGGGATACCGATGGCTATTAATTCCTGCCGGGATACCGATGGTATTTTGTTCTGTGTCAGCTTCGCTGCCACGGCCTGCCCAACGCGCAGGGCGTGCTCCTTTGAACTGAAAACACGGTTGCCCGGAACGCCTGGAATGATATCCTGGTAGATGTAGGTATGTCCGTCTACGTTTACCTTATATCCCCATCCGTTGTGTATTTCAAAGGGCACCACCGCTACCGGAAGCATATCGCTGCCAGCGTCGTGTGGTCGCCGGTAAGATCTCCCCACCACAAAAGCCAGTATGATCACGGCTATACCGGCTATGATAATGATATTACGCTTAGTCATTTTTATTGTACTCTGCACTAGGATTAAATTCCCATAAATCATCCAGCGACAGGCTGGAGCTGGCGCCCAAACCTACAAAGCCACGGTCTTTTATACCAAAGCCTACTGCACCCGACCGGGCAGCACCTTCAAAAGCGGTTTTCTGCACCCAACGGTCGGTACCCGGAGTGTATTCCCACACTGCGGCGGAATAGCCACCCTTAATACCGGAAACGATGTAGCCTTTGCCTTGCATAGAGAACGCGGCGGCAGAACTGCCTGCAAAGTTATAGTCATCATCAAAGCTATCGTCGCTTACATTGGAAATCTGGTTCAGCGTCGTCCACGTAGTTCCGTCGAATGAATAGAAGTCGGTTACATTAGCAGCATTGGCGGTACCCATACAAACATAGGCTTTGTTGCCGATCACAAACGCCGAAGCATCTGTTCTCTTGCCGCTGTTCATGCTTTCTACCTGCGTCCACGCATTGGTACCCGGATCATATTGCCAGTTATCCTTTAACCAGTTGCCATCATAACCGGTAGTAATAAAGCCTTTATCGTTCAGTGCAAAAGCCACCGCGCCATAACGGGCAGTACCCTTAAAAGGAGCTTTCGCTGTCCAGCTGTTGGCAGCTGGATCGTATTCGTAAAAATCATTCAGTTTATTTAATCCGTCGTAACCGGTACCTACATACCCTTTACCGGCCATAGCCATGCCAACGGCTCCGTTACGGGCCACACCGGTAAACGGCGCTACCTGTGTCCACTGGTTCTGATCCACGTTATATACCCAGAAATCCTGTAACCTTTCAGTTCCATCATAGCCGGTACCTACATAAGCTTTATTATCAATTACAAAGGAAGCTGCCGAGCTCCTGGCAACGCCTTCATACTGAGAGCGCTTAACCCAGTTTCCTACCAGCGTAGTAGTATCTGAACCTTTCGAACAGGCTGCCAGGGAAGCCATCAATAATAAACTATAACCTTTTAAATATCGCATTAGCATGTTCTTTTTACTAGCGCCAAAATTATCCGCAGGAGCATTCCGGCAAACAGGAAATAGCTGTTCCCCTGTTTTTAGCGGACGGATACCGTTATTTCATCTACCAGTTGGTTTCTTTCGCCTGAAATGCCTGTTGCTGCGCTATTGGCGGCATAAAGGATATATTTCGTTATTCATCGATGAATTTTGGCCGTTGGCATATTAAAGGAACTGAAAGTATCGATCCTGTCTAAAATTGCGCACCATGAACAATACCATGTATCACTTATTTTTCAGGCGTACGGCAGGGAATTTACGCAGGTATCTTCCGGCGCTTTTACTGGTGGCTGCTGTTTCTTCCTGCCAAAAAACAGGCTTTACCTATAATAATGTTGTAGATAATAATCAGAATACAGATTACATCCTGACCGACACACTTACCGTAAATGTGAAA
Organism: Chitinophaga sp. W2I13; assembly: GCF_050434005.1. NCBI lineage: Bacteria > Pseudomonadati > Bacteroidota > Chitinophagia > Chitinophagales > Chitinophagaceae > Chitinophaga > Chitinophaga sp. W2I13. The sequence continues at coordinate 3,947,578 of NZ_JBNPWD010000001.1, read as the reverse complement.
ACCGTGCAGCAGGATTCTGTACCCACCTCGGGAGTAGAAGTGCTGTTGGCCGGTAAAAATACCGATCCGCTTTTTGGCACCGCCACCATACAATCCTTTTTCCAGATAGCACAACCTGCCGCCGTGGAAATTCCGGCGAATGGCTCTGCATACGATTCAATGGTATTGATGATGCGCCCCAACGGTTACATCGCCGGCGATTCCACCATACCACAGGAACTCCAGGTATACCGGGTAACATCTACCATACAGACCGCAAAAAATTTCTATTACCTGTACAACAACAGCAGCTTCTCAACAGAAAGTACCCCAATAGGCAGCTTCAACGGCCTTATACGGCCCGGTACCGACACCATCGTTACCGTACATATGTCCGATCAGCTGGGCAGTCAGCTATTTACTATGCTGGTTAACAAAAGTCCGGATATCACCGCCAATAATACTTTCCTCGAATTTTTTAAAGGTCTGAATGTACGGGGTGGCCCCAATAGCAAAGCCGTTAGCGGCTTTCGTGCTACAGAAAATTATCTCGTAATGCGGTTATACTATCATGTCAACGAAATTATTACCACCGTTAAATATGTTGATTTTAAAATGCAGGCATCTAACCTGCAATTCAACCAGGTAGTAGCAGATCAGACCGGCACGCCACTGGCGCCGCTTACAGGCAACGTTAAAGAACTTTCCTCCGCCAGCACCGGCAACAGGGTGTTCACCCGGCCTATCACGGGATCGGCTACACGAATAGATATCCCTTATATCAAGAACCTCGTGTACATGGGGCAGTTCTTTAAAATAATGAAAGTATATATGACGCTAAAACCGGTCCTCGGCAGCTACACAGATAGCCGCCTTCTACCGAGAATGGCACTGTGCGAGGTGAATAAACTGAATGATGTAACAGATACCCTTACTTATGGTCAACTGACAGTAGATAAACTGTATGATAAAAATACCAATTACACCTTCGACATCACCAACTATGTAACAAAAGAACAAACTGTCAGCGATGTCGACTCCCGCGGCCTTTTGCTTACACCAAGTGCTACCGACAGCAGAACAACGCTGGACAGGCTGGTTACCGGTGATCAGAAGAATACGCAAAACCAGCTTAAAATACAGTTATACTACCTGTTGTATAAATAAAGGACACTCATGCGAATAAAAATATATAGCGGATTAATCTTACTCCTGTTGTGCACGGCTACCGTAAAAGCGCAACGTGGCCTTAATTCCATTTATTCTGCCTACGGCATAGGCGACCTGGAATCGAGGGATTACAGCCGCAATTTCGGACTGGGAAGCACCGGCATCGGCCGCAGGCACTCCGGTTATCTCAACGAACTCAATCCCGCTTCCTATAGCGCACTGCCTCCGCAAAACTTTATGTTTGATGTGTCGCTGAAAGCACAACAGATAAATTATAGTGGCAATAATATTTCACAAAGCGCCGGGGATATTAACTTTAAACGGCTCGCACTTGGATTCAAAGCAGCTAAATGGTGGGGCATCGGCGCAGGTATCACACCTTTCAGCACGATTGATTACAAACTGGAAAACCAGCAATTTGTAACCGGTACCGGCAGCCCCGTAACCGCCACTACTACCGGCACCGGCGGGTTCAACAGGGCCTATATCTCCAACGGGTTCCAGATCAGCAAAAACTTCTCCGCCGGCGTATCCACCGCTTTCTTATTTGGCCCGCTGAATACTACACAATACATTGGTTCTGACTCCTTACAAACACAGCACAATAAATATGGGTTCAAACCTAACTTTACAGCCGGCGCACAATATGCAGGAAAAATAGGTAAAGACTGGCAACTGGGACTGGGCGCCACTTATCGCTTCGAAACAACAATGAAACTCCAGGAAAAACTGAATATCGTTAACCAGGACGGCACGTCGTTGTATCAGAAAGACCAGGACCCTTCTTTCTTCACCCTGCCCGCAGAATACGGCGCTGGTCTGAGCCTTACCAACGGTACCATTACCTGGGTGGCAGACTACCGCCATTCACTGTGGAACTCACTGAATGAAAAAGGCGCTACCTACCGCTACCAGGACGGAGAACGGTATTCTACCGGTGTAGAATATACGATTAAACGGCATTACTATAACCAAAGCTTTGAAGGAGCCGTGTTACAGGCCGGATTTGCTTATAATAAAACCCCGCTGGTAATAGGCAGCACGCAAATCACCGATATCTCGGGCACACTAGGCGTATCACTCCCCAATAAAAACGGGCAGCTCAGATACTACATCGGCCTGGAAGCCGGGCAACGCGGAAAAGAAGGCACGGCACTGGTCAAGGAAACTTATGTCAACGCCGTATTCAACTTCAGCTTGCGCGATATCTGGTTCTTCAAACGCCTGGCACAATAGCGCGGATTTTGTCTTGGCTCAGGATTACGCTGATTATACTGATTAGTTTGATTTTTACTTTTGGATTTTTTTTGGATTTTTAGATTAATAATTAAGGGAGATAAAAGCGAATATCCGCTTCTATCTCCCTTAATCCTTTATAAAATCAAAAAAGTAAAAATCAAACTAATCAGTATAATCAGCGTAATCCTGAGCCAAGACAAATTTCGCATCGCCGAAGGCGATCTCCGCTATAATCCCGCCGACAGCAGCTCGCGGAACCAGTAGCCGGAGTCTTTAATCATCCGCTGTTGTGTATCAAAATTTACGTACACCAGGCCAAAGCGTGCACGGTAGCCTTCGGCCCACTCGAAGTTGTCGGTGAGGGTCCAGGCGAAATAACCGTCTACCGGAATCCCTTCTTTCTTTGCTTTCAGTACGGCAGCAAGATATTCCTGGAAGTAGCTGATGCGGGCTGTATCCGCAATACGGCCATCGGCGCCGGGGATATCCGGGAAAGCGGCTCCGCCTTCAGTAACGATCAGTTTTTTCACTCCTTTGTAACCGGCAAACTGCCGGAGAATTTCGTATAACCCATTGCCGTTAATCTCCCATCCCAGTCCTGTTAGCGGTACATTCCTGTACCTGGCCTTCACCTCAGAGATCCTTACCACCGGCATGAAAGTGTTGTACTTTACTACCAGCGGAAAATAATTCTGCACACCAATAAAATCAAAATTAAAGGCCAGCCGGTCCCAGTCGCGCCACAGGGCGTAGCGACGTTCAATACGTTTAAGCAACGGAAAATCTGCTACCGGGTATCCCATCCCCAGCGAGGGTTCCAGGAACAAGCGGTTAAACAGTGCATCTGCACGGCGCGCGGCCATCAGGTCGGCATCGCTGTTGCTGTTGGGAATAATCTGTGAGCACGACAATGCCGTGCCGATATTGGCGCCGGCAACTTCTTCCCGGAGTACCCGTCCGCCTTCCGCCTGCGCCATCACCGCATGGTGCACCGCCGGCAAAAACCAGGAAAGGCCAAATTTGCCAGGTGCATGCACACCCAGCATATAACCAAGGGCGGTAAACCCGAAAGGCTCATTCATCACAATCCAGTTCTTCACTTTATTCCCGAATTCACGGGCACATACCCGTACAAATTCTTCAAAAGCAAAAACAACACCCCGGTGGCCCCAGCCACCTTTATGCTCCAGCGCCTGGGGCAAATCCCAGTGATACAGCGTTACATAAGGCTCCAGCCCCAACTCCAGGCACGCGTCTATTACCCGGTGGTAAAAGTCGATCCCGGCAGGATTTACCGCACCGGTGCCTTTAGGCATGATGCGTGACCACGACAATGAAAAACGGAAAACGGAAAAGCCCAGCAGCTTTGCCAGCAGGATATCCTGCGTGTAGCGGTTATAAAAATCGGTAGCGGTTTGTGCGTGGCTTTTATCTTTGATCTTGCCCTTACGGCCGGTGAAAGTATCCCAAATAGAAGGCCCTTTGCCATCGGTATCGAAGGCACCTTCATTCTGAAATGCGGAAATAGTAACCCCCCAGAGAAAATCGTCCCCGAAATCCTTTCGGGTAAAGGGTACGGCAGTTGTTTGCATATGCAATACCTGTAACCGGGGCCAAGTGCTTCCCGAAACAGCATGCAGTTTACAACAGTTTTCGGGGAAATTTAATTATATAATTGTTAACGGGTAATTACGGTGTGAAAGTCCGCCGTGAAAATTTCGCAAAAGCTGTTTTAATATCCTATTTTTGGAAGCCTACTAAATTGATAGACAAATATATGTTTAAGATAAACCTATTGCTTGGCCTTGCATTCCTGAGCGCCTGTGCGGGCAATCCGGGAAAGCAGGATGCAGCTGCCGGCGGAAAGGACTCACTGAATAAAATGGTACTGATACCGGCGGGAACTTTTACGATGGGAGCCGACGATTCAACCGGTATGGCAGATGAATATCCCAAACACACGGTGGATATCGCCGGGTTCTGGATGGATGAACATGAAGTAACCAACGCCGAATTTGCACAGTTTGTGGCGGCAACAGGATATGTAACTACTGCCGAAAAGCCCATCAGCAAAGAAGAATTGCTGGCCAGCCTGCCGCCCGGAACACCGGAACCCGACAGCGCGGCATTGGCAGGAATGATGGCGCCGGGAGCCCTGGTATTCACGCCTCCTGATCATGCTGTTCCTTTTAATGATATTTCCCAATGGTGGTCGTTTGTACCAGGCGCCACCTGGCAGCATCCCGAAGGACCAGCCAGTAATATCGATAAGCGGGAAAATGAGCCGGTAACGCAGGTGTCGTGGCTGGATGCACAGGCTTATGCCAAATGGGCCGGGAAACGCCTTCCTACGGAAGCCGAATGGGAATACGCGGCACGTGGCGGTCTCTCAGGCAAAATATATCCCTGGGGAACCGAAGCCTTAACCAGCGGCCAACCTAAAGCCAACACCTGGAACGGTAACTTCCCCTACCATAATACCAAAACAGATGGTTACTACGGGCTTGCGCCAGTGAAATCGTATAGCCCTAATGGTTACCAGTTATATGACATGTCCGGCAATGTGTGGGAATGGTGTGAAGACTGGTACGACGCCAATTATTATATCCAGGGAGAAAAAGGGGTGAAGAATCCGGCCGGACCGGCAGCAGGATTTGATCCGGACGATCCGGGCCAGGCCAAGCGCGTCATCCGGGGAGGCTCCTTTATGTGCAGTGATGAATATTGCCGGGGATACCGGGTATCTGCACGTATGAAAAGCACGCCTGAATCGGGCCTGGCCAATCTTGGCTTCCGCTGCGTGCGTTCACTTGTCCAGAAATGACGGCAATTCGCGGTAGTCGCCGTTATAACGTTTGCCGTTTACATAAAAAGTGGGCGTACCATTCACGCCGCTGCGAACACCGCTTTCAAAGTCGGCTTCCACCCTGCTCAGTAGTTTGGGGGATTCCATGTCTTCCCTGAATTGCCTCAGATCCAATCCGAGACTGGTGGCCAGCTGCAATAGCAACCCTTCAGTCAAATCAGACTGACGGGCGTAGATCGCATCATGCATTTCCCAGAATTGGTTTTGCCGGCTGGCGGCCTCCGCTGCGAGCGCAGCATCCATCGCATATTCATGGGCTTCAGACAAAGGGAAATTACGGAACACAAAACGGAGCCGGGTGCCCAGTTGTTCCCGCAACTGTTTTATAATAAAAAAAGCTTCGCCGCAGAAAGTGCATTGAAAATCTCCGTATTCTACCAGTTCAATAGCTGCATCAGGTTTGCCTAGCACATGATCCGTAGCATTTACCGGCGGGATGAGGGTGGGCATATCTTATTTATTTTTGAGGTTTTCCAATGCTTCGAGGATACCATCTGCACCGGGGTTTTCATTTACCGGCGATAAATAGCTCCACTGGATAATGCCGTTGGCGTCTATTACAAACAAGGCACGTTTACTCACCCCAAACTTTTCTTCATATACACCGTAAGCAATGGAAACGGCGCCTTTCGGCTCAAAATCGGAAAGCAGGTCGAAGTGGATCTGGCGGGCGCTGGCAAATGCCTGATGACACCAGGCGCCATCTACCGAAATACCCAGCAACACCGCATTGTACTTTTCGAAATAGGGCAGTATTTCGTTATACAACGCCATCTGATCGCTGCATACAGGGCTCCAGTCGGCCGGGTAAAAAGCCAGGATAACATTTTTTCCGCGAAGGTCTTTTAAATGCACCTTCTTTTCAGGAGTGGCATCCAGCGTGAAATCGGGAGCAGTTTCGCCTTTCTGTAACATAAGCAATGAGTTCTTAACCCTATATAAACAGCTATTGCGGAATAATGTTGTGCAGAAACAAAAATGCCACGGTGGCGGACCGTGGCTTTTTGTTCTGCTGTTGCTATTATTTTCTATTTTATGTTGCTGGTATCGGATTTCACATTTATTCCCGATTGGGTGTTTTTGTCCGCATTTGCTTTTGTGTTGATGTAAATAATTCCTCCTGGTTGCGGTGTGCCTTTATAAACGGCTTTACCGCCCTTCACTACATCTACCGACTGGATGACGCCTGGCGGTATGGCCGCGGCTTCTTCATGGGTTACTTTTTTCCCATCTACTACTATCAATGCATCAGCGGGAAAAGCATTGTTGCTTCCGAGTCCGATAACTTTACCTTCTAAGGGCCGGCCCCCTTTCTTTTCCCCGTATCCTTCCACCGTAACTTCTGAGAGCTTGTCATCAGAACCTTTGCCTTTCACAGTCTCTGTGCCTTTCATAGTAACGAGAATTACGCCGTTCTTTCCACGTGTGCCATACAACGAGGTGGCAGAGCCGTCTTTCAGCACATTGATGGCTTCAATCCTGTTAGGGTCAATACCTTCAATTGATTCCGCAACTTTACCATCAATTATATAGAGCGGTGCATTGGCGGGGTCTATTCCCCGAAGAGTCATACTACCGCTCAGTTTGACTTCCGGCGCTGGTACTTCTTTTACTTTTGCCGGTGGTGTCGGTTTAGCCACCTTTATTTTAGGTGGCGCCGGCGGAGGTGGAGGAAGTGGTGGCGCCGGCGGAGATGGCGGTACAGTGTCCTTGACGATAACAAGGGCTAAAGGATTAACGGAAGGCGCCTTGGTGTAATTGAGCGACAAAACGGTTCCACCTACCAGCAGTCCTAATACCAGGTAACGCGCCATTTGATAACGTGATGACTTTTTGCTGTTCATCATGATGATCCTGTTTTTTAGATGTGAGAAATTGAAATTGTTTGCGATGGCCGTCGCATATGGGATCCCACTTACTTTAATTAAATTGTATTGATAGGCGGTTTTATCCACACCCTGCTTCAGCAGGTACCTGTCTGTTATAAACTCCAGGTTTTCACGGATGGCTGTTTTCATCAGCCATGCGCCGGGATTGAACCAGTAAAAAATGTTATTAAGTTCTCCTAACACCACATCCACGCTGTGCCACTGCTGTACATGCACTTTTTCATGACGCAGTATAGCGGGCAGCTCCTCAGGTTGATGAAGTACCGGATTGATATAGATATTCCGGAAAAAAGAAAAAGGATTCACCGGTTGCCGCAATACCTGCACCGGGATATCGGCTATTTCACTGCGTTGCGAGGTCCGGTGTATCTTCCATAAGGATAACAACTGGAAACAAAAACGTATAGCCATTACAGATACCCCTGTCCAGAAAATATACACCAGTAGTGTCCAGATCGTGAACACCGGTGCAGGCGCCCGCCAGCCGGCCAGATCCGGAACATAGGTCATGACGTTGCCCGCCAGCACTTCATGCCTGTTTACAAACGCATCAATGGGAATTAAGGGAAACAGGGACGAAAAGACAATACCGGTGAGCAGGAACAACCTGTTCCCGGTATAAAAGGTAAGCCTGCGCAAACCAAAGCGGTAAGCGAGAAAAAATAAGGTGAGTGCGATATTTGCCTTTAAGAGGTATATTAAAATAGCAGGTACCATGGCTGTAATTTTATTATTTACCTTTTTCTATCATGTTGATAATTTCCTTTAACTCATCCGGGCTGATCTTTTTCTCTTTCGCGAAAAAAGACACCAGCTCTTTGTAGGAGTTTTCGAAATAGTCTTTTACAAAGCCATTCATAAACTTCTGTTTATAAGCTGCTTCTTCCATAACCGGCGTATATTCATATACGTTACCCACTTTCCGGCTTTCCACAAATCCCTTTTTCTCCAGGTTCTTAATCGTAGAAGCCAATGTAGTATAAGGCGGCGCCGGAGCGCTGTGCGCTTCCAGGAAGTCTTTCACAAAACCTTTCCCTACTTTCCAGATAGCCAGCATGGCCGTTTCTTCTTGCTGGGTAAGTTTTTCCATACAAATGAATATTTTGAATTACGATTCTTTCGTAAATCTACGAATGTTTCGTAGATAAACAAATTTTTTTTTTAGATAAATGATCTTAGCAGGCAAAATTGTTTAAAAAAGAAAGAGGTGCAAGGATAAACCCTGCACCTCTTGATATGTTTCTCCCGAGGGGAAATTATTACTTCAATATTTCTTCCAGCTTGGAGGCCAGTTCCTCACCACGCAGGTTTTTCGCTACGATCTTTCCTTTAGGATCAATCAGTACATTCTGCGGGATGGCACGCACGCCGTAAAGGTCTGCTGCTGCATTCTTCCAGCCTTTCAGATCGGAAACATGCGTCCAGGTGAGCTTATCTGCATCAACAGCAGCCAGCCATTTGTCTTTTTTGTCATCCAGGGAAACACCGAGGATTTCAAAGCCTTTGGACTTAAATTTATCGTATGCCTTTACCACGTTAGGGTTTTCTGCACGGCAGGGACCGCACCAGCTGGCCCAGAAATCAACCAATACATATTTACCACGGAAAGACGACAGGCTGATGTCCTTACCATTGGCATCTGCCTGGGCGAATTCAATAGCAGGCTGACCAACCGCCGTTTTACGGGCAGCCTCAAGACGCTTGGAGAATTCTTTACCTGAAGGTGAATTCTTTGCTTCCTTACTTAATTTCTTGAACAGCGGTGTAACTTCAGCAGGTTTTATATCGTAACCGGCTACCTGGTTTAACAGGAACATCGCAATAGGAGAATTGGTATTTTTAGAAAGAAAATCGTTCTCAATTTTTTTCTCTTCTGTATCTAACGAATCATATGCTGCTTCCAGTTTCTTAATCCCTTCTTCATCCTTATTCTTCGCAAGTTCACGGTATTGTTTCTGCAAAGCTGCACCTTTCTCATTTACATCTTTCAGCAGTTCATTCAGATTTTTGTAATCATCGTTTGCTTTAGAGCCCGTAACAGTAGCTTTGCTGATAGAATCAGTAGTGCTGATAGTGATAACGCCTTTATCCAGGAAAACCGCCAGCATATCACGTCCCATCGACATTGGCTTTTCTGAACCTTTTTGTACCAGCATCAGGCTGGCCAAACCGGCTTCTTCCAAAGTTCCGTTAAAGGTAAATTTGCCGTCTTTGATCTGCGCGCTGTCCATGAAGTTCTCACCGCCCTTGCGCATCCTGAGATAAACAGTAGCCGGATTCTGTTGCTGGGAAACAGTTCCCTGTATAGTATAAGGTTTTCCTGCAGTTGCGTCTTTCTTATCCTGGGCAAACATGAACCCCGGCACTAAAAGGGCAACACCTATAATCGCTTTTTTCATTGGTTTTTGTTTTACGAATAACAAATTTGTAAAATCCGCCGCTCTTTAGCAACCTGATTTTGATAAGCGGCTATTTTAACAACTGCTCCAGCTTCGCCTCCAGCTCTTCCCCACGGAGATTGCGGGCGATAATTTTCCCGGCAGGATCTACCAGGAAGTTGGTGGGAATAGACTGAACGCCATACTGCACCGCTACTTCATTGCCCCAGCCTCGCAGGTCAGATACCTGGGTCCAGGCCAGTCCATCCTGGCTGATAGCCCGTAACCAACGATCACGGTTGTCATCCAGCGAAACGCCCAAAATGGTGAAGTTTTTATCCTTGAACCTGTTATAAGCCTTTACTACATTAGGATTCTCCTGGCGGCAGGGACCACACCAGCTCGCCCAGAAATCAACCAATACGTACTTACCACGGAAAGACGATAATTTTACCGGATTCCCTTTGGTATCCTCCTGCGAAAAATCGTCTGCGGCCACATTCAACACATTTGCTTTCAAACTTTTTACATAGGCGGTTACGCTTTGTCCGTACGAACTTTCCTGCACCGACTTATCCAGTGATTCAAACAATTGCCTGAACTCCTCCGGTTCCAGCCTGCTGCGCAGCTCATTCATCATCAGCCATATACTGGCAATACTCTTTGGATGTGAGGTAATAAACTGCTTACCAGTGTTCACCACCTCCCGGCTGAATGTCTCCGCTTTCTTACGAAAGGCATTCTTCCCTGGCTCATCCTCGGGGTTAATCTGCTTTGCTTCGTTGTTCAGCTCCTGCGCCTGTTTGATCAAAGGCTCAAATGCCTTCTGGTACTCCTGCATCGCCAGCGTATTCGCATTTCCCTTCACGGAAGTAGCAATAGGATAAGTAGCCACGGAAGTAGTAAACTGAACAGGCTCATTCCCTGTTACAAACAACATCGGGTAATTTACATCCCGCAGGATCAACGCATACACTGCTGGCTCCTTGCCACTTTTTACACGGAAGCTGAACTGCTCATTCTTTATCACCACCGAATCATCCGGGTTATTATCCTGGTCGTCAAAAAGATAAATGGTTTTGCCGTTGCCTCCCCTCACAACACCCGACACCTGCTGGGCATTCACACCTGCGAAAACCAACACCGCACCGGCTAACAGTAAAATCTGTTTCATTACAAATTATTTTAATTAGTTAGTGGGGTGTAATATACGAAGAGATTTTTTTATGGCGAGGGGTGCCGGCTTCGCCAGCACTAAATTGTCTTATTGCATGATTTAGTTGATTATACTGATTACCATGATTTGATTTTGTTTATGAGCAAGCTTATAAGTTAATTATCAACCTCTAATAAATAAAAATAAAATCATGGTAATTAGTATAATCAACTAAATCATGCAATAAGACAATCTAAAAGCCGGCGAAGCCGGCAGCTAGTTGTGGCGCTGTTTTAACACCGATATAACATCTGCCAGCTGGAAACCCTTTGCCTGAAGAAGGATCAGGTAATGGAACAACAGGTCAGCGGATTCATTGAGGAACAGCTCATCGTTATTGTCCTTGGCTTCAATCACCACTTCTACCGCTTCCTCTCCTACTTTCTGTGCAATTTTGTTGATGCCCTTTTCAAAAAGACTGGCAGTGTAAGATTTATCGGAAGGATTATTTTTCCGGTCGGTAATGATGTTCTCCAGGGTAGAAAGAAAGTCGTTGCTTACATTCTTTTCATCCCAGCAGGTATCAGCGCCGGTATGGCATACCGGGCCTACAGGACTGGCTTTGATGAGAATCGTATCCTGGTCGCAATCTACTTTAAGGTCTTTTACGATCAGGAAATTACCACTCTCTTCTCCTTTTGTCCACAAACGGTTTTTTGAGCGGCTGAAAAAAGTCACCTTGCCATCCAAAACGGTTTTCTCCAGCGACTCCCGGTTCATATAACCAAGCATCAGCACCTTATTGGTGATGGCGTCCTGTATAATGGCCGGTACGAGGCCATCGGGCGACTTTTGAAAATCTATCTGCATTGTTTACTTATTTCAGGTATCACTTAAAATCTTACGTTCACTCCCTTGTTATAAAGAAAAGTTTTGAGCGCAGGAATTTCTATTTCTTTATAATGGAAGATGCTGGCTGCGAGTGCGGCATCTGCCTGTGCGTTTTCAAAAACATCGGTAAAATGTTCCATTGTACCAGCACCGCCGGAAGCGATAACAGGTACATTCAGGTGCTGTGCCAGCTGCCCGGTAATATCCAGGGCAAAGCCTTTCTTGGTGCCATCGTTGTTCATGGAAGTGAGCAGTATCTCACCAGCACCACGGCCTACCGCTTCTTTTGCCCAGTCAAATGCCTTTATATCCGTTTTCACACGGCCACCATTCAGGTACACATACCAGTCGCCCTCCTCAAAGCGGGTGTCAATAGCCAGTACTATACACTGACTCCCAAATTCACGGGCCAGCCTGTCCACCAGCGCAGGGTCCTTAAACGCAGAGGTATTCACCGAAATCTTATCCGCACCGGATTGCAGCAGCACGTATACATCTTCCACGGAAGATATGCCCCCGCCCACGGTAAAAGGAATATTCACATGACGGGCAATATTCGTTACCAGTTCCGCCAGCGTCTTTCTTCGTTCGTTCGTTGCTGTTATATCCAGAAATACCAGCTCATCAGCTCCCTGTGAAGCATACAACGCTCCCAGTTCAACAGGGTCGCCGGCATCGCGGATATTTTCAAAATTGATGCCTTTCACGGTACGGCCGTCTTTGATATCCAGGCATGGTATGATGCGTTTGGTCAACATGTGCTAATAGTTTACAGGAATGTTTTTAATGCATCCATGGAGATGTTACCTTCATAGATCGCTTTACCGATGATAGCGCCACTGCAGCCAATTTCCTGCAAGGCAGCCACATCTTCAATATTACTCACGCCGCCGCTGGCCACAAAGTTAATATCCGGGAAGCGTTCTATAATCTTTTTATACAGCTCTACAGACGGTCCCTGTAAAAGACCATCCTTAGCGATATCTGTACAAAAGATATTGCTGACGCCCTGCGAGATATTGCTTTCCAGAAAATCGAATACCGACAACTCCGTTGTTTCCAGCCACCCACCTACTGCAATCTTTTCTTCTTTTACATCGGCGCCCAGGAATATTTTACCGGCTCCGTATTGCTTCACCCAACTGAAAAACAGTTCCGGTTGCTTCACCGCTACGCTGCCTATCGTAGCCAATGCAGCACCGCTTTGAAATACAATCTCCAGGTCTTTATCCGTTTTAATACCGCCGCCAAAATCTGTTATCAAACCGGTTTTACCGGCAATGCTCTCCAGCACTTTCCAGTTTACCACCGCTCCTTTCTTGGCGCCGTCGAGGTCTACCAGGTGAAGGCGGCGAACGCCGATGGCTTCAAATTCCTTTGCCACTTCGAGCGGATGTTCGTTGTACACTTTCTGCTGGTTGTAATCACCCTGGGTAAGCCTTACACATTTACCATCGATGATATCAATGGCAGGTATAGCTTCAAATTTTTTAGTTGTCATGTTTTGCTGATCCAAAGGCAGTTCCATTCTCACAAAAGTGATTCCTCCCTTAACAAAGTAATCTCCTTTCTTCGTATAGCCCAGCCTGTCATAAAATGTTACTGCGGTATCACGGGCATTACACCAGAGCAGTTTTATTTTTTCTTTTTTACAGATGTCCACCAGATGTGCCAGTATCGCTTTACCAAAGCCTTTCCCCTGTGCAGCCGGCGCTGTAGCCAGTTTGCGGAACTGCGCGCTTTCGCGGCCCAGGAAAAGGGACACTACTGTTACCAGTTGCCCCTGGTCAAAAACGCCGAAGTGCAGTCCATCTGCATCGTGGTCTACTTTTACGGCTTCCAGCGACTCATTGGGATACATCACATCCCTGCGGAGTTGCAGCGTGTCATCTGCGCTGATTTTCCGGATATTCATCTTACAGGTTCAAAAAGTTTTCAATAATACGGGCGCCTGCTATAGCTGATTTCTCCGGGTGAAACTGCACTGCATAAAAATTATCCTTCTGCAACGCAGCGCTGTAGTTGATCACATAATTGGTGATGGCTACGGTATCTGCCCCGAGTGCCGCATAATAGCTATGCACAAAGTACATATAGGAGTTCTCCGGTACGTGTTCAAACACCACGCTGTGCAAACCGGTGATATTGTTCCATCCGATCTGCGGTATCTTCAGCAGGTTTTCCACCGGCGATTGAAAACGTTTCACATCCACATCAAATACACCGATGCATTTGGTATCGTTTTCTTCCGAATATTTACACAACAGCTGCATACCCAGGCAAATGCCCAGCACCGGCTGTTTCAGGCCGGCAATTACGGCATCCAGTTTTCTTTCTCTCAGGTACTGCATCGCCGTGCTGGCTTCTCCCACACCGGGAAAAATCACCTTATCGGCCGACATGATCTCTTCGTGATCATCCGTAACAGTGCCGTTTACGCCTAAACGCTCCAATGCAAACTGCACAGAGCGGATATTACCGGCGTTGTATTTTATGATAACCGTTTTCATGTTATTACTGAATTATTCCCGAAATAAACGTTTTCACCGTTTCGTCAATATTCTTACTGTGCTCAATGGCCCTGATAAAGGCAGTGCCGATAATAGCGCCATTGGCATATGCAGATGCCGTATCAAAAGTAGCTTTATCTTTTATACCAAAACCAATTAAAACAGGGTTTGTGAGCTGCAACTGCTTCAGCCGCTCAAAATAAGCCTGCTGGTCTTTCATATCCTTGTCTTTTCCCGTGGTGGAAGAAGAAGATACGGCATAAATAAAGCCTTTACTCAGGCTGTCTATTTTACGGATCCGTGCTTCACTGGTTTCCGGCGTTACCAGGAAAATCAGGTGCAGGTTGTATTTTTCAAACACTGGTCTGTACTCATTTTCATATTCGGCCATTGGCAGGTCCGGCACAATGATACCATCCACACCTACTTCTGCACATTTTGCGCAAAAGGCTTCCACACCGTAAGTTAATACCGGGTTGAAATATCCCATCAGGATAACAGGCACCTGTATACGGTCCCTGAAACCGGTAAGTTGTTCAAACAGTTTGTGCAGGCTCATGCCGTTCTGCAACGCTTTGGTGCTGCTGTCCTGGATAACAGGCCCGTCGGCCAGCGGATCGGAGAATGGCATGCCCAGCTCAATAAGGTCCGCTCCATATTGCTGTAATGCGGTCATTACAGGCAGGGTGTCATTTAACTGCGGAAAGCCAGCCGTACAATATATATTTAAAACGTTGTGCCGCTTAACAGCAAACAGTTGATCAATACGATTTTGCATAATCCATTTATTTATTCATGTGACGGATATAAGTATCCAGATCTTTATCTCCGCGGCCGGAAAGGCATACCACCACTACATCATCTGTATTCAGGGGCAGGTCTTTCAGTTTAGCCAGGGCGTGAGCCGATTCCATAGCAGGAATAATTCCTTCCAGCAGGCTCAGTTCATAAGCCGCCGCCAGGGCTTCTTCATCGGTAGCCGACAGGAACTGTGCGCGGCCCGATTCATACAAATGGGCGTGCATAGGTCCGATGCCGGGATAATCGAGTCCTGCGGAAATGGAATGTGGTTCCACGATCTGTCCGTCGTTGGTTTGCATCAGCAATGTTTTGCTGGCATGGATAATACCAATGGTGCCCAGCTGCGTAGTAGCTGCGGAAAACCCGCTGTGTACACCCTTTCCGCCAGCTTCCACGGCTACCAGTTTTACTTCTTCCCTGTCGAGGTAATGGAAGTAAGCGCCGGCTGCATTGCTGCCACCACCGATACAAGCCAGTACATAATCAGGATTCTCGCTGCCGGTTTTCTCCAACAGCTGTTTTTTTATTTCTTCGCTGATCACCGACTGGAAGCGGGCCACCATATCAGGATATGGATGCGGACCTGCAGCGGTGCCCAAAATATAATGTGTATCTACCGGGTTGTTGATCCAGTCGCGGATCGCTTCATTGGTAGCATCTTTCAAGGTTTTACTGCCGCTGGTGGCCGGCACTACGGTGGCTCCCAGCATTTTCATCCGCGCTACGTTGGGCGCCTGTCTTTCTATATCAATGCTGCCCATATACACCACGCACTCCATGCCCATGAGCGCGCATACGGTAGCCGTGGCCACGCCATGCTGACCAGCGCCGGTTTCAGCGATGATACGGCGTTTGCCCAGGCGTTGCGCCAGCAGGATCTGCCCGATGGTATTGTTTACTTTATGTGCACCGGTATGATTCAGATCTTCTCTTTTAAGATAAATTTTCGCTTTATATTTTTCAGACAAACGTTTGGCAAAATATAAAGGGGAAGGCCTTCCTACATAATCCCGCAACAGGGCTTCAAAGTCCTGCTGAAAACCGGGATCGCTGAGGATGCCGAGATATTTGGACTGTAATTCCTCTACGTTGGGATACAGCATCTCGGGAATGTACGCCCCGCCAAATCTGCCATAATAGCCATTCTTATCCACCTGATACCTGGAGTTGCCGGTATTAATCGCAATATCCATGACCGTTTATTTTATTATTGATGAATGAATTTGTTTCACAAATTGTTTTACCAGCGCGATGTTTTTCACACCCGGACTGTCCTCAAATTTACTGTTCACATCTGCTGCAAACAACGCCGGCAACTGCATCTCCTGTATTTCTGTTGCCTGGCCGGCACTGATGCCTCCGCTCAAAAAGAAAGGATGATCAAACGGGTACGTTTTCAGCAGATCCCAGTTGAATTGCTCGCCTGTTCCGCCATAACCTTTTACGGAAGCGGTATCGAAGAGAAAGTAATCGGTTACCGGTATAAAAGGCGCCACTTCCGTTTGCCAGTTAACGTTATCACCTATACGAAAAGCTTTTACCACCGGGATGAAGGTGCGGACAGCAGCGCAAAACTCCGGCGTTTCATCACCATGCAATTGCACCAGGTCCAGTGCATAATCACTCACGGTGCGTTGGATCTGTTCCAGCGGCGCGTTTACAAAAACCCCTGCCTTTTTGATGCCGGAGGTTTCCCGTACCGATCTCGCATCTATTTTATTACCGGCAAAACGCGGTGACTTCTCGTAAAAAATAAATCCTGCATAGTCAACGCCGTTATCCGCCAGCGCCTGCAGATCATTTATCCTGGTAATACCGCAAACTTTAATACGCATCGTGTTATGATTTATGCTGCAGATCGCTGAGTGTTTGTACAAAATTTTCAAAGGCACGTGCGGGATCTTCCTGCTTCATGAAATGCTCGCCTATCAGGAATCCCTGGAATCCGGCGGCTTTCAGTGTTACAATAGCAGCGGGGTCATTGATACCACTTTCCGCCACTTTCACTTTATCCGCTGGAATCTTCGGCGCCAGTTCACAGGAACGGTTAAAGTCTACCTGGAACGTGATCAGGTCGCGGTTATTCACGCCCACCAGGTGGGTATGTGCCGTTACTTTTTCCAGTTGCGCTTCACTGTGTACTTCCAGTAACACTTCCAGTCCGAGGTTATGTGCAAAAGCAGCCAGGTGTGCTACCTGTGCGGCATCCAGGCATTCTGCAATGAGGAGTATTACATCTGCCCCGATAGCCTTTGCCTCCAGTATCTGGTATTCATCTATCACAAAATCTTTCCGCAGAATCGGGATCTGGTTGAAGCTACGCGCCTGTTGCAGATCGTCGGAAGAACCACCGAAATATTTTTCATCGGTGAGCACCGACAGCCCGGAAGCGCCGTAACGGGTGTATGCGGTAGTTACCTGTTGAACAGTTACATCGCCATTGATCACTCCTTTCGAAGGAGAGCGCCGTTTGAATTCCGCAATAATGCCCGTTTTTTCCGGCTGCTGCAGGAAATGGCGGAGCGATAATGTTTCCCTCGGGAAGGCCGGCGACTGCTCCAGGTCCTGCGCGCTGCGCTGCAATTTGCGGGCAGCTACTTCGATGTGTTTATGAGCAACAATTTCTGCTAAAATATTCTTCATGATAAACTATCTGTACTACGACTGCAAAGCAATCAGTTTTTTGAACGCATTATGTGCATTGCCCGACTCCAGGGATTCTACCGCGGCGGCGAAGCAATCTTCATACGAATTATATGTTCCGAGGCTGTACAAACCCATTGCTGCGTTGGCAAAAACAACGGAATTCTGTGCCCAGGTACCTTCTCCTTTCAGGATCTTCATAAAGATCTTTGCGGCTTCTTCAGTAGAGTTACCGCCGTAAATATCTTCCTGGTGAACTTTACGTTTGCCCAGCTGCTCCGGGGTCCAGTCCTGTTCACCTTTATTGGTAATCACTTTGGTATCTGCCGTGAGGGATATTTCATCATATCCATCGAGGCTGTGAACAATCACAAACTGCTTGTCCGTTTGCTGGAACAGGTAGTTGTATACCCTCGCCATTTCCAGGCTGTAAACACCGATCAGCTGATGTTTGGCCAGCGCCGGGTTCACAAGAGGACCAAGCATGTTAAAGAACGTACGGATACCCAGCTGGCGACGGATGCCTGCTACATGTTTCAATGCCGGGTGGAACAGTGGTGCGTGCAGAAAACAGATCCCTGAATCCTCCAGCTCTGTTCTCAGTTTGGCATCGTCATTCTTGAATTTATACCCTACCAGCTCCATTACATTGGAAGCACCACTGACAGAAGACACGCCATAGTTGCCATGCTTGGCTACTTTTGCCCCTGCGCCGGCTACCACAAAGCACGACAAGGTAGAAATATTAAAAGTATTTTTTGCATCCCCGCCGGTACCAACAATGTCCAGTACATCGTAACCGTTGAGATTAACCGGTACACAGAGTTCCAGCAGCGCGTCGCGGAAGCCCAGCAACTCATCGATGGTGATGCTGCGCATCAGGTATACCGTCATGAAAGCCGCCAGTTCGCTTTCGTTGAACATGCCTTTGGAAATACTGATCAGGATATCTTTGGCAGCTTCGCGGCTGAAAGTTTTATGTTCAAAAAGGTAATTAAGAATCTTTTTCATTTTTGGAAGAATTTTGCTGATTGAGTGTTCGATAATTTTAAAACGGGTGTCGTGCTGTTATTACAGGCTTAACCAGTTTCTTACAATCTTTTCTCCCTGCGGGGTAAGCACACTTTCCGGGTGGAACTGCACACCACTTACATCGTATTTGTTATGCTGTACAGCCATAATAAAACCATCTTCGTCTTTGGCGGTGATCACCAGTTCCGCAGGCAGGGTAGACTCATCAATTACCCAGGAGTGATAACGGCCGGCCAGTATTTGTCGTGGTAAGCCGTTAAACAGCCGTCCATCTTCCTTAATAATATTTACGTTGGTAGCAACGCCATGGTATACTTCCTTCAGGTTGGTGAGAGAAGCACCAAACGCCTGTCCGATGGCTTGCTGCCCCAAACACACGCCAAAGATGGATTTGGTGGGCGCATATTCTTTAATCAGGGGCAGCAGTAATCCAGCTTCTTCCGGAATACCGGGGCCGGGCGATAAAATAATTTTATCGTAGTTATTTACTTTCTCCAATGGAATTTCATCATTGCGTACTACGGTTACTTTACCGTTGATGATTTTTTCCACGAGATGAACGAGGTTGTATGTGAAGGAGTCGTAGTTATCGAAAACGAGGATGTTCATACTAAATTTTTTGTGCCAGCAGAATGGCTTGTTTTAACGCATTGAGTTTGTTGTTCACTTCCTCCAGTTCTGAAGAAGCTACTGATTTTGCTACCACACCGGCGCCGGCCTGGTAGTACAGGGTATTCATTTTACTGAGTATGGAGCGGATCATGATGGCATGGTTGAAGTTGCCGTTGAAACCAACAGCGCCGATACAACCGCCGTAGAAGCCACGTGCAGTGGGTTCATACTGATCAATAATTTCCATGGCACGGTATTTTGGTGCGCCGGACAGTGTGCCTGCCGGGAAAGAAGAAGCCAGCAGCGTGAACGGATTCAGCTTCGGATCTACCTTTCCGGTTACTTCGCTTACCAGGTGAATTACATGTGAATAGAAATGCACCTGTCTGTAAGAAGCTACTTCCACTTCTGTGGCGTTTCTGCTGAGATCATTCCTGGCCAGGTCTACCAGCATCACGTGTTCTGCGTTTTCCTTCGGATCTTCCAGCAGTTTATTGGCCAGCAGTTTATCCTGTTCATCATCCCCGGTGCGGCGGAAAGTACCTGCAATGGGGTGAATAGTGGCTTTGCCATCTGTAATCACGATCTGTGCTTCCGGTGAGGAACCCATTAATTTATAATCGCCGTAATCGAAGAAGAAAAGATAAGGAGAGGGGTTGATGGAGCGGAGCGCGCGGTAAACATTGAATTCATCGCCTTTGAAGGATTGTTGGAAAGCTCGGGAAAGTACTACCTGGAAAACGTCTCCGCGGAAGCAGTGTTGTTTGCCCTGTTCTACCATCTGCATATATTCCGCGTCCGTCATATTGCTTTTCTCTTCCCCGGTAGTGGCAAACGGATACCCGGGGGAATCTTTGTGCCGGATAAGCGACTCCAGTAGCTCAAACTCACTATCGATGCCGTCTATCTGGTTTTCACAAAGATAAAGTTCATCTTTAAAGTGATTGATCGCTATTACATATTGATAGTAGCGGTAACGCATCAACGGGATGGTATTACCGGCCTCTTGTTTCTTTTTATTGAATTCAATGGTTTCAAAGAACTGTACGGCATCAAAAGTGGTATACCCGAAGAGGCTCTGCGCCATTGGTACCGGGTGTTTGCCGGAGAAAGAATAGTTGCCGAGAAACTGCTCCATTTCATCCAGCACCTGTTGCTTATTTTTCAGCTCTTTCTTTTCTACGGGCAGGTTGGGATACTTAAATTCGAAGTGCGACGTGGAAGTAACTTCGATACCTGCAATGGGCTTCACACAAATAAAGGAATAACTGTTGTCACTGGCCCTGTAGTCAGTGCTTTCGAGGAGGATAGAACCCGGGAATTTATCGCGCAGCCGCAGATATATTCCCACTGGCGTGAAAATGTCTGCCAGCATCTGTTTGGATCTCGTTTTTACTTGGATGGTACGCATGATGTATTGGGTGAAGTATTTGTTTTTTTTAAAATGGGAAGGGCTGAAAAAGCGGAAGGCCCGCTGTGTAACAGCGGGCCTTCCAAATATATTTCTAAACGAAACATGGCACTGTAACACAGATCAGGAATTGATTCCGTGCCACCACCAATGTTTGTTTGTAATGATATTTTGCATAGCGAGAACAAAAATGAAACATTTTTTTAGAAAATGCAAATTTTTTTTGTGGGGGGCGGTGCCTTCGGCACCTTTTGTCTTTCTGCAGGATTACTGGATTAATCGTGATTGCACTGATTTTCCCACAGTTTGTTGGATTTATTGTATGGAGATAAAAGCGAAATACGCTTATATCTTCTGCAATCAATTAATCTTATCCGCTCCTATCTCCCCCAAATATATTAAAACAAAAGGCGGGAAAATCAGTGCAATCACGATTAATCCAGTAATCCTGCAGAAAGACAAAAGGCGCCGAAGGCGCCGCCCGTCCGCTACAGTACCCCCTTCGTTGAAGGCAGCTGCATATTAGCCGGATTCCGTTTCACCGCCATTTTAATAGACTTGGCAAAGGTTTTAAAGATGGCTTCTATCTTGTGATGTTCATTTTCGCCTTCTGCCTTAATGTTCAGGTTCGCTTTGGCGCCATCTGAGAAGGATTTGAAGAAATGATAGAACATCTCGGTAGGCATCTCCCCTATTTTTTCCCTCTTAAACTCCGCGTCCCATACCAGCCAGTTACGGCCGCCAAAGTCAATACCCACCTGGGCCAGGCAATCATCCATCGGCAGGCAGAAACCGTATCTTTCGATACCGCGTTTATCGCCTAAGCCTTTGGCAATGGCTTCTCCCAAGGCAATGCCCGTATCTTCTATGGTGTGGTGCTCATCAATATGCAGGTCGCCTTTGGCAGTGATCTTCAGGTCTATAGCGCCATGGCGGGCAATCTGGTCGAGCATATGATCAAAGAAACCCAGCCCTGTATGAATATCCGCTTTACCGGTTCCATCCAGGGTTCAGTTCAATATTGATATCTGTTTCATTGGTTTTCCGTACATGCGTTACCGTTCTTAATCCCAGTTTCAGGAACTCATAGATCCGGTTCCAGTCGGTGGTTTCGAGGGCAATCACGGATTGCAGCGCAGCTGCGTTATCGCTGATTTCGGCACTTCCCAAACCAACGCCTTCATTGATCCAGATAGCTTTTGCGCCCAGGTTTTTTGCCAGCTCCACATCGGTGATACGATCGCCGATCACAAAAGAATTGGCCAGGTCGTAGCTGCCATCGAGATATTTGGAGAGCATGCCCGTGCGGGGTTTGCGGGTAGGCGCATTATCGGCGGGAAAAGAGCGGTCAATAAACACCTCATCAAATTTAATCCCTTCGTTTTCAAACGCTTTCATGATCATGTTCTGCGCAGGCCAGAAGGTATCTTCCGGGAAGGAAGCAGTACCTAGTCCGTCCTGGTTGGTAACCATTGCCAGCTCATAGTCCAGCTCAGCGGCGATCCGCGCCATATTCACAAATACTTTGGGATAAAACTCTACTTTGTCCAGGCTATCGATCTGGTAAGTTGGCGGCACTTCCCTGATCAGGGTACCATCACGGTCTATAAAGAGCACTCGTTTCATGCAGATGCAGTTGTGGCTGTTTTCAGGTTAAAAGATTTCAATACTTCCAGCAGTCGCAGGTTTTCGGCCGGCGTGCCAATGGTGATACGCAGGCAGCCCATGCACAGTTCCACTTTGGAACGGTCGCGTACTACAATTCCCTGTTCAATGAGATAATTGTAGATGCCTTTTGCATCGGTGGTTTTCACCAGGATAAAGCTCGCATCACTGGGATAAATGTGCAGTACTTCCGGCAACTGGATCAGCGCCCCGGAAAGCAGGTCGCGTTCTATCACTATTTCACGGATCCATTCATTTACCTGGCTTACATTTTCCAATGCCTGGAGCGCCAGCTCATTGGTGGCCTGGCTGATATTATAGGGTGGCTTCACCTTGTTGAAGGTGTTCACAATATCTTCACTGGCAAAAGCCATCCCGATGCGGAGTCCGGCCAATCCCCATGCCTTCGACAGTGTTTGCATCACCACGAGGTTAGGGTATTCGGTAAGTTCCTGTATAAAAGTTTTCTGACGGGAGAAATTGATATATGCTTCATCTATCACCACAATACCATCAAAATTATTCAACAACAGTTCTATGTCCGAGCGGTTGATAGAATTGCCGGTAGGGTTATTGGGAGAACAGATGAAGATGAGCTTTGTGTTGACATCTATGGCCTGTTGCAACGCCGGGATGTCCAGCTGAAAATCCTCTGTCAGCGTTACCTTGCGGATAATAGCATCGTTGATGTGCGCGCTTACTTCGTACATGCCATAGGTAGGCGGACAAAGGATCACGTTATCCACACCCGGATTCACAAAAGAGCGGTAAAGCACGTCTATGGCTTCGTCGCTGCCGTGACCAATAAAAATATTTTGCGGCGGCACACCTTTGATATCAGCAATTTTGTACTTGAGCTGCCATTGCATCGGATCGGGATAGCGGTTGTAATTCACCGGCAACGGGGATCCGAAATTATTTTCATTCGCATCCAGGAAGATGGATGCTTCTCCTTTGAATTCATCTCTGGCAGTAGAATAAGGCACCAGTTTTTTTATGTTTTCCCTTACCAGGGTATCGAGATTAAACATATTGCATTAATTAATCTGTTATAAGTGAGCCGGTGTATTCCAGCTGTTTTAATCTTACGGTAACGGCGTTTTTATGCGCATCAAGTCCCTCTGCTGCTGCCATGGCTTCTATGGTACTTCCAATATTCCGCAGCCCATCGGGAGATATCTGCTGAAAAGTAATCTTTTTTACGAAGCTGTCCAGCGACACGCCGCTGTAAGCCCTGGCATAGCCGTTTGTAGGCAGGGTGTGATTGGTGCCGGAGGCGTAATCACCTGCGCTTTCCGGGGTATAATTTCCCATGAAAACAGAACCTGCATCTGTTACTTTATCTGCCAGGTTTTCTGCGCCTTCACAGGCCAGGATGAGGTGTTCCGGCGCATAGGCATTCAGCATGTCAATGGCAGTATCCATATCTTTCACCAGGATCATCTTGCTGTTTTCCAATGCCGCTGTGGCAATGCCTTTGCGGGGCAGTTCGTCCAGCTGGGCATTCAACGCATTGGTTACATTGGTGAGTACCTGCTCACTTGTGGTAACCAATACCACCTGGCTATCGGGGCCGTGTTCCGCCTGCGATAGTAAGTCGGCCGCCACAAAAGCCGGCACACAGCTATCATCCGCCAGCACGGCCACTTCAGAAGGACCAGCCGGCATATCTATGGCCACGCCGCTTTTATTCACCAGCTGTTTTGCACAGGTAACATACTGGTTACCCGGACCGAAGATCTTATATACCTGCGGCACGCTTTCCGTACCATACGCCATTGCGCCAATGGCCTGTACGCCGCCGATGGTAAATACTTTTTCAATGCCTATCAGTTGGGCAGTATACAGGATCGCCGGATGCAGGGAGGGCGTGCAGAGCACTATCTCCTTACAACCTGCTATCATGGCTGGTATGCCGAGCATCAGGATCGTGGAAAACAGTGGCGCGGAACCACCGGGAATATATAAGCCTACCTTTTGTATGGCGACTGATTTGCGCCAGCATTGTACGCCGGGCATGGTGGCTATCACCTGTACCTTTTCCTGCTGTGCGCGGTGAAAGGTAGTAATGTTTTTTGCCGCCTGCTGGATAGCCGCTTTCAGTGCTGGTTCCAGCGTAGCTTCTGCAGCTGCGAAAGCCGCAGATGGCACCTGTAAATTATCCAGCGTTACTTTATCAAATTCAGCTGCAAATTTTCTGATGGCGGCATCGCCGCCGGTGCGTACTTCCTGCAGGATATCATTCACTTTCTTTTCGAGCGTGGAGGTATCCATTACAGGTCTTTGCAGCAGCGTATTCCAGGAACTTTTATCGGGAAATCTGGTTGTTTGCATCGTTTACTCAGTTTATCAGATCACCATTTTTTCGATGGGTACTACCAGGATGCCTTGTGCACCCGCTTCTTTCAAACTTTCGATAATATCCCAGAAATCATTTTCATTCAGTACCGAATGAACGGAGCTCCAGCCGGCTTCAGCCAAAGGCAGTACTGTAGGGCTTTTCATGCCCGGCAGCAAACCAATAATTTCATTCAGTTTATCATTGGGTGCATTGAGCAGGATGTACTTGTTATTTTTTGCTTTCCTTACTGCCTGGATACGGAATAAAAGTTTGTCCAGCAACAACTGTTGTTCCGGCTTCAGGTTGTGGCAGGCTGCCAGCACTGCTTCCGACTTCAGCACCGTTTCCACTTCTTTCAGACCATTCATGAACAGGGTAGATCCGCTGCTCACCAGGTCGCAGATAGCATCTGCCAAACCAATACCTGGCGCTATTTCCACGGAGCCGCTGATTTCATGGATTTCTGCGGTAATACCGTTTTGTTGCAGGAAATCTTCCACTATTACAGGATAGCTGGTAGCAATACGTTTATTTTGCAGGTCTTTCACGGAAGTATAATCCACCGATTTTTCCACCGCCATAGACAAACGGCATTTTCCAAAGCCCAGTTTCTGAACAATGTTTACCTGCTTTTGTTTTTCCAGCACTACATTTTCTCCTACAATTCCTATGTCTGCCACACCATCTTCAATGTATTGCGGAATATCATCATCACGCAGGAAAAACACTTCCAGCGGGAAGTTGGTGGCCTCTGTTTTCAGTTTATTAACACCGTTGTTGATGTCGATGCCGCACTCCTTCAAAAGTTTGATGGAATCGTCGTGCAGGCGGCCGGATTTCTGGATTGCAATTTTCAGTTTCATCCCTGATAAAATAAAAAAAGGGGCTTACCTCTGCGGTAAGCCCCTGTTGATGATGTAATATGGTGATATACACAAATCATCCCCCTGCCTACCCTTGTGGTAAGATATGATGGTGGTGATGTGTATGTTTGTTTGTAATCATAATTTCAGGTGCAAAAATAGGAAGTAAAATGAAATAACAAAGGTTTTTTTTGGAATTAACGGGAAATTTAAATATAAGCGCTTATATATAATCACTGGTATAATAAACCTTTGCCAATATCTCTTTTCAGCATTCCAGCCTGCTTATTTCGCCAGCCTGCTTTGCAGTTCAGGCACTACATTTTCAAACGTACGCAGCAGCCGGTCCCAGTTACGGAATGATTCATCAGAGCTTGCAGATACACCAGGAGGAGCTATTTCACTTACCAGCTTTGCCTTGTAGGTAAGCGGGTCTGTGTTCCCTGTTTTAATGATAAGACGGGTACGGACAGTAGCTGCTTTAAAAGATTTTACTACCCAGGCAGTGCACATGTATCCCGTCGCTTTATCGGTAACCGCAATCACATCAAAATAACCGGTAATGATGCGGTTGATCAGCTTCCAGGAATTTTCTTCATCATGACTGGTCCGTACATCGATATCCTGGTTAGCAAGATTCGTTACCATTGAATTTTCGTACGCATCATCTTTCTCCAGCTTAATATAATCTGTAGAAGGCAATGTATGCTTTCCATCATTGATGTAGTTCCGCTCCTGTGTAATAAAACCTACCTTTTCCACACGGATGTTTACCTGCGCGTATGCTGCTACCTTGATTTCTGTAGAAGTGTTATTGACCAGTTTTCCATCTACATAAATCCGTGCGTCGTTCTCCGTATTAATAACGATCTTTTTGGATTTAACTTTTGCAGCTGCATCGTTGGGTGCAAAGAAGGTGAAGGCTGCCAGGCAGCAGAAAAGGAGTGCTTTCATTTGAATGCCCATAAGAAATAAGGATTATCTGAGGTTTACAATATTTTCACCGCGCAAAATTTAACGGCGCATAAAATTATGTGTGGGACATACAGGGAGTGTAGAAAAAAAATCCGGATGTACTGAATAACAAGTGATTAACATTAACATAAACGGCCAATAAATGATAAATATTGAACTGGATACATTATCTTCTCTTCTGTCAAAAAAAATCTTACTGCGCCTGTTTTAGCAACCAGAATTCATAGCTCACTGATCTCCCGGCACTTACTTCTCCCCTCTCCTGCAGCGGATTTCCATCTTTTGCAAACGATGTGTTAATGGATTTCATAAACTAATAATTTTAGCTTTATTTTGCTAATAATATTAGTATTTACAAAAACGATAGTTATATGCAAGTGTTGAAACTGAGTGACCCGCACATTACCCTGCCATTCTTTAATACCAGTGTCCCTGCAGGGTTTCCTACTCCTGCCCTGGATTATGAAGAAGAGCAGATTGATCTCTCCCGTATCCTGCAGCCAAATCCCTCTACCTCCTTCATTATCAGGGTAAAGGGCGATAGCATGACTGATGCCAGCATTCCCGATGGTTGCATGGCGGTTGTAGACCGCTCTATCCGCCCCTCCACGGGAGATATTGTAGTGGCGGCACTCAATGGGGAATATACCGTAAAACGGCTCGTAAAAGCGGGTCGCAGTTGGGTACTACATCCCGAAAATCCTTTTTATAAACCTATTGTTATCACAGAAGACGCCGACTTCCAGGTATGGGGCGTTGTAACCGCCGTCATTGTAGATATGCGGAAATAGCGCACCGGGACAGATACAGAAATAAAAGTACCTTTATCCGATTATAATACCACGACAGATAATATGTGTTACGATATTGCCTTTACCTCCAGCATAGAGAGCATTTTCAAATACCTGCCGCGACTTAAACCCGGCGGCAAACTGGATATCGACTTCGACCCTACCTGGCACAAGATCGGGATGTCTTATCCGCAATGGCCCGTAGTTACTAACAACAACGGCATCAAACTTGAAAAATACACCTGGGGTCCCATACCTAAAATGCTGGACACCCTGGAAAAAGTAAAACGCCAGCGGCAACTTTTCCTCAACGCCCGCAGCGAAAAAGTACTTGAAAACGGCACCATGTGGAATGCCATCCGGCACCAGCGCTGCCTCGTTCCGGCCAGCGGCTTCTTTGAATACCGGCACATTCCCGGATGGAAAAATAAAGTGGCCTATTATATCAAACCCAAAGAACAGGAACTCTTTTTTATAGCCGGATTGTGGGCAATGTCTAATTCCTGGGATGTAGATAAACCCGCACGTATTCCCGCGTTCACCCTGCTAACCCGTGCCGCTAACCCACTGATGGCACAGATCCATAACGGCGGCGACAACGCCGGCAGAATGCCCATGATGCTTACTCCCGGACTCGCAGAACAATGGCTGCAACCTGAACTAACTGATACGGATATACGATCAATTATACAGTATGAACTGCCCGCAACACAACTGGAATGCTGGCCGGTAAATTCTGTCAGAAAAGCAAAGCCTGATGACGCAGCAGTAATAGCCCCTGCAGCATATGAGCATTTACCTGCCCTGCAGATGTAATATCGCTTCCCAGGCACCACAAAAAAACGGACGCCCCTTTCACAAGGCGTCCGATCAGTATTGCTACGTTTCAATGCTTACTTAGTTACCACGCCCGCAGGCACTTTACCATCAGTATTATCCAATGATAATCCAAGCAGTTGCGCTACCAGCGGTGCCACATCTGTTACATTCATTTCTTTCACACGACCGCCTGCCACTATCCCTGCTCCGGAAGCCACAAAGCCGGTTTGTATCTCTTTAAAATCCGGGAAATAACCATGTGTGCCCCCTTTGGCTGCCATTACCAGTTCCCCGGTGGAGCCACCCCCAATGGTAACGCCATCAGAGGCGGAAATGGCCAAAGCAGCATGCGGATCAGCGCCCACTGCATCCAGCTGTTTGCGGTCAATAATCCGGAACATTTGCTGCTGTGCCGCTGGCAGTGCTTTCAGCAACGCCAGTACTTTCTGCTGTGTAGCTGCATCCTTCGGATCTTTGAGATGCAGGAAGGCCGACCCGCCGGAAGAATGGAACTGCGCTTTCCAATCACCCGTTTTGATATTATTCAGCAAACCATTTTGCGCCAGCAATACATTCGGGGAAAAGCTTTTGCTGATATTCACAAAACCATGATCGCCGGTAACAATGACGGTCGTATTTTCGTATATGCCTGCGCGTTTGAGCGCTTCAATAATAGTACCCAACGCCCTATCTGCTCCCGCTACCGCCTTTCTTACCAGCAGGCCATCCCGCCCCTGTTCATGCTCATAATGATCTGTACAGGCCAGATGCAGCGTGGTAAAAGCAGGCTTATAGGTAGTGATCAGGTAGGCCGACATACGCGCCACATTTTCATCCAGGATCATTTCTTCATCCTCCATCGTGAAATCCTTTTCACCCAGCTTACCCGTGGCATATTCCTGTACTTCCTGCCATAACGACCCAGGATTGGTGACGGTAGCCAGCAGCTCCCGCCTGTCTTTTTTTCCAATAGACCATACATCCGGTATATTGTAATCGATCGGTGCGCCCACAGATACCGGCCAGATTACATTAGCCGATTTTTTCCCGGCTTTATGCACCGCATCAAACAGCGTAGGCGTTTTGATGCTGTCGTAATAAAAGTACCAGATGCCGCTGGCGCCATTAGGCTCAAAAGGTGTATTATAATAAATACCATGCCGCGCCGGTGTTACACCGGTGATCAGCGACGTGTGATTGGGATAGGTAACGGTAGGGAATACACTGTTTACTTCGTCTGCATAAGCGCCGCTGTCTTTCATGGCCCGCAGGTTTACCATACCCCAGGAAGCGTCTGTATAAAACTCTGGCCGGAAGCCATCAATGGTAATCAGCACCACATGCGAGGCGCGCTGTGCATAGGAAGTGAATCCTATCATCAGCAACAATGCTATACCGGTAATCTTCTTCATACAATATATTTTTTCAACGCCGGTTTCAATACCAGCCATACCAGCCAATATAAGGCTTCAAAGGTAAAGGGCCAAGTCCGCAGCGTATCAGAATGTAAAAACGGAAGCCCTCCGGGATCAGCTCAACGCCTCTTTCGCGGCGTATCTCCGGCATACAGCGTGTATTACGCTTTCGTTAACATTCGGGAAACGGGACAAAGACCGCATCTCTGTACTCGTAGCAGTGAGTATATACAGCGGACTATAATTCCGCAATACGTAGGAAAAAGACCCCTAACAAAAAAATGGCTGAACTCCCCGGAATCAGTACCTAAATCCCCTTATAACAAGCCATAGACAAGGAAAATAGCGCTCCTCACATTTTTTCTGTGCATTGGTATAATGATTGCCGAATAGTGAATGAACCTTCCGGACAAAACTCATCCGGGATATTTATCTACCTTAACCATACAACTATGGCACACTTAGAAGTTCAACCCAGGAAAAGAAACCCGGCGTGGCTATGGCTGATCTTAGGACTTATCATCATCGCTGCGATCCTGTTTTTTCTGATGCGCAGCAGTAATAACCATCAACGGGACGTAATTACCACTACTGATACTGTTAGTACTACCGGCAACGCTGCACCCGCGGCAGATACTCCCGGCGCACAACCGTAAAGGTTTTCACCTATTCTTTATCCAAAAAATATTACTATGTCTATCACTGAAACCAATCGTCTTGAAGAATTAAGCGGCAGCAGATTTGAGATTGTAGACGGACAGCCCGATATCAGGAACTGGGGGGTGGAAGATCTGCAAGGCAATAGATTCGGAAAAGTAGATGACTTGCTGTTCAATCCCGCTTCACGCAGGGTACGCTATCTCGTTATCAACCTCAAGGGGAACCGGGTAGGACTCACCGAACGGAAAGTACTGTTTCCTATAGGTGTAGCCATCCTGCATGAAAAAGATGATACCGTATTGCTGCCGGAAATAACTCCTTTACAGATCAGCATCCTTCCTTTTTATGAAAAAGGTGTGATCGTTACCCCCGAAACAGAACGGGATATCCGGAATGTGTTTGTGTCGCCGGATTCAACTATCGCTGATAACGACTTTTACAACCACGACCAGTTTGACCAGGATAGATTTTATGGAACAAGGGCGCCCCGGGATAACCGCGTATAATACTTGCCTAAATAATCGTCCGTTGATGTTAGCCTGCAAAAGAGAAAGCCTCCGGTCGGAGGCTTTCTCTTTTGCAGGCTAACACTAAATATGTTTTATTTGTACCACAAATTGCTCCGGATGAAATATGCTTTGCTGTGTGGCCTCGTGTTACTCTCTTTTATTGCCAACGGCCAGAACCTTGTGAACTACCGCGATACGGCGAACCACTTCTCCGTAGGAATTCCCGACGGATGGCAGATAATAAAAAACAAACAGATCCTTTCCCTGAAATTCATGGCGCAGCGGGCCGACAGTGCCCTGGTAGCGCCGGAAAATTTTACGGTCAACGTAGTGGATGAACCCCGTTCCAATGTGGATGCCGTTGCAAAAAAGCTCCTGTACTATATCGGCCGCAATCCTTATTTCAAATTACTGGATTCCGGCAGTATTGTCAGCTCCGGCAAACGGATGATCTGGCTGGATGAAATCCACCTGGAGGGAAGCAGAACCGATACCATATTCGCCAGCATCTTCATTGCGTATTCCAACAATAAAACCTACCTGTTGACTGCCACCACCCTTTTGCCATTTTCAGCCGGTTTTAAACCTTTATTTCATGAAATTGGCAATTCCTTCAAAACAGGCAAAGCGGCGGGAAAGGAACGCCTTAAAATAGCGCTGCCGGCTAATGTAAAATGGACAACGATCACCGATACTGAAGTGGACAATCTCGCTACCCGTCAGTTCCTGCCTGCCAATGAAACGGCGCAGCAATGGACCCTGCTGATCAACAATATGACCATGGAAAATGCACGGGTCGATAACATTGATCTCGCTGTAAAAAGTTTCTCGGAAGCCGCTGTGAGTAAAGCATCACAGGCAAAGGTGACATTGCTTGGAAAAGAAAATATTCCCCAGCGGCGCTGGGCACTGTTTAAAGTGGAAACACCCGGCGCCGGAAGTCCGGAATCGCAGCTGTATTATGTGATACAGGGCCCCAGATCCTTTCATGCCATTTTCATTGCCCAAAAAACAGAAACTTTGTCGGCCGCCTTCGTAAGCAAATGGAGCGCCGTTTTCAGAAAAAGTAAAGTGGTGAATGAATAACCCATTAACTGTGTATTTATTTACGCAGCCCTCCGCAACAGCAGCCTGTAAATCAAGCTGTTTTTAGTGGTGCGATGTTTGGACTTTCCCTGGAAAACTTGCTTTATGACCACACAACCTAAAACACCCGGACCACTGCTCAACGACGATCTTCAACCAGACGATGTTTTTAGTCAAAAACAACAACCCGTGCCGCAGAGAGGCAACCAGGATGAACAATCCCGGCGGGGCGACGACAACTCTGATGAATTACTCGACGAAGAAGATGACGACGTGGAAATAGATGAGCTGCTGGAGGAAGAAGATATTACGGATGAGGATGTATCAGAAAACAGCCTGGAAGAAGATGATGCGCCAAAAAGGCCGCTGGAGTAAAACAATACGAACGGATACGGGTACTACGCCCCGCATCCGTTCGTTATAATGTTTACTTGTAAATCGAAATTTCAATTTTGCCGTCTTTGGTAACGGCGCCCCGGTACATGCCTTCCGTGTTAAAAGACATGGTCATGTTTCCTTTTTTATCCAGGGCAATCAAACCGCCATCGCCACCCATATCCCCTACTTTTTTGATCACCGTATTACCCGCCTGCTGTACAGAAAGTCCTTTATACGCCATGAGGGCAGACAAATCATAAGCCACCACATTACGGATGTAAAACTCACCCCAGCCGGTACAGGATATGGCAGCAGTTTCATTGTTCGCATAGGTACCCGCACCAATGATAGGCGAATCACCAATGCGGCCATATTTTTTGTTGGTCATACCGCCGGTAGAAGTTGCTGCCGCCAGGTTGCCCTGCCGGTCCAACGCTACCGCCCCAACCGTTCCGAATTTATAATCCCGGTTTTTTATACCCAGCTTGCCCGGGTTCGTATAGGCGTTTGATTTAGCCGCAGCAATAGAATCCTCCCTGATGGCACTCTGCAGGTCCCTCCAGCGCGATTCCGTTCTGAAATACGAGGGGTCCACTATTTCCAGTCCTGCTTCCTTTGCAAACTTTTCTGCACCCGGCCCTACCATCATCACATGCTCCGACTTTTCCATCACCGCCCTTGCAGCGCTCACCGGGTTGCGCACGGTGGTAACACCGGCTACCGCACCCGCTGCCCTGGTTTTACCATTCATAATGGCGGCATCCAGCTCGTTGCGCCCTTCGTGGGTAAACACAGCACCTTTGCCCGCATTAAAAAGTGAATCGTCTTCCAACACCCTTACAGTCGCTTCTACCGCATCCAGGCTGCTTCCGCCCGACTGCAGGATCTTATAGCCCGTTTCCAGTGCTTTTTGTAAAGATGCCTTGTATGCGGCTTCCTTTTCAGGGGTCATATTCTTTTTAAGAATAGTACCCGCACCACCATGGATCACCAGCACATAAGATGATGCCTTCTGTTGCGCCATTACAGGCAAAACAAAAAGTACCATCAGAAAAAATAAAATACCAAACCTGCCTTTCATATCAAATTTTATTACGGAAATAATCAGATTGCTTTTTTCTTCAGCTGTCCCTTTTCCACCCACCACCAATACCAGGCGCCGCCACTGGCCGTTGCGGCATCAAAGTCAGCTACACGGAAACTGCCGTTGCCGGAAGCGCTGGCAGGGATTTCATATACCTTCAATGCCTGCCCGCCATGGTTCCATTGCAGTGGTTGCCCCGGTTCACAAAGTTCCGGTTTTTTAAGACTGTCAGACATAATGAAATAAGCCTTGCTCACGCCAAAAACTTTGGCCACTCCTGCTTCATCAATACACACCGCCGTTTTTTCATCGGGCGCAATGCCTTTTGGAAAAATGCCCTGGTCTTTAATGATCCGGCTCATAAAAATAACATGCCTGCCTTCGCGGCCACGTTTCAGGTAATGCTGGTCACTGATTACGTCACGAAGATAAGGCGCATGCAGGAAATCGTTGTTATACACTTTTACCAGCGAATCATATGGATTGACCAACACCGAATCAGACACCGCACTGCCTCCCTCGCCGCTGTAATAAAACCCGGTCAGGATAGCACAACCCGCGCTGGTGCCGCCCACCGGCACTTTCTTTTCCTGCAGTAAATAATTGATCGCATCATTTACTTTGGTACCTCTCCATTGCAGCATGTAGCGCGACTGATCACCACCGGCAATAAACAACATTTCTGCATTACGGATAATATTGGCCACGGTATCATTATTGGCCAGTTCCCTGTTGGTAATATTCAGCGTTTCTACTGAGTTCACTTTCCCCAGGGAGTCGATGTCATGGTTATAGCCGCCATTGCCGGAGGCGGTAAGCACTACTACATCACCGCCACCGCTGCGTTCAATCATCCATTGGAAAGCGCCGTCCACATTCCCGCCACCACCAATCAACGCTACTCCTCCTTTTACCGGCGTGGTTACATCTGCCGTATCACCAATGATCCCGATGGAAGCCGGCCGGCCGGCAATAGTCAGCGGTTTGGGCATACGCATATAACAGGCATTTAAACATATAGCCGTTATGGTTAGTACAGTTATTATTCTTTTCATCAGTAGCCGGGATTTTGTTTCATGTTTTTATTAGCTTTCGTTTCTGCATCAGGAATAGGAAATACATATCCCTTCTGACCAGGTTTCAGCAACACAGCACCCAGTGCGTTGATGGCGTCTTCCGGGTTGCGGGTTACAGACAGTCCCCTTCTTCTCAGGTCGAAGAGACGATGCCCTTCAAAGGCCAGCTCTTTGAATCGTTCGGTGTATAAAGCGGTGATCAATGCATCTTTATTACTGAAAGACTGCGGCGTGTAACCATTGATACGCGCGGCCCTTAGGTCGTTTAGGTCAGCGGCGCCATCCGCCACCCGGTTACTTTCCGCCAATGCTTCTGCACGGATCAGGTACATTTCTCCTGTTCTGAAAAGTTTAATATCTGCCAGGCCCATGCTGCCGGAAGATCCAAAATATTTATTCACCAGGTATTCAGAGTTGCCATCGCCACGGGTATCGTCAAACTGTATATAAGCAGGATAACGCACATCGTTATTTTTATCGAACAGGTTAATCAGTTCAAAAGAAGGCACATATAACGCTACATCCCTGTCGAAATAAGCACTGCCGATCAACTCATCATCACTACCTGCTACCTGTTTCAGCTTCCAGATAACTTCAGATTGCTTGGTGTCTTTCCATATGCCGGGAAAATCACTGGCGGAGGCTAGCGGCAGCGCATCAATAGCTTCTGTAGCATAGGTGATGGCATCGGTCCATTTTTTGGCATATAAAGCTACTCTCGCCTGGATAGCAGAAATGGCAGGAACCGTAATCCTCGTGTTATCATCTGCTTCAGCTGGGATCAGTGTTTTAGCCAGCTGTAAATCTCTTTCTATACCAGCTACTACTTCTCCAAAAGTATTCCGGGCAGGAAAACTGTTAACGGAAGTATCCATATAAGGTACTCCCATCGCTGCCGGTTCATATGCCTCTGCATAACTCTGCAATAGCTGGAAATGACAATAAGCGCGTATCGCCAGCGCCTCTCCGCGGTACTGATCTTTCAAAGCTATCTCATCACCTTTGGCAGTAACATTGCCCATAGCGCCCAATACGCGGTTAGCACGGTCAATGGCAATATAATACTCCCCGAAAGAAGCAGTAATAGTGGTATTGCTGGGATCTATCTGCCAGCGGTAAGTGGCTACACCGCCGCCAGTACCGTTCTCACTGGGCAAGGTACATTCATCGGTAACCAATGATACGCCGTAGATGGTGTTATAAGTAAGACCAGCGTATGCGCCAAGCAGGCCGCCATTCAGATCACTGACAGTCCGGAAGGTTCTTCCCGGATCTATAATGCTGTCGGTAGGAGAAAGGTCCAGTTGCTTATTACAGGCAAGTGTACACAACGACAACAGGAGTGCAAAAGTATATTTGATATAACGGATCGTCATGAGCTTAATGATTTAAAAATTAACGTTCAGGCCAAAAGTGTAGGTTCGTGCGCTGGGGTAATCAAACCTGCCATCACCATAATTATTCTCCGGATCAAAACTCTTCCAGCTGGTCCAGGTGTACAGGTTCTGAGCCTGCGCAAATACCTGGATGCCCTGCACAAATTTCAGGTGGGTCATGACTTCTTTCGGGAAATTATAGCCGATGTTTACATTCCTTAAACGCAGGTAAGAGGCATCCTGGATATCTTTGGAAGAAAATCCCCTGCTGGCATCAAACTTAGGCAGGATGGCATTATCACCGGGTTTCTTCCAACGGTCATACAGCATACGTACCGATTGATTACTGCTGGCAAAACTTGGATTCTCGTTGTAATAATCTTCGTTGAGATACCGCATGGTTTTATCTGCAAATGTAAACAGCGCATTCAGGTAAAAACCTTTCCAGCTAACTGCCGTATTAAATCCACCGGTGAAAGGAGGAATATAAGTGCCGAATTCGGCTACGCTCAAAGCCGTTTCATTATAATCGCTTGTTTTATTACCTGACCTGTCATAGTACAAAGGATCGCCTGTTTGCGGATCCACACCGGCCCATTTAGGCGCATAGTGAGATCCGTAAGGCAAGCCCACTCTTACAATCTGTGTAGTACCCTGCGTAAATTCACCAGAGACGCCCAGATCGGTGATCACATTTTTATTATAGGCAAAGTTCACACCTACCGACCAGGTGAGATCTTTTCCCTTCACAATATCTCCCTGGAGGTCCATTTCTATTCCCCTGTTGCGCATAGCGCCGGAATTGAGGAACATGGTGGAAAATCCTGACGTAATAGATAACGGCTGTTCTATAAAGAGGTTATTGGTTACTTTATTATATACATCTGTTACCAGGCGGATGCGGTTATTCATTACACCCAGGTCAAAACCGATGTTAAATTCTTTGGCGTACTCCCAGTCGTAGTTCGGATTACCCGGCTGGTTAGGCACAATCGCCGGGTTACCGCCATACTGGTCGGTTCCATAAGTCCGGAAATAAGCAAAGGGGCCGAGATTGGAAAATGGATTGGCAGAAGTACCATAGCTGGCCCGGAAGCGCAGGTTATCTACAAAGCTCACATCTTTCAGGAAATTCTCTTTCTTTACTTCCCATCCAACACCCAGGGAGTAGAACCCATGCCAGCGGTTGTCCGGTGGCACGGTAGAAGCGCCATCATACCGGTAACTCGCATTCAGGGTATATTTTTCATTGAAAGTATACCGGCCTACACCAATGTAAGAAGCCAGCGCACTTTTGGTGCGACCTCCGCCCAGCAAGGCGCTGTAGGGCGAACCGGGTGTAATGGCGGCAGGAGTGGCAGGTAACCTGTCGTCCAGGTCATAACCTGTATAATCAAATGCGCGGTAATTATTCCTGGTAAACTCAAAATAACCGGATACTTCGAAATCATGTTTGCCGGTAACTTTTGAATACGTTAACCCCGAAGTGCTCACCAGCGTAACGTTCCTGGTAACGCCTTCTCCAAAACTACCTCTTCCGCCGTTATCCACTTTATAGCCGGAATAAGAATCCGGGTTCACATAACGCTCTGTGGTAGTTTCCCTAAAGTCAATGCCCAGCCTGGTTTTCGCCACCAATCCTTTGGCCAGGATGTAATTCAGTGACGTACCGATAATGCTTTTCAGCTGGTTATCTTTACTGCTGGTATTTAATAACGCTTCCAGTGCATTACTGCCTTCCCGCAGATCATATACCGGGTACACATCATCGTTATAATTGGTGACCAGTGTGCCATCCGGTGCATAAGGATATTCATAAGGCAGGGCGTAGTATACCGCTGCCAACGGGTTGCTGCCGCTGCTGGAGGCTTCTCTTTCTATAAAGGAAGACTCAGAATAGGCCAGTCCTACGTTGATATTGGCGGTTAATTTACCCGCATTGAAATCCAGGTTATTTTTAAAGCTGTAGCGTTTCAATTCAGAGCGTTTGGCAATACCCTGCTGATCGTAATAATTCACAGAACTATAAAACCGCACATTTTCATTACCGCCGCTTACACTCAGCTGTTGTTCCTGGAATTTACCTGTCTGAAGGAAAATTTTTCTCCAGTCGGTATTAACACCTCTTAAGCTATCAATGATATGATCTGCCTCTTGTTGTTCCTGTGGTGTTTTATTGAGGTAGTCAGGATTTTTATTGGAGAACTCCCAACCCGGTCCCAGGTTAGCGCCGGTTTCCAGGCCAATCTCTTCTTCAAACTGCAGGTGCTGCACGGAGTTCATCATCTGGAACTTGGGGGTGGTCATATTGGAAAAACCATACTGCGATTTATACGACACCGCTATTCTTCCGGCCTGTCCTTTTTTTGTAGTGATCACAATTACGCCGTTGGAACCGCGTGATCCGTATAATGCTTTAGCAGAAGCGTCTTTCAATACGGTAACAGAAGCGATGTCTGAAGGGTTGATGCCCTGGAACTGCCCTGCCTCAATGGGAATACCATCCATTACATATAAAACGGAGGAGCTGCCATTGATGGTACCAACGCCCCGTACGGTAATCGTTGCAGCGGTACCTGGTTGGCCGGAGCCGGCAGATACCACCATTCCCGGAACCCGTCCCTGTAATATCTGGTCGAAGGTAGCCATCGGTACCTGCGTAATCTTATCAGCGCCTACTACGCCGGCGGCTGCGGTAGATTTATCCCTGGTATAATTCGTATACCCGGTAACCGTTACGGCATTCAGCGTTTTGATGTCTTCTGTTAGTACCACATTGATTTCACGTCTGTTGCCAATAGTTACCTGCTGGCTGAGATACCCTACCAGTGAGAACTGGAGCGTGGTGGCATTGTCCGGGGCGATGAGCGTATAAGCGCCATCTTCATTGGTAAGCGTACCGGCGGTGGTGCCGGAGGCACGAACGGTAACTCCCGGTAAAGGCAGGTTATCTATTCCCCTCACCGTTCCCCTGATCGTAATATCTACGGCAGATGTACTTTCTGCGCCTGCATATACTACCACCAGCCCATCTTCTTTCAGTGTATATGCCAGGTTGGTACCGGCGAATGCCTGTGAAAGCACCGCATCCAGTGTGGCTTCTTTTGCTGCTACCGTCACCTTTTTGTTTTCAGGCAGTGTTTTATCATGGAACACAAAGCGGTAGGCCGTTTGATGCTCCAGTGCTTTCAGCAATTGTTTGATACTTGTTTCTTTTACCTGCAG
The DNA here is from genome assembly GCF_050434005.1 of Chitinophaga sp. W2I13. NCBI lineage: Bacteria > Pseudomonadati > Bacteroidota > Chitinophagia > Chitinophagales > Chitinophagaceae > Chitinophaga > Chitinophaga sp. W2I13. The sequence goes on along the minus strand of NZ_JBNPWD010000001.1, from coordinate 3,908,738 downwards.
GGTAATGGTCTCCTGCGCGAAACAAATAGCCTGCACCTGAAGGCAGGTCAAAAAAAGAAGAACAGTTAATTTCATAGTAAGCAGCAATTTGCCGGTGGGAACAGGTTTCCCCTTCCATTCCAGGAATACAAGTTTTAACATACCTTTGATGTTGGTTTAGTTAATGATCATTCAGGACATTTTCTAGCCTAATTCCGGGGGAAGTGTTCCAGCACTTCCCCTTTCTTTATTTGGTTGATGTATAATTATTTATTTACTTATGATAATCTGACCGTTTACCATTTTAAAACTGAATGGATAAGATAACTGCAGGGCATCCAATGCTTTCAGGATCGTTTCACTTTCAAAGGTGCCGGAATACCGGTAATGCTTTACTTCTTCATCCGCAAAGGTGACCTTGATGCCATACCATTTTTCCAGCTTGCCCGCTATCACTTCCAGCGGCTCATTTTCAATTTCCAGCCGGTTTCTTACCCAGGCTATTTCCCTGGCTTTATGATTTACCGGATCTGCGTCCAGCGGCATTACTTTAAAAGGATTGACCGGCGCCGGCAGCCCGGCAACATTCATCGTTAGCTTCTGGTTTGGTTGTAATATGATCTTTTCTTCGGGCTTATTGGCCAGCGTAACCTCCACCTTGCCTTTAAACAAAGCGGTTTCCGACTGATGGCTGCCGGCATAGGCACTTACGTTAAAAACGGTACCTAATACCTTAATATCAAAAGCGGCAGTATGTACAATGAAAGGATACTGCGCATGCTGCGTTACATCAAAAAAAGCCTCCCCTGTAAGGGTTAGCTTCCTGTTGGCCTCATTAAATCCCTCCGCCAGTTCCACGGTACTGTTCTTCCGTAAAATAATGGAAGAGCCATCCGGCAGCACCACGGTTTTACGGGGATCGTTGCCGGCATTGATAACAACCATGCTTGTTTTGGGTGAGGTGATATCAGTAACGGTGTTGGTACGGCTGAACAGATAAATGGCGCCGGCCAGTAGCAGGATGCCCCCCAATGCGGCAGCATATTTAAATAACGGACCGGTTTTCCTGGCGGGAGCAGGTGTATTTTGCCCCAACGGCTCTTCCAGGGCCGAATGGAGCAGATCATACTGTAAAATACCATCTTTCAGGTGTTTCAACTGCTCCAGGCGGTTACCCTGCCGGGCCGACAATACCTCAATCATATACCGGGCCTCCTGTACAACAGCCTTCTTTTCAGGATGGCGGGTTATCCAGCTCTCCCAAAATAATATATCGCTGTCATTCTCTTCCAGGCAATAGCGCTGGAAAGATTCATCACATGCAAAGTCGGCGGCTTCGAAATCCTGGAAATTCATGTAGATAATGCCTTTGACTATACAGACGGCAAAATCAATCGTTTTTCCTAAAGGTTTTATAAATTTTTTTTCGGGAGATGGGAAAGCCGGGCTTATTTCAGCATTTTCCTTAATGCTTTGATGGCATCATAAATAGTATTGTAAGCCGTTTTCACCGTTTGTGAAGTTTGTGCAGCAATCTGTTCGTACGACAATCCTTCAAAAAACTTAAGCCGTATCAGCTCTGTCTGTCGCGGAGTGAGCGCTTTCAGCGCCTGCTGCAGCCGCTGCTTTAATTCTTCGTCCTGTTGTACCTGGATAATAATTTCTTCGTAAGATAATTCGCGCTCCGCTTCCTTATCAGTCATCCGGTGAATAGCTGCATGGATCTTCGACTGGTACGCCAACTGATCCAGTAGCTGTCTTTTCAGCGCGGTAAATAAATAGGCCGGCACGTTGGTTACCGGGCGCAGACTTTGATGCCGGGTCCACAGCTGCAAAAATAATTGTGTGATACAGTCCTTTACCAGTTCATCGCTGCCGCAGGTTTTCAATCCAAACCTCAGCAGATGTGAATAGGTATTATTATACAGTGCAAACAACGCCTGCTTATCGCCGTTTCTCAGGCGTTCCCAATGAATATTATTGTCTTCTTCATAAGACATAAAATGCAGGTCGTTATAATGTTGATGGAGCAGTTTCCTTCATCAATTCCCTGATGGCTGCTTCCAGTTGCTGATCTCTTCCCTTAATTATTTCTTCAGGCGCATTCCTTACACGTATATCCGGTTCCGTTTGATGATTTTCCAGGTAATAGCCCTCCCGGCTTTTTACACCCAGTGAAGGCACGCTCCAATGGAGGTTACCATCGGGCAATGTTTCCCCGGTCATGAAGGTACAACTGCCAGGCACTGGCATCCCTATCAGCTTACCCATATGGAGATACTGATAATCGAACACGAAACAGCTGCCATCGCTATAGTTGGCTTCGTTGGCAATCACCACCGACGGCTTTGTCCAGCGGAAGCCAGGCTCTATGCTTTCCACCTGCTCGTCTGTTGTATTTTTCCTGATCTCCGTGCCGCTCAGCATCATGCCCAGGTCTGAAGCCAGATCGCCTCCCCGGTTAAAACGGGTATCCACTACAATACCTTTACAGCCGGCGTACCTGCCCATTATTTCGCTGTAGGCATTGCGGTAGGCGGCGTCGTTCATCCGGTATAAATGTACATATCCCAATTGTCCGTTGCTGAGGCGTGTTACTTCGTCCCTGTTACGTTTTACCCATCTTTTATACAGGAGGTCGTTTTCTGCTTCCGGCGTAACCGGCGTCACCACTATATCCCGTCGCTGGCCACCATCATCAATACGCAGCCGGGTATTTTTACCTGCCCGGTGATTAAGGTATTGCGAAAGATCTTTATCTGCCGTAATCTCCTCACCATCTACGGCCGTAATAAACATGCCCGGCTTCAGATTAAATGCGTCCTGATCCAGCGGGCCACCAGGAAGTATTTCACTTATTTTCATACCGTCGCCACTGTAAGATACATCGTAACAAATACCCAGGGAAGCTGTTTCTTCCTTTTCTTCCACCACATGGCTGCCCGTTGCGCCACTATGACTTACATTCAGCTCACCCAGCATTTCACTCACCATTTCTGCCAGTTCAAAGTTGTTGGCAATATGCGGCAGGAACTTTTCATAATTCCGGCCATACGCTTCCCAGTCGGCGCCGTGATAACCAGCGGTATAAAACGCTTCCTTTGTTCTTCGCCAGATATGGGAAAACATCGCCTTCCTCTCTGCTGCCAGGTCTATTTTCATGGAACCCTTAATGGTAATGCTATGCCGCGTTTGCCCCGTAGTATCCAATTGCAGGATGCGGGCGTCTGTCAGCAGGAAAAGTTGTTGTTGTGCAGCGTCCCATTGCAGCGAGCAATCTTCTGCCTTCACCGACAAAGGCATCGTGGACGTTTTGGTGGGAATATCTGTTATCCACAACTGGTAAGCCGCTCCGGCTTTTACCAGGTAATATAATTTGTTGCCGCTTTTACTGAGTAATACATCTGCCAGCATAGCGGCTGAAGGCGTCAGTTTTGTAATCTGTTCTGCATCTTTAAAGCTGCCGCCGGAAAACGGTAACGCATATACGTCCTGTTGCCGGCTGCTGCTCGTGGAAAAACCCCGGAGTCCGTTCCGGTCGCTTTTCCAGATCATCATCTTTCCGTCCGTTGCCCATTGTGGCGCCTCATCGGAAAAGCCGCTTTGCGTAATATTTTGTACACTACCACTACCATCGGCTGCTACCAGGCCCACTTCCTGGTTGCCGGCGCCCGGCTGGTTGTATTGAAGCAGGAGATACCGGGCATCAGGACTCCAGCGGAAATACTGATCATGATCCCTGCGACTGAACAACGACGCAATGCGGCGACTTTTTCCCGAAGCGATGTTATATATTTTTAACGTTACCCTGTTTTCGATATAAGCTACTTCTTTTCCATCTGGTGAATATAAAGGCTGATAGTTTTCCTGGTTGTTGGCCAGCAACACGGTTTCCTTTCCATGCAGCAGATCCATTTCACAAAGCCGCCAGCCATGGCTGCTTTCACTGGCATACAACAGTTTGGTACCATCCGGTGAAAAGCTCAGGTCTGCTTCTTCCCCGGGAGTATGCGTCCATTGCCGGATAACGCCGTGTTCCATGCCGGCGGAAAATACATCTCCCCTGAAAATAAACGCGATGTCCTTACCGGACGGTGAAACCACCCCGTATTTAATATGATCCGCTACCGGCACTACGGTTGTATTTTCCGTAACCCGGCTGGTAAGATGTATGTTTACTTTTTTGGGCGCAGTGCCCGGCGCCTGTAAATAAATATCTCCGTTAAAACCGAAGCACAGTGTCCCATTGCGGGATGCACTCAAAAAAACGGACGGGGAATTGCTTAAATGCTGTCAGTTGTTCTGATGCGCCGGGACGACCGGGCCACAAACGGTGCACATTAAAACTGCCGCTCTCCTCACTCAAATAACTAATGGATTTCCCTTTATCGGTAAATACCGGGGATCTGTCTTCCCCGAGAAAATCTGTCAGTTGCTTATACGTATCGTTTTGCGTGTCATACAGCCATATATCCCTCGCCGCAGCAGATACCTGGTGCTTTCTCCAGGGATTCTCCCGGTTCTTCTTATCGTGATAAACAATGAATGGACCTTTCAGCTTTGCATCTTCTGCAGGAACGGCTAGTAACTGCATCACCCGTCCACCGTTTACGGATACACGATATAGCTCGGGCTGCGCATCTGAAGGAAACTGCCGGTTGTTTACTGCATCCATTCTCAAGCCGCCAAAAATCACCTGCTGATCATCTTCACTGAAATCATAGGGATACTCATCTGCCGAATGAAAGGTGAGTTGTTTTTCAGTTCCTCCTTTTGCGGGTACCAGGAAAATATCGGCATTACCATAACGGTCAGATGCAAAAGAAATACTGCTGCTATTATGGCTCCATACAGGCATCCACTCTTCCGCAGGGTTAGCCGTTAACTGTACAGCAGCACCACCCCTGGCAGCAACGGTGTATAAATCGCCATTATAAGTAAATACAATTGTTTTTCCATCAGGAGAAAGAGAAGGATAGCGCAACCAGCAGGGAGAACTTTGGGCAAAAATATATTCCCCCCAAAACAAGATGAGTAAAATAATGATCAGTCTTTTCATTCGCAGTGCATGAATGCAGTTTGTAACAGCCCGGATAAAGATACAAATATATAATTCATATTTTCCGGGTACTCTACATCCTGCTAAATGCCCAGCATCACCCGCTCTTCCTCCGCTTCGGCTTCTGCCTGCGACACATGTGGCGCATCGGTTATTTCTGTGAGCAGCAGGGTATACCCCAGCAACAATACGATCAGCAATACCTGGTACCGCAATACAATAGGCGCGGCAAAAACGCTGAATGCAAAATTCAGCCCGATGAAAGCCCAGCACAACAACAGCGCAATATTAAATTTACGGCTGGTTTTCCGGGTACCTTTTTTAATAAGATAGCGGATCGTTTCTTCTATAAACAACAAATGACAAATCACGATCAAAGAAGGGAACAGCGACATCAGCGTGCTTTGCCAGTTATTATATTTACCTTCCGGCTTAGGCTTGTCCCCATCTTTAAAAAAAGTGGCTACCTCTTTATTCACCAGGTTAATAACAGGCCGGTTATATCCGCCTAACACTTCCAGTTCCGGCAACAAATAAAGCTTTGCATTGCCCAGCAAATAATAGCGGGCAAAATCCCAGGGGTACTTCCGGATCATATAATTGCCGTAATCACTGCATAAAGGCGCCACGCCACACCAGCCCGCATATACATCTTTACCCTGATGCTCCAACCCATAATCTCTCAGCAATCCTTTCTGCGGCCCGTTCATGTCCCACATAAAATACGATCCGTCTGACACCACTATTTTCCTCGGCAGCTTCTTCAGCGCCATCATGTAGTGATATACCGCCTTATGTGTTTTGGCAAACTGTGGCGGCACGCCCGCAGAATCCAGCGGCACATACTGCATCATATACATCGCGTTATTCATGATCTGCCAGCCGCTGAAAGCAGAAAATATTTTCACCCCGGAATGCTCTGCTGTTTTCTGACGGGTAAACAGTACAAACGAAACGATCAGCATTACCGGCAACAAAACAGCTACCACTTTCTGCCACGGCCGGTAAGCAGATAATAAAATCGGGATCAGCGCCACCAACGGGTAAAACATGGCATTATAGCGCACCGTAAACGCATAGCCCAGCAATAGCCCGTGAAATACCAGCAACAACGTAGTTGGCTTATGCAGGATCCACAGCAACAAAGTAATCCAGGTAAGTCCGAGCGAAAGGAACAGCGCATCTGAAATAAAATAATTGCTCAGGAAAGGGAACAAGGGATTAATAAGCAGGAAAGCATAAAAGCCATACCTGAAATAGCTCTGTGGATTAAAAATATAACATACACTGAAATAGAAGAAAAACGCACTGGTTTCCAGCAATACAAACTGCACCACGGTGAGCATCGTTTCTGAGCGGGAAAACTGGTGAAACAACCACAGGAATTTGGAATATCCTATAGGCCAGAGATTATAATTCCTGTTCTGCAGGGCCGTTTCCATATAAGAACCGGTATCTGATGTAAAATCTATGTACGGGAAAAAATGTTTGAATACCACCATCTTGATCACCGCAACAATAATAGCAGCTGCCAGGAGCAGGCCATTACGCCGGCTGGCAAATACAAAGGCGCCGAAACCGGGAGCAGGGGCAACAAGGGACCGGGGAGATAGTAATAACATAGCCTGTTTTGAGGGATTTGACTTACAGCTGCAAGTATAAAAGAAGCCACTGAATTGGCGCGTCAGTATATGATTTTCAGTGCTTTAAGGATCTTTTTTTGAGAAAAAAGGATTAAAAATTTGGTAATTATCAGAAATGTCATAATTTCGCGGTCCTGATTTACTATTGCCTGATAGTATAACGGTAGTACGACAGACTCTGACTCTGTTTGTCTTGGTTCGAATCCAGGTCAGGCAACAAAAAGGTCCGCTATGACAGCGGACCTTTTTTATTGGGGAAAGCGGTATTGATAGTATCACGTGATACTATCAATACCGCTAAAGATGACGCCTCCATATCAGATTACCCACCAGATTCTTCAACTCATTGTCTCTATTTCAGAGAAAATCGGGGAAATTAAGACAACAGCCGGCTAAAATCACAAAAACTTGATCGTAGGCAGCCCCATTGGTGTGGATGGCGCGATCAGTGATGATGAAGCTCTGGATTGGTTTTGTATAGTAATTATCAAGCAGAATATTTATTGAAAATTCTTCCGGTTTATAATTACATTAGGTGTATAGGTAACCAATTTAAAAAATAAAAAATCTCCATGTGATCCTATGTACTATGACAAGAACCCAGTCATAGCAACTTATTGTACATGTTAACTATAATCAACATTAATTTTTCTAAACAAATTCCATGAATTATTGTAGCAAAATCATTTTAGTGTTGGCCATTGTTGCCGGACAATCCCTGATGACATCCTGCCGGAAAGAAATAGCAACACCAACTCCTGAAGAGACCCCACTGGTAAACAACACTGGTAAAACATCCCCCGATGGATCATTACTCGGGTACCCGAGCCAGTCCATTGCAAATGGCATTTATCAGTTAAAGGCAGTTCACAGCGGCAAAGCCATGGATGTAGATCGCTTCTCCATGGAGGATGGAACCCCTCTGCAACAGTTTACCTGGAACGGCGGTGATAACCAACACTGGCAGTTTACTTACCTGAACAATGGCTATTATAAAATAACAGCGGTACACAGCGGTAAAGCCATCACTACTACAAATGTCTTTCCTTCCGAAGGTGGACAAATCATTCAGAAAGAATGGGCGAATTTAGTATCCCAGTGGTGGATAGTAAATGACCTGGGTAACTACCAATACTCCATCGTACATGCTCTGAGTGGCAGATCGATCGGTGTTGCTGGCGGTGCCACCTGGGACGGTGCTAAATTAGTTCCACAAATATGGTACTCTTCAAACAGCCAGAAATGGTTTATTGCATACTGATACAGATACCTATATTATTTTAAACTAAAAGATGCCGGCTTCAATAAGGAGCCGGCATCTTTTCATTGACGTTGGACCAGGGCAACACCCGCACATCGGGAAAATTAATACCTCGCATTTACAAAAGGTGGCCGCTAACAGAAGATGGTAGTACCATCCTATTAATTTTGTCGTTTAAATTGTTTAGTTTTTGAATGAGGGAATCAAAATCCTCCGACTTACCATATATCATCTCAGAGCGCATTGTGGCATAGTCAGCCCGATAAATTTCTAAGATTTCTGCTGGAGGTCTGAAGTTTATCATAGTTCACCCCTTTCTGACGTATCCAGTATCGCCGGTGTAATAATAGTTTTTCATAAACTGTGGATCGGTCAAAAGCTGATCTGCAATTCCTTTGTCATCCATTCTGATTAGATCGAATAAATGCCTGGACCCGCGTTCCAGCTTAACATCTTCGGATAAAATCTGCCTTTGATTAATAATTTGAAATTTTTCATGAAGTAGGAACATCTTTTCCAATAGCGTCTTCATTGGATGGGTAGCTCTTATTTTAGATAACTGCTCCGCATATCTGGGATTAGGAAAATGTTGCCAAAGAAGAGATTGAATGTCCACTGTCTCAAATGGTTCAGTCAGGGATCTTACACTAAACTCAATCTTTACTTCATTTTTCAAATAAGGGTGGGGCTCAAATAAAGAGCGATACCGTACATAAATTGTTTGAGGATCTTTGTCCCGCATTAGAGGATCTATTGCTTCGGCGAACAATTCAATGTTGGCAAGATCTAATCCTGCCCTGTTGTAGACTGACTGCCAATTCTTTAATTATAGTATCCGTAGTAAATGCACATCCTTCCCTTTTCAATCCCTTTACATAACTATGGGTAGGCTCATCCTTATACTTTTTACCAAAAGCTTCCGGGGACAGGGCTATATCTATGTCTTCAGAAAAACGCTCAATTAATCCAAACCCTTTACTTAAGGATGTACCACCTTTAAAAATAAAATGTCCTTCATTGGGGGTTGTAAAAAGTGCTTTAAGTACCAGGGTTACCCACCAGTCCTTTTCAATTGCAACAGGAATCACTCCCGATTTAACAGCAGCCTGGTTGAGTGAAGTTCGTCTTTGGGCATCTGTAAGATTTAGCCATTCGATCATTCTAATCGCTTAATAGATGTATAATAAAGTCATAAACCTGGGCAGGAGCTAAAGCCAAATCTTTTGTCAGTGCCTCACTTTTCTCGGTTTGAAGAATTTCCTTAATTCTTTTTTCAAATTCTGCTGAGAGATTTTTGGTTCCAATTTCTATGAGACCTAGTATAACAAGGCTACTTAACTCACCCTCAAATGCCATCTTTTTGGGAGTAGTAGGTTTAAACTCAATATACAAATTGCCCATTTTGATTTGCCTGCGCTCCCCGTCTGTTAAATAGGTCATTTTTGTTGGCACTTGAGTAGTAAGCCCTAATTTGTGCAGCGCCTGAGATAGAGAAAATAACGAACCCAAAAAGGACTTCAAGGTCAATACGCAAATCCTTCAAACATTTGAAACTAGGTAGAACAATAACAGCTTATTAAAAGCTGTTATTTACAGATACAGTATGAATATTATCAGGTTTGTTATATAATAAAAGTAAGATCCCTGTTAAATAAATAGCTGGTAATTCCTTTATTCGCCGCAAAATAAGTGGCGAATAAAGGAGCTATTATCCGCAGTCATATTCCAAAGCCCTCCTACCTCTCCACATCCCACCATACTCTCCCCGTCAAATCATCCTTGCCATGCAGCCCCGGCTGCGCGGCAATAGCATCTTCCACATGCTTGGTATTCACATTGTGCTCCGAAAGCGGGTATCCCTGTCTCCGCGGAATAGGCGTGTTATTATTGTCCGGCGCAGGCGTCAACACAGGATAGCCTGTTCTTCGCCATTCTGCCCATGCTTCATAGCCATTCATATACAAATGCACCCAACGCTGATACGCAATCTGTTTAATGGCAGTAGCGGGATTATAAGCTACTTCCGGGCGTGCGAGATAAGCGGCAACACCGGTGGAAGAGCCCGTCCATTGATTAATGGAGGCGGTAACAGCGGCATTGTAATCCAGCAATGCAGCGGCATCGCCGCCGGGGACCCATCCCAGCTTCGCTGCTTCTGCACGGGCAAACAGCGCCTGCGCATAGGTCACCAAATAAACCGTAGCATCCTGTTTACGGATAGCCGTGCCCTGGAAAGACACATTGCCCGCTGGTATATTCTGCGCCTCGTTTCCCTGGAGGCCGTAAGGCATGCCCACATAATCGCCACTGCCGGTGGTGCCTGCATATACTTTCAAACGGGGATCGCCCAGCGGCTTCATGTAATCTACCAGTGGCTTACTGATGCAATACCATCTGCGGCCCTGCACAGAATACACGTAATACCAATAGTTCTGGTAAGCTGCTTCTCCCAGGTGCTGTGAAATAGCGTTGTCGTCGTTACTGGTAAAAATGCCATCGCTCAGTGCTGCCGCAAATTCACGCTTGCCCCAGGCAGGATCTACTTTCGATAGCCGCAGTGCCATCAGCGCATGCAGGGTGCCTGCCAGGCGTTTCCATTTACTGATATCACCATAATATAGCACATCGCCTGCTGCTGCAGTTTTACTGTCTTCCAGCTGGGCGGCAGCTTCGGTTAATTCCTTAAACAGATCTGTATAAATATCTTTCTGGCTGTCGTAAGCAGGATCTATTTTTTCACGTCCCAGTAGTGCTTCTTTATACGGTACATCTCCCCAGCGGTCTGTAATGAACCAGAAAAAATAAGCCCGGAGTATCCTCGCTACTGCTTTCTGATTATTAGCGGACCCTTCATCTTCATTAAAGTGAACGGTTTTAATGATCTTGTTCAGGTTCATCAAAGCGTCCGCATAGAAGCTGGAAAATTCAAAGGAGATGTTGATATAACGGGAAGCATCTGTATACACTTTTTCTGAAAGATGCTGCACATACAACAACCCATAAGGAGTGGCCATGGTAGTATCCATTCTAAGGATGGCATAGGTAAGCAACTTCGGATTGGAAAAAGTATCCGGCAGATTCGGGTTGCGGTTAATACTGTCTGAAAACTTGGTGCAGGATACTAACGTAAACGCAAGTACGATAACAATATATAATAGCTTCTTCATGATAGTCTGGGTTTACAGCGAAATGTTAAGATTAATGCCAAAAGAGCGGGTGGTGGCTAACTGACCTGTTTCCAGCCAGCTGATAGACGACCGCCCGGTGGAAAGCTCGGAAGGATCAAGCCCTTTCGGCGCCTGCTGGTAAATCATAAAAGGATTACGTGCAATAAGCGCTACATTAATGCTGTTGAAAGGCATTTTCCGGTGCACCTCACGACTAAACGTATAGCCTACACGGAGTTCCCTCATTTTAATATAGCTGGCATCATACAACCATTCTTCATATACCGATGTGCCCAGCACCGTACGGTAATACGATTTTGCGTCTACATAAGCAGTCACCTCCTCCCCTGTTACACTGGAAATACCATTTACTTTCACACCGCCGCCATCTGCCAGCGGATCACGCACATTCTTTCCTTTATCATTAATGGCTGCTGTTTCTTCTGCCTGGCCGGATTTAACACTCAGCATTTTTGTCCAGCTGAAAAATTGTCCGCCCGACTGGAAATCAATCATCGCCGATACATCAAACCGGCCGATACGGAAACTATTCAGCCAGCCGCCGGTGAAATCCGGTACCACGCTGCCAAAATTGTGGTTCTCTTCAAACATCGGTAAATTGGCCGCATCCAGTAATATTTTACCCGTTTTAGCATCCCGCCGGTAAGCATTCCCTACCAGGGTGCCAAATGCAGCGTTTACATCCGCATTCAGGTAAACGCTTACCCGCGAATAGGTATTCACATCCAGCTGCAGGGTATTTATACCGGGATACAATTCCTTTACCAGGCTCCTGTTCCTGCTCACATTCAGCGTGGAATTCCAGTTGAACACTTTTGTTTGTACAGGCATGGCAGTCAAACTCAGCTCCACGCCTTTATTCTGGATCTTACCGGCATTAATGATTGTATTCTCATAACCAATAGCACCCGACACAGGTATGCTCAGCACCTGGTCAATATTCTGCTGGTTATAATAAGTAAATGCAAGCCCTAAACGGTTTTTCAGCACCTTCAGGTCTAACCCTGTTTCAAAGGAGTTACCCAGCGATGGCCTGATCTCCGGGTTATTAAGCGTGGTAGGCAGGTGCATGGGGAGGTAGGTGTTATCGTCACGTCCTTTATACGGCGCTTCCAATATATAAGATTCATAGATCTGGTAAGGGTCCAGGTCTGATCCGGCCTTCGCTAAACTGATACGGACCTTTCCATAAGAGAGCGGCTCCCATTGCAGCAACTCACTAAATACCATACTAAAAGAAACAGATGGGTACCAATAAGAATTATTACCTGCCGGCAAAGCGGAAGAAATATCATTACGTACCGTGGCATCCAGGTAATAAATGTTATCATAGCCAAACGAAACAGCTGCAAACGCACTGCGCACCTCCTTCCTGCGAAGATAATTGGATACATCCGGCCGGTCGATGGACGCGGAAAGATTATAGAAATTAACAACAGATAAACCACCCTGCGTTCTTCCCTGGATGCCGTTATAACGCTGCGTAAGCAGGTTACCGCCCACGTTGGCATTAAAACTTAGTTTATCAAATGTTTTATTATACTGCGCCAATAGCTCGTAATTCATTTCCTTATTCTCAAATTTCGCTTCGTAGTATTCATTGATATCCCTGCCCCCGTAAGCCTTGCGCTGATCAATGCTCTGCGTATACATATCACCTCTCACGGCGCCGCTTACTTTCAGGCCCGGTAATACATCATAGCTTAGTCCTACATTACCAAAGAAGCGGTCGCGCGTATCGTGATTAAGATTCTCGTATGCTTCAAAATAAGGGTTGTTCCAGTCGCTGCCCGGCTTCTTCAGGAAATCAGGATCATCAATATCTTCATGATTCCAGTGATAAAAAGTACCGTCAGGATATTTATACTGCTTTAACCGGTTCATATCCAGCGACCGCTCAAACCACTGATAAAAGTTGCGCGAACCCTGGTAATATCCCTGGGCCGGGCGCAAGCCTTTATTGTTGGCGTAATTGAAGCTGGTAGTCACCGTTAGTTTCGGCGTCAGGTTCAGCGAGCCATTGAAGCCCAGGTTATTTCTTTTGAGATAGGTATTAGGCTCAATACCTTTGATATCCGTATGATTGAACGACAACCGGAAAGTGGTATTTTCACCGCCACCAGACATGCTGATGTTGTTATTAAAAGTGGTACCCGTTACAAAATAATCCTTGATATTATCGGGATGCGGACTAAACGGCGTCAGCTTGCCATAATCGGGATCAGCAGGATAGAAACTATACATTTGCCTCACCGGTGTTCCATCCATTTTTGGGCCCCAGCTTTCATCTGTGCCGGAAGCCACCAACTGCTCCTGCCCGTTCACGGTAATAGTACTGAATTGCTGGCTGCTGCCTGCGCCATAGATGTTCTGCAACGGCATAAAGTTGCCGGCTTTTTCCACAGAAAAAGCGGAGTTAACATCCACGTTCACTTTTCTGTTTCCCTTACGGCCGCCTTGCCGGGTGGTGATCAGGATCACGCCATACTGTCCCCTCAATCCATATAACGCAGAAGCAGCCGGACCTTTCAGCACATTCACGGACTCAATGTCTTCGGGGTTAATGTCCTGCGCCAGGTTTCCCAGATCCGGACCGTTTCTGCCCGCAAAGTTATTATTGGAAATGGGCGTTCCATCTACTACTATCAACGGCTCTTCCTGCCCGTTGATGGAGTTAATTCCCCGGAGCTTTATTTTCTGCGTGCCGCCCATACTGGCGCCGGATGCACCTACTACCTGCACGCCGGCTATTTTACCCGCCAGGGAGCCCAGCACATTCTGTTCTTTGGTAAGTGTAAGGTTGCTGCCTTTTACTTCCTGTACAGAATAACCTACTGCTCTTTCTTTACGGGAGATACCCAACGCAGTAACCACCACCTGGTCCAGGTTCCGGGTGTCCTGTTTTAGTGTAACGGTAATGCTGCCCTTCCCGCCGGTATTTACTTCTGTTGTAAGATAGCCCACCAGCCGGAAAACCAGTGTCACATCCGTATTGCCGGCGTCCAGCCGGAAATTGCCATCGGTGTCTGTGGAGGTGCCTTTATTAGTGTTCTTTATCTGTACGCTCACGCCGGGCAGGCTTTCCCCTTTTTCCCCTGTTACCTTGCCGGTAATAATACCTGTTTGCGCAAAGGAGGATAAGGAAAAGGTACAGCACACTAATAGGATAGTGAAGAATTTTTTCATTGAATAGAGGTTAGATTTTGGTTAAGATATACTATACAAAATAGCATATTAATCTCTTAATGTCAATAGCAGGGGGAAGCTCCTTTTTCGCTTTTTCTTCGTATTTTCAGTAGAAAAACAAATCGATATGGCAAAACAATCTGGGTTATTCCAATTCACCGGTAAGTTGGATAATGTGATCGGTTACCGGAGAAATGGGAGCTATTTGTACGCACCATGCCGGTCACTGTAAAACAAACTGCCGCCACGCGGCAGGCATCCCGTAATTTCGGGATCGCCAGCAGGAAAGCAAAGCTTATCCGGCAGGCCTTTACGCCTCAACTGGAAATCAACCGCGACGGCTCCCTCGTGAACCGCTTCAACAAAGCATTGATTACCGCCGGAAAAGATCAGTGGAAACAAATAGAGGGCTTCCGGTTCAACAAACACACGGGAATCGATAAGTTCTTCCCCTAGCAGCCGGTCATACAAAACGGGAGGTTGAAAATACCCGCCCAAACACTACCGCCGCAAGACGCCCTTACACACCTCGAAATAACAGTAATTGCCACACGAATCAGCTTCGTGGAACGGCGGATCACCCGGCAGCATTCCACCACCATAAAAGTGGATATCAACGCGCCCTTCAGTGGAGCAGAACTGGATGCCTCTATCCCCGGAAAAGGCATACTATTCATCGTATTGCAGTTAACCGCCCGGAAAGGAGCCGATCTCACCAGGGACCGCCGCTTTATGGCCGCAGATATCCTTTTCATCGGCACACCGGAAACTAAAAAAGAAACTCCCAAAAGGAAACAACACATACCGGACGTCAGGAAAGTATTACCCTACGCACCATCGCTCCGTAAGGAAAAAATACTCACCTCTCCTGCATTCCATACCATCCATAAACAGCAACGGGAATGAATCCCCAAGCCTAAACAAACCATCAATAAACAATCCCCTTTACCCCCCGGAGCCATCGTTCCATGGAGCCGCCATGCGCCCCTGTAACACATCTCCCAAAAAAAATCAAAAATCCCCTATCCAACTACCAACAATCAAAAAAAATCATAAAAATCAAATCAAAAATCAAATCAAAAACAAAAAACAATCAAAAAACTAATCAACATAATCAGCGTAATCCTGGTTAAGACAAAATCCGCTTCAAGTCCACCTCCCATCCGTGTACACCGCGTGTATACTGTATATACACCGTATCCCCGAAGCCACCCCACCGCATACACGCAATATTTCCCCAGTTTTCCGTAATTTAACGCATGCGTTATATCACTATCTATATACTCATGCTCCTGTCCTCTATCACCACCGTGGCACAAACCGTAGCCCCGGTAGCGCTCGGCTCCCTGTCTTCCGACAAAATCAAAGAAGCCTCCGGCATCGCCTCCAGCTCCACCCTGAAAGGCTGCTACTGGACGCATAACGACAGTGGCAATAAACCAGAAGTATACCTGCTCAACAGTAAAGCGGCGCTGATCAGCACCGTGAAACTCACTGATGCAGGGAACCGCGACTGGGAAGATATCGCGGAAGGTATAGGCCCCGAAAAAGGCAAGCACTATGTATATGTTGGCGATATCGGCGATAACTCCGGCATCCGGAATCATATCCGCATTTACCGGTTCCAGGAACCCGATAAACTGCCCGCGGCACACGTGGAAGTTACCCCCGATGTGCTCACGCTGCACTACCCCAACAGCCCCCGCGATGCAGAGTCGCTCATGATTGATCCCATCAGCAAACAAATTTATATCCTCAGCAAAAGAGAAAAAGAAATAAGCCTGTATAAAACCAGCCAGCTGTTCTTCAAAGACGGCGATAAAGCTACCCTCGAGAAATTAATAAAACTCCCCTACACCTGGATCACCTCCGGCGATATCTCCAAAGACGGCCATCACATCGTTATTAAAACCCTCACCACCGTTTACTACTGGCACCGCAATACCAATGAAAGCGTGGAACAGGCCATGTCAAAACCTGCAAAAGAACTGCCTTATGTAACCGAGAAACAAGGCGAAGGCATTACCATCCTTCCCGACAACAGCGGCTATGTTACCATCAGCGAAGGAAAACACGCGCCCGTAAATTTTTATAAATGGAAATTCTGAACCGCTAACCTTTATTGCTGCCGTCGCATTTCAGTAACATCGTCTATACTTGTATAGTGCGGGCAGCCCTCATTATCTGCTGCTAACCCATATAATATACACCCTCAAAAAAAACAGGTAATTCCCTTGCCCGGAAATACCTGTCGTAAAACCATTTTTTCTACTATGCCACTAACAAACAGCTTCCACCATTTCTTTGCCCGGGGAATGCCTCTCCGGCAGGTAATTTCCGACAGGTAATTCACAACAGCTCACCTCAGAACCATTTATTCAATAACCTCATTCGCTCATGCAAAAGAAAGCTATCATCATTGGCGCTGGCCCTGCAGGGCTCACTGCTGCCTATGAACTACTACAGCGCACCAGTATCCTCCCTATTGTACTGGAAAAAAGCACAGACATCGGCGGCATCTCCAAAACGGTAAACTATAAAGGTAACCGCATCGATATCGGAGGCCACCGCTTCTTCTCCAAATCAGACCGCGTAATGGACTGGTGGATGAACATGATGCCGCTGGACAAAGAAGCCGCGGAAATATTCTCTATCAGCTATCAGCAAAAAACAAGAGAAGTAAAAGCCGCCCGCAACAGCAATAACACCGATACCCTGGTAGCTCCCGACCCCGACCTCATCATGCTCGTAAGGAAACGCCTGTCACGCATCTACTTCCTGCATAAATTCTTTACCTACCCTATTCAGCTGTCAGTAGATACCCTCCGCAAACTGGGCTTCTCCACCACCATCAGCATCATGGTATCATACCTGTGGGCACAGATCTTTCCCAGGAAAGATGAAAAATCGCTGGAAGACTTCATGGTAAACCGTTTTGGTCTTACCCTTTATCACCTCTTCTTCAAAGACTATACAGAAAAAGTGTGGGGCGTTTCCTGCAAAGCCATTTCTGCAGAATGGGGCGCACAAAGGATCAAAGGCATCTCCATCGGCAAAGCAATTTCGCATGCGGTAAAATCAGCTATCGAAGCAGGAAAGCCAAAAGACCTGAAACAAAAAAATGTAGAAACCAGCCTGATCGAACAATTCCTGTACCCTAAACATGGTCCCGGCCAGCTTTGGGAAGAAGTAGCCCACCAGGTGATCAACAAAGGCGGCACGGTGCTCATGCAGCACGATGTGAAAAAGATCCATACCTCCGGTAATAACATCACGGCCATCGAAGCGCTGGACCGCACCACCGGTGAAGTAGTGCTCCTGGAAGGCGACTACTTCTTTTCTACCATGCCCATCAAAGAACTGGTAGCCGACCTGGAAGCAAATGTACCGGGTAATGTTAGGGAAATCGCGGCAGGGTTACATTACCGCGACTTTATCACCATCGGTATCCTGTTAAAAAACCTCAGCTTCGCGGATAAAAAAACCGGCGAACACAAACCACTGGAACTGAAAGACACCTGGATCTATATCCAGGAAAAAGATGTGAAAGTAGGACGGCTGCAATTATTCAACAACTGGAGCCCCTACATGGTGAAAGACCCTGACACCACCTGGGTGGGAATGGAATACTTCTGTAATAAAGGAGACGACTTCTGGGAACTGACAGACGAACAAATCCGCCAAACAGCCATCACAGAACTTTGTAAAATAGGACTGGCCCAACAGGCAGATGTGCTGGACGCCACCGTACTCAGAATGGAAAAAACATATCCTGCCTACTGGGGCACCTATGCCCGCTTCGAAGAACTGAAAAGTTATATAGATACCTTCGAAAACCTGTTCCTGGTTGGCCGCAACGGTATGCACAAATATAATAACTCCGACCACTCTATGCTCACCGCCATGGTAGCAGTAGATAATATTTCAAACGGCATCGTCACCAAATCAAATATATGGTCTATCAACACAGAACAGGAATATCATGAAGAGAAAAAATAAAAAATCCGCAGACTTTGTTCCTGGAAATTATCTCCAGGAACAAAGTCTGCGGACAACATCCATTATTACCGTTTCTCGTTATACACGCCAAACTCTGCAATCGCAGGCGTTTCAGCGTAACCGTCTATCAGTATCCTTACTTTATTACCCCACACACGCGGAAAACGGTGAATCCTCACACGCCCCGCATTCTCCCCTGCCGACGGCAATGGCTTCCACTCCCCGTTCTCATTATACTCCAGCCTGTATTGCTTAAGACGCACTTTATCTTCCGTAATCACAATCATGTTAAAACCCTGCTGCCGGTCGAATTCCACTTCAAACCAGGGCTGCTTCACCGCGGGGTTCGACTGCCACGTGCTTCTGAAACTATCGTCGTTTGCAAAATCCATGATGTTCATATCACTGCTCCAGCTGGAATTGGCCGCCTGGTGCTTGGCAATATTAGGAGAAATAATGGGAGATGCATACGCAGGTAACGCCGCTACCGGCCCGTCATTTTTCCATTGTTTGCCCACTTGCTTTAATGTTTCCAGCGCATTGTTGTCAATCAATCCATCCCGGTTGGGCGCTACGTTTAAAATGAAATTACACCATGCTTTATTGAAAGGAACAATGTTCTCATTTACCAGTCTGTCCACACTCTTCACCGGCGTAGTAGGGAAATCAGCTTTCCAGAACCAGGCAGTATTGATAGGCAAACAGGACAGCGCCGGTAAACGGTTATTATCAGTGGAGATATGCTGACCCGCACCCTGTTCGTAGGATTTGATATCGGTATAAAACAAAGCCTCCGCAGGGTACTTGGCCGCATTCAAATCCATCACGAGGCATTTGGGCTGCAGCCTTTTGATCAGGCCGTAAATTTCCTCAAAAGGAACATCATCATAGGAAATCCTCGACCACGGCGCGTCCCAGCCGTCGATGATCAACGCCGTAATGTCGCCATAATTAGTGAGCAGTTCAGTGAGCTGCGCTTTGATCATCTTAATATGCTCCTTCGTAATTTGCCCCGGCCTGATTTTATGATGCGTATCCAGGATGGAATAATACAGCATCACCTTCAGTCCTTTCGCACGGAAAGCAGTGGTATACTCTTTTACCACATCCCTTTTCAACGGGCTGTTCATCACGTTGTAAGGAGTTGTTTTGGTATCCCAGATGGCAAAACCGCTGTGGTGCTTTGTAGTTAAACAACCATACGACATGTTCGCTGATTTGGCTGCTTCCGCCCACTGATTACAATCCAATTTCTTTGGATTAAAAATAGCCGGCGAGGCTTCCGGATCGGCCCAGTCATCATCCATAAAAGTAGGAATATTGAAATGGATAAACATACCGAAACGCAGATCTACAAACTGCTGCTGCAATGCAGTCAGCGACGGCGTTTGCTGCGCTCCTGCCCGCCCCGTTATAAGTAACAGTGCTGCTGCCAAAATGCTGATAACCTGATTCTTTTTCACAAGCTAATGAGTTAAAATATCAAAAAATAAAAAGTACCTACTTCCATTCAGGTTGTTGCGCCAATTTGCGGCCCTGATCCAGTATGCCCTGTGGTATTGGCCATACATAAAATTTATTCGTAGTAAAATGCCGGTCTTCCAGCTTTGTTTTAGGATACTTATTTGTTTTGCCGCCAGTGGCAGGAATATCCGTTAAACCGGCAGACGCATCTATAGTGTAGATAGGCCCGTTCAATGCCTGCTGGCCAATCCTCCAGCGCAGGATATCGAAGTAGCGGTGTCCTTCACCAGCCAGCTCTATCCGGCGCTCATGACGGATAAAAGTACGCAGTGTTTCCTTGCTCATACTCCATCCGTTGAGGGCAAAAGTGGCAGCTACATCGGGCATGCCGGCACGGCGCCTGATTTCATTCAGCGCATTGGTAATATCTGCAGATGGCCCGGTAGCTTCGTTAGCTGCTTCTGCATACGTAAGCAAAACTTCTGCATAACGAAGGATCTTCCAGTCGTTGCCACCGTTATCGCGCGATTCCAGCTCCGTTTTATCGAAGATCTTCTTAAAGGCGTAGCCGGTGTATGTTGCTTTATCACCGCCTATTTTATCCAGCGTACTGTTAATAGGATCATACATCTTGGCATTTGCCAGTGTGCTGCCCGGGTAATAAATAGTAGCGTTTAAACGCGGATCGCGGTTCTTCCACGGTGCGTGCACATCATAGGCAGGGTCTTTGGTGTAAGGATAATAACCGGCAGCGCTTTCATAATCATCTACCAGCGAAGGCAATGGATTCAGGTAAAGCGTACCTCCTGAAACGGAATTCACACCGGCAATATCACGCAGGCCATTGGGGCGTAACTCTTTTACGTGGATATAACTGATGATGCTTTCAGCAGAATAATCTCCCTCCTGCTGAAACAGGTTATAATAATCAGGATACAGGGAATACACCTTGCTGTCAATTACCTTCTTTGCTTCCGCAGCAGCGCCTGCATAATCGCCGGTATATAAGAGTACACGCGCTTTCAGTCCCCAGGCGGCGCCTTGTGTAAAGCGTCCTTTATCATCACCAGTGTAAGATGGCGGCAGGTCCGGCGCAGCTTCATCCAGCCATTTGATGGCCTGGGCAATCACCAGGGCTTTCTTGTCCTGCGGCACATCCGACTCCGCGGGAGTAGCAAATACTTTTGTCACCAAAGGCACATCCCTGAAAAGCGTAGCCATTATAAAATAGCGGTAAGCCAGCGATACCTTCACTTCTGCTTTTAATCTTTTCTTCAACCCCTCGTTCATATCAGGTACTTTGTTCACACGATCCAGGAATTCGAGGCAATGCCTCACCTGGTCGTATTTCCATTCGTCGCCAAGATTACCGGTGGTGGCTACAAAAGTGCTGTTGCCAATCAGCTGTGCATTGCGAAGGGTATTTCCCCAGGAAGCCGTTTTGGAAAAAGCGTTGTCGCTCATTCCTTCATAGCAAACAAAAAAGTCGGCGGAAGGAAGGAACTCATATACCCTGGAAGCAAACTTCACCGCATCCGATTCAGTGGTCCAGTAGGTGACATCAGAGTATTGATCCAGCGGCGCACGGTCGAGGAAATTTTTAGAGCAGGCAGCCAAAAGGCAGCAGGCGCATAATATAGTGAAGATGTGTAGTCGTTTCATGTTGTTGTTGTTTTGCAGTGATAGCGTCATCAGAATTTCAGGTTCAAACCAAAGGTGTACGTCTTCATTTGCGGGAAGTTTACACCCGACTGCCAGTTGTCGATTTCCGGGTCAAAGTTTTTCGGGAAACGTTTCGACTTCAGCGTCAGCGCATTTTCCATCATGAAATAAAAACGGAGCTGGCCAATCTTCGCACGCTGCAAAATATGCGTGGGCACATTATATCCCAGTTGCAGGTTCTTTAAACGTACATATTTTGAATCATACAGCCACCAGTCGGAAAGATCGTAGTTCACGCTCAGGTCCTGACGCATCAATGGATAGCGGGCGCCTTTATTCTCCGGTGTCCAGGAGTCCATCAGGTCGGTGGTAAAGGAACCGCCGTAGTTGAACGGGCTCACGGCATAGCCGGTGAGATAGGTTTTGTTTTTCAGCACCCCCTGGAATAACATGCTCAGGTCAAACTGCTTCCAGGAAAAATTGGCGTTCACGCCAAACATCACATGCGGGTCTGCATCACCCAGTATTACACGGTCTTCCGGGGTAATTTTTCCATCGCCGTTGGTGTCCTGGTATTTGATATCGCCGGCTTTATTCTGCGGCTTATAGGTAGGCGATGCTTTCACTTCCTCGTCGGACTGATACAGGCTAAGCGCTTTATAGCCGTACCAGGTCCACCGCGACTGACCCACCATGACAGGGTTTTCCTGCAATACATCCGGTGTGCCGCCCAGGTCGAGGATCTTGTTGCGGGAATCGTAGATATTCACCATTACGCCATACTTCAGCTTATTATCGCGGTTCTGGTAGCCGGCAGATACTTCCCATCCCCAGTTGCTCATGCGCCCCAGGTTCATTACGGGGGCATCACGGCCAAAGGTCGACGGCACACTGGGCGTTAATAAAATCCCGGTGGTCTTCTCTTTAAAAACATCAGCGGTAAGGGTAATTTTCTCATCTAAGAATCCTGCATCCACCCCGATGTTGCCGGTTACTTTTTCTTCCCAGGTAAGATCCGGGTTAGCGGTATTGTTATAGTAGGTAGTGGTTTGCGCCTTATCGTTGAAATAAGAAGCGCCGGTACCTATCAGGCTGGCCCAGGAATAGATACCACGTGTATCCGTTCCCGTTGCATTCTGGTTACCTACTTTACCGTAAGAGCCACGCAGTTTCAGGTTGCTTACAATATCAGACCCTTTCAGGAAATCTTCTTCCGAAATTCTCCAGCCGGCAGAAACA
Source organism: Chitinophaga sp. W2I13 (assembly GCF_050434005.1). Taxonomy (NCBI): domain Bacteria; kingdom Pseudomonadati; phylum Bacteroidota; class Chitinophagia; order Chitinophagales; family Chitinophagaceae; genus Chitinophaga; species Chitinophaga sp. W2I13. The sequence goes on along the minus strand of NZ_JBNPWD010000001.1, from coordinate 3,886,058 downwards.
GAAGGGAAGAATCCCCAGCGGTTATTCTTGAAACGGGAAGATCCGTCGTACCGGCCGTTTACTTCCAGCAGGTAGCGGTCTTTAAAGCTGTAAGACAACCGTCCGAACATCGACTGGATCGCCCATTCATATGCACCGCCGCCGGTAGTCCACTGGTCCTTTTCCATACTGCCGCCGTTGATGACGTGAATATCATTATTCAGAAAATCCTGGCGGCCCAGGGAATAGGAGTCATATTTCAGGCTTTCCTGGCTGTATCCCAGCAGGGCTTTAAAGTCGTGCTGCTTTACCTGTAATCCATAATTAAGCGTACCAATAAAGGTTTGGTTAATAGTGGTATTATAATCGTCGTTCAGTGAATTGGGCGATTGCTGGGTGGTAACGAGGTTCTCCTCGTCATCATACAGCTTGTAGGTAGCCCTGAAAATTTTATGCTTGATATCGCGGCTGTTATAAGAATACTGTCCTTTTACCGACAGGTTTTTAGCAATGCCGTAATCCAGGGTCAGGTTGGTATTAAAGTAATTGTCTTTGTAATTTTCAAACCCGCCGTGATTGATAATTGCCACCGGCTGGGAACCACCGCGGTAGCTTCTGTCGCGGCCCTGCGGTGTATACGCCCATTCTGTAGGGTTTAAAATATACGCCCAGTGCATGGCGGTAGTGTAAATACCGGCGCCTGCAAAGCTTTTAGGGGCATTCATATACACGGTATTGATCCCAAACTTCAGGTTATCCAATATCTGAGTATTCACGTTTACCCTGGAGGTAAAGCGCTCGTTCATGACGCCTTCTACCAGTCCTTCCTGTTTCAGGTATCCCAGTGATACAAAGTAATCTGTATTTTTTGTTCCTCCGGAGATGCCAACGTTATGTTGCATCTGGAGTGCGTTTTCTTTGAAGATGGTACTGATCCAGTCGGTGCTGGGCAATTCGCCGCTGGCGTATTGCTGGATATTGGCGTCAGAAAAACGCACGGTGGCATCGGGATTATCGTTCAGCTGGGATTCATTCCATTTGCGCATAAAGGATACCGCGTCTACCAGTTTTGGGAGATAGGTAGGCTGCTGTACGCCTGCGTAAGCATCGTATGCGAGCGAAGGCTTGCTGTTCAGTTTACCTTTGCGGGTGGTAACGAGTATTACCCCGCCGGAGGCTCGCGCACCATAAATAGCGGTGGCAGAAGCATCTTTCAGAATACTGATGTTATCGATGTCCTGGGGATTTACGGTTTCCAGCTGACCGGCCACGCCGTCAATCAGCACCAGCACGGGGTTGCTGGATAAAGTGCTGATACCGCGGATATTCAGTTTGTTGTTGTTGGTGCCGGGCATACCATCGGTTTGTTGTATAAACAAACCAGGTACTTGTCCCTGTAAGGCGTTTACCACGTTAGGCACGGGCCTTTCCGCTACTGCGGCGCCTTTTACAGAGGATACCGCGCTGGTAAGACTGGCCCTTTTCTGGGAGCCATAACCTACTACTACAATTTCACCGAGCTTTTTGGTGTCTTCCGTGAGTACGATACGGAGCTGGATGTCCTTACCGCTGGCTATCTCCTGGGTATTATATCCCATAAAAGATACGATGAGCACCGCGTTTTCAGGGATGCCTTTCAGCACGTATTCTCCTTTTTCATCGGTAACCGCTGCCATGGAAGCATCTTTTACACGAACAGATACACCGGGCAGGGGTTCATCTTTTTCATTCACCACCTTCCCGCGGATGTCTTTGTACATCAGGCCGGCATCAGCGTCCAGCAGCATATTCGCCAGCATTTCATTGCTGCGGCGGATGATCACTTTATCATCTGCTATAAAATATTCCAGGGAAAACGGCGCCAGTAGCTCTTTTAGCACATTGCCTACTTTCTGGTGCTTTGCCCGGATAGTTACCACGCTGTTAAAGATCTCTTTGTTAACCGCATAGCTGAAAGAAAGATTGGCGCTGGCGCCTATCTCATCCAGGGCATCATGCAATGCTCCTCCTTCCACTTTCAGCGTAATTCTTTTTTCAAGCAGTTGAGCTTCGGTATGCTTGGCCAGCAATGTTAGTGTGGTACTACATACAACGACTACAATACACAATGACATTTTCATTAGCATGCCTATTACAGGTACACATTTTTTCATACTTTTACGTAGATTAAGGTTGAGTAAAAACTAGCTGCCATCGGTTACCAGGCCAGTGTGGCATACTAGCGTTAAGACTTAACTTTCAGCCTCCCGCAAGGGAGGTTCTTTTTATGTAGGTGGCGCTTCTTTATGCATAGGTTGGTGGTTTATTTCATAACGTTCAGCATTCCTTATCCTTCCTGATGATGTAGGTAGTACCGTTGTGCTCCAGGGTAGCATTGAGCGACAGGCACAGCTGCCGCAACGCTTTCTCCAAAGTGCCGTTGGTATTAAATTCCCCGAAATAAAAACAGTTGGAAATATCTCCTGTGATCTCAATTTTTACATTGTAATAATATCCCAGCTCGGCTGCTACTTCACGCAGGCCCGCCCGGTCGTATTTCAGGATGCCCTCGCGTCGGCTCAATAAATTGCCGGTGGCTACCCCGTCTTCCTTCGTGATCTTCCCCGTTGCCTTGCTAAACACTGCCCGCTCGCTGGGAGATACATGCACCGCGCTATCTGCGTTGCCTACCGCCACTTTACCCGTTAACACCGTTACCGCCACATCCGGCTGCGCATCAAATGCCCGGATGTTAAAGGAAGTGCCCAACACCCGCGTATCTACACGTCCGCTGTGAATAATAAAAGGCTGCGCCGCATTGGTAGCTACCTCAAAAAAGGCTTCGCCACTTAGTGTAAGTTCACGACGTTCTTTCCCGAAAGCATCCGTATATTCCAGCCGGGAGGCCGGGCTAAGCCAAACAATGCTACTATCGGGCAGGAGCATCTTTTTATGTTCTCCGGCTTTAGTGGCTACTAATTGCTGTTGGGAATGAGCGGACGTTTGCACCGGGGGGCGCTGGAAATACCACCAGCCGGTGGCTATCAGCACCAGCACAACGGCTGCTGCCGCGGCCACCTTAGCCCACCAGATGCGTTTTACCGGCGCTGTTTCCGGCTGCGAGGTTCTGATGCGCAATAATAGCTGCTGCTCCATTTCTGCCTCCAGCAGGGCTTTAGCGCCAAGCTGCGCTTCATCCCATTCGGTGGTAGCCTTGAAGCTGTGATAGTAATTCATTAATGATTGCATCTCCTCCGTGCTCGCCGATCCGTCCATCCATTTATCTATCAATGAAAAAAACTCCTGTCTGTTCATACCGGGTATTTTATCACTAGTGACAAAAAACAAGGCCTACCCCCAAAGCAGGGCAAAAAATTATTTATTAACAAGCAGGAGAAGCAGCAAAGCATAGCCCAGGGCGGACCGCAACTTACGGATGGCAATATTGATCTGGTTTTCAACGGTTTTCACCGAAACATTCAGCTGTGTGGCGATCTCTTTGTGGGAAAGATGTTGGTCCCGGCTCATCCGGAATATGATCCGGCATTTCTCCGGCAAGGTGTCTATCAGGGTATTCAGCAGGGATTGCAGCTCTTTTACGGCGAGCTTACTTTCCGGCGAAGCAGCTTCCATCCGCTCCATCATATGATCAAACAACTCCTCTCTCACCGGGTTTTGCCGGATATACCGGAATACCTTGTAACGGATGCTGGCAGAAAGATAAGCTTTCAGGGAAACGGTTAATTGAATGCGATGGGACTTTTGCCACAGCTCTGTAAACAGCTCCTGTACCAGGTCTTTACAGGCTTCTTTATCTTTCAGCACCTGGTAGGCCGACAAGAACAGCGGTTCCCAGTGCCGCTTATACAACAGGGTGAGCGCCTGTTCATTACCCGACTGCAGCAACAACAACAATTCTTCATCTGTTTGCCCCTCTATGGCCGGCATGGCTGATATTTATTTTTTATGGTGAAGGCGGAATCCCGGGGTAAATATAGAGTTTAAATGATTATGCTTTGGGCAAAAAAGATGAGTGGTTATTTCGCGCCGGCTGGGGCATTTTTAATTATGCGGACTATTTCAAAAGCGTAAAGGCGCCTTTTTGCAGAAGCATTTGGTTTTCAAAACCATAATACGAATACTGAATAAAATATACATATGCACCTATTGGCTGCAATATACTTTTGTAACGCCCATCCCAACCAGTTTTGGTATTATTCGTTTCAAATATCATTTCACCCCAGCGGTTATAAACGGCCAGGTGATATTTGGCTACTCCATTTATTCTTGGCCTGAAAACATCATTTATTCCGTCATTATTAGGTGTAAAGGCATTGGGAACGTATAAGGTTCTTATATTGGATACTGTTACATTCAAGGTATCTGATTTAATGCAATTCAGCCCTGTTTTGGTGGTTACAATGTAGGTGGTATTCTGTAAAGGCATTGCAATTGGATTGGGGCAGGTAGCACAACTTAAACTTTCCGCGGGCGTCCATTCATAATCGGGCGCATTTACCGCAGTAAGCGAAATCGTTTCTCCCATATTTATGGCTATATCGTTATTAAGGATCTGCACACGCGGATATATATTATTCACCAGGTTGATGATGGTGTCCATACTGCATTTATTAACATCCAGGATCTTTAAATCATAACTGCCGGCGCCTAAGTTTTCAATAGGAGCCGTTGTTTGCATACCCTCCCAGTACAAATCATATGGAGGTGTGCCGCCTTTTATGTCAGTTAGTACCTTTCCTATCTTCCTGTCGCAAAGGTCATCCTCTGTCAGTACCTTCAAATCTATTACCCCGGGAGCCACTATCTCCAGGTAGGCACTATCCAAACAAATCCCGTTGCGGGTATACACCATGTAATTACCGGGAGCCATGTCCGTTAAAACAGGTTGCGATTGAAAAGGTTGCCCCTTGATAGCATACTCAAAAGGCGGTACTCCTTTTTGTACATTTATGGTAATAGTGCCGTCTGTTGTGCCATTGCAGGTGGGTGGTGTGGAGGAAGCTGTTGTTTTGAGTAGTCTGTCTTCCGCTATATTAACCGCTAAGGTGCTGGTAGTAGCACAACCGTTTTTATCCGTTACCTTAAAAGTATAACTACCCTGTTGCAATTGATCAAAAAGAGGGTCTGTTCCCGGAGTGGCGCCATCAATGGAAAATGTATAAGGGGCTGTTCCTCCGGTGGCGGCCAGTTTTATTGCGCCCTGCTTCTCATTACAATCAATATCTGTAATAGTGCCGCTAACAGCTATCTTATAAACGTCTACCTGTACCTGGTCTTTCGCGGTGCATCCCCCGTTACTTACTTCCACTTCATAAACACCGGGTTGATCAACTGAAATTTTCTGGCTGGTTTCACCGGTATTCCATTTATAGGAAGAAAATCCGGCGCCGCCATCTAACTCTACCACTGTGCCGTCACACACTAATTTGTCGGCACTCAGATTGACTACCGGCACTGGCAATACTACTATATTTTTACAAAAGGCGCTTTCTGTTAGCGTAAATTCATCCTTTAGCAGATTAATGGTGTAGGTACCGGGCTGGTTATAGGAGAACACCGGAGGCTGTTTTGTATTGGCAGAGGGAATGCTGGAATTATTACAATTACTGAATACCAGCCTGGACAAGGTATTGTTATAGGCATTGGTAATAAAAGCATACAGGTTGTTTCCTTCCCGGAAAACGGTAGAAATCGAATGGGGGAAACTGAAATTTCCATTGGCGGCGATGGATGTTCCGGTTAATCCGAACGGCAGCTGGCTATTGATTCCATCTTTGAAATCAATTCTTACCATACTGTTGTCTCCCCTGTTTACTGCAAGCGCGAATATATTACCACAATCATGGATGAGGGACAGATCGCGGGGACTATTCAGTACATTGTCGGGATTACCAAGATTTATCCCGGTGGGAGTATTGGAAAGGGAAGTACCCAAATCCAGCCTGGTAATGGAGGAAGATCCTTCATTGGTAACAAACAAATGCCACTCTCCGTTTTCTTTCATGGCAAAAATGCCGGTGGGATGATCCATTACACCAAGATTACCAAAATTAGTAGCCACCGGTATATTACTGAATGAAGTACCAAATTCAAACCTGGTAACCGTATTGTTATAATAATTTACTGTAAATCCGTACCAGTTTCCATTTTCCTGTGTGATATACAAGTCAACCGGGTAATTCAGCGAACCTATATTTCCCCAATCTGTCTGGCCAGTCACCGCGTTAGCCAGTGAGTTACCTAAATCCAGTTTTACGATTTTTGCCGTGCTGGGATCATTGCCTCCTACTATTATTATATGCCAGCCAGTAGCATCTTTCACCACCTGCAATCCTTCGGTAGTATTGGTCAGCAATCCTCCAAAAGTTCCAAGATTTTGTGAAACCGGCGTATTCAGCAGACTGGTACCAAACGATAGCCTCACCAAATTACCAATGTTATTGGTGTAAAAAGCATAGTAGTTAGCCCCCTCTTTCGCAGTCACCAAAAACACAGGTAAATTCATTAGCCCTCCAATATTTCCCAGATTTGTAACCTGTGGTGGATTATATAACCCGCCTGAACAGAAATTCCATAGAAAAGTATTTCCTCCAACAGAAGTGTTAGTTATGTTGACGGGCATATTTACACAAACGGTATCCGGCGCAGTGAAACTGGCCTGGCCAAATAATTGATTGGTTATCAGGTTAAAAACTATGATACAAAAAAAATACAGGGATATACGCATCAAACTATTGGGCTAAATTTAACTCAAGCTACTCAACCTTTCTGAATAAAAAAAGCCCGCTCTAAAAACCATGTGATCATATCACCGTAATCCCAAACATAAAAAAGCCGCTACAAATTGTAGCGGCTTTCAATTATTGTTGCCCAACCAGGATTCGAACCTAGACAAACAGAACCAAAATCTGTCGTACTACCATTATACTATTAGGCATTGTTCAATGGGGATGCAAATGTAGTTTTTTTCTCTATGAAAACAAGTATTTATCTTTTCCTCCTGATAGACAATGCCGCGATACCCACTGCCACAGCGTCTTCCAATCCGCCTACTGCTGCATCCCTTACGTGTAGTTTCCTGCCGGTAGCCTTGCGTAAATAGAAAAATGCATAGGCTGCGGCTACTGCTGCCACGCCGCCAATCAACGCCCCTTTCCAGGCTTTCTCACCTCGCGCCTGGTATATAGTAGCTCCTGCCAATGCACCGGAAAGCGCCCTGCCCGTAATACCGGTAGCGGCTATACGATTTGGTGTACCCGGTGCTTTATCTATCACCAGTTCCCCGGCGGCCATGGTTTGTAAATAGCGGGAAGTCACGTTTTTTTGCATAAACCCCAAAGGCGACTTACGCAGCTTTTCCGAAGGTTGCCGGCTAACAAAATAACTGGCAAAAGCGGGGCCCATCGCGCCGCGCATTCCTGTAACAATACCCAGGCCAATAGCCCGGCAAATAGTAGGTATCATAGCTTTTTTCATACCGCAGCAGCCGCAATCATTGTGCCATCCATGCCGCTTTGCTTCTGCCCGCTGCGGCATGGATGGCCATTGAAATAGTAAGCTATCGTGCTGATAAGCGCTGATGGTCTTTCTCCAGTTGTGCCTTCAACTGCGCATAATCCACTTCCTGTACCGCCTTGTTTCCGTTAATGGCCAATACCGCCGCCGTGGCAGCACTCTGACCCAGGATCATAAACACCGGCTCCATCCGGATAGAGCCATAGGCAATATGTGACGCGGACATACATACCGGCACCAGTAGGTTACTGCACTCTTCCCGCTGCGGAAGTATGGATCCGTAAGATACCTGGTAAGGCTCCTTAATATCCACACCGATGTCGCCTTCATTCTGCACATACCCGTCTTTTTTCACATAACGTTGCGCATTATGCGCATCCAGGGTATAGGAGCCCATACCGATCGATTGGGGTACAGGAGTTTCCCCAAGTACCGATTGCTGCGTCATCACATGCATGCCTTTCATCCGCCTTGCCTCGCGCACATACAACTGGTGCGGCCAGTTCTTGTTGTCACGGAATTCATCGGCCGACAATCCCCATGTTTGCATGCGTTGCTGAATAGCGGCCGGCACACGGGCATCGTGTGCAAGGAAATATAATAAGCCCTGCTGATACACTTCATGCTCATGGATAATCTCCTTCCGGCGTTCATACGTAGCTTCAGGATAATCGTAGTTCATGCCAATGTTATCAAAACTAAAAGGACCGTGATTGTTCACATCTGTTTTATGGTTGGGGATCGGATCAAACTTATTGAATACTTCATTCCAGCCGCTGTCCAGCACACGGGTAAGTAATTCATATTGCGCAGCATCATATCCTTCCGGCTTTGGAAAAGGAATGCGGTTGGCAGGTTTGTCGGTCAGGCACATACGGAAACAATATGCCTGGATCTTTTTATCTGCCGCTCCTTTTTCACCGGGGTCTTCGCCGGAAACACGGGGCAGCAACCCGCTTTTCGCATCGCCGGGAATGCGGTACGGACTAATGTTTTGCTTGAAATGATGCCCGTGATGTAACACACCGGTTTGCACGCCGTTCCAGCTTTCGCCATAAGTGGCTACTGCTTCGCGTCCTACCGTGTAGCTTACGCCGGCAGCCGCCATCAGGTCGCCTTCATAGGTGGCATCAATAAATACTTTACCGCTATAGGTATGCCCGCTCAGGGTAGTAATCGCCGTTATCTTTCCTCCTTCCTTTTTTACGCCCTGCTGGCGATCCAGCCATTCGTCGCGGTAAATCTTAATATTATTCTCCCGGATATAATCTTCAAATACCTGTTCTGCTACATGCGGTTCAAAGATCCACATGGTGCGCTCCGTACCATCCATTGCCGGCGTACCCTGGCCTTTATTGCCATACTCCGCCTGCTGTTGCCAGTTCCAGGCGGCAGGTTGCTGGTAGTGCAGCCAGATGCGGTGGTAAAAGTCGCGGGCCAGCCCCCCGATGACTGATTTATTGCCGGTATCGGTAAAACCAAGTCCGCCGGCCGAAAGACCGCCCACATGTTTATCCGGCGATACCACGATTACCGTCTTACCCATTTTATGCGCCTGCACCGCAGCCACAATCGCGGCCGAAGTGCCGCCATAAATAATTACGTCTGCCTTATCCACCGGCGCTCCTGCCCGGGAAAATAAATAAGGGATCACCAGGATCGTTGCTAACAGGACTATTTTTCTCATGTCATAAATTTTTTAAGATATGCGGGATAACTTTTCTTTCCTGATACTAAACGCGGAATGGCAACAAATAACCACTGTATTATAATTTCTTCACGTGGAATCCAACTCGCGTGGAAAGTAAACGGCAAAGCTAAATTTACAATTTCACACCGTACCCTGCAACCGGCTAAATTATCATGATTAAAAAATAAGACATCAGATGTTTAACTAAACATCATACCTTTGTAGGGTAAATGAAAATTTATGGAGCAACCATCCAAATTGTCGGACCGCGTGATCAACGCCATCCAGAAAGATATCTCCCAGGGGAAATATAAACCCGGCCAGAAAATACCTGCAGAACCCGAGCTGATGGTACAATACGCGGTAGGCCGCTCTACCGTTCGTGAAGCCATTAAAACACTCGCCATGATGGGCATCCTGCGGGTGCAGCAGGGCGCGGGTACGTTTGTTAATGAAACCGTGCAGGCGGAATCGCTGGACCAGCGGCTCAGGCGAGCCGACTTCGAAGAAATTAACCAGGTAAGGCGCATGCTCGACTATGAAATGGTGAAACTGGCCGCAGAAAACCATACCAAAGAAGATCTCCACCAGCTGAAATCATTACTGGAACAACGCAAAAAGGCCATCCTGGAACAACAGTACCAGCAATGCCTGGATGCCGACATCGCCTTTCACACCGCTATAGCAAACGCTTCAGGTAATAATGTGCTGGCCGATCTCTTTCGCAGCTTCACTGCTGTAATCCGCGACTTTTTCACTAAACGCGATACGCAAAGTATCAGTCACTTTGCCATCAGCCACCACCTGCATGAACAATTATACAAAGCCATTAAAAGTGGCAACGCCAAATTATCCCGGCAGGTAATGGAAGACATACTGGACAATAATTATTAAATATCAACAGATGAATATCCTGATCTTTAGCTTAATACTCCTGGCGGGCGCCTACGTGGCCGGGCTTTTAGGCTCCCTCACCGGCTTGGGCGGCGGCGTGATATTGATTCCATTACTCACACTCGTATTTCATGTAGATATCCGGTATGCCATCGGTGCAGCCCTGCTGGCTTCTATTGCTAATTCTTCCGGCGCCGCCACGGCGTATATAAAAGAAGGCATTACCAATATACGCCTGGGCATGTTCCTGGAAATAGCCACCACCGCGGGCGCGGTGGGAGGTGCGCTGCTGGCAATATTCACTCCCGTAAATACTATTGCCATCTTGCTTGGGGTAGTGCTGATATTTTCCGCCGCTATGACCATCCGGAAAAAGCATGAACATGCGGAGCAAACGGGCAGTAAATTATCTTATCTCTTAAAACTAAACAGCAGCTATCCAACACCCACCGGGGAAGTGAGTTACAAACTTAAAAATGTAGCCGGTGGCTTCAGTATCATGCTGATAGCAGGTATGTTATCAGGCCTGCTGGGCATCGGATCAGGTGCATTAAAAGTACTGGCCATGGATAGCACCATGCGCATCCCTTTCAAAGTAAGTACCACTACCAGCAATTTTATGATCGGCGTTACCGCCGCAGCCAGTGCGGTGGTATACCTTCAACGGGGCTATATCGATCCCGGTATGGCCTTCCCGGTGGTACTGGGCGTATTGGGCGGAGCCTTTACCGGCGCCCGTTTGCTTACCTTCATCAACGCACGCACGCTACGGATCATCTTCTGCGCAGCCATCACATTTGTTGCGCTGGAAATGATCTATAACGGATTAAATCACCAGTTTTAATGAGGATGTTATGAATATATTTAAGAAAATGCTCGGCGACCGCGATATCGAATTACTCATCGGTAAACAACTGAGAACCGGGGTAATTACCGCCAGCTGCATTGCATTGCTGGGAGGCATCTTTTACCTCGTGCAACAGGGCGCTGCCAGCGTACCGGACTATTCGCACTTTAAAGGAGAAGACGCGGAATACACTTCTTTCCGGGGAATATTTCACGGCGTAGCTACCGGCAGCGCCACCGAGTTTATACAACTGGGTGTACTGGTGCTGTTGGCCACACCTCTCCTCCGCATCTTTTTTTCACTGATAGCGTTTGCCGTGGAAAAAGACAGGCTGTATGTGTTTATTACTACGTTGGTGCTGGGGATTATTTTGTTCAGTATGTTCGGCGGACTGAAAATATAATACTATTCTTCTCTCAACCGTTCATCGGTATACGTAATGGCTGTTCTGCCATGGGGAACCGGCTTTCCCAGTTCATCCACACTTACAAATACCATTTTATCCACCGTAAGAATGGTTTTTTGTGTAATCTTATTCCGCACCTGGCAGGTAAGTGTAAGAGATGTTCTGCCAAAATGCGTGGCCTTAATACCCAATTCCACAATATCACCCTGACGGGCAGAATTGATAAAATTAATTTCAGACATGTACTTGGTTACACATCGGTTGGTGCCTAACTGGATGATGGAATAAATAGCTGCTTCTTCATCGATCCAACGCAGCAAACTGCCGCCAAATAAAGTGCCGTGCGCATTCAGATCCTCCGGCTTTACCCATTTCCGTGTATAAAAATTCATGACCCGTATAATTTTATATCTTTCTCTCTTATTTTTTTGGAAGATGATAACGTTATTTTATTTCCCCCTTCGGAGGCATTTCAGCCTCATTATGCAGCTTCACCGGTTTCTCGGAACGCGATTTTACCTTCAGGTTCAGCACCTCGATAAATACAGAGAATGCCATCGCAAAATAAATATACCCTTTCGGAATATGCTGATCAAAGCTTTCCGCTAAAAGCGAAACGCCTATGAGCAACAGGAACGACAATGCCAGCATTTTCACCGTAGGATGCGTGTTCACAAAACGGCTGATAGATTCTGATGCCAGCAGCATGACGCCTACTGATACCACTACCGCAGCAATCATGATCTCAACATGATCTGCCATTCCCACCGCTGTAATCACCGAATCCAGCGAAAACACAATATCCAGTAACAGGATCTGCACAATCACCTGTCCAAACCTCATAGGTTTGGCGTTGGCGACGCCGTGTTCATCTCCTTCCAGTTTCTCATGGATCTCCGCAGTACTTTTATAAATAAGGAATAAACCTCCTACCAGTAAAATAAGGTCACGACCTGAAATGGCCAGCTTTCCAAGCCACTCCGTATTCTGCACACCAATCCAGTCGCCGATATTAAAAAGCGGTTTTATCAGCGACATAATCCAGCTGATCGACAGCAACAATAAAATACGTACAAACATGGCAAGTCCCAGCCCGAGGCGACGGGCCTTCTTTTGTTTATTTTCCGGCAGTTTCCCCGCCAGGATAGAAATAAACACAATGTTATCGATCCCCAACACTATTTCCAGGGCGGTTAACGTTAACAGGCTGACGAGCGAGTCAACGGTAAGCAGGTGTTCCATAATTGACAGTTATATAGATTATGTATGTGCAAACCCGAATATACTTCCTTTTTTGATAGTGATGAAATCTGCTAAACACGTGCTAAAAACATTTGTCGTAAATTGCGGGTACATACACTGATCAGCACTTCTCCCCTCCTGCTCGTTTTCTGTATCACAACACGTTTTCTGATTAAAATAATAATATGAAAAAAGAGGAATGGCATATAGTGCGCTTTGCTTCGCGCGGTAACAACAGCTTTATTGAATCTGCAAAGGCTGCAGTACAGGATTATTTTTCCGCTAACAACATCTCTGTGTATGCCAACAGGGAAATGTGGATTAAAACGATCGTAATGCTCGCCTTATATTTTGTACCCTATACATTGATGGTGGTGGGCCTCGGCGCAGGAAGCGTATGGCTGTACCTCGGTTTGTGGCTGCTCAGTGGTCTGGGTGTTACAGGCATCGGCGCATCCATTATGCATGACGCCAATCACGGCTCCTTCTCTCCCAAAAAGAGCATCAACAATATGATGGGACATATCCTGGAAATTATTGGCGGATATGCGCCTACCTGGAAAATACAGCACAACGTGCTCCACCACACGTATACCAATGTGTCCGGTCTGGATGAAGATATAGACAGTATTAAACTGCTGCGCTTTTCCCCTAATCAGCCACGCGCCTGGTATCACCGTTACCAGCACATGTACGCATGGGGCTTTTACATGCTCATGACCCTTTTCTGGATGACAGCAAAAGATTACCTGCAGGTACTGCGCTATAAAAGTCATGGTCTGCTCTCAAAACAAAAAGTTACGTTAAAACAGGCCATGTTCAGGATCTCCGTATTCAAAGTATTTTACTACGGATATATCCTGGTGTTGCCGTTAATATTTTCCGGAATGCCCTGGTATTGGGTGCTGGCAGGATTCTTCCTCATGCATTTCACCGCCGGATTACTGCTTGCCTGTATCTTCCAGCCGGCGCATGTTATGAGCTCTTCCGGGTATGCCGCTCCCGATGCAGACAGGAAAATGAAAGACAGCTGGGCCATTCATGAAATGGAAAACACCACCAACTATGCACCGCGCAGCCGTGTATTATCCTGGTGTATCGGTGGACTAAACTACCAGATAGAACATCACCTGTTTTCCGGCATCTGCCACGTGCATTACCGGAAACTGGCGCCTATTGTTAAAGAACAGGCGGCAGCCTTTAACATACCTTACCAGGTTCAACCTACCTTTATACGCGCCCTGTGGGAACATGCCCGCATGCTCAAAAAACTGGGCCGTCATTAAATATGCCATCATTAAATATAAAATGGGGAGCACCGCCACCGGTACTCCCCATTTTATTTATATTCCTATTACGCCAGCCCCTGTACCTGTTCGCGGTAAGCAGAAGGACTCATGTCATGATATCTCCTGAAAAATTTATTCAGATGACTCTGATCGTTAAATCCCAGTTCATAACTGATTTCTTTCAAAGAAAAAACACTGTAATGCAACCTGTTTTCCAGCAATTGTAATTTATACTGGTTCACATAATCCCGCAGCGTAGTGCCGGTTTGCTCCTTAAAAAAAGCCCCCAGGTAATGTTTGGAAAACCCAAACAACTCCGCCAGTTGCTCTACCTGGATATCATCCGCCTGGTGAATATGCTCGTGAATATAGTTCAGGATATGCGTTACCCGCGCACCGCTTTTCGGGCCTGCCTCCAACAATTCGTGATCCGCCACCTGTTTGATCATGGTAAACAACGCCTGCAACAAAAAGAAAACAGTATCACTGCTTTCCTGCCCGGCAGCTTTCCACTCTGCCGCCACCAGCTGTATCAATGGCTCCATACGCTGAATACCTGTCTTCATCATTTTCTTTTGCCGTGCCTGCAATAACAACTGATCCAGCTCCTGGTTCCAGCTTTGCTGCAGCCGCATATTGCCGGCGCCATGCAGGTACACATTGGTAAATTTGATAAAGGTAAACTCCGTAGGCACGGTAATCTCAAAATGATGTGCATCACAGGGCGCCAGCAAAAACAAACAGGGACCCTCATACGGGATATTCATCCCCGAAATGCAATGCGTACCGCTGCCTTTATGTATAAAGATGAGCTCAAAATGATTATGGTTATGCACCGGATGCTCCCACTCCCGGGCAGTAAAGTGCGACACTTTCAGGTATTCGTGTTGTATGTATCTCTTCATTCTTTAAAATATACCAATGAACCCCGCGGATGTACAAGTAATCCTGAACCCGCAACGCTGACCTTTGTACCGTTAAAAATACAACACAGATATGGAACAGCATAATAATAAGAAAGTAGCCCTGATAGCAGGCGCACAGGGAGTAATAGGACGCAATCTTATCGATTACCTGCTTACGCAGCCCAACTGGAATATCATTGGTTTATCCCGGAGAGGCGGTGCCGATACGGCTAACGTAAAACACATCGCCGTAGACTTACTAAGCCGGGAAAACAGTGAACAGCAACTGAAGCCACTTACTACGGTGACGCATATATTTTACGCCGCCTACCAGGACCGCGGCAGCTGGGCAGAACTGGTGGCGCCCAACATGACCATGCTCCGCAACGTGATTGAAGTGGTAGCCCCCATTGCCACCAACCTGCAACACATCAGCCTGATGCAGGGATACAAAGTATACGGCGCCCACCTCGGTCCATTTAAAACACCCGCGCGCGAAACAGATGCAGGCAGCTTTATGCCGCCCGAATTCAATATGGAACAACAACGTTTCCTGGAAGCATATCAACAGGACAAATCCTGGTCGTGGTCCGCCATCCGGCCCTCTGTAGTTGGTGGCTTTGCATTAGGCAATCCCATGAACCTCGCCATGGTGATCGCCGTATACGCCGCTATTTCAAAGGAACTTGGACTGCCGCTGCGCTTTCCCGGGAAACCAGGCGCCTACGATAAACTCATGGAAATGACCGATGCCGGCCTGCTGGCAAAAGCTACAGTATGGGCAGCCGAAAGTCCTGCCGGCGCCAATGAAGCCTTTAATATCAACAACGGCGACCTTTTCCGCTGGTCTGATCTCTGGCCGCGCATTGCCCGTTATTTTGGCATGGAAACAGCTGCACCCCTGCCGATGCAGCTCGACGTAGTAATGGCCGACAAGGAGCCCTTGTGGAATGCCATGACGGAAAAATACGGATTGCAATACAGTTATGCGGAAGTATCTTCCTGGAAGTTCGGTGACTTTGTTTTTTCGTGGGACTACGACTTTTTTGCCGACGGCAGCAAAGCACGCCGCGCAGGTTTTGGAGAGTTTGTAGATACGGAAGTTATGTTCCTGGAAATCTTTGAAAATTTTAAAAAGATGAAAGTGATACCCTGAACTATGCTTTCTCCAATGTGAAATTTACGGCAGCCGTAAGGCGTTTCATGGCAATAGCCAACTGGTTTTCCACCGTTTTAACCGAGAGGTTTAAAATGGTGGCTACCTCTTTATAACGAAGGTCGTATTGCTTTACCAGGATGTATACCATTTTGCATTTGGGAGGAAGCTGTTCGATGGTATGCTCCATTTTGCGGATCATCTCCGCAGAAATCATCAGTTGCTCCGGATCGCTTTCAAAGGCAATTTCCAGCTTATCTTCTTCTGCAAAAACTACCTGCCGGGAGCTGGCCTGTTTGCGCATATGATCAATCGCTTTATTTTTCGCTACCACAAACAAGTATACCTGCGGATTTTTTATGTCCGTCAGTGATTGCCTTTTTTGCCAGCAATACATAAAAACATCGTTCGTTATTTCTTCCGCCACCTCTTTATTACGGGTAAGCGAAAAAGAAAAACGTAACAACTTGATGAAGAAATGATGATAGAAAGCTTTGAAGGCCGCCTGATCATTGTTCACCGTGATGTTTTTAAATAATTCATTGATTGTACACTGATCCATCCCTTTTAAGCCACTGATATTGGTTGCAATAATATATAACGCAGATTACGCTAAAGTTAACAAAATAAATTATCCCGCAATTTATTTTTAAGATCCTCTTTTGGGGAGCCTGGAATGCTGATATCTGCCCGGATTCCGGGGAAAGAAAAAATTTGCCGGCAGCTTTGGGGGTTTTTCATTTTCTTTTCGTCCTTCTGATATAATATGGATAAAAATAAATGATCGAGCGCAACCGGGTAAATATATTGATGGCCAGGAAAGTATCGGGAGAGGCCACCGCAGCCGACCTGAAAGAACTGGAAACATTGCTGATGCAGTTTCCGGAGCTGCAGTACGCCTTTACTATTGTCAGTGATATCAGTTCCGTTAACAGTGCCAGGGGGTTTTCCCCGGCGGAGGAAGAACAGCTGGCCAGCGAAGGAATGGACCGCATCAACCTGTTCCTTCAGCAGGATCAGGAGCAGCCTCCCGCCAAACGGCTGATTCCCTGGCGGATGATCAGTGGTATTGCCGCCGGCATCGCCCTGCTCATCGCCGCATATACCCTGTGGCCGGCCATGCCGCGCAAACAGGCTTTCCCGCAATGAGGTGGTCACCAAAACCGGCTCTAAAACCAGCGTGGTACTCCCTGATGGCACCAGCGTAATACTCAACGCCTGCAGCCGCCTCCAGTACGACGCCACCCGCTTTCTGAACGGCGAGCGTGAAGTGAATCTGACAGGTGAAGCCTACTTTGATGTAAAGCACGACCCCGCGCACCCGTTCATCATCCAATCCGGTAACATCAATATCCGCGTACTGGGCACCGTATTTAATGTAAAGGCCTATACAGAGGATGCTACCGTGGAAACAACCTTACTCAGCGGAAAAGTGGAAGTGAATTTCCCGGATAACGATCATTCCGGAACGAGGAAAACCATACAACTGCAACCGGAACAAAAGTTAATCATCGGCACAAAAGAAAACAAACAAATACCCGTAAACAGAAAAACCAATTTTAGCATTACACCGGTAAAAACAATCGCTGTTGCCGGCGCCCCTACAACAGCGGAAAAGCCAGCTACCGCCTGGGTGAACGACCGCTTCGACTTCGACAATGTCACTTTTGAACAATTGTCGCACGACCTGGAACGCTGGTTCAACGTAACCCTGCGTTTTAAAAACGATAAATATAAACACGAAGTATTTACCGGCGCATTCCGGAAACAAAGTATTGAAGATGTATTGCAGGCATTACAACTGATGTCTGGCTTTCATTATGAGGTGAACACGAAAGAAAATGTTATTTACATATGGTAAAACACAACATCCAAACGTCATCTATGGCTTGATAATCCACTGATTTTTCTTATTGCAGACAGCAAATAAAAAAAGGGAAATGCAGCAACATTCCCCCTTTTCAAAATGCTGGCTGAACAATGTAAACCGATTTCCTTACGATCTGGTAACGGCTCATTATTTAACCTAACGAAACAAATTTATGAAAAAAAGCTATTGGTGGCCTTCCCATATTCCCCAGCGGAATATGAGGAAACTATTATTGCGTATGAAACTAACCTCCGTATTGCTTTGTGCCGGGTTCTTACAACTAAGCGCACACGGGTTTTCACAGGAACGGATCAGTGTTAATTATAACAATATTAACATTGGTAAACTGCTGACTGTCATCGGGCAGAAAAGCGACTACACTTTCGTGTACAAAAGCGCCAGCATCCCCGACCGGAAAATCTCTATCTCCATGAAAGACGCTCCGGTAGCGGAAATCCTGGACAAGGCGCTCGCGGGCACCTCGCTGGGGTATAAAATCATGAAAGATAACCTGGTGGTAATCCTGGAAGCAGGTGAAACTGCACAGAATGTTCATATAAGAGGACGGGTAACCGATGAAGCCGGCAACCCGCTGATTGGCGTTACCGTGCTGGTAAAAGGTACCACCCAGGGCGCTAAAACAGATACCGAAGGCCGCTTCACCCTGGAAGCGCCGGAAAATGCCATCGTGGAATTTACCTACGTAGGCTACGAAGCCCAGCAGATGAAAGCACGCGAAGGCGCTACCTTTAACATCGCCCTGAAAGCCAATTCCAGCGGCCTTAATGAAGTAGTGGTAGTGGGTTATGGTAAACAGAAAAGAGCTAACCTCAGCGGCGCTGTAGACGCCATCTCTGGTAAAGAGCTGGAAAGCCGTCCCATCGCCAATGTGGGTAACGGCCTGCAGGGATTATTGCCCAACCTGAATATTACTAATAACAACGGCCGCGTATCTTCCGCACCAAAATTCAACCTGCGTGGTTTGACTTCCATCAACGGCGGCGACCCCTTCATCCTGGTTGATAACATCCCCTTTACCAGCGACGAAGTATCGCGCCTCAATCCCGCCGACGTGGAAAGCGTAACCACCCTGAAAGACGCCGCCTCCGCCGCGATCTATGGCGCCCGCGCCGCTTTCGGAGTAGTACTCATTACCACCAAATCGGGTAAAGACAGCCGGCTCCAGATGAATGCCAACACCAACTACGCCGTGCGCACACTGGGCCTGGTACCCAAAATCATTACAGACCCGCTCACCACCATGCAATACAAGCATGATGCCGCCACCCCGCTGTATGACCTTTATCCCGCTGCCGACAGGGCCTATGCAGAAAAACTGGCCAACGACCCTTCTCTGCCAAGAGTGATCGTAAGCCCCACCGATAAAACAAAGTATGCCTATTACGGATCTACCGACTGGCTCCATGAAGTATACCAGAAAACAGCGCCCGCCTATAATGCCAACTTCAGCATTTCCCGCGGAGATGAAAAACTGAATTACTACTTCTCCGGAGATTATTACAAACAGGATGGAATGCTCCGCTATAATCCCGATCAATATACGCGCTATAACATGCGTGCAAAAGCTACCTATACCATCAACGACCGCGTGAAGTTTGGCAGCAACACCATGTACACCAACACCACCTATTCACAACCCGCCAATACCGTTGATTACTTATTTTTTCATAATGCCAACCGCACACCTTCTTTATCCGTACCCCGCAACCCGGATGGTACCTGGACATCCGACGGCGCGGCCTTACTGGGCAACCTGCAGGATGGCGGCCGCTCTGCAGATACCTGGAGCGAATTTATGACCACCTTCAATGCAGAAATAAACCTGGTAAAAGATGTGTGGACGCTGAAAGGAGATGCTACCTATCGCCGCGGAAATAATGTAGGTAAATCCTATACACTGCCGGTTCCTTACAGCAACGGTCCCGATCAGCCAACCCAATATACCAACGGCAACCAGTCGTCTGCCAACAACAGTACCAATGAACTGAAGTATAATGTGTATAACATTTACACCGACTTCCATAAAACATTTAATAAAAAACACGCCGTTGGCGCACTGGCAGGGTTTAACCAGGAATACCACTACACGAATATATTTAATGTAAACAGGCAGGGACTTATCAGTACTCAATACCCCACCCCGCAACTGGCTACCGGTAATATCACTGAAAAGCAAGCCATCGAAGACTGGGCCGTAAGAGGTATTTTCTACCGCCTGAATTATACTTACGATGATAAATATATTGTAGAAGTAAATGGTCGTAATGACGGATCATCGCGCTTCCGCGCCGATAACCGCTGGGGCTTCTTCCCGTCCGCTTCCGCCGCCTGGGTGATCTCCAAAGAAACATTCTTCAGTAGTATTAAAGGCATCGACCTACTGAAACTCCGCGGCTCCTATGGTTCTCTCGGCGATCAGCAATGGAAAGCTTACGGCTACATGCCACTCATGTCCGCCGGAAACATCAACTCCGTGTTGAATGGTCAGCTGCCTATCGGCGTATACGCACCCACGCCGGTTACCGCCACCTACACCTGGCAGTCGGTAAAAACGGTTAACGGCGGTATCGACTTCAGCATGCTGAAAGAAAGATTATTTTTCAGCTACGACCGCTACACCCGTTACACCAACGGCATGTTCGCCAAAAGCCAGGAACTGCCCAACGTATACGGCGCCCCGGCTCCAAGAACCAATTCTGCCGACCTGAAAACACGTGGATGGGAAATGACCCTTTACTGGCGCGATCAGTTTAAAATCGGTAACAACGATTTCGGATACGGCGTGAAATTACTGGTGGCCGACAGCCGCTCCTTTATTACCCGCTTCACCAATCCTACCGGTACCCTCGCCAACTATGACGCCGGCTCACTGGAAAACCGCAACTACTACAAAGGACAGGAAATAGGCGACATCTGGGGCCTCGTTACGGAAGGATTTTTCCAGAATGAAGACGAACTGAAATCACATGCCAACCAATCCAAAGTAGGTTCCGACGACCAGCAGTACCAGTTCTATGTGGGCGACCTGAAATTCAAAGATCTCAATGGCGACGGCTCGGTAGACTATGGCGATAACACCATCAGCAACCCAGGCGACAGGAAGATCATTGGTAACAACCAGCCACGCTTTCCTTACAGCATTGACCTCACCGCTTCCTATAAAGGTTTCGATTTCCGCGCCCTGATCCAGGGTATTGGGAAAAGAGACTGGTACCCCAACCCAGGTAACCACTACTTCTGGGGCGTATATGCACAACCGTGGACAAACGTACAGGTACACAACCTCGATCGCTGGACATCCGAAACACCCAATGGTTACTTCCCGCGCCTGAAATCATATATCGCGGAAGATGCTTCCGAACTAGGCGCACCACAAACCAGGTACCTGCAGAACGCTGCATATACCCGTCTTAAAAATGTTTCCATCGGTTACACTATTCCAAAGTCCATCACAGAGAAGTATAAGATCTTCCGCTTCCGTGTTTATTTCAGTGCGGAAAATATCTTTACCATCTCCCATCTGAAAGCGAATATCGATCCCGAAGGACTGGACGGTTCTGTATATCCCTACCAGAAAACATACTCGTTCGGATTAAACCTGAACTTTTAATTAATTCAAACATCGGAACATGAAAAATAAAAGGCTTTATTTATCACTCATGATATTGGGCTGTGCAGCAGCTTCCTGTAACAAGGACTTCCTGCAACGCAACCCTCAAACGGAGATTTCACCGGAAGCATACTTTAATTCACCACAAGATCTGAATACCTACATCAACGGCTTATACGATGATAATCTTTCCGCGCCGTATGATGATAACAATTCAGATAACGTTTCCGGTAACACCGGCAGCGAAATGGACAAACTGGTGCACAACACCCTCGATGCAACTACCGTGGGCGGATGGGACGACTGGGACCGGCTGCGTGATATCAACTTCCTGCTGGACAACGCCGGCAAAGCAAAAGGAGATGCAGCCGATATTAATCACTACATCGGTATCGCCCGTTACTTCCGTGCCAGATTTTATTTTGAAAAGATAGCTACCTATTCTGATGTGCCCTGGTACGGCCACGCATTAACAGATGTGGACCCGGATCTGTACAAAGGTCGCGATCCGCGTTCCGCAGTAGCTGATTCTGTGCTCGCCGACCTGCAGTTTGCCGTGGATAATATTAAGGTAGATGATAAAGACAACGGTACCCGCGTAAATAAATACGCTGCCCTGGTGTTAATGTCCCGCTTCTGCCTCTTCGAAGGAACATTCAGAAAATACCACGAAGAAGTAAAACTTGCGAACACCGCAGACGCATTTCTCCAGAAAGCAGTATCAGCAGCTCAGCAGGTAATAAGCAGTAACCGCTATGTGATTTACAACACCGGTAAAGGTGGAGAAGATTACCGCGCTTTGTTTTCCAGCCTTTCATTAAACGGCAACAAAGAAATCATTCAATGGAGAGATTATCCGCAGAGCCTGGGTAAGGGAAACAATACCCATACCGTACTCGGATGGACCTGGTCGCTCAGTCAGAGCCTTGTTTACAGCTACCTGATGAAAGATGGCAAGCCATTCACTTCACAACCAGGCTATGATAAAATTGGTTTCACGGCAACTTTCAGGGACCGTGATCCCCGCCTGGCGGAAACGGTGGCCTACCCCGGCTTTTCCACCACGCAGGATAACAATGTGTACATTGCAAAACCGAACCTCGGCGCATACGACCAGCTGAAATTTTATCCGCGTGATCCGAAACAACGCCAGGGATGGGAAACCAACTACACCGCTTTACCCGTATACCGCTATGCGGAAGTACTGCTGAATTTTGCCGAAGCAAAAGCAGAACTGGGCACCCTCTCACAGGCCGATCTTGATGCATCCGTAAACCTGCTGCGCCGCAGGGTACAAATGCCTGATCTCAACCTCGCTGCCACCAATGGAAACGTAGATCCGGTGCTGAATGCAGCCTACCTGGTAAGCGGACCCAATAAAGGCGTGCTGCTGGAAATACGCCGCGAAAGAAGAGTGGAACTGGCCTGCGAAGGACTGCGCCTCAAAGATATCAATCGCTGGAAAGCCGGGGCACGCCTCCAGGAAGCGCCACAGGGCATGTATGTTCCCGCACTCGGCGGCATTGATATGACCGGCGACAATGTAGCCGATATCGCTATCCTGCCCAATACTACAGATACCTCATCTATCGCCGGGTTACCCGCTGATGTAAGAGCAAAATTGTCGCGTTTCTATCTCATGGATAAAACCGGGGAGAATAACTTCTACCTCGAAAACGGCACCAACGGTCATATTAAATTTACTGCCGACCGCGCCGGCCGCACTTTTAAAGATCCGCAGTACTACTATCGTCCGATACCCAAACAACAGACGATACTGAATGATAAACTGAAACAGATATTCGGCTGGTAAACCGGATAAACAGTGATGAACCAGGATTACCATGATCCATGTTTTGCAGTGATATTATTCCCGCAACAACATGGATCATGGTAATCCTTTTTAATACCGCCATCATGCTTATAAAATAAATCCATTCATGAAGCATTTACTCTTACCCCTCCTCATCGTCTGCAGCCTGCAAATGTTGATGGCACAGGGATTTTCCGGCAAGGTGTTTATAGACAATAATACCAGCGGACAGCCAAACAACACAGGAAAAGGACTCGCAGGCGTTCGCGTATCCGATGGACTGCACGTTACCATCACCGATACCAACGGTAACTATCACCTTCCGGGCCATGCGAAAACAAGGTTTATATTTATCACCACGCCGGCCGGATACCGGTTCACCAAAGCATTCTATATACCCGTGGACAGCGCCTTGCGGGCTTACGACTTTGGCGTGCAGCCTGCAAATAAAGCCAAAGCTGCTACCGCGAAATTCGTACGGCTCACCGATACCGAAACCTACCAGTTCAACAGCTGGATCACCGATGCAAAAGAATATGCACACAATGAAAACGCTGATTTCATGATCCATACCGGCGATATCTGCTACGAAAAAGGCATGGCATTCCACGCACAATATATTAATATCCGCACCATGGGGTTACCCGTATATTACTGCATCGGTAATCACGACCTGGTAAAAGGTCCGTACGGCGAAGCACTGTATGAATCCCTGTTTGGCCCGGTATGCTATTCCTTTGACGCCGGCCCCGCCCACTTCATTGTAACGCCTATGCGCAACGGTGATTATCAACCGTCTTACACCGTGGATGATGTGGTACAATGGCTGAAAAATGATCTCGCCAATACCGCACCGGAAAAGCCCGTGATCATATTCAATCACGACCTGCTCACCTATGATACGCTGTTTACCATCCGCTCAAAAAACGATAGCATCAACCTTCATGAGCACCACCTCAAAGCCTGGATCTATGGTCACTGGCATATTAATTTTGCCCGTACCCACGGCAACACCGGTATCCGCTCCCTTTGTGCAGCGCCGCCTCCCGGCGGCGGTATCGATAACTCCGCTTCCAACTTCGATGTAATCGGCGTGGATAAAAACGGGCTTTCGTTTGTACAGCGGCGTTATACCTATGTACACGATCAGCTGGTAGCGGTATCGCCATCAGCAGCGGGCATCGCTTTCGACCAGGATAAAATGGTGATCAGTGCAAATGCCTATCATACATCTTCGCCGGTAAATAAAGTGCTGTTCAGCTTATTCGATAAAAAAGGAAATCTCGTAAGGCAGGTGCCGCTGCAACCCCGCACCGATTGGAACTGGTTCGCCACCACCGCTATTCCCGGCAGCTGGTTAAACGGCGTATATACGGCTACGTTAGAAGCTACATTAGGCACCGGCAGGGTGCTGTTCCGCAGGGATACTTTTACACTGGCAAAAAATATCTCTGTAAAAAATAACGGTAACATAGCCGACTGGCCGGAAGTATTACAGAACATACAACGTACAGGCGTTACCGGTATACCTACCGCCGGCCCGCTGCATTTAATCTGGACCGCAAACGTGGGAGGCAATATCTGGAAATCATCTCCCATCTGCGCAGCAGGTAAAATATTCACAGGCACTATTGATGATGAAGGCAATCACCATAGCAGCATCACCGCACTGGATGCACAAACCGGCAAACAGCTGTGGCAATTCCCCACCGGCAACTCCATTAAACACAGCATTAGCTACCACGATGGCCTGTTACTGGCCACCGATGCAGAAGGCGTTACCTGCGCCCTTGATGCCGCTACCGGTAAATTACGGTGGAAACATGCGGGCGATTTGAAAAACCTGCCCGCCTATAATTCTGCCGGCGCTATCCATGAGGACGTTTATTACACCGGCGCAGGCAATTACCTGCAAGCCCTGGATATCCATACCGGTGAGGTAAAATGGACCAACCACGACTGGACCGGCGGCGAAGGCACGCCTGCAGCAATGGCCATCCACAACGGGGTGCTCGTTACTTCCTCCAACTGGAACCACCTGTTTGCACACAATGCCGCCACCGGAAAACTACAATGGAAACGCAGCGATGAAGGTATCCGCTTCCGCAGCGGCACACCCGCTTTCTTTGACAACCGGCTGTATGTACACGGTATCAACAAACTTCATATCCTGGATCCTGCCACCGGGAAAACAACAGACAGCATTCCTGTTACCGAAGATCTGAAAACCATGACAGCGCCGCTGGTCACCAACCAGTATATCATTACCTGCACTGCCGCCGGTGGTATGCTGGCCTTCGACAAAAAAACAAAAAAGGAACTGTGGCGCTTTGTACCGGGAGAAGCCCTGTTTTACTCAGCGCCCTACTCTTCCCCTTCTTCCGCTACTATCGAATCTACACCGTTACTGGCCGGCAACCGCCTCATTGCAGGCGCGTCTGACGGGTATGTATATGTGGTTGACCTGGCTACGGGGAAAATGATCAGTCGATTTAATACCGGCGCGCCCGTATTTGCCGATATGGCCGTGTATAACGGCATGCTGTACGTGGCAGATTTTTCAGGAAACGTGAATGCGTTCCGGTTATAAGAATAGCTATCCGGTACAAAAGAGGATATCTCCGTTAAAAGAGATATCCTCTTTTTATATATCAAATTATTACGCTACGAATATATCGGGCTAAGCAAAAAGTTACTGGTAGCCACCTATACCCAGGGGCAACCCGCGAACTCCGGCACACTTGATATCTATAACGTTCCTGACATCAATGCATCTTTACAGCTGTATAAATCATATACCGGAATGGGTAAAATTTCCTGCATCGCCTACCGCGAACGGTAACATCTCCATTAAAAAAGAAACCGCTGCAAACAAATGTTTGCAGCGGTTTCTTTTTGCTATATCCAATACGCTATACTGCTTCTGCGTGTACAATCGCCGCCACAGGCGGCGCTACCACCGGAACCGGTTCTTCTGTTACTTCATCTCCTACCACCGGCCCGTTATGCGCCAGCTCACTGCCTTCTTTCTTCGATTTAAAAATAGGCCATAACAACTGTGCATACCATTCCTCTTCTTTATAATGTTTCAATCCGTAAGCACTTGGATACTGACGGGTAATAATACCAGTACCAAAAATGATGTCCCAGATAAAAAACATATTCCCGAAGTTGCCTTTGTAGTTCCCTATGCCATCATCTGTGGTATCTGCATGGTGCGCATGATGCGTGGCCGGCGTTGAAATTAAACGCTCCATGATCCAGCCTATAGGATTGAGCCACCGGATGGTATAAAACGGCTTATCCCATTTTAGACTGGAATGCGCCGCAGTAGTAATCAGCGATTTTATACCGCCTACGAAAAGCGCCGGGTAGCCAAGACCCAGGTAGGTCAGCGTAACCGTCAGGTAGATCTGCGAAAAGAACGCCGTGTAAATAATATTCTGCCTGCTCGTCATAGCCATACCCATATAAGGCGCGGAATGATGCGTGCGGTGAAAGCGCCATAACAGCGGCAGCTGGTGATGCAGCCGGTGATACCAGTACTGCGTAAGGTCATCGGCAACAGCCATGATGGCAATACCCCACCAGAAAGGTACCCAGGCAAACGCATTCTTTGCATCCGGTAAAACAAATGGCAATAACTTCAACCCGAAATAAGCAATCATCGGACGCAACACAATTTTTGGAAGTATAAAACATACGATATCCAGTGTGCGTTCATTTTTTGTCCACTTGTTTTCGTACAGTCCTACCGAAAACTCTATCACCCCTACTACCAGCATAATAGCGGGTAACCCCCACGTTTTAAGATTATTAAATACCGCATCCAGGAGTACCGGCGCCCGGAAGGAAAGATGCTCAGAAGTGGCGTTCAGCCAAGGTTTGCTGCCACTGATATAAAACGACAGAAACATGAGCCCTATCGGCAATACATATAGCAGTAAACTAATCAGGGAGTCCTTCAGGATCACCTGCGTCTGCGTTTTTGCTGTTGTTGTCATACTTTATCTTTTTTATGTGATCAGTGATGTTGATTAAATAAAAAGTGTATCAGCCAGATGCTACCAGCAATAATTACCAGCGGTATCAGGAATATCAATATGCCGATGGCAATTTTTTTTGTTATTAAAACAAGATCTGCTAACGTCATAATAGTGCATTTAAAGTGATGGATGTATAATTTCGATATGGTTAAGTTTACCGGTAAAATTGTAAGGCGACTTATACAACGGCGATACTGCAGAACCCTGGTCCCGACCTACATCCAGCCCTTCATCATAAGGCGAAATAGTAGCATCAGCTTTGCTGATGGCCCGTTCTGCCACCTTTTCATCATTGATGTATAGTGCCTCTGTTCCCGCCGGATCTGTGAGTCGCAATGCCGGTGTGTACGTCAGTTCATAGCGGAGTATAGCCTTACCCAACGGAAGCGCCTTACCCGAAGTAAGCGAAGTGAGTTGCCCGTTGTTGTTATGCACCGCCTGCAGTTTTCCTCCCTGTACAAAAAATGTAAACCCTGAAAAACGCCCGCCCGTACTTAATAACACGCCTTCATTCTTTGCATCACTCAACTCCACATCTGCCTTAATGATAAACGATTGCTCTGAAAGAAAGGGAGCGGAACGGGAAGGCACCTGCGTGATACCCGGGTATAATACAGCGCTGGGGCGGCTATCCAATGGTCCCCTGGTAAGGATAGCCGGTGTAAGACGGGTGGTATCTCCCAGCAGAGGATACACTTTATACTTCCATGCCTCTGTGTCAAAAAGACTTTGCAACTCTTTCAGCTTCGCCGGGTTGCCGGCGGCCAGATCATGTTGTTCATTAAAATCTGTATTCAGATTATACAGTTCCCAGGTGTCTGTGGTGAACGGCGTACCCCGTTTGTGGCTCACAGCAGCTTTCCAGCCATCTTTGTAGATGGCGCGGCCACCGGATATTTCGTAATACTGAACGTGATGCCTGCCAGGCGCCTTTTCATTATTGATCGTGTAAGCCAAACTAATGCCTTCCAGCGTATCCTGCGGATAACCATTGATCACTTTTGGTATTTTCAACCCGGCAATTTCCAGCACGGTAGGCGTCACGCTGTTTACATGCGAATACTGCGTACGTATGCCTCCTTTTTTGATCAGCTTTGGATAGAAGATCACCAGCGGATTACGGGTACCGCCTTCACTGTTCGCATCCTGTTTAAGATAACGGAAAGGTGTATTCGCCGCCTGCGCCCAGCCCACCGGGTAGTTGGGACCGGATTCCGGGCTTCCTATCTTCTCATATAAACTATCAATATCCTTTATCCTGCGGTCGTAGTTCTCGGTAAACAAACTGCCGTCGATATACTCATTAATGCCATGCACATGGCCGCTGAGTCCTCCTTCCTTGCTGGCGCCGTTATCTCCGATAATAAGCACGATCAGCGTATTATCCAGCTGTTTCGTATCCCGCAGGTAGTTTACCAGGCGTCCTACTTCATAATCCGTATGGGAAAGAAATCCGGCGTACACTTCAAAGAAGCGGGAAAACACTTTCTTTTCAGTGGCGGAAAGTGAGTCCCACGGCTTCACGCCCGGGTTGCGTGGTGGCAGGGTGGCATCCTTTGGCACCAGGCCCAGCGCCTTCTGACGCGCCAGCACCTGCTCGCGGTATACATCCCAGCCGGCATCAAATTTACCTTTGTACTTATCTATCCAGGCCCTGTCTACCTGGTGAGGCCCATGTGTAGCTCCCGGAGTAAAGTACAGGAAGAAAGGTTTATCGGGTGCAGCGGAGTGCTGTCCGGCGATGTAGGAAATCGCTTTATCTACCAGCACTGTTGTAAGATGTTTCCCCTGCAGATCCGGTTCTACCTTCACCGTGTTTTCCCAGAGCGCCGGTGTGTACTGATCGGTTTCCCCGGCCATGAATCCAAAGAAGGCATCAAACCCGCGCCCTGTAGGCCAGCGGTTAAAAGGCCCTGCCGGTGTAAGATCCGGGCTGGGCGTTACATGCCATTTACCAACGGCATAAGTATTATATCCGTCTTCTCTTAATATCTCCGCTACGGTACCTTTTTCAAACGGCATATAACCGTTATGTCCCGGCAGGTTCACCGCGGCATCAATCACGGTAGGCACATTCACCGAATGATGGTTGCGGCCTGTGAGCAATGATGCACGCGTAGGCGAGCAGATAGCAGTAGTATGAAAGTTCGTATAGCGCAGGCCGTTATTAGCCAAACTATCAAAAACGGGCGTTTCCACTAGTCCGCCAAACGCGCTGCTGGCACCCCATCCCACATCATCCAGCATCACATAAATAATATTGGGGGCGCCTGCCGGGGCAACCGGGTTAAAAGGCGCAGGGGTAATAACTGATTGTGCAAGCGTGGTACCTGGCTTTCCGGCATAGCTTTTCTGCGGGCTGTACTGCGCATAAGCGCCCGATGCAGCGCCCAGCAGCATCAACGAAATGAAGGATCCGGAAGAGGTTGAAAATTTCATGTCTTATTATTTAGTTGGCTGATAGTTTATTTGTCCCACCACAAAGCAGGTGATTGATACCCCGATCCCGCCGGGGTGTTTTTATTCAACGATTGTTCATTCTGCGGGTAAGGAATCCTGCGTGGTATTTGTCCATTCGGATTGGCAACGCTGGTGGCGTTCTTAGCGAGCGGCAACGCCGGGTAACCTGTTCTGCGGTAATCCGACCACGCCTCCGGCTGCAGGAACAATGCAATATATTTTTGGGTGATAATCGTATTCAGATCATTGCCGGAATCGCCGCTTAATATAGCCTTCGCCGTTATATATGCCTGTTGCTTCTCCGGTGTGGCATAAGGGTCCGCACTATTGCTGATTACCCGTTGAAAAGACGAACGTATCGCCGCTTCCAATGCTGTTTTAGCTAAAGGATCTGCGGGGTTTATCCTCCACCGCGCTTCCGCCTCCAGGAATTTTGCTTCTGCAAAACTGCTGATCACCACCGGCGAAGTAGCTGTTCCATAATAGCTGCCGATCACTGAAAAGGCGCCAGGCACGCCTGGAGCGCTCCCCCGGTAGGTACTGCTGCCCACAGGGTAAGGAGTCGCGAAATATGCCCGTCTTGGGTCTACCAGCAGCCCTTCCGGCTTAGTGGGATCATCTGTTACAGCGTTTCCGTTCAACAGGTTTACAAAAGAAGCGCCCAGCCCTATCCATCCCGGCCTGTTGGTATTTTGCTGATAGAAAGGATTCGCATTTGTGGTGGATGCGCCGAATAACACCAGCGCATCTCCGGAGTTGTCAGCTATTCCCCTGTAGCGGGCGCCGTCATACAATGCGTTCAAGGTGGCTTGTGCGGCAGTGGTGCTGTTTATTTTAGTAAGATGTATCGCGAAACGTGCTTTCAAAGTATACGCAAGCGATTTCCACCGCTCTATGTTACCGCCGTATATCACATCATCTGTGGCCGGCAATGCGCCCAGGTTACTGGCCGCCGGTAATGAAAGCTCTGCGATAGCGGAATCCAGCTGCTCCTGCAGCGATTTAT
Source organism: Chitinophaga sp. W2I13 (assembly GCF_050434005.1). Taxonomy (NCBI): domain Bacteria; kingdom Pseudomonadati; phylum Bacteroidota; class Chitinophagia; order Chitinophagales; family Chitinophagaceae; genus Chitinophaga; species Chitinophaga sp. W2I13. The sequence goes on along the minus strand of NZ_JBNPWD010000001.1, from coordinate 3,855,309 downwards.
AAATATCCTCCTGCTTGTCATATACGGGGTTGGTGATATTGTTGCCATACAGGGATTCTTTATAGGGAATATCTCCAAAAAGATCTGTTAAAGTGCCGTAAGTATATACGCTCAACACCCGTGCAATACCGCTGTAATAGGGCAACTGCTGTTGCGTTGCGGTGGTTCGCACAATCTTCAGTTCATCCAGCACCTCTACATAAAACCCCCGCCAGGTTTGGTTAAAGTACTGGGTGGATGAAGCGTAGTTATCAAAGGACGCGGCATCGCCGTTGGCGCCGGAAGCCTGTTGGATATAAATGTTGGCAATCAACCCGGCATTAACGCCCAGGTTAAAGCCCAGCGCTACTTCCGCGCCAGTTAACACCGCACTGACGGATACCTCCGTAGAGGCGTTAGGGTTAACATTGGTATCTTCAAGCGAGCAGGAAGCCTGCAGGGCTAACATACTCACTGCAATAAATAAACGTCCGATATTAGATGGATATATTCTCATTTTGCTGATTACTTAATGGATTAAAAAGAAACATTCAGTGCCACGCCATAACTTTTCGTGTTGGGCGTTGTCCAGAAGTCGATACCTGCTGCATTCGACAAACCATTGCGGCTTCCCAGGTCCGGATCACTACCGGTGTAATTAGTAGACAACAAAAAGTTCCTGGCGGTCAGCGTAACGCTTGCTGCAGATATGTGGGCCGGCTTCAACAGCTGTGCTGGTACAGCATACGTAAGATTCACATCTTTGAGCTTTATCCAGTAAAGATCATGCTCCACATAAAGCCCCTGTATATTGAAAGTGTTACGGTACCATGCCTGCGACAGCACCGCTCCAATGGTATTGGGTTCTCCTTTTGAAGCAGTAACGCCATCAAAAACGGTGGTAGTACCTCTTGCAGCCGTGGAGGCATCCACTCCATTAAACACCATCTGCAACCGCGGTGCATTGAACAGGTCAAAGCCAAAGCGGCCATCCAGTAAAAATGAAAAGCTGAAGGAACCATATCTCAGTTCATTACGCAACCCCGCATTAAAGTCAGGATTGGGGTCTCCGATTTTCGTGAACGTAGTATTTACCAATGGATAACCGTAGCTGGCACTGTTGGGATTATCATCGATGATGGGTTTTCCTGCTGCATTACGTTTTACATCAGTGCCGTAGAATACGCCGTAGGGTTGGCCTGCCTGACCCCTCGCCTCCATCCATATGCCACCAAGACTCACACTGGAGATGTTATCGGCGATATAATTTACACGGCTGATGTTTTTGTTAAACAAAGCGGTGGCTGTCCATGAAAATTTCCGGCCGCTGACAATACGTTGCTGTAAGCTGGCTTCAACTCCTTTGTTAACGATGTTGCCCGCATTAGTAAGCGTGTAGGCGGCACCGGTAGAGTAAGGTAGCGTAACCGGTATAATCTGATCTTTACTGCTGTTGTAATAATAAACTCCCTCCAGTTGTGTTTTATCATGGAAGAAATGCAGATCCACGCCTGCTTCCCAGGTGCTGATGCGTTCAGGTTTAAGATTGGGGTTGCCGATAGTAGCGCTGTAACTGAGTCCCTGCTTGCCATTGAATGGAAAACTGATTCCGCTCTGTATCCATCCGCTGCTGGTGGTAGGCACATAATAAGTTTCAAGAGAATAAGGATCTGCGTCATTGCCTACCTGCGCGTAAGTGGCGCGTATCTTACCAAAATTCAGGATACTGTTATTCAGGTGAAGTGCGTCTGTAAAAATAAAACTTGTACTGGCGGAAGGATAAAAGAAAGCATTTTTACCTTTGGCCAGCGTGGAAGTCCACTCGTTCCTGCCGGTCAGCTCCAGGTATAACCATTTCCTGTAGTCCAGCTTTACATCTGCGTATCCGGCCACCAATTTTCTCCGGATGGTTTGATTAAATGTTTGGGTAGATGAAGCATTGGCGATATTAAAATTACCAGGGATCGTTAAGCCGTCGCCACGGGTATTTACCTGGTTCTTCCAGGAATTATAATAGTTGTATCCCGCTACTACGGTAAGGTCCAGGTCTCTGCTAAGCTTCCGGTCTGCCACCAGTAAAACATCCAGGTTATTGTCTCTCCTGGAATAATTTACGTCATTGATGGTACCGGTACCTACGCCGGAGGTACCGCGGCTAAAAGCGCCTTTCCTCACATCGGTATAGTTGTCGATGCCATAACGGGCAGTGGCTTTTAACCAGCTCGTAATATCCAGGCTGGCTTCTGCAAAAGTAATGAAGCGGTTCAGCTCATCGGTTTGCGGATTCATATTGAGCGACCAATACGGATTATCCCAGCCAATACCGTTCGCGTATGAACGGCTGTCGCCCCACGGCTTGCTGGTGGTAGCCGGCAGCTTATAGGATTCGGGATGCTCCCATGGTTCGGAGTAACCATTGGTGATGTCAAAGTTTGCCGGGGAATTGATCAGCGCACGAACAACGTTGGTATTAAAACCTCCCATTAGAGCCCTGTTACCGGCGCCATCTTTGATGTAATTGAGGCCACCGGATACTTTCAGCCGGTCGTTAACGGTATAGTCGCCGTTAAAACGGAAAGTATGCCGGAAGAAATCTGTTGTCGGAATAATACCTGTCTGTTTCAGGTTTCCATAAGAAAAATAATACCCGGCATTTCCTGTATTTCCATAAAAGCTGATGTTATGATCATTCGTATAGCCGTTAACGAAAAACTGCCCGATATTGTCATACCTGTTCACCGGTATGCCATTGGAGAGCGGGGAGCTTCGCCCTACTATCGTGCCGTTCTTATCAAAGTTGCTGGGCTGTGAGCTGTAAGTGAGTGTATCCAGCAATGCGCCCCAGTTTTCGTCGGAGCCGGTAGTCCCGGGTTTTACATATTGCCCGCCGATGCCATTGGAAAAACTGGTTTGCCGCGGCTGCATGCGGCGGTTTATTTTATCAACCGTAAATGATCCGCTGTAGCTTACCCCAAAAGATTTATCTGTGAGGGAACTGCCTCTTTTTGTATTGATCACCACGGCGCCGTTCGAAGCCCTGATACCATACAATGCAGCCGCAGCGGGACCTTTTAAAACGGTTATGCTGGCAATGTCTGCACTGTTAATATCAATGCCCCTGTTGGATGGTGTAGCCAGGGATACACTGTTTGACACGGGAAGAATATCCTGGATAGAATTATCTACAGGTACGCCATCTAAAATAAATAACGGCGCATTATTTCCCAGCAGGGAACTGTTTCCCCTGATTTTTATGGTAGATGATCCACCGGGAGAACCACCGGAATTATTGATCTGCACACCAGCTACCTTTCCGCTGAGTGCTGCTACTATATTAGGTTCCCGGCTATCTTTCAATGCCGCGGCCTTTACTTCTCCCACACTGTAACCAAGTGAGCGCGTGGCACTCCTGATGCCTACGGCCGTTACTACCACTTCAGATAATGCCTGCTGTTGTTCCAGCTTCACTACTTTGTTCAGGTCGTCTTTTGTAATCAGTACTTCCTGCGACTGATACCCAATAAAAGTAACGATGATGGTTTGCGGCAACTTCAACAGGCTTAGCTGGTAGGTGCCGGTAGCATCTGCGAGCGTGCCTGTGGCGCCGCCTTTGATACGCACGGATGCACCTGGTAGTGCTTCCTGTGTTTTATTATCAATTACTTTTCCTTTTAACAGCACAGGAGCCTGTGAATAAATGCTGGTGGTAAAGAATAACAAGGCAGCACTCAATAGTGTCTTTCGTAAATATTTGAACATACAAAGGGGAATTAGATGTTGGAAGAATGGGACAATACATGGCCATGATGACCACGCCAGGTGTCATTTAAATAATCGGATGTGCCAATCGGAAAGCCCTAACAACAACAGCAACACACGGATGTCACTGTATCCGCGTAAAATTTCCTGTTGCCTCTATTGTTGTACAATAGCTGATTCATTGTTGAAATGTTTATTAAACTGGTTGATCAGGTCGCCCCTGTAAGGCAACTTCAATAAAGAACACTAATTCAGATTTGCTTTGTATGGTGGGGACAAAGACTTTGGTGGTGGTAAATTCTACTAGTCTACTATTATTGTAGACAAATATACAACCGGGTTTTGGAAAACGCAAGCATCCAACAAAAAAAGTTTTCGGAGGGGCAGATTTCCTGCACCGGCAGGGCATTTCGCGGCTACAGAAAAAACTCGCGCGGGGAATATGGCTATTCTTTACTTTTGATTATGGTACATCCATTAAGAACGCATATAGAAACCGTCTGTAAGCTGACAGACGAAGAGTTTGAATATATTTTATCACACTTTACTCCTTTAAAGCTGAAAAAACACAGATTACTGGTGAGAGAAGGTGACTGGGTGAAACACGAGTATTTTGTGCTAAAAGGCTGTCTTCGCTCCTATATTACAAACGCTGATTCGGGCAAGGAATTTACTTATCAGTTTGCAGCAGAGAACTGGTGGATATCGGAGCGGGAAGCTTTTTTAAAGCAAACACCGGCAACTACTGCTATTGAATGTATTGAAGATTGCGAGCTTTTGGGATTGAGCTATGAAAACCGGGGAAAATTAGGCCGGGAGATGTGGAAGTATGAACATTACGTAGCGGTGAAGTCAAATCTTGGATATGTAGCGTTGCAAAAAAGGCTGCAATTAATGATTATGGGTAGTACAAAAGAAAGGTTTGAAAATTTCGTGAAACAATATCCGAACTTGTATAGCCGGATACCCAAAGCTGTAATAGCTTCCTATCTGGGTGTTTCAAGAGAAACCATAAGCCGTTTATACCGTAAATAATGGCAGATTTGTCACATTTTTAAAGTGATAAATGCCCTCCTGCATGGAAAATAAATAGGGGAATTTTGTAGAATAATTTTATAAAAATGAAAGTTCTACATGTATTTTCCCTCAGAGGGATATTCGTATCATTGCTGCTGTTAAACGGTTTGCTTGCTGTAAGATCACAACCGGCAGCGCCTAAATTGCCGGCCCAGCCCGGGTTTTATTCTATGCAGTTAGGCGATTTCCAGGTAATTGCATTGTCCGACGGAACGATTCCTTTAAACCTTAACGGGCTGTTGCATGAAACCCGGAAAGGTGAAGTGCAGGAGCTGCTTCATCAAAACTTCCTTGACACTACTGTTGAAACCTCTATAACAGCTTATCTGGTGAGGAAGGACAATCAGCTGATATTAATTGATGCAGGATGTGGCAGCTTTCTCGGACCAACCCTGGGGAAACTAAAGACCAGTCTTCTTGCTGCGGGTTTTCATGCGGAAGATATCAGTGCCATATTGATTACACATCTTCATGCGGATCACGTTGGCGGACTTATAGACGGCGATAAAATCATGTTTCCTAACGCCACTATTTATATCAGCAAGCCGGAAGCGGCGTTCTGGTTAACATCTTCCAATAAACAAACCGCCAATAAAAGAGCGCAGCCTTTCTTCGACCCGGCACAGGCGGCTCTTACGCCGTATCAAAAAGCAGGTAAGATAAAATTGTATGATCCGGGTACATCAATTTTTCCGGGCATTTCGTCTATCAACACACCCGGCCATACTCCCGGTCATAGTTGCTACGCACTGGAAAGTAAAGGACAAAAGCTCGTTTTCTGGGGAGATGTTATTCATGCAGGCGCAGTTCAATTCGCCGATCCCTCGGTAACTATTGATTTTGATGTTGACTTATCCGCTGCAGCTGAAATGCGCCGGGAAACTTTTGAAGATGCAGCTAAAAGTGGCTACTGGATTGCGGCGCCGCATCTTTCCTTCCCGGGAATTGGGCATTTGCGCAGTAATGCACAGCATTATCAATGGCTCCCCGTCAATTATTCCATTAATTAATTAGTTTTTAACAGCGTAAAGCAATTATCCAGTAATGCAACAATGTTGCACTACTGGATAATTGCTTATCTTTATTCTCAAAAAGCTGGTTTATCATGGAAAATTTCTGGGAATCGAGTTTTATTGAAAAGCAAGAGATGTGGGGGTTTGAGCCATCCGAATCTGCCATTTCAGCAAAAGAATTTTTCTTAAAAGAAGGTATCAAAGACATACTGATCCCTGGTATCGGGTATGGCAGAAATGCCAAATTATTTGTAGACAACGGTATCAAAGTAACGGGCATTGAAATCTCCAAAACAGCCATTGATCTGGCAAAAGGCCATTATGGAGATCAAATGAAGATCTATCATGGTTCAGTAACCGAAATGCCGTTTGATCAGCATTTATATGAGGGCATCTTTAGCTACGGACTAATTTATTTGCTGGATAGCGAAGAACGGAAAAAGTTTATCCGTGATTGTTATAATCAATTGCAGCCGGACGGATACCTCTTCTTTTCAGTTATTTCAAAAAAATCTCCTAACTATGGAATGGGTACACAAATAGGCAAAGACCGCTTTGAAGCTACAAAAGGAGCCCAAATATTTTTCTATGACGATGAATCCGTAAAAGAAGAATTCGGGAAATATGGATTGGTAGATTTCTTTGAAATTGATGAACCCAATAAAATGATGCCGGGCAAACCTGCCTTCCGGTTTATCATTATAAAATGTAAAAAAGAACGCGCTTAAAGAAAAGCCCCGTCCTGAAAATACAGGGCGGGGCAGTAACTAACTGTTATGGCGGCATATACTACCGGCGTGTAAGACTGTTCAGATAATTTTCCAGGTTGGTATAACCATTGGCAGCATATCCGTTGCGATCAGCCGCATCATTGGGGTTAAGGCCGTTAGCCGTTTCATAACCGTCGGGCATCCCATCATGATCGCTGTCGGCAGGCGCCGGCAAAGACGTTAACGCTGGCCAGGCATTTACGGTTTGACTGTATGGTGTTCCATGAGGATAACCACCCTGCACATCAATGATACCACCGGTTCTGTTGCGTACATCATTTACTATTCGCTGATCGAGCGTATCACGGCCCGGTAACGAACAACCCGCACGCTGTAATACCGATTCAAAAGCATCTGCTGCTGGTTCCGTATTCACCGCATAACCATGATTAAATGGTGTGGACACCAGTACCTGTGCAGGATTAGTGGTACTCACTCCCGCAGTGTTATCAGCAGTGTTACCCGGCGAGCCATCTACATAATTCCCATTCACATACCATTTTCCAAAGGTAACCGTGGCACTGTTACTGGGATTGCAAATGCGGTACTTTACCCCGCTTCCCGTATTGGGACCGTATTTATAATAGTTATTGACGACGTTATAGTTTCCACCTTCCCCACCATACACCGTGTTGATCCCCCAATTGTAAAGCACATTATTCCGGAAGTCTACATTCTCTATTCCCAGGGTAGAAGGCGTATAAGTGCTGATACCGGCAAAGCGTGGATTACGGTTGCGGCAATGCGCTATCAGGTTGTGATGCATGCTCCCTCTTTTCGCGCCCCATATACCACCATAACCATGACGCTCATAATCAGTATCTCCCGTTTCAAAATGGTAGGAATAATTCAGTGGCTCCGAGATCATGCACCATTGAATGGTGAGGTTATCGCCACGGTAAATAGTCAGCGCTTCATCGTTGCTCCAGCTGGCGGTGACGTGATCAACAATAATGTTGCTGGGACCCGTGCCACCAAAAGCATCATCACCACCACTGCCGTCTACCGGGTTACCATTTGCATCCAGTTTCTGCTGATTCTTATCGCCCAAACGGAAACGCATATATCGAATGATAACATTGTCGCCGCTGATATGCACGGAATGATCCGCCACGCAAATCCCGTCACCCGGCGCTGTTTGCCCTGCTATAGTAGTATTGGCTTTTATACTGAGACCGGAATTGAGATGGATGGTACCTGAAACACGGAACACCACGGTGCGGTAAGTAGCGGGCGCTGTTAAAGCGTAACGCAGGCTCCCTACCAAACCGTCGTCCAGCAGATTGGTTACTTCAAAAACGGTGGTTGGCACTGTGGCCGTGCCCCGTCCTCCTGTGGTAAACATGCCTGCTCCTTCAGCCCCGGGGAAGGCTGGCTGCTGCGCATACAAAACAGGCGTCTTGAATAAAGACAGCAATACTAGCAGGCAACTCGCCAGCGGCTTGATTCTGGTATACAACATATAAGGGATTTGCTGTTTTCAAATTGATGAAAAAAATTTATCTCCACCTGGGATCGCCGGTACTGTTCCGGCCAGGATATGCATTATCTGCAATTTTGAAATCGCCAATACCAGGCGCCTGCCACAACTGTAGCGCCGGACGGGTATAGGTGGTGATGTTCGGGAAATCATTACCGGCCGACAAGTGATCGGACGTACGATAGTTATTACTGGCTCCAATCACAGTGCCGGCGCCCGCCCTCACATCTTTGACGGTAATAGCGCCTTTGCTGTCTTTCCCAATCCCGAAAATGCAATTGCTTACTGTAATTCCATTAGCCACCTCATTGGCATTATAATCAACATAATAATTTTTGCTGTTACCCAGCGGCGCCTCACTAAATGTGCAATCCGATATGAGTACCGCAGCGGAACCCTGCGCGCTGGCAATCACGCCCTCTACTTTGTAAATAGTGCTGTTGGTGATGGAAATATGATTGATCCTGCTGGAAGCACCGATATTCAATATAAAATAATTGCCTATACTGTCAATGATACAATTATCGATAATAAAATCATTGACGTTGGTAGTGCCCGATTGAAGCCTTACCATGCCCCGGAATATTTCTGCACGGCTGTTAACGAATTTTATTTTGCCCACAGTGGCGCTGTTACTGTTGTTAAATACATAGCGTCCTCCGTAATTATCTCCCAACAAATAAATGTCATTAAATTCAAGAGAATCAATTACCGTCCCGGCTTCAAAATTGAAATTGCTGGTAAAGAAAATCTTCGCCTGCGTGGTATTGGAGAGGTCCGGAGCGCTCATGATAACAAGCGATTTATTTAGGCTGACCGTGGAAGATATATTATAGGTTTCCCCTCTTTTCAGCAACACCGTACTACCGGAAGGAATCAGCGGCAACGTATCAGCCAATACACCGGGTCGTCCGGTGATGGCGGTTAAATCTACAATAGTACCTGAAAACGGCGCTTTGGTAGTAAAATCCGCATATCCCCTTTCTTCGTTGCCACTATACAGGAATATAATGTACCGGGTAGAAGCTTCCAGGCCTTCGGCTACTTTGAACTCGTTCACCAGGTCCCCTGCAGTTAACGCGACAGTTGATACCAGGGCATTATCAGCAGCCTTCACAATTTTTATGGACGTTACGGCAGCACCTTTTGTTGTCCAGCGTACCCGCACCGAATTATACGTGATATCGTCGATACCCGGCACTTTCAATATGGATGACAAGGTTTTAACAGCGCCCAGGTCAGACCATTTTGAATTGAGCAATGTATCAGCAGCAATGGCCTTTACCCGTACCTGGTATAATTGGTTGAACAATAACTTTTTCACGACAGCTGCATTCGTATCTAATGACAACGACAAATCGGTAGTCCGGAAGGTATCCCGGCTTAACTCTAATGCATAAGCAGCAGCGCCCGCAATTTTTTGCCAGGACGCAACAACCGTGTTGGAATCGGCGGTTAACTCACCGGCAATCACTGGTCTGAATAACCTCGATGGCGCAGTGTCGTCCTTCTTTTTGCAGGATATATAAATACAGGAAGTTATTGCAAGAATGACAGAAATCTTTTTCATAAATTGACTTATTTCCCCGGAAAAAAATGTGCTAATTAATAACCATATTCATTCTTCAACGTACCCAAACTGTTCGATATCACAGAACTGTGTAGAGGCAGAACGTAGCGTACCGGTGTATTCCCCGTATTATCACTATATCCTCTCCATTGCCAAAGTGTGTAATTCGCGGGGCCATCGGTGGTTGTATTCCACAGGTTGCGCATCCAGTTTATTTTGATATTGTATTCAGCCGGAACAACACCGGATACTTTCTGGAACCGGTTTAGAAAGGAAAGGGTCTTGTCGCTGTTCCGTTTTGCATACAGGTAGTCGGCAAGATGGCTGTATATACCAACACCCGCTATCGCGTCCTGCCCCATCTGGTTCAGCACTTTCCTGGTTTCGGCAATTTGTTTCCCGTACAGGTTCCATCTTACCAGGTCAAACTTCCGCACCATTTCACCGCCCAGTTCCCAGGCACGTTCATTCACAATAGCATTAAAGAACAATTGCTTGCTTCCGCCAACGGCAGTAATATAAGTTTCTACTTTATCCCCCCACAACGCAGGAGGAAAAGCGCGCTGGCGAACTTTGCGTAAGGCATCCTTTGCATCGCCGGTAGGGCCATACAGTTCATTCTCACTTTCTGCCAGCATTAACAGCACATCGGCATAACGCATCAGCGGCCAGTTAATACTCGTGCCTTTTGATGATGATGGCCCCAGCGGTGTAGGCACCAGCATACGGTTCCATTTGTTTATAGTGATAGAAGTAGGCCCTGTGGATACCTGTGCCAATGTATCGTTATAAGCAATGATGGAACAGGTGGCAGCAAGCCGGAGGTCGGTTGTATCAAATGAGTAATAATAAGTAGGCGTAAGGCTCATTTGAATGGTGGTAGCGCCAAATGAATGATAACTGATTCCATTCGTTACACCTACTCCCACGCACCAGCCAACATCCCCAAAACCAGGGGCATAGGCCACTTCGTACAATATGTCACTGTTTAATGGTTTAATGTATTTGTTCTCATTCATAAATACAGTAGCAAAATCGGTTAACATTCTTGGCTTCATGCTTACTAATTTTTTACTGTAGGTATTAGCTATCTTATAATATTCCTGGTAATCATCTTTCCGTTTCATGATCATATCAGGATAAAGCCAGTAACCACCACGGATAAGCGATAGCCGGGCAATTAAACCCATTGCAAACTCCCGGTTAATACGCTCAATGCCATTATCCAGCTGATCTGCCCATTGCATTTTTGATTCAATGCCTATCAGGTCGTTGATCAAAAAAGTCAGGATAGAATCCCGTCCCGTCTTGGGCAGGTAAAAGTTATCCCCGGCGCGGGATGGTTTGATACTAAAAGGCACATCTCCCCAGTGATGCATCAATAACATATACCAATAAGCCCGCAAGACTTTTACTTCTCCCAGCAAATTGAGATACGTCGCATTTGTTGGATCTTTTACCAGGGAAATGGTGGTTAATCCATGTTCACATTCATTGGCTTTATTGATAGCGCTATACGCGTTGTTCCAAACGGTGAGCAGGTCGTTGTTGGAAGTAGTAGCTTCAAATGACCACAGGTCACGGCGCGCGCCATCGGGCGAAGCACTTACCGAATTCCCTACTTCCACGTCGGTATTACCGGCAAAAAGTGTGGACACACGCGATGTAAACGCATCCTGGTTAAACATCGCATATACCATGTTCACTGTTTTCGTGGCGTCCGGCTCAGAGCCAAAAACATATTCTTCAGAAAACCTGGAAGCAGAATCAGATGTGAGATATTTCTTGCAGGAAACAAGCAGCAGAAATAATATAACGGTGGAAAAATATAAAGGACGTTTCATTGTTTTTTTATTAATGTCATGCTAAAAGTCAGAAGGTTACATTTACGCCCACAGTATACGAGCGGCTTTTGGGAAAGCCCGAGTAGTCTACTCCCGGCACCAGCTGATTATAACCATTGCTCCTTGTAGTGCTAACTTCCGGATCGTATCCGCTGTATTTTGTCCATACAAATGCGTTGTACACCGTGGCGTATATCCTGCACCTCGTCATGTAAGCGTTGGAGATTATTTTTTTGGGTAAAGAATATCCCAATGACAGTGTATTTAAACGCAGGAAAGATCCATCTTCAACAGCCCCTGAATGGAAATAAGGCGATGCAGTACCCATTGAAAAGGGCGACCAGGTTTTAGGATTAGGATTCAATGCTGCAAGCTCTTTCAGATCTGTCACCAGGTTACCCTGCGCATCGATATAGTGGAAGCGGTTGTCGTAGCTGGAAGTGCTCAACATGTTACCATAAGTGGTTCTGTAAAGCATGTTGAAAGAAATTTTGCCGGTGTTATAAACGTCATTACCGTACACCCAGTTAAAAATAGCCGACAGGTCAAACCCCTTATAAGTAGCATTCAATCCGAAACCGCCGGTAGCCTTTGGCAATGCGCTGCCGATAACGGTACGGTCACTGGCATCAATAACGCCGTTGCCATCAAGGTCTTTTAACTTCAGCACACCCGGCCGCAAACTGATCCCGCCCAAGTCCTGCTGAGCGGCGCCTTCCTTCACGATGTATTTCCTCGCTACCGGATCGTAAGAACTGAAATCATCAACGGTATACATACCGTTCTCCACATATCCATACATCAAACCGATGGTGCGGCCAACCATCAACCTGTAATCGTCAATGCCTTTCAGATCGGTACCGGCCCAGTTAGAGTTGAACGACCGCTCGTCTACTCCATCCAGTTTATCAATTCTTGCACGATTGATGCCTATATTAAAATTGGCGCTTAACCGGAACGCTTTCTTATTGATGATATCAGTGTTCAGCGCCAGTTCAATACCGCGGTTAGAGGTTTGTCCTATGTTTCGTTGCTGCGTGGAGAAACCCGTCGTTTGCGGAATGGCAGATTGCACCAGCAGGTCTTTAGTGGTGTTGTGGTAAAAGTCGAGCGTTGCCGATATCTTATTATTGAAAAGATCGAAATCGAAACCAACGTTACGGGTAACGGTAGTTTCCCATTTAACATCCGGGTTTGTTAACTGTGAGCTGGCATAGGTGTAATACGGATTGGGTATGTCACCGGCGCCATAAGGACGGTTACTGCTCGGTGCAAATAAAAGCCGCCACTGGTCAGATGCAATATTGTTGTTACCTACAATACCATAGCTGGCCCTGAACTTCAGATCAGAAACAAACTTTACATTGTTCATGAATTCCTCCGAAGAAATACGCCAAGCAAACGAAGCCGCAGGGAATATTCCCCACTGTTTTCCAGGCGCAAAGCGTGTTGAACCATCGTAGCGCGCCGTTACATTCAAAATATATTTTTCATCGAGCTGGTAAATGGCGCGGCCGAAAAATGAAGCGGTTTTGTCCGGAGCAATTTCCGTTGTGCTGTGGATATCTTGTGTGCCCAGGCCCATTGTGGCAAACAGCTTCTCAGGCGTAATATCCATACTAAAATATTTCGCCCGGTTATACTCTTCAAAACCTTTTCCTCTTGACAGTATCTCCTGCCCTACCAGCAAATTCAGGTTGTGGCGGGAACCTTTCTCCCATTGATAATTAAGGGTATTTGTCAGGCGATAATCCTGCAACCGTGTTTGCGTGATTTCTCCCAATGGCAGGTTGCCGCCTTCGTTCCTGGCGGTACCGGTTAAAGGTCCGTAGTAACGGCGGTTCTCTGAAAAAGTCATTCCTAAACTATATTCAGAACGGTAAGTAATATTTTTAGTGATCAGCCAGGAAGCGCCGGCATTCACGTTAAAAATGCGGCTGGTACGCTTGCGGTAATCCTGTGTGGATAATTCCAATGGATTTATCAGGTTGCTCAAAAACTGTTCATAGTCATCACTGCTGCCGGGATCAATAATAATCATATCGGCAATTCCATTTACAGGACGCGTGGTGATACCATCTCCGATGCGAAAGCTGGCGCCCCCGGCCGAACCCGCGCCATTTATAACAGGATGCGTATAACGCATGGATATATCGAGCTTCAGGGCTTTGGAAATATCATGATTCAATTTAAAGTTCAGATAATTGCGTAAATAGTTGTTACTGGAAATTAAACCTGATTCTTTATTGTAAGTGTAGTTCAGGGAAAATTTTGTGTGGTCATTTCCACCCGTCAGGCTGATATTATGCTGTTGGGAGAAAGCAGGGCTGCCATACAGTTCGTCCTGCCAGTCGGTTCCTTTCTGGGATTTGTAGATGTCCAGGTCATCGTAAACACCGAAGTATTTGGTGAAATTATCAACGTCGCTCTGGCTTCTCAGCCTTGCATACTCATATTGCGCAAGTACAAATTCGTACGGGGAAAGCACTTCCAGTTTACGTGGCAACTGCCTCGCCTGGGCAAAGCCGTTATAGGAAATAGTAGATTTACCACCCTTGGCACTTTTCGTGGTAACAATTACAACACCGTTAGCGCCTGCTGCGCCATATATGGCGGCGGTGGCCGCATCTTTCAGGATATCGATACTGGCTATGTCAGATGGCGCAATGTCATTAATATTATTCACCCTGAATCCATCCACAATAAACAACGGATCGTTACTACCGGTAATAGAGCCCCCGCCACGAACACGTATTACAATCTCCGCTCCGGGTTGCCCGTCAACCGTAGTAACCTGTACACCAGGCAGCCGCCCCGTGAGCGCCTCCGCTACATTGGCTACCGGCGCTTTTTCCAGCTGCGCCCCGCTGATGGAAGACACTGTGCCGGTTAAGTTCTTTCGCTTTATACTCTGGTACCCGATCACCACCACTTCATTCATGTTCTTATTCTCTTCCTGGAGCATAATAATGATGGGCGACTTGCCGGTAGCAACAATTTCTTTCGACTGGTAACCAACATAAGAAACATACAGTCTTGCGTCTGGCCGGGAAACATTCATACTAAAGTTTCCGGCTTCATTGCTTAACGCTTTATTATTAGTTCCTTTCTCTACTATAGTAGCGCCCGGAAGCGGCTCCTTATTGCTGCCGGTTATGGTGCCGTTTATGGGGATAGCCGTACCGCCGCGGGAAGGTGATGTCCCTTTAGCAGGCAGCTTTTCTGATACCACAATAGTTTTTTCCACAATGGAATAGGTGAATGGCAATTGTGAAAAGCAAAGTGCTAACGCCTGTTCAAGTGTGGCGTTGCCAACAACAACCGTCACCTTGTTTGCATTATTGAGAAGGCCGTCAACATAAAAGAAGGCATAACCCGTTTGACGGGTTATCTCGCGGAATACTTTCTCAACCGGGGCGTTTTTTTCATTCAGGATAATTCCCTGTGCGGAGATGTTAGCGCCCGCCTGCAGGTAAATCATCACCAGCAAGGCAAAGGTTAGTTTCATAACTTTCTGGAATTTATCGCCGGCACCGGGACATAACGGGGCGGCGGGAAAGCATCTCTTTAACGATGCTTTTCCAAAGACAATCGATGACATAATTTATTCCTCTTTTGGTTGAAGAAAATAGTGGTGCTACATTTTTTACCTCAAAATTTTTCTGGTATTCAGGACTTCGTTCTTATGATCCGGCAGCTGCAGCACCGGTTTCATTACTGTTTAACTACAATGTTTTTCCCGTGGATTTCAAAACGTACTTTATTGGTTAATTCTAAAATTTTAAACAACTGTTCAGCATTGGCGCTTCTGGAAATCTGTCCTGAAAAGCGCGCTGAAATACCTCCCTTATACTCAATCTGGATATCATACCATCTTGCTGCCTGCCGTAAAACCGTTTCAATATCGGCCGCCTTGAACTGAAACATGCCGTTCTTCCATGCGATCACTTCTTCCGTATTTACATCGTCCTGCAACTTAATATCCCCGTTAGTGATAACCGAAGCCTCCTGTCCGGGTTTCAGCCTGCTGGCTTGTTTTCCGCTGGTAACTTTTACACTTCCCTCCAACAACGTGGTACGGATTACAGATTCATCTTTATAACTATTGATATTGAAATGCGTTCCTAACACTTCCACATCTATACTGTTTACTTTCACATGAAAGGGCATCGACCCATTCCTGGCTACTTCAAAATATCCTTCGCCGGTTAACTCCACCCTTCTTTCCTTTCCTGAAAAATTTGAAGGATACCGTAAGCTGGAAGAAGCATTCAGCCAAACTTTGGTACCATCTGCCAATGTAAGCTGGTATTGGCCTCCCCTGGGTGTAGTGATGGTATTATATACAATTTCCGCAGGCGTAGTACCCGTTATTTTATAAGATACCTGCCCGTTACCTGATTTAATAATTTTTGCCTGTCCTTGTTGCAGCAACATTCCTTCCGTTAAGCTGTCGAGCATCACCTCTGTACCATTGCCTAATTTTAGTACCGCCTTGTTGCTGCCGGGCGGAATCGGGATGTTCTTGTCAGGCACATTTGCCTGTGCCACTTCATTTTTCAATGGCGTCTTTAATACAAACCACCAGTAACCTACTCCGGCAAGTGCCAGCGCAAAAACAGCCGCAGCAGCCATTCTTTTTAAATAAAGGGAAAATGTTGGCCTTCTTTTTCCATCCGCCTTAATATGTTGCTGCAAGTGATTTTTTATGCCTTCCAACACTTTATTATCAGGCTCCCCTTCCAGCGCGTGTTCCTTCAATTCGGTATCAATAATCGCTTCCAGCTGGCTTTCATTCTCAGGTTCTTTTAACATCTGGCTGAAAATCTTCCATTCCTGTTCAGTCATCCTGCCTGTCAGATATTTATCTAATAACTCCTGAAAAATATTGTTCTCCATAAACATTCAATTCAATTCCAAAAAGCAGCTGTATTATTAAAGACGCATAGCTAAACCAAAAGGGGACGTTGGTTTAAAAATAAATATGTGCAGGTCCATCAAAGAGGAGGTAAACAATTGATAAAAGCATCGTTATATCTAAATGACCGCTGATATAGGTTCTGAGAAAACCAAGCGCACGGCAAATATATTTCTTCACCGCTTCCTTTGATACCTGCATGTTCTTCGCTATTTCTTCATGAGACAAGCCCAGGTCGCGGCTCTGCAGATATGCGGTCTTTTGTTGCTGCGGCAATTGCTCAATCGCCCTCGCTATCAATTCCGACAGGTTTTTCTGTGATAAAATTTTATCGGGGAGATAATTTTTCTCTTCAATTTCCCATTCATCACGACTAAGGGGTAATTCTGTCTTCTTTCTCAGGGCGCTGATAATATGATTACGGGCGATAATAAACAAAAATGAGTCAAAACGTTCTACCCCGGAAAGCTTGTTTCTTTCCTGCCAGATCTTCAAAAACACATCCTGCACAATGTCCTGTGCCTGACAGGATGATTTTACATAACTCAGGGCCTGCCAATAGATGTTATTCCACTTCTGTGCTACAAGCACTGCAAAGGCCTTTTCGCTGCCTTCAGCAATTTGCCGCAGTAAAAGCCTTTCATCCATTGCATTTATGTTCATAACGTGAATTTTGCTATTAGGTTACCTGTGGAATTAAAAGGGAAATTAAACATTTGTCTATTTAAACAAGCTAAACAAGCCGGAAACCTACGGGAACGATTGCGTAAATAAAGTGGGAGAATAAAAAATGATGGGGATGGATGGGAATAACTTGCTTTACCTTTCTTTTTTATAACAGGGACGACGGCGGAAGAAATGCAGGTAAAAAGAAAAAGCCTTTTTTAACACCCCTATGATTACCTGGATCATAAAGAAAGCTAAAAAAGGCCTGTGATATTTTGTTGCCCAACCAGGATTCGAACCTAGACAAACAGAACCAAAATCTGTCGTACTACCATTATACTATTGGGCAATACCCTTATTGTTTGGGATGGCAAAAGTATAACTTTTTTTATTTCTGCAAAAAAAACTTGCAATATTTTTAAAATATCCTTCAGAATCCTTTGCTGCAAAGACTTATAAAACTATCTCATTCACTTTTTCCGCTATCTGTGCTGGTTTTATCCACTCCATACAGGCGTAATCCCCTCTGAAGCAGGGTTTGTTACCGAATACGGAACAGGGCCGGCATGGCAGGTCATGAACCTGGATAGCATTTTCAGGCGACTGCCCATACCCCATAAATCCGGCAAAAGGGTGGGTGGCGCCCCAAACAGATACTACCGGCACCCCAAAGAGGGAAGCGAGGTGCATATTGGCTGAATCCATGCTGATCATCACATCCAGCTGGCTGATGATAGCCATTTCCTCCTCCAGGGAAAAACGCCCTGCCGCCACAATTACCTGCGGATACTGGGCTGCCAGCTGCGTAAGCAATAACACCTCCTGCTTTCCACCGCCTAAAAGAAACACCTGTATCCCCTGTTCCTGCGCCAGCATACCCAAAACGGCCGCCATTTGCTCTAAAGGGTACATTTTTTCGCGGTAAGTGGCAAAAGGAGCCAGTCCTACCCATTTTTTATCCTTTTTTGCACCAGTAACCACGGTCAGCGTTCCGGGCAACGCACGGGGCTGAAAAACGGGTTTGCGGCCCATTTCACAGCAAAGCCCCAGTTGCCGGAATACTTTCGCATACCTTTCTATGGTACTGGTTAACTGCTGCAATACCTTGTTGTCCTTCCGGGTCAGCGCCTTCTTTTCTGCGCGGCCTTTGTCAATAGCCGCTACGGGTGTACCGCTCAACCGGAAAAAAGTCCGGATGATCTGGGACCTCAGCACATTGTGCAGGTCTGCCACGGCAGTAATCCGGTGCGCCTTTTTTAATTCACGGAACAAACGATACAGCCCCTTTACCCCCTTATGAATGCCTTTTACATCTGCCGGGAAAAAGGTCAGCCGCGAAATACCCGCGCATAAAGCGCCCCAGTTCCGGTTGGTCACAAAAACAATCTCCACATCCGGATTTTCATCCAGCACCTGCTTCATCACAGGAATGGTCATGGCTACATCGCCCATAGCAGACAACCGGGTAACCAATATCGTTTTAACTGCGCCCAAGTAGGAAGATTTATTTTTCGTTTTTGTATAAAACCGGGTTCAGGGAAGGATCATTATACATCTTCATTTGCTTGTATACCTTCATGAACTTTTTACCGGCGGCAATATCGGCCAGCAGCGCCTCAATGGCGGAACTCAGGTCCTGTTGCTGCTCCAGCAGGATATCCAGCTTGCGCTGGCACGCTGCACGATGTTCTGGTGTGGCATCCGCACGGGTGGCTTCTTCCTGCATGTGATAAATTTTCAACGCCAGAATAGACAAACGGTCTATTGCCCAGGCCGGGCTTTCGGTATTAATACCAGCATCCGCAGCAGGCGCCGTTTTGCCATATTTTTCCAGGAAATAACTGTCGATGTATTCCACCACATCCGTGCGCTCCTGGTTGGAACGGTCTATCCAACGCTTAATACCCAATGCTTCTACGGGATCAATCTTCGGATCGCGGATAATATCCTCCAGGTGCCACTGCACCGTGTCTATCCAGTTTTTCAGGTAAAGCAGGTGCTCAATGCTGCTCTTTTCATAGGGATTGGAAATGGCCTGATGCACATCGTTGTGCTCATGGTAGGCCACGATACTCTGGTTAAATATCTTATTGCACAATTGTGTAAACATGCCGCAAATGTACAAAGGCTGGCGACAAAAAAGAAGCGCATGGTAGAGACCATACGCTTATTGTAAAAGATTGTCATGTGAATGTTCGAGAATGCAAATCGTGAAGGCTTTCAATGGTTATCTTGGGGTTGAGATGCCGTCAAGGTTATACCACCTTATTTTCCTTTTTTACCTTGTAATGATGTAATCACACCATATCGGCAAATAATATTTTTATGATTGTTTGTTTTTGAATATTTTTTGAATGCAGTAAAAATCAATCACTCTAATGGCTAAACGTTTTATTGAGGGTGTTCTAAAATGCTATAGCTGTTAACAAATTACCAGATCACTAATTACAGGGGCCAGGATCACAGACGTTATATTTCATAAACCTGGAGTGGCCTCTTACCACTACTTTTTATGGGAATCTTCTGCTAACAACTTCATTTGTTTAATTCTACTCAAATAGTACCGGGTTTTCTAAAATTATCAGGGTTTAAGGTGGACATCTTTATGTCCGTGTGTCTTAGTGCAAATTAAAAGGGGCCACTGCATTTTGCACTGCAGTGGCCCCCTTTTTTTATACAACGTTTGTGGTAATTACAAGGTTTTCTTGTCCAAATTAGCTTTTGGCGGTAGCCGGTCGCGTAATCTTGGTAAGATAAAACAGCGGAATACCCAATAAAATAATTCCCAGTCCGGGTAAAGTATAGTTGGTTTCAAATACCAGCAACAAAGCTGCCAGCGATAATGCCACTATGATATAGATCATTGGCAGTACCGGGTAACCAAAAGCTTTGTAGGGTCTTTCTATCTCCGGGCGTTTCTTTCTTAAAATAAAAATTCCGAGGATCGTCAGCACATAAAATATCAATACCCCGAAAATTACCAATGCCAGCAAGTCGTTGTACCTGCCTGTCAAACACAACATGGATGCCCATGCGCACTGGATCCACAAACCATACGCGGGCACGCTGTGCTTATTTAGCTCACCTGCTTTTTTAAAGAACAATTTATCTTCCGCCATCGTGTAATAGATCCGCGCACCCGATAAAATCAACCCGTTATTACAACCAAAGGTGGAGATCATGATCATCACTGCAATAATAATAGCGCCGCTGGAACCAAAGATCTTCGCCGCTGCAGCCACCCCAACACGGTCGTTGGCAGCAAACGCAATTTCATTCAGTGGCAGCACAGCCAGGTACATCAGGTTACAGCTCACATAAATAATGGTTACAATCAGCGTTCCCAGGAAAAGGGAACGGCCGATATTTTTAGAAGGATTTTTGATCTCTCCTGCAATGAAGGTCACATTGTTCCAGGCATCACTGGAAAACAACGAGCCTTTCATGGAAACCGCGATGGCACCAAACAACGCCAGCCCTGATAAAGCTGCCGTTACCACCGTCCCGTTCTGTGATGAAACCGCAGCCGCATCCCACGCATGCTGCCAGTTGGCCTGCCAGATCTCAGACTTCGCCCCAAACAGTAACCCGAAAATAATGAGTCCGAATAAAGACAACAGCTTCGCCAATGTAAATACGGTTTGTATCAGCTTACCGTGGTGCACACCACGTGTATTTATAAATGTTAGTAAGATGATAGATACGATAGCGACTATCTGCGCCGCAGAAATCTGCACAATACCGGCGTCCAGCAAAATGTTCTTCTCACTGAAACCCGGTATCAGGTAAGCAGTAAACTTTGCAAAGGCAACCGCCACAGCGGCAATGGTGCCGGTTTGAATAACACCGAACTGCGTCCAGCCAAATAAAAAGGCGATAAAAGGATTGTAGGCTTCCCGGAGATATACATACTGGCCGCCGGCTTTGGGGAACATCCCTGATAATTCGCCATAACTCATGGCTGCAATCAGCGTAACAAAGCCCGCCAGTACCCACATAGCGGTAATCCAGCCTGCCCCTCCCACGCTACGGGCAATTTCTGCTGTTACAATAAAGATCCCGGAACCTATCATAGATCCGGCAACAATCATAGTAGCATCTAATAGGCCCAGGGATGGCTTGAATGATTTAGTTTGGTTGATTTCCATATTGATATTTATAAAAAATCCCGGCTCATAAGGGAACCGGGACTATAAGATAGAAAAAATTTCTGATGGTTTATTCGCTTATTTGGCAGGAGTGGCGGCGCTGTTATTATTCATTCCTTTAATAACGTCCGGTGTTACATCGTAAGCCGGATCTTTATACAGGATGTTGCTGGCGGTACTGCGGTAAGAGAAGATATACGCAAAACGCTTGTCGGCGTTAAATGATTTCAGGAAATCATCCAGTCTCTTCTGCAGTTCTTCATTAAACTTAGTTTCCTGCTCGGTATAACTGGCACGCAGGTTCTGCGCTTCCTGCTCTAACTGCTGTTGTTTAGACATCAGGCTGCGTTGTGCTGCCTCTCCCTGTTCCTGGGTAAGGGTAGATGCTCTGCGTTGCAGGTCTTCATACTCACTCTGCAATGCACGGGCCTTGCCTTTCAGCTGGTTGTCCATCTGCTGTTGCTTCTGCTCCAGTAAGCCTCTTTTTTCCTTGAAATACTCAAAATGCGCTTCCAGTGAATCCAGATCTACATAAGCAATTTTAAAACTACCCGCAGCAGGAGTACCGCTGTTTGCCGCACTTGATGCAGCTGGTGCACTGTTACCAGCTTTATTTCCCTGGCAAGACATCAATAAACCGGCTGAAAATGCCGCTAATAATCCTTTATTCACTAATTGTTTACAAGTGCGCATGTTAATAGGTGGATTTGCTTCTTTTAGTACATTTGAAAAATGGAACGGCTAAAATAAGGTTTTTAATGGATTTTCATATTCCCGTCCATTTTTTTAGCTAGGTTTTAACGAATATTATTACTTCACCTTCTCCAACAGGATCTCCGGCTCATTGGTGGTAATATAATCCACCCCGTTTTTTAATAAATCGTCCATTATTTCCGGATTATCTATCGTCCATGCATTGGTAGTTACTTTATGTTGCTTCGCAGTGGCAATGAGCTGCGGATCATTCCTGAATACCTGCTGATTGTAATCCAGTCCCCAGATACCATCGGCCTGCAACTGTGCGGGCGTTTTATCCCCATTCAGGTAAGCTATTTTAGCCGCGGGATCCAGCTCCTTTATTTTTTTGCAGATATTGTAGTCAAAGCTGATGTAGAACATCCACGCCTGGGCCTTCTTAGCCTGCACCATCGCTACTGCTTTAGTGGCCAGCAAATCGCCCCTGCCGGTACGGGAGGGCTTCAACTCCAGCACCAGCCGTGTACGGTGTTGTTCCTGGATCACATCAATAAACTCCTCCAATGTGGGAACCCGGTCGCCGTTTTTCAGCTGAACTGTTTGCAAATCCGCCAGCGTACTCTCTTCCACCTTCTTTCCCCCTATCTCCGGATCATGTGAAATTACCAGTTCATTATCTGACGATAACCACACATCAAATTCTGATCCTTCACAACCAAGCTTCATCGCATCTTTCAGGGAAGTAAGGCTATTCTGGCTGCCCGCCTGATGCTTCCATGCACCGCGGTGGGCCACTACTTTATTGCGGATAAAGTCATCCGCTACCAGCAGGAATTCAGCGGTGTCAGCCCCTGCTTTAATGCGGACCGGATACTTAAAATCACCTTCTTTGCTTACGGCAGCTTTCTTTTTCAGTTTCAATTCATGGCCGCTGATTGTAAATAACCCGGCCCTGTCCTCCAGCAAGGTAGCCGCTGATAACTGCCCGTTCCTGTCATAGATTTTACCAATTACCGCGTTCTTTTGCTGAACGGGAATCGTATAGGCATCAAGGTAAGGAGCGCTGGCTTGCTGCGCCGCTGCTGCTGTACCTATCAAGGTTATTCCTGCCATCAGAAATATTTTTTTGCAATTGTTCATGTGGTCCGCGTTTGTGGCTAAAATAGCGCGCAATTTATTCATTTTCACCCCTGGATGGAAAAACACGACGTTAAATTACTATAAAGCTTTAAGATGCGACTGCTTTAATTATGCTGTATCAGCAACACATTGAACCTGGCAGGATCCAGCGGATAACCGTTGCTGATAAGCGTATACACTTTACCGGCCTGGGTAGCCATGTCGAAGGTTTTCAACACTTTGGAGGAATCAATCCAGCGGAAATTGATCTTGTAATGGGCGCTGTCGCCGTAAAGCGGCGCAAATGCAGTTTGTGCAGGAAATGTCAACCCCCTGAAGAAGCGGGGAAACGTATCGGAATAAACATCAATGCCAAGCGGTGTGCGGTTTGGCCTGAATGCCTGGGCAAAATTAATCACCCTGAATTTAGACATCCCTGCAGCCGGAGCACTCAGGTCATCTTCGGTAGTGATCAGTATTTGATTGCCTGCACTGTCGGCGCCTACATAAGCAGAATAAAAACGGTTGTTACGCAGAAAGATCTGCCCCTGGTATACGGCCACGCCAGGCTGCCTGGTGTTGGTAATAATCAGGTTGTATTTCTGGGCCCGGAAAGACTTATATCCCGTATTGGTTCCATAGCCTATATTGCTGGCAACAGTGAAGGTATCCAGCATCACATTAAACTGATCATTGCCGGGCGCTGCGTTTACAAACAAAAAGTTACCGTGGGTATCAGGTACCGCACTGTCACTGTTTTTCTTACAGGCGCCCAGTATCAACAACAATATTAAAACAGGAATGATCAGGTGTTTCATGAAATCCGCTTCTTTTTACGCACTCAAATGTAGTAATATTAAAACAAAAAGCGCCTGCCTTTGGGGCAAGCGCTTCCTGTTTTAATATCTGTGTAATACTATTCTTCTTCGTCAAACTGGAACACTTCCTTAGAAGAAGCCAGGATGTCGTATTCTTCCTTGGAACCTACGATCATGTTTTCAAACTCACGTAAACCAGTACCGGCAGGGATCAGGTGACCTGTGATCACATTCTCCTTCAGACCCATCATATCATCGGTTTTACCGTTGATAGCAGCCTGTGATAATACCTTCGTGGTTTCCTGGAACGAAGCAGCAGAGATCCAGCTACGGGTACCGAGGGATGCCTTGGTAATACCCTGCAGGAGCGGACTGGAAGTAGCCGGCTGTGCATCACGGAATTCTACCAGTTTTTTATCTGCACGACGCAACAGGGAGTTTTCTTCACGAACCTGGCGCAGTGTTACTATCTGACCTGCTTTCAGGTTAGCAGATTCACCGGCTTCCGTTACCACCTTCTTATCGAAGATCATATCGTTTTCTTCGAAGAAATCAAACCTGTCTTCTGTATCTCCTTCGAGGAAGCGGGTATCACCCGGATCTTCGATGTTTACTTTACGCATCATCTGGCGAACAATCACCTCGATGTGTTTATCATTGATCTTCACACCCTGTAAACGGTATACTTCCTGGATTTCATTTACCAGGTATTCCTGTACAGCAAACGGCCCTTTGATAGACAGGATGTCTGCAGGAGTAGTAGAACCATCGGAGAGTGAAGTACCGGCCTTCACAAAGTCACCGTCCTGTACCAGGATATGACGTGTTAACGGCACCAGGTATTTCTTCACCTGGCCTTCACGGCTTTCAATGATGATTTCGCGGTTACCACGTTTGATGTTACCAAAAGCTACCACACCGTCGATTTCAGAAACGATGGCAGGGTTGCTCGGGTTACGCGCTTCAAAGAGCTCAGTTACACGTGGCAGACCACCCGTGATATCTCGCAGTTTACCGATAATACGTGGGATCTTCACGATTACCTGACCGGCTCTCACCTTATCTCCTTCAGAGATAACAATGTGCGAACCTACCGGTAAGTTGTATGATTTCACCTCTTTATTACCATCTACCATGATAGACGGGATCTTATTCTTGTCTTTGGTTTCAATTACCACTTTCTCACGGTGACCGGTCTGTTCGTCTGCTTCTTCACGGAAGGTAATACCTTCAATGATGCTGTCGAAACGGATGGTACCCGGAATTTCAGACACGATAACGGCGTTGAACGGATCCCATGTGCAGAGCATATCACCTTTCACTACTTTCTGTCCGTCTTTCACTAACAGGGTAGAACCATAAGGAATGTTGTTGGTTACCAGCAGACGGTCATTTTTCACGTCCATGATACGCAACTCACCGGTACGACCGATAACGATCTGCACTTTTTCACCCTGGTTGTTTTCGTAAGTGGTAGTACGTAAGCCATCGAATTGAACGGTACCATCAAACTTAGCTGGCAAACCGGATTCAACGGAAGTAGAACCGGCAACACCACCCACGTGGAAGGTACGCAGTGTCAACTGTGTACCAGGCTCACCGATCGACTGTGCAGCGATGATACCCACGGCATCACCCTTCTGTGCAGTGTAACCGCTGGCCAGGTTTTTACCGTAACATTTCACGCACACACCCCGACGGCTTTCGCAAGTCAGTACAGAGCGGATCTCTACGGTTTCAATAGCACTTTCTTCAATTCTGTGTGCAATTTCTTCAGTGATCTCAGCACCGGCAGCAACAATCAGTTCCTCATCACTATGAGGATCAAATACGTCGTGCAGGGAAGTACGTCCGAGGATACGGTCATACAGTGTTTCAATCACTTCTTCATTATCTTTCAATGCAGAAGTAGCAATACCACGGAGTGTACCACAATCTTCTTCATTAATTACCACATCCTGCGCAACGTCTACCAGACGACGGGTCAGGTAACCCGCATCCGCCGTTTTCAACGCCGTATCCGCAAGACCCTTACGGGCACCGTGCGTAGAGATGAAGTATTCCAATACGTTCAAACCATCTTTAAAGTTGGACAATACCGGGTTTTCGATGATCTCGGAACCGGTAGAACCACTCTTACGCGGCTTGGCCATCAGACCTCTGATACCAGCCAGCTGTTTGATCTGCTGCTTGGAACCACGCGCACCGGAATCCAACATCATGTATACAGAGTTGAATCCTTGCTTGTCTGTTGCCAGCTCACGGATCAGGGTTTCAGTCACCTTCGTATCCACACGTGACCAGATATCAATGATCTGGTTGTAGCGTTCGTTGTTGGTGATCAGACCCATGTTATAGTTATCCCAAACTTCTTCTACTTCACCGGCTGCACCATCAATCATGTCTTGCTTAACATCCGGAATGATCAGGTCATTAATGTTAAATGACAGACCACCGCGGAACGCCATGCGGAAACCTAATTGCTTGATGTCATCCAGGAACTTCGCAGTTTTTGGAATGTCTGTTGCTTTAATGATATCACCGATGATTTCACGCAGTGATTTCTTGGTCAGCAGGGCATTTACATAACCGGCTGCTTTAGGTACGTGCTGGTTAAACAGTACGCGGCCTACAGTAGTGTCGATCAGTTTTCTTTCCAGCTCACCGTTTGCATTTCTTACATCAGCTTTAACACGGATGTGAGCATGCAGATCGATACGGTCTTCGTTCAATGCGATGATTACTTCTTCAGCAGAGTAGAAAGCTTTACCTTCTCCTCTAACTACTACATCACCGATTGTTTTCTTACCCTTCGTGATATAATACAAACCAAGCACCATGTCCTGTGAAGGCAGGGTAATTGGCGTACCATTCTGCGGGTTAAGGATGTTATGGGAAGACAGCATCAGTAACTGGGCTTCCAGGATTGCAGCGTTGCTCAATGGAACGTGTACTGCCATCTGGTCACCATCGAAATCCGCGTTGAACGCAGAACATACGAGCGGGT
Organism: Chitinophaga sp. W2I13; assembly: GCF_050434005.1. Classification (NCBI taxonomy): domain Bacteria; kingdom Pseudomonadati; phylum Bacteroidota; class Chitinophagia; order Chitinophagales; family Chitinophagaceae; genus Chitinophaga; species Chitinophaga sp. W2I13. The sequence goes on along the minus strand of NZ_JBNPWD010000001.1, from coordinate 3,828,445 downwards.
GCAACTGGATCGCTTTACCTTCCACGAGTTTAGGCTGGAAAGCCTGTATGGACAAACGGTGCAGGGTTGGCGCACGGTTTAACATAACCGGGTGACCTTTCAGCACGTTTTCCAGGATATCCCAAACCACCGCTTCTTTACGATCTACCAGCTTCTTCGCTGATTTCACGGTTTTAACGATGCCTCTTTCAATCAGCTTACGGATAATAAACGGTTTGAATAACTCAGCCGCCATATCTTTCGGTAAACCACACTCATGCAGTTTCAGTTCAGGTCCTACCACGATAACAGAACGTCCGGAATAATCCACACGTTTACCGAGTAAGTTCTGACGGAAACGGCCTTGTTTACCTTTCAGTACGTCTGACAGTGATTTCAGTGCACGACCACCTTCCGCTTTCACCGCGTTGGATTTACGGGAGTTGTCGAACAGGGAATCCACCGCTTCCTGCAGCATACGTTTTTCGTTACGAAGGATCACCTCAGGCGCCTTAATTTCGATCAAACGTTTCAGACGGTTGTTACGGATAATTACCCTGCGGTAAAGGTCGTTCAGATCGGAAGACGCAAAACGGCCACCATCCAAAGGAACTAACGGACGCAGTTCCGGCGGCACCACAGGAATATATTGCATTACCATCCATTCAGGACGGTTTTCCACACGGCCATTAGCTTCACGGAAAGCTTCCACCACGCTCAAACGCTTCAGCGCTTCCGCTTTACGTTGCTGGGAAGTTTCAGTAGCAGCCTGGTTACGTAACTGGTAAGAAAGACTGTCCAGATCAATCCGGGCCAGCATCATTTCTACCGCTTCCGCACCCATTTTAGCAATAAACTTGTTAGGATCTTCATCCGGTAACAGCTGATTGTCTTTTGGTAAGGTGTCCAGGATATCCAGGTACTCTTCTTCAGTGAGCAAATCACCGTAGTTCATGCCTTTCTCCTGTTTCATGCCCGCCTGGATTACCACGTATCTTTCATAGTAAACGATGGTTTCCAGTTTCTTGGAACTCATTCCAAGCAGGTAACCAATCTTGTTAGGCAGGGATTTGAAATACCATATATGTACAACGGGTACCACTAAACGAATGTGACCCATTCTCTCACGACGTACTTTCTTCTCCGTTACCTCAACACCACAACGGTCACACACGATACCCTTATAACGGATACGTTTGTATTTTCCGCAATAACATTCGTAGTCCTTTACAGGCCCGAATATCCTTTCGCAGAATAAACCATCACGTTCCGGCTTGTAAGTACGGTAGTTGATGGTTTCAGGTTTCAGCACTTCACCGTATGAACGCTCCAGGATAACATCCGGAGAGGCCAGACTGATGGTAATGCTGTTAAAATTTGATTTAGGACGATTTTCTTTTTTGATAGCCATCTGTAATTAGCTTTTAGCTGTTAGCCGTTGGTGGTAAGCCAGCGACAAAAATTTTATTCCTGCGAAATATCCAAGCTATCAGCCACTGGCATCACTGCCAATGGCTGGTAGCTAAAAGCTCTTAGTCAAATTTCAGATCCAGACCCAGACCACGCAATTCATGGATCAATACATTGAAGGATTCAGGCACACCGGCTTTCGGTATGTTGTCTCCTTTCACGATAGATTCATATGCTTTGGCACGACCCACGATATCATCGGATTTAATTGTAAGCAGTTCCTGCAGGATGTTGGATGCACCATATGCTTCCAGTGCCCATACCTCCATCTCACCAAAACGCTGACCACCAAACTGGGCTTTACCACCCAGCGGCTGTTGGGTAATGAGACTGTACGGTCCGATTGAACGGGCGTGCATCTTATCATCCACCATGTGGCTCAGTTTAAGCATGTAGATAACACCTACGGTTGCTTTCTGGTGGAAACGGTCGCCCGTTTCACCATCATGCAGGTAAGCGTGACCAAAGCTGGGTAAGCCTGCTTCCTTGATATAATCAGCAATTTCGTCTGTAGTAGCACCATCAAAGATCGGAGTCGCAAAACGTACGCCCAGTTTCAGACCTGCCCAACCTAATACGGTTTCATAGATCTGTCCGAGGTTCATACGGGAAGGTACCCCGAGTGGGTTCAGTACGATATCCAGTGGTGTACCATCTTCCAGGAACGGCATGTCTTCATCACGCACAATCTTGGCTACGATACCCTTGTTACCGTGACGTCCCGCCATCTTATCACCCACTTTCAACTTACGCTTGCTCGCCAGGTAAACCTTTGCCAGTTTCAGTACGCCCGCTGGCAGCTCATCACCGATAGAGATGTTGAACTTCTCACGTTTGTAACGACCCAGCTCTTCGTTGAACTTGATGTTATAGTTATGCAGCAGGGTATTGATCTGATCGTTCACCACCTCGTCTGTTGTCCAGCCCAGCGGATTCACGTTCATGAAATCAATATTTACCAGGTTCTTCGGAGAGAACTTGGAACCCTTTGAGATCAACACTTCACCGTAAGTATTGGTAATACCCTGAGAGGTTTTATCCTTCAGTAATACCAGCAACTTGCTCATCAGCACTTCCAGCAGGTCTTCCGCATTCTTCTGGTGAATTTTCTCCAGTTTCTCGATAGCTGCTTTCTCGCGGGTTTTGGAATTTTTATCTTTCTTGGCGCGACTGAACAGTTTCTTATCAATCACCACACCTTCTGTTGACGGAGGCGCTTTCAATGAAGCATCTTTCGCATCAGAAGCCTTGTCACCAAAGATCGCTCTTAACAGCTTTTCTTCAGGAGAAGGATCAGATTCACCACGCGGAGTGATTTTACCGATCAGGATATCGCCTTCCTTGATGTGTGCACCAACACGGATGATACCGTTCTGGTCGAGGTCTTTTGTAGCCTCTTCACTTACGTTAGGAATATCCGGAGTCAGTTCTTCTTCACCCAGTTTGGTATCACGAACTTCCAGTTCATATTCATCAATGTGGATGGAAGTAAACAGATCCTCACGTGCAACACGCTCAGAAATTACGATCGCATCCTCAAAGTTGTAACCTTTCCATGGCATGAACGCCACCTTCAGGTTACGTCCCAGCGCCAGTTCACCACCACGGGTAGCATAACCTTCTGTTAAGAAGTCGCCATCCTTAACACGCTGACCTTTCTTAACGCAAGGTCTGAGGTTAATACAGGTGCTCTGGTTGGTTTTTACGAATTTGGTCAGTGTGTAAACGATCAGATCGTCTTCAAAGCTCACCAGTTTCTGCATTTCATCACGCTCGTAACGAACATGGATTTCATTTGCATCCACAAATTCGATCACACCATTACCATCTGCAGTAATCTGCAAACGGGAGTCACGCGCTGCCTTGCCTTCCAGGCCTGTACCTACAATAGGAACTTCCGGATTCAGCAGTGGCACGGCCTGACGTTGCATGTTTGATCCCATCAACGCACGGTTGGCATCATCATGCTCCAGGAACGGAATCAATGATGCACTCAAACCTACGATCTGGTTAGGCGCCACGTCCATGAATTCCACTTCTTCTCTGTCGAGGATCGGGAAGTCACCGGTTTCGCGGGATTTTACCTTATCATTTATAAAGTGTCCTTTGTCATCCAGTGGAGCGTTGGCCTGTGCAATCTTCACAGAATCTTCTTCCTCAGCGCTCAGGAACTCCACTTTATGCATGTCCACTTTACCATCTCTTACTTTGCGGTAAGGCGTTTCAATAAAGCCCATCTCATTCACCTTCGCGTGAACGCAAAGGGTGGAGATCAGACCAATGTTAGGACCTTCCGGTGTTTCAATCGTACACAAACGGCCATAGTGGCTATAGTGAACGTCACGCACCTCAAAGCCTGCTCTTTCACGACTCAAACCACCGGGTCCGAGAGCGGAAATACGGCGTTTGTGGGTGATTTCAGACAGCGGGTTCGTTTGATCCAGGAACTGTGACAACTGGGAAGTACCAAAGAAGGAGTTGATCACGGAAGACAGGGTCCTCGCATTGATCAGGTCTACCGGCGTAAATACTTCGTTATCACGTACGTTCATTCTTTCACGGATGGTACGTGCCATACGTGCAAGACCAACACCAAACTGAGCATATAACTGCTCGCCTACAGTACGTACACGGCGGTTAGACAGGTGATCGATATCATCGATTTCCGCCTTACCATTTGTAAGCTGTACCAGGTACTTGATGATGGAGATGATGTCGTCCTTCGTCAGCACTTTCATGTCTAACGGCGTAGGAAGACCTAATTTTCTGTTGATCTTGTAACGACCTACATCACCTAAATCGTAACGTTTGTCGGAGAAGAACAATTTATCAATAATACCCCTTGCTGTTTCATCATCCGGCGCATCCGCTCCGCGCAACTGGCGGTAGATGTGCTGAACGGCTTCCAGCTCAGAGTTAGATGTATCCTTGTTTAATGTATTGTAGATGATGGAGAAATCGCCACTCACCTCTTCCTTCTGAACAAATACGCTTTTCAATCCCATGTCTACAATGGTTTCGATATTCGCTTCATCCAGGATGCTATCGCGCTCCAGCATAATTTCATTACGCTCGATACTCACCACTTCACCGGTATCTTCATCCACAAAGTCTTCCACCCAGCTTCTTAAAACACGGGCAGCCAGCTTCTTGCCGGCATATTTATCAAGACTTTTTTTGTCTGCTTTTACTTCATCTGCCATGCCAAACAGCTGCAGAATATCTTTATCTGTTTCATAGCCGATGGCACGCAACAGGGTGGTAACCGGGAATTTCTTCTTACGGTCGATGTAAGCGTACATCACGTTGTTGATGTCCGTTGCAAACTCCATCCATGCGCCCTTGAACGGGATCACCCTTGCAGAGTAGATCTTGGTTCCGTTCGGATGTACAGATTGACCAAAGAAAACACCAGGTGAACGGTGCAGTTGGGATACAACAACACGCTCAGCACCATTAATAACGAAAGTACCTCTTGGAGTCATGTAAGGAATGTTACCTAAGAACACATCCTGGACAATCGTCTGGAAATCCACATGCTCCTCATCATTACAGCTGAGGCGGAGTTTCGCTTTCAACGGTACAGAATAAGTAAGCCCGCGCTCAATACACTCCTCGATCGTATAACGCGGCGGATCCACGAAATAATCAAGGAATTCCAGATTAAAGATATTTCTGGTATCCGTAATCGGGAAGTTCTCTTTAAATACTTTAAAAAGGCCTTCGTTGTTTCGCTTGTCTGGTGTGGTTTCTAATTGGAAGAAATCCTTGAAAGATTGGATTTGGATAGCCAACAGATCCGGTGTCTCAGTAACTTGTTTGATCTTTCCAAAATTTACTCTTTCGTTTGTTTGGGCTTTTTTTAGAGACATATTCGAAGTTAGCAGTTATATGACTTGTAAGAATTAGGGAAATTAAGATTTCTTTGCCAATACCATCCCAATTTATTTATGCCTTCTGCACGTGGTCAAAGTCACCTGTTAGTGATTCCCCGTTTTGACTCTCTGAAAAAGACACTTTCCCAAAGGGAATAAGGCCAAAAGTGCAAAAGCACTTTTGACCTTTAAAAGATGTATACTTAAGCAAAGAATTACTGAATCTCAACATCAGCACCAGCTTCGGTCAGCTTAGCTTTCAGGTCTTCTGCCTCAGCTTTGCTAACGCCTTCCTTGATGGATTTAGGCGCACCGTCAACCAGTTCTTTCGCTTCTTTCAGACCTAAGCCGGTCAGATCTTTAACGATCTTAACAACGTTCAGTTTGCTTGCACCTGCAGCTTTCAGTACAACGTTGAAGGCAGTTTTCTCTTCAACAGCAGCAGCTTCGCCACCACCAGCAGCAACTACAACTGCAGCAGCAGCTGGTTCGATGCCATACTCAGATTTGAGTACATCTGCGAGATCTTGTACTTCCTTAACAGTTAAACCTACTAATTGTTCAGCTAATGCTTTTACGTCTGCCATTTTATAATGTTTTAATGTAATGTTTGTAATGTTGTTGTTAATTATATTGTGACTTGGAAGCCAATTTTGAATGCGGGTAGCCAAAGGCCATCCACACTATTCTGCCGCAGGTGCTTCCACCCCAGCTTCTTCTTTCTTGCCTTTTTCCAGTAAAGCAGCAATAACGCGCTTTGCAGGAGATTGCAACAGACCGATAACTTCGCCGATAAGCTCGTTCTTCGTCTTGATGTTGGTTAAAGCAACCAGCTGGTTGTCACCCACGAATACTTCGTCAGCAACAAATGCAGCTTTCAGTACTGGTTTTTCCAGTTTACCGTTCGCTTTACGGAATGCAGAGATGATCAGAGCCGGCTCTTTCGGGCTGTCAGAGAACATCAGGGCAGTTACACCATGCAGACTGTCAAACACACCTGCATATTTTTCGCTGTCCAGAGATTCCAAAGCCTTACGGATCAGGGTGTTCTTAGCCACCTTCATTTCCACCTGCTTGTCGAAGCACACTTTCCTCAGGTCATTCACCTGCGCTACCGTTAATGATTCGGTATTAGTGACATAAAAGTTGCTGTATTGAGAGAACTTACTTTTCAGCAGTTCGATCGCATCATTTTTTTGATCTTTATTCATATTATAACGTTTGTAGCAAGCCCCATCTTTGCAGATAACGGCTACAACTCGTGATCAATTAGTTTTGAACAGATTTAGTATCGATAACAATACCAGGACTCATGGTGCTAGCCATAGACAGACCTCTCAGGTAAGTACCTTTTGCAGTAGCCGGTTTCAGCTTGATGATAGCATTGATCAGCTCTAAAGAGTTCTGCTCAATTTTATCAGATGCGAAAGATACACGACCGATAGAAGCATGGATGATACCAGCCTTATCTACCTTGAAAGTGATTTTACCGCCTTTAACATCGTTCACTGCAGCTGCAACGTCGTTTGTAACAGTACCGGTCTTAGGGTTTGGCATCAGGTTACGAGGACCTAAAATCTTACCCAGTTTACCGATCTTCGGCATTACAGATGGAGTAGCTACGATTACATCTACATCAGTCCAGCCAGCTTCGATCTTCTGGATGAATTCATCCAGTCCAACGAAATCAGCACCTGCTTCTTTTGCAGCAGCTTCTTTATCAGGTGTGCAAAGCACTAACACCTTCTTAGTTTTACCAGTACCGTGTGGAAGCGTTACGGAACCACGGATAGCCTGGTCTGCTTTCTTAGGATCAACGCCTAAGCGGATATGTAAATCGACAGAGCTGTCGAATTTAGTACAGTTAATATCTTTAACTAAGCTGGAAGCCTCTTTCAGGCTGTAAACCTTATTTTTTTCGAGCTTAGCGTCAGCTACTTTTCTCTTTTTAGTTGCCATTTGTCAAAATGATTTTAAGATCCTGCCTCAACAGGGTGAAACAATTAGTTTTCCCAAGGGGCTTTACCATCAACAGTAATACCCATGCTACGAGCAGTACCAGCTACCATTTTCATAGCGCTGTTCAGCGTAAAGCAGTTCAGATCAGCCATCTTGTCTTGTGCAATAGCTTCTACCTGAGCCCAGGAAACTTTACCCACCTTGTTACGGTTAGGTTCTTTAGAACCACTCTGCAATTTAGCAGCTTCCAGCAGCTGTACAGGTGCCGGAGGAGTTTTAATTACGAAGTCGAAAGATTTGTCAGTGTAAACAGTCAGCAACACAGGCAATACTTTACCCATTTTATCCTGGGTACGGGCATTGAACTGTTTGCAGAACTCCATGATGTTCACACCTTTGGAACCCAGCGCGGGACCAATTGGAGGTGCAGGATTGGCCTGGCCGCCTTTCACCTGCAATTTCACGTACGTTGCGATTTCTTTTGCCATGTTTCTTAATTTAATTTGGTTAAACGCCCTCTGCCAAACAGAAGACTCCCAAAAGTAAAAGACTAAAAATAACCTTTTAAAGGGGATGCAAAGGTATATATTATTATGAAATTGTCAAAAAGTATTTGAAATTGGGCATCCTTTTTGCTCTGGATGGGATTTTTTTTACAAATCTATTGCATTTCCCGTAAAATTTCCTTACTCTCCGAAGCCGGCAAAGTTACAACTTATCTCCCACTTGCATATAACAATTCTTTCCGCTTCCCTTTCTCCGTCTTTATATACTTACCTACAAACAACTGCTCATTTCCCACCTTTTCCTTCATCCCGGTAACCGCCTGCTGCAATGCCGCTATATTAGCGCTCATCGCATCATCATTACCTTCCAGCCCCGAAAGTGCCTTCTCCGCTGCTGCCAGCTTCCCTGCTATCCCGTCGATCATCTTCCTCAATACCTCATCCTTTACTTCCGGTACAAACTCACGGTTCTTAAAGTCCACATACTCATTATATAACCTCACCACGTCTGTGTAATCCCGGCTCACCCCGTTAAACTGATCCACCCGCCGGTTCCGCATCTCAATTTCCTGGTTGGCCGCCAGCACCTTTATCGACTGGTCCATCCAGTCCAGCTCCGTCATAATGAACGGATTGGCTGCTCCCCCAAACCGCCGGATCCTCGCAGCTGCATACTGTAACCGCTGCAGCCGCGATTGCCGGAACCAGTTATTCAGGGTATCGTTATAAGCAAAAACGGGGCGTTTGGCCGCAGCTGCAAAAGCCTGGCTGCCCAACTCATCATGACGCAGCGGAAACGGCAACATCTGCCACATCGGATCGTAAGGCATGTGGGTTTTTACCGCTACCTGCGGCGCCGACTGGAACCACGTCCAGTTAGTCCGCTGGATAAAACGGCCGTTATCCACCACCCCGGCTCCCCAGGTGGGATCTGTTATCGTCCACTGACTTCCGTTCTTTACCACCACCCAGTCGTGCGAACCGGTTGGCAGCATAATATCGTTCTGTAATCCGTAACCCGTTACCACCACAGCAGTGATACCGGCCTCCCGGCATACCCGGGCATATAATACCGCATAATCAGTACTGAGTCCCTTGCGGGTACGCAACGTTTTCAACATCGCCGCTGCAGAATCCCGGTAACTGCTTACACGGTTTACATTCTCTGCATCATAGGCGATGTGCGTAGCCATCCAGTTAAACAAAGCACGTTGCAATGCCACACCGTTTCCTGTATGGGCTTTCAGCCATTTGGCCATTAGCTCGGGAGAAGTGGTGGCCTCTTCCGGGATGGAAATAATGGCCGCCGTTGCGGCCGGCTTAACAGATTTCCCGGACTGGGCGCCTGCAGCAGTAACCAGCAGGAGTCCGAGCATTACAGTAATCACTGACTTCATATCAATAGATATAGGAGCTATATTGGATAAACGAGAAAAAGCGTTCCGCATAAAACGGAACGCTTTTCAATAAAGAGTTATATAACTTACTAAGAAAGCTTTTCTACCTGCATAAAGTTCAGCTCTACCGGAGTAGCACGGCCAAAGATCTTTACAGTTACTTTCAGTTTTTTCTTGTCTTCAATTACTTCCTCAATCACACCATTGAAGTCGTTGAACGGACCATCAATAATCTTAATGGTTTCCCCAACAATGAAAGGCTCGCTCATGGTCAGTCCCTGATCGCTCAGTTCATCCACCTTACCTAACATCTTGTTTACTTCAGATTTACGGAGTGCGATAGGCTTTTCCTTTCCGAGAAAGTGGATAACACCGGATACGTTGCGTATTGCCTGTATTACTTCATCGGTCATCTTACCATCTACTGCTTCGATCATCACATATCCGGGATAGAAGTTCTTTTCGCGCATCACTTTTTTACCAGCCTGCACTTTATAAACTTTTTCTACCGGCAGGAAGATCTGGCTGATTACGTTACCCCAATCGGAGCGGCGTACTTCAATATCCAGGTATTCCTTCACTTTTTTTTCCTTGCCACTAACAACGCGGAGTACATACCACTTTGTTTCCTGAGCAGGAAGATTGGCTGCATCCATTTATTTAGCTTTGAAAATTTGGTAATAGTGAGTTAACACGAAGTTGGAAGCGGCATCCATACCCCAAACCAGCCCGGTAACAAATATTGTTGCTATCAGCACAATCATGGTAGAAGACTGGAGCTCTTGCCAGGTAGGCCAGGACACCTTGTAAACCAATTCATGATAAGACTCGCGGAAATAGTTTCTGATCTTATTCATTATATAAAGTTAACTATTTATGGTCAATTGTTTAAAGCCTAAAAATGGTTGACTTGTTTTCTTGTAACAACTCAACCATTTAATTATTTTCTAAACCTTGCACGGGTACTAGGATTCGAACCCAGATCAAAGGTTTTGGAGACCCGTATGCTACCGTTGCACCATACCCGTGTATAAAGCCATTAGCACTCAGCTTTCAGCGCCAGCAAATATATAAATAAATGTTGACATTTAACAGCCAAAGCTAATGGCTTTTAATATAATTCAGATGCTTACTTCAGGATTTCAGTAACCTGACCTGCACCTACTGTACGACCACCTTCACGGATAGCGAACTTCAGACCTTTGTCCATAGCGATAGGCTGGATCAGTTTAACTGTCAGGCTAACGTTATCACCAGGCATAACCATTTCAACACCTGCTGGTAATTCAACTTCACCGGTTACGTCAGTAGTACGGAAGTAGAACTGAGGACGGTATTTGTTGAAGAACGGAGTGTGACGGCCACCTTCTTCTTTGCTCAGTACGTATACTTCGCATTTGAATTCAGAGTGAGGTTTGATAGAACCTGGCTGGCAGATAACCATACCACGACGGATCTGAGTTTTCTCAATACCGCGGAGTAACAGACCAGCGTTATCACCTGCTTCACCTTCGTCGAGGAGTTTCTTAAACATCTCAACACCAGTACAAGTAGATTTCAGTGGTTCTTCCTGCAGACCTACGATTTCAACGTTCTCACCAACTTTGATGCGACCGCGTTCGATACGACCTGTAGCAACTGTACCACGACCAGTGATAGAGAATACATCTTCTACTGACATCAGGAACGGTTGATCAACCGGACGTGGAGGCAGTGGGATGTAAGTATCAACAGCTTCCATCAGTTGGTCGATAGCAGCAACCCATTTTTCGTCACCAGCGAGTGCGCCGGTTGCAGAACCCTGGATTACAGGAACGTTATCACCGTCAAAACCGTTAGAAGACAGCAGATCACGGATTTCGATTTCTACCAGTTCCAGCAGTTCCGGATCGTCTACCAGATCAACTTTGTTCATGAATACTACGATACGAGGTACACCTACCTGGCGAGCCAGCAGGATGTGCTCTCTTGTTTGCGGCATAGGACCATCTGTAGCTGCCACCACGAGGATAGCACCGTCCATCTGAGCAGCACCGGTAATCATGTTCTTCACATAATCCGCGTGACCAGGACAGTCAACGTGAGCGTAGTGACGAGCAACTGTCTGGTACTCAACGTGAGCTGTATTGATAGTAATACCTCTTTCTTTTTCTTCAGGAGCAGCATCGATCTCATCATATCCTCTCTTCTCTGCCAGACCTTTATTTGCCAAAATTGTGGTAATGGCAGCAGTCAAAGTAGTTTTACCATGATCCACGTGGCCGATGGTACCAATGTTTACGTGGGGTTTATCCCGCTTGAAGGTTTCTTTTGCCATTGTATTTTCTTTTTAGATGGTTTGTAAAGATTGTATTGATTGTTGTTTTAAAAAAACGGTTTTACAAACTTGTACCGTTGATGAGAATTGAACTCATGGCCTTCCCTAAATAAAAATGGGTTGCTCTTCCATTGAGCTACAACGCTAAGTTTTAATTTCGGAGTGCAGAATTTACAAATTCGAATTCCGAAATTCGAATTTTATGGAGTTTGTTGAGGCGATTGAAAAATTCACTACAACTATTCTTCTAAAATTCAATGAGCTGTTGAAGAGAATTGAACTCTCGACCTCTTCCTTACCAAGGAAGTGCTCTACCCCTGAGCTACAACAGCTTGAAAAATTGCTTTAAAATACGAGCGGGAGACGAGGTTCGAACCCGCGACCTACAGCTTGGAAGGCTGTCGCTCTACCAACTGAGCTACTCCCGCATTTTTTAATTCACTAAGCTTCCGGCAAACAACACTGCAACTTTCCACTTATAGAATTATTAGAATAAAAATAAGAGCTTTAAAGGCTGTTGTACCACAGGTTAGGGTATGCTGTCTACTACTTCTGAATTTCTCACCCTCTACTCAACAACTATGTTCCGCCTCTGCGAAGGGCAAAAGCGGAACACGCTGTTTTGTGGGCAGGATAGGATTCGAACCTATGAAGACGTAGTCAGCGGATTTACAGTCCGCCCCATTTGGCCGCTCTGGAACCTGCCCTAACTATCTTTTGATTTTGTCATCCGGCTTAATAAACAACCAAATAAAAATCGATGAGCCAGCAGAGGGATTCGAACCCCCGACCCACTGATTACAAATCAGTAGCTCTGGCCAACTGAGCTATGCTGGCATCTTTCAAAAAACATTCTTTCAATAAAGTAACTCGTTGAAAGAGAGCGCAAAATTAAGAGATTTTTTCAATTCTCAAAATCTTTTTTTCAGTTTGTTACAAATATCTAAAAATTTATCTGCTTCCCCGAAAACGCGCTACCATAAAGAACTTTGCTACCTTTACCAACCCTCTTTTTGAATCGGGATGGCAAAGGTAGCAAAGAGATTAATATTTCCAAAATTATTTCAGAGAATTATTGAAATTTCTTTTCCTTCTTTCTTTTTACCTGCTCAACGAGGGATTCAAAGGCAAGGTCGAAGGACTCTTCGAAGGATTTGGACTCGTGCTTAACAAACAGGTCCTGACGGGGTATTCGGACTCTTATCTCGGCTATTTTATCTTTAATTTGATGCGCTAAATTATCCACTTTTAAAAATACATCCACGCTAATGATACGGTCATAAAAAGTGTTCAGTTTCTGAACTTTCTTGTTCACATGATCTATCAATTTGGAATCAGCATCAAAATGCACAGTTTGAATTTGTACGTTCATAGCACTAATTTTTTAAATATTTAACAATCTAGGTTCTAGTTAGTAAAGGAAGGTCATAGGCATTCTCTTTTAGCATAATGAACTTGATTACTAATATAGTCACTTTTGCAATGCAATGCTGTTTAGCTGCGTAATATTTTGTTAAAAGCTTAAAATAACTGCTACGCTTTCGGGTGCGCCTGCTTGTACACCTTCTTCAACTGCTCAATAGTATTATGCGTGTAAACCTGTGTGGCTGCGAGGCTCGAATGCCCCAGCAACTCTTTGATCGCATTCAGATCCGCACCATTGTTCGCAAGGTGTGTGGCAAACGTATGCCGTAATATATGTGGACTCTTTTTCTTTAAAGTGGTAATCTGGTGCTCTGTGAGATACTTCCGCACCGTCAGGTATACATATTTAGGATATAAACGGCGGCCGCTCTGCGGATGCACCAGCAATACCCCGCTCTCAAACTCCTCCAGGCAACGGCGCTTCTCATCCATGTATGCACGCATCTGTGCCAGGAGCTCCGGACTAACCGGTATGATCCGCTCCTTGCCCCCTTTCCCCATCACCTTCACAGATTTGTTCCCCTCATCTACCCGGAATTCCTGCAACGCAATCAATTCCGACAAACGGATACCCGTCTGGTAAAAGATCTCAAAAATAAGCCGGTGCGTAATGCCTTCGAAATCATTGGCAAAGATGTGCAGGGCGGTGACTGAAACCGGGCTCACATTGTCTTCCAGCGCCTGCATCCCCTTCTCCTCAATATAGCCGGGCAAACGACGGCTGATCTTGGGCGCAATGACCTTAATCATAGGCGACTGTTTAATCAGGCCCTGACGCAGACAGAATTTGAAAAAGGACTTAAGTGTGGAGATCTTGCGGTTAACACTTTTGGCGGTCATGGCATCTTCCATGAGCTTCGCCAGCCAGCTACGGATCATAATATGACTGAGGTCCCCAACCGGCGTACTGCCATAACTGAGGGTCACATAATCAAAAAACTGGAAAAGATCGTTGCGATAGGCAGTGCAGGTGTGCGCTGAATACCGTTTCTCGAGCTGGATATAGGATATGAATCGCTCTGCTAAGGAATATAAAGCTTCGTTCAACACAAAAAGATTGATGATTGTAAAGTTATTAAATAACCTTACAATCATCAAATATTTTGAGTTGCCAACGGCTTATCGCCTAAGCAATATTAATCTTCAAATTTACCTGTTGCCAACTGCTGTTTGTAAACGGCTTTTAACACCTGGTTACGACGTTTAACAGATGGTTTAGTAAAAGACTGGCGCGTTCTCAGCTGCAATAAAATGCGAGCTTTCTCAAACTTCTTTTTATATTTTTTAAGCGCCTTGTCTATGTTTTCGCAATCTTTAGAATCAATGATCAACATAATTTTTGCCTCTTATTTTTAGGAACGCAAAGATAACACAAGATTTGTAAAAAAACAAAAGACCAAAAGAATTATTCCATTTCCCTGCCTTCCTCTCCATAAAGATCACCCAATCGGCCATAAAACTCCGGAACCGGTGCGAGGCGTCCGCAGGCACAAACAGGAAATCACCGCCCCCAGCCTTTACGAAGGATATAGCATGACGGCTGGACCGGAAGCACATAAGCACCTCCGGTCCAGCCGCTTGTATAATAAACTCAATTTAGTCCTTCAACTTCTTCTTCAACAGGCTTACCTGGTCCTGCAGGTGGCTCACCATATCCGCCAGGTGGTTTACACTCATCCGGCTTTGTTGTCCTGCTTTACTGATCACGGCATCCGACTGCCACAATTCCAGCACTTCCTCCATATCCACGCCGTAAGGCTCAAACTGCGGATTGTCAGACACCAGCGTAATCTTCGATTTGGAACGGTTGTTTTTCAGGATCCTTTTAAAAACAATGCCTTCACGGGAGGTGATCACCACATAGGTTTCATTGTTCTTGATCTCATCCCATCCTTCTACCTTGTGGCAAACGATTACAGAACCCGAGGTAACCGGCAGCATGGAATCTCCCGCTATTTCAAATGCCCTGTAATCACCCGCACCCAGCATGGGCAGTGTGAACGTGTTCAATTCCTCGATAAACTCATCATCATTATAACCGGCCAGGTAACCGGCGGCCGCTTTTACCGGCACAAACTGAATCGCCTGACGGGAACTTCCCAGCTTGAGCTGCCGGCGCTTCTCCAGGAAATTATCTTTCTGGGAGCCAAGATCACGACGAAGCAGATCATCAATAGACACCCGGAACATATCACTTACCTGTTCCAGGATCTCTGTACGGGGTTCTGCACGCTCCTCCTCATATGCACCCAACAACGAACGCTTGATACCGAGTTTATCGGCAAACTCTTGCTGCGTCCAGGCTTTTTGCTTACGCAGGTATTTCAAATTCTGACATACTACGGACATAACCTAAATAATTTAGTACCTTGCTAACAAAATTAGCAAATATTTTTATGAATTACCAAATATATTCGGGGCGCTTCGCTTATTTTTGCCCGGTAAAATCCAACTCGATATGTTAATAAACTATGTACACTCGTTCTTAAGATGGGCTATATTGCTGGCAGGGCTCTGGGCGGTTATCCGCTCCCTGAAAGGCGTAACAGGCAAAACACCGTTCACCGCAGCAGACAGCAAAGCCGGGCTTTTCTTCATGATATTCTGCGATTTGCAGCTGGTAGTAGGATTGATCCTGTTTTTTATGAGCAAAACTGTTCAGACAGGCTTAGCTGATATGGGAGCTGCTATGAAAAATCCTGCTGTAAGATTTTTTACGGTAGAACACGAAGTAATGGCCATCATCGCCATTGCACTGGTACATATTGGTAAATCAAAAATAAAGAAAGCAGCCACGGATGCACGGAAACATAAACTGGGGCTGATCTTCTTTGGTCTTGCCTTCATCGTTATACTGGCCCTTATCCCATGGCCTTTCCGGGAAACACTCGGCAAAGCCTGGTTCTAAGCCTTTTCCGGTGAATCCGGCAACTGATAAAATTAAATGGCGCCCCTGTCAGGGACGCCATTCCTTTTTCCGATGTATTGATTGACCACTGAATTATCCTTTATCCTTATTATATAACCTGAAGGAATAAATATAGGGTAATGCCGCCAGTACAATCGCCGCAAAAAATATGATAAATACCCCGGTGATAAGCGAGAGGAAAAATCCGGCTATGATAATCACCACACCAGCGCTGATCCACAGATTACTCGCCATCTGATGCGTTTCCATCCACACCTCAGGGCTTTGCAGGGTCCACGGCGTTCTCACCCCCACATAATTATTCGGCTTCAGCTTGCGCAGGTAGGCACCTATGCCCACAATCAGCAAACCCACACCTATAAAGGCCCAGCGCTCCATGATAAACGGCTTGCCCTGGCTGACCAGGAAAATAATAATACAGGTAAACACTGCCTGGTAAGAATGGATCAGAAAGCGGATCCTGTAATACTCTTTATGCTCCATCTCAATGGCAGACGGCCGCAGCTGCGTTTCGCCGGCACGCGGAATATAGCGGAACAGAAAATAAATCAACCCATTCGTGAAAAAGAGAAAGATCATCAGCAGCAGGAAGTCATTTTTTGTCCCCATCTCAGGAGAACCCGCCGCATTAACAGTATTGGATAAAACAACTGGTAAGTCTTTAAAGACAACCGCCAGATAAACCATCGGCACCAGCAGCAAAGCGAGGATAAGTAATTCCCTGGTAAAATCCGGTTTTTTCATGTGAGATCAGTTTAAATGTTCTCATACTCCCTGTTTTCCTTCATTCCCATTCTCTTATCTATTACATATTGATTGCCAGATATGTTGTACTAAAGTTACGAAAATTGAACCGACCGGAAATTTCAATATTTTTTACTAATTTTATTAGCATTACTAAATAAATTAGTAACTTCACTCCACATATAAAAGTGATCCCGGCTGGCAGGCCTGCTGCTATACTATCCTCCCTCTGCCCGGTCCGCCATCCGTAATCGCTTTTAACAGCCTGCCCTGTTCCGTCCTTTGTTTATCCATAAACCATTACCAGTATGATCACTTTACAACAGCGAACAATAGCGCACTTCGACCTGGACTGCTTCTTTGTATCAGTGGAATGCCAGCGGGACAGTCGCCTCCTCGGTAAACCAATCCTGGTAGGCGGCAGCAGTGATCGTGCGGTAGTAGCAGCCTGCAGTTACGAAGCACGGCGGTATGGTATTCATTCCGCCATGCCCATGAAAACCGCCCTGCGGCTTTGCCCACACGCCATTGTACGCAGCGGGGACATGGAACTGTATAGCACCAAATCCAGGGAAATCACGGAACTCATCGCCGGAAAGGCACCGCTTTACGAGAAATCATCTATCGATGAATTTTATCTCGACCTCTCCGGCATGGATAAGTTCTTTGGCTCATTGAAATGGACTTCGGAACTACGGAAAACCATCATGAAAGAATCCGGACTGCCTATTTCGTTCGGACTCGCCTCCAACAAACTGGTTTCCAAAGTAGCCACCGATGAAGCCAAACCTAATGGTCAGCTTGAAATCCTGTTCGGAGAAGAAAAAAATTTCCTGGCGCCGCTGGCGGTAGAAAAGATTCCAATGGTAGGCCGTGAAACCGGCGCCCTGCTGAGGCGCCGAGGCGTAGAAACCGTAAAGACACTGAGCGAAGTGCCCATCTCCCTGCTGGAAGCATGGATGGGAAAAAACGGAATAGCCCTCTGGAGAAAAGCCAATGGAATCGATGAATCGCCGGTGGTGCCTTTTTATGAACAGAAATCTATCTCGACGGAAAGTACATTTCCCGCAGACACGATCGATATGCAATTTCTCCACGCCGAACTGGTGCGTATGACGGAGAAAATTGCATTCGAACTGCGGCAGCAAAATAAACTGACCGGCTGCATCACCCTCAAAATCCGGTACTCCGATTTTGAAACCGTCACCAAACAAATGTCGATCCCCTACTCCTGCGCGGATCATGTGTTGCTGGAAAAAGTAAAAGACCTTTTCAAAAAACTGTACGACCGCCGGCTGCTCGTTCGCCTCATAGGCGTGCGCTTCAGCCACCTTGTACATGGCAACTACCAAATCAGCCTGTTCGACGATAAACAGGAAATGATCGCCTTATACCAGGCCATCGATCAGATTAAAAACCGCTTCGGATGGGAATATCTCATGAAAGGAACCAACGTCATACCACCCGGGAAGAAAGACCTGCACACCCCGAAAAAAGATATCATGCCATACTTTAAATAAACATCATGTTCCTTAACTGCAAAACATTTTTCAGCCTGCGCTATGGCACCATGCACGCAGAAATGCTGGTGCAAAAGGCGCATGAACTGGGCATCGGGTCACTTGCGCTCACCAACATCAACATCACCTCCGACGCCTGGGAGTTCGTAGACCTCTGCCGTAAACACGATATTAAACCTATACTCGGACTGGAATGCAGAAACGGAAACGATTTTAAATATCTCCTGCTGGCACGCAACCAGGAAGGCTGGCATCATATCAATGTTTTCTTATCCAAACACCTGCAATCCGAAAAACCTTTTCCCGATCAGGCGCCCGTTATCCCACACACCTGGGTGATTTATGCGCTGGGAACCCGCGCCCCTGAAACATTAGCGCCCCATGAGCTCATTGGTGTAAAGCCCTGGCAACGCAATAAATTATTCAGAACAGCTACCACTGCCCTCCGCGATAAACTGGTGATCCTTCAACCCGTCACCTTCCAGGACAACACCCATTATGAATTACACCAACTGCTGCGCGCCATCGATCAGAACATCCTGATCACGCAGCTGGAACCAGCCATGACAGGCCATCCGCAGGAACAATTTGTTACGCCCGCTTCCCTCGTGGAACACTTTGCAGATTACCCGTATATCGTACAGCGAACAGTGGAAGTGATGGAAGCATGCCACATAGAAATGGATATCCATCATTCCATCTCCCGTAATAAAAAATGCTTCCTCGGCAGCGTGGAAGAAGATCGCGCAAAGCTGCGGGAGCTTGCACTGGAAGGCATGATGTACCGCTACGGCCAACATCATGAAGAAGCCCTTCAACGGATCGAAAAAGAACTGGCTATTGTAGCGCAACTAAATTTTGAATCTTATTTCCTCATCACCTGGGATATCATACGCTATGCGCAGGAACGCGGATTCTTTTACGTAGGCCGTGGAAGCGGTGCCAACTCCATTATTGCCTACTGCATAAAAATTACAGATGTAGATCCCATAGAACTGGATCTTTATTTTGAAAGATTTCTGAACCCTTACCGTACTTCGCCTCCGGATTTTGATATCGATTTTTCATGGCGCGACCGGGATGAAATTATCCAATATGTTTTTGACAAGTATGGTTCGCAACATACGGCCCTGCTG
Organism: Chitinophaga sp. W2I13; assembly: GCF_050434005.1. NCBI lineage: Bacteria > Pseudomonadati > Bacteroidota > Chitinophagia > Chitinophagales > Chitinophagaceae > Chitinophaga > Chitinophaga sp. W2I13. The sequence continues at coordinate 3,809,188 of NZ_JBNPWD010000001.1, read as the reverse complement.
GGCACCGTGACCACCTTTCAAACCAATGCCGTGATCCGCGAACTGGGAAAAGTATATGGTCTTCCCAAAAAGGAAATCGATAAAATCCTCGAAAACGGCTTCCAGGTTAACCTGGAAGCCGACAGCATCCACCAGAAAATAGCATACTTCAGTAACCTGATGGATCAGGAAAAAGCATTCCCTAATCATCTCAGTATTCATGCCGGCGGCATTCTTATCAGCGATGCGCCTATTCACCAGTTCTGCACCACCTACCTGCCACCCAAAGGTTTTGTAACCGCACAACTGGATATGTGGCAGGCGGAAAGGATAGGGCTGCATAAATTTGATATCCTCAGCCAGCGTGGTCTCGGGCATATCCGCGATGCTATTGATATCATCAAAAAAAACCGGGATGTGGATATAGACATCCATGATGTAAAAGCCTTCCAGCTGGATCCGCTGGTGCGTAAAAACCTGTCCGGTGTAAATACCATCGGGTGTTTTTATATAGAATCGCCTGCCATGCGGCAACTGCTGCTGAAACTGGGATGTGATGATTACCTTACCCTGGTGGCGGCAAGTTCTATTATCCGGCCTGGCGTAGCGCAATCGGGCATGATGAAACAATACATACATCGCTACCGGCACCCCGAGGAAGTGGTTTACCTTCATCCTGTTATCGAAGAACTGCTGAAAGATACCTTCGGTATTATGGTATACCAGGAAGATGTTATTAAAGTAGCGCACAAATACGCAGATATGGAACTGGCGGATGCCGATAGCCTGCGAAGGGCTATGGCAGGGAAATACCGCGGGTCCAATGATTTCAGGGAAATACAAAAACGTTTCTTTGATAACTGCGAACGCCTGCAACGCCCGCCGGAAGTATCTGCAGAAGTATGGCGGCAGATCGCCAGCTTCGCTAACTTCTCCTTTTCCAAAGCCCACTCCGCCAGCTTCGCAGTGGAAAGCTACCAAAGCCTTTACCTGAAAACCTATTTCCCCGCAGAGTTCATGGTGGCTGTTATCAACAACTTCGGTGGCTTCTACAACCGGGAATTATATTTCCGGGAATTACTGAAAACCGGGGTAACACTGCACCCGCCTTGTATTAACCACAGCGACTATGCCACTAATATTACCCGCCGTGAGGTGTACGTAGGACTGATCCATGTAGAGGGACTGGAACAATTACTGGCAGAAAGAATATATTGAAAGACCGCGAACAGTATGGCCCGTTTCTGCACCTGGAAGATTTTACCAGCCGGATTTCGCCGGGCCCCGAACAGCTGGAAATACTGATCCGCATTGGTTGTTTTAATTTTACCGGCTACACTAAAAAAGAACTGTTGTGGAAAAGCAGCTTGCTGGTAAGCAAGAAAGAAACCAATCCACACAGCATGTCTTTGTTTGGCAATACCACTACTGTTAATTGTGAACTGCCCACCCTCGCTTATCACGCCCATGAAGATGCCTTTGATGAAATAGATCTGCTGGGCTTCCCTCTGCAATCACCTTTTAAAGTATTGCAGCACGATCAAAGTGCGTATATGCCTGTCCGTGAGTTCGGAAAGTATATCGGTCAGCAGGTTACCACACTTGGCTACCTGGTAACCAACAAATTTCTGCGGAGCAGCAAAGGTGAACCGATGTGCTTCGGCACTTTCCTTGACCGCGACGGCGCCTTTCTGGATACCATCCATTTCCCGGACAGCCTGCGGCAATATCCTTTTCAAAAGGGCGGCTTTTATGTGCTGCAAGGCAGGGTAGCGGAGGAATACGGCGTGATACAATTGGAAATCAATAAGATGTGGAAGATTGGTTATTTTGAGGATAAAAAAACATAATCCCGACAATTTGTTGTATTTTTGTGACAAATGTCGGGTGTATGAAACATGTAAAAGGATACCGCGTGCAGGAAAATGCATTATTAATAGTAGAACAGCCAGGAGGAGCGGCGTATATTGCCAGCAGTGGCTACTTTGATTTTATACAGCTTTCCCGCAGTGGAATTATTAAAAGAGCTTTATTAAATCTGAGCAGGCAGCTGTCTTTTTCTTTATCAGAACTGGCGCAGGTAGTACATGTGTCAGAAAGAACGCTGCAGCGCTATGCAGACGACGAGAAATTGTCTGCCGACACGTCTGAACGTGCCATTTTACTCTCTCAGCTTTACCAGCGTGGTACCGAAGTATTCGGCCAGCTGGAAAACTTCAAGGAATGGATGAGAACTCCGTTACCTGCCTTCAACTATCAAACCCCTATTTCGCTGTTAGATACCACCTTTGGGTTTCAGCTTATCCAGGATGAGCTGGGGCGCATTGAACATGGCATCTTTGCATAATTTACGAAACCATTAACATGGAAGTATACAGGATCAGTAAGTGCGCTTACATCAATGATCTGAGTGGAACAGGTGCGCGCCTGTATGGCGGCCGCTGGAACAGCCCGGGGCATGCTATTGTGTATACTGCCGGCAGCCGGGCGTTATCGGCGCTGGAAGTACTGGTGCACATTCCGCTGAAAAACATAGTACAGGATTTCTGCATTGCTACCCTGCAGATTCCCGATGATATCGCCATCAAAGTACTTACCAAACATGATCTGCCATCCGGCTGGCAATCACTGGCGCCCTCACCGGAGCTGCAATGCATTGGAGATGAGTGGATAGATACGGCTAAGTACGCAGTGCTCCGGATTCCATCTGTAGTAATTGCAGATGAATATAACTACCTGATCAACCCGCTGCATCCGGACGCGACAAATATTACCATCCTGAATACACAGCCGTTTGTATTTGATCAGCGGTTAAAAAAATAAAAAAGCAGCGAAGTAATCTCCGCTGCTTTTTTTATCTGAAGCTTTTTTCTATTCCAGGCCAAATAAGCCCTTATTCAGCACCTGCAATGTTTTCTCTTTAAACTGACCATTGATCAGGATAGAAATGTTATGCCTGCTGCCACCATAGGAAATCATGCGTAAAGGAATTTCTTCTATCGCATCAAATAATTTGGTGATAATGGAAGGAGTAGCCGCCACTTCGTTACCAACAATGGAAACGATTGTCTGATGATAATCCAGTTCCACGGTACCAAACGGTTGCAGCTCTTTCAGGATCTGATCGAGGTACTGCTGGTTATCGATGGTGATAGATACCGCTACTTCCGAAGTGGTGATCATATCGATCGGGGTGCGGTATTTCTCAAATATCTCAAAAATCTTGCGGAGGAAGCCGTACGCCAGCAACATGCGGCTCGACTTGATCTTAATAGCAATGATGCCGTCTTTTGCTGCAATGGCCTTCACACCGTTGCCGTTAGGCATTTCGGTAATGATGGTACCTTTTGCTTCGGGTTGCATGGTATTCAGCAGTTTCACCGGGATATTGAAGTGCTGTGCAGGCCAGATAGAAGCAGGGTGAAGGATCTTGGCGCCGAAGTAGGCCAGTTCCGCTGCCTCGTCAAATGACAGCTGCTCGATCGGAAAGGTTTTGTTCACCACCCGCGGATCATTGTTGTGCATACCGTCGATATCTGTCCAGATCTGGACTTCATCTGCCTGGATAGCCGCGCCGATCAGGGATGCGGAATAATCACTGCCACCACGTTTCAGGTTATCCACTTCGCCTCTGGCATTGCGGCAAATATATCCCTGGGTAATAAAAATACGCTGGCCTTTATGCTGGCTGATCAGGTTAGCCAGTTTAATTTTAATCTTTGGAATTTCCGGTTCTTCGTATTCGTCGATGCTCATGAAATCCAGCGCAGGTAACAATACCGCAGGAATTCCGGCTTCTTCGAGATATACGCCAAAAAGACGTGTAGACAATAATTCTCCCTGTGCAAGGATATCTTTATTCAGTGCCTCATTGAAAGATATCTTCAGGATGATGTTCAGAAATTCGAAGTGTTCATCAACAATAGCCTTGGCATTTGCGCGGCCGGCTTCCTTCTTCACCAGGTCGTTGCAAAAGTTCCGGTAGTGGCTTTCCAGCTTGTCTATCTGCTGTTTTGCCTGTTCCTTCTTACCTTCTGACAGCGACTGACTGATTTCCACGAGGGAATTTGTGGTGCCTGACAGTGCAGACAGGACCACAATTTTCTGATCATTATCTGCTGTGATCAGTTGCGATACCGACTGCATACGCTCTGGTTTTCCCACGGAGGTTCCACCAAATTTTAACACTTTCATCTGAATGTATATTTTGCTTTAGCTACCTGAAACGCTGCATCAGCCTCATTCCGGGCGTTTTTTATGAACGATTGTAAATTAAAAATTCAAATTAAACTTAGCGGCAACTTCCTGCATGTCCTTTACCACGGCCGCTATTACCGGGATACCCTTTTCCAGCCGCTCGTGTTGCATTTCTCTTTCAGGATCTCCGGGGATCAATACTTTCTTTCCGGCTACCGGCTCTGCAGCACGGAAGCGGTTGATCCAGGTATCCATATTGGCCTTGAACTCATCTGCCGGCCGGAACGCATCTACACGCATAGCGCCAAAGAAATGTCCCAGGCCCTCTCCTACCGGATCCGGCGCCAATGGGAGAAAGCTCACAAAAGGCGGCGCCCACGGGCCATAATTGGCGCCTGAAAGAACGGCCGAAAATATATCAACAATTGCTCCCAAACAATACCCTTTATGACTTCCGTGCTCACGATCGCCGCCCAAAGGCAGCAAAGCCCCGCCACTCTTGAGTTCATGAGGATTGTTACTTGGGTTCCCTTCTTTATCCTGGATCCATCCGTAAGGAGCTTCTTCATTTTTACGCTGCAGGATCTCCAGTTTCCCGTTGGCCGCAGTGGTGGTGGCAAAATCCGCCACAAACGCCGGCTGCTCCTTTGCAGGAATAGCCACTGCAATGGGATTGGTACCCAGCATACGCTCAGTGGAAAAGGTAGGCGCTACCAGCGGACTGGCATTGGTCATGGCCATACCAATCATATCCTGGTCCAGTGCCTTCATAGCATGATAACCTGCAATACCGAAGTGGTTGGAGTTTTTCACACTTACCCAGCCGGTACCTACGGCAGCCGCCTTCTGCATGGCTATTTCCATTGCGTATGGGGCTACTACCAGGCCCAGGCCTGCATCTCCGTCAATAACCGCCGTACTGGGCGTTTCATGTACTATCCGGATATGGGGTGTAGCGTTGATCCGCTTAGCCTCCCATAAACGAACATAGCCCGATAAGCGGGCTATTCCATGAGAATCGATACCTCTCAAATCTGCCGATACCAGCACTTCACTGGCCAGGGCTGCATGTTCCAGGCTGCACCCCATGTGGATAAATACTTCCCTGGTGAATTCTCTCAAATGATGATAAGAAAAAATATGTTCCATCTGTCAACAAGTTAGGCCTGAGCGGTAGGTCCGCCAAAATTCAATGGTACAGATACCTGCTCCTGATCCTGAATGGGGCCGTGTACAGATTCGTATTTCTTAATATTATCAAGCATGGCTTTCATAAAACGCTTGGCATGCTGCGGCGTGAGTATGATACGGGATTTCACCTTAGCCTTTGGCAGACCGGGCATCACGTTCACAAAGTCTACCACAAATTCGGCATTGGAATGAGTGATGATGGCGAGATTTGCGTATTGTCCTTCGGCGATTTCTTCATTCAACTCTATGTTAAGCTGATTCTGTTCTTCATGCTGATTTTCCATGTTGTATGATTTAGCCGTACAAAAATAGAAAAAGAGGACTCAAATGAGCCCTCTTTTTTTATAAACAGCGGATTGACCGGGATTAATAGTCGTCTTCGTCGAACTTGGTACGCAGGATACCCGCCACTACGTACTTCTTGCCGGGATCGGAAGATATTTGCAGTTCCATGTAAATACTGTCCGTTATGTGCCCGCCCTTCGATTTTCCGCCGTTGGGGAGAACTTTTCCGGCAGTGATGGTAACGGTCGCGTCACTATTTTCGTCCTTGGCGTTGGTGGCGCTGAAGGTAAGATCAGACAAATTCACGTCCACCTTCGACTGGAAGTCGAATCCCAGTCCTGCATCCTGTATCCACATCTGCTTGCCATCATCGGCAGTGGTGTTAAATGTATTGATCTGCACATGGTCCCCATCGATCTGCGGGGCGCCGTTGAGCGACATGGTTACCCACCAGGTACCGGCCATTTTCACTACCTGCGTATTCTTTACCTCCGGCAAATCCTTTTCACAGGAAGAAAAAAGAACGGTAGCCACAAGCAGTAATCCTATGATATATTGTTTATTCATTATTGTTCTCATGGTAATTATTTTAAACCGTTAACATTATAAAGCCCACCAAACCTTTTGATAAATAGGTACTTCCGCTGGTGTATTACTATTCCGGCTCCTTTCCACATCCGGGAATACCAGGCGTTTAGGGAACTTACCAACGCCGGTAACACCATTACGGGAATATACCAGCTGGCCGGGGATGTAGGACGGATCAGTGGAATATACCGGGCTGTATTTAGGATAACCTGTTCTGTTTTGTTCCAGGAAGCCTTCCAGCGCATGTGTGCCGGGGAAAGAAGCCCATTTCTGTACAATGATGGCTTCGAGCTTCTTATCAAAAGTAGCTCCGGTTGGGTAAGCATATACCTTTCCGGGCAGAAGGAAAGTATCAGCACTTAATTTAAGCTGCTGAAATGCGGCCTGCACACCTGCATCATAATAGGCTTTTGCTTTAGTGCCACCGAAATAACGCTCATCTGCCTCTGCCAGCATCAGGTTGGCTTCAGCCCTGGATATCAGGTATGCAGTATCAATAGCTGTTTGCCTGTAGATAGCAGATTTATTGTAAATGGGAGACAAACTGGTGAAATCACCCTGGTTAATGCCATAATAAACACCGCTTGCCGCGCCCGGCGCGCGGAATATTTTGGTTATCCGCGAATCTTTATTTTTCTGTAACCACGATAACATGGTGTAACTAGCCCGGATATTGGTAGTCGTATTCAGGCTGCGGATATTTGATTCGTATAACGGATTGTCTTGACCCGGTGCATCTTTAAAAGTACTGTAAGAAGCATCTACATCTGTAAGGAACTCAGCGCCGCTGTTAATCAGCTCCATGATCTTTGTTCTTGCCAGTGATGGATTTACATTCACCATACGCAGGTACATTTTCAGTTTCAGTGTATTCGCAAACTTTACCCATTTATCCATATCTCCCTTATAGATAATATCCTGTGCTGCATTCTCATCAAGGATAGTAACGGTCAGATCTTTTGATAAGGCAATATCCAGGTCTCTCAGCAACCAGGAGTAAATGCTATCTCCACGGTCAAACTTCGGCTGCAGTTGGTTTAACCCGCCAAACGCTTCCTGGTAAGGCACCTGGTCGTACAGGTCTACCAGTATCTGGTAAGAATATGCCTTCATCACGGTTCCCATCAAACCAAAGTTATAATCGTGCAGGCTGTCGCACAATTTGAGCATCAGGCTGTAATCCTGCAGTGCGCCGGAAAACATCTGCGTGTACAACGCATTGTAGTCCGTCCGCTGGATATTATACGCATCAATTGTTTTGTACTGGTTGGAGGCGTTGCTTTGCGTCCAGTATTGCGCCCAGATACCACCAATAACAGCGCCATCGGTGCCGGCGCACGATATGGTAGACATTACCGCCGGCGGGAACAACACATAAGGTGTAGCCTTCTCTAACGGCGGATTATTCGGATCGTTGTTGATATCCAGGTTCTTCTTGCAGGAAGCGCCTAACAATAGCACTGCTGAAAGTAGGAGGAGAATATATTGATTGTACGTTTTCATGATATCAGAATTTAAAAGATTAGAAGGATACCTTCAATGAAACACCATAAGACCTGGTAGTCGGCATGGATCTGAATTCACCAAACTCACTGTTCAGGTCATTACCATAGTTGGATACTTCGGGATCAATGAATGTATTTCCTTCCGGCGTCCACACAAACAGGTTGCGCGCAAAAACAGTCAGCATGAGATTGCTGGCAGCAATTTTTCTGGCGGCTGATGAAGGCAAACTGTAAGAGAGCGTGATATCACGCAGTTTCAAAAAGGTTTTATCAATAATACGCTGTGAATAAGCGCCGCCTTTATTGGTAGTATGATACCAATAAGCATCATAATTATAATCTGTGAGCGGAATGGTATTTTCACCATATACCGGTTTGGCCTGTGCATCCGTACCTACCTGCATTACAGAGTTAGGCACCACAAAGGCTCGTCTGTCGTTATAAGTAGTTAACAAGGCGTTACCCACGAAGTAGGTCAGATCAGCTGTACCAGAGTAGAACACACCGCCTTTTCTCCAGTCGAAAGAGAAGCCCAGCGTTAAATCTTTATAACGGAGTGTGTTTATCAGCCCCATGGTAAAGTCGCGCTGAGAGGTACCATAATAACCGTCGGTATCTGCCGCCTTAGGCAAGCCGGTAGCATCCACAATTATTTTTCCATCCGGTGTGGTAGCAGGTACCGGTGCATAAAATACACCCAGTGGATCTCCCTTACGTGCAACAAATTTTGCATCGTAAGCGAAATTAAGCACTACCTGGTCCAAACCTGCAGGAAGCTCCTCTACTGTATTGCGGTTACGTGCGTATGTGTAGTTCAGGGTCCAGGTAAAATCTTTTGTTTCTACCGGTATGATGTTAACAGATAATTCTATACCCTTATTCCTCACTTTACCAAAGTTCTGCGTAATACTCGCATAACCGGAACTCGGCGTGGTAGGCACCGCCAGGATCTGCCCTTTGGTGAGTTTGTTATAGTAGGCAATATCAAAACCCAACCTGTTCCGCAGGAATTTTACTTCGCCACCTAATTCATACTCATTACTTAACTCAGGAGCAAGATCGGGATTACCGATGTTGTCACCTACTGTGTAACCGGGGATACCATTAAAAGGAAAATCCAGTGTACCAAATGGAAGATCTATGATCTGTCCGGTAGATAAGGTGGTTTTAGTGAGATAGGGACCAGCATCGTTACCTGTTTTACCCCAGCTGGCGCGCAGTTTCGCAAAAGAAACACCGCGGTCATCCAGCTTCAGCGCTTCTGATAAAATGAAGGCAGCATTCACCGCAGGATAGAAATAGCTGTTGTTCTTTTCCGGTAATGTAGACGACCAGTCGTTACGGGCATTCACCGTGAGGAACAGGTATTCGCGGAAGCCTAGGGTAGCCTGTCCGTAAAGGCCATAAATTCTGCGTCTGAATTCCTGTGTTTGTGACACCGGTGTATTGGGTGAGTTGGAGATCACATAGAAACCGGGAATGGCGAGGCCTTTCACAGCCGAAGTGAATATTTTTCCTTCCCGCTGGTTAACGTTAAAGCCTACCAGTCCATCGATAGTAAAATCTGAGCTCAGTTTTTTATTGGCAGTGAGCAGGAGATCGGAGTTGAACTCACCCCTGTAATCGCTGTTTTCCCTTACATAACCAACGTCCTCTTGCCGCTGCGATCCTTCCACATTATTACCATCATTCCAGCTGTCGAGTGATGGCCTGTTTTTCGCCTTATAGGTTTTAGACTGGCTGTTGGTGATATCTGCACCAAGGCGCCATTGTACACTTAACCAGTCATTGATACCATATTTAAGGTCAATGTTTCCGAAGATCCTGTTGCTTTTCAGGTTATTCCCATTTTCATACAGGGAATAGTAAGGATTCTCCGCGTAAGGCGTGAAGTAGTTATCAACGTTGTAATATTTGTTTTTGTAATCCTTAAACTGGGAAATGTTGATATCTACCGGGATCTGGATAATATCCTCAAACAAGGAAGAACCGAGTCCGGATTCACTGCGGGTAGATACTGCTTTCGCATTTTTATTTACGTAGTTAAAGGAAGCAGAAGCAGAGAACCTGCCGTATTTTGTAGAGGCTCTTGCAGAGAACGTATTTCTTTTATAAGAATCTGCGTCAGTGGGCAGGATACCATCGCTGTATATATTTCCATAAGACAGGAAGAAAGTGGATGTTTCATTTCCTCCGCTGATAGAAATGGTGTTGTTCAGTTCTTTACCGGTAGTGAAATAATCGCGTACGTTATCATCTACAAAAGAAAATGGCTTTGTTAATGACACACCGTCCACAGGTGCGCCCCATTCGCGGTTTTCGCCGGTCAACCGCGGACCCCAGCTACCATTCTCTGAGAGAATAAAAGTACCGCCCCATCCCTGGCCAAACTTTTCCTGCATGGTTGGCAACATGCCTACATTAGAAAAAGTGGCAGCAGAGGCCACATCTACTTTAAGTTTTCCGCTCTTACCTTTTTTGGTAGTGATCAATACCACACCACTGGCGGCCCTGGAACCGTAGATAGCGGTGGCAGCGGCGCCTTTCAAAATGCTGATTGCTTCAATATCATTTGGGTTGATGTCATTGGCATTATTACCAAAGTCGTAACCACCGTTGTTGACTCCTTTTCCATCAACGCTGGAACCGGGACGGTCGTTGTTCAATGGCACCCCATCTACTACATACAGTGGCTGGTTGTTACCCTGCAGGGATGAATAACCACGGAGGATTACTTTATTGGATGCGCCCGGAGCGCCGCTGGTGGTGGATATTTCAGCACCGGCAATTTTTCCGGATAAACCATCCATCATACTTACAGGCGCTACCCTGTTAATTTGTTCTGTAGCAAAATTACTGGTGGCGTAACCAACGGTTTTCTTTTCACGCACCAGTCCCAAACCAGTTACCACTACTTCCTGCAGGTTCTTGTTATCTGCAATGAGTGTTACCTGGAGATTTGAACTTTCTCCCACGGTTATTTCCTGGGCTTTATATCCAACGCTTCTTATTACGAGCACGGTAGCGGCACCGGGCACACTCAGGTTGAATACGCCATTGTCATTGGCGGTGGTACCTGTGGTGCTGCCTTTAATCTGGATGGTGGCAAACGGAACCGGATTGCCATCGTTGCCCTTAACGGTACCTGTAACCGGTCGCTGCTGCGAGTAGGCCAGGTGAATGATTGCCATAACCATGGCAAAAAGGAGGAACCCCTTTTTCATAAAAGTTTCAGATTTTGGTTGAAGAAGAAATGCATCGGGTCTTATAAATGCTTACCTGGCAAACAATTGCCGGTAGCTGCTTCCGGATAAGATGTTTTATTTATTGTTGTATCATATTAGCACATTAAAATAATAGCATAAAAAATCCATATCATGTCTTTGTAAGCATGACTAACCATACAGAATACCATTCGGTTCTGTAGTTACAGCAAACAATCATCGCAACATACGGTCAGGTATATTGGCGACCGGCTATGTAAAAGGAGAAGTGTTTTTCTTCATAAACAGTTCTGATTTTGGTTGTACAAGTCAATAATAGATCAACATGTGTTCTCTCGTCGGTAAATTGTTGTATTCGCTCGCTGTTGACAAACAGCTAATGATCTCAATTTCAGGAATGGTTACGTGCCTGTTATAGTTTAAATCGGTAAAAGCCTTACTAAGTCTCTCGTTGTGTCTTATTGATTTGAATCATGACAAGTATCCTGCTGCGGGTTTACAGCCATTATCACAAGCTTTTTTTCTTGCAGAAAGGTCTTTCTCATAAAGCAAATCAGATTTAGATTTTGGTTGACATCCACAAGTTAGAAAAAAAAAGTAAATCGTGATACATCTACTTAACATTATTTTAACAGCAGATAATTTTATCACCATAACAAACTGATAATCAACTTATAACCAGCTTAAAAAATTTCATTTTCCTGCTATTAAATATTGCAGCTGAAATTGAAGCAATGTTTTCTTATCTCCTGCAACAACGTCATTTCCGCTACCAATACGGGTTTGACCAGGATACCGGCTCTGATGGCAACGTGCCCAGCATGCCAGCCGCCGGCTTACTTTCCATTTTATGTTGAGATAATATTGCCAGCCCTCACCATACAGCTGCGATACCGCGTTTTCGTATAACACACTGCTTTCCGTTGCATATATCCTGCTATCGTAACTGCTGGTCTGAAACCGGGATACCCTGCCGCCGATTGATACAGGCAAATGTATAAAACGGTAACTGGCATCCTGGTAAATCATCCATCCCTGCTGCATATCCCCTGCCACTTCGTAACTGCTGTATTCTATCCTGGTTTTAACGTCCAATTGCTTATTTACTTTTATACTCCACTGAAAACGTATGTGCCTGGACGTTACCTCTGCCGGTACTTTGACCGGGTTCTCCGGCAGCAACACGTTCTCTGCTCCCTGCCGGTAGTTGTAACGAAGTAACAGGGTCATTGTTTTCCCGGGAACATAGCTTCCCTGCACAAAGAAGTCCTTGCCATAAGAAGGCGCATTACTCCGGTACTTCAACCAGGGAAAGTGAAACACATCTGCATATGCATCCGCCTTTAAACGGGATGTTATTTTCAGGGTAACTGCCGTGTATATTCCCTGCTCATTAACGGTCCGGTAGCCATCCCCGAATCCTTTGGCATACAGCGACTGGTAGCCTTTATCATAATACCGGTACGCGATAGCCACATCCACCGCAGGCGCTACGCTGGTCAGCAATCCCTGAACTATGGCAGGTTTGCCGTTACTGCTTACTGCTGCCTCCCCGAATAAGTGCACATTTTTCCAGCTGCCGGAATAATCAATACTGGCAGCCGTCAGCTGGTTACCATTAAAGTCGAATTGATTATAGGGCGCTGTTTCCTTTTGAAGTACCGGCGTTAAATGATGGCTGGTTACGTTTCCTCCCACCTGCCACCGGGCAGCCTGGTAGCGGATATTTCCACCAACGCTCACCTGTTGTACCTGTCCGCGTTTGGCTGCTTCTGTGACCGTGCGGTGGTAACCACTGCTGATAATACCGGCTGCCGTTACTTCGTCCATCAGTGTGTCTGTACTGGCGTCCTGTTTACGGAAAGAGGCAAAGGCGGTCAACTCCCAACGTTTTTGTTGTAACGTAACAGCAGCTCCCCTGAAAAAATAAAACTCTCCCGGCGAGGTGTAAGGCCGCAACACTTCTCCTTCCCGTTTTACCTGCATCACCGATGCTCCTTTACCATAAGCCTGGCCCTGCCAGTTCAGCAGGCCCTGTCCCATACTCACCGCATAATCGCCCAATGCCAGGGCTTTTATTTTCCGGTAGTTCCGGATAAAAATATGTGCACTGTAAAAATCAAATCCCTGCTTTTGCGCGCCTTTAAAAAAAGCTTCCCCGGCATCTTTCTCCATCACGATCCCCCAGCTCATATACCGGGGAAAGCTATAACGGTAACGCATAAACACTTTTTCCGGGCTTCCCCTGTAGGCAGGTAAGGTGCTATCGGTGTGCAGGTACCCCTTTGCTTTCTCCGCTGCGCGGGCATAACGCAACAGGAACGAATGATCACCCTTCTGCGTATAATCCCGTAAAGTATAATGTGGCGCCAGGTCATCGCCTACCGTTACGTAAGGCAGTACGCGCAGGATAACATCCGGTTCAAAACCCGGCACCGCCTGTAGTTCATAAATACTGAGCAGATCTCCCAACAGTGCGCGGTACCGCAAAAACTGGCTGATCTGTAAAGGCGTGAGCAGCCCTATTGACTGCAACGTCGCTTCATCTGCTGTATTCAATTGGATCTTATGCCGGGCCAATGCATTTAAAGTTTGCCATTGCGCATCATCCTCCGGTACCGTTTCCGTACCAGCCGCTTCGTTCTCAAGGTTATTTTCCATTGCCTGCGGCAACGTCTCTTCCTGCTGACGGGCCCACGCTTTCCGCCCGCCCAGCAGCAGCAACAAACAACCGGTGATGCCGCAAATCGCCGAGCGGATAGTTGCCATATCAATAACATTGAAAGTTTAACTTCCCTACGTGATCTCCGGTAAAACCAAAGGCCACGCCTGGTTAACAAGTCCATAAACTTATACGCATCACTCCATCCCCGGTGGTGGAGAAAGCTGCCATATCAATGAGGTAACGGGCGTAATACCCAGTTGCGGATGAAACCCCGCAGCGATATCTATCCGCAGGGATCTCAGGAATAATATCACTGCCGCACTGTTATAAGCCTGACCGGATGCAATACCCATTTCCAGCGCCAGCTGCCGGATAACCCGGTAATAAGCCGATGCCTTGACAGCAGTAAATGCACCCATAGAAACCACTTCACCTGTTAACAGGAAATCGCGCGATGCTTCAAAACCGAGGCCGCCACTATATAGAACAGACGCGTCTGCGGGTTTATACACATGAAGGCCGCCATGCCACTGCTCACTGATATGCCAGAGCATTCCGCCGTCAAAGCTGATGTTACCGGTCGTCCCCAACCCTTGCACACTGGTGGTCTCATAATTAAACTGCAGCCCGATACCGGCCCGCCTTCCCAGCTGCATGCCATACGCGCCACTCAGCCGCTGCTGGTGCCACGCTGCATTGCCCAGCCGGGTAATACTTCCGCCGAAAGCGCCTGTACCCGCAGGAATAGCCACCATCGCAGCATACAACGAAGCCTCTTTTAACATAAACCGGTTCTCTGTATAAATACCCGCTGCAAAAGAAGATAAACAGGATAAGCCGGCAGGATTATACCAGGCGGATACCACCTGCTGGAAATGCCGGCTGTAACTGCCGCTGCCAGTGTTCTTTCCAACCGGCATTAACAATGGTTGTGCATACAACAGCGCTATCCACCACGTGAATAAGACGGTTAACAATAATTGTTTCATCAGGGAATTGGGTTTAACAATAAAATTCCGCGGGCTAACGGGTTAACTACTTGTTGCCGGCGAATACAAAAATAAGCAGCGGAAAAAATAGAAGTGTTAATGAAACATAAACGCGCGAGGTTTGTCTTTCTCAGGATTACGCTGATTATATTGATTTTAAGGATTTGAACATTTTGGATTTTAAATGATTTTGGGAGATACAAGCGGATATTTTCGCTTATAACTCCCAAAAAATTTATAAAAAAAGTAAAATCAAAAAAATAAAATCAGGTATCCGCCTACATCTCCCAAAATCATTTAAAATCCAAAATGTTCAAATCCTTAAAATCAATATAATCAGCGTAATCCTGAGAAAGACAACCTACGCGCGCGCTAAAACAAGCCGTACAACTGTGAATCGATCCGCGAAATAATTTCGCCCAGGTCTTCATCGCTCTCGGGGAATTTATTCTTATCAATATCAATGATCAGCAACGGGCCTTCTTTGTATTTCTCAATCCAGTTGTTGTAATATTCGTTCAGTCGTTTCAGATAGTCGAGCCGGATGTTTTCTTCATACTCCCTTCCCCGCTTCTGTATCTGCGCTACCAGTGTAGGCACAGATGCCTGCAGGTAGATCAGCAGATCCGGTGGTTTCACCATGCTTTTCAGCGTTTCAAAAAAGTTGAAATAATTATCAAAATCACGTTTGGTCATCAACCCCATTTCATACAGGTTGGGCGCAAAAATATGCGCGTCTTCATAAATGGTCCGGTCCTGTATAACGGTTTCTTTTCCGTTCTGCACTTCCAGCAGCTGCTTTAAGCGCCCGTTCAGAAAATATACCTGCAGGTTAAACGACCAGCGGGGCATATCTTCATAAAAATCGTTCAGATAAGGATTGTGCTCCACATCTTCATACTGCGGATGCCATTTATAATGCCTGCACAACATTTCTGTCAGCGTGGTTTTGCCGGCGCCGATGTTTCCGGCGATAGCTATATGTTTGATCTTATTCTGTTTTGCCATGCGATGTGAGGTGGTTAAAACTGAAAATAGCTACAGTTGGCGACTTTTTCAATAATAATTTATACCAATAAGTTTTTTCGCCTGTTGCAAAGTTTGTGCCGCATTCGCTCTGGCCTTTTCTGCACCGGCTTTCATAATCTTCTTCAGGTAGTCTGTATTCCGCTGTAACTCTTTCGCCTGCTCACGGATAGGAGAGATAAACTTCACCATGTCTTCACCCAACTGCTTTTTCAGATCCCCGAAACGGATAGTCCCGGTATTCTTCCATGCTTCTTCGTAGAAAGATACCGCATCCGGTACAGACACCAGTTTCATCAGGTCCAGCAGGTTTTGTACAGAATCAGGCACCGGCGAGCCGGGTTCACCGGAACCACTGTCGGTTTTAGCCTTTTTGATTTTGTTGATGATCTTATCATCCTCATCTGCCAGGTATAATGTAGCCAGTTCATTCTCACTTTTACTCATCTTGCCGTTACCATCCAGGCTGGGGATACGTACCAGGCTATCGCCATAGTTGAACGCCTCCGGCTCGGGGAACAGGTCACCATAACGGTGATTGAAACGCTGGGCGAAGTTACGCGCCATTTCCAGGTGCTGTCCCTGGTCCTTACCCACCGGCACTTTCACCGCGCGCTGGATCAGGATGTCCACACTCATGAGCACCGGGTAGGTAAGCAGCCCTGCATTCACGTTTTGAGGCTGCAACCGCACCTTATCTTTAAAAGTAGGTACTTTCTCCAGCTCACCTACATAAGCCAGCATATTCATCAGCAGGTATAATTCCGCAATTTCGGGCACGTCGCTCTGCACATACAGGGATACCTTTTCAGGATCCAGTCCGGATGCGATATTCTCTGCCAGTACCCGCATCACGTTCCCCGGAAGATCTTTCGGATCGGGATGGGTGGTCAGCGAATGCCAGTCTGCCACAAAAAAATAGCAGTTAAAATCTTCCTGCATCCGGATATAATTACGGATAGCGCCAAAATAATTGCCTAAATGCAAATAACCGGTAGGGCGTATGCCGCTTACCACAATTTCTTTTTCAGTAGCCATAACAGGGCGCAATTTAAAGAATAGGTTTTAGCTTTCAGCCATTAACACCGGGCTGTTTTGTAAAAAAAACGCCAAAAGCCAAAAGCAGATGATCAAAAGCACTTTATTCTGTCCGTTTATCCCTAATTTTGAGATACTATCATATTTACCATTTATATTTCATTATCTTTTGATTTAATTTGATTATGGAAGTGAACGACGTACTGGTGCAGCAACTGGCCGATCTGGCCAGGTTGGAATTCAACGACCAGGAGAAGATTGAAATACGCGGAGACCTCCAGAGGATGATCACCTTTGTGGAGAAACTGAATGAACTGGATACCACCGATGTGAAGCCATTACTTCACCTGACAGATGATTATAATGTTTTCAGGGAAGATAAGGTAATACCGGTAATCACCCGTGAAGAGGCCCTGAAAAACGCACCTTCCGCCACTGAGGAATACTTTAAAGTGCCGAAAATAATAAAGAAATAACCCACATGGAAAAGTCCGTCATACACCTGGAAGGAATCAGGAAAAGTTATTTTCTCGGTAAAAATGAATTACCGGTACTCAAAGGCGTATCGCTGGACATTTTCAAGAATGAATATGTGGCGCTCATGGGCCCCTCCGGCTCGGGAAAGTCTACCCTGATGAACATCCTCGGATGCCTGGACACGCCCACTGCCGGCAGGTACGTTCTCAGCGGACATGATGTGAGCAAAATGGAAGACAACGACCTGGCCATCGTACGCGGCAAGGAAATCGGCTTTGTATTCCAGCAGTTCAACCTCATGCCCCGCCTCACCGCCCTGGAAAATGTGGCCATTCCACTGATCTACGCCGGCATCAACAGAAAGGACAGGGAAGAAAGGGCCATCGCCATGCTGAAAAAAGTAGGCCTCGGCGACCGCTATAAACATAAACCCAATGAACTCTCCGGCGGACAGTGCCAGCGCGTTGCCATCGCCCGCGCCCTGGTGAATAATCCGTCCCTTATCCTCGCAGATGAGCCCACCGGTAACCTCGACTCAAAAACGTCTGTGGAAATCATGGAAATCTTTGGGGCCATCCACGACTCCGGTAACACCGTGGTGCTGGTAACACACGAAGAAGATATCGCCGATCACGCCCGCCGCGTTATACGCCTGCGCGATGGCGTCATCGAATCAGACCGCATCAACGAAAAAGCACACGCATAAAATCTCCCGATTACTGCATAACGGCGTTACAGGATACTTCCCGTAACGCCGTTATTCGTATTTTGCAACCGATCAACACCAACACCCATGTCTTTCAAAATATATACTAAAACAGGCGACAAAGGCAAAACATCCCTCATCGGCGGCACCAAAGTGCCTAAAAGCGATGTCCGCATCGATGCCTATGGCACCGTGGATGAACTCAACTCCTACATCGGCCTGGTAAACGATTACATCGCAGACCCGGACACCAAAAGCCTGCTCCGCGAAATACAGGACCGCCTCTTTACCATCGGCGCCGCACTGGCCTGCGACCCCGACAAAGAAACCAAACTGAAAATACCAGACCTTCACGAAGGCGATATCACCCTCCTGGAAAAAAGTATCGACCAGATGAATGAAGAGCTTCCGGTGATGAAATCATTCATCCTTCCCGGCGGACATGTAGCCGTATCTACCTGCCACATCGCCCGCTGCGTATGCCGCCGCACAGAACGCCTCTGCGTAGGCATGCAGGAGCACGATATGTTCATTGAACCGCTGGTACTCAAGTATATTAACCGCCTCAGCGATTACCTCTTTGTGCTGGCCCGTTGGACAGGGCACAAGCTGGGCGCGGAAGAAATTCCCTGGAAACCCCGGGTGTAGAAAAATGCTTAAATTTGCCGCATGTTTACAGGAATCATAGAAACACTAGCAGAAGTAGTATCCACCAGGAAGGAAGGCAGTAACCTGGTAATCACGATACAAACACCACTGGCAGCTGAATTAAAAATAGACCAGAGCGTGTCGCATAACGGCGTATGCCTAACGGTAACCAATATCCAGGGCGATACTTACGAAACCGTAGCGGTAGATGAAACCCTGCAGAAAACAAACCTCGGCCAGCTCACCCCTACACAATTCGTGAACCTCGAAAGAGCTATGGTGTTCAACGGCCGCATCGATGGCCACCTGGTGCAAGGCCATGTGGATAGCGTAGGAGAATGCCTCTCCTGCCAGGAACAGGATGGCAGCTGGTTATTCCGCTTCCGCTACCCTGCCGAATTCGCCGCGCTGATTGTGGAAAAAGGAAGCATTTGCCTCAATGGTATCAGTCTCACCGTATTCAATGTCACCAACGATGAGTTCTCTGTTGCCATTATTCCATACACCTACGAATTTACCAACATCTCAAATATAAAAACCGGCAGCCTGGTAAACCTGGAATTTGATATTCTCGGTAAATACGTAGCCAGGCAAATGGCGGTAAGAAATTAATCAGCCGGTTGTCCACCGGTGCTAAAACATTCCAAACCGCATGCTGAAATATCTCCTGCTCTGCACCTTACTTGCTATCACCCTGCCGGCAAATGCCCAACAGGCCAAAGTAGCGCGCATAGTGGCCTTTTATGATGCAGATGCTGTGACGGAATTGTACAACAGCGCGCCCCTGGGCATCCGGATTATTTATACCGATAGCTCCACCCAGCAAACTACCGGACTCCTGGAAGGAAACCTCCGCTGGAACAAATTAACCGTTAGCAGCAGCAACGGGCAAATACAAAACGGCGTACTCCGTTTTAACAGGGAACAACTGGTAAAAGATAAATACCGTATAACCCTTACCGTTACTACACCCAACAACACCTCCCATCAAACCACCCTGCAACTCCCGGCCATTACCGCTATCCGGTTCAATCATTATGCCGACAGCATAAAACGCGATATCCGCTTCTACCTGAATATAGAAGGAAAATTCAGCAGCGGGAAAGTATTCCCGTTAGATACCAATGCCATCAGGTTCGCTGCCTCCGCAGGAAAAATAATAGGACAGGATTTATTACTCCCAAAAAATGATACCCTGAAATCAGTAACAGTGGAAGCCTGGTACAAACACAACGACCGCCTCTACCTGCGATCCGTGATACCAGTAAAACAGGCGCCGGACGCAGACTCCCTTATTTTGAAAAATACAGACGACCTGTTTAAAAAGAAGAGAAGACATTAGCCGGTCTAAAAACCAACACCTTCCGTGTTTCTTTTGCGAATAGCTTCTTCGGTTCCCGGAACAAGCGTTTCTAAACCCATGCGTATAGCTTCTGCCTGGACCTCCTCAATAAACGGGCGGAAATTTTTGTTGTAATCCTGGAAGGCTAATTCAAAATCTCCATTGTGTTGCAGAAAAGCATCCGCTAATGCGGCAGCTCCATCTATTGCCAACGATCCGCCCTTTCCCGTAGCAGGGGAAGCACAATAGCCTGCGTCGCCCACCAGCGCCACTCTGCCTTTTGTCCACGATGGCATTTTTACCTGGCAAAGCTTATCGAAGTAAAAAGTTGTAGCATTCATTACTTCGTCCAATAATTCCGCAGTTCTCCAGCTTTGTTCTTGAAATTGTCCCAAAATGATTTTTCTTTGTTGTTCTTCATCACGATAATCGTAAGGAATTTCCTTCTCTGAACGAAAGCAGAAAATTATATCAGTTTTGTTGTTGTAAGCATTTAGCATTACTACCTTATCAGGCACGTTATAGAATTGCGTTGTATTTTGCTTTATCAGCAATTTATTTACGATGGTGATAGAGAAATATTGCCCGAGAAAATGCAGGTAACCCGCTTCATTGCCAAACCAGATCTTCCTTACCGCCGAATGTATGCCGTCGCAGCCGAACACTAAATCAAAAGCCTGTTGTGAGCCATCTTTAAAGGTAACTTCAACATCGTCGTTCGTTTCGTTTAAGGCGGTGATACTGTTGTTGAAAATGAATTCAACGTCATTTTTCACCGTATCAAACAAGATATTGAGTAATGTATTTCTTTCAATCTCGCATTCGTCTTCCCGCAGTTGTTCACCTTCCCTTTTTAATATCATGGTTCCTTCCGTAACATCATCTGCATTTTTAAATTCCAGCATTTCCATTACCAATCTGTTTGATTTAATTTGTTCAAAGATTCCCATACGCTTAACAATATCAACAGTATTCCCTTCTATGTTAACAGGCGTTCCTCCCATTTTAAGGCCGTTTGCGATTTCAACAATAGTTACTTTGTAACCTAACTTATTCATCCAATAAGCGGTTGAAAGGCCGGCAAAACTTGCACCCGAAACGAGTACTTTTTTATCTTTTAATATTTTCATTTTTATACGATTTTATTTGACCATGCAAAGGAACATCGTATAACAGGGAGAAAAAATAACAATACAAAGTAGATATTGGATCAACCGAGGTTTTTATTCCGGAAAGCTAAAGGGGTTATTCCTGTGATTTTGGTAAATAGCCGCGAAAAATAAGGGTAATCATCATACCCTAATGCGGTAGCGATTTCCTTTACCGATTTACCGGAATGGTAGAGTAAACGTTTTGCTTCTAAAATAACACGTTGCTGTATGTGATGCGACACGGAATAGCCTGTTGTATTTTTGACACATTCGTTCAGGTAAGGTGTGGATATATTTAGTTTTTGGGCGTAGGCTGCCGGGCGTTTGTCAGTGGTAAAATTATGCTCCAATGCTTCCCTGAAGGCTTTTGTAACCAATTCAAAGCGCGGAAATTTCTCTATTGGCTTAGATTGTTCTAAATACAGGGACACCACCAATGCGACCAGTGCATTACAGCTATCTTTCAGCAATGAATGATACAGTTTATCGTTCGTTCGTTTTGAAAATTTCAGGCAAAGTGATACGGCTTCGGAAATAATAGAAAATACTTCTTCATTTAGGGACAATGGTTTTGTGGGTGTAATGTCTTCTAATAGTTTTAGATATTCACTGTTAATATCTACATTATTGATGGCCCACGTGCTGACTTCTACATTTTCAAATGTTATTATACGATGTACCTGATTTGGGTGCATGTAGATGATAGACGGAGACTGGATTTCATACTTTTGAAAATCAATTTCGATCGTAATGGCGCCTTCCTCAAGTAAGTGAAATGAATGACGATCATGCCGCTCAGATTGTTCCTCTCCTTCGAAACCGGGGAAATCTTTAAGAGATATCCGCTCAATGGAAATACCTGGATGATACTCACCTCCGAAATGATTTACAGGAATGGATCTTAGTTTTTTTGGCATTGCTTGTTGTGAATTAGATCAACATACGTGATTTTAATTCCAGGTATTTATTTACCACGTTTAACGTCAATTGCTCCGGGGGACTCAGCAACGACATAATTCCATATTTCGCCAGCTCTTTTACAATCAGCTTCTTATCATACGCAAACTTCTGTGCAATGGTCTGCCTGTAAATTCCCTCCACATCCTGCACCGTTTGTTCTGTTACCCGCTTCAGTTCTGTATTTTCAAAAAACACCACCAGTACCAGGTGATAACGTGCCAGGCGCCGCAGGAAGGGTAACTGCCGGTGCAAACTGGACATCGACTCAAAATTAGTATAGATCATGAGCAGCGACCGCGTAGATAGACTACTGCGCAGCTGCACACTCAATGCTTCGTAATCACTTTCCTGCCAGCGTGTTTCCTGTGCATACAGCGTTTCCAGGATTTTGTTTACCTGCACTTTTTTATTGCTGGCGGCCAATACTTCTACCTTATTTTCGTTGAAAGTAACCAGCCCCGCCTTATCGCCTTTATCCACCGCCACATTGCTGAATACCAGCGACGCATTAATAGCGTAATCCAGCAACGATAAACCGTTGAAAGGCATCTTCATATTCCGGCCTTTGTCGATGATGGAATATACCTGCTGCGATCTTTCTTCCACGTAATTATTGATCATCAGGTTACCGCTGCGGGCCGTCGCTTTCCAGTTGAGCATACGCACATCATCCCCTTTTGTATACGGCTTAATATGATCAAACTCCATGCTATGGCCAATTACCCGGCGCTTATGCACACCCAGTTCATTCAGCCGGTTCATGTAGGAATACAAAGCATAATGCCGCAACTGGTGAAAACTGGGATACACGCTGATCGTTTGTTCATTATCAAAAATGAACCGGCGGCTTACAATGCCCAATGCACTTCTAACAAATACGTTGCTGTAGCCAAAGTTATACAGCCCTCTTTCCAACGGACGCAACACATACCGGAAAATATGCGCACCTGCTGCGGATACTTTTGCCTGCAAGAGAAAATCACGTTCCTGGAACTGAAGGGGTAATTCATCAATCACAGATACAAATACCGGAAACGGGTACCGGCTGTGAAAATCCAGCAATACCTCGTTATCATCCCCGTTACTGAAACGGTTACTGGTTTTCCGTTCCATCGATACAATACTGGCCGGGCGCAGGATCAGCAGGATCATATCCAGCAATACAACACCTACCAGCACAATAAATGCAATCACAGCAATATTGAAAATGCGCGGAATAAAAAAACGAAATGATAAATAACAGGATATTCCCTCCCAGCAGGAAATAAAGCCTGTTGGTAAAAAAGAGTATCTGGAATAAATTATTCTTTACAGTGGCTGACATACTAATATCTTCTAGGGAGATGATTATCTCGGTACCTCTATCGTTTTTACGATCTGTGCAATCACGTCATCTGTTTTGATGCCTTCCATTTCTTTTTCGGGCGTCAGCATAATACGATGACGCAATACATGCGGCACCATTTCCACCACATCGTCAGGAATTACAAAATCCCGGTTCTTCATGGCAGCGGTGGCTTTTGCACAGTTCATAACAGCAATGGATGCACGCGGAGAAGCGCCCAGGTACAGCGAGGAGTTCATGCGCGTTTCATTGATAATAGACGCAATGTAATGAAACAGCTTTTCGTCTATTATTACCTGCCGTACGAGGTTCTGAAATTCGATGATCTGCGTGGTAGTTATTACTTTGCTGATCATTTTTGTAAGATCTGTTTCCCCGTTGAAGTGATGAATACTGCGCAATACAGCTACTTCTTCTTCCAGGTTAGGATACCTTACTTCTATTTTAAAGAGGAACCTGTCGAGTTGTGCTTCCGGCAACCGGTAAGTACCCTCCTGTTCAATCGGATTTTGAGTGGCAATCACCATAAAGGGCCGGTCGAGCGACCAGGTGGTGCCGTCGTTGGTGATTTGTCTTTCTTCCATTACTTCAAACAACGCCGACTGTGTTTTAGCGGGGGCACGGTTTATTTCATCGATCAGCACCAGGTTACTGAAAATGGGTCCTTTCTTGTATTCAAACTCGCGTGTTTGCGGATTAAAAACGGAAGTGCCCAATACATCCGCCGGCATCAGGTCGGGTGTAAACTGGATACGGCTGAAGTCCGCATCCACACATTGCGCCAGCAATTTTGCCGTGAGTGTTTTTGCAACGCCGGGAACACCTTCAATCAGCACATGTCCCTGTGTAAGCAAGCCTGCTATCAGCAGGTCTACCATCTGGTGCTGTCCCACAATTACTTTCCCTATCTGCTCCCTGATGGCTTCCACACCTTCATGCAAGGCAGAAAAATCAGTCCTGGGTTGAAATGTATTGGTATCCATTATTTATTTCGTGTTTATATAAAATTGTTGAATGCGGTTATAAAAATCTTTCAGATCATCGTCGCTGATATTTTCTTCCAGCTGTATATTGTGTACCATCTGCAACAATGCCCTGATATCCCCTTCAGGCACCTGCGACTTACGCGCCAGCGACGCAATAAATTCATCATTCAGCACATTAGTATTGAGATAATAACTGGAACGTATATACTCCATAAAATGAATGATCATTTTATGCGCCAGGTTGTAGTTGTTGTGTTGCTGATAGTACAATTGACCAATAGCATCTACAAACTCCAGTGAAGTATTGTTTACGGCTGGTTTATCGGGGATAATCCGTTGCCGGCGCTTGCTTTCAAACACTACGTACAGCAGCAGCAATATCACCGACAGCCACAACGCCCAACGCATGGATGCATACCGCATCAGCACCTGCCACTCACTGAAGTCGCCCGACTGTGCGCTATGCTGACTGTTATAGAAATCATCCCAGTACACATTGCCGGCATCACTGATCAGGTACGATAGCTGCGTTTCCAGCGCCTTTACATTCTGCTTGTGCAGTAAAAAATAATTCGTGAAAGTATATGGATTCAGCAGCAGGTAAATGAAACCGCCGCGATACGCAATACGGATGAAATCGGGCTTGTTTTTATAATTGTAGCCAAGTATGCTGGTAGTATTACTATCTACCGCTGAAAAATAACTTCCGCTTACCCTGCCAGGGTAACTGAAAGAGGTATCCATTGGAATGGTTTCATCAGCATACCGCTGTACAACACCTTCTTTTTTGAGTTGCATATTATTGCTTTCCACCGTCACAAATTTCAGGTGTTTTTCCAGCAGAGGATCCGGCGTATTTACAGCAATAAACAACTCGTTTCCCCGTGATACATAATCCAGCATGGCCTCTATATCGCTTTCAGTGGTGAACAGCCGGTCGGCCACCAGGATGTATACATTGTTCCTGAATTTCAGCTCACTGTCCTTATCAAAAGTGCGGGCAAAAGGTTTCGTTACCACCTGCACAGAATTCCTTATAAACAGCTGGGGCAGCATCTTAAAAGCAGCATAGGCGCCGCCTGCTTTTTTATCCTTGCTGTAAAAAGAAGACTGGGTCATATCTGTGGATTGCTCATTTTTTTTGTTGGCGAGATTTCCACTCACCATGACCAGTACTACCAGCAGGAGCAAAACGAACAGGACGATATATAGAGGTTTGTTCTTCACGAAGTTTTTCCGATTGTGTTATTAAAATCCCTGAACTCCTGGTTAATATTCCTGAAATTCTCTTCACTCACTTCAAATCCGCCATACCAGATATATTCATAATCCAACGTCAGCGTAGCAAATTTTTTATAGTAGGGAGAACTCCGCATGCTGCGCAGGTAATCGTTATTGGTTTTTTCTCTCCCCGGTACTATCAGCTCCCGGCCTGCCAGTTGAAACAAGGTATACAGGTACCACCAGCGGATAGCTTGTCTTGTTTCCCCGGCAGCTATTGCCGCTTTTATTTTTTCTTCATACTCCTGTGCACTTTGCAGGTCTTCTTCCTGTACTTCTGTTAATCCTTCTACCAGTTGCGGTTTACGGAAAAAGCTCATGCCATTGCTTTTCATAAACCAATACACCAGGAAGCCCAAACCTGCCAGCAGCAATAGCATCACAATGATGCGGATAGCACCGATCGATGAAAATAAAGCCATTAGGAAACGTTGCACCCAGCTATTATCCGGGGGCGGTTCCGGCGGTATTTCCTGGTATTGCAGCTTCTTATTTTCTTTCAGCGCTTTCACCAGTGAGTCCGGTACCTCACGCAATTCAAATGGTGGAATTTCTGTCGCATATTCTTCTTCGCCTTCCGCACGCTCCCGGTCTACCTGGATGGTAGCGAAGCTGTCTTCAGTTATCCTTGCCTGCAATAAGCTATCGTATTCTTCTTTATTTCGGGCTGTACCTTCATATTGCGCCATGCTTTGCAGGGCACAGCAAAGCAGCAGTAACAGCAGGCTGTATTTAATCCGGAAAAAATGATTCATGTTACTGCTTTGAAAGGGTAAATGGTGTTAATACTTTCCCTTCCGCACTCAGCCGGTATCCTTTTTTATGCAGGTAAATGGGATAAAAAATAAAATAGCCCAGGATAAAAGCCAGTGATGCCAGGAGGATAAAAAGACTTACCACCAGCGGCATTTCTGTATACCGGGTTACAAAGCTTTCCAGGAAAGCGGCCACAATGAATACGGGAATCAGGGTTACCATGATCTTGATACCGTCTTTTGCACCTTTACGCAGGGAATCGATCCGCTTGCGTGTACCGGGGAAAAGGATGCTCTTTCCCATGATAATGCCTGCACAGGCCGCGATCACAATACTGGATATTTCCAGGGTGCCATGGATCCAGATCACCAGGATAGATTTCCAGCCGAGGCCATGCGAAAAGAAGATATACTGGAAAACGCCCAGCATCACACCATTGCGTATCAAGAGATATAAGGAACCAACACCCAGGAAAATGCCTCCTATATAACAATAGAAAGATACCATGATATTGTTGTAGGCAATCCGGAAAAACATCATCACCGGGTTACCGTCTTTATACACGCCGAAAGGATCTTTATTGGCAATATTGCGTTCCGTCATGTTTACATATTCATCGCCTAATACGCCACGCACAAACGTTTCATCGTGTGCTGATGAAAAGGCGCCGATAATACAGAACAATAAAAAGAAACAGAGCGTAAATAATAACAGGCGGTGGTGCTTACGGAACAACAGTGGTAATTCATATTTAAAAAACAACTGGAAGCGTCCTACATCTTCCTTACGGTTCTGGTAAATACGATGATAGATACCTGCCGCCAGGCCGTTGATATAACGGGTTACTTTACTGAAGCTGTAAAAAGTTTTAGCGTAAGACAGATCATCTAGCAGTGATACAAATCTTTCCGCCATTTCATCAGGGTCATCTGTCGGTTCCTCCTGGTATTTCTTCCAGCGGGACAAATTTTTTTTGATAAACAGCGATTCTCTCATAGTGAGTCCTTTCCCTTTTAAATACAGATATCACCTACAGTAATGGGTTACTAATGGGGGAATACCGGCAAACATACTAAATCGTTCAACAATATATCAACAAATATGTAAATTTGAGTATGGCAGATATAAAAATACCGACTTCTTTCAATATAGACCTGGAATTTGAATCAGCAGACATCATGAAAAGATTCCTGGCCTGGCTCATTGATTTCGGCATCCGTTTTTTTTATTACCTGGTGGCGTATATGACATTGAGCTCTTTCCGTATAGAGATGGAGGGGCATGTGGGCATCTACTTTTTCCTGGTATTGCTGCCCCTGTTGTTTTACTTCCCTGTGGCGGAAATCGGCATGAAAGGACAAACACCCGGAAAAAAAATACTGCATCTGCAGGTGGTAAGTATGACGGGCAACCAGCCAAGTATAAGTCAGCACCTGATAAGATGGATATTCCGGATCATAGAAACACCGCTGTATTTTTTCGCCCTGGTACCGGTGATTATCCCGGCAGTATCTATTGTGCGCACCCCTTATAACCAGCGGCTGGGCGACCTGGTAGCCGGCACCATTGTGATCAGCACCAAAAGAAAAGGCAGTATAGAAGAAACCATCTTCCGGGATCTTTCCAACAGCGATTACAAACCGCAGTTTCCACAGATCATGAAGCTGTCTGACAGGGATATGAATAAAGTGAAAGACCTGCTGGACCGCGCGCTGAAGGCGAAAGACGACGAGCTCGCCGCCAGGGTGGCCATGCGGGTAAGAGAAGTACTGCATATTGAAACCGACCTGCCCAATACCTATTTCCTCGAAACGGTACTGAACGACTATAATTACTATACTACTAAAGAAAATTAATTTGCGCCTTCTGCAACGTATTTAAATACTTCCGTAACATTTATGACCGGTAGTAAGGGAGAATTATTAAATAGCACCTGATAAGACTTAATTTAAGCTGGTTCGTTCTTAATAATTATCTGATGAAAACATTATTGTTTTGTTTGCTGGTTCTTCTTTCCGGAAGTGTGTATGCACAGGAAGATCTTGCACTGGTGGGCGCCACCATATATACCTCTCCCAAAACGGCACCAATTATATCAGGTGTGGTTATCATCAAAAACGGGAAAATTGCAGCGGCGGGCAAACAGGTAAAAGTGCCTGCACATATGAAAGTACTGGACTGCAAAGGCCTGGTGATGATGGCCGGTTTCTGGAACAGTCATGTACATTTTATTGAACCCGGGTGGGACCATGCGGACAAGCAGCCGGCAGCGCAGCTCAATAACCGGATGGATAGCATGATCAACAGTCGTGGTTTTACACATGTATTTGACCTGGCGGCGCTGAACTATCCCAATTTGCTTGCCCTCCGGGCCAGGATTACATCAGGGGAGGTAAACGGCCCTGCTATCCTTACGGTGGGCGTTCCGTTTGTTCCGCCGCATGGAAGTCCTTTCTATATTCAGCCGCTTACCCTTCCGGAAATAAACACGCCGGAAGAAGCGGTGGCTTACGTTACTAAACAGATACAGGCTGGCGCAGACGGCATCAAGGTATGGTCCGCATCGCCGGATGGGCATGGGATTGTACCGATGCCTATAGACATCATCAAGGCTGCTACCAGCACTGCCCATAAATTTCATAAACCGGTTTTTGCCCATCCTACTGCCGATACCGGGATGAATATAGCCCTTGCCGGCGGCGTGGATATCCTTGCGCACGTGGCCCCGGATGGTTACCGCAGCTGGACGAAAAAAGAAATTGATCAACTGCTGCTGCATAAGGTAGCGCTCATTCCTACCCTGAAACTTTACAAATGGGAACTGGAAAGAAAGAACCTCCCGGTTAGTAATCCGTTGATGACAACCGCATTGCAGCAATTGGGCGCCTATGCCGGCGCAGGCGGTGAAATTTTATTCGGTACGGATGTGGGGTATATCACGGATTACGATACGTCCGACGAATTCCGGCTGATGTCTGACGCGGGGTTAAGCTTCGATGAGATACTAGCGGCGTTAACAACTGCTCCGGCAAAACGGTTTGGCATGGCGCAGCACAGCGGGCGTATCGCGAAAGGAATGGATGCGGATATTGTGTTGCTGAAAGCAGACCCGCATACAGATAGCCGCCATTTTTCAGAGGTGGCTTATACGATCCGTAATGGTAAAGTTATTTACAACGGTATCGACCGGTAACATCAAATAAAAAGAGGGCGCCTCAAAATGAGACGCCCTCTTTACTATCTTATTTTTGATCAGGCCGTTTTTCCTATTGAGTTCAGGTCTTCAGTAATATTATTAAAACGGGTGGGATCGCCTGCCGGTCCTTTGTACACGATGGTACGGTCGAACGCCAGGATAGGATAAAACACGATAGGCAGTAATACCAGGCCTACCGTAAATCCTTCTGATTTACCAAAACTTTTACTGAGCAGATTGGTTGCCCAAATACCCCAAATGGCTCCTACATAAGGAATACACATCAGGAGCAACCAATACCATGGTTTGCCAATAATTTGGGTAAGCACATAAATGTTGTAGATAGGGATAATTGCTTTCCAACCTTCCTGGCCGGCTTTCTCGAATACCTTCCACATACAGAAGGCGAAGAAAACGATAATTACCAGCATGATAATTAAAAAGACACCGCTAAACATGGCGCTAAAAACGCTGCCGCCTTCATAAGTAGTTGTTTCCATAATTGAGGTTTATATTGTTTTGAAAATGAATGATGACAATACTTTGGGATATGTTTACATTCCAAATATATATAATTTTTTCCATTACATAGCATTGTCAGTATTAACCTTAAAAGATTGCGTATTCCTACGGTGTTAAAAAAAGTTTCAACATTTCTGTTGCTAATGTTTGGATTTTCAACGCATTCTATTACCTTTGCAACCGGCAAGTCTTATACGACCAGCTCCTACTGAACTCCCCCAGGACAGGAATGTAGCAAGGGTAGGTGGTTGTAGCGGTGCGATATAAGTAACTTGCCTTTTTTTCTTTTTTTATTGTCATTAGTTGCTTGTCAATAGTATCTGGTTGCTATTTTCTCCACCTCTTTCACTAATGACAGCTTCTCCCAAATGTTCATTTCCTGACAACTAATTTATCATAGTATGAAATTCTTTATCGATACAGCTAATCTGGCGCAAATCAAAGAAGCTCACGATCTTGGCGTTCTCGATGGTGTAACCACCAATCCTTCCCTGATGGCCAAAGAAGGTATCAAAGGCGAAGCTGCAATTATCAAACATTACGAAGATATCTGCGAAATAGTAGATGGTGATGTAAGTGCAGAAGTATTATCTACAGATTTTAAATCTATCATTGAAGAAGGTAAGAAACTGGCTGCTATCCACCCGAACATCGTGGTGAAAGTGCCTATGATCAAAGACGGCGTAAAAGCCATCAAATGGTTTACCGACAATGGTATCAGAACTAACTGCACCCTGGTGTTCTCTGCCGGTCAGGCTATCCTGGCTGCCAAAGCAGGCGCAGCTTATGTTTCCCCATTCATTGGCCGTATCGACGATACCAACTGGGATGGTGTGGAACTGATCGCACAAATCGCACAGATCTACAGCTTACAGGGTTACAAAACTGAAATCCTGGCCGCCTCTATCCGTAGCGCACTCCACATTGTAAAATGTGCTGAAGTAGGCGCCGACGTATGTACCTGCCCGTTAGAATCTATTCTCGGTCTGCTGAAACATCCGTTAACTGATATCGGCCTGGCTAAGTTCCTGGAAGACGCAAAGAAAATGTAGTCTCCATATTTTTTAGATGGTATATCCCCGGTGCAGTAATTGCGCCGGGGATTTTTTTGCGCATGCGGAGGTTGTCTTTCTCAGGATTAAACTTATTACACTGATTACGCTGATTTGATCACTTTTGATTTTGAAAGATTCGGGGAGATAAAAGCGAAAACGCGGATTTTGTCTTACCCTTTACTGATTATATTTTTTAAAAGATTCTGGGAGATATAAGCAGATATTTTCGCTTATATCTCCCAGAATCTTTTAAAATCAAAAAGTGGTCAAATCAGCGTAATCAGTGGGTAAGACAAAATCCGCGTTTTCGCTTTTATCTCCCCGAATCTTTCAAAATCAAAAGTGATCAAATCAGCGTAATCAGTGTAATAAGTTTAATCCTGAGAAAGACAACCTCCGCATCAGGCAATCGCGTTTTGTTAGAGAATTTATCTAAATTCAGTGATAATATCCACGTAAACCCGGTAACACACAAAATGAATAGCTAATGGGAAAATACATTCTTTCGCTGGATCAGGGCACCACCAGCTCCCGCGCCATTATTTTTGACCACGATGGCAGCATCAAAGCAGTTGCCCAGAAAGAATTTAAACAGATATTCCCACAACCCGGCTGGGTAGAACACGACGCCATGGAAATCTGGACTTCACAAGCCAGCGTGGCGGCAGAAGCTATACTGAAATTAAGAGTAACCGGTGAAAACATCGCCGCCATCGGCATCACCAACCAACGTGAAACCACCATCGTGTGGGACAAACGCACCGGTAAACCCATACACAACGCTATTGTGTGGCAAGACAGGCGCACCGCCGCCTACTGCGATTCCCTCATCAAAGAAGGAAAGGAACAACTCATCAAAGATAAAACCGGCCTCCGCATCGACGCCTATTTCTCCGGCACCAAATTAAAATGGATCCTGGACAACGTTCCCGATGCACGCAGAAAAGCAGAAAACGGCGAACTGGCTTTTGGAACCGTCGACAGCTGGCTCGTATGGAACTTCTCCAACGGCAAACTCCACATCACAGATGTGAGTAATGCCTCCCGGACATTGTTGTTCAATATCAACGACATGCATTGGGACAACGAACTACTCGCCCTCTTCGATATTCCCGCCTCTATGCTGCCGGAAGTAAAGCAGTCGAGCGAAGTATATGGCTACTCGGAAGCCAATCTTACGCCCTACCGCATCCCCATTGCCGGTATTGCCGGCGATCAGCAGGCAGCCCTCTTCGGGCAGATGTGCACGCAACCCGGTATGCTCAAAAACACCTATGGCACCGGTTGTTTTATGGTATTGAATACCGGCGATAAACCCATTCCTTCCAAAAATAACCTGCTCACCACCGTTGCCTGGAAAATAAATGGCAAAACCACCTACGCACTGGAAGGCAGTATTTTCATCGGCGGCGCCGTAGTACAATGGCTCCGCGATGGTCTCGGCATCATCCGCCACTCCGCGGATGTGGAAAAGCTCGCCGCCACCGTGCCTCACAGCGATGGCGTATATTTCGTGCCAGCCTTTGCAGGCCTCGGCGCACCCTACTGGAACCAGCATGCACGCGGTACGATGGTAGGATTGACCCGCGGCTCCACCGCCGCGCATATTGCCCGCGCAGCCCTCGATAGCATCGCCTTTCAAACCATGGATGTCATGAAAGCCATGGAAGCAGACGCCGGTATGCCCATCACCGAACTACGGGTAGACGGCGGCGCTACAAAAAACAACATGCTCATGCAATTCCAGGCGGACCTGCTTAATATCAGAGTAGTACGCCCCACCATCACCGAAACAACCGCACTCGGCGCGGCTTATCTCGCCGGGCTTGCCGTCGGCTACTGGGACAGCATTGAAACCATTGCGCAGCAATGGGAAATAGATGCCACCTTCGACGCGGCGATGGAACCCGCAGAAAATGAACGGCTGCGTAAAGAATGGAAACGCGCCATCAGGGCGGCCCAGGCATGGACCGAAGAATAAATTTATCCACGTTTATCAATACTCATATTAATTTATGTCACCTTATTTAGCAGAACTAATCGGCACCGCATTCCTCATTGTACTCGGCGATGGCGTAGTAGCCAGCGTGATCCTCAACAAGTCCAAAGGCAACCAGGGCGGTTGGATCGTTATCACCCTGGGATGGGGAATGGCCGTATTCATCGGTGTATATGCCACCGCCAAATACAGCGGCGCCCACCTCAACCCCGCCGTTACCTTTGCACAGGCGCTGCAGGGAAAGCTCGCCTGGGAGGAAGTTCCCGCCTACGTAGCTGCCCAACTGGCCGGCGCAATGCTGGGAGCCCTATTGGTATGGCTCACGTACAAAAAACACTTCGACGAAACACCCGACGCCGACACCAAATTAGGCGTGTTCTGCACTATTCCTGCTATCCGTAACCCGAAATATAACTTCCTCACAGAATTCATCGCCACCATGGTATTCATCCTGGCTATCTCCTATATCACCGGCCCTACCGCTGGCATCGGCTCACTCGATGCCCTGCCCGTAGCCTTCGTAGTGCTGGCCATTGGCCTCTCGCTCGGTGGCCCCACCGGTTATGCCATCAACCCTGCACGTGACCTCGGACCACGACTCATGCACTTCCTCCTTCCCATTCCCGGCAAGCGGGACAGCGACTGGAGCTATGCCTGGATTCCTGTTCTCGGTCCACTGGCGGGCGCGGCAGCGGCTGCGTTCCTGTACCAATACTGGCTTCATTAATGCGGAGCGGAGATTATCGCGGAGGTTGTCTTGGGCACTGATTACGCTGATTTTGCTGATTGGCTTTTGGGATTTTAGCGGAGATTATCGCGGAGGTTGTCTTGGACACTGATTACGCTGATTTTGCTGATTGGCTTTTGGGATTTTAGCGGAGATGAGAGCGGAGGTTGTCTTGAGCACTGATTACGCTGATTTTATTGATTGGATTTTTGTGATTTTGAAAGAATTTTGGAATTTTCAGGGAAATTGATGGAGTAAATTTTAAAGATTGAATGAAATTGGGAGAGGATGGGTGGTTGAAGAAAGGTTGAATAAGATAGTATTAATATTGACCGTGGAATGCTTCATTTATACTTTGCATAGGCTTAGCACATACTTAATGGATGCTTGATACATGCTTAATCTATGCTGATAACCCGGAGGTGATGTGGACTTGAAGCTAAGATCTTTTATGGTGCGGCATTACGAGCGAAAAAGCACATGGCGTTTAGACGCTGAAGTGCCATATAGCTGAAATAACGTGCCAACGTATCATTCAAATTCAATGACCGGCAGCCAAATCAATCACTGCCGTCAAATACCGCCCATCTTCCATAATTATTTAGTGAAAGCAAAACCCTTTAATTTCCCTGAATTTTCCGAAAATCTCTTAAAAGAGCAAAAAACAAACCAATCTATGGACAAAATACTGATAGAAAAATAAAAATCCAGTAATGCTTTTCCATCTTTCAAAAGTCCATAATCATAAAATCCAATCAATAAAATCAGTGTAATCAGCGCCCAAGACAACCTTCGCTTCCATCTTCCAAAATCTCAAAAAAGTCAATCAGCAAAATCAGCGTAATCAGCGTCCAAGACAACCTCCGCGACAACCTCCGCTCCAACCTCCGTCCCATAGTTTTCATTTTTTTCTGAAAGTTTCGTAACTTTGAGAATCTTATTAACATATCATCGCAACTGCGGCAATATAAAATGACGAATTATGATTCAGCCCAACATCCCGGAAACAAAACAACCGCGAATCGTTATAGTAGGTGGTGGATTCGGCGGCGTAAATCTTGCCAAACAACTTAAACATGCACCCGTACAGGTAGTACTGCTCGACCGGAACAACTATCACCTGTTTCAACCGCTGCTTTACCAGGTATCTACCGCTGGCCTGGAACCAGATAGCATCGCCTTCCCGTTGCGGGGAATCTTCCGGAAACAACGTAACCTCGTATTCCGCATGGCGGAAGTAACAGGTATCCGCTCTGAAGAAAATATACTGGAAACCGGTATCGGGGAAATACATTACGACTACCTCGTTTTTGCCACCGGCAGCAATACCAACTTCTTCGGAAATAAAGATATTGAAGATAATGCCATCGGCATGAAATCACTCATAGAAGCTGTGCAGATCAGGAACTATGTGGTGAAACAATTTGAAGAAAGCCTGTTGCTGCAAAACCCGGAAGAAATAAAACCAAAGCTCAATTTCGTGATGGTGGGCGGTGGCCCTACCGGCGTGGAACTGGCCGGCGCCTTTGCAGAACTCCGCAAATACATTATGCCGAAAGACTATCCCACCCTGCCCCAGTCGCTGATGAATGTTTACCTCATTGAAGCAGGACCGAAACTGCTGGCCTCCTTCAGTGAAAAAACATCACAGAAAACACTGGAGGCCCTGCAGGAAATTGGAGTCCGTGTACTAACCAATACCGGCGTAAAAGAATACGACGGCAAAACCGTTACCCTCAGCACCGGGGAACTGATTCAAACGCAATCACTCCTCTGGAGTGCCGGCGTAAAAGGCGTCCCGGTAAAAGGTATCCCGGCGGATATTATCCTGCCAAACGGCCGCATCATCGTAAATGAACTGAACCAGCTCAAAGGATTCACCAACATATACGCCATCGGCGATATTGCCCAGATGACCAACGATCCCCGCTTCCCCAAAGGCTACCCGATGGTGGCGCAGGTGGCTATCCAACAAGGCAAAAACCTGGCACACAATCTCATGCTTTCACTGGAAAACAAACCCATGAAAGGATTTAATTATAAAGATCTCGGCAGCATGGCTACCATTGGCCGCAACAGGGCCGTAGCCGAATTTGCCGGTATGCGCATGAGCGGCTACCTCGCATGGATCGCATGGATGATCGTACACCTTCTCAGCCTGCTGGGATTCAGGAATAAACTGGTGGTATTCATCAACTGGTTTTACCGGTACTTCACCTACGAAAGAGGCACCCGCATCATCATCAAACGCGGCGCCGCCAATATTGTTAAACTACGCCAAAGCATCGGCGCATAAATAAAAAGCAACAGGGAGATGAATGATTTCATCTCCCTGTTGCTTTTTATTTATTCCTTACTTACGGTTAAGAATAGAATTCAATGTAATTGACGATACCAGCTCGTCAGACCGCCCACCCAGCGCCCGGTAATACAACAAAATGGTATAGTTGTTTTCCGTTTCCCAATGATCACCCTCTGTCATATCAGTGCTGAACTTTCCATTGGGATTGGTTTTATCTACCATCCCATAAATGTAATTATAGTATCCCTGCTTGAGGAAAATAGTGCCTTCATAAGCGCGACTGGCCCCATTATACGTAAGCTTATTCGCGTTGTTTAGCTCATAGTTGGTAAACTCGCCAAAGATATACATCTCATATCCCGCATAAGGCTCCGGCGCCCCAAATGAAAAATGTACGGAAGCATAATCCCCTTCAAAATTAGGATCATAGTCATCCAGCGTAGCCAGGTAATATTTTCCGTTGATATCTTTAATAAACTGATACGGCTTATCCGCCCTTTCCTGGTCCATTACCGCAAATACATCTGTACTGTTGTTATGATACTCGGAACGCTGCACCCTTTCGGTCTGCAACCGGAAGCTGCGCAGGTCAATCCAGCGGAATTCCTTACCTGCCGGCATGATACAGTCCTGTTCTGCATTGTATTTCAGGATGTTCCCATTAATGAACTGCGGCTTCAACGTGGTAAGCGCATTGTCCCAGCGGTAGTTCTGCAACACCACCACTTTGATCTGGTCAAAAGGATTCTGGATATTCAGGGAACCGGTATTTACTTCAAAATTGATCTTCTGGTGCGTACGGAATAGTTTAGGGGCAATGGGTTGCTGGATAAATCCCGCTATCCCTGCTTTATTTTCCACCACAAACATCCGGCGGGTAAATGCCAGCTGTGAGGTATCGCTGTCCAGGTATACCTTCAGCAGGTAATTACCTGATTTCACCGGGTAACTGTTGGTACCCGGTAGCTGAATACTGTAATGGGTATAACGCTGCAGCGACACACTGGATAACTTGTAATTCAGTATCCTGGTTTCCGAAAATCCCCGCATATAATCAAACTGGTTTACCTGTGCGGGTGTCCAGTCGGCATTGCAAAGCACAAATGAATAATAGTAGTTTTTCACATCATTATCCAGGTCATCAAACGACAGTTCCAGCTTCTCCCCTGTACCAATTGTATACATGGGTAAGCTTAACGGATCGCCGCTCTGGTTAAACTTCACGGATTTGATGTTATTGTAGTATACATGGTCCGGGGTAATAGCATTCACTTGCGCCGACGTGCTGCCGTTAAACAAACAGGAAACAAGGGCTATTGTAAAAATTAATGCTGCTGTACGCATACGAGGTAATTGATAATATTCAAGTTACGATTAAAAGCGGAAAGCCGAACGCCAAAAGCCAGGTAGCAAATGATCCTGGCGAAGATAGAATATTTATCCCGCCCAATTACCGTTGGCATCCCTTTTTGCTTTGCACTTTCAGCTTTTCCCTATATTTGTTCCATGCGTTTATCATTTTTTATTGCCAGACGGATTGCTTTCAATAAGGGATCTTCTTTCTCAAAATTCATTATCAATATCGCAGTAGCCGCTACCGCGATAAGCGTAGCGGTAATGATCCTGGCAACAGCGCTGGTAAACGGTTTTCAGCAGGTGATCCAGGAGAAGATCTTCAGCTTCTGGGGACATATTCATATCAATGAATACCAACCCAACGCCGGTCCCCTCACGGAAGAAATCCCCTTCCACAGCCGCAAAAGCCTGATAGATAGCATTAAAACAGCACCGGGTATTAAAACCATCAGCAATTACGCTACCAAATCTGCCATCATCAAATCCGAAAAGGAAATAGACGGCATCATCTTCAAAGGAATAGATCAGGGATACGACTGGCCGCAACTGAAACGTTTCCTCCAGGCCGGCAAACTGCTGCAGTTCAACGACAGCTCCTATGCACCGGAAATTATGATCTCCGAATACATGGCCAAAGAACTGCAGCTGAAAGTAAATGATAAAGCCATCATCTATTTTATACAGGGAGGCGGATTACCGCCACGGGCCCGCAAACTAACGGTAACGGGCATATTCAAAACCGGTATCGAGGAATATGATAAAACTTATGTGATCGGCGACCTTAACCTGGTACGCAAGCTCAACGACTGGGACCCCGACCAGGTGGGCGGTTTCGAGGTATCCATCAATAACTACCGCAACATGGATTCTGTGGCGCGGTATATGGATAACAACGTATTGCCGGACCAATTGTTTACCCGCACCATCCGGGATATTTACCCGAATATTTTCGACTGGCTCCAGCTGCAAAACCAGAATGAACTGATCATTATCGTTATTATGACCATCGTAGCCATCATTAACATGATCACGGCTATTCTCATCCTCATCCTGGAACGTACCAATATGATAGGTATTGCCAAAGCACTCGGTATGCGTAACTGGGATATCCAGAAAGTATTTGTATATCAGGCGGCCTATATCGTTATACTGGGCATACTGATCGGCGACTTTTTCGGGCTGGGCATTGCTTTCCTCCAGCAGGCTACCGGCATCTTCAAGCTGCCGGAAGAATCCTATTACATGTCGGTAGCAGCGGTATCCCTTCACTGGGTAGACATTCTGCTCATCAACGTAGGCACATTCCTTATCTGCACATTGATACTGCAAATCCCTGCCAGGATTATCCGGCGCATTACGCCCGTAAAGGCCATCCAGTTTAAATAACTATTTCTTCCGGGTGCTTTTCACATAGTCACGCAGGTAACTGCACTGGTCATATGCCTGTTGGTAAAACTTCGTTTGCCCGTAATTACCCGCCAGCAAAGGGAAGTAACGGTTATGTACCAACGCAGTTATATACTGATCGCCGTTGCCGTTATTGGCAGTATGTTTCTGTGAACAACGGGCAGCCATAAACGCGCACTTTGCCCTGAACTCCTTATCTGTACTGGCCTGCGCCGCTTTGAGGTAATAACTCTCTGCCGCATAGCATCCAAAATACTGCTTTTCAAAAGGATCTTTATCACATTCGGGAGCGTACCACCGTGTAGACGGGCGGTAGTCTTTTACAAAGTTCCAGGTTCTGCCATAATAGGAAATACTGAATAACGCCGTCGCATAATCGTAGTATACTTTTGCAGGTACTGGTGCTGTTTTCATCTTTTCCTGCAACTGTACCATACGTTCGCAAAACTGTAGTTGTGTAATGGCTTTTGTATAGGGCGCTTCAGCACTGTCTACCCCGAAGTCCTGCAACTGATCATGGAATACCTGGTAAGAAACAGCCAGCGCACCTGGTCCTGCTTTCTTAAACCACTCCCGCGCATTGTTGAAATCGTGTAAGCGCATATAGCTCACACCTATTGCCTGATCCAGGTTAATACCTTCGGGCAGGAACCCTGCGAGGTAAGATTCATACGGCGTTTTAACCGGTTGATGCAGGAAATCTTTCAGACGCATCAGCGTTGCGGGGTTCATATCGTTGTTGATCTGATCCAGCGACGTTTGACCGGAAACAAAATAATCGTTCATTTTCAGCGAATCACAACGGCCCCTGATCAGCGACTCCTTCACAAAGTCGCCCTGCTGATGATAACGTGGCGCCAGTATCGCAAACAACAGGTTGCGGTAGGTTTTACCAAAGGCGAAATTTTTGTTTTCCTCTCTTCCCCAGTAATTCGAGTAATTTTTATTGCCGGCAGTTTTCGTGTCCAGCCATTTAAAAGACGCCAGCAGTTTCGATTCAAAGGCACTGTCGATCGTTTTCTGTTGATTGATGTTTACCAGCAAGTTCACAATTTCCCATTGGTCTTTTACTTCCCGGTATTTTGTTTTTATAGCTGCCAGTTGTTGGGCTGCTGCCGGGTAATTTTTTCGGATATAGGAAAGGTAGGCAGATGAAACCCGCCATAAGTCCACATCTTTTAATTTGCCCTGTTGAACCAGGCTATCCACTACGGTTTGTAGCTCCCTTAATTTGACAAGCAGCTTACTCTTTTCCGCAGGGGAATAGTCCTGTATACTCACGATGCCGGTATTTTGTCCATCCATCAGCGCCGGGCTGAAGTAAGCGTCTTCCAGCTTATTGATTTCCCTTCCCAGCAATATATTTAGCGCAGGAGAAGCAGGGTCTGATGCATACACCTGCCGGATGGCGGTTACATCGGGCGCCGGGTTGGTAAAGCCATAGATAGCCGCCACCATTGCTTTTTCATGGTCATCCTTACACAAGGAATATACTTGTTCAGGCGTGGTGTTGGCCCACATTAAGCTGACAAAACAGGAAAGCCGCAGGGATGGCGCCTTTTCAAACACGCGGGAAAACAAATAAGCGCTCTGCACAGAGTCTTTCAAATGCAGTAAGGCGCCGGATTTCAAAGCCAGGGCCTTATAATACACCAGGGAGGATCCTTCTTTTCCATCGAACAGCTGGTCGAAAGAAGTAACTGCTTCCCGGTATTGTTTACTGTAATGCTGCAGCCGTACCAGCTGGAAGCTATAACGGTCGCGGATATCTTTATCCTTTACTTTATCCCGCAAGCCTTGCCCCTCCGTGTATAATGCGGACAGTAACAGGTTATTGCGCTCCGGCACTGACCACGGATCGGCGTTGATTACGGCAGGCTCGCACGATTTTGCAAACAACAGGTAGCGCGCTGCTTCCCTGTTCTTTTCCTTTCCCAGGAACTGGGCAAAGGTGTTCTTCTTCACACTGTCCGGTAATGTCGCATTGCCTTCTGCAATAGCAGCCAGCTGCTCTTTCGGGTAGGTATAAATGCATTCACGTATATCCTTCTCCGTTACTTTATTGCCTGTATAGTTTTGCCAGTCGGCCACATTGGCTGTTTCCTCCGAAGGTGTTGGATCGCCAAAAAAATTGGTGAGCGCGGTGTAATAAAAAGGCTCATAGCCGGCGCCCTTTGCATACGGACTAAAAAAAGAAACGTAGTAGTCGTAAGGATCAGGGGTTGGTCCGCAGGATAAGGTATACACCACATTGCCAAAGAAAACGGCACAAAAGCTAATTAAAAAAACGACAAATTTTCTGTAGTTCATCCAATGGATATTTTTTCAGGGTTGTTGAATCAAGATGATAAAATATAATAACCGGATCGGGTGTCTGCAACTGTTTTGCCACTAACTGTGCAGCCGTTTCCAATGCCTGCTGGTCAATGGTTTCACGCCGGATCACACTTCCTTCTTTTAAGGGATATCCATTTAATGTAGTATCCTTTCTGATGGTATACAGTTGTTTATCACCGGCTGTAAAGATAGTGGTATCCTGCAATTCCGCCGTACCAATGTTTCTTAAAATACCGGTATACTCCGTTCCGTTCCGGAATAAAACGCTCCAGCTGAATAAAGGCAAAGCGATATCCAAAGGTAAGGGATACGCTGCAACCCGTTGCTCACCCAGGTAGGATTCCATAGCAGGTATGTCGAGGATGGAATTATGCGATCCCGGCTTACGCAGGTCGCCCATGTTATAACACATCAGCAACCCTCTGTCTACCGGCGGTATGCCGGTACGTACTTTATACTTCACCTGGTACATCCGGATGGTAGCGGATACCCGGCGGTGCCGGAAAAAAGGGGTTTGGCGGATTTGTTTTATAAAAGAGAAGTAGGCTTCGCTGGTGGTTTGGGTCCAGTCGCAATCCAGCTGGATCTCTTTTATACTGGCAGCGGGTAGCGAGTCGCACAGCTGCTCTATCAGCCGGGATACGTTGGCGGCCAGCTGAGGGCCCGGGTTTGCCCATATTTCATTCATCAGGAATACTACCGGCACTATTTCCACGCCTGCGGGGAAAGGGGCTTTCTGCCGGAATATGGCTACCGGTGCGGGCGCTTTGGTTACCTCGTCAACAGCTACATCAAACAGTTTTATATACAGTCGCCCTGCGGGCAGGTCGTGCATATACTTCAGTTCGGCGGTGTTGCCCGTCCATGTTTGCTTCCAGTAATAGAATGCGGGGGTTACGTTCCGTTTCGCAGCGTGATTACAGGAAAGCAATAATATGATGAGCAGTATCCGGGGGTTCATGAGCAGTTAAATAAGCAGGCGGCCGCAGATAATACCTGCAGCTACTGCGGCATTCAATGATTCGGCGCCACCGATCCGGGGGATGGTGATCCGGTGTGTAGCCAGGGCGGTTACATCTTCCGTTAATCCCCTTCCTTCATTACCGATCAGGATAATGCCTTCTTTGATAGCGGGAAAGGTCGCGATATTTTTTCCGTGGAGGGTAGCCGCAAAAGAGGGCAGCTTTGTTTGCTGCAGTAGTTCGCGGATATCGTATTCGGCTATACGAACCCGTATCATACTACCCATAGTGGCTTGTATGGTTTTAGGATTATATACGTCTACGCAATCCGGTGAGCAAATGATCTGCGGAATTCCAAACCAGTCGGCTATACGAATAAGCGTTCCCATATTGCCGGGGTCCTGGATCGCTTCCAGCGCCAGTGCCACCGTTCCGGCTGCAGGCAGCGGGTTTGCGGGGACGGGCATATCCAGCAAAGCCATTGCCCGGTTGGGGGTGGTGAGCGACGACAGTTGTTTGAGCACAGCAGCATCCACTTCAGTTACAGTGCCTGCCGGCATACGATCTACCAGGGAGCAATGCTGCTCCAGCCAATCGGCTGTTGCATATACTCCTTTCACGGGCATGCCCGCCTGTAGCAGCTCCTGCACAATCTTATCACCCTCTGCCACATACTGGCTGGATTTTTGCCTGTTTTTTTTGTGCTGTAATGATTGAATATATTTAATTTGCGCCTTTGACAACATGGGGCCAAACCTACACGATTTCTTTTAATCAGCCAAGAAGAGGCATGGTTACCCGTTCGTCAGTATTGGCTTTTAAAATTTTTAACAACGTTTTCGCCCGTGATGCAGCTGCTTCCCAATTCAAAAATTTTATTGCTGAAACAATTGCTGCTACTGGCTGTAATACTTACGTTGGCGGCCTGCTCCAATACCAAATATCTCCAGAAAGATCAAACACTGTATACCAGCGCCAAAGTAGATGTGAAGGGCGAAATCCTCAATTCTGAAAAACAGGATCTGCGCAGCTCCCTCTCTTCCAAATCGCTGATGACGCAGCAACCCAATAAAAAACTGCTCAACAGCCGTATCAAAGTATGGCTGTATAATCAGAAGTACAACGAGAAAAAGTCGAACTGGTTCTGGAACCTGGTACTCGCCAAAAGGAACCTGGAAGAACCGGTAATCTATGATTCTACCAAAACCAAAGAATCAGTGGCGCGCATGACCAGCTACCTCCACAACCAGGGATTCTTTTATGTAACGGTAAATTATGAGGAGGAAACTTCCCGGCGTAAAACCAGTGTTACCTACCAGGTAAATACAGGACGAAACTTCGTAATTGATAAAATTACCTATGCGGTACCGGATTCCGCCATCCTGCGGATCGTAAAAGCCAATGAAAAATTATCACTGGTGCAGAAAGGCGTTGCTTTTAAATCGGCTACCCTGGGTAGCGAAAGGGAAAGGCTCACCCGCCTCATCAAAGATGCCGGGTACTACAAATTTAACCGCGACGCCATAGAATTCAGTGTGGATACGCTCAACAAGGCTCTGTTCCGGAATACCCTCAACCCTTTTGAAGGGTTTGTAAACATCTTCAATGAAAATAAAGGCAGGGATAAACTGACGATGGATGTGGAAATCCGGATTAAAAACCCGGAAGACAGCACCGCTAACTGGCAACAATATCATATCGGCAAAATATACGCCTATCCCGACTTTTCATTGAATGCCAATCCAAACGACAGTACCCTGAAACAAGACGAGCGCAAGTATATTACCATCCGCTCCCACCAGGAACTACTGAAACCAAAGATTCTCTCCAGGTCTATTTTATTGCGGCCAGGAGAAACCTATTCCATGCAGCGGTATAATAATACCGTCAATAAATTATACGATATTGGCGTATGGCAGTTTGTAACGCTGCAATACAAAGAACCGAAAGACTCCGTAAATACACTGGATGCCTATGTGTTTCTTACCCCCA
This sequence comes from Chitinophaga sp. W2I13, assembly GCF_050434005.1. Lineage (NCBI taxonomy): Bacteria > Pseudomonadati > Bacteroidota > Chitinophagia > Chitinophagales > Chitinophagaceae > Chitinophaga > Chitinophaga sp. W2I13. The sequence continues at coordinate 3,764,994 of NZ_JBNPWD010000001.1, read as the reverse complement.
GGCGCAGGCAGGAACTGGGTTTGACCTTTGAATTAAGTAACAGTTCTGACTATACGCTGGGATCGGGCGTAACCCTGAACTACCGGCACATTAACCTGAATAAAACGGCTACGCAACTGGGTATGGCGCTCAGTACCGGTATTGAACTGGTACGCCAGGAGTCGGGATGGGAGCTGCAGTCGAAACAGTTTGGAGGTGAGGTGAGTCTTACCTGGCCACGTTTTGCGCTGCCATTTAACATCAAACAAAGCAGCCGCTCCAATGTAAAAACAAGATTAACGCTTGGCGCCAACTACCTCTCCCGCGTGGAGAAGTTTGATGTAACCAGCATCAACGCCTCCTATGGGTACGATTGGAATGAAAGCCTTTACAAACGGTGGATCATGCGGCCCATTACGCTCAACTATGTAGGCGTGAGCCTGGACCCGACTTTCCGCGACAGCGTGGTAAATACCAATCCGTATCTGAAACGCAGCTTTGAGCCGGCGTTAATTGGCGGGGGAAAGCGTTTCGTTTATTTTCAGCAACCAGGACCTGCTGCATCAGCAGCACTACAGCTACTTCCGGGTGAACGTGGAAGAATCAGGACTCTGGCTCAGTGGCATCAACAGCCTCATGAACGGCATCAGCGGCAAAAAAACCAACCTGGAAACGCTGACCAACGTAAATATTTCAAATTTTGTAAAGATAGAAGCAGATTACCGTCACTTCTGGAAACTGGGGCTCCACAGCGGGCTGGCCAGCAGGGTTTATGCCGGCGTAGGTATTCCGTACAGTTACTCACAGGTATTGCCATATATCAGGCAGTTTACTTCCGGTGGTCCCAACAGTATCCGCGCATGGCGCTTACGCACACTGGGTCCCGGCTCTTTTAAGGATTCCTCTGCTACCGCGCAGGCATTCCCCGATCAAACCGGCGACATGAAGCTGGAGGGAAACCTCGAATACCGCTTCGACCTGTTGAGGATGTTTGGCGGTAGCGTAAACCTGAAAGGCGCCACCTTCCTGGACATGGGTAATATCTGGATGATCCGCAAGGACTCCACCCGGCCCGGCTCCGAATTCCGCTTCAACCAGCTGTATCATGACCTGGCGATGGGTACGGGCGCGGGCCTGCGACTGGATTTCTCTTTCTTCCTCGTCCGCCTGGATTGGGGCATACCGCTGAAGGTTCCTTACTTCACCGGTAATAAAAACGGCTGGTATGTGAGTGAGTGGGATCTGAAAGACAGCCGCTGGCGCCGTGAAAATATTATCTGGAATATTGCTATTGGTTATCCGTTTTAGGAACGGCGTTGGCAGCAATGAAATCTTCCATGTCAGTAGCTTCCGACAAGCTGAAATTACCGATGCGGGTTCTGCAAAGACTACTCAGGTAGGCGCCGCAACCTAATTGTGCGCCATAGTCATTTGCCAGGGAGCGTATATACGTACCCGTACTGCATACTACTCTGAAATGTACTTCCGGTAAATCTATTTTAGTGATCTCAAATGCGGCAATGGTTAATTTCCGCGGTTCTACTTTTACATCTACTCCTTTCCTGGCCAGCAGGTAAATAGGTTTTCCATTTTGCTTGATGGCAGAATGGATAGGAGGCAGCTGCATAATTTCACCGATGAACGGTTGGGTGGCAGCCATGATGGCCGCTTCATCAAGGTGGCTGATATCTTTAAAATTCTCCGGCTCAGACTCCTTATCGAATGTAGGTGTGGTAGCGCCTAAAGTAAAAGTGCCGGTGTATTCTTTCTCCTGCGCCTGGTATTCATTGATTTTCTTGGTCATTTTCCCCGTACAGCAGATCAGCAGTCCGGTAGCTAAAGGATCCAGCGTGCCGGCGTGACCTATTTTAGCTTTGGTGAGATTTCTTATCTTACGCACTACATCGAAGGAGGTCCATGTTAAAGGCTTATTGATCAATATCACGGCTCCTTCCTGGTAATTTGTTTTTTCGTTCGTTTGCATGCCCGCAAAGATAGCTATTAGCAGCTAGCTGTCAGCATGCGGCCGCTAATTATAGGATTTATTTAAGATCCTGAAAAGCTAAAAGCTAAGGGCTTTTTACTAAATTCACGCAATTTTAAATACATGGCATTAGAACATCATTTAGACGCAACGCTACGGCACAAGCAACAGGTGGACAATTCGCGCGACTATGTGCTGCCATTCATACAGCAGGAGTTTCCGCAACTGGAAGGCCTGCGTGTAATGGAGGTGGGATGTGGGGAAGGCGGTGTGCTTACTCCTTTGCTGGAAAAAGGGTGTAACTGCGTAGGCGTGGATCTTGCACCGGACCGGATAGAACTGGCCAAAACTTTTTTGCAGCAATACCTGGACAACGGACAATTAAAACTGATTGCCAAAAATATCTATGACCTGGATTTCCTCGGAGAATTCCGGAATTCTTTTGATGTAATTATTTTGAAAGATGCCATTGAACACATTCCTGACCAGGAAAAAATCATCGGTCATCTGAAACAGTTGCTGAGTCCCCGCGGGCAGGTATATTTTGGTTTTCCGCCGTGGTATATGCCTCATGGAGGACATCAGCAGATCTGCAAGAACAAATTCCTCAGCATGGTACCTTATATTCATTTGCTTCCCAGGCCGCTCTACAAAGGTGTATTGCGGCTATTTGGCGAAGGAGATGATGTAGTGATCGACCTGATGGATGTAAAATCTACCGGCATTTCCATTGAACGTTTTGAACGTATTGTAAAGCGTCAGCAGTATAAAATTACGCAACGCCGGTTTTACCTGATCAATCCTATCTATAAATATAAATTCGGCGTAAGCGCGCGGGTGCAGTGGAAGCCCATTGCTGCGATTCCTTTCTTCCGGAACTTCGTTACTACGTGCGTGTATTACATGATAAAGCCAGCGTAGGTTGTCTTACTCAGGATTACGCTGATTTTACTGATTAACTGGATTTTTACTTTTTTGATTTTATAAAGGATTAAGGGAGATAGAAGCGGATATTCGCTCTCATCTCCCTTAATTATTATTAAATCTAAAAATCTAAAGAAAATCCAAAAGAAAAAATCAGTAAAATCAGCGTAATCCTGAGTAAGACAACCTACGCGTTCCAGATTTCCCACGAGGCTTCTGCCTGGAGGATCAGCATTTCGTGGCCGTTTTTGATGGTGGCGCCCTGTGCGGCGCCCCGTTGCAGGAAAGATGTTTCTGCCGGGTTATACACCAGGTCGTACAGCAGGTGCCTGGAAGTGAGGTACTGGTAAGGGATTTCGGGGTAGGTATCTGTTTTCGGATACATGCCCAGGGGTGTTGTATTCACAATTATGGTGTGTTGTTCCATTACCTGTTGGTTCAGTGACTCGTAGGATACGGCTCCGTTCACCGGTTGCCGGCTTACTACGGTATAGGTAATGCCCAGCTGTTCCAGCGCATACATAATAGCTTTGGCGGCGCCGCCGGTGCCCAGTACCAGTGCGTGCTTATGATGGGCCTGCAGCAGGGGTTGCAGCGATTTGGTAAACCCGATTACATCCGTGTTGTAGCCCGTTTTTTTTCCCTCCCTGAAGTCGATACAGTTTACAGCGCCGATTTTCGCGGCGGCATCGCTGAGATTATCCAGGAAGGGGATTACCACTTCCTTATAGGGGATGGTAACGTTGAGGCCATGCAGTTGCGGATGCTGCTCCAGCAGGGAGGTAAATTCAGAGATGCCTGGAATCGGGAAGTTATCATATACACATCCTGATATATTTTCCTTTTCAAATTTTTCTTTAAAGAAACCTTTGGAGAAGGAGTGACTGAGCGGATAGCCAATAAGTCCGTAAATTTTCATGTACCAGGTAATTGATCATTACCAATTATGAATTACAAATCAGGGATTTGTGTTGATGTTATCCACAAATCCGTCATTCGTAATTCATAATCTGTAATTATTTAAAAAACTATTCTCTGTCGAGGAACAGGTTAAAGGTATCTCCTCTGAGGCCGATGCGCATGGCTTCCAGGGAGATCACTTCATTAGGAGCCAGGTTGCCCAGGTTGGCATTGCAGCCTACCAGTTCCAGGAAGTAAAGCTGTTGGGCTTTTTGTGGCGCTTCCCAGATAATTTTTTCGGCGGGGATCTGTGTCAGGATTTCCTGTACCAGGCCTTCGCGTACTTCGCCGCTACCGCGGTAGATGCCTACGTTACCGCTTTCGCGGGCTTCAGCAATCACATAAGTGGCGCCGGCGGAGAGCTCAGCGCTCATCAGTTCAATCCACTTATAGGGAGGGATAATGTGTTCAGCATCTTTGGAGCCTACTTCGCTCAGTACCAGCCCTATTTTTGCCAGTTTTTCAATATAACCGCATTTTTCAGCATGCGGGATAGTGATAGAGCCGTCGGAAACTTCCATGTAGCTGATACCGTAATCTTTTACCACGTTGATGTATTCTTCAAACTGGTTGCGGATTACAAAGGCTTCGAACAGGGTTCCGCCAAAGTATACGGGAATGTTTGCCGACTGGTAAAGTTCAATTTTTGCGCGCAGGTTGGGCGTAACGTAAGCAGTGCCAAAACCCAGTTTCAGGATATCAATGTGAGGACCTGCTGCGGATAAAAAATTTCGTGCTTCTTCCAAACTCAGCCCTTTGTCCATTACCATAGTGAGTCCATGTGTGCGGGGCTTCTTTGTCCTTTCCGGGATTTGTGTCAGATTAAAATTCATTTGAAATATTTTTATCTTCTTATTGGTCAGTAAAACACATGCTAATTTTCGCCAGGCACTTCGGGATAGCGTAGATGCAATTTTAGTAACCGGAAATACTATTGACTTTTGTCCATGACAATTAAAAGCCGGCGCAAAAATAAGAAGTATACTTTATTTTATTAAAGTAAATAACACTGGTTAACGTTTGCGGCGATATTGGGCGATCAGATCTACCACACTCACATGCTGTAACACAGCAGGGTCGAGCTCTACGAGCTTTTTAACAATCTTTGGAGCCTGTTGCAGGGCTGTTTCCAGGTGCAGTAACCCTTCTTTTGTTTTACCCATGGCTATCAGGATAGCGGCCCGGTAATAGATAAAGATAGGTTTACGGCCCGCCTTTTCCTCTGCTATGGCTAATTGTACAAGGGCTTCATCAAGGAATCCGGATACATACAGTCCCTTTAACAGTTCCTGCCAGGTAACGGCGCTTTTGGGCCTGGTACGTACGGCATTCATAAAATGTACCAGTGCATCCTTGTTCTTTCCGAGCTCCAGGTAGCATTCACCCAGGCTCATATTGTACTCTGCGTTGGTTTTATTTATTTTCAGTGCGCTCATTAACGATTTAACGGCATTTTCCCAGTTGGCTTCCATCATATAGGCCACCGCAATCTTGTAGTACAGCTTATCATCGCTGGGACTCAGATGCGAAGCTTTACGGTAGTAGTAACGTGCCTGGGTAAACTTCCGTTGTCTTTCGTAACAATGACCGATAGCTTCATAGATGACATCCTCCGGCTTGGCGATTTCCAGGTGTTTCTGGAGCACTTCTATGGCTTCGGCATACTTGCGCATCCGGATATAGGCATCGCCCATATTACGGTAGGCATAATCGAATTTCTCATCTATGGCCACCGCATATTGGTATGCGTCTATCGCTTTTTCGTATAATTTAAGTCCCTGGAATGCTGTGCCCAGGTTAAACCAGGCCAGCTGGTTATAGGGATGTTCGTCGATAATGGCGCTATGCAGGCGGATGCTCTCTTCATTGCGGCCGGTAAATTCTGTCCAGAAACAGATTTTATGTAATGCTTCCTCACTGGTAGGATCATATTCCAGCGCCAGTTTCAGGCAATCAAACACTTTCTCAAACTCCTCCCAGTCGTCGTATACGTCGGCCAGTTCCAGCAATAATTCTGTCCTGTCTTCCCCTGAAAACTGTTCAATCTGTTCTTCCAGCACAGCAGCTGCCTTCTGGTGCTGGTTCAGCGCCAGGTAAACGTCTGTTTGCAGTATATAAAGATTGATATCAGTACGGTCCAGCACTTCTGCTTTCTCTCCAGCAAGTCCAATGCTTCCTTATATTTTTTGGTTTCTATCAGTAAGTTGGCCTTTTTGAGAAGTAAAGTGGAGGAATAGGGGAATTGTTCGATGGCTATTTCTGCGGCCTGCAATGCGATCGGCATTTCGTCATGCTCGTCATAATAGTCTATGATCTGCTCAAATGAATCTTCGTCCAAAAAAGAATGAGACTTACCAGCCCTGAGGTTTTCAAACTGCTGCAACAAGTCTCTCAGATCATCAAAATCCTCGTTTAAAAATGAAAAGTCTTTACTCATTACTGTAAATATAGTACTTTTATCTATGCCCAAATATGGGGTGAAATCAATGTGCTAAAAAATTTTTAACAATTCTTTGTGATTTCTTCGTATCTTGCGTTAAGAATATGTTATATAATATATCAAAAAGTTTGTACATTTGTGTTACAATGAAAGCGAAAACATACATATCACGCACCTTTTCATTGTCTTGCTTGTTAGCGGGCGCATTAGCGTTTTTTGCTCTCAATGCGGCGGCAAATAATGGCTTTTTGCCCACCGATAATAATAAAGACAAAGTGAAAAAGACAGCTGACAGCCAACATTTTGTGCTGAATACAGCTATGCCTAAAACCAATCTGAGCCTTGATGCTGGCTACCGCTTTTCGGGTACCTTCAACTCAGACTTTAAGTTTACTACTACCAATAACTATAATAATGTCATTAATCTTAAAGCGGTAATGACCTATACGAAAGGTAATGTCACTTATGTAGTTCCAACCAATGTCCAGGTGCAGTCACAACCTCCTGGAAACATGAACTTTCAGAAACTGCAGATCATTCTGCCGCTTAAGAAAGGGTAATAAACTTAACGTTTCTTCAATTACAATATGGGCCGGTTAAAAAGTTCTACAGCTTTTTAACCGGCTCTTTTTTTGCACCGGAGCGGAGGTTGTCTAACTCAGGATTACGCTGATTTTATTGATTTAGGGGATTTGAACATTTTTGATTTTAAAAGATTCGGGGAGATATAAGCGAAAATATCCGCTTATATCTCCCCGAATCTTTTAAAATCAAAAAGTGATCAAATCAGCGTAATCAGTGTAATAAGTTTAATCCTGAGAAAGACAAAATCCGCGTCTTTACATATTCTGCAGCTCCTTTTGGCTCACTTCCTTGTAGCCTGTTTTGGGCACATCAAAATAGGAGGCGGGGATCGGGTATAATTCTATCTTTGTGGCTACTACCCTGGTTTTGGAGCCGGTTTTGGTGATAATCTCGAACTCCAGCGGAATACCTTTCAGGTTCACAAAACGACGGTTGTATTGTTTGTTCTCCGGCACCAGGTCGAGGGCATAATACACCTCGAAGGTTTTGCCGTCGGGCATGGTACCAATCGCTTTACGGCAATCGTAGCCTGCTATTTTCTTGGTTTCAGACTGGTCCTGGAACTGGATGCTTTCGTATTGTTTCAGGTCCTTCTGGTATTGCTCTTTCCCTGCGCGTATCAGGTATTTGTTCCCATGCTGATCTATCAGCGTGGTCATTGTTTCCGTTTTACTGTTGATCAGGTAGGTGTAGTGAACAATATTGAAATTCATATCAATCCTGCTCAGTGGTCCGCGCATATATTGGGTAAAGGTGCTGCCTTCGAGCATGGCATCCATTTGGAGCTGCTCAGGTGGCAGTTCCATTTTGTAAACGATTTTGGCATCAGAAATAACACGCTGCGCCAGCAATGAGCCGGTGCAGCACAGGAAGATAAAAGTTAATAACAACCGGTATGACATAGTGTGGTGTATTAATAATAAAATGGCCTCAGTGAACCGTTACCAGTTAAGCTTCTCTTTGTTTAAAAACGCAGCTATTCCGCGTTTACAATCATCATGACCGCGGGTGGCAGCATTGAGTATGGCTGCGTGCGCCAACCCATCCGCTACCGGTAAGTCCAACACTGTGCCAATCAATTTTTTGGTCACTTTCAGGGAGTTGGCAGAAGCTTCATTACATAGGCTGGCAGCCACTTTAGCTACCTTTTGGGCGATTTCTGAAGCAGGAACCACTGCGGTGATCAGCCCATCGGCGGCCGCTTTTTCCGCTGTTACCAGTTTGCCGGTTAATAACAGCTCCCGGGAGCGGCCCTCTCCTATTTTACGAACCAGGAAAACAGCTACCAGGGCCGGAATAAACCCGATTTTCACCTCGGTATATCCCATCAGCGCTTCCGGTACCGCGTAACTGAGGTCGCAGAGGGTTACAAGCCCGCAACCACCGGCCACCGCGTGTCCCTCTACCTGGCCAATTACTATCTTATCAAGATCATAGATCTCCCGGAATAACTGCATCAGTTCCCGGGAATCAGCGAGATTTTCATCATAGGTATTTTGCTGCAGTTGTTGCAGGTATTCGAGATCGGCGCCTGCGCAAAAAGCTTCGCCGTTACCCTTCAACACCACTACTTTCACGGCTTCATCGGCTTCCGCCGCACGGAATGCAGCCCGGAGTTCAGCTACCATCGGCCCGTTGAGCGCATTGCGCTTCTCCGGCCGGTTCAGCGCGATGGTGGCTACCCGCTCCGCCACTGTATACTGGATAAAAGAAAATGCCATAAACAAAGAATTACAAGGCCTTGTTTATGGCAATCTAAGCAAAAAAAATTTAATGGGTAATCTCCTGTATTACCTGACCTACATTGCCGCTGGGCATCTGGATATGCAATAAAGCAGCCAGGGTAGGCGTAATATCCGTCATACCAACAGTACGGTTGGTTTTACCCGGGCGAACACCCCAGCCCATCCACACCAGCGGGATATGCGCATCATAAGGATACCATAACCCGTGCGTGGTGCCCACATTGGTACCATCGATATAGCCAGGCGTTAATACCACCTGTATATCACCGCTCCTTTTGGTGTTAAAGCCATTGGACAGCATCGTGCGCATGGGTTCCGGCAAGGTGGTGCCCATGAGATTATCTATAGAAAAGGCTTTGGCGACCGCGGGTGATTTAAGCAACTCCCGGATCATAAACTGGCGGATGTCGGCTTCACTTTTACCTGCCTGCTCAATAGCGTCGTGGTTCAGCCAGAGCTGGTAGTTATCGGTGGCTTTCACCGCATTTTTCACCCCAAATTTGGCTGATACCTGGTCGTTCAGGGTAGCTACTGCTGCTTTGTCGTCCCATGTGCCGCCCGGCAGTTTGTTTTCCGCCATAAAACCGGGTACATGGGCAACGCCATGATCGGCTGTGATAAAGAACAGGTACTGCCCCTTGCCCACTTTCGCATCGAGATAGGTGAAGAACGCGGCCAGATCCTGGTCCAGGCGCAGGTAGGTATCTTCAGCTTCCACTGAGTTGGGGCCGAACTGATGGCCTACATAATCAGGAGAAGAAAGACTGACGGCCAGCAAATCCGTTACCGGGCCTTTTCCCAGGCCATATGCTTCCATTGCTTTTTTGGCAAATTCCAGGGTCATGGTATTACCGTAAGGCGATGCGGAAATAGCAGTATTGGCGATCTCCGACAGGTTGTGCGGGAAGGAGGTGTTACCGGCATTTTTATACTTTCCTTCGAAAGGTTTCTCATCGGCTGTACTAAGGGTGTAGGTAGATGCTGGATACAGGGTAGTCCACGGTTTGCTGAGATATTGCTGCGGAAATTTCTGCTGGTTGAATTCCTGCGCCCATGCAGGCAATTCATTCATGTAATAGGTGCTGCTTACCCAGTTACCTGTGCTGGCATCATACCAGAAAGCTGCGTTGGCACTGTGCCCGGCAGGAAGAATAGCACCCCTGTCTTTAATAGCAACACCTATCACCTTACTCTGGAAATTATTGGATAACTTCAATTCGTCGCCGATAGTGGTTACCAGCATATTCCGGGGGCTCATTTTACCGGCGGCGGAGGAGCTGCCGACGGTGGTTACCGTGGTATCTTCCGCACAATACATCGTACGACCCAGTTCCGGGCTGTACCAGGTGTTGCCGATAATACCGTGGATAGCCGGCACAGATCCTGTATAGATACAGGTATGACCACAGGCCGTGATGGTGGGGGTGTAATTGATCAGCGTATTTTCACAGGAGAAGCCTTCCTGCAGCAAGCGCTTAAAACCACCGGCGCCATACCTGCCGGCGTAGCGGTACAGGTAATCCCACCGCATCTGGTCTACCACCAGGCCTACAACGAGTTTGGGGCGGGCAGCGATACTGGTGTTCTTAGCCGCAGGAAGACGATGAAGCGGCTTTGAAGGAGCGTTTTGCGCTTTGCCGGCCGTGGCAGATAACAGGAATGCGACTGCCAGGAATTGTGTAAATTTCATTAGATTGTAATAATTTAAAAGTCACTGTAATACAACAAGATAGATGGTTATCTGGCATCAATAACGGCATAAAATAGATGGTGCCAAATGTAAACCAAGTTTACAAAAAGTAATATTTTAATACCTTTGTGTCCATTTTAAATGGAATGAATTAACCATTACATAATATATCGTATGGATATTTTCGAGAAACTGCTGAAACATCTGGGCCCTATCGGGGAACATTCAGACAGAGCCCACGGCTATTTTGCCTTTCCTAAACTGGAAGGAGAAATAGGCCCCCGTATGAACTTCCGGGGTAATGAAAAGATTGTCTGGAGCCTGAACAACTATCTGGGTTTGGCCAACCACCCGGAGGTGCGCGCTACCGACGCCAAAGCTGCCGCAGACTATGGAATGGCCTCTCCAATGGGAGCGCGTATGATGAGCGGAAATACCAACTACCATGAGCAGCTGGAGAATGAGCTGTCTGACTACATGGGCAAAGAAGCAACTACCTTACTGAACTACGGTTACCAGGGCATCATGAGCGCCATTGATGCAGTAGTAGGCCGCAGGGATGTAATTGTATATGACGCAGAGTGCCACGCCAGTATCCTGGATGGTTTACGCCTGCACCCCGGCAAACGTTATGTGTTCAAGCATAACGATATGGAAGATTTCGACAAGCAGATGAAACGTGCTACTGAACTGGCTAAAACCCAGGGTGGTGGTATACTCGTGGTTACAGAAGGCGTGTTTGGCATGGCCGGCGACCAGGGTAAACTGAAGGAAATTGCTGCATTTAAAGATAAATATGAGTTCCGCCTGCTGGTTGATGATGCCCATGGCTTTGGAACAATGGGTAAAACCGGCGCCGGTACCGGTGAAGAACAAGGCGTTCAGGATAAGATCGACCTGCTGTTCAATACTTTTGCAAAGTCCGGTGCTTCTATCGGCGCTTTCATCAGCGGCGAAAAACAGATCATCAATTACCTGCGCTATAACATGCGCTCCCAGATCTTCGCGAAATCCATTCCTTTACCGATCGTTATCGGCCACCTGAAACGTGTGCAGTTGATGCGTCAGCATCCGGAAATGAAGGCTAAACTGTGGGAGAATGTGAATAAACTGCAGAGTGGTCTGAAAGAACGTGGATTCAATATTGGCAGAACCAATTCCCCGGTAACACCTATCTACCTGCAGGGCGATATCCCCGAGGCGACTGCTATGTGCCTGGATCTGCGCGAGAATTATAACATCTTCTGTTCTATCGTGGTATACCCTGTTATTCCAAAAGGACAGATCATTTACCGCCTGATCCCAACTGCTGCGCACAGCGATGAGGATATTGAACTTACCCTCAAGGCATTCAGCGAAACCAAAGCAAAACTGGACGAGAAAGTGTACGAGGTGGCAGAGATCCCAATGGTATAACTGACACACGCTATCATATTAAAAGCCTTCCTGCTTTCCAGGAAGGCTTTTCTATTTAAAATGGGAAAAGGCCAGAGGGGTTATGGCAAAAGAAGGTACGGCAAAATAACCGGGAAAAACAAAAAGGGCTGATTTTAATCAGCCCTTTACTTCAAATCGTTCTTTCACTAGGTGTAATTTTTCATTAGATTTCATCAGGACATGGTAGAGAACAACTGGTTTTCATAGAAATTGGAATAACCAAGTGATTCCAAGTATTTTATAAGAGTTCTTTTATTTTAATTCGGTCTTTTTATTCATTGATGCTTATCAAAAATAGCTCAGATTTTACCAAAAAATATAACACATACGTTGGATTTTGTTAATGGCTTGTTAAAGATTTCAACTGCAACAATAAATCACCAGGATGTTAATGCAGCCATTTTTTTCTCATCCGATCAATAATTTTCCCCTTTGCGTAAACGGTTTCCCGCATCCCGCGGTAACTTCGCGGCGGAAGCAATACATACTCAACCTTTTAACCATTATGGCGGTGACGAGGTGAGGCGGCAAAAGTGTCTATAGCACTTTCGTTAACGCCGGGTATAATTTTTTAAGTCAAACTGATAAAAGACAGGTGTTCAACATTCAATGGAGCAAGCAATTTTTCCGCCTGCACAGAATTACCGGGCTGATAGCCGGTGCTATGCTGCTATTGGTGAGCATTACCGGCAGCATGCTGGTATTCAGCGATGAAATAGATCATGCAGTGTATGCCCATGCCTATCACGTTCCTCCGCAGGCCGTTCCCAGAACATTGCAGGAACAAATGAAAGACGCCCGCCAGGCGCTTCCCGGAAATCCCTACCTGTTTTTTGTAAGACTCCCGCAGGCGCCCGGCGAAAGTACCGTGCTGCGGGCCGAATATTCAGCAGATCACAAAGTATACATCTTCCTGAACCCCTATACCGGCAAAATATTACAACAATACGCCAATACAGACCATTTTACAGGCTACGTCATGTATCTGCACTTCACCCTGCTAAGTGGCAAAACAGGGGCTGTAATCGTCTTAATTACAGGAATAGGACTGTTTTTATCTGTTCTCACCGGCCTGTTTGTATACCGGCATTCACTGGGCAAAGTACTCACCTTCCGGCAGCCGCTGGAATGGCATAACCGCACCCGGCGCTGGCGCAACCTGCACCGCATCGTCGGCGTGTGGGCGCTGCTTTTCAACCTCCTCATCTCTTTTACCGGCTTCATGATGGAACTGAAAGTAATTGACGCGCGGAAAAACACCAAGGCAGGATATACGGCTGTTCCTTTTCCCGGTGAATATGAACCCCTGCTCATCAAAGCTGCGGCTACTATCCCCGGCTTCCGGGCCACCGGTCTCCGCCCTCCTAAAAAAGCAGGCGACCCGGTACGGATACTCGGTCATGCCCATGAATCCGCATTCTTCGGAGAATACGCTTCGTCGGTATCCATCGATGAACAAGGCGCCGTTAAAAAAAAGGTGGACTTCCGCAACGCCTCTTTCAGCGATAAGTTCAATGCCTCTATCGCTCCCCTCCACTTCGGCAACTACGGTGGCATCTTCCTGAAAATCATTTATTCACTGCTTGCCCTAACCCCCGGCGTGTTATCCGTATCAGGATTCCTGATCTGGTACCGCAGAAAATTTATTATCAAAATACACGGAAACAGAAAATGAAGAAGGCTTTAGTAGCAGCATTAATAGTCATTGCAGCCACCATGCAGGCAGCAGCACAGCAAATACAGGGTGCCCCCGTGCCCACAACTGATAGTATCATTCAACCATCTGATGTAGGTCTGAATGAAATAGTGGTAACCGCCAGCCGTAATAAAGAAACATTGGGCACCGTGACATCTTCCATTACCATCATCTCCGGAAAAAAATTAAGGGAACAAAGCGCGATCACCACCGATATTAACCAGCTGCTCAGCATGAATGTACCCGGACTTACACTGGGCACCAATACTTCCACCAACAAAGGACAAACCCTGCGCGGCCGCGGCATGCTCATCATGATCGATGGCATCCCGCAATCCACCCCGCTGCGCAACGGCGATAAAGATATGCGCAGTATAGACGTGTCCGTTATTGAAAGAGTGGAGGTGATCAAAGGCTCCACTGCTATTTATGGCAATGGCGCCGACGGCGGTATCATTAACTTCATTACCATCAAAGCCAACCCGGACAAACGTTTCAGCGGAAGCACCGATATCAGCACCGCCGGTTCCCTTACAAATGGCGCCAACAGCCTCGGCGGCCGCATCTCCCAGAACTTCTCCGGCAAACTCAATAAATTTGATTACGTGGTAAGCGGTACCTATGAACAAACAGGTGTGAACAAAGATGCAAACGGTGAAGTAATCGCCCCTTTCCAGTCGCTCAGCCAGAATGAAAACGTAAACCTGTTTGCAAAACTGGGATACGATATCAATGCCAATAACCGCATCGAAGTGATGTACAACTATTACCGCACCATGCAGAACAGTACCTACGTGGATGAAGGCGGCGAATTTGGCAAAAGCCCGATCATTGGCGTAGTGGGCACCAATCCCGGTGATAAACAAGGCACCCCCTATAATCACAATGCTTACGTGAATTATACCAATAAAAATATTTTCCGCAACACCTCACTGAATGTAAACCTTTACTATCAAGACTTCTACACGGTATTTGAATGGTCCGATTTTTATGCGCCTCCGGGCAATTCTGCCATTGCTTCCAAAAAAATGGGCGCGCGGCTGAACTTCAACACCGTTTTCAATTTCCATCCCAATTTATCCGGAGATGTTACCTGGGGTGTGGATGTCCTTAATGATAAAACATCCCAGCCACTCACCGACGGCCGTCCGTTTGTGCCGGAGATGAATATGAAAAACTATGCGCCCTACGCACAGCTGAAAACGGTAGTCTTCAAAGATTTCCTGGTGAAGGCAGGCGTACGGTATGAAAATATTTCCCTGGACATCCCGGATTATACAACTATCAAATTTGGTAACTATGCCGGCGGCGTATTTGTAAAAGGCGGCGAACTTCCTTACGAAGCGCTGGTATTCAACGCAGGCTTACGGTATACGAAGTTCCCGGTGTTCAATCCTTTTGTGAGTTATTCACAGAGCTTCTCGCTGTACGACCTGGGCCGCACACTGCGACTGGCAAAAGCAGTCAGCAATGGCGCCACCAGTATTAATACCATTGAAACTGAAGCCATTATCACCAACAACTATGAAGCTGGCTTTAACAGTAACATCGGGAAGTTCAATGCATCCGGTTCGTATTTTATCAGCACCTCCGATCTTGGTACCAGCCTGAAAGATGTAAACGGTGTAGCAGTGCCGGAGCGCGCTCCTGAAAGGGTACAGGGCTTTGAATTTACTGCCGGCTACCAGTTCCTGCCCAACCTGTATGCCAGCGGTGCCTATTCTCATGTAGAAGGAAAGAAAGAGGTGAACGGCACTAAAACCTATTTGCCCACCACCCGCATTTCACCCGATAAAATGACATTCAACGTGAACTATTCCCCGCTGAAGCAGTGGGATCTTGGGGTGTACTACATTTATTCCGGCGTGCGCAAACGCTTTGACGTAAACGCCACTACCGGTCAGTACGACCTGGGCAATGGTCCTGTGGGGGATTTCTACCTGGTGAACTTATATACCGGCTACCGTTTCAGCCAGGCTGCATCTATCCGCCTGGGTGTGGATAACCTGCTGAATGCCGACTACTATCCTGTTACCTCACAAGGAAGGGTGCGTACCGATTCCTATATCAAAGGAAGTGGCGCTAGATTTAACCTGGGATTCAAATACAGTTTCTGATAATTCACCGAAATAAAAAGGGTTCGCATAAAAGCTATGCGAACCCTTTTTTATGTTGTTGAAAAGCGGAAGATTATTTCTTCAGATGCTCTTCAATGGCGGTATCATATGTTTTTTTCCAGGTACTTACATTGCCCCAGTCATCCCCATTTACTTTAATGGATTCACCGGTTACAACACCTAGTTTTTCGTAGCGTACAGAGTTATCTGACGCATCTACCAAACCGTGTAACAGCGCTTCGAACTTCTCTTTATCTGCCGGCTTAACGGTTACCACGACACGGCTCTGGCTTTCACCGAAGAGGTAAGCATCTTTACGGAATTTGTTGTTGAGCGCCAGTTCAAAGCCCAGGCCGGATGGCATAGCGCTTTCGAGCAGGGTAACAAATAAACCGCCGTCGCTTACATCGTGTGCAGACTGGATCAGTTTTGCTTTGTTCAGTTTGGTGATTGCCTGTTGCAGGTGCAGTTCTTCATCGAGATTGAAATGCGGTGCAGGGCTGTATTCTATACCAATGATCTTGTGCAGGTATTCAGAGCTGTTGATATCGTTGCGGCTGCGGCCTACCAGGTATACCAGGTCGCCTTCTTCCTTGAAGTTAAGGGTGATACGCTGATCGAGCGTGTCGAGGATACCCACCATACCGATGGTTGGTGTAGGATAAACCGGACCGTCGGGTGACTGGTTATAGAAGCTCACGTTACCACCGGTAACGGGTGTATTGAATTTACGGCAGGCTTCACCCATACCTTGTACGGCGTGTACAAACTGGTAGTACACTTCCGGATCGTAGGGGTTACCGAAGTTGAGGCAGTTGGTGATAGCAACTGGTTCGCCACCGGAGCAAACGATGTTACGTGCAGCTTCTGCCACCGCTATCTGTCCGCCTTTATGAGGATCGGCAAATACGTAACGGCCGTTACAGTCGGTAGTCATTGCCAATGCTTTCTTCGTTGGTTTTACCAATACGATAGCAGCATCGCTTGGTGCGTTGGTGGTGGCGTTTGCAGTACCCACCATGCTGTCGTACTGGTTGTAGATCCAGCGTTTGGAAGCGATGTTTGGTAATGCAACCATTCTTTCTGCTACAAAACGCGGATGTTCTGTATCAGGGATATTCTGAATATCGAATGCTTTTACTTTAGCGAAGTAGGCTGGTTCTGTGTAAGCGCGGTGATATTGGGGAGCGCCGCCGCCTAGTACCATACTTTCCGCAGGAACATCTGCTTCCAGTTCGCCGTTCATATAGAACTTCAGGTTTTTATCTTTGGTAACTTCACCGATCTGAACGCAGTGCAGGTCCCATTTTTCGAAGATATCCAGCACTGGTTTTTCTTCTCCTTTCTTCACTACTATCAGCATGCGCTCCTGGCTTTCGCTCAGCAGCATTTCCCATGCTTTCATATCTTTCTGGCGGGTAGGTACTTTATCTAACCAGATGTTCATACCATGTTCGCCTTTTGCGCTCATTTCTGCAGTGGAGCAGGTGATACCGGCAGCACCCATATCCTGCATACCAATAATAGCATTGGTTTTGATGATTTCCAGGCAGGCTTCCAGCAGTTTCTTTTCCTGGAAAGGATCTCCTACCTGAACGGCAGGCAAATCTTCCACGCTGTCTTCCGTGATATTGGCAGAAGCAAAGGAAGCTCCTCCGATACCGTCTTTACCGGTAGCAGAGCCAACAATGAAAACAGGATTTCCTTCACCGTATGAAGTAGCGGAAACAGTTTGACCTACTTTTACGATACCTGCGCTGAATGCGTTTACGAGCGGGTTGGTACCGTAGCATTCTTCAAAATAAGTTTCGCCGCCTACGGTAGGAACGCCGAAGCAGTTACCGTAGTGACCTATACCATGTACAATACCTTTTACCAGGTGTTGTGTTTTCTTATCATTAATATTACCAAAGCGAAGGGAGTTCAGTGCGGCAATGGGACGCGCACCCATTGTAAAGATATCGCGGTGAATGCCACCAACGCCGGTAGCGGCGCCCTGGAAGGGTTCGATAGCGGAGGGGTGGTTATGTGATTCTATTTTAAATACCACCGCGTAGCCATCACCTATATCTACCAGACCGGCATTTTCTTCTCCTGCTTTAACCAGGAGCCTGTCGCCTTCGCGGGGCAGAGACTTCAGCCAAACGATTGAGTTTTTGTAAGAGCAGTGCTCACTCCACATTACTGAGTACATACTTAACTCGGTAAAATTGGGGGTACGGCCTAAAATAGATTTAATTCGTTCAAACTCGTCAGCGGTAAGTCCTAGCTGTTCAGCAATTTCTACGGTGGTTTGCATGTATTTAAGTATAAAAAACGAGATATTTAAAAGAAGTCGCAAAAGTACATGATTTTCCTGCAAATGCCAAGAGTACCCTGTGGTGGCTTTTCTGCAGTTTTTTTGCAAGCAGGTATCATATTATTTATTTTTAAATTCATCAGATTTAAAGTCTATCTGCTCCAAATATTTAATGAAATGATAAAAAAATACCCCTTTTAAAGCCCTAAATGTAATTTTTCAGTTAAAATGAACAATTTATTTGCATTTATAGCGATGGATGCGTTCTTTTGTGTAAAATAATTTACAGCATGCAATCGTTACGTTTCAAAGCGCTGGAAGGATTAGCTGGCGTAGACTCCACTCTCACCGAACATGACGGTAAAATTACCGATGTATTTGGCAGCAATGTTTTCTCTGGTAAAGTTGTTCGGGAATATCTGAGCGATGAGGCTTATAAAAGCCTGATGAACTCTGTTAAAAATGGCACCAAGCTGGAACGTAAAATGTCCGAGCAGATCGCTTCAGGCATGAAAGCATGGGCGATGAAAAAAGGTGTGACTCATTACACACACTGGTTTCAGCCATTGACCGGCACTACCGCAGAAAAACATGATTCATTTTTCACTTTGAAAGGTGATGGCACTGCACTGGAAACCTTTGATGGTGATGCACTGGTACAACAGGAACCAGATGCTTCCAGTTTCCCTAACGGTGGTTTGAGAGCTACCTTCGAAGCCCGCGGCTACACTGCCTGGGATCCTTCCTCTCCTGCATTTATCCTTGAGCAGGGTTATGGTAAAACACTCTGCATACCTACGATCTTTGTTGCCTACACCGGCGAATCCCTGGACTACAAAGCACCACTGCTGAAAGCACTGGCTGCAATGGACAAAGCTGCAGTAGACGTATGTAACTATTTCGATAAAAACGTTACCAAAGTAACCGGTACCCTGGGTTGGGAACAGGAATACTTCCTGGTAGACGAAACAATGGCGAACGCCCGTCCTGATCTGATCATGACTGGCCGCACTGTTGTTGGTCATGCTCCTTCCAAAGGTCAGCAGCTGGAAGATCACTACTTCGGTGCTATTCCTGAGCGTGCTTACGCTTACATGCGCGATTTCGAAGTAGAATCCTACAAACTGGGTATTCCTTTGAGAACGCGTCATAATGAAGTTGCTCCTTCACAGTTCGAGTGCGCTCCTATATTTGAAGAAGTAAACATCGCAGTGGATCACAACTCCCTGCTGATGGATGTAATGAATAAAGTGGCAAAACGTCACAAACTGAAAGTGTTACTGCACGAGAAACCTTTTGCAGGCATCAACGGTTCCGGTAAACACAACAACTGGAGCATGTCCACCGATACTGGTGTAAACCTGCTGGCTCCCGGTAAAACTCCGAAGACCAACCTGATGTTCCTCACTTTCTTTGTGAACACTATTAAAGCGGTGCATGACTACGCTGACCTGATGAGAGCTGCTATTGCTTCTCCAAGCAACGACTTCCGTCTGGGCGCTAACGAAGCACCTCCTGCCATCATCTCCGTATTTACCGGTAAATACCTGTTTGATGTACTGCAGGAAGTTAAAAACCGTGTAAACAACAAGTTCGACGAACAGGACGAAGCTATCCTGAAACTGGATCTGCACCGTCATATTCCTGAACTGTTGCTGGATAACACTGACCGTAACCGTACTTCTCCTTTTGCTTTCACCGGCAACAAGTTTGAATTCCGCGCGGTAGGTTCTTCTGCCAACTGTGCTTCTGCAATGACCGTTCTGAATACTATCATGGCTAAAACCCTGGTTGACTTTAAAGCGGAAGTAGATTCACTGATCGAAAAAGGTGAGAAAAAAGAGATTGCGATCATGCAAACTCTTCGTAAATATATTGTAGATTCGGAAAAGATACTGTTCGAAGGCGACGGATACAGCGAAGAATGGGAGAAAGAAGCTGAAAGAAGAGGTTTACCAAACGTAAAAACCACTCCTAAAGCTCTGGATGCAATGATCACTCCTAAAGCAACCAAACTTTATGCTGACACCGGCGTTTACAACGAAAAAGAACTGCACGCACGCCATGAAATTCTGCTGGAAGATTATGTGAAGAAAGTGCAGATCGAAGCCCGTGTAATCGGTGATCTCGCTACCAACACCATCCTCCCGTCTGCTATCAGCTACCTGAACGACCTGGTAGTCAATATCAACGGTCTGAAAGGAATTGGCCTGGGCGACGAATCAGTAAAAGCTCAAAAACAAATTGCTGCTAAAATAGCTGAACATATTAATGTTATTAGTGAAAATGTACAGGCTATGATCGAGGCGCGTAAGGTAACTAATAAGCTTACCGACAGCCGTCAGAAAGCGATTGACTACTGTGAAAAGATTAAGCCGTACTTTGATGTTATCCGCTACCACTCCGACAAACTGGAGTTCCTGGTGGACGACAAAAAATGGGCGCTGCCTAAATACAGAGAGCTGCTTTTCTTGCGATAAAACCGTAAGATTGTTTTGGTGTATGATTAGCCCCGGATTTTCATCCGGGGCTTTGTTTTGAGATCCACCTGAGCAAGTATTGGTTTAACCTCAGATTATCCTTATCTTCATATTATACCTATATACCAATACCCCATATAACATTTAGATTTTCCTGTACCGTACGCACCACGTTTATTTAATCAGAATTATTTAAAAACAAGTTACCCAAAATGAAAAGACAACTTTTACAAACGCTTTGCGTCATGGCTATTGCCATCCCTTTACTGCTCCAAAGCTGCCTCAAACCACCGGTAATCATTCCTGGCCCCAACCACTACAGGATCGTGCAATTGAAAGGTATTCACGGGTACGATGACCTGCTGGATTCTGTCCGGATCTCTTACAACAATAAAGGAAACCCGGTTAGCCTGATTGCCACACAGGTGACAACCGGTTATCCGCAGTTCCTGATAGGATATGATAACAAACACACGCTCAAATGTATTATCGGCGCCTATTCAGATGACCTCCCCTTTTTTGAAATAGCCCACAAATACATCACCGATAACAAAGGCAGAGTGACCACCGACAGCACATTTACTATTGGGATCTATGATCGTAGTACCATGACAGTCACCTCCGGGTATAATACCGCAGTGGAGTATTTCAGCTATGACAATAAGGACAGGATTGTAAAATCCGTCAGGAAACAATTTCCGGAAGAATATTACGGCATAACCACCGTTTACTATCATTACAATGCCGCCGGCAATGCATATAAGATTTCCACAGTTAACTTCTGGCAGGGACAAACCTCTCCTCCCATTGATGTGTACCCCATTTACGATGATAAATTAAACCCGCATCAGCTTCATAAAATATGGATGTTCAACGACAGGGACTACAGTGTTAACAATCCCTTTGTGGCAGATCAGTACAATAACTACGGCCTGCCGGTCAGCATCACTGCAAAAGAAACACATCAGGAGTTCCAATTCCTGAATTTCAACTTCAAAAAACTGGAGATTAAATATAATTAACAACAAACGAAAAAGTCCCCCTGGTCAAACCAGGAGGACTTTTCCAAATAGTATATCCGTTACCGTTATACCAGCTTAAACGTTTCTGTAAACTTCGTGGTAAAGTTACCTTTACGGAAGTTTTCATCGCGCATCAGCTGCTGGTGGAAAGGAATCGTTGTTTTCACCCCTTCAATTACAAACTCACTCAGGGCTCGTTCCATTGTGTTAATTGCTTCTTCACGGGTTTGCGCCATCGTGATAATTTTCGCTACCATGGAATCATAGTAAGGCGGAATTACATAACCGGCATAGATGTGTGAATCCACTCTCACACCATGACCACCGGGGATATGCAGGGTAGTAATTTTACCGGGAGATGGGCGGAAATCGTTGTAAGGATCTTCCGCATTGATACGGCACTCGATGGCGTGCATCTGTGGCGTATAATTTTTTCCGGAGATAGGAATCCCCGCAGCAATTTTGATCTGCTCTTTTACCAGGTCGAAGTTGATCACTTCTTCTGTAACCCCGTGTTCTACCTGGATACGTGTGTTCATTTCCATGAAGTAGAAGTTGCGGTGCTTGTCTACCAGGAATTCAATGGTACCCACGCTTTCGTAATTGATAGCGCTGGCCGCCCTGATAGCAGCATCCCCCATTTTCTCACGCAGCTCAGGCGTCATAAACGGAGAAGGTGATTCTTCTACCAGCTTCTGGTGACGACGCTGGATAGAGCAATCCCTTTCACTGAGGTGACATACTTTACCGTATTGATCACCCGCAACCTGGATTTCAATATGGCGGGGTTCTTCCACGAATTTCTCCATGTAGATACCGTCGTTACTGAAGGAGGCACGGGCTTCATTTTTAGCCATGTTGTAGGCTGTTTCCAGCTCGCTTTCTTCCCATACCACACGCATGCCTTTGCCACCGCCACCGGCGGTAGCTTTGATGATTACGGGGAGTCCCATGTTTTTAGCGATGACTTTCGCCTCTTCCACGCTCTGGAGCAAACCTTCAGAACCTGGAATAACCGGTACGCCGGCCGCAATCATGGTTTCTTTGGCAGTCATCTTATCCCCCATTTTCCGGATCATTTCCGGCGTGGGGCCGATAAATTTGATACCATGTTCACCACAGATTTCAGCGAAACGGGCATTTTCTGCCAGGAAGCCGTATCCGGGGTGGATCGCATCTGCATTGGTGATTTCTGCAGCCGCCATCAGGTGAGGGATATTCAGATAAGACTCTGAGCTTTGTGGCTTGCCGATGCATACTGCTTCATCGGCAAATTTCACATGCAGACTGTCTTTATCCGCTGTTGAATAAACCGCCACCGTTTTAATACCCATTTCCTTACAGGTACGGATAATCCGAAGGGCAATTTCACCACGGTTGGCAATCAATATTTTTTTGAACATTGTTTTCCTTATAAGTTTAATAATAGCTGTTAGCTTTTAGCTGATAGCCTTTAGCCATCAGCGCACTGCCATTTGGCAAGTCTGAAAGCTAAAGGCTAACGGGTAAAGGCTATTATTATGGTTCAACTAAAAATAAAGGTTGATCGTATTCTACCGGAGAAGCGTCATCTACCAGTACTTTCACAATTTTCCCACTTACTTCACTCTCTATTTCGTTGAATAACTTCATTGCTTCGATGATGCACACCACTTTACCGGAAGTTACTTCGTCACCAACATTTACGAATGGTGCTTTATCCGGACCGGCGCTGCGGTAGAAGGTACCAATCATGGGAGATTTGATGGTTACCAGGTTATCTGCTTTGGCAGGGGCAGCAGGTGCAGCGGCTGATGCTGCGGTGGCCGGAGCTGCTGCAGGAGTTACAGCGGCTACTGCCTGAACGGGTGCCATGGTTGCAGGAACAGTGATTACCTGCTGAACTTCATTATCCTTCTGCTTTATTGTAATCTTAAACTTGTCCTGTTCAATGCTCAGTTCACTGATATTTGATTTGTTGATCATTTTTACCAGTTCCTGAATCTGTTTAAAGTCCATGTAGACAGTTTTTGGTTTAGAAATATATAGAATATGACAAATACTTTTTCACGCATTCAGCAACTTTGTTTCAGACATATCTTTCTGAAACAAAGTTGCTTTTCTCTGAAAACCAGTATTTCAGAAATGATTTATTTATGCTTTTACTCTTTCGATGTACTCACCATTTTTGGTGTTTACACGGATCAGTTCTCCTTCGTCTACAAACAGTGGAACCATCACAGTGGCACCGGTTTCAACGGTAGCTGGTTTCAGGGTACGGGTAGCCGTATCACCTTTCACACCGGGTTCAGAATAAGTAACCAGTACTACAATTTTATCAGGCAGTTCAACAGCCATGTACTGTTCAGTTTCTGTATTGATCTGTACACTTACTTCCTGTCCTTCTTTCAGAAACTGAGGTGCATCGATTGCTGTTTCCGGCATAGCGATCTGCTCAAATGTTTCATTGTCCATGAAATTGTAGCCGGTATCATCTTTATATAAATACTGAAAAGGTTTCTTCTCAATACGGATTGGAAAGATAGTATCACCTGAGTTCCAAGTGTGCTCAATGGAACGGCTATTGTCAACGCCCTTCAATTTAGCCCAAACCTTTGCGGCTGCACGGGCGGTTTTGTTCTGACCAAACTCTACAACAGAATACAAGCTGTTATCCAGCTTGATAATTAATCCTGTTCTGATATCTGCGGTGGTAGCCATAAATAGGTTACTGATTTTAAGTTAAAAATTTATACGGATTGCAAAAGTAAAAATTTTCGCATATGAACAAGCAACTAATTCCCAAAATTAGAGAGATTAGTCCCTTTTCGGCTCAATTTTCGGCTTTTTTATTCAAATAATGACATTTATCCGGTAATTTTAAACTCAAATCAAGAAACTTTTATAAGTATGCGCTACGTGTTTTTCGTTATTTTAAGCTGTTTACCTGTGTTTTTGATGGCCCAAACGCCTGCTAATTCCAGCACCAAAGCACCTTATTTACAATACCCGATCATCCCCGCTTTTCCGTTGAGCCTTGTTGATGGCCACACTATCACCAAAAATGACCTGAAGAAAAATGAGAAGACCATGCTCTTTGTATTCAGTGTTGACTGTGACCACTGCAAACACCTCACCGAGGAAATGCTGAAAAATATTGACAAGTTCAAAAAAACACAGATCGTGATGGTCACTCCCTTCAAAGTGGAACAAATGAAGGAATATTACGATCATTATAAGATCCAGAACTATCCCAACATCATTATGGCGAGTGAACCTTCCCGGCAGATCATGTACTTCTATGACCTCCATTATTTCCCTGGTTTGTATATATATAATAAGAAACAACAGTTTGTAAAAGGTTTTGAGGGAACAGTAAAGCTCGATTCCCTGCTGCTTTATCTCAACAAATAATGCTTTGTGAAAATGTAGCCGCCAGCGGATTATTGTAAGGCCGAATCCTTACATTTGTTCAATCACATTCATTCTTCACTTTTAAAGCTAAAGACAAAATGAAAGTTACAGTAGTAGGAGCCGGGAATGTAGGCGCAACGTGTGCCAATGTACTGGCCCACAAAGATTTTCTGCAGGAGGTGGTTTTATTGGATATTAAAGAAGGAACGGCTGAAGGTAAGGCGCTGGACACATGGCAGCAGGCTCCCATTGATTATTACAGCACCAAAATTACAGGGGTAACCAACGATTACACCAAAACCGCGAACAGCGATGTAGTGGTAATTACTTCCGGACTTCCCCGTAAACCCGGTATGAGCAGGGACGACCTGATTTCTACCAATGCCAATATTGTGAAATCGGTTACCGAAAATATTACAAAACATTCCCCGGATGCTATCATTATCATTGTAAGCAACCCGCTGGATGTAATGACCTATTGCAGCTATCTCACTGCAAAGAAAAACAGCAGCAAGGTATTTGGTATGGCAGGCATCCTGGATACCGCCCGTTACCGCGCTTTCCTGGCTGATGAAATAGGTTGCTCACCCAAAGACATCCAGGCGATCCTGATGGGTGGCCATGGCGATACAATGGTTCCTTTGCCCCGCTATACCACCGTTGGCGGTATCCCGGTAACTGAACTGGTAGCCACTGAAAAGCTGGATGCTATTATCCAACGCACAAAAGTAGGCGGTGGTGAAATTGTAAACCTGCTCGGTACTTCTGCATGGTACGCACCCGGCGCCGCCGCTGCACAAATGGTGGAAGCCATTGTAAAAGATGAAAAACGCATTTTCCCCGTTTGCGCATGGCTTACCGGCGAATACGGACTGAAAGATATTTACCTGGGTGTACCCGTAGTATTGGGTAAGAACGGCATCGAAAAGATCATCGAACTACAGCTCAATCCTGCCGAAAAAGAATTACTGAATACCTCTGCACAACACGTTAAAGAAGTAATGGACGTACTGGACAAAATGCAATCCGCTACAGCGTAATACGGATTTTGTCTTTCCCAGGATTACGCTGATTATACTGATTATTCAGATTTGATCCTGTTTGATTTTATAAAGATTAAGGGAGATATAAGCGAATATGCCCGCATATATCTCCCTTAATCTTTATAAAATCACCACATTATCCAATCCTCAAAATCAGCATAATCAGCGTAATCAGCGTTCCAAGACAATTTAAAATCGCCGAAGGCGATCCTGACTATAAATCCACATTTATTCGTAATTTTACCCCGATCCTGTATTGGCTAAAGCCGTCTAAATGAAGCAGTTCTAATTAGTTTCATAAAATTTGGTTTAACTCTGAATGTATGTCTAACCTGGAAAAACTGATTACGCAGAAAACATTTGAAAACGAAAATCAGCGCGGCCTGATAAGCCTGATTTTCATCGGGAACTGGATAACGTCCCGTCACCAGCAATTTTTTAAACGTTATGGAATCACCATGCAGCAGTTTAATATACTGCGGATCCTTCGCGGTCAGCATCCACAGGCTGCCAGCATCAACATCTTAAAGGAAAGAATGCTCGATAAAATGAGCGACGTATCGCGCCTGGTGGAAAGGCTCCGCAAAGCAGACCTGGTAGAACGTAAGAACAGTGAAATGGACAGGCGCGCAGTAGACGTACGTATCAACGATAAGGGCCTGCAACTGCTGAAAGAAATCGATACGGAAATCAGGCTACTGGATAACACACTTCAGTCATTAAACGAAAAAGAGGTTATCCAGCTGAATAAGTTACTGGATAAAATGCTGGATAGCTATCATTAATTAAATCTCTTCCAGGTAGTTAAGATCTTTGCCAAATGTTTCTTCCACCTTCCAGGCTGTAATCAACGCAACGCCAATACATACCACTGCTACAATAGCCCCGCTTTGAAGGAAAGTAAAATATTTCTGTACTTGTATAAATAATATAGAGATCAACGGTAGCATTCCCCTCGCAAAATTAGGAACAGTAGTAGCCACGGTAGCCCGCAGATTGGTACCAAAGCTTTCAGCTGCGATCGTTACAAAAATTGCCCAGAAGCCCACACTGAAACCGAGTATACAACACACGGTATAGAACACCCATGTTTCTACGCCATGCAGGTTTAAATATACAGTTACCATTATCCCGGTGAAAACGAGGAACAATAACATCACTTTCCGGCGGCTTCTCCATAGCTGGCTGATCAAACCGGAGGCGAAATCACCTACTACCAGCCCCGCATAACAAAACGCTATCGCGTCGCCGGGGCTGATGGCGCCTTTTACGTTCATCATAGTGGCAAACTTGTTGGAAAAAGCGATGAGAATCCCTACCACAAACCAGGTAGGAGTACCCAGCAGCATACATTTCAGGTATTTGATAAACCGCTCGCGGTTAGTAAACAAGGCCATAAAACTTCCCCTGGAAGCGGATGAACTTTTCACCGCATTAAATAAATGGGATTCCATTACACTAACCCGCAGGACCAGCAGTGCCAGTCCTAAACCGCCTCCTATGAAATAACAGATCCGCCAGTCGCCTACCAGCTTGGCAATCAGATTGGCAGCCACTGCACCGGAAACCCCTACAGTAGCCACAATCATGGTACCATAGCCCCGCTTCTCTTTTGGTAGTATTTCCGATACCAGCGTAATACCGGCGCCCAGCTCTCCCGCCAGCCCGAAGCCGGCTACAAAGCGCCACAGCACATACCCGTTGATCCCCTGAACAAAGCCATTGGCAATATTGGCAACAGAATAAATGAGGATAGAACCGAACAAAACGCTCAGCCTCCCCTTTTTATCTCCGATAATACCCCAGAAAATACCCCCGATGAGCAATCCTACCATCTGGATATTAATAAGCAGCATACCGGCGCCGGCATCAATTTCACTATCAGGCAGCCCCAGTGATTTCAAACTCGGAACCCTTACAATTGTAAACAGCAGGAGATCATAAATATCTACGAAATAGCCCAGTGATGCCACTATAACGGCAATGTTGAAAATGGAGACGGGACGGTTGTCGGCTTTCATTTCTTAATTTGGTTGACGATAATAACGGGAATAAAAAAAAGGGCCTCATTTAAAGGCCCTTTTAAAGATATAAAAAATTATATTGGAGAATCAGTTTTTTCTGTTTCAGCAGGTGTGTGCGCCGGCTGTTGTTTTACCTTACCAAATACTACTTTAATAAGTACTGGTAAAGTAGTGATCACCACTATGACCAGGATGATCAGTTCCAGGTGATCTTTCAGGTTGGGGAAGGCTTTATCCAGGTAGTGACCCGCCAGCATCATGGAAAATACCCATGCAAAGGAGCCGATTATATTAAAGAACATGAATTTCTTACCATCCATACCCACAATACCCGCCACTATAGGCGCAAAGGTACGGATGATAGGCAGGAAGCGGGCAAAGAAGATAGCGCCGCCGCCATACTTTACAAAAAACTCATGGGCCTGGTGCAGGTGCTTCTTCCTGAAAAAGAAAGTATCCTTCTTCTTAAATAAAATAGGTCCGGATTTTTTACCAAACCAGAAGCCAACCATATTTCCTAGCACACCGGCGGTGGCAATCAGGAACATAATCACCACAAATGGAAGATCAAAGAAGCTGCGGCAAAGGTCTTCGCTGTAGATACCCGCTACGAAGAGCAGGGAATCCCCTGGCAAAAAGAATCCAATGAAAAGACCTGTTTCTGCAAAAATAATTCCCAGTAACAGGTAAAGGCCACCATGTTCAATAATCCACGAGGGATTAATGAGGTGTTTAAAAAACTCAATAATCTGGTCCATGCTAATACGCTATTTCTATTTCTGAAGTGGTAAAATAATCAATAAACTGTTACGCATTTGTTAAGTTAGGCTTTGGCAGCATCTTCTGTTGGCGGCGTAAGCTTATTTTCCCATTTGGAAACAACGGCGGTAGCCATCGCGTTTCCGATAACATTTGTGGCAGAACGGCCCATGTCCAGCAAATGATCCACGCCCAGCAGCAGTATAAGGCCGGCTTCGGGGATCTTGAACATTGACAGCGTGCCTGCAATCACCACCAGGGAAGCACGGGGTACGCCCGCAATGCCTTTACTGGTAATCATTAATACCAGCAACATGGTAATCTGCTGGTCGATGCTCAGGTGCATACCATAAGCCTGGGCAATAAATAAACTGGCAAAGGTCATATACATCATGGAGCCATCCAGGTTAAAGGAATAGCCCAGGGGTAATACAAAGCTAACAATGCGGCTGTCGCAACCAAACTTCTCCAGCTCTTCCATTGTACGCGGATAGGCCGCCTCACTGCTGGCGGTACCAAAAGCCAGGAGCAGCGGGTCTTTAATCATTCCCAGGAGCTTGAATACCCGTTTGCCCAGGATCAGGCTTCCTACCAGGGAAATAACCACCCACAAACAGAGCAGCCCAAAATAGAACTGCAAAATAAACTTACCATAAGTTACCAGTACAATGGGGCCTTTCAGCGCAATGATACCGGCCATAGCGCCAAATACTGCGAAAGGGGCGAAGTTCATTACAAAACCCGTTACTTTCAGCATGATATGGGCAACGCTGTCCAGCAGCTTCACTACCGGGTTGGCTTTTTCACCTATGGCTGCCGCCGCTACACCAAAGAAAATGGCAAATACCACGATCTGCAGTATTTCATTATGGGCCATTGCATCCACTACGCTATCCGGCACTACGTGGCGGAAAAATCCTTTCAGGGTCATATCTGCCTTGGCGATGCCGGAAGAGGCATGTTCATCAGGCAGTGGCAATGCCAGTGATAATCCTGGTTTCAGCAGGTTAACCAATACCAAGCCGAGAAACAATGATACAAAGGTTGCACTGATAAACCACAGCATTGTTTTTCCGCCGATGCGGCCAACAGCTTTTATGTCGCCCAGCTTGGCCACTCCCACCACGAGGGTGGAAAATACCAGCGGGGCAATGATCATTTTAACAAGACGAAGGAAGATATCGGTAAGAATGGAGATGTTATCAGCGAAGATCTGCGGGGTATCCTTGGCCCCTGTTGTAGCAGGAGCATTGCCATAGGTAAGGAAAACACCATAACCAGTGCCTATTCCGATTACCATAGCAATGAATATATATAAAGTAAGCAGATTCGATGATTTCTTCATGCTAGCCAGAATTTATCTTGTAATAATTAAAAGTTGTAACCGGAAAATTTCCCAAAAATAAGGTTAAGCAGCTAAACATGCGCTTTGGCAGGTAAAATAAAACTATCTGTTTTTGATTTTAGATATTATATTTGGCGATCAACAGAAATACAACAACAACTAAACTACCTTAAAACATCAACCACAATACGACTGCGTATGAGCAAACTCTTTGCTAAAAAACAACTGTCTGTTTTATTGGCCGAAGCTGGAGAATCTGAAAAGGGTCTGAAAAGGACGCTTGGTGCAGGTTCTCTTATAGCATTAGGTATTGGCGCTATTATTGGCGCCGGCCTCTTTGTAAGAACAGCTGCTGCTGCCGGTCAACATGCCGGACCTGCTGTCACCATTTCCTTTATTATTGCTGCTATAGGTTGTGCGCTGGCTGGTTTATGCTACGCAGAATTTGCGTCCATGATCCCTATTGCGGGAAGCGCCTACACCTATTCCTATGCCACACTGGGAGAATTTATTGCCTGGATCATTGGATGGGATCTTGTGCTGGAATATGCGCTGGGAGCGGCTACCGTAGCTATTGGCTGGTCGCAGTATCTCAATAAGCTGCTTACCAATGTCTTTCATGTCACGATACCGTACCAGTGGTGTCACAGTCCTTTTGAAACTTCTGATGCCGGTGTACAGGGTATCATGAACGTTCCATCGCTGTTTATCCTGCTGGCGCTCACTTTGCTGCTCATCAGGGGAACACAGGGTTCTGCCATTGTGAATAACATCATTGTTATCACTAAAGTAGCCATCGTGATGTTATTCATCTTCCTGGGATGGAAATTTATCAATCCTGCCAACCATACGCCATTTACCATTCCTGGAGATGCCGGCACCGTAAAAATGCACAATGGCCAGATCGTGGATTATTCCAACTTCTGGAATCATGGCTGGGCCGGGGTGCTCAGGGGGGCCGGGGTGGTATTCTTTGCTTTCATTGGTTTTGATGCGGTATCTACCGCTGCACAGGAAACCAAGAACCCTAAAAAGAATATGCCGATCGGTATCCTTGTATCGCTGGCTGTTTGTACCTTATTATATATCCTGTTTTCTTTTGTGCTCACAGGTATTGCACCGTTCACCGACTTCCTGAAAGCAGGTGGTGAAGCTTCTGTAGCTTATGCGATTGATACTTATATGCCTGGTTATTCCTGGTTGTCGACTTTCATCACCGTGGCCATCCTGGCGGGATTTTCCTCCGTTATCCTGGTGATGTTACTGGGTCAGACAAGGGTATTTTACTCTATGAGTAACGATGGACTGGTACCGGCCGTATTTGCGAAACTGCATCCAAAATACCGTACACCTTACCGCTCACAGTGGATGTTCTTTGTTTTTGTATCCCTGTTTGCTGCGTTCATTCCGGACAATGTGGTGGGTGATATGACCAGTATCGGTACCCTGTTTGCCTTTGTGCTGGTGTGTATTGGTATTATTGTAATGCGCAAAACCAACCCGGAACTGCCACGCGCCTTTAAAACGCCGTGGGTGCCATTTGTTCCCTTGCTGGGAGCGGCTTTCTGTCTTACTATGATCATCAGCCTGGGTATTGAAAACTGGGCGCGTTTATTTGTGTGGCTGGCTATTGGCTTTGTGGTTTACTTCGGCTATAGTGTAAAACACAGTAAGGCCCGTAAAATGCTGGAATAGTTTACGGAGATTAACATTTCCGGATATCATACGAAGCGGAGAACAGAACAAAGGGGGTTACCCTTGTTTTGTTCTCCGCTTTAGTTAAAATCAGGGGAATCCGCTATTCTGGTACCTGAAAATCCTTATTTTTGCGTTCTGTTTTTAAAAGTCATAATAAATATATACCACTCCAATGGGAAGAATATTTGAAGTAAGAAAATCGACCATGTTTGCCCGCTGGGATAAGATGGCGAAAGCATTTTCAAGAATAGGTAAGGAAATAGCCATTGCCGTGAAGGCCTCTGGTCCTGATCCGGATAATAACCCCGCACTTCGTCGCTGTATTCTCAATGCGAAGAGTGTTAACATGCCTAAAGACCGTGTAGACGCAGCTATCAAGCGTGCTATGGGTAAAGACAAAACCGATTATGAAGAAGTGGTGTATGAAGGCTATGCTCCCCATGGCGTGGCAGTGATGATTGATACCGCTACCGATAATACTACCCGCACCGTAGCCAACCTGCGTATGCACTTTACCAAAGGTGGCGGCAGCTTAGGCAACAGTGGCTCTGTTGGATTTTTATTTAACCGCGTAGGCGAATTCAAAATAAAGAATGCCGGCCAGGACCTGGAAGAGCTGGAACTGGAACTGATTGATTTTGGTTTGGAAGAAGTGGGAGAAGATAGTGAGGGTAACATCATTATCCGTGCTGCATTCACCGAGTTTGGCAACATGGCCAAAGCGCTGGAAGAAAAAGGACTGGAAGTGATCAGCTCCGAGCTGAAACGTATTCCAACCACTACCGTGGAGCTGAATGACGAGCAGGCAAAAGAAGTGCTGGAACTGGTAGACCGTTTGGAGCAGGATGAAGATGTGCAGCAGGTTTTCCACAATCTGAAATAGGATATTAATACATATAAAAAAGGAAACGTCCGCCATTACGGTGGACGTTTTCCATTGGATACGGTTAACTTTCCAGAACCAAAAAACAGCTAAACTTTAGCGATGGTGTGTGTGCGCCCCAGGTCATCAGCGATGAACATGAGTCCCTTGCCGTGGTAGGTTTCGAGTTTTACGGCAGGGTCCTGCGCAATGTGTTTACGAAGACGGGTCAGATAAACGTCCATCACACGTGAAGCGAAGAAGTCTTCCTGTCCCCAGATAACAGACAGGATATCATCTTTCTTCAGTTTTTTGTTAGAATTTTCGCACAGAAAGCGAAGCAACTCCGCTTCTTTTGGGGCCATACGAACATGGGAGTCGGCATCTTTATGCCGGATATGATATTGGGAATAATCGAAGATCAGGTTACTGATAGTATATACCA
The DNA here is from genome assembly GCF_050434005.1 of Chitinophaga sp. W2I13. Taxonomy (NCBI): domain Bacteria; kingdom Pseudomonadati; phylum Bacteroidota; class Chitinophagia; order Chitinophagales; family Chitinophagaceae; genus Chitinophaga; species Chitinophaga sp. W2I13. The sequence continues at coordinate 3,732,067 of NZ_JBNPWD010000001.1, read as the reverse complement.
CGCGGCGCTCACTTTTCAGCAGGCGGCTGCGTTTCAGGTATACTTCCACGCGACAGATCATTTCCTGCATATTGAAGGGCTTGGTGATATAGTCATCCGCGCCTGCTTCAAATCCCTGCAGCCTGTCCTGTTCCATATAACGGGATGAAGTAAAAATGATGGGAATGTTTTCATCCATTGACCGGATATCTCCTGCAAGGGCGAAACCATCTTTTTTAGGCATCACCACATCCAGTATGCACAGGTCAAACACATGTTTCTGGAATTTTTCCCAACCTTCCTGGCCGTTTTCACAGAAGTTTACGTTGTAACCGGCGCGTTCCAGGTGTCTTTTTACCACTTTGGCAAAAAATACATCGTCCTCTACCAAAAGAATGCTTGATTGCATGTAACGTTGGTTTTAAGCGAATAAATAGATTTTAGTTGTATGCGTACCTTTTAAATAAGTGTAGCAGGTACCTTTATCCAAAAATAAATAACATAATCATAACCCTGGCCATCCATCCCATTCACTTCTGAAGGCATCATTCATTTCAACCATTCAGTTACGCGGTATACCCCAAAGCCTATTATTTTCTGTTTGCATGCTACTTACTAATAACCTGTTTATTCGCTTAACGGGTAATCCTAATTGATAATATTTTTAGGATTTCCTTCGAGGAAGGCCTTTACGTTTTCCACCGATGTATACATGAGTCGTTTCCGGGCCGCCTGGGTAGCCCAGGCAATATGTGGTGTAATAATGGTATTAGGCGCAGTGATCAGTGGATTCCCCGCAGGCGGCGGCTCTGCAGATAATACATCCAGCGCGGCACCGGCAATAATTCCTTTCTCCAGGGCATCCGCCAGATCGGCTTCACAGATCAACGGGCCACGACTGGTATTTACGAGGAAGGCGTTCTTTTTCATGGTACGCAGCAGGGCGGCATTTACAAACTCTTTATTGGCAGCATTCAGCGGGCAATGCAACGAGATAATATCCGCCTCCCGGAAGCAGGTAGCCTGGTCCACAAAAGTAACACCGGGCATCCCGTCCCGGTCAGGATGTTTATGGTGGGCAATCACCTTCATCCCAAATGCCAGCGCAATACGGGCCACCGCCTGCCCTATCTGCCCGAGACCTACTATGCCCAACGTATTGCCCGCCAGCTCCGTGAGCGGCGTTTTCCAGTAACTGAAATCGATGCTGCTGCTCCACTCCCCTGCCCGCACACTTACAGCATGCAAACCGGTATGATGACATAATTCAAGGATCAACGCAAAAGTCAGCTGCGCAACAGATGCCGTGCTGTAGGCAGGTACATTCGTTACCGGGATATGCCGGCTTCTTGCTGCATGCGTATCCACTATGTTGAATCCCGTAGCCGTCACGCCTATATATTCCAGGTGTTCCAGCTGCCGGATGGTTTCCCCGCTTACAATAGCCTTATTGGTTAATATGATATGTGCATCCTTTGACCTGGCAGCCACTTCATGTTCGGGTGTACGGTCATACAATATAACGTTGCCCAATGCCTGTAACCCGCTCCAGTCGAGGTCGCCGGGGTTTAACGTATGCCCGTCGAGTACTACGATGTTTTTCATGGTCTTCGTTTTGCCGACAAGATACATCATACATGAAATAATCATTAACTCACCTGTAAACACTTTATACATTCAAAATATCCCGGACCTTTGCTGCGCCATAATAAGCCAATACTGCTAAGCCTGCAAACTGCTTAATGTAAGAAGCCACCATATCAGCAGATTGATGCTGTTATAGTGGCTTCGCCAATTAAAGGCAAAGCCGGCTCCTGTTAAGGCAACCGGCTTTTGTATGATTTTGAAATGCAACTATTCCTGCATCATCTCCATAATTACTTTTACTACATCTTCTGTATTGGGCTTGGAGAAATAATCCCCGTCGGAGCCATACGCCGGGCGATGGGCTTGCGCACTCATGGTGCGTGGCGATACATCCAGCCAGCGGTAGCCGCCTTGTTTTTCAATTACCTGTTGGAACATATAAGCAGTTCCGCCACCGGGTACGTCTTCATCTATAAAGAGGATGCGGTTGGTTTTCTGCAATGATTCCACAATACTGTGATGGATGTCGAAGGGCAGTAAAGTCTGCACATCGATCAGCTCACAGGAGATGCCTGTTTCCGCCAGCGTCACCATTGCTTCTTCCACGATACGCGTCATAGAACCATACGTAACAATCGTTACGTCTGTTCCTTCATGCAGTATTTCCGGGATGCCCAGGGGTACGGTATACGTTTCCAGGTTGGCCGGTAATTTTTCTTTCAGACGGTAGCCGTTTAAAGATTCTATCACCAGGGCCGGTTCGTTGGCCTGTAACAGTGTGTTATACATGCCTGCTGCCTGTACCATATTACGTGGTACGCATACGTGCATGCCGCGCAGGGAATTGATGATCATGCCCATTGGAGATCCGCTGTGCCAGATGCCTTCCAGGCGATGGCCGCGGGTACGTACTATCAGCGGGCAATGCATAATTCCTTTGGTGCGGTATTGCAGGGAGGCCACATCATCGCTGAGTGGCTGCAGGCCGTAGAGGAGATAGTCGAGGTACTGGATTTCAGCAATGGGGCGCAGGCCGCGCAATGCCAGTCCTATTCCCTGCCCCATGATAGTCAACTCCCGGATACCGGTATCGGCTATACGTACTTTACCATGTTTCTGCTGTAATCCGGCAAAGCCCTGGTTTACGTCGCCAATCTTTCCTACATCTTCCCCGAAAGCAAATACGCGGTCGTTGTTGGTAAACAGCTGATCAAAATATTTATTCAGTATTTCGTACCCGTTTACGGTGATGCTGTCTGCTTCGTATGCGGCCGGAACTACCGGTACATTCAGGGCAGAGTTTACGCCGGTGGCGTGAAGCAGTGTATTGTACACTTCTTTTTCCCCGGCCAGGTAGGTATCATAATATTGCTGCAATGCCTGTACGGCGGCATCTGATTTCAGGTGCCGGTGTTTCAGGAGGATCATGGCGCTGGCCTTCAGAATATCACGGCGGAGCGGCTCGCGGTTATTCTGCAGGTCGCGGATGAAGGTGTTTATCATGTTTGCATCGGCGCCTGCAATAGCAGCTACCGGTGCGGCCAGTGCGGTAAACGACTGTACCTGTTCCTTGATCGGTGATATATATTTTTCCCAGGCAGCTTTCCGGGCGTGCTGTGCTTTTACTTTTGCTTCTGCTTCAACGGCGCGCAGGGTTTCTTCCTCGCACAAAGCATTTTCAATGATCCAGGAACGCATTTTTACGTTACAGTCGAACTCCCGTTCCCAGGAAAGACGTTCCTTGCTTTTATACCGTTCGTGCGAACCACTGGTAGAGTGCCCCTGTGGCTGGGTGATTTCTTCCACATGAAACAGTGCAGGGATGTGTGTTTCGCGGATCTTGCGGATAGCCGCTTCGAACACTTCACACATGCCGGCATAATCCCAGCCTTTTACATTATATATGTCAAAGCCATTGGATTCTTCCGTTTTGCGGAAGCCTTCCAGTGCGGCGCTGATAGACCCTTTGGTAGTCTGATATTTACGGGGTACGGAAATACCATAGCCATCGTCCCATACAAATACGGCCAGTGGCACCTGTAAAACACCGGCGGCATTCATGGTTTCCCAGAAATGGCCTTCCGACGTAGAGGCGTCACCGATAGTAGCGAAACAGATCTCGTTACCGTTGTTGGAAAGATTTTTATATTGATGCAAGGCTTCCACCTCACGAAACATTTTTGAGGCATAGGCAAGGCCCAGTGCGCGGGGCATTTGCCCGGCGGTAGGCGCCATGTCGGCAGCAGAGTTTTTCATCTGCGTCAGATTGAGCCAGTTGCCATCCTGATCAAGATTAGGAGTGGCATAATGGGAGTTCATCTGCCTGCCGCCTGAAAAAGGATCATTTTCCAGGTCGGGATCTGCATATAACTGCGAAAAGAATTGTTCGGGAGTGGCGATACCAGTGGCAAATGCAACAGTTTGGTCGCGGTAATAACCGGAACGGAAGTCCCCTGGCTGAAAGTATTTTGACATTGCTATCTGCGCCACTTCTTTTCCATCTCCAAAAATGCCAAACTTTGCCTTGCCTGTAAGCACTTCCTTACGGGCCAGCAGACTAACTTCCCTGCTTTCGCAGGCCAACCTGTAATCATTAAGCACTTCCTTGCGGAACTCTTCGAATGATAACCGGCTTTCTAAATTCATAGCTAGTTCGTTATTTTCTATCATGCCTCATGGTTAAAGTACAAAAGTAAGGTTAATTATACAGTTGAAAAATGCTGTGAATCTTTCATTTAAAATAATCTGATTTTTTTTAATAAGATTTTAATAAATTGTAAGGTTTATAATGCTTTTTGGCTGTAAATTTGTTCTAACCAAGAAAGATATCAATATTTTTTAACCGGTCGCTTTAAAACCATCATATGAAAATGAAAAAATTTATCTTATCCCTGTTTGCGAGCATGCTGCTGACTACAGCGCTGTGGGCCCAGACCGCTCCAGCACAGAATCCGGCAGATACAAAAGTAAAATTTGCCAAAGAAACTGTTGATTTTGGTAAAACTGAATTAAACAAGCCAGTTACTGTTGATTTCGAATTCACTAACATTTCCAAAGAACCGGTGTTGATTGAAGCTGCCCGCGCTAGCTGCGGCTGTACTACGCCTAAGTGGACGCAGGAACCTATTTTACCTGGTAAAAAGGGTAAAGTAACCGCGAGCTACAGTGCAAACGGTTTAGGTCAGCAGAATAAAACCATCTGGGTAAAGTTCAGAGGCGTGGATCAGGACAAGGAACTGCACTTAACAGGTACAGTTGGTTCCAACAACAAGTAACTCCACACTTTAAAACATACTAAGACCTTACAGCACATGCTGTAAGGTTTTTTTGTTGCCCATCGTATCCCCTATCTTTGCAATGCAAAAGTCAAAACAATTTTATGCCTACCATTAGCCAGAGAGGTGAGCAAATGCCATCTTCTCCCATTAGAAAGCTTGTACCATTCGCCGAAGCAGCCAAGAAAAAAGGGGTGAAAGTATACCACCTGAACATCGGGCAACCAGACATCGAAACACCAAAACCCGTACTGGATGCGGTTCGCCATTCAGAATTCAAGATCCTGGAATACAGCCACAGCGCAGGTTTCGAAAGTTACCGCCGTAAGCTGGTCACTTATTACGACCGGTTTAACATTGCTGTGAACCACAACCAGATCATTGTTACCACCGGCGGTTCAGAGGCGATCATATTTGCCTTCATGGCCTGCCTGGATCCGGGAGATGAAGTAATTGTTCCGGAACCTTTTTACGCTAACTACAACGGTTTTGCCGTAGAAGCGGAAATAAAGATCAAAACCATAACGGCCAGCATCGAAACCGGCTTTGCTTTGCCGGCAATGGCCGATTTTGAAAAGGCGATTACTCCGCGCACCAAAGCTATCATGATCTGTAATCCCAATAACCCCACCGGTTATCTTTACAGCAGGGAAGAGATGGAGGTGTTGAAACAGCTTTGCCTGAAATACAACCTGTTCCTCTTCTCTGATGAGGCTTACCGGGAGTTTTGTTATACAGGAGCGCATTTTTCCGCTATGAACCTGGAAGGCATGGAAAATAATGTGATCCTGCTGGATACTATTTCTAAAAGATACAGTGCCTGCGGAGGCCGTATCGGTGCTTTTGTAACCAGGAATCAACCTGTGCTGGACGCTGTAATGAAGTTTGCCCAGGCCCGCCTGAGCCCTCCTACCTTTGCACAAATCGCTGGTGAAGCCGCTGTGGATCTGCCTGCTGATTATTTTGACGGTATCAAAGCGGAATATTTAAGCCGCCGGGATATCCTGGTAAAGATGCTGAATGAGATCCCGGGCGTATTTTGTCCGAATCCGGGTGGCGCCTTCTATGCAATGGCCAGGCTGCCCATTGATGATTCAGATAAATTCTGCCAATGGATCCTGGAATCCTTCTCTTACGAGGGCCAAACGGTTATGATGTCACCCGCAACCGGCTTTTATGCGACCCCTGGGTTAGGAAAAAATGAAGTGCGGCTGGCTTATGTATTAAATACAACAGACATTAGTCATGCAATGGTCTGCCTGGAAAAGGCATTGGAGGTATATCCCGGGAAAATTGCCAAATAATTTTTATGTCAAAACCAGGTATAAAATCCGACATGAGAGCCATTAAATACATTACAATAAATTCTATGTATGTATTTTTAAAGAAAAAAGCAATTATTTAACACTCAATGCTTGGAATTTTGATATTTTGTTTCGTATATTTGATGTAGAAATAACAACAACGACAAAATTTATCTAATTATAAAAATATTTACAGATACGATGGACTGCAAAATCTAAACTTGTTTAAGAAAAATTTAACCTGCATTATTTCTTATAACGTTTATTTGGTCCGACCTTTGAATTATTAAAACAAGAAGATTTATCAGTCTTCTGTAAAACTCAAAGATTAACTAAAACGTTTTAGCAAAATATCGTATTTTTGTATCAGTTTTTCATAACGTGGAATTTATAAAGGCAAACGGCTCTGATCACAGAGCCGTATTTTTTTGTCCTAACCTTACCTTTTCCCACCACTGACGGCGGAATCCAACAGAACAAACAAAATATTCTGAAAATATTCCCCCTCCTGTTTACCTTTTTTCGATAATATTGTTATGTAATAAAACGGGCGGAGCTACCGGCGCTTTCAGCAATGGTAATATCCGTTTGTTTTCATAACGTGGAATTTTAAAATGCAACGGTCCCGATTCCTCGGGACCGTCTTCATTTCCAGGCAGCATGGCTGCCGTATATAATTCCTTTAGTTATGCCTTATTCGCTTTGATCATCTCAAAGAAATCATCAAACAGGTAACGGCTATCAAACGGACCAGGAGTGGATTCCGGGTGATACTGCACGCTGAAGGCAGGTTTATTTTTGATACGGATGCCTTCTACGGAGTGATCATTGAGGTTTACATGGGTAACTTCCACATTTTCACTGGCCGCTACTGCTTTCGCGTCTACCGCAAAGCCGTGGTTCTGGGTAGTGATTTCGCACAAACCAGTTTTTCAGGTTCTTTACCGGGTGGTTTAAACCGCGGTGACCATGGTGCATCTTGTAAGTTGGGATATCATTAGCGAGCGCCAGCAACTGGTGCCCGAGGCAGATACCAAACATAGGTCTTTCTGCAGCCAGGATCTTTTTCACCGTATCTACTGCGTAAGTCAGCGGAGCCGGATCACCGGGACCGTTGGAAATAAAGTAGGCATGCGGTTTAAATTCCTCGCAAACCTCAAAAGTAGTGTCGGTTGGGAATACCTGCAGGTAAGCGCCTTTATCAGACAGGCATTTCAGCATATTTCTTTTCACGCCGTTGTCGAGCACTGCAATACGGATCTCCGCAGCCGGGTCGCCTACATGGTAAGCTTCCGGAGTGGTCACTTCTTTGCAGAGGGCCAGGCCTTCCATTGAAGGCACCTTTGCCAGTTCAACTTTCAGTTGATCCAGGTCCAGGATAGCAGAAGAGATAATGCAGTTCATAGCACCTTTGCTGCGGATGTGGGAAACCAGCGCGCGGGTATCTACGTCATAAATGGCTACCAGGTTATTATCGGTCAGGAACGTATCCAGTGACCCATCGGCCATTTTCCTGGAATAGTTGTACGCAATATTTTTTGCGATCAAACCATTGATCTTCACACTGCTGCTCTCTACGTCGTCCTTTTTGGTGCCGTAGTTCCCGATGTAGCAGTTGTTCATTATAAGTACCTGTCCTTTATAAGAAGGGTCCGTAAACACTTCCTGGTAACCCGTCATACCGGTATTGAAAGCTAATTCACCGGCGGCTGTGCCAATTTTCCCAAAAGCTTTTCCCTGAAAAACCGTACCGTCTTCTAACAGCAGTATGGCAGGTTGGATGGTTCTTGTCTGAGGCATTTCTGGTATCTGTCTTGTTTTATATTTTAAAAAAAACCTTCAAGGGTACAAAAATTGCCCTGAAGGTTCGGATAAAAAACCGTGCAAAGGTATGAAATGCAACAGTTAAATACAGATTTTTTTTACCAGAAAGAAAAGATGTTACTTAATTTTTACAGATTTAAGCACGCGCTGTGCCACCTGGCGGCCAATAGGGTCATCGTCGCGGTAATTAATCTGGATTTGCCAGCGGTTGCTTCCTTTGATCATTACCAGGTTACAAAATGCCAGGCGGATGCCGCCTTTATACAGATAATTCCCTTCTTCCAGCACCCCCTGCATTCCGGAAATGAGTACAGGTATTGATTTACAGTCGATATCCGTAGCGGTTTCCTTCAGTTGCATGCTGTTATGGGAGGCGGCCACAGCATCTTCCAGGCTGTTAGCTACGCTGCTGATATAACTGAACATATTTACCGCGATGCGGATACCTCCCCCATCTTCATTAGTATAGGTTTTCGCGTATTCAATCACTTTAGCTTCTTCCCCTTCCAGCGGCTGGTCGTGTACCCATAATTTTACCGGAGTACTGATTTCCAGTGCCTGACGGCCTATAGTAGCAGTGTGCCAGGTGCTGTACAAACTGGCCAGTGGTACCTTGGGATACAGAAGGGTAAACACGGCTCTTTTACCGAACAGCGTGCCGGTAATAGCTACCAGCAGGAAAACGAGTGAAAAAAAGATGACTATTTTCCTTTTACTGGCGGATTGCAGCTGGTTTTTAATCCAATATAGCGGGCCGGTCGTTTTTTTCTCTCTCAGTGAGATGCCTACTGCCTGGGTATATTCCGGGAATGTGGCCATTGGATGAAGCTTTCGCCATTCGGCGAAGCTTTGTGGCAGCTTTTTTCCGCACGCATCGCAAAAAGTAAGGTATTCAGATTTGAGTGGGTTGGGATGACCACAACTATCACAATGCAGGTATTTCATAGGGATACTCATTAAAACCGCTGTAATATTACGAAATATATGTATTTATTAGTGCATAAAAAAAGGACAAAGCCAGGCTTTGTCCTTTTTCGTATCGTTTGATATAAGATTACTCAGCAGATTTTTCTTCTGTTGCAGTATCAGCAGCTTTAGTTTCAGTTGCTTCTTCTGCTTTCTTCTTAGCACCACCGGCACGACGGGTTTTCTTAGCAGCAGCTTTTTCTTCTGATTTACCGTAGATTTCGTTGAAGTCTACCAGTTCAATCAGCGCAACTTCTGCGTTATCGCCCACACGTTTACCCAGTTTAATGATACGGGTGTAACCACCAGGACGGGTAGCTATTTTCTCACTGATCGTGCTGAACAGTTCCTTGATAGCTTCTTTATCCTGCAGGTAGCTGAACACAATTCTACGGTTGTGGGTAGAATCGGTTTTGCCTCTTGTCAGCAGCGGCTCAACATACACGCGGAGGGCTTTCGCCTTTGCCAGTGTAGTGGTGATACGTTTGTGGCTGATCAGTTCGCAAGCCAGATTGGACATCAGGGCTTTACGGTGGGAAGCAGTTCTGCTTAATTTGTTTAATTTAACTCCGTGACGCATGACATTATTTGTTTTAACCCTTACACCGTGTCAGGAATTGCAAGGTACTTGTTAATTATAAAGTAGTTAAGCCAAAGCTATTGCGGATGCAACGGCTTTGGCTTAACAGATAAATACTATTCTTCTTCGAGTTTCAGTTTAGACAGATCCATACCGAAGTGCAGACCTCTTTCGCCCAATACCTGTTCAATTTCGCTGAGTGATTTCTGGCCGAAGTTTCTGAACTTCATCAGTTCTTCCTGTTCGTATTGTACCAGTTCGCTGAGGGAATTGATTTTAGCTGCTTTCAGACAGTTGAATGCACGTACGCTCAGATCGAGATCTTCGAGTGGTGTTTTCAGTATCTTACGCAGTTGCAGTGTTTGTTCGTCCACCACATCTTCTTTTTCAGTGTCTTTGGTATCAAAGCTGATGTTTTCATCAGTGATGATCATCAGGTGCTGAATGAGGATACGGGAAGCTTGTTTCACTGCTTCTTCCGGGTGGATAGTACCGTCGGTGATCACCTCCATAACGAGCTTCTCATAGTCAGTTTTCTGCTCCACACGGGTATTTTCTATGCTGTACTTTACGTTTTTGATAGGCGTAAAGATAGAGTCGATCGCGATGTAGCCGAATACTGCATCCTTGGGTTTATTTTCCTCAGCCGGAACATAACCACGGCCTTTACCGATAGTCAGTTCGATATCCAGCTTGGCAGAAGGATCCAGGGTGCAGATTAACAGCTCCGGATTCATGATCTGGAAAGCACTGGTGGCTTTTTCAATCATATCAGCGCGGAACTCTGTTTTACCCTTAATGGACAGTGTGATCTTTTCGTTCGTTACATCACTCTCTGAAATCCTCTTGAAACGAACCTGTTTCAGGTTCAGGATGATTTCAGTAACGTCTTCAGTAACACCTTTCAGTGTAGCGAACTCGTGATCGGCTCCTTCAATTTTAATACCCACAATGGCATAGCCCTCCAAAGAAGACAACAGTACGCGACGTAACGCATTACCGACAGTCACAGCATAACCTGGTTCTAATGGACGGAATTCGAATTGAGCTTCAAAGTCGGTAGACTTCTGCAATACGATCTTATCAGGTTTCTGGAAATTTAAAATTGCCATTGATATGATAGATTTATTTGTTAAATATGAGGTTAGTCCGTGACCTTTGGCCACGGACTAATTATTTATTACTTAGAGTACAATTCTACGATCAGTTGTTCCTTGATATTTTCAGGAACGCTCTCTCTCTCAGGATAAGCAATGAATACACCTTTCATTTCTTTCTCGTTCCAATCCAGCCAGCTGAACTTAGGATTTTTTCCACGGATAACGCTGGTCAGTGCAGAATTGTTTGCAGTTTTGTTTTTCAGGCTGATAACGTCTCCTGGTTTCAGTTGGAAAGAAGGAGTGTTAACAACGATACCGTTAACAGTAACGTGCTTGTGAGAAACCAGCTGACGGGCAGCAGGACGTGAAGGAGCGATACCAAGACGGAAAACGGTGTTATCCAGACGGGCTTCGAGCAGTTTGATCAATACTTCACCGGCAACACCTTTTCTGCGGGTAGCTTCATCAAACAGGTTACGGAACTGACGTTCCAGCAAACCGTAAGTGTATTTAGCTTTTTGTTTTTCTCTCAGCTGGAGTGCGTATTCGCCTAATTGTTTGCGTTTACGGTTAGCACCATGCTGGCCCGGAGGGTTACTGTTCTTACTTAAATACTTGCCATTACCGAGAATGGGCTCACCAAAAATTCTGGAAATTTTGGTTTTGGGACCTGTGTACCTTGCCATGTTTTAAATATACTTTAGATTTTTTAGTTAATGATGCATGCTCTTCAAAAAATCTGAAAACCTGATCATGCATCCATTTATTTAATAATATTACAACGTCCAGATACCAAACTTCTAATGAAATCTGGTATCTGGATGCTGTAAATATATATTACTATACTCTTCTCTTCTTAGGAGGGCGGCAACCGTTGTGTGGTAAAGGCGTAACGTCTTTAATCATGTTCACTTCGATACCGGAGTTAGCGATAGCGCGGATAGCACTTTCACGACCAGCTCCAGGGCCTTTTACAAATACATCTGCTCTTTTCAGACCTGAGTCCATTGCAACTTTAGCAGCATCCTGTGCAGCCAGCTGAGCAGCATACGGAGTGTTCTTCTTAGAACCTCTGAAGCCCATTTTACCAGCAGAAGACCAGGATATAACCTGACCATGCTTGTTGGTGATGCTCACGATGATGTTGTTAAAGCTAGCAGAGATATGAACATCTCCGTAGTTATCTACCTTTACTACTCTCTTTTTATTAGCAGCAGTTTTTGTATTATTTGCTTTTGCCATAATGATTTAAATTCCAAATATGAAATTCCGCATCCCAAATTACACGACTCACGGTCATTGAAACCCCTCAGATTCGGATTTGGGATTTCAACCTGGGATTTTATTTATTATTTCTTAGTTGCTTTTTTCTTACCAGCCACTGTCTTACGTTTACCTTTACGGGTACGGCTGTTGGTACGTGTACGCTGACCTCTTACCGGTAAGCCTTTCCTGTGACGCAAACCGCGGTAACAAGCGATATCCAGCAAACGCTTGATATTCATTTGCACTTCGGAACGCAGCTGACCTTCTACCTTAAACTCACCGTTGATAATGTTACGGATGGCAGCTTGATCATCATCATTCCAATCACGCACTTTTTTGTTTACATCAATTTCCGCCTTGTTCAGGATATATTGGGCGGTAGAACGGCCTATACCAAAGATATAGGTGAGGCCAATTTCTCCTCTTTTATTTTTAGGAAGATCTATACCGGCTATACGTGCCATATTTCTATTTTAGATTTTATGATTCTGATTAAAAAATCAAATTCCGTTAGGGGAACCGATTAACCCTGGCGTTGTTTAAAACGAGGATTCTTTTTGTTGATCACCAACAAAACACCTTTTCTACGAACTATTTTACAATCCGCACTTCTTTTTTTGATTGCAGCTCTTACCTTCATGATTAATACTTTATAAAAGGTTATGATATTTGTTAAATTATTATTCCAATCCCCTCTACGCTGTTCCCACTTATTTGTATCTGAAAATTATACGGCCTCTTGACAAATCGTATGGGCTCATCTCCACGCCAACCTTATCTCCTGGCAGAATGCGGATGTAGTGCATTCTCATTTTTCCAGAAATGGTGGCCAGGATCTCATGCCCGTTTTCCAATTTTACACGGAACATAGCGTTCGACAAGGCTTCTAATATAATTCCATCCTGTTTAATGAGTGCCTGTTTTGCCATAAAAATTTTTAGGACTGCAAAGATAGCATTTATCTTTTGAAATAGAAAAATTTCCCCTGATTATTATTAATATTGCCAGTTTTTTTACCAAAACCTGTCCTTTTTACCCTCAAAACCCCTGCTATATTAGATAAATCCAAAATCCTATACTAGTAATTTGAATTTAATTCGGGGTTGTTTTTCTCTTCTTTTTCTATATCCACATAGGTAGATAACACATCCGCCTTCCCTTTTCCAACAGCCACCGTATGTTCAAAGTGAACAGACGGGCTTCCGTCGCGGGTAGCTACTGTCCAGCCGTCTTCCAGGTACTCCACGTCTTTCGAGCGGAGATTGATCATAGGCTCGATGGCTATCACCAGTCCTTCCTTCATCACCGGACCACTACCTCTTTTACCATAATTAGGCACCTGAGGGTCCTCATGCAGGTTCCGGCCGAGGCCATGCCCTACCAGTTCCCTTACTACGCCGTAACCGCGCTCTTTTTCGGTATATTCCTGTATTGCATAAGAGATATCACCTATCCTGTTGCCAACAATCGCTTTTTCGATGCCTTTGTACAGGGAAGCTTTGGTGGCAGTCATCAGGCGGAGTACGTTTTCGGGTACATTACCAATGGCAAAGGTGTAGGCGCTGTCGGAATGGTATCCGTTCATGTAAACCCCTACATCCACGGTGAGGATATCACCGTCTTTCAGCACATATTTATTTGGAATACCGTGTACTACTTCTTCATTTACTGAAATGCAGCAGGCATTCGGGAAACCTTTGTAATTTTTGAAGGAAGGTGTTCCACCATTTTCAACGATAAACTTATCAGCAACAGCATCCACGTCCAGTGTAGTCATCCCCGGTTTCAGGGTCCTGGCTACTTCTGCCAGGGCTGCACTGAGAATCAGGGCACTTTTACGTATCAACTCTATTTCTTCCTTCGTCTTATAGTGAATCATAACATCCTTGTTTCTGTCGCTGTTAGTGATCAGCGTCAGCTTTCTGCGTATGCTTTTAACTGAAGCTAAGGACTAACTGTTCTTTATTCAAAAATAATATAGCCACCAAAGCGGGAGAGCTTCTGTGGCTATTTTATTGTTCTTGTAACACTTTTGTGTTCAATTACTTATGCGTTAGCCGGGGCAGTTCTGCCTTTGATACGGCCGGTGCTCATCAGTCCATCGTAATGGCGCATCAGGAGCTGGCTTTCAATTTGTTGCAATGTATCCAGGATAACTCCCACCATGATCAGCAGGGATGTACCTCCGAAGAAAGTAGCAAAGTTGCTGTTCACTTTAAAGGCGGCAGCCAGGCCGGGCATGATACCCACTATTGCCAGGAAAAATGCGCCGGGCAAAGTGATACGGTCCATTACCGCACCAATGTAATCAGCGGTTGCTTTACCTGGTTTGATACCCGGGATGAATCCGTTATTACGTTTCATTTCATCCGCCATTTGGGTTGGATTGAAAATGAGCGCAGTATAGAAGTAGGTGAATACAATAACGAGCACCGCGTAAATGAGGTTGTACCAGCCGTTCGTGTGATCACTGAAGATGCGGATAAAGCCGGACGCACTTTCTGAGGAAGTGGCAAAGCCTATGGCAGTTGCAGGGATGAACATGATCGCCTGGGCGAAGATGATAGGCATTACACCGGCAGCATTCACTTTCAGGGGAATGAACTGGCGTACACCACCATATTGTTTGTTACCTACGATACGTTTAGCGTAATTCACCGGTATTTTCCTGGTACCCTGAACGAGCAGGATGAGGCCCACGGTGATTAAGATAAAGATGGCAATTTCAATGAGGAACAGGATCGGTCCACCCGCTTCACCTGCAACTTTACTGGAAAATTCTGCGACTAAAGCCTGTGGCAAACGGGCAAGGATACCCATCATAATGATGATGGAGGTACCGTTACCAATTCCTTTGTCTGTGATCTTTTCACCGAGCCACATTACAAACAGGGTACCTGCAGTAAGTAAAACGGTAGTAGAGAGCCAGAAGAAAAAGGTGCCATATTCGGCAATAATAGCGCCACCTGACTGATTACGCAGATAAGCAACGTAAGCACTCGCCTGGAAACCTGTTACGATAACTGTGAGGTAACGGGTGAACTGGTTAATTTTTTTGCGGCCGCTTTCACCTTCTTTCTGCATTTTCTGGAATTGCGGAACAGCTATAGTTAATAACTGGATGGCAATGGACGCAGAGATGTAGGGCATAATACCCAATGCAAATATGGAGGCCCTTGAAAACGATCCGCCGGCAAACATGTTAACCAAACCCAGGATACCCTGATTAGAATTTTTCTCAAAGTCGGTGAGCGCATTTGCATCAATGCCGGGCAAAGCGATATAGGATCCTACGCGGTAGATGAGGACCAGGAGCAGGGTGGTCAGGATGCGGTTACGCAAATCCTCAATACTCCAGATATTCTTAATCGTTTCGATAAATTTCTTCACAGGAAGATAAAGGTTTAATAGCGCTATTAAATATGAAAAGACGCACTACTCCGTAGGCGTCTCCTCAGTCGTAAAGTCTTATACCAGTTCTACTGATCCACCTGCTGTTTCGATGGCCTGTTTAGCTTTTTCGCTGATAGCGTTAACTTTAACAGTCACCTTTGTTTTGAGTTCGCCGGTAGCGAGAATCTTAACTTTAGCTGTTCTGTTAATCAGACCGTTCATGAACAAGGTTTCCAGATTAAACTCCTGGAGGCCATATTTCTCAACTAATTGATCCAGCTGACCCAGGTTGAAGATTTTGTATTCTTCACGGTTATTATTTTTGAAACCGCGTTTTGGCATACGGCGTTGGATTGGCATCTGGCCACCTTCGAAGCCTCTTTTGCTCGCGTAACCAGCACGTTGCTGGATACCTTTGTTACCTTTTGTAGAGGTACCACCTTTACCGGAAGCCTCACCACGTCCAAGACGTTTTTCTTTATGTACAGCGCCTTGTGCAGGCTGTAATGAATGCAGATTCATAATTAATTGTTTTTACTTGCGCGGAAATTAACCGCTCGCTTTTATTCTAAAATAAAAATGGTAAAGTCACAAATGTAAAGGTAAGATTATCAACAGACAATCCCACAGCAGTGTTACTTAATTAAGCGTTAACTGTTTCTACCGTTACAAGGTGATTAACTTTACGGACCATACCCAGGATCTGAGGAGTTGCTTCTACTTCAACAGTAGCGTGCATTTTAGTCAGGCCCAGTGCCTTCAAGGTCAGTTTCTGCCTTTCCGGACGGTCTATACCACTTTTCACTTGAGTGATCTTAATCTTTGCCATAAACCCCTATCCGCTAAAAGCGGAGTAATTTAATTGTTAATGAATTATTTTCAAAATTTTCCGGAGGTACCCAGCTTTTCAGCGGGTATAAATCAACCGTTGAAAACTTTCTTCAGGGAAACGCCTCTTGTTTTGGCGATGCTGATTGGTTCGCGTAACATGCCTAAAGCTTTGAAGGTAGCTTTTACCACGTTGTGTGGATTAGCGGAACCCAGAGATTTAGCAAGTACGTCGGTTACACCAACGCTTTCCAGTACTGCACGCATGGAACCTCCTGCGATCACACCGGTACCGTGAGCGGCTGGTTTGATCAACACTTTGGCGGCGCCTTCTTTAGCAAACTGATCGTGAGGAATGGTACCGTGCATAACAGGAACCTTGATCAGGTTCTTCTTGGCATCGTCTATACCTTTGGTGATAGCCTGCTGTACTTCTTTGGCTTTACCAAGACCGTGACCAACAACACCGTTTTCGTTACCTACAACTACCAGTGCGGAGAAACTGAATGTACGACCGCCTTTAGTGGTTTTAGTAACACGGTTGATCGCCACTACTTTTTCTTTCAGCTCCAGATCACCAGCCTTTACTTTATTGAATGAATTCTTTGCCATTTTATTTTATAAGAATTACTTGTTCAGAATTATAAGATTCGGACTTCGTGATTAAAACTGAAGACCGCCTTCTCTTGCTCCGTCAGCTACGCTTTTCACGCGGCCATGATATAAATAACCACTTCTGTCGAAAACGCAGGTGGTGAGACCCAGTGCCAGTGCCTTAACAGCCAGCGCTTTACCTACCAGTACAGATTTTTCGCTTTTGTTACCTGCCTGTGCTTTGATATCCTTATCACGGGAAGAAGCGGAAGCCAGGGTAGTGCCATTGGTATCGTCGATCAACTGCACATAGATATCGCTGTTGCTGCGAAATACAGATAATCTTGGTTGCTGTGCAGTACCGGAAATTTTCTTACGGATGCGGTAGCGGATTTTCTGTCTCCTGTTAACTTTTGTGCTCATTTTGAGTTTTATTTTATTACCCCGATGCTGCCGGGGTATCTGTTAAAATCAGCTAACCAGCTATAGTAGCTGATTAGCCAATTAAATATTTTACTTACCGGCTGATTTACCAGCTTTCTTACGTACCACTTCATCGCTGTAGCGAACACCTTTACCTTTGTATGGTTCTGGTTTACGCAGACCGCGGATCTTAGCGGCTACCTGACCCAGCAATTGGTTATCGATACCTTCCAGCATGATCTTAGGGTTCTGACCTTTTTCAGTCAGGGTAGCTACCTTCAGTTCTTTCGGAATTTCGAAAACGATATTGTGAGAGTAACCTAAAGCGAGATCCAGTAACTGACCGTTGTTTGCTGCTTTATAACCAACACCCACCAGTTCCAGTTGTTTTTTGAATCCTTCAGTAACACCCTGAACCATGTTAGCCAGTAAAGCGCGGTATAAACCGTGGAGTGCTTTATGACGGATCTGTTCAGTTGGGCGGATTACTGTTAAAACGCCGTCCTTCACCTCAATCTTCATTTCCCTGTCGATGTTCTTTTTCAGTTCACCTTTAGGGCCTTTTACGGTTACTTCATTGGAAGGGGAAACAGTAACTGTAACTCCGCTAGCCAATTTGATAGGACTTTTACCTATACGAGACATAACTTTAATTTAAAGTTGTTTGATATTGATGTACCGGTTATCCGTGTTCAGCGCCGTATAGAGAGCTTAATTGTCAGATAACTTAAGTGAATGACTGGTTGGGTAACAACCAGTCATTCAATATATTAATAGATGAAGCAAACTACTTCGCCACCTACATTTTGAGCTTTTGCTTCCTTATCGGTCATTACACCTTTGGAAGTAGAGATAATCGCTACGCCTAAACCGTTCTTCACGCGCTTAAACTCTTCTGGTTTAGCGTACTGACGCAGACCTGGGCGGCTGATGCGTTGTAATTCCTTGATAGCGGGTTCTTTAGAGATCGGATCGTACTTCAAAGCGATTTTGATTACGCCTTGTTTAGTATCTTCTTCAAATTTGTACTTCAGGATATAACCTTTGTCGTACAGAATTTCTGTAATGCGTTTTTTCAGCTTGGAAGCCGGAATTTCCACAATCCTGTGGGTGGCCATTTGCGCGTTCCGGATACGTGTCAGGAAGTCTGCTATTGGATCAGTAACCATTGTTGTAATAGTTTGATAAATGTTTACAATGCGATATCCAATCGTAATAAGATGGGAATCAAATAACTTTTTCGGGATTTACACCTCCGGTAGGCCGGAAGATAAACACCTTGAATTACCAGCTGGCTTTTCTAACGCCAGGGATTTTACCTGCGAGAGCCAGGTCACGGAACATGTTCCTGCAGAGGCCGAAGTGACGCATGTATCCTTTAGGACGACCGGTCAGCTGGCATCTGTTGTGCAGACGAACAGGGGAAGCATTTTTTGGAAGTTGATCCAGTGCAGCGTAGTCACCGGCAGCTTTCAGGGCAGCGCGTTTTTCTGCGAACTTAGCTACCATAGCTTCTCTTTTCCTTTGTCTGGCTTTTACGGATTCTTTTGCCATAATTATATTATCGTTTCGATTTACTGATTATCTTTTTTCATACCCTTGAACGGCATACCCATTTCCTTCAGGAGCTCGTAAGCTTCTTCGTTGGTGTTTGCAGTGGTAACGAAGGTGATATCCATACCGGACATTTTCGTTACTTTATCGATATCGATTTCAGGGAAGATGATTTGTTCGGTGATACCCATAGTGTAGTTACCACGACCGTCAAAAGCTTTTTCGTTCACACCTTTGAAGTCACGTACACGTGGGAGGGATACAGCGATCAAACGATCCAGGAAGTCGTACATATTAGTGCTGCGTAAAGTTACACGTGCACCGATAGGCATGTTCTTTCTGAGTTTGAAGTTGGAGATATCCTTTTTAGACATGGTAGCGATAGCTTTCTGACCAGCGATGCGGGTCATTTCGTCTACTGCGATGTCTACCAGTTTCTTATCACCTACTGCACCATTGATACCCTGGTTCAGGCAAATTTTTACCAGGCGAGGAACCTGCATAACACTTTTGTAGTTGAATTTCTTCATCAGTGCAGATTTAACTTCCTCGTGGTATTTAGTCTGCAGTCTCGGAGTATATTTTGTGTTTGACATTATTTAATTTCCTCCCCTGATTTTTTAGCGATACGAATTAATTTACCGTTTTCTCTCTGCCTGTTAACCCTGGTAGGTTTACCAGTTTTAGCATCCCACAGCATTACATTAGAGATGGCGATAGGAGCTTCCTGCTTAACAATACCACCTTTGGTATTCTGGGCAGTTGGCTTCGTGTGCTTGGTAATAATGTTAACGCCTTCTACAAGAATGCGGGCTTTCTCAGGATTCACTTCCAGCACTTTACGCGCTTTGGTTCTATCCTTGTCATCACCGGCAATTACCGCAACCAGGTCGCCTTTCTTAATGTTAAATTTAGGCTTAAATCTAGTTTTCATTACTTTGATTTATTTATAAACGCCAAGCGAAACAATAGTTTCGCTTGATTAATGTTTTTTCTCGTTTTGCAAACGGGCTGCAAAGATAAGAAATATTTTCGGATTTCGGGATTTTGGCTTTTTTTGATAAAAATCATAAAAATTCCAAAATCCCTGTACCGCTATATCTTTATAATACCTCAGGAGCGAGGGAGATAATTTTCATATAACCCTTGTCTCTCAGCTCACGTGCAACCGGACCGAAAATACGGGTACCGCGAGGTTCGTCTGAGTTATTGAGCAGTACAACCGCGTTATCATCGAAACGGATATAAGAACCATCTTTACGACGTAATTTGTTCTTAGTTCTTACGATTACAGCTTTGGTCACCATACCTTTCTTCACACCGCCACCTGGCATTGCGTCCTTAACGGTTACTACAATTTTATCGCCTACGCCAGCGTAGTCCTGACCGGAGTTACCTAATACGCGGATGCACAATACTTCTTTGGCACCGCTGTTATCAGCTACACTCAGTCTTGATTCTTGTTGTATCATCGAAATGAGATTTGATATTGTTTAGTCAGCGGCTGGCACCGGGGTTGCCGGCAGCAGCTTGAAACAAATAAATAATTATTTTACTTTAGCGATTACTTCTACCAGTCTCCAGCATTTGTTCTTGCTCAGAGGGCGTGTTTCCGCGATTTTCACGGTATCGCCGATGCTGCACTCGTTTTTATCGTCGTGCGCCATGAACTTGGTAGTTTTTTTCACGAATTTACCATAGATCGGGTGCTTTACCTTACGCTCCACCTTAACGGTAATGGTTTTATCCATTTTGTTGCTGGCAACCACACCAATCCTGGTTTTTCTTAATTTTCTTTCGGTCGTCATTGTTGAAAGTATTTAACCCTCCGTGAGGAGGTCATAAATTGTATTATACTAATGCTATGTCAGCAGTCCCGGTATCACCGGGACTGAAGAATCAGAAGCCCAGTTGTCTTTTACGCAGTTCGGTATTCATCCGAGCGATATCGCGTCTTACGGCGCGGATGCTCATTGGATTTTCGATTGGCGTAATTGCGTGACCAAAGGTCATTTTTTTCAAGCGGAGTTCTTCTGCAGAGATTTTCTCTTTCAGATCTTGTTCGCTCAGGCCTTTCAGTTCCAGCTTTTCTTTTGCCATTGTATTGAGTTTGATTCGGTTAGCTGCCGGGGCAGTGTTACCGGATTTTTAGTTATTGTGTACCTGTAATTAAGCTACGAAGTCGCGGCTGGTTACAAATTTTACTTTAATGGGCAGTTTCTGTGCTGCGAGTTCCATTGCTTCTTTTGCTACCTGTAAGGAAACGCCATCAGCTTCAAATAAAATTCTACCTGGCTTTACAACTGCTGCCCAATGGTCAGGAGCACCTTTACCTTTACCCATCCTCACTTCCAAAGGCTTAGCAGTGATAGGTTTGTCAGGGAATATGCGGATCCATACGTTACCTTCACGTTTCATGTGCCTTGTCAGCGCAACACGTGCAGCTTCGATCTGCCTGTCGGTGATCCACTTAGGTTCTAATGCTTTAAGACCGAAAGTACCAAAGGAGAGGGTAGCGCCTCTTTTAGCGTTCCCTTTGATGCGGCCTTTGTGCATCTTCCTGTGTTTCGTTCTTTTTGGCTGTAACATCGTCTATGTTGTTAATGTTAATAGTAATTGTTAATGTCTGCTTAACCGCCAGATACTATCTGCGGCCACCGCCACGGTGTTCTCCACCGCCTCTTCTTTCGCCACCACCGCGGTTATCTCTGCGTTCACCGTGATGTTCTCTTCTTTCGCCGCCATGACCAGTACCACGGTTATCACCTTCTTTACCGGTTAAAACGTTCGGGTTCAGATCGCGTTTACCCAGTACTTCACCTTTACAGATCCATACTTTGATACCGATTTTACCATAAACGGTTAAAGCGAACAGGGAAGCGTAATCGATGTCCATACGGAAAGTATGTAAAGGCACGCGACCTTGTTTCATTTCTTCGGAGCGGGCAATTTCAGCACCACCTAAACGGCCACTGATTTTAACCTTGATACCTTCAGCACCCATTCTCAGAGCGGTAGCAATCGCCATTTTGATAGCACGTTTGTAGTTGATACGGCTTTCAATCTGTTTTGCGATTGTTTCAGCAACGATGTTAGCATCCATTTCGGGACGACGGATCTCCAGGATGTTGATCTGTACATCTTCTTTGCCTGTCAGCTTCTTCAGCTCTTCCTTGATGCGATCAACTTCGTTACCGCCTTTACCAATGATGATACCAGGCTTAGAAGTATGAACAGTGATGATTAACTTACCTAAAGTTCTTTCGATCACAACTCTTGAGATGCCACCTTTGTTGATACGGGCATTCAGATAAGTTCTGATCTTGTTATCTTCGATCAGTTTAACAGCAAAGTCTTTTTTGCTGCCATACCAATTAGAGTCCCATCCTCTGATGATACCTAACCTGTTACCAATAGGATTTGTTTTCTGACCCATGTTCTGGTTATTTGTCTATTAGTTTAATAGTTTTGTTTCTATTTTGTTTCCGGTTTGCACTGAATTACTGTGCTTTACCGTCCACTACGATCGTTACGTGGTTACTTCTCTTGCGGATACGGTAACCCCTTCCCTGTGGAGCCGGGCGCATTCTTTTCAGGGTGCGGCCGCCATCAACAAAAACGGTTTTTACGATCAGGTTAGCATCTTCTACCCTTGCACCTTCGTTCTTCACTTTCCAGTTGGCGATAGCGGATATCAGCAACTTCTCTAAAGGTACGCTTGGGTGTTTCGGATGGAATTTCAAAATATTCAAAGCCTTTTCCACATCCAGACCACGGATTAAGTCCGCGAGCAAACGCATTTTGCGGGGAGATGTAGGATTATTATTCAGCTTAGCTACTGCTTCCATTGTTATTAATTTCTTTTATTATTTAATGTCTGACGTCTGGTGTTTGATGTTCCGGTTTGAAACGAATACTTCAAACCTCAAACCTCAGACTATAATTTACATTTTCTTGTTTACGTGTCCTCTGAAGTTACGTGTAGGTGCAAATTCGCCCAGTTTATGACCAACCATAAATTCCGTTACATAAACAGGAATAAATTTGTTGCCATTATGAACAGCGAAAGTGTGACCAACGAAATCAGGAGTGATAGTAGAACGACGGCTCCAGGTCTTGATAACAGAACGCTTGGTACCGGTATTCATCTTTTCAACTTTTGTTTCTAATTTCAGGTCTACGTAAGGACCTTTTTTTATGGAACGAGCCATGTCTTACTGATTTATGATTTTTCAAACCCGGGATCCGGTATTGCTACCGGAGCCCTGATTCAGAAATACTATAATTTTTTACCGTTTTTTCTGCTAATGATCAGCTTATCAGAACTCTTATGCGGTTTTCTGGTTTTCAGACCTTTCGCATATTTACCAGTTCTTGATCTAGGATGGCCTCCGGAAGATTTACCTTCACCACCACCCATTGGGTGATCCACAGGGTTCATAGCCACACCACGGTTGCGGGGGCGGATACCTCTCCAACGGTTAGCACCTGCTTTACCGATGGATTGCAGTGCGTGGTCGGAGTTAGAAACAGTACCTACGGTAGCTTTACAAGTATTTAATACTTTGCGGAGCTCGCCGGAAGGCATTTTCAGTACGGCATATTTTTCTTCCTTGTTGGACAGCTGTGCGTAAGCGCCGGCGCTTCTTGCGATTGCACCACCTTTACCAGGCTGCAGCTCGATGTTGTGCACAACAGTACCCAGTGGCATATTCTTCAGTGGTAAAGCGTTACCTACTTCAGGAGCTACATCGGAGCCGCTTATAACGGTACCACCAACCTGTAAGCCCTGTGGAGCAATGATATAACGTTTTTCACCGTCAGCATAGTTTACCAGTGCGATGAATGCGCTACGGTTAGGATCATATTCGATCGTTTTAACTGTAGCAGGTACATTCTCTTTATCACGTTTGAAATCAATTACACGGTATTGTTTCTTGTGACCACCACCTATGTAGCGCATGGACATTCTTCCCTGCGCATTTCTACCGCCGGTCCTTTTGATGGGCTCCAGCAGGCTTTTCTCAGGGGTATCCGATGTCAGCTCAGCGTAAGCGTTGCCTATTTTCCAGCGGGTACCGGCCGTCATTGGTTTGAACTTCTTCAGTGCCATTACTTCCTAAAAAGTTAAATGTTGTTATTAAATATAAATAGTGATCTGTATATACATCCACATCCCGGCTGTTCAGGCCGGAACGGCACTACATGTTAGCATACAGATCTATAGTTTCACCACTTGCAACGGTAATGATCGCCTTTTTGTAAGACGGTTTTTTACCTGCGATGAAACCGGCTTTAGTAAAGCGGAATTTTGCTTTACCTGGCATTACAGCAGTATTTACTTCTGCTACGGTTACGCCGTAAAATTCTTCTACTGCTTTCTTGATCTCCAGTTTGTTGGCTTTTTTGTCAACAATGAAGTAGTAGCGGTTGAATTTTTCGGTTGCTTTGTTAACCTTTTCGGATACCACCGGTTTGATTAAAACGTCAGAAAGTTTCATCTTCTTTATAGCATTAAGCTGTTGGCGTTAGCCGCAAGCTGTTATTTAATTGGTTTTGACATCCTATGCTTCCGCTTCTGCAGGCTCTTCAGTGAAGATCTTTGCAGCGCTTTCTGTGAACACGATATAATTGCTGTTCATGATGTCGTAAGTGTTTACGTCGCTCAGTACAGTACCGTCTACAGTAGGAATGTTTCTTAAAGACAGGTAAACATTGTCATTGTATTCAGGCGTGATGAACATAGTCTTTCTGCCTTCAACATTGATGTTCAGATTCTTCAGGAAGCCAACGAATTGTTTGGTTTTTGGTGTTTCGAGCTGCAGATCTTCAACAATGATGATGCTGTTTTCTTTAGCTTTTACTGACAGGGCGGAGATCTTTGCGAGATCTTTCACTTTTCTGTTCAGTTTGAAACCCCAACCGTGCGGTTTTGGTCCGAAGATGGTACCACCACCTTTATACAATGGGTTACGGATGTTACCTTTACGGGCGCCACCGGTACCTTTCTGTTTGTGCAGTTTGCGGGAAGCACCTTGTACTTCAGCTCTGGTTTTTACCTTGTGGGTACCCTGACGCTGAGCAGCCAGGTATTGTTTAACAGCCAGGTAGATTACGTGGTTGTTAGGCTCAACACCAAAGATCTCCTCAGGAAGATCAATAGTCCTTCCGGTTTTCTTACCTTCTATATTTAAAATATCGATTTGCATGTTACTTCTGGATTAAAACGATTGAACCAATGTGGCCGGGAACGGAACCACTTACCAGGATATAATTCTTTTCAGGGAATATTTTCACGATCTTCAGACCTTTCACTTTCACTCTTTCGTTACCTGTCTGGCCGGCCATACGCATACCCTTGAAAACGCGGGAAGGATAAGAGGATCCACCAACAGAACCAGGAGCCCTGCTTCTATCGTGCTGACCGTGGGTAGCTTCACCCACACCACTGAATCCGTGGCGTTTTACAACACCCTGGAAACCTTTACCTTTGGAAGTGCCTACAACGTCAATTGTTTCACCTTCTGCGAAGATTTCGCAGGTGATAGATTCACCGAGGGCTTTCTGTACGTCCGGGTTGCGGAGTTCTTTTACAAAACGTTTGGGAGAGGTGCTTGCTTTCGCGAAGTGACTGCTTTCTGCTTTAGTGGTGTGTTTTTCTTTCTTCTCACCGAAAGAAACCTGAATTGCATTGTAACCATCTGACTCCAGGGTTTTTACCTGAGTTACAACGTTGGGACCCGCTTCGATAATGGTAACAGCAGTTTGCTTACCATTAGACTCGAAGATACTGGTCATACCAATCTTTTTGCCAATAATACCTTTCATTTTTTATATGATTTTACCCAGCGCCTGGGGGATTTCGTGCTATCCCCAGGATGGGCGGTTTAAATACATTTATTGGGGCGGCCGCCCAGAAGGCGCGACCTATGTTTGCTTGTTAAAATTGCTATCCTGCTGGTAATCAACATGATAACCATAAATCAATAAAAGGCCGGCCTTTCGCCCGCCTTGCTGTTGTCCTATGCTTTAATTTCAACTTCCACTCCGGAAGGCAGATCGAGCTTGCTCAGCGCGTCTACAGTTCTGGAAGAAGACGTGTAAATATCCAGTAAACGTTTGTGTGTACACAGTTGGAACTGCTCGCGCGCTTTCTTATTTACGTGCGGAGAACGTAATACTGTAAATATTTTCTTCTCGGTAGGTAAAGGAATTGGACCTGTTACCACGGCACCCGTGTTACGCACGGTTTTAACGATCTTCTCAGCAGACTTGTCTACCAGGTTATGATCGTAGGACTTCAGCTTGATTCTTATTCTCTGAGACATATGCAATGAACTTCTTCTTGTTTTTTCCCAATACAATTTGGGAGGGCAAAGGTAACCCGTTTTTTCTATTTGGCAAATAAATCTCAGGAAAAAATAAAAGAAACCGGGCAAGGGGCTGGCTCCGGCGGCGAAAGAGGTGCGGTAAAATTGCTGTTACCGGGGATGACGGCTTCAGAAACCATTCATTGTGTGTATGTTAAGCCTTAAGGTAACTTCACATGCCCCGTTTTGACAAATATAGGAAAACATATTTCAAAACCAAAAAAAGGAGAATTTCTTTACAATTTTTTTCCCGGGAGATGGAAAACGGAACGGATACCTCTCAACAGTATCCGGGAACGGGGAGCCGGGGAGCGTAAAGCGATATCAGGATTATTTCTTTCCCCTGTATAGCCCTGTCAGGACGGGATAGTGCATGGGGAGTGCATGCTTAGTGCATGAAGAGTGCATCAAGAGTGCATGAGGAGTGCATCAGGAGTCCATGCTAACAGTATTCATACTGCATAGATAGTCCAGGGTATACGCAGGTTTGAGGCATGGGAGAAATATCAGTAAGGTAACCGCTATCCTGGAACGCAACTTCCCCGGTGTAAGGATCAAAAATATCAGCAGCGCGGCTAACAGGTTCCATAAATCCTTACCTCAGGAGGAAGCGGAGCCATCCCTGCCAGATGGCAATAACCCAAAAGAGAAAGGGCTGTTCCCGCTTACCTGGAACAACCCTTTCTGAATAATTGAAATGGTTTGATGACTTGTTGGTCAATCGACCCAACAATGATTAGAGTGGTAAACCACCTAATAATGACTTAACTAATCCTAAGATTAATGCCAGCAGTTGATTCAGTAAATCCATGGAAAAAGGTTTTTATAAGATACTGCCTACTCTATTACCTGGTTTTCGGCGATGCCCAGTTGTTATTCAGTTAACATGTCTAAATTAAAAGCTCTCATTCAATATCCGGCCGTTCATTTTATTCATTCCAATCCAATCGCAATTATTTGTTCATTTAGCCACCATAGCCATGTTACGCGGATACTGCCAACAAAAAAAAGAGGCTGTTCTGGTATTGAACAGCCTCCGGATGATGTTGTAAGGGAAATAGTATCATTTAAGTACGGAACAATCCCTTACCGAAAGGAGTCCTTATTACAGGCCACCCAGCAGAGATTTCAGCAGGGCAACCAGCGTTGCCAGCAGTTGATTCAGTAAAGCCATAAGATAGTTTTTACTACGGGTGACACCTACTCTCTTTATTTGGTTTTCGGCAATCCCATGTACACTTCTTGTTTTAGTGCCTGCCGAAATTAACGGCTATTCACAGAATTCCGCTCGTTCATTTTGTTCAGTTCGGCATCCTGATATTATACTGTTCAATAGGCCTCCATGGCTCATTTACATTAAAAGAAAAAGCCCCGGTAAAACATACCGGGGCTTTTTGTTCAGAAGTTGTTAAATCAGCTTCCTGTCTGAAGCGCGATTCGTGATTCACCGGTAATAAGCATTGTATTTACATTACGGAACCATATGCAGGTACTTTCATATGTTACAACCTCAGCCGGGGTTAGTGCTAACTAACAATACAGGTTAAATGCCGCCAAGCGCAGACACCAGCAGCGCCAGCAATCCTGTCAGAAATGTGTTTAAAGCATCAAGGATCATAAGGTGTTGTTTTCATTTGGGCCTACTCTTACTTGTGATTTTCGGCAATTTCCATTAATTAATATCCTTGTGTAACAAGGTGTAAAATTTACAGTGCGCCAGCAACGGTTGCCAGGAACTTCAGCACTGCCAGGAGAATAGAGTTTACCATATCCGGAGTTTTATGGATGTAATGCTTACTCTGTTCCGGGTTTTCAGCTTCCCCCCTGTCTGCGTCTTCACAGACAACTACTAAAATAAATGGTTCCGGCTTAAAAGCCTCCGTTCAGTTAATTCATTCCTGCTTCTGCTGTTCATTTTATTCAGCGCCCTTAAAAGACAGGACTCCTTATAACAGCAGCGGCGGCAATAATCATTGCCGCCGCTGCTGTTGAATTGTATTATATACTAAATTATTTTCCTGTTTCTTCCCTGTAAATCTGTTTCGCCTTTGCTGAAGGCAGATAGATCTGGAAACCTACACCCAGATTCAGTCTGTTTGAAGTAGTAGAGCTGCCAAAACCTACTGTGAGATCGTATTTCAGCAATCCTTCCAAACCAATATTAGGGGTAATAAAATAGGAAATGCCAGGGCCTACACCTATATTAAGACCGTTAGTTGAAGCCCCGTTAGCAACATTGGTACCTGCAAAACCAACGTTTCCTTCCACGAAGAAACGGGTACGTTTGGAGAATTCCAGTTTCCTTACATTTTTATCCTCCACAAAATAACGGGCAAGTGCACCTACGCCGTAGTTTGTATTGGTACCCGGGTTGTCAGTTGTCAAACCAAAGTTTACGTAGCCTCCCAATGCAAGACCATCCCTGATAAACCAGGCCGCTTTTGGTGTGAGATCCATACTAAACTGGGTGCTTTCTTTCTGGAAATTTAAACCCAGGTTACCCAAGGTACCACCTACCATAATATTTCCTTTCTGAATCTGGGCGTTAGCAGCAGAACCAAACAATACAGCCGCAAGTGCAAGGGTTAAGAGACGAATTCTTTTCATAGTCTGATTTTTAGTTTTAACAATTTACATGTTGAATGAATAAGAAATTAGCACGCAAACGCTTTCCGTTTGCAACTAAAGCTGCTGATCAGCTGTAAAAAAATAAAGGCAGGGGATAATGGGGAGTAGTCTTACCTCGTCAAACAAACATCATCACAGTTAACAATACGTATTGTATCACAAAACTACTGAAAATGAGTCTAATATGTGCGCATCTTTCAAAAAAAATCTAAAAAAACACCTTATCAGATCCCTTCAGATATTATACTTATTCGATTCATTATTACTATAACATCCAGAACTTAAATGTTGTTGTATAAAAACCTGAATCAATAGAAAAGAAAAGGGAGATCATCCAGCCGTAGCCAGTCAGGACATGCCTTTCAGCAGATCGGCGTGTGTGCAGAAAGTTCCGTTTTGTTGCAGGAAATCAAGGAATAAATCCATCTTTTGCTGCATTCTTTTCCCGGATACACGCCTGATATAGCCAGGTAATTCATACGCATTGATGTCGCTCAACTCCCAGGGATGGAAGTAAAAAGAAAGGTAGGAGTCCTTCTTCAAAATTCTTTTACTGAAATGCCGGGTTACCCACAGGGGCATATTTTTTACGCTCAGCCAGAACAGGGGATACCTGAGAAAAGGAGATACGGAAGATGGAATGATCCAGGTATCCTGGTCTTTGAACACGGTTCTCGGCAGATGCCGGTTATTGTATCTTCCGGGAAGCCAGGTGGGGTTTACCGAGGCATCATACAGGTAGCCGGCGGCTTTCAGCGCCTGCATATTTACTTTACGGAGGCGCGGCATGCGAAACCCCTGTACCGGCTGACTGCTGATTTCCTGCAGAGCCAGGCGGGAACTTTCCAGGTCCGCTTCTGTAAAAGAGCTATGATAATAGGCATGAGAGGCTATTTCATGCTTTACGGCCATTTGCCTGATCAGTTCAGGATAATGTTGTGCCCAATAAGCGGTAACGAAAAACGTAGCGCGTACATTGTATTTGTCAAATAAAGCCAGTGTGGCCTGCAACCCGCTCCTGGAAACTTCCAGTTTCTCCTGGAGGGTTACCTGCTGGCCGAATTCTTCGGGGATATCAAATTCCTCCACGTCCACACTAATCAGTATCCTGTTTCTTTGTTCCATAAAAATTTAAGCAGCCGATGAGCCGAAAACAATCCTGCAATAATTCATCATTTCTTTCATTAAAAGTTTCACCCTGAAAGATGAAAACTGGATGCCTGGCCGGCAAGATACTGCGACTGCGCCAATTTTGAGATGGGAACGTTTGCCTGCGTGGTATAAAAATTCGCTGTCGTACAGAAAGCCATTTATGCGGGTGGAGAGCAGGATATTCTTTCCATAGGCATTAAAGCCCTTTAAACCGGCCTGTGCGTCTTCTACTTTGAGGTCCAGCACTACCCGGTTCAACAGGCGGCTGATGCGGGTAATTATACGGCGTTTGCGGGGTAACTCACGGAGGTAGGCTTCTCCCCTTTCCCCGGCTACCACATCCAGGCCCTGCATTAGACGATCGTAGGCTTCTTTTACCGCCGATACGCCAAAGGGGAAATCGAGGTCCGTATACACCTGGAAAGTGTGTTGTGAGCGCTTCACGCCTTCCCTCACAGCGTATCCTTTACCGCGGTTACGGGAATAGCTGACGATAATGATGTCCGGGATAGCTGCCTCCAGCCAGCTGATATGCTGCCGGGTAAAGTTTTTTACAGAGCCGTCGTTCACCAGGATGAGCTGAACGGGTGCGGTTCCCATCAGGGTTGTTATTTCGTGGTAATGCCTGATAAGTGATTCCACCCAGGGGCCCGACGGGTTCCAGCAGGGCAGAATCAAGTCCAGACCGGGAGTTAACGTAACCATTTCCCCCGATGTATGTACCACAGTTGTAGGAGGTGCTTGTAATAACTCTAATGACATAATTCAAAGGCTATCAGTAAATAATACCGGTTGAGATGGTTTATATGCTATACCTATGACGTCGAAAGAGAAACCTCCCCCTATCACCGGGGTTTAAATAATAAAAAAGGTCCTGTAAAACAGGACCCTTGGCAGTTAGCAAAAAGTAAATTGCAGTTGTAGGTTATTGTTATTGTAAAATATCGAATATTCTTGTCATGGCAATAGCATGTTCATGTCAGTTAGTGCTATAAAAGCAGAAAGGTTGTTCCGCTTTGGCAGAACAACCTTTCCGGTATAAAAGAAACTATGATTAAGCGTTTACTTTGCCTTTCACTTTAGCTACCACTTCTTCCGCTACGTTATTCGGAGCAGGAGCATAGTGGGAGAATTCCATGATAGAGCTTGCACGGCCGGAAGACAGGGAACGCAGCTGAGTTACGTAACCGAACATTTCGCTCAGTGGCACTTTAGCTTTGATTACCTGAACACCATTTTTGGAGTCCATACCTTCCAGCATACCACGACGACGGTTCAGATCACCTGTAACATCACCCATGTATTGATCCGGGGTAAGTACTTCTACTTTCATGATTGGCTCCAGCAATACTGGTTTAGCTTTGCGGGCAGCTTCGCGGAAAGCGGATTTAGCGCACAATTCAAATGACATCGCATCAGAATCCACCTGGTGGTAAGATCCGTCGAACAGACGAACTCTGAGGTTCACCAGCGGGAAGTTAGCGAGTACACCCTGGTTGAGGGATTGTTCGAAACCTTTCTGAACTGCAGGGATGAATTCTTTAGGGATGGAACCACCAAAGATATCATTGATGAACTGGAAGGATTTACCTTCGTTTTCTTTCAGCCATTCTGCGTCTGCAGGTCCGATTTCGATCTGGATATCCGCGAACTTACCACGACCACCGGTTTGTTTCTTGAATACCTCACGGTGTTCAACTTTGGTAGTCAGTGCTTCTTTGTAAGCAACTTGCGGCGCACCCTGGTTAACTTCTACCTTGAATTCGCGACGCATACGGTCAACGATGATTTCGAGGTGAAGCTCACCCATACCAGAGAGGATAGTCTGACCGGTTTCTTCGTCAGTTTTAGCTCTCAAGGTAGGATCTTCTTCTACCAGTTTGGAGATAGCCAGACCCATTTTATCAACGTCTGCCTGAGTTTTAGGCTCGATAGCGATGTGGATAACCGGTTCAGGGAAAGTCATTGATTCCAGGATAATCGGTGATTTTTCATCACACAGGGTATCACCGGTTTTGATATCTTTAAAACCAACAGCAGCACCGATATCACCAGCTTCGATGAAATCGATCGGGTTCTGCTTGTTAGCGTGCATCTGCATGATACGGCTGATACGTTCGTTTTTGCCGGTACGGGTATTGAGTACATAAGAACCCGCATCCAGGTGACCGGAATAAACCCGGAAGAACGCCAGACGACCTACGAAAGGATCGGTTGCGATTTTGAAAGCCAGTGCAGACAGCGGAGCTTTAGCATCTGGTTTACGTTCAACTTCTTCACCGGTGTCAGGGTTGGTACCTTTAACCGCTTCAACGTCCATTGGAGAAGGCAGGTAACGGCAAACCGCATCCAGCATTTTCTGAACGCCTTTGTTTTTGAAAGAGGAACCGCACATCATCGGGATGATAGCGATATCGATCGTAGCTTTACGGATAGCTTCGTGGATCTCGTCTTCAGAAATTGAATTCGGATCTTCGAAGAATTTCTCCATCAGTTTGTCATCGTATTCAGCAACTGCTTCCACGAGTTTAGCTCTCCACTCTTCTGCTTCAGCTACCATGTCTTCCGGAATAGGAATTTCCTGGTAAGTAGCACCTTTACCTTCTTCGTCCCAGATAATACCTTTCATGGTAATCAGATCTACCACACCTTTGAAGCTGTCTTCAGCTCCGATTGGTAATGTTAAAGGTACAGGGTTAGCACCCAGCATTTCTTTAACCTGTTTAACCACGTTCAGGAAATCTGCGCCGGAACGGTCCATTTTATTAACGAAACCGATACGCGGTACACGGTAGCGGTTAGCCTGGCGCCAAACGGTTTCAGACTGAGGTTCAACACCGGATACAGCGCAGAACAATGCCACCAGACCATCCAGTACACGGAGGGAACGTTCTACCTCTACGGTAAAGTCCACGTGACCCGGGGTATCGATGATATTGAATTTATATTGTTTGGTATCAGGTAAGGCTTTACCTTGTAAGGTTGGAAAATTCCAGAAACAAGTGGTTGCCGCAGATGTGATGGTAATACCTCTCTCCTGCTCCTGTGCCATCCAGTCCATTGTAGCAGCACCCTCGTGCACTTCTCCAATTTTGTGGGATTTACCTGTATAATACAGGATACGTTCTGTGGTAGTGGTTTTACCCGCATCGATGTGCGCCGCAATACCAAAGTTCCTTTGAAATTTTAAGTCTGCCATAATATTAAAGTGACTAAATAATGCAATTTGGGGGGCAAAGGTAACTTATTTTTGACAATAAATAAAATGACCTTCTTTTCCAAATTGTTATTTCTTTTTAACAAGCGCGGGCGTTATTCACATTAAATTTAATAACGATAAATAGTTCCCCGAAAACCAGTTTTTAGATGGTAGCGACCACTTGTATATGAAATTCAACCAAACATTAAATTAGTATTTTCCGGGTGCCATAATTCTGTCATATTCGTAGTAAGTTATAAAAAGGATATACCCACTGAAGAAGAATGCTAGTGAAATAGTCCAAAAGTAGAACTGAAATCGATTTCCCTAAAAATGAAAAACAACATGAAATAAAAGTTACTCAACGCGCTTGTATAACAGGCTGATACCTTATTTACTATTGTACCCCTTCCTGTCCCGGCGCTGTAGCGGTTCCCGAACACTTATTTACTTATAACCATACATAATATGAGAACAATTGTACTCAGATGCACTCCAGCACTGTTGCTGCTGATGTGTGCCTGTATTTCGTCCTCCGCCCAGGTAGCGCTTAAACGACAGGTAGTTGCCGTCACAGGTGGTTCTGCCGTAATCCAGAACATCCAGTTCCAGTATACCGTAGGAGAGCCCATTATTTTACCTGTTACAGATGGCAGGGTGTTACTCACGCAGGGATTCCAGCAACCCGAAGATTTTTCAAAGCTGACACCCGGCGTAAACCCGGTAAAGAGCTACATACTGTTCCCCAATCCTGCTATTACCAATACCAGGATTGTATTTGACCTGCTGTCGAAAGTCAGTGTAACGATCGAACTGATTAACCCCGCTGGTCAGGTGATACATCACCAATTCCTGGAAATGGGTCCGGGTAAAAGCACGGTGGTATTGCCTGTGAACCATTTTGCCGCAGGTATTTACACCGTGATGCTGAACGTAAGCGGGAATGTATTCTTCGAGAAACTCATTGTGCAATAACACTACACAATCACCCTTTAACAGATGACACCATGAAATACGGTTATACAATTGTACTTCTTGCAGGTATACTGACAACCAGTATGCGGCTGTCGGCACAAAAAGCAACCCAGAAGCCTCCGAATATCGGTGCCAGCTTCCTGCTGGTAAACCCCGACGCCAGGAGCAGCGGCACCGGGGATGCAGCTATCGGCTTATCGCCCGACGCCAACTCCCTGTTTTCAAACGCTGCAAAAATAGTGTTTGCGGGCGACTGGGGCGTGAGCGCCAACTACTCCCCCTGGATGTGGGAACTGAATAATAATAAGTCAAATATGGCTTATGTATCCGGCTATAAAACATGGAACGGATCGGAAGGCGTAGGACTTTCCATGAAGTACTTCAACTATGGCTCCGTTACGTTCCGGGATGATAACGGCACGGTACTCCAGGACTATAATCCCAAAGAATTTGCGATAGATGGCGCCTATGCCAGGAAGCTGGGAAACCATACATCGCTGGCACTCAGCATCCGGTATGTACGCAGCCAGCTGGGACAAGGTTCCTACAATAATATTCAGCAGAAACCCGCATCAGCAGTGGCCGGCGACATCGCCTATTATTACCAGAACAGTGTGGATAAACTGGATTTCGGTAACCGCTACTGCTTTGGCGTAAGTATTACCAACATCGGAACAAAGCTGCAATACTCAGACGATAACAACCGGAAAAGTTTTCTGCCGATGAACCTCCGTATCGGTGGCGGCTATACGTTTGTGCATACCCACGAACACGAATTTACCCTTTCGGTAGACATCAACAAACTAATGGTACCTACGCCTCCGCTGTATGCCCTCGATTCCAACGGAATGGAAACCAGCCAGATCCTGAAAGGAAAAGATCCTGACCGGGGCATAGTAGACGCTATGTTCTCTTCCTTCGGCGATGCCCCCGGCGGCTTCCATGAGGAATTAAGGGAATTCACCATTGGCTCCGGTATTGAATATGCTTACCGGCAGGCATTTTTTGTACGTGCAGGGTATTTCTACGAACATCCGAATAAAGGCTACCGGCAGCATTTTTCTGCGGGGCTGGGCGTACGCGTATCAAATCTTGCGCTGGATATCGCCTATCAGCTTCCTACCGGAGAAAGCCTGATTCAGAAAAGGACCCTGAAGTTCTCGCTGGTTTATAACATTGGCGGAACGCGGGATGAAGCCATTCAACAACCGTAATTCATCTACTAAAATATCCAACATGAAAAGCGAATTTATAACACCCAATAATATGAAATCACTGATCATACTTGCATTTCTTTTGTTTGCGGGATTTACTCCCTGCGTTCTGGCACAGGCATCTGTTAAACAGGAAAATACCGGCGGCACTACCGGAAAGGTAAGAGACGCGTTATTTCCTACTTTTCAGAAAGACCTCGCTGATCTGAACCAAAGATCTTCTTTCCCGGCAGCCGACCGTGGGGCAGCCTCAAAAGGCACGAAAGCCCGCCTTTTTACCAACTACCAGCCGCAGGCCAATAAATCCACGGCCCAGTTACGTACGTCTAAAACCTCAACCAGGCCGCTGCCGTCTGACAGCGCTGCTGTACCGCGACCGGATAACCAGGCTGGTAAACAAATTGTTCCCATACCTAACCAGGACGGCGGGGCATCATCTACACCTAAAAAGAATTAAGCGCATCGTAAACCAATACAAAAATGATTATTATGAAAAAGATATGTTACCTGATCTTCCTGCTGTTGATGGTATCATTTCATATTGTACGGGCACAAAGCGGATTAACCGGCACCAACTACCAGGCGATAGCCCGCAATACAAATGGTACAGTACTCAGCAACCAATCCTTAACGGTGCGTTTTTCTATTTTGGGAGGTTCTGCAGCAGGACCTGTACAATACCAGGAAACGCATAGCACCACCACCAATACAGTGGGATTGTTCACTTTGCAGATAGGTAAAGGAACTCCCTTAACAGGCACGTACAGCGGTGTTCCCTGGGCGAATGCCAATCAATATTTAAAAGTAGAAGTATCTATAAACGGCGGCAACTTCAGTGAACTGGGCACTTCCCAGTTAATGAGCGTACCGTATGCGTTATTTGCAGCCAATGGCACACCTGGCCCGGCCGGACCAGCCGGGGCAACAGGACCGGCCGGGCCTAAGGGCGATCCTGGCGCAGCTGGCCCCGTAGGACCGATAGGACCAGTGGGTCCAGTGGGACCTGCCGGCGCTAAAGGTGATCCGGGTGTAGCGGGTCCGGTGGGCCCAATAGGACCAGCCGGGGCTACCGGACCACAGGGAGCGAAAGGTGATCCGGGTGTGGCCGGACCAGTTGGTCCGATTGGACCTGTTGGACCAGCCGGTGCTGCCGGACCACAGGGAGCGAAAGGTGATCCGGGCGTGGCCGGTCCGGTTGGGCCGATTGGACCTGCTGGTCCGGTCGGACCGCAAGGTGATCCTGGTGTAGCTGGTCCGCAAGGTATTCAGGGCATACCCGGCGCACCTGGACCAGTTGGCCCGATAGGCCCTGCAGGTCCTGTGGGTCCGCAGGGTCCAGCCGGTGATATTAACGGCGTAGCTGCAGGTGGTGATCTTTCAGGTACCTATCCCAATCCACTTATCGGGAATGGAAAGGTGACGCTGGCGAAAATTGCGCCGGGTGTGATCCCTACCACCTTGCCTCCTAACGGCCCTGCCGGCGGAGATCTTTCCGGCACTTATCCCAATCCGGTTGTACAAGCCTTACAGGGTAAACCAGTGAGCAATATAGCGCCGGCAGCAGGTCAAATCCTTAAGTTTGATGGAGCACAATGGATGGCAGCTGCGCCTCCGGGAGGAGGTCTTACACTGCCTTTTGTGGCTACAGAAAATAATGCGGCCACACTTTTCAGCATTACCAATGACGGTGACGGCACATCGCTGGAAGGGGTTAACAATACCACGACCAGCAGCATTGCGGCTGTCAGGGGCATTGTTTCCTCTGCTTCCCCAGGTGGATTTTCCAGCGGTGTGCGAGGTATCAATAATGGTACCGGTGGTTTAGGGGTTGGAGTTTGGGGATCGCAGAACGGATCCGGTTGGGGCGTGTATGGTGTTACACCAAACGGGCTTGGCGTATATGGTAATGCCTCTGCCAACGGAACCGGCGTATATGCCAACAGCAATACCGGTACGGGGCTAACTGCTACCAGTAATAATGGCATTCCGGCGAGCATTTCAATTTTTAACAACGCTAATAACAACAATGCACTGGTTGCCAGTACTGTGGGAAATGGTACGGTGGTAAATGTTACTTCAAGCGGCAATGGAGCCGGGGTACGAAGCAGCACCGGCGCCGGATTTGCGATTCACGGTATCACCAGTGCTCAAACGTCTGCCGGTGTGGTAGGTGATAACAATGGCGGAGGCGAAGCAGTGGTAGGACGTACTACCAGCGATATTGCCGGCTCAGTGGTAGGCCGGAACGATGGCGGTGGCTATGGTGTAAGAGGATTTATAGCTACCAATACAAGTGGTACCGGCATAGGTGTATTGGGCCAGGTGGGATTGAATAACAGTACCGGAAGGGCCGGACGTTTTGAAAACTTCAATGCCACCAATACTACCGGAAATATCCTCGAAGTGGAAACCAATGGTAATGGTAATATACCGGATAATACGCAGGGTAATGCTGCTTCCTTCCTGGTGGATAACACCAACAGTGTGGGGGCTGCTGTACGGGCTGAGGTAAATACTATTTTTGGCAACTTCGGCGCAGCCGGGGTATTTGGAGTTTCCTCCGGCACCGGTGGACGTGCCGGCTTGTTCTACGCTTCTAACCCCGCGGGTAATGGTGCATCGCTGATAGCTTTAACAGATGGTAATGGTAATGCCATTACCGCCAATGCCGGTAAAGACGGTAATGGTGTGGAAACAAATATAGATGGCGCCGGTAACGCCCTGTATGCCTGGGTACCCACTTTTGCTACCGGCAGGGCGGGCAGGTTTAATATCTTTAATGAAGATAATACCAGTGATGTTATTACCGTTCAAACGGTGGGTAACGGTATTGCAGGTAACTTCAAGGTAGACCGGACAACAGGTACTTCTCCGGCTGTTAAAGGAGAAGTAAACTCCATATTTTCTAATTTTGGTACCGCAGGCGTTTATGGATTAGCCTCTGGTACCGGCGGATTTGCGGGGTTGTTTTATGCCTCAAACCCTGCGGGAAATGCGCCTGCTGTTTTGGCGCTTTCAGAAGGCAGCGGGAATGGTGTAACTGCCAATGCCGGTGGCAATGGAGATGGTGTTGAGGCTTCCTGCGATGGAAGCGGGAATGCCATTTCCGGCTTTGTACCCAACTTCGGAACGGGTAAAGCCGGCAGGTTTGCCAACTTTAATGCCGCCAACAGCCAACCGGTGGTACACATTACCAATGTGGGTACCGGCAATAATATGCTCGTTAATCATACCGGACCATCCGGAAACATTGCGGTATTTCAGAGTGCGAGTGTCAATGTAGCCCGTATTAATAAAGCAGGAAGGGGATTCTTTAACGGAGGTACCCAGGCATCAGGCGCCGATGTGGCGGAATCATTTGCAGTATCAGGCGAACGCAATGCCTATGAAACCGGGGATGTACTGGTGATCTCCACTCATACAGACCGGATGGTGGAAAAATCATCCGAACCCTATTCTACGCTGGTAGCGGGGGTATTTGCCACTAAACCAGGTTTGTTGTTAACTGAAAAGGATATTGATGCGAATTTAGACGAAGAAGTACCAATGGGTGTGATAGGCGTAATACCTACTAAAGTTTGCAATGAAAATGGTGCTATCCGCCGTGGCGATCTGCTGGTTACTTCCAGCAGGGCTGGTTATGCGATGAAGGCGGATATTGATAAAGTAAAGCCGGGTCAGGTACTTGGCAAGGCGCTGCAGGAGTTCAGCGGTGCAGAAGGCAAGATCAATGTGTTGGTGAGTGTAAAATAAGTGATTCCGAAATAGCGAAAGGCGGGCATCTGCGGATGCCCGCCTTTTTGTTTGTGGCCTTCGCCACTTAAATTGTCTTTCGCGGATTTTGTCTTTCCCGCTGATTACGCTGATTAATTTGATTTTTACTTTTTGGATTTTTTTGGATTAAGGGAGATGGAAGCGGAGGTTATCTTTCCTTTATCAACACAAAAAGGCAAACAGCTCCAAAAGGAACTGTTTGCCAAATATATTGAGTTGCCTGTGAGGGCTATAACTAGATTCTGAAGTGAGAGAAAGCTTTGTTCGCTTCTGCCATACGGTGAGTATCTTCTTTCTTCTTGAACGCTGCGCCTTCACCTTTGCTTGCTGCTACGATTTCATTCGCGAGCTTGTCAGCCATGCTTTTACCGTTTCTTTCGCCGGCGAAGCGTACTAACCATTTGATGCTCAGGGATATCTTTCTGTCAGGACGAACTTCCGCAGGAATCTGGAAGGTAGCACCACCGATACGGCGGCTTCTAACTTCTACACCCGGAGTAACGTTGGCCAATGCTTTTCTCCAAACCTCGTAACCGTTTTCACCGGTCATCGTGCTTACCTTATCCACAGCATCGTAGAAAATTTTATAGGCAATGCTCTTTTTTCCTTGTTCCATTACGTTATTAACAAAGCGGGTTACCAGCTTGTCATTGAACCGAGGATCCGGAGCCAGAGGCAATTTCTTTGCAGCTTGCTTTCTCATTTATTGAAAATTACGACTATTTATAATTATTATTTTTTAGCCTTTTCCTTTTTAGTACCATATTTGGAACGGCTCTGCTTTCTGTCTTTCACACCTGCAGTATCCAGGGAACCGCGAACGATGTGGTAACGAACACCTGGTAAATCTTTTACCCTTCCACCACGGATCAGTACGATGGAGTGCTCCTGCAAGTTGTGACCTTCACCAGGGATATAGGCAATCACCTCAACTTTGTTGGTTAAACGCACTTTCGCTACTTTACGCAGAGCGGAGTTCGGTTTCTTAGGCGTGGTAGTGTATACACGAGTACAAACGCCACGACGCTGAGGGCAGCTATCTAATGCCCTGGACTTAGACTTAGCCCGGATAATTTCTCTTCCTTTTCTTACTAATTGTTGTATAGTAGGCATTCTTTACCTAGTTTTTTTATGTCGGTTTACAATGACATCCAAATTCCCCACAAAGGGATTTTGGGACGGCAAAGGTAAAACTATATGTGTGAATAACAAAATTGTTTCGAAAATATTTTTGCCGGAATGATCTCCTGGGTAAACAGGGAAAGGTCTTATTATTCTGGTAGCAGCTCAGGATTACCAAAAACCGGATTGCAAAGGTATGATATCCGTTAGAAACTACCATAAAAAAATAGGGCCTTTTTATCAGCCCTATTCTTATCTCTATAATAATATATAAAACGCTTATTTCTTGTCTATTATGTAATTCCAATGCCGGATATCGGTGGTGCGGCCGGTGCGGATATCATCGAGCCGCTGGATTACTTCCGCCCCTACTTCATATTTGGTAGTATCCAGTTTGATCTTCGTATCGAGGTAATCAAGCTGTTCCACATAGGCCACACTGGAGGCCGTGCCGGTACCAAATACTTCGCGGAGGGTGCCATTATTATAGGCAGTTACCACCTCATCAATAGAGATAGGCCTTTCTTCAATTTTAAGTCCCATATCTGCCAGCACATCCATTACGCTGGCGCGGGTAACGCCTTCCAGGATGGTGCCCTGGGTAAGGTCGGGTGTGATAGCGGTATTGCCGATAATGGCAAAAACGTTCATGGTACCGCATTCCTGCAGGTATTTATGTTCGTAGCCATCCACCCAGAGGATTTGGTCGTAGCCTTGTTTCCTTGCCTGCATGGTGGGGTACATGGTACCGCCATAATTGCCTGCAGCTTTGGCGTAACCAACGCCGCCGGGGAAGGCGCGTACATATTTATCCTGCACCAATAATTTGATGGGCTTATTAAAATAAGGACCTGAAGGCGAGTTGATGATAGCAAACTTATAGGTATCAGATGGGCGGACGCCGATAAATTCATCTGCCGCAATCATAAAAGGACGCAGGTAAAGGGAACAGCCTTCACCGGTGGGTACCCAGTTGCGGTCCAGGTCTATCAGTAAATCCAATCCGCCTACAAACAACCACTCGGGTACCTGGGGCATGCCCATTCTTTCTGCAGAGGTATTAAAACGTTTATAGTTATCATATGGCCTGAAGATCATGGGATGACCTTCGGGATCTTTATAAGCTTTGATGCCTTCAAAAATGGCCTGCCCGTAATGCCAGGCAGCATTGGAAGGACTTACAGACAGGTTCTGGAAGGGCAGTATCTCCGCATTTTTCCATTCTTTACCATCAAAATCGGCCACCAGCATATGGTCGGCGTACATTTTACCAAATGCCAGGTTGTTGAAATCAACCTCACTGAGCCTGCTGTGCGTAGTTTTGGTGACTTTAATCTTCTGAAGTGCCTCTTCCTTAACTGTTGATTTATCTACCATCATGGTTAATCAATTTTATCTCAATATTTTTACATTTTAATCGCTGTGCCACCGGAGCCCTGGTGGAACCGGCAGTGCAAATAAACTGATTTTTCCCCAGAGGGGGTTTTCATATTAAACTAAACGATAATAAACATGTCGCTTGAGCAAACCCAACTTGACCCGTACTTTCTGGCTAAAATCTTTACCCAGCCAATCATTCCCGGGAAAAGCATGCCGGCTGAGGCCGTAGAAAAAGTGACGCCCAAAGTCAAATATTTAGGAGAAAATCAAAAAAACATTGCGCTCTTCATACAAAACGAAAACGAAGCGTATTTAAACGAAGAATTATTCAACCTCCTTACTAATATATTAAATGCCTGTAAACTGGGGATGCAGGATGTATCACTGATTAACGTAATCCACTACCCTTCCCTCACATTTCCCGACTGGCAGGCGGCAGTGAAGATAGAACGGAGCGTTGTATTTGGGATTGCACCGGAACAACTTGGATTAAATGATATACCACCTTATCAGCTGGTAACTGTAAACGGTACCACCTTGTTGTTTTCCGATGAACTATCCCTGATAGGCAGCGATAAAGTACTGAAGGCCAGGCTATGGGCCGGGTTAAAACAATTATTAGGCATTTAAACTTCTTTTCCAATCATATGAAATTGATATTCGCCACCAATAACCCAAACAAAGTAAAAGAGTTCCGGTCGTTACTGGGAAACCAGTTTGAGATCGTTACCCTGCTGGAAGCCGGTATTGATATAGACATTCCGGAGCCACATGATACGCTTGAAGCCAATGCTACTGAAAAATCGGCCACCATTCACCGGATGACCGGGGAAAACTGTTTCGCTGAAGACACCGGCCTGGAAATAGCGGCGCTCAACGGTGCGCCGGGCGTTTTATCTGCCCGCTACGCCGGGGAACAGAAAGAGGCCGCCGACAACATCGCTAAAGTATTACGGGAACTGGAAGGCCAAAGCGACCGCAGTGCGCAGTTCCGCACCGTTATTTCCCTGATACTGGATGGTAAGGAACACCAGTTTGAGGGAGTGAGTAAAGGTCATATCACCACCGCTGTGAAAGGGGAAAAGGGATTTGGCTATGATCCGATTTTTGTTCCGGAAGGTGAAACACGCGCCTTTGCAGAAATGGATCTCACGGAAAAGAACAAGTATAGTCACCGGGCCCGCGCCTTTGAGAAATTTGTGGCCTTCCTGAAACAAACAGCAAACGTTTAGCATCTCCCTAAAAAATAAATATGGCAAGAGTCAAGATAGATTTACCTGCAACATTCCCGTTCAGCGTACAAATTCCCGTAAGGATACGGGATATTAACTATGGCAACCACGTAGGCAATGACGCCATCCTGTCTATTATTCATGAAGCCAGGATACAGTTCCTCAACAGCCTCGGCTATAAAGAACTGGATCATGAGGCCGGCGATGGTTTTATTATGGCAGATGTAGCCATTGCATACAAAGGCGAAGGATTTTACGGAGATATATTTGACATCGCCATTGCGGCGGGTGAATTTAGTGCCCTGGGCTTTGAATTGTTTTATCGCATCACCACTAACCGTAACGGACAAACGATTACCATTGCAGAAGCTAAAACCGGTATGATATGCTTTGATTACAAAGCACATAAAGTAGCAAAACTACCAGCCGATATGAAGGCACGACTGGAAACAGGAAAATAAAAACAACAGACTATGGATGAAGCAACCACCTCCACTGCAGTGGAGCAGGCGATTATAGCACGCCGCACGGTGAAACCCACCAGCATGAACGGC
This sequence comes from Chitinophaga sp. W2I13, assembly GCF_050434005.1. NCBI lineage: Bacteria > Pseudomonadati > Bacteroidota > Chitinophagia > Chitinophagales > Chitinophagaceae > Chitinophaga > Chitinophaga sp. W2I13. The sequence goes on along the minus strand of NZ_JBNPWD010000001.1, from coordinate 3,688,794 downwards.
CGGAAGATTGCAGATGAAACGGTACAACAGCTGTTGCAGCTGGCAGATTGGGCTCCCACACACGGATATACAGAACCCTGGTACTTTGTGGTATACAGCGGCGATAAGGTACAGCAGTTTTGTGCAGATCATGCGGATATGTACAAACAGTTTACCCCGGCTGATAAATATATTCCAGGTAACTACGACAAACTGAAAACACAGGGCAACCTGGCATCGCATGTACTGGCGATTTGCATGAAACGCGGGAACAATCCGAAGATCCCGGCGCTGGAAGAAATTGCTGCGGTATCCTGCGCGGTGGAAAATATCTGGCTGGGCGCTACTGCCCTGGGTATTGCTGCCTACTGGGGTTCCGGCGGGATGACCTACCATCCTGCCATGCAGGAATATTTTGGTTTGGGAGAAGAAGACCTGGTACTGGGCTTCTTTTATATGGGCTACACAGATGAGCCTGTGCAACCGGGAAGAAGAGTGAAACCTTTTAATGAGAAGTTCAAATGGATGTAATTTTATAGGAAGATGGGGACCTGTTGATCCCCATCTTCCTATAAATTATTTCAACAGATACCCGTTTACTTCGGCTGCAAAGCTGCTGATCTGCGTAGCTACCCAATGTTCATCTTTATGTAATTCTTCCGCCATAATCCGGGCTACGGCAGGGGCTATACGCAGCGCTTCCTTTGCATCGAGGAACAACAAACGCGTGCGGCGGGCCAGAAAATCTTCAATATTGCGGGCCATTTCCTCTCTCACAGCCCATACCACCTGCGCTTTAATGATATGATATTCCCCGCTCAGCACCTCCTGCAGATCCGGCTGACGCGCGACCATCTGGTGCAGGTGCAATACATCACTGCCATAGAAATACCACGGATCTTCCCAGTTCACCTTATCAGTAGCGCCATGTATTTTCAGGTGATGGGTAACGGAGGATGTTTCCTTCCACTTCAGCACCACTTCCAGTTTATGTATGACGTCTTCCGCCATCCTGCGGTAAGTAGTCCATTTACCACCGATTATTGTAATAAGATTTGACGCAGACACGATTATTTTATGGCTGCGGGAGATTTCCTTTGTTTTATGTCCCTCTGCTTTGGCGGCGGCAAGCGGGCGAAGACCGGCCCACACGCTGCGGACATCCGAGCGTTGCGGCGCCTTTGACAAATACTGACCGGCGGTACGGAGTATGAAGGCAATTTCCTCCTCCAGTGCGCGGGGTTCCAGGCTGATATGATTCACCGGGGTATCGGTAGTACCCATCACTACTTTATTGTGCCAGGGCACAATAAACAGTACCCTTCCATCGCTGGTAGACGGGATCATCAGGGCGTTATGCCCGGGTAGAAATTCGCTGTCGAGTACCAGGTGTACTCCCTGACTTGCCGCAATAGATTTTGGCGCAGCCGGGTTATCCATTTCCAGTACATCATCTGCAAACACACCGGTAGCATTGATGACTGCGCGGGTGTTAAGATATATTTCCTCTCCCCCGCCCAGGGTATCCTTTACCGTTAGTCCGCTGATTTTCCCAAAGCCGTCTTTTCGCAAACCGGTAACACGCATATAGTTCAGCACCGTACCGCCATTATCTGAAATGGACTGCACCAGGTTAATGGCCAGACGCGAATCATCAAACTGCCCGTCGTGATACAGCACGCCACCAGCAAGCCGGTCCTGCTTCAGGGTAGACAACCGCTCCAGGGTAGCAGATCTCGAAATATGTACGGACTTCCCCAAACTGAGCCGGCCTGCCAACCAATCGTACATTTTGAGGCCAACTGTATATTTCAGGTTCTCCCAGAAATTAAAAGTAGGAATAACGAAAGCCAGGTTACGTACCAGGTGTGGAGCATTGGCAGCCAGCAATCCACGTTCCACACTGGCTTCCCTTACCAGCGACACATCGCCCTGTGCGAGATAACGTACGCCTCCGTGTACCAGCTTCGTGCTTTTACTGGAAGTGGATTTTGCGAAATCCACCTGTTCCAGCAGCAAGGTTCTGTAACCCCGTGTTACCGCTTCCAGGGCGGCACCAAGACCAGTAGCCCCTCCCCCGATCACGATGATATCCCAGGGTTCGAGATCCTTTCTTAATGAGGTAACAAGCATTTCTCTGTTCATAAGCTAGTTTTCATTGGTCTGCCAATCCTATACAAAATACTGAGGAATCGGATACCGGACAAATAAAGCAGCCGATTCCAGAAAACTTAACGGCCGGGAGAGTTAAAAGTTTTAAATTCAGGAACATTTAGGCATTAAAAATGTTCCTCCTAGAGATCATTCAATTTTACAGCTTCATATGTTTACCAGGATTCACCTCAATTACAGATATTTTTTTCAGCTGCTGATACTGCTGGTAGTGATGACCGGGAGCTACAACGCCGATGCACAAAGCCGTAAGCGTAAGCCCAAAACCGATACCATTCACCTGGTAGCTGTTGACAGTGCTACCATCAGCAAGAATATCCAGGCGTTATCGAAAGATACCAACCGGGTAAGAAAGTCGGACACGTCTGTATCTATCCTGATCAACCGCATTGAGAGCTACACTTTGACGCTGAACGACCTTATGAGTTCCCTCCGCCGTGGGTTTGACACCTCGAGGATCACTGCCGGCCTGCCGCTCACAGATACTTCCCTCGCGCTGATCAGGTACAATATTGCCAGTTTGGGTCGCACACCCAATATCAACGACATATATACCAACAAAGTAATGCTGGAGCAGGTGCAACGAAAGCTCACATCGTGGCAGGGCGCCCTTTTTTCCTATTACGAGAAACTGAAAAACATTAACGACACCATCCGTCTTATCCGGGGAGATACCGCTATGCGGAACATCCCTTCCGAAGATGAACTGTATGGTTTTTACCTGGGCCAGGTGACCAACCTCGTGCTTAAATTCCGTTCCGTAGACAGCGCGAATAAGGCCAGTCTTATTAAGATAGGGCTGCTGCAAAACCAGGTGGCGAACCGGTATATTGAAGCCTCCAATCTTTACGAGGACATGGACTACCGGTTGCAACAATACGCCTCCAACATGTTTGTACGGGATTACCGCTACCTGTGGAAGCCGCACCGCGACAGTATTAACCCGCTTGAATTTTTCCCGGTACTGAAAAACTCTTTGCATAAAAGCACGAAAGTGCTCGACATCTTTTTTTCTATCCAATGGCCTATATTCTTTGTGTGGTTACTATTGGCCATATTATTTTCCTGGTGGGTACACAACAATATTAAACGCATCCGGCACAATCATCCTGAACAGGAAGGGGAAACCATTCTCCAACACGCGCGATACCTCTACCGCAACCCGGTGGCCTGTACGGTAGTACTGATTGCCACTTTATCCTCCGTACTTTCTGTACGTTATCCCATTCTTTTTACGGAAATCACCTGGGGTTTAAATGTGATAGCGCTGACCTTTATCTTTCGCACACATCTTCCTAAAACCTTATTCAAAAGCTGGTTATTACTGGCCGGCCTGCTGTTTATTTACAGTCTGAATAACCTGCTGATAGAGGTTACCTATACCGAACAATGGGGATTATTGATAGGCGCCATTCTTTCGCTACTGCTGGGCAACCGGCTGCTGAAAGAATCGTCGCTTACCACTTTTGCACAACCGAAATTTACCCGGCCGGTACTGATATTATTTATGATGATCAGCGCCTTTTCCCTGATCATGGTAATTTTTGCGCGGGTAGGCACTGCCAAAATCATGGGATCTACCGCTGTTGTGAGCACAGTGATGGCGTTGAGTTTATTTACGCTTGTAAAAATACTGATGGAAGCCGTTTATCTCCAGGTAGAGGCCAATAAAGATTCCAGCACCTTCATTTCTTTTATGGACTACCAGGAAGTACAGAAAAAACTAAGAACATTCCTCACGATCCTGGGCTTTGTAGGCTGGCTGGTAATTTTATCGCGCAGTGTTTATTTGTATGATATTATTTACGAGGTTATTACCGATATCCTCTCCTCCAAACATAAGCTCGGCAATTCGGATTTTACTTTCAGCAGCGTCATCATTTTTATCCTGGTAATATGGGTGGCTACTGTGGCTTCGCAGCTGATTGCATATATGTTTGGTAACACCGGTCAAAGTGCCAATCCCAATAAGAAAACGAAATTCGGTTCCGCCCTGTTGTTACTCCGCCTGGCAGTGCTTGCCGGCGGCGTGTTGCTGGCATTTGCCGCCTCCGGCATTCCCATGGATAAAATCACCATTGTAATAGGCGCCCTGGGCGTTGGTATCGGTTTTGGTTTGCAGAACATCGTGAACAACCTGGTATCCGGTATTATCCTCGCCTTTGAAAAGCCCATAGAAGTTGGTGATGTGATAGAACTGGGACCCCGTTCCGGCGTTGTAAAAGAAATAGGCATCCGCTCCAGCAAGATCAATGCCTTCGACGGTTCAGAAGTAATTGTTCCCAACGGCGACCTCATATCCCAACAACTGATCAACTGGACCCGGAGCAACCGGAATAAACGCATAACAATTGCGCTGGGCGTTGGCTATGGAAGTAATATTGACCAGGTGACCGCTATTATCAACTCCGCCTTTACCGATCGTAAAGATGTGCTTACTGCTCCCGCTCCTTTTATACAGCTGACCGACTTCGGAGATAACGCGGTGAATTTCAAGGTCTACTTCTGGGTAGGTGACCTGGATAATGCGGGCAGGCTTCAAAATGAGGTGATGTCGTTCATTTACACGGCCCTTAATCAGGCGGGTATCGAAATCCCTTATCCACAGCGGGATTTGCATATCCGGTCCGTAGATGAGTCGCTGTTAAAAAAATGGGATAAGCCTGCTCCGGGCGATACGGTTTAAAAAAAATTATAAAAAAACGATGGATTCATTTTGAATTTTCGTTTTTAAGCCGTTATCTTTGCACTCCCGTTTTGGAGCAGCAGGCGCTACTGATAGTAGTTACAGCGATCCGGATGGAGAATAAGGCGAGGTAGCTCAGGTGGTTAGAGCGTTGGATTCATAACCCAAAGGTCTCGGGTTCAACTCCCGATCTCGCTACAGATAAAAAGCTTTCAGGTAAATAACCTGAAAGCTTTTTTATATAAACCCGATAAGTTCTTAATTTAAATTCCTCCTCTTTATAAAAAAGTTAAGAACTTTCTAATCCGCTCTTGCATTTCAGGATTATTGTCACCAATGTCCTGGTGGCTTTTACCTTTATAAATATAAAATTCAATGCTATCCTCTTTTCCGAGGTCTTTCATAGCGTTAAAAAGCATCTGCCCTTGAGTTAATGGTGTAATGTCATCTTTGTCGCCAAAGTGGATTTGCGTTTTATGAAGATGCTTGCAAAAATAAATAGGTGAACTTGCGATCATCTTCTTTCTGGCCTCAGTTAAAGAAATAGAACCATTTATCAACGCATCAAGAAATTGAAATCTGTAAGTCTGATCATTTCGATGTGAGGCTGTTAATGCGAGTAGGTCTGAAGCAAAGGCGACACCTACTGATAATTTTACGCGCTTATCCCGTTCTGCCACTAACAAAGCCACCGTTCCTCCTCTACTGCCACCTTGTACCATAACCTTTGACGTGTCTGCCTTAAATATTGTAGCCACTGCGTTTAACGTGCTGATTATGTCGTCTGCAGCACCATCAAAAGCGTCATTCCTTGTTCCCATTGAAACAGGGCTTTTGTATGTGGTATCATTGATTGTAATATTCAAAGACTGTCCTTTTAAGGCAGGAATGACATATATGGCATTCAGTTTAGACGTTTTTATCTTTTGATAGCTCACAGGATCGTTTAGTGAAAAACCGGCCACATAAAACCAGATGGGCAAAGGTGTCGTGGTAACCGGAAGGAGTATGGCTGCATATTGTTTGTAACCCGAGGCATAAAAGGAAATTAATTTGTAATCGAGTTGGCTGTTAATCGCATGTGTTTGCTCAATATTAATATTAGTTGGTGTCAGATCCCTTTTATCCCAATCTATTTCTATTGCCTTTAACTCTGAGGCTGTAGGAGACGCAAATAGCGCATTCTTGTCAATACCGGCCAGAGAATCTTTCTTTTTACAGGAGCAGAATAAAATTATTAGTCCTGATAACGTCAAGATGGATGCTTTTGACATAATGAGGGATTTCTAACTAAGATATCCATAATAGCCACAAACATACTCCGGAGCTATTTAATTTAACACATTATTTGCGTTTTTACTCCTTTCAACAAACTTCTCTAAAACATACGTATGTGTAAATTATCAGCTTTTATTTCAGAAGATAATTTTGTGTGTTTACAACATTGCCCATCAATCGCACTCTCTGTTTGAGTGCTTCAAATAGCAGACTTAACTCATGCAGACGCTTTTTGTTCAAGGAATAACCTTTAATCAGGTTTACCCGAACTCATCGCAAAATTCTCCAACAGAACGGCATATGTCCATTCACAGAAAATTAATATATTGGAACATGAAAAAAATCATGCTGATCTCATTTTTAATAGTAGCGGCTATTTCCCTGAACGCACAGCAATTGACGTATAACAATCCCCTGGCTGTTGATTTGGCTGACCCTTATGTATTACATGTGAAAGGCGACAAATATTATATGTATGGGACCGGCGGCGCCAGGAAGGGCTTCGCGGCCTATTCTTCTACCGATCTGGTTAATTGGAAAAACGAAGGCCAGGTGTATTTTCACGATAACAAAAATGGCTGGAGCGATCCAAAAGCCGCCTGGGAGGGTGCTTACTGGGCGCCGGAAGTATATGCTATAAATGGGAAGTACTACATGTTTTACAGTGCTCAATGGAAAGACAATCCAACCAGGGAACTCGAAAACTTTCGCATTGGCGTTGCAGTGGCCGATAAACCAACCGGGCCATTTATCGATGTAAACAACAAGCCCATTTTTGACCCAGGTTACCCCATCATCGATGCAAATGTGCTATTCGAAGCAAGTGGAAAAGTGTACCTCTATTATTCCCGTTGTTGCTACAAACATCCGGTACAGAGTGAAATAGCTGCCTGGGCCAAAAACAAAGGCTGGTTCAATGAGATCGAAGAAAGCTGGGTATATGGGGTAGAATTAAAACCAGATCTCAGTGGCGTAATTGGTGAACCGGTGTTGCTATTGCGCCCGCCGGTCAGCACGAAAGATAAACAGGCTGAATGGGAAAGCCGCTCGGTTACATCGAAAGAAGTGAATCGCCGTTGGACCGAAGGTTCCTCCATCTTCAAAAAAGGAAATACCTATTACATGATGTATTCTGCCAATTACTTTGGCGGCAAAAATTATGCGGTGGGCTATGCTACATCTAAAAGTCCTTTAGGACCTTTTAAAAAAGCTGCTAACAACCCGGTGCTGCAAAAGAACGTTGAGAAAGGCGGTGTGGTAACAGGCACTGGTCATAACAGCATCACGTATTCACCGGATGGTAAAGAAATGTTTTGTGTATACCATGGCCGCACATCGGAAACGGGTGATAAGCGTGTCGTTTTTATAGACCGGATGAATATATTGCCAGGTGGAAAATTGGTGGTGCAGGGCCCTACAACAGCACCACAGGCGTATCCCAGCGGCGTTAAGTAGCATTGTCCTTCAGTGCGCGCATTGTAATTCCCAAATTGCTGGAAGTTAGCAAAGCATCACACAGCGGGTTCGATATTTCTGGTTTTCCCACTACGAATAACAAAATGTTTGGGACGAAACTATATGTGGACGGAGACGACGATAAATAATAATAGCTGCAATTGAGAATAGAAAAAAAGCGGAATACGAAAGATTAGAAAGTCCCATAGAATGCGAGTTCTATGGGACTTTCTAATCTATACCTGTCTGAGGAGACTTGAATGATTTGTATTCATAGATGAGGGAGATAGCTGTCTAACGAGGGGATATTATAATTAAACCCAACTAGTTCCTTTTTAAAATATGAAGGAAAAGCAAATTTTCAGTAGTTTGTATAATGTAAAATACCATTATCTTCTTCCTTGAATGTTAATCCTACGTATTCAGCAATCTTTATGGAAGCTATATTTCCACTTTTTATTTCAGCCCTTATTCTTGTATTTAATTTATCTGTCAATAGCTTAACCATTTCTTTCCCAACACCCTTTCCGCGCACCTCCGGCGAAATTGACCAGGATAGTTCATAAGCATTAAACTGATCGTCGAAATCTGCCCGAACAGTGCCAACTGGTAATTCATTATCAATGGCAATAAATAACTGTCTATTTTCGGCCGCCAAAATGGAACTTAACCATTTCTTATGATTCTCTTCTTCGATGATTTCTATTTTATGAGAGTTTTTCCTTGTTTCAATATCATTTCTCCAATCAAGGAGAATTTTCCAATCTTCAATTGTCGCTTTTCTAAGTATCATATATGCTTTTTTTCTACATAAAATAAGGCATGACTCTCAAATGTACGTAACCTTACAGATAATAATTTTCATGCAGCAAAACATGGAAAATAAGTAAAAGAAATAGACACTACTATTTGAAGCATTTCGCGAAATTCCATATGTATACAAAGTCTCTGCGGCTTTTTCATTTAACAGGCAACTATCTAAAAAAATCATCACCGGTAAGTTACCCATCCTATCCCCAAAAAACCTTTATGTTCCTCAATATGAAAAGTATCTCCTTCTTCAAACCGGGAGTATTCTGATTCCTCCATATGCTTAGCCTCAAAAGGACCATTCACTTCCTGCAATAAAAAATAATACTGCCGCTTAGCGAATGGCGTTTCCTTTCTACCCAATATCATAAATTCTTCCTCTCCAAATTTCATCCTTTTATACTTCTGGCTACTACGATACTGACCGTAGGTTTTTTGGTTTACTTCAACCCATTGAGCGTGTGAAGAAATACTGTCTACATGGATAAGGTCAAAGTAATAATTATTTCCCCCTTCGGTCCCGTATTCGTATGCCGCGGTTGTATAGTACTTGTTTGCTAAAAAATACTTCTCAACTGAAGGAGTCGAAGTATCGAACGTATAATTTACCGCGAGGAGGAAAGTCAATACATAACAAAGCAACCCACTAAAAAAAATTCCTTTACTCATTACCGGAACAGGATCACCGCCAAATAAAAAACAATAAATGATAGCGGGTAAAAAAATGCTGACTGCAAGTGATAAAAATGCTGATTGATATATGGATAAGATATGAAACAGGATAAATCCATAGAGGCATGGCGTGACCAGGTCAAGCAGGAAATTATATATATTATCGGGCTTGGGTTTACTGAAATAGAAAAGCAGATGTCTTGAAACTGAAATAAGGAATAGAATTATAAGGAGATATCTGAATCTGAATGATAAAGGATCAGTATATAGCAAATATATACCCAACACGATTCTCACAATTGCAAGAAATATACTGCTGATCTGGCTTAGGCCGGTTGGATTAACAAATTCTTTATTTCTCCCTTTACTCATACCTGTTTTAATAATACGTTTCCTTTCGTAATACAATTTACCATTTTTGTACAGAATCCGGTAACAAAGAAATGATGGGCATTTTTCGCTATGCCGGTTACATACAAAAAAGTATATGACAGGAGATGCTTTGAGAAAGCATTTAGATTTGGCGGATAAAAATAACACCCACTATGAACAAACAACAAACTAAGAAAGAGTGGATAACAACTCCCATACTCCCCTGCACCTCCATTGAAGAAACCCTGGCATTTTGGGAGGAACTGGGATACCGTATTACCTATAAACTGACACGTCCTTACCAGTATGGCATCCTTGAACGGGGTGGGTATGAATTACATTTCGCCCGTGTTAAAGGCATGGATGCTGCTGTTAATTATTACGGTGGTTGTCTTGTGGCAGTTACCGATGCCAGGGCGGTATACCTGGAGTTTACTAAGAAACTAAAAGCATCGCTGGGAAGGGTGCCTAATACCGGCATCCCAAGAATTTCGAGAATGAAACCAGATGCAACACGATTTACGTTAACAGATGTTTCCGGCAACTCCATCATCTTTGTTAGTTTTGGGGAGAAAGATGAAGAAGTGTGGCAGAATGCGGATAACAAAGATCAAAGCCCACTGCAAAAATCTATTGCCGTTGCCACCAGGTTCCGCGACTACAAAAATGATGATATGGCGGCTGCGAAAACATTGGATGTTGCATTAGCCCGGCCTGGAAATGAAGCCAATACGGATATTGCGGAGGCATTGATGATACGCATTGAACTGGCCGGATCCCTCAATGAACCCAATCGCACAGCCGCGTGCAGATCACAGCTGGAAGCTATCCCTCTTTCAAAAGAAGAATTGAGTGCTTTGAAACTAAAGCATGCAGTCGATGTTCCTTGATAATATGCTCTTTTATATATCAGGCTCATCCATATAAAATCACATTCAACGTTTCTTCATTTTCGCTTCATCTTGCGGTATTAGCTTTGTTTCGACATACAATATTGAACAACCTAAAAACCAGGATCATGAAAGCAAAAGGATTAATGGCTATCGCACTTTTATTCTCAGGCGCTGCCTTTGCCCAGCAAACCTCAGTAAAAACCGATGTAAAAGTAAGCGCAAACAGTCAAACCAATGCCAATGCAGCTACCGGGAACGCCGGTGTGGGCGCCAGTAACACGGCTACCATTCATGCACAGTCCAACGGTGCAGAACAGGCCGTGCAAACCGTTAACAGTCAATTAAACACGGCGACAGCCACCGCCGCCAGCACCAGCGCAAGCGTCCAAAATACGGTAAACAGTACGCTGCAAACCGCGGGGACCAAACTTGAAAATACGGCCACCAGCAACGTTAAAGCGGTCTCACATCTTAATGCTGCTGTAAACCAAACCATGAAAATACAGGCAGCGCCTATCCGCATTAATACACATATCGCAGGAGGAGTATTATCAGGCATCCTGTAATTTCAACAGAAAAACAGATTTTTGCCGGAGGATAGCGGCAAAAATCTGTTATTTTTATAGCAATGATCAAATTCCTTTTATCTACGCTCGTTATTGTTCCGGCACTGTTGTTGCTAAAACCGCGTGCCTGTTACGGATATGCACCTTTGGCCGACACATTGCAGCCAGTGAAAACTGCTGCCGGCAAACCGGTCGAAAAACCTGTGACAACATTGCAGGAACGTTTACCGGAGATAAAGGAAGTACCAAAATCGAGGCGCCTGATCAAACCGATGGCCGTTCCTTCTCCATTGCCCATAAAGCCCATCAGGATCATTAAGCCTAAGATCGTTCCGGGAAAAATATTTTGACCGGGTTAAAGATGATGACATGAGATATGCATTGATTTTGCCAGTTTTCTGGCTATGCCACAGCAGTGCGCAGGCGCAAACAGATACAGGGCGCACGCAGGCCGACAGCACACAAGCCAGCAACAAGAAAGTTACACTGACACTGGGCGCGTTATATTCCAATAATGCCAATTACTATGGTCAGACAGCCGCAGCCACCATGCCTTATATGGCGGCCAGCGCCACATTGCAATTCCGTTCCGGGATTTATTTTTCAGGAGTGGGCTACCGTTTACTGAACGATTCCGGATCAGCCGTTTCGGCCACCAGCGCGGGAGCAGGCATCGCATTTAAGATAGGGAAAAAACTGGCTGCAGATCTTAGCTACAGTCACACGTTCTTTCCTTCGAACTCCCCCTTCCTGCAGGCGGCCAATACGGATAATGCCGCTGCCAGCCTGAAATACCACTATTGGATGACCACCGGCGTGAACGTAGATTATGCCTTTGGAAAACAGCAGGATGTATTTGTAACACTGAGTACCGAAAAAGCGATTCAGCTGGGCAGTATTTTCAAAGGAAAAGACCTTATCACCCTAACGCCTTCGGTAGAAGCAGTAGGTGGAACGCAGCATTTTTACCAGACTTACGTACAGGAGAAACAATTATTGGGTTTGCCCTTACCTGTCTTATCAGGTATCCCGGGCACATCGGAAACAATTACAAAAGAAGCCACGAAATTCGATCTGTTGTCTTATAGTTTGAGAGTGCCACTGGCTTATAACAGGGCGCACTACATGATAGAACTGGCCTACCAGCTGTCTGTATTAAGCGATAAGGCCCTCAGCGGCGCCGGAGATGCCAATTCTTTCTTTAACTGCAGTTTCTATTACCAGTTTTAGTCCGATGAAAGTACTGATCATAGAAGATGAAAAGGCGATGGCCGCAGAAATGCAGGCCTATCTTGAGAAAACGTACTGCTGCGATCTGGCTTATACGGCCAGGCAGGGCCTGGAGAAAATGGAAGAAAATCAATACGACTTTATCCTGCTGGACCTGGGACTACCGGATAAAGACGGTCTGCTACTATTGCAGGAGGCAAGAAAAAACTGCCCGGAAGCTTCTTACATTATTCTCACCGCACGCGGGCAGTTGGAAGATCGTATTAAAGGCCTCCATATGGGGGCTGATGACTATCTTCCAAAACCCTTTTCCCTCCCTGAACTTCAGGCCAGGATGCAGGCTATTTCCAGGAGGAAATTCGGACTAACGGATAGTAAGATAGCACTGGGAGATTTTGACATAGATCTGCATCAGAGAAGCGTGTTTTTTGAAGACCAGGAGATTTCTTTGTCGAGAAGGGAATTTGATCTGCTCAGCTATATGCTGCTGCATAAAAACAGGCCACTCACCAGGATGCAGCTGAGTGAACATATCTGGGGGAACTTTTCGGACGACGATTATGATTCCAATTATATTGATGTGCATATTAAAAATATCCGGAAAAAATTATCGGCCTTTGCCTCCGTGGAATGGCTGCAAACCCTCAGACATGTGGGTTATAAAATAAAGCTCTGAGCGTGAAACTTTTTACTAAACTTACTCTTTTCATTACATTGTCGAAAATGGCGATCGCCGTCCTGTTCGTACTGCTGCTGCCTTTCCTGGTAGAGGATATTGCTTTCAGGTATAACGACAACTACCTGAAAGAGCAAAAGAAAAAAGTGCTGAGCGTAATATGGAAAAACGGCATCGACGCTTATCTCCAGGGCGAAGAAAACTATGGCAGCTACACCATGCTGAAGGAAGAATATATTTCGATGGAACCCGCCGGTAACTCTAACTTCCCCGACACCATCGCCACCCTGCAACGTGTAGTGGAGGGCGATACCCTTACCTACCGCGTATTAAGTCATATTTTCACTTACCAACACAACCGGTATATGCTGGAAGTTGGAAAGAAAACAGCCACCATCAGCCAGTATAACCGCCCTTTGCAAAAAGTAGCCCTGTATGTGTTGTTTGGCCTGATAGTGCTCACCACTCTTGCGGATCTTATTTTCACCCGGCTTCTATTACGCCCGCTCGGCGTTATTATCAGTACCAGGCTCGTTAACAGGAAATTTCCTTTTAAAGATCATGTTCCTTCCATCAAAACATCTACCACCGACTTCAGGTATCTTGATGATTCCCTCATTGAACTGATGGGCAAAATCAACGAGGCCTTTGAAAAAGAACGCGAGTTCACGTCCAATGCATCCCACGAACTGATGACGCCTATCACCATTCTTCAAAATAAATTGGAGAACCTGATAGCGGAAGACTCGCCGGACGAGGAATTGCAAAGGAAAATTATAGGCATGATGAAGACATTGAACCGGCTGAAAAAAATTGTCCATTCATTACTACTCATCTCCCGTATTGAAAATGACCAGTTCCCAAAAACTGACAGCGTATCCCCGTACCTGTTGGTAACAGAGGTAATGGAAGAACTGGAACACCGTTTGGAAGAAAAACAGTTACGGTTTAACATGAATCTTTCCCGGGAAACGGTGCTTCATCACCTCAATCATGATCTGATATTCCAACTGGTATATAACCTGCTCAACAATGCCATAAAATACAATGTACAACAGGGACAAATAACTGTGAGCGGCCAGCTGCTTCCCGGTGAAGTGTACCAGCTTATTATCAATGATACCGGCATCGGCATCAGCGATCAGGAAATCGGCGTCATCTTTAACCGCTTTAAAAAAGTGGCCAGAACAGAACTTGAAGGTTATGGACTGGGACTTTCTATTGCCAGCACTATTGCCCATTATCACGGAATAAAGATCACTGTTTCTTCTGCAGTTAATAAGGGTAGTACTTTTACTGTTAATTTCCCTATCCAGGCAAAAGCGTAGAAGATTATGCAAATGCCCGTGATGCTGCCTTACTGGCAGTGATAAAGTATTTGCTTCTCCCTTATTTATTACTCAGTCTTTAAGCTCCTTACCGGGTTTATTAATATTGCCTTCAGGGTTTGATAGCTGATCGTCAGCAAAGCAATACCAATGATCAATAAAACGGCGAGCGCAAACATCCACCATTCCATTTCGATTTTATAGACAAAATTCTGCAACCAGCTGTTCATTGCCCACCAGGCTAATGGCGATGCAATAAAGAATGCTATTATCACAAGTACAATAAACTCCTTTGATAATAAGGTGAACAGGGAAACCATACCGGCGCCTAATACTTTCCTGATACCAATTTCCTTTGTCCGTTGTTCGGCGGTAAACATGGCCAGTCCCAGCAATCCGAGGCAGGATATAAATATGGCGAGGAATGAAAAAACCGCGGATAATTTATTTACTACTGCTTCACTGTTATATATTTTCTGATAAGCATCATCGGAGAAAGTAAAAGTAAATGGAAACTTAGGATTTAATGTTTTACAGATCTTTTCCAGGCTGGCCAGTGCTTCCTTTGTTTTTCCTGCTTCCGTGCGGATCAGGATATTTCCATAATCACTTGTTTCGCCGTTCCGCACAATCAAAGGATGAATAGGTTCATGTAAAGACGAAAAATGAAAGTCTTTTAACACACCTACTATGGTGCCCTGCTTCCCCCATACGTTCAATGGCTTGCCAATTGGATCTTTGTAACCTATTATTCTTAATGCGGTTTCATTCACCAGGTAGCCTGCAGAATCTGATGCAAAATCTTTGGAAAGATCTCTTCCTGCGATTATTTTTAAATCGAGTGTTTTTACGAAATCATATCCTGTCGCAGTTTGTGTAAACATCTGGTTGTCGCCGGGCGTTTTGCCTTCCCAATCAATCCCCCAGGTACTGCTTCCTATTGAAGTAGGCGACTCTCCCATCCGCGATACCATCTTAATACCCGGTGCATTCAATGCTTCCTGCTTAAACACCTGGTACTTTGCTGCCAGGTCGCCTTCTACCGGCAAATAGACCAGATTCTCCCTGTTATAACCAAGATTGGCTTGCTGTATATAATTTACCTGCCTCGAAACAACGATTGTTCCTGTAATGAAAATAATAGAAAGTGTAAACTGGAATACCACCAGTCCTTTCCGTAAACTAATAATTGCTATTGCCGAATCTCAGCGTTCCTTTTAAAACTGTTAGAGGGCGGAAAGAAGACAGAAAAATGGCAGGATAGCTGCCGGCGGCAAGCCCGGTGACGATCGTTAAACCTGCCAGGCTGCACCAGAAATAAATATTTGAGGCAGGAAAGACGATCTGCTTACTGGTAAGCTGGTTGAAAACAGGCAACAGCACATAAACAAGCGCCAACGCCAGTAACACCGACAACCCGGTGATCAGCATGGCCTCACTCAGAAACTGCCGAACCAGCACAGACCTCGCTGCGCCGGCCACTTTACGGATACCAATTTCTTTGGCGCGCTTTGCAGATCGGGCAGTAGTAAGGTTCATGAAATTGACGCAGGCAATCAATAAAATGAAAACAGCCACTATGCTGAATAGTCTTACATACTCTATCCTGCCTCCCGATAAATAGCCCGCTTTAAAATTTGCATTCAGATAGCTGTCGCCATAACGTTGTAACTCCAGCTCCACGCGGTGATGGCTGGTATTATTATACCTGGCCAGTAATTGTTTAATCTTTGCCGCCACCTGTTGGGGATTGGCATCTTTGCGCAGGAGAACGATTGTATTAGGCCCCACATTGCCCCAGTCTTTTGCCCAGCTGTTTTCCTGCAGGAAGGTGGACCAGTCAATGAGACAATCAAACTTTGCGGAAACATTTTCCGGCAGGTCTTTGAACACGCCGGTTATTGTCAGGTCTTTCCGGTTGTCATAGCGAAGTGTTTTTCCTAAGGCAACATCGGCGCTTCCAAAAAACGCTTTGGCCATTTTTTCCGATACACACAGGCTTCCGGGTGTACTGAGTGCAGTAGCCGGATTACCCTGTAGTAAGGGATAGCTCATCATTTTAAAATAGTCGGTATCTGCATAACAGGCATCAAACTTTATTATTTTACTGTTATTCTCAAACGTAAGCCGGTCGGGGCTATCATCTATCCACGAAAAATTTGACGCGTACTCAATTTCCGGAATGGTGCGCTTCATTTCGTTAGCCAGCATACCTGGTGTTTTATAACCTGCAAATACCTCTTTATCTACAAACTGGCGTTCATATACGAGGTAAAGCCGGTTACCCTGCTCATGGAAATTATCTACGCTGCGTTCATCCCAAACCCATAATAATATCAGCAGGCTGCAGGTTAAACCTATGGTGAGCCCAAGGATATTAATAACCGAGAAGGCTCTATTCCGGATCAGATTCCGCCACGCTATTTTAAAATAGTTGCTAAACATGAAGTTTAAAATCTTTGACCATTCGCATCGCAGGAAAGAATATACCAGTTCTCAATCCTCTTAATAACAATAAATTATACACATGAAATTAAGCACTTTGTTCAGTTTCAGTACAATTTATTGTTCAATTGTGAACAGGGGCACAGCGGCTATTTCTTCCATTTTTGTGCAATCTGTATGGCGGTATCTATCATATAAGGTTCCCAGCTTTCAATTTGCCAGGCGGTATGTGCAAGGGAAGAGCGGGAGAGCGAGTGAATAGCCTCCTGGCAGGAGGCTGCTGATTCCAGTATAGCAGAAAGTTCCAGCTGCTGATGGTACAGCACTTCATCTTCAATGATGTTACCTGTAATTACCGGGGATGATGGTAAAAAGGGATGGTAAGATGATATACCGGGTGTGCTTTTCTTCTTCACAATACTTTCCATCTTTCCAAAATCATTGTAAAAAGTAATCCTGCTTTCACTGGTGGTAAGGGCATTTCCAAGTTGTTCGAGTACAACATATTTAAGATGGGGGCAACGGGCTATCGTGTTTTCCAGTAGATGAAATACTTCTGCCGGAACGGCATCATCATGTGTATCCCTCCTGATTCTCTTCACCGGGCTATTGGGAGCATCTTCCCAGCTGCCGCCGGAAATATGTATTTCCCGTACTTTATCCAACGGGTAGCCTGCGAGTATTTCTTCGAATGGAATATTAAAATTGTGGATCTGGCAATAGAGATTATGCAGATCGAGGATGATAAAACCATTTACAGGTTCGAGGAGCTGTTCCAAAAAGGCGCCTTGACGTTTTACCTCATCCAGGGAATAGGAAAAGGCCAGGTTCTCCAGTCCTACCGGGCATTCACATGCTTCATAGATCCGCTTCAATCTGTCTTTCCCAATGTCGAGTGTGGTTTTCGTATAGGGAATATTCAGCGGAGCGCCGTGATGAAAGTCTTTCCCTGTCATGAAGCCAAAATGTTCCGTCACGTGATCAAACCGGAATTCCTCCCTGACCTTTTTCAATTGTTTCAGCCAATCGGCCTGTTCCTGGCGCCACTTTCCGGAAAAAAGGGAAAAGAATACGCCATGCCCAATGAGTCGTTGCTCATTGCTGTAGGCAGTCAGCAATTCAAGAAACCAGGATGGGATCTGTTGCACTTTAAACAAGGCATCGAACGACCATTCAATGGCTTCCAGTCGTGACTCTTCCATTAGCGGAAGACATGCGGCCAGTATGTTGGCGTCCAGGTTGCAGGCGGCTGCTGATAAAATTTCCGGCACCTTTTGGAATTAAGTTTAAGTGTAACGAGAGAATCAGCCCATTCCGCAGCCAGGACAACCATTTTCACCATATGGCTTTTTCACTTCTTCTTTCTTTTCTTTTGGTTTAACCGGTTTATCCTTGTTACAGGAACTGGTTGTTTGAACGGTGATACCGATCAGGATGGCGCCGAGTAATGATTTTGGCAGTTTCATTGATATTTATTTAGGGGATGAAATTCTACAGTGTTTTCTTCGAAACAAGGTTACCTGTTAAACGGGGGGAACAAGGAAAAGTTACAGGAAATATATACTTAACATTGGAGAGCGGGTGATTGCTGGTGGTAATTATCATGATACCGGGGCGCTTTCTTCCGGCAACTGCAGGAGAGACCACCTCTCCTGCAGTTGTTGCTTAAAACTTAATGGTGAGGTTAGCGGTTACCCTTGTGGGGTTTTGTGCTGCCAGGCGGTTCGACCAATATTTTCCGTTGGTAATATTATCTACTTTCAGGCCTATCCGGTAAACGGGTTTGTCGTAAAACAGGGATGCATCCAACACGGTATAGGAAGGTATGGTAAATGCGAAGGCATTGGTGTTGGTTTGAAACGACTGGCTGCCATAGTTGCCTCCAAAAGCGAAACCAAGTCCTTTCGCAGTGCCCCGCACCAGGCGGTAGCTCACCCACAGGTTGGCCGTGGTGGCTGGCCCCGCTGAAGATGGCCGCAGTCCCTGGAATTTGGCATCCGCCTTATCCATTTTACTTTCATTATAAGCATAGCCCGCAATGATATTTAACCCGGGAACCGGGTTGGCAATTACTTCGGCTTCAAAGCCTTTGCTGAGCTGGGTTCCATCCTGGAGAGAAAATCCGCTGTGAGCGGGATCATCGTATACGGAGTTAGTAACAGAAATATCGTAGTAGCTGAGCGTGGCGTTTAATTTCTCATTGAAAAGATCTGCTTTAATACCTCCTTCTATCTGGTTGGCCTGTTGTGGTTTAAAAGTGTTGCCATTGTAATCGGTACCTGACTGGTTCTGGAATCCGTTCATGTAGTTGGCAAACAGGGAAAACCGGTCTTTAATTACCTGGTATACCACCCCGAATTTGGGTGATAGGGCCGTTTGCGTGTAATTACCTACTGTAAGATCTTTACTGGGATAATAGGCGCCGAGATTGTGATAATTATCCAGCCTTAAGCTTGCCATCACCAGCAGCTGCTCTGTGATATTAATAACGTCTGAGAAATAAGCGCTGTAAGTGTTTTCACGGTTACTGTCGAACGCCAGGAATTTAAGTTTTGCAAACAGCGGTGTTACGTTATCCTTATTGAAATTGTAGTACGCATCGCCGGGAGTTCTGTAATTAATGGCCGGCATATTCACGATAGTATCATTCCGGGAGGCGCGCAGGCTATAAAAATCTACGCCTATCACCAACCGGTTACGCATTTTACCGATACGGAAATCGCCTATAAAGTTTTGCTGGATATCTGTACCATAGTAAGGGTAGGTTTGCGAGGTAACTGCCTGCCGGAGCGTGCTGTCGCTTAATATATTCAGCTGCGTGGTGAATCCGTCGGAGCTGGAGCGGGTACGGGAAAATACGGTTTGCGAGGTCCAGTTGCCGGACAGTTTATATTTGATCTGTCCAAAAACATTCAGCTGCTGACTGTTATAGCTCATGGTATTGTTGGCATAGGAGAGTTTGTAGGGCATACCCAGTTCTTCTACGCTGCGTGCTTTCCCTTTGGTGTAGGGGGCTACTCTCATCGGGGAGGTAGCTTTGTAGCCGCTCATTTCCACATCCAGTAAAATGGTGAGCCGGTCGTTTACTTTATAGGAGAAGCTGGGCGCCAGCAAATAGTTTTTGCTGAAGCCGGCGTCCTGGAAGCTACGTTCGCTATGGATAGCGCCGTTGAAGCGGAACAGTGCTGTTTTCTCTTCATTTACCGGGGTATTGATATCCAGTGTGAGACGGTTCAGGTCCCAGCTGCCGCCGGAGTAAGATACTTCTCCTTTGAAGCTGTCGAATGGCTTTTTGGTAACCCGGTTAAATAGGCCGCCAAAAGAAGAGAGGGTGCTGCCAAATAGTGTGGCGGAGGGGCCTTTGATCACTTCTATGCGTTCCAGGTTAGCCGGGTCTACATTAGTATATACAAAACTGCCTACGCCGTTACGTACCAGGTTGGCGGTGGTGAAGCCTCTTGAAGTGGCGGAGCTTCTTCCCTGGTTGTATACGATGGGGATACCTGCTCCCGGTATATTTTTGAAGGCGCTGTTATAATCTGTTACCAGTTGCTCTTTCATCAGTTCCTTCCCTACAACGCTGTAAACCTGTGGATTTTCGAGGTTTTTTAACGGCAGTTTGGATACATCTTCGCTTTCCTTTTTGGCAAAGCGGTTTCCCCCGGTGGCTACTACCACTTCTTCGAGGTTTTGGGAAGATGTTTTCAGTTCTATTTGCAGGAGTACACTTTTGCCGTTTACTACAGCAACGGTTCTCCTGATGGTTTCAAATCCGATCATAGATACTTCCAGCTCGTAGTTGCCGTCCGGAATATTTTTGAAGAGGAATTCGCCGCTCTGGTTGGTGATCATTCCTTTTGAAATGCCTTTCAGGATAACGGTTACGTTGGTAGCCGGGTGACCGTCTGATGTGGTAATAATGCCCTGAATGGTATTGTTGGCTCCTTCGTCCGGCACGCCGGCGTATATTAAGGTAAATGGAAGTAGAAAAAATGTTAGAAACAGGTATGCCCTTGTCATGTTGGTCTTATCGTTTTACGATGCAAAGGTGCATTGAGAAAAGGCCAAATTATCTATTGTATCGGGAAAACGATTTACGCAATCGGGAAATAATTATTTATGCACAGCGGCAACCGGTTGGCTGGCGGGGTGCATCAACGCAAAATACGCCACCACCAAGGATAGCCACGCTTATCATTCTTCAAAAGCCATTAGATCCCTGGCGGACTCAAAAAGGTCCACCAGGATGACCATATAAAGCAAATCCCTGCCACTACCCATTGAAGGGCGGTGGGCAACAACCGTCAAATTGTTTAAAGTAAGGTTTCCCGGATTACAGGTGGGCAGGTGTAAAATAACCGCGTAAAATCTTTACAGCAGTACCAATCTGGTTTTTCACCGTTTGAATGCTGGTGTTCATCTCTTCCGCTATTTCTTTATGGCTTTTCTGATCATAGTGTCTTAAACGGAAAGCCGTAGAGGATTTAGGCGGTACTTTTTTCTTCAGTGCGATATTCACCTGGCAGTAAATTTCTTCGCTTTCCAACGGATCGCTCGGTACAAAAGCTTCATCCGGAATAACACAGGAAAATTTCCTTTCCCGCGTAATTTTGTTGAGACAGCGGTTC
Organism: Chitinophaga sp. W2I13; assembly: GCF_050434005.1. Taxonomy (NCBI): domain Bacteria; kingdom Pseudomonadati; phylum Bacteroidota; class Chitinophagia; order Chitinophagales; family Chitinophagaceae; genus Chitinophaga; species Chitinophaga sp. W2I13. The sequence continues at coordinate 3,667,604 of NZ_JBNPWD010000001.1, read as the reverse complement.
CGTATGCTGGCATACAGATAACTTTTCATAATACAGGAACTGTCCCGGTTCTGGTAATTAGCATCAATCTTCAGGAACAATTTCTTCTGCCAGAAGTCCAGAAAAAATTCCTGGAGAACATCTTTTGCTTTTTCTTCGTCCTTTAGCATATCTATAGCCAGCAGTAGCAGGATGCGGCTATATTTTTTGTACACAATTGTAAATGCTTCGGTACTACCATCTTTAAGCAGTTCCAGCAGGACGGCATCTTGGTTGTTATGTTGCATTCTCATTTCCTTTTTGAGAGACTGGTTTAGGAAAAATATTTCGACTTTTATTGACAATACAGGTGTTAGAAAATCAAGCTTTTTAATGGTTTACTACGGTGGTTAAAAGTGGTTTATTTTGCATTCCTTTTTTCTAAATCTGGAATAAAAGTAACGTTATAAAACATCCCGACTGGTTAATCCATTGTTAAGCACGAATGTTTTAGAAGTGGTAAGATTCAATACCATGGCTGCCTGGCAAGGAAAAACAAACATTAGTTAAAAGCACAATGTAATTTCCATGGGTGAGGTGTGAGGGAGGGCTTAACGGGCGTAGCAATAGCACCCGGAAGGACGGATTAACCGGCCGGAAAGAAGAAGAGAAATAAGAGAGGAATTATACGGATAACTTCAGAAAATCACCGTCTATGATCAGGAGTTTAACACCAGTTGTTGAAACTGAACGGTGACTACTCAGATCATCTGTCACCACATAACTCATGCCTTCAGATAATTCAAAGTTTTCACCACTCTGCAACTCGCTTACAAAAGCACCTTGCAGGCAATGTACAATATGCCCTTTTCTGCACCAATGATCAGCCAGATAACCAGGAGAATACTCCACCATTCTTATCCGGAGCCCGGGGAACTGCAATGTTTGCCACCACGCGGTACCGTTTTCTCCCGGGTGGACTGTTTTCGGAATTAATGACCAATCGATAGCTTGAAAGGGAATATTGCTGCTCATGGTAAAATAACTTAACGTACACGGATATACGCTTCCAGGATTTCCTGGTTAACGTTGAGGCTATCAATCTTTTCTATACCCCGCTGAATCAGCGTATCATGCTGTAAGCTAAGTGTGAAAGTGAAATGCATGTCTTCCCAGGGGCGGTAGCTGCAATACTGCAAGTGCTCCTCGTATTTATCGCCTGTTAACTCATAAGTACCTGCACCGGAATCGAAAACAGCAGTGCTGCTGTCGCTTCCTTTCGAAACATCATGCTTGAAAAAAGCAAAATGACTGCCATTAAACATTTTGATCATCTCCTGACCTTTTACGGGATACGTATCAGTGGTATCTCCGTTCTTAATCATCTTACTGTATGCTAATTTCCAGGTACCTATTAAAGATAACGCTGTAGCGGCTTCCGGTGCCTTTGCTTCTCCGCAGGAAACAACGGTCCATCCAATAATACCAATAATGGCGGGTAATCGCAGGTTCATAACGTTCAGATGTTTGAGTGAAAAGTTAATAAAAATATGTTGATTTTAAAATATATGGTAAAATAAAAAGGGAACAACATAGCGGCTATGCTGTTCCCTTTGCCATAAATCAGGTGTGTTACCTGATTACCTGCAACTGGTCACTCCCTGCGGGCTTATGCAGTAACAGGTTATATATCTTATACTTATTGTCGGTAATGCCAGCCAGGGCCGATTCTCCCCTCAGTTCATCATCCGTGCGGATCAATCCCACTACCCTGCCGTCGCCAAAAAAGCGCAGTTCATAATGCTCCAATGGCAGCATCTCCAGGTGATAAGCCTTGATCTGGTCAAACCGGTTCCAGGTTTCTGCTGCATCAGCAGGCTTGTTCTGAAAATAAGCCTGTTCTGTTTCCAGTTCCCGGTTGTAGATCAGCTCCGCCACGGCATTCATGTTACCATCTGCCATCAGTTTGCGGTACTGGTTGTAAAAGGCCAGCACTTCTTTTGTGAGCTGCGTTTTATCTTCTTTCCGCAGATCCTGGCTCTGGCTCCATCCCTTCAGCTGGTAAGGGGTAGAAGCCTCAAAGGCGCCTTTAAATTCGAGGTAGGGTACATTATCAAGTTTTATCTCCGGCATTTTATAATAAAAGAGTTGTTTGTATTCTTTAGGCTTTTCTTTTTCTTCATCGCCATACAGCACCTTTACTTCCAGGCCGCAGTTTTTTGCCAGTAAAAACGGTTCCATTTTATCATCGTCATCTACTTTTGGGAATACCCTGATAGTAATGGTTTGCTTACCGCTTTTCAGGATATTGGGAGATATTGGCCATACAGCACCGCCCTGGTTCCCGCCGCCAAAGTCCGAATAGGCGGGCATATCGTTAACCAGTATTTCATAGGTACAATTGTAGCTGTTAAAATCCAGGATAAAACGCGGATTATAGTCGTATTTTTTTACCAGTTTATAACTGTTCAGATATTTTTCCTTTATGCCCTGATTCATGCTTTCTTTTTTTGCATTTGTTCCCTGCCCGCAGCTATGCAGGCCGATCAGTAAAATTAATGAGATGATGATTGCTGGTTTGCTCATCCGTCCGATTCTTTTTTTGTTAAGTATATTTTTTTCAAAGAGATCTTTTTCTCATCGATACCGATTTCAAAAGACGCTTTGGGATTGGCTTCTACCAGTTTATTGTACTCGGCCGGTTTCTCCGGGGCGCCTTTCTTCTTCTTTACCTCTTTTGTTTTTTCCCCTACGTTCACCTTTGCCTCCACATACCCTTCAATTTTTATGCCTTCAAAAATCAAATCAAATCCTACAAATAATCCCGCGTCATCAGAACCAATCCTGGCCTGCAATCCCAGGCCGGAACTTCCTTCCAGTCCTATTCCCAGCGCCACTACTACTTTTACCTTGAATGCGGTGGCCGTTTTACTCAGATACAGTTTACATTCCAGCTTCACTGACACTGCTGCCCCTCCCTTTATCAGGTCTTCCTTCTTTTCTGATGCACCGGCTGTCCGGGTGAATACATTCCCTCCCACCGTGTTGTGTTTAAAGGTGGCTTCCAGGTCTATTTTACCGGAGAGGGTTACACTGATATCCACTTTACTGTCGTCGTCCGCACATATGTACAGCAACGCGTCTACGGCCTTTAAGATGGCATAGGCAATGGGGTGCCGGCGGCAAAGCAGTTCCAGGAAATCCCACTTCAGGTCGATCCCTACCAACGGTTTGGCATCCAGCTTTACCAGCACAGTTTTGCCCGCGCCCCACAACTTGCTGTCGCCTTTTTGTGGCGGCATGGTTTCATAGTACCACGAAGCAGCCAGCCCCAGCTTTGGAAACTGCAGCTCATAATCAAATGGCTTGCGCTGCATCCGCTGAATAAGCCCCTGGATATTTTTATCGGGGTTCCCTTTGTTTTTATTGATAAACTCGTCGGGATCTTTCCCGTCGTCGCCGGAAGTATCCGCTTTATTGGTATGGTTGCCATGAATAATATTCCTGAACTCCTTTACCAGGTTCCATCCGGCCTTCAGTACATTGTAATATTTGGCAATCATATCCTCAATAGGATCCACGCTCTCGGTATCATTATTCCATTCCACCTTGATGGAGAAATCGAATTCTTTCAGCAGCTCCACCAGCTCTGCAAACTTACCTTTCGATTTCACCGGGGTTGGCGCCGCCTTTTTATCTTTTGGCAGTGCAAACATTTCACCCAATTCAGTACCTAACTCTTCATTGTGGCGGTCCAGCGTAGGTGTGGGCTTGCTCCAGCGGCCTTTCGCAGCCTCCCCGATCTTTTCCACGCCTTCCAGCCGGTTCATGGTAAACCGCTGCAAAGCATTCTTTATTCCTTTACCATTATTTGCTTCCGCGAATTTGGTTTTCAGCGCATCAAAATCGGCTTTGTCCATGTTAAACGCCAGGGCTGCTGTCCACTTTATATCGGGATACACCGCAAAGTCGATAATATGTTTCCAGCGACAGGTTTGTATAGTTACCGGGAAATGGTCGGCTTGTGCCGCAGGAATCCACAAATAGCCCAGGATCCGCTCAAAAAGCACATGATTGTTTTCATCAAAGAAATTATACTTGTACTGCGCATCAAATTCCAGTTCTTCATCCGATACCTTTATCACACCGGAAAAAGAAGCGTTGGTATCTCTTTTAAACTTATAGTTATTGGCCTTTATTTCAAATTTCCCCTTGGCGGCACTCTCTTTTTCTTTTTCCCGTTTCACACCGGCCTTCACGTCTTCTTTCTTATATCCTTTGGCGCCAAAGCTGCTCAGGTCTATTACATGGTCCTTATGCTTCGGCGACGCTGTACATTCATCTTCATGCGTCACCAGGCTTTGCACGCTGAGTTTGATGGTTTTCTTCGCGGTTTCGCTTCCTGCCACTATGTTATAGGTGAGGTTTTCCGGTGGCTGAAAGTCCAGTACATTTTCATCAAAGATGGTTTGTGTGCCGTCTTTGTCTTCCACGGTGATCATGCCATACTTACAAGGCTGGAACTTGCGCGTATTGGTAGGAATATCTCCTGCCAGCACCGGCTTATTACCGCCATACATCAGGGGAGATTCTTTTACTTTGGGATCTTCCTTTACATTAAGGAAGCACTTCGACAATGTTTTAGAGAGCTTGCCATCGCGTGTTTTTACGATGGGATATATTTCCAGTACTTCGCCTGCACCGGGCTTCCAGAGGTCATCCAGGAAAACGTCTATCACTATTTTTTGCACGAAGTTCTGGTAGGTGATGGAGCCGGCGGCCACCTTCATCTCTTTCCCTGACTTATCTTTTATTACAAAATCACTTGTCTGCAACGTTTCCCCACGACTGGTTTCATCCGACAGCATGGGCATTATTTTCACCTGCCGGGTGAAATATTTGATGGCATCATCAGGGGTTTCTTTCCCCGGCTCCTTCTGTGCTTCTCCAGCAACCCGCTCCCATGGCGGCAGATCATCATCTGCTGTAGCGGTATCATTATCCATCAGGAAAATCCGTAGTTCCTGCCCGTACAGGGCGCGGGTGTAAATATGAAGCTGCACACTTTCCCTGAATTTTTTAGTGCTGCCGGTGATAATTTTACCGTCATTATTGGGTGTAAACTCCCGCCACTCGGCGGACATAATCGCCGGCTTCCCGCGCGCAGCAATAAAGTAGCCATGCGCCGCTGAATTGGTAGGTTCATGTCCGTCGAGAAAAGGCTCCAGCCAACCAAGTCCGCCACCTTCCACTATCTTCGGGAAATTGGGATGCACCACCGGCCCGTTCAGTGCTTCGTTCACATCCGTTTTCTTAAATGTAAGTGTGCGCAACATCGACCAGATCCAGCGGTAAGGGGTTTTATCACCTTCCGGCATTTTCATGGGAACGCTGATCTTGGCAGGCACCGGCAGTTTTTCCACCATCGTGGTAATGCGTTTCATTTCTGCCCGCACTGTTCCGGCCTCGTTTAATACGGCGGTGGAAGTTTTTACATCTACCGATCCTTTCGCTGCCGGGATGGTGACTACCAGCTTTTTATTATCAGACATGGCAACTATTTTTAAAACGGCTGTCCCTGTGGAAACCGGATCAGAAATAAATCTTCTTCTACTTTCTGTACATCCATCATGGGATTCAGGTGTGTTTGTACTTCCTTGTCAGCTTTCTCCGCATCCTTTTTTGTCATATCGGCTGTTTGCCCGTGAAAGGTGATAGCGATACAATCTTTTCCACCGGTGGCGCAGGTCGCCTTACTATCTTCCAGCAAAATATAAGCATCTCCCGGTAATACCACTTTATCATAAAAACCGCTCCAGGCCGTAACTGACGGCGTACAGGGAGTATTATTCTTTTTACTGCAACTACCAAAGGTATTGGCTTCAAAAGGCTGACCAATATCTTTGGTATTCCCCAACGGTTTCTCTGCACCGTCTTTGTCGTTGATATAATGCACCTGCTGACTCTTCACTTTCAGTTTATCGGGGGCTGTACCAAACTGGCACTTACAAACGGCGCCCTGACAAACCAGATGTTTTTCGCTCATATCTTTTTAATTTTCCCTGCGGTTGAAAAAGAAGGAAAAAATACTTTTCTTCTTCCCCGGTAACTCCTTTTCCGGCAACAGCACTGACATTGCCGGCGCCTGCGTTTTATCTTTTTCCCGCAAATGATAGATCGTAAATGTTACTTTTTTATCCTGGCCAGGTACAAGCTGCAAACTGCATTCTCCTGTGATGGCATTGATCGAATAATCTGTCTGGTATAATTTATAAGTGATATCCACCTGCCCTTTTGCGGGTGTGTGAATACCGTGTAACTGCCGGGACAAGGGAATTTCTTTTTCCGCGGAAATGTCTTCCGCACTACGCGGGTCACTGCAACTACCTTTCTGCTGGAGCACCAAACTGCCGCTGGCGGTATTGTGCTGTATGGGTTGCTGCGTAACGTTAAACAGCACGGGCGCGGTATAAGGCATTACCGGCAATGCCGCAGTAAGCTGGCGTTTCATGATATCGCTGCCTGGCTGATACAGGTCGGCAAAATAAAGGGCCATAAACCAATCGCGGCACAACGACCGGTAAATATGTGCTTCGCTGCTTACTGCCAGGTCCATATATGCTATTATTTCGTCTGTAATATCGCCGGTATAATACTGTTGAATGCCCGGTTTGGCGGCAGCCCAGGCAGCAGCAATTTGTAACTGGTTGGCGATGCCGGTAAATTGCCCGGCTTCGCTCACCTTTATCTGCAAGGGATACAATACTTTCCCACATTGCTCCGCGAGCTTATCAATCATTTTTTCCGGCGCCTGATCGTTAATGTATACCTGCCCTTTATTGATTTCAAACAGGAACATATTACCGGGTAATCTTTTGGAGCAGCTTACCGTTATCTCACAACTGATCGCTTGTTCCCTGCCGGCCGATTGAATAATATAGGTTACGCCGTAAGTTCTGCTGAGATGTACCGGGTTAAACCGGAAAGAACGATTACTCATATCGGTATGGCTACTTTTTTTTATTCCCTTCAGTAATCAGTTGCGATACCTCTTTTTTTAGGTTTCCCACGTAATGCCTGATAGCTGCCGGGATGCGGCCGGTGTCGGCATCTATCTGGTACGACATAGGCGACCTTTTATCTTTAAACCCAACTTCCACTATTACCACCGGCTGCTCTCCGCAATACAGGCAACCCCAGCTATGAGTAGTAGTACCGGCGGTTAACAACAGTGATGGGATGGAATCCAGCACAAAACGGCTTCGCTGCCATTGACCGGAGGATAATGTTTGCACGGACGAATCTATTTTTACGCCAGTGGTATCCAGCCAGTATCGCTCCAGTACTTCAGGCGTAACGCGGTATTTCACCCGGATGCCGGTGGAAAAAACACCGAAGTGTACCCAGGCTACTGCACCGGTTCCGGGTTTTGTTTGTGCCGGTAGTATATCCATTACCATTAGCATCAATAAAAGCGTAATCAAACTGCCGCGCATACTAGTAATTTAAAATTAAACTCCGGTCCTGTCTCATGATGTCCCACTGGAACTTAAAAAAGGACCGCATATTATCTTTAGCATTGTGTGGATTCAGATTACCGTTTGTTTGCCAGGTATAATCCATGATGTTGTCGGTATGGCCCTGGTAAAAAGTATAGGGCGGCGGTTTTAGTCCGGCCATAGGCTGCCCGGCACTGAAAGTATGCTGCAAGCCCAGCGAATGCCCCGCTTCATGCAACAGGGTACGCCGTTGATTGAGCCCTTTCAGAAATACAACGAAGGCATTTCCCCATACAAATTCCTTTATAACGTCTCCGTCGGCGGCAGCAGCGATGCCGTTAAAATCGGCGGGTAAATCCGTGAGGAATATATAGGTGCGTTTGTTGGCATCGGCGTTAATGCGGCCGCCATTGGGTTTGTGCTGCCCGTATTTTTCATACAGCTTCATCACTTCCTCCAGAAACTGTTGCTCATTGAAGGCTGCTGCTCCGCCAAGAACATTATTCCAATAGCTGGTAACGTCATGGTCGGTTAAAGGGAGTACGCCGGTTTCAAAAATGGTGTCGGTTTTAATTTCGGCGCGGATGAGCGCCTGGTTATATGAACCTCTTTTAAACTGGTACTCTATGTCCTTTACCATTTGCTGATCAATAGCAGGAAGACTGTTTGCCTGTGTGCCTACCTTCACCAGTATCAGCTCCATTTTGGGAATGACGTGATTATTATACACCATCAGCTTGCCCACTTCTTCCTTCTTATTGCCCAGTTTTGCAAACACTTTTATTTCTTCATGCTGTTGCAGCGGAGCATTGGCATTTACTACATTCACGGCGCCTTTCAACGTATAGTACTTAACTTTTACGCCGCCTGGCCGGAAGCGCGTTTGCTGGCCGCTTCCCATTAATGCAGCGATATTTATTTTCTGCGGGGTTATTTTCAGGTTAGGATTTTTTGATTCGAAGATAATCTCGGTACCATCGCTGACTACTTCCTCTATCTCTTCCAGTTCAAGGTCCAGCCGGGCGCCATCTTTATTCATGGAAGAACCGTATTTAAACTGTTGTGAAGTAGTATAAGGAAAAAGTGACAACCAGGCGGGGTAATAGTCAACGCCGTATGGCTTCACCGGGTTCTTTACGTCTTTCAGGTATTCGCTTTTTGCGGCGGCTACGTCGCTAACCAGTGGTACTGTGCTGTTACACGGCTGGTTATTATTATCGCGTTCAATGTAAATAAGGGGATAGATATATTCGTCCCGGAGCCAGTCGAACCCATATTCCCCTTTGTAACCCGCCGGCCGCCTGAAGTGTACCAGGAACTTTTTCAGTTCCTTCTCTTTTGCTGGCGGCGCCTTATACTTGTCATAAATAATTTTCTCTGTGCTGCGCAGTTTTACCTGGCTGGCGGCATTCAAGCTGATATCGCCATTGGTGGCATAGGTAGTTGACAGCTCGGAGCTTTCAACAATTGTTTTTGCTACTGAGATCATATTTCCCATCTGTACCTGGTTGTGGGGTTAAAACATTTTCGCCTTGTCGCCGCTTTTATTCACGATCTGCTTGGCGCTGTGCATTTCAATATTTTCTTTGGTACTGTTCATACTCACTTTCTCGGCGGTCTTCTCAATATTTTTAGCAGTGCGCTGGAGTGTATCATCCGCCACCTCTTTGATATTGGCAGCAAGCAGGCTAAAGTCCTTCACCGCAGTTTGCGACAGGTTTTTACCGGCGCTTACCTGTATATTTTCTTTTGCTGTAAAGCTGATATTTTTAGCATTGATAGTGATGTTTTCCATCGCGGCGATGTTAATACTTTGGGCACTGGTATCCATTGTAACGATGTTACCGGATTTATCGGTGATGGTGATGCTTTCTGCGCCGTCGGTATCATCCAGGCGGATGATATGCCCGCTGCGGGTTTTAATGACCTTCAGGTTATTTTGCGCGTCACCGAAGCCCGTTTTCGCGTTTCCGTTATACACGGTGCCAAGTACGACTGGCACTTCAGGATTACCTCCTTCAAAATCTACCCATACTTCCTCCCCGTTTTCAGGTATAAAATAGAACCCTTTCTCAGTACCTCCATGCGGGGATACCAATCGTAGCCAGGGCGTAGTTCCTTGTTGCTGCCATTGAAATTTTACCCGTACACGGCCCAGTCCTTTGGGGTCATTATTATCGGTCACCACAGCGCTTTGCGCTTCACATACCGGCGTGCGGTACAGGTCTACCTCCGGCATGGCTGCTGCGGCGGGTATGGCTTCAAAGGTATTTTTATATAATCCGTTTTCTGTGCAGTAGTGCGCGAGTTGCGTTACTACAAACTCGCCATGGTGCTCATTGGAAAGTACCGATTCATTAACGGTAATGATATCCCCGATACGTAATGCGCTCTGCTGGCTGGTACCTTTCAGGACGGCCATTTGCGAAAGCCTTCCCTTCTTTTGTACCTGCGTATATTTATCCAGTTGCGATTTTGCTGCGGTACCAAACGATTGGTTCAGTTTATACTGCGACGTTTTTTTATACAGCCGTTCACTTACTTCTTTCAGGTGGCTCGTATATACGTCGGTGTTACCTGCGGGCACCGACAGGGTATCGTTGCTTACCGCCTGGTTTTGCCGGTAATCATAGCCATAGAAGCGGCTATTGTTGGACTTCACGGTAAGATCGAGGTTAAACCCGATCAGGTCTACCTGGTGTGTAAGCGTTGTCTTCTGCGGACGGTAATTTCCAAACACCACCTTCTCTCCATCATAAAAAAACCATTCCCCGAAACGGGCGGCGAGCCTGTCTATAAACTCATAGGTGGTTTCTTTATATTGTACAATATATTTCAGCGCATCGGTATGTGCCGGATCTACGGCGGGCGATTTGGCGTAAGGCCCGCATCCCTTCAGGGCTTCATTCACAATGGCCGACAATGTTTTCTGCTCATAACAGGCAATATGTTCATCATCTTCTAGCAGGATAGTTACACTATGTCCTTTGATCACGCAAAATCCGTGCGTACCATCGGTCTCCTTTCCCATGCTGATACCACTCACAATACCATTAAAATTTAAAGGTTTGTATACGGCATTTGATTCAACAGGTTTTACAGAGATAGAAATTTCTTTTCCCAGGAACTCCTTACCGGCATTAAACAATCCTTTTCCGAGTTTGGTAAGCCAGTCGTACCCGATCATGATCTCAAAGCTATGATGACCGCGTATAGTCTGATGCAGGACAAGGGAATGAAAAGAAGTAAACTGATGATCACCAATAGTGAATGAGGTGTGCGTATACAATGACATTTCGCAGCTTTTACGGTTTTAAATATGGTTATACCTTTTTATCACCATAGAAATGATATCGGGTAACTACTTCAAAAAATTGGAATTAATATCTGCTGTTGCCATTAACGGGTTAAAACACACAACAGGAGATTGACATGGTTACAGTCAGCAACTAATATACAACAAGTGCCACAATTTCAATCATACGCCAACAAAAAAATAACGCCGTTGATGCGATAAAATAAAAGAGCTCTGCCGTTAAATAATAAGCAGGATACCTAATGTTTACAACTTCAAATGTATATAACGGCCCGCGATGAAATATTAACTTATCTAGCAGGCCAGCAATCAGTGCTATTATTGAACGCAGCTTTCATAATGCGGCCCGTAATTTATCATGTAAAGTTTATAAAATAACGATTAATTTAACCCCCGCTTCTCCGAGCGGAGGAACTTCATTTTACAACTTAAAACGGAAATAATGAATCTGAAAGGATGGATGCTTGCCTGGATAGCCATTACAGGAAGCATAGCAGCAGCGGCACAGGAATATACATTGCGTTCGCCCGACGGTAAAATAAATATACGTATAACCGTAAGGGATAGTATACAGTATTCCTTATCCTACAATGGCCAGGTATTGTTGCAGCCGGCCACTATCGGCGTGGCTACCTCTGTTAGCCGTGATGGTAACTGGAAAGTTGCCGGCACTAAAACGTCGTCGGTAACACAAACGCTTCGCCCGGTAGTAAAGCAGAAAAGTACCTTCATTGAAGATCACTACGATCAGTTGCAGCTCAATTTTAAAAACCGCACCTCCCTGCAATGGCGCGCCTACAACAATGGTATTGCATGGCGATGGCTCATTAATAACAAAGGCGCCTGGCAGGTGGTGAACGAGCAGGCCGGCTTCGCCCTCCAGGCGAAAGACAGCGCCTGGTACCCGGTTGAAAGCGGGTTCTTCTCCCATAACGAACGCCTCTATAAAAAACTGACCATAGATAGTATCCGCGGCCCGAAAAGCCTGGCCAGCCTGCCTGCACTGTTCAGCGTAAACGGCGCCAAATTACTGATCACCGAAACCGGTCTCCTTAATCACGCAGGAATGTGGCTTCAGGGAAATGGCAGCAACACACTGGAGGCCGTATTTCCCCACTACCCGATAAAGAAAAAAGTAACCTCCGACCGCGATGAAGAAGTAGAAACCAGGGAGCATTTTATCGCCAAAAAAGAAGGCGCCTCCCAATTGCCCTGGCGCATTGTGATGATAGCACCGGAAGATAAAGACCTGCTGGTAAATGAACTTCCTTATCAACTCGCGGAGCCGGCTGCGGGCGACTACAGCTGGGTGAAGCCCGGCAAGGCCATCTGGGACTGGTGGAACGATAATAATATTTACCAGGTGGATTTCCGGGCGGGTATCAACACCGACACTTATAAATATTACATCGACTTTGCCGCTAAATACAAACTGGAATATGTAGTACTGGACGAAGGCTGGAGCGATACCCGCAACCTGCTGAAAACAGTACCCGACATAAATATGGAAGAATTATCGCGCTACGCGGCTTCCAAAAATGTAGGCATCATCCTGTGGACAACGTGGCTGGCACTGGATCAACAGCTGGACGCCGCAATGGAACTCTTTGCCAAATGGAATATCAAAGGGATTAAGGTCGACTTCATGCAGCGCGATGACCAGCCAATGGTGAACTTTTATGAAAGGGTGGCCAAAGCCGCTGCTGCACATAAAATGCTGGTAGACTTCCATGGCGCGCATAAACCCGCGGGGCTCCAACGTACATACCCCAACGTAATTTCCTTTGAAGGCGTGTATGGACTGGAGCAAAGCAAAGGCGATCAAAGCAAATCCATTGCACCGGATCATAACGTTACCTTCCCCTTTATCCGTATGGCAGCAGGACCGGCAGATTATACACCAGGCGCGATGCTGAATGCCCAAAAAGGAGACTGGGCCCCGCATTTCAGCAACCCAATGAGCATCGGTACCCGTTGCCATCAACTGGCAATGTACGTGGTATATGAAAGCCCCCTGCAAATGCTGGCAGATAATCCCACGCACTATTACAAAGAACCGGAGTGTATGCAGTTCCTCGAGGCGGTTCCCAGCGTATGGGATACCACTATTGCCCTGCAGGCCAGCGTTGGCAACTATATCCTTACCGCGCGCAAGGCCGCTAACGGCGATTGGTATGTAGGCGGTATGACAAACTTCACACCACGCACCTTAACACTGGATTGTTCTTTCCTGCCAGAAGGTACCTATACCATGCATGTCTGGAAAGATGGTATCAACGCCGACAGGAACGCACAAGACTATAAAATGGAACAGATAACGGTAGATAAAAACTCGAAAGTACGCGGTAGTAATGAACGTTGGCGGCGGGTGGGCCGCAAGGATCGTGAAGCAACAATAAAATAACATTGCCGGTAAACCATTTATATTCACTTTGCAATGATGAACCGTACTTTATTTTTAGCTGTCCTGGGTAGCCTGTTTACCAGTAGCGCAATCGCACAACAACCGATAGATATACAGGCACATCGCGGGGGAATGGCCCTGATGCCGGAGAATACCATTCCCGCTATGATCAACGCCGTAAAATTAGGCGCCAGAACACTGGAACTCGACTGCATCATTACAGCAGATCAACAGGTAGTCGTATCGCACGATGCGTATATGTCGGCAGAATTTATGCGTAAGCCTGATGGCTCGGATATCTCCAAAGCCGAAGAAAAAAGCCTCGCGTTGTATAAAATGTCTTACGACAGCATCCGGAAATATGACGCAGGTACAAAACCACATCCCCGCTTTCCGCAACAGGAAAAAATGATGGTTCACCGGCCACTGCTAACAGACCTGATAGATAGTGTGGAAACGTATGTAAAAACACATCACCTCAAACCAGTGTTTTACAACATGGAAACCAAAAGCGCTCCCGATGGCGATGGCATCTATAATCCCGGACCAGCGGAATTTGTAGCCCGCGTAATGGAAGTCATCAACAGGAAAAAAATTACGGACCGCGTTATTATCCAGTCGTTCGACATCCGCACACTCCAGGAATTGCATAAAACCCATCCCGGTCAGAAAACCGCTTTGCTGATAGGTAACAAAGACAGCTTCAGCGACAACCTTGAGAAGCTGGGATTCACGCCCACCATCTATAGCCCAAACTACCTGTTGGTAACGCCGACCCTGGTAAAAGAAGCACACGATAAAAAAGTGGCGGTGATTCCCTGGACCGTAGATGACGAAAGCGAATTAAAAAAACTCATCTCCTGGGGAGTAGACGGCATTATTTCCAATGCACCTGATAAACTCATAAAACTGGTGGGCAGCTACCAGAAGTAATACTTACTTTAAAATAAAGCGCGGGTCGACATCATTTGTCGACCCGCGCTTTATTTTTATTCTTATCTACGCATTTTCTTTAAACTGTTCCAGCACCTGCCCTATCTGCTTCAGGTACTTCCCATAACTTTGTTTAATCCATATTTCCGTTAAGGCGGTAATCAGTAATACCAGCAAAACAAAAGCTGCAGCTAAACCCAGCGCGATTCCCCGGTGATCAGCAGCCTTTTCCAGCAAACTGGTCATCTCGCTGCTTTTATGGCTCACCATGTACATAACGCCAATGATCAATGCAAAAGGAAGCAATGTATAGGTGTAAGCTTTATACATTTCAATATTCAGCCTGGCCTCGTAATACAAAGCATATAGATTATCTTTTGAGCTGAGGGTATTTGTACCAAGACTCTTATAAAAAGTATTAAACTTATAATAATATTGAACAGAGATGGCTATCACCACCAGGTACACCGCATAAAAAGGCACCACCATCACCGGATCGAGTGGAAAAATTTTAGGTGTAAACGCTATCAGTACCAGGCTGAAAAGCTGTACAAAAAATTCCATTTGCATCGCTTTACGTAGTTTTTCCACCGGCAGTTGTAAGGTTTTTAACTGGTCTACACTGGAAGGAACCACTACATTGCCGCTTTCATTATCGTTGTTCCATGCAGATTTTATATCATCAAAATTCATAACCTTGTTTTTTAATCAGTTCTTTTAATTTGTCTTTTGCCCTGCTGAGCTTAATTCTGGCATTTCCTTCGGAGATACCCAGGTTTTCACCGATCTCTTTGTGGGAATAATTTTCCAGGTGAAGAAAAACCAATGCCTTTTCCAGTCTTTCCAGTTTCTGTACCGCCCTGTAAAAGTGTGCCAGTTGCAGTTCTTTTGTAGCTGTTATATTTTCTTCCATGGCCATGTGTTCCGGCATGGTGTCTGTAACAACCATTTTTCTTTTTTCTTTTTTGAAGAATACCAGTGCGGTATTCAGCGCAACCCTGTACATCCAGGTGGAGAAGCGGCTTTGGTGCTGAAAGGAGTCGTAAGATTTCCATAGCTGGTAGATGATTTCCTGTGTCAGATCCTGCTGATCATCTTCAGCATCCATATACATCCTGGAAATCTTATGAATAATTCCTTTGTGGGCTTCAACCAGTTCAAGAAATTCTTTTTCCTTGTTTTTCAATCGGTGATATCTTTAGTTCAAAATAGGTGTAACCGTATATCCTTTCTCTCTTAATAATTTAATCAATCCGATAGGGCCTGCGAGATGGGCGCCGCCCACTGCAAAGAAAGTGCTTTCCTGCTGCATCATTCCGGGCATTTTATCAACCCAGTTTTTGTTCCGCACTTCCAGCATCCAGTGAATGGCATTTTCATCCATCTGGTCCGGGGTAGTCATCAGGTTGTACATAGTACTCAGCTCTTCTGCTTTATAGGCTGCCACCAGTTTGTTCATGTTTATACTGCTGCTGTCGAAAGCCTTTACCTGTTCAACAATTTGTTTATCGGTATAAGATTTCAGCAGGTATCCCACCTGCTCTTCCAATCCTTCCAGGTAATCGACATGCTTTTTATCCGCCTGCATTGTTTGTATAAAAGTAGTTTCGTAAGATTTTAATTCCTGGCAGGGAAATGATTTCATGGCCAGCAGGGAGATAGTAGCGACCAGCTGATAGTTTTCAAACGGCGCCAAAGGCACGCCACATTTACTTTTCAGGATAGAATCCACGTCGTGGTAGTCGGCAGGAGATAATTTCTTGCTCAACGGCACATCAGACGCCATGGCTTTAGCCATAATGGTATTAATATTGGGGTCGAGGATATTAGCTTCAATCACCAGTTGCGCCGATTTACTTAATGCCTGCTTTGTTTTTTCGGTTACTTTAAAATCATTTTCACAAATCATGTGGATGGTGCCATACAAATAAGAGGGCTTCGATAACCCGTTACCGCTGACTTCCCACAATAATGATTTGTCCTGGCTGGTTGGCTGCTGTGCAACCGCTTTACCTGCAAATAAGCCTGTGATTACCAATGTAGCTGCTGCGATATTCCTGAAGATATTTTTCATGTGCTTTTTGATTTTCTTTTCAGAATTAGTAGGCGATGGAATCACTTCGTTACAGATTATTTCAACTTTCTTTTAAAAATTTCTTAAACCGGCCACCAGTAAAGAGAAAGGTCTGCTTTGTGGCAGACCTTTTCCTGTAACAGAGGTATTCTTATTTATCAGCGGGCAATTCGGGCCTGCGGGTAACAATGTGGTTCAGGTTATGATGGATCATTTTCTCCAGCAGGTCGTAGCCTGCATTAGGCCGGGAGTGCGCATATTCCCTTTCCAGTTTGGTGATGGGGGCCAGCCAGTACAAGTTCACCTTATCGCCATATACCTCCGGCAACCCGATGGCGGGGCCATTATATAAGGCGGACGATACCACTACGCTTTCGAAAGGCGCCGGGAGTTCACCGGAGCTTACCGTATGGCCTTCTCCCAGCCAGGTAACCTGTTTCCAGGGCCTGTCGGCCATGTCAGACATCAGGCCGGCCATGGCCATGATCTCTTTATCCGTAAAATCTTTACTGCTCACTGCCATCGCCAGTTCCATCCGGCGAAACCCGGGTGCCCGGTCGCTGTACAGCAGCTCTACCCACGGCATCGGGCGGATACTCACCCCCAGGGTAAGCAGGTATACGACCTCATCTTTCTCAAATTTACCTAATGCCATCGGGGGCCATTGTCCGCCGTCGATGGCGTAGTACTTCTGAATGGGACCAAACTCCGCTTCATAGGCTTTCAGATACCGGTCCTGTAAAATGCTCCATGCCTGGCTGGTTTCGCCTTCCCAGTCTTTCCAGAAGGCAATGGCCTGGTCTACGCGCTCATACATGGCGTTGGCGCCCCGTTTGCCCAGTGGCATCAGCCGGTCGTTTTCGCCGGCGCCGGTACAATCCGCAGCATAGGCTACCGCGTGTTCATCATTATACAAACTCCAGCCGGGTATCACACCCAGTATTTCATTATCATATAATACCGCTGCTCCATCTCCCTCTTCCGTCCATACAATTGTTATACGCTCTTTTTCCAGCGGTTCACGGCCTTCCGGGTGGTTGCAGTAGGCTGCTTCCAACATAGGCGCCATGCCTTCTTTCATGGCCGCAACATCTTTCGTTGCGGGCGCCGGCTGCAGGTTACGCAACCAGCACGGTCGCGGCGAATACTTTGTGGTCAGCAATTCCGATGGATACAGGTAAAAATAAGCCACTCTGTCGTCCTGCTCCACTACGGCATATAAAGTTCCCCTGTTATTAGGCTGGTCTATCAACATTACCGGCTCAGACATAATTATTCTTTTAAGATCGAAAAATAACACAATCCCGGCAATACTATAATTCCTGCCTCAATTGCTGTATTTTGTCAGGTATACAATTAATTTTTTATGAAAAGATATTCCACCCTGTTAATGGCACTCATGATGTTTTGTTCAGCTACACTCACTGCCAAAGAACGACAATTTTATCAGATCAAAATCTACCACCTGAAAACAAAAGCGCAGGAAACACTGGTAGATAATTAC
Source organism: Chitinophaga sp. W2I13 (assembly GCF_050434005.1). Classification (NCBI taxonomy): domain Bacteria; kingdom Pseudomonadati; phylum Bacteroidota; class Chitinophagia; order Chitinophagales; family Chitinophagaceae; genus Chitinophaga; species Chitinophaga sp. W2I13. The sequence goes on along the minus strand of NZ_JBNPWD010000001.1, from coordinate 3,649,916 downwards.
CTGGAAAAAGCATTTCTCCCGGCATTACACCATGCAGGCATCAAACAGGCCGGCGTGTTTAAACCGGTTACTGCCGATACGGCCGAAATCCGGATCTATGTATTGATCCCATTCCAGTCGCTCGAACAGTTCACCAACCTGGATAAAACCCTGCAGGCCGACAAGTCCTTCCAGGCTAACGGGAAAGACTATACGGATGCAGCCTGGAACAACGTTCCTTTTACCAGGATAGAATCCATCCTGTTACAGGCGTTTCCCGGGATGCCCGTACTGGAGGCTCCCTCATTGAAAGCTCCCAAAAGTGAGCGGGTATACGAACTACGCAGTTATGAAAGCCCTTCCGAGAAATACCACGTCAATAAAGTAAAAATGTTCAATACCGGCGATGAAATCGGCATTTTCAAAAACCTCAACTTTAATGCGGTGTTTTATGCCACTGTCATTTCCGGTTCACGCATGCCCAACCTGATGTACATGACCACTTTCAACAATAAGGAAGACCGCGATGAACACTGGAAGGCATTTAGTGCAGATCCGAAATGGAAAGCCCTGTCGGCGCTGGAAGAATACAGTCACAATGTATCCAAATCAGATATCTTGTTCCTGAGACCAACAGACTATTCAGACCTGTAATACCATGGAGTGGCAGGCATGCACCTGCCACTCCATTTATCATACTGCCACCGTAGCCCTCACTGTTCCCTATTACCGCCATGGCTTTGTTTCCAGGCCGGTAAATGCTGACCCACATTTGTCGTAAAAGTATAAATAATATTTCTACGGGCAACACCTCCCCGCGCAGGCGCTTACCTGCCCCGCCCACAGATTAAAAATGTGCGCCGATAATTAAACAAAAAGACTTAATTTAACTGCTATTACACCCACCGGCGGGAGTGAAAATGAGCCACCACACATTTTTGCTTCCGGCCAATGACACCACAATTATTTAAAATTCAAAAACTGATCCCCACATGGCTGATGAAACTCAACAGAAAGTTCAGACCGCACTAGGTGACGTCGCCGCAAGACAGCTTGCCATTGCCACCCGTACGGTCCCGCAAATGTCTACCATTACCCCCCGCTGGCTCACGCGATTAATGAGCTGGATCCCGGTAGAATCGGGCGTGTACAGGCTTAACAAAGTAAAAGATGAAAGCAATGTAACCGTGGATTGTTCCGGAAGGGATGAACGCGAACTGCCGCAAACTTTTGTGGATTACATTGATAACCCACGTGAGTACAATCTCAGTGCAGTGAATACGGTGCTGGATGTACATACCCGCGTGTCGGACCTCTACAGCAAACCTTACAACCAGATCAGCGAACAGTTGCGGCTGATCATCGAAACCATTAAGGAAAGGCAGGAAAGCGAACTGATTAACAACAAGGAATATGGTTTGCTGAACAGCGTAATAGCCTCTCAGCGTATTAAAACACGCACCGGCGCGCCTACTCCGGACGACCTGGATGAACTCATCACGAAAGTATGGAAGGAGCCCGGCTTCTTTTTACTGCATCCGCTCACCATTGCCGCCTTTGGCCGGGAATGCACCAGACGGGGTGTGCCTCCTCCCACCGTTTCCCTTTTCGGCTCTCAATTTATTACCTGGCGCGGCATTCCGCTGATACCATCCGATAAAGTGCCCATCGAAAACGGTAAATCCAAGATCATTCTTTTACGCACCGGCGAAAGCAGGCAGGGAGTAGTTGGCTTGTACCAGCCTAACTTACCGGGAGAACAGTCGCCCGGGTTATCTGTGCGCTTCATGGGCATTAACCATCAGGCCATTGCTTCCTATCTCGTATCCCTTTACTGTTCACTGGCAGTATTGGTAGACGATGCCATTGCTGTATTGGATGATGTAGAAATAGGCAAGTACCATGAATACAAATAATTTACAACCCGATGGATTACCGGATATTGCCGCATTGGAAAAACTGGCCAACCAGTTGTTTTCCTCCCTGCAATCCGGTAATGATGCGCCCTCCGCAGGCTACGCATCTGCTGCCCCCATCCAGGACCCGTTACTGCAACAGGGAAGCGTAACGGATGTTACGCAGGCGCCCACCAGTTTACCGGATCCCCACTTTTCCGGTAACGGCGGCATTCCTGCTTCTGTGGCAGGCAGCGGTATTTCACCGGCTGCGCTCACGCATCCAACAACGGCGTATGATCCTTCTTTTGAACAGGAACTGCAACGGGCGCTGAAAAGTATACCGTCATCGACCTATACATCGCAGCTGCCTTCCGCAGGCACCTCCTACTATTTCTTACCGGAAAAAACAGCAGCTATCACCGGCGCTACCCAGCCTCCGTTGGATATCAACCGGGTGAGGGCGGACTTCCCCATATTGCAGGAACAGGTGAACGGCCGCCGGCTGATATGGCTGGATAATGCCGCTACTACGCAGAAGCCGCGGAGTGTCATTGAACGGATCAGCTATTTTTATGAACATGAAAATTCAAATATTCACCGCGCCGCTCATGAACTGGCAGCACGCGCCACAGATGCTTATGAAGGCGCCCGCGAAAAGGTAAGGGCTTTTCTGAATGCTGCCTCCATGAATGAAATCGTATTTGTTCGCGGCGCCACGGAAGCCATTAACCTCGTCGCCAAAAGCTGGGGCGAACAATTCCTGCAGGCAGGCGATGAAATTATTCTGAGTCACCTGGAGCATCATGCTAACATTGTACCGTGGCAACAACTGGCTGCCAAAAAAGGATTGCTGATAAAAGTAATTCCTGTGGATGACGACGGGCAGATCATACTTTCTGAATACCAGAAACTGCTTGGCGCTAAAACAAAGCTGGTGTCTTTTACACAGGTGTCCAATGCACTCGGCACCGTTACACCGGCCCAACAAATAGTGGAACTCGCCCACCAGGCAGGCGCTAAAGTGCTGGTAGACGGCGCCCAGGCGGTATCGCATATGCGCGCTGATGTACAGCGGCTTAATTGCGACTGGTACGTATTTTCCGGGCACAAAGTTTTTGGCCCCACCGGCATCGGCGTATTGTACGGCAAAGAGGCATTGCTGAATGAAACACAACCCTGGCAGGGTGGCGGTAATATGATCAAAGATGTAACCTTTGAACACACCCAATACCACGCCGCCCCCGGGCGCTTTGAAGCCGGTACCGGTAACATAGCCGACGCCGTAGGACTAGGCGCTGCCATTGATTACGTAAATCATATAGGCATTGATGTTATATACCAGTATGAACATTACTTGCTCGTATATGCCACACAGTTATTGAAAGACGTACCTGGTTTGCGCCTGATAGGCACCGCTCCCGATAAAACAAGCGTGTTGTCTTTTGTATTTAAAGATTTCACAACTGAACAGGTGGGTGCGGCGCTCAACCAGGAAGGAATTGCAGTAAGATCCGGCCATCATTGCGCACAGCCCATCCTTCGCAGGTTTGGCGTGGAAAGCACCGTGAGGCCATCACTGGCATTCTACAACAGTTGTGCGGATATTGATACGCTCGTAAATACTTTATTAAGATTACGAAGAAGCAGGATATAATTTTTTTTAGAAAGAAGAGATGGCTGGCAGTTTATTCATATCAAACTATTAGTCATCTCTTCTATCAAAAATATTTTTCATCTCACAGAAAATAAAAAAGAAGCGCCAGACCAATTCCATCAAACGCGCTACGGCACTACATTATACCGGATCTGTTTTTCCACGCAAAAACCTCATTGCCCTGGAACATGCGGCTGTGCTCATAAAAAACAACATTTAAATTTTGTGGTTTAAATTATTTACCTACATTTGCACTCCACAATGCGAGGTAGAGCAGAGGTAGCTCGTCGGGCTCATAACCCGAAGGTCAGTGGTTCGAATCCGCTCCTCGCTACAAAAAGTAAAAGTCCTGTACTGAAAGTGCAGGACTTTTTTTATACCGCAACAGATCGAAAATAAATAGTATTATTACAACAGGCCATCAATACCTGAAAGCAGTTTTTGTTAGCCATCAACCCAATCCCTAAACAAATTTTATTACTCAATGAAACAAAAACCATCAATGGCATTTATTGCCGCCTCCTGGGTAGCGGTATTTGCAGGTATCCTAGGCTTCATCATCGGCCTGTGGAATGCATCCACTATGCAACTGAATGAAAAAGGATATTACTTCACCGTTTTAATGTACGGCCTGTTCGCAGCGGTATCTGTCCAGAAGTGCGTGCGCGACAGGATTGAAGGTGTTCCCGTAACCGACATTTATTATGGTCTCAGCTGGGTGTCCATGTTGCTTACCATCCTGTTGCTTACTATCGGATTATGGAATGCCACCCTTGCACCAAGCGAAAAAGGATTTTACGCATTTGCATTTTTGCTGAGCGTTTTCGGCGCTATCACGGTACAGAAAAATACCCGCGACAGCCAGGCCGCGAAAGCAGGCAACAGTCCCGTTTCCGGCGATATCTAATACTTTCTTTTACAGGGAGGCCGGTTAGTCTCCCTGTTACTCCCCCTCTTTTTCCGGAATCTATAAATACTTTTCCTGAATCGTCTTCCACAGCAATTGCTGCGGCGGTACATTTACATTGTCACCTGTGGACATGTGCTTAAACAGGACATCAAATATTATATCTATCCTCCAATCCCTTATAATACATCTCCTGAAGTGATTAACAGTATTCCTGCTAATCACTTTTTTTTGCGCCATATTATAATATATTTGTTGATAGTTAACCTTTTTATCCATATGGGAAACAAGACCTATACTGCTACTATTGTATGTATTGCAGCAATGGTGGTTATTTTTATTACAGTGCGAACTGTGCGTAAAAGCAGTCATCCGGAATATTTGTCAAATGACAAAGCCGGAGCAGCTGCCGCTGTTGCGCTGGATGAAGCGACAGTACAGGCCGCAGTGGCGGTAGACAGCGTTACCTATGAAATGAAGACCGCTGCAGAATTTCCGCTCAGCGTTTCCCAGCTCCGTGATGCCACTGCCTATCTGCTGCATGAACAGCTGCAACTGGACAGCCATGTGGTGAAAAAAAAGCAAACTTTTGATCTCGCACTGATGTGGCATTCATATGTACAACCGCTGTATTATGAAGGAGAATCGGAAGATCCGTATAACACAACCGCCTATACGAAAAATCACGGGTTAGAGCCCGCTATCCGGCAACTTGCCTGGACTGGCCGCGATGAGGCCCGGCTGCGTGCATCCTTCGCCAGTTATAAAAACCTGTTATACGAAATGCTGCCGTATAATACTTACCAACGTTCCCCGGCACGTTATTATGTGGAAAAATTATTACTCACTTATAGCGCACTCCAGGCAAATGAAAACGTAACGGCACAGCTGGAAAAACTCTATATTAAGATGGCTATCAGTACTGATCATGGCCCCTCAGAAAATTTCATTGGAGAGGTAAGACAGGTGTTAAGTAGCATGATTCGCGTAGATCCTTCACTGAATAACAACGACCTGGATGCACACCGGATGACCGTTTGGCTGGTTTCTTTCTGGGCCCGACGCTATAACGAAGGTAATCAGCAGGCCGTTTATGAAATCCTGAAAGAAATCAGCGATATGTACAGCCGGTGATTGATCCGGTATATCCCTCCGTTTGACCCGGATCTCAAAAAAAATGTTAAAAATGATTTCATTTAATACAAATAAATACTACTTTTATTCCGGGCAAGAGAAAAAGTGCTGCGTTATTTGACTTGTTATTTAATAAAAGATTCACATGGATCTTTTTTTTGGAACCTATTGCTAAATCGATTTTTTAACGGAGACTATGATTGGCGCCGGGAAATCTATGCATTACACACCGCGTATGAACGAAAAAAACATAGTAATTAAAATATATTCCAGGTAAAAAAGCTAACTGAACTTGTTATTCTTATTGTTTGCTAAATCGATATACTACTGACTAAAACAGTACTGTAAGGATCGTACATTTTGCTTATGCGAATATAATGGGAACCATTGCATGCCTGACCGGAAACCAGGCAGCATCTTCATTCAGGAGATATTTTTCACTATTTAAATGATTAAACCAGTATCTGAAAAATTTTAAAAATCAGCCTGTAGGCTTATTGCTAAATCGTTTTTCCTAATAAGCAACCCGGGCTTTTCTTTATTAACCAACTTCAATTAACGTATATGCACAAACGATCCACGTTTTGGGCACGGACCTGCTTTGCCAGTATGGTACTGATGCTCTTCTCGCTGTTTGCCTTTTCACAAGGCAAAACCGTATCCGGAAAAGTAACGGATGCCAATGACAACACCGCAATTCCCGGTGTATCTGTTCAGATAAAAGGAACCAGCAGCGGAACCATCACCAAACCCGATGGTACCTTTACCCTGCAGGCACCGGAAAATGCCGTGCTGATATTTACTTTTGTTGGTTACCTCCCCCAGGAAGTACCGGCATCAGCTACTGCCATGAATGTAAAACTGGCAGCTTCCGTAAAGTCGCTGCAAGACGTAGTGGTAGTGGGTTACGGTACCCAAAAAAGAAATGAAGTAACCACTTCAGTAGCTACCGTAAAGGCGGAAAACTTCAACCAGGGCGGCTCCCGCTCTCCAATGGATCTGATCCAGGGTAAAGTAGCCGGCTTATCCGTTACCAGGACCCAGGGGAATAACCCCAACAGCGGCGCTTCTATACAGATCAGGGGTATCAGCTCCATATCCGGTGATATGAAGCCGCTGATCGTTGTGGATGGTATTCCCGGAGGCAACCTCGACCTGCTGCAACAGGATGATATCGCTACTTTCGACGTTTTGAAAGACGGTTCCGCAGCAGCTATTTATGGTACCCGCGGTAACAACGGGGTAATCCTCATCACTACTAAAAAAGGTAAAGCAGGTGATCCGCAGTATACTTACTCTACCTACCTGCAACGCGAAGCTGTGGCCAAAAGACCCAGCATACTCAGCGCAGCAGAATATGTAAAAGTGGCCGGCGCTACCAATGACCAGGGCGCCGATGTGGATATGTATGATCTCCTGCTCGACAAAAACAATCTTAGTCATTACCACAACTTCGCAGCCTCCGGTGGTACTGCAAACAGCAACTACCGCGCATCCCTTTATTACAACGATGCCAATGGTATTGCCCTCGAAAACGGCCGTAAACAATACGGCGGAAGGGTGAATGTAAACCAGACCGGCTTACAGGGCATGCTCACCATGCAGTTCAACCTGGCAGGCAATTTCAGTAAAGCCAACTTAAACGGTGGAAACAGCGGTGACGGTGATAACAAAGCCGGCAACCCGGGCGCCGATTTTGAGCAGGCAGTACAACGGAATCCTACTGCGCCGATTTTTGGACCTGATGGTAAATATGTTGAAACAAACGGTTTCAATAACTACAATCCACTGGCCCGCTTACAGCAGGAATTATACGAAAGGGATCAGAAAACCTATTCAGGAGATGCACGTATAACGCTGGAGCCTATTCAGGATTTGAAATTTTCTGCCTTCGGCGCTATTGTCCGCGATGAGTATACTGACCGCCAGTATAAAATGAAGGCTTCCCGCTCTTCCATCCAGGACTTCCAGGGTGGCGGTTATGCGTATAAAGCCAATTCCGCCGCTATGGATAAAACTTTTGAAGCTACGGTAGACTATACAAAGACAATCAATTCAGACCATACATTCAATGTGCTCGGCGGCTACAGCTATCAGTACAGCACCCTGGAAAAGTATGCCATGGATAACAACGGCTTCCTCACCGATGCGTTTGAAGACTGGAACATCTCTGCAGGTAACGCCTTAAATGATCCCAAACTGCCACGCCCTACACAGAGCAGCAACAAGGTAGACAACACCCTCATTGCATTCTTCGGCAGGATAAACTATAACTACAAACAGAAATACATGTTGCAGGCTATCCTGCGCCATGAAGGTTCTTCCCGCTTCGGTGCCAACTACAAATGGGGTAACTTCCCTGCAGTATCCGCCGGATGGGTGATTTCAAAAGAAGCCTTCATGCAGGACCTCACTGTTATCAACCACCTGAAACTGCGCGCCGGCTATGGCGTTACCGGTAACCAGGGTATTCCTAACTACCAATCCCTGATCACATTGGGAACAGGGGGCGCTTACCTCCAGTATGGTAAATGGATCCAGACTTATGGCCCCAATAAAAATCCAAACCCGGACCTGAGATGGGAAAAGAAGAAAGAGTTCAACGTGGGTCTTGATTTCTCCCTGCTGAAAAACAGAATCGGCGGTTCCGTTGATGTATACAGCCGTAGAACAGAAGACCTGTTATTCAACTACACGGCACAGCTGCCCTCCAATATCCTGGATAATATCTTCACCAACGTAGGGGAGATCTCCAACAACGGGGTGGAAGTAGTGATCAATGCGGTACCGGTAAGAAGCAAAGATTTTTCCTGGAACAGTGATCTCGCCTTCAACTCCCAGCGGAATAAAATGGTGTCATTCTCCAACCAGATTTATAAAGCCACTGAACAGTTTTATGGAGATCTCCCATCTCCGGGTAATCTTGGCCAGGCCATCCGCGTAGTAGAAGGCGGTCCGCTCGGCACTTTCTATGGCTACCGCTACGCAGGTCTTACTGACGACGGCAAATGGCAGTTCTATAAAAAAGATGGCAGTAAAGCCACTACTTCTGAAATCAATCCGGACGATAAAACAGTGATCGGAAATGGTATTCCCAAGTACATGGCTTCCTGGAACAATACTTTCCGTTACAAGAACTTTGACCTGAGTATCCTCTTCCGCGGCAAATTCGGTTTCGATATCCTGAACCTGCAGGATATGTACTTCGGTAATAAAAAATGGAAACCGAATAACATGTTATCATCTGCTATCGGTAAAAATGATAAGCTGAATGACGATCCACAGTTCTCTGACTACTACCTGGAAAAAGGCGATTTCGTGAAACTGGATAACATCACCCTCGGTTATAATTTCAAACTGAAAACCAAATATATCCGCAACCTGCGCGTGTATGCGAGCGGCCGTAATATCGCTACCATCACAAAATACAGCGGTCTTGATCCCGAACTGCAGGATACTGCGCTGGATTCCGGTATAGATGGAAGAGGATTTTATCCACGCACCCGCTCCTACACTATCGGATTGAACCTTGGATTTTAAAAGCAGCAAAATTGTAACGTATGAAAAAAAATAAAGCATATATCAGCGCAGCCTTGCTGGCCCTCGGATTGAGCGCCTGTACCAAGCTCGATGAAAAACCATACAGCGAAATTATTTCAGATAATTTTTATCATAATAAAGAAGAAGTACTGTCTGCCGTACTGCGTCCGTTTACGCATGCCGGCGCATGGGCCGCCCCTACCGGTCAAACCGGCTACTGGCGCCTGCAGGAGCTTTCCGCCGATCAGCTGGCATGGCCGCAGAAAGGCAAACACGGTTATGATGGCGGTAACTGGATCCGCCTGCATAACCATACCTGGATTGCTAATGAAGACAATGCCTGGAATCCGTGGAGACTGATGTACTGGGGAATGGGCTTCTGTAACAATACACTGGTAGATCTGGCGGCTATGGACTTCACTAAAATTGGTATGACCAATGAAGACAAAGCCTCCTTTATTGCAGAAACAAAAGTGGTGCGCGCCTGGCATTACCTGAAACTGATGGACCTCTATGGTAACATTCCCATCGTAACAGAAGTAGGTACACCGGCATCTCCGGCTACCAAAACCCGCAAAGAAGTATTTGAGTTCGTTGAAAAAGAACTGAAAGAAAATGTGGAACTGCTGAAACCATTATCCGCAGACATGGTAGGCCGCGCCACCAAAGCGGGCGGCTATGCGATGCTGGTAGAACTCTATCTCAACGCACAGGAATGGACAGGCACCCCACGCTGGGACGACTGTATTAACTATTGCAATAAGATCATTGCAGGCAACGGCGGCTCCCTGAGCGGCGCTGTGCCCGCACTTGAACCGGATATTTTCCGCGCTTTTGCCAACAACAACAATACCTCCCCCGAAGACCTGTTCCAGCTCGCCTATGACCTGAGAGCCGGTAACTCCCGCTTCGGATGGCAAGGTGATTTCTGGCACTACCGTCAACGCCAGGTCTACAACGCCGACGTAGATGGAAACAACAGTATCGTTGTAGTTCCTACTGCTTATGATGCGTATAAAGACAATGACCTCCGCAAGCAAAAGTGGATGCTGATCGGACCACAGAAAAAAGATCCGGCACTACGCACCAGCGTTGCAGACAGTTTGGTACTCGGCACAGAGGAATACAATGGCAAACCGCTTGTATTTGTGAAAGAAATCCGCAGAAACACAGAAGGAGAAAGCGGCGCCGGTGGCATGACGCAGGGTGAAGAGAACAGCGGCGCACGTTTCGCGAAATATGTTCCCGGCACACAAAACGATCCTAACTACTGGGGCAACGACTTTGTATTATACCGTTTGACAGAAATTTATTTCAACAAGGCGGAAGCACTGATGAGAAAAAATAACGGCATCGCAACACAGGATGCAGTAGATCTTATCAACACCTGTAAAAAGCGTGCTTTCAAAGCGGAAGACTGGGCAGCAGAGGCTTATACCCCTACTACGCTCACCATGAATGAACTGCTTGCTGAAAGAGGCCGTGAGTTCATCTTTGAAGGTAAACGCCGTTCGGATCTGATCCGCTTTGGCAAATTTACCACCGCCACCTGGTGGGATCATCAGCCATCTGCTGATAAGTACAAGTTGTTCCCGATTCCTTTCAAACAAACAAGTATTAATCCTAACCTGGTTCAAAACCCTGGTTACTGATAAACTGGTTGGGTAAAGTAGTAAACGACTTTAACCTGGATGCGGAAAACCCAAAACGGCCGTCTCTTAATTGAGATGGCCGTTTTCAATTTAGTATCGTGATGGTCAATAAGCCAGCAGTTCGCTGATAGCAGCTGCTACTTTTGCAGGCGTAGGCAACATGGCTGCTTCCAGGCCGGTGTTAAGCGGCACTGCCGGCAAATCCAGCGCCCCCACCGTAAATACAGGAGCATCGAGGAACCGGAAGCATGTTTGCTGAATGCGTCCTGCCAATGCCTGTGCAAAAGAATTATTGAGTTGTTCTTCTGTAAGGATCAGGCATTTCCCATGTTGCTTCACCATGTCAAATACCAGTTCTTCATCCAATGGGAAAAGGGTGCGCAGGTCCACTATGGTTACCTGGCCAGGATAGGCCTTGGCAGCAGCTTTGGCCCAGTAAACGCCCATTCCGTAAGTAATTATGCAAAGCGTATTGCCCTGGGCAGTATCTTTTGGATGTGCGCGTTGTATTATATTTCCCTTCCCTAACGGCAGCAGGTAATCAGCTGCAGGTTCTATGGTCATGGCATCGAGTGTACCGGGTACTTTGCTCCAATACAGTCCTTTATGCTCCAGCATCACTACCGGGTTGGGATCCAGGAATGCAGCTTTCATCAGTCCTTTCATATCGGCAGCATTGGAGGGATACACCACTTTGATTCCCTTAACGCTTAACAGTGTGGATTCCACACTGCCGGAATGATAAGGACCGCCACCGCCATAGGCGCCCACCGGAACGCGGATAAGGGTTTGTACGGGAAATTTACCATTGCTCAGGTAACACGACTTTGATATTTCTGTAACCAGTTGATTGAATCCAGGGTAGATATAATCGGCAAACTGTACTTCCACAATGGGTTTTACGCCTACGGCAGATAGACCTGCAGTAGCGCCAATAATGTACGCTTCCTGTATCGCGGTGTTATATACGCGGTGTGGTCCGAATTTTTCGCCCAGGGTGGCCGCTTCGCGGAACACGCCTCCCAACCTTACGCCTACATCCTGCCCAAATAAAATAGCTTCCGGATACTGCTGCATAATCTCTTCCACAGCGTGAAGGGCTGCATCTACCATTACTACTTTGGTCTTACCGGCTGGTGTGCGGGTACCACTTTCGGCTGTTACCGCAGCAGGCGCAAATACGTGCTCCTGCACCGTTTCCGGCAATGGTCCCGGGGCCTGTACAGCCTTGTCAAATCCTGCCTTTATATCGGCCGCGGCAGTCTGCTCAATTTTGTCCAGCTCCTCCGGAGTAATGCCGTGTTTCAACAGCAACGCTCTCATTTTAGGAACCGGATCATTGGCTGCATGCTTTTCCAGGTCTTCCGCGGAGCGGTACCATTCTTTTCGCACGCCGGAAGTATGATGTCCCAGCAGGGGTACATTTGCCTGTACCAGTATGGGCCGTCGTTCTTGTCTTACATAACTGATAGCGGTTTCCATCGCAGCATAGCTGGCGGTGAAGTCGCTGCCGTCTACCCGCATGCGTTCCAGGCCTTTAAACCCGGCAGCATATTCATATGCATCCATTGTTCTTACTTCTGCCGCCGTGGCGGAGATACCCCAATCGTTGTCCTGTACCAGGTAAATTACCGGCAGCTGTTTCAGAACGGCAAATTGCAGGGCTTCGCTCACCTCTCCTTCCGTTACGCTGCCATCTCCGAGAGAACAGATCACTACGGGCAATTCCCCATCCGGCCCTGTTTTCAGCAGGGGAGAATGTATTTGTTCCAGGTATTTAAGTCCCTGCGCCATGCCGGTGGTGGGGATCACCTGCATACCGGTGGCGCTGCTCTGGTGGGGTATCTGCGGTTTATCGGCCGCTCTGTTGTTAGGGTGACTGTAATAAGATCTTCCGGCGGAAAAAGGGTCTTCTCCTTTCGCCAGCAATTGGAGCATTAGTTCATAAGGGGTAAAACCGATGGCGAGCAACATGCTCTCATCCCGGTAATAGGGGCTTACAAAGTCCCACGGCCGCAATTGCAGTCCGGTGGCTATTTGTATGGCTTCATGTCCGCGGGAAGTAGAATGCACATATTTGCAGATTTGCCGGTTTGCCTCATAAATGGCGGCCATACTGCCGGCTTCACACATCAATCGCCAGGCTGTTAATAACTCGGCCCGTTCGCCGGCGTTACTACCCCTGTTGGAGGCCGGCGTTTTTAAAGTTGAAACGCTTGTGTTATCTTTAAACACAGTAAGACTGTTTTGGTGATGATGGTAATTTAAAAACAATAGTTGCCATAGCAACAGTTGCTAATGCAAATTAATTAATATGCCTGATACTTTCGTCAGTAATCCCTCTTTTTTTAAGTTGGATGCTACGCTCAAAAAATTGCGCAACTATTGGCAAAAAACGTTTGATGCCCAACAGAAGGACATTACAGTGGATCAGTGGTTGCTGATTGAGAACCTGTATAAACACAAAAAAACTACCCACAACGAGCTGGCCCGTAATACCTCAAAGGATATTACCACCATTTCCCGCATCATTGAGCTGCTGGTAAAAAAAGGGTTGGTAAAAAGGGAAGCCGATGTGTACGATCGCCGGAAGGTATATTTACAGCTCACCCCGGACGGAGTGGAAAAATATAAAGATGTAAAGTCGCTGGTATACGATATGCGTAAAATTGGCTGGAAAACGCTGACAGAAACGGATTATGCCGAGTTAACCCGGATCCTGGACACGATTTATGCAAATATTCCGTAGGATCGCCGCGAATTTTGTCTTTCTCGCTGATTACGCTGATTTTACTGATTAGCTGGATTTTTACTTTTTGGATTTTATAAAGGATTATGGGAGATAAGAGCGAATATATCCGCTTCTATCTCCCATAATCCTTTATAAAATCCAAAGGTAAAATCAGTAAAATCAGCGTAATCAGCGAGAAAGACAAAATTCGCGCTGGTCCTTATTTAACAGAAAACTCCAGCAGGCTGTCGTTTTCAATAAATGCCTCGAAGTCGTCTCCGATTTCCGTTGGTCCTACGCCGGCGGGGGTGCCTGTAAAAATGAGGTCGCCTATGTTCAGGGTAAAGAAGCGGGAAATATAGGCTACCAGGAAATCGAAGGAGAACAAAAGATCCTGTGTATTACCGGATTGCGCCAATGCCTTGTTTTTATACAGGCAGAAATTGATATCTTTTTTATCCATTTCCGGGGTAATGGGGATGAAATTACCCACCACTGCGGAGTTATCGAAAGCTTTGGCTATTTCCCAGGGTAATCCTTTCGCTTTTTGCTTATCCTGCAGATCCCGGGCGGTAAAATCGATACCTACGGAGATATGATCGTAGTACTTATCTGCAAATTTTTCCTGGATATGTTTACCGTTTTTGCTCACCCTGAGTACCAGTTCGCATTCGTAGTGCAGGTTGGTAGTAAATTCCGGGTAATAGAACGGGTGCCCGTTTTGCAGCAACGCATTCTTTGGTTTCATAAATAACACCGGTTCTGTGGGCACTTCATTCTTCAACTCCCTGGCATGGTCGGCATAATTCCTGCCTACGCAAATAATTTTCATAATGCGTTTGTTTTAAAGTATAAAAAAAGCAGATAGGAACCAGATGAACAAATTTATTTCACAGACGGGAAGGTCAGTTTATTACTGTCGTTCATAGTACGGGCAATGCCGATACTGGCAAAACTTTCAATGATATCCGAACATTTCCATATTTTCTCTTCTACAATCCGTTCTTCTGTATTTTTCCATTTACTGAGTACAAATTCCACCTGGCGGCCCTTGGGATAATTATTACCTACCCCGAAACGCAGGCGGGGATACTGGTTGGTACCCAGGGATTCCTGGATACTTTTCAGGCCGTTATGCCCGGCATCACTGCCGCCGGGGCGTAAGCGGAGCACATCCAGCGGAAGGGCCAGGTCGTCGAGGATCACAAGCAGGTTTTCCACGGGTATCTTTTCCTTATCCAGCCAGTATTTGATAGCCTTACCGCTCAGGTTCATGTAAGTGGTGGGCTTAATAACAATAAACGTTTTCCCTTTCCATTTACATTCCGCCACATCAGCGAGCCGGTCGTTCCGGAAGGAGGCTTTATGCCTGGCAACAAAATCATCTACCACATCAAAACCTATATTATGACGGGTATGCCGGTATTCCTCGCCGATATTGCCTAATCCTGCTATTAAGTATTTCATACGGGTCGTTTTCGTACCTGGAGATTTCCAAAATTAAAAAGCCCCTCTAAAAGTAGAGAGGCTTTTTGGAAAAATATATCTAAAAGATTATTTCTTTTTAGCATCTTTTTCAGCAGTTGCTTCTTCCTGACGCAGCTGACGGGTCATTACCACAGAAGCGATTGGAATACGCGGAGAGTTGGTGATTTCAACACCTTCAATTTTCACGTCTTCTACACGGATGTTCGCGTTCAGTTCCAGGTTATCGATGTTAACTTCGATATTTTCAACCAGGTGCTTAGGTAAAGCTTTTACTTTCAGCGCTTTCAGTTTGCTAACCAGTTTACCGCCGGCTTTAACACCTGCAGAAGAACCAACCAGTTTAATAGGAATGGTAACAGCAACCTGTTTGTCTTCTACCAGTTCCATGAAATCGATGTGAGCAAGTGCGTCAGTAACTACATCAAACTGCATATCTTTCAATACGCATCTGTAAGTTTTAGCACCCAGTTTAATTTCTGCAATCTGGAAAGCTGCAGTGTAAACCAGTGTTTTGAATGCTTTGGCAGGAGCTGAAAAATTAACAGTTTCTGCACCCCCGTAAATAACGCAAGGCACTTGTTCCTCAGAACGGATCTGGCGGGTGGCTTTTTTGCCGAATTCGCTCCTGAGTTGTCCTTCGATGGTTATTGTGTTCATTGTTTAGACAATTTATATTGATTATTAAAATACTATGTTATCAATCTCCCCGGCGGTGACTGTGAATAAACAGGCTGGTGATTGATTTGTTTTCGTGCATGTTACGGATGGCTACCGCAAAAAGCTCTGCAACAGATATCACCTTGATCTTGGAACCGGCTCCCTGTGGTTTGATAGGAATGGTATCACATACCACTATCTCCTGCAGTACTGATTTTTCGATATTTTCGTACGCATTTCCGCTGAAAACGGGATGGGTACAAAAAGCACGTACACTCCGGGCGCCTTTTTCCATTAACAGGTTGGCGGCTTTTGAAAGTGTGCCTGCAGTATCGCAGATATCATCAATGAGCACAATGTCCCTGTTTGTCACATCTCCTATCACTACCATTGATGCTATTTCATTGGCTCGTTTACGATGTTTGTCGCAAATAACCATTTCAGCATTAAAGTAAGACGCTACTTCACGTACCCTATTGGTACTTCCTACGTCAGGGGACGCAAAGGTAAGATTTTCCAGCTTTAAATTCTCTATATAGGGAATAAAAATAGCTGAACTATCAAGATGATCTACCGGTATATCAAAGAACCCCTGGATCTGAGGTGCATGCAAGTCCATGGTTATCACCCTGTTAGCCCCTGCCGAAGTAAGCAGATTGGCCACCAGTTTAGAGCCGATAGCCACGCGGGGCTTATCTTTTCTGTCCTGGCGGGCGTATCCGAAATAAGGAATTACTGCGGTGATATAGCCGGCGGAAGCCCGCTTGGCAGCATCAATCATCAACAGCAGCTCCAGCAGGTTGTCTGAAGGCGCACTGGTTCCCTGAATCAGGAAAACATAGTCACCCCGGATACTTTCCAGGAAAACAGGCTGGATTTCCCCATCGCTGAATTTCTGAATCTTTACTTTGCCAAGACCGCCATTAAGACCCTTGCCATATTTCTTGGCAATTTTCTCGGCCAAGGCCGGATTACTGTTGCCTGTGAAAATTTTTACTGAAGGTTGCATACTAGATACTAGTGGAAAAGAGGTTGCAAAACTAGGATTTTTTGGGAGTACCCGCCTGATTTTTTTTGAAATACAAATTATATAGCTGTTAAAAACCAGCTATAATTATCACATTATCATAACGTTTTAAGAGATAATAGGTCCCGAAAAATTCCTATAACGATCGGTACCGAATATAACGATTTTATAACGATCCACTGGTAAAAGGAAAAGAAAAATGTGGTTGGAAGAACAGGTGTGTCATGATAGGTTCGTATATTTGGATAAATGGAATAAGTCATGTTTGTTGATGTTAACCCGGCTCCCCACCTGGCTATTCATAAATGGCCGGATAATGAAAAGCCAAGAGAAAAACTGATCAATATAGGCCCCACTGCGCTAAGCGATGCAGAGTTACTGGCAATCCTGTTGCATACAGGGCATAAAAGTAAATCCGCCCTTGAGCTGGCAAAGGAAATCCTCCGCCTGGCCAATAACAACCTCTCCGAACTGGGAAAAATAAACGTAAAAAAGCTGCAAAAAATCCGGGGAGTGGGTTATGCCAAGGCTGTTACCATACTGGCCGCTATGGAGCTGGCCCGCAGGCGGCAAGCCGGCACCATCCATAAAAAAACAGTGATCAACAACGGATCGGATGCAGCCATGTTTTTCAAGCCCATGCTTGCAGACCAGCCCTATGAAACCTTCCATGTCCTGTTCCTCAGCCACGCGAACAAAGTGCTTCATTACCGCCACCTCAGTACCGGCGGCATCACCAGCACTGTCGTGGATCCCCGCATTATTTTCCGGGAAGCACTGGATACAGGCGCCACCAAGTTATTACTCTGCCATAACCATCCTTCCGGCAGCCTCCGCCCCAGCCAGGCCGATCTCCGGATTACCAGCCGCATAAAAGATATGGGAATGCTCTTCGATATCCAGGTAATGGATCATATCATTGTATCCGAAACCGGGTATTACAGCCTCGCGGAAGAAGGGATGATATAAATCCCGAAATGTGTTTTACTTTCGCACATATTTATTCATTTTCCATATGCTCAAAATAGGACTCTTCGGCGTAGGACATTTAGGTAAGATACACCTCTCTCAACTGGCCACTATGAAAGACGTAGAAGTGGTAGGCTTCTATGATCCCAACAATGCAAATGCAGCCAGCATCTCCGAGCAATATAATATTCAGCGGTATACAACCGCGGAAGAACTGATACAGTCGGTAGACGCCATTGATATTGTGGCGCCAACCACCCTGCACTTCAAATTATGCGAACTGGCCATCCGCAACGGCAAACACATATTCGTGGAAAAACCCATGACCAACACCATGGACGAAGCCAAAACACTGGTTAAACTGGTGGAAGAAGCGAATATAAAATTCCAGGTAGGCCACGTGGAAAGATTCAATCCCGCTTACCTCGCACTCCGGGGATATGATCTCAAACCCATGTTCATTGAAGTACACCGCCTCGCAGAATTCAATCCCCGCGGTACAGACGTAAGCGTTATCCTCGACCTGATGATCCACGACATCGACATCGTGCTGAGCATCGTGAAATCTACCGTGAGCCGCATCTCCGCCAGCGGAGTTGCTGTTATGAGCGACACCCCGGATATCGCCAACGTACGCATCGAATTCCATAATGGCTGCGTAGCCAATCTCACTTCCAGCCGTATCTCCCTGAAAAAGATGCGCAAAATGCGCCTCTTCCAGAAAGATGCTTACATCGGCATCGATTTCCTCGATAAAAAAACAGAGATCATCAAACTCAAAACACCGGAAGACGAAGGCTTGTTTACCCTGGATATTGAAACCAACAGCGGTAGAAAAACAATCGCCATCGATAACCCGGAAATAAAACAATCCAATGCCATCCGTATGGAACTGGAAATGTTCCGCGACAGCATCCTGCAAAATAAACCGGTTGCCGTAAATGCGATCGACGGCCTGCAGGCAATGGATGTAGCCCACCAGATCCTCGCAAAAATAAATAAAGGCCTGTCTGAAACGGCCTCCGCTAAATAGTTATGCTGGTAACCCGGCGCAGGTAATTATGCCAGCAGTGATACGCTTACCAATCGCCGGGTTACTGCATTCGTCGTTTTTGCCAATACTGCAAAAGCAGCAGGCTTTACCGGCAGGTAACGTTATCTCCTATAACAGGCACTTTAGCTGCGCTCTTTCAGCAACACTTCTGCAATAGCAAGATCAAGCGGTTTCGTAATTTTAATATTGGACTCTTCTCCCGGCAGCAGATGCACAGGATACCCCAGCCGTTCCACTACGGTGGCTTCATCCGTAAACAACGGATCATAGGGCAGTTCAAAGGCAGGCAGGATCAACTCCGAAAGAAATGTTTGCGGCGTCTGGATAATCCTGAAACGATCGCGGTCCACAGCAGCATTGCTGCCGCCTGATATCTCCCGGATACTGTCTTTCATATCAATCACCGGGATAGCGCTACCATGGATAAGTGCGGCTTCATAACAGGCACGGATCAACGTAGTGGATACCAGCGGGCGCACCCCATCGTGTACAAATACCACCGACGGGTGTTTTACCTGCTGCAATCCATTCTGTACAGAATGAAAGCGGGTATTTCCTCCTTTTATAATGGTGATATCCGGCAGTTTATCAAAAGCCTGCAGGATGTGGTTGGCGAAAGTAAAATGAGCTTCAGGAAGCACCAGCACAATTTCCATATCCGGAAAGGCGGCCGCAAAAGCGGCAATAGTGTGGTACAATACAGGTTTACCGGACAGTTCCAGGAACTGTTTGGGAACAGCACTCTGCATCCGGGTACCGGACCCGCCGGCAACTATGATAGCTACTTTTTTATATTCCATAAAAAAAGATCGGGGATTTTCTCATCCAGTTGGCTGAATAAGAAAATCCCCGAAAAGTGCTTTGTAATTAAACGATCAGCATGGCATCGCCATAGCTGAAGAAACGGTATTTCTCTTTAATCGCCTGCTGGTAAGCCTCCATGACCAGGTCATATCCTGCAAAAGCGCAGGTCATGATGAGCAGGCTGGTTTTAGGCAGGTGGAAGTTCGTTACCAATGAATTTGGAATGGCAAAATCATATGGTGGATGGATGAACGTATTCGTCCATCCTTCTGCTGCTTTCAGATGGTTTTGCGCAGTTACGGAAGATTCTACGGCACGTACAGAGGTAGTACCAATAGCGCAGATCTTGCGGTTTTCTTCTTTCGCTTTGTTTACCACTTTCACTGCGTGTTCTTCAATATGAAAATACTCCGCATCCATTTTGTGTTTGCTCAGGTCTTCCACTTCAATAGGGCGGAAAGTACCTAAACCTGTGTGCAGCGTTACTTCTGCAAACTTAACACCTTTAATTTCCAAACGTTTGATCAACTCACGACTGAAGTGCAAACCTGCAGTAGGTGCAGCTACAGCGCCTTCGTACTTGGCATACACGGTCTGATAACGCTCTTTATCTTCGTCTTCCGGTTTGCGTTTGATATACTTAGGCAATGGCGTTTCTCCCAGCTGATCAAGCACCTGTTTGAACTCTTCATCATTACCTTCGAATAAAAAACGGATGGTACGGCCTCTTGAAGTAGTGTTATCAATTACCTCTGCTACCAACGTCTCGTCGTCGCCAAAATACAACTTGTTGCCTACACGGATTTTACGCGCCGGGTCAACAATTACATCCCACAGACGGTTTTGCTTGTTCAGCTCACGCAGCAGGAATACTTCAATTTTTGCTCCTGTTTTTTCTTTACGGCCATATAACCTTGCCGGAAATACCTTCGTATTGTTCACAATCATTACATCCTTGTCGTTGAAATAACCGAGGATATCCTTGAATACTTTGTGCTCAATTTTGCCGGTATTACGATGTACCACCATTAAACGTGATTCATCTCTTGTCTTGGTAGGGTGCTGGGCGATCAGATTTAAAGGAAGATCGAATTTGAACTGTGATAGTTTCATATTACGGTATGAATAAATTTTAGAGGTGCAAAGTTATCAATTATTATCTACATCATCAAAAAATGATATATAATGTATAATAATCAGATAATTATATATTATATTCCTTTAGGAATGGCTGCTATCAGTTGTTGAGTATACGGGTTTTCCGGATGGTTATACACCCTGTCGGCTGCTCCCTGTTCCACAATCTTTCCTTTCTGCATCACCATCATCCGGTCGCTGATAAACCTTACCACGGAAAGATCGTGTGAAATAAAAATACACGTAAAGCCCAGCTCTTCCCGTAAACGGATCAGCAGGTTCAGCACCTGCGCCTGCACACTTACATCCAGCGCTGCTACCGATTCATCACAGATGATAAAAGAGGGTTCCACCGCCAGGGCACGCGCTATCACAATCCGTTGCCGTTGCCCGCCGGAAAACTCATGCGGATAACGGTTAAAATGCTCAGGCAGCAGATTCACCTTCTCCAGTAATTCCTCCGCTTTTGCTTTCTGCTGCCGCTCCGTGCCATACAAACCATGCACTTTCATAGGCTCCAGGATAGCAGCCCCAATGGTTTTCCGGGGATTCAACGATGCGTATGGGTCCTGGAAAATCAATTGCATATCCTTCCGCAGCGCACGCATCCCGGTGGCCGACAAACTTCGTATCTCCTGTCCTTTATAAATAATACTTCCGGCGGTTGGTTCTGCAAGTCTTAGCAGCGACCGGCCCAAAGTGGTTTTACCACAACCAGACTCGCCTACTAACCCAAGCGTTTCACCGGTGATTACCCGGAAGCTCACATCGTCCACGGCTTTGGCCCATTGCAGTACTTTACCCGTGATACTTCTTTTCACGGGAAACCACGTTTTCAGCTGATGCACCTCGAGCAGAGGTGGCGCGGCTGCCAGCTGTTGCTCCCGCTGCCGCAGCGCTGCGTCGGGGATTACCAGCGACTGCATCACATCCCGGATGGCGCCTGCTTTTTCGTGTATCTGTCCCCGTGAGTCCGTCTCCATAAAATCCCGGATCACGGGCAATCTCACCAAACGTTTATCCAGCGGGGGCCGGCAAGCCAGCAGTCCCTTTGTATACGGGTGTTGCGGATGCAGGAACACCTCTTTCACAGTTCCTTCTTCCACAATATTCCCTTTATACATCACCACTACCCTTTCCGCTATTTCAGCTACTACGCCTAAATCATGGGTAATAAAAATAACGCTCATCTCCATCTGCTGTTGCAGTTCCCGGAGTAGTTCCAGTATAGCTTTTTGCACGGTAACATCCAGCGCTGTAGTGGGCTCATCGGCGATGAGCAGGCGGGGATGGCAGGAGATGGCCATCGCAATCATAACCCGTTGTTTTTGTCCGCCGGAAATTTCATGGGGATAACGGTCCGTAATCGCTGCAGGATCAGGGAGTTTTACCTTTTGGAAGAGGGCGATCACTTCCTCGCGGGCGGCCTTGCGGCTTATGCCGGTATGCAACCGGATAGCTTCCGCCACCTGCTCTCCGCAGGTATGCAGCGGATTCAGCGCCGTCATGGGTTCCTGAAAAATCATGGCAATTTCGTTGCCGCGGTAGCTACGCATGGTAGCATCGGGCAACTGCAGCAGGTTTACTGCTGTTTCATCCGCAGCCTGGTAAAGGATCTTTCCACCGGAGATGGTACCAGGCATATCAATGAGTCGCATGAGCGAAAGGGCAGTAACGGATTTTCCGGAACCGGATTCTCCTACTACGCCTACAATTTCACCCTTTCCTATGGAAAGGGAAATCTGATTAACAGCTGTTGTTGTTGTTTGTCCGGACCTGAATGTTACCTCCAGGTCCTGTATCTCTACCCGCGTGGAAAGCATACCCGGAAGATACAACAATTCTAAAAACGCAGGTGCTTCACGGTCTGGTGACTTTCAATCAGCTTCTGTAAGGAGTCGATGCCTACTTTAAGATGGCGTTCCACAAATTTAGTGGTCACCTTTTTGTCGCTTTCTTCCGTTTTTACGCCTTCCGGCACCATCGGCTGATCAGATACCAGCAATAAAGCACCGGTAGGGATCTTGTTAAAGAAACCAACAGAAAAGATGGTGGCTGTTTCCATATCCACTGCCATTGCTCTTATCTTTTCCAGGTATTGTTTAAATGCGGCATCATGCTCCCATACACGTCTGTTGGTGGTATAGCAGGTGCCTGTCCAGTAATCGTAACCGGAATCACGGATCGTGGTGGAAATGGCTTTTTGCAAAGCAAATGCAGGCAGTGCGGGTACTTCCGGGGGGAAATAATCGTTGCTGGTACCTTCCCCGCGGATAGCGGCGATAGGCAGTATCAGGTCGCCGATGTTATTCTTCTTTTTTAATCCGCCGCATTTTCCGAGGAATAATACTGCTTTCGGGGAGATGGCAGATAACAGGTCCATTACGGTAGCAGCACCCGGGCTTCCCATACCAAAGTTGATAATGGTAATATCACCTGCCGTAGCGCATTGCATAGGCCGGCCAACGCCAACGATTTCCACGTTGTTCCATTCGGCAAACATTGTTACATAATTACTGAAGTTGGTGAGGAGGATGTGGGAGCCAAATTGATCCAGTTTCTCACCCGTGTAGCGGGGCAGCCAGTTAGCTACAATTTCGTCTTTTGTCTTCATAGCTTTTTGACAAGCAAATATAAGGTTTTGTTCGCTAACCCCAATATTATCCTAATGTAACTATCTTCGCAACGGTATTAAATCAGTTATATCTTGATCGCGATCAGCTTCCCTCCACCCGATTTCAAAATTATGAAAGAAGGCAGCAAAGAACTCATCTTTGACCGCTTCCGTAAAAAATATGTGGTACTCACACCGGAAGAGTGGGTACGGCAAAATTTCCTGAACTACCTGGTGAAAGTGCTGAATTACCCGGCATCCCTGATAGGTATTGAAAAGGAAATTTTTCTGGGAGAGATGAAGAAGCGATTCGACATCGTGATCTACAACCGTGCAACACAACCCTGGATGCTGGTGGAATGCAAAGAAATGAATGTACCGCTCACCGAGCACACCATGCAGCAGGTGATCCGCTATAACATGGTAATTCCCGCCACCTACCTGGTGATCACCAACGGCCTGAACACCTTCTGCGGCAATTACGTGGCGGCCGAAAATAAATGGCGGTTCCTGCGCGAGTTACCGGGGTTTGCTTAGCGCGCCTTCGGCGCGGAAATTGTCTTGGAGCGCTGATTACGCTGATTTTACTGATTAGCTTGATTTGATCATTTTGGATTTTAAAAGATTTGGGGAGATATAAGCGGATATATTCGCTTTTATCTCCCCAAAATATTTATCAAAAAAAATCCTAAATGTAAAAATCAAGCTAATCAGTAAAATCAGCGTAATCAGCGCTCCAAGACAATTTCCGCGCCAAAGGCGCGCTCCGCGCTCATCAAGGGAAAATGCCCAGTTGCTCGTAAGCCGCACCTACTTTGTTAATGGCTACTACGTAAGCGGCTGTACGCATATCATGGATCTGCGGGTTTGCCATCATTACGTCGCGTACTTCGTGGAGTGCAGCGTGCATGGTTTCTTCCAGGCCGGAATATACCAGGTCTACTTCATCCGCACCATGGGCAATGAACTTTCTTTCTTTATCAGAAACAGTTTTGCCGGTCAGCTCTTCGATGGTTTGCAGGATATGAATGTTCATATTTTCATCGAAGCGTTTGCCCAAACGGCCGTAACGCACGTGGCTGAGGTTTTTCAGCCATTCGAAATAAGAAACGGTTACACCGCCGGCGTTCAGGAACATATCCGGCACCACGATCACGCCTTTCTTATTCAGGATTTCATCCGCTTCCGGTGTTAAAGGACCATTGGCAGCTTCACCGATGATCTTTGCTTTAACGTTGGGAGCGTTGTGTTTATCAATTACATTTTCCAGGGCAGCAGGGATCAGGATTTCACAATCCAGTTCCAGGCCATCTGTATTTTTATTGAGGTTGGTAGCGCCGGCGAAGTTTACGATAGAACCGGTGGCTTTTTTGTGCATCAGTACTTCATCAGGATTCATACCCTGTTCGTTATAGATGGCGCCATCCCACTCGATCAGGCAGATTACTTTGGCGCCTGCTTCATGGAAGTATTTAGCAGCGTGGTACCCCACGTTACCCATTCCCTGTACAATCACTCTTTTTCCTTCGATGCCGGTGGTAAGACCAAGGCGGTCCATGTCTTCCTTGATGTTACACAGTTCGCGTAAACCGTAGAACACACCTAAACCGGTTGCTTCTGTACGACCGCGCACACCGCCCTGTGATACAGGTTTACCGGTAACGCAACCGTAGCCGTCAATTTCTCCCGGGCGCAGGCTCATGTAAGTATCCAGGATCCAGCTCATTTCCCTTTCGCCGGTACCGTAATCAGGAGCAGGAACATCTGTACCTGGTCCGATAAAGTTTTTCTTTACCAGTTCCGCGGTATAACGACGGGTAATCGCTTCCAGCTGAAAGGGCGTATAGTTGCGGGGGTTGATTTTCAAACCACCTTTGGCACCACCAAACGGCACGTTCACAATGGCGCATTTGTAGGTCATCAGGGATGCCAGGGCCATTACTTCGTCCTGGTTTACTTCATCGCTGAAGCGGATACCACCTTTGCAGGGAAGTTTATGATGTGAATGTTGTACGCGGTAAGCTTCAATCACCTGTACAGAATCGCCTATTCTCACCGGGAATTTAATCTGGTAAACGGCGTTGCAGGCCTTGATCTGCTCCAGGATACCTTTGTCCCATTTAGTGAATGCAGCTGCTTTGTCGAAGCTTTTCTCCACACTCTGGAAGAAGCTATAATGCTGATCTTGCGACATAAATTATTGTTTTGGTATAACGATTAGATTTTAAATTTTCGGGTTACTGATTTTTATCTTTTTCTTCCAGCTTACCGATCTTTCTGTCCAGATTGATAAGAAATAACACGATTCCCAGGAAGATGATCACTAAAACACCAACAATGACATAAATTTTATCGTTGCTGCGGAAGAATTCGTTGACCGCTCCTTTCTCTGTATTCTGCTGTTGTGCATTTGCCAGTACCGAAATGAATAGCAAGGCCAGGGTCAGGCAAAATGAAAACGCTCTATTGATCATTTAAAAATATTTTTAAGCTGTAATTTCCTGTAACGTACTACCAGTGTGAATATCCACACACTCAGCAGGGTCCAGCCAATAAAGGCGGGATACAACACCAGTTTCATGGAGCCATCGGTATCTTTTGACGCAAAGCCTGGTGTGGTAGCGCTTCCCGGATGCAGGGAGTCCACCATGCGGGGAATGATATAAGTTAAGGGTATCAGCAATGCAAACGCAAAAATGTTGAAAACTGCGGATATCCGTGCCCGTTTGTCGAGGTCGTGTATGCTCATGCGCAGCACCAGGTAAGCCATATAGATAAGAATGGCGATGGCGGTGCACATCTGTTTGGGATCGTCTGTAAGCGTGCCGCCCCAGGTATAGGTAGCCCAGAGCGTACCTGTTGCGAAGCCCAATACGCCGAAGAAAGTACCCACTCCTGCAGCGCTGGAGGCAATCACATCTTTCTTTAAATCGTATTTCGACAGATAAAGCAGCGAGTTGATAATAGATATGGTGTACATGGTATACATACATATCCACATCGGTACGTGAAAGAACAATCCGCGGGATGATTGTCCGTTGGTTCCTATTATAGGTATTTTAACAGTGAACCCGGCGATAATTACATATAAAAGAAGCAGTATCGCTAATGCTTTCCACCAATGTCTGGCCATTTTTTAATAGCTATATTCGGGGGCAAACCTACACGTTTTAAACCTAATCACAAAGATTTTCGGGGATTTTAAGTTTATCCAACGGCAGTAATTCCCCGTTAAATATCCTTTACAGAAGTGAGCTTTTTGTTTGATATTTCTAATATCAGTCTTTCCACAAAAATGGGAAAAGGATCATTGTCAGGGCAATAACCAGTATATCCATTCCCCCGAGCAACAGGAACATTTTAGGCAGTTCCGGCTGATATACGGTTACAAAGGCAGATAAAGAGATGTTGGCCAGCAGCATCAACACCGGCATAATCAGGGGGAAACCCATCACGGCCATCAGTGCTGCATTGTGATTGGCCTGGGCGGCAATAGCCGCCAGCATGGTAAATAGCAGGGAGATACTGGTACCGCCCAGGAGTACCATGCCCACAAAATAAATGGGGTTGATAATGGGATTGCCCAGGAACGCAATGCTGCAAACCAAAGCAATAATGCTCATGAGGGTCATTAAGATCATATTGTAGATCAGCTTGGCCGCAATAAAACAGCGCGGATTCACCAGGGAATAGAAATACAGGAGCCGTCCCCTGCTTTCCTGCATAAAACTTTTAGCGACGGCATTTACTGCCACAAACAGCTGTATCACCCAGAAAAGGGCATTCCATACTTTGTCGTCCGGTCGTCCCATCATCAGGTTGATGACAAAAACAGTAGACACAATATAGAGCAGTACCCCATAAAAAGCATACTGCTGGCGTAATTCCAGCGTAAGATCCTTTTTCACGAGGGTAAATGTCTGATGTATGGGATTGCTTTTTTTCATGATCAGGCGCAAAGATAGTTATTCACAATTAGCTTTCAGCCGTTACCCATTTTTAAGTATATTTAGCCCCTCATTAAAAAATGACATCCCCATAGCAAAGGGGCCTTGTTAAAAGCAAACTGCTGATGAAGAAAATTCTGGTTGCCAATCGGGGAGAGATTGCATTACGCATTATGCGTTCTGCACATGAAATGGGTATAAAAACAGTGGCGGTATATTCCGAAGCGGATCGATCCATGCCCTTTGTACAATATGCAGATGAAGCCGTTTGCATTGGTCCCGCACCTTCCAATCAATCTTACCTGCTGGGCGAAAAAATAATTGCCGTGGCTAAAGAAAAAGGAGCGGATGGCATTCACCCGGGATATGGTTTTTTAAGTGAAAATGCCCGTTTTGCACAACAGGTAACGGATGCCGGTATTACTTTCATTGGTCCGTCTGCCGCTTCCATTGAGGTAATGGGCAGTAAGCTGGCTGCCAAACAGGCGGCGCAGAAATTCGGCGTCCCCATGGTTCCGGGCACAGAAACGCCTTTACGCAGTGTGGAGGAGGCCAGGGAAGTGGTAAAGAAAACAGGCTTTCCTATCCTGATCAAAGCTTCCGCCGGTGGTGGTGGTAAAGGAATGAGGGTGGTTAATGCCCCGGAAGAACTGGATGAGCAGATCAGGATGGCTAAAAGCGAAGCCCTCAGCGCCTTTGGTGACGACGCCGTATTTATAGAAAAGTATGTGGGTTCGCCACGGCATATAGAAATACAGGTATTGGGCGACCGCCACGGTAACTGTGTATATTTATTTGAAAGGGAGTGTTCTATTCAAAGACGCCACCAGAAGCTGATTGAAGAGGCGCCGTCGTCCTGCCTCACACCGGCCATCCGCGCCGCTATGGGCCAGTGTGCCGTAGATGTGGCCAAAGCCTGCAACTATTATGGCGCCGGCACCGTGGAATTCCTGGTAGATGACCAGTTGAACTTCTACTTCCTGGAAATGAATACCCGCCTGCAGGTGGAGCATCCGGTTACGGAACTGATCACCGGTCTCGACCTCGTAAAAGAACAGATTAAGGTGGCCCGGGGAGAAAAATTATCTTTCACCCAGGAAAGCCTGAAAATAAACGGCCATGCCATTGAACTGCGTATCTGCGCTGAAGATCCGGGCAATAACTTTCTGCCGGACACCGGTAAGCTGGAAACCTATATCCGTCCGCAGGGTTATGGCGTGCGGGTAGATGACGGATATGAACAAGGCATGGATATTCCCATTTACTACGATCCGATGATTGCCAAGCTCATCGCCTGGGGCAGCAACCGGGAAGAAGCCCGGCTTCGCCTGATCCGCGCCATTGAAGAATACCAGGTAAAAGGGATCAAAACCACCCTGCCTTTCGGTAAATGGGCACTGCAGCAGCCTGCCTTCATTGAAGGAGATTTTGACACCAACTTTATCAATAAATATTTTACGCCACAGTCGCTGCTTACAGACGAAGCAGACCTCAATAAACTGGCGGCAATCCTGGCTGCATACGTATGGCAGCAAAACAATATAAATTTACAGGAAGCGGCTATCAGCAATCATCCACGTGAATCGGCCTGGAAAAAAAGGAATATGTTAAGATAAGCCAAAACAGTTGTTAACTTTCGTTAAAGTGTTTCCTGAAAACCCGAAAACGCATAACTTTGCGCCAATTTTAATTATGTTACGTAACATCATATTACAGATCCTTCAGTTCTTTTACCAGCCCTTTTCGAAGGTGATGCCCTGGCAAACCTTCCGCTACTTAGCATGTGGCGGGGGCAATACCGTATTGGATATATGCCTGTATTATGTATGTTATAATTTTATACTGCACCAGCAAATGGTTCACCTGGGGCCGGTTAGCATGAGCGCGCATATCGCTGCCCTCTTTATGTCAATGGCGGTTACCTTTCCTACCGGTTTCCTGCTCAGCAAATATGTAGTGTTCTCTGAATCCAATTTACGCGGACGCGTACAATTGCTCCGTTACTTCATGCTGGTAGGCATCTGTATTGTACTGAACTATTTATTAATGAAGATATTTGTGGACCACCTGCACTTGTATGCCACCGTAGGTAAGATCTGTACCACTGTGCTGGTAGTAACTTTCAGCTATCTGACCCAGAAGAAATTTACCTTTAAAGTGAAACAACAGGCATAAAGTAAAAAGGAAGGTCGCTGACCTTCCTTTTTACTTTATCATACATTTTCGTAATAGCAATGCCTGCATCTCGGTTCATACAGATCCTTCTCTCCCAGCAACAATGTTTCTTTTGATGCCGATTTACGGTAAGAGTAATTGGCAATATGACCGCACTTCACACAGATGGCGTGCAACTTGGTAATATAATCTGCTTTTGCCAGCAGGAAGGGCATCTGACCAAATGGCTTGCCTGTGAAATCCATATCCAGTCCGGCAACGATTACACGCACCCCACGAAGCGCCAGCTGATCACATACATTGGGTAACTCATCATCAAAAAACTGCGCTTCATCAATACCTACCACATCTACTTCCTGGGCCAGCAACAGGATTTGCTGGGAATTTTCTATTGGTGTGGAAATAATTTTATTGTCGTCATGCGACGTAAGGCTTCTTTCATCAAACCGGGTGTCTATGGCAGGCCCGAATATTTCTACCTTTAAATTGGCGATACGTACCCGTTTGAGCCGGCGGATCAGTTCTTCGGTTTTCCCCGAAAACATAGAGCCGCAAATTACCTCGATCCAGCCCCTCCGCCCTCCTGCAAGAGAAGGTTCAATAAACATATTATACTAATTTGATTATTAATTAATTAAAATATTCTAATTTTATGAAAATAAAATAATTCTATCACTAACCCGTTAACAATTAAGGCATGGAAAAAATTAATGCATTAATTGAAAAACTACAGGAATTAAAAAATTCCGGGGCTGAGCTTTCTGCAATTTCGTACTACGCGCAATTGCTCCAGGCAGAGGTGTTGCATGCGCGTAACAAGCTGCATCAGCAACAGGTGCAATCTACACAGGGAAATATCGCGGTGATCATGCCTGCGCAACAACCGATAACGGTACCGGCGCCGGCAGCAACTGCGCCGCAAACTACAACATTACCTTCAAATAAACCGGCGGAAGCGCCAATTGCCACCGCTGAGCCTGAAGATATCAATACCCGCGCAGCCAGGCTAAATGATACGCCTACCCGTAATACGGTAATACTTACTGAAGATATTAATGGCCGCGCCTCCAGGACAGAAGAACCTTCAGCTACCAAACCTGTGGAAATGCCTAAAGCCACGCCAATGGAAACGCCGATAGCGGCTGTGCCTCCGGCGGCCGACCTGGTACCACCCAAACCGGAACCGGTTGTCACTGCCCAACCCATTCCCACGCTGGCAATTAATCAATCTCCTGTTGAAAAAACAAAACCCGCGCAGGCTGCTACCCTGTTCGACGATATACAACCTGTAAAAAACACGCCGCCGGTGGCC
Source organism: Chitinophaga sp. W2I13 (assembly GCF_050434005.1). Lineage (NCBI taxonomy): Bacteria > Pseudomonadati > Bacteroidota > Chitinophagia > Chitinophagales > Chitinophagaceae > Chitinophaga > Chitinophaga sp. W2I13. The sequence continues at coordinate 3,619,237 of NZ_JBNPWD010000001.1, read as the reverse complement.
AACAACGGCGAACTCCGAAAAGATCTCAACGAACTTGCCGGCAGCAACGGTACTTCACTAAACGACCGTTTGCGGCAACAACAGGTAGAAGTAGCGCAGAAACTTGGTGAGATGCCTATTAATGATCTGCGGCAGGCCATTGGTATCAATGAAAAATACCAGTTCATTCAGGAGCTGTTCCGGGGCGACCGCGACCTGTACGAACGTTCTATCAAAACCATCAATGAATGTAGTAATCTCCAGGAAGCGGATTACTGGATCCAGCGTGAAATAAAAATTATACAGGGATGGGAAGACGACCATCACCTGGTGCAGCACTTCTATTCGTTGCTCAAAAAGCGTTTCTCCTGAATATAATCTAACACCTTTTGGGTAGCTCCGGTATTGGCGGCTACATAATTTCCAGCGATGGCGGCTACTTCAGCACAGGCTACCTTGTCGGCCAGGAGCATCTCCATACAGGTGTGGAGGTTTCTGTAATTATGTACTACCAATGCGCCACCCGCGGCCACCAGCTCCACTGCTTCGAAGTATTTCCCGAATTCCGGTCCTATGATCACCGGCTTGCTGTAAACGGCCGGCTCCAGTATATTATGTATGCCGTCCTTGCCAAAGCCCCCTCCTACATAAGTGATAGCAGCATAACGATAGAGCGTAGTGAGCATGCCGATATTATCTATGATCAATACATCCCCCTGCCTGTTATTTCCTTGCTTTAGTTCAGAGAAGCGCTGCGCATCCGGAAAACAAAGCCTGTATCGACTGGATATGGTGATCATCAATTTCATGGGGTGCAAGGACCAGCTTTACGTCTGTTTCTTCCTTTTCTTTCCACCAGTCGCCCAGGATTTTTTCATCGGATGGCCAGGTACTACCGGCTACGACTAATCGCTTTTCGCCGGCAAAAACGGAAATTTCAGGCAATTCCCTGTATTCATTGAGCAGGGCGGCCACCCGGTCGAACCGTGTGTCCCCGCTGATGCTGCTATTTTGCAACCCTATTCCGCGAAGTAATTGAAGGGATGCCTCATTCTGTACAAAAATATGTGTCAGGTGGCGCAGGAGGCCGCGGAACATGTTGCCATATCCCTTAAAAAATACCTGATCGGGCCGGAAAATGCCAGATACCAGCAGGGTCGGGATATTCCTTTGATGGAGTGTAGTCAGGTAATGATACCAGAATTCATATTTTATGAAGATAGCCAGGGCGGGCTGAACAATATCTATAAAATCCCGGGCGTTGCTGCGGGTATCCAGGGGCAGGTAATAAACATGGTCCGCGCCTTTATAGTCTTTCCGGACCTCATACCCCGAAGGCGAAAAAAATGTTAACAAAATTTCATATGAGGGCCAGGCAGCGCGGATTGCCTCCAGCACCGGCCTCCCCTGCTCAAATTCCCCCAGGGAGGCAGCATGGATCCATACTACCGGACGAGAGCCGATTCCGTCCTTCCGCATACGCGATTGCCAGTTCTGCCGGCCTTCCAGCCAGCGCCGGGCTTTGGTTTTGCCTGCCAATGCGGCCAGGTGAACTCCCGCTTTATACAATTGAAGCCCTGCATTATAAATTCCTGTTGCTATCATTCGCCTGCGTACTTTTACTTAATTTTCAGCTGAATGCAAAGATAATCCCCAGCCAATCCCAAAATTTGTAAATTTGCACACTTTAAACAAAATAAAAATATACGATCATATGGTTCCTATTCAGATGGTAGACTTGAAACGCCAGTATACGAAGATTAAATCACAGGTAGATGCAGCCATCGGCGAAGTGCTGGATAGTTCCGCTTTTATTAATGGTGGCGCGGTTCAGAAGTTTAGCACTGAATTGCAGTCATACCTGGACGTAAAGCATGTGATTCCCTGTGCAAATGGTACAGACGCGCTTCAAATTGCCATGATGGCGCTCGGACTGGAACCAGGCGATGAGGTAATAACTCCCTCATTCACCTTTATAGCCACCGCGGAGGTAATCGCCCTGTTACAACTGAAACCCGTTTTTGTGGATGTAGATCCTCAAACCTACTGCGTGGATGTAGCTGCCATAGAAAAAGCAATTACCCCCAGAACCAAAGCCATCGTGCCGGTACATTTATACGGTCATGTAACGGATATGGAACCGTTGATGGCGCTGGCGGCAAAACATAAACTGTACGTGATTGAAGATAATGCCCAGGCTATTGGCGCCGATTATACTTTTAGCGACGGCACAAAGAAAAAAGCCGGTGCTATTGGTCATATTGGCTGCACTTCTTTCTTCCCTTCAAAAAATCTGGGTTGTTATGGAGATGGTGGCGCCATTTTTACAAATGATGATGAACTGGCGGCGAAGATTCGCATGGTCGCCAATCATGGCCAATCTGCCCGCTATTATCATGATGTCGTAGGCTGCAACTCCCGTCTCGATTCTGTACAGGCAGCCGTATTGCGTATTAAACTGCCATTACTGGATCAATATATTACTGCACGCCGTAAGGTGGCAGATGCATATGATGCTGCATTTGCAGATATGCCACAAATAACAACACCTTATCGCGCTCCGTACAGCTACCATGTATTTCATCAGTATACACTGCAGTTAAATGGCGCTGACAGAAATGAGCTGCAGAAATACCTGGCAGAAAAAGAGGTACCTGCAATGATATATTATCCTGTTCCTGCCCACCGCCAGAAAATGTTCGAGCATTTTGGTGGCGCGGCCTTTGATCTTCCCGTAACCGATAGTCTCACCACAAAGGTGATTTCCTTGCCAATACACACTGAAATGGATCCCGATCAATTGGAGCACATTATCCAATCCGTTAAATCATTTTTAAAATAATCACCCCGCATGAAAATTACAGTAGTAGGAACTGGTTATGTAGGTCTTGTAACCGGGACTTGTTTTGCCGAAACAGGAAATGATGTCACTTGTGTAGACATTGATGCCAACAAAGTAAAAAAGCTTTCGTCAGGTCAAATTACTATTTATGAACCTGGCCTGGAAAAATTATTTGAGCGCAACCTCAAAGAGGAACGTTTGTTCTTTACCACTAGTTTGGAAGAGGGCATTAAAGATGCTGAAGTAATTTTCCTTGCATTGCCTACCCCTCCGGGAGCAGACGGAGCTGCAGATCTTTCCTTTGTGCTGAATGTAGCAGAGCACCTGGGTAAAATCATGACTGACTACAAAGTTATCGTAGACAAAAGCACCGTACCTGTGGGTACCGCAGAAAAAGTAATCGCTGCCATCGCGAAAAATTGTAAAACCCCATTTGATGTAGTTTCCAACCCGGAATTTTTACGTGAGGGGGTGGCAGTAGACGACTTCATGAAACCAGACAGGGTGGTGATTGGCACTATGTCTGAAAGGGCACGCAAAGTAATGGGAGAATTGTATGCTCCTTTTGTGAGACAAGGAAATCCTATTCTTTTCATGGATGAAAAATCGGCAGAACTCACCAAGTATGCTGCCAATTCCTTCCTGGCCACAAAGATTTCCTTCATGAATGAAATTGCGGTATTATGTGAAAGACTCGGCGCTGATGTAGATATGGTGCGCAAGGGTATTGGTAGTGATGACCGTATCGGTAAACGCTTCCTTTTCCCGGGTATCGGATACGGCGGCAGCTGTTTCCCCAAGGATGTACAGGCATTGGTAAAGTCATCACAGGATGCACAGTACGAATTTAAGATACTGAATGCCGTAATGGATGTAAATGAAAATCAGAAGCTGTTTCTTCTTCCGAAAATAAAAAGTTTCTTTAAAAACGATCTGAAGGGCAAGCATTTTGCGCTCTGGGGACTTGCCTTCAAACCAAATACAGATGACATCAGGGAAGCACCGGCATTGTACATTATTGAAGCATTGCTGGCAGAAGGCGCCACTGTAAGTGTTTTTGATCCGGAAGCTATGGCAAATGTAAAACAGGTAGTGGGAGATAAAATCATCTACGCCGAACATCAATACACTTGCCTGGAAAACGCAGATGCGCTGATTATTGCTACAGAATGGAGTGTATTCAGGACTCCTGACTTCCATAAAATTTCGGCCAGTCTTAAAAATCAGGCTATTTTTGACGGCAGAAATCTTTTCGAAGTCTCCCGCATGAAAGAACTCGGTTACCATTACGAAAGTGTAGGACGTATACCAGCAACATTGTAATTACTTATAACAACAACATGGAAAAGAAAAAAATACTTATTGCCGGTGCAGCTGGATTTCTTGGCTCCCACCTTTGTGATCGTTTTATAAAAGAGGGTTTTCATGTAATTGGCATGGACAACCTCCTTACCGGCAATATCAAAAATATAGAACATCTTTTTCCGTTACCGGAATTTGAATACTATCACCACGATGTTACCAAGTTTGTGCATGTTCCGGGAAAACTGGATTATATACTGAACTTTGCTTCCCCCGCCAGCCCCATTGATTACCTCAAGATGCCTATCCAGACGCTGAAAGTAGGATCATTGGGAACGCATAACCTGCTGGGACTGGCAAAGGAAAAAAAAGCACGTATCCTCGTAGCTTCCACTTCTGAAGTATATGGTGATCCAAACGTACATCCGCAACCGGAAGAATACTGGGGTAATGTAAATCCCGTAGGTCCCAGGGGAGTATATGATGAAGCCAAAAGATTCCTGGAGTCTATTACCATGGCTTATCATAATTTCCATGGTGTAGACACCCGTATCATCCGTATCTTCAACACTTACGGTCCGCGTATGCGACTCAATGACGGCCGTGCACTGCCCGCATTCATGAGCCAGGCGCTGAATGGTCAGGATCTCACCGTATTTGGCGACGGCAGCCAGACCCGTTCCTTTTGTTATGTAGATGACCTCGTGGAAGGTATCTATCGTTTATTATTAAGCGACTACCACCTGCCTGTTAACATCGGCAATCCACAGGAAATCACATTGAACCAGTTTGCTGAAGAGATCATTGCATTAACAGGTTCAAAACAAAAGATTGTTTACCATCCGTTACCAAAAGACGATCCGAAACAACGTCAGCCCGATATTACCAAAGCACGTACACTGTTAGGTTGGGAACCAAAAGTAGGCAGACAGGAAGGATTAAGGATCACATATGAATATTTTAAAGAAGCCTTATTAAAATAAACTTTTCTCCGGAATGAAGCGAAAACTATTAATTACCGGTGGTGCGGGATTCATCGGTTCACATGTGGTAAGGCTATTTGTCAATAAATATCCCGACTACCAGATCGTAAATCTTGATGCTCTTACCTACGCCGGTAATCTGGAAAACCTGACAGATGTAAAAGATAAACCGAATTACATTTTTGAGAAAGGTGATATCACGGAAGAATCTTTTGTTGATGACCTTTTCACCAGGTATCAGTTCGATGGTGTGATCCACCTGGCTGCGGAAAGTCATGTAGACCGCTCCATTATGGATCCGCTGGCGTTTATCAAAACAAATGTGTTAGGTACTGCAGTATTGCTGAACAATGCACGGAAACACTGGAAAGATAACATGAACGGGAAACTTTTCTATCATGTATCCACGGACGAAGTGTATGGATCACTGGGACAGGAAGGTTTTTTTCTTGAAACTACCGCCTACGATCCGCGTTCTCCTTACTCCGCTTCAAAAGCAAGTTCGGATCATTTTGTAATGGCCTATTATCATACTTATCACTTACCTGCTGTTATATCCAATTGTTCCAATAACTACGGTTCTCATCATTTCCCTGAAAAGCTGATACCGCTGGCTATTCACAATATCAAAAACAATAAACCGGTACCCGTTTACGGAAAAGGGGAAAATATACGCGACTGGTTATACGTAAATGACCATGCCCGCGCAATTGACACTATTTTCCATCATGGGAAAGTGGGAGAAACCTATAATGTAGGCGGATTCAACGAATGGAAAAATATTGACCTGATTCAATTATTGTGTAAAATCATGGATAAGAAGCTGGGGCGGCCGGAAGGCGCCTCTGCACAGCTGATTACTTTTGTAAAGGACAGGGCCGGGCATGATCTCCGCTATGCTATTGACGCTACCAAGCTCAATAAAGAACTGGGCTGGGAACCCTCTCTCCAATTTGAAGAAGGCCTGGAAAAGACGGTCGACTGGTACCTGGAGAATGAAACCTGGCTCAACAATGTTACCAGCGGAAACTACCAGCAATATTATAACGAACAATATCAAAAAAGATAGCTGCCGGCGGTTGGCTTTTATAAGCTAACCGCTCACAGCTTTTAGTTATTACACATGCCTTTTCAACAAACCGGAATACCTGACCTGTTAATTTACGAGCCAAAAGTTTTTGGCGATCACCGTGGTTACTTTTTCGAAAGCTATAACGCCAACACCTTCAGTGCAGAAGGTATTGAGTATAAATTCGTACAGGACAACCAGGCACGTTCTACCTATGGTGTGCTCCGTGGACTGCACTACCAGTTGGAGCCTTATGCACAAACAAAACTGGTAAGGGTACTGGAAGGAAGCATCATAGATGCGGTGGTAGACATCCGCAAAGGCTCCCCCACTTACGGTAAATCTTTTGCAATTGAGTTAAGCGCCAGCAATAAACTGCAACTACTGGTGCCTAAAGGATTTGCGCATGGTTACGCAGTGATCAGTGAAACGGCAGAAGTAATGTATAAATGCGACAACTTTTACCATAAAGGCAGTGAAGGCGGCATCATCTATAATGACCCCGCCCTGGGCATCGACTGGGGTATCAACCTGGATGACGCGGTAGTTTCAGACAAAGACCTGATCCTGCCCACGCTTGCAGATATTCAACATAATTTTATTTTTAACAGCTGATCATTTGCCATGAAGAATATTCTTGTTACCGGCGGAAACGGACAACTAGGACAAGCCCTGCAAAAAGTAGCAGGCGATTATCCGCAATTCAACCTGTTATATACCGACTACCAGGACCTTGATATCACGGACGCGGATGCCCTGGCCGCTTATTTTGCTGCCCAACAGATCGATGCCTGTATTAACTGCGCTGCCTATACAGCAGTAGATAAAGCTGAAGAAGATGAAGACAAGGCATTCCTCCTGAATTTCCAGGCGGTACTGAGCCTGGCGGAAATATGCGCCCAATATAATGCCCAGCTGCTGCATATCTCCACGGACTATGTATTCAGCGGAAAACAGAATGTACCTTACACAGAAAACGACGATACTGATCCTGAAAGCATTTACGGCGCCTCTAAAGTGCGTGGGGAAGCGGCGGCTGCTGGTTATAATCCCGACACCATTATACTCCGTACTTCCTGGCTCTACTCCGAATTCGCAGTTAACTTCGTTAAAAGAATGAAACAACTGATGCAGGAAAAACAGGAACTGAATGTTGTTTTTGATCAAACCGGCACCCCTACTTACGCAGGCGACCTGGCTAAAGCAATCCTGGACATCTTACAGTATAAATCAGCCAATCCGGATGCAGCCATCGGCGGCGTATATCATTACAGCAACGAAGGGGTAACCAGTTGGTTCGATTTTGCAGTAACCATTAAAGAAATGACGAACGCTACAACCGCCATATACCCGGTTACTTCCGACAAGTATAAAACGGCCGCTAAACGCCCGGCCTACAGCGTATTAAACAAGGAAAAAATTAAAAGCACTTTTGGCATTACTATTCCCTATTGGAGAGATAGTTTGGCCCAATGCCTGAAAAATATATAACCAGAGCGGAGGTTGTCTTTCTCAGGATTACGCTGATTATGTTGATTACGCTGATTTTATTTTTTTGGATTTTAAAATGATTGGGGAGATATATGACGGGGATTGCTCGAGGATTGACTCGGGGATACTGCATTGATACCCAGCAGATACTTAGCATATGCTTAATACATGCAGATAACCTGGAGCTGACGTGGAGGTGAAGTGGACTTAATGCCAGGACCTTTTACCACAGGGCTTTACAGAGGAAAAGATACAGGACGTTTATGCGAACACTACCGTATAAATGAAACGGCGTTCTTACATACTGGTAAAAATGGGTGAGCAGTATTTAAGACAGGAATTAGCATCTGACCGGTGTATTAATCTTCAAAAATCCCTCCAAAATCACAAAGAGCTAATCAGCAAAATCAGCGTAATCCTGGTAAAGACAACCTTCGCGTTAAAGCATTTTTATTTCTTCAGCGCCGTGATCATAGTTCCTCCCATGTCCTTCCCATCCTTACTGGAAGAAGTTTTCACCGGTCCGAAATCAGGGGCAAACCATTCGATAGCACTGAATTTCATCGGAATTCCCTGCCCCATCATTTTCATCTGGAAATTAATATCATAAGCTATTTTGAAACAATCCCAGCTGCCTGCCGGTGTAGTTACTTTTTCTTTTCCCAATACTTTCCGGTTGCTGATTACATAACTGATCCCCATTTCCATGCCTTTCACATTACCGTTCATTTCAAAGGTGCCACCCGGTAAGTCTTGTCCGGCGTGCATTCCGGATGGATAATCCAGGAAAGAAGCATTGGTTTTGCCTTCCATCTTCATGTCTTTCATCTGCGGCATTACAGGAACGCTCATCTTCATATCAATGGCTACCCCGTTTCCGCTGCATTTAAAATGCCCGGTACCGGAAGTTACCTCCTTATTACTTTTGTCATAAAAGGTATTGGTAAAATCAGACACCGTTCCAGTCTCATCTTTGTGCACGTTCGTGATTTTGTAAATAGTTTTGCCACTGGCCACGCCTTTCGCATCCAGGATGGTCATCTCAATTTCCGCATTGTTGAGCAGGTAATAGTATCCTTTGCAATCCTGCGACAGTGCCGGTACCGTAAATATCAGCGCCAATAAAAGAAAGAGTGCTTTTTTCATAATATTTTATTTGGGGGTAAGAAATCTCAGACCGGCGGCAGGTGCAAACAGCAGGTCTTCTTTATAAATTTACACCGATATTTGTTATACCAGCCCGGAATCCTTAAAATGGGCGAATCCTGCGAATTTTATGTAGGTTTGCAAAAATTGTTATTAAAATCATGAATCTGATAGAAGAGCTGCGCTGGCGGGGTATGCTACAGGATATGATGCCTGGCACGGAAGAGCAACTGAATAAAGAAATGACCACTGCTTATATTGGTTTTGATCCTACAGCAGAGTCGTTACACATCGGCAGCCTGGTACCCATCCTGTTACTGGTGCATCTGCAAAAGGCAGGACATAAGCCCCTGGCGCTGGTGGGCGGCGCTACCGGAATGGTAGGCGACCCCTCCTTTAAAGCGGAAGAACGGAAAATGCTGGACCTGGATACCCTGCAGAAAAATGTAGCCGGTATCAAAGCCCAGCTGGAACGCTTCCTCGACTTCAATGCTGCCAAACCCAATGCAGCTGAAATGGTGAATAACTTCGACTGGTTCCAACATATTTCCTTTCTCGATTTTATTCGCGATACCGGCAAGCACATTACCGTTAACTATATGATGGCCAAAGATTCCGTTAAGAAAAGAATCGAAGGCGACAACGGGATGTCATTCACTGAATTTACCTATCAGCTGATACAGGGTTACGATTTCTATCATTTGTATACTGCCAAAAACTGCAAATTGCAGATGGGAGGCTCAGATCAGTGGGGTAATATTGTTACCGGTACAGAATTGATCCGCCGTAAGGCACGGGGGGAAGCTTTTGCATTTACCTGTCCCCTGATCAAAAAAGCAGATGGCACCAAATTCGGTAAAACCGAGCAAGGCACCGTATGGCTTGATCCTAAACGTACTTCTCCCTACGCATTCTACCAGTTCTGGCTCAGAACAACCGATGTGGATGCAGAAAGCTATATCAAAATATTCACTTTCCTGGAACAACCTGAAGTAGACGCTTTGATAGAAGAACACAGAAAAGATCCGGGACAGCGGTTGTTACAGAAACGTCTTGCTAAAGAAGTAACCGTATTTATTCACGGGGAAGAAAACTATAATTTCGCGGTAGAAGCGGCGTCTATCCTGTATAATAAAAACACTGCCGAATTACTGGTGTCCCTTTCTGAATCCGATCTGATAGAAGTGATGGATGGTGTTCCGCAATACGAAGTACCAAGAGCCGACCTGGAAGCCGGTAAGGATATTGTAAGCCTGCTTGCTGAAACAGGCATTTTCCCCAGCAAAAGCGAAGCCCGTAAAACAGTGCAGGGCGGGGGCGTAAGTGTAAATAAGATAAAAGTGCCCGGCATTGATATGATTGTAAACACATCTTCATTGCTGAGAGATAAATATATTTTATTGCAGAAAGGTAAAAGCTATTTCCTGGTAAAGGCGGTGTAATTCTCCGGTTATACCTGGTAAGAAATATTTAAAAAGAAGAGGGAAGAAAAAGCAATTGTCCGCTTTCTCTTCCCTCTTCTTCTTTCAAAAAAACATCTGCTACTATTTCAACCCATACTTCTTTTCATATTTTTCATATAACTGCTTCTGTTTATTATCCAGGTTTATTTCCCTTCCCTGGATGAATGCCCGCGTAATCACGCTCGACTTCATATCCAGGATATCGCCGGTACTTATGGCAATATTCGCATCCTTGCCGGCCTCCAGTGAGCCGGTAGTTTTATCGATGCCCAGGATTTTAGCTGCATTGAGCGTAATCGCCGACAGTGCTTCTTCTTTTGTTAAACCATAGGTGCTGGCGGTACCTGCTTCAAAACCCAGGTTACGCTGCTGCCAGAAGCCTTCGTTGCTCAGGCAAAACAGCACCCCGGCTTTCTGCAGTTGTGCAGCGGTTTTGTAAGGCTGATCCACATCGTCGTCCTGCATCACCGGCAAAGCATGCGGCTGTGCCAGCACTACCGGGATATTATTTTGTTTCAGGATATCTGCAATGAGCCAGGAATCAGCCCCGCCAACAATCACCACATCGAGCTGGAACTCTTTGGCAAAGTCGATCGCTACCAGCATTTCCTTTACCAGGTCGCAGTGGATAAACAGTTTCTGCTCCCGGTTAAACAGCTTGCGCATCGACTCAAACTTCAGATTGGTAGCGATGTGTTTGCCTTCCTTCTGATAAGCCTTTGCCTCGCGGAAAAATGTTCTTACCGTTTCTATTTGTTCCAGGGCTGCTTTCAGCCGTTCGTTGGGAACAGCCCCACGACCTCCGCCCAGCGGCGCCAGCGGTGGCATAAAAAAGTGCAGGGCATTATCCGTTTTGTAAGCGGCATCTTCCCAGTTCCAGGCATCCAGCTGTACTACAGAAGAAACACCGCTGACAATACCTCCTTCCGGTGTTACCTGAGCCAGCAGGATGCCATTGGAACGCAGGGTGTTGATTACTTTGGAATCGGCATTATACGCAATGATGGAGCGTACGGAGGGGTTTATTTCTCCTACTTCACGCACATCGATGGTGGCGCGCACACTCTCAAATTCCACCAGCCCCAGGTTGGATTCGGGCGCAATGATACCAGGATATACATGCTGTCCTTTCATATCCAGTACCGTGGCATCGCTACCGGCAGCGGGAATGTTATTACCTACTGCAGTAATTTTTCCATGGCTGAATGCAATGGTACCGTTTTCAATCACCTGTCCGTTGCCTACGTGAATAGTGGCATTGGTAAGGTATACAGGCTTGTTTTGCGGGCTTGCCGGAGATATCGTTTCCTGTGCCCGGGCAGTATACATTCCCAGGGTAAGGCTTAATAAAATTAATTGTCTTTTCATCGCTTGTAGCATTTAGCGGTGCTTAAAAATTTCTAACAGATCAATAACCAATAGCTTGCTGATGTCCGCCCTGCAAATCTTCGCAGTGGTAGATTTCTTCCGGCGTCAGCGATGCTTTGCGGGTAGGCGTACCTTTTTTCTTTTCCGCCAGCAGTAACTGGGTAAGCCGGTTACGCTCCGTTGCAATGCGCTTACGCAGCTGCAGATCGCTGTCGCGGTCAAATTCCACGATACCATCCACGATCGTCTTTTCGGCTTTGGCATAAATGCTTAGCGGATTATCGCTCCACAGTACCACATCGGCATCTTTACCGACTTTGATGCTTCCCATGTGATTGTCTACATGCAGCAGTTTAGCGGGGTTGATAGTCACCAGCTTAATGGCTTCTTCTTCCGTCATACCACCGTATTTGATGCTCTTGGCGGCTTCCTGGTTCAGGCGGCGTGCCATTTCCGCATCATCGGAGTTAATAGCGGTAAGCACTCCGGCGCCCTGCATGATGGCAGCGTTGTAAGGAATGGCGTCCTGTACTTCCATTTTATAAGCCCACCAATCGGCGAAGGTGCCTGCCCCTGCGCCATGTGCTTTCATTTTATCGGCTACTTTATATCCTTCCAGGATATGTGTGAACGTATTCACTTTGAAGTGAAAACTATCTGCTACGTGCATCAGCATATTGATTTCGCTCTGCACATAGGAGTGACAGGTAATAAAACGCTTCTGATATAATATTTCCACAAGGGCGTCCAGTTCCAGGTCGCGGCGCTTGCCGGCGCCTTGTTTTTCATAGTCGAGCGCACGTGTAAATGCATCTGTATAAATTTGCTCTACGCCCATTCTTGTTTGCGGGAAACGTACGGTATTACGGTCGCCCCAGTTGGATTGCTTCACGTTCTCTCCCAATGCAAATTTGATGAAAGGATCCCAGTTGGTCACTTTCAGTGCTTCTGCATTTTGCCCCCAACGGAGTTTAATCAGCTGCGACTGCCCGCCGATGGCGTTGGCACTGCCATGCAATAAATGAGAAGCGGTTACGCCGCCGCTCAGCTGACGGTAGATATTCACATCATCGGGGTTGAGTACATCTGCGATCCTTACTTCAGAAGTAACCGACTGCGACGATTCGTTCACTCCCTTACTGATGGCAATATGCGAGTGTTCGTCGATGATGCCGGCACTCAGGTGTTTGCCGGTACCATCAATTACGCGGGCATTGCCGGCAGCCAGGTTTTTACCCACCTGTGCAATTTTGCCGTTGCGGATCAAAACATCTGTATTTTCCAGTTTCCCTTCTTTTTCGCTGGTCCAAACAGTAGCATTTTTGATAAGCAGGTCCTGCTGCGATGGTAACTTCTCCCAGCCATATCCATTCAACGGATAATACAGTGGCCCAATGACCAAAGGTGTTTCTTTCTTTACGGAATCTGCTTTTTCCGGGACGGCCTTTACAAATACAGCATTCCATTTTACAAGATTTCCACTGGTATCGGCGCCGGTGCCGGTCCAGCTGTTATCGCCGATGATACCGCTAAGACGTACATTGCTTTTACTGTTCTTTGCCAGTGTCAGCGACAGGGATACCAGTTTGCCGTTTACATCAATACGGCCGGGAAGCGTATCTTTCTGCAACACAGACAGTAACGGTGCAACAGCGGTACCTCTTACTTCCACAGAGTAGCTGCCGCCGGGGATAAGATTTACGGTATAGATGCCGCGTATATCATTCCAGCCGTCGGCCTTGATGGTATAACGGTTACCTTGTACCCAGTTCTGGTACAGGATGGTTTTTTCGTTGAAAACGGGACCGGAGGTAATGAGGAAATTGGCCAGTTTACCTGGTTCCAGGCTGCCCACTTTATCATAAGCCTTTATAAGTGTGGCTGGGGTTTTGGTCAGGGCTTCCAGGGCTTTCTGTTCGCTGAGGCCATAGCTGATGGCTTTCCGCACATTGGCCAGAAATTGCTTTACATCTTTCAGGTCGGCAGCAGTTAAACAGAAGGGAATATTTGCTTTCTCAAAAGCAGCAGGCTCCGTAGGCGCCATTTCCCAGTGTTTCATTTCGGCCAGTGATACATAGCGTGCATCTGCGGGATCCTCCATATCGATGGCGCCCGGGAAGTTCAGCGGCAATGCGAACGTGGCTTTGGTGGCGGCCATTTCACTGATACGCTGGTATTCATTGCCACCGGCTTTAATAATATACTGTACCCCGAACTCGTCTCCTATCTTATCTGCGCGGAGCGCATCCCATTTATCGGTCACTTCAAACAGCTGAGGCAGCTGCTGACTGGCGTTCCAGGCTTCCAGGCTGAGATTGACTCCTTCCCTGGCAGGCTGGGATTTATACCACTGGGCATCCAGGAACGTTTGTCGCAGGAGGGCGATGCAACCCATGAGGGAGTTAGGATAATTTTGCGTAGAGGTGCCTTTATCAAAAGAATAGGCCGCAGCGGCTTTCTCCCGGATAATGACTTTGTTTTCTTTTGCGGTGGCCAGGGTTACCAGTGCAGCGGTACCACGGGCGATGCCATCGGGCTGTTGGGTAAGCACGGCGCCAAATCCGGCTTCCCGCAGGGGCGTTGCCTTTTCATCATCTGCAGAAAAAAGATCCACGGCATTTACTTCGCTTCTGATGGCCTGGTTCCAGCCATAGGCCCCTTTGGTGTTAGACAGGAACTGAGGAGGTGCATTCCATGCGGAACCGCCCCGTTTAGGCTCCGACAAACCATAATTGCTGAAGATATCCACAAAGGAAGGATAGATATATTTCCCTTTACAATCCACGATCACTGCATCTTTGGGGATGGCAGCCGATACGCCGGCAGACACTATTTTCCCGTCGCGGATCACCAGTGTGGCATTGTTCAGGGTGGTTTGCGGGTCTTTTACAATGGTGGCATGTGTAAAAGCAAAGCACCCTTCGCGGGGATCGGCGATCCCGTTGACCGGATAGGTTTCCTGTGCGCTGACTGCCTGGCCGGTTGCCAGCAGGGCCAGTAACAGCAGTTTACCGCGGTGCCGCTTCATAGCATAGGTAATACACCGCAACAGCAGGGCTGTTCCGGGTTTCTCAAAAGCTCTTTTCATGTAAATCTTTTATTTTTTCGGTTCAGATTCAGTTGATCCGCTAAATGTAATAAATCATTAAGGCGGGACTAAATAAAACGGCATATTTTTTATGAGTGGTAAGTGGATTTTGGATTCACACGAAAAAGGGATAATTTGAAAAGGGTTTACCGCTTAAGTTTGTTTAAATTCGTATAATACTTGCTGACTATGAAGTTTATTTCTGTTTATACATGGATGTTGCTCACCGTTTTTTTTGCAGCAACTACCTTTACTACCAGTGCCCAGGTAAAAGATAGTGCCAATGCAAAAGGCCGCTGGACAGCGGAAGGAAGAGCCGATAAAATCACGGACAAAATCTCCCATAAAGTAAATCTGAACAAAGACCAGGAAAAAAAGATCCTGGTAATCAATCAGGATATTGTGCGCCGGATGGATGCAGTGAAAAACAATCCTTCCCTCTCCAAAAAGGAGCGCATGACACAGTTTAAAGCCCTGGATACGGAGCGCAGCCAGCGTTTCAAAACCGTATTTACGCCCGCGCAGTATAAAAAGTGGAATGATTGGGAAATGACTAAAAAAGAACACCTGGAACAAAAAATGGAAAAAAAGCGGCAAAAGAAGGAAGCTAAAGACTCCACCCAACCGCAATAAATTTCTTAACTTGAAAGATATTGGCAGTGAGTAGTCTCACTGCTTTTTTTATGCCGCGAAAACATGAACAACACTACTGCCGATATAAAAGATATTTTCCTGCAGGGCGTTGCGGCAGTGCATCCGCAGCAGCTGATCAGGAAAAATGTACAGGTAATACCTGCCACCCGCGTTATTAATATTTCGGGAGATAGCTACGTCCTCCCGGAGCATGCGGCTGTTTGGATACTGGGGGCAGGCAAAGCTGCCGCCGCGATGGCACAGGAGCTGGAAAACATACTCGCTGCGCATTTCCCGGTAAAGGGAATGGTGGTTACAAAGTACGGGCATGCGTTACCGTTACAGCAGGTGGAGCTTATGGAGGCCGGTCACCCGGTGCCCGATGAACAGAGTGTAGCCGCTTCCGTTAAACTGCTGGATATGGCTGCTAAGGTGCAGCCGCAGGACCTGGTTATCTTTTTACTTTCAGGCGGCGCCTCCGCACTGCTGGCAGATGTACCGGCAGGCAGCAGTTTACCTGAAGTACAACAATTGTTTGAAGCATTACTGAAAAGCGGCGCCGACATCCGCGAAATGAACACCGTAAGAAAACATCTTTCCGGTATCAAAGGTGGTCAACTGGCAAAAAGCATATATCCGGCTACGTTATGCACCCTTGTTCTTAGCGATGTGGTGGGCGATGATCTCAGCGTGATAGGGTCAGGGCCTACAGTGGCCGACCCGTCTACCTTTGCGGATACCATGAATGTACTCCGCAAATATCATCTCCCGGAAAAAATATCCGCGTTCCTCCTTCAGCATATTGAAGACGGCCTCGCTGGCAGGATACGTGAAACACCCAAGCCAGGCGATCCATCCCTGCTGCATACACACAACTATCTCACCGGTACCAACCGTGTGGCATTGGAAGCGGCGGCTGCAAAGGCCCGGCAGCTGGGTTATCACCCGGTATTGTTATCTGATACTATAACGGGAGAAGTGCACGCTGTAGCTGCCGACCTGGTACAAACGGCACTCCGGTACGATGGTCCTTTACCAGCCTGTTTACTGGCTGGCGGGGAAACTACCGTGGAAGTAACCGGAAATGGCCTTGGTGGCAGAAATCAGCAACTTGCGCTGGCAGCAGGCATTGCCCTTGCCGGTTATCCATCGCTTACTTTCCTGAGCGGCGGCACCGATGGCAGTGATGGTCCTACCAATGCTGCAGGAGCTATCGTAGACGCATCAACGATAAAAAATGCGGTAAAAATGCAGCTCGATCCAAATAGTTTTTTACAACAGAACGATGCATGGCATTTCTTCTCAAAAGCAGGCGGGTTAATGATTACAGGCCCTACCCAAACAAATGTGATGGATCTCATGATCATCCTGATCGCCGCAGACGGCCCTAAAATTTGAAATCAAAGTTTGTATATGTGTGGATAGATTATATTTTTGGGGTTTGGAACTAGAAATTCTGGATTTACTAAACGTATTTGCATTATGCTGAGAATGGAACAGACATGGCGGTGGTACGGACCCAATGATCCGGTTAGCTTGTCTGATATTAAACAGGCAGGAGCTACCGGAATTGTAACCGCATTGCATCATGTGCCTAATGGAGTGGTATGGACGAAGGAGGAGATACAAAAGCGGAAAGCCATCATAGAAGCAGCAGGGCTTACCTGGTCTGTTGTGGAGAGCGTGCCGGTACATGAAGATATCAAAACGCAAAGCGGCCGTTTTAAGGATTATATCCACAACTACCAGCAAAGCTTGCGGAACCTGGCAGCATGCGGTATACGTACTGTTACGTACAACTTCATGCCAGTACTCGACTGGACCCGCACCGATCTGGCGTATACCGTAGAAGATGGTTCCAAAGCGCTGCGCTTTGAAAAAGCGGCGTTCATGGCATTCGACCTGTTCATGTTGCAAAGACCAGATGCAGAGAAAGATTACAGCGAGGAAGATATAGCCCGTGCAAAGGAGCATTTCGACAGCATGACTGCGGCCGACAAAGAGCTGCTGCAAAAAAATATTATTGCCGGATTACCCGGATCTGAAGAAAGCTTTACGCTGCAACAGTTCCAGGCCGCATTGGATAAATATAAAGGCATTGATGCCACCCAGCTGAAACTGCACCTGTTTTATTTCCTTCAGCAAATAGCGCCTGTTGCAGAAGAAGCCGGTATTAAACTGGCTATCCACCCGGATGATCCTCCGTTCCCGATTTTGGGACTGCCGCGGGTGGTAAGCACCGAACAGGATGCCCGCGAACTGCTCATTGCGGCGCCGTATGCCTCCAATGGACTGTGCTTTTGCACCGGCTCCTATGGCGTAAGGGCCGACAACGATCTTCCCGGCATGATAGAACGCCTGGGCGATCATATCCACTTCATCCACCTGCGCAGCACACAACGGGATGCATTGGGCAACTTCCACGAAGCCAACCACCTGGAAGGCGACGTAGACATGTTTGCCGTAGTAAAGAACATCCTGCTCACCATGAAACGCCGCAATGTTTCCATTCCTATGCGCCCGGATCATGGCCACCAGATGCTGGATGACCTGCACAAGAAAACAAATCCGGGATACAGTGCTATCGGCCGTTTACGCGGACTGGCAGAACTGCGTGGACTGGAAATGGGTATCGCGGGGGCTTTAGGCTCTGATTGACTGACGTCTACCAGCATCAGGTCTGCACAAAGAGTAAAGGTGGGGATAAGCAATACCATCGTCGGACTGAGATGCTACACCAGGGCAGAAAGCGTATTTGAACATATACCGTAATGGCTGATTACGTGTACAAATAACACTACTCTGAAAATATATTAAAGACCCGCCTTACCGGTGGGTCTTACTTTTTCTAGCGCCGGCTAACCACAAATTTTAAAAGCAGCGCACAAAAAATCACTGCTTTTTTGTAGCATTGCATCAGGACAAGATTTTATCAACTGTACACTTTTACCAAACCTACAATATGATGAGCGCAACTATAGATGCGAGATATGAGGCATGCCTGGCCAAAAGACCTGACAGCCTCGCCCGCCTGATCAATTTGTTCAAAAAAGATATAGACCTGCGTATTACACAAAAATTACTGGAGCGCGGATACAAGAACTTTAAACTGGGCGATATGGTACTCCTGGTACACATCGATGCGCAGGGCACCATTAACAACGACCTCGCCAGGAAAGCGCGCATCAGTAAACAAGCCATGAGCAAGGTAGTAAAGAACCTGGAAGCAGATAACTACATCGGTACCCGCAAACACGATACCGACAACCGCGCCAGCATTATTTTCCTGACAGAGAAAGGAAAAGAGTTTATGATCAACGCCTACGAAGCGGTAGATGAAGTACAGGACCTGTACGCCGGTATTATAGGCGAAGAAGCTTTTACACAGCTGAAAACGATCCTTAAACAATTAACAGCAGGCTTAAACCTGAGCTGACCATTCTTTATTTCAACGTTATGTAATACCGGTTGGCACTGTCTTTCACCAAAGGTACCTTTAACATCTTTTGCAGTAATTCCAGCGTTTCTTCTGCAGATTTATTTTCAAAGTCAACAGTCAGGCTGCGTTTATACACGCCTGCTGCGGATGGCGGCACCCGTATATCAAGGTGGAAGTAGCTGTTCACCGCATCAATGATTTCTTCCAGGGGAATATTCCGGAACTTCAGGCGGCCTGTTTTCCAGGCGAGCAGCGACTGGCTTTTAACTGTTTTGAACTGCAACGGCTGATGCTGTTCCCGCTTTGCCTGCATATTTGCGGTGAGGTATACTTTTTTGCCCTGATCCTGCACCAGGGTTACCTTTCCCTTTATTACCAGCACTTTGAAGAGGTTATTGGTTTTATGCACTGCAAATACGGCCTTCAGCGTATACAGATCAGTGTGCTCATCCAGCTGCATCCGGGTGCGGGTTGGCAATGCCACATCAAACCAGGCATCGCCGGCAAGCATGCGTAATTCCGGCGTTACATCAAGCCCTTTAGCATAGCTGAACGACGCGCCGTTGCCGGCAATCACGGTACAGCCCGGGGCCAGCAATAGGCTATCGGTATGGCCTGTATTGTTAACGTACCCCAATTGCTTAGCCGGAGCCGGCCGGCAATAGTAAACAATCACCGCTGCGACGAGCAGCGTCACCGCAGCGGCCACCAGCCATTTACGGTTAAAGGCGCGTACCGGGGAGCGTTTGGATAAAGCGGGTGAAGATGACGGAACCGCGCTTTCCACATCATGGGGAACAGGTATCCCCTCTGCAAGCCAGGCGGTTAAGCGGCTTTCCACGTAAGCAGCCTGCTCAGGTCCTTCGCGGCATAAACCGGCCATCTGTTCCTGTAAAAACGGATCCTGTGGAGCATGTATATATCTTGATATCAGATCATCGATATCCTGTTCCGGTTGATACATAGTGATTGGAATGCACGTGGCTATAGCTGGTATGTTTGGCAAGATACTTAACTTCCCTGCAAGTTCCATCGCGCAGGCATTACATTTGTACAGACAGAATAAATAATTAGGTCACTTCCGCAAGGTTTAATATTTTTAGCACAGAGGAACCGGCAAAAACGATATGTATGTCACCTGAACAATTAATAAATAACGACCAGGAATATATTGAGGGATTGCTTCACCATACACCAGCAGTAATTGAAAATATTTATCAGCGCTTTGCTTCCAAAGAAAAGCGGTTCATCCTGCAAAAGAGCGGTCACGTAAAAGATGCGGCGCATATTTTTGAAGAGGCCCTGATGGACATTTATTACTTCGCCCGCCGTCACCCGCTGAAAGTCTCCGACTTTGAGCCCTTTCTGCAACTGCTGTGCAAGCGTATCTGGGAACAGGAACTGGAGAGAAGAGGGCAACGGATTCCCGGCCTGGAAGCAGAGGAGCTCTCTACCATGAGCAGAGACGATATCCAGGATGTGGAAGATGTGCTGAAAGAAGGAGAAAAAAGAAGACTCGCCTATCACTATTACCTCGCCCTCTCGGACGACTGCAAAGAATTACTCCGCTGGTCGCTCACAGATGGCTGCCTCCAGGAAGATATTGCCGCAGAAACCAACATCCCTATTAGTGAACTGCCTGGCAGACGAGCCGATTGTTTCCGCAGCCTGTTCAGGGATATCGACATAAAACTAAAAGCCAACAGCCTTTCAGAAAAAGACCTGCTGGAAACAGACCGTTTCCTCAGCGGGCAAATGAGTGAGGCAGAGCGCAAAGCTTTCTCCGAACGACTTCAAACCGACACCCTGCTTACACAACAGGTAAAGCGCTTTGATGCTGTCCGGCAACTGCTGGGCCAGAAAATCTGTAACGACGCCAACCGGGATGAGTTGCAACATTTGCTGTTTACCCACCGCAACGCCTGGTACACGCTGAAAGACAGTTCGCCCATACCCATCCGCAATTATGTAATCCTTACTGCATTGATAGCAGCAGGACTGGCTATCCTGCTGTATGTAAGCCCCTGGAGAAAAAATATCTACCGGCAATTCGCTTCCACTGAAATGCAGATTCCGGATATCGACAGCCTGCGGCTTCCGGAAGAAGCGATCGAACAGTTCAATCGCGGCCATTTCAACGAAGCTGTATTGCTATTGAATAAAGCACTGGCAGCCAACCCGGGCAACCTATACGCCCGCTATTACCGCGGCGTAGCCCTGATCGACCAAAACCAGATGGAAAGCGCACGACAGGACCTCACTACTGTTTTTAACAACAGCAGCGAACTCCGGTACGAAGCAGCCTTTTATATGGCGTTGAGCTACCTGCGGGAAGGACGTAAGCAGCAATGCCTCGAATGGTTATTAAAAATCCCATCCGGCGCGCCGAATTACCTCAAAGTGCAGAAACTAATAGAAGAATTAAAATAATTAACTCAGGTATTGTCCCTTACTGTAGTGGATAATATTTTCTACTTCTCCCTTAATTAACTCATAAACAGGCGCCTTACCTGTTTTGATCTGTACCAGTTGTTGTAATACCAGGAAATAGATCTCTCCGCGGTTACAGCCATCAATCTGGGCTTTTAAAATGTCATGTTTTACCTCTTCACAACCGGTGGCATCCAGTTTCTGGTAAATAACATACAAGTCATCCATCCAACTCATTTCTCTAAAGTTTAAACATAGTGTATAGTCTCCTAAAGTTAAGGATTTATATTAAGAAAATAAAACATCTGAATCTTAAATAATTGTAAATTCTAAAGCGCTCATAACCAGATCAGAGGATTCCTCACGGGAAGGTTTCTAAGCACTTCTTCCTCCTCCGGATCCTGGTTAAGCGACAGCCATAGCCGGTAGTATTCCGGCCGCTGAAAAGCAGCCGCACCGAAAATGAGGAAGGGCTGCGCCACCGGCCAGCTGTTCCAGTACATCACATCATGTGCATAAGGCCAGCTGTTTTTGTTATTCACATATGGATAAAGGAAAGCGATTCCTCTCTCCATACTTTTACTGCTGTCTGCTGTAAAGCGCCACAGGTCATTATCCGGCGTACTCAGCAACTGGCAGATGGTGCTCATGGCATCCAGGTTAAACAGCGAGTAGCCGTAAGGTTTAGTACGTTTCAATTCCAGTGGGAAACTGCCGTCAGCAGCCATCTGGTGAGGCAGCAATACCGTTTTATAACGATTGCTGCAAAATTCCAACAGCTCTTTATCATCCACAAAACGCGCAAAAGCGGCTACCTGCATCACCCAGCACGTGCCGTGATTATTGGCAGCATTCATTTCATCCTTCCCATAAGGATGTGTGGTCAGCCATTGCAGGTATTCACTGAACCAGCTCTTAAACGCTGTAAGATCCGCTGGAGGAATGGCGCCGGCTTTCTCCATAACACTTAAAGCCTGCACCACTTCCATCAAATGGATCGTATCAATAATGCCGATACCCCTGCCGGTTACCTTTCCTTTGATGGCCTGCGCATACAGCAGCGAAGGATTCATCCGGGTAGCCGCTGTTTCAAACCAGGCCTTCGCATGCAGCAATGCCTGCTGCAGATAAGTGTTGTCTTTGGTGGCAATATATCCTGCCGCCAGTGCGCCCATCACCCGGCTGAAACGGATCATGGCCAGCCGGTGCGCTACAAAATTTTCAGGGTTGGTTTGGCCATCCCGCTGGATATAAGCTCCGTTTGGATTTGCCGGATCGGGCCACCAGTAATCCCCTTCTGAATAAAAGTCATGTATGCCGCCGGCGCTGCGGTCGCAACGGAAGGCGGTAATCGTTTGTGGTGGCTGCTGCATGGCCCATGCGGCCCGTTTGATCACCGCCACCCGTGTATCTTTAAGCAGCTGCTGCTGATAGGGTGATTGCGCCTGCATTATGCAGGAAATACTGATGAATAAAGCTGCCAGGAACGCACGCATGGAATTATTTTTTTGGTGTTAATAGTAATACCCGGCCGTCATGTCCTGCCAGCTCCATCACAAAAGAACCGGTGTGTGTACCTAAACCAGCGCCTGTCCAGTAATCTGATATTTGGTATGGCTGATCAAGTTTCACCGTTATTTTTTTTGAAGATGACTGCCAGTTGAGCAAAATCACCTGTTTGCCTGCCGCGGTAGTAACCCTTCCTATTTCAAAATCAGTGCCTTCAAAAGCTGCTGCCTTTGCGGTGGGAGGCAATGCCTTCTTCAAAACGTTGAGCCGTTCCCGTGATATCTCCGCTAAGTCATCGCCACTTAGTAACATACCACCGGTAGCGTACAGCAAAGCTGCATGGAAATTAAATTCGTTGTCAGGCATGTTGCCGGTGAGTACCAGGCAATCAGGATCGTTCCACCATAAACGGCCATTTTGCCAGGCACGGTAAAGGTTTTCACGACCGGAACGCTCAAATACCGGCCAGATGCGTTTAATATCCATTGAGCTCCGGCTGCCATGCACCAATCCTAATGATGGCCACAGCGGATGATTACAGCCAAGTATAAAAGCATCCCTGCTGCCTTTGAGAATGGCTTCCATGCCACGCCGGTATGCTTCTACCCTTGTAGCTTTAGCATCATAAAATTTGCCGCCATGAATAGCGCCCCAGAAATTAGCATCCAGTTTAAAATAAGTAACGCCCCAGTCGTTGCGCATGGTCCGGAATAGTTGCTCCAGGTGTTGCTGCACCGCAGGGTTTGTGCCATCCAGCACAAACCAGGGCTTCATCCGCCAGCCGCCAAACGTAACCAGGTCGCTGCGCAAAGGTGCACCAGACGCGTCTTTCACCAGCCAGTCCTTATGATTTTTATAAATAGTGGAGTTGCTGTCGCAAATAAACGGCGCTACCCAAATAGCCGGCTCAAAGCCTTTTTCCCGGATGGCTTTCAGCACCTGTTGCACATTACCGCCAAAAGAATTACCCGACTCCAGCCAGTCGCCCATATGCGGCTGATAACCGTCGTCTACCTGTATATATTTTAGCGCCGGAATGTTACTTTTTATGTAATCAAGGTTATCGTAAATATTCTGTGTGGTTACCTTCGGACCGAAACAATACCAGGAGCACCACCCGGTTGGTGGCTGCTTAAACTCAAGCCGTGGGTGATGCTCCTGGATCCTGCCGGCGAAACGGTCCAGCAAGGCGTTGCCATCCTTACCCGTGATCACCATTAATTCCTCCAGCTTAAAATCAGCTCCGGGAGCAAGTTCCAGGTTCTCCAGGTCGGTTACTGTTTTGATGGTATCCGCAGAAATATAAAACTTGCCCACAAAACGCCTGCTGGAAGTATATCCCAATAATATCTGTTCCTCATTTGCAGGGTACAAACGCAGCAGGTTGTATACTGCCAGGTAACCCTCCGGTTGCGGAATTTTATAATGCCCGGCATCCGTATAATTCCCTAATGTTTCAGGATGAGCAAGCGTACCGGCTGTTTGCGTCAGCATCTGGAAACCCTCCGCATAAAAGGGCGTGGTGGGCAACAATATCTTACCTGCCGCACCGGTAATCACTTCCTTCAATCGCACCGCGGTACTACCGGTGTTGACTATACGTACTTCAAAGTGATCATTTTTCCAGTTGCGGACTACTTTAATATAATCCGGCGCTATACTGCCATTGGCAGCATACACTACAGCTGCACTGCCTTTCAGCGCCTGTACAAATGCTGCGGGGGTTCCTGCCATGGCGGTGAGGGCACACCACAGTAAACCGGCAGTTAAAAGCCAACTATTTTTTTTCATCGTGGATATTATTTTGGTTGCATCGTGAGTTCAAATAGTTTCATCAATTCTTTTCCCGTTATCCCGTTTGCCTTAATTGTTATGTCATACTCGCCTGCCGGCAGATAAATATCTTTCAGTGACTTTACGGTTGTTTTAACCGGTTGCACAGTTTCCTTTATAACATTATCGCCTATACGCAGTATGAAACTGCCACCGGCATCTGCACCATACTTAATACTAAGGCTGTACGCCGCATCGTGTACGGTACGCACCTTCCAGCTGATGTACTGCGCAGTGTCTTTCCAGTTATGTACGTCATAATTATTCTTCTTTCCGTCACTGTACTGCCAGCCGCTGCCATGCAGGGTGGCATCAAACGCCCTGAGCACATTCGTAATGTTATAAGTATCCAATACTCTTACGTTATCTGTTTTAAGCTGGTCTGTTTCCAGTACAATAACGCTGTTAATGCTATCGGGCGCGTGTGCAGGCAATGCAATCAGCCAGTCTTTGGACTGCTGCCGCTTTAACTGCAGCGGCTTTTTACCTTTGTCGCCCAAAAGATAAGCCTTGCGGATATTGCTTTCCAGTCCGCCTACATATAAAGTAGATTGCCAGTTAAAAAGGTGCAGGTATAACTTGTTGCCCTTCCGCGTGCTTTCACCCCAGGGCTGCACTGGTAGCGGACTTGCAGTAGTGCCGTAAATACTTTCGCCGTATTGTTGCATCCACGCTCCAATGGTATGCAGTATTACCGTATCACGCGGGTCAATGCTGCCGTCGCCTTCCGGGCCGATGTTCATGAGCAGGTTGCCGCCTTTGCCGGCCGCTTTGGCCAGCAGCCGGATAAAAAAGCCCGGCGGCTTATGACTGCTGTCGTACTTCGAATATCCGTACGACTCGTTGGTGGTGGGAATGGCTTCCCAATCGCCGGTTACCGGGTAAAACTCCGCGGGCCGGTCGGCCGTGTTCACGTAATCGCCGAAAGAAACGCCGGGAGCGCGTGCCAGCCTGCCATTCACTACTACCTTGTTATCTGCCGCCCGGATCGCCTGCAGTATACGGATGTTTTCACTGAGCGGTAGCTTATGCGGCGTGTCAAACCAAAGAATATCCGGATGATATCTTTTCAACAACTCTAATATTTGCGGGATTGCTTTTTCATTCACATACCTCACCGCCTTAGGCAGTAATTCCGGATGTGCATTATACCAGGTGACACCACCATACAGGTTCTTATCTCCCCCCGGATTTTTATAATCCCAGTCGTTACCCGGTGCATCGGGATGCTCCCAGTCGAACGCATGGGAGTAATAAAAGCCGAACCGGATACCATATTTCTTACAGGCGACCGACAATGCCGCCAAAGGATCCTGCTGAATGTGATAGTTGCCGATAGCAGTGGGATACATGGCCACGCCATCATGATGCTTGGCGGTGATGACCAGGTATTTCATGCCCGCCGCTTTAATCATACGTACCCAGGCGTCGGCATCAAAATTTACCGGGTTAAATGGTTGAATGAGCTTATCCGCATATTCCTGCCGGCTTATCTTCTCCTTCCGCATCAGGTGCTCGGCGTAGCCCTCCACCTTCTTTCCATTCCATTCGCCGCCGGCGGTAGAATAAACGCCCCAGTGGATAAAGCATCCGAATTTAACATCCCGCCACCAGGCAATGCGGGCATCGTGGTTTTTCATGGATGCTTTCCACCAGCCATTCAGCGCGCCGTTGACTGCTATGCTGTCGCGCGCTGCGGCCTGCTGGCTCAGGATGCCATCATCAGCGCCTTTCACCTGCGCAACAGTTACTGCTGTTATAACGCTAAAGGCTATACTTAATATGCGCCTGCGATAGTTCATAAGATATCATAAATTTTACCAGGTGCAGTTGAAAAATCATACTCAAAAACTTTTTCCAACTGCAACACTGGTAATTTCGTTGCGTCTTTTACAATAGTGTTCCCCCGGATCTGCAACTGGTAGAATGGATTTATGTTGTTACCAACCGCCACCTTTACCGGTTGTCCGTTCACTTTAACGGCAACGCGCGTACGAATACGGCAGTTACCACCCAATGCTGAACGGATAACGGCATGCGTGAGCTGCCCATTTTTCCATTCCATATCTACTTCAAAACCACCTCTTGCTTTTAATCCTTTCACACTGCCGGAAGGCCACGCATCGGGCAATGCGGGGAGCAGGTACAGCGCGCCATCATGACTTTGCAGCAGCATTTCCGTAATCCCGGAAGTTACCCCGAAATTGCCGTCGATCTGGAACGGAGGATGCGCATCAAACAGATTGGGATAAGACCCGCCGCTGTTGTCGGCTACGCTCACTGTTTGACCGCCCGCCAGGAATAACTGCTTATTCAACATGGTATACGCGTGATTGCCATCTTCCAGGCGTGCCCACCAGTTTATCTTCCATGATTTAGACCAGCCGGTTCCGCCATCCCCCCGAAGCAGCAAACTGCGTATAGCCGCCGCCGATAGTACGGTATCCCTTCGGGGCGAAATGAAATTGCCCGGGAATAAGCCATACAGGTGGGATACGTGGCGGTGAGCATCTTTTGGATCGTCCCAGTCTTTGTACCACTCCTGCAATTGTCCATACTGACCGGTATGGAAAGGATACATTTCCTTCATGGTTTGTTTGATACGGGCTACCAGGGCTGCATCCTGTTGCAACACTACTGCTGCCCGGATCGTATTATTAAACAGGTCGTGAATAATGGAAAGATCCATGGTGGTAGCAATGCTCACAGAACCTTCACGCTTGCCGTTTACCATAAAGTTATTCTCCGGCGTGGTAGAAGGGCTTGTTATCCATTGTCCCTCTTTATTTTTCACCAGCCAGTCGAGCATAAATAATGCAGCGCCTTTCAGATCGGGATATACCTGTTGCAGCATTTTCTTATCGCCGGTAAACTGGTAGTGTTCCCACAGGTGGCGGCTTAGCCAGGCTCCGCCCATTGGCCATATTGCCCATTTGGGGTTACCGCTGGGATCGGAAAAATCAATACCACCGGCCGGGTTGGTCATACCCCATATATCCGAGTTATGATGCGCCGTCCATCCTTTTGCGCCATAATTTATGGCGGCGGTTACACGCCCGTGTTGCGCCAGCTGGCCAATAAATTCAAATAAAGGCGCACCGCAATCCGATAAGTTGGCGGTTTCAGACGGCCAGTAATTCATTTCCGTATTAATATTGATAGTATAGTTGGAGCCCCAGGGCGGTTGCATTTCCTTATTCCACAGTCCCTGCAGATTCATAGCCGGACCGCCTTTACGGGATCCGGATATCATCAGGTAGCGGCCGTATTGATACAGCAGCGTGGTTAATTGCGGATCGCGGTTGCCACCGGCGAGCGTATATACTTTCAGCCTTTCATCTGTTGGCAGCAATGCGGAAGTGTCGCTTCCGAGGTTGAGCGATACCCGGCTGAACAACGACGTATAGTCGTTTATGTGACCAGTCAGTAATTGCAGATAATTGCCTGCTTTCTGTAGAGGCGCCACAGCTGCCGCATGCGGATCTTTCCCGTTGGGTAATCCATCTTTGAAACTAGTGCCAACAGATACCAGGAGTACTGCTTCCGTTGCGCCGGAAATGTGTATGCCGGCAGTATCTGTATTTACGTGTCCTCCGTTTACGCGCGCATCAAGATGTACTTCATAATTGATTCCTTTATTGCCATAAACAATCTGTTTTGGCTCATAAGCCCTTGCCGCCACATATTCGGGGCATCTGCCCTTCATGACCAGGTAATGCGGGTTAACCACGCTGTTCGTATGCGGCATCGGGTTGGCAAAACGGGTGCTGAAGCTAAGCTGCCCGGCTTTACTGGCCGTATAGCGTATTACCAGCAATTGCTTCGGATAACTGCAAAACACTTCCCTCGTATAGTCGACACCGTTAGCTGTATAACTAACGCGTACTACCCCGTTGTTCAGGTTCAGTTCACGTTTATATTGTATGGCCTCCTGTGGTATATCGTTGTTTATAAAAAGACTTCCCAGTGTGAGATAGCGGGCGCTGTAGGTACCCATCATTTTGCGGGCCACCTGATCTGCTTCCATATATTTTTCTTCTGCCAGCAGCTGGCGGATGACGGGCAGCAGTTCTTTGGCGGCCGGGTTATTGCCATCACGTGGAACGCCGGACCAGAGATAACCTTCATTGAGTTGCAGTTCTTCCTGCTGTACGCCGCCAAAGATCATGGCACCCATGCGGCCGTTTCCTACAGGGAGTGCCTCTACCCATTGTTTGGCCGGTTGCCGGTACCAGAGTTTTAACAGGGAATCTGCAGGTGTTCCGGCGCCGGTGTTTCCGGCCAATAACATCAGCGAAGCTGCTAACAGATACTTTATCATCAATATATTATTTTTCAAGTTGAGTCATGCCTGTTTCCATTCCCTTGCTTACGGTTGCCACTACCTTACCATCGTTCATACCAGCCTGGGCCTCCATAGTAATTCTGATCCGGCTATGATGGCAAGGCAGGTGGCCATTCCTCTGATTAACATTTGCTTTTAATTTTTTTGGCGAATCTGTTTTAAGGAAATGTCTGTTGCAGGCTTTCTTTTTTTAGAAAGGGGAATGTATATCAGTTACCTGACATTCGTTCTTTCATCATGGAATTTATCTCTTTCAGCAAACGTTTGCAAAATATCCTTAGTCGACCTTAACCGGTGTTTTCACTACTTCTACGGGTATTTTAAAAACTATGCTTTGCTAATATAATCCGAAACTATGCAATCGGTTGCAAATAAATGTATGCAATTTTACCCATTTCAGGTATCTTTTTAAGGCAGTGTAAAAAAGAGGGAGAAACCGGTTATCAGATGGGGTGACCGTGGAAGGTTCCTGTCTTGCAAAAGCAAAAAAAGAAAATTATACAATAAATGTTTTGTTCGATCGTCTGGTAATAAAGTGAGGATGTTGTTATGAAAAAAGGAAAACAATCCATCATTGCATCATACCGGCTGGAAGAGCTTCTGGTTGTTCCGGGGTTGATGATAGATGTTCATCATAAACAGGCCGGGGAACCGGCCCACCACCCCAATGCTGATTTAACGGCGGCCCACCGGCACGAGTTTTACACATTGGTGATAACAGGCAGGCAGCGAAGCCGGCACATGGTAGATTTCAGGCTGATAGACATGCCACCGGAGAGCATGTTTTTATTAACACCGTGGCAGGTGCACCTGTCGATGGATGGAGAACAGGTGCAGGATGTGTACTTGATCTCCTTCACGCGTGATTTTTTACCTGTTGGCTTTGCTGCTTTGCCTTTATGTGTGGAGCATCCGGTAACACCCGACAACGCTGCTTACCAGGAAATATGGCATTTGTGTGCACAGATGCTGCGGGAATTCAATACGCGTAAGGTGCTGCAGGAACAGGTATTGCAACATTACCTGGCGGTATTGCTGACCCAGTTTACGCGGTATCTTCCCGAAAACACCCAAAGCTCCCCTTTACAATCAACATTATTAAACCGTTACCGGGAACTGATGGAGCAACACCTGCTGAGCTGGAACAGCGCCGGAGAATACGCACGGGCGCTGTATGTTACCACAGACCATTTAAACGAGGTAGTAAAACAGGAAACAGGGCAAACGGCTTCCGCGTTGCTGGCTGCCAGACGTATACTGGAAGCCAAGCGGATGTTGCTGCATTCCACGCATGGCATCAAGGAAATAGCCTGGTACCTGCAATTCAATGAGGTCACTTATTTCAACCGTTTTTTCAAACAGCATACCGGTCAAACGCCGGTGGCCTTCCGGATCTCAAGCCGGGAAAAGTATAACTATAACCCGGAATAGTATAATAACAGAGAAGTGTGGGTCCGGTAGTTTTGCTGAAACAATTTTTGAGTTATGAAACCACTAGTAATTTTTACGAACGATATTAAGCATCTGAAAATAAAGAGTAACCCTTAAAGAGGCACTGCAGCCGTTCTCCGCCAGGCTCTGGTAATATCAGCCCCTTTATTCTGCAACTTACCCGCCGCAAGCCGGCGCGTTTTAATCATCAAACACATTTAATAAATGCCTTCAATTAAAGAAAGGGCGACCAGTTTACTGATGTCGCGCATAGGGAAAACTGCGCACGTAATAAGCGTAGCACGTATAGGAAATTTTTTATTAGAGATAGATTTGCAACTGTCGCAGGCCCTGCCAGAACGCAGCACCCAGCATCTCAAATGTGAGGTGGCTCCATATGCGTATCGCGATTACACCGTTGCATGCTGGGACACTGCTGCACAAACCGCCACCCTTATAGTGGATTGCGGACATGAGGGAGCTGGCAGCTCCTGGGCGCTGGAACTGCAACCTGGTGATGAAGTAAATTATGCCGGGCCCGGTGGTGGTCAGCATCAGCCCTCCGGCATGCAGCACCTGGTGTGCATAGGTGACGCCAGCGCTGCAGGGCACTTTCATTCTTTATACCTGCGTAAAACCAACCAACAACAATTTCATTGCTTCCTGCAATTGGAAGATCCGCTTACCCGGCAGATATTACAAATGCCGGTACAGCCGCTTTCCAATAACGGTCATTATTTCACCGATTTACATGAATGGTTATACCATTATGATTTCCCGGTGGCAAATACAACTTATTATGTGGCAGGTAATCAACAGATGGTGGTACAGGTACGCAAATTATTACGTCAGCAAGGCAAACAGGTAAAGGCACAGGGTTTCTGGGGCTAAACGCTATGGCATCAGACCAGGTGTTCTTTCATTGCCTTTACAATAGCGTTGGAGCGGGATTTTACATCGAGCTTGCGATAAATATTCATGATATGGGAACGGACCGTTCCCACACTGATATGGCACCCTTCTGCTATCTGCTTATAGGTGTCGCCATTTACCAGGCAACGTAAAATCTCCTTCTCCCGCGGCGATAATCCGTAGGGGTCCTGATAAACCTGTTTCTCCTTGCGGAAAAAGGCCAGTACTTTGTTAACCGCCACTAAGTTCGACTGCAAAGCCGTCTCATATATCTGAGAAATAAACTCTGTCAGGGAGACCGGGGGTACATGATCGATTTTAAACGCTTCAGTTGCTGCCGGCACCTGTATTAATCCCTGTTCCGTTTCGTTCAGGGTAAGCAATAGCACATTTATATCAGGGTAAGCTGCTTTTACTATGCTGGCGGCTTCTATTGCGGTCAATCCGGGTATCTCTATATCCATAAAAACCAGGTTGCAGATATCTTTTGCTAATTGTTGTAACGTTTCCGACGATTCGCTGTGCAATCCTGAAACCTCTAAAACACGCGTTCCTCCCAGGTTAGCAGAATTAATAGGCCGCACTTTTTTCATAATATTCCTTTTGGGTTATGTATATTCATATGAAATATTCCATTAATAACTGCAGGTTTTCCGGAAGCTGGTATGGTTGATAAATTATAAATGGAAAGAATCACACGGTTCCCATACCCGTCGCAAATTTGAAACAATTACATGCAGTAGTCAATCGGATACATATATGGTTTTTCAATAAATATTAATATACAATTCATTTTATATTAGCAATAAAATGAAAATATAACGTGGTATCTGACAGTTTATTAAAGGATTAACCTGGATACAATTACTTACTAATCAACTACTTAAAAGTCAGGACTTCTATCATTTAAAACAAATTATACTTTGGTATATATATATTATGGTTGTACTTTTCCTGCGGGTCTCCGCTCAGTTCCCTTCGCCCCGGTAAGGTCGTCGCCAAGCGTCGACCGGTACTTTTCTGCTATCGCCTGCAGGGATTTCACCACCTCCGGAAACTGCTGCTGCACATCCAATGTTTCACCCGGATCACGCCGCATGTCATACAATGCCATAGGGACGTCTACTTCCGGCTGCGCACCGGGAAAACCATCATATCCCGGCAGGTTTAATTTATACGTTCTGCTTCTATGCGGGAGCATCAGTTTCCACGGCCCTTTCCTGATGGCCTCCAAACTATTCACCTGGTAATATACGGCCAGCTCATCCCGCGGGTTTGCTTCCGGCTCATTAAATAATAATGACTTCATATCCACTCCGTCAATTTTCCGGACTGGCAATGCAGCCCCGCATAAATTGGCCACTGTAGGAAGCAGATCAATGGTAGCAGCCATTTTGTTGCAAACAGTACCGGCAGGAATCTTCCCCGGCCAGCGCATGATACACGGTACCCTCGTGCCACCTTCCCAGGAAGTACCTTTACCTTCGCGCAGGCCGCCGGTATTTCCGGCATGGTTACCATAAGATAACCAGGGACCATTATCGCTGGTAAAAATCACCAGGGTGTTATCAGACAAACCATTCTCCTCCAACGTCTTTAATACCTGGCCAACAGACCAATCTATTTCTGCTATCACATCTCCAAAAAGTCCATCCTTACTTTTTCCTTTATACTTCTCTGACACCGCAATAGGTACATGTGGCATACTGTGCGCCAGGTAAAGAAAAAATGGTTGCTGCCGGTTATTCTTTATAAAACGGCAGGCCCTTTCTGTATAAAGCGTAGTGAGTTGCGACTGATCTTCCAGTGTTTTAATATATCTGAGTGGCTTATTACCTTCTATCAGCGGCAGTGGCGGATACTTTCTCCGCGGATGCGCAGAGGTATCGGAATAAGGCTTTCCATCATAATGTACCGGCCACATATCATTGGAATAAGGCAGTCCGAGGTACTCATCAAAACCATGCTGTAAAGGCAACCATGGTTCCCTGCTTCCCAGGTGCCACTTACCTACCATCCCGGTGCGGTAACCCCGTGCTTTTAAAACAGATGCAATGGTTTGTTCGGCGGTGTCCAGCGCAATAGGCGATGCCGGCGACAAAGCGCCATTAATGCCTACCCTGTTAGGATAACAGCCGGTCAGCAATCCTGCCCTTGATGCAGAACAAACTGCCTGCGCTGCATAAAAATAAGTGAAACGCATGCCCTGAGCGGCCATACGGTTGATATTGGGAGTGTGCCAGGGAGTACCGGCAAAACATTCAAGGTCACCATAACCCATGTCATCCATGAAGATGATCACAATATTCGGCTTTTTTGCCACCGGCGGCAGTTCCCTAAAGCTGAATGATACAGCCGCCAATATGAATGTGCTCAGGCAAAAAAAAGCTCTTTTCATCCGGGACGTTTAACAATAAATAATGGTGAGTATAAAAATATACATCTTCCGCGGATTTCCTAGAAAAATTTGTCTTAGCGAGTTTTGTCTTGAGCGCTGATTACGCTGATTATAATGATTTAGGGGATTGACCTTTGGGATTTTATTATGATTAGGGGAGATAGAAGCGATTTGACCTTTGGGATTTTTATAAGATTAGAGAATATATAAGCGATTTGTTATCATAAGATGTATTAAAGATTAAGGGAGATATAAGCGAATAAATCCGCCTATATCTCCCTTAATCATAACAAAAATAACAATAAAAATCTCAAAAGATCAAATCGCTTCTATCTCCCCTAATCATAATAAAATCCCAAAGGTCAATCCCCTAAATCATTATAATCAGCGTAATCAGCGCTCAAGACAAAACCCGCTCATTGCAAAATCAGTTCTATCACCGGGATCTCCACGTCAGGTTTGCGCACCGGCAGTTCCAGGGCAAGGTCGCCTTTGTCGGTGCCACGCATTTTCACTTCGGAGCCATCGTTTAGTAGCTGCGCGTATTTTACTTTGCCTTTCATGCCCGGCAGTTCGAAACGTTGTAATGGGTAGTCGAGCAAATGCACATACAAACGTTTGGTGGTTGGATTGTAAGTCAGCAAACTGTTATCAGGGCGCTTGAACTCCGCTGGTGCTTCGGTGCAGCCGTAAATGGAACGGCCATTCACCTGCATCCACTCACCCATTCCTTTCAGCCTGTCCTGTGCGCGGGCATCAAAAGTACCGCGGGAGGTAGGTCCTACGTTTAGCAACAGGTTACCGCCCTTACTCACCGATTCAATCAGCAACACCAGTAACTGCTTGTTATCCTTCCAGGAAGTTTCATCACGGTAATATCCCCATGAACCGGAAAAAGTCTGGCAGGTTTCCCAATGAATGCGCTTGCCATTACGGGTAGGCCATTCGGATACTTTGTATTGCTCCGGTGTGGCAAAATCGCCGCCGTCTTCATATTCTCCAAGGTCCAGGCGGTCGTTGATGATAATGCCTGGTTGCAGCTTGCGGATCATTTTAATAAGATCCAGCGAATTCCAGTCGTTATGATCTTTCCCATGCTCTCCCGGAAAAGAAAAGTCGGTCCAGAGGATGTCAATTTTACCGTAGTTGGTCATAAGTTCCTTTACCTGGTTCTTCAGGTAAGTACGGTATTTTTCCATATCGCGGCCCTTATTCAGCTGCTCATAATCCTTCGGATCGGAAGGACGCTGCGGGTGCACACGGTCGATGGTATAATCCGGATGATGCCAGTCGATCAGCGAATAATAAAACCCTACTTTTAATCCTTCTGCCCGGAAAGCGTCTACCCATTCCTTGATCAGATCCCTTTTAGCTGCCGTGTTAGGCGCTTTGTAATCGGTGTATTTAGAATCAAATAAACAGAAGCCTTCATGGTGCTTGGTGGTGATCACTGCATACTTCATACCTGCCGCTTTCGCCTGCCGCGCCCATTCGCGTGGATTGTAGAGGTCCGGGTTATAGAGGTCGAAATATTTCTGGTAGGCACTGTCGGTAATATGCTCATTACTTTTTACCCATTCGTGCCGGGAAGGCATGGAATACAGTCCCCAGTGAATAAACATGCCGAAGCGGTCGTTCACCCACCAGGACAGCCGTTGCTCTTTCTGTGCATCTGTTTCGTTGAATATTTTCTTTTCCTGTGCGTTAACTGCCGACAGGAATACCAGGAAAGTGAGAATACAAAGTGATAGTTTCTTCATAACTAATAAATTATACATTCGGTTTGATACAAGGTTACTCGGCTACCAGCCAGGTGTAGCCATTTGCGGGGATGGTTACTTTCACATGAGCGCGGTAACGGTCAAGGGTATACGTTTTTAGCGGTCCTTCTTTTTCCCGGATACGCACGCTTTGTGTGAGCCCGCTGTAATACAGAGGCAGCGCCACTTCACGGGTAATGGCCTGTTGTGTTGGATTGTACAGCATCGCCAGGGCCTTTTGCGGCAATTGGGCGCTTATATGCATAATCCCGTCCCAGTCGCGGCCATCAGCCCTACGCAGGTGAATGATGTCCGTATTGAGAATGTCGCGATACTTTTTATACCAGTTGACCATGTTCTTTACCACTGCTTTGGTGCTATCGGTGTCGTATAAACGCGGACCACGGTAGCAGGCCTGTACTCCGGCGCCGTAATACTGTGCCATCAGCTGGTCGTAGGCGTCCAGGTGATCTTTCAGCGGTTCCAGGGTCGCGGCTGCGCCTCCGCCCTGGTATTCGCTGAGCGGTACAAATCCCCAGCTCATGGAAGGGGTTTTCTCCCAGGTGCCATCAAAAATATTCTGCCTGTTCAGGATCAGTTGTTCTGCGCGTGGCAGGGAAAAATTTACTTCGCGGTAGCCCAATGCTATTTTGTTGGTGCCATCCAGGAAGTACCAATCGGGGGCATTTACATACACCCCTTTTTCGTTGAGCCAGTGATAAAGCCCTTTCTGTAACTGCATTTGCTTCCACTGGGAATCTTCCAGCCCGGTGTGGCCGGGATGTGTTGTGGAGGCGCAAACATCTCCGGGGTAAGGCCCATCATTTTCAAAAATATCGAAGCCGGTAGCGCTGATAAAACTTTTAATCTTCTGCAGATAACTCAGGCCCCATTTGCTGCCCATACAGGGAGCATTCCCAAAAAATGCACCGCCTGTTTTACCGGTTGCCGGGTTAATCACATCATCTTCCTCACTGATACGCCTGCTCGAAAACAGGGAGTAACCGCCCAGCAGCACCTTTTTACTATGTGCATAATCCGCCAGCGCTTTGAATTTAGCGATGTTGGCAGCGCCTGTATCTTCCATATTCAAACCACTGCCAAAGCTGAGGATCACGCCTTCATAGCCGGTTGCGGCGCATTGGTCAATGATCGCTTTTACTTTCACGGGGTCGGTACTTACCAGGTGCATGAAAATAGGATTTTCGGTGGTCCACGGTGCGATGGTGCGGTAAAATCTTCTCTTAGCCAATCCATTTCTTTCGCGGTCGTATCCGTCAAACAACAGTTCGTAGGTACGGATCGATTCAAAATGTTCACCGGCGGCTAAGGTGATGCCTACCGGCACACTTGGGTATACTTCCAGTACGCAGGGCGTTTGCAGGTCGTAGTTTACCTGGGAAGTGTAGGTGCTGTCGGCTTTCCAGTGGGTGGTCTGATCGCTGAGATTTGCCTTCATGGCATTATTGAAAGCGTAATTACTTTCGATATAAATTCCGTGCGGTACCTGCATTTTATTCACGCTGCCTACTACTGCAGATTCCTCTTCCGGCGTTGCCAGTATTTCATTCACTACCTGTTGCAGCTTTATGGGTTGTCCGCTCTTGTTGGTTATTTCCAGCCATTTCGAGAGGAGCGGGATCCCGTCAAAAATATCGTAGTGCACTTTAACGCTGATGCCTTTCAGTTCAGGCGCCTGCGCCTCATACGAGAAGGTAAGCTCTTTGCCGGAGGGCTGCTTTGGATTGCTGCACCAGCCTTTTGCCTGCCATTTTAAATAGGGAGAGGTGGCGGTTACCTGGTGGCCACTGTAAATAAAATCTGTTGACCCGGCTTTCAGGTTATCCAGCCACGCAGGAAGCAGATATGCCTGTTGCTTTTGGCCCCGGGCGCCGCCAATCATATAGTCGTGCCCGTTAATAGTAAGCCTGGCTTCGGGCTTAATAGCACGCAGCAGCTGTTCACCGCTGACCAGGTTACGGTAATCGGTGCAGATTACGTTAGGGGCTATACGAAAACTCCGGCTCAGCAAACCATTGCTGAGTGTAATTTCCTTTTCCTTTTCCGTTACCGTGGCGGTATACGACTGGTGGCTGATGAGCCAGTCGGGCGCAGGGGCTTTCACCTGTGCGATCGCTATACCGGAATAAAGACTGGTAACCAGTCCAAACAGGAGGTGTGTTCTTTTCATGTTCTTGTTCTCTGATAAATTATTATTTCACTGGCTGCAGGATCACTTTCCGTAACCAGCATAATTCATTTTTATTTCCGGAAACCGGTTTCACTGTCAGGTTTTGTTTGCCCGCCTTATCAATATGTATAATGCCAACTGCGTGTTGAATAAAGTTCATGGGTTTGTGGCTGTCGTAGCTGCCGGTTACCAGTGTGAGGAAGGGCAGTTGTTGCCCGCCAAGGGTTACCAGTCCCTGCTGCGATGCGCTTCCCGGTTCGCAGGCGTAATCCAGTATAATTTTATAGTCGCCTGCGTCCTGTACTTCCAGTGGAAATACAATCGCATCATCGGGAGTTACCATACCGGTGATGCAGTTATCATGTTTCCAGTCGCCGAAGTAATGGGAATACGTAAAGAGTTTGCTTTTGGCGGCGCCGTTGAAAACGGCCCATACAGCGGGTATTTCCGCCTGCGCATATTCGCTGCTCACGGTTTGTGTGCGCAGCTGTGATAAATCTGTTTGCTGCCCGGTATACACCACTTCAATCACGGTACTTCGGGTATCCGGCAATATTGCCGGCAGCTGGATAACGGTTTCTTCCGGCAGCTGTTTCCACGCAAGCTGGTCTTTAGTACCCAGGATTTTTACCGATTTAATTTTTGCTGTGAGTCCGGGTACTCGTAACTGCCTGTTGGCTGGCATTTGCCAGATATGCAGGAATAACTTTCCTGGTTTACTAGTGGTTACGCCCCAGGGCTGTGCCGGGATCAGTCCCCAGATGGTGCCATAAATGCTTTCTCCATAGGTTTGCAGCCATTTACCGGTGGCTTTCAGGTATGCTATGGAATAGGCAGGCCATTGGCCATTGCCGTCGGGACCAACATTCAGCATCAGGTTTCCTCCTTTGGAGGCTACATTTCCCAGGAGCCGGATGATTTCCGTAGGTGATTTAAAATTCAGATCGTGACGGATATAGCCCCAGGAGTCGTTGTGGGTATAAATAGATTCCCAGGCGCCCGGGATGGGAACCGGGGGTATTTCAGAATCGCCAAAATCGCGGTAGTCGCCAAGATCATGTCCTACGCGGCTGCTGAACAGGCAGCCTGGCTGCAGTAGCCGGAGACTGTCGATCATCTGTTTGGTTTGTGCTGCGGTTAAGCCGCCGGGCATATCAAACCAAACGAGGCCCAGCGGACCGTAGTTGGTTAACAGTTCCTTCAGCTGCGGGATTGATTTGGTGCGGTAGTATTGCTGGTAATCTTTCTCTTTGTTTTTAAAATCCCAGTTATTTCCGCCGCCGTTAGGTTCGTGCCAGTCGAGGAACTGGGAGTAGTAAAATCCGAAGTGTATGCCTTTTGTGCGGCAGGCGTCGGAGAGCGCCTTCATCGGATCTTTTTTATAGGGAGAAGCGTCAACGATATCAAAGTCAGTTACTTTGGAATCGTACATGCTGAAGCCTTCGTGGTGTTTGGCGGTGATCACCATATACTTAATCCCCGACTGCCGGGCTGTTTCTGCCCATTCTTCTGCGTTAAACCCGGTGGGGTTGAATGTTTGTGCTACTTTGGCATATTCAGCAGCCGGGGCTTTTGCGCGGTTCATGATCCATTCGCCGCTGCCGTAGTAGCTGCTGTCGTTCCAGCGGCCACCTAGTTTAGAATAAAGTCCCCAGTGAATGAACAGCCCGAACTTAGCTTCGCTGAACCATTTCAGCCCGGGATGGAGCTTATTGGCTACGGCACCTTTGTTCCACATATCCGGCATGTCCTGGGAATTCCCTTTTTGCGAAGTGAGCAGGCACAGGAATAGTAATAACGTTGGAATCCGGTGGAACATATAGCTAAGTTTAGTAGTACAATCCGTAAAAAATATACATATCCTGCGGTATATGCAAATGCGTGGAAAATGGTATCAGGGAAAGGGAAAATGCTACAATCAGCGGAGGGAGGCGGGCGCTTCGCGTCATTAACCAACGGTTAACGATTATTCCGGATAGTAATATCTAATTTCGGGTTCGACAAGTTACAATCCACTAAGCAAATTGGTAACTTTCCAAATTCAGCAATCATCTTATTTAGCTTAATAGCAGGCTATAAATGTGTTATCAGCATCTGACGCGATGCCGCAGGTGCCATGTGAATGTTTTTTTAAAACCCTTGCTGTGGTCATCAGCAAGGGTTTCTTTTTTGCCCTTTCTCCCCGTTATTTCAATTCTTGTTTAGGTTTAATTAACGCTCTGCACACCCAGTCCGGCTAATATTGTTTTATCGTTATGTTCAGTCTGATAACTGAAATGCATACAACTAACAAATATCTCAGCAGTACCTGTTGGCCTTTTCAGGCCGACGGGGATTTTTCCAGTGTTAAACAATCACCCACCGGTCTGACGATCAATGGGTTTTTGATTTAATCATCATCTAGCTACAGCGCCTCTGCGGTTTCCACTGCGGAGGCTTTTTTGATCTTGA
Source organism: Chitinophaga sp. W2I13 (assembly GCF_050434005.1). Taxonomy (NCBI): domain Bacteria; kingdom Pseudomonadati; phylum Bacteroidota; class Chitinophagia; order Chitinophagales; family Chitinophagaceae; genus Chitinophaga; species Chitinophaga sp. W2I13. The sequence continues at coordinate 3,579,174 of NZ_JBNPWD010000001.1, read as the reverse complement.
AAATGAATATTTATTCGCTTATCTTTGTAATGTGAAACTGAAAGATGATAAAAAAGTAGCCCAGATTTTCCAGTCGGCCCTCAAGCTGGTGGCTAAAAAGGGATTGTCCGGCATTACCATGGGCGACATCTCCAGGGAAGCCGGCATTGCCACCGGCACCCTGTATGTTTACTTCAAAGGGAAAGATGAACTGATTAACGCCTTATTTGCTGCCTGCCGGGAAAACTCGGTACAGGTATCTTTTAAAGGCTATAACCCGCAGTTACCTTTCAAACCAGGGTTCAAAAATATATGGCTGAATATCCTGCGCTATAAGCTGCAGCACTTTGAAGAAGTGATTTTCATGGAGCAATGCTATCACTCCCCTTTTATTACGGCCGGCACCCGGGAAAAAGCGCAACAGCTGTCGGCCCCCTTCTACGCATTGATGGAAAGAGGCCAGAAAGAACAACTTATCAAGCAAACAGATATTGGACTTTTGCTCACCTTTATGATGGGCGCTATGAATGAACTGGTAAAACAAACGCATTACAGCAGCATTACCCTTAACAGAAGCCGGATCAACAGTACGTTCGACCTATGCTGGGATGCCCTGAAAGCATAATGATAAATGAATAAATATTCACAAATTAATCCACCTGCATATGTCAGACATCATGATCGCAGTAGACCTGAGCAGCTTTTCAGAAAGCCTGATCAGGACCGGCCTCGAACTGGCCGATAAAATGAATGCTTCCGTTACCCTCTTTTCCGTGGTAGAAATAGGCATTGGCATCGGCCTGCCGGAAGGCGGCCCCGTGTTTACCGACGATATTCCGGCCCGTATCCGTGAAGTGGAGGAAAGACTGGAAGCTTACAAACAAAATTACCCGGATAAGCAGAACATCAGCATTGTAGTAGGTACCGGCAACCCTAAAAATGAAACCCTGGTACAGGCACATGACAGCAATGCCACTATGCTGGTGGTAGGCACTCATGGCCGGACCGGCCTGGATCATATGCTGCTGGGCAGCAATGCGGAATATATAATCCGCCATTCCCGCATTCCCGTACTGGTGGTTCCCTATAACCTGGAGGAACACTAAAACAACACTCAACAATTCATACAACCGCAACTCCCGGCAAAACAGCCCGGGAGTTGCTTTATATCCTGCAACAACCCCAACACCTGGCAGATTAAAATAGCCTTAAACTCCCCGTAGCCTAAAAGATTCGTTTAAAAGTTGGTATACCTTTGTGGTCATTGCGAACAACAGACCTAACGAAACCCACGAACCTTTGAAAAAGAAATTTTTTACTGCAGCGTTTTTACGTAAGCTCCACCTCAAAGAGCTACTGGCCGTGTTATTCATATTACTGGCCATTTATTTCTTCCGGTCACAGCGTCATGAATTATACTCCCTGATCCCTGCTATTGAAAAGGCCCAGAGGGGTTGGGTGGTGCTGGGAGTAGTAGTAACTATCGCCTATATTTTATTACAGGCAGGCATGTATGTATTCAGTTTCCGAGCGGTAGGCGCCAAACTGGATGCTGGCCGGAGTACCGAATTATTCCTGAAGCGCAATCTTTTATCCGTATTTCTTCCCGCAGGCGGTGTCAGTTCACTGGCCTATCTGCCACAGAGCTTACGCCGCACCGGCTTGCATAAGCAACAAATCCACCAGGCCTCCGGCATCTATGGATTTGTAGGCATCCTGTCTGTTTTCCTGGTGGGTATTCCGGTTGTTGCTTATGCGATGTTTCATGCAGCCACCATGAAAGATGCTTTGTGGGGACTCATCGCCATTTGTGCGCTGCTGCTCGGCGTAGTATGGCTGGTACGTTCCATGCAATTGAAAGGCAAAGCCTATCAGTGGCTGGTGAAATACTTTCCGGGAGCAGCCCGGCAGGCAGATGAAATATTTACCTTTCAATTGTCGGTACCCTCTTTCATGAATACGGTACTCGCCTCGGCGCTGATAGAAATAGCGGGCATAGGACATCTTTACCTGAGCATGCTGGCAGTGGGTGTTACCCCGTCGCTGGAAGCCGCCTGCGTAGGCTATATTGTAGCCACTATTTTCTTAATTATTTCCCCTTTTCTCCGCGGATTGGGCGCCATCGAACTATCGCTGGCTTATATCCTCAGCAATTATGGATTCAGTACACTGGAGGCACTGGAAATCACTTTATTATTCCGGCTGTTTGAGTTCTGGCTGCCGTTGGTTGCGGGCATGATCGCCTTTGCCCTGAAAGGCAGGGAATTGGTATTACGGCTACTCCCACCTATCCTGATCTTCCTGTTGGGTATGGTGAACATCTTTTCGGTGCTTACTCCTCCCCTGGCTAACCGTATTCATTTGCTGCGGGCTTATATTCCCGGAACGTCTATTCACGCTACTAACTTACTGGTGGTGTTCCTGGGCCTGGTGTTGCTGGTAACGGCCACCTTTTTGTTCCGGGGCCTGCGCAGCGCGTGGATTGTGGCGCTGGCAGTTTCTCTGTTGTCGGTATTTGGTCATATCGGAAAGGCGCTGGATTATGAAGAAGCTTCACTGGCGCTGGTTACCAGTGTGATATTACTTATCACTTCGCGGCAATACCGGGTAAAAAGTAATCCCCAGCTGGTAAATATCGGCGTGGTAACGGCATTGGCTACACTGTTTGTCGTCCTCATTTTTGGTACCGTTGGTTTTTATTTTTTAGATGTAAGACATTTCGGGATCGATTTTACCTGGCAGCAATCTATCCGCCATGCTTTCCATTGTTTTATGTTGCTGGAAGATGACGGACTGCAACCCGTTACCCGGTTCGGGAAAGAGTTTATGTCGGCGATCCGTGTATTAGGCGTAAGTGCATGGGCCTTCCTGTTTTATACTATTATACGGCCTTACCTGCATGTTACCCAGCAAACGAATACCAGCCTGGAGAAAGCACGGTTTTACCTGAGCCAGTACGGCGACTCCCCGATGGATTATTTCAAAATAGGCCAGGACAAACTGTTGTTTATGTCTGAGCAATATGAAGGCTTTATCGCTTACCGGGTAGCGGGCAGCTTTGCTATTGTACTGGAAGAACCGGTGTGCAGCGAAGATAATAAGCTGCTGGTTTTGGAAGAATTTGAACAACAATGCCGTAAGATGGGCCTCCGGCCTGCTTTCTACCGGGTGGATGAAGATAGTACCTACTATTTCAGTCATCTTATAAAAGAAAAAAATGCTGATAGGCCAGGAAGCGATTATGGATATCAGGGACTTCACGCTGAGCGGCAAAGACAAAAAATCACTGCGTAACGGTTTGAACAGCCTCGCCAATAAAGGTTATGTAACTACCTTCCATGCCGCGCCTCAAACGACTGCTATGCTGCAGGATTTAAAAGCGGTGAGCGATGAATGGCTTCACCAGTATGAAGTAAAGGAACTCACTTTTTCGCAGGGCTTATTTGATGAAGACGTGATCCGTAACCAGGATATCATTACCGTAACCGATGCAGAAGGGAAAGTAGCGGCGTTCCTCAATATTATTCCTGACTATGCCCCCGGGGAATGCACTTATGACCTGATCCGCAAACGTGCCGACGCGCCGGGCGGAGTGATGGATGCGCTGATCATTGCACTGATCCAGGATGCGCAGCAAAAAGAGCTGCACTACCTGAACCTGGGAATGGTACCGATGTCCGGCATTATCCAACCGGAAAATACTGCGGAAAAAATGGTGAAGTATGCATACGAGAAGCTGCGGTTTTTCCGTCACTACCAGGGGTTGCGTGAGTTTAAAGAAAAATATGCCACCGAATGGACTAACAAATACCTGGTATATGGACATGATTTCGATTTGATACAATTACCTTCTGCCCTCAGTAAAGTAATGCAGCCCTGAGGCCGGCGAACAATAGCGGAACGGATTTTGTTTTACAGGAGGCGTTAATCTGGTATATGAGTAAGTTATTCCATGCAGCCATGCTGCTCAGCTTTTGTCTATTTTTCACAACGTTTCCGTCAAACGCACAAAGCGGGATTAATAACCTGCCGGTGGTTATTAAAGCGCCTCCCGCAGGCAATACTGCACCATTGATTGTGTATATAACCGGTGACGGTGGCATGAAGAAATTTTCCGCAAATGTAATTGAATCATTTCATCAGCAGAACTACCCGGTAGTAGCATTGAATGCATTAAAATATTTCTGGAGTAAAAAATCGCCACAGCAGGCGGCAAAGGATATAGCATCATTGATTACGTATTATCAGTCGCAGTGGGGCGGGAACCACGGGGTAGTGCTGGTCGGATATTCGCTGGGGGCAGATGTGCTGCCGTTCATTTACACCGGTTTACCACCGGAAGTGGCGGCACAAGTAAAGCACCTGGTATTTTTGTCGCCGTCTCTTTATACCGATCTCGAAGTGCATCTTTCTGACATGCTGGGCAGATCCGGCAATAAGGGAATGAGTGTTCCTGGGGAGATCAACAAAATTACAAACAAACCTTTGCTATTGGTATTTGGTGCAGAGGAAAAAGACTTCAACCTGTCAGCCCTGAATGTCCGGTATGAAAAAATGATCCTGCCCGGCGGGCATGCTTATGATGAAGATGCGGGCGGCGTGGCGGGTAAGATACTGGCGGCGCTGCATACAGGCGCTACTCCATAGGCAGCTGGTATCTTTTAGCCAGTTCCTTTCTTACTTCTTTTGTCAAGGTAATCCTGGCGTCCCCAATCATTACATGATCGTCTGCCAGTGCTGTTATATGGCGGAATCCTATCACGAACCAGTGATGTACCCGCATAAAAGCGTTTGCCGGCAGCTGTGAAATGATCCAGTCGAGTTTTTCGGTGGTCACCATTTTCTGATCGCGGAGATGAAGCATGATATGATCATCCATTACTTCTACATATTGCAGATCATCATAAAATACTTTCTCAAAACTGTGCTGTGTTTTCAGCGTGAAATAATCCGCTGAATATTTGGTGGGGCTGGTAATTACGTCCATTTCTATGGTCTTATAAATTTTAGAGAACACATTATTTAACGTTTCGGCAGTAAAGGGCAGTTGCAGGAGTGCTGCCGGGAGGAAATCAAATCCTCCGGGTGGCGTATCGTTATACGTCATCATTAAAACGGGCAATATGCCTGTTATGGTCATTGGAAGGGAAAGCGGATCATCATATTCTCCTGCTATCAGTACATGAATGGTTTGTGTTTCCAGCCAAAAACGTGCTTCCGCCATCGTTTGGCTTCTGCCAGCCAGGTAAACATAGGGAATAGCAGACAAATAATTCTCCAGCTCTTCAAATCCCTCCGGGTTATTACCCAAAATAATACAGTTTAGTACCATAGAGCTGATTTGTTCAAATATGGGTACGTAAATTTACTCCAGTCAGTTGCCACGGAAAGAGAGGATTTAAGTAGGGCAGGTGACTGAACAGAAACCCGCGTATAATCTAAAATCTAATCTAAACCGCGTTATGAAAAAAACTATTCTTCACAGTAAATTCTCATTAAAAAGCTGACAATAATTTCAGTCGTAAAATTGAAGCTATTCCGGGTAGCAACAGTTAATCGAATGTTAAGGATTTTGGAAAAAGAAGGTGGACAGATCAAGCTACTGTCCAGAAAGACAATACTTTCCCTGTCCACCAGTTAAGGAAGATTACATAAAAGATCCTGGAACAGCTGCCTTACAGCTGTGCAACAGATCTAAGGCCCTGAAAGGGCAGCGCGGGCGCAGGGAGAGCTAACAGGGAGGCCGGTTAACTGGTCAGTGCGCGGACCATGTTCACCAAATAAGGAAGCATAAAAGAAACATCGTACTCACGGCGATCAGGTTTTTTGAGAACCTGACGTTGAAGCCGCCTTTTTCTGAGTAGAAGTAACTTTCTTTGTACCGGTCGTACTCAATGGGAGCACCTAACTCCTTCATCATTTTGAGGAATTCATAGAGTGTTCTTTCGGAAATACGAAGCCGCTTGGCTAACTGAGCGGGCTTACCGGTCCCTTTGATCCTAATGAGGTAATCAATGGTCTGTAGTCTGTCAAAATAACGCTTTGGCATGTGGCATAGAGGGGTCTTAACGGTTATTTACTGAATATACGATTTGTGTCTTTATTAAACCAGCATTATCATATATATATTTAAACGTAAATATTAACAATCTGGTTTAAATGGGTTTTCGAAATTTTAGCTGCGGAACAATGGCGCTGATGCGGATAAGCTGCGTACTTTTACTAAACGTTGCTACCTTGGTTTTATTGGCTATTACCCTGAAAAAAACTCACTGCAATAATGCTTCATAGATAATGTTGGTAAGCGCTGTACCGCGGTCTACTGCGGGATCCGGAGGCTTTATAGCATATACTTTTCCATTCTTTCCAACAATGATAAACGAAGGATATTTACTGATGTTGTATTGCGTAAGTACGTCGCGGTGCTGTTCATCCAGCTGCCATATCCATCCCGGCAAACCCCTTACAGCATTGCCATCGCAGCAGATGTTCACAAACGTAACGCTATCATCAAAGCAATTTTTTATTTCTGTAAGTGCAGGCAGCAGCGGATCTTTCCCACTGTAGAAATGCAGCAATACTACCTTTCCGCTGAATTGCCGTAGGCTCACCAGGTTTCCCTGCGCATCGGGAAAACTGAATACCGGTGCCGTCACACCTCTGCTAATACCCTTCCTCGAGCGACCGTAAAGCTTTGCGATGGCCTGCTTACATGCGTCATCCTGCACCAGCTCCAGGTAGTCACGCACACACCATTCCTGTTCTTCCGGCGAATTGCCGGCAGCAAAACCCAACATCAGCGAATGCGCCAGCAACCTGTCGCGTAACCGGCCACTGTAATGCGTTTTAAGCCATTCATAGATCGCCCTGTTATTACATTCATAACGATGCTGAATAAAATAATCTGCTTCCGCTTTTTGCAACAGATAATTCAAATAACGTATAGACGTCACCGTTGTATCTGAAGGAATAATCTGCGGTAATGCAGGCAGTATATTATCCTTATAAAAAAGCACTTGTCTTTCTTCCAGCGTACTATCCGGTGCTGCGGCCACTTTCCACACAGTACTCACCAGCCCCGATGCGGCTTCCGCTAATACATGCGATCTTACCAGCGCCCACGTGGCAGCACTTATGCTGTCGCGGTAAACCGCCAGTACCTTGCCTGCCGCCTGCAACCGCTGCCGCCATGCCGCTGCCAGCCGGAACGCATCAGGCAATACAGGAAGCTGCACTACAGACTGCTCCCGCTTAGCAGTATAAACAGCCCTGTTCAACACTGCACTACTGCCGCCAAACCGGATGCTGTCGCCCTGCATCACCATCTGCAGGCTATCCCCGCCGCGGATCATCCCATAAAAATTATATCCACTACCCGCATCTGCATAAAAAAATATTACCCTTCCTGCCGGAACGGATATACGGAAATAAAAAGAATCAGATTTTAGCAAAGTATCCTGCGTAACTGCCGGGGAAATTCCCGGATCATACCAGTAAGATAACGACACCTTTTGCACAGGATGGTCCACTACCCTGCCCGTAATCACCGCGGCGGATTGTTGTGCTGCAGCTGTTCCTGCCAGCATCAAAAAAATACAGCTGATACGCAGCAGCTGCATCATCATAGGAGGACGGTTCATAATTAGATTTTAAATGGTGAAAATCCCCGTAGTAAAAACTACAGGGAGATAATATTCACAACGATAGTAAATGAAAATTTTATATATATCTTAACGGGCATCCCCGTTCTATTACGCCAAACTTGTGGTGCAATGATAACGGGTATAAAACGGTAAAGTGTTAATCGAATCTTAACTGTTAATACGAAAACGGATTTTTAGAGATTAAACCAATACACCAGCTTCAGCACCAAAGCACGGTTTCTCACATAAAATGGCTCCGGGAGATAATTGTCGGTATACACTATAAAAAGATCGGATGCAGGCCGGTAGCGCCATTGGAAGCGGGTATTCAGGTTCATATTCTTCTGCTGGCCATTGTATTGCATAAACCCGGTAAAGAAAAGGGTGTTTGTCATTGTTACATCCAACCGCGGGCCTACCAGCCAGAAAGAATTATTGCCCCAGGGCTTTGGCAGGTTGATATGGTTATAGTTAGCGCTTAATGCAATGCTCACATACGGCTGGAAACGATATCCCAGTTCCGTATTGGTCATTAACCGGCTGCCATCTGCATAATAACCTCCATAGCGGGCCGATAACGAATAGGTAAACAAACTCTGTGGCTTTGACACGTAATCAGCGCCCACAGTATTCCAGTTATGCTGACTCCCGTTCACCAGGCTATCTTTACCGGTATTGGTAGGGTCAAAAGGCTGCAGCAGTTTGATATAAGTGTTGGACGCCCAGATATTGAGCGTGTTTCGCTTCCGGAACACAATGCCATAGTTTAGCATGGTTTCGTTATCAGTACGGCGCATATGCGCTTCGTCAAAAAACCAGGTACTGGTTACCTGCGGCCCATGACTCAACACCGCACCCGATAAGGGAAAGAACAGGCGGGTAACCTGCGGCGCCACTTTTATATATCCCTGGCGGGGCACATATCCCACCTCCGCATTGTAATTACGTCCCACATACTCATGCTGCCACCCAATGTTCCATTGCTTGCTGGTATACTGCAGATTAGCGGCATGCGCCACATCATGACCGGTTTTATTGGGCGTATACGACTTCAGCAACATGGCCTTTCCCGTCCAGAAATTGTTGGAGGAAGCCAGGTTATACTCCAGCCCCATGTTCCGGTTATACCGGTTGTAAATTGGCTTATCCGTTACTTTAGCCGGATCATAGTTTACCGACTCCTTATTGATAAAAATAAAACCCAGGTTGGAGCGGGAAAACACCCGGCGCTGTAAAGCCGCCACCGTAAAGTTTTGGGCCGGCAACCCGGTTTCCTCCTGCTTCCCGGTTTGCATATTCATTACTCCTAAGCGCCAGTCTTTATTCAGTTTGCCACTCAGCCTGGCGCCAAAACGGATTGGCACGCCACCAAGACCAATACGCCTCGAGAAAAAAGGACGGATCGTGGAATACCCAAAATTTGAAAACTGGTCTCCGTTTTCGAGAAAGAACTGCCGCTTCTCCGGGTAAAACAATTCAAAACGATCCAGGTTGGTCACCTGTTTATCCACATCTACCTGCGAGAAATCCGGGTTCACTGTGAGGTCGAGGTTCAGCGAGGAAGTAACCGCTACTTTGGCATCTAAACCTGCATCCCGCCGGTATTTGGTGGGAGTAGCCTTATCATAATCCTTTAACATGCCTCCCAGCAGGTAAGGAATCAGCGACACATTTGCGCCCGCAGCAGGTGGAGCAGCATCCCATACCAGGTTGCCTGTATACGCCAGCGAAGCAGTGGGAAACTGCCGTGGCACCGGCGCCCATGCCGATTTCTCTGTTGTTTTCAGATCGTTCCTACTGAAGTTAATACCCCACCGGGTAATTCCTTTTTTATACCGGATGGTTTTAAACGGTATCGCTGCTTCAAAAACCCATTTATCCGGGTAGTTCTTTACTACCGATGTCCACTTATTATCCCAGCTCAGGTCCACCTTTCCGCCATCATACATCAAACCGTCCCATTGCGCACCGGCTGCATTGGCGCCGAATGAAAAGCCGTTGGTCTGATCATCAAACGGGTCCATGAATAAAAGGAAGTTATCATTCTTCAGAAAAGCAAAATCGCGTCTCAATGATTCCACCATATAAGGCCCGTCGCCTGTCGTGTAGTTCTCTACTATGAGGTAAAGGTTCTTGTCGTCGTAGGTCATCCGCACATCTGTACGCAACCGGGCTGCACTGGTATCCATTGGCAGCACCATGTGAAAACCGGTGGCAATATCCGCCTCCAGCCACGCTGCTTCATCTGCTACACCATCTATCTTAACAGGCGACACCGCTTTGCGGATCTGCAATTGATAAGCATCATTTTTCTTTTGTGCACACACAGAGAATCCAACAATACAACAGCTAATAATAAGTGGAATAATGCGAAACATCAGGTTGATATGGGTTTAACGAACAAAATACAAAAATTGCAAAAGGAGAAGCAAGAAAATGGATGAAGGGTAAATGCAGCGGATTTAACTGCTCTCACGGGGATAAGGAATATTTTTTTATCTTTTTTGAAAGATGATTTCCGGACAATAACCCGTAAATGAAAACGGTGAGCAACAGGAAGATCCCGTTGCTCACCGTCTTTCTTTCTTCCGGAAAATTATAATTTATTATTCTTCATCTGCGTATCGGCTACCGGCACTTTTACGGTGGTAGTCCTGCTGCTGCGGCCTTTAGGGCTGAATACTTTCAGCTTCACCGTTTTACCGCCTGCTGCCACAGGAGTAGTATACACCGGGCTCTTCAACGTAGGCTCGTCGCCGTTAGTAGTATACCGGATCACTAAACCTGGCATCTGGATGTTTGTGCTCAGCACGCCATTTTCCACTTTCGCTCCTGCGGTTGGGATACGCCAGTTGAAGCCCCCTTCATAATAATCCAGGCGCGGCATTTCACGCTTACCCATTACATTGCTGAATACACTCCATGCCTGTGCATACAATGCATCGGCTTTAGCGGAATCCTTTTCGGTAGCCCACTCCGGATCCTGCGCCCACGCACGTTCTGCAAGCCCAAGTAGTTTTGGCAACATCATATATTCCATACGGTCAGAGCTGGTTACCGTTTCACTCCACAGCAATCCCTGGATACCTGGGATATTGGAAGCACCAAAACCTGTTAACCGGTCCTTACCTACAAACAACTCCGGTGTAACCGGGTTGCCCCTGCCATCTACTTTTGAGTTCTTGTAGTAGTCGAACGGAATAAAATAAAACGGCTTATCCACGTCTACAAATCCACCCCAGTAAAATCCGGGTTCATCAAAAGATTTCATGTAAGCCATATCAAAATAAAAATTGCTTACACCAGACAGGATGACTTTATACCCGGCATTTGCCAGGCGGTAGGATAAATCTTCCTGTCCGCCGCCGATCACGTTGTTCCATACATTCAGCTGGAAATGATCGTTTACAAAATCGGGATTAGGGATGCTCTGTGATTCGCCACCGACCGTTGTTTTACGCATCCCGGCTTCCTCCCATCCTGCTACAGATAAGCTACGGGCCTTCAGCAGGTCATTCACCTTGCGGTAGTAATAATACCAGAGATCATTTACATCTTTCAGTGATTTATCCTGCTGCATCAACGCGATACAGGCAGGCGATTTTTCAAATACGCCGCCTGGCACTTCATCGCCGCCCATATGCACTGATTCCAGCGGAGCGCCGGCTTCTTTATACATCGACTGGATTTCTTCCACCACTTTATCGAGGAAGTGGTAAGTAGAAGGCAGCGCTACGTTCATCACGTTGTCGTTCCAATACTGAACAGAGTGGTATTCAGATTTATCCTGCAAATCGGTCAGCAGGTATTCATTGGCTTCCTTATCACGACCAGCCGCTTTCAGGCGGTAGTAGCGGGATTCCATGGCTTTCACCGCAGCGCGGGCATGGCCGGGGCTTTCTATTTCAGGCAAAACACGTATATGCCTTGCCGTTGCATAGCGGAGGATTTCTATAAAATCGTTGCGTGAGAAATAACCACTACCTGCAGTGTTGGTGGTATCCGGACCGGAGCCATAAGACGGCGGCAGCATATTTTTCCAGTCGCTGCTATGGCCGCGCTTAGCGCCTACGGAAGTAAGTTCCGGCAGGGAAGGGATTTCCAGGCGCCAGCCTTCATCATCGCTGAAATGAAAGTGCAACACGTTTAATTTATACAGCGCCATCAGGTCGATGATGCGTAGCATATCGCGCTTGTTATGAAAGTTACGGGCCACATCTATCATAAAAGCGCGGTAACCAAAGCGTGGCTCATCTGTAACCTCCACACCCGGTATGGTAATGGTTTTCTGATTGCCGGCAAACGCCGTTGGCGGAACCAGTGTTTTTAAAGATTGGATAGCATAGAAGGCGCCTGCTTCAGTGCCGGCAGTAATGGTAATTCCTTCCGGCGCCACTTTCAAACGGTAACCTTCCGGAGCGGTGACAGCAGTGTCATAAACCAGGCTGATAACTGCCGTTCCTTTTTTTCGTTTACCCAGCAACGTTAGCAACTCTGCATCCAGCATTGCCGCGCTGGCAGACAACTGCGGATCGGCTTTTACTTCCGGGAATGCATCCAGCACCAGACCTTTACCGGTGGCAGTGTAAGACTTCGGCGTCGGGAACACCAGCGGCAGCTGTGATACGGGAATATCCTTTACTGCAGCATTCTGTTTAAATATATCCGTTGGCGTTACTACGGCAGTTTTATCACCGGGATAACGCATCAATTGCTTTGCGGTAGTAGAAGGGCGGATACTATAATCCTTGATTGAGAAGCCTTTTTCCGGCTGTTCGTCCCATACCAGGTACAACCCGGTAGGTGCATCTGTAAAATTCACCGCCCAGGCATCGCCGGTAATAGCGAGTTTCAGGGAGTCGCCGGGAGCGATACCGGTAAAACCATCCGCCGGTGTAAACCGGTACAGGTCACCGTTAATATGCTCCACTTTCACATGCCCCGGTAATTCCCCGGGAGCAACCATCCTGATAAAATTGAAATACAACTGCCATCCTTTGGCAGGAAACGGCTTACCGGCCGTATTCACAAAGGTGAAGGCCGACTGGAAATTGTCGCCGCCCTGGTAATGGTTTTCTACCACTTCCCAGCTGGTTTTCAGCCGGGCAGCATCATAGGGCGTGGCTTGTTGCGCCCGGACATCTGCTACAGTACTAAATAAGAACAGGAAAGTTGCTACCAACTTACCAGGATGAATGTATTTTTTCATTTGGTGGATTGATTGAAGATTGGCTTATTTTGAAAGATAATAAATAAATTTAAAAACTGCGCGGATTTTAGCGAAGGTTGTCTTTCCCAGGATTACGCTGATTATATTGATTTTGGGGATTTGTTTTTTTTGATTTTGTTTTTGATTTTAAAAAGATTTGGGAAGACAGCAGCGGATATTTTGCTTTTGTCGTTCCTTACCTTTTTTAAAAAATATAAGAAAATTAAATCCTAAAACGCATATCTCCTCTGCTGTCTCCCAAAATCCTTTATAAAATCAAAAAAACAAATCCCCAAAATCAATATAATCAGCGTAATCCTGAGAAAGACAACCTTCGCGAAGATTTAACAAATTTATCTGCTATACGTTAAGTAGATTTATAAGAACAATAGCTAAGGAAGTATTCGGCAATCTCCTGTGGTTAGGAGCATCAAAAAATCAAAAATTACAGTCTATGGTCAAAGCATTTATTGGATTTTCAGGTGTTAGTTTAGGTGTTATCGTTGTTTTGGGTTTATTTTTCCCGTGGGTTTTCTGGTTACTGGTGCTGGTATTGCCCATTATTGTGATGGGTGTCCTTGACTTGTTGCAAACCAAACACGCCATCATCCGCAATTACCCGGTAGTGGGGCGGATGCGTTACTGGATGGAGGCATTACGGCCAAAAATTTACCAGTATTTTGTGGAAAGCGATATTGATGGCAGCCCGATTAACCGGGTAGACCGCTCTACTATTTACCAGCGCGCCAAGCGGGAACTGGACTCCCAGCCATTTGGTACCCAGTTTAATGTATACGCGGAAGGATATGAATGGATGGCCCATTCTATTCAGCCGCAAAATTTTGATCACCTGGAGAAGGACCCGCGTGTAATCTTTGGCGGGAAAGACTGTAAACAGCCTTATTCCGGCAGCATCCTCAATGTGAGCGCCATGAGCTATGGATCGCTCAGTAACAACGCTGTACAGGCTTTAAATGGCGGCGCCAAAATAGGGAACTTTGCGCATAACACCGGCGAAGGAGGTATCAGCGAAGCACATCTCAAACAAGGTGGCGATATCATATGGCAAATAGGTACCGGCTATTTCGGTTGCCGCGACGATGACGGCAATTTCTCCGATAGTTTGTTTGCAGAAAAAAGTGCGCTGTCACAAGTCAAAATGATAGAACTGAAAATTTCGCAGGGCGCCAAACCGGGCCATGGTGGTATATTACCGGCTGCTAAAAACACGGCCGAAATTGCAGCCATCCGTCACGTGAAACCACATACCACCGTATTTTCTCCCCCTTACCATAAAGCATTTAACAGTCCGCGCGAAATGATGCTGTTTATCCAGCGCCTGCGTGATCTCAGCAAGGGTAAACCGGTTGGATTCAAACTGTGCATCGGCCAGCAACGGGAATTCTACGCCATCTGCAAGGCCATGATAGAAACCGATATCTATCCCGATTTCATTACTGTAGATGGTGGTGAAGGCGGTACAGGTGCCGCGCCACCGGAATTTTCCAACTCGGTGGGCATGCCGCTGATGGATGGACTTTCCTTCGTACACGATACCCTTACCGGATTCAATATCCGTCATCATATGAAGATCATTGCCTCCGGCAAAATACTCACCGGCTATCACATGCTGCGGGCCATGGCCCTGGGCGCCGATACCTGCAACAGTGCCCGTGCCATGATGATGGCGCTTGGATGTATTCAGGCGTTGGTATGCAACACCAATAAATGCCCTACCGGCGTGGCTACACAGGACAAATGGTTATCTGCCGGCCTGGTGGTAGACGACAAGAAACACCGCGTAGCCAACTATCACCGCGATACCATTGAAAGCGCCATAGAACTCGCTGGGGCAGCCGGTTTAAAAGATCCGCATCATATTACCAGGCGGCATATTTTCCGCCGGGTATTTATGAACCAGGTAAAAACTTTTGAAGACATATACCCAAGTGCAGCTCCGGGTACATTGTTAAACGGACTAATGCCCGAACATCTGAAAAAAGAAATGGAAACCGTGGGAATTGATACGTGGATATAGTATAAAAAGATTCCGGCTTTTATTCCCTGTGGAATAAAAGCCGGAATCTTTTTATCTCTCAAAATATTTTTAAAAATATAATCCCCAACATCATCATAATCCTGAGCCAGACAAAATCCGCGGCTGGTAAAGTGCGAGGGCGTTTTCCCTGCATATTTTAGCGGCAATATCTGCCGGGAAATTCTGGAGGATCAGTTGCAGATCGGAGGCGGCAAATGGCCGTGGCGCCCGTGTAGAAGGCAAATCGGTGCCGAATAATAAAGCACTGGCATTAATAGCTGTAATCTGGCGCATGGCGGTTAACACATCAAAATCACAACGACTGAAACCCGTTGCTTTTACCCTCGCTCCTTTTTCTACCAATGGCAATAAATATTTGAACCCGGCTTTTGATAAACCCAGGTGATCAATAACCACGGCAGGCAGTTTATGCAACGTAGTGGATAATCCGGGCAGTTGCCGGGAATCCACATACAGCTCCACATGCCATTTCACGAGTTCATACACACGTAATGCCAGCCGTTCGAGGTGTTTCACACTCTCAGAACCACCGCGCTGCACATTAAATCTTACGGCGCGTACACCCGCTTCATGCAGGGCTATAATTTCTTCGTCGCTGGTACCGGCAGGTATCTGCGTTACGCCTACATAACCGGGGCCCAGCTGTTTCAATGCTTCCAGCAGGTATCCCTGATCAAATCCCTGGAAAGAGCCGGAAACCACTGCGCCGCCACCTACGTTCAGCGGCGCTACCTGTTGCTGGTAGTCGGCTACTGAAAATTCCGACGGCAAAAAGCCTTCGTTTGGCTGCAAAGGGAACCGGTGATCAATGATATGCAGGTGTGCGTCGAATATGGGCTTATCAAACATAATCTCATCGTTGTTACAATACACAAGCTACAGAAAATAGCTGAAAGCAGAAAGCAGAAGGCCCGGAGGGATCTCTTAATCCGCCCGGGCCTTTACCGCAATTGCTTTATGTTTTGTTAAATTTCCATTGCGCCGGCAGCGGCTTCGTCCACAAACCAATGCAGCTCGCCTTCTTCCGGCCTGATGAGCTGGGAAGGATATTTCTCCGCATCGAAAGTGCCTTCAATCACACTTTTCAGCGTAATGGCTTTATTGGCGCCGGTGGTGAGAAACAATACACAGGCAGCCTTATTCACCACCGGTGCAGTTAAGGTAATACGGTACATGTCCTGTGCTTCCAGGAAAAATGATTTTACCCAGGCTTTCTTTTCGTGCACAATGGGTAATCCGGGGAACAGCGACAGCGTGTGTCCATCGTCTCCCATGCCCAGCAGCACCAGGTCGAACGTGGTATCATCTTTTCCGAAATAAGATTTCAGGATCTTTTCATATTCGGCAGCCGATTCTTCCGGGCCGATATCGGTACGCATTACATGGATATTATCGGGGTTTACACTTACTTTATCCAGTAATGATTCAAATGCCATGCGGGCATTATTGCGTTCATCTTCAAAAGGCACATCTCTTTCATCTCCCCAGAAAAAATGTATTTTCTCCCAGGGTATCACCATGTTGTAAGGAGCTTTCGCCAGCAGGCTGTATAGCTGCTTTGGCGTATTACCGCCGGACAGTACAAATGTAAACCGTTCCTGTGTTTGCAATACTTCCAGTATGTAGTTGCTGATCCATGCAGCTACATTTTCACTCAGCTGGGCAGGATCTTTTGCGATATGTAGTTCCATAAGACAAAAAAGTTACGGACCATTTTCACAAATGGTCCGTAATTATTATTTAGTAGGTAAATTAATCCAGGTATGACCGTCGCGGGCAACGAGTGCATCTGCATCATCGGGGCCCCATGAATCGGGTGCATAGTTCGGGAAGTCCTGCGGCGTGCGGTTTTCCCATGTTTCCAGGATGGGCATGATCACTTTCCAGGCGGCATCTACCTGGTCGCCGCGCATGAACAGGGTAGCATCTCCTTCCATTACATCCAGCAGCAGCGTTTCATATGCTTCCGGTGCATGCTCGCCATTGGCAGCATCGTAGTTAAAGGTCATGTCTACCGGGTCCAGCGTCATGGTTTGACCGGGACGTTTTGCCTGGAAGCGGATCCGTATATCCATTTCCGGTTGAATGCTGATGGTGAGCCTGTTAGGGCGCCATGTTTGCGCAGCTTCTATCGGGAAGGAATAAGGAGGTGCTTCCTTAAAGGTGATGATGATATTGGTAGCTTTCTGGTGGAGATATTTACCGGTCCGCACATAGATCGGAACGCCCTGCCAGCGCCAGTTGTCGATATAAAATTTAACGGCCGCATAAGTATCAATATTGGATTTGGGATCCACACCTTTTTCCTCGCGGTAGCCGGCTACTTTGTTGCCTTTCATCCAGCCGGCAGAATACTGTCCGCGTACGGCATGTTCATGCACTTTACCCGGTGTGATACGGCGGATCGCGTTGAGTACATCCACCTTCTTGTTTCGCACTTCATTGGCATCAAAAGATACCGGCGCTTCCATGGCCAGGATACACATGATCTGCAGGATATGGTTCTGCACCATATCGCGCAATGCGCCTGCCCTTTCGTAGTAACCGCCACGACCTTCCAGTCCCACGCTTTCAGCAGCAGTGATCTGGATATTGTCGATGTAATTGCGGTTCCACACCGGTTCAAACAATGCGTTTGCGAAGCGGAAAGCCAGGATATTCTGAATGGTTTCTTTACCGAGATAGTGATCGATACGATAGATCTGCTCTTCTGTAAATTTCTTTGCCAGCAGTTCATTCAGTTCATGCGCGCTTTGCAGGTCATGCCCGAATGGTTTTTCTACTACAATGCGGGTGCAGTGTTTATCGGAGCAAAGATTCAGCTCACCCAAACGGGTGGCTATGTTCGGCACCAGCTGTGGCGCTACGGCCAGGTAAAAGATAACGGTAGGATGTACGCCCCACTCTTCTTCCTTCTGCGTTACAAAATCGGTGATCTTGCTGTAAGATGCAGGATCTTCTGCATCCATCTGCAGGTAAGTAACATGATTACTGAAATCTTTCCAGTGACCATTCTGCTCGCCCTTCCGACGGGAAAACTTACTGATCCCTTCCAGCAGGTGTTTGTTATAGTCTTCGTTGCTGTATGGGCTGCGGCCTAAGCCTGCAATGGCAAATTGCTCAGGCATCCACTCATCTAAAAAGAGATTATATAACGCAGGCGTTAGTTTCCGGTAGTTTAAATCGCCACTGCCTCCGAATATGAACAGGATGGATGCAGGCGGGCGTTTATGGATCTGCATATGTTTAATTAAAGATGAACATTTTTTAGTGTTGCTGCCACTCTGTGTGGAAAGTACCTGGCATATCAATACGCTGGTAGGTGTGCGCGCCGAAATAGTCGCGCTGTGCCTGAATCAGGTTGGTAGCCATACGGCCGGTACGGAACGCATCGAAATAAGACAAAGCAGACATGAATCCGCCCACAGGAATACCTGCGGAGGCGGCCTGCGCAATTACGCTGCGGGTGTTGCTTTCTACCGATTGTACGAGATACGCTACGCCTTCATCCAACAGGATGTTGGCCAGGTCAGCATTTTTCTGGTAAGCTTGTGTAAAT
The DNA here is from genome assembly GCF_050434005.1 of Chitinophaga sp. W2I13. Lineage (NCBI taxonomy): Bacteria > Pseudomonadati > Bacteroidota > Chitinophagia > Chitinophagales > Chitinophagaceae > Chitinophaga > Chitinophaga sp. W2I13. Next base: position 3,560,725 of record NZ_JBNPWD010000001.1, on the reverse strand, counting down.
ATTTCCAGCAGGGAAGAACGGATGATACAACCACCTCTCCATACTTTCACCACTTCCGGTAACGGGATCTCCATTTTCAGATCACCGGAAGCTTCTCTCAGCATAGCCAATCCCTGTGCATAGCTCAGGATGGTGGCAAAGTAGAGGGCATCGTGTACCTGTTTGATCCACATTTCAGCGTCGGCATGAATGGTATTTTCAGGTGCTTTATAGATCGCTTCAGCTTCCAGGCGCTGCTCTTTGTAACCGGAAAGGGTACGCATCGCCACGGCGGTATCAATAACCGGAACGGCCACCGGCAATTCCATTGCATCCTGTGAAGTCCATTTACCGGTTCCCTTGGAGCCAGCCTTATCGGAGATCACGTCTACCAGGCGTTTGTCAGATTTATCGTCGTTCTGCAGGAAGATATCCGCGGTAATTTCTACCAGGAATGATTGTAAAGCGCCCTGGTTCCAGCTTTTGAATACTTCGTGCAATTGATCATTGCTAAGGCCAGCGCCCTTTTGCAACAGGGTATAGCTTTCACTGATCAGTTGCATGATGGCATATTCAATACCATTGTGTACCATTTTCACATAATGGCCGGCGCCTTCTTTACCCAGGTAAGCCACACAAGGCGTCCCTTTTACTTTGGCGGAAATCGCCTCCAGCATGGGTTGTACCTTTGCATAGGCGTCGAGGTCGCCACCGGGCATAATGCTTGGACCGCTACGCGCGCCCTGCTCACCACCGGAAACGCCGATACCCATAAAATGGATACCCTTTTCGCGGAGTTGTTTCACACGGCGTAAAGTGTCCGTATAGTGGGAGTTGCCACCATCTATTACTACGTCGCCCTGCTCCAGCAGCGGCAACAGGGATGCTATCACGTCATCTACCGGTTGACCGGCGGGTACCAACATCATTAATTTGCGGGGACGTTCCAGCAACTGTACCATAGTGGCCAGCTCTGCAACACCTTTAACGGTAGTACCGGGGGTAGCGGCTGCTTCCAGTGCGCTGTTCTTGGCAGCGTCTTTATCAAAGCCGATAACGGAAAAGCCATGATCTGCCATGTTGAGTAACAGGTTTCTACCCATCACGCCGAGACCGATCATTCCAAAGTCATATAAGCTGTTTGCCATATATAGAGAAGTTACTTAAGGAGGTGTAAAAGTAGGGAAGAATTACGAAATACAAATTACGAATTACGGAGTTATATGGAGACAGCCGCTGATGTTGTTCACCGCCACTATTTCCACATAACTCCGTAACCGGATGATGAATAATTTTTAGGCTGAGTTTCTGCCAGCATTGATAATACCAAAAGAGCAACGCATGATGAGCTTTTCGTAGGTTTCCCTGCCATGTCCGTTGTCGGGATGTGCGTCCAGCTCCCGGATGCGCGTAAGCGCATACTGCTGGGTAGTAAGCAAAGGCAGCACAATTCTTTCCCGCATTTGGATAGACAGCAGATCGATCGGGCTGCCGGCCATCAGTTCGGATTCATTGGTGAGTAACAGCAGGTATTTCTTCGTCAGCTCAAATTCATTATAGATCATCTGCCATACTTCGCCGTATTGCGGATGCTTGGCCAGGTAAGCAGTGAGCGGGAAGTAACTCTTCTTCATCGCCATTACACAGTTATCGAGCAGGGTCCTGAAAAACAGCGAGTGCACATATAATGCCTGGACCTCTTCCCATTTACCTTGCTTTTCCAGCTGTTCCAGCGCACTGCCCACGCCGTAATAGCCGGGCACATTCTGTTTCAGCTGGCTCCAGGCACCTACATAAGGCACTGCTCTCAAGTCATTAAGATTGAGTTTAGCAGAAGCATTACGTTTGCTGGGACGGCTGCCGATATTCGCCTCCGCATAGTAACGCAGCGGGCTGGCGTGATCGAGATAAGCCAGGAAATGAGGATGTGTTTTTAATGTATTGTAAGATTTATATCCTTCGTCCGCCAGTAGCTGCAGCAAATCTTCTTCTGATTTACTCAGCGTTACTTCCCGGGAAGAAAACAGCTCATTGCTGATGCCGGCATGTATCAGCTGTTCCATATTGAACTGTGCTGCATCCACGGTGCCGAAATTGGAGCTGATGGTTTGCCCCTGAATGGTTTGCTGTATTTCTTTATTGGCAATGTTCCTGCCCATTGAAGCATAGAACTGGTGCGTTTTTCCACCGCCACGGGCCGGAGGACCTCCCCTGCCGTCAAAGAACACTACGTTGATACCGTATTCTTTGGAGATAGTAGTGAGTTCTTCTTTGGCTTTATAGATGCTCCAGTTGGCCATGAGATAGCCACCATCTTTGGTGCCATCCGAGAAGCCGAGCATAATCGTTTGTTTGCACTGGCGACGACGCAGATGCTCGCGGTAGTCGGCGTTTTCATACAGCTCTTTCATCACCTGTCCTGCATGGCGCAGGTCATCGATGGTTTCAAACAGCGGCACAATATCTACCGTCATCTCTTCTTTTTTCCAACCGCTCAGCAGGAACAGCCCGTATACTTCCATTACGTTGAGTACACTGGTACTGTGACTGATAATATAACGGTTGCAGCCTTCTTCTCCATTGGCAGCCTGTATTTCCTTAATGGCGGCAATGGTTTCAAGCGTATCCTGGTGCAGGGGATTTTCCAGCGCTTTAGGATCTGCGGCTTCTTTTATATTCAGTAACAGGCTGATCTTTTCTTTATCTCCCAGGGAAGTATAATTATCCGGCAGCGCGGTTGTTCTGGCAGCTACGGCTTCCAGTACGGCTTCATGAATGGAGCTGTCCTGGCGGATATCCAGGGAAGCAAAGAACAACCCGAATATTTCCACTTTGCTGATCAGGTTATCTACAAGATGTACAAACAGCCCGTTCAGATCAGCGATAATGGTATTTCGTATATCCGACAACGTGTCCAGTATTTCCTGGCGGCTGATATCCGCTTTATGCCCGGGAATAAAGAGGTTGCGGGATAATTTTGATTCCAGGGCGGCTACTACATTTTCCACGCCTTTAAAGGTAAGGCGGCGGCGCAGGTTGCGTACTTCCCGGAAGTAACATTTCATGATAGACGCGCGCAGGGCGGCAGCTACTTCCACGGTGGTAGGCGCTTTCACAAACGGGTTCCCGTCACGGTCGCCACCGGGCCAGAAGCCCATGCGGATCACGGAGTTATCGCTGCTGATGGCGCCCGGGAACTGCGCCCGGATAGACGACAGGATGCGGCCGGCCGACTGGTAAAATATATTTTCGAGAAACCACACCAGGCTGATGGCTTCATCATACGGGGTGGGTTTTTCTTTTTTGAAGAACGGTGTTTTTCCCAGCTGTTGCAGGTACATATTTACCTGGCTGGTATTTTCGTCGATGAGGGCTTTCGACAGGTCGTTGATAATGCCCAGCACCTCACTGGGGTAAAATTGTGTCGGATGCGCCGTCAGCACCAATCTCACTGAAAAGTCCTTCAGTTTATCCCTGAGTTTATCCTGGGCTTGTTCCTGGATCACTTCCGACTGCAGGTGGCGCAGGGTACCGGCGCCCTGGAGGTCGCGGATATTCCGGAACGCAGCATCTTCCAGTGCATCAAACAGTACTACCTGTCTTTCAGCGTATTGCACAAAGCGGAACAAGAGGTCCGTCCGCTGTTTTTCTTCCGTATAGGTGGTATACTGGGAAAAGAAGGAGTCCATTATTTCCTGGGGGCTGTTGCCTTTGGCGTATCCTTCTTCACAATGAAGCAGGAACAGGGACAGGAAGATGCCTGTCTTTTCCACCCGGTGGAAAGGCAAAGAGGTGAAGAGGCTATTATACAGCTGAAACTTGGTCCCAACGAGGTTTTTGAACTGTTGCAGCGAATTATTTACCGGCGCTTCCATACTAATTATCCGTTTATAGTGCTAAAGAAGAAGACTAAGCGGCTGTTAAATTAATAATTATTATGTTAATTTCTTAGATTTTTGATTTTTGTTTGATATAAAGTGATAATGTTTGAATATTATCTAATAAGAAGCGAGAGGATTAAAAGGCAATCCCGGCCGCTATATGCGGGCCGGGATTGGTATCAGGAATCAGAATGCGCAGGTTAAATGGATGTAAGCCGGATAAACAGGAATTGTAAGAATTAAAGAGATAATAATATAGGAAGTCACGCCGTCAAACGATGACAGCACTTTTCCGGGTTATTAATAAAGTGTTTATTGAAAAAAATGAGGAAAGGTGAAACTAGTTGCCGCTTAACCGGAAGCTGACCGGGAGGTTAAAATATACCGCCACATACTGTCCATTCTGTTTGCCGGGTTTCCACTTGGGCATTTTACTGATCACACGGACCGCTTCTTCTTCCAGGCCCCCGCCTTTCGCTGCGCCTACTGTTTTCACCTGTGAAATAGTGCCGTCGCGGTTTACCACGAACTGGATAAATACGGTACCTTGTATTTCATTCTCCTGGGCGATGTGCGGATACCGGATATTGTTACCCAGGTATTTCGCTAATGCAGCTTCACCGCCGGGAAATTCAGGCATGATTTCCACGAATGCAACTGGAACATCTGGATTGGCCGCCGGAGGAGCCTTTACTACACCGGAACCGCCGCCGTTGCCACTTGCACCCAGGTCAATGTCCATCCCTCCTTCTACTCCTTCCGTAGTTTTAAATCCTATAACCTGGCCGTCCATATCGGCATTTTTCGGAGGCATTTCATCCGGCGGAACATCTGTGTTAACAATCACCGGTGTAGTTACCCTGATAGAAGCAGCCAATGGCGGCGGTGCGGAGGTTACCGGGGGTGGAGGAATGGTAACCGGGGGTTCCGGTGGCATTTCCAATGCCTGTAATTCAATTTTTTTCTCTGCCAATACAGGCCGGTGTACATTTTCTGCGGCCATCAGCGTGTTGTTCAACACGTAGCCGCCGATCATTACCAGCATAATAGAAGCGGTGCCCATTACTGCGTTGCGAACACGCCTGTCGTAACGACTGCGTAATTCATAGGCCCCATAATCTTTGTTCCTTCCATAGAAGAGAATGTCGAGGAAATCATTCCCCGGGATTTTAGCTGAGTCCATGGTAAATATGTTTCTAATTAGATGTTGCAGTAAAATATTTTCCATAAGGTTTTTGAAAATATATTTTCAGGGAGATGGGTAACGGGGCGGGGTATATATAATAGCGTAAGATACAGGTAGTATTAAAATAGAAGTCCCGACACGTGTCGGGACTTGCTGGCACTGGGGACCTTACCTGAAAACAAGTGGTTCCTTCATTTTAATTAGGCTTTCCGAAAAAAGTATAGGCTTATACGTTATTACGTATTTTGCCCGGCTGCTTCCGGATAATATCTTTATAACAGTTGGTTTGGAAGCAGTCCTAAATGATCCGATAATGCTTCAGTCCCTGGGGCAGTTGCCGACAAAACCCACCAGTATTGTTTGAGACAACGCCCCTTTTGAACTGAAGTTGATCGTTTAATTTCAATGGATAGTAACCCAATTCTATTCCGTTACCAATACACTATTAAAATCGTGTATCCGTATACGTTATACTATCATATACAGCTGTTATTGCCGGGCTGCCGGGTAACGGCATCAGGACTGAACAGTTGATGTTTGTTTTCATGTTAAATAAAATGAGAGAGACTGGTTTAAGATTTCAGTTGATAAATGCCAGGAGGATGCGGGGAGGTACGTTGCTGATAAATTTACCACCAATAAATTTGCAGCCCACCTTTCCCGCAAGCCTGACCAGGCATTCTATTTACAGCTTACAGAACGCAAGATTTTCTTTCAACAGCGGCTGCAATAACAGCCTGCTATTTGAATGTAACGGGGACAGGTGATATTTACCACGGTATTTTGCGTGTGGTAACGCATTCCACTAGTTAGCGGGTGCCTTTTCATAGTGTATTTTTATTTACACATTTTCAATAAATGATGGCAGCAACACCTTGCTGGTGGTCAAAGGATGCCGGAAGCGTTTGCCTGATACTTCCCTGTGGTGGTAGATTTTATTAGTCTACTGATTTGGTAGACAAATATACATCGAGTTTTATTAATTCCAAATAATTGCACAATTTTTTTTGTGATTTTTTGTTCGTGGCTGGAGAAGCGGGCCAGTATCCAAGTGCGACAAAAGCGTATTTTTGCGGCATGAAAGAGCATGTGAAAAACATATTACTCATTATAGCAGGTGCCTTCATCTTTGCAGCAGGCATTAACTACCTGGCCATTCCCAACAAATTATCTGAGGGAGGCGTCATCGGTATTACCATTGTAACTTACTACTATTGGGGATGGTCGCCGGGCATTACCAACTTCATCATCAATGCCATCCTGATCGTAACCGGTTACCGGCTCCTGGATAAAAGGAGCATGGTATATACCATACTTGGCATCCTGTTTTGCTCGTTGTTCCTGTATCTCACGGAAAACAAACTCGCCCCGGTTACCACCAATCCTTTGCTGGCGGCTATCTTCGCAGGGTTGCTGGTAGGTATAGGCATCGGACTGGTATTCCTTTCCGGCGGCACCACCGGCGGATCAGCTATTGTAGCCCGGTTATTTAATAAGTATTTCGGCTGGACACTGGGTAACGCCATGCTCATTTTTGACATCGTGGTGATCATGGCTTCTTCCTTTATTATAGGCATAGAAAAAACCATGTACACTTTTATTGCCGTATACATTGGCGCCAGAACAGTAGATTATATCGTGGACGGTCTTAACACCAAACGCGCCATCACCATTATCTCCGCACGCACCGAAGCTATTGCGGCTAAGATCACCGGCGAAATGAAACGCGGCGCCACAGTATTGCACGGCCATGGCGCCTATACCGGCGCGCCTAAAGAGGTGTTGTATGTAGTGATCGGCAAACAGGAGCTGATGCGCCTTAAATCACTGGTGCACGAAACCGACCCGGAGGCCTTTGTGGTGATACACGAAGTACATGAAGTACTGGGGAGAGGGTTTTCAAAATAGCATAGCTGCCGGCTGCCTGTATCGGGAAGCCGGCAACCACCATTACTTACCGGTTAGCCCACGGATCACTTTCACTTCTTCTTCGCTGTAAGGCGTGCCATCCGGCCGGAAAATATCATGAAACCAGGTAGGCGGCTCGCCACCATCCGGCATAGGCGTACTCCAGGCATATTTGGTATTGGTTTTACCCGCTACCAGTCCCCAGTTAATGGCGCCGATATTTTCTTTTTTCAGCAACGGCATAATATTATCAAAACGGCTGCTGCGCGTACGGGCCATATATTCGGTACAAATAAGCGGCCTTCCCAGGCGGCGCAGGGTATCAATATCCCGTTGATGCTCTTCCGGTGGAGAGTAGTTATGGTAGGTAATTACATCGGAATGTGTTTCCTGGAAGTTGGAGAGGTCCTTCAGCTTCCAGTCCCATATCCCCGCGGACAAAGGCTGCGAAGGATTTACTTCCCTGCCCCAGGCAAATACTTTTTCCAGCAGGGGCAAACTCCTGTTGCCATGGCCGGAGTTACCGGGTTCATTATACAGGTCCCATAATAGGATACGTTTATCATCAGAGAAGGAAGTCAGGATATCTTTCACATATCTCTCCAACGTATCCACCAGCGCAGGACGTTGATGAATGGCTAATCCCGGATCCTGCACCCAGCCGGAATTATGGATGCCTGGCCTTGGCGCCCGCTGCGGCCCCGCCTGGTAGGTACTGTCCCAGCAATCGTCGAAGAATACGAACAAGGTAGAGATATGATGCCTGTCAGCAATATCGAGGTAGGTATTGATCCTTTGCTTAAACCCCGCGGAGTCAACCACCCAGGGCACGTGATGCAGGTACACCCGCATGGTGTTCATGCCTATTCCTTCTGCATAACCCAGTTCCCGGTTAATGGTAGCAGTATCAAAAGTAGCGGCCTGCCACATTTCCAGCTGGTTGATAGCCGTACTGGGAATGAAATCACTTCCCCTGATCCAGTCTTTACCTGCATACCAGGTATTGGCCCTTTCCTTTGACCACAAACCTTTTTCGGGCTGCTTACAGCTCATCTGAACAAGCACGGCCACGCACAACGCAATAAATCTGTAATTCATAACGTAACTTTTTTAGTGGAGTCACCAAAATAGTGATTATACGTGTCTCACGTTAGCCGATATGTCTCAATTTGTTTTCCCGGAACGAATTCATATTTGGATTTTGAAAATTAGATGTATATATTGTAGGCAGCTCAACGCTTTTTCTATCCTTACCATCTTATCAACCAATACAATTAAAGGGAAATGACACAAAGCTCTCAACGCTTTTTACCGCTGGACGTATTCCGCGGGCTGACCGTTTGTTTCATGATCATAGTGAACACAGGCGGCACTGGTGGGACTTACTGGCCACTTGACCATGCTGCCTGGCATGGCTGGACCCCCACCGATATGGTATTTCCTTCTTTTCTTTTTGCTGTGGGCAATGCCATGAGCTTCAGCATGAAGAAATATGTTCAACTGGGAAATTCAGCGGTGCTGGGAAAAATTTTCAAACGCACCCTGATCATTTTCCTCCTCGGGTACCTGATGTACTGGTTCCCGTTTGTAGACCATACCGATAACGGACTTCAATTCAAGCCATTTAGTCATACCCGTATACTGGGCGTGCTGCAACGTATCGCCTTGTGCTACTGTATTGCCTCCCTCCTGATCCACTACTGCTCTAAAAAAGTGGTATGGGCTGTGAGTGCCATATTCCTCCTGGGATACTGGGCCGTTATGTGGTACTTCGGTACTCCCGGCGAACAGTACAGCATGGGTGGCAATGCCGGCATCCTGCTCGATAAACTTATTTTAGGAGATAACCACATGTATCATGGCGAAGGCATTGCCTTTGATCCGGAAGGCATCCTCAGCACCATTCCGGCTGTAGTAAACGTGGTGGCAGGTTATTACACCGGCCTGTTTGTACAGCAACAGGGCAGAACAAAACCCGGCCTGCTCCGCATGGTGGGCGCCGGCGTATTATTCCTGCTGCTGGCATATGCCTGGAACACGGTATTCCCTATCAATAAAAAATTGTGGACCAGCTCCTATGTATTGCTCACCATCGGAATCGACCTGTTGCTGTTATCACTCCTCATTTTTGTGATAGATATCCTCGGCTTCACTAAAGGCACCGGCTTCTTTACCGTGTTCGGTAAAAATCCGTTGTTCCTCTACCTGCTGTCGGAAGTAATGGCCATCCTGTTCTATTTCTTTATGGTCAATGGCGTGTCGCTCTACAAATGGATCAACGACACCATCTTCCAGCCATTGTCGCCGGGCAAATTCGGATCGCTGCTGTTTTCACTGGCATTCATGCTCACCTGCTGGCTGGTAGGATTTATTCTCGACAAAAAGAAGATCTACGTCCGCGTATAACCATATTATCTTACTGAATTATAAAAGCAAAGGGAAGGTCGCATGGCCTTCCCTTCGCTTTTATACGCGTCAGACATTTTCGCTAAATTGTACATAAAATTATCACGGATGGATCTCTCACTCAAAGGAAGAACAGCGCTGGTGTGCGGTAGCTCACAGGGAATAGGACTGGCCACCGCAAAGGAACTGGCTTTATTAGGCGCTACGTGTATTTTATTGGCCAGGAATGAAGACAGGTTGAAAACAGTACTGCCAACACTGAGTACCTCCGGCGGGCAACAACATAGTTATGCCATCGCCGATTTTTCAGATGTGGCGCAGGTAACGGCAGCAGCAGAAAAAGTTGCTGCACTTGGTCCGGTGCATATACTGATTAACAACACCGGCGGTCCGGCGGGTGGTCCTATTTTAGAAGCCAGTGCGGCCGCTTTTACCGCAGCCTTTTCACAACACCTGCTGTGCAACCAGGCGTTGGCGCAAATATTTGTGCCTGGCATGATCAGCGCGGGTTTCGGCCGGATCATCAATATCATTTCCACTTCTGTAAAAACACCTATAAAAAATTTAGGCGTGTCCAATACTACCCGCTGGGCAGTGGCGGCGTGGTCAAAAACCCTTGCTACAGAACTGGCGCCGCATGGCATTACGGTGAACAATGTATTACCCGGCTCCACTTCCACCGCTCGGCTGGAAGGATTGTTTAAGAGCAGCGCTGCTGCCCGCAATGTATCTCCGGAAGTAATAGAAGCAGAATGGCTGAAAGAAATCCCCATGCAGCGCTTTGGAGAAGCCCATGAAATAGCGGCGCTGGCAGCGTTCCTGGCATCGCCTGCGGCTGCCTACATTACGGGTACCAGTACTGCTGTAGACGGAGGCAAAACACCCGTGATGTAACTCAACAAGGAATAAAATTAACGATCCTCACCAGGCGGCCATCTTCAAAATATAACTGCACACTGCTTTCGCTGTCTTTGCTGTAGGAATCGCGCAGGATGATCATATCTCTTTTACCTTCGTTTTCCGCCTGCAATACTGCATTGGGATACAACTGTTTTACTTCTTCCCAGGTAGTATTGCGGGTAAGTGTAATTTTACCGGAAGTAAGTGAGTTACTATCTGTAAAAACAAATTCTTCACAGGCCAGTGAATCTTTACAGTGTTCAAAAGTAGATCCATCTTTATAGAAAAAATCAAAATCCTCCGCAAACTGCGACCCGCAGATATCTTCCCCATTTGCAGAGATGATGCTGTCGGCCGTACCTATGGCTGCTTCCAGGCGCTGCCTGCTGGTAAATAACGGCACTTTGTTATTGATGAGCGCTTTGGCAAAGAGGAAAACCTCTATCTGCTCCCAGGCAATGTTCCGCCGGATTTCCTGCAGGGAGTCTTCCTCTTCCGTAAGCGGCCGGATGTTTTCCGAAGGCGCCGCTACAGCAATGTCCATTTCTTCTGTTTTGTGCTGCTGACAGGCTGTTAACGACAGCAATATGACGATACTGAACACGCGCTTTCTTTCTTCGTTCAGCCGATGCCGTATATTCCGCATGATCCCGATAAAATTTAAACTGGTTACTTTGAAACACATAATTAAAATAAATTATATTAAGAACCAAGTTATTTTTATGCAATCGTTTGCAATAATGATAAATGCGGGCTATATTGTACATACAATTTCCACATATGAAAAAGCAAACCCTTGTCTTACTCCTGGGCATAACCCTCCCGTTAGCCGCGCTGTCGCAGGATAATTCCGCCGACGCAGCAGTTGTAAAAAAAGTAGCCGACTATGCTGTGGCACACGCAGCCTTCCAGTTTAAAGATGATAACAACCAAACCTGGAACACCAGCAAGGAAATACCAGCCGGCACAACAGCCAGGATATCCGACCACCTGAGCGAATGGCATTATCCAAACGGTGTATTGAATATCGCTATGACGGACCTCGGCAATTACCTGAAAGACGAAAAATATACTGCCTTCGCGCAGCGGCATGTAGCCTTTGCGTTCGACAACTACGCCTATTTTGAAGCGCTCAGCAAAAAAGGTGTGAAGTACAAAAGTTTTCCGTTCAACCAGCTAATCAACACCCGCGTGCTGGATGACTGCGGCGCCATGGGGGCCAGCCTGTTAGACGTCTACCAAAAAGTAAAAAGAAGCGATTACAGGGCCTATATCGATAAAGCAGCCAACCATATCAGCAAGGTACAGGAAAGGCTGGCAGACGGCACCTTATGCCGGCCAACGCCTTATAAGTGGACGCTCTGGGGAGATGACCTGTACATGAGCGTTCCCTTCCTCGCACGTATGGGTAAGCTCACCGGCAACAACGCTTATTTTGATGATGCCGTAGCCCAGGTAAAACATTTTTCGCATTACCTCTGGGATGAACGGAATGAATTGTATGTGCACTATTATTACGAAGATCTGAAAAGACAGGGCGTTGCTCACTGGGGCCGTGCCAACGGCTGGATCATGCTGGCAAAAGTACAGCTGCTGAACGACCTGCCCGCCAATCACCCCGGCAGGAATGAAGTAATTGCAGATGTTACCCGTCAAATCCTGGGCGTTGCAAAATATCAGTCGGCCAGCGGCCTGTTTCACCAGGTACTGGACCGTACCGATTCCTACACAGAAACTTCCTGCACCGCGATGTTTGTATATTCCATTGCACGCGGGGTAAATGAAGGCTGGCTCGATAAACGCTATATCTCCATAGCAGAAAGGGGTTGGGAAGGATTGGTAAAGGAGAAAATTCAGGAAGATGGACAACTGAAAGATGTGTGCATCGGCACAAACACGTCGGCGGACCTGTCTTTTTACTATAACCGTCCTACAGAACTGAACGATTTTCACGGGATCGGACCGGTGATAGAAGCAGGTATAGAAATCATGCGCTACCGCGCGAATAATAAAAAATAAAAAAAGGACGGATTTGCAGGTAACAACTTACTGCAAATCCGTCCTTTTTTTTACTTCTTTTAGTACATGTCAAACCAAACCTTCGTCGTCAGCAGATCCGCACCCTGGCGGGCAACAGCTGCTTTGTAGTTGGCGCCGTTCAACGCCTGCTCACTTGAAGGATACGTTAAACGCAGCGGCATTTTACCCTGCAGCGCGCCGGTATAAGCGGGCTTCAACTGTGGATAATCCAGTCTCCTCCATTCTGCAAAAGCCTCCAGGCCTTCACTGAATAAGGCCAGCCACTTCTGCTCTCCTATTGATTTCTTAAAATTACTGGCGTCGTACGCTACGGCCGGTTGTGCGAGGTAAGCGTCTACCTGACCGCCGGTAATACCGTACTGTTTGAAGGATGCGCGGATAGCCTGTGCATACAAATCGGCGGCGTTGCCGCTGATCAGGTTACGCTGCGCTGCTTCTGCCAGGATAAACAATTGCTCTGCATAGGTAAACACATAGGCAGGCGCCTGTGTAGCGGTAAAAGCGGCTCCCACATCGGAAGTCCTGCTGAAACCCAACCGTGAGGCCGAGTCGGCAGACAATCCATTGGTAACGCCGATATATGCATTGGTATCAGCTGGCAGTGCTGCGTATATGCTTAACCGTGGGTCGTTCAGTGCTTTCAGTTTATCGACCACTGTTTTACTGATGCGGTAATCGTTTCTCGTTTCCCTGTTTTTACCAACCGGGTTCTGGTTGGGAGAAGTAAGGTAATTCAGTTTCACTTCACGGTCGCCGGCGGTGAGGAAAAAGTTGCCTTCTGCCGCCAGTTCTGCGAACACCGCTTTAGCGGCAGCAGGATCACGATCGGCCAGGCGTAAGGCAATGCGCGAACGCAGCCCGTTGGCAAATTTTTTCCAGCCATTCATATTCCCGGCCAGTAAAGAGTCGCCGAGGATAGGATTGTCTGATGGGGAAATAGTGTTCGCAGCATTTTTCAGTTCAGCCAGAAGCCCCCTGTATACTACGCGCTGACTGTCGTACACCGGTGTAAGGTACTTATCGATATTGCCTGCCTGTGTGTAAGGAATATCCCCGTACAGGTCCGTCAACACCTGGAAGATCCAGGAACGCATGATAATGCCTACTGCTTTATAATTAGGATTGTGCAACGTGTCGCCCAACTCTGCCAGCTTGGTAAAATCAGCGATTCCCTGTGCATAAAAATTGTTCCACACCGTTTGGATATTGGTAGATGCGGGGATATAACGATCCGGGTCGGGATACTGGATCTTAGCCCAGTACTGGATGTACAGCAGGGATGTTTCCATGGTGGCATCACTGCCCCAGTAGGTATCCACGTTGGATTTAATGCCGTTGCTCAGCAGGTAGTCGGGCTGTACAACGGTAGGTTCGTTCGGATTTATGTTGGTGCGCTCCAGGTCTTTCTGGCAACCAGCCAGCCATGCAGCAGCGAATATTAAGCAAAAAGGTATCAACAACTTTTTCATAATCAATCAATCATTAAAATGAAACATTCAGGTTAAAGCCAAAGCTGCGGGTAGTAGGTATCTGCAGCGTTTCCAGTCCCTGCCCGTTACCGGTATTAAAGGCTGTTTCGGGATCTATGTTCGGTGTGTTCTTGTGCAGGTACCCGAGATTCCGTCCTACCAGCGCCACATTCACCGCCTGTAGTCCCCATTTCTTCACCAGGGAAACCGGTAAAGTATATCCTACTTTTATTTCACGCAGTTTAACAAAGGACGCGTCATATACAGCGCTTTCATTCAGGTTGCTGCTGTATACGGCCTTGTAATAGTTTTGTGCGGGCAGGATAGCGGTATTCTTCTTACCGTCTGCTGTGTAGCCGTCGAAGATGATCCCGTCGTGTTTCACGGTAAAGCCGCCAGGTGCGGTGGCGTTATGATCCGGCAGCTGAACATTTTTAGAGCCATCATTATAGTAAGGCAACCCGCCATGTTCCTGGTCGCGACCTGGCATGGTTGCTGCCAGTACACCGGTACTCATACCGGTGGCATTGGTACCGGACCAGATGGAACCGCCTTGTTTGGTGTCTATCAGGAAGCTCAGGTTAAACCCTTTGAAGGAGAAATTATTGTTGATGCTACCTGTCCATTTTGGTGTGTAGTAGCCTAATATTTTTTTACTCGGATCTACAGCCGGGGTACCATCTGCATTAACCAGGATCCTGTTCTCGCTGTCTCTTTTATAGGCAATGCCATAAAGAGCGCCATAGCGCTGGCCTTTGCTGGCAAGTACCTGGATATTACCGGAGCTGCCGAGTACATAGTTGGTGAGATATCCATCTGCATCAAGTTCTATTACTTTACTCACATTACGGGCATAATTGATGTTCGCATCCCAGCGAAACCCGGAGCGTGTAGTGATGGGCGTTAGTCCCAGCATTACTTCCACACCATGGTTACTGAGTTCGCCTGTATTGAGCAGTTTCTTCAGATAGCCGGTAGTTGAGCTCACATCCGCCAGCAGGATCTGGTTGCGGCTGTGGGAGCTGTAGTACGTAACATCCAGCCGTACGCGGTTATCGATAAATCCGGCTTCCACCCCTACTTCTGTTGAAGTGGTGATTTCCGGTTTCAGGTCTTTATTCAGGTACTTATCCGACACGGTGAGTAACGGCAGTGAGCCAAACGGCTGGTTGAATGGATAGGTATTGATTTCTTGGTAAGGATCGGTGTCCTTTCCTACCTGTGCCCATCCGCCGCGCAGTTTCAGCAGGGAGAGTGCCTCGCCCTGGATATGCAGCGCTTCAGACAGCACCAGGCTGGCATTTACAGAAGGATAAAAATAAGAGTTGCTGCCTCTTGGGAGTGTGGATGACCAGTCGTTACGCGCGGTTAAATTCACGAACGCATAATTGCGGTAACCTACCTGCGCTGCTGCAAATCCGCTGTACACTTTCTGCCTGTTGAGCAAACTGGTAGAGATGAGCGGATCGCGGGAGTTGTTCAGTGTGTATACATCTTTCACTGCCAGGCGTGGCGCCTGCTGGTAGTTTTGTTCCAGCTGATTAGAGCGGAGGTTGGCGCCGGCCAACACATCGATATCAAAATCGCTGTTTAGTTTTTTCTTGGCGTTTAATGTAAACTCGCCATTGGTTTCGCTAACTGCGTAGGCATCTTCTGTATAAGAACCGAATGGCGTACCATTGGTGTAGTAAGCAATTTTATATTTGCGTCTGTCCTGGTAGTAGTCGGTACCAATGCGGAAGCTGGCGGTGAGCCAATCCTGGATCTGGTACGACAGACGGGCGTTACCGAGGAAACGGTTGCGCAGCATGCCTACTGTATTCTCGTTCTGGATCCAGTAAGGGTTGCTGTAGTAACTGTGGTTCCAGTTGTAATCGGTACCATCTGCATTTTTGTAGTTTTTCAGTTTGCTCACATCTACCTGGCGGCCAAACCAGATGAACTGGAGGGTAACGCTGTTACCGCGCCGGCCATCTACACCGGGAAGATTATCGGCAGCGCTGCGCACGTAATTGGCATAGGTACTGAGGGTGAGTTTTGGTGTAATACGGAACGTATTACTGGCGGTGAAGGTATTACGGGTAATACCGGTATTTGGTAAAATGCCGCCTTGTTTGGTATTGTTATAAGAGAACCGGTAATCCAGTTTTTCGTTGGTGCCGCCTACAGATAAACCGTTATTCAATGTATACCCGGTAACATAGAAATCTCTTACGTTATCGGGATGTGCTACAAACGGTACTGCTTCGCCATTGGAGAAGAACTGCGGGATGAGGCGTCCGTCCATTTTCGGCCCCCAGCTTTCATCAACGCCGTCGTTAATGCCGCCGCCTTTACCGTCTTTATAGGAGAATTGTCCGCCGGTACCTTGTCCGTAGGAGTTCTGAAAGTCGGGCAGGATGAGGAGTTTTTCAAAGGTGGCGCCGGAATTTACGGTCACGCCCATGCCTCCTTTGGTATCTTTTCCTGTTTTTGTTTTGATGACGATTACGCCGCTGGAAGCGCGCGATCCGTACAATGCCGCCGCATTGGGGCCTTTCAGAACGCTGATGGAGGCAATGTCATCAGGGTTGATATCCGAAATGGCATTGGCAAAATCGCGGCCTGTGCCAATACCGAGCTGGCTGTTGTCTACCGGCACGCCATCCAGTACAAACAGTGGCTGGTTATAACCTGCAATGGAGGTTTCGCCACGAATCACGATGCGGGAAGAGCCGAGGTTACCCTGGCTGTTGGTAACCTGTACGCCTGCTATCTTTCCGGACAATGCGTTTACCAGGTTGGTTTCCTTTGCTTCAGAAATGTCTTTTGATTTTAATTCCTGCACAGCGTAGCCGAGTGATTTCTTTTCGCGGGAAATGCCCAGGGCGGTCACTACTACTTCTTCCAGTTTCCTGTTACTGTTTTCCAGGGAGATGTTGATCACTTTATTGTTTCCTACAACGGCAAACGTTGTTTCAAAGCCTAGTGAGGAAAATTGCAGCGTATCATTCACCTGCGCACTGATCGAATACTTTCCGTCCGGATCGGTTTGTGTACCGCGACCGGTTCCCTTCACCTGAACAATTGCGCCGGGTATGTTCTGTGCATCCGAACGGGATGTGACTACCCCGTTTACCCTGATTTCCTGGGCAATGCTCTGCTGCAGCCACAGTAAACCGGGCAGCAGGCATAACAGCCTTTTTACGTAATTCATGCTTTGTACTTGATTTATAAGTTGACTCAGATCTTTGCGGATATGGTTACACCGTTCAGATTTTGGCATTTCTTTTTTGGTGTATAATCAGTTGGTGATATCGGGGGCAAAAGTAAGGTACAATTACTAATCTACAAAATTTATAGACTATATGGGCTGTGAAAACAGCGGGAGGATGCTGCTAAATATTTAGCAGGGAAGAGCTGTCGGGCGGGCATTGTGCGTATGGGATGGCGGTAACCGCGGGGCGATTCCGGTCAGAGAGTTTATCACTGAAATGAGCAGGTAACGGATACATGGAGATAATGCCAGTGTTACTTCACGGATGCTTCAGCCATGCCTGAAATATGCGTATGCTATGGACTATCTATACACTTCCCATGCACTCCTCATGCACTATTAATGCACTATTAATGCACTCCCAATACACTATCTCTTCCTGAGGCCGGTTTATAACACAGGTGAGATAGTCCTGGTTTTGGCTTACACCAGTTTTGGGTAATCCTGCATTTGGTTTACAGGTAACCAGCTTCGCGGGAATTTACCGGGAAGGCATTTCCCGGTAAATTCTTTTGAAAATGTCATTTACTTCGCCCCGAGCAGCTTTTTGAGCTCAGACTTACAGTCTTCAATATTCTGCCAGATCATCCTGTCTTCGCAAATGGTGCCTTTATATTTGATGGTCACCTTTGTTTTGCGCAGTACTACCTGGTAATATTCCGGGGCGTCGGGAGAATTTTCCCAGGTGACCCTGCCGCTTTCTTCGATACCACCGGCAAGTTTATCTTCTATGATGTCGTTTACTTTTTTGTGCATATTATCTGCAAAATCGTAGCTGACATCTGTTTTCACCAGGCAGGAAGAATCTTTTGCGGGATGGTCTGTTTGTGCGGTGGCCTGTTCACGGGGCCAGCATAGCAATGCGATGCTGGCTGCTGCCAGCAGTAACGGGAATTTAAAAGAACGTTTCATAACAAGAAAGATTAGTATAACATGGAGATTAGGTATAATAACAAGTCCGGGAAAATGGGTCTCTTGATTGCTGATTTTGGTTTATATCTCTTTTTAACTCATTATTAAAATATGATATTTATCCCACTCCACAAAATAATCTTTGCAGAAACATAGGGGTAAAAGTAAAGTTGGGTGTCTTTCTAACAGATCACTGGTATTGCTGCTGCAGGTTGAACATTATTTTCCGGCCGGCGTCATCAAGACCCGGGAGGCTGTCTTCCGGTATAAAGTGGCGTTTAAAGGCCATGATGGCGGCGGTGGAGTCTTTCACATCGTACCCGATGATGCGAAGCGAGAGCAACGGGTCGAATGTTTGGGGCACGATGGTATTGCTGGTGTCTTTATACCAGAGGCCAAAGCCTTTATCGGCCAGTTGATGCCAGGGGAACCAGGCGCTGGGGTCTACTTTTCTGCCGGGGGCGATGTCGCCATGGCCGATGAAGTTGGCTGCGGGGATATTGTAGCGGTGCTGAAGGGTGTCCAGTAACACTAACAGGCTGCGGATCTGGGCGGAATCGAAAGGTTCCTTGCCGTTGTTGTCCAGCTCTATACCGATGGAAGAAGAATTGATATCCGTGAGGTTGCCCCATTTGGCGACGCCTCCGTGCCAGGCGCGGAGATAATCGTTCAGCATATGATGGATGGCTCCATTACGGCATATCACATAATGGGCGCTTACCTGGGTTCTTTGCAGGGTAAACGTTTTCAGTGTTTGTTCACATGAATTCTGAGCGGTATGATGTATGATAACAAGACTGGGTTTCCTCATATTGAAGTTCACCGTGCCTACCCAGGAGGGGGCTTCTGCGCCGCCGGCGCCATTCAGCGCTCCGGGCTGCTCACGCAACACCTTCGCGTAGGTTTTAGCTTCCTGCCGGTAAACCTTATTGGTGGCGGCATATGGGTTACGGGCGCAATAAGAAAGGCCGCCAATCGCTGCCAGCAGGCAGCCGTATCTCGCAAATCGGGCTATGGTCTTCATCTGGAACTGTTAAAGTTTAGACAACACTACCTGATAAAGATACTAAATGAACCAATGCATCGTTTTTTTTACGGATACTATGAAAAGTGTTCTTTAAGGTATACATTTACATTTTCAATAATACTTTTCGAAGTATCAAAAACCTGTGCCACATTGTCTGCTATTGCCTACTACTTACTGTTACCACTGATCTACGCGTTATCGCTACTGCCATTCCGTGTGCTTTACCTGGTTTCTGACGCAGTATATGTGTTGTTATATTACGTGATGGGCTACCGTAAAAAGGTGGTTCTTCAGAATTTGCGGAATTCTTTTCCAGAAAAGAGTGACGCAGAGATCCAACGTATATGCAAAGATTTCTATCATTACCTCTGTGATCTTTTCCTGGAAACGTTTAAAACGCTTACCATCAGCAAAACAGCGATGGTGAAACACTGCAGCTTTACACCGGCTACAGTGGAGCTTTTTAACCAGCTCGAAGCAGAGAAAAAAAGTGCGGTACTTGTAATGGGGCACAAAGGAAACTGGGAATGGGCAGGAAATACGTTTAGCATACTGTGCCGCCAGCAGCTTTATGTTATCTATCACCCGCTGGCCAACAAACATTTTAACGGTCTCATGTACCGCATGCGTACCCGCTTTGGCACCAAGCTGATTGCCATGCAGGACACCTTCCGCGACATGGTGCAAAACCGTGGAGAAGTAAATGCCACTGCTTTTATTGCTGACCAGGCCCCACAGCCGAAAACAGCGCAATGGCTCAACTTCCTTCACCAGGATACGCCTGTTTTCAAGGGCACTGAAAAAATAGCACAGAAAATGAATTACCCGGTAGTGTATGTAACCGTGCAACGCGAAAAGAGAGGCTACTACACCGTGTCGGCTGAATTACTGACCGCCACGCCGGCTGAAGAAAAAGACGGCGCCATTACCTCCGCACATACCCGTAAACTGGAAGAGGACATTGTTTCCCAACCAGCAACGTGGCTTTGGTCGCACAAAAGGTGGAAACACAAACGCCCTGCCGTTATTTAATCATTTTACAAACAACAACTTAAGATAGATCATCCTACGACAATTATGCTGGAAGGGAAACAACTGATACTGGCTACCAAGCCATATGCGCGCGAAGAGAGAGCCAAAAGCTGGCTCTATACAATATCAACATTACTACTGTTGATGCTGGCCTTAACAGGCACCCTGGTATTGCCTGACCTGGTACTTAAAATAATGGCCAGTATTCTTTCCGGATTACTGATCGTAAGGATGTTTGTTATTTATCATGATCATCAGCATCATGCTATTCTGCATAAATCCTGGTTAGCGGAAGCAATCATGGTTACTTTCGGGGTATATGTGCTGGCGCCTTCCAGTATCTGGAAGCGTTCGCACGATTACCACCATAAACATAATTCGAAGTTGTTCAGCGCCAGCATTGGCTCCTACCCTATTATTACCCGTAAGAAATTTGAATCCATAACACCGGCAGAGAGGAGAACTTACCTGTTCAGCCGCCACCCGATAACAATTGCAGCCGGTTACCTGTCGATGTTTATGATCGGCATGTGTGTACAGTCTTTTTTAAGCAGTCCGCGTAAACACCTGGATTCTTTACTGGCGCTGATCATTCATATCGGTGGTAGCGCGGCTGTGATTTACTTCCTGGGCTGGCAAAGCTGGTTGTTGTTTATCTTGATTCCGTTTACCATTGCATGCGGACTGGGCGCCTATCTTTTTTATGCGCAGCATAATTTTCCGGGCGTTACGTTCAATGTAAACAAGGAATGGTGTTATGATAAGGCCGCACTGTTGTCTTCCAGCTATATGGTAATGAATCCTGTAATGAAATGGTTTACCGGCAATATTGGCTATCATCATATTCATCACCTGAATGCACGTATTCCCTTTTACCGTTTACCGGAAGTAATGCAAAAGATACCTGCCATGCAGTCTGTTAAAACCACCAGCCTGGGCTTCCGGGATGTGTGCGCCTGTTTCCGGCTGAAGGTATGGGATCCTGAACAAAACCGGATGATCAGCCTGCGTGAAGTACGCAGTATCAGGAGGACCCTGCTGAGGAGGGAGCGCGATCCTGCAGTAGTTGCCGGATAATTTTCTTCCTGGCATCCAGCATCTGCGCGCTGAGTTCTTTTGCTTTTTGCAGCACCGGCAATCCCGCGGTATGTGGCGATCCTGCCCTGAATGGCGGCGCGGGATTATATTCCAGTTGCAGCTGTATAATTTTAGCCACTTCATCTCCGGCTATAAGTGCTGTCAGCACCAATCCGAAATCGATGCCTGCGGTTACGCCCCCGCCGGTAATGCGGCTCCGGTCTCTCACTACTCTTTCTTCTACCGTTTCCACACCGAACATCCGTAACAATTCCAGCGAACGCCAGTGAGTAGTAGCCTTGAATCCATCGAGCAATCCTGCTGCGGCCAGCACCAATGCACCTGTACAAACAGATGTGATATACTTTGCCTTTACCGCCTGATCCTGCAGAAACTTCAGCACTACGGCGTTGGTGAGTAACCCATTGATTCCTCTCCCACCGGGAACAAAAATAATATCCAGTTGCGGACAATCCGCCAGCGCTACCTGTGGCTGCAGCAACAAGCCGCCTTCTGCCTGGATAATACCAGTGGTTTCCCCGATAACGATCACTTCAAAACAGGGCGCCTTCACAAATACATCGTAAGGTCCTGTAAAATCGAGGACGGTTAACTCAGGAAACAATAACATTCCTACTTTCAGTTTTTGCATAACAGCGGCTTTAGATGGGGTACAATATAATGTAAGCAGCATGAAGGCAGGGAGCAGCGCAAATTGCTACCGGTGCTGATCATACGTGTTTATGGTTACTGCCTGTTGCAGTTTTTTTATTTCATCCGGCAGCAGTGCTGCGGATTTCACAGCGCGCAGTGCATCTTCCAGTTGTGCGGTGGTGCGTATGCCTACCACAGCGCTGGAAACCGCCGGCTGCTGCAATACAAACCGCAGCGCCGTTTGCGCAGCATCCCGGGAAGCTGTGCTGAACGTTTTTACCGCAGCGGCGGCAGCGCTCACTTCTTCCGCAGTATAGTTGAGGTAAGGCGCCGCGGGTTTATTTACCAGCAGGCCTTTTGCCACACTTCCCCTTGCCAGCACACCGATGTTGTTTTCCAGCAATAAAGGGAACGCCGTTTCTTCCGGACGCCGGTCCAGCAGGCTGTATTGCATCATTACACTTACCATACCCGACCGCTGTACATACTCGCGGATCACATTGGGGCGGATGGAAGAGATGCCATAATACCTTATTTTCCCTTGCTGTTGCAGGGTTTCAAAGGCCTCAATTGTTTCATCTATGGGATCGGCAATAGTGCCGCCATGTAGCTGATACAGGTCGATATAATCTGTTTTCAGCCGTTGTAAACTTGCTTCTACAGCCGCCATGATGTATGCTTTGCGGGGATTCCAGTCCCATCCGCTGCCATCTTCTTTCCACTGGTTCCCTACTTTGGTGGCGATGATTACAGATGATCTTCTGTCCTGCAGTGCTTTGCCTATGGTGATTTCATTTTGCCCGTGTTCATAGAGGTCGGCGGTATCAAAGAAATTGATTCCCTGGTCGCAGGCGTGATGAAGAAGGCTTGCGTTAGCGGCATCATCATTTCCGAGCGACATGCAGCCGAATCCGATTTCACTGACGGCGAGGCCTGATTTTCCGAGGAGGTGATATTGCATGCGTTTCCGGGTTTACGATGTTTTCAACAAGCGCTTTCTGTGAAAGTGCAGGTAACGAAGTTATCACCAAAACTTTCATTTTTCACATAAATCCGGTTTAAAATAGTGGGCTGTTTTGATAAACAGCCCCGATATCAATTTACGTCCACCTCAAAAATGAGCTATGTTGCAGTAAGCGCGGCACTGCCGCTGCGTTACCATGTGTTGGTCAGGAGATGGGGCCGCCTGGAAAAACAGCCCCTGTTTTTTAGTATGTCCGATCCATTGTTGAATGAATTTCGTCAGGATGATCCGGAGGAAGAAATCAGGACCATCTGGAAAGATGGTCCCTTCCTTTCCCAAATCAAATTGAACCTATGAAAAAGCGTTGTATCAGGAAGACTGTTGCCAGCCTGGTTTTCAAAGATGGGGACCGCCTGGAAAAACAGTCCCCCGGTTTTCCGAATCAATCGCAGCATAAATGATCTCGTTTCTACACTGATCGGTTTAGCGTATGGCTTTATATTTAAACAATATGCAGGGTATGCGCCTTCATATTGGTGATTCCGGTAATGGGGACCGTTTAGAAAAACGGTCCAGGGCATAAAGCTTCCATCGTGTATGTTGCACTCCAATAATCTTTTCATATAAAATTTTTATGGGATTGAAAAACAGGGGACTACCTGAATAAGCGGCCCCGTTTAACATGCGTCGCAAAGACTTCAACTAAATGTTCATCTCAATGTTAAAAAAACCGGACTGCCTGGAAAAACGGTCCGTTCTTGTATGTACTATCACCCCATGTGAATAGGATTTGATTGGTTAACTGTAGCCGGGAACAAACAATGAATACTTTTAGCTGCAAGTGTACATGCCGCTCCCGTGACAGCTATCCGGTAAAACCAGGTCTGACCAGTTACCGCATATCAATGCCGGTAATACATCACCATTTTCCTATGCCTGATCTTCCTGAACCCTGATCAGGACCTGGCGTACCGAAAGCAACAGCTGTTCTGCTAATTCAACACAAAAAAAAATAACTGATAGTGGTAATGTCCAAGAAATGTGCATGTTTGAAAATGCCGGTTGAACAAAAAAGATTGCATGTGGGTTAATTTTCGTTTTCAATAAATAAATACAAGGAATAGCCAGCTATTTGGCGCTGCTAATAATGGTTGAATAACCTTTGTATTGTAACCGGGTTAACTGTGACAACAAGGTTATATAAATGCTCCAGACAAGCTAAAAAACAGATTTTCGGTAATTCTTTTCAGCGATATGTTCATCGTGATAAAGCAAAGGTAGGGAGTTACCATTCCCGGAAAACAGGTTTTGCAGCCATTATTACAATGAACAATCCTGAATGGAACAAAAAAATGCTGAATAAAATGAATACCGGAGATCAAAAAATTTGTTGTATAAATATCATATTCTGATGGTCAGAATTAACAAATCAACCGTATATTCATTGCTATAATTTCATATATACCTTAACGTTAGTTATTCTATCCCATGCAACAAGAAATTACAGGCGCTTTTTACGGTATCGCTATCGGCGATGCATTGGGCGTACCGGTAGAATTCAAAACGCGTAGTTATCTCTCAGAAAATCCCATTACCACCCTCACGGGATATGGATGCTGGAATCAGCCTCCCGGCACATTTTCAGATGATTCCTCCCTCACTTTCTGCACAGCGGAAAGCCTGATAACCGGTTACAACCTTCAAAACATGGCGCAGTCGTTTGTGCGCTGGTCATCGGAAGGTTACTGGGGCGCGCATAACGAGGTATTTGATATTGGTCATACTACCCGCCGGGCGCTGCTGAGGGTAAGTACCGGCACGTCGCCCCTGGTAAGCGGTGGATTTGAGGAATTTGAAAACGGCAACGGATCTTTAATGCGCATGATGCCGCTTGCCCTGTTCCTCACCAACGAAAATGATATCCATACGCGTTACCAGGTTATCCGGGAAGTGTCTGGCATTACGCACCAGCATTTCCGCTCGGTACTGGGCTGTTTTATCTACGTGGAATTTCTCCGGGCGCTGCTTTCCCTGAAAGATCTCCGGGAGGCTTATTTGCAGATGCAGCGGAGTGTAAACGCCTACCTGGGCACCCAGCCCTTTAATCCGGCGGAAATAAAGCTTTATGAGCGTGTATTACAGCAAAATATAGCCGCTATCCCTGAACAACAGATCCTTAGCTCCGGTTACGTAATACATACCCTGGAAAGCGCCCTCTGGTGCCTGCTCACTACGCAGGATTACCAAAGCTGCGTGCTCACTGCTGTAAACCTGGGAGGAGATACAGATACCACCGGCGCAGTGGCCGGTGCGGCGGCGGGCCTCCACTACGGGTTTGACCAGCTGCCTGCCCAGTGGATAAACCAGGTGGTAAAATCAGCGGAGATAGGAAATCTCGCCAAACGCTTTATGGCGGCTATTAATACTACCAGCACCCAGTAAACAGCCGCATTTCAGCAAACCGGCCGCATTTTTGCATTATATGGTATTGCAGTTAAACTTCAAGCCCCCTTTACCGTCTAATAAATGACAGCGAAAGAGAACTGAAGAGACGATTACCAAATGTTAAAAAAAATGAAAAACAGACTTTATATACTGTTTGTGCTGGTTGGCCTGTTGGGCACATTTACAGTAAGCAACGCCTATGCGCAACGTGTTAGCTCAGGTCAGGGCGGTGGCCGCGGTGGAGGTTATCATGGCGGTGGCGGAGGATTCCGGTCAGGCGGTAGCGGCAGGGTATACGCGTCCCCCCGCATGTATTCTCCACGGGTAGTGGCCCCGGTAAACAGAGGCTATTATCACGGTTATCGTGGCCCGGTTTACCGCGGACGCGTATATTACGGACGTCCCTGGTACAGACCTTACTACAATCCGTTCTTCCCGCCATTGGGATTATATGTTTCCTCACTGCCTTTCGGTTACTTCTCCCTGGGCGCCTCCTTTGGTCCAATGTACTATTACGGAGGAACCTATTACCAGTCGACCGGCGATACCAAAGGCTATAAAGTAGTGGAAGCTCCCGTCGGCGCAGCAGTACCGGACCTGCCGGAAGGCGCAGAAGAAATACAGGTAGACGGAAATACCTATTACGAACTGAATGGCACCTATTACCAGGAGTCCATGACGGATAACGGCAGACGTTATGTAGTAGTTGGCAAAAATGGTAAAATAGGCGATAAAACAGTGACCATTAATGATGACCAGGGAAATAACAATCCCGATAACGGCGCAGGCAACAGTGGTACAGATATGGTTTCACAGCTGCCGGATAACAGCCGCTCCGTGAACATCAATGGTCAGCAGTATTACTTATCACCAGACGGCATGTATTACCAGTCAGTTCTGAACAGCGATAATTCTATCGCAGGATATAAAGTGGTTGGTAAAATGAATGCCGATAATTAAAACAACATAGTTATTCAGTTTAACAGGAGAGCCGGTTTTACACCGGCTCTTTTTTATTCCGGGAGAAAGGATTTACCAGCTGCTGCTTGCTCCGCCACCGCCCGAAGACCCGCCACCCCAGCTGGAAGAAGAGGACGATGACGAAGAGCTTCCGGAAGAAGAAGATGATGATGATTTGGATATCTTTGGAATAACAAACTGGTAGTCATGTGCATAAGCACAAAATGCACAGGCATATTCCTTGATACCCCACCCTTCGGAGGAAGTGGTTGCGCGCTTTTTCGTCACCGTTTTCTTACACTTATAGGTTTTATGTTTGCAAGATGGGCAATCTGCCAGCGCGGAGCGCATATTCGTGTAATTCAGTACTGTTTGGGTATTGCAGGTATCGCAGCGCCATACGTCATAGTCAACCGAATCCAGTTCTTCCTCCACCACCTGCCCCTTTTCCAGGTAGGTGTTATCATCTGCTTCATCCAGTTTATGCATCGCATGTGTGCATTGCGGGCAATCATACACATCGTTCCGCAGATGATTGAGCCGGGACTTCAGCCACATCATATACAGCCATAAATAGGGCAGTGGGAACACGTAACCGGCAATCCGCAGATCCCTCCTCAATACCTCCAACCGCAGCCATTTCAGGTGGCGGTCATCATTTCTCAGCATCACTGCAGAACGGAGCATGATCAGCAACACCGCTGCATGCATAAACACCAGCCACACCAGGTAGTAGACCAGGAATACTTTCAGAAAGCCTACATCTGTGTGCCGCTTTGTAGCGATATAAAAAATGGTATAGAAAGCGATAGCGTGAATAATGATCAGGCCAATCCAGCGTGGACGCAGGAATTCATTGGGAACAGCCGTTATGGCCAATGGCTCCGCATCCGGATCATCGTCCCTCCGCTTTGCTTTTTTCCCGAAGAAAACATGCATCATTGCCGCCGAGGCGAATAACCAGAAGATAATGGCAGTAAACGAGAAATCGCCGGTATAGTCATTGGAAGCGGAATTGGTGGCCTGATCTGTACTGGCAAATGATTGGGGAGCTACGTCTATTACGTCGCCATCTGTCGCCGGCACGGTGGCCGGCATGGTGGCCGGCATGGTGGCCTCGTCTCCGGCAATAACTATGGTATCGGCAGCCATCAGGGAGGAATCAGCCCGGGGCAGATCCGGCAGCATATTGTATGCATAGTTGCCGTTATCAAACAGGGAGGCCACTGACTTAATACCGTCCGTAAAGGCTGCATCATAGTTGTGCTCTTTGATGCGCGGGATCATATATTCCTGCTGGATACGAAAACAGATAATATCCGGCATATCTGCCTCAAGGCCATACCCCGTTTCAAATTCCAGTTTACGGGCATCTTCCACCATCAGGATCAGCAGCCCGTTATTTTTTTCCTTATCTCCTATTTTCCAGTAATTAAACAGTTTATGGGCAAAGTCGCGCGTTTCATTGTCGCCGATACTGTGCAGTATGACCACCGCCACCTGCGCCTTACCAGCGTTATCCATAGTGGATAACTTTTCATTCAGCTCATTCACGGCAGCTGCTGAAATCAGCTGGTCGGGATTACTTACATACCCCCCACCGGATTTTTTGGGATCCGGTACATCTTCCACGCTGAACTTTTGTTTTTTGCTTTGATCACACGACGCCAGGAAACCAATCAGCAATGCCAGCAATAAGCATTTCAATAAAAGCGGTTGATACTTCATCAGAATATTTTCTGTGCCGAAGATATGTTTATTTAATTTTTTCTTTCAACAGAAGAAAGTATTTTAACTGCCGATGAAGCCCGTAGTAACCACCTGGATAATTATATTATGCTTTGCCGCGACCCGCAGTTTTGCACAGGCCAAAACTGCCGATACCACCACGAAACCACCGGTACAACTGAAAACAGTGAATATTGTCCGGTATAATTTTTTTAAAGATTCTGCTGCCTTCCGGGAAGAATACAGCAGAGAGATGACCTTCCGCCGGCCCAAATGGTTCGAAGTTTACAAGATCACCGCCGTTGATATCAACAAACTATACCGGGTTACGCAGTTTAAGAAGAATAAAAAGAAGATCGCCTTCAAACATATGTTGCTGGATAAAGAACAGGAGATGTATGTAAACAGTGTATACACCCCCTCGATGGTGAATAAAGTGACCCGGCTCGATGGCGACAGCCTCCAGCTTTTTATGCGGTACTACCGCCCGGAATATTCATTTATTAAAAACGCTTCCGACTACGACATCTATGCGGATATAAAAAAGCATTACGGGGCGTTTATTAAAACCCGCGACAGTGTACCATCTCCACCATAAACGCGCCGTAACGGCATTTCTTTGGCGTCCCCTGCCTCTAAAAATACTATATTTCAGTATCCATACGTTTTACTAATTCCCGCTATTATTGCGGTAATGGTAACTGCTGTGGCAAAGATTACATAAATTAGTGATCTCAAACCAGTTAACGTTGTTAGTTTTAAAGATTCTCAATACAGCTCACATGAAAAGGTTTTTCATATTGGTTGCCCTTCTCGTTCCGGTGACACTCACCGCGCAAACGAAACTCAGTCAAAATATCGTAGACGATTTCTCCGCCCGGGTGGCCGCTCACTACCAGCTGCCGCATGATTCCATCACCGGGTACATCGCTGAACAGCTCACCCGCAGTGGTAATGCCGGCCTGGATATCGACTCTACTGTTTTTGACCTGAAAAAAGACCCGGTAGCCCTGGACGCCGCGCTGAAATACCTTTACCAGTACAGCGACTGTAACCGGCAACGGTTTATTACCAACCTGCGCAGTATGGGACTTCAAACCAACAGCGTATTCCCCATTGCCACCTACACCGCCAACAAGTATAAGGGCGAAGTAAAAGCCCTCATGGAAGATAAAACGGATTTCCTGGCCACCTATACAGGCCCGGTAACCGGTAAAAAGCCACCTGCTACCATTGCGGAAGTAGCAGCAGCCAACCAGGCAGCAGCCACCGCCCCGGCCAGCACCAGCAGCGGCAATGAAAGCACCGCCACCACGGCAACTGGTAATGCGGAAGCTACCACCTCTGCACCGGCAGCGGATACACGTAACTGGGAAGTACGCCCCCTGTTCCAGGTACGCACCCCGGAACAACTGGTGGAAATGTACGGCGTCAATAACGTTACCCAGCATGATGCCATCAACCTCTCCGGCGAAAAAGAAGGCGAGGCTTACCTGATCTATCCTGATACCGATAATGAACTGGAAGTACAGTTTGACGGCGAAAATGGCAACATCCTTACCTTTTCGCACTACCCCTCCAAATGGAAATCGCCTTACGGCATCAAAGCCGGCGACCCATTGGATAAACTCATCAAGGTAAATGGCCGCCCCTTTAAGCTGAACGCATTTGAATGGACCAACGGCGGAATGGTATCCAGCTGGAACGGCGGCGCCCTGGAAGGCAAAAGCGTGATCGTTATACTGAAAGCCAATAACACCGGCGATCCCAAGCAATACGACCAGGTCACCGGCGACAAAATACTCCGCTCCGATATGCCTGCACTGAAAAAACTGGACGTGGTTATTGAATCGGTGGCATTCAAAGCAGCGAATTAAGCGGATGTTGTCTTTCTCAGGATTACGCTGATTTTACTGATTAATTTGATTTCTACTTTTGGATTTTATTTGGATTTTAAAAGATTTTGGGAGATATCAGCGGGTATATCGCTGATATCTCCCAAAATCTTTTAAAAAATCAAAAAAAGTAAATCAGCGTAATCAGCGAGAAAGACAACATCCGCTCTTGCACTTTTCATTTGTGCTCATTATCTTGTTTGTATGAAAAAGTTTTTATTATCCGGCGGCCTCCTCTTTCTGGCGCTTACCGGTATTTCTATTCACATGAGCGGACAAGCAAAGAAGTATCCATCGCTGAACCACATGGCGTTGTACGTAGTAGATCTGAAAATAAGCACGGAATTTTACCGGGATATTATTGGGCTGGAACCAATGGAAGAGCCCTTTAAAGATGGAAGACACAGCTGGTTCAAAGTGGGTGAGAACAGCCATGTACACGTTATTTCCGGCGCAGCCAAAGCCACTGCGCACGACAAAAACACGCACCTTTGCTTCAGCGTGCCTGATATGCAGGCTTTCGTGGAAGTATTGAAAAAGCACCAGATTCCTTTTGAAGACTGGCCAGGCAAAGCCGGTGCTATCAACAAAAGAGTGGATGGCGTACAGCAGATCTACCTCCGTGACCCGGATGGTTACTGGCTGGAGATCAATGACGATAAATACTGATCATACGCGAATTTTGTCTTTCTCGCTGATTACGCTGATTATACTGATTAGTTTGATTTTTACTTTTGGATTTTTTCTGATTTAATAATTAAGGGAGATAAGAGCGAATATATCCGCTTCTATCTCCCTTAATCCTTTATAAAATCCAAAAGTAAAAATCAAACTAATCAGTATAATCAGCGAGAAAGACAAAATCCGCGTTATTTCAATTCTTTCTCCAGCGCAGCAGCTTTCGCCGCAGCAGAGGCATCCGCCGGAATTTTCTTTAACCAGGTCAGTGCCTCCTTTTTATGCTGCGCCTGTGCGTGATACAGGGCAATATAAAACACAGCATCATATTTAAATACTGATTCCCCTTCGTATACTTTCACCAGGTCTTTCATACCTGTTTGCACCGCACCCGTTTGGATAAGGGCTATTCCCCGGTAATAAAGGGCGGTTTGACTGCTACTATCTGTTTTGAGATAGCTGTCCAGTAAAGGGATCACCTTCGTGTAGGCCTTCTCGTTAAAATATAATGCAGCTGACTGTAACAGTGTATCCTCACTATTTCCCCGCTCCGCGGCTACCTGCATTTCAATATTGCCATAGGTATCCATGTAACCGGTATCGCGGGAATAAAAGCGGAATAAGAAGATCCCGCCCAGCACCGCTGCGGCCATACCGATTGTGACCAGGTACTTTTTAAAGCCCACCACTTTCCCTGTACGCCGGAAATGTTCAGCGCGTTGTGCCTCCAGGGTGGTTTTCAACTGCTGAAGCCCCGGATCAGGCTTTAAGCGGTCCGACAAGGCAGCAATGACCTCGCGGTATTGCTGTACCGATGCGGACAAAGCAGCATCTTCCCGGAGGGCCGCTTCAAATTGCAGCAGTTCTTCCGGCTGCATGTCGCCTTCTACGTAACGGATAATATCTTCCTGGTTATAAGCAGCCATACACTAAATTTTCTGAGCCTGAATATAGGATAACAATGTAGCCATGCACTCCGATTTTTTCTTCCGCAGATAACCATAGGAAACCCCCATGGCCGCTGCAATTTTTTCCTGGGCTTCACCGGTCAGCGATTGCCGGAGAATTTCCCGGCACTTCTCCCCCAACCGTTCAAACTGTTCCAGGTAGATGCCTATCCGGGCTTCCTCTTTTACCACCTGTTCGGCCGCGGCAAATACATCTTCTCCCACATCATATAAATCATCCAGTCTTTTTGTTACCGGCTGACGGCCTCTTTTTTTTAGTTCATTCAGCCATTTCCTTTTACAGATCAATAAAAAGAACGGTTCAAAGGGACAGGTAAGCTGCAGCTGTTTGTACTTTGCCTGGTGGTATACATCTATAATGGACTCCTGGAAAATATCGGCAGCATCATCTTCCGTACCCTGATGTTGCAGGATATGGTGTTTGATCTTTCCCGCAAAACGCTGATAAATCTCCTGCACCAGCAACGTATCGTTCTGGAGCAGACCTTCAAGGTATCGCTGGTCGGGGTGAATACTCATCTGGAAGTGATTCGCATGGGTTGACAGGAACATGCGCTGACTAAAAGTACATCTTTCTAAAAAAATATTCCGGAAAGGGGGTAACAAAATAAAAGGGCTGTTGATCTACTATCAAACAAGCAAAAACATTACTCAACAAAAATATCTTTTATGAAAGCGATTACCTTAACGTCGATCACCTGCCTGGTAGCTGCCGCACTGGCTATTTCTTCCTGTAAAAAGAATAACAGCCAGGAAATACCCGGCCCGGAAAAAGGCCAGGACGCTAAAATGCTGGCCGAATTCCTGGACGGTCACGCCCGACCATTTGAACACTTCAGCATAAATGCAGCAGCGGGCGGCGTTATCACTACCAGCCAGGGAACAAAATTCAATATTCCTCCCAACGTTTTTATTACTGCCGGCGGGGCACCTGTTACGGGCGCAGTAGATATCAGTATCAAAGAGATCAGGGATGTGAGCAGTATGATCCTGTCGGACAAAGCCACTGTTACTGCCGATGGGAAGATGCTGGTATCATTTGGAGAATTTTTTGTGAGAGCCGTCCAGAACAATCAGGACCTTGGCCTGCGACCGAAGAATGATACCGGCAAAGGCATCATGGTACAGGTACCCGCCAGACCGGCAGATAACGTACTGAATGGCATGAAAGAAGTGCCGATGTGGAACGGCGACACCACCGTATCTGTTACCCAGCACGGCTTTAACTACATCAACCAGCCCGTGACCATTACCACCGAGCACACTATTTCGAGGGGCGTGT
This sequence comes from Chitinophaga sp. W2I13, assembly GCF_050434005.1. NCBI lineage: Bacteria > Pseudomonadati > Bacteroidota > Chitinophagia > Chitinophagales > Chitinophagaceae > Chitinophaga > Chitinophaga sp. W2I13. The sequence goes on along the minus strand of NZ_JBNPWD010000001.1, from coordinate 3,528,078 downwards.
TATGGAACCAGATCCAGAGCAGTTATGCACTGTTCAATTCATCCAATGGCTCCATGAACTTCCGGCTCGACAGCCTTATCCGATGGGTTAACTGCGATGGACTGGCTAATATGCCTAATCCCAAAACCACGGTGATGGCTTATTTCACTAATCACTTTAACAATGAAACAGGCAGCAGCTACGGCGGCGAACAACCCAGCATGCTGTTCTTCAAACCCAAAAACTATAATACACTGGTAAAATTCTACAACGTTATTATGACGCCTCCCGCTGGTAAAGAAGGCTTCCATAGCTACCAGACCTCTATCCCCGTAGGACTGGAAGGCACCTTCCTCGCTATCAGCGCCGTAAATGGCCAGCTGTATGCAGAACAGAAAACAGTTACCATCGGCACACCGGCAGGCAGCGATAACTATTCCACCGTAAGCTTTGATCTGCAGGCTGTGGATGCCGCTACGTTGTTGTCGTTAATTAACAGCATGAATTCCAAATAACCGGCCTGTTATCCGTTTACAAGTACTCCAAATCTGAAGGCAATAAGTCAATCCCCCGGTTGGCTTATTGCTGCTTTTATATAATATTTATTTATATTTATGTTATATGCAACCTACAGCTCTCCTGGCAGCACTATTACTTTTCTTTCAAAGCGTTGTGATGGCGCAATCCCCTGTACCTCCATCATTTCCGCAGGATACCCTTCCTCCGGAAATTGAAGTACAAGGTACCGACGACAGTATGCACCTCGTTGCAAAGCTGCGCCCACTGCGCCAGATAGCCGGCGCCCCCGCATCTTTCTATACATATTTCTGGGAACTGGGAGATGGCACGTTTAGTTTTAGTCCAACGCCGGAACTGCACTACAAAGATACCGGCACCTACCAGGTACGCCTATACGCCACCAATAACTACGACGATGGTAAGGCGCCGCCCACCAAACCCAGGCCCATAAAGGTGAAGAAGCCTGTAAAGAACAGCGCCTGGGCTTCCCGTTTCTTTCACGGAAATGGGAATATAGAGATGAAGATAAACCGGAACCCCAAACCTGGCGAGGACTTCATGGCGCTTATTGGCTACCGGAATATGGCCGGCGATGCGGGCAGCGGCACCATCCTGTTGTTTTATAACGAGAAACAGTTTGGGCATGCGGCATTTGATCTTACAGAAAAAAGAAGCTACCACGGGGAAGACAGCAGCTCCCTGCAATCCTTGCTGGCTCAACTGGAAACGCCCGGTATTGAACCCGACGTAGCACTGGCCCGTGGCCCCCATGCCGGCTTACCCGCAGTGAACAACGCCGCTGCCAAAGCCATGTTACAGGCCATGCAGGGCGCATATAGCAGTCATACCGTATTGCACTTCAGCAATGCCGGCAAAACCGCAGAACAATTCCTTTTCCTCAACATGCACACGCTGCCGGAAATGGTGCAGGACACCAATGCAACCGTTACCATGACCGCCATGATGGTGCCCGACAACGCGTTGGCGCAACCGGAAGTATATGAGCTGGAAATGGCCGTGGTAAATTCCCACGACCCCAACCGGCTGCAACTGCGGAAACACCGGATCAACTATCGTTTTATGGGAAAGAAAAAAGAACTGACCTATAAAATTCAATTTCAGAATACCGGCAAAGGGCCCGCAAAAAGAGTGGCCATCGGCATCGCCGTGCCACGGCAACTGAATACAGAAACTATACAGCTAAAAGAAGTAAACCCTGCTTGCATCGCCTGCGACTCCGCCTATCAGTCGCAAAGCTGTATGGATACCGTGCGGACAAAAGACAGCATCTATTTTGTTTTCAGAAATATTTATCTCCCCGGCCTCCAGCAGGAAGGTGTTACCGATCCTGATTCCACCAAAGGATTTGTGCGGTATTCCATCCTGTTCAAAAAGAAACCCAAAAAGATTCCTTTCAGCAGCAGCGCGGCCATCATCTTTGATAAAAACGAGCCCATTTATACCAACCGCGCCACTGCCAGGTTTATCAAAGGATTTTCTCCCGGGATTATTGCCGGTTATACGTTTTCTCCTAACAGCGGCGACTATACGCTGAAAGGGCCGCTACAACTCGGCGCCGTATTGGCGCCTTTTGCACCCGACCGTCCTTACTTCCAGGTGGAAGCCTTTGCCGGCCTGCTGGAAAAGGAATCTTCCGGAACAACCATCATACGCGATAAACGGGATACCACCGTAAACGGCCAGGTGTACCTGATCAGGGGCAGGAATGAACTCACCACCACCACGCGGCAGTCGCTGCAACTGGTGCCGTTACATTTCCGGTATAACCTCAACAATTGGATCGGTGTAGGTATTGGTGCGATGGCGCAAATAAATATTGCTACCAAAACTACTACTGAGTCAAAAGTATACCTGACCGGTGTGCAACAACCCGACGTGGTCACCAACACGGTCAGTAAAACGCTCAAAGATGATCCGCAATGGTTTGCCAGCATCAACGCGGCGCCCTTTGCCGATATACAGATAGGAAAAATAAAAAGCGGACCGGCAATAGGGTTGCGTTACCTGCGGCAGGTAACCGGTAACACGCCCGATCGTTTCTTTGTATACGCTATCTACAAACTGTAATAAATCATAACTTCAGCCATTATACCATGGCTGGAGCCCGATCATATATCACCTACCTGAAAAAAGTACTGCTGTTACTGGCGGTATCTGGTCTGTTGATTTCCTGGCAGGACCCAGCACCGGCAGTGCTGAAAAAACACAAGGCCGCCAACCGGCTGGATGAGTGGATCTACGCCTATATTCAATGCCCTGCCGCTTCGCCTGCAGAAAAGGCCGCACAGCTGAAAAGAGCTGCTGCCAATGCCTGGCGGGTGCCCCGGTCTACCGATGAAATACAGGCATGGATGGACCTGCTCATTAACCAGGGCTATTCCCTGTTGCAAAGCGGCGATATCATTTCCTCTACAGACGCCTACCAGCAAGCCTTTGAATGGGGCCGGCAACACACCTCCGTTACTGATCCCGGCCTAGTACTGGAATATATCCTGAAGCCGCTGGGCAACAATTATACGCGGCTCGGCGACTACGAACAGGCGTTGTTTATTCACCGCATAGCGCTGGAATTTGCCCGTGAGCTCAACGATCGTCAGGCTACTGCAGCCACTTACAGCAATCTCGCTAACACTGCCGCCAACATGGGGCAGCTGGAACAATCGCTTCGATACTGCCAGGAAGGCTTGCTGCTGGCGGATAAGCACAGTGCTACCTATGGTTTGCTGTTGTCTGAGCAGGCAGATGCCTGCCAGCAGTTACACCAGTTTCCGGCCGCCAGGCAAAGTATTGCGCAAAGTATCCGCATCCTGCAACAGCAGCCCGCCGGCAACCCGGAAGCCACGCACTGGCTGTTTATGGCCTATCAGCAGGCAGGCGATATTTATCTCGCTGATCCCAAAACCGCAGCACAATACTACTTCCGTGCGCTGTCCATGCCGGAAAGCCAACGCACCCTGCGAAAGAGGGAACAGGCCCGCCTGTTCCTGCGTATCGCGAAGTTGCAAGTTTCGGGTAAGCAACCGGCAAAAGCGCTTCCCTGGCTGGATAGCTGCTCAAAAATATTACTACCGGGAAAGGATATACGCAAAGTTACTACTGAAGATGTTTATGGTGAATACACCCTGCTGGATCTCCTCTTCACCACAGCATCGGTGTACCAGTCGCTCGGGCAACCCGCTACAGCACTGTCCTTATACCGCCTGAGCTTTACCGCAGAAAGGGAGTTGCGGCACCAGTATATATCCCCATCGGCCAAAGAGGCCGCTATATCAGATAGCCGTTACCGTTATGAAGCCGCTATTGCACTGGCCTGGCGCTGCTGGCAAACCACACACCAGGCAGCTTACCAGCTGGCCATCCTGCAGTTTATGGAAGACAGCAAGTCGCAGTTATTGTGGGAAGAAATGCAGCAGCAGTCCATTCATTCCGGCAACGATACTATCCAAAAACGAATCCGGCTGCTGGAGCAGGCGCAGCTCTACTACAGGAAAGAAGCGCTACTCGGTAGTAAAAATGATAGCTTATTGCAGCTTCGCCAGCAGCGACTGGCCTGGGACCTGGCTACTTTAAGGAAAAAAGTACGGCAGACAGCACATAACGGCAATGAATTGTTTTCGCCCGACAGCCTGCTGCACCGGCTGGCTCCCCGCCAGCGGATCCGGACTTACTTTGCGGGAGAGCATACCTTATACAGCATAGAATCGGATCACCAGGGAATACGGTATGCGGATAGCACGCCGCTGGACCGTGATGAGATCCGCTATTTTAAGCAGCATTTTTTTGAAGAAGGGGCGTCTGCCATGGTGAACCATCCGAAGGCCTATCACCAGGCAGCATACCGCCTGTATACGCAAATATTTGCCGGGCACCCATTACAGGCCGGCTACAGTTACCTGCTGATGCCGGATGGTCCGCTCAACACACTCCCAATGGACGCCCTGATAACAGACCCTGTATATAAATCCGCCATCGGGCAATGGTCCTTTCTTGTGAAACAGGCAACGGTATCTTACGCTTATTCATTGCGCACCTGGAACCTACAGATGCAGGCCCATAGCAATCCCGAAGGCTTCAGCGGTTTCTTTATTTCGCGGCAGCACGCCGGATTACCGGACCTGCAGGGAGTTATGAAAGAAAAAGAGTTGCTGGCGCCGGTGATAAATAACGGGCAATGGTTTGTGAATGAACAGGCACACAGTCAACAGTTCAGGAATGCGTTGGAGCAATCGGGCATTGTACATATCAGCACGCACGGGTTCACTCAAAAGGATAGCACCGCTGCCCCGCACCTCATGTTGTATGATGCGCCGTTCTACTTATTTGAATTGAATGGTATTGTCCGCCACCCCGCCCTGGTGGTGCTGAGCGCCTGTAAAACCGGCGACGGCCGCCTGGTAACCGGGGAAGGCATCCAGAGTATGGCGCATGCTTTTATGGCGGGTGGCACGCCTGCAGTGGTAGCCGCTTACTGGAATGTAAACGATGCCACTGCTCCCCTGCTGATGCAACAATTTTATGAGCAACTCACTATACAACACAATGCCGCCACTGCCCTGCAACAGGCCAAGCTAAACTGGCTTAAAGATCCCATGGTAACGGACATGCATAAACTTCCCTATTACTGGGCCGCATTGAGCTTCCAGGGGAATACGGCGGCGGCAGTCCTGTCTTCCTCCCGTTTCTGCTGGTACTGGCTGCTTTTACTGCTGCTGATACCGGCCTTCCTGCTGGTACGCAAATGGATTCGTTAAGGAATCATGAACAGTCCACCGAATTCCCCTTTTTTTCCTTAAATTCATTGAAGAGAGTCTTCAGTCATATCCTGCTTTTATGTCATTACTACTGAATGTTCCCAACGCGGAAAAAGAGCATGCTGCATCTATGGGCGCCCAATGGGATCAGGTGGCGCGCGCCTGGTACTTACCGGAGGACCGCTACGACCGGCTCATAGAGGTGGCCCGGTGGATACCGGAAAAGCATCCTGCCATTATTCTGCCCACCGAAATAAGTATTGTGCAGGCTGGCAGGACGTGCTGGAAATGCCAGCACAATAACCGGGTAATAGCGCTTGCCGGCAATTATTTTTATGAGAAAGATATGAATGAGCGGGATGAGTCGGTATGGCTGGCGCAGGATTTCTTTACAGTATTCCAGCAGGTGTCCAGCATTTCAGATAACCTGCAAACATTTCTGAATGATTACTATCCGCGTTACAAACGGGCGTGGTCAAATACACTGGGGAGTCATTGCTGGTCTAATCATTGCGAATCATGCGACAGCATCCAGGGCGACTGGTTCCTGTTTGATGAAGCAGGCAGCGTGTTTAATCCTACTGTAAGAGAAGAGGCTGCCCGGCTGACGATCAGGAACTATACCCTGAAATATGCGCCCCTGATCGATGCAGTTTATTCTCTCGGAGATCATGCACGGCTCATCAATGAATTTGCAGAAAGAGCGGATCTATAATTTCACATGTGTTTTCAGGAAAATAAAATAGCGGGGATCTTCTTCTGCAAAAATCTCCTTCCCTTCCAGCATATACGCCCTTAACAGGTATTCCAGCGATTGATCATGCTGGTTCAATTCATACAGGCTTTCCCCCAGGCGTAAATTCACAAAGCCGTTGGCCTGTGCATCCGGGCCGTTTAAGGCGTCATAAAAGCTATTGGCGGCCGCCTCATAGTTGCCTTTAAAGTAATACATATCCCCGATGCTGGCATACAACCAGGTACTGGCTTCCCAGTTCCGCGCCGGTTCCGGCAGGAGCTGCAAAGCTTCGGTAAACCGGGCAATGGCGCCATCAAAATCATCTGCATCCGCCAGTTCGTTGCCCGCCTCAGATAAAGCTTCTACTTTTTCGTGGATATCTGCCGGCAGTTCTTCCTCCACTACAGTTGCCAGGCCGGAAAATACATGCAGGTATTTTTCATCCACTCCTTCAAATACGCGCCCGGCCGACTTATGCATAGCCGTAGTAAAATATTCTTCTGCTCCTTTCATATCTCCGTTTTCAAAACGGGCTTTACCCAGTACAAATTCACATTCACCATCATCTGCACGCGCAGGATCGCATTGTTGTAAGGTATTTGCCCAGCGGAGCATGGCCGGAAAATCTTTTAATATGAAATAGGTTTCTGCAATGGCAAGGGCAATATGATAGCTCTCGTCATACACCTCTTTAGGTGCTGGCAGCAGTTCCCAGGCTTCTTCCAGCTTCAATGCATACCTGGCAGGATCATTGTTTTCAAACAACACCTCTGCTTCTTCCCAGATGGCTTCAATAGCCGCCACAATTTTCTGATCGTGTAATTCCATATATCCCGTTTTAAAAAGTCCCTGTACAACCGGAATTGTACAGCGGCCATTCAGATGATGCCGCTTTCGAAGGAGCGTATCTCACGTTGTAATTTTTCGCCTTTGTATTCATCTGCGAGCTGCAATCTTCGCAGCCCGATCTTTACATATTCTTCCTGCATTTCTATACCGATGCACTTCCTTCCCAGCTCTTTAGCCACCGCGCAGGTAGTGAAAGTACCGGAGAACGGGTCCAGGATTACGTCTCCCGGGTTGGAACTGGCTTTAATGATACGTTCCAGCAGGGCAACAGGTTTCTGGGTGGGATGATTTTCATATTCATCCATGCGGTAGCGTACCCGTGCAAAGTCCCATACATTGCCGGGAACTTTTTGCGTGTTATAGGCAGCCGGCGTGCTTTTCCGGTAGTCGATCAGTTTCCTTTTTGCCCCTGTTTTGGCTTCAATGAGAATATCGGCTGCATTGAAAGTGTAGTTGTTTTTATCGTTTACGCAAAACAGGATGGGCTCATACATGGACCCAAAGTATTTCCTGGCCTGTACGCCGGAGCTATCGTAACTCCATACGATGCGGGAGAGAATATTGATTTTCTGACGCAGGTAAATATCAAAATAAGGCATGAACTGGGTGGCGGTCATTACATAAAAGCTGCCGGCAGGTTTGAGTTTCTTTAGGCAAAGGTCCAGCCACTGATAGCACCAGTTAAGGTATTCTTCTTCCGTATCCCATTTTTCAATATGCCCGTTAAAGTTTTTGCCGATATTATAGGGAGGATCGGCGAAGATGAGATCCACAGAATGATCCGGCACCAGCGTTTGCAGCGCCTGCAACGCATCTCCATGTATTATTGTATGATTGTGGTTACCGAATACTTCCATTTCCTTCTTTTCTGCCGATAAAATTAGCTAAAAAAAGGCCAGATAAAGATACCCTGGCCTTTTTTAGCGGAAACCTGCGTCAGAAGGTGATCCACACCAAGAATACACTAAATGGGGATTATATTATTATATTCGTATAAATACTAATGGAAGATGAGCCTGAAAAAACCCATTTCAATAAAAATTTTCCTGGCGATCTTATCCTGCTTTGCCTGGTTTGCCCTGATCCCACAGTTTTTCATCACCATCGGCAGTAACCAGGCGCCCTGGTTTGAGAATTTCATCCGGTATTTCAGTTATTTCACCCTGCTTACCAATGCTATGGTAGCCATTTCCAGCACGGTGTTGTTAGTAGCGCCCAATAGCAGCTGGGGACGATTTTTTGCACGGACTACCACCGCTACCGCTATAACGGTGTATATTACTATTGTGGCACTGATATATAACGTGATCCTTCGCCCCCTCTACCAATTTGAAGGATTACAAAAAATATTAAATGAAGTACAGCATGTAATCGTACCGGTACTATTTGTTTTATATTGGTGTGTGTTTGTGAACAAAAGTTCCCTTCAATGGAAAGACTTCCTTCCATGGCTCTGGTATCCCCTGATTTATGTTTTATTTGTACTGATCCGTGGCTCCTTCTCCGGTTTTTACCCTTATCCGTTTATCAACTTAAATGATTTAGGTTTCCGGCAAACATTAATAAACGCCGTTGGAATGGGCGTGCTGTTCACCTTAATGTCCCTGGCTTTTATTGGCGTCGGGAAATTATGGTCGCGTAAAAAATAATTATTGTCAGGGGCGGGTGCTGTAGCCTCTTAATTTCGCCCGGATATATTTACCGGATGCTGTGAGCTGAGCAGCTGTCCAGCCCCCATTTGCGGGCGCACCGGGCAACAGGATAGAACATAACTCGTTGGGCTTATCGGACACCGACCAGTTAATCCAGCTTACCTGGTTGCTTTCCAGGAACGTAAACCACGCCTCCCATTGGGGATAGTCGATGTGGCCGCTGCCGGTAGCTTCCGAGCCGTTACACTCTGTTACAAATACAGGAATGTTTTTGCTGAGCGCATAAGCACAGTCATCTCTCAGCCACTGGCCATGTGACGCCGCATAAAAATGTACCGTGTACATAATATTACTGTAGCCGGTTAAAGGCGCATCTGCTACTTCGCGGATCTTCTGGTCCCAGTGCGGGCAACCTACAATTATAATATTATCCGGATCATATGCACGGATACCGGCGATCACCGCCGCTGCATAGGATTTCACCTGTTCCCATGTTTGCGTTTTATTAGGTTCATTGATGATTTCATAAAGTATGTGCGGATGATGACCATACGTTTGCGCCATCAATTTGAAGAAGGCGACCGCTTCTTCCTGGTGAAATGCTTCGCAATGCCAGTCGATAATTACATAGCTGCCTTTTGCCAGCGCGGCGTCAATTACTTTCTTCAGCAGTGCAAGCTGTCGGGCACGATCATTCAGATAAGCAGGCGTTGCATCAACGCCCATGGCGGCGCGGACAATATCTGTTTTGAAATCATCCGTCAGCCAGTTCACTACGCCCGGGTTCCAGTACTGCGGCCACCAGGTGCTCCAGCCGAAACTTTGTCCGCGCAGGGATATAGTATTGTTACGCTGATCTTTCAGGTAGCGGCCGGATACATGCAACGCGCCATACCGCTGCACCGGTGATCCTGCCGGGAGCGTGTCTTTCGGAGGCTTATCGCCGGCATCCGACCGGGCCGGTTTTGCACAGACAAAGGCGCATAAAAAGAACACAATGATGTAGAAAGATAACGGGAGCCGTTTCATATGCTGCATAATTTATACTGCTTTCTTCGGTGAATCTTTCCCCGACTGCTTGATATAGGCAGAAGGCAATACACCGAATTCAGCTTTGAAAGATTTTGTGAAATAATGCGGGGTATTAAATCCCACTTCGTATGATATTTCTGCAATACTCAGCTGGCTTTTTTCCAGCATCAGTGCTGCTTTCTGCAGGCGGATAGAGCGGATGAAATCAACCGGTGTTTTACCCGTGAGCAGCAACATCTTTTTATAAAGCGATACCCTGCTGATGCAAAGATGCCTGCTTAATTCTGCCACACTCAGGTTGGCGTTCTGCAGATTTTCTTCCACATAAGCCAGTGCGGCAGCGATAAATTTTTCATCTACAGATTGGATGGAGATATCCGCCACCTGCACCTCCACCTGTTTGGTATATACTTTTTTGATAGTGGTTTGTAATGTAAGCAGGTTCCGGATCTTTGACACCAGCATTTCAAAATTGAATGGCTTACAGAGATAGTCGTTGGCGCCTGTTTCCAATCCCTTTATCTGATATTCCTCGCCTACCAATGCGGTGAGCAGGATAATCGGGATATGCGAGGTGCGCTTATCCTGTTTGATTTTTGTGCACAGCTCCATGCCATTCATTTCAGGCATACTTACATCGCTCACAATCAGATCGGGATGCAATGCCAGCGCCTTCTGCCATCCTTCTTTGCCATTGGCAGCTTCCAGTAAACAGAAGTACTCCTGCAAATTATCTTTCAGGTAAAATCTGAAATCATCATTATCTTCTACCAGCAAAATGGTAGGTTTCTTATTCTTTTCCCGTTGTGTAACGGCAGTTTGCTGGTTCTCTGTAACTACCTCCCCGTTTTCCGCCGGTTCTGTTTTCAGCGGCAGCTCTACTATAAAGCAACTCCCGCCATTGGTAATAGATTCTACCCGGATGCTCCCCTGATGCAATTTTACAAACTCCCTCGTAATAGATAAACCAATACCACTGCCCTGGTTGATGAGCGAGGCAGGAATATCATGCTGATAGAAACGGTCAAAGATCTTATCTACTTTTTCCGGGGGAATACCAATGCCGGAATCCATCACATTGATGCGGAGGGTTACGGTGTTGCCGCTTTCATCTGCCGGGAGACAATTCAGGAACACGCCTACATGCCCACCTGCCGGTGTAAACTTGAAAGCGTTGGAAAGCAGGTTGAATAAAATCCTTTCTATCTTATCATAGTCAAAACTGGTTTCAAGGGAAGAAATATCGGTATCAAATGCAAACTTGATATTTTTCTGTTCCGCAATATCCATAAATGAAAAAGATACTTCTTTAATGAAACGAATAATATCACCCGGGCGGGCATCCAGCTTCAGTTCATACACTTCCATCTTCCTGAAATCCAGCAGTTGGTTTACCAGGTTCAGTAAGCGTCTTACGTTGCGTTTGATCATATTTACCTGGACGTTCTGTTCTGCCAGCTGCGGATCTTTCAGCATTTTATCGAGTGGCGCTATGATCAGCGACAAGGGCGTCCGGAACTCGTGACTTACATTCGTGAGGAATTTAATCTTTAGCCGGTCCAGTTCATGCAGTCGCCTGGCTTCTTCCCTCTCCTGCTCGCGGCTCCGTTGCGCTTTTTGTTTTTCCTGCTCCTGTAAAAACTGCGTCCGTATTTTTTTGATACCCCTGTATCTCAGGTAAAATAAACCCGCTAAAACCAGCAACACATAAGTGATGTAGGCGACCTGAGTTTTCCAGAAAGGCGGAAGGATACGGATATTGATCGCGAGCACTTTTTCGTTCCAGGTATCATGTACAGTGGATGTTCTCACTTTAAACACATAGCTGCCCGGATCCACATTGGTGTAAGTGGCTTTGCGGATTTTGTTATCAACGGCTACCCAGTTTTCATCCAACCCTTCCATCTTGTACTGATACTTTACTTTGTCGGGGTTCAGGTAATCCAGTGCGGCAAATTCTATCGAAAAAAAGTTCTGGTTATAATTCAGTACAATATTTTTGGCAATGGTAATAGAAACAGGAAGAATCACCCTGCCATTTATTTTTTCACCGGTATTTACGGTATGATTAAATAATTGGAAATCTGTAAATACCAGTTCCGGTAAGATGTTGTTGATCTTAATACTTGCCGGGTTGAAAATATTAAAGCCGCTGCCTCCGCCAAAGACCATTTCTCCTTTGGAGGTTACCAGGGAGGCATCTTCATTAAACTGCTTTCCCTGCAGGCCATCTTTTACATCATAGTTAATGAAGTTCAGCTTGTACACCTCATTTTCCACCGACACTACGGCATTGGAAAGGCCGTTGGCTGTACTTAGCCAAAGGTTATGATTTTTATCTTCCCGGATGCCGAGTATATTATTGTCTGGCAATCCATCTTCTTCCCGGAACAGGGAAAACTGTTTGGTATTGGGATTAAAAATGTTCAGTCCCTCGCGTGTACCGATACAGATATATCCCCTGCTGTCTTCGATCATGGAAAGGATATTATCATTTGCCAGGCTGTTGGGATTATCATTTTCATGCTGGTAATGCACAAACCTCCCGGTCTTTTTCTGCAATACGTCAATACCGTTCGACGTGCCGATCCAGATATCCTTGCGCCGGTCTTCCAGCAGGGTAAAAACGTAGTTTGAACGGATGCTGACGGAATCTTCCCTTCTTAAATGCCTGAATATTTTTGTTTCCGGATCAAAAATATTTACGCCACCAGACAGCGTTCCCACCCAGATACGGTGTTCACTGTCTTCCATAATTTCATAGATCCTGTTATCAGACAAACTATTGGGGTTCTGTTCATCATGACGGTAATGGGTAAACGTTTTTCCATCGAAGTACTCGAGTCCACCAAGGTAGGTGCCTACCCATATATGCTGTTTATGATCTATACAAATACTTACAAGCACATTGGTGCTTATGCTTTGCGGGTTAGATTTATCGTGTACGTACGCCTTATAAGTACCTGTTTGCGGGTTAAAACAAGTAAGTCCGCCGCCGTTACTGGCCAGCCACAGGTTGCCTTTTGCGTCTTCCGCAAATGCGTTTATGTCGCTGTAGTTGAGTCCTTCCGGTTTCATGGGATCATGGCTGTACAAAGGGAATTTGAAGAGATCCGGATAATAATAATTAACTCCTTTTTTATAAGTCCCAAACCAGATCATACCGGCTGCATCGCTGTACAGCGTGGTAATACTATTTTGGGAAATACTGTTTGGATTACGTTCATCCATTACCAGGTTCTGTACATGAAACCCTGATTTATCGAGCAGGTTGATGCCACCGGGATCGGTGGCAATCCACACTTTGCCTTGTTTATCTTGCATCACCGCATTCACAACATTTGCGGTGATCCTGTTTTCCGGTGCATCTTTATAGAAGTGTTTCAGCAGGTTGCCCGAAGGGCTGTAATAGTAAAGCCCATCGCCGCTGCCGGTAAAAACCCAGATATCCTGCTGGTGGTCGATGTACAGCTGGTACCTGGTAGCTTTCTTTTTAGCCAGGGTTGCATACAAAGGCATGGCCCTGTATACCACTTTACGGGTACGGGTGTCAAATTGTTCCACCCATCCGTCGAGGTATGCAATCCACAGGTCGCCGCGATCATCCAGCGCAATATCAGATATGGCAATGGAATGAAGGGAGGTACTATCGTTTGCAGCAACGCAGTAGGCTTTTATTTGTTTGGTGTGTTCATTAAGAATGATAATGCCATGATCGGCATGTAAAAAATAAAAATCGCCGTTGGCGCCCTTCAGTATTTTTTCTACCTGGTAGCCATATACCTGCAGCGGGTGCAGCAATTTGGCTACATCATCATTGAAGCTGTCTGTTTCCGGATCATAGATAGAAAAGCCAAGCTGTGTTCTGATCCACAGGCGGTTCCCGGGGGCATCATAAATTTGGGTAATAAAATTATCACTGAGAGAAGTGGCATCATTCAGCCGGTGTTTATATACCTTAAATTTAGAACCATCAAACCGGTTCAATCCATTCAGGCTTCCCATCCACAGGAATCCTTTGGCATCTTTGAGGATGCTGGTAATTCCATTATGGGACAGCCCGTTATTTACATCCAGGTGCGAGAAAGCATACGGTATATCCTGTGCAGAAACAGACGTGCAGTACATACATAACAACAGCAGGTATTTTATATTGGTAAGTTTCATCTTATAACGCGGACGCAATTGAAAAAAGGTATATCCCCGCTGCCGGTAGTGACAGCGGGCGATATGAAAATACGATTCCTCTGTTTAAAATGTATGCTATTTTCGGGTTATTCAATCACCAGCGGATTTTCCGACTCAATATCCATTGGTGTGGTACCGTCCGTGCTGAATACCAGTGTGCCGGTAGTGGCCGTGGCCGGTACCTTCAGCACCAGGTCTGTCACCGATTTGCTGACAAATTCCGTTACTGCAGCATCATCGTTCCCAAAAGTGACCCGCGTTACCCAGTTTACAAAAGTGCCTTTAATGGTGATCGTAGCTCCTTTGGCGGCGGAAGCGGGAATCGTGGTAATGGTTACCGGCACATTGAGGTTCAATACCGTTTTGGATACAATATCGCCTTCAGGTGCTTTCAGGGTAACCACTCCTTTCTCCGTTTCCTGCGGCACCGTGATGACGATATGATCGGCCGTTTGTTCTGAGAAGGCCGCGGCTTCTACGGTAGCGCCTTTCAGCACGATGGCGGTTACTTTATTAAGATTGGTACCGATAAAGCCGATCTTGTCGCCTGGCTTTGACCCGGATGGGCCAAAGCTCAGGAGTGTTACCTTATCCGTTTTAACGGCATCGTCGTCGTCTTTACTGCATGACATCAGTCCGGCGATGAGCAGGAGCAGCCAAAGCAGTTGTTTATATAAAATAGTTTTCATTGAAATGAGTTGAGAACTTGTGAACACTTATTTCCTAATCACTTTTGGCACTACGCGGAAATTATCGAACGACATATCGCAATCGAGGTCACCGGCGCCGCTGAACACAATCCTGGTGTAGTACCCATTGGGTTGCACGGTTTGTTTGGCGTAGCTGGCGGTTACTTCTTCGTAGGGAATAGTCACGGTTTGCCACACGCCTTTGGTGTCGTAAGGAGGCATCCAGGAGAAGTCGCCTTGGCCGTCATTCTTCACACCTACACAAAATTTAAGTGCATTATTGTTGTAGGGCTTCTTCGTGTTCAGTTCAAATTTCAGGTTATAGTTTTCCGGTTTCAGGATGGCTTCATCCGGGATATTTTTGCTGATGGGCCCCATGGCATCTGCAGGTCCGCCGGCCAGCTCCACCCAGCCCCAGTTGCTGATGGGTTGTTTTACGCGGATATAGTTACCATTGATAGCGGCAGGGTCGCCGGCGCCCGGATTGGTTACTACAAAAGAGGAATTCCACCAACCGGTGAATGGGTCGCTGCTGATAAAAATGTTCCTGTTATCGCGGAACCAGAAATCGGAAATGGCTTCCCCGAAATTGGTTTTAACGGTGATTTGCCCTGGTTGTGCGCCGGCAGGCACCCTTACTCTCACCTGCTTATCTGTTGTTTCCACTATTTCGCCAACAGCGCCACCGGTAAAGGTTACCGTTACGGGCGCATAGAAAAAATCACCTGTGATCACGGCTACATCCCCGGCGGCCACATATTCACAATCCATCCGGGTAAGCAGTGGTTTGCTGATTTTTACCGGGAAATTGTACTCTAGTTTTTTTCCGCTGCCGAAGATGATCTTCAGTTTATTATCTACTTCTACCGGGATTTGGGAAGGTATGCTTACGAGGATAACGGTAGGCGTAATGTAGGGTTGTGTAAGACTGGCTTTCTGATCGTTGAACCAGATTTCCCTGGCGTCTCCGAGGTTCTCCCCTACAATGGCGATCAGCACACCCTGCCCGGCTTCTACGAGCAAGGAGTCGCTGGTAGCGGGATCTGTGAGCCGGACATAACTGATCCGCGGCTCTCCGTTGTTGGGGAGATTATCTTTGCTACAGGAAATGATTCCTATACACATAATGAGCAATACTATGGAGCTATATATCTTTTGCATGAGTATATTATTTTTTGTAAAAAGCGTATAGGCCTACTTGTTATAATAATCTACTGCCGGTTTCTTCAGATTGGGCGCCTGGCTTAGTTCTGCTGCAGGTATCGGAATCAGGAAGTTGCCATCGTTGGCAATAATTTTCCGGAAGGATGCCCAGGATGTTTTCACACATTTCCATGATGTAGGATCAGGCATTTTATCCGGCGCGGTGGCAAACAAGCCCCTGTCCTGCGAGTTTAAGATGGCGTATGCTTTTGCTTTATTGTAATAGTGAAGAGCTACCAGGTCGTACCAGGCCATTCCTTCCATGGCAAACTCGACGATGCGTTCGTTAAAGATCACATCTGCGGTAAGTGGTTTTTCAAAACGGGGTAAGCCTGCGCGGGTATGCACGGCGTTAAAATACTCCAGTGCAGTGGCGTCTGTAGTACTGGCGCTGTTACCCAGTACCGCTTCCGCGTAAATCAGGTACATTTCAGACAACCGCATCATGTAGGTATCGTTACCATAGTTTTGTTGCGCCGACTGTCCACCTACATCGGCGGCCCTGCCGGTTACATATTTCTTGATGCAGAGGAAATTGTTATCACCGGTGTTATAAGGGTAAATTAATTTAGGTGTGGTACCATCTGCGAGCTTCTCTGTAATTTCCGGGTAGTATGCGCCCGGCATAAAAAAGGTGGCTTTCAGTCTTTGGTCCAGCGTTCTGCCGCTGATGAGCGTATCGCCGGAGTTCACGAAGCCTTCATACTTGCTGATCATCCACCAGGTGGCGCTTTTATCGCCGCCCCAGCCATCGCCGTTGCACATTTTGCTATCGTAGTTCAGATCGGACGGAGAAGCATTGGAGGCGCCCCAGTCGCCCGGTGCGTATACCCATTGCAGTGAGAACATGGATTCTGTGTTGTTGTCATAAGGAAAGAGGAAGAGGTCGTAGTAACTCCTCAGCAATGAATATTTACTTTTTGTGATGACCTGTTGAGAGAAGTATTTGGCGCTGTCGAGGTCCGATTGATTACGGGCGCCGGAACCGTTTGCTCCTAACCCGGACCTGGCCAGGTAAAAGCGGGCGAGCATACCTTGTGCGGTCCATTTTGTGATCCGGCCTTCGCGGGCTGGTACTTCCGGCAGGTCTTCCGCCACAGCACGCATTTCGCTGATCACAAATTTCCATACACTTTCTGCGGTATTTTTCCGGAGAGAAGTATCGGAAATCAACTTCAGGTTATCTTCGATAATGGGCACTTCTCCCCAGTTCATTACCAGGTATCGGTAAGCCAGCGCCCTCATAAACCGCGCTTCCGCAATAGCCATTTTTTTAGCGTTGGCAGAAACTTCCGGACCCGCATATTTATTGATATTGGAAATAGTGAGATTGGACTGGCCGATCACAATAAAGAACGACCGCCAGGACGCGCCATTGGCCGTAGTATTGGCGGTGGTGTTAAACTCCACATTGTCTTTATCATTCCATGCCGAATAAGCAGTACCCGCCCTGAAATCACCGATGCTGATAGCCGAACGGCCATTGTAATCAGACCATACTTTACTGTATAGCAAAGCGGTAGCTGCCATCAGCTGATCATCCGTTTTATAAAATCCCGCATCCACGATAGCATCTTTGGGTGGACGGCGTAAAAATTCTTTTGAACAGGCTGCCAGTAAAAACACAGATAACAGCAGCGCCCCGTGATATATATTGAATGTACCTTTTTTCATAACCAGCAATTTTAGAAATTAACGCCTAGGGCAAAAGTGTAGATGCGTGTGAGCGGATAACGTCCGAAATCAAGTCCTATAGCCTGATTCCCGGAGCTGGACTCCCTTCCCACGTAACCACCTACTTCAGGATCGTATCCGGTATAACCGGTGAGAGTAGCCAGGTTTTGCGCGCCAAAAGTTAACCTGGCGCCCCTGATTATTTTTTGCTTTGCCAGCAGGGAAGCGGGCAAGCTATAAGAGAGGGAAACATTTTTCAGCCGAAGGAAAGAACCATCTTCCACGAACCTGTCGGTGATACGGCCGTAGTTGCCGTTCGGACCACTGGATATTCTCGGGACATTTGTTCCCGGATTCGATAAGGACACATTGCCGTCTTTATCCGTTACCGGTTTGGCATAGTCCATTGCTTCTATCATCATGTTGCGGCTAAGATTGATCTGGTTGGGATTGGAGTTCACCCTTGCCAGGTAATTATATACATCATTGCCGTAAGTGCCGGTGATTAAAATACTCAGGTCAAATCCTTTATAAGAAAAGGTGTTTGTAAAGCCGCCAAATACTTTCGGATAGGGGTTGCCGATATAGGTTTGATCATTTACATCAATGATGCCATCGGGCTTTCCTTGCGGACCGCTTACATCTTTGAACTTCACATCTCCTACCCAGATATTGTCCACATTGGTGGGAAGACGCTGCCCGGTGTTATCTACCGGCACGGCGCTTTTATTGATTTCGTCTACCGACTGGAAAATACCTTCCTGGATATAGCCCAGGAACAACCAGGGCGCCTGGCCCACAACAGATTGCTGCGTCCAGTTATCCAGCCACCAGGAAGTGCGGTTCAGCACACCTGCATCTGTATTGAACTTTTTGATCGTTGTTTTGAACCCCGACAGATTGAGACTGGATTCCCATTTAAAATCTTTTGTGCGGATGTTGGTGGTGTTGATCGTTACGGCCCATCCTTTATTCTCCAGGGAGCCGATGTTAACGGTCGGCGCTCCTACTGCACCGATCCCGTTGGTACCCATATACCAGGGCAGTGGAATATCCATCAGGAGGTTGTCGGTATTTTTCACATAATAGTCCGCCTCGATGCTGATCCTGTTATTCAGGAAGCCCATATTAATACCAATATTATTGGTTTGGGTAGACTCCCACTGCAACCCCGGGTTCGCATACCGGGATGTTAAAAACCCTGTACCGGTTGGTGTGGCGGCGGCCTGCATAGGCGCATAGATACCGGCGCTCCAGCCCGAGTTACCGGTGATACCGGTTTCAAATCTCAGTTTAAGGTCGCTGATAAAAGGTACCTGGAAGAAGTGTTCCCTGGAAACGCGCCATGCTGCTGAAACAGCGGAGAAGGTGCCCCAGATATTTTCATCTCCGAAGTTTGCTGATCCGTCTCTCCTGGCAGAAGCTGACAGGATATACCGGTCATCGTAATTATAATTTATTCTTCCAAGATAAGATTCCATTGCCCAGTCGCCCTGGCCACCGGAGTTGGTGGCATCGGCCGCCTCACCTGCGTTCAGATCCAGGATGTCATTGGTAAGAAACCCTTTCCTGCCACCGGTTAAATTTTTCCAGTTGGATTCCTGCGCCTCATGGCTCACCATCAGGTTAATATTATGTTTTCCAAGTTGTTTGGAGTATTCAATCAGCTGATTCCAGTTCCAGTAGGTACTTACATTGCTTCCGTTGGTAAGACTAGCCCGGTCGTTTACCGCCCAGCCAATAGAATAGGTAGGCAGGTAATTTTCTGTGTTGGCGAAGCCAAAATTGGTATTGAAAGTAGTTCTGATATAGAGATCCTTTATAGGGTTTATGCTGGCGCCGATGCCGCCGATCAACTGCCGCCTTACTGCCCTGTTGATATTCAGATTGGCAATGGCAATAGGATTCACCGGGGTAAAGATATTGGCGCCATTGGTAAGATCGCCGCCTCCCCAGGAACCGTCCATATTTTTCACGGGGATCTGCGGAGTGAGCATCAAAGCGTTAGAAATAATATTTTCCTGGCTGGTGGTGAGATTTTCCTTTGTTTGGTTGAAGCTGAGATTGGCGTTCAGTGCGATCCAGTTGCGGGGTTTATTGTCGAGGTTTAACCGGAACCCATACCTGTTAAAGCCCGAACCCAGTGCAATACCTTCCTGCTTCATGTATTCGCCGGAAAGGTAGTAGGTAGTTTTATCGGTGCCTCCGCTCAGGCTCAGCTGGTGTTTACTCATGGGAGCATTTTTGAAAAGTTCCTTTTGCCAGTCGGTACCTTTACCCAGCAGGGAAGGGTCTTTAAATTCCCCCTGGGTGTTGCCGCCTGCCAGTGCGTGGTATTCATTTACCATTTGTGCGTATTGGCGCAGGTCCATCACTTCTACATGTGGTGGCGGCGTTTGTATATTATATTGGAACATGTAGTCCATTTTAGTATCGCCGGCTTTACCTCTTTTGGTGGTTACGATCAGCACCCCGTTGGTGGCCCTGGAGCCATACAGCGCGGTAGCGGAAGGTCCCTGCAATACTTCAATATTTTCGATGTCGGCGGGGTTAAGGCCGGCCAGTGGATTGGACGAACTGGTTGACCCAAAGGAGATGGACGCGCCGGGCATCTGAACACCATCAATTACATACAACGGCTCGTTGGTACCATTAATAGAGTTCACGCCACGGATGTTCACGGAGATACCGCCACCGGGCTGACCGGAATTCTGAGTTATATACACGCCTGCGGAGCGTCCCTGTATGGCTTGTTCCAGCGTGGTATTTACTGTGCGGTCCATTTCTTTGGAGGTAATCGTAGTTTGTGCGCTGGTGAGGTTGGCCCGTTTGGCCTTGCCATAAGCCACTACCACCAGTTCGTCGAGCTTACTGGTAGCGGAAGTAAGTGATATACGGATAACATCTTCCTCTCCTACACGGATTTCCCTGGTTTGATAACTGAGATAGGTAACGACCAATACATCTCCTTTGGCGGCTGCAATAGTGAATTCTCCGTTTAAATTACTAAGCGCCATTGTTTTGGTGCCTTTTACCAGCACGGTTGCACCGGGTAGTGGCTGCGATTCACCTGTAATCACTCCCTTTACAGTACGGGATTGACTGTAAGCACGCAGGGAGCAGTTGATCATTAACAATGAATAGCAGAGGAAAAAACAGCATATGGGTTTTAACCTTGTTAGAGTTTTTTTCATTGAAGAATGATTTGGAGGTGAGGTAATAAGTGTTTCATAACGTTTGTTTTAAACATACTGACGGTATCTGGTTGATATAAAAAGTGGAATTCTTAAGATGGAAATTGTTCTTGTACAGGTCCTTTTTATGGCATCATACGGTGCATCATAAAAGTGGTATAGGCCAATTTTACAAATCATAACGTCTGGAATTCATGATGAAGCTATCGTTCTTTCGTAAGAATCCATATCAGCTTTGATAACGATTATAACACAAATGTTAACCAGTGCTAACAAGCTTTAAATCAACCATTTATGTAAAAAGTATTTAAAAAAATGGTAGTCTGCAGGGTCAGAAAAATACTACTATTGATAAATAAGTATTAACAATAGTAGTATCAGGGAATAAATTTTCCGGCGATATTTGTTATTCTTTTCGATGGCTTAACCATATTTTGAACCAACAATTAAGTTTCTTATGAAATACACTACCCTGGGAAATACCGGATTGATTGTTTCCAGATTATCCTTTGGCGCCATGACCTTTGGCAGCGATCCATCTATGCCTACTATATATAAGGTATCAGATGAGGAAGCGCGTAAAATGATTGACACATCGCTGGCTGCCGGCATAAACTTCTTTGATACTGCCGACGGGTATGCCGGTGGCCAGTCGGAAGTAATGCTTGGCAAATTGCTGGCCAGCCGCCGGCATGAAGTGGTGATTGCCACCAAAGTAGGATTCCGGAATGGTGCGCCTATTACGCAGTCGGGGCTTTCCCGCAGGCATATCCTGTACTCCTGCGATCAGAGCCTGAAGCGACTGGGTACCGACTATATTGACTTGTACATTGTTCACCGGGAAGACCCGGTAACGCCACTGGAAGAAACCCTGGCTACGCTGGATGGGTTGGTAAAAAGCGGGAAGGTGCGGTACATCGGGTTCTCCAACTGGTCGGTATGGAAATCGGCGCTTGCCTGGCAGATGCAGCGCGACAATAATTGGGCTACCTTTTGCAATGGCCAGATGAACTACACCCTTGTTGGCCGTGATGTGGAATACGATGTGGTACCGTTTATGCAACAGGCAGGAATAGGCATGACGGTTTGGGGACCACTGGCTGGCGGATTCCTGAGTGGCAAATACACCCGGGAAAATCTGAAAGAAGAAGGGAACCGCCTTTCCGGCTTTGATATCATTCCGTTCGACAAAGAAAAAGGGTTTGTCCTGGTAGACCGGATGAAAGAAATTGCGGCGGCACATAACGCCACGGTGGCACAAATATCATTGGCCTGGCTGCTCACCAAACCGGTAGTGTCCAGCGTACTGATTGGCGCATCCAAAGTACAGCAGCTGGAAGACAACCTGAAAGCAGCGTCCATTGAGCTCTCTGTTGCGGAAGTGGAATTACTGGACAGTCTCACGGCTCCTGGGCCGTTATATCCGCACTGGTTTAACCATAACCTGGCAGATCCTCAGCATGTGGCAGCGGGGTTGATTAAATGATTAAGACGAAGACTTTGAGACTCGTTTAAGGCGCTGAGGCTGGCCATTACTTTTGGTCAGCCTCTTCATTTCTTAACCGTTCGTTCCATATCTCTTCCATTACTTTTCCTATTTTCTTAAACTCTTCTTCTGAGAATTCATCTGTTTTGGCATTATTGCACCAGTAACAGCAAAGCACCAGGTTCCCTTCTTCATAAGGTTGGAATGGATTGATCCTGTCCACCTCCAGTGTTTTTCCTCTTGTGATGAAACGTTTGGTCTCTATTTTCTTGTGGCTTCTCAGTAGATCAATTTCAGCTTCCGTAATGTTACAGTAGTGGCATTTCCTCTGTATATTATTATAAATCTCACTGAACTTTTCTATGGAGAGAAAACAGTTATTTTCAAAATGTTGTCGCAGGGATTGAAGTTCCGGCGGGTGATTGTTATACCAGTTTATGTATAGTTTGTCCAGTTCCCCGATGGTAAGAGATTGGCCTTCCGGTACTTTCTCAACAGATGTTAGCTGGTAACAGGAAGCATATAGATCATATAATCCAGGTTCTATTATAAGTTGCTTAATATCGTTTACTTCCGGATTCGCTATTGCATGTTGGAAAAAATAGAACAACCGGATTTCTATATAATTATTAAAAGCGCGCTTGCGGATACTGTTATATCTCTTGAGGATAGTGTCCTGGGATGTCATAGTCCAATAGATATGAGTTCTTATTTACTTTCAGCCACCGTTTTGTATTTCTTCTCCAAAATATTAACTACCGCATTTTTCAAATCATCATACTTAAAGTTATCATTAAACCCGATGCCATAGTTTAAATGCGTTCCTCCCTGAGAACCACAAAGGATATACTTCGGTCCTCCCATCTCTACAGAAATAGGTGAATACTCCGTTTGTATAGTGAAGTCTACATTTCCAATGGAATCCAGCACATAAAAAATCTGCTTATTGAAAATCCCTTGTTTAGGCCCTTCTTCATATCGCTCAAAAGCCTGGATGGATTTGCCTTTCCACTTAAACTGATCAAAGCAGAACATATCTTCCATATTTTCTTTCAGCAGTCCTTGTTTGTGGGCATCATATAAACTGGCCCTATAAAACTTTGCCTTTTCATAGGTTTTATTATGATAATACACCTGGATCAGTTTTGCATAAGCATGAAAGTCGGATGAATCGGATTTTATCACTGCAAGAAAAGCCGTTTCCGCTTTATCATAGTTGCCGCTTAAAGATTCGATCTGGCCGATGTTAAACCACGACTTCGTATATCCCTCGCTTCCATGGGGAAGCTTCGATGTATTATTATAAAGTGCTTCCAGCGCTTTCGACTCCTGGTGCAGATTAAAGTATACCTGGGGAACCATTAAAAACGGACGTTCGCCGGGAGCTTTCTTTTCCGTTGCCGTTTTATAATTTTCAAGGGCCGATTCATACAGGTGGAGGTTGTAGTATGCATCTCCCAATCCGCTGTAATACTCTGCAGTATCTGGTTTCAATGCAATAGCCGCCTTGAAGCATTTAATCGACTGATCAAACTGCTGCATGTAATTCAGTGTAGATCCTTTTATAAAATATGCCCGGTGATCATTCGCATTTCTATCAATAGAAAGATCCATAAATTTCAGGCAGCTGTCATCTTGCTGCTTCATAAAATACGCATATCCTACGTAGTATAATGCTGCTGCTGACAGGTGCTCCTGTGCCGGGGCATACTGCGCGACAATTGCATCAAATTGCTTGTCGGTGGTTAATTTTTGTAATGAGGGAAGAGTAGTATCCTGGGCGAAGGAAGATACTACCAGGAGACTAAACATTATTGTTAAGAGTATCTTGTTCATAGATAGCGCTAAATTTGAGCGGATACTAATATAGGCAAAAGGGTTAAAACAATACTTCCTGCGGAATTCTTTGCGTCAATAAAGTGCACTCTCAAAAAAAAATTATAAAAAGAAAAAGTTTTATTTATTTTTACGGCAGGAGCACATCAATTACAACAAAACTATGCCCGATGGAAGGTGGCCATGCCGGCCCTTCTATACCTTTAGAATTTATTGCGTGAGCACTGAAGTTATAGTAACCCGTTTCGGTAGTAAAACCAAAGTCTAACCTAAATTACAGCAGTACTATGGCGATTTTATCCTGAGTTAAAAGTCAAAATATTTTATCTAAACAGCTAAATGCTAAGACGGATGTCTTAGAAATGATAACTTATTGTACAAGTCTAAATCTAAACAACGCCTTTAGGGGCGGCCTATTTGCTTATATGAGAACTAAAATCCAAAATCTGAATAAGGGCTACTGAGGCGGCGCTTTAGTAGTACATATTCGCTTACGAGATAAAATTCAAGCTGAATTTTTTAAGAGATGTTTTAAAGGCCGGCGCCTTTAGCGTTATTCTTGCGCGCAGTAAATCCAGTTTGAAACAAACCTGCATATCTCCTGATATGTGCGGCTGGCAGGGCTATGGGTATACTACAGCTGTAATCCTTTCTATGTCTGAGTTTTCTTTCTATATCTAAATCTAAATTTTCATGAGAAAAAGTTTACTTGTTTTTTTCCTGTTGAGCATGCTGCAAACTGTTGCAGTATTTGCACAGGAAAAAAGAATTACCGGTAAAGTTACCAACACCGCCGATGGAAGCGGTATTCCCGGCACTTCGGTAGTAATCCAGGGTACATCCGTGGGAACCCAAACCGATGCAAATGGTAATTACAGTATTAATGTACCTGCCGGCAAAGTGTTATCGTTCCGCTCCATAGGCTTTGCGATAAAAAATGTTACGGTAGGCGCCTCAGATATTATCAACGTGACACTCGCCGTGCAACGTGATGATCTGAACGAGGTGATTGTAGTCGCTTATGGTAATGCAAAGAAAGAATCGCTGACAGGTTCTGTAGCTGCAATTAAGGCGAAAGACATCGAAAAACGCCCGGTTTCCAATGCGCTGAGTGTGTTGGAAGGTAGTGCAGGTATTCAGGTTAATAACACTACAGGAACACCGGGTGCACTGCCCAGTATCCGCATCCGCGGGTTTAGTTCCGTAAACGGTGATAACACTCCGTTGTATGTTATCGATGGCGTGCCTTTTTCCGGCAATGTAACGGATATCAATCCGGCAGACATAGAATCTGTTTCTGTATTGAAAGACGCTGCAGCCGGCGCCTTATATGGCAACAAGGCATCTAACGGTGTTATTATTATGACCACAAAAAGGGCTTCCAAAGCCAGCGATGGCAATGTAAACCTGGTTATGAACCAAGGCGTATACACCCGTGGTATCAAAGAATACAAGGTACTGAGCGCTAACGAGTTTATGGAAACCATGTGGAAGGGTTACAGAAACAACCTGATGTCTACCAACCCTACCGGCTATCCGACGAAAGAAGCGGCCGGTGCAAAGGCCACCAGCAGCTTGATTTCTGACTATTTATACCTGAACATCTACAACAAACCAGACGACCAGCTATTTGATGCCAACGGCAAACTGGTTGGTGATGCCAGGATAAAATCCGGCTACGCCAATGACCTGAACTGGTTCGATGGTGTGGAAAGAACCGGCTTCCGCCAGGAATACTCACTCAATGGTAGTGCAAGCAATAAAAAAAGTAATCTCTACTATTCCGCCGGATATCTTGATGAAGACGGATATGTGATAAATACCGGTTATAAAAGATTCACCGGCAGGATTAACGCTGATATACAGGCGAAAGATTGGTTTAAATACGGATTTAATCTCGCTGGTTCTCATCAGAATACCAGTAATATTTCCGCTACTTCAACAAGTGCGTCTTCCTATGCCAACCCTTTCATGTATGCCAGGGGCATAGCACCTATCTATCCTGTGCACCTACACGACAAAGCTACCGGTGAACTGGTGCTGGATGATGCCGGTAAGGAACAATATGATGATGGTTCTACCAGCCGCAATCAATTTATTGGCCGTCATACTACCTGGGAAAATGAACTGAATAAAGACCTGGTATATAGAAATACAGTAAATGGCCAGGTGTTCCTGGACTTTAAATTACCTAAAGACTTTACGTTCACCGTGAAGGGCGACCTCAACGTCCGCAACAGTGATACCCAGACTTACGATAACGCCATCATTGGTGATGGCGCAGGTAACCAGGGTCGCGCCTCCCGAACCAACTACCGCTATAAAAATTACACTGCCCAGCAAATGCTGAACTGGGGTAAATCTTATGGCTTTCATACAGTAGATGCGTTGGTAGGTCATGAAAACTATTACGACAACTATAACTATCTGTATGGATATAAAACGACTGAAACGTTTGCGAATGCAACCGAATTAGTAAACTTTACCAACATCACTGATCTCACCGACTACCAGGTAAACTACAGATCCGAAGGATACTTCGCACGCGCACGCTATAACTACGATGAAAAGTATTTCCTGGATGGTTCATTCAGAAGAGATGGTTCTTCCAAGTTCTATAAAGATAACCGCTGGGGTAATTTCTGGTCATTAGGTGGTAGCTGGCTCTTGTCTAAAGAAAAGTTCTTTACCGGCCTTTCCCGATATGCGGATTATGCAAAGCTCCGTGCTTCTTACGGTCAGGTAGGTAACGACGTAAGCGCCGCCACCTACGCATACATGGCATTGTATACCATTGATCAGAATAACAATCTTGCTGCGTTATATAAAACGCAAAACGAAGCACTTGATCTGCAATGGGAAACCTCTTCTTCCATTTCTGCTGCTTTGGAAACACGTTTGTTCAACAGGGCCAACTTCACTGTTGAGTATTTTGATAAACGTTCACAAAACTTGTTATTTGATGTAAGCTTACCATTATCTGCCGGTGGTACTTCTAATACGGTAGCCGAGTCTGTTATTACAAAAAACCTGGGTACGGTTTCCAATAAAGGGTTTGAGCTGTCGTTAGATGTTGATGTAATCAGGAAGAGAGATTTTAAATGGAATGTTGGCGTAAATGCCACTTTCCTGAAAAATAAAATTGTTTCCTTACCGGAGCAAAACCGGGCCAATGGGATTATCAACGGAAATTATAAATACATGGAAGGACATGGCATTTATGACTTCTGGACATACCAGTACGCCGGCGTGGATCAAATGACCGGCAGCGCTTTGTACCTGGCGGATAATGAAAACTTCGATCCGAAAGATGTAAATGGCGCACACTACAAATATCTTGTGAATATCAACGGCGTTGACTATACCACCTACACCACTTACGCAAAACGTGATTGGTCAGGCAGTGCCATCCCGGATGTTTTTGGTAGCTTCTCCACCGGCCTTACCTACAAAGATCTCACCTTGTCGGGCATCTTCACTTATTCCCTGGGAGGTAAAGTTTATGATGATTCCTACCTGGATCTGATGACTATGTCGGGTACTGTAGGCCAGATGCATAAAGATGTACTAAAATCATGGGATGGAGTTCCTTCCGGCATCACAGAAACTTCTTCCAACCGTATTGACCCTAAAGGCGTTCCTGTAATGGATTTCTCCAAAAGTAATTATAGCAACGCTATGTCAACCCGGTTTCTCCAGAATGGCTCTTACTTCGTAGTGAAGAATATTGCTTTGGCTTACCAGGTACCTTCTTCTTTACTACAGAAAATAGACATCAGATCTGCCAGATTTACTTTGAGTGTTGAAAACCTGGTGACGCTTACAAAACTGCAAGGCATGAATCCGCAGCAGTCGTTTAACGGAAGAAGCCTAAACGCTTTTGTAACGCCACGTGTAATATCTCTTGGTGTTAATATTGGTTTATAATTAAAAAGAAGAAAGATGAATAAGATATATAATATAGGTTTGTTGTTTTTTGTACTGCTTGCAGGCTCTTGTAAAAAGGATTACCTGGATACCGAACCTACCAGCTCAACCGGTACTTCTACTGCATTTGAATCAACGGAAAATGCAAAATTAGCCGTTAACGGCCTGGCCAAATTGATGACGGTGCAGTACCTGTCTTCCCAGGGATTCAACGGGGAAGGAACGATTAAAATGTACTATGGCAACTATCCTGGCAACAATTTTTATGTAAACCTGCCGGGCTGGGCCACGCTTATCAATGGTACTATCAACGAAAATGTAAGTAGCATTTATGACTACTATCCGTGGTACTACTATTACAAAGTAATTGGCAATGCCAACGCCATCATTTTTTACATTGATGCCGCAAAGGGATCAGAAGCTGATAAAAATTTCATCAAAGCACAGGCGTTAACCTACAGGGCCTACTGCTATACTATGCTGGCACAGTTATATGGTAACAGATGGAGCGATTCCAATAACGGCGCAACTCCGGGCCTTGTACTGAGAACGGACCTCTCCAATGGCGACCTCGAAAGGTCTTCGCTGGGAGCTACCTATAGCCTTATCTACAGTGACCTGGATAAAGCGATCGAATTGTTCACGGCCGCTGGTAAATCCAGGTCGAAGAATTTTGAAATGGATATCAATGTGGCGTATGCAGTTTATGCCCGTGCAGCACTCACACGCCAGGACTATCCGAAAGCAGAGGCTTTTGCTGCTAAAGCCCGCACCGGATATCCTTTGATGTCTGTAGCTGACTACAAAGCAGGCTTCTCTACTCCAAACAGCGAATGGTTATGGAGCAGCTATGGCGCGTCAGATGAAACTTTATACTATTACTCTTACCAGTCATACATCGCATACAATTCCAGCGCTTCTGCAGTCAGAACTTATCCTAAGTGTATCAGCAAAGAATTGTATAATAAAATCCCCGCTACGGATATCCGCAAAAACCTGTTCCTTGATCCCAAAACAGATCCTTATACCACTGCCACAGGCGCCGCCGGCGCAGCATTGAAAGCCCGTGCTTTCCAGCTGTTCCCGGATATCTACAGCACGTCAAACGTATACGCCTATATGCAGTTTAAAGTGAAAGCGAATGACCAGCCCGGCGTTGGCAATGTGAATCACTTCCGCTCTTCCGAAATGTATCTGATTGAAGCAGAAGCTAAATATTACCAGAATAAGCCGGCAGCCGAAGTTCAGCAGGTACTGGTTGACTTAACCAAAAACTCGGGACGTGACGCAAGCTACACCTGCACCAAAACAGGTACAGATCTGCTAAATGAAATCAAAACATACCGCGCTATTGAGCTGTGGGGAGAAGGTTTCGATTGGTTTGATATGAAACGTTGGGGAGATCCTATTGTAAGACGCGATTACGCCAACGGTGGTAACTTTATAACTTCTTTGGCTATTACCATCACTCCTGAAAGTAATAACAAATGGACCTGGAAAGTTCCGTTGAAAGAATCAGATTATAATGGTGCTTTAGAATAGTATTCAATCAATCAAAAAATGGGCTGCAGGTAATTTACCCGCAGCCCATTTTTAATTTTATAATGGAGAAATTAGTCGGTTTCCTCACACATCTTCAGGTAACGCCGGTGATTGGCCGGTTCAATATCAACCTTGCTGAATATTTCCTTTGCCACTTCAAATGCAGTCAGGGAAGATGACATTTTTTCTCCCTTAAAATAATAATCCTTCTTATCCCTGGCAAAGGCTTTATATACCGGGTGTACTTTAAAAGAGGCATAGTCTGCTACTATTGGGTCGAGGCTGTATGTATAGTGGTAAACCTTTTTCCCATCAGTTATATACTTAGATCCTGCGTACACTTTCATACTTCCGGGCTTCACTTTATGGATCGGGAAGATCTGATAATAGAGTGTATCGCCATTCAGGAGATATCCGCCGCCGATTAACGTAATATTTTTTTCCACCAGATCAGTAGGAATAACATTCGTTCTGTCGTACATATCCTTCATCATCACGTATATTTTCTTCCCATCTCTCAACAGGTAACTCCCGCTGATGGAATCCAATACAGTTATTACGCCAAATGTTTTCCGGTCCATTACGGTCACATCATCCACATAGTCGCCAACGGGTCCGAAGTTGGGCATAAAGTAAATGTTCTTTTCATCGGCGCCTATCACTGATTTGAGTTTAGGGAAAAGATTAAATTCGGGATATAGGCTATTGCGGCCCAGGCAGAAAAAAGATGCGGCATCAGCTTCCTTTACGATGCTTGTATAGAAATAAACCTGGAACTTATCTTTTGAAAAAGCCCCGCCCAGGTACTTAAAGGAAGCAATATCCCTGGGTTTCAGCGTTTGACTGCGGTTACCCCGGAGACCGAAGGCGCTTGTGCTGTGAAAGGTCACTTCTGTATCTCCCACATCTACTGTAAGATTGGATTGTGCAAAGAGGCAGGCGGGTATACAACAAAGCAGAAAAGTAAGGTAACGGAACATAGATTGATGTTTACGGGGGTTAATTTTATGCAGTAAATATAGTGGTTTCTTCCGTTTTCCATAGACAAGAAAGGGGGCATGCTTTACAGCATAGCCCCTTCCCGTGGTATACCCTCTATCAGAGATCAAACCGGATCCCTTGTGCCAGCGGCAGATGGGTGCCGTAATTAATGGTGTTGGTTTGTCTTCTCATATAAACTTTCCATGCGTCGCTGCCGCTTTCCCTGCCACCGCCGGTTTCTTTTTCTCCGCCGAAGGCGCCTCCTATTTCTGCGCCGGAAGTACCGATGTTCACATTTGCAATCCCGCAATCGCTGCCGGAGGCAGACAGGAAGTATTCCGCCTCCCGGAGGTTCATGGTCATAATAGCGGAAGATAACCCCTGGGGCACCTCATTCTGTATAGCTACTGCCTCTTCTGTGGTTTTGTATTTCATGAGATATAGAATAGGAGCAAAAGTTTCGGTTTGTACGATGGGGTAACCAGGCAGTACTTCGGCAATACAGGGCTTCACGTAACAACCGCTTTCATAACCCGGTCCCTCCATTACGCCGCCTTCCACAACAAAACGGCCTCCCTGCTCTTTACAGGCTGCAATAGCCTCCAGGTAAGTATTTGCAGCATCCTTATCGATTAAAGGTCCCACATGATTTAACTCATCCAGGGGATTGCCAATCCTGAGCTGGCCGTAGGCATGTACCAATAGTTCCGTGAAACGGGTGTATATCTCTTCATGGATGATCAGCCGCCGGGTGGTGGTGCAGCGCTGCCCGGCAGTACCCACGGCGCCAAATACGCTGCCGGTAAGTGCCATATCCAGGTCAGCATCTTTAGAAATCATGATGGCATTATTCCCGCCAAGCTCCAGCAGGCAACGTCCAAACCTGGCCGCTACGGCAACACCTACATTTCTTCCCATGAGCGTTGACCCCGTGGCTGATACAAGCGGTATTCTTACATCCGTGGACAGCAGCCTGCCGGTTTCTTTTCCACCATTGATTAAACAACTTACTCCTTCCGGCACATTATTACGCTTTAGTATTGCTGCAATAATTTTCTGACAGGCAATGGCAGATACCGGTGTTTTCTCGCTGGGCTTCCACACACATACATTCCCGCATACCATTGCCAGCATTGCATTCCAGCTCCATACCGCCACCGGGAAATTAAAAGCAGATATAATACCCGTAACCCCAAGCGGATGCCATTGCTCATACATCCGGTGCATCGGACGTTCGCTATGCATGGTAAGGCCATATAACTGGCGGCTCAGTCCTGTCGCAAAATCGCATATGTCAATCATCTCCTGTACTTCTCCCAAACCTTCCTGCAAACTTTTCCCCATTTCAAAACTTACCAGGCTGCCCAGTGCCTGTTTCTTTTGGCGAAGCGCCTCCCCTATCTGCCGTACTATTTCGCCGCGTTGCGGCGCAGGTACGGTACGCCAATACGCAAAAGCTTTTACCGCAGTATTGATCACCGAGTCGTAATCAGTTTCATCAGCCGTCGTAACAGTAGCAATCAGTTGCCCGTTTACGGGAGAATACGACGCGAGATCTCCGCCCCTGCCGTTCAGCCAGTTCATACCGGTGCTAACGCCGGAATTGCGCGGCATTATACCTAACTCCTTTAGAAATTCCATTATTTTTTATTGGTTTGAGATGAATACGTGCTTTCGAATATTTTGTTGGCATTGGCTGCTTCAAAGCCCTCCCGGCGATGTTCCCTTTTTATGGCTGTAACATCCAGATGCCGGAAAGCAGGCAACACGCGGCGCTCCGCGAATTCCACATACGAACCGGAGATCGCGTGCTTCCCGCCATCTGCAAATGCCGCTGTTATCATACCCGCTACAGTGGAGCTTTGCAGCAAAAGGCCATCCGGACTTTTCTTGAACTTGCCGCCAGCATCATTAAGCACGAAGCCATGTTTTTCAAGAAACCGGTTGAACGCTGTAATGTCATTATAGCCAGGCTTCAGGTTGTGTACACTAATGGTAAAATGATTGAGATAATAACGGTTGTAAATAGTCCATGAAGCATATTCACTTTCTTTCGCTAATGTTGAAAAATCGCTGTAAGCAGGTAGTCGCCAAAGACCGCTGTGGAGAAAATCGTCTACCGCAGCGGCATCGTTCAGATCCAGTTGCAATACAGGATCCGCCGTAACTTCATCTGTATAATGGTGTATAATATGTTGAGCTTCGGGAGAAAGGTCTTTTACCCGGAGCTCACTGATGAAGATGCGGGGCAAAGAAGGCGCTGGCGGGGCATACCAGTAAGCGTCGAGTTTCTTTTCAGCGAAATAGTAATAATCCCTTTTGACATATCCATGGTGCAGGAATATTTTCTCCAGTGATTGGATGCCCAGGTGGGGCACGCCAATTGTCCGGAATGCGATGTGATCATTTTCAATTTCGTTTGCATGTTGTATCAGTCCTTCTTCCATCATGGCTGATATTACTTTTTCCACATCCGGCACCCGTTCTTTATAACGGCGCATCAGGCCGTCCAGTATCAATTGCAGGTTACTCATACCTGTTATATTTTAAGTTAAAGATTTGATAATACTTCATCGAGATGATGCACCATATCGGCGGCGTTTTCTTTACTGAACACCAATGGCGGTTTTATTTTCAACACATTGTATAACGGTCCGTCGGTGCTGAGCAGAAACCCTCTTTCCTTCATTTCTTCCACTACCTTGTTGATCTCATCCACAGCGGGTTCCATAGAATTCCTGTTTTTCACCATCTCTGCCCCCACAAATAAACCGTGTCCTCTTACATCGCTGATAATGGTGTGTTTATTCATTAAACCACGCAAGCCTTTCATGAGGTAATTGCCTGTTTCCAGCGCGTGCTGCTGCAAATCTTCAGATTGTATTACGTCCAGTACTGCCCTGCCGGTAACCATTGAAACGGGGTTCCCGCCAAACGTATTAAAATACTCCATACCGTTGTTAAATGCGGCGGCTATTTCTTTGGTAACCACCACGGCAGCCAGTGGATGACCGTTGCCGATAGGTTTTCCCAACACTACAATATCAGGTTCCACCTGCTGCAGCTCAAATCCCCAGAACTTCTCTCCTACCCGTCCGAAGCCTACCTGCACTTCATCTGCAATGCATACGCCACCTGCTTCACGCACATGCCGGTATACTGCTTCCAGGTAATGATCCGGTAAAGGGATTTGCCCACCTACACCCAACAATGTTTCACAGATAAAGGCCGCTACCTTGCCCGGGTTCTCCGTAAGAATAGTTTGTACATCCTGCGCATATTTAACGCCTGCTTCCGGATCGTTGTACCGGTATGCTCCACGGTATAAATCGGGAGAGATGGCTTTGTGGATATAAGGCATTTGCCCGGATCCGCCTTTGCCATCAAACTTGTAAGGGCTCATTTCCATTGCAACAGTAGACGTGCCATGATAAGCATGATCCAGCACCACCACATCGTTCCGGCGGGTAAAATGACGGCTCATGCGAATAGCCAGATCGTTTGCTTCACTTCCTGAATTGGTGAAGTAACATACGGAGAGCTTTGAAGGCAATGTGCGATGGATCGCTTTGGCAAACTCCACCAGGTGGTTGTTCAGGTAACGGGTATTCGTATTTAGCGTGGCAATCTGTTTCTGCATCGCTTTCAC
Source organism: Chitinophaga sp. W2I13 (assembly GCF_050434005.1). NCBI lineage: Bacteria > Pseudomonadati > Bacteroidota > Chitinophagia > Chitinophagales > Chitinophagaceae > Chitinophaga > Chitinophaga sp. W2I13. The sequence continues at coordinate 3,494,170 of NZ_JBNPWD010000001.1, read as the reverse complement.
TACTACCGGGTGGCAATGCCCAACATGGCTTACATTATTTACGCAATCAATAAACGTATTTCCTTTGTCGTCGTAGAGGTATTGCAATGCACCTTTTACAATTTTTAATGGCTTGCGGTAGCTGATACTCAGGTTGGCGCCGATGAATGTTTTCCTTTCCTGCAGCAACGGACTGTAATCCTCGCCGGCATTGATAAGCAAGGACATGCCACACGCTTTCCGGAAAGTATCGGCGGCTTTCAGCGGGTTTATCCGGATCAGTTGATTCAGCAGCGACCAGGCATCCCGTTCTGTTACAAAGTGATGGCCATTGACAGAGCCGAGTGACGCCTGCCAGGCCGACTGTGTTACACTGATACAAAGCCTCGCAGCCACCAGGTAATAAATAAGATCTGTTTCCTGTTCTGTTAACGGAAAGGCGCCGTGATATCCCTGTATCACCCAGGAAGCTGCCTGTAAAGGATCTTCCGTGTTCAGCATCGCATAGGTACATGCAATAGCCACATTATTCACCAGTGCAGAATACACCATATCGCCAAGGTCTATCAAACCGCTTACTTCACCGTTTTGAACCAATACGTTATAATCGTTGGCGTCGTTGTGGATGCTCGCATGACGAAGCGAGTCAAGTACCGGCAGCACTTCTGTTTCAAAGGCAAGCAAAAAATATCCGGCCAGCCTTCTTTTTTCATGATCGCGGATGCAGTGCAGCAGGCGATTAGCGCTTGCGGCAGTGCTGATATCCCAGGTGTAATGCCGGTGCAGGGCGTCGTGTTGAAAATCCTGCATCGCTTCATCTGTTTTGCCGAGGAAGCTGCCGAGACCAAGATAGAGCTCCTTGTTTTTGTGCGGTACCTGCGCCCAGCATACTCCCTCCAGCCAGGAGAGGATACGCAGGTAATATTGTTTACCATCCTTGAAGATGGGCGTAAGTTCCTGCCGGTTTTTGTTGCGGAGTATCTGCTGAAAGTTCCACGCCACGGCGCTCACTGAAAGATGTTCCAATATGCGGAGTTGCGCATCCAGGAAGGAGTAGCGCTTTTCTTCCCCCGTTATTTTGAGGATGAATTTACGGCCGGAGACATCCGTTATTTTATAATTAAATTCATCGTAGCCCTGGAGTGTTTCCACTTCTACTGCAAGCAGGTAATTCTTTTGTACCAGTTGCTTTACTTCATTTGCTGTAAATTCCATGACGTTATTTATTTTTCAGTATCATTAACAAGTGTGCGGCCGACCAGCTGAAATTCTTTGCATTCAGCCCTTTACCGGTAAGCGGGTGATAGTTTTCATATACCGGTTCGTTGGCTGTCATGCCTGCTGCATTTTCCAATAGTTGGTTTTCGAATACTGCTGCCAGACTATCATAGCCGTATTTCCGTAAACCGCTTGTACCAAAGGCAAACTGGTCCAGCCATACCGGCCCGCGCCAGTATCCTTTCATCGGATCAAAAGCAACATGATCGGCAGCCAGGGTAGGCAGCGGTATTTTCGTATTGAATTTTGCCGTGTCTTCCATTTTTTCTTTTACCCTTCTGGCCTGCTGTGAGGTGGCTACGCCAGCCCATAACGGGATCCATCCTTCCGGGCCATCCACCTGCACACAGCCATTCGCCCTGGTGTCGTAGAAGTAACCGGCATGCTCATCGTAGAACTGTGTGCGTATCCGCCGGAGCAACTTCTCCGCTTGCTGCCGGTAAGTATGTTGTTTGTTATCCAGGAGAGATGAAAGCTTTGCCAGGTACAATTTCTCTGCATAGAGATAAGTATTGAGATCCACACTTTCCTGGTTCAGCGACCATGCGCTGCTGTTGTTTTGCAGCATCACCGCGCTGTCGAAGCGTACGGCATTATCCATTCCGCTTTCCCATGCTGCGGCTATGCGGGTACCATCGGTAGCGCCGTATTCGCAGAGGCCATTCCGGTCGTGATCGCGGTTAGCATACCACCATTCATGATAGGCAATAAGTTTAGGCAGCATTTCTTTGACGAATGATTTGTCTTTTGTATGCAGATAGATTTCCCACACTGCCCAGGCGGCAAGAGGAGGTTTGGTATCCCGCCAGTTGTTTTCACGTTTATCTGCATAGATACAGTCTGCCACCATGCCGTGGTCATCCTGGTAATCGAACATGGAACGGACGTTGTCTTTCGCCAGCTGAGGAAAAAAGGTGGCGAGGCCCGCGGCCTGCTTCCAGCTGTCCCAGCTCCACACGCCATAAAAGCCCCGGTAGTTTACAGAGGGAAATACGCCGTCGTGCAGGATGTCCTTAGCGCTGCTTCGCCAGTTGGTAATAAGCGTGATGATACATTTGACTGCCAGCCTTTTTTTTATCTCTGTTAAATGAGATGCCAGGGAGAAATACCGGGAGAGATAACCATTCCATCTCGCTTCATTTTTTTTGAGCGCTGTTTTGAAGTTGTATTGAAAAGGTTGCCGCGTTTCACCGGGATAATACGCCTGCACCTGTGTTTGTTCATAACTTCCGCCGGGTTGTATCACTACATTCTTCCAAAGCGCTTTATAAGTAAAGCTGTCCGCCTGCAATGCAGTGCCCTTGGGGAATACGGTTACAAAACCGTTTACCCGCAGGGTGGAGGCCTCCGCAGTCATCCTCTTTTTTGTTTGCCCATAGTATTCCACATCCAGCATACGGGGATAGCGGGAGCTGTTGGTAATTTTTGTGTACAACAATGCTTCGCGGCTGGAAGCAAAGAGGAGCTGCTGGCATATCACCAGGCCGGCGATTTCAAATTGCTGCTGTAACAGCCCGGGATAAAACTTAATGTTGGCTTTCGCTGCCGGCAGGTTAAGCGGTACACCGTTTTCACGGACAGCTAATCTTGAGAAAGAGCCGGAAAGCCATTCTCCCTGCATATCCATCAACAAAGGGCCGATAAAGGCGCCGTTGTTTTCTTTCCCCGAGGGCAGTGCATAGGCATGCCATGCACCCATATCGCTGAATACATTGGCCTCGATACTTTCACCGGCAGGAGGCGCCGTCCGCAAATCCAACACATCAGGATAACGGTAGCGCTGCGCAGTAGCTGTCTGCACGGTGAGCAATAGTAATATCCATATTCTCATCTGCTTCATTTTATAGCGGGACGTAGCGTAAAAGAGTAACTGTAATCCTGGTAAGGCAGCAAATATTCTGCGTGTGGGGTGGCGCCCCAGCTGTTGTCGCCGCCTACGCCCATTTGTTTATAATCGATATTCCACCATACCAGATCTTCGTTCGTCATAGAGCCACCGTGGTTGTTCTCCGCTGCGTAGCGGTCAAATTCAAGATGGTCCATATTGAAATGCAATACGCCTGTGCTGATATGCGGCTGACCCTGTGCGGTCAATCCCACGCCGTTTTTGTTGGTCAGGGTTATCCAGCGCACATCCGTTCTGTAGCCGCTTTCCTGTGCACGCGGATAAGGATGAAAAAGCTGATCGGCGTTCATGCTGTATATATCAACAGCTGCAGCAGTTTGCCGGTCGGCATAATTATCAAAAGGACCGCGGCCCAGCCACTTCACCTGATCGAATGCTCCGCGCAGGATCATGCGCATACCGAATCGCGGAAGCTCCGGCATGGGATCTCTCCCGGATTTCATTGCTACGCTGATGTTTATTACTCCATCTCCCGTTACTATATACGCTGCTTTATACACTGCTTTTACCGCAGGCAGATAGTGCCAGGTGCGGATGACTACCTGTCGTTTATTTGTGGTGTCTATTTTCAGGGAATCAAGCCGGGCTGTTTGCAATACATCTTTCCATACGGCGCAGCGGATCTGCTGACTGTTACCGATGTCATTATCCGTGGCAGCACGCCAGAAGTGCGGCTCGAGGGGCGACTTCATCATTGCCTGCTGCAGCCAGTTATAAGCGCTCAGCCAGCCAGTTTTCCGGCTGAATGCCACTTCAAAATCAACCCCGGCAATTTTTATTTGCGATGGTTCTTCTTTAACCGATATTGCTTTAGTGCTTGCAGGAGCGGGCATTTCAGCCAGTGCCACAGGCAACGGGAACTGCTCCCATGCCGCGAGGTAGTGTGCAGGCACCAGTGGCGCATCGTGCCGCGTCCTCATTTCTATCATAACAAAATATTCCGCACCGGGCTTCGCTTTCAGCACCGGCAAAGGCAGTGTAATGATCTTTTCTTTATGGGGCGCCACGGAACCGGCATTCAGTTCACCTTTGGCGATCGTTTCCCCGTTTGACCTGATAACCCAGTTGAAATAAAACTGATCCAGGTCTGTAAAATCGAGGCGGTTAATAATGCGGATACTGTTTGCCGACAACGGCACGGGCTCAAAGCCTGCCGGCTGTATTACTTTTTTAAATTCAAACGCCTGTGGATGCGGCGTGCGATCGGCTGCAAACAACCCGTCAGCACAATAACTCGTATCACTGGTAAGACCTACATTACCCATATCCCGGCCATAGGCCCAGATATCCCTTCCTGCTTTATCTTTCTTTTTAAAAGTCTGATCAGAAAAATCCCAGATAAAGCCGCCCTGCAATTGCGGGTAACGATACATCAGGTCCCAGTACTCTTTCAGGTTACCGCCACCGTTGCCCATCATGTGCGCATATTCGCAAAGAATAAACGGACGGCTGCGCCACTCTCTCACGTACCCCAGCAACACACTGGTGGATTTATACATCGGGCACACGATGTCTGTAAATTCATTGTCTCCTGCCGCTTCGTATTGAACCGGGCGGGTGTTGTCTTTTGATTTAAGATACCGGTAGGTAGCTTCAAAGTTTTCACCAAAGCCGCTTTCATTTCCCAACGACCATGTAATAATGGAGCAATGATTCTTGTTGGTTTCAAACATCCTCCGGGTGCGGTGCAGATAGGCTTCTTTCCATTGCGGTTTATCGGATAATGTTTTCATCGGATGAAACGACATGCCATCGCATTCAATATTGGCTTCGTCCGCCACGTAAATACCGTATTCGTCGCAAAGGCGGTACCATTCCGGGCTGTTGGGATAGTGACTGGCACGTACCGCATTGATGTTATACTGTTTCATCAGCCGTATATCTTCCATCATATTTTCCTGCGTGATCACCTTCCCGGTGTACATGTTATGTTCGTGCCGGTTTACGCCTTTGATCTTTACCGCCACGCCGTTTACCAGCAATAGCCCGTTCCTGATCTCTATCGTCCGGAAGCCTGTTTCATGCGCAATACATTCCACCAGCTTGCCATTTTTATCGAATTGGGAAATGAGTAGTTTATAAAGATGGGGATACTCTGCATTCCAGCTTTTTACATTATGCAGCGTAGCATCAAAGTGATAATCTGCAGTGCCGTTCAACGTTTGCTGTTGTTGTATAACGATGTTTCCCTTGTCATCCAGCAGTTTTATTTGCAAACGCCCATGCCGTGCTGTAGAATTTAGTTGTACGTCCAGGCTAAAGATACCATTGGTGTAAGTGCTGTCCAGTCCTGCTTTTACAAAGAAATCGCGTACAGCTATTTTAGGTTGTGCAATCAGCTGCACGCTTCGTTCTATTCCGCTTAGCTTCCACATATCCTGCCCTTCCAGGTAGGTGGCGTCGCTAAAACGGAATACCTGTACGGAAATGGTGTTCTCTCCTTTCCGTAAATAATGGGTGATATCAAATTCGGCGGCAGTTTTACTGTCTTTGCTAAAGCCTAAGTACCGGCCATTGATCCAGCAATAAAAAAAGGAATTTACGGCGCCGAAGCGGAGGATTACATTCCTGCCGGCCCATTTCGCGGGAATGGTAAAGCTCCTCCGGTAGGAGCCGGTGGGATTGTCGTTCTCCGGTGGATACGGCGGATTTACGGGAATAGGATATTCCACATCCGTGAAAATAAATTTATCGAAACCTTCCGTTTGCCAGTGCGCGGGCACTTTAATATTCTTCCAGTTGCTCACGTCATAATGGTCCGCATAAAAACTATCGGGCCTTGCTGCAGGTGATGCATCTAGCCTGAACTTCCAGTTGCCATCCAGCGAAAGCAGGAATGGGGACGGGGAACCCGACATGGCAGCGGCCTCCGAGATGGCGGGTATAAACCATGCCCGCGGCGCCAGGGCGTTTTCTGTTTGTATCTCCGGGTGCTGCCAGGGCTGTGGATGCTGTTGGGAACTGGCAGTAAAAATATTGAGCCATAACAACCAAACAATCATCAATCCGGTGCTGTATTTCATTAAGTTCCTTGCTTATCTTGAAAAAAAATTACCGGCCGGCATACAATGGCACACCGGCCCGGTTGTTTAGTACAAATTGTTTTGCTTCAGGAGCGGGTTTACGTTGATCTCTTTCAGCGGTATAGGGTAGCGGATGTGTTTATCTTCTACATAGTTGGCTGCAGCAGCTTTACCATGGTTTGTCAGCAGGGCTTTTACCGGTTGTTTGGCGGTAGCGCCACGGCCCCAGCGTACCAGGTCGAACCAGCGGATACCAAATTCCATTGCCAGTTCTACCGGTCTTTCGTGATTTCGGATCTGCTCCCGCAGCTGTTCTTTATTCAGACTGCCTGCTGCAATTGGTTTCGCGTGACTGCGGTTACGCACTTCATTCACGAGGTCAATAGCTGCAGCCGTTCCCCCATTTTCATTCGTTGCCTCTGCCAGCATAAGCAGCACATCTGCATAACGGATCAGGGAGATGTTCGTTCCTACATAAGAACCGCCCCTGTCGTTAGGGTATGCATATTTATTGAAGAAGGCGGGGTGGGAAAGATTGCCTGCCACATCTGCGTAGGGCACGAGGTTGGCGGGAATGTTGAGATCCCACATTTTTGACGCCGGATCGTTGAAAAAGATAGTACCATATACCCTGTCGCTATAACCACCTGTTGCGGTTTTATCTTTCATCAGTGTAGTCACCAGCCAGTCAGAAGGATAAAAGAGTTCCCAGCCATCAAGCGCATAGGGCCTCACTTCAAAATTGAAAGGATGTCTTTCATCAGACACGGAACGATCGCCACTGAATTGCACTTCAAAGATGGATTCAGGGCCATTTTCCTTTGTGCCGTTGAAGTTGTCGATATAATTTGTATTGAGGGTGTACTGCCCGTAAATCTCTCTGAATTTTGCTTCTGCCGCTGTCCATTTTTCCTGGAAGAGATATGTTTTTGCCAACAGCGCTTTAGCGGCGCCTTTTGTTGCACGACCTTTATATGCATCCGGATAAGCGGTTGGCAGCACGGCTTCTGCTTCTGTCAGATCTTTTTCAATTTGTGCCCAAACGTCTGCAGCGGGGGACTGCGGCGTTTGAAGTTTGGTAAGATCTTTTTCAAATTTCAATACCAGCGGTACATTTTCAAAACCATTTACCAGTATGAAATAATTATAGGCGCGGAGAAATTTAGCTTCTGCAACAATTTCATTTCTTTCTTTTTCCGTCATGGCAGTAATGCCTGGTACTTTTTCGATCACCTGGTTAGCACGGCCAATTCCTGCATAACAGGTAGCCCAGAGATTCCAGGGACCGCCTTCATCTGCACTGTTTACAAATGCAGCCAGATTTTTTCCATAAGGCTCATTTTTATTATTATCTATATCATCAGCCTTATAGGAGAGCGTGATATATACTTCCTCAAAGAAAGTCCACATGGAGCCGTCGTGTCCCTGTAAAGCCGCATAGCTGGCGGTAATTCCCTGCAAAGCATGCTGCCGGGTGGTCCAGAAAGTATTTTCTGTGAGGTTTTGTTTATCGTCCAGCTCCAGGTATTTATCGGAGCACGCAGTGAAGAGCGCAACGGAAAAGAAGAAGAGAACGGCTATTGGTAGTTTCATGATTGTCAGTTTAAAATTTCAGATTAGAATCCAACGTTAAGGCCGAATACAAAAGAGCGGCTCAGCGGGTAGTAGCCACGGTCTACCCCACGGCCAAAGATGCCGGTGTTAGAGAGGTCCGGATCAAAGCCTGTATACTTTGTAAAGGTGAGCAGGTTGTAGGCGCCGGCATAAACCCGTAAGCGGTCGATGTGTACTTTTGCCGTGAGTTGCTGCGGAAGTGTGTAACCCAGCTGGAGGTTTCGCAGGCGTACAAAAGAAGCGTCTTCCAGGAAGTAGTCGGACACGCGGAGGTTTTCGTTTTCATCTGTATTGGAAAGACGATATACCGAAGCATCCGGATTGGAGGGGCTCCAGGCGTTCAGCAGGTCTGCAGAGCGGTAGAAGCGGTACAGGAACATCTTTGCGCCGTTGTACATCTTCTGGCCCTGTTTGCCGTTGAAGAACACCATCAGGTCGAAGTTTTTGTAACTGGCGTTGAAAGTAATACCGAAGTCGAGGTTAGGAAGACCGTTACCCATCAGCTGTTTATCATTATCGTCCAATGCACCGTCGCCATTTGTATCCACGAAACGAAGGTCGCCGGGTTTGGCATTGGGTTGCAGCGGATCGCCGGATTTATTGACGTGTGCATCCACATCCGCCTGCGATCTGAAGATGCCGTCTGTTTTATAAAGATAAAATGATGCCAGCGCCTCTCCTTTCTTGGTGAGCGTGGTACCGCGGTTGTTAAAATCAACATATCCGTCGGCAATCACCCCTTCGTCATATCCCAACCGGATGATCTTATTCCGGCTGTGTGAAATATTTGCAGTTATATCCCAGTAAAATGCATTGGACGCAGGGCGGCGGTAGGTAGCCGTTACTTCCCATCCTTTATTTTCCATATCCGCGATATTGGTGAGCGGCAATGCTGTGATACCGGATGATGCAGGGATAGGCGTTTCGGCCAGCATATCAGATGTTCTGGAACTAAAGTAATCGAAACTGCCGCTCACAGCACCTTTTAAGAAACTAAAATTCAACCCTGCATTGAGGGTAGCCGTTTGTTCCCATTTGATGTTGTTATTAGCCAATGTAGCTGCAATGGCGCCGACATATACCTGCTGACTGAGCGCGGAACCCAAAGGATAGTTCAGGTAAGGACTGGAGCCTGTCAGGAATATCTTGGCGAGGTACTGAAAGTTGCTCACGTTCTGATTCCCCACGGTACCATAGCTGATACGCGGCTTTAGTTCTGATATCCACGGGATATTGAAAAAGGATTCCTTATGCATGTTCCAGCCTGCAGAGAAAGAGTAGAAAGTACCGTAACGGTTCAGAGGGCCGAATTTAGAAGAGCCGTCACGGCGGAGGCTTCCCTGGAGAAAATATTTATCGTCGTAATTATAGCTTGCGCGGCCAAAGTAGGATTGCAGCGTGCTGGAAAAATTCCAGCCGCCGGCGCGGATAAAATCTCCTTTACCGTCGATGATCAGGCCCGACAGTGATTCGATCAGCGGACTGCTCAAATGATTGCCTGCGCCGGTGGTACCCTGGCTCACAGACTTTTCACGGGAGAAGCCGTACATGCCTTTAATATTGTGCTTACCCAGTTGTTTTTCGTAATTCAGGAGATGGGTAAACACGGTGAACTCATTCCGGCCACGGCTTTCGGAGCGACTCGGATTTTCAACCAGCGCCTGTGCGCCAAAGTCGTAAGGGTCTGTTTGCGTGTACTCGTAGGTATTTACAATGTTACGGCCCAGGGTAAAGTTGTAAGAGAACCCTTTCCAGAGTTGCAGGTCGGCAGCCATATTGAACTGCAGGTGATCATCTATTGTGTTGCCGTTGCTCAGCATTCTTTCACCTACCGGGTTGCCGGAACCCAGCTCTGTTTCGGGTTTGGCATAACCGTTCATCGAAGCAAGGTCGTAGATGCGTTTATGTGGGAGGGTGTTATAAACGTTCATAATGGGAGAAAATCCTGCATTTCCATCACCGTTCACATCTCCAAAATTCTTATTGTCAAAACGGGTATAAGCGATAATGGGACTTAATTTGAGGCGATTGTTGAGTAGTTTGATCTCTGTATTCAGCCGGATGTTATCTCTTTTAGAGCCGGAATTAATGATGGACCCGGAATGTCCCCAGTGTCCTAACGACAGGCGGTAAGCAATTTTCTCTGAAGCGCCTGCCACATCAACATCATATTTCTGTTCCACGCCTTGTTTGGTGAAAGCGCCGAGCCAGTCGGAGTTAGCGTATTTATTATCATCCTGCACATAAATGGGAGGTGTTTCGCCGTCATTGGCATAGGCTTCTCTCACCACCTTATTCATGGGAACTTTCTCCAGCAGGTCAATATTATTATTCAGCTTGTGCAGGGATGCGTAGGAGTTGAAGGTGATACGCGGTTCACCCGTTTTCCCTTTTTTGGTGGTGATGATGATAACACCCCCGGCCGCCCGGGCGCCATAAATGGTAGCGGCAGAAGCATCTTTAAGGATGCTTACAGATTCGATATCATTGGGGTTGATATCATATGCATATCCCAGGGGAATACCATCCACTACATAAAGGGGGTTGTCGTTGTTAATACTGTTGAGGCCCCGCACCAGCACTACGGGATTGGCCGCAGGATTGCCTGTACCGGCACTTACGATCACGCCGGCCGCTTGTCCCTGCAGCATGGTACCGATGTTACCGGAGGGTTGTTTGGCGAGATTTTTTGTATTTACGGAAGATATGGCCGCTGTCACATCTCCTTTTTTCTGGGTACCATAGCCGATCACCAGTACTTCATCCAGTCCTTTCACACTTTCTTCCAGGGCTACTACCAGTTCTTTGGCGCTGGTCAGTTTAATTTCTTTGGCGGTAAATCCCATCGCCGAAATAACCAGGGTAGCATTTTCAGGTACGGTTAGTGTAAAGACGCCCTTGTCTGAGGTGGCCGTTCCGTTAGCCGTGTTTTTTACCACGACGCTGGCGCCCGGAATAGGGTTGCCTGCGGCGTCTTTAATTCTCCCCTTCAGGGTCCAGTTAACGGATGCTGTTTGAGCGATTGCCGTTAACCCGGTAAATAAAAGGAATAATAATATTCCGTTCCTCCGTAATAGTTTCCACATACGCATTTTGGTTTTTAGATCTTTTTTTTAAAAAGTATAACATGGATCGTCCGGATGCTGCAGCATAGGTATCTGCTTTCAAACGTGAAATCGGCAGCAACGGATCAGGGAAGTAATGTAGGCAGGAAAGATGGGCACAGGAGAGTTGTAAGCCTCTATATGAGCCTTACAGGCACCTCTACATGACCTCTACAAGAGAGACAGGTAGTTGATAATTAATTGGTTAGAAATTTTTCAGAAAATCAGACAGGTTGTCTTTGTGTTCCAGGTTGAATGCTTTACGGAGGCGGTAGCGAGCCATTTCAACTGATTTTACAGAGATATTATTCAATGAAGCGATGTCTTTGATAGAGAGATTTAACCGGATTTGTGCACAAAGGCGGCGTTCATTTTCTGTAAGGCCCGGATATTTTTGAAGGAGATTAAAGAAGAAGTCTTTATGGATTTCATTTACCGAGAGATTAAAATCCTGGGCATCTTTATTATGATCGAGGTCATGCTGGAATTTATGGACCAGGCGGTTGAAACGGGTGATATTCTCATTTCTGACGTCGTTATGGATATCAAGGCTGGTCAGTTCATCAATAAAATTCCGGATCATTTCATTACGCTGGGAAATGTATAGCGCATAGTTTTTGAGGTCGTTGTCGCGGAATTCCAGTTTACCATTCAGGGCTTCCTTTTCCATCAGGGCGCCATCAAGCTCCTGTTTGATCAGGGCACGTTTAACCTCTTCCAGTTCTTTCTCCTTTTTCTGCTTTTGTTTCATCTTGCTGTAAAACAGCAACCAGATAATAATAAGGAGTACCACCCCTGCTGCCAGCGCATTCCGTTGAAACGCCCGAAGCTCCTTCTGTGCCACCAGCGTGATGATGCGGGTTTCGTTCTCTTTTGCCTCCCGTTGCAGCTTAAGCGCTGAAATAGCTTCACTCTTGTTTTTGGAAAGGATCTGGTTACGGACCCTGGTATATTCCTGCAGTTCGGTGAAAGCCTTTTGGTATTCTCCCAACTCCTGGTATAGCAATACTGAATTGGTAAGGTTATCCAGCAGCTTCTCCTTCTTTGTATTGGAGTTCGATTGGTTGATCAGTACCCTTGCATCCCGGAGGAGCGTTTCCGCCTGCGGATATTCCTTCAGCATAATGCGGGAGTAAGCCATCTGGTTCAGCACCTCCGCATGCGACAATACTTCTGCAGGGTTAATGATTGCCATTGCCTGGTTAAAATCAGCGATGGCCACCTGGTACTTCCCTTGTTCATTCCAGCAAATACCGCGGTTACTCAACGCTGTGGCAATCATCCCTTCCAGATGATTTTGCTTTGCGATGGCGAGCGTGCTATCAAAATACAGGCGGGCCGTTTCAAAATCATCTTTCATCAGGTAAACCAGTCCCAGTGCATTCATAGACACCGCCAGCCGGTGGGGATCGCCGCTTTTTTTATATAATGTGTGCGCCTGCTGGTGGTACTGAAGAGAGAAGTGGGCGTTCTCCGTATCGTAGAAAACCCAGCCCAGGTTTGTAAAGCATCGGGCAATAGCGCTATCATTTCCCCACTCCAGGCAGAGATCCAGTGCATTATAGGCGTAATTGAGCGCCTGGTCGTATTGATCGTTATAGAGATATCCCTCGGAAAGGTTGAGGAGAGAAGCCGCCTGGAGCGGCTTGTTCTTTTCTTTCAGGGAAAGCAGGTAAGCCTCATTGGCCAGTACCAGTGCCACATTGGTGGAATCCTGGTTGTAATGGGCCGCCAGCATATTGAGCGCCGTAATCCTTTCCGGCGTGGTCATGTTTTTATTTGCCAGCAGTTGATTCAGGCTATCCGCATTGAGCTGGGCATTGGCAGTAATGCACGTACAGTAGCAGGCTGCAAGAAGGAGTAGCAATTTCATCATTCAGTCATCATTTTGGCGTGTTCGCGCGCCGATCCGTGGATTTGTGGATTGTAAAATACGGATTATAGGTATGCGAAAAGCGGGAGGGCAATACAATTTATAATCAACCATCCGTCTAAAACAGGAAACAGTAATATCCGGGGAGAATGGGGCATGTGGAAATTACATTGCGGAATAAGTATCATTGGAATCATGTTCAGCCCGGACAGAAAAGGCAGCAGACACAACACAATCATCATAATTAAATTACTGTGCTATTTGCCAGGCGGCAATGCAATAAAGCAAAGCCGCCTGTACTTAGTAAAAATTGGACGTGGAAAATATTATAGTTCCACTTTTCGGGTAAAATAATCTAACAGAATAGCCGGTATGGCCTTTCAAAATTTACTCAAGCGTTGCCTGCACGATCTTTTCAATATCAAATTTTCGCATTTGCATAAACGCCTGGGCTGCTTTACCGGCCTTATTGGGATCGGTCATCAATTTCCCGAGAATAGTAGGTATTACCTGCCAGGAAACGCCAAACTTATCTTTCAACCATCCACACCTGCTTTCTTCGCCGCTTTCGGTTAATTTTCCCCAATAGTGATCTATTTCTTCCTGTGTGTTGCAATGGATCGTTAAGGAAACGCCCTCGTTAAAGGCAAATTTGTGAGCATGTGCACTTTCCATTAGCATAAACTTCTGCCCGGCTAAGGTTATCACGGCATGCTTTACTTTTCCCTCTATATCGGGCTGTTCATGCTGTGAGTAACGGAGTATTCCATCTGTTGCTGAATCCCGGAATATGGAAGTATAATGCTGTATGGCCTCTTCCACACGGCCATACTGATCCCCGACGAACATTAAAAAGGGCGTAATCTTTTGACCCACCGCGGCTACTGTTCCCAGGGTAACCTGCCATGAAATGCCAAACCGGTCGCTCACCCAGCCGTATTTTTCACTCCAGGGATACTTATCCAATGGCATCATTATAAAACCGTCGCTGGATAATCCTTCCCAGATATTATTTAACTCCTCTTCTGTTTCACAGACGTAATACATTGAAATGGATGGATTGGGTCTATACATAGGACCACCATCTAATAGCGTAATATGCTGTCCGGCTATCTCTATTTCGGTGACAACAGGCGACTGCATTACTATTTTTGCGCCGGGAATTAATTTGCAATACAAAGCGGCGGCTTCTTTTGCCTGGTTATCGAACCATAAGCAAGGCGTGATTAATTCTTTCATACATTTAAATTTTGTGTAAAGATGAACCAGCTACCAAACATGGCCTTGTACAAAACCGACATTATTTTTTCTTTAGCCCAAACTGCAGGTACTCATTGGGAGTGGTTGCTGTAAATTCCTTAAAAGAACGGATATAATGGCTCTGATCAAAATAACCATTGGCATATGCCACGTCGGTCAATTTATGAAACTGGCCGGACTTTAACTGGTAAAAAGCCATCTGGAACTGGCAGATCCGCCTGTATTCGCTGGCCGTTATACCTACATATTTTTTAAAGATCCGTTGAAATGTTCTTTCGGTGAGACTAAGCTCCTGCAGCATTTGTGCCAACACATCGGCTTCCGGGTTTTCCAATATTTTATCGGTCGCATACCGGATAATCCTGCATTCCCGCTGGTTGGCTGTAACCTGGGAAAGAATAAACTGGTGTAGCACCTCCACTTTCTCGGCTGTTGATGGAGCATAGGCTAGTTGAATGGTCAATGCCATTGCCTTTTGTGGATTCCAACGATTCAGCCCGATGGCTTCATTTTTTAACTGCTGTGCAGATAGCTTAAAAACAGGCCCTATGGCAAATGGTTTGAAGAAAAATGCGATCAGGGTAGCATTCCCCCATTCGGCCCATCTTTCTGAAGGAACGGTCTTTCCGAACAGCGACAGGGCGACTTTCCTTATGCTGTGTTGTACACAATAAAGCCGGCATGCCGTTGGTAAATATGGGCAAGTCATCCGGCTCAGGGGGATCGGCCCTGTCCAGAATTAAGACGGTTTGGACAATGTCTTTTAATACCGGGTCTATTTTATTATACCATTGTTGCATATAGAAATCAATAGTAGCTTTTTTGATAATCCGGATGGGATGTCGTCCGTTTTATTCACACTGGTTTCAATACGTCACAACTAATAAAGGGTCAATAGACGGCCAATTTGATATTTTTTCGGGATATGAAAATAGTATGAGAAAGCCCCTATTTCCCGATACAGAAAGTACATACAATTGAATTTTATATAGTTATCTCTAACTAATCATAAAATGGGGATACTGCTTTCGTAAATTCTACAGGCTATTTCGCAAAATAAATAATAGACTTTCCGCTGTACCAATCACATTTCTCCAAAGATAAAAAGCTTACCCTTCAGATAAATGAATATGCCTTTGTCTATTTCAAGACTCCGAAATTTAGATGCTTGAATTGTGCCTATAACCAAGAATTTTTCACCTAAATTAAGGAATGATACTTTCAATCATCGTAATTAATTTTCACTCGATCATACATCGCTTTTCAACAAAAATATCTAATCTGAGACAAGAATCTACGAAGTAAGGGACAAATTCTCTAAACCAAAATCTCAAAAAACTCGATCTAGATCCTCAAAAATACACATCAACAAATTCATTATCAACAAGTTATAATTTTTTAATATTACCTTTCTTTTTTTTAGATTTGCCACATTATATGCTTTAAGAATAAACAATAAGGGCAGCGTGACATTTTATAACTAATTATGGGAAAATACGATGAGTTTTTAAGAGAGTATCTTAATAAAAAACAAGGATTACTTGGAAGCGAATTATCAGAATTATTGATTGAGGAATTTAATGTTTCTCCCGAAAACGCACGAAAGGTCATTCAGCGAGTAACAAACAATAAAGCAATCTGGTCTAGCAAACCCCTAAGCTTTGGAAAAGGACAATATTTTTACTTCCACCCCGATCAGTACCCTGACAAATTTTTAATAAAAGATCTTGCAAAAGAAAGACGCCCTCCCCTATATAGACTGCTGGATCTACTAGATATTAATGAAGGTGTAATATCCTTCCATGAAGCTCTTAAGGTTACCTCTTCACCAGAAGAGAACTCCACCTCGAAAGTCAGTTTA
The DNA here is from genome assembly GCF_050434005.1 of Chitinophaga sp. W2I13. Taxonomy (NCBI): domain Bacteria; kingdom Pseudomonadati; phylum Bacteroidota; class Chitinophagia; order Chitinophagales; family Chitinophagaceae; genus Chitinophaga; species Chitinophaga sp. W2I13. The sequence goes on along the minus strand of NZ_JBNPWD010000001.1, from coordinate 3,478,272 downwards.
TTGAAAGACATAGTAAATGACCTTGCCAAACTCAAAGTAGTTGTTGAACGAAAAGGTGAAAATGGTAGTAATTTCATCTTATACCGGCATCAGGAAGAAGGAGAGTTGGCTGAACTACGTTACAAGGAACTGATGACTAAACATCAAGACTCTTTGCGGGTGGACACGATGTTTATCCCTGATTTAATTAGGTGGTTAGCAGAATCTAATATTATTACAACTTGGGGGGCTTATCGAAGCTCCAATACACCAGGTTTAGGTAGCACTCATAATAATCTGTCGTGGGATGCCTTTGCTTATACAAAAACTACAGGTATCAATCCAGGTGTTGCGGTTCATGCAGATAAGATAGAGAAACAGACACTTGTAGTAATGGACATAGTTATAAGTAGGACATATTGTATGTCAGACCTACAAGGGTTTATTAGTAGAATTCAAATAAATAATAACTCTGTAAAAGACGCCCAACGAAAGGTATTGCCATTATTGATTTATGCCAATATTGAGCCTCATGTCCAAAATATCGCAAAAAAACTGGGTTTTATGATCTTCAGTATGAGAAAGGTTTATGGTGCCAATATTGGTAAACTTATCGAAGATATCAAGACCATATACGGCAACCTTAACAACGATTTTAGTGAAAGCATTGAAGCGGCACTGAATAAAATCAGCACAAGTGGGCAAACCGAGCAATTAAAAGCATTACGTGGCGCGCTATTTGAAGCTTTAATGAACCCTGTTTTGTCAACACTATATCCCAAAGCTCAATTCCTACCCGGCAAAATTCTGAAGCATCCACAAAAAGATCAAAAAAGAGAATTTGATTATATCTTGGCCTCTTCTCACCCAAAAGAACTTATTTTAGTCGAGTTGAAGGGATATGCGGGTAATTCCTATATTAAACTGGGCGACTCAAATACCAAAAATACACTCCGCTATTTTTTCAGGTCGTCGGTTCCACTGGCTAGTGAGTATTTTAAAACAGATATGATTCTTCAAAATCATAAAATTAAAGCCGTCTTTATTTCAACAGGAAATTATCATTCAGAATGCAACGACTTCATCAATAAAATAAATAGCAGCAGTTATAATCCCAAAAAAATTGGAAAATGTATAATCAATGGTGTGGAACTGCTTGACTTACTAAATGAAGAAGGGTTTGAACACGAAGCTCACGTAATTAAGAAATATTACATAAATGAGCAGGAGGACAATACAGATAGTGATTAGCGATCACCGACGACAATCCAAATATTTATTATTGGTATTAGGTAGATTCATGCGTTCAAAGACACTTCGGAATATCTAGCCTTTATTATTTAACCATTATTAATAACCAAATAGCAATAGATCAATTAATAAAAAAGCCATTCACCTCTTTTAATTAAAACAAAAAATACTTAACTTTAGTCACTTAATGAAATATAGGCCCCAAAGATGAACTAAAGACCCAAATATCTATGATTGAAGATGAAGTTGAATAGAGCATTTTATAACTCACATCTTAGTAAGGTTAAAAACATGCAATTAGAAGACGATTCCCTAAACAAAAAGTATCGTGATAGATTAAGAATACTACTTATAATTTACTTTTTCTCGGAGCCTTATTCCTCTTCCGACAAACTTCATTTAATTGGAGTTCTTAAAAGCGAAGTAAAAATTCAGAAATTGGACTTTCTAATTAGATACCCAAGCTACTTGTGCTATGAGCTTATTCTTAAACTTAGAGAAAATCCAGCAATTGATCAATTAGAAATTAAGAATATAGTTAGAAAAATAATTAAGTCCGAAGAGCCGCAAATAAGAACTATTGACATGAAAAAATTTCTATATGGCGCATGGGAGTATTTAGATAGAACAATTTCATTTTTAAAGGCTCACGGTCTTATTGATTTCAAAAGTGAGTTGGGAAAGGATTTCAAGCAGCGAAAGAAAGAATACTATCTTACCACATTAGGAAAAACAAATATTGAAAAAGCATTAAAGGCACTTCCTAGCATCGGATGGTATGCAGAACGATGCGAACTAATAAAGAAATATTTTGGTGACCTTGGGGGGACCGACCTCAAAGCACTGCAATACCAACATGAAGAATATAAAGACGCTATGATCAATCAGTACATACAAGATATCGAACAGCAGACAACAATTTTATTTAAGGAAGAATTTAAGGAAGCAATATGAACTTTAATTTTGACGATTTTGCCAGGGAAATTCATTCTTCATTTCAAGCGAATTTCACGTTGAACGAAGTTAAAGAAATCCTCCATCTAGAAGATGACGGTTACCAGATAAGTAAGCCGTACTCGATCGGGAAACGCCTACTGCTGCAACGTATTATCTTAAAAGGAAAAAAAGATGGGGAAACATCTTTCAATTACGACAAGCAGTTATTTTCAGGTGTTAACATGTGGGTAGCGGACAACCTAAAAGGAAAATCAACAATATTTAAGGCTATAAAATTTGCACTTACTGGGAAAAATTCTTTAGGGAATAAAATAAAATCCTGGCTTGAACAGATACAACTTGAATTCTCTATTGGAGATGATATCTATACAATTGATCTAGATCTATCAGCATCTTCTCTCAATGCAAGACTATACCATTCCAGCATTGATAATATTCGTCCTGAACTTGATCCAGTCGAAAAATTTAAAAGCGTTAAAGGTTTTGAAAATTTCATTGCGCAATTCTTTTTTGATCAGTTAAATTATTATCCATTAAAAAAAGTACAATCTAATCAGCATTCGCTAAATCTAGTGGAATCAGATATCAGCTGGGGCACCTATTACTCATCCATTTATCTGCAATCCAAAGACTATGGCATGCTAAATATGGGCAACCAACATGGAGGGGTTTTTCAGATGCTATTGGGACTGGATTTTACCTACTCCATCTATGCGTTGGAAGTTATGCAGAAAAAAAAGTCGAGAGATTTAGATATAGAGATGGAAAAAGAAAAGACAATTGACAATACCGATATTGTCAATTCTGAAGCCAATTTAAAGTTGGAACTATTGGAAGTCCAGCAATTAATTGCTGGACTTAAAAATAACTCTAATAGGACTCACATTGAAAAACTGCAACAAGAAATATCGTCTAAAGTTAACTTTAGGGAAAAAATTAGAAAAGGAAATAGAGAAGTAGAGGATCGACTGTATGGCGCAAACGGTGAACATAATTCACTACGACTGGCAATCTCAATTAAAAAAGATCAGATAGATGACATAAAAAAGGAAGTTAGAAAAACAAAAAAAGTAATCACAGAACATCAGGAATATATTGACTCTGGTATTTTCTTCTCCAATCTCAAGGTTACTGAATGTCCACATTGCGAACATACAGTAAATCCTGAGAAATATGCCAATGAAAAAGAAAATCATGTTTGCATGTTATGCGAAAATGACTTGGGAGATAGGGAAAAAGATACATCAGAATGGGAGAACAGAATAGGCGCACTACAGGAAGATCTAAACAAATATGAGGTCCTTATTACCAATGAACAAAATTCTTTAGATTATCTATTAGCTGCAATCGGAAAAATAGAAAAAAATTCAAGAACATATGAAAGGGATTTGGATGCGTTTCATTCACAGCTTTCAAAGATCAACCAGGAAATAGTTGAGATGGAAGAACAGATGTCCAAACTGACTGCGAGTTCCAATGAAAACTATTTTGAGCTTATGGAGAACTTTTTGAAAAGAAAAATCGACATTGAATATAAAATAAATTCAGAAGGAAAGCAAGAAGATAAAAAACTCAATAATAAGCTACAACAGCAAATAGATCTAATACAGTTTGCACGTCAAGTTCTGCTAGACAAAAGAGCAGCAGTTGGGCAAGACATTTTTTCAAATTTGGAAAATCTGATGCTATCCCAACTTCATGCACTTGGGCTTAAAAGCTATACAAGAGTTTTAATAAACCCGGAAAATTTTGCCATATACTATTTTCAAGGAGAGATCAAAAACAATTTTGATGATATTTCTGAAGGGGAACAGCTAAGAGCCAAGTTGGCATTATATCTCAGTCTAATCGAAATGGACATCGTAAAGGGAATAGGAAGACATCCAAAACTAATTATTCTAGATTCTCCAGGCAAAGAGGAAGGCGATGCAACCTTTTTACAAGGTTTAAAAGAATCTCTTATTCATATCGATGAAGCATTTGGTGATAAAGTCCAAGTGTTTGTCGGAACCGCAAACAGAACGCTTCAGAATACAGTACAAGACCTCAAGAGGGTCGATATAAGGCAAACTGACGAATATCTTTTTTGATGGAACAAATACTGACATATAAAGAATTTGCACAAATGGACTCCTCTGAAAAGGCAGATTTTCTAGATATGTTGGTAGAGGTCCAAATATATAAAAGATACAGCATTGCAAAAATCAAACTTCTTTTAAATACCATTATTATTGAAGAAAATAATAACTACTTAAGACGACAGGCACTAGCAAATTTCGCCGAGCTAACATTAATTCGTTATTTTCAACCAGATGCCCTTATTGCAATTTTGTTGGATGATCTTGATGAAAGTGATGAAGTTTTTATTCAAGTATTAAGGTTAAAATTTCTTTTTACCTTCTATAACGGAAATACCGCTATTATCCAAAAGATAGAGCAACTCACCAAGCATACTGATGCAGAGGTCGCCGGTGAGGCATACTTCAGAAAAGGATTGCTTTCTTTTCTGAAAATCACTACTGAAAGTGAGACAGAATATATTGGCAAATTACAAGAGTGTATTATCGCTTTTGGTTTCGCGAGCAATATCGGCGAGAACCGTATAGACGCTCAATACTATCTATCGATAAGCGATTTATTGATGGCCATTCCATTAGGTAATGCGAGTATGATTCACCAACTTCTGGGCTCAGCACTGTCACATCTATGGAATCTAAAATTATTCAGTTCTAACACATCTACATTTAGTATTGAGGCAAACATAGCCATCGTGACCTCCTCCCAATAAATCGGGCCATTGAAAAGTAGAGAAATCGGGCAATAATTCATAATTTAAACATGAAAAATTGCTCATGAAAAAAACAAAATTTACCGAAAGCCAGATTGTGTTTGCGCTTAAGCAGGCGGACAGTGGTGTAAAGGTCCAAGAAGTATGCCGGCAAATGGGTGTCAGCGAAGCTACTTTTTACAACTGGAAGAAAAAGTATGGAGGACTTGGAATGAGTGAGCTAAGGCAACTGAAGCAACTTCAGGACGAAAATGCGAAGCTGAAGCAGATTGTCGCAGATTTAAGCCTGGACAAACAGATGTTGCAGGATGTGCTAAAAAAAAATCTTTGAAAACCCGTCAACTACGGCAGTTGGTAACCCATTTAACTGCCGACTACCAGGTATCCCTTCGAAGAGCCTGCCGCGTAGTTTGCATGCCCTGGTCCAATTGGCATTACCGTTCGCGCCGCCGAGAAGATCGGCACCTTCGCCAACGAATGCGCGAGATTTCAGAGGCGAGGGTCAGATATGGGATGTGGCGGATTTACATACTGTTACGCAGAGAGGGGTTTAAGGACAATCATAAAAGGATTCATAGGATCTACAAAGAAGAAGGGCTTAACCTACGCAGCAAAAGACCACGAAGGAATAAATCAGCGGCACACCGTCTGGAAAGACCCAATATCACTAATTTACACCAATGTTGGAGCATGGATTTCGTAGCCGATGCTCTCTTCGACGGACGTAAATTCAGGTCGTTAACTATAGTCGATAATTTTAGTCGCTACTGCCATGCGATCCGGGTCGGGAAATCCATCAAGGGGATAGATGTAGTGGAGGCTCTGGAAACTCTTAAGCGGGAGAATGGCACCGTCCCAAAACGGATACAAGTCGATAATGGAAGTGAATTTATCTCGAAGGATTTTGATCGATGGGCATATGAAAACAAGGTTGTGCTGGACTATTCTAGACCAGGTAAACCTACAGACAACCCATTCATAGAATCCTTCAACGGTTCATTCAGGGATGAGTGCTTAAACGTAAACTGGTTCTTATCCTTGGATGATGCCTATGAGAAAATTAGCAACTGGGTACAAGAGTATAATACCTTTAGACCACATAGCTCATTAAACGAGCTAACACCTGCTCAGTTTGTAGCCAATTGCAAACAGAACGAATATTGAGATGGTAGAAATAAAAATAAATCCTGATGATAAAAAGACGTCTTTTGCGGCAGTAGAATATAAACCAACGGCATCAGAAAAGACATCTTTTTCCCATCAGTTTTGTATCTTTAGATAGCCCGGCTTTCTCTATCTCACACTGACCCGACAAATGGGGGGACCTCAATAGCCCGGCTTTCTCTATCTCACACTGACCCGACAAATGGGGGGACCTCAATCGCACTTAAACATTTGGTTTCTATAGCAGAAAAAATAACTCAAGAGGAATCTTGGCTAGATTATAGCAAAGAATTAACTGAAATATTTGATTTGCACCAAGCTCTTATGTCTCTTGAGATAGGTACAAATATCTTTCCTAACTCACAATTTGACTATTTTAAACAGAATGTGGCATCCTTTCTAGTAACGCCATTATTCCAATACAATCTCGCTGCAGCAAAAGGTAAAATAGAATCACTACTCAAACAAACGACTTCCAATACTCCCTTTTACATTTTCTTGGGAGATCTGAAGAAATTGTTAGTATTCGAAGAAAGTAAAAAAAAAGAAGTTTCAACCACACTTGCTACACTAGCTCAGCGGTACAGTAAAGTTTCAATCGTCCAAATCCAACAGGACATCCAAAAAATCAATATTGAAGACCCGTCCGATTTGATAGCATTAGTTGCCAGCTATGAAGCGTCATACAAACTTGGCAAGCTTACAGGATTCCCGCAGGGAGAAGAAATACTTTATTCACTATACCACGAATTAATAACCCTTTTGCCAGGCTATTCCAAGGAGAAGTTAACTACTTTTCTTAGTGTTTTAGCGGATGTTATTCGATACGTGATCCGAACTATGAATGAGCCAAAAGATTTCTTCCCTGAATTGTATGACTCTTCGCTAGCAAATGGTAGGACAGAACATGTCTTCCAGGAAAGTTTGTATAAGAATTTGAGGAATTCACAGTTAGCATCTCACTATAGCTACGAACCGAATAAAGCAGCAGCGGGAAGAATTGACGTGACATATGAAGACAACCAGTGTATGTTTCCCCTAGAAGTAAAAAAAACTAAAATATTACCAACATGGAGTCGAATAGCTTCCGATTATTTAGCACAGGCTCAAACCTATACAAATGCTTACGATCAATTGGGCTTCTTTCTTGTTTTTGACCTAACCCCAAAAAATGAAACCAACAATCCGATCAACGACATACGTGAACTTTTCCAAATACAGCATTTGAGTCCGTCTCTTGCACTTGGGAACAATTATCCCAATTATATCATCAGCGTAATTATTCCCGCAAATAAAGTTTCTCCTAGTGATATGTCCACCTATAGATAATACCATTAATAATTCAGTCTTCATAAAGACTTCTCAAACATATGTTTTAAAAAAAGCTAACGATTTCGAAAACAAAGCAGGCTCAATCGTTTATGTCATATCTTTGCAGATTAAGAGAGGAAATAGGATATTTTTGAATAATGAGATATGTAACAAACTAAAAACTACAATCCTTATCTATTCCAAGGGGAAGCTATTTCAATTTAGCAAGTCAAAAAATCTGGCTGGGGCTTTATTACGAAAAAACTATTGAGATAATGAAAATACTTCTCCCATAAAAACGAAAGTATTTAAATCTTTCTTTTTTATAGGTTTGCTTTGAGCTCTTTCATCAAAACATTTATTACAGTATTGGTTAGATCTATACTGTAAAGAATTGACTTTCATAACTCTATTGCAATATTTACAATGATGTTTTTTCATATTTCTGATGCCAAAGTAAATAAATTCTTCGACAGCTTTGTTACACTAATGTCAGATTTATCATTTTTGTGGCATCGCCGTTTGTCTTTCTTTGCTTTTAATTCAAATTTATCATTAGTTAAGCTGACTTCAATTTCGCAATGTGCAGCTTCTTTTATAAAATGGACCTTCCCTGTTGCTAAGTCCTGATAAAAGTCTGAAACTTGATCTGGGAAAATAATTTCATTCAAGTCTGACTGTATGTCATAAAAATTATTATATCGGTTTGCAACATTCGGCTCTAAACATTTATGGATAATTTCCTTAATCTTACTATGAACGTAATATGGGTACTCAGTTCTTGAGGGAAATTTGCATGTTTTGATTGCCTCAGTAAATAGTTTCATATTCGCCTGGAACTCTTTCTTTTTCGCCGCTTTGTCAGGGCGATTTTCTCTGAAAATCTCTATCAAAGTATTGGTATCAATTTTATAGGTTTCCTCTAGTGCTTTCCGATACTGATCATAACAAACCATAGAATAAAGTAATAACCCAAATTGATATATATCTGCTGTTTTATCGATTGCCTTTTTCGTTATGGCTTCTTGTGGTGCAATAGCAGGATAAAGGTTTCCTGGCTCAAATACAATTCCATCTTTTATAAATCTACTTTGACCAAAATCTCCAATAATCATTTTCTTGTCGTCACCTATATAAATGTTGGATGCTTTCAGATCTAGATGTAAAATATCCAAAGAATGCAAATGTATCATTCCTTGAATAATGTCATGGGCAAATCTTATTATCTCATCCAAGCACAAAGTGCGACCTGTATCATAAACGCTCTTAATGTAAGCATTTAATGATCCGTTTTTCAGATAACATGTCACTATCCGGGGTATAGGCTTACCATCTGTAGGAGAATGATCCAAACCGACATAGTAAACAGGAAGTACGCGGGGATGAGATGCTACCGATAGTTTAAATGCTTCTTCAAAGTATTTTTCAAAATCTTCTCTGGAAGTAAGATGGTCTAGAAGAATATCTTTAACAGCAACTTTCCTCTTTAGTCGTTTATCCTCCGCTAAATAGGTTCTAGAGTAAAATCCTTGCTCTTCAAAGTCTTTAGAATGTTCTATTTCAACTATTGTGTTTATCATTTCTTTACTTTTTCGCGGAGAGCTAGTGCAGCTAATAATGTTTCTTTAATTGGATCAACTTCTGCTTTTAATAAATTCCCAAAGGAGCAATCAATGTTATATGTCTTGCTTATAGTGTTAAAATCTTTCTCAAATATATTTTTGTCTTTTAGGATTGTCTGTATATCTACTTTGTAAAAATGCTTATTATATTTTCCTATGTTACCCGCTAATGATAGCATTACGCCTTCCATATACAATTTAAAAATATCTGAATTTTTGGGTCTAGAGTGGAAAGATGTTCTTTCTGTTTTTTTTACAACTATGCCTTCAATGTTATACTGAGATATAAGGGAAATAATATTATCTCTATGCCAATTCAATATTTCAGCAGAATTTTTAGTAAAAGAAAATACTGACGGGCTTTTAAATATATGAAATAAAGCTTGCCCTTCCTCCGTAATTACAACAATTATTACCCTCCCTAATCCTTTTTCAACGGTACAGTTGATGCTCAAGTAGTTCATTATTTTATAATAATTTTTTTGAATTGAAATAGGAAAATAAGGGGCTTCGGGATATATAAACTATAAACGGTATATAGATAAAAGCGCTCTAAGTAATAATACTAGATTAGTGTTGTCCACATAAATGAAATTACTTGTCCAAGTCAAAATCGCTGAGCCTAACGTGCAAAGCATCAGCAATTTTTAACAATGTCGTATAGGATGGATTTGAAACTCCGATTTCAAGCTTTTGCACATAACTTACAGACAACTCTGCAGCGTATGCAAAATTTCTAATGCTTAATTTTTTTGCTTTACGCAATTTTTGAAGCTTTTTCCCAAACTCTTTTAATATTTCTTCCTCCTGAAGGGCATCCATTAAAGGAAGTTCTGCTAAATCTGAAAATATTTTGTACCTCTATAGATGTACAATTGAAAAATTATCCTATCTTTATTGAAGAGAGACTATCAAATCTTTCCATAAAATACTAATTTGGCGATTCTACTAATATAGCATGAATCGTCTCGCAAATGCCTTGGTCCCCGAAACGACCAAATTCCAGACCAACAAGGCAACGGCGAAGCTCACGTCATAAGGCGCGTGGGCTCGCGTTGCTTTGGTCTTTAGGCGCTTGGTCGTGCCAGGGGACGGTAACGCTGAGTCCTGCGCCTTTTTTATACTCACTCCGCAGGCTCCAATTAAACATACTGTAATGGCTTTGGTGGTTAACAACCACTACAATCTTATCATGTCTATTTGAAATTGGAAGCTATGAGTAGATACATCACAACCGGCACACCGGAGAACAATACCCATTTTCAACTGTTCAAAGTGGGTGATGAAACAGGGCTAAACTACATATACAACAACCTATACAAACCGATCTTCTATTACGCCAGGCGCATAATTGAAGACTCATTTGTTATAAACTCTATCCTCCAGGATGCCTTTCTCCGAGCCTGGGATTTCAGAACACGAATGACCAGCATGCTCCACCTTTTCCGATTCATCCGGCTATGTGTCCGGTGGGGGTGCTTCGAATACCTCAGAAAGAAAGTCAGTAAATTCCATCGCAGCTTTATGCACCTTGAATTTCTGGAGAATAGTCATTACGCATCCTTTAACCCAGAGGAAGAGGCAGAATCACCTCACTTGTCAGGGAAGGATCTCGAATGCCTTGAAAGGATTGAAAAGGCGATTCCATATTTACCAGCCAACAGGCAAACCATCATAAGGCTTTACATGCTCTACGGCCTTAACTATAAAGAAATAGCCAAACGGTTCGCCGCTCCGTACCAGCATATAACAACAGAAATTCAGGAAAGCATTGAATCCCTAAAATCAATGTTATTGGCTCCTCCGCCAAAGCAAGCCACCATCAGAAAGGACCATCACGATAACTATAAAACACACCTGACTCCAGAACAAGCCCAGATATATAAGTTACGGCATCAAGACAAATACAGCTTTGACAGGATTTCTCAGGAAACGAACAGACCATTAGCCGATGTAGTAAATCAATACGTTTCAGCCAATCAAACCTTACAAAAAATTCGCAAACATGGAAACAAGAAAAATCATTGTTACTCGTAGAATCCAGCTACTCATCAATAGTGATGATGACCAGGTAAGACATACAATCTGGGAAACGCTGTGGCAATGGCAACATTTCTGTTTCCGGGCCGCCAATCAAATATCTACCCATCACTTTATTCAGGACCAGATAAAGGAATTGTTCTATCTGAAGGATGACACAAAAGTTAAGCTGACTGATGTCCACAAAGATCCGGACGGTATATTAACCACCTCAAAAACCAATACCACTTATCAGTTCCTCAGCAAACGATATAAACAGGAAATGCCAATGGCAATACTAGGGTGTCTAAATAATACCCTTGTATCCACGTACAACAAGGAAAAAGAAGCATACTGGAAAGGGGATAGATCACTGAGGAACTATAAACGCAATATCCCAATACCTATACCGGCAAAGGCTTTGATTAACATAAGTTCTATTGAAAAAAGCAGAAACTACACTTTTTCAATCTATGGGCTTTACTTTAGAACTTATTTCGGAAAGGATCTGGATGACAAGTATAGCATGTGGAAAAGGGCTATAGAAGAAGATTACAAACTTTGTGATAGCTCCCTGCAATTAGACAGTAGTAAAATTTACTTGCTGGCTGTTTTCCAGTTTGATAAGCTGGTGGACAATCTAAAACCTGAGGTGATAGCGGAGGCGTCACTTTCTATGGAAATCCCCGTGGTCGTAAAAATCAATAGGTATCAATATAGGATAGGCACAAAAGAAGACTTCCTCTATCGCAGACTGGCTATCCAGGAAGCTATCCGGCGTTGTCAGAAATCATCTGGCTTTAACAGGACTAAAAATGGTAAAGCGCGGATGCGCCAAAAGGTAAATATCTTCCGCGATGCAGAAAAGAGGTACATCAACTATAAACTCCATGTTTACAGTAAACGGCTGATAGACCTTTGTGTAAAGCATCAAGCGGCCACACTTATTCTGGTGGATCAACAGGAAACAGAAGAACTGGCGAAAGAAGAAAAATTTGTTGTGCGAAATTGGAACTATGGCGGATTACGGCAAAAGATCACTTACAAAGCCAATAAAGCCGGGATTAATATAATTGTAGAATAGCTCCCTGGCTAACAAGAATATTTGAGGGTGCTTGTACACCCGTGGAGTGAGGCTTCATGTGTACTCACTAAATATCTTTCCTTTTATGGTATCCATATAAGGGGTGTATACAATTACATGGTTCGCGGCTCATCCTGCAACCGTACCAGGAAGGCTGAAAGCTATATACAACAGAGTCAGTACTCGACAAACAATTAAACCATTTTTATTATTCACCTAACCTCCAACAATTATGGAAAATAGTAACCCGCTAATCAATTCATCTGAAATAGAAGATGATTACAGCCAACGGCCATTCAGGCTTAACCAACAAGAAATAAATAACCCACAATTGGTAATTACTGATTTCTGGGAAAGATATTCCCTTCAGAGCTTTAGAGAACATCTATGGAATGGATTTATTAAAAATCTGCTTATGGGCAACATTGATCCATTAGGAACAACTGAACTATACATCGACATGGAAAGAATGATTGAAGTTACTTTTCTTCTCAAAAATCAGGTTACTGATAATACACATGAAAACAAATAACTTCCAGGATCAGGCATGTCCAGGATTATAAATAATTACATTAGCAACATATTAACTTTCATCTAATACAATATCGAAATGGTAGTCGTTGGTGATCTTCATGGAGGTTATCCGGAAATACTTTCCAAGATCAAAAAATTCGGACTGGAAAACTCTTCCTTTATACAGGTTGGAGACTGGGGGCTTGGCTTTCAGCATAAAGATCTTGACATAAAAGCATTGTCTCAAATTGATAAATTTCTTAGGGAGAAGGAAAACCATCTGTACATATTGAGAGGCAATCATGATAATAAGTGGTTCTGGGATCACAGGGATACTTTCAATCTTCAAAACGTCAAACTGGTACAGGATTACGAAGTACTTGAAATAGAAGATCGAAAGGTCATATTTATTGGCGGTGGTATATCCATTGACAGGCTAAGCAGGACACCCGGCAAAGACTACTGGCCGGACGAAGAAATCAAATTTGATGAAGCATTACTAAAATCAGCATGCGCTCAAGGCATTGATATGGCTGTTTCCCATATAGCCCCTAAAGAAACATGGCCTTACACCTTTGACCCCATCGTTCTTAATTTTATTGTTAAGGAGATGGCTGCTGGCAAAGACCTAGCTACTGATCTGGAAAACGAACGGCTGATAATGAGCCAGATCTACTCATATCTTAAGGCTGCCGGATGTCGGAAATGGTATTATGGTCACTATCATGAATCCCATATGGAAGAAAGAGACGGAGTAATTTTCAGATGCGTAGCTATACAGGAAATGTATGACACAAAATAATCTAACACAGATATATTGGTTAGAAGGCTTCAGCGGAGTTGCTCACGGCAAACATGTTATTTCTATTGAAGACTTCCCGGAATTTCTTAAAAGATGTAATGAAACCGGGCTGCAGGTGGTTGGTTTAAAAATCGGCAACCCGGTTCAATATCTGGAATGTATTCTTCACGCCAACGATAGCTATATTCAGCAATTTGGTAAGACAGCACAGGAAACTTGGTATTTCAGACAGTAGCAACTACTGATTCATGCGACTCGCTTTCTTTCTCAATTCCCTTGCAGACTGTTCTTGTTCAGTTGCCAATCGTAGCATTTCCAGCCGATCATTTTTCAATTGCTCCTGATGCAGCACACTATCCCGCATGACAGAATTACAATAATATAGGCTATCGGTAGTAATTAATAATTGTTGAATAGACTTATTCCCCTGCAATTTCAGGAAGCGGTATTTTGTATCTGATGCTTTATACTGCTTCAGATTATCAGCCGCATTATACCACCCCATACTCAGGACAGCAACAACTACCACCAGAGCTATCACTATAAAAATAACCTTTGGCAAATGATGATGATGGGTAAGATTCTCCGTCCGGGGAGTTTTCATGATCCGGATATTTTCAGATAAAGCAGCAGTTAGCGTGACGACTTCTTCTTTAGGTAAGGAATGTCGAATGAAAGTACCGTGCATTTCCTTCCATATTTCGACAATCTTACCGGAGCTATCGGGGATAGCCTTTACTTTTTCATCCAAGTCCTGCAGTGATTTTTCTTGCTTGTCTAACTTGGCAGCAAGTGTTTCTATAATCTGATGCATGATTTAATATTTTGAAGATGTCAAAGAGATGGGCCTTTTTTCTTTCTTCTCCTTTTTCTATCAAATGCCTCCTGGGTCAATTCATACGGAATAAAATTACCAGTCATCTCAGGTTGTAATAACCATTCAATAAGGTTTGCTAAATTTTGAATACCCAACGTCAGAGGAGAACCGGTATTATACTGGAACCAATCATTATCCGTATAGTGAATATTTTTTCCGAATTGTTTTCGGGAAAGTGATTCAAGATTCTTTTGTTCCAGTTGCTTACCTGCCAGCTCCTTTTTCAGGGATAAAATCTTCTCAATTTTTGAAAGGGAGAAGCCGACGTCGCTTCCTTTAATCTTTACTTTCTTTCCATCAATAAAAGAAATACCTCGACCTTTAATCACTGTATAACCCAATGAGCGCATAGCTTTTTCAAAGGAAGGATAATCACTTACCTCCCTTAAAGTTTTTCGGATATGGTCCTTCAGCTTTATTTTCCTTTGATCCTGCCGGGGAATTAATTGCTGGTCTTTCGATAAAAACGCTTTCGGACTCAATACTTGTGTCAATCCGAGTTTCTGTTCCTGCTTCCGGCAAAATGCTGCCATTCGCCTATAGCTATTACTATCACTGGCCGCTTTACCATCAAGTCCTACCCTGTTTACTACTATATGAAAATGCTGCTCACGGGTATCTTTATGAAAAACCATCAGGTACTGATGATCTTCAACATTAAATTCCTTTACCAAAGCTTCCCCCAGCTCAATCAGTTGATCTTTGGTCAAATGATCACCTTCAGCCAGTCTAACGGAAAGATGAAATGCTGGTTTTTCAACTCTCTTACTCAAGTGGGCTACATCCCTAAACTGTTCAGCCATCTCATACTTATCGCCGAAACAATTATTAAAAGCAAGTATTTCGGCTCTATCCTTGTGCTGAACACCATCCCTTAAAGACATTTCCCTTTTCTGCTTTTCGGACAAATCTTTTTTATCTTCCAATACATAGCTGATAAGATGATAAAAAGAACTTCCGGTTACTACTGTGCCGATCACCTGAGATAATTTTTAATCTCCACTGCAATTCCCTTCAGCACCGGCACCATGTTTTGAAGGTTTACCAGCTCCATCATTGATAAGTCTTCATCCTTATTGCGCTTTTTGGCTACCTGGTTGATGTTGGCAGCTATATGATTAAGTGTTCCGGATAGCGCCAATACTTCAGCAGGGAGTACTTTAATCTGCTGATCAACCTTACCGTTTACTGACATCCGCCTGATATACTCTGATATATTCAGGTTTAATTCCTTTGCCTTTTGGGCAATGACCATCTTTTCATAAGCTGAACATTTGAATGTCAGGATAATATTTTTCCTGACTTCTTTTGAAGGACGCCCTCCTTTACTCCTCTGCCTCTTATAATTCTGCGTCATAATTCAATTCATTTTATTCTTTGAATCCGCCGTCAGCGGATGAAAAAACCTGTCCACAAATGCGATAGCATGCGGTGGGTCAGAAGTTTTGGTATTACCAAAACATAGCTGGCTATACCGAGCCTCAAGACCCATATGCTCCCGCCCGCATGGTTTTCCTACACTATAATTTGTCGTCTGATTTGGGAGAAACTATCTTTTTACCTTCCCCTTCAGGCCCGTTTTTCTTAGGTCCGGGCTTAGCTAATTTGTTCTGAGGCGGTAACTCCATCTCAAAAATCATGGGGTTATCGATCCCGTGTTTATAGATATTTTTTTTCAAGTCCATCCAAAGTTGAATATTATAATCCGCTAGTTCTAGCAATTCGTCACGGGTTAACCTGAAGGGATTATGCACAGATGCGGGGGAATTACTTTCCGAAACTCCATCATTGCAGGCAAGTATATTGGGGCGATACCCTTCTCCAAGTTCCAATGATTTCCCTATAGCCATGCTATTTCCAAATAACTTAATCTGCTTACCAGAACTTAATTGCAGTGTTTTTCTTTTGAAATCTGCCATAATTTGAGATTTTTAATAATTGAATAATTACTCCTGAGAGGAGTGGGTTACAGTGAAAAGAAAAAGGAGCATCATTCTCCATTCCCTTTTCTGAGGCTAACCTGGGCGTAGCTTATTGAGGTTGTCTTGTGGGCGTTTGCTGGTTTCCGCAGGGTTAGAATGGATGAGAAATTGATTCAAGTCCTTGTAGTTCCCATATAGGTAACTGCAATCCCGGTATTTCTTATCCAGAGATAACGCCTGATGCGTTTGGATAATACCTGCTTTGTCTCTATCCAAATACAGATGAATAGTCTGATGTCCCTCCATTAATTCCCGGCTCTTTTTAAAGAAGGATAAAGAATTTAGTACCAGGTAGTTGGTCACCGGCGGGTCTTTCTCCCGATGGATCATCAGGAAAGATAGAAAACTGAAGAAGCCTTCAAATACGAATACTTCAGATGCGCCATTATCAATAAACGTAGTTGCCTTGGGGCTGGAACTCCCCTTAAAATAAGGATTGCGCAATTCATACCCGCCGACATCATTCTTAAAACCGATGGCATAATAATCCTTTCCATAAAGGGAGTACCGAATTTCCCGGCAAAACTGCTGGGCAAGCTGCAGGGGAATACAGCGCACTTCCAGGTAATAGAGCAGGGCCGGTGAAGTAATCGGTGCATCCCCTATCACCCGGATTTTTTCTTCACTGGAAAAATGGGGAGCTGGCCCCACTGGTGGAGGCTGAGAGATAACCTGGTGCCGGTGAAAAGAAAGAAAAGTTTGCAGCTTCTCCAAAACTTGAGGAATGGTACAATGATGGAACAACATTCCAAAGTCTACAATACTTCCTCCTTGACCAATTCCAAAATCATAAAACAAATTCAGTCTGCGGTTAACCTTAAAGGAGGCAGTATTCTCTTCCCGGAACGGAGATAAATACCAATAATCCTGACTTAGGATCTTCTGAGGCTTGTAGCCGAGGGATGCCAGGTAATCAACCATGTCGATCCGCTTTGCCTCGGCAATGGGGAAATCATCTGTTACCATAAAATTGTTTGAGATGGGTAAAAAGGGTTAATCTTCAGGTTTCTGGTTCATGGATCGAATCCGCTTAATATCTTCCTCCAGCTCAGACAGGTAAAACACCTTCTTACGCTCGCCCAGGTCATGGCGGCGGATCAGGGACATTTGCACGAACTTCCGGAGTGTGGGGGCGGAAACACCAATAATTTTACAAGCCTGCTGAATGTTTAGGGGTGTTTCTGATAGACCCTTGGATAGGTTATTTTCTTGGAGGCAGGACTTAACGATATTTTCAATAAAGAGCCTTGCTTGCTCTATACTGAAACCAATAAATTGCATTTGCTCACTCATATCTCTTCACTATTGATTCAGAGCAAATATGAATGCAAAAAATACCGATTTAAGGCAAAATCCGGAAAAAAGATGCAAAATCCGGACTTTATTTGTAGGATGGTGATTGCTTATTTTCTTCTATTGGCGGCTAACTCCTTCTTAATCAGTTCAATTACGGGGTGTATGTCTTTCTCCTGTTTTTGGCGCTTTTGACGACTAATCTTACCCATACTCACCTCAGAAAAACTGGAAAATGGGGTTCCATTTGCCTTAAATACCCGAACCTTCTTTTCAATTACCTGCCAGGATACAACGAGTCCTTTTACCTCCTTCAATGACAGGAAGATGATTTTTAAGGATTGATTATCGAAATGGTCTTTCTTGATAAGCTCTAATTCAGGGCTGTCTTCAGTACTAAATATCTTACTAAAAATATCAAGATGGTAGGGGACTCGAAAGTATGGTTGGAGGGTGTCATATAAAAACTCAATCACTTTCTTACAAGTAGCGGGAGAAAGTTCATCATTTAATTTCAGATAATTATAGCTGCTTGCTTCCCTTTCCCGCTTCTCCATGTTGGGTAAAGCAACTTGTTTTGGAGAGGTAGCGGATTCCTCAATTGGATTTATGACTCTATCCCTCCCAATCTCCCTTTGCAGAGTTTGCAAGTAATCCAATAATATGGTCCTTTGCTGCATGTCGTTTTCCATTATCTTCAAGAAGTCCATATTCTTCTGAAAGTTAAATTTCTTCCGCAACGCCCATTGTTGTCTGTTGTCCGCCTCGTCTAATTTATACTGATATGCCTGAGGATATTCCTTCAGCATCTTTATTAAATACTCCAACTTTTCGGCATCAAAATGCTGTTTCTCCAACTTTGTGAATATCTCAATTCGTAGAATCGACTCTTCAAAGTTAAAATATAGGTAACGACTACACCAGTCAAAATGATTTATCAGGCTATCAAAATTTAAGGGGAAGGGGCATTTTATAAATGAAATACAGTAGTGATTATGTAAAGCATGGTTAGCTAATTTATCAAAGTCAATTGTCCAACGAGAGGATTTCTTCGCCTGGTCATGATATGGGATTTCCCTCACAAAGGCATTTGTTTCAGCTACTCTAACACTAAAGGGGACATCTTTCAATTGCTCCAATTGGGTCATATCATAGTTGATTTTAGCAAAAATGGATATAATCAATATACGAAATTATTATCAGGATAGACGCTTAATTGATAACATATTATTAAAATATTAATTCAAAAATCTTTTGCATAACAAGTGATTAACCGCCCCTAATTTATTTTCTTAATAAATTGCTCCGCTTAATTAGTAAGCCGGATTACATATCAAATACAATTCTGCAACTCATGCCTAAGACCATTTATTACGACCTTAAAAACAACCAACGTTTATCAGTCTTTATTAATTTAATAGATCAGGAAGAGATAGAGAAAGTTCAAATGTATTTTTCCTTTAAGAATGATCCCCTTAAAAATAAAAATAAAATGGAGTACTCCATTCTTAACCTGCAGAGAGACGTATTCAATATGAAGCGAAATGACATGGAGGAAAAAGTAGCAGAAACATCAAAAGTATACTGGCATAAAGGTAGTTGCCCCCAAAACCAAGAAAGTTATTGTGACAAAGAAATCAATTTGCTTGTTAGAAACAGATCCCACTACAGTTCAATTATAGAAAATGGAAGAGATTTCAGGCAAGGTGTTGGAGAAATAGATTTAAAAGCGTCGTATACTACCGAAGAAAAATATAACGAATGGTGCAGCATATTTGATGAAAAGCTCTGTACAAGTTGTCTCATAAAAAAATTCTCTGGAGTCATTGCCCTCAGGCGGCAAAAGCAAGATGAACTCAGAAAAGAAAGGGAGAAGAAAGAACTCGAAGAAAAAATTGAATCTGAAGAAATAAATATTGAATTAATGAAACGACTTTCACCCCAGCCCCACTTTCCAACAGGATACAAATCATTAGATTTCTTACTTGGAGGAGGTTTTACTCCAGGTACAATAAATATACTGTCTGGCTATCCTAATAATGAAGTAGACAGTGCTCTTCTAGCAACTGTAGATTCCTTCAACAATCTGAATATCAAAAGTGTCTACCTTTCATTCTCAGGCACGCCCAAGGATATGATTGAACGTCAGTTACTCGCTAGACAGCTTAATGTAAATATTGATGAACTCAACAACTGGCAGCAGCTGTCATTTGAACATAGACGTGCTCTTCGTGATGCACAAATTAAAGCCTCCAATAATAGCGTCGAGATTATTAATCAAGTCCATAGCAATATGGACACAATAGAGGAGATATTACTTAGATATATCGCCCAAGGAACCACTGTTTTCTTTATTTCCTCTCTCCAAAATCTTGGTATTAGCTCATATGACAAAGGAATGAGTCAAAACAGGGAAAACACCGTAACATTAAATACTCTTCGACTAAGCGACATAGTTAGAACACGTAAGATTACCATTATTGCAACAGCATTATTAAATAGAGAATCATCAAAAAGAGATCAGAGAAGTAATGAGCCTAAGCTCAGGGAGCCTGTTCTTTCTGATTTAAGAGACAGCAATGTGCTGGAACAACAGGGTTATAATATAATTCAGCTCTTCCGTCCCGACTTCTATGACTTTAAGGGAAATAAAGCACAATTTTTACTTCGTAGAAAGGGAAATATGACAAGCTACGCCAAATGCGATGTTGTTTATGACGCAAAAAGTGGTTTCCTCTATGATACCTTTGATCCAATAGTCCTTAATAAAAACAAGAGTATAAATGAAAAACGTTTTGACTGGTACTCTGAAGATGATCCTTTTTAAAAGTAGTGCTGTACTTAGCATTTCTCATTCGATCTAATTTTTATGTTTATTCAAATAATGGATGCATGGAAGAAAATATGCAAGTAAAAAAGAATCTAATGCCCATGCTGTTTCCTTTTGAACCAGATGATTTTTGGCAGCAGATCAGGCTAATTATACGTGAGGAGGTCGCAAAGGTTAATAGACTTAGTCCATCCGATTCACAATATCAAACACCAGGACTCAAATATAAACCGCTCTATAAGATGACCGAGGTATGTGAATTATTCCAGGTTACAAAACCGACTATTTATGACTGGATCAAACATGGTAAACTGAAGCCTTTCAAAGTGAGATCCCGTGTGTTTTTCCTATGGAATGATATTCAACAATTACTGGGGTCTGAAGATTCAACTTTGAAATAGTTGAGGTTACCTACCTATACGCTTAATTATTTCTGGTCAGTTTCTTAAATTAACTAGGTTTACAACCACCCTAATCATCATATCCTTCTCATCGGGTTTAGATTCAGCTATCATAAGAGTAAGTGCAACTAAAGCATTGTCAGCAATCTTTTTTGAGCCATCGGAATGATAGAGGATTCTATTCTTCTCTAAAAACCACACAAATAAAAAAGCCGCAATACGCTTATTCCCGTCAGAAAAGGAGTGATTTTTTATAACGAAATAAAGCAGGTTGGCCGCCTTCTCTTCCACACTTGGGTAAAGATACTGCCCGCCAAATGTCTGGTAAATTGCAGCCAATGACCCCTGAAATGATTCGTCCTTCTCATTCCCAAACAAACTACTTCCACCAAACTTATCACGAAGTCCTTTGATTGCTTCCATTGCAGAAGGGTAGGTAATTTCAAATAAATTCTCAGGGGTGGTTGATTCAATTTGCAATACCTGATGATCATATTGATCCAACACATCTAAAGCATAAGTGTAATCAGTGATTACCTTTAATAAACCCGTTGCTTCATCAGTATTTAGGTTTTGAGCCTCCATAACATTCCCCAATAGCTTAACCGTTTGCTTCAGCTCATCCAATTTGCGGGACTGTTCCTGAAAACGCTTTTTGTCAATGGCATATCCGCTGATCAGATATTCTTTCAACACCTTGTTAGCCCAAATGCGGAATTGCGTACCACGTGGTGATTTAACCCGATAACCAACAGAAATTACCACATCAAGATTATAGAAATTAACAGGCTTTTTAGCAAATTCGGAATTTCCGAATTTCTTCATAGTGAATTCTTGATCAACCTCTTTCTCTTTATATATATTATTAATGTGTTCATTAATGGTTGACTTTGCCTTCTGAAATAAAAGGCTCATCTGGTCTTGAGTCAGCCAAACAGTATCGTCTTCCAACTTAACATCAATTCTTAAATCGCCTTCTGAATTCTGGTAAATGAGTATTTGATCGTCTTTCATATGATTATAAAAATGTAAAGTTCATGGAATATAAATACTAACCTCTTAATGTATTTGCTTGTAAATACCGATTAACATAATCATCAACAGAAAAAGCGCCACTATCCCCCTGCCGCTTCACCCACTCCAATATCTCTGACTTCTTAAACTTATACAACTTCCCCATCCTAAAAAATGGTATCTCCCTTTTAGAACACTTACCATAAATAACATTGACATCCAGCCGGAGTAGGTCTGCCACCTCCTTAGCCGACATAATATTCTCATGAGCATGCGACTGAAATGCCCCCTTAGACAGGTCCAGTAATTCAGACAACATACTTTTGATCTGCTGGATATCGCTCTCCATACGATCCAATCTCTGCTCAATAGGCGATAAACTCATGAGGGGTTAATTTAAATGTCTATTAATAGCCTTGCTGGCTGCTTTAGCTCTATTAGTATCCGGCACCTTCGCGTAGATCTGCGTAGTCTTCACATGCTTATGATTCAGCATTTTGCTGACAACATATATATCCTCTCCTTTCTCAATCAGGTCAGTCGCGTACTTATGCCGCCAGTTGTGGAACTTAGCTTTATCTTTTAAACCCACACTGGCAAACCAATCCTGGAGCCTTGTCCGGGTGCGGGAATAATTGAGATCCGGAAATATTAGCTTATCCCCTTCCTGCTTCTCTCCTAATATATCAACCGCCTGCTGACTGATATAATGCTTGAAAGATCGTTCCGGCTTGGGGTCTATGATATACACATACCAGGTGTTCAATGCTTCGGAGAAATGCAGATCGCTCCATTTCAGAATCTTGATAGCACTAAACCGGAAGCCACTAAGCAACGCAAAAATGGAAGACCGGAAAACAGTATCATCATCAATAGGATTCTCTAATAACAACCGTAACTCTTCATCGTCAATGATCTGCCGGAAGGTATCTACGTTGCTGATACGCGGCACACGTAAAGTATAGTCTTCTGGTAGATACTTATCTAAGAAGGCACTTTGAATAATGAGAATAAATTTATCATAGTAAGAAGCCGCCGAATTCTGGGCCAGCTTCGCTTTTGAGGACTTTAGTGAATTGGTAGTTAACAGATATTCTTTGAATTTCTTCAGGAATATTTCATCGATGTTCCGAAATTTAAAATGCTCTCCCATCCAACGTTTCAGATACTTAATAGCTGTTTCATGGTGGGTAGTATCAACTCCCTCTCGCTGCTTTCCACGAATAAAATTCAACGCATACAAGTAGAAATCTGCGTCCAGCGCATCTTTATTATACAAGCCGTTAGCATCCAGCATCAGGGCTTTCATGCGTTTGAGATAGATTTTCTCAGCTATTTCGTTATACAGTTTGTTTTCCTGTTTCTCCAATGGAGTAACAGGATTAGCATGAAGATGTAGATTCAGAAACTCCCGGCGGGTGTATTGTTTCGCCTGTGGATTCCATACAGGCGGGTAGTAATCTATATAAAGACTGAGCTTCCCACTCTTCAACTTCTTGTTTCTCAGCGCTCCTCTCATATATTCCCGTATTTGGTGGTTAAATAATCTATCACGGTTTGCCGGTGAAAAAGAAGACTACGCCCCACTTTTAGTTTGGGGAAGTCCTCATCTTTTATCAACCGGAATAAAGTACGTTCGCTGATGCTGGTAAGAGAAGATAGCGCCTTAATATCTATCAGGTCACCCAATGGCTTTGAGGTTGGGGGATCAACCAACCTGGATTTAGAAAGAAGTTGAGTGTTTGTTTCCGACTCTACTTTCTGTACACGCTCTTTCTTCTCACGTAGTTTATAATTGCGGCGGGCGCAGGTTAGCGAACAGAATTTGGTTACTGTCTTTTGGGCGATGAATACTTCTCCGCAATGCTCACAAATCTTCTTTATCCTTAAATGACTACTCATTTTTTAGAAGTTGAAATTGGAACTATTGTGAGGCTACTGTCTGGGGATGAATTAAACTGCCTATTACTGCCTTAAACTGTCAATTACTGCCATTATTTCCCTATTTCCCCGTGTACATTTGTACCTCCGTATCTTATTACTAATTTAGAGGTTTATGGATCAACAACAAAATAAAACAAAGGAAAAATTAGGCATCCTGTCAAGATGCAGCACTGATAAGCATTACGTTAGGTAAATAAAGAAAAGTAGATGTAAATAAAAGAAAGGGGTTACTTCCCGATACAAAACTTACTAAAAATATAATCCAGCCTATCCTCATTTGTCACCTCACCCGTTATCTCTCCCAGATAATGCAAACAGAGCCGGATATCCAGTGCCAGCAAGTCTCCCGGCAGACCGTCGTCCATTCCCTGTTTTACATCCTGTAATGATTTCAGCACTTCCTGCAGCGCGGCGTGATGGCGGGCATTGGTGATGATGGTATCTTCTGTGTTGACATCGCCTGCCAGTACCTTATGTACCAGTGCATCTTTCAGCTCCTGGATGTGTGCATGATTCTTTGCTGAGATAAAAAGTATTTCAGGTATACCGGTGAATTTGGCGCGGATGGCTGCTTCACCGGTGATATCTGTTTTGTTTCCTACCAGGAGATAGTTAACGTTTTGTGATTCAAAAGCAGTAATCTGATTACGTATATCCGTTTCAGAGAGTTCATTCACATCAAAGAGATAAACGACTACACCGGCCTCGCGTATTTTCTCCATTGTTTTCCGCACACCAATGCTTTCAATGGTATCCAGGCTTTCGCGGATACCGGCAGTATCTATAAGGCGGAAGAGGATGCCATCAATGTTGAGTATTTCCTCGATGGTATCGCGGGTAGTGCCGGCAATATCGCTGACGATGGCGCGGTTCTCATTGAGAAGCGTATTCAGTAATGTTGATTTGCCGGCATTGGGTTTACCTACTATGGCGGTATTCACACCATTTTTGATAACATTTCCCATCCGGAAGGAATCGATGAGGTGCTTCACTACTCCGGTGGCATTAGTAACAAGGGTATATAAGCCGCTACGATCGGCAAATTCCACATCTTCCTGGCTGAAGTCCAGTTCAAGTTCGATCAGGGCAGAAAAGGTAATTAATTGCTCACGCAGAGCATGTAATTCCTTGGAGAAGCCTCCACGCATTTGTTGCATGGCGGTTTGATGGGAAGCGGCAGAATTGCTGGCTATCAGATCGGCCACAGATTCGGCCTGGGTAAGATCCAGTTTACCGTTCAGGAATGCCCGCTGGGTAAATTCACCTGGCTTCGCCAGCCGTGCACCTGCTTTAATGGTGGCATCAATAATTTGTTGTTGGATATAGGGAGAACCATGACAGGATATCTCAATCACATCTTCGCCGGTATAAGAGCGGGGGCCTTTATACAGGCTCACCACTACCTCGTCGATGATATGACCATTGGAAACGATGTTACCAAAATGCAGGGTATGACTGGCTTGTTGCAGGAGATCCTTACCAGGGAATAGTCCGTTACAGATCGCATAGGTATCGGGGCCGCTCAGCCGTATTACCGCAATAGCGCCGAGGCCCGGGGCTGTTGCTACCGCTACAATCGTATCATCAAATCCTGTTAATTTACCCAGCATACCGTGTTTAGTTTATGAATATTCCCAAAGGGCACAAATTTACGGACAATCGTGGCTATCACCAATTCCTGAAAATCAAAGGTCCCGTTCCAACTATGTTGAAACGGGACCTTTGAAAATTATATTGATACAGTACTACTCCTGCAAAGTAAAGCGGATAGGGAGGTTGAACTGTACAGAAACCTGGCGGCCATTTTGCTTACCAGCTTTCCACTTAGGCATGGTTTTCACCACACGCACAGCTTCTTCTTCCAGGCCACCACCTTTTGCGGCGCCTACTGTTTTTACATCTTTAATGTTTCCTTCAGAATCTACTACGAACTGAACGAATACTGTACCGGAGATACCATTTTCCTGCGCAACGCGCGGGTAACGGATATTTTTGCTCAGGTATTTGGCCAGTGCTTCTTCTCCACCCGGGAAGGTTGGAGGTTGCTCTACGAAAGTGAAGATTTCTTCTTTTGCAGGAGCAGGAGGCGGGCCTACTACACCGGTACCTTTACTATCTTCCAGTAATCCCGGATCAACTCCGTTTGGATCACCGTCTACAGTTTTAGTACTGATGGCTTTATCCTTAATATCCTCATGTTTCGGAGGTTCCTCATCCGGTGGTACTTCATTATCCTTCTTAATAACAGGAGGAGTGAACTGTACTGACGGTTTTACCGGTGGTGGCGGCGCAGGCGGTGGAGGTGGCGGAGGTGGCGTTTTCGGATCATCCGGTAACTTCACATCCTCCATCTTAATTTCCTGTATCACCGGCTTCTTCGTGTTTTCACCCTCAGAAGCTTTAACCCACTGTGATATCATGTACGTTGCAAAGAATATTACAAACAATGACGCGGTTCCCAAAATGGCATTCCGCACACGCTTATTATACTGTCTCCGCAAATCGTACGCCCCATAATCCTTGTTCCTGCCGTCAAACAGGATATCAAGAAAATCGGACTTTAAGACTTTAGCAGAATCCATTGTTGTTGTTTTATGATGGATGCAAAAAAATAATTAGTTATTTAGCCGGCGGAGTTGCAGGAGTGCTGCTAGGTACACCGTTAGCTGTTTCTGTAGACTGTATCCATTTTTTATCCTGGTCACTGATATCTACGGTTGCATAACGTTGAATCCTGTTGATGGCCATTTCATCAAGAATATCTACGAAATTCTTGTAATTAGCCTGATCATCAGCTTTAATAATCACCACAACATCTTCTGGTTCACCTTTTGCATTTCTCAGTTTGGCAACCTCATCCCTCTTTCTGATAATCTCATCTCTGATTCCTCCGGTATTGGCAAATGATGTTGCCTTGAAGAAGTCAGGATTAGCAGAGGCATTCGGGTCTTGTGCCAAACCTTCGTAATAGTAAACACGATTATCTTTTCCGAGTAAAATGGTCAGGGCCGTACTTTCTTTTACTTTGTTCTGGTCCTTCTCATTTTCGGTATCCTTTGGCATGATCAAGTCCATTGTTTTGGGCTTGGACATGGTAGTGGTAAGCATGAAGAAGGTAATCAGGAGAAAACCTAAGTCTACCATCGGTGTCATATCTACACGGGTAGATTGTTTCTTGGATTTCGTCCCACCGTGTTTCTTGCCACCGCCACTACTACTGGTATCCATTTCTGCCATAGTAGCCAATTTTTTTTAGTTCTTAAATCAACAGCCTTC
Organism: Chitinophaga sp. W2I13; assembly: GCF_050434005.1. Lineage (NCBI taxonomy): Bacteria > Pseudomonadati > Bacteroidota > Chitinophagia > Chitinophagales > Chitinophagaceae > Chitinophaga > Chitinophaga sp. W2I13. The sequence goes on along the minus strand of NZ_JBNPWD010000001.1, from coordinate 3,451,165 downwards.
CAGGTCAGGAAGTAATTACTGCCGTTTACTTCTTAGGTGCATTTGCCTCTTCCCAGGCAGCAGTACCTTTAGGTGCTTCTTCCAGGTTAGTAACCAGGTTCAGCTTCTGAATATGCTTCTTTTTGAAGGTATCCAGGATTTCCTTGATCTTTGGATAAGGAGTCTGGTTGTCTGCTTTGATACAGTACTTCAGCTTCGCAATGCTTCCGCCTTGTGCTGCAACACCATATTCGATCCAGGCACCTAACTCATTATTAGCAGAATCTGTAGGAATTCCCTTGTCCAGTCCTGATTTTTTACGTTCGTCCTCAGAGAGGGAGAGGTATTGTTTCAGGTCTTTGATAGGTGCTCCTACACTGGCTCCGGTTACAAAGCTTTTAATTTCTTTATCATCCAGGCCCAGTTTGTACTGCGTGTTCAGATCTTCTATCAGCTTCTTTCTTTTGGGCTGACCATCCATGCTGAAAAACACTCTGCCATCCTTATCCACTGTGAATAACAACACATCGGAATCAGGTAAAAGGGTGGTGTTTATAGAGGATGGGGTAACTACTGTTACCGGTTCATCCGGTTTAAACTTAGTCGCCAGCATAAAGAAAGTTAACAGCAGGAAAGCCACATCACACATTGCTGTCATGTCAATGGCCGTGCTTTTCCTTGGCATTTTAACTTTAGGCATCTTTACTCTGTTTTATGGTTTACTTTAAATAGATTCAAAACCGCTCAAATTCCACAAAATAATCTCAGATTATTTGTGGTTTGCTGCGAAGCTCTGAGTTAAAGTAAAGCCAGATTCGTCAATAGCGTAAGTGATGCTATCAATATTGGTAGTAAAGTAGTTGTACATTACGATCGCAATAGCGGATGTACCGATACCCAGTGCGGTGTTGATCAACGCCTCAGAGATACCTAACGCCAGCTGTGCAGAATCCGGAGCACCACCAGAAGACATTGCAGAGAACGCCTTGATCATACCCAATACTGTACCGAACAGCCCCAACAGGGTTGCTACAGACGCAATGGTGGACAGGAACACCAGGTTCTTTTCCATCATTGGCAGTTCCAGTGCAGTGGTTTCTTCAATTTCATTTTTGATGGTCAGGATCTTCTGTTCTGTATCCAGATCAGCATTGGTAACCATTTCTTTGTACTTTTTCAGACCAGCTTTCAGTACATTTCCTACAGAGCCTTTCTGTTTGTCACACTCAGCCAGTGCTGCGTCTACATTTTTGTTAGCCAGGTGATACTGTACTTTACGTACCAGCTCAGAACCGCTGAATTTACCTTTTGCTTTTGACAGGTACAGGAAGCGCTCGATCACGAAAGTCAGACACACCAGTAATACGGAAATCAATACCGGTACTACCAATCCTCCTTTGTAAACAGTACCAAACCATTTACCGATACCTGAATCTATAGGATGTCCATCGGGATTATTACCCTGGAAATTGGCTGGATTACCTAATACAAAAAAGAAAAACAGGAATCCTATCACTAAGCAGATAGGCACAGCCAACGTCGCGAACAGGTTGGATGACTTTTTAGGTTGATGAGAAGAAGCCTTAGCTGTAGCTGCAGTCACAGTTGTTTTAGTCTCAGCCATGTTGATTGAAATTTTAGTGTTAAAAATTAAACTATTGTTTGTTAGAAGTTTCTGTCCCTTTAGAATGCCCCTCAGCACCCAATTTACTGTTTTAATCAGTGATTCGCAAAGTTATACGGTTGGTCCAAAAAAACAAGTGCAGCCCAAAAAAACCCACAAAAATTAACCTTCACACGTAAAAGCCCCATCACAGGGCTTTTAGACCACTCATTTTTTTAGAGCAAACACTTACATAAGCGAATAAACCAATATTGCAGTTCTCACAACTGATTGTTACTGTCCCAATTCTTGAAATCGTTTGATTTTTTTCAAAGTTGGACGCACAATTTAAGAAAAAATTCAAATGTTCCAACAGAAATCTCACAATTCTGCCAACTTATTTATTTCCGCGCCAGTGACCACTTTCAGGCCACGCTAATAGCATTTAGCAATACAACATCCATATTTGCCCGTTCCATAACTTGAAATTCAATGCCGCAGCGACAATCAACTTCTCCCCTGTTATCTCTGCCATATGAAATTATTATTTGCTATAACAATAAATACTTACATAAAAAAAGTTGCCACCGCAACTATTGTTTCAACGCCTACCATTCAATTTTGCTTCTTTTTTTCCATTCCTACAGTCATTACTGCGCTTATGGATTTTCCTGATAAGTTAATACTTAAAATACTTACTTGCAAAGGTTTTTAAAAAAACATAACAACTAATCAAAAACCAATTTATTAAATCGTAATGATCAAACCAATTCATCACAAACTGATAATAGCCATGGCAGGCGCACTTTGCCTGGGTACTACAGTTTATCAACCTGCCAGCGCACAGCGGAAAAAACAATCGCGTAACGCCACCCCAACTACTCCTGCTCCTGCTAAAGATTCTACCGGGAAACCTCCGATGATCAAGCCGGGACCAAAACCAGGACCCAAACCCTTTGCCGAAGTAATTACTGATAAAGCCCAGGCTGATTCAGGCCTGTTTAACATCTATAAACTGGATGACCGCTTCTTTTTTGAAATCCCTGATTCCCTGCTCGGAAGAGATGTACTGGTGGTAAACAGGATCTCAAAATCAGCTGCAGGTCTCCGCGCTATGATGATGGGCTTCAGTGGCGATATCATCGGCGAAAATGTGATCCGCTTTGAAAAAGGCCCCAACAATCGCATCTTCCTTAAAAATATCTCCTACGCCGACGTTTCAAAAGATTCTACCCAACCTATGTTCACCTCTGTGAGCAACTCCAACCTGCAACCCATCGTTGCAGCATTTGATGTAAAGGCGGCATCTAAAAACGGGAAAGGTACAGTTATCGACCTCACAGAATACATCAGCGGGGATAACGAGATCCTGTTCTTCGACGGCCAGATTAAAAACATGCTCAAAATCGGTGGTGTTCAACCTGATAAATCTTACATCTCTGATGTGAAATCCTATCCGATGAATACCGAAATCAAAACCGTAAAAACATACAGCAAATCCGGCGGACCGGGTGGACCAGGTATGCCCCCATCTCCGGGTGGCAATGCTACCGTGGAGTTAAACAGCTCTATGGTATTGCTTCCCGCAGTGCCCATGCAACCACGCTATTTTGATCCCCGCGTAGGCTACTTCACCACCAGCGTAACCGACTTCGATGCGGATCCGCAAGGCGTGAAAAGACTCCAGATGATCACCCGCTGGCGCCTGGAACCAAAACCTGAAGACATGGAGAAATATAAACGCGGCGAACTGGTGGAACCAGTTAAACCCATCGTGTTTTATATTGACCCTGCAACGCCCGTAAAATGGCGTAAATACCTGATCATGGGTGTGAACGACTGGCAGTCTGCCTTCGAACAGGCGGGCTTTAAAAACGCTATTATTGCGAAAATGGCGCCTACTCCCCAGGAAGATTCCACCTGGTCTATTGAAGATGCCAGATTCTCTGCTATCGTTTACAAACCTTCAGATGTGCCTAATGCGAGCGGTCCTCACGTACACGATCCCCGCTCGGGTGAAATTATCGAAAGCCATATCAACTGGTACCACAACGTGATGCATTTGCTGCGTAACTGGTATTTTGTACAGGCGTCTCCCAACGATCCCCGCGCCCGTAACATGCAGTTCAGCGATGAACTGATGGGTGAACTGATCCGCTTTGTATCTTCCCACGAAGTGGGCCATACACTCGGTTTACGCCATAACTTCGGCTCCAGCTCCACTTACCCGGTTGAGAAACTGCGTGATAAGGAATGGGTAAAAAAGAACGGCCATGCGGCGTCTATCATGGACTACGCCCGTTTTAACTACATAGCGCAACCTGGCGACGGCATCACCGGAGCTGATCTCTATCCCCGCATTAATTACTACGACAAATGGGCAATCGAATGGGGCTATAAACTGCTTCCACAGGCCAAATCACCTGAAGCAGAAACGCCTATCCTGAATAAAATGACGGTAGAAAAGCTGAAGGATAAGAAATTCTGGTTCGGTACAGAAATGAACCCGGATGATCCAAGATCCCAAAATGAAGACCTGGGCGACAATGCCATGATTGCCAGTACATACGGCATAAAAAACCTCCAGTATATTATGCCTAACCTCCTTAGCTGGACAAAGGTAGATAACGAAGGTTATGCAAACCTGTCTGAATTGTATAAAGAAGTAGCCGGTCAGTTTAGCCGTTACATGGGTCATGTGGCTAAAAACGTAGGCGGGATCTACGAAACACCGAAAACGGTAGAACAAGCCGGTGGCGTGTACGAATATGTACCTGAAGCAACCCAGAAAGAAGCGATACAGTTCCTGAACAAGCAACTGTTTACCACTCCGAAGTGGCTGATTAACCAGGATTTACTGAGCCGCATAGGCAGCGATGGCGTTTCCCTGATTAATTCCCGCCAAACACCGGTGCTGGACAGGCTGATGAGTACCAATACCATCAATAAACTGATTGCCGGTGAAGCTGCACTGGGAGCAAAGGCTTATTCACCTGTTGATATGCTGAACGATCTGAAAAAATCCATCTTCTCAGAACTTTATACACATCAACCGATAGACGTATACCGCAGAAACCTGCAACGCGATTACGTGGATAACCTTTCTGACCTGGTAGCCCCAGCTGCCCCCGCCAACCCAATGATGGGTGGTTATGCACCTCCGAGTGCTGCCAGATCAGATGCTGCAGGCATTGGCCGTGCCCAGCTGACCGCCCTGAGAACAGAGCTGCGTGCTGCTGCAGGCAGTGGCGACAGCATGACCCGCAATCATCTCCAGGAGCTGATTGCCCGTATCAATAAGGCACTGGATCCGAAATAACGAATGCGCATACACGAAAATATCTGCACCCTTCCCGGTAACTCCAGGAAGGGTGCCTTCGTTTTATAGATGTTCAAAAGCCTATAAATTATTGCGGAAAATGCTTAATATCGCTGCATTATTAACTTAGAAGCCTCAAAAGTGAAAGATCGGACTAACAAAATCACGATATACGATATCGCGCATAAGCTGAATCTGTCGGCATCTACTGTTTCACGTGCATTGCAAAACAATCCGCTCATTAACCTGGAAACACGTGAAAAAGTACAAGCCGCAGCTACAGAGATGGGCTACGTACCTAACTGGATTGCTTCCAGTTTGCGCAAGAAACGGTCGAACATTCTCGGCCTTATCGTACCCCGAACTTCCATGTACTTTCAGAGTACGGCTATCAGCGGTATTCAGCATGAGGCACATAAATATGGATTCAGCATTGTAATTGGCCAGTCGGATGAAACCGTGGCGATGGAGAAGGAATTAGTACATACTTTTTATTCTCTTCGTGTAGATGGATTACTGGCAGTTGCTTCCATGTTCACCACCAATTTTGATCATTTCAGTCCGTTTATCAAGAACAATATTCCACTGGTATTTTATGACCGTGTGCCTACCGATTTTCAGGGCTACACTATTACCGGAGATGATTTCAGAGGCGGTTTCCTGGCCACCGAACACCTGATCAAACAAGGTTGCAAACGTATTGCCCACTTCTCCGGAGTGCTCACCTGTAACCTTTACCAGCAAAGGCTTTCAGGATACAAAGAGGCATTGGCACAATATAATATTCCTTTCGACGAAGAGCTGGTTTATATCCATGATCTGACGATGGACTCGGCGACTATTGCTGCACAACAATTGTTTGATGCACAGAAAATGCCCGATGGTATGTTTGCAGCCAATGACAGTTCAGCGGTGGCTTTTATCCGTGAAGCGAGGAACAGGAATATTGCGGTTCCCGGGCAAATCAAAGTAGTGGGATATTCCAATGATCTGTCTTCCCGTATTATTTCTCCTTCTTTAACTACCATTGAACAATCGGGGTATAATATGGGGCAGAAAGCAGTGGAAACAATCGTTCAGCTGATCAACCACGAAGAGACAGTGAAAGTGACAAAAAATTACGTATTCCCGGTGGAGTTAATCAAGCGGGAATCTACCGGAATATAATTTAATACTAAAACTGATAACCTACAACTTTTATGAAATCTTCCATTTATGTAGCATTATTATGTACTGCCGCAGTTGCCGTATCCTCTTGTAACAAGCGTATTTATGTGCCTAACCAGGTAAATGTGCCGTTGTTGAAAGAGAAGTATGAATTCAAAGGCAGCGTTACACCTACCAATCTGCAGACCGCTTTTGCAATTACTGATAATATAGCCATCATGGCCAATGGCCAGTACCTGTGGGGATTTAATTATGCCGATCCGACCAATAGTTACGATGAAGATGGCTTATTCCGGGATAACAATACCCGCGGAGGATTGATAGAAGGGGCAGTTGGCTTCTTCAAGCCTATTGGCGTCAGTAAAAAAGCAGTTTTTGATGTATATGCGGGTTATGGCAGCGGCAATTTCAAAACATTGACTGGCAACTACAAATCCGATAATGATGGTACGGGTAACATTAACCTCAACGACTATGTCATAAAAAACCGTTTCAGCAAAGTATTTATACAACCAAGCTTCGGGCTTTCCCATCGTGTGGTGGAAGCAGCGTTCAGCAGTCGCTTTTCCCTGATAAACTTTTACGACAGTAATATTGGCGTAAAGGCATTTGAAAATAATGAACAGGAGCAGACGAAATTTATGCGTATCCACGACAAATCCGTGGTGTTCTATGAGCCGGCATTCACAGTGCGGGTGGGTTATAAATACGTAAAGTTTCAGGCACAGTTACAGTTTTCAACACCGATAAACAGTAATAGTTTTTACGACGATACCGACGACCATAATTTCAATGAGTATTTCCAGCCGGTGAATTTTAATATGGGTGTTGCGATAAATCTGGCGAAGTGGTATAATCGTACGAATAGATAAGTGATTCCAGGAAGTGATATAAAAGAGAAAGCCTTAGTGTTTGAAACACTAAGGCTTTCTTTTAATAAGTATGGCAGCTACCTACTCTCCCGCATGATATTGCAGTACCATCGGCCATGAGGGGCTTAACTTCTCTGTTCGGAATGGGAAGAGGTGAACACCCTCGGCATAACCACCATAAGATCTTTAGCCTGTTTGAGCAGGCAATTATATGATGAAGTTCTGAACGAACTGTGAATCGTATTTGAGTCTCTTAAAGAGATAACCTATAACAGCTTTTCTGTCTGGATAGAATTTAAATAAAGAAGCCTCGGTGTTTGTACACCAAGGCTTCTCTTAATAAGTATGGCAGCTACCTACTCTCCCGCATGATATTGCAGTACCATCGGCCATGAGGGGCTTAACTTCTCTGTTCGGAATGGGAAGAGGTGAACACCCTCGGCATAACCACCATAAGATCTTCTTTGCTTTACAGCAAACTAATAAGATAACATATCGGGAAAGTTGTATTCTAAGACTCTTTAGCGTAATATTTAAAAAATTAAAGCTTACGGGCAATTAGTATTACTCGGCTGCGATGTTACCACCCTTACACCTGTAACCTATCAACGTCGTAGTCTCCGACGGCCCTTAAAAGTAAACTCATCTTGAAGCAGGTTTCACGCTTAGATGCTTTCAGCGTTTATCCTATCCATACATAGCTACTCTGCACTGCACCTGGCGGCACAACAGATACACCAGCAGTATGTACGACCCGGTCCTCTCGTACTAAGGTCATGTCCTCTCAATTTACTAACGATCACAACAGATAGGGACCGAACTGTCTTGCGACGTTCTGAACCCAGTTCACGTGCCACTTTAATCGGCGAACAGCCGAACCCTTGGGACCTTCTCCAGCCCCAGGATGTGACGAACCGACATCGAGGTGCCAAACCTCACCGTCGATATGAGCTCTTGGGTGAGATCAGCCTGTTATCCCCGGAGTACCTTTTATCCTTTGAGCGATGGCCCTTCCATACAGAACCACCGGATCACTTTAGCCTGCTTTCGCACCTGCTCGGCTTGTTTGCCTCACAGTCAAGCACCCTTATACTAATGCGCTCTGCGTACGATTACCAACCGTACTGAGGGTACCTTTGCGAGCCTCCGTTACCTTTTAGGAGGCGACCACCCCAGTCAAACTACCCACCAAACAATGTCTCCCATTACTGGGATTAGACTCTAAATAACAGAAGGTTGGTATTTCAACGATGACTCCACAACTCCTGGCGAAGCTGCTTCATAGTCTCCCAACTATCCTACACATCTGGCATTCAAAATCAATGTTAAGTTGTAGTGAAGGTTCACGGGGTCTTTCCGTCCCGTTGCGATTAACCGGCATCTTCACCGATACTACAATTTCACCGAGCTCGTGGTAGAGACAGTGTACAACTCATTAGACCATTCGTGCAGGTCGGAACTTACCCGACAAGGAATTTCGCTACCTTAGGACCGTTATAGTTACGGCCGCCGTTTACTGGGGCTTCAGTCAGAAGCTTTGGATTGCTCCGAACATCCTTCCTTAACCTTCCAGCACCGGGCAGGTATCAGGCTCTATACGTCATCTTTCGATTTTGCAGGGCCCTGTGTTTTTGTTAAACAGTTGGTTGTACCATTTTACTGAGGCCGCATCACTGCGGCACGCCTTATCCCGAAGTTACAGCGTCAATTTGCCTAGTTCCTTTA